>NZ_CM177756.1:967500-5767500 GCF_058314695.1 Bradyrhizobium sp. T-12 | reverse complement strand
TCGGCGTCGCGATCGTGCCGCGCTGGACCACGCGGATGGCGGTGTCGGGCGTGCGCTTCGTGCCGCTCCGGCTGAGGCAGAGCGGTCCGGTCGGCCGGCTGCCGCTTGCCGCCGCCTGGCTGCGCGGCACGCGCGATCCGGCTCGCGATGCCATGCTGGCGGTGCTGGAGGCGCGCCTGCGCAGCTATGCGCGGGAGGCGTGAGGGGCTATGACGTAGGCTAGGGTGAGAAGGTGGATGCGATGAGCGAACAAAAGACGCCGGGTGAATTGCGCGTTGCCATTGCCGGGCTGGGCTCGATCGGCAGCAAGATCGCGACCGCGCTCGATCAGGGCATCGAGGGGCTGGCCCTGTCCGCCGTCGCGGTGCGCGATCCCGCAAAGCATCAGGCATTCCTCGATAGCCTGCGCCGCCCGCCGCGAATCCTGCCGCTCGAGCAGCTCGGCGAGGCCGCCGACATCGTGGTCGAATGCGCGCCGAGCCATCATCTGCGCTCCATCGTCGAGCCCGCGGTGAGGCGCGGCAAGGCCGCGGTCGTGGTCAGCGTCGGCGGCCTGCTCGATAATTTCGATCTCGTCGATCTCGCCCGCGCCAATGGCGGCCGCATCATCGTGCCGACAGGCGCACTGATCGGGCTCGACGCCGTCAACGCCGCCGCCATCGGCACCATTCATTCCGTGAAGATGGTGACGCGCAAGCCGATCGACGGGCTGAAGGGGGCGCCGTTCATCGTGCAGAACAACATCGATATCGACAATCTGCGCGAGCCGCTGAAATTGTTCGAGGGCAGCGCGCGCGAAGCCGCAAAAGGCTTTCCGGCGAACGTCAATGTCGCCGTTGCGCTGTCGCTGGCGGGCATCGGGCCTGATCGCACTCAGATCCAGGTCTGGGCCGACCCGACCGTGACTCGCAACGTTCATCGCATCGAGGTCGACGCGGATTCGGCTAGGTTCTCGATGGGCATCGAGAACATCCCGTCGGAGAATCCCAAGACCGGGTTGATCACCGCACTGTCCGTGATCGCGCTGCTCAAGAAGCAGCGCGCCACCCTGTGCGTGGGGACGTGAGGCTCTACGCTCCCGTGACGCGCCAGATCACGTTGCCGACGTCGTCGGCCATCAGCAGCGATTTCTTGTCGGGGCCGATCGTCACGCCCACCGGGCGGCCGTAGGATTCCTTCTCGTCGGGGGACAGGAAGCCCGACAGGATGTCGCGACCCGGACCGGACGGCTTGCCGTTCTCGAACGGGATGAACACCAGCTTGTAGCCGGACAGCTTGCTGCGATTCCACGAGCCGTGCTGGCCGATCACCATGCCGTCGCCGAAGCCGGGCAGGGTGCCCGCGGGCATCCAGCACAGGCCGAGCGAAGCGGTGTGGCCGCCGAGCGCGTAGTCCGGCTGCAGCGCCTTGGCGACCATCGCCGGATCCTGCGGCACGCGGTCGTCAACCGTCTTGCCCCAATAGCAATAGGGCCAGCCGTAGAAGCCGCCGTCACGCACCGAGGTGAGATAATCGGGCGGCGTCTCGTCGCCGAGCCCGTCGCGCTCGTTGACGACGGTCCAGAGCACGTTCGTTTTCGGCTCCCAGGCCAGGCCTACGGGATTGCGCAAGCCGGCGCCGAAAATGCGATGCGTGCCAGCGACGAGGTCGAGCTCGTACACCGCGGCACGGCCTTCCTCGACCTCCATGCCCATCTCGGCGATGTTGCTGAGCGAGCCGACGCCGGCATAGAGCTTCTTGCCGTCTGGGCTTGCGAGCAGGCTGCGCGTCCAGTGGCCGCCTGGCTTGAAAGTCGTGAGGCGCTTGCCCGGCGCGGTGATGCGGTCGGCCCCCGCGACATAGGGAAACGCCATCACGCCGTCGGTGTTGCCGACATAGAAGGTGTCGCCGACCAGCGCCATGCCGAAGGGCTGATTGAGGTTCTCCATGAAGGCGCCGCGAACTTCGGCGACGCCGTCGCCGTCTCTGTCGCGCAGCAGCGTGATGCGGTTGGCGGACACGCCGAGCGCGGCGGCGCGGCGCATCGTCGCCTGCATCGCATAGTGAAACACGCTCCTCGGCGCGCCCGCGATCTGCGTCGCCTCCGCGATCAGCACGTCGCCATTCGGCAGTACCTCGATCCAGCGCGGATGGTCGAGGCCGGTGGCGAACGCGTTGACCTCAAGGCCCGGCGCGACCGTCGGTTTCTGGCCCTCGCTCCAGCCGCGCGCGGTCGGCATCTTCAAGGTCGGGATCGCGCCTTGCGGCTTCGCTTCGGGAATGGCGGGGCTCTGGCCCCAGGCCGGCGCTGGCTCGGTGCCCGTCATCTTGCGCCATTGCAGCGCGATGCCGCCGAGGATCGCGACGAACTGCGCGAAGATGCTGGAGAAGGTCATGAGGTGCCCCTGTTTGCGCGCGCATCCAACTGGCTGACGGGGCCGGCGTCAACCTATGCGGCATGCCGCTGGGGCCTATTCCCTGGGAATGGCAGCCGATCGAATTTGCATGGGACGAGCGCCGACGGGTGGTGCCCGGAGATCAACGGCCGATCTGCCGCTCGAGCTGCCGTGCCGCGCGAAAATCGTCGAGGTGATGGACGTTGGGTGCGAGCGCGGCTTCCCTGGATAGCAGATGATAGACCCGCGCGACCGTACGCTGCTTCTGCTTGGTACGCCCAGGCGGCAGCGCCCGCGCCTTGCGCAAGGCGGCGATCGCGTGCTCGCGGAAATAATCGTAGGCGTCCGACATGGCTTGGGCTCGGCTCGATGCTCTGCGTGGTGCAGATGTCGCGGAGCTAACGGGCAAGGGGAGGAGCAGTTCCTTGGTGCGTAAAAGCGTGCGCTCGTGCCCCGGACGCAGCGCAGCGCGTCCGGGACACGAGAGTGAGGGCCAGTTGCTACGCCCTTAACGCGGCGACAGGAACGGAATGATCATCGGCACGCGGCGGCAATAGGCGCCGTAGGCGTCTTCGCCGAGCTCCTTGGAGAGGAACACCTCTTCCATCCGGCCCTTCTGCCACATGCCGAGCGAGATCAGGATCGCGCCAAGGATCGTCGTTACGAGGCCGATTGCGATGCCGGTGACGAGCATGCCGAAGATCAAGCCGGTGTAGATCGGGTGACGCACGATGCCGTAGGGGCCGGTGTCGATCACGCGGTGATCTTCCTTGTGGGTGATGGTGTTCGACCAGAATTTTCCGAGATGCAGCCGGCCCCACCAGGCGAAGGCGATGCCGGCCGCGGAGAGGACCGCAGCGATGTAGATGCCGGTATTGCCGAGCACCCAAAGCGGCTTCCAGCCCAGGAGCTGTGCAACCCATGGCGTGTACAGGATGCCGCCGACCAGGATCGGCAGGCGATAGCGCTGCGACTCAAGCGTCATGACCTGCTTCTTGGTCCGCCCCTGCCAGAACGAGGCACCAACCCAGCTGGCGAGAAAGGCGAGCCAGACCAGGGCCAGGAGTTCGGTCGGCCAGGCCGTGGTCCAGCCACCCCAGGCGACGGAGAGAAGCTTGCTGAAATCGAAGGACATGAAGGTTCTTTGCGTTGGGCGGCGGCTTCAGCCAGCGCGCGAGGAGAGCGCGCGATGCTCGATGGCGCCGGTGGGCTGCTGGCCGTTGCGGGCAAGCAGATGGGTGATGGTTTCGCGCAGCACCGGCTCGATCGGACGCGGCGAATAGCCGAGCTCGTTACGGGCTTTGCCGATCGAAAGATCGCTCGCGGCGAGCGCGATGCGCACGCCCTCAGCGGTGCCGTTGGGTGGCCGGCGCGTGAATTGATCGGAGATGTATTCCAGCATGATCGCGGAGAGCTCGGCGATCTTGCCGGGGACGACGACCGGAAACTGCCGGCGGCCGCTCATCGCCGACATCATCCGCAGGATGCGTCCGAGCGGGACGCAGTCCCCGCCGAGAATGTAGCGCTGGCCGAGGCGGCCGCGCTCCATGGTCAGCACCAGGCCCATGGCAACGTCGCGAACGTCGACGAGGTTGACCAGGAAGTTGAGATGCGGCTGCACCTTCTTCTGCAGGAAGTACCAGAGCATCGCGGTCGGCGGCGTAAGATTGTGGTCGGCGGCACCGATCGGCATGGTCGGCGTGCCGATCACGAGCGGAAAGCCATCGGCCGCGGCCTTTGCGGCGCAGTGCTCGGCGAGCGACTTCGAGCGTGTATAGGCGCCCGGCATGGCATCGGCTGGCTGCAACGCTTCTTCCGCGGGGACGCCGTTCAGGTCGGAATAGGGGAATAGGATCGATTCGGTCGAACAGTGCAGGAAGCGCGACACGCCGCGCTTCATCGCGGCCGCAAGCACGATCTCGGTGCCGCGGCAATTGACCTCGTGAAAGTCCTGCTTGTTGGCGACCCACATGCCGGGCAGACCGGCAAGGTGATAGACCTGATCGACCCCGGCGATCGCAGCATCGACCGCGGCGCCGTCAAGCACCGAACCCTGCACGTGTTCGACGTCAGTGTTCCCCGCGGCCGGCGCGCGGACATCGAGCACGCGCACCCGCTGCCCACAGGCGCGGAGCGCTTCGACGAGATGATGTCCGATGAAGCCACTGCCACCGGTAACCAGGACGAGAGCCATGCAGAAGGTTGCTATTTCGCTTCTAGAACTATCGGGTTGAAAGAGAATTCGCCGGAAGAGGCGCCAGAATCGCGGCAAGGTCGCGACGGAAGCCCAATGCAATGAATAATTTTGCCATGACGAACATCGGTCCAAGCAAAAGATGCGAAGGAAAAGTGAACAGCGAGGCTTCGCGGCCCTCAAAAACCTTGTGACCGATGGTCTGCGCGGCGAGGCCGAGCGCCACCAGCGCGGCGAAAATCGCCCACATCGTCGCAGTGCTGACCTGCGCCGCAATCGTCGTCGCCACCGAAAACAGCACGATGGAAACAGCCAGAATGCCGATCCCGAGCGCCACATCCAGCAGCAGCCAATAGATCAGCACCGGCAAGGCCAGGATCACCGCCAGGCTGACATCGAAACCGAACAGCGGAAGCCGGACCAGCGTCAGCGGCATCACCGCGCCGGTGAACAACAGAAGAATACCGATCACATGCATCGCCGTATTCCGGGGATCGCGATGGTACTCGACGTAAACGGCAAGTTGGCGCTGAAAAATGCCACCCATTTTGGTCTCATGCAGCACGGGATCGGGAAGGGCGAACAGTGGCTATAGCACTGGACAGGGCGGTGCACAAACCGGCGCTTTTGTCGCGCAAAGCCGTATGGGTGCGCCCCGGACAGGTTACAAAACGATCAGGACTTCAAAGGGTTCCACCGGGTGCGAAGCGCGTGTGCTCAGCGCTTCTTGGCGGGCTTTTTCGCCGCAGGCGCGGGCGCTGCGGCCGGACGCGCAGGCGCCTCCTCGGGCACCTTGGCATAGGTCAGGATTTGCAACTGGCCGTTGACGGCCGACGTCGGCTTGGCGCGGTCGAGAAACTGCTCCTCGCCGAGGCCGATCGGATGCAGCCGCTTGGTCGAGATCTTGAAGGTGTTCACCAGCACGTCGCGGATCGCGTCCGCGCGGCGCTGGCTCAGGATCGCATTGGCCTCGCGCGTCTTCGAATTGGATTCGACGTGGCCGACGATCAGGAACGTGTAAGGCAGCAGCGAGGAATGAACCAGCGCGTCCGCGATGCGGCCGACGGTCTGGTAGGATGCCGGCTGGATGATCGGCGTGTCGGCATCGAACTGGATCTGCGCGTTGAAGGCGGGCAGCTTTGCGAGATCAGGCGCGATCGGCGGCCGGTTCACCGGACCGGGATCATTCTTGATCCTGGCCTTGGCGCGCTCCATCACCTGCGTCTTCAGCGCGGGGAGATCGACCTCGCCGGGCTCTTCGAGATGGTTGAGCTTGCCGACGATGTCGTCGCGGGTCGGCGCCGCCGTCTGCGCGACGGCTGTGCCCGCGAGCCAAGCGAGGCCAAACGCGAGGGCCGGTCCGGCAATGTAGAGCCTCGTCGCGCGCATCAGCGATACCCCGCGTCGTCGACGGCCTTCAGGCAGTTGTTGCTGATGCCCTTGGGGGTCGAAACCAGGCAGGGGATCGACTTGCTGGTCTCCTTGGTCGAGCCGCCGCAGACCTTGACGATCTCGCGCTGGCAGGCATTCGCCACGGTGACGCGCGCGGCAACGCGCTTCTGGATGGCGTCGAAGGCGCCGAGATAGTCGCTCTGGCACTGCGGGGACAGCACGTCGCGGTTGCGCGACAGGCACTCCTTCAGGCGGGTCGAGTCCGGGTTGACACCACGGCAATTGGCGACGATTTCCGCGCCGCAGCTCGCCGCCAGCTTTCCGATCGAATCGCCAAAGCTCATGGTCTCCGCCGCGCTGAGCGACGGCATCCCCAATGTCAGCAAGATCAGTGTGATGGAGCCCCGGACCATGGCTTTATCTGATACGGGGAAGTTCGCGATGGTCAAGACCTGTTCGGAGGAGAACCGTCGAAGCCCAGGGGAGTGCGGCGAACAGTCCTCACTCGGCGGTGTCGAGGGGTGGCCATTCGATCAGGACGACGGTGTGGTTTCCCAGGTCGTCGGCGAACTCCGGATCGGCCCTGAGCTCGTCCAGCGTCCGCGGCGGAGGAAGCCGGCGGCCGTCGGCGCCAAGCTCCTGTGCATAGAATGCGAGGGCCTCTGGAGCATTCTCCAGGGCCTCGTCGACGTCGTCGCCGCCGGAAATGCAGCCGGGCAGGTCCGGAAACCACAAGCTGACGGCTTCGGGATCGGTGTCCTCAATGACAGCAACGTATTGGGCCATATCGCAGGCCTCACGCCCGCTGCACAAAACTGTCCACGACCTTCTTCTCGCCGGCCTTGTCGAAGGCGATGGTGAGCTTGTTGCCGTCGATCTTGGTGACGCGACCGTAGCCGAATTTCTGGTGGAAGACGCGGTCTGCCAGCGAGAATTCGGACGTCGTGCCGGTTGATTTGGCGACCAGCTCGCCCTCGATCGTCAGGGGAGCGCGACGGCGGGAGGAGAAGCTGCCGAAATCCGGTCCGGATGACGAGGAGGAGAACGTCGCGGCTTCTTCCTCGAAGCCGCCGCCATTGCGTCCGCCGCCGCGGTTGCGGTTGGCCTGGGCGCGCTGCCAGCCCGGCGTCGAATAGGTCGAGCCGAACGCCTCCATGTCGTCGAAGCGCGAGGCGCCGTAGCCGCCGGTGCCGCCCCAGGCCGAACCGCCTTTGGACTCCGTGATCTCGACATTGGCCGCCGGCAATTCGTCGAGGAAGCGCGAGGGGATCGTGGTCGACCAGGTGCCATGGATGCGCCGGTTGGTCGCGAAATAGATCATGGCGCGGCGGCGGGCGCGGGTCAGGCCGACATGGCCGAGCCGGCGCTCCTCTTCGAGGCCCGCGCGGCCCTGTTCGTCCAGCGTGCGCTGGCTCGGGAACAGGCCTTCCTCCCAGCCGGGCAGGAACACGTTGTCGAATTCGAGCCCTTTGGCCGAATGCAGCGTCATCAGCGACACCGCGTCCTCGTCGGCACCGCTGTCGCGGTCCATCACCAGCGAGATGTGCTCCAGGAACCCTTGCAGGTTCTCGAACTCTTCCATCGAGCGCACGAGTTCTTTCAAATTCTCCAGCCGGCCCGCGGCGTCGGCCGAACGGTCCTTCTGCCACATCTCGGTGTAGCCGCTCTCGTCGAGCACGATCTGGGCGAGATCGGTGTGGGCGGTGACCTCGCGCTGGGCGCGCCAGCGGTCGAACTGCGCGACGACGTCGCGAAGCGAGCCGCGCGCCTTGGGCTTCAGCTCGTCGGTCTCGACCACCGCGCGGGCCGCCTCGAACAGGGGAATGCGGCGCTTGCGGGCGTGGTCGTGCAGCATCTGCACGGTGGCATCGCCGAGGCCGCGCTTCGGGACGTTGACGATACGCTCGAAGGCGAGGTCGTCGGCCGGGGAGTTGATGACGCGCAAATAGGCCAGCGCGTCGCGGATTTCGGCGCGCTCGTAGAAGCGCGGGCCGCCGATGACGCGATAGGGCAGGCCGAGCGTGACGAAGCGGTCTTCGAACTCGCGCATCTGGTAGGACGCGCGCACCAGGATCGCGATCTCGTTGAGCTTCTCGCCCTTGCGCTGGATCTGCTCGATCTCCTCGCCGATGCCGCGGGCTTCCTCTTCGGAATCCCACGAGCCTGTGACCGTGACCTTCTCGCCGTCCTGGTCCTCGGTGCGCAGCGTCTTGCCGAGCCGGCCTTCGTTGTGCGCGATCAGATGCGAGGCGGCGGCGAGGATGTGCCCGGTCGAGCGGTAGTTGCGCTCCAGGCGAATGACCTTTGCGCCCGGGAAATCGTGGTCGAAGCGCAGGATGTTGTCCACCTCGGCGCCGCGCCAGCCATAGATCGACTGGTCGTCGTCGCCGACGCAGCAGATGTTCTTGACGTGAGGCTTCTGCTCTCTTTCCCCGTCCTGCACGGGGAGAGGGGTTGTCTTCACGGGTTCAGCTTGCGGAGAGTCCTCCTCACCCGCATCGCTCAGGCGCGCAATTGCGCTGCCGGGCGATGCGACCTCTCCCCGCGCGCGGGGAGAGGTGAACGACGAATCCGACGGCGCCTGCGACAGCAGCCGCAGCCACAGATATTGTGCGACGTTCGTATCCTGGTACTCGTCGACCAGAATGAATTTGAAGCGCTGCTGGTACTGCCGCAAAATATCCGGGTGCTCGCGGAAGATGCGGATATTCTCCAGCAGGAGATCGCCGAAATCGGCCGCGTTCAGGATCTTCAGCCGCTCCTGATAGCTCGCATAGAGCTTGCCGCCCTTGCCGTTGGCGAACATGGCGGCTTCGCCCGAGGGCACCTGCGAGGGCATCAGGCCGCGGTTCTTCCAGCCGTCGATCAGGCCGGCCAGCATGCGCGCCGGCCAGCGCTTGTCGTCGATGCTCTCGGCTTGAAGCAGTTGCTTCAAGAGCCGGACCTGATCGTCGACGTCGAGCACGGTGAAGTTCGACTTGAGCTGCGCCAGCTCGGCATGGACGCGCAGGATGCGGCCGCCGATGGAGTGGAAGGTGCCGAGCCACGGCATGCCCTCCACCGCATGGCCGAGCATCTGGCCGAGCCGGTGCTTCATCTCGCGCGCGGCCTTGTTGGTGAAGGTCACCGACAGGATCTCGGCGGGGCGGGCGCGGCCCTGGCTCAGGATATGGGCGATACGCGTCGTCAGCACGCGGGTCTTGCCGGTGCCGGCGCCGGCCAGCACCAGGACCGGGCCGTCCAGCGTCTCCACCGCTTCGCGCTGCTCCGGATTGAGCCCGGACAGGTATTTCGGGCCCACCGAGGCGCGCGCACGCGCGGCGATGCCGCCGGCTGCGGGCTGGTGGTCGGGTACGCCAGTGATCTTGCTCGGCTCGGTCATGCGAATCATTTGGCCCCACGATGACACCGCGGGGTGACGGGAGGGAGCCTTCTAACAGGGATGGTGGCTATATGGGGCGGCGAAAACAGGTTTTCCACGTGCGCGGCAGGTCAATTTGTTCCTTCGCGAGCCGCGAATTTCGCTGTTGCAGGACCCGGAACCATCGTTCCCGCCTCGAGATTGTCTGGGCAAGTGGCGCGGCGAGCCGCGTCGACGCAGACAACATCAAGACGAGGGTTTGACCATGCTAGGCTGGGTTGTGACGTTTCTGGTTATCGCACTGATCGCCGGCATCCTGGGCTTCGGCGGCGTCGCCGGCGCTTCGATCGAGATCGCCAAGATCATCTTCTTCATCGCGGTCGTTCTGTTCCTGGTCTCGGCCGTGGTCGGCCTGGCCCGCGGCCGCAACAGGGTATAGCGCTTAGCGCTTCGAGGGCATCGCCACGTTCCGGCCGATGCCCTCGGGGCGCGGGACCGCGCTGTGGGCCTTCGTGACCGCAGCGATGCGCTCGCTGATATCGGGCGGAAACGGCGCAACGCGCCGCGCATTCATGTCCATGTGCAGCGACATGTTCTCGGACGTCGCCGACAGCCAGCCCTCGGTCGCGTGCCGCATCTCCTCGAATGTATGCAGCCGCTTGTCGTCAGCCTCCAGCAACCACACCAGGATCTGCACGGGATCGCCGAGGTGGATTTCGCGCAGATAGCGCACATGGCATTCGGCCGTGAAGGTCGAGCCGCCGCGCTCCTTCATATAGGTGGGCCCGATCCCGAGCTCGCTCCAGAGCTGGTCGATCGCGCGGTCGAACATCACGTTGTAATAGGCCATGTTGAGATGGCCGTTGTAGTCGATCCATTGCGGCTCGATCTGCATGATCGCGGCGCGGAACGGCTCTGCTTTGGGCGTCGAGGCGGCAGTCTCCGGCATGTTTCCTTCCCAAGCTATGCGTCCGGTCGCTTGACTTGACCGGCTTTATGTCCTTTGCCACGGTTCTTCTGTCGGGAGGAATTCCGTGGGTACGACCATCACCAATAATCCGCCGCGGCCGGAGCCGAAAGCCCTCGCGAGCGCGCTGGAGCAACTCGCCGCACGCTTTGGCAACCGCCTCATCACCTCGCAGGCCGTGCGCGAGCAGCACGGCCATACCACCACCTGGATCCCCAACCAGCCGCCGGATGGCGTGGTGATGGCGCAGGAGACCGCCGACATCCAGGACGTGGTGCGGATCTGCGCCAAGAACGGCGTCCCGGTCATTCCCTTCGGCACCGGCACCTCGCTGGAGGGCCAGGTCAACGCGCCCGCCGGCGGTATCTCGATCGACCTGCGCGACATGAACAAGGTGCTCGCGGTGCATGCCGAGGACCTCGACTGCGTGATCCAGCCCGGCGTGACCCGCAAGGCGCTCAACGAGCACCTGCGCGACCAGGGCCTGTTCTTCCCGATCGATCCCGGCGCGGATGCCTCGCTCGGCGGCATGGCCTCGACCCGCGCCTCCGGCACCAATGCGGTGCGCTACGGCACCATGCGCGACAGCGTGCTGGCGTTGAAGGTGGTACGCGGCGACGGCGAGATCATCACCACGGGCACGCGCGCCAAGAAGTCATCGGCGGGCTACGACCTCACCCATCTGTTCGTCGGTGCGGAAGGCACGCTCGGCATCATCTCGGAATTGACCATCCGCCTGCGCGGCATTCCCGAGACGATCGCGGCCGGCGCGGTGTCGTTCGAGACTGTGCACGGGGCCTGTCAGGCCGTCATCCTGGCGATCCAGACCGGCATTCCCGTGGCGCGTATCGAGCTGCTCAACGCCGCGCAGGTGCAAGCCTGCAACGCCTATTCGAAGCTGACGCTGCCGGAGACGCCGCTGCTTCTGATGGAATTCCACGGTAGCGAGATCGAGGTCGCCGAACAGTCCAAGGCCTTCGGCGAGATCGCGAAAGATTGCGGCGGCGGCGATTTCTCCTGGACCACCAAGCCGGAGGACCGCACCAAACTGTGGCAGGCGCGGCACGACGCCTATTGGTCCGTGAAGGCGCTGCGGCCCGGCGACAGCATCGGCGTGGTCGCGACCGACGTCTGCGTGCCGATCTCTCGCCTTGCCGAGTGCGTCAGCGAGACCGAGGAGGATCTCAAGCGGCTCAACCTGCTGTCGCCGATCGTCGGCCATGTCGGCGATGGCAATTTCCATTGCTCCCTGGTCTGCGACACCAACGACGCCGCCGAGATGGCGCGCGGCGAAGAGTTCATGCATCGCCTGGTCGAGCGCGCGCAGGCCATGGACGGCACCTGCACCGGCGAGCACGGCATCGGCCAGGGCAAGCAGAAATATCTGAAGGCGGAGCTCGGCCCCGAGGCACTGGATGCGATGCGGGCCCTGAAGAAGGCCCTCGATCCGCTCAACATCTTCAATCCCGGCAAGATTGTGCCCGAGGCGTAGACCGGGAACTTTCGGCAATCCTGCCGGTTCCAATTCCCGCCAAGTTCCGGTGCCTCAATGGCGCGGCTCTGCGGGAGGATGCGATGGTGCGACCGGTCATTGGAATTGCCGCAATGGCGTTTGCCTGCATGCTGGCGGGCGCGGCCCTGGCGAAGGGCGGACATGGCGGGGGTCATGGCGGGGGTCATGGCGGCGGCCACGGAGGCGGACACGGCGGTGGCCATCACGGCGCCGGACATTTCCGCGGTCATGGCGGCGGGCATGTGCATGGCGGCGGACATCATCGCGGCATGCGGTTCACCACGGGTGCCCGGCGCGGCGGGCCCAATTTTGGTCAGATCCGCAACGCGGCGATCCGTCCCGCGAGCTTCCGCAATGCCCTCAACTCCAGCGCATTCCGCAACGGCCGGCTGATCAGCAATCCGGCGGCGCGTGCGCAGCTCGCCGCCGCGGCCGCACTCGCCGGCTGGAGCGGCGCGAGCAGCGGCTGGTGGCAACATGCGGGTGGCGGCTATGGCTGGGTTGGTCCGCTGTTCTGGCCGTTCGCCTATAACGACCTCTACGACTACACGATCTGGGGCGACGGGCTCGGCTTCTGGGGTTATGGCTACCCGGACATCTATGCCGGAATATTCGGCCCCTACGGTTTTGATCGCCTGTCGGCCTATCTGCCGCAGCAACCGCAGGGACGACGGCGGGCGCGCAGCGCACCGCTCGATCAGCTCTGCGGCAGTGACCACCGCGCCATCGCCGGGCTGCCCATCGATCAGATCGCATCCGCGGTGCAGCCGACGGATGCGCAGGGCTCAGCTCTCGATGCGCTCGGCAACGCCTCGGTCGACGCGGCAGCACTGATCCGCACATCCTGTCCGACGCAGGCCGCAGCGACGGCCCCCGGCCGGCTCGCGGCCATGCAGCAACGCATCGAGGCGATGCAGAAGGCCGTCGATCTGGTCCAGCCCGCCCTCGACCAGTTCTATGGTTCGCTCAACGACGAACAGAAGGCGCGCTTCAATGCCCTCGCTGACGATCAGCGGCGCGCCAGCGCATCGAACAATGCGGGCGGATCGCCGGTGCAGACTTGCAGCGTGCCCGCCGCGTTCGATTGGCCCGGCGCCACGATCGAGGAAAGACTTCGTCCGAGCGACACCCAGCGCGCGGCGCTTCAGGTGCTGCAGGACACCAGCGTCAAGGCCAGCGCATCGCTGAAAGCGACCTGCGAGCCCAATGAGGTCATGACACCGCCGGCCCGCATGGCCACGATCCGCAAGCGGCTGGATGCGATGCTGGACGGCATCAAGTCGGTGCGCGCGGCGCTCGATGATTTCTACGCCACGCTCAACGACGAGCAGAAGGCGCAGTTCGAGGCGATCGGGCCGCGCCGCATGTCCTGAAAGGTGCAAGCAACGACGACCATTGGTGGGGGCAATGAAGTGGTTCGCAAGGCGGCAGCCGGCCGACATCTGGGATGAGCCGATCCCGGGGCCGCTCGGCGATATCGACGCGGCGGAGCGAATCCGCAACATCTGCGATGCCGCGAGAGCGGGCGCGGAGGCCGTCGGAGGCTCCGCGCAGACTGCCACGCGCGAACGTGAGCGCTATGAGCGTGCGGCCCGCGTCGCGATGGAAATCGCGATGAAGATTGCAGACGATCTGATGCGCGACGATGCGGTCCGCCGCATCGTCGACCTCTGCATGAAGGCCAATGATCTCAAGACGGCCCAGATCCTGTTTCGCGCGATCCAGGCCGGATGGATCCGGGAGGGCATCCAGCGCGATTATCCGGCGCTGACGTAATAAATCCGGCTCGCGCGCGATTGGGCGCGAGCCGGGGCGATGTCGAAGCTGGACCGTCTCAGTATCTGCGGTAGTCGCCGCGGTAATGGTCGCCGCCGCCGCCGCGACCGCCCATTCCGATGCCGATGCCTATCCCGACGCCGATGCCCTGCATCACGGCGCCGGGCGGCGGTCCGGGAGGCGGCGCGCGCTCGTAGACCACTTCGTCGGGCGGCGGCCGGCGCTTCGGCGGCGTCTCGACCACCTTGCGCTTGGGCGGAGTGACGTCGACGCGCTTCTTGATGATGGGCGCGACGCTCGGATTGGCGGGCGTTGCCGGCGGTGTCGGCGCCGAGCACGGGCAGGTCGGAGCCATTGCGACGGCGACCGGGGTCGCCGCGGCGGCGACGGGCACGCCGTAATTGCGGTTCTGCACGCGCAGCAGCAGCCGGCGCGCGGTCGCGGCGAGGTCGCTGTTGTCCCAATTGGCCAGATAAGCCTCGAACGAAGCGCGGGTGTTGATCGCGGTCGCGCGCTCCCAGGCCAGCATCTGGCGCCGCCGTTCCAGCACGGTGCGCACGCGCGGCGTGCGGGTATCCTGCGCGTACAGCTCGATATAGGCCTGATACGCCGGCACCGTGTCGTCGGTGATGACGAGTTCATAGGCGACCATGGCAGGCTTGCCCTGCAATTCCTTGCGCCAGTCCTCGAGGCTACGCGTGCCACTGGCAAGCGCCATCGAATTTGCGCCCGGAAGGGACGGTTGACCGCTGCTCTCGCCGAAGAACTTGAAGTCGGTGGTCAGCGAGGAGCTTTCCCAGGGAATCTGCCGGCCGTCGGTCGATTGTGCGACGGCGACACGGATGCGCTTGAACACTTCCTCGATCGGCAGGTTGGGCTGCTTGGCGATGGTCAGCGCCGCCGTGGTGTAGGGGCTGTCGATGCCACTGCCGTCCTCGGCCTCCGCGCCGGGCGAGGTCGAATAGGAAATGAACGAGCCGGGCGCGCCGGCCTTGGTGTCGACGATCGCAAGGCCGTGGCCGGCGCCGCTCAGCGCCGGGAACGGATTGTTGCGGCAGGCATCGAGCATGAAGATGCGTGCCCGCGTCGGCAGGGCGCCGAGCGTGTTGAGCAGGTCGTTGAGGCGGACGCCCTGGAGCGGGATGTCGGCCTCGCGCTTGGGATCGAGATCGACAGGAACGAGATAGTTCTCGCCGTCGATCTGCAGACCGTGGCCGGCATAGAACACCAGCGCGACGGTGTCGGCGCCGCTGGCGCTGACCTTGCCGGCGAAATCCGAGATCGCGGCGCGCATCTCGTTCTGCGCCAGATTGGCCGCGGTGGTGACGGTGAAGCCGGCATTGCCGAGCAGTTCTGTCATGCCCTTGGCGTCGTTGGCGGCGTTGGGCAGCTCGGGCACGGTGCGATAGGCGGATTGGCCGATCACCAGCGCGAGCCGCGCTTCGGCCGCGGCCTCCGTCGGAATCATCAACTGAGCGAGCGCAAGAAGGCCGGATGCAAGAAGCAAATTGGAAAAGACTGGACGGCGCATGGTGTCACCTCCATCGGCAATGCGCGCGATGATGTCACTTTTTCTAAGGTGCCGCCATGCGTCCGTCTGTGCACTGGATCACGTTCGGCGTGCGGCAAAATGGGGCAGGGCGCCTGCCGGGCCGGAGGGCATCGTTCTCGGCCCATCCATGTCAGTTGCGCATTGATCCATGCTCCAATTGGATCGATGCCGGCCCGGCGCGACCGCGCCCGCTGCGCGGATGTGGCTGCAGGCCGATCCACGTCGCGAATCCCGGGGAATTGTGGTCGCTCAGCCGCGCTGGTCGCCTGCCGTACGCGCTCCCTGCCGCTCTGCGCTTGCCGGCCGCCCGCTTGCCTGTGCCGTCGCTTTGGCCATAGAGTTCACGCAACAGGCCGCCAGCGACGACTGCGGCGAACAAAAACAATGTGGGAGAAGCCGCACCATGACCATCGTGCCCGTGAACCGTCGCGCGTTCATCAAGTCATCGGCGGCGGTCACCGCCGGCCTCGTGCTCTCTCCCGCCATCATCGGCCGCGCCGAAGCTGCGACGCTGAAGCTGAAATGCTCCTCCTCGCTGCCGAACGATCCCAAATTCGCCAACGGCCGGGTCTACTACGACAATCTCGTCAAGAACCTGAAAGGGAATGGCCTCGGCGAGCAGGTCGAGGTCGCCTTTTTCCCCGACAACCAGCTCGGCCAGGAGATCGACGTCATCAATTCGGTGAAGCTCGGTGTCATCGACCTCATGGTGTCGGGCTCGTCGATCTCGGCCAATCTGGTGCCGCTGGTCGGCACGTACGATCTCGGTTTCCTGTTCTCGAGCTTCCCGCAGCAGACCAAGGCGTTCGACGCCGGCGCGGCCAAGCCGATCGAGGACGCGCTGCTCAAGGGCGGCAACATCCGCATCATCGCCTGGGCCTATAATTTCGGCTCGCGCAGCGTGCTGGCGAAGAAGCCGGTGAAGACGCCGGAGGACCTCGCCGGCCTCAAGATCAGGACGCTGCCCAACCCCGTCATCACCGAATGCCTGCGCCTGATGGGCGCCGCTGCGACGCCCCTGGCGTTCGGCGAAATCTACACGGCCCTGCAGGCCGGCGTGCTTGACGGTCTGGAGCACGATCCGCCGACGATCCTGGCCAGCAAATTCTTCGAAACGTCGAAATTCTACGCGCTGACCCAGCATAATTTCTCGCCGCTTGCGATCTATTTCAGCGACATGACCTATAACCGCATGGACCCGAAGCTGCGCGAAGGCTTCCTCGATGCTGCGAAGAAGGCCGCGGCCGACACCCGGGCCCATGGGCTCGCCGTCGAGAAGGAGGCGCTTGCGGCCCTGACCGAGAAGGGCGTGACGGTGGCCGAATGCGACCGCGAGGCGTTCAAGAAGCGCGTCGCGCCGCAGACCGAGAACTTCATGAAGGCGCGGCCGGAGTCCAAGGCCGTCATCGACATCATCCGCGCGACGCAAGCCTGATGACGATGACAGCCGCCGTGTCCGTTTCGGGCGGCCGCCGCGGCAGCATCGCCCTGCTGCTCCGCGTCAGCGATGCGATCGCGGCGATCCTGCTCGCCGCCGATCTCGTGGTGGTCTGCGTCTCCGTCCTGCTGCGGTTCTTCTTCAACGCGCCGGTTGAATGGTCCGACGATGTTGCGCGCGGGCTGATGGTCGGCTCGGCCTTTTTCGGCGCGGCGAGCGCGCTCGCGCGCGGCGAGAATGTCGGTGTTTCCTTCTTCCGCGACCTCTTGCCGGTGCGGCTGCGCGCGCTGGTCGATGCCGCCAGCGCGCTGTTGATCGTGCTGATTTCCGGCTACGTCGCCTACAACGCGATCAAGCTGGGTTCGCTGACCGCAGGCCAGACCACCGGCTCAGGCCTGCCGCTGGAATTGACCTTCTATCCCATGGGGGTCGGCGCGCTGTTCATGACGGTGTTCGCGATCGACCATCTCTGCGCAAGGCCGCTGCCAGAGATCGTCAGGGGGCTCATCGCGATCATCGTCGTCACCGGCCTTTATCTGGTCTGGGACTATCTGTCGCCGTCCTCGGTGCCGTCGGCAGGCACCTTGATGCTGATCGGCTTCTTCGCAACCCTGTTCGGCGGCCTGCCGATCGGTTTTGCGCTGGCGCTCGCCGCGCTGATCTTCATCTGGGTCGAAGGCGCGTTGCCCGGCGTGATCTTCGCCCAGCAGATGGCGCGCGGCATCGACAATTTCGTGCTGCTGGCGATCCCCTTCTTCATCCTCGTCGGCTATCTCATGGAAGCCAACGGCATGTCGGTGCGGCTGATCGAGCTGTTGCAGCGCGCGGTCGGGCGCATGCGCGGCGGCCTCAACGTCGTCATGGTCGCTTCCATGGTGCTATTCTCGGGCATCTCGGGCTCGAAGATGGCCGATGTCGCAGCGGTCGGCTCCGTGCTGATCCCGGCCGCGCGTCGTTCCAGGCAAAATCCGGGCGGCGCGGTGGCGCTGCTCGCGGCCTCCGCCGTGATGGCGGAGACCATTCCACCCTGCATCAATCTGATCATTCTGGGCTTCGTGGCCAATCTGTCGATCGGTGGCCTGTTCGTCGCCGGCCTGCTGCCGTCGGCGCTGATGGCTTCTGTGCTGATTGCGGTCTCCATCATCTTCGGCAAGCGGCCGGAGCGGATCGAGGAGGTCGAGCCGCAGATGCCGGTGTCGGGGCTGTGGAGCGGTGCGATCGCCTCGTTCGGCCTGATCTTCATGATCTTCTTCGGCTTCAAGAGCGGCTTTGCCACCGCGACCGAAATCTCGGCCTTCGCGGTGGCTTATGCGCTGGTCGTCGGCAGCGTGGTGTTCCGGGAGCTCAGCTTCAAATCGGCCGCGCACAGCTTCGTGCAGGCCGCGACGCGCGCGGGTCTCGTCCTGTTCATCGTCGCCGCCGCGCAATCGCTGGCGTTCACGCTGACCCTGCAGCAGGTGCCGCATGCGGTCGGCGATTTCATGCTCGGGCTCTCCAAGACCTCGGGCGTCTGGCTGTTCATCCTGCTGGCGATCGCCGTGCTGATCGTGATGGGCTCGGTGCTGGAGGGCGCAGCCGCGCTGATCATCTTCGGGCCGCTGCTGTTGCCGGTCGCGGTGCAGCTCGGCGTCGACCCCCTGCATTTCGGCGTCGTGCTGGTCATCGCCATGGGCATCGGCCTGTTCGCGCCGCCGCTCGGGCTCGGCCTTTACGGCGCCTGCCTGATCGGCAACGTGCCGATCGAGCAGACGGTGAAGCCGATCATGGGCTATCTCGGCCTGTTGTTCCTCTGCCTGCTCGTCATCGCCTTCGTGCCGTGGCTGAGCACCGCGCTGCCGCGGGCGTTCGGTTACTGAAGGAGAGATGTCGTGAAGGTCCTGCTCGCGCACACGCCGGAGATGCGGCGCAACTATTACGGCGACCGTAGCCTCAACGGGCTGCGGGCGGCTGCCGAGGTTATCCTGCACGAGAGCGACGAAATCCTGGACGCCGCCGGCCTCGTGCGTGCCGCGAAGGACGCCGACATCATCGTCGCCGACC
Organism: Bradyrhizobium sp. T-12; assembly: GCF_058314695.1. NCBI lineage: Bacteria > Pseudomonadati > Pseudomonadota > Alphaproteobacteria > Hyphomicrobiales > Nitrobacteraceae > Bradyrhizobium > Bradyrhizobium sp. T-12. The sequence continues at coordinate 5,748,892 of NZ_CM177756.1, read as the reverse complement.
GCATGACGGAAGGGCGCGGCGAAATCTTTGCGCAATTGCCGCGTCTGCGGGCCTTCGTCCGCTGCGCCGTCGATATCCGCAACGTCGATGTGGAGGCGGCCTCGGCGGCCGGCGTGCTCGTCACCCGCGCTGGCCCCGGCTTCGTGCAGGCGGTCGCCGAGCTCGCGCTCGGCTTCATGGTCGATCTCTCCCGCGGCGTCTCGCGGACGACGGCGGACTACCAGGCCGGCCGCAAGCCGGAGGCGCGGATGGGCCGCCAGCTCGCCGGCAGCAGGCTCGGCATCATCGGCTATGGCAGCATCGGGCGATACCTTGCCGAAGTGGCAAAGGTACTGCGCATGGAGGTGCTGGTCTGCGATCCGTTCGCTGACGTCAGCGATGCCGCGATCCGGCAACTCGGCCTCGACGAGCTGCTCGCCGCGTCGGACTATGTCGTCTGCCTCGCGATCGCCAACGAGCAGACCGAAAATCTGATCGGCGAAGCGGCGCTGGCGCGCATGCAGAGGCATGCCGTCTTCATCAACCTCTCGCGCGGGAATCTCGCCGACGAGCCGGCGCTGGCGCGGGCGTTGCGCGAGGGCCGCATCGCCGGCGCCGCGCTGGACGTCGGCCGCGCGCCGGACCAGATGCCGACGCCGGAGCTGGCGAGATTGCCGAACGTCATCGCGACGCCCCATGTCGGCGGGCTGACGCCGCAGGCGATCGAATATCAGTCGCTGGAAACCGTGCGGCAGGTGGAAGCGATTGTGAAGGGCGAAGTGCCGCCGGGCGCGGTGAACGCCGACCGCTGGACGCGGCGGCCGTGAAGCGGCCCTACAGCCGGTCCACAGCCTTGAACGTCCCGTCCTTCTGGATCACCGTCAGAAACACCTTCGGCGGTGTGTCGAATGTGCGCACGCCGACGGTGACGGTGCTGCCGCTGATGTCGAAACAGCCGACATTGTTGATGGCGCGGAGCAGGCTCGCGCGGGTCGGTTTCGGCCCGGCGATTTCCAGCGCCGCGGCCGCGAGGCGGCCGGAGAGATAGCCTTCCAGCGACACGAAGTCCGGCGTCAGCGTCGGATCGAACGCCTTCTGCGCCGCCTGGTAGTCGGCGACGAGCTCGAGCGAGCGGTCCCACGGAAACGGCACGACCTGCGAGACGATGACGCCTTCGCCCTCGGGGCCAAGCTCCCTGGCAAGCGCGGTGGCGCCGACGAAGGAGATGTTGACGAAGGTCGGATAGAAACCGCTGCGGTGTGCGAGCTTGATGAACTCCGCGCAGGGCCCATAGGTCCCGACCATCACGATGGCCTCGGGCTCGGCACGCTTGATCGTTCGCCAGGCGGCCGTCACCGCCCGGGTGTTGCGCTCGAAGGTGCCTTCGGCGGCAAGCTCGAGGCCGCGCTTGGCGAGTGCGCGCTTCACACCGCTCAGCCCGTCGCGGCCGAAGGAATCGTCCTGGTAGAAGATGCCGATGCGGGTGAAGTGGCGATCCTCGGTGAGGTGCTTGACCCAGGCTTCGGCTTCCGCACCATAGCTCGCGCGGATGTTGACGACATTCGTGAGCTCGAGGTCGCGCAGGAATTCGGCGCCGCTGAACGGGCCGATGAAGGGAACGTTCCTGGCGCTGGTGATCGGAATTGTCGCCATCGCGGTCGGCGTGCCCACCGCGCCGATCAGCGCGAACACCTTGTCGTCCTCGATCAGGTGCAACGTCTCGGCCACAGAACGATCGGGGTCGTAGCCGTCGTCGCGGCTGACGAGCTGGAGCTTGCGGCCGTGCACGCCGCCTTTGGCGTTGATCTCGGTGAAGGCTGCGACGATGCCTTGCCGCATGCGCTGTCCAAGCGCGGAGGAGGGGCCTTCCAGCGCGGCGGCCTGGCCGAACAGGATCGCATCCTCGCTGACGCCGGTCTCATCGCCTCTGGCGGCGAGCGCGGTCGCTGACAGGAGCAGGAAGGTCAGGACAACGGATCTCGTTGATCGAAATCGATACATCGGAAGGTCTTGCCGGATGCTGGAAGAAACCTTCCGCAACATATCCCTGCGAGCCTGAATAGCTCGCTAAGCGGCACGGTATCGAAGGGCCGTAGTACTCCGGGCAAAACCGGCAAGTTGTTTCCACTATGCCCAGTCATTCGCGCACTTCGTTAACTAATCCATGCAGTGCGGAACGATCCGGTTCCGAAATTGTGCAGTTCTTAACCGCGGTCTTGTTCCGATAGCCGGGCCGCAGCCTCAACCAGAGGTTCCGGCTGTCGCGGGATAGGGGACGGCGGCTTTCAAGATGGGCGATCGCGATCAGAACGATCAGGATCGAAGGCGGATGACCGGATGGTGGCGTGCTGCGCCGCTGCTCGGGCTCTATCGCCCTGCGCTCGTCGCGGTCGGCGTCGGCCTTCTGTTCTCGGTCGTGGGTGCGGCCGCCGTGGCGCGGTGGGAAGATCGCGTCAACAGGATCGAGTTCGAGAACGCGGCCGAGACCGAAGCGATCGTCATGCAGAACGGCATGGGCGAGTACATCTCGAGGCTGGTCGCGCTGCGCACGCTGTTCGAATCGACCAACGACGAAGTCACCCGCAGCGAGTTCGAGACCTTCAGCGCCCGCCTGTTCGAGCGCCATCCCGGCATGCTGCGCATTGCCTGGCTGCCGCGCGTCAACCGCAAGGAACGCGTCGAGTACGAGACTGCGGCGATCACGGACGGTGTGTCCGGCTATCGCATCAAGGCGCTTCAAGGCGAGAAATTCGTGACTGCGCCGCAGGGCGACGAGTACTTTCCGGTGTTCTACTCGACCCAGCCGAAGACCTCGTTGGTCTACGGCATGGACTACGCCACCGTTCCGGAGCGCCGCGCGGTTCTGGAGCGCGCGCGCGACAACGACAAGGTCGCGGCCATCCGCACGCGCCTGTTCGAACCGAAGGAGGGGGGCCGGCTGCCCGACGTCCTCGTTGCCGTTCCCGTCTATGCCAAGGGGACGTCGCGCGAGACGGTTGCGGACCGGCGTCGCAATCTCGCCGGCTTCGTGGTCGGCATCTTCGACCTGCCGCTGTTGATTCAGACCATTCGCGTGACCACAGGCGCAAGCCCCGCGGTCAGCATGAACGTCTATCCGCCGTTCACGGCGCAGATCGTCGGCCTGGAGCAGATGCTGCCGGACTATTCGTCGGCGGCCACGGCGCCGCAGTCCATGCGCGACGTCGCGCGGGCGCTGCACTGGTCGGGCAGCCTGAAGATCGGGGATACCGATTGGCAGGTGCGTGCGGTTCCGACCGCCGGCGGTGCGCTGGAGACGACCTATGATCGCGCGGGCGCGGTGCTGATCGTCGGCTTGCTGCTGACGCTGTCGTTGTCGACCTATCTCATGCTCGCGAGCCGCAATTCACGGCGGCTGTCATTGGCCAACCGGCGGGTGCTCGAGCTCGCTCAGACCGACATCCTGACCGGATTGCCGAACCGCGCCTTCTTCCTGACCCGGCTCGACGAGATGAACAGCCAACTGGGCGTGCGCGGCCTGCCGTTCTCGATCCTGATGCTCGACCTCGATCGCTTCAAGAACGTCAACGATTCCCTCGGTCACGGCGCCGGCGATGCGCTGCTGCGCCAGGTGGCACAGCGGCTGAAATCCGCCGTGCGCGCCAACGACGTGCTGGCGCGGCTCGGCGGCGACGAGTTCGCCGTCATCCAGGAAGCCGGCGCGGATCAGCGCGCCTGCTCGACCGAGCTGGCGGCGCGGATCGCCAAGCTCTTGACCGAACCGTTCCTCCTGCCCGGCCACCGCGTCGAGATCGGCACCAGCATCGGCATTGCCATCGCGCCGGATCACGGCAGCGATCAGGAGCAATTGCTGAAGAAGGCGGACCTTGCGCTCTATCGGTCGAAATCGGCGGGCCGCAACTGCTTCACCATCTACGACGAGGCGATGTCGGCCGAGCTGGAGGCCCGCAATACGCTGGAGGGGGACCTGCGCGACGCCATCGCGCGGTGCCAGTTGGAGGTGCATTACCAGCCGTTCATCGACGCCCTCAGCGGCGCGCGGCGCGGCTTCGAGGCGCTGGTGCGCTGGCGGCATCCGACCCGCGGCCTGATCCCGCCGGACCAGTTCATCCAGCTTGCGGAGGAGACCGGGCTGATCGTGCCGCTCGGCGAATTCGTGCTGCGGCGCGCCTGCGCTGATGCGGCCGGCTGGCCTTCCAATCTCGCGGTCGCCGTCAATTTGTCGCCGATCCAGTTCAAGGAAGCCGAGCTGTTCGAGGTGATCTGCGCGGCGCTCGCGGATTCCGGCCTGCCGCCGCACCGACTGGAGATCGAGATCACCGAATCCGTCCTGCTGGAACGCGGCGGCGAGAACCACGCCTTCATGCAGCGGCTCAAGCAGCTCGGCATCGAGCTCGCGCTCGACGATTTCGGGACCGGCTATTCCTCGCTGAGCTACCTGACCGCGTTCCCGTTCGACAAGATCAAGATCGACAAGTCGTTCATCCGCAATCTCACGCAGCAGCCGCGCAGCTCCGCCATCATCTCCTCGATCGTGACGCTGGCGCGCGGGCTCGACATGTCGGTGACGGCCGAGGGCGTCGAGACCCGCGAGGAGTACGAGCGGCTGAAGGCGCTCGGCGTCAATTTCGCGCAAGGCTATCTGTTCGGCCGCCCGCAGCCGATCGAGCGGATCCTGTTCGACGCCCCCGCCAAACCGTCGCGCCGCGACGCCGCCTGAGCGCACCGCCTCTAAGGTCCTTGAACAAGAAGCCGCCATGCCGGGCCTTGTCCCGGGCATCCACGTTCTATGTCTCGTTGACAAGGGCGTGCATGGCCGGGACACGCCCGGCCATGACGATGCGGAAGCATCATGCCCAGGCTCTGGCATCATGCGAGCCCCGCGGCTCGAGCGTACAAGCGAAAAGCGCTTGACCCGGACCGCTCCGGATGGTCGGTAGCACCATCTAGGGGTGAAACAATCACATCATGCGGCTTCCGTTCTTCTACGGCTGGGTCGTGGTCGCCGTGACCTTCGTCACCATGGCCATCGGCGTCAACGCGCGTACCGCCTTCTCATTGTTCTTTCCGCCGATCATCTCCGAATTCGGCTGGGAGCGTGGCGTGACCGCCGGCGCGTTCTCTTTCGGCTTCGTCGTGTCGGGCGTGGTCAGCCCGCTGATCGGCCGCTTGATGGACCGCGCCGGCCCGCGCGCGGTGATGGAACTCGGGGTCGTGCTGATGGGGGGCGGCTTGCTGCTCGCGCCGCTCACCAGCGCGCCCTGGCATCTCTATGTCACCATCGGCGTCATGGTCGGCGCCGGCTCGGTGTGTCTCGGTTATTCCGGCCAGTCGCTGTTCCTGCCGAACTGGTTCATCCGCAAGCGCGGGTTTGCCATCGGCATCGCCTTCGCCGGCGTCGGCATCGGCTCGGTGACGCTGCTGCCATGGGTGCAGCACATGATCGAACAGACCGGCTGGCGCACCGCCTGCACCGCGATGGGCCTGCTCATCCTGGTGGTGCTGGCGCCGGTCAACTTGCTGCTGCACAAGCGCCCGCAGGACATCGGCCTCGAGCCGGACGGCGATGCCGCCCCGGCTGCGGGCGATGCCCAACCGATCTCCAACATCGTCGATCCCGTTTGGGTCAACACCGACTGGACGCTGAAACGCGCCGTTGCGACCGCGCGCTTCTGGTGGATCGCGATCGGCTATTTCTCCGGCCTGTACATCTGGTACGCGGTGCAGGTGCATCAGACAAAATTCCTGCTCGACATCGGCTTCAGTCCCGGTGTCGCGGTGTGGGCGCTCGGTATCGTCAGCGTGCTCGGCATTCCCGGCCAGATCGTGCTGGGCCATGTCTCCGATCGCATCGGACGGGAGTGGGTCTGGGCGATCAGCTGTGCGGGCTTCGTGATCTGCTTCGCCGCGCTGATCGCCTTGAAGTATCAACCCTCGCTCTGGCTTGTTTACGTCATGGTGTTCGCGCAAGGTGCGCTCGGCTACGGCCTCACCTCGATCATGGGCGCGGTGGTGTTCGAGATATTCCAGGGCAAGCACCAGGGCAGCATCTTCGGTACGATCATGCTGGCGGCGCTGGCGGGCGGTGCGGCCGGACCGTGGGTGACCGGCCTGCTCTATGATCGCGCCGGCGACTACACGCTCGCCTTCGGCATCGCGATGATCGTGAGTGGATTGTCGGCGCTGTCGATCTGGCGGGCATCGCCGGGAAAGGTGCGGGCCGTCGCCGGCCGGCTGCACGAACTCCAGGGCCGAACCGCGGAGTGAGTTCCGGGCACACCGCATTACCTGCGCTTCCTTCGCGGAATGTTAAGCATGTCGCGGCTTGGCAAATGCGAGGGAGGATTGCAAAAACGTCTTGGACACCATCGGAGCGTTAGCCTCGGGCCGATTGCCGCTTCTTCCCTATGCCCGGTCCACCGATGTCTGCTTGCGATGGTGTTGTGACAGAAACTTCGGACGTGCTGCTTGCTGCGCTGGAGCGCGCCGACGATGGCGTCGTCATCGTCGACAGCGCGCATCGCATCACGCATTTCAACGCCAGTGCGGAGCGGATCTGGAAGCTCGCGCGCACCGACGCGCTCGGCCGCGATGCCGGAATTCTCACCCTGAAATGCCTTCAGGCCGATCCGGTCGCGGAATTCCGCGACGAGATCAGCCTCGTGCGGAACGATGGCAGCCGGATCCGTGCCGCGATATCGCTGTCGTCGATTGCGCATGACGGCGCGACCCATCGCGTCGTGTTCGCGCGCGACGTCACCGCGGATGCCGAGCGCCGCGTCAGGATCGGACTTCTCCACGCCGTCTCCGATCAGACCAACCGGGCGGTGATCATCACCGATACCGAGCAGAACATCGTCTACGTCAACTCGGCTTTCACGGCGCTGTTCGGCTACGCCAGCGATGAGGCCGAGGGCCGCCGCGCAGGCGAGCTGATCGCCGGCTGTCACACCGACCGCAGGGCGGTCGAGAGGCTCGTCAAGCGACTGATGCATGGCGGTCGCCGCGGCGAAGCCGAAGTGCTCGCCTACGACAAGGATGGCGAGGAGATCTGGGTCTGCGCCCGGATCGATGCTTTCCGCGACAAGAAGGGCCAGGTCAGGCACATCTTCGCGCTGCTCGAGGACATCACCGAGACCAAGCAGTTGCGCTCGCTGCAGCAGCTCATCATGGGCTCGCTCGCGGACGAAGTTCCGATTACCGACATCGCCGACCGGCTATGCCGCCGCGTCGAGGAGATCGCGCCGGACGTCGTCTGTTCGCTGCTCCACGTCGATGCCGCCGGCCTGATCCACCCGCTCGGCGGTCCCTCGCTGCCGGAGGATTATTCACGCGCGCTGGACGGGATTGCGATCGGCCCGAATGTCGGCTCCTGCGGCACTGCCGCCTTCTACGGCAAGCCGGTGCTGGCGACCGACCTCGAGACCGATCACCGCTGGCAACCCTACAAGGCGATGCCGCTTGCGATCGGCCTGCGCGCCTGCTGGTCGACCCCGGTCAAGGCCAAGGACGGCCGAGTCATCGCGACCTTCGCCTTCTACTATCGGGAGCCTCGCGCGCCGAGCAACTGGCACCGGCGCATCGTCGAGGCTTGCGTCAATCTCGGAGCCTTCGCGATCGAGCGCAAGGAGGCACGCGCCGAGATCGCGCGGCTCGCCTATCACGACATCCTCACCGGCCTGCCGAACCGCGCGCAGCTGCGGAATCTGATCACCACCGCGATCGATGCCTGCCCGACCGGCAGCCATATCGCGCTGGCCTTCCTCGACGTCGATCATTTCAAGGACGTCAACGACACGCTTGGTCACGCCGCCGGTGACGAGCTGCTGATCCAGCTGGCCCAGCGTCTGCGCGAGCAGATCGGCCCCGAAGACATGCTGGGACGGCTCGGCGGCGACGAATTCGTCATCCTGCTGCCGCAGCGCAACGCGCAAGACGCCGAGCGCGTCGCGGCCGGGATCACCGAGGCGCTCGCCGCGCCCTTGAGGCTGGGATCGAAGCTGATGCCGATGTCGGCCAGCATCGGCATCAGCCTCTATCCCGACCATGCGACCGACATCGACACGCTGATGCAGCAGGCCGACGCCGCCATGTACATGGCCAAACAGGCCGGGCGCTCGACCCATCGCATCTTCAGCGCCGAGATGAACGCGCTCACCGAGCAACGTCTGGCGCTGATCGCAGCGCTCCGTCGCGCCGTCGCGGAAGGAGCGCTCAGCCTGAGTTACCAGCCGCAGATCCGCAGCTCCGACGGCGCGATCCACGGCGTCGAGGCGCTGTCACGCTGGCATGACGCCGAGCTCGGCAACGTCTCGCCGGCGAAGTTCATTCCGCTCGCCGAGGAGTGCGGCCTGATCGAGCAGATCGGCCTGTGGTCGGTGCGCGAGGCCTGCCGGCAGATGGCGAGCTGGCGCCGCGCCGGTCTCGACATCCCCTGCGTGTCGGTGAACCTGTCGCCGATCAATTTCCGCAACGTCACGTTGGCCGCGCGGCTCAAGGACATCCTCGCCGAATACGATCTGCCGGCGGAAGCCTTGATGCTGGAGATCACCGAAGGCGCGTTCATGCAGGACAGCGTTGCCGCCCTCGAGACGATGAACGCGATCCGCGAGCTCGGCGTCGGCCTCTCGGTGGACGATTTCGGCACCGGCTATTCCAGCCTCAGCCGCCTCGCGCATCTGCCGATCCGCGAACTCAAGATCGACCGCAGTTTCATGCGCGATATCGAGAAGGATGCAGGCGCCCTCGCCATCGCCACCGCCGTGGTGCGCGTCGGCCAGGGCCTCGGCATGACCGTCGTCGCCGAAGGCGTCGAGACCGACGGCCAGCGCAAGACGCTGGCCGAGCTCGGCTGCGACGTCGTGCAGGGTTTCCTCTACGCCCCCGCGCTTCCCCCCGTCGCCTTCGAGCGCTGGCTGATCGAGCATTGCGCCGAGCAGGCGAAGACGATGCTGGCGCGGCTCGGGGTTGGACCGGCTGGCATGGCCGGGGTGAAGCGGTCGGCATAATTGCCGAACCGGCGATCTTCCTCGGCCAATAGGAACGTATCGGAACGCCGGCGGTTTGATCTATGATACCTGCGGAGGGGCGCCACGCCGTATCCAGTTTGGAGGATGCATGGGCCCGACGAAGAGACCGGAAGACGCCATTCCCTTGGTTCGATCGGCAGGTTTTCGACCGTCGCAACCGCTGCTCGGAGCCATCACGGCATGGATGGCGTTTCAGGAAGAAAACGCCCAGTCTGTCCCAGGCAATAGCTCGCTTGGTGGAGCTGGGGCTTACGCACGCCGACCAGGATCGACAGAAGCTGCGCGCCCGCGAAATGGCCGGCGATACGATTGATCGCATAGGCGACGCGACGACGACAGCGGACGATCGGGCAATCCGCAAGCAGGATCTGCTCGATGGACCCAAGGAGTTCGGACGCGTGCGAATTGATCGTGCCAAACGCGGCAAGCCGATCCAGGAATGAGGCGACCACCTGGAAGCCCCCATACCGGAGGACTTCGGGCCGCCGGAGAGATAGAGGACGTAAGATGAAACGGCATTCCCAATCGCGTGCAGAGGATGAGGCGAACAGCCACTTCAAGCAGGCCGCGGCAAAGCCGGCGACCGACTACGAGAAAGCGGAACAGGCTTTCAAGGATAACCGGGAACGATTGAAGGCTGAACGGTTGGCGAGGGAAGCCGACCGACCAAGCCCGTCCGACAGGACGCGTTAGATGTCGCTCTTCTACTTCGACATCTGGGATGGTGAAGCGCTCGTCGTTGACGAAGAAGGCCTGGATCTGGCCGGCCAACGCGCCGCGGAGGTCGAGGCCGCGATGTCTCTGGCCGACATCGCCAGACAGCTTGAGCCACTCGCCAGCAGCGACGGTTTGGCCGTCAATGTTCGGGATGCGAGCGGACCGGTGTTGAGAGCGATATTCGTTTGCGAAAAAGTTCAGTCGATCAATTGAGATCGCGGCGAGCCGGCCATACAGCCCGAGCGCTTTGGCTAAAGCATCGAAAGCACGACGATCCCGTCTTCGAGCTCTCCTGAAGCAAGCCGTGCCCGAGCAATACGCTCGAACTCGGTTCGATTCCTCTGCAAATAGCTGAAGGCCTGCTTCTGCGTGTTGAACGTCGTGGCGAGCTGGCACATCTGCCGAGTTGCACCGGACGCGAGAAAGAAGGTGATGGTTCCGTGGTCAGATTTGATTCTAGGCACGATCTGCACTCTCCGGCATGGGATCGGCCCCCTCAATTCGGCGGCGTCTTGAAGACGATTACCGCGTCGGCTTCTTCGAACGCTTCTTGAGCGCCGGTGGGGGCAAAGCGAGCCGAACAGCTTCGTCAGCCGCCTCCTTGGCCTCGCGCGCAGCTCGGAGCCGCGCCATGTTCTTGCGAACGTCGATGGCCTGCCTTTCGGCGTCAGCCATGGCCCGCACGCCCTCTTCAGCGGCCAAACGCCGCCGATCGGATCGCGCAACGCTTTCGGCTGATGGTTCTGCCGTCTTCTTTGTGCCCATCGTTCACCCGGCTCCGTAAACGACTAAACCCGCTCAATCCTGGGATTGAGCGGGTAGGGCGGCCGTTTCAGTACATCCGTGAAACGGCGCCACGATATCAAGCCAGCGAGAGGTTCTCGGCGCTGACTTTGCCTCGCATCTTGTCGGTCTTGGCCTCGAAGTTGACCTTTTGGCCTTCTGCGAGACCGGCAAGGCCAGCTCTCTCGACTGCGCTGATGTGAACGAACACATCATTGCTGCCGTCGCTTGGCTGAATGAAACCGAAGCCCTTTTGGCCGTTGAACCACTTGACAGTACCTGTTGCCATTTTCTTCTCCAAAGCGCGCAAGCGCATTCCGCGCAACAATCGCGCGTTATCTTCAACTTCGTCGATGTCTCTGGAAAAGGAGCCCGCGGGCGCATTCAACAAGGCACAGCGGCTAATCGAACCAGGCCAATATATATGGTTTTCACGATTTTGCAAGGAGTGGGGCCGATTTGTTTTCCTGCGAGGCATGTCGTCGGCTCCGATCGCGGCGCTTTGCGTCCGTCGACCTCGCAAGCAGGGACCTTAGCGATTGACAGCGCTGTACGACAGTGGTCACGTTCACGCCACGAAGCTGCATCGCTGTGACAAGCAGATCAGCTCATCCGAGGCCGCGACGAGTGTCGCCGCTACCGTCCTCCAAAATCGCAATGAGACTCCTGCGCAATGGGCTGCCCTGCAGGACGTGTCGCATATGCAGCCCCCCAGCAGGGAGAACCAATTGCAAGTACTCGTCAGAGACAACAATGTTGACCAAGCGCTCCGTGTGCTCAAAAAGAAGATGCAGCGCGAGGGCGTCTTCCGCGAAATGAAGCAGCGGCGTTCCTATGAAAAGCCGTCGGAGAAAAAGACTCGCGAGAAATCCGAAGCCATTCGTCGCGCCCGCAAGCTTGCCCGCAAGCAGGCGATCAGAGAGGGATTGCTGCCCGCGCCGCCGAAAAAGAAACCCTTTGAACGCAAGCCGCCCTTGCCGGCGATCAAGGCAAAGGCCGAGTAGAGACGACCTCGGGTTGGCTGCGATCATGGGACCGCGACGACATCGGTCCTTCCGCCGCACATCCGCCGTTGCGCCGTTGCGCCGTCCCCTATGTCCTGAAATCGATGCCACGCAGCACGATGCCCGGCGGGGTGCCTTCGAACTCCGTCGCGCGATATTTGCTCGCCGCGCGTGCTTCGATGCGATCCCGCAGGCGGGTGAACTGAGCCTCTCGCTGCTCGGGCCTGACCTGCGGCCCACGCTCGAGATCATCCATCGCGGAGGTCGAGATGGCGCAGGGAACCTCCCTGGTGCCGTCATGCATCGAGAACCGGACGACCATCCGGTCGTATTCGTGGCTGATGAAGCGGCCGCTCGTCAACGTCATGGTTTGCTCCGTTGCGTGATCGCCAGGCACGATCGCGCCCCTCAAATCACCGCGAGTGACCGGCCGCCTGCGTTCCCGCCGCGCATGGCGCGCGTTGGGAATGCAGGCGGCGGTCGTTCGCCTCAGCTCTCCCCCGACAGCCGGGCGAAATCATCGAGCAGCGCCGTCACCAGCGCGCGGTGGCGCGTGTCCTCGGTGGGCAGGCTCGCGGCGTAGAGGTTGAGCAAATGGCGCGCCTTCACCGCGGCCTCCGACCAGGACGCGGCGGGCACCGTCATCATGCGGTGCTCGAGATCGGCCTCGCGCTCGCGCAGCTCTCTGGTGTTGGCTTCGACCTCCGCCAGCGCGCGGCGCAGGTCGGTGGCCTTCTGTGCGGCCATGCCGCGGTGCTTGTCGAGATCCACGGTATGATCAGTCATTGGCGATGCTCGCGTCTGCGGCTTGCGCGTTCGCAAGATCGATCGAGCCGATCGGCAGCATCTCCATGATGCCGCCCGCGCCTTCGGCGGGCACGGTGATCATCGTGGCGACGCGGCGATAGGCGGCAAAGGTCAGGCCCTCGATCGCCTCCTCGTCAGTGACGACCTCATAGGCGCCGGCCGGCAAGACGCGGTCGATGCCGCGCATGCGGAACGGATGCCTGAACGTAACGGTTTCTCGCCGCGAGCGGATGGTCATGCACGCCTGCCTTTCGCAAGTGAAGCCCCAACCGGTGCCGGCTGCCCGCGAGCATGCGCTCCTGGCGCGGCAATAGCCAGCACTATCGTCACCGCGCCGAGAACGACAGTGTCACGGCGCGATAGACGCCCGCGAGGCATTTAGCGCTCGCTATCGCGTCAGTGCGGGCGTAAGGTCGCGGCCATCACCGCACGTCTCAACGGCTTCGACCGGTGACTGAGGGTCACGTGTGCTCCCGCCGAAGGCTTCGCAGGAGCGTTCGATGTCGCGTGTTCAGATCTCGGAATGGATCGTGCCGCCGGTGATCGTTCCGTTGTTTCTTCTGCTTCTGGTGTGCGCCGCGGCCCTTCTAAATGGCTAGGCCGACCCGCGTGCCGTATCTGGTCAGCGGGACCAACGAATACGGTAGTTCCAATCTCGGCCGCGGCAATGCGACGGTTGCGCTACGCCTTGCCCGAAAGCTGCTGCGCGAAGGCTACATGGACGTCAGGGTCTGCACCCCGCGCGGACGGGTGCTTCAGCCGGATGAATTCGACGAACTTGAACCTACAGAGGAGAGTGGCATGGCAAAGGGTCAGCAACGCAACAATCGCGAAGCCAAGAAGCCGAAGAAGGAAAAGTCCAAGGTCATCGCCGCGGCTCCGAGCCGCAAGGAAGCCGCCTGGCAGCCGGATTTCGGACCTGCAAAGAAGAAATAGGAACGAGCTGGCGCGGAATCGGGATCCGGCCGCGCGCTGCTAACGACAAGGCTCGTGCTCGCAGCGACTGGAAGGCCGCACTCACCGCCCGGTCCGCCGCATGCAGGACAACGCCGGCTCGCGCCTTACGACGCTTCGCCCTGGCTCGACGCCAACCCCGTCCTGCGCCTGAGATCGGTGATCGCACGCAGAAAACTGTCGGCCGGCGTCGTCTCGGGATCGATCAGCCGGTGCAGGCGAAAGCCGTCTTCCAGCGCCAGCACCACCGACGCCATCCAGGGCGGGTTCAGATTGGTGTTGCGTCCGTTGCTTCTCAACGTGGCCTCGACGATGTCGGCGATCAGCTTGCGCCGCGCGCGCAGACGTTTGGCAAGTTCTGGCCGGCGCTTCTCGGCGCGCGCGACGAACAGGATCATCTCGATGTGCAGCAGCGGCGAACGGCCGAGCGGATCCTGCTTGCTGCGGTCCATCGTCTTCAACGCGTCGATGAAATCGTCGAGATTGTCGTGCTCGGCGAGGATGTCCATGTTGCGCCGGATCGACTGCTCGACATGGTTCTCGAGCATGGCGATGATCAGCTCGTCCTTGCTTTTGAAGTTCGAATAGAACGCGCCGCGGGTGAAGCCTGCCGCCGCCGCGATCGCCTCGATGCTGGCGCCGCCGATGCCGTCCTCCTCGAACACGCGCGCGGCCGCTTCGAACAATTTGTCGCGCGTATCGTCCCTGGTCGGCCTGGTTCTCACCCTTGACATCGGACGAGGGTAGGGCAGAATGCAACTCGATACAACAATGTATCGAGTTTATAATTTCGAGGGATGGTTACGCCGGGCAGTGCGGCTGCGCTCGGCGTATTCGTGTCATGCGGCAACCGATTTGAGGTCACCATGAACGAGCACGTGCAAGGCGCCGGCGGCGCGCCGCTGTTCAACCCGCTCTCGCCGGATTTCATCCGCGATCCCTATCCGCATTACGACCGGCTGCGCAGGATCGATCCGGTCCATGTGACGCCGTTCGGCCAGTTCGTTACCAGCCGCCATGCCGACGTCAGCCTGGTGATGCGCGACAAGCGCTTCGGCAAGGACTTCGTCGAGCGCTCCAAGCGCCGCTACAGCGACAAGATCATGGACGAGCCGGTGTTCCGCAGCATGAGCCACTGGATGCTGCAGGCCGATCCGCCCGATCACACCCGCCTGCGCGGCCTCGTCGTGAAGGCCTTCACCGCGCGCCGCGTCGAGGACATGCGGCCCCGCATCCAGCAGGTCGTCGACCAGGCGATCGATGCCGTGATCGACCGCGGCCACATGGACCTGATCGAGGATTTCGCCTTCCGCCTGCCCGTCACCATCATCTGCGACATGCTCGGCATCCCCGAGGACCATCGCGAGGTCTTCTACAAGAACTCGGGCGACGGCGGGCGGCTGCTCGACCCCGTGCCCCTCACGCCCGAGGAGATCCAGAAGGGCAACGCGGGCAACCTGATGGCGCAGATGTATTTCCAGCAGCTGTTCGAGCTGCGCCGCAAGAATCCCGGAGACGACCTCACCACCCAGCTGGTGCAGGCCGAGGAAGACGGCAACAAGCTTACCAATGAGGAGCTGACCGCCAACATCATCCTGTTGTTCGGCGCCGGCCACGAGACCACGGTCAATTTGATCGGCAACGGCCTGCTCGCGCTTCACCGCAATCCGGACCAGCTCGCGCTGCTCAAGGCGCGGCCCGAGCTGATGGAGGGCGCGATCGAGGAGTTTCTGCGCTACGATTCCTCGGTGCAGATGACCGGCCGCGTCGCGCTGGAGGATATCGAGGATCTCGGCGGCAAGCGGATCCCCAGGGGGGAGACCGTGCTGTGCCTGCTCGGCTCGGCCAACCGCGATCCGGCGGTCTACCCTGACAGGCCGGACCGGCTCGATGTCACCCGGGCGAACGTGAAGCCGCTGTCGTTCGGCGGCGGCATCCATTTCTGCCTGGGGGCCCAATTGGCGCGCATCGAGGCCGAGATCGCCATCGCGACGCTGCTGCGGCGGCTGCCGGACTTGCGTATCGACGACGTCGAAAACCCGGAATGGCGGCCGACCTTCGTGCTGCGCGGCCTCAAGCGGCTGCCGGCGAGCTGGTGAGGCACCCCCGGGCATTAACCTCCGCGCGCAACAGTCGCTGTGACTTCGCCACACTTCCCCCTATATAAGGGGCTGTTCCGGCACGCCTGAAGTCCGCTAAGGCCAGGGTTTGGTCCGGTTGCCGGTTTGGCCGAGGGGAGACCCGTGCAGACGACGCTGCTCGGATTGGCGATTGCCTTCATCATTGCGCTGCTGGCCGCGCTGATCGGGCCTTACTACGTCGACTGGAACCAGTTCAGGCCCCAGTTCGAGGCGGAGGCTGGCAAGATCATCGGCGTGCCGGTGCGGGTCGCGGGGGAGCTTGACGCGCGGCTGTTGCCGGCGCCGACGCTGCGGCTGCGCCAGGTCACCTTCGGCGGCAACAACGATCTCGGCCGGCTGCGTGCCGACAAGCTCGACGTCGAGTTCAGCCTCAGCTCCCTGATGCGGGGGGAATGGCGCGCCACCGAGCTTTCGGTGGGCGGCATGGCGGTCGATCTCGGCCTCGATGCGCGGGGGCGGGTCGATCTGCCCTCCACCGCGAGCGGCACCTTCAATCTGGCCTCGCTGGCCATCGAGCGGCTCAATCTCACCGGCCGCATCGCCCTGCACGATGCCGCCAGCCGCTCGACGCTGGAGCTGAACGACATCGCCTTCTCCGGCGACGTTCGCTCGCTGGCGGGCTCGGTGCGCGGCGACGGCCGCTTCACCGCCAACGGGGTGCGCTATCCGTTCCGCGTCTCGTCCGGTCCGAGCCCCGACGGCAGTGCCACCCGTCTCCACCTCAACATCGATCCCGGCGAGCGCGCCATCCTCGCCGATCTCGAAGGCGTGCTCGCCTTCGACAATCGCTTGCCGAAATTCGAGGGCGCGCTGACGCTGGCCGTGCCCGCTGCGAAGAAGGCCGGCGAGGCGGGGCCGACGCCGTGGAAGCTCACGACCAAGCTGAAGGCGGAGCCGGCCGGTGCCAAGTTCGAGCAGATCGATGCGAACTTCGGCCCGGAAGACAGCGCGCTGAAGCTCGGCGGCGTCGGCGACCTCAAATTCGGCGCCTCGCCGCTGCTGCGCGCGGTGCTGTCGGCGCGGCAGGTCGATGCCGACAAGCTCGCAGCCAAGAATACGGACAAGGACGATGCCGAGCCGCTGCGCATCCTGCCGGCGCTGCGCGCAGGCCTCGCCGCGATTCCGCAGGCGCCGATCCCGACCCAGATCGAGTTCAACTCCGACCAGATCATGCTCGGCGGCCGTCCGCTGCAGAACATCACGGCCGAGCTCCAGACCGACGGACGGTCCTGGACCTTCCAGCGGCTCGAGCTGCGCGCGCCCGGCATGACGCAGCTCTCGCTCAATGGCGCGACACCAGGCGCCGACAGTTTCAGCGGCCGTCTTTCCGTCGAATCCTCCGATCCCGATACGCTGGTGGCCTGGCTGCAGGGCCGCAGCGAGATCAACCGCCGCAGCACGCGGCCGCTGCGCCTTGCCGGCGACGTCACCGTCGCCGCCAATCATCTCGCCGTCGACAAGCTCAAGGCCGACATCGAAGGCGGCACCGTCGAAGGCCGCATCGCCTTCGTGCAGTCAGGCGCGAGCAAGGGCTCGCGGGTCGACGCCGACCTCAAGGCCGACCGTCTCGACCTCGACGCCGCCGCAAGCTTCGTGCGCGCGCTCGCGGGACCGCAAGGCGAGTGGCCGGAAGAAGCAAAACTTTCGCTCGACATCGGCCGCGCGATCTCCGCCGGCCAGGAGCTGCGGCCGTTCGCGGCCAAGCTTGCCTACGGCCCCGCATCGCTGTCGCTGGAGCAGCTGCGTTTCGGTCAGGCCGGCGGCGTCACCACCGAGGCGAGCGGCAGCTTCGACCGTGCCAAGGCCACCGGCAAGCTCGCGCTGAAATCCTCAGCCAATTCGCTGCGCGAGCTCACCGCGCTGATCGAGCCGTTCGCGCCTTCGGTCCGTGCGCGCTTCGATGCTCTTCCGCCGCTGGCCGGCGCGACGCGCCTCAAGCTCGATCTCAGCCTCGACAAGAATGCCGAGCATGCCGATCGCAGCAATGCCCGCGCCGTGCTCGATCTCGACGCGCCGCAGCTCAAGGCGACCGCGACGCTGGCCGCGCAGATGCCGGCAGCCGCCATCGGCGGCATCGATCTCAACCGCCTGCAGAGCAGCGACTTCACGCTGGACTCGAAGGTGTCGACGCCGCAGGCCGGCGCGCTGCTGGCGCTGCTTGGGCTCGATCGCGTGGTGGCCGCAGGCGAGGGCGCCTCGCAGTTCGAGGGCAAGCTGACCGGTGCCTGGCGGCGGCCGTTGCAAGTGAGTGCAAAGCTCAGCGGCGGCGGGCTGGATGCCGACGCGCAAGGCAGCGTCGAATTGTCGGAGCCGAAGGGCAGCGTGAACTTACGTGTGCGCAACGTCAATCTGGCGCCGCTGCTCGGCGTCAGCCGGACCGACAAATCGGCGCAGAACGTCAGCCTGTCCTCGCGCGTCGGGCTTTCAGGCAATCGCCTGACCTTCGACGATCTCGACGGCAATGCGGCCGGCTCGCATCTGCGCGGCCATCTGGCGGTGATGCTGGATTCCGACAAGAGTGTCGACGGCGAAGTCGGTCTCGATACGCTCGATCTGGCGCCGGCGCTCGCGATGGCGATCGGCGCAGCCGGGCACGATGCGAGCGAACCCCTGGGTGCAGGGCTCATCACCGGCTGGCGCGGCCGGATCGCCTTCCAGGCGTTGCGCGGCACGTTGCCCGGCGGCATCGAGCTGCGCCCGTTCGGCGGCACGATCCGCAGCGACGGCCAGTCGCTCGCGCTCGATGCGCTGAAGGGCGGCGTTGGCGGCGGCGAGATGTCGGCGAGCTTTGACGCGCGCAACGGTGCCAATGGCCTTGCTCTGAACGCGCGCATCGAGCTCGGCAATGTCGATGCGGCGGCGCTGCGCTACCGCGATCTGGCGCTGCCGAAGGGGCGCGCCTCGGTGCAGATGGCGTTGACCAGCCAGGGCCGCAGCGTCGCGGCGCTCACCGGCGCGCTCGCCGGCAACGGCACGGTGACGCTGGACTCCGCGGAAATCAGCGGCCTCAATCCGCGCGCCTTCGAGATCGCGATCCGCGCCAGCGACGGCGGCCAGGTCTCAGACGACAACCGCTTGCGGCAGCTGGTCGAGCCCGCGCTTGCCGCCGCGCCGATCGCGGTGGCCTCCGCGCAGATTCCGTTCACGATCCGCGATGGCCGCTTGCGGGTCGGCGCGACGCCGCTGGAAGCCAAGAACGCCCGCGCCATCGTTTCCGGCGGCTACGACATTCCCGCCGACCAGGCCGACATCCGCGCCAGCCTGACGCCGATCATGACCGGCCTCTCCGGCGCTCCGCCGGAGATTCAGCTGTTCGCGGCGGGGCCTCCCGACAAGCTCAATCGCACGATCGATCTCGCGCCGTTGTCGTCCTGGCTTGCAGTGCGCACGATCGACCGCGAGACGCGCCGGCTGGATGCCATCGAGCGTGGCGAGCCACCGCCGGCGACGGCGGCGCTGCCGACGCTGGTGTCTCCTGATCCGGCCCCTGAGCAGGCGCCCGCCAATGTGCCGCTGCCGGGCCAGGATCCGCGCCGCGCGCCGTTGAAGCCAAAGGCCGCGCCGACGCCGAAGGCCCCACAGGCCGCTCCCGCTGCGCCGAGCCCGCCGCTCGCCAGCCAGCAGCTCGCGCCGCTGCCGCCGGCCATCGACGTCAGGCCTGCCCCGGGTCCGCCGCCCGCAAAGCCGAGGCCGAAGCCGCCGCTGGTGCTGACGCCGCAAAATCCATGAGGTTCCCCTCATCCCCGGGCTTGTCCCGGGCATCCACGTTCTTCGCGTCGCACGCAAGGCGTCGATGGCCGGGACAAGCCCGGCCATTACGCCGGGAAGGCTTTGGTGCTGCTAGCTTCTCGGCACCCGGCAAGCCTGTCGAAGCGGTAAACCCATTCCCTCACATTTGAATGAATTTTGCCCGGCAAAACTGATTTGCCGATTTTACCGAATTCTCGCGTTTCAACTCTAACGTCGCTTCAGAGGAATTCGGCGTCGCGTCGTTGAGACGCAACGGTTCGCAAAAGAACGGCCAAGAACTGGGGTGATCGAGATGAACGGGGCGAAATCGCTTCTGCAGGATCTGGACGACGCGATCGCGCGCGGCACCGACGAGAGCCGGGCGAAGGCGTTGTGGCATGCGACCGACATACTGATCACGGGCCGCTACAGCGACGACGAGATCAGCACGTTTGGCGACGTGATCGGCCGGCTCGCCGAGGAGATCGAGGTCGCCGCGCGGGCGCAGCTGTCGGAGCTGATGTCGGCTTGCGATCACGCTCCCTTCAACGTCATCGAGAAGCTCGCGCTCGACGACGAGATCGAGGTTGCCGGTCCCGTGCTGCGCGACTCCAACCGCATCGACGAGAAGATGCTGATCGAGAGCGCCCTGACCAAAAGCCAGTCGCATCTGCTGGCGATCGCGCAGCGCAAGTCGATCGGCGAGGCTGTGACCGACGTGCTCGTCAAGCGCGGCAACCAGGAGGTCGTGACGTCGGTTGCGAAGAACGAGGGCGCGCGCTTCTCCGGCTCGGGCCTCCTGCACATGGTCCGCCGCGCCGAGGGCGATTCGATCCTTGCCGAGCAGCTCGGCCTGCGCAAGGACGTGCCGCGCCACGTCTTCCAGCAGCTGATCTCGAAGGCCTCCGAAGACGTCCGCCGCCGCCTCGAGACCGAGCGACCCGAGATGATGGCGCAGATCCAGAGCTCGGTGACCGAGGTCACCGGCGATCTCCAGTCCAAATTCGGTCCGTCCTCGCGCAGCTATTTCGTCGCCAAGCGCGTGGTGACGACGCAGTACCGCCAGGGCAACCTCAATCAGGACTCGATCTCGAATTATGCACGCCAGCACCGCTTCGACGAGGTGCAGATCGGCCTGTCGCTGCTCTCCTCGCTCCCGGTCGACGTGATCGAGCGCGCGCTGATGGACCGCAACCGCGAGATGATCCTGGTCCTGTGCAAGGCGCTCGACTTCTCCTGGGATACCACGATGTCGCTGCTGTTCCTCGGCGCCAAGGATCACCTGATCACGGCGCGCGAGCTGCAGGACAACGAGCGCGAATACGGTCGCCTCAAGATCGAGACTTCGCGCAGCATCTTGAAGTTCTACCAGTCGCGCAAGACCGGCACCGGTAACGACACGGGCCGTCAGCCCGAGCTCCAAGTTCACTGACAGGTACACTGAGGACAGGGGAGTATCTGCAATGTTGCCTCAATTCGGCACTGCCGTTCGCAAGAAGAACCTCACCAGCGTCGCCCCCGCCGATATCGGCGGCGGAGCGCCGGACAAGGCGTCGGTCGACGCGGCCTGGCTCGTGCTGGAAGCCGCCAATGATCTCGGCGACCATGCCGCAATCGACGCCTGTCGCCGCGTCATCGACGCCGAGCTGACCGGCACGGCGGCCCGCAGCGCGGATGTCGATCTCGTGCTGGGATATTTCCGTTGAGGCTCCCAGCCCTTCGGAAAGGCCGTCCCGTCAGGGCCGAGATCAACAGGAACTCGAGCGCTGCGTTTCTGGATCGAGCTGAAGGTTCGACTTTGCTGTGCTCAACGCGGCCGCCAGCTCGTCGATGTGGTAAGGTTTCGCCAGGATCTGGATGCCGGCCCGCTGCGCCTCATGGACCGAAGCTTCGGCGTATCCGCTCGTCAGCAGCACCGGGATGTCGCTTCGCCTTTTCTTGATCTCCCGCGCGAGCTCGACCCCGTTCATGCCGCCCGGCATCATGATATCGGAAAAGATCAGATCGACGGTGCGGCCATCAGCCAAGGCGCCGAGCGCCGCGGCGGCGCTGGCGGCACGCGTGACTTCGTAACCGAGCTGGCCGAGCATCTCGCCCACGAGGGCGGCAACCTCGTCGTCGTCTTCGACCAGGAGGATTCGGCCATGATTGCTCTTCTTCGGCCGTATGCGCGTGAGGTCGATGAGATGTCGCTCCTTCGAAGGAACGTCGAATGATCGCGGCAGGTACAGCTCGATGCTGGTGCCGCGGCCGACCTCCGACTGGATCCGGACAGTGCCCCGTGACTGCGTGGCAAATCCATGGACCTGCGCGAGCCCGAGCCCCGATCCCTTGCCGACGTCCTTGGTCGTGAAGAACGGCTCGAATACGCGCGAAAGGATATCCGGAGCCATGCCGATGCCAGTGTCGACGACGGAGAGACGAACATAATCACCCGAAATCGGACCGTCTTTCAGGCCGGGCAAATTTTCCCCGCGCACGACGATCGTCCCGCCGTTGGGCATGGCGTCGCGGGCGTTGACGGCGAGGTTGAGGACGACCAGCTCGAGCTCCCCGGGATCGACCTCGACCGGCCATAGCGAGTCCGGGAAATCGAACTCGACGTGGACGTCCCCCCTCAGGCTGCGATCGAGCAGTTCCCGCATGCCGCCGATCTGCGCGGCAACGTCGACGGGCTCCGGCCGAAGCTTCTGTCGGCGCGAGAATGCGAGGAGCTGCCTCGTCAGGCTGGCGCCACGCTGAGCGGCCTGGGTCATGCCGTCCATCAGGCGCCGGCGCCGGTTCGGATCGGTCTGGCGGTCGAGCATGTCGAGGCCGCCCGAGATCACCATCAGCAGGTTGTTGAAGTCGTGCGCGACGCCGCCGGTGAGCTGGCCGATGGCTTCGATCTTCTGAGCCTGGCGAAGGGTCTCCTCGACGCGCGTGCGTTCGTTCATTTCGAGGCGAAGCTGTTCGTTGGCCTCTTCCAGCTCTCGCGTCCGCTCGACCACCAGCTTCTCGAGCTCCTGAGCGGTCTGCTCACGGGCCTGGAGCAAGGCCCGGATTTCATATTGTCGCCGCCGCGCCCTCATCGCGGATTGAACCGCGCTGGTCAGCGTGATCGGCTGCACTGGACGTTCGAGCAGCGAAACGTTGCGCAGGAGGTCGACGATGCTGCGTCGCCACGCAACGACAGCCGGTTGCTCCCGGTGGCTGGTGAGGACGACAAAAGGCAGGTCGGACCATGGCGGCTGGTTCGCGATCCATTGTGCGAGCGGCGCCGTGTCATTGCCGAACAATCCCTCTTCGGCCAAGAAAACCGCTCCAACGCCACCCTTCATCTCGGCAACGAGTTCGGGCAGACTTCGGCAATTGACCGCTTCCAGGCTCGCGCCGCGAAAAAGCTCCGCCGATGCCGGTCCGTCGCGGCCGATCGGGGCGAATATCAGAACACGCTTGTCCCGGTCGGCGCTCATTCAGCCGGTCCTTCCGGCAGCACCGTGCCGGTATAGCGGGGATTGCCGGAAAAAATGCCGCTGAACTCCTGCAGAGGCGGACCGAGCCTGATCCCCGTGCCGCCGAGCCGGAACTCGCGGATGCTGTGCTCGTGGTTGCCGCTGCGCTTCTTGACGACGGAGAGCGCGCGCCGCACCGTTCCGCCAAACTCGAAATAGCGCAGCATCACCACTGCATCGCTCAGATAGCTGATATCGAGCGGCGTATCCATCGGGCCGACGAGCCCATGCTGGGCGAGGATCAGAATCGTCAGCACGCCTTGCTGGGCCAAATAGCTGAGGAGTTCGTGCATTTGCAGGATGAGGAAGCGCTCGTCCGGCATCGCGTTCAAATAGCCGTTCAGGCTGTCGATGATGACAACCCTGGCGTTGTCGATCTCGACGCTCCGGCGCAGCGTCGCCGCGAACTCTCCGGGCGACAATTCGGCGGGATCGACTTGTTGGAAGCGGATTTTCCCGGAATCCAGATGTTCCTGCAGAGGCAGGCCCAGTGTCCGAGCACGTGCTTCGATCGTCCCACGGCCTTCATCGAAGGCGAAGAACACGGCGTGCTCGCCGCGTTCCGCCGCCGCGATGGCATAGGCCAGCGCGAGGGAGGACTTGCCGACACCGGCAGAGCCGAGGAGAAGCGCGTTGGTGCCGCGCTCGAGCCCGCCGCCCAGCAGTTGATCAAGCTCGGCGTTACCGCTGGACACGAACTCGCCGTGGAACGCCTTGTGATGCTCGGCCGCGACAAGCCGTGGGAAGATCCGCAAGCCGCCTTGCGAGATCGTAAAATCGTGGTACCCGCCGCGAAATCGAATGCCGCGCATCTTGATCACGCGAAGCCGGCGCCGCTCCGCGCCGTAATCGATAGCCATTTGCTCAAGCATGACGACACCGTGTGCGATCGAATGCAGCTGCAGATCGTCCTGGGAGGAGGATAGATCGTCGAGCAGCACGACAGTGCAGTTGCGGTTGGTGAAGAAGTGCTTCAAGGCCAGCACTTGGCGCCGGTAGCGCAGCGGGTTCTGGGCCAGCAGGCGCAGCTCGGACAGGCTGTCGAGCACGACGCGGGTGGGATTGATCCGCTCGACCTCTTTGAAGATCAGGCCGGTCGTTTCGCTGAGCTCCATCTCCGCGGGATGGAAGACTGTGAGCTCCCGGTCGGGATCGAGCGTCGTCTCGGGCGGGACCAGCTCGAAAATATCGACGCCTTGCAGAGACCAGCCGTGCCGATGCGCGACGAGCTCGAGCTCCCGCCGTGTCTCTGACAGCGAGATATAGAGCACACGCTCACCGTCGCGCACACCCCGGAGAAGGAATTGCAGCGCGATCGTGGTCTTGCCGGTCCCCGGCCGCCCCTCATAGAGGTACATCCTGTTGGCGTCCAAGCCACCGCCCAGAATGTCATCCAAACCGTCGCTGCCGGTCGAAACTCTTGGCAAATCTTTGAACCCGCTGCTCGATGCAGCCTTCGACGGACCGGTCATTGTCCCCCTCGCGACTTGGTGGAATCCCTCATTCTGCGCGGCTCATGAAAGAACAGCCAGCCTCAGGAGCGGAAATGTTTCATCTGAGGAACTCGCGGGGAAGCATTGAGTTCCGTTTGACCACCTATGCGCCGTCTCTGGTGTCGGCGGACGTCTGTCCGGCAGGCGAAAGAAGGTTTTGCGGTCAGCAGACTGCGCCCGGAAACTCGCGGCGTCGGTTCACAACTTAACACAGTCATCCTGATACCGGACCGCTGCCGTCGCCGGCGTCGCGTGACTGAGAAGACGACCGGTCGACTCTCGGTTGGGGCGAGGGATCGCTTACGGTCGAACACATCCCCGCACGCAGCTGTGATCGTCCGGGCCGGCGACGCGCTGTAACGACGCGACGGCCTCTTCGTACAGCGTGTTGGCGACGACGTGTCGCCAGCCGTTCAATGCGCACCCGGGGAGCAATCGCCACATGCAAGGTTTCAATGTCGCCGAGAATGGCGGCGGGTCTTATCGTCCGCTCGCCATTCTCCGCTGGGTCATGGTGGTCATTTTCGTGTCGTTCGGGATGCAGAAATTCACCCCGCAATCGGCGCAGGGCATCGCGCAGTTCATCACCAACAGTCCATTCGTCTCCTGGCTCTCGGTGTTTGGATTGAGGGGAGAGGCGTACGTTCTCGGTGTTGTCGAATTCGTGATTGCGGCGTTGCTCGCGGGCGGTGCGTTCAGCCCGATCCTCTCGGCCTTGGGCTCGCTCATGGGCATGGTGACATTCGCGATCACCTGGTCGTTTTTCTTCACGACGCCCGGAGTCGTGAAATGGAGCCTGTCATCGGATCCGATGGCGTGGAATCTGGCGGGCGAGTTCCTGTTCAAGGACATCGTCCTGCTGTGTGTTTGCGCCGTGCTGTTCCTCGCATCACTGCCGCGATCACTGGTTCGGCTGCGTGCCGGCTGAGCGCCGAGCCGTCCCTCAGCGCCGGATGCGATAGATCTCGACGTCCTCGCCGTGGCGGTTGGCGCCGCGCTCGAGGACGTAGTTCGCTTTTTCCAGCACCCGGCGCGATGCGACGTTCTCGACATTCACGATGCCGATGAGGAACGGCAGCCTGAAATGCAACAGTCCGATGTCCGTCATCGCGGCCGCGATCTCGCTTGCAAATCCCTGACCCCAGAATTCGCGCTTGTACGCATAGAGGATCTCGATCTCGTCGACGTCGTCGACGAGAATGTGCCGGATGCCTCCGCGTCCCACGAACGCTCCGTCCTGCGTTCGCATCACCCAGAGGCCGAAGCCATGCTGGTCCCAATGGGCCATGTTGGTGGCGAGATAGGTCTTCGTGACATCTAGCGTCCGCACCCCACCGAGATAGCGGGAGACCTCGGCATCGAGATGCAGCGCGACGAGATCGGGGAGGTGACTTTCGTTCAGCCGCTCGGCGGTGAGCCGCTTGGTGCTGAAGTGATCCATGACTGCGAGGTCGTCACCAAGAACGCGTTGCCGGCCGGCCCGCCGGTTGAATGCCGCTGAAGTCGACCATGGCAGCGTGCCCGTGTTTTGCCCGACGGGTCAACCGGCGCGTCATCGACGGCCGGATGATTTTTCGCGCATGCGTAAGCCATTGATTTCACAATCCCCGTCTACTGTGCATGGGGTTGTTTTCGTACTTTTTTGTTTTGGAGGACCTATCCAGCCCCGAGCGCCACCGCGACGTTGTACGTCAAAAGGCTCGCGGCATAGGCCAGCACCAGCATGTAAGTGAAGGTCACCGCCATCCAGGTCCAGCTGCCGGTCTCGCGCCGGATGACGGCCAGCGTCGAGGCGCATTGCGGGGCGAAGATGTACCAGGCCAGCATCGACAGGGCGGTGGCGAGCGACCATTTCGTCGCCAGCACCTGGCCGATCTGCTCGGCCGCTTCCTTGCCGCCTTCGATCGCGTAGACGGTGCCGAGGGCTGCGACCGCGACCTCGCGCGCCGCCATGCCCGGGATCAGCGCGACCGCGATCTGCCAGTTGAAGCCGACCGGCGCGAGCAGCGGCTCGAGCGCCTTGCCGATCATCGCCGCAAGGCTGAAGTCGATCGCTGGATCGGTCGCGCCTGCCGGCGGCTGCGGGAACGAGGCCAGGAACCAGATCAGCACCATCATCGAGAAGATCGTGGTGCCCGCGCGCACCAGGAACATCTTGGCGCGGGTGTAGATGCCGATCACGATCGATTTCAGCCGCGGCATCTTGTAGTCGGGCAGCTCCAGCATGAACGGCGCCGGCGCATAGTCGCGCAGCATGAAGAACTTGATCAGGAACGAAACGGCCAGCGCGCTGATGATGCCACAGGCATAGAGGCCGAACATTACGAGACCCTGGAGGTTGATGAAGCCCCAGATGTCCTTCGCCGGAATGAAGGCGGAGATGATCAGCGTGTAGACCGGAATGCGCGCCGAGCAGGTCATCAGCGGCGCGATCAGGATCGTGGTCAGCCGGTCGCGCTTGTTGTCGATCACGCGCGTCGCCATGATGCCGGGAATGGCGCAGGCAAAGCTCGACAAGAGCGGAATGAAGGCGCGGCCATGCAGCCCCGCGCCGCCCATGATGCGGTCCATCAGGAACGCGGCGCGCGCCATGTAGCCGAAATCTTCCAGCAGCAGGATGAACAGGAAGATCAGGATGATCTGCGGCAGGAACACGATGACGCTGCCGACGCCGGAGATCACGCCGTTCTGCAGGAAGCTCTGCAACAGGCCGTCGGGCAGGGTAGCCTGCACCAGCTCCCCGAGCGAGTCGAAGCCGGACTTGAGCAGGTCCATGGCCGGCTGCGCCCAGGCGAACACCGCCTGGAACATCACGAACAGGATCAGCATCAGCACGATGAGACCGCCGACGGGATGCAGTACGACCGCGTCGATCCGCGCGGTCCAGGTGTCGGGCCTCGTAGGCAGGCTGACGCAGTCGGCGATGATGCGGTCGGCCTCGCGCTGGGTCGCGCGGAGTTCGGAGACGCTGAGCGCGCGCCAGCTGTTGGCCTCCGCCTCGGCGGCGAGCTTGGCCGAGATCTCGTCGGTCAGCTTCAGGAGGTCGGCCGTGCCGCCCTTGCGCACCGCGATCGAGGTGACCACGGGCAGGCCAAGCTCCTTGGCGAGCCGCTCGACGTCGACGGTGATGCCGCGGCGGGCGGCGATGTCGAACATGTTGAGCACGAGCACCATCGGCCGTCCGGTGCGCTTGAGCTCGAGCAGCAGGCGGATGGTCAGCCGCAGATTGGTGGAATCGGCCACGCACAGCACGAGATCGGGCACGGTCTCGCCGGAGGCCTTGCCGAGCACGAAGTCGCGGGTGATCTCCTCGTCCGGGCTGCGGCCGCGCAGCGAGTAGGTGCCGGGCAGGTCGACCACCGACACCTGGCGTCCCAGGGGGGTGACGAAGAAGCCTTCCTTGCGCTCGACCGTGACGCCGGGATAGTTCGCGACCTTCTGCCGGCTGCCGGTCAGGGCGTTGAACAGCGACGTCTTGCCGCTGTTGGGCGTGCCGACCAGGGCGAGATGCAGCAGGGGTAATTCCATGTGATCAAAGGCCTGGCAAACGGCTTGGCGAAAGGCTTGTCGAAAAGCCTGGGATGAGGCGTCCGGTCGCCGTCTAGGCGACGATGACGGCCATGGCCTCGCGGCGTCGGACCGCGATCGTGATGCTGTCGACCCGCACGGCGATCGGATCGCGCCCGACCAGCCCCTCGTGCAGGACCTCGACCCGGGCGCCCTCGACGAAGCCGAGCTCGATCAGGCGGCTCTCGAGCTCGATGTCGGAGAGCGCTGAGCCCGCCTCGCGCGCGGACAGGTGCTGGATGACGCCCGTATAGCCGCGCTGGGCCAGACCCAGCGGCATGTGCGGGCGCGTGTCATTATTGGTGTCGGTCATGCCCTGTATTTTCAACGCAAGGCATTGAGGTCAAGCGAATGCGCTCGTTGAAACCGCACCTTAGAGTGATTTTAAAGTGCGGGCGGCGGGGCGCCCTCGAAGGCGCCCCCGACGGCTGGCTATTGGGCCGGGACCTTGTCCGGCTGGGCGGCCATGGCGCGGCTCTTGAAGTAGTCCAGGACGAACAGACGGATCGCCGACGACAGATTGCCCTGCTGGCGGTTGTTGTCGATCTCGCCGACCAGCTCGGACAACGTCATGTTGCGCAGGCCGGAGATCTCCTTCATGCCGTTCCAGAACGCCTCTTCCAGGCTGACGCTGGTCTTGTGCCCGGCGACGACGATCGACCGTTTCACGACGGGCGACTTCATGGCTGCTCCTCGCGATCGATCTGATGCTGATCCAGGTGCGCCTTCGCCTTGTCCGCGCGCGTCTGCTCCGCCGACCGGTCCGCCTTCGTGCGCCCGAACTTCGTCCGGTTGGCCTCCGCCTGCTTCGCCGAGGCTTGCCGCTCGGCGCGCTTCCTGAAACGATTCAGGTTGATGACGTTCCCCATGTCGCGTCTCCATCATCCGATCCTCTTCAGGCTGGATGAAACATTCCGAAACAGGGTGCCGCGTTGCGCCCCACATGACTTGATCGCCATTCGCTCGTCCTCGTCAATCGGCCCCTTGGGCCATCAAAGGATGAAATTGGCCCCGTCGAGGGGGCAGAAGGGCTGCGTAGCACGCCGTCCCGCCAGAACATTGACGGTAATCAAATCCCGCCCCCAAAGCCGCACATTTCTAAGGCGTTAGGGTCCGTATCATTACGGATGGCAATCGGAATTCGGAATTTTATCCCGGGCTGGTCATCTTCTCGGGGCGCACCAGGCGATCGAACTCGTCGGCCGAGACCAGGCCGAGCCGCAGCGCCTCCTCCTTCAACGTGGTGCCGTTGGCATGGGCCGTCTTGGCCACCTTGGCGGCGTTGTCGTAGCCGATCTTCGGGGCGAGCGCCGTCACCAGCATCAGGGAGCGCTGCATCAGCTCGTCGATGCGCTTCTCGTCGGCACGGATGCCGCTGACGCAATGTTCGGTGAAGGATCGCGCGGCATCGGCCATCAGGCGGATCGAGTGCAGCATGTTGTAGGCGAGCACGGGCTTGTAGACGTTGAGCTCGAAATGGCCCTGGCTGCCGGCCACCGTGATCGCGGTGTGATTGCCGAACACCTGGCAGCACACCATGGTCATCGCCTCGCATTGCGTCGGGTTGACCTTGCCCGGCATGATCGACGAGCCCGGCTCGTTCTCCGGCAGGATCAGCTCGCCCAACCCCGAACGTGGGCCGGATCCGAGCAGGCGGATGTCGTTGGCGATCTTGAACAGGCCCGTCGCCACCGAATTGATGGCGCCGTGCACCAGTACATAGGCATCGTTCGAGGCCAGCGCCTCGAATTTGTTGGCGGCGCTGGTGAAGGGGAGTTTCGTGATGCCGGCGACATGCTTTGCGAACAGTTTTGCAAAGCGCGGCTTCGAGTTGAGGCCGGTGCCGACGGCGGTGCCGCCCTGCGCCAACGGATGGAGGTCCTTCACCGCGACCTTGAGCCGCGCGATGCCGCTTTCGACCTGAGCGGCATAGCCGGAAAACTCCTGGCCGAGCGTCAGAGGCGTTGCATCCTGGGTGTGGGTGCGGCCGATCTTGACGATTTTCGCGAACGCCTTCTCCTTCTTGCGCAGCGCGCGGAGCAACTCGTTGAGCGCAGGGACGAGGTCGGCGTTGATGCGGCTTGCGGCCGCGATGTGCATCGCGGTGGGAAACGAATCGTTCGACGATTGGCTCATGTTGACGTGGTCGTTGGGATGCACCGGCTTCTTGGCGCCGAGCTCGCCGCCGAGCAGCTCATTGGCGCGGTTGGCGATCACCTCGTTGAGGTTCATGTTGGTCTGGGTGCCGGAGCCGGTCTGCCACACGACAAGAGGAAAATGATCGTCGAGCTTGCCCTCGATCACCTCGCGCGCGGCGCGGATGATGGCACCCGCGCGGCGCTGGTCGAGCAGGCCGAGTTCGAGATTGGACTGCGCGGCGGCGAGCTTGACGATGCCGAGCGCGTGCACGAGCGCGATCGGCATGCGATCCGTTCCGATGCGAAAGTTCTGGCGCGAACGTTCGGTCTGTGCGCCCCAATAGCGATCGGCGGGGACCTCGATGGGGCCGAAACTGTCGGTCTCGGGGCGGGTCGCGGGGCGAGCAGTCTTGGGGCGAGCAGATTTGGCCATGAGCGCATCCATTCCGCCGCGCGAAACGCCGCACGGCCTCTTCATGTAGCTCTATATAGGGAGTTTGGCCGGGCGCGACGGGCTCCGGCCCAATCTAGATCATTTCTTGCGGAAACGATCGAGCCGCACGACTTCGGCGCCGCCTTGGCTCGGGGCCGCCGGCTCTTCCGTGCTGTCCGCCGCTTCAGCGGCAGGCGCCGGCACCGCGACCGCGGACGGGGCGGGAGCGGCGGGCAGCGTCTCGGGCGCGACCTCGGCGACGTCGGAGGTGTCGAACTGAAGGCCGAATTTCACGGACGGATCGAGGAAGCTCTTGATGGCGCTGAACGGCACGATCAGGCGCTCCGGAATGCCGCCGAAGGACAGGCCGACCTCGAAGCGGTCCTCGAGCACGGTCAGATCCCAGAACTGGTGCTGCAGGATGATCGTCATCTCTTCCGGATATTGCGCCAGCAGCCGCGACGACAGCTTCACGCCCTCGGCCTTCGACACGAAGGTGATGAAGAAATGGTGCTCACCGGGCAGTCCATGGGACGCGGCATCGGTCAGCACCTTCCGCAGCACGCCGCGCAGCGCGTCGCGGGCCAGCACATCGTATCGGATATGATCGGTCGCCATGGTCGTCCTGTTGCATTGCAGGAGTGGGCCCTGCCGGCCCGACTCGCCAAGCCGCGATAGTACCGCGCCTGACGGGTCAGCAGGAGTCCCGCCGGGCAGGAAATCGCCGGGGTAGGAATAAGGTAAGTGGAGGCTTCTGTTGCCAGGTGCCTCCGAACCCCGCCTAACGGAGCTTAACCCGTTAGGACTTTAAGATGGTCTTTCAAACTGCGTTACGCAGCCTGAGCAACCGGAGCAAAGTTGTCGTTGGCAACTATTGCAGTAGCCCGATAACGGCGGAACAATACCGGGAAAAAGCACGCCCTTTACGCCCTCGTCGATCCTATTTCGCCCCCGCCAAAGCCCGCTTCCGGAGTGTCCGTTGGTGGGCTTTGGTGGAGGCGCCGGGTACCGCCCCCGGGTCCGAATGGTTTATTAC
This sequence comes from Bradyrhizobium sp. T-12, assembly GCF_058314695.1. NCBI lineage: Bacteria > Pseudomonadati > Pseudomonadota > Alphaproteobacteria > Hyphomicrobiales > Nitrobacteraceae > Bradyrhizobium > Bradyrhizobium sp. T-12. Next base: position 5,717,588 of record NZ_CM177756.1, on the reverse strand, counting down.
GACGACCGTTTATTTCCATAGCCGGCGAACCGGCACCCCCAATATAGGGGGCAAAGGTTTCAAATGACAGGTGTTTCGAGGGGCCATCCCGAGGTTCCCTCAGGGCAGGTTCCCGCTGGGCTTGGCCGCGTCACGGTCGCCGTTCTAAGCTTCTGACATGTCCGAGGATTCTGCACCGGCCCCACAAGAGCCGGACCATCCAGCCGCTGCCGCCGTGCCGCCCGGGCTGCTCGACCTGTTCCTGGCTTTCGCCCGGATGTCGCTGGCGGGCTTCGGCGGGGTCTTGGTGTTTGCCCGGCGGGCCATCGTCGAGCAGCACCGCTGGATGAATGCGGACGAGTTCAACGAGACTTTTGCGCTCTGCCATTTCCTGCCAGGGCCCAACATCGTCAATCTGTCGATGGTGTTCGGCGCGCGGCTGCGCGGGATTGCCGGTGGCGTTGCCGCCTTCGCCGGGCTTCTGCTGCCGCCGACGCTGATCATGACGGTGCTTGCGATCATCTATGCCCGGTTTGGCGATGTGGAGGTGCTGCGGCGCATCCTCGCAGGCGTCTCCTGTGCGGCGGTCGGCCTTTTGATCGCGGTGGTCTTCCGCATGATGACGCCGCTGCTGAAGCGGACGAACCCCCTCGCGCTGATCCTGATGCTCGGTGTGTTCCTCGCCATCGGCGTGCTCCGCCTGCCGCTTCCGGCGGTGCTGCTGGCTGCCATCCCCGTGAGTGTCGGCACCACTTATTTCCTGCGACGGAAAGTAGCAGCATGAACGCCGAAAACCCGATCTGGGCGCTGATCGCCACCTTTGGACTGATGTCGCTGTTCGCGGTCGGCGGCGCTGCGGCGGCGGTGCCCGAGATGCACCGCATCGCGGTCGAGGTCCATCACTGGATGACCGAGAAGCAGTTCAGCGATGCCTATGCGATCGCGCAACTCTCGCCAGGTCCGAACGTGCTTATCGTGACGTTAATCGGCTATGCCGTCGCCGGCATCCCCGGCGCTCTGGCTGCGACGCTGGCGATGTGCCTGCCGACGGCGCTGCTTGCCTATTAGGTCAGCCGGCTCATGAATCGGCCGAGCCGATCGCGCTGGCCCGGCCTGATTCAGGCTGCACTGGTTCCTCTCTCGATCGGATTGATGGCGGCGAGTGCCCTCATCCTGGCCCAGTCGACCGATCGCACAATTGTTGCACTGCTTCTGACCGCAATGGCTGCGGTCATCGCATCGGTCTCGCGCCTCAATCCACTTTGGCTACTGCTTGCCGGGGGCCTGTTGGGTTTTGCTGGCATTGTGTAATGAAAATCGCTAGGCAGTGATCCGGGCGGGGGATCCAGTTCCAGCCGATTTAGAACAACAGTGCTCGTGACTTACGGGTCGCGGAGGAGACATGCATGGCCGACACGATGGGCCACTCAGCGACGGCCACCCGAAACACCCGGTTGGCGGTCGGCTTTTGTCTGCTGGCGATTGCGCCGCAGATCTTCGAATTGATCTGGTCGATCGGGACGATCTTCGGATGGGGTACCGGCCGCGGCCCGGCCGCCGTGGTGATCGGCCACGCCACGGCGTTGCTCGCCGGCGCGCCGGGAGCGTTGATCGGTGCGGCCAGCGGTGACACCAAGAAGGCGTCATCGGATGTGCTGCTCGCGCTGATCTATTCCTACCCACTGTTCGTGGTGGCTATTCTCACGCTGTTCATGACGGTCCGGTCGGCGCAGGATTATGTCGGAGGCGTCGTCCTCATGGCGGTTGCCCTGTTCGCGCTGTGGGCCGGGAGCGATTTGCAGGGCATGCGGGGCTTCTCCTTCGGCGCAGGCACCGCGCCGCGCATGTTCGGCGGATTGCTGGTTGCCTTGTCCGCCGGCATCGCCCTGACGGGTCTTCTGACCGATGGGCCGGCGATGGCCCACTATGCCTGGCGAGGACCATTGTTCGTGGTGGCCGCGATCCTGTTCTTCGCTTTGGCGATCCGGCCGCTCGGCGTCGTGGTCACGGCCTTTGTCAGCTTCATGATCGCCGCGATGGGCTCGGAGGAGACGCGCTGGCGTGAAGCGGCGATCGTCGGCGCCTGCCTGACGGTAGGTTGTGCGATCCTTTTTCCATACGTGCTCGGGCTGCCGATGCCGATGTTTCCGCGTTTCCTGAATCAGTGAGGGCGTGATGGACCTTTTTGCCAACCTCGCTCACGGCTTCGTCGTCGCGCTCTCGCCGATCAACCTGCTGATGTGCCTGATCGGCGCTCTCGTCGGCACGCTGGTCGGCGTTCTCCCGGGCATCGGCACCATCGCGACCGTCGCGATGCTGCTGCCGATCACCTTCGGACTGCCGCCGGTCGGCGCCTTGATCATGCTCGCCGGCATCTATTACGGCGCCCAGTATGGCGGCTCGACCACGTCGATCCTGGTCAACATACCCGGTGAGGCGACGTCGGTCGTCACGGCCATCGACGGCCACCAGATGGCGAGGCAAGGCCGCGCCGGCCCGGCGCTGGCGATCGCCGCGATCGGCTCGTTCTTCGCCGGCTGCGTCGCGACCGTGCTCATCGCCGTGCTCGGCGCGCCCCTGACCAAGCTCGCGCTGGCGTTCGGTCCGGCGGAGTATTTCTCGCTGATGGTGCTCGGCCTGATCTTTGCGGTCGTGCTTGCCAAGGGCTCGGTGCTGAAGGCGATCGCGATGATCGTGTTCGGCCTGTTGCTGTCCATGGTCGGCTCGGACATCGAGACCGGCGCCTCCCGCATGGCCTTCAACATTCCGGAGCTCGCCGACGGTCTCGGCTTTGCGACGGTGGCGATGGGCGTGTTCGGCTTTGCCGAGATCATCCGCAATCTCGACGCCGGCGCCGAGATGAGCCGCGATCTCGTGCAACAGAAGATCACCGGCCTGATGCCGACCAGAAAGGATCTGATCGATTCGGCGCCCGCGATCCTGCGCGGCACCGTGCTCGGCTCGATCCTCGGCATCCTTCCCGGCGGCGGCGCGACGATTGCGTCGTTCGGCGCCTATACGCTCGAGAAGAAGCTCGCCAAGAACCCGTCGCGGTTCGGCCGCGGCGCGATCGAGGGCGTGGCGGGGCCGGAGAGCGCCAACAATGCCGCGGCGCAGACCTCCTTCATCCCGCTGCTCACGCTCGGCATCCCGCCGAACGCGGTGATGGCGCTGATGGTGGGCGCGATGACCATTCACGGCATCGTGCCGGGCCCGCAAGTGATGCAGAAGCAGCCGGACCTCGTCTGGGGCATGATCGCCTCGATGTGGATCGGCAATCTGATGCTGATCATCATCAACCTGCCGCTGGTCGGAATCTGGGTGAGACTGCTGCGCGTGCCGTACCGGTTGATGTTCCCCTCGATCGTTATCTTCTGCGCGATCGGCATCTATTCGGTGAACAACGCGCCAGTCGACGTCATCCTTGCCGGCGTGTTCGGTCTCGTCGGCTACTGGCTGATCAAGCACGATTTCGAGCCGGCACCTCTGCTGCTCGGCATGGTGCTGGGACCGTTGATGGAGGAGAACCTGCGCCGTGCGCTGCTGATCTCGCGCGGCGACTGGAGCGTGTTCCTGACGCGTCCGTTGTCGGCGGTGCTGCTGGCGGTCGCTGCTGCCCTTCTCGTCCTCACCGTGCTGCCAGCGCTCCGATCGAAGCGCGACGAGGTGTTCACCGAATCCGAGAACTGAGGTCGCGCTCCTGCGTCGGCACGCCGCATTCGGAAGTCCAATCGACTTGTGTTACGGCTTTGTGAAATGGAAATGCCGGCCCTTGGGCCGGCATTTTTGTGTCCAAAGGGGATCGACATGACCTTTATTCGCGCGCTCGCTTCGAGCGCATGTGCCGCAGCGCTTGCATCGCTGTGCGCCTTTGTCACACCGGCGAAGGCTCAGACCTACCCGACGCGCAGCATCACCATGGTCGTGCCGTTCGCGGCCGGCGGCCCGACCGACGTCGTCGCGCGCATCGTCACCGCGCACATGGCGCAGACGCTCGGACAGAGCATCATCATCGAGAATGTGGTCGGCGCCGGCGGCACCACCGCGACCACGCGCGCCGCGCGTGCGGCCAATGACGGCTACACGCTGATCACCGGGCACATGGGCACGCATGCCGCCTCCGTGCCGCTCTATCCCAAGCTCGCCTATCATCCCGAAAAGGATTTCGAGCCGATCGCGCTGCTCGCGGGCACGCCGATCCTGATCCTGGCGCGCAAGGACTTTCCGCCGAAGGACCTGAAGGAGTTCGTGACCTACGTGAAGGCCAATGCCGAGAAGGTCAACGCCGCGCATGCCGGCGTGGGCTCGGTCTCGCACGTCTCGTGCGAGCTCCTGCACTCGATCCTCGACATCAAGCCGGTCGGCGTGCCCTTCAACGGCACGGGACCTGCGATGAACGCGCTGGTGGCGGGCCAGGTCGACTACATGTGCGACCAGATCGTCAACGCTGTGCCGCAGATCAACGCCGGCACCATCAAGGCCTACGCGATCGCAACGCCGGAGCGTAATCCGTCGCTGCCGAACGTGCCGACGACGGCGGAAGCCGGCCTGCCGAAATTCCAGGCCCAGGCCTGGAATGCGATGTTCGCGCCCAAGGGAACTTCGGCCGCGATCGTGGCCACCCTGACCGCCGCGGCCAGCAAGGCGCTCGACGACGAGACCGTGAAGAAGCGCCTGCTCGAGCTCGGCAGCGTCATCCCGACCCCTGCGGAGCGCACGCCGGAAGCGCTGGCCACCCTCGTCAAGAACGAGATCGCGAAGTGGACCCCGGTGCTGAAGCCGGCCACTTAATCTGTACTTTCAAGCTGATAGGCGAGGGGCGGGACGCCGAGTTCCGCCCCTTGTCGTTTGCGCCGAGACCACTCATTTTTCCGGGTATAATCGGTGCGGACAGCGAATCGCCGCTGTTGCAGCGCGGGGGCGGCCGCTAAGTTCGCCGCCTCCCCAAAGGCACAGTCGCACATGCACCAGTATCAGGACCTGCTCGAGCGGATTCTTTCAGACGGCGCGGAGAAGACCGATCGCACCGGCACGGGCACGCTCTCGGTGTTCGGCCACCAGATGCGCTTCAATCTGTCCGCGGGCTTCCCGATGCTGACCACCAAGCGGCTGCCGCTGAAGGCGATCGTGCACGAGTTGCTGTGGTTCCTGAAGGGCGACACCAACATCAAATATCTGCGCGACAACGGCGTCACCATCTGGGACGAGTGGGCGGATGCCAATGGCGATCTCGGCCCGGTCTACGGCCACCAATGGCGCTCCTGGCCCACGGCCGACGGCCGCAGCATCGACCAGATCGCCAACGTCGTCGACATGATCAAGCGCACCCCGGACTCCCGCCGGCTGATCGTCACCGCCTGGAATCCCGCCGACGTCGAGAAGATGGCGCTGCCGCCCTGCCACCTGCTGTTCCAGTTCTATGTCGCGAACGGCAAGCTGTCGTGCCAGCTCTATCAGCGCTCGGCCGACGTCTTCCTCGGCGTGCCCTTCAATATCGCCTCCTACGCGCTGCTCACCATGATGGTCGCGCAGGTCACGGGCTTGAAGCCCGGCGACTTCGTGCACTCGCTCGGCGACGCCCATCTTTATTCGAATCACCTGGAGCAGGCGCGGCTGCAACTGACGCGGACGCCGCGTCCGTTGCCGGTGATGCGGATCAACCCTGATGTGAAGGACATTTCGTCCTTCCGCTTTGAGGATTTCGAACTCGTCGGCTACGACCCGCATCCGCACATCAAGGCGGAAGTCGCGGTCTGACCCGGATGTCGCTCAACATCCGCCGCGTGCGCCCGGGTGAAGCCGGGCTCGTCCTCGATTTCATCCGCGAGCTCGCCGAGTACGAGAAGCTCTCGCATGAGGTGGAGGCAACAGAAGCCGACATCGCCGAGGCATTGTTCGGGGACAGGCCGCAGCTCTACTGCGCGATTGCCGAGTGGAACGGTGAAGCCGTCGGCTTTGCGGTCTGGTTTTCGAACTTCTCCACCTTCAGCGGCCGCCACGGCATCTATCTCGAGGATCTCTACGTGCGGCCGTCGCATCGGGGCAAAGGCCTCGGCAAGGCGCTGCTGGTCTATCTCGCGAAGGAATGTGTCGACAACGGCTGGTCGCGCCTGCAATGGGCGGTGCTCGACTGGAATGCGCCGTCGATCGCGTTCTACAAATCGCTCGGCGCCGTCATGATGGACGACTGGACGCTGTGCCGCGTCACTGGGCCGGCGCTGACACGGCTTGCCGGGAGCTCTGCCTGATGGAGATCGTCTTCGTCGTCGCGATCGCGGAGAATGGCGTCATCGGCGCGGGCAATGCGATGCCGTGGCGATTGAAGTCCGACATGGCGCGCTTCAAGGCGCTGACCATCGGCAAGCCCGTGATCATGGGCCGCAAGACTTTCGAATCGCTGCCCCGCCGTCCCCTGCCGGGCCGGACCAATATCGTGATCACGCGCGATACGGCTTATCGCGCCAATGGGGCCGTCGTCACGACATCCGCCACGGATGCCGGCGCGGTTGCGCTTGGCGATGCCCTGCGGCGTTCGGTCACCGAGATCGCCGTGATCGGCGGCGCCGAGATCTTCCGGCAATGGCTCGACCGCGCCGATCGCCTCGAGATCACCGAAGTGCATGCTCGACCCGAAGGCGACACGCATTTCGACATCGACAAGGCGGAATGGGACGAGGTTGGACGCGTCCGCCATCCTGCCGGACCCGACGACAGCGCCGACTACTCCTATGTGACATATCGTCGGCGGCGCGGCCATTAACCGCTTTCGTCAATGTTTACATTGACTTTTTCGTGCCCGAGCATAGCTCGGAAGACGGTCAGGGCTGCGTTGTAAGGGACCTGCCTGTCCCCTATAAAGCCGGACCGGACAAAGCGGGCGGGGGCAATTCCACCCTGCCGAGGAGAGCGTCGAATGCCGTGGAAGAATCAGGGCGGTGGCCCATGGGGCTCGGGTCCAAAGGGACCATGGGGCTCAGGCCCGCAACCGGTCGGGCCGAGGCCGCCGGATCTGGAAGACCTTCTGCGCCGCGGCCAGGATCGCCTCCAGCAGATCATGCCGGGCGGCTATTTCTCCGGCATCGGCATCACGCTGATCATCCTGCTCATCATCGCGTTCTGGCTGCTGTCGGGCTTCTTCCGCGTGCAGTCCGAAGAACAGGGCGTCGTGCTGCGCTTCGGCAAGCACGTCCGCACCGTGGACCCGGGCCTGAACTATCATCTGCCCTATCCGATCGAGACCGTGCTGCTGCCCAAGGCGCTGCGTGTCAACACCATCTCGATCGGCATGACGCTGATCGACGATCCCGCACGGCGCGGCCGCTCCATCCGTGACGTGCCGGAAGAGAGCCTGATGCTGACGGGCGACGAGAACATCGTCGACGTCGATTTCACCGTGCTGTGGCGCATCAAGCCCAACGGTGTCGGCAATTTCCTGTTCAACATTCAGAACCCCGAAGGCACCGTGAAGGCGGTCGCCGAAAGCGCGATGCGTGAGGTGATCGGCCGATCGCAGATCCAGCCGATCCTGACCGGTGCGCGCAACGTTACCGAGCAGGGCGTCCAGGAGCTGATCCAGAAGACGCTGGACAGCTACGGCGCCGGCATCCAGATCAGCCAGGTGCAGATGCAGAAGGTCGACCCGCCCGCGCAGGTCATCGATGCCTTCCGCGACGTCCAGGCGGCGCGCGCCAATCTCGAGCAGCTGCAGAACGAAGCGCAGACCTACGCCAACCAGGTCGTGCCGCAGGCGCGCGGACGGGCGGCGCAGATTCAGCAGGCCGCCGAAGGCTACAAGGAGCAGGCGGTCGCCGAGGCCAAGGGCCAGAGCGCGCGCTTCCTGAAGGTGTACGACGAATACAAGAAGGCGCCCGACGTGACGCGTGAACGAATCTATCTGGAGACGATGGAGCGCGTGCTCGGCGGCGCGGACAAGCTCGTCTATGACGGCGGCTCTTCAGGCCAGGGCATCGTGCCCTATCTGCCGCTGGGCGAATTGACCACCAAGCGGCCGCCTAGCACCGGTCCGCAGTCGAGCGGAGGCAACCGATGAGGTCTCCGGTCACAGGTTTCGTCACGCTGATCGCGCTCCTGTTCGTCGTGGTCGTCGGCTACATGTCGCTGTTCACGGTGCAGCAGACCGAGCAGACCATCGTGCTGCAGTTCGGCCGGCCCGTCGACGTCGTCACCGCCCCCGGCCTGCACTTCAAGGCGCCGTGGAATTCGGTGATCAACATCGACAAGCGGATTCTCGACCTGGAGAACCCGTCGCAGGAAGCGATCGCGTCCGACCAGAAGCGGCTCGTGGTCGATGCCTTCGCGCGCTACCGCATCAAGGACGCGCTGCGCTTCTATCAGAGCGTCGGCTCGATCCAGGCTGCGAACATCCAGCTCACCACGCTCCTCAACGCGGCGCTGCGCCGCGTGCTCGGCGAAGTCACCTTCATCAACGTGGTGCGCGACGACCGCGAGAAGCTGATGCAGCGCATCCGCGATCAGCTCGATCACGAGGCCGACGGCTACGGCATCGAGGTCGTCGACGTCCGGATCCGCCGTGCCGACCTGCCGGAGCAGAACAGCCAGGCGGTCTATCAGCGCATGAAGACCGAGCGCGAGCGCGAAGCGGCCGAGTTCCGCGCGCAGGGCGGCCAGAAGGCCCAGGAGATCCGCTCCAAGGCCGACCGTGAGGCGACCGTGATCATCGCGGAGGCCAACTCGCAGGCCGAGCAGACCCGCGGTGCAGGCGATGCCGAGCGCAACCGCCTGTTTGCGGAAGCCTACAGCAAGGACGCCGACTTCTTCGCCTTCTACCGGTCGATGACCGCCTATGAGAACGGCCTGAAGTCGAACGATACCCGCTTCCTGCTGCGGCCGGATTCGGATTTCTTCCGGTACTTCAGCAACCCGTCCGGCAAGATGGCCACCGAGACGCCGGCGAAGCCGTAAGCTAGATAGAGGGCGGCGAATCTCGCCGCCCTTCGTCCAAACGAAAACAGCGTCACGAGAGGTTCCAATCCGATGAGGTCCATTGCGTTCTCCGATTTCCTCATCGGCTTGGGCATCCTGTTCGTGCTGGAAGGCCTGATGTTTGCTGCCAGTCCGAACTGGATGCGCAAGGCCATGAAGAGCGCCATCGCCACGCCGGACAATATCCTGCGGGTGGTCGGGATCGGTTCGGCGGTCGCCGGCCTGATCCTGATCTGGGTGATGCGGCGTCCGGTCTAGACCCTCGCACCAACGCCAAAGTGAAGCCGAAAGGCGGGTTTTCGCCGTATTATCGGGGTCTTGAGGCCGTTAAGCTCCGTGCTTGCGCCGTCCCCCCGTTCGAGCGCAGTCTGGACCCGAATCCTTTTCTCTGGAGATACCAATGCCCGCTGCCACCATTGCCCCGACCCGCTTGCGTTTAGGGCTGGCCGCGCTCGTCGTCAGTGCTTTCAGTGCGTTCGGCACGCCGGCAGAGGCGCGCGGACCGGATGGCATTGCCGACGTCGCCGAGAAGGTGATCGACGCGGTCGTCAACATCTCGACCTCGCAGACCGTCGAAGCCAAGGGCGGCGGCAGCAACACCATGCCGCAATTGCCGCCCGGCTCGCCCTTCGAAGAGTTCTTCGACGACTTCTTCAAGAACCGCAGGGGCCCCGGCGGCAGCAAGGGCGGCGACAACGGCAGCGCCCCGAAGAAGACCAACTCGCTCGGGTCCGGCTTCATCATCGACACCGCGGGTGTCGTCGTCACCAACAACCACGTCATCGCGGATGCCGACGAGATCCACGTCATCCTCAACGACGGCACCAAGATCAAGGCCGAACTGGTCGGCGTCGACAAGAAGACCGACCTCGCCGTGCTCAAGATCAAGCCGCCGAAGCCGCTGGTCGCGGTGAAGTTCGGCGACAGCGACAAGCTGCGCCTCGGGGACTGGGTGGTCGCGATCGGCAATCCCTTCAGCCTGGGAGGCACGGTGACCGCCGGCATCGTCTCCGCCAAGAACCGCGACATCTCCTCGGGGCCTTACGACAGCTACATCCAGACCGACGCGTCGATCAATCGCGGCAATTCCGGCGGTCCGCTGTTCAACCTCGACGGCGACGTCATCGGCGTCAACACGCTGATCATCTCGCCCTCGGGCGGCTCGATCGGCATCGGCTTCGCCGTGCCGTCGAAGACGGTCGTGGGCGTCGTCGATCAGCTGCGCCAGTTCGGCGAGCTGCGCCGCGGCTGGCTCGGGGTGCGCATCCAGAGCGTCACCGACGAGATCGCCGAGAGCCTCAACATCAAGCCCGCGCGCGGCGCGCTGGTTGCGGGCGTCGACGACAAGGGCCCGGCCAAGCCGGCCGGCATCGAGCCGGGCGACGTCGTCGTCAAGTTTGACGGCAAGGACGTCAAGGATCCGAAGGACCTCTCTCGCGTCGTCGCCGACACGGCGGTCGGCAAGGAGGTCGACGTCGTCATCATCCGCAAGGGCCAGGAGCAGACCAAGAAAGTCACCCTCGGCCGCCTCCAGGATCCCGAGAAGGTGCAGGCCGCGGTGAAGACCGACGAGCCGGCGCCGGAAAAGCCGGTGACGCAGAAGGCGCTCGGCCTCGATCTCGCCGCGCTGAACAAGGATCTGCGCACGCGCTACAAGATCAAGGACAGCGTCAAGGGCGTGGTCGTCACCAATGTTGACGCCAATTCCGACGCCGCGGAGAAGCGCCTCTCGGCCGGAGACGTCATCGTCGAGGTTGCGCAGGAAGCGGTCTCGAGCGGTGCCGACATCCAGAAGCGGGTCGATCAGCTCAAGAAGGACGGCAAGAAATCGGTGCTGCTGCTGGTCTCCAATGCCGACGGCGAGCTGCGCTTCGTGGCGCTGAGCGTGCAGTAAGGCAGGCTTTTCGCTCCACACTCGCTGTCATGCCCCGCGAAGGCGGGGCATCCAGTACGCCGCGGTCTCCCCGTATCCCGCTCTGTCTCTGGAACACTGCATCACCCGCCTTCGCGGGTGATGACGGCGGAGGGGAGGTGGCTACCCCTCCACGAACTCCTCGCGCTTGTACCCCTGCGCATAGAGCAGCGCGGTGAGATCGCCATGATCGATCCGCGCGGCCGCCGCCGCCGCAACCGCCGGCTTGGCGTGATAGGCAACGCCGAGCCCGGCCGCCTGGATCATCGCGAGATCGTTGGCGCCGTCGCCGACCACGACCGAGTCGATGTCGTCGAGATCGAACGATTCCATCAGGTCGACCAGCGTCGCGAGCTTCGCCGCGCGGCCCAGAATCGGCTCCTTCACCTCGCCGGTGAACTTGCCGTCGCGCACGACGAGCTCGTTGGCGCGGTTCTCCTGGAAGCCGATCTTGGCCGCGACCGCGGTCGTGAACAGCGTGAAGCCGCCGGAGACGAGGCAGGTATAGGCGCCGTTGGCCCGCATGGTCGCGACCAGCGCGCGGCCGCCCGGGGTCAGCGTGATGCGCTCTTCCAGCACTTCGTCGACCGCGCTGGCGGGCAGGTCCTTCAGCAGTGCGACGCGCTCGCGCAGCGCCGGCTCGAACTCGATCTCGCCGCGCATGGCGCGTTCGGTGATGGCGGCGACATGCGCCTTCACCCCGACGAGATCGGCGAGCTCGTCGATGCATTCCTGGCCGATCATGGTGGAATCCATGTCGGCGAGAAAAAGCTTCTTGCGCCTGAAGCCGACAGGCTGCACCACGATGTCGATGGGCAGGTTGCCGCGCAGCTCGCGCAGCCGCTGCTCGATGGCGTGGCGGTCGGCTTCGAGGTTACAGTCGGCACCGAAGGGGATATCAACCGCGACGCCGTCGAACAGCCAGTGTGCTGGCGATGCCTGCGGCAGCACGGCGCGGGCCCCGTCGACGATGGTGGAGTCGAGCGCGGGATTGTCGGGGTTGCAGATCAGCGTGGCGACGAGGGACATTTGAGGTTTTCGTGAGCGAGGAGCAAGTCGGCAGAAGGCCCGTTGGCGAGGCCGTGCTTATCGCAGGACCGACCGCCAGCGGCAAGTCGGCGCTGGCTCTGGAGCTCGCGCTCGCCACCGGCGGTATCGTCATCAATGCCGATTCCATGCAGGTCTACCGCGACCTGCGCATCATCACGGCACGGCCGACCCGTGACGAGGAAGCGCGCGCTCCGCACCGTCTCTACGGCCATGTCGATGCCGCCTTGAATTTCTCGGCCGGCGCCTGGGTGACTGATGCGGCCAAGACGCTCGACGAGGCGCGCGCCGAAGGCCGCCTGCCGATCTTCATCGGCGGCACCGGGCTCTATTTCAAGGCGCTGACGGCGGGACTCTCGGTGGTACCGCCCATTCCTGCCGAGGTGCGCGAGGACGTCCGCGCGCGGCTGGAGCGGAACGGGGCGGAGGCGCTGCATGCGGAACTCGCTGCCCGCGATCCGCGCGCCGCGGAGCGATTGAACCTGCGAGACCGCACCCGCATCGCGCGCGCACTCGAAGTGATCGAGGCGACCGGCCGGTCGCTGCTCGACTGGCACCGGGAGGGCCAGCCGCCGCTGCTGCCCAAGGGCAGCTTTCGCGCCGTCTTCCTCGCGCCCGGGCGCGACGAGCTCTATGCCCGGATCGATGCCCGCTTCGATGCCATGCTGGGTGCCGGCGCGCTGGAGGAGGTCGAGCGGCTCGCCGCGAGGCAGCTCGATCCGCTGCTGCCGGCGATGAAGGCCCATGGCGTGCCGGCCCTGATCCGGCATCTGCGCGGCGAGCTCAGCCTTGAGCAGGCCGCCACCATCGGGCGCGCCGACACCCGCCACTACGCCAAGCGGCAATTCACCTGGTTCCGGCACCAATTGCCTGACTTCGAATGGGTCAAGCCGGAGGAGGCGAGGGAGTGGCTTGCGGCCGTCGGGAGGGCGGCGCGGGACGGCGGCTGACACACTTTCCCTTCGGGTTCCCCAATTTACCTCTCGCCGAACCCGGGGAACACCGCTACACTGCCAAAATCGCGCGGGAACGGCCGCATTGCCTTGACATCCGGGCTTTGGCCGCTATGTTTCGCGCAACCTTTGGGAAGCCGGGCACCTGCCATGCGTAACATTATTACCAAACTCCTTATCGCCGTCGTACCCAGGCACACCGCCGGGGATGGCTAGCTGCCATCCACATGACAGGCGGTGTGCATGGGCCCTCTTCGGGGCCTTTTTTATTTCCCAAACCCGACACGAACGAAGCCGCTGACAACAGCGCATCCGGAGCAAGCCAATGAGCGACAAGAGCCACGATCCGAACCAGATGACCGGCGCCGCGATGATCGTTCGCGCGCTCATCGATCACGGCGTGACTGACATTTTCGGCTATCCCGGCGGCGCGGTGCTTCCGATCTATGACGAGATCTTCCAGCAGAGCGAGGTCCAGCACATCCTGGTGCGTCACGAGCAGGGCGCGGGCCACGCCGCCGAGGGCTATGCGCGCTCGACCGGCAAGCCGGGCGTCGCGCTGGTGACGAGCGGTCCCGGCGCCACCAACATGGTGACGCCGCTGACCGACGCGCTGATGGACTCGATCCCGCTGGTCTGCATCTCCGGCCAGGTGCCGACGCATCTGATCGGCAATGATGCTTTCCAGGAATGCGACACGGTCGGCATCACGCGGCCCTGCACCAAGCACAATTGGCTGGTGCGGGACGTCAACGATCTCGCAAAAGTGCTGCACGAAGCCTTCTACGTCGCGACCTCCGGCCGTCCCGGCCCGGTGCTGGTCGACGTGCCCAAGGACGTGCAGTTCGCGACCGGCACCTATCATCCGCCGCGCAAGTCCGACGTGCACCGCTCCTACGCGCCGCGCGTGAAGGGCGATGCGACGCAGATCCGCAAGGCCGTCTCGCTGCTCGCGAACGCCAAGCGCCCCGTGATCTACAGCGGCGGCGGCGTCATCAATTCCGGCCCCGAAGCGACCAGGCTGTTGCGCGAACTGGTCGAGGTCACCGGCTTCCCGATCACCTCCACGCTGATGGGCCTCGGCGCATACCCCGCGTCGGGCAAGAACTGGCTGGGCATGCTCGGCATGCACGGCACCTACGAGGCCAACATGACGATGCATGATTGCGACGTCATGCTGTGCGTCGGCGCGCGCTTCGACGACCGCATCACCGGTCGCGTCGATGCGTTCTCCCCGGGCTCGAAGAAGATCCACATCGACATCGACCCGTCCTCGATCAACAAGAACATCCGCGTCGACGTGCCGATCATCGGCGATTGCGGCAACATCCTCGGCGACATCCTGCAGGTGTTCAAGGCGGAGGCGAAGAGGCCTGACATCAAGTCGTGGTGGCAGCAGATCGCGCAATGGCGCGCCCGCAACTCGCTCTATTACAAGAAGAGCAACGACGTCATCCTGCCGCAGCACGCGATCCAGAGCCTGTTCGAGGCGACGCGCGGCAGGGACACCTACATCACGACCGAAGTCGGCCAGCACCAGATGTGGGCGGCGCAGTTCTACGGCTTCGAGGAGCCGCATCGCTGGATGACGTCGGGCGGTCTCGGCACCATGGGCTACGGCCTGCCGGCCGCGGTCGGCGTGCAGGTGGCCCATCCCGACAGCCTCGTCATCGACATCGCAGGCGATGCCTCGGTGCAGATGACGATGCAGGAGATGTCGACGGCGGTGCAGTACGAGCTGCCGATCAAGATCTTCATCCTGAACAACCAGTACATGGGCATGGTGCGGCAGTGGCAGCAGCTGCTGCACGGCAACCGTCTGTCGCATTCCTATTCGGAGGCGCTGCCGGACTTCGTCAAGCTCGCCGAGGCCTATGGCGGCGTCGGCATCCAGGTGCACAAGCCCGGCGATCTCGACGGCGCCATCCAGGAGATGATCTCGGTCAAACGCCCGGTGCTGTTCGACTGCCGCGTCGCGGCGCTCGAAAACTGCTTCCCGATGATTCCCTCCGGCAAGGCGCACAACGAGATGCTTTTGCCGGAGCAGGCGAATGACGAGGCGACCGCGAAGGCGTTCGCCGGCGGCAAGGCGCTGGTGTGACGAGAGAGATTTGAGGGGACGACAATGAACCAGCCCGCATCCGCCTACTTCATCGAAGAGCGCCACGATCCGAACGAGACCCACACGCTCGCTGTGCTCGTGCAGAACGAGCCCGGCGTGCTCGCGCGCGTCATCGGCCTGTTCTCGGGCCGTGGCTACAACATCGAAAGCCTCACGGTCTCCGAGACCGAGGCCCAGAAGCATCTATCGCGCATCACCATCGTCACGACGGGCACGCCGATGGTGATCGCGCAGATCAAGAACCAGCTCGACCGCATGATCCCGGTCTACCAAGTCGTCGACATGACCCAGACCCGGCGTTCGATCGAGCGCGAGCTCGCCATGGTCAAGGTGCGCGGCCAGGGCGAGCATCGCGTCGAGGCACTGAGGCTGGCGGATGCGTTCCGCGCCCGGGTGATCGACGCCACCACCGAGAGCTTTGTGTTCGAGATCACAGGCAATACCGACAAGATCAATCAATATATCGACCTGATGCGCCCGCTCGGCCTCGTCGAGGTGTCGCGCACCGGCGTTGCCGCGATCGGCCGCGGGCCTGAAGGGATGTGAACCATGCTGGCGCGCGACTGGTACTATAACGAGCGGAACCGGATGGGGATCGAGCCCGCTGTGGCCTCGATCTACGACGCCCACGACGATGCCGATCTGCGGGCGCGCGCCGCGCTGAAAATGCTGGGAGTCCAGCGCGGCTGGCGCATCGCCGATATCGGCTGCGGCAACGGCGTGCTGGCGACCGAAGCGGCGCTGATGGGCGCCGAGGTCGACGCCATCGACATTTCGCCGGCGATGCTGGCGCTTGCCGAGATCTACGCGCGCGATCGCAAGGCGCCCGTGCGCACCCAGTCCGCAGGCCTGCTCAGCTTCGCCTATCGGCCGGAATCCTACGATTTGATCGTCAGCGAATTCACGCTGCATCATTTGCCGGATTTCTGGAAGGCGGTGGCGATGTCGCGGATCTTTCGCGCGCTCAAGCCGGGCGCGACGTTCTATCTGCGCGACATCGTCTACGCATCGATGCCGGACGCGGTCGAGCGCGACGTCGAGCAATGGGCCGATTTCCAGATCAAGAACCACGATTTTTCGCGCGATGGCGTCGTCACGCACATGCGGGACGAATATTCCACCTTCGGCTGGGTGATGGAGCGGATGCTGACCGACGTCGGCTTCACGCTGGTCTCGGCCGATTACCACGCACCGATGCACGGCACCTATCTGCTGCGCAAACCAAGAGCCGGCGAGCAAGGCTAAAACGAACAACAACAGGACTGCACGACAGGGCAGAGCCGAGAACAACAATGAAGCCGGCCGATATCCTCATCGCCCTCCTGGTGGCGATCATCTGGGGGCTTGCCTTCGTGGCGAGCCGGATCGCACTCGACGAGTTCTCGCCGGAGCTGATGACGGCGATGCGCTTCGCCATTGCGGCGGCGCCGTGCCTGTTCATTCCGAAGCCCAAGGTCGCTTGGTCGCTCCTGATCGCGATCAGCTTCACGCTGTTCCTCGGCCAGTTCCTGTCCCAAGCCTACGGCATCGCCCATGGCGTGCCGGTCGGGCTGACCAGCGTCGTGGTGCAGAGCCAGGCACTTTTCACGATCGGCTTCGCTGCGATCGCATTCGGCGAGCGGCCGACGCCGGTGCAGACGCTCGGCATCGGCATCGCCGCAATCGGCCTCCTGATGATCTGCGGCACGGTCGGCTACGATTTCAGCGTCGCGGCCTTTGCGGTGCTGATGATCGCTCCGGTCTGCTTTGCGATCGGCAATCTTCTGCTGCGCGGGGCGCGCGGCGCGCCGATGTTCGATCTGTTTGCCTGGCTCTGCCTCACGGCCGCGGTGCCGCTCTTCGCGCTTGCGCTGGTCGTCAACGGGCCGGCGCCGACCCTCCAGTCGCTGATCCACATGTCGCTCACCGGCCTCATCTGCCTGCTCGTGATCGGCGCGATCTCCACCAGCATCGCCTATTGGCTGTGGGGCCGATTGCTGCGCGACTATCCCGCCGCGCAGGTGGTGCCGTTCGCACTGCTGGTGCCGTTCGTCGGCTCGGCGGCCTCGAGCATCGTGTTCGGCGAGCGGTTCGGGCCCCTGCGGCTTGCCGGCATGCTGACCGTGATCGCCGGTATCGCGGTCATGGTGCTGGCGAAGCGGCCCAACGCGTTACCCGAAGAACCGTCGCCGAAGACGGCGTGAGGTGAGCATGTCCCAGTCGCTGTTCTATGCCTTCCTCATCTTCATGGTCGTGATGTATTTCACGCCGGGGCCGAACAACATCATGCTGTTGTCGTCGGGCCTCACCTACGGCTTCCGGCGCACCATCCCGCACATCGTCGGCATCGTCCTCGGCTTTGCCTTCATGGTCGCCGCGGTCGGCCTCGGGCTCGGCTCGGTGTTCCTGGCCTATCCGATCCTGCAGACCATCCTGAAATATGCCGGCGCCGCCTACCTGATCTATCTTGCCGCCGCGATCGCCATGTCCGGTCCGACCAGACCGGGGGAGGGAGATGGCCGAGGCCCGATGACCTTCTGGGGCGCGGCGATGTTCCAATGGATCAATGCCAAGGGCTGGGTGATCGTGATCGGCACCATCACCGCCTATGCGGCGATCGCCCAATTCCCGCTCAATATCGCGATCCAGACCCTGATCAGCCTGATCGTCGGCACCGTCTCGACCGTGGTCTGGGCCTTGTTCGGCTCCGCATTACGGCCGGTCCTGACCTCGGAGCGGCTGGTCCGCGCCTTCAATATCCTGATGGCGATCCTGCTGCTGGCTTCCCTCTACCCCGTTTTCATGGATGCATGATGTCGCGGATTTCCATGCAGAAACGGGTTTCCCTCTGGGGCCGAAATGCTCTAGACAGCCCCCGAAATCCGCAAATTTCACCCTTCGGACACTGACCATTGGCCGATTTTCGGCCCTGAACGAGGAAACGACCTATGCGTGTTTATTACGATCGCGACGCCGACCTGAACCTGATCAAGGGCAAGAAGGTCGCCATCGTCGGCTATGGCAGCCAGGGCCATGCCCATGCGCTCAATCTGAAGGATTCCGGCGTCAAGGAAGTCGCCATCGCGCTGCGCAAGGATTCGGGCTCGGTGAAGAAGGCGGAAGCCGCCGGCTTCAAGGTGATGGAAGTCGCCGAAGCTGCCAAATGGGCCGACCTCGTCATGATGCTGACCCCGGACGAGCTCCAGGGCGACATCTATCGCGATCACCTGCACGACAACATGAAGAAGGGCGCGGCGCTGGTGTTCGCGCACGGCCTCAACGTCCATTTCAACCTGCTCGACCCGCGCGCCGACCTCGACGTGCTCATGATCGCGCCGAAGGGTCCCGGCCACACCGTGCGCTCGGAATATCAGCGCGGCGGCGGCGTGCCCTGCCTGATCGCGATCGCCAAGGACGTCTCGGGCAACGCCCATGACCTCGGCCTGTCCTACGCGTCGGCCGTCGGCGGTGGCCGCGCCGGCATCATCGAGACCACCTTCAAGGAAGAGTGCGAGACCGACCTGTTCGGCGAGCAGGTCGTGCTCTGCGGCGGCCTGGTCGAGCTGATCAAGGGCGGCTACGAGACCCTGGTCGAAGCCGGCTACGCGCCGGAGATGGCCTATTTCGAGTGCCTGCACGAAGTGAAGCTGATCGTCGACCTGATCTATGAAGGCGGCATCGCCAACATGAACTACTCGATCTCCAACACCGCCGAATACGGCGAGTACGTCACCGGTCCGCGCATCGTCACCGCCGAGACCAAGGCCGAGATGAAGCGCGTTCTCGCCGACATCCAGGGCGGCAAGTTTGCCCGCGACTGGATGCTCGAGAACAAGGTCAATCAGACCTCGTTCAAGGCTACCCGCGCCAAGCTCGCTCAGCACCCGATCGAGGAAGTCGGCGCGAAGCTGCGCGACATGATGCCCTGGATCAAGAAGGGCGCTCTGGTCGACAAGAGCAAGAACTAAGGCTGCGTCCGGATGCAGCAGCATCCGGCGCGCCCGCTAACGCGTTACTGATCCGGCAGCGAGCCGGTCCTACCAAGAGGCGCACCGCCAACGCGGTGCGCCTCTTTCGTTTCAGAAGCCTGCGGGTCGGTATCCAAGTGCCTACAATTCGCGGCTTTATTGCATAAAGCCCGAGAATCTACGGTGGTTGGTCGGAATTCGGCGATCAACGGAATCTTAGCATTGCGGAGCGACGGTGGACCGTCCGCTCCAACGAAAATGAGCAATGCTCGAAGCTTGGCGAAAATTGGCTCGATCGCCGGGATCGTCCGTGACGATCCTGGGTCTGCTGTTTTCGGCACTCATCGTTGCGTTGCTGCTCGTTGATTTCGGTACCCGCTATCGGGAAGCCATCGCATCGGCACAAACCGACGCGGCCAACCTCGCCGCCATTTTGGCCGAGCACGCCGCTCTGACCTTTGAAGACATCGATCGCGTGCTGCTGGAGGCCGAGGCGATCCGCAAGGAAAGTCTCTCCGGAAAATATGCCGGGCCGGGTGCGGCCAACGCGGCGTTGCGTCAACTTGCCAGGCGCTCTTCCATTCTCGTCGCGGTCGGCTGGACGGATGCTTCGGGAGAGGTCATCGCGCATTCCTACGATCACGCGCCGGCCCGCAGCAACATTTCCGAGATGTCGCACTTCATCGCTCACCGCGACAACGTTGCCAGCGGGCTGTTTGTTGCGCCTCCCTATCGTTCTGCCGTCAACAACAAATGGTTCAGCGCGGCCTCGCGCCGGCTCAACAATCCCGACGGAAGCTTTGCGGGAATCGTGACCGCACCGCTGGATCAATCGTACCTTCTGAAAATCTATCGCACGCTCGATCTCGGCGGTGACGGCTCCGTCGTTCTGCTCCACCGCAATGGGCGAATTCTGGCGCGGGTGCCGGAGCAGAAGGACGTCCTCGGTATGTCGGTTGCGGGCGGCCCGCTGTTTACCCGGTATCTGCCAGAGTCGGACGCTGGCTCCTATGAATTGACGAGCCCGGTCGACGGCATCGCCCGCGTCGCCGGTTACAAGGCAGTCAGTGGCCTGCCGCTCGTCATGGTCGTGACCTACGCCCGCAGCCACGTGTTGCAGCCATGGTACCGGCATCTCTACCTGTTCGGCCCGCTGGCCGCCGCGATCGTCGTCGTCATCCTGGTTGGCACATCGCTGCTGCAACGACAGACCTCCGCGCTTGCGGAGACGAATACGCGTTTCAACGCCGCGTTGAGCAACATGCCCCATGGGCTCAGCATGTTCGACGCGGACGAGAAGCTCCTGATCGCCAACAGCCGCTACCGCGAGATGTATGGGCTCACGGAAGCGCAGGTGCAGCGAGGCACCCCGCTCCGCAACATCGTCCGCGACTACAACACGGCAGAAGGCGTTCTGGATCTCGATGAATTCCTGGAGGGTGCAAAGCAGCGAGCGCCCCGGATCATCACGCTCGCCGATGGTCGCATCATCTCGATCCTGCGTACGCCGATGCAGAACGGCGGCTGGGTCGCGACGCATCAGGACATCACCGAGAAGCGGCGGGACGAGACGCTGCTGGCCGAACACGCCGCCGAGCTGAAGCTCATCAATACGCGCTTCGACGTCGCCATCAGCAACATGTCGCAGGGTCTGTGCCTGTTCGATGCGGACAAGAATCTCGTGATATCGAACGGCCGATATCAGCAGATGTATGATCTGCCTGACGAACTCGTCAGGCCCGGCACGCCACTGCAACGGATATTGCAGCACTATGCGGATCGCGGCGAAGCCGACCAGAACCTGACGGTGAATCAGCACCTCCAGAGGATGCCGAACCAGCGCCAGCAGGACTATCAACTGAAAAACAGTCGCCAGATCCTGATCCAGCGCAAGCCGCTGCCGGACGGCGGTTGGGTCGCGACGCATGAGGACGTCACCGAGCAGAGGCGCGGCGAGCAAATGCTGGCCGAGAAGGCCGCCGAACTGGAGGTCATCAACCTCCGCTTCGATGCCGCCCTCAACAACATGTCCCAGGGGCTTTGCCTGTTCGACGCCGATCAGAGGATCGTGGTCTCGAACGCCCGCTACGGGGAGATCTATCATCTCGGCAGCGACCAGATCAGGCCGGGCACCTCGCTGGCGCAGATCCTCGACTATCGCCGCGAGCAGGGCACCCATTTCGCCGACGTCGCACCGGATGTCTATCGCAAGCAGAACGTGAAGCTGCCGAGCGAAATTCGCGAGCTCACCGACGGACGGGTGGTCGCGATCGCGCGGCACATGATGCCCGGCGGCGGCTGGCTCACGACCCACGAGGACATCACGGACCGCGCGAAAAACGAGAAGCGGATCGCATTCCTGGCGCAGCACGACCTGCTTACGGGACTGGCGAACCGCGCCGTGTTCTCCGAGAAGCTCGACGAGGCGGCGCGGAGGCTCGAGCGGCACGGCTCGACATTCACCGTCCTGATGCTCGACCTCGACAGGTTCAAGGCCGTCAACGATACGCTCGGTCACGCCGCGGGCGACCAGCTTCTGGTCGAAGTGGCAAAGCGATTGCAGTCGTCGCTTCGGGATACCGACGTGCTGGCGCGCCTTGGCGGGGACGAATTCGCAATCATCCAGGAGAACGAGAAAAACCAGAGCGAAGGTGCGATTGGCCTCGCGCTACGGATCATCGGCCTGATCGAGCAGCCCTTCGATCTCGGCGGTAACAGGGTCAGCGTCGGGACCAGCGTCGGAATTGCGTTCGCGCCGGAGCATGGCTCGGATGCCGAAGCCCTGCTCAAGAAGGCCGACGTCGCGCTCTACGCGACCAAGTCGGCCGGTCGCAACGACTACCGCATCTTCCAGAGCGACATGACCGAATCCGCCGATACGAAGAAGTCGATGGAAGCCGAGCTGCGCGAGGCGATGGCGCGCGACGAATTCGAGTTGCACTATCAGCCGGTGGTCGATGCGAGGACCCGCGCGATGAGCGGAGTGGAAGCCTTCGTGCGCTGGCATCATCCGTCGAAGGGCGTGCTGGCGCCCGAACAGTTCCTCGGGACGGCCGCGTCGGCGGGGCTGGTGTTGCCTCTTGGAGAATGGATTCTGCGGCAGGCGTGTCTGGATGCCGCCGCCTGGCCGTCGCATGTCAGGATCGCCGTCAACGTCAGCGCCGCTCAGTTGCTCAAGGGCGACTTTTTCGACGTGGTGCTGTGCGCCCTGGTCGAGACCGGGCTGTCGCCCGAGCGGCTCGAGCTCGAGGTCCCCTCGGGCGCGGTGCTCGGCGGGAATCCGGCGGCACAGCTCCTCACGATGCGGCAGTTGAAGAATCTCGGGGTCTCGATCGTGCTTGACGATTGCGGCATGGGGTATTCGGCGGCCAGCTTTCTTCAGGGATTTCCGTTCGACAAGATCAAGATCGATCGGTCGATCGTGCACGGATGCACAACCCGAAGGGATTGTGCGGCCGCGGTCGCCTCAGCGATCGCCCTGGCCGACGGTCTCGACATCGCAACGGTCGCCAAGGGGGTCGAGAGCTGGGAGCAGTTCGAAAGCCTGCTCGCGACGGGCGTGGATTTCGTTCAGGGCTATCTGTTCGGGCGTCCCGTGCCCTGTTCCGACGTCGATTTCGACATGACGATTCCAGCGAAGCGGCACGTCGCCTGAACAGGCGGCCTCGAAGCATTCGGGATGAAGGCAGGCGGACATGCAGGACAGTCTGATCGATCAGCTCGAAGGCGCTCTGGCCAGCAAGGAGCTGTCCAAGCGCGCCGAAGTCCTGCGACACGTCACCGACCTCTTCGTGTTCGGCTCGGGCAAGTTCACGGGCGAGCAGATCGACCTGTTCGACGAGGTCATGAGCAAGCTCGTCGAGACGATCGAGAGCTCCGCTCGCGCCGCCTTCGGGAGCAGGCTGGCCAGGCTGCCCGATGCCCCCAGCAGGACGATCCGCCTGCTCGCGTTCGACGACGCCATCGACGTCGCCGCGGCGGTCCTGGAGCACTCGCCGCGCCTCGACGAGGCGGTCTTGGCGGAGAACGCACGGACCAAAAGCCAGGATCACCTGCTGGCCATCGCCGGACGCAGCCGGTTGAGCGAGCCCGTGACCGACGTTCTGCTCGAACGGGGCAACGACGAGGTCGCCGCGCGGACCGCCGGCAACAGCGGCGCAAGATTCTCGACCGAGGGAATGTCCACGCTCGTCAGGAGGGCGCGGGACGACGGCGCGCTCGCGATGTGCATCTGGTCTCGTCCGGATATCCCGCGCGAGACCCTGCTGAAATTGTTCGGACAGGCCTCCGAGCTGGTGAGGCGCAAGCTCGAGACGGCCGATCCTCGCCGGGCTGCGCAGATCCGTGGCGCAGTCTTGCAGGCCTCCGATGAGCTTCAGACGACGGCGCGGGCGGGGTCCGGCGAGCATGCCGAGGCGCTGGCCGATGTTCGCGCGATGCATTCGCGGGGAATGCTCGACGAGGCGCGCTTGCTGGGTTTCGTCGAGGAACGCTCCTTCGACAGAACCGCGGTCGCGCTGTCGCTGATGTGTGATCTGCCCATCGGGGTGATCGAGCGTGCGCTGGCCGGCGGCGAGCCTGAACAGCTTCTCATTCTCGCGCGAGCCGTTGGGCTATCCTGGGAAACCACCAAGGCGATGCTGAGATTTCAGGGCGGCCCCGATGACGTCACGCGCGAGCGGTCGGATGCGTGCTTTGCGAGCTTCGTGCGGCTGAAGCCGAGCACCGCGAAGGCCGCGCTCCAGTTCTACCGGCTTCGCGAGCGGGCCAAGCAAGGCCTTTCCTAGGTCCGCGCGGAAGCGCGGACAGGCATTGCGCACCGGCGCCTTCCTCCTACATGATCGCGGGAACCTGAGGGAGGGGACCATGCGATCTGTCGTCGTCACCGGCGCGTCCACCGGCATCGGCTGGGCTACTGCAAAATTCCTGATCGGGCGCGGCTATCGCGTCTTCGGCAGCGTCCGCAAGCAGGTCGATGCCGATCGGCTGACGGCCGAGTTCGGCACCAATTTCTCACCTCTGTTGTTCGACGTCACCGACGAAGCCGCCGTCCTTGCTGCCGCGCGGACGGTCCGCGAGGCGCTGGGCGGCGAGACGTTGGCTGGCCTGGTCAACAATGCCGGTGTCGCGGTCGCCGGCCCCGTGCTCGAATTGTCGGCCGACGATTTTCGCCGCCAGATGGACATCAACGTGATCGGTCCCGTCATCGCGACGCAGGCGTTCGGGCCGCTGCTCGGCGCCGACCCCTCGCTGAAGGGGCCGAAAGGGCGGATCGTGATGATCAGCTCGGTCGCGGGCAAGAACGGCAATCCGCTGTCGGCGCCTTATTGCACCTCCAAGCATGCCATCGAAGGCCTTTCCGAAAGTCTGCGCCGCGAATTGATGCTGTTCGGCATCGACGTCATCATCGTCGCCCCTGGCGCGGTGAAGACGCCGATCTGGAGCAAGGCCGAGGAGATCGATCTCTCCGTCTACCAGAACTCGCCCTATCTGCCGGCGCTGAACAAGGTCATGGCCTTCATGATGGACCTTGGCGCCAAGGGCCTGCCGGCCGAGCGGATCGCCGAGATCGTGTTCGAGGCGCTCACCGCGGCGAGCCCGAAGGTGCGCTATCAGATCACCCCTGACCCGATGCGGCATCTGATCGCGAGCGTGCTGCCGAAGCGGACGCTCGATCGCATCATCGCCAAGCGGCTCGGATTCCTGCCGCAGTAAGATGGGCGCTTCAGCCCGCCGCGACGGTCTTCCCGCGCGGATGGCCGGCCATCGCGATCATGCGCAGCGCCATCACGATCAGGAGCGGAATGAGGAATGCGGCATAGAGCGGCATCGCCGGCACGCGCTTGCCGAACGAGACCATGAACTGGAGCCAGAGATAATAACCGCCGGCAAGATGCAGTGTCCGCCAGGCGCGCGGCCCGATCAGCGCGGCGGTGCGGTCGAATGAGGTCGCGCTCATGGCAATGATCACGGCATAGCCGATGCCGCCAAAGATGTAGGAGACGGGCGAGGTGGCCGCCGCGAAGTCGACCGGGTCCAGGTTGGCGAAGAGGATGATAGCGGCCGCATGGATCGCGTGGGAAGCGGCAAAGCTCAGGCCGAGATAGCGGCGGTTGCGGCGCTGCCAGCGCGTCCAGCCATTGGGCCACAGCCGCGCCAGCGCTGCGGCGCTGAAGGCGAGGCAGAACAGCAGCAGCGAGCTGCGCGCCGTGAAACGGATCACCATCCGCACGCCCTCGACCTCGAACTGCCGCATCGAGGCGATCCACACGCTGAGGACCACCAGGCTGAGGGCGAGGGCGGCCAGCAGCCGCCAGCCTTCGAGCCAATCTTGACGTTGCGACATGTGACATCCCTCCGTTATGTAATCACTGATTACATTTCGATGCTGCGCATTGGTCAACGGTGTAATCGCTGCTTACATTCACGTTCGGGTGATGCTAGGAAGTGCCCATGCCCGCCCGTCAACCGTCCAAGCCGCCTGCCCGCCGCCCCAGAGGCCAGGCCCGGCCGTATCACCATGGCGACCTCCGCCGCGTCCTGATTGATGCTGCGCTGCAGCTTGCGGCCGAAGGAGCGGAGGTCTCGGTCCGCGAGGCCGCCCGCCGGGCCGCGGTGTCGCCGGGTGCGCCGTTCCGGCACTTTCCGAATCGCGACGCCCTGATGGCGGCCGTGGCCGAGGAGGCGCAGCGGCGTTTTCGTGCGGAGATCGACGCGGCCCTGAGCGCGGCCCCGGCGGCCGCGCCGCTCGCCCGTTTCCACGCCTTCGGCCTTGCCTACCTGCACTGGGCCATGCGCAATCCCGCCCATTTCGAGATCATCTCCACTGGACGTTACTTCGTCCATGGCAGCTCCGCGGAACTGACGCGTGACAATGCCGAGCTGATCGCGCTGACCGAGGGGATCCTGGCTGACGCGGCGGAGCAGGGCCTGCTGCGCTCGGCGGACCTCAAGCGCATTCAGGTCGCCGGCCGCGCCCTGGTTTACGGTTTTGCCAGGATGAATCTCGACGGCCACTTTCCGCGCTGGGGCGTCGAGGCCGGTGAGATCGAGCGGATGGCGGAGGGCGTGCTGGATCTGTTCATCGCCGGCATCGCGAAATCCTGACGCCGCGGGCAACCGCCGCCGGTCTCTCCTCACCATGCGGGTCGGGCAGCGCTGACGCCTCGTCGCCCACCAGGATTAAGCGCCGGTCGGATCACGACACGCGTTGCCTGTCCTTGACCGTTCCGTTACAGTTTTATGACATGGTGCAGGCTTCCGGCTGCGCCGGAGGCCCTGGTCGTTTCGGGCCGGCCAGACGGCTTGGCATCACCGCACCGGACCAGAGTTTGCGTGTCCTCGATGGCGTCCGCGCCCAATCCAGGTCCTTCTGCCACCACCGCCGTGCTGGCGAGCGTCGCCGCGCTCGGCATCTGGCGGCTGCTCGCCGTTGCCGCGCCGCATCTGGCCGCGCTCGCGCTGATGTACCAGACCGAGACCGATTTCGGCTCGCGCCTCTCCTTCGCGCTGGCCTGGGGCATCCTCAACTTCTTCTGGATCGCATTGCTGCGCCGGCCGGCGCTCTCGGGCGCGCTGTCGCTGACCATGGTGGTCGTGCTGGTGCTGCTGTCGCGGCTGAAGCACGACGTCGTGCAGATGACGGTCAACTTCATCGACCTGATGATGATCGACCGCGACACCGTCGCCTTCCTGTTCACGATCTTCCCGAATTTGCGCTGGTCGGTGATCCTGGCCGGCTTCGTCACGCTGCCGCTGATGTATGCGCTGTGGTGGCTCGATCCGTTCCGCATCCGCCGCCTGCCCGCGCTCGCCTGCAAGCTGGCCTGTCTCGCCGCACTGGTCGGTTATTCGCTCTATCATCCTGACGAGGCCTGGCGCGGCTATTACGACGACGGCTATCTGTCGAAGTTCTTCCGCTCCGGCGTCAGCTCGGTCTCCGATTTCGTGCAATACGGCTTCATGGAATCGGCCGCCGCGAGCAATGAGCGGCTCAACATGCCGCTGGTCGATTCCTGCCATCCCGCGGGCCGCCGGCCGAACATCATCATGATCCATGATGAATCGAGCTTCGACATCCGCGCCGCCGCCGGCATCAAGGTGCCGCAGGGCTATGGCAGCCACTTCAAATCCTGGGACGGCAAGCAGCGCACGTTCCTCGCCGAAAGCAATGGCGGGCCGAGCTGGTTCACCGAATACAACGTGCTCGCGGGACTCTCCTCGCGTTCGTTCGGCCGCTTCGCTTATTTCGTGACACGCATCGCTTCAAACCGCGTCGAGCGCGGCCTGCCGCTGGCGCTGCGCCGCTGCGGCTACGACACGATGTCGCTCTATCCTGCCTATGGCGGCTTCATGGCGGCGCGCAGTTTCCAGATGACGACCGGCGTCGAACGCTTCCTCGACTCCAAGGATCTCGGCGCCAAGGATGTCGAGCCCGACAGCTTCTTCTACGGCAAGGCGCTCCAGCTGATGGGCCAGCAGCCGCCGAACAAGCCGCTGTTCACCTTCATCTATCTCGGCGCCAATCATTTCCCCTGGGAGACGCGCTTCCGTCCCGACCTGCTGCCGAACTGGCGCGCGCCGGGCAACGTAGCGTCCATTGACGAATATCTGCGCCGGCAGGCGATGAGCGCCGAGCAGTACAAGGCGTTCGTCGCGGGGCTGAAGAAGACATTCCCCGGCGAGCCCTTCCTGATCGTGCGATACGGCGATCATCAGCCGGAGTTCGCGCCCGGGATCCTCGAGCCCGGGCTCGACGAGGGCGCCATCGGCAAGAGGCTCGACGCCTACGATCCGCGCCTCTATGCGACCTATTACGCGATCGATGCCGTCAATTTCGAGCCGGTGAAAAGTGATGCCGTGATGGACACGATCGACGGCCCCTATCTGCCGCTGGTCATCCAGGAGGCCGCGGGCATCCCGCTCGACCCGTCCTTTGCCGAGCAGAAGGAGATCATGCTCCGCTGCAAGGGCGTCTTCTACGCCTGCAGGGACGGCGCCGAAGCGCGGCGGCTGAACCGCCTCTTGATCGACGCGGGAATGATCCGGGGGCTGTAGCGCCGATAGCTACGTGCGTAGGGTGGGCAAAGCGGAAGCGTGCCCACTACCTGTCGCGCGTTATCCAAAGACGCGGGCACGGTGCTTACGCGCCTTTGCCCGCCCTACAAACCCCCACCCTATCGCCGGCCTACTTTCTCCCACAACCACTTCGCCACCGCATCCGGCGACGAGTTCGCGTCGTTGCCGCTGGCGCGCAGGTTTGCTTCGCGCATGGTGGCGATATCGATCTTGCCGAGCAGCGGTTGCAGCGCCGCCTTGAGCCGCTCATCCCCCGCGCGCTTCGGCGCGAGCAGCAGGATCGCATCGTAGGGCGGGATCGCGCGCTTGGGGTCGTCGAGCGCGACGAGGTCGTATTTCGCGATCAGGCCGTCGCTGGTGTAGCCGGCGATGACGTCGACCTCGCCGCTGGCCACCGCCGCATACATGAAGTCCGGCTGCATCTGGCGCTGGGCGCGGAACGAAAGGCCATAGGCTTTCTGCAGTGCCGCCCATTCGGGGCGCGAGAAGAATTCGTAATCGCCGGCGATCGACAGCGTCGGCGCATGGGCCGCGAGATCGGCGACGGTGCGGACGCCGAGCGCCTCGGCGCGCTTCTTCGGCATCACCAGCGCATAGGCATTCTCGAAGCCGAGCTCGCCGAGCAGCGTGATGTTGTCCTTTGCCAGCGCCGTCTTCAGCTCCGCGATCAGCTCGGCGCGCGGCTTGATGTCGGTGCGATGCAGCTGGTTGGCCCACAGCGTGCCGGAATAATCGACACAGAGATCGATGTCGCCGGCCTTCAATGCCCCAAAGATCACGCTGGAGCCGAGGCCCGAGCGCGCCGTGGCCGAGAGGCCCGCCGCCTGCAGCCGATCCCGCATCAACGCCGACAGCACATATTGCTCGGCGAAGGTTTTTGCACCGACGACGTAGCCTTGCGGCGAGCGGCCCATGGTCGGCACCAGCGTTGCCGCAACCAGCGCCGCGATACCGGAGGCGCCGAGCACGGTGCGAGCGCGGCTTCGCTGGCGCAGGCCGACCTCGATCAGGCCGAGCAACTGATCGACGGCGAGCGCGAGCAGGGCGGAGGCAAAGCAGCCGAACAGCACGAGCACCCAGTTCTGGGTCTGCAATCCCGCAAAGATGTAATTACCGAGACTGGTCTGCCCGATCGGCGTCGACAGCGTCGCCGTGCCGATCACCCACACCGCGGCGGTGCGGATGCCCGCCATCATCACCGGCAGGGCCAGCGGCAGCTCGACCATGATCAGCGACTGCCGCGCGGTCATGCCGACGCCCTTGGCGGCCTCGATCAGCGCGGGATCGATGCCGTTGAGCCCGGTGATGCCGTTGCGCAGCACCGGGAGCATCGAATAGAGCGCCAGCGCCAGCATCGCGGGTAGGAAGCCGAACGCCGAAAAGGACACGCCGAACCAGGCCAGCGTCACGGATGCCGCCAGCAGCAGCAGCGGATAGAACAGCGCGAGCAGCGCCAGGCCCGGCACGGTCTGCACGATGCTGGCGATTGCGAGCAGGATGGCGCGCGGCGCCGGGCGGTTGCGCGTCAGGATGGCCAGCGGCAGGCTGACGGCGAGTCCAAGAGCGAGCGCGGCGAGACTGACCCGCACATGGTTGCCGAGATAATCGGGCAGATGCCCCAGCGCCTCGCCCCAGCGTGGATCGGCAAGCAAGCTCATGCCGCGCCGCCCTGCGGCAGCAGCGCGTTCAGCCGCTCGACCTGGCGGCGCGGCGTGCGCAACAGCTCCAGCACGTAAGCGTCGCTGCTCCGCGACAGTTCGGCGGGAGTGCCCTGGGCGAGCAGCTTCCCCTCTCGCATCACCGCGATGCGGTCGGCGAGCAGGATCGCCTCCGTCATGTCGTGGGTGATCATCACCGTGGTCAGGCCGAGCTTGCGATGCAGCGAGCGATAATCGTCGCCGAGCGCGTCGCGGGTGAGGGGATCGAGCGCGCCGAACGGCTCGTCCATCAGCATGATGCGGGGCCTCGCCGCAAGCGCCCGCGCGACCCCGACGCGCTGGCGCTGGCCGCCGGAGAGCGCCTCCGGCAGGCGGTCGCGATGCGCATCGCGCTCGAGCTGCACCAGCTCCAGCAGCTCGTCGACCCGCGCGGCGACCGCCGAAGCCGGCTCGCCCAGCAGCTTTGGCGTGATCCCGATATTGTCGGCGACGCTCAAATGCGGAAACAGCCCGCCGCTCTGGAAGACGTAGCCGATCCGCCGCCGCAGCGCGACCGGGTCGACGTTTTGCACGTCCTCGCCGCCGACCGTGATGGTGCCGCCCTCGGCCTCGATCAGCCGGTTGGCGAGCCGCAGCAGCGTCGTCTTGCCGGAGCCCGAGCCGCCGACGATGGCCAGAAATTCGCCCTCGGCGACGTCGAGCGAGACGTCGTCGACAGCCCTCAGCGGGCCGAACCGCTTGGTCACGTGGGCGTAGCTGATGGTCGGCTTGGAAGGCATTCGACGCAGCTCATTCTTCCTTCCCCTCCCTTGGAGGGCACGGCATGCCTAGCACGCTTGGCGGCGTGATTGAACTTGCGCGCGCGAGCGGCTAAGGCATCAAGCGAAATCCGGAGGAAGCATATGTCGACGCCCACGGCGGTGGCGCTGGAAGATGCCAAGGTCGCGTTCCGGCTCGGGGACGGGCGGGTCTATACGGCGGTGGAAAAGGCCCATCTCACGGTGGCGCAGGGCGAGTTCGTGGCCATTGTCGGCCCCACGGGCTGCGGCAAATCCACGCTGCTCAACGTCGCGGCCGGGCTGCTGAAGCCGGCCGCCGGCAGCGTCAGGATTTTCGACCAGCCGCTCGCGGGGCTGAACCGGGATGCCGGTTACCTGTTCCAGGCCGATGCGCTGTTCCCCTGGAAGACCGCGCTCGACAATGTCGCGATCGGGCTCGAGATCAAGGGCACGCCACGGGCCGAAGCGCTGCCGCGTGCGCAGCAATGGCTGACCTCCGTCGGCCTTGGCGCCTTCGCGGGCCGCTATCCGCACATGCTCTCTGGCGGCCAGCGCAAGCGCGTGGCGCTCGCACAGGTGCTGATCCGCGATCCCAAGATCCTCTTGATGGACGAGCCGTTCGGGCCGCTCGATGCACAGACCCGCCAGGTGATGGGAAATCTGCTGCTCGATCTGTGGAACGCCGACCGCAAGGCGGTGCTGTTCGTGACCCACGATCTGGAAGAAGCCATCGCGCTCGCCGACCGCGTCGTGATCATGTCGGCTGGTCCGTCCTCGCGCATCATCGGCGACTGGCGCGTCGGCTTGGCCCGCCCGCGCGACATCTTCGAGGTGCGGCTGGACAAGGAGTTCCACGAGCTGCATCGCGAGATCTGGAGCGTGCTCAAGGACGAGGTGATGAAGGGCTACGCGCAATCCACGCAAGCGGCGGAGGCGGTCTGATGTCGCGCCCGACGCTGTTCGCGCTGCAGGTCCTGGTCGCGGTCGTCTGCATCGTGCTGTGGCAGGTGCTGTCGACCGTCCCGGTGTTCGGCAAGGTCCTGCTGCCGCCGTTCTTCTTCTCCAACCCGCTCGACGTCTTCAGCCAGATCGTAAAGTGGTTCGCCTCCGGCGTGATCTGGAAGCATCTCGCCATCACGCTGACGGAATCGATCCTCGCCTTCGTGATCGGATCGGCTGGCGGCGTATTGATCGGCTTCTGGTTCGCGCGCCAGCCGCTGGTGGCCGCGGTGTTCGACCCCTACGTCAAGATGGTCAACGCGCTGCCGCGCGTCGTGTTGGCGCCGATCTTCGCGCTGTGGCTCGGCCTCGGCATCTGGTCCAAGGTCGCGCTCGGCGTGACGCTGGTGTTCTTCATCGTGTTCTTCAACGTCTATCAGGGCGTCAAGGAGGTCAGCCGCACCGTGCTCGACAACGGCCGCATGCTCGGCATGAGCGAGCGGCAGTTGATGCAGCACGTCTATTGGCCCTCGGCGCTGTCCTGGATGTTCTCCTCGCTGCACACCTCGGTTGGCTTCGCCGTGGTCGGCGCGGTCGTCGGCGAATATCTGGGATCGGCGGCGGGCCTTGGCTATCTCATCCAGCAGGCCGAAGGCGTGTTCGACGTCGCCGGCGTGTTCGCCGGCATGTTCGTGCTGTCGGCCTTCGTCATCCTGATCGACTTCGGGGTGACGCTGGTCGAGCGGCGCCTGCTGGTGTGGCGGCCGACCGTGGACGGGCGCGGCTAGGCCGCCGCCCCCGACGGCTGACATTTATGTGATCGACCGGCCGGAATAGAACGCGCGCCCACGCGTCAAACCCCCATGCAACCACCTGCATGGGAGTTCAGGATGCCCCCCTCACAGTTTCGCCCCGCGGTAGCGGCGCGTGCAGGCAGATGTCGATGGCCGAGGCTCGGGCTCGGCACAGCGTTCCTTGCCGCGCGCATTCTCGTCGCTTTCGCGCTTCCTCCAATCGTCTTCGCGCACGAGACCCATCCGAACCCGCCTGCTGCGCCGAGCACGGAAGAGAGCGCCTTCCTGCAAGAGAACGATGCCGCCATGGCCAGGATGATGAACGACATGGCGGTCAAACCGACCGGCGACATCGATCGCGACTTTGTCGCGATGATGAGCCCGCATCATCAGGGCGCCATCGACATGGCCGTGATCGAGCTGCGGTACGGTAAGAACGAGCAGCTTCGGCGCATCGCTCAGGAAATCATCGTCGACCAGATGCAGGAGATCGCTGCCATGAAGCTCGCCATCGGCGAGCCGGCGACCGACACCACGCCTGCTCCGACCCAGCCGCAATCCGTTCCCATCGCAACTGTTCATCATCATCATCCTGTGATGCAGATGGACATGTCCACTGGAATGAAGAAGTAGGAGCGGCAGATGACCAAGTCTCGAAGCCATATGATGAGGACCATTTTCCTGGCGGCCACCATGCTCGCCACCGGCTCCGTCGCATGGGCGGGGCAGGCGCCTGGCGCGCTGTCCTCCCCCGACATTCCGATTAGTCATCACGATCGGGTCTACGCGGCTGAGCAGTTCTCGAACACGGTTTCGGTCACCGACCCTGCCGACAACAAACTGCTTGGCGTAATCCGGCTTGGTGACCCGCAGCCCGGCAATTTCAGCCCGCTCTACAAGGGGCAGGTGCTCGTGCACGGCATGGGTTTCTCGCCCGATCACAAGACGCTGGCCGTAGTGTCGATCGGCTCGAACTCAGTGAGCTTCATCGACACTGCGACCAACGCGGTCAAGCACGTGACCTATGTCGGGCGGTCGCCACACGAGGCGTTCTTTACACCCGACGGCAAGGAGGTCTGGGTTACCGTCCGCGGCGAGAATTACATCTCCGTCATCGATCCAACGAGCTTCAAGGAGAAGACCCGCATCACGACGCCGAACGGGCCGGGGATGCAGATATTCTCACCTGACGGCAAATACGGCTACATCTGCTCGTCCTTCAATCCCGAGACCGATGTCGTCTCAGTCGTCGAGCACAAGATCATCGCTACGGTGAAGCAAGAAAGTCCGTTCTGTCCGAACATTGCGGCGACGCCCGATGGAGATCAGGTGTGGTTCACGCTGAAGGACGTCGGCCGGACACAAGTGTTCAACGCAAGGCCACCGTTCAATGCAATCAAGACGATCGACACCGGGCCGATCACCAATCACGTCAACTTCGCGCACACCGCCAAAGGCACGTTCGCCTATGTCACCGTCGGCGGCTTGAACGAATTGAAGGTGTTCCGCACCGACGACTTCTCGCAAGTCGCCACGATCCCGGTCGGCAATCTGCCGCACGGCGTGTGGCCGTCCGGCGACGGCACGCGCATCTATGTGGGGCTGGAGAACGCCGACGCGCTCGCGGCCATCGACACCGCGACCAACAAAGTGGTTGGGAACGTTCCGATCGGCCAGGCGCCGCAAGCGATCGCCTATGTTCCGAATGCTGCGCCTGACCCGGATGACCGCCAGAACCTGCAGGCGCTCGGCGTGGCTGGCCAGGTGGCTCATCTGGCGCTCGCGTCGATAGGCGGCACAAAGCACGGTAAGGCGCCGACCACGGTCTCGCTCTTCGATCAAGGCCTGATCCAGATCCTGCAGGCTTCAGTGACGGGACTTCAGCCCAAGCGGAAATATGTGTTGGCGCTTGCGGAGCGTAGTGACGGGGGCGGCCCATTGCAGCCGCTGGCAGCCTTCATGACCAATCCGGCGGGATCCGCTATCGTCAACGCGGCCGGTCCGATCCGGCAGATCGTCGACCAGTCTGCCGCGGCCGCAAAGCGCTATTTGGTGATCGCGTCCGGCGACGCGGCGATGCCGGGCGAGGCGGTCCAGATCGAGGCTCAATGATTCCGGTTCGAACGCCAATCGCGAGATGGCGGAGCGCTTGATGAAGGACATGCTGGTTCAAGTCGAGCCGCTAATCCCTGCGCTCCGCCGCTATGCCCGCGCGCTCACGCGCGAACGCGCCGCGGCCGACGATCTGGTTCAGGATTGCCTGGAGCGCGCCGTCAGCCGCTGGCACCAGCGGCGCGACGGCAGCGTGCGCGCCTGGCTGTTCACCATCCTTCACAACCTGGCTGTCACTCAGTTTCGCCAGGCGACAGCGCGGGGCAGGCATATGCCGATCGACGATGCGGGCGAGCGGGAACTTGTCAGCGCGGCGGAGCAAGAGCACAGGCTGATCTATCAGGACGTCCTTGGCAAGCTTGCGAAACTCCCGGAGGAGCAGCGGGCCGTGTTGTTGCTGGTCGCAGTCGAGGATCTCTCCTACGCGGATGCGGCAGTGGTGCTGAACATCCCGATCGGGACCGTGATGTCGCGCCTGTCGCGTGCGCGGGAGAGGCTGCAGCAGGAGATGGATGGCACTGCGGCGGGAAATGTCGTGGCCTTGCGGAGCGTGAAATGAACCATCGGCCGATCACCGAGGATGACCTCCACGCCTATGTGGACCAGGCGCTCGAGCCCGAGCGTCGCGCGGAGGTCGCATCCTACCTGAACGATCATCCGGATGTTGCTGCGCGCGTTGCCGCCTTCGCTACCCAGCGCGAGCAGCTGCGCGGCGCGCTTGCGCCGATCGCCGACGAGCCGTTGCCGGCAGAATTGAACTTGTCGCGCATCATCGAGAGCCGAAGACGGCGTCCCCTGCGAACGTGGGGAGCGATCGCTGCGATGTTGCTCCTCGGTATCGGCGGTCTCGGCGGGTGGACCATGCGCAGCGTGTTGCAGGAGGGTTCCAACGGACTGTCTGCGCTGGCGCGGGAAGCAGCCTATTCTTATGGCGTCTACGCACCGGACCGCGTGCGTCCGGTCGAGATTCGCGCCTCCGAGAGTGCGGAGCTCACGCGATGGGTCTCGACTCGGCTGAAGCAGCCGGTGAAGGTGCCGGACCTCTCTGTCTCGGGCTACAGGCTGATGGGGGGGCGCCTGGTTGCGACGTCCCATGGCCCGGCCGCGATGTTCATGTACGATGACGATCGCGGGGATCGCCTCGTTGTACTGACGCGCCCGATGAGCAACCGCAACCTGGACACGCCGATGATGCCGCAATCGACCGGCGATGTCGCGGGCTTCGTGTGGGCGGATGGCGGCATGGGTTACACGCTCGTTGGCCAGCTTCCGGGGGAGACTCTCAAGCCGATCGCGAACGAGATTCGGAAGCAGGCGCGCCCGATCTAGCGCGGGAATTGACCAAGCGGGTCCGCGCAGCGGCGCGAGCCCGAGCATTCGCCCCGCGCCGGTCGAGGGGTCTCAATCCAGCAGCTTGGTATCATCAGGCGCCTGCGGCGGCGTCTTGATCGCGATCGCCTTGACCTGTCCCGAGATCGGCTTGGTGCCGCCGTGCGGCGTGCCCTTCGGGATGATGACGAGGTCGCCCGGCTTGACCGTCACTTCCTTGTCGCCGAGCCAGATCGTCCCGGTCCCGTCCAGGATGTACTGGATCTCGTTGGTGTTGGGGTGCATGTGCTTGGGCACGTTGCCGACCTGGATCGAGATCGTGGCGCCGTCGGCGCTCGCGAACATTTTCGAGCGGTAGCCGACGGCGTTGGCGGGGCCGAGCGCGTCGCCTTCCGTCTCGCCGGTGTGGATGATCTGCGCGGTGATGTTTTCCGCGGCCAGCGCCGGCCGGAGCAGTTGGTTCGCGCCGCATCCGGCGGCAAAGGCGGCGGCCAGCGCGAGCCCGGCAGTGAAGCGATTCATGGATGATCCTCCCCATCAGGAATTGTTCTTGTGCGTCCATGCTATTGCGCCGAAAGGCCGATGGCCAGAGCCTTAAGGCGCGCTTCTCAAGCCGGTCCTGCTGCTCTATGGTGCCGCCGGCCGAACGGAGGAAACCAATGAAGAACACGATTGCCAGGCTCGCCGGCGCGCTGCTCGCGCTGACGCTCACCACCGGATTTGCCGCGGCGCAAAGCAAGGTCACCATCGCGGTCGGCGGCGGCTCCTGCCTGTGCTATCTGCCGACGGTGCTGGCCAAGCAGCTCGGCGAATACGAGAAGGCCGGCCTCAATGTCGAGCTCGTGGACCTCAAGGGCGGCTCGGACGCGCTCAAGGCCGTGCTCGGCGGCAGCGCCGACGTGGTCTCCGGCTATTTCGACCATTGCGTCAATCTGGCCGCCAAGAAGCAGGAGCTGCAGTCCTTCGTGGTCTATGACCGCTATCCCGGCCTCGTGCTGGTAGTCGCGCCCTCGCGCACCAACGACATCAAGTCGGTCAAGGATCTCGCCGGCAAGAAGGTCGGCGTCAGCGCGCCCGGCTCCTCCACCGACTTCTTCCTGAAATACATGCTCAAGAAGAACGGTGTCGATCCCACCAGCGCCGCCGTGATCGGCGTCGGTCTCGGCGCCACCGCGGTCGCCGCGATGGAGCAGGGCCAGATCGACGCGGCCGTGATGCTCGACCCCTCCGTCACCGTCCTCCAGGGCAGCCACAAGGATCTGCGCATCCTCTCCGACACCCGCACGCAGAAGGACACGCTCGAGACTTTCGGCGGCGAATATCCGGGCGGCGCGCTGTACTCGACGGCGGCCTGGGTTGCCAAGCACGAGAAGGAGACGCAGGCGCTCACCGACGCGATCCTCGCCACGCTCGCCTGGATCCATTCGCACTCCCCCGAGGAGATCATGGCGAAGATGCCGGAGGAGACGGTCGGCAAGAACAAGGACCTCTATCTCGCCGCGCTGAAGAACACGATCCCGATGTACTCGGAGACCGGCAAGATGGACCCGAAGGGCGCCGACGCCGTGCTCTCGGTGTTCAGCGTCGGCTCGCCCGAGGTCGCCAATGCCAAGATCGATGTCGGCAAGACCTTCACCAACAAGTTCGTCGAGCAGGCCAAGAAGACCACGGGGAATGCCAAATAGCTGACGCGAAGATGAGGTAGCCGTCGCTCATGACGTCGCCGATCATTCATCGCGTCACCACGCTCGATCTTGCCGTGCGGCCGATCGTCTGGCCGTTCGCGGAGGAATGGCGCGACGAGATCGCGGCGCATTTCGCCGAAAAGCAGCGCGAGCGGCCAAAGATCTGGAACGGCCGCGTCCTGCTCGGGCGCGATCCCGTGTTCGCGGACGGCTGTTTCGCTGCGACCTATTTCGAGACCGATTTCGCCAGCTTCCTCGCCTGGCGTGACTGGGGCTTTCCTGGGCCTGCCGTGTTCAACGGTTTTGGCATGGGCGCGCTGCGCAGCGCCGACGGCGCCTTCGTCATGGGTGAGATGGCGCCGCACACCGCCAATGCGGGCCGTATCTATTTCCCCTCGGGCACGCCCGATCTCGACGACGTCAGGGGTGACACGCTGGACATTCCCGGCAGCGTCGTCCGCGAGCTCGAGGAAGAGACCGGCCTCACCGCGGCGGACTTTCGGGCCGAGCCGGACTGGCACTGCATCGTCAGTGGCCCTGCGATTGCGATGATGCAGGTACTCAACCTGGATATGTCCGGCGAGGAGGCGCGCGCCCGCATCGAAGCCAACCTCGCCAGCGAGGACGAGCCCGAATTGTCGGCCATTCATCTCGTGCGCGGGATGAGTGATCTCAGGCCGACCATGCCGCGATTTGTCACGGCCTTTGTCGAGCAGCAGTTCGCCTCGCGCTGATGCGCAAGACTTGACATCCCTGCGCTCTGCCCATGTGATGGGGGCAAGCAAGATCAAGACGAATGCAATGCACAATCGTCCAGGGAGGTTTTGATGCGCCTGCGCATGGCTGCCCGGTTGCTACATGGGCTGGTGGTCGCGATAGCAGCGACGGGCTTGGCGGCGTCCGCCCAGGCCCAGGACAAGAAGATCAAGATCGGCGTCGTCTTTGATTTGACCGGGCCTCTGGCCGGCGGCGGCTCCGAGCTCAATTATGTCGGCGCGAAGATCATCCTCGACCATTTCGCCAAGACCGGCGTGGAGGGCTACAAGATCGAGGCGGTCTATGCCGACGCGCAGAGCAAGCCCGACATCGCCATCAACGAATCCGTCCGCCTGCTCGAGCAGGAGAAGGTCGACATGGTGCTCGGCTTCTTCTCCTCGGCCCAATGCGTGCCGGTGGCCGCCCGCGTCGAGCAGCTCAAGAAGTTCATGTGGATGACGACCTGCATCTCGTCGGCCGTGTTCAACGAGAAAGGCTACAAATACGTGTTCCGCCCGCAGGCGAGCGGCGACCAGTTCGGCATGATGACGATGGATTTCATCGCGCAGAACGCCAAGGAGAAGCTCGGCAAGGAACCGAAGGATTTGCGCGTCGCCATCATCCACGAGGACGGCGCCTATGGCGTCGACGTCTCCAAGGGCAACGAGGCCGGCGCGAAGAAGGCCGGCTTCAACGTCGTGCTCAAAGAGGGCTATTCGGCGACCGCGCCCGATCTGTCCCCGCTGGTGACCAAGCTGAAGCGCGCCAAGCCCGACGTCATCTTCCACACCGGCTACAATCCGGACATCACCCTGCTGCTGCGCCAGGCCCGCGAGCAGGGGCTGAAGTTCGGTGCGCTGATGGGCCATGGCGCCGGCTATGGCGTCTATGAGAAGCTGAAGGAAGGCATGGGGGCCGACGCCGCCTATATCTTCAACACCGACCCGATCTCGATCTGGCTGGCCAACCAGAAGACCATGGATCCGAAGCTCCCGCCCGTCATCAAGATGGTCGGCGAGGAGTTCGACAAGATCAAGCCCGGCGTCGCCATCCGCTCCGCCCATGTCGGCATCGGTGCCTCCAACACTTATGTGTTCATGGCGGATGTGCTGCCGCGGGCGATCAAGAAATATGGCGGCGTCGATCCCGAGGCGCTGCGCAAGGCGGCGCTCGACACCGACATCCCCGAAGGCGGCACCATGCTCGGCTTCGGCGTGAAGTTCTACGGCGAGGGCACGCCGATGGCCGGGCAGAACGAGCGCTCGTTCCCTGTCGTGATCCAGTATCTCGACGACAAGTCTCACGTGGTGTGGCCGAAGAGCCAGGCGCAGCGCGACGCCGTGCTGCCGCTGCCGAAGGGCACCACCTACAGCAACCAGTAGCAGCGGAGGGCTTTGGTGCTGGAAGTCAGCGGATTGGTGAAGCGGTTCGGCGGCTTCACCGCCGTCAACAACGTGTCGTTTCGGGTCGATCAGGGCGAGATTCTCGGCCTGATCGGCCCCAACGGCTCGGGCAAGAGCACGATCTTCAACATGCTCTCCGGCACGCTGGCGCCGACCTCGGGCTCGATCATGTTTGCCGGGCATGAGATCGCGGGCCTTGCGCCGCACCGGATCATCAACAGCGGCGTCGGCCGCACCTTCCAGATTCCGCGCCCCTTTCGCCGCCTGACCATTTTCGAGAACGTCGCGCTCGCCGGTTTCTACGGCCAGGGCCGACATAGCCGCGTCAAGGCGGAAGAGGCAGCCGAGCGATCCCTCGCGATGGTCGGCCTGCCGACCGATCGCCACGCCAGCGTCGATGGTCTCGGCGCCGCCGGCCTGAAGAAGCTCGAGCTCGCCAAGGCGCTCGCCACGGCGCCTAAGCTGCTGCTGGCCGATGAAAGCCTCGGCGGCCTCGACGAGGCCGAGATGGATCAGGCCGCCGACATGCTGCGCAACATCCGCGACGAGCTCGGCATCACCATCATCTGGGTCGAGCACATCATGGGCGTGCTGATGCGCGTCGTCGATCGCGTCATGGTGCTCGACCACGGCGAGAAGATCTCGGAAGGCCTGCCGAGTGCGGTAGCGGGCGATCCGCGCGTCATCGAGGTCTATCTCGGCACCGATGCCGAGACCACGCAGGCCGCGGCCGCCGAAGCGCGCCGCCGCGCGGGAGGCGCGTGATGCTGGAGCTCCGCGGCGTCAATGCCGGCTATGGCACCTTCCAGGCGCTGTTCGACGTCAATCTCGACGTCAAGGCCGGCGAAGCCGTCGGCGTCATCGGCCCCAACGGCGCCGGCAAGACCACCTTGATGCGCGTCATCTCCGGCCTGATCCGCCCCGCGCGCGGCTCGATCCGGATGGAGGGCACGGACGTCGTGGCGACGCCACCGCACAAGATCGTCAGCCTCGGCATTGCGCATGTGCCGGAGAACCGGCGGCTGTTTCCGCAGCTCTCGGTGGACGACAATCTCAAGATGGGTGCCTTCATGAAGGAGGCGCGGGGCCATTATGCCGAGCGGCTCGAGGTCGTGTTCGACCTGTTCCCGCGCCTGAAGGAGCGGCGCCACCAGATGGCCGGCACCATGTCCGGCGGCGAGCAGCAGATGTGCGCGATCGGCCGCGCGCTGATGTCCAATCCGAAGCTGCTGCTGCTGGACGAGCCGTCGGCGGGCCTTGCGCCCGTCGTGGTGCAGCAGGTGTTCGAGCTGGTGAAGCGGATCCGCAGCCGCGGGCTGACCGTGCTGATCGTCGAGCAGAACGTGCAGCAGGTGCTGAAAGTGGTCGACCGCGCCTATCTGATCGAGGCCGGCACGATCAGGGCGTCCGGCACCTCGGCCGAGATGCTGGCGAGCGACACGGTCAAGGAAGCTTATCTGGGGGTGTGAGGCTGATGCAGGCGTTCCTGGACATTTTCGACATCTATTTGCTGGAGGCCGTGATCAACGGCATCCTGCTCGGCGGCGTGCTGGCGCTGCTGGCGCTCGGGCTCAATTTGATCTTCGGCGTCATCGACGTGACCTGGATCTGCTACGCCGAGCTCGTGATGATCGGCATGTATGCCATGTACTTCATGGTGCAGGTCTACGGCCTCAGCTATTTCGTCGCAGCGCCTCTCACCGTTGTCCTGGTCGCGCTGCTCGGCGCAGCGCTGCATTACCTCGTGATCGCGCCGCTCTTGACCGCGCCGTCGATCAACCAGCTGCTTGCGACCGGCGGGGTTCTGTTCGTGCTGCAGAGCTTTGCCACCGTCGCCTTCGGCATCGACTTCCGCAACCTCGGCATCCGCCTGCCGGTGCTTGCCTTCGGCGACATGAATTTCAGTTATGCCCGGCTGCTGTCGTTCCTGGCGGCGCTGGTCGGCATGGTCGCGGTCTATCTGTTCATGACGCGCACCTTCACCGGCACCGCGATCCGCGCCATCTCGCAGGACCGCCAGATCATGGCGCTGATGGGCGTCGACACCAAGAGAATCTATCTCATCACCTCCGCACTCGGCGGCGCGCTGGCCGGGCTCGCCGCCTGCCTTCTGGTGCTGCAATATGACGTGCACCCCTTCGTCGGGCTGTCGTTTGGGCCGATCACCTTCCTGATCTGCGTGCTCGGGGGCCTCGGCAATTTCATCGGCGGCTTCATCGCCGCCTTCGTGTTCGCCGAGATCATCTCGCTCGGTGGCCTGTTCTCCGACCTCGAATGGGGCTACGTGCTCGCCTTCGCCTTTTTCATCGTCATGATGTTCATCCGGCCCGCGGGCCTCCTGGCGAGGCGCCGATGATGGGGCAGGGGAGGCTTGCAGCCTGGGGCATTGGGCTCGCGGCACTGGTCGCGCTGCCCTTCGTCTATCGCGACCCCTATCATCTGCACATCCTGGTGCTGATCCTGATCTGGTCGTTCGCCTACACCTCCTGGTCGATGATGGGGCGGTTCGGCCTCGTCTCGCTCGGCCATGGCGGCTTCATGGGGATCGGCGCCTATGTCACCGCGCTGCTCTGGAATCATCTCGGCCTGTCGCCCTGGATTGGCATTCCCATCGGCATGGTCGCGGCCGGCGCGCTGGCGCTGATCGTCGGTTATCCCTGCTTCCGCTTCCGCATCACCGGCCACTATTTCGTGCTGGTGACGCTGGCGCTGTCGGGCATCGTGCTCCAGGTCATCACCGCGACACGCGACTATACCGGCGGCTCGCTCGGCTACACGCCGAACCGCGCATCCGGCAACAAGCTGTGGGCGCTGCAGTTCGACGACAAGACGACCTGGTATCTGATCGCGCTCGGGGTCTGGCTCTTCGGCATCGTGGTCTGGCACTGGGTCGACCGCAGCATGGCCCGCTATGCGCTTGAGGCGATCTCGGAGGACGAGGACGCGGCGGCGGCCGCCGGCGTCGACGTGACCGCGGAGAAGCTGAAGATCACGCTGCTGAGCGCGCTGATGACGGCGCTCGCGGGCGCGATCTACTGCCAGTACCAGATGTTCATCACCCCCGACACCGTCAGCGGCATCGCAGTGTCTCTGCAGATGGTGTTCGCGGCCATCGTCGGCGGCCTGTTCGTCTCGCTCGGCCCGACCTTCGGCGCCATCATCACCATTCTGCTGGCCGAGACCCTGCGCATCGGCTTCGGCACCAAGGCCGTCGGCTGGGACAATCTCGTCTACGGCGTGCTGCTCGTGCTCTTCATCATATTCCTTCCCAAGGGCATCCTTGGTAGCTTGCTCGACCGACTGAAGCCGCAACGCAAGGTGCCCCGCGCTCATGAGCAAGAAGCCGTCCAAATCGCCCGCCCAGGAACTTGACCGCTACATCACGCCATTCCGCTATGACGGTTCGGGCAAGTTTCATCTCAAGGATCACAAGACCAGCGAGAAGGGCGATCTCGACAAGGAGACGGCGCAGGCGCTTCTCGACGTCAACAAGAAACGGCTGGTCGAGTTTCAGGAGAAGCTCTACGCCCAGGACCGCTGGTCGCTCCTGATCGTGTTCCAGGCCATGGACGCCGGCGGCAAGGACAGCGCCATCAAGGCGATCTTCGAGGGCATCAATCCGCAGGGCTGCGAGGTCCACGCCTTCAAGGCGCCGAGCAGCAAGGAGCTTGATCACGACTTCCTCTGGCGCCATGTGATCGCGCTGCCCGAACGCGGTCATATCGGCATCTTCAACCGCTCCCATTACGAGGAATGCCTGGTGACGCGCGTGCACCCGGAGCTTCTCGCCAAGGAGAAGCTGCCGCAGAAGTTGCTGACCAAGAACATCTGGAAGGAGCGGTTCGAGGACATCTCGGCATGGGAACGCTATCTCTGCCGCAACGGCACCGTGGTGCTGAAGTTCTTCCTCAACGTGTCCAAGGACGAGCAGCGCGAGCGCTTCCTCGACCGGCTGGAGGACCCGGCCAAGCAGTGGAAATTCTCGATGGACGACATCAAGGAGCGCGCGCTGTGGCCGCGTTACCAGGCGGTCTATCAGGACATCGTCCGGCACACCGCGACGGCCCATGCGCCGTGGTATGTCGTGCCGGCCGATCACAAATGGTTCGCGCGCGTCGTGATCGGCTCCGTGATCAATGCGACGCTCGAAAAACTCGACCTGCGCTTCCCCCGCGCCGACAAGGCCTCGCTGAAGGAGTTCGACGCGGTGCGCATGGCGCTGGAGAAGGAAGACAAGAGGAGCCAGGCGAAGAAATCGCGAAAACAACCCCATGCACAGTAGACGGCGTGAACAAAATCAATGGCTTGCCGATCGTTGAAGAGGCAGTTCGATTTATACGAAATGGAGTTGCTGCGTCGGGCAAAACAGGCGCTGTTCCGATCATTCCCGGAACCGGCGTGCTCAATTGTGATCTCTCGCCGATTGATCCCGCTTGACAGTCTTGTGGCACAGGAGGACCATGCCGCCGGTCGCAAACAAGCGACACGCAACGTCCACCTCATGAGCAAGGGGAGGTCTATGACACCACCTCCGCAAATCCAGCCGCGTTAAGTGCGATGGAGCTCGTTCGGACTATCGCATAGCGGCAGAAACCGCGAACGGCACGCCGGGTCAAGGTTTAGCGGGCTGCATCAGTAAGGCAGAGCCCCTACCTTCCCGGCGCTGTATTTTGGTCGCCGATCGTGTGGATGGTCTTGACGAGGCCGACCGCGATAGCTGCCTTTGACATCCTGCGTTTCTCCCTCCTTCCTCCTCGCCGTCATTCCGGGCCGCTTCCCGGAATGACGGAGCGATCCGCGGATGATTTGTGCATTGGGGTGCACTGGTCACCACATCGCCATGGCCGGGCTTGTCCCGGCCATCCACGGCCTTGGCCCGAGGCGCGAAGAACGTGGATGCCCGGGACAAGCCCGGGCGTGACGACTCGTAAAGTCGAACTGCGGGAATCCCGCAATGGACGGATCGCGTTGCACGGACCGCGCTTCGTCGGCGTCTGAACTCTGCTGAGACGAGGTTCCCCGCCCCCGCATTGCGGCAAATGCCAAGAGAATGTCGCCTCGAAGGCCAACTTCCGACACAGGCGCGAGGCGAATAGCTTCAATCCGACATGACGCATGTGTTTCGGTGGTCCCGATGCCGCCGGCGCATGCATTTTTTTAAGG
The DNA here is from genome assembly GCF_058314695.1 of Bradyrhizobium sp. T-12. NCBI lineage: Bacteria > Pseudomonadati > Pseudomonadota > Alphaproteobacteria > Hyphomicrobiales > Nitrobacteraceae > Bradyrhizobium > Bradyrhizobium sp. T-12. Next base: position 5,672,968 of record NZ_CM177756.1, on the reverse strand, counting down.
ACTCCTCGTGTCGCATAAGCTTGCCCCGGTGGTTCTCGCCGTTCTCTTCCTCGCGTTCTTCTCCTTCCCGAGCGTTCGCGCCCAGCCGCCTCAGCCGGCCGCGAACAATGCCGCCGCGTTGTCGCCGGACGAGGCCAAGCGTGCGCTCGAGACGCTTCAGGACGACAAGAAGCGCGCGCAGATGATCGATACGCTGCGCCTGATCGCCAATGCGTCCGGTCCGCAGCAACCTGCGACGCCCGCGCCCGAGCGCAAGTCGCCGATCCCGCTCTCGGCCGACGGACTCGGTGCGCAGCTCCTGCTCACGGTGTCGGAGGAGATTGGCGAGATCTCGAGCGAGATCGCCAGCGTGGCGCGGACGATCACGCATTTCCCGGCGTTCTATTACTGGATCGTGCGAACGGCGAACGATCCCGCGGCCTATAACCTTCTGATCGAGATCGCCTGGAAGCTCGCCTTGGTGGTCGGCTGCGCGCTCGCGGCCGAATGGGTACTGTTCCGCCTGATCCGGCGCCCGGTTGCCTTCCTCGAGGGGCGTGTGCCGCAAACCGCGCATCTGCCGGCGCAGGTGTTGCCGATTGCGGATCCGCCGTCGTCGGTTGCCGATGTCACCCCCGCGCCCGAACTGCACAAGCGCCGTCACAGCCTGGCGCGCGTCTGGCAGATCATGCAGCGCCTGCCTTTCGTGTTCGGGCGCCTCGTCCTCGAATTGCTTCCCGTGCTCCTCTTCGTCGGCGTCGCGACGGCGCTGCTCGGCACCGAGATCGGACAGCCCACCACCGTTCGCCTCGTGATCCTCGCGGTCGTCAACGCCTATGCGTTTTCGCGCGGACTCATCTGCGTCTTCCGGGCGCTGGCCGGGCCGTTCGGTCTGTTTCCGGTGCGCGCCGAGACGGCGGCCTATGTCGAGATCTGGGCGCGCCGCATCGTCGGCGTCGGCGTCTCCGGCATCGCTTTTGCCAATGTCGCGCTGCTGCTCGGCCTGCACCGCGCCGGCTATGCCGCGCTGCTCCGCATGGTGATGCTGATCGTGCATCTCTTCGTCGTCGTCATCATCCTGCAATGCCGCCGGCAGGTCGCCGAGGCCATTCGGGCGCCGGCCGACCGGCAGGGCATCGCGGCCCGCCTGCGCAACCGCATCGCCGGCGGATGGCATTATCTCGCCATCGCGCTCGATCTCGCGCTCTGGGCGGTGTGGGCGCTCAACATCCGCAACGGTTATTCGCTGCTGCTGCAATATTTCGTCGGCACTGTCGTCGTTGCCGTGATCACGCGCGTTGCCATCATGCTGACGCTGAGCCTGATCGACCGTGGCTTCCGCATCCAGCCGGAGATCCTGCAGCGCTTTCCGGGTCTGGAGATCCGCGCCAACCGCTATCTGCCGCTGCTGCGCAGGATCGTCTCCGGCGTGATCGTCTTCATCGGTTTCGTGGCGATGCTCGAAGTCTGGGGTGTGGACGCCATCGTCTGGTTCTATGGCGGCCAGATCGGCAGCCGGCTGATCTCCGCCGTGGTGACGATCGGCCTCGCCGTATTCATCGCAGCCGCGATCTGGGAAGCCAGCAACGCGCTTCTGGACCGCCAGATCAACACGCTGTCGCGGGACGGGCACTACGCCCGCGCCGCGCGCTTGCGCACCTTCCAGCCGATGCTGCGCACCGCGCTGCTCTGCCTGATCGCCACGATCGTCGGCCTCACCGCGCTGAGCGAGATCGGCGTCAATGTCGCGCCGCTGCTGGCGGGTGCCGGCATCGTCGGCATCGCCATCGGCTTCGGCTCGCAGAAGCTGGTGCAGGACCTCATCACCGGGCTGTTCCTGCTGCTGGAGAACACGGTACAGGTCGGCGACAATGTCAGCGTGTCGGGCCTGTCAGGGGTGGTCGAGAACGTTTCCATTCGAACGATACGTCTGCGCGCGGGCGACGGCGCCGTGCACATCGTGCCGTTCAGCGCGGTCACGACCATCACCAATGCGAGCCGCGGCGCAGGCAACGCCTCCGTCAGCGTCAATGTCGCCTATAAGGAAGACACCGACCGCGCCAGCCAGATCCTCAAGGACATCGTCGACGAGATGCGCCGCGAGCCGGATTTCCGCGCATTGATCCGTGGCGACCTCGATCTCTGGGGCATCGACAAGGTGGACGGCGCGATGGTGTCGATCGTCGGCCAGATCCGCTGCACCGAAGCCGGGCGCTGGCCGGTCCAGCGCGAATTCAACCGGCGCATGAAGCTGCGCTTCCAGCAGAACGGCATCAACGTCGCATCCGCCACCCAGACCATCCTGATGCATATCGCGCCGCCGGCCGATAGCGCCGCCAATCTGACGCCGCGGCGCGCGGCCGGATAGAAGCGCTATCAACTTACCGCTTGCCTCAGCTCGCCCGGCAGCGTTCACTCGCCCTCCGGCCCGCTGCCAAAATGCGGGCGGCAAAAAGGGTGGGAGAGACTGATGCGGGGGCTGTGGGCTGTGTTGCGCGGTCATGCGATCGTCATTGGCGGGTTGATCGCATGCGCGATGTGGTGCGCGCCGGCAGGCGCTCAGTCATCGCGGCCCATCACCCTCATCGTACCGTTCGCCGCGGGCGGTCCGACCGACACGCTGGCGCGGATCCTGTCGGAGCGGATCGCCGCCGAGCTGCACACCACGGTCGTGGTCGAGAACGTCGCCGGTGCCTCCGGCAGCATTGCAGGTGCCCGCGCCGCCCGCGCGACGCCTGACGGCACGACGATCACGATCGGTCATTGGGGCACTCATGTGCTGAACGGCGCGATCCTCAAGCTGCCTTATGACGTCGTGAGCGATTTCGAGCCGGTCGCAATGATCGCGATGGGCACGCAACTCATCGTCGGCCGGAAGTCGCTCGAGGCGAACAATCTCAAGGAGCTGATTGCGTGGCTGAAGGCCAATTCCGGTAAGGCCACCGCGGGAACTTCAGGGGCGGGTACGGGAGCCCATGTCGCCGCCGTCTTCTTCAAGGATAAAACAGGCACCGACTTCCAGTTCGTGCCCTATCGCGGCGCGGGGCCCGCCATGATCGATCTCGTCGCAGGCCAGATCGACATCATGTTCGACCAGGCGGCGAACTCGCTGGCACACGTCAAGAGCGGCGCGGTCAAGGCGTTCGCGGTGACATCGCCGACGCGGCTTGCCTCCGCTCCCGACATTCCGACCGTCGACGAGGCGGGCCTGTCAGGGCTCTATATTTCCTATTGGCACGGCATCTGGGCACCGAAGAACACGCCAAAGGACATCGTCGCCCGGATCAACACGGCGATCGTCGCCGCGCTCGCCGATGCCGCGGTCAAGCAGCGCTTTACCGAACTCGGGCAGGAGATACCGCCAACCGACCAGCAGACGCCCGCAGCGCTCGCTGCGTTCCAGAAGGCCGAGACCGAGAAATGGTGGCCGATCGTGAAGGCGGCCAACATCCAGCCGGAATGACGAGGGGTAGCTTGCCGCGTTAACTTTTACGCGCGCAACTGCCAATCGTTGGCGCAAATCTCGCTGCGGTGCGAGATCACAATCGGGGCCTCAGTGTCTGCGTCCTTGATCTCAATGGAGCGCTGGCCGACAATGTGCGCGGTTCAATGTGCTTCTTGGGGGAATTCGTGAATAGACCTGCCCGGGTCGTTGCCCAATCGACGTCGTCAAATCCGCCGCAAGGCATGGCGCTGCTGCGCGATCCCTTGCTCAACAAGGGCACCGCTTTCACGGAATCCGAGCGCGAAGCACTCGGCCTGCGCGGCCTGCTGCCGCCTTGCGTGCTGACGATGGAGACGCAGGCGCAGCGCGTCCTCACCAACCTGCGCACGCTGCCGACGGACCTCGAAAAATACGTCGCGCTGAACGCGCTGCATGACCGCAACGAGGCGCTGTTCTTCCGCGTCGTCGTCGACAATATCGACGAGATTCAGCCGATCATCTACACGCCGACGGTCGGGCTCGCCTGCCAGAAATACGGCCTGATCTTCCAGCGGCCGCGCGGCATGTTCATCTCCTCGCGCGATCGCGGCCAGATCACCGAGCTCCTGGAGAACTGGCCCTATCAGGCCAAGCTGATCGTCGTCACCGACGGCGAACGCATTCTGGGACTTGGCGATCTCGGCGCCAACGGCATGGGCATCCCGGTCGGCAAGCTCTCGCTCTATTCGGCCTGCGCCGGCGTGCATCCGGAGGCGTGCCTGCCGATCGTACTCGACGTCGGCACCAACAACGAAGAGCTTTTGAGCGATCCCTATTATCTCGGCCTGCGCGAGCGGCGGCTCACGGGCGAAGCCTATGACAGCTTCGTCGACGAGTTCATGCAGGCGGCGCGAAAGACCTTTCCGGGCGTGCTGATCCAGTTCGAGGATTTCGCCAATCATTCGGCATTCAAGCTGCTGCACAAATATCGCGATGAAGCCTGCGTCTTCAACGACGACATCCAGGGCACCGCGGCGGTGGCGCTGGCCGGCCTGTTCTCGGCGCTGCGTGTGAATGGCGGCAAGCTGAAGGACCAGATGATCCTGTTCCTGGGCGCCGGCGAGGCGGCAACCGGCATCGCCGATCTCGTGGTGTCCGCAATGATGGCGGAAGGCGCCTCCGAGGCGGACGCGCTCCGCCGCAACTGGCTGGTGGATTCCCGCGGTCTCGTCGTCGGCGGACGCGAAGGTCTGTCCGGCCACAAGCTCCGCTATGCCCACACCGATCAGGCGCCGATCGCCGACTTCCTCACCGCGATCAAGACGCTGAAGCCGACGGCGATCATCGGCGTCGCCGCGGTCGGCGGCGCCTTCACGCCGGAGGTGCTCAAGACGATGGCGGAGCTCAACGAACAGCCGATCGTGTTCGCGCTCTCCAATCCGACCTCGAAGGCCGAATGCTCGGCGGAGGATGCCTATCGCTACACCGAGGGCCGTGCGCTGTTCGCCTGCGGCAGCCCGTATGATCCGGTCAAGCTGAACGGCCGCAGCTTCGTGCCGCGCCAGGGCAACAATTCCTACATCTTCCCGGGCGTCGGCCTCGGCGTCATCGCCAGTGGCTCGCGCCTCGTCACCGACGAGATGTTCATGGCGGCGGCCCATACGCTCGCCGATTGCGTCGGCAAGGACGATCTCGCGCAGGGCAGTCTCTATCCGGCGCTGCCGCGCATCCGCGAAGTCTCGGTCCGCATCGCCGCGGCCGTCGCCGACGTTGCCTATCAGCGCGGGCTCGCGGACGGGCCGGCGCCCAATGACGTCAAGGCCCTTGTGCAGTCGCAGATGTACGAGCCGCATTACTGAGCGGTCGCCCCGCGCTCGAACGGCGCGATAACGGCGCCACGTTTCCGCATCGTCATGCCCGGGACAGGCTTGGGCATGACGACCTCGCATTTTTCGCCTGTCTCACATTCACGAACCGGCAGTCAGGTCAGCCCACCGGCACCATCTCAGGTGGAATCGGCGTTGTGTCGCGCGGCGCTATATGCGACAATCTGTAGCGTTACAAGAAGAACTCAAGCCGCAAGGTCAGATGCCATGGACGATCGTTTGCCCGAACTGGGCGACCTCGAGCGCGAGGTCATGCAATTGGTTTGGGCCCATGGTCCCGTCACGGCCGAGATCGTGCGTGAACGTCTGTCGCGGCGGCTGAAGGAATCGACGGTTCGTACGGTGCTGCGCCGGCTGGAGGAAAAGGGCTATGCTCGCCACACCGTGGACGGCCGCACCTATGTCTATCACGCCGCCGAAGAGCGCGCGAAGGTGGCGGCCAAGGCGGTGCAGCGCATCGTCGACTGGTTCTGCAATGGCTCGATCGAGGAGGTCCTCGTCGGCATGGTGGACAACAAGATGCTCGACCAGCAGCAATTGCGCGAGCTGGCCGACCAGGTGGCCAAGGCGAAGAAGGCGAGGGGAGTGAAGAAAGAATGATCGCAACTCTGGCGGAGGCGGCACTGCGCTCCCTTGTGCTGGGAGGCGTCGTCTGGTTCGGTCTCAATCTTTTCTGCGCGCGCAATCCGCGCGTTCACATGACGGCGTGGATCGTCGTGCTGCTGGCGTCGCTGGCGATGCCGTTCGTGATGCATTGGCCGACGCTCACGATCAGCCGGCTGCCTTTGCCGGTCTCCGTGCCGGATGATTTCCTGCCGGCCGACATCTCGATGCTGGAGACGCCGCAGCCCGCGCTGTCCGGCGCTCCCGCCGGTGCCGTCGCGCCGCCGGTGATGCGAAGTGGTCTGCCGATCAATTGGTGGCTGATCGCCACCCTCGTCTATGCCGGCGTTGCCGGCCTGTTGCTGCTGCGGCTCGCGATCGGTCTTTTCCTGACCTGGCGGCTGGCGCGGGCGGCAAAACCGCTGCGCGGCTTGCCGATGACCGGCACCGACGTGCGCGTCAGCCGCGATGTCGGCGGTCCCGTCACCTTCGGCTCGACCATTCTGGTGCCGCCGCAGTTCGCCGGCTGGGACGCCAAGAAGCGCCTCGCCGTGCTCGCGCATGAGGGCGCGCATGTCGCCAACCGCGACTTCTATGTCCTGCTGCTGGCGTCGCTCAATCGGGCAATGTTCTGGTTCAGCCCGTTCGCATGGTGGCAGCTCGCACGCCTCGCCGAGCTCGCCGAGATCATCAGCGACATCGAGGCGATCGAGGTCATCGAGGACCGGCTGTCCTATGCGGAAATCCTGCTCGATTTCGCCAGCACGGTGAGGCCGCGGTCGGTCGAGCTCGCGATGGCGCGGGCCTCGACCGTGCGCGCCCGCGTCGAGCGCATCATCGCGGCGGCCGCGATGCCAGCTGCGGTCGGCTGGCGCAAGCGGCTCTGGATCGCGAGCGCGATCGCACCCGTCGTGATCATGTCCGCCGGCATGATCGCCTATCGCGCGCCGGATCCCGCACCCATCGCCGATCTCGGTGAGGCGCCGGCCCAGCATTATCGCCCGTTCGTCAATTTCTACGCCATGGGTCCGGCCTCGGTGTTCGCCATCTTCCGCGAGGGCGACGATCTCTACGGCCAGATGACCGGGCAGCGCAAATTGCGCCTGACGGTGGGCCGCGACGGCACGGCGTCCTATCCGGCCTCGTCCGGCGAGATCACGTTCCCGCTCGATGCCGAGCATCGCTCGGCCGAGCTGAGCTTGCGCATGAACGGCCGCGACATCCGCGCGGTTCGTGTCGCGGAGATGCCGACCACCGCTGCGGAGCCCGCGCCGCTCGATCAATATGTCGGCTGGTACCGGCTGGCGCCGAACCGCGTGCTCACCGTGCGCCGCGATGGGGATCGGCTGCAGGTGCAGGAGACCGTGCAGGGCCCGGCGACAGCTCTCGCCGAAGGTGCCGATGCCTTCTCGATCCATGGCCACAACCTCCTGATCTTCCTGCGCGACGAGCAGGCCAGGGTCTCGCGCGTGCTGGTCCAGAACGCGGTCGCCGGCGCGCGTCTCGCGCCGCGGATCGACGCGGCGGTGGCGCAGGCGATCGAGGCCGACTTTGCGCGCCGTGTCGCGGAAGTCCCGGATCGTTTCCGCGAGCAGGTCCCGGTTGCCGGCAGCAAGGAGATGATCCTGCGCGGGATCGAGGACATGCGCCAAGGCAGGCCGAATTACGACCGCATGAGTGCGCCGCTGGCGGCCAAGATCCATCGACAGCTCAACGAGACGCAGGCCACCTTCGTGGCGCTCGGCGCCCTCGAATCGATCTTCTTCCGCGGCGTCGGCCCCGGCGGCTACGACATCTATGGCGCCAAGTTCGAGAACGGCACGGCGGAATTCCGCCTGCTGCTCGAGCCCGACGGCAAGGCCGGCGACGTCATCTTCCGGGCCGACGGCAATGACGAGCTCGGCGGCATCATGCCCTGCGCCGAACAGGCGAATGTGCGCGGTCGCGCCGGCACCTCGCCGATCCGGATCATGCTCTACAACGAGATGGGCGAGGACATCCGCATCTTCAATCTCGACGCCGACGGCAATCGCAAGGCGCAGAGCGTCGTCAGGCCCAATATGAGTTGGGCTGTCACCACCACCGTGAACAATCCCTGGGTCATTGCCGACAAGTCGGGGCGGTGCCTCGAGGTCTTGATGCCGGGCCGGCAGACGCGCTTCCACAACGTGGAGGCTTCGAACCTCGGCGCGAAGCCGGGGCGCGCCGCACGCCGCGCCGTTCCGATCGCCAATGGCGAGGAGATGCTGCGCCGCTATATCGAGGGCGTCGGCAAGGGACAGCCCGATTACGAGCTCATGACGTCGGAGGTCGCCGAGATCACGCGCCAGCAGCTGCCGTTCGACCAGGCGATCCTGGCCAAGCTCGGCGCGTTGCGGGCGGTCTCGTTCCGCGGCGTCACCGCGCTCGACAGCGACATCTACATCGCCCAGTTCGCCAATGGCTCGGCGGAATGGCGCATCGGCGTCCGGAACGGCACCATCACCAAGATCGCGCTCGGCCCGAATTTCTAGGCAGGGTGGCGGCTCGCGATTTCTTGACGGAGGCGTCGCAATCTCCGCTTGTCGGCCGGCAATGTGAATGCTACGATTTGTAGCATTACAAATCGTAGCTTCTAACGACTCGCGATCAGGGCAGGCGCGAAGAAAGAGGCGATCGCCATGAGCAATTCTGCCAAGACAGAAGCCCTGCTGGCGCTGCATCGCTTCGGGATGGGACCGCGGCCGGGATCGATGGCCGCGATCGGGACCGACCCGCGCGGCGCGCTGGTTGCCGAGCTCGACCGGCCGCTCACACTGAGCGCCGCCGCCAGCCTTCCCCCCAGCGCAAAGGCCTATCGCACCGTTGCCGATGCCAATGCGCGGCGGACGGCGCGGGCCAAGCAGGCGCAGCAGCAGGTCAAGAAGCAGCAGATGGCGTCGGCGGATCAGGCGCAGCCCGAGGGCCGGGCACAGGGCTATGCCCAGGAGAAGGACGCCGCCGAGATGGCGGCGAAGCAGGCGGCCGATGCCGTCCCCGATCCCGGCCGTCCGATCTATTTGCAGGAAGCCAAGCTGCGGACCGAAGCTGCGCTCACTGCCGAGATCGGCTTTGCCGAACGGCTGGTGTGGTTCTGGTCCAATCATTTCTGCATCTCGGCCAACAAGATCCAGAGCATGTCCGGCGCCTATGAGCGCGAGGCGGTTCGCGCCCACGCGCTAGGCCATTTCGTCGATCTCCTGCTGGCGGCCGAAAGCCATCCGGCCATGCTGTTCTATCTCGACAATCTCGGCTCGATGGGGGCGAACTCGATCGCCGGCATCAACCGCAGCCGCGGTCTCAACGAGAACATCGCGCGCGAGATCATGGAGCTGCATACGCTCGGTGTGCGCACCGGCTACACCCAGGACGACGTCATCAGCTTCGCGAACGTCATGACCGGCTGGACGCTGGTGCCGCCGGGCGCCGATCCCCAGCATGGCGGCGAGTTCATCTTCAATCCGCGGCTGCATGAGCCCGGCGGCCAGACCGTGCTCGGCAAGCGCTATGAGCAGGAGGACGTCGAGCAGGGCCGCGCCGTGCTGCGCGATCTCGCCGCGCATCCGGCGACCGCGACCCATGTCGCGACCAAGCTTGCCCGCCACTTCGTCGCCGACGAGCCGCCGCCGGTCCTGGTCGAGCAGCTGGCGACAACCTTTCGCGACACCGATGGCGATCTCAAGCAGGTCGCGATCGCGATGGTGTCGTCGGACGAGGCATGGCGCGGGCCGCCGTCAAAGCTCAAGCGGCCCGGCGAATGGGTCGTGGGCATGGCACGTGCGACCGGCATCACCCAGGTCGATCCGGTCCGCTACACCGGCGGCCAGGAGCTGCTCGGCGAGCCGCTGTGGCGCCCGTCCGCGCCAAAAGGCTATCCGGATGACGAGGCGAGCTGGATCGACGGCGTCGGCCGGCGGCTCGATGTCGCCAACAATCTAGCCGAGCGCCTCGCAGGCACGACCGATCCGCAAGCCATCATCGAGGACGTCTTTGCATCGGAGATCGCGAGCGAGGTGAAGCAGGCGGTCGGCCGCGCCGAGAGCCGCCAGCAGGCGCTGGCATTGCTGTTCATGTCGGCGGATTTTCAGAGGAGGTGAGCATGGGCATCGTCAATCACCTGCCGACGCGGCGCGAACTTCTGGCCGGCTCCGGTGCGCTGTTCGCCTGGAGCCAGATGCCCAGGATCGCGCGCGCCGAAGGACGCGATCCGCGGCTGCTCGTCATCGTCCTGCGCGGTGCGCTCGATGGCCTCGGTGCGGTCGCGCCGGTCGGCGATCCCGACTGGATCTCGCTGCGCGGCGACCGCGCGCTGGTGCTGGACGGCAAGCCGCCGGCGCTGCCGCTGGATTCCTTCTTCGCGCTCAATCCGGCGATGCCGAACCTGCACCGGCTCTACAAGAGCGGCAAGGCCGCGATCGTCCATGCCACCGCGACGCCCTATCGCGAGCGCTCGCATTTCGACGGCCAGGACGTGCTGGAGAGCGGCTTCACCAAGCCGGGCGCAACCGCCTCGGGCTGGCTCAACCGCGCGCTGCTTGCCCTGGAAGGGGGCGGCCGCGTCGATCCGCGCGGCAGCCGCGCGCTCGGCATCGGTTCGGTGACGCCGCTGGTGGTGCGCGGCTCCGCGCCTGTGATGACATGGGTGCCGCAAAAGCTCTTGCCGGCGAGCGAGGACACCCAGAGCCGCCTGCTCGATCTCTACCGGCACACCGACCCGAAGCTCGCCACCGTGCTGCAGGCACGCATGAAGCTCGCTTCGCTCGGCGGGGCACCGGGCGCAGGCGAAGCGATGTCGGACGATCCGACGCTGGCGCCACCGGGCATCGCGCGCGTGCGCGCTTATTTTGCGGAAGCGGCCGGCACCGCCGCGCGCTACCTCGCCAAGCAGGACGGTCCGCGCGTCGGCGCCATGGGCTTCGTCGGCTGGGACACCCACATCGCGGAAGGGGCGGCCTCGGGCCAGCTCTACAATCTGCTCGGTGCACTCGATGGCGCGTTCGCCGCGATTGAGACCAACATGGGCGAGGCATGGAAGGAGACTGTGGTCGCCGTCGTCACCGAGTTCGGGCGCACCGCGCGCATCAACGGCACGCAGGGCACAGATCATGGCACGGGCACGGTCGCGTTCCTGATCGGCGGCGGGCTCGCGGGCGGCCGCGTGATCGCGGACTGGCCGGGCCTGAAGCCGGCGCAGCTGTTCGAAGACCGCGACCTCAAGCCGACTACCGATCTGCGCGCCGTGCTGAAAGGCCTGCTCAGAGATCATCTGCGCGTCGAGGAGAAGGTGCTGGCGGATATGGTCTTCCCCGGCAGCGCGGACGTCAAACCGATGGGAGGCCTTGTGGCCTGAGGCGCGATGTGCACGCTGACGCAACGAGAGCTCGATTTTCTCGCCAGCTTGAAGACGACCTGGCGACGACTCTATTGGCGTGAGTTCGCGCAGCTCCTGAAGGGTGATGCGGAGCCGGCCGAGAGCCGGCCGGACACGCGGCCCATCATCATCTGGCGCATCGTATCGCGCTGATTCCCGGCGAATCTGTCCCGATTCAGGACGCGTCACTGTGGTGGAATCGTCACAGCTGGCGCGAAACGGCGGCGGCCCTACGCCTGCTTTTGTTCCGACAAGGTTCTGCCCTCATTGCCCACCGAAAATCGCTCCCGTTCGGAGGGGCGTACCATGTCTTGCATTGCACGTGCCGAAACTGCCCGGATTTCCTTCGCAATCTCGTGCCGGCTGCTGCTGGCCATTGCCGGCGCCGCCTCGCTTGCGGCCTGCGCGCAATCGCCGGTCGGCCGCCAGAAGGCCGATCTCGCCGGCGCCAACAGGCAGGCCGCGGTCGAGCGGCCGCACCGCGTGGCGGCGCTGCATCCGCGCCCGATCAGCCGGGCGCGCGTCCCCGACGGTAACGCCAAGCAGACCGCGTCGCATGGCCTCGCCAGCTTCTATTCCGATACGGAGACCGCGAGCGGCGAGCGGTTCGACAAGAACGAGTTGACCGCGGCGCATCCCAGCCTGCCGTTCGGCACCAAGCTCCGCGTCACCGATACCAACTCCGGCCGTTTCGTCACGGTCAGGGTCAACGATCGCGGGCCCTATGTTCGCGGGCGCGTGGTCGACATCTCGCCGTCCGCGGCCGAGGCGCTCGGCATGGTCGACAAGGGCATCACCAACGTCCGCCTCGAGGTCGTGCAATAGCGCGCTCGTCAAGACAACGCGGCGCGCTTAACCGGCTGTTAGCGGCTTCTCAAGCACCATGAGTGTCCGGACAATTTGGGGCTGTTGGGGAGTCGGACGCTTGAACACGATCCAGTATCTCGAAGATCAGGCCGCGCGCGCCGAGCGGCTCGCCAAACGGATCACGGATACGCTGACGATCGAAAAGCTCCTGGCCTTTGCCGACGAACGCCGCCGCGAGATCGACGTCATCGCCGGCAAGTACCGGCGCGCTTAGCTCCAGCAAACCATGCTCTGAACGCATTCGTCCTCCCCGCGAACCGGGGAACTTCTTCGCGCCTCCTGCGTCATCTGGGCAGGAGAGAAGAGGAGGACATCATGGGTTTTGGACGAGGTGCTTTGCTTTGGTTGCTTGGCGTGCCGCTGCCGATCGTTCTGCTGCTGGCATTGTTCTGGCACCACTAAGTGGGTGTCACACGAAAAGCGCCGCGGAAGCGGCGCTTTTTTGTTGCCGGCGCAAACAGCGCGGCACTTCTAGCGCGCCGGACTATCCACGAATGGCCTTCTATGAATTCTTTCTATGAATGGCTTTCGACGAAGTCGCTGAGATAGTCCGGCAGCTCTATTCCGTCGATGTCGCAGCGCGCGCGGATCTCGCCGGCGACGTCGGTCGAGATGTCCTTCATCCAATGCTCGAGCGTGTTGAACGAGATCACCTTGATGGGATCGTTGAAGCAGCCGGCGACGAGCTCGCCGATGGTCGCTTCGAGATCGTTGCGTTCGATGCGAATTTCGGTCGCCTCGTCGCGGCGATCGATCACCACGAACAAGGTCTGGTCTGCGCCATAGGGCACGACGGGGGACGATACGCCAGCTTCAAGCATCCTCAGGGCACTCGCGACTTGGCTTCCGGACTTGGCTTCCGATCCGCGTTAACGGGAAAAACCAGCAGAAGGTTCCTCCGCGATCCCGTGAAGTGTCAGAGAAACTCTCTCCAGCGCGACAGCTCGATGATGTGTTCGGGCGAGAGGACTTCGGTCACCAGCGGCGGTTGCGCTGCCGTGCGGATCTCATAGAGATGCCGGGTCGTCGCCGGCTTTGCCGTGAAAGCAGAAATGCATTCGTCCAGCGTGCCCTCGATCACCTGATAGGGCGCACTATCCTCCCGGCGCTGATTTGCCAGGGAAGGCCATTTGTACAAAACCGCAGGCGCACCGAAATCGACCTTGGACTCTCCGACAACGTCCCCCATCGTCTCGCCTCACGCAAAAAATGCCCCAGCACGCAAGTTCGCGGGCCGGGGCCTACACCTGTCGCTGCATCTCAATGCCACGGCGACCCAACGCAGCAGCCGGACAAAGGTTCCCGGCCGCCTTGTCGCAATCAGCTCGCCGCCGCCGCGATCTTGAAGCCAGGGCCAGGCTCGTCGCGACTGACCTCGGGCGGCAGCCCGGCATAGCGCCGCAAGGCTTCCGCCATCTGCACCCGGCCCGGCACGCCGGTGATCACCACGTCGACCATGGTGAAGGACGAGTGGAAATGGCCGTGCGCCTTCAACTGCTCGACCGGGACGCCTGCGGCCGACATCGCCTCGGCATAGGCGATGCCTTCGTCGCGCAGCGGATCGAATTCGCAGGTCGCCACGAAGGCCGGCGGCAGTCCGGCGACCTTGCCGCGCAGCGGCGAGACCCGCGGATCGCTGCGGTCGGCGGGCGAGCAATAGAGGTCCCAGAACCAGTACATCAACGAGCGCGTCAGGAAGTAGCCGACCGCATTGTCGTTGTAGGAGGGTCGATCGAAGGTGCAATCGGTGACCGGGCAGATCAGCAGCTGGCCGGCGATCTCGGGCCCGCCGCGATCGCGGGCGAGCTGGCAGGTGACGGCGGCGACGTTGCCGCCGGCGCTCCACCCCGCGACCAGCACCGGGCCCGGGCTGCCACCGAGCTGCTCGGCGTGCTCGGCGATCCAGCGCGTTGCGGCATAGCCGTCTTCGGCCGCGGTCGGGAAGCGATGCTCCGGCGCGTGCCGATAGCCGACGCTGGCGAACATCATGCCGGTCCGCCGCACCATGTCGCGGCAGAACGGCTCGTCCGATTGCTCGTCGCCGAGCACCCAGCCGCCGCCGTGGAAGTAGACCACGACCTTATGCGGTCCCGGCGAGGCCGGCTTGTAGACGCGGTAAGGCAACGCGCCGCCCGTGACGGGCAGGGTGCCATCGACGATGTCGCCGATCGGCCGCCCCGCGGGCCGGCCCTTGTTGAACTCGTTGACGAAGGCGCGCGCGCCTTCCGCGCCCATCGACTCGATCGGCGGCAGGTTCAGTGTCGCGAGCAGGCCCAGCACCAGCCGCACGTCCGGCTGCAGGCGCACCACCTCGCCGTCATTGCATTGCGCGGCGCCTCCGGGACCGGTGAGCTTGAAACCGAGCATGCCGCGGCTGACCACCTCGTCGCAGATGCTGCGATAGGGGCCGACGCCGCCGGTATAGGGCATCAGGCCCTGCACCTTGCCGGGCACATTGGCGCCCGTGTACCAGGTGTTGGCGAGCCGGTGCAGCGTCAGCATCGAGCAGTCGGCCATGTGCCTGTTCCAGCCGGCCTGCGCCGTCTCTGTCGGCTCCATCGTGGTGAAGCCGGCATCGCGCAGCGCAGCCAAGCGGTCGACCACCCAGTCGACATGCTGCTCGATCGACACCGCCATGTTCGACAGTACCGACGGGCTGCCTGGCCCGGTGATCATGAAGAAGTTCGGGAAGCCTTCCACCGTGAGCCCGAGATAGCTCTGCGGTCCCTGCGCCCAGACGTCGGTGAGCGATTTGCCGCCGCGCCCGGTGATCGGATGCACGGCGCGGATCGCGCCGGTCATGGCATCGAACCCGGTCGCGAACACGATGACATCGACGTCGAAATTGCGCTTGGCCGTCGTGATGCCGCCGGCGGTGATCGCCTTAATCGGCTCCTGGCGTAGATTGACCAGGGTGACGTTCGGCCGGTTGTAGGTCGCGTAGTAGTTGGTCTCCAGGCAGGGGCGCTTGGCGCCGAAGGGATGGTCATCCGGCATCAGCGCAGCCGCCGTTTCGGGATCCTTCACGGCCGCGCGGATCTTCTCGCGGATGAGGTCCTGGACGATCTTGTTGCCGTCGACGTCGACGGCCTGATCGGCCCAGAGCTGGGTCAGGATGTGGACGAGGTCGCCCGCCGCCCAGGCCCGTTCGAACCGCTCGCGACGTTCGGCGTCACTGAGCTGCCAGCTCACGACCGTTTGCTGCGGATAGGGCACGCCGGCCATCGACTGGCGCGCCTGCTCGCGATAGGCCGCGCGATCGCTTTCAAAGAAGGTCTTGCGGTCCGACGGCGCCGGGCCGTTATGCGCCGGCAGTGCGAAGTTCGGCGTGCGCTGGAACACGGTCAGATGCGCTGCCTGCTCGGCGATCAGTGGGATCGACTGGATGGCCGACGAGCCGGTGCCGATCACCGCGACGCGCTTGCCCGCGAGATTGACGCCGTCATGCGGCCAGCGTCCGGTGAAATAGACCTCGCCCTTGAAATCCTTGACGCCGTCGATCTCCGGCGGCTTCGGCGCCGAGAGGCAGCCGGTGGCCATGATGTAATGGCGGCAGGAAACCGGTTCGCCATTGTCGGTGGTGATGAGCCAGCGCTCGGCCTGCTCGTCCCATTTGGCTTCGGTGACCTTGGTCTTGAAGCGGATGTCGCGCCTGAGATCGTAGCGGTCGGCGATGAAGCCGAGATAGCGCAGGATTTCGGGTTGGGTCGCGTATTTCTCCGACCAGGTCCAGGCGGTCTCGAGCTCAGGATCGAAGGTGTAACTGTAATCGATGGTCTGGATGTCGCAGCGCGCGCCGGGGTAGCGGTTCCAATACCAGGTGCCGCCGACGTCACCGGCCTCGTCGAGGCCGACGGTCGAGAAACCGGCCTTGCGCAGGCGATGCAGCAGATAGAGGCCAGCAAATCCGGCGCCGACCACGGCGACATCGACCTGCTGAGCGGTTCCGCGTTTCTCGGTGGCACGAGTAGCAACCATTGCGTCAGACATCGCATTCCTCCCGTATGTTTCGTTTTGCCGGCAGGCTATCGCTGCAGGTTCAGCTTGTCATCAGAGCAAGTGCAATCTTCGGTGGTCGTTTGCGGCGGCATCGTGGCCACGTGAATGTCGCGGCGCTACACGCATCGCGATGCACAATGGCCGTGATTACCCGGATAATCATGCCCGATCCGCCTGTGTATGCTTGCGGTTACAAGCCACGCGTAGCGACCGAGCGTCATGCCAGAGTTGAGTGAGCGGACCAAAGCGAACATGGACGTCGTCCTGGAGGAGACATGCCGGCAATTGCCGCATGGCGGCGATCACGACAGTCGCAGGTTCATCGCCGAGCGCCTGATCGAGGCCGCGCAGGCCGGCCACGCCACGCTCGGTGAGCTCGGCATCGTCGCGCGGCACGCGCTGGCGGAGATTCTCGCAAAACGCGATCAGTGAGCCGCCGCGAGGCTTGCCTCCTGGCGCGCCGCGGACATAACCTCACGGGAACCTGTCCGCGCATCGAGATCCCGAGATGCGATCCCTGCTTGCGCTCATTGCGGCTTCCGCATTTCTTTTGCTCGCCGGCTCGGCCGTGGCTCAGCCGGTCGGACAGTTTCCGTTCGCACTGACGCGTGAAGGACAGATGCTCGGCGCCGTCGAAGGCGAAGTGGCATCGTTCAAAGGACTGTCCTATGCGGCCCCGCCGGTCGGCGCGCTGCGCTGGCGTCCGCCGCAGCCGACACCCGAAAGCTCGGAGATGCACACCGCCTACGCTTATGGCGCGCCGTGCCTTCAACCGGCGCTGCGTGATGCGAGCGAGGATTGTCTCACGCTGAACGTGTTCCGTCCCTTCGGGGTCGACGGTCCGCTGCCGGTGATGATGTTCATTCATGGCGGCGGCTTTGTCGGCGGCACGGCCAATGAGCATCTGTTCGATGGGGCGAGGCTGGCGCAGGCCGGCCTCATCGTCGTGACCGCCAATTATCGCCTCGGCGCACTCGGCTGGTTGGCAGATCCCGCGCTGTCGGAAGGCGGCTCCGGCAACTATGGCCTGATGGACCAGATCGCGGTGCTGCATTGGGTTCGCGACAACATCGCG
This sequence comes from Bradyrhizobium sp. T-12, assembly GCF_058314695.1. Taxonomy (NCBI): domain Bacteria; kingdom Pseudomonadati; phylum Pseudomonadota; class Alphaproteobacteria; order Hyphomicrobiales; family Nitrobacteraceae; genus Bradyrhizobium; species Bradyrhizobium sp. T-12. The sequence goes on along the minus strand of NZ_CM177756.1, from coordinate 5,655,746 downwards.
GCCTTCGGCGGCGATCCTAATAACGTCACCTTGTTCGGCAGCGACGCAGGCGCGACGTCGATCGCGCTTCTGATGCTGTCCGCGCAAGCGCGTGGTCTGTTCCAGAAAGCCATCCTGCAATCACTCCCCGCGCGCGCGCGGCTGCGCTCGGTGCAGGATGCGGAGGCGATCGGCCGGCAGTTCGTGGCGGCGCTGGGACCGCAGGCGGATGTGCGCGCCGCAGAGCCGCGTCGCCTGCTGGCCTCTCAAAATCGTCTCTTGGAGACGTCGCGGCGCAGCTTCGCGCCGATGAGGGATGGAAGCCTGGTGACCGAGGACATTGCAGCCGGCTTTGCGGCCGGACATCAAAGCCGCATTCCCCTGATCATCGGCTCCAACGACGACGAGACCGGCTTCGACAGCGAGTTCGATACCAAGGAGGAGGTTGCAGCGTCAGGTATCCCGAGCGATGAGCTGCGCAAGCTCTATCCCGAGATCGTCAGGTCCTCAGACCTTGCGGCAAGGTTCTATACCGACAAGGTCTTTTCCGAGCCGGCAAGACTGCTGACCCGCCTGCATGCCGCAAGCGGCACGGCAACCTTTCGCTATCGCTTCGCCTATGTGCCGGAAGCCCGGCGCGCCAGTCCCGAGGGCGGGCACGGGCGGGAGCTGCAATTCATCTTCGGTGCGGAAGGCGTACCCGGGGCGGGCATCTTCTCGCGCGGTGATCGCGAGGTTGCGAGGCGCATGCGATCCTATTGGATCAACTTCGCCAGGAGCGGCGATCCCAACGGCCTCGATCTGCCGCATTGGGACGCTGCGGCGGGCCGCGATCGCCTGCTGCTGATCACGAACGATCGCATCGCGAGCGGCGACGATCCATTCGCGGAGCGTCTCGACCGGCTCGCGCGCTAGCGCCATAGAATGGAGTGGGCTTTAAGCCGCGAGCTCGACGCGGGGAGCCGGCGTGAGCCGGTCTTCCTCGAGATAGTCCATCGCGCCGTCCTTCTCGACGGCGTAGAACTGCTGGCCGTCCCGCGACTTGAAGGCGGCGCGCACGATGCCGCGGCGGCCCTTGTCACTGTTGACGACGTCCCCCAGCGCAAACTTCTTCATCTCACGTCTCACTTGTCTTCAGGCCGACTGCTTCGGCCACATCAGGATTTTGGGCGGCAAATCGTTAACGGCTTGCTAACCATGCCGGTTTGCCTATGCTCGCCGCCGGTCGCGCGGGCACTGGCACGCGCCTGTTGCCATTGAGACGAGCCCCATGACGCGAATTCCGACCCTGTTTCTGTCGCATGGTGGCGGCCCCTGGCCGTTCATGGAGGACAGGCGGGTGCAATATGCCAAGACCGCCCAGGAGTTCGGCCGGCTGCCGCAACTGCTTCCCGCGCGGCCAAAGGCCGTGCTCGTCATCACCGGCCATTGGGAGGCCGACGCCTTCACCGTATCGACCTCGGCGCATCCGCCGATGGTGTACGATTATTACGGTTTCCCCGAGCATACCTACCACATCAAATATCCGGCGCCGGGCAGGCCGGAGCTTGCCGCGCAAGTGAAGGCGCTGCTGACGCACGCGGGTCTCGATTGCCGCGAAGATCCCAATCAGGGTTTCGATCACGGCACCTTCGTGCCGCTCGGGCTGATGTATCCCGATGCCGACATGCCGATCGTGCTGCTTTCGCTGAAGTCGGCTTACGATCCGGCCGAGCACGTCAAGGTCGGCGAGGCGATCGCATCGCTGCGCGACGAAGGCATCCTGATCATCGGCAGCGGGCTGACCTATCACAACATGCGCGGCTTCAACCGGCCGGAGTCCAAGCCCGTCTCCTACGATTTCGAGGCCTATCTGAACGAGGCGATCAGCAATCCGGATCCGGCCCGCCGCAACGCGATGCTGGTGGATTGGGAGAATGCACCCAGCGCGCGCCTGGCGCATCCGCGCGAAGACCATCTGCTGCCGCTGATGGTGGCCGCTGGCGCCGCCGGCCGCGACGTCGGCCGGCGCGTCTTCGTCGACGAAGTCGCGAGCGTCGCGATGGCGTCCTATGTGTTTGGATGATTGATTCCTCCTTCTCCCCTTGTGGGAGAAGGTGGCGCGAAGCGCCGGATGAGGGGTTGCTTCAGCGAACTCAAATGCGAGAGGTTCATGTGCGGAGAGAGACCCCTCACCCGTCTCGCCGCTACGCGGCGAGCCACCCTCGCACACAAGGGGAGAGGGACATTCACCCGTATCGCAGCTTCATCACCAGAATGCATCCGGCGAGCACGATGGTGATGGCGTTGGCGGCGACGAGCGGGGCGTCGCCGGAGAGCAGGCCGTAGATCAGCCAGAGCACCAGGCCCAGCACCATGACCAGGAACATGCCGAGCGAGATGTCTCCGGTGGAGCGGGTCTTCCACACCTTGATGGCTTGCGGCGCGTAGGCCACGGTGGTGCAGGTAGCGGCGGCAAAGCCGATCAGCTTGATGACGAAGGGGTCCATGCCGGCTCTATAACATGGATTCGAGGACGGTCATGCTTCAGGCGCGGGAAGTCATGAGATCACGATACAGCGCGGCATATTCGCCAGCGCGGCCACGCCAGGAGACGTCGGTCGCAAGGCCGTTTCGCTGCAGCCGGCGCCAGATCGGCTTGTCGTGGAAGGCGGTGTTGGCCTTGCGCAAGCTGCCGGCGAGGGCCTCCGCCGTCACGGGTGCGAACTTGAAACCGGTGGCATCGCGGCCGGAGGCGTCGGCCTCGCCGATATCGAGGATGGTGTCCTCGAGCCCGCCGACGCGTGAGACGATCGGGACGGCGCCATAGCGCAGCGCGCAGAGCTGGGTCAGGCCGCAGGGCTCGAAGCGCGAAGGCACGATCAGCGCGTCCGATCCGGCCTGGAGCAGGTGCGCCAAGATCTCGTCATAGCCGATCACGACGCCGATCCGGCCGGGATTGGCGCGGGCGGCTGCCTGATAGCGGTCCTGGAGATCACGGTCGCCGCTGCCGAGCAGCGCCAGCTGCATGCCTTCGCGCAAAATGGTCGGAATCGCCTCGAGCAGGAGATCGAGACCCTTCTGCCACGACAGCCGGCTGATGACGCCGAGCAGCGGCGCCTCATCCGAGGAATCGAGGTTGAACTGCTGCTGCAGCACCGCCTTGTTCGCGGCCCGGAACGTGAGGTCCTCCGCGCCGTAGCGGTAGGCGATGTGCGGATCGTCCTGCGGATTCCACACGGAGATGTCGATGCCGTTGAGGATGCCGCTGAGCACGCTTGCGCGTGCGCGCAACAGGCCGCCGAACCCCATGCCGCCTTCGTCGCTCTGGATCTCCCGCGCATAGGTCGGAGATACCGTGGTGATGCGGTCGGCGAATTGCAGGCCGGCTTTCAGGAAGCTGATGCCGCCGAAATATTCGAGCTCGTTGACGTTGAACGAGCCCCAGGGCAGGCCGATCGCCCCGATCAGCTCCGGCGCGAACTTGCCCTGATAGGCCATGTTGTGGATGGTCATCACGGTCGCGGGCCGCGGCCGATGGTCATAATGCAGATAGGCGGGTGCGAGCCCGGCCTGCCAGTCATGGGCGTGCACGACATCGGGAACGAACGTCGGAACGAGGCCGTGACCGATATCGGCGGCGACACGGGACAGCGCCGCAAAGCGCACGCCGTTGTCCGGCCAGTCGACGCCCTCGGAGGTGACGTAGGGATTGCCGGGCCGCGCATAGAGATGCGGCACGTCGAGCACGAACAAATCGAGCCACTCGTGGGAGCCGGCAAGCAGCCGCCCGGGACCGCCGAAATAATCGGGCCAGGTCCGGAGCTCCGCCGCGCCGGAAACCAGCCGCATCACGTCGGGATAGCCCGGCATCAAGGTGCGCATCTCGACGCCGTGCGCCTTCAGCGCGATCGGCAGCGCGCCGGCGACATCCGCGAGGCCGCCGGTCTTGACGATGGGATAGACTTCAGAAGCGACCGCGAGGACGCGAACAGGCGTCATTTATTGAGCCCGTCGATCATCGGCTGGGTGATCAGCGAGATGCCCTGTTCGGTGGTGCGGAATCGCTTCGCGTCGAATTCGGGGTCTTCGCCGACGACGAGCCCTTCGGGAATCTCGACGCCGCGGTCGATCACGACGTTCTTCAGCCGCGCTCCGCGGCCGACATTCACATAGGGCATGATCACCGCGTTCTCGACATTGGCGTAGGAGTTGATGCGCACGCCGGTGAACAGCAGCGAGCGCCGCAGCGAGGCGCCCGAGATGATGCAGCCGCCTGAGACCAGCGAGCTCACGGCCTGGCCGCGCCGGCTTTCCTCGTCATGGACGAATTTGGCCGGCGGCGTGATTTCCGAATAGGACCAGATCGGCCAGGCGCGGTCGAACAGATCGAGCTCCGGCACCACGTCGGTGAGATCGATGTTGGCGGACCAGTAGGCGTCGACGGTGCCGACGTCGCGCCAGTAGGCGGTGTTGTTGCGGCTGGAGCGGACGCAGGAGGTCGAGAACTGGTGCGCGATCGCGCGGCCGTTCTTGACGAGATAGGGAATGATATCCTTGCCGAAATCGTGGTTGGAGTTCGGATCCTCGGCATCGCGCCTGAGCTGGTCGAACAGGAATCTGGCGTTGAAGACGTAGATGCCCATGCTGGCGAGCGAGACGTCCGGCTTGCCGGGCATCGGCGGTGGATCTTTCGGCTTCTCCAGGAACTCCTGGATCCAGCCGTTCTCGTCGATATGCATGATGCCGAAGCCACTGGATTCCGCGCGCGGCATCTCGAGGCAGCCGACCGTGACGTCGGCACCGCTCTCGACATGCTGGCGCAGCATCACCTCGTAATCCATCTTGTAGATATGGTCGCCAGCCAGCACGACGATGAAGCGGCAGGCGTGGGATTCGATGATGTCGATATTCTGGTAGACCGCATCTGCCGTGCCGACATACCACATGTTCTCGGAGACGCGCTGGCTGGCGGGGAGGATGTCGAAGCTCTCGTTGCGCTCGGGGCGGAAGAAGTTCCAGCCCATCTGAAGGTGTCGGATCAGGCTGTGCGCCTTGTACTGGGTCGCGACCGCGATCCGGCGGATGCCCGAATTGACGGCGTTCGACAGCGCGAAATCGATGATCCGGGACTTGCCGCCGAAATAGACGGCCGGCTTGGCGCGCCGGTCAGTCAGCTCCAGGAGCCGGCTGCCGCGTCCGCCCGCCAGGACGAACGCCAACGCCTGACGGGCGAGCGGTTCACTACCGACGGCACTCATGTCATCCTCCCAAACTCTGGCATTCGAGGCTTTTTGTCGCCAGAAGCCCCGCGGTCCCGCGCCCACTGGAACCGATAGTAACGGTACGCATAGTAAATCGGGAAGTAGGTTGTTGGTTGCGAACGCGGGAAGCTTAATGCTTTCGACTTGGCTATCCAGCAGCGCGCCATGCGCGGGACTTGTGCGCCGCACGCAAATCCGGGTTTTGAATCCGGACTTTGACTTGGCGCAAGGATGCCCGATCATGGCGTTGCGATCCTTTTCCAAGCAAAGTCAGACAGGGAGTAAGACGATGAGGATCTGGAGAACGGCAATTGCCTGTGCGCTGGCCGGCGCGGTCGTCGCCGGCGAAATTCAGCAGGCGGCGGCGGCCCCGCTGCCGACCAACGTCGCGACCATGAAGGCCGCAGCCAGCAATGACGTCACGCAGGTGCATTGGCGCGGCGGCGGCTGGGGCTGGGGCCTTGGCGGTCTCGCCGCCGGCGCGATCATCGGCGGCGCCATCGCCAGCGGCGGTTATGGCTATTACGGCGGTCCTTATTACGGCGGCTATGGCTATCCGGGCTACGGCTATGGTTATGCGCCGGCCTATTACGGCGGCTACGGTTACGCCCCGGTCTATCCGCGATATTATCGGCCGTATCGTCCGTATTACGGCTATGGCTACGGCTACCGCCCGTACCGGGTTTATCACCGTCACTATTATCGCCGCTATTGGTGAGCCCTCGGGCTCTGGCTTTGAGCATGATCCGCGCGCAAACGCGTTCCGTGTTTGCGCGCACAATCGCGTTGCGATGGAGCCGGCCGGCGTGGACTGCTCTTTCGCGGAAGTAACAATGTGTGATGGCACGGCCGCACGTTGCGCGCCGCAGGTTTGGAACTCCAGGGAACAAATCGTCGTTTGCAGTGCCGGGCGGGCCAACCGGGAGCGGTGCCGTGCGAGCGCAGCCGACGCTATTGTTTTGCCTAGCCATGTTTTCATTTTCAGTCGTTTCCGTTGCCCGCGCCGAAAGCGGGCTTGCCTCTTACTACGGCTATGGAAAAGCCGGTAAAGGCGGCGAACTCACCTGCGCCCACCGCACGCGCCCGTTCGGCAGCGTGCTCAGGGTGTCCTATGGCAGCCGCTCGATCCAATGCCGTGTCAACGATCGCGGCCCGTTCATCCGCGGCCGTATCGTCGATCTCTCGGTGCCCGCCGCCCGCGCACTCGGCATGATGAGCGCCGGCGTGGTGCGAGTCTCCGTGGAATAGGCCGGACCGCACGCTATAGTGCTGCCCAAAGCATTGGGGAGCACGATGGCAGGAATCAAGGTGGGACTCGTCGGCTGCGGCTTCGTGTCGGAGCTGCACATGTATGCGTTCCGGCGGGTCTATGGCGTGGACGTCGAGGTCGCGGCGGTCGCCGCGCGTGGCGAGAAAGTCATCCCGTTCGCGCAGCACCACAATATCCCGCGCGTCTATCGCAGCTTTGCAGAGCTGATCGCCGACGGCGAGATCGACGTCGTCGACATCTGCACCCCGCCCAATCTTCATGCCGAAATGATCGTCGGTGCCATGCAGGCCGGCAAGCATGTGATCTGCGAAAAGCCGTTCGCCGGCTATTTCGGCCGCGACGGCGACGCGCAGCCGATCGGCAAGCACGTGCCGAAGGCCCTGATGTACCAGCGCGTGATCGAGGAAATGGACAAGACCCGCGCCGCGATCGAGCGCACCGGAAAACTCTTCATGTACGCCGAGGACTGGGTCTACGCGCCCGCGGTGACCAAGACGGCGGAGATCATCAGGGCGACGAAAGACAAGATCCTGTTCATGAAGGGCGAGGAAAGTCATTCCGGCTCGCACGCGGCCCATGCCGCGCAATGGGCGATGACCGGCGGCGGCTCGCTGATCCGCATGGGCTGCCATCCGCTCTCGGCCGTGCTCTATCTCAAGCAGGTCGAGGCCAAGGCGCGCGGCGAGACCATTCGCGTCGCCAGCGTCACCGGCGACGTCGGCAACGTCACCGCGTCTCTCAAGCCCGAGGAGCGCGGCTACATCAAGGCCAATCCCGTCGATGTCGAAGACTGGGGCACGCTCACCACCACCTTCTCCGACGGCACCAAGGCGACCGTGTTTTCCGGCGACATGATCATGGGCGGCGTGCGCAACCTGATCGAGACCTACACCAGCGGCGGCTCGCTGTTCGCCAACATCACCCCCAACAATCATCTGATGAGCTACCAGACCAGCGAGGAGAAGCTCGCCAGCGTCTACATCACCGAAAAGGTCGATCGCAAAACCGGCTGGCAATATGTCTGCCTCGAGGAGGAATGGACGCGCGGCTATCTGCAGGAGATCCAGGATTTCATGGAATGCGTGGCGACGGGCCGGCAGCCGCTGTCGGACCTCGCGCTGGCCTACGAAACGATCAAGGTAAATTACGCTGGGTATTGGGCGGCGGAGGAGGGACGGCGGGTGGTGTTGTAGGGCCGCTGAAGAGACCACAGGCACGCTGCTATCCCTTCTCCCCTTGTGGGAGAAGGTGGCGCGAAGCGCCGGATGAGGGGTATCTATCCGAGAATTCAGACGGCGAGAGGTTCACGCGTGGAGAGAGACCCCTCACCCGTCTCGCCGCTTCGCGGCGAGCCACCCTCTCCCACAAGGGAGAGGGGAAGACGGCGCCTATGCTCGCTATCGATTTCAGCGCGTTCAATACTACGTCCCGTAGGTCGATCCCTTTGGCAGCGGAAACACTGGGTCTTGTGTGCGGATGTTGGTCGGCCACACCACCGAGATGTGCTCGCCGGCATTCTGCATCACCACCGGGGTCGAGCGCTCGTTCTGGCCGGAGAGCGGGGTGCCCGGCGGGAAGAATTTCACGCCGTAGCCCTGGATGGTGCCGCCGGCGGGAATGTCGACGTCGAGGGCGGCTTTGCGAATGGCCTCGGGCTCGAAGCTGCCGTACTTCTCCTTGGCGACCGGCAGCACGTTGTTGAGCAGCACCCAGGTCTGGTTGAAGCCCATCGAGCAATGCGGCGGCACGTCGGTGGCGCCGGTCTTGGCCTGGTAGCGCGAGACCATGGTCTTGATCAGATCGCCCATGCCCGGCGCGAGTTTGGACGGATCGAGCAATTGCGCCGGCACCGGATCGATGTTGCAGAAATTGTCGATGTCGGCGCCAAAGGTGGCGCGCAGCTTGTCGAGCTGGCTGTAGCCCGCGCCGGCGCCGAACAGCATCTTGAAGCGCAATCCGCTCTCGCGTGCCTGGCGCAGGAACAGGGTGATGTCGGGGTTGTAGCCGGCATGCGAGATCACGTCGGCCTTGGCGCGCTTGATCTTCGTCACCAGCACCGACAGGTCGGGCGCCGAGGCCGAATAGCCCTCGCGCAGCACGACCTGGATGCCGGCCTGCTTGGCATAGGCCTCGTCGGCGGCGGCGACGCCGACGCCGTAGGGCCCATCCTCGTGGATCAGCGCGACCTTGACCTCTTTGGGATCCATGCCGAGCTTGGCTTGCGCGTGCTCGGCGAGGAAGCCGGCAAAGGCCTGGCCGTACTGGTCGGAATGAATCTGCGCGCGGAACACGTATTGCAGGTTCTTGTCCTTGAACACGGCGGTCGAGACCGCGGTCGTGATCCAGAGGATCTTCTTCTGCTGCTCGACCTTGGCCGCCATCGGCACCGCGTGCGCGCTGGAATAGACGCCGTTGATGATGTCGATCTTTTCCTGGCTGATCAGCCGCTCGGCCTCGTTGATGGCGACGTCGGCCTTGCTCTGGGAATCCGCCGCAACGGGCACGATCTTGGTCTTGCCGCCGATGCCGCCCTTTTCGTTGACGAGGTCGATCGCGATCTGCGCGCCGACCGAGGAGGCGACCGAGCCGCCGGCCGCGAACGGCCCGGTGAGGTCGTAGATCAGGCCGATGCGCAAATTCTCGGCCTGCGCCTGGGCCCTGGTCCAATCGAGGCTGAGTGTGGCGGCGGCAGCCGCCGTACCCTTCAGCAGCTGCCTGCGTGAAGTCGGCATCCTATCCTCCCTCAAAACCGTCTTGTGTTTGGTTGTTATTGTTCCGCGAAGTATGGGGAACCGGATCGAAGAAAGTCAACATGGCGAAAGTCGAGGTCTGTCCGCGGCGTCCTGGAACGCACTTGCGAAATGACGGCGAGATGGCCCGGCGGCCAACGCCGCGTGGTCACTGCCTGAGACGGCTGGCCAGATAACGCGCCGTCTTGCCGCCGGCCTTGGCGACTTGCTCGGGCGTCCCCGCCGCGACGATGCGGCCGCCCTCGTCGCCGGCGCCGGGGCCGAGATCGATGATCCAGTCGCTGTGCGCGACGACGTCCATGTCATGCTCGATCACGATCACGCTACTGCCGGCGTCGACGATCCGCTCGAGCTGGGCAATCAGCCGTTCGACATCGCGCGGGTGCAGGCCGGTGGTGGGCTCGTCCAGCACATAGAGCGTGGGCCCGCGCTGCGGCCGCATCAGCTCGGTCGCGAGCTTGATGCGCTGGGCTTCGCCGCCGGACAATTCGGTGGCGGACTGGCCGAGCCGGATATAGCCGAGGCCGACCTCGCGGACAACCGACAGGGAACGGTTCAGCGTGGCATCGCCCTCGAAGAAGACGAAGGCCTCGTCGACGCGCATCGCCAGCACGTCCGCGATGGACTTGCCGCGGATCTTCACCTCCAGCGTCTTGTCGTTGTAACGCGCGCCCTTGCAGGTCGGGCAGGGCGCATAGACGCTCGGCAGGAACAGCAGCTCGACGCAGACGAACCCCTCACCCTCGCAGGTTGCACAGCGGCCTTTCGCGACATTGAACGAAAAGCGCCCGGCATCGTAGCGGCGCGACCTTGCCTGCGGCGTCGCCGCGAACAGTTTTCGCACATGGTCGAACAGCCCGGTATAGGTCGCAAGGTTGGAGCGCGGCGTGCGGCCGATCGGCTTCTGATCCACGACGACGAGGCGGCTCACCTGGTCGAGGCCGCCAACGATCTTGCCACCGAGGGTCTCGACCGTCGGGGCCAGGCTGTCGTCGTCGTCAGCGGCGAGCGTATGGCCGAGATGCGCGGCCACGGTGTCGACCAGGAACTGGCTGATCAGGCTCGACTTGCCGGAGCCCGATACGCCGGTGACGCCGGTGATGACGCCGAGCGGAATGTCGACGTCGAGGCCGCGAAGATTGTTGCGGACGACGCCCCTGATCTTCAGGTGCCCCTTCGGCTCGCGGCGATCAGCCGGCAGCGGCTTTCTTGGTCGCGAGAGATAATGGGCCGTTCGCGATTGTGCGATGTCGCCGAGCCCAGCCGGCGGCCCGCTATAGAGGATGAGTCCGCCGCCGTCGCCGGCGTCGGGACCGACATCCACCAGCCAGTCGGCATGCCTGATCACCTCGATCTCGTGCTCGACCACGAAGATCGAATTGCCCGCGCGCTTCAGCCGGTCCAGCGCCCGCAGCAGCGCCTCGGTGTCGGCGGGATGCAGGCCGGCGGACGGCTCGTCGAGCACGTAGACGACGCCGAACAAATTGGAGCGGACCTGCGTCGCCAGGCGCAGGCGCTGCAATTCACCGGGCGACAGCGTCGGCGTGCTGCGTTCGCAGGCGAGATAGCCGAGGCCGAGGTCGAGCAGCACGGCGAGGCGCGCCGTCAGATCCTCGCAGATGCGCCTTGCGACGACGATCTTCTCCGACTTGTCCGCCGAGGCCTTTGCGAACGGCCTGATCAACTCGTGCAGCTGCTTGAGCGGCAAATGCGACATCTCGGCGATGTCGAGCCCGGCGAATTTCACCTTGAGTGCCTCGGGCTTCAGCCGCGAGCCATGGCAGGTCGGGCAGTCCTGGGTGATCATGAATTGCGCGACGCGGCGCTTCATCATCGCGCTCTCGGACTTGGCATAGGTCTGCATCACGTAGCGCTTCGCGCCGGTGAAGGTGCCCTGATAGCTCGGCTCTTCCTTGCGGCGCAGGGCGCGCCTGACCTCGGCGGCATCGTAGCCGGCATAAACAGGAACGGTCGGCTGCTCCTCGGTGAACAGGATCCAGTCGCGGTCCTTCTTGGGCAGCTCGCGCCAGGGCTTGTCGACGTCGTAGCCGAGCGTCGTCAGGATGTCGCGCAGGTTCTGCCCCTGCCAGGCGCTCGGCCAGGCCGCGACGGCACGCTCGCGGATGGTCTTGGTGTCGTCGGGCACCATCGACTTCTCGGTCACGTCGAGCATCCGGCCGATGCCGTGGCAGGTCGGGCAGGCGCCCTCCGGCGTGTTCGGCGAGAACGATTCCGCATAGAGCATCGCTTGTCCGCGCGGGTAGTCGCCGGCGCGGGAATAGAGCATCCGGAGCAGGTTCGAGATGGTGGTGACGCTGCCGACCGATGACCGCGTCGTCGGCGCCCCCCGCTGCTGCTGCAGCGCGACCGCAGGCGGCAGGCCCTCGATGTCGTCGACCTCAGGGATCTGCATCTGGTGGAACAGGCGCCGCGCATAGGGCGACACCGATTCCAGATAGCGCCGCTGCGCCTCGGCGTAGATCGTTCCAAAGGCGAGTGAGGATTTGCCGGAGCCCGATACGCCCGTGAACACGACGAGGGCGTTGCGGGGAATGCGGACGTCGACGTTCTTCAGGTTGTGCTCGCGCGCGCCGCGGACCCGGACGAAGCCGTCGTCCTGCAGCAGGCTGTCGGATTGTCTTGGTCGATCGTCCATCTCGCCTCCTTCGGCCCCCGTGGGGAACAACGGCAGGATCGCAGGATGGGTCCTTTGATGCCAGCGCGCCTGCAAGGCTAAACAGCATGAGCGCTTGTCGAAACGGATGCCGCGCAGGCGATCCTCAGCCTGAGCGCCCGCCAACGGCGGGCGTCTCGAAGGATGGTCGCGGCCGAGCTCGCTGCCAAAGGCGATCGCCCTGCGGTGGCAGGGCGGGACCTTGCAAGAGGCGTTCGGCGGCCAGCAAGCCGCCCCTCAGACGATGAAGTCCCTGGCGTTGAGATCGGCGGCATGGACGCCGTCCAGCGTGATCGTGTCGCTGGCCGTCAGGTGAATCACCGCATTGCCGGCGCTGTCGTCGCTGATCAGGCTCTTCAGATCGGCCCAGCCTGCAAAGCCGTAAGCGTGGACGTCGATCACATCATGCTCCCGCGCGGTGCTGCCGGCGGCCTTGTTGCCCTGATCGAAATCGTTGATCACGTCCTGGCCCGAGCCTGCGTTGAACACGAACAGATCGTTGTTCGGCCCGCCCCAGAGCTGATCATCGCCGCCGCCGCCGTTGAGGAGGTCGCGGCCGCCCGTGATCGAGCTGCCCACGGCCGGGGCGTAGGTGTTGGCATCGCCATACAGCCAGTCGCCGCGCGCGCTGCCCACGAGGATGTCGTTGCCGCCATGCGCGTTGCCTGACATGTTCGAGGCATCACCGAACATGGTGATCGACGTCGAATCGGGATTGCCGTCGACGGCTGCGATCAGCACGTCGTCGCCGCCGCGGGCGTTGCCGCTCATGTAGTCCGCGTCCCCGGCCATGAACGCACCCCCGGATCGCGCTTCGGTGCCAACCGTGTAGACGAGAATATCGTTGCCGCCACGTGCCTCGCCCAGCATGTCGAGCGCATCGCCGAAGATCGATGCGGCGCCATAGACGCCGGCCTGGGTGACGTTGATGATGTCGTTGCCGCCTCGGGTCTCGTCGTTCATGGTCGTGCCCGCATCGCCGACGAACGTCCCGTACGCCCTGTCTCCCATCGTGCCTGTGATGAAATCATTGCCTCCGCGCGCGTCTCCGCTCATCGCCATCTCGGCGTCGCCGAACAGAGAGGTGGTCGTATAGATCGTATCTGTGGCGTCGACGTTGAGAACGTCATTGCCGCCATGGGCATGGCCGGACATCGTCCGCGCGTCGCCATCGACGGTGACATAGACGCCGAAGCCTGCGACATCAGCGACGAAATGGTCGTTGCCGCCGTGCGACCGTCCTTGCAGATCCTCATCGTCGCCGACCAGCAGCAGGGTGCTGGGCCCGCCATCGACTGTTGCGATCATGGTGTCGTTGCCGCCGCGGCCGTCGATCGGCAGACCGGGATCGCCGTATACGAGCACGAGCTCCTGGCTTCCCACGTTGGTGATGATCGTGTCGTTTGGCATATGGCGCATCGCGAAGGCTCCCCAGTTCATATCCGGCGCGGAGCGCGGCGAGCATCATGCCCGCGCGCCGCACTGCGGCCCTGCCGCGTCACACATCATCTTTGCTTTGATGGCGGAGATTGGCCCGCGGTGCAGCTTGATTGCGGCCGGGGAACGTCATCGGCGCGCGCGCGTCGTCAGGCTGTCATGAAACCCGGTGTCGCGCGGAGTGGGCAAAACGACTTGTCCGCTGCAGCTCGAAAAGCGAAGGCGGAAGCGTGCCCACGATCCCTTTGAGACGAAGGGAGATGGTGGGCACGGCGCTTTGCGCCATTGCCCACCCGACGATAGCTGGCTCGCCCTCAGCCGGGCCCCGCGCCCTGCGTTGCCGTGAACACCGCGTAAAGCGACTGGCTTGCGGCCATGAACAGCCGGTTGCGCTTGGGGCCGCCGAAGGTGATGTTGCCGCACACCTCCGGCAGGCGGATGCGGCCGAGCAACTTGCCCTCCGGTGACCACACCGTCACGCCGCTGTAGCCGACGGCGCGGCCGGCATTGCTGGAGGCCCAGACATTGCCGTTGACGTCGCAGCGCACGCCGTCCGGCCCGCACTTCACGCCGTCGACCACGCATTCGCTGAACTTCTTGAGGTTCGACAGCTTGTTGTCGCTGCCGACGTCGAACACGAAGATCTCGCCCTTGCCGCCGGGTCCGGTATCGCCCGGTCCCTTGCCGGTCGAGGCGACGTAGAGCTTCTTGTAGTCCGGCGAGAAGCAGAGGCCGTTCGGATCGGGCACCTGCTCCTCGGTGACGACGAGGTCGATGCGGCCGGAAGGATCGATGCGATAGCAATTGGTCGGCAGCTCGCGCTTGCCCGGTGTGAAGCCGGCTGGCTGTCCGATCCGCGGATTGAGCTTGCCGCCGGCATTGCTCGCGCCCCCCGCCGCATCCGGCTCGCCCTCGTAGAGCTGGCCGCCATAGGGCGGATCGGTGAACCAGTAGCTGCCGTCGGGATGCGCGACGACGTCGTTCGGCGAATTCAGTTTCTTGCCGTTGTAATTGTCGCAGAGAACCGTGGCGGTACCGTCATGCTCGTAGCGCGTCACCCGGCGGGTCAAATGCTCGCAGGAGAGCTGGCGGCCCTGGAAGTCGAAGGAGTTGCCGTTGGAATTGTTGGACGGGGTGCGAAATACACTGACGCGGCCGTCGTCCTCGCTCCAGCGCATCTGCCGGTTGTTGGGAATGTCGCTCCAGAGCAGATATCGGCCTTGCGCGCTCCAAGCCGGGCCCTCGGCCCACAACACGCCGGTGTAGAGGCGCTTGATCGCGGTGTTGGGCTGCGCGAGATCGTTGAAGGACGGATCGACCGCGATGATGTCGGGGTCCCAGAAATAAGTCGTCGGCGCGCCGTGCGGGCCGAAATCGCGCGGCGGGGTCGTGATGGTGGTCGGCGGTGCGGCGGGTCCGGTCTGGGCCAGCGCAGGGCCAGCGATGGTGGCGGCGGCGCCAAGCGCAAGCCCCCGGACAAGTGTTCGTCGTGAAAGCGCAAGCTCCTGCTCACGCTGTTCCTGGCGTGTCATCGCGTCCTCCCAAGTCATGTTCGGCTGGCCGGTTGATCCGGCCGAGCAACTGGAGGTTAATGCGGTCCAGCGCCGGTTGCGAGGGTGGAATTGGATGCGCACGATGCGCCGGAGCCGCAATCCCGTCATATTCGAATGCGTTCGGCGCGGACGCGCTTCGCGTCCTCTTTGCGCCGTTTGCAAGGCTCGAAAATGTTCCGCCGGCTTGAGCAAAAATCTGCCTGCGGCAAAGCGCGGCATGTCACGCATTCGGCCCGCTTCAAGCCATGATTTCGCGCGGATTGCCACGCAGACACCGTGCGGGGGCAATGAACGGAGTTGAGAGTGGCTGGCGTCGTCGTATTGATCGTATTGCTGGGGGTCGCGTTCGCGGCCGGCTATTTCACGCGTGACACCATCTCCAACAAGCGGCGCGCCGAAGCTCGCCGCTGGCGGGAATATAGCGAACCGGATTGGCTTCCCGCCAACCCACCCGCCAACACCAACGACATCGCCAGCGCCATCACGGCAGTGCCCGTGGTCAACGGCGAGCTCGGCCAGATGCTGAGCCGCTGGGAGACGAGAGCCCGCGCCCGCCGCGCGGGATAGGGGCAAGTCCACTCGCGCAGAAATATTCCACTTTACCGAAATTCGGAAATGGCGCATATGTCGCCCATCCCGGCTCATCCAGAGGGCGATCTCGAACTCGTCTTGATCGCGAGCCGGGCTTACGGTGGACGCGGCAGCGTCGGCACGAGAGGGGACGAGCAGGGCGGGTAGTCCCCGTGCGCAACGAAGCAAGCCAGAACTGCCTCCGCGGAGGGATTTCGGATTGCCTGCCGCCTTTGGGTCTCGGCTCTGCGCCGCATCGCTTGCGCGCCTGCAGCGGGTCCAGGCACGAAGCGGGGGAAGGGGTGGCAATCAAGTCAGCCCTCTTGACCATCTTTTGGCGTTGCAGTTGCGGCCATTTCTCGTCTAGAAACAGGCCACTGAGCCTCCCGGCAACCAACCGTCAACGGTTTTGACCGAGAATTTGTGGGCTCAAAAGGGTCTGGCAATGCTGATTCGCGGCCAAATCGAGGGGATTTCGGGGGAGGTGGCTCTGGCCGCCGCCACGATCCCGGCTGCGCTGCTGCCCACCCTCCTGATTGGCGGGCTTCTTCTTAGCTGCCCCTGAGGGCCGGCTGGGCGCCATGCGCCTGGGCGCTCAGGGGTTGGTCGAGATCACCGGACACCTCAAGCGCCAGGGACCAAGACGGCCTGAACGGCGCAAAAGCTCAAAAGGAAATTTGAAATGGCCACCGTGAACAAGTCCGAGAAGGACCGCGTCATCATTTTCGACACCACGCTGCGCGACGGCGAGCAGTGCCCCGGCGCCACCATGACCTTCGAGGAAAAGATCGAGGTCGCCGAGTTGCTGGACGATATGGGTGTGGACGTCATCGAAGCCGGCTTCCCGATCACCTCGCAGGGTGACTTCGAAGCGGTGAGCGAGATCGCCCGCCGCTCCAAGAACTCCGTCATCGCCGGCCTGTCCCGCGCCCATCCGGCCGACATCGACCGCTGCGCCGAGGCGGTGAAGTTCGCCAAGCGCGGCCGCGTGCACACCGTGATCGCGACCTCGCCGCTGCACATGCGGGTGAAGTTGAACAAGACGCCGGAAGAAGTGCTCGAGACCTCGGTCGCGATGGTCGCGCGCGCCCGCAACCAGATCGACGACGTCGAATGGTCGGCGGAGGACGGCACCCGCAGCGAGATGGACTTCCTGTGCCGCATCGTCGAGGCCGTGATCAAGGCCGGCGCCACCACGGTGAACATCCCCGACACCGTCGGCTACACCGTGCCGGAGGAATACACCCACTTCATGAAGACGCTGATCGAGCGCGTGCCGAACTCGGACAAGGCAGTGTTCTCCGTGCACTGCCATAATGATCTCGGCATGGCGGTCGCGAACTCGCTGGCCGGCATCGTCGGCGGCGCGCGCCAGGTCGAGTGCACCATCAACGGCATCGGCGAGCGCGCCGGCAACGCTGCGCTCGAGGAGATCGTGATGGCGATCAACGTGCGCAACGACAAATTCCCCTACTGGAACAAGATCGACACCACCCAGCTGACGCGCGCCTCGAAGGTGGTGTCGGCGGCAACCTCGTTCCCGGTCCAGTACAACAAGGCCATCGTCGGCCGGAACGCGTTCGCGCATGAGAGCGGCATCCATCAGGACGGTGTGCTGAAGGACGCCTCGACCTACGAGATCATGCGGCCCGAGATGGTCGGCTTGAAGCAGTCCTCGCTGGTGCTCGGCAAGCATTCCGGCCGCCATGCCTTCGTGCACAAGCTGGAGGAGATGGGCTACAGGCTCGGTCCGAACCAGCTGGAAGACGCGTTCACGCGGATGAAGGCGCTGGCCGACCGCAAGAAGGACATCTACGACGAGGACATCGAGGCGCTGGTCGACGAGGAGATGGCGGCCTCGCACGACCGCATCAAGCTGACCTCGCTGACCGTGATCGCCGGCACCCATGGCCCGCAGCGCGCGACCATGAAGCTGGACGTCGACGGCCAGATCAAGATCGAGGAAGCCGAGGGCAACGGTCCGGTGGACGCGGTGTTCAACTGCATCAAGCGCCTGGTGCCGCACGAGGCCAAGCTCGAGCTGTACCAGGTCCACGCCGTCACCGAGGGCACCGACGCGCAGGCGGAAGTGTCGGTACGTTTGTCGCAGGACGGCCGCTCGATGACCGCACGCGCGGCGGATCCGGATACCCTGGTGGCATCCGCAAAAGCCTATCTCGGCGCGCTCAACAAGATCGTCATGAAGCGCCAGCGCGATACGGTTACGACGGCGGCAGCGGGCTGACGGACGAAGTTGGTCATTCCGGGGCGATGCGAAGCATCGAACCCGGAATCTCGAGATTCCGGGTCTGGTCCTTCGGACCATCCCGGAATGACAGTCTGAGAGATGCCTGCCCTGCTAACGGCCAATAGCAGCGTAGCCCGACGGCCTGTATTGATTCTGTCGGCATGAGGATTGGCCGCCCGCGCGCCGGGCGGTCCAGATAATAACAGGGAGAGAACATGCGCACCTTCGCGATCGCCGCGTCCATCGCGGCATTGGCACTCGGGCTGGCCGGGCCGGCGTCGGCTCAATCGCCGATCGTCATCAAATTCAGCCACGTCGTCGCCACTGACACGCCGAAGGGCAAGGCAGCGGAGAAGTTCAAGGAACTCGCCGAGAAGTACACCGCCGGCAAGGTCAAGGTCGAGGTCTACCCGAACTCGACGCTGTACAAGGACAAGGAAGAGCTCGAGGCGCTGCAGCTCGGCAGCGTGCAGATGCTGGCACCGTCCAACTCCAAGTTCGGACCGCTCGGCATCCGCGAGTTCGAGGTGTTCGATCTGCCCTACATCCTGCCCGACCTGAAGACGCTGCGGAAGGTGACGGAAGGGCCGCTCGGCACGCGGCTGCTCAAGCTGCTGGACGCCAAGGGCATCACCGGCCTTGCCTATTGGGACAACGGCTTCAAGCAGATGAGCGCCAACAAGAAGCTGGTGACGCCCGCCGACTACCAGGGCGTCAAGTTCCGCATCCAGTCCTCGCGCGTGCTGCAGGCCCAGTTCAAGGCGCTCGGCTCGCTGCCGCAGGTGATGGCGTTCTCGGAAGTTTACCAGGCGCTGCAGACCGGCGTGGTCGACGGCCAGGAGAACACCTGGTCGAACATCTATACCCAGAAGATGCACGAGGTGCAGAAGTACATCACCGAGACCAATCACGGCTACATCGGCTACGTCGTGATCGTGAACAAGAAGTTCTGGGACGATCTGCCGGCGGACATCCGCGATCCCCTCACCATGGCGATGAAGGAAGCCACCGACTTCGGCAATGCGCAGTCGCAGAAGGAGAACGACGATGCGCTCGCCGAGATCAAGAAGAGCGGCAAGAGCGAGATCATCAAGCTCACGGCGGAGCAGAGCGAGGCGATGCGCAAGGCGATGGAGCCGGTCTACAAGGACGCCGCGGGCCGCATCGGCCAGCCGCTGATCGACGAATTCCTGAAAGAGGCCAAGAGCGCCACAAATTGAGAGCGCCACAAATTAAGAGCGCGACCAACTGAGGGCACGGCGAACCGATCCGTCCGAGCGATGAACGAAGGCTTCCGTGCGGCCTGCACGGAAGCCTTTTTGTTGCGAATGATTTCCAGCTTGCGGCCGGAGGTAAAATCGGTCGTTACATCTTGGTAAGGACGCGCTCCCTGTCCAAGTTGTAAGTTGCGTGTCAGCCGCACCGCGCCCATCTTCATGAACATCCTTCCAGAGGAGGTACGTCATGAGAAAGTTCACCATCGCCGCCATCGCCGTGCTCAGCATTGCCGGCTCGGGCGCGGTCTATGCCCAATATCATCGCCCGTGGATGGAGCATGTCCGCCACATGCGCATGAACCCGGAGGACCGCGCCGCCTTCGTCGACGCGCGGATCGCCGCCGTCCATGCCGGGCTGAAGCTCAACGCCGATCAGGAGAAGCTGTGGCCGCCGGTCGAGGCCGCCGTGCGCGACTTCGCCAAGCTGCGCATCGATCGCGCCAATGCGCGGATGAATGGTCCCGGCGACGCCGGCAAGGACGCTGCAAAGGACGCCGACAGGCCGGAAGATCCGATCGCCCGCCTGCGTCAGCGCGCCGAGGACATGGGCGCCAGCTCCGCGGCCCTGAAGAAGATCGCCGATGCCGCCGACCCGCTCTACAAGACCCTGGACGACGGCCAGAAACGGCGCCTCGCCGTGCTGACCCGCCACCGCGGGCCGTTCGGCGGCGGCGAGGACGGCCCGCGCCACTTCATGGAACGCGGCATGGGCCGCATGATGGATCGCGGCATGGAGCACTTCCATCACGAGCGTTTCGACCGCGACGGCGGGGAGGGCCGCGACCGCGAGGGCCGGCTCTGAACAAAGCGGGCTCTTGCGGGGATCAGCCCCGAAATTAACCTTGGCGAAGCCGCTGGAATCCAGCGGCTTTTCGCTTTTCCGGCGTTGTGGAAGAACCTTGGAAAACTTGCGTCCGATCGCTTGCCAGACCCGGATCGCTTTGCTAAACGACCGGCCTCGCAAGGCTTTGACCGGCCTTTCGGGCGCATAGCTCAGTTGGTAGAGCAGCTGACTCTTAATCAGCGGGTCCCAGGTTCGAGCCCTGGTGCGCCCACCAAGCTTCCCTTTCATATCGTTGACGTAAATCGCTTGGCGATCCTTCGCGAGAAGACGCTTCGCGCCGCTGGGGGCGAACTGGGGGCAAATCGCTCCAACATATCGCGTTGCCTCTTGCAGCCGCCGGCGCGATCGTCCGGCCATGAAGCTGTTCATCGCATCCGACCTGCACATCGAAGCCTGGGATCACGGCTACACCGTTCCGCAGAACCTCGACTTCGACGTCGCGGTGTTCGCCGGCGACGTGCATCATGCCCATCGCGTGACGAGCTGGCTGACCAACCAGCGCGGCCTGTGGGGCAAACCGGTGCTGTTCGTCGCAGGCAACCACGAATACTACGGCTCCATCCTGGAGGACGCCGCCGCCACGATCCGCGAGCGGACGCGCCCCACCAACGTGACCTTCCTCGATGCCGACGCGGTGCCGATTATCGACGGCGTCCGCTTCCTCGGCTGCACTTTGTGGACAGACTACAGGTTCGAAGCGGAAAGCCAGGCAGAGGGCATCCGCGCCGGCCGGTGGATCAACGACCACAAGTCCATCAGGACCACGCCAGGCGCGGAATTCCCGGCGCCGTTCACGCCATTGGAAGCCTACAAGCGCCATGTCGCCGAACGGCGCTGGCTGACCGATCGGCTCGCCGAGGAGCATGACGGACCGACCGTGGTGATCACCCATCATGGGGTTCACCCGAATTCGCTGCACGAACGCTACTCCGACGAGGGCGCGATCAACGCTTCGTTCATCAGCGATCTGTCCGCCATCATCGAGAAGTACAAGCCATCGCTATGGGTGCATGGGCACGTTCACGACAGCTATGATTATACCGTCGGCAGCGACGGCGGCGGGACGAGGGTCATCGCGAACCCGCACGGTTACGCCTGGGCCATCAATCCCGGATTCATACCCGACCTCATCGTCGAGATCCCGGACTGGGCGCCCCGTCCGCGCTTCCGCTAGTCCTTGCGCTTCGGCACGCGCCGGCCGCGAAGGAATCCATGCGAGGCCTTGGCATAGACGTCGGCGAGCTCCTGCTCGAGCATCCCGTTCGCGACGATCAGCGCCTTGATCGTCTGCATCAAGTCGCCGCCGCACGCCTCGATCGCCTGCGCGGCCGCGACCTCCAGCTCGACGGCCTCGTCGACGGGTTGCTGCTCGACGGGGTCGGCCATGGCGAAGGATTCCTGATTGACGGAGAAGCCATGTTGTTCTCTATTCGTTCTACGGTCAATTGGAGTCCAGCGTATGGCCGGAAGAAGGTGTGCAGAGTGGCGGTTTCCAACCGCGAAACAACAGAAGGCGGAGGAGACGGCACGCCGCCTGGCCGAGGCGCAGCGGCGCCGCGTTTCCGTCGACGACGAGGACGCCTGGTGGGACGCGGTCCTGCGGGATCCGCGAGCGGGGACCGACCGGCCGGCGGCCAGGCTGACGCTCGGCGAGATCCAGGCGAAGGAATTGACGGTGTCGTGCCTGCGCTGCATGCGCGGCGTCCGCGAGTATCGACGCGACCTGATCGCACGCTGGGGCGCCGACGCTCTATGGCGTGACGTCGGTCAGCGGCTGCTGAACGAACGCTGCGAAATCAGGACCGGGAGTCATGAGGACGACGGGTGCTGGCCGGATTTCAGGTGAACCGGCGCCTGATCGTGCAACTCGTCGAGAGTGATGAGCCCGTTTACGTACGCCTTGACGAGATCACTAGCTCCTGATCCTACGACGCCATCGCAATCCGTTGCGGCGTCGATCAAGACGGCCCAAGCGCGGAATGCGCTGCGGTCCTCCATCACGCGATCTCCTCGCCGATGAAGTATGGAAGACCGTCTTCGGGTCCCATCTCGACAGCGACCCGATAGCGCTTGGGTAAACCGTAAGTCAGCACACCGTTGCCAGGGTCGCACCATCTGACCTCGACATCGCTCGGCTCGTCACCAAGCTTGCCGGGCCCATAGAGTCTCTCGCACCAATGCTCGGCGACCATGCAGGCTTCCCAGTCGTCTGACGCCTTGGCGTCGTCGAACTGGCGGTCTCCGATGTGCTTGATAGCCCAGAACCCCATCACACGCTCTCCTTCCGCTGTCCGATCGTGCCGTAGACGGCCTCCAGATCCCTGAACGCAGCGTCCATGTTCTCGACGTGCTGGCGCGCCTTCGCGAACAGCCGGTGGCGCCGGGATCCGGGATCGAAAGGATTCGTCGGACCGCGATAGGCGGCCTCGCGGGCGGCGATGCGGTCGTCGCGCTTCGCGGACATCACTTCGATCTCCTGTTGCGCTTTTTCTTCGGCATGCGCTTCTCCCAGTCGCCGCGCGCAACCTGATTGCGCGGGTGGTGGAGAGTGTCCCTCACGAACGAGAAGAGGCCCGCCGGCCGCACGGCGTCCCGCACCGCGTGGACTACCTCCGTGATATCGAGATCTTCGACGGCGCGCTGCATCAGATGAATCTCACCTTCTTGCCCATCGATAGTGAAGCGAGAACCTCGCGCTGATAGAGCGGGATCCGCGGCGGCCACGCCGGCGCCGGCGGGTGCATGTTTGGGTCGTAGCCCCGCGCGACATCGACACCCATGGTGACGAAGATGACATCGTCAGTGATGTGGACGTCGCCGGCCACGGGCTCCAAGTTGCACGTCACGGCGTCGATCTCCGGCGCGGGCGGCGGCGTCATCGACGAGCTGTCGAACAGGCGGCGGTCGGACGGCATCAGAGCAACGCCTCAAGACGCTTCCCAAGTCGACGATATCGGCGCACGCGGCGTGGATGTATGCCACTTCGTGCGGCTCGATCTCGCGCAGTGGCTTTGTGACCATATGTCCGGCCGCCACCGTTAGCGCCTTCGCGAAGGCTGCAGGTCCCAGGCCAACACCCTTCCGCAATTCTTCCAGTCCTGCGATGTCCATACACGCCTCCGAAATCAGCGAGGGTTCCGCCTCCTGGGTCACCCACAACCCGTCGTCTCGATCCGCGTCGAGCTCGCCTAGTTGAACCGCGGTGCGGGTCCCGAAGGCCATCCCGCTATTATCGCCGCTCTGCCCTGGTTCGTTCGCCTGGGACGACGGGAATCATCTCAGCCTCCTTGACAAGGACGAAGCGCAATCTGCGCCAGGTCGCGGAAAAATTTCCGGAGGTCCGATGGAAGTTCGCGCCTTTTGGGAAGCTAAGCCGTCTTAGGTATCCTATGGGGCCGACCACTGCGCCTCTGTGACGACGGCGACGCGGGCGCAGCCCAGCGCTTCAGACACCGCGCGCTCGACCTGAGCCAACGTGTTCCTCATCATGCCACGCCTTTGCACGACGATAACTAATTGACCGTTCACGACTTCTGAGTGAAAAACTTTCACTGGAGCCACCAGAATCCATCCTCGCAGAGCGCCCATTCGAGGCGCTCGTCGATCCAGAGGACCTGCTCAGTGAACTGCGGCCACGCGCCGTCGTCGTCGACGGGCCAGCCGGCGATCAGCATGTGAGGTCGGCTCGCGTGGCGGCTCGGCCAGAATTCCCACCTCGCCATCGTCCGCTGGGGGATCCGCATGTCGATCTCATCTGGGCGAGGGCGCCAGCCGGTCTGCAGGCGCTCCAGCAGGCGGGCCATCTCGGGCGTTATTCGTCGATCCCCTCGATCGGGATCTCGTCGCCCCGCTGCTCGCCCAGCATATAGAGCCGGTGCGCGGAACGAGCGAAGCGGCCATTTCGGTCGAACCAGTGGATCGCCGCGGTGCAGATGTCCTCGCCGTCGTCGTAGTCAGGGTGCTTCCGCGCCTGGCCCTTGATGACCAGTTTGAACTCCTTGCCGACGCGGCGGACCTGCGTCGTCCAGTTCTCGATTGTCGGCGCGCGGAGCTGCTCGAACGCGCTCGGCGTCTCACCGAGGGTGAAGCTCTCGAGATCGCGCGCCAGGTCTTGCTTCCAACCACTATTCGACATCGTCAGTGCCTCATCTGGCAGGCGTCGCGGGCTTCCAAAGTTGCCGCGACGATCTTCTGCAGCGCTCGCATCGAGAACCCGCGGGCCTCCCAGGCCTTCGCCATGACGCGCAGCTCGTCGGGCGCAAACGGCGCCACGCTACCGGCCCACTCGTCGCCGTCCTCGGTGAGCATGTCGTCGACGATCGACGCCGCCAGCAGGGGCAGGTCGACGAGCCGCGGGGAGGGCACGCGCACGATGCGGAATCTGTCGCGGATGTGCTCCGGCAGCCCGCTGACGTCGTTGGCGGTGGCCAAGTACGACACCATGGACAGATCAAATTCACAGTCGGTCGACTGATCCCGCATGAATTTAGATGTCTCCTTGTCGAGGTACCCCGTGATCGAGTTGACCAGCCCGCCATGATGGTTGGACTTGGCTTTGTCGATCTCGTCGACGAACACCACGGGGTTGGCCGTCCGGCTCGCGAGCACGGCGCGAGCGGGCACGGATGCTTCGGTGTTCGACCAGCCTTTAGAGGTACCCGCGAACTGGCCGTCACTACTGGATGCACCGTCATATCTTTGCACGTAAAGATTGAGATAGGCCGAAAACTTCCTCACAATCCGAGACTTGGAAACGCCGGGAGACCCGACTAGCAGCATGGGCTTGACGAGCACCGCCTCGCCTTCGCGCAGGTCGCGAAACAGCATCGACAGCGCGGTGGCTGCGTGCGGGAATTCTTGCGCCAGGCGCCTCCGCGCCTCGTCGAGGTTGCGAGCGCAGACGAGCGGCAGCGGCTTGTCGAGGATCTCGGCGAACGGCTTGTTGTGGTTGTTCAGCTTCGTAGCTCTGGACGCCGGCATCACGACCAGCGTCGGGCCTGGATACGCGGACCGAAACCACTGGGCCGTGTCGACCTCGCTCGCCGGCGACTCCAAGGCGGGCTCTTTGATGATAGCTCCGGATAGCATGGCCGCCGCGATCGCGAACGGCGAGCGCTTTTCGTGGGCGAAGGCGCCGGCGCCGCACTGCCACCAATAGCGAAGCCGGTCGCGGCAGTCGCCGTCGTCGTCGGCATCGAGGTCGGCGGCATCTAGCGCGTACTGGAGCTGCGGCAGCACGCTGCGGAAGCTTGCCGGGTGGGTCGCGCGGCATGTCATCATCGACCAGGCCAGCGCCAGCTCGCCGTCCTTCCGGTTGCCGCGCGAGTAGAGCGCCTCGATGGTCTCGCGGATCTCCTCCTGCACGGCGACGCGGTCGCCGCATTTGTCCAGCAGGCGCTGCGCGCGCTCGGCGCCGATGACCTCCTCGGAGAGTTGATGCAGGATTCCGAATGCGTCATCCCAGCGTCCGACGAGCAACAAAGACAGGGCAGGGTGCCCCGACGTCGGCGGCGGCCGCCGGCCGCCCTCGGCTCGGTCTTCGGCGATCAGGCGCAGCAGATCGGCGGTGTTGGAGCGCTTCTTGCCCCTCGACGAATCCTTGGAAGCCATGTTATCACCCGCGCCAAGTCGCCACCATTGGCTATCTTTGTGCGCACAAAGATGCACTAAAAGCAAGGATTTGGCCTGATCATGGTTACTGGATTCCCAAAGAACAGGAAGCTGCGCCGTAAGCCAGGACCGTCCGCCCGTGACGACGGGGAGAACCGCTCGGAGCGCATCACGCTGCGGGCCCACGACGACCTGCTCAAGCTGCTGTCGCTGCGCGCCGATGAGTCCGGCGTCTCCCGGTCGCACTACATCGAGCGGCTGCTGATCCGCTGGCTGACCGCCGACCCGCGCAACCCGCAGCTCGACGCCATGGGCCGCGTCAAGCCGGGCCCAACCCCCTATGAAATGAGATCGCGGGATCCGCTCCGGACCGCCGACCGCTGGCAGAGGTTTTCCACAGCTCATGAGCTGCTGTTCGGCATGGCGCCACCGCGTGATTGGTTCGAGGAAGCCGAATCCTACTGGCCAGCGCCTGTCGGCGGCCACCTCGAGCAGGACGGCGAGGCGACCGATCCTGCCGACGCGCCCATCGACAACTCGCACCGTCTCAAGAAGAAGTAGGCGCGCTCACAATTCGAGATCTTGATGTTACAAGACTCTAATTGTCGTTCGAGAAATCGACGCCGTTACAGTCGGTTGACCTTTCGCGCACCATCGACTGATGCCCCCATATCGACGTTGCTAGACTAGAAACGTCTGCCTCCAACAATTCGAGTCTAGAAACGTGGCCCGGGCCACGAACCGAGTCCGGACCCGGACTCGTCTGCGCGTTCCGACCGTGGCTCCGGGGCCTAGGTGGGCGGCGCCGGCGGCCCCCAGCAGGATTCGTGGGCTGTCTGCCACAGTCTGCCGTAAGGCATTGCCGCTTGCGGGCGTCCGGTCTATTGCTGTTCCCTGGATAGCTCGCATGAACCTGGACACCGCACCAGATTTCGAATCCTTGACGCATGCCCCGGCGCCCGCCAGCAAGGCGAAGAAGCGTCGTGGTCCTAAGCTGCGCCCCGTCAACCTGACGAAGCGCAAGCAGGACGCCGAGCACCAGGCCAAGGTCGCCCGTGCCGAGGAGAGCCGCCAGGCCGATCTCGCATCGGCAACCAGCCCTGCGCTCCGTCGCCTCATCGAGATGGGCGAGCCGACGGACTGGGCGGGCAATCCAATCGAGGCGCCCCGGCGCAACATCGGATCAGAGCAGGGCGTGCTGGTCCTCAAGCGGGTCATGCTCGCCGCCACCATCCACCCGGACGACCGCGACCGCTTCACCGACGCCCAGCTGGCGCAGGTGATCGACGACAGCACGGAGGAGGTCGCGCTCGAAGCCGACTTCTATCGCCACGTCGACCGGATTCCTGACAGCATCCATCGGCACATGCTGGCCTTCCAAACCGAAAGCCAGGAGAAGGCGCAGGCCCAGTTCGAGGCGAAGAAGCAGAAGAACGCCGACAAGCAGCAGCGCCGCGCCGAGCGCCATATGAAGGGTCTCGCGAAGCAGGGCACCAAGGTAGAGGCCGAGGCCGTTGTCGTCGACGAGGCCGAGAAGGCGGCTGCCCGCAAGAAGGCCGAGGAGTTCGCCGCCAAAGCCCGCGAGCAGGCCGCCGAGAGCGCCGATCGCATGGAGCACGGCTTCCTGCTCGCCAAGCCCGGCGTTTACGCCGGCGACCATTACGACCCGTTCCACGAATTCCTCGGCAAGGGCGTGCTGCGCAGCCACCTGTCGCCGTCGTTCGCCCGCTTCGCGCAGATCGTGCCGCGCCGCGGCCGCATCCGCGCTGGCTATGACAAGGGTGCGCTGTTCTCTACAGCGACGAAGTTGATCGCGCTCGATTGCCCGTACGTCGAACTGGACACCACGCGCCACTGCTGCATCGTCGTCGAGTTCGACACCGTGTGGGCGTCCGCCGCGGCATTCCGCCTCGCGCTGCTGCAGCACCTGCCGGCCCAGATGCTGCCGAACCTCATCGTCGGCAGGATCACCCGCAGCGGGCAGTTCGCGCGGCCGCACTGCATCTGGTTTCTCAATCCCTACGTGGTTGACCCGAAGGACGGTACAGTCCGCGACGCCTGCGTCTGGAACGAGCCCTATCGCGAGACGACCGACCCGACGACGGGCGAGGTCAAGATCTACGGCGACAAGCGCTGCCGCAAGGGCCCGATCGAGAAGTATCACGCCGTACAGCGCGGTCTCGTCGCCCGTCTGCTGCCGCTCGGCGCCGACCCTGGCTGCTGGAACATCTTCAAACCCAAGAACCCGCTTTCGCCTTTTTGGACGACTTTGCTCGCGAATGAGGACCACTGGAGCGAGCTGGACGACTTCATCGCCATCCCGAAGTTCTCGATGAAGGTCGACGAGGCGGATCTTGCCAGGCGCGGCGCCGAGATGCGCGCCGACGCCGCCAAAAATGACGGCGAGATCCTGACGCCCTCGAACCTGATGTGGGCGACGATCGGCGTGACTATCGAGCCTTTGGTCGCCAAGATGCTCCGCATCCGCGATCTCTCCTTCCTGGATGCCGCGCGTGATGGAGTCGAAACGCTGACGCAGTGGTTCGACGACCGCATCCGTCCCAACGTCGAGGCCGAGATCACCGCCAGCGCGTCTTTGGACCGAGTCCTTGAGGGGCGCTGCGCCTTCGCCGCCCGCTACTGCATCGACAAGCTCAACAGGAGCCGCAGCCGCATCGCGATCAACCGCGGTCGCGACGACGATCTCAAGGTCGTGCCTATCCTCGATGCCGACGGCAACGAGCGCCTGATGACGCCGGAAGAGCGCATCAAGAAGCGGGGCGTGCGCTCCGGCGCCACGCGCTCCGCCGTCGCCCTCTGGAAGATGTGCGAGCAGCTCTCCGTGACCGGCCTGGTCGCCGACGAGATGACCGCCCGGAAGACCGAGATCATCAAGGGCCTGGACTTCGTCGGCAAGAGCTTCGCCTACGACAACTGGGACAGGGCCATCGACCTGATCTTCAACAGCCCGGCGCCTGTTCCGCGGCCCAGGGCTTCGCGGTCCCGGGATTCCGCGAACATGTACAAAGATAAAAAGCACACCCTCTCTCCAGATCAGACCATCGAGCATTCCTCCTCGACTCTGACTACGGGCGCCTTCGAGGCCTTTCCGGCTCCGGCGAACCCGGTCCAATCCATCGAACCTCCCTGGCTTGACCCTGTCGACGGACCTTCGGAGGCCAAATCGCTGGATCATCGTCGGTCTGCCATGCCTGCGGCGCTCGGCAACATGCTCTGCGATGCGGTCGTCTGCCCCGATGCTGAGCCGGTCGGATCCTGATCGCATTCTTCTGGAGCCCGACGGAGCCTTCGGCCTCCATGTCGTCGAAGGCCTCCGGGCCCCGGGCTGCAGGGCCTGCGGACCGCCGATGCGAAGTCTCTGTCCACGTCGTTCGATCTGTTGATTCTTGCTGAGCTGGCCCGGATAACCAAGGCTTAGCGGATCGGTCGACCCGGTCGGAACGATGGAGAGAGCATGGCGAAGCTCAGACGGCAACTGACGCAAGCGGACGCCGACCGGATCGCGGAGATGGACGAGGCCCGGGGCGCGTATTTCCAGCGTGACCCGGACAGGCCGGACAACCTGTTCGTGAAACTTCGTCGACGGCGCCAGCCGCTCGAACTCAAAAAGGCGCAGCAGCGTCTGCGGACGGCCCGGTGGCGCAGCGAGATGGACAGGCGCAAGGCTCCCACGACCACAGACGTCGGCCTGGCGCTGGCGACGGCGCTGGCGACCTCGTCTTGGTCGGACATGCTGACCCCGGCGGACTACGACCTCCTGAGGCGGGCGCTGGCCGACTTGCAGGCGCGCGGCTTCAGCATCGAAGAAACCAAGAAGACCATGCGCCGTCTGCGCATCAGGATGGTCGATCCGGGCGACCGGCAAGGCGAAGAGTCCGAAGGCTGCGGGCCGCCGATCTGGCAGGACGACGGGCGCAAGCTGCCGTTCTGAGCGCGAAGCCTCGTCAACAAATCATAGGATTGACTGGCGGAGAGAGTGGGACTCTCTTCCCCTTCGCCGCGATTGCGCGAAAACCCGCGGAAAACAAGGATTCCTAAAAAGCCCGATCGGATTTGCGACCACCGCCGTGTACCACCCGTTACCCGATTCGGGCCGTCAATCTCGACTGATTTCGGGGCCATCCGAGACGTCTCGGACGAGCTGGATCGGCGCCGATCCGGGGTAGCCGGTCCCGTCCAGCACAACAGCCCTTCTTAAGCTTCGCCGTCCATATTTCCCGTGATCGCAGGATCACTCGATCACGGGATCAGGGCGTCACAGGATCAGAGGATCACAGGACAGCCACGAGGGCTCCGAGGAGCGAGCGGATCGGGATGTCGAAACGGAAGAACACCATCAGAGATCTGGTTGGAGACGCGCCGGCGCTTGCGCCCGATCTCGCGTCCGAACGTAGTGGCTTCGATGGGGCGGCGCCGGCGCCCGGCGCCGCCCGGGTCGAGCGCCAATCGCTTCGCCAGTTGTCGGCCCATCCTGGCGAGGCTGCCGCGCCAGCCTCGCCACCGCGTGCCACACTGAAGGAGCGAGCGCACCAGATGTCCCTCTATCTGGAGCCGGCGACCTACGACGCGCTGCGTGAGATCGCGCATCGAGAGAGGACCAAGATGCATGTTCTGCTGCTGCAGGCGGTGGACGAGTTTTTGAAGAGGCGCGTTACGCTGGCGGAATGACAGCTTTCCGTACGTCATCGACCTAGAATACCCTGCTTTCGCGGGTTTGGTCAGCGCCCCGATTACTCCGGCCAGGCGCCGTCGTCTTGACGTCTGCGAATCCCCGCGAGGGTGTGATTTCCGAGGATCTGCAGGTCGACATCCACGCAAAGCCAGGTTTTGGTACTCGCGCGATCCGCCGCCGAGGTCGGATCCGAGGACGCCGCCGGCGATCTCTACGACAGCCGACACTCCTGGACGTCCAGAACGACGATGCCCGCCGCAGCGCCCGAACTGCCGGTCTCAAAAACCTCTGAAGTATGCGGATCGTCGCCGGGGAGCCGAAAACGCCCGGAGAAGGCGGATATTGCCTCTCTGACCCGAGCGATGTTCGGATAGTGTGGCACGCAAACGACGTATCCCTTCGCGCCGCCCCCTTCATGGGCGGGAAGAAAGCTCAAAAACTCGCGCAGACGAGAAACGTCGCCACCGACATGTTTCGATGCAGTCCAAAGTTTGAATTCGACCAGCGCCTCGATGTCGTCGGGATTCCTTGCCTCCGACCGTAGGCATACCAGGTCGACCAGGAAATTGCGGCTCAAATGCTCAAACCGCGAGCGATCGAAATTCAAATGAGCGCAGTCGCGTGCCGGAAATTCGACGCGCACGATGCGCCCCGTTTGCTGCCAAATATAGAGCGCGCAGAGGTGTTGAACGAAGGATTCCGGAGGAGGTGCATTCGTCCTCGACATGCCGGCATATTGCATGATCGCCGATTTCGTCGAAGCGAGCAGAAGGCTCTTCGAGATCTGGTGCATGGCTCATCCGGGCCCGCGGAGCGGTCGGAAGGAGCTTGCTCGGCCCGGTGCCATCGCTTCGCTAGAACTGCCGCTCGGCACGGGCTTCCTCATAGGCGGCGTTGATCAACTTCGACTGCAGCTCCGCGGCGGCCCTGATCCGGGCGCCCAACATTGCGACGTTGTCCGGATGGTTTTCCTTGAGCTGCTTGCGGTACGCCGATTTGATCTCGGCGATCGGAGCGTCGCGCGGGACCTGCAGAACTTCCGGCCATGGCGGCACGGCCTCGGTCGGATCTTCCCGGTCCCCGTAATCGTCTCCCGTCCGGCCGTTCGCAGCATCATTGTCATCGGACGAGGAGTCTCCTTCAAGATGCGGCGGCTGCGCTCCATCGGGAAGGAATTCCTCATACCCCGTATCCACCGACCATCGATACCGCAAATCGCTCCACTGGTCGAAGGGCGTCCGGTCGAGGCTCGAGGCCAGGGATTCCTTCGCAATAAGCCAATGGACCAGGAACGCGACGTATCCCGCCCCGACACCTAAGACGAGCGGGCCGAGATTGACCGGTGGATCGACCAACAAGACCGACTGGAGCCAGTGCAGCCGGCCCGGCACAAGAAGGCCCAGCGCGAAGGCCGGCACGACGTAGAGCGCAGCCCGTCTGATCGCGATGGCCAGGCTCTGTCGCTTCACCCACCTCGCCACCTCCGACTCCCAGGGCGGGAAGGTGACGATCACGGCGCGCTTGACGAAATCGATCGACTGCTCGGCCCGATCAATCAGATCTTTCGTCTCGTCGATCTCTTGATTCAACCGGCGGCCCAGAGCAGAATTCTCCCGGAAGCGCTGATAGTCGCTTCCCTTCGTGAGATCGATTCCGGCTTCGTGCCCCTGCGCAAAGAGCTCTTCTCGTCTTTGCATCAGCGCAGCGCGAGTTGCCAACAGGTCGATAACTTCACGGCGGAATTCGTCGTTATCGTACTCCTCGGCCCTAGGAATGGCGGGACTTTCCCTCTGGACCAAAGCGAAGTACGAAACGAATGCGATGAGCGGCGCTCCGAAAACGGCGACCGTCACCGCGACCTTGAAGAGAAAGAAGGCGGCAACCACGACTACGACGGCAGCGAAGGCCATCAGCTCGAACGCACCGCCGTCCTTGCTTTTCCTGGGCATGGCGCTACCTGGGGCCCGACAGGGCCCCGAAGACGGCGAACAGCAAGAGCACCCAGAAACCGGCGCTGTATACGAACGTCATGATAGGACTGCGGGCGTGCCGCGTATCCGAAACAACGGAGCTGAACGTGCCGGTGGGAAACATGTAGATGAACCATTGGATGACCGCACCGGGTATCAAGAGATACTTCCAAGGTCTATCCAGCTTAAGCCCGGCGGTGTTCTCGCGGCTCCATAACATTTTGGTATCGCTTCCGTCCCGAAAGTCGCGCGATTTGAGGAGTTGCAAGCCGGCGCCACTTCAATGTCCGCGATTTTCGCGGAGTCGCCCAGAAAATTCAAGGGGTAACGCGGTGCGAGGCTTTCGAGATGGTACCACCAGGGTACTGGATCGGCGGACGGCAGGCGATGTCGCTTTCCGTTTCAAGCAATGGAGTGGAAAGAACAAGAAGAAGACGGGGCGAACCCTCGATGGTCGGACATGGGATCACTGGCCGAAGCCGAAACGCCGTGAGAGGCGGTCGGTGCGAACCGTTATGGCAAACGCCATGTGAACAAGCGCACAATTTGCGGCAGCTCTGCGCCCGCCTTCGCGTCGAGACGGTTCGTGCTAGTCATCAGGAGGCCGAGACAGAGACGGCCCGCCTTGACAGCCACGACCATTTCCGACCGGCAAACCTTCATCCGCGCCAACACCCGACTGCGGTCGGTGCCGTTAGTGCCGGAAATCGCTATCTTCCTCGCCGATGAATCGTTGCCTATCTGGCAGCAGACCGAGGACGAGCTGAACGAGGCTGGCCTCCCCCCGCCCTTCTGGGCCTTTGCCTGGGCAGGCGGCCAAGCCCTGGCGCGCTACGTGCTCGATCATCCCGATACCGTGCGGGACCGGCATGTGCTCGATATCGCTTCTGGCTCCGGACTCGTCGGCATCGCGGCGAAGAAGGCTGGCGCGGTCGGGGTGACCGTGTCCGACATCGACGCCTTCGCGATCGCGGCGGCCGAACTCAATGCGGAGGTCAACCAGGTCCACCTCACGTCGTGCGGCGAGGACGTGCTCGACACTCAACCAAACGGCCGATGGCAGACCATCCTCGCGGGCGACATTTTCTATGAGGGGGACACCGCGACGCGTGCCTTTGCATTTCTGGCCGACCATGCGCGCGCCGGTGCGACTATCTTGATCGGCGATCCCGGGCGCACTTTCCTTCCGAAGGCAAAGCTTGTCCGACTCGCCGACTATCGCGTACCGGTGACCCGCGATCTAGAAGACGCCGAGATCAAGCATACGGCGGTTTGGACCATCTCGCCGGATTGTCTGTAAGTTGCATTAGCCGGCGTTAGTCGTGCTCTCGATGAACAGGCGCGCAACAGCTCAAGCACCATCAGAAGCTCGGCGAAGCGCCGACGTTGGCCTCAGCGCCTTTTCGCCTGCGAGTACGACTGTATTTCTTCTTGCCCTCGACGTTCGGAGCGCGAGACGCGAAGGGTCAGAGTCCACAGTAAACACTTGTCATAGCGAGCAAATCTCGCCCCGCCTTCGCATCATGGAACAAAATGCCGGAACTTGGGTTAAGTTCATTCCGTTCCCTATGCGCAAATCCGCATCCCAGAAAAGTCTACTGACCACCGGCATTTGCTTGCCATAAGCTCTGAGTCAAGAAGGCATCACCCAGTGACCGAGTTGGATGACGGCTATCTTGAAGAGTGTGCCGCAGAGCCCATTAAGATCCCGGGAGCAATTCAGCCTCACGGCGCGCTTTTGGTGGTCGAACCTGAAACCCTGAAGATATTGCAACAGAGCGCGAACGCTCGCCGACTGCTTGGGTTCGATGTCCGCAATGACGCGTTGCTCTCTGCTTATGAGGAAGCGACCACGCTTTGCGAGGAAATCCGTGGGTGGTTGTCGGGAGGCGAAAACACGCTTTTCTACCTGGTTGCAGTCGGATCGCAGCAGCTTCAGCTCACCGCCCACCGCAGCCCCCAAGGACTCTTGTTGGAATTCGAACCACCGCCGCGGCCAGGCGAGTCGACGCTGGATGGTCTTTACCCGCGGTTGCGGGACTTTCTGGACCGCATATCCGGTGCCCACGATATTATTAGCATCGCTGAGGAGGTGGCCCGCGAGGTGCGGGCAATCACCCATTTTGATCGAGTTCTCCTTTACAGCTTCGACGGTAACGGCGACGGCACGGTTTTGGCCGAAGACACGAATAAAATTCTTCCTTCCTACCTCGGCCTTCGATTTCCCGCATCCGATATTCCCGCTCAAGCGCGGGAGCTCTATCGCCTGAACAGGATCCGGCTCATTCCTGACGCCAGCTACGATCCGGTCGAGATCGAACCCTCGATCAGTCCCCTCAACGGACTGCCGCTTGACCTGTCGCAGGTGGCGCTGCGCAGCGTTTCGCCCGTTCATCTCGAATACATGCGCAACATGGAGACGGCGTCGTCGATGTCGATGTCAATCATCGTCGACGGTGCGTTGTGGGGGCTCATCTCCGGGCATAGCCGCGCCTCTCGGATGGTCAACGCGCAGATCCGCACCGCATGCGACATCCTCGCTCAAGTCGTGTCGCTGCAGATTGGCTCGCGCCTGAAGGCAAGCAGTGCCGCGGAACGCCTTGAGCTGAAGAGCGTGGAGACGTCGCTGCTCAGCAAGCTTTCGGTCGCGACTTCGTTTCAGCGCGGGCTGGTAAACAATCCGCACGAATGGCTGCGGCTTGTGGATGCGGAAGGCGCTGCAGTTGTCGTGCAGGGCGGCATACTGACGACCGGTCAGACGCCGAGCGAGCGCCAGATACGTGATCTGGCGACGTGGCTCTTCGAGGCCGGGCACGACGTATTGGAAACGAATTCGCTGGCTTCGATATGGTCGGGCGGCGAGTTCTTGAGCGAAAAAGCCAGTGGTGTGCTGGCGGTCTCCATCTCGCAGATCCGGGGCGATTACATCATCTGGTTCAGGCCCGAAGTCGTCAAGACGGTTGCTTGGGGAGGCGATCCCAACAAGCCTATGGAGAGCGGGGCCGGCCGGCTTCATCCGCGCAAGTCTTTCGACCTTTGGAAACAGCTTGTCCGTCAGCAGTCGAAGCCGTGGACTTCGGCAGAAGTGGAGAGCGCGCTCGGCTTCCGCGCGTCGATTCAGACTCTTGTGCTGAAGGCTGCGGAGGAGCGTGCTGAACTCACGGACCGGCTGGAAGCCGCCAACAAGGAGCTGGAGTCGTTTTCCTATTCGATTTCGCACGATCTGCGTGCCCCTTTCCGGCACATCGTCGGTTTCGCAGAACTTCTGTCGGACAAGGAGAAAGGGCTCGATCAAAAGTCGCGTCACTACATCGAAACAATTAGGGGCGCCGCCATCTCGGCAGGAAGGCTCGTCGACGACCTTTTGCATTTTTCCCAACTCGGGCGCTCTCAGCTTCTCAAGTCGAACGTCGATGTCGCCAAGATTGTCAACGAATTGAGGCATTCGTTGCGGACGGAGACCGAGGGGCGAAACATCGAATGGCAGGTAGGGGCGCTTCCAATAGGCTATGGCGACCCCGCCATGCTTCGTCAGGTGCTTCAGAACCTGCTTCACAACGCCATCAAGTATACGGCGCCGCGGGACCCGGCCATCATCACCATCTCAGGCCACGAAGACGCGAACAGCACGACTTATATCGTCGCTGACAACGGCGTCGGCTTCGAGATGAAGTACGTCGACAAGCTTTTTGGCGTCTTTCAGCGCCTTCATAGGGCCGAGGAATTCGAGGGGACTGGCATCGGATTGGCCTTGGCCAAGCGCATCGTCGACCGCCACGGCGGCTCAATTAGCGCCGAAGGCAAGGTAGGGGCCGGCGCCTCCCTCACTTTCACCTTGCCGCGCCCCAAAGATTTGAAGAAGAGGAGCTCTTAATTGCCGGACCTCAGACCGATTCTGCTTGTTGAAGACAACCCGCGAGACCTCGAGCTGACGCTGGCGGCGCTTGCGAAGTGCCAGTTGGCTAACGAGATCGTCATTGCTCGCGACGGAGCCGAAGCGCTCGATTACCTGGCCGCGAGAGGCAGCTTCGAAGGCAGGCCGCCCGGCGATCCGGCCGTTGTGCTGCTCGATCTAAAGCTTCCCAAAATCGACGGGCTGCAGGTTCTCGAAAAGGTCAAGAATGACCGCCACCAGCGCCAGATCCCCGTCGTGATGCTGACCTCCTCGAGAGAGGAGCGCGATCTGGTGAAGAGCTACGAACTGGGCGTCAACGCCTTTGTCGTGAAGCCCGTGGACTTCAACGCCTTCTTCGAAGCCATCCAGGATCTCGGAATGTTTTGGGCCGTGCTGAACGAGCCGCCTCCCCGCCCCTTCACCAACGAGGCCCAATGATGAAGCAAGAGCCTATCCGCATTCTGCTGCTTGAAGACAGTGAGATCGATGCCGAACTGCTGGCGGCGCATCTATCGAAGGCCCAATTGGGCTTCACACTCGACCGCGTCTACAGCAGACGGGATTTCGTCGCGGCTTTGGAAGGCGGCGGCCATGACATCGTGCTGGCGGACTATTCATTGCCCGATTTCGACGGCCTCTCGGCACTGAACATCTCCACGGTTCTGCAGCCCGATCTTCCCTTCATCTTCGTATCGGGAGTCGTTGGCGAGGAATTTGCCACAAACGCGCTCAAGCGGGGCGCCACTGATTACGTGGTGAAGCGGAATCTCACACGGCTGTCGACAGCGGTAGAGCGTGCGCTCGAACAAGCCCGCCAGCGCGCATCGGCCAAGAAGATCCAAGATGCTTTGGCCCGCAGCGAAGTCAGCGCGCGTCTGGCGATGGAAGCGGCCAAGCTCGGCCTGTGGGACTATGATCCGGCGACGAGAGAGCTCAAGTGGGACGCCAGCGCGAAGGCGATGCTCGGCTGGCCGGTCCAGAAATCGCCGGGTTATCGAGACTATCTTGCCGCCTGTCATCCGGACGACCGCGACCGACTTCATCAGGCTGTCCGCCAGGCGACGAAGTGGTCTCGCGAACACGATGGCACGTTCGGTGCGGAATATCGTATCTTCTCGGACGCCGGCAGCGAGCGTTGGGTAGCCGCCCGCGGTCAGGCATTGTTCGAAGAGAAGGAATTCAAACGCTTTGTCGGGGTCGTGCGCGACATCACCGAGGAACGCAGAGCGAAGAAGGATCTGGAAGACCTCACGACCGACCTGGAACGTCGCGTCGCGGAACGAACCGCGGAGCGAGACAGCCTTTGGCGGCTCAGTCCAGACCTGTTCGCCGTGATCGGACGGGAGGGACGATTGCGGCGCCTCAACCCGGCTTGGAGCACAATGCTCGGGTACGCCGAAGGCACCCTTACGGAGAGCATGTTCGATCTGTTGCTGCCCCCCGAAGAGCGCACCGAGGTGAAGCGACAGCTTGCCGATACGATCCGCGATCGCACCGTCGGTCGCTTCGAAAGCCGTATCCGCCATGCGAACGGCGAATGGCGGTGGGTCACCTGGAATGCGGCGCCGGATGAGGAAGCCATCTATCTCGTTGGACGCGACTGCACCGCCGAAAGAGCGGCAGCGACCGCGCTGGCTGAACGCAACGCCGAACTCGCCCGGCAGATCGAAGAGCGGGAGCGCGTCGAACAGACCCTCCGGCAGATGCAGCGGCTCGAGGCCGTCGGACAGCTCACCGCCGGGGTCGCTCACGATTTCAACAACCTTCTTACGGTCATCCTGGGCAACATTGCTTTCGTGGAGAAGCGGTTCGACAAGCCGGAGCGCGAGCAGGACGTCCGATCGCGCCTCCAATACATGCGGACCGCGGCTGAGCGAGGAGCCACACTTACCGCCCAGTTGCTGGCGTTCTCGCGGCGCCAGAAGCTCGAGCCAAAGCCCGTCGACCTGAATGAAACCGTGACCGGGATGAGCGAGCTTCTGCAGAGCACGATGAAAGGCTCAATCCGGATCGAAACCGTGTTGAAGAGCGACCTAGCCCCAGCACTCGTTGACCCGACCCAGATCGAATTGATCATTCTCAATCTGGCCATCAACGCGCGGGACGCAATGGAGATCGGCGGCGCGCTGACCGTCGAAACCAGTCAGGCGGTCGTCAAAGAACCGCCGGCCAGGCCGGCCGACCCGCCTCCGGGTGATTACGTGGTCCTGACGGTGAGCGACACCGGTACCGGCATTCCTCCACATGTTCTCGACCATGTGTTCGAGCCGTTTTTCACCACAAAGGAGGTCGGAAAAGGTTCAGGCCTTGGATTGCCGCAAGTATTCGGGTTCGCCAAGCAGTCCGGCGGTGGCGTGAAGATCAGGACGGCTACAGGGGAAGGTACCAGCGTTAGCGTCTATCTTCCTCGCGCCGCCAATGTCTCCCAGGCCCCTGGGCAGACGCCGAAAAGCGAGACCGCGTCAGGCCGGGCCTCCGCCAAGACAATCCTTCTGGTCGACGACGACAGCGCCGTTCGCGAGGTGGTCGGCGTGATGCTCGAAGAGCTGGGGTACTCCGTTGTCAGCGTGGGTAGCGGCGCCGCCGCCTTGGATATCCTTGCCGGGCCGGAGCATTTTGACGCTCTGATAGTGGACTACGCCATGCCGGCGATGAGCGGCGTGGAGGTTGCCAAGAAGGCACATGGACTCCGACCGCATCTTCCGACTCTTTTTGCGACCGGCTATGCCGACCTCAAGGCTCTTGAAGAGATCCATCACGCGAGGCTGATAAGGAAGCCGTTTCAGGAGGAAGAGTTGGCGCGCCGGCTCCACGAAGCATTTGCCGAGTTCGACGATCCCAAAATCGTTCGTCTGCGGGGCGCCGGCTAGGTCATGGTCGGCAAAACCTTTCTATCTTGCCTGAGATGCACCTTTGGAGATCGACATGCCGCTGCGGCTGCTGGTGGTGGAAGACGAAAGCTTAATTGCCATGATGATAGAAGACATGGCCGAAGAACTGGGCCACGAAGTCGTTGCCAAGGCGACTAATGTCCCACAAGCAACGAGCTTGATCGACGCTGGCGGATTCGATGTAGCCCTCTTGGACGTCAACCTCGCCGGCGAATTCAGCTATGGTCTGGCCGAGATGCTGCAGACCAGGGACGTCCCATTCTTGTTCACGACAGGCTACGGAGCAGGGATCGAGGAAGAATGGCGAAATTGCAAAATCCTGCAAAAGCCGTTTGCAGAGGATCAGCTCAACGCTGAACTTGTCGCGTTCGAGAAAGGGTGAAGCGGCGCCTTGTCGTGGTATTTGACACGCGCGCCCGGTATGTTTTCGCAGAAATCGTAGTCTGGCGCGGAAAATCTCGGCGTCAGTGGGACTCTCTTCCCCCTTCGCCGCGATTGTGTGAAAATCCGCGGAAAACAAGGATTCATGACCACCCCTGTGTACCACCCGTTCCGCGATTCAGGGTGTCATTCTCAGTCGATTTCGAGGCGCTTCAGGACGCCAATCGATCGTCGCTTGTCGTCCTGGAGAGGGTGAAGTCCAGGCTTTCCCCTTCACGTCGCGAGCGACCCGCAGGGCCCGTCCGACAACAGCCTTGCTTCTGCATCGCACGGCCCGGCGTTCTAAGTCTCTCCTAAGTTAGAGAGCGCAAAGGCGACGAGGAGGCCGACGACAACGAGCAAGCCGGCCAGCTTCTGTTCGCCTTCGACCGCTTCGGGCACCATGGTGTTCACCACCATCGTCAGGAGAGCGCCCGCAGCGACGGCACTCACGGCAGCAACGACCTGAGGGGAAGCTCCGCCAAGGAAAGCCGCTCCCGCGGAAGCAGCAAGCCCGGAGAGGACGGCGATCGTTGCCCAAAGGCCAAAGATGTAGAGCCGGGAGCGACCCGCGGTTCGCATGCCGAGCGCACTGGACAGTCCTTCCGGGAAATTGGACAGGAAGATAGCTGCCAGCATAGCGAGGCTGATGCCTTTCCCGCTCAACA
Organism: Bradyrhizobium sp. T-12; assembly: GCF_058314695.1. Taxonomy (NCBI): domain Bacteria; kingdom Pseudomonadati; phylum Pseudomonadota; class Alphaproteobacteria; order Hyphomicrobiales; family Nitrobacteraceae; genus Bradyrhizobium; species Bradyrhizobium sp. T-12. The sequence continues at coordinate 5,615,754 of NZ_CM177756.1, read as the reverse complement.
GCCCGAGCCCCAGAACCACGCTTTCCGGAACCCCGTCGAGGAGCGACCCGATTGCGATCGCCAACCCTCCGCCTTGGCCGGCGTTCGCCTGCTGGTCCCCGGACCGTTTACGTGAATGCGCGCCTGCTCGAGAGACCGCCCAATCGGCAAGGGCATACATTGCGGAGCCCGCAACGGCACCGGCGACGATCGGCCAGATCCCGCCTTCCTGATACCCGTCCTCCAACAGGTCGTAGGCCACGGCCGAGATCAGCACGCCGCAACCGAACGACATGATCCCCGCGGTAACGTACCGAGGCATTCTGAGGACGAATGCGACGGCTGCTCCCAGGAGCAGCGATGAGGCACCAAGCAGCCCCCAAAGGCCGGCGGTCAACCAGATCGGCATCGGAGCACCAGCTATGTTTCGCGACCTGGGGGCGGCGAGACCTGGCTTGCGCTCTTCTCCCGCGTCTTACTTGCCTTCTTCACCGCCGAGCGGCGCTTCAGAACCGATGTCAGAGCGCTCGCCATCTTGCGCGCGATCTTACCTGCAGCCATTGCCCGTGCGCCATTTACCAAAGTTCGATCCTCCAATTGCTGCGTAAGCGATGCGACCAGCGGTTCTCGTTGGGATCATGACCCTGAGGCTTTGCCTAGCCTCCGCTTGCGAAGCCGGGGAATAGGGTCATGCCGCCGTCGATGAACAGGGTGGCGCCGGTGACGTAGTCGGCGGCGTCGGAGACGAGCCAGGCGACCGCCTGCGCGATGTCGTCCGGCTCTCCGATGCGCTTGTAGGGCACCAGCGTCATCAGGCTTTCGTACGCTTCCCTCGTCTCCCAGGCGCGCTGATTGATGGGCGTCCGGATGGCGCCGGGTGCGATGCCGTTGACGCGGATGCCGATGGGGGCGACTTCCTGCGCGATGCTTCGCATCATCTGCATCACGCCGCCTTTCGATGCCGCGTAGTTCGCGTGGCCCGCCCACGGAATCTCCTGATGGACCGAACTCATGCAGACGAGCTTGCCGGCCGCGGCCGAGATGTCACCGACGATGCCCCGTCTTTTGAATTCGCGGACTGCCTCCCGGGCACATAGGAACTGGCCGGTGAGATTGACGCCGATCACCTTATTCCACTGATCGATCGTCATCTCATGGAGGGGCGCGTCGCGCTGCAGTCCGGCGTTGTTCACCACGATGTGCAACGTGCCGAAATGATCGATGGCACGGGCGAACATCGACCGGACGTCATCCTCGTTGCTGACGTCCGCCTTGATTGCGATCGCTTTTCTGCCCCGGGCCTCGATTTCATGAACGACTTCTTCGGCTGAGACGGGATCCACGACATAGTTGACGACGACGTCGGCGCCGGCCGCGGCCAGCCCCAGCGCGACCGCGCGGCCGATACCTGAGTTGGCGCCGGTCACCAGCGCAGGCTGCCCTTCCAGGGTCACGGGAAAGCGGGCCTGCGGTCGCAAGCGCTCGCCCGGGCTTGCCGGAGCGGCCGGGTCGGTTGAATTCACTGTCATGGCGGACCTCCTAGTCGGAGCGCGCGGCTTCATCTCCCTCGCTGGGGAGGGCTCTCTTGCTACCGCGGTGCTCCGAGGGTTTTTCGCGGTGGGTGAGGTTGTGGGCGGTATTGACGAGGGCTATGTGAGAAAAGGCCTGCGGAAAGTTTCCGACCAAGCGCCGCCGCGAAATGTCGTATTCTTCCGATAGCAGGCCGACGTCGTTGCGAAGCGCGAGAAGCCGCTCGAACAATTCCTTGGCCTCGGCGTCGCGGCCGATCAGATGGTAGGCGTCCGCCAGCCAGAAGCTGCAGGCCAGGAACATGCCTTCCCCCGGCGGCAGACCATCCTTCGTCGCACCCGTATCGTAACGCCGGACGAAACCGTCCTGGAGCAATTCCCGTTCGATCGCCTGGATCGTCGAGATCACGCGAGGATCCTCGGGTGGCAGAAAGCCCACGGCCGGGATCAGCAGCAAGCTCGCGTCGAGTTGCGGCTCGCCGTAGACCTGGACGAAGGTTTTGCGCTCAAGGTCGTAGCCGCGCCGGCACACCTCGTCGTGGATCGCGGCTCGTTGCGCTTCCCACTCCTCGACGCGGCCCTTCATGCCGAACTCGGCAGCCGACTTGATGGCCCGATCGTAGGCGACCCACGCCATGATCTTGGAATACGTGAAGTGTTTCGCGCCGCCCCGGACCTCCCATATGCCCTCGTCCGGCTGGCTCCAGATGCTCTTGAGATGGTCGAGCAGCGCGCATTGTACTGCCCAGGCGCGCTTGTTCTCGCGGAGACCGCCGCGGCGCGCCTGATATAGGGCGTCCATCAGCTCGCCGTAGACGTCGAGCTGAAGCTGGGTGTGCGCCGCGTTTCCGATCCGGACGGGCTTGGAGTTCTCATATCCGGAGAGCCACGGGACTTCCCACTCGGTCAGCCTGCGTTCGCCGGTGACCGCGTACATGATCTGGAGCTGCCGCGGACTTCCCGCGACGGCGCGGACGAGCCAGTCGCGCCAAGCGCGCGCTTCGTCGAAGAAGCCCGCGCCCACGAGGGCCAGTAGCGTCAAGGTGGCGTCACGTACCCAGCAGAAGCGGTAGTCCCAATTTCTCGAGCCTCCGATCTGCTCCGGCAGCGACGTCGTAGCGGCGGCGACGATGCCGCCGCTCGGCCCGAACGTCAGCGCTTTGAGAGTTATCAGGGATCGCTGGACCGCCTCCGAATATGGCCCTGCCGTCTTGCAGCGGCTGGACCAATTGCGCCAGAAATCCTCTGCCTGTTTCAGAAGAGACGCAGGGTCCTCGGGAGCGGCGGGATCCTGGTAGGATATCTGATGGGAAAGCACGAAAGCCACGGTCTCGCCGCGCGCGACCGAGAACGAGCCCACAGTTTTCATGGCTTCGCCGCGCATCGGCACCGCGGTCCTGAGCAGTAGCATCGACGCGCCCGCGACCATGCTGACCGCTCCGTCCTCAAGGCGGCTGACCCAAGGTACGCTGGTCCCGTAGTCGAAGCGCGCGACAAGTTCGCTGCGCATCTCGACCTCGCCCTCCAGTCCTTCGACGATTCTGACGACCTTCGAGAGATCCGTCTTAGGCGGCATGAGATCGATGAGGCGGACCCGGCCGCAGTCGGTCGTAAAGTTCGTCTCGAGGATCAAGGTGCCCGGTCGGTAGCGTCGTTCGCTGCTCGAGCGAGCCTCGGGGCAAATCTTCCAGTATCCGTTGTGCTCATCGCCGAGTAGCTTCGCGAAGCAGCTGTCCGAATCGAAGCGGGGGACGCAGAGCCAGTCGATTGACCCGTCGCGCCCGACCAGACCCGCAGTCTCACAATCGCCGATCAAGGCGTAGTCTTCGATCCGAGCCATGCTGGGCATCCAACCGGAACGTTTGCCCTCCAGTTCCGCAGATCCCATTGCGGACGTTCATACTTTCGACTGAGGCTAGTGGTCGATGCGCCTTACGGGGAACCCGCGAACCTCTTCGCCCGTTCTCTCAAAATCGGAGGATCTCATGCGTGATAGGCGGAAGAAAACGGAAGGCGGCACCGCCCGCTTCTTCGGCGAGTTTGCTACCCGCACCTCGCAGGCTGCGGGGCGCGCGTCGACCTTCGTGCTCGCGGCCCTGGTGGTCATCATCTGGGCAGTCACCGGTCCGTTGTTCGGCTATTCGGACACGTGGCAGTTGGTCATCAACACCGGCACCACCATCGTCACCTTCCTGATGGTCTTCCTCATTCAGAATTCCCAGAACCGCGACAGCGCAGCCATGCAGGTCAAGCTTGACGAATTGATCCGCGTCGGGACGGCGCGAAACTCCCTTGTCGGTATCGAGCATCTCACGGACGAAGAGATCGAAGACCTGCGGGAGAAATGCGAATCGCGCGCCAAAGCGGAAAAAACGGCGAACGAGCGTGTGAAGACGACCGGACGACGGGCCCGCCGCGCCGCCGAGCAGGCGGCAAGTTAATCGCTGCGGCACCGAAGGGAGTTAGGTACTCGCCGGGCATTCGCGTAGCGAGCCGACGCTGAGTTGAACCGCTGCCTACCGATTTCTCGAATGGTCAGATCGGAGAGTGCGGCAGCATCGGTCACACCGCGCTGATGAAGTTCGAGCATCTTCCTTGCGACGACAGCGCACAAGGGCCCTCGCGATCGACGAGTTCGAGTTTTCGGAGAGCGGCCTTGAAGGCCAACTCGAGAGCGTTCCGCTATTCTGGCGCAATGGTGATGTCCGCGAGCAAGCGCGCAATAGGCATGGTTGTGCTCCACTTGGTGCGGGCGGGAGCGCAATCGGTCTCTCAGCCACCGACGCCTACGGGCAGAGCCTCGGCCAATGATGCTGGAAGTATGTACCTCTGGGACTATACGCGGGCCGTGGAACCCACGGGCCATGGTGATCGTTGCTTGGCCGCGGCAGCAGTAGCGAGGAGTACACGTGAACCGACGCCAGCTTGTTCAAGGGTCGGCGTTACTGCCGGCGATGCTACTCGCCTCGCGCAGCGGCTTCGCCGCTGCGTCGGACGAGACCTTTGGCCCGTCGACGGTGAGGGATCTTGCCCGTGCGATCGCAAGCAAGCCGTTCGAGGCGCCCGACGAGAAGCTGCCGGCCGGGTTGAAAGACCTGGACTACGACCAGTACCGTTCGATCCGCTTTTTGCCTGAGCGGGCCCTTTGGCGTGGCAAGAATCTTCCGTTCGAAGCGCAGTTCTTCCATCGTGGCTTCTTTTACAAGAACAGGGTGAATATCTTCGAGGTCGCGGATGGAAAGGTCGCCGAGATCAAGTACCGCAAGGCGGACTTTTCTTTCGGAGAGAAGGTCCCGGCGTTCGAGGAGACGGATCTCGGGTTCGCAGGCTTCCGCATCCATGCGCCCATAAACCGTCCCGACTATTACGACGAGGTCTGCGTATTCCTGGGCGCGAGTTATTTCCGCGCTGTGGCCAAGGGGCAGACGTACGGGCTCTCCGCCCGCGGACTCTCGATCGATACCGGCGAAGCCAAGGGCGAGGAGTTTCCGCTCTTCAAGGCCTTCTGGCTCGAGCGGCCGGCGTCGGGTGCAACCTCGATGGTCATCCAAGCTCTCCTCGACAGCAAAAGCTGCGCGGCAAGCTACCGCTTCACCGTCCGGCCGGGCGAAACCACGGTGTTCGACGTTGAAATGTCGGTCTATCCGCGCGTCGAAATGCAGCGCGCCGGTCTCGCGCCCATGACCAGCATGTTCTTCTACGGCCCGAACGACCGCAACGACATCGACGACTTCCGTCCGTCGGTCCACGATTCCGACGGCCTGGCGATCTTCAACGGCAAGGGCGAAAGCCTTTGGCGCCCGCTCAGCAATCCGCGCGATCTGCAGATCAGCACCTTTCAGGATCTCAATCCCCGCGGCTTCGGCTTGATGCAACGGGAGCGAAACTTCTTCGCCTACCAGGACATCGAGTCCAGCTTCGAAAAACGCCCAAGTCTCTGGATGGAGCCCATCGGCGATTGGGGCGAGGGCGGGGTCACGCTATTCGAGATCCCGACCAAGGAGGAGGTTCACGACAACATTGCCGCGTTCTGGCGGCCGAAGAACCCCCTGCAGGCCAAGGGCGAACACAACTACACCTATCGGCTGTACTGGGGCCCGGATAGCCCGAAGCCGCATTCGCTGGCGCGCTTCACGCGAAGCGGAATAGGGGCGCGGGGCGAGGATGCCCGCCTCTTCGTCCTCGATCTGGTCGGTGAGAACCTGAAGGGCATCGATCCCGCGGGCGTGAAAGGCGTGGTGACGGCGGAGAAGTCCGAAGTGAAGAACATCGTCACGCAGCCCAATCCCTACACCGGTGGCTGGCGGCTCAGCTTCCAGTGCCAGGTGAAAGGCGAGCCGATCGAGCTGCGCGCGTTTCTGACCGAGGGTGACAAGCCCTTGTCGGAAGTCTGGGTCTACCGATGGGCCCCCTGACCACGGCGACGCGACCGGTCGCCGGCGATATCGCGACGGAGCGCCTGCTGCCTCGCGAGACGCCGCTTCCGATGGCTCCTGGCAACCTCGGGAAGGCCCGGGTCCCCGACCGCGTTCCTGCGGCGGTGGGCTCCGCGATGGCTTGGCGCCGCGGCCTCATTCTGCTCGCGACGGCGGCGCTCACGGGCGCGGGCGGCTACGAGATGTATCGCGTGCTGGAGGTCGGCGGCGTCACCGTACTGGAAGCCATGGTGCTGGTGCTGTTCCTCGTTTTGCTCGCGTGGGTGGCTTTCTCGTTTGCCTCCGCACTCGCCGGGTTCTTCGTGCTGCTGACCCATCCGACCGCGGTAGTTGCGGAGCTGCCTGCGATCGTGAGCCGCACCGCCATGCTGCTTCCCACCTACAACGAGGACCCGCACCGATTGACGGCGCGGCTTCGCGCGATGATCGAATCCTTGGAGGCGACCTCGCACGGGGAGCTGTTCGACTGGTACGTTCTGAGCGACAGCACCGACCCGGACATCTGGGTCGCCGAGGAGAAAGCGTTGCTCGCGCTACGGCAGGCGGTGGGGACGCCGCGACTGTACTATCGCCACCGCGCCGACAACACGGCGCGGAAAGCCGGCAACATCTCCGAGTGGATCACGCGGTTCGGCGCCGTCTACGACTTCATGATCGTGCTCGACGCCGACAGTCTCATGAGCGGACAGACCATCGTCCGGTTGGTCCATGCCATCGAGGCCAATCCGACCGCGGGGCTCGTCCAAACGCTCCCGATGGTGGTCAACGCGCGAAGTTTTTTTAGCCGCGTCCAGCAATTCGCGGGCCGGCTGTACGGGCCGATGATCGCCGCCGGCGTGGCCTGGTGGCACGGCTCGGAAGGCAACTATTGGGGCCACAACGCGATCATCCGCGTGAAGGCGTTCGCGGAAGCGGCGGCGCTGCCGCAGCTTCGGGGACCCAAGCCGTTCGGCGGGCACATCCTCAGCCACGATTTCGTCGAGGCCGCGCTGATGCGGCGGGCGGGGTGGGGTATCTACATGCTGCCGACGCTCGGCGGAAGCTTTGAGGAGGTGCCGCCTTCGCTGCTCGATTTCGCCGCGCGCGACCGGCGCTGGTGTCAGGGCAATCTTCAGCATCTCGCCGTGGTGCCCGCTCGCGGTCTCCATTGGGTATCGCGCCTGCATTTCTTGGTGGGGATCGGGGCCTATCTAACGGCGCCGCTGTGGCTGCTATTCCTGCTGCTGGGGATGCTGATCTCGCTCCAGGCCCGCTTCGTGCGCCCGGAGTATTTTCCCAAGGGCTTCTCCCTCTTTCCGACCTGGCCGGCCCAGGATCCCGTGCTCGCTATTTGGGTGTTCGTCGCCACGATGGGACTGTTGTTGTTGCCGAAGCTGCTCAGTCTGGTCGTCGTTTGGACGCGGAGCCCGGTGAGGCGCCAATTCGGCGGCGCGTTGCGGACCTCGGCCGGAGTTCTCGCGGAGATCGTCATCTCTGCATTGATGGCGCCCGTAATGATGATCTTTCAGTCGATCGCGGTCGTCGAGATTCTGGCCGGCCGCGATGCCGGATGGCAGACGCAAAGACGAGACGACGGCACTGTGGAGCGCCGCGAGCTCTATCGGAAGTACGGCATCCCGACCTTGTGCGGCGTTGCGATGGCCGCAAGCGCCTACGCCGTTTCGTTGCCACTTTTGCTCTGGATGTCGCCGGTGATCGTCGGGCTGCTGTTCGCTGTTCCTATCGGGGCGCTGACGGCCAGGCCGTCGTCCGGCAAACTGTTCGCCACCCCTGAAGACCGGGAGCCGCCTTCAATCCTGCGCCGGGCCAACGAATTGAGTGCGGCGGCGGAGGTCGGCATCAAACCCGCTCTCACGGAGCTTCGCGAAGCCCCCGAGCTGCTGGCCTTTCATGTCGCCCAGTTGCCGCCACCGCGCGCTGCCAGGCCCGATACCGTAGACGCCAACCTGGCGGTCGGACGTGCCAAGGTGGATGCCAGCGAGACGTTCGAGGAAGCCGCCGCGCATCTGTCTTCGCGCGAGGTCTTCTCGATATTGAATGACGCCTCGGCGCTCTCGACCGTGCTGCAGAAGGGATGACCTTACCGAGTGCCTGGCGGACCACGCTCTCGGGGCTCGAGCCAATCCTTGATCCGAGCCGACTTCCCGCGCTCTCGCCTCCGACGTTCGGGAAAATATGGCAATTCTCCTGCCTCTTTCCGGAACCTTGCCATCATCTGCGGGTTCTCGCATGCCGCATCTGGCGGCGAGGAGAACAACATGAACAATCTTCTAGTGACGACGGCCCTGGCCGCGCTGATCTCGACGGGCGCGATGGCGCAGTCGACGGTCGTCACAACCACCGGCACCGGTCACTCGGCCGCCGTGCAGATCGAGCCGGAATACCGCACCAAGATCCGCACCTACGTCACCGAGCACAAGGTTCGTCCGGTGCAGCAGAAGATCGTGGTCGGCCAGCCCGTCCCGCGCGAGGTCGAGCTCGAGGCGGTGCCCGCCGATTGGGGTCCTTCGCTCAGGAAGTACCGCTATGTCTACTCGGGCGAGCGCGTGATGCTGGTCGATCCGTCGACCCGGACGGTCGTCCAGGAGATCGACTGAGCATTCTAGCGGGTCGCTGATCGCAGCGGCCCGCCTCCCATCCGCCGATACCTTGATTTCCCATTTCCGAGCGGCCATCCATGCCGATCATTCGTTATTTCGTCTTCGTCGGCGGGTTCCTGCTGGCGTTGCTCTTCGCTGCGGATCGGTACCTGCCCGCTCCGGTAGAAGCCGCCGCCGTGGCCGACCCCGACAGGACCATCATCCGGATAAAATCGGCGAGGAGCCTTCCGGAGAAAATCGTCTTCGACACCAGCCAGCGCGCCGAGGTACCGATGATCGCGCAGGCCGATCCGATCCCGGAAGAGCTGCCGCGGGAAGTGCGAGAAGCCATGGCCGCCATGCCTGCCGCACCATCCGGCGAGGCCCAGAAGGAAGAGCCGGCCCACGTTGCGGCGGTCCTCACGCATCCGAAGCGGTCGGCAATGCTGCGGAAGCGGACACCCGACCGCCGTCTCGCCTTCGAGCGCGCCGATGCGACTGCCGGCGGATCGTGGTGAGCGGAAAGCCTGGGAGAGGGTCAAAGAAGGGGACCGAAGGAGCAGCTTTGCAGCCGGGTGGGCTGCTCGCACGTGGGGGCCGTTCATGCTTGGGGCGGGGCGGTTAACTTTGTTGAATTCGTCGCAAAGCTATTCCGCGGTAAGCTAACTCTTCCTGCGTTGGGGGTTTCCATGTTCGATCCGGCCACGACCGCGCTCTTGCGCGCCGTATCCGACGAGGTCTGCGAAGACGTCTCGCGCCACGAAACCGCGGCGCGCACCCATGTTGCTTCGAGGATTCTGGAAGCGGCGACGAACGGCGACAGCTCGCCGGAGAAGCTGAAGCAGGTCGGACGCGCGGCCCTCCACGACGCTCCGACCATGTGGCGATAGGTCGAGGAAGGCTGGGGTGAACTTCCAGGTCACCGTGCTCAAGATCCTGGTGAGCTATCCCGACGGGTTCGCCGTCATGGTCGATCTCAAGCGCGACATGGCGATCCTGGCGACGAGCGGGCGCGACTGGGCCGAGCGGACCAAGCGCCTTGCCGCTCGCGTGCCGGAGCTCGACATCTTCTCGCAAGGATTGGTCGAGCGTCTGAATGGCGGATGGCGGATCACGGAGAAGGGCCGTGCCGTGCTGGGGTTCATGGAAGCCAAGCCTGCCGAGACAACGACGGAGAGCGCTGCGCCCGCCGTGGAGCCGCCGGCTTCAAGTCCAGCGGCGTCCACACCTCTCGCCGCCAGGCGCTCCGGCCGAAGCCAGCGCCTGCAGCGCCGTCGTGCGGCACGCGAGCGGGCCCGCGCAAAAGCTTGCTGAACGCCCGCTTGTGCGTTGAGGCACGCGCTCGGGAAAAACTGGAAACTTTGCCGACTGTGTCGAGTTGCCAGCGATCGGATCGGTCGCCGGGAGCGCAGAAATGGTTGACGATGTCGTCTTGAAGAACGCCTCGGAGACCCCCTGGAACGTGTACCGCGCTCGGCGCCCCGACGTCGGCGCTCGCGACAGCCGACGCTGTTTGCTGGAGCGCCATCTGCACAGGAGATGGGAAGAGCGCCAGGGTGATACCGGAGAGCTCGCCAGCTTCGGGATCGCTTACCTGCACCGGCTTCCCAGAGACGAATGTTGACGTGCATGAAAATGCTATTGGCACGCGCAGCCATCGGAAGCACAAGGCCCGGTTGGACGCTGCTCGCGATTTCGTTTCTGATCTCCGCGATCATCGTGATCGGCTTGCGCATCGTGTTCGGAGCCTAGCTCGATGCGGATCGCCCAGCTTGCCCCGTTGGCCGAGAGCGTCCCTCCGAAGCTGTACGGAGGCACCGAGCGGGTGATCGCCTGGCTGGTAGACGAGCTCGTCGATCGCGGGCACGACGTGACGCTGTTTGCGAGCGGCGACTCGAGCACGAAAGCCAAGCTCCATGCCGTGTGGCCGCGCGCGCTACGCCTGGGGCGGAAAGGCGTCGATCCGAACGCCGCCTGCGCGCTCTTGATCGAGGCCATCGGCGAGCGCGCGCGCGATTTCGACGTGATTCATTCTCATGTGGATTGGTTGCCTCTGCCGGTCCTGGGCCGCACTGGAGTGCCGTTTCTGACGACCATGCACGGGCGGCTCGACCTTCCGGGGCTGCCCGATGTGATCGGCACTTTCCCGAAGGCTCCTTTTGTCTCGATCTCGGACAACCAGCGGCGTCCGCTCCCGGACGCGAATTGGATCGCGACGATTCCGCACGGGCTGCCCAAGGATCTGTTTCGTCCCTCCTACGAAGCCGGATCGTACCTGGCCTTCCTCGGGCGGCTGACGGCGGAGAAGGGGCCTGAAGCAGCGATACGCATCGCGCGGGCGGTTCAGATGCCGCTCCGGATCGCCGCCAAGATACCCCGGGCCGAAACGGCCTACTTCAAGAAGAAGCTCGAACCCGAGATCGATGGAGAGACGGTCCAGCTCATCGGCGAGGTGGACGAACTGCGGAAGCAGCCGTTCCTCGCCGGCGCCTCCGCCTTGCTGTTTCCGATCGATTGGCCCGAGCCCTTCGGCCTGGTGATGATCGAGGCGATGGCATGCGGGACGCCGGTGATCGCCTATCGCTCCGGATCGGTGCCGGAGGTCGTGGAGGACGGCGTCACCGGATTCATCGTGGACGGCGAGCAGGAGGCGATCGAAGCAGTCGAGAAGGTCATCCGCTTGGACCGACGAAGGGTCCGCGCCCGCTTCGAGGAGCGCTTCGTCGCGAGCCGAATGGCGAAGGAATACGAAGAACGATATCGCGAGCTGGTCGCTGGCAGGTAGCGCCTCCGAAGGAATCGTTCGGCCGAAACAAAACGGCCCGCCCGGCGTACCGGACGAGCCGCTCGTTAAATCGGCCTGCGATCAGTGCTCGGTGCAAACCTTGGTGGTCTTTACGGCGGACTCGGCCTCCGTCTTGGTCTTGTAGACGCCGTTGCCCACCACTGTCGTGGTGGTGGTCGTCGGCTTGGTGTCGACGACGGTGCATTTCTTGGTCGTCGCATCGCGGACGATGTAGAACTCGGCGGCACTGGCGGCCTGGGTGCCGAGAGCGAAAGCGGCGAGCGCGCCGCACACGACCAGCTTCTTCATGGAGTTCTCCTCAAGCAGTTGTAAAGTGGCTATTGCTAACGAGGCGGACGCGGCAGAAGTTCCACTTTTTCCCGGTCTGGAAGCCATGATGGAACCGCTTTCAGGTGGTCTGCTTGCCCCCCTTGATGACCTGAAATCGCGGTCCGGCCAGCCTGTTTGGCGGCACGACAACCGGCTCGAAATCCGTGTCCTGTCCTTGCGCGCCCTTGCAATTTGGGCAGACGAAGAGGTGCGCGATCATCGTCGTGGGATTGTCCCGGACGAGTTCGGACCGAAACCATTTCATTGTTACACGGCAATTTGGACAGCTAGGATTGCCGACGTCCCCCAAGGAATGCCTTAGTCGTTTCATCGGCCGCCCCGCCGCTCGGCATTTGGTAAGTCGTAGCACCTCGGACGTGGCGCGAATGTATCAAAAGACACAGCGGGCCACGGTGCCATGGAGATCGTGTGGGAGCGGCGTTCGCACGACGGGCGGGCGGGCGACGCCGTCTTGGTGAACGCGTGCTTGCCCTTCCGCGAAGCAGCATCTCTAGCCGCCGGGCAAATCGCAAGCTCGATCTCGCTGCGGATTGCCAGATTTTCCCGGCTGGAACTGAAGGCGGCGCCGAGGGTTGATCGGCGTCCACATTTGGGAGGTTTCAGATGAACAAGCGTTTATTCTTGGCCACGACCGCTGCGGTTGCCATCGCGACTTCGGCATTCGCGCAATCGTCTCCGAGCACGTCGAGCTCCACTCCGTCCGCAACGCAGCAAAAGGACTCCACCTCGACGCCGTCCTCTTCGACGTCGACGCCCTCGAATTCGTCGGGCTCGGCTCAGACCACTCCCTCCAGCAACTCGGCTCAGAGCCTGTCGCCGTCATCGACCAACCAGACCTCTGGTAGCCCGCCGTCCAATTCCGGGTCAGGCACCAACACCACCCAGGCGCCCGCCTCGGGCAACTCGACGAACCAGGCCCAGACCAATCAGCCGACGAACCAGTCCACGACGCCGTCCAACCAGGCGCAGACCAACTCGCCGTCTGGCACGACGCAGAGCGCCAATCCGCCGGCTTCCGGCACCAACCAGGCGCAGTCGCCCTCGGGTAGCGGCTCGACCAATACCGCGCAGCAGCCGAACAATCAGCAGAACACGGCGGATCGTTCGTCGAACACCAACGTGAATGCGTCGGTGAACATCAACGACCAGCAGCGGACCCGGATCAGCGCGTCGATTTCGCACCTGAACGTGCAGCCCCTCACCAACGTGAACTTCTCCTTGTCGGTGGGCACCGTCGTCCCGCGCGACATCCGGCTGCAGCCGCTGCCGGCCGAGGTCGTCGAGATCGTGCCGCAGTATCGGGGCTACAACTTCGTCCTGGTGAAGGACGAGATCGTGATCATCGAACCATCGACCTACAAGATCGTGACCGTCCTGCCGTACTCGGGCCGTTCGACCGCGTCGGCGCCGGCGCGCACCGAGCAGCGCAAGGTGACGTTCAGCGACCGTGAACGCGAGGTCGTCCGCAAGCACGCCAAGGCGCGACCGGTCGAGCGCGAGAAGCGGGTGACCACCGGCAGCTCGGTCCGGACCGAGATCCGGACCGGCGAGCGCGTGCCGGAGGGCGTGGAGATCGAGGCCTTCCCGGAGGAGGTCTATCGGGATGCTCCGACCCTTCGCGAGTACCGGTACATCAACCGGGACAGGCGCACCTACATCGTCGAACCTCACGAGCGTCGCATCATCGAAGAGATCGATTGATCTCGCAACCGAAGGAGAAGAACCATGAAAACCATCGTGTTGGGAGCGCTCACGGCGACCCTGATGGCAGCGTCGGCGAATGCCGCCCCGCTCGCCCCTGCGGCCATCGCATCGGCCGAGCTCGGTGCCAGAGCAGGTCAGGCTCGTTTGTAACGAGTACGGTCGCTGCTACCGGACCCGCGGCCCACGCTACGTCCAGCGCTACTACGGCGGGGACGACGGGTACGTGGTCCGCCGGAGCTACGGCTACTATGGCGGCCCCGGCTACTACGACCGCGGCTACGGCTACTATGGCGGTGGGCCGAGCATCGGTTTCAGCTTCGGTACCCGGAGCTGGTGAACTACGAAAGGGCCGCTCTCGAGCGGCCCTTTCTCCGTCGGTTCCTGTGGGGATGATGAGATGTCGGCTGTTGCGAAGCTCCTGGCCCAGAAAGAGCAGTTGCTCGCGCGCCTTGAGACCGATCCGGGTCCGAACGAACGGGCCGAGATCCAGGCGTTGCTTTCAAAGATCGAGACGGCGCTGAAGCTGCTCGGCAACACCGCTGCCGCGGTCGACGAGTAGTGGTCGGCGAGCGATTTCGCTGAAGCTCTCCCGAACAGATAGCCTGCCGGTATGAAGGCCCCAGCTCTAGGGGGCTATGAGCTGGGGCCAGTACCGGGTTCGCCCCTAGGGCAGGGGCGTTGGGAAAACTTGGCAGCCAAGCCTTCGTTCCTGCGTGAAGGAAGTTTGGATCTTCGCGCATCCACACCCGCTGAAGTTCCGGACGTGCGGCCGCCGGTTGATCGCTAGGTCGGGGGTGCTCGCCTCGTCTCGCCGAGCTCCTGGACCACCCGCACGATCTCGTCCGGGTGGAAGGGCTTTCTCACGATACGGCTGCCTTGGACCGGGCGAGGCGGGACCGGCGAGAAGCCGGTCGCGTAGACGACCGGCAAATTCGGGTACTGCTCCCGATAGCGCTCCGCGATCTGCCACCCGTCGACCTGCCCGGGTAGCCTCACGTCGGTGATCAGAACATCCGCGACGCGGCGGTCGCACCAAGCGAGCGCTTCCTCTCCCGTGCTCGCATGGATCACGTGATAGCCGGCCTCGCGCAGGGCATCGACGACGAATTCGCGGATCAGAGGATCGTCTTCGACGAGAAGTACGCTCACTGGGGGCTCTTGTGGATTTAGTGTCTCACATTCGAACGGCGCAACGTTGCGGTCGTTCCCGGCTCTGATGCAGCTTGCGAGAGCGCTGGGCCCGTGGCCTGGAGCAGACGCGCCGTAGTGAGGAACGGGCATGCGTGGCTGCGGTTCTCTGTCCATGAACAGGCTCTTCCCTCTCGTCCTGGAGCATGGGCTTCCGACAGTAGCCAGGTACGCCATTTCGGCGTGCATCATGCTGGGCTGCGCCGTCCTGCAGATGGCACTGCAGATGCAGACGGGTTCGCCGGGATATTTCCTGCTGCTTCCCGGTGTGTTTCTCTCGGGCCTCGTCTTCGACCGCGGCTCTGGAATTTTCGCAGCCATCATCGCGGTCGCCATCGGGGCCTACGTCGGCTATGCCAGCAACAACGGCATGGACTACTTGGCGACTAACGCTCTCTTCGCCATCACCGCAGCCGGAACGGCCGCCGTCGCCGAATTCCAACGCTCCGAGCTGGGGCGGGTGGTTTTGGCCGACAAGACGAAGGCCCTGCTGCTGCAGGAGATGGCTCACCGGACGAAGAACAACCTCGCAATCCTTGGCGGTATGATTAGGCTGGAGGCGAGACACGGCGGTTCGGAAGTCGCGGCCGCGCTGGAGGCCACCGCGCGTCGCCTGCAGGTGATGGCGGAGGCCTACGACCATCTCTCGCCAAAGCGGGATTCGAACTCCGTGAACATGCGCTTTTTTTTGAACAACGTCGTGGAAAAGGTCTTCCAGTCTTTGGCGCCTCCCGGGCCGATTGCATTTCAGGTGGTCTGCGAGGACATCGACCTGGCCAGCAGCCATGCGCTCGCGATCGGCATGATCACGAACGAGCTTGTCACGAACTCGCTGAAGTACGCTTTTCCCGCCGACAGGCCCGGCCACATTGCGGTCTCGTTCGCAAGTGGAAGCGGCATCGAGCTGTCGGTTTCCGATAACGGAGTCGGTCTGCCCGAGGGGGCAGAGCCCGGCGGATTGGGGTCGCGCATCGTCCAGTTGCTCGCCCAGCAGCTGGAAGGTGAAACTTCCTATGAACGGCTTGATCCTGGCCTCAACGTCCGGGTGCGGGCGAACCCGCGATAGCAGCGCGTTCGGCGAGCGGTCGCTGTCGTGGTGGGCTCTTTGAAGAAGGCAACGAACACATCGGTCGGCTTTGCCGGCAGAAGTTCGCCGTAGCAGCCCGGCATGCACACCGGCACCGCCGCCGCCGCGTCGGATCGAGACGCCGAAATGGGAGTGACGACATCGTCTTGCCACGGTCGTGTTCGTTCATGGCTGTTTCTGGCATCAACACAAGGATGCTCGAAATCCACACAGCCGGCGACCTGCAAGAATTTCTGGGCCGCAAAACTCTCGCGCGACACGTCCCCGGGACGCCGATAGCAGAAAAAAACTTCGCAAGATCGGGCGGCGAGTTCTGGTCATCTGGGAATGCGAGATCCGTACCCGAGATCTGCTCGCCGCCAAACTGAAGCGCTTCTTGGATAAGTCAACCCTGACTCTCATCCGGTGAATCGCACCTCCTGAAGGCCACAGGGATAAAGGCGGTCCTGCGATCGAGCGCAACTCGCATATCGCGGCACACCACGCATGCAAGGCTTTTCGAAAGTTTGCGGATGGGCTGCTGCCTGGAAGGCTTTTTCCGTGCGAGCAGGGAAAGCGACCAGTGGACCCAGTGGAGGCAGATGATACAGGGCCGGCGGCCAAGGGGACCGACTGGACGGCCGAGCAGGTCACCATCGCAGTCGCTAAACTATTTCCTGATGCTCGGACGCGAACGAGCCACCGACAAGATTGGCCGAGCACTACCGGCGGCTGGAGCGGGAGGTGGGACGGTCGGAGAAGTCGATCGAATGGAAGCAACGTGTCGGCTGTTCTGGAGTGGCTCGGGATCGCCTGGATTCCGGGCCTGTTGCCCACAATTCGCAGGACTCCCTGTCGCAGTCCGTCGAGGTCCGGTTGGGTCTACATCCGAAAATTGTAACGGACCCCGTGCCGTTGAAGCCGCGCTTCACGTCGTCAGTGACTGGCCAGAAGCAAAAGAGTCTGCCGGCCTTGAAGACGTTCGCCACCCTATAAGAAATGCTAAGCCTTGTGGAACTTAAGTGTCTAATTGATATGAGCTATTTGGAATTATCGCGGCAGAGTGTTGCAAGCCGGCTACAGCAACGAGCGAGGGAAAGGTTAAGGTGTGCTCGGCAGTGGGGGTACGCGTGTCGTGCTTTCAACTCTTTTTCGGGGAGACACTTTAGTGAGAAGACTTCTGATGACAACGGCCGGGGCATTGGCGCTCGGTCTATCGCCTCCGGCCAGCGCGGCAGATCTGGCTGCGCGTCCCTACACGAAGGCACCTCCAATGGTCGCCGCGATCTACGACTGGAGCGGCTTCTACATCGGCGCCAACGGCGGTTGGGGCTCAAGTCGCAACAGCTGGGATTCGGTTGCCCCGTTCCTGGTGGGCCCCGAAGGTTCGCACGACGCAACGGGCGGCGTTGCGGGTGGTCAGATCGGCTATCGCTGGCAGACTGGAACATGGGTGTTCGGCCTCGAAGCGCAGGGCGACTGGGCTGACCTGCGAGGCAGCAACTTGAGCACGCTCTTCGGACCGGGCTTCCGTAACGAATCGCGGATCAATGCGTTCGGTCTGTTCACGGGTCAGCTCGGCTGGGCCACCAACAACGTCCTGTTCTACGTCAAGGGCGGTGCTGCTGTGACCGACAATCGAAACCGGATCTACTCGACTGCGACTGGCGCCTTGCTTGCCAGCACCGGCGATGACACCCGTTGGGGCGGTACCGTCGGCGTAGGCTTTGAATACGGCTTTGCCCCCGGCTGGTCGGCTGGTGTCGAATACGATCATCTGTTCATGCAGGATCGCACCCTTACCTTCACAACCCCCGCGGGCGTTGCATTCGGTGCGGATCGCATTCGTCAGGATGTCGACCTCGTCACGGTTCGCGTGAATTACAAGTTCGGCGGGCCCTCTGCCGGACGGTACTGACCGCAGCTTTCTCATATCCAGTAAACTGGCCTGGCCGCATTTGCGGTCGGGCCTTTTTCTTCATCATTTTGTTTTCGCTTCTTGATTGTCTTGAACACCAATGAGCGCCCGCCTGAAAGGCGATGAGGTGGAGTCCGCTGTGGGTCAAAAGTGGCCTCCAGTCGGCATGGCCGTGAAGGTCAGCTAGTCATCTGGAACGCAAGTTCGTCACATTAGTTGATAGCTCGAAGCTCTACAGAGGAGAGTGCTCGTGGCGAATGCGGGTGTGCGAGGCCGGCCGATTGCGCCGTTGGTGCTGAGTCAGCAGGAGCGGACGTACCTGGAGAGGCAAGTTCGTCGTCATCGTGTTGCCCGGTCGCTATCTGAGCGATGCCGCGCGATCCTGCGATGCGCGGATGGATTGCCTAGCAAGTCTGTGGCTGCCGAACTCGGCCTCCACGAACACACCGTTGGCAAGTGGCGTCGCCGATTTTTGAAGGACCGCTGTGATGGCCTGCTTGACGAGGCACGCCCTGGCCGCCCTCGAACCATCAACGATGATCAGGTTGCCGCGGTGATCGAGCGGACGTTGCGGACGACGCCAGCCGATGCGACGCACTGGTCGATCCGCTCGATGGCTGCGGAAACCGGCTTTTCCCACACCACGATCCGCCGAATGTGGGCGGCGTTCGGCTTGCAGCCGCACCGTAGCCAGACATTCAAGCTATCGAGCGATCCGCTGTTCGTCGACAAGGTACGCGACATCGTCGGCCTTTACCTGTCCCCACCGAACCGAGCCCTTGTTCTGAGCATCGATGAGAAAAGCCAGATTCAGGCACTCGATCGCGAGCAGCCGGTCTTGCCGATGATGCCCGGCATACCGGAGCGTCGTACGCACAGCTATGTGCGGCATGGTACGACCACGCTGTTTGCCGCGCTCGATGTCGCCTCGGGGTTCGTCATCGGCAAATGCTACAAGCGCCACCGGGCAGTCGAGTTCTTGAAGTTTCTAAAAGAGATCGATGCTCAAGTCCCTGAAGGCCTCGATGTCCATATCGTCATGGACAACTACGCCACCCACAAGACACCCAGGATCAAAGCGTGGCTCGCCCGTCGGCCGCATTATCATGTCCACTTCACGCCGACTTCCGCGTCATGGATCAATCAGGTCGAACGCTGGTTCGCTGAGCTCACCAGAAAGCAGATCCAGCGAGGTGTTCACACCTCCGTCAGGCAGCTCGAGGCCGATATCCGTACCTTCATCGACCTGCACAACAAAAATCCCAAGCCCTTCAAATGGACCAAGTCCGCAGACCAGATTTTGGCTTCCGTCAAACGCTTCTGCCACAAAGCCCAGCAGACTTTATGTGGCGAACTTTAGATTCACGTGACTAGGGGCCAACAGCGGAAATCCAACTTGGGTTGAAATGAAGAGGGCCGCCAACCCGGGGGCGTCTTTAGTCAATGCGCGTCCGGGTGAAGACGCCTATGATCACACCGGTATGGTCCCGAACCGTCACAGTCTCTCGGCTTCGCTCTGCCAACTTCTTGCCCACTTGCAGAGCTTCCCGGGGGCGGTCTAGATCGAGAGAGATCAGCAAATATTTTGGACGGGACAGAGCCGGCCCATCAGTTCGCTCTGTAAGGACATGCCAGGGGGTATCCGTCCGCCGAAATGCTGGATAAGTTGCTCCCGGAGGGCTGAGACGGGCATTCGATGCGTGACGAGATGCTGACATTCCTGAACGGGGGAGGACGGATGGGAGAGCGCATCCGCCTGTTCGACTGGAGGTCAAATTCACTCGGGCCTCCGGATTCGTGGCCGCAATCGCTTCGTTCGGCACTGTCCATTTGCCTGTATTCGAGCTTTCCAACGGCGATCTATTGGGGGCCGGACTTCAGGCTCCTTTATAATGACGCGTGGTCTGTCATCCCGGGCGAGCGCCATCCCTGGGCTCTCGGCCGCCCCGCCAAGGAAGTCTGGTCCGACATCTGGCACGTCGTCGGCCCGCAGTTCGAGAACGTGATGGCCACGGGTGAGGGCTTTTCTACCTATGACGAAATGCTGCCAATGGTGCGTGGCGGCGTCCAGCAGGAGACCTACTGGAACTACAGCATCAGCCCGATCCGCGGCGAAGACGGCGAGGTTGCGGGCATCTTCAATCAAGGCAATGAGACAACTCAAATTGTCCTGGCGCGGCGTAGCTCCCAGCAGGAGATTGCGCGTCTCTCCCTGATGTTTGAACAGGCGCCAGGCGCGACGGCCGTTCTGCGGGGGCCACGCCATGTCTTTGAAATCGCAAACCCCGCTTACTTGCAGTTGGTGGGCCGTAACGACATCCTCGGCAAGTCGGTCGACCAGGCCCTGCCCGAGGTGGCGTCGCAAGGTTTCATCGAGCTACTCGACACCGTCTACAAGAGCGGAGAGCCTTACGCCGGGCGCGCCATTCCGGTCGTCCTGGATCGAAGTGGAATTCGCGAGCAGCGGCATCTCGACTTCGTCTATCAGCCGATAAGCGACGGCGCGGGCGACCGGTACGGCATTTTCGTGCAAGCGACCGATGTGACGGACACGATCCGGGCGGTGGCTGCTCTTCGCGAAAGCGAGGAACGTTACCAGGCCATCGTTAACTCCATCGACCAGATGATCTGGTCGACGCTGCCTGACGGCTATCATGATTATTACAACGACCGCTGGTACGAATATACGGGGATGCCCAAAGGTTCAACCGATGGTGAGGCCTGGAACGGAATGTTTCACCCCGATGACCAGGAGCGAGCCTGGAAATTGTGGCGCCACAGCTTGGCTACGGGCACCCCCTATCATATCGAGTATCGGCTGCGGCACCGCTCGGGTGAATATCGCTGGGTGATCGGACGTGCACAGTGCGTCCGCAACGAGGCGGGCGAAATCATCCGCTGGTACGGCACGTGCACTGACCTGCATGATTTGAAAATGGCCGAGGAGGCCCGGCAGCTGCTGATGCAAGAGCTGAATCATCGGGTGAAGAACCTCTTCCAGCTCTTCGAGGCCATGGTGTACATGACGGGCCGATCGAGCAATACGACGGCTGAAATGAGCTCCGCGCTTAAAGCACGTTTGCAAGCGCTATCGCGGGCACATGACCTCGTCCGGATCGGCGCAGCAGATTCGATGCCGGCGCATTCGGTGTTGCTCATCCATCTTGCTGAACAGATATTGGCACCGCATTTGAGTGACGCGCAACATGGCAAAGTGAGCTTGGCCGGACCGGAAATCCTGCTGGGCGAGAAATCAGCCTCCGCTATGGCGCTCATCCTGCATGAGCTTGCCACGAACGCTACCAAGTATGGCGCACTGGGTCGTGCAGACGGGAAGGTGATGATCGGCTGGGAACTTGCTGGAAAAGATCTGGTTCTGACGTGGAGCGAGCGCAATTCCTCTGCTGCGATTGCCAAGCCGACATCGACCGGTTTCGGCAGCAGGCTCATTAAGTCTGCGGTCGAAGGGCAGCTCGGCGGAAAAGTCGATATTGTTTGGAAGCCTTCTGGCGTACAACTCCGCCTGGAGTTAAGCCAGGCACGGCTGCGCGACTGATCGGAGCACTTCGCTCAACGCAGCATTGATCACAGCGGTTCGCGATTTAGCTCGAAGTTCTATGTACTCCAGTCGCGTCCATAGAGCCCACTTTGTCTGATGTCTGAAAGGGTCAAGGGCCGTCCATGGCAGCCGGATGTCCCTGATGCGGTCATTCTTTGGAAGCGGAAATCGCAGCTCTGTGGGCGGAAGTCAGCCACGGGTCAGAAGCGCCGGTTTGAGCAGCGCCGCGTCACTTCCGGTATGCCCCCGATGCGCTAACAATACCTGAACTAAAACGCACTTCGCCATCGGGCCGATTCCGTTGAAAAAGGCGGGCAGTATTTCCTTGTAATGGCTCGGTCGCGATGTGGCCGAACTGCTCTACCGATCGCTATGCGAGCCTCGGGGTGGACATCGGGATCAGCTTGGCCATCTTTCTTAGGTTCTGGGCGGTGGCCGCCAGGATGAACTCGTCATGCGCACCGTTTGGACCTCGTAAGCGTAGACGGTCGAGTTTGAGGATGCGCTTGAGGTGCGCGAACAGCATCTCGATCTTCTTGCGGAGCCGACGCGAGGTGCGGCCCTCCCATGATCTTGCGATCTGGCGCGCCATGTCGCGAGCGCCCTCGTAGATCGAGCGTGGCACCCTCCGTGATGGCTGCTTGGGGCAGCATCGGGACTTCAATGCGCAGCGATCACAATCGTGCTTGCTGGCAAGGTAAAGCATGGTGGCGCCATCATTCACCAGCGTTCCGGTCGTGGTAAGAACTTTGCCGCCGGGGCAACGATAAACGTCCCCGGCGTGGTCATAGGTGAAGTCGTCGCGCGAGAAGATCCCGTCTGTGCGAGCCGACTTGTCGAAGACTGTAACGTGCGGCTCGATGCCATGCTCATAGACCAGCCAGGCGAGCATCTCGGCCGAGCCATAGCCGCTGTCGCCGAGGAGCCGGCTCGGATAGAGATCAAACCGCTCCAGCGAGCGCTCAATCATGCGCTTGGCAGCCAATACCTCCGCCTGCCGGATTGCCGTCGTCGCCTCAACATCGACGATGATCGCGTTCTCGATGTCGATCAGGTAGTTCGTCGAGTAGGCAAAGAAGGCTTGGCCGCCGTGCGCTCCCGTCCAGCGCGCCGCTGGGTCGGAGGGCGACACGAACTTCGGGGTCACTTCGGTGGCTGCTCCGAACGCGGCATCATCGAGGACAGCCAGATACTCGTCGATCGCTCGGCCGGCAGCCTCCGGTGGAAGTCCCTTGTCGCCTTCGATCCCCTTCTGCCGATTGGCATCGGCCTTGATCAGGCTCGCATCGACGGCGAATCCTTCACCACCGACCAGCCGCTCCTCGATACAGCGACGCAAAACGCTCTCGAACACGCACCGGAAGAGGTCGCTCTGTCGGAAGCGGCCATGCCTGTTCTTGGAGAACGTCGAGTGATCAGGTACTGCGCCATCTAGACCAAGCCGGCAGAACCATCGGTAGGCCAAGTTAAGGTGGACCTCATCGCACAGGCGCCGCTCCGATCGAATGCCGAAGCAGTAACCGATCAGCAGCATCCGGATCATCAGCTCGGGATCGATCGAAGGTCGACCGATACTACTGTAGAAAGGCGCCAGGTCCTGTCTGACCTCTTCAAGGTCGACAAATCTATCGATCGACCGGAGCAAGTGGTCGGCCGGGATATGCCTTTCCAGCGAGAACTCATAGAACAACGCGGCCTGCTCGACTTGCCGATGTCCCATCATGATCTTCAGTCCTGCCAATTAGACTGACTGAATCATTGATCCCTCTGCGTCGCAACCGCCGCCTTTTTCAACAGAATCGGCCACAAGCGAAAGTCAACGTCGGCTGAATGATTGAGGCCGCCAACTGAAGCAGCCTTAGTTCAGCTTGCGCTTTAGTTCTTGGACGAACTTCCGCTGCTCCTCGATGTCCTCTTCGACCATCTGGCGCAGTTCGTCGATGGGAGACGGCTTTTGACTTGCGCGGGGCTTCTTGGGTGGTTTCTTGTCGGTCATCAATCCTCCCAGATTAGGACGCGGACTCATTAAGGCGCAGCCATAGCCTTATTGATGCGAGTTGAACGAATGCGAGGTAGTTGGCGGCGAGCCTATCGTAGCGCGTCGCCACCCGACGACATTGTTTGATCCTGTTGAAGAACCGCTCGACCTGGTTGCGAGCACGATAGAGGTGGGGGCTGAAGCAGATCGGATCGCTACGATTGCTCTTCGGCGGGATGTTGGCCCACGCGCCCTTCTTCATAGCCATCTCCCTGATCCAGTCCGCATCATAGCCACGGTCGGCAAGCAGCATCGAGCCTGCTTTCAGACAAGACAGCAGTTTTCCGGCGAGTCGAACGTCATGGGCCTCACCCGGGCTCAGCGCCAGCCGTACCGGCAAGCCATTGCCATCGACCACCGCATGGATTTTGCTCGTCAAGCCGCCGCGTGACCTTCCCATCGACTGGCGCTGGTTTCTTGTGATGCAGGCTCCATGCTGATGCACGCGGACAATGGAGGTGTCGATCATCTGGACAGCGGCATCATGGGCAGTGGCGAGCGCTTCTATGATGCGGCCCCAAACACCGGCCCGCCGCCACCTAACGAACCGGTTGTAGCAAGTGGTGTATGGGCCAAACGCCGTCGGCAGATCACGCCAAGGTGCTCCTGATCGGAGGACCCAGAAGATGCCATTCAGGACCCGTCTGTCGTTCACCCGACGAACGCCACGCGGCTTGTTCGGTAGCATCGGCTTGATGGCGGTCCATTCATGGTCCGTGAGTTCGTAGCGCATGATTCGACCTCCAGTTCAGGAGTTTGAATCACGGTAGTCGGGCCAAACGCAACGATCCTGGCTTGCTCCTGGTATGGCGCTTACGGACAGAGCGGACATCAACAGCCCTCAATCTCTGCCAGATGCGTCGAAAATGGACCCATAGCAGACACCGACGCGCCAACTGACTTCGGCATTGTTCGGCCCGCGTTCTCTGTGCGTCAGGTGCAAATTGCTCCAACTGAGCAATCAGCGCCTCTTGAGTAACTTGAGAATTTTTCCGGGTTTCATGTGCAATATTGTTTTGCACGTATCAAAAGATACTGAACCAGTGCCCGCTTCGGGTCATTATCTTCGATCGTAGGACTTCTGTTATGAGAACGCCGGTTGCTTTCTCGCTAATAAGCGTTGGATTTTGCCTATGCCGAAGCGTCGCCGCGTTAAACAGATCTTCTCTCTCGAAGAACGCCTATCTGTCGAGGCCAAGCGCCTGCGGGAAGAAGCCAAGCTGCTCCCCTCAGGTGCTCTCAGGGACACCTTGCTGAGAAGAGCGCGTCAAGCAGAGACGGGCTCGCACTTGAGCGAATGGCTCCGGTCGCCCGGACTGAGGCCCCCGGAGTAGGAACAACGGCAAAGCTGTGCTAGTTAACAACCATCATCGGCACGCGACCCGCAGGCGTCGATGGCTGAGAGATGTTTGCGCTCCCGCCTCGAAATCGGAGCGCGCCGAATGCCGCTATATTTTTTCGATCTGCTTAGCGCCGAAGGGTTAGCTCCCGACGAAGAGGGAACGGAGCTTTCCTCTCTAGATGAGATTCAAAACGAGGCGGCTTACGCTCTTGCCGATATGCTGAGAGACGAGGTGCGGGCGACCAACGGCAACCCGCGTGCTCGCGATCTGATGATCGTCGTTCGCGACAAAAATGGTCCGGTCTTGGAGGCGAAGTACTCTTTTCAGATCGCGCGCGTCCAGTAGGCATGCGTACCTCTTTCTCCGTCAGTGACAGAGCTGCCGATGGCAGCTTCTGGCCGCAGCAGACCTTCACGGCAATCTTGCTCAGAACCCCATTTTATCGCCCGTCTTGCCAATGCAAATCCTTAAGAGAGTAGACCTGTCCAAGTCCCAAACCAGGAGCTTTGCAACCAACCATTGACGCAGCTATTGTGTCCCCATCACCGGCTTCGGCTCTGCCCGTAGGCGTCGGTGGCTGAGAGATCATTGTGCTCCCGCCTGCGAGCCAGGGAGCGCCATGATGACCGAGCAGTATGGCCGGGAACTTCAAGATCTGTTTGATGCCGCCGATCGAGCGATTGCTCATAGTAGGGAAATCATCCGGCAGCGCCGAGAGATGTTGGCAGCTTGCGAAAACGACCGCCGCCAACAAGAGGATCGCTTCGCTTTTCGCCGGGAATTGTGGAAACCTCGTTGAATATTTGCGTTAGTTGGTGACCTGATGGCTTTGGCCCTATGCCTCAAGCGCCCCGACCAACCGCCCAAATGCAGATTTATCGACCCAGCGAGTTCGATCGCGAACTCATCGAGCGCGCGCGAGAGGTCGTACAGTTTGCAAAAAAGGTTCTGGCGGAGTCCGATCCGACTGTCCTGCTCAAAGGGTACCGTCCACTACTCCCTCAGAAGGTCAGCGAGACTGCCACATTTACGGAGGAGTAGCGGTCTTCAAAACCGAGAAAGGTTTAGGCATGGGAAAACTCCGGGTCTCTCGGCGGCTCGCTTACCACCTTGGCCAAGAGGCCCGACGCGGCGGTATACGTATCGACGAAAATCCTTTCCCACCTTACTCTGGAGGCCACAACCTCTGGCGGCTGGGTTGGGAAGAGGAGGATCATAAGCTCTCGTGAGAGGCGGTGGAACGTTAAGCCTCCTGGCCCATTGGAAGCCGGCTTCACGTTTCAGACTGAATGGTGCAGCAGTAAAGCCGCCTATTTGGCGAGATTTACATACATGCGGGAGCGCAAATGCCATCCATTGAACAATGCAGAGCGTATGCCGCTGATTTTAAAATCCGAGGAGCCGATTCGAAAAATTCAGCAAGGCGCTCTGCGGTTCTTTTGAGCATTTCACGAAGCTGGACAGCATTGGGGCACCAGCTCGAAAGCCTTGCAGAAATTGTGAAATCGGAAGGAAAGTGAAGTTCGCGCCCCGTTGGTTGGGCTGCTTGTCCCGCCATGAGAGCTTAGCAACCAGCCAAGATCGGCCCGGTTAGATCATCTGCATCATGGCCGAGGTTGCCGAGGCGTCGGTGACTGAGAGAGACGAGCGCTTCCTTTACGCTCCCCAACATGGCCAAAGGCACCGTGACTTACGCAAGCTGATATGGGTCGAGTGATGCCCCCTCAGTTGGCGGTCTCCCAACGGCGACTTCCGCTTGGGGCTTATCGCGACATATTGCGCTGCCGCCCGAAGTCGGTCGCTGTAAGGGCAAAGGAGACATTGTTTTAGTTACATCATGGCGCCGGGTTTATGGGTACACGGCCTAGTGAGCCGCTAGGACCGGTGGGCTTGTAACGATGTGTGGGAAGCTTTAGTGGCGGCGCGCTCCAGACGCACGAGCCACTAGCTCAAGAACTTGCGCGGCCAACGCGCTTGAGGCGAAAGACAGTCGCCCGGCGCGCATATAGGTCGATTTGAGCGCGCGTGCCAACCGAGCAGAACCTTCAATCTGGGCGCGCGGCTCAGCCGTTGATGACAATTTCTCGCCGGGGTGTAGCCTGTGCTGGGCGGAGCTTGATTCGTCATGCTGGACGCTATTCTCATGCTGCTTGGAATTGGAGCCGTTGCCCTTCTGCTTATTGCGTTTTGGGCACTGCATAGGCCCGTGTGAGCGGGCCTCTCGTGCTTGAAGAGTCTAATGTTGGATCTAGCCGGTTCACGACTGACGATTGTCTCACTAGTATCAAAATATAACGAGAGGGAGCCAGCCTGAAGCTCGGCGGCCCGCCAATATCAATTGGGAGGCTTGTCTTCACGGTTGAGCATCGCCAAACGCCGTACGAGCTCTTCCTTCTTGGCCACGAGTCTCGCGGCGAGAATGTCATTGACGACCATATGGAGTCGCCAAAGCTCTTCGAGAGACATCCTCTCAAACGGCTGCCGTTCCATGACCCCCCCGACTCACGAATTGCCCATAGCTTGAGCTTTCGAGGGGCAGATGGCAACTCGGGGCTGGTTGCGCGGAGAGTTACCTACACCTACGGCGCCGATCTAGTTTCTGGGAATCTGAACGCCTCGATCTTGACCGCGAGCGGCGCAACTGAGCTTGCGCTAATCGGTTTCGCAGGACACCTAATTCAGCCATTTGACATTTGATGAATGCGGTACGTTGGCGCAGAGCAAAAGCGGCATCGAAAGTTCGATCGGAAATACTCATCACGACCCCAACACTACTGTACTATAAAATATCTCGACAATCATAGTATTACGACAGGGGATGGACACAATTGCAAGGCGATTTCTTGAGCAATGCGCCCGACGCCGTTGCTCGAGAAAGGACCATTGATGCTTGGATCGTCGCCGGGCAGCCGGCCGAATGGAAAAGTCGGCGCGCGCCCAAACCAGCCCGTTGACGTTGCCAGCCACTGGTGCGGCCACCGCCGCTGAACGAAACCATTTTACGCCATCGGCGAAGCCGTCCGGAAACAGGCAAGGGCTTAGGTTGACGCATCAGACGCGGGGATGCCACCATGCTAGTCCTGATGAACCTGATTTGGCGACAACTTGCCTATACAATGCTGATCGGCATGCGATCCAAACTCATACGGCACTGAAACTAGAAATTAGAAGCGGCCGTGGGTCAGGAGGCCATCATGCCCAAACAGGTCGTGATAGCTCTCTGCTCTTTGGCAGTTGCGTGCCGGGCGCTTGGTAGCGTTGGTTGCGCAAAATGGCACGAAGGCCCACGTGTCTCAGAAACGTAACCTATTCGTGCTCAGCTTGATGTAGCGGGCTAGTCACACCGGCCATCGACGCTGAATTTTCGAAGCTTCTGACCGTAGTTTTCCAGCAAACCATGGGCGGCGGCCCTTGATGCATGGTGGGGCCGATTGTGAAATGATCATATTGCGAGCCAGAAATGCCGCGATAGGATCATTCCACCGGGGTTGGCTGTATATTCGCTTAGATCTTTTCATCCGGTGTCTCTCGGCCATGCTCGGAACGGAGCGTGAGCATCGCTGCGGCCTTCGCGCAGACCGGTTGCTTTTAATCACCAACAAGTCTTGTGTCCCTCGCCGCAAGTTCTACGTACCGACAATTTGCGGAATCCAATTTGCCGTTGGAGGACGTTTATGCCCAAAGAGAATTGCCTGATTGTTCGTGCGGGTGGGAAACGACTGGACCTGTTACGAGGCGAAGCTGCCCGCATCGCCAAGGGAGCTAACGCTGGCTGGTGGACCGACCGAGCGGAGATCGGCATCAGGTTCTGCTTTGAAGATTCTAAGTCAAAAGAGTTATTCGCACTCACCTGCGACAGCCTCGGCATCACCTGTCAGGACGGCTAATCCATTGAAAAAACCGCGGGCTTGGGAGCCAGACCGGACAGACCTGAGCCGATGCACCATGAAGGCTCGCCAGGGGTGAACGAGAGGCCGCGAATTGAGGCGGTGGCTATGTCAGCGACGATCTGGAGAGGTACGACTTTGTCCATGGCGCTGCGACCTGAGCGACCGATTGTTAGGCCGACATTTATTAGGGCCGATGTGTGAACGAGCCGCTAGCCTTACCGAACGCGCCTATGTGACTATCCTGCTCAATGCTTCAGTTCGCACGTGGTCACGAGCAGCATGGTCCGGCTGCATTGCCAATCGGATCCCAACATTGGTTCGTGGAGTCCACGAGGAGTACCGAGGGCGATAGTAGTACCAGCAACCACCAGAACAGCGATGGTCAGCGCGAGCGTTCGATGGTTTGCCAAGTTCCACTTCATTGAGCTTCCCTCCAGTGGAAGTGACCATGCTACGCGCAGAGATACCTCCCGCTTGTGAACTACTTCACACGGCGTTTCTCAGCAGTCATCACAGTCGCGTGCAGCAAGCCCGCCGCGAGAGGGCTCGCACAGCTCAGCAGTCCGCCCCTTACGCACCTTGCCGTAGGGACACCCGTTTGGCTAGGGAAGGGGGCCCACCTGCTGCGACGAAAACAACGGTTTCGACGCCGTTTCAAGCAAAGCCAGCCTTTGGAAGATCGACTCGCCAACGCGGCGGAACGACTGCGCGAGCAAGCAAAGTTGCTTCCGCCCGGTGCGCTTCGCGAAGTGCTGCGAAAGGCCCGTCAAGCCGAAACAAGCTCGCACATGAGCGAGTGGTTACGGTCTCCGGGCCTTCGCGCACCGACGTGAAAGACTATCGCGCCTTCCTCCTCGGTCAGGGCGGACATGTTTTTGGAGCCGAAGGCTTCGAAGCCTCCAACGACGACGACGCTTTGCGAAAAGCACAGTTTCTAGTCGACGGCTGCGATGTTGAAGTTTGGCAGCTTGCGAGAAAGTCGGCGCGATCAGGGCCGCGGCAAACTTGTCAGCGTCCGATGAAGTCCGAAAGACGTTTCATCGCTCACCTCATCGCTCATCGAGCAAGCGCAGCAAGTTGCTGAGGAATACGCCAACGATCAGCGCGGCATTATCAAGAAGCTGCGCAAGCCTCAGAATTAATATGCACAAGCCATGTCCGGAGTTGGCCCAGAGGCGAAGATCGTGGTCGCGCTCGGCGGGTCAGCACTTGAGGCCAGACCGGACGTGCCGACATCACGTCCAGATCGAGGCGATTGACCCAAAGGAAACACTGCTCCGCTTCGAGGGCGTGTTGGCACGCGCGCGCGACTAGAACGGTTCAGTCTTTCGAGCGCAGCCCCGTTTCGATGCGTTGAATCAGCCGCTGCCGCAAGGAAGGCACCACGTCGCCGAGGACGACGAAGGTGCGGACGATGGGCAAATACGGCTCCATGGCCGCCGTAAGCTCCGCGAACGACATGCCGGCCAGCCGCGCGTATTCGGATTGCGCCGCCGCATTGGTCGCGCGCGGACGCTCCGGATTGTCAGCTATTTCCGGGGCGAGTTCGGAAAGGATGACATGCAAGAAACCAAGATCGAGGGCGGCCGGCCCGCGCATCGCGAAGGTCCAGTCGACGAGCTTTGGGCCTTCCGCCGTCATGATCACGTTGCCGGAGCTAAGGTCGCAATGGCAAAGCCCGTTACCGATCGGCAGGTGATCAATCAGGGCGAGGATATCCGCGGCGATGCGCTTCGGGACCTTGCCGTCGTCGTGCTGCAACTCGGTTTCCATATAGTCGCGCATGGAAGGAATCTCCGGCGGCGCGGATGTCTTATGAAGAGACATGGCCAGAGCCGCGACGATTGCGCCTGCCTGTCCGTACGTGACCGTGCCGGTCCGCGAGAGATGCAACAGGGTTGGTCCGTCAAGACGCTCCAGCACGATGCCGAAGCGCCCGTCCAGCGTCAACTCGCCGAACACCTCCGGCACCGGAAGACCGGCAGCGAAGACAGCGCCGATCATGCGCATTTCATGCCGACCGAACTCACGAGCGACGCCGGCCTTGAAAAGCTTGACCACTTGACCGGGCGCCCAAGTATAGGCTTCGGAGAAGGCACCTTCACCAATCTTTTCCCCCAGGGGTCCCTGCATGCCCGTTCTCCGCCGTGCAGAGGAAACACCAGCGGCGAGCAAAAAGAAACCCCTTCCATCGCGGCGTCGCTTCGTCCTACGCTAAATGGTCCTAGTCCGGTTGTGACCCATCAGCGAAGTAGCAGCGCGCCTCGTTGAGGTCCGCTCAGTGAAGCATGGCGGACCAGATGTGCTAGGTTGAGTTCTTCGCATTTTGACCCCTGACCGGACATTATTGGGACCACGTAGACCGGCGATCCCCGAGCCGGCAAATAAGAAGCTGCGGATGAGTCAGGAGCCTTGACCAACCTTAAGCTGTGCAATTCTGCTAGTGTTGGAAGTCCAGGCGGGCGGTCCGAGAGCGGAGGCAGCGGTGACAAACTGGGAGGTGTCGAACGGCCCACTTGGCGAACCGCCATCCGAGAACGCGCAGCCGGACAAACCGGCATCCGATGAGAGGGAACGGGAGAAGCCGCCATCTGATCGCAACTTAAAGATTCGCTTGCGGGCACGATTGCAGGTGATCGGGGGCGCGCTCGCCTCGATTGCTGCCGTGGGCGCGATCGCGGGTGGCCTCGTTGGCTACTGGACCGTTTGGAAGACACTCCGCACAGACGTGTTTCCGGAAAGCCAAAAAACACAGAAACAGGCTACCATCCGGCCCGATGTTGCTCCTCGTTTGTCCCTTGTTGTCCTGCCATTTGCAAATCTCAGCAACGATGCGGAGCAGGACTATTTCGCCGACGGCATTACGACCGATCTGACAACAGACCTCGCGCAAATGCCTGAGACGTTCGTCATCGGTCGCGGGACGGCTTTCACCTATAAGAAAAAGCAGGTCGATCTAAAGACGCTGGGCAAGGACCTTGGTGTCCGATGGGCGGTACAGGGAGCGGTGCAGCGGGCCGGAGATCGGGTCCGTATGAACGTATCACTTTCCGACCTGTCGACTGGTCGCGACGTCTGGTCGGACCGCTTTGACGGCGATCGGTCAAATCTTCCGTCCTTGCAGGAACAGGTCACGGCTAGGCTCGCCCGTTCCCTCAACGTCGAACTCATCCAAGCCGAAAGCCGGCGCAGCCAAATGGACAGACCAACCAACCCAAACGCTGTGGATTTCAGCATGCGCGGCTGGGCGAAGCGCTATGGCCCACGGACCAAGTTGACGAATGCAGAGGCAAACGACTTGTTCGACAGCGCACTGCGCCTCGATCCGAGCAACATAGATGCAATGATCGGCAAGGCATCGTGCCTAGCGGATGGTGTGATCTACGGATGGTCAACATCCGTGGCGGAGGACAAAAGGACGGCGCTCAAGCTAATTGATCAAGTTCTCGCACAACGTCCAGCGACCGCAAACGCGCACGCAGCCAAGGGAAACATATTGAACTATGGAAATCCTGAGGAAGCCTTGCCTGAATATGACGCAGCTTTGGAAATCGATCCTAATTCGCCTGTCGCGTATGCATCCAAGGGGATCGTACTTGTTACGGCGGGACGCGCGGCCGAAGCGTTTTCTCCAATTCAGATCGCTTTGCGCCTAAGCCCCAAAGATCCGGCTGCTGGGACTTGGCATTTTTTCCTCTGTCACGCTCATGTCCATCTAAGCCAATACAGGGAAGGGATTGAGGAATGTAGGCGCTCCATAAATTTGAACAAATCGGACTGGTTTCCGTATCCAGATCTGATTGCCGCCTATGAAGCCACTGGCCAATCGGAAATGGCCCAGCAAGTAATCGTGGAACTAAACGCAATCCGACCGGACTTCACGATCCAGTGGTTCAAGCAAATCGGCTATGCACGTTCGAGCAATCCGCAGTTTCGTCGTGAGTACGACGGCATCATCGAAGGACTCAGAAAAGCCGGCGTTCGCGAGCAATGACGCGACGGAAACCTCATGGCTTGGTTTACAGACAGACGAGAGCAAATGAATAAGGTCTGCTTCTGGCCTGTTGCTGTCGAACCACGCAGCCGCGAGCACTAACGTTGTCAGGGGACGACCGGACCTGGCCGAGCCGAGGCCAAACTGTCGCGATTGACCCATACCGGAAGTCGGTGTCTGGGCCGCGACGCGGCTCGCGTCGGCCTTTTTCCGAGGGACTGTCCATCGCTGCCGTCGGTCGACATCATTCGGCCGATGGTATACCTCGCGGGTTCGTAGTTCGGTTTGAGGTCACGTAATCGATCTCGGAATACGTAATGCCCATATCCATCAGCTCCCGATCACTCAGGTTGCAAAGATCGCGCCGCAGCCGCTCCCATTTTCGCCATTCCTTAAAGGCGGTCCAACAATTCATGAACGCACCCACGTTGCCTCGCTGCGCTACGGTCGTCTGGACCAAGCCCGTTGTCTGGTAAATCGTGCTCATTTGCAGCATCCTCGGGTGCCTTGTTTCCACCCAGATAAACTGCCAAGATTTGGCCCAACACGCTTGACGTGCTGCTTACATTTTCCTTATGGGCAGCTTATTCTTTACCTGCGAATTGTTGCCGCCTTTAACCGGCGACCGCCTAGAGGGATTTCGCATCTTGCGCTATCTCTTCGAAGATCTTGAACTAGATTCCGGCCGCCGCGAGCTATACCGCGACACAAACGTCGTTGCCCTGGCGCCACAGACCTTTGACCTGCTCGACTATCTCATTCGCAACCGCGAGCGCGTAGTTGGCAAGGACGAGCTCATCACCGCCATTTGGAAGGGACGGTTCGTGTCCGATGCCGCGCTGACGACCCGGCTAAATGCAGCTCGATCCGCGATTGGCGATTCCGGAGAGCGCCAGCGTCTGATCAAGACGCTGCCGAGGAAGGGCTATCGCTTTATCGGTACGGTGCAGGAAGCCGACAGAGCCCCCACGGTGGCAGTAAACGAATTCCAAAGGGAGACCGCCAAACCTGCCCTCACACTTCCCGACAAGCCGTCGCTCGCCGTTCTCCCATTCACCAACCTGAGCTCGGATCCAGAACAGGAGTATTTCGCCGATGGCATGGTCGAGGACATCATCACCGGCCTTTCACGGTCCAAATCGCTGTTCGTCATCGCGCGACAATCTACTTTTAGCTATAAGAGCAAGCCTATCGACATTAGGCAGGTCGGGCGCGAGCTAGGCGTTCGGTACGTGCTCGAAGGCAGCGTGCGCAGATCCGGCGACCGGGTTCGCATTTCCGGAAATTTGATCGAGGCCACGACGGGTGCCCACCTCTGGGCGGACCGCTTCGACAGCCAACTCAGTGATATCTTCGATCTGCAGGACCAAGTGACGGGTAGCGTGATTGGCGCACTCGTTCCTCAATTGGAGCGGGCCGAGATAGAGCGCGCAAAACGCAAGCCAACCGAAAATCTTCAGGCCTACGATTACTATCTTCGTGCACTCTCAAGCTTCTATCAATTCACTCGCGAACAAAACATTGAAGCCCTCAGACTGACTCGGCTTGCCGTCGAGATCGATCCCGGGTTGGCCGCAGCATACGCGCTGGGCGCTTATTGCTGCCTGCAACGAAAGGTCTTCGGCTGGACGGTCGATGCGGATCAGGAACGCGATGAGACCCGACGGCTGGCGAGGCGCGCAATTGAGCTCGATAAGGAAGATCCAACTGTCCTTGTGAGGGCCGGGCAGGCTATTGCCAGCGTACTGTATGAGCTCGACGAGGGCACGACCCTTGTTTTCCAGGCGCATGAGCTCAATTCAAATTTGGCTGTTGCACGATATAGTATCGGCTGGGAACACATACGGCGCGGCAATGTTGAGGAGGGGCTCAAACAGTTCCATGCCGGCGTGCGTTTAAGCCCTATGGATCCGTTTCTTTTTCTGATGCGGACCGGAATAGCGTTTGCTCATTTTTTGACAGATCGATACGAAGACGGTTCATCATGGGCCAAGTTGGCTGTGCTGCACCGGCCCAACTATCTCAACGCACAGTTTATTCTAGCGGCTTGCCAC
Source organism: Bradyrhizobium sp. T-12 (assembly GCF_058314695.1). Lineage (NCBI taxonomy): Bacteria > Pseudomonadati > Pseudomonadota > Alphaproteobacteria > Hyphomicrobiales > Nitrobacteraceae > Bradyrhizobium > Bradyrhizobium sp. T-12. Next base: position 5,581,341 of record NZ_CM177756.1, on the reverse strand, counting down.
GCAATGTCTGGCAGGGTCGAGGAAGCCCGAGTGATCGGTGCACGCCTACTAGAAGCGAGGCCGGCTCTGCGCCTCTCTACGCTCGTTCCCAAGCTCGCTAGATTTTACCAGCCGAAACCTCTCGAAAAAATAACGATAGCTTGCCGCATCATGGGTCTCCCCCCCTAATTGCATGCGGCTGTTCGGGAAGTGCTGATCTCATTGCAATTCCTCTGAATTGCAAAGCCACGAGTTCACTGACTCAAGCACGGTCATTCAGAACGCCGCGACCCGGACTCCCTGCATGGAATTCCGGCGTACGTTCTCAGATCATGCTGCCGGGCAGAAAGCAGCGAACGCGCGGATGGCCATCGATGTAGTGCTTCCATACCATAGTCGGACCGGCGCGGTTCGGTTGCTTTAGGACGGCGCCCTCAGGAACCACGACCCACTCACCTTCGATGCGGACGCGGTAATGGCCACGGTCGGATTCCCAATCGGCGTCGAAGACGATGTATCCATCGGCATCCGTACAGCACTGCCCAAACTCGCTATGCAAGCTCTCGAACCATGGCTTCAGCGGCGACTTGGCGTAGCGCCCGTCATCACGGGCGAGCACCGGTGTCGCCAACGCAATCAGGCCAAGCATCAGCGCTGCATGTATTCTCGCGGACATTCGTTCCTCTCTACGAGGCTGCAAGCGCACTATGCGCCGATCTGCTTCCTCACCCTGCGATATGCGAAAAATGGAAGTCCGACAAAATCGCTTTTACTTCTGGCTATGGAGCAAATGCCGCTGCCTGTGGAGGGCCGGGTGTATCAGGGCGAACGAATACAAAACGCGACCTCACCGGCAGGTCCAAACCGTCTTGGCCGTCCTGCCCGATCAGAATGAGGCCCGCTCCACCATTCGCCACTGTTAGGATGACCGGTTCACCAGCCCATGTCCTGATCGGCTCCATCGCCAGGATAAGGAATTCGCCGATCGGCTGGTCCAGATACTGAAGTCTTAGCTGCGCTGCGATTTCGGCGGGCGCAAGCAGAAGGCCCAGCAATTGTGCGCGCGCATAGACGTCCCGCAGCGCTGCCGTTTTGCCCTCAAAGCCAAGTTCGGCTGGCGATACGGCAACAAGCTCGACCTCGGCTTTCTTCCCGCTGAGGGTAAAGGCCGGTCTTCCGATAATCTCGTCAGCCGAGCTCCCAACACCGCAGCCCAGTGCACTCATCGCGCCCCGAAGAGCGGCCAAATCCCTAAAGGTCCCGACAGTAATCCTCTTCCAGAAAGGAACCTCGGCGGCGGAGCTGAATGACGTCCGGGTGTCGCGGGCTGGCGGAGCCCCCTTGAGCGCCAAGTGATTGCGCAGGACATCCTGCGCAGAGCATTGGGCTTCAGTAGCGTTGGCGCAGGCGATGACAAGCGCACCGCAGACAAGTAGAGTGGCACTCCGTTGTGCAAATGCAGCGGCCCGTCGCATTCTCCTGGACTCGTAGGTCGCACTCATCGTCGCCTCCGCTACGTGTCTCGCCGCCTAGACTGCCAAAGCGCGGTTCGGTAGGCTTTACGAGCGGCTTACATTTTCCTTATCGGCGGCTTATTCTCTTCATTCCGACTGGCGCAGGGGCGCAGCGTCGCTCCGAGACTGGCAACGGGGAAGGAAGTTGCGCTATCTGTTTGAGGAGTACGTCTTCCACACCGATCGGCGCGAGCTGCATCGCGAGGGGGAGCTCGTCCCTGTCGCACCACAGGTGTTCGATCTGCTTGGTTACCTGATCCGCAACAGGGAGCGAGTTGTCAGCAAGGACGACATCATCAAAGTCATTTGGAATGGGCGCAGCGTATCCGACGCGGCGCTGACAACCCGCCTGAATGCCGCCCGGACTGCAATCGGCGATTCCGGCGAGGAACAGCGCTTCATAAAAACACTACCGCGCAAGGGCTTCCGTTTCGTCGGAGCAGTCCGGGAAGTGAAGGAACCGGCAGGCGCAGCAGTTGCCGATAATCAGTTAGAACTTCAGAAAGCCGACCTTGCGCTCCCCGACAAACCGTCTATCGCTGTGCTGCCGTTTGAAAACCTGAGCGGCGATCCCGAGCAGGAATATTTCGCCGACGGCATGGTGGAAGAAATCATCACCGCGCTGTCGCGCTTTAAGTCTCTGTTCGTTATCGCACGTCACTCAAGTTTCACCTTCAAAGGCAAAACTGTCGATATCCAGGAGGTCCGACGCAGGCTCGGCGTGCGCTACGTGCTTGAGGGGGCCGTGCGCAAGGCATCGGGGAAGGTTCGAATCACAGGGCAATTGATTGATGCGGTGACATGCGCGCATCTATGGGCGGACAGATTCGAGCGTGATCTGACGGACATTTTCGCTCTCCAAGACGAAGTTGCACTCGCCGTTGTCTCGGCTGTTCAGCCAAAGATGCTTCAAGCAGAGATTGAAGCGGCTACGCGGCGGCGACCAGAGAACCTCACTGCCTATGATTTTTTTCTCCGATCCATGCAACAGTATTACCTGACGACCCGCGAAAGTTTGGCCGAGGCGATTAAGTTGGCTCATCGGGCTTTGGAGCTAGAGCCGAGGTTCAGCTCTGCAGCGGCTCTGGCAGCTGACTCTCACGCGAGCAACTTCGCTTTAGGCTATGCCAACGATCCCGAGTTCGACGCCAAGGAAGCAATGCGGCTTGCACGTTTGGCGTTGAGCCTCGATGATGATGACCCCGACACGTTGTCAAGGGTTGCTGTAATCTCAGCAGGCCTGGTCGGCGATAGTGAAGCTGAAATCGAAATGGCTGACCGGGCGGTCGCGCTCAACCCGAATTCCTGGCGCACTTGGAACAATAGAGGCTGGGTCTATACAATGGGGGGACTGCCCGAAGAGGCCATCCAAAGCTTTGAACGTGCAATTCGCATGAGCCCGGTAGACCCGCTGCTACACATGACGTTTCTGGGCATTGGGAATGCTCTTATGGGCCTTGGCCGGTTTGACGAGGCGATCATTGTCTTGAAGAAAGCCCTTCGTCAGAATCCTTCCTTTGTGCCAGCTTGCCGTGGACTTGCGTCTGCCTTCGCCCACCTCGGACGCGACGCTGAGGCGCACGCCGCGGCGGCGCGTGTGCTTGAGATCGATCCCGCCTTTACAATATCGGCGCATATCGCCCGGGCCCCCAAAAGCTCAAAGCTGTTGATCGAGGGCCTTCGGAAAGCGGGGCTGCCCGAATAACCTTCCTGCGCTGTGCGGACGGGGTGATCGATGACCGCTTCTGGGCCCATTGCTGACCTTCGCTCGGAGAGTTTTAACGTCTGCTTCCGGGAGATTCGCGACGAGCCCACGCGGCGATCCGAATTGGACCGACCCTGCCTACAGCTCCTTGCGGATCTTCTTGATGAGCGCCTTCTGGTCGTCGATGTATTCCTGGACGACCTGACGAGCTTGCTCCTCGCGCGACTCCTTTGGAGGGTTCAATTGTTCTTTGCGGCTATCATCGTCAGTCATCTAGTATATTAGCGCAAATCAGGTCGCCCCTAAATTCAGTTTGAGCGACCAGAAGTCACAGAGGGCCATCGGCACAGGTGTTCCCTACCAAGGCCGGTGGGAACCCGCCGGAGCCGCGCCCGTTGTCCCAATATGTGCATGTCGGGAGAACTTCCATGTCGGTAAGACTTCAGATCGCGGCCATGGTCTTCATGATGGTCCAGGCAGTGCTGTTCGGAGCGGGAATGGTCGTGATCCTTCTCACTCCGATCCAGTCGGATGCGATGGAGGCGATCCCGACGATGATAGCGATCAGCGTCGTGACATCGGCGGCGATTGCCTGGCTGATCGCGCCGCGGCTCCGTCAACGCTACTGGCGCGCACGGGGCGCGGACGGCGACGTCATATCCGGCTGAACCGAAGGATTGGATTCTGATACGGAGCGGACGGTCCGCCTGGCGACGAGTCCGAGCGTGGACCCCTGGACGATGAGCTGAAGAGAACGACGGCGTAAGTTGCCGTCAGAATGAGAGACTTCGCCGGCGTATCCGGCAACGACAGCGCCAGCCGCCACGGAGGTGGGGCAGGATAGGGTGGGGATGGGGTAGGATAGGGTGGGGATGGGGTAGGGCAGGTGCAGGGCAGGCAGGATGGGCGATGGGCGATATTAAAGAAGAGAGCAGGTCACATTACGAACCTTAGGCGCGATTGGCGCGTGAACAGAGAAGGAAGATTGTACCCCAGATCGAGCGCCGGCACTGAGCTGAAGAAGGCTAAGATCTCATCAACCAGAAGCGCGCCGTCCGCGATCTCAAAGACAAGGCTCGGATGGAATGATGCCCGAGAAGCCGATCGACGGCGTGGAGCCCGAGCAGTCCGAGGATGACATCCAGCGCGAAGAGCTCGGTCCTCGCGGCGTTCCCAGAAAGGAAAGCCCAGCGCGGATGACGCCGCAGCGGGAGAAGAAGACGCCGAAGGACGTTGATCCCGGACATTCGGCATGAACTCGATGGACACATTTGATCCGTTCGCCGTTTCACGTTCACGACGGCCTCAATCACCAGATCATCGAATGGAGTCCTCGATGGGCTTCGATGTACCACGAGCACGCGTCGAAGTGGAATGAGGGTGTCATAGCCTGGGACGGCTTGTTGCTCGACGGATGGGCGTCCATCATTCATACTTCTTGCGGCCATTGAAGGTGTGAGCGGAGCTGGGAAAGAGCCGATGGCCGTCAAGAAGGTCGGCAACAGCCGCAAGAGTCGATCGCCGGCGGCGGTTCCGATCGTCGACCCCTGACCAAAGTAACGCCGTCGGAGCCAGAACAGCTCCGCTCCAAGATGGCCTCCGACCGCGACAAGCTTGAATTCCCCGAACCGCCCACGGCAACGGCCGTTGAAGAGGAAACGCGTCGACAATATTCTGCCGATTTATGGAAAAACTACATAGCGCAGAATTTCAAAGGTCTTTGTTGGAATTCGATGCGTGCCGTTCAAAAAAATCGCGGTCCGCCGACGAGATAATAGCGCCTGGTGCTAGAACATTGCTCCTCGAAAGAGGGCAATTTCGTAAACTAGTTAAGCGCAACGGCTAAAATCCTGCCTCCCACTCGGCAGCGGCCGGGTTGCGAACAGGACGGAGCAGTATTGGAATGCCCTATTCCAAAATCGAAACTCGGCGATCAAAAAATGCGCTTGCTGAAGATGCGGCTGATGATCCGCCGCAAGGCGATGTGATGTACCAGTGTGTGCCGGGTAGTAATCAAGACCTCACGGGAGGACGCGTAGCCAAGCTCCGAGGCAGCGAAGAAAATTGCTGGACGAACTCTCTTGGTGGACTGAGCAGCCCTTCTGCGCCGCAAAAACCCGGGAGCGCTGCCTGACGAAGTCAGCTTACTTCACGGCTCCTCCTGTGATACCGGCGATAAAGCGATCGAGAAAGAGATTGTAAGCGATAGCCACTGGCACCGCGGCGATCAGGGCACCCGCCATGATCTCACCCCAGAAGAACACGTCTCCGCGGATCAAGTCGGTCGAGACGCCCAACGTGATCGGCTTCTGGTCGGATGAGGAGACGAAGGTCAGCGCGTAGACAAACTCCTGAAGCGTCAGGGTGAACGTAAAGATCACCACGGTCAAAATTGCCGGCACCGACAGCGGGATCGCCATCTTGATGAAGGCGCCGAAAAGGCTGCAGCCGTCGACGATTGCGGCTTCCTCGATCTCGACCGGCAGCGCCTTGAAGAATCCCATCAACAGCCAGGAGCAGAATGGGATCGTGAACGTTGGGTAGACCAACACCAACGACCACATCGAGTTTTGGAGACCGAGGACGGCGATGATCCGCGACAACGGCAGGAACAGTAGGGTTGGAGGGACCAAGTAGGTTAGGAAGATCATGATGCCGAGAGCTTCGCCCTTTCTGCTGGTCATGCGGGCAAGGCTGTATCCGGCCGGAACCGCGGTGACTAGTGTGATCGCGGTGACGCAGAGGCCGATGACCAGTGAATTCAGCAGCCAGCGCGCGAACAGGGTCTCCTCGAACAGGTACTTGATGTGCTCGAGCGTCGGCGGCTCATTGAACCAGAACGGGGTGTTGGCGATGTCGTAGAGGTCGCTGTTCTGCTTGAACGCCGTGATCACCATCCAATAGAACGGAAACGCGGCCAGGATGACGAAGAAGGCGACGCCGAAGTAGAAGCCGGTTTCTCGGAGCGAGCGGGCAACGGGGGACGACATCTCAAATCTCCCGGCGACGAATGAAGCGCAGCATGAAAATCACCACGACCAGCAGCACCGGCAGCATGAACAACGAGATGGCCGCGCCGTGCGAGACATCGCCGGAGACGATGCCGGTCTGAAAGCCAGCGAAGCCCAGCACCGATGTCGCGCCGCCAGGACCACCCATCGTCAGCAAGAACACGATGGAGAGATCAGTGAACGTGAACACGATGCCGAAGATCAGGCCGATGGCCATGATCGGCAGGATCATGGGCAGGATGATCTGGTAGTTGCGGCGCCAAAAACCTGCACCGTCGACCGTGGCCGCGTCGATCACGTCCTGCGGAACGGCAGTGATGCCGGCGAGGAAGATCACGATGGCAAAGGGAAAGAAGCGCCAGGCGTTGATGATGACAATGCACAACATTGCAAGGTAGGGATCGCCAAGCCAGTTCGGCGCATCTTCGCGAGTAAGAAAGCCCGCCGCGATCAGGCTCCAGTTGATCACGCTGTAGAGCGAATCGAACATCCACTGCCAGGCGATCGTGGCGAGTGCGACCGGCACTGCAAATGGCAGGATAATCAGCGCCCGCACGATCTTGCGGCCCCGAAAGGGTCGCAATAGCAGGAACGCGCCGAACTTTCCGAGCACGAGGCCGAGCAATTGCGACCCGAACGTAAAGATGAACGTGTTGCGCAACGTGTCGAGGAAAGTTGGATTCTGCAGAATTTGCTCGAAATTGGCCAGTCCGACGAACTTCCAGGTCGGGTTATAGATCGTGTAGGCGCTGAGCGAGTAGTAGATCGCGAGCAGAAGCGGAAGACCGACGAGCAGCAGGACGTACAGGATCGCCGGCGCGACCAAAATCGTTTCGAGCATTTCGCGGCGATCGAGTACGAAGTGAAAGCGCGAAACCGGCTTGGCAATGGGCTCTGCAATGACGGCCATCAGCTGTCCCCGGTTCAGTGGCGAGTGCTGCGATTGCCGCCGGCGTCGAAATGGCGCAAGGCGCTGTTCTTCACCGCGAACGGATGCCACTCCCCGGGATGAATGCTTGCTTCGGCGACGTGGGCTGGCGGCAACTTCGCCGTGATTGGTTGGCTCGAATCGAAATCAGCGATCGCACCGTAAACGATGCGCTCGGACCCGAGATATTCGGAGCGGTCGACGCGAAACGAGAATTCGGTCGCGCCGCCATCTTCAATCATGTTCCTGGGCAGGAAATTCTCCGGCCTGAAACCCAAATAGCCGCCGCCGTTGTGCGTCACGATGTTCATCGGCGGCGCGCCGACAAAGGTCGCGACGAAAAGGTCGGCTGGATCTTCGTAGATTTCGGTTGGCGTCCCCACCTGCCTGATACGTCCATGGTCGATGACCGCAATGCGGTCGCCCATGCCCATCGCTTCGACTTGGTCGTGGGTCACGTAGACGGTCGTAAGCCCAACGCTCTGCTGGAAGTTCTTGATTTCCTGCCGAGCCAGGGTGCGCAATTTGGCATCGAGATTGGACAGCGGCTCATCGAGCAGAAGCGCCGTCGGCTCGCGAACGAGCGCGCGCGCAAGCGCAACGCGCTGGCGCTCGCCGCCGGAGAGCTGACGCGGCCGCCGGTCGAGAAGATGGCCGATGCCAAGCAGCCGCGAGGCCCAATCGACCTTCTTCTGGATTTCCTCGCGGGGCACCCGCTGCGTCCGCAACGGAAACGCAATGTTGTTGCGGACGGTGTAGTGCGGATAGAGACCATAGCTCTGAAACATCATCGCAACGCCGCGAGCGCGCGGCGGGATGTCGTTGACGACGTGGCCGCCGATCAGGAGATCGCCGCTCGTCTGCTGCTCCAGGCCGCAGATGATGCGCAGAAACGTCGTTTTGCCGCAGCCCGAAGGGCCGAGCAGCACCATGAACTCGCCATCCGGCACCGTGAGCGAGATGCCGTTGACGGCGGGCACCTCGCCGAATATCTTGACGATATCCCTAGTCAATACCGCAGCCATCGAACCTCCTGAGATCAATGCACTGCGCTCCGCCGTCGATCATGCGGCGGAGCGCCAGTCCTTTGTGACAGGCAGCAACCGTTGCGGTGTCCGGGCCGCGCAAGCGCGGTCCACCGCCTCAGGTTTTGCCGTGCCACTTGGTGAAGATCGCCTCGGACTGCTGGTGCGCCCATTTGACGGCGTCCTCGGCCGACATCTGACCGGTCGCGGACTTCGACATCATGTCGCAGATGACGAAGTCGTTGTAGACCTCGTCGACGGCAGGCCATGACGGACCGGGATATCCGGGGGACGCCGACCACTGTCCGGAATCCTGCAGCACGGCAAGCTTGTCATTCGGCGTCGAGGTTGAATCGTTCGACAGAATCGGCATCGGCTTCGGCACGAGGTTGGCGAAGCACGGATTGTTGTACCCCTCGCTCGCCTTGAACGCTTCCGGCCAGTGATCGGCGTAGTATTTGAGGAACTCGATTGCGCCTTCCTTGTTCTTGGCGAACTTCCAGATGCCGTAGAACTCGGACGCGCCGCCCATGATCTGGCGTACCGGCCCCTTCGGCGGGGCCATCACGAAGGTGTCGTCGGCGCCCTTCTTGTTGGCCTTCTGGAAGGTACGGTAGGCGGAAATCGGGTTGACGATCAGCGAGCCGACGCCCGACACGAGATATCGGTTGTTGCTGGAGTCGTCCCACGACAGCACTTCCGGCGTCATCGCCTCCTTGTATAGCGCCGAGACATATTTGACGGCTTCGACCGTCTCCTTGCTGTTGAGCACGACGCTCTTGCCATCGGCGTCCTGAAGCGCGCCGCCATAGCTCCACAGCAGGCCGCGCCAGGTCGTATTCGGGTCGTTGCTGTGCCCGAGCGAAATGCCCACCGGGTGACCCTTGGCTTTCAGCTTGGCGCCGCCCGTACGCACGTTGTCCCACGTGTCCGGCTTCACTCCGATCTCGTCCCACATGCTCTTACGATACATGATGGGGAAGTTGATGTAGAAATCGGGGAACGCAGACCAGGTCTTGTCGTCCTGGTTGTAGCCGATCTGTCGCCCGATCGTGCTGACCTTGCCGTACTTTTTCTCCGTCGCCTCGACGAGGCTCGTCACGTCGACGAGGAACTTGCGGTAGAGGTGCGCGCCGCCCGCGCCGTTCCAGCCGAACAGATCGTGGCCCGATTGTGCGGAGGCCTCGGCGGCGGCGCGCGCGGCGACGTTGCCGACCGGGATGTGATCGACGGTGACCTCGACGTGGTTTTTCTCTCCCCAGTCCTTTGCGAACGCATCGAACCATTTGTCGTACTCGGGGACGAAATGGCTCCACTGCACGATGGAAAGGGATTTGGTGTCGGCAAGCGCGCGGGAGACGAACGGCGCAGATACCGACGGCGCCGATGCGGCGGCAAGGGTAAGACCGGTGTGTTGCAGGAAACGGCGTCGTGTGACGCGCAAATACTTGCCCGTGCTCATCTGGACTCCTCCTGTATGTGCGTCGCCAGTTGGAGAAGGCTTATCCAGAGAGGGATGAGTCTAGCTCTACCTGGGATCTTTGCTTTTGGTTCACTATAGTCCTAAGGCGCCAAGGGTCTTTTCGACATTCGGTGGATTAGTACGTTGCCGTACAAGCATTTCTTGTCGCAGGCGGTAGTCGCCGACTTTGACGAACCGGCGAACTGGCGCGATCTCATAGCCCGAGTTGTTGCCGGCACGCTGTGTTACCCTCGTCGCAGCGGTGGCGAGTGCACTGAGTAACGTTGGTCTTCCATGCCCGCCAGCTCGGACCGGACGTTTGAAGGGCGACGCAACGGCTGCGACAACATGCGACGTCCGTTCCGTTCTTGGTGACTGCATAGCAACACTTCCCAAGGCTGCCTCTGCTCGTCAGGAGTCAGCGGCCGGGGCTCGGCAACGAGTAGGCGATCAAGGAATCGCCGATCGGCGTCTCCATGAAATGATGACCGCCGGCCATGATGACGAGATATTCGCGGCCGCCGGCCTCGTAGGTGATCGGCGTGGCCTGGCCCCCGGCAGGTAGCACGTCCTTCCAGACAGTTTTTCCGGTTTTGATATCGATTGCTCTGATGAGATTGTCGGTCGTCGCTGCGACGAAGATCAGCCCGCCGGCAGTCACGACGGCGCCTCCATTATTAGGCGTTCCAATCGTGATCGGCAGCATCGACGGGATCCCGAAGGGTCCATTCGTCCGCGCTTCTCCCAAAGGGCGATCCCACAACGTCTTGCCGGTCTTCAGGTCGATGGCGCGAATCCCGCCATAGGGCGGCTGCTTGCACAACAACCCGGTGCCGGGCAGTCGCCAGCCCGCATTGACGTTGATGGCATAGGGGGAGCCGAGCTGCGGATCGCCCGCGCCTTCCTGCCCGCCGATTTCGCCGCGCGCCTGGTCGCGCGGCGCCCAGCCGAGACGGTTGGCCTCGTCGCGCGGCACCAGGCGATTGTAGTTCGGCATGTCGTTGTAGTTCGCGACGATGACCTGGCGAACGGGATCGACGGCGATGCCGCCCCAATCGGAGCCGCCATTGTAGCCGGGATATTCGATCCAGTGCGGGCTGGCGGTGGGCGGTGTGAAGATGCCCTTGTAGCTTGCCCGACGAAACTGGATGCGGCAGATCATCTGATCGATCGGCGACATGCCCCACATGTCCTGCTCGGTGAGGTCGGCCTTCCGCAGCGTGTGGTACAACGAGAATGGCTGGGTCTTTGCACGCTGCGCCGGCTCGACGCCGCCTTGCGGGACTGGCCTCTCCTCGACGCCGACCAGCGGCTTGCCGGTGCGCCGGTCGAGCACGAAAATGTCGCCGCGCTTGCTCGGCAGCACGAGCGCGGGCACCGGCGCGCCGTTGTCGGTCGGGAAGTCGACCAGAGTGGCTTGAGAGCCGAGGTCGTAGTCCCAGACGTCATTGTGCACGGTCTGGAAGTGCCAGGCGGGCTTACCGGTGGTGACATCGAGCGCCACCAGAGACGTGGCGAACTCTTTTTCGCGGTCCGAGCGGCTGCTGCTCCAATAGTCGACGGCCGAGACGCCGAGCGGCAGATAGACGAGCCCCAGCTGCTCGTCGCCGGAGGCGGTCGTCCACATGTTGGGCGTGCCCCTGGTATAGGTCTGTCCCACCGGCGGCGGTGCGTCTGCATCGGGCTTGACCATGTCCCAGGCCCAGCGCAAGGCGCCGGTTTGTGCATCATATCCCTGAATCACACCCGACGGCGCGTCCCGCTTTTGGCCGTCGAGCACTTCGTGCCCGATGACGATGATGCCGCGGACGATGGTCGGCGCCGACGTGATCGCAAACATGCCGGGGTCGTGTCGGCCAACGCCCGTCGCAGTGTCGACCTGTCCGTCATAGCCGAACGTCTGGCAGCGCTTGCCGGTCTTCGCATCGATCGCGATGAGGCGTGCATCGAGCGTGCCTTCGATGATGCGCTGAGCGCAGGCGGCGCTCTGATCGGCATTCGGAAGCGCGTAATAGGCGAGACCCCGGCAAGCCGCTGTGTACGGAATGAATTCGTCCGGGACGCGCGGGTCAAATCGCCAGATCTGCTTGCCGCTCTTGGCATCGACAGCAAGAACGAGGTTCTTGGGGGTGCAGACGTAGAGGGTATCGCCCACCTTGAGCGGCGTGTTCTCCGCGCCGTAGGTGCCTTTCGTGGTCTTTGTCGGCAGGTCGCCGGTATGGAAGGTCCAGACCTTGGTGAGCTTGGCGACGTTGGTCGTATTGATCTGGTCGAGCGGCGAATAGCGGCGTGCGCTGTAGCTGCCGCCATAGGCAGGCCAATCCGCGCCCGCCTTCAGAGGCGAAGGATCGGGCATCGCGTTTGTCGGCGACGGCACCACGGACGGTGCGGCGCTTGCCGGCCTGAAAGCCCCCGTCATCAACAAAGTGGTAGCCACCAACAAGAGCAATCCGACCACGATAGTCACCGCAGGTTCATATTGGTGGCGGATCGGGCGAAGCTTCGGGGTGAGAGCCAGCACGAAGATCAGTAACACACCCGGACCGACCGTCCGTGGGACCAGCGCCCACCCGTTGGCGCCAACTTCCCAGAACGCCCATGCGAGGGTGAGCAGGAAGAGGAGAAGGTAAAGCCATGCGCCTTCGACGCGCCGGCGGGCCAACAGAACACCCGAGACGATCAGCATGAGTCCGCTGGGCAGATAATAGAACGACCCCCCCAACCACAGCAGCCACGCGCCGCCGGCCCCGAGTACGAAGCCGATGAGGATCATGACGCCTCCGAGAACGAATGCTGCCCAGTCTGCTGCGCGATACGTCTGAGCCATGTCGGTACCCATGCTTTTGCTGAAGATCTAAGGCGAGCCCAATGCCTTGGTTCCTCAACAAGTGAGTACGTTTGCGAACTATGATGAGGACACTTGGTGCGTTGCTAGGTACCTTGGAACCTGCGCAGCGACGGGAGGTTCTCCGTCATTCATTCAAGCTTGGCGGTTCGCAACGGACGTGATCAGAAGCGGTACCAATGCTAAACCACTGAACGGGGGTAGCCGCAGCCCTCTGCGCAGGTTCATCACCATCGCAATGGCCTTTTGGGTCAGGCTAGGTGATCACAACATTTCGGTCCTGTCCGCCGCCGTTGCCTTCTATTCCTTTCTCTCGATCTTCCCCGCCATAGCCGCGCTTGTGTCACTCTATGGGCTCGTCGCCGACACCAACGACATCGTGCGGCAGCTCAACGCGCTCCAAGCGATCCTGCCGGGGGAAGCGACGGCACTCATTTCAGAGCGATTGAAGGCTCTCGTGCAGAACACGCGTCCCCCTTTCGGCGTCGGGCTGATGGTGAGTGTGGGTATTTCGATCTGGAGTGCGCGCTACGCGACTGGCACGCTCATGACTGCCTTGAACGTGACCTACGCGGTCCCGGAGGGGAGGGGATTGGTTCTCTTCAATGCCGTTGCTCTGTCGCTGACCGTGGCGTTGATTGTGCTCGCCGGTGGGGCCGTGATCCTGATCGCGGTGCTTCCCCTCCTACTCAGCTACCTGCCAATACCGACTGGCTGGCAGGCTGCTGCAATGTGGATACGATGGCCGCTGCTCGTGGGCATAATCATCGCAATCATTGCTCTGCTCTACCGTTACGCACCCAATCGCACTGAACCAAGATGGGACCTTGTTTCGGCCGGCGGGCTTCTGGCTACGACCGGATTGATTGCTGGTTCATACGCCTTCTCGGAGTATGTGAGCACGTTCGCCGCCTATCAGAAGACCTACGGCTCGCTCGGCGCCGTTGCCGTGTTCATGACGTGGCTCTGGGTCGCGGCCTATTCCATATTGGCGGGGGCCGAGCTCAACTCCGAGATCGGGAGCCGGTCGGCTGAGCGACAGCCTTTGGCGCATCGTCGCCCCCCAAAGGAAAGACATGTTCAGTGAATTGCCCCATCGGGCCTGCACGGACCATGAGAGCAAACGCGTGATGTCGGCGCTCGACGTCCCCCCTGTCGCCGGCGGCGGCAATCGTTCGACGCGCGTCCGCGAGGACGAGGTCGGCGTGGTGCGAGAGAGCAAGGAGCCGGGCAGGATCGCGTTCGCAGCTCGCGACCTCGGTCATGACTTCGATCATTCGGATCGATACTGCCGGTTGCGCGCCGGCGCTTTGCCGGATCATGTGAAACATGGTGCCGAGCAATTGACCATATTGCACACGCGGCACGACCAGGACCGGCTGACTTCCCCTGATCGCCACGCCTGTCGGGAGGTGCAAAGGCACGAGATCGCACAGGGCCGCTCCCAGTCGGTCCAGAACCGCGAGAGCGGTGTGCGGGTCGTTGATGCCGGGAGAGAGTGCCCTGACCGCGACCTCGACGAGCTGCCGGACGGCGAAGCGCAAATCGGTCGAAGCGCTGCTGCTGCCGCCGAGCGCTGTCGCATTTTGAATCGCCACCTCGGCACCATCGACGGGAGGAGTGACCAACGCGACAGTTGCTCCAGGGAAAACATAATCGCCGGGCCCGACCAGCAGCCGAATGCTGGCGCGATGCTTGGCCGCCCAGGTGGCCAGACCCTCGTCGTCGAGATGCTGCAGATAGCCCCGCCGGGAATCTCTCAGAGGCAGCGAGCCGATCCAGTACTCCTCCGGCGGAGGTTTAGGTTGCGGATCCTGGGTCGTTAGCCGTTGTATCGCGGAGCGGAGGTCTTCACTGACGAGTTCGATCACCGTTTCCACATTGATCCGACCGGCGACGTGGCCGACGAAATAGACGAGTATCGCGACACAGGCGAACGCGAGCGCGATGCCGACGCTCAACGCCAGATGGGGGACGAAGCCACCCTCGGGCTCGGTCCGAATGCTTCTCAGCACGACCAGAGCGTAACAGAACGTGCCAAGCAACATCCCAAGTGTCAGTTGATTGCCACGGTCGCGGGTGAAATTGCGCAGGAGCCGTGGCCCCATCTGGCCGGCGGCCAAGGACAAGGCAGCAATGGTAATCGTAAATACGGTGCCAGCGACGCCGATTGTCGCGCCGGCAACGGTGCCGAGCAGGGTGCGGCCGCCGGTCGCGCCTCCGTCGTAAAGCCAATCGTGCAGCGTCGAGAGTGCGGCGGCTTCGGTACGGTCGAGATGAACAGCAAGGAAAGCCACGAGCAAACTGGAAAGCACCACGAGCATGGGCACCACCCAGAACGTCTCGCCCAGATCGGTCAACAATTTCTCGGCACGGGCCAACATTATTTAAGCCGCATAAAGGAGGCGAGCTTGGAAGAAACAGCGCAAGGGCGGTGCGGTTCCGCCAAACCGCTCCGCCCTCAGAAAATCAGCTATTGCTGGGGTACTTGAACTCAGGCGCCGACTTCAGCTGGTCCGCCGTCGTGTCCATGGTGGCGGTCCACTTCTTGGCTGCACGATCAAACTTCAAATTGATCGCCGACGGCCGCACCGCGACGTAGTGATCGCCGATGCGCAGGAATCCTCCGACTGAGAGGATATAGCCGTCAATGCCGTTTTCATTGAGCGCGACATCCTTGATGGTGCCAATGTCCTGTTTGGCGTTGTTGTACACCTGCAGGCCCATCAATTGCGAGCTCAGTCCATCCTTCGCTGGCACCGACGTGAAGGCTCCGCCGGGGCCGGCTGCAGTCGCGTTGGTGCTATTGCCTGATGCGTTTGCGTTCGAAGAACTCTTCTGCGCGTTCGCGCCGACCGTTTTCACCTCGGCGAAGGTGCTTGGACCGACGAACATCGTCACCGGATTTCCCGACCGATCTCTGGCCTCGACCAGGAACGACTGCGGACGTACCCTGACGTCCGTGAAGCCTGCCTGCTGCAAGTCGTTGACCATCTGCTGCCGTACGCTGTCCTGGCTCCTATCAGACGGCGTGCCGGCTTTGTTTGCTCCATTGTTTGCGGGGCTGCTGTCGCCGCGTTGGTCCGCGTTCTGAGTCTGGCCCGAACCATGGTCAGCTGGGCCGGTCGCCTGCGGAGCGTTTTGCGCCAGCGCAACGGATGATGCGCCGGCAAGGAATGCGGCGGTTAGTAATGACGCTGCCTTCATCTGTGGATCTCCTGTGTTCATGTTTCCGGAGTTGTGACGCCCCCGAACGGCCGTCGCCGCCGGGCTGGCGTCTGGCCTAGGGACAAGGATGCCTGACGCCATCGTAACCCATGTAGGTACCCGAGCTCGGGTCATACGACTTGTATCGCTGTGAACAGTAGGCGTTGTTCTCGGCTGCCTGCGCCCGACTGTTGGCGACGGCGCTTCCGATCGCCGCACCTGCCACGAAGCCACCTACTGCTGGACCCCAGCCGCGGCTGTACCGGTGCCGGTATCCGTCCCGCCAGTGATGACGATGCCAACCGTGATGATAGCCAGGCCTCCATTGGACCTCCACCAGCCTCGCGTCGTTTTTCGAAATTCTGCTCGCGGCCACCATCGGTGCGGCCTGCGCTGAAGCTCCGAGTGGCATCGCGAGAGCGAGAGCAGCGGCCGCAATGCATGATCTGTTTGAGCGAAAACTAGTCTTCATCAGCTATCTCCCTTGCTGCATTACACCAATAGAAAATGCCCAAGCAGCGGTGGCGTTGCAGAGACACTTGGTACAGAAGGGTACTCGCAGCTTAGGGCAGCCGCGCTCTGACGCTATCTTCGGTGTGATGCCGGGTGCGTGCGGCAACGGACATAATTTGTGCTTTAAGATCAGGCTTTGAATTGATCATTGCGGCATCATGGAAACGATGAGCCGCGCTCTCGCAATGCCGCGGATCATTGGAGGCCCAATGAAGATTGCCGTTATGGAAGACGAATATTTCATTGCTGATGATTTCGCAGTCGAGATCCGGCGTCGCGGCCATGAGACCGTTGGTCCATTTGCCGAGCTAAGCGCCGCTTTCCAAGCAGCGAGTAGTGCAGCTATTGATGCCGCACTGCTCGACATCGACCTTCAGGGAGAAGCTTCGTTAGGAGTGGCAGACCTCCTTCTGAAGAGGGACATCCCTTTTTTGATCTATACCGGTTACAGCCGTGAAGTCATACCGAGCCGGCTTGCAGGCTACGTAGTTGAGAAGCCAAATCGTATCCGCGATGTCCTTGATCGACTATTTCGCGATGCGCTGGCTCATGGCTCGCCGCAAACTCCGGTGGCGCTAGTGTCGTCTTAGTCGATCTCTGCCACAGTAACGCCCGTCGGGGGCGCCGGTACGAAGGCGCACCGACCACTGTCGGCATATTGCATCGTGAGCGGAACGGCCCAATCTCACGCAGATTGTTGAAAAGGCAAGATCAGATCGCATTTAAGTCTATGGGCTTTCGAATCGGACTTGCCATACCTCATCTGCTACGAAGTCGCGGGAGCTTGGCATGTTGAAGTGGGCGTTGATCTTTTTTATTATATCGATCGTAGTCGGATTGCTCGGCTTCAGCGGCGTCGCTGCCGGTGCATCCACGATTGCCAAGTGGCTGTTTTTCGCGGCGGTGGCGATCTTCGTGGTTTTCGTCCTTCTGGCCTTTTTGGCAGGAGAAGTCATTCTGTAGGTGATACGAGCGAAAGCACTTCTCATCGTCAATGAGCGGAAGAGGGCGCGCGGCGGGCAGCTCGTGGCTGCTGGACCAGCGCGCTGCTGACATCAAGATCGTCTCCGTGTTTGCAATTCAAGAGAAGTAGTACGCAAGCGCCAAAACGAGATAGACGCCGATTAGCAGCAGGCCTTCGAACCAGGTGGTCTCGGCGTCTCTCGTGATTGAATTGACGATGAACGCCGTGCCCGCGATCGAAAACAGGTCGACGGGGTTCTGAAACACCAGGGTCATCGGCTTCCCGATCAACCAGGAGAAAATAACAAGAAGCGGAGCTACGACGAGCGCAATTTGGATCGCTGAACCGATGCAGAGCGTCATCACGAGACCCATTCGGTCGCGTCGAGCAAACCAGACAGCGGCAAATATGTCGGAACTGGTGCCGACGAGCGCAAGTACGACGACGCCGAGGAAAAGTGGCGTCACGCCAGTGGAGTTGGCCGCCTCCGTCAGGGCGCCCGAGACAAATTTGCTCTGCAGGGCCGCCGCGCCGGTGCATGCCAGCAAGACAATCAAACAGGCGGTTACGGACCACGCAGGTGTGGTAGAAGGCTCCGCTTTGGTCGCGAAGACATTCCGGTGAGTGATTAGCGTGAAGACGAGATTTCCGGAGTAAAGTATCAGCAGGACGACGGACACGGCCAGGCTAAGCAGTTCGTCCGAGGCGCTCACGTTGTTGATATGACGAACGCTACGGCCGGTATAGTCGAATACGGCCGGCAGGAGCAGAGCGATCACGGACAGGACGAGCATGCTCGACAGCAATCCAGCGCGTGCTTCGGCGAAACTTTGGCGCTCGCGATTGAACCCGCCGGTGACGATGGCCAGCCCGAGCCCCAGCAAGCAGGTTGCTGCAATGGATCCGGTGATCTGGGCGTGGACAACCTCCACCTGGCCACCGGCGAGGACGAATAGCGCAAGAATGAGTTCTGCCAGGCTTCCCAGGCTGACCGTCAGAAGGCCCCCCAGGGCAGGACCAGTGTGGGAGGAAAGCTGGTCTGTTGCTACGCGGATCCATTCCGCGAGCACGGCTATAGCAAGAACGCCGGAGCCGAAGGTCCATATTGGCGAAAGATGGAAAACATACTCGCCGATCGGTGTGAAAAACACGAACGCCAGGGGCGCAAGTCGGGCCATGGCGCCGTATTTCCCGAACGCATTGTTGTTCCTGGAGGCGATGGGGGTCGACAAGCAGGTGACAGGCTCCTAGCCGCTGGCGGTCGTTCAATTCACAGGTAAGCTCGCTCGGCGGGCGCCGGCGACGGGGTTACGACTGATGGGTCCCGCGGTCGATCTCCATGCAGCTTGCGATGATCAACGAGGTGATATGCGTCCCGTTCGGTGCGCCGGCACGATGTCGGTACGCATCCGAACAATACGGCGGCGACCATCCACTTTGCGGCCAGAGGTCACGCATTGATTGCCCGCCAAGTACTGGTTGAATCCAGAGAATTCTCATGGGCCGTTAGAATCACGCGATGGCAGTTGCATGACAGTTCCTCGAGACGGGCCTTATCAACAATCTCGATCTGAGCGCGACCTTGCTTGATAATGCCTCGCGCCTCCATGTCGCCCATTGTCGTGGTGATGCCGGCGCGCCGAACACCCAGGGCTTGTGCCATGCATCGATGCGTGAGCGGGATTTCGTGAGATGACAATTTGTCCTCCGCAATGAGCAGCCACCGAGCCAGTCGTTGTTGCAGGCTGTGACGCGAGTTGCATGCGGCCAACTGCGAACTGTGGATCAAGGTAGCCTGGACGTATCGCAGGAGTAGTTTCTCGATTTCGACGTCGCTCTTGATCAACTCGATCAGCGCTTCGGCTTCGATCCGCAGGGCCGTGCCGGCTACCTGAACCATGCAGCGGTGAGGGGAAACTCGCATGCCGAGGATCAGGGGGATGCCGATAAAGTCCTTTGCTCCGACGGTCTGTATCTCGACCGGCAAGCAGTTCCCGGCCTTGGCCGTCAGCGAGGCGGCGCCTTGTTCTGGGAAATATGCGTACTGCAATGGAAGATTGCGCTCTTGCAACATTTGCCTCGGTTTCAATCTCACATCGTCGCAGCGACCAACGAGCAGAGAGCGTGAAGGATCTGGCAGGCGCCGGATCAGATCATTGGCGAGGTGGGACGGCGTTTCTCTTATCCTCTTCGCTGGGTCGAGCGGAAGCGGGCGGAGAGAGAACGAACGGGTGCTTGCGATTTCATCCCTCAACATGTCAACCTCCGTGAAGGGCCATTGGTTGACATGTGGGAGCCCGGCTTTCCGATCACAGTCGGGCTAAAGGTGCCATGTGTCAGGAGAAACCTGACGGCGACCTTCGATCGCCTCCCTCTCCGACCTCATCGGCGTCGCGTGCGCAACGCTGGAGCAGAAGCGCCGACACAGGTGACTGGGTCCGCTCATTCTGTCGTCGTCTTCGCGGCTGCTCGGAAAAACCATGACGCGCTTCCCGCTTTGCTTGGCACGGAAGCGGACCGTTCGTTGGGGCGACCGCGAACTCTCGGCACAGGAAGCGATTATGAGATGAAGATGCTGGAACAATCCCCATCGCAGGAGCAATGGAATGCGGGTAAAGATCAGGATCGCCCTTGCAATTCTCATAGGTACAATTTCAAGCTCCGTTCTGCCGGTCGCCGCGTGGTCCGAGCCGGCAACGCCGGTTGCGACGGAACAATCAGCACATTCCCCACAGTTCTCCAGAACGGTTTACGATGGATACCGTGCCTCTCGCTTGCTTGGCAGTGCGGTGTTCTCCTTGAAAGGCGAGTATTTGGGAGCTGTCCGGAACATGATCCTTGCGGACGACGGGCAGATTGTTTCGTTGCTGGTTGAAGGCTTTAGAACAGAGGACGAGCCCGAGTTCATCTCGCGGATTCCCTTCAAGCGAGTGATGAGGCCGCTTCACGAAGGGGCTCTCGTTGCTGACTTCGCCGATTTGAGGTCGCGAGAATACGGCCTCTTCGTCGATCCCGGCCAAGCACAAGCGGAGCCGCACGAGTTCTCGATTTCGAAAGTCATCGGCGACTACGCGCGGCTGCAGGCTGGGCAAGGCTATGGCTATGTCTCCGATCTGGTTTTCGACAGCGGCGGCAAGCTTGCGGCAGTCGTGATATCCCGCGAAGCGTCTGCCGGCGGAGGGACCTACGCCTTTCCTTACCCAGGCCAGACCGGGCAATGGAGCCCAAAGCTCAGCTATTATGGCCTGCCTTACGTCACGGCAGATCAGGCAAGCAAGGCCGGTCTACGACTCGACCTGAAGGAGTTTCGAAACTCGTGAGGAGATCAAATCTTGGGTGGGTAATGTCCGGCGCCGTGCGTCCAGCAGGAGCCTGGCCTCTCCCAAGCAAACTGGTGCGGTCACGTCCTCAAGCGCAGAACGCCCTCCGTCCCCTCGAAACTGCGTTTGGACGTGGCTGCATCAGAGCCTTTCATGGACACGTGCGGTATCGGAAGTAGCCGCGTACTAAGCGGATACTTGTTGGCGCTTCCGAAGCGCTCAGGGTCGAGCGAGGACGTCGGCGAAGGTCAATGCGAACATCGCCATCAGGAAGACAAGGCCCGCGATCGCCGCGAGGCGGATCAACGGCTTCGCTGAAGCAAGTTCCATAAAGAGCAGGACGACCAGTGTCGACTTTGCCGCCGCGATGACGATACCGGTCGCTGTGGTGATGCGGCCCATGGGGATGTAAGCCGCGATTAG
Source organism: Bradyrhizobium sp. T-12 (assembly GCF_058314695.1). Lineage (NCBI taxonomy): Bacteria > Pseudomonadati > Pseudomonadota > Alphaproteobacteria > Hyphomicrobiales > Nitrobacteraceae > Bradyrhizobium > Bradyrhizobium sp. T-12. Next base: position 5,560,445 of record NZ_CM177756.1, on the reverse strand, counting down.
GCTGAGCAGCAGAAGAACGAGTAGCGCGGCCCAGATCAGCAGGTTCCTCACCCATAGGTGGCGGATGTCGCCTGATGCGCCTCGCCTGTTCATGACGCGCGTCCCGGCAAGTAGATGAGCGGGTAGAGGAAAATCCATACGATATCGACCAAGTGCCAATACAAGGCCGTGACCTCGATCTCGGGATTGTCTTTCGCGGGAAGCTCGCGCCGGTAGAGCACCCAGATCAAGCGGCTCACCAGCCCAATGCCGATAGAGAGATGGATCGCGTGCACACCCGTGACCAGCCAATAGAACCCGTAAAACAGTTGTGCTCCGGGCTGAGGCAATGCAAACCCGGCTCCCGGTACCAGATGCTTGTCAATGTCCTCCTTGTATTCGAAGCCCTTGATGACGATGAACGCGAGACCGAGCATCGCCGTGATGATGAGACACGCGAGGACAAGCCGTCGCAATCGCGCAGCCTCCTCGGCCGCCTGCGCTGCGACCGCCATCGTCAGGCTGCTGGTCAACAGCACGGCGGTGTTGATCGTACCGTACCAGACGTTGGTTTCGCGGCCGGCGGCCGCGAACGCGTCCGGGTGTTCGATCCGACACGCAGTGTAGGTCAACAACAAGGCACCAAAGAACAGCGTCTCGCTGGCCAGGAAGACCCAGATGCCGAACTTGCCCGCCTCACGCTGCCGGCCGAAATCTATCCAGGGTTCTCTCAGCAGTGCACTTTCGTCGCTCATCGCGTTTCTCTCGCATTTTGCATTTCCGGAGGATCGGTCCCGGCGGACATGCCTTCGGCGTGGTAGTCATAGGGCGCGCGGTCGACGCGGGGCTGCCGGTCGAAGTTCTTGGGCGGCGGCGGCGAACTCGTGGTCCATTCGAGGCCGGTGGCGCCCCACGGATTCCTGGCGGCTTTTCCGCCGTAGAAGAGCGACCAGGTCAAATAGCCGAGCGGCAGCAAGTAGGCGAGCGCGAGCACCGCCGCGCCGGCCGACGACATCACGTTGTAGATCTGAAACTCCGCCGGATAGGTGTGATAGCGCCTGGGCATGCCCAGATAACCGGCGAAGAATTGGGGCAGGAACGTCATGTTGAAGCCGGCATACATGAGAATGGCGGCGAACTTCGCCCAGCTCTCCGGATAGAGCCGGCCCGTTACCTTGGGCCACCAGAAATGCAGGCCGGCAAAAAAGGCGGAAACAGAGCCGCCGACCATGATGTAATGGAAGTGAGCAACCACGAAATAGGTATCGGTCACATGGATATCGACGGGGATCGAGGCGAGAAAAAGTCCGGAGAGCCCGCCAGTCGTAAACAACCCGACAAAGCCGAGCGCATAGAGCATCGGGGAATCAAAGCTGATCTGGCCGCGATAGAGCGAGGCGGTCCAGTTGAAGACCTTGATAGCCGAAGGCACCGCGATGATGAAGGAGAGGAAGGAGAACACCAGGCTCGCCAGCGGCGACTGACCGGAGACGAACATGTGGTGTCCCCAGACGAAGAAGCCGATGCCGGCGATTGCGAGCATGGCATAGACCATGAAATCGTAGCCGAAGATCCGCCGCCGCGCGAAGCAGGGGATGATCTCGGACACGACGCCCATGGCTGGCAAGACCATGATGTAAACGGCCGGGTGCGAGTAGAACCAGAACAAGTGCTGGAATAGGATCGGATCGCCGCCGCGTGCGGGATCGAAGATTGGCAGGCCGAACACCCGCTCGGCGATCACCAGCAGCAGCGAGATCGCGAGAACCGGCGTTGCGAGCACCATGATTAGCGATGTCGCGTAGATGGCCCAGACGAACAGCGGCAGCCGGAACCAGGTCATGCCGGGAGCGCGTAGCATGTGGGTGGTCGCGATGAAGTTCACGCCCGTGGCGATGCTGGCAAACCCGACCACAAACACGCCGGCCGCCGCCGCGAAGACGTGGGTGTTGGAGAACATCGACGAGTAAGGCGTGTAAAACGTCCAGCCGGTGTCGACGCCGCCCGCAACGAGGGCATAGACGGTGAATGCGCCGGCTGCGATGGTCAAATACCAGCTGAAAAGATTGAGGCGCGGAAAAGCGACGTCGGGGGCGCCGATCATGAGCGGCAGGAGGAAATTGCCGAACGTGTTGGGGATCGATGGCACGAGGAAGAACCAGACCATGATGATCCCGTGGAACGAGAACAGCTTGTTGTAGGTGTCCGAGGTCAACAACCATCCGTTGGGTTGAAACAATTCGAGCCGCACGGCCGTGATCGCAGCGCCACCCATGAAGAAGAAGATCGTGATGGTCACGGCGTAGAGGATCGCGATGCGCTTGTGATCGGTGGTGGCAAGCCATGACCGGATCGTGGAACCGTGGCGGAGATAATCCGGGCGCTGCGGTAGCGGCAGCTCTCCGGCGAGCAGGGCGTCAGTCATTTTGCTGCTCCTCCCGAAGCGAGCGGATATAGGCGGTCAGGCTCTGGATTTCGCCGTCATCGAGCAACCCCTTGAAGCTCGGCATGATCGGTTCAAAGCCGGCCACGACGTCGCGCTTCGGCTGCAGGATCGAATCCCGGATATAGGCGTCGTCGGCGGAAACGGTGCGACCATCCGCCAGTTGCACTGTACGGCCATAGAGGCCCGCCAGGCGCGGTGCGTGGACGTTGGACGAGGCTGCGTGACAGCCCGCGCATCCCTGCGAGACGAACAGCTTGGCGCCCTCATGCGCGAGATCGTCGCCTTCGGGTTGCTGGGTCAACCACCGAGCATAGTCATCCTGGCGCATGACCACGATCTTGCCTCGCATCATCGAATGGTTGGTGCCGCAATATTCGGCGCAAAGAAGCGGGAAGGTGCCGCTCTTGCTCGCCTGAAACCAGATATCGGTATCGCGGCCGGGCACCACGTCCTGCTTGACGCGGAACGCCGGCACGAAGAACGAGTGGATGACGTCTTGCGAACTCATCAGCAGATGCACCGGCCGGTTCAGCGGCACATGCAGCGCGTTGATCTCGCGGGCCCCGTTCGTGTGCTGCGTCTTCCACATCCACTGCTTCGCGACCACATGGATCTCTAGCGCATGGGGCGGCGCGTCGAGGCTGCTGAGGTCGGCGGAGGAGGCCCACCAGAACAGGAATATGAAGGTGAGGAGGGTGGCGAGCGTCCAGCCGATCTCGAACTCGCGACTCAGAATCTCTGGCATCAGACCGCGCTTGGCCTTCGATCCGCGCCGGTAGCGCACGGCGAACAGCAGGATCAGCCCGAACACGAGCACGACAGTTGCGCCGGACAGCGCCAGCAGGAGATAGAAGATGTGATCGACCGTGACGGCGTGCGTGCTGGCCTCCGGCAGCCTGAACAGCGAGTTCATGCCGAAGCTCCGCGTCGTTTGCCGCGCAACAGCAACAGCCCGATCAGCCCCGCCATGGCGGCGACCGTTGCGGCGCCGAGAAGCTGCAGGATCGCGGCGATCCTGCTGGTATAGATGCCGTGTATCGGATCGAAGCCGTAGCACAGCAGCGCGATCCGGCCGGGCAGCCCGCCGATGCGGCCGTTGCTGGCCTCGAGCAGCGCGAGGCGCAGATCGCCCGGCTGCAGCGCCAGGCTGGACAGCGCTCGGACGACCCGGCCGTCCGGTGCAAGCGTGACGAACGCCGCCGGATGCGCGACGGCGTCACGGCTGCGGTCGAACGCGGTGTGGTAGCCGATGCTGTCGAGCAGCGTGCGCACGGCCTCGTCCGATCCGGTCAGGACGGAGACCCCGGCCCGCCCGATCTGTCCCTCCGTGAAGCGCCGCGCGTCCTCGCGGCTATCGCGCGGATCGATCCCGACGATAACGAGGCTGTAGTCGCGTCCCGCGGCGAGCCCGCCCTGCTGCAAGGCCGAGCTGGCGATCGTCAGCGCCGGCCCGCAGATCTGCTGGCAGGTGAAGTCTGCCGGGATCAGCAGTGTCGGACGTCCGGCGATCGCGTCGCCAACTGACACGGGACGGTCGTCGAGGCCGGTGAATTGCAGGGTGAGCGGAACATGTGCATCGGCCGGCGGGTCGAAGGCGACGCGCGCGATCTCCTGCTCGGTCAATCCGGCCTGCGCGAGCGCCGGCCACAACACGAGCGCAAGAACGAGGAGCGCCCGCCTCATGGTTTGCCTCCGTCGGCAGGGGGCGGTTGAGCGTCGTGATCCCCGATCGCGTCATACGCGTGCGCGCCGCGGCCTACGACGATTTGCATCGCCTGATCGATCGGGATGCGCGCCTGATTGTGGTCGCGATCCACCCAGGCATAGCCGGAGAGCCGGGCCTGCTGCTCGGCTTCGAAGCGCTCGAGGTCGGCCTGCGGCGATGTCTGCAACGCCGGCGCCGGAAACCGCCGCTCCGTGCGCGGGAAGAAGGCGCCCGGCACCTGCGCATTTAGAAACAGCAGGAGTCCTGCGATGGCCGCCGCCACGAACAGCAGGAAGCTGCCGACCACGGCCAGGACGACGCGGTTGTCGACATCGGCCGGTTGCGGCAGCGCGCGATGTCCCATCTCCTCAACCGGCATGGCGGCCGCCTGCGGATGTGAGGCCTCGACCGAATAGCACGGAAGACGCGGTCAGGACGACGAGCGAACCAAGGCCGGCGAGGGCGACGGCGGGTTGCCGGGCGAAGGCAGGCAGGATCAGCCAGGCGAAGTGCAGGCCGGTCCCGAGCAGCAGAAGCACACCAACGGCACGTAGGCCGGCGCGGCTGGCGCGCACGCTGGCGAGCAAAAGCATCGTGAACGGCAGAACCGCGCCAATGAGAAAGGTCGCGATCAAAATTGCAGCCCATGTGTCGGTACCGCGCTTGAGAAACCATGCGGCCTTGTGAGGCAGATCGCCATACCAGGCGACTACGAACGTCATGTAAGAGAGATAGACGACGCCAAGCAGCGTCGCCATCAGTAGCTTGCCGATGTCGCTCCTTGCCCGGCCTCCAACATTTCCGATGCCGACAACGCCCAGCACAGCGAGAGCCGCCAGCAACTGCTGGATCGCGATCATCGACGCGAAAGCGGTGGACACGTAATGGGGTTCGATCGACAGGAACCAGTCCACCGCGACCATGCTGATGGTGAGCCCGAAGAAAGCAAGGCCGAGCCCGGCCAGCAGCCTCGCGCCGAGACCGGACGCAAAGATCACTGCAAGAATTGACCACCCCGCCAGGGTGATCGCCGCCCGCAGGATGAATGAGGTCTGGCTCAGATACCACATCGCGACGTCCGGCTTGATCTCGCCGGGATTCGCGGCCCACGGATAGATCGACGGCAATGCGGCAAGGACCGGGACGAACGCAATAGCAACGAGAGGCATCATGGCGGCGAGCGGACGCAGGACCGGTGCAGCGGCGATGCCCCAGACCCCGCCGGTCAGGCGGTGGATCAGCAGCAAATTCAAGCTGCCGACCGGGGCGCAGCTCCAGATGGCGAACGCCAGCAGCCAGCCCTGCAGCAGGGGTGGATAAATAGCCAGGCGCCCGAGAACGAGCACCAGCGCGGCCGTGAGCGTCAGCAGCGCAAGCCCGGCCGCCGCATGCCGGTTGCCGAATGCCGACAGAGTCTGCCGATGCGATGCCGCGATCATGGCAGCTTGCTCCTTAGCTGCGGGACCTCGGCCATATCGGTCCGCTGCGACTGCTGAAGCGCGCGGATATAGGCGATGATGGCCCAGCGGTCGCGCGGCTCGACGCGCGCGGCATAGGAATACATCGCGCCGTAACCGTTTGTGATCACGTCGAAGAAGTGCCGGGCGTCGGCCTGCCGGAGCCGGCTCGAATGAAACGACGGCGGGGCGGGAAAGCCGCGCTGCACGATCATGCCGTCGCCATGGCCGGAGAGTCCGTGGCAGGGCGAACAGTAGATGCCGAAACGCTCGCGGCCGCGCGCCAGCAGCGCCATGTCGACGGGCGGCGGCGTCGCGATCTGCCGCGCGCGATCGAGTTCGCCCTGCGCGATCGCGCCCTTCGGCGGGACCTGGGCTTCGGTCCCGTCCTTGAACAGCGCTGCCTTGGTGAACGTGCCGTAGCGGTTCTGCTGCGTCATCGAATGATCGCCGCAGCCGCCGAGCGCGGCCGGGAGCATCATCAAACAGAGCAGCCGGCGGATCGTCATGGCAAGCGCAGCTCCGTCACCGCGACGGCACCGGCTTCGGTGAGCACCGTCCGCAAGTCGTTGGGATCGGCTTCGGACGCGGCGACGAGGACGTAGCGATCCTGCGTTGCGCGCTCGAAGCCTGGAATCTCGAACAGCGCATCGTGTAGCCGCGGCAGGCGGCACGACCGGAGAAAGGCGATCACGCCGGCGAGGGCGGCGGCAAAGACGCCGACCTCGAAGGGGACGAGCAGGAAGACCTGCCAGGAATTGAGCGGCCGCCCACCGCTGTCGATCGGATAATCGATCACGGCGCTGTACCATTGCAGGCCGAACGCGAAAGCGGCGGTCGCGAGCCCGCCGATCAGCATCGCCGGTCGGATCCGCGAGCGCGCGACGCCGAGCTGCTCCGCCAGCCCCTCGATCGGATAGGGGGTGAAGGCGTCTAATGCGGCATGACCCGTGCCCTTCACGCGCTGCAGCGCTCCTTGCAGCGTTTCGGGGTCGAGGAACTGCGCCACCAGGGTCGAGGTCATGCGGCGGCCTCCTCGTGAGCGAGTTCGCGCATGTCGAACATCGACACGCTCGGGATCAGCCGCATGAAGAGCAGGAACAGGAAGGCAAAGAAGCCGAGTGGCGCGATCAGGAAGCTCCAGTCCCAGAATGTGAAATGGAAGCTGTGCCACAGCGAGGGCATGTAGCCGTGAGACAGCGTGTTCCAGACGATCAGGATGCGCTCGAGCCACATCCCGATGTTGATCGCAATGGCGACAAGAATGAGCACCGGCAGCGAGCGTCGCGCGAACGGCCACCAAAGGAGCTGTGGCACCAGGCAGTTGCAGGTCAGGAGCGCCCAGTACAGCGGCGCATAGGTGCCCGCGAATTCGAATCGCACAAAGGCGCGGTCGGCATGCTCGCCGCCATACCAGCCCATGAACCACTCGGTCGCATAGGAATAGAACATCACGATGGAGGCCATCAACAGGATGCGGGCCATCGCGTCGAAATGCCGGGGCGTAATGATGGCCTGGAGGCCGAGCCCCCATCGGATCCCCGCTGCGAGCACGACGACCATCGCGAAGCCGGAATACATCGCGCCGACCACGAAATAGGGCGGGAAGATGCTCTCCTGCCAGCCGGGCATGAGGCTGGCGGCGAAGTCGAGGCCAACGATCGAATGGACCGAACAGACCAGCGGCACGCCGAGCGCCGCCATCGTGCTGTGCAGCGTCTGGAGGCGCGACCATTCTCGCGCCGAGCCGCGCCAGCCCAGCGCGAAAGCGCCGTAGACAAGCTGGGCCCCTCGCCACGGCGCGCGGTCGCGCATGGTGGCGAGGTCGGGGATGAGACTGACGTACCAGAACAGGATGGAGAACAGCAGATAGCTGACGATGGCCCAGAAGTCCCAGACAAGCGCGCTGCGCCATTGCGGCCACAGCGCCATCGTGTTCGGATAGGGCGCGAGCCAGTAGGCATAGATCGGCTGGCCGAGATGGATGATCGGCATCAGCCCGGCGATCGCGACCGCGAACAGCGTCATGGCCTCCGCGAAGCGGTTGATCGAGGCGCGCCATCGCTGCCGGGTCAGCAGCAGCATCGCCGAGATCAGCGTGCCGGCGTTGCCGATGCCGATCCACCAGACGTAATTGGCGATGGCAACGCCCCACACGATGGTGGAGTTGATGCCCCAGATGCCGATGCCGCGGTAGAACAGCCAGACGATCGCGACCAGCAGCCAGAGCACGAAGGGCAGGGTGGCGAGCAGCGCGAGCCACCAGCGCTTGCCGAACCCGGTGAACAGCTGGTCGGCGATGGCCTGGGTGATCGCGACGTCGTCGGCGCGCTCCGCCGAAATCCAGCGATGCGCGGGCGGCTGTTGCGGCACGAGGACCCGGCTCATGTCTGCTCCTCCGCGGGATTGCGCAGGTCGGCCAGATAAGTGGTCCGCGGCCGCGTGCCGAGATGCCCGAGCAGGGCATAGTGGCGCGGGTCGGCCTTGCCGCGGTTGATCTCGGCGTCAGCCTGGTTGAGGTCGCCAAAGCTGATGGCGCGCGTCGGACAGGCATTCTGGCACGCGGTGCGCACCTCGTCCGGACCGAGCGGACGATTCTCGCGTTCCGCGCTGCGCCGTGCGCCGCTGATCCGCTGGACACAATAGGTGCACTTCTCCATGACGCCGCGCGCGCGAACAGTCACCTCCGGATTCTTCTGCCCGCGATAGGATTCCGCGCCGAGATTTGCATACTCCTCGCCGTCGGCGTAGCCGAAGAAATTGAAGCGCCGGACTTTGTAGGGGCAGTTCGCCTCGCAGAAGCGGGTCCCGATGCAGCGATTGTAGACTTGCCCGTTCAGGCCTTCGTGGTCGTGCACGGACGCCGCGACCGGGCAGACCGGCTCGCACGGCGCATGCTCGCAGTGCATGCAGGGGACCGGCTGGAAGCCGAGCGGCATCCCGTTGGCCGCGCCGTGATCGTAGACATCGACGCGCATCCAGTGCATGTCGCGTCCCATCGCGATCTGCTCCGGTCCCACGACCGGAACGTTGTTTTCGGCCTGGCACGACACCACGCAGGCATTGCAGCCGATGCAAACCGACGTGTCGATCACCATGGCCCAGGCATGGCCGTCGCTCGACTGGACGGTGCGCGGCATCAGGCTCGGCGGATCGTCCGAAGCTGCCGCCGCCGGCGTTTGACCGAGCTGGTACAACGGATAGAGTTCGCGGACATCGTCCGGTGTCCGCACCACGTTTTGCGTGGTTAGGATCGGCTCCCGGCGTCCGGTTCGCGTGACCGAGATGCTTGGAATGCGCCAGCGATGCTCTCCGGTTCGCAGTGCATAGGCATTTACGCCGACGCCGTCACCGATTGCGCCCGCTTTGTGCCGGCCCGCGCCGAGCGTGAGCGTGCCGACCCCGGCTGCGGTCCCGGGCTCGGTCAGAACCGGCACGTCGAGCGTTCGATCGCCGGCACCGATCGCGACGATATCGCCGGAGGCGACGCCGAGCCTCGTCGCGTCGTCGGGATGCAGCGCGAGCGCATTGCCCCAGACCTGCTTGGTCAGCGGCTTGGGGCATTCCTGCAGCCACGCATTGTTGGCAAAGGAGCCGTCCCACAGGCAGGGATCGGGGCGCAGGATGAGGGTGATGTCGCTGGCATGCGTGTCCTGTGCTTCGCCGCCCGGCATCGGCGGTAGTTGCGGCGCAGCCGGGGTAACGGTGGCGGCGCTGGTGCCGGCAATGACGCCGGCGTGCAGCGCCTGTTGCCACCACGCCTCGAAATCGCCAGAGGCCGCGCCTTGCCAGGTCTGCCGCACCAGATCATACGCGCTCGCGTCCTGTTCGCCGGTGAGCCAGGCCAGCAGCTCGTGGACGCCGTAGCTGCCGTAGAGCGGCCTGATCAGGGGCTGGGCGATGCTCGCGGTGCCGTCGCTCGCGCGCAGGTCCGACCAAGCTTCGAGTGGATGATGGTGCGGAACGTGCCAGGTTGCGAGGGCCGCGGTCTCGTCGACATACTCCCCCATATGCAGCCGGAACGGCGCCTGCTGTACCCGCGCTCCGAACTGCAGATCGGCGGGCGCGTCGTAGACCGGGTTCGCGCCAACGATGATGAGCTGGCGCACGCTCCCCGCCGCGAGATCGCCCGCGAGCCGTTCGAGCGTGTCGGCCCGCTTGCCCGACGGCGTGCGGTCGAACGGCTCAATGAGACGGATCGGTGCATTGATCTGCGCGTTGATCCAGTTAACCAGCGCATGAACCTCCTTCGACAGCGTCGGTCCCGCCATGACGAGCGCTGCGCCCTTGTGGCCGCTGAGGTCGGTCGAGATCTTGCGCAGCAACGCGCGCTCGTGCTCGGGAAGCTCTGTCGCTCCTTGAGCTGCACCAAGCTCTCCCGCGAGCCTCATCGCGAACCGTTCAATGGCCTCGGGTTGCAGTGCCAGCCGCTCGTCGGCCTTGGCTCCCGTCAGCGTCAACGCGCTCTCGAGACAATAGAGACGCGAGAAGCTTTTGGCATCGCTTCGACCCTCGGCGAAGCCGCGGCCGTGCCGGATCTGGTCGGGTCCGTGTCCGATCGGATCGGCATCGAGCGCCACGATAACGCGCGCCTTGGCGAGATCGGCGACGCCGTGAAGGGGCCGGCCATGGGCGAGCTGGCTTCCCTCTCGCGCGTTGTCGTCGTCGGTCGGGGCGTAGGCGTGCCACGCCGCGGCGGGGAACGCCTGGAGCAGGCCATCGATCTGGCGGAGCACGGTCGGGGATGTGGTGCGGCTGGTCAACAGGCGGAGGCCGTCGCCCTGACGGCTGCGGGCGTCGGTGATCTGGCCTGCCAGCGCACCTTGCAGCGCTTCGCGCGAGGCAATGGCGCCATCATGAAGGATGGTGCGAGAACGGTCCGGATCGTAGAGCGACAGCACGGCGGCCTCGGCGAACACGTCGGTGGCGCCGAGACTGCCGGGATGGCGCGGATTGCCTTCCACCTTGATCGGCCGGCCGTCGATCGCGGTGACGATGACGCCGCGCCCTATTCCGGCAAGTCCGAGCGCCGTCGCGAATTTCAGCGGTTCGCCAGGAACGATCCGCTCCGGCATCTTGACATATGGCAGGATTGTCTCGTCCGGCTTGCTGCAGGCCGCGAGGCCACTTGCCATGCCGGTCGCGAGCAGGCTGAGTGCCTGACGGCGGCTGAGCTTGCTGCGCCGAACCGGGTCGGGCCGCGTCGGCAATTCCTTCAGCGGTGGCATATGGTGCAATCCGTCAAATGACCAGTATTGATGTGGTAAGTTGCGGCGAGCTTGGACCCGGCTTCCGCCTGGTTCTTAGGCGGTTGCCATTTCGGATCGAAAACCGCCTCGCGAGGACGCAGGTGAGGCTCAGGATTACGGTGGCAGTCGAGGCACCATTGCATCGTAAGAGGAGCTGCTTGTCGCATCAGCCGCATCTGTCCGACGTCACCATGACAGGTGGTGCATCCCACCCCTTTTGCGAAGTGGACCGAATGATCAAAATAGACATAGTCCGGAAGCCGGTTGACGCGGGTCCACGCCATCGGCTTGTTTCTGGCAAGGCTCTCCCGTACCGGCGCCAGCATCTGCGCATTCGTCCAGATCTGCGAATGACAGGTCATGCAAGTCTCGGTCGGAGGAATGCCGGCAAAGCGTGCTTTCTCGACGGAGGTGTGGCAATAGCGGCAATCGAGTCCGAGCCCGGAAACATGATGCTCGTGGCTGAACGGCACCGGCTGATTCCGGGTGATGTTCTGGTTGGTGACATTGGGGGACCGCATCACCTCATAGGACAACCCCACTGCAAGCACCGGTGCCGCTCCAATCGCCGCCATGATCAAGGTCGCAATCGTGTTCGCGCCTGGACGAAAGAGCTGCATTGATCGCCCCCAGCCGCGCTAAGACGTTCACGCGCGAATTCGAACAGGAACTGATTTTGCGGCCGGCGTCTTCGAATGGATGTCGTGGTGCGACAGCGGGATCAGCGGGTTCATTTCTGGATAGTAGGCGCCGACGCAGCCGTCAGGCAGGTTGAACGGCGTTACCTTCAGCGGACCGACCTCTCGCGTGACACCATCCTCCGCGTCACTGACCAGCGAGACCATTTGGCCTTCCCGGAGGCCGGCGCGCGCGATTTCGTCCGGGCTCATCAACAGCACGTCTCTGGTGCCCTCGATGCCCCGCATCCGATCGCTGTAGCCGTAAATCGTCGTGTTGAACTGGTCGTTGCTGCGCATGGTCAGCAGTCGGAAGCGCCCGGGCGCATCCGAAAAGCCGGTCGAACTGAGCGTCTCCGGGACGGTAAACTCCGCCTTGCCGCTTTCAGTCTTCCAGATCCGTTCGCGGGCCGAATTGCCGCGATAGAAACCGCCGGGCGTGAACATCCGCGCGTTGAACTCGTGGAATTCGTCCGGATAGGTCTCGGCGATCTCGTTCCGGATGAGGTCGTAGTTGCCGGCCCATTCATCCCATTTCAACTTCGGATTCGGCTGCAGGGTCGCCTTTGCCAGGCCCGCGACGATCGCCACCTCGGATTTCAGGTGTTCGCTTGCCGGCTTGCGCAACCCGATCGAGCCCTGGATGCAGCTGAAAGTGTCCTCCATCGTCACGGCTTGCTGACCGCTTGCCTGAATGTCTTCTTCGGTCCGGCCGAGGCATGGCAATAGATAAGCAGCTTTGCCGTGCACCAAGTGGCTGCGGTTCAGCTTGGTCGCGATCTGAACAGTGAGGTCTAATCCGCGCCAGGCCTCTTCCATCTTCGACCGCTCGGGAATGGCTCGCACGAAGTTTCCACCTAACCCGACGAAGGCCTTGACCTTGCCGGCCAGAACGCCTTCGCAGGTCTCGACGGTATTCATGCCCTTTTCGCGCGGTGGCTCGAACCCGAACTGCTTGGCGTATTTGTCGAGGGGAACCAGCTCGGGTTTCTCCGAAATGCCGACGGTGCGCTGACCTTGCACATTAGAATGCCCACGCACCGGCGAAATCCCGGTGCCGTCTCGCCCGATGTTTCCCTTCAGAAGCAGCATGTTGACGAGCATTGCCACGTTCTGAAAGCCGTGCACGTGCTGGGTCAGGCCCATGCCGTAGATGCCGATTACGCGGTCTGCCTCGACATAAACCTGCGCGGCCTCCTCAATGACGGATCGGCTCAGGCCAGAGGCGGCTTCGATTTCCTCCCAGGAAGTCGCTCGGACTTTGGCCTCGAAGTCTTCGGAACCGTGCGTGTGCTGCTCGATGAAGGGAGCATCGATGACACGTTTGCCTTGCTGCTTTGCCGCGTCGTCGGCGGCGAAGACATGCTTGCAGATGCCGACGATGACGGCGATGTCGCCGCCAACTTTCACCTGGTGGTACTGGCTGCTGATCTGCGTAGCCTTGCCCGTCAGCATCTCCGCCGGATTCTGGGGATTGATGAAGACTTCGAGGCCCTTTTCACGCACAGGATTGAAGGTGATGATCTGTACACCGCGCTTGGCCGCGTCCTGGAGTGGGTGCAGGAAGCGGGGACTGTTCGATCCCGTATTCTGCCCGAAGAAGAACATTGCATCGCAGTTGCTGAGGTCGTCGAAGACCACGGTTCCAACGCCGGCGCCAATCAGCTTTTTGAGCGCCACCGACGTCGTTTCGTGGCACATGTTCGAACTATCAGGCAGGTTGTTGTTGCCATAAACCCGCGCGAACAGGGCATAGAGATAGGAGGTCTCAAGGCTGGCGCGACCCGATGAATAGAACACGACCGACTTAGGATCGAGCGCTTTTAGTTGCGAGCCGATGGCTTGAAACGCCTCGTCCCAGGGGCAGGGCACGTATTTGTCAGTGGTACTGTCGTAGCGAAGCGGATGCGTGAGGCGACCCTGTTGCTCGAGATCGTAGTCGCTCCAAGAGAGAAGATGGGTCACTGTATGTTCGGCGAAGAACTCCGGCGTGCAGCGGCGTGAGGTCAACTCCCAAAGGGTCGCTTTGGCGCCGTTCTCGCAGAATTCGAACGTGTGGTAATCGGCCGGCTTTGCCCACGAGCAGGAAACGCACATGAAGCCTTTCGGCTTGTTTTGCCGGCGAAGGGTATTCAGCGCCGCCGGCGAATCCCACTCTTTGCCGAATATCCGGGCAATCCCTTCGAGAGAGCCCCATCCGCCGGCTGGACCATCGTATTCAACTGTATTGGGAGTGTCGTCGCCAGCCTTGTTCGGTCGCGCCATGATCTTGCTTCTCTTCCGGAACCCGCCAGACCCGGTGCATCGCCAACGTATGTTCGTGGTGGCGGTTCCTCGGCTCGGCCCTTCTTGCCACTCCGAGAACGGAGATAAAGCTGCGGAAAAAGGCCAACGACACCAAGGTCTTCGATCGGACGGCGGATGGCGCGTCTCATTCGCGATAGATAGTTTGCTCGCTGCCGTACCGGAAATCGCGCACTCGTGTTGATTGGGCGAGTTCGTTCGATAGGGGCGAGGAACCGGGGCGCCTGGCAGGAGGTTGCCAGACGCCAATCTCGGAGCCGGCCATGGATGATCGCTGCACACTCGACAAGCCAGAGCTGGTCTGGCGAGGCCGCGATCCGATCCCGTCTTCGCGCAGAGTCGCAGAGGAGCGGCCGATAGCGCTCACCTACAACGGATCGACCTATGCGGTAATGATGGCCTCGCCAGCCGATCTCGTAGACTTCGGTATCGGCTTTACCTTAAGCGAAGGCATTGTGGACGACTGTGATGACATCCTCAGCATCGACACCGTCGAGCTCGAGCTGGGGTGCGAACTGCAGATCTGGCTCGGCGGCTCGCATGCTGATCTCCTTGCCAACAGGCGGAGGGCGATGGTCGGGCCGGTCGGCTGCGGCCTGTGCGGAATCGAGAGTTTGGAGCAGGCCTGCCCACGCCCGGCGCGCGTCGTCAGCCCCGCTGGATTTCAGCCGTTTGACATTTTGAAGGCGATGGCCTCGTTGCGGCCGCTCCAGCAACATAACCAGGCGACGGGCGCGATGCACGCGGCGGCGTTCTGGGGCGGCGATGACATTCGATTGGTCAGGGAGGACGTCGGACGCCACAATGCGCTGGACAAGCTCGCTGGTGCGATAGTCAGAGCCGGCCTGGAGACGTCGCGGGGCGCTGTCCTCATAACGAGTCGGGTCTCCGTCGAATTGGTGCAGAAAACCGCACGCATGGGCGTGCCGCTTCTTGTCGCCGTTTCAGCGCCGACTTCGCTGGCGATCGAGACCGCCGAGCGGGCGGGCGTTACGCTCGTCGCCGTCGCACGTGACGATGGTTACGAGATATTCAGCCATGCAAGCCGGCTGCTCTTTGAAACGAAAGAATTGGTCTCCGCTGGGGTCGAGCGGCTGGCTCCCGAGATGCTTTCCCGCTGAACTTCGGCTCTTGAGGGCAATCGGGAGCGTGCCTTCGTTCGGTCTCGTACTGACATCAGATCGCGCACGCCGTTTCGGTCGGAACGTCTGTAGCCGGCAAGCGCTGTGGTGATGTTCGGCTTTCCAAACCGAAAGGAGACAGCGATGAAGACGACGCTTTTGGCGGGATTCCTGCTCGCCGCGATGGCCGCCACTCCAGCACTGGCGCAAGGTGGTGGCACGAATTCCACGAGTACCACGCCGTCAGTCGCCAACTCGGGCCAAAACACGGCGGTACAAAAAATTCAAGACGATCTCAAGAAGGCAGGCTTCACCGACATCAAAGTCGTGGCTGAATCCTTCGTCGTGCAGGCCAAAACCAAGGACGGAAATCCCATGCTGATGACGATTGGTCCTCATGGCATGTCGGTGTTCGAAGCGATGAACGCGACCACGACAGGATCCGGCTCCTCAGCTAACTCTCAGGGGACGACGGGCTCAAGCTCTTCAAACAACAGCGCTAACTCCAAGTAGCTCCTCGCACCTTGGCGAACATCGCGGCTCTCAAAAGCAGGCCCTGCGATGTTCGTCTGGTGCCGCCGAAGCGAGACGTACGCGAGCGTACGCACATCGTAGGTGATGGCCAACCGAACTCCGAAACGTTCTGGTTGCCTGACCGTTGCTCCAACGTCGAGCGCGAAAGAACCGCGAGAAAATCCAATGAATGTCAGCGAATTCGTTTGGCACCGGTTGTCCGAATGGGGATTGCGCCGGGTTTATGGATATCCGGGGGATGGAGTAGGAGGCCTAGACGTCGCCCTTGAAGGCGCGAAAGACAAGATCGACTACGTGCAGGTTCGGCACGAAGAGATGGCAGCCTTCATGGCCTCGGCCCACGCAAAGTTTACCGGGCAGGTTGGCCTCTGCTACGCGACCTCGGGACCCGGCGCAATTCACCTTCTCAACGGTCTATACGACGCCAAGATGGACCACGTTCCCGTGGTTGCGCTCTTTGGGCAGCAGGCGAGAAGCGCAATCGGGGCGAGCTATCAGCAGGAAGTCGATCTGCAGGTGCTGTTTCAGGACGTCGCCGAGTACGTCGCGCAGGCGAGCGTGCCCGAGCAGGTGCGTCATCTAATCGACCGGGCCGTACGCATTGCGCACAACAAGCGCGCCGTTACCTGCGTGATCCTACCGAAAGACGTTCAGGAACTGGATTACCAGGATCCGCCTCTCGCGCATGGCGCGACCCACACGGGTGTCGGATATGCGGAGCCTGCAAGGCGACCGGACGAGGATCTGGTGCGCGCCGCCGCCGAGGTCCTGAACAGCGGCAAGAAAGTCGCGATGCTGGTTGGCGCAGGCGCCTTGAACGCGACCGATGAAGTCATTGCGATGGCCGAACGCCTGCAGGCCGGGGTGGCCAAAGCCCTCCTTGGAAAGGCGGCCGTCCCGGACGAACTCCCCTTTGTAACCGGTTCGATCGGACTGCTCGGCACCAAGCCGAGCTGGGACCTCATGAAAAATTGCGATACCTTCCTGATGGTCGGTTCGGCGTTTCCCTACAGCGAGTTTCTGCCGAAGCCCGGCGCGGCGCGCGGCGTTCAGATCGATATCGACGGCGCCAGGTTGAGCCTGCGTTACCCCATGGAAGTCAACATCGTCGGGGACAGCTCTTTGGCGTTGCAGGCGCTGCTGCCGCATCTTCAGCAGAAGCAAAGGTCATCTTGGCGAGGTGACATCGAGCAAGGCGTGCAGGAATGGTGGCAGACGCTTGAAAAGCGCGCCATGGATTCGGCGGAGCCGCTCAATCCGCAACGCGTATTCTGGGAGCTCTCGCCCCGTCTCCCTGAGAACGCGATCATCACCGCGGATTCAGGCTCAGTGGCCAATTGGTATGCGCGCGATCTGAAGATGCGCCGGGGCATGAAAGCTTCGCTCTCCGGAGGTCTGGCTTCCCTGGGTGCCGGAACACCTTACGCCTTGGCAGGGAAGATGGCCTATCCGGACAGGACAGTCATCGCCTGCATGGGCGACGGTGCGATGCAGATGAACGGGCTGAACGTCCTCATCACAATCTCGAAATATTGGCGGGCCTGGTCAAATCCACGCCTGATCGTGCTCGTCCTCAACAACCGCGATCTCAATCAAGTCACGTGGGAGGAGCGGATTCAGCTCGGTGCGGGAAAGACGCTTTCTACCCAGAGCATCCCAGACTTTCCCTACCACCGCTACGCCGAGCTGATCGGCCTCAAGGGCATCTTTGTCGACAATCCGGACCGAGTCGGCGCTGCTTGGGATGAGGCATTATCGGCGGATTGTCCCGTGGTCCTTGAGGCGTACACCGATCCCAACGTTCCACCGCTGCCGCCCCACATCACGCTCAAGGACGCTAAGAATTTCGTCAGTATGCTTCCTTCGGAGCCGGAGCTCGGCAGCGTTCTGAAGAACAGCGCCAAGGTGCTGTTGACGAGCGTAATGCCCGGGAAGGAATGATGGTCGAGATCTCTGTCGAGGCAGTCAAGGCTCGTGCCTTCGAGATTCCAACCGATCGACCGGAGGCCGACGGGACGATGAGTTGGAATTCCACAACTTTGGTTCTGGTCGAAGTCGCGGCCGGCGCCAAGTCCGGGATTGGTTACACGTATTCTGACCACAGCATAGTTGCGCTCATCATGAGCAAGCTCGCCTCGATCGTCTGCGGGATGAATGCCCTCGCGCCCGAAACCGCCTGGATGGCGATGCAGCGCGCGGTTCGCAATCTGGGACGCGAAGGCCTCGCTGCGAATGCTATCTCGGCGGTCGATACGGCTCTCTATGACTTGAAGGCGCGGATCTGGGGTGTGCCCCTGGCTCAGCTGCTCGGAAGCTACCGAAGAAATGTCCCGATCTATGGAAGCGGAGGTTTCACGACTTACTCGGACACCGAATTGGCCGAACAGCTCGGCAAGTGGGTTGCCGACGCTGGGTGCACGAATGTCAAGATGAAAGTGGGCTCGGAGCCGGACCTCGATCCGCATCGCGTGCAAGTGGCAAGCCGCGCGATAGGCGAACGCGCCAATCTCTTCGTCGATGCAAACGGTGCTTACTCGGTGAAACAAGCGCTAGAGCTTGCGGATCTCTTCGAGCCTCACCGTGTCAAATGGTTTGAGGAGCCGGTGTCGTCGGACGACCTCGCGGGCTTGCATGCGGTTCGCGCCCGTGCCCCGGCAGGCATGGAGGTTGCTGCGGGTGAGTACGCTTACACCACAGACTATGTGCGGACGATGCTGGAAGCGTCGGCAGTCGACGTTCAGCAGGCCGATATCACCCGGTGCGGCGGCGTAACCGGGTTTCTGCAAATCGCCTCGCTTTGCGAGGCGCACCATATCGATCTGTCGGGCCATTGCGCGCCGGCTCTGCATCTCCACGCCGCCTGCGCTGTGTCGCGCCTACGGCATCTGGAATGGTTTCACGATCACGTTCGCATCGAACATATGCTTTTCGACGGCGCGCCGAAGCCACGTAATGGTGCGATCCAGCCCGACCTGTCGGTAGCGGGCAACGGCTTGATCTTCAAGGAAACGGATGCTGAGCGCTATGCGATCTAACCAGGTAAGAAAAGAGAAGGCGCGCGAGAGCTTCCAAGCTCCGGCCGTCGAAGCGATGCGGGCAAGACCGCTGCGGTTGTCGGTACCTCGCTCGCTCTCCCGCTCCGCGCAGCGCGAGGCCGAGACCGTTTCGGCAGCCCGGCGTCTGAATCGAGTCGCGGGCATGTTGGCCGCGTCCGTCCTTGCCGACAGCGCTCTCGAGCACTACCGTGGGTCATTCAAGAATAAGGCGATGTTCACCCCGCTGGTCGTTGCCGGGTTGACCTTGGCAATGAGCCTGCACGGCACGGCGGACCGGCGCCCGGTTGCACACAGAGCACGAGACGCGTCGTATCTTTCGGCGGCCGTCACCGGCCTGATTGGAACAGGCTTTCACATCTACAATGTGACGAAAAAAGTCGGCGGCCTGAGCTGGCAGAACGTATTCTACGGTGCTCCCCTCGGCGCGCCGATGGCTATTCTGCTCTCCGGGTTGTTGGGCTTTTGCTCGGAACGTGTACGCGCCAACGGGCGCCGGCGGTCTCGTCGGATCTTCAAGCTTCCCGCGGCTGAGACGGTCGCGACAGTATCAGCGCTGGGCCTCCTTGGAACCTCGGGAGAGGCGGGGTTGCTCCATTTTCGCGGAGCGTTTCACAACCCCTTCATGGCCGCTCCCGTGACCCTCCCGCCGATCGGCGCTGGCTTACTCGCCGGCGCGGTATTGAACGGTGGAAGGCGGATGCGCGGCCTTGCGCGATGGTGGATGCGGCTGCTTGCGTTGATGGGTTTTGCCGGCGTTGGCTTTCACGCCTATGGCGTCTCGCGAAACATGGGCGGCTGGCGCAATTGGAGCCAAAACATCCTCAACGGACCGCCTCTGCCGGCACCCCCAAGCTTCGCTGGGCTCGCAATGGCGGGGCTTGCTGCGCTCGAGTTGATCAGAGAGGCACGAGATGCTTGATCGGAAGGCCGAGCTTCACAATGCCTACCCCGGCTATGACGTGCTTGCGAAATGGCGGAGCCCATCCTGGAATGAGAAGACGCGGGAGGTGATCGCGGCTCGCTTGCAGGTGCCGGACAAGCCGCAATTCCTGACCCTGGTTGAGTTCGAAGTGCTCACCGCAATCGCCGATCGCATCGTGCCGCAACCTGCGTCGAGGTCGCCTGTTCCTGTGGCTGGCCTGCTCGATCAGAAGCTGCGAGCCGGCATCAAGGATGGCTATCGTACCGCGGGCCTGCCGGGCGACGGCGAAGCTTGGCGAAGGGGCCTCGCAGCCCTGAATGCGGAGGCGAGGGTCCTCCACAAGCGTTCCTTCGCAGCAATCGCTGACGCAGATCAAGACGATCTGCTAAGGCGCTGCGAGGCGGGCGAATTGAACGCGCCGGAATGGGCCGGTATGCCGCCGCAGACGTTCTTTAAGCAGCGACTCCTGCGCGACGTCGTCCTCGCCTACTATTCCCATCCGATCGCGTGGAGCGAGGTGGGGTGGGGCGGACCCGCCAGTCCGCGCGGTTACGTGCGCCTCGATTTCAATGATCGCGATCCCTGGGAGGCGGCCGAGGCCAAGCCGGGCCGGGAGGCTAACGCTCTAAGGATCAATCGCAATGTCCGGTGATCCCCGGCATAGTCCCCGCGCCCGCGAGGGCCGCGCACCGGACGTGTTCCGGCCCGGCGGTTGGGTCAGCATGAAGCAATACGCCGATCACGAAATGGTCGACTTCGTGATCGTCGGAACCGGGGCGGGCGGCGCGACGCTCGCCTGCAAACTAGCCGAATACGGCTTCTCTGTGATTGCCCTGGATGCCGGCCCTTACTTCCGGCCGCTTGAGGATTTCGCCTCCGACGAGTCCGAGCAAACCAAGCTTTACTGGACGGACGATCGTATCGTCGATGGCGACAATCCCCTGCAGCTCGGAAGCAACAACAGCGGCAAGGCCGTCGGAGGCTCGACGGTGCATTTCGCAATGGTATCGCTCCGGTTCCGGCCAGAATGGTTCAAAGCCAGGACCAAGCTTGGTTATGGTGCGGACTGGCCCCTCGATTGGCGCGAGATGTGGGCTTACTACACGGAGGTCGAGCAAGCCCTCAAGATCTCCGGCCCTGTCAACTACCCCTGGGGACCGCCGCGTCCGCGCTATCCTTATCGCGCCCATCCGCTCAATGCTGCTGCCCGCGCGCTCGCGCGCGGCTGCGAAGCCCTTGGTATTGGCTGGACCGAGACGCCGCTGGCAACCCTCTCTGCTCCGCGCGGCCTCGCACATCCTTGCGTCTATCGCGGCTTCTGCGTGACCGGTTGCTCGACGAATGCCAAGCAAAGCGCGCTCGTGACATGGATTCCGCGCGCTCTGTCCGCCGGCGCCGAGATCCGGGATCTCGCCATGGTCGGCCGGATCGAGACCGACGCGAATGGTCTCGCCGTCGGCGTTCACTATCACCGCCAGAACGAGTGGCGCTTTCAGAAGGCACGCAACGTGGTGGTGGCCGGCTACGCGATCGAAACACCGAGGCTCCTGCTGAATTCGGCGACCGACAAGTTTCCGGATGGCCTGGCAAACAGGTCCGGACTTGTCGGCAAGAATCTCATGGCACAGGCAAACCAGGCGGTGTGGGGCGAGATGGACGAGGAGGTCCGCTCGTACAAGGGACCTCCGTCCCTCGCCATCACCGAGCACTGGAATTACGAGGATGAGGGCAAGGATTTCTTTGGTGGCTACGCTTACATGAGCCAGGGCCCCCTTCCGCAGCTATGGGCCAACACGCAAGCGACGGCGCATGGTCTGTGGGGGACGCGACTGGTCGAGGCGATGAAGCGTTATAACCACGTCCTGGGCTTGAAGATCGTTGGGGAGATGCTGCCTCAGGAAAGCAACCGCGTCACGTTGGCCGACGAAGTCGATCAATACGGGCTGAGAATTCCGCGCGTGACCTACTCCTGGTGCGACAACGACAAGCGCCTGATCGATCACTCCGTCGCCTTCATGAGCCGGGCTCTGGGCGCGATCGGCGCCAAAGACTTATGGGTGCAGGAGGACGACACCTGTCATCTCAACGGTACGGCCCGGATGGGCGATCGGCCGGACAACAGCGTCGTCAATGCGGACTGCCGCAGCTGGGACATCCCTAATCTCTGGATTTGCGACGGCTCCGTGTTTCCGACCGTGGGCGGCGCGAATCCGTCCCTGACAATTCAGGCGATTGCTTGCCGCACGGCGGATCGAATTCGGGCTCTGTCCCGAGTGGGAGAGATCAGATTGAATTAGGAGGATACCGATGAGGCACAAGCTCCTCAACGACAGCGCGCAGCGAACCTTTGCAGTCATCCTCGACAGCGGCGACGAGGCGATGGAAAGCCTCAAGTCCTTTGCAGCGGCGCAGCGGATCTCCGCAGCCCAAATCACCGGCATCGGAGCCTTCAGCGGGCTTGTGCTGAAATACTTCGATTGGGAGAAAAAGACATACCTCGAGAATCGCGTAGACGAACAGGTGGAGGTCGCTTCGCTCGTCGGCGATATCGCGGTTTCGCCGTCGGGCGAACCTTCCGTGCACGTCCATCTCGTTGTCGGGCGGCGCGACGGCACCGCTCTCGCCGGCCACCTTGGATCGGCTCGGGTGCGCCCCACTCTCGAGGTGATCGTAACCGAAAATCCCGCCCATCTTCAGAAGGCGCACGATCCCGTGACGGGGCTGGCGTTGATCAAGCTGGAGCGATGACAATGCAGAGCATCGGTCGCACAATGTGGGCCATCCCGGAAGGCTATATCCCAAGCGACAGCGTCAGCGACGCGCACGATCTTGTGTCGCATGAGGCGGCGTGCTTCCTGAACACGGGCGATCGCGACGCAGACGTCCGGATTACGTTGTTCTTCGAGAACAGGGCTCCGGTCGGCCCCTACCGGGTGAAGGTGCCGGCCAAGCGCACTCTGCATCTCCGCTTCAATGATCTGACCGACCCCGCTCCGGTTCCGCGCGACACGAGTTACGCTTCAATTATCGAGGCGAGCGAGCCGGTGATCGTTCAGCATACCAGGCTCGACTCGCGCCAGCCAGCAATGGCGCTGCTGTCGACCATTGCCTACCCCGCCGTACCGGAGTGAGGAGATGTCCTAATGAATGGCGAAGCGAGCTTGCATGAGGGGCCGGTCCGTCCCCGTCCGGTTGTCGTGGTCACAGGAGCATCCGCTGGGGTTGGCCGGGCCATCGCCCATCGTTTCGGCCGCGCCGGTTACTCCATCGGTCTGATCGCCCGAGATGCGGAAGCCCTCGAGGATGTGCGGCGCGAGATCGAGGACGTCGGAGGACGGGCGGTTGTGATGCCTCTGGATGTGGCGGATGCCGGCGCCGTCTTTGCGGCCGCGGACCGCATCGCATCGACGCTGGGTCCGATCGACATCTGGATCAACGACGCGATGGTGACGGTGTTCTCTCCGGTTTGGCGCATGACGCCCGATGAATTCCGCCGTGTCACCGAGGTCACCTATCTCGGCTTCGTGCACGGAACGATGGCGGCCCTGCGCCACATGCGGCCCGCGAACAGGGGGACGATCATCCAGATCGGATCGGCGTTGGCCTACCGCGGCATTCCGCTCCAGTCGGCCTATTGTGGGGCCAAGCACGCCATTCGCGGTTTCACGGATTCGCTGCGAAGCGAGCTGAGGCACGAGCAGAGCAGGCTCAATTTGATGATGCTCCAGCTGCCGGCGGTCAACACGCCGCAATTCGATTGGGCGAGGGCGCATATGCCGCGGACGCCGAGGCCGGTGGCCCCCGTGGTCGAGCCCGAGGTCATCGCGAATAAAGTGTACGATGCAGCTCAAAGGCCGGCGAGGGAGCATTGGATCGGTTTCAGCACCCTAAAGGTTATTCTTGGCAATATGATCTTGCCGGGGCTGCTGGATCGCTATCTCGCACGAACCTGTATCAGTGGCCAACAGACGGATCGCCCGATCGATCCAAGTCGGCAGGACAACCTCGAGCAACCCGTACGCGGCCTTCATCGCACCAGGGGGAGCTTCGCTTCAGAGGCGGTCGATAGCGCCTTTGCCGGACCGGCAAGCATGCTGCGGCTTGCTCCGGTCATGGCGCTGTTAGGAACAGCTGCGTTGGCCGTGGCGGCAGGACGCGGCTCCCGAAGCCCGAGAACCGGATATCGTCGACGTCAACGCAACGCTCGACATGGGTGAGAGCTTCCTCGTGCCGACGAAGTTCATCGAGGATTATGGCCTGATCGGAGACGGTCAGACGGCTGCCCTCGTCCATCGCGACGGTTCGATCGAGTGGCTGTGTTGGCCGCGCTTCGATTCGGACGCCTGCCTTGCGGCTTTGCTCGGCACGGACGCGCATGGTTGTTGGAAGCTCGAGCCGGTTGAAGCCGGCACTTCACCGCGTCGCCGCTATCGCACGGATACGCTCATCCTCGAGACCGAGTTTGAACTGTCGACAGGTCGTGTCCGTCTGATCGATTTTATGCCGATTGAGAACAATGCCTCCACCTTGATGCGGATCGTTCAGGGCCTTGCGGGAAAGATCAAGTTGCGCAGCGAGCTGGATCTACGATTCGACTATGGATCCTTGAGACCTGCAGTTGAGATCGATCGACAACAGGCCGTCGCCTTCGTGGGACCGGATCTTGTCGTTCTGCATGCACCGGCACAGCTCTCTCAGCAGGGCTCCTGCATCGTATCGGAAGTGGAGGTGAGTGAAGGGGAGGAGATCGCATTTTGTCTCCGATACGGCAGCGCAACGGGTGCGCCGCCTCCGCCGCTTGCCGCCGCGGCAGCTCTGCGCAAGACGGAGGAATATTGGCTCAATTGGATTGCGAAGTTCTCGATCCAAACGCGGTGGCCCGAGGCCGTGAGGCGCTCCCTTCTGACACTCAAGGCGATGATCTTTCGCGCGACAGGCGGCATGATTGCCGCTCCGACCACGTCGCTCCCCGAGGCCCCGGCCGAGAATCTGAATTGGGACTACCGCTATTGCTGGCTGCGCGATGCGGCGTTCTCGGCGACGGCCCTGCTTGACGCCGGCTATCTCGATGAAGCTAAGGCGTTCCGCGATTGGCTTCTCCGCGCTGCGGGTGGCGAACCTGACAAGATCAGGATCATGTACCGGGTCGACGGCTCGCGTCGCTTGGAGGAATGGACCGCATCCTGGCTGCCGGGGTTCAGAGGCGCGAAGCCGGTGCGAATTGGAAACGCCGCCGCGGCGCAGCGACAGGTCGACATCTACGGCGAACTCCTGGATTGCGTGGCTGCCGCCGCGAAAGCGGGAGTAGCGCCGACCGAACGTGAAGCCGATCTGCTCGCTTCCGTAATCGCTCACGTCGAGCGGGTCTGGAATGAGCCGGGCCAGGGCGTGTGGGAAGTGAGAGGGGAGCCACAGCACTACACCTATTCTAAGGTCTCTGCCTGGGCCGCGGTGGATCGGTTCGTTCGCCGCCGTGATCTTCACCAGACGGCGGACGGCTCGTTCCTTGAGCGGATGACCGGACTGCGGAGCCGAATGCATGGTGAAATATGTGAGAAGGGATTTGCCCCCGGACGGGGGACGTTTGTGGAATACTACGGGTCTGATGGACTGGATCCGAGCTTGCTGAAGCTCCCTTTGGTGGGATTTTTGCCTGTCACGGACGAGCGCGTCGCAAGGACGATCGCCGCGATAGAACGCGAACTGGTCCACGAGGGTTACGTCCATCGTCGGTCGTCAAGCGCAATCCGTCAGGGTGCATTCCTTGCGTGCAGCGGATGGCTTACCGAATGCCAGCTCATGCAGGGAAGACGCGCAGAAGCTGAAAGGACCTTCGAGCATCTCTTGCGAGCCCGCAGTGACTTGGGACTTTTGGCCGAGGAGTTCAACGTCCGGGATCGACGGCTTGCTGGCAATTTTCCCCAGGGATTGAGCCATCTGGCGTTGGTCCGCGCCGCTCTTCGATTCGAGGACAAGGCCTCGAACCGGGGTGATGGACATGGAAAATAGTCGTACATGTTAAAGAGGAACCGCGGCGGTCCGACCGCGTAGTCTCCCCAGAGCCGGGAGCGGTTCCAGTCGGTCCCCGGGATTGCCGAGAAACACCACCAATGCTGGATGGTCAGGCGAAGAGCCCTCTTCCTCTGCGGTCGATTGCCCTTAAAGGCCTCGGGCCGACCGTGGCTGCATCGAACAAGCTGTTGCGTTGCATTCCAAACTCGGAGCTGACTGCGCTTCGCTCGATTGGGACAGACATCGAGCTGAAGCCCCGTCAGGTCCTTCATCATTGGCGGTTGCCGATGGAGCACGTCTATTTCCTCGCAAATGGGCTCGTGTCAGTCTCCGCCAAAGTCGAGTCCAGTCGCTTTGTCGAGGCGTGGTTGGTCGGCTCCGAGGGCATGATCGGGGCCCCTTCCGTGCTGGCGCCGGGCGATCCCACGCCGCCGCACCGCCGCGTCGTTCAGGTGGGCGGGACGGCGCTGCGAATTCCCGTGGCCGCTTTCCACGCAGCCCTTACCGACCTTGTGGTTCTTCGCGGCATGATCCTTCGTTACATCAACCTTGTCTTGTTTCAGACGGCGCAAGTGGGGGCCTGCAATTCGCTCCATTCGGTGAAGCAGCGACTTGCCCGCTGGCTTCTCGTTGCGGCAAACGCGATGGACTCCAGCGAATTGCCGATCACGCATGCCGTCTTAGCTCAATTGCTCGGGATTCGTCGTGCCAGTGTCAGTGAGTGCCTCGAAACATTCGAACAGGCTGGGATCATCCGCAACACACGGGCCGCCATAACTCTGGTCGACCGGGCTCAGCTGGAGCAGCTGGCGTGTTCGTGTTCTGGATTGATACAGCGCGAGTATGATCGGCAGATCGGCCGTTGCCTGAAAGAGTAAAGACCATATTGCTGGTTGGGCCTGACGAACCGCCACGGCAAGGGAGCTGGCTTGATGCCCATTCCTGCCAGCTGACGGCAACCACGACTTCCAAGAGAGAAAAAAGAAGTCTCAAATGGAAGAGCCGGCTTTCCTACCAACCACCGGCCTCAGTGTCGCTTTGCATGTACCGTCTGCGGGTCTCGAACTTGTCAGACGCCTTTCATCAGAACGGTGCGACCCCCTGCAGAACAACAGGAGGCCGCCCATTTTGAGAGAGCCTAGGAGCCCGTGCTACCATTCATAACGGGGCCGAACAACTCCCACGACTTACCATTGAACTTCATGAGTTGAAGTTGCTGAAGGGGGGCGAAATCGGACGCGCTGGTGCTGATTGTTATTCCGGGCAAAAGCAGGCCGGGATCGAAACTCTTGAGATTTGCTGCTTGCTTCATGACGTTCTTACGGGTGAGATCGTCTCCGCACGCCTTGAGCACGTGAACGAGCGTCCGCGACACCGCATATCCAACCGCCGCTCCGGCGTCCGTCTTGTCAGCTTCTGGCATGTACTTGTCGAGAAACGCAGCCCATGCCTTCGAGTCGGGTTGGTTCAACCATTTCGGATCGGTCTCGTCTTTCATGTAGGCCGCCGAAATCAGACCCTTGGCATTCTCCAGACCAGCTGGCTTGAGAACAGAGCCGACGGAGGCGCTCACATTGTTCAGAATAAATAAGGGGTCCCATTTTAGCTGGCGCACCTCTTTGATCGACTGCGCGGCGAATTTGGGTGTTGCGATCACAAAAAGCGTATCTGCACCGCTGGCTTTCAGATTGACGATATGTGACGAAATCGTCGGCTCAGACACCTCGTAGCTGTCCTTCGCAATGATCATGCCTGACTTATTTCCCAAACCGTCGCTTAGCCCCTTCAAGTAGTCCTTGCCGTAGTCATCGTTCTGATAGAGAACGGCGATCTTCGCGCCAGGCTTTTGCTGCATGATGTATCGAGCCTAGATGCGGGCCTCAGTCTGATAGCTCGGCTGCCAACCCATGGTCCAAGGGAAATGCTCAGGATCTGCCCATTTTGTTGCTCCCGTTGCTACGAAGAGTTGCGGATTTTGGTTCATGTAGTGTTGGATTGCGCTGTTCGTCGGCGTACCAAGTGAATTGAAGATCAGCAGTACGCCGTCGCTTTCAACCAGCTTGCGCGCCTGCTCAACCGTCTTTGGTGGGCTGTAGGAGTCGTCGTACGAGATAAAGTCGATTTTTCTGCCATTGATGCCACCCTCGTCGTTCACCTTGCGGAAATAGGCAGCTTCGACACGCCCGATAATTCCATAGGCAGAGGCTGGTCCGCTTTAGGGCATGATGTTGCCTATTTTAATCTCCGCGTCAGTCGCGCCCGTGTCGTAGTTCTTATCAGCCGCCTCGGCGAATCCCATCGAGGCGGCGAGGGAAATGAGCGCAACAAGTGCGCTGAAGCGCTTGGCGGTAGTAATCATCTGTTACACTCCTTTGGATGACCCCTGCATTTTGATGACGCAAGATCGCTAGGCCGCCCGGCAGTCCGACCCGCATGTCGCGAAAGCCAGCTGATTCTGGGCGGCCGCCGAGGCGGATGCTCCCCTACTGTTCGCGGAGATGCTGCTGCGGCGCCCAGTTGCATTGAACGAATTGAAATGGAGGTCGTTTGCTTCTCCAAAGGGAGATGTCGTTATGGTCCCGCACTGGCTCCACGCTCTCGCGCTCGGTTGTTTGGTCCTCGGATTTGCATGCACGATTTTCATCGCGATCGACACAATGCGCCATCCGCAGCGGATGTGGATCATGAATCTTGTCTGGCCGGTCAACGGTCTGTTCGGTACCGTACTGACCTTGTGGCTGTACTACAGGTTTGGGCGCCTCGCGGCACGCGATGCGACCAGGGGCAGCCCATCAAACGGAAAAAAGGCGACCCCGTTTCCAGTCATGGTCGCGAAAGGTGCCATGCACTGTGGAGCCGGATGTGCTCTGGGCGACATTATCGCTGAAAGTCTCGCGCTCGCGTTTCCAGTCATCGCGATTTTGGCTGGTTGGAAAACCCTGTTCTCAGAAAAAATGCTAGCGGTCTGGATCGTAGACTATCTCTTCGCTTTCTTGCTAGGCGTCGCCTTCCAATATTTCACCATCAAACCAATGCGCGACTTGTCGCCGATGGCGGGGATTGCTCAAGCAGTGAAGGCAGACACGTTGTCCCTGACCGCTTGGCAAGTCGGCATGTACGGCTTCATGGCGATTGCGCAGTTCATGATCTTCAGGAATGTCTTCAGTGTAAGGCTGGAGCCGTCAATGCGAGAGTTCTGGTTCATGATGCAGATCGCGATGATCGCGGGATTTCTCACGAGTTATCCTGTGAATTGGTACCTGATAGAAGCCGGCGTCAAGGAGCGAATGTAGGATTGGTGAACTCCGCGCACGTGTTACGGAGCGCAACCGAACTCTTCGCCGAAAGTTCGCCAACCGCTTTCTTGTGGTCTGCCGCAGCATATTCTCGCGATTACATTGGGGCTCCGAAAAATCAGGGCCTTTTTCGATGGCACTAGCTTTCATACTGTCCTTTTAGGCGGGGGTGTGCCAGGTGCTCATCGCTGATGGAAGGTGCAGCGGATACACGGCCTTGGGCTGCTCAGCACTGCCATGCTCGCTGCTATTTTCTTTCGAACGTTCCCGAAGGGCTGCGGAGTGCGCTCGGTATGCGTGAGGTCGAAGATCAGCCGCATATTTTCGGATTGTGGAGCGCCATTGCGGGCTTTCGGGCGTGGCGTCGATGAGGGGAGCGGCGTTTCTTGCTGGAGCATCGCCAGGCGGTGTAGCGAAGAACGCCGTTGGAGCGGGCGCATTGCCGGGGATGGTAGTCAACACGATGCTACATGAATCTGTCCAAGGCGATCCGAAAAGTTACGGGAGTGCCAGTTTGTCGTCCGACTTTTGGGGCCGCCCTAGCGTTCTCCAACACTGCTGGCGCGAGTCGGTGAGGGCATTGACAACATTACGGAAGCGCGGCCGGCCCGACGCACGTCCGCTGGCGTTGAGCGCCGGGCACCTTGTCGCGAGATCGGCGAGTTACCACCGATGATGCGCGCGGATTACACCGTGATGATGATGGCGATGAAATCTTGGAGCCCAGCCGTAGCTGTGACGCCATGGGTGTACGCGCCGGACCGTATATCCCCACGGCCTCGGAGCGGACCAGCCGTAGCTATAACGCCAAGGGCGCGGTCCCCAGGCGTATGGTCGCAGGCCCCAGCCGTATCCGCCCCAGTAAGGCGTATAGGTGTATGCTGGATAGTATCCGCCATATCCGTATGGGTGGTACGCATACCTGTAGCCGTAGTACGGCGGCTCATAATAGTAGGGGCCAGCAATGGCGGAGCTGATTACCGCTCCAGCAAGTAATCCCGCGCCGATCCCCCAGCCGCCACGCCAGCGCACCTGCGAGACATTGTCCTGCACCGCCGACGTGTGCTCCGGCGAGCGTGCCGCTGCCGAGAGCGCTGTCAATGGTGCGGCCTGCGTACCGCAGAGTGGAGAGATCGCGATCAAAACCGGTGAGAGAAAGGGCGAGTGTGAGTCTCCGCATCTGTGGCTCCTGTGATTTCAGAGTGCGGTCTCAACTTCAGCCTTCGATCTTGGTTTCTAGAGTCAAGGGCCGCGGACACTATGTCGCGCCGATCGCCCATGGCAGATTGGGGAGTGTACGACACCGTACCAACTACAATACCGCTCGCACGGTTTGAAGGTGTTCTTGATCAGGTGACCTGCTTACTCTCACGCTCCAAGAAGGCCTCGACATAGATCATGCGGACGGCAACAAGCAAAACGGCCATCAAAGGCGTGGCCACGATCAATCCGATCAGACCAAAAAGCGTCCCCAGAACCGTCTGGGAAAGTATCGTGAGTACCGGCGGAAGAGAGATCGTCCTCTTCTGAATCCAAGGTGCGATGACATTTCCCTCGATGAGCTGGATCGACAAGAACAATAGAGCGACCCATGCCGCTAAGGTAGGAGACCGAGCCAGAGCGACGAGGATCGCCGGTACGGCGCCAGCGAGCGCTCCGATGTAAGGCACGAAGTTCAGCAACCCAGCGAGCAGAGCCAATGAAAGCGCCAGTGGCGAGCCGATAAGGAAAAGACCCAAGCCAAGAAGAAGTCCCACGATCGCCATGTCGATTAATTGCCCGAGAAACCAAAGCCTGAGCGTAGAACCAAGCTCCCGAGCAACTTCCCGGCCGCGAGGCCGCCAAGTGACAGGAAGCAGACGCAACGCGCCTTCAAGGTACAATTGCGGCGATGCAGCCAGGAATATTGCCGTCGCCCCCACAACGACAAGAGTGCCGCCAATACCTAGAACCGAGCCGATGACACCCGGGACGTAGCCAGTCAGGCCGGCTCGCAGAGACTTTCCAGCTATTTGTAGCTGTTGAGCAAAGACCGAGCCCCATGAGCTATCTTCTAGCTCCCTCCATACTCTCTCCAACTGGGTTCTCAGTTGCTGGCCGATTTCGTCGGCTTGAGCGAATATAACGCTACCGCGCCACCAGAGCAGTGCACTGAGAAAGAGACAAGTGATGATAATGACGCAAAGCAGAGAAGTGTAATGATCCAGACGAAATGCGCGCTGCACCGCGTTGCTTGCTCCGCGCAAAACGCAAGCAATGACTACGGCGCTGAACATGAGCAAGAGAATGTCACGGAGCAACCAGATTGACGCGGCGAGAAAGAGGCCGATCGCGCTTACTCGGAGGGTGCGCTCAATATGTCGGACGTGAGCTGTCAATTTGCCTTGCATTGCTCTCCTTCACCGCATTGGTCACGGTCCAAACTCGACTTCTCTCTTGGTGCACAGGCGAGTAGTCGAAATATCCAGGAAAGCCGGCGCCACCCTCAGACTGAGCTGGCTACCGGTCTGGGCGTCGCTAGGCTTCATCATACTACTCCGTGGCTCCCTCACTTGTTCTTGCCGTGACGCAAAACTTGGAGCCCCAGGCCCGGCCGGGGGCCCAACTGAGCGTTGAAATGGCTGATTGGGTCATAAGGAGAACGCATGAGGCGTGTTCTAATCTCAGGCGTTGGGGTCGCAGGGCCGACCCTTGCCTATTGGCTGAGGGAGGCGGGCTTTGAACCAACACTCCTTGAGCGGGCACCTGCTCTGCGCAGCGGGGGCTATGTCATCGACTTCTGGGGGCTGGGCTTCACCATTGCCGAGCGGATGGGATTACTTGCGGAAATCAATCGCGACGGCTACCACGTCCAAGAGTTGAGGATCGTGGATGAAGCCGGCCATCGGCTGGCGGGCTTCCGTGCCGCCGTCTTCGCCGAATTGACAGGCGGACGATACATCACCCTTCAGCGCAGTCGCCTCTCGCATCTGCTGTATGAGCGGATCGACGGCGACGTTGAAGCCATTTTTGGAGACGAGATCACGCTCGTTGAAGAGAAGCTCGATTGCGTCGAGGTCCAGCTGAAGCATGGTGGCAAGCGCAGGTTCGATCTTCTCATTGGCGCCGACGGACTGCATTCGGCAGTGCGCAAGCTCGTCTTTGGACCAGAGAGGAAGTTCGAGCGCTATTTGGGCTATGTGGTGGCGGCCTTTGAGACTCGCGGTTATCGACCGCGCGACGAAGACGTCTATTTGATTCACGGCCAACCGGGACGGATGATCGGTCGCTTTACGCTGCGCGACGATCGAACCCTGTTTCTCCTCGTGTTCGCCGCCGATCGCACCACGTTGCCGGAAGCGCCAGAGGCGCAGAAGATGATCCTGGGAAGAATCTATGGCGAAGATGGCTGGGAGTGCGATCGGATGCTTGCCGAACTCGAGCGCGCCGGCGAGCTCTACTTCGACGCCGTCAGTCAGATACGGATGCCGAATTGGTCACGAGGGCGGGTGGCTCTCATCGGTGATGCAGCCTTCTGCGTATCGCTGCTGGCAGGCCAGGGGTCGGCGTTGGCGATGATTTCAGCCTATGTGTTGGCCGGCGAACTCGCTGCCGCCCGTGACCGATATACCGAGGCGTTTGCTCATTACGAGACCCTGATGCGGGGCTATATCGAACGAAAGCAGCGTAGCGCCCAACGCTTTGCCGGAGCGCTGGCGCCGCGAACGCCCTGGGGGATGATCTTTCGCAACCTCGTGGTCCGGAGTTTCTCCGTACCCGGGTTGGCAAGATTGGCAATCGGAAGAGACATTGCCGACAAGCTGGAACTCCCCAGCTATCGCTGGCCCGAGCACCAGATGCGCGCCCAACACAGAGATCCAACTAACAGCATTTAGAACTACAGCGGCCGCGCTGCGACCGAATTAGCCCGATTGGTCGTGAGGAACCGCTGTTCGGAGCCAGCAGTTGATGACGTTGTATCGTGAGCAATAGGAACGAGAACCCGCGAGCGTGTTCTTGGTCTGGCTGCCAAGACCCGACTGGGCTCTGAACTGATCTGACCTATTCCCTGAACTCAATCTTTCGAAGAAACACGGTACTATAGCGCACCGATCTTCTTTTTACGACAAGCAGCCAGCGTGCACGTTACTGGTTCGCAAGCACTTGGCGACGGGGCGGGGAAGGGAAGACGAGCATGAAGGTCGTGATCGGAATTGTCACGATCGCAGCTGCAGCCGTCTTGATCCTGATCGGACGCGCAAACCGCGCGGGTGGACAGCCGAAGTTTCGAAGCAGCGGTGGTCCTTTATCCGCCGGTCATCCTGTAGTTTCTCGGTCTTGGCCGAGGCGGCTTTGATCTCGAGTTTGCTCGCCGGATAGGCCGCCGATCGCTTGCCGCGCGGTGGCCGGGAGTCTTCTGCTGTTTTCGTACCTGACAATCGTGTTGCCATTGTTTGGTATGCGCTCTCTTGTGTGGAGCGAAGTGCTCCACGATCAAGTTCGGCGGATTCTCGGGAAGCTAACCAAGGTCCTAACTACCAGGAACGATCCCCTCCTCGGCCGGTTGCTCAGCGGCGGACATCGGCATTGCAGAGCGGCATCGATATGTCCGCCTCATCCAATTGGAACGAGCGAACAACCGAGAGAAGGATTTGCACTATGAAAGGTATGAAGAGCAGGTTTTTGGTCACGACAGCGATAGTGCTCGCCAGCATAGGCCTTGCCTCTGCGCAGGGGGTGAGCGGAGGTGGGGCGGGGAGCGGAACGGTTGAAAATGGAATGTCGGATGGCCATTCCGGTGGGACGGGCAGCGGCGCTTCCGGCCGGGAGGGCGTTTCCCACCATGAAGGAATGACACAAGGCCGAGGATCAGAATCTCGCGAGACTGGGCGGGCCGAAGCCCCCTCCAAAGGAAGCAGCGAGGCCAGTCGGGCGCTGAGCCAGCAGTCCGGCTCGCATGAGCAGGGCCACGCCGAAGGCTCGCGGGAGAGCAGCAAAGGGCAGACGGCGGACCGCGACAATACGCGCCACTCAGGGGACTTGAGCAAGGAGCATGAAGCCAGCAAGGAGGAGCGGGATAGGAGTAAGGACCGTGCCCAGGCGCACGGCCAAAAGGAGAAGGATCAAGCAGCCGGTCAGACCAAGTCCGATCGTGACAGTCAGCAGCGGGCGGACGACCGTACGCAGGAGAAGGGCAAGAGTGACGCTAAGGCTGATAACAAGACAAACAACCAGCAGAGCGGATCCGGCCAAACTGCACAGGAGCAGAATTCGAGCTCGGGCAGCCAGAACGCGGCACAGGGCGGCAGCGACGCGCAGGGTCAGGCCCAACGGGCCACCGCGAGCACTCAGACCCAGAGTGGCAAGCAGGTGACGGCGGAGCAGCGCACGACGCTGCAACACTCGGTCCTGCAGACCAGCAAGGC
The DNA here is from genome assembly GCF_058314695.1 of Bradyrhizobium sp. T-12. Taxonomy (NCBI): domain Bacteria; kingdom Pseudomonadati; phylum Pseudomonadota; class Alphaproteobacteria; order Hyphomicrobiales; family Nitrobacteraceae; genus Bradyrhizobium; species Bradyrhizobium sp. T-12. The sequence goes on along the minus strand of NZ_CM177756.1, from coordinate 5,526,282 downwards.
TCCGCGCGTCAATGCGAACTCGATCAATTTCCAAGTTCGCACCGGCATCGCAGTTCCGTCCAGCGTGACGATCGCCTCGGTCTCGACCTATCCGGCGCTGATCGATGTTTTCCCCGCATATCGCGACGATAGCTTCTTCGTCGTGGAGGACGAGGTCGTGATTGTTGACCGTGATCGTCGTATCGTCGATGTGGTGCCGGTCGGTCCTAATGCCCGCTTCGCCGGCGGTGCCAGCCATGGTGGAGGCGCGAGCAGCGGCAGCAGCACCGCAACCGCCGTTGACCTCCCGCCCGATGACATCCGCGTCATCCAGCGCGTGTTGATCGACCGCGGCATTCTGCATGGCGAAGCCGACGGCATTTGGGGTCCCGAGACGCGCGAGGCAGTCACCGTCTATCAGCGACAGCATGGAATTGCTGTGACGGGCAACATCGATATGCGTACGGTATCGTCGCTTGGCGTCTCCAGCCGGCTGAGCCAGCAGGCCAGCCAAACCATCCAGTCACAATCCACGTCGGCCGGTACCCAGAGCTCGGCTGCGACGCAGACCCCGACCGGCAATCAGGCCGCCACTGCTCAGACCCAGACAGGTCAACCGTCGAACCAGCAAAATGCCGGCAACGCTCAGAAGACGCAGCCGTCGAACGAGCAGAACGCGGTCGGGCAGGCACCGAGCCAGAATCCCGGCCAGGCGCAGAACCAACCGTCTTTGACGACAGGACAAAGCTCGCCCGGTCAGTCGAATACGACTGGTCAGGCTAATCAGCGGCCGCGGAGCGGAAGCTCGTCGACAGCTAATCAGCCGAGCGCGAACCAAACTGCGCCGGCGAGCAGCTCGACAGACTCGGGTTCGAACAAGAAGTAGGCGGAAAGTACGCGCGGGGCCCCGCTTCGGCTAGGCCCCGCCTGCGTCCGGTAGACTTCCGGATGAGGTGCGCCATGGAATAGGGGAAAGCCGGCATTTCATTTTAAGAATCCGGTCACGAGCTTTCCTCGATCGCCTAGTACCGGAGGCTGAACAGCCGAGATCTTGCGGAACCTCATGCTTTTGAAGTGGAACTGGCCGGTCTCGAAATGGCTGCAGCGGACCCCGCGGCGCGGCGAAGCTCCTCAAGGCTCTTCTTTGAGAGTTCTCAACCTTCTGCTCGCCTCTCCTGGTCAGCTTGAGGTGCACGCGTCGAGTATCCTCGGGATCTGCGACACGGCTGACGCTTCTTCCGCAAGCTCTCGGTGGCCAAGAGCCTCAGAGTGCACGTCGTGCACACGCTGGCACTAGTCAATCTGCCCACCGCGGCGACGCACCCGTGCTAGGCACAAGGGGAAAAGCGCACGCGCGAGATCGGGTTTCGGTGAAGGCAGACACGCTCTCGCTCAACACTTGGCAGGTCGGCATGTACCGACGATCGCGCAGTTTGCGACTTTCCGGCCCATCTTCGGCGTCAAGCTTGGACCGTCAATGCCGAAATTCTGGTTCATGATGCAGATCGCGATGATTGCCAGGTTCTTCACAAGCTATCCGGTGTAACGGGTGACTCGTTGAATCCGGCATGAAGGAGTGAAGAATGAGCGGTGGCGTACAAAGGATGAGTGCTGCAAGGCAAACGTTCCCGAACCTAGACACGGCTTTGGACGTTTCAAAGATCTCAAAGGACCTGTCTCGTATTCTGGCCGTTTCCGACAATCAATTTTCTCTATGAACGGAGTCTCTGATGGCGCCTTCGGTAAGCTACGTCGGGTTGCCGCGCCTCGTCGCGCTGGGGCGCCGCAAAGGGTTTGTCACGGACAAGGACCTGAAAGCGGTTCTGCCTGTTGGGGAGATGACCGAGGAGCAAGTGGCAAGCGTCGTATCGCGCCTGGAGGAGCTCGGGTTACCCGTCGAGCTCGATCCTCCATTTGAACCTGCCCGATCATTGCACGAGCCAATGCCGCCCGATCTTGACAATGCAACGGCATTGGCAAACATGCCTGCTCAAGGTGGTCCTGCGCCGGCCCACCATTCACTTGCCGGAAGTCCAATCGTCCCCGATCTCGCGACTGATTGGCAAGCCAACATTGCCGTAATACTGGCTGGAGCTGTCAGCTGTGGCGCCTTCATGGTCGCGGCTGCAGCCTGGAATTGGTAACGCGAGCGGTGGTTGAGGTCATCCGGCCGCGCGATCTATTGCCGATAGATCTCGGAGCAATGATGACCCGGGCCTGAATTCTATGATGAGGGGGATGCTCGGGCATCTTGCTCGGGGGGAACAGGGCCTTTGGCGGGTTGCTCGCATTCTATAAACCTTAAAGCGACGACAATCGTCTCGACATTATTCGCCCATTTTCACGGATGACCATGTTGATCTCGCTGGCGGATGTTCTGTCTCGGAGTTCGGGATGCTCGCCTAGCCCAAAGCGGCATTCTTCTCGCGCGTTTACCTATTACCGACGAAATGAACTGTTTTCCCGAGTTCCGTACGGGGGCTCGCGCCTCGGTAACGTCGATCAGGTTCTTTCTCGCCAGGCACGCGTCGCACGCTCTGGTTAGACGGATTCGAGGACCGCAAGTCATCTCGGACTATCCGCGACGCTTGTCGGTCTGCGGTCGTCCTCACAAGCCGCCGCAGCAGAAGAGTGTGCGTGATGCTTGTTGCGAGCGCCGTAAGACCGGCAACGACGAGCATCGCAGTTGCCACGCGATCGGCAATGCCAAACATCCAGGGGGATGTGATTGAGCCTGCTGCGAACACAGCGACGATGTACAACTCCCACGTCTCGAAAGCGATGAGGGTCGCAATCGAGGAGACAGCAATAATCGCGCCAAAAACAACCGCGGTCTGGGTAGGCAGATTTGGCACTACGGCCCCAAAGCCGAGAACCCAGGGAGACATAAAGAGTCCCGCGCCTATCAGCAGCGTAGCGATGTCGCAATACGTCCCGAGTCATCTCATTTGGTCCTCCGTCGCTCGGTCCAGGGATTACGATCAGCCAGCTGAGGCGCGGTGTTCTGACGCAGCTCCGGCTGGAGGCCACTGGATCTTGTACAATCTCGCAGTCTCGATCAGGCCAGTTCGAGGCGACTTGAGCGAGCTCCAAGTCTCATCCGTCCCGGATCATTTTGATCAACTCGCAATGCGGCGCGATCGATGAACGCACGGGCAGGACTTTGTACGATAATGTACGCACCCTGTGATTGCTCAGCCACCGAAGCGATCGCGAGCAGGTTTCAGCCGGCGCTCAGCCGCAGGCTGCGTAGCTGGGCGAGAGAGAAGCACGCCGAAAACTGGATGGCAAAAAGGTTATCGGGCAGTTCACGCCGTCTTCTGGGTCCTCCGAACAGGAGCACCCTGGCGTGATCCGCCGACGGTGTTTGGCCGATACACCACTTGCTACAATCGCTTCGTCAAGTGGCGGCGGGGCCGGTGTTTGGGGCCGCATCTAGAAGCGCTTTCCACTGCGCGTGATGCCGCCATTGTCCGCGTGCATCAGCACGGAGCCTGCATCACAAGGAACCAACGTCAATCGATGGGAAGGTCCCGCGGCGGCTTGACGAGCAAAATCCATGCGGTGGTCGATGACAATGGTCTGCCGGTACGGCTGGCGCTGAGCCCCGGTGAAGCCCATGACGTTCGACTCGCCGAAAAAAATTGCTGTTTCCTCTGAAACCCGGGTCAATGCTGCTTGCCGACCTATGACGCCGACTGGATCAGGGAGCTTGCCATGAAGAAGGGCGCATGGGCGAACATGCCGCCGAAAAGCAATCGCCGCGATCCGATCTGCTTCAGCCCCTATGTCTATCGTGCCCGCAACCACGTCGAGACGTTCTTCAACAGGATCAAACACTGTCGTCGTGTGGCGACGCGCTACGATAGGCTCGCCGCCAACTACCTCGCATTCGTTCAATTCGCGTCAATCAGGCTTTGGCTGCGCCTCAATGAATCTGCGCCCTAGTCACGTGAATCTAAAGTTCGCCACATAAAGTCTGCTGGGCTTTGTGGCAGAAGCGTTTGACGGAAGCCAAAATCTGGTCTGCGGACTTGGTCCATTTGAAGGGCTTGGGATTTTTGTTGTGCAGGTCGATGAAGGTACGGATATCGGCCTCGAGCTGCCTGACGGAGGTGTGAACACCTCGCTGGATCTGCTTTCTGGTGAGCTCAGCGAACCAGCGTTCGACCTGATTGATCCATGACGCGGAAGTCGGCGTGAAGTGGACATGATAATGCGGCCGACGGGCGAGCCACGCTTTGATCCTGGGTGTCTTGTGGGTGGCGTAGTTGTCCATGACGATATGGACATCGAGGCCTTCAGGGACTTGAGCATCGATCTCTTTTAGAAACTTCAAGAACTCGACTGCCCGGTGGCGCTTGTAGCATTTGCCGATGACGAACCCCGAGGCGACATCGAGCGCGGCAAACAGCGTGGTCGTACCATGCCGCACATAGCTGTGCGTACGACGCTCCGGTATGCCGGGCATCATCGGCAAGACCGGCTGCTCGCGATCGAGTGCCTGAATCTGGCTTTTCTCATCGATGCTCAGAACAAGGGCTCGGTTCGGTGGGGACAGGTAAAGGCCGACGATGTCGCGTACCTTGTCGACGAACAGCGGATCGCTCGATAGCTTGAATGTCTGGCTACGGTGCGGCTGCAAGCCGAACGCCGCCCACATTCGGCGGATCGTGGTGTGGGAAAAGCCGGTTTCCGCAGCCATCGAGCGGATCGACCAGTGCGTCGCATCGGCTGGCGTCGTCCGCAACGTCCGCTCGATCACCGCGGCAACCTGATCATCGTTGATGGTTCGAGGGCGGCCAGGGCGTGCCTCGTCAAGCAGGCCATCACAGCGGTCCTTCAAAAATCGGCGACGCCACTTGCCAACGGTGTGTTCGTGGAGGCCGAGTTCGGCAGCCACAGACTTGCTAGGCAATCCATCCGCGCATCGCAGGATCGCGCGGCATCGCTCAGATAGCGACCGGGCAACACGATGACGACGAACTTGCCTCTCCAGGTACGTCCGCTCCTGCTGACTCAGCACCAACGGCGCAATCGGCCGGCCTCGCACACCCGCATTCGCCACGAGCACTCTCCTCTGTAGAGCTTCGAGCTATCAACTAATGTGACGAACTTGCGTTCCAGATGACTAGAAGATGAGTCTCCCGAGTTTTCGGCGGCCAAATCGTCATGCGGCCTGCCGAATTCTTTCTTGCTGCTCGCCCAGAGTGTTTGGTTCCAACCGGAATTGGGGTACGGCTCTTCGACTAACTCCGCGGCCAAGCCAATTGATCAGGGCTTCCTGTTCCGTGAGCGACTTACCGAGTGCGGAAAACACGACGGTACTGATAGCTTGTTGCTGGCTGCGCAGGTGGTCTTCAACCAGCTTGTGTCGAGTGACATAACCTGCGTTCACACCAGGGATAGAATGGTTCATGAGGAGCTTGGCATCGAACTCCGAAACGCCAGCAGCGGTGGCAATCGTCCGAAATGTTTGACGAAGGTCATTGCCCCACTTTGACAAGATATCTCGATCCTCCTTTGTTTCAGCTAGGTGTCCGGAGCCGCTCTCAGCTGGAAACAGCCATTCCCGTGCTTGAGACGAATACATTTGCCTGCCGAAACGAAGCACCCGAATGAGACACAGGATCATTTCACGTGACAGCGGGATGTCGAACGCTCGCTTGCTGCCTCCCTTGGGCTTAGGGATGTGGAGCGTTCGCCGTCGAAAATTGATGTGTTTCGGCTTAGCCTGCTGCAAGGCGGTGGGCCTAGACCCACACAACAAGGTGAAAAGATGGAATTCGCGTCGGATTGGATTATCTAGACTCGCCAGCTCTATGAACCATCCTTTCAAGTCGCTGACGCCCATGCCGGTATTCCTTCGCTCCTCCTGGTTCCAATCGACAGCATCCGCCGGATTGTCACGCGGTAGCGATCGATTGGTCTTCCGAGCATGATTGTAAATGGCCCGCAGCGTTCGCATGCTGCCATTCGCCATGTAGGGACCGTTCTGCTTGGTAAGCTGATCATGCTTTTCAGCGACGCGACTGGGATCGTTCGCGAGATCGAGGAGAGGGATTTCGAGCCATTCACTAAAGAGGCGCTCGACGTGATCGCGATAGCCGCTTATCGTTTTGTCGCTCCGGCCTTTTCGGACCAAGTGGGCTTCCAGATAGCGCTGCCAAGCCTGCTTCAGGGTAGGGGCCGCTACGGAACTGTTCCCATCGGACCCGGCCTGCCCCGGCTTTTCATCTAGCCTCTTCCTTGGGTGGTGTCCCTTGCTGATCTGAGCAAGATATTCCTTGGCAATCGCGCGGGCCGCTCGCGTCGTCAACTCGCTGGCGTCTCCAATCGACACTCTGATGGACGAGGCCCGCTTTCCTCGTTGTCTAAGATCTCCTTGAACGGTGAACGTCCTTTTCCGCTTCCCCACGACGACGAAGAAGCCTTTCAACTCGGTATCGCGAGCCAGATACCAACCGTCTTCAGGAATCGGTAGCTGAGCGATGGCCTTGTCGCTGAGAGCAATGCGAATGTCAGTCATGGGAGCGGGCGTGAACTGCAAAAACGGTTTTCAAACGGTTTTGGCGAGCCGAGGTATCTGTAGGTCTGGGTTCGCTGGACTGCGAAGCTATGCGACAACTCCCTATAAATAAAAGGCCTTCTTGGATGCTGTCGAAGCCTGGCGAAGATTCAGAAACCGTAGAGAGGTGCCGGTTTTGAACTCTTAATCAGCGGGTCCCAGGTTCGAGCCCTGGTGCGCCCACCATATCAAGGCCTTAGCGAGAAAGACCGTTTGAGTAGCTGATTTCTCAACGATCTTCTCAGGTCAAATAATCAACCTGCCTCGATAGCGCGAGCGGCAGCATCGCCCACGCTCTAGTCATCTGGAACGCAAGTTCGTCACATTAGTTGATAGCTCGAAGCTCTACAGAGGAGAGTGCTCGTGGCGAATGCGGGTGTGCGAGGCCGGCCGATTGCGCCGTTGGTGCTGAGTCAGCAGGAGCGGACGTACCTGGAGAGGCAAGTTCGTCGTCATCGTGTTGCCCGGTCGCTATCTGAGCGATGCCGCGCGATCCTGCGATGCGCGGATGGATTGCCTAGCAAGTCTGTGGCTGCCGAACTCGGCCTCCACGAACACACCGTTGGCAAGTGGCGTCGCCGATTTTTGAAGGACCGCTGTGATGGCCTGCTTGACGAGGCACGCCCTGGCCGCCCTCGAACCATCAACGATGATCAGGTTGCCGCGGTGATCGAGCGGACGTTGCGGACGACGCCAGCCGATGCGACGCACTGGTCGATCCGCTCGATGGCTGCGGAAACCGGCTTTTCCCACACCACGATCCGCCGAATGTGGGCGGCGTTCGGCTTGCAGCCGCACCGTAGCCAGACATTCAAGCTATCGAGCGATCCGCTGTTCGTCGACAAGGTACGCGACATCGTCGGCCTTTACCTGTCCCCACCGAACCGAGCCCTTGTTCTGAGCATCGATGAGAAAAGCCAGATTCAGGCACTCGATCGCGAGCAGCCGGTCTTGCCGATGATGCCCGGCATACCGGAGCGTCGTACGCACAGCTATGTGCGGCATGGTACGACCACGCTGTTTGCCGCGCTCGATGTCGCCTCGGGGTTCGTCATCGGCAAATGCTACAAGCGCCACCGGGCAGTCGAGTTCTTGAAGTTTCTAAAAGAGATCGATGCTCAAGTCCCTGAAGGCCTCGATGTCCATATCGTCATGGACAACTACGCCACCCACAAGACACCCAGGATCAAAGCGTGGCTCGCCCGTCGGCCGCATTATCATGTCCACTTCACGCCGACTTCCGCGTCATGGATCAATCAGGTCGAACGCTGGTTCGCTGAGCTCACCAGAAAGCAGATCCAGCGAGGTGTTCACACCTCCGTCAGGCAGCTCGAGGCCGATATCCGTACCTTCATCGACCTGCACAACAAAAATCCCAAGCCCTTCAAATGGACCAAGTCCGCAGACCAGATTTTGGCTTCCGTCAAACGCTTCTGCCACAAAGCCCAGCAGACTTTATGTGGCGAACTTTAGATTCACGTGACTAGAAGTTCGCCCCCTGAGTGAGGTGTCGGCCGACTTCAGCCGAATGAGCAGGAATGATGCTGCAAGGGATTCAACACCACGATAGGAATCGTGGGTTTGACTCCATTCTCTCCGCCATTTCCATGATTTTCCACGCTAGTCTTCGATGCCGTAGCAGCGGTGTGACGGCAGTGGGAAGCGTCCACACGCCTCCGGCGTCGCTGGTATCGCAGGCTCATCCCGCCGGGTTGGACGATGACGAGGAGCATTGCAGCATATGCTTCTTCGGCTCCCTGCTGTCGACGACGCCATTGCCGAATCGGGCCGGAGCCGCAATCGTTGTCCGCACCGGAACGCGTCCCCGCATGAAGGACATCGTCGGCGTTGTAACCAAGCGTGTGATCGCGGGACGCCGCCATCGATAGCTACGAGGATTGACGGCCGGAGCCCGCCTCTTGGGATGGGGCAAGCTGTTGTCCTACAGTCCGTCTTGCAACCCAGCCCAGAGTCGAGCCTTGGATGATGATGCTGAACAGAACGACCGCATAGGTTGAGGCGAGTATCGCGGTCCTGGCTGGACTATCCGGCAACGACAACGCAAGGGCAACCGAGATCCCGCCACGCACACCTGCCCAGGTCAGGAAAGGCGCGTTTCGCAAGGAGAGCAACCGGGTCCATCCGAACAAGAACGGTTGGACGCCGACTGAGGCAAACCGGGCGAAAAGGACGATCGGCACAGTTGCTGCCGCGAGGCCAAAGCTGCGGAGATCAAAGCGGAGGATGAGTGTCTCGAGCCCGATGAGGGAAAGAGAACCGAATTGAGAATTTCGTCAATGAGCGTCCAAAGCGCGAAGAGATAGCCTTGAGTCCGCTCACTCATTGCATACCGCGGTCCTCGGTCTCCGATAAGAAGACCCGCCGTAACCATAGAAAGCGGTCCGCTGACGTGCAAATGAAGAGCGACAGCGTAAGTACCGGTCACGAGGGCCAGCGAGATCAGAACCTCGATAGCGTAGTCGTCAATGAGTCGCATCGCGCGATACGCGATATAACCGGTCATCAACCCCAGTACGATCCCGCCACCAGCCTCGCGAATCAGCAGCCCTGCGACGTCAGCAGTCGAAACTTGCGCCCCGTCGCCCGAACTCGCGAAGCGAAGCAGGATGGTGAACAGGACAATCCCCACGCCGTCATTGAACAACGCTTCGCCTTCAGTCTCGATCTGTAGTTCTTTAGGTACGTTGGTGTTGCGGAGTGTGCTGAGGACAGCCACCGGATCGGTCGCGCTGATCAATGCGCCGAAGACGAACGCCCAGCCGAGCGAGACCGGTAAGTTCATGAGACCGCAGATAAGCCAGAACATCATGCCGACGAGAGCAGTCGAGATCAACGTGCCAAAAACCGCCAGAAGAAAGACCGGAACCGCGCGGCTCTTGAGCGTTTCAAGATCCACGTGCAGGGCACCGGCGAACAGAAGAAACGCAAGCATTCCGTTCACGACGACTTCGGCAAAGTCGATCTGTCGCAGTCCATCGGCAAGCTGGTCAAGCAGTTGAACTGAGGGAATCGCTGCATCCAAGGTTATCAAAAGCAGCGAGGTCAGGACGCTCATCACTAGAAGTCCTACGCTGCGAGACAGCGGCAGGAACTTGTGGTTGAGCCAGCCGAAGATGGCTGACAGCGTGAGCAGAACGGCGGCAATATCCATTAGCGAAAGCACGGCAAGTTCCATTTGTTCTGGCGAAAGTGCCAACGCATCTCGCTCGCGGACACTGTGCGCGTCAGCTTCTATTCATGCATCTGCGGCGAATGATCGCGACGACGGCTATCCGTCTCTGCATTCACTTCGTGTTCATCGGCCGGACCTAGAAAGCGAACCGGGGCATACGACAAGGAAGAATCATGAAGAAAATCGCCTATGGGTTGGCCGCTGCTGCTTTGCTCGCGGGGACTCAGTTCCTGGTCCCTGCAAATGCGATGACGGCGCCTCCGGTCGGCGCAGCGGCAGCATCCGAGACGATGCGGGTCGGCTACCACTATCATCATCATCGGAGGGTTTGCACGGTGCGGACCATAGTCAAGCGCGGCTATCACGGTCGGCGTATCGTGAAGCACGTGCGTGTCTGCCGATAGCCGCCAGCGACGAGAGGCCGCCCCCTACGGCGGCCCTCTCAGATTTACAGCACTGACCTCTGCGTCCTAAATCGAAAACTTAGCCTACATCGGAATCTGACGATTGAGATCCCTGTAAAAGCGCCGAGCTGCGATCTCGAGCGCCGCGCCACCGAAGAGCAACATGCCGAGCAAGGTGAGCGCCAAGGCCACATCCATGATCAGACGATCTCCGGCTTGGTCCGGTCCTCATAACTCGAGCCGGTCAAGCAATCGCATACGCTGAGAGCAACAGGCACGTGAGGTACACGCATGTGAGGGCGATGCCCGCGATTCTGGCCATGCGGGCATCCAAGCGCGAAGTCGTTCGCGCCGCGAGCTTCGGCAGCCCCTCGTAGCTTGCGAAGAGCCGGCGACCAGCGCGTCCTCGGAAAAGTACATTTCTCATCTGTGCCTCCAAGCGAGCTTGCCGTTCCGGGAATACGGATCGCAGCGCGGGGGAGCGACGCATGTTCCGGCCGCGGATTCGGCCTGTTATCCATCCACTCCGAGAACGATAGTCTGCACCGCCCAATGGTGAAGTCGGGAGGATCAACTCGATCTGTCGGGAAAATCCTGACTTGGTTCGGCCGACCCCTCCGCCGAGATCGGTTCAAACCTGATCGGCACTCTTCGCGGGATGGCCCAACCACCCGAGTGCAACACCGTACCGGACGATGTCTGCGCGCGTGTAAAGCCCGAGCTTTTCCACGGCCCTGGCCTTGTAGGTTTCAACGGTCTTGATGCTGATGCTGAGCTGATTGGCGATTTCCTTGTTACTGAAGCCTTGCGCGATCAGTCTGAGAACCTCGCTCTCGCGCGGCGTCAATTCGCTGGTTGCTGCAGTGCTCGAAGAGGCATGCGCCCCTAGCGTGGATGGAAGCGCTTTCTCTGCTATTGCGGGATCCAGATACAGTCCGCCTCCCGCTATCGCGCGAACTGCGCGCTCGAGTTCGTCGGCCGCGGAGCGCTTCAGCAGATATCCGCGGACGCCCGCCTGTAGCATAGGCTGGACGTAGGCGTGATCCTCGTGAACGGTCAAAGCCAGCAGACGAACCTGCGGCAGCTGAGCCGCCAACCTACGAGCGACTTCCAGGCCGCTGACTCCCGGAAGCGAGATATCCAGGATAGCGATGTCAGGTGTGGTTTGTTGAATGACGTCGAGTGCAGCCTGTCCGTCAGTCGCTTCGCCGACAATCTCGATGTCCTCCACGCCCTGAAGCAGTGCTTTCATCCCGGCCAGAACGAGCGGATGATCGTCAGTTAACGTGATCCGGATCGGGCACATAGCCCATCTCCTCTGTTGGCACCGGAATTCTCATGAAAAGGGAGGTGCCGTGGCCGGGTTCAGATTCGATCGCCAGAGATCCGCCCAACAGTGTCAGGCGCTCCTCGATCACCGAAAGGCCCAGCTTTGAGTGACGGCTGTCGCCTTGCGAAAACCCTTGAAGGTCGAAGCCGTTCCCGTCGTCTTCGACGACGATCCTCAGCTCCGCCGTACGCCGGTCAATGACCACACTGATGTTTCGAGCGCGTGCGTGTTTGACCACGTTGTTGATGGCTTCCTGGACGGCGCGGTAGACAGCGATTTCGACGTCTTGGCCCAAACGGTCCCTTCTGCCCAAGGGTTGATAATCAACGCTCAGCCCGAAGCGGCGCTGGATCTCCGCACAAAATGCTTCGAGCGCCTTGTAAAGCCCCAGATCGTCCAGAGCGGTCGGCCGCAGATCTGAGGCGACTTGATGGATGTCGCGTCCAATCCCTCTTGCCAGCCCTTGCAGCCAGTTGAGCTTCTCCAATCCAAGTTTGCGTTTTTGGCTCGCGCCGAGAAACGGTTCCAGACCCTTGAGGCCGAGGAGGAGACCGGTCACCGTTTGCCCGATCTGATCATGCAGCTCTCGCGCAATTCGACGTCGCTCGTTTTCTTCCGCATCCGAAAGACGTCGGAGCAACTGCTGCCGTTCCAGCTCGGCTCGTTTGGTCTCATCAATATCCAAAATGACGCCGTAAACAACGTCCAGGTTCCGGTCATCCAGACGAGATAGGCGGCCGCTGGCCCGCAACCATCTGCTGTTAGGGGAGGCAGTACGGAAATCAGCAATTGCGACGTTGCCCGAACGGCAACTGAGCAGCGATGACTCAAACTGCTGTTGATCGGCGGGATCAATGCTGCTCAGCATCCTGTCGATCGGGAGGCTCATGTCGCCGTCGGAGCGCGAACCCTCGATCTGGAGCATTTCCCGAGCGCGGGGCGATACCAGCGCTTCTCTGGTGGCAAAGTCCCAGCTGAAGACGCCGAGGTCGGCCGCATCGATCGTCAATCTGCGTCGCTCCTCGCTGGCACTGAGCGCCAGTGCCGCCTGAGCCTCCTGTTCGCGCCGACGCAAGGAAATGTCGCGAATTGTGTACCAAGCCAGAGTGAGCGCCAGAACGAAGCTCAGGATTCCTCCGCCGGCAAGAAAGAGCGCCGAGCGCTGAACCGGCCCGTTGAGCTCTTGCGTCGGTATTCCAAAGTGGACGGACCATCCGCTGGTGCCTGGAATGACTTTATAGATCGAATCCACTTGGTCGCCGGCAGAGGTGGTCTTGACATAGCTTCCTTCGGGCGCAGAGGCGATCGCCTGACGTACGGTGTCGCTGGCGGATTGTCCGAGCTCGGACTGCTCGCCGAAGGTCCGGGCGACGATGTTGCCCTTGGCATCAACGACGAAGCCCACCCAACCTGCCGGGGCGCCTGCGCTCTTCAAGATCTGGCTGATTGCATCGGGGACGAGGGCCACCGTGAGCACGAACTTCAACTGTCCATCGCGCTCGACCGGAGCCCTCACGGCGACCACACGCTTGCCGGTGACAGGACCTCGTGGCCCGATGCCGCCGATGGCCGGCTTCCTTGTCCTGAGGATTTGTTCGAAATTTTCGCGGTCGGCAGTGGCGCGCATCCCGTCTCCGAGCGGCCGGCTGACGTCCAGCACTTGATTTCCATTGGGATCGACCAGCTGAATGGTCTGCCAAAGGAGTCGTGCTTCGTTAACGCGCGTGGCTTCCCGATAGAACGCATCGAGGTCCGGCGTGTCGAGCGTCGCGGAAGCCGCGAGGGTTTCGGCGATCTCGAGCTGGAGACTGATCTCCGAAGCAAGCCGGTTTACGACGTTATCAAGAGTCTCCACGGCGGCGGTCTGAGACCCTCTGCGTTGCTGCTGGGCATTCAGGAAAACGACCCATCCTGCAAAAAGCGCCAGAGGCATCGCAGCGGCAATAAACACGAGGATCAGAGGACGGCGCGCCGCACGCCGGGCGCTCGAGGCCGGTGTTTCCAGGCCGCTAGGCTTCAAATGAGACGGCGAAACGGCCACGTTTCGGCTCTTCCTCAGTGTTTTCGCTCAAGTCAGGTTTTTCCCGACAGTACCAATGGTCACCCCGACTCCCAGGATGGAGCGTTCCGTCGCATGCTACAGGTAATCATTGTTGCGGTCTAGAATTGAGCTTGACATGGAACATTCGTCCTCGCTGCCGCTGTCGATCAATAGCGACCTCAACGTGAAGCAGCCTTGCAGCGACGCAGCTTTGCGCGATCCTGGTCGCAACGAACTCGTATCACGGTTGTCGACGTCGTCGCGGTGTCGCTTGCTCGATAGCTGCGAGACGGTGCCTCTTAACAGGGGGCAAGTTCTCTACGATCGTGGCACGCCGCTGCGTTACGGCTACTTCATCGAGTCGGGTGGATGTTCCGTTACAACCCGGGCTGGCGACTGCTTGCCTGTGGAGATCCATACCCTCGGCATGAAGGATTTTGTCGGCGTACCCCTCGTCCTCGGCATGCACGTCTCGCCGCACCGATGCAGCGTGCGACTGCCGGGGCAAGCGCTGCGTATCAGGTCCGAGCAACTGATCTCGCTGATCAAGCGGGACGTCGAGCTCGAAAAGCTGCTTCTGGGTTATGTGCAGGCGATCTTGATCCACAGTTCGCAATTGTCGGCCTGCAATTCCAGGCACACGCTGCATCAACGACTCGCACGCTGGCTGCTGGTCGCCAGCGACAGGCTCGGGTCTCGCGAGGTGCCTTTCACGCACAGCTACATCGCGAATGCTCTCGCAGTCAGGCGCGCCGGAGTTACGGTTGCTCTCGGATATCTGGCGCGCGAAGGCGTGATCAGATGCCGGAGGGCAGGGATCGTTGTCGCGGACGAGACCAAGCTGAAGGCAATGTCCTGCGATTGTCAGGGGATCATTCTATCGGCGCACAACCGTTCCGCCGCGGTACCGGCTCTCCGCACGGCATATTCGTGAGCTCGTGTCGCCGATCGAGTCGCGGCGGCGAATGAGACCTGATGTATTTGGAGCAACGGGCGGTCGTAGAGGCTGATATGTCATCGCAGGAAATCAAAATCAGATCCGACGCCGAGGTCATGGTAGCGGCCTTGGAGGAGGCTCAAAGGCTTCTTGCAGCTTACGAGAACCCCTGCTGCAATCGTACCAGGGACGACATCATAGCGATGGTCGAATACATCATATGCAACCCATCCGTGACACGCGCAATGCTGCGTCAGAAGATGCGGAGTCGCCTTAGGTTGGTCGGACAATTGTGCGGGAGCGTACCGCGCGTCAGGCCAGACGAAACTTCCGACCAGGGGACGAGTTGACGATGATCCAACAACACAAGGAGAAATCGTCGTGAAGAAACCACTCTGCATTATTGCATCCGCGATGTTGCTTGCCGCCCCTGCCTCGGCACAGGCGCCCCAGAATGGCGGGACAGCCACAGCGCCAAATATCCACGCAACGACTTCCCCGACCGCATCGATACACAAGGAGGGCGAATGGCGTGCATCAAAGCTGGTTGGCGTGAACGTTTACAACAATAGCAACGAGAAGATCGGCGACATCAACGATCTGATCCTCGACTCCAGCGGTCGGGTTGCAAATGTCGTGATCGGGGTGGGAGGCTTCCTGGGAATGGGCGAGCACAACGTTGCCGTTGCCTTTGATCAACTGAAATTCGCCAAGGAGCCGATGAAGACGGCGTCCAACGACGGCGCCGGAAAGACTGGCAGTGCCTCGACGAGCACGACGGGAAGCACATCGACGTCGGCTAAGCGAAGCGACAACTGGTATCCGGACCATATCGTACTGAATGCCAACAAGGATCAGCTGAAGAAAATGCCTGAATTCAAGTACTGAGGCGTTTTCGATCGACTTCATCGCCGATCATCGAGGCGGTGTCATCGAAGATGACGCCGCCTTTGGGCTGTCTTCCCGTTCGATAGAGTCCTGGCTTGCCGCAGGTAAAAGCAGTCTTGAACTTGCAGTTTGAATCGATCAGCTTGCGCGGCGCTGGCTGAGGTCGATGATGTCTGATCAAGAGTTGCCGGAAGAGGTAAAGGAGCTGGTGCGCCGCTACATACATTCCGTGGCGCAGCTAGAGGCTCTTCTATTTCTCCATAAGCGGACCGGTGAGCGTTGGCTGCTGGAAGCTCTCGCTGCGCGCCTTTACGCTGGCAGGGCGGAGGTGGCCGATGCTTTGGCGTCCCTCAAGCGAGACGGCTTTCTGGAGTGCGACGCAGGAATGTACTCCTTCGCGCCCCAAGCCGAACTGCGGCCAGTGGTTGATAGTCTGGCGAAAGCTTATTCGCGGCACTTGATCCCAATCACTCACATCATTCACAGCAAGCCGCGCCGCATCCAGGAATTCTCCGACGCCTTCAGGATTCGAAAGGACTAGTGATGGCCGCGGTGATTTACAGCCTCTGCGCAATCACGAGCGGCTTCTGTGCTTGGCTGCTCGCTCGAGCGTATTTCGGTAGCAGGTCGAAACTGCTCCTATGGAGCGCAATCTGCTTTGCGGGACTGACCCTGGAAAATGCCGCTCTCTGGATGGATAAGATCATATTTCCTCAAATCGATCTTTCTGCCCTGCGTCTATCGATCGGGCTCCTTGCGATGACGGTCCTGCTCATCGGCATGGTGTGGGAGGCGGAGTGATGGATCATCTGAATCCCGTCCTGTCGGGAGCGACGGCGTTCGCGTCGTTTCTGGCGAGCGTGCATTTCCTGAAGTTTTGGCGTAAGTCGGGGGACGCCCTTTTTCTGTTCTTCGCCGCGGCTTTTGCGATCGACGCCGTTGCGAGATTTGTCCTGGCGGTGGTGCAAGTGACGAATGCGAGCGAGCCGGTGTTCTTCATTCCGCGGCTGATCACGTTCGGCCTGATCGCGCTCTCCATCGCCGGAAAGAACGCCCTTCCGAAGAAGCGGAAATGAGGCTCGCATCCCTATTGCTGGTCTCCTGCTCCAATGGGCGGCCGACGTCAGGCCTATCGCTGCTCGCAATCCGCGGCCGTCGAGCGAATTGGTACAGTTGCGTACCATGAAACGTCGATCCGCCCTGTCGCTGCTTGCTCGACGGCGGCCGTGAAAGGATATTGAACAGGGGGAGTCCATGATCAGCACATCGAGTCGAACGACACTGAACGTGTTTCCGCAGGCGTACTGCTCGTCTTGCGAGCAAAGGACGCCGCATCGGCATGAACGACTGGCTATCCGGGGAGCACAAGTGGCACGTGCGGTTTGCCTCAGCTGCAACGCTGAGCGCGGTGGCATTGAGCCGGCCAAGCAGCTCGTTAATCCGAGCTGAGGGCCATCCGGGCCTGGCGGCTGTTTGCGCGGCGCTGCTTGTCGAAGATGCCTGCTCAAATGCGCCCCGCGAGCTGCGATCGCTCCGGTTCCTGGATAATTCTCCAGGGATGGCCGGGTAAAGCCGAGTGATGCCGATATCCTATAAGCAGTTCTTCCGCTATGGCGTTTTCGGCTTGGCGGTAGCCGCAATCGTTGCGTTCGGGATTTCTCCGTTTACCGGTGGAATCGTACAGCAATGGTCGCGGAGCGATGTCGAGGCCAGATCCAAGTTGGTCTTCAACGCCATTGGGCCGCTGCTTGGCCGAGATGTCGAGGACCGAGCTTGGGACCGCCTCGCAGACCTCTTCAAGAGGGTCGCGCTCGACAAGAAGATTCTCGCGGTTGGATTTTGCGATCCGGAAGGGTCGTTGATCGCGCCGACGCCAGAGATGCCGGCCAACTTTTCGTGCGAGAAGTCGGCGAAGTCCGAAAGCGAAAGTTTCACCAGCATAACCAGCGGGGGGCGGCGGATTCTCGTCGCTGCTTTCCCGGTTCAAAGCGGCCGTGGCCGCTCCTATCTCGTCATCCTGACCGACCTCAGCTTCGCCGCGGCGAGATCAAGCCAAGTGCTGTCATATCTTCTGGCCGCGCTTGCAAGCGTCGTTCTGGTCCTCACAGTGGGCACGATCATTTTCGCCGTCCTGATCATGAGAGGATGGATGGACGCCTTGCGACGCGCGGTCGACGACGTGCGCCGAGGTGCCCAGGGAGAGTCGCTTGAGTTGAGCGGCGGGTCTATCGATCGCGAGATTCACAAGTTGTTGCGCAGCGCCGACCAGGTCGCGCTTACGAGCCAGATCGAGTGGACGCCAAAATCGCTTCAAGAGGTGCTGCACGGCGTTCTGCCGGGGGCCGAAGTTCTCGTCGTGTCCAATCGGGAGCCCTACATCCACAACGCGTCGGAAGCGGGAAGGGTGGTGCAGCGGCCGGCGAGCGGATTGGTCTCGGCCCTGGAGCCAATCATGCGTGCCTGCGGCGGCACGTGGATCGCTCACGGCAGCGGCAGCGCCGATCGGGAAGCGGTCGACGAGAATGATAGAATCCGGGTGCCCGAGGCTGCTCCGGCCTACACGCTCCGGCGCATCTGGATCTCCGAGGAGGAGCAGGACGGCTACTATTACGGATTTGCCAATGAAGGGCTCTGGCCGTTGTGCCACATCGTTTTCGTGCGGCCGACATTCAGGTTGACCGATTGGCAGATGTATCGGCAGATCAACCAGCGCTTTGCCGACGCCGTCGTCACCGAGGCGCGTACCGAGGATCCCGTCGTGCTGGTCCAGGATTATCACTTCGCGCTTGCTCCGAGAATGATCCGTGAGCGATTGCCGAAGGCGACGATCATCACCTTCTGGCACATCCCCTGGCCGAATGCAGAGACCTTCGGCATATGCCCTTGGAAGGCGGAGATCATCGAAGGCATGCTCGGCAGCACGATTATCGGATTCCATACCCAGTTCCACTGCAACAATTTCATCGAGGGCGTCGATCGTTTCGTAGAAAGCAGGATCGATCGCGAAGTGCAGACGGTCAGCTTAGGGGGACATGAAACAAGGGTACGCGCCTATCCGATCTCCATCGAATGGCCGCCGAAGGAGCTGGAAAAGCTGCCGCCTCCGGCGCATTGCCGATCCGATGTGGTCGCCCAATTCGGACTCGCGGACGGAACGCGGCTGATCGTCGGTGTCGAACGTTTCGATTACACCAAGGGCATTCTCGATCGCATGCGCGCCGTCGACGCGCTACTTTCACGAAATCCAACCTGGAGAGATCGGCTGCTATTCGTTCAGGTCGCAGCCCCGACACGCAGCAAGCTCAGCTCGTATTCGAAGCTCCAAGCCGAAGCCGAGGCGCTCGCCGCCGAAATAAATGGGAGGCACTCCGGTCGCCAGCCCGTAATTCACCTGATCGCGCGGCATTACGAGCCAGCGGAGGTCTTCCGCTTGTTCAGGGCAGCCGATGCCTGCGTCGTCAGCAGCCTGCATGATGGAATGAACCTGGTGGCGAAGGAGTTCGTCAGCTCGCGGGAGGACAATGCCGGTGTCCTGATCTTGTCGAGCTTCACCGGTGCGTCGCGAGAACTATCCGAAGCGCTCATCGTCAATCCTTATGACACGGAAGAAATGGCATCAGCGATTGAGATTGCGCTGACGATGCCAATTCAGGAACAGGCCGAGCGCATGAAGCTCATGCGGCAGCAAGTGAAGGAGCATAACGTCTACCGTTGGGCGGGCGCGATGCTGGTCGACGCTGCCCGAAGTCGTACCCGGGAGCGGGTTCTTGGGCTGGCCGCCAAGGCTCGTCTCAGTCCCAAGCCGATCTGATCGGCTCTGAAAATCCCGATTTTTCAAGAACACAGTACTGTATCGTACCGATCCTCCCTTCCACCACGCGCTGCTTGCGCGCACGCTGGTGATCCACAGGTCACTTGCTGGTCGGACGAGGAGCTAACATGAATACGTTGATCGGAGCTGCCATGATCGCAGCTGCAGGCGTCCTGATCTTCATTGGGCTGCCGAACCGCGCCGGCGAACATCCGAAGTTCCTACGTTTCGATGCCGCACTTGTCCTGTATCCTCCGGTGGTCCTGTCGTTTCTCGGTCTCGGCGCAGCAGCCCTCATTTCGGGACTGCTCGCCGGATGAGCTCCCGAGCATCAGCTGGATCGGAGCAGACGCCCGTCTCCGAGCCATGCTCGAGCGGGGAGTGGCGTTGCACGACGTGTGCACCGGAGATCAAAGAGAATCTGGCGACAACTCGTGTGAGGGGCTTTGGTCCTGAGCTCGGCGCACGGCAGGCATTGCGCGACCGCCGCTAGAGACTTGAACGCGGCCGTTCAAGTCTCCCGGCAAGGGAGATCGGTGGAGTCGATCGTTCCAGCGATCATGCTGAGCAACAGCGGCAGCCGCGCCTCCAGACGCGACAGCTCTGCTCCATCACCCGTGGGCTGCTCCGATATCGACTGTCTGCCGGATGGCTCGACTCCCGGCTATTGCGCGGTCCAGCCGCCATCGACGGCGATCGTTGTTCCCGTAATCTGGTCTGCTGCCGGCGAGCACAGGAAGGCCACCGTGCCTCCAAGTTGCTCCGGCGAGGCAAAGTCGAGTGACGGTTGTTTCTCGGACAGCAGTTCTTCGACGGCTTGCGTTTGACTGATGCCGCGTTGCGTGGCCATGTCGCTGATCTGCTTCTCGACCAGAGGCGTGCGCACCCAGCCGGGGCAGACCGCATTGCAGGTGACGCCGCTTCCTGCCGTCTCCAGGCCGACGACTTTGGTCAGGCCGACCAGTCCGTGCTTGGCTGCGACATAGGCGGCCTTGTGTGTTGAAGCGACAAGTCCGTGGGTGGAGGCAATGTTGATAATCCGTCCCCAGCCCTGCTTTTTCATCTGAGGCACCGCTGCCGCAATGCCGTGGAACGCGGCCGACAGGTTGATGTCGAGGATTGCATCCCACTTGGCAGCCGGGAACTCATCGACCGGGGCAGTGAACTGGATGCCGGCATTGCTCACCAGGATGTCGAGACGACCGAATTTCTCGATCGTCGCGGAAATGAGTCTGCGCACGGCGTCCGCTTTCGACATGTCGGCACCGTCGTAGACGGCGCGCACGCCGTGGTCTTTCTCGATTCTGTCGCGGATCGCCTCGATCTCGCCTG
This sequence comes from Bradyrhizobium sp. T-12, assembly GCF_058314695.1. Taxonomy (NCBI): domain Bacteria; kingdom Pseudomonadati; phylum Pseudomonadota; class Alphaproteobacteria; order Hyphomicrobiales; family Nitrobacteraceae; genus Bradyrhizobium; species Bradyrhizobium sp. T-12. The sequence goes on along the minus strand of NZ_CM177756.1, from coordinate 5,505,799 downwards.
GCTCGCCGAACCCGTTCAAGACAAGGTCGGCGCCGAGCCGCGCGAGTTCTCGCGCAATTCCGAGCCCTATGCCGCTGGTCGAGCCGGTGACGATTGCCACCTTGCCCATCAACATCGGAAGTTCTTTCGACGCCTGGTCGAGATTCGTGCGTGGGTTCATGGTCGTACTCCTGGGGTGCGGGTTGAACGGATGGTCAGTGGGCGCCGCCGGTATCGAGCTGGCCGGGCTTTTTCAGCAACATGGAGGCCGCGAGTGCCACGATCAGCGCGGCGCCGAGCAGGAAGAACATGTCGCTGAAGGCGAGGATGAACGCCTGCTTCTGCACGATCCTGCCGATCGCGACATAGGCCCGGTGCGCAGCATCGCTGCGGTCGATCACGCCGTGGCTGATGAAATACTGCGTCAGCTTCTCGACCCTCGCCTGCGTCGCCTGTTCCAGCATCGAGACAGACTGCATCAGCACGTTGGAGTGATAGTGTTCGCGCTTGGTCAGCAACGTCTGCAACAGTGCGATGCCGACGGCGCCGCCGAGGTTGCGCATCATGTTGAACAAGCCGGAGGCCGAGCCGGCGTTCTCGGCCTCGATGCCTGCCGTAGCGACGGCCGACAGCGGTGCGAACACGAAGGCCTGACCGACCGCACGAACGACATTGGGCCAGAACAACTGGTCGGTGGCGTAATCATTGGTCATGTGGACGTTCATGAAATTGGAGGCGGCGAACAGCGCGAAGCCGATGCCGATGATGATCCGGGCATCGAAACGCCGCATCAGTTGCGGCACCAGCGGGATGAACAGCAATTGCGGCAGTCCGGTCCACGCCAGCACCATGCCGATCTGTTCGGCATTGTAGCCCTGGATACGCGACAGATAGACCGGCAGGATGAACACCGAGCCGTACAACGCGATACCGAGCAGGAAGTTGGCAAGGATGCCGAAGCCGAAATTGCGGCGAGCCAGCAGCCGCAGATTTAGCAACGGCTTCCTTGCCGTCAGTTCGATCCACAGGAAGGCGGACAGCGCGACCGCGGCGATAACCGACATTTTGACGATGAAGGGTGAACCGAACCAGTCGTCCTTGTTGCCTTGCTCCAGAACCGTCTGCAGCGCGGACAGGCCGATTGCCATCGTAACGATGCCCGGCCAGTCGCCTTTGCCAAGCAGCGACAGATTCATCGAGGCGGGCTCGAGTGAGAACCACAGCATCGCAATCATTACGGTGCCGGGTACCAGGTTGACGTAGAAAATATACTCCCAGCCCCAGTTCTCGGTGAGATAGCCGCCGATCGTTGGCCCGATTGCGGGAGCGAACGTCGCGAAGATCGCAAACAGCGCGAGTCCGATCGGCTGCTTCGCCTTCGGCAACAGCGTGATGATGAGCGTGAATGCCATCGGGATCAGCACGCCGCCGGTAAAGCCCTGCACCGCGCGTAATACGATCATCTGCGGCAGGTTTTGGGCCAATGCGCAGGCCGCCGAGAACAGCAGGAACAGGATCGCGTTGGTGAGAAGATACACCCGGATCGAGAACACCTGGGCCAGCCAGCCGGAGAGCGGGATTACCACGATCTCGGCGATCAGATACGAGGTCGAAATCCAGCCGCCGTCGTCGGTTCCGGCGCCGATCGCGCCCTGGATGTCGGCGAGTGAGGCATTGACGATCTGGATGTTGAGCACCGCCATGAAGGCGCCGAGTGTCGCGCCGCCCACCGCGATCCAGGTCTTTGCGGTTACGGCGGGATCCGCCGGCGCCGCCGTTGTCCGGCCTTCACCGGCGGCGTTTGCATCGGCAGCGGTTTGCAGCGTGCTCATGACACTCTCCAGGACCCGGATTCATTCAGCCGTGGCGTTCGTGCCGCGCGAGGCGAGGCGCTTTTTCGCTTCACGCGCGGCAACGGCCGCCGACTTGGTGTTGATCGTCGGTTCAGCCGACATGCCCGGACGCAGCAGGCCTTTCAGATCGTGATCGTCGAGCACGATCTTGACCGGCACGCGCTGCACGATCTTGGTGAAGTTGCCGGTGGCGTTGTCGGGCGGCAGCAACGCGAATTCGAGGCCGCTGGCCGGCGAGAGGCTGTCGACACGGCCTCGCAGCCTGATGTCGTGGAAACCGTCGATGGTCAGTTCGACCGGCTGACCGTTTCGCACATGGGTGAGCTGGGTCTCCTTGAAATTGGCGATGACGTACACGGCATCGAGCGGAACCACCGCCATCAACTGCGTGCCGGCTTGCACGAACTGGCCCACACGTAACGAGCGCGCACCGACCGTACCCTCTACGGGCGCGGTGATCTGCGTATAGGACAGGTTGAGCGCCGCCTGTTGCTCGACGGCGCGGGCGCGGTCGAGCTGGGCCGCCGCCTTGGCGCGTTCGGTGGCGAGCACCTCGATCCGCTTGTTGGCGGCGATCAATGCCGATCTTTCGTCGGCCAACTGGGCGGACTTTTCGCGCAGCGCCGCGTCGGTCTGCTGCGCGCGTTGAATGGTGCCGGAACCGGACTTCATCAGGCCGTCGTAGCGGGCCTGTTCTTCCCGCGCGAACTTCAGCCCGGCCTCGCTGGCTTCGACCAGGGCAGCCTGTTGCTGGATGACCGGCTCCTGCAATTCGATCTGCGCATTGAGGTTGCGCACCGCGGCCTTTGCCGCGGCGACATCGGCGTGAGCCTGATCGAGTGCGGCCCTGAAGTCGCGATCGTCGATTCGCGCCAGCAACTGCCCGGCCTTGACCGGCTCGTTGTCGGCAACGAGGACTTCGCCGATGTAGCCCGAAACCTTCGGCGCGACGATCGTGGAGTCGGCTTTGACATAGGCATCGTCGGTTGTTTCCAGATAGCGGCCGGTGGTGAAGTAGTAGTGGCCGAACGTGGTGGCCGCAGCGACGCCAAGCGCCGCCGCCAGCACCAGGGCCGCACGCTTAATCGCCTGCCGTGAGGGACGAAGGCTGGTTTTGGCTTTTTGCTCATCGGCATAGGCAAGTGTGGACACGGCGTTCTCCCAAATCTGCAGGATGCGTTGAAGCTCAGTCGCGGCGATGGACGTCGTGGGTGACCATGCCTAGTTCAGGGGGCGGCCGGTCGAGGCGTCGTGGCTCTGCCAGCGTGCGGCGGATGTCATCCAACCCGCTCTGCCAATGCGTGCGCATCGCGCTCAACCCGAACTCGTAGTCCCTGGAGTGGCCTTCGTAGATCTTGGACTGGTAGATCAGGTGGATGATGTTGTAGGAGCGATGGCGAGCCAGGTCGGCAATGGCGCGGATTTCCGGATCGTCCTTTGCGCTTGCCGGCAATTTCTCCATCGTCCGCTGCAGCGCCTGACGCATTGTCTGCATCCGCGTCATGTGGTCGGTGATGGCGCGCGTGCGGCTGGAATATTGAATGTCCTTTTGGCGGCTCGACACTTCCATCATGTCATGGGGAACACGGCCCCTGGCCGACCAGAGATCGATCTGGAACGTCAGCGTGTCGCGCGGCTCGCCGGACAGCACGCGGGAGAGGGGCGTGTTGGACACGACGCCGCCGTCCCAATAGTGCTCGCCGTCGATTTCGACGGCGGGGAATCCGGGCGGCAGGGCGCCGGAAGCCATGAAATGCTTGGCTCCGAGCCGGCGCTCGGCGGTGTCGAAATAGGCCAAGTTGCCGGTGCGGACGTTGACCGCGCCGACGCTGACTCGCATTTCGCCCGAGTTCAGGCGGTCAAAGTCGACCAGTCGCTCCAGCGTCTGCTGCAACGGCGCCGTGTCGTAAAAGCTTGTCGCTGCATCGCCCGGGAACGGGGACCAGAGTGGCGGCGGGAAACGCGGCTTGAAGAAGCCGGGCTGGCCCTGCACCAGGGCCCGGGTCGCCGCCAGCGCGTTGCGCACCGAGCTGATGTCGAACGCAAACGGCAGTGCATTGGCGAGCCCTTCGCCGGCGGGCCACTCGATCGAAAAGGCGCAGATGGTCTCCCAGAATTCACGCAGCCGCTGTACCCGCTCGCCTTCAGGCGAGCCCGCGATGATCGCGGCGTTGAGCGCGCCGATCGAAATGCCGGCCAGCCAGTTCGGCCGGATGCCGGCCTCGTGCAGGCCCTCATAGACTCCCGCCTGATAGGCGCCGAGCGCACCGCCGCCTTGCAGCACGAGGGCGACGACATCGTAGGGCAGCGCGTTGCCTTGCTGTTGTGGCGTTGGGTTGGTCCGTTCGCGAATCACGTTCAGCATTGCCAGAACTCCTTGCATGATGGTCGATCCGATCAGCCGGCATTCGCTTCGATCAGAACCCTTGGTCCACGCACGGCAGCGCCAGGGGCGAGGTAGTCGTGGATCACGTTGCCGAGCCCAAGCGTCAGGTCGGCAACGATGTGCTTGGCGGACAACACCTGGAGAACCGGCAGCTCGGCGACGGGAGCCAGCGCATGCGAATAGAGATCCAGCGCGGCTGGCCCGGTCCACGCGCCCTTCACGTTGATGTCTTCGAGGTGGTAGCGCACCAGTTCGCAGATGCGCGCCGTGCCGTCGACGTGAGGGATGATCTTGAGCAGGAAGTTGGGGCCTGCGAGTTTTCGGGCTTCGAGCGCTGTGTCGAGCGTGCGGTGCTTGTAGCCCATGGTGCCGGTGGCAACCCGGACCGAACCGTAGTTCAAGGTCCCGACCAACGTATCGGTCTCGACGGCGAGTTCCGGCTGCGCAAGCTTCTTCGGAAAGCCCCAGAGTTCGCGCCCGCCGGCAATCGGCGGATGATCGTTGAGAAACATCTGGTGCGTGAAGCTGCCGGTCTCGCCCCGGAAAGATACCGGAATCACTTGACCGCTTTCGGTGTAGTCGCCGAAGCCGGTGGAGTCGGGCATGCGGATGAATTCGTAATTCACCACCGGCTCGGTCAATTCGAGCGGTTCCGGCACGATCCGGCGCAACGCCTCGGGATCGGTTCGGTACTGAATGATGAAATACTCGCGATTGACGAAGCGATACGGGCCAGGCGGAAAGGCCGGGTTCGTCAGCGGCATCGCAAACGCGCTCGCGCGCAGGGTCTCGTGTTTCATCGAGGTCGAGCTCCAGGAGGGGTGTGGTTGCGCGGGCCGCGCTTCGGCGCGGGAAACGCGGCCCGTATCGGATGAAGCGCTGACCGGGCGTGCCTGCCGGCACTAACCCGACAAGCGATCAGTAGTCCCAGAACGCAGGCACCCAACGAAAGGCGTCGCCGGCCACGGCCACATGGCCGACGGATGGGAACGGCATATGCGTGGCCACCAGCAACCCGCCGGTTTCCGCCAGCTCGCGCAAAAGGCTGGTGCGTGCGCGGGCCGCTTCCTCGGGGTAGTGTTCGAAGCCGTTGTGCCAGTCGGGGTGTTCGAACCCGACGGCAAACACGAGGTCGCCGGCGAACGTCAGCCGGTCGCCGCCGGACGCCAGGCGGACGATGCTGTGCCCGGGCGTGTGACCGCCGGTGCGGTGAATGACCACGCCCGGCGCCACTTCGTGCTCATCCTCGAAGAGCCGAAGCTGGCTACGGTACTCTTTCGCGAACCGTTTGGCCGTCGCCCGAAGCGCATCCGGGAAGCCGTCCGGCATCGAGACGCGGGAGAAATCGGGCGATTCCCAGAACTTGACCTCGGCGGCCGCCACGTGGATCTGCAGGTCCGGGCGCAGTTGCTCCTTCACGCCTTCGACGAGCAGCCCGCCAACGTGGTCCATGTGCATGTGGGTAAGCACCACGTCGGTCACGGAGGCGAGATCGATGCCGGCGGCCTCCAGCCGATGGATCAATTGTCCGGCCCGAGGAAGGGGAAACTCCGCACCCATCCCGGCGTCGATCAGGATCGTCCGGCCGCCGCTGCGCACCACGACCACGTTGAGCGCCCAATCGAAGGCGTCCGGTGGCAGGAAATTGTCTTTCAGCCAGGCCGCGCGGATGGCGGGTGCTGCGTTGTGAGCCAACATCGCGCCCGGCAGCGTCAGCACGCCGTCGCTGACCACCATCACGTCGATCTCGCCGATCCGCAGTGCGTAACGCGACGGGACCAATTCATCGGGCACCTTGTTGCCGGTGTACGAGGGGTCGTGCAGGTTCATATTTCTCTCCTGTTACATGGTTGCTGCTGGTGGTCTTGTTCGGGCAGGCCGCGCCGCCGGCGCGGAGCGCGGCCCGCTTCGCGTGAGCTTCTAGAAGAAGCCGCTGACATCGCCGACACGCTCCGGATCGGCCGAGGCAAGAGCGGCAGCGCGCTCGGCCTTCGGCGGATATATCCAGACGGTGTTGATCTCCTGCTTGGTCTTCTTGGCGGTGTCGCCGACCATCGTCACCTCGCGCTCCCAGCCGCGGGTGAACACCGCGTCGGCTTCGCCGAGGTCGAGGCAGGTGACGTATTTCTCCTGGTGGTAGCGCTTGGTCGGAACGCCGAGCAGCTCGGCAGCGGCGTTATGGCCGGCAAAGGCGCCCATTCGCGTGGCGTGCTGGCACGACATCAATGCGTAATTGCCCTCATCATCGCAGGCGGCGCGGGCGGCGTCGCCGGTGGCGAACACGCCGGGTACCGACGGCACGCGCAAATCACGGTCGACGAGGAGCCGGCCGGAATTGTCGCGCTCGGCGGGGACCTGTGCGGTCAACGGAGCCGCGCGAATGCCGCCGGCCCAAATCACGGTCTCGGCCTCAATGTGTTCGCCTGACGTCAACGTGACGCCCGATTGGTCGAGCGAGGCGACGCCGGCGCCGAGCCTGGTCTCCACGCCGCGCTTGTGCAGGGCGTCCTCGATAACGGGGCGGGGACCTTCGCCCATGGCGGAAGCGATCGCGCTGTTGCGGTCGACGATGATGACGCGCGGCTTGGCGTTCTTGCCGAAGATCGCGCGAAGCCGCGCCGGCAATTCCGTCGCCGCCTCGATTCCGGTGAATCCGCCGCCGGCAACGACGACGGTGTCGCGCCCGTTTACCGCCGGCCGATCGGCCAGGCTGTGCAGGTGCCGGTCGAGGGTCATCGCATCATTGAGATTGTCGACGCTGAAGCCATGTTCGGCGAGGCCCGGAATGTCCGGACGGAACAGCCGGCTGCCGGTGGCCACGACAAGCCGATCATAGGAAAGGCTCCTCTTCGCACCTTTGGCGCCGACGATTTCCACGGTGCGAGACTTGGTGTCGATCGTCTCCGCGCTGCCTTGCACATAGACAACGTCGACAGCCTTGAGGACATCCGTAAGGGGCGCCGTCAGGGTCTCGGGCTTCGGTTCATAGAGTCGCGGGCGAACCACGAGCGTGGGCTCGGGTGCGACCAGCGCGATCTCGAGCTCTTCGGGTGAGACGCCCTGGATGTCGCGCAGGCGGGCGGCGGAAAGTGCGGCGTACATGCCGGCGAAGCCGGCGCCGATGATGACTAATCGCATGTGTCTACTCCTCTGGTTTGACTTCTCGGACTCGCGCGTCACCGTTGCCGCTCCCGCATCCGGAATGGCTTGTCGCGATCGGCGATGACGCGAAGGCGTGAAATGGATTGGTCGAGCGCCTAAGGCGCGGTGCAGCCCGGCGTTGTCATGGAAGGACGCTCGCACGCTGCGTGACAGCCACGGGAAACCGCTGGCCGGCGAAATTGAAAGGCGATCGACTCGCTGGGCCTCAAGGGCCAGTCATCGTGGAAGATGGAGACCCCGGCTCTGCTCATGATCGACGTTGTCGACGGGATCGGAATTTCGACTTCCTCCCCCGTTGCCGAGGTAAAGCGGACGCTGAGTGACAGTCCGTACACCAGCGCGGTTGCGATGACCCGGCGTCGCGGCACAATTGCAAGGAGGGCGACACAGTGCTTCCAGGCCATTGCTTGTCTCCGTCCGTTGTCGATGTTCATGCCGCAAATCTACGGGATCGGAGCTGCGGCCGCGCCAGCGCGATTGACGCGGTTGCAGAGAGATTGCTGTTAACGCATGCGACGGCGCCATTGGCTCGGCGTCTCGCCGGTCAGCTTCTTGAACGCCGCCGTAAATGCGGTCTGCGATGCGTAACCGAGTTCTGCGGCCACCACCTCGATCGACGTATCGGTATCGCGCAACATGTTCATGGCTCGCTCGAGCCGCTGCTGGCGCAGCCAGGCGTGCGGCGAGAGCCCGGTGCTTTCCTTGAAGGCGCGGCAGAAATGGAAGCGCGACAGGCCGGCGTCCGATGCCAGCGCAGCGAGCGAAACGTCGGCATCGCTGCCCGAGCGCAGGCGTTCGATCGCGCGGCGCAGAGCATGTGGGGACAGCCCACCCATAATCGGTTCGAACGTGACCAACTCGCCAGTATGCGCAGCCAACAGACGTGTGGTCAGGAGATCTGTCAGCTGGTGTCTGAACAGGGCATCCAGGGTCGCGTTGCCCTCCAGCACATCCGCGGCACTCATCAGCAATCCGGATGTGATGGAATCGGGATGTCCCGTCCGTTCCAGAAGATCGCCGGGAGCGGAAGCGCCGGCCTCGCGAGCCACGCGTTCGAGCGTCATGTGTGGAAGGTAGAGCTGGATGACATCGACAACACCGGGAATATCCCATCTGGCGCTTGAACCAGCCGGAATGATCGTCACAACTCCCGAACGCGCCGTCCCGGTCACAGCCGATCTCCCGGTGCGCCGCTCCAGACGCTGAACGCCGGTGGGGTAGGTCATGATGACGTGGTCACGCATAGGCTCGACCACGTCGTGCAGGGCCCCATGCTTCCAATGGGCGATGGCTCCATTGGAGGGGTCTGACGCCACCTGCAGCGGTGCAGTCTTCAAGACGCGCGCCATCTCCGCTTCGGCAGCGCGCTGCTGGGTGTCCGGTGGAGCCTCGCGGCCGGGTGCGGCCAGCAGGGCCTCCAGGGGATCGTTGTCGACCGGTCTCTTCATCGAGCCGTTCTCGCGTTTGGAATGCTACTCGTCATCCGCAAGCAGTCGCCGCTACTGCACGCCTCGTCGCCAATCGCTCGGGGTTTTGCCGGTCAAGCGCCTGAAGGCGGCCGCGAATGCGGTCTGCGAGGCATAGCCAAGCTCGGCCGCGACCGACACGATCGATGTGTCGGTGTCGCGCAGCATGTTCATGGCCTGCTCAAGGCGGTATTGCCGCAGCCAGGCATGAGGGGAGAGCCCGGTACTTTCCTTGAACGCGCGGCAGAAGTGCGAGCGCGACAGGCCGGCGTCCGAAGCGAGAGCCGCAAGCGAGACGTCGGAATCGCTGTCGGAGCGCAAGCGTTCGATGGCGCGAAGCAGGACCTTTGGCGAAAGCCCGCCCGTGGCCGGCTCGAAGGTGGTTGGCGAGGCGGTGTGCACAGCCAGCAGACGCGTGGCGAGGAGGTCTATGAGTTGATGTCTGAACAGCGTGTCGAGTGCGCTGTTGCCCTCCAGCCCATCGGCCGCGCTCAACAGCAATCGGGATGTAACGGGATCGGGATGCCCCGTTCGTTCGAGGAGATCGACCGCTGCGGCAGTGTTGGTTTCACGGGCAACCCGCTCGAGCGTCGCGGTCGGAAGATAGAGCTGAACCACATCCACGGGTTTTGGGATATCCCACCGGGAGCTCGATCCTTCCGGAATGACGATCACAGCCCCGGGACGGAACGTTCCCTTCGCGACCGATCTTCCCGATCGGCGCTCCACGTGCTGCACCGTGCCATTGTAAGCCATGATGACGTGGTCGCTCATGGGCTCGACGACGTCGTGCAATGGGTCATGTTTCCAATGGGCGATCGCAGCACCGGAGGGATCCAATGCCATGCGGACCGGTTCGGTGTTGAGGACGCGCGCCATTTCCACATCAGCGGCATGCCGGTCGGCGTTTGGCGACTTGTCCCGATGTGCTGTGGTTGCATCGGACAGGCTTGTGGAGGGATCGATCGGCTTGCTCATGGCGATGCGCTTGCTTGAGGGAATTGCACTCGCGCCGGAGTGGCCTGCCTGCGTGAAGCCTCTGCTTCCTTCCGCGGTATCGTGCCGCTAGGCGCCGCGAGTTTGTCGGGGTGCGTTCTAGGCGCGTAGAACTACGTGGTCTTTCCCAAAGCAACCGCGTCTTGTCTGATTCTGCTCAAAGCGCGCTGGCGGCCATTTTTGATCGGCTGCCGTGGTCTGATTGACGAGGGGCGAGCATCGCAACCAGGCGCGGTGGGCATTGAAATCACTTCGAAAAATCGCTTTGTAACCATGATGGTAGCCAGTCCTCACAATTGCGTTTACCGCCGCCGTGACCCTAGACCTCCGCACCCGGATACCGGATACTGCGCGCCGGAACGGAGTGTCGGCGGTGCGTCGAACGGCCCGATCGACCTCCACGAATGGTCCAAACACATGATGCATGCGAGCACCTTCGGACAGAGGGTCAGGCAGCAGTTGCACCTGAGGGATGCACCGCCCTCGCTGATCACGCGTTCACTGCGCGGCATCGAACTCGCGGTCACCGAAACCCAGGTTGATAACCCGATACCGGGTCGTTCCGGCTCCGTGGCCGATGAGGCCTATTTTGTCAGTCTGAAGCTTCACGATTACCCGGACTGCGAGCTCTGGGAAAACGGCAAGTCCGTCGGGAAGGCGGATGTCAGGGCCGGTACGACATATCTGTACGATCTCAGGCGCGATCCGGGTTTCATCATCGACAAACCATTTCATTCCCTCCACTTCTATCTTCCGCGTTCAGCGCTCGACCGCATCGCCAGGGAATCCGGCACACCGCCTGTTGGCGACCTCGCCTGCCAGTTCGGCTTCGGCCATGACGACGAGATCATGCGTCATATCGGGACATTGCTGCTGCAAGGGCTCAGCCGACCGGCCGAGGTCAACCAGCTTTTCATCGATCAAATGATGCTGGCGTTCACCGCGCACATTGCCCAGGCCTATGGCGGGTTGCAGAGCACGACCGGGCCCGCTCGCGGCGGCCTTGCCCCGTGGCAAGTGAAGCGTGCCTGCGAAAAGCTCGACTCCGACCTCGGCGGGACACTTTCACTGCAACAGATCGCGGCCGAGTTTGGCCTCTCGGTCGGTCATTTTTCGCGCGCGTTTCGAATCTCGACCGGCCTGCCGCCGCACCAATGGCTGCTGCGCCAGCGCGTGGAGGCGGCCAAGCAGTTGATGACCATCGTACGGGACCTGCCATTGTCGGAAGTTGCGGTATCGGCCGGCTTTGCCAATCAAAGCCATTTTACAAAGGTGTTTTCGGCGCAGGTCGGCACCAGCCCCGCGGCATGGCGCCGCGAGGCGCAGGGCACCAGGGAGAGCGGAAGCTGATCCTTCGATCAGCGGCGCCTGGCTCGTGAGATCGTGTAGGCGGCGCGGCGGGCCGCAAAGATCTCGTCGGGCGGATGCCCGATGCCTTCGGCGAGGACTGCCGGATCGAAGACGTATGCATCGCGCTTTTCGATTGCAGTGATCACGATTGTTCCGAGGCGCACCGTCTCCCGGCGGTCCTCGTCCGGCCATCGGATCGTGACATCCAATATGGGGTCTCCGAGGCGGCCGAGCACCGCCATCAGGCTGAACCGGATACCGCGTGCCGCGATCCGGCTTTCCAAATCGTCGTGCAGGAACTCTTCAGGCTCCGTCCTGGCCGCGCCTTCGGTCGGTGCAGCACCTTGGCTGCCGACCGGGACGACCTTGAATTTGATGAATTGAGTCTCGCCATACCGATTTGTCGCGGGAAAGGCGTGGACGGCCCAGTAGGTGGTATCGGCAACGCTTGCGGGAAGCGGATGGGCAGCCACATAGCTTGCCTGATGCGAAGTCTCAGGATAGGCGGCGGAGAACGCCTCGACTTTTTCCGGATCGGGTCGTTGGCCGGACCCGGGAACGCGCGCCTTCAGATACGCCAACATCTGCGCCGGGGTCCTCGCATAGTGAACGGGCGCGCTCTGTGTGAGAATGTCGGAACGATGCTCCGTATCTCCTAGCCTGAAGCTGAACCCGCGCAGCACGAAATTATCAGTGTTCGGCAAGCGGGGATTGCCGCCGTCCAGCGAGAAGCGCGCCAGCACGCGTGATGCGGCCGTGAAACTCTGCGACTTCGTAACTTCTTCCGCTCTGTCTGACGGGATAAAGGTGCCGCGGACACAGCGGCCTCTGGCGAAGCTGGCGCGTGTCTTTGGCGAGACACCGGCCGACGCTTTCAGCGTGTCGACGATCGTCGCGGGCGTGGCAGCGCCGGTTGGGACCCGGATCATGACGATACCTCCGGCGTCTTGCTAAAGCGGCCAGGCGCGGCAGGCATTCGGGCTTTGAAACACAAGCGGCTGGGCGGGCTTTGGCCTCCAGCCCATGCAAAAGATCGGAACGCTGTCTTTGGTCATGATCGAGACCATGGAATCTCGTGTGTGAACCGGTTGCGCCGCAATCCTTGCTCCTTCATCTCCGGTCGAAGCCAAGCGCACCGTCGCTGAAAGGGCGCACATGAAGGTGGTGGAGAGGACTTTCGGCCGCGATGCAAGGGTCGCAGATTGGTTGACGAGATTCTTCCAGATCATCACGTGTCCTTCCATCTACCGTTGACGTCGATACGGTCATGGTAGGGGGGTGGCGCGGCGCCGCCCCAGAGCGATTGATCCAATTGCAGAGCGATTGCTGGCAGTTGTGCGGTGTCGCGATTGGCCTGCGGCCGAACAGGCGAATGTCATGGCACTGCGATCGACCTAGCCGTGCTATTGCCAGGTCAAGGGCGGCCGGAAACGCTTGCGGCTTGCTGCAGACCATATGCTTCCCAAACAGCCTTCGCTGCGGCGCTTGGTAAGCTGACCGATGGACCCCCAGCCGATTGGCGCCCGCGCGTTCGGTAAGAGCAATCGCTCTATGGGTACGACAATCGCTCTGGCGCAGCTCCGGATTCGATTCGCTAGACCATCACAGTGCCCACTCCAAAAAGAGGAGACGAGCGATGGGCTGGATGATCGACAGCGTTGGACGATTGATTGCGCGGCTTCAGAAGCAGGCCAACCGCGGTGAGCCGTTGCCGCCGAACGATTCGACGGCCTTGCGCGACACTCTTCGACCAGGTGACGTTTTGCTGGTCGAGGGCAAGGGTCGCATTTCCAGCGGCATCAAGTATCTCACTCAATCGGCCTGGTCACACTCGGCGCTATACGTCGGGCCGATAGCGGGTTCCGCAACGGACGGTGAGCCTCATGTCCTGATCGAAGCCAACATAGACGAAGGTGTCGTGTCGGCGCCGCTGTCGAAATATCTGCATTGCCAAACCCGCATCTGCCGGCCGGTGGGCCTGAGCGGAGCGGACTGCGAGAAGGTCTGCCGCTACGCTTCCGAACGCATTGGCCTCGGCTACGATTTCAAGAACGTCATCGACCTGATGCGGCATCTGTTCCCATGGCCAATGGCGCAGCGTTGTCGCCGCCGAACGATCGCGCTTGGCTCGGGCGATGCGAGCCGCATCATCTATTCTTCGCTGATTGCGCAAGCCTTCGAAGCCGTGCGTTATCCGATCCTCCCCACCATCACGCACATCGATAGCCAGACTGCGCGGCGGGAAATCGCCGAGCCTCGTCACTCATCACTCTACGCGCCGCGCGACTTCGATATTTCGCCTTACTTCATGGTGGTGAAGCCCACGCTCGCGCGCGGCTTCAACTATAAGGACATGCATTGGACCGCCCGGGGTCGCACTCCACAGCGCACACTCGCTCCAGAGATGGAGAGGCGCGATCGCGCAAGTGGCATGCGCCCACATTTCCCTCTTGACTTATGACATGCGGAATATCCGGGCGGAAAACGCGGAATTCCACGATCCGAGGCGGGAGGCTTTCTTCCTTCCGCTCCATTCGGGACTACGACGTCAAATCGCGTGGCCTTCGTTTCTTGGGCCGGCCGGAACGATAGAGACCCCGCACCTCCTGCTGTTGAAACAGCTCGCCGCAGACGTCACGCAACCATTGGTTTGCCGGGTCGTGATGGAAGCGGGCGTGCCAATATTGCTTCACCGTAAAGCCGGCGATCGCCAGCGGGCAATCGAGCACGCGCAGTCCGTAATAATGAGCCAACGTCTCGCCAATGTGTCTTGGAAGGGTGGCGATCAGGTCAGTTGTCCCGACGATTGCGGGCAACCCCAGAAAGCCCGGGAGTTCGAGCGCAACGTCAAGGACCATGCGCTGCTCCCGTAGCGCGTCCCCGAGCAAGAGATGTCCAGTGCCGGAGCGAATGAGGACGTGGGCCTCACGCCTGAAATCCCTTGCGGTGATGCGGTCGCGGATCCGGGCATGGTTTGCGTTCGCCAGGCAGACCCAATCCTGCGGAAACAGCACCTGTTGGAAGTGCCCGGCATCGAGGTCCGAGATGTAGCCGAGCGCCAGATCGGCCTCGCCAGACTGCAGCATCCGCGGAGTATCGCCGCCGATCTGCGCCGCCTCGATGCGGATGCCCGGCGCAACTCGGCGGACGTAGCCGAGAATGGCGGGCAGCAGCGTGATGTGGCTCGCATCCGTCATGCAGATGACGAAGCGGCGCTTTGCAGTCGCCGGATCGAACTCCGGGCGAAGCTCCGCCAGGCGACGCAGCATCTCCAGGGCCTGTCTGGCCGTGCCGATCAGGGCCTCGGCGCGCGGAGTCGGTAGCATTCCCTCCGCTGACCTGATGAAGAGCGGATCGTCCAGTTCCTTTCGCAGGCGCGCCAGCCCAATCGAAATGGTCGGTTGGCTTTGACCGAGCTTCTCGGCTGCTTTGGTGACACTGCCCGTGGAGAACAATGCGTCAAAGAGCCGGAGCAGGCGCGGCTCCAGCAGGCTCGTCTTGGAGGGGTCCCGGTGCTTCATTGCGATCGAAAATAATGGTTATAAGGATCATAGAATATCCAAATACCGGGCCGCCTGCTAGCACGCTTCCAACGCCAAAACGGGCGAGGGAGAAGCGTTCGGATGAGGATCTGCTTTATCGGAGCGGGAGCCCTCGGTTCGACCATCGGCGGCACGTTGGCGCGCGGTGGAGCCGAGGTCTGGCTGATTGATCCGTTCCAGGCTCATGTCGACGCGATCAATGCCGGTGGTTTGCGGATTCTCGAAGGTGACGCCGAGAGCGTCGTGAAGGTCTCCGCCTGCGCCTCCGCGACGGAGGTCGGCAGCGTCGCGGACCTCGTCATTGTCCTCGTCAAATCCTACCATACGCGCGATGCGATCCGAGCGGCGACGCCGATCATCGGACCGCAGACGGTCGTGATGTCGCTTCAAAACGGTCTCGGTCACGAGGACATCCTTGCGGAGGAAGTTGGTCGTGACCGGGTCATGGCCGGCAAGACCTACGTTGGTGGCGTGCTGCTTGGCCCAGGCCATGTTCGCTCCGGGGTCATCGGCAAGGAAACCATCATCGGCGAACTTGATGGCCGCCTGACGGACCGCGCGCGGCGAATTTCAGAGACGTTCAATCGTGCGGGCATTCTCACGCAGCTCAGCGACAACATCCTGGGCACGATGTGGGACAAGTTGTTCATCAACGTCGCCGGAGGAGGAATTACCACCGTTACCGGGCTGACCTATGGCGGTCTCTATTCACTGGCGATCCTGGAAGATTGCGCGCTGGCCGCAATCTCGGAGGGCATCGCGGTCGCACAGGCTGCCGGTGTGAAGATCTCAATCGCCGATCCGCGCCGCGCCTGGACGATGGCGTCCGCTGGACTGCCGCCCGAGTTCAAGACGTCGATGCTGCAGAGCCTGCAGTCCGGCAACCCGACCGAAGTTGATTACATTCACGGCTCCGTCGTGCGTTGGGGCGCCAAGCACAACGTGCCGACCCCCGTCAACGCGACCCTCGTCGCGTTGGTCAAAGGGCTCGAATACGCCCGCAGCAATTATCCGGGAAAGGCCTGAGACGATGTCGTTGCCGCGCGCCTATGTCGAGCACGTCGCGATCCGCGTGCCGGACGTTGATCGTCACGTCGACTTCTTCCGTGAGGTGCTCGGTCTTGCCGTTCGCGACGAGCAACTCGCCGGCGGTGCGTGCCCACGTCAGGTATGGGTGCTCGGAAGCGTGCAACTCATCGAGGATCCGCATTTTGCCGGACCGGAGGGTCGTCTCGCCCATCTCGGCATCATGGTCGACGATTACGAAGGCGTGCTCGCCCGTGCCGCCGCCTGGGGCGCCAAGGCGTTGCCGGCCGGGCCGAACTGGCTCGCGTTGCCGGGCGGGTTGAACGTCGAGATCTTGCAAGCGAGCGCTGGTGCCGTGGAAGCCGCTTTGGCGATCAATCCCCGTGCCTAGAGGAAGACGCGACATGACCGATGTGCGCTACTGGGACGATGCCAAGGTCGGTGACGAGTGCGTCACCCCCGCGGTGACGGTCACCGAAGCGATGGTGAACGCCTATGCCGAACTAACGGGTGATTTCACGCCTGTGCACGTCGACGAGGACTACGCCAAGACCACGCCCTTCGGCACGCGCGTCGCGCACGGGCTGTTTGGTCTGTCGCTCGCCGACGGTTTGAAGACCCGTGCCGATTATCGCTTCCTTCCGGGAATGTCGCTGGGCTGGACGTGGGATTTCAAGCTGCCGATCAAGCTCGGCGACACCGTGCATGTGAAGTTCCGCATCGGTGCAATGCGCGCCACGAAGCGGGAAGGGTGGGGCATCGTGGTGCTGCCGTCGGAGTTGATCAACCAGCGCGGCGAAGTGGTGCAGCTCGGTGAGCATCGGCTGATGATTCCGATGCGCCCGAAGACCCGCGCTGCAGGAGAGCCAGCATGACCGCGCAAGATCTGCCGCTCCAAGATCTGCCACTCAAAGGCATTCGCGTCATCGACTACAGCCATTTCCTCGCAGGCCCGTCCATGGGCCGTTGTCTTGCCGCGATGGGCGCTGACGTCATCAAGGTGGAGCGTCCGAAGCAAGGCGATGCAGGCCGCGCCCACGGCTATTTTAAGGGCGGCCAATCCGGCTACTTCCTGCAGCAGAACATGGGCAAGCAGGGCCTTTGCATCGATCTGCGCGACAAGCGCGGCCTCGACATGATGATGAAGCTGGTAGACACGGCCGATGTCTTCATCGAGAACTATCGCCCCGGTGCGCTCGAACGCCTCGGGCTCGGCTACAAAACGCTGTCGGCGCGGAATCCCAGGCTGGTCTATTGCTCGGTCTCCGCCTATGGCCACACCGGTCCCTATGCCGACCGTCCGGGTTTCGGCCTGATCGCAGAGGCGATGTCGGGCGCGCTGGCGCAATTAGGAGCCCCCGGCGAAGCGCCACCGCTGCTACGGATGCCGTTGGCAGACATGTACACCGGCATTCATGGCGTTGCGGCCATCAATGCAGCGCTGGTCGGCCGCGTGTCGTCCGGGCGCGGCCAGCATATCGATCTGGCGCTGTACGACTGCATGGTCTCGATGCACGACTATGCGGTTCAGCGCTACTTCCTCTCCGGCGGTACGGACCTGCCGAAGCAGACCGGCAGCGGACAACCGGACTCGACTGTCTACGGCGTTTTCCCAGCCAAAGACGGCAATCTTGTCATCGCCGCCCAGGTCGATGATGCGTGGCGACGATTGGCGAGCCTGATCGGGGGGGACACGTTGGCCTCCGACGAGCGCTTTGCCAAGCCTGCCGCGCGCAACGCCCATTATGCCGAAGCGATGGATATCGTGCGCAACTGGACGCTGTCGCAGCCTTCTCGCGATGCCTGTCTCGCCGCACTCGAGGAGGCGGGTGTTCCGTCCGCTCCCGTGCAGACTATCGAGGAGGTCGTGAAGGATCCGCAGATCCACGCGCGCGGCATGCTGGTCGAGCAGGAGCATCCGGTGCTCGGCAAGGTCACCCTGCCGAACCTGCCGTTCCGATTCTCCGATTGCGACACCACGGTGCGCACTCCAGCACCTCTGCTTGGCCAGGATAACCGCCGCATTGCCGCCTCGCTGGGACTGTCGGCCGAAGCCGTCGATGCGATGGTGCGCGATGGCGTGCTCTACAACGAAGCCGCAGTGCGGGAGTAAGCCATGAGCGATCGTTATGCGGTGATCGGCAATCCGATCGGCTTCAGCAAATCACCTCTCATCCATGGCGCGTTCGCCAAGATGACGGGCCAGGACCTCGTCTATGAGGCGATCGAGGGCCCCCTCAATGGCTTCAGCGAACGGGTCGATCAATTCCGCGCCGAGGGTGCCAAGGGGCTGAACATCACCGCCCCGTTCAAGCTCGATGCCTTCGCCTACGCAAACGAGCATTCCGAGAGCGCCACACGCGCAGGCGCCGCAAACTGCATGAAGTTCGAAGGCGATCGGATCATTGCCGAGAACTTCGATGGTGTCGGCCTTGTGCGCGACATCACCGTCAATCTCGATGTGAAGATGAAGGGCCGCCGCGTCCTGATGCTCGGCGCCGGCGGGGCGGCACGTGGTGCGCTGCTGCCGTTCCTGCGCGAAGAGCCGTCCGAGCTGGTTCTGGTCAATCGAACGCTGGCGAAAGCAGTGGCATTGGCCGAGGAGTTTGCCGGCTGTGGTCCCCTGATGGTCAGCGGCTACACCGAGCTGGCCGATCTCGCCGAGGGGTATGACGTCGTGGTCAACGCGACATCGGCCAGCCTGCGGGGTCAAATGCCGCCGCTTCCACGCAATGTCTTGCGCGGCGCGGAACTGGCATATGAACTTGCCTACGGCAAAGGATTGACTCCCTTTCTGCAGGCGGCTCGCGCGGAAGGCGTCGCCAAGCTCGCCGACGGCGTCGGCATGCTGGTCGAGCAGGCAGCGGAAGCGTTTTCCTGGTGGCGCGGCGTTCGACCGGGCACGGCTCAGGTGATCGCCGAATTGACTGTCCCATTGAGCTGACGGGCGATGCCGAACATGTATCCGAAGTCCAACTTTCTCGTCGGCCTGATCGGCAGCGGCATCGCGGCGTCGCGCACGCCGCCCATGCATGAAGCGGCCGCTGATGCCGCTGGAATCCGGTATCTCTACAAGACGATCGACCTGACCGAGCTGAAGCTCGGCATCGAAGCCTTGCCCGAATTGCTCACGGCCGCAAAGCGCATGGGCTACGATGGTTTGAACGTAACCCATCCCTGCAAGCAGGCGATTCTCCCGCTGCTGGACGCGCTCTCGCCGGATGCAGAGGCGCTCGGCGCGGTGAATACCGTGGTCATCCGGAATAGTCGGATGACCGGCCACAACACGGACTGGTTCGGGTTTGCCGAGAATTTTCGCCGCAACATGCAAGGTGCGCCGCTCGGCCGTGTCGTCCAGTTCGGCGCGGGCGGTGCGGGCGCGGCCGTGGCCTTCGCGCTGATGAAGCTCGGCGTGCAGGAGCTGACCATCATCGACGTCGACTTTGCCAAGGCGCAGGGCGTGGTCGAGGGCTTGTCCCCCCGATTTGCAGAAGGGCGCTTGAGGGCCGGCCAGGATGTTGCAGCCGCCGTGGCCGCCGCTGACGGAATTGTCAACGCGACGCCGATCGGCATGGACAAGTATCCGGGCACACCGCTGCCGACGGCCCTGCTGCGTCCCGATCTGTGGGTCGCCGAGATCGTCTATTTCCCGCTGGAAACATCCTTGCTGCGTGCGGCGCGTGCCTTCGGCTGCCGCACCGTCGATGGCGGTGGCATGGCGATCTTCCAGGGCACCGAAGCATTTCGCCTGTTCACCGGCATCTCACCCGATCCAGACGTCTTCTTCGCGACTTTCGCGTCCCTGGGAGGGTGACACCCGGCCGATGGGTGAGCGGCACGTACAACGCCCGAGAGGAAACGTAAGGATGGGCTACACGCTCGATTTCTCGGTGGTTTGGCATGCAATGCCCGCACTGCTGTGGGGTTGCGTGGGTACGTTGAGCCTGGCGTTCGCCGGAATGACGCTGGCGATGCTAATCGGCGTCGGAGGCGTCGCGGCACGCGATTCGAAGGCGGCGTGGTTGCGTGGTCTCATGATCGGCTTCGTCGAGGTCGTGCGCAATACACCTTTCCTGGTGCAGATCTTCTTCCTGTTCTTCGCCCTGCCGCTCATTGGACTGAAGCTCAATCCGACAGCGACCGCCATTATCGCGCTCGGCATCAATGGCGGCGCCTACGCCATCGAGATCATCCGCGGCGGGGTACAGTCCATTCACAAGGGGCAGGTGGAGGCCGGTTACGCGCTCGGATTGCACAAAGGGCAGGTGTTCCGTTTCATCGTGCTCAAGCCCGCGCTTCGCGCGATCTACCCCTCGCTGACGGGCCAGTTCATCATGCTGACACTGACATCGTCGATCTGTTCGGCTGTGTCCGCCTACGAACTGACGTCGGTTGCACAGCGCATCGAGAGCGACACCTTCCGCAGCTTCGAGGTCTATTTCTCCGTCACCTTCCTCTATCTCGCGATCTCCTGGCTGCTGATGCTGGGCTTTGCGGTCGTCTCTCACCGCTTCTTCTCATATCCGACACGCTGAGGGAGCCAGCATGACACCGCATTTTGGTCTTCCCGAGTTCGGCTTCCTGCTGCGTGGGTTGCAATGGACGGTGCTGCTCACGCTGGTCGCGTTTGCGGGCGGCTGTACGGCGGGGCTCGCCGTCGCGTTGCTGCGCACCTGTGGCCACAGGGGCGTGGAATGGGGCACCCGCATCTACATCGGGATATTCCAGGGCACCCCGCTGCTGCTGCAGCTTTTCGTCGTGTATTACGGATTGGCGCTGACCGGGCTGAAGCTCGATGCGTTCGTCGCGGTGGCAATCGGTTTCACCGTGAATGCCTCGGCCTTCCTTGGCGAGATCTGGCGCGGCGCGATACAGGCCGTGCCGCGCGGCCAGACCGAAGCGGCGATGGCGCTGGGACTGCACTATTCGTCCCGCATGCGCGACATCGTGCTACCGCAGGCGATCCGCATCTCGCTGCCGGCGACCATCGGCTATCTCGTGCAGCTCATCAAGGGCACCTCGCTCGCCGCCATCGTCGGCTTCATCGAGCTCGCCCGCGCCGGTCAAATCGTGTCGAACCAGACCTTCCAGCCGTTGCTGGTCTTCGGCGTGGTCGGCGCGATGTACTTCGTCCTCTGCTGGCCACTCTCGTGGTGGGGCGGTCGGATGGAGGCCAGGCTCGCCCTGACCAGTCAAAGATAATAGCGGCGCACTTACTCTACAAATAGCCATCACCAGGAGGAGATACTCATGTTGTTTTCATCCAATCGTCGCCAGCTCAAGCTCGCGCTATTGGCATTGGCGGCTCTCGCCATCGCCGGCAAATCGCAGGCGGGGACACTGCAAGACGTGAAGAAGAAGGGCGTCGTCGTCATCGGCATTCAGGGGGATAATCCGCCCTGGGGCTATGTCGACAGCTCGGGAAAGCAGGATGGCATCGATGCCGACATGGGGCGCGCCTTCGCTGAATATCTCGGCGTCAAGGCCGAGTTCGTCCCGCTGGCGGTGGCCAATCGCATTCCGGCTCTGACCACAGGCCGCGTCGACATTCTGTTCGCAACCATGGCCATGCTGCCCGAGCGCGCGAAGGCGGTGCAATATTCCAAGCCGTATGTCGCCAATGAGATCACGCTCGTCGCCGCCCAGGCGACGCCGATCACCGGCAATGGCGACATGGGCAAGTACGTCATTGGCGTTCCGAGGTCCTCCACGCAGGACACCCAGGTGACCAACAACGCGCCGTCCGGAACCGAAATCCGCAGATTCGACGATGACGCGGCCACCATCCAGGCGCTGCTCTCCGGCCAGGTCCAGGCCGTCGGTGCGAACCTGTTCTATCCGCAGCGTCTGAACGCCGCAAAGCCCGAACTTGGTTTCGAACCCAAGCTGCACTTCACCGCTCTGTACAACGGCGCCTGCACGCGCCTGGGCGAGAAGGAGTGGAATGAGACGGCCAACAAGTTCATCGACGAGATCAAGTCGAACGGAAAACTGGCCGCCTTCTACGCCAAATGGATGAAGGTCCCGGTCCCGGTCTTTCCGGACTCCGTCCCCGGCGTTCCCTTCACCGTCCAATAGCCATTGCGAGCGGCCGACGCGCGATCCGCGTTGGCCGCCGCCCGAGAGCGGAGGCCGGCATGCAAGACCAGAACCTGATCGAAATGAAGGGCGTGCAGAAGTGGTACGGCGGGTACCAGGCTTTACGCGACGTTGATCTCACCGTGCGCAAGGGCCAAAAGATCGTGCTCTGTGGTCCGTCCGGCTCGGGAAAGTCGACGCTGATCCGCTGCATCAACCGCCTCGAGCCGATCCAGCAGGGCAGCATCGTGGTGAACGGTCATCGGCTGGACGACAGCATCAGGGCCATCGATGTCGTACGCCAGGACGTCGGCATGGTCTTTCAGAGCTTCAATCTTTTCCCGCATATGACGGTCTTGCAGAACTGCACGCTCGCGCCCATTCGCGCGCGCCGCATCAGCAAGACGGAGGCCGAAGCAACCGCGCGAAAATACCTCGAGCGCGTCCGTATCGGTGACCAGGCCGAGAAATATCCGGCTCAGCTTTCCGGCGGCCAGCAACAGCGTGTCGCGATTGCGCGTGCGCTCTGCATGCAACCGAAAGTAATGTTGTTTGACGAGCCGACCTCGGCTCTCGATCCCGAAATGGTCAAGGAGGTGCTCGACACGATGATCGGCCTCGCCAACGACGGCATGACCATGATTTGCGTCACCCACGAGATGGGCTTTGCCCGCCAGGTTGCCGACCGTGTGATCTTCATGGCTGAAGGTCAGATCATCGAAGAAGACGCGCCTGACGCTTTCTTCCACAATCCACAGCATGCCCGCACCAGGCAGTTTCTTGGCGAAATCCTCGCCCATCACTGAACGGAGTTGTTGTATGAGTCGTCTCGTCTACGTCCTGAACGGGCCAAATCTCAATCTGCTCGGCAAGCGTCAGCCCCACATCTATGGTCACGAGACGCTTGCGGACGTGGAGCGGGATTGCCGGGCGCTGGCCAGGGAGCTTGGCCTGGAAATTCGCTTTCATCAATCCAACAGGGAATACGAGCTGATCGACTGGATTCACGAGGCGCGCGAGACGGCTGCCGGCATCGTGATGAATCCTGCGGCTTTCACCCATACGTCGGTCGCCATCCTGGATGCCCTGAACACGTTCGAGGGGACCGTGATCGAGGTGCACATTTCCAACGTGCACAAGCGCGAGGAATTCCGCCATCATTCGTTCGTCTCCAAACGGGCTGATGGGGTCATCGCAGGCTTCGGCACCCAGGGTTATCTGCTCGGCTTGCGTCGTGTGGCCAGGCTGCTTGACGAGAACAAGGAATAGCATCGGCGCCGGCGGCACGAGAGTTGGCGGTTTCGCTGAAAGTCGACAGCTTTTGTGCGCCCACCATTCTCAAAGCATCTCACACCCAGCCGCCATCGACGATGTAGTGCTGGGCAGTGCAGGCGGAAGCTTCGTCCGAGGCGAGGAAGACGGTGACCTTCGCGACCTCGTCCGGCACCAGCCGGCGCTTCAGGCACTGCCGCTGCTGCAGCTCGATCTCGCCCGCCGGTGTCATCCATTTCTCGAGCTGCCGCTCGGTCATGATCCAGCCCGGCGCGATCGCGTTGACGCGGATATTGTAGGGGCCGTAATCGCGGGCCAGCGAGCGCGTCAATCCGATCACGCCTGATTTGCTGGCGGTGTAGGCGGCCATGCCGCCCTGGCCTGCAATCCACGATACCGAGCCGAAATTGACGATGGCGCCGCCATTGGCGGCCTTCATGTCCGGCAGCACGGCTTGCGACGCGAAGAACTGGTGCTTCAGGTTCACCGCGATGCGGTCGTCCCAATATTCGGGCGTCATCTCCTCGGTCTTGTGCCGTTCATCATGCGCGGCGTTGTTGATCAGGATGTTGATCGCGCCGTGCGCCTTGCGTGCCTCCACGACGCCGGCGCGCAGCGCGGGGATGTCGGTGAGGTCGACATGTTGGAAATGCGCCGACAGTCCCTGATCGGACAGCTCGCGCGCCAGGTGCTGGCCCTCGTCGATCTTGATGTCGAAGAACACGACCTTGGATTTCTGCTCCGCGAAGCGCCGCACGATCGCAGCGCCAATGCCCGCCGCACCTCCGGTGACGAGCACGACCTTGCCGGCGAGGTCGGAATAGATGGCGGCCAAGGGCACCTCCCAGTCATTTGCGGGTGGCGCGGTGGGCCGTCCCGACTCTTGACCAGACCTTAGCCAGTCCGCCCGTGAGGTGCATAGGTCAGAATTTTAGTTGCGTACCTCAAAAATTGAAGGCAGGATTGCAGTCAAAGAATAAGATCGGCTGGGAGGATGTGATGAGACTGCTCGGGAAGCTGGGACTCGCCGCTGCCGCATGCCTGCTTGGCGCCCAAATCGCTGCAGCCGATACGACCGTCAAATGGCTCCACATCGAAGCCAACCCCGTCCAGGTGAAGCTCTGGGAGGAAGTTGCGCGCGCCTATGAAGCGTCGCATCCCGGCGTGAAGGTCGAGATGCAGTTCCTCGAGAACGAGGCCTACAAGGCCAAGCTGCCGACCATCCTGCAATCCAAGGACCGGCCGAACATCATCTACAGCTGGGCCGGCGGTGTGCTGAAGACGCAGATCGAGGCCGGCGTGCTCGATGACATCACCGACCAAGTGAAGGGCTATAGCGACAGCCTCACCTCGGCTGCACTCGCTGCGTTCACGAGCAATGGCCGCGTTTATGGCCTGCCCACCGCGTTGTCGCAGGTCGGCTTCCTCTGCAACAAGGAGCTGATGGCCAAGGCCAAGGTCGATCCCGCCGCCATCAAGAGCTGGGACGATCTGCTCGCCGCGGTGAAGACACTCAAGGCGGCCGGCGTCACGCCGATCGTGGTCGGCGGCGCGGACAAATGGCCGCTGCATTTCTACTGGACCCATCTTGCGGTGCGCATCGGCGGCAAGCCGGCATTCGATGCGGCGTTGAAGGGCGAGAACGGCGGCTTCGCCGGCGAGACCTTCCAGAAATCGGGCGAGCTGTTCAAGCAGCTGGTCGATCTCCAGCCGTTCCAGAACGGCTTCCTCGGCTTCAAGAACCCACAGGCCGTCGGCTATTTCGGCGACGGCAAGGCGGCGATGACCCTGGCGATTTCCACCGTCTATCATCTGCAGCGCGCGCTCGCCGCCGACAAGACGGGTCTGTCCGAAGACAAGATCTGCTGGTTCGATTTTCCGGTCGTATCGGGCGGCAAGGGTGCGCCGACGGATACGCTTGGCGGCATCACCGGCTGGCTGATCACCAAGGGCTCGCCGAAGGAGGCGGTCGATTTCCTGAAATACTTCGTCTCGAAGGACGTGCAGACGCGGCTTGCGGCGGGCAACTTCATCATCCCGGTGGTGCAGGGCGCGGACGCCGGCCTCAACAATTCCTTCATGAAGCTGATCGCGGCCAATCTCGCGAAGTCGAACTACCACCAGAACTTCTATGACCAGAGTCTCGGCCCCTCGGTCGGCCGCGTCGTCAACGACGTCACCGCGGAGATCGCCGGTGGCAGCATGAGCCCGCAGGACGCCGCGAAAGCGATCGAAGCGGCATGGAAGCAGGGTAACTGACGGTGGAACGACGCATCGCAAGCGTGCCGGCGATGGGCGTTGCGAAGCCGTCGTTCTCGCCGCTTGCGGTCCGCGGCCCGAGCTGGGACGGCCGCTTCACGGTCCTCATCCTGTTCCTGCCGCCGGCGCTGCTGCTGTTCACGCTGTTCGTGGTCTTGCCGATCGGCGAGGCCGCCTGGTACTCGGCGTTCAACTGGAACGGGTTCGGCAAACCCACCAACTGGATCGGCCTGGACAATTACCGTTTCGTGCTGGAGACGCGCGCCTTCTGGCTCGCGCTGCGCAACAATGGGCTGATCATCGCGGTCTCGCTCGCGATCCAGCTGCCGCTCGCGCTGACGCTGGCCCTGATGCTCGCGGAACGCTTTCGCGGAGCCGTGGCGCTGCGCATGCTGTTCTTCATGCCCTATATCCTCGCCGAGATCGCGACCGGGCTGATCTTCTCCTTCGTCTATGACGGCGACTACGGCCTCGTCGCCTCGATCTGGCGCAGCTTCGGCGCCGAGCCGCCGCATCTGCTCGCCTCGACCGACACCGCGATGCTGGCGGTGCTGATCGTGATCGTGTGGAAATATTTCGGCTTCCACATGATGTTGTTCATCGCGGCACTCCAAGGCCTCGACAAGAGCCTGGTCGAGGCGGCCCGGATCGACGGCGCAACGCGAACGCAGGCGCTGCGCCATGTCGTCATCCCCCTGCTTTATCCGACGATCCGGCTCTCCGTGTTCTTCGCGATCGTCGGCTCATTGCAGCTGTTCGATCTCGTGATGCCGCTGACGCGCGGAGGACCGGCGGATTCCTCCAACACGATGGTCAGCTTCCTCTACAACAACGGCATTTCGCGGATGCGGGTCGGCTACGGCAGCGCCATCGGCGTCATCCTGTTCGTGATTTGCGTGACCTTTGCCTTCACCTACAAGCGATGGTTCATGCGCGATGAGTAGGGCCGAGACCACCCGCGCGCCGTTCGATCCGGCCGTGCTGTTCAAGGCGGCGTTCCTCGCCGTTGTTGCCGTCTTCGTGCTGGTGCCGTTGCTCGCGACCCTGCTCGGCGGCTTCAAATCGCTCGGCGAGTTGCGCGTCAATCCGTTCGGCTGGCCGACGCACTGGGAATGGCAGAACTATGCCGACATCCTGTTCTCGGCCCGCTACTGGCAGCTGCTGCGCAACTCGCTGATCATCTCGACCCTCACCGTGACCTTGACCTTGATCGTCGCCTCGATGGCGGCGTTCACCTTCGCCCACGTGAGATTCTTCGGCAGCTCGATGCTGCTGAGCTATTTGACGCTGGGCCTGCTGTTTCCGGCCGCAACGGCCGTGCTGCCGCTGTTCATCAAGGTACGCGATCTCGGATTGCTCGATACCTATTTCGGCGTCGCGCTGCCGCAGGTCGCCTTCAGCCTTGCCATGAGCGTGCTGCTGCTGCGGCGCTTCTTCAGGGATATTCCCTATGAGCTGCTCGAGGCCGCGCTGGTCGACGGCTGCAGCTACATCAAATTCTTCCGCTACGTGACATTGCCGTTGTCGCGGCCGATCCTGGCGACCGTCGGCACCATCACCTTCGTCAACAGCTGGAACGCCTATCTGCTGCCACTGGTGATGCTCAACACCGACGCGCTCTACCCCTGGCCGCTCGGCATCATGATTTACCAGGGCGAGTATTCGTCCGAATGGCACCTGATCCTGGCCTTCATCACGCTCACCATCCTGCCGACGATCATTCTGTTCCTGCTGGCACAGAAGCACATCGTCGCCGGCCTCACGGCAGGCGCCGTCAAGGGATGAGCGGGGACTTCACGGAGAGCACAATGAGAAAAGTCGGCGTCGGAATCATCGGCTGCGGTGTGATCAGCACCGCCTACCTCAAGGCAGCGCAGCGCTTCCCGGTCATGGAGGTGAGGGCGCTCGCCGACATGCGCAGCGACGTGGCGGAGCGGCAGGGCGCGGCCTTCGGGCTGCCGGCGATGCGGGTCGATCAGCTGCTCAAGCGCGACGACGTCGAGATCGTCGTCAATCTCACCGTGCCGCTGGCCCACACCGATGTCAGCTTGGCTGTGCTGAACGCCGGCAAGCACGTTCATTCCGAGAAGCCGCTTGGTATCAACGTCGCGGAGGCCCGCAAGGTGATGGATCTTGCCGCGCAGAAAAGCCTTCGCGTCGGCTGCGCGCCCGACACGTTCCTCGGCGGCGGGCACCAGACTGCGCGCAAGCTGATCGACGACGGCGCGATCGGCACCCCGGTCGCCGGCAGCGCCTTCTTCGGATGTCCCGGCCATGAGCGCTGGCATCCGGCGCCCGGCTTCTACTACTTGCGCGGCGGCGGGCCGATGTTCGACATGGGCCCGTATTACATCACCGATCTCGTGCAGCTCCTGGGGCCGGTCGCGAGCGTGATGGGCTCGACCGCGCGCCCGCGATCGGAGCGTCTGGTCACGAGCCAGCCGATGAACGGCACCTTGATCCCGGTCGAGGTGTCGACCCACGTCGCGGGCACGCTCGAATTCGAAAGCGGGGCGGTGGTCTCGATCACCATGAGCTTCGACGTGCCGAAGCACCGGCACGCGCCGATCGACATCTATGGCGACAAGGGCAGCATGCTGGTGCCGGACCCGAACCGCTTCGGCGGCGAGGTGCAGGTTGCGAAGACCGGCGGCGAATTCGAGACGGTGCCGCTGACGCACGGCCATGTCGAGGGCGAGTTCCGCTCCATCGGCGTCGCCGACATGGCCTCCGCGATCCTGAACAACCGCCCGCATCGCGCCAGCGGCGCGCTGGCTTTCCACGTGCTGGAGGTGATGGAGGCGTTCCAGACCTCCGCCGACGAAGGGCGGCGTGTCAAGATCGAGAGCCGCGTCGAGCGGCCGGCGATGCTGCCGGCCGGACGTGAAACCGGACAGATCGACTGAGGAAATGACCATGCGCAAGGCATTGATTGTGTGGGGCGGTTGGCCAGGACACGATCCCGATTTGTGCGCCTCGATGATCCGCGGCTGGCTGAAGGCGGAGGGTTTCGAGGTCCGGATCGAGACCACGACAGAGGCATTCGGCGATCCCGCGATCCATGATCTGTCGCTCATCATCCCGATCTACACGATGTCGAAGATCGAGAAGGCGGACGCGCTCAATCTCTGTGCGGCGGTGCGTGGCGGCGTCGGGCTTGCCGGTCACCATGGCGGCATGTGCGATGCGTTCCGCGATTCCGTGGACTACCAGTTCCTGTGCGGCGGACAGTGGGTGGCGCATCCCGGCAACATCATCGACTACAAGGTCGACTTGACGAAGCCGGACGACCCCATCATGAAGGGCCTGAAGAGTTTCGAGCATCGTTCCGAGCAATATTACATGCATGTTGACCCCGCCAACGAGGTCCTGGCGACGACCACCTTCACCGGCGAGCACGCGCCCTGGATCGACGGCGTGGTGATGCCGGTGGTCTGGAAGAAGCGTTACGGTGCGGGCAGGGTGTTCTATTCCTCGCTCGGCCACCGTGCTTACGAGCTCGACGTGCCCGAGATCCGGACGTTGATGACGCGCGGCATGCTGTGGGCGGCGCGCGAATGACGGCTAGCGCGATGCAGCCAGCCGTTCGCGCCACGCTGGAGGACGTCGCGCGTGCGGCGGGCGTTTCGCTTGCGACCGTCGATCGCGTCGTCAACCGGCGCGAGGGCGTCCGCGCCAAGACCGTTGCGCGTGTCGAGGCCGCCGTCGCCAAGCTCGGCTACCGCGCGGACGTAGCGGCCGCCCGGCTGGCGCGCGGGCAGAGTTTTCGCTTCGCCTTCGTGCTGCCGACCGGCAGCAACAGCTTCATGACTAATCTGACCGAGCAGGTCCAGCGCACAGCGGAGTGGCTCGCCGGCCAACGCGGCTTCATCGATATCCTTCATGTCGACGTGTTCGATCCGGATGTGCTGGCAGGCGCGCTCGAAGACCTGTCGCCGGCCTATCAGGGCGTCGCCGTCATCGCGCTGGACCATCCCAGGGTGCGCGCCGCCATCGACGAGCTCACCGCGCGCGGGGTCGCCGTGGTCACGCTGGTGTCGGACGCGCCGAGTTCGCGCCGCCTGCATTATGTCGGTATCGACAACCCGGCTGCGGGGCGGACTGCTGCAACGCTGA
Organism: Bradyrhizobium sp. T-12; assembly: GCF_058314695.1. Classification (NCBI taxonomy): domain Bacteria; kingdom Pseudomonadati; phylum Pseudomonadota; class Alphaproteobacteria; order Hyphomicrobiales; family Nitrobacteraceae; genus Bradyrhizobium; species Bradyrhizobium sp. T-12. The sequence goes on along the minus strand of NZ_CM177756.1, from coordinate 5,476,314 downwards.
TGGGACGTTTCTTGGCCGGGCGCGAGGGCACGGTCGCCGTGATCGCGGGATCGTTGTCGCTGCGCGATCATACCGAGCGGCAGTTCGGCTTCCACCAGATCCTGTCCAGCGAATATCCAAGCCTGGTCGCGCTCCCGGTCATCGAAGGCCGCGACGACAGCGAGCGGACGCGGGAGCTCACTGCCGCGCTGCTCGCGCACCATGCCGACCTTCGCGGCATCTACTGCTGTGGCGCCGGAAACCGCGGCATCGCCGACGCGCTCGAGGCCTCCGGCCGCGCACGCGAGGTGGTCTGGATCACTCACGAGCTCACTCAGCACACGCGGCGATTCCTGGTCCGCGGCACGCTCGATGCCATCATCAACCAGGATCCTGGGCACGAGGCACGGTCTGCGGCGCGCATCCTGCTCGCGCACTGTTCGGGCGAGCCCATCAGCCCCGACCAGGAACGCATCCGCATCGACATTTTCCTGAGGGACAATCTGCCGTAACGTCGCGCATCGCGGGCACTCCGGTACGCTGACTGTTGAATGTTACCGCGGCGGCGGTGGAGGGGAAAAACCTTCTCCGCCAGATGGACATGCGACAGCGGGAAGTCGCTGCCATGATACCGCGTAGGACGGGCTTGAAGCGGGGCCCTTGCTGAAAGTTCCCGCTTTTGATCCGGCTCAAGATTTTGACCCGGCTGGTTCATTAGAATGCGGTTCCCAGGGGGTGCCACGTTGCATTCCGCCTCGGCAGCTTCGCCTCTGGGATGATAACGTCAACCGAGCCGCGTGAAACGCGGGAATGAGTTCATGCCCACATACTATTTCGATATGAAGGATGGGGTCCCTGTTCGCGACAGGTCCGGATTGGAGCTTGTGAGCGATGGCGCCGCCATCGTGCACAGCAAGAGCCTGGCCGACAAGGTGCGCAGGAATAAGCCCAAAGGCCACCCCGACCTCCGGATCGTCGTCATCGATGAGAGCGGTCGGGAAGTCCACCGTGAGCAGATCTATCCGGACGCGACCTGACTTTTATCTCAGGTGTTGTGGAACTGCGATTGCCAGCCGTTTGGCGATGTTCGCCGAGATCAGATAGGCCATGGCAATGGCGATGATCGTCGCCATTAGTCCTGTGGAAAGCCCGGTAAAGCCGAATGCGCCTCCCCACGGGCCAAGCGCAAGCGCCACGCCGGCAAGCAGGGCGCCGAGAGATGTCGCGATCAGGATGTTGTGCGGGCGGTTCGCGCGCCACGGCAGTTTGCGAGACCGGATCACGAAGATCACCAGGATCTGGGTCGTGATCGATTCCAGGAACCATCCGGTTTGAAACATCGGCGCATCCGCATCGAACAGCTTGAGGAGAACGGCGAAGGTGATCGCGTCGAACAGGGACGACACCATTCCCATGATGATGGTGAAGCGGAGGATGCTTGCCATGTCCCAGGATTCGGGCCCGGCAACGTCTTCAGGGTCGACGTCATCGAAGGGGATGCCGATTTCGGAGAGATCGTAGATCAGATTGTTCAAGAGGATCTGCAGCGGCAGCAACGGCAGGAAGGGAAGGATGATCGAGGCGAGCGCCATCGACAGCATGTTGCCGAAATTCGAGCTCGTTCCCATCCGGACATATTTCAGGATGTTGGCAAACGTCCTGCGCCCTTCGCGCACGCCGGCCGCGAGCACGGAAAGGTCGGGCGCCAGCAAGATCATGTCGGCGGCCGCGCGGGCGACCTCGGTCGCGCCCGTGACGGATATGCCGACATGGGCGGCGTGAAGCGCGGGGGCGTCATTGACGCCGTCCCCCATGAAACCGACGACGTGATTGCGGTGCCGGAGCGCGGCGATGATCCGCCGTTTCTGATCGGGGTCGATCCGGGCAAAAAGGTCGATGTCATCGACCCGGGCAACCAGCGCGGCATCGGTGAGCTCGGAGATCTCGGCGCCGGTCATGATCCGGTCCGCTCTGAGGCCAACCGATCGCGCGACGTGCGCGACCACGGCGCCATGGTCACCCGAAATGATCTTGATGGTCACGCCGAGCAAGCTGAGCGCATCGATTGCCGTGGCTGCATCCTGCTTCGGCGGGTCGGCGAAGGCACAAAAGCCGATCAGGGTCAGATGGGTCTCGTCGCCGACGGCAATGGTCTGCTGGCCGGCCGGAATGGATTTGATGGCGACGGCAAGGAGCCGGAAGCCGTCGCCGGCATAACGCGCCTGGATGTCGGCCATCTTCTGTTGCCAGGCGGCGTCGAGCGGATGAGCCAGACCATCGATTTCCACGGCAACGCAGCGCGACAGGATGGATTCCGGCGCCCCTTTGGCGATCAGCGTCTGTTCGCCGTTGCGTCCGACCAGAACGGACAGGCAGCGCCGCTCGAAGTCGAACGGGACTTCCGAAAGCCGAACCCAGCCGTCGCGATCATCGCGGCTCGCGGACAGGATCGCGTCATCGAGCGGGCTTCTCACGCCGGCCTGGAACGTGCTGTTCAGGCGGGCGAGGCTCAGAACGCGGTCGCTGGATCGCCCCTGCGGCTCGATATGCGCCGCCAGGGTGATCCTGGCTTCCGTGAGCGTGCCGGTCTTGTCGACACAAAGCGTGTCCATCGCCCCCAGATCGTGGATCGCGGACAACCGCTTGACGATGACCTTTCGCTTCGCCATGCGCAGCGCGCCGCGGGCGAGGGTCACCGTCATCACCATCGGCAGCAGTTCGGGCGTCAAGCCGACGGCGAGCGCGACGGCGAAGAGGAAGGACTCCATTGCGTTACGTTGCGCGACGAGATGAGCCATCAGCACGAAGAGAGTGAGGAAGAGTGTCAGCCGAAGGATCAGAAGTCCGAGCCTGCGGACCCCTTGCTCGAGAGCCGTGGGTGGTGCGTTGGCGGCCATTGCCGAGGCGATCGCGCCAAAGCGCGTCCGGCCTCCCGTCGTCACGACCAACATCTTGCCGCTTCCGCCGACGGTACTGGTTCCCGCGAACAGGGCGTTCGTGGCGTCCGCCGGCAATGAAGCAGAGCAGGCGCCGTCCGTCTTGAACGCCGGGAACGGCTCGCCTGTCATCAGGGCTTCATTGACCTGCAGATCCTGCGCCTCGAGAACGATGCCGTCGGCCGGTATCAAATCGCCGATACGGAGCTTCACGACATCCCCCGGGACGAGAGCCGTCACCGAAATCGTGGCATCCTTGCCGTCCCTGACAACGTCAGCCTGGATGGCCACCGATTCCCGCAACGTCTCGGCCGTGAGCTCGGCGCGATGCTCCTGGACGATATCGAGCGTGATGGACAGGGACAGCACGGTTGCGATGATGGCAAAGCTGCCGATATCGCCGCTCAGCCCGGATACGAGCGCCGCCGCCAGCAGCATGGCAACCAGCGGATTCCAGAGACGCTGGCCGAGCTTGCGCAGGGCCGACCGGCCTTGGGAGGCGTCGACGCGGTTTGCGCCGACGATCGCCAGCCGTCGGTCGGCTTCGATGCGTGACAGGCCGTCCGGGCCGGAGCCGAGCGCGCGATAGAGCTCGTCCTTCGGCATTTGCCAGAACGTTGCAGCCAAGGGCTTGGCCGGGCTAAATCGTTCGATCATGGATGGGCTCGGCGGTCGCTGACATTTGGGCGAAACCAGGGTACGGGGCTGCTCGATTTCCGGATTGATGCAACGCAATCCAGCCCCCGGCCGGCATGCTCACGCCGTCACGAGGCAGACACCAAGAGCAACGATCATCGCGAGCGGGCTGGCCGCATCAATGCTTGCGGCTGTTTCCCGACGGCGGAAATATCTGATTGGCGGGCGGTTGCCCGCCGGTCGGAACGGCGATGGCAATGAAGCCGCGGCCCATCGAGCCGTGACAAGCATTACAGCCGTCGGTCAGCACGCGCATGGAAGCGGCGAACTTGCGATCGTCGCCCGCCGCGATCGCGTCGGCGATCGACAGCAGCGGCTCCTTCATCGTGGTCACGTTGCTGACGGGCACCGCCGGGTAGAAAATGGCTGCTTCGGCCAAGCTATTCGTCAGCTGCCGCAACTCATACGCGGCCAGGTCCCAGTTCTTCGCCTTGCCTGCATACCACAGCTTGAGATGCTCAAGCTGCGCCATGCTCATGACCTCGACGAGGCGAGGCGCTTCTTGTTTCGCGCTCGCGGAGGGCGGAAAGTCGGATTGAGCAATCGCGGATGTGATCGCGCCAACTGAAATCGCGAGAACCGCGCACCAATTCTTCAGCGTCATCCGACCATTCCCTGCTGACTTGAACGTCTTGAATATCAGCGCGGCGGGCAGCGCTCTTGCGCTGAATCAATCCTTCCGCGCTGCCCGGGGTATCGCGCCCTGGGTTTGTCGCGAAAGGGCGCCAGTGCCCACGGCGTCATGACCGGGCTTGTCCCGGGCGTCCACGCCTTGCCACGCAGCACAAAGAACGTGGGTGCCCGGGCCCTCGCCGCGCCGAAGCGGCTTCGGCCGCGCAGGCGGGACAAGCCCGGGCATGACAACTTCTGCTGAATGTTCAAATGCGATTTCCCATTGTCGTGAATGGCATCGCAGTTTGCGCCTCGACAAAGTGGCCGCGACTGCAGCCGCTTACCGTTCTCGAGTGCCGACACTGGGATTTCGTGCGCGGACGATGGGAAGCAATTCGTGATCGGAACCAGCCTTTGTAAATGGGTCATCAGTTACTTCGCGGTCGCGATCGCATGGCTGCTGCTTGCAGAGGCGCTGATCGTCATCGGATTCGGTTTTCCGAACCACGACATCGGCGGCCCGGATACGCTCGTCGTCGTTCACATGGTCAGCATCGGCTGGTTGAGCACCGTCCTGTGTGGCGCGCTGTTCCAATTCGTGCCGGTGCTGGTCGCAAGGCCGCTCTATGCGGAGCGCTGGACGCTGCCGGCTCTCGCGCTGTTGACGCTGGGGCTGACGGTCCTGCTCGCAGGCTTTCTGGCTCTGGGCGGGCGCTTCAACGGGCCGCCCTGGCTGCTCCCCGTTGGCGCGGGCCTGCTGATCGCAGGTTTCGCTCTGGTCGTTGCCAATCTCGGCATGACGCTGTGGTCGGCCCGACCCTTGCCCGGACCGGCGCGGTTCGTCGCGGGTGGGCTTGCCTGCATCTGTGTCACGGCGACATTCGGCGGCCTGTTCTCGCTGGTGCTGTCCGGAACCGCCATCGGCGCGCAATGGCCGGACCTGCTGGTGTCCGGCGTTCCGATCCACGCGATTGCGGGGCTTGGCGGATGGCTAACATTCACGGCCATGGGCGTCAGCTATCGCCTGCTTGCGATGTTCATGCTCGCGCCCGACGGCGATGCGCGGCTCGGCCGGCTGGCCTGGCTTGCCGGCATCGCCGCGCTGGCTGTCGGACTTGTCGGCGGCGTGCTTGCGCTCTGGCGCATGACCGGGCTGAATTTGGCGCTTCTGCTTGCAGGAGCGGCGGCGCTGCTGTCGCTGGCCGCCTACGGTCGCGACGTGCTCAGCCTGTACAGGACCCGCAAACGTCGTGCGCTCGAGCTCAACACGGGCATGAGCCTTGTTGCGCTGGCGAGTCTCGCCGCCGCCGCAATGCTGGGCGCCACGCTTCTTGCGACCGGCGCCTTCTCATCCCATGTCGGAGCGCTGGTCTTTCTCGTCGCGTTCGGCTGGCTCACCGGCCTCGTGCTCGCCAATCTCTACAAGATCGTGCCGTTCCTGACCTGGCTCGAGACCTACGGCCCGGTGATGGGCAGAGTGCCGACGCCGCGCGTCCAGGATCTCGTTGCCGAGCGCCGCGCGTTGAAATGGTTTGTGCTGTTCTTTGCCGGAAGCTGGGCGGCGACGTTGATGCTCCTGTTCGACACGGCACTCGGCTTCCGCATCGCCGTCGCGGTGGTGATGCTTGCGACGCTCGGCCTGAGCGAGGAGTTCATCAGGGCCCGGCGGCTTGCGGACGTGGCGGAGCCGCTGCGCCTGCCGACGGGAGCCGCCATGCCTCATCTTCTGGTCTCACGGAACTGAAAGGAGATTGCCATGACCGCATTCGTCGACGTCGATGTCCGGCCGATCTTGCGCGCAGGCGGCGAGCCATTCTCGATCATCATGGCCGCGCTCGAACGGCTCGAACCCGGAGAGGGGCTGCGGCTCTATGCTCCCTTCAAGCCGGTTCCTCTGTTCGACGTCATGGCGAGCAAGGGCTTTGCTCATCGCGAGGCCGAGCTGGAAGGCGGCGAATGGGAGATCCGCTTCATGCCGGACGATGGCTCGGTCGGAATCGCTGAACCGGCCTCCGCTGCCGCGAGCGACGACGATTGGCCGGAGCCGGCGGTTCATCTCGACAACCGCGACCTCGATCCGCCGGAGCCGATGGTGCGCATTCTGGCTGCCCTGGAGCAACTCGCGCCGGGCCAGACGCTCCACGCCCTGCTCAGTCGCGAACCGGTCTTCCTGTTTCGGGAGCTGGAGAAGCGCGGCCATCAATGGCGCGGCGGCTTCACGCCGCAAAAGGATTTCTATCAACTGACGGTGAGGGTGCAGGCATGACCTTCAATGATGAGGATCTCGTCGCCAGGATAAAGCAGGCGCTGAAGGTCGTGATCGATCCGGAGCTCGGGCACAACATCGTCGACCTCGGCTTCATCTATGATGTCCAGGTCGACGACGGCGCCGCGCACATCACCATGACGGCGACGACACGCGGCTGTCCCGCCGCGTCCTTTCTCAAGGACGGGGTCGCGAGCAGCGCACGCCTCGTTCCGGGTGTGGACTCGGTCGATGTCACCATGACGTTCGAGCCGCCCTGGCAACCCTCGATGATCTCGCCGGGCGTCAGGTCGTCGCTCGGCTTTGCCGAGGTGAATTGAGCTGGCGAGGCGACTGCGCCGGCTACTCGCCTTTGGAGCCGGGGCCGGACCAGATCTTTGCGGGTGCGCGCAGCTTCGCGAGGTCGAGCAGGTTGATCGCCCGTGCGGCGATCTGGTCGATCACCTCGTCCAGCGACTGTGGTTTTAGATAGAAGGCCGGCATCGGCGGGGCAATGATCGCGCCGATCTCGGTCGCCTGCAGCATGCTGCGCAAATGGCCGAGATGCAGCGGGCTCTCGCGGACCAGCAACACCAGCCGGCGCCGTTCCTTGAGCTGCACGTCGGCCGCGCGGGTCAGGAGGTTGTCGAGCTGCCCCCAGGCGATCGCCGAGAGCGTACGGATCGAGCACGGCGCCACGATCATGCCCGCGATTGGATAAGAGCCGCTGGCGATCGCGGCGCCGATGTCCGAATGAGAATGGTCGCGGAAGGCGAGCGCGCGCAGCCGCGCCAGCGCATCGCTGCCCACTTCTTCGTTCAAGGTTCGCTCGGCCGCGGGCGAGACCACGAGATGCACCGCATAATCCGGATTGTCGGCCAGCAATTCGACGATGCGCATGCCGATCGCGGCGCCCGAGGCGCCGCTGATGCCGACGATGATGCCTTGCCGCACGCTCATGAGAGGGCCGGGGCGCGCGCCGTGGTGGACAGGCCGAGTGTAGCCCACATCGCATCGACGCGCGCGACCACGGTAGGATCCATGGCCAGCGGAACGCCCCATTCGCGATCCGTCTCCGGTGGGATCTTGGTGGTGGCGTCGATGCCGAGCTTGCCGCCGAGCCCCGATTTCGGCGAGGCAAAGTCGAGATAGTCGATCGGCGTGTCGGTGAGGGTCACGAGGTCGCGCGAGGCATCGCTGCGCGTCGAGACGGCCCACATTACGGCCTGCCAATCGCGGACGTCGATATCGTCGTCGACCACGATCAGGAGCTTTGTGTAGCTGAACTGCGGCAGCATCGACCACAGGCCCAGCATCAGCCGCCGCGCTTGTCCGGGATAGCGCTTCTTGATCGCCGCGACCGCGATCCGGTAGGAGCAGGCCTCCGGCGGCAGCCAGCAATCGGTCACCTCAGGGAATTGCTGACGGATCAGCGGAACGAACAGGCGATTGAGCGCCTCGCCGATCCGTGACGGCTCGTCCGGCGGCCGGCCCGTGAAGGTCGAGAGGTAGACGGGCTGCCGACGGGTGGTGATCGCCGTCACGCGCATCACAGGGAATTCCTCGACGGAATTATAGTACCCGGTGTGATCGCCATACGGACCCTCGGGCGCGGTTTCGGTCGCGGAGACGAAGCCCTCGATGACGATCTCGGCTTCGGCCGGGATCGCGAGCGGGACGGTGAGGCATGGCGCGAGGTCGGGCCGCTCGCCACGCAAGATGCCGGCGAAGCGCAGCTCCGACATCGTCTCGGGAAGCGGCAGCACCGCCGCCAGGATGGTGGCGGGATCGGCTCCGATGACGATCGCGACCGGCATGTCGCGCCCGATCGCCTTCCATTGCTGGTGATGCCGGGCGCCGCCGCGATGCGCGAGCCAGCGGATGATGGCGCGGTCGCGGCCGAGCACCTGCATGCGGTAGACGCCGACATTCTCCTCCTGGTCGGCCGTCGCGGATTCCGGCGGCACGGTGATCACGAGCGGCCAGGTGATCAGCGGCGCCGGCTCGCCGGGCCAGCAGATCTGGACCGGCAATCGCGCGAGATCGATGTCGGGCCCCATCGTGACGCAATCCTGCACCGGCGCGCCTGCGCGCGTGCGCGGACGCGTCGCCAGCGCGGCGCGGGCGAGCGGAAGCTTGTCGAAGACATCCCTGATGCTGTTCGGCGGCCGCGGGGTGCGGAGCTCGGCCATCAGCGCGCCAAGCTCTTCGAGACGGTCGGGCGCGATTCCCATGCCCCATGCGATCCGCTCGACCGTCCCGAACAGATTGGTGAGGAGCGGCATCTCCGAGGGGCGGCCATCGGCCCTGACCGGCTGCTCGAACAATAATGCCGGTCCGTGTGCCCCAAGCACACGCCGGTGGATTTCCGTGATCTCGTGGACGACGGAGACCTTCTCGCGAATGCGTCGCAACTGCCCCCGGCTTTCGATGAAGCGCAGGAAGTCGGACAAGTCGCGAAAGCGCGGCACATCACGTTGCAACTGGACAAGCTCCCAAAAAATCACAGCTAGCCGTGTTGTTTTCGGTCTTCATTGTTCCCGCTCAAATACAGCGGCGTGCAATCCGTCCAGATGTGGGGCCATGAATGATCCGTCCGCCGCATCGCCCGGCCAATTGCCGACGATTCCGCCGCTCGTCGCAATTGCCATGCGCCCGCTACCTCTGCTGCCGTTGCAGCTCGTTCTCGGCGGCGTCCTGCAGCGGATCCACCGGCGCAATCCTGCAATGTTCGACCGGCTCGGCGATCACGCGCGCGCGCGGTTCGGGATCAAGCCGATCGATCTGCCCTTTGCCTTCGTGGTCGAGGCGAGGCCGCCGCGCCTGTCCGTCGTGCGCGAGCTGCCGAAAGGCCTGAACGCGCGGATCTCCGCCTCGCTCGCCAATCTCCTGGCCTTGCTCGAAGGCAAGGTCGATGGCGATGCCCTGATGTTCTCGCGCGAGCTCGTCGTCGAGGGCGATGTCGAGGCGGTGCTGGCGTTGCGCAATGCGATCGACGACGCCCAGCTCGATCTCGCTACGGAAGTGTCCTCGTTGTTTGGTCCGCTGGGCGCGCCGGCGAGGCGCGCTTTCGCGACCGCCCGTGGCCGCGTGATCGGCTCATCCGGCCAAGGCGAGACATCGAGATGATGGAACTGATCTGTCCCGCCGGAACGCCGGCCGCGCTGAAGAGCGCCATCGATGCCGGCGCCGACGCGATCTATTGCGGCTTCGCCGACGAGACGAATGCGCGCAACTTTCCGGGATTGAATTTCAGCCGCGACGAGATGCGCAAGAGCATCGCGCTGGCGCATGGTCGCGGCGCGCGGGTCCTGGTGGCCATCAACACCTTCCCGCGCGCTTCCGCCGTCGACATCTGGCATCGCGCGGTGGACGATGCGGTGAGCGCCGGAGCCGACGCGCTGATCCTCGCCGACATCGGCTTGATGGATTACACCGCGCGTCGCCATCCGAACCAGCGTCTGCACGTCTCGGTTCAGGCCGCCGCCGCGAACCCGGATGCCATCGCCTTCTACGCCGAAAATTTCGGGGCGCGGCGCGTCGTGCTGCCGCGTGTCCTGAGCGTGCCCGAGATTGCCGAGATCACCCGCGAGTCTGCCTGCGAGACCGAGGTCTTCGTGTTCGGCGGGCTCTGCGTGATGGCGGAGGGGCGCTGCTCGCTGTCGTCCTATGCGACCGGAAAGTCGCCGAACATGCAGGGCGTCTGCTCGCCGCCGAGCCATGTGACCTACGAACAGACTGCGGACGGGACGAAGTCGAGCTTGGGCGGCTTCACCATCAACCGGTTCGCCGTGAGCGAGCCCGCGGGCTATCCGACGCTGTGCAAGGGCCGCTTCTCGACCGCGCAGGGCGCCGGTTACATCTTTGAGGATCCCGTCAGCCTGGACGCCACGACCTTGCTTCGGGGTTTGCGCGATGCCGGCGTCACCGCGCTCAAGATCGAGGGCCGTCAGCGCGGCCGCGCCTATGTCGAAAGCGTGGTGCGCCATTTCCGTCACGCGCTCGCGGCGCTGGAAAGCGGGAGCGAGGCCGACATCGCAAGCCTGAAGCCGTTCACCGAAGGGCAGGCCTCCACGCTCGGCGCCTATCGCAAGACCTGGCGCTAATCGTTTCGACTATGTGAGGTCCGGAAGATGCAACTCAGCCTCGGTCCAGTTCTGTACAATTGGGCGCCTGAACGCTGGCGCGACTTCTATTTCCGTATCGCCGACGAAGCGCCTGTCGATGTCGTCTCAGTCGGCGAGATCGTCTGCTCGAAGCGATCGCCGTTCTTTGCAGACCACATCCCGGCCGTGGTCGAACGGCTGCAAAGCGCTGGCAAAGAGGTGCTGCTCGGCTCGCTGATCCTGGTCTCGCTGCGGCGCGAGCGCCGCCAGACCGAAGAGCTCGCTTCGGCCGAAGGCGCACTGGTCGAGGTGAATGATCTGACCTGTCTCAGGGCGCTGGCGGGCCGGGCGCACGCCATCGGGCCCTTCGTCAACATCTACAACGAAGCCAGCGCGGCCTTTCACGCCGCGCACGGGGCCAGGCGCATCTGCCTGCCGCCGGAATTGCCGCTGGCTTCGATCGCGGCGATCGCGAAGGCCGTCCCTGATGTCACGACGGAGGTGTTCGCGTTCGGCAGGGTGCCGCTCGCCATCTCCGCGCGCTGCTATCACGCGCGCCTCCACAAGCTCGCCAAGGACAATTGTCGCTTCGTCTGCGAGAAGGATCCGGATGGTCTGCTGCTGAACACGCTGGAGCAGCAGGATTTCCTCACCGTCAACGGCGTGCAGACCCTGTCTCACAGCTGCGCCAATCTGCTGGGCGAGGCCGGCCTCCTGCGCGAGAGCAACGTTCGCTCGTTGCGCCTGTCGCCGCAGGATTGCGACATGGTCGAGATCGCCAGGACCTTTCGCGACGTGCTCGACGGCCGCGACGATGTCGATGGCGGCAATCGCCGCCTTGCGGCGGCCTATCCCGGTGTGCCGTTCTCGAATGGGTTCCTGTGGGCCGAGCCAGGACACCTCTATCGTCAAGCCCGATCAGGCGGTGCTCAGGGCTCGGCGGCGTAAGAGGACAGAGCGATGCCGGTGCATCAGAAGCTCGTGGCCATTGCGGCCAGACGTCGGTGCGCTCTGTCCCGCGCAGCCTCGATCGGCTGCTGCGGTCCGGTGGTTGGCCCGATCGCCACGAAACGGACATTGTCGATGCCGATGAAGCGCAGGATGTCCCGCAAATAGGGCGTTGCCATGTCGATGCGGCCGCGATTCATGCCGGTGGCGAAGTCGCTGCCGCTGGCGAGAATCACCAGCGTCGGCCGGTCCTTCAGCAACGGGAGATAGCCCTGCGATGGGTCGAAGCGAAAGGTCAGCCCGGGCTGGACTACGATGTCGAACCATTGCTTGAGCTTGTAGGGGATGCCGAAATTCCACATCGGCGTCGAGATCAGCACGCGATCGGCGAGCGCGAAGCGGGTCGCCATTCGCTCGGCCTCGGCAAAGCTGTCACGCTCCGCGTCGTTGAAGGCCTGTCCGTTCATCCGTGCATATTTGGCCTCGACGATGGGACCTGCGAATTCCGGCATCCGCTCCCGCCAGAGGTCGACGACATCGATGTCCCAGTCCGGCCGGGCCTGACGGAAGCCGTCAAGGAAGACGCGCGCGCCGGCGCTCGAGATGGAGTCGGCGCGGGGCGAGCAGGACAGATGCAGGAGCTTGGCCACGGATCATCCCAACGCCCGGATGACGGCATCCGCCCGGGTGACGATGGCGACGTTCTGCATGGCGAAGTTGATCGAGGCGGCGTGCCAGTCCGCATTCATGGTCGAGCAGCAATCCTCCGGCACGATCATGAAGTAGCCTTTGTCGGCCCCGGTGCGGGCGGTGTGCTCCACCGACATGTTGGTCCAGGCGCCGGTGTTGATGATCATGTCGCGCCCGGTGGCCTTCAGGATCGTCTCCAGCCGCGTGCCCTCCCACGCGCTCATGCGCATCTTCTCGACGACGAAGTCGCCGGGCCGCGGCTCGAGACCGGAGACGGGCGCAGCACCCCAGCTTCCGCGCACCATCGCCTTGCTGTCGACCAGCCCTTCGAACAGCGGCGCATTCAGCGTCACGCCGGGCGCGCCTGGCTCGACGACGAACCAGACATGGATGATGGCGACACCTCGCGCGCGAGCCGTCTCCGCAAGGCGGCGGACATTCTCGACGACATGCTGCTGCTTGGCGTGGCCGGGCGCGCCTGATTCGGCGAAGGCGCCTCCGTCCATGATGACGTCGTTCTGCAGGTCCTGGATGATCATGGCGCAGCGCTGGGGATCGAGCCGCATCTCGCCGTCGGCGAGGATGGGCGCCTGCGGCGCGGCGCTTGCGGTCGCGCCGCCGCCGCTTCGCCGCCCGCTCATATAGGGCTCGTGCCGCGGGCCGACCTTGGTCGGGATCGCATAGACCGAATGGGTCGAGGTCAGGTACAGCGTGCGGAAATCCGGCCCGCCCCAGGCGAGGTTGGCGACCAACTCGGCCACGCGCACCTTGCCGAGCAGCTCGCCGCGCGGCGAATAGACCCAGACGCCTCCGGGCGCGGTGACCCAGACATTGCCATGCTGGTCGCACTTCATGCCGTCCGGCAGGCCCGGCTCCAGCTCGGACTTGATGCCGCTTGCGAACACCCGGACATTCGAGAGCGAGCCGTCGGCACTGACGTCGAAGACGCGGATCAGCGCCTGCACGGTGTCGTTGACATAGAGCAGCTTCTCGTCGGGCGAGAAGCACAGCCCGTTCGGCTGGTCGAACAGGTTTCGCTCGACGACGAGCTTCGGCTCGCTGCCGGGGACGACGCGATAGACGCCCTGGAAGCCGAGCTGGCGCGGCCGCTCGACACCATAGACCGGCATCCGGCCGTACCAGGGGTCCGAGAAATAGATCGCGCCGGACGAGTGCACGCAGACGTCGTTCGGACTGTTCAGCTCCTGCCCCCCAAAATGCGACGCCAGCACTTCGCGCCGCCCGTCCGGCCGTTCGCGGATCAGCGATGATGTCGCGTGCTCGCAGACGATGAGGTTGAGCTCGGCATCGTAGGTCATGCCGTTGCATTTGTTCGAGGGGCGCTTGACCTCGGCGACGCCGCGCCGCGCATCCCAGCGCCGGCGCACGTCGCCGGGCATGTCCGAAAATAGCAAATAGTGATCGACCGGATGCCAGATCGGCCCTTCCGTGAAGTCGAAACCCGTGCCGACCTGCGCGACCGGGGCATAGGGGTCGATCAGCGCCTCGAATTCGCTTCGCAAGGTGACGTGGGTCATCGGTCGATCCTCGAGTCGCGTTACGCCGGGAACCAGTTGCGTGCCGGCAGCGATTGCACGATCGGGCCGGGGACCTGGTCGTGCAGGCGTCCGACGACGTTGCCGCCTTCGATCTTGGCGGGACGGTCGTGCACCGGCAGCAGATAGCGCGAATTGCTCAGCAGCTTCTTGATCGAGGCCTTCTCCGCACGCTTGCTGGTGCCGTGATTGCCCGTCGTGCGCGGCTCCCAATCGTGGATCTCGTTGAACGGCGTCACGATCTGGTCATTGAAGTCGTAGATCACGTCGCCGCAGATGGTGGCGATGCCATCGGCGGTCTCGACGATGACGTTCATCGAGCCCTCCGTATGCGCGTTGGCGGCGTCGCAATAGACGCCGGGCATCAGCTCGATCGGGCCGGTGATCTCGAGGTCGAGGAAGCGCAGCGCGCTCTTGGTGTGCAGCCGATCGATCAAATGCTTGATGTCGGGCGCCGGATATTGCGGATGCATCAGGCCGGACACCGAATATTCGAGCTCCTTGCGGTTGAGCACCACGGTCGTGTTCATCGGAAACAGATCGTCCTTGCCGGCATGGTCGATGTGCAGATGGGTATGGCAGACGAAGCGGACGTCGCCCATGCGCACGCCGTGGCGCGCGAGCTGGTTCTCGATCATGTTCTCGTGGTACTGCAGCCCGCGCATGCCCAGCGTCTCCATGATCTGGTTGGAGCGGTAGCCGGTGTCGACCACGACGGGATATTTCCCGCCAAGGATCAAAAAGCCGAGGGTGAGGACGCGGCGGGTGCGGCCGCAGTCGCGGCCGAGCACCAGAAAGCTCGATTCCAGCTCGATATCGCCGTAGTCCAGGATCTTGATCTCCAGCGCCATTCGTTGCCCTCCCTGATCTGTTTCTTGTCTGTCAAAGCCGGTAGACGCGCGTTGCGGTCGTCCTGAAGATGGCGTCCTGCTGCTCGGCGCTGAACGGCGCGGCGGCGGCGCGAAAAGCCTCAACGAGATCGCGATAGCTGGTCCACAATTTCTCGATCGGAAAGTTGGAGCCGAACAGGCAGCGCTCGGCGCCGAAGATCGCGACGGTGTCTGCGAGCACGGCGGCGATGTGCGCGGGATCATTGCGATGGATGAAGGTGCCGAGCCCGGAAAGCTTGGAGACCACGTTGGGACAGGCCGCGAGCCGGGCCATGCCGGCACGCCAGGCCGCGCGTCCCGCGGGCGAGAGGTCTTCGAGCATCCCGGCGTGCTGGAGGATGAAGGTCACCCCGGGGCAGGCTTCGGCGAGCGCCGCGGCGTCCGGCATCTGCGGCGTGAAGACCTGAAGGTCGAAACTCCAGCCATAGTCGGCGAGGCGCTCGACGTTGCGTTGGATCATCGGATCGGCACAGAGGTCCGCGCGGGCTGCAAAGCGGTAGAGCGGGTTCTCGTGCCAGTGCAGCTGCATGCGCACGCCGCGCACCAGCGAGTAGCGATTCAGGCGGTCGAGCTGCGGGCGAACGTCCTCCACGGCAAAATTGGCATAGGCGACGATCGCGTGCGGCCAGCCGTGTTCGTCCGCGGTCTGTTGCCCCCAGGCGGCCTCGTCCTCAAAGCGGTCGTTGGCCCAGTTGGTCTGGACATAGACCGATCGGGTGACGCCGGTGCCTTTGAGGTCGTCGAGATATTCGGCAATCGGATAATCGCGCCGGATCGGCTCGTAAGGTCCGAAGATGCGCGGTTGCATCGGGCCGATCAGCCAGGGCAGGTCGGCCTGCCGCCAGATGTGATGATGGCCGTCGACAATATCGGTCACGCGGCTCTCCTTCGTCCCAGCGCCAGAATATGCGCGACGATCGACGCGCTCGAACCGCCCTCTTCGAGGTCATCGACGAAGCGCTCGATGGCGATCAGCGCCTCGGTCTGCGGGCGGAAGCCGGGGCTTGTCGCCAGGGGCGTCAGCCAGCTCAGGCGCCAGGCCCGCCGCGACAGCTTTGCGACCGCATCGCGCAGCGCATCGGGTTCGCCGCGCTCCAGCCCGTCCGAGACGATCACGACAGCGGCGCCGCGGGCATAGCCGCCGAAGCGGGGCACCGCGAGGAAAGCCTGGAGCGCGTCGCCAATGCGGGTGCCGCCGTCCCAGTCGCTGACCAGATGCGCGGCGGCGTTCATCGCCTGCTCGCGACGCTTCAGCCGCAACGGGCGGGTGACGCGCGTCAGCCGCGTGCCGAAGGTGAACACCTCGACATTGGGCGACGCCTGCACCAGCGCATGCGCCAGCTTCATGTTCTCCTCGGTGCGGCTTTTCATCGAGCCGGAGACGTCGATCAGCAGCAGCATCTTGCGTGGGCGCTGCCGCCGCTTCATGTGACCGAGCCGCAAGATCTCGCCGTCGCTGCGGACAGAGTCGCGTAAAGTACGGCGCAGATCGGCAAACGGCCCGCGCCGCGCGCGCATGCGGCGATGGCCGCGCCGCCGGGGCAGGCGTCGTGGCGCCTCCCGCGCCAGGCGGCGCAGGGCGTCTGTGCCAGCGGCCGGGCCAAAGCGGCGCTCGACCAGCGCCTCGGTACGGGTTGCAGTCAGGCCGGACTCGCTGGCATCATCGGACAGCAGCGGCTCCTCGTCGCCGCGGCCCTCTTCCTGAAGCCGGACCGTCTCGTCGTCCTCCCCCTCGTCGTCGCGCGCAATGGCCTCGCTGCCGCGGAAATGCAGATCGAACAGCCGGTCGAAGGTCGCGCGGCGCTCGGGTGGCGGAGCCAGCGTCGCCAGGGCGGCTTGCCTGACGTGCTCGATGGTGCGCGGGCCGAGCAGCTCGACGGCGGCCAGGAACGTCGTGGTCTGCTCCGGCGCCACGGCAAAGCCGTTCGCCCGCAGCAGCGGGACAAAGGCGACGAAGATGCGGGCGGCGCGCGGCAGCTGCGGTTCGGTGCTCATGCGGTCGCCTCCGCCAGCATGGCATCGAGCCGCGGCGAAATGAAATGCAGATCCTCCTCGTCCTTCAGCGCCACGCCGATCGACCGCTTGAACGCATCGGGCCAACGAGCGCCGCCCTTGTTGAGGAGCGTCGCGGCCTCCGCCCAGTCGACCGCCTCGGCGATGCCGGGCGCCTTGCTGAGGGGCTCGCGCCGCAGCTTCTCCACGGCTGCGACGACGGCGCGGGCGGTGGCCTCGGCGACGCTGGAGGCGCGCATCATGATGATCCGCGCCTCGCGCTCCGCGGTCGGATAGTCGATCCAGTGATAGACGCAGCGGCGGCGCAGCGCTTCGTGCAGATCGCGCGTCCGGTTCGACGTCAGCACGACCACCGGGCGTTCGGCCGCGCGCACCGTGCCGCGCTCCGGAATGGAGATTTGGAAGTCGGAGAGGAATTCGAGCAGGAAGGCCTCGAACTCCTGGTCGGCCCGGTCGATCTCGTCGATCAGGAGCACGGTGGAATCGGGCGCGCGCAGCGCGGCCAGCATGGGACGCTCGATCAGGAAGGTCTCGCCATAGATATCGATGCTCTCGTCGCCGGCCTGGCGGATCGCCAGCATCTGGCGCGGATAGTTCCACTCATAGAGCGCGGCAGAGGCGTCGATGCCCTCGTAGCATTGCAGGCGGATCAGGCGGCGGCCGAGCACTGCGGCGATCGCCTTGGCGGCTTCCGTCTTGCCGACGCCCGGCGCGCCTTCCAGCAGCAGCGGCTTGCCGAGGGCGAGGCCTAGATAGGCTGATGTCGCAAGGCCCTCGTCGGCGAGGTAATAGGCCGCTCGCAGCGCTTTCTCCAGCGCCTCCGGGCTGTCGATGCCGACGATGTTGCTGCGAACCGCCACGGCCGATCCTCTAGCGTCTCGCCTGCGGCCGCGCGCCGCCCTGGCTCTTGATCGCGCGCAACACCTTTTCGGGCGTGATCGGGAGGTCGTCGATGCGGACGCCGACGGCGTTGAAGATCGCGTTCGCAACGGCCGGCAGCACCGGGTTGGCGCACATCTCACCGGGCCCCTTGGCCCCGAAGGGACCATCGGGCGCCGGACGCTCGAGCACGGCGATGTCATGCGGGCAGATGTCGCCGGGGCCGGGCATCAGATATTCGACGAAGTCGCGCGGCCCATGCACGGGATCGGGATAATAGGGCTCCGGGGTCTCGTAGAGCGCGTGGCTGACGCCCATCCAGGCGCCGCCGACCAGCTGCTGCTCGACCAGGCGCGGGTTGAGCGCGCGGCCGAGTTCATAGGCGGAATCCATGCGCACCATCGCGACCTCGCCGGTCTCGTCGTCGACCTCGACCTCGGCGACGAGGCAGGCATGTGCGTAACAGGTCGCCGGCGACATTTCGCCGGTCTCCGGATCGACGTTGGAGAGCGGAACGAGAAAGATGCCGCGTCCCGAGATCGTCTTGCCCTGCTTGAACTGCGCGGCGATCGCGACGTCCTTGGTCGAGATCGAACGGTGCGGCGCGCCCTTGACGTGGATGTTGCCGCGACCGTCGGTTTCGAGATCGGCCGCGTTGACCTCCAGCTCCTCGGCCGCTGCCTCCATCATCACGCCGCGCGCCTCGCGGGCGGCGGCCATCACGGCGTTGCCGACGCGGTGGGTGCCGCGCGAGGCAAACGAGCCCATGCAGTGCGGGCCGGTGTCGGAATCGGCGGTGTCGACATAGACGTCCTCGACGGGCACGCCGAGCGTCTCGGCGCAGATCTGCCGCGTCACCGATTTCATGCCCTGGCCGAGGTCGATCGACGACAGCGCCACCGTGAACTTGCCGCTGGGATTGGAATGCACCAGCGCCTGGCTCGGATCGCCGCCGAGATTCATGCCGATGGGATAGTTGATCGACGCCATGCCGCGTCCGCGATGCCTGGTCATCTCAGCGTCTCCTGGTGCCGAACACGGACGAGAACCGCGTCGCGCCGTGCGATGGCGCGGCCGGGCGCGGCGGGGGAGGCGGCGGCGCCGGCGGGGGCGGATCGCTCGGCGGTTCTCGCGTGACGGTTGGCGGCAGCCGGTCGTAGCTGGTGCGCTGCTGGACCGGCGCCGTCGGCCTCGCGCGCGAAGAATCCGTCGGCGTCGGCGGGATTGCTGCGCGGCTGCCGCCGCCGTCCTTGCGCGAGGATGCGCGCCTGAACTCGTCACGGATCGGCCATTTGGCCTTTTCGGCCGCGACCTGGACGCATTCGATCAGCGCGGTGTTCTTGGCCTCGCGCCGGTGCGCTTTCATGTCGCCGTCGCGATAGGCGTTGAGGATGCGAAACTCCATCGGGTCCATGCCGACGAGGTTCGCGAGCTTGTCCATCTGGCACTCGATGGCAAAGTCCATCGCCGTGACGCCGAAGCCGCGCATGGCGGTTGCAGGCGTGCGGTTGGTGAAGACGCAGTAGACGTCGCCATAGACGTTCGGGATGGTGTAGGGGCCCGGCAGATGCGCGGCGCATTTCACCGCGGCGTAGCTGGACAGCCTTGTATAGGCACCGCTGTCGAAATAGGCCCGGATCTTGCGGGCGACGATGCGGCCGTCGCGCATCACGCCGTCCTTGATGAAGATGCGTTCGGCGCCGCGCGGCGGGCCATATTGCATCTCCTCCTCGCGCCCGAACACGTAGCGGACGGGACGCCCGGTCAGCATGGCGCCGAGGATGGCGAGCGGCTCAGTCAGGGTGTCCACCTTGCCGCCGAAGCCGCCGCCGACGGTGCCGCCGATGAAGTGGAAGGTGTTGGACGGCACGTCCAAAATCTTGGCGCAAGTGTCGACCGAGAAGAACAGCGCCTGCGTCGAGGTATAGACGACGTAGCGGCCGTTGGTGTCAGGCGCAGCGATGGCGCCGTTGGTCTCGGTCGGCGCGTGCTCGATCGGCGACATCTGGTAGCGCTGTTCCAGCACGTGGTCCGCGCCCGCGAGCGCCGCGTCGGCATCGCCGAAGCGCAGGCGCTGGTGGTCGTAGACGTCGTGGTAGATAAAGGCGTTCTTCGGATAGGTCTCGTTGACCACGGGCGCGCCGGGCTTGAGCGCATCCTCGACGTCGAACACGGCCGGCAGCGGTTCATAGTCGACCTTGACCTTCGCGATGGCCTCGAACGCCTCACGCTCGCTGTCGGCAACGATGGCGAGGATCGGTTCGCCCTTGTAGCGGACCTTGTCGACCGCCAATGACGGCTCGTCGTCCTTGCCGAAATTGATCAGGCTCAGAAGCGTGTTGAGATTGACCGGCACGTCGGTGCCGCGGATGATGCGACGCACGCCGGCCGACCGCTCGGCCTCGGTGGTGTCGATACGGCGCAGCCGTGCGTGGGCCTGTGTCGAGCGCACGACCTTCAGGTGCAGCATGCCCTGCAGCTTGTGGTCGTTGAAGTAGCTCGACGTGCCCGTGACATGGCCGAGCATGTCCTGACGCTGGGTGCCCTTGCCGATTTCCTTGAGGTTGTCGTCGCGCTCGTCGGCGAAGATGTCCTTGCGCAGTTCCAGCATGGTTGACCTCAGGCGCTGACCCGGCCGCCGGCGGCGGCGAGGATGGCATTGATGATCGGCTCGTAGCCGGTGCAGCGGCAGATGTTGCCGGAGATGGCCTCGATCACCTCGTCGCGGCTGGGCGACGGATTGCGGTCGAGCAGCGCCTTGGCGGCCATCAGCATCCCCGGTGTGCAATAGCCGCATTGGGCAGCAAAATTGTCGGCAAAGGCGCGTTGCAGCGGATGCAGGTTCGGGCCCTGCTTCATGCCGTCGAGCGTCTCGACCGACCGGCCTGCGACCTTCTCGGCGAGCGTCAGGCAGGAGAGGTGGAGCTCGCCGTCGACCAGCACGCTGCACGTGCCGCAGCCGCCCTGGCCGCAGCCGAATTTCGGCGTCATGTCGCCGATCAGCTCGCGCAGCGCGACCAGCAGATTGGTGCCGCCGTCGACGAAGATCGCGACGTCGCGGCCGTTGTGGCGAAATTGCAGGGGGATCTTGGCCATGCTCTATTCCTGTCCCGACAGCAGGCGCCGCAGATGCACGCCGACGATCTCGCGGCGATACCAGGCGCTGCCGAGCGCGTTGTCGAATGGCGATGTTACCTCGCTCGCCGCGGACGCAGCCGCCGCGATGGTCGCCGTATCCAGCGAGCGGCCCTCCAGCGCACGCTCGGCGGCGCGGGCGCGGATCTGGGTCGGCGCCATCGATCCCAGCGCGATCCGGGCGCCCGCGATCCGGCCGCCGCTGATCGGCAGATGCGCGGCCAGCGTGATGACCGAGCCGCCCTTCGGCTTGATGCGCGCGATCTTGCGATAGCGGAAGGCTTCGGCGCTGGCCGGCCGAGTGCAGGACACCGACAGCACCAACGTCCCGCTCTGCCGGTCGCGCGCCTGCAAGAACTCTTCGATCGGGACATCGCGTGCGCCGAAGCCGCCGGCGACGGCGACGGTCGCATCGAGCGCCAGCAGCGCGACGGTGAAGTCGCCATAGGGACTGGGCGCAAACAGATTGCCGCCGATCGTGCCCATGTTGCGCACGGCCGGACCGCCGATCGAGCGGGCGGGGGCGTGCAGGAAGGCGAGGTCGCGTTCGGCGAGAAGGCGCGCAAAGGTGGCGCCGGCACCGAGCGTGATGCGGGGGCCAGAAGCATCGATCCGGGTGAGAGCTTGATCCTGCGCGCGGACGATTGTCGAGACCGATACATCGCCCTCGTTCAGCGCGCGCATCACCAGCGTGCCTCCGCCGAGATAGCGCGCGCTGCGGTCCGAGGACAGCGCGCCCGCGGCTTCGCTGGCGCTCGTAAAAGTCTTCACTGTCACGGCCATCTATGCGGCCTCCTTCAGATGCCGGCGGATCGCCTCGAAGCCCGCCTGATAGATGTCTTCGGCGACCATGTGGGTGATGCGGTCCTTGTCCTCGGGCTTCGTGGTGAAGCGGGACTCCCAATGCCAGAAGGTGCGGTCACCATCCGTGACCGGCAGCAGGCGGACATGGGCGACGTAGTTGAACATCGGGACCGGCGTATCGAGCAGGCAATAGCTGAAGGATTGTTCCAGGTCCGACAGCGCCAGCAGTTGCTCGCGCAGCTCGGAGCCGTCGTTCAGCTTGAATCGCCTGACGCAACCGATCTTGTCGGAGGATTGCGCGCGTTCGATTGAGGAGGTCGCGACCGCCGGATGCCAGCGGTCATGCCCGTTGAAATCGCGCAGCACGCTCCACACCGCGTTGGTCGGCGTATCCAGGATCGTGCTCTTGACGATGTGCGGCACGGCTAGCCTCCAAACACGCGCTTGAGTGCGTCGAACCCGCCCTGGAACACGCCGCCGCCGATATTGCTCACGAGCTCCGTCTCCCGTTCCGGCGCGCAGTCAAATTCCGCGGTCCATTCCACGAAAGTCTGGTCGCCGTCGGTGACCGGCGTCAGCCGCAGGGTTGCGACGTAGTTCTCGACGCCCATCGGAGAGTCCAGGATCGAATAGGTGCAGAACATGTCATAGTCGGAGAGGCCGAGCAGCTTCTCGCGAATGCGGTCGCCGTTGCGCAGGCGGAAATCGCGCACACACCCGATCTTGTCCGAGGGCTCGCCGCCCTCGATGCGGCTTTCGGCGATCGCCGGATGCCAGTTCGGCAGGCCGTTGAAATCGCGCACCCGCGCCCAGACGCGGTCGTTGCGGGCGTTGACGACGGTGGAGACGTAGACGCGAGCCATGGTGCGACCTCAGCTCTTCTTCCTCGGCCCGCGCTCGGCCGGCGGTTCGCCACCCTCGGCCGCAGGCGGCGTGGCCGCCGGCTTGTCACCGCCGCCACCTCCGCCGCTCTTGCGCGCGGACTCCTTGATGCCCTGCATGTCGCGGGCTTCGCGGATCAGGCCCGGCATCTTGGCAAGGCTGCCGCCCTCGACGCCGATATCCGCCAGGATGGAATCGATCAGCGGCGCCTGGACGCGGTAGCGCAAGGCGGAATCGATCACCTCGTCGGTGGCGCTGCGGCCGCCATTGCCGCCATTCCCGTTGCCGTTGAGGCCGTCGACCTGGAGGATGCGGATGCCCTCGATCTTCTCCATCGGCTTGACGCTCTCGCGCACGATACCCTCGATCCGGTCGAGCAGCTTTCTGCGGAACAGCGAGTAGCGCGCCTGGTCGGTCAGTACGTTCTCGGCCTCGTTGAGCATCCGCTGCGCCTCGGCCTCGACGGCGGCGCGCACCCGCTCGGCCTCGGCTGCGATGCGGGTCTCTTCGGCCTGCTTCTCGGCGAGCATCACCTCTACGGTCCTGCGCCGCTTGGCGATCTCGCTCTCGCGCGCCGTGATGACGCGTTCGGTTGCTTCGGTCGCGCGCATCCGCGCTTCCTCGGCCGACGCCTTGGCGGCAGACTCTTCCAGAGATTTGAGATGGATGGCGATCGCCTTCTCCATCAGGACGGTCTCGACCTCCTTCTCACGATTGACCTCGAGCTTGCGCAGCTCGCGCTCGCGGCCGACGCGGGCTTCATCCAGGCCCCGGTCGGATGCGATGCGGGCGCGCTCGACCTCCTCGCGGGAGGCGATCTCGGCCTCCTGCAGGGATTGCACGCGGGCGACCTCGAGCTGCTCGATGGCGCGGCGGCGCTCGATGCGGGCCGCTTCCAGCGCCTGCTCGCGCGAGACGTCCGTGGTCTCGACCTCCTTGCGCGCGACGATCTCGGCCTGCCGGACCTGGCGGTCGGCATCGATCCGCTCGGACTTCTTGGTCGATAGCGCGATGACGCGGTCCTCGTCGGCAATCTCGATCGCCTTCTTCTGCTCGATGTTGAGCACCTCGCGCTTCTTGGAAGAGTTGATGCGCTCGGCCTCCAGCGCCAGATCGACGGTAATACGCTGGCGCTCGATGGCGTCGCGCCGCTTCAGTTCGGCCGCCTCGAGGACGCCGGTGCGCTCGATTTCCAGCGCGCGGGTGTCGCGCTCGGCCTGGATGCGTTCGGCCGCAACCGCCTTCTCCTGGGCGATGCGGGCCGCCTCGATCGCCTCGCGGGAGGCGATATCGGCCTCCTCGACGGCGCGGTTGCGGGCGATCTCCAGCGAGCGCACGCGCTCCTCCTGGGCGATGCGGCTGGCCTCGGTGGTCTCGCGGGCGGTAATGCCGGCGACGTCCAGCGCCTGGTTGCGCTCAATCTCAAGCTGCCGCGTGCTTTGCTCGGCGGCGATGCGCTCGGCGGCGAGCGTCCGCTCACGGGCGATGCGGGCGGCTTCCACGGCGCGCTGGGCCTCGATCTCGGCCTCCTGGATGGTGCGCACCTGCTGGATCTCCAGCGCGCGGGTGCGCTCGTCCGAGGAGATGCGCTCGACATTGACGATCAGCGTCTGGGCGATGCGGGCCTTCTCGGTGGCCTCGCGGGCGGCGATCTCGGCTTCCTCGACGGCGCGCGTGCGCTCGATCTCGCGGCGCCGCGTCTCCTCCTCGTTGGCGATACGGGCGTCGGTCACGACGCGGTCCTGCTGGATTCGCGCCTTCTCGATGGCTTCGCGGGCCGCGATCTCGGCTTCCTCGATCGTGCGCATGCGCTCGATCTCGCGCTGGCGCACCTCGCGCTCCGACGCAATCCGCGTGGTGTCGATCGAACGCTGGTTGGCGATCCTGGTCTTCTCGATCTCCTCCCGTGCCAGCAGCTCCTTCTCCTCGATGGTCCGCGTCCGCTCGATCTCCTTCTGGCGGGTCTCCCGCTCGGAGGCGATGCGGGCCTCGGCGATGGCCTGGTCATTGGCGATGCGGGCGCGCTCGATGGTCTCGCGGGCGGAGATCTGGGCCTGTTCGGCCTCGGTCTCGCGCAGTGCGCGTTCACGGGCGACTTCCGTGCGCTGCAGGGCGCGGCGCATCTCGATGTCGCGCTCCTGCTCCAGCCGCGCGGTTTCGCTCTCGCGCTCGATCTCGAGGGCCTGCCGCTCGGCCTCCAGATTGCGGGTGCGGATCTTGATCATCGAGTCCTGCTCGATGTCGTTGCGCAGCTTCCGCCTGGCCTCGATGTCCTGCATCAGCTGGGTCAGGCCTTCGGCGTCGAACCGGTTCGACGGGTTGAAGAATTCGAGGTCGGTCTGGTCGAGATCGGTGATGGCGACGGATTCCAGCTCGAGGCCGTTCTGGGCGAGGGCCTCGGCCGCTTCGGTCTTGACCCGCGCGACGTAGTCGCCGCGCCGCTCGTGCATCTCTTCCATGGTCATTTCGGAAGCAACCGAGCGGATCGCGGAGATGAACTTGCCGGCGAGCAGCGCGTGCAACTGCCCGGGCTCCAGGGTGCGGCGGCCGAGCGTGGCCGCGGCGATCGAGACCGCTTCCCGGGTTGGCTGCACGCGGACATAGAAGTCGGCCTCGATGTCGACGCGCATGCGGTCACGGGTGATCACGGCGTCCTGCCGGGAGCGGACGATGCCCATCGGCAGCACGTTCATGTTGACGGGTGTGTAATCGTGGATGAAGGGCAGCACGAACGCGCCGCCGTTGATCACCACGCGTTCGCCGAGGAAACCGGTCCGGACGAACGAGGTCTCCTTGGAGGAACGGTGGTAGAGCCAGTTCACGATATAGACGCCGACCACGATCACGACGATCGCGACGATCAGCCAGAGGATCAATTCACCGACCAACATCCCCGACATCTTTTCCTCCCTCGAACCCTTCCGGCGTTATCGCGCGCCGATCGCCTTGAATTGACGTACCTGCTCCGTCAGCGCCCGTTCCACGGGCAGCCGCTCCATCGAGGACGCGCCGTAGAAGCCGTGGCAATGGCGGGTGTTCTTCATGATGAAATCGGCATCCGCGGGATCCGCGATCGGGCCGCCATGCGCCAGCACCAGGATGTCAGGATTGACGCTGAGCGCGGCGGAGGCCCAGGTGTCGATCTGTGCCGGACAGTCCTCGAGCTTCAATGCGGTCTGCGCGCCGATCGTGCCGCCGGTCGTCAGCCCCATGTGACAGACGACGATGTCGGCGCCGGCGATCGCCATCGCGGCGGCCTCCTTCTCGCTGAACACATAGGGCGTCGTCAGCATGTCCTTGTCATGCGCCTTCGCGATCATGTCGATCTCGAGGGCATAGGACATGCCGGTCTCTTCGAGATTGGCACGGAAGGTGCCGTCGATCAGGCCGACGGTCGGAAAGTTCTGGACGCCGGCAAATCCGAGCGCTTTCAACTGGTCGAGGAACACGTCCATGTCGCGGAACGGATCGGTGCCGTTGACGCCCGCGAGCACCGGCGTCCGGGTGACCACGGGCAGCACTTCGCTCGCCATCTCGACCACGATGGCGTTGGCATCGCCATATGCCATCAGGCCCGCGAGCGAGCCGCGGCCGGCCATGCGATAACGGCCGGAATTGTAGATCACGATGAGATCGACGCCGCCGGCCTCTTCGCATTTCGCGGAGAGCCCCGTGCCGGCGCCACCGCCGACGATCGGCTCGCCGCGACGCGCCATGTCGCGAAACCGTTTCAGAAGGGCAGCGCGTTCAAACCGGGCCATCGGTCACCTCGCTAGTCTCCGCCGTGCGCCGGTGCGGCCGAACAGGGTTCGGAACGCGCTGACGACAGTGGCGGCAAACTCGGGATCGTTGATGTTCTTAGGCGTGCGGATGAGCTGGCGGTTGCCGGTCTGCCGCACATCGCGCTCGAGCGTGCGGAACAGCGCGGCGTCGGCGTCCGGATCCCAGAACGGCTGGCCGCGCGCATCGAGCGCGGAGACGCCCCCCTCGGGCAGGAAGAAGCGCACGGGGCCGTCCATCTGGTTGAGCCGCTCGGCGATCCAGCGGCCCATGCGCTCGTTCTCTTCGACGCTTGTCCGCATCAACGTCGCCTGCGGATTGTGGACGTGGAATTTGCGGCCGCGGTAGCGCTCGGGAATGGTGTCGGGCGCGCCGAAATTGACCAT
Source organism: Bradyrhizobium sp. T-12 (assembly GCF_058314695.1). Taxonomy (NCBI): domain Bacteria; kingdom Pseudomonadati; phylum Pseudomonadota; class Alphaproteobacteria; order Hyphomicrobiales; family Nitrobacteraceae; genus Bradyrhizobium; species Bradyrhizobium sp. T-12. Next base: position 5,449,777 of record NZ_CM177756.1, on the reverse strand, counting down.
GTCGAGCGCACCGACCGAGCCGACGTAAGGCAGCCGGCTGCGGATGATCGCGCCAAAGCGGTCCTCCGTCGCCGGAAACACGCCGCCCATCAGGAGATCGCAGATCTCGGTCGTGGTGAGGTCGATGATGCCGGCAAGCTGGCCGGACTCGACGAGCTTCTCCATGGAACGGCCGCCGACGCCGGTGGCATGGAAGACCAGGCACTCAAAATCCTCGCGCAACTCGGCGGCGATCTTCTGCACCGCCGGCGTCGTCACGCCGAACATGGTGATGCCGACCGAGGGCAAGCCACCGGCCTCGCGGGCGGTCGACGTGCGCGCATCGAGCCGTGCCTTGACCATGCCGGCGATCGCGTTGGCGCCGTTGGCCAGCACCGCGCGCGAGATCGAGTTCAGCCCCTGCACGTCGGTGACGGAATACATCATCGTGATATCGGCGGGGCCGACATAGGGGCCGACGTCGCCGGACGCGACGGAGGAGATGATCAGCTTGGGCACGCCGATGGGGAGCGCGCGCATGCCCGGGGCAACCAGCGAGGCCGCGCCCGAGCCGCCGGCCGAGATCACGCCGGCGACGTTGCCCTGGCGCCGCAGCCAATTGGCGAACGCGTCGGCCATCGCCGTCACGGCAGCGCCGCGATCCGGGCCGAACACGGCGGAGCCGCCGCGGCCGTGGTTCAGGGCGATCTCCTGCGCGGAAACATCGCAGCTGGAATGCCTGCCGCTGGTCGAGACGTCGACGAGGCGCGTGCGCAGGCCGCTTTCGGCGATGATGTCGCGGAGGAAGCGCAGCTCCACGCCCTTGGTGTCGAGCGTGCCGACGACCAGTACGACAGGCGGGCCGGCTGTCTGCGCCGCTACGGGCTCGCGCTTGCGCCGCGCGGTCTCGTCGAGCCGCGCGACCTGGGTCGAGAGCGTGCGCGCCGCCGCCTCGATGCGGGCGATCGGCACCGGCTGCGACCACCGCGTCGGCAGCGTCGGGTTGGAGATGTAGATGCGGATCGGCCCGTCGCGGCGCGGAGCGGGCGCCGGTTTGGCTTCGGTGCCGGACGCGGCGACGTCGAGGTCCGGCTCGAGCTCGGCGTGAAGCCCGACGCCGAGCAGGCGCTGCTGCAGCTCGCGGTCGGCCGCGAGCCGGGCGGACTCGATGATGCGGTTGATGCGGCCGTTGACCATGATCGCGACGTTGCGCGAGATCGCGGTGGCGACGCCGATGTTCTGCTCGATCACGAGCACGGACATGTCGCCGTCCTCGCCAAGCCGCAGCAGCATCTCCTCGACCTGCGCGACGATGACGGGCGCGAGCCCCTCGGTCGGCTCGTCCATGATGAGCAGATGCGGATTGGTGAGCAGCGCGCGCGAGATCGCCAGCATCTGCTGCTCGCCGCCGGAGAGCTGGCCGCCGCCGTGACCCTTGCGTTCGGCAAGGCGCGGGAAGGTGTCGTAGATGCGTTCGACGGTCCAGGGGCCCGAGCGCATTCCGCCGGCGAGCTGCAGATGCTCGTCGACGCTGAGCGAGCGCCAGAGCCGGCGGCCCTGCGGCACATAGCCGACACCGAGCCGGGCGATCTGGGCCGACGGCCGCCGCGTGACGTCCTCACCGCGAACACGGATCGAGCCGCCGCTCACGCTCACCAGCCCCATGATCGCCTTGCACAGCGTGGTCTTGCCCATGCCGTTGCGGCCGACGACGGAGAACACGCCGCTCTCCAGCGTGAGGTCGACGCCTTGCAGCGCGTGCGAATGGCCGTAATAGACGTCGAGGCCGCGGACCTCGAGCGCGGCGGCGGAGCGGCGGGGCTCATTCATGGCCGCCTCCGAGATAAAGCTCCTGCACTTCGGGGTCGGATTGAATCTCTTCCGGCAGGCCCTCCTTGAAGATGCGGCCGTTGTGCATCATCGTGACGCTCTCGACGACGCGGAGCGCCACGTCCATGTCGTGCTCGATGATGATGTAGCCGATATGCGCCGGCAGCGAGGTCAGGATCTCGATCAGCTCGGCCCGTTCGGTCGGCGACAGGCCGGCGGCCGGCTCGTCGAACAGCACGAAGCGCGGGGCACCGGCGAGCGCGAGCGCAATCTCGAGCTGGCGCTGCTGGCCGTGCGCTAGCTCGGCCACGCGCTGGTCCTTCACTGCGGACAGATGCACGGCCTGCACGAGGTTGTCGGCCGCATGCATCAAGGCGTCGTTCTGCCCCGGCCGCAGGAACGAGAAGCGCCCGCGCGAGACGCCACGGCAGGCGAGATAGACATTGTCCTGCACGGTGAGGCCGGGGAACAGCGCCGAGATCTGGTAGGTCCGGCGCAGCCCGCGGCGGATGCGTTCGTAGGGCGGGAAGTGCGTGACGTCCTCGCCGAAGAAACGGATTGTGCCGGAGGAGGGCGGGAAATCGCCTGTGATGCAATTGAACAGCGTGGTCTTGCCGGCACCGTTGGAGCCGAGCACGGCGCGCCGCTCGCCGGGACGCACGGTGATGGTGATGTCGGTCAACGCCGCCAGTGCGCCGAACAGCCGCGTCACGCCGCGCAGCTCCAGCGCGGCGCCGGCGCCGACGGCCGAGAGGCGCTGCGCGACGCTATCCATGACCGCGTCCTCCGCCCGGTCGATCTGCAGGCGGCCGCTGGCTCTGGCGCCAGCGCTGCCACAGGCCGATGACGCCGTCCGAGGACCAGAACACGATGGCGAGGAAGCCGAGCCCGATCAGCAGCCGGAACCGGTTGCCGTCAAGCCCGAGCTTGATCAGAACGTCGAGCGCGAACGTGCGCAGCAGCACGAAGATCAGCGCGCCGATGAAGGGACCGATCGGGCGCGTGATGCCGCCGACGACGGCGATGATCAGCACGTCGATGCAGGCTCCGACGCTGACCGAGCCCGGCGAGATCTGGCGATAGTTCCAGACCTGGAGCACGCCGGCGAGTGCGGCCACGAAAGAGGCGAAGGCATAGGCCGCGACGCGGTGCGCATTGACGTTGAAGCCGAGCGCCGCCATGCGGCGCGGATTGTCGCGCACGCCCTGCAGCGCAAGGCCGAAGGGTGCGCGCGAGAGATACTCGACCGCGAAGTAGCAGAGCGCGGCGACCGCGAGCACGATGTAATAGAAGGGAATGTCGGCGCGCCAGTTCACGCCCCAGAAGCGCGGCGTGGCCACGTTGTTGATGCCGGTGTGGCCGTTGAAGATCGCCCAGTTCTGGTTGGTGAAATAGTAGAAGGCAGCTCCGATCGCCAGCGTGATCATGATGGTGTAGATGCCTTCGGTGCGTACCGCGAGCGCGCCGCCGAGCGTGCCGAAGGCGGTCGCGAGCGCCAGCGCCATGGGGACCGCGAGCCACCACGGCCAGCCCAGGCTGATATTGGCGTTTCCGCTGACGCCGAACACCGCGACCATGTAGGCCGAGAAGCCCGCGATGGTGAGCTGCATCAGGCTGACCATGCCGCCATAGCCGGCAAGGAACATCAGGCTCAGCGCCATGGTCCCGAGAATCAAGGTGGAGGCGAAGATCTCGATCAGGAAGAAGCCGTTGGCGATCAGCGGCATGATGACGAGAATGAGCGCGACGATCCAGGCGGCGGGATTGCTGAACTCTGGCCATGTCCGCGCCGCGCGTTGCGCCATGGTGGCGGGGCGACCGGCAATGCGGGCATCGTGGGTGAGCGACATGTCAGCGCCTCGCCAACAGGCCTTGCGGCCGGATCGCCAGCACCAGCACCATGATCAGGAAGGTCACGACGATGGCATAGGTCGGGATGTAGACCGAGCCGAGCTGCTCGGCGAGGCCGATGATCAGCGCGCCGAGCGCGGCGCCCGGGATCGAGCCCATGCCGCCGACGATCACGACCACCAGGGACGCAAGCAGGAAGCGGATGTCCTCGCCGGGCGACAACGACTGGAAGGTGCCGCCGACGACGCCGGCGATGCCCGCCAGCCCCGCGCCGAACGCGAACACGGCTACGAAGACGAGCTGGATCCGGACACCGGTCGCGGCGAGGATATCGCGGTCGTCGACGCCGGCGCGGATGATCATGCCGATGCGGGTGCGATTAAGCGCGAGCCACATCGCAACACCGATGATCACGGATGCCGCGAAGATCACCAGCCGCACCATGGGGTATCTGAGATACACCGGCTCGCCCGAGGATTTGACCGCGGTGATCAGCGGCAGCTCGATGGGGCCGATCAGCCAGTTCGGCGTCTGGATCTGGTAGAAGTCACCGCCGCAGGCCCACAGCATGAGGTCGGCGAACACGATCGACAGGCCGATCGTCACCATGGTCTGCCTGAGATCCTGTCCCTCCATCCGGCGGAACACGATCACCTGGAGCAGCACGCCGACCACGGCGGTGAGGATGAAGGCAACGATGAAGCTGAGGACCCAGGATCCGGTCGCCGAGCTGATGGCGTAGCCGATATAGCCGCCGAACAGATAGAGCGAGCCGTGCGCCAGGTTGACGTTGCGCATCAGGCCGAAGATCAGCGTGAAGCCGCTGGCGACGAGGAAGTAGAGTCCGCCGAGCGTGATGCCGTTGAAGACGGCATTGAGGAAGACGCGCTTGCGGCCGACGGCCTCTTCGAGGCCCGGCGGCCAGACCGCGAAGATCAGCCAGAGCGCGACGGCAATCGCGATGATCACGATCAGCGCCCAGGCCGGATGGCGTTCGACAAAGCGGCTCATGACGAGCCCCCTGTCTTGACCTCGCCCCGCTTGCGCGGAGAGGTCGGATTGCGCGCGAGCGCAATCCGGGTGAGGGGGGCGCTCCACCTGTCGAACTGCCGCAGTCCGCGCGGAAGCTCCGCCTCACCCCAACCCTTTCCCCGCAAGCGGGGAGAGGCAGCAGTCAGGCCGTAGCGCTCCGCGCCGTCCTCTGAATGCAGGTCAGACAGCCTCGCAGCGGCTGCACACCTCGCCATGGACGCACGTCCTCCCTGGACTCGCGATCCTCTTTCGGGATCGCGTTGCCGGCATCCTAGCGAGGCTCGGAGGGGAACGTTTGATCGTGAGTATCTTTTCGCGTGGATATCAGGCGCGCAAGATCTTGGCCGCGCGGCGGTAGTCGGTCGGGGCCATCCCGACATTGGCGGCGAAGAAACGGGTGAAGCCGCTCTGCGAGGAGAAGCCGAGATCGAAGCCGATATCGGCGATCGGTGTCTCGCTTGCCACCAGCGCTTCGAGCGCCTGTTCCATGATCAGCGTGTTGAGATAGAGGTTCGGCGTCACGCCGGTCTGGACGCGGAACAAGCGGTAGAAGTGCGGCCGCGACAGGCCGGATTCCCGCGCGATGGTGTCGAGCTCGATCTCGGCGCCGGGGCTCTCCGACATCATCTTGATGCATTTGCGCACGCGGAAATCGGTGACGGATCCATTTGCGCGCGGATCGCGCGCGATCTCGGCCTGCTGCCAGCTTTCGTCGTAACAGATGTCGATCAGCCGCCGCAGCTCGGAATCCAGGCTGGAGAGCGATGGTGCGCCGCAAACGAGCGCGGCGGTCCGCCTGATATGCTTGTCGAGGGCCGGCGTGCGCTTGAACTGGGTGCGGCCGAAGCGCAGCCGGTGGGTGCCGGAGGCATCGGGCGCAAACCATTCGGCATTGACATAGAGCACGAAGAAGATCGCGCCGCCGTCCATGTCGGCGGGCAGGAAATTGTGCGGTTCCCACGGATTGACCGCGACGACGGACGTCTCGTCGAGATCATGGTGCCCCTCGCAAACGTCGATGCATGCGGGCATGCCGCCGACATGGAAGATCAGATGACCTTCACGATGGGCGTGGATATTGAAAGGGCGGTTCAACTGATAAACCGTCGCCCGACCGAACCGGCCGTGGAAGACGGCGAGCGCACGGCTCATGCCTTCCCCTCCCGAATGTTCTTGTCTTTTCGGCTAGCGTTCAACAACGCCGCCGAGATTGCAAGAGCGGAGAGCGACCGCGTCAGCAAGTCGCTCCCCCATCTTGCGTGGTGGCAGTCGTGATGCGTCAGTATTTCTTACATTCCGGCACGGTGCGGCTCGGCAGTCCGATCTTGGAGAACACGGCCGGATCGTAGCCAAGCGTCTGGTTCACGTTCGGGATCACCTTCACGACCTTGCTGAACAGCGCGCCCTTGCCGTCATCCACGACCTCGGTGACGAAGTTGGTGCCGATCGCCTGGCGGTTGGAATCGAGCTTGATCTTGCCGTTCGGCGCGTCGATCTCGATCTTCGCCAGCGCAGCCTTGAACTTCGACTGATTGTTGCTGAGATCGCCGTTGACCTCACGCAGGGCCAGGATCAGCGCCATCGTCGAGCCGTAATAATTGGTGGCCAGCAGGGACGGGCTGGGGAAGCGTTTGTTGGGCGGGAAGGCGTCCTGATAGGCCTTCACGAATTTCTGCCAGCCCGGATCCTCCCAGGTGTCGGCCTGGCCGCTCGCCGCGATGGTGCCGATCAGGGCGTTTTTGGCATTGCCCTTGGACGACAGGATGGTCTGGTCGATCATGATGGAGCCGCCCATCAGATGCGCCTTGCCGCCGGCCTGCTGATACTGGTTGAGGAAGTTGACGGCGTCCGCGCCGCCGAGGCCGAGATAGATCGCATCGACGTCGTCGGGCAGCGCGGCGATCACCGAAGCGAAATCCTTGGTGCCGAGCGGCACCCATTGCCGGTTGGTGACCTGTCCGCCGGCGCCGCAGAACTCGAGCACGAGGCCGAACACCTGGGTGTAGATGAAGGAATAGTCCTCGCCGACGGTTGCGATCTTGCGATATTTCTTCTCGTCATAGGCGTATTTGCCGAGGCCGACCTGCCACTGTGCGCCATCCATGTTGTAACGGAAGAAGTTCGGGGCAGGGTCGACATAGGTCGTTTCCTGCGCGCCCGATGCGGCGTTGATGAAGGTCAGCTCCGGATGGGTCTTGGCGAAGTTCTTCACCGCAATGCCCTCGTCGCCGGAAAGCGGCGACAGCAGGATTTGCACCTTGTCCTGCTCGATCAATTTTCGCACGGCGCGCACGGCGGAGTCCGGCGTCGCGTCGGTCGAGGCGACGATGAATTCGAGCTCCTTGTCGCCGATCTTCTTGCCCAACACGTTGAGCGCGGTCTGGTGGCCGCGCATGCCGTCCTCGCCGAGCACCGTGTAGGTGCCTTCGAGGGTCGCGGTCACGCCCACCTTGATCTTCTCCTGGGCGATCGCCGCGCTTGAAAGAAACAGGCTGCTCAGCGCGAGCAGTCCTATGCTGCATTTCGACATTGTGCTCCTCCCTGTGTCGTCGATTATTGCCGCACCGGGCGGTGCGGCGCCCCGTGACTTTCGAAGGCTGGCTCTCGAAGGTCCGCGGCTTTGAAAGGAAGCTAACCGAAGTCGCCCGCAGTGCATGCGTGAGGGCCTAGCCCGGCTTGACGGGCAGTCTCATTTTCGAATGCTGCGGCGCAAATGGTTCCGCGCTGCAGCAGTGCGGTCACAGGAACGCTTCCGGCAGGCCCCTGTTAGCGGAGCACATTGCTGGAGCCGCTTCATGACCGACTATCCAAGACCGCCTTATCCGTCGCAGCAGCAGCCGATGCCCGGTTCGACGCGTGCGATGAAGCCACGTCCCGATCACGGCGAGGAGAGCTATCGAGGCTCAGGACGTCTGGCCGGGAAGACGGCGCTCATCACCGGCGGCGACAGCGGCATCGGTCGTGCCGTGGCAATCGCCTACGCCCGCGAAGGCGCCGACATCGTCATCTCCTATCTGAACGAGGACGAGGACGCGGCCGAGGTCAAGGCGCTGGTGGAGCGGGAAGGACGCAAGGTCGTCCTGATCCCCGGCGACATCTCTGAGCCCGAGCACTGCCGCTCCATCGTGCGCCGCGCCGTGGAGGAGCTCGGCGGCATCGATATCCTCGTCAACAATGCGGCGCATCAGGCCACGTTCAAGGACATCGGGGATATCAGCGACGAGGAGTGGCAGCTGACGTTCGCGACCAACATCCACGCCATGTTCTATCTGACCAAGGCCGCCGTGCCGCACATGCGGCCGGGCGCTGCGATCATCAACACGGCGTCGGTGAACTCGGACATGCCGAACCCGACGCTGCTGGCCTACGCCACGACCAAGGGCGCCATCCAGAATTTCACGGGCGGACTTGCCCAGATGCTGGCCGAGAAGGGCATTCGGGTCAACGCCGTGGCCCCGGGTCCAATCTGGACGCCGCTGATCCCCTCGACCATGTCGGAGGAAAGGGTCAAGAATTTCGGCAAGCAGGTCCCGATGCAGCGCGCCGGCCAGCCGGCCGAGCTTGCGACCGCCTATGTCATGCTGGCCGATCCGCTCTCGAGCTACACGTCGGGAGCCACGCTGGCCGTCACCGGCGGGAAACCGTTCATCTGAGGAGCAGGTGGCGGCGCGGCAAGCCGGGCCGCCATCTCGCAATCGGCGAATCTCGATCAGGCGGCGTTGGACGCCTTGGCGTTGACGCCCTTGCGGAGTGCCACCGTGTTCAGCTTGGTGTTGGCCGCCTTCTCCTCGTTCAGATTGGTGGTGAGGAAGCGCACGATGTCGTCGTGGCCGAGCTCTTCCGCCCAGGCGATCAGTGTGCCGTAGCGGCACATCTCGTAGTGCTCCACGGCCTGCGCGTTGGCGACGATCGCGGCATCGAGCACGGCCTTGTCCTCGATCTCGCCGGCGGTCGCGTCGGCTTCCTCGATCAGGCCGTCGATGGCCGGGCACTGCGTGCCGCTCGGCTCCTTGCCGAGCTTGGCGAAAACCTTGTTGAGCCGCTCGACCTGCTTGTTGGTTTCGTCCAGATGAGCTTTCAGCCCGGCGGCGAGATCCCTGTTGGTCGCCTTGTCGATCATCTTGGGCAGCGCCTTCAGGATCTGCTGCTCCGCGTAATAGATGTCCTGCAGCCCGTGCAGCAGCAGGTCTTCCATCGTTTTGATGTCCTTGGTGAAGAATCCCATAAAAGACGCCTCCTTTTCACAATGATGACACTGGAACGCTAGCCGGCCCTAGCTGTTCCATTTCCGTGTGCAGACGAGGAGGGCCGAATGAACAATGGCAGTGATCATCTTGCGGGCTTGCTCGGGCGCGCAGCGATGGACGTGTGGGGCGACATGCCTCGCGACATCCAGGAGGCGCTGTTCGAGACCGCCATGAAGGGACGCGAGACCGAGCGCGAGGAGCTCGCCCGGCTGCTGCACGAGCGGCATCCGCGCACGCTTCATCCGGCCCGGCCGGGATGATGCAGGCAATCGGAACGAACGCGCCAGCTCATGATTGGTAAACTGAGGTGGCGCGTCGCCAAATGGCTCGAATGAAGCCGCGGCAGGCGCATCGCTAACCGTTGATCGAATCTGTGAGTTGATCGCCGTGACTGAGGTGAACATCGGAAAATGGTACGACCCGATCTCGGAACGATGGATCGTGCCGCGCCAGGCGCACGCCATCGCCGCATTTGGCCAGTCCAACTCCGAGAAGGTGCCGGAGGGGCACCAGAGAAGTGAAGCACAGCGGATCTGGCAGTTGCTGGTCGATTGCTGCGCTCGTGGATGATGCCGGCGCGCCCCCGAGGCCGGGTGTTGGTGGGCGCCGCTATGGGCCGCTATGGCATGGCGGCGATCACGGTCATCTCGAGCTTGACGCCCGGACCGAGATCGGCCACGCCGATTGTGGCGCGAGCCGGCAGATCAACTTCCGCGAAGTCCGCCTTCCAGACCGCGTTGAACTCTGCCTTCTCCTTCAGATCTGTCATGTAGATCGTCACCTGCAAGACGCTGTGTGGATCGGACCCGAGATCCTTTAAGAGCTGCGTCAATTGGGTGAGCACGTCCTTAGCCTGTCCCGACATGTCGAGGTTGGTGTCCTCCGGGACGATGCCTCCGATGTAAAGCACACCATTGTGCTCGACCACTGCGTGGATCTCCGCTACGTCCGGCAAATCGCGCTTGATCATGAGGTGTCGGTTGTCGCTGTGAGAGGAGCGACATATCGCACATTTCCGGCGCGTTGTCCGCGAATCGGCGCCGCCTGATCCGGCGATGGTCACATCCCATCTTCGCGCACGACAGCCCGGCGTTTCCGTCAGCGCTGATCTCGGCGACATCCCGGGCTGGATCGGTATACTGGCGCCACGTGCCGGAACAAGGAACACGCGATGGACGATACGATTGGCTTCCCCGACCCGGGTCTGGACCTCTCGGATGGCTTCAAGCCGCACACCTCGCATTGGGGCGTGTTTTCCGCGCGTCAGGGCGCTGATGGTCTCGAGGTCAGGGCCTATGCGGGCGATCCCGATCCGAACGGCATCATCGACAATTTCCCCGGTGCGCTCCGCCACCAGGCGCGCATCGCCCAGCCGGCCATCCGGCGCGGCTGGCTCGAGCGCGGGCCGGGCCCCGACGATCGCCGCGGTCGCGACGAGTTCGTCCCGGTGAGCTGGGAGAAGGCTCTCGACCTGCTCGGCGACGAGCTCGGCCGCATCCGCGATACGCGCGGTCCCGGCGCGGTGTTCGGCGGCTCCTATGGCTGGTCGAGCGCCGGCCGCTTCCATCACGCCCAGAGCCAGGTGCATCGCTTCCTCAACATCGCGATGGGCGGCTACGTGCGGTCGGTCAACTCTTACTCTTCGGGGGCGTCCTCTGTGCTGCTGCCGCAGATTCTGGCGGGCTATGAGGACATCACCAAGCGCAACGTCACCTGGGAGCAGATCGCGGCCGAGACCGAGATCGTGCTGGCCTTCGGCGGCATGGCGCTGAAGAACTCCATGGTGGCCGGCGGCTCCATCAGCAAGCATGTCGAGCGCGGCGCCATGGCGGCGGCGCGCAAGCGCGGCTGCGAGTTTGTGCTGGTCAGCCCGCTGCGCGAGGATCTTCCCGTTGAAGCCGGCGCCGAATGGATGACCTGCGTACCCGGCACCGACACGGCGCTGATGCTCGGCATCGTCCACACGCTGGTCAGCGAAGGTCTGCACGACCAGGCCTTCCTCGATCGCTACACCGAAGGCTGGCCGGTCTTCCTGCGCTATCTCATGGGCGAAACCGAAGGCCAGCCCAAGCACGCCGACTGGGCCGCCGCGATCACGGGCGTCGATGCCGCGACCATCCGCAATCTGGCGCGCCGCGCCGCCGGCAAGCGCGCGCTGGTCACCGTCTCGCATTCGCTGCAGCGCGCCGAGCATGGCGAGCAGCCGGTGTGGATGGGCATGGTGCTGGCGGCAGCCCTCGGCCAGATCGGCGTTGCCGGCGGCGGCTACGCCTATTCGCTCGGCGCGATCGGCTATTACGGCCGCCGCGTCAACGACGTGCCGGGGCCGACGCTGGGGCAGGGCCGCAACGGCGTTGCCGATTTCATTCCGGTGGCGCGCATCGCCGACATGCTGCTTAATCCCGGGACCACCTATCGCTACAATGGCGAGACCCGCACCTATCCGGATATCCGCCTCGTTTATTGGGCTGGCGGCAACCCCTTCCATCACCACCAGGACATCAACCGCCTGCGCAAGGCGTTTGCGCAGCTCGATACGTTCGTCGTGCACGAGCTGGCCTGGACCGCCACGGCGCGGCACGCCGACATCGTGCTGCCCGCGACGATGACGCTGGAGCGCGAGGACATCGGCTATTCCACCAATGATCCCCTCATGGTCGCCATGCACCGGATCGCCGAGCCGTTCGGGCTGGCGCGCGACGATTACGATATCTTCGCCGATCTCGCCGAGCGCCTGGGGGCACGCGAGCCCTTCACCGAGGGACGCACGTCGCGGCAATGGCTGGAGCATCTCTACCAGCCGACCCGCGCCTCGCTCGCCAAGCGCGGGCTGGAAGCGCCGAGCTTCGACGAATTCTGGGCGCGCGGCAGCCTCATCGTGCCGCAGCAGCCCGACGACGGCGGCCGGCTGCGCCGCTTCCGCGAAGATCCCGTCAATCACGCGCTGCCGACGCCGAGTGGCCGCATCGAGATCTTCTCGGCCAAGATCGCGGGCCACGGCGATGCGGATTGTCCGGGACATCCGCTCTGGCTGGAGAAGACCGACATGCCGAAGCCCGGCGCGCCGTGCTTCCTCGTCGCCAACCAGCCGGCGACGCGCCTGCACAGCCAGCTCGATTTCGGCGGCCATTCGCTTAGCTCGAAGCATCGCGGCCGTGAGGTCGCGCGCATGAACCCGGTCGATGCGGACGCGCGCGGCATCAAGGACGGCGACATCATCCGCCTGTTCAACGCGCGCGGCGCCTGCCTTGCCGCGGTCCACGTCACCGACGGCATCGCGGCCGGCGTCGTGCAGCTTCCGACCGGCGCCTGGTACGATCCGATGGATCCCGAAGACGAGGCGCCACTCTGCGTTCACGGCAATCCCAACGTGCTCACCCGCGACGTCGGCACCTCATCCCTGGCGCAGGGCTGCACCGGTCAGCTGACGACGGTCGAAGTGGAGAAGTTCACCGGCAATCTGCCGCCGATCCGCGCGTTCGATCCGGCGTAGGGAGCACCAGCGACCCAGTTGCTCTCCGGGGAAGGACGGCGCGCTTCGACCGCGATCCGTTTGCCCTTGTTGGCGAGACGCCAGCGCGCCGGAGACTCGCCGCTGATGCGCTTGAAGACGGTCGAAAAATGCGCCTGCGTGCTGAAGCCGACGGCGAGCGCGATCTCCGCCAAAGGCCGCTCGGTGGTGGCGAGCAATGTCTTCGCATGGTCGGTCCGGCGATGCAGCAGATATTCGCGGGGACGGTAGCCGGTCGCGGTGCGAAATTGTGCCGCAAAATGCATTCTGGACAGGCCCGCGACATTGGCGAGCTCGGACAGACTGATGCAGCGGCCGAAATGTTCAGCGATGTAATGCTCGACGCGCCGCAGCCGCCATTTCGGCAAGGCATTGACCCTGACGCGCGGCGATTCCATCCGTGGGCCGGCCGGGCCGTCAGCATGTGCCGCCTGCAGATTGTCCGACATCGCTCGTCCTTTCCTGCGTTGCAATTGCTTGCGACCCCCGGCAGCGCGCAACCAATGCTTTCCATCCTCGAAGGATAGAGGTGAACCAGCCAGGACTCCCGTTAGGGGTGATGAGGTTCTGTTAGATCTTGTGCGTCCTGGTGCGACAGCCCGCCGCAGTGACTCCTGTGCTCGCGCATCCATCCAACCCATCATTCGAACACGGCATCGAAGATTTCGACGTCCATCAGCACGGGCTTGGCGATCACGGTTCCGTCCGGCCGCAGGGTCTGAATGCGTCGAAGCGTCGGAACCACGATGCCGCCGAAGCTGTCATGGGCCCAGGAGGAATGTGCGATCTTCATCCCGAAAAGATCGTGATCCATGCGCCGCTGCAGGGCGCTCTCGTCGAAATAAAGGATCTGCTCGGACGCCAGCATGGTCAGGTGCGCCGGAAATTGCGCGCGCAGCCGGCGCCAGGTCTCGGCGCTTTCCTGCCAGGGCGACAGCTCCTCGATGACGACATCGGGGTGCGCAAGCAGGAACGGCGTCGTCAGATAACTCCAGATCGCGACACCGCAGAAGAAGACGAGATAGAGTTCATCCGCAAGCGCGGGCGGGCCGACCTCGGCGAATGCAAGGCCGGGGTTGCTCCAGGACTGCAGGACCTCGCCATCCAGGTTCTCGATGGTGATCGCGTCGGGTTGAAAGGAGCCGGAGCGTTCGCCCCCGGTGATGCCGGTGAAGCGGAGCGATTGTGTCCGGGTCGAGCCTTCCGCAGTCACGTCCTTGAATTCCCGGGCGTGTCCGGCGTTCGAGAACAGCGTTCCGCCCATCGAAAGGTGGAGCGTGAATCGGTTCAAGCTATTCCAGCGGGCCATTCCGCCGCTGGCATCGATCACATCGTCAAGAAGCGCCATGTCCCGCCATATGTCCCGCCATATCCACCCTGCAGTGTCCGCACCATGGCGGGGCGTCTGCGGCTTGGCGTGTTAGAAGTTGTTAGGACTTGCGAGCGGAGCTGCGACGTTATCTCGTTGAAGATGCTCTCAATTCAGGGCGAATGGGAGGACGATTTGCGAAATCCGCGGCCGACGCAAAATTGATCTGGCTGGCACCTCGCGCACGTTGCCGATCCCGTGCGGATCGGGAACACTGAGGCCGTCCGGGCTTTGGTAGCGAACGGACATCAAAGACAATGTCGGGCTCCCGCCCTGTGCTCGCGTGCGTCGCGGCAGGTTGAAGGGCGGGCCGCCTGGTGAACCGGGAGCACATCACATGACGACGGAACGCGCAGTTTTGGCCGGAGGGTGCTTCTGGGGCATGCAGGACCTCATCCGCAAGCAGCCGGGCGTGATCTCCACCCGCGTCGGCTACACCGGCGGACAGGTGAAGAACGCGACCTATCGCAACCACGAAGGCCACGCCGAGGCGATCGAGATCATGTTCGATCCCGCAAGAACCAGTTTCCGGACCATGCTGGAATTCTTCTTCCAGATCCACGATCCCACCACGCTCAATCGCCAGGGCAATGATCTCGGCACCAGCTATCGCTCGGCGATCTTCTACACGAGCGATGAGCAGAAGAAGATCGCCGAAGACACCATCGCCGACGTCGAGGCCTCACGCCTCTGGCCGGGCAAGGTGGTGACCGAGCTCGCGCCCGCTCGCGAATTCTGGGAGGCCGAGCCGGAGCATCAGGACTATCTCGAACGTTATCCGGACGGCTACACCTGCCACTTCATTAGGCCCGGCTGGAAGCTGCCGCGCCGCGCGGCCGCGGTGGGAGAGTGAAACGCGAACGACGAAGACTGATCGCTAACGCGCCGGAAGTGCACTCCCTCTCCCGCAAGCGGGAGAGGTAAGCGGCGTCAGTTCCTGAGTTGTCTCATCAACGCGCGGGCCGCGCGCAGGTCGGCGATCTCCTTGCCCTCGCTAAACCCGTCACAGGCCTTACCGAGAGCCGCATGAGCCTCCGGGCCGCGGCCTGCGTCCATCAAGAGCCGCGCGAGACCGGTTGCAGCGCGCAGCTGCCAGAAGCGCGCGCCCTGCTGCTCGGCAATGTCGATCGCTTCGCGAAAGCGCGCCTCGGCGTTCCCTGAGTGCCGCGCGCTTGCGAGCATCAGCTCTGCCTTGATGCGGATCAGCTCCGGCAGATGCCAGAGCTCCTGCCGGTCGTTGCAACGGGCGAGGGCGTCCTCGATCATCTCGAGGCCACGGTTGACCTCGCCGGCCTCCAGGCAACATGCGGCGAGCTCGCCGAGCAGCGGGAGAAAGCGCGGCAGGAAGCGTGCATCGCCGGCGCGATTGAGCTCTTCGCGCAAAAGCGGCAGGCCGGTCGCGATGTCGCCGCGCCTGGCCATGACCGCGGCGTTGAAGGCCCGGGCCCACAGGCTCCACAGCCGGATGGCGTGGCGTTCGGTGTGCTCGAGCAGCTCGGTGCCGTGGCGCTCCGCGGCATCGAAATCGCCGGACCAGAACGCGATCGGGCAGGCCGCCTGGCCCAGCACGCTGCAGAAGGTCAGCGCATGGCCGTTGGCCCGGCCTTCCCAGATGTTCTCAGCCGCGAGCGCCTGGGCCTGATCGGCGAAGCCCTGCAGCCAGAGGATGCGGGCGCGAAAATATTGCGTCGATATCCTGAGATCGAGCGGAAAGATTTTCGGCTTGGCTACCAGCACATGCAGCGAGGCGTTGACCCGGTCGATCCGCTGGCGCGCCTCGTTCTGGTCGCCGAGATAATGCAGCGCGACGGCCATCAGGCGGTCGCCCAGCATGAGATCGGTGGTGTCGGGCGAGTTTGCAGCCGCGTTCGCAAAACGGTCGGCGAGCGCACGGGCCTTGCCGAACTGCCCGTTGTTGAACTGGTCGATGCACAAGCCCCAGAGCGCGCGCAGCCGGAAATCCTTGTCGTCGAGGCGCTCGGCGATTTCGAGCGTCGTCTCGAGGATCGGGCGCGCTTCGCGCGCGCGGCCCTCGCCATACATCAGCGACCAGCCGAGCGCGGACAGCAGTTGCATACGGACGCGATCGTTGCCGCGGTCCTCGCCCAGCGCCGCCAGTGCCGTCCTGCAGCGCTCGCGGCATTCGGCGAACAGCGAAAGGCGCACCCACAGGGGCACCGCGGTCGCCGTCAGCGCAATGCCGAGCTTGGCATCGCCGTCGGGCCCGAAGGCCCAGTCCAGCGCGGCGCGCAGATTGTCCAGCTCCCCACCATGGGCGCTCTGCCATTCCGGCAGCGGCGTCGCGGTATCGGCCCCCGCGCGCTCGAAGACATCGCGGAAATGCTCGGCATGGCGCCGCGCGAACTGCCCGACTTCACCGAGCTCGCGCAGCTTGCCGAGTGCGTAGGTGCGCGTGGTGTCGAGCAGGCGATAACGCAGCGCTCGCGAGCCGGATGGCGAGATCAGCGATTTGGCGACCAGGCTGTCGATCGCCTCCAGCGTCTCCGAGGTGCCGAGGCCGTCGCCGGACGCGACCGCGGCGGCGGCCTCCGGCGCGAACGGCCCGGCGAACACCGACAATCGTCGCAAGATGGCGCTTTCCGCCGGCGGCAGCAGGTCATAGCTCCAGTCGAGGGCGGCCGCGAGCGTCTGGTGCCGCGGGACCGCCGTGCGTCGTCCCCGCCATTGCAGCGAAAAGCGGCTGTCGAGCAGAGAGGCCGTGCCGGCGATGCCATACGCATCGACACGGCCCGCCGCGAGTTCGATCGCCAGGGCAATGCCGTCGAGGCGCCGGCAGATGTTCGCGACGAGCGGCGCCTCTTCGGCGCTGAGCTGGAACGGCCCGGAGCTCTGCGCGATGCGCTCGACGAAGAGCTGAGCGGCGGGATAGGCGAGAACCTCGGCGACGTCGAGATCCTCGCGCTCGGGCGGACAATCCAGCGGAAACAGCCGGAAGATCCGCTCGCCCTCGCTTCGGAACGACTCGCGGCTGGTTGCGAGAACGCGAAGCTGCGGCGCCTCGCGAACGATGCGCTCCACGATCGGCGCCAGCGTGTCCAGCACATGCTCGCAACCGTCGACGATCAGCAAGGTCGGTCCGCTCTTCAGGAATGTCAGGATCGCCGGCGTCGGATCTTCCGAGCTGACCGTCAGCCCGAGCACGGAGGCGATGGTGGTCGTGACATGGCCGGCGTCGCGCAGTGGACCGAAATCGACGAAGAAGATGCGCCCGCCGAAATCCGCCGCGCGTCGATGCCCGACCGCGACGGCAACGACGGTCTTGCCGATGCCGCCCGGGCCGACCACGGTCATGAAGCGATGCAGCGTCAGGCCGTTCGAGATCTTCTCGACGATCGCCTCGCGGCCGATCATCTTCGCGAGCGGAGCGGGCAACGAGCGGGGCGGACTGATGTCGGCGGCGACAGGCGCGACGACCTCCGGCGCCGCTTGAGTGGACGGCGCAACAAAGCAATAGCCGCGCCCCGGCACGTTGAGGACATAGCGGGCCGACTTGCCGGTGTCGCCGAGCACCTTGCGCAGCGCTGCGACATGGAAGCGCAGACTACCCTCGTCGACATTCACATCGGCCCAGATGCGCTTGACCAGCTCTCTCTTGTCGATGACTTCCCCGGGACGCTCGGCCAACAGGATCAGGATATCGAGCGCACGGCCGCCGACGTGAAGCGGCTCTCCCTCCTTCTCCAGGAGTCGGGATTTTGGAAACAGCCGAAATGGCCCGAATGAAACGACCGAGTCTTGGTTACTATCAGCTGGCACGTGCCATTGCCCCCGCGAGGGAGTCAAAAGGTATTTTATTGTGGTCTAGCAGAACGAGGCGTCCAGTAAACTGGCCGAAAGCCGCATGGCTGACAGACCTGCGTGGATGGCTTGGGTCGGCTGCGGCCCGTGAATCATGCTTGAGATGGAAGGGGTTAGCTCGCGGCGGTCTGGTGCGAATCCGCCGTGACGATGCGCGCCGTCAGCGTGACGAGACCCATCAGCGCAGCCAGCAGCCAGAACGCCATCGGCAATCCGCCCAAATGCGCGACGAAGCCGACGCCGGCAGGGCCGATCAGGATTCCTGCATAGCCCGCGGTCGTGATCGCGGCGACCGCAAGGCCGGTCGGCATCACCGTTTGCCGGGCCGCCCGGCGGAAGAGCACCGGTACGAGGTTCGATGCGCCGAACCCGATCAGCAGGAAGCCGGTGATCGCGACCGCCGCAACCGGCGCGGTCAGCAGGACCACGAAGCCCGCGATCGCGATCAGGCTGCCCCACAGCAATGTCGCGCGGTCCCCGATGCGCGCAACGATGGCGTCGCCGCCGAGCCGCCCCATCGTCATCGCGATCGAGAACACGATGTAGCCGGCTCCGCCCTGCGCCTCGGTGACGAGGCCCGCGCCGATCACGAGTAGCGCGCCCCAATCGAGCATCGCGCCCTCGACCAGGAAGGTGATGGCGCCGAGCAGCGCGAGCAGCAGCACCGATCCGTGCGGCAGCACGAACAGCGGGCCGTCCTGCGCCTGCGCGTTGCGCAGCAGGCGCGGCCAGGTCACGACCATCGCGATCAGCATCAGGGCTGAGCAGATCAGCGTGCAGGCGAGCGTGCCGAATTGCAGCGACAGCAGGGCCGTCATCAGCGCGGATCCGGCAAAGCCCCCGATGCTGAACAGCGCGTGGAAGCCTGACATCAGCGGGCGCGCCGCGGCGCGCTCAACCTCCACGGCGTGGATGTTCATGGCGACGTCGATCGAGCCGAGCGCCGCGCCGAATGCGAACAGGGCCAGGGCCAGCGTCGCGGGCGAGCTCGCGACCGCGAGCAAAGGCAGTACCAGCGCCAGGCCGAACCCGCCCGCCAGGATGATCGGCCTGCTGCCGTAGCGCGCGCTCACGATTCCCGTGAGCAGCATCGCGACGACAGAGCCGATGCCGAGGCTGAGCAGCAGCAGTCCGAGCACGCCGTCGTCGACGCCGAGCCGCGTCTTCGCGAACGGCACCAGCGGCGCCCAGCATGCGATGCCGAAGCCCGCGACGAGGAAGGCAAGCCGTGTCGCAAGGCGCGTCGCCGGCCGGTCGGCAGAGGACATGGGAACTCCAGGGGGAAGCAGAGGCGGGATGACCGACAAGCCCGACAAATGCCGCAGCTTTATGTCCGCGGCGCTTCCGCATCGTCGTGGGCAGCCCGCGAAAGCTGCAGGCGGACGCGCAGGCCCTTCGGCGCGTTGTCGAGCAGTTCGAGCGTTCCGTCATGCGCCGTCACGATCGCCTGCGCGATCGAGAGGCCGAGACCGAATCCGGCCGCCTCGTCCATGGTGCGGGCTTCCTCTCCGCGCACAAAGGGCTCCAGCATCGCCGCCTTGCTCTTGTCGGGAATGCCGGGCCCGTCGTCGGAGACGTCGATGACGAGCCGGTCCCCGACCGTCGTCAGCGCGACGTCGATTTGGGTTCCGAAGCGCGTTGCATTCTCGACGAGGTTGGTGACCGCGCGGGTGATTTCGTCGGGCCGCAGGACGAAGGCGGCCCTGTTCGGGCCGGAATAGGTCACGGCAAATCCGGAATCCGAAAACTGCTCGCAAACCATTTGAAGCAGCGCCGCGACGTCCACCAGCGTCGGCTTGACCGGGCTCTCGCTGCGCAGGAGCGACAGCACCGATTCCAGCATCGACTGCATCTGGTCGAGGTCGCGCACGGTCTGCGTGCGTTGTGCCGGATCCTCGATATATTCCGAACGCAGCCGCAGACGCGTGATCGGCGTGCGTAGATCATGGCTGATGGCCGCCAGCATGCGGGTTCTGTCGTTCATCAGCGTGGCGATGCGATCACGCATCCGGTTGAGCGCTCTCGCCGCGGACCTGATCTCCTCCGGGCCGTTTTCGGGCAGCGGCGCGGAGGACCGGCTCAGGCAAAAGTCCTCCGCCGCGCGCGCGAAGGCCGACAGGGGCGAGGAGAGTGCGCGACCGGCCCAGACGCCGAGCAGCGTCAGGCTCGCCACCAGGAACAGCAGCGTCGAGGTCCAGAGACCGCTCACGAAGGCCGGCATCTTGGGCGATCCGATCGCGGCTTCGAGCAGGTCGTCGCCCGGAAGGTGGAACCAGACGCGCTCGTCCTCCGCGCCGCTGCCGCGAACGAGCTCGGCCTTGACTCCGAGTGCGGAAGGAATGGTCAGGGACGTTCGCATCGACTGCGGCGTGGTGGAGGCCGAGCCGCCGTCTCGCAATTGGAGCTTGAGCGCTGGAAAGGTTCGGCTGACGCTGTCGAGGACGAGCGCGCGCTCGGCTTTCGGCGTGTTGGCGATGATCCGCACGATCAGCTCGATCTGCTCCAGCGGCGTTTCCGCCAGCAGTTTCGGCTGGTTGAGGAGAAAATACCCGGCAATCAGGACGTGGATCAGGATCAGCGATCCCAGGATCAAGGCGGCGATCTGCCCGCTGATCCGCCTGAAGCTGAACAGCGCGACGATATCGGCGGCGCGGCTCATGCTTCCTCCACCAGCGGCGTGAAGACGTAGCCGCCGATGCGGACGGTCTTGATCATGGATGAGCCTTCCGTGCGGTCGAGCTTGCGGCGCAGCCGGCTGACCAGCACGTCGATGCTGCGGCCGAAGCTTCCGCCGGGACGGCCGCGCGTCATGCTCAGCAAATTGTCGCGGGTGAGAACGCGTCCTGCCCGCTCGCAGAAGGCCTGCAGCAGATCGAACTCGGCACTGGTCAGCGGCACCTGCGCGCCTTGCGGGTCGCGCAACTCGCGCAAGCGGAGATCGATGGTCCAGCCCTGGAACTTGAGACGGGCAGGGGCGGAGCCGGCGGCGAGGCCGCTCGATCGCCGGCGCAGCACCGCGTTGATCCTGGCGAGAAGCTCGCGCGGGTTGAACGGCTTTGCTAGATAGTCGTCGGCGCCCATTTCCAGGCCGAGGATCCGGTCGAGATCCTCGCCCCTCGCGGTGAGGATGATGACCGGCGTCGTGGAGTCCATCCGCAGGCGGCGGCAGAGGCTCAGGCCGTCCTCGCCGGGCA
The DNA here is from genome assembly GCF_058314695.1 of Bradyrhizobium sp. T-12. Lineage (NCBI taxonomy): Bacteria > Pseudomonadati > Pseudomonadota > Alphaproteobacteria > Hyphomicrobiales > Nitrobacteraceae > Bradyrhizobium > Bradyrhizobium sp. T-12. The sequence continues at coordinate 5,428,945 of NZ_CM177756.1, read as the reverse complement.
GCATCAGGTCGAGCACGATCAGGTCGACCCGGTCGTGGGAGAGATGGCGGTCCATCTCCTTGCCGTTCGCGACCGCGTCGACCGAGAAGTCGTGATCGCGCAGATAGCGCGAGATGAGTTCGCGGGTCGGCTTGTCGTCCTCCACGATCAGGATGTTCGGGCTGCCGCTGGTCATGATTGAAATCGCATCGGGGGCGCCGGTCGTTGGTCGATTTGCAGACGGATCTCCCGTCCGAAGCACTGCGGTCATGGGCAATCCTAGGGTCAGTCGCGGCTCAGCGCCACCACGGGGTCGAGGAACGCGGCGCGGCGGGCGGGGAAGAAGCCGAAGGCGACCCCGATCCCGGTCGAGGTCAGGAACGCTGCGCCGATCGAGAACGTCGAATAGCTGACCTGGAAGCCCGGCACGGCAACGTTGACGGCGAGCCCGAGCAGCACCGCGACGACGATGCCGGCGATGCCGCCGATGGACGAAATCAGGGTCGCCTCCACCAGGAATTGCTGGAGGATGTCGCTACGCCTGGCGCCGACCGCCATGCGCACGCCGATCTCGCCGATCCGCTCCGAGACGGAGACCAGCATGATGTTCATGACGCCAATGCCGCCCACGACCAGCGAGATCACCGCGATCGCCGCCACCAGGAACGCCAGCGTCTGCGTCGTGCTGGTGATGGTGCGGCGGATGTCGTCGGTGTTGAGGATGACGAAATCCCTGGTGTTGTGCCGCTGCGTCAGCAGCGTCGTCACCGCGTCCTGCGCCAGATTGGTCGAGATATCGTCGCTGATCCGCAGCAGAATGCTGCGCAGCGAACGATCGCCCGTGAACTGGGCCTGCACGGTGGTGTAGGGCAGGTAGACCGACAGGTTCTGGTTCGAGCCGAATCCGCCCTGCTGCTGGGCGATCACGCCGACGATGCGGCACGGCACCTTGCCGAGCCAGATCACGCGGCCGACGCCTGCGGTCTGGTCGTCGGCGAAGAACGTCTTGCGGGTATTGTCGTCGATGACGGCCTGCCGCTCGATGTTGCGGGTCGCCTCGGTGTCGAACAAACGGCCCTTCGCGAGCTTGGCACCTTTGACCTTGAAATAGCTCTCGCCGACGCCGTTCACCAGCACGTTGGACTCGTTGCCGCGATACCGCACCGTGGTGCTGGTCGAAACCGTCGGCGTGACCCCCGCAATGAAGGCCTGCCGGTCGAGCGCGCGGGCGTCGTCCAGCACCAGCGTCTTGATCTTGCTCGCCCGCGCGTCGCCGAAATCCTTGCCTGGAAACACCTCGATCGTGTTGGTGCCGAGGTTCGAAATGTCGGACAGCACCTTGCGCTGTGATGCGTTGCCGAGTGCGACCACGGACGACACCGCGGCGATGCCGATGATGATGCCGAGCATGGTGAGGAAGGCGCGAAGCCGGTGCGCGGCCATCGCAACCAGCGCCATCCGCGAGGCCTCGCGCAGGCGCCGCAACGCGGCGGACCAGCCCGGGCCGTTGCCCCACGGCGTCCGCGCTACCGTGACGGGCCGCTCCGGGGTGTCCGTTGTTCCGGCGCGGCGATCGGAGACGATCTTGCCGTCCCGCAGCTCGATGACGCGCTCGGCCCGTGCGGCGACATCGGCATCGTGGGTGACGATGATGATCGTCCTCCCCTCGCGGCGCAGCTCCTCCAGGATCTTCAGGACCTCCTCGCCGCTGCGCCGGTCGAGCGCGCCGGTGGGCTCGTCCGCCAGGATGACCTCGGCGTCGTTGATCAGCGCCCGAGCGATCGAGACGCGCTGTTGCTGTCCGCCCGAGAGCTGGTTCGGGCGATGGCCTCGCCGGTCGTTGACGCCGAGTCTTGCGAGGAGCTGCTCGGCTCGCGCACGGCGGTCGCGGGCCTTCATCCCGGCATAGATCGCGGGGATCTCGACATTCTCGCCGGCAGAGAGGTCGCCGAGCAGATGATAGCGCTGGAAGATGAAGCCGAAATGCTCGCGGCGCAGCGCCGCCAGCGCATCGGCGTCGAGCTCGGAGGCGTTCTGGCCGGCAACGCGGTAGGTGCCGGAGGTGGGGCGATCGAGGCAGCCGAGGATATTGAGCAGCGTCGATTTGCCCGATCCGGACGAGCCGACGATCGCCACCAGCTCGCCGGGCCGGATGCTCAGCGAGATATCGTCGAGCGCGACCACGCTGACGTCGCCGGTCGCGAACTCCCGCCGAACGTTCTCGATTGCGATGATCGGATCGGCCATGTCAGAGACCTCCGGGCGGGCCGCCCGACACGCTGCGCGATGCGGTCTGCTCGTTGGCCTCTCCGGTGACGACCCGCTCGCCTTCGTCGAGGCCGGACCTGATCTCGACCGTCGTGCGATCGTTGAGTCCGGTCTTGACCTCGCGCTCGCTGACGTCACCCCTCGTATTGAGGGTGCGGACGGTACTGCGGCCGTCGGATTTCCGGATCAGCGCGAGCGCAGGGATGACCTTCACGCGCTTGGCCTCGCCGGTGATGATGTGCACCTCGGCGGTCATGTAGGTCCGCAGCGAGAGCTCGTTGTTGGGGACGTTGAAAACGCCGATGTAGTAGATGGCGGTGCTGGTGGAACTCGATGAACTCGAACTCGTGCTCGAACCCGACGTGGTGGTCGAGGAGAAGCTGGCGTCGCTCTTGATCGATTCGGGCGCCGGCTCGATCTGCTCCAGCTTGGCCTCGTAGCGATGGTCCTGGTCGCCGAGGATGGTGAAGTAGAGCGATTGCCCCGGCTTGACCTTGACGATGTCGGCCTCGGAAATCTCCGCGCGCACGGTCATCGTCTCGAGCTGGCCGAGCACGACGATGGTGGGCGCGGACTGGACCGCGTTGACCGTCTGTCCTTCCTGCACCACGGTGGCAAGCACCGTGCCGTCGATCGGCGCGGTGATGCGTGTGTAGTCGAGGTTGACGCGCGCGGTCTCGACGCTGGCTTCAGCCCCCACGATCAGGGCTTCGAGCGCGGCGATCTGGGCGCGGGTCTGCCGCACGGTAGAATCGGCGCTGTCGAAATCGCTGCGGGAGGTGGCGCGTTGCGCCAACGTCGCCTGCTGGCGCGCGAGGTTCGCCTCGGCCAGAACCAGCGCAGCCTCCTTCTCGACCTTCTGCGCTCGGTAGTTCTTCAGCGACGCCTCGGAGCTGCGCAGATCGTTCTGCTTGGTGACGGGGTCGATCTGGGCGATGACGTCGCCGGCCTTGACGGTGTCGCCGACGCGGACGTTGAGGGCGGTGATCCGTCCCGACACTTGTGCGCCGACAGCGGTGAGGCGCGCCGGCTTCAGCGTGCCGCTCGCTAGCACCTCCTCGCGCAGATCGCTGACGGTGACCGGCGCGGTGATGTAGGACTGCGCCTTGCTCGACGTTCCCGGAACGCGCGTGGCTGCGACCACGCCGGCAGTTACGACGGCAACGATCGCCGCGCCGATCTTCAGGCGTTTGGCGGTGATGATCTCGATCACTTCTGCGCCTCTCGCAAGTGAGGTCCCGTGTTGGTGTCGACGATGATCGGCCTCGACACGCCGACCGGATCGGACCAGCCGCCGCCGAGCGCCTTTGCCAGTGCAATGTAGTATTTGGCCGCCGACACCTTGCTCTGGATCAGCGAATCCTCGGCGGAATAGAGCGAACGCTCGGCGTCCAGCACGTCGATGAAGCTGGCGCTGCCGCTCTCGAACAGCGATCGCGACAGCCGTGCGGCTTCGCGGTAGTTCCTGGCCGCTTCCGACAGCTTGGTGGCACGGACGCGTTCGCGCGACAGCGAGACCAGGGCGTTCTCGACGTCCTCGAGTGCGGTGAGCAGGGTCGAATGGAACGTGGCGAACGCCTGATCGCGTTGCGCCTCCGCAATCCTGACGGTGGCCAGGCGCTTGCCTGCGTCGAACACCGGCACGGTGATCGAGGGCCCGACCGACCAGCTCAGGCTTGAATATTTGGCGAGATCGCCGGCGCGTATCGCGGAGGTGCCGACCGAGCCGGTCAGCGACACCGCGGGATAGCGGTCGGCCTCGGCCTGGCCGATCCTGGCGGTCGCCTGCGCCAGCTTGTGCTCCGCGCTGGCGAGATCGGGGCGGCTCATCAGGAGATCGGCGGGCAGCCCGGTGGGCAGGGGCATGCGCGGCGCCGGCACGGGCGCGGACCGGGCCATCAACGAGGCGACGCCGTCAGGCGGTCGCCCGAGCAGGATTCCCAGCCGATGAATGTCGGCCGCAAGCGCCGCCTGATAGGTCGGGACGTTAGCTTCCGTGCTCGCGGCTTGCGCGGTGGCCTTGGCGAGATCGACAGCGTTGCCGCTGCCGGCCTCGTATTTACTGCGGGTCAGCTTTTCGGTGTCGCGCTGAGAGACCGATGTTTGCCGCGCCAGCGCGATCCGCGCCTGGTAGCCACGCGCCTCGACGTAGTAAGCGGCGACGTCGCCGATCAGCGTGACGAGGCTGTTGCGCAGATCCTCCTCCGCCGATTGCTGCCCGCCCACCGCCGCTTCGATGCTCCGTTGCGTGCCGCCGAACAGGTCGAGCTCCCAGCTCGAATCGAAGCTTCCCTGGTGCAGCGTGTAGGGCGCTGTGTCGGCGACGGCCGAGGCGGAGGTCCCGCTGGTCTTGTTGTCGGTCACCGACGCCGAGCCGCTCACGGACGGAAACAGGCCTGCCGCCGTCTGTTGCAGCGTAGCGCGCGCCTCGCGCACGACGGCTTTTGCCTTCGCAACGTCGGGATTGGCTTCGACGGCCTGTTCGATCAGCCGGTTGAGCAGGGGATCGCGCAAGCGCAGCCACCAGCGATCGAGCTTGCCGGTGTCCCGGTGCGGGGCGGTGCCGGCGCTCCAGTGCGAGGGCAAGGCGAGTCGGGGCGGGCCAGCGTAATCCGGGCCGACAGCGCAGCCGGCCAATGTCGCGCCCAGCAACAGCGCGGCGCAGGCCAATCCGGCGCGCGAGCTGGGGCTGCGCAACGGCGCGGGCTTTGGAAGAGGAGCCTCATTGGCAAATGGCAGGGGACTTGCGACGAACACGTATGGCGGCATCAAATCGGCTGAAATCCATGGACCTCGGTCCGGGGGAGATTTGCGGTCCTCTGGGGGGAGCGAGGGCGACCGCCACTAGCCGGCCGATCGTGGCCTTTCGGCAGCCGGAATGTTGCTGAATGTAAACAGGTATTGCCAGACGTCTCGGCGCGGCCGAACGGCTGACGTCCCATAGCCCGTGGCCCGGGTGGAGCGAAGGCGCATTCCGAGGCCGCTCGCCAGTGTTCGGCCCCGTCGCGGATTGCGCTGGCGCTCCATCCGGGCTACGCGTCCGCGCCTGTGTCGGCCCCCTGTCAATCCGCTCGCGCAAAAATATTCCACTTTACCGAAATTCGGTTTTGGCGTATGTGTCGGCCATCCCGGCTCATCCAGGAGGGGCGATCTCGAGGTCGTCTTGATCGCGAGCCGGCTTGCGGTGGACGCGGCAGCGTCGGCATGAGAGGTGCGGGCAGGGCGGGGTGTCCCTGTGAGCCCGCGGCCGCGTGCAGACGAGCGGCGCTGCTAGGCTTCGTCTCGCCTGTAAGTTTCGTAGCTCCGTCGACGGGGTTGGAAATACTGCGGCGAAATGGCGGGCCGTGCGTACGGCAAAACCGTGTGGTCCTGGCCGTCGTTGCTACGGTCAAGCCCGTTCGAAGATGCGCGCGAGCCCAACCGGGTGGAGGGCATCGTCAATTCGAACGGCGAGGGAGGCCAGAAGAAAGTTCGGCTCCCGGGAGAGCGCGGCATAAGCCGTCCGACCATCGCGCAGGGAAGGCCGAGTGATCGGCACCACCTGTATGCTGCTGTGCGGTTTTCTGCGTGCGCGTGCATTTCGCGCAGCGGACCGCGGGTGTCTGTCGGCACCCGGTCTTCCCTGCATCCTCTTGGCTCAAGAGGGACGAAAGACGAAGCAAGGCTCGGGTGAAATCCACCGCGAGATCGGGAGGGCATGTCTGCGATTTGAGCGAGCGACGGAGGCCGGCGATGGTACGCTCTGCTTCGTGGGTCCCGGCCCTGCGCGGCAACGCTCAAGCGCCTTGCGCTTTTATCGGGACACCTTTCACCACGAAATCGGAATTCGCCGCGCAAATCCGCCCAGATCGGAGTCGGGGCTCAGCGGCTGTCGGTCGAGCGGCCGATTGTTGTTACTGCGTGCGAAGGAGGCGCCGGGCGGAAAGGCATAGTCGGTAAACTTGCGCTCGCCGGGGAGTACCTCGGTCCCGCCGTCGAGCCACGATCGCTTGCTGACATAGATGCGCGTGCGCGGATCGGATTGGTAGGAACGATTGGGGCCGCGCGGGCCGTACTCGTAAACCGCGTCCCGGGCCGCTCGCGGCTCGCGCTTGCCGGCGGTGGCGGGATGAGCGATGAGGGTCGAGGCGAGGAGGGCGGCCAGCACTGCTCGGGTCGTTACATGCGCGTTCATCGGACAACATCCTGTGCGAATTTCCTGACGCGGCCGCCTCTCGCACCGACTTAAGAGCCTGTAAAGAATCCCGGCGTTGCGCGATGTTGCTGGGCCACTGCATGGGCAAGGCGACCGCGCGGCCGCTTCGAGGCGGCTCGGTCGGCGCCCACAATGCGCGCGGTCATTGCGGTCGCGCTGCTCACGCGTCCGATCGACCAATCAAATTCAACGACCGGAAACAATGCAGCAATCTCCAGGCCACACCGCGGCCACAGCCGTCTCGTTTCAGAGCAGGCGAGGTATCGTTGAGGTGTGGAATGTCGTTTTTGCGGGCCGGGCTGATCGTCGTGGCGATGAGTGCTGTATCGATTGCAGGTTCACTCACGCTTGTGCTGTTGCCGCGGCCGGTGGCGGCGCAGGCGATGCAGTCGATCGTCGTCGAAGGCAATCGCCGCGTGGAGGCCGAGACGGTCCGCTCCTATTTCAAGCCCGGCCCGGGCGGGCATCTCGATCAATCCGCCGTCGATGACGGGCTCAAGGCGCTGATCGCGACCGGCCTGTTCCAGGACGTGAAGGTCAATCAGGCCGGCGGTCGCATCGTGGTGTCGGTGGTCGAAAACGCCGTGATCGGCCGTATCGCATTCGAGGGCAACAAGAAGATCAAGGACGAGCAGCTCTCGGGGGAGATCCAGTCCAAGCCGCGCGGATCATTCTCGCGGGCGCTGGTGCAGTCCGACACGCTGCGCATCGCCGAAATCTACCGGCGCTCCGGCCGTTACGATGTCCGCGTCACGCCCGAGATCATCGAACAGCCGAACAACCGCGTCGACCTCATCTTCACGGTCGAGGAGGGTGCCAAGACCTCGGTCAAGTCGGTCGACTTCGTCGGCAACAGCGCGTTCTCGGCCTCGCGCCTGCGCGACATCATCAAGACGCACGAGAGAAACCTGCTCAGCTTCCTCGGCAACAACGACATCTACGATCCCGATCGCGTCGAGGCCGACCGCGATCTGATCCGCCGCTTCTATCTTAAGAACGGTTACGCCGACGTCCAGGTCGTCGCCGCGCTCACCGAATACGATCCGGAGAAGAAGGGCTTTCTGGTGACCTTCAAGATCGAGGAAGGCGCTCAATATCGCATCGGCTCCGTCGACTTCCGCTCCAGTATTCCCAATTTCGACACGGGCTCGCTTCGCACCTATTCGCGCGTCAGCGCAGGCTCGCTCTACAACGTCGAGTTGGTCGAGAAATCGACCGAAGAGATGCAGATCGAGGCCTCGCGCCGCGGCTATGCCTTTGCCGTGGTCCGTCCCGGCGGCGACCGCAATTTCGAGGCGCACACCGTCTCCGTGGTGTTCACCATCGACGAGGGCCCGCGCACCTATATCGAGCGCATCAACCTGCGCGGCAACACCCGCACCCGCGACTATGTGATCCGCCGCGAGTTCGACATCTCCGAGGGCGATGCCTACAACCGCACCCTGGTCGACCGTGCCGAACGGCGCCTGAAGAACCTCGACTACTTCAAGAGCGTGAAGATCACGACCGAGCCCGGCTCCTCCAGCGATCGCGTCATTCTGATCGTCGACATGGAAGAGAAATCGACCGGCGACTTCTCGATCTCGGGCGGTTACTCCACCACCGACGGCGCGCTGGCGGAAGTCTCGATCTCCGAGCGCAACCTGCTCGGGCGTGGGCTCTATGCCAAGGCATCGGTCAGCTACGGCCAGTATTCACGCGGCGTATCGTTGTCCTTCGTCGAGCCTTATCTGCTCGGCTACCGGATGGCGCTCGGATTCGACACCTATTGGAAGGAGCAGAAGTCGAACAGCTATACGAGCTACGGCGTGACCACGCTGGGCTTCTCCCCGCGCATCGGCCTTGCCTTGCGGGAGGACCTCTCGCTCCAGCTTCGCTATTCGCTCTACCAGCAGAGCATCACGCTCGCCAGCGCCTACAACAATTGCAACAACAACGCGTCGAACGCCTCGCTGGCCTATAATCCGACGCCAGCCTATATCCAGAACGTCCTGGGCGGTGCGGACCCGACCAATTCCACGAGCTCGGGAGTCTATGGCTATGGCTGCTACGGCGACGGCGAGTCGAGTCTGCCGGTTCGAAAGGAGCTGGCGAACGGCGCGACCTGGACCTCGGCGCTCGGCTACACGCTGAACTACAACACGCTCGACAACACCAAGAACCCGACGGACGGGTTGCTGGTCGATTTCCGGCAGGACTTCGCCGGAGTCGGCGGCGACGTCACCTATCTGAAGACCGTGCTGGACACCAAATACTACGCGCCGCTCGTCTCCGAGATCGTCAGCGTGATCCACCTCCAGGGCGGCCTGCTCAGCAAGCTCGGCAACCAGGATCTGCGCATGCTGGATCACTTCCAGATGGGGCCGAGCCTGGTGCGCGGCTTCGCCTCGAATGGCATCGGGCCGCGCGACATCACCTACTACAACTACGGCTCCAGCGGCGATGCGCTCGGCGGCACGAAATATTGGGGCGCGTCGGCGGAGCTGCAGATGCCGTTCTGGTTCCTTCCCAAGGAAGTAGGCCTCAAGGGCGCGGTCTACGCCGATGCCGGCTCGCTGTGGGGCTATCAGGGGCCGACGTCGTGGTCGGCCACCGGCGAAGTCAACACCAAGGCGTGCCCGACCTGCGGATTGCAATATGACGACGGCAGCACGGTGCGATCGTCGGTCGGCGTCGGCCTGATCTGGGCCTCGCCGTTCGGGCCGCTCCGCTTCGACTATGCGGTTCCGATCACGAAGGGCAAATACGACGTCGTCCAGGAGTTCAGGTTCGGCGGGGGGACGTCGTTCTAGAGCATGATCCGGAAAAGTGTGCAGCGGTTTTCCGAAAGATCATGCTCAAGAAAAGGGGCGTTAGCCCCCGAGGATCCGCCGGCAGGCATCGACGAAGACCTCCGCGCCGGTGACGATATCGGCATCGGCGGTGTTCTCGGTCCAGTGATGGCTGATGCCGCCGATCGACGGCACGAACAGCATCGCGGCGGGCATGACGGTCGCCAGCATCTGCGCATCGTGGCCGGCCCCGCTGGGCATGCGAATGGATCGCCCACCGGCCAGCGCCCGGCTTGCGGCTTCGATCGCATCCTGAAAGCCTGGATTCATCATGGCAGGCGCGCCGGTGCGCAGCTTTTCGACGGTGACGGTGCAGGGACCGTTCGCGCTGGCATCATTCGCCATGGCCCGCAGCAGCTGCTCCAGCCGGGCAATGACCGAAGGATCGTCGTCGCGGATCTGGAACAGCATTTCGGCGCCGCCCGGAATGATGCTCGGCGCGCCCGGGTCGAGCGTGATGCGCCCGGTGGTCCAGACCGTGCGCGGGCCGCAGGCGGCCGGAAAACGCTCGTCGATCGCGACGCAGAATTTGGCGAGCGCCAGCCCTGCATCCTTGCGCACGGCCATGCGCGTGGTGCCGGCATGGTTCTGCTCGCCGGCGAAATTGATCTGGTATTGCCAGATGCCGACGATGGAGGTCACGACACCGATCGCGAGCCTGCCGCTTTCGAGCGTGTCGCCCTGCTCGATATGTGCTTCGAGATATCCGACGTGGCGGCCCGGCTCGGCGCCGAGGCGCGGCCGGCCCGCAAGGCCCATCTCGGCGAGCGCATCGCGCATGGTCCGGCCGCTGGTGCGGTCGCGCGCCGCGTCGATGTCGGCTTCAGTCACCTGCCCGACATAGGAGCGCGAGCCGAGGAAATGACCGAAATGTCCCTCCTCGTCGCACCACGCCGCGACCTCGACCGCGCCTTTCAGCGAGGGGTCGGCGTTGAGCACGCGGGCGGCTTCGAGCGCATAGACGACGCCGAGCGGGCCATCGAGCCAGCCGGCGTAGTTCTGGCTCTCCAGGTGCGATCCAGCCAGCAGCTTGGGCCCGACCTTCGTGCTCGTGCCGAAGACATTGCCGATGCCGTCGATCGAAGCGGAGAGACCGGCATCGGGCAGCTTGCGTACGAGCCAGTCCAGCGAAAGCCTGTGCGGTTCGGAAAAGGTCGGCTTGTGCACGCCGGTCTTGTAGGCGCCGATGGCGCGCAGCGCACTGAGATCGGCGAGAACGCGCTTTCCATCGGCGCGCGGCATGGTGTCAGGCATGTTCGGCAACCTTCAGCGCCTCAGTGCGGATCTCCTCGACCAGCCGTTCCTTGAGCTGGACGAACTCGGGCGTAGTCTTGATCTTGTAGGAGCGCGGATGCGGCAGGTCCACGGTAATCTCGGCCTTGATGCGGCCTGGGCGCGCGCTCATGACGATGACGCGGCTGCCGAGGAAGATTGCCTCCTCGATGTCGTGAGTCACGAACAGCACGGTCTTCTGGTCGCGCTCCCAGATGGCCAGCAGCATCTCCTGCATCAAGGCGCGGGTCTGGTTGTCGAGCGCGCCGAACGGCTCGTCGAGCAGCAGGATTTTCGGATCGTTGGCGAGCGCGCGCGCGATCGCGGTGCGCTGCTGCATGCCGCCGGAGAGCTGCTTCGGCCAATGATTCTCGAAGCCGGACAATCCGACCTGGCGGATGAAGGCGTCCGCGATTCTGTTGCGCTCCGCCTCGGACACGCCGCGCTCGCGCAGGCCGAAGGCGATGTTCTCGCGCACGGTGAGCCAGGGAAACAGCGTGTAGGACTGGAACACCATGCCGCGATCGGCGCCGGGGCCCGTCACTTCGCGTCCGTCGAGCGTGACGCGCCCGTTGGTCGGGCGGTCGAGGCCGGCGACGATCCGCAGCAGCGTGGACTTGCCGCAGCCGGAGGGGCCGAGGATGGTGACGAAGTCGTTGTTGCCGATGATGAGGTCGGTCGGCTCCAGCGCCTTGGTCGGCGCGTTGCCGTGGCGCGCCGGGAAGGTGCGCGAGACCTGCTCGACCTTGAGGATCGTCATGCGAGCCTCCACGGAAACAACCAGGCGTTGAAGGCCTTGAACATGAAGTCCGAGAGCAGGCCGATCAGCCCGATCACGATGATGCCGAAGATGATCTGGCCCGTGTTGAGCAGCGCCTGGCTGTCGGTGATCATGTGACCGATGCCCGAGGACGAGCCGATCAGCTCGGCGACGATAACATAGGTCCAGGCCCAACCCAGCACCAGCCGCAGGATCTCCGCGATCTCGGGCGCGGAGGAGGGCAGCAGCACCCGGCGGATGATGCCGCGGTCGCTGGCGCCGAGCGTATAGGCGGCCTCGACCAGGTCGCGCCGCGTGGCGCCGACGGTCACCGCGACCATCAAAATGACCTGGAACACCGAGCCGATGAAGATGACGAGCAGTTTTTGCAATTCGCCGATCCCGGCCCACAGGATCAGAAGCGGAATGAAGGCGGAGGCGGGCAGATAGCGGGCGAAAGAGACGAACGGCTCGAGGAACGCTTCGACCGGCTTGTAGGCGCCCATCAGCAGTCCGAGCGGGACCGCGATGATCGCGGCGAGCACAAATCCGCCGACAACGCGCCAGATCGTCATGCCGATGTCGTACAGGAAGCCCTGCTTGGTGATCAGGTCGACGCCCTCCTGCACCATGGTGAGCGGGTTGGCGAGGAACACTTTCGACACATGGCCGCCGAAGGTGGCCCACGACCACAAGGCAACGAACACGACGAAGAACGCAAGGCCGTAAGCCAAGCGCTGCTTCGATGTAACAGGGTCCAGGGGACGCATCGACGATCTATCCGGGCAGTGAACGAAATTGCCGGCCCCGCCGTGAGACGAGGCCGGCAGCTCCTGGGTGACTTACTTGATGAAGCTGGCGTCGAAGAGGTCCTCGACCTTCGGCGCGGCCTTGATGATGCCGATCTCGAGCAGCAGCTCGGCGGCCTCCTTGTTGAAGGTCAGGAAGTCGCCGGCGAAGAACTTCTGGTTGGCGGCCTTGTCCTGCCAGCGCAGATATTTCGCCGAGTTGGCGAACTGCTCGCCGGTCTGCTTCACGTCGGCGCCCATGATCTCATAGGCCTTGGCCTGGTCCTTGGCGATCATGTCGAGCGCCTCGAAATAGCTGTCGGCAAGGGCCTTCGCGGCTTTCGGGTTCTCGGTCAGGAATCTCGGCGTGCAGCCGAAGGTGTCCATCACCATCGGATAGTCCAGCGTGGTCGCGATGATCTTGCCTTTGTCCGGCGCGGCGCGCACCGTCGACAGATAGGGCTCATAGGTCATGGCGGCATCGTTCTGGCCGGAGACGAAGGCCTGCGCGGCCGCGGCCGGCTCCAGGTTGACGACGGTGACGTCCTTCACGGTAAGGCCGTTCTTCTTGAGCATCCAGGCCAGCGCGAAATACGGCGAGGTGCCCGGCGCGGAGGCGGCGACGGTCTTGCCCTTGAGGTCCTTGATCGCGGCGACGTCGTTGCGCACGGCCATGCCGTCGGCGCCGAAGCTCTTGTCGAGCTGGAAGATCTGCTTGGTCGCAACGCCGTTGGCGTTCCAGGAAATCCAGGTTTCGACCGTCGTCGCCGCGCACTGGATGTCGCCGGAGGCGACGGCGAGATGGCGATCCTTCTGCGGAATCTTCTTGATTGTGACGTCGAGGCCGTTCTTCTTGAAGATGCCCGCCTCCTTCGCCAGCGTCAGCGGCGCAAACCCGGTCCATCCGGAGATGCCGACACCGACCTTGACGTCGTCGGCGAGCACGGGAGTGGCGGCCGCAAGAGCAATGATTGTCGCGAATATCGTCGAACTACGCATGATTGTCGTCCTCTGCCGATCGATGGATTGACGTCCTGTTGGTCTCTTCATGAAGCGTTGCACGATTTGTGCCGACATAGCCACTCAGCCTCCCTTGAATCGCGCGACAAGGCGGTGAGAGTCACCGGGATAGAGCAGGCGCACGGCGGTGATCGTGCGCGCGCTGCGCCAGGTGTAACGGTCGATCACGAGACAGGGCGCGCCGACGGCGATCGCGAGTGCGCCCGCCGTGTGATCGTCCGCGACGATGGCGCTGATCGTGTGCTCGGCCTCCGTCCATGGGACGTGATGAAGCAGCCACGAGCCGGGCGGCTCGCGGGAGAAGTCCGCGGTCGCGGCATCAGGTACGGACGACAGATCGATCAGCCTGTCCTCGACGGCGAACGGCACGTTGTCGGCGCTGTGCCGGCACGTGATCGCGACCACCTTGCCGGCCTTTTTGACACCGAGCCGGTCACGGTCGGCGGAGGTGGCGGTGCGCAGCTTGCGGTGGATCAGCTCATAACCGTAAGCGCGTCCGAGCGCGGTGATCTCGGCGCGGATGTCGGTAATCTGCAGAACGGCGGACTGATGCTGCGGCCGGCGCACGAAGGAGCCGGCGCGGCGCCGCCGCTCGATCAGATCGGCCTGCGCCAGCTCGGACAGCGCCTTGTTCACCGTCATGCGCGAGCAGCCGTAACGCGCGACCAGCTCGTGCTCGAAGGGAATGCGATGCCCGGGCGGCCATTCGCCGGTGAGGATGCGCTGCTCGATATCGGCGCGAATGCGCTTGTAGAGTGTCGGCTTGTCGGCGGCATCGGTGACGAGGCTCATGCAACGAGCCTCCGTACCGCCGCGTTGAAGCGCTCACGTGCGGCCTGGCGCAATCCATGCTGACCGCCCTTGACTACCTTGCGGCCGCCGGCCCAGACGCAATCGATCGCGCCGCTGCCCGCGGCAAAGATCCAGCCGTCGATGGCGGCATCGCCCCGACGCCCCGCCAGCGAGGGATGCGCTGCGTCGAGCGTGACGATGTCGGCACGTGCGCCAGGTGTGAGCCCGACTGTCTCCTGCGCCAGCGCCTGTGCGCCGCCCGCGAGCGCGTGATCGTACAGCGTGCGTCCGGTCGAGCGGCCTGCGCCCGCGGAGAGCACGTTGCGCTCGCGGTGCTTGAGCCGCTGGCCGTATTCGAGCTGGCGCAATTCGTCGGCGACGCCGACCAATACGTTGGAATCGGTGCCGACACCGAACGCGCCGCCGGCCGCGAGAAATTCACGTGCGGGAAAGATGCCATCACCGAGGCTCGCCTCGGTGATGGGGCAGAGGCCGGCGACCGCGCCGGCCTTGCCGAATGCGCCGACTTCCGCTTCCGTCATGTGGGTTGCGTGAATGAGGCACCAGCGCGGGTCGACCGGCGCGTGCTCCAGCAGCCATTGCACCGGGCGTCGTTCCGACCAGGCCAGGCAATCCTCGACTTCCCTGACCTGCTCGGCGGCATGAATATGCACCGGCCCGCCTTCCGCCAGCGGAATGATTGCCGCAAGCTCGTCCGGCGTCACCGCGCGCAGGCTGTGCGGCGCGATGCCGATATTCGCGCCGGGCAATGTGCTGATCGCCTTGCGCGAGGCCGTCATCAGCGCGGCGAACTGATCGACCGAGCAGATGAAGCGCCGCTGGCCGGCATGCGGCGCGGCGCCGCCGAAGGAGCCGTGCGCGTAGAAACTCGGCAGCAGCGTCAGCGCAATGCCGGACGCCTCAGCCGCCTGCGCGATGCGCGCGGCCATCTCGGCGATATCGGAATAGTGCGAGCCGTCGCGATCGTGATGCAGATAATGGAATTCGCCGACGCGGGTAAAACCCTGCTCCAGCATCTCGACATAAAGCAGGGTGGCGACGGCGGCGACATCGTCCGGCGTCATCGCCAGCGCGAAGCGGTACATCGTCTCGCGCCAGGTCCAGAACGTATCGTTGCTGTCCCCGCGCAGCTCGGCGAGGCCCGCCATGCCGCGCTGGAAGGCGTGGCTGTGCAGGCTCGCAAGTCCCGGAAGCGCGATGGCGTGGCGCTCGTCGCCGGCGGCAGGCTGTACGCCCGCAGTCACCTCCGCGATCGCGCCGGCGGTGATCACCACCTGCACGTCATTGGCCCAGCCCGAGGGCAGGAGCGCGGAGGCGAAATGCAGTCGGGACATGATTGATGACACGCCGGCTGGACAGAACCGCCTTACGATTATATGTCTAGACATATAAGTCAAGCATCCCAGGGCGCAGGGACATCCGCGAAGGGACCGTTGCATGGCAGAGCGCTTCGACCGGATCTGGCACAATGCCCGCCTCGCCACGATGCGGGCGGATCGTCCTGATCTCGGCGAGATCGAGCAGGGTGTGATCGCTGCACGCGGCGGCCGTATCGTTTACGCCGGAGCAGAAGCAGATTTCCCGGCGGATGCGGACGCCGTCGAGCGGATCGATTGCCAGGGGCGCTGGATCACGCCGGGGCTCGTCGACTGCCACACCCATCTGGTCTATGGCGGCAACCGCGCGCACGAATTCGAGCTGCGGCTCAAGGGTGCAAGCTACGAGGAGATCGCACGCGCCGGCGGCGGCATCGTCTCGACGGTGGCCGCGACACGCAAGGCAAGCGAGGCCGAACTCGTCGCCAGCGCGCTGCCGCGGCTCGATGCACTGATCGGCGAGGGCGCCACCACCGTCGAGATCAAGTCCGGCTATGGCCTGGATACCGAGACAGAGATGCGGCAGCTGTCAGCCGCGCGGAGCATCGGTCGTCAGCGGCCGGTTGCAATCCGCACGTCGTTTCTCGGAGCCCACGCCCTGCCGCTGGAGGCTGATGGCGACAAGGAGCGCTACATCGCTCTCGTCTGTAAAGAGATGCTGCCTGCGGTCGCGAAGGCCGGCCTTGCCGATGCCGTCGACGCGTTCATGGAGGGCATCGCGTTCTCGGCGGAACAGACGGCGCTTGTATTCGAGACGGCGAGACGGCTTGGGCTGCCGGTCAAGCTGCATGCCGACCAGCTCTCGAACCTCGGCGGTGCCGCGCTCGCCGCAAGATTCTCGGCGCTGTCGGCCGATCACTTGGAGCATACCGACGAAGCCGGCGCTGCCGCGATGGCGAAGGCCGGTACTGTGGCCGTGCTGCTGCCCGGCGCGTTCTACTTCATTCGCGAGACGCAGAAGCCGCCGGTCGAGGCCTTCCGAAGGCATGGCGTGCACATGGCGCTCGCCACCGACTGCAATCCCGGCAGCTCGCCGCTGACCTCGCTGCTGCTCACCATGAACATGGGCGCGACGCTGTTCAGGATGAATGTGGCCGAGTGCCTTGCCGGCGTGACCCGTGAAGGCGCGCGGGCGCTCGGCGTGCTGAACGAGACCGGTACGCTGGAAGCCGGCAAATGGTGCGATCTCGCGATCTGGGACATCGAACGGCCCGCTGAACTGGTCTACCGCATCGGCTTCAATCCGCTGCATCGGCGGGTGTGGAGGGGCCAGTGATGGAGCAGGGCGCAGCGATCGTCGTCAAGCCGGGAACGGTCAGCCTCGACGATCTCGCGCGTGTGCTTGCAGGTGCGCCTGTCGTCCTCCATTCCTCGTTCTGGCCGCGCGTGGACGCAGCCGCGGCGATTGTCGCGAAGGCTGCGCAAGCCGATGCTCCGGTCTACGGCATCAACACCGGGTTCGGGAAGCTCGCTTCGAAGCGCATCCCACCCGACCAGACCGCGCTGCTTCAACGCAACCTGATCGTGTCGCATTGTTGCGGCGTCGGCCCTGTGACGCCGCAGCCGATCGTCCGCCTGATGATGGCATTGAAGATCGTCTCGCTCGGACGCGGCGCCTCCGGCGTGCGCCGCGCGGTGATCGAGCAGTTGCAGGGCATGTTGGCGCAAGGCGTGTATCCGCTGGTGCCGCAGCAGGGCTCGGTCGGGGCCTCCGGCGATCTCGCGCCGCTTGCGCATATGACTGCGGTGATGATCGGCGAGGGGCAGGCGATCGTTGACGGCAAGATTGTATCCGGCCGCGAGGCGCTCGCCGCGGCCGGCCTCGTGCCGCTGACGCTCGGCCCCAAGGAAGGCCTCGCACTGATCAACGGCACGCAGTTCTCGACGGCCTATGCGATATCAGGCGTGCTGCGCGCCTTTGGCCTCGCGCGTGCCGCGCTCGTCACCGGTGCATTGTCGGTCGATGCGGCGATGGCCTCGACGGCGCCATTCCGTCCTGAAATTCAGGCGCTGCGCGGCCATGCCGGTCAGATCGCCGCGGCGGCGACGCTTACGGCGTTGCTGGACGGCAGCGACATCCGCCTGTCGCATCTCGATGGCGACGAGCGCGTGCAGGATCCTTATTGCCTGCGCTGCCAGCCGCAGGTCGCGGGCGCGGCGCTCGATCTGATCACGCAGGCTGCCCGCACGCTGATCGTCGAGGCCAACGCGGTCACCGACAATCCGTTGGTGCTGGTCGAGACCGGCGAGATCGTCTCCGGCGGCAATTTCCACGCCGAGCCGGTGGCGTTTGCCGCCGATGCGATTGCGCTGGCGCTATCCGAGATCGGCGCGATTAGCGAGCGGCGCATTGCGACGCTGGTCGATCCCGCACTCAATTTCGGCCTGCCGCCGTTCCTCACTCCCGATCCCGGCATCAATTCCGGCTTCATGATCGCCGAGGTGACGGCCGCCGCGCTCTATGCCGAGAACAAGCAGCGGGCGCTCGCCTGCTCGATCGACTCGACGCCGACCAGCGCCAACCAGGAAGATCACGTCTCGATGGCGGCGCACGCCGCGCGGCGCCTTTCCGACATGGCCGACAATCTCGCCGCCATCCTCGGCATCGAGCTGCTGGTCGCCGCCCAAGGCATTACGCTCCGCGCGCCGCATGCGACCAGCGCGCCGCTCATTGCCGTCATCGCCGCATTGCGCGAGCAGGTGCCTGCACTCGGCGCCGACCGTTACATGGCCGGCGATCTCGCCAGGGCCGCCGCACTGGTCGAAGCCGACGCGCTGCCGGCGGCCGCACTCACAGCGCTGCCATCCGATCCGTTTCCGAGACTTGATTGAGAGGTCCGCATGAACCGCCGACTGGACAACGACCGCACCATCCGCGCCCCTCGCGGCAGCGACATCAGCGCCAAGAGCTGGCTGACGGAAGCGCCTTTGCGCATGCTGATGAACAATCTCGATCCTGATGTTGCCGAGCGCCCGAGCGAGCTCGTGGTCTATGGCGGCATCGGCCGCGCCGCGCGCGATTGGGAGAGCTTTGACCGGATCGTTGCGGCCTTGCGCAAACTCGAAGCCGACCAGACGCTGCTGGTGCAGTCCGGCAAGCCGGTCGGCGTGTTCCGCACCCATGCCGATGCGCCGCGCGTGCTGATCGCGAACTCCAACATCGTGCCGCACTGGGCGACGCTCGATCATTTCAACGAGCTCGATCGCCAGGGCCTGATGATGTTCGGCCAGATGACGGCGGGCTCCTGGATCTATATCGGCAGCCAGGGCATCGTGCAGGGCACCTATGAGACCTTCGTCGAGGTTGGGCGGCGCCATTATGGCGGCAGCCTCGCCGGCAAATGGATTCTGACCGCAGGCCTCGGTGGCATGGGCGGCGCGCAGCCGCTTGCGGCGACCATGGCGGGGGCTTCGATGCTCGCAGTCGAATGCCAGCCGAGCCGCATCGAGATGCGCCTGCGCACCGGCTATCTCGACCGCCAGGCCGCAACGCTCGACGAGGCGCTCGCGATCATGGCGGAGGCCGCGAAGACGAAGAAGGCCGTCTCGGTCGGCCTGCTCGGCAACGCCGCCGAGATTTTCCCGGAGCTGGTGCGCCGCGGCGTCAAGCCCGACATCGTCACCGACCAGACCAGCGCGCATGATCCGATCAACGGCTACTTGCCGAAGGGCTGGACGCTCGCCGAGTGGGAAGCCAAGCGCGCATCTGATCCGAAAGCGGTCGAGCGCGCCTCGAAGATGTCGATGGTCGAGCATGTGCAGGCGATGCTGGATTTTCACGCGCAGGGCATCCCGACGCTCGACTACGGCAACAACATTCGCCAGATGGCGCAGGACATGGGCCTGAAGAACGCCTTCGATTTCCCCGGCTTCGTGCCCGCCTATATCCGTCCCCTGTTCTGCCGTGGTGTCGGGCCATTCCGCTGGGCCGCGCTGTCAGGTGATCCCGATGACATCTTCAAGACCGACGCCAAGGTCAAGGAGCTGATGCCGGACGACAAGCATCTGCACAACTGGCTCGACATGGCCAAGGAGCGCATCAAGTTCCAGGGCCTGCCCGCGCGGATCTGCTGGGTCGGCCTCGGCGATCGTCATCGCCTCGGCCTCGCCTTCAACGAGATGGTGGCGCGCGGTGAGCTGAAGGCGCCCATCGTGATCGGCCGCGATCATCTCGATAGCGGTTCGGTCGCAAGCCCCAACCGCGAGACCGAGGCGATGAAGGACGGATCGGACGCGGTGTCGGACTGGCCGCTGCTCAACGCGCTGCTCAATTGCGCGAGCGGCGCGACCTGGGTCTCGCTGCATCACGGCGGCGGCGTCGGCATCGGCTATTCCCAGCATGCCGGCATGGTGATCGTTGCCGACGGTACGCCCGAGGCTGCGAAGCGCATCGAGCGCGTGCTCTGGAACGATCCCGCCAGCGGCGTCATGCGTCATGCGGATGCCGGTTACGACATCGCGATCGACTGCGCCCGCGACAAGGGGCTCGATCTGCCGAGCCTTGCGCAGTAGCTAGCCGCTCACCAGCAGCTTCGGCATCGTCGTCTTCGCGCCGTCCATGAAGGTCTGGACGGCGTCACGGACGATGGCGTCGAGATCGGGCGGGATCGGTGTTTCGTAGATGAACTTGCGGATGGCGAGATAGAAGATGCGGCCGTGCAGGCCCCAGAACAGCTCGGTCTCGCGCTCACTCAATGAGTGCGCCTTTGCGTCGGGCAGCTTCAGCTCATGGCGCAGCTCGGCTGCCGCCGGCTCGATGATCTCACGGCGGACGATATCGAGATAGCGGCCGGTGATACCGAACGACTTCATGCCGGAGAACACGAATATCCGCACCCAATTGTACTCGAACACGCGCTCGACATAGTCGAGATAGAAGCGCGTCAGCCGCCCTTCCAGCGATTGCGAGCGGTCGCGGATCATCGACCCCCATTCGGGCGACCAGCGGCTGAGATAGACCTCCTGGTAGACGCGCTCGATCAGCGCCTCCTTGCTGGGGAAGTGGCGATAGATCGCCGAGTGCGTGATGCCCATGCGCTTGGCCAACTCGCGGGTCTGCCCTTCGAAGCCACGCTCGGCGAAGAAGCGGATCGCTTCCTCCACGATTGCGCGCTCGCGGTCGGCCGCGCGCATGTTGCGACGCTTTGGCGCGGACTTGCTACCTGTCTCGGTTCGCTTGCGAACCGGTCGCCTCGAAGTTTTCTGCAGTTTTCGGGCCATCTCGTCGCTGAATCGCACGTCTCGAGCCTTCATAGCCCAAGCCGCTTTTGTGACCAAATGGTCATTTCCTGTTGACCGGCCTCAGGAGGCATGTCAGGATTTTGAGACCAGATGGTTACAAATCTGGCATCCCGGCTGATGAGCCGGTGGATCTCGGGGAAACGGCAGTGAAGGCGAGGGCTTTCAGCTATTTTCGTGCGGCGACGATCGACCAGGCGCTGGGCGCTCATGCGCGCGCCGGGGACGATGCGCGTTTCATTGCCGGCGGCCAGAGCCTCGTGCCGGCGCTGTCGCTGCGGCTGCAGGCGCCGCGGCTCCTGATCGACATCACCCACATCGACGAGCTGCGCGGCGTCAGGCGCGAAGGCGGCCATTTGCGCATCGGCGCCCTGACGCGCCATTGCGAGATGCTGAGCGAGCCGTTGATCGCCGAGTTTGCGCCGCTCTTGCATGCCGCGGCGCCGTTCGTCGCCCATCCCGCGATCCGCAACCGTGGCACTTTCGGCGGCAGCGTCGCGCTGGCGGATCCGGCGTCCGAATTTCCCGCGATGACCTTGGCGCTGGATGCCGAGATCGAGATCGTCGGCCCCTCAGGCCGCCGGCGCGTCAAGGCCGACGATTTTTTCATCAACCTGTTCGAGACGGCGTTGGAGCCGGGTGAACTGATCACTGCAATCTACGTCCCACTGCTCAAGGCCGACCAGCGCTTTGCCTTCGACGAACTGGCACGGCGGCGCGGCGACTACGCGCTGGTCGGCTGCGGGATCATGGCGACGTGCACGGGCGAGCGCGTCGACGACATCCGCATCTCTTTCTTCTCCGTCGGCAATACGCCGACGCGGGTGAAGGGGGTGGAGCGCGCCTTGATCGGCGCGCGTCTCGATGCCGAGCGTATCGCCGCCGCGCAAGGCGCGCTCGAAGGTGATCTCGCGCCGCCCGAGAGCGACGAGGTGCCACCGGCGATGCGGCTGCATCTCGCCCGCGTCTTGCTTGGCCGCCTGCTCGGACGTCTTGGGGCGGGCGCATGAGCGGCTTCGACGATAGCCTGCTGACCGAAGCCGACGAGACGGTGCGGGTGCGCTTCGTCGTCAACGGCCGCAAGGTCGCCTGCGAGGTCGCGCCGCGTGACACGCTGGTCGATTGCCTGCGCGACAAGCTCGAGCTGACGGGCACGCATGCCGGCTGCGAGATGGGCGCCTGCGGGGCCTGCCTGGTGCAGCTCGACGGCCGCGCCGTGCATTCCTGCCTGATATACGCGGTACAGGCCGATGGCACGACGATCAACACGATCGAGGGGCTCACCGAGAGCGGTGTGCTCGCCGACCTCCAGGCCGAATTCCACCGCCGCAATGCACTGCAATGCGGCTTCTGCACGCCGGGCATGCTGGTCAACGCGCAGGAGCTGCTGTCGCGGATGACGCAGCCGAACCGTGACGAGATCCGCGACGCGCTGTCGGGCAATTACTGTCGCTGCACCGGCTACGAGGCGATCGTCGATGCCATCGATGCCGTTGCCAAAGCGCGCAGCGAAGGCGGAGGGGCGACATGAGTGCGCTGACCTCGCTCGATCGCCCGAATTCCTATATCGGTCGTTCGGTGCCGCGCCCGAACGCCAAGCGCTTGCTGGCCGGGCGGGGGCGCTATATCAGCGATCTCAAGCTGCCGCGCATGCTCCATGCCGCGTTCCTGCGCAGCCCGCATGCGCATGCGAAAATCGTCTCGATCAATACTGAGCCGGCGCGCGGGGTCGAAGGCGTTCACCTCGTCGCCACCGGCGAGGATCTCGCCAAGCTCTGCACGCCGTGGACAGGAACGCTCGACCATTTCAAGGGCATGACCTCCGCGCCGCAATGGCCGCTGCCGCTGGATCGCGTGGTCTGGGCGGGGCAGGCCGTGGTCGCAGTCGTCGCCGAGAGCCGGGCGATCGCCGAAGATGCGCTGGAGCTGATCGAGATCGATTACGAAGACCTCCCCGTCGTCGTCGATATCGACAGCGCGCGCATCGCGGGCGGTCCACTGGTCAATCCCGGCAGTGCCAACAACACCTGCTTCCGAAGTCAGCTCGACAGCGGCACTGTGGACGATGCCTTTGCGCATGCTGCACACGTCGTGGAAGAAGAATTCACGTTCGCCCGCCACACTGCGGTGACGCTCGAGCCGCGCGCGATCGTCGCGGATTACGATCCTGCCGCCGGCGCGCTCACCGTGCATCACGCCACGCAGACCCCGTATCAGTTTCAGGACCTCTATTCGCGCCATTACGGCATTCCGGAGGCCCGCGTCCGGGTGATCGCGACCGATATCGGCGGCTCCTTCGGGATGAAGCTGCATGTCTATCACGAAGACATGGCGGTGGTCGGCCTCTCGATCCTGCTCGGCCGGCCCGTGAAATACGTTGCCGATCGCATGGAGTCCTTCGTCTCCGATATCCACGCCCGCGACCATCGCGTGCGCGCCCGCATGGCGCTGAATGCCAAGGGTGAAATCCTGGCGATGGATGTGCTTGACATGACTGCGATTGGTGCGTTCTCGACCTATCCACGCACCAGCGTGGTCGAGGGCAACCAGGTGATCCGCCTGATCGGCGCGCCCTATCGCTTCAGGAACTATCGCGCCACGCTGGAGGTGATCTTCCAGAACAAGGTGCAGACCAGCCAGTACCGTGCCGTCGGCCATCCCATCGCCTGCGCCGTCACCGAACGGCTGGTGGACATGGCGGCGGCGAAGGTCGGCCTCGATCCCTTCGCCATCCGCGCGCAGAACGTCATCCCCGACGATGCCTATCCGCAGACCTCGCCGACCGGTTACCGCTTCGAGGCGCTGTCGCATCAGGCCTGCCTGAAGCGCCTGTATGAGATCATGGACTATGACGGCTTGCGGGCCGAGCAGGCAGACTTGCGCCAGCGCGGCGTCTATCGCGGCATCGGCATTGCGGCCTTCGTCGAGATCACCAATCCGAGTCCTGCCTTCTACGGCGTCGGCGGCGCGCGCATCTCCTCGCAGGATGGCGCGATTCTCAGCCTGACGCCCTCCGGCGAAATTCGTTGCATGATATCGGTCACCGAGCAGGGGCAGGGCACTGAAGCTATCATCAGCCAGATCGTGGCCGACCAACTCGGTATCGCGCAGGACCACGTCAAGGTCATCACCGGCGACACCGAGGTCACGCCGCATGGCGGCGCCACCTGGGCCTGCCGCGGCGCCGGCATCGGCGGCGAGACCGCGCTGCAGGCCACGCGCGCCCTCAAGCGCAACATCCTGGAGATTGCGGCGCTCATTCTGCAGGAACAGCCGCCCGCGCTCGACATCGCCGACGGCGAGGTCGTGGATGCCGCGACGCGCAAGCCGCGCCTGCCGATCGCCGAGATCGCGCGCATCGCCTATTTCCGCTCCGACACGCTGCCGCCAGGCACGCAGGCGCAGCTCACCGTCAGCCACCATTTCGCGCCGCAGGGCTATCCCTTTGCCTTCACCAACGGCATCCAGGGCTGTTCGCTGGAGGTCGATGTCGAGACCGGCTTCATCAAGCTCTTGAAGCATTTCATCGTCGAGGATTGCGGCCGCGTCATCAATCCGATGCTGGTGGACGAGCAGCTCCGCGGCGGTATCGTGCAGGGGCTTGGTGCGGCGCTGTTCGAGGAATGCCGCTACAGCGACACCGGTCAGCTTATCAACGGCTCGCTCGCCGATTACCTCGTGCCGATGCCGATGGAGATGCCCGACATCGTCATCGCCCATGTCGAGACGCCGACCGGCGACACCGAGCTCGGCGCCAAGGGCGTCGGCGAGGCCGGCACCGCGGCGGCGTCCGCTTGCGTGCTCAACGCCGTCAACGACGCGCTCGCGCCGTTCGATGCCACGATCAATTCGATCCCGATTACGCCCGCAAAAGTCCTGAAGGCCCTGAAGCGCTTCTAGAAGAGACAATTGAAAAAGACATTGGAGGACATCATGCCCAAATCCGGTTCGACGTCGAAGATAACCCGCCGCAGCGCGCTCGCCGGCCTCTCGGCCAGCGCAGCCCTGCTCGCCATGCCCCGGATTGGCCGCGCGGCCGACGAGACGATCCGCATCGGTTTTCCGACGCCGCTGACCGGTCCGTTCGCCGCGGAAGCGCGCGATCAGGTCAAATGCGCCGAGCTCGCGGTCAAGCTCGTCAACGACAAGGGCGGCATCGGCGGCCGCAAGGTCGAGCTCCTGGTACGTGACGACAAGCTCAATGCCGGCGAGGCCGCGACGCGCACGCTGGAGCTGATCGAGAAGGACAAGGTCCATGCCGTGGTCGGCGCGCTCTCCAGCGCCGTGCAGCTCGCGGTCAACGAGGTCACCCGCGCTCGTGGTGTGATCTACGTCTCGATCAGCCAGTCGGACACCATCAACGAAGCCAAGGATTTCAGCAAATTCACCTTCCATGAGGCGCTCAATCCGCACATGACGACCGCAGCGGTGGCGCGGCAGACCCTGAAGAAGGGCATGAAGGTTGCCCATCTCGTTGCCGACTATGCCTATGGCCATGAGATGCTGCGCGGCTTCAAGCGCGCGCAGGCGGCGATCGGTGCTGACAATGTCGGCGAGATCCTGCATCCGTTCGGCGCCGCCGACTACTCCACGTTCATGCCGCGCCTGATGTCGATGCGGCCGGATGTGCTGTGCATCTCCAATTTCGGCCGCGACCAGGCCAACGCGATCAAGCAAGCCGTGGATTTCGGCGTGAAGCAGCAGATGAAGATCGTCGTGCCCGTCATCCTGCACAACCAGCGCCTCGCGGTCGGCCCCGAGGTGTTCGAGGGCGTAGTGGGCGGCGCCAATTACTATTGGGGCTTGGAAGCGCAGAGCAAGTCGGCGGCCGCCTTCAACGCGGCGTTCAAGGCCGCCAATGGCGGCGCGATCCCGACCGATTACGGCGCCTACGGCTATTCCGGTGTCGGATCCCTGCTGGCCGCCATGCAGACGGCCGGCGGCACCGATACCGACAAGGTCGTCGATGCCCTGGAGAAGCTGCAATACGATCTGACCAAGGGCCCGCAGCATTACCGCAAATGCGACCATCAGTCGGTGCAGTCGGTGCTGGTGCTGGAGTCCAAGAAGAAGTCGGCGATGGCTGGCGAGAACGATCTGTTCGCCATTCTCGCCAACGAGGCCGGCTCCGACGACATGCTGCGGACCTGCAGCGAGCTCGGCCACGCCACTTAATATCTGCACGATGGACCTGTCGCTGATCATCATGCAGCTTCTCTCCGGGATCGCCCTTGGGGCGGTCCTGGTGATCACTGCGCTCGGCCTCACGATCGTGTTCGGCATGCTCGGGGTGGTGAATTTCGCTCATGGCGCGCTGTTCATGATCGGGGCCTATGCAGGGCTCTATCTGGCCTCGCTCACCGGCAGCTTCTGGTGGGGCCTGCTGCTCGCGCCTATTTTGATCGGCGCCTTCGGCATGGTGATCGAGTTCGTCCTGATCCGCAGGCTCTATGGACGTTCCATCGACGATCCGCTGCTGCTCACCTTCGGCCTCAGCTACATCCTGGTCGAGGGCGTGCGCATCGTGTTCGGCAGCGACGGCATTCCGTTCCCGACCCCGCCGCAGCTGATCGGCGTGCTGGATCTCGGCGTCGGCATCTTCCCGCGCTACCGCCTGTTCGTCATCGTGCTGGTGGCTGTGGTGCTGCTGGCGCTCTGGCTGACGCTGGAGAAGACCCGGATCGGCCTGATCGTGCGTGCGGGTGCGCGCGATCCCACCATCATGCAGGTGCTCGGTGTCGACATCGGCCGGGTCTGGCTCGCGATCTTCGGCCTCGGCGTCGGCCTTGCCGCGCTGGGTGGCGTGCTCGCAGGGCCCATGCGCAGCGTCAATCCGGAGATGGGGTCGCTGGTGCTCGCCGAGGCCTTCGTCGTCACCGTGATCGGTGGCCTCGGTTCGATCGTCGGCGCGGTGGTGGCCGGGCTCATGGTCGGCGTTTCCATCAGTCTGGTGGCGCTGTTCGCGCCGGAAATGGCGACCATCGTCATGTTCGCGCTGATGGCTGTGGTGCTGCTGATCCGCCCGCAAGGGCTGTTCGGCGTGAGAGGGAGGACGGCGTGACGCGCCCTTCGAGCGGCGAGGTTCTCGCCAAGCCTGCCACGAGCGGGCTCGACCGGATTCTCGATCACCGCGTGCTGCTCTCGATCGCCGTGCTGGCTGTATTGCCGTGGCTGCTGCCGTCCAAGGCGCTGGCGGTCAACGTCCTGATCTACGGCGTCGTGGTGATGGGCTACAATCTGCTGTTCGGCTACACCGGGCTGCTGTCGTTCGGTCAGGCGGCGTTCTTCGGCGCGGGGGCCTACTTCACCGGCATTGCGATCGGCCGCTACGGCGTGCCCTGGTTTGTGGCCGTGCCGATCGCCGTGCTGCTCAGCACCTGTCTTGCTGCCCTGATCGGTATCGTCTCGACGCGCACCCGCGGCATCTATTTCTCCATGGTGACGCTGGCGCTGGCTCAACTCGTCTATTACGTGGCGCTCCAGGCCGCCTCGTTCACCGGCGGCGAGAACGGCCTGCGCGGCTTCACGGTCGACCGCGTCAACCTGTTCGGCCTGCAGGTCAACTTCCTCGATCCCGTCAACAAATACTACGTGCTGATGGCCTTCGCAGGCTTGGCGATGTGGGTCCAGTCGCGCATCCTGAACTCGCCGTTCGGCGCCGTCATCGAGGCGATCCGCGAGAACGAGCAGCGGGCGCGGGCCTGCGGCTACGACGTCGAGCGCAGCAAGCTGGTCGTGTTCATGCTGTCGGGCGCGATCTCCTCGCTCGGCGGCTGCATGCTGGCGCTGCATCTGTCGATCGTGCCGCTGGACATCCTGCATTACCAGACCTCCGGCATGATCGTGATGATGGTGCTGCTCGGCGGTGCCCGCAGCTTCTTCGGACCCTTCGTCGGCGCGGCGAGCTTCCTGATCCTGGAGGATGTCATCTCGCTGTGGACGCCGCATTGGCAGATCTTCGTCGGCGCGATCTTCGTGCTGTTCGTGCTGTTCCTGCCCAAGGGCATCTGGGGCACGCTGCTCGATGTGCTCGGCATCGGAAAGGCGCGGCGATGAGCAGTGAACTGCTTCGCGCCGAAGGGATCGGCAAACGCTTTGGCGGTTTCGTCGCGCTCGAAGGCATCACCGTGTCGTTCGCTGCCGGCCAGCTCACCTCGATCATCGGGCCGAACGGCGCCGGCAAGAGCACGTTCTTCAACATCCTCTCCGGCGCGCTGACGCCGACGTCCGGCAAGCTGCATTTCAGGGGCCGGGAGCTGAACGGCCTGCCGCAGCACCGCTTCGTGCACCAGGGCATCTCGCGCTCCTACCAGATCACGAACATCTTTCCCGACCTGTCGGTGCATGAGAACGTGCGGGTCGCGGCGCAGGCGCTGACCGTGAGTTACGACATCTGGCGCAACCGCACCCGGCTGTCCGAGCTGCATGCGCGTGCCGATGCTGCGCTCGCCGCGGTCGGATTGCTCGGCAGGCGGAACGAACTGGCAAAATTCCTGGGGCACGGCCAGCAGCGCGCCCTGGAGATCGCGATCGCGCTGGTCTCGGAGCCGGAATTGCTGCTGCTGGACGAGCCGACCGCCGGCATGGGGCCGGAAGAGACCAAGGATATGGTCGCGCTGCTGGAGCGGCTCGCCGACAAGCGCACCGTGCTGCTGGTCGAACACAAGATGAAGATGGTGCTGGGCCTGTCCAAGCGTGTCGTGGTGCTGCATCACGGCCGGCTGCTCGCGGACGGCGCGCCGGAGGAAATCAGGAGCAACCCGGACGTCCGCCGGGTCTATCTCGGACAGAGTGAAGGCTATGGCTGAGACCGCATTGCTCGACATCGAGAACCTGCACGCCTGGTACGGCGCGAGCCACGTCCTGCACGGCATCTCGCTGCATGTGAAGGAGGGCGAGGTGGTCGCCCTGGTCGGCCGCAATGGCGCCGGCAAGACCACGACCTTGCGGGCCGTGATGGGCCTGATGCCCAAGGCGACGGGCCGCGTGCGGTTTGCCGGCAAGGAGGTTCTGCCGCTGCGCGCCCATCAGCGCTTCCACCTTGGCCTCGCTTACGTGCCCGAGGAGCGGCGCATCGTTCCCGGGCTGACCGTACGCGAGAACCTCCGGCTCGGCCTCGTCGCGGCCGGCAGCGATATCGAGGAACGAGCCGCGATCGACGAGATCGCCGAAACCTTCCCGCGCCTGAAGGAGCGGCTCGACCAGGAGGGCGTCACGCTCTCCGGCGGCGAGCAGCAGATGCTGGCGATCGCGCGGGCGCTGATCGCAAAGCCCAAGATGATCCTGCTGGACGAGCCATCGGAGGGCATCATGCCCGTGCTCGTCGAGGAGATGGGCGTGCTGTTCCGCCGCCTGCGCGACGAGGGCAAGACCCTGCTGCTGGTCGAGCAGAACGTCGAATGGGCGCTGCGGCTCGCCGACCGGGCCGTGATCATCGACCAGGGCGAGGTCGTGCACCAGAGCAGCGCTGCGGCGCTGCTCGCGGACAAGGACGTCCAGGAACGCTACTGCGCGGTGTGATGCGAAAGCATGATCCCGAAAAGTGCGAAGCGGTTTGCCGGAAAGATCGTGCGCAGAAAATAGACTAAAGCGCGATGACTAAATTTCGTCGCGCTTCAGGCCACGACCTTGGCTCCGCCGCCGTCGAGGCGCTGGCGTTCATCCGCCAGATAGTCGGCGATCGCATCGGCCGGCATGGGCTTTGCGAAATAGTAGCCCTGGATGAAATCGCAGCCGAGCCGGCGCAGGCTGTCGAGCTGGGCGCGGGTCTCGACGCCCTCGGCGACGCAGGCGATCTCCATGTCGTCGCAGAGGCCCGCAAGCGATTTGATGATCTTGTGGCTCACCGGATTCTCGTTGATCTCGGCGACGAAGCTGCGGTCGACCTTGATCTTGTCGAGCGGCAACCGGTGCACGTGGCTCAATGACGAATAGCCGGTGCCGAAATCGTCCAGCGAAATGCCGCAGCCCATCGCCTTCAGCGTTGCGATCGACTGCTGCGCGCGAACGAAATCGAAGGTGACGGCCGTCTCGGTGATCTCGAAGTCAATCCGGTGCGGCGACAGACCGCTTTTCTCGATGATCGAGATCAGCGGCAATATGCCCTCGGCGGCACAGACGTCGTGAGCGGACAGGTTGAACGACAGGCGGATGTCGTCGGGCCAGGTCCTGGCCGTGGCGATCGCGCGCGCCAGCAGCGCCTGGGTCAAAGGGCGGATCAGGCCGATGCGCTCGGCCGCGGGAATGAAGTCGGCGGGAGAGACCCAACCGAGGCGGGGGCTGTGCCAGCGCGCCAGCGTCTCGAAACCCGAGGTGTGCTCGCTCATGGCATCGACGATCGGCTGGAAGACCAGCTCCATCTCGGCGCCGAAATCGGAGGTGCGCAACAGGTTCTCGATCACGCCGCGACTGCGGATCTCGGCCTCGAGCTCGCTGGAGAAGGTCACGGTGCGGCCCCGCTGATGACGCTTGGCATGGTACAGCGCGTAGTCGGCACATTCGTAGAGCGCTTCCGACGTCGTCGCGGAGTCCGGGAAAACTGCGAAACCGATCGAGCAGGACAGCCCGGTATGGGCGGTGTCGAGCTGGTAGGGCAGCTTGACCTGACTCCCGATGCGCTCGCCGAGCCGCGTCAGGTCCGCATCCTCGGGGTCGCCGCAGACAACGAGGCCGAACTCGTCACCGCCAAGCCGGGCGAATTCCACCCGCTGCGGGCCAAAGCCCTCGCAAACCTCGCGGATGCGCCGGCCGGCCTCGATCAGGACCCGGTCGCCGACCGAGTGGCCGTAATTGTCGTTGATCGGCTTGAAGCCGTCGAGGTCGATGATTCCGACCGCGACGCGGACGTGCCTGCGCTCGGCGTCGGCAAAGGCGCTCGACAGTTCGGCGAAGAAGCGGCGGCGGTTCGGCAGCTCGGTGAGGGAATCGAGATTGGCGAGGCGGAAGTTCTCGTCCGAGAGCGCCTGCGTCGCGGCCTGTTGTGCAAGCAGCGATTTGCGGCTGGCGACAAGATCGGCGAAATCGCGGTAGTAGATGAACAGCACCGTCACCATCGCGCCGGAAACGAGGAGATTGTTGACGGCGATCGCCTTCAGCGTCGGCTCGCCCGTCGCGAAGAAGAACAGCACATAGGGTATGTCGACGATCAGCGTCACGATCAACGCCGCCGAGCGCAGATGCATCAGCGAGAAGATGCAGCCGATCACGGTGACCGCCATGTAGAAGGCGACCTGGCTCTTGGCGAACGGATCGCCGTAAGGGTAGAGCGCGAAGGACCAGGCGGTGAAGCCGGCGCCGATCGGCAGCGTCAGCCAGTTGGTGGCGCGCAGATTGCGCAGGATGTCGGCGTCGCTGCGTACGAGGTGACGCTGGCGCAGCCACCAATAGGTCCGCAAGCCTGCGAGCACGGTCAACACGGTCGGCACGATCATCGTCAGCCAGTTCGGCGCCACGTTCACATAGGTGTAGGCGACGGCGATCGTGTTGCTCATGAGGATGAAGTAGAGCAGCGGGACTTGCTTGGAGAAGGCGTCGAACTGCGCCCGCATCAGGTCCGGGTTGTCTGCGGGAACGCGAAACAACCGGATTGCGGCGGCAAGATGAGACTTCAAATCGGCAACAGGCATTGAAATACGAGCCCCGGATCCCCTGAAAAACGCGGGCGATCTTGCACGGCGGGGGTAAAGGGCGCGTTAGATCGATCTCGCGCCGAAGGCCAGCGCAGGTTGCGCGCTACCGAAAATGGTTCCGGTCGCGTGCATTGGTGAGGCCGCGTTAACGATAAGCTGTCGCGCAAGCGGGCACATCGACCGCAAAGTCCTGCAAAGCTTCGGCTACGTTCTACTAACCATGCGCGCCGGCGCAGCGTCATGCCGCACCTCTCCCCGATGCAATGGGGAGAGGTGAAAGACAGCGTCCGATGGTCGCTACTTTTTTTCTAGCGCCGCGGTCTGCTTGGCGAGTTGCTTGTCGAACTCCTCCGACAGGCCCGACGCGTAGGTCGCGAGCTCGCCCGGTTTGACGAACGGGTTCGGCGCGCCGTCCTTCATCTGCGCACGCTTGGCCTGCATGCCATAGACCTCAGGATGGGGCCCGAGCAGGACGTCGACCTTCATCGCTTTCACCTTGGCGTAGGTCGCGCGGTAATCCTCGATGATGCCGGGATAGGTCGGCTGGCCGACCAGCCTGTTCAGTGCCACCGTGCCGCTGCAGAAGAACAGCACCTTGCGGCTCTGATCGGCGTCCTTGACGATCATCTCCCAGCTCGTGCAGCCCGGCGAATGGCCGGGCGTTGCATGTGCAATCAGCGTGGTGTCGCCGAGCGTCACGGTGTCGCCCTCCTTCACGACACGGTCGACCTTCACCGGTGGGAAGGCGAGGTCCTCGTTTTTCTCGTCGCCGGGATAGTAGCCGCCTTCGAGCAGCGGTTTGTCGCGCTCGCCGGCCACGAGCTGCGCGCCGGTCTCCTTCTTGAGCTCGGCGAAACCGCCGGTGTGATCGATATGCGCGTGCGAGTTCAGGATCATCTTGATGTCGGCAACCTTGAAGCCGAGCTTTGTGATGCTGTCCTTGATCGTGCCGGTGGACTGGGGCATCGCGGTGTCCATCAGGATGAGGCCTTGCGATGTCCTGATGACGTAGACGGCGATACCCTCGGTCCCGACATAGTAGATGTTGCCGATGAGCTGGAACGGCTCGAACGGCGCTGTCCACTTCTGCATGACCGCGGCGAGGAAATCCTTGAGGGTCTGCGCTTGCGCGCCCGTTGCGAACAAGGCCAGTGCGCACAGCGCGGCCGTCAGCTTCTTCATAGTTTGTCTCCCGGATTGTTCTTGTCGTTTTGATCAGGCACGGATGTGGCACCGGCCGGTGCGCAAGTTACGTCGCGACCGCCGTTACGGGCAACTGCTTCGCGCGCGGAAAATTTCAGATGTGTTGCAGGAATAACGGCGCGTCGGCTGAACGCCGCGCGGGACCGTTAGCGCCCGATCGTCACGCCGGCGGTCGAGCGCATGGCGTCCATAAGGCTCGTCGCGTTCTTGTCGTCGAGAACTTCTCGCGTCAGCACAGTGGTCTGACCGGGCGTGTTGAGGATCGTCTCGCCGCGCGAGGAGGACAGCCGGACGGCCTTGTAGGACGCGGCCGGATCGGTGGCGGGGGCCGTCGCATGCGGGTGGCGCGACCGGCTGCCGGGCGCCGCAACCGCGGCTTGCGAGACACAGAGGGCGGCGATCACGACCAGAAGCAACGAGCTCGTGCGCATAGGCGATCTCCCATGTCGGGATGTCAACCTAGCACGTCGCGGCGGTCGCTGCAGGCGAAAGGATCAGGCGAGAGCGGCCTGGCGTTCCCGCGCCGGTTCGCGGACTCGCTCGAGTTTCCCAGGCTCGGCGAGCTGGGTGAAACTTCGGTTGCTCGCCTGGGCGGGGGCCTCGATGATGACGCCCTCGCAGACGATCTGTCCGCCGAGCATCTTGAATTCTAGCTTGTCGTAGCGCTGCATGGTTTCGCCGGCCGCGGGCGGCAGCAGCCCGACGCTGCCCTGGATGTTCAGGGTGGCTTCGCCAGTGCCGTGAAGCCGAGGATTCCACATCCTGATCCCGCTTTCCGCCCAGCGCTGTCGGATCAGCGCGGCGCGATCGGCAGGCTCCGCGGGTCTCGAGCGAACTTTCGGCGGGCTGCGGACTTCCGGAGCTGGCGACACGCGCGCCGGAACCGGCGCGATGTCCGTGACGACGCTGGCCGCATCAGTGGAACCTCGCTCCACGACCACCGCCGCGACGGGCGCGGCAATATCCGCAGCTGCCGGCTCGATGGCCACCGCGTCGTCCGGCAAGGGATCGCCGTCGAAATCATTCTCGGAGGCAGGCTCGACCAGAACTTCGGCAGCGGCAGACGTAACGCGCGGCGCGCCAGCGGTTGGCTCAATATCCTCGCTGACGTCAGGGGTGCGATTGTCACTGACGACGAGGGCAGGGACGTCAGTCGGAGCGATCTCGACATCGGTGGACGATGGCGGTGCGTCCTCTGCAACAATGGGCTCGGCGTCAGTCGGGGGCGCGGGAGGTGGCTCGCTGCCGACCACGAGTTCGGCGGCGTCTACCGGTTCGCCGACAACCTCGACGGCGACCGGCTCCACGTCGGCGGCCTCGACTTTCGCCGGGGTCTCAACGACAGGATCGTGGCTGATCGCGGGTTCGCGAGCGCCTTCGGCCGCAGTTTCGATCTCGGTGGCCGAAGCCTCCTCGACGACCGGCGCGATATCGGACGGGATCTCCCGGGAGACATTGTCGCTGGCGACGGTGTCGGTTGGTGCTGCCGGCGGGCTCTCCGCGATGACGGAGATCGCGGTATCATCCTGGGTGGAGCGAGCCTCGTCCCGGGCCTCGTCGTGCGCTGAAGTCGTGCTGATTTCGGCAAGTTGAGTCGAAGCGGCTTCCGCGACGTCTTCGGCGACAACGACTTCGGCGACAGCGGCTTCGGCGTTGATGGGCGAGACGTCTGCGGCGACCGGCGTGACGTCGATGCTGCCGCTATGCGGCTCAGGCCGAAGCCGGGTGAATGCCCATTTCACCGCGGGGATGCGGCGCAGCAACGATATCAGTCTCGAAAGCACTAGGAGTTGTCCAAGAGGTACTCGGCGTGAGGCAATCGCTGATTCGCCAGCAATATGAAAAACTGCCCCGGCCGTCACATCCCTGTCAATCTAGGTGAGATCAATTGCAGAACATCCGCGCATTCGTCGCGTAAGTCAGCGAGTGACGTGTCAGCCGTCATGGCGAGGCGGCGATCGTCGCAAGGGCCACGGTTTGGCCGAACCAACGTGACCGCAATCACAGTACAACTACGCCGAAGCAGGCACGCTCTTTCCGAAACGGAAGGAGAGGGAACGTGATCCACAAGATTTGTCTTGCCGCGGTCTTTGCCGCTAGCATGGGCGCGCCGGTGCTCGCGGACGATCTCACGCGAAAATCGCCGCTCACCTCATTCCGCCCAATGCGGAGATTCACATCTCCTGGACCAGTCCTGCATCCGATCCCGAGGGCCGCGCGATCGAGGTGGTCTGCGGTGAGGTCACGGTTCGCAATCCCAGAGGCTTTTCGACATCGACGTTTGCCTATGTCGTCGACGACGACAAGCTTTGGCTGGCCTGGAAGATCGATTGGATGAAGGAACCGGAGTCGCAGGGCGTCCGCCGCGTAATGAGATATTGTCCCGGTCGTTGATCGACCCCCGTCGGTCCGTGGGAGGGGACGACGGTCCCCTCCCGGGATCCTCGACCTTCCGACTATTTGCCGGCACCGCCGCCGGCGCCCGCGCTGCCGCCGGCCTGGCTGCCCATGTTGTTGGTGTTGGTGCCGCCGGCCGATGGCTGCTGCGCACCCTTGCTGTCGCTGGCCTCGTTCTGCATGTTCGACGAACGTCCGGTCGTCATGCCCTTGGTGGCGGGGCCTCGCGACGAGGGGCCGACGTCGCTCTGGCTGGAGGCGCCGGGAGCCGGTTGTGTCTGCGCGACGGCGCCACCGGTCGCCAACGCCATGATGCATGCCGATGCCAAGATGAGCTTCTTCATTGGATTCTCCTTGACTTTACATCTCAGATAATCCGGCTGCGCCAGCGACGTTCCTGCCGCTTTGTGGCCGCTCGCTCAACTCCATACGGCCTTACGTCGGGGTTCCCGTTTTCGTCGCCACGGGCTATTCAGAGCCGTCATTGTTTGTCCGGGAATGCCGCATGAGGAAGATCATCGCCATCGGAGCGCTTCTGCTCTGGTCCACCATCGCGTTCGCGCAGGATCGCACCATCACGGTCGCTTCGACCACCTCGACGGAACAATCAGGGCTGTTCGGCCATCTGCTGCCGCTGTTCACGAAGGCCGAAGGCATCGGCGTGAAGGTCGTCGCCGTCGGCACCGGCCAGGCGCTGGACGTCGGCCGACGCGGCGATGCCGATGTCGTGTTCGTCCATGACAGGCCTGCCGAGGACAAGTTCATGTCGGAAGGGCAGGGCGTGAAGCGCTTCGACGTCATGTACAACGACTTCATCATCATCGGCCCAAAGAGCGATCCTGCCAAGATCGCCGGCGGCAAGGACGTCACGGATGCGCTGCGCAAGATCGCGGCGGCGAAGGCGCCGTTCATTTCGCGCGGCGACAAGTCCGGCACGCACGCGGCCGAGCTGAGGTTGTGGAAAGAGGCTGGGGTTGATCTCGGTGCGGGCAAGGACAACTGGTACCGCGAGATCGGCCAGGGCATGGGCCCGGCGCTGAACATGGCCTCGTCGTCGAACGCCTATCTGTTGTCGGACCGCGGCACCTGGCTGTCGTTCAAGAATCGCGGCGAGCTCGCCGTCCTGACCGAGGGGGACAAGCGGCTTTTCAATCAATACGGCGTCATGCTGGTGAATCCCGAAAAGCACCCGAACGTGAAGGCGAAGGACGGGCAGGCCTTCGTCGACTGGCTGGTCTCGTCGAAGGGGCATGATGCGATTGCCGGCTACAAGGTCGGGGGCGAGCAGCTATTTTTCCCCAACGCGTCCCACTAGCAGGAAGGCGATTGTCGACACCGCCACGCTGAGCGCGAGCAGGATCAGTCCGAGTCCGAGCGCCAGCGGCAAGTCGCCCTTGCTGGTCTCCAGCGCAATCGCGGTCGTCATCGTCCGGGTGAAGCCGCGGATGTTGCCGCCGACGATGATGATGGCGCCGACTTCCGCGATGGCGCGCCCGAACGCCGCGAGAAAGGCCGTCAGCAGCGAGGTGCGGCCGAGCGCGAACAGGAGCGCCATGCTGCGCAGGGCCGACAGGCCGTCGATCCGTGCGAGGTCGCCATACTCCGCCCACAGCAGGCTCGCGGGCCGGTGCACCAGCGCTACCACGATCGGCGTGGCGAGCAGCGTCTGCGCGATGATCATGGCGGCCGGCGTGAACAGCAGTCCGGCCGCCCCGAGCGGGCCCGACCGCGACAGGAAAAGATAGAGCGCGAGCCCGACCACGACCGGCGGAAGGCCGAGCAGCGCATTGGTCAGCACGATGATCACCTGCCGCCCGCGGAAACGGGTGATCGCGAGCAAGGCCCCGATCGGTGCGCCGATTATGAGGGCAATGACGCCCGCGGTCAGGCTGACGCGAACCGACAATGCGACGATGCCGAGCAGCTCGGCGTCGGCTTCGCCGATCAGCGTGAACGCAGCGCCAATGGATCGGGCGAAGTCGTTCATCCGCGTCGGGACGTCGGCGCCAGCGGGAGTGCCTCGGGAGCGTCGGGGTCGGGACTGCGAAGGCTATGCACGAAAAATTCCCTGCGAGGATTCTGGTGCAAAGCACCTTGTGGCTCCGCCTGCTGCTTGGAAGGTTTCCCGCCGGCAGGCCGATCACAACATACTCACATGGAGCGGTTTGAAAACTGAATTTAGCCTGGTCGCGTTCGGCTTCAGCGCTTGACGACGCTCGTCGAAGCCGAGACCGTCGGGGTGACTCTAAGGCTCTGCTGCCAGTAGCGTTCGACCTGATCGACCAGGGTGCGTGGGAGCGGGACGTAGTTGAGCGTCTCGGCCTGGGATTTGCCGATTTCGAGCGACCAGCGGACGAAGTCGATGGCGGCTGCGGAGCGCTCCGGATATTTCGGCGCCTTCGGCATCAGCGCGAAGGTCGTCGCGGTGATCGGGTAGGCGTCCTGACCGGGCGCGTTGGTGAGCACGAGATGGAAATCCGTCTCCGCTTTCCAGTCCGCACTCGCGGCCGCGGCCTGGAACGATGCGCCGTCGGGCACGACGAAATTGCCGGCACTATTCTGCACGAGCCCGAAGGAAATCCGGTCGAGCCGTTGCAGCGCGTAAGTGTATTCGAGATAGCCGATCGCGCCGGGGACCAGGCTGACGAGTGAGGCGACGCCGTCATTGCCCCGACCGCCGAGGCCAAGCGGCCACTCGACCGAGGTGCCTTCACCCACGCTCGCCTTCCATTGCGGGCTGACCTTCGACAGATAGTTCGACCAGTTGAACGTCGTGCCGGAGCCGTCGACCCGGTGAATTACCGTGATCGGCGCGTTGGGCAGGCTGATATCAGGGTTGATCGCGCCAATGGCCGGATCGTTCCAGGATTTGAGCTTGCCAAGGTAGATGTCGGCGAGCAGCTGGCCGGTGAAGCGGAGCTGGCCGGGCTTGATGCCGTCAATATGGACCACCGGGACGACGCCTCCGATCACGATCGGAAATTGCATCAGTCCGAGCCTGTCGAGCTCCTTCGGCTCGAGTGGCATATCGCTGGTGCCGAAATCGACGGCTTCCTTCTTGATCAGGTTGAGGCCGATGCCGGAGCCGACCGCTTGATAGCTGACGATGTTTCCGGTCTGCGCCATGTACGCGTCGGTCCATTTCGCCATCACCGGCGAAACGAAGGTCGAACCGGCGCCCTTGATCTCTGCTGCCAGGCCCTGCGTTGCGACGAGCAGAGCGGCGAGGATGACGGGGAGCTTGATGTGTTTTTTCATGGTCACGATGCTAACGGGCGAGCCCCGCGGCTGATGTGGGTTATGTCACAAGAGAATTGCGAGGCATTCGCGGTGGGCTGGGTGCATCAATTACATCGCGTCGCGCGAGTGTCGCATCGTCCGATCGGTGTAGGTCGATGGCGATCGGAAGCGCGCCGGCGTCGGCCGTTTGTCGTGGGCGCCGGCGGAGCCGGAGCAAATCCAGGGGCGAACTGCCTGCCAAACGCCCAAACGGGGCCCGTTCGCGGCCGAAAGGCCGCTTTATTCCCGCCATGGATGCTTTAAGGAAGGGGCAGGATCGGGTCGCTGCCGCCTGGCGGCGGTGCTAGACCCTGGTGCAGGAACAATGGGCGGGGCCGGCCTGGCACGCTCGCAAGGATGAAGGATAAGAGGCAATGATCCAGACCGTTGGCATCATCGGGGCAGGGACCATGGGGAACGGCATCGCGCAGATCTGCGCGGCGGCCGGGCTCTCAGTCGTGATGGTCGACATTTCCGATGCGGCCGTGAACCGCGGGCTTTCGACCGTTGGCGGCAGCCTCGAGCGCCTGGTCAAGAAGGAGAAGATGTCGGCAGCCGATCGCGATGCCACGCTCAAGCGCATCACCGGCACAACCGACCGGGCGAAGCTTTCGGATTGCGACCTGGTCATCGAGGCCGCGACCGAGAACGAAGAGCTCAAGGTCAAGATCCTGAAGGACCTCTGCGCCAGCTTGTCGCCGCGCACGCTGGTCGCGACCAACACCTCGTCGATCTCGATCACCAAGCTTGCTGCCGCGACCGACCGTCCCGACCGCTTCATCGGCATGCACTTCTTCAACCCGGTGCCGGTGATGGCACTGCTGGAACTGATCCGCGGCCTGCAGACCTCGGACGACACTCACGCCAAGGCCCTCGATTTCGCCCAGCGCGTCGGCAAGGTGGCGATCACCGCCAAGAACAGCCCGGGCTTCGCCGTCAACCGCATCCTGTGCCCGATGATCAACGAGGCAATCTTCGCGCTCCAGGAGGGGATTGCGACCGCGGAAGAGATCGACGCCGGCATGAAGCTCGGCTGCAACCATCCGATCGGGCCGCTGGCTCTGGCCGATCTTGTCGGGCTCGACACCATGCTTTCGGTGATGGAGGTCTTTTACAAGGGCTTCAACGATCCTAAATATCGGCCAGCGCCGCTGCTGAAGGAAATGGTCGATGCCGGCCATCTCGGCCGCAAGACCGGGCAGGGCTTTTACAGCTACGGCGCCTGATCTTGGTAATTTGCGCTGCGACAAAGACGGGCGTCGCGCATTGTCTCAGCATAGACGCGAGTGTCCTTCCTTCTCCCCCTTGTGGGAGAAGGTGGCGCGAAGCGCCGGATGAGGGGTTGGTTCCGCAGGCTCAAATGCTTGAGGCGTAAGCGGAGAGATACCCCTCACCCGTCTCGCCGCTATGCGGCGAGCCACCCTCTCCCACAGGGGGAGAGGGAAAGACGAAACGGGCGAAGAGAAATATGTCGGATCGACTGAAGGCCGAGCGCGAGGCGGCGGCCGCACGGCGGAACCTGTTGACCCAGGATGCGATCGAGCGCACCGGGATCACCGAGGAGATGATCGGGGAACTGGTCACCCGCTTCTACGGACGCGTGCGCGAGGATGCAGAGCTGGGGCCGGTGTTCGCCGCCGTGCAGAACTGGGACGAACATCTCGCCAAGCTCAGGGATTTCTGGTCCTCGGTCGTGCTGATGAGCGGCCGCTATCACGGCTCGCCGATGCGGGCGCATCTGCCGCTCAGCCTGGTTGCTGGCCATTTCGATCGCTGGCTCGATCTGTTCGAGCAGACCGCGCGCGAGGTCTGTCCGCCGCCGGCAGCAGAATTGTTCATCGACAAGGCGCGCCGCATCGCCGACAGCTTCGAGATGGCGTCCGCAACCGTTGCCGGTTCTATCGCCGCGCCGCGTCATGTGCTCAGGTCCTGACGCCGACCGACTGCCTGCAGAGTGTGCAAGCATATCGCGTCGCGTTTGCGCAGCGCGACGAATAGCGCGCTGCACCAATTCCGACATCATCGGTCTGATCTGCAAAATCATCATGCCGATCGCGCCACGTGACGTTGAAATCGCGAAAACGCGTTTGATTGCATTCAGCCTTGCTCAATCAAAACGAGCAAAGCCATATTGATGCATTGCGGCGCCAATTCTTCGCCTTGTTTTTGGCAGAGTTCCAGCGCCTGCTTGTGAACATGTCCCGCGCATCGTTCACGACCGACTCCTCATCGTCCGAGAGCTCCACGGAACCAAACGCTGACGCATGCAGTGAGCAGACGCGGCGAACCGTGCTGCTCGGCGCGCTCGTCGCCACCGCCTGCCTCGGTTGCTCCGCGCAGGCGCGCGCGGATGAGGATCCGCCCGGCTCCGACGAGCGGCCCCAGAAGGGCGATGTGCTCGTCTTCTCCGAAGGCGACAAGGAAGGAAAACTGATCACCGCGGCCGACCTGCCGGCCGGCGGACCGCCGGTGCATGCCTGGCCAAAGGATCCCAAGACATCGGTGGTGCGCAGCGCCTCCCGGCTCAACGAGATCCTGATCATCCGGCTCGATCCCGCCGAGCTCGACGAGAAGACCGCCGCGCGCGCCGTCGACGGCATCATCGCCTATTCCGCGATCTGCGCGCATGCCGGCTGTCCCGTCACCGCCTGGGTGAAGAGCGATGTCGGCGACAAGGAGGTGTTCAAGTGCATGTGCCACAACTCCGAATACGATCCTCGTGCGGGCGCACAGGTCGTGTTCGGACCGGCGCCGCGGCGGCTCGCGGCGCTGCCGCTCGCGCTCGCTGACGGATCGCTCACCGTCGCCGGCAATTTCATCGGAAAGGTAGGTGGCGCGCAGCCAGGATGACGGACGGTGCGGGCCCTGAGCCCGCGTCACGAGAGGTCGTATCCGCCGACGGCGGACGACGGGACGAACGACAAGAATTCAACACAAGAATTCAAACGGATGAAAAAGGGGAACGTCCATGAACACTTCCAAGACCAGGAAGCAATTCTACCTGTCCGGCTTCGTCGCCTTCACCTGCCTCGTTTCGACCGCCGCAATGGCTGGCCCGATCGAGAGTTATTCGCCGGTCACGGCGCAGCGGCTGGAAAATCCGGAGCCGAGCAACTGGATGCTCTACCGGCGCACCTATGACGGCCATGGCTACAGCCCGCTCGAGCAGATCAACACGTCCAACGTGAAGAACCTCACGCCGGTCTGGACTTTTGCCACCGGCGTCGTCGAAGGCCACGAGGCGCCGCCGATCGTCAACAACGGCGTGATGTTCGTGGCGACCCCGATGGGGCAGGTCATCGCACTGAATGCCAAGACCGGCGACGAATACTGGCGTTACAAGCGGCAGCTCCCCGACGATCTGTTCCAGCTGCATCCGACCAGCCGCGGCGTCGGCCTCTGGGAGGACAAGCTCTTCCTCGCCACCACGGACGACCACGTCGTCGCGCTCGATGCCAAGACCGGCAAGGTGGTCTGGGACACCAAGGTGCAGGACTACAAGAAGGGCCAGTACATGACCCTGATGCCGTTGATCGTCGACGGCAAGGTGATCGTCGGCGGCTCCGGCGGCGAGTTCGGCGTGCGCGGCTATGTCGCCGCCTATGATGCCAAGGACGGCAAGGAGCTGTGGCGGACCTTCACCATTCCGGGCGAAGGCGAGCCGGGCCATGAGACCTGGCAGGGCGACGACTGGAAGAACGGCGGCGGTTCGGCCTGGATGACCGGCAATTACGACAAGGAGACCAAGACGATCTATTGGGGTGTCGGCAACGCCGCGCCATGGCCCGGCGAGACCCATCCCGGCGACAATCTCTACACCTCCTCGGTGCTCGCGCTCGATCCCAATACCGGCAAGATCAAGACCCATCACCAATATCACCAGAACGATTCCTGGGACTGGGATGAGGTCGAGGCGCCGATGCTGATTGACCTGCAACGCGACGGCCGCAACATCAAGAGCCTGGTCCATCCGGGCCGCGACGCAATCTTCTGGGTGCTCGAGCGCACACCGACCAAGATCAACTATGTCGCCGGCTGGCCGTTCGTCTCCACCGACGTCTGGAAGGGCATCGAACCCGAGAGCGGCAAGCCGATCGTCGACCCCGCGCACAAGCCGGTGATCGGCAAGCGCGTCGAGTTCTGTCCGTCGCTATGGGGCGGCAAGGACTGGCCGTCGGCGGCCTACAGCCAGAAGACCGGTCTCGTCTATGTGCCTGCCAACGAGAACTTCTGCGGCGGGTTCACCGGCGAGAAGGTCGCGCTCAAGCCGGGCGAGCTCTGGCTCGGCACCAAGCCGGAGGACATCGGCCTGAAGACGAAGCCGGGCGCGGATCATTTCGGCGAGCTGCAGGCTTGGGATCCCGCGACGGGCAAGAAGGTGTGGCAGCACAACTTCCCGAAATCGCAGCTGTTCGGCTCGGTGACGGCGACCGCGGGCGATCTCATCTTTGTCGGTGGCACCAACGACCGCAACTTCCGCGCCTTCAACGCCAAGACCGGCGAGCTCCTCTGGGAGCAGAAGACCAACTCCGGCATCATGGGCATGCCGGTGTCCTATGAGATCGACGGCACCCAATACATCGCGATTCAATCGGGATGGGGCGTGGACGCGCAACGCATCCAGGACGCGCTGGTGACCAACAACATCGGCATCGAAGCCAATGTGCCGCAAGGCGGGGTCATCTGGGTGTTCGCACTGAAGAAGTAGCTCCGCGGGCGGATCGAAGATAGCGGAGCAGCAGGGGGGTGGCGAATGCGGCGGACGGCGGCGTCCGCCGCATTCTAGTTTATAGACGGCCTCGAACGCGCTGACTTCCCTTCTCCCCTCATGTCAGCCGAAGCCTTGGCTGCCCCCACAAGGGGAAGGGCGCATTGATGCAGAGCCGTCAGATAGCTACTTTCCCTGACGATCGACCTTGTCCTTTTCCTTCTGGTTCATCTCCTGAACCTTCGGATCGGGATTGTGCTGTCCGGTGGTCTGGGTGGTCGAGGCGGGCGGGGCGTTGGCGTTTGGCAGCGAGTTCTGGTCGGGCGTGGTGGGGCGCGTGGCCGTGGTCGGCGGCGTCGTATTGCCTTGGGCGAATGCGCCGGAGGCCGTCACAAGAAAGGCGCCCGACAGCGAGACTGCGAGCGCCCTTGAGATGTTGGTCATCGATCTGCTCCTGTCAGATCGATGGAAACGGCGCGAGACGGCTTGTGTTCCGTCTCGCGCTTCTGTTTCGTCTTACGCCTCCAATTGCTTGCCGATCGGAAGCGAGCGGATACGTTTTCCCGTCGCCGCGAAGATCGCGTTGATCAGCGCCGGCGCGAATGGCGGAACGCCGGGCTCGCCGACGCCGCTCGGCGGCATGTCAGGTCCGGGCGGCACGATGTAGACGTTGGTCACCGCAGGCGACTCGTCGATCCTGACGACCTGGAAGTCGTCAAAATTCTTCTGCTGCACCTTGCCGTCCTTGAAGCTGATCTCGCCGTATTTGGCGAGGCTCAGCCCCATGATCGCGGCGCCCTCGATCTGCGAGGCAATGCGTTCGGGATTGACATAGGTGCCGCAATCGATCGCGGTGTCGACCCTCGGCACCGACAGCTTGCCCTTGTCGTCCACGGCGACCTCGACGATGGTCGCGATGTAGCTGACGAAGCTGCGGTGCACGGCGATGCCGAGGCCGTGGCCCTTCGGCAGCTTCCGGCCCCATTCGCCCTTTTCGGCGACCAGCTCGACCACCTTGCGCAGGCGCGCGGTGTCGATCGGGTAGCTGTCCTGGGGCTCGCCATAGTTCCAGAGGTCTTTCACGTTCGGCTTGACGATGCGGGGCGAGCCGATCAGCTCGAGCAGCATGTCTTTCTGGTCGCGCCCCGTCGCCTGCGCGATCTCGCCGACCATCGACTGCACCGCGAAGGCGCGCGGGATGTTGGAGACCGAGCGGAACCAGCCGATGCGGGTATGCGCGGCGGCTTCCGGATTCTCGCAGGAGATGTTGGCGATCTCGAACGGCATGTCCGCGAGGCCCATGCCGACCTCGAACGGCGCCTGGTGCACGGTGCCGGCCGCGAAGGTCGAGGCGATGCTGGGAGCCACGCTGCGGTGGCGCCATGCGATCACCTTGCCGTTCTTGTCGAGGCCGGCCTCGATCCGCTCGGCCGAGACCGTATGCAGGAAGCCGTTACGAATGTCGTCCTCCCGCGTCCATTGCACCTTCACCGGCGCGCCGAGCTCCTTCGACAGCAGGGCAGCCTCGAGCGCAAAGTCGCATTTCGACTTGCGGCCGAAACCGCCGCCGAGCAGGGTGACATTGACGGTGACGTTTCCCTCGGGAATGCCGAGCGTCTTGGCGACGTCGTCGCGGGTGCCGCCGGGGCTCTGCACCGGCGCCCAGATCTCGGCCTTGTCGCCCTTGACGTCGGCGACCGCCACCGGCGGCTCCATGCTGACATGGGCAAGATGCGGGATGTAGTACTCGCCGACGATCACCTTCTCGGCGCTCTTCAGGGCGGCATCCGCATCGCCCTCCTTGCGCACGACGAGGCCCGGCTTGCGCGACGCCTCCTCGAGTTCCTTGCGGTAGGCGGCCGAATCGTACTTGGCGTTGGCGCCGTCGTCCCAGGTCAGCTTCAGTGCATCCCGGCCCTTGATCGCCGCGCCGGTATTGCGCGCGATCACGGCGACGCCGCCGAGCGGCTGGAACTTGGACGGCCACGGCCAGCCTTGAACCTTCATCACCTTCTCGACGCCGGGGACCTTGAGTGCCGCGTCCGGATCGAACGAGACGAGCTTGCCGCCGGTCACCGGCGGGCGTGCGATCACGGCA
This sequence comes from Bradyrhizobium sp. T-12, assembly GCF_058314695.1. NCBI lineage: Bacteria > Pseudomonadati > Pseudomonadota > Alphaproteobacteria > Hyphomicrobiales > Nitrobacteraceae > Bradyrhizobium > Bradyrhizobium sp. T-12. Next base: position 5,384,092 of record NZ_CM177756.1, on the reverse strand, counting down.
TATTTCATGCCGGGCAGCCGCACATCGGCGCCGTAACGCGCCTTGCCGGTGGTGATGTCGTGGAGATCGACGATGCCGATCTGGCCTTTGGTCAGGTAGCGGAAATCCTTGGGGTCCTTCAGCTTGAGGCCTTCGAGTGCGGGCACCGATTCCTTGGCGGCATCAGTTGCGAGCTCGCCGAAACCGAGCTTGCGGCCGCTGGCGCTGTGGACGACCTCGTGATTGACGGCCTTGACCTCGGTCGCCGGCACGCCCCAGCGCTTCGCCGCGGCCTGCTCCAGCATGGTGCGGGCGGAGGCGCCGATCTGGCGCATCGGGATCAGATAGTGACGCGTGCTGCGCGAGCCGTCGGTGTCCTGGTTGCCGAACTTCACTTCGTCGCCATGGGCCTGCTGCACCTTGACCCTGGACCAGTCGGCTTCCATCTCCTCGGCCACGATCAACGGCAGGCTGGTGCGCACGCCGGTGCCCATTTCCGAGCGGTGCCCGACGATGGTGACGATACCATCAGGCGCGACCGAGACGAAAACGCGCGGATCGACCACGACGCCGTGCGGCATCTTGCCGGCACCGGTTTCATAGGCCAGCGCCTGGCGCGACATCACGGGGGCGGCGAGCACGAAGCCGCCGGTGACGCCGAGCCCCTTCAGGATGCTGCGGCGCGAGACTTTCTCGACCCTGACGTGCTTCTCGAAACCGCGAAGCTTGCGGGGATTGTCGATGAAATTCATGTCACACTCCCGTCGATGCGAGATGGACCGCGTTCTCGATGCGCTGGTAGCAGCCGCACCGGCAGATGTTGCCGGACATCGCCTGGCGGATCTGGTCGTGCGAGGGCTTGGGGTTATCCATCAGAAGCGCCGCGGCCTGCATGATCTGGCCGGCCTGGCAGAAGCCGCATTGCGGCACGTTGACCTGGCGCCAGGCCTTTTGCACCGGATGGTCGCCGTTCGGATGCAGCCCCTCGATCGTGGTGACCTCGCGTCCGGCAACGTCGTTGATCGACGTGATGCAGGAGCGCACCGCCTCCTTGTCGACGATGACGGTGCAGGAGCCGCACAGGGCCTGGCCGCAGCCGAACTTGGTGCCGGTCAGCCCGGCCTCGTCACGCAGGAACCAGAGTAGCGGGAGATCCGGGTCGCCGTCCCAGCTCTGTTCCTGGCCGTTGATCTTCACCTTGATCATGATCATCCCTCGCTCTTCATAAGCATGCCAAATTCAAAACGCGCCGACGCCTGTCGGCGCAGTGCCAGTTGCGTCGCATCCCGGCCCACGCTCCTGCACGGGCAGATCCCGGCAGCGGGCAGGAAGGCGAATCTCGATGATCGGATGTGTTCGATACCTCCCGTTCTTTGTTCTTGATTGATTGTATTCGCGCGGCATCGTGACGGCGCGATCGTAACGGGATCGCGCCTGCCCGGCGTTCACAGCCGAGTGTTCTCACGGGGAAAAGTCTGCATCGATGGTTTGTCAAAAGCAGGGCGCGTCAGCGCGCTGCGTGGAGTCGCGTTCGCAAATGGGGCTACGATGAAAAAGGCTTCGTCCGCCAGAAAGACTGCACGGACGAAGCAGGATGCCTCAGTCGAGGGAGGGAGAAACGCAGGGGCCGGAACTTCAAGAGGGAAGTTGGCGGCGCTGCGCAGTCATTCAGAGACCAGGACTGAGGGAGCTCATCACCCTCGTCGACGCGTCGGTTGCAGAGGCGGCATCGCCGCATTGGTCCTGAAGCGCGGACCAATCCGGCTCGCTGGCGGAGGTCGACGCCAGCGAGCACGGGGAGGTCTGGCCGAAGCTCTATGGCCCGGCCAGCTCAGGGGGCCTTGCTAGGCGGCCTTGGCTTTGGCGACATGGGTCGCGATCGCATCCATCAGGGCCGGCGACAGGCAATCATAGGGCTCGAGCCCGATTTCCTTCAGCCGCGAACGAATGCCCGCCATCTGCTCCGGCTTCACGCCGGATTCGATCACGGAGGAGACGAAGGCGGCGAATTGCGGCGCTTGCGAGCCCTGCTCCTGGAACAGCTCGGGATGGACGAAATCGAGACCGTAGAACGGGTGGCCCTTGTTCTCGATCCGGCCGTACATGTGGGTGCCGCAGGCCTTGCAGGCGTGGCGCTGGATCACCGCGGAAGGATCGACGATCTGGAGCTTGTCGCCGTTCTCGAGCACGGTGACGTTCTGGCGCGGGACCACGGCAACGACCGAGAAGTTCGCGCCCTGCGGCTTCCAGCATTTGGTGCAGCCACAGGCATGATTGTGGGCGACGTCGCCCTTGATGCCGACCTTGACCGGATGATCGCTGCATTTGCAGACGAGCGTGCCGCCGGCAAAGCTGCCGCTGCCCTGTTTGAGGCCGTTGTCGATCGAGGGATGGAGTGCAACAGTCATGGGTCGATCCTCCTTGGGGTGACGGTTTCGAGCTAGAACACGACGACTGAACGGATGGATTTGCCCTCGTGCATGAGGTCAAAGCCCTTGTTGATCTCCTCGAGCTTGAGCACGTGGGTGATCATCGGATCGATCTGGATCTTTCCGTTCATGTACCAGTCGACGATCTTCGGCACGTCGGTGCGGCCGCGCGCGCCGCCGAAGGCGGTGCCGCGCCAGTTGCGCCCGGTGACGAGCTGGAACGGGCGGGTGGCGATCTCCTTGCCGGACTCGGCAACGCCGATGATGATCGAGGTGCCCCAGCCGCGATGACAGGCTTCCAGCGCCTGGCGCATCACCGTGGTGTTGCCGGTGCAATCGAAGGTGTAGTCGGCGCCGCCGTCGGTGAGGCCGACGAGATGCTGGACGATGTCGCCGGTGACCTTCTTGGGATTGACAAATTCGGTCATTCCGAACCTGCGGCCCCAATCCTCCTTGGCATCGTTGATGTCGACGCCGATGATCTTGTCGGCGCCGGCCATCTTGGCGCCCTGGATCACGTTGAGGCCGATGCCGCCGAGGCCGAACACGACCACGTTGGAGCCGGGCTCGACTTTCGCGGTGTTGACGACGGCGCCGACGCCGGTCGTGACGCCGCAGCCGATGTAGCAGCTCTTGTCGAAGGGAGCATCCTCGCGGATCTTGGCGACCGCGATCTCCGGCAGCACGGTGAAGTTCGAGAAGGTCGAGCAGCCCATGTAGTGGTAGACCGGCTTGCCCTTGTAGGAGAAGCGGCTGGTGCCGTCGGGCATCACGCCCTTGCCCTGCGTCGCGCGGATCGCGGTACAGAGATTGGTCTTCCGGCTGAGGCAGCTTTTGCACTGCCGGCATTCCGGCGTGTAGAGCGGGATGACGTGGTCACCCGGCTTCACCGAGCTCACGCCGGGGCCGATCTCGCGGATGATGCCCGCGCCCTCGTGGCCCAGGATCGACGGGAAGATTCCCTCGCTGTCGAAGCCGTCGAGCGTATAGGCGTCGGTATGGCAGATGCCCGTCGCCTTGATCTCGACCAGGACTTCGCCGGCCTTCGGACCTTCCAGATCGAGCTCGACGATCTCGAGCGGCTTCTTGGCCTCGAAAGCGACGGCGGCACGTGTCTTCATCGTAAACTCCTCAGATTCTCATCGGGCGCCAAGAGGTCGTCTCGGCAATCCCAGTAGCGTTCACTTCTTGCCCATGCAGGCGTCTTCCGCCTTGGTGTAGGCCTCTGTCTTCTCCTCCTTCTTGGAGGGACGCTGCCGGCCCCACGCTTCAGTGGAGCGGGCGCGCAGATAGACGTACAGATCGTCCATGTAGCAGGCGACGTTCGGGTTATCGCCGAAGGCCGGCATGACGTTCTCCTGCGCGGTCGAGACGTTCTTGCGACCGGAGGCGACCACGCCGAGGAAGTCGCCATAACTCATCGACTTCACGGAATCCTTGAGCGCTGGCGCGTAGGTGGAGCCCATGCCGTCGGGGCCATGGCAGACGTGGCAGTCGGAATGATAGCGGCGGTATCCGGAATAGGTGAACCAGTCCACGGTGCCGTCCGCCGAAATCTTGTAGGTCGGTGTTCCCTCTTTATCGAGCCACTTTCCGTCGTCTTCCTTCTTCACGGCGGTCGGGTCGCCCGGACCGTCCGCGACAGCAATTCCTCCGGACGCAACCAAGATCGTCGCAGCAATGACAGAGCAGATTTTACGCAAGAGATTTATCCTCGAAGGAGCCCGGGGGAGACGAGCCGGCGCGTGGACTTGATCCACGCGCCGGAGCGATGATGATGGGCCTAGTTCGGCAGCGAGAACACGGTCAGCGTGCCGCCGAGTGCCGTGTAGTTGCTGAGGGCTGCGTAGCCACCGACTGCGCCGAGACCTGCGGTCGGATCGGTCAGACCGGCCGCCAGACCGATGCCGGCCCAGCCGCCGACGCCGGAGAGCACTGCGACGTATTGCTTGCCGCCGTTCTCATAGGTGGTGACGTTGCCGATGATGCCGGAGGGAGTCTTGAACTTGTAGAGCTCCTTGCCGGTCTTGGCGTCGACCGCCTTCAGATAGCCTTCGAGCGTGCCGTAGAACACCACGCCGCCGGCGGTTGCGAGCGCACCCGACCAGACCGAGAACTGCTCCTTGTTCGACCAGACGATCTTGCCGGTCTTGCCGTCCCAGGCGATGAAATTGCCCATGTGGCTTTCACCCTGCGGCGGATACATCGAGAGCGTCGCCCCCACATAGGGCTGGCCCGCGGTGTAGCTCACCTTGAACGGCTCGTAGTCCATGCAGACGTGGTTGGTCGGAACGTAGAACAGCTGCGTGTCCGGCGAGTAGGCTGCCGGCTGCTCGTCCTTCGTGCCGAGCGCGGCCGGGCAGATGCCCTTCACGTTGTGGTCCTCGCCCGCCTTGTCGGTCGAAGCTGCGTCGAGCACCTTCGGACGACCATAGGTCGGCGAGTTCTTGTCCATGTCGACGCCGGAGGTCCAGTTCACCTTCGGATCGTACTTTTCGGCGACCAGCAGCTCACCGGTGGCGCGATCGAGCGTATAGCCGAGGCCGTTACGATCGAAGTGCGTCAGCAACTTGCGCGGCTGGCCGTTGATCGACTGATCCGAGAGGATCATCTCGTTGACGCCGTCATAGTCCCACTCGTCGTGGGGCGTCATTTGATAGACCCACTTGGCCTGGCCGGTGTCCGGGTTGCGCGCCCAGATCGTCATCGACCATTTGTTGTCGCCGGGACGCTGCTTCGGATTCCAGGTCGAGGGGTTGCCCGAGCCGTAATAGAGCAGGTTCAGCTCGGGATCGTAGGAGATCCAGCCCCAGGTCGCGCCGCCGCCGATCTTCCACTGATCGCCTTGCCAGGTCTTGAGGCTCGAATCCTTGCCGACAGGCTTGCCGAGCGCGGTGGTCTTCTCCGCGTCGACCAGGATCTGGTCGTCCGGTCCTTCCGAATAGCCGCGCCAGGCCAGCTTGCCGGTCTTGATGTCGTAGGCCGACATATGGGCCTGCACGCCGAACTCGCCGCCCGAGATGCCGATCATCACCTTGTCCTTGATGACCATCGGGGCCGAGGTGCCGGTCTCGCCCTTGCTGGGATCGCCGTTCTTGGCGGTCCATGCGACCTGACCGGTCTTGACATCGAGCGCGACGAGGGTGGTGTCGGCCTGATGCAGGAAGATCTTGCCGTCGCCGTAGGCAAGACCGCGGTTAACCGTGTCGCAGCACATCACCGGGATGACGTTCGGGTCCTGCTTCGGCTCGTACTTCCAGACGATCTTGTTCTCCTGCGAAAGGTCAATGGCGTAGACCTTGTTCGGGAAGGGCGTGTGGACGTACATCATGTTGCCGATGATCAGCGGGCCGCCTTCGTGGCCGCGCAGCACGCCGGTCGAGAAGGTCCAGGCCACCTGGAGCTTGCCTACGTTTTGTGCGTTGATCTGGTTGAGCTTGGAATAACGGGTATTGGCGTAATCGCCGGTCGGCATCACCCAGTCTTTCGGGTTCTGCGACATCTTGAGCACTTCATCATTGGCTGAGGCGCTCCCGACGGCGAGCGCCGCCGCTGAGCCGAGAAAGGTCGCCAGTAGCACCTTGCGCATAGTCATTCCTCCGTTGGTCTCGTTTATTGTTTCCGTAGCAATATCGATTCACCGGGCTTCTCGTCCGGCGTCTGCTCGTGCAGGGCGGTCACGATTGGGACCAGAAACGATGCTGTGCTGTTTCCTCCTCCTGATGAGAGCCACGGGTCCACGTGCAGGAGCGGCCCGTTCTTGTTGTTCCTGCCGCAATCCCTAACGACTTCGTCACCGGGAAACTTGCCCAAGAGAGAAGCCGGTTTGCTCGACAGCGCACGGCGGAAAAGAATTTGATTTTGCAGTAGCGAATTCAGCGGCTTCCGCGCGGCATCACGGCCCCTCTCAACGCTCAGGTTCCCCTTGACGGCGCTGCAACTAAGGCGGAGGATTAACTTTCAAGGGTGGCAATGGAACGATGGCGCTCGTGCCAAAAGACCGCTCAAATTCGAGGTAAACGTCACGCAATTACGGCCGAGGGCTCCGGCAGCGCTGGTCGCGATTCGCGTCGAACTCCGGATCAACCAGTGGCTGGATTAATGTCCGACACCATTCACACGCTCTCGACGACCGGCATGACGCCGAAGCGCCAGATCCAGAGCTGGATCGACGGGCTGACGAGCCTGTGTGGGCATTTCGACGTCGATCCGCTGGAGGCCTCGTCGCTCGAAGGTCGTATCGACTACACGAGCGTCTCGCGCCTCAAGCTCTGCCAGATCGAGGTGAGCCAGCATCGCCTCGCGCACACGCTGGCGCGCGCCAAGGCCAATGAGCACCCCTACATCAAGATTCACTTCCAGACCTACGGCGTGTCCTATTTTGAACAAGAAGGCCGCCACATCGAGATCAACCCCGGCGACATCATCGCCTATGACGTCTCCTGCCCGCATTCGATCATCAGCCCGGCCTTCACCCGTCACGACGTGGTGATCGTGCCAAAGGCGCTGCTGCGAGACCGTGGATTCCCATCGCAGCGGATGCCCGCATGCAAGCTGTCGGCGAAGACAGGCACGGGGCGGATCGCCCACGATTTCGTCCATGCGACCTTCGACGAAGCGGCAAAGCTGTCGGCGAACAGCGCGGTCGGCGTCGCCGATTCGCTGATTGACCTGCTGCTGCTGCCGCTGCGCGAAGCCGACACGATGTTCGACCGGGTCGGGCCCGAAGCGATGTATGTGCGCGCGCAGTTCTTCATCCGCGAGCACCTGCGCGATCCGGATCTGTGCATCGACCAGATCTCCGCCGAGCTCGGCTGCTCCAAGCGCTATCTGCACATGTTGTTCTCGGAACGCGGCACCACGGTGAGCGACTACATCTGGCAGGCGCGCTTGCAGAACTGCCGCCAGGAGCTCGAGGCTCACGCCGGCAAGACCATCACCGATGTCGCGTTCTCCTGGGGCTTCTCCAGCTCATCGCATTTCAGCCGGGTGTTCCGGAAATACTTTGGCGTGGTGCCGTCCTCGATCCACAAGGCGCAGCAGGGCGTCGCGAGTTCGGGCGAGCATTAGGCGGGCGCCGGAGTCGCCCCGGTGATCACGCCGCTCCGGCGACCAAATGCCGGTTACGCCGATGCCGCAATGTAGGGAATGCTGACGAGCAGGGCGGCAAGCAACACGGCGTTGCAGAGCATTCCACTCCAATGCAGCCGCCGCAGCCGACCCGCGGCATCGGTATCGCCGGCTTCGCCGGCGTTGAGCTGCTCGTCCATCCGCTGCATGAACCAGCGGCGCCCGCCGATCGCAAGAGCTGCAAGCAGGCCGACGCCGATCGCGGCGAGCGGGCGGCCGTCGAGCAGCAAAGCCAGTGTCGCGACGATTCCGGCAACGCGCATCACCAGAAAATGGGCGTTGAACATGCCGCGCAGCAACAGCGCGACCGGCCTTATATCAAGCTTCACCAGCAGGAAGGCGGGCGATGCCAGCGTGAAATAGCCCATCGGAAAAAGCAGTATGACCATAACGGCGACGGCGACTGCATCCGGTGTCATGCGATCGGCCCTAATTGTCCGCCCCAGGGGGGGCTTGCGGCGGTGGCGCACAATCATAACGTGAAATTGCGCTTCCGGCACTAGGCTTTGGTCGGAAGCCGGCCCGGCAGGACGGCCGGCGCGCGCGCCTCGGGGCTCAGGCCGGTTCGAGGCCAAGTGATTTCGCGCTCTCGATCCAGACCGGCAGTTCGCGCTGATACAGTTCGTTGGTCTCCTTGAAGCCGATGGCGGGCTCGAGCACGAAGGTGGCGAGTACCTCTTTCACTTTCGGATCGTTGTTGGCCGCGACGCAGAGCTCCGCCAGGCGGTCGATGACGGCTTGCGGCGTTGCCTTGGGCACGGCCCAACCCGAAAAGCCGCTGACGGTGAAGAATTTCGAGGTCGCGCCCTGCTCCGGGAGGGTCTTGACGGCGGGGATCGCGTCGACCTTCTTCGAATGCACCGCGAACACTGTGCCGCGGTCGCTTTGTAGGACCGATTGTGCCGCCGTGTAGCTTCCCATCGCGACATCGAGCGTGCCTTCGAGCATCCCGGTCCACATCGGCGCCTCGCCACGGTAATGGATCGGCTCGATGTTGAGGCCGTACTGCTTGTTGAGCTCGTTGATCGTCATGTGCGGGGCCGAGCCCGCGCTGTAGGTGCCGAAGTTCACCTTGCCGCTCTTGCGCGCGAAGGCGACGAAATCCTCCAGCGTCTTGACCCCAGTCTTCGGATTGGCCACCAGCAACAGGCCGGCGCCGGGAATGACGCTGACGAGCGTCAGGTCCTTGTCCATGTCGTAGCCGGGATTCTTCATCACCACGCGGTTCATGATGTAAGTGGTCGAGATCGAGCACAGCATGGTGTGGCCGTCGGGCTCGGCGCGGGCGACCTCCGCCGTGCCGATCGCGCCGGACGCGCCGGGCTTGTTCTCGACGACCACGGTCTTGCCGACCTGCTTGGAGATGAATTCGCCGTAGGCGCGCGCGAGCAGGTCGGTCTGCCCGCCGGCGGGATAGCTGCAAATCATGCGAATCTGCCGCGACGGCCAAGTGCCTTGTGCCGAGGCGCTGCGCGAGACGAAAGGCATCGCGAAGGCGCCGGCTCCGGCGGCGATGAAGTGGCGGCGATCGATTTTCTTGGACATGATTCTCTCCCGGTTCCGGGCAGGGTACTGCACCAGGCTGGCGCCGCCATCGGCGTCAGGCGAGACAGATTGGCGCATTCGCTACGGCGTCGGTCTGAGATGCGGGAGCAGAGTTCGTGCACCGGACGCGGCGCAGCGCTCCTTCAGCCGCGCGGCACGGCGCGCCGCACCGCGTCCGGGATACGAGAGCCTCACCGCTGGATGATCTTGGTCCAGACGTCGCCCAGAATGGCGGGCTCGCGCGGCGGCAGATAGGTGAGGCCGGCCTGCCTGCCGAATTCGGCGATCCTGCCTTCGGCCGCGAGGGCGCTCAGCGCCTTGTTGACGGCCTCGATCAGCGCGCCATCGCCGGCAAGCCCGACATAGCCGCGATTGGCGCCGATCGGATAATAATAGCCGGACGCGGTAAGCGCCGTATCGGGGTGCGCGGCGCGATGGGCGTCGAAGCGCGCGAGGTCGATCAGCGTCGCGTCATGGTCGCCGCGCTGGAGCGTGCCGAGCAGATCGTCGCGGCCGGGGACGAGATGGGTGATGCTGTCGATCAGCCGCCCCTTGTCGAAGGTCATCAGGATGGCATCGCCGAGCGAGCCGCTTTCGATGACCAGGCGAAGCCCGGCGAGATCGCCGATGTCGCTGATCTTGCGGCCGCCTGCCTTCGGCCCCAGCACCACCGTCATCGGCGAATAGACGTAAGGCAGGCTCGGCGCGAGCACGCCGAGCGCGACGCGGCGCCGCCGATCGTCGCGCGTGGCCCCGGCGAAGTCGGGCAGGCGCGCCGTCTTCATCCCGGGGACGACGAGCGAATCCTGCGTCAGCGCGTAGCCGCCGACGAGCGAGCAGCGCCCGTCCGAGAGCAATGCGTTGGCCTCGAGCTGGGGGCTCGAATCCTCGTCCAGCTTGCTCTCGAACCACTGGATCGTCAGCGTTCGTCCGAGCCGCTCCGCCACCGACTGCGCCAGCAGCACGTCGAAGCCGGCGTCCGGCTTGCCGCGGTGGTGCGCCGAGAGCGGCGGCCGGTCCTCGTCGAGACAGATCCTCAGGGGATCGTCGGCCGCGAGCGCGACCGATGATGCCATCGCCGAAAGAAGCGCCGCGACGCTCCACGCAGCCCGCCAGCCCCTCATGGCTTCCTCCGGCTGGAGATGAAGGCCCAGAGGTCGCCGATCTGGTCGTCGCTGAGAATGTCGCCCCAGGGCGGCATCCTGTTGTTCTTGCCGTTCTTCACCGTGGTGACGAAGCGTGTCTTGTCGTCGGGGAAGACGCGCAGGTCCGGCGTGATGGTGCCGGAGTTCATCAGGTTCGGGCCGTGGCAGTGCGAGCATTTCTCGGCATAGGTCGACTTGCCGTGGTCGATCTGCGCCTGCATGGGATTGCCGGTCGGCTCGTCGGAGGCGCGAACGGTCGCCGCAAGCGCGACCGTCAGCACCAAGGCGGCGGCGAAGACCGCCGCCGTCTCGTGTGACATTTCTCTCAGCATCATGCCGCGGATTACTGCTTGACCGCGAAGACCCACAGCGAGCCGCCGGGCGGCACCTTGGCAAGTCGCTCGTCGCCGGAGAACAGCGAGTAGACGCCGCCATAGCCTGATGTCACCGCGACATATTGCACGCCATCCTGCTGCCAGGTCACCGGCTGGCCCTCGATGCCGGACCCGGTCTGGAATTGCCAGAGCTTCTTGCCGGTGTCGGCGTCGAAGGCCTCGAACTCGCCGGTCAGCTGGCCCGAGAACACGACGCCGCCGGCGGTCGACAGCACGCCCGAGAAGCGCGGAATGTCGCTCGGCGCTTCCCATTTCGACTTGCCGGTCATGGGGTCGATCGCCTTGAGATGACCGCGCGGGCCGTCGTCGAACTGCCAGGGATCGGTCAGGTCCATGCCGAGATACCATTCACCCTGCTTGAAGGTGACGGGCTCGGCCTTGTACTTGCCGCCGAAGTTGAGGGTGTTGGCGTAGGCCAATCCGGTCTGCGGATTGAACGACATCGGCTCCCAGTTCTTGCCGCCGAGGATGGACGGGTAGACGGTCACCTTCTTGCCCTCGCGCGCATCCTTGGCAACGTCGGTCTCGATCGGCTTGCCGGTCTTCATGTCGACGCCGGTCGCCCAGTTCACCTTCACGTAAGGGTTGGCCGCGAGCAATTTGCCGTTGGTACGGTCGAGCACGTAGAAGAAGCCGTTGCGGTTGGCATCCATCAGCACCTTGGTCGGCTTGCCCTCGACGTTCATGTCGGCGAGGACCATCTCGGCCACGCTGTCATAGTCGAACGGATTGTTCGGCGAGAACTGGTAGTGCCACTTGATCTTGCCGGTCTTGGGATCCATCGCCAGCACGGAGCAGGTGTAGAGATTGTCGCCGGGACGCACCGCCGAATTGAACGGTCCGGGATTGCCGATGCCCCAATACACCGTGTTCAGCTCGGGGTCGTAAGACCCCGTGATCCAGGTCGAGCCACCGCCGAGCTTCCAGGTGTCGCCTTTCCAGGTGTCACCGCCGGGCTCGTCCGGCGAGGGGATCGAATGGGTACGCCAGAGATGCTTGCCTGTTGCCGGATCCCAGCCGTCGATGAAGCCGCGTGTGCCGAACTCGGCGCCGGAGATGCCGGTGATGACGACGCCGTCGGCAACCAGCGGAGCCACCGTCATCGAATAGCCTTCCTTGATGTCGGCCGCCTTCTGCCGCCACAGCTCCTTGCCGTTCTTGGCGTCGAGCGCGATCACGTTGGCATCGAGCGTGGTGCGGAAAACCTTGCCGTCATACAGCGCCGCGCCGCGGTTGATGATGCCGCAGCAGACGATGCGCGGCGTCTCGGCGGGATATTCGACCTTGGTTTTCCAGATCTGCTTGCCGGTCTTGGCGTCGACCGCCATGGTCGCATTGTGCGAGGTCACGTAGATCACGCCCTGGTACACCAGCGGCTGCGATTCCTCGCTGCGATCGTCGTTGAAGGAGTAATTCCAGACCGGGACAAGGTTCTTGACGCTATCCTTGTTGATCTGGTTCAGGGTCGAGAAGCGCTGCAGATTATAGCCCATCCCGTAATTGAGAACGTTCGATGTATCAGTCGCGCCCTTGACCAGCTGCTCGGTGGTCTGTGCGCTTGCACAAGTCGATGCAAGCATGACGAGGCTCGCGGCCATCGCAAAGCGTTTCATCCGTTCCTCCCAATATGCGCGCCTTTTGACGCTGCGGGAGCAACACTCCGTCGGAAACCAAAACGCGTCAATACGAAAGTCGCACGTGTCGTGCCGATATCTTTGAACGCCGGCGATGGTCACTTTAGGGAAACCTGACGCGGCCGCGTCAAATTGTGCGGAGACGCTGAAAAAATTCCGCGCCGCGAGGCAGCTCCGGACGTGGATCGTCGAGGGGCGAGGATCTGGTTCCCCCGGTTGTCGCGCGCGCAAGTTGCAATTTCGGACTTGAACCGGCGGCCTCTTGTGGACTTATGTCGTTTCTATCCCGCCCGAACCAGGGCTCTTCGTCTGGGAGGTCTTGATGATTTCGCGTCGCTCAGTTGCACTTGCGCTCACGATTGCATTGTTGTCCGGCCCGGCGTGGTCGGCCTCCGGCAATGCGATCAAATTGTTCGATACCGACAATGACGGCACGCTCGATCTTGCCGAGGTGAAGAAGGCGGGAGCGGCATTGTTCGCAAAGCTCGATCCGGATCATGACGGCACGCTCGACGCGCGCGAATTGCGCGGACGTCTCTCGGCGAAAGAACTCGCAGCCGCCGATCCCGACCGCGACGGCACGCTGACGCTCGACGAATATCTGTCCGTGGTCGAGCAGCGTTTCAATGCGGCCAATCCCGACAAGGACGGAACGCTGGATGCGAAGGAGCTGAATTCGCGCGCCGGCCGCGCGCTGTTGCGATTGTTGCGGTGAGCGGTGCAATCGGAAAAGACGTGACGAGGGTGGCTTTTTGCGAGCATTTCCGCTCCAACACTCGGAACATCGGGCAGCTCGGCCTGTTCTCTTCGCGATGTCCTGCCCGGCGCCGGGGCAACGCGGCGGGAGAAGAGGAGATGCAGATGAACACGAAACGTTCCGTTCTTGCCGCCTGCGCGATCCTGACCTTGAGCGCCGGCGTTGCCATTGCCGGCCCGTGCAACACGGGCAGCGCCAGCACTGACAAGGATGCCGGTTCTGGTCCGGTCACCGTGGGCTCGGCGCAATCGCACGCGTCCGGTTCAGCCGGCGACTCCAGCCAGCATCCGCCGACGAGCACGATGAATCGTGCGAGCGGCGAAACGCCGGCGTCGTCCGAAGATTCGCAGCGACAGATGCAGAGCCAGCCGACGGCCGCTCAGCGAGCCGAAGGTGCCAAGCCGAACGGCACAACAATGGCCGACAAGGGTTGCTGACGGCGCGGTGCCGTTGGTGTCGATTCGACGCGCGGTGCGTCGCACAGGCAGCGTCTCGCAGGTCGTGTTTGACCAAGAGAGAACTGGCCTTGTCCGAGAGAGAAATGCAGCCGCGAAGAATCGACACAGACGAGCTCGCCAGACGAATCGAGGCTTGAACTGCATCTGACGCAGCCCTAGGTTTTGCGCCGCGCGATGTCGCGCTCAATACCTTGGGGAGACCCCGAATGGCTTGGAAAGCTCCGAAGATCGTGGAAGTGCCGGTCGGCATGGAAATCAACATGTACGCCTGCGCTTCGCGCAAGTAAGACTGACGACCTGCCGCGGCTTCGATGGCAAACGCCTTTGAAGCCGTGGTAGTGTCGGGAATGCGCGCGAGAGCCACCAGCTTCTGGACCATTGCTGCCTGCACGGTCGCGCTTCTGCCCGCATGCGCCGGCGCCGAAGAGGGTTTCGATACCGAGCACATCTTCGGCTTCATGATCGGCACCGATGTCGGCAATCCCGGCGAGCGCGAATTCCAGACCCAGACCACGGGCCGCTTCGGCAAGGGCGCAGGGACCTATCGCGCGCTGGAGAAGGAGGTCGAGATCGAGATCGTGCCGATGCCGAACTTCCGCATCGAGGTCGGAGCCACCGCCAGCCTGCACGACATCACCGGCGTCCCCGATATCGACGACCGCCGCCAATTCAACTTCCAGGGAGCTTCGCTCGACCTGCGTTATCGTTTGCTCGACCGCGAGCGCGCGCCGTTCGGCCTCACCGTCGCCGCCGAGCTTCATGGCGACCGCATCGACGAGACCAGCGGCGCAAAAGGGCGGATGTACGGCACCGAGTTCACGCTGGCCTTCGACCGCGAGCTCATTCCGAACTTCGCCATCGGCGCCCTCAATTTGATCTATCAGCCGGAATGGGCGCGCTTCGAAGTGGCGGGCACTTCCGAGAAGAGCTCGACGATCGGGGCGGCGTTGGCCGGCCTGGTGCGCGTGCGGCCCAACGTGCTGCTCGGCGGGGAGCTGCGCTACTTCCGGCAATATGAAGGTATCGGACTCGGCGAGCTCTCGGGCCAGGCCCTGTTCGTCGGCCCGACCGCCTATGTCCAGCTGTCCGAGCGCTCACGGCTGACCTTGAGCTGGAGCATGCAGGCCTGGGGCCGCCCGGCCGGATCAAGCGGCAATCTCGACCTCGTCAATTTCGAGCGCCACCAGGCCCGGATGGTGTTCGGGGTGAACTTTTAGGTCCTTCCCCACCCACAAAGGGGTGCGGGATCCGAGCCTTTCGCCTGCAGTTCCCGCCCATTCCCCTGGCAAGTTGAAACTTCCCCCTCCGTCGAGCGTATCTTTTCGTGCTAAATCTCCATCGTCCCCTGCCAGAGGATCCCGGCATGAACCCGATTGACCTGGTGGTAACCGTGTGTGCGGTCCTCTCGCCTGCGACCTGCGAGGAGCAGCATCTGATGTTCAACTACGGTGGGTCGCCGCGGCAATGCGCGATGGCCGCACCGCCCTATATCGCGCAATGGGTCGGTGAGCATCCGAAGTGGCAGGCGGTGCGGTGGCGCTGCGAATATCCGCATCCGAACGACAAGGCGTGAGACGCCGCGCTACTTGGTGCAGTCCTTCAGATCCTTGTCGGCAATCGAGAACACCGCGTCCGCCCTGATCTCGATGTCGCGGACCACGCATTGCCGACCGTTGGGATAGCCGACCTTGGCGTCGTAGCGGCCGGGCTCGACGCCGCTGATGCGCAGCCGCTCGTCGTGGTCGACCTCCTTGTCCTTGTCGTTCAAGCACTGGTTCGGGCCCCAGTCGGTCTTGCCGGCGGGTGAAAGCTGAAAGCCGGAGATCGTCTCCGTCGTCAGGTTCCAGAGCCTGATGCCCTTGCCCTTGGCCTGCGCCAGTGCCGCGCCCGGCACCGCGACCAAGAGGATGCCGATCGCAATCAGCCTACGCCGCATTGGTGAGCCCTCCCTCGACGAATTGATCCAGTTGACCACGAGTGTTCATTTCGCTTCAAGCTGCAAGGCCGCCAGCTCGGCCCTGATCCTCACCAGATCGGCTTCGCTGCGCATCGCGCGTGGAATGGCGATCGGCACTTCCTCCACGATACGCGCAGGCCGCGGCGACAAAAAGAACAGGCGGTCGCCGAGCCGGATCGCATCGTCGAGACTGTGGGTGACGAGCAGCGTCATCATCGGGCGGCTCGCCACCAGGGTCGCGATCTCATCGCGCAGGCGGCCGGCGAGCGCGTCGTCGAGCGAGGCGAGGGGCTCGTCGAGCACCAGCAGATCGGGTTCGACGGCGAAGGCGCGGGCGAGCGCAACGCGCCGGGCAAGACCGAGCGACAACTCGCCGGGAAAGTGGCTGCGATGCGCGTCCAGCTCCAGAAACCTGAACAGCTCCGACAGCTTCTCCTCGGTCACATCAGGAGCAGCCAGCCGCACATTCTGCTCGACCGAACGCCACGGCAACAGCCGCGGCTCCTGGAACACCATGCCGATCCGCGCCTGCGGCGGACGGGCGACATGGCCGGTGAACTCGCTGTCGAGACCGAGGATGATGCGCAGCATCGTGCTCTTGCCGCAACCGGAGGGACCGATGAGCACGCCGACCTCGCCGGGGCAAAGCGCGAATTTGAGCGGCGCGAGCACCTCGTGGCTCCCGCCCGCGGCACTCCTGAATGTCTTGCCTGTGATGTCGACTTCAAGCCGCACGGGGCCGCCACCGTGTTGCGCGGGCTTCGAACGGCTGCACCAGCAAGGTTTCGATCACGAGCACGACCGCGGCGAATGTCAGCGAATAGGCGAGCAGCCGCGGCGTGTCGAACAGCTGAAAGGCGACGCCGATCTCGAATCCGACGCCGTTCGGACGTCCGAGCAGTTCGGCGACCAGCACGATCTTCCACACCAGCGACAGTCCGGAGCGGGCGGCGGCCGCGATATAGGGCGCAAGCTGCGGCAGCACGACATGCCGGAACGCGCGCCAGCGCGGCATCGCGAACACGCTCGCCATCTCGTCGAGCGAGCGGTCGAGCGCGCGGGTGCCCTCGCGCAAGGTGACGACCGCGGTCGGCAGCTTGTTGATGGCGATCGCCGCGATCGCGGCGGCCTCGGTGAGACCGGCCCAGATATAGGCCAGCACGATCACGACCAGCGCGGGCAAATTGAGCAGGAGGATCAGCCAGGGATCGCCGAGCCGGTCGGCGAGCCTGACTCGTCCCATGAGGTAGCCGATGGCGCTGCCGAGCGACATCGCCAGCACGAAGGCGAGCGTGACGCGCGCCAGCGTGGCGCCGAGATGCAGGAACAGCGCGCCGGTTGATGCTTCCGCGATCATCACCTCGAGCACAGCCGGCGGGGAGGGCAGCTTCGCGCCTCCGACGAACAGCGCGGCAATCCACCAAGTCACGAGGAAGAGGGCGAACGAGAGAAGACGCAGCACCTCAGTCTCCAGGCACGGCGTGATAGAACGTGCCGGGATCGAGCTCGGCGGCGGGGCCGACGAGGTCGCGGCCACCGGTCTCGGCCAGCACGCGATACAGCACGCGCGCGTCCTGTTCCTCTTCAGCGATGCTCCGGCGCGGAATGCCGTCGCGATAGCGCTCGCGATAGGTCTTGAGCAAGGTGACATCGTTGGTGCCGGTGAGCGGGGCGATCTTGTCCCAGGCCGCATCCGAGGTGACCAGCAATTGCTTGGCCTTGCGGGTCATGGCGATGAAGCGGGCCACGGCGTCCTTGTGGCTTGCCGCCCAGCTTTCGTCGAAGACGTAACCGACCGCGGAGACGGCGCCCTTGGCGCCCAGCTTCGGCAGGATCTCTTCGATGCCGGCGAGGCGCCTGAAACCCTTGGCTTCGAGCTGGGCACAGAAATTCCAGAAGTTCAGGCTCGCCTCCATCTCGCCGTCGAGTGCCTTGGCGGCGATCAAAGGCGGGGCGCCATAGGCGATGGTCGCCTCCGACTTCAGGTCGATGCCGTCCTGCTTCATGCGCGCCTGAAGCAGCAGCCAGCTCTTGTCGATCGCTCCGCCCGCGACGGCGAGCTTGCGGCCCTTCAAGTCGGCAAGCGTCTTGATCGGCGACGATGCCGGCACCATCACGGCGCCGAGCGCACTGGAGTAGGGATAGAAGGTGAGCTTGGCGCCGAGCGCCCGTTCGCGCGACACCCACAGCCAGTCCGACAGGATGATGTCGGCGCTGCCCGCGCGCATCGCGATCTTGCCGGCCTCGGTGCTCGCGAGCTCGGTGACCTCCAGCGCGAGATCCGCCTCCTTGTCGAGCCCGCTCGCGCGGATCGCGGCCAGCTCCCAGGAGAATGTCCCGGTTTTCTGCACCGCGAGGCGGATTGTCTCCGCGGCGCGGCCGGGTGCGGCCAGTGTCAGCATCAGCGTCGTCGCGAGCGCCAATGTTCGACCAAGTGCCCATATCACACCAAGTGCTCTCATCGCCTTGTGAGCCGTTTCCTCTGACAGAGTGCTTTTCAGGACAATACGCATAGCATAGCTTTGCTCGCAACCCGCGGGAGGATGCGCATGAAACTGGCCGGACAGCTACGACCGATTGTCGCCGTATTGACGGTGCTGGCGTCGAGCGCGTGCGTCGCGCGGGCCGAGGAAGCCAACGATTATCCGACGGCGGCGCGCGCGGAGTACGTCTATGGCTGCATGAAGGCCAATGGCGAGAGCCGGCAGTCGATCGAGCA
Source organism: Bradyrhizobium sp. T-12 (assembly GCF_058314695.1). NCBI lineage: Bacteria > Pseudomonadati > Pseudomonadota > Alphaproteobacteria > Hyphomicrobiales > Nitrobacteraceae > Bradyrhizobium > Bradyrhizobium sp. T-12. Next base: position 5,365,944 of record NZ_CM177756.1, on the reverse strand, counting down.
ATGCTCCTGCTCGATCGACGTGGTGGCCTCGATCGTCCCCTATGAGCGCTATGTTACCGCGGAGACCGCGCTCAGCATGTCGCAGGTGCGCGGCAATCTCGGCGTCCAGTTCCGCACCTCGGAGCAGGCGAACACGGCGGTGAATGATTTGCGGCGCGCGCAGGCGGAAGCCGAAGTGAGGTGTTTTTGAAGATTTCTTCCTTCTCGCCTTGTGGGAGAAGGTGGCGCGAAGCGCGGGATGAGGGGGATCTCTCCGCGAGCTCATGTGTGGAGAGATAGCCCGCACCCGTCTCGCCGCTGCGCGGCGATCCACTCTCTCCCGCAAGGGGAGAGGGAATCAGAGCAGGCGTCACGACCTAAGTCCCCGGCTTCTCCACATCCCACTCGTTGCGGAAGACGTGTCCCTCCGTGTCCTTGGCTTCCGCGCGGAAACGCTTGGCGCCGTTGGAGACGTAGGTGAAGCGCAGATTAGGATCTTCCGAGATCGAGATGCCGCCTTCCATCGATAGCACGGGGCTACCGTCCTGCGTTAGCTTCAGCTGGTTGACGAAGAAGGCGGGAATATAGAGCTGCGTGACCTGGTCCATCTGCAGGCCGGAATTGTTGGGATGGCCGATCATGATCTGCGCTTCGCGGATGCGGCTCGCCGGCGCCTCCTCGCGCGCGAACTGCCGGTAGCGCATCTGGCCGAGTCGGTTTTGCGCTTCCTCGGCGTTCTTGCCTGCCGGCGCCGAGCAGCCGCCCGAAGCCTTCACATAGACCTTCGAGACATAGAGCTGCCCATCGCTGAGCTCGGCCACCGCGTGGACGTCGGTGTAATTGTTGACGCGCACGCGCGTCGAGATCTCGGTGACATTGGCATCGGGCCCGAGCTCGAACTTCGCGGCCATCGGCGCGGGGTTACGGTCGATCACGAGCGTGATCGAACGGATCCGGCGGCTGTCTGCGGGCGACAGCTTGCTGCGCAAGGTCACCGGCACGATCGCCGCGTCCTCCGCGCGATAGGGCATCTCGATGCCGATGACGGCGCTGCCGTCATTCATGGGCCGGCTGTTGAAGATGTCCTGCACCAGACCCGGCCACGGATCGTAGGCCTCTTCAGCCTGCGCGGGCACGGCGAAGGCGATGCCGAGCAGTGCGGCGATCAGGGGCAGGCGGCGTGTCCATCGGGTCATGGTTGTGGTCCTCTGAGTCAGCGAAGCTGATCTCTGAGTCAGCGAAGCTGATCTCCCGCACATGTTAGCGCGCCCGCTACTCCCATTCAATTTCCGAGAATGCTGCAGTTGCGTTCCGGGCGTTGTAATCGCCGAACAGCTCCCAGCGCGGCCGTTCCTCGGCAGCAGCCTTGTCGGCGGCGGCCCGGATCGGCTCGCCGTTCTTATTCAGCACGCGCACGTCGGACAGCAGCGTTGACAGGTAACGCCGTTCATCGGTCAGCGCGGCAGGCCACTCGCTCACGGGTCCGTGACCGGGAACGACGCGTTGCGCCGGAATGGTCTGCAATTCCTTCAATGTGTCGAGCCAGCCGCGGATGCTGCCGTCCATGACCGGAATGTGGCGCAGAAAAACGAGGTCGCCCGCGAACAGGGTCTTGGTCGTCTCGTCGTATACGCTCATGTCGCTGTCGCTGTGCCCGGTCCGCCAGGCGCGCAGGGACAGGCGACGCGATCCGAGATCAAGCGTCATCGTGTCCGAAACCAGGAGGGTCGGAGCAATGATCTTCACGGGATCGATCAGCTCGCTCCCCATGATGCGGCGAAAATTGTCGAGATAATAGGGCCCGCGCGTCGCGAGCGCCTGGGGCAGCTTGCTGTGGCCGACGAAAACAGTGTCTCCGGCCACAAAGGCCGCGTTGCCGAAGACATGGTCGGGGTGCCCATGGGTGTTGATGACATAGCGGATCGGCTTGGGCGTGCGGGCCCGCACGGCGGCCAGCAGGGCCTCGCCTTCACGCAAGCTGCCGCCGGTGTCGATGACGGCCACGGCATCGTCGCCCACGATGAAGCCGACATTGGCGATGTCGCCCTCGTTCTCGCGGGTCATCAGGGCGATGGTCCCGGAGTGTACGAAGATTCCGGTTGCGACTTCGCTCACAGGCAATTCGGCCGTCGCGGCCCGTGCTAGCGTTGCGATCCCCAGCAGGGACAAGGCTGCGATCACTCGAGCGATGCGAGACACTTTTCCGCCTCAGTTCAAAGGATTGGCCGCATTGCACTGCAACAAAAACGAAGTCAGCAAAGTTCGGCGAGACAATTCCTGCAGGACATGGTGCGTCATGCGTTGCATGGATAGCATTCAAACAAAACGAGGAGGAAGCACGATGACGGAGGCCGGACGACATCGTCGCTGGTTATTTTCAATGTGGGTCCTGGTTGCGTCCTGCGCGCTCGGCGATGTCGCCGTGGCGCAGACCAATGACAGCGGCGACCTCTCGTTCGAACTGGTCGACCCGAACGTGCTGCGCGTCTGTGCCGATCCGCGCAATCTGCCGTTCTCGAACGAAAAGGGCGAGGGGTTCGAGAACAAGCTCGCCGAATTCTTTGCCGACAAGCTCAAGAAGAAGCTCGACTATGTCTTCTTCCCGCAGGCCACCGGCTTCGTGCGGATGACGCTGGGCGCGCATCGCTGCGACGTCATCATGGGCTTTCCGCAGGGCGATGACGTCGTGCAGGGCACCAATCCCTATTACCGCACGACCTATGCACTGGTCGCCAAGGCCGGCAGCGGGCTCGAGGACGTCGACACGCTCGAGGATCCGAAGTTGAAGGGCAAGCATGTCGGCATCGTCGCCGGAACGCCGCCCGCGACCAACATGGCCATTGCCGGGCTGATGAGCAATGCAAAGCCCTATCCGCTGATGATCGACACGCGCTACGACAATTCGGCGCAGGCCATGATCGACGACCTCGCCGCCGGCAAGATCGACGCCGGCGTGCTGTGGGGACCGATGGCCGGCTACTACGCGAGGAAAGTCGGCTCGCTTCATGTCACGCCGCTGGTGAAGGAAACCACGGGGCCGAAGCTGGTCTATCGCATCGGCATGGGCGTGCGTCCCGCCGACCAGAACTGGAAGCGGCAGCTCAACAAGCTGATCCAGGAGAACCAGGGCGAGATCAACAAGATACTGATCGACTTCGGCGTCCCGCTGCTCGACGAGAGCGATCGGCCGCTCAATGCGGAGACGGCCAAGAAGTCGCCATGAGACGGCTTCTTGCCACTGCGCTCGTCGTCGCCGCGTTGGCGGCGCCGTCGTTCGCGCAGCAGCAGGAGCCGTTCGAGCCCGAGGGGTATCGCGCCGACAATTACCGCGCGCCGGTGCCGGCGACGCTGGCCGGCGCGCGCGTGCTCACCACGGCGGAAGCCGAGACGATCTGGCGCGCGAAGAGTGGTGCGTTCATCGACGTGCTGCCGAGGCCGCCGAAGCCGAAGAACCTTCCGGAAGGCACGGTGTGGCGCGATGCGCCGCGAAGGAACATTCCGGGCAGCATCTGGCTGCCTGACACCGGCTACGGCTCCTTGCCGCCGGCCATGGATGATTATCTCCAGCGCGGGCTCGCGCGTGTTTCGGGCGGCGACAAGGCCGCGCTGATCGTGATCTATTGCCTTGCCGATTGCTGGATGTCCTGGAACGCCGCCAAGCGGGCGCTGGCCTATGGCTATTCCAACATCGCCTGGTACTCCGACGGCACCGACGGCTGGGAGCGCGCCAAGCTGCCGACGGAAGAGGCGCAGCCGGAGCCGCGGCCGGAGCAGTGAACGACTTGATTGGCCGCGCTACGCATTCGTGTCCCGGACAAGCCGTAACGCGTGAGCGTTGCGGCGCAGAGCCGGACCCAGACGCCGCGAGTTCGTCTGCGACATGGGCCCCGGCTCTGCGGTGCAACGCTGAAGGGCGCTGCACCGCGTCCGGGGCACAAGGAGAAAGACGCATTCTGGCGGGACAAAAGCGGCGAGGCGGACGCCCAATACTTACTGCTTCTGCAACTTCGTCAGCGTGCCGGTGCCGTTATTGTCGGTGGCAGAATAGTTCACCCTGTCGCCGGCATGAACGGCGTCCAGCATCGCGGCGTCCTTGGTCTTGTACTCCTGCAGCGCACCGGCACTCCCGGTGCTGGCGCCGACCGTGCCCTTCTGGGTCTGCTGGATCGAGATCGTGCCGTTGAGCCGGTCAATCCGCATGACCATGCCGGTCATGTCGTCAGCAAACGCGCTGGTTGCGAGCATGCTGAGGGCCGCAGCGCCCGCATAGATAAATCGCGTGGTTCCCATCGAGGCCTCCCGACGTTTTGGAGTTCACTTCGACAAGCCATCCTAGATCGATTTGGTTCCGGCAGATAGCAGGGCAAAGGTTAACCAGGCCGCTCCGGGAACCCGGAGGCAGCCTCGGCAAGGCCGACGCTATTCCATTTCCTGCTGGATCACGCGACCGAGCGCGAACAGGCGCTGGTCGATCGTGGTGGGAACCTCGCAGACGAACCGCACCACCTTGTTGCGGTCCTCGAAAATGCGGGTCTTCCAGATCAGCTCATTGCTGAGCGCCTCGACCTTGGCTTCGTCACGCGGCGTGGCGCCCTGCAGCGCCTGGAGCTGGATGGCCTCCTCGCGGATCTTCTCAGCGGCCTCGCGCTGCTTGCGGCTGACGCGTTCGAGCCCGTTCATGACCTGCGAACGCTGGGCGTTGAGCGTATCGAACAGGCCGGCGAACAGCAGCTTTGCGTTGCTGGCCTTGTCGGTGGAGGAGGCGGCCAGAAAGTCCTTCACCGATTTCTCAGCCTCGTCGATCGGCGTCTTGCGCGCCGACAGTTTGGCGACCAGCGCGGTGATTTTCGTGTCGTTCTTCCATTTGGTCTCGGCATCGTCGAGCGCAGGACCGGCCCAGACGGCGGCAAGCGAGATCTCCGGCACCTTGGCCTGCGTGCAGGGCCAGTTGGGGTAGCGCGGATCGGCCGCGCGCACCGCCGTGCCCGACAGCGCGAGCACCAGGACAGCCGTCGCCAGAACCTTCATCCTTCGCCTCCTGCAGGCCCCCGTCGCGCCAGCCCGCGCGAGGGATCATAGGCCCAAATCGCGCCGATCATGAAGACGATTGTGCAAGCCGCTACCACCGCCAGCGAGATCCAGTTGATCTGCCCGTAGAGTGCAAAACGGATCAGCTCGACCGCATGGGTGAACGGATTGACCTCGCAGAGATAGTACAGATAGGGACTGCCCTCCTGCACCCGCCACAGCGGGTAGAGCGCGGAGGAGGCGAAGAACATCGGGAAGATGACGAAGTTCATCACGCCGGCGAAATTTTCCAGCTGCTTGATGCCGGAGGAGATCAGCATGCCGAGCGAGCCCAGCATCAGCCCGGACAGGATCAGCGCCGGCAGCACGGTGAGATAGCCCGAGGATGGCGGGGTGATGTCCCAGAACCAGGCGATCAGCAGGAAGGCATAGACCTGGAGCAGCGACACTGCGGTGCCCGCCAGCAGCTTGCAGAACAGCAGGAAGCCGCGCGGCAGTGGGCTCACCAGCAGCGTGCGCATGTTGCCCATCTCGCGGTCGTAAACCATCGACAGCGAGGATTGCATGCCGTTGAAGAGCTGGATCATCGCCATCAGCCCGGGCGCGATATAGACCTCGTAGAGGATGTAGGTCTCGTAAGGCGGGATGATGGAGATGCCGAGCACCTGGCGGAAGCCGGCAGCGAAGATGAACAGCCACACCAGTGGCCGCACCAGCGCCGAGACGAACCGCTCGCGCTGATGCAGGAAGCGCAGCCCCTCGCGCCAGACGATGCCGGTGAGACACGTCATGTACTCGGCAAATGAGAAGCCGCGCGGGACCTCGCGCGTCGTGATGCTGCTCATGCGCCGCCTCCCGGCATGGTTTGCGCGCCGGTCAGGCGCATGAAGGCGGTGTTGACGTCCTGCGCGCCGGCTTCGGTAATGACGCGGCTCATCGGTCCCTGCGCCAGCACCTTGCCCTGGTGCAGCACCACGAGGTCGTCGCTTGGCATGATCTCGTCGAACAGATGCGTCGCCCAGAGCACGCCGATGCCTTGCTCGGTCACGAGCTGGCGGACCTGGCTGATGATGTCGGCGCGCGCCTTGACGTCGAGACCGACGGTCGGCTCGTCGAGCAGCAACAGCCGGGGCCGGTGCAGCAGTGCGCGGGCGATCTCCAGCCGCCGCATCTGCCCGCCCGAGAGGTCGCGCACCTTGCTGCCGGCGCGGTCGGAAAGCCCGATGCGGCCGAGCAGCTCGGCGCTGCGCGCGGCGGCCTCGCGGCGGCTGATGCCGTGGAGCGCGGCGTGATAGAGCAGGTTCTGCGTCAGCGACAGGTCGAGATCGAGCGTGCGCGGCTGGAACACGACCCCCAACAATCGTAGCGCCTCGCCCGGGCTCTTGCTGATGTCATGGCCGAAAATGCCGACACGGCCGGACTGGATGCCGAACAGGCGCGTGATCAGCGAGAACAGCGTACTCTTGCCGGCGCCGTTGAGGCCGAGCAGGGCGGTGAAGCTGGCCGGCTGCACATTGAAGGAGACGTCGATCAACGCCCGGCGCGGCCCATAGGCATGGCTGACGCCGTCGATCGAGAGCGCCGGCGCCGCGGCCGGATCGGGGCCCGGCACCTCGCCTGGGTCGGGAATCGGAGCTGGGCTGGTCATGGCGCGATCGTGATGCCCCAGGGCAGCTCGCCCACTTGAATGGTCTTGATCACCTTTTGCGCGGCGACGTCGATGACGGAGACGTCGTTCGAGACGCCGTTGGTGGTCAGCAGATATTTTTCGTCCGGGGTGAACGCCATGTGCCAGACCCGCTGTCCCACCAGCAGATATTTCGTCACCTTGCGCGAGGCGACGTCGACCACGGCGATGCGGTTGGCCGGGCCGAGCGCGACGAAGGCGGTCTTGTCGTCCTTGGTCATGCCGATGCCGACCGGCTGGATCGCTTCTTTCCGCAAGCCCGGGATCTCGAAGGTGACCTTGCCGATCACCGCGTGCTTCCCGGGATCGATGATCGAGACGGTGCCGCCGATCTCGGAGGACACCCACACCTCGGAAGCGTCGTGCTTGAACTCGGCAAAGCGCGGCCGGGCGTCGACCAGCACGTTGGCGACGATCTGGCGCGAGGCGGTGTCGATGAAATGCGCCATATTGGTCGTTTCCGACGTATTGATCAGCGTCTTGCCGTCCGGGCTGATGGTCATGCCTTCGGGCTCGACGCCGACCTGGATGTCGCCGAGCCGGGAGCGCTTCTCGAGGTCGATCACCGTCACCGTGTTGTCGTTCTCGTTGGCGACATAGAGGATCTTGCCGGCGGCATCCTGGGCGAACAATTCCGGATCTGGGCCTGAGGGCAGGCTGTCTACCACGCTCTGCGTCTTGGCATCGATCACCTGGATGGTGTCGTCGTCGCCGACCGCGACCATCACGAACTTGCCGTCGCGCGTGAAATCGATGCCGCGCGGGCGCTGCCCGACCTTGATGGTCTTGGTCACGGTCCAGCTGTCGGTGTCGATCACCGAGACGGTGTTGCTCTTCTCATTCGAGACATAAGCGATGAAGGCATGCGCGGGCGCTGCCGCGAGCGCCAGTCCGGCGAGAAGCCCAACACGCCCCATGCGCAGCATTTGCGTCCTCACTTCAGCTTGCATTTGCTCTCCGGACGGTCATAGCCGAGCGTGTCGAGCTCGGAGACCTGATGCAGAAATCCGTCCTGCGGCGAGACCGACACCACCATGCGGCCGTCGACCAAGAGGATCGGCTGGCGCAGCTGCAGGTTCCAGTCGCGCAAGGTGAGCCGCGTGCCCTTGAAGGCCGCGACCGAGAAGTCCGGGCCCTTGATGAAGTCCGAGACCTTCTTGACGTCGCCCGAGTTGGTGCGCGAGGTGGCTTCCCCGATCATGCGCACCGCGGTCCAGGCCTGCATGTCGAGGGCCGTCATGCGCCGCGAGTTCAGCTTGACGAAGCGGTTCTGCATCTGGATCGCGCCCCACTGGTCCTGCGAAGCGTCCCAACTGCGCGGCACGAGGCCGGCCGAGCCGGCGACAGGCCGCGGATCCCAGGTGCGATAGGGCAGGTAGGCGCCGAACACCTCGCTCTCGTCGGCCGCGACCAAGACGTCATAGGCCGGCGCGCCTTGCGTGAACACCGGCATCTGGCGCTGGATCAGCGTCACGCCGCTGTCGGTACGGCGGGCGCCGCCTTTGTCTTCGAAAGTCTTCTCCTGCACGATCTTGGCGCCAAAGCGTGTGGCGGTGCGCCGGAGCGCGTCCGCGAACAGTTTGTCCTCGTCGTGCGAGCCGACCACCAGCAGCCAGCGCGACCACTTCTTCCACACCAGATACTGCCCGAGCGCATCGGCCAGCATCGCGCGCGTCGGTGCGGTGTGGATGACGTTGGCACGGCAATCGGCTTCGCGCAGCCGCTCGTCGATCGCCCCCGCATTGAACAGAAGCGTGCCACGGTCGCGCAGGGCATCCGAGACTTCCAGGAGCGCATCGGCCGGCAGGTCGGTGATGATGAAGCTGTTCTTCTCGGCGAGCGCGGTCGCCGCCTGCACCGGGTCCTCGCCCTCCTTGATGCGGCGCTCCTCCAGCGCGAACCGCTGGTTGAGAAACTTACCCGTGGTGTTGTTGTCATCGATCGCGAGGCGCGCGCCGGCGACGCCGTCATTCTCCGCAGGAAGTTCGACCAGCGACAGCGTCGATCGGGTGCCGGCGACACCGAGATAGCCGACGCCGATCAGGGCAGGCTCCGCCGCGAGCGCGCTCGTCGCAGCAAGGCCAAAGCCGATCAGACCGGCCAACCATCGGATCATGTTTCCTCCAGGTATTCTCTCCCGCTTGACCGCCGGTAGAGAATTGTCTCTGCTTCAAGCATGACCAATTTGTCAGGGCATGCAACCCCGCATTTCGTCCCCGCGCGCACGAGGACTGGAATCACGATCATGCGAGCATCGATGGTGATCGCCGCTTTGCTGTTGACGCCTGCGGTCGCGCGCGCCGATCCGCCGAAGCTGGCCGTGTTCGATTTCGAGCTGATCGACACCAGCCTGCCCGGGGAGTTCTATGGCTCCAGGCCGGAAGAGGCGCGGCTCCTGCGCATCAGCGAGCAACTGCGTAGGGAATTGACGGAGTCCGGCAGGTTCCAGGTGCTGGACATTGCGCCGGTCAGGGACGCGGCCCGTCACGCCAATTTACAGGCCTGCGGCGGCTGCGATCTCAAGCTCGCCGGGCAGCTCGGGGCAGACCTCGAGATCACCGGCATGGTGCAGAAGGTCTCGAACCTGATCATCAACCTCAACATCTATCTGCGCGACGTGAAGACCGGCGCCATGATCACGGCGGCGAGCGCCGACATGCGCGGCAACACCGATGAAGCCTGGACGCGCACGATGAGCTATCTGATCCGCAACAGGCTGCTGGCGCCGAATTACGGAAAGCGGGAGTAGGGGGAATTACTCGCCGCGACGGCGGTGCACCCTCGCCCCTTGTGGGAGAGGGTGCATTCGCGGAGCGAAGCCGGGTGAGGGGTTCTCTCCGCGAGTCCAACTCTTACCGAATTTGCGAATAGATACCCCTCATCCGGCGCTTCGCGCCACCTTCTCCACAAGGGGAGAAGGGAAGGGCAGCCAGGGCCCCCTCAGCCCTTCAGCTTCTCCGCATGCCAGTGCAGGTGATCGCCCATGAAGGTCGAGATGAAGTAATAGCTGTGGTCATAGCCCGCCTGACGCCGCAGCGTCAGCGGGATGCCCGCCTTGGTGCAGGCGGTTTCGAGCAGTTCGGGCCTCAGCTGCTCCTTCAGGAAATTGTCGGCCTCGCCGACGTCGACCAGGAAGCTTGAAAACTTCGCACCGTCCTCGATCAGCGCCACCGTGTCGTGGCTGCGCCATGCGTCCTTGTTTGGTCCGAGATAGCCCGTGAGCGCCTTGATGCCCCAAGGCACAAGCGAGGGCGCCACGATCGGCGCGAACGCGCTCGCAGCGCGATAGCGATGCGGGTTGCGCAGCGCCACCGTCAGCGCGCCGTGACCGCCCATCGAATGGCCCATGACCGACTGCCGCTTGGCGTCGACGGGAAAATTTCCCGCGACCAGCTTGGGCAGTTCGTCCGTGACATAACTCCACATCCGATAATTGCGCGCGAACGGCTCTTGCGTCGCATCGACATAGAAGCCGGCCCCGAGGCCGAAATCATAGGCGTTGTTGGCATCGCCCGGCACGTCGGTGCCGCGCGGTGAGGTGTCGGGCGCGACGAAGATCAGGCCGAGCTCGGCGCAGGCTTTGCGGAATTCGCCCTTCTCGGTGACGTTGGCATGGGTGCAGGTGAGCCCCGAGAGATACCAGACCACGGGCAGCTTCGCGCCCGCGGCGTGCGGCGGAACATAGACCGAGAATACCATGTCGGTTCCGGTCGCCTGGCTGGCATGGCGATACACACCCTGCACACCGCCGTAGGATTTGTTGGTCGAGACAGTCTGAATCGTCATGCCTTCACTCCGTGGCATCTCACCACATCAACATTGCAACGCTTGTGTGACCGAAATTTGTGGCGTCGTCAGGCGACACCGCTGTCGATCGCCAGCCGCACCAGCTCGACCGAGGTCTTCACTCCGAGCTTCTGGCGCATGATGGACGAGGTGTTGGCGACCGTCTTGTACGACGATTGCACCAGCCAGGCGATCTCGGACAGGCTTTTTCCCGCGCTGAGCAGCCGCAGTATCTCCATCTCGCGCGCGTTCAGCTTCGACAGCGGGCTCTGCGCCAGCGTCGGCCCTGCAAAGGCGATGCTGCGCGCGATCGCGCTCGGCAAGTACGTGCCGCCGCCTCCGACGGCGCGGATCGCCTCGACGAGGTCGTCGGGATCGCCGGTCTTGGAGACGTAGCCCTTCGCGCCGCATTCGATCGCCCGCGCGGCAAAGGCCGGATCGTCGTTCATGCTGAACATGATGATGCGGGCCTCGGGCGCGCGCTCGAGGATGCGGCGCGCGAGCTCGAATCCGGAGACGGTCGGCAAATTGATGTCGATGATGCAGAGGTCCGGGCGCTCGACGATGAAGACGCACTCACCGTCTTCGGCGTCGGCGGCCTCCAGAATCTCGATCTCGCCCTCGTCGGCCAGCACGGCACGGCAGCCGGAGGCGACGATGGGATGATCATCGACGATCAGAATGCGCATAGGCGTTCCCCGCGACAGCGTTCCCCGTGACAAGATTTGCCCATTCTGCGCCGCATGATACCGACATGGGACGGGCGCGTGAGCGATGTGTCCGAGGTCGCCTCATGCAACCCGGGCGGGATTGCTGTACGCTTCCGATTAGATATCCGCCGCTTCGCCTCTGTCAACGTCATCGGACAGGGGCGGGCAGAGCTTCGCGAGGCACGGGCGACACCAATGTGGCAAAATCTATCCTTGCGCGGGCGCATCAACCTGTTGCTGGCGCTGCTGTTGGCGCTGGGGCTCGCCGTCAATATCGGCCGGCAGGTCGCGGAAGCAGGTCCCCGCGTGCAGGCCGAGGACCAGAGCGTGATCCGCCTGGCGCGCGAGTTCATCGAGATGATCGTCGCCGATCTCAACGAAGCGCCCGATCCGGAGGCCAGGCTGAACCAGATCGCACGCGATCTCAGCCGTCTGCGCCATGTCAGCATCGCGCTCCGGGACGAAGCCGGTCGTCCACTGACCACGCCGCGGACAGACGCCGATGATGACACGCGCGGGCCGCCGGCCTGGTTCGTCAGCCTGGTTCATCCCGAGCAGACCGCGGTCAGCGTGCCCGTCTCGATCCATGGCAAGCCGGGCTCGCTCCTGATCACCGCGCATCCCGACGACGAGATCGCCGAGATCTGGGACGCCATCGTCACCCAGCTCGAGGTCGGCTCCGCGATCGCGCTGGCGCTGTTTTTTCTGATGATGACCGTAGTCGGCCGGGCCCTGGCGCCGCTGCGGTCGTTGGCGGAGGCGATGGGGAAGCTCGAAGGCGGACATTACGAGGCCCGTGTCACGCCGGGCGGCGCGCCGGAGCTCGCGGCGATCTGCACCAAGCTCAACCACCTGGCCGCAACGCTTCATGAGGCGGTCGAGGACAAGCGGCGGCTCGCCGAGCGCGCAGTGTCGCTCCAGGACATCGAGCGCAAGGAGATCGCGCGCGAACTGCACGACGAGTTCGGGCCGTATCTGTTCTCGCTGCGCGCGCATGCCAGCGCGCTCGCGAAGCAGGCGGATGGACGCGTTCCGAGCACCGAGGCTGTGCGAAAACACGGCAGCGCCATGCTGGAGCAGATCAACGCGCTGCAGCAGTTCAATCGCCGCGTGCTGGAGCGGCTCCGGCCCGTCGGTCTCGCTGAACTGGGCCTGCGGCAGGCGCTCGAATCGCTGTCGCGGCTGTGGCGGGAATCGCATCCCGATGTCGCGATCGAGACCGTGATCTCACCCTCGCTGGGCGCGACGGGTGAGACCGCCGACCTCACCATCTACCGCATCGTGCAGGAGGCGCTCACCAACGTGTTCCGCCACGCCGGAGCGACCTCGGTCAATGTCGTCATCGAGCCGGCGGAGCAGATGGCGAACGATGGCCGCTTCTGCGCCCGGGTACGGGTCAGCGACAATGGCCGCGGCATGGAGCCGGGCCAGAAGCTCGGCTTCGGCCTTGTCGGCATGCGCGAGCGGATTCTGGCGCTCGGCGGCACGCTCAACGTCGTCTCCGGCGCCGGCGGCTTGACGGTGGAGGCGCTGGTTCCGACTGCGGCCGCCTAGTCGCGCCTGAGGCGGTCGGGAATAATTCCCGATTTCATCGGGAAAACGGGTGCGGATATTGCCCGACCTTTTGTGGCTGGCGCACCCATTGCGGCCGAATACACTCGTCCCGACCAATCGGCGAAGAGCAAAACAGCCGGTGGTCACGGATGGGAAGGCGGGGATGGGTAAGGTTCTTCGGTTCAAGCGTCATGTGTTGATGGTGTCGACCGGTCTGGTGTCCGGGCTGGTGTTCGCGGGCCCCGCCGGGGCCGCGCCGGACGAGGAGACCAACGTCCAGAACTTGCCGCCGGTCGAAGTGGCGGCGCCGCCGCCATCGGTGGCGAGGCGCACGGCGCCGACCAGGACGGTCGCGCGCATCGGGGCGGCGCAGTCCGCGAGCCCTCGCACACGCATCTACGTCTACCCGACCGCGCCGGGTGCGGGGAGGGGTCTCGATGTCGACAAGGTCCCATCGGCGATCAACGCCGTCGATCCGAGCCAGATCAAGCGCACCGGTTCGCTGAACATCACCGATGCTCTGCGCGACAACATCGCCGGCGTCAACATCACTGAGGTCACCGGCAATCCGTTCCAGCCGGATGTCGAATTCCGCGGCTTCGTCGCCTCGCCCGTGACGGGCACGCCGCAGGGCCTGGCGGTGTATCAGAACGGCGTGCGCATCAACGAGGCCTTTTCGGATGCCGTCAATTGGGATCTGATCCCGACCGCTGCGATCAGATCGGTGACGCTGGTGACCAACAATCCAGCCTTCGGCCTCAACGCGCTAGGCGGCGCCATCAATCTGCAAATGAAGGACGGCTTCACTTACCAGGGCGCCGAGATCGACGTGATGGGCGGCTCGTTCGGGCGCATCCAGGGCTCGGCGCAATGGGGCAAGCAGGTCGACAAGAACTACGGCGTCTACGCCGCGCTCGAAGGCCTGCGTGACAACGGCTTCCGCAATTTCTCGCAATCGACCGTGCGGCGCTTCTACGGCGATGTCGGCTACAAGGCCGGCGACAGCGAATTCCACGCCAATATGGGCGTCGCCAAGAACGATTTCGGCGCCAGCGCCACCGTCCCGGCCGAGCTGCTCGACAAATATTGGGGCGCGACCTACACCACCCCGCAGACCACATCCAACCGCGTCGGCTATCTCAATCTGACCGGCAAGGCCGATGCGACGCCGACCTGGACCCTCGAAGGCGCTGCGCATGTGCGCAGGTACGAGCAGAAGCTGGTCGACGGTAATCCGACTGACGCGCAGGAGTGCGCCGATCCGGCATTGCTCTGCTTCGGCGATGACGCCACGCCCGCGAATGGCGCGGGCGGCGTTCAGCTTGCCAATCCCTTTGCGCCGGGAACGATCCTCGGCGAGATCGACCGCAGCACGATACGTTCGACCAGTATCGGCGTGTCAGGGCAGGCTACCAACACCGATCAACTGTTCGGGCATGACAACCGCTTCGTGATGGGCGCGAGCTATGACGCAGGCGTCACGCGGTACAACGCCACCGCCGAGATCGGTTCGATCGGGGAAAACTATGTCGTCAACGGGAGCGGCCTCTTCCTCGGGCCGACCGGCCAGCCGACGACAGTTGCCGGCCCCGTCTCGCTGCGGACCGTCAATCAATATAACGGCCTCTATGCGATGGACACCTTCAACGTTACGAATGCCTTCGCCATCACCGGCGGCGGCCGTTTCAACATTGCGCGGATTTCGCTGGAGGATCAGCTCGGAGCCGATCTCAACGGCGATCACACCTTCACTCGCTTCAATCCGGTGATCGGCGGCACCTACAAGATCACGCCGGAGTTGACCGCCTATGCCGGTTACTCCGAGGCCAACCGCGTGCCCACGCCGCTCGAGCTCGGCTGCTCCGATCCAGCCCGCCCCTGCCTGATCGCGGCGTTTCTGGTCTCCGACCCGCCGCTCAAGCAGGTGGTGTCCAAGACCGTGGAAGCCGGCCTGCGCGGCACCAAGGAGTTGAACATCGGCACCCTCGGCTGGAAGATCGGCGGCTTCCGCGCGACGAATTACGACGACATCGTGGCGGTACCCGTCGTCGGCCGAACCGGCTTCGGCTATTTCTCAAACGTCGGCCGGACCCGCCGGCAGGGCCTCGAGGCCGAAGTCAACATCAAATCGCCGACGCTGCAGTTCCAGGCGAGCTACGCCTTCGTCGACGCGCGCTATCTTGACCCGCTCGAGCTCGGCTCGGAAAGCCCGTTTGCCGACGGTAACGACAACATCCATGTCGTTCCCGGCAACCAACTTCCCGCCATCCCCCGCCACCGGGTCAAGGTCGGCGTCGACTACGCCGTGACCGACGTCTGGAAGGTCGGCGGCAACGCGCTGTTCGTCTCCAGCCAATATCTGGTCGGCGACGAGTCCAACCAATATGCCAAGCTGCCGTCCTATACCGTGTTCAATCTCCATACCTCCTACCAGGTGGCGAAAAACATCCAGCTCTACGGCCGCGTCGACAACGTCTTCGACAAACGCTACGCGACCTATGGACAGTTCTTCGACCGGGAGGCCTTGCCCAACTTCACCAATGGCGGCGCCGAATTCACCGACCCGCGCTCGCTGAGCCCGGCCCGGCCGCGGGCGTTCTACGCGGGGATGAGGGTGACGTTCTAGGTACGGGTGCCGCGCCCCTGGTGTCCGCGATGGCGCTCGCTGAGCTTGGCAGAATATTCCGCCTCCGGCATGATGGTTTCGGAGGCTTGCTTTGCCGTGTCGTTGAAGAATCCGGATGCCGTCGCTTCGATCGTTGCAGCGCTTCGGCGCGTCTATGGCGATGAGATCGCGCGACTCATGCTCGTCGAGGGTATGACCCTCGCCGACTTGATCGATGCGATGTTTTCCGCGTCCCCGAGCCACCGCGATGCCGTTCGAGACATTACCGACGGATTGGACGATTTCGTCGTTTCGCCGGACCTCGGTCTGATGTGGCACCTCAAGTACATCTATGGCGACGAGCCCGGCTCACTGCACGTCGTGGACATGGAGATCGCCACGCCGAATGGCACGCTGGCAAGCAAGGACGTCTGGCTTCGTCTGTCATCTTAGAGGCGCGGTCCTTTGGACGATCTGGTCCCGGCACCGGCAAAGAGCGGGACGTCGTCGTCTTCACCAATCAGAAACCATGTCAAATGATCCGAAAAGTTTAACGAAACTGCTCGGCGATCTCCGCGTCAGTTTGTCGGAGGGCCGATGTCATGACAGAGCGCCAATTGAGAGAGCAGGAATGCCGGATCGCGCGTTACCGGCGGTTGGAGCGGGAGGTTACGGATCCGCTTGCGGCGTGTCTGCTTCACGGCATCGTCGAGGAGCTTGAAGCCGAGCTGCGCAAGGACAGGCCGGATTGGCACGGGCCGCGCGATTAACGCTTTCTTAGCGCTAATCATGCGGATTATCGTGGAGGGATGCCAGGGGAGACTGCTCCCATGCTGAAGGACGGGACATACGCGGCGTGGTACAAGACGCCGCTCGACCAGGGTACCGGGATCGTCCATGTCGCGGATGGACAGATCTGGGGCCGCGACAGCCTGATGACCTATCATGGCTCGTGTCACGTCGACGGAGATCGCTTCACCGCCACCGTGTCGACGAAGCGCCATACCAACGGCCGTGCAACGGTGTTCGGCGTGGACGACGAGCTCACGTTGGACATCGAGGGAAACTGCCCCGGCAAGATCGCGACCTACACCGCGACGGCACAACAAGTGCCCGGAATGATTCTCCAGGGAACGCTCATTCTCACCGAACAGAAGCCGCCGGCCGGTGAACAACGAGCCGAGCAGCGCCCGGCGTTCAATCCCGACAAGCTGCCGAAGTTGCCCAAGCGCTCGCGCTAAGCGGTGAAGCCTGCGCGGCGGCCGGCCCGCAGCCATATGTCGCGCGCCAGGCCGCGCAATTCTGCATCCGGTTTTTCCCAAACCTTGCTTCTCAAACCGCCCCGGACTCGCCATTGTGCGCCCGCAACAGTTCGAAGGCGGAGAAGCAGCAATGTCGGACAAGGTCTCGCGTCGCAGGTTCGCGAAAATCGCGGGGCTGTCCGCAGCCGGCTTGACCGGTCCGCTCGACGCGGCAAAGGCGAAGCCAGCGCCGCCGCCGCGCGCCGGCTTTCCGGCGGGCTTCGTCTGGGGTACGGCGACCTCGTCCTACCAGGTCGAGGGCGCGGTCGACGAGGACGGGCGAGGGGCCTCGATCTGGGACAAGTTCGTGCGCATCCCCGGCAAGATCGAGGACGGCACCACCGGCGACCGTGCCAATGAGCATTATCACCGCTACAAGGAGGACATCGCGCTGATCAAGGCGCTGGGCTGCAAGGCTTACCGCTTCTCGGTGGCCTGGCCGCGGCTGTTCCCGGATGGCGACGGCAAGCCCAACCCGAAGGGGCTCGACTTCTACAATAGGCTGGTCGACGAGCTCCTGAAGAACGGCATCGAGCCGTGGCTGACGCTCTATCATTGGGACCTGCCGCAATCGCTTCAGGATCGCTTCGGCGGCTGGCGCTCGACGGAAACCTGCAAGATCTTCGGTGACTACGCGGCTTATGTCGCCGAGCATCTGACCGATCGCGTCAAGAACGTCTTCACGTTGAACGAGAGCGGGCGCTTCGTCTATTTCGGCTACGGCATCGGCATCGACGCGCCGGGCTTGAGGCTGCCGCAAGCCGAGGTCAACCAGATCAGGCACAACAGCGCGCTGGCGCACGGGCTCGCGGTGCAGGCCGTGCGCGCCCACGGCCGGCGCGGCACCAGGGTCGGGCCGGCCGAGAACATCGATGCCTGCGCGCCCGCGATCGACACGCCGGAGAACGTTCGTGCCGCCGAGATCGCGCTGCGCGAGATGAACGCCGGCTATCTCAACGTCATCATGACTGGCCGCTACACCGACGCCTTCCTGAAATTCGCCGGCGCCAACGCGCCGAAATTCACCGACGCGGAACTCAAGATCATCTCCTCGCCGGTCGATTTCCTCGGTCTCAACATCTATGCGCCGCAGAACTACGTGGTGGCCTCCGATCAGGGCGCGGGCTTCATGCCGCTGCCGATCCCGAAATCGTTCCCGCACATGAATTCGGACTGGCTGCGCGTCGGGCCGGAGACGCTCTATTGGGTGCCGAAGCTGGCGGCAAAGATCTGGAAGACGGATGCGATCTATATCAGCGAGAACGGCGCCTCCGGCGACGACGTCGTCACGCCGGACGGCAAGATCTACGACACCGACCGCATCATGTACCTGCGCAACTATCTCGCCCAGCTGCAGCGCGCCACGGCCGAGGGCGTGCCGGTGCGCGGCTATTTCCTCTGGAGCCTGATGGACAATTTCGAGTGGGTCTACGGGCTGAACAAGCGTTTCGGGCTGTACCATGTCAATTTCGACACCCAGGTCCGCACGCCGAAACTCAGCGCCAGCTTCTATCGCAACGTGATCGCGAAGAACGCGGCGGGGGCGTGATGTCTTCTCCCGCGTAAAATCACCAGAGGTCGTCATGCCCGGGCTTGTCCCTGGACATCCACGTTATTCGCGCCGCGTAGCAAGACGTGGATGGCCGGGACAAGCCGGCCATGACGTCGCGGAGGCTTTCGTGCGGCGGAAAATCCGGGTGAGGGGCGGGAGAGGGCGTGGGCGCCCACGCATTGACTCTCCTCTTCCCCTTATTCAGAACCGTCCTCAACGCTCAAAACAAAGAGGACAACGCCCATGACCGATGCACTCATCATCGATGCCTGCCGCACCCCGCGCGGCGTCGGCAAGGCCGGCAAGGGAGCGCTTTCGGGCATCCATCCGCAGCAGCTCGGCGCAACCGTGCTGCGCGCGCTCGCGGAGCGCACCGGCATCAACACGGCCGACGTCGACGACATTGTCTGGGGCTGCAGCGCGCAGGTCGCGACGCAAGGCGGCGATCTCGGCCGGATGTCGGCGCTCGATGCCGGCTACGACGTGCGCGCCAGCGCCGTGACGCTGGACCGTTTTTGCGGAAGCGGCATCACCAGCGTCAACATGGCGGCATCCTCGATCATGGCAGGCGCGGAAGACCTCGTCATCGCGGGCGGCTGCGAGATGATGTCGATGGAAGGACGCCGCGGCTCAGGTCCGATGATGATGGACAACGGCAATCTGCGTCTGCGGGCAAAGCATCCGCAGTCGCATCAGGGCGTCTGCGCGGACGCGATCGCGACGCTGGAAGGCATTACCCGGCGGGACGTCGACGCGCTCGGGCTGGAGAGCCAGAAGCGCGCCGCGCACGCGATGACGAACGGCTATTTCAAGAAGAGCCTCGTGCCCGTTCACCGGGAGGACGGCAGCCTCGCGCTCGACCATGAGGAATATCCGCGGCCGCAGACCACGATGGAGGGGTTGAGCAGCCTGAAGCCGGCATTCCCCGCGGTCGCCGACTACGTGCTCGACGACAAGGGCACGACCTATCGCGGCCTGATCCTGCAGAAATATCCGGACCTGAACATCGACTTCGTGCACCACGCCGGCAATTCCTCCGGCGTCGTCGACGGCGCCGCCGCCATCCTCCTGGCTTCACCTGCTTACGCCAAAGCGCATGGCCTCAAAGCCCGCGCCCGCGTCGTCGCGATGGCGAACATGGGAGACTCGCCGACCCTGATGCTGAACGCGCCGGTGCCGGCGACGCGCAAGGTGCTGGCAAAGGCGGGCCTCTCCATCGACGACATCGACCTGTTCGAGATCAACGAGGCGTTCGCGGTGGTGGCGGAAAAATACATCCGCGACCTCAAGCTCGATCGCGCCAAGGTCAACGTCAATGGCGGCTCGATCGCGCTCGGGCATCCCATCGGTGCCACCGGCTCGATCCTGATCGGCACCGTGCTCGACGAGCTCGAACGGCGCGACCTCAAACGCGGTCTCGTCACCATGTGCGCCGCCGGCGGCATGGCGCCCGCCATCATCATCGAGCGCGTCTAGCCTTATTTTCTAGGGTGAAACACGCGCCTCCTTTGACAAAGAGGCCGGTCGTCGCTTGTCGAAAGTGGCGAATCAGTTCTAGCAAGATGTCGTGCGGGCCTTTGAAACAAGGCAAAATCCGCTGCCTGAGGCTTCTCCCGCTCTGGAAGCAGCTAAAATGCAGGGTTTTTTGCCATAGAGGGCCAAAAAAGCCCGTAAAACCGCGACAAAACTGTGCAGAAGGCTATAGGCCTTCGCCGGTTGGTCTAATATGCAGCCGTCACGAATCAGAGGAGACACGATGGCAACCCAAATGTCCAAATCGCAGCTGATCGAAAAGATCGCGACCGCTACCGAGCTTTCCAAGCGCGACGTCAAGAGCGTCATGGAGACGCTGACCGACGTCGGTCACAAGGAGCTCAAGAAGAACGGCCTGTTCCTGGTGCCGGGCTTCGCCAAGTTCGTCGTCATCAAGAAGCCCGCGACCAAGGCACGCAAGGGCACCAACCCGTTCACGGGCGAAGAGATGATGTTCAAGGCCAAGCCGGCCCGCAAGATCGTCCGCGCCCGCCCGGTCAAGGCGGCCAAGGACGCCGTGGGCTAACGACGCAAAGGCCCCCTTGGGTAAAAGGGGGCCTTTTGGTTGGGGCAGCCGCGAGGACTTGAGACGGAGGGCTCAACCCTTGCGGCGCTTCACCCGGACCGGGACCGGCTGAAGCCGCGGTTCTGGTCCTGCAAGCGCATCGCGCACCCGGTCAACGGCACGATCGAGCAGCTGGCGCAGCCGCTGCGTTTTCCGAGATCGCTTCGCGTCTTCGAGCAGTTTCTTCATCGCATTCACTCCGCCGCCTCGACCTTTGCCTCGACCGGCTCGAGCGCGGCCGCGATGGCTTCGTCGACGCGCTCCAGCCAGATGAATTCGAGGTTGTCCCGCGCGCTCTTCGGGATGTCGTCGTAGTCCCGCTTGTTGCGCGCCGGCAGCATCACCCGCTTCAGGCCGGCGGCCGCGGCTGCGACCACCTTCTCCTTGATGCCGCCGACCGGCAGCACCAGGCCGCGCAGCGAGATCTCGCCGGTCATGGCGGTGTCGCTGCGCACCGTGCGATTGGTGAGCAGGGACGTCAGCGCCGTGAACATCGCAACCCCCGCGCTCGGT
Source organism: Bradyrhizobium sp. T-12 (assembly GCF_058314695.1). Classification (NCBI taxonomy): domain Bacteria; kingdom Pseudomonadati; phylum Pseudomonadota; class Alphaproteobacteria; order Hyphomicrobiales; family Nitrobacteraceae; genus Bradyrhizobium; species Bradyrhizobium sp. T-12. Next base: position 5,345,131 of record NZ_CM177756.1, on the reverse strand, counting down.
CCGTCCTTCGGGGTCGCGCCCGCGGGAACGTGAACGTGGATGTCGCTCTTCTCGAACGCCTGCGGATCAATGCCGAGCTGCGAGGCTTTGCTCTTCACCAGCGTCATCGCCGCCTGCACGCTCTCGCGCATGACGTCGCCGAGCTGGCCGGTCAGGATCATGCCGCCCTTGCCGGGCACCTTTGACGCTTCGATGAACAGGATGTCGCCGCCAACAGGCGTCCAGGCAAGGCCGGTGGCCACGCCCGGAATGCTGGTGCGCTGCGCGATCTCGCCTTCGAAGCGCGGCTGGCCGAGCACCGTGCCGATGTCCTTCACCGTGATCACGACCTTCGCGGCCGTGCCCTCGGCGACCTGCACCGCGGCATGCCGGAACAGCTTGCCGATCTCGCGCTCGAGGTTACGCACGCCGGCCTCGCGGGTGTAGCCCTTGACCACCAGCTTCAGCGCCTCCGGCTCGATCTCGGCCTGCTCGGCCGAAAGGCCGTTGGCCTCCAGCTGCCGCCGCACCAGATAGCGCCGCGCGATCTCCAGCTTCTCGTCCTCGGTGTAACCGGCGAGGCTGATCAGCTCCATGCGGTCGAGCAGCGGACCCGGGATCTGGTCCAGCATGTTGGCGGTCGCGATGAACACCACGCGCGACAGGTCGAAGGGCACGCCCAGGTAATTGTCCCGGAACGTCCCGTTCTGCTCGGGGTCGAGCACCTCCAGCATGGCAGCCGAGGGATCGCCCTGCACGCCACGGCCCATCTTGTCGATCTCGTCCAGCATCATGACGCAGTTGCGGCTGCCTGCCTTCTTGATGCCCTGGATGATGTTGCCGGGCAGCGCACCGATATAGGTGCGCCGGTGGCCGCGGATCTCGGCCTCGTCATGCACGCCGCCGAGGCTGACGCGCACGAAGGGGCGATCCATCGCGCGTGCGATGGATTGGCCGAGCGAGGTCTTGCCGACGCCGGGCGGGCCGACGAAGCACAGGATCGGGGCCTTGCCCTGCGGGGCCAGCTTGCGCACCGCCAGATATTCGATGATCCGGCTCTTGATCTTCTCCAGCCCGAAATGGTCGGCATCCAGGATGGCGCGCGCCGCCTTGATGTCGATCGGCTTCTCCGCGGGCAGCGCCCAGGGCAGCTCGATCAGCCAGTCCAGATAGGTGCGGACCATGCCGGCCTCGCCGGCAGCCTCCGGCATGCGCTCGTAGCGGCGCAGCTCCTTCCTGGCGTGCGCGTCGGCCTCGGGCGGCATGTTGGCCTTGGCGATGGCAGAGGTCAGCTCGGCGACCTCGGCCGCCTTGCCGTCGCCTTCACCCAGTTGCCGCTGAATGGTCGCCATCTGCTCGCGCAGGATCGCCTCGCGCTGCCGCTCGTCGAAGGATGCCTTGGTCTTCTGGCCGATCTCGTTGGAGATGCGCAGCACCTCCAGCCGCTCGGCCAGGTGCTTGGACACCTTCTCGACGCGCAAAGCGAGGTCGATGGTTTCCAGGACCTCCTGCTTGTCCTGCGGCTTGATGTCCATGAACGAGGTCGCCAGATCCGCCAGCGCGCCGGGCGCACTGGTGCCCTGGAACATCGCGGCCAGCTCGGGCGGCGCCTGCGGCAGCAGCTCGATGGCCTCGATGGCCTGGCGCTGCAGGTTCAGGGCGCGCGCCTCGATCTCCGGCGAGGTCGTGGTCGGCTCGGGGATCTGCTGGAATCGCGCGACCGGGAACGGCGTCCCCGGCAGGAAGTCGAGCAGGCGCGCGCGCTGCACACCCTGGCAGACGATGTGGTGCGTGCCGTCGGGCGCGGTGATGTAGCGCACGATGTTGGCGATGGTCGCGACCCGGTAGAGATCGTCCGCTCCGGGCGCCTCGGTCTCGGGGCTGCGTTGCAGGACGATGCCGATCGGCCGCTGCTCGCGCAACGCCTGCTGCGCGGCGGCGATGGACTTGGCACGGCCGATCGTGATCGGTGCGATGGCGCCGGGGAACAGCACCATCTCGCGTACGGGGACGATGATCAGCGCGTCGTCGGGGATCTTCACGTCGTTATCAGTCTGTTCGTTGTTCATCTGTTCGGTGGCCATGATCGACCTCAGGATTTGGCAAGGCGCAGCGCGACGCAGCCGTCCATCACGAAGCGGCTGATGGCGTAGCGGCCGAGGGGCAATGCAATGCGGCGCTCGAAGCGCCCCTGCGGCAGTTCGAGCCGGTGGATGCGGGCGTTGCGGAGCTCCGGGGGCAGGGTGCGCTGGCCGGAGATGACGAGCACGCCGTCATGGATGACCGTCTCGACATTGTCCGGATTGACGCCGGGAAGCGCGATCAGGATCAGAAGCTCGTGCTCGGTCTCGAGCACGTCGATCGGCGGCTCCCAGCAGGCTTCCTGGCGGCCGAACTGCTGGCGCAGCCGGTCGGCGCGGGTCAGCGAGTCCAGGGCTTCGGACAGCATCCAGTCGAGGGGATTTTTTGGTTGCATGTTGGGGCTCAGGGGGTGGGAAAGCCTGCATATGGGGCCGGTTCCCGGGAAATCCAGTGCGGCGGCGCTGACGTGCCATGCGCTGTCGTGCGATTGAAAAACAAACGCCGCGGCCCTGGCCCAACGAGCAAACGCCGCGGCACAGGCCGCGGCGTTTCGTCATCGGCAGCGGCGCGCGTCAGGCCGCCGCGCGATACTCTTCTTCCGCTTCGAGGTTGATCACGGACGTGGCGAGCTCCGTCAGCGTGTGATCGGTCGCCTCTTCCTCGTCCAGCGTCGCCTGAAGCAGCCTTGCCGCGTCCGGCATGCCGAGCTCCTCGGCCCAGGTGCGCAAGGTGCCATAGCGCGAGATCTCGTAATGCTCGACCGCCTGGGCGGCCGCGAGCAGTCCCGCATCGAGCGCCGGGGCACCCTTGAAGTCCTTCATGATCTCGGCACCCTCGTCGGTGATGCCGTTGATGGCCTCGCAGGGCTTGCCGCGCGCCGGCTTGCCCAGCATCTTGAAGATCTGGTCCAGCCGCTTGACCTGGCCCTGGGTCTCCCGCAGGTGCTTGTTGAATGCGGCGGCCAGCTCCTTCGATTGCGCGGCCTTGGCCATCTTCGGCAACGTCTTGATGATCTTGTTCTCCGCGAAATAGATGTCCTTCAGCGTCTCCAGAAACAGGTCGCTGAGCATCTTCGGCGCCTGACGCGGTCGGCGCGCCGCGGTCTTCTTCGTCGTGCGTTTCTTTGCTTTAGCCATACATCCTCCTCATGAGGTGACACGGGAAGGCCTCGCCCTCCTCAATCCTCAGGCGATCAAAGCCGCTTCATGAACGAAAGTTCCAAACGGCTGAATTGCGCGCGGCGCTCACTCAGGTCGGACGCTTGTAGGGATCTTCCTGGCGCTGTCGTGCCTCGGTGTTGCGATCGAGCTGCGCCCGCTCGCTGCGCTTGAGGTGACCGGCCTTCATCACGCCATAGACGAGGACCCCGCCGAGCACGAACGCGCCGATGAACCAGAGCCAAAGCAGGTTGGCCGAGAGCTGGCCGAGGAGCATTCCGATTCCACTGTCGCTCATTGTCGTCTCCGGTGATTTGCAAAGCGGCTTTGCTGGGCTAAGTCAGCCCGGCCGCCATCGTTCCTGCGTCCAAGGACCACGCCGACCATGCTCGACTTCGCCCTGTCCGCCTTCGTGACGCTGCGGCTGGTTGTCGATCCGGTTGGCCTCGCGCCGGCCTTCATCGCGGCCACCGGGAGCATGCCCGACACGGCCAAACGCACGATCGCGTTGCGCGCGCCGCTGATCGCGGCCTCGATCCTGGTGATGATCGCGCTGGTCGGAAACTGGCTGCTGCGCCAGCTCGGGATCGGCATCCCCGCCTTCCAGATCGCCGGCGGGCTGCTGCTGTTCGGCGTGTCCTACCAGATGATCTTCGGCGATCGACCGCATCGCGAGGCCCGCGAGGCCGACAAGGCAACCGCGGAGCACGCCTCCGATGTCGCAGTGTTTCCCCTGGCCATCCCCATGATGGCCGGCCCCGGGGCGATCGCGACCACGCTGCTCCTTTCCGGTAGCGCCGATTATGGGGCAAGGCTCGCGATCATCATCGCCGTCGTCCTGTCGGTCTGCCTGCTTTGCATGCTGTGCTTCGTCTCGGCTCACCTGATCGCGAAGACCCTCGGACGCACCGGAAATGCCGTGCTCTCGCGCGTTCTCGGCATGCTGCTCGCGGCCTATTCCGTGCAGTTCGTGATCAACGGGATTGCGGCCGTCCGGGCCAGCCTGTCATAGGGCTGCGACGTCAGGTGAATCCGTTGATTTTGCCGCCCATTTCGTGATTTTGCCGGAAGGGCGCCGAGGCGGCACCCGATCCGGGCCGCTTTCGCTTGCACTGCCATGTTGCTTTGACGTACTTCCGGTCTAACAAGCCCATCGTCAGGAATCGGGATGTCGATGACAACGGACGGGGTCGCCAAGAGACAGGCCATCATCGACGCTTGCCGGCGCATGAATGCGCTCGGCATCAACCAGGGCACCTCCGGCAATATCTCCGTCCGGCATGTGGACGGGCTCTTGGTCACGCCGACCAGCGTGCCCTATGAGGCCATGACGCCCGAGCAGATCGTCTTCATGACCATGGACGGCGCGCATGCGCCCGATCAGAAGCCGTCGAGCGAATGGCGGTTTCACCGCGACATCCTGAAGTCGCGGCCCGACGTCAACGCCGTGGTGCACGCCCATCCGACCTATTGCACCATCCTGGCGATCATGGGCATGGAGATTCCGCCGGTGCACTACATGATCGCGGCGGCCGGCGGCGACAGCATCCGCTGCGCGCCCTATGCGACGTTTGGAACCGCGGAATTGTCCGAACATGCGGTGCGGGCGCTGGAGGGCCGGCTGGCCTGCCTGCTCGACCATCACGGCATGATCGCGATCGGCAAGACATTGGACAAGGCGATGTGGCTCGCCGTCGAGGTCGAGACGCTGGCGCGGCAATATCACGGCTGTCTCCAGGTCGGGCAACCGCCGTTGCTCCCCAGCGAGGAGATCGAGCGGGTCCGCCAGCGCATGGCCGGCTACGGCCTGTCGGAAGGGTAGGGCAGGCAGAAAGTGTTCGTGCGGCTCAGGCATCTCGTCGATCGCAAGGGAACGAACCGGACCATGGTTCGGCTGCGCGCCCTCTTGCGTAGCAACGAGTTCTACCTGATCCCGCTGGCGCTGGTGATCGGCACGCTGGCCGGGGCGATCGTGACGCTGATGGCCGAGATCGCGCAGATCGCGCATGTGGTGATCTACGGCATCCCCATCGACGTGCGCCTCTCCTCCAATGCCTATGTGAGTCCGTGGGCGGCGCTGATCGCGCCTGCGCTTGGCGGGCTGGCGCTCGGCATCATGGAATGGTCGCGGCGGCGCATGAAGATCTCGAGCGCGGTCGACCCGATCGAGGCGAATGCGCTGCGCGGCGGCAATCTGTCGATGCGCGACAGCGTGGTGGTGTCGAGCCAGACGCTGATCTCCAACGGCTGCGGCGCCTCGGTCGGCCTCGAGGCGGGCTATACCCAGATCGGCTCGGGGATCGCCTCGCTGTTCGGCAAGTTTTTTAATCTGCGCCGCAACGATCTGCGCCTGATGGTCGGTTGCGGGGCTGCCGCGGCGATCGCGGCGGCGTTCGGCGCGCCGATCACCGGGGCCTTCTATGCCTGCGAGCTGATCGTCGGCGTCTATTCGGTCGGCAGCGCCGCGCCGATCCTGGCCGCCTCGCTCGCCGGCGCGCTGACCGCGCAATGGCTCGGCGGCGCGCCGTACTCGCTGGAGATCCCAAAGGTCAGCGCCGTCGGCGTCGAGCAATACCTGGCCCTGATCGGGCTCGCGCTGGTCACCAGCGGCGTCGGCATCGCCGTGATGCGCTCCTCGCCGATGTTCGAGCGGCTGTTCAAATGGATGCCGGTCTGGTTGCGACCGGTGACCGGCGGTCTCATCGTCGGCGGATTCGCGATCATCACGCCGCAGGTGCTGGCGGCCGGCCACGGCGCCATGGTGCTCGATCTCTTTCACGAGATGGCGATCGGCATGATCGCGCTGATCATCGCCTTGAAGGTGACGGCCTGCCTGATCTCGCTCGCCTCGGGCTTCCGCGGCGGTCTGTTTTTCGCATCGCTGTTCGTCGGCAGCCTGATCGGCAAGTTCTTCGCCGCGGTGCTGCTCCTGATCAGTCCGAACTTTGCGATCGATCCGCTGGTCGCGATGCTGACGGGCATGGCGACGCTCGGCGTCGCCATTGTCGGCGGCCCGCTCACCATGTCGTTCCTGGTGCTCGAGATGACCCGCAACGTCGACGTCACCGCCGTGGTGCTGGCCGGCTGCATCGTCACCTCGATCTGCGTCCGCTTCATGTTCGGCCATTCCTTCTCGACCTGGCGCCTGCATCTGCGTGGCGAGACCATCCGCAGCGCCAATGACGTCGGCTGGCTGCGCAATCTCACCGTGGAGCGCTTGATGCGCTCTGATGTCGGCAAGGTGCCCTCGACGACCACGATCGCCGCCGTCCGCCGCGAATTCGTGCTGGGCTCGCGGCCGGGCGTGGTTATCGTCAACAATGCCGACGAATATGTCGGTCTCGTCCTGCTGCCCGATCTGTTCTCCAACGACCTCGACACCATCGCCGACGAGATCCAGGTGATCGAGCTCGCCCGTCTGATCGACATCGTGCTGATCCCGGAAATGAACGTGAAGTCGGCGATGGCGGTGTTCGACGAGGCCGAAGCCGAGATGCTGGCGGTGGTCGATTCCACCGACAGCCGCAAGGTGGTCGGCTTCCTCACCGAAAACTTCGCCCGCCGCCGCTATGTCGAGGAGATCGACAAGGCGACGCGCGGCGTGCTGGGCGCGCTGTCGTAGGATCACAGAACCATGGGTGCGGGAGGGCGGCTCCATGCGCCGCCGTCCACGCCATTACCGCCCTGGTTGGGGCGGAGACGCGACAAGGAGCGTCACGATCCGCCGGACCATCGGTAGCACCACGAGCAGCGTCGGAAAGGCGACCAGCCAGGATAGCGCCCAGGCGCCCGGCCAGGTCGCGAGGAAGGCCGGCGTTGCTCCCAGGCTCCGAAGCGTCGAAATGACCGACACCACGGCCGTCATGAGGATGGACAGCACGAATGGCATCACGATCGGCGCATAGCGCGCCGGCAGTTTGCGAACCACAATCATCTGATTTCTCTTGGAAAAGGACGCGTCAGTCACGTTGAACCCATAAAATGGCATCGATCCCGACGGCGTCGGTTGATGCGTTGGTTCACGTGAAACGCTTACGGCGACCGAAAAACGGCGCGGCTGTTCATTATCCGCTCAGGTTGGAGGGCGCAAGCTGGGATGCGACCGTTCGATTTACAATCGTTCAAAGCGTGGCGGATTGCCGCGATCAGGAAACCATTTCAGTGGTTTGTGCGTTACATACTGTTTGCTTATCTATTTTTTGAGCCAGAACAGAGGAAGATCAAGATGAGTGATGGACCGAAGAGATCCGCAGCCGGCCGCAACACGGTCCTGGCCGCGCTCGCAGGCGTGGCGCTGCTCGCAGCCTCTGCGTCGCCCTCGGCCGCGGCGTCCCAGGGGTCGGCCCCGGCGGTGTCCGCAAAGGCTGCAGCGGCAGCCCAAGCTTCCTCCGACGTCACCGATTTCAGCGCAGCCCGGCGTCACCATTATTATCGACGCGGGCCGAACGCCGCCGGTCTCGCCTTCATGGGCCTTGCTGCGGGGGTGATCGGAGGCGCCATCGCCGAGAGCCGGCGCCAGGAGTATTACGAGAACCGCTATTACGGCCCGCGCCGTTACTACGGCGGCCCAGGCTATTACGGCGGCGGTGGCGGTCTCTATTACGACCCGGGCTACGGCTACCAGCCATATTAGACGGTCGTTTCGTCCGGATGAAGCCAACGGGTCGGCGCGAAGTGCCGCCCGGCGCAATCCGAGAGACAATGAGCGACTCCATCGCCGTCACCCCCGCGTGACGGCAGAGCCGCTGCCGCTGGATGTGCTCGCCTCTTCGGCGGGCCTTGAGGGATGACCGAGCGGGGGAGGTTGGCCTGTGTCGCCCTCGGTCAATCCGTCTCGCTAAAAACATTCCACTTTACCGAAATTCGGTTTTGGCGTATGTGTCGGCCATCCCGGCTCACCAAGAGGGGCGATCTCGAGGTCGTCTTGATCGCGAGCCGGGTTTGCGGTGGACGCGGCAGCGTCGGCGTGAGAGGTGCGGGCAGGGCGGGTAGTCCCTGTGAGCTCGCGGCCGCGTGCAGACGAACGGCGCTGCTAGGCTTCGTCTCGCCTGTAAGTTTCGCAGCTCCGTCGACGGGGTTGGAAATACTGCGGCGACATGGCGGGCCGTGCGTACGGCAAAACCGTGTGGTCCTGGCCGTCGTTGCTACGGTCAAGCCGGATCGAAGATGCGCGCGAGCCCAACCGGGTGGACGGCATCGTCAATTCGAACGGCGAGGGAGGCCAAAGGAAAGTTCGGCTCCCGGGAGAGCACGGCATAAGCCGTCCGACCACCGCGCAGGGAAGGCCGAGTGATCGGCACCACCTGTATGCTGCTGTGCGGTTTTCTGCGTGCGCGTGCAATTCGCGCAGCGGACCGCGGGTGTCTGTCGGCACCCGGCCTTCCCTGTGCCCTCTTGGATTTGAGGGTGCGAAGATGAAGCAAAGCTCGGGCGAAATCAGCCGCGAGGCTGCGAAGGTGTGTCTGCAATCTGAACTGCGTGCCACGCACGGGGATTTCGTAGGGCGGGGAGAGCGATGCCGTCGCGTCATCCTCCGTCATCGCGAGCGGAGCGAAGCATCCGGAAATCCATCCGCGGAGGGATTCTGGATTGCTTCGTCGCATCAGCGCAAAATTGCTCGGCAATCTTGTCGCGAGCTTCTCGCAATGACGTGGAGAGAGTGCCTCACACTCCATTCGCGTGCCCCGGACGCAGCGCAGCGCCCTTGCGATGCGCTGCAGAGCCGGGACACGAGATGACGTGCTGCGTCCTGCTCTTTCGTTCCGCCCCTGTCATCCGATGCGAAGCCCGCCGGCACACGCCGGTCAAATATTCGGCAATCATGCCCACTAGCGCCGATGGACTTGCCGGCCGCAATCCGGTTCAATGCATCAATTAAGCTTCCAGGCGACAACGATGTCGAGATATCTGCTGGTCCTGCTGCTGCTGGCCTCGCCGGTGGCGGCGCAAGTCAAGATGACGCCGAAGACCAATGCGGCGCATCCCGATCCCTGTGCCCCGATCGGGCGGACCGCGGATGGCAAGCTGGTGTATTCGATGAAATGCGAGACCCTGCCGACACCGCCCGCACCGCCGCCGCAGGCGGAACTGAAGGAGACGCCGGCGCAGGCAGCGGCCGAGCCGGAGGTCAGGCGGAGCGGCATTTTCGGCTGGTCCTACGACCGCAGGTGATGCGACCGGGCCACTTGCGCGAAGCGGGCGGGAGTGCTCTTGCTTGAGCGTTTCCCGGGGGCCACCCGGCCCGAGCCAGAGAGACGCGATGAGCAAACTCGTTATCCGCGCCGGCGAATTCAGCTTCGACGCCCGCTTCGAGGAGCAGCTGGCACCCAAGACGGTCGCCGCCTTTCGCAAGTCGTTGCCGTTCGAAAGCCACATCATTCACGTGCGCTGGAGCGGCGAAGCCGTGTGGATGCCGCTCGGCGATCTCGATTTCGGCGTCGGCTACGAGAATCCCACCAGCTATCCCGCGCCCGGCCATATCATCCTCTATCCCGGCGGCATCAGCGAGACCGAGATCCTGCTGGCCTATGGTGGCGTGCGTTTCGCGAGCAAGATGGGACAGCTCGCCGGCAACCATTTCATCACGCTGACCTCTGGCCTTGAGAATCTCGCAACACTGGGCAAGAGCGTGCTGTGGAAGGGCGCCCTGCCGATCCGCTTCGAGGAAGTCTGACTTGACCGATACCAATTACCCGCGCGATCTCCTCGGCTACGGCCGCAACCCGCCGCACCCGGAATGGCCCGATGATGCCCGCATCGCGGTGCAGTTCGTCGTCAATTTCGAGGAGGGCGGCGAGAACAACATCCTGCATGGCGACCGCGCCTCGGAAGCGTTCCTGTCCGACGTGCTCGGCGCCCAGCCGTGGCCCGGCCAGCGCCACGCCAATATCGAATCGATGTTCGAATACGGCTCGCGCGCCGGCTTCTGGCGGCTGTGGCGGATGTTCGGCGAGCGCAACTGGCCGACCACGGTGTTCGGCGTCGCCACTGCTCTGAAGCGCAACCCCGAGATCGTTGCTGCGATGAACGAGGCGGGTTGGGACATCGCCAGCCACAGCCTGAAATGGATCGAGCACAAGGACATGACCGAGGCGCAGGAGCGCGCCGAGATCGCGGAGGCGATCCGCGTCCATACCGAAGCCACCGGCACGCGACCGCTCGGCTGGTACACCGGACGTTCCTCGATCAACACCAACCGCCTGTTGATGGAGGAGGGCGGTTTCCTCTATCTCTGCGACTCCTACGCCGACGATCTACCCTACTGGATCAAGGGCGCGAACGGCAAGCAGCTCGTCATTCCCTATACGCTTGACGCCAACGACATGCGGTTCATCAACCCGCAGGGCTTTGCCGAAGGTGAGCAGTTTTTTACCTACCTCAAGGACGCCTTCGACGTGCTCTATGCCGAGGGGCAGACCGCGCCGAAGATGATGTCGGTCGGCCTGCACTGCCGCATCGCCGGCCGGCCCGGCCGCGCTGCGGGCTTGATCCGCTTCCTCGACTATATCGGCAAGCACGAGCGTGTCTGGGTACCGACGCGATTACAGATCGCGCAGCACTGGCACGCCAGGCACGCGCATCTTGCCGCCGACGCATTTGAGATCGGCTGATCATGTCGCAAATCTCTCTGTCCGATCTCAATGCCGCCACCAAGGCCGACTTTGTCGCCGCGCTTGCCAACGTCGTGGAATATTCGCCGTGGATCGCTGAGCAGCTCGCCGACAGGCGGCCATTCGCCGGCACCAATCAGTTGCACACGGCGCTGATGGGGGCGATCCAAAGCGCCGAGCCCGAGGTGCAACTGGCCCTGATCCGCGCGCATCCCGATCTCGCCAGCAAGACCCAGCGCGCGGCAGGGCTCACGGCGGAATCGACCGACGAGCAGAACAGCGCCGGCCTCGACCGGCTGTCGGATGCCGAATATGCCGCGTTCGAGCGCGTCAACAACGCCTACCGCGACAAGTTCGGCTTCCCCTATATCGTCTGCGTGCGCCGGCACACCAAGGACTCTGTGCTGCGCGATTTCGAGATCAGGCTGCGCAACATCGTCAAGACCGAGACGCGCCGTGCGATCGAGGAGATCGGCCGCATCTCGGCACTGCGGCTCGATCAGCTCGTCATTGCCGACGACAGGTTGAAGGTGCATGGCCGGTTGTCGACGCATGTGCTGGACAATCACATCGGCAGGCCTGCGGCCGGCATTCCGGTCGAGCTCGTGGAACTCGCAACGCTGGGGGAGAGCCGCGTCATCGCGCGCGCGGTCACCAATGCGGATGGCCGCACCGATCGGCCGCTGATCGGCGGCCGCCCGTTGCCGATCGGCCGCTACGAGCTCAGATTCAGCATTGCCGGATATTACGCCGAGCGCAACGTGCAGGTCACCGATCCGCCTTTCCTCGACGAAATCCCGCTGCGCTTCGCGATCAGCGAGCCGGAAGGCCACTATCACGTGCCGCTATTGGTGACGCCGTGGAGCTATTCGACCTATCGCGGCAGCTAAACATGCTGCGCGGATGAGGCGATCGCCGCGGCGTCCGTCTCCGCGGCCGCGCCGCCGCTCAGGCCGTTGAAGAAGGCATTCAGCAACACCGAGACGATCGCGCAGAGCAGGATGCCGGACTCCAGCAGCGGCTGGAGATCGTGCGGCAAATTCCGGAACAAGCCGGGGGCGGCGAGCGGGATCAGGCCGAAGCCGATCGAGATCGCAACGATGAAGAGATTGTAGCGGTTGTTGCGGAAATCGACCGAGGTGAGGATGCGCGCGCCTGTGGCCGCCACCATGCCGAACATCACGAGGCCTGCGCCGCCGAGCACGACCAGCGGCACCGCCTCGACCAGTGCGGCGAGCTTCGGCAGCAGCCCGAGCACCAGCATGATGCAGCCGCCGGTGATGGTCACCCAGCGCGAGCGCACGGCGGTGACCGAGACGAGGCCGACATTCTGCGAGAACGAGGTGTAGGGGAACGTGTTGAAGATGCCGCCGAGCAGCGTGCCGACACCGTCGGCACGCAGGCCGCGGCTCAGCGCCTCGCGGCCGACGGCCTTGCCGGTGATGTCGCCGAGCGCGAGGAACATGCCGAGCGATTCGATCATCACCACGATCATGACGACGCACATGGTGATAACGGGCACCAGATGGAATTGCGGCATGCCGAAGCGGAACGGGACGATGAGCGCGCCCCATGGGGCGGCGGTGACCTTGTCGAAATGCATCACGCCCAGAATGCTCGCGAGCACGGTGCCGGCGATGATGCCGAGCAGCACCGAGACATTGGCGAGGAAGCCGGCCCCCCCATTTGATCAGGCCGAGAATGAACAGCAGCACGAACAGCGAGATGCCGAGGCCCTGCAACTGTCCATAGGCCGGATTGGGAAAGCTGCCGGCCACGCCGTCGACCGTCCTGGTGAGCGTCGGCAGACCGCCACCGGCCCAGTTGATGCCGACGCGCATCAGGGAAATGCCGATGATCAGGATGATGCTGCCGGTGACGACAGGAGGAAAAAGCGGCAGCAGCCGGCTGACGAACGGTGCGACGATGATGCCGAACAGGCCTGCGGCGATGACGGAGCCGTAGATGCCGAGCAGGCCGATGTCGGGCGCTGCCGCCATCGACAGCATCGGACCGACCGAAGCGAATGTCACGCCCATCATCACGGGCAGGCGAATGCCGACGCCGGGGAAGCCGATGCATTGCACCAGCGTCGCGAGCCCGCAGGCGAACAAATCGGCGCTGATCAGGAAGGCGACATCCTCCGGCGGCAGCTTCAAGGCGCGTCCGACGATCAGCGGCACCGCGATCGCACCGGCATACATCACCAGCACGTGCTGGAGCCCGAGCGCCAAGAGGCGTGGGACCGGCAGGACCTCGTCGACGGGATGGACTTCGCTGGTCATGGATGAATCCCCCGAAACATTCCTAACCAAACTTGTCGAGCAGCGCCGGAAACAGCCGGTCCGGCTTGAACGGCGGCGCGGTGAAGCGGATGCCGGTGGCATCGGCAATGGCGTTGCCGAGCGCGGCGGCGACCGGATTGTACGGACTCTCGCTCATCGACTTCGCCCCCAAGGGACCGACGGTGTCGGATGTCTCGGCGAAGAACACCTCGGTGCGCGGCACGTCGGCGAAAGAGGGCAAATGGTAGTCGCGGAATTTCGCGTTGATGACGCGGCCGTTCGCGTCGATCACCATCTCCTCGTAGAGTGCGGCGCCGAGCGCTTGGGCGACGCCGCCTTCGACCTGGCCGCGGCACTGCATGGGATTGGCGACGACCCCCGCGTCGGCGGCGTGCACGCTCCTGAGAATCCTGAGCTCGCCGGTGCCCCGGTTCACGGCGACGCGAAAACCCTGCACGTTGAAGCCGACCGAGCGCGGCGTGCCGCCGGAATTGCCGTTGCCCGCGAACATGCGTCCGCGCTCGCGGCCGAGCTCCGCCAGCTCCGCAAAGGACATGCGCTTCACGCCGCTGACGACGGCATTGTTCTCGAGCACACAGGTCCCGACGTCGCACAGCCAGGCGCCGGCGGCGGCCGCCTTCAGCTCGGTTGCGAGCTGCATGGAGGCCGCATGCGTCGCCTTGCCGGCGACGAAAGTGCCCGCGCTGCCATAGGCGCCGGTGTCGTGGCCGCCATGGGCGGTGTCGGACTGGCGTAGGCCGATTTTGTCGACGGTGGTCGCAAGCGTGGTCGCCGCGATCTGCCGATGCACCGTGCTGGTGCCATTGCCAAACTCGGCGGTGCCGACGGTGAGGTCGAAGCCGCCGTACTCGTTGAGCGTGATCATGGCGTCGGCGAGATGGCCGGCCGGCGGCGCGGAGTCGATCATGGTCAGCGCGATACCGTTGCCGATCAGCCATTCCGGCGATAGGTCGGGCTGCGCGCCATCGGCCTGCATGGCGCGCTCGACGAGATCGAGGCACTGATCGAGCCCGTAGGAGCCGTAGACGACGTCGTGAAACTCGGACGGCGGCGGCGACACCATGGGATCGCCGGGCCTGACGATGTTGCGTCGGCGCATCTCGTAGGGGCTGATGCCGAGCTGCTTTGCCAGCTCGTCGATCGCAGCCTCGATCGCGATCTGCGATTGCGGCAGGCCATAGCCGCGAAACGCTCCCGCCGGCACCGTATTGGTGTAGACCGCAAAACCATCGACCCGCTTGTTCGGACAATTGTAGACGGCGATGGACTCCGCCAGGGCGTGGAACATCACGGGCCCGGCGTGATTGCCGTAAGCGCCGGTGTTGGAGAGCAAATCGAGCTGCAGCGCGGTGAGCTTGCCGTCGGCATCGGCGCCGGCCTTGATGTGCACCCGCATCGGGTGCCGCGTCGAGGTCGCGATGAACTGCTCCTCGCGGGTGAACTCCAGCTTCACGGGCCGTCCGGTTTTCAGCGCGGCGAGCGCCAGAATATCCTCGACGAACATCTCCTGCTTGCCGCCAAAGCCACCGCCGACGCGCTCGCAGAACACGCGGACCTTGTCCATGGGAAGCTGGAAGATGTCCGACAGCGCGCGGCGGGTCAGGAATGGCACCTGCGTCGAGGTGCGGACATTGAGCACGCCTGCGTCGTCCAGCCACGCGAGCCCGCCATGGGTTTCCAGCGCTGCATGCTGCACGCGATGACTGTGGAACGTTGCCTCATAGGTAACGGCCGATGTGGCGAGCGCAGAGGCAACATCGCCGAACTCGCCATGAATCTCTGCCGCAAGGTTACGCTGGGGATCGGCGATGCGGTTCGCGGTGGTGCGGTCAGGGTGAATGATCGGCGCGCCCGCCGCCATCGCCTGCTCGGGGTCGATCAGCGCGGGCAGAATCTCGTAGTCGACCTCCAGTCGCCGGCACGCCTCCTCGGTGGCGGCTTCGGTCTCGGCAACGATTGCGGCAACGCGCTGTCCGATGAAGCGGACGACGTCGTCGAGGATGCGGGTGTCCTCGGGGTCCATCCAATCCATCTCGTGCCGCGCGGTCGAGATCAGCACCGGTGGCGCGTCGTCGTGCGTGAGCACCGCGTGCACGCCCGGAACCTTCAGTGCCTCCGATTTGTCGATCGCGACGATCCTGGCGTGAGCATGAGGCGACCGCACCAGCTTGACGTGGAGCAGGCCGCCGATCGCTGTGTCGAACGTGTAGCGCGCAGCACCACGGACGATGTCGGGGCCTGCCGGGGCCGGCAGGCTGCGGCTGAAGGCGGCGCCGGGCCCGACGCTCGCCTCGACATTGGTCCTGCCAAGCAATGCATCCTCGATCGCGCGGTAGCCGGTGCAGCGGCAGATATTGCCCTTCAGTGCCGCGCCGAGATCGGTGCGCTGGGCCTGGTTCAGCGAGGCGCAGGTCAGGATCATACCGGCGGTGCAGAAGCCGCATTGAAAGCCCTGCGCATCGAGGAAGGCCTGCTGCATCGGATGCAGGCCGTGGTCGCCGCCAAGACCTTCGATCGTGGTCACGGGGCGTCCCTCGGCGCGGAATGCCGGGATCAGGCAGCTGTGCACCGGCTCGCCGTCGAGCAGCACGGTGCAGGCGCCGCAGTCACCGGCATCGCAGCCCTTTTTCACGCCGAAATGGCCGAGCTCGCGCAGGAACGTGCGCAGGCATTGGCCGGCGCGCGGCGCCTGCGCAAATGTCTTGCCGTTGATCTCGAAGCTCACGGTGTCGCTCCCAAGAGCTCGCAGCGGATCTCCTCGGCAAGCCGCACTGTCATGTGCTTGCGCCAGAGCGGCTGTCCGTGGATGTCGGTGTGGTACAGATCATCGGTGATCTGATGTGAAATCGCATCATGCAGCTCAGTCGCGTCCGGGGCGTCGCGAAAGGACAGCTGGATCGGCCGCACCGTCGAGGCGGTGATTGTCAGCAGCAGTGTGCCATCGGCATCGAGACTGCCGATGAGGAGGGCGGCCGAGCGGCCGACCGGCGCCAGTGAGATCTGGCGAAACGCCGTGCGGCGTTTCAACGCGGCAAGCGGAATATCGATCTGGCGAAGCAGGTCCCCAGGCGTCAGGCGGTTGCGTTGGTTGCCGGTGACAAAGCCGACGACCGGAATCTTCTGCTCACCGCCACCGGCCTTCCAGATGGTGCAGACGCCGTCGAGTGCCGCGGTGAGCGAGATCATTGGCCCTGCCGGCAACGACATGCAGAGATTGCCGCCGACGGTCGCCGTCTTCCAGATCTTGAACGAGGCAAGAAAAGCCCGGCAGCACTGGCCGATCAGCGGCGCTGCGAGCCAGTCGGGCGGGCAGGCGAAACCATCGAGCTGCGCGACGGTGCAGGTCGCGGCGATGCTGAGATTGCTGTCGGTCACCGTCAGCGCCGGCCATTTCAGATCGGTGAGATCGATCAGCCGTGTCAGGTGGGTTTGCGGTTCAGAGAACAGCCAGGTGCCGCCCGCGAGCCAAGCATCTCCTGCCGTCCAAACCGGCAGCTGTGCGCGCGTTTGCGGATGGGCGACCGCTGTGATGGTATTCAAATCCATGGCTGCGCCCACGCTTGCGTCGGGTGAATCGTCCAACGGAAAGTCTTGCAAGACCGGAGCCAAGTCGCAAGAAGAAGTCGCAGGAAGAAGTCGTAATGCCAAGTCGCAGCAAGACCGTGATTGGACCCGCCTCCGCCTCGCGGTCCCGTCGTCAGCGAATGTGAGGAGAAGCGGGATCATGAGCGATGCAAGGCCGATCTGGATCAGGGATCCCCTGGCCATCCTCGCCGACGGTGCCGAGCGTGGGATTGTGGTGACGGGCGGCCGGATCGTCGAGCTCGTGCCGGCCGGCGGCACACCCGCGACCGCCGATGTCGGGGTGTTCGATGCGAGCGAACACGTCGTGCTGCCGGGCCTGATCAACACCCATCATCATTTCTACCAGACCCTGACGCGGGCGCTGCCGGCGGCGATGGACCGCGAGCTCTTCCCCTGGCTCCAGGCGCTCTATCCGGTGTGGGCGCGGTTGACGCCGGCGTCGCTCGAGCTCGGCGTCACCGTGGCGATGTCGGAATTGCTGCTGTCCGGCTGCACCACCACGACCGATCACCACTACGTTTTCCCGGCAGGACTCGAGGATGCCGTCGACATCGAGGTGGCTGTGGCAAAGCGGCTCGGCGTGCGCGTCCTGCTGACGCGCGGCTCGATGAACCTGTCGCAGCGCGACGGCGGCCTGCCGCCCGACAACGTGGTGCAGGACGAGGACACGATCCTCGCCGACAGCGCGCGCGTGGTCGCAAAACACCACCAGCGCGGTCCGGATGCGATGGTGCAGATCGCGCTGGCGCCGTGCTCGCCGTTCTCGGTGACGACGTCCTTGATGCGCGCCACCGCCGATCTCGCGGGTAAGCTCGACGTACGCCTGCATACCCATCTCGCCGAGACCGAGGACGAGAACAAATTCTGCGAGCAGATGTATGGCTGCCGTCCGCTCGACTATCTCGAACAATGCGGCTGGCTCAACGCTCGAACCTGGCTCGCCCATGGCATCCACTTCAACGCGGACGAGATGAATCGCCTCGGCAAGGCGAAGACGACCATCAGCCATTGCGCGTGCAGCAACCAGTTGCTGGCGTCCGGCTGCTGTCCGGTCTGCGAGATGGAGGAGGCCGGCGTCGGGATCGGGATCGGCGTGGACGGCTCGGCCTCGAACGACGGATCGAACCTGATGCAGGAGGTGCGGGCCGTGTTCCTGCTGCAACGGGCCCGCTATGGCGTAACGAAAGTCAGCCACAAGGATGCGCTACGCTGGGCCACCACGGGCTCGGCGGCCTGCGTCGGCCGGCCCGAGCTCGGTGAGATCGCCGTCGGCAAGGCGGCCGATCTCGCGCTGTTCAAGCTCGACGAATTGCGCTTCTCCGGCCATGGCGATCCCCTGGCCGCGCTGGTGCTGTGCGGAGCCCATCGGGCTGATCGGGTGATGGTCGCCGGACAATGGGCCGTGATCGATGGCGCGATTCCGGGCCTCGATGTCCCCGATCTCATCCGTCGCCACAGTTCCGCGGCGCGGGCCATGCAGGCAGGATAGGGACAGAATTGAAAGAGGGGGCGACCACAAGTGCCGGGTGCTTCTGGCCACCCCCTCCGAACCTCCTCCGGGAGGAGCAGGTGTTTTAGTCAAAGCAAGAAGCGTGCTACTTGCCCGGCAGCTTGTCGTCGATGCCCTTGACGTAGAAATTCATGCCGAGGATCTGGCCGTCGTCGAGGTGATCGCCGCCCTTGCACTCCAGCGGCCTGCCGTCCTGCCCAATGATCGGGCACTTGAATGGATGCAATTTGCCCGCGGTGATCGCGGCCTGGGCATCCTCCGCCATTTTTTTCACGTCGTCAGGCATGTTGGTGTAGGGCGCCATCGCGAACATGTGGCTGTCGAGGCCGCCCCAGCTGTCCTCGGACTTCCAGGTGCCGGCAAGCTCGGCCTTGACGCGCTCGATGTAGTAGGGGCCCCAGGTGTCGAGGATCGAGGTGAGCTGGGTCTTCGGCCCGAACTTGATCATCTCGGAGTCCTGACCGAAGGCGAGCTTGCCGCGTTCGCTGGCAATCTGCATGGCGGCGGGCGAATCCGTGTGCTGCATGATGATGTCGGCGCCCTGGTCGATCAATGCCTTTGCGGCGTCGGCCTCCTTGCCGGGATCGAACCAGGTGTTGGCCCAGATGATCTTGACCTTGATGTTCGGGTTGATGGTCTGCGCCGCCAGGATCGTCGCGTTGATGCCGGAGACGACCTCCGGAATCGGGAACGAGCCGATATAGCCGAGCACGCCCGACTTCGACATCTTGGCCGCGATCAGGCCCTGGATGTAGCGGCCCTGATACCATCTGGCCGAATAGGTCGACATGTTCGGGTTGCGCTTGTAACCGGTGGCGTGCTCGAAATGCACGTTCGGATATTTCTTGGCAACCTTCAGCGTCGGATCCATGTAGCCGAACGACGTCGTGAAGATCAGCTTGTTGCCGGCGCGGACCAGTTGCTCGATGGAGCGCTCGGCGTCGGGACCTTCGGGCACATTCTCGAGATAGGTGGTCTCGATCTTGTCGCCCAATTCCTTGACCAGAGCCTGGCGCGCGAGATCGTGCTGATAGGTCCACCCCAAATCTCCGATCGGGCCCAGATAGATGAAGCCGACCTTCAGCTTGTCGGCGGCGGAGGCTGCACCGATGCTCCCGGCGAGCAGGAGCGTAGCGGCCAGCGCAAGACATGATTTCCTCATCATCGATCTCCAAACATCAGGGGTAACCACGATCCGCAAGCGAGCGCGCCCAATCGCGCCCGTCGCGAAAATGAAATTCAGCGGTCAGGAACGAACACTGTCCCGAGCGCGGCCGGTGCCGTCGAGCCGCCGCTGCGCGCGCGGGAGAGCAGAATCAGAACGATGATGGTCGCGAGATAAGGCAGCGCCGACATGAATTGCGAGGGAATGCCGACGCCCCAGCCCTGCGCATGCAACTGGAGGATCGTCACGGCGCCGAACAGATAGGCGCCGACCACGAGCCGGCCCGGCCGCCAGGACGAGAACACCACCAGCGCCAGCGCGATCCAGCCGCGGCCCGCGGTCATGCCCGGGATGAAGAACGGTGTATAGGCGAGCGGCAGATAGGCGCCGGCAAGGCCGGCGCAGGCGCCGCCGAACATCACGGCGAAGGTGCGGATGCGCAGCACGGGATAACCGAGCGCATGCGCGGAGACGTGATTGTCGCCGCAGGCGCGCAGGATCAGTCCAGCGCGCGTGCGGTACAGGAACCACCAGACGCCGACGACGAGTGCAATGGAGACATAGACGAAGGCGTCCTCGCCGAACAGCACGCGGCCGACCAGCGGGATATCGGTGAGGCCCGGAATGGAGAGATGAGCTGCCGGCGTGATGCGCTCGCCGACAAAGCCGGCGCCGATCAGTCCGGACAGCCCGACACCGAGGATAGTCAGCGCGAGACCCGTCGCAACCTGGTTGACGGCGAGCCCGAGCGCCATCAATGCGAAGATCAGCGACATCATCGTGCCCGCGACGATGCCGAGCAGCGCGCCAATGAAGATGGATCCCGTGAGCCAGGCGCCCGCAAAGCCGCAGGCCGCGCCGACGATCATCATGCCCTCGACGCCGAGATTGAGCACGCCGGCGCGCTCGGTCACGAGCTCTCCGGTCGCGGCGACCAGGAGTGGCGTCGACGCGGCGAGCACGGCCAGGACGATGGCTTCAACGAGTTCCACGGGCCACCTGACGGTTCGGCAAGACCAGTTTGAAGCGATAGAGGATCAAGGAATCGCAGGCGAGCACGTAGAACAGCAGAATGCCTTGAAATACCTTGGTGACGTCCAATGGGATCTTCATCGTGATCTGCGCCTGCTCGCCGCCGATAAAAGTCAACGCAAGGAAAAGGCCTGCAATCAATATACCAAGCGGATTCAGACGGCCGAGGAAGGCAACGATGATCGCCGTAAAGCCGTAGCCCGGGGAGATGCCGGGCTGGAGATGGCCGACGGGACCTGCAACCTCGATGATGCCGGCGAGGCCCGCGAGCGCGCCTGATACCGCGAAAGTCAGGATGATCAGCCGATCGGCCTTGAAGCCGCCGAACCGCGCCGCGCGGGGGGCTGCGCCGACGACACGGATCTCAAAGCCCTTGATGGTTCGTCCGAGCAGGATTGCGGCTGCCGTCACGACTAGAAGCGCGATGATGGAGCCGAGATGCAGCCGGCCACCCTCGATCAGCAGCGGGACGGTCGCCACCGGGTCGAACTCGGCCGTGGTCGGGAAATTGAAGCCGTGCGGATCGCGCCAGGGTCCGCGCACGAGATAGTCGAGAAAGAGGTCGGCGACATAGACCAGCATCAGGCTGGTCAGGATCTCGCTGGCACCGAACGCTACCTTGCAGATGGCCGGGATCAGCGCATAGAGCGCGCCCGCGGCAGCTGCAAGCACGAGCATCGCCGGCAACACCCAGGCGCCGGCGTCGGTGCCTTGCGTCCTCACCGCGATCCAGCTTCCGGCGACCGCGCCGATCAGGAATTGGCCTTCGGCGCCGATGTTCCAGGCATTGGCGAGATAGCAGAGGGACAGCCCGATCGCGATCATCACCAGTGGCGTCGCCTTCACCGCGATCTCCTGGAGCGAGTAGCCGTCGGTGAGGGGTGCGATGAAATAGGCGTGCAAGGCGAGCAGCGGATTCTTGCCGAGGATCGCGAACAGGATGATCATGGTCACGATCGTGAGGCCGACCGCGATCAGCGGCGAGACCAGCGCGATCGTGCCGGAGCGCTCGGCGCGCTTCTCAAGCACCAACATGCGCGGCCTCCTTCGGCTCCAGGCTGCTGCCGCCCATGAGAAGGCCGAGCTTTTCGCGCGTCGCCTCGCTGGCGGCGAGCGGCGCCGATAACCTGCCGTGGAACATCACGGCGATACGGTCGGCGATCTCGCCGAGTTCGTCCAGATCCTGGCTGGTCACGAGCACGGCGGCGCCCGCGCCTGCGAGATCGAGCAGCGCCTGGCGAATTACGGCAGCGGCGCCGGCATCGACGCCCCAGGTCGGCTGGCTCACGACCAGCACCGCGGGGTTGCGCAGGATCTCGCGTCCCACGATGAACTTTTGCAAATTGCCGCCGGAGAGGGACGCTGCTTCGGGGTCGCGCTTGGCCTTGCGTACGTCGAAGGTTTCGGTCGTACGGTCGACGATCCTCAGCGCGGCGGCCGCGTTGATGAAGCCGCGACGGACCATGCCGCTTGCGGCGTAACCGGTCAGCAGCGCGTTCTCCGAGAGCTTCATGCGGGGCGCCGTGCCATGGCCGAGCCGCTCTTCCGGGACGAATGCCGCACCCAGCTTGCGCCGCTCCGTGATGGAGAGATGGCCGGCGGCAATGCCTTCGATCACCACGGTGCCCGGATCCTTCGACCGCCGCTCACCAGACAGCGCGGCGAACAATTCGTCCTGGCCGTTGCCGGCGACGCCGGCGATGCCAAGGATCTCGCCGCCCTTCAGTTCGAACGAGATGTGCTCGAGACGCACGCCATGCGCCTCGGTTGGCGCCAGCGAGAGATCGTTGACCACCAGGCGCGGCACCGTCGTCTGTCGGTCGGCGCGAGCCTTCACTTCCTTGATCTCGCCGCCGACCATCATGCGGGCGAGCGAAGCTGCGGTCTCGCGCCGGGGATCGCAGGTCTCGACCTTCCTGCCGCCGCGCAGGATCGTTGCGGTATCGCAGAGCCGCTTCACCTCCTCGAGCTTGTGGCTGATGTAGAGGATGGCGCGGCCTTCGGATCTGAGGCGTTCCAGCACGATGAAAAGCTGATCGGATTCCTGCGGCGTCAGGACTGCGGTGGGCTCGTCCAGGATCAGGAATTTCGGATCCTGCATCAGCGCGCGGACGATCTCGATTCGCTGGCGCTCGCCGACCGACAATTGCCAGACCTCGCGCTTGGGATCGAGCGGCAGACCATAGGTTTTCGACACCTGCTCCAGCCGCGCCGACATGCCCCCGAAGGATTCTTGTCCGTCGAGGCCGAGCGCAACGTTCTCGGCGACCGTAAGATTGTCGAACAGCGAGAAGTGCTGAAATACCATGCCGATGCCTCGGTCGCGTGCTTCCGAGGGGCCGGACAGCACGATACGTTGGCCCTGCCAGAGAATCTGGCCGGCACTCGGCTGGATCAGCCCGTAGATCGCTTTGACCAGCGTCGACTTGCCTGCTCCATTTTCACCGAGGAGCGCGTGGATTTCGCCGGGCCAGATATCGATGTCGATGGAATCGTTGGCAAGGAAATCGCCATACCGTTTGGTGAGCCCGATCGTCCGCAGCAGCGGGGACTCGCCGGAATTCAGGCCGTCAGGTGTCGAATCCAACATTCGCTGATGCGCTTGCATGGTGAAGTGTCTCGATACTGGGCCAGTTTGAACGCCGGCGTAAGGTGTGAAAATGCGTCATCCCTTGCTCAACGCTTTGGCAGGGATCGGGTGGCGGTGCTCGAACGCCCTTGTCATCGCCCCGCGAGCGCGGCTCACGCGCGCGCTGTTGCAGATTTGTGACGGTTCAAGCCAAATCGGAACCGGCTAGGCAGACTTGACGTCGCAGTGAGCAAGATCGCGCCATTACGCTCATGCCCTGCGGATCGATGCAGCATCGGCTCCCTGACCATCGCGCACCGCAACATTCGCTCGACATAAAAGAAGAGGGAAATCAAACGGGAATGTCCGGCAATAGCCGGCTTCGCCCGGCCGCATGCCTCGGCGAGATGCCGCGCAAAGCCTTTTTGATTTCCAGGACGGAGCGCGGCCGCTTGCCGAAACAAGCGGCATGCCTTGGAAAAAGTTGAGGCTTCTCACTCCGGGAGATCGGCGCAAGTGTCGCACCCAAGGGCGTTCATTGACGTGTCCAAACTTGGGGGTATTCAGGATGTCGTTTCGCTTCAAGGCAGTGGCAGCAGCGGCGCTGTCACTTGCTACGCTGGCCACCGGTGGCTTAGCTCGGGCAGCGGATTTGCCGGTCAAGGCTGCCAAGAAAGCGCAGGACCTTCCGTTCTTCCTGGTGATCGATAATCGCGTCACGTTCTCGTATATCTTCAATGCCTCTCAGCCCGGTGCGTGGTCGTTCCGGCCCGATGGGTCGATCGACAGCAAGACCACCAAGCAGGTCTACTCGTTCACCCATTTTGACGCCTGGGCGTACGGCACGAACTTCTTCACCATCTCGATGTACAAGTCCGATCACAATGACCCGGCCGGGCCCTGCACCAATGCGGGCACGATCTTCGGCGCGCCGGCATCGTGCGCCGGTGCGACCGAGATCTACGGCCTGTTCCGCTCGACATTAGGCTGGAATGAGCTGTTCAACACGAAAGCCTTCACCGCGGGACCGCTGCACAATATCTCGTTCGAGGTCGGCATGGATGCCAACACCGAGAACAGGTATTTCGGCGCCGCCAAGCGCGACGTCGTCGGCGGTCTGCAGTTTGCGTTTGATCTGCCCTACAAGGGGTACCTCAACGTCGCGCCGCTGGTGTATTGGGAGTTCGCCAATCACAACGCGTTCAGCCAGTGCGGACTGTTCGGTCCGGACGTTCCCGGCGTGACCTGCATCGCGGACGGCAATACCTCGTTCAAGCCGACCTGGGCCGTCGAGATCAACTACTACATGGATCTCGGCTTCCTGCCGCCGAACATGCAATATTTCTCGATCAGCGGCCGCGCAGGCTGGTACGGCAAGAAAGGCACCGACACCGAACCGCTTCCCTACAGCCCGGCGAACGGTGTCTACAACACGGCTGTCGAGCTGAATTCGGAGCCGATCCGCTTGACCTTCGATGCCTCGAAGGCGGCCTGGGGCGACAAGTACTCCCACTTCGTGGACGTCTGGGTGGCTTACCGCTACTGGCAGAACAAGTTCGGTCTCGATCACAATCTTGCCGTCGGCTGTACCACGGCCGTCGGTGGCCGGACCGTGAGCACCGGGTCCTGCACCGAATCCTCGCTCTATTCCGGGATCTCCGTGAAGTTCTGATCGGTTGAGGTTTGCGGAAAGAAAGTAGGGTGGATTAGCCGCAGGCGTAATCCACCAACTTCGTTCGGCGAACGTGGAAGCGTGGCGGGTTACGCCAGCGGACTGCGCTTCGCGCAGTCGCTTTGCTAACCCACCCGACAGATCTGAGCTCGTGCCTACTTCGTCCACACGCCGTCGTGCAGCGCTTCGGCTTCGTCCTCGAGCGCCGGGCCTACGACCTCGGTCGGCCGCTGGCCGCTGGCAAAGACCTCGCGGCACGGCAGATCGAGGGTCGGATTCTCCGGATGGTTGCCGGTGACGCCGCGCAGGCGATGCTCGCTGAGGCCATAGACGACGCGGCCGATGCCGGCCCAGTAGGTCGCGCCGGCGCACATCGCGCAGGGCTCCGCCGAGGAATAGAGCGTCGCTGTCGCCAGCACCTCGCGGCTGAGCGTGCGGCAGGCCTGGGTGGCCGCGAGACGTTCGGCATGCGCGGTGCCGTCGTGATCCGGCATGTAGCCGTTCTCGGCCTCGATCAGCACCTTGCCGCCCGCGACGACGATACAGCCGAAGGGATGATTGCCATGGGTGAGAGCGCGGCGGGCGACAGCGAAGGAGAGACGCAGAAAGTGTTCGTCGCGTTCGGATACACCGGCCATCGAACCTCCTCGGTGAGTGTCGCTCCGTGCCCGCCGATCACGGCAAAATCGGCGTCGCTGGTCGTGCTTCATACACCAATTCACCGTGGAACCGGAGGCCGGCGGTCATCTGGGCGAAATACGAATCAGCCATGCTCTGGATGGTGGCCGCACCATCGGAGTGACCCCCGGTCGCATATGAATAGCGATATCCCGTTGCCCTCAGAACGCAGAAACCGATTTTACCAAGGCACGGCTGCGACGTTTGTCGCCAATGCCCTCCAGGCGGTCAATTTTTTGGGGGATCGATTCCTGAGAAAATCGCCTCATTCGTTGTCGGCCATCGAGGACCTGTACCGGCACTCGATGGACAGCGCATTTTCGGTCACCGAGGCCTTCCTCGTCACGGGCGCACCACACGCATCCGCTTACTATCCCCGTGACTTCGCCTGGTTCTATCCTGACGTCCTCGACCCCGAAACCATCATGGATGCGCAGGATGCCGTGCGGCGAGCCCGGCTGCTCGACAGGAGCATCCGTTTGTTGCTGGAGGCGGTTCGCGCCGACGTCATCACGACGACCATCGTCCCGGCCGGACGCGGTCGATACCTCGGTGTGAATTACTTCTCGCGTCCGTCGGATACGCTGCTCGGCATTCTGGCCGGCCTGCAGCAGATGATCTCGGCCGATCAGAGGACGTCGTCCTATTTGGCGATGTCGCAATGTGCGCATGCCGGCCGCCTGCTGCTGGCCGAATATGGCGGTGACCTCAAGCGCGCGATCCTCAAGCTCGCAAGCGAGCTCGAGCCGTTCGGCCATGACGGCACCTCCTCTTTGCTGTGTGATACCCATCGCCCTCGCTCCGCCGCAACGGATACCCGCGCCGAGCGCCGGCGCTTCGTGACCAATGCCTGCGTCCACACGACCTTCGTGTGGAGCGTGCAGCTCGGCATCGTCGACGAGAACGAGCTGAAGAGGCTGCTCGGGCGCGATCTCGCGCAGTACAAGAAGGACCTGCTCCGTCTGTTCGGCAGAGACGGATACATCAGGCATTCTCTGGACGGTCCGGCGAGTTCGCCGGCGTCTTCGGTCGCGCTGGATTTTGTCAGCGTGCATCGCGGCTTCTGGGATCTGAACGATGCGAGCGAGCGAAAGCTGTTCGCGGCCACGGCGGATCTGATCATCGCCGAGCCGCGCTTTCGCATCCCCAGCACGTTCCACTTCCTGGTGTCTGCCGATAATCCGCGGAACAAGATGATCCACAAGATTGCGGCGCCTGCTTACCAGGGACGTTCTTCCTGGCCGACGTTCAACGTCGAATTTGCGGATCGCATGTTGGACTATGGTGAGTTTTCGGGGAGCGACACCTATCGTTCGTGCGCTCAGGGAATATTGAAGGACATTCGGACCGCGACCGAGCTGCACGGCGGATATCAGGAGCTGATCTCCGAGCAAGGTCTGAAGTATCGCACCTGGGCCTATAAGGGCGCGGTGGCTCACTCCTGGTTTCCGCGTTTCCTGTCGGTCTGGAGGAGGGCGTATGGATCGCCGCTCCTGCAGTGGAGCGACTGACCTGCGCGGCGATATGCCGGCAGGGAAGGTCGCTGAGGATCAGCGCGAACGGCTCACGCCACGAGATCCAGCAACCGGCACGATCCGCGCACGAGCACTTTGCGCCCGGCCGGCGTTATCGCAGGTACGCCGTCGTTGATGGCGACGAGGCCGAGCTCGACGAGGCCTTCGACGAGATAGGACTTCGAGAGGCGACGGTTCGACAGCGGGTTACGAAGTGTACGCAGCGCTTCCCACTGGTCCGGTGCAAGTTCGAAATCGAAATCATTGCTCATGTTGCCTCAAGAGATCGTGCCGTTCGCGCCTCTGTTACCGGCGCTGCATGAAGACCATGCGACGACAATGAGTCGGGAATTCGGTGGGCTGTTTAGAACGTCTCTTCACGAATTGCCGCACTTCGTTGCGACACGAGAAGTAGATCGTCTGATCGCGAATATCGTCCCCGTGGTTCGATCACTAATTGATGATCCGCAGTTGATGTTGCGCTGCGAGCTACCGCAGTGCACGGAAAGTATCGCTGTCCCATTATGTGTCGGGACATGCCCAGAAATCATGAAGCGGGCGATCCGGGATTCTGCTATTTTGATTCGCGGGGAATGACTTCACGTGGCAGGAGTGGAGTGCATGAACAGGCTCGTTGAAATTCGCAGTCAGGAAACCCTGTGCCGGGAGCGTGCGGCATTCGATCTTGATCGCCGGCTGTTCTGGCTCGCGCAAGCCGAGGAATGGGAGCAGCGCGCGCTCGACGAGATTGCTTATCACTTCCGGGAGTGCAACGTCGGCCAGGCGGAGCTTGTGCGAAACTGAGATTGGTCGCGAGCGAGAGCTACTGATAGGTTGCCACGATATCCGACACGGCGCGCTCGAGCTGTTGCGCGGTGGCGCACTGGCGCACGACGGTACAGAAGGTCGCATAGCGTGGCATCTCGGAATCGCCGAAGCCCCAGGCAAGCCGTCCTTCGGGATTGAGCCAGACCAGCCGCTTCGAGCGCTCTGAGATGCGGCGCAGGATGTCGGCGCGCGGATCGAGATTGTTGCTGCGGGCGTCGCCGAGCACGATCACCGTCGTGCGCGGCGTCAGCGCGCTCATGAAATCCTTCTCGAAATCGACCAGCGACGAGCCGTAGTCCGACGAGCCGAAGCCGACCTTGGACATGATCTCGGCCATCGCCTCTTCCGGCGCTTTCGCCTCCAGGATGTCGCTGACCTCGATCAGATGCGAGGAGAAGGCGAAGGAGCGGACGTCGTCGACCACTTCGTGCAAGGAGTGGATCAGAAGCAGGAAGAAATCGGACACTTGCGCGACCGAGCCGGAGACGTCGCAGAGCGCTACGATCTTCGGCCGGTCGCGGTGCTTGCGCTTCCACGCCGTGAGGAAGGGCACGCCGCCCCAGGCTGCGTTACGGCGCAACGTGCGGCGGACATCGAGATGGCCGCGGCGCTGTCGCTTGCGCGGCTTGGAATAGCGCTCGCGCAGGCGGCGCGCGATCTGGCGGATGAGGGCGCGCATCTCGGCGATCTGGCGCCGCTCGATGCGGGCAAGCGGCGCGTTGCGCAGGATCTCGTTGCGGAGGTTTTCGGCCTCCTCGCGGGCATAGAGCGCAAGCCCCTGCGAGACCGTATCGCGCACCGCCTCGCGCAGGGCGTCGAGGGCGGTACGCAGTCGCTCGGCCAGCGCCGGATTGGTCGCGGTCAGCTCGTCGAGATCGTCGCGCAGGCGCTGCAGGCCCATGGCGTCGAGGATGCGGCTGGAGAAGATGCCGCGCTGAGTGGAGTAGCGGATGTCGGACAGGGAGGCCGTACCGGAGGCGCTGGCGATGGCGGCTGCGAGCGCATTGCGGTCCTGCGACAGCAGCATCTGCGCAAGCGGACCCAAATCCTCGGGAGATTGACCTTCGCCCGGCTCGCTGGCCGAGCTGGAGGAGGGCGACTGATCTGCGTCCTGCGACGCGCCGTCGTCGGGCGTCTCGGGCTGATCCTGCCGCGGCTCAGGCTGGCTGAAGAAGAGGTCAAAACAGTCGCCGAGCGCGAGCTTCTCGTCCTGCGATTTGGCGAGCGTCAGAAGCAGAGCGTCGCGCAGCACGGCACGGTCGGAGATGCCGACTTGCGCGACTGCGCGCATCGCATCGATGCTTTCGGCAGGCGAAACGTGGACGCCGACGCCCCGCGCCGCCCGAAAGAAACGATGGAGGTTCTCGCGCATCGGCGTCAACCGAAGACGTTGGACCGTGCCGCCTTGGCGATGAAGGTCGTCACCTGCGGCGATGCGGCCTCGATGTCGGCTTCGTATTTCAGGAGCACGTTGAGGGTGTCCTTGACGATATCGGTGTCGAGCTCCGTGGCCTGCAGCAGCACCAGGACGCGCGCCCAGTCGATGGTCTCGCTGACAGAAGGTAGCTTCTTCAGATCCAGCGAGCGGATCTCGTGGATGAAGCCGACCATCTGCCGGCGCAGGGCCTGCGAGATGCCGGGCACGCGGCTTTCGACGATGCGCTCCTCGAGCCGTTGCTCGGGGAAGCCGATATGCAGATGCAGGCAGCGCCGCTTCAGGGCGTCACCGAGATCGCGCTCGCTGTTGGAGGTGAGGATGACGGTCGGCGGCGTGATGGCCGAGACGGTGCCGAGCTCGGGGATCGTGACCTGGAAGTCGGACAGGATCTCCAGCAGCAGCGATTCGAATTCCGCGTCCGACTTGTCGATCTCGTCGATCAGGAGCACGCAGCCGCCCGGCTGCTCCAGCGCCTGGAGCAGGGGACGCGGCTCGACGAATTCCTTGGAGAAGAACACGTCGCCAAAATCGTGGAGCTGGTCGAGCGCGGCATGCAGCGTCTGCGCACCGCCCAGGACTTCGCCGAGCTTGTCCTTGAGGATCTGCGTGTAGAGAAGCTGCTTGGCGTATTTCCACTCGTACAGCGCCTTGGCCTCGTCGAGGCCTTCGTAGCATTGCAGGCGGATCATCTTCATGCCGCGCCAGGCGGCGATCGCCTTGGCGAGCTCGGTCTTGCCGACGCCCGCGGGGCCCTCGACCAGGATCGGCTTCTCGATCTGCTGCGACAAATAGACGGCGGTCGCGATCTGCCGGCTCGCGATATAGCCCTGCGCGGCGAGGCCGCTCTCCACTGCCTCGATCGAGGTCGAGGCCTTCTGATCAGCCACGAAAGGGCGCTCCCAAAGGTCTTGCTTGGGGCTTGTTCTGCCTGCGTTCCCGGCAAAGAACAAGCCTCGTTTGGGAGACATCAGACCCGCATGAGCGGCGTTTTTTCCGCTGAACGCAAATAGTTGAGCGGTTCGCCGCTCGCGATCAGTGCCGCAGCACTTCCGGCTTGCGGATGGTCTGTCTGACCTCGGCGCCGCAATCGGCGCATTCATAGACAAAGTCGATCTTGGCAAGGCTCCAATGCGGCTCGACCTCGCGCACATACATCGGCAGGAAACCCATGCAGGTGGGACAATTCACGGGCGCGATTTCGACGTCCTGATGATGCTGTACATAAGCTGGCATCTCGGCTTTCCTTCGCATGCGACCCACCAAACCCGCGCAGAAGCTACTGCCGGTCGCCTCAGGCGCGTCATCAACTCTTTCGAACGGAGCTGGAACGGCGGAGGTTTGTCGCTCGCTGTGACATTCTTGTTACGTCACTGTACTGTAACGGGCAGACCGAATGCCTATTTCTGCGGCCAATCCGGTTTTTTCGGATCCTCACCCCAACGATAAGGGAGCAACGCCCATGACGCATGCCATTCGTTTTCACGAGACCGGCGGTCCGGAAGTCCTGGTCTGGGAGGAGGTCAGCGTCGGCAAGCCGGGGCCGGGCGAGGCGCGCATCCGCCACACCGCGGTCGGCCTCAACTTCGTCGACATCTACAACCGATCGGGCCTGTACCCGGCGCAACTGCCGAGCGGGCTCGGCAGCGAGGCGGCCGGAATCGTCGAGGAGGTCGGACCCGGTGTCACTGATCTGAAGCCCGGCGATCGCGTCGCCTACGGCGCCTCGCCGATCGGGGCCTATTCCGAGGCGCGGCTGATCCCTGCGGACCGTTTGCTGAAGGTGCCTGATGGCGTCGACGACAAGACCGCTGCGGCGATGATGCTCAAAGGGCTCACCACGCAATATCTGATCCGGCAGACCTATCGGGTGAAGGCCGGTGACACCATCCTGCTGCATGCGGCAGCCGGCGGCGTCGGCCTGATCCTGAGCCAGTGGGCCAAGCACCTCGGCGCGACCGTGATCGGCACCGTCAGCAACGACGAGAAGGCCAAGCTTGCCAAGGCGCATGGCTGCGATCACGTCATCATCTACACCCGCGAGGATTTCGTGAAGCGGGTCGACGAGATCACGGGCGGCAAAAAGGTCCCGGTGGTCTATGATTCCGTCGGCAAGGACACGTTCCTGAAATCGCTGGACTGCCTCGCGCCACTCGGAGTCGCCGCTCTGTTCGGTCAGTCCTCCGGCGCGGTCGAGCCGCTCAATCTCGGCCTGCTGGCTCAGAAGGGCTCGCTCTACGTCACCCGCCCGACGCTGTTCACCTACGCCGCCAAGCGTGAAAACCTCGTTGCGATGGCAGGCGAGCTGTTCGACGTCGTCAAGTCCGGTGCGGTCAAGATCGAGGTGCACCAGACCTATCCGCTGAAGGACGCCGCCAAGGCGCATGCCGATCTCGCCGCGCGCAAGACCACGGGATCGACCGTGCTGACGGTGTAATGTCCGGCCGGACGTGGCGCAGGCGATCGCGCCCTGCGTCACGTCCGTTCGTGCTTGCGCAGGTCCCGTATGTGATCGAGGCGGGTTGCCTGCAGGTCGATATCTTCGGGCGGGATCTGGGGCAGGGCGGCCTCGCTCAGGATGGCCTCGGTGACGTCTTCGACGATATTTTCCGCGATCTCGTGGATGAACGAGACGTTCTGGTATTCACCCGAGGCGATGCGGGAGACGACCTCCCGTCTGGTGATCTCGGGATCGACGACGGCCTCGCGGCCGCGTCGTCCGTAGTCGATCATCACGACGAAATACTGCATGTAAACGGCCCTGCCGCGTCCCGTCACCGGGATCGCGGGCAGAGTATTTCTGAAAACCGGAATCTAGTCAACAGGAATTTCCGAATAACGGAAATCGACGTCACCTGCTCTTCTTGCGGGGGCGTGCCGACTTGGCGCGGAGCCGCTCGAGCTGCCCTTTGGGCATCGACAGGCAG
Source organism: Bradyrhizobium sp. T-12 (assembly GCF_058314695.1). Lineage (NCBI taxonomy): Bacteria > Pseudomonadati > Pseudomonadota > Alphaproteobacteria > Hyphomicrobiales > Nitrobacteraceae > Bradyrhizobium > Bradyrhizobium sp. T-12. Next base: position 5,313,082 of record NZ_CM177756.1, on the reverse strand, counting down.
ATCTCCCCCACCCACTCCAGCTTGACGCCGACGATCGGCTTGGCATTGAAGCTGGTGAGATTGACGACTGACGGACTTTTTCCCCGCTCGATGGTCTTCAAATAACGCTCGCCGGTCTTGAGGCGGACCACGGCCTCCTCGCCGTAGAAGCTCGACAGCGGGTGACGCTGGTCCTTGTAGACCACGATCACGTCACCGCTCTCGTATTTGGGCAGCATCGAATCGCCGACGATCTCGAATGCGACGGTCTCTTCCATGATCGGGAAGGGCAGCGCTATGTCGCCAAGCCCCTCCGGCGGAACCTGCTCGTAATCCGGCTCGATCACGGCGCCGGCACCGACCCGGCCCATGATCGGCGCGAGATTGAGCTCGAGATATTCCATGATCGGAATGATCTCCGAAGCCTTCACCAGACGTTCGCCGCCGAGGATCTCCGAGACCGCGCCGGGCCGCACGCCCATGGCCGCCGCCAGGCCGCCCTTGCTCTTGCCCGTCTTCTCTAGGCCCCGCTCGATCATTGCAACGTCCAACATGATGATTCCCTCGATTGCGCACCGTCTTGCCTCTTGTAATCCGAAATTCGGAATTGATGCAATTATGAATATCAGAATTATTGCTTGACTTGATCTTCGGAATACCGGAATGTGTGTTTCGCCTCCTGGTCGTTCGATGAGAGGAGGCTGATCACAGGACAGCAATATGGAACCGGGCCATTGGCCGTCGGAGCATTCCGGCGCGCTTCGCGACTATATTCGCATGGGCATGTCTTATGCGGAGATCGGCAGACAGATTAACGCAAGGTTTGGAACGGCTTACACACGCAATGCGGTGATCGGCCGCGCCAAGCGGCTGGGGCTCGTCGTACCGGAATGGATTTCTAGTCCTTCGGTCGCGCCGTATTTGCCGGGTGAGGCTCCGGTTTCGCCGCGCCGCGCGGTGTTGCCGAACCTGAATTTGCCGCCGAAGTCCGCAATGAAGCCGGCGGCGCCTATCAAGTTGCGCTGCGTCGGCGTTCAGCCGCGCCTGATCCAGCTGGTCGAACTCGAGCCCGTTGACTGCCGCTATCCCTATGGCGGCGACAAGGACGGGGAGGAGATCGCCTTTTGCGGTCATCCCTGCCGGCCGGGCTCCAGCTATTGCGCGCCGCATGCGCGCCTGACGCGTCGCTCTGGTGCCGCGTCCGCCCATGCCCCCGGTCCCGTCGTGCTGAGGCTGGTCTCTGCGGCCTGACCTTCGTGCCACCCAGTTCAGTCGTCAATTTCGCAAAGGAGTATCCGAGTGGCGCGTGCCCAACGCAACAAGTCCTACAAATTGGCTCAGATCTACGACCGGCGATCCCGTGATGTCCCGTTCAACGCCGAAGTGGCGGAGGTCGAGGTCGACAATCCGTTGGCGCTCGATTCCGGCGAGAAGATCCTGGCCATCCGGTCGATCCGTGGTGATCCCTTGGGGCGGCTGCACGCACATCATCAGATCGACGAAGCGCAATACCGCGGTGGGCGAGCCTTCCAGAACGATTGGGAGCGGGCGGAGCGGGGGCCTCAGGCGGTGGATCCGACGAGGGAATATGTCGATGGCGCGCGTACGCGCGAGCCTGTCACCGACAGCCAGCGCCAAGCGGTGCTGCGGTTGAACCGGATCGAGCGCGAACTCGGCACCGACGGCGCCGCGCTGGTGCATGACGTGCTGGTGCTGGGCCTGACCATGGACCAGATCGGCGCGCGTCGCGCCGTCCGAACCCAGCGCTGGAACGATTATTTTTCGCGGCGTTTTCGCGAATGTCTGGACCGGCTGGCGCTGATCTACGGCTTTGCGACGGAAACGGGGGCACAACGGGCGCAGCGGCGCAGTTGAAGACGTCACGCCGGCGGCCTCGGCTGCCGGCGTGCCAGTCGGCTGCTTATGGATGCGGCACGATCTGGTAAGGCGTCGCGTACGGTTCGACGCGGAGCGAGGCGTTGGCCAGAAGCCCGATCTTGGCGGTCGGCGCCTGCTGCAATTCGCCGTTCGGGCCGCGATGCACGTTGTATTGCCAGACCGTGAGATCGCCCTTCTGCGCGAGCGCGTGCGCAACCGCGCTCGCATCATTGCCGCCGAGCCCCTTAAGTTCCTCCGCCGATAATCCGACGACGATTTCGTCCTTGATGGTGATGATCTTGAACAGGTTCATCTTGGTCTCCTGGGCCCATGCGCCTTGTATCGAGAGGGTGAAAAGCGCGACCGCGGCGCCCTTGATGAGATCGCAGCGAGAAAGCATGCCGTCGTCCTTTGGTGCTGACGCGCGCCCGAATCGAAGAGTCTTCAGCCATGGCGCCCGGTGTCTGCGTGGCCGTGTCGCAACGGCTTGGTCGCTCGCTCATGGACAATGGTTCATGGGCAGCACATATCCGGGCCGACGAGCGACGACCGCGCACAGATCGGGACGCTGGAGATCAGCTTGCGAGATCGATCTTGATTTCGTCGCTGTTACAACCGCCGGGGCCGGACTCAACAAATGCGTGTATGCTCCAGAAGAAGTCATGCGCAACCAATGTCCGTTCATGTCGGAAACAAGCAGAAACGTTGTGCCAATTGACAGCGGTCCGGGCAGTATGCGTGATTTATGCAGCTTCTTGACGCAGGTGGGTGACGGCGGTCGATATTCCTGTTATCCGGAATTGCCGTGGTGCGATGCAGACGAAGCATCACTACACCCATTGTTGGACTTGCCGGACGGGTTGTTCCTTGGCATAGTTGCAACCAAATGGTTGAGCCGGTTGTTGGACATGTCGTTCAGCGTGCCAGCCGGCCGGGGCCACCCGGCCGAGAGTTCGTCGCCATAGGTCCTGTTGTGGCGTCTTGTTGCGGCGTTCGGTTCTTGGGCGGATTGCGAAAGCCGATGCTTGTCATAGGTGCGAGATGAAGAACCTCGGTTTCGCGGCTGAATTGCAGCTCAAGCTCGGCGCGCCCACAAGCGGCACGGTCGAAAGTCTGCGCCTGCTCCGCGCGTTCCTGAAGCTCGCGCCGCGACAGCGTTTCGAGGTCATCAAGCTGGTCGAAGATCTCGCCACCGAAGAAGCCCTTCCCGAACACCCCTTGTCCTGAGCCCGGCCGCGCGCCGGCCTGATGCTGTCTCTTCGCCTCCCGCCGTAGCCGGACCGCCGGCGAGGTTTTCCCCGCGGCTGACCGCTGGAAGGCGGTCCAGCAAGTGTGGTATTCAGTAGGGAAAGCGGGAGGAGTGCGACCATGATCGAACCGAAGCTCGAAGTTCCGGCCGAACTGCGCGACCTGGCCGAGAAGACGATTGACCAGGCGGAAAAAGCATTCGGCATGTTTTTCGAAGCGGCCACCAAGTCGATGTCGTCCGTTCCAGGCGCGGGGACGGAGGTGTCGAAGCAGGCCCTGGTTTTCACCGAGCAGAACATGAAGTCGGCGTTTGAGCATGCGCGCAAGCTGGTTCATGCCACCGACCTTCAGGAGGCGATGCGAATCCAATCCGATTTCCTGCGCAGCCAGTTCACCAGTGCTGGAGATCACATGCGCCAGATGACCGGCAGTCTCATGCAACCGGGCAAGGGCAAGTCCTGATTATCGCGCCTGTCCACGGCGTACCCGCAAATTGGACTTGCGTGGCCGCGATCCGCATTTGCGATGCTGGGGCAGGTCCATGCGGACTACGGATGGCCTTGTTTGCCGTCCGGCGTCCCTTCTACTGGTCCCTGTCGGTCCTCCGGCAGGGATTTCTATGTGTGGCCGATGTCGTGCTAGCGCAGCGATGCGATGTAGGCCGCGATGTCGCCCGCTTCGGTGCGGCTCAAGGGGAAATTCGGCATCTTCGGGTGCGGATCGAGCAGGAAGAAGGCAAGCCTCTCCGGGCTGAAGTCTGCCTTGCGCGCGACAGAGACAAAGGAGGGGACGTCGGCGCTCGCCTGGGTTTGGCCGTTCGCGACGACATGGCAGCTTGCGCACCAGCGCTTGGCGAGGTCGGCACCGTGATTGGCATCGGCTGCGAGCGCAGACGATGTGCCGACGCTGGAGGTTACGGCAAGCAGCAGGCAGATTCGTCTCAAATGCTGGTGCATAGGGTAACCTTCATGCATTCGTTGGCGTCCGCCGTGCCTATCCGCAGCACGATCCCGGAAATTGTGAGAGATCAATGCGGGCGATGATCGACCGCAGCAGCTTGCGGACCGAGCGATAGAGATGCCGTACGAATGCCGGCATTCTCGCCGCGGGCAGGCCTAGGCTTCTTGCATCGAGGCCTTTCGTCTCAAGACTTTCGATAGAATGCGACACGTGTCTCTCCGAGGCCATGGGGGTCTTCTATCCCGCCGCCTCGGAGCCGCCTTGATCTGCCGCAAAGCGTTCCCGGCTAATAGTCGCCCGGATTCATGATCATCGGGCTTTTCGTATCGGCCGGCGCGAGCGCGCTGCTGGCGCTGTCGCGCAGGAAGCGGTCGAGCGTCTCCTGGATCTTCTCCTTGACCGAGTTCGGGCCACGATCGCTCATTTCCGTGTGCTGCGCGCCGGTGTGGACGATGTCGATGCCGCGCGCCTTGGCCTCCTCCGGCGTCGGCAGCACGCCTGGATCGGTCACGAAATGCGGGTCCTTCGACCGGAACGACAGGATCTTCATGCCGTCACTGACCACGAAAGGAACCCTGAGATTGTCGAGCGTGATCACTTTCGACACCAGCTCCGGGTGCTGATGGGCGACATACATGGAGACATCGCCGCCGTTGGAGTGGCCGACGAGGGTAATGTGGTCGTAATCGACGTTCTCCTGCTGCCTCTTCAGTTTATCCAGCACGAAGAGAATGTTGGCCTCGCAGCGGATATAGACGTCGCGCCGGCCGACATATTGCTGGCCGACATGGGTCGTCAGCGGCGGGTCGCTGGGCAGGTCCTGCTGGATGCTGGCGACCAGATAGCCGCGCGCGGCAAGCACATTGGCGAGAAAGGAATATTCGGTGGCCTTGACGGTATTGCCGTTACTGATGACGGCGAGCGGGAGTTTCCAGAGGCCGAGATTGGCCTTGGTCTCGTAATCGCGCCGTACCGCCAGGTCGACCGAAATCGGCCGCTGCCGCGAGGCGTCGAACAGCGCCAACGTCTCATGGCGGATCGCGAACCGGCTGACCAGGAGATATTCCCCGACGCCGAGGACGCAGAGAAACGCCAGGATTGCAAACACCTTCTTCATGGCTTGGTCTCAAATCACGTTCCGCTGAACATGGTCATTGGGAACTCCCGGATCGAGCGACCGTGATCAGGTTACGGGATTAAATTTAGGCAACTCTGTGAGCAAGGCTGCACTAGCCGTATGCCGGGGCGACGTGCGCAAACGACCGGGTGGCTAGAGACAGCCCGACCTGCCGCGTTCGGGGCAGAGCCGGAATGCGCTCGACAGCGTGAACAGGAAGCGGGGGCTGCGGCGCTCGTTGTCCGGCGCCCGATAGCTCAACGGCACGGCCACGCCGAGATCGGCCTGGAAATCGTCTGGCAGGAAGAAGCGTACACCGGCTCCGGCCGATGTCAGCGACAGGCCGTCGCTCAAACGGTAGCCGTCGTTCCAGACGGCCCCGGCGTCGCCAAAGGCATAGAGCTGATAGCCGGTCCAGTAGCGGAAATTGAGCTTCTGGTCGAAGCGCAGTTCGAGCGAGCCGGCAAGGCCGTTGTCGCCGCTGATCTCGGCTGCGCCATAACCCCGGCCGAAGGCCGCGCCGCCGAGATAGAATTGCTGCGAGGTGAACAGCGGCCGCGATGCCGTCTGGCTCGCCGCCGCCAGCTTGAGCGACCAGGCGTCGTTGAGTGTCTGGTAGCGCGTGAACCAGAGGTTCAGCACCGAGAAGTTCGAGGAGGCGCCGTCGCGCGACAGCAGATCGTCGCCGAAATGCGAGGCACCGAAGACGTCGAGGCCCTGGCGGTAGGTCAGCGTCGCGAAATTGGTGCCGCCGAAGTGATCCTGCAGTCTGTAGTCGGCGGTCAGGCTCGCGGTCCTGATGTGGTCGTTGTACCAGGAGCCGTAGAGGTCGTGCTCGGACACATTGCTGAAGGTCGTCGCCGCAGTCAGCGTGAGCGTAGAAGATTGTGATTGCAGCGGAATGATGCTGGCCCGCAGCTCGAAGGCCTCGGTCGTCGTGATGTCGCTGTCGAGGCGACGGGCATCGCCCGGTCGGACCGCGCTGTACAGAGCGGAAGCGCCGAGGCGTATGCCGTCGACGCCGACAGGCGCGTCATAGGACAGCCGCGCAAAGCCGAGCTCGCGAGGATCGTTGGCAATCGTCGACAGGTTGACGGCCAGCGTGTCTCCGGGCGTGAGGTAGGAGTTGAACGCGCCAGTGGCGTAGGTCTGCCAGGGGCCCACAGAGGACGATCCGAGATTGTCCAGGCCGAACGAGGAGAAGACGTGCCAGGTCTTCAAATGGACGGTGAGACGGAAGCGGCCGGACCCGCTGCCGATCTCTTCCAGCGCGCTGTCGGTGATCCGAACGCCCGGCCTGCCATTGATGAGGAAGAGCTGGCGCTCGAGTGTCGGGAGGCGCGACGGCTGCTCGGCGAGAACCGGCCCGAGCATCGGCCTGACGCCGAACTGGTCGGCGCCGTCGCCTTTCAGCTCGACCTGCACGATGGCACCTTCGATCACCTGGATCCGGACCCGGCCGTCGGCAATGTCCTGCGGCGGCACGATCGCCCGGCTCAGATGGAAGCCGTCGGCGCGGTAGAGATCGCTGATCGCGCCGGCGATCCCGGCGAGATCCGCCTGCGAGACGTTCTTGCCGAGATAGGGTTGATAGACTGCGGCAATGCGATCGTGGGAGACGGCGTGGGCACCGCCGACGTGCACGCCGCGCAGGACGAATTGCGGCCTGGTATCGCCGCCGGTGTTGGGCTGGCCAACCGTCGGCAGGCTGACCGGCGGGCGGTTCAGCGTTTCCCGTTCGGTTTGGTTTTCAAAGTATTTCTCGGGCTGGCGCGGATCGAAGCCAGGCTGGTTCGCCTGTTGTGCCAACGCCGGCGAAACTCCGGCGAGGATTGGCACCAACAGGGTCAGCGCGGTGGCCAGATGCCGCTTTCCAATGCACCCAGCGAAGCTTTCCCCGTAGTTCGACGGAGATGTTGCCCTGCGACGGTAAGGGATCATTAGGCGCATGATTTTTCATAGTTTTTTATGGTCAATGATTGGTTAATCCGGCCGCTTGGCTGGTCGCTTCCCGCTAATTCTATCTTGAGTGATTTCGGATACCCCTCACGCCTGGCTGTAACGCGGACTGAGGATCGTCATGCTCGGCAGAGTTGGAATGCGGTGTGCCTTCGTGGCGGCGCTGGCGCTTGGAACGGCTTCCGGCGCGTTCGCTGCGGAGGATGGCGTCTGGTCGATCAGCAAGGCCAGTGGTGAGGTATGGGTCGCTGCCGACGGCGCGCAACAGATCTCGCTGAACCAGGACGAGACGCTCAAGCCGGGCAATACCATCCGCACCGGCCGCAATGGCCGGGTGCTGCTCGTCCGCGGCGAGGAAACGATTCTGATCTCTCCCAACTCGGTGGTCGGCTTGCCCGCCGAGAAGAAGGAGGGGCTCTCGACCACGATCATCCAGCAGGCGGGGCAGATCCTGCTCGAAGTCGAGAAGCGCAACGTCAAGCACTTCGAGGTCGAGACGCCCTATCTCGCCGCCGTGGTCAAGGGAACGAAGTTCAGCGTCACCGTGGGTGCCGGCAGCACCAAGGTCGGCGTGCTCCGCGGCCAGGTCGAGGTCGCCGACTTCAGGACGGGGCAGATCGCCCAGGTCATGCCAGATCAGGCGGCCACGGTTTTCGAGCATGGCAAGGCCGGGATCAGCCTGAGCGGTCCAGGAACGTTCAACCCGATCGAGCACGGCAAGCCGCGCGCTCCCTCGATCGAGCGCATTCCGGTCCCGAAGTCGGGCCTGACCGCGCCGCGCAATGCCGCGAACGGCCGTGCAATCCATGCGCTCGGTCCGATCGACAAGGGGACCAAGGCAGCCGCTGCTTCGAAGCAGACGCATCAGGCGGCGGGACATCATGGTGCCAAAGCCGGCGTCGTGCGGATTTCGAGCTCGCTCGGCGAGGTCAAGCTGAACGTCCACAAGGTGACGCGTGGGCTCGCCCATGGCGTCGATGCTCCCGGTCAGGTGCGCAGGGCGAACGCCAACGCCGGAACCGAGACGGTCTGGAACGACAGCAAGGCCGGCACGGGCGCGTCCAACAGCGGAGGCGCGGGGGCCGGCAACAGCGCGTCGAATGCAGCCGCGGCCATCGCTGCAGCAACAGCCGGCGCATCGAGCGACAGCCCCGGCGCCAACAACGGAAATGGCGGTGGCAACGGCAACAACGGCAACAACGGCAACAACGGCAACAACGGCAACAACGGCAACAACGGCAACAACGGCAACAGCGGCAACAACGGCAACAACGGCAACAACGGTAACAACGGCAACGGCGGCAACAACGGAAATAACGGCAACGGCAACGGCAACAATGGCGCCACCGGCAACGGCAGGGGCAACAACGGCAATGGCAACGGCAATGGCGGCGGCAACGGCAGCAATGGCCATGGCGTCGCCCACGGCCGACATTGAGGACATTTACTAGGGGATGAGGGGCGCACCTGCAGAAGCGGGGCGTGGGGTGGATCGGGTGAAACGCTATCGGCCGCATATTCTCGTCATGATCGCGCTTGCGATCGTGCTGTCCACGGGATGGCATGGTGCGCTTCGCAACGCGCTGACCGATCTACGGTTCGCCTGGCAATCACGTGAGGCCAGCGGCAAGGTCGTGGTGGTCGCCATCGACGCACCCTCCATCGATCAGATCGGCGTGTGGCCCTGGCCGCGCCGGCTTCACGCAGACCTGCTGCGCCGGCTCGAAGCTGCGGGCGCGAGCGACATCGCCTTCGATGTCGACTTCAGTTCGCCATCGGACCCGGCGTCCGACGAGGCTTTCGTCAAGGCGCTTCGCGATGCCGGCGGCTCGACCATTCTGCCGTCCTTCAAGCAGCCGACGCCGAACGGTGGCCCGGCCCACGTCAATCGCCCCCTGAAGCCGTTCAGCAACCAGTCCTGGCCCGCGATGGTGAACGTCGCAGTCGAATCCGACGGACTGGTGCGCCGCTATCCGGTCGGCGAGAAGATCGGCGATACCCTGATGCCCTCGATGGCCGTCGTGCTGGCCGGGCAGGATGCCAACCGGCGGCCGCCCTTCCTGATCGATTTCAGCATCCGTGCAGCCTCCATTCCAACCATCTCTTACGTCGACGTGCTGCGCGGCGATCCCGTGGCTCTCGATAAGCTGAAAGGCAAGAAGGTCATCGTCGGCGCCACCGCGCTCGAGCTCGGTGACCGCTTCAGCGTTCCCAACGGCAAGATCGTCTCGGGGCCGGTGCTCCAGGCGCTGGCCGCGGAATCGATCCTGCAGGGCCGGATGTTGCGCTGGACGTCCGATATCGGGATGATAATCGCGCTGGGATTGATCTCCCTGCTGATGATGTATTCGTGGCGCCGCTTCGGGCCGGGAATTCGCGTTGCAGCGCTCGTCGCTTCCGGGGCAGCCATGGGATCGGCCGCAGTTCTCGTCCAGGCGAGATGGCCCCTCGTCATCGACACGTCGCTGTTCCACATCGCGATCGTCGCCTACCTGACTGCAATTGCGCTGGACGAAATCGATTTCCGCGGTCTGCTCGGCCGCATTGCCGAGAGCCGCTTTCACCGCATCGCGATGTCGCTCGGCGACGGTCTCGTCTGCACCGACGAGGATCACCGGATCACCGTCTGGAATCCCGGCGCGAGCGCGATCTTTGGCTACACGCCGGCCGAGATGATCGGCCGCCCGTTCGAAACGCTTTGCGCCGTGCCGGCGGACGGCAACACGGGACCCTCCATGCACGACGCCGCGCGCCAGGCGCTGCTCGTTCCGGGCGGAGCGGTCGTCGTCGAGTTCGAGGGCCGGCGCAAGTCTGGTGAAACCTTTCCCGTCGAGGCGAGCTTCTCGGGTTGGCAGGGAACGGATGGCTTTCAATACGGTGCGATCCTGCGCGATATCTCGGTCCGCAAGCGCGAGGCCGAACGCGTCAAATATTTCGCCGAATATGACGCGCTGACCGGTCTTGCCAACCGCAACACGCTGCATGCCGGATTGGCCGGCATGATTGCGGATGCGGAGCGAGAGCCTCATGAGGTTGCCTTGCTCGTGATCGGGCTCGACGGCTTCCAGCGAATCAACGACATGCTTGGGCATTCGGCCGGTGACCTCGTGTTGCGGGCCGTCGCCGAGCGTCTCCGGATCGAAGTCGATGGCAAGGCGGTCGTTGCCCGGCTCGGCGGCGACGAATTCGCCATCGCGCTCGATTGCGCGGAGGCTGGTGAACCGATCGCGGCGTTCGCCGAGCGGATTGCACACGCGTTCGAAACGCCGCTTGCGACGGGCACGCGGCAGCACCGCGTCAGGATCAGCATCGGAGTTGCCGTCTATCCTGAAGGCGGACACAAGGCCGACGATCTCCTGAGCAATGGCCATCTCGCGCTCAGCCGTGCCAAGGCGACGCGGCGGGGCGGCCATGTGCTGTTCGAGGCTGCGATCAGGCAGGAGCTGGAGAACCGGCTGACGCTGGAGAGCGAGCTGGCGCTCGCCGCGGATCGCGGTGAGTTCGAGCTGTTCTACCAGCCCCAGGTTCGCCTGATCGACGGCAGCCTTGTCGGCGCCGAAGCGCTCATCCGTTGGCGGCATCCGGTGCGCGGCTATGTCTCTCCTGGAGAGTTCATGCCAGTGGTCAACACCTCGGCACTCTCGGAGCGGATCGCGAACTGGGTGATGGTGACCGCGTGCCGTCAGGCGCGTGACTGGGAGCTGTCGGGTAACGGCGTGCGTGTCGCGATCAACCTCTCGCCCTCGCAGCTTCATTCCGGCGATCTCGCCCATTCGGTTCAGGCATTGCTCGAGGCCACGGGGCTGACGCCGTCATTGCTCGAGATCGAGGTCACCGAAGACATTCTGCTCAATGACGAAAGTCGCGTGCTCGACATGTTCAAGCGGATCCAGCAATTGGGTGTCCGCGTCCTGTTCGACGATTTCGGCACCGGTTATGCGAGCCTGAGCTATCTGAAGAAGTTTCCGCTCGACGGCCTCAAGATCGACCGGTCGTTCGTGTTCGGCCTGCTCGCCAATTCCGACGATGCCGCGATCGTCGGCTCGACCATCGGGCTCAGCAAGCAGCTCGGCCTCACGGTCGTGGCTGAAGGCATCGAAGACCGCGCAACCGCCGACTTCCTGGTCAGCATGGGATGTGAGGAAGGGCAGGGCTATTTCTTCGGACGCCCGATGCCTGCTGGGGCGTTCGAAAAGCAGTTCCTGCTGGCGGCGGAGCTCGATTCTGTCAGCGCGGCCTGAGCGGCTGCTTGGGCGTTAACCGAGCATCGCTGAGGTCGTCACAATGTCGGTTGTTGGCGGAGAGCCGGACGCTGCACTGCGCCTTCCGTACCGCTGCTTTTGACCCGTAGCGGACAAAGTCTGATTGAACGTTCTAGAAATTCTGCCATCTCCAGAAGAACACAGCTTCGTCGCGCTCCGCAACATATTGGGGAATAGATAGTACAGGTATTTTCCGATCGAGTTGCTTGACGACCATGCCGTCGACTTCAAAGACCGGTGCGGCTGATGATGCCGGGATCCTGTATTCCAGATCGGCACGTGCATCCTGGCAGGCGCCGAAACCGTTCGTAGCTCCATCCCGATATTCGAGATTAAGAATGAAATCGCTATCGTTGCCGAGTGCGGATTTCCTCATTGGAAAGACTGATGTGAGGCCGCGCCACATTAGTGGATACATCTCAGATGGCCAAGAACTAGGAACGTGCGGTGGGATCTGCACGATCTGTCCGCTGCGCAGTGGCTGTCCGCTGTGGACATCGCCGCTTGACGAGCGCTCACGGCTGTATGTCCAAACAATCTCGCCTAGCGTTGACCGCTCCGTTTCCGTTGGCATCGTCCAGTACCGTGGTCTGTCTTGCGGCCACAGTTCGCGAAGCTTGACGCGCAGTTCTTCGGGCAGTTTGAGCCGAACGTAAGTCCAGCAGCTCGAAATATATTGGCCGAGTTCTGGCGGCGCTTGATTAGGAAAGTCATAGCCCCAAGGGCCAGGCAATACTCCCCTCTGCACATACTGCGTCGCTGATTTCTCTCGCCACGTTTCCCAGTCTTCCCGGGTCGCCTGCTCGATCCGCGCCCCGAAAAATTTTAGCCGGCTGAGCGGATTGTCATACGCATCCTCCGAGAGATAACCCACTCCCGCAGATAGATCGCCGACATCATCGAACCAGACCGCCAGCGGTAGTACATCCGGCGGAACCATTCCGTTTTCGGTGGTTGAGCCGCTGCAAAGGTGCAAGGTCCGGATCATTACAGCGTGGCCATCGCGTGTTGCCATGACCATCGCCCTCGGGTGGATGCTGGAGTCGTCTGACAATCCTGCAGATCGGGATCGCGTTATCCTGAGATTGCAAGCCACGACGTAGTCGAATGTAAGCCGTTCTCCGGTTTCCTTTATCTCGAAGTTTGCCTTCAGCCGGTAGAAGTAGCCGTTGTCCTTGACGTAGGTCTGCGACAACGGCTTTCGCAGGACCGATAGCACCTTAGGCAGCGCCGTAGTCATCCCAGCGGCGAGTATCAGGAGACCAGCAATTACTGTTATGAATTTGCGCAAAAGATGAGGTTCCGATGGGACAAATTTGGGGGCCAGCAAATGCTATCGCACGCGGAGATTGATACCTTCTTATGGCCAGCGGAAGACTCGTTTAGGTTAAGAAACCATGATCGACCCACTGACAGGAAGGTCTGCTGTTGGCCCTTCCCAGACCACACGCAAATGTCCGCTTTCGCGCCGCTACCGAGAGATCAGCGGACATAGCGGATTTATGAGTCTAGGATTGCCCTCGGGTGTCTTCCTTGTTACTCCCACGGACGACAATCTTTAGTTCGTTATCAGGGAGCGGACGCTGCAAGGATTTTGCTTCGTCCCACGGCGCACGCAACCACAGGTCCCACTCCTCGGGCGAAGTCAGGATCACCGGCATCGCTTTCGGATGAATTGGCTCGACGATAGAGTTTGGGCTTGTTGTGAGAAACCCATACACCTGATGCGGCCCCGGCACAGGCTTCGACTTCGTGCCGCGATCGCCGTTGAACGTCGTCCAGATGCCGGCGAATGCAAACAGCGGGCGTGCCTCCGCAAGCGCGAACCACACCACGTCCTTCTTCTTCGTCTCCGGGTTCGGCTCGGGCGCGTACTCGGCAAAGCTGTTGACGGGCACGAGGCACCGGTGCTCCGGCTTGAGCCAGGCACGCCAGTGCGGCGAGGCGGTGTTGCGGATGTTCGTCACCGGCGGGCCGCCGGTTCGCGGGGGCGGCGGCATGCCCCAGCGCATCATGACCAGCTCGCGCTCGCCACCCGCGTCGCGAATGACCGGGGCAGGGTAATCCGGAAACACGCCCGGCATTGGCGGCAGGTTGCCTTCGTAGCGCCGGACGATGCGGAAGAGGTCGGCAATGGCGGCCTGATTTGTCGTGATCGAATAGAGATTGCACATGAAGCAGATTTTGCCTTATCGCTCGCCCGGCCACCAGATCGAGGGCGGGTCACTGGCCGAAATCTTTGTCGGCCTCAGCGCTACAAGCGTACTGCGCTTGTACGCGTAACCTCGCAATTGCGTACAGTCCTTGCAGCGCATGTAGCGTTCGAGTTCATGGATCGGGGTCGTCTTCACACGTCGAATGATGTCCAGCGCGACAGTCTGATTGGTGTCGCAGCCAAGGCAGCGGACCTCAAGGTAGGGATATCCTCCATTGATCGCATCGCCAATCGTCGGCGATGGTTGCGCTGGACCTTTGTAGCCGAGCATGCGGTAATTCCACGCCTCGCAGGCCAGCTTATCGGCCTCTTTGCGCGCGTCCCTCGCCCGCTCGGCCGACATCTTGATCTGAGTGCCGAAGAGGTATTGGCGCGACTTCGTGGACATCCGATCATCAAGGCCATGAGCCAACTGCGTTGGCAAATTATCGATTCCTAGTAGGCGGGCAGGGCGGCCAGCCACTGCCCATCGTGGCTGTGGAAAAGAAGATCGTCAGATGCTCACCAACTGTCGACCTGTCCCTTTGCAATCAGCGCAAGCGCAATCTGGTCCGACAATCTCTGGTGCGAACTTTCCCCAGTTGCCGTCGCCCCCGCATTCGAGGCAGCGGATTTCGCCGGCCCCGCATCCGAGATCCCAGACGTCCGTTGCGACATTGGTGTCGCAATTACTGGCGCAGAAAACCCGCATCCCCGCGACTAGGGCGGCGTGCCTCTCAGTCATCTCCAAGGTCCTCATCCAAAGGATCGGGTCGATAGCCAGGCGGCATGGCTGGCGGGTTGGACGCGTCCGCTCGATTGCAGACGAGGCAAGGCATTCCTGCCCCGCACTCGCAGGCGCGCGGCCCGAACGCGGGCCTGTCCGGATGATTCTCGCAAACCCAGCGCTGATCGTCGCATTGCGCGCAATGCTGCATCAAAGGTCCTCCCGCAATCCCTTGAAGAATGGATGCCGCACCTTACCCTCGGCGGACTTGGCGCGGTACTCGACCTCGGCCAACAGCTTCGGTTCGACCCAGATGCCCTTGTGCGCGATACGCTTTGCGTAAGGCTGCGTTCTGCGGCGCAGCGGCTCCAGGCGCTTCTGCAATTCGGCGGCTGACGTCTTGTCGAACCCGTGGTCAACCTTGCCCGCGTAGACGAGGTCATCGCCCTTGCGGCGGCCGAGATAGATGCCGTCCCATTTGCCTTCGTCGAGCGCGAAGCCCGCGATGGTCAGGGTCTCGCGCTGCCGGCAGGTCGTCTTGACCCAATTGTTGCCGCGGCTGCTGTTGTAAGCACTGTCACGAACCTTGGAGACCACGCCTTCAAGCCCGACCTTGCAGGCATGGGCGAACATCTCGCGCCCGTCCAGCTCGAAGCTTTCGCTGAATTGTACGTCGGTGCCTGAAATGATCTTCTTCAGCTCGGCCTTGCGCTGAACCAATGGCAGGCTGCGGATGTCGCGACCGTTCAGGTACAGCAGGTCGAACGCGACCAACACGATCTTGGTCGACCTGCCCTTGAGCTCGTTTTGCAGGACCGAGAAATCGGTCGTGCCGTCGGCGGCGGGGACGACGACTTCGCCGTCGATGACAGCCGAGCCCGCCTTGATGTGCCAAGCGTCATCGGCGACTTTCTTGAAACGCTTGGTCCAATCGTGGCCGCGCCGGGTGTAGATGGTGACCGCCTCGTTGGCCAAGTGAAGCTGGACGCGATAACCGTCGAACTTGATTTCGTGAATCCACCGCTCCCCGGACGGCACCCTCTCGACGGAGGAAGCCAAGGCCGGTTCGATAAAGCGCGGCAACGGCGCCTTGACGCCGATCGCCGGGGACTTCCGCTGACGCTGAGACGCCACCTAACAACTCCACGCAACAAACTCTTTGATTCGAATCTTTCTGCGCCGATTCGTTCCGGGCGCGTCGCCGCTGCGGAGAGGTTTTAGGAACCAACTGAATCCTCTGTCGTTTTCGCAGTGCATGGAGGTGCACTATGGCTAAAGCAAAGAAGCAGACCGCTCGCGGTCGCAAGCAGGACCGCGCGCGCGTCGCGGGCGGACAGAAGTATGAAGTCAGCTACGAGGCAAAGAAGACGGGCCGCTCGGCATCCGCCGTGAAGAAGGCGGTTAAGAAGGTCGGCGGCAGCCGGAAGAAAGTAGAGCGGAAGCTGAAGGGGCGCTGAGCTTCGCCTTTAGGCTGAAGGTTTGCAGGCGGACGCTGACCGAGCGGAGTGTCAGCGTTTGGCCTTGAGGTGCCAATATCCGACCAGTGCTCGCCACTCGAAGATAATCACGGTGCCTCCGATCAACACCGTCCCGACGAGGGCCATGATCAAGATCATTCCCAGCATCGAATCACCTCGCCTTGTTGCGAGATTCCTAAGTACCAGATTCCTAGCTTATCTTTCTATGAACGATTGAAGCCTCAGGCCGGTCCTATGCCTCGCTACCATTTCGATTTGATCGATAGCACAACCGTTGCTGATCAGGGCGGACAATTGCTCGAAGACGAGTCGATGGCCATTGAAGTCGCGGACCGCCTTGCGCAGGAGTTATCAGTAGTGCGGCCCGAGCTGAGAGGCAAAGGCTACAAGGTGCTAGTCACCGATGCGGATGGCGAGCGTGTCCACGAAGCTCCTTTAGACAGGTTCAGATTGGTCTGATTGCGCCAACAAGAATCTCCGCAACTCAGGAACTGTAGCATTTGCAGCGGAATTGAGTTGCTGCCGGCTCGCCGCCGAGTTGGCGGAGCGGCCCCGGCCATACCCCCCATCCCCTGCGACGCCGGGGCCGTCTCTCCGCCAACGCGCAGTTTCGGAGTAAGCGTATGCGTTCATCGCCCTCGATCGTCCCAACCAATCGCCTCGACCGCGACATCTATTTGGTGCTCGAAGATTTTGGCGCACGTGCCGGCTGCTCCTGGCGCGAGACCGATGAACAGGACACCGACCGCGAGACCATCATTCGCGATCTGCTTTCCGGCCAGTACGCCTATCCGGTGCGGATCGTGATTTTCAATGCGATCGAGGGCCACGCGCGCGACGCGACCAGCGAGATTGCAGACGAGCTGGCAGAGGCTCTCGCCCGAAACGCCGAGATCACTCCGGCTTTGCAGGCGTTCGTCGAAGCAAACGCGACGCGGTCATTTGGACTTCAGCTAGCCCTTCCTCTACTCGGCGCGGCTTAAATACTGGGACTGACGGCGTAAGATGCGAAGCTGCGTTAGTTGCCCCGCGGGCATGGTCAAGTACTGGAGGCGAGCTTTTCGGCTTGGCCAGCAAATCAGAAATTTCCAACGCTCTTTCCGATTGATGAACGCGCCTCATGAGAAGCTCGCGTTGGGTGCCAGGCGGCAGCTCCTCAGCCGCTGCCCTGAACTTCGCGGCCTCCTCGATAAGACGTTCTCTAAAGGACTTAACTTGCTTTACGCGACGACGAACTGCGCACATTCGTCCTCTCTGCATTGCACAATTTTCTATGACCAAGCTTGACGAGAACTCAGGTCAAAATCATTTGTTCCACAATTGAAACGTCGTGCAGGCTCCCGGGATGCGGCGGGAGACAATGGATAAGAAATCTCTGAGTTGTGTCGCAGCGCCGGCGATGCGGTACCTTCCCAAGCTTTTGACTCCGATGCTAAATTGAACGACCGGCGAAACAATCCACATGTTTCGTTGCGAACGCTGCGGTGCGCAGTCGTGGCAGTTCTGACAAGGAGGGACGCAAATGAGGAGTCGATGTGGCTTCGGTGCTCCTAATTGAAGACGAAACGCTCATCCGCATGATGATTGCGGACATCCTAGCCGAGCTTGGCCATTCTTTAGTTGGGGAGGCCGGCGATCTGGCAGGCGGTTTGCAGCTCGCGGGTGCACCAGACATCCACGCCGCCATCCTGGACGTGCAGCTTGGCGCCGATAGCTCCGGACCGATTGCAGAAGCTCTGCAAAGCAGAGGCGTTCCATTCGCATTCGCTACCGGGTATGGATCGAAGGGTTTGCCTGAGAATTTCAAAAACAGTCTTGTTCTACGAAAGCCATTTCCGCTTGAAGAGCTTGAGCGCTGTTTGAAATTGCTCTTGGGCTGACACCGATTCGTCATTCTTGTGATTGACACGTCGGGCAAAACACCGACAGAATAGCATCATCGAGACGAGTTTTGTTTTGAGCCCGCGCCGGAAATTCCGCCGCGGGTTTTTTGCGTCTCGATCCCAAAACGACATAAGTGTTTTGAAAGGAATTTTCCAGATGACTGACCCAGTGAATATCAACCTTTTGTCCCAGAACGCGCTCGCGAGGGCCGCCGCTCGGCGAGCGGTAAAGCAACGCACGCTGACCGAAATCAAGTCCTTGGCACGGACGCATACCGCCCTTGCCATGCGAACTCTCGTGCAGGTCATGCGTGACAAGGAAGCGCCGGCCCATGCCCGCGTCGCCGCGGCGAGCCTCATTTTCGATCGCGGCTGGGGCAAGGCGCTGCAGCCGGTGTCCGGCGAAGACGGGAAGCCCGTCGAGTTTGTTCACCGCATCGAGCGGGTTATCGTTCGTCCCCGCGACAACGTGATCATGGAAGCGCAGATCGAGGAGACCGGGCAGCGCGTGCCGATCAGCGTTCTCGGGAGCCTTGGCGGGATATGCGATTCCGAAGCGGCCTATGAAGAGAGTTGGCTGAATTCACAGGAGCAGGCATGAGCGACATCCTTCAGAAGCTGCTTCAACCGCGTGTTGCGCCGAACCCAGAACCGGAATGGCCGAAATGGATCATGGAGGCGCTTGCGTACAAGCCGGAGAGACCCCCGGCGGTGCTGGACCCGCCGCTTAAAGCGGTCTCACCGGAAAGCGATGAGCGACGCAACATCCGGATACTACGTCGGGTATCCAACACTTGAACTGGGAAAGCCCGCGGGGATGCCGCGGGCTTCCGTATTAATGAGGCGTTTGGACGCTCGCCGAGGGTGCGTTCGCGGGAACAGCTATCGCCGCCGCGCGACCGCGACGCCAAAGAGAAATGCGACGAACAGGCTGGCGAGCGGCGCCTCGCGCGTGACCGCTGCGACCGTCGCAAGCGCTCCGCCCGGCTTGCGCGATTCCTCGATCGTAGAGGTGAGGCGATCGACGGTCGCATGCAGGCCTCCCGCGACTTCACCGATCGTGCGGGAGACGTCCGCCGCCGTATCGATGGCGCGCTCGGCCATGCCGGGTTGGGACGTGGACTGCGGTATCTCCGTGCTCACCTGCGCGACCTCCAAACCTTGATGGCGGAGGCCGGCACCTTTGGCTATCCGCGCGAGCGCTTGTTTTGAACAGCGGGTCTGGCGACCTTTGGCTATCCGCGACAGGCGCCGTCATGTAACGGCGGGTGCCGGCCTTGGATGAGCAATGCAGCGCGGGGGCTTTTGTTCCTCCCCGAAGCGAAGCGCCCCCGTGAAACGACGGGTGCGAATCTCTGTTAGGCTCGCTTCATCTTGTGACTTGAGGAGGCCGCCGTGACCGATCGGACCATGACGGATCGAGCCAGGCGCATCGCTTTGCTGGGCGCCCCCATCGACATGGGGGCATCGCAGCGTGGCACCTTGATGGGCCCCGCGGCGCTGCGAACCGCAGGCCTTGCGACACTGCTCGAAAGCCTGGATTTCGAGGTCGTCGACTACGGCGATGTTTCTGCAGGCGAGATCCGGGACCTCGCCGACAGGCCTCCGGAAAGAGCCAATCACTACCGCGAGATCCAGCGCTGGACACGCGCCCTCAGTCGCAAGGGCCATGAGATCGCGAAGACGGGCGCGCTTCCGATCTTTCTCGGCGGCGATCACACGCTGTCCATGGGATCGGTCAACGCCATGGCGCGTCATTGGCAGGAACGTGGAAGGGAGCTGTTCGTGCTCTGGCTCGATGCCCATGCCGATTACAACACGCCGGAGACGACTGTTACCGCGAACATGCACGGCATGTCGGCCGCGTTCCTGTGCGGCGAACCCGGCCTCGACGGCCTGCTCGGCGACGATCCGCGCGCCTCGATCCAGCCGGACAGGCTCGATCTGTTCGGCGCACGTTCGATCGACAAGCTCGAAAAGGAGCTGATGCGCGCGCGCCGGATCAGGGTGGTCGACATGCGCCAGATCGACGAGTTCGGCGTCGCCGTGTTGATCCGGCGCGTCATCGAACGGGTCAAGGCCAGCAACGGCGTGCTGCACGTCAGCTTCGACGTCGACTTCCTCGATCCGTGCGTGGCGCCGGGTGTCGGCACCACGGTACCGGGTGGCGCGACCTATCGCGAGGCCCACCTGATCATGGAGCTGCTGCACGATTCCGGCGTAGTCGGGTCGGTCGACATCGTCGAGCTCAATCCCTTCCTGGATGAGCGCGGCCGGACGGCGCGCACGGCCGTCGAGCTGATCGGCAGTCTGTTCGGCCAGCAGATCGTCGACCGAACGACGCCGAGCAACGCGATCGCGCCGGGCGAGTGAAGCGGTGGGTGGCAGCGTTAGAAGAACGCAAGGCCGTCGGACTGAATGAGTACGGCGTTTAGTTCCCTCGGCACTGGCTGTCAGACCGGGAGACTGGACTCGCAACTTTGAACCGCCCTACAATATGTCGGGAAAAAGTGGCAAGGCCGTTCCGGCGGATGTTGGAATTCCGAGCTTACATCATCGATGAAGAGGGCCACGTGACTGGCCGTATCGACCTGGTTTGCGAAGACGAGGAGACTGCTCGTCATCGTGCCCAGCAACTTGTTGATGGTCACAGCGTGGAGCTGTGGCACCGCGACCGTAAGATTGATCGGTTTGATCCTCCTCCACGCCAATGACAGGGCACGACGCATCTTCTTCCAGCGGAACTTTTGTTCACTTGTGAACTTAGCACTCGCTGCAATGATGCAGCCGGAGTGGAGAAAGTGCAGAACGCTTCATTGCTTACTCTGGTGGTCGAGGACGATCTCCTGATCCAGGACCTGGTTGCCGGTGCCCTTGAGGAAGGTGGATTTGAGGCCGAGGTTGTCGCCTCAGGTGAGGAAGCAATCACGCTCCTCAAAGAGGACCCTGCAAAATACCGAGCGCTGCTGACCGACATCCATTTGAAGGGCAAGCTGACGGGCTGGGACGTCGCAAAGATCTCCCGAGAGCTCAATCCGGAGATGCCCGTGGTCTACATGACAGGCGCCGCAGCCAACGAGTGGCCCTCTCACGGCGTGCCGAACAGCATTCTCCTGAACAAGCCATTTGCGCCGGCGCAGGTTGTTACGGCCATATCGAACCTGCTCAACCAGGTGCCTCCGCCCCAAGAGTAATGCGCCGAGGTGAGGTGTTTCTGGCGGACCAGCCCACGATCGAACCCAACGATCCCATTCCGTCAGCTTGAAGGTGCAGTGTGCGCTGCACAGCAACTTCTGATTTGCAGCATCAGCTTGGCCCTTTCACCAACCGTCAAGGTCCTGCGCTTAGCTTCTGGTTTGCTCCTGCGGTCTACAGGTCGTTTATGAGTGAAGCACAAGAACAGGACGGGAAGCGCGTTACCTTCGAGCGCCCCATAGAGGCGCGCCTCATGGCCATCGACGGCACGTGGCAACGTCCCTGCAAGATCCACGACGTATCCGAAACCAGCGCGAAGCTCGTGATCGACGGCTCGATTACGGACATCGGTCAAAAAGAATTCTTCCTGGTGCTGTCAGCAACCGGGCTCGCCTATCGACACTGCGAACTCTCCTGGGTTAACGGCGAGTTTGTCGGCGTCCAATTCATCAATAGAGGGCGGGCAGCAAAGCGCGCACGACGCGGCGAAACCTTGGTGGCTTGAGATAAGTGTTCCCACCCCTCTGTGTGCCTTAGATGGAGCAGTGAGTTCTCGCGCCCAAAATCGGACTGGAACCTTCCTGCAATTGCCAAGTTTTCCCGGTGCCCTTCCCCAAGGGCGACCCCGAATGGCCCCAGCTCCGATGCCCCCACATTCCAGCGAGCTGGGGCCTCTTTTTCCCGAGACCGGGCGGCGACGCGGCCGGACCTTGCCGACGCGTCATCGTTCCGGAGCGCAGGCGCGATATAGGCGGACACCATGAAATGGATGCTTGTGGTCCTGGTGGGCGGCGTCGCGCCGGTCAATACCGATCTCGTCTTCGACAAGTTCGCCGATTGCCTGTCGGCCGAAGCGCAGATGCGACAGCATTACTCTGATGCGTTCGATGCCTGGGACCGTTTAGCCGCGGCGAGAATAGACCGGCGTAGCGACTATAAGAAGGCCCGCGACCTCGAGGCGAAGAGATTGCTGAGCAACGTCGGCACCTGTGTGCCGCACGGCGGGGGCGATTCCGTTGCGCCGGCGGAGCCGCCCAAGCCGCCCGCCGCGCCGTCGCAGCAACCTGCCGCGCCATCGCAGCCGGCACCGCGACCTTAGCGAAACGCCGCGCTTCATCGAACAAGGCCGCGCTCATGGAGCGCGGCTGCATCCGGGATGCGAAGCGCTGACCTGTGGTGATGTCAATCCGTTCGACTAAAGACAACCGGGAAAAACTGGAAACTTCCGGGACGCCTTGAGTTGGCAGCGATGGATCAGTTGCCCTGGAGAGCAAGCACCGTGGACGACGCCGTCTTGAAGAACGCTACCGAGACCGCCTGGACGGTGTACCGGGCACGGCATCCCGATGTCGATTTGTTCGACAACCGACGATGCCTGCTGGAACGCCATTTGCTCAGGAGAAAGGAAGAGTGCGAGAGCGATGCCGAAGAACTCGCCAGCCTTGGCATAGCCTACCTCAACCGGCTTCCGGGCGAGGAATGTTGACGAGCATGAAACTGCTCGTCGCGCGCCTGGCCGGTGGAAGCACAAGGCCGATCTGGACGCTGCTCGCGATCTCCTGCCTCATCGCGGCGGTGATCGTGAGCGCCTTGCGCGTCATCTTCGAGAATTAGTGGACGCAGCACAGATTGCCGGTCCGATTGCGCCCCACGCTAGGGCAAGGGACGACAGTCCACGACCTTGATCCTGCCGGAGGTGTCAAACGCCAAGGCTGTGCTCATCACACCCGCGCTGGTGGCGTAGGAGATCACGGTTCTCTCGTCCGAAGGATTGAGGTCGTCCAGCGTGCCCGCCGGATATTTTCGGAGATGATCGGTCCAATAGGCGCGAAGGGCTGCGCGGCCGGTAACCGTCCGGACGCCGCTGCAGCCGCAATGCACCACGGCATCGTCGGCATGAAGGTCCAGGATCGCATCGACATCGCCGGCGCGATAGGCGTCTAGCCAGTCCACCGCAACGGCCATGGGGTCAAAGGAGTAAGGGGTCACTGCTGCCATCCAAAATTTGTCTTGGGAACTAAATCGATTGAACTTATTTTATTATCCGACCCGGCCACGGCCATATGCCGAAGGACATAGAGGACCGGGCCGAGGCAAAGTCGATGTTGGACGCGTCCGCAAGGCAAGGGATCTCTAAGCCGATCCGGCTTGTGCTCGTCGATAGGCAACCGATCGTTCTGCAGGGACTGAAGTCGGTCCTCGGGACACAGAGGGATTTCGATGTCGTCGCGTCGATCGGCGACGGGGCAAGCTGCCTCGAAGCCATCAGGAACTTGTCGCCCGACGTGGCCCTGATCGCCGATACCCTGCCGGACCTGACAGCAGCCGACATCCTCGCGATCGCGAAAGCCGAGAAGTTTTCTACCCGCCTGGTGTTCTTTACCGAATCCGACAATCAAGATCTGACCGCAGCGATCGCCGCCGGCGCCTGCAGCGCAATTTCGAAATATGCCGCTCCCGGCGCCATGCTGCGGTCGCTGCGGCTGATGGCCAGGAGCGGATTGTCGCTCGAGCAGGCTGATCTCGCGCCCACCGGCACGGAGGCTGATGGCCCCGGCAGAATCGAGAAGATGCTGGAGCTATTGACGCCCCGGGAACGTCAGATCGTCCGGCTGGTCTCGGAAGGGATGTCGAACAAGGAGATCGCGCGCCGGCTCGACGTGTCCCAGGGAACGGTCAAAGTCCATCTGCACAACATCTTCCAGAAGCTCGAGATCACCAACCGAACGGTGCTTGCGACCATCTCTTGGTTGCAACGCACCTCCGGCTTCGCCGCGCTCGCTCTGGCCTTTCTGGCGTTCGCCATTTTGGACGAGCTCAAGGCCTCCGAAGCGAACGACGATTTTGCGCATGACGAGGGCCACGGTCAGAGCGACGAACACGCCGGCCATGAGGTCTGGAAAAAAGCCATCCTTGCGCATCTCGTCATCTCGAAATCCGGGGATGCGCCTGCTCTCACCGAGAGGGACTTGCTGGCCAAGGCAAGCCAGGCCGCGACGCCGACGGTGGCAGTGGAAGCGCTGCGCGCCGTTGAACAACTCTTGGGCTCGAAGGTGTGGAAAGAGGGCGGTTCTGTCGGATCGGGCACGCCAGGCCTTGCTGCGCTTTTGCCACGGGGAGCGAACAGCACGCCAGCCGGAAGTGATCCCGACGCAGAAGATCATCTTCCGCGGTCTGCCTTCCATCCGGCGTCGATGCCCGCAGGCTATGGCACCTTCGCGGCTCTCGCCGCGGCATTGATCTACGAACTGAGCGATTCTCAGCACGGAGCGCAGGCGCGTGAGCTGGATCCGGCTTCGATCGACAGCTTGCTGGCCGGCATCGGCGAGACTGCGACGACCAAGCTCGCCGCGATAACGCATGGCGGCGCCAATCACGCAGCGAACTTGCACGCAGCGAACTCGGCATCGGATATCCTTCCGCATGATTTGGGCCGGGCTGCCGGCTTTGCGACCGGAGACGTCCCGCAACAAGACGTTCGCGGGCAGGTTGGCCCGAACGCCGCGAGCGACAGCGGCCCGAAAATTGACGGCGCGCTGGATCCTGGTCCCGTTTCCGGTCCCCGCGGAGATGACCTCGACCAATTGACGGGTGGCAATGTCGAGAACGTCGTTCATCGCAGCGCGATCGATTCCAAATCCGGCTCTTCCGATCCCGTCCTGGATTCCGCGTCAGGGCCGAACAGGATCAATCTTGCGGCCTTCGGGGCGCTCGCTTGTCTGCATCTGACGGCCGCGGTCAAATCGATCCCGCCACATACCCTTGCGTGGATCTACGATCCCGCAACCAATCAAACGATCGTCTATGTGAATCCGACCGATCGGGTGCTCGATGTCGGGGATCGCGGCCTGCTGGAAGTCCATCTGCAGGGAATTGTATCCGTCGCGCATGCGGATGCCGTTCACAACTCGGATGGCGCAGCTGTCGCGGTGACCCTGGAGCAGCTCGAACACGCGCTGATATCGGTGGCCGCAATCGATGAGACTGATGTGAGTGCGAGCAGCGGCCGCGCGAGCGAGAGTTCGCCGGGGACCGCCGGCGTTTGGAGCGCTTCGGCCGATGATGGCTTGAGCTTCCAGTTCGCAAACATTCGGACTGGCTCCGGGACGTCGGCAAAGTCGGGCACCTTCGCGCGCGATTCGGCGGATACGACGGAGGAGGGTGCCGGTGCGTCCGGTATGTCGGCCTACGGGTCATCAGCCCCGCCCGATCATGGCGCGACATCTCCGGCAACCGAGAATCTTGGCTCAAAGAGCGGTCCGGCCAGTCCGAACAATGGCGCTTCATGGATCGCGCAGAACGAGATTGGCCCGCCTGGCCTCTCGACGGCTGATGGCGTCAGCCATGGCAATTCCGAGCACGCTTCAAACCAAGGACAGGGAGCGGGCGAGGCCGAGACGGAGTCCAAACCCGGTAACGACGCTGACCACAACAGTGAGCACCATTCCCAGGCTCCGGACAGTCCGCCAGGGCAAGCGAAAAAGGCAGACCCCGGCGGCGCCGACCACGGCAATTCGGGCCACTCGGCCAAAGCAGCGGAAGCAGGCGAGAGTGGCCTAAATGCCGGCAACACCGAGCATGGTCACGCGCCGCACGAGGGGAAGCCCGGGCCTGCCAAGGCCGCGAACACGGAAATGGCCGAGGCCAAGCCGAAGCCGGACCACGGCGTCGGCCACGACAAGGCGCATCCTTCCCAGGCTGCGGAGAGTCCGCCCGAAGCAGCGAAAAAGCCAGACGCCGGCGGCGCCGACCACGGCAATTCGGGCCACTCGGCCAAAGCAGTGGAAGCAGGCGAGAGCCAGCCAAAGGCCGGCGACACCGAGCATGGTCACGCGCAGCACGATGGGAAGCCCGGGCCTGCCAAGGCGGCGGAGGCCGAGATGGCCGAAGCCAAGCCCAAGCCGGACCACGGCGTCGGCCATGACAAGGAGCATCCTTCCGGGGCTTCGCACAGTTCGCCGGCAGCGGTAGAGCCGGGCGCCGCCGACCACGGCAATTCGGGCCATTCAACTTCGAATGACAGCGCCGCAAGTCACGGCAACGCGGGCCACGACACGTCGCAGCACGCTGCCCATTCCGGGGCAAATGCATCAGAAGCGGGTCCGCCGGCAAAAGCGGCGTCCGGGTTCGGCGGCGCTGATCACGTGTTTCGCTTCGATAGCGGGGCAGCTCCTTCCGCGCTCGCCCCGGCCGTCGAATTCAAAGACCCTAGCGCTGCGCAAGCGATGCCCGGCGAGACAGACGCGCCCCAGATGCTCGCCGAAATCGTCCCCGTCGCGCTGGACGAGCACGCGGCCGATCACGGCGCGAATGGTCCGCATCACGGCATTGGACAAACGGCCCACGACTGGCTGATTTGAAACGGGGCGCTCTCATTGCCCGGGCAGGAGCGCGATGCGGACCGCATTCACGCAATCCGGTTGGAACCTGCCTGATGGAAGCTGGAACCCGGAGGGGCGCCTTTGAATTAACCTGCGAGAGAACAACAGCGGATCTTGTGATGAAAAGCCGTCGTTTCGCCTACTCCATGTCCCACGCCCTCCGCCATCCCGGTGTGATCGCGCTGATCGTGGCAGGCGTGACGATTGCGGCCATGCTGATTGTCGACCACGGTCCCTGGAATCGCGCCAAGACCCAGCCGGCCCATGTTGCGATGTATGCGACCACGGGCGAAGCAGCGCGGGCGGCGGGCGCCAAGGTGCTCCCGACCACTCCGAAATCGCCCATCGAGCCGGCGCGGCCGGGGCCCAAGACCTCCCCGGTCGTCAATCCCGTGACGCCGTAATCCCGTCGGCGCGTCTCCTCAGCTCCTGTCAGCTCTTGCGACCGTAATTCAAAAGCCCGCCGCTGGTCTTCGGCGGGTGAGCGCGCAAGGCCTCCTCGTTCGGTTCGGTGCCCCAGCCGTGCCTATCAGGCACCACGAGATAGCCGTTCTCGATCTCCGGCTCATGGGTGAAGAGCTCGCGGTCCCAGGCGAGACGATCGATGTCGATCTCCATGATGCGCAGGTTCGGCACGGCGGCGCAGAAATGCGCGTTCGTCATCGAGCAGAGATGGCCGTAGAAATTGTGCGGGGCGACGTTGACCTCGAAGGCTTCCGCGGCGCCCGCGATCTTCATCGATTGCCAGACGCCGTTCCAGGGCGTGTCGATGATCGCGACGTCCATGGCCTGGGCGTGGAAATAGGGCAGGAATTCGCGCAAGGACAGCAGCGTCTCGCAGGATGAGATCGGATGCGGGCTCTGCCTGCGGATATAGCCGAGGGCTTCGGGATTGAAGCTGTCGATCTCGACCCAGAACATGTCGATATCGGCAATGGTGCGCAGGATCTTCAGGTAGCCTTCGGTCTTGGCGTTGAAATTGCAATCCAAGAGGATCTCGACGTCGGGGCCCGCGCCGTCGCGGATCGCTTCCAGATGCATATGCAGGTCGCGCAGGATCTTGCGGTCGACGTTGATCTCGGGCGCGAAGGGTGAGCCGAAGCCGGGACGCCAGCCGGCCGATCAGCACGTCGCGCAAGGGGAGCGCTAGCGCGGCGGGCGAAGACGTTTCTCGTCCTTGGGGGACAGCGATGCTTTCGATCGATCAGTTCTTGCGGCTCATGAGCGTGCCGGCCGTGTTCGCGGCCCTCATCATCGCCTCGCAGATCTCGGCGGCGCTGTCGCCGGTCTAGCTCACTCCATCACCGACGAGCCGAGCAAGGCGAGGACGGCCAGCGCCATCAGCGCGGTGCCGAGCCAACCCAGCCAGATCAGCCACGACCGGGCGCGGAAGCGGCCCATAATCGAGCGGCTCGAGACGATCAGCATCATCATCGCCATGATGGGGACGGCGACGATGCCGTTGAGCACCGCGCTCCACACCAGCATGTGGATGGAGTCTATTCCTGTGAAGCCGAGGCCGAAGCCGATGATGGTTGCCGCGGCGATGATGGTGTAGAAGCCGGCCGCCTCGTCCGGCTTGGCCTCCAGCGTGGCGCGCCAGCCGAAGATCTCCGCGACGCCATAAGCCGCCGAGCCCGCCAGCACCGGGATCGCGAGCAGTCCCGTGCCGATGATGCCGGTCGCGAACAGCGCGAAGGTGAAGTCCCCGGCGAGCGGCCGCAGCGCTTCGGCCGCCTCGGTTGCCGAACTGATCTTGGTGACGCCGTTGGCATGCAGCACGGAGGCCGTGGTCAGGATGATGAAGAAAGCGATGCCGTTGGACAGCAGCATGCCGGACAAGGTGTCGGTCTTGATGCGGTCGAGCTCGTGCGTGCCGCCGCGCTTGAGCTCGCGGAGCGGCTTGTCGCGCTTGCCCTGGTTCATCTCCTCGACCTCCTGCGAGGCCTGCCAGAAGAACAGATACGGGCTGATCGTGGTGCCGAGCACGGCCACCACCATCATCAGATAATCGGCACTGACATTGGCCTTGGGCCACACCGCGGCGAGCAGCGCCGTGCTCCACGGGATCTTCACGGTGAAGGCGGTCGCGACGTAGGCGAACAGCGCCAAGGTGAGGAACTTCAGCACCGGCGAATAGCGGCGATAGGGCAGGAAGACCTGCAGAATGGTGGAGCCCGCCGCGAAGATCAGCGCGTGCTCGTGGTTGAGCCCGCCGATGACGAGCGAGAGCGCTTCGGCCATCGCGGCGATGTCGGCGGCGATGTTGAAGGTGTTGGCGGCAACCAGCATGGCGACGAGGCCCAGCACCGCCCAGCGCGGCGCGACCTTCATGACGTTGGCGGCGAGACCCTTGCCGGTGACGCGGCCGATCTGCGCGCTGACGAGCTGGATCGCGATCATGAACGGCGTGGTGAGAAACACGGTCCACAGCAGCCCGTAGCCGAATTGCGCGCCGGCCTGCGAATAGGTGGCGATGCCCGACGGATCGTCGTCGGCGGCTCCCGTGACCAGGCCCGGTCCCAGCCGTTGCAGCAGCGTCGGCGCGGATTTCGTCGGGGTGAGGGCGTCGTCGCTCATGGAAGGGGAGACCTCGATCGGGGGCACCTTCAGCAAATGCAAGGGACGGAACGATGGTTCCAAGCGCGCCCGTAGGGTGGGACTTCTGATAAAGCTAACCGCTCATCCAAGACGTGGTGACGTCGCGCTCAGGGCTTGGAAGGCGCGCGCAACGCCGCAAGCGCGCGAAGGTTCCGCGCTCCAATCGAAATAAAGCGGCGGCCGATTGCGTTGCCGCCTGTGCGGTTTCCCGTTACCTTGCCTTATGTCCCTCCTGAACTTTCAGCTCCCGGCACCGACACCGACGCTGTTCGCTTCGTTCCTGACACTGGACCAGGCGATTCTCGATGCGCTCCCGATCGGCGTCTATGCCTGCGACGTCGAGGGACGGATCGTTCGCGTCAATCACCGCGCCGTCCAGCTTTGGGGCCGGGCGCCCAAGCTCGGCGACGTCGCGCAGAAGTTTTGCGGTTCATTCCGCGTCGAGACCCTGGACGGCGATTTCGTCCCGCCCGAGGAGACGCCGATGGCGCAGGCCGTGCGGACCGGCCAAAGCTTCGAAGGCGTCGAGGCGGTCGTTCTCAATCCCGATGGCAGGCGGTGGGTGGCGCGCGTCAACGTCGCGCCTCTGCGCGACGAGGACGGCGAGATCGTCGGCGGCATCAATTGTTTCCTGGACGTCACCCACGAGCACGACATGCGGCTTGCGCTCGAGCGGCAGCAGCGCACTTTCGACCTCGCCATGATCGCCTCCAGAATGGGAACGTGGCGCTACACGCTGGCGGACAACATCTGCATCTATGATGCCAATGCCCAGGCGCTCTACGGGCTGACCGAGGCGCGGTTTCTGCACGACAAGGACGGCGTCGAGGCCAAATTCCATCCTGACGACATGGAGCTGATGTGGGCGCGCGTCGCCAAGGCGCTCGATCCCGCGGGCGACGGCCGCTACGACGTCGAGTACCGGGTGAAGCAGTGCGACGGCAGCTGGCGCTGGCTGAGCGCCTGGGGCCTGGTCGAGTTCGAAGGCGAGGGCGCCGCGCGCAAGCCGGTTGCGATCGCCGGCGCGAGCCGCGATCTCAATGAGCTGAAGCAGGCCGAAGAGCTGCAGCGGCTGCTCACCAACGAGCTCAATCACCGCGTCAAGAACACGCTGGCCACGGTGCAGTCGATCGTCAATCAGACGCTGCGCAGTGCGGGCGACGTCGAGGCGGCGCGCAGCATCGTCAATGCGCGTTTGCTCGCGCTGTCGGGCGCCCATGATCTGCTGACCGCGCGCGCCTGGTCGGGCGCCGATCTCACCGATCTCGTGGCCCGCGCCGTCGCGCCGTTCCCGTCGGGTCAGATCGTCCGCGATGGTCCCTCGCTGGTGGTTTTGCCGGCCCAGGCCCTGGCGCTCTCGCTGGCGTTGCACGAGCTCGCGACCAACGCCGCGAAATACGGCGCGCTGTCCCGTCCCGAAGGCCGGGTCGATATCAGCTGGGACGCGCGGGACGGCCAGGTCGATCTGAGCTGGCGTGAGAGCGGCGGCCCGCCCGTGGGTCCGCCGAGCCGCCGGGGATTCGGCAGCCGCCTCATCGCGCTGGCGAGCCGGGATCTCGCCGGACGCTTCCGCCTGGAGTTCGAGCCCGCCGGCGTTCGCTGCCTGATCTCGGCTGCCCTCGCGACGAGCGGCGAGGGATCCGGTCCGCCGCAATGGGAGGCCGGCGACCCCGTGTGAAAAATCCGAATCCATATTCGGATTGGTCGAAAACCGGTTGACCGTCGGGCGACACAATGGTATAAGTCGATGATCGCCAGAGGCCGCGACGGCTCCCCCGCCGCAGCTGCGCCGGATCGCGCGAGCCCGCCTACTTGATGCTGACGAACATCCCCCAGGCGGCGGCCAGCGCGGCGCCGGTGAAGAGCAGCACGGGATTGTCGCAGAAGGCGCCGCCATATCTGCAAACGTCGGAGCCGAATTGTCCGAGCTCGTGATGGCTCGCCGAATAGAACAGTCCCGACAGCACCAGCAATGCAGCGGCGACGAAGTACATGGGCGATCTCTCCGAAGCTCTCCCGGTCGGGTCCGTGCAAGGAGAGCAAGCGACCTGCTCCAGCATGGCGCGAACAGCTTTCATTCCGCCAAATCCGATGCGCCGGATTTTGTTAAATTTGGCACTAAATGCCTGTTTTTCCCCGACGCGACAGGGTGCATCGTGCTCGCGCGAAAAAAGGCCCCGCACCGCGGGGCCTTTGTCGTCGAAGGATTTGACGGGAGCTTATCGCCGCACGCCCGTGCCGTAGAGCTCGCGCTCCCGGCCGACGTCCTCCGGAGAGAGCGGCGGGCTCGCCGCGTCGAAGTCGGTCCAGCCGGACTTCTGCCAGGCCGCGCTGCGGTCCTGCAGGTTCACGGACCTCTCGTGGAGCAGTGCATCGAGGCGGGCGCGGTCCTGGTCGGGCACGCGCGCGGACACCAGCGTGCCGCCGCGGCGAACGCCCTCGGCATAGCGCGAGGCGTCTTCCTTGGAGACGCCGGCCTCCGTCAGGGCGCCGACGATTCCACCCGTTGCCGCACCGGCGGCTGCGCCGGCTGCAGTCGCGGCGAGCCATCCTGCGGCCACGACCGGACCGAGGCCGGGAATGGCGAGCAGGCCGAGGCCGGCGAGCAGGCCTGCCGCGCCGCCGAGGCCGGCGCCGATGCCGGCACCCGTGCCGGCGCCTTCGGCGCGATCGTCCACGCCGTCGCGGTCACGATCGACCTTGCCGGAGCGTGAGCCGTACCAATTGTCGGAATTGTTGGCGACGATGCTGATGTCGGAGTGCGGCACGCCGGCTCCCTCGAGCCGGGTCACGGCGCGCTCGGCGTCGGCATAGGTGTCGTAAAGGCGGGAAATGGTGGTTGTCATGTGCATGATTCCTTACTTGGTCGTCCTTACTTGGCGGGGTTCACGTTGCCCTGGAAGTCCAGGCTGACGTCGGTCTTGCTGCCGGCCTTGTCGGCCTTGCCGCGCCAGACGCCCTGGTCGTCCTTGTGCAGTCCGGACACGTTGGAATATCCGGCGCCCTCGATCCGCGACTTCGCCTGTCCCTCAGTGAAGCTGTTGCGGCCCTCGACCGGCTTGTTCGAGTTGTTGTGGTCCGAGCTGTTGACGGCGTTGTTGCCCGGCCCGCTTTGCGCGGGTTGGGATTGCGCGCCTGCGGGCACGGCTCCGAGCATCAGCAGGGTTGCGGCTAGTAAGGTAAGACGTCTCATTTTTTATTCTCCGGCGGTGAATGTGCCGGCGACAACACATGAGATTCGAATTGGTTGCTGCGATAAAAGCTTGCCGAGTGCCGCAGCATGATCTTGCTGCGATCGCGCGCGCCCGATGAGGACGCGAGGAACGATTGCCGCGATATCCCGTTTGCGCGCTCGGCCTTCGGCCGGCAGGCCGTCAGCCGGCGCACCGCGTAGGAACTTCGCCTTTGGCGGCCGATTGTCTCGCTTTCATGACGCGCGAGGCAGCTCCAACCATGCAATCACGCTATCCATTGTTGAAGAGGTGGACAGCGGAAGAGCATGAGCGGTTGAAAGCCATGGCTGAAGCGGGAAGGCGGCCCGACGAGATCGCCCTCGCGCTGAACCGGAGCGAAGCGGCTGTGCGGGTGCGGGCCTGGCAGCACGGCATCGCGCTGCGCACAATCACCGCGAAGCGCGGCACATGAGCTGCGCCGTACTCACTTCGCAGGTGTTGCCTCGGCTTGCGTCGTGGCGGGCTCCCAGGGGGCGGGAAGGATGACGCGGATCGGACGCGCCTCGGCGGCTTGAGCCACAGGCCGCACCTGGTCCTTGGCGGGCTCGGCCAGCGCCACGGTCATCAGGGCCATCAGCATCGCCAGCGCCGTCGTCACAAGTCTCAGATCCAGCATCGCAGCCTCCAGGGTCGCCGCGTCAACGCGAGCCCCGGCCGTTGGTTCGAACGATAACCGGGAACAAGTGGCAATATTTGAAGTTTGAAGAAGACGGATCCCGGATCACCGGGCCACTGGAGGAGGACACGATGAACATCAAGACCATCATTGCCGCTGCCGTGCTGACGTCATTTGCCGCGCCTGCGTTCGCGCAATCGTTCTACGTGGTGCAGGACGTCAAGACCAAGAAGTGCACGATCACGGAGTCGAAGCCGACCACCACCGAGACGACGGTTGTCAGCGGCGATACCGTGTACAAGACCAGGTCTGAAGCCGAGGCCGGCATGAAGACCGTCAAGGTCTGCACGTCGAACTAAGGAGACAAGCGATGCCCGTACTTCTGCTTTGGGCCGTGCCGGCCGTCATCGTTCTGGGCGGCGGCGTCTATCTGATCGGCCACATGCACTGAGACGAAACCTGCTGCGCAAGCAGCAAGCAAAAGCCCGCGTGGAGCGATCCGCGCGGGCTTTTGACGTCTTGTGTCGCTGACCGGGACAATCCGGAAAAGCCGGATCCAGCTCACCCCGCGAGCGACACGTCGATCCGCTCGAAGCCGCGCACCGTCGGCAGTGACATGAGGCCGGGCCTCGCGAAATGATAGCCTTGAAACAGCGCGATGCCGGCGGCGCGCAGGATGGTGAGCTCGGCCTCGTTCTCGACGCCCTCGGCCAGGACCGTGATGTCGAGCTCGCGCGCGATCTGCGCGAGGCCTGCGACGATGACCTGCTTGGGCCGGCTGAGATGGATGTCGCGGAGCAGCTCCATGTCGATCTTGATCAGGTTCGGCTGCAGGCGGGCGAGCAGGCCGAGGCCGGCATAGCCGGCGCCGAAATCGTCCAGCGCGGTCCAGAAGCCGAGCGCCTTGTAGGCGCGCACGATGTTCTCGACATGCGCCGGATCGCTCATCCGCTCGTTCTCGGTGAACTCGAACATCAGATTGGAGGCCGGAAAATTCGCGCGGCGCGCGGCTTCCAGCGATTTCTGGATGCAGGCGCGCGGCTCGTACACGGCGTTCGGCATGAAGTTGATCGAGAGCCGCGTATGCGGATCGGCAAACAGCCGGCCGGCGGTTTCGATCGCCATGACGCGAGCGGCCTGGTCGAAGCGGTAGAGCTGGTTGTCGGTGAGCTGGCTGAGCACGCTGTGCGCGCTCTCGCCGTTCGGGCCGCGCACCAGCGCCTCATAGCCCCAGATCCTGTTCTCGCTGACGTCCACGATCGGCTGGAACGCCATCTTGAATTCGAACGGCAACTCCGTCCCGTCGGCACATCCGGCGCACTTCACGGCCATCTCTCAAAACTCCCCGCAGGCCCATCACCTGCGTGGGAATTTATGGCGCGGGCGTTAAGGAATAGCGAAGCGCGACGAGGGCGGCGTCAAGGGCGTTTCCCATGTTCAATTGTGGACACAAGCAGGCCGGCCACGCCGTCAGCCCGCGACGAAACACGCCTGAAACAGTGCTGAAACCCGATTGTCCTGAACTGCGGGCGCCCGCGGCCCGACCAACGGAGCGAACAGGAGAGACAATCATGATCCAGATCGGTTCGAAGGAAGAAGTCGCGTTCTTGCTGGCGCTGTTCGGCACCCACACCCAGCCGGTGAAGCGGCCGAAGCCGAAATCGCGGCAAGGGTGAGAGGCTTAGATCCATGCCAGGTTTGGCCGAATGCCAGAGCCTGCTCAGGCTCCTGATCGCCAGGGGCGATCCCAAGGCCATCCCGCTCGCCAAGGGCGCCATCGATCAATATCTGAACACGGCGCCCGTGAGCTGTCGCGGCCGCGGATTGCGCGTGCTCCAGCGCGACGCGCTCGACCAGCATGATGTGGCGGTCGGCGTGCAGCGCTCCTTCGCCGAGACGGTGGACGCCTATATCGCGTGCAAGCTCGCGGAAGAGTAAGAGCTGCGCCGGGAGGCGCAGTCAGTTCCCGGAACTCCCTGGCTCCAATAGATTTTCGATGGGCTTGCAACCTTTGTCCCCTCCCGGGCCTCTTACGGACAAAGGAATACGCATATGGCGCGATATTACTTCGACTTGACCGACGAGCACGGTGCCGCGCTCGACGAAGAGGGGCTGGAGCTGTCCAACATGCGCGCGGTCCAGGCCGAGGCCGCCAAGTCGGTCGGAGACATGGCGCGCGACGCCATCATTTCCGCACCGGCGACCGGCGGACGGCGGAGGATGGCGATCGACGTTCGCGACGCCGGCGGGCCCGTCATGCAGGTGACATTCAGCTTCGCGATCGAGACGTTCAACGCACGAACGCCATCCGGCGATCATTGACGCGTCAGCGTCGGCCGCGATGGCTGCGGCGGCAACGGCCAGGATTGCCCGGACTCGAGCACGGCGATCTTGCGCCCGAGCTGCCAGACCTCGACCTTGCCGTGCCGCGTGAACTGCCGCGCGAAGGCGAGGGCGGTCTCGTCGGACGCGGCCTCGAAGGCTTCCGCCGAGCGGAAGACGCCGTTCTCGCCGACGAGATAAGCGCGATATTGCTGGCTCATGTCGGCGCCCTCAGGCCGGGCGAGCGAAGCCAGGCGTCGATCTGCATGGCGGCCTCGTCCTGCCGCGCCCGGCGCAGCAGCATCTCGCGGCGGCGCCCCGGCGACAGCGCGCGCGCCTCTTCGCGGCAGCGGATGGCCTCGTCGGCCAGTCGTTCGTTGAGTGTCTTGATTTGTTTGAAACGACGCCGTTTCAGCATGGCGTACTCTCCTCGCGGGATAGAAGGCGGGAGCGCGATTGGCGTTCTCATCACCGGTCTCGTGCCACGGGCCTTGCGGTGATGGATGAAGCCTAGTCCTGCTGCGGCGGAGAGTCTGTATCTTTTGATACGTGCGCAAATTAAATTTCGAGGCGAAGTCTGAGCCTGTTGAGCGACTTACTCAATTTGAGTGCGGGGCGGGATTCCGGTGTATCAGCCGTTGCCTTGCGGGCCATGCGCACAAGGAAATACATGCGCCGGCTCGAGCGCGAAGCGGGAGCTGTCGACGGAGCCGGCATCCGATAGGCTTCTTGAGAAGGTCGGCAGCGGCCGGAAGAAAGTTGAGAGCAAGCTGGGGCGAAAAGGAACACGCGCGGGGAGGTAAAGTTTTCCTCGGGGGAGGATACGTTGATGAAAGCAGCAGCACTCGGGCTAGCGATTTTGTTAGCCGCCTCGTCCTATGCCTCGGCCCACACGCCAAAGCGGCATCATCATCATGGCTGGTCCAGGTCGATGAACATGATGCCCGGACCCGGACGCTCGGCCGCCCGCAGTGATCCGAACGGCACGGCCGCCGGCCCGACCAGCGTGAGTGGCACGGGCTCGTCCAAGTTTGGCGGCCAGATACCGGGAGCACCGGGCGCGACCCGCCAGCCCTGACGACAATCTTCGTCGATGGAGACCGAAGTCGTGCCGCAACGAGCGGCACGACTTCGATGATATTTTCAAGGAACGCTCGAGCCGCTGGCAGATCCCGTACCGGCAGCTGCAGGCCTATTCGTGACCGTAGTATTGTCGGTTGCACTGGTGACGGCCTCGCTCATAGCTCGCCTCCCGGTAGGCCGGTCCTTTCATGACGCTGCTCACATCAGCGAGCATCCGTGCTTGCTTGAGACACTCGACGTAAGGTTTGTTCGAGAGCCAATCGAGTCCGAGGCCGCCAGCGTGAGACATCTGGATGGAGGCAACGAACGAACTGATTCCGACGATGGCGAAGAGAGCCGCGCGGGAGACGGTCATGGCGTATTTCCTTGTGCCTGGGTAATCGCACAGAGACAATGGCGTGCCGCACGTCTGAAATATGTGCTGCCCATCACATCCGCTGAAACGACGTTCCATCTTGAAGCCGCCAGCGATCACTTTCTCCACGCGTGAGAACGTCGACTCGTGAATGAGCATGGAAATACATGCGAAAGTTCGAGCGCGAGGCGCGCGCGCTGTTGAAGCAGCCCTCATCCGATACGTTTCTCGCAGGCAGGACAAGGGAGGAGGCTGTTCGACGGTCGGAAGGCGATGCCGGGCGATGCCCGCGCCGGGGGGCCCCGTGTTCTTTGGTCCCGGTCCTACGCCAAAAGTCTCCAGAGCGAACATCGATTGACAATGTTCCCTTTTTGTTCTAAGTCGTGTACTTTCAACCTCTGGGCGATGCGCCGAAGTATCGGTTGCAATCCAGATGATTTCTTGCGGGGCAGTTGAATGAGTAGCTCGCTTCTTTCTTTCATCTTGTTGGACGATCCGGCGACACCGGACATGTCTGCGGTCACCAAGGTCCTTCGCGCCCGACATCCGGAATTGACGACCGAGACCTTGGGAGACGGAGCTGCGCAGGCTCAGGCAAACTCTCCGCTCATTCGCTGCGGCAACGCGCTTGTCGCGGTCATGTCGATGCCGGCACCCATTCCGCACGACCAGGGCCTGTGGGCGCGCGCGGCCACGACCTGGCCGGAGAGCAAGGCGGTGGCGGCCCGGCATCGCGGCCATCTGATCGTATCGATGCTCGGAAAAGGTGAGCAGCCGCTGGTTGCCGCGCGCGGCACGACGGCGGTCATCGGCGCGTTGATTGCGGCGATGCCGGAAGCTTGCGGCGTGGTATGGGCCGGCCGGGTCGCGCGGCCCGCCGAACTCTGGCTCGAAACCTCCCGCGATGCATTCGCGCCTTATCCCGACTATCCCTTCAGGCTGTGGGTCGACATTCTTCCGTTCCGGTCAGGAGCGAAGATCGGCGCGGTCACGATGGGCCTGTCCGCGTTCGTCGATCGTGAGATCGAGTTCGTGACGGCCAAGCTCACGCTTTCGGCGTTGTTTGACAAGGTCGCCGGGCTGTCCGCGTATCTGATCGAGCATGGCAGCGTGGTGAAGGATGGCGACACGATCGGGGCAACTGCAAACGAGCGCATCCAGGTTCGTTACACGAATTCCGATGCGTTTGGCGGGCTGCCGGTGTTTTACTGTACCGATGCTTCCGTGTAGATGAGCAGCATCGGCACACTGCGCCGGCGTACGACAGACTTTCGTAAACGAGAAGATTGATGGTTGGTTCTCCACCAAAGAAGCGCCGGGTCAAGGCAAAGGATCGAAAGTTCCATGTCGCCGGCATTGGCGGGTTCCACACGGCGCCGGGGTGGAAGATGGAAAATCTCGCAGCTCTCACAGGCGGACGCCAGGTGCTCATTCCGCCGCAGGAGCGGGGCTTCATGCCTTTCCCTGAAACTCCGCGGCTTGTCATCGACAGGTCTCTCGACCGTGCTCCCGCGGATTGGGAGCTGTTTCACGACTATCGGCTTGTTTCCGACCGGATGAAGAGCCTTCTCGAGACATTGGATTCAGAAGGAGTTCGTTTCGTCAGATGCGAGACCCGGTACCAGGATGGCCGTGCGGCGCCGACCTACTGGCTTTGTGATGTCATCAGGGTTCTCGATGCCGTCGATGAAGAAAAGTCGGTTCTTGAGATCGAGTATCCGACGCCCGGTCGCAAGGTTTACAATCTGAGAAGAAGAAGCAGCCTCATTTTCAAAGAGGATAGTGTTGGGGAGGCTCATATCTTCAGGCTTCTTTTCTATCCCATGGTCGTATGCGAACCAAGTGCTGAAGGATGCGTGCAAGGAGGCGGGCGTCAGGGGCATTGGATTCACCGATACGACGGAGTATTGAGCTGATGCGCTTCGGTCGCCGATCTTGAAGTCATTCGCGCAAAATCCAGTTAAGGCAATTGCTCGTTGACACGTCGGGCAAAACACCGGCAGAGTGGCATCATTGAGATCTATTTGAATGATGCTCGCGGCGCGCTGCGGGCTTTATTTTTGTGGCCGGCACTCTGCATGGCGTCATCACAACGACGCAGGTCAATCGCGTCTAATGATTTGAGGGCAATGTACGTCTGGTGAACCAGCGAGAGACGCGAAAGCGCCGCTATGACGCAAAGAGGTGGCGAGTTCGTGTGGTAGTGGGCCGGAGTTGCCGTTCGGAAAGAACTGAGGGACTCATTTTCACTGAGACCCAAAAACTGGCAGCATATTAAGATGAGCAATGGACAGCCGAAGCAGAACAAACGCTCCTCGTTGCAGAAGCGTAAATTCTACAGAATGGACTTCTATCGAACCGGCAACCCCTGTGATTTCCAAATTACGAACGACCCCCAATCGCTAGAGCCGGGGCACTTGTCGGATTTCGCGGGGCCGACGCCACGCGTCACATTCAACCCGCGACGTCGTCGGCCTCGAGATTGTGAACTCTGGTATTCGTTCTGGCTTATCTCTGACCGTGCTAAGATCGTGTTTGAGGCCGTGGATCCCGAGGCATTTTCCTTTGTTGTCTGCGACGTGCATGTTCCAAACGGGGTCTGGGACGGACCTCGCTACTGGTTCTGCGACGTGCGTCGCTCTCTCGACGCGCTGGATGAGGAGCGATCGCGGTTGACCATCGGGATTTGCGACGATCCGATCTACCGAGACTTCGGTCAAAAGTACTATGATTTTTTCGGAGATGTTGAACTCGTTTTCAAGGACGAGCTGGTTGGCGATGCGCACGCGTTTCGAATGGCGTACGCCAGACAATGTGTCATATTTGACCAAGCGATGAAAAATGCCTGGAAGGCAGCAGGCCTCAGGGGCATGTTGTTCGAAGAAGTGTCCTATCTCCCTCTGATCGCGTCCCGAAGAGTTTGAGGATGCTCTACCGATCACGGATTGGCCGAGTCACTAATCCGCGTTCGTCGTGGATACGCTTGCCAAGTGTGAGTTAGACGCAGTTCCGCCTGAAGTCTGACGATCGGTGTCGCTCCTCGTCGACGGGGCAGCGATGCTCCAGGCGTTAGCCCGCCGTGGCGATCCTCTCCAGACGTCATCGAAGCGCGCCTGAACATCGAACTACTCCGAGACTCCTCCCAATCTCTGATCTGCCCCGTGACACCGCGGGCGGACCTGCGAGCCCGGTTAGCGGCTGCATGCCTCGCATGCAGTGGCTGAGCTGCGTCCGAGATTTGGTGAGCTCTCGCGAAACTCAATCCCAACTCAACTCACGCAAGAACCACTCGAGCATCGGGGCGATATGTCAATTCTTGCTCTTCACCACATGATTCCGAGATTATTTGTCAATCATCGTGCGTTTCGCGACATCGATATACAAGCATTGGGAGTCTACTCCCCCGCAAATGAAATCTATCTGCCAGTGGCATATGAACTGGCCGCGAGAATGGGCATCTCGCCGCATCCGGGTGGGCACACCCCCCTTTACTACGGTGCCATCAAGTGCGTCTTGGATCGAATCGCCGAAACTCCCGAACCGCACATTCGAGCGATGAAGATAAGAACGCTCATGGATGCGATGCGCGTAGGTTTTGGCAATGGTGATCTCTACACGAACTTGCCCAGTGGAATGACAACCGAAGAGGTTAAGAAGCGTATCGACAAGGTCATCAAGGGCAACGAGACCTATCTCGAGCGCTATCCGGATCTGCATCAAAGCATCAGAGATAGTGAACAAAGGGGTCTTAAGACCGGACAGGACCATCAACTGGTATGGTCTGCAATACTAGGTGATCCGCGAAGAGAAGAACTGCTGCGCCAGGCAATTGAGAGTGATCCAAGCGTCAGTATCACGTCCGGTAACAGACATCTGGGCGGAACGCCTTACTCCAAGTTTGCACCCGTCGATGATACTTTTCACATCCCGCCGACGACTCCGACCAGCCCAGCCGACGTCCCTTCACCGCCACCCTTCATCCCTCCTTCTCTCTGGTGGCTTAATCAGCCAGAGGGGTTTACACCGAGTGATCCGCGCTTCACAGGCCAATTGCCGCCTTACCCGATGCCGGGTCGAGACGAGCAACAATTCGATCAACTGCCTCCGACGGCAGCGGCCCCGGAAGATCCTTTGGTCCTCCGATCCGATCCGGCGTCTGGAGCGTGGCTGCCGTTCTATGAAAATCCTTTGGCCGGCGGCTCATTTGTGGGGCAGAATCCTATGCCTTTGTTGGCCGGAGCTGCGGCGGCCGGCTTAGCGGCTCCCCTAATTCCCCCCTGGCTGCTGACCCTTGGGGGCTTCTTGACGCTCTCGCGCATTGCCAACGCGCAGGACAGCAGCTCGGATGCGAAGTTTGGCGCCGCTGCTTCTGGCGAAGGAGTGCTCTCAAAAAGCGCGACTGCGTCAGACACCTTGGCCAGCGGCCTCAAAGAAACGGATCACGGTGGCGGCTATTTGAGCTCATCAACGTCCGGGTCGCAACTTCGCAGAGCTTCCCCCCTCGTTTCCGAGGCACACGCTAATTCTTTCGCGGATCGCTTTGGCAATTGGACCAGCACGCCAAGTGGCACCGAGCCGACCGAAGGTCCGTCTGAAACCGCACCTACACCCAGCGCGGGATCAGTCCCGCCCGAGGAAATCCGGCGTCTAGCCCGTTTCAACGCATCGAACGCGGGCAGCGTGTTCACGTCGGGCGGTGCGCCGGTCCCGTATCTGCCTTCCACCGAATTCAATGAGCGGTTTGGCAGTTGGACCGCGCCCACCGCTGACGGCAATCAGCCGCCGGCAGGCAAGCCGATTGGCGCGTTTGTGGATGAGCCAAGCTACCTCATTCCGCCCCCGATCTTCGGAGTGGAGGGCACTGGCAATCCGCGCAATGACGCTGAAGAGTGGTTCTCGCGCTGGATACG
This sequence comes from Bradyrhizobium sp. T-12, assembly GCF_058314695.1. Taxonomy (NCBI): domain Bacteria; kingdom Pseudomonadati; phylum Pseudomonadota; class Alphaproteobacteria; order Hyphomicrobiales; family Nitrobacteraceae; genus Bradyrhizobium; species Bradyrhizobium sp. T-12. Next base: position 5,271,701 of record NZ_CM177756.1, on the reverse strand, counting down.
GCCATTCATTCATCCTGAGTGAAGCCGACCGTGATGGCGAGCATGCGTTAGAGGTCGCCCGTTTGACGCGTCGGGCAAAACACTGGCACGATGGCATCATCGAAAAGTTTGGATTGAGCCCGCGGGAAAACCGCGGGCTTCTTTATTTGGAGCGGCGTCACTTCCTGCATTGCGCAACACCTAGCCCAAACCACCGCCTCAACGCATCGGCGAGTCCGTGCTCAGTCTGATCCCCCACCCAAGCCACGTGCCCGTCGGGCCGCACCAGCACAACACTCGGCGCAGTGACCCGCCGGATCGCCGGCAGCTCCCACCCGCCGTCGTAGTCAGCATCGACGACATCGACGCGATCCGCCCACGCCGCCGCATCGATGTCGCCGCCCTTGCCGAAATTGAGCAGCACGCCGCGCGCGCCGTGCAGCAGCGTGAACAGTCTTCGCTTGCCGCCGTCGACCGTCAGGTCGAGATCGGGCATGCGCCGGCCGAGCAGCTTGTGGCCTTCGCCGAGATCGTAGGCGATGTCGAGCCCGCTCATCATCGCGCCAAAACGCCGGCGCGGCTCGTCCATGGCGAGCAGCTCGGTGATCGCCTCGCGCGCGGCCTTGCGGCCGTCGTCGCCGCGGCGGAGCAGGGTGATCTGCGCCATGGTGTTCTTCAGCACGCGCGCGGCCACCGGATGGCGCTCGGCATGGTAGCTGTCGAGCAGGTCGGCGTGCGCGACGCCCTTGACCCTCTGCGCCAGCTTCCAGCCGAGATTGACGGCGTCCTGCACACCGAGGTTGAGGCCCTGTCCGCCGACGGAGTGATGGATATGCGCGGCATCGCCGGCGAGCAGCACGCGGCCCTTGCGATAGCATGCCGCCTGCCGCGCCGCGTCGGTGAAGCGGGAGATCCACGCCGGATTGTGCACACCGAAGTCGGTGCCGTAGACGGCAATTAGCGCCTCGCCGAGATCGCGCAAGGTGGGCTGGCCGGTGCGATCGAGCGTCGCTTCGGTGACGACGACCAGCACGCGGCCGCTTTCGGCCGTGCTGAGGCCGTGAAAGCCGAGTGCGTCGTGACGCAGGCCCAATGCCGGCGCCTCGCTCATCTCGACCTCGGCCATGAGGTTGCTGAGCGTCGGATCGAAGCCGGGGAAGTCGATGCCGGCCGCCTTGCGCACCAGGCTGCGGCCGCCATCGCAGCCGACCAGATATTTTGCGCGTAAGCGCGCGCCGCCGGACAGCGTCACGTCGATTCCGGCCTCGCTTTCCACGAAGCCCGTGACCTCGCGTTCACGATAGAAGCGGACGGCGAGCTCTTCGGCCCAATCGGCCAGGATGCGCTCGATGCGGGCCTGCCGCAGCTTGAGCCCGTAAGGATGCCGCGTCGGGAGATCGCTGATGTCGAGCCGGGTCCAGGCAAAGCCGGCGAGCTGGAGAATCTCGCCTTCGCGCAGGAAGCGGTCCGCGATGCCGCGCTGATCGAGCATCTCGATGGTGCGGGCGTGCAGGCCGCCGGCGCGCGTCTCGACGATCGCCTGATCGGGGCGCCGCTCGACGATGGCGACATCGATACCGGCAAGCGCGAGCTCGGCGGCCAGCATCAGCCCGGTCGGGCCACCGCCCGCGATGACGATTTCGTGCTCGGGCGTTGCCGGGTTCCCGGTACGGCCTGGTTGCGTACGGCCTCGCGAACGGGAGATGGGAAGCTGTGAAGGCATGTCGTGACCCCTCGACCTGGTGTTGGGTCGCGGGTTCTACGGCAGGGTCGGGGGCTTGAAGCAAGCCCGTTGCGCACCACATATCGAGTTGGGAGGAGGGGCTTTCTCTTCCGCTATGCCTTCGTTGACACGTCGGGCAAAACACCGGCATATTGGCATCATCGAAAAGAGTTTGGTTCAGCCCGCGCGGAGCGATCCGTGGCGGGTTTTGTTTTGCCGGCCGAGCTTCAGCAGATGCCGGTGGTTCGCTGCATGACGTCGGCGAGTTCCTCGAACGAGAACGGTTTTCTGATCATCGGCAGGCCGCCGCGCCGCGGCTCGCGGCCGGAGAGTTGCAGGATCTTCAGCTCCGGCTTGCGGCGTCGCGCGAGCTCGGCCAGCTCATGACCGTCCATGCCGGGCATGTTGATGTCGGTGATGAGAATGGAGATTTTCTGGTTTTGCCGGAGACGGTCGAGCGCGTCCGCGCCGCTGTCGGCGCTGATCACCTCGCAGCCGAGCTCTTCCAGCATGTCGACGACCACGTCGAGCACGGCGGGATCGTCGTCTACAACCAGGACGGTGTGGGTCATCGCACAAGACGTTCCTTCTGACGGGGGAACAACGCGTGTGTCGCAGGGGAAGTTCCTGCTGGCCTAGTCGTCCTTCGACAAATCGCCGGGCTTGGTAGGAAGCTCGATGGTGCCGCCGTCGCCGTGCACGAGGTCGCGGCCGCTGTCCGCAGGCTCGCCGGCGTCTTCGATGATCGCCTCCTGCAGATCGCGCGCCTTGTCGAGGCGCGGCTTGTTATCGCTGCGCGGGCCGGCACCTGCCCTGTTGCGCGAGGTTTGCGGTGATGTCGCCTTGGATGTCATCGGCTGATCCTCCTGACGGGCTAACTTTGGCCGCGCCGGTAAGTTCGTTTGACACGTCGGGCAAAACACCGGCATCATGACATCATCGAGACGAGTTTGATTGACCCGCGCGGACATCATCCGCTGCGGGTTTTTTCGTCTCGATTCCAGAAATCGGACGGTGGCCGCGCATCCGGCCACGCACTCGACGTCATGTTCATGGAGCGCCGATCGGCGCGCCGCCGTCCGAACCATTGCTGGCCGTGCACGCGCGAACGTGCCGGCCCGTGGCGCAGGGGCCGATGGCCCGCGCCGCTGCGGTCTCCGGAAGACACGGAGATAGGGTTCGCGCCCGAAACGATCGCGCTTCGCCTGGCGCGATCTGCCGCGCATTTTCTTCGCATGGAGGGATGATGACTGCCTATCTGATCTCGCTCGCGCTCGCGGGTCTCGTTACCATCGTGCTGTGGGAGATGGTGTCATGAGCGAAGACGTCGAACACGGGCCCGCCGGCGAGCCGTCTCCCCCACCGGCGACGAAGCCAAGGTCCAGGGCGCGCACGCCGGCCGACATTCGCGCGCTGGCGCGGGGGCACACGAGGACGGCGCTGAAGGTGCTCGTCGGCATCATGCGCAGCGATGACGCCACGCCCGCCGTGCGCCTCTCGGCGGCCAACGCGCTCCTCGATCGCGGCTGGGGCAAGGCCGCCCAGCCGATCGAGGGCGGCGAAGACGGCGCCGTCGAAACGATCCACCGGGTCGAGCGCATCATCGTGCGCCCGGACGACGCACCCGGCGGAGGAGAACGAGGGTGAGAACGACAGAACCTCACCAGGTCGTCATGGCGTCTTTCATCGAATTCTGCACAATCGCGACCTTGAATCGTCGGAATTGTTCGTGATTCAGGCTGGGCTGTCCGACTTTGCGGAGGGGCCAATGTGGACGAAGGAGAGCCGCGGTCACTGCAACCCCGGCCGGCGACGCGATCCCGGCGATTTGACAGATGAGAGATCGGCGTCGGCAGGGCCGTTGATTGCATCAGCCAAGCGCGGGAGCAATCAGTCCGGGGAGGCCGGTCATGGACACTGAGTCATTGCTCGAGGCGATCCCTACGATCAATTATCTCGCAACCGCCGCGTCCATCGTGTGCGTGCTTCCAACAGCTAAGTTTCCTCGAGCCGCTGCTGAAACCTGCGCGCCACAAGGGTTAAGGTCGCTGCGACAATGCAGCCTCAGGTCAAAAGGCTCGTCTGAACACGAACCATCCGGAATTGCGGTCTCCCGTGAATGGTGTCGTTGAGCGCGCCGGTGACGATCAGTGGGGGGCGATCTCGATCAGGGACAATAGCGGCTTGCGGCACCAGATACTCCATACCAACGCGCGGCACGTTAAGGTGGGCGATGTAGTTGCGGCGGGTCAGGTGATTGGCGCGATGGGTAACACCGGTCTTTTTGATAAGAAGGGCAATCGGGGGCAGCACCACGTCCATTATCAAATCAAGGATCCCGCAGGCAATGTTCTTGACCCTGGCGCGTTTGCTGATGCGCTGGGACCGTTCGATCCAATTCCTGCGCCGGCTTACATCCCGGAGTATCAGCGTTATCTGCAAAACGCGCATATGGTGCCGGGGACCCGCCCCGAAGATGTGCGGGTCTTGACGAGAATGCCTGCAGCAACCCCGAACCGATCCGGGTTCGACACAAAGCCGCCGAAGATTTCGAACGTCGGCCCCGCATCCACGCTCCCACCAGCCGCGCAGAAACAGCTCGGAGGGCTCTTCGGGCTTTGGCCGCCATTCTCTGAAAACCCGATCTCTCCTGACCTGAGCCAAACCCGGCAAGGACAATCTGAAACCCCCGACCGCGAAGACTGGTCCGCGATGTGGCGCAGGCGCACCGGCCTGCCCTAGGGCGAGCGAGCGTAGCCATTGTCCATCCTGAAAATTCCAACGGCGAAGATCTTCGAGCCGCTGCTGAAACCTGCGCGCTACAAGGGCGTTTATGGCGGACGCGGCTCGGGGAAATCGCATTTCTTCGGCGAACTCCTGGTCGAGACCTGCCAGGCCGAGCGCGGCACGCTCGCGGTCTGCATTCGCGAGGCACAGCGCACGCTGGCTCAATCGTCCAAGCGTCTGATCGAGGGCAAGATCGCGAGCCTGAGGCTCGGCCACGGCTTCAAGCTGTTCAGCGACAAGATCGAGACGCCCGGCGACGGGCTCATCATCTTCCGCGGACTTCAGGCCAATCTGGTCGTCTCCTTCTACTTCGCCAAGCGCGGCTTCGAGAATGTCGCGAGGATCATCAAGCGGTGAAGATTCTGGACGAAGAGATTCGGGTGATTGTCGCGCAGACACTGGCCGAGCAGCAAAAGGTTCAGCAGGAGAGTGTCGACGCGATCGTATTGAAGGCGGTGGCATCAGTCCTGGCCTCATTCGGGATCGAAGACGATGACCGGAAAGAACTCAGAGCCGATTTCCAGCACCTGCGGCGCTGGCGAAAGAGCGTTGAACAGGCGCAGAGTTACACTTTCAAGGCTGTGATCACGGTCATCGCCACCGGTTTGATGGGGGCTGTCTGGCTCGGCGTCAAAGTCGTGCTGGGCAAGTGAGCCTTGATCGCCATGGAGTCGCAGGTCGCGCACCCGCAATGGCCCCTGCCAATAGGCTATCCCCATGTACAGAATTCGGATCGTCGACGCGGACGATGACGAGACTGCCGAAACCCTCGGCGATTTGCACCGGCTGACATTCTTCGATGGGGCCGTCATGCCGCAGTTCGACTCGGGGGCGTGGTGGATCGCCTACCACGATGATGATGCAGTCGCCTTCGCTGGCGTCGTACCGTCCACGCATGCGCGCAATAGCGGGTATTTCTGCCGGGTCGGAGTCTTGCAGCGGCACTGGGGACGGGGACTCCAACTCAGGCTGATGCGGGCGATCGAAGTGCGAGCGCGACGCCTTGGATGGGACAGCATCGTCTCCGATACGACGGACAATCCGGTGTCTGCCAACAATTTCATGCACGCAGGGTATCGGCTTTACGAGCCCGAGGCGCCCTGGGCCTGGTCGCATACGCTTTATTGGCGAAAGTGGCTGCGCTGAACGATTGGACCGGGTTTCCCGTCATGCGGAACGCGGCTCTCTCGAACCGGAATGGCTGCGAAACACGCCAAGCCTTCGTACGCTCGAAAATGTCTAACGGCCCGGCAGCTTGACCGCTGCCGGGCCGTTTTTGCGTTCGGATGAAGGGAGCGAGGCACTTGCGAAGTCGGCGGCGCCGGGCTTTAAGTTTGCTCTTACAGGAAATTCGGCGGCAATAAGCCGATGTAAGGAGCGCGATCGATGCCCACCAAGCCTCAATTGCCGGAACGTTCTTCGCGAGGGATGGGAGGGCCGACTGCGCTCGATGGTCTCCTGGTCGTCGATTTCACCCGTGTCGTTGCCGGGCCGGCCTGCACGCAGACGCTCGCCGATTTTGGCGCGCATGTCATCAAGATCGAGAATCCCGACGGCGGCGACGACACGCGCGCCTATGAGCACGCCGAGATCGGCGGGGAGAGCGCCGCCTATCTCAGCCTGAACCGCAACAAGCGCGGCATCGCGCTCGACCTTTCCGTGCCGGAAGCCCGCGAGATCGCGTTGGATCTGATCCGCAAGGCGGACGTGGTCGTCGAGAATTTCTCAAGCGGGGTCATGAAGAAGTTCGGGCTCGACTATGGGGCCGTCGCATCACTCAATCCAAGGCTGGTCTATTGCTCGATCTCCGCCTACGGGCGCTCTGGACCGTTTGCCTCGCGCCCTGGATTCGATCCCATCACGCAGGCGGAGAGCGGCTTCATGTCGCTCAACGGATTTGCCGACGGCCCGGCGGTTCGAACCGGCCCGCCCATCGTGGACATGGCGACGGGAATGTCTGCCTGTAACGCCATCCTGTTGGCGCTGCTCGCGCGGGACCGGCTCGGCCGCGGGCAACATGTCGAAGTCGCTCTATTCGATATCGCAATGGGGATGACTGGCTTCTACGGTATGGCCTATCTCATCAACGGCGAAAACCCCGGCCGGTTCGGCAATTCGCCGAGTGGGTCTCCGACCGTCGGCGTTTATGAAGCCTCTGACGGGCCACTCTACATGGCTTGCGCCAACGACAGGCTCTATCGCCGGCTCGTGGTCGAGGTGTTCAACCGTCCAGATCTCATCTCCGAGCCGCAGTTTGCAACGCGCAAGGCCCGGTCCGAGAACAAGGAGCTGTTGCGCGCGGCCATCGCGGAGGTCTTTGCCAGCGATACTCTCGAGAACTGGATGGCGAAGATGAAGCAGGCCAATATTCCGGTCGGCTATCTCCGGACGGTCGAAGAGGGGTTCAACGCCCCCGAGGCTCGCGAGCGCCAGCGCTTGAACCGGATTGCGCATCCGACGGCGGAATGGGTGCCCAACATCGAGCCGCCGATCACCATGAGCCTGACCGGTGCAGTCGATCCCGTCGCGGCCCCGCTGCTGGGCGAGCATACCGAGGACGTCTTGCGTAATATTCTCGGTTATGACGAGCGTCGGATCACGGAATTCACGCGGAAGGCAGTCTTTGGCGCGAGCAAGCCTTCGACGGGCTAGGCCCGCGCGGTTAGTCCCTATAGCACGAAGCTCCGCGGCTTGCGGACCGATGCCTGGCCGCATTGGCTTGATTTGACGAAGGGGTGGCCGCATAAATACGTAAAGTGAGGGACACGAATGGCGCCTGGTCGAAAGCCGAGCATGGGTCAGCCCACCGGGGCGGAAGCCGGCGAACGCGCCCATGAGGACATGATTGCGAAGGCTCGGGCTCTCGTGCCGCGACTACGCGAGCGGGCTGCGCGGACGGAGGAGCTGCGGCACCTCCCGCCGGAGACCGAACGTGATCTCCACGATGCCGGATTGTTTCGAATGCTCCAACCTGCACGGATCGGGGGGGCCGAGCTCGATTATGTCGCACTCGTCGACTGTGCCGAGTTGCTCGGACAAGCGGATGCGTCGGTCGCCTGGAATCTCGCAAATCTGGCGAGCCATCACTGGATGCTCGGCATGTTCGAGCAGAAGGCGCAGGAGCTGGTCTGGAGCCGTGATCCGGACGTGCTGATCGCATCCTCGTTCATTTTTCCCGCCGGACGCGCGACGAAAGTCGAGGGCGGATACCAGCTGCGCGGCAGCTGGCCCTTCTCCTCCGGCGTTGCCTCGTGTGAATGGAACATGCTTGCGAGCGTGGTCTACTCTGACGACGAGGCGGATGGCATCGAGTATCGCATCTTCCTGTTGCCCAAAGGCGACTACACCGTGTTGGACACCTGGAATGTCGCGGGACTGCGGGGGACCGGATCTTGCGACGTGGAGGTAAGGGACGCATTTGTGGCGGACCATATGACGGTCGCTGTCGGCGATCTCGCCGGTGGCCCGACACCGGGAAGCAAGATCAATCCAAATCCGCTCTATGCGCTCCCTGTCTTCTCGCTGTTCCCGTACGTCCTCTCCGGTGTCGCACTGGGAAACGCGCAGGCATGCCTCGACGATTATACCGAAGTCGCACGTCATCGTATTTCAACCTACAACCGTGCCAAATTGAGTGACTTTCAGAGCACCCAGATCAAGATCGCGGAGGCCTCGGCGAAGATCGACGCCGCGCGCCTGATCATGCGGTCGGCGTGCCTCGATGCTATGGAGGACGCGCGGCGCGGGCACACGCCCGACATGGCGACCAAGACCCGATATCGACGTGACGGATCTTTTTCAGTGAACTTGTGTACGGACGCGGTCTCGATGCTGTTTGCCGCGAGTGGCGCGCGCGGCCTGTTCACGACCGGCGTGTTGCAGCGGCAATTCCGCGATGCTCACGCGATCAACTCGCATCTCGCCTTCAATTTCGATGCGGCCGGGACCAATTATGGACGCGTGGCGCTGGGCCTGCCGTCCGAGAATCTCACGCTGTGAGGCCGGCTGATGAATGATCTGCCGAGGCAGCCGGCCAGCCCCGATCCCGCCAATGAGTTCGCGAGCGACAGCTCGTCGATCGATCCGCGCGACTTTCGCAACGCGCTGGGAACCTATGCAACGGGCGTAACGATCATCACCGCCGCGGCGCCCGACGGCAAGCCCTACGGCCTGACCTGCAATTCGTTCGCTTCCGTTTCGCTCAATCCTCCGCTGGTGCTGTGGAGCCTCGTCGTCTATTCATCGAGCCTCACCATTTTTCAGAACGCCAGCCATTTCACCGTCAACGTGCTTGGCGCTTCGCAGCAGGCTCTCGCGAGCAAGTTCGCCAAATCCTCGGACGACAAGTTTACCGGTGTAGACTGGACGCCGGGGCTCGGCAACGCGCCGGTGCTTGCCGAGAGCGTCGCCAACTTTCAATGCCGCTCCGTGAACCGCTATTATGGCGGCGACCACGTGATCTTTCTCGGTGCGGTCGAGGCCTATACCTATAACACGACGGAGCCGCTGCTCTTCGCGCGGGGGGCGTTCGGAAGATTTCTCGCGGACGACGAGCGCAAGAAGTTACCCTAGCGTGCGTCGGGTCGCGCTCGACTGCTTAGCGGTCTGTTCCTGAAAGCTTGTAAATCTCCAGCGCGTCCGCTTCCGCGCCGCGCGCGGCCTTGGCCAGCCGGAAAAGCTGTCCCGCAAGCGAAGCCATCGGCACCGGCGTCGACGTCGCCTGTGCCACGTCGGCGACCGTATCGAGATCCTTGAGCATCGTGGCAATGTGCCCCAGCGGTGGCGAGTGAATGCCTTGAACCATCCGCGGCACGAAGAGCTGCAGCGGAATGGAGTCCGCAAAGCCGCCGGCAAGCGCTTCGGGCAGGCGATTGGCATCAATCCCGGCGTTGACGGCGAAGCGCGTGGCCTCCGCCAGCACGGCCATCGCGCAACCAACGATCACCTGATTGCACAGCTTGGTGGTCTGGCCGGCGCCGGTCGGGCCCATGTGGGTGAGCCTGCGCGCCATGGCGAGCACATAAGGGCGTACCCGCTCGATATCGTCCGCCTGTCCGCCGGCCATGATCGCAAGCGAGCCTTCCTCGGCACCCTTCGTCCCGCCGGACACCGGTGCATCGATCCAGCCGGCGCCATTGGCGTCTTTCAGGCGCTTGGCGAGATCGCGTGCCGCGTCGGGGTGTATCGATGAAAAGTCAACGACGAGCTTGCCGGCGCCGGGCGCCGCTGCCAGCCCTTCCGGTCCGAAGATCACCTCCTCAACCGCGGCTGCGTCCGTCACGCACATGAAGACGATATCGGAGTTCACCAGGAGATCGCGAGGTGTGACTGCGCGCTTGGCGTCGGCTTCGAGGAGCGGCGCCACCTTGCCCTCCGAGCGGTTCCAGACGGTCACCTGATAACCGGCCCCGAGCAGGCGCCGGGCCATCGGCGTTCCCATCAGCCCCAGGCCGAGATAGCCGAGTCTCTCGGCGCCTTGCGGGTTTGCCTTGCTCGCATCAGCCATAGGTTGCCTCCCTCTGTCGCAGTGCGACGCCGCCTTACCATACATGGCGCATCGGACGGCAAAACCGCTTGGTTCGCATGGCTTGCCTGAATGTTTGAACCATGAAACATTTGAGGCGATCGGGTTGGGTGGCGCCCGTCGGCGCCGGAGCAGCGGAGTGGGCACGATGCGAACCGTTTCGAAGTGGATCCTGGCTTTGGGGACAGCGGCCGCCGTGAGTGCGGGGGTAAGCCCATTATGGGCGCAGCAGACGATCCGCGTCGGCTGGACGATTCCGGCCGAGGAATCCAAGTACTGGATGATGCGCCGCCCGGCCGAATTTCCCAATCTCGGCAAGGCCTACAACATCGAATGGACCCAATTCCAGGGCACCGCGCCGATGACGCAGGCTCTGGCCGCCGGCGCGCTGGACTGCGCGACGCAGGCGCCACTGTCGCTGTCCAACGGTGTGGTGGGCGGCAATCTCAAAGCCTACATCGTCGCGCAGCACGTGTTCGAGAAGCCCGGTGGTTTCTCGGTCTATTGGGCCGTCAAGGATGACTCGCCCATCAAGACAATCGCCGACCTCAAGGGCAAGACGGTCGGCATTTCCGTGATCGGCGGCGGCACGCAAGGTCCGTTCAATCTGCTCCTGAAGCGGAATGGCGTCGATCCCGCCAAGGACATCAAGCTGGTCGAGGTCGGTTTCGCGGTCTCCGAAGATGCGCTGCGACAGGGCCGCGTCGATGCGGTCAACATGAATCAGCCGTTTGCCGCACGCGCGGAAGCGAAGGGCGGCACGAGGAAGCTGTTCTCACTGTCGGAGGCCATGCCGAACATCGTGCACATCCTGGAAGCCTGCCGCGCCGATTTCGTCGACAAGAACCCTGAGGTGGTCAAGGCCTATGTCCGCGATATCACCTCGGGCATGAAGAAGGCACTGGCGAACCGCGAAGAGACCCTCAAGGTCGTCAATGAAGTGCTGAAGGCGCCTATTCCCGTGCTCGAGACGTACCTGCTCAAGGACAACGATTTCGGGCGTGATCCAGGCGCGGCGCCGAATTTCCCAGCGATCCAGAAGATGCTGGATATCTACGCGGAGACCGGAATGCTGCCGAAATTGGATGTCGCGCAGTTCAAGCATCCGACGATCGTCGCTCCGCTGGAGTAGGCGGGCGAACCATCCGAATAAGAAGGTCGTGAGGCACGAAGAAGTTGCGCGCATGAAGAAGTTGCGATCACGGGTGACGACAGACGGCCTCGACCGGGCGCCGCATCGGGCCTTCATGCGCGCCATGGGTCTCGACGACGCTGCGATTGCCAAGCCGATGGTTGGTGTCGTCAGCATGAAGGGCGAGCAGACGCCCTGCAATATGACCCACGACTTCCAGGTGGCTGCAGCCAAAACCGGCATCGAGGAAGCCGGTGGCACGCCGCGCGAGTTCTCGACCGTGTCGGTCTCTGACGGCATCAGCATGAACCACGAGGGCATGAAGTTCTCGCTGTTTTCGCGCGAACTGATCGCCGACTCCATCGAAGCTGTCGTCCATGGTCTGGCCTATGATGCGCTGATCGGATACGGCGGATGCGACAAGACGCTTCCCGGCGTGATGATGGGCATGGTTCGCTGCAACGTGCCGTCCATCTTCATCTACGGCGGCAGCGCGCTGCCGGGGCGCGTGGATGGGCGTACGCTGACGGTGCTCGACTCCTATGAAGCCGTCGGCAGTTTCATGACCGGCGAGATCGACGGCGCCACGCTCGAGCGGATCGAGCGGGCCTGCCTGCCCACGGTCGGCGCGTGCGCCGGCCAGTTCACCGCGAACACCATGGGCATGGTCTCGGAAGCGATGGGGCTGACCATTCCCAACGTCTCGATGGTGCCGGGCGTCTATGCCGAGCGTGCGCAGATCTCGCGGCGGGCGGGGCGCCTCATCATGCAGATGCTGGAGCGCGGCGGGCCTTTGCCGCGTGACATCGTGACGCGGAAGTCGCTCGAGAATGGCGCGGCGATCGTCGCGGCGACGGGCGGCTCGACCAACGCCGCGCTGCATCTGCCTGCGATCGCGAACGAGGCCGGTATTGCCTTCACCATCGATGACGTTGGGGAGGTCTTTGCCAGGACGCCGCTGATCGGAAACCTGCGCCCCGGAGGCAAATACACGGCAAAGGATGTCTATGACATCGGCGGCGCCGCCGTGGTGATCCGCGAACTGATCCAGAGCGGACACATCGATGGCAGCTGCATCACCATCACAGGGCGTACGCTCGCCGAAGAATACGGCGCGGCGAACGCGCCGGACGGCGAGGTGGTTTACGCGTCCCGTGCCCCGATCATGCCCGATGGCGGCGTGGCAGTGCTGAAGGGTAATCTCTGCCCGGACGGCGCAGTGATCAAGGTTGCCGGCCTGAACAGCCAGCTCTTCGAAGGCGTGGCGCGCGTGTTCGAGGATGAGGAAACCTGCGTCAAAGCGGTTCGCGATCGCACATACGCGGCGGGTGAGGTTCTCGTGATCCGCAACGAGGGACCGGTCGGCGGTCCCGGCATGCGTGAGATGCTCGGCGTCACCGCGCTGATCTACGGGCAGGGCATGGGCGAAAAGGTGGCGCTGATCACTGATGGCCGATTCTCCGGCGCCACCCGTGGCATGTGCATCGGCTACGTGGCTCCCGAAGCCTTTGTCGGCGGGCCGCTGGCGCTCGTTCGTGATGGGGACAGGATCCGGATCGATGCCGCAAACCGGCGGATGGATGTCCTGCTCGATGAGCAGGAACTCGCCGCACGGCGACGCGACTGGAAGCAGCGTCCGCCGCGTCACCGCGCAGGCGCTCTTGCAAAATATGCGCGGCTGGTTGGGCAGGCGCCAGGCGGAGCCGTGACGCACGAAGGTCCCGCAGAATGGCCGTGGTTCGAATGACGCGCCGCACGGGTGCGAAAACGGCCGCCGGTCTGGCAGGTTTCTTGCTAAGCTCGTGTCTCACGGTAAGGCGAGCGACGGAATGACGGCAGTGCTGGCGAGATCAAGCGAACGGGTGAGTCCGGTGACATCGGAAAGGCCGGCATCTGCAATCATCGAGATCGACTGCGTCTCGCAGGTCTTTCAGACCTCGGCGCGCAAAGACCACGTTGCGCTTTCGGATATCTCGCTGACGATTGAGGAGGGCGCTTTCGTCTCCATCCTTGGTCCGTCGGGCTGCGGCAAGTCGACCCTGCTTTATATCGTCGGCGGCTTTGTCAGCCCGACCCGCGGCGCGGCGAAGATGAAGGGACAGGCGATCACAGGCCCCGGTCCGGATCGTGGCCCGGTGTTCCAGGAGTTTGCGCTGTTTCCCTGGAAGACAGTGCTTGGCAACGTCATGTATGGCCCGCGCCAGCAGGGCGTTCGCGCCACCGAGGCTGAGGCACAGAGCCGGGCGTTGATCGAGATGGTCGGCCTCAAGGGTTACGAAAACTTCTATCCGAAGGAGCTGTCAGGCGGCATGAAGCAGCGCGTGGCGTTGGCGCGGACGCTTGCCTATCATCCCGAAGTCCTGCTGATGGATGAGCCGTTCGGAGCGCTTGACGCGCACACAAGGACGCGCCTGCAGAACGACCTTCTCAACATCTGGGAACGCGACCGCAAGACGGTGCTGTTCGTTACCCATTCGGTCGACGAAGCAGTCTTCCTGTCCGACAAGGTCGTGATGATGTCGAAATCTCCCGGCCGCATCCGCGAGGTCATCGACATCGATCTGCCGCGGCCGCGCCGCCGCAGCGAGCTGTTGCTCGACCCGCGCTATCAGAAATATGTCGTCGATATCGAGCGCATGTTCGATGAAAGCGATGAAATCGGGCCTGCCTCATGATGTCGCCGGCCGCTTTCACCAGACGCGCCGCTCCGGTGCTGGCCTGCATCGGGCTGCTCGCGGTGTGGCAGGTGGCCTCGCTCGCGCTGAAGAACGACAGTTTTCCGACGGCCATCGAGGCGATCCGGGCCATTCCGGATATTCTCGGTGACAGGGAATCCCTGATCAACATCCTGGCTTCGCTTCGCCGCATGGCGTTCGGATTTGGCGTGGCCGTGCTGGTTTCGATTCCGCTGGGCCTGTTGATGGGACGCAGCCGAAGCGTTGCTGCCTTCTTCAATCCGCTCCTGATGGTGATTTACCCCGTGCCGAAGGCCGCCTTGATGCCGATCATCATGCTGTGGCTGGGCGTCGGTGACATCACCAAGACATTGGTGATCTTTCTCGGCGTCAGCCTTCCCGTGATCTATCACAGTTTTGAGGGCGCCAAGGCGGTCGAAGAGAAGATGCTGTGGTCAGGTGCCGCGATGGGGCTGTCACCGGCGCAGCGCCTGGTGCGGATCGTGCTGCCCGCGGCGCTGCCGGAGATCCTCACCGGCTGCCGTACGGGACTTGTGCTGGCGCTGATCACGATGATCACCAGCGAGATGATCGCCCGTCAGTCCGGCGCCGGCAACATCTTGTTCAATGCGCTCGACATGGGTCAATACGACACCGTATTCGCGATGATCATCATCGTAGGCGCAATGGGCATTTGTTTCGATGCGATTTTCGAGAAGGTTCGGGCCCGGCTTGTGCGTTGGTCCGAGCCTCAGTTCGACTTGCCGCTGAGCTTCTCGTAATGGCACGCTTTTTGTCCCCGAACATCCTCCTTGGAATCGCCCCGATCGTCCTGATCGTCGCCCTTTGGCAAGGGTTGGTGTCATTCGGCTTTGCGCCGGCGGTCTTGTTGCCGCCGCCGGGCTTCGTCTTCAACCGGTTGCTCCAGCAGCTCGCGACGTGGACGTTCCAACAGGAGATTGTGGCAACCCTCATTCGGCTGTTTGCCGGCTTTGCGATCGCGGTCGTGCTCGGCGTCAGTCTCGGCATTGCGGCCGCCGCCAGTCCCGCGATCAATGCCGTGGTCCGGCCGATCGTACGCGTCCTGGCCCCATTGCCCAAGGTCGCGCTCTATCCGGCGCTCCTGCTCTTGCTCGGATTTGGCCATGGGTCGAAGATAAGCTTGGTGACCGCGGACGCGCTCTTTCCCATTCTGCTTTCGACCTATTACGGTGCGTCGACCGTCGAGCAGAAATTGATCTGGTCGGCCATGGCGGCGGGGACGCGGCGCACCGAAATCCTGTTCAAGGTCGTACTGCCGGCAGCGATGCCATCGATCCTGACCGGATGCCGGATCGGACTTGTCATTTCGTGCATCGTGGTGTTCTTGGCCGAGATGATCACGTCGACGGACGGATTGGGACACGCGCTCGTGACTGCGGCCCGAACCTTTCAGGCCGTCGACATGTTCGTGCCGCTGATCACGATCTCGCTGTTGGGATTGATCCTGAACGCCCTGCTGGGCGCGCTGCGGTCGTACCTCTTGCGCGGCTTCCCAGAAGCGTGATCCGACCGAAAAAGAAACAAGACCGGGAGTGAGCCATGCTGGCAGATCGCATCGAGGCAAAATGGATCGACGCATTCTGCGAGATTTTCGAACGATGCGCCGTCAAGGCTGGCGATACCGCTGCAATTCTCTCAGAGACCCAGTCGCGTGCGCTGAATGTGCACTTGGCGGAGCTCGCACTGCTGCGCATGGGCGCGCGGCCGTTTCATGTGGTGATGCCGACGCCGCGTAACCGGAATATCGTCCCGGTTCGTTCCACCGGCGCCAGCGAGGCGATCCAGAAGCTCGGTCCGGTCATCAGTGCGCTGCAACAGGCGGGCTTCGTGGTGGATTGCACCATCGAAGGCTTGATGCACGCGGTGGAGACGCCGGAGATCCTCAAGGCCGGCGCGCGCATCCTGGTGATCTCCAACGAGCATCCCGAGGCGCTGGAGCGGATGGTGCCGGATTCCGCGCTGGAGAAGCGCGTTCGGGCCGCGGCGAAGATGCTGCGTGGGACCAAGCGGATGCGCGTGACCTCGAAGGCCGGCACGGCGCTCGACGTCGATATGGTCGGTGCCTCCACCGTCGGCGTATGGGGCTGGACCGACAAGCCCGGCACGCTGGCGCATTGGCCTGGAGGCATTGTCGTCAGCTTTCCCAAGAGTGGGACCATCAACGGCACGCTGGTGATGGCGCCAGGCGACATCAATCTCACGTTCAAGCGCTATCTGGCGTCGGCAGTGAAGATGACGTTGAAGGACGACTATGTCGTCGAGCTGGAAGGCGAGGGGACGGATGCCGCGATGATGCGCGCCTACCTTGCCGCCTGGGGCGACCGCGAGGCCTATGCCGTGTCGCATGTCGGCTTCGGCATGAACCCTGGCGCGCGCTACGAAGCGCTGTCGATGTACGACCAGCGCGACACCAACGGGACGGAGATCCGTGCAGTCTCCGGCAATTTCCTGTTCTCGACCGGCGCCAACGAATTCGCCGGCCGCTACACGGCGGGGCATTTCGATCTGCCGATGATGGGAACGACGATCGAGCTCGATGGCGTTGCCGTGGTCCGGGAGGGCGTGCTCCAGGATATTTTCGGCTAGTTGCGGTCAAGCACCGGCGGGCGGGCCAGCTCGAAGTGGCGGAGCAGGTCGACCATGGCCTGGAGCCGCTTGACGCGGTAGGCATCGACGTCCATCCCGGAATAATCGAGAAAGCCTGCGCCCGTGCGCAGGCCGATCCGTCCCTCATGCATGTTGCGTGAAATGACGTCCGGCGCGCGATAGCGGTCGCTACCGAGTGCGCCTTCGAGATAGCGGCTTGCGTAATAGAGGATGTCGCCGCCGCCCCAGTCGATGAATTCGAGCAGGCCGAGCACGGCGTAGCGGAAGCCGAAGCCGTAGCGGATCGCCTTGTCGATCTCCTCCGCGCTGGCGACACCTTCCTCGACCATGCGTGCGGCCTCGTTCATCGCCAGCGCCTGGATGCGCGGAACGATGAAGCCGGGCGTCGCGGCGCAGACCACCGGCACCTTGCCGATGCCTTCGAGCAGAGCCTTGACCTCGTCGACGATGGCGGGATCGGTGGCATTCCCGGGCGAAATCTCGACAAGCGGGATCAGATAGGCCGGATTGAGCCAGTGCACGTTGAGGAAGCGGCGGGGGTTCACGATCGCGCCGGAGAGATCGTCGACGAGGATGGTCGACGTCGTCGATGCGATGATGGCGTCAGGGCTGACCTGCTTCGAAGCCGCCCCCAGCACTTCGCGCTTGAGCTCGACGACCTCAGGAACCCCTTCGAAGATCATGCCGGCTTCTGCCAATGCTGCGCCGCTCTCGCTCGCTGGCACCACCGTCACGCGCGCGATCAGCGGATCGACATCTGCGTCGGTCAGCAGCCCCAGCTTCGACAGGCTGGCGAATGTCTTCCTGACCTCGCCGAGCGCGTCTGCTTCCAGCTTGGCAAAGTCCTCCGTGGAGCGAGCCTTGACGTCGATCATCGTGATCCTGTGACCGGCATAGGCGAACGCGACGGCGATGCCGCGGCCCATGCGGCCAGCGCCGAGACAAGCAATATTGGCGCGATGGGTCATCGGTCAGAAGCCATTGCGAAGCAGCGTCTGCAATTCAGCTTTGCCGAGATTGTCGAGCCCCAGCGTCTCGAGGGTCCGGCCACCTCGCGCAAAATCCTCGCCGCAGACTGCGCCGCCGATCGATAAAAACGCCTTGGCCAATGGGGTGGCCACGCCAGCCAGGCCGGCGACGGACACCAGCAGCGACAACCCAAGACGCAAATCCTCCCGCATATAGCGGTGCTCGGTCAACACGATCCGTTCGCGCCAATCGCCGGAATCGGTCAGCCGGTCGTGCGAGCCGCGGCCGTACATCCAGATCTCGCCCTCCCTGGCGTAATGATGAGCGAGCGGAAAATGCGGCGCGCCATAGCCGAGCGCTTCGCGAACGGCGATCCGTTCGGCGTCGAGCGCGTCCGTGACCCGCCGGATCGCCGCTTGCGTGCCTTCCTTGTGGATGTCCCAGCGCTCGAAATGCTCGATCGGGCCGACGTTCATCACGATCAGCGGCGGATGGATGATCGGGCCGGCATTCATCAGTGCGCCGGACAATGCGTCTCCGCACGGCTCGATCGCATCGGGGAAAGCCCGCCCGATCACTTCGAGCGCGTGCGGCGCCTGGTCGAGCGGGAACACGCCGACCGGCAGCCGCTTGGCGCGGATGGTGATGGCGACCTCGAACGGTCCGTGCTTGCGCGTCAGCCAGGGCAGGGTACCGGTTTCGGCAAAGCTTGCCTTTGCATGGTTGCCCGCATCCCGCGCCGCCTGGGCGAAGATCATCGAGCCGAATGTCGCCGGCGGCAAGAAGACGACCTGACCATCCCGCAGATGCGGGGCGAGCAGGTGAGCGATATCCGCTTGCGCGAAGGCAGGAGCCGGACACACGATCAGCTCGGTGCCGTCGACGGCCTCGGCCATATCGTTCGTGACCAGCGCGAGTTTCACGTCGTGGCGGCCGTTGTGATCCTTCACCAGGATGCCCGAGCCGGCCGAACGATGTGCCGCGACCTGTGCGGCATCGCGGCGCCAAAGCCGCACCTCATGCCCGGACAGCGCAAAATCGCCTGCGGCCGCGAAGGAGCCGTTCCCCCCACCCAGAACTGCGATCTTCAAGATGCTTCTCCTTGCGCGCGTGACTGCGCATCGAGTTGCTTCAGCAGGAAATGCTGGACCTTGCCCAGCGCCGTCCGCGGCAGGTCGGTGACGAAAACGATGTCGCGCGGCACCTTGTAACGGGCGAGCTGCGCCTGGACGTGCGTTCTGAGCTCATCCGCGTCGAGCCGGCAGCCGGATTTGCGGATCACATAAGCAACGGGGACCTCGTCCCAGCGCGGATCGGGCCGTCCGATCACGGCGCATTCGCTGACATCGGGGTGTTCGAGCAGGACGCGCTCGACCTCGGCCGGGTAGACGTTTTCTCCGCCCGAAATGATCATGTTCTTCTTGCGGTCGCGCACCCAGAAATGGCCGTCGGCATCGCACAGGCCGATATCGCCGGTGCGATACCAGCCGTCGTGCAATGCGTCGCGCGTGGCGGTCTCATTGCCCCAATATTCGAAGAACACGTTGGGGCCACGCACCGCGATCTCGCCCGGTGTGCCCGCGGGTACTTCGCTGCCGGAATGATCGACCACCCTGGCTTCGCAGCACAGGCCGGCGAGGCCGGTCGATCCCGGCCGCGACAGATCGCCGCCGAGCCGCGTGTAGATGGCGATCGGGCAGGTCTCCGTCGATCCGTAGACCTGGAGCACTGGGACATCTCGAGCGACGAAGCGCTCGATCAGGTGTGGTGGGACGATGGTCGACCCGGTGGCGACGGCCTTGAGCGATGAAAGATCAGTGGCTGTCCAGGCCGGATGCTCGCTCACCGCCTGGATGATGGCAGGCACCATTACGGTGAGCGTCGGCCGCTCTTGTTCTATGGTCGCAAGCGCGGTATCCGGCGTGAAGCGCGCGTGCACCGTAACGGTCGCGCCCAGCTGCAGCGCGGGCGTGGTTTGGATGTTGAGACCGCCGACGTGGAAGAACGGCAGCACGGTCAGCACATGATCGTCCGACGTCATGTTGTGCATGTGCTGGCTCATGACGCCGTTCCAGAACAGCGCCTCCTGGCGCAGCACCGCGCCCTTCGGCCGTCCAGTCGTCCCCGATGTGTAGACGATCAGCAGGGGACATGAGAGATCCGTGTGCGGGTTTCGGCTGGTGCCGTCACTGCGCGTCAGCAGACCTTCAAACGTCATGCCGCGAGGCGGCGCAAAGTCGAGGCCGACAACGGACGTCCCCGGTGCGAGCTCGGAAAGGACGCTTGCAAATGCCTGTTCGAGCACCAGCACCTTGGCGCTCGCGTCGGTGAGAATGAAGAGCTGCTCAGCGACGGCGAGCCGCCAGTTCAGCGGCACCAGCATCGCCCCCAGCCGTGCGCAGGCATAAAGCAGAACCAGATAATCCGGCCGGTTCAGGCTGAGGATGGCGACGCGGTCGCCGCGGCCGACGCCGAGTTCCTGCTTCAACGCCGTTGCGGTCCGCTCGATGCGCGCGGCGAACGCCGCATAGCTCAGCCGTTCGCCCTCGAAGACAATGGCCGTCTTGCCTGGCGAGAACGCCGCGTTGCGATCGATCAGACTGCAGAGATCCACCGTCAGTCGTCCGTCTCGCCGGCCTCGTACAGCGCCTCGCGCCCGATCCGGTCGAGGCAGAGCTCGGCGGTCCAGGGCAGCATCAGCGAGCCGCAACGGCTGTCGCGATAGATCCGCTCCAGCGGCAGCGAGCGGAGCATGGCCTGGCCGCCGCAGGTTCGGATCGCGAGCGCGGCGAGCTCATTGGCGCCCTCCATCACCGAGTATTGTGCGGCATAGGCCCGCAACACCTGTTCCTTGCTCGGATTGGCGCAGGCCTCGGTGACGGCCTGGAACCAGATCGCCTTGATCTGCTCGAGCTTGATCTGCATCTGCGCGACCGCGATCTGCTTGGTCGGATACATCCGGCGCTTGACCGGCGGCATGCCCGGCACCTCGCCGCGCAGATAGCGCACGGTGAAATCATAGGCGGCTTGCGCCAGGCCCATATAGGTTGGCGACAGAGTCAGAAACATGTGCGGCCAGCGCATCGCGGCCTGGAAGTAGACGCCGCGCGGCATCAGCGCGGAATCCTCCGAGACGAACACATCCTTGAACAGCAGTGTGCGCGACACCGTTCCGCGCATGCCGAGCGGGTCCCAGTCGCCGACAACCGAGACGCCTTCCGATTTGGCCGATATCGCGAGGTAAAGCGTGTTGCGGCGAGACGCCTTCTCACCTTCCTCGATCTCGGTGCAGAGCACGCCGTAATAGTCGGCGTGGCCCGAGAGAGACGCAAAAATCTTCTTGCCGTTGACGATCCAGCCGCCCGCGACTGGCCTCGCTTCGGTGCCGAACGCGACGCCGCCCGCAGCCGCCGCGCCGCCTTCCGAGAAAGGCTGCGAATAGATCGCTCCATCCTCGACGATGCGCTTGTAATGGATCGCGCGCCGTCGTTCGTGCTCGGCGCGAGTGTCCGCATCCATGTCGAGATCGTCAGCGAGTGGGCCCGACCAGAGGGTCGAGCAGACGTGCATGTTCCAGGTCAGTGCAGTCGCGCCGCAATAGCGGCCGATCTCGGCGGCTGCGAGCGCGTAAGTCTGGTAGTTTGCGCCGAGTCCGCCATGCTTCTTGGGAACGGCAATGCCGAGCAGGCCGACGCGGTGCAAATCGCGATAGTTCTCTGACGGAAAGATTGCCTCGCGATCGTAGGTGGCGGCGCGGTCGGCAAACACGGTCGGCCCGATCTCTCTTGCGCGGGCAATGATGCCGGCCTGCTCGTCGCTGAGGCGGAAAGCCACGGGATCGAAGATCGGGGCGTCCAGCGCGACCTTGCCGGTCGTGCCGATCGTCTTGCTGACTTGCATGGTCATCGCGCAGTCACCTTACGCTTTGGTCGTGACGGAATTCAGGAAGCGGCCGAGTGCCTCGTCGAAGGCATCAGGACGCTCGAGATTGGCGAGATGGCCGACGCCGGCGAGCTCGACATATTCGGCCCCCGGGATGTAGGTCGCCGTCTTTGCCATCATCGGCGCGGGCGCGTTGTTGTCTCTGGATCCTGACAGCAACAATGTCGGAACCGAGATATCCTTCAGCGCGCCGCGCTCGTCAAAGCCTATAAGAGCGAGCATCATGGCGCGATAGCTTGCCTCCGGCACGCTTGCCATGCACTCGCGCGCAAGCTCCATCCCTCGGGGATCCGGATCATCGCCGACGAGTTCCTTCACCAGCGACGGCGCCAGCGAGGTCATCGTCTCGCCGCGGTCGAGCGGGCCGAGCCGCGCTGCGATGAACGATTTCTGCCAGTCGCCATCGGCCTTGCCGAAAGCGGGGCTGGTCTGCGCCAGCACAACCGCGCGTGCCAATTTCGGGGATTGCGCCAGCCATTTCTGGACGATCATGCCGCCGATGGAATGGCCGACCAGAATGGGTCTGGTTGCACCGAGTTGCTCGATGAATTGTTGGAGCGCCTCCGCCAGGGCAGTGATGCTGACGCTGGCCAGCGGCGCCGATCCGCCATAGCCCGGCATGTCCCATGCGATTGCGCGGAAGCGGCTGCCGAAGGTGGCAAGCTGCCGTCGCCAGGCGCGTGCCGCGCCGCCGATGCCATGCAGGAAGATCAGAGGGATGGCGCCCGGGTCGCCGGCGGCTTCATAGGCGAAACCTCCGTCCTTTGTTATCATCGGCACAGGCTGCGACACGCGACATCCTTTTGCTTAGGCTCCGATGCTAACAGGCCTTTCGGGGATGGGAAGCGATAATTTTATACTTAAAGCAATTTTCGGGCCGCCTTCGTGTCGTGGCATTCGCGAGCGGAAGGCGGCATTCATTGCAAAAATTTGAAGGTTAAAATATATCGGAGGAACGATCACCAGGATCCGAGGGAGCCCGCGCATGTCCGGATTGCCGCACTCGCCGCACGCGCTGGTGACCGGTGGCGGTCGCGG
This sequence comes from Bradyrhizobium sp. T-12, assembly GCF_058314695.1. NCBI lineage: Bacteria > Pseudomonadati > Pseudomonadota > Alphaproteobacteria > Hyphomicrobiales > Nitrobacteraceae > Bradyrhizobium > Bradyrhizobium sp. T-12. The sequence continues at coordinate 5,249,283 of NZ_CM177756.1, read as the reverse complement.
CATCGGCCGCGCGATCGCGGCGGCTCTCGTCGGCGCCGGCGCCACCGTGACGATCGTCGGCCGGAACGCCGCGGTCCTCAACGACGCCGTCAATGCAGGCGCTGCGCATTTTGCGGCTGCCGCCGACGTCGCGAACGAGGCCACCCTGCAAGCCGCCATCGCCGAGGCCCATGCGCGCAAGCCGATCGATATCCTGATCGCCAATGCCGGCAGCGCTGAATCTGCGCCATTCGCGAAATCGGACGGCGCCCTGTTCGCACGCATGATGGACATCAATTTCATGGGCGTGGTTCATGCCATCCACGGCGTGCTGCCGGGGATGAAGGATCGTCCCTATGGCCGCATCGTCGTGATTGCGTCGACGGCGGGGCTCAAAGGCTATGCCTATGTCAGCGCGTACACGGCGGCCAAGCACGCAGCCGTTGGTCTGGTTCGTTCACTTGCCCTCGAGCTGGCGGGCAGCAACGTGACCGTGAATGCGGTGTGCCCAGGGTTCACCGACACGGATCTCGTCGCCGGCAGCATCGACAACATCATGAAGAAGACGGGACGGAGCCGCGAACAGGCGATCGCCGAGCTTGCCAAGCACAATCCGCAAGGACGGCTGATCGCGCCTCAAGAGGTGGCGGACGCCGTGCTTTGGCTGTGCGGCAAGGGCGCCGGCGCGATCACCGGGCAGGCGATCGCAGTTGCAGGCGGCGAAATCTAGCGCGCGAACAAACACCTGAGGAGATCGCATGAGCAGACCAGCCAATCCCGTCACCGTGCCGCTCGCGGATTACTCGCCGCAGCACTTCCTTTTGGCCGTGGTCGACGGCGTTGCGACGGTCACGCTCAATCGGCCCGAACGAAAGAATCCGCTGACGTTCGAGAGCTATCGGGAATTGACCGATTTCTTCCGCGCCTGCGCGTTTGACGACGAGGTCAAGTCCATCGTCGTCACCGGCGCCGGTGGTAATTTCTCGTCCGGCGGGGATGTATTCGAGATCATCGGCCCGCTGGTGAAGATGGATACCAAGGGGCTGACCGCTTTCACGCGCATGACCGGCGACCTCGTCAAGGCGATGCGGGCCTGCCCGCAGCCGATCGTGGCCGCCGTCGAGGGCATCTGTGCCGGCGCCGGGGCGATCGTGGCCATGGCCTCGGACATGCGCCTCGTGGCGAGCGGCGCCAAGGTCGCGTTCCTGTTCAACAAGGTCGGCTTGGCCGGTTGCGACATGGGCGCCTGTGCGATCCTGCCGCGGATCATCGGACAGTCCCGCGCCTCCGAGCTGCTCTACACCGGCCGCTTCATGACCGCGGAGGAGGGCGAGCGCTGGGGCTTTTTCAGCCGTATCGTCACCCCCGAGCAGATGCTGCCCCAGGCGCAGCTGCTGGCCAAGCAGATCGCGGAAGGGCCGACCTTCGCCAACACCATGACCAAGCGGATGCTGGCCATGGAATGGGCGATGTCGGTGGAGGAGGCGATCGAAGCGGAGGCTGTTGCCCAGGCCCTGTGCATGACTACGGCCGATTTCGAGCGCGCCTTCGAGGCCTTCGCCAACAAGGTCAAGCCGGTCTTCAGGGGCGATTAAGCCGGCTTTTCATCTGGCCTCGCCTGCAACGGGGACTTGCGCGAAATTATTTTAGGCTTAAAATAGTTTTCGTGGCCGGTTGAATTGGCGAGGCTCCCATGAAAGTCGCGATCATCGGTGGTGGACCTGCGGGTCTCTACGCTGCGATCCTGCTGAAAAAGCAGCGCCCTGGCGCCGACATCACCGTGTATGAGCGCAACCGGGCCGACGACACGTTCGGCTTCGGCGTGGTGTTCTCCGATGCCACGCTGGACAATTTCGAAAAGCACGATCTGCCGAGCTATCGCCGCATCACCCAGGAGTTCGCGTACTGGGACGATATCGCCGTGCATTTCCGCGGCACCGTGCACCGGGTCGGCGGCAACGGCTTTTGCGGCTGCTCGCGGCGCAAGCTGCTTCTGATCTTGCAGGACCGAGCCCGCGAGCTCGGCGTCGCCCTGCACTTCGAGGCGGACGTCGACGACGAATCCCGCTTCGCCGATGCCGATCTCGTCCTGATCGCCGACGGCATCAACAGCCGGTTTCGCGAGAAATACCTCGATCATTTCCAGCCGGAGGTCGACGTCCGCTCCAACAAGTTTGCCTGGATGGGCTCGACCAGACCGCTCGACGCCTTCACCTTCATCTTCCAGGAGACCGAGTGGGGCCCGTTCATCGCCCACGCCTATCAATATGAGGTCGGACACTCGACCTGGATTTTTGAGACCGATCCTGAGACCTTCGAGCGGGCCGGCCTGACCGGGCTGGACGAGACCCAGTCCGCCGCGCGCATGGCCGAGATTTTCGGCTGGTTCCTCGATGGGCACAAGCTGCTCACCAATCGCTCGATGTGGCGCAATTTCCCGATGATCCGCAGCAAGCGCTGGGTCAAGGACAATATGGTGCTGCTCGGCGATGCCAAGGCGAGCGCGCATTTTTCGATCGGCTCCGGCACCAAGCTCGCGATGGAAGACGCCATCGCCTTGGCGGAAGCGATGGAGAAGGCTCCCAGCATCAAGGCGGCGCTCGATGTCTACGAGCACGGCCGCCGCGAGGAGGTCGAGAAGACCCAGCACGCCGCCGACGTCTCCCTGGTCTGGTTCGAGCATGTCGACCGCTTCTGGGATTTCGATCCCGTGCAGTTTGCCTTCGGCGTGATGACGCGCTCGAAGGCGATCACCTACGATAATCTCAAGCTTCGCGCGCCGGATTTCGTGGCCGAAGTCGAAAAGTCCTTTGCAAAGCAGGTCCGCGACAGCGGCTTCGATGTCGATACCCAAAAGCCGACGGTGCCGCTGTTCCAGCCGTTCCGGCTGCGTGAGATGGAGATCGCCAATCGCGCCGTGATGTCGCCGATGTGCATGTATTCGGCCAAAGAGGGCGTGCCGACCGATTTTCACCTCGTGCACTACGGCTCGCGTGCGATCGGCGGTGCCGGCCTGATCTTCACGGAGATGACCTGTGTCAGCCGGGAGGCCCGCATCACGCCCGGCTGCGCGGGCCTGTGGAACGACGAGCAGGAGACCGCCTGGCGGCGCATCGTGGATTTCGTCCACGGCAATTCGGCTGCCAAGATCTGCCTGCAACTCGGCCACGCCGGCCGCAAGGGTGCGACCAAGCTGATGTGGGACGGCATGGATCGTCCGCTGGACGAAGGCGGTTGGGACGTGGTCTCGGCTTCCCCGCTGCCCTATTTCCCCGACAGCCGAGTGCCGCGCGAGCTCGACCGTGCCGGCATGAACGCGGTGAGGGACGCCTTCGTCTCGGCGGCCGAGCGCGGCGAGCGCTGCGGCTTTGACATGCTGGAGCTGCACTGCGCCCACGGCTATCTGCTCGCGAGCTTCATTTCGCCACTGACGAACACCCGGACCGACGCGTACGGCGGCTCGCTCGAAAACCGTCTGCGGTTCCCGCTTGAGATCTTCGAAGCGCTCCGCGCGGTCTGGCCATCGCACAAGCCGATGTCGGTGCGTATCTCCGCGACCGATTGGGCGGAAGGTGGCATCAATGGCGACGACGCCGTTGCCATCGCGCGCGCCTTTGCCGAGGCGGGTGTCGATCTCGTCGACGTCTCGACCGGCCAGACCGTGCGGGATGCGCAGCCGGTCTACGGCCGCATGTTTCAGACGCCGTTTTCGGATCAGGTCCGCAACGAGGCGCGCGTGGCCACGATGTGCGTCGGCAACATCACGACAGCGGACCAGGCCAACACCATCCTGGCCGCAGGCCGAGCCGACCTCGTCGCGCTCGGCCGGCCGCATCTGGTCGATCCGTTCTTCACCATGAAAGCTGCGGCCTGGTACGGGGCAGAGAACGCGTTCTGCCCGCCGCAATATTTGCCCGGAAAGGATCAGGTTTTCCGTAACAGCGTGCGCGACCGGCAGGACCTGGACGAGCTGCGAATTAAGGCTAAGCCCAAGACCCGGGCCGAGCTCAAGGCGGAGGCGACAAAGCCGCTTGCGGCGGAGTGACTGCCCGTGCGACGTTAACCCATTGCCTGTGTTTCGAGTGGAGTAAGGGCGATGAAGGCGATTATCGTCGGTGGCGGCATTGGTGGTCTCACCACGGCATTGATGCTGCGCTCGCGCGGCCTCGACTGTGAGATCTTCGAGCAAGCCGACACCATTCGGGAGCTCGGGGTCGGCATCAACACGCTGCCGCATGCCATGCGGGAGCTCGCCGGATTGGGCTTGCTTCAGAAGCTCGACGACGTCGCGATCCGTACGGATCAGCTCTATTATCTCAATCGCCACGGCCAGGAGGTCTGGCGCGAAGCCCGCGGCATCGACGCCGGCCACGACGTGCCGCAATTCTCGATCCATCGTGGCCGTCTTCAGAGCGTCATCCATCGTGCCGTCGAGGAGCGGCTTGGAGCGGACGCCATTCACACCGGCTGCCGGCTCGGCGCCTTCACGCAGGACGAGGGCGGCGTCACCGCTTACTTCTTCGATCGTGCCGGCGCGCACGTCCACACCGCCCGCGGCGACATCCTGATCGGCGCCGACGGCATCCATTCCCGCGTCCGCGACACGTTGTTCCCGAACGAAGGCCCGCCGTGCTGGAACGGCCTGATGCTGTGGCGTGGCGCGCGCGACTGGCCGCTATTCCTCACCGGCAAATCGATGATCGTGGCCGGCGGCCTCAACGCCAAGGTGGTGATCTATCCGATTGCGGAAGGATCGAGCCCGGCGAGCCGCCTCACCAATTGGGCCGTGCTGGTGAAGGTAGGCGAGGGCAATGTGCCGCCACCTCGGAAAGAGGACTGGTCGCGTCCTGGCCGACGCGAAGAGCTGATGCCGCACGTCGCGCGCTTCTCGGTGCCTTACATCGACGTGAAGAGCCTGATCTCGGCGACGCCTGAATTCTACGAATATCCGACCTGCGACCGCGATCCCTTGCCGTACTGGTCGTCCGGACGCGTGACGCTGCTGGGGGACGCCGCGCATCCCATGTATCCGGTCGGCTCCAATGGCGCCTCGCAGGCGATCCTCGACGCGCGCTGCCTTGCCGACGCGCTGGTGCGCGCCGAGCATCCGCGCCAGGCGTTGCTCGAATACGAGAAGAAGCGCCTGCCGATGACGGCCGATATCGTGCGTTCCAACCGGCGCGGCGGCCCCGAGGGCGTCATCGACGCCGTCGAGCAGCTCGCGCCTGATGGCTTCGACAACGTCGACAACGTGCTGAGCTACTCCCAGCGCGAGGCCATCGTGCGTGGCTATGCCACCAAGGCAGGCTTCGCCACCGTGCCGGGGCTCGCGGCGGTGCGCGCCTGAGGCGCGCGCCGCTAGCCGGCGCCGGGAGGCGGCGGCAGGAAGTGGATGTTGAACTCGGCCGCCATTGCCACCACGTCCTCCGGCTTCTGCTCCTTCATGTTGTGAAGGCCCCAGAACAGGTCGAACAGTTTTTTGGTCGGTGAGACCCAGAACAGCACTTTTGCGGTCTGCTCCGACTTGTTGAAGATGCCGTGCGGCACGCCCATGCCGAGCCGGATCAGGTCGCCGGCGGTCGCCTGCGCCTCCGAATTGCCCAGCACGAAATCGAGCTTGCCCTCCAGCATATAGAGATACTCATCCTGGTCGGGATGGATGTGCGGCGGCACGAACGTGCCGGGCGGCAAGGTCGCATGCCATGAGAAACTATGCTCGGTCTTGCTCTTCGGCACGTAGGTCTGGCCGAGGATGTTCCAGGAAATCCCCTGAATGCCCTCATTGGCCCGCGTGATGCCGGTGATTTCGCTGCTCATTGAAGTCCTCCCTTAACGCGACGCTCGGCTCAGTTCGCAGCCTTGCAGTCCTTGGCGTAACGGTCGCCGTAATTCTCGAAGACCTTCTGCACGATCTCCGTCTGGAACTTGCCGTCCGGACGCTTGGCGACCTTGGTCAGGTAAAAGTCCTGGATCGGATAGCCGTTGGTGTTGAACTTGAAGGCACCGCGCAGCGAGGTGAAATCCGCCTTCTTCAGTGCGGCTCCCACGGCATCCTTGTTCGAGAGGTCGCCCTTCACGGCCTTGACCGCACTGTCGATCAGCATCGCAGCATCGTAGGCCTGGAAGGCGTAGGTGCCGGGCACGATGTTGTAAGCGGCCTCGTAGGCGGCGACGAACTTCTTGTTCTGGGGATTGTCGAGGTTGGGCGCCCAGTTTGCGCCACCGAACATGCCGACGGCCGCATCCTGCTGCGCCGGCAGGGTCGATTCATCCACCGTGAAGGCCGAGAGCACCGGAATGCTGTCGGCGAGGCCGGCCTGCCGGTATTGCTTGACGAGATTGACGCCGAGGCCGCCCGGCATGAAGGTGAACAACGCATCGGGCTTCTGCGAGGAGATCTTGGACAACTCCGGCTGGAAGTCCAGCGTGTTCAGCGGCATGTAGGATTCTTCGACGATCTCGCCCTTGTAGTCGAGCTTGAAGCCCGCTACCGAATCCTTGCCGGCCTGATAGTTCGGCACCATCAGGTACATCCGCTTGTAGCCGCGATCCTGCGCGACCTTGCCGAGGATCTCGTGCACCTGATCGTTCTGGTACGAGGTCACATAGAAGAACGGGTTACAGTCCTTGCCGGCAAAGGTCGACGGGCCCGCGTTGGGGCTGATCAGAAAGGTCTTCGATTCCGTGATGGGCCGGTGGATCGCCTGCAGGATGTTGGAGAAGATCGGGCCGACCACGAAGTCGACCTTGTCGCGCTCCAGAAGCCCCTTGATCTTCGTTACGGCCGCATCCGGCTTGAGCTCATCGTCGACCACGACAACCTCGACATCGCGGCCGCCCATCTTGCTGCCGAGATCCTTCACCGCAAGTGCAAAGCCGTCGCGAACTTGCTGACCCAGTGCGGCGGCAGGTCCCGACAGGGTCACCACCACACCCAGCTTGATCTTCTCCTGGGCGAGAGCGGGATCGAGTCCGAGCAGCAGCGCCAGTCCTGCCAAGGTCAATTGCGTCTTCATGGTCTCTCCCCCAATACGCTTACGCCCAATGCTGTAGCTTGGTCTTATCCAAGCTTAGTCTGATGACGGCGTCCGCGGCAAGCAAACCGAAGCGGCGCACCTTGCGTGGTGCGCCACGCCAACTGCCGCATGCAAGCGGCGCGCCAATTACTTGAAGCCTAAAGAAATTCGTATGCGGTCGATTGTTGCAGCTTTGGACTTGCGGCCGGCTCCGATTTATTTGAAGCTCAAAACGTTGGGAATCCGTGCCGGCGCCAATGCCCGCCGAGAGTGACTGCACCGAGATGCTCGATTCCGAGACCAAGGCCGTCGAAACGCCGGAAGACCACGCCGATGAGCTTCGGCTGTGGTTGCGCCTTCTGACCTGCACGACATTGATCGAGGGCGAGGTTCGCGGCCGTCTGCGGCAGCGGTTCGACGTCACGCTGCCGCGTTTCGATCTGATGGCGCAGCTCGACAAGGCGCCCGACGGCATGACCCTGTCCGATGTCTCCAAGCGCATGATGGTGTCGAACGGTAACGTCACCGGGCTCGTCGAGCGCCTTGTGGAATCCGGGCATCTCGATCGTCGTACCTCGGAAACCGACCGCCGTGTCCAGGTGATCCGCCTCACGAAACTCGGTCGCGCCGAGTTCCGCCGCATGGCTGCGGAGCACGAGACCTGGATCGCCGATCTGTTCGCCGACCTCACGCCGAAGGACGTGCGCGAATTGATGCGGCTGCTCGCCAAAACCAAGGCGTCGGCGCAGAAATCGGCCGCGCGCCGCCGGCCGTAAGGGCGGGCCGGCTGGCCGCCCAATCCCTTTTGCCGCAGGAAAAAGCACCGGATGCCCAAAATCCGCTATTGCGCCAAATTGTTTTAAGCCTAAAATGTTTTCCAGATCGTGCTGCCGGGTGCAATCCATGCTGAAAGGAGCGTGCGATGGCCAACGCCGCCAAGGTTCAAGTGACGGGCTCCCATGACGGCAACGCCGCGACGGCCCATGTCGATAAGTTTGCGCAGCAGCATCTGCCGCCGCGCGAGCTGTGGCCCGAATTCATCTTCACGCGGCCGGAGCTGAACTATCCACCACGATTGAATTGCGTGAGCTACTTCCTCGACCGCTGGGTCGAGCAGGGTCTTGGCGATGCGCCCTGCGTCATCAGCCCCTCCGTCAGCTATACCTATCGCGAGCTGCAAGCTCTGGTGAATCGCATCGCCAATGTGCTCGTCGGCAAGCTTGGTCTCGTCACCGGCGGCCGCGTGCTGCTGCGCTCCGCCAACAATCCGATGATGGTTGCGACCTATCTCGCAGTGATCAAGGCCGGCGGCATCGTGGTGGCGACCATGCCGCTGCTCCGCGCCAAGGAGCTGTCGTACCCGATCCAGAAAGCGGAGATCTCGCTCGCACTGTGCGACGGCAAGCTTGCCGAGGAGATGGAGAGAGCGAAAGCTGCGGCGCCTAAGCTGAAGCGGGTTGTCTATTGGGGCAATGGCGCGGCGGACTCGCTCGAGGCGCTCATTGCCGATGCGAGCGCGGAGTTCAAGGCTGCCGATACCGCCTCTGATGACGTCTGCCTGATCGCCTTCACGTCCGGCACGACGGGCGATCCCAAGGGCACCATGCATTTCCATCGCGACATGCTCGCGGTCTGCGACGGCTATGCGCGCAACATATTGCGGGCCGAGCAGAAAGACCGCTTCGTCGGTTCGGCGCCGCTTGCCTTCACCTTCGGCTTCGGCGGCGTGCTGTTTCCGATGCACATCGGCGCCTCCTTTGTCGTGCTGGAGAAGACGACGCCGGACGACATTTTGACGGCGATCGAGCAATACAAGACCACCGTCTGTTTCACCGCGCCCACGGCGTATCGCGCCATGATCGGCAAGCTCGCCGGCCGCGACATCTCTTCGCTGCGCAAATGCGTCTCCGCCGGCGAGACGTTGCCAAAGCCGACCTTCGACGCCTGGCTCAAGGCCACCGGCATCAAGTTGATGGACGGCATCGGCTCGACCGAGCTCCTGCACATCTTCATCAGCGCGACAGAAGATGAAATTCGTCCGGGTGCGACGGGCAAGCCCGTTCCGGGCTATGAGGCCAAGATCGTGGACGACGACGGCCGCGACGTGCCGCCGGGCACGATGGGCAAGCTCGCGGTGCGCGGGCCGACCGGCTGCCGCTATCTCGCTGACGAGCGCCAGCGCAAATATGTCCAGAATGGCTGGAACATCACCGGCGATACCTATCTGATGGATAGCGACGGCTATTTCTGGTACCAGTCGCGCTCCGACGACATGATCGTGTCGGCCGGCTACAATATCGCGGGCACCGACGTCGAGGCGGCCTTGCTCACGCATCCGGCGGTCGCCGAATGCGGTGTGGTCGGCGCCCCGGACGAGGCGCGCGGCATGATCGTGAAGGCCTATGTCGTCGCGGCGTCCGGCGTGACACCCGATGCACAGCTCGTGGCCGAGCTGCAGGAGCATGTCAAACGCCAGATCGCGCCGTATAAATATCCGCGCGCCATCGAGTTCGTCGCGCAACTGCCGAAGACCGAGACCGGAAAATTGAAGCGCTTTGCCCTGCGGCAACTGGCGCAGGCCGCCGCCACGTCCTCGGGCGTCGCGGCGGAATGAGAAGGATGGAGAATTGTCCGTGACGACGCCGAAAGGCCCGCAACTCGCGGTACTGCCGACAGCGGCTGAGGATGAAACCCCTGCGCGGGTCCAGGTGCTCCAGCCGTCGGGCTGGCCGATGCCGAAGGGCTATGCCAATGGCATGGCCGCCGAAGGGCGCATCGTCGTCACCGGCGGGGTAATCGGCTGGGATGCTGAAGAGTGTCTCGCCGACGGCTTTGTCGCGCAGGTTCATCAGACCTTGAGCAACATCGCCGCGATCCTGAATGAGGCTGGTGCCCGGCCCGAGCACCTCGTGCGGCTGACCTGGTACGTCGTCGACATGGACGAGTACCTGTCCAACCTGAAGGAGCTCGGCAAGATCTACCGTGCCATCCTCGGCGCACATTACCCAGCGATGGCGCTGGTCCAGGTGGTGCGCCTCGTGGAGAAGGCGGCGCGCGTCGAGATCGAGGCCACCGCCGTCATTCCGGGATGAGGCGCGCTGGCTCAGCGCGTCTTGTCAGCTTGCCTTGTCAGCTTGCCTTGGCGAGCTCGTCATCCTCGGGCGAGTTCAGATAGATGCCCGACATGGTGTCGACCCAGCACAGATGGTCGTGCACCTTCTTCACGCCGTCGACGTTCTCCGCGGCGACCATCGCGGCCTGCCGCGTGCGCTCTTCGGTGATGACGCCGCTGAGGTGAACGATACCGTCGCGGACGATCACGTTCAGCCCGAACGGGCACCACTCGTTCTTCTCCATGGTCTCGATGATGCGGCTGCGGATGTGATCGTCGTCCGCTGTCGGATCCGGCACATCGCGGGCCAGCCCCGCCACCGCCTGCAGCAGATTGGCGCGCGAGACGATGCCGACGACCTTGTCGCCGCGCACCACCGGCAGCCGCTTGACGTTGTTGCGCTCCATGAGGTCGACGATCTCCGCAAGCGCCGTATCCTCCGTGATGGTGACGGGCGTGTCGGTCATCACTTCCGAGACCTTGCGGCCGTGCTCATGGACGAAATCGCTGGCGGATTTGCCCGGACCCAGGATGAATCGCAACCAGCGTCCGCGCTTGCGCCCGGTGCCGATCTCACTGCGGCGGATGAAATCGCCTTCAGAGACGACACCGACCAGCTTGCCGGTCTCGTCGACCACCGTGAGGCCGCTGACATGCCGCTTCAGCATGATATTCGCCGCCTCGACGATGCTGGTGTCAGGGGTAACCGAGATGACCGACCGGGTCATGATCTGGTGGGCGCGCATGGACAACTCCGCTGGCTTGTCGAACTTCGATGGGCGAAAACTAGCTCCGGCGTCGGGCTGCGGCTTGACTCAGGTCAATGGGAGGAGCCCGCCCGCTCCGATGAAGCAATTGTGATCCCCGCCGGGATTTGATGCAGCTCAACGCGTATGGGAGGCCTCGCCATATCCTGCCGCCGACGTCGAACAGAACCCTTCGGGAACATTGAGCCATGAGCGTCATGCAGATATTTCCACGGACCGAAGAGCCGGTTGTGCAGGCTCTTCCCGTCAATCCCGCTGCTGGTCCCGAAGCCTCGACGGCGAGTTCGGAAAAGCATGTGGAAATCCCGGCTGCCGCCGATCCTTTGCCTGCGTCGGAGCCATATCCGCTCGACCGCGCCTTTCACGCGGTGCTGGCGCGGTTCACGGGCGGCATTTCGCCGCTGGCCCTGTCGCTCGCCTGGCTCGACTGGAGCACGCACCTCGCTGCTGCGCCGCAGCGCCAGATGGAGATTTCCCGCAACATCCTTCGCGATGCCGGCCGGCTGGCAGAAGCCGCCGCGCACGCGGCATCGCCGGAGCAGAAGCCTTGGTCGGTGATCCAGCCGCAGGGACGGGATCGCCGCTTCAGCGGACCGCAATGGGAGACCGCGCCGTTCAATCTGCTCGCGCAGGGGTTCTTGCTCACCGAGCGGTGGTGGCACGATGCCACGACGGGCGTGCGCGGCGTGTCGCATGCCAATGAAGCCATCGTCGAGTTTTCGATGCGTCAGATGCTCGATATGTTGGCGCCCTCGAATTTCGCGACGACCAATCCGAAGGTGCTGGAGAAGGCGTTCCAGAGCGGCGGGGAGAATTTCGTCTTCGGCTGGCAGAACTGGTGCAGCGATCTGATGCGCCTGCTCACCGGCTCGAGATTGGCGGATGACGGGCAGTTCGTGGTCGGCAAGACGGTGGCGGCTTCACCCGGCAAGGTGGTCTATCGCAATGCGCTGATCGAGCTGATTCAGTACTCTCCGACCACTGCGCAGGTCCGGCCCGAACCGATCCTGATCGTGCCGGCCTGGATCATGAAGTACTACATTCTCGATCTCTCGCCGCAGAACTCGCTGGTCAAATATCTGACCAGTCAAGGCTTCACTGTATTCGCGATCTCCTGGCGCAATCCGGATGCGAGGGATCGGAATCTCGCCTTCGACGATTATCGCAGGCTGGGCGTCATGGCGGCGCTGGACGTGATGGGTAAGATCATGCCGGGTCGGAAGACCCATGCGCTCGGCTATTGTCTGGGCGGTACGTTACTGTCGATCGCCGCCGCCGCGATGGCGCGCGATGGTGATCATCGCCTCGGCACGGTCACTCTTCTTGCGGCCCAGACCGACTTCACCGAGGCCGGAGAGCTGACGCTGTTCATTAATGAGAGCCAGGTCGCCTTTCTCGAAGACATGATGTGGCAGCGCGGCTATCTCGACACGACGCAGATGGCCGGGGCCTTCCAGCTGCTGCGCTCCAACGAATTGATCTGGTCGCGGCTGTCGCACGATTATCTGATGGGCGATGGCGCGCCATTGAACGATTTGATGGCCTGGAACGCGGACGCCACGCGATTACCGTATCGCATGCATTCGGAATATCTGCGAAAGCTGTTCCTCGGCAATGATCTGGCTGAGGGGCGTTATCACGTCGGCGGCCGGAGCGTTTCGCTGTCCGATATTCACGCGCCGATGTTCGTAGTCGGCACGCTCGCCGATCACGTGGCGCCGTGGCGATCCGTCTACAAGATCCACTATCAGGTCGATGCCGACGTGACGTTCCTGTTGACCAGCGGCGGCCACAATGCCGGTGTCGTCGCGCCTCCCGATGAGCCCGGCCACTTCTATCAGGTGCTGACCAAGGCTGCCGATGCGCCTTATGTCGGTGCGGACGAGTGGCTGAAGCTGGCTCCGCGCGTTGAAGGATCGTGGTGGCCGGAATGGGCCGAATGGCTGGCGGTGCGCTCCGGCGCGCCCTGCGACCCGCCGCAGATCGGAGTTGGAGACGCCGCGGAACTACCCGATGCGCCGGGGGACTACGTCCACACCTAAGTCTCCGGCTCGGAATTCGGCGCGAGGTCCGAGGAGCGGAATGGCTTGGTCTTGTCGAGTTTGCGATAGGCCGTTGAGGCCTTCCGCAACAGCTTCTTCTCCCGCTTGCGGTCGAGGAAACGATCGCCGGACTCGAGGCCGGCGCCGTTCAGCGATGCCGCCAGCGCTTGTCCACGTGCATCGTCGTTCAATTGTCCGAGCGAGCGCTGTGCCTTGCGCAATTGCTTGAGGATGGACTTTTGCTTGGCCGGCGCCTCATTGGCGAACAGGTCCTGCAGCGACTCGACCGAATAGGTCATCCGCTTATTCAGGAGCCGCAGCTTGTGGCGTTTCTCGACGTCGAGCTTGCGGAGCTTGCGCGCCTTCTTGAGCAGCGTCGTCTCCCACGCGGTCAGCCGCTCCGTCGCATGTTCGGCGAGCGTGCAGCGGCGTAATCGGATGGCTTCCTTGCTGCGCCGGGTCGACCAGGGCCCGCTCTCGATCCAGGCGGAGGTCTGCTCGACAAGGCGGCGATAGCGCGCGGATTGCAATGCGCGCGCCAGCTGGCGGTGGCTCTCGGCGCGCTTTTCGTCCCAGTGCTGCAGCTCGGCGACCTCTGAAAGCTCACCGTCGCTTTCGGCGATGACCCGCTCGATCGCCACATCGAGGTCCCGGACCATGCCGAGCTGGCCGTTCAGCCATTTCAGCTCGGCCCAGACATGTGGCCGCAGGGCGTCGTCGACCATCGGCGAGAAGAAGCGGATGGCGGTGCGCAGATGCGTCAGCGCGATCCGGATCTGATGCAGCGCGTCGGGATCGCCGCGGCAAGTGCCGTCATGCTGGGCGAGCACGGAAGCGAGGTGGCGGCGCGCGATGATCCGGAACGCCGTATCGCAAGCCATGCCGGGGCTGAGGCGGCCGGGCAGAACATTCCGACGTGTCGCGGGCGTGATGCGAGCGGTCGTCGCGGACGTGCTAGGTCGTGCCATCTTTGCCCGCACCAATCAGATTGCCCTGTTTGCTTCAGCGATCGCGTCCCGGCAGGTCTGAAGCGTCTGCTCTGGTGTCCCGGATGCATCGATGATCGCCCAACCGATATGGCCGATATTATAGTGCTCCTGCTGCGCGGCAACCTCTTGCGTGGCATCGGATGCGTCGCCCCGCCGGCTTCCGATCCGCATCTGCCGGGTCGCGAGGTCTGCGACCAGAAACAGGCCGTGCAGCGGCACGTTGCGCTCGCGCGCCAGTGCGGCGATCGCGTCCCGTTCGTCCTCGCGGGCAAACACGCCGTCGATAACAGCCGAATGGCCTTGCGCCAGCACCCGCCGGCCGAGCTGCACCAGCGTGTCATAGACGCGTGCCGCATGCTCCGGCGTGTAGGCCGACGGCGGCAGGCGGTGGGTGTCCTCGACCCCGAACATCTGCTTGCGGACGAGGTCGCTGCGCAGCACGACGGCTCCTGGCGGCGGCGCGACGAGGGGCGCAAGCGCTTGCGCCAAGACCGTCTTGCCGGTGCCTGACAATCCGGCCACCGCAATCAGGCGCGGCGCAGCAGGATGTATCAGCATCCTGGCAAGATCAAAATAGCGCCGTGCCTGGTCGAGAATGCCGGCGTCATCGGTATGCGGCGGCCTCAGCCGCGCCAGGGCGACCTGGGCGCGGATCGCCGCGCGGATGGACGTGAACAGCGGCAGGGCCGAGAGCGCGTCGAGATTGTCGGCGGGCGTCGCGGCGAGATAGCGGTTCAGGACGATGTTGGCCGCCCGTGGCTGATCGTGGTGCAACAGGTCCATCAGCGTAAATGCGAGATCGTAGAGCACGTCCACGGTCGCCATCTGCGCGTCGAACTCGATGGCGTCGAACAGCACGGGCAGTTCGTCGATCAGCACGATGTTCGCCAGATGCAGGTCGCCATGACAGCGCCGCACGAAACCCTGGCGGCCGCGCTCTTTGAGCAGGGGACGGAGGCGCAAAAAGGCCTCGTGCGAAGCCTGGCTGAGCTTGTCGATGTCTCCCGCGTTGAAATGGCCGCCGGCCTGCAGGCCGTGGCTGTTGCCGTCGATCAAGGCGGGAATGGACGAGATCCATGCTTCGCCGTCGGCGCAAGTCGCCGCGCCATGGGAAGCCACGATCGCGTCGGCAGCAGCCGAGGCGAGCTTGGCATCCAGCGGGCCGGCCGTCGCCAGATGATCCAGCGTCCGGCTCTCGTCGAAGCGCGACATCTCCACCGCATACTCGATCGGCCGGCCGGGGCCGCCGACCTGCACCGATCCGCCCGGCTCCTCCGTGATCGCCAGGACGCGATGATAGATCTGCGGCGCCAGTGGCCGGTTGATCCTGATCTCCTCCTCGCATGCCGCCTTGCGCTTCTCGAGCGTCGAGTAATCGAGGAAGGGAAACCGGACGGCGCGCTTGATCTTCAACGCGCGCGTCCCGTCGAGGAACACCGAGGCTGCGTGCGTGTCGATCCGCGTCACGCCTGGATGGCCGGTCAGCGTCCGGAAGATCCGCTCCTGGGCCGCCATTTCGTCTGTCATGGAGTCAGGCATCCGAAAGCACCGTCAGGGCGTCAGCACGGCCGCGCCGAGAATCTGACCGGCTCTCAGCATGGTCAGAACCTCATTGGCCTGATGAAGCGGAAATGCCGTCGTCTCGGTGCGCACGCCGGCTTGCGGAGCGATCTTGAGAAAATCGAGGCCGTCCTGCCGGGTGAGATTGGCGACCGAGACCAGTTGCCGCTCCTGCCAGAGCAGATCGTACGGAAAGCTTGGAATGTCGGTCATGTGGATACCGGCGCATACGACGCGACCGCCTTTGCGCACGGCGCGCAGCGCAGCCGGAACGAGCTCGCCTGATGGTGCGTAGATGATGGCGGCGTCCAGCGGCTCGTCAGGCACTTCGTCTGATGCCCCTGCCCAAACGGCGCCGAGACGGCGCGCAAGATCTTGCGCAGCGACGTCACCGCGTCGCGTGAACGCATGGACGGATCGTCCCTGCCAGCGCGCGACTTGCGCAATGATGTGGCCGGCCGCGCCGAAACCATAGAGGCCGAGCCGTTCGGCTGAGCCGGCCAGCACCAGTGAGCGCCAGCCGATCAGCCCCGCGCATAGCAGGGGCGCAATCTCCACGTCGTTGCCGTCTTCACCGAGCGGGAAGGCGTAGCGTGCCTCGGCAATGGCGTGGGTCGCGTAGCCGCCGTCGCGCGTGTAGCCGGTGAACTCTGGTGCGTCACACAAGTTTTCCTTGCCCTCCCTGCAGAAGCGACAATGTCCGCAGGTGAAGCCGAGCCAGGGGATGCCGACGCGGTCACCGGGCGTATGCGTTGTGACATTCGGGCCCACGAGATCGACCCGACCGACAATCTCGTGACCGGGCACGATCGGATAGCGAATGTCGGGCAGCTCGGCGTCGATGAGGTGAAGATCGGTGCGGCATACCCCGCAGGCGCTGATCTTCACGCGGAGCTGCCCTTCGCCGGGGATCGGGTCAGGCCGCTCCTCCATCTGGAGGCGCGTTTGTGGGGCCGGCAACACCATCGCACGCATCGGTCTCTCCAGGGTGAACCGCGCTCCCATCGAACTATCCATAGAATAGCCGAGTGGCCAGTCCTTGACGTCGGTCAACGCCTGTTCCCGACCGACCGAACCGGGTTCCTTTGGCTTGACCAGGATCAAGCGTCTCGACCAAAGCCGGCCTATTGTGGCGGCCAAGGAGAATCCCGATGCCCATCAAGGACGTCTTTCTGCCGCTTATCGGTCAGCCGCGTGGGCCGGCCCTGGTTGCGATCGAGAAATGCGTGACTGTTGCCGCCGATCTCGGCGCCAGGATCACCGCGCTCGCGCTCGAGGAAGAGGTGTACGAGCGGCCGAAGGTGATGCTGCTCAGCGATCACGAGGCCGCGGAGGCCGCCAGCTCGCGCGAGCCGAGCGACATGCAGCAGCTCCTCAACGCATTCACCAATGCGACATCCAGCGCCAACATTCGCGCCCAGAGCCGAGCGGGCAAGGTGCCGGCGGACCAGATCGCGGCGGTCCTCGCCGAGTATGCCCGTTTCAACGATCTTACGCTGCTTCCCGTGAAGCCGCACGATAGTCGAACGGAGAGCATTGTCGAAGCCTTCCTGTTCGGATCCGGCCGGCCGCTTCTGCTCTGTCCGGAACATCTCGCAGGCAACCTTCGGTCCAAATTCGAGAACGTCATGATCGCCTGGGATCACTCTGCGCGTGCAGCGCGAGCGGTCGGCGACGCGCTGCCGGTTCTGCAGGCGGCGGCCTTTGTCCGCGTGGTGACCGTGGCGGATGACAAGACCGACGCGATCGTGCAATCCGGAACCGCTCTGGTCGATCATCTGAGGGAACACGGCGTTCACGCCTCGTTCGAAACGGCGAAAGGCCGCGGCAGCTCGATCGGCAAGGTCCTGGGGAACTGGGTGAATTCCCACGGGATGGATGCGATCGTGATGGGCGCCTATCATCATTCGCGCCTGAACGAGGTCGTCTGGGGCGGTGTGACAAAGACCGTCATTGGCGAGCCACCGTGCTGGGTTATGATCTCGCACTAGGCTCACTATTTTTCCGGCCTGATCGTCAACCAACCGTCGCTGACCGGGCGCATTTGCTTTCATGTCAACCTATCGTCTGAGCAATCTGCTGGCGCCGCGTTCAGTCGCACTCGTCGGCGCGAGCGCCCGTCCGGTCTCCGTGGGACGCGCCGTTCTGGAGAATATCCACAAGGCCCAATTCAAGGGGCGGTTCGGCCTCGTCAATCCGCGTCATGCCGAAATCGGCGGCATCGCGGCCGTGAAAAGTCTGGACCGGTTGGACTTCGTGCCCGAGCTCGTGGTCGTCACCGCGCCTGCGCGTGAGATTCCCGGCATCATCGACCAGGCCGGGCGTCGCGGCTCGGCGGGCGCCTTGATCGTTTCGGCCGGGCTCGGCCACGGACCGGGATCTCTGCACGAGGCTGCCGTCACGGCGGCCCACAAATACGGCATGCGGCTGATTGGACCGAATTGTCTTGGCATCATGATGCCCGGCGTCAGCCTGAATGCCAGCTTTGCAGCGCATATGCCGGGGGCGGGCAGCCTCGCGCTGATCTCGCAGTCGGGCGCGATCGCTGCCGGCATGGTCGACTGGGCGGCGCAGCGTGGCGTCGGCTTCTCCGGCATCGTCTCGATCGGCGATCAGATGGACGTCGATATTGCCGATCTGCTCGACTATTTCGCGATGGATCACAAGACACGCGCGATCCTGCTCTACATCGAGTCCATCAAGGACGCGCGCAAGTTCATGTCGGCGGCACGCGCCGCCGCGCGCGTGAAGCCCGTCGTCGTGGTGAAGTCCGGCCGCATGGCGCAGGGTGCGAAGGCGGCTGCCACGCATACCGGCGCGCTTGCCGGCGCCGACGCCGTCTATGACGCGGCGTTCCGCCGCGCCGGCGTGCTGCGGGTCTCCGATCTGCGGGAGCTGTTCGATTGCGCCGAGACACTCGGCCGCGTCGAATCGCCGACCGGAAAGCGCCTCGCCATCCTGACCAATGGTGGCGGCATCGGCGTGCTCGCCGTCGACCGACTGGTCGAGCTCGGCGGGATTCCGGCGACCATCTCGGCGGAGGCGCGCAAGAAGCTCGATGCGGCTCTGCCGCCGACCTGGTCCCGTGCGAATCCCGTCGACATCGTCGGCGACGCCGACGCCTCGCGCTACGCGGCGGCGCTGGAGGTGCTGCTGGCTGATCGCGACAATGACGCGGTCCTGGTCCTCAACGTGCAAACGGCGATCGCCTCGGCAGCCGAGATCGCCACCACCGTGACGGAGCTCGTCGCCAAGTATCGCGAACAGCACCGCCGATGGGCGAAGCCGGTGCTGGCGTCCTGGGTCGGGGCCGATCAGGGCATCATTCAGGCGCTGTCCGGTGCCGGAATGCCGAATTATCCGACCGAGGACGACGCGGTGCGCGGCTTCATGCATCTGGTCCGGCACCGCGAGGTGGTCGAGGAGCTGAGTCAGGTCCCCCCCGCGATGCCCGACACATTCGTTCCGGACGCGCGAGGGGCGAGGCAGATCGTCACTGCCGCGATCGCGGATGGCCGCCAATGGCTCGAGCCGGTCGAGATCAAGCATCTGCTCGAAGCCTATGACATCGCGATGGTGCCGACCTATGCGGCAGCCGATGTCGAGCAGGCGGTGACCTATGCGAAGGACATCTTCGGACAGGGCGGGACCGTCGTCTTGAAGATCATGTCGCGCGACATCGTCCACAAATCCGATGTCGGCGGCGTCGTGCTCAATCTGACGACGCCGGAGGCCGTGCGTGCGGCCACCTCCGATATTCTCGCCCGGGCAAGAAAGCTGCGGCCTGAGGCCCGCATCGGCGGCGTCATCGTCCAGGCCATGGTCGTCAAGGCGAAGGCGCGCGAGCTGATCCTGGGTCTCGCCGACGATCCCACTTTCGGCACCGTCGTGGTGTTCGGCCGTGGCGGCACGGCGGTAGAGATCATCAACGACAAGGCGCTTGCGCTGCCGCCGCTGGATTTGCAGCTCGCCCGCGATTTGATCGACCGTACGCGCGTGTCGCGGTTGCTGAAGGCCTATCGTGACGTGCCGGCGGTCAAGGAGGACGCTGTGGGCCTGGTGCTGGTCAAGCTGGCGCAGATGGCCGCCGACATTCCCGAAATCCACGAGTTCGACATCAACCCGCTGCTGGCGGACGAGACCGGCGTGACCGCGGTCGATGCCCGCGTCGCGGTCGGCCCGCCGCAACGGAAGTTTGTCGGCTCCGGCCCGGCCAATTTCGCGGTTCGTGCCTATCCCTCGCAATGGGAGCGCCGCCTCAAGCTCAAGGACGACTGGCGCATCTTCGTGCGGCCCATGCGTCCCGAGGACGAGCCGACCATCCATGAATTCCTGCGTCACGTCACGCCACACGACCTTCGCCTGCGGTTCTTCGCGCCGATGAAGGAGTTCACCCACGAGTTCATCGCGCGCCTGACCCAGCTCGACTATGCGCGCGCGATGGCCTTCATTGCATTCGACGAGGCCACCGGCGAGATGGTCGGCGTGGTCCGGCTGCACTCGGATTCGATCTACGAGAGCGGGGAGTACGCGATCCTGCTGCGGTCCGATCTCAAGGGCAGGGGGCTCGGTTGGGCGCTGATGCAGCTCATCATCACCTACGCCAAGTCGGAAGGGTTGAAGGTTATTTCGGGCGACGTGCTCCAGGAGAACACCGTGATGCTCGAAATGTGCCGAAATCTCGGCTTCGAGGTCAAGCCGGATCCGGCTGAGCCTGACATCTGCGACGTCAAGCTGAAGCTCTGAGCGCGCCCCTTCAGGAGCGGGCTTCGCCCGGACTCGCCGCGGCGGAGGACTTGGCCGAAGACTTGGCCGTCGACCGCAAATTCTTCACGATGATCGCGATCAGTGGCACCAGCACCGGCACGATCGTGCTGAGCGGATGATGCACCGCGCCGGACACCTGGGCCTGGAGCGCGCGCGCCTCAAGCTGAAGGGCTTCGATGGAGGCGTCGTGGATCTCGCTGGCGAGCTCGATGTCACGGCCTGACGGAGCGCGGCCGGCGATCAGGAAGAGAGCGGCCGCGATGGCAAAATTGACGGCGCCGAGGATGGCCGCCGCGGCAATCGCACTCCAGATCTGGACCAGCGCGAAATAGGCCGACAGCTCCAGCATCAGGAGCCCGAATGCCGCGATCAGGGCCGCAAAGGCGCGCAGGCCGAGGCCGACCAGCAGATGGCGAAGCCTGATGTCCGCGATGATCCTGTCCGTGCGCCACAGCGCGCGCAAATGTTTGACCACATTCTCGGTATTCACCTAGTGTCTCCTCAGCATGAAGCCGACGACCACGCCGAGCGCGAAGGCCGAGGCGAGCGACGTGATCGGACGGTCCGCAATGAGGCTCTGAAGCTGCTCCTGCTCTTCGTCGACGGTCTCTCCAAGCTCGGTCAGCGCGGCCCTGATCTGATCGGCGAGTGCCTCGGCGCGATCTTTCGAGCTCTCGAACATCTCTTCGCCGGCGGTGCTCAGCAAGCGCGTGACGTCGACCTTCAATGCGTGCAGTTCTTCACTCATCCTGTCACTGTCGAACATGGACCTGATATCCCCATTGAACGAAAGCGAGCCTAGGACCCGCCCGCGCCTTCGCGCTTGATTTGCGTCAATCGGCAGTGCTGCTCTGCTCTTGAGACAAGTCAAGCCGGCCGCCATATGCTGGCCTAGAAATGCGGTCTGAATTGCGGACCAATTGTCCCGATGAGGTGGAAGTGTGAACCACGAACCGCTGTTGCTCGCGACGCCGTCCGGCGACGTGCTGAACTTGCGCCCCGAAGGGCCCTGGACCGCCGCGAATGTGGTGACGCTCGAGACCTTGTCCCACTCGGTCGGAGTGGACGTCGATCGATCGCGCGTCGTCACCCTGGACATGTCGGGCGTCAGTGCGCTCGATACGCTCGGCGCCTGGGTCTTGGAGAAATTGTCGCGCAGGGCCGCATCGTCAGGGCGATCGGCCGAATTCGTGGGCGTCGCCGATCAGTTCAGCGGGCTGATGGACGAGGTGCGGCAGGTCAACCGCCAGACGCCGGCCCCGACGGCTGCGCCCAATCCGGTCGTGGCGAGGCTCGGGGATCTCGGCAAGTCCACGCTCAGTGCGCGCGAAGACGTCACGATCTTCCTCCAGATGCTCGGCGCGTTGTTCATGGCCGTCATCGGCGTGCTGCGTCGGCCGGGTTCGTTGCGGCTGACGTCGCTGGTCTATCAGCTCTACCGCATCGGGTGGCAGGCGATCCCCATCGTGGCGTTGATCACCTTCCTGATCGGTGCCATCATCGCGCAGCAGGGCTTCTTCCATTTCCGCAGATTCGGCGCCGAGTCCTACACCGTCGACATGGTCGGCATCCTGGTTCTCCGTGAGCTCGGCGTGCTGATCGTCGCCATCATGGTCGCCGGCCGGTCGGGAAGCGCGTACACCGCCGAGCTCGGCTCGATGAAGATGCGCGAGGAGATCGATGCGCTCTCGACCATGGGGCTCGATCCCGTCGAGGTCCTGATCCTGCCGCGCGTTGCGGCCCTGGTCATCGCGCTGCCCATCCTCACCTTCATCGGATCGATCGCCGCGCTCTATGGCGGTGGCCTCGTCGCGCAGTTCTATGGCGACATGGGCCCGGCGATCTACATCGCGCGGCTGCACGAGGCCATCTCCGTCACTCATTTCGAGGTGGGCATCCTGAAGGCGCCGTTCATGGCGCTGGTGATCGGGATCGTGGCCTGCAGCGAGGGATTGCGCGTCAAGGGCAGCGCGGAGTCGCTCGGGCGGCAGACCACGACGTCGGTGGTGAAGTCGATCTTCCTGGTGATCGTGCTCGACGGCCTGTTCGCGATCTTCTTCGCTTCGATCGGAATGTGATGATGGACGCATCGCAAGACCAGTTCGCGATCCGCGTCCGCGACCTCGTGGTCGGCTTCGGCCGCCAGACCGTGCTCGACCATCTGTCGCTCGACGTCCGCCGCGGCGAGATCCTCGGGCTGGTGGGGGCGTCCGGTGGCGGCAAGTCGGTCCTGATGCGAACCATCATCGGCCTGATTCCGCGCCGGGGCGGGACCATCGAAGTCATGGGACAACCCACCGGCGGTCACGGTCGAGGCGCAGCCACGATTTGGGGCATCCTGTTCCAGCAGGGTGCGCTGTTCTCCTCGCTGACGGTCCGCCAGAACGTCCAGTTTCCCTTGCGCGAAAACCTCGTCCTGTCGCAGGAGCTGATGGACGAGATCGCGATCGCCAAGCTCGAAATGGTCGGCTTGCGCGCCCAGGACGCGGACAAATATCCGGCGGAACTGTCCGGCGGCATGACCAAGCGCGTGGCGCTGGCGCGTGCGCTCGCGCTCGATCCGCCGATCCTGTTCCTGGACGAGCCGACCTCCGGCCTCGATCCGATCGCCGCAGGCGATTTCGATGCTCTGATCAAGACGCTGCAAAAGACCCTGGGGCTGACCGTGTTCATGGTGACGCACGATCTGGCGAGCCTGACCACGGTCTGCGACCGCGTCGCCGCGCTGGCCGACGGCAAGATCGTGGCGATCGGCCCGATGCGCGAATTGCTGCAATCCGAGCATCCCTGGGTGCGCGCTTATTTCCACGGCAAGCGCTCGCAGATGCTGCAACACGAGATGAGATGAGACATGGAAACCCGCGCTCCCTACGTGCTGATCGGCGGCTTCGTGCTGGCCGCGATCCTTGCGGTGTTTGGCTTCGTCTACTGGCTGAACAACACCGGCGGCATCGGCCCGCGCACGAACTACCATGTGCAATTCCAGGGGCCGGTCCCAGGCCTCCTGGTCGGCGCCGGCGTGCTGTTCAACGGCATCCGCGTCGGTGAGGTGACCCAGCTCGGGCTCGCGGCCGATAACCCGCGCTTCGTCAATGCGACGATCTCGGTTGCGACCACCACGCCGGTCCGTTCCGACACCAAGGTCGGCCTCGAATTCCAGGGCCTCACCGGCGTGCCGGTGGTGACGTTGGAGGGCGGCGTGATCGTCGCCAAATCCGGCGAGCCGCTGACCCTGATCGCGGAGGCCGGCGCCGGCCAGAGCATGACTCAGGCGGCGCGGGATGCGCTGCGGCGGGTCGATACGGTGCTCGAGGATAATTCCGGCCCGCTGAAGGACACCATCGCCAATCTCAAGACGTTCTCCGACGGGCTCGCGCGCAACACCGGCAAGATCGACGGCATTCTGGCGGGCCTCGAGAAGATGACCGGGGGCGGCGCTCCCGCGCAGAAAGTCACCTACGACCTCCACACGCCGCCAAGCCTTGGGCCGGCCGGCAAGACGCTCTCCGCGTCGCTGGCCATCCCCGAGCCGAGCGCGGTCGCAATGCTGCAGACCCAGCGCATGCTGTTCGCGCCCGTCGGGGACAGGCCGGGCTTTGCGGACTTCCTCTGGGCCGACAGCATTCCGAAATTGGTGCAGGCGCGGCTGATCGACAGTTTTGAGAATTACGACATCGCCCACGCCCCGCTACGCACGACCGACTTCGGTCAGGCGGATTATCAGCTTCTGATCGACATCCGGCGCTTTCGCATCGTCACGGAGGGCGAGGCGAAGGTCGAGATCGGACTGTCGGCGCGGATCGTCGACAAGAACGGCAAGGTGGTTGCCTCGCGCCTGGTCGAGACCAGCGAGAAGCTCGACAAGGTCGAGCCGGCCGCTGCGGTCGCCGCCTTCGATGCGGCCTTTGCCCGCATCGCCAAGGAGCTGATCGGCTGGACCGTGCAGGCGGTGTGACGCCGTCTATTCCAGCGTCTTCAGGTAGGACAGAAGGTCGTGGATCTGGTCCGGGCTGAGCTCGAAGGCCGGCATGTCGGCGTGACCGGTGTAGATCCCTTCGGCCAGCGCCTCACCGAGGCTCTCGATCGGGTAACGCCGATGCAGGGTGCGCAACGGGGGCGCGCCCTCGAGCGGGCTGCGCGAGGCGCGGTCGATGGCGTGGCAGCGCGCGCAATTGGCCCTTGCAAAGGCCTTGCCGCGCTGTTCGGCGGTCGGGGCCGCCAGCGCAGGTGTCATCAGAAGCAGCCCAATCAGGCCGTGACGCAAAGCGCCTTGCAGCATGGAAGAAATCCCGTCGAACTCTGGAAGCAGAATAAGACGGGGATGCCACCCAAATTTGATCTGAGTCAATTGGCTTTGGCGCAGTGCAGTAAAATGCCGCCGCGTGGTGGACTCTGCCGGGGGGGCGGAGCTGGACCGACGCTGGGAGCGGTGGATGAAGCCTTCCGTGGTCACGATTGAGCCGAACGGGCATTTCTGCGCCGATTGCGCCGTGCGCGGAGCGGCGGTTTGTTCGTCGCTGGATGCAGCCGAGCTCAGGGAGTTCGAGCATCTCGGACGCCGCGTTCATTTTGACGCGGGCGAGACCGTGTTTTCCGAGGAGGACATCACGACCTCGTTCTACAACGTCCTCGAGGGCGTCATGCGGCTGTACAAGCTGCTGCCCGACGGCCGGCGGCAGATCGTCGGCTTCGCCTTGCCCGGCGATTTCCTGGGGATGAACATATCCGGCCGGCACAATTTTTCCGCCGATGCGATCGGCGTGGTGACCGTGTGCCAGTTCGCCAAAGCGCCTTTCGGCCGTTTCATCGAAGACCGGCCGCTCCTGCTGAGGCGAATCAACGAGCTGGCCATTCGCGAGCTGAGCCAGGCACGCGACCATATGGTGTTGCTCGGCCGCCGCTCGGCCGACGAGAAGGTCGCAACCTTCCTGCTCGGCTGGCGCGACCGGCTGGTCGCGCGCAGGGGCCTGTCCGACACGGTTCCGCTTCCGATGAGCCGTCAGGACATCGCCGACTATCTCGGCCTGACCATCGAAACCGTCAGTCGCACCTTCACGAAGCTGGAGCGCCACGGCGTGATCGAGATCATTCATGGCGGCATCAGCCTGCTCGATCCCGCGCGCGCCGAGGCGCTGGCCGCAGCTTGACGGTCCGTCCGGGATGTCCCGCCATTTTTGATCTCGATCAATGACGTCGGCCGGCTGCAGCAAATAATGCCCCGAACACTCTGGGAGGAGCAAGATGCCCGCTGATGCGTTGCTGGTGACCATTGTCGTCGTCGCGATCTTCGTCGCATTCGCCGCAGCTCTGGCTTGGGCAGACCAACAAACCAGCTCCGGCCGGCTCGACCCGGATTCCAAGCACTGAAGCTCCCGAACTCGTAGTCCGCTCAGACCTGCCAACAGGCCGAGGCGCGTCCGGCCGGCCCGGCTGCTCGCCAGCGTGTTAACGCAAGCGCGGCTGCGCTGCCTGCAACTCTGCAGCGATCAAAACGCATCGGCGCATCCTTCGGATGCGGGCCCCAGCTCGACCGCGGCTTTTTCGCGGCATTTGCCTTAAATCGCGCGCGTGCTTTCCGGTTGAAAAGCCTGATAACGTTGACTACGCAGGAACCTCAGTGCCTCGCAGTCTTAGGAGCCCAGTGGCGTGCCTCAGGACAAGACCGGCGACCCCCGACAGTCGGCGGGCAACAAACTATCGGTCCTGCGCAAGCACCCGATCTTCGCGGATCTGGAGCCGGAGGCGCTCGATCAGCTCTGCCGCTACGCCAAGCACGCCAGCGTGAGGCGCGGTGCGACGATCGCCGCCAAGGGCGATCCCGGCAACAATCTGTTCGCAGTGATCTCGGGGACCGTGAAGATCTCCTCCTCGTCGCCGGATGGCCGGAACGCCATTCTCAATCTGATCGGTCCCGGAGAGATCTTTGGCGAGATCGCGGTGCTCGACGGCGCTCCCAGGTCGGCCGACGCCACCGCCAACACCAATTGCGAGCTCTACATCATCGATCGCCGGGACTTCCTGCCGTTCGTGAAGAGCCAGCCGGCGCTGGCGATGAAGTTCATCGAACTGCTCTGCGCGCGTCTGCGCTGGACCAGCCAGCAGGTCGAGCAGGTGATCCTCCAGAATCTGCCGGGCCGGCTGGCGAGCGCGCTGCTCGGTCTCACCGAGGAGCGCAAGTTCGATTCCGGCAGCGGCACGCTCGCCATCACGCAGCAGGAGATCAGCGAGATGGTGGGGATGACGCGGGAGAGCATCAACAAGCAATTGCGCGCCTGGGCCGGCCGCAACTGGGTTCGTCTCGAGCACGGCGCCATCGTCGTGCTGGACACCGATGCGCTGCGTGAACTCGCCGAGAGCGGCCTCGTCGGCGAGTGATGCCTCAGAGCTGATCGTCGACGATGGCGACCGCGCGGGTCCAGCCCGCCGAGGCGCGTTCGATCTTCACCGGAAAGCATGAGACCGTGAATCCGGTCGAGGGCAGTTGGTCGAGATTGTGCAGCTTCTCGAGATGGCAATAGCCGATGTGCCGTCCCGCCTTGTGGCCTTCCCAGATCAGGCCGGCATCCTTCGTCTCGGCATATCTCTTCGCGGTGTACACGAACGGCGCGTCCCAGCTCCAGCCGTCGGTGCCGGTCAGCCGCACGCCGCGTTCGAGCAGGTACATGGTGGCTTCATAGCCCATGCCGCAGCCGGAATTGACGTATTCTGCCTTGCCGAATTTCGCGCCGGCGCTGGTGTTGACGACGACGATCTCGAGCGGCGACAGCTTGTGCCCGATCCGCTTCAGCTCCTTCTCGACGTCGTCGGCGCTCGCCACATAGCCGTCGGGCAGATGCCGGAAGTCGAGCTTCACGCCCGGCTGAAAGCACCATTCCAGCGGGACCTCGTCGATCGTCCATGACCGTTCGCCGCGGTTCATGGTCGGGTGGAAGTGCCAGGGCGCATCGAGATGCGTGCCGTTGTGGGTCGACAGCGAGACCTGCTCGACGGCCCAGCCCTGGCCGTCCGGCAGATCCTGGGCTTTCAGTCCGTCGAAGAACTGCAGCATGCGGGGCAGGCCCTGCTGGTGATCGATATACTGGATGGTCGGATGGTTGCCTGGCGGATCGGCCGTCACGTCGTTTCTGAGCGGCACCGAGATATCGATCAGCTTCCGCGGCATGGGCATTCCTTCGCGATGATCCGCTGTTTCGGCCATCTTGCGGGGCCTCGATTGCACCCGTCAAGTCACGTGCCGGCGACGCCGGCCGGCCAGCCATCCCGCCATAATGCGAATTGCGTCGGAAATTGATCGATGCAAGTGTTGCATCGATCGATGCCGGATTTGGCTTGGACAGAGAATGCCGCCCGCCCTAGGGACGACATTGGCGCTTGACTTCACGTCTGAGGTGGAGCGACCCAAGGCGGCTCGCAGCACTTGCCGACAACGACATAATCAACCCCGGAGGAAGCCCAGATGAAGACACTCACCGGTATCATCACAGCCGTCGCACTGGCGGTCTCAGCGCCCCTGGCGACCGCGCGCGATTTCCGCTCCGCCGACATCCACCCCGCCGATTATCCGACGGTCGAAGCCGTCAAGTTCATGGGCAAGCAGCTCGCGACGGCGAGCGGCGGCAAGCTCGGCGTGAAGGTGTTTCCCAACGGCGCCCTCGGCTCCGAGAAGGACACGATCGAGCAGCTCAAGATCGGTGCGCTCGACATGATGCGGATCAACGCATCGCCGCTCAACAATTTCGTGCCCGAGACCATCGCCCTGTGCCTGCCCTTCGTGTTCCGCGACACCCAGCACATGCGCACCGTGCTCGATGGGCCGATCGGCGATGAGATCCTGGCCGCCATGGAGCCCGCGGGCCTGGTCGGGCTCGCCTATTACGACAGCGGCGCCCGGTCCATCTACACCGTCAAGGCACCCGTCAAATCGCTCGCCGACCTCAAGGGCCTGAAGATTCGCGTCCAGCAATCCGATTTGTGGGTCGGCATGATCCAGAGCCTGGGGGCCAACCCGACGCCGATGCCGTATGGCGAGGTCTATACCGCGCTGAAGACCGGCCTCGTCGATGCGGCCGAGAACAACTGGCCGTCCTACGAGTCCTCCCGCCATTTCGAGGCGGCCAAGTTCTACAACATCACGGAGCACTCCCTCGCGCCCGAGGTTCTCGTGATGTCGAAGAAGGTCTGGGACACTCTGAGCAAGGAGGACCAGGCCATGGTCCGCAAGGCGGCCAAGGAATCCGTGCCCGTCATGCGCAAGCTCTGGGACGAGCGTGAGCAGGCCTCCCGCAAGACCGTCGAAGCGGCCGGCGTTCAGGTCGTGACGATCGCCAACAAGCAGGAGTTCGTCGATGCGATGAAGCCGGTGTACCAGAAGTTCGCCGGCGACGAGAAGCTGCAGGGCCTCGTCAAGCGTATCCAGGACACCAAGTAAGAACATCGGGGCGGGTCCGGCGTCGCCGTGAGGGTGACGCCGGACCCTCGCAAGGGGAGACGCGGGATGACGGACCCACACGTCGCAGATCACGAGCATGACGCGGTCACCGCACGCCCGTCGACCGGCTTGCTGTCACGGATCAATGCACCTGTCGCGCGCCTCGGCATGTATCTGTCCGTGACGGGACTGCTCGTCATCGTCACCATCGTTTTCTATCAGGTGTTCGGGCGTTATGTGCTCAATTCCAGCCCGACCTGGACCGAGAACCTTGCGCTGGTGCTGATCCTCTATGTCACGTTGATCGGCGCCGCCGTCGGCGTGCGCGATGCCGGACACATCGGCATGGACAGTCTGCTGGTGATGCTCCCGGATCATGCGCGCGAGAAGATCGAGATCGTGATCCACGTGCTGGTCGCCATGTTCGGCATTGCGATGGCCTATAATGGCTGGATCCTCGGCGCGTCGGTCGGCACCGTAAAAATCCCCAATCTTGGACTGCCTGAGGTGATCCGCTACGTGCCGCTGATCGCCTCCGGCGTCCTGATCGTCTCCTTCTCCATCGAACACATCATTGCTCTCCTGCGCGGCGAAGAGGTCGTCCCCTCATGGAACTGATCATCCTCGGCGCCACCTTCTTCGGCTTCCTGATCCTCGGCGTCCCCGTCGCCTTCGCGATCGGCCTCTCGGCGATCTGCACCATCCTCTACGAGGGCCTGCCGGTCGCCGTCATCTTCCAGCAGATGATGTCGGGGATGAACATCTTCTCGTTCCTGGCCATCCCGTTCTTCGTCTTCAGCGGTGAGCTGATGCTGCATGGCGGCGTCGCCGACAAGATCGTGCAGCTCGCCAAGAATCTCGTCGGGCACATCCGCGGCGGGCTCGGCATGTCGAACGTGGTCGCCTGCACGCTGTTCGGCGGCGTCTCCGGCTCGCCCGTGGCGGACGTGTCGGCGATGGGCGCGGTGATGATCCCCATGATGAAAAAGGAAGGGTTCGACACCGACTACGCCGTCAACGTCACCACCCATGCCTCGCTGGTCGGGGCCTTGATGCCGACCAGTCACAACATGATCATTTATGCCCTGGCCGCCGGCGGCAAGGTCTCGATCGGCGCGCTGATCGCCGCAGGCCTCTTGCCGGCGCTCGTGCTGATGGTTTGCATGCTGGCCGCCGCCTATGCGGTCGCGGTGAAGCGCGGTTATCCCGCCGGCAAATTCCCCGGCTGGGCCGAAGTGTTCCGCTCCTTCGCGGCCGCGCTGCCGGGCCTGCTGATCGTCGGCATCATCCTGGCGGGCATCCTGTCGGGCGTCTTCACGGCGACGGAATCCGCAGCCGTGGCGGTGACCTACACCATCCTGCTGACGTTCTTCATCTATCGCACCATGACGCTGCCGAACTTCCTGCGCGCCGCCGCCAAAGCTGTGAAGACGACGGGCGTGGTGCTGTTGCTGATCGGCGTCTCCACCATGTTCCAGTATCTGATGGGGCTCTATGAAGTTGCCGACTTTGCCGGCGACCTGATGAGCAAGGTGTCCTCGCAGCCCTGGATCATCTTCCTGCTGATCAACGTCATCCTGTTCGTGCTCGGCACCTTCATGGACATGGCCGCGACCATCCTGATCTGCACGCCGATCTTCCTGCCGATCGCGATGAAGGCGGGCATGGATCCGGTGCAGTTCGGCATGCTGATGCTGATCAACTGCGCCCTCGGGCTGAACACGCCCCCGGTCGGAACCACGCAGTTCGTGGGCTGCGCCATCGGCGGCATCTCGGTGGGCGCGGTGATGCGCACCATCCTGCCGTTCTACGCTGCGCTGATCGCAGCTCTGATGTTTGTGACCTATGTCCCCGCATTCTCGCTGTGGCTGCCGCGCCTGCTGATGGGCTACAAGGGCTAGCAGCTACAGGGAGAAGCTATCAGTGACGGACTATCGCAAGCTCTTCGATCTCACCGGCAAGACGGCCGTGGTGCTCGGCGCCGCATCAGGCATCGGCAAATCGTCGGCTGAGGCGCTGGCCGGGCTCGGGGCCCGTGTCGTCTGCGCCGATCGCGCGCTTGACGCCGCAGAGGCAACCGCCGCCGGCATTCGCGACAAGGGCGGCTGGGCCGAAGCCGCGAGCTGCGACGCCGCGAGCGTCGCGGACGTCAACGCGCTCGCCAAGACGGTGATGCAGAAGTTTTCACGGCTCGACATCGCCGTGACGACGCCCGGCCTCAACATCCGCAAGACCATCCTCGACTACACCGAGGAGGATCTCGATCGCGTCCTGAGCCTCAACGTCAAGGGCACCGTCTTCTTCTTCCAGGCCTTCGGCCGCATCATGGTGGCGCAGAAGGGCGGCAGCATCATTGCCTGCTCCTCGGTGCGCGCCGTGACCATCGAGCCGGGCCTCGGCGTCTACGGCTCGACCAAAGCGGCGATCGGCCTCCTGGTGAAGGGCTTCGCCTCCGAGGTCGGCCATGCCGGCGTCCGCGTCAACGCCATCGCGCCGAGCATCGCCGAGACCGCGCTGACCGGTCCGTTCAAGCAGCGGCCCGACATCTACAATCTCTATGCCGGCCACACCGTGTTCAACCGCTGGAGCAGCGCCGACGAGGTCGCGACCGCGGTCGCCTATCTCGCTTCGGACGCCGCGAGCTATGTCAGCGGCAGCACGCTGTTCGTGGACGGCGGCTGGACCGCCGTCGACGGTCCGCCGACCGGTCTCACCCAGTTGCACAAATAGGCGGCCGTCTAGCCGACGAAGCCCGCACTCTGGCGCAGCTCTCTGTGATCTGCGCCAGTCAGCAGCGCGATCAGCGCGGCGGCCTCCGTCGGATGTGCGGCCCGCGTGGCCACGCCGGCGGTGTACATCGTCACGAGCTCGGATCCCGGCGGCAGCGATCCCGAGAGCACGAGGCCGTCGGTCGCGATGATCTCGGTCGCCTGTGTGCAGCCAATCGGCCGCGACGCAGTCGAATTCGCTAGTTCCCGCATCGCCGTCGCGCCGTTCGGAAAGATCTTGAGGCGCGAGGCGACCTCATAGGCGATGCCCAAACGGTCCAGCACTTTTGCAACGTGCTGCCCTGCGGTCGAGGCCTTGGTGTCTGGGACGTAGATCGCGTCGGCACTGCGCAACACGTCTCGCAAATCGGCTTCGGTCCTTACCGTCACCTTGGGATCGCGGCTGCGGACTGCCAGGGCGGTCTCGACCCGGCCGACATCCGTGATCGAGGAGGGGACAACGAGCTTCTCCTCGGCAAGTTTCGCAAGGAGAGCCTGTGTCAGGATTACGAGATCGGCAGCCGTTCCCGCGCGCAGCTTGTCGGCCATGATGCCGACCGCACCGAACTCGCCGTCGATGCCGAACCCGGTCTGCGCCTTGAAGGCCTCGGCGAGGCCGCGCACCAGGCCTTGCGCCGCGCCGCCGCTCAGGATGGTCAGTGTCGTCAAGATGCACGCTCCATGGCTGCAATGATCCTGTCGCGCGTGATCGGCAGGTCGCGCACGCGCACGCCGAGACAATCGTAAACTGCATTGGCGATTGCCGCCGTCACCGGGCCGTGCGCGGCTTCGCCGGCGCCGACCGGCTCGATCTCCGGCCGCTGAATCACCTCGACGTCCACCGCCGGGACTTCGCTGAAGGTCAGGATCGGATAGTCCGTCCAGGAGGTCGAGGTGATGCGGGTCCGGTCGAACCGGACGCGCTCCTTCAAAACCCAGCTGGTGGCCTGGATTGCGCCCCCCTCGATCTGGTTGATGACGCCGTCTGGATTGACGGCCTCGCCGACATCGACGGCAAGCGTCAGCCGCTTCACGCGGATGTTGTCGGCGCCCTCGATCTCGGCAATCGCCGCGCAATAGGCACCTATGTTCTTGTAGCGGGCAAAGCCGACGCCGTGACCAATGCCGGGTCGTTTTTGCGGCTTCCAACCGGCACGGCGCGCCGCGGCGCTGATGACATCGCGCGCCCGTTCGTCGCGCAGATGCCGCAAGCGAAAAGCGATCGGATCTTCGCTGCGCAAGGCGGCGATCTCGTCGAGCAGGGACTCGATGGCGAAGACGTTGCCTTGTCCGCCCAGCGTCCGCAGCGCCGAGGTCCGCACCGGCATGGTCAGCAGCCGGTGGCTGGTGATCGTCCAGCCGGGAAAATCATAGAGCGGAACGGAGTTGCGGTCGGCGCCGCCGCCATTGGCCGCCGGCGGGTTGGTCGAGATCATGCGCGGGTAGGGATTTGTGATCTCGCTCGCCGCAAGCAGTGCCGGCTGCGCCGCGCGTCCTGGCCGCGCCGCATGGCCGTTGCTCCAGATATCATGGCGCCAGCCAGAGATCTCGCTGTCGGCGTCGAGATCGGCCTCGACCTCGATGGCCATCGCCGCACCAAACGGCGCGTGGGACATCTCGTCGTGGCGCGACCACTGCACCCGCACCGGGCGGCCATCGGCCGCTTTCGCCAGCAACACGGCATCGAGCGCGACGTCATCGGCGGCGTTGTGTCCGTAACAGCCGGCGCCCTCCATGTGTTCGACGATGATGCTCTCGGCCGGCAGCTTGAGCACGATCGCGAGGTCGGCGCGGAGCAGATAGACACCCTGGCTGTGCGTCCAGACATGGACGCGGTCACCGTCCCATTGCGCCACGGCACAGGAGGGCGCGATCGAAGCATGTGCGATGTAAGGGCGGGTATATTGCCGGCGGAGCATCTGGGCGGGCTTGCGGGCCGATTCCACCCCCCTGCTGTCGATGACGGTGGTCTCGACCGGCTGGCTCCTCAGGAAGCCCGCGAGATCGTCTTCATCGGGCAGCGGCTCGCCCGCGGACCATTTCGCGCCCTTGCGCAAGGCCTTGAGCGCCGTTTCCGCCGCCGCCTCGGTGTCGGCGACCACGCCGGCAAAGCCGCCGTCACGGACGATCGCAACGCGGCCGGGGATCGCGCGCACAGCGGTCTCGTCGAGTGCGGCCAATTTGACGCCCGACATCTCCGGCCGCAGCACGCGACCGTGCGCCAGTCCCGGCAGTGCGAGGTCGTGGATGAAGCGCGGCCGCGCGAACACCTTGTCGGGAATGTCGATGCGCTGGACCGAATGCCCGGCGACAACGCGCTTGGCAATGCTCTTCGCTGTCGAGTCGGCGGTGGCGTTGTGGTCGAGCGAGACATCGCCAGCCAGTTCCCAATAGCTTGTTCTGACGTTGCCCGGTCCCGAGATGGTGCCGTCATCGACATCGAGCTGCGACGCCTCCACGCCGAGACGTTCGGATGCCGCGCGAAGGAAGCGCTGGCGCACCTCGGCGCAGATATGGCGGAGCGCGCGGCCGGATTGCTGGATTGATAGACTGCCCGAGGTGACGCCTTCATTCGGGCTGCTTGTCGTCGAGGCGCGGATCATCTCGATCCTGCCGATATCGACGTCGAGCTCGTCCGCCGCGATCTGCGCCAGCGCCGTGACGATGCCTTGACCGATCTCGACCTTGCCGGGCGAGATCGCCACACGGCCGTCATCGGTGAATCGCACCCATGACGATAATTTTGGATTGGCCGCGAGGCTGACCGGCAGTTTCGGGGCAGGAGATGGCATGCTCATGACGCCGCCATCTCCGCCGCCGCACGCAGCACGGCGCGGACCATGCGGTTGTGCGATCCGCACCGGCACAGATTGCGATCTAGTGCGGCTCTGACCTCGGCCTCCGTCGGGGACGGATTGCGTTTCAGGAGCGCAGCCGCGCTGATCAGAATTCCGGATACGCAATAGCCGCACTGCATTGCCTGTTCGGAGATGAAGGCGCGCTGCAGCGGCTGTGGTTGCTCTGCCGTGCCGAGGCCCTCTACCGTGACGACATCCTTGTCCGCGACCGACCACAACGGCATGTCGCAGGAGGCCATCGCGCGATCGCCGACCATCACGTAACAGGCGCCACACTCGCCAGCGCCGCAGCCGAAATGCGCACTGGTGAGGCCGAGCCGGCTGCGCAGCACATCGAGCAGAGTCTGATCGGGGTCGGCATCGACGGCCGTCGCCGCACCGTTGAGGCGGAATTGAATGGTCGGCATGATCGCTCTGAGGCCTCAGGACTTGTCGAATTTCTTGACCACGTCGGCCCATTTCTCGATGTCGCCGCGCAGGAATTTGTCGAACTGCTCGGGTGTCATCGACATGGGCACGGCGCCTTGTTCCGTCCAGAGCTTTACGATGTCCGGCCGCTTCACCATCGCGGCAACGGCTGCATTGACCTTGTCGATGATGGGCTTCGGCGTGCCCGCCGGTGCCATCAGGCCGAGCCAGATCGTCGCCTCATAGCCGGGAACGCCCGCTTCGATCGCGGTCGGCACATTCGGCAGCACGGCCGAGCGTTGCTTGCCCGTGGTGGCGAGCGCGCGCACCTGGTTCTCGGCGACGTTCGGCGCCATCGCCGGCACCGCGTCGATCATCATCTGAACCTGTCCGCCGATCACGCCGCTGCGGGCCTCACCGCTGTTGCGATAGGGCACATGGACGACGTCGATGCCGGCCATGGCTTTGAACAGCTCGCCGGCCATATGGTAGGGCGTGCCCTGCCCGGAGGAGGCGTAGTTCAGCTTGCCCGGTTGCGCCTTGGCGAGTGCGATGAACTCGGCCAGCGTCTTTGCCGGAACTTGCGGGTTCACCACGATGACGAGATCGGAATAGTTCACCGGCGCGATCGGCGCGAGGTCGCGCATCAATTCGTATTTGCGCTTGTCCGGCGTCAGCAGCGATTCATTGGCGGTCTGGGTGTTGGACATCATCAGCAGCGTGTAGCCGTCGGCCGGCGACTTCGCCGCCTCGATCGTGCCGATGACGCCGCCGGCGCCCGTGCGGTTCTCGACCACGAAGGGCTGGCCGAAGCTCTCCTGCAGCACATTGCCGATCAGCCGAGCCGCGACGTCAGCCGGCCCGCCGGCACCGAATGGCACGACGATCCGGACCGCGCGGGTGGGATAATCCTGGGCGAATGAGGGGGCAGTCGGGACGACGGCGAGCAGGCCGGCAGCCAACGCCAGCATGAAGCTTCGGGCAACCATGCCCACCTCCCTGATGTCGTTCTTGTTGCCCGGCACTCTAGCGGCGGGGAATGCGAACTGTCGACGCCTTACAGGGCCAATCGGGAGGGGAATATCCGGCGGCTTTCGGTGTGGCTGCGCCGCTTTTCGCGGTCGCAGCAGGAACTGCCGGCCCGTGCGGCTTGAGCAAATCGCATGGGCGCTGCCGGATAAATGCCCTCGGCTGGCCGGTATTTTGGTGTTACGAATTGGGTCATGAACCAGCACGCCAAAATCGAAATCCGCCATTCGACCTGTCCGCACGATTGCCCGTCGGCCTGTGCCCTCGATGTCGAGGTGGTCGAGAGCCGCAGCATCGGCCGTGTCCGCGGTTCGAAAAAGCAGACCTACACGGCCGGCGTCGTTTGCGCCAAGGTCGCGCGCTATGCCGAGCGCATCCATCACCCCGAGCGGGTGACGTACCCGATGCGCCGCACGGGTCCGAAGGGCTCCGGGCAGTTCGCGCGGATTTCCTGGGACGAGGCGCTGGACGAGATCGGGCATCGCTTCAACGCGGCCGAGCGCGAGTTCGGCGCGGAATCGATCTGGCCCTATTACTACGCCGGCACGATGGGTCTTGTGATGCGCGACGGGCTCAACCGCCTCACGCACGTAAAGAGATATTCGCGCTTCTATCAGACCATCTGTGCCAACGTTGCGCGCATCGGCTTCGCCATTGGCACCGGCAAGATCGCCGGCGCCGATCCGCGCGAGATGGCGCAGTCCGATCTCGTCGTGATCTGGGGCACCAATCCCGTCAACACCCAGGTCAACGTGATGACGCACGCCTCCCGTGCGCGCAAGGAGCGCGGCGCCAGAATCGCGGCGGTCGACATCTACGACAACGACACCATGAAGCAGGCTGACATCAAGATCATCCTGCGGCCCGGCACCGACGGCGCGTTTGCCTGCGGCGTCATGCATGTCCTGTTCCGCGACGGCCATGCCGACCGCGCCTATATGGACAAATACACCGACTGCCCTGCCGAGCTCGAGGCGCATCTGAAGACGCGCACACCGGAATGGGCGTCCGCGATTTGCGGCGTGCCGGTGGCGGAGATCGAAGCCTTCGCGAAAGCGGTGGGCGAGACCAAGCGCACCTTCTTCCGCTTTGGCTACGGTTTTACGCGCAGCCGCAATGGTGCCACCCAGATGCACGCGGCCAATTGCATTCCCGCGGTGACGGGCGCCTGGCAATATGAAGGCGGCGGCGCCTTCTTCAACAATTACGCGCTGTGGCATTTCAACGAATCCATCATCGAGGGCCACGACGCCATCGACCCGGGCATTCGCGCGCTCGACCAGTCGAAGATCGGCCGTATCCTCACCGGCGATGCCGAGGCCTTGCACGGCAAGGGGCCGGTCAAGGCGATGCTGATCCAGAACACTAATCCGATGACGGTGGCGCCGGAGCAGGCGCTGGTGCGGCAGGGCTTTGCGCGCGAGGATCTGTTCGTCGCCGTGCACGAGCAGTTCATGACCGAGACGGCCGAGATGGCCGACATCGTGCTGCCCGCGACCATGTTCATGGAACATGACGACCTCTATTACGGCGGTGGCCACCAGCACATCTCGGTCGGGCCGAAGCTGATCGATGCGCCCGGCGAATGCCGTTCCAACCACGAGGTCCTGCAGGGGCTCGCGCCGCGGCTTGGCGCAAAGCACCCGGGTTTCGAGATGACGCCGCGCGAATTGATCGATGCGACGTTGAAGCTGAGCAATCACGGCGACATCGGCGGCCTCGAAGCCGACATCTGGCGCGACCTGCAACCGGACTTCCGCACATCCCACTATCTCGACGGCTTCGCCCATGTCGACGGGAAATTCCATTTCAGGGCCGATTGGGCGCATCCGCCGTTCGGCGTGACGATGGGCGATGTCGAAAAGATGCCGTCCTTGCCGGATCATTGGGCGGTGATCGAGCAAATTGATCAGGCTCACCCGTTCCGGCTCGCGACCAGCCCCTCGCGCAGCTTCCTCAACACCACCTTCAACGAGACGCCGTCCTCGCAGGAACGCGAAGGCAAGGCGAGCGTGATGATCCATCCCCTGGATGCCGCCGCGCTCGACATTGCCGATGGCGATGCGGTGACGCTGGGCAACACCCGCGGCGAAACCACGCTGATCGCGACGCTGTTCGACGGCGTGCGGCGCGGCGTGCTGATCGCGGAGTCCGTTCACCCCAACAAGAACCATATCGGCGGCCGCGGCATCAACATGCTGACGGGAGCCGAAACCGTCGCGCCGATCGGCGGGGCCGCATTCCATGACAACAAGGTCTGGATCAGGAAGGCCAGGACGGTTTAGGGCACGCACTCCGTGACGCCGTAGCCTGCGAACTCCTTCGCAATGTTCGGGTTCATGGACTTCGCTTGGGCGAGATCGGTGGCGCCGTCACCGCCGCTCTTGCGGGCGGCGATGCCCCGGCCGAACAGCGACGATGACGAGCGCGGGTTGCGCTGGATCGCGTCGGTGTAGTCCTTGATCGCCTCGTTGGTCCGGCCGAGCTTGAGGTTGACGAGCCCGCGGCTGTCGAGCGCATCGCTCAATCCGGGATTGATCTGCAGCGCCAGATTGCAGTCGCCGAGCGCGCCCTGCAGGTCGCCGGTTGCAGCGCGCGTCCAGCAGCGATTGTTGAGCGCCTCGGCATCTCCGGGATTCCTGCGGATCACAAGGTCGAAATCCTGCGTGGCGAGCGCATAGGCGCGCTTGATCGCATAGACCTGGCCGCGCTTGTAGCGCGAGACGATGTCATTTGCGTTCGCCGCGATCTTGCGACCGAGATCGGCGATGACCGGATCCCTGGCGAGATCGTCGGCGCTCGGGGGAGGCTCTGCCTGGGGCGCTTCGCAGACCGGCTTCTGCGGCTCAGGTTTCTGAGGCTCGGGCTTCGTCGCGGTCGGATCGGCCTTGTTGTCGGACGGCCGGGGCACCGAACCTGCGAACGAGAATTCCGTGGTCAGCGAGGACGACAGCCAGGGCACCTGTTCCCGCTTGGTCGCGGCGACCACGCCGTTCTTGGTGTTGGTCAGGGCCTGCTCGGCGCTGATGTTCGGCGCGCGCATCTCGCGAAGCAACTCGGCGACGAACAGGCCGTGATCGGTCTTGCCGCTGGCCGCGACCGCGCCGAGCGCCGCGGAGTAGAGCACGAGCGAATTGCTCGGCGCGATGGCCGGCGCAAGGCCCGCCGAATAACGGCGGAAGCGCCGCTCGAACGGGTTGCGGCGCGAGGCGTCGATCAGCGCGATCTTGATCGCGGCGCCGCGCGTGTTCATCTCGGCGAGCATGGCATCGAGGCTGAAGCCGTCGCGCGCCACGTCAGGCTCGGTCCAGAGCTGCGCGTCGACGGGGAGCAAATAGGTCTGCCGGTTGGATTGGATGGCAAAGCCGTCGAAGAAGACCAGCGCCACTGCGTCGCGTTCGATGCGGGCATAGAAGCGATCCAGCACCTGCCGCATGGTATCGCCGGTGAGATTGCTCTGCCGGTCGACGACGAAGCCCTCGCGCTTCAATTCTTCGGCGACGTCCTGGGCGTCGTTGGCGACGTCGTTCAGCACGAACTCGTTGTCGGGATATTTCGCATTGCCGATCACCAGCGCGAGTTTCGCGGCATCAGCGGCGCGGCTTGCGGAGCCCGCGCCCGATGCGAGCAGTCCTGCCAGCAACAACATCATCGCGGCGCGCATGAAATGGCTCATTGGTGATCAAAATCTCCAGTCAGGATAGCGGCCGTCACCCGTAATTCAATCGCCAAGCGAATTTGCGCCCACACGCTATGGTGACACAGCGTTGCAGATTGCCCTTGCGCGCGCCGCCCGTCCTGCCGCAAATGGCTGCAAAACGGAAGGCAAGGAAGCGAGCGGACCATGACCGACACCACGGCAATCGTCACCGAGAAGCGCGGGCCGGCGTTCTGGATCACCATCAACCGGCCGGAAAAACGCAACGCATTGAATGGCGAGGTCATCGCCGGCATCACCAAGGGCTATCGCGACGCGCATGACGACAAGGACGTCCGCGTCATCGTGCTGACGGGCGCGGGCGACAGGGCGTTCTGCGCGGGCGCCGATCTGCAGAATTCCGGCGCCGCTTTCGCGATGGACCATTCCAAACCAAATGTCGACTATGCCGATCTGTTACGTTTGTCACAGAACGCCACCAAGCCCGCGATCGCGCGGGTCGGCGGGGTTTGCATGGCCGGCGGCATGGGCCTGCTCTGCATGACCGACATGGCGGTTGCGGCCGATCACGTCGTGTTCGGCCTGCCGGAGGTCAAGGTCGGCGTGTTCCCGATGCAGGTGCTGAGCCTGCTGCAGTCGATCGCACCGCCGCGCCTCGTCAACGAATGGGCGCTCACCGGCGAGCCGTTCGACGCCAAGGCGGCGCAGGCTGCCGGTCTCCTCAACTACGTCGTGCCCACGGCCGAGCTCGATGCCAAGGTCGACTGGCTGATCGGTCGTATCGTCGACAAATCGCCGACCGCGATCCGCCGCGGCAAATACGCCATGCGCGCCATCGCCTCGATGTCATTCGACGAGAGCATCGCCTACACCGAAAGCCAGATCGCGCTGCTCGCGATGACCGAGGACGCCAAGGAAGGCCTGAAGGCGTTCAGCGAGAAGCGGAAGCCGGTCTGGACGGGACGGTGAGGGGCAGGGACCGCTCTCGTGTCCCGGACGCAGTGCAGCGCCTCTTCGGCGATGCGCTGCAGAGCCGGGACAGCAGCTCAGCCCGCGTTCGCCTTCAGCCCCGCCGCCTGGATACCCGCCACCGCGCAGGCCTCGTCATTGTCGGAGGTGTCGCCGGAGACGCCGACGGCGCCAAGGAGCGTCGCGCCGTCCATGATCAGCACGCCGCCGGGCACCGGCACCAAGGCGCCTTTGGCAATCGTGTTCACGGCGTCGATGAAATAGGCCTGCTCCTGCGCCCGCTGGTACAGCGCGCGTGAGCCCATGCCCATGGCGAGCGCGCCGTAGGCCTTGCCGTGGGCGATCTCGGCACGCATCAGGCTGGTGCCGTCCTGCGCCGCGGCGAGCTTGAGCACGCCGCGCGCGTCCAGGATGGTGACGACCAGCGGCTTCAGCTTGAGTTCGCCGGCCTTCGCGAGGGCGGCGTCGAGGATCTTGCGGGCGGTGTCGAGGGTGAGGTCAGCCATGGCTGGGTTCCTTTGCAGCGGTTGAGGTGGAATTGGGTTCGGCGCGCTCGAGGCTCATCGCCAGCACGCGCGCGACGTGGAGCGCCTCGCGCCCCGTGCCGTCGTGGATCTGGTGGCGGCAGGAGGTGCCGTCGGCGAC
The DNA here is from genome assembly GCF_058314695.1 of Bradyrhizobium sp. T-12. NCBI lineage: Bacteria > Pseudomonadati > Pseudomonadota > Alphaproteobacteria > Hyphomicrobiales > Nitrobacteraceae > Bradyrhizobium > Bradyrhizobium sp. T-12. The sequence continues at coordinate 5,208,288 of NZ_CM177756.1, read as the reverse complement.
GACCAGCGTATTCTCGCCTGCGCGCCGTACGGCGGGCAGCAGCGACAGTTCGGCCATCTCGATCGAGGCATCATAGGTGTCGGCGCCATAACCGAAGGCGCCGGCCATGCCGCAGCAGCTGGACTCGATGGTCTCGACCTCGAGGCCGGGGACGAGGCGCAGCACCTGTTCGACCGGTTTGAAGGCGCCGAAGGATTTTTGATGGCAATGGCCGTGCACCACGGCCTTGTCAGCGACGCTGCCGAGCGGCAGTTGCAGCCGGCCGGCCCCGGCCTCGCGCACCAGAAATTCCTCGAAGGTCAGCGCATGCGCGCCGACCGCCTTGGCGTCATCATCCCTACGCAGCGAGGCGAGCTCGTCACGCAGCGTCAAGAGGCAGCTCGGCTCGAGACCGACGATCGGCACGCCGCGGGCGGCAAAGGGCGCGAAAGCGGCGACGAGCCGGTCGAGCTCGGACCTGGCTTCATCGACGAGCCCTGCGGACAGGAAGGTGCGGCCGCAGCACAGCGGGCGGCTGCCCTTGGCCGACTTCGGCATGTGAACGCGATAGCCGCCGGCCGCGAGCACGCGCAGCGCCGCGTCGAGGTTCTCGCGCTCGTAGATGCGATTGAACGTGTCGGCGAACAGCACGACCTCGCGTCCGTTCTCCGGCCCGACCGCGTCCGCCGGCGGCACGAACACGTCGCTGCGGAAGGCGGGGAGTGCCCGGCGCGCGCTGATGCCGGCAAAGCGTTCGAACAGCTTTCGCAGCAGCGGGCTGCGGTTGCGCAAATTCGCCAGCGGCGCGAGGCGCGAGGCGAGGCCGGCATAGCGCGGGATATAGCCCACCAGGCGGTCGCGCAGCGTCAGTCCGTGAGAGGCCGCGCGCGCGGCGAGCACTTCGATCTTCATCTTGGCCATGTCGACGCCGGTCGGGCATTCATGGCGGCAGGCCTTGCAGGAGACGCAGAGCTTCAGCGTCTCCATCATCTCGTCGGAAGACAGCGCATCGGGCCCGAGCTGGCCGGAGATCGCGAGCCGCAAGCTGTTGGCACGACCTCGCGTGACGTCCTTCTCGTTGCGCGTGGCGCGGTAGGACGGACACATCACGCCGCCCTCGAGCTTGCGGCAGGCGCCATTGTTGTTGCACATCTCGACCGCGCCCTGGAAACCGCCGCCGGCGCCGGGATAGGCAGACCAGTCGAGTTTTGTCTTCAACTCACCGACGCGATAGTCCGGCTTGAAGCGGAACAGCGAGCGGTCGTCCATTTTGGGCGCATCGACGATCTTGCCGGGATTGAGCACGCCGTCGGGGTCGAAGCGCTGCTTCACTTCCCTGAAGTCGGCGACGAGGCGCTCGCCGAACATCGTCTCATGGAATTCGGAGCGCACCAGGCCGTCGCCATGCTCGCCGGAATGCGAGCCCTTGTATTCGCGCACCAGCGCGAAGGCCTCCTCGGCGATGGCGCGCATCGCCTTGACGTCCCTCTCCAGCTTCAAATTCAGCACGGGCCGCACATGCAGGCAACCCTCGGAGGCGTGCGCATACATGGTGCCGCTGGTGCCGTGCTTGGCAAACACCTCGTTCAGGCGCTGCGTGTAGTCGGCCAGATGCGGCAGCGGCACCGCGCAGTCCTCGACGAAGGAGACCGGCTTGCCCTCCTGCTTCATCGACATCATGACGTTGAGGCCGGCAGCGCGGAAATCGGCGATGCCGCTCTGCAGCGCGGGCTCGGTGATCTCGACCACGCCGCCCCATTTGCGCGTGTCGTTGGTCCAGCCGAAGCCGAGATCGTCCATCAATTCGCCGAGCTGCTTCAGGCGCGCCAGATTGTCGGCCTGGTTCTCCTCGGCGAATTCCACGACGAGCACGGCGTCCGGATCGCCCTTGATCGCGGCGTTGATGATCGGCTTGAACATCGCGATGTCGCGGCCGAGCGCGATCATGGTGCGGTCGACCAGCTCGACCGCGATCGGCTTCAGCTTGACCAGATGCTGGGCCGCGTCCATCGCCTCGTAGAAACTGCCGAAATGGCAGACGCCGAGCGCCTTGTTGCGGATCACGGGCCACAGCTTCAGCTCGACCTTGGTGGTGAAGGCGAGGGTGCCCTCGGAGCCGACCAGGAGATGCGCCATGTTGTTGCGCGCGTTGCGCGGCGTGAGCGCATCGAGATTGTAGCCGCCGACCCGGCGCTGCACCTTCGGAAAGCGCGTCGCGATCTCTTCGGCCTCGCGGGACCCGAGATCGAGCATGTCGCGGAACAGGGCGCGTGCGCTGTCGCTCGCATCGAGATCGGAGAGGTCGCGCGAGACCTCGCCAAAACGGCTCAGCGTGCCGTCGGCGAGCGAGGCTTCCATCGACAGCGTGTTGTCGCGCATGGTGCCGTAGCGAAGCGAGCGGCCGCCGCAGGAATTGTTGCCGGCCATGCCGCCGATGGTGGCGCGGGAAGCCGTGGAGACGTCGACCGGAAACCACAGGCCGTGCTTTTTCAGTTGCCGGTTGAGGTCGTCGAGCACGATGCCGGGCTCCACCACGCAGGTGCAGCCCTCGACGTCGAGCGACAGGATGCGGTTGAGGTGTTTTGAGAGATCGACCACGAGCCCGTCATTGACGGTCTGGCCGCATTGCGAGGTGCCGCCGCCGCGCGGGGTGACCTTCAGCCCCGCGTCGCGGGCAATCGCCAGCGCCCGCAGGGCCTCCTCCATGGTCCTGGGCACCACCACGCCCGAAGGCACGATCTGGTAGAACGAGGCGTCTGTGGCGTAGCGGCCGCGGCTGAAGGGGTCGAACAGGACGTCGCCGGTCAATTCCGACCGCAGGCGCCGTTCGAGCGAGGAGGCGTTTGTCATACCTGATCCCGGACTGATCCAGCGAGGCTCAGCCTTGCTGAGATATTCATTATCCTACCGGATCGATTATATTATGAATTCAAAATGAGCAAGCCGGCTACCCTTAAGGCGCCGTCGGCGCATCCTCTGGGGGCTCGGTCAGATGCTCGATCGCGGCCGTCCGCTTGTTGCGCAGGTGCTGGAACAGGATGTCGCTGAGCTCGCTGGCGGCGCGGCGGCGCAGCGCATCGAGGATGGCCTCGTGCTCGCGCATCGCCTCCGCCCAGCGCTGCCGCTTGCGGGCAAAATTGGCGGAGTAGCGGACGCGGCGAATTCTCCCCGCGAAGTTGGTGTAGGCGGTCTTCAGCGTCTCGTTGCGCGCGGCCGCGACGATGCTCTCGTGGATGCGCTGGTTGGTCTGGAAATAGCCGTGCATGTCGCGGTGCAGGTAGTGGCCGTACATCTCGTAATGCAATTGCTCGATCGCAACGATTTCCGCATCCGTAATGGCCTCGCAGGCGAGCCGTCCGGCAAGGCTCTCCAGTCCTGCCATGACGTCGAACAGCTCCTCGATGTCGCGCTGGCTGAGCTGGCGCACCCGTGCGCCGCGGTTCGGCAAGAGCTCGATCAGGCCCTCGGCGGCGAGCACTTTCAGTGCCTCGCGCAGCGGCGTGCGGGAGATGCCGAGCATCTCGCAGAGTTGCCGCTCGGGAACGCGGGCTCCTTCCGGGATATTGCCCTCGACCACGTAGTCGCGCAGCCGCAGCAGGATCTCGCCATGGAGCGAGGCCTCGGGACGGTTTTCCTGGCGGTCACCGCCGTTTGCGGCGGGTGGGGCGATCGGAACCCCGGTGTCGGGAATCGTGGATTTCATTTGCAGCACAATAGTTTGCTCGTTTGGTCGCGTCGACGTCCACAATCGAATACCAAATTTCGATTGAAAAGACAAAAAATGAATGCAAAATAGTCTCCAGAGCCGGCCAAGATCCGCCGCCAGGGAGATTTTCATGCATCAGGGACGCCATTTCCTTCAGATTCCGGGCCCGAGCCCGGTCCCGGAGCGCGTCCTGCGCGCCATGGACATGCCGGTCATCGACCACCGCAGCGCGGAGTTCGGCGAGCTCGGCCGCACGGTCCTCGAAGGCAGCCAGAAGATCTTCCAGACCAAAGGGCCGGTCGTGATCTTCCCCTCCTCGGGCACCGGCGCCTGGGAGGCCGCGATCGTCAACACGCTGTCGCCGGGCGACAAGGTGCTGATGGTCGAGACCGGCCATTTCGCGACGCTGTGGCGCCAGATGGCGGGTCGCTTCGGCATCGAGGTCGACTTCGTCCCCGGCGACTGGCGCCGCGGCGCCGATCCCGCATTGATCGAGGCAAGGCTCACCGAGGACACTGCGCAGGCGATCAAGGCCGTCATGGTCGTGCACAACGAGACCTCGACCGGCGCGACCAGCCGCATCGCCGACATCCGTGCCGCGATCGACCGCACAGGCCATCCGGCGCTCTTGATGGTCGACACCATCTCCTCGCTCGGCTCGGTCGACTACCGCCACGACGAGTGGAAGGTCGATGTCAGCGTCAGCTGCTCGCAGAAGGGTTTCATGCTGCCGCCCGGCCTCGGCTTCAATGCGATCTCGCAGAAGGCGCTTGCTGCGGCGAAGAGCAACAAGATGCCGCGCTCCTATTTCGACTGGGAGGAGATGCTCAAGCCCAACGCAAAAGGCTTCTTCCCCTACACGCCCGCAACCAATCTGCTCTACGGCCTGCGCGAGGCGATCGCGATGCTGCTCGAGGAGGGTCTCGACAACGTGTTTGCGCGGCATCAGCGGCTTGCCGCCGCGACCCGCGCTACCGTCAATCATTGGGGCCTCGAGGTGCTCTGCCAGGAGCCGTCGGAATTCTCGCCGGTGCTCACCGCCGTGCTGATGCCGCCCGGCCACGACGCCGACCAGTTCCGGAAGGTGGTGCTCGACAATTACAACATGTCGCTCGGCTCCGGCCTGTCGAAGGTGGCCGGAAAAGTCTTCCGCATAGGCCATCTCGGCGAATGCAACGCGCTGACGCTGCTCGGCGCGCTCACCGGCATCGAGATGGGCCTGTCGGTCGCGGGCGTGCCGCATCGCTCCGGCGGTGTCGATGTCGCGATGAAGCTTCTGGAGCAGCGCCCGCAGGGCAATGCATCGCCTCATCTGAAAGTGGTGGGCACTTAGGCCGCGCCGGACGCGCGGCTGGAAATCACAAAAAAGCGATCAGGGAGGGCGAGATGGGAGTTCGGTTCAAGGCCACGCATGTCGTGCTGGCGATGCTCTGCGCGATGTACTTCATCACCTATGTCGACCGGGTCAACATCGGCACCGCCGCGAGCGAGATCCAGAAGGAGCTCGGCCTCTCGAACACGCAGCTCGGCCTCGTCTTCTCCGCCTTTGCCTATCCCTATCTGCTGTTCCAGGTGATCGGCGGCTGGGTCGGCGATCGTTTCGGGCCGCGCAAGACGCTGTTCTGGTGCGGCATGGTCTGGGCGGTCGCCACTATCATGACCGGCTTCGTGCACGGCCTCGTCGCGCTGTTCATTGCCCGCTTCGCGCTCGGCTTCGGCGAGGGCGCGACCTTCCCGACCGCGACGCGCGCGATGCAATACTGGACGCCGGCGAGCCGCCGCGGCTTTGCGCAAGGGCTCACGCATTCCTTCGCCCGGCTCGGCAATGCGGTGACGCCGCCGGTGGTGGCGCTGCTGATCGTGTGGCTGACCTGGCGCGGCGCCTTCGTGGTGCTCGGCCTCGTCAGCCTCGTCTGGGGCGTCATCTGGGTCTGGTACTTCCGCAACGAGCCGAAGGAGCATGCCTCGATCACCGAGGCGGAGCTCGCGGCGCTGCCGCCGCGCCCGACCGGCGAACGGCCGCGCGTACCCTGGGGACCGCTCTTTGGCCGCATGTGGCCGGTGACGCTGACCTATTTCTGCTACGGCTGGTGCCTGTGGCTGTACCTGAACTGGCTGCCGCTGTTCTTCAAGAACAACTACAATCTCGACATCAAGAACTCGGCGCTGTTCGCCTCGGGCGTCTTCTTCGCCGGCGTGGTCGGCGACAGCGTCGGCGGCGTGCTCTCGGACAAGATCCTCGAGCGCACCGGCAATGTCCGCTTGGCGCGATTGAGCGTCACGGTTGCGGGATTTACGGGCGCGCTCTTGTCGCTGCTGCCGATCCTGTACGTCCACGACATCACCGTGGTGGCGCTGTGCCTGTCAGCCGGCTTTTTCTGCGCCGAGCTGGTGATCGGCCCGATGTGGTCGATCCCGATGGACATCGCCCCGAAATATTCCGGGACCGCCTCGGGAATCATGAACACCGGCTCGGCCTTCGCCGCCATCGTGTCGCCGCTGGTCGCCGGTTTCGTGATCGACGTGACGGGCAACTGGTATCTGCCGTTCCTGATGTCGATGGGCTTGCTGCTGCTCGGGGGCTTCTCCGCTTTCCTGATGCATCCGGAGCGCCCGTTTGCGGAGGCCGCGGGGAGGGGGCCGTCCAATAAGATGGTGGCCGCGGAGTAGGGCGCTTTACGACTTTCATTCATGCCCGGGCTTGTCCCGGGCAAATGGCCGGGACAAGCCCGGCCACGACGGGAGTAGCAGGCTTCGGTGTCCAAAATCCGTGATGTCATACGCCCTGCGACGGGGGCGGCGGAGGTCCATCGCTTATGCATGGAAGGGGTCTTTAGGAGAGGGGACAAGCCGGTCAAATGGTGCTATTCGGCGGCCATCAAGATCAAGGCACAACCGGGAAGGACGCCGATGACCGTGCATACTGGAAGGCATTTCCTACAGATTCCAGGACCGACCAATGTGCCCGACCGGGTATTGCGGGCGATGGACATGCCGACGCTGGACCATCGCGGTCCGGAGTTCGCTGAGCTCGGTTTCGCCGTCCTTGCCGCGATGCAGCGCGTGTTCCGGACCAAGCAGCCCGTGATCATCTTCCCCTCGTCCGGCACCGGCGCCTGGGAAGCGGCGATGGTCAATGTGTTCTCGCCCGGCGACAAGCTCTTGATGTGCGAGACCGGCCAGTTCGCCGTGCTGTGGCGCGGCATTGCCGACAAGTTCAAGCTCGACGTCGATTTCATCCCGAGTGACTGGCGCCATGGCGCCGACCTCGCCGAGATCGAAAAGCGCCTGACCGCCGACAAGCAGCATGCGATCAAGGCGGTCTGCGTCGTCCACAACGAGACCTCGACCGGCTGCGTGACGCCGCCGCTGGAGGTGCGCAAGCTGCTCGACCGCGTCAAGCATCCGGCGCTGCTGATGGTCGACACCATCTCCGGCCTCGGTTCGATGGAATACGAACACGATGCCTGGGGCATCGACGTCTCGGTCGCCGGCTCGCAGAAGGGCCTGATGTTGCCGCCGGGCCTCGGTTTCAACGCCGTCTCGGAAAAGGCGCTCGCCGTCGCCAAGGCCAATCCCGGCATGCGCTCCTACTGGGACTGGCAGGAAGTCATCACCTTCAACAAGCTCGGCACCTTCCCCTACACGCCCGCGACCAACCTGCTCTACGGCCTGCGCGAAGCGGTCAAGATGCTGGAAGAGGAGGGGTTGGAGAATGTCTGGTCCCGCCACAAGCGCCACAGCGCCGCCACGCGCGCCGCGGTCAAGGTCTGGGGCCTGGAGACGCAGTGCTCCGATCCCGCTGCGCACTCGCCGGCGCTGACCGGCGTGCGCGTGCCGGATGGACACGACGCCGACGCGTTCCGCAAGGTCGTGCTGGAAGCCTTCGACATGTCGCTCGGCACCGGCCTGAACAAGGTCAAGGGCAAGGTGTTCCGCATCGGCCATATCGGCCATTTCAACGATCTGATGCTGATGGGGACGCTCGCCGGTGTCGAGATGGGCCTCGATCTTGCAAAAATTCCGCACCGGAGCGGCGGCGTGCTGGCGGCCATGGACGTCCTGAAGGGACGCGACGTGGTCCCGATGACCAAGGCTCAGGTGGCCTGAACTAACCTTGAAAGTGAGCGCGCGATGAACGCACCGACGACGACGAACGAAGACCTGCTCTACTCCGTCACGGACGGCATCGCGCGGATCACCTTCAACCGCCCCCAGGCGCGCAACGCCATGACCTTCGCCATGTATGACCGCATGGCGGAGATCTGCCTTGAGATCAACGCCGACCGTTCGATCAAGGCGCTGATCCTGACCGGGGCCGGCGACAAGGCGTTCGCCTCCGGCACCGACATTTCCCAGTTCCGTGCGTTCAAGACCGCACAGGACGCACTCGACTACGAGGCGCGCATCGACCGCGTGCTCGGCACGCTCGAGCAGTGTCGCGTGCCCGTGATTGCGGCCATCGCCGGGGCCTGCACCGGCGGCGGCGCCGGGATCGCAGCCTGCTGCGACTTGCGCATGGGCACCGAGACGACGCGGATGGGCTTTCCGATCGCGCGCACGCTCGGCAACTGCCTGTCGATGTCGAACATCAGCCGTGTCGTCGCGCTGGTCGGGCCTGCCCGCACCAAGGATCTGATTTTCAAGGCGCGCCTGGTCGAGGCGCAGGAGGCCCTGTCGCTCGGCCTGCTCAACGAGATCGTCCCTGATGTCGAGACCCTGCAGCGCCGCGCCGACGAGACCGCGAAGCTCGTGGCGAGCCATGCCCCGCTCACGCTGGAAGCGACCAAGGAAGCCGTGCGCCGCATCCGCCGCACGCTGTCGCGCGAAGAGGGCGAGGACCTGATCCTCAAGGCCTATATGAGCGACGATTTCCGCGAGGGCATGGACGCCTTCCTCAACAAGCGCGCACCCGTCTGGAAGGGCAAGTAGCCCGACCGGACGGGTGGCTATCTTGCCGTCCCAACGAAGTATCCGTCTGCCTTGCCGTCCTTCGTGAATCTGGGGCAGGCGCAAAAGCTTCCCGGCGAGCTGCGAGTTGGGCACATGACCTTTGGCGTTCCCGGGGGCAATTCAGAGGCATTCACAAGGCATTGCGATTGAGGTTTTGGATCCTCCGGCACGCCCTTGGCGAACACGGTTGGACCAGCGCCGATCAGCATTAAGACAAGCAGGGCACCCTGAAGGAAGCTCATGCGTAGTCCCTAAACCGCAGCGAATACCTCGCCTTTCCAGCTCGCCCAATCATCCTCTGGCTCGGCGCTGATAAGCCGGCTCCTAGCTTGATATCGCTAAACGAACACGTGGAGGAGCCTAATATTCATTCCTCACACCGATAAGGATTGCGCCGCGTCTGTGTCTCGCGACATTCTTGGTAACTTGTCGCTTCATCTATCAGACGCAAGTGGATGAGTGTTCCAGCTGCTCGGCGATAGTTTGGGCGCGGTTGGCAATCTTGTGCTGATCGGCCTTCAGGACTCCAGCATGTTGGGCGCGCGCAAAGATACTACAGACCTCTGAGAGGAATTGTGGCGTGTACCCGAACGCCTTGACGCCCGATTTTGTGCGGAACTCGATCTGATGGGCTGCCGTAACAAGATCTTCGCCAATAAAGGGGACTAGATTCTGCACTGTCAAAAAAGCAGGAAGACTGGCGCCGCTCTTGTAATATCGACGTCCTTTAGGCGGACGAATGCGACCAAGACCCACCATGAAGCCGCTTTGAGTAATCACACGCTGTCCGTCTTCAAGGATAGCAACTTCGATTTCGATGTCCCCAGATCGAAGGACGCCTTGATGAGTTGCCTGTGGCAAATGTCTCGCCCAACGGGCCTCGGCGGCCTTCCGCGCAATCTCCCGTCGCTCGTCACCTGATAGCGCGGCTGCCCTTGCAGTTCCCCCAGCAGCTCGGGCAGGAACTCCCCATTGCACCTTCCAACGCGTTCTCCGCCGCTCGTGGACGTGGTCCAAAATGACTTTTTTACGCGTATTCATATTTCAGGAATATGGTTGACTCAGAAAATAGCAAGGCGAAATGGAAGCAAAATGAGTCCGGCAAGCGCAGCAAGTTACGCCGCAAGCAACGCCGGATCATTCAATACAGCTTTAACCAACTCGGGTGAAGAGCACTGCCAGGCCGCCGTGCAGAATGCTCTCAGCATCATGTCCTTGCACTTAATTTGTGGAACCGGCCGAAACTTCGCCGCGAGAGCTTGGGCAACATTCAGGGCCTGGTAGATATTCCGTTCCTGATAAAGCTTCGGGCCGAACAGGCTTCCCAATAGGCCGCCCCAAAAGCTGTGCCCGTGCGAACGCACCAAGACGCCCCTCTTGCCGACGGAGACCCAACAGGCGTCGCCGCTCTCGAGGATGATCGTCGCGTCATGGCCAAATTTTTCGTTGATGTAGAGCAGGCGCGGCATCAATTCGCAACTCTCAACTTCTCCGACTCATCATGAAGCCGACTTACCGAAGCGCCTGGGACTGGGGCATTTCTGAATCCGATCAAGGCCCCTGGTCTTGCTCTCCGGGCTCACCAGGCCCGTGGCTTCTAACCTGACTATGCAACTTTGTCTCGTTCCGCGGCCTGGTCTCATTCCAAAGTCATAAAGGGGATGACGTCGGACGGCTTGAACTCAATCGTATTCGCCCGCACAATGGCTCTGAATTCATCTTCAGAATTTCCAATCCGAACAAGAACATAGGCAAGAACTTGGGGAGCACGCTCGTGGGACATGGAATGAAGGCCGCGCTGGCACTGACGGCCGCGCTGTGCGGCACGCCGGCCTTTGCCGGCTGGGAGCCGGCAAAGCCGGTCGAGATCGTGGTGGCGGCCGGCGCGGGCGGCGCCTCGGACCAGATGGCGCGGATGATGCAAGCCGCGATCCAGAAGAACAATCTGATGAAGCAGCCGGTCGTCGTCTCGCTCAAGGGCGGCGCCTCGGGTGCGGAAGCGCTGATGTACATGAAGTCCAGCGAGGGCGATCCGAACAAGGTGCTGATCGCCTATTCGCTGATCTACATGCTGCCGCTGTCGGCGAAGATCCCGTTCAACTGGCGTGAGCTGACCCCGGTTTCGGTGGTCGCGCTCGACCAGTTCGTGCTGTGGGACAACAGCGCGGGGCCCAAGACGGTGAAGGAGTTCGTCGCGGCGGCGAAGGCCGCGAGCGCGCCGTTCAAGATGGGCGGCACCGGCTCCAAGCGCGAGGACCACGTGCTGACCGTGTTCCTCGAGCAGAAGACCGGCGCGAAGTTCTCCTATCTGCCCTACAAGTCCGGCGGCGAGGCCGCGACCCAGCTGGTCGGTAACCACACCGAGGCCAACGTCAACAACCCATCCGAAAATCTCGAAGTCTGGCGCGCGGGCCAGGTGCGTCCGCTCTGCGTGTTCGACAAGGAGCGCATCTCCTACACCACCAAGGTGACCGAGACCCAGTCCTGGGCCGACATCCCGACCTGCAAGGAGGAGGGCGTCGACGTGCAATATCTGATGCTGCGCGCGATGTTCCTGCCCGGCAAGGTCACGGCCGAGCAGCAGGCGTTCTACGTCGATCTCTTCCACAAGGTGACGCAGACCGCGGAGTACAAGGAATACATGGAGAAGCAGGCGCTGAAGCCGATCTTCCTCACCGGCAAGGACATGGTGCAGTTCCTCGAGGAGGATGACGCGCAGAACAAGTCGCTGATGACCGAAGCCGGGTTCGTCGCGAAGTAGCTGGCTCTCTCTTCTCCCTCTTCCCGTTCTTACGGGGAGAGGGCACGGGGTGAGGGGTTCTCTCCAGGAGTCTAGCCGTGGAGAGAGCCCCTCACCCGGCGCTTCGCGCCGACCTCTCCCCGTAAGAATGGGGAGAGGTTAACAATTCCCAGACGTGCACCAGAGCTCATGTCCCAAACCGATCTAGAAATCGTCGTCGACGATCCGACCGCGCCTGAAGACGACTCGCCCTCGGTCGTGTCCTCCGGCACGGTCGAGATCGTCGTCTGTCTCCTGCTGCTCGCGCTGGCCGTCACGCTCGGCACCGACAATTGGCGCACCGGCGCGTCCTGGGATGCGACCGGGCCCGAGCCCGGCTATTTCCCGTTCTATCTCTCGGTCATCCTCGGGGGCGGCAGCCTCTATGGCCTCGTCGTCGCGCTGCTGGCGCGGCGTGCCTCGTCCGGAAGTTTCGTCACGCGCGCGCAAGGCCGCCGCGTGCTGGCGGTGTTCGTGCCGACGCTGCTGTTCTGCCTGCTGACGCAGTTCCTTGGCCTCTATGTCGCGAGCTTCCTCCTGATCGCGGGCTTCATGCGCTTCGTCGGCAAGATCGCGCTGTGGAAGTCGCTGCTCACAGCCTTCTTCTTCACGGCGATCATGTTCGTCACCTTCGACATCGCCTTCGACGTCATCATGCCGAAAGGGCCGCTCGAAGCGGCCCTCGGCCGCTAGGCGGAATTCGCGATGGAAGCTTTTGGTCTCCTGCTTCACGGTTTTGCCGTCCTGCTGACGTGGAAGACGGTCCTGCTGATGATGGTCGGGCTGGTGCTCGGCATCTTCGTCGGCGTCCTGCCGGGCCTCGGCGGCCCCAACGGCGTCGCGATCCTGTTGCCGCTCACCTTCACGATGGATCCGACCTCGGCGATCGTGATGCTGTCCTGCATCTATTGGGGCGCGCTGTTCGGCGGTGCGATCACCTCGATCCTGTTCAACATTCCCGGCGAAGCCTGGTCCGTCGCGACCACGTTCGACGGCTATCCGATGGCGCAGCAGGGCAGGGCGGCGGAGGCGCTGACCGCGGCGTTCACCTCCTCCTTCATCGGCTCGCTGGTCGCGGTGCTGCTGATCACCTTCCTTGCGCCGATGATCTCGTCCTTCGCGTTGAAATTCGGCCCGCCCGAGTTCTTCGCGGTGTATCTGCTCACCTTCTGCTCCTTTGTCGGATTGGGACGCGAGGCCAAGCACAAGACGGTCATCTCGATGTCGCTGGGGCTGCTGCTCGCCGGCATCGGCATGGATACCGTGTCGGGCAATCTGCGCATGACCTTCGGCTCGCCGGAGCTGCTTCGCGGCATCAACTTCCTGGTCGCCGTCATCGGCCTGTTCGGCATCAGCGAGATCCTGCTGACGATGGAGGAGCGGCTGGCGCTGCGCGGGCATGCGGCGAGCATTTCGCTGCGCGTCGTGCTCAGCGTCTGGAAGGACCTGCCGAAATACTGGGTGACGCTGCTGCGCTCCTCCTTCATCGGCTGCTGGCTCGGCATCACCCCGGGCGGCGCGATCGCGGCCTCCTTCATGGGCTACAATTTGGCAAAACGTTTCGCCAAGGATCCCGAGAGCTTCGGCAAGGGCCGCATCGAGGGCGTGTTCGCGCCGGAGACGGCGGCGCATGCCTCCGGGACCTCCGCGCTGTTGCCGATGCTGGCGCTCGGCATTCCAGGCTCGGGCACCGCGGCGATCCTGCTCGGCGGGCTGATGGTGTGGGGGCTCAACCCGGGGCCGCTGCTGTTCGTCGAGCACAAGGACTTCGTCTGGGGCCTGATCGCCTCGATGTATCTCGGCAACGTCGTCGGCCTCGTGCTGGTGCTGACGACGGTGCCGATCTTCGCCTCGATCCTGCGCGTGCCGTTCGCCGCCGTGGCGCCGATGATCGTGGTGTCCTGCGCGATCGGCGCCTACGCGATCCAGAACGCGATGTTCGACATCTGGCTGATGCTCGGCTTCGGTATCGTCGGCTACGTCTTCAAGAAGATCGGCATTCCCCTGGCGCCGTTCACCCTCGCGCTCGTGCTCGGCAACCGCGCCGAGGATGCCTTCCGCCTGTCGATGATCGGCTCCGGCGGGACGCTGAAGGTGTTCTGGTCGAACGGCCTGGTCGGCTCGATCACGACCCTGGCGATCGTGCTGCTGTTCTGGCCCGTGATCGACGGTTTGCTCGGCCGTCTCGGTTGGACTGGGGTGGCGCACAACCGCGGCACAATAAAAAATTGAATGAAATCAGCGTCTTATGTTTATCGTGTCGCTGTAGTCCGGGCGCTGACGCCTTGTGATTGTTTCCAGATGTTGCCGCCCTGCGACAGCCCGGCTTTACATTCGGGGTTACGCTGCGGCCAAATTTTTATTTTTGTCGCAGGGGGAATTCATGAAGCTGATTGTGGTGACAGCGGCGCTCTCGCTGCTCGCGACGAACGCGATGGCTGCCGATCTGGCGGCTAAGCCGTATGTGAAAGCGCCGCCGGTCGTCGATCCGGTCTGGAGCTGGACAGGCTTCTATGCCGGATTGAACGCCGGATACAGCTGGGGCCGCGCGGACACAACTATCGCGCCGATCGCACTGCCATTCCCGGCCACGCAATTCGGTGCGTTTGGCCAGAACGTCGATGGTTGGCTGGCCGGCGGTCAACTGGGGTACAACTGGCAGGTCGATCCGAAATGGGTCGTCGGCCTCGAGGGCGACATTCAGGCAACAGGCGAGCGGTCGTCACGGACGGTAACGACGACGAGCGCGCGTTACGGTTCGAACATCGTCGGCATCCCCGGCGGTACGGATTTCAATTCAATTGCAACATTGAACGGGAATCTCTCTTACGACTTGCAGTGGTTCGCAACGTTCCGCGGGCGCGTCGGCGGCTTATCGGATCCGCAGACGCTCTGGTATGTGACCGGCGGTCTCGCTATCGGCGAGTTCAAATATTCGTCCGCGACCACCCTTGGTATCCAGGTCTTCGGACCGGGTCTTGGTGGCACAACTCCACTCGGTGCGTTCAACTTTCCGATCGGGCCGGGGGTGAGTAGCACTGATACGCGACTGGGCTGGACCGTTGGCGCAGGTGTCGAACGCAAGTTCACCCGGAATTGGTCGGCCAAACTCGAATACCTCTACATGGATTTCGGCAGCAAGACTTACTTCGTGGGAACCGCCAACCAGGCGGATGTCAGCTTCCACGATCACGTGCTGCGTGCCGGCTTCAACTATGCGTTCACGCCAACGCCCGTCGTTGCGAGATACTGAGCCGGCCAGCGCGAACTGTCATTAATGCCCGGCAATCCGGTCGGGCATTGTCGCCTCTGACCAAGGGCAAGCTAATGACTTGCTGTGGGCCCTGAGCGCCCCAGGGTTTGCGATCATTTCCAGCGCCGCTGACGCGCGCCACTTCGGTCGCGCTGTCAGCGCGTGGTCCTTAGCGGAGAGTGTTCAACCGGGCTTTGGCGTACCTCTCGTGTCTCGGTTCCCATATCTCGCCAGCTATGATCTCGGCAAACTCGAGCTTTGTGTTGCGAGCAGGCCGGAGGGACACCGTCGACGGCGCGGTTGCTTGGTCACATTTGGTGTAGACTGGTACATAGCGCGTATGCCACTGCGCGATGATCTCGCTGCACTTGTTGCATCGGAAGTACCCTGTCTCTGCCGTTCCATAGGCTCGTATGGAACGTCGGTAGACGGACCGACACACCGGGCAGGCCGTATACGAAATATTTTGACAGTCCATGCTGCCGTTGTTCCGACTGGAAAGTAGCATTTGGGCGAGGCTATCGGGATGCCAGCAGGCGGTCAATTTCTGCCGCTATTCCGACGTTTGCTCTTGTGATCAGCTCTTGGGATGCACCAGAAACTATCCCGATCTAGTTGTCGCTTCTTCACCGAAAATATCGCTGTTTGACATATGACCTTGGTTTAATAGCATTGGGCGGCGCAACTTCCCAGTTCCGCCCGAAAGTCCGTCGGCTCGGCCATTCCCCAAGAGTTGCCCCAAGGGTCGGCGGACTAAGGCGGCTGTTATGTATGCCTCTCAACCAATGAAAAGCTGTTTGCTTAGGACTGAGGGACCCCGCATTCAATGGAAGCTTCTCGCAAGTGCAGCAATCGTTCCGGCAAATGCGAGTTGCGAACCCACGCCAAATAATCCCGTCAACGCACGCTGAGAGTGTATCCACCAATGAAAGCGTTGGAGTGCGTGAAGTAAGCCACGCGGGTAAAGGGTGTGAACGAATTGCAACGCGTCTGGCAGCATCGCGGTGAAGGCGCCGATCGCAATTGCCCAAAATGATCCATCGGTTGCAAACATCCAAAGCGCAAGGCCGAGTCCACTAGACGCATCAAAGCCGATGATTGAAAAATCCGTCAGCGTCGCGCTGCTGAAGGACAGGCGGCGATTGCTGGCGCCTCTGCCAAGGCTTATTGAGCGAAGCGGATAGTCCCAGTGCGGGATCGCATCAATTGCAAAATGGCTTGCGAAGCCCGCGAGCGCAGCCGCTACGGGATGCATTGGGAGCAAACTGGCAATGGCTCCACCGACGATTGCATGCGTACTCAAAATCATCGGAATACCGAACTGTAGCAGAGGTGATTGGCACGGAGGAACAATGCAGTGATTACTCTGACCATATCAAGGTCTCTGAGGTGGCCGCAGTCTGACCACGAGACATCGTTCTACGTCATGGAATGGATGGGCGCCAATTTGGGAACTTTGTAAGACGTCTTGAGCTCAGACCACCTTGGCGTCTCGTAACTCGCCGATCTCGTCGGCGCCGAAGCCGAACTCTTTCAGCACTTCATCGGTCTGCTCGCCGAATTCCGGCGGCCGCGCCACCATTTTGCTCGGCGTGCGTGACAGCGTCACGGGCTGGCCGACCAGACAGATATGGCGGCCCTCCTCGTTCGGCACGTCCTGGGCGATGCCGAGATGCTTGACCTGGGCGTCCTCGAACATCTGGTCGATGGCATAGATCGGCCCGCAGGGCACGCCGGCCTCGTTGAGCTCACGGACCCAGGTGTCGGTCGACTTCGTCACGGTGCGCTTCTCTATCTCGGCGTTGAGCGCGTCGCGGTTCTTGGAACGGGCAGGGGCCGTCGCATAGTCGGGATGGGCATAGAGCTCCGGCGCGCCGATCGCCTGCGCGCAGCGCTCCCAGATCCGCCCACCGGTGGTGGCGATGTTGATATAGCCGTCCGAAGTCCTGAAAACGCCGGTCGGGATGCTGGTCGGATGGTTGTTGCCGGCCTGCTTGGCGACCTCCTTCTCCATCAGCCAGCGCGCGGCCTGGAAGTCGAGCATGAAGATCTGTGCCTGAAGCAGTGACGTCTGCACCCACTGGCCCTTGCCCGACACCTCTCGCTCGAGCAGCGCGGTGAGGATGCCTATGGCGCAGAACAGGCCGGCTGTCAGGTCGGCGACGGGAATGCCGACCCGCATCGGGCCTTCGCCCGGCGCCCCCGTGATCGACATCAGGCCCCCCATGCCTTGCGCGATCTGATCGAAGCCGGGCCGCTTGTGATAGGGGCCATCCTGGCCGAAGCCGGAGATGCTGCCATAGACGATGCGTGGGTTGATTGCGGCGAGACTCTCGTAATCGATGCCGAGCTTCTTCTTCACGTCGGGCCGGAAATTCTCGACCACGACATCGGCCTTGGCGGCGAGGCGCTTGAACACGGCGAGCCCGCGCTCGTCCTTCAGGTTCAGCGACATGGCCCGCTTGTTGCGATGCAAATTCTGAAAGTCGGAACCTCGCCGGGGGCCGCCCGGCTGCTCGCCACCGGCGTCCTCGGTCAGCGCGTCGATCTTGACGACATTCGCCCCCCAGTCCGCCAGTTGCCGCACGCAGGTCGGCCCGGAGCGGACGCGGGTCAGATCGAGCACGGTGAAGCGCGACAGGGCTTCCGAGGCATGCGGAAAGGGCATCGTGAAAGGCTCCGGGACAGATTGCGGGGCCTACCATAGTGCCGAAAGGTCACGCGGCAAGCCGGCCCGACGCCGATCGCGCCTGCCGAAATGCCATGCCTGATGCGGTGCCTGCCCGATCAGCGCGACAGGCGCTTCAATTCGGCTCGCGCCTGCTCGGCCAGGGGATCATCACTGTGGCGTGCAATGAAGAGCTCGAGGGCCTCCCGCGTTCCCTTCCGGCGGGCGGCTTCGTATTCCTCTGCTACCGCAACGGCAGGATCGCGGGCCATCGGCATGGAGGGCGCGCGCGCCGCCTTGCCGCTGTCGTCCGCCTTGGCCTTCTCCACCATGACAGGCAGTTCTCCGAAGGGTTGATGGGGCAGTCCGGAAAGCGCGATCAGGGCGCCAGACAGGCCGGCCAGGAGTGAGCCTGGTTTCATGAGACTCTCCAAATTTGTTCCGGCAACGAAACCCTTTACTCGCATCCCGTATGACTACGGAATTGAAGGCAAACGGCGCATTATGGCTAGACCCTTGATGGTCTTGCCCCATTTAAACCAAACGTTCAGCTCTCTAGCTACAATCATCTGTTAACGCCTCGAATAGGACGGGGCTCGCTGATTCGGAGTTCGCCCATTGGCTACCGCGGTCACAGTTAGCAAGACCAACAATGCCGATATCGACGGCTTGCTGTCGGGTTACAAATGGTCGGGCACGATCACCTATAGCTTCCCGGATTCGTCTAGCGACTATGCCAGCTCGTACACGGGCGGCGACAGCGAGCCGACCACGTCAGGCTTCGCTTCGGCGCCGACACAGATGCAGGCGGGGATCACCTACGCGATCGGCTTGATCAACGGCTACACCAACGCCAATATCCAGTACGCGGGCACGAACGGCGCCGACATCATGATCGCGCAGTCGCCGGCGGCCAACCCGACCTCCTACGCTTACTATCCCGGCAACTATGCGTCCGGTGGCGATATCTGGTTTGGGACCCAGTACAATTACTCGCAGGCCAAACTCGGCAACTATTACTTCACCACGGCGCTGCACGAGCTCGGCCATGCCGTTGGCCTCAAGCACAGCCAGGAGACCGGCGGCCCCGCGAACGTCGCGGTGCCGAGCGCGCATGACGACAGCGAATACACCATTATGAGCTATCGCAGCTATGTCGGCGCTTCGACCACGTCCGGCTACACCAACGAAGCGTACGGATATTCGCAGACCTATATGGCCAATGATATCCTCGCGCTGCAGACGATGTACGGCGCGAACTTCAATACTCAGAGCGGCGCCACGGTCTACACTTGGAATCCGACCACCGGGCAGGAGTTCATCAACGGTGTCGGGCAACTCGCGCCGGGCGGCGGCGTCGGCGGCTCGGCCAACCGCATCTACGAGACGGTATGGGATGGCGGCGGCGTCGATACCTACGACCTGTCGAACTACACGACGAACCTGAGCATCAATCTCAATCCCGGCGCCTCGTCGGTATTCTCCTCCGTACAACTGGCCAATCTGGGCGATGGCCATTACGCGGCGGGGAACGTCTACAACGCCTATCTCTACAACGGCGACGCCCGCTCGTACATCGACAACGCCACCGGAGGGTCGGGCAACGACACGATCCTAGGCAACGCCGTTGCCAACGTACTGAAGGGCGGCGGCGGAAATGACACGATCACCGGCGGGGCGGGCAACGACACCATCGATGGCGGCTCGGGCACCGACACGGCAGTCTATTCGGGCAACGAGGCCAATTACGCCATCTCCTACAATTCAACGACGCAGACCTTCACTATAGTCGACCAGCGTTCCGGTTCACCTGACGGAACCGATACGGTGAAGGGTTTGGAGAATTTTCTGTTCGCTGACGGCGCCGTTTCCCCTCATGTAGCTTCATTCGACCCGGGTAACACATTTCTTTCCGACTTTAACGGCGACAATAAAGCCGACCTTCTTCACCTTGTTGGCCAAACTGGCTTCACAGCACTATCGACAGGGTTGGCTTTTTCAGCCGAAAGTTCATGGGGAATTGGCCTTACACCGTCGGACATCTGGACTGACGTCAACGGAGACGGAAAGGCCGACCTCATACAATTCTACAATGGCCGAGAAGTTGTTGCTTTGTCTGACGGTAGCAAGTTCGGTCCCTGGACGGACTGGGCCACAGGGGCGACTGCGGCGGATAAGTTAGTGGACGTTAACGGGGACGGTAAGATGGACCTCGTGCAGTTCTATGGTGGCCGTGAGGTCGTCGCGTTGTCAGATGGCGGCAGATTTGGCTCTTGGCAGGGGTGGACTAGCGGCGCAACCGCGGCGGACAAATTTGTTGACGTCAACGGCGATGGAAAAGCGGATCTTTTGCAGTTCTACAATGGTAAAGAGTCTGTCGCGCTATCGGACGGCACGAAGTTTGCCTCTTGGGGGAGTTGGGTTAGCGGGGCGACCGAATTTGACAAATTTGCCGACGTCAATGGTGACGGTAAGGCAGACGTCGTGCAGTTTTACGCCGGGCGAGAGGTAATCGCGCTATCGGATGGCACAAAATTCGGTTCTTGGCATGACTGGGCCAGCGGGGCAACCTCTGCTGACAAGCTTGTCGATGTCAACGGCGATGGTAAGGCTGACTTAGTACAGTTCTATAACGGCCGGGAGGTGGTAGCGGTCTCAGACGGCGTGAAGTTCGGCCCTTGGAAAGACTGGGCCAGTGGCGCCACCTTTAGCGATAGATTCGCAGACGTGAATGGCGATGGAAAAGCCGATCTAGTTCAAATTTACAATGGTACCCCATATGCGGCAATTTCCACGGGCTCGAGCTTCGCCCCTTGGGTAAATTGGGGAACTCCGTCTCTCGATTATGTTCCGTCCGCTGAACTTGCCGCGCTGTCAGCTTCATACAAGGGCTCGATCCAAGTCGCCCATGATGGTCCACAGGCCATAATAGCTATCAATTCAGATGGCCGACTTGATTCGATGGATCGCTACTCCAGTGACAATAACGACTATCATCATGCAGCGAGCGACGGTTTTTTTCTCAAATGATCATGTTTCAAACGTTGAGACGCAAGCGACGGGGGCAGTCAGTAAGGTTTGTGTTTGGCAGCGCCCCTGCTTAGGTCGTGCTGCGATATCTAGAAGGGCCGCTCCAATGGAACCGTGCTGGCTTTTGTGCTTCCATCGTCAACCGGTTTCGCCACGGAGCGTGGGCCCATAGCATCCCGGAGACCGCAGCGCAGATTGGTAACCGATGGCCGGGCAGCGCAGCTACTTCTGAAATAAGGTATATCAATCGCCCTTGCGAGCGCGGCGATACTGCCATGAAGATTGCAAGAATGCAGCGCGGCTCCAGCGATGCCGATGTCACTTTGAAGGTACCACAGCCGACGTGAATGAGGCAAATCCACCGTGGAGTCGATTGATAAGGCGCTCAATTTCCAGATCGATAGATGCGAGGGCATCCGCTGGGTCGGTGATATCCACATCGTGGATCTTCCAGTAAGTAACGCGGAGCTCCCAACCCGAAAACCTTACGTAAAGT
The DNA here is from genome assembly GCF_058314695.1 of Bradyrhizobium sp. T-12. Lineage (NCBI taxonomy): Bacteria > Pseudomonadati > Pseudomonadota > Alphaproteobacteria > Hyphomicrobiales > Nitrobacteraceae > Bradyrhizobium > Bradyrhizobium sp. T-12. The sequence goes on along the minus strand of NZ_CM177756.1, from coordinate 5,187,424 downwards.
AGTTCGCGATGCTCGGTCTCATCCATTGCGACAACCAGATCCGCGCAGTTGAGGTCGGCGACCCTACATGCTTTCGGCAGGCGGTTCCCACCCAAAGGGACGATGCCGCGGTGCCTGAGCGCGTCGCATGCATGCGAAGACATGGCACCGACATTCAAGGAGCCTCGTTCAAGTGCCAAGCCACGCGACACGGCGACCCAGTCCGAGCCGCCGAGTTTGGCGCGGTGGTTGAACAGCTCTTCCGCAAAGCGGCTTCGATAGTAGTTGCCCGTACATAAAAAGAGGACGTATCGCTTCATCGGTACACCCTAAAAACCTGATAGGCTTCGCAATCACGTGATTTGAACCAGATAGGGGAACGCTGCGTCAGCTCGAAGATCGGAGTGATTGCCAGCCGCCGCGCCACGAAGAATGTATCGGCGACCGTCCGGCGCCAAGGATCGCCGCGAGCAAGGCCCGTCAGCCCCGTGTATCCGAAGACGGTGAACGTGTCCGAGCATCCTTCTTCGACACGATCCGCCTCGCGCGCAAGTGACGAATCAGTTCGGGAGCGCAGCACGCACAGCCTTGATGATTCGGTCTTGGGTCGACTCATCCAGATACGCGTGCATCGGCAAGCTGATGACTTCGTTCGAGAGCTTCTCGCTGACCTGAAGTCCGCCCGACGCCACGGGAAAATTCCGGTAAGCCGTTTGCTGGTGCAGCGATCTCGGATAGTAGATCGTGGTCGGAATGCCCTGTGCCTTCAGTGTCGCGGCAAACGCTTCGCGGCCGCCATTCGGCAGACGCAGCGTGTATTGTGCCCAGACTGACGTGCCGTCTGGCGCAACCTGCGGCACGATCGCGACGTTTCCAAGCCGCTCGTTATATCGCTTGGCAATGGCGTTGCGTGACACAATCTCGTCCGGGAATATCTTGAGCTTCTCGATCAGGATCGCTGCCTGTATGGTATCGATACGGCCCGTCAGTCCCAGCCGCACGTTATCGTATTTGTCCGAGCCCTGGCCGTGCACGCGCACGCTCCGCAACGTGTTCGCCAGATCGTCGTCGTCGGTGAAAATCGCGCCACCGTCGCCGTAACACCCCAGCGGCTTGGCCGGGAAGAAACTCGTCGCCGTCGCTAGACCAAAAGTGCCCAGTGGCCGTCCCTTGTAGGTCGCGCCAAAGCTTTGAGCGGCGTCATCGAGAATAAACATGCCTTCTGCGGTGGCAATTTCCGCAATTGCATCATGGTCGGCAGGCTGGCCGAACAAGTCCACGGGAATGATTGCCTTGGGCTTGAGACCCTGCTTCTTCGCGACGGCGATGCCGCTCTTCAACGAAGCAATGTCAATATTGAATGTGGTTTCATCAACATCGACGAAGATCGGTGTTGCACCGAGCAGCGCCACGACTTCCCCGGTTGCGCAGAACGTAAATGTCGGACAGATCACGGCATCGCCTCGGGCAACTTTTTTTGCCAGCAGTACCATCAAAAGTGCGTCCGTTCCGCTGGCGCAAGCCACTACATGCCTGGCTCCGGTGAAGGCTGCAAGATCGGCCTCGAGACGAGCGACTTCCGGTCCGTTGATAAACTGGCAATGCGTCAATACGCGCGCAATCGCGTCATCGATGCGTTTGCCGAGGCGATGGCGCTGTTCGAGAACGTCAATAAACGGAATAGCCTGAGCTGGTGTATACTGGTTCATTCAATCCCTCGAACAATCAGCCGACACTGCGGCGCGGGTCGCTTGTGCCGATGGCATAATGAAACTCGAAGCAGCTTCCAAGCACCAGATCGCATAAGAACCCCGAAAATCGACTGGCTCATTCCTACAAAGATTCGGGGCGTGCGTTCTCGTAGTACGTCGTCAAAGTGGCGCATGGAGGAGCAACTAATCCAAACACATTTAGATTCAAAGAGTTACGGGATTGTGAGGCTAGGCGGGACAGGGAACCGGGTGCCCCTGCTCGACCGCCGTAGCCACTTACGCCCTTCGACTGGAGATCAAGCCACTTACCCACCTTTAGATGATAGACTGCAATTAGCCACCAGCATTGCGTTTGCAACTTGCCATACACTTGCGGGCGCAGCTTCCGCGAGATCGACCACCGCAGCATTTGTTTGGCGTCGAAGACAGGTCCCGTCCTCTTGATGACGCCGTCCAATGTTGCAGCCATCCATTGGGACTGAAAGTAAGCGTCGTTTCGCTCCCACCTTCTCGCGGCACATGGGATAAGCGAGTTTCACGATCTCTTTGAAGGGATCGGCTTGTGTCTATGCTTGACCATACGCTTAAGTCGGACGTGACGGCGCGCCGGCTGGAAGTGATCACGGAGACGGGACGCCGTCGTTGGTTCTCCAAGGACGACAAGGCCCGGATCGTCGAGGAGACGCTGGTACCAGGCGCGGTCGTTTCCGAGATTGCCCGGCGACACGGGCTGAGCCCACAACAAGTGTTCACCTGGCGCCGGCAAGCACGTCGGTTGCCGACGCCGATGCCTGACGATCCGCCGTTTGTACCGGCGGTGGTAGACGCCATGACCCCAGTCGCGGCTGTTGGCCATGAGCGCAAGACAGCGCGACGCAAGGCCAAGCCAGATGCCGGAGGCATCGAGATCGAAGCCGAAGGTGTCACTATCCGGGTGGGCCGAGGCGCGGATGTGGCGATGATTGCGGCCATCGTCCATGCGCTGAAGGCAAGCCGGTGATCGGCCCGTCCGGAACTGTTCGGGTGATGGTGGCAACCAAGCCGGTCGACTTCCGCAAGGGAATGGAGGGGCTTGCTATGTTGGTGCGCGAGCACATGCAGGCCGATCCGTTCTCGGGTGGGGTCTATGTGTTCCGTGCCAAGCGCGCGGATCGGATCAAGCTAATCTTCTGGGATGGTACCGGTTTGTGCCTGTTCGCCAAGCGGCTCGAGGAAGGCGTCTTCCGCTGGCCGAAGATCGAGGATGGCGTGATGCGTTTGTCGGCGGCGGAATTGTCGGCGCTGCTCGAAGGGCTTGATTGGCGGCGTGTCCACGCGGCACGGGAGACGATCGTCCCGACGCAAGCCGGATAATTGTGGGTCGCGCTGCGGCGAAGTGAATCAGGGGCATCGAGCGCGTCGTCAGGCGGGCACGAATATGCTCTGATTTGCCAGTGAGCGATAACCTTCCTGATGATCCTGAGACGCTCAAGGCGATGCTGCTGGCAGCGCGTCACGAGAGCGAACGGCTGCGTCAGATTATCAAGGAGCTGCAACGCCACCGCTTTGGCCGGAAGGCCGAGACGCTCCCCGAGGAGCAGATGCTGCTGGGCCTCGAGGACGTCCAACAGGTCGCAGCCTCTGCCGAGGCCGGTCAGGACGAGACAACCCCTGAAGGCCGAGTGGAGCGCGCACGCAAGCGGCGCGTCAATCGCGGAGCACTGCCGGCGCATCTGCCGCGGATCGAGGTCGTTGTCGACATCGACGACAAGACCTGCCCCTGCTGCCAGGGCGAACTGCTCGGCGAAGACAAGACCGAGCGGCTGGACATTGTGCCGGCAGTTCCGCGTTGTCGTCACCCGACGTCCCAAATACGCCTGCCGAGGCTGCGGAGATGGCGTCCTGCAGGCCGAGGCTCCGGCCCGGTTGATCGAGGGGGGCCTGCCCACGGAGGCAACCGTCGCCCAGGTTCTGGTGTCCAAATATGCCGATCATCTGCCGCTCTACCGGCAAGCCCAGATCTACGCCCGTCAGGGCATCCATCTCGATCGATCAACGCTGGCGGACTGGGTTGGGCATGCCGCCTTCCATCTGCGCCCGCTGCACGAGCGCCTTCTCACGGTACTTAGAGCAAGGTCGAAGCTGTTCGCCGACGAGACCACGGTGCCGGTGCTCGATCCCGGTCGAGGGCGCACCAAGACCGGCCAGCTCTGGGCCTATGCCGCCGACGACCGGCCCTGGAGCGGCCTAGATCCGCCCGGCATCGCCTATGTCTATGCACCCGATCGAAAAGCCGAGCGGCTGTTCAGCCATCTTGCTGGCTTCAAGGGCGTCCTGCAGGTCGATGGCTACAACGCCTACCCAAAGCTTGCCGAACGTGGCGGGGTCGAGCTCGCCTTCTGTTGGGTGCACATGCGGCGCAACTTCTACGAACTCGCGACAGCCGGCCCCGCTCCGATCGCGAGTGAGGCGCTGAAGCACATCGCCGCATTCTATGCGATCAGAAGGAGATCCGCGGCCGCAGTGCGGAGGAGCGGCGCCTCGTGCGGCAGCAGAAGAGCCGACCACTGGCCGATGCCTTCGAGGTATGGCTGCGCGCCAAGCTGGCTCTCATCAGCCAGAAGATCAAGCTCGCCGAGGCCATCCGCTACGCCCTCTCGCGCTGGCAAGGCTTAACGCGCTTTATCGATGACGGCCGCATCGAACTCGACAACAACACGGTCGAGCGATCAATCCGTGGCATCAAGCTCAGTCGGAAGAATGCGCTGTTTGCCGGATCCGACGGGGGCGCCGAACATTGGGCCATCGTCGCAACCTTGGTCGAGACCTGCAAGATCAACGACGTCGATCCGCTCGCCTATCTCACGGACGTCTTGACCAGGATCGTCAGCGGTCATCCCAACCGCGACATCGACCAGCTATTGCCTTGGGCCTACCGCGCTCAAGCCCTCAAAGCTGTGGCCTAAGAACGACGCTTACGACTGAAATTGGGGCCAGTGAAGAGAAAAGGGCTCACGTTCGGCGAGTTCCGGCACGTGCAACCAGTGTCGCGACTCGTTCTGGTGAGTTTCTATGAGTTTAATAACCGGGCCGGAATTCCGGACCGGCACGGGAATTGAGATCGCTCAATTGAAATGACAGCCGAGTTGCGAAACCTCGATGTCAGACCGGCCGCGACACCGACGCCCATTACGTAAATCCAGCCTTCTACATAGTCTGATAGGTGTGAATTAAAGAGGGAGTCGAAGATGTTCTGGCTGACCACTATCATTCCAATCCAGGAAACCCAGCGCATTTCCGCAAACATCATAAAATGGTTGATCCACATCGCATAAAGCAAAATGACTCCGATCAAGCCCCACTCGATGCCAAAATAAAGAGTCTGGTTGTGCGGATTGGCGACGATCTGTTCGTCCACCACGGGCTTTCCTATGGCATCGCGCTCGAACAGACCTCGTATCGAGCCCGTGCCATGACCGGCCAACGGGGCGCTGCGGATGAACTCGAGCGCCTTCGACCAATACAAGAGACGGATTCTCACGGATGTCGGTTGACTACTGGTCGAGGTATACTGTCGCTGGAGACTTTCGATGCGGAATCGCAGATTGGAAGCGAAGCACCAAGCGAGTACGGCTACGGCGATCATAGCCAGATAGAGAAAGAGCTTGCGCCGCCAATCGAGATACCTGTGGGTCGAGATAAAGAGCAGGATGGGCAGCGAAACTAGCGAGGTTCTCGATGAGGCGACAAACGCCAAGTTGAGCAAAAACGCGAGCGCCAAGGCGAGAAAGCCCGCTGCGATGTAAGGCCTATGATCTCTCCACATCCTCACTGCGAGTGCAGCAGCGCCGAAAATGCACAGCGTGAATTCGACACCCTGCGTGATCCAGTTCTTGACGGGAACTCCCACCGTTCGATCCGAGAACAGGATGGTTCGTGGATCGAGCCAGTTGAGCCAAGACAGCACAAGCAGAACCGTACAAGATGCAAGAAAGGCGAGGAATAGCTTTATTCCGCGTTCCGAACGTCCAAACTGATAAATGAGCAGCGGAATAGCCAACAGCTTCGTCATCGATGCCGTGGCATGAACCCGCGCCCCCCACGAAGCGTCGGCCCACACCATTCCGATTACCGCAAGACCGAACAATGCGATTGGCAACCAGCACGCAGGATGTTGGAGTTGCTTCCGGAACTGCGACATATCAAACGCCGTTGCGAGCGTGAACAACCAAAGCGTCGTGAAGATACCAAAGATAGTCGTCGACCAGGGCAGGGAAGCCGCCATCGACACTGCAAAGTAATCAGCCATTCGGGAGCACCAAAAAGCGCAGCTCCAACCGCGCGTAAGTCGATTCAAACGCGTCGCTCCTCTGTGACGAGCCCGAAATATCGAGGTACTGAAAATAGATACATGGTCGGGCTCGGGCCTTGGTGGCGCGCGGACGGCGGCAGCGTGCCTCGCTTCCCATTTTCCGCCTTGGTATTTTGACATGCCGGCCGCCGATCCTGCAACCCTCGGCAGAGGGCAGGCCCTCGAACCGCCGAAAGGAAGCTCCAGACGCATGCGTAAAGGCGTCGCATGGCAGCGAGGTCGTCGGCAACACCGGACCTGGCAGGTAAGAGACTCTGCCACGGCTGGTATTCAAAGCTTCTGCCTGCCAGGTGATCCGCAGATCGTGCTCAAGGTGGCTCATGGCCTTGCGCTCAGTAATCTCGCCTTGGTGAGCGTTCGCCTGGAAAAACGTTCTCCAGCCGATTTTGCCTGCTGGGATCTCACGCGACGGCTGTCATCGCCGTAGCATTTGTCCGTTGGGCCGAGCACTCGGCGGCGCCGAGCGCGTTCGGTTGCCCTGACAGCGGCTAGCCACCTTCGTCTTGAAAGCCGGTGCGTGGTTCCGGCGCGAGCGTCTGCTCATCGTCCACCCAAGCCCCGGGCGAATGTTGCCAGCACTCAGGCAGAAACCTCCACTTGTCGGGGTGTTCAGATTTAGTGGAGCCAAATCTAATATTCCGGAGCAGATCAAAGATATGGCAAGCATTGTTCTTCGCTGACATTCCTGAAAAGATTGGCGCCGGGACACGTATTGGGGGTATTAAACGCCCCAAGAATAGTGGATGGCTAGGAGAAAGCATTTTGATGCGCGATACTGGGGGGATGCACGAGTCGCGTCGGAAATTATTGGCCGGGATCGCCGTCGCTGTGTACGTCGTCACTCTCGGTTACTTCCGATCGCGCCATCTAGACGCCCTAGCAGCCTGGTCAGGCTATACTCCGGAGCAGTTAGCTCTTGCAGCCAATCATCCTGATATGCTCGCAGGCGGCTTTCCGAGCGGCATACTCACGCTACTGAATTCAATCGTATATCACGTGTATCCCTTGTTCGATCGTGCGGGAGTCAGTGTTACGACCGTATGGGGGGGCATGATTTTTCTAGAGATCGCGCTATTTGCTGGATCTGTGGTTTACGCCGTGCGACGCCTGTTGCCAATTAGCGGATGGCCGGTTGCGGCGATAGTCGCGATTTCGTATGCTGGCAGCAGCTTCTTGACGCCGGATATGGCGCAGATACAGTTTCCATATTTCGGCTGGGTCTACGCGTTTGCTCATGCCTGTTTCTTGATCGTCGTCGCAGAGACAGTCCGTCGGAACTATATCGCAGCCGCGGGCTTTCTTGTTCTTGAATTTATGATTCATCCCATCAGTGCGATATTCGGCGGTCTCATTTTTGTCGGGGCGTTCTTCTTCGAATATCAGAAAAATGATCTTAAGTGGACGACACAAGTATTGGTCTCATTTCTTATTGTAGCAATCGGGTGCGGGTCTTGGTTTTTCTACATTGCCAGCCACGCAACGATTACCGGGGGGGCGGTCGACGCCAAGACATTTATCGCACTCAATCGCGCGCAGAACTATCACTGGTTTCCGTCTTACAACGGTTTTTATTGGGAATTGTTCTGGTACAAACTCCTTCCATTGCTTAGCACGTTGAGCTTGATAGCGTGGTCCTTTGACTCACGGATTTTGCCTGATTCTGTACGTCCCAAGCTTGCTTTGGGTGCAATCCTGCTGTCGGCGGTTTGTTGCGCTGGTTTGGTGATTGCGGAGACAGTCTCATGGCCGCCGCTGATCAAGGTGGCTTTACACCGCGCTGACACGACCGTTCTACTCATCGGGGGGTTGGTGGTTATCCCAGAACTTGTTCGAGACATCCGCAAGGGTAACGCTGTCGAGCGCTTCCTCTCAGCCTACCTTCTTTTTTTTCCGTTCTTCTTCGAAAACGGATTTGCGCCATTGCCGGTTGGTCTTCGAATTGGATGTGGCGCCTATCTTGCCTGGCGTTCACGCGATGTCGGATTTGGCTTGCGAACTGCGATCGCTTTAATGGCTTTGATCGTTGCGCTGCTCATCTTTTATTCATTGATGGGCTTGATACCTGATCCGTTGAGCTCCGAATATACAGGACTGAACCGACCTTTACTTGGGCTGGCCGCGCTTGTTACCGGTCTTTCGTTCGTTCTCGATTCTAAAGAACGGACGGGCTGGAGGCCCGCATTTCAGACCCTGACCGCGCTGTTTCCGGTGATGGTGATGGCGTTGATCAATGCGCCGAAATTTGACACTCTCCGCGACAAAGCAACGCTCGCACTCGCGGACGGTGCGCTTGAGGCGCAACTTTGGGCCCGAGCGCATACTCCTGAGAAATCGATCTTTATGGTTGATCCGACGTTCTCTTATTTCTGGCGTGATAAGTCGCATCGACCATCGTTCGGGACGCCTCGCGAATGGCTGTTGGTCAGCGTTCTATACAACTCGCAGGAAGCGATTTTGGAGGAGGGCTTTCGACGCTACCGCGCGTTAGGCCTTTCGAATCCAGACTACATCTATGATCCGACAAGCCGTAGAATGGCGCCCTTACTAGACCGCATCACAAATGATGCCGAAGAAAGGTTCTACGCGATGGACCGATCAGATCTTGAGCGGTTGGCGCAAGCGTTCGGAATTTCTTATTTTGTGTTTCAAGCAGCTCGGCTTAAGGGGGATCCGCCGCTTCCGGTAGTATTTAGAAATAGTCACTTTGTCATTGCAGCAGTTCAATCAGCGGGAGCGACTCAATGACATTGCCTAGCGTCGACCCGGCTAGTTTTTCGCAGGTCAGTCCACCAATCGTCCTTTTGTCAGGTGCATCCTCCGTCGCACGCGAGATCGCTGCGTTTTATGCGCAGCATTTTCCCCATGGTGGCCTATTTATCGTAGAAGAGCGGCCGCCTAACGAGGCGCGACTATTGCAGTTCATCAAGCGCCGAGCTCGCAGCCGTGGCTGGTTTAGCGTCATCGACGCACTTGCCGCCCGCTTAATGCAGGCGCTTGTTCACCGTATCCGACTGCGTCAGTCGACAGCCAAAGTTACTCCGGATCTAATCGTGTCGACTTGCAACAGTCCTGAATTTTCTCGCTTCGTGACCGAGATTGATGCACGATTGATCATCCTCAATCTTTGCTCCGTCCTTTCAGCTGCGCAATTGAGAGCGATTGGCCGGCCCATCATAAACGTGCATCCAGGGATCAATCCACGCTATCGTGGCGCCGGGAACGTCTGGGCGATCAGCGAGGGACGCTTTGATCTTGTGGGAGCGACGGTCCACTACGTGGATGCTGGCATCGACACCGGACCAGTCATCGCTTACGCTGCTATTGATCCTGTAGCTATGAACCTCGGGGTTGAGGATACATTTGTCGCCTCCCAGCGTGCTGGCGCCGCCCTCGCTATCAGCATTGCCAATGGTGGGGTATTTCCTGTCGCGCCAACCACGTTTAACAATCTGACTTCCTGCTACTATCCTTATCCTGGTCTATCGACCTGGTTGCGTGCGGTGTTCAATCTCAAGCGCGCGCAATGGCGAAGACATTGACTAAAGCCAATAGCCGCAACCCCACCAGTTGTGAGCTGGGGCTTTAGTCAGACGAGCCATCTCACGGCGATAGAAGATGCAGCTCGGATTACCGACAATGGTGATATCGAAAGGACCTTTTTGGCGAGGTTGAAGTTGGCATGAAGGTCTGACAGATGGGGTTTTTCGTTCCAGAAATATTCATATACGAGATGCTCTTCGGCTCCCCAGTTTCGTTTGAATTTTCTGAGCATATGGTGAGAAAGAGGTGAGACACCAAAACTGAACAGCGATATTCCCGCGTCGGCGGCATCGCAAATTGCCTGACCTACAAGAAGAGTACCCAATCCAAGTGACTCGATGTTCAGATCTGGAGCGTTCGCTGCCCAAGCGTAACTCCACTGGACTTCATCCTTCTCTACAAAGATTCCACCAAGAACTTCGCCATTACAGCTGCGCTCCGCGATATAGCCCTCGCAACTCCGCTTGCCATTTCTTAATGTCAGGAGCTTGCAAAGCAAAGCATAAGGTTGGGGCAGCATGTGGTGCTTATCGCGATAGGCTCGCAACATTATGTCGTAAAAATGTTGCAAGGTCGCCTCGTCAGTGAATCGTCTGACACTCACTCCAGCTTTTGCGGCATCAGCTCGTGCCGTCTTTAGCTTCCAACGCTGCTTCTTCGGTAACGCCGCGATCGTGGCCTCGGCGTCCGGCCCAAGAGCCAATAAAGTCTCAACGCTATTTGATGCGACCTCCAGACCTAGTTCATTGACAGTCCTATCCGGCAGTGCATGATGGAGCTTGATGCGCGCCGTCGACTTCAAATTTGTGCCTTTTGCCATGGCGACGATGGCGCGCGCGATTTCAGGCGCAAGATCGCGAAGCACGGGTTGAAAGTTGAATGGTGCAAAGCATATTCGATCGGTGCCCGGCCGTTTGACGTGAAACGCCGAAACGGATTGGCCGGCAAATGTGACCCCCAGCTTTTGAGGCATACAGCGATAAACACTTGCTAAAACATCAATAAGATCAGGCTCGAGGAATAGCGTAGCCCGAGCCGAAATACTCTCATTCAGTGGAGAAATGGTGGCTTCTGTCATCGCTTTCGTGTCGACCATTCGAGCATCGCCAGTTTGCTGAGGCATCGACATAGATCTACTCTTGCACAATCTCGAAGGGGGCGACGAGCTGAGATACTTCCCAATCGAGTACCCGCTATCGACGTTGAGTTAACCGTTTGACGCTAGCATTCTCCAGCCCCACGTGGATGCGCTGGCATCAGCAGAGTTATGGGTTTTTTAGACCTTCCGCCCCAGGAACTTGGCTATCAAATTAACGTCAACTAGCGGGACGAGCAGCGGCCAGAACGTGATATGCTCGATCGCAAAAGTTTTTGACAATGCGTTCAGAATCTCATCTGCAAAATTGGGGTGCTCCCAACAGATTACGAAATCTGGATTGATCGTTGTGTTCTTTTGTAGCCAACGTCTTGATGTCAGGAATCTGCCAAGCCCCCAAGCTAGGCCACCTTCGCACGGGATTGAGCCAGCGACGATGCCGCCCGGCCGCAGGACACGCCGTAATTCAAGTAAGTACGGCTCAATTGGTTGGATATGTTCGAGGGAAGAGAAGGACAGGATTACATCGAAGCTATTGTCCGTGAAAGGCAGCGATGCCGTCTTATCAACAAGCTGAGAGGCGAATGGAATATTCTTTGCCTCAAGTCGTTCACTCGCCATTTCGAGATAGCTGCTGTTCACGTCAACGCCGGTAAAGTGCGCGGGCTTTCCGTTCCAAAAAACCATGTGCTCGAGCGCGGCGGGACCGATTTCAAGTACTCGTTTTCCAGTGAGATCGACGTCGCGCATGATTTCATACCCAGCGCGGTTGACCACGATACCGACGCCCGTTCTTTGGGTTGCTCCATAGAACTCGACACTCTGCTTTTGCCAATCAATCCACATAGGGTTTGCCGGGTCAATAACCCTTCCAAATCGCTCGCGGTCGCCAAATAGGCGTGACCCAATCCAGTACGGCAACTGGCGAGCAAACGCGCGGTAGGTCTGAGGAGATGTGTTCGACATAGGTAAATGCTAGCACAACCCTGAAGCACTATTCCACTACTCGGTGCCGGGCTTATGCCCGACGCCTTGGAGCGCCGCGTCCCGTAGCCACTACCCCGCTGGTAAATATCCGTCATGTCAGACGGATTGCGGATTGAACTCGCGCAGGCAGTTAACGTGATGCCGACGTTCGCCTCAGGTGACCTGCCACTGAACTTTCATCCGGCGGCGGTTAGAGCCTCGGGGTCTTGTACGCCAAGTGGCGCGGGTGGAGCAACGGACGATCGGCGAAGCTGGTCGGGGTTGCGTAGCCGATCGTCCGTTGCGGTGAGGTGAGCGGCATAGGCCGCGGGGGTGAGGTATTTCAGCGACGAGTGAGGCCGCTGGAGATTGTAGTCGGCAACCCAGTTGGCGATCTTGGCGCGGGCGTCGTCGAGATCGAAGAACAGGGTCTCGTTGAGCAGTTCGTCGCGCATCCGGCCGTTGAAACTCTCGACGAAGCCGTTCTGCATCGGCTTTCCCGGTGCGATGAAGTGCCAGTCGATGGCTGTGTCCTTGCACCAGGCGAGCATGGCGTTGCAGGTGAACTCGGTGCCATGGTCGGACACGATCATTCCTGGCTTGCCGCGTCGCTCGACGATCGCCGTCAGTTCGCGGGCCACGCGCCGCCCCGAGATCGATGTGTCCGGAATGGCGCCCAGACAATCCTTGGTGACGTCGTCGACAATGTTGAGGATGCGGAAGCGCCGGCCGTTGGCGAACTGGTCGTGGACGAAATCCAGTGACCAGCGCGCGTTGGGCCTCGCCTCGACCAGGATCGGGGCACGGGTCCCCACAGCCTTGCGGCGAGCCCGCCGCTTGCGGACGGTGAGCCCTTCCTCACGATAAAGCCGGTAGATCCGATTGATCCCCGACGGCTCGCCCTCCCGGCGCAGCAAGACAAACAGCCGGCGGTAGCCAAAACGTCGCCGCTCGTTGGCGAGGTCACGCAGTCGGCCACGGAGAGTCGCGTCCGGAGGACGGCTGGAGCGATAGCGGATCATCTTCCGATCTGCGCCCACGATCGAGCAGGCCCGCCGTTCCGACAGGCTCATGACAGCCTGCAGATGCGCGACCGCAGCGCGCTTGGCGGCGGGCCCTACCATTTTTTTGAAAGGAGCTCGCGAAGCGCGGCCGCATCGAGCATCTGCTCGGCGAGAAGCTTCTTCAGCTTCGCGTTCTCCTCCTCCAATGCCCGAAGCCGCTTCGCCTCGGAGACATCCATGCCGCCGAATTTGGCCTTCCAGTTGTAGATTGTCGCTTCGGAGATCCCGTGCTTGCGAGCCAGGTCGGCCGTCTTCGCCCCGGCCTCATGCTCCTTCAACACCGCGATAATCTGCTCTTCCGTGAACCTTGCTCGCTTCATTTGTCCGTCCTTCGTCAGGCCGAACTCTACTCCTTCTGGAGGAAATACTCAGTGGCAGGTCACAGGTTGGAAGGAAGGCTTCGACCCACTACATCGGTCTTTTCGAACAGTTAGCTGCAGCCTCATTGCGCCTTGTTGCGGTGGAGGCCCTAAAAACCGCAGCCAGGGAGGGTTCCGCCCAGTTGCTTGCTGCAGCCGTCATTGGGGGCCGCGTCGATCTCGATAGCATCGCCACCTCAATCGGCGAGCTGCCAGATCGTGATCGGACCAGATAGAACACGCCAAAGAAAAGCGAGAGGGGGGCCGGGACGTATGGTGAGGGGATGTTCTAGAAATCCAATTGAACCACGTGCTTCTTTACCACCTTGCATTCTGGGGCGGAAACACTCACGAGGGAAGAAGGCCTGTTGTTGCCGAATGGAGGTTTAGCCCTCGATTGAAAGGCTAACCCCGTAGTGCTTTTCGGTCTGCCGCAGCCAGCTTTCCAGACACAACAGCATCCACATTCGGTGGGTGGCAATCTCATCAAGCGGTCGAATATGGCGCCGCCAGGATCTCAGATAAGACTCAACGGCCTGTTCCGCATAGTCTTCTGCGAAAATGCGTGCCAGCCGCGACTCGGGTCCGCACAGCCGGGTGCGCAGCCATCCAGAGAGTGGCCCGCGAAGCCATACGGAGAGCGGCGTTGGAAAACCGCGTTTTGGCATTTTGAAAATTGCCATCGGCAGCACGGATCGTGCCGCCTGCTTGATGATGGCCTTGAGTACACCTCCGTGCAGCTTCGCCGTTTCAGATATGCTTAGCGATAAGGCGACCATCTCATGGTCGAGAAACGGCGTGCGCGCTTCAAGTGCATGCGCCATCGATATCTTGTCCTCTACAACAAGCAGGCCAGGCAGATACACACGAAGATAGGTCAGCAGAATGCGTTGATATATCGACAATGCAGACTCGGTGATTTCGTCGAGCCACGGCGCTTTACGAGACGACGCGACAGCGGCGGCCGCTGATGTCCCGAGAATACGTGATTGTTCGCGCTCATTGAACAGCACGGGTAGAACGCCCCCGTCCGACCGGCGCTGCATCTGCTTTATCCCGAAATAAGCGAGGTGCGGCAGTTCTGATAGACGTAGGGAACGCAGCGAAGAGCCACGTAGGCCTGTATCCATTATCTTGGCAAGTTTAAAGATTGGGTAGCCGGAGAAAAGTTCATCGCCGCCGTGGCCGGTAAGAATGACCTTGCGGTCGCGCGATGCTTCCTTGGCAACCATGAACTGTGAGAATGCGCCGATTCCCATGCGCGGTTCGTCGAGCGCGAGGATCACGTCATCGAAGTGCGTTGCGAAATCGTTCGCCGAAATATCAATCTTACTGAGCGGAATGCCGACATGCTTTGCGACCTCATCTGCTCCGGCAGACTCGTCATACCAAGGACCATCCAGAAATCGTCCGGTAAACGCAAGCGGTGGTTGACTCAAATGTCGAGTAGCTTCCGCGCTCACCATTGAGCTGTCGAAACCGGAACTGAGATAGCACGCGACCGGCACGTCACTCATTAAGTGCCGATCGACCGCGCGTGTGAAGGCCAATTGGAATGCACCAACGGCATTTGGGAAATCTGTTATCCCCGTTTGTAGCAGCTCCGGCCGCCAGTAGGGTTCGACCCGGATTTTCCCGTCACTGTATTCGAGATATTGGCCGGGGGGGACCATTTTAATTCCAGCGAACAGTGTGCAATCGCCAATAGTGTTCTGATAAGTCAGATATTGACCGAGCCCCTGGGCATCGATGCTCCAGCGAGAACGGCCAGATGCAGCGAGAATGGCCTTGATTTCGGAGGCGAAATGGAACGCGCCGCTTGCGCTGTCATGCCAGTAGTAGACGGGCTTGATGCCCAGCCGGTCGCGAACGACGAACAGCTTTTTCGCGGCAGTGTCCCAGAGGCCATAAGCAAACATTCCGTTGAGCCTGCTAAAGGACGCAACTCCGTCGGCTCGGTAGGCATGTAGAACAACTTCGCTGTCACTCCGAGATTGGAAGCGCGCACCCTGCGATTCCAGCGATGCGCGTAGGTCGTTATAGTTGTAGATTTCTCCATTCACAACCGCTGTCAGCGTGCCGTCCTGAGTGCTCATGGGTTGGTGCCCGTCTTTCGACAGATCGACGATCGCGAGTCGCTTGTGACCTAGTGCCACGAGGTCGCTTTGCCAGAGTCCTTCATCATCGGGCCCGCGATGCGCGAGGCGCTCGAGCATTGCCCTCACGCGGTGCTTGTTGTTATTCGCGCCGACACATCCACAAATGCCACACATCAACGGTCCTTCTTTGCTTCGATATCCTTTAGGCGAGCGTTCATACGATTCAAAAGCGTATAGAGCTCTTCATAGTTCCGCTTGTTTTGCTGAGAGGCGAAGTAAAACGCGATGAAGACCATCGAGAGGACAAGTGAACTGACGGTCAGCGAAACGGTCAGCTGGCCGTCGATCAAAGTTTGCCGAAGCGCGTGATATATCTTCGCCATATCGAATACACCGGGCGAAAAGATAACGCTGTAGATGAATGAATATGTCAGCAGCAAAAGCCCGACGACAGTCGTAAAGGCAAGGCTCAGCATCGGAATGTTTAGGATCGCGCCCGGTCGCAGTACATAATTGTAAGAAAGATGCGAGGCGATCGTTCCGGACATGGAGATGAAAGGGATGTAATCCAGTAGGCGCGTCTTGCGCTTGCGGCCTCGGTCTCGATCGCGCCACTTCAAATCGGCGGGAATCTCGACGACACGAAGGCCAAAAAGCTCGGCCTTCTGAATGATCTCTAGATGCAGGTCCTTGCCGTCGTTGATGAGTTCGAGCTGATCGAGTACCTCACGGGTGAATCCGCGCACCACGCAGGTCACGGTCTGGTATTTTCCCCTGAGACCGGCGCTGAGAACACGGTTGCCCCAGCGAGACAACAGCGCCCGTGAGGCGGGGACATTGCTGACGCTTCCTTCGGAGTGATAGGCAGAGGCCAGTGTAATGTCTGCCTGTCCCCGACGCAGGGGCTCCAGCAGGCGTGCAATGTGTTCCGGCGCGTAGGACAGATCTGCATCGAGGCAGATGGTATAGCGTCCGTGGCTAGCCTCGAAGCCGGTGCGTATGGCGCGGCCGCGGCCCCGGTTTCCGTTGTGACGAAGACACCGGAGGATCGGATCGGTTTTGGCACGTTCGTCGAGCAGCTGTCCCATTGTATCGGTGGAGCCGTCATCCACAACGATAAGTTCATAGGCGGTGTCCGGGAGATGGCTTTCCATCCACCTTTCAACTTCTTCGACGTTTCGCAGGATGATCGCAGATTCGTTGTAGGCTGGAATGATCAGGCTTAACTCGACGTTGCTAGGTGCGATAGAATTCATCATGCGATCTCGTATCGAAGGCCGGTTCGCCATATAGGCGTGCGGGTGCCTGATTGGCGCTCAATTTCGATTCAGGCGGGCGGGTCCGGTAGAAGTACCGCTGACGGCCGCGCGGGACGAGCCGAAAATGCAATATGAAGTCGTTGATACCCGTTCACGGCGCTCGCTGCAATGCTGAAAACCCTGCTGAAGTCAAGCAATTAGCTCCAACAAATCGCGAAAACCCCCTTCCCAGCCGTAGTCGTCGGACAGGGTGTGCGGGTGCCAGTTGAGGCTGCCTGCACCACCAACTGCGCGCATCTCATCGATCCAGTAACGGATGGCATGTCGCCGCTCAACAGCGTCGATGGTCTGATAATCGTAGAAGTGAGAGTCCATAGCTATCATCGGTAACGCAACGATCGACAGCGGGGCGCCCACCGCCATATTCCAAGGGTGAAAGCGAAGGGCCGCGCCGTTCCTGAAGGCGGGCCTGTCGTTGAAGCCAAGGGTTGTGTCGAGGGCCAGACCGGCGTCGGATTGCGCGCGCCACGTACGCTTCCAGGAAAATCTCAGCCAGTGCTGGCGGCAACGGGTCACCGTGAGCCCGCAAGCTTCTGCGACTTTGAGCTTTTCCCGCCGGATGGTGTCGGAGTCTTCAGAACTGTGAAACGAAGGATGGACGCCGATATGCCAGCCTCCGTCCAGCAGTTTGCGCCATTCTTCGCGCAACTCCGGAGCCGTGGCGTCGTAAGCCGGATCGAGCAGCATGCGCATGGGCGAACGTCTTCGCAGCCCGGGCGGGCCGCCGTAGACGTGAAACGTGCTGCGTACGCCAGCGTCCATTTCCATGTGGCGCATGCGCTCGATCATGCGATAAGAGGGCGTCGTCGCAAGAAAGCGGGTCGCGTGGATCGCCGTCGTCCCGGCCCCGCGCCAGTCCCCCGATAGTGCCCGCCGGGCAGCGTTAAAGCCGATAAATGCAGATTGCTTCAGTCTGATCTCGGGGGTCTTGCGGACGGCATCGACGTCGTGGGTGAGATCGATCTCGAATGCCGGCAGCGGACCGAATAGTTCCTCCTCAGGCCGGGCAGCGTGCCGCGCCGCGAGCTTGCGAAGAATAAGCATGTGTCGATTGACCCATGCGCGCTCGAACAGCCTGGGATCGCCAACCCCTGTGGATCCGCTGTACGAGGTTTGAGAATCGAATCCTTCCTGTGCTCCCGATAAGAAGAAAAATGCTGCCGCAAACCAGTTGCAGCGTTCAAACGCGGAGCCAGTACCCTCAGAGATCGCAGACCGGTCCACAAGCAACCCTGAAGCCCCATTGGGAGCTGCCTGGGCAGCCCAGGGCGGGAGCTCGACGAACTGGCAGTTTCGCGTCGCCGTCCATCGCACAGAGGGTTGCGGGAGGGCTGCAAGTTGAGCGGCGCCCTTAGCACCGGGCCAGTAGCGCTGGCCACATGCGATGATCCAGTCGCGCGCGCCGGCAGGGCCAGAAGGATTGCTGGCTGGCACAGCTATTGCCGGTCCTGAATTCATACGGGTGTGCTCGTCCCCTAGCGAGTGTAATCGTGAAAGGCCGCGCTGACGGCCAGATCGTTTCGTTTCCGGCCCAAGAATCTCCAGCTTAAGGCTAGTTGCATCCCAGAGAAACGGTCGTCTATAGCTAAAATTGCTGCTGGCCTACTGTTTTTATCTGCACGACAACTGGTCGACAGGCAGCACATGTCGGCGTAAGAGCGGCTTGCCAAAGACGATCCGAGGTTCATGAGCCGGTTGATCCCGCCTCCAAACCAACTGATCTCAGTCGAAAAGCTGGTGTCGGCCTGCTCGAGCGCCCCTGAGGCACCAGGCGCGGTAAGTGGGTCGGGCGGGTCATGAATCCGACTATCAGCAATGGACCGCTCAGCAGATGATGCAACCGTCTAAGCGTGTGTGATACTTGTCGCCGTTGTAGCATTTCTGTTCACAGCAGCATTTGTGATCTCTGGAGCAGCCGCATACATTAATCTGAAGCTCATGGTTGCAGTCGTCGTGGTTCAACCGTTGAGCGCGCTTTCTGCCGTCTTCATTGCTTGGCGCTTGTTGTTACTTGCCGGAACGTTAGCGCGATTCATGTCTTTAAAGCTAAGTGCCTGGCCGCGGCGTTCCAGTTGTTTGTACGGGGCGGATATCAGAATTTATCAAACCTCTCTATTTGATGGAGCGTGACAAGATCCCCGCGGCGGATGCTTTTGCGGCGGTTGTCGTCGAACGATTAGCTGATGTCGTTATTGTTGCCATCGCAATCGTGCTTACGGCTTACCAGGCGGGCAGCGGGTCGTTTGAAGGTGTGCGGCTGTCCGTCGCGTTGCTGCTGCTCTCCGTGTGTGGATCGACACTCATGGCCCTCGCCAAGCCTGAATGGGTGCGCGGACTTATCCAGCTTCTACCGTTTGAAAAGATCAAAGTTGCGATAATGCGGCTCTTAGATCAATGTCGGGAAAATCTCTTGCCGCGAATGCTGTTTCCCGCTTTGGCGTTGGGCATCTCAGCATGGTTCTTTTCGTTCCTGACGACGTATGCGTTCCTCGTGTTGGCAGCCGATCGGCCTATTAGCTTGACCCAAGGTCTCATTGTCTTCATGGCGAGTACCGTTGGCCTAACCCTCAGCATCGCACCCGCCAGCGCCGGTACATTCGAGGTAACTGTTGTGGTGGCATTGAAATATTGCGGATTTTCCGTCGGCGAGGCGCCGGCGCTGTCCATTGGTATGCGGATCGCATCGCAAGCTCTATCAACCTCGATCGGAGTATGCGTGCTAGCAAGGGAAAAGATCGGTTTAAAATCGTTCGCCGGCAAGGCGATCGCCTATATTCGCGAAACCTCGGCTAATGGTGGCCGGCTCAACGGCGGGTGAGCGCGACGATTGCCGGTTCATCTACAAGAATGGCGCGCAAGTCGCGAACGACCTTTTCCGCTAAAGAGCGATCGAACCGTCCCGACACCGGCAGATTGATGATCTCGCGCGACAGTGCGCTTGATACCGGAAATGGTCCTTGATCGGCACAGTTCGCGCGGTAAGAGCCCATCTCAGGTACGGAATACTCGATGATCTCGCCGAGTTGAACGCCGCGAGCAAGTGCCTTGCTTATGACTCTCTGCTTGTTGGCGACGCGGGCTGCGATATGGGAGAAACTTGAGCCTACCGGCGCATCGATCCAATTTAAGGCGGGCATATCCGCAAGGCGTTCACGATAGAACGCAGCGTGCTTGCGGCGGCATTCGATGAAGCTTTCTAGGCGACTCGACTGTATGGAGCCAACGCGCGCCTCCACAGACGTCATGCCGATCAGATAGTCGTCGGGCATGTCAATCACGCTTTCATCGTAATAGCGCGTGAAGCGGTTCAGTAATCCGCTTCGCCACAGCCACTCCGTCAGGCTGAAGACTGGCGGCAGAAATGCCGCATAAAGCGTCATCAAGTAGAGTGCGCGGGCCACCGCCTTCGGGGCACCGGGGGCCCTGATCGAACGATCGCGCTCCGCGACAAGTCGAGCGGCGAGCTTGGCGTCATCGGTCGTGACCATGCCGCCGAAGATGGAGGTCATCATCTTGCTAGCATTCAGCGCAAACAGGGCTGCCTGACCCGCGGTGTGGACCGGCTTTCCATTCCATTCCGCGATGAACGAATGCGCGCAATCCTGAATGATGAGAAGGCGCGGATGCCGGTGCTGAATCTCCGCAAGTCTGTCGAGGTCGACCGGGTTCCCGAAAATCGAAGTTGCGATCATGGCAGTTGTATCCGGTCTTATTGCAGCTTCCGCGCGCTCCAAGTTCATGTTGGCATCAAAGCCGGCATCGACAAAGATCGGCTTGTTGCCGCTGAGAACGATGGCATGCGGCACGACAACGCAGGTGTAGGCAGGGCAGATGACCGTTGAATTTCGCAGCCCCAAAGCTTTGAGAAGCAGCAGAAGGCCAGTTCGGCCATAAGGAAATGCAACCGCAAAGTTCTGTCTCACTGTCCGGGCAAAATCCGCTTCGAAAGTTGCGAGATCATTCTCAGAGCCGCGTCGGAAGATTGCGCCAAGTTCGGCCGCACCAAGAGTGGGTCTGAAGCGTGGGATCACTTCGTATCGTCCCCGATTTGCCAGTAACCACTGCTTGCCATGTGTATTGCCCTAAATGGCTGGGAAGCTGAGATGCGCTTAAAGCTGACGGTCCCTGAAATATCATCGTCGATAGACAACTCGGACCCCAGGCTGATCGTTCGGCGGTTGCGCAGCGGCGCGGCTTTTTTTCCCGTGATCAAGCGACGCACCAGCATTCGCTTGACGATCTCAAGGAGTGCCCGGCTACGAAACAGGCTCAGGCACAGCAATCTCAGCACGATCATCTTGAACGGTGTCTGCTGTTCCGAGATTGCAGCAACGAAGCTGCTCTGTATCACCAGCTTGTCCCCTATCAGATCAACATTGTTAGAGCGGTCAGCTGCCTGCGTCGTGAACACCCGACCCCCGATTTCGGCTGCGACGCCGGTATCGACAAGAGATCTTGCCGCTTTGTCTTTTCGAAAATGATAGACGAGGCCCCCCTTCATCGTTGACACTACAGTGTAGTGCTCCGGGCCGTTGTCGATAATCAAGCCGGAATCAGGAAACGTCTTTCGCCAGTAATTCTTGCAGCGCCATGGAAGCGTGGCGGACGATTGGGATATCGTTGCGGTCGGTGCACATAGCGCGCGGCAGTAGGCATTAAACATCGGTGCTAGGTTGGAGTCATCCATTGTCGACAACACCGGCACGGCCCGGGTTTCGATGCTGTTAAGTGCAAAATCCGCCAGCGCCCCTGCGGCCGGGAAACTGCTGGAAAGGATTTCTAGCCCTGCAGGATAAATAAAACGCGTATTCCTGCTACCGTAGAATCCGCCAAACGAACCATCTGGATGGGCAGCGTAGGCAAGGAATTGCAACGAGCGTCCGATGGCAGAATCAAGTTCTGCGCTGGGCCGGCGCTGATGGATGTCGGCGAGATAGCTCAACCCCAGCGTCTCGTATCCCGGATCTGCTCCATCGTACTCCATGAACCAGCCTTCGCCGGACTGGTGCCGCAAGATAGTGGCGACGATCTCGGATGTCCGACGCGCTGCCGCGGCATCGCCCAACTCTGCCCATCTCGACAGTGCCGCCGCGGCGGTTGCGAGATGATTAGAGATGATGGCGTGACTTTCGTCGCATTTCATGAGAAAGGCGATCATGGGAGCGACAATGCCGCGCCACTTTGCCTGGGTGGCCGTGTCGATATGGTGCTCAAGCGCGTCGGTCGCGCACAGGATGTCGAAAGCGACCAATGCCGTTACACAGAATGACTTCTCATTAGGGAAAGCTTCGACAAGACTGCCATCGCTGGCGCATTGTTTGCCGGCTGCTTCGATAGCCGTATCGATGCGTGCGATGATTGAAGCTCGATCGATTTTCCAAGGAAGCCTGTTTGACGCCGCAAGCAAGGCGAGGCCGTGAACCATGCCTTGTGGCGTCGCGTTTGCGTAGTCGATTAGCTTCCAGGACCAGTAAAGCCGGTCACCGAAGCCGCGGGTTGCGCTAATGCCATCGACGTCGAACAGTGCGAGGACCCGCGGCAGGACGGCGTTGACTTCACGCGTATACGCGTCTCGCACAGAGATCGAACCGTTTCCCGATGTCTGCGGCAGTGGGGTTTCCAACATTGTCATCGATACGGAAGGATTGTTAATGTTGCAAGAAGGGCAGATATCTTGTCCTGCGCAACCCAAAAGCGAAGTTCTGCAGTCGGCTCTCGCCCGAGCGCATTGACTCACAGGACGAGCATCGGCAGCACACAATTCGCCGTAGAAACAGCTATTGCATTGTCAAATCCGTGTCTACCAGGCCAACCGGAGAAATCCAGAGGTTGGTTCCTAAGGGGGGCGGTTCGCTTCGTCCTGAGTTACGGTCACGCCAAGAGGGGCAATTGAGTTTCCCAGAGGGCATGATATACATTAGGTATGCCAGTGCGCCCGTGAATTCGGTACCCTTGATTTGGAGGTTCCGATCCCGGTTTGGCCCTACATGCATTGCCACGGATCGGGTGCAGGGTGTCTAGAAGAATAATGACTATCGTTGGTGCGAGGCCGCAGTTCGTAAAGGCTGCGATGGTGAGCCGTGCGTTCGCTAACCGACCGGAGCTCGAGGAAATCATCGTTCATACTGGACAGCATTTCGACAGCAACATGTCGGACGTGTTTTTTCAAGAACTGGAAATTCCTGCTCCCAGGTACAATTTGGGGATCGGCGGCGGCTCTCACGGAGAAAATACAGGTCGCGCTTTGGAGGCCGTGGAAAAGGTGATCCAGGTTGAAAAGCCTGGGCTCGTATTGGTCTACGGCGATACTGACTCGACGCTCGCCGGTGCGCTGGCTGCGGCGAAACTTTGTATTCCCGTTGCGCACGTGGAGGCCGGATTGCGATCGTTCAATCGCAGGATGCCGGAAGAGATCAATCGGGTCGTCACCGATCATGTTTCGACAGTTCTGTTCGCCCCGTCGCAGACGGCTGTCTACAATTTGGCGCATGAGGGCGTCGATGACGCCAAAGTCCACTTTGCGGGTGACGTCATGTTTGATGCGGTCAGACTATTTTCGGAAGTTGCTGCTCGGCGGTCGCGCATTTTGGATGAGCTCGCACTGAGATCGAAGGAGTATGTCCTGGTGACGGTTCATCGGAAGGAAAATACCGATGATCATGTGCGTTTGAAAAGCATCGTGGATGGGCTGAATCAATGCGAGAGTTCTGTGGTTCTGCCGCTTCATCCCCGCACACAAAAGAGACTGACGGAAGTCGGTCTCCGCCTCAACCCCGGCATTCGGGTCATCGAGCCGTTAGGCTACCTTGATATGCAATGGCTGGAGCACAATGCTAGAATGATTGCGACGGACAGCGGTGGGGTTCAGAAGGAGGCTTACTTCCACGGCGTACCCTGCTTGACGCTCCGGGATGAGACCGAATGGGTTGAACTGATCGAAGGCGGATTCAATCGCCTTGTGGGGGCCGATGCAGCTAAGATCGCGGCGGGATTGCGTGAGGGCGCGCCACCCGCACTGCCTTCCAACATCTTCGGGATGGGCGACGCGGCCGAGACGATCGCTAGCGCGTTAGCGCGCGTTGTCTAGAACGAAATTAGGCGTTTCCGAGCCGACGATCTGCAATCGGTCCTCGCGCATCCACACGCGCAACGCATTTGCTGGCTACGGTTCATGCGCGATTCGTGATCCGCGAGTAGTCGCGATAGAAAATGTCGGCGCTAATGTGGCGTGCGCAGCATTGAGCAGGTGTCGAATCTCTTTGCCCCTCAGCGATATCAGTTCGTCGGGGGGCTGCTCGCTTCGGAAAGGTACGAATCGTACTGTCGGTCAGGCTCGAAAATACTCTGGAATCGCCACCCTGGGCCAAAGTCTCACTGGTCGTGCATCATCCTTTTCGCATTTTGACGAACGAGTTGGTGCAAACAGATGGGTGCCTGATACCGTCACCAAAGACAAATCAGGTTTTGTCTCAATACAATGGCGCCGATTCCGCTTTCCAGTTAGGATATTTCCGACCACGGCAGTAGCGCCTCTGCCGGCACAATACCCCACGGATTGGGTCTAACCAGAGTTCGGATGGCCGCAACCGGAAAAGAGCATCTGATGTCCGCGCGCAGGTTTGCCCGGTTGGAAACGCCGGAACAATGAGTTATCCGTTCATGAACACTTCACTATTTGACTGACGTGGAAGAAATGATTTTGCATGAAAGTCTGGATCATCACCGTCGGTGAGCCATTGCCAATTGAAGAAGGACAAGAGCGGCTTCTTCGCGCCGGCATTCTCTCTAAGATGCTTGCTGAAAGCGGGCATGATGTCACTTGGTGGACCTCGACCTTTCTTCATATGAAGAAAAGTCATGTCGCCGATTATGACCGGGTAGTCGAGGTTCAGCCTGGCTTGCGGTTGAAATTGCTCCGAGGTCTTGCATACAACCGCAACATCTCGCTTCGTCGTCTGATGGACCACTGGATTCTTGGGCGGAAGTTCGCTCGGCAAGCGGCGCGAGAAACCAAACCAGATATCATTCTGTGTGCCTTTCCGACCATTGAATTGAGTCTCGAGGCGGTTCGCTATGGCCGGCGCGTAGGTGTCCCTGTCGTACTTGACGTCCGCGACCTTTGGCCTGATATTTTTCTTCATCTAGCCCCTCGGCGCACCGCCTCGCTGGTTCGCGCGATGCTTTTTCCGTATTTTTTGATGACGAAGCAGGCTTTCAGGGGCGCCAGCGCTGTCGTTGGAATCAGCGAAGGGTTTGTCAATTGGGGCGTTCGGCGCGCGGAACGAGCGCGTAACTCGCATGATCGCGTTTTCCCGATGGGATATCCCACACGTCGGCCGACGGAGAAGGCAATCAGTGACGCTATACAATTTTGGCGCGACCGAGGTGTTGTTGAATCGGGGGTCTTCCGAGTCGTTTTCACGGGAAACATCGGCCGACAGTTTGAGTTTGAGCCCATTGTTGAGGTGGCGAGGCGTATGCGCGATGAACCGGTGCAGTTCGTAATCTGCGGTAGCGGTGATTTTTTCGATCAATTGCGGCACCTGTCGCAGGCTCTCCCAAACATTGTTCTGCCGGGTTGGATTGGATCCACGGAAATCTGGAAACTCACGCGAATGTCGCAGGCGGGACTCGCGCCCTATCACGCAGAAGAAAGTTTCACCCTCAGCCTACCAAACAAGCCGCTGGAATATTTTTCGGCGGGCTTGCCTGTAATTTCCAGCTTACCGGGCGCACTGCGCGAACTTCTTGAGGTCAACCAATGCGGATGGACCTATCAAAACAATGACGCTGATGGTCTGGAACGAATTGTGAGACGTTTGATGAACGATCATCATTTGCAGAAACGTGCTGGCGCCAACGCCTCACGACTTTTCCAGTCGCATTTTTCTGCCGAGCGGGTTTACGGCGATATGATCGAATACCTTTCTGAGCTTTCGAGCAGACCAACGAGGTGACGAGCTGAAATTGTCAATCGGCGCGCAGGCCGGACACGAGTGTATAGAAGGTGGACGAAGCCATCAGTCTAGATCGCAATTTCTGACTAAAATTCGTTGCCGGTTCGCTTTGGGGCGTATGCACGGCACCGCCTGACGCCACTTGCCATGTAGTGATAGTTGTTGTATTTCAACGCCTTGACGAGGGTTTGTTGATGCGCCGGGGAAATCATGAAGTTGGATTTGATCGATAAGCTCAGGTCAAAACGTGCGGTGATCGGCATTGTTGGACTCGGCTACGTTGGATTGCCGCTCGCATTAAGATATTGTGAGGTTGGCTACCACGTCGTGGGGTTTGACATTGATCTAGGTAAGGTTGAGGCCCTTGTACGCGGCGAGTCCTATATCGAACACATTCCGGCGGCGAAAATTAAAGCATCCGTCGCAGAGCTTTTCGAGCCGACGACGCTTTTCTCGCGTGCCTCGGATGTTGATGCGCTGATTCTCTGTGTGCCAACGCCGCTCAATCGATATCGCGAGCCGGATTTGAGCTTTGTCCTAGATACGATGGTGTCGCTTGTTCCGCATCTACACAAGAACATGGTTATTTCGCTCGAAAGCACTACTTATCCGGGCACGACTGATGAAGAGCTGAAGCCCCGCATTGAGTCAAATGGACTCACGGTTGGTGAGGACGTCTTCCTCGTGTTTTCTCCGGAAAGAGAAGATCCCGGCAATCCGAACTTTTCCACCCAAACTATCCCAAAGGTCTGCGGTGGTCATACGCTAGATTGCCTCGAAGTCGGTCTAGCGCTCTACGGTAACGTCATCGATGAGGTCGTTCCAGTCAGTTCAACGCGCGCCGCTGAACTCACGAAGCTGCTCGAGAACATTCATCGCTCTGTTAACATCGGTCTCGTCAATGAAATGAAGATGGTGGCCGACCGCATGAGAATCGACATTCACGAGGTAATCCGAGCCGCCGCAACCAAGCCGTTCGGTTTTGTGCCATATTATCCAGGTCCTGGAATAGGCGGCCACTGCATTCCGATCGACCCGTTCTATCTGACCTGGAAGGCGCGAGAGTACGGAATGCATACGCGTTTCATCGAGCTCGCAGGCGAGATCAATTCGTCGATGCCAGATTATGTCGTGGCGAAGGTCGCGGACGGGCTGAATGCGATAAAGAGATCGATCAACGGTAGCAAAATTCTCGTTCTCGGCATCGCCTACAAGAAAAATGTCGACGACATGCGCGAGTCGCCCTCTGTTTTTTTAATGGAGAAGCTGCGCGATCTTGGCGCCGAAGTGGCTTACAGTGATCCGCATATCCCGGTGTTTCCCAAGATGCGGCACCACAGCTTTGCATTGTCGAGCGTTGCGCTGTCGGCCGGATCCTTGAAGGAGTTTGATTGCGTTCTGCTCGCAACCGACCACGATAAATTTGACTACGATCTTATCAAGGCACATGCCGCATTGCTGGTTGATTGCCGGGGCAAGTATCGTGATGGCGCCGCTCACATTGTCAAGGCTTGATCATGCTCGAATATCCAGTCGGCATTACCGATCGCAAGATCAAATTCGCGCTCGTAGGTTGTGGAAGGATCGCGCAAAATCATTTCGCAGCCATAAGGCAGCACCACAACCGTGCGGAATTGGTCAGCGTATGCGACATCGACGTCAAGGCGCTTGACGCCGCCGCCGCAACGACCGGAGCAGAACCGTACAGTAGCCTTATTAGCATGCTTGCGAAAACAGATGCCGATGTCGTGGTGCTGACGACACCGAGCGGCTTGCATGCTGACCAGGCTATCAAAGTTGCGGCATCCGGCCGTCATGTCATGACCGAAAAGCCCATGGCTACAAGGTGGGCCGACGGATTGCGGATGGTTAAGGCTTGTGACGAGGTCGGCGTTCGCCTTTTCGTCGTGAAGCAAAACCGCAGGAACGCGACCCTTCAGCTTTTAAAACGAGCAGTGGAGAACGGCCGTTTCGGTCGCATCTACATGGTCAACATCAATGTGTTCTGGACCCGACCGCAGGACTATTACGACAGCGCCGCGTGGCGAGGCACCTGGGAATTCGACGGTGGCGCAATGATGAATCAGGCCAGCCACTATGTCGATCTGCTAGAATGGTTGATCGGTCCTATCGAGAGTCTCCAAGCCTACACAGCGACGCTGGCTCGCAATATTGAGGTCGAGGATACCGGTGTAATCGCCGTTCGTTGGCGCTCGGGTGCACTAGGTTCGATGAACGTGACTATGTTGGCCTACCCGAAGAATTTTGAGGGCAGCATCACCGTCCTTGGCGAGAAGGGGACCGCGCGGATCGGCGGTGTGGCAGTCAATGAGATTCAGCATTGGGAATTCTCAGAACCGCATGTTGATGACCAGAGAATCAAGTCAGCGAGCTACGAGACTACGTCAGTCTATGGATTCGGCCATCCGCTGTACTATGACAACGTGATTGAGGTTTTGCGTGGCGCGGCGGTGCCAGCGACAGATGGTCGTGACGGTCTGAAGTCACTTGAAGTATTGATCGCAGCATATCGTTCGGCTCGTGACGGCAAGCGCGTTTGCTTACCCTTGGAGTACTGACGTGACTGTGACCATCCATTCCTCAGCGATTGTCGACGACGGTGCCGAGATCGGCGACGGTTCGCGCGTCTGGCACTGGGTACACATTTGCGGTAAAGCCCGCATTGGGCGTAACTGCTCATTTGGACAGAACGTATTTGTCGGGAACGACGTTGTTATTGGTAACAACGTAAAAATCCAGAACAACGTTGCAGTCTATGATGCGGTGCGCCTTGAGGATAATGTGTTTTGCGGACCGAGCATGGTCTTCACCAATGTCTATAACCCGCGTTCAGCAATTGCTCGCAAAAACGAGTATCGTGAAACGTTGGTACGAAAGGGGGCGACACTCGGAGCTAATTGCACCATCATCTGTGGCTCGACAATTGGTGAAAATGCCTTCATAGCTGCCGGCGCGGTCGTAAATCGGGATGTGCCCCCCTTTGCCCTTATGGCAGGGGTGCCCGCACGACGTATCGGCTGGATGTGCTTGTGCGGCGTTCAACTGCCCAAAAGCCTTGGCCTTATCACATGCTCTTCGTGCGGCCGTCATTATGATGTCGATCGCGTTTCCTGCACATTTCGGTCGTGACCCAGCTAGCGGCGAGTTTGGTCGACTCAAACTGTGACAGCAGTCGTTGCTCATCTAGCTTTGCGATCGAGACATTTCCAAGTTTGCCCCAATCGGTGTGCTCGCTATAAGCGCAGCTAACCAGAACAGTCGAAAGTCGTAGAAATCTCCGCCCGCCAAGGCTGATATGAAAATAAAAAGCGCAAAGCCTCCAACGGCAAGTGAAGCGGGGTCGCAGCCGAAAAAACGAAAAAAAACTGCAACCGAACAAATCAGCGCGACGATAAGAAGACCAAGACCGATAATTCCCGCCTCGTACAGCAGTTCAACAACCACATTATGTGGATAAGTGTATTGCTCGAGCTGATAGCCGGCGCCTGGATTGAGGGCGAGGACCCGGAAATTCGCAATCCCATGACCGAATAGGGTAGGGTTTTCTAGCGCTTTAAATAGAAAAAACATCCGCTGGGTTTTGTCAATCATCGTCTTTTCATGACAGGTCACCGTTGCTTTTTCAGTTCCCACCGGAGCATCCAATACGCACCAACGAAACTCGGTCGAGAAGCTGAAGCCGGGCGCAAGAAAGTTATTTTTGTTCAATCGATACCTATCAGGCTCCGTCCCTGGCGCTGTTGGCGGAGAGTCCGCGGGAAGAACTAATTGATAGCGCTTTTGGATTTCTACGACATCTGGTTCGGTCGGTTCAGCTTGCTGAGATGAAAAGGCACTTTTGGCCCGTACGTAAAAGTTGCTTGAGAGAAAGCTGTGCCAACCTGCCAGTGCGACAAGTGCCGCTACTACCAAAGTTCCAAGGGTCGGCCAGTTTCGCTGCGCGATCAGTCCTGCAGCGAGAACTAAAAGAACAATTGTAGCTGCTCCATAAGCAGCTTTTGATAGGGACGCCAGCGTTGCGAACAGGAAAATGCCCAGTAGAATAATTCCGATTACAGCAGGGGATTTGTTGCGCAACAGCATCCACAAAGTGCAGCTGAAACCTAGGAACTCAAGCCGGTAAAACGTCAAAGGTCCACCAATGGCCGCCCAACCGGCCCCGTTCAACTCCGGGTTCGTAGCGATGCCTGTAAGCGCAAGGATAAAAAGAGTCCCTGCCGCAAGTAACACTGTTGCGCCGCAAACAATAAGTCTGCCCGCATCGGACGCAACGATGAGCATCAGATAGCAAAAAGTTATGAGATAGATCAGATCGGCAACCTTCGAAGCAGTGAGGTCCGTTGCACCGAACGGCGCGCGCAATACGACATAAACCACTAGGATAAGGATGCTGCCAAACAGATATGTATTAAAGCGGTTCCAGCGTATCGAGGGAGCGAAAGGCAGAAGAAGTCCGGCAGCGGCAATCGTTGTCCATAATCTTATTTCAAGTAGCGAGGGCGGAAGTATGCTGCCGAGAAGCTTGGTTGCCGCGAGCTTCCCTGATATAGCTGCGATCGCGAAACAAGCAGCTCCGAGGATATCTCGCCGAAGGACAAAATCCTGAAATCGGAAAAACCGGGCTGTGAAAGCCATTAGAGTCCTGTTTCACTTGATCGAGCCGCTATCATGCGTCACTTGCATGGAACGGATAGCGAGGTCAAGGAAGGAGGCTTTTTTGGCGTGTAATCTCTTTCTTCCGAGGCTTGGATCCTCCTTGCTGAGTGGGTGGCGCTGCATTGGACGAGGCCAAGATATCTGGGATGATTCGACGTTCGTCTGCCGACAGGGCGTAGAGCCCGTGTTTAGATCAGGAGCATGTGCAACGTGCCCGGTTGTCCGCAGTTGCTTCGTCAAATGTTCAGCGCGGCTGGGCGCGTTCTGCTGACGCGCAAGAGCACCGGCCGTTGTCCCGCTGCGTTTGAAGATTTGCAGGCGACCAGCTAACGATCTGTAGTCTGGATCGATCGCGTGCTGACCGACAGGCCTTTCCGTGTTCGAAAAAGTATCGCCAGCAGCAAAATGGTTCCCATGAGCAATACGATCGCCGACACCGGAAGCCAAAGGCCTTCTGGCAGGATCGCGATGATTAGCGTCTGGACGGCGATGATGCCGAGCTGCGACAAGATAATCTGATAGTCGTACCGTCCACGCGACCAGAAAAAGTAGCGCAGTTCCAACAGAGCGATCATGGCTGCAAAGAACAGCAGCGCCCAGCCGATCAGTTTCCAGTCGAAGCGGCGGATAGTGAACGGAATAGGGAGCCAGATGAAGGCGAATGCAAGTAGGGCAAAACCGATCAGGAGCATGGTCGCGGTCTTGATAGAATCCGCGAGGGTTCCGAGCCCGGCACAGTAGCGCGAATAGCTTCGGTTTACGACCACCATGCCAAGCTGCCAGGCGGCCTCCGCCAACGTGAGGGCCATGGCGAGCGTATCAGCGGGCACGGTCGCAAACAGGATGCTCGGCACCAAGATCAGGGCTCGGAAATCGACGAGCAGCAGGATCGTGGACAGGCTCTTGATGTTGCCGGTCGTCAGGAGACGACGTGCGATCGCCGTTGAGTAGATTCGTTGTCTGCGGCTGCTCGGGAACAGCAGGCCGCTCCAGGCGCCGATGCCGACCACGACGACTAGATTGGCCAGTGCAAACAGCAGAAGGAGGTGTTCGAGATCGGGAGATCTAAGGACGACGCAAAGTCCGACGAAAAGCGGAGTCGGCAAATTTGTCAGCAGTTCATAGTAATGCGGTCGGCTCGAACGCAGGACGCCTGACAGGATTAGATAGCTGAGATTGGCGGCCGTCACGGCGGCGGCGATCGGGACCAAGCCGCCGAGCACTAAGTTGGCCGCAAGACAGATGCCGGCGACGATCGAAACAAGATGAAAGATCGGAGCGAGGCTCTGTTCGATTGCCTTGCGGCCGCGGGCGAAGACCGGAAGCGCATCGGACGCGCCGAGTGACAATCCGACCGCCGCCAGCATCGCCACCGTGGAGACGAGGCTGTAACCGCCAAAAACGCCTTCCGCAAGACGCGGAACAATGACCAGGACAAAAGCCGCCTTCGCCACAAGCGCGAGAATTTTCCAGAACGCGCCATGTAGATAGCCGGCGAGTGTGCGTAGCGTCATGTTGCGCGTTCTGATTCCATCGCTGTCCTCGCGTGACCGATGCTCGAGTCGCCGATCGATGTGAAGACTCGACGGCGACAGTCCTATCATGCTCGCGGACACTTGAAATCGCCAAAAATCGGGCTTGTCAAATTGGGGAGCCTTGCTTTAAAGACGCGCGGGCGTTGACGAGCGTTCCCGGGCATGTTGTAATGCATTGAAACTGCAGGCGATTTGATACTTGTATGCAAGCGGCCACGGACTTCACCACGATCACCGAGCTTGCTGGCGATGAGGTGACTCGGCAGCAGGTTGCGAGCGCTTGTCATCGTTACTATTGGGCGGCGCCATATTGCGAGGGGAAGGATGTATTGGAGGTCGCTTGCGGTAGCGGTTTCGGGCTGGGCTACTTGGCGCAGCGGGCCCGAGCTATCTATGCTGGCGATATCAATCCCACATTGGTGGCACGGGTGAATGCCCATTATGGCAGCCGGGTTCCGACCCAAGTGATCGATGCACAGGCGTTGCCCTTCGGGGACGGTTCGCTGGACGTGATCATTATTTTCGAAGCGCTGTACTATTTGTCCGACCCTTCTGCGTTCGTTGCTGAATGCCGCCGCGTGCTTCGCCCAGGCGGATATGTCCTGGTGACGAATTCTAATAAGGACATGCCGGATTTCAATCCGAGCCCCTATTCGCACACCTATCATGGCGTACAGGAGCTCGGCCGCTTGTTCGATCCGGACGCGTTTACGACAACTTTTTTCGGCTACTGGACTTATGAAGCCGCGCCTCTATGGCAGAGGGCGCTGGTTCCAGTGAAGAGAGCGGTTGTGGGCTTGAATTTGATGCCGAAGACGATGAACGGGAAGAAGTTCTTGAAGCGGATCGTGTTCGGCTCCCTTGTGCGCATGCCGATCGAGATCAGCGAAGGGATGATCGATTATAAGTGGGCGGTGCCAATTCCGGCTGGCGTTCCCGACCGGCGACACAGGGTGGTCTACTGCGCAGCCCAGCGTCATTGAATGTTTAGGAGTGTGCCTCGGCATGGAGCACAAATGAAACAAATGAAGAAGATACCGTTTTTTGACTATCCGGCGCTGTTCCGTCTGTATGAGGCGGAGTTCGTCGAGGCATTTCGTAATGCGAGCGGACGCGGCGCCTTCATTATGCAGAAAGATCTGGACGACTTCGAGACGACGCTCGCCGATTATACCGGCGCGAAGCATGCGATCGGAGTCGCCGACGGAACGATGGCCCTCTTGATCGGGCTTAGGTCCGCCGGGGTCCGGCCGGGCGATGAAGTTCTGGTGCCGTCGCATACATTCGTGGCAAGCGCGGCCGCGGCACATCACGCGGGTGCGGTACCTGTTCTCGTCGACTGCGGCCCGGATCACCTGATGGATGCGGCCTCCGCAGAGAAGGCGATCACGAGCCGGACTAGCGCCATCATGCCGGTCCAGCTAAATGGTCGCGTGGCCAACATGGACGCGATTTGCGAAGTCGGGGCGAAACATGGCCTCAAGATTATCGAGGACAGTTGCCAGGCCTTGGGTGCGAAATTCCGCGGTAAACAGGCCGGCCGGTTCGGCGCAGTGGGGGCTTTTTCGTTCTACCCGTCGAAGACGCTCGGCTGCTTCGGAGACGGCGGTGCCATCATCACCGATGACGATTCCATCGCCGGCAACGCCCGTATGCTGCGCGATCATGGTCGCGGAAAATCCGGCAAAGTCGAAGCCTGGGGCTATAATTCACGGCTCGACAACATTCAGGCTGCTCTTCTCAACGTCAAATTCCGCTACTACGACAAGGAAGTCGAACGCCGCCGCTCGATTGCACGGCAATATCACGAGCGTCTCAAGAATATCGAGAAACTCAGGCTGCCGCCGCCTCCTGATTCCGAGCCGGACCATTATGACATCTTCCAGAACTACGAGATCGAGGCGGAAGATCGCGACGAACTTAAGGCTTATCTTCAAGACCGGGGCGTCGGCACGATCATCCAGTGGGGCGGCTATACCATTCATCAGTTCGAGAAGCTGGGGCTCAGGGGCAATGTACCGTACACTGAGCGCATGACACAGCGGTATTTGCTTTTGCCCATGAATGTGTCAGTGGATGACGAGGCCGTGGCATATGTTAGCGGCGCCATCGCAGACTTCTATCGCCGTGAGAACGCCTGAGCGCTGATCCTGTATTCGAGAGCTTAATATGACTCACAACGAGCCCGCGGTGGCCGGCGGCTTTCGTACCGAGGCGGAGCAGCACGAGGCTGCGGGCAACAAGCTGTTGTTCGAAGCCAATGCGCTGCCGTGGGAAAAGAAGATCGAGAACTTCCCGAAGTACGTCCGGCGGCAGAACCTGACTCGCTTCCTCGCACTTTACGAGATTTTCAAGCAAGTCGTCGAGGTCAAGGGTTCGATTATCGAATGCGGCGTGCATCAGGGGTTCGGAATCATGACCTGGGCCAAGCTTTCGGCCATCATTGAGCCGGTTAATCTGACGCGCAGAATCTACGGCTTCGATACTTTCGGCGGATTTCCCGATCTCGACTCGAAGGATGTCGCGGATGCCAGCAAACATGTGAAGGCGGGCGATCTCGCCGCCGACAGCTACGACGAAATCATGCAACTCAGTGCGATTCACGATTCCACGCGCTTCATCGGACACATCCCAAAGGTAAAGCTGATCAAGGGCGATGGCGCCAAAACCATCCCGCAGTTCGTCAACGAGCATCCGCACCTTGTGGTATCGCTGCTGTTCCTCGACTTCGATCTATATGAAGGGACCAAGGTGGCGCTGGAAAGTTTTGTTCCACGAATGCCCAAGGGGGCCATCATAGCGTTCGACGAACTGGACAATCCACTGTGGCCAGGTGAGACGCTGGCCATGGTTGAATTCTGTCAGCGCCAGAAGCTGCAGTTGCGGCGGCTTTTCTTCGATCCCTATATTGCCTACGCGGTGATAGACTAGATCAGCTCTCTATGCTCGGCGTCGAGATACTTAGGACCTTCGGACCATGATTGCTACCACACATCTCGAACAGGCTAATCGCTGGGAATCCTCGGCCGAGCTTGCGTGGCGAATTCGCCGTCATGCCGTCGATATGGTTAATCGCGCCAAGACATCTCATATCGGCTCAATTTTTTCGATTTCCGATATCGTTGCGGTGCTGTACGATTCCATTCTGTCCGTCGATCCGCTCAATCCATGTGACCCTGCACGCGACCGCTTTGTGCTGAGCAAAGGGCACGCAGGTTGCGCTCTCTACGCTGCACTTGCCGAGATGCAGTTCTTTTCGACCGAAGAGCTGAAGAAATACTGCATCAACGGTTCCCTTTTATCGGGCCACATCTCCCACAAAGGCATTCCGGGAATAGAACTCTCGACCGGTTCGCTCGGGCACGGGCTGTCGGTTGCGACCGGAATGGCGCTGAGCGCAAAGAAGCGCAAGGCTTCGCATCGTGCCTTCGTTCTAATGAGCGATGGCGAATGCGATGAAGGCTCGAACTGGGAGGCGTTCCTGTTCGCCGCGCATCACCGGCTCGACAATCTTGTTGCTATTGTTGACTATAATAAGCTCCAGAGTCTGTGCTCCGTCGACGATACGCTGCGGCTCGAGCCGCTGAAGGAAAAGCTAGTGGCCTTCAACTGGGCGGTCGAGGAGATCGACGGGCACAATCACCCGGCGCTCGCGCGTCGTCTATCCCGCGTGCCATTCGAAACTGGCAAGCCGAGTCTCCTAATCGCCCATACCACCAAGGGGCGTGGCGTAAGCTTCATGGAAAATTCGGTGCTGTGGCATTATCGTACCCCGCAGGCTGACGAGTATGCTGCTGCGGTGGCAGAGCTTGAGAAGGCGCGGCCGCGATCATGAGGGACGGTTTCGTCGACACGTTGACCGAACTTGCCGGAGAGGATGAGCGCGTCATGCTTGTGACCGCCGATCTCGGCTTTGGCATCTTCAACAAGTACATCGAACAGTTTCCTAGCCGTTTTCTCAACGTCGGAGTTGCCGAGCAGAACATGATCGGCATCAGCACCGGACTTGCGCTGGATGGTTGGAAGATATTCGCCTATTCCATCGGGAACTTCTCAACGCTCCGCTGCCTTGAGCAAATCCGGAACGATGCCAGTTATCATGGTGCTAATGTGAATGTCGTATGCAGTGGCGGTGGCTTTACGTACGGCAATCTTGGCATGTCACACCACGCGACCGAGGATATCTCGATCATGCGTGCGCTTCCTGGGGTGACCGTGGTTGCGCCTTGCGATCGGTTCGAGACCCGCCATGCTGTGCACGCGCTCGCTGCGACGGCGGGCGTAGGCTATCTCAGAATCGAGAAGCAGGTTCCGATCGATACCTCGGGTTTGGGTATTCCGTACCAGCTTGGGAAGGCGCGACGGCTGCGTGAGGGGCGAGACGTTACTATAATCGGCTGTGGGGGTATCGTCGCCGATGTGTTGGCCGCAGCTGACCAATTGTTGAAGCGGAACATCTCTGCGCGGGTGGTCAGCATGCATACGCTGACGCCCGTTGACATCGAAGAAATTCGCGATGCCGCAGCAACAACGGGGGCGATTGTCACTGTTGAGGAGAATCAAGTCAGCGGGGGATTGGGAGGCGCGGTCGCCGAAGTCTGCGTTGAGATGGGCATCGGCGTCAAATTTAGACGTCTCGGTCTTGCCGGCGTATATTCTGCGATCGTCGGCGATCAGCGGTTCCTGCGCAATTATTACGGAGTCGATGCATCGGCGATCTGCGCGGCGGTTCGCGAGCTGACGAGTTAGGGGACGGCTAAAGCGGCCGGTTGGAGGTCATGTATTCCGTCTCGATGCGCGCACTCGACATCGGCCTGTCTCTGATCGGCCTGATCGTCTTTTCGCCTATCATTCTCGCGGCGATGATCGCTGTCTGGTGGCAAGATGGCTCTTCGCCGTTTTATGTAGCTAAACGTGCCGGACGCGGCGAGCGGCCGTTCGAAATGGTCAAGCTGCGTTCGATGGTCAAGAATGCTGATCGCACCGGCGTTGCTTCAACCTCCAATACTGACATGCGGATCACGCGTGTCGGGCATTTGATCCGACGCTACAAGCTTGACGAAATCACGCAGCTTTGGAACGTGCTGAAGGGAGACATGAGCCTCGTTGGCCCGCGTCCGAACGTTCTCCAGGCCGTTGGTAGTTACAGCTCGGAGGAGAAAAGGCTATTGACCGTGCGACCCGGCATCACCGATCTCGCTTCGATCGTATTCTCCGATGAAGGTGAAATTTTGCGGGGCTCTACGGATCCTGACTTGCTTTACGAGCAGATTATTCGTCCGTGGAAAAGTCGTCTTGGTCTGTTCTACGTTGAGAAGCGCAGTATCGTATTGAACCTACAACTGATCTTTCTGACCGTCGTGGCAATCCTTAACAAGCCGGCGGCGCTTGAGGGCGTCAATCGCATTCTCGCGAGAAACGGCGCGGATCCAGAGCTGATTGACGTTTCGCGCCGGGACAAGGCGCTGCCAGCGTTTCCGCCGCCGGGTATGACGAACGTCGTTCAAAGTCTCTAGTCCCTTTTAGACAGCGCATTCGGTTGCGTTCGGCGCGCCGCCTGTGTGTTACCCGTTGGTACTTTGCCGATGTTGGCCGGCTCAGAGACTGTAATGCCGGTTGTTCCGCGCTGAACGGCGCCTTTGCCGTTGTTTCTGGAGAACTTGGCGCGCTGTTCGCAAGCATCCTGCAGTTCGACGATCAGAGGGCGGCCACGCTAGTAGCATATGCGCGGACGCTCCTCCTCAGTAAGTTCGTTTATCTCGTGCTTCATGGTGAACAGGATATCGATGCGCTTGATCCTCGGCCGCGATTGGCGCCTTGGTGAGCCGTACCAATCCAAAGAACTTGCGTCTGGCGCGACCGCTTCGCAGTCTTGGCAGACCAGCTTCTCGCGCAGGTGCTGGATCACATCTACTGGCGTTGAACGAGCTCTAGTGTGTCGGTCACGTCCTTCGCCAATTTTGCGCAATCAGGTAGGTTTAGGTATCGGAAGACGCGCTCCCGCAGATATTCAGGCAGCGCTGGCGGACGCTCGCGCGACGGCACCGCAATCTTCTCGACTACCATCTGCGCTTTGGTCTCAGTTTTGGCCGCCCTCTCCTCCAGGTTGGCGGCTGTAGCTCCAACTGGTCCAACAACCCGCCTCGGTGGGGGGACTGTCCGAACTGGGAATGCCGCAGCTTCTTGATCGTGGACGGAAGCTTCTCGGTCAGCAATGTCCCCCTGACCTTCCGCCCCGCGGTCAACTGGGCCGCTCGCTCGGCGCAGCATCGCCTGCAGCGCGGTCACATCGTGGGAAGGAGAATTCGCGCGCACGGCCGGCCAGAGAATTACATCAGGCCGGGCGCTGTCCTTTCGATCCAGCGATCGGCCGGCCGGCTGGCCGCGGTCGCTAGGTGCGTTGCGGCAGCCGTCAGCCGATGCCATCCAGCAGGTAGCCGAGCTGGGCTGGGGTGATTGTCACGACACCATCAGCCGACGACGGCCACAGGAAAGTACCGAGCTCCAGCCGTTTGGCATAAAGGACATCCCCAATCCATCGTGCTACAGGATATTGATCTGCTTACCGCTTCGCCGCGGAACAAATAGAGGTTGCCGCCATGCGAACTCGCTTAGAGGATTTCTGAATAAATAGGCCAGCGAGTTCATGTCGCGGCGCACATAGGGGCGGCCGGTTGCAAGCCATGCCCGTACGCCGAAGCAATGGGGGGATCACCGAAAGCGTCCTCTGCTAGCGCCACAACGGCGGTCCTCAGCATCGCCCCGTGGACCATACCCGTGATCTGCATCTGAGCCCCGATAGCTTTGCGCACTGCGCAAAATTATGGCAAAAGGCGTGCCGGAAGTCGCCACGTAATGCAAAACTGTCTCTCCTGTGTCTTTCGTTGGACTAGCTCGCTTATGCCCCGAATATCTCAACTCACTCGGCGTAACCTTTTGATCGCGGTCCACGATCTGCTTGCGACGGCGGCTGCGCTATTTGGTGCGTTTTACCTGCGTGTCGAAGGCGGTAGCGACTTTTATCTAAGTCTGCCGCTGCTGACTTATATTCTTCCTTATTTCTTGGCTCTGACTGCCGCCGTTTGCTTTGCGTTTCAACTGACCACGACGAAGTGGCGCTTCTTTTCGTTGCCGGATGAGATCAGGATCATTCAAGTATCTACAATTCTCACGCTGGCGCTTCTCGTGCTCGACTACATACTCGTGGCCCCTAATGTCCTCGGGGGGTACTTCATAGGCAAGGTAACTCTTGTCCTTTATTGGTTTCTCGAGATCTTTTGTCTCAGTTTGCTACGGGGGGGGTACCGCTATTTTCGCTACACTCGGGTTCGTCGCCACGCCAGAATTGGCGAAGCAACTCCAACGCTCCTGGTGGGCCGAGCCGCTGATGCGGAGGTTATCTTACGCGGGATCGAGAATGGAGCCATAAAGGGAATTTGGCCCACCGGCATTCTCTCGCCGTCCCGTGCGGATCAAGGGCAGTTGGTCCGTAGTCTTCCGGTGCTAGGAGACACAGACGATCTCGAAGACATTGTAGCTGACTTCGCGAAACGCAAGAAGTCTATTGGTCGCATCATCATGACTCCTTCAGCGCTTGACGCGGAGTCGCAACCCGAATCGATCGTCATGCGAGCGCGGCGCCTCGGATTGATCGTCAACCGGCTGCCCTCAATTGAAAGCGGAACTGTACCCAGGCTTGCTAGCGTTCGAATCGAAGACCTCCTGCTTCGGCCTACCGCGAAGATCGATTACTCTCAACTTTCCGCGGCCGTGAGCGGCAAGGACGTTGTGGTTACGGGAGGTGGGGGATCGATCGGGGCGGAGCTTTGCGAGCGCGTTGCTACGTTCGGTGCAAGGCGACTATTAATCGTCGAAAACTCCGAGCCAGCGCTTTATGCGATCTCTGAAACGCTCGCTGCTCTGCGTAGCAGGGCACTGGTTGAGGCGCGTATCGCTGATGTGCGAGATCGCGAACACATCATGCGGCTCATGACCGCCTTTAAGCCCGATCTGGTGTTTCATGCTGCCGCGTTGAAGCATGTACCTATCCTTGAGCGAGACTGCAGCGAAGGGGTCAAGACAAATATATTTGGTTCCATTAATGTGGCTGATGCCGCGGTCGCCGCTGGCGCAAAGGCTGTCGTTATGGTCTCGACGGACAAGGCAATCGAACCTGTTTCGATGCTCGGTCTAACAAAGCGGTTTGCAGAGATGTATTGTCAGGCACTCGATCAAGACTTGATGTCGAAGGCAGCATCCGCAAAAAGGACTACTAGGCTGATCTCGGTCAGGTTTGGGAATGTCCTAGGCTCGAACGGTTCGGTAGTGCCGAAATTTAAGGCCCAAATAGCTGCTGGCGGCCCGGTCACGGTTACTCATCCGGAGATGGTCAGATACTTCATGACCATTCGGGAAGCGTGTGATCTCGTCATTACCGCTGCAACGCACGCGGTTGCGACAGAACACTCTAAGATATCCATTTATGTATTGAACATGGGCCAGCCTGTAAAAATTGTCGACTTAGCCGAACGCATGGTCCGGCTCTCTGGACTTGAGCCAGGTAGCGACATCGAAATTGTGTTCACAGGCGTGCGACCCGGCGAACGGTTGAACGAGATCTTGTTTGCCTCTGAAGAACCCACTATCGAGATCGGTATTCCCGGAATAATGGCAGCCGAGCCTAACCGGCCGAACATGTTCGCAATGAAACGATGGATTGCAGGGCTTGAGCAAGCAATTCAGCGGGATGACGAGCCAGCGATCAGAGAGCTCCTCGAACAGGCCGTTCCAGAATTTGCACTTGGCGCCGCGCCTGGCGGGGCCCAGGCGTGATCTTAGGCGACCAAATTTGGCACCCTGTTCCTTGTGTACATCGTCTTAATAGATTCCGCGGCGTAGTAGGCGTCGATCTTGTCCGGATCTGCGACTAAGTCTATCCTTAAGACGATATGCGGTTCCGTCAGTTCCTATCGGCAACCGTGTTGTACGAACTCAATTTGGCAACGGCGGACATTGACCTGTAGATCCCTTCTGGATAGTAACTTGAGACTTGGTATATCCTTTGAGGTTCTCACTCCGGTATAGTGGGTGGCATGGTGGTCCTTAATGACGACGGGTCGCTGGCGTGCATCTGCCACGAGCACAATCCGGTATGCAATTGTACCCAGGATCGCGCGGATCGAACCCGTCTCAGATTTCGTCTGTTTTCGATGGGCTGGCTCGTGGCTGCTGTTCGGCGCCTTTCGGTTTTTCGGCTAACACGCTGATTTCTCTGCCGTCATGTTGCGTTTGCCTTCGGTATCGACCCGAACAATTCTGGGCGCTTACGAGGAGAGTGCAAGACCCGTGCTGTCGGCGGTCTTGTACGTTACCGCACACGTCGGCGAGGAAAAACTAGCTAGCGCGGATTCTGCGGATCAGGCATCTCGATCGTGCGATGAGATGAACGATCCTGCCTCTCCATCTGCCAGATCACTAGGTCAACGACCAGTTCATCGTCGCGGCTCGTTT
The DNA here is from genome assembly GCF_058314695.1 of Bradyrhizobium sp. T-12. Lineage (NCBI taxonomy): Bacteria > Pseudomonadati > Pseudomonadota > Alphaproteobacteria > Hyphomicrobiales > Nitrobacteraceae > Bradyrhizobium > Bradyrhizobium sp. T-12. Next base: position 5,146,260 of record NZ_CM177756.1, on the reverse strand, counting down.
CGCTCTCCCCCCGCTGCCTGTCCCGAAGCTTGTCTCGTATCCATGCCCCATCAGCCCATCAGCTCCTTAGTATTTGGCAGATTATCAACGCCTTGGGCCGTGGAACCCGTCGCGGGCCGCTGCTTAGTGCGGGGAAGGTGCCCCGGACAGTATGGCGAGCTGTCCGCAGGGTTAGTCAATTCTCAACCATCTCAGGTCACCTTGCCACTGATTTGAAGGAGCTAACTCATGCGCCGCAAATTGATGAACTGGAGTGTTTACGTCTACTTCACTGTAGCAATTCTGGGGATTTACGCCGAGGTACTCGCGCAGTTCTAGCTGGGGTCTCGCGTGCGTAACGGTCCAAGCGACATAATTGATTTGTAAGCGCGTCGCCGCTGAGATCGGCGATGGTGTTTCTCCATTTGCCTGATCATTAGGTCAACGACGAAATCGTCCTCGCGGTTGTCGGGGTGGACGGGCGTTTCGTTGGCGCTCGCTGCCTGTCCCGGAACTTCGTTCATCAAGATGTGAACCTCCTCCGAATGAGTGGACACCTGTAGTAGCCTCGTTGGGCCCGGAGGTGTCGAATGGAACATCAGCGTCGGTCGTTTACTGAGGAGTACAAGCGCCAGGCCATCGAACCGGTGGTGTCGAGTGGTCGCTCGATTGTAGCTCGGTCGTGTCCCCAGTGCTGGTGTTGACCCACTGAACTTTCATCCGGCGGCGGTTAGAGCCTCGGGGTCTTGTACGCCAAGTGGCGCGGGTGGAGCAACGGACGATCGGCGAAGCTTGTCGGGGTTGCGTAGCCGATCGTCCGTTGCGGTGAGGTGAGCGGTATAGGCCGCGGGGGTGAGGTATTTCAGCGACGAGTGAGGCCGCTGGAGATTGTAGTCGGCAACCCAGTTGGCGATCTTGGCGCGGGCGTCGTCGAGATCGAAGAACAGGGTCTCGTTGAGCAGTTCGTCGCGCATCCGGCCGTTGAAACTCTCGACGAAGCCGTTCTGCATCGGCTTTCCCGGTGCGATGAAGTGCCAGTCGATGGCTGTGTCCTTGCACCAGGCGAGCATGGCGTTGCAGGTGAACTCGGTGCCATGGTCGGACACGATCATTCCTGGCTTGCCGCGTCGCTCGACGATCGCCGTCAGTTCGCGGGCCACGCGCCGCCCCGAGATCGATGTGTCCGGAATGGCGCCCAGACAATCCTTGGTGACGTCGTCGACAATGTTGAGGATGCGGAAGCGCCGGCCGTTGGCGAACTGGTCGTGGACGAAATCCAGTGACCAGCGCGCGTTGGGCCTCGCCTCGACCAGGATCGGGGCACGGGTCCCCACAGCCTTGCGGCGAGCCCGCCGCTTGCGGACGGTGAGCCCTTCCTCACGATAAAGCCGGTAGATCCGATTGATCCCCGACGGCTCGCCCTCCCGGCGCAGCAAGACAAACAGCCGGCGGTAGCCAAAACGTCGCCGCTCGTTGGCGAGGTCACGCAGTCGGCCACGGAGAGTCGCGTCCGGAGGACGGCTGGAGCGATAGCGGATCATCTTCCGATCTGCGCCCACGATCGAGCAGGCCCGCCGTTCCGACAGGCTCATGACAGCCTGCAGATGCGCGACCGCAGCGCGCTTGGCGGCGGGCCCTACCATTTTTTTGAAAGGAGCTCGCGAAGCGCGGCCGCATCGAGCATCTGCTCGGCGAGAAGCTTCTTCAGCTTCGCGTTCTCCTCCTCCAATGCCCGAAGCCGCTTCGCCTCGGAGACATCCATGCCGCCGAATTTGGCCTTCCAGTTGTAGATTGTCGCTTCGGAGATCCCGTGCTTGCGAGCCAGGTCGGCCGTCTTCGCCCCGGCCTCATGCTCCTTCAACACCGCGATAATCTGCTCTTCCGTGAACCTTGCTCGCTTCATTTGTCCGTCCTTCGTCAGGCCGGACTCTAACTCCTTCTGGAGGAAATACTCAGTGGCAGGTCAGTGTAGCTCGATAGAGCAAAGCCGCCTGCACGCGCGCCCCCAAACAGCGCCGGAGCGGGTGGGCGGCTTTGCGGTGGTCATCGAGGATTCGTCGGTAGGGGCGGGTTGCTGACACCAACCTGATTCGAGGAACCACCGATGACCGACGAAATGATGAACCTTCGCACCCTCGTGGAGAAGAGCCCTGATGCTGATCTATTGCGCGAGATGATCGGCTTTGCCGCCCAGCGGCTGATGGAACTAGAGGTCGAAAGCCAGACCGGGACGGCCTACGGCGAGAAGAACCCCAAGCGTTTGGCCCAAAGGAACGGCTATCGCGACCGGGTCTGGGAGACCCGCGCCGGCGCGGTCGAGCTTCGCATCCCCAAGCTGCGCAAGGGCTCCTACTTTCCGGGCTTCCTGGAGCCGCGCCGCATGGCCGAGAAGGCGCTCACCGCCGTGGTCCAGGAGGTCTACGTGCACGGCGTTTCGACCCGCTCAGTGGAGATCTGGTGCAGGCGATGGGCATGAGCGGCTCCCATGATGATGCGGGCGTCTGAGCCGCCGATAAAATGGCGACGGTCGCTCGGGTTGGATGATATGGGTCGGCGCGTCTGCGCCATTCGTTTGAAGCGTCACCGGTATCTCCTACGCAAGAACGAGCGGCGTCTCATGCCGCACTGCCCGAAGCCCCGCTTCCGCGAGGCGAGATACCGGCGCTGCCATCGCGCCCGGCCGACTCAGTAACGCTCCAATCGAATGGGAATGCCAGTCCTATCTGCAGCAACATTCTTGCTGGTTATGGCAGGTCAATTGGCTCTTGTTCTCACCGCTTTGGTAAGGACGACGAGGAGGCTGATCATCATCAAAGCGACAAAACGAAGCCAATCTACGCCCGAGGGCCGTCCGGCGCAGGCATGACTCCTGTCCAACCTCCCGACGTGTTGAAATGAAGCTGGGATTGTCGGAAGATCGGCGATAACCCCTCCAGCGCGGGCTGATGAGCTTGGTACGTCCGGCAGTATTTTTTGATCGCGATGGCGTCCTCAACGAGGACGATGGCTATGCTTTTGATCCGGACAAGATCCGGTGGGTAAGAGGAGCCCAACAGGCGGTAAAGGCAGTCAACGACGCCGGTTATTTTGCGTTTGTCGTGACGAACCAGTCAGGAATCGCGAGGGGGTTTTATGAGGAGCGCCATGTTCGCAATCTGCACGAATGGATGTCGCGTGAACTTGCTATCGTGGGTGCGCATATCGATGCGTTTGAGTTCTGCCCCCACCATCCCGACGGCCAAATTGAGCGCTATCGTGCGCTCTGCCACTGTCGTAAGCCGCAGCCCGGGATGATTAGAGCACTGCTTGAACGGTATGCAGTGGATATCGATGCTAGCTTCATGATCGGAGATAAGCAGACCGACCTTGCTGCAGCCCAGGCGGCCGGAATAGCGGCCTATTTGTTTGATCGATCGAACCTCCATACGTTCATTGCCCCATTGTTGGTGGATCGGTCCCGTCCTCCAGATCAATCGCGATCTCATCCTCGCGCCGGTAGAACGGAAGTGTGAGGCTGGGGTCTTTGCGACCAAGAAATCGCTCGATTGCTGGCTCTGAAATCAAGGAGGCAAGCTGCCGTCAAAACGACAATTCGAAGCCAATCGCGCAAACGCGACGAACAGTACTGGCCCGCGGACGAGCAATGGGAAAATCATTTCGAGCCGTAATGCATTTCGGCATGGCTTGTCATATTGGGACGGCTCCGATAGTTCTAGTTCTGCAAGGCTCGATGCAGTTTTTGCTGAGGAATTTAGAGGCGCGGCAATGGAGATCGCGCTTCAAGATCTCGTCAAAGCCAGGAATCGACAGGAACGGTTGCGAGCTATCAAGCTAGGTCTGATCTTGGCCGTGATTGAAAACGCTGAACAAGCATATGAAGTTTCTGTCGAGCTTGGAACGCTATGAGAAATCTGCCCTGTCGCGGCAGCGGCGAGGCATCAAACGCGTGAAGCGAGACAACGGATCGGGACCTTAAGCAGGGTCAGAGATCGAAGGGGAAGCAGATGGGTCTGCCAGTAAGCGGGAAACATCGTTCGATTAGACGGTATTTGCAGGACTGCTAATATCTGTTCGAAGTCCTGGAGGCTGCATGAACTACATTTTTCCGTTGCTGGCATTAGCGCTCACCGCGGGCCTATTTGTGCTATATGCGATGTTGCGGCCGTTTCTGCGTCGATCTCGACCGACCGATGAGATCCCTCGCTGGCCCGATTCACGTCTGAGATAGGTAAGTAGGCTCTTTCGATCTGCCATTTCCGGTTGGCGCCCGGCGGCGCCAACTTAGTGTCACGGCGAGCGCATCGAAAAAACCGAAATTGCGATTGCTTCGTCGGGCAAAACACTGGTTTATAAGGTGCTGGTCCAGTCGAAAATGGAGCCCAGCCGATGACCGACGAATGCAGGGCTTTGTCCGATCTGCCGGAAGTAGCCAAGCTTAACGGAGAATTCCAAAGAAACTATGGGAAGCTTCTTGGAGCCTTCTTATATCTGCGTTCGATCAGCGCCGCTCGTGGACGGTCCTGGTTCTTGACCGCCTTGCTGTCAGCAGTTTGCTCCGCGGCGCTTGCGTGGCTGGGAAGGCGCGGCATTTCGTTTGAGCCTCAGAAAAGATGCTGGAGGAGATTATCCAATCGAGGCACTCGCCATATGCGGGGCGCCGAAAATCAAAGGCGTGCGACTCACGAGAAAGCGACCGCCTCCAGCCGCCGTACGGAGCTCTCACGTCTAAGTGCTAACGCGAGCAGCCGAGGGGCCGCTCAAACTACCCCGCCGAAGTCGATGCCTTCTTTCGCGAGCTGTTCAGCTTCCTCGGCCGACGCGGCAGGCTTCGTGTCCAGATAGGGATGCTCAGAAGCCGGCAGGATGGTGCGGATGTTCTGGCCATCCGCCCTCGTGATACGAGCAGTCCAGCGCTTATGGCCGTGCTCAACTCGCTGGATATGATACTGTTTGTACGTAATCATGAGCCTCTAACGCAACTGACTTGACGCTTCATCCTTTCTAGCCAAAAGGGACGCCGCCGCACAATAGATCTTAAAATTTGGTTAAGGCGCCGAACGCCAGATAGACTGAGCTAAGGTTCAAAGAAAGACCCGCCGGCCCAAGAGCAGGCGGGAGTTAACTGAGATTGCGATCGGATTTATGGTCGCGCCGCTAGTTTATCCGAGAGGATCGGCAGCGTGAATGGGCGCAAACTGCTCGTTTCTAAGCCAGCCTCAAGGTCTCTAGTTGATGGATCGCTCGCCGAGAACGAGGTTTCGACCTTGGGACGTAATGTGCAGCGACATCAAATTCCAGTTTAGCGATGCGCTCAAAAATCCGCGCGGTGATCTTCTCGGACTCAGGGATGGTCGACATCCTCAAGCAATTGGAGAAGCCCCATCCTGTTCTTGAGGAGCAACCCGCTTTCGCCCTCATCCGTTCGCACTAGCGTAAGATTGTGGACGTGAGCCTAGGCTGCGATGACGGCGGCCTGATTTTGAATCGAGTACTGCTGCCGATCGGTTGACATGCGAACATATTGCGTTGCCCGCACTCGACGCGAGTAGCTCGAGATCACTCGCCTAGCGGGAGGCCGTTGGCATGCCACCCCTATTGGTCGAGGAGGGGCGTCTGGAGTCCTTGGAGATGGAAGTGACCACTCACGTTTCGGGGCTCACGGAACGGCCAACATGTGGCGCGGTTTCCTCGCGAAGCGGTAATTTGACCAGGCTCGCTTCGCTTGTCCCATTGACCGGGCTTGCCTCCCACAATTCTTTCGCAATCAAGAGGGGAGAGATGCGCATGTTTGCCCACCAGCCTCTTTCGTCGCCGTGCTGATGCAGGGCCTGATGATGACACCGGCAAAGCGGGACGGTGAACTCGTCGCCGACCTTGCGCCCGAGCGTTCGGGGTTGGGCAAACTTCAGATGATGGGCGTCAGCGGGGCTCTCCTTGCAGATCAGGCAAGGTTGGCTGCGGACGAACACCAGATGCTCCTTGCTGCGCTTTCGCGGCGGCTCCTTTGGAAAGGCTAGGTCGCCTGGTGGGTCCGCGATGGGCGGTTTGGGAGGCTCGCCGACTGCCGATGCGCGGTCTGAGCGCCTAGAACTTGCGGTCGACTGTTCGGTCGGCGACGCCGTGTCTTGTTTAGGTATACTGAGTTCGGGAAGGGCGGCCTGCTCGAACTTCTTCTGGAAGGCGGCCTCGAGAATGTGTGCGTCGGCCTCCACAAGAGTGTTTTTGAGGGCGAGCGTGGCCTTGGTCCAGGCAAGTAGTCCGCCGCCACCCTCCTGGCGCGCGAGCTCGCCCAAGAGCCGGTCCAGTAGCGCGGCGGAGTGTTCAGGGGGTAAGACTGGATGGCGGTTCAGGACCCCCTTCGGAGGCCTTCCCTTCGGTCCTAGCGCGCTCGACGGCTCGGTTGCAGCTGGAGGCCCTATAACGACATCAGGCGCGTCCAAATCGTCCTCCCCGGCGATCCCAACCAGGGCAAAGAGGGCATACCGGCGGGCGTAGGTGAGGGCCGCCCCCATTCGGTGCGGCGCTTCAACCTCTTTGGCGGCGCACACCGGTAGGTCCGAGGAGATCCATTCGCCGGAGGCATGGGCGAGCAGGGTGGTGAGATGGATCTGACTTGTGACCGGCTCAATCCGGGTGGTCTGGATGGTGGCGATCTCCTGCTGGCTCAACGTCTTGCGGACGATGTCGAGGCCGGACGCGAGGGATGCGTAGCGGAAGGTCCGATCGTCCTCGCGCGGGAATGGTGATCGGATGACGGCGGTGAGGGTCTTCTCAGGGTTCACCAGTTCCGCCTGGGCGCGGGCGAGGGCGGCTGCGATGGTTCCAATTCGCTCACTGGATTGGTGCATCCGAGACCTCCGTCACCTGGGCCTCGAAGCTGATTGCGCCAGACTTGGAACGCTTGGCTTTGACGCCGTGGCCCGTCGCCTCCTTGGCGTCCTCCGGCATCAGCTTCTTCAGATCCGCCTTCGCCGCCTCATGCTCGCCATGCGCGTTCCGGGTTCGAAGGTACGTCGCCGCAAGTTCGGCCCATTGATTGGACGTCGACATGTCGACGACCCTGATCGCTTCCAGGCGCGGGCGCGGCGTTTCGATATTGAAGAGGACAGGTGGCTCGCCGCTCTGAACGCAGCGCCAGAATTTCTTCTCGGCGGTGAGCAGGAGATGTTGATAGAGCGGGTCGGCGTGGATCTTGATTTCAACCCACTGGCCGCCGCCGGTGATGATGGAGAGGACCGAGGAGCGGGCAGCGACAACCCACATGTTGTGTTGCAGCTGTGCCATGTGCTTTTCGGCTGCGGCTTCCTCGGAAAAATTCCAAGGCAGCATGAATTTTGATTCGAAGACCGCCCCCGTCTGCTCGACGCGGCCGTCAGGTGTTGCGGCCATCCACCGATGAATGGGGTGAAATACTCGCCGCTGCGCATCGATGATAGCTTGGCCGGTATTTATCTCGTACCAATGCTGGTTTAGTTGTTCGGTTGCTGTGCCCAGTTGGACCAGGAGATTTTTTGATAGATCATCGGGGGCAACTTCGCCGCGCTTTTCTTTCCAGAGCCGCAGCAGGGCGAGATCATCATCGCCCATGATAATCCTAGCGTCAGAGCCACCGATAAACGAGCGGCGATCGTGGTCAGCTTTTGCAAAAATTCTCGAATCCATGCTTACTAACCTCCCTCACCCCAGCAGGTGTAGTTTTTTGCAATCGATGGAATGAAAAATACCATTTGGAATGAAAAAGTCAAGTCATAACCCGCTAACCAGTGCGCAATTGCGTGCCGGACGAGCCCTAATCCGCTGGAGTGCGGAGGATTTGGCCCGAGCCTCCTCAGTAGGCCTAACCACCATTCGCCGTGCTGAATTGATGAATAATGAGACTTCCATGACTGCGGCGAATAACCTCGCGATACGCGGGGCCTTAGAGGCAGCCGGCGTCGAGTTCATCGATGCAAACGGCGGAGGCCCCGGCGTTCGTCTTCGCAAACCTAAACCCGAGAAGCCTGAACAAGCGAAGATCTAAACGAAGGCCAGCCGAGCGCTAAATATGGCTATGCTGGGAGCCAGTCTGGTTATGAACGTTTAGCGGTAGCAATGAGCGATGGCGTCTCGATAGTCCGCAGATCAAGTTCGAACAGGCGCCGCAGCACGCCGCCTCGCCTCTAAAAAAGACGGCGTGTTGTCTGACCGTCAAGAGCGACGTGAACCTTTAGGCTTCTTCTTGCTGGGGAACGCCAACGCGAAGTTTTGCGATCATCCGCTCAAAAGCCGGGAGCTCGTCCGCCTCGAGTTTTGTCAGGTCGAACCCCTGATCTTTCTGGCGACTGTCAAACACGTCGCAATACACACCTATCTCTAGCACGACCCGGGCGGCGCGATCATTGCCCTGCAAGGCCCTGTCAGCTTGCGCCAGCAGGATCGCGCCGAACAGCGAGACCCGCTCGCTCTGAGATCCCCTGCGAATCAGTCGTGTCGTACTCAGGATTTCGCGAGCCTCTAACTTAAAATCATTTTCCGTTGTCATGCTTCGTCTCCAATGGCACGCCTGCACAGGCGTGCGTGATAAGGGTGAAGGCCTGCAGATGATTGTCCTCGCATGTCGCATCGCGATGGCGAGAAGGGCCCGCTGCCGTTCGACCGAAACAATGGTTTGAAGCGGCTTCAGGGATGGTCGGCGTCGCCGGATCACCGCTCACGGACATCGCCCGCGCGGCCGCTCATTCAGCAAGAGCGCGCAGCAAGGTATCGAAACGACAGTTTTTTTCAAATGGAATCAGTAGACGCTACAGGATTCTGAGACGAGCGCGCTCTGCGAACCTTGTTGAAATGGGCCGGCAGTTGAGTCATAGTTGAAGCGCAGCGACGACGTCGCGCGCAGCGTCTCGGGATCCGAGGCAACGAAGTTCGGGCGGATCGCAGGACTTCGACTTTCCAAAAAGCTCATATTTATCTGGCTGGTGCAGAATCACCCGCCACCAACCGCGTGCGCCTTCAGCTCCACGGCCGAGCGGAGGTGAGGGCAAGTTATTGCCATCTCGGCCGATCGGCTCGGAGCATTCCATGGTCCCGCGATATCATAGCAAGCAATTCGACCCTTCGATTTCGGAGGGTTCACTGCTCATCACCGAATCCAAAGAAGCCTTCGCCTGCCTGCAACGCGAATTGGCGCGCGAGATACAGCCCAAGAACATCGTCGAGAAGATCTTTCTCGCCGACGTTGCGGCGTGCGTTTGGGAGATGATGCGGCTGCGACGATGCAGAGACCACGTCATCAACCTTGCCTTTGGGCCTGCAATTGCCGAGATTTTGGACCGTGTTCTGGGCCCACCCGAGGATGCCGCCGAGTGCGAAGCGCGTACCGCGCTCGAACGCGACTGGTTTACCAAGCCGGAGGCGCGGCAAGAGGTAGCAAAGCGGCTCGCCGCGTTTCAACTTGATGAGGGTGTCATCGAAGCCGCCGCGATCAGCAGCCAGGCCGATCAGCTCGAGAGGCTCGACAGGATGATGTCAGCGCAGCAGGCACGTCTGCACCGCGCATTTGGCGCGATTTCGAGCTATCGCGAGGCGTTTGCTGCTCAGGTCCGGGCTGCGGTGGAGCAACCTGCGCTCGCGCCGCTTGATGCGCGTCAGCACGTGGGATGATCATGGCGAGCCAAAGTCAAATCGAAGCCAATCGGCGCAACGCTTGTCAGAGTACTGGGCCGCGCTCGGCCGCCGGCAAGAAGCGCGCCGCCAAGAACGCCTTGCGCCATGGCCTGTGCGCATCCTTCCAAGTGACTGCATTGCAGGCCAAACTGGTCGACAAGCTCGCCCAGCAAATCGCAGGCGCAAGCACGGAGCGCCTTGTGCGCGAACTTGCCCGCGAGGTGGCGATCGCCACGTTCGATCTTGCTCGCGTCCGCCGCGTCAAAACGGCACTGATCCAGCACGAGCTAGCATTGGGATCGGCCGACCCCCCGGGTCCCGCCTCTTGGAAACACGAGCTGCGCTTCTGCGAGGTCGCCGTGCGCGTCAGCACCTGGCCTCCTCTCGTGGCGCCCGATGACCTATCTGAAACTATGCTGTCCGTCGAAGAGCGCACTGCTGAGGCGGTGCGGCGGGCCCTGCCGGAGCTCTTGACCCTCGACCGCTATGAGGCTCGAGCGATCGGCCAACGCAATCGCGCCCTCCGATCCTTGCTTCAACTGAAAGCGAGAGCAACGCTACCCTCAGCAAGAATAGATGAGGCGAATGATTTGAATTATGCAACTAAAGATTGAGATAGTTTGCTCTCTGCAGAACGAAGCCAATTTTTCCTTAGGATTTCAACGTGGTAAGAACGTGGCCTCGGCCTGTTGCCGCCAAGACGTCGCCCCATCGTGGTTGAGGACGTCGTCCCGACAAAGAAAGATTGCCGGGCGTGTTGCTGTTATGGGATGTCGCAAAAGGTGTTGCCACCTTTGTTTAGAGTCGCGGGTGACTTGTCGACGATCTTGCGAGTGAGTTTAGCGCTCGTCCGCGATCACCTTGCCGTCATTCGGCAGCGCGCCGGGGCCGACCAGTTCGACGGCGCCACCGAGCTTCGTCACGGCGCGCAAGGTGCCGGCGATCTCTTCGCGCAGCGCTTCGCTCGCGCTCGCCGTTTCCGCTCGCAATGTCATCGCGTCGGTCTCGCCCTGTCGTGTGACGACGAGGCGCAGTCTTCCAAGCGCGGAATGACGCTTGCCGATCTCGGCGACCTGCTCGGGACGGACGAACATGCCCTTGACCTTGGTGGTCTGGTCGGCCCGGCCCATCCAGCCCTTGATGCGCATATTGGTGCGCCCGCATCGGCTTGGGCCTGGCAGAGCGGCGGTGAGGTCGCCGAGCGCAAGGCGGATCCAGGGATGATGCGGGTCGAGCGAGGTCACCACGATCTCGCCGACGTCGCCGGGCGCCACGGGATCCCCGGTGCCGGGCTTGACGATCTCCATGATCAGGTCCTCGTTCACGACCATGCCCTCGCGCGCCCCGGTCTCGAACGCAATGAGGCCGAGATCGGCGGTGCCAAAGGCCTGGTAGGCGTCGATGCCGCGCGCCTTGATCTCAGCCTGGAGCGAGGGCGGGAACGCGGCACCCGAAACCAGCGCCCGCTTGATCGAGGAGACGTCGCGGCCCGAACTCTCTGCGGCATCGAGCAAGATCTTCAGAAAGTCCGGCGTGCCGCTGTAGCCAACCGGGCGGTAGGCCTCGATCAGCTCGAACTGCTGCTCGGTATTGCCGGGGCCTGCGGGAATCACGGCGCAGCCGAGCGCACGCGCCGATGCGTCGAAGATGAAGCCGCCGGGGGTGAGATGGTAACTGAAGGTGTTGAGGACGATGTCATCGGGCCGGAACCCGGCCGCGAACAGGGCTCTCGCGCCGCGCCAGGGGTCGGCCTGCCGCCCCTCCGGCTCGAAGATCGGGCCGGGCGAGGTGAAGAGGCGGGCGAATGAGCCGGGGGCGGCCGTCACGAAGCCCCCGAAGGGCGCAGAGGCCTTGTGCAGGGCGGGCAGTTCCGACTTGCGCAACACCGGCAGGGCCGCCAGAGCCGCTCTGGAGGTCACGGCGGCGGGATCAAGACCTCTCAGCCGCTCGGCGTAAGCCGGGGCGGCCATCGCGGCTCGCAGGACCTCTGGCAGGCGGGAGAACAGATCGGCCTCGCGGGCTGCCGGCTCGCGCGTCTCGCGGGCGTCGTAATGGGCGGTCATGGTTGTTCTTTCCGTGTTGGCATCCGTTGCGCGCCGCCACCGGCATGGGTATCAGACCGCCATTGGTGAGGCCGAGAGAGGACCCGATGGCGGACAAGGGAAGCATTGCGGCGGATGAGGCTGCGGATGTCGTCGTGCGCCTGAAGGGCCGCATGATCGACGAGGCGCTGCCGCTGTGGTCGACGGTCGGCTGGGATCGGGCCACGGGCGGCTTCATCGACCGGCTGCACCCGGACGGTATCGCGGATGCGGCTGCGCCGCGGCGCGTGTTCGTGCAGGCCCGCCAGATCTATTGCTACGCCAAGGCGGCGCAGCTGGGCTGGTATCCCGAGGGGCGCGCCATCGCGCTGAAGGGACTGGAACATCTGCTGGCCAAAGCCAAAGCGCCCGACGGCCGGCCGGGCTTCGTGCACCGGCTGACGCCGGAGGGGACGGTGCTGGACGGCCGGCGCGACGCCTATGATCACGCTTTCATCCTGTTTGCTCTCGCGACCGTCTACGCGCTCGACCGGGACGCGCAGGTTCGAGCCGAGATCGACGCGCTGCTCGCTTTCCTCGACGGCCATCTCCGTTCGCCGCATGGCGGCGTGCACGAAGGCCTTCCGGTCTCGTTGCCGCGACGGCAGAACTCGCATATGCATCTGTTCGAGGCGATGATCGCTTGTTTCGACGCGACCCACGATCTGTCGTTCCAGAACCGAGCCGGCGAATTCTTCGCGTTGTTCCTGGCCAATCTCTACGACAAGCAGAAGCGCATCCTGACGGAGTATTTCGAGGAGGACTGGTCGAAGATCGAGCCGGTCAGCGTCGAGCCGGGCCACCAGGCCGAATGGGTCTGGCTGCTGAAGGGATTCGAACGCATCACGGGCTGCCCGACCGGGCAGCGGCGCGCCGAGCTCCTCGCGACCGCGATGCGCTATCGCGACGAGGCCACGGGTTGCATGATCGACGAGGGGGACGATATCGGCAACATTCGCCGCAGCACGCGCCGGCTGTGGCCGCAGACCGAGATCGCGAAAGCCTGGATCGCGCAGGCCGAATCCGGCGAGGCCGGCGCGGCGGATGAAGCGCGCGCGGCGCTGGTGCGGCTCGAACGGCATTATCTCAGCCATCCCGTGAGGGGCGGCTGGTACGACCAGTTCGACCGCGACGGCAAATCGCTGATCGACACCATTCCTGCGTCGTCGTTCTATCATGTTCTCTGCGCGGTCACGGAAGCGGAGCAGGTGCTCGAGGGTTAAAGCCAGCGCTTGCGCCGCTTGAAGCTCTTGAGGTTCTTGAAGCTCTTGCGCTGGTCGCCGGCGCCGCCGAGATAGAATTCCTTGACGTCCTCGTTATCGCGCAATTCGTCGGCGGTGCCGTCGAGCACGACCTTGCCCTGCTCCATGATGTAGCCGTGGCTTGCCACTGACAGCGCGGCGCGTGCGTTCTGCTCCACGAGGAGGATGGTGACGCCGAGGTCGCGGTTGATCTTCTGGATGATCGAGAACACCTCTTTCACCAGCAGCGGCGACAGACCCATCGAGGGCTCGTCCATCAGGATCATTTTCGGGCGCGCCATCAGCGCACGGCCGATCGCGAGCATCTGCTGCTCGCCGCCGGAGAGATAGCCGGCGAGGCCGGTGCGCTCCTTCAGGCGTGGGAAATAGTTGAAGACCATGTCGAGATCGGAATCGACCTCGCGGTCCCTGCGGGTGAAGGCGCCGAGCTTGAGGTTCTCCAGCGACGTCATGTCGGCGACGATGCGTCGGCCCTCCATCACCTGGAAGATGCCGCGGCGGACGATCTTGTCGGGGTCGATGCCGTTGATGCGCTCGTTTTCGAACAGGATCTCTCCTCGGGTGACCTCGCCGTCCTCGGTCTTGAGCAGCCCGGAGATCGCCTTCAGCGTCGTCGACTTGCCGGCGCCGTTGGCGCCCAGCAGCGCCACGATCGCGCCCTTGGGAACGTCGAGGCTGAGGCCGCGCAGCACCAGGATGACGTCGTCATAGACGACCTCGATGTTGCGCACGGCGAGGAGGGCGGCGGGCGGCACTGCGGCGGGCTTGGTGCGGGATGCGTCGAGGGTGTCGGTCATTGGTGTGTCTACCAGATTGCTACGGTCGTCATGCCCGGGCTTGTCCCGGGCATCCACGTACTTCGTGCCGTGAGGTCAGGCGTGGATGGCCGGGACAAGCCCGGCCATGACGTCCGAGTTTGCGCTCACCAGCCCAGCAGCTCCGGCTTGCGCGGCAGCTCGACGGTCTTGACCTTCTCGAGCTTGATCGTGCCCTTGGCCATGAGGTCGTTGAGGTCGCCGTCGGTCGCGCCCGAGATCTTGGTGCGATAGAGATCGACCTTCAGCGTGCCGCGATGGTCCTTGTCGGTCCAGGTCGAGGGATTGCAGACGCCGTCCATCCCGGCCGGCACCCAATCCTTCTTCTGGTAGAAGCCCTTGGCGACGTTGTCGCCGGTGGCGCCGCCATTCTTGGCGGCCCAGTCGATCGCCTCCTTCATGTACAGCGCGGAGCAGACGGCCGCGATGTAGTGGACGGGACGATAGACCTTGCCGCTGGCGTCGGACATCTTCGAGATTTCCATGACCGTCTTCATGCCGGGCGCATCGCCGCCCCAGCTCACCGCCGTGCGCAAGGGGAAGATCACGCCGTTGGCGGCATCGCCGGCCGTCTTGGCAGCGTTCTCATCCATACCCCAGACATTGCCGAGAAACTGGATGTCGACGCCGGCCGTCTTGCAGGCCTTCAGGACGGAGATGTTGGAAGCCGCGGTGTTGCCGAGATAGGCGTAGTTGGCGCCGGAGGATTTCAGGCTCAGGCATTGCGCGCTGTAGTCACCCGGTGTGAGCGCGAACACCAGCGGCGGCAGCACCTCGAAGCCGAGCTCTTGCGCCATGGCTTCGCCGGCCGCCTTCGGCGCGTTCGGATAGGGGTGGTTGGCGCCCATGTGCACGAATTTCGGCTTGCCGCCCTTGCCCTTGGCCTTCCAGTCCTCCGCCGCCCACATCATCATGGCGCGCAGCGAGTCCGAATAGCTCGGGCCATAGAAGAAATTGTAGGGCGCGGGCTTGGCCTTGCCGCTGACGCCTTCGGGATCGGTGAGTGCTGCGGCATAGGAGCCGGACATGTCGGGGATCTTGTCCTGGGCGAGGAAGCCGGTCAGCGCCTCGGTATCGGCGGTGCCCCAGCCCATGATCGCGGCGACCTTGCTGTCCGGCGCGGACCACTTCTTGTAGAGTGCGATTGCGCGCGGCACCTGGTAGCCATAGTCGTTGGTGTCGACGTTGAGCTGCTTGCCGCCGACGCCGCCGTTCTTGTTGACCCAGGCGAAGGTGTCGGCGACGGCCTGGCCGTAGGGCGTGCCGACGTCGGAGGTGCCGCCGGAATAGTCGGCGAGGTGTCCGATCGCGATCTGCGCCTGCGCGCCGGCCGAAAATGCGGCGATCGCGAGCGCGAGCGATGCGGTGCTCAAAAGGGACTTCATCGTCATGGGTTTCCTCCTGTTTATTGTTTAAGTGAAGTTGCCCGCGCTCAATGCGAGAACGGGTAGAGTTTCCAGTACGCCTTGACCTGTCGCCAGCGATGCGCGAGTCCGTCAGGCTCGAACATCAGGAACGCGATGATGATCACCCCGATCGCGATCTCGCGCAGGAAGGTGATGTTGGTGTTGAGCGACAGCGCCTTGTCGATCGCGCCGCCCTTCAAATACAGGCTGATGAATTCCATGGATTCCGGCAGCAGCACCACGAAGGCGGTGCCCATCAGCGTGCCCATGACGGAGCCGGTGCCGCCGATGATGATCATGGCCAGGAACAGGATCGAGCGCTCGATGCCGAAACCTTCCTGCGACACCACGAGCTGGTAGTGCGCGTAGAGCGCGCCGGCGATGCCGGCGAAGAAGGCGGCGAGCCCGAACGACAGCGTGCGGTACTTCGTCAGGTTGATGCCCATGATCTCGGCGGAGAGATAATGGTCACGGATCGCCACCAGCGCGCGGCCGTCACGCGTGCGCATCAGGTTTGTGACGAGGATGTAGCTCGCAACCACATAGGCCAGCACGACATAGAAATATTGCTTATCGCCGCGCAGCGTGTAGCCGAAGATCGAGAACGGGTTGGCGCTCGCCGGCACCGAGCCGCCCGTGAACCACTCGGCGCGGGAGAAGAAGTCGAGCAGGATGTATTGCGCGGCCAGCGTTGCGATGACGAGGTACAGCCCCTTCAGCCGCGCCGCCGGGATGCCGAAGATCAGGCCGACCAGCGCGGTGACGACGCCCGCGAGCGGGATCGCGAAGAATACGGGGATCGGCGCAGTGTTGGAGATGTAGGCCGAGGTGAAAGCGCCGAGCAGGAAGAACGCGGCGTGCCCGATCGAGATCTGGCCGGTGAAGCCGACGAGGATATTGAGGCCGAGCGCGGCGATCGAGAAGATGCCGATCTGGATCAGGATGCTCAGCCAGTAGCCGCTGAAGAATTGCGGCGCGAGGCACAGCAGCGCTACGCCCGCGATGGCGAAGTTGCGGCTGGTGGTGGTCGGGAAGATCGTGGTGTCCGCCGCGTAGGAGGTGCGGAAGTCACCAGCAGGAATGAGGGCAGGGCCGGCCATGGGTCAGATCCGCTCGATGTCGTGGGTGCCGAACAGCCCGTAGGGCTTGATCATCAGCACGATGATGAGGACGTAGAACGGCGCGATCTCGTAGAGATTGCCCCAGTGCAGATACTCGCTGTCGACATATTGCGCGACGTTCTCGAGCAGGCCGATGATGATGCCGCCGAGCACGGCGCCGCCGACGGAGTCGAGCCCGCCGAGGATTGCCGCCGGAAACACCTTGATGCCATAGGCGGCAAGGCCCGACGACACGCCGTTCACGACTGCGACGACGACGCCCGCGACCGCCGAGACCGTCGCCGAGATCGCCCAGGCCATCGCGAACACGCTCTTGACGGAAATGCCGAGCGATTGCGCGACCTGCTGGTTGAACGCGGTGGCGCGCATCGCAAGACCGTATTTGGACGCACGGAAGAACCAGGCCATGCCGACCATCATGGCGACCGACACCACGAGGCTCATGACGTAGACGGTCTGGATCTGTAAGCCCAACAGGCTGACCGACTGGCTCTCGAATACGCGCGGGAACGGCTGCGGATTGACGCCGAACATCCATTTCAGCGTCGCCTGCAGCACGGTGGAGAGGCCGATCGTCACCATGATGACGGAAATGATGGGCTCGCCGATCATCGGCCGCAGGATGAGCACCTGGACCGCGATGCCGAACACGAACATAAACACCAGCGTCATCGGCATGCCGATCCAGAACGGCACCTGGTATTTCGCAAGCAGCGCCCAGCACACCCAGGCCCCGACCAGCAGCAGCTCGCCTTGCGCGAAGTTGACGACCTGGGTCGCCTTGTAGATCAGCACGAACGACATCGCGACCACGCCGTAGAGCGTGCCGACCACGAGGCCGTTGACCAGGAGCTGGATGAGGAAGGCGGTGTTCATGTGATGATGCTCGATGACGAGTCCGGCGCGCTCTTGCCCTGTCCCCCTGTGGGAGAGGGTGGCTTCGCGAAGCGAAGACGGGTGAGGGGTTGTCTCGGCGGTGACGGTGCGGAGAGAGAACCCCTCACCCGACCGAGGGTGTAATTGGCTGCGGAGAAGCCCTCTCCCACAAGGGGAGAGGGCGCATCGGCCGGCATCGTGCACTTGGTCGGAAGGTGCTTCACTCCGCCGCCTCCGCCATATGCCCGTGCATCCCCAGATCCACCACGCGCAGCGTGGTGCGCACCCGCTGGGTGGTGCCGTCCTGGAAGCGGATCACGGTGTCGACGGGGATGTCGGCATCGCCGCGGTAGATGGCGTCGATGATCCCGGCGTATTTCTCGTTGATGACGCTGCGGCGCACCTTTCGCGTGCGGGTGAGCTCGCCGTCGTCGGCATCGAGCTCCTTGTAGAGCAAGAGGAAGCGCGAGATGCGCTGCGCGGGCGGCAGCGTGGCATTGACGGTCTCGACCTCCTTGCGAAGCAGCGCATAGACCTCGGGCCGCGAGGCGAGGTCGCTGTAGGTGGTGAAGGAAAGGCGGTTCTTCTCCGCCCATTTCGAGATGATGGAGTAGCGAATGCAGATCATCGCCGCCAGCGCGTCGCGGCCGGCGCCCAGCACCACGGCTTCGGCGATATAGGGCGAGAATTTCAGCTTGTTCTCGATGAATTGCGGCGAGAAGCGCTCGCCGCGCGAGGTCTCGGCGAGATCCTTGATGCGGTCGATGACGACGAGCTGCTGGTTGGCGTTGAAATAGCCGGCATCGCCCGACAACATCCAGCCGTCCCTGATGTCGGCGACGCTGGCCTCGGGATTCTTGTAATAGCCGAGGAACATGTTGGGATGCCGCACCACGATCTCGCCGACGCCGTGGACGTCGGGATTGTCGATGCGGATCTCGACATTGCCGGCCATCGGCACGCCGGTCGTGTCAGGATCGACCTTGCCCTCGGGATGCAGCGTGTAGGCTCCAAGCAGCTCGGTCTGGCCGTACAGCGTACGCAGCGGCACGCCCATGGCCTGGAAGAACTTGAAGGTCTCGGGGCCGAGCGCCGCGCCGCCGGTCGCGGCCGAGCGCAGGCGGGTGAAGCCGAGGCGATCGCGCAGCGCGCGGAACAGGATCGCGTCGGCAAGGCCCGAACGCTCGCCCTGTTCGAGCGCGGCAAGGCCCGATTTCATCCCAACGTCGAACAGGCGCTGCTTGAGAGGCGTGGCGTCCATCACCTTGGCCCGGACGTCGGCGGCGATGGATTCCCAGACCCTGGGCGCAAAAAGCACGAATGTCGGCGCGATCTCGCGCAGGTCGTTCATCATCGTTTCGGGCTCTTCGACGAAGTTGATCTTCATCCGGCAGAGCAGGCCTTTGCCGAGCACGTAGACCTGCTCCATGATCCACGGCAGCGGCAGCACCGAGACGTATTCGTCGTCCGGGCCCTTGGGATCGAAGGCGAGGTAGGTCGCGCAGTGACCGAGCACGCGGCCGGCGGCGAGCATCGCGAGCTTGGGATGGGACGTGGTGCCCGACGTGGTGCAGAGGATCGCGACGTCCTCGCCCTTGGTGGCATCGACCAGTCTGTCGTAAAGCTCCGGCTCGCGCGCCGCACGGGCGCGGCCGAGCTCGGCAAATGTCTCCGCCGACATCAACCGGGGATCGTCGTATTTCCGCATGCCGCGCGGATCGGAGTAGATGATGTGCCTCAGCTTCGGCGCGCGTTCGGCGAGGGTGAGCAGCTTGTCGACCTGCTCCTCGTCCTCGGCGAAGACCAGCTGCGCCTCGCCATAGTTGAGGAGATAGGAGGCCTCCTCGTCGAGCACGTCGCGATAAAGCCCGAGGCTGAGGCCGCCGATGGCGTGCGTCGCCACTTCCGCCGCGACCCAGTCCGGCCGGTTGTCGCCGATGATGCCGACGACGTCGCCGCGGCCAAGGCCCATTTCGACGAGACCGAGCGCGAAGTCGCGGACGCGGGCCTGATAGTCGTTCCAGGTGAACAACCGCCAGAGCCCGAGATCCTTCTCGCGCAATGCGATCTCGTTGCCGTGCTCCTTGGCGTTGAGCCGGAGCATCTTCGGATAGGTGTCGGCCTGGGCGACGCGGCCCGCGTAATCCATCATGCCGCGCACTCCGGAGCTGCGGGCTCGTCGTCGGGATCGACCAGCACCTCGTCTTCTTCGCCGAGATAAGCGCGCCTGACGTGGGGATCGGCGAGCACCGCCGCCGGGTCGCCCTCGGCGATCTTCTTGCCGAAATCCAGCACCATGACGCGGTGGGAGATGTCCATCACCACGCCCATGTCGTGCTCGATCATCACCACCGTCATCCCGAACTCCTCGTTGAGATCGACGATGTAGCGGGCCATGTCCTCCTTCTCCTCGAAATTCATGCCGGCCATCGGCTCGTCGAGGAGGATGAGGCGCGGCTCCAGCGCCATGGCGCGGGCGAGCTCCACGCGCTTGCGCAGGCCGTAGGAGAGGGTGCCGGCTTGCGCCTTCCGCACCGACTGCAGATCGAGGAAGTCGATGATCTCCTCGACCTTGCGGCGGTGCTCGAGCTCCTCCTTGCGCGCGCCGGTGAGCCAGTACAGCGAGCCCGTGAGGAAGTTGTTCTTGAGGAGGTGATGGCGGCCGACCATGATGTTGTCGAGCACGCTCATGTGGTGGAACAGCGCCAGATTCTGGAAGGTGCGGCCGATCCCGAGCGAGGCCCGCGCATTCGGCGTCAGGCCGGAGATGTCGCGATCCCCATAGAAGAGCTGGCCTTCGGTCGGCTTGTAGCGACCGGAAATACAGTTCACGATCGAGGTCTTGCCGGCGCCGTTGGGCCCGATGATCGAGAACAGCTCGCCGTCCTTGATGGCGAAACTGACATCGGTCAGCGCACGGACGCCGCCGAATCGCAAGGACACGCCGCGCACTTCGAGACTGGTAGCCACCAAACGAAACCCTCCCGGTGATGGCGCTTTTTAGCGGCGCTCTTCGTCCGTTCCGTCGGGCGATCCTAGTACGGTGGTGCCGGTGAGGCCATGCAGCAGATGGTCTCGACCGGAGCCGCGCCACTCTCGTTCCCGCTGGGATCGAAAGCCGCATCTCCCGAGGTGGTCCTCAATAGGGGAAAGCGCTATTTTGAAATGTCTCCCGGCTGACAATTCTGCGACAAAGTTTGCCGGGCGGCCGCGGCCTTCATCTTTCGTCGGATGGCGGTCGCAATAATCATGTTGCAATGCAACAGAAGGTGGAGTGACGAAACGGTGCGGCTGGCCGCGAGATCATGATTTCAGAAGATCATCTGAAGCGCGTCGCCGCGTGGTCGCGCGAGCTCACGCAAGCGGAGATCGAGGTCGCGCGTGCCGGAATCACGGAGCGGTCCTACGGCACCGGCGAGACCGTGTTCATGCGCGGCGATATCTTTGCCTATTGGGCCGGCATGGTGGGCGGCCTTGCCCGCATGGGCGGGGTCTCGCGGGACGGCAAGGAGACCAGCCTCGCCGGGCTGACGGCAGGGGCCTGGTTCGGCGAAGGCAGCGTGCTGAAGAACGAGCCGCGCCGCTATGACGTGGTCGCGCTGCGCGACAGCCGCGTCGCGTTGATGGAACGCAGCGCCTTCATGTGGCTGTTCGAGAACAGCGTCGGCTTCAACCGCTTTCTGGTGCGCCAGCTCAACGAACGGCTCGGCCAGTTCATCGGCATGCTCGAGGTCAACCGCACGCTGGATGCCACCGCACGCCTTGCCCGCAGCATCGCCTCGCTGTTCAACCCGATCCTCTATCCGGAATCGACCGCCCATCTGGAGATCACCCAGGAGGAGATCGGCGCGCTCTCCGGCATGTCCCGCCAGAACGCCAACCGCGCGCTGAACCGGCTGGAGAAGGAAGGTCTGCTGCGGCTCGAATATGGCGGCGTCACCATCCTCGATGTCGAGCGGCTGCGCGGATACGGGGACTAAGGCGATTCATCGCGCATTGGCGGGCGCGTGCACCGGCCACAGATCGGCGCGCCAGCGGATCGCGATCGCCAGCATCGCGATGAAGCCCGCGGCGGCATAGAGTGAACCGGTCGCGGAATAGCCGATGACGTCGATCAGGCTGCCGGCCGCGAGCAATCCGATCGGCAGGCCGTAGATCACCATCATGCGCACGCCCATCACACGGCCGCGCAGATGCGCGCTGGCCGTCCGCATCAGGATCACGGCGGCCGAGATCATCGACATGCTCTGCGCGATACCGGCGAGTACGAGGCAGGCCATCGCCACCGGCATGGTCCTGATTTCGACGAACACCAGCAGCATTGCGTACCAGGCCAGTGTCGCGCCGATCAGAAGCCGGGCAATGCGCACTCCGCTGACGAGGCTGAGCGTGATGGAGCCGATCAGCGAGCCAACGGCGAAGCTCGCCGAGAGGTAACCAAGGCCGGTCTGGTCGGTGTGAAAGATCTCGCGGGCGATGTAGGGCAACAGTCCGCCAGTGAAGGGAAATGCGGTGAGATTGGCCAGGAAGGCGACGCACAGCGCCGCACGCATTCCCGGGCCATTCCAGGCGTAGACGATGCCTTCCTTGAGGTCGCCCAATAGTCGCGACACCGCATGGCTGTTTGCCGGAAGATCGCTCGTGATGACGGTCCTCTTGGGACGGGTCAGGCAGAGCATGAGAAGCGCGGCCACGAAGTAGAGGCAGGCGATCGCCACATAGACGAGGCCGATGCCGAGGACGGCGAACAAGCCGGCGCCGGTCAACGCGCCTGCGATGCGAGCGCTGTCCTGCGTGGTGCGCGCCACGCTGATGGCGCCCACCAATTGCTCGGCCGGCATGATCTCGGCGAGCAGCGCGCCCCGGACGCCGAGATCGGAGGGACGAATCAGGCCCATGATCGCGACGATGATCATGACACTCAGCGGCGACAGATGACCGGTCAGCGCCAGAACCATGATGGTCGACGACAGCACCGTATAAGCAAGACGCATCACGACCAGGAGATCGCGATGGCCCATGCGATCGCCGATCATGCCGAACACCGGCGCGACCAACGTCCCGACGAACTGGAGCGAAGCAAGCACGGTGAGCAGCAGCACCGAGCCGGTCTCGACCAAAATGTACCAGCCGAGCACCAGCGTCTCCACCTCGAACGCCCAGGAGGTCAGCAGATCGGACGGCCACTGAAAGCGATAGTTGCGGATGCGGAATGGCGCCAGCGCGGAAGGTCGTGCGGCTGTGCTCAAGGCGCGATGGCTCGTATCACGGCGATTCCCTGCCTTGTTATTGTTCTTTGCAAGCGTAGCGCTGGCGGCGTTCATGTCAATTGAAGCTGCCGCATGGCGTCATGCTCGACGACAACGGGCGATTCGCCGTGCGCCAGCGACACTGTCGGCCCGGCTGCAGGCCCGTTGTTGCGGCCCTCGATCTGCCGGCGAGGTCACACAGTTTTCATTTTGCTGTGGCCCTAGGAGACGGTGGGCGGGCGGACGGAGCAATTGCGGCATGTTGGTATTTCGGCATGGTTTGACTGCGCGGCTGTTGGGTTTCTTGCTTCTCGTGGGCATGGTCGTGTCGCCCTGCCGGGCGGGTCCGCAGGACATGCTGGCGTTGATGCAGCGCATTACGTCGCTGGCGAAGGAGGGCCGCTACGGCGAGGCGGTGGGGCTTGCGCGAAAGCTCGTCGGTGAGGCCGAGAAGAGCGCGGGCCGGCAGTCGCCGCTGACGGCAACCACGCTGGTGGTGCTGGGTCAGTCGCTCCAGGCGCAAGGCGAGACGACGGAGGCTGAAGCCGTGCTGCGGCGGGCTCTTGCGATTCGCGAGAAGAGCCTCGGGCCCAATCATCCAGACGTCGCCGCCGTGCTCGGCACGCTCGGCCAGATCGAGCTCGGCCTGAACCGGCTGAGCGAGGCCGAGCGGGATATGTCACGCGCCATCGCCATCAACGAGAGCGTGCTGGGCTCCGACCATCTCACGACGGCCCTTGCGCGCATGCAACTCGGCAATCTCCGTCACCGTCAGATGAAGGAGACCGAGGCGCTCGACATGTTCAGTCGCGCGCTCGTGGTCTTCAGGAAGACTTCGGGGCAGGCTGACATCATGATCCCGGTGACGCTGAACAACATCGCGGAGGTCAATCGCGCGCAAGGCCGGTTGCAGCAGGCCGAAGCGAGTTTCGCCGAAGCGCTCGCGCTTCAGGAGAAGCAGCACGGCGCGGACAGCATCTATCTGACCGCGACGCTGAGCAATCTCGGCGAGCTCCGGCGTGCGCAGGGCCGGCTTCAGGACGCCGAGCAATTGGCCCGGCGGGCCCTGGCCATCAGGGAAAAGACGCTCGGGCCCGATCATTCCGACGTCGCGGCGAGCCTCAACAATCTCGCTTTGGTGTTTTCGCGAGAAGGCCGGGACGCCGAGGCCGAGGGGCTGCTGACGCGGGCGCTCGCCATTCAGGAAAAGGCTTTCGGAGCGGCGCATCCGAACGCTGCGACGGCTCTGAACAATCTTGCCGAGGCCTGGGCCCATCTCAATCGCAAGCAGGAGGCCGAGCAGATCTTGCGCAAATCGCTCGCCATACGCGAGAAGGCGCTCGGTCCCGGGCATCTCGACGTTGCCATCGCTCTCGACAATCTGGTGACCTTGCTGGCCGACGGTGATCGGTACGCCGAGGCCGAGCCGTTCGCGCGCCGCTCGCTTGCGCTGCGCGAAGCCGCCCTCGGCGCCTCTCACCCGCTGGTCGCGAACAGCCTGAACAATCTCGCCGTCATCCTGGACAGCACCGGCCGGGCGCAGGAGGCCGAGCCGCTCCTGAAACGCGCGCTGGATATCCGACTGCACGCGCTCGGCGAGACGCATCCGGACGTCGCCTCTAGCTTGGCCAATCTCGGCGCCCATTTTCTCGATTTGCAGGACTGGCCGCAGGCGCGCGCCGCATTTGCGCGGGCGGTGGCGATCCAGAGCGCTCGCCGCGTCGCGGAGTTCGGCGAAGAGGGCCGCAGCGACCTCAAGGCCCGTGAAGACACCAATCCATATCCGGGATTGATCACCGCCGCCTACAATCTCGCGCGCGCCGCCAGTGACGAGCAGAGGAGCGCCTTGCGATCGCAGGCGTTCGAGGCGGCGCAGTGGATCGGTGACGAGCAGGCCGCGCGCGCGATTACCGCGATGTCGGCCCGCATTGCCGATGGGCGCAATGATCTGGCGGCCCGCGTCCGGGAGCGGCAGGACCTCGGCACGCAGGCGGCGGCAACCGACAAGCTGCTGGTGGCGGCGATCTCGCAAGCCAATGTCGCCCGCGATGCGGCCGCAGAACAGGCGCTTCGTGCCCGGGCCTCAGCCCTCGCGGATCAGATTCGGGAGTTGGATCGTACAATCGCCGCGCAGTTTCCGGATTATGCGGCGCTGGTGACCAGGACGCCGATCGCGATCGAGGACGTCCAGAGGCAGCTTCGTCCCAATGAGGCGGTGCTGCTGTTTGCGACGACCTCGCGCGCGACGTTCGTCTGGACCGTGACGCGCTCGGATGTGCGCTGGCATGCCGCCGATCTCGGCGAGAGCCAGCTCAAGGAGACCGTCGGCGCGCTGCGCTGTGGTCTCGACGCGGAGGCATGGCTGGACAAGGCATCCACATGCCCGCAGAAGCTCGGCCGCAATGCTCCATTGGGCGCAGACGAGCCGCTGCCGTTCGATCAGGAGCGCGCCTTTGCGCTTTACCAGGCCCTGCTTGGTCCGGTTGCGCGCGACATCGACGGCAAGGAGCTGATCCTGGTGCCGTCGGGCCCACTGGCGGCGCTGCCTTTCCAGGTCCTGCTGACGGACAAGCCCGTGACGGGTGGAGACCTCGCGAAGGCCTCCTGGCTGGTCAAGCGATTTGCGACCACGGTCTTGCCGTCCGTCTCGAGCCTCAAGGCCCTGCGCCAGGTCGCCCGCAGGAGCACGGCATCGAAACCGTTCCTCGGCGTCGGCAATCCCACGCTGGACGGCGATGGCCGCAGCGAGCTTTCGATCTCGCGCGCCAGGCTGGCGCGCCAGATCCAGAGCTGCGCCGTCATCCCGACGCAGGCTACCAAGGTCGCACAACGGAGCCTGCGCGCCGTCGACGCGCTGTCGGGTGCCACGGCGGACATTGCGCAGCTCCGGCGCCAGATGCCGCTGCCGGAAACCGCGGTCGAATTATGCGCCGTGGCCGACAGCTTCGCGCCGGTCAAAGGCGATGTCGTGCTCGCCAATGATGCATCCGAGACGAGGATGAAGACGCTCAGCCAGAGCGGCGATCTCGCGAAATACCGCATCCTGCATTTTGCGACGCATGGCGCGCTGGCGGGGCAGGTGCGCGGCTCGATCGAGCCCGGGTTGATCCTGAGCCCGCCGGCGACCGCGACGCAAGCCGATGACGGCTATCTCTCCTCGTCGGAGATTTCGGGCCTCAGGCTCGATGCCGACTGGGTGATCCTGTCGGCGTGCAACACCGCCGGCGGCCAGGCTGCCAATTCCGAGGCCTTCTCCGGGCTCGCGCGAGCCTTCTTCTATGCGGGCACGCGTGCGCTGCTGGTCTCGCACTGGGCGGTCAACTCCGATGCCGCGGTTGTCATCACCACCGGCACGATCGATGCGCTCAACGCCCATCCCGACATCGGCCGCGCCGAGGCGCTGCGCCGCTCGATCTTCGTCTTGATTGCGAGGGGTGGCGCGAATGCGCAGCCCGGCATCTGGGCACCGTTCGTGCTGGTGGGCAATACCTCGATGTAGCGGCCCGATGGATCAGCGCGTCGGAGCCGGCTTGCGCTCTGCCAGCGCCGTGGCCATCGCCGAGATCAGCGGACGCATGAAATAGGCGTCTTCCGCCGGCGAAACGTCGGTGCGCAGGCCGTGAGCGGCGAGCTCGCCCGACACCGCCGGGCCGACCGACGCGATCAGCGTCCGTTCGAGACCGGCGCGCAGCTTGGCCTCGCTGCCATGCGCCTTTGCCGCCTCGATCAGGCGGCGGACCTGGCCGAGATTGGTGAGCGCGAGCGCATCGATCCGCCCCTCGGCCATGTCGTCGACGGCGGCGACGATGTTGGTATCGGCTGCGCTGGAATCGTAGACATACGGCAGCACCGTATCGATCGCGGCGCCTTGCGCGGCGATCGCGCCGGTCAGCGTGCTGTGGTCCTTGTCCGGATAGAGCTGCAGGCCGAGACGCCGTCCACTGAGGGCCAGCTTGCCCAGCATCTCGATCACGCCGTCGGTGGTCGGTTTCTCCGTGGTCTGCTGCGCCTCCAGACCGACCTCGCGCAGTGCCTTGCCGGGCTTTGGGCCCCGCGTGAATTTCCGGGTCTTGGCGAGCGCCGCAACGAGCGCGGAATCGAGCCCGCGGGCGCGGGCAAGCTTCATGATCCGCCGCAGGCCTTCGCCGGTCATCAGCACGAGGTCGTCAAGCGGCTTCTCGATGGCGCGGCGGATCCAGGCCTCGACCGGGGCCGGGTCCGGCGCATCGTGGATGGTGAACATCGGGCATTGCACGACCTCGGCGCCTTGCTCGGCCAGCAGCTTGGAAAACTGCGCCTCTTCGCGCGTTTCCAGGATCAGGATGCGGGTGCCGTTCAAACGGTCGGCCATGGGGATTCTCCGGTGGTCATTCGCAATCGTCCGTTCATCCTGACTCCACGGTTGGGATTGGCGCAAGGGCGGGGTCGGTGCTAGAGCAGGGCGCAACTCGCGGATCGTTCCGCTGCACAATCCTTCATCAAGAGCCAAGCCCGTCCATCAACATGCCCGATCATCAATATGTTCTGACCTTGTCCTGCCCGGATCGGCCCGGCATTGTCTCGGCGGTGTCGACGTTCCTCGCCCACAACGGACAGAACATTCTTGACGCCCAGCAGTTCGACGACATCGAGACCAAGAAGTTCTTCATGCGCGTCGTGTTCACCGCGGCCGATCTCGCCGTGGAACTGTCGGCGCTGCAGACCGGCTTTGCGGCGATCGCCGAGCGTTTCGGCATGGAATGGCAGATGCGCGACCGGGCCGCGCATCGCAAGGTGATGCTGCTGGTGTCGAAGTCCGACCACTGCCTGGTCGACATCCTCTATCGCTGGCGCACCGGCGAATTGCCGATGGTTCCGACTGCGATCGTGTCCAACCATCCGCGCGAGGTCTATGCCGGGCTCGATTTCGGCGGCATCCCGTTTCACCATTTGTCGGTCACCAAGGAAACCAAGCGCGAGCAGGAGGCGCAGGTCCTCGATCTCGTCGCCAAGACCGGCACCGATCTCGTCGTGCTCGCCCGCTACATGCAGATCCTGTCGGACGATCTGTCGGCGAAGCTTTCGGGGCGCTGCATCAACATCCACCACTCGTTCCTGCCGGGCTTCAAGGGCGCAAAGCCGTATCACCAGGCCCATGAGCGCGGCGTCAAGCTGATCGGCGCCACGGCCCATTACGTCACGCGCGATCTCGACGAGGGCCCGATCATCGACCAGGACGTCGAACGCATCAGTCATCGCGACACGCCGGAAGATCTCGTCCGCAAGGGCCGCGACATCGAGCGCCGCGTGCTCGCCCGCGCGATCCGCTACCATCTCGACGATCGCGTCATCCTCAACGGCCGCAAGACCGTGGTGTTCGTGGATTAGCGAATAGTGAGTGGCGAGTAGAAGGGATGGCCATTTCGCCACTCCCTATTCGCCATTCGCTCCTTAACGCACCGCGCCAGCCGACGTCGTCGCTGCCGCGCCCTTCTGCGCCTGCTCTTCCTTCTCGCGGTCCGCTGCCGGCAGCAGCCGCTTGCGTTCGCGCTCCTTCATGTAGGCTTCGTATTGCGGCGTCCCCGGTCGCGGCGGCGCATCAGCCGGCAGGCCGCCGGCCCATTGCGGGATGGAGTCGCCCATGCCGGCGGAGAGCCTCTCGTTGACCGTGCCGCAGCCTGCAAGGGTGGAAGCGAGCAGGGCGACTGCAGCGATCGAAAGCGGACGGGTGCGCATGGACATCTTTTGGGTCGTGCCCGATCGGGCCTGGATGCTGAGCGCCGGATGGCGTCAGCGGCAAACCATAGCTCTCAACCAGTAAAATTGGCCTATTCAGCGGTAGGCGAGAATGTATACATGATAGGTATTATAATACGCAAATTTTGACCTTGAAGCCCGCGTTTCAGCTGATACGGTATACATTACGTGCTTACGTTTAGTGGTTTGGGGGCAGCGTAACGAGGGGCCTCACCGCGCAGTCGTGAGATGTCCAGATTCTGCAAGTGAGAGGCGGAATCCTCCATCCACTGCATCGTGCGGCCTCCTTAGAGTGGCGCGTCAACGAGCCATCGCCACCCGGTCAGGGGCTTTTTTGTTGACAGGACCATCTTCTTTGTACAATCGTACAAATCTCTCCCGCCGACGTCGAGAGCGGGATCACGCGGCTTGCGCCGAATGGTCGCCCAACGTCCGATTGACAACGGGGTTGCAGAGGACGCCATGTGGCCGCACGGCATGGCTTGTCCGTAAGTAAAGAGCGGCAAGGACCGGGCACTCGGTCCGGCTCACAAGAACGCAGGAATGAAGGGGAGGGACATTTGATGTTCGAACGCAAGATCTTTTCGCGCGCCGCAGCAGCGGCCGCCATCGCAAGCTTCGCGGCCGTCGCGCCGGCCAAGGCCGAGGACACCGTCAAGGTCGGTCTGATCCTGCCGATGACAGGCGGCCAGGCCTCGACCGGCAAGCAGATCGAGAACGCGATCAAGCTCTACATGCAGCAGAAGGGCGACACCGTCGCCGGCAAGAAGATCGAGATCATCCTCAAGGATGACGCTGCGATTCCGGACAAGACCAAGACCGCGGCGCAGGAGCTGATCGTCAACGACAAGGTCAACTTCATCGCCGGCTTCGGCGTGACGCCGGCCGCGCTCGCGGCCGCGCCGCTGGCAACGCAGGCCAAGATCCCGGAAGTCGTGATGGCGGCCGGCACCTCGATCATCACCGAGCGCTCGCCCTATATCGTGCGCACCAGCTTCACGCTGGCGCAGTCCTCGACCATCATCGGCGACTGGGCCGTGAAGAACGGCATCAAGAAGGTTGCGACGCTGACCTCGGACTATGCGCCGGGCAATGACGCGCTCAATTTCTTCAAGCATAACTTCACCGCGGGTGGCGGCGAGGTCGTCGAAGAAGTCAAGACGCCGCTCGCCAATCCCGACTTCGCGCCGTTCCTGCAGCGCATGAAGGACGCCAAGCCCGATGCGATCTTCGTGTTCGTGCCGGCCGGCCAGGGCGGCAACTTCATGAAGCAGTATGCCGAGCGTGGCCTCGACAAGGCCGGCATCAAGGTGATCGGGCCGGGCGACGTCACCGACGACGACCTGCTCAACAACATGGGCGACGCCGTGCTCGGCACGGTCACCGCACATCTCTACTCCGCGGCGCACCCCTCGCAGATGAACAAGGATTTCGTCGCAGCCTACAAGAAGGCGTTCGGCAATCGTCCGGGCTTCATGGCGGTGAGCGGCTACGACGGCATCCACCTGATCTACGAAGCGCTGAAGAAGACGAATGGCGACACCGACGGCACCAAGCTGGTCGAAGCCATGAAGGGCCAGAAGTGGGAGAGCCCGCGCGGCCCGATCTCGATCGACCCCGAGACCCGCGACATCGTGCAGAACATCTACATCCGCAAGGTCGAGAAGGTTGACGGCGAACTTTACAACGTCGAGTTCGCGACCTTCGAGGCGGTCAAGGATCTCGGCAAGACCAAGAAGTGACGCGCGAAAGCGCGTCGTCCCGGAGCGCGCTTCGCGCGCATCCGGGATTTCGCCCCACTCCAGCGTCGTGCCCGGGCTTGTTCCGGGCATCCACGCAAAGCCCAAGAAGAGAACGGCCAGACAAGAACGTGGATGGCCGGGACAAGCCCGGCCATGACGAGACGAGTAACTCCAAGCTGACACGATGACCTCCATCCTCACCAACCTGTTCGATGGCGTTGCCTACGGCATGCTGCTGTTCGTGCTCGCTTGCGGGCTTGCGGTTACGCTCGGCTTGATGAACTTCGTCAACCTCGCGCACGGCGCCTTCGCCATGGCCGGCGGCTATGTCTGCATGGTGCTCGTCAACCGGATGGGCTGGCCGTTCTTCGCCGCGCTGCCGCTCGCCTTCGTCTCGTCGGCGGCAATCGGCATCGCGCTCGAGCGCACGCTCTACCGCCACCTCTATACGCGCAGCCATCTCGACCAGGTGCTGTTCACCATCGGTCTTACGTTCATGTCGGTCGCCGCCGTCGACTACATCCAGGGATCATCGCGCGTCTTCATCAACCTGCCGGCAGCGCTGCAGGGCCAGTTCGACCTGTTCGGCGTCGGCATCGGCCGCTACCGCCTGATGATCATCGTGATCTGCGGCCTGCTCACCATCGCTCTGCAGATGGTGCTGGCCAAGACGCGCTTCGGCAGCCGGTTGCGCGCCGCGGTCGATGATCCGCGCGCCGCGAGCGGCCTCGGCATCAACGTGCCGCAGGTGTTCGCCTTCACCTTTGCCTTTGGCTGCGGACTCGCCGGTCTCGGCGGTGCGCTGAGTGCCGAGATCCTTGGCCTCGACCCGTATTTCCCGTTGAAGTTCATGATCTACTTCCTGATCGTGGTGACCGTCGGCGGCTCCTCCTCGATAACAGGCCCGTTCCTGGCCTCGCTGCTGCTCGGCATTGGCGACGTCGCCGGCAAATATTACGTGCCGAAGATGGGCCCCTTCGTGATCTACACCATGATGATCGTGATCCTGATCTGGCGCCCGAACGGCCTGTTCGGCCGCACGGCCGCGCGTTGAGTTTGCCGATGAGCGCTGCTTCCGACGTCGGATATCACGCCCAGCGCCAGGCACGCTGGACTTACGGAGAAGCCGCCTTCTGGCTGATCGTGCTGGCCTGTGGCTTCGTCTTTCCCACGCGCTATCTGATCATGACCGACATCCTGCGGCTCGCGTTGTTCGCGATGTCGCTCGATCTCATCCTCGGCTATGCCGGCATCGTCTCGCTCGGCCACGCCGCCTTCTTCGGCGTCGGTGCCTATGCGGCGGGGCTTCTCGCGCTGCACGGGATCATCAACGAGCCCGTGCTCGCGTTGATCGTCGCCGGCCTTGCCGCAATGGTGCTCGGCTTTGCCACCAGCTTCCTTGTGATCCGCGGCGTCGACCTGACGCGCCTGATGGTGACACTCGGCATCGCGTTGCTGCTGGAAGCACTCGCCGAACGCTTCTCCAACATCACCGGTGGCACCGACGGCCTGCAGGGCATCGAGATGCAGCCGATCTTCGGCCAGATTCCGTTCGACATGTTCGGCAAGGCTGGCTTCTTCTATTCGCTGGCTGTCCTGTTCCTGTTGTTCCTGTTCGCCCGCCGCGTCGTGCATTCGCCGTTCGGCCTGTCTCTGCGCGCGATCAAGAATAATCCGCTGCGGGCAGCGGCGATAGGTATCCCCGTCAACCGCCGCCTGATCGCCATCTACACGCTGGCGGCCTTCTATGCCGGCATTGCGGGCGCGCTGTTCACCCAGACCACGGCGATCGCCTCGCTCGACGTCTTCGCCTTCGAACGTTCGGCGGACCTGATGCTGGTGCTCGTCATCGGCGGCACCGGCTATCTTTATGGCGGGCTGATCGGCGCGGTGATCTTCCGCATGCTCCAGGAATTGTTCTCCACCATCACCCCGCAATATTGGCAGTTCTGGATCGGCCTCGTGCTGGTTCTGATCGTGTTGATCGGCCGCCAGCGCCTGCATCGTTGGGTGCTGTACGTGCCCAACCTGGTCATCAGGCAGGTTGCGGGACGTAAAGCGGTCGTTGCCGTGCCGGAGAGCGATTCATGACCATCGCGCTCGAAACCCAAAATCTCGAAAAGCAGTTCGGCGGCCTGCGCGTCACTCGCGATCTGTCCTTGAGGATCGAGCAGGGTGCCCGCCACGCGCTGATCGGTCCGAACGGCGCCGGCAAGACCACGGTGATCAACCAGCTCACCGGCGTACTCAAGCCGAACTCGGGGCGCATCCTGCTCGAAGGCCAGGACATCACCGATCTGCCCGTCCACAAGCGCGTGCTGCGCGGCCTGTCGCGCACCTTCCAGATCAACCAGCTCTATCCCGACCTGACCCCGCTCGAAACCATCGGCCTTGCCGTTTCCGAGCGTCTCGGCCATGGCGGCGACTGGTGGCGGCGGATGGGGACGCGCAGCGACGTCAATGGCGAGATCGCCGATCTGCTCTCGCGCTTCCACTTGCTCGACGTCATGAACGAGCAGACGGTGACGTTGCCATACGGCAAGCAGCGCCTGCTCGAGATCGCGGTCGCGATTGCGGCCAAGCCCCGCGTGTTGTTGCTCGACGAGCCCGCTGCCGGCGTGCCCGAGAGCGAGCGTCACGATATTCTCGCCGTGGTCGGCGCGCTGCCGCGCGACGTCACCGTGCTCTTGATCGAGCACGACATGGACCTCGTCTTCTCCTTCGCCGACCGCATCTCGGTGCTGGTCTCTGGCGCGCTGCTGACCGAAGGCCCGCCCGAGCAGGTCGCGCGCGATCCGCAGGTCAAGGCGGTCTATCTCGGCGAGGAGGCGGTCAATGTCTGACCTGCTCGCGATCGAGGCATTGCGCGCCGGGTATGGCGAGGCGGTGGTGCTGCCCAACATGTCCTTGCGGCTCGCCGAGGGGCAGGTGCTGGCGCTGCTCGGCCGCAACGGCACCGGCAAGACCACGCTGATCAACTCCATCGTTGGCGTCACGCGCCGCTTCTCCGGCTCGGTCGCGCTCGCCGGCACCGACGTCACGAGCCTGCGGCCCGACCAGCGCGCGCGCGCCGGCATCGGCTGGGTGCCGCAGGAGCGCAATATCTTTCGTTCCCTCACGGTCGAGGAGAACATGACCGCGGTGGCGCAGCCTGGCCCCTGGACGGTCGAGAGGGTCTACGAGATGTTCCCGCGGCTGAAGGAGCGGCGGAGCAATTTTGGCAACCAGCTCTCCGGCGGCGAGCAGCAGATGCTGGCGATCGGCCGCGCGCTGACCTTGAACCCGAAAGTGCTGCTGCTTGACGAGCCGACCGAAGGCCTTGCCCCGATCATCGTCGAGGAGCTCTTGAAGGCGATCGGGACCATCACCCGGGCGGGCGGCATCTGTTCGATCATCGTCGAGCAGAATGCACAAAAGATTCTGGGGCTCGCCGACCGCGTTGTGATATTGGAGCGCGGAACGATCGTCCACGACGCTCCGAGCGCCGCGCTGAAGGCCGACCCTTCGGTCCTGGAACGCCATCTCGGCGTCGCCGGGGCGGCGGCCCACTAAACTAAAATGTCCAGGGAGTAAGACATGCAGCGAACCAAAGCCCCCTTCCGCGCCGACGAGGTCGGCAGCCTCCTGCGTCCGGCCAAGATCAAGGAAGCCCGCAGCCGGCTCGAGAAGGGCGAGATCTCGGCTGACGATCTGCGCAAGATCGAGGACATGGAGATCGAGAAGGTCGTGCACAAGCAGGCCTCGGTTGGCTTGAAGCTCGCGACCGACGGCGAATTCCGCCGCTCCTGGTGGCATTTCGACTTCCTGGCCAAGCTCACGGGATGCGAGCTGTTCCATCCTGACGCCGGCATCCAGTTCGCGGGCGTGCAGACCCGTCACGATGCGGTGCGCGTGATCGACAAGCTCGACTTCCCCGCCGATCACCCGATGCTCGACCACTTCCGCTTCCTGAAGAAGGTCGCCGATCAGGCCCACGTCACCGCCAAGATGACGATCCCGTCGCCCGCGGTGCTGCACTTCCGCGGCGGCCGCAAGTCGATCTCCAAGGACGTCTATCCCGATCTCGAGGCCTTCTACGAGGATCTCGGCAAGACTTATCGCAAAGCCGTCAAGGCGTTCTACGACGCTGGCTGTCGTTATCTGCAGTTCGACGACACCGTGTGGGCATACCTCTGCTCGCAGGAGGAATTGCAGAAGGCGCGCGAGCGCGGCGACAATCCGGACGGCCTGCAGCAGATCTATGCACGCATCATCAACTACGCGCTGGCCGAGAAGCCCGCCGACATGGTGGTGACGACGCATGTGTGTCGCGGCAATTTCCGTTCGACCTGGATTTCCTCGGGCGGCTACGAGCCGGTGGCCGAAACCATGCTCGCCGGCACCAATTACGATGGCTACTTCCTGGAATATGACAGCGATCGCGCCGGCGGCTTCGAGCCGCTGCGCTTCCTGCCCAAGGGCAACAAGGTCGTCGTGGTCGGCGTCATCACCTCGAAGTTCGGCGAGCTCGAGAAGAAGGACGACATCAAGCGCCGCCTCGAGGAAGCCGCCAAGTTCGCGCCGCTGGAGCAGCTCGCGCTCTCTCCGCAATGCGGGTTCGCCTCGACCGAGGAGGGCAACATCCTCTCCGAGGAAGAGCAGTGGGCCAAGCTCAGCCTCGCGGTCGAGATCGCCAAGGAAGTGTGGGGCCAGTAAGCCTCGCATTGTCGCTTGCGTAGAGGCGAGGCCTCTCCACACACTCACTGTCGTTCCCCGCGAAGGCGGGGAATCCAGTACGCCGCGGCCGCTCGATAAGGCGCGGCCGTCACGGAGTCCTGGATCGCCCGATCAAAGTCGGGCGACGACACCGGGCAGGTGGCTGATAGCTCCGCGATCCTGGACGTCACGACGCAAAAGCCCGCCCTCACTTCTCCGCCAGATACACCTCGCCCAGCAGCGACGAGTTCGACCACGGCACCTGCTTGTTCTTCGTGGACGAGACCACCTCCGCTCGCACCCGCGTCAGCATCTGCTGTACCTCCAGCCCTGGCGTGCCGATATGGCGGGACAACGCGGCGGAGAACGGCGAGTTGGCGCCTTCGCCGTCGAGCGCGACCTGGCCCGGCGCGGTCGCGAAGGCGATCAGCGTGCCGGCTCCCAATGTCGCGCCGCTACCGAGGCTGGTCGGAGCTGCGAGGCCCGAGGCGCCTTCGATGCCGCGATTGGTGCCGGCGCTTGCCACCTGCTGCGCCATCGGATTGTTGCGGCAGGCATCGAAGATCAGGATGTTGGTGCGCACCTGGTCGTCGAGGCCGGCCATGATCGTGTCCATGTCGATCATCGCGTCCGTCATGGCCGTGCCCGGCTTGAGCGCGACGTCGACGGGAATGAGATAGTTGCGGCCGTCGACCTGCACGCCATGGCCGGCATAATAGACCACCGCGACCTGCGCCCGGGCCGCCTCGCGCAGGAAGTCGCGCGTCATCTTCTGCATCGCGGCACGGTCCAGATCGATACCCTCCGACACGGTGAAACCGATGTCGCGCAGGCTTCTGGCGACGGCGCGCGCGTCGTTGGCTGGATTGGGCAGCGCCTTGACATGCGCATAGGCGCCGTTGCCGATGATCAGCGCCATGCGGGCGCCGCGAATGGCCGGAGTGGGCGAGGCGGCCGGTGCCGCGCCGGTCTGCTGCGCGGCAGGAGTCATCGCCGGTTGCGGCGTCGGTGAGGGCGCATCGCGCGGGATCGGGGCGCTCGCGTCCGTCACCAGCGACAGCCGCACCTTGGCAGTGGCCTGGTTGGCCTTGCTGCCGGCGTCGGACGCCACGATCGCCAGTGTCGCGTTGTAGTCGTCGCGCGCGCGGGCGTAGTCACCCTTGGCTTCATAGGCCAGCGCGCGGTGTGTGTAGCCTGAGATCAGCACGCTGTTCGGCGGCGTCATGATGTTGGCCGGCAACTTGTCCCTGGCGAGCCGGATCGCCTCGCTGCCATCGGCGATGGCGCGATCGAGATCGCCCTTGGCGCGCCAGATCGCGGTGCGGTTGATCAGCGGCTGCGGCAGCGACGGATCAAGCCGGATCGCCTGGTTGATGTCGGCGAGCGCACCGTCGAGATCGCCGAGTGCCTGCTTCGAGATGCCGCGGTTCTGGAACGAGAACGCCGATTTCGGATCGGCCTTGATCGCCATGTCGTAGTCGGCAATGGCCTTGGCGTAGTCGTGCTTGCCACGCCAGGCGTTGCCGCGATTGTGGAAGATG
Source organism: Bradyrhizobium sp. T-12 (assembly GCF_058314695.1). Classification (NCBI taxonomy): domain Bacteria; kingdom Pseudomonadati; phylum Pseudomonadota; class Alphaproteobacteria; order Hyphomicrobiales; family Nitrobacteraceae; genus Bradyrhizobium; species Bradyrhizobium sp. T-12. Next base: position 5,110,115 of record NZ_CM177756.1, on the reverse strand, counting down.
GTGCCGCTGGGCGGTCCGAGCTTCAGCGCGTCGTCGAAATCGCTGATCGCGATCTCGTAGTCGCCCTTGTCGTAATAGGCCGACCCCCTGAGATTGTAGGCCGCCTGGCTCGGATGGAGCCGGATCGCTTCGGTGGCGTCCGTGATGACCTTGGAATAGTCGCCCTTCTTGTTCCAGCCGACCGCGCGCCAGAAATGGATCGTCGCAAGCTGCTCGCCCCGAAACACCTTCAACGCGATGATCTTGTTGCAGGCATCGATCATCTTGTCGGCCGGCGTCGTGTCGGTGGTGCAGAGCGGCCCAAGCTGGTTGCGTGCCTGCGCGCCCGCGGGCGCGGACCACAGGAATGCTGTGAGCAGAGTGAGCGCGACGAGCAGGCGGCGCATGGCGATGGCTCCGTCAGAGGAGAAGCGCCTGTTTGTTGCCCGGCGGGCCGGCGGGGTTCATCCGCCCGCGGCGGCGCGAACAGGGCGGGAGAAGCCCAGATGCCCTATTCCCTCGGTGGGCAGATTTTGCTAGGGAATGCGTCCCACTCCGTCTGCCCACCGCATCCCATCCATGAAGAACGACGAAATCCTGAGCCAGATCACGGAGTTCTGCCGCACGGCGGACATGGCGGAATCGACGTTCGGCCGGCGCGCGGTGAACGATGGCAAGCTGGTGCATCGCCTGCGCGAGGGCAAGCGCATCACCATCGACACGCTGGAGCGGATCCAGGCCTATATCGCGGCATCGACGACCGGTGGCCTGCCGCCGCCGCGGGGGCTTCAGGTGCCGCCGGAAAAGCGGGATCCGCGCGGCAATTTCCGCTTTTTCGAGAACCGGCAGAAATACCTGCTGTTCGTCCACACCTGCAGCGAGAAACGGGTGGTCGCGGACCGGGTGGCGCTGGAGCTCGCCTCGATCCATCCGCGCCCTCCCGCGCTGCGCATCTTCGACGCCGGCGTCGGCGACGGCACGGTGCTGGCGCGGGTGCTGCGCGCAACGCACCAGCGCTATCCTCACATGCCGTTCTACGTCGCCGGCAAGGAGCTCAGCCTCGAGGACCTGCGCCTGACGCTGGAGAAGGTGCCGGACCGCATTTTCGAGCATCCGGCGTCGGTGTTCGTCTTCACCAACATGTTCTACTCGGAAGCGCCCTGGCTCACGCCGGCATCGCCCGCGGCGGCGGCAGCGACCGTCTGGCACGAGGTCCCGCTGCGGGGCGCCTCGTCGGGCGAGTTCGAGCAGCAGATCGCTGAGCTCCGGCCCTTCCTGGAGCAGAACTGGCGCGCCGCGATCAGCCCGCGCACCGCCATGCCGCTTTACGAGCGGCCCGTCGTTCTGGTGCTGTATCGCGAGGATCACAGGTTCCTGCTGGATTCGACCATTCCTCGGCCCGGCCAGACCGAAGCCAATTTCGACCTCGTCATCGCGTCCCAGCCCTACCGCGCTTTGTCCTCGGTCAACTTCCGGGCCAAGCGGATCATCGCACCGCTGGCGCGGGCGCTGCGGCCGGGCGGGCGGCTGATCGGGATCCACTCCCATGGCCAGGATCCAGGCATGGAAATGATCCAGGCGATCTGGCCCGGAGAAAATCCTTTCGCGGTGAGCCGTCATGAGCTATTGCGCGCCGTTAAGTATGAACTGGGATCGGTGGGCCGCGACTTAAATTTTAATGCATATGCGGATAACCGCTCGATCTTCAGGTATGATATGGAAGCGCTGCCCAACGAGGTGACCGGGACGATCGGAACCTCGACGGCCTTTGCAGCGTGGAATGCGGCGGTGTATGTCGCTCAGATTGAGGACGACCGGTTGACGGAAATGACTCAAAACGGCCGCACTCTGGATGCCGCCAGGGACGTGCTGCGAAAGTACAATGGGCTCTGGTTTCTCGACGAATCCTACGTCATCTCGCGCCGGCGTGATTGACATCTCCACAGGTAAACATCGCAAACGCCCGCCGGCTTAGCGGCGGAACAAGGGGTTACTGATGCGCGCGTCCTATCTCTTTACCAGCGAGTCCGTGTCCGAGGGTCATCCGGACAAGGTCTGCGACCGCATTTCCGACGAGATCGTCGATCTGTTCTACCGCGAAGGGCCGAAGGCCGGCATCGACCCCTGGCAGATCCGCGCCGCCTGCGAGACGCTCGCGACCACCAACAAGGTGGTGATCGCGGGTGAGACCCGCGGTCCGAAGTCGGTGACCAACGAGCAGATCGAGGGCGTCGTCCGCGGCGCGATCAAGGACATCGGCTATGAGCAGGAAGGCTTCCACTGGAAGACCTGCGACATCGAGATCCTGCTGCATCCGCAGTCGGCCGACATCGCCCAGGGCGTCGATGCGCTGCAGCCGGGCGAGGTCAAGGAAGAGGGCGCGGGCGACCAGGGCATCATGTTCGGTTACGCCACCAACGAGACGCCCGATCTGATGCCGGCGCCGATCTTCTACGCCCACAAGATCCTCCGCCTGATCTCCGAAGCGCGCCACTCCGGTAAGGAGAAGGTGCTCGGACCGGACTCCAAGAGCCAGGTCACCGTGCAGTACGAGAACGGCAAGCCGGTCGGCGTGCGCGAGATCGTGGTCTCGCACCAGCATCTGGTCGAGGACATCTCGTCCAAGCAGATCCGCGACATCGTCGAGCCCTATGTGCGCGAGGCGCTGCCGAAGGACTGGATCACGCCGAAGACGATCTGGCACATCAACCCGACCGGCAAGTTCTTCATCGGCGGTCCCGACGGCGATTCCGGCCTGACCGGCCGCAAGATCATCGTCGACACCTATGGTGGCGCGGCCCCGCATGGCGGCGGCGCGTTCTCCGGCAAGGATCCGACCAAGGTCGACCGCTCGGCGGCTTATGCAGCGCGCTACGTCGCCAAGAACATCGTCGCGGCCGGTCTTGCCGACCGCTGCACGCTGCAGCTCGCCTACGCCATCGGCGTGGCGCGTCCGCTGTCGATCTACATCGACACCCACGGCACCGGTAAGGTGCCGGAGGAGCAGCTCGAGAAGGCCGCGGCGCAGGCGATGGATCTGACGCCCCGCGGCATCCGCACCCATCTCGACCTCAATCGTCCGATCTACGCGCGCACCTCGGCCTATGGCCATTTCGGCCGCACGCCCGACAATGAGGGCGGCTTCTCCTGGGAGAAGACCGACCTCGTCGAGCAGCTCAAGCGCGCGCTCTAAGTCACTTGCGTCATTCCGGGGCGCCGCGACGGCGGCGAGCCCGGAATGACGAGCCAAACAGACAGGAACCCCCTATGAACGCGAAGCCCGGCTTCACCGATTACATCGTCAAGGACATTTCGCTCGCCGATTTCGGCCGCAAGGAGCTCTCGCTGGCCGAGACCGAGATGCCCGGCCTGATGGCCACCCGCGAGGAGTACGGCCCGAAGCAGCCGCTGAAGGGCGCCCGCATCGCCGGCTCGCTGCACATGACGATCCAGACCGGCGTGCTGATCGAGACGCTGGCCGCGCTCGGCGCCGACATTCGCTGGGTCTCCTGCAATATCTATTCGACGCAGGACCATGCTGCCGCCGCGATCGCGGCCGCCGGCATTCCAGTCTTCGCCGTCAAGGGCGAGACGCTGACCGAATACTGGGACTACACCGCAAAGCTGTTCGACTGGCACGGCGGCGGTCACCCGAACATGATCCTCGATGACGGCGGCGATGCCACCATGTACGTCCATCTCGGTCTGCGCGCCGAGAAGGGCGATACCGCCTTCCTCGACAAGCCCGGTTCGGAAGAAGAGGAAGTCTTCTTCGCGCTGCTGAAGAAGCAGCTCAAGGAGAAGCCGAAGGGCTACTTCGCCGCGATTGCCGAGAGCATCAAGGGTGTGTCCGAAGAGACCACGACGGGCGTGCACCGTCTCTACGACATGCAGAAGGCGGGCACGCTGCTGTGGCCGGCGATCAACGTCAACGACAGCGTCACCAAGTCGAAGTTCGACAACCTCTATGGCTGCCGTGAATCGCTGGTCGACGGCATCCGCCGCGGCACCGACGTGATGATGTCGGGCAAGGTCGCGATGGTCGCCGGCTTCGGCGACGTCGGCAAGGGCTCGGCCGCATCGCTGCGCCAGGCCGGTTGCCGCGTGATGGTGTCGGAAGTCGATCCGATCTGCGCGCTGCAGGCGGCGATGGAAGGCTACGAGGTCGTGACCATGGAAGACGCCGCGCCCCGCGCCGACATCTTCGTCACCGCGACCGGCAACAAGGACATTATCACCATCGAGCACATGCGCGCGATGAAGGATCGTGCCATCGTCTGCAACATCGGCCACTTCGACAACGAGATCCAGATCGCGGGTCTGCGTAACCTGAAGTGGACCAACATCAAGCCGCAGGTCGACGAGATCGAATTCCCCGACAAGCACCGCATCATCATGCTGTCGGAAGGCCGCCTCGTGAACCTCGGCAACGCGATGGGCCATCCGTCCTTCGTGATGTCGGCGTCGTTCACCAACCAGACGCTGGCGCAGATCGAGCTGTTCGCCAACAACAAGGACGGCAAGTACAAGAAGGAAGTCTACGTGCTGCCCAAGACCCTCGACGAGAAGGTCGCCCGCCTGCACCTCGCCAAGATCGGCGTCAAGCTCACCGAGCTCCGCAAGGACCAGGCCGACTACATCGGCGTCAAGCAGGAAGGCCCGTACAAGTCGGATCATTACCGCTACTGAGACGCAGCGTCCTGAACGCTGACGAGACTGAAATCGTCGAATCGACAATGGCCGGGCGCAAGCCCGGCCATTGCTCTATGCGGGGCCCGCAGGCGGCAAGCCGGTCAAGATTGCTTCTTTTGGTCGGGCCCGGTGCCACGCAATTGCACGAATTTTTGCAGCGTATCGAACCAGAATGGCGCGCCGAACAGCGCGGCCATCGCGCTGATGAGCCATCCCGGGATGACGAAGGCCCAGTTCAGGCCCGTGAAGAAATTGCCAAGGGCGCCGTTGCTCCAGCCGAAAGGCAGCTTGAGCTGTTCCAATTGCGCAAGTGCCTGTTGCGCAGTCGCGCCAGGCTGAGGCGAAATACCCTTGAGCAACATCGGCTGATCCCAGAGCGTCGCGGCAATCTTGACCGTGTCGATATTCAACGCGACCGCGACAACGAAAGCGATGATGAGCGACCATAGTTGTGTCTTGCGCTTGTACGAGCCCGAGACCCGCTCCATGCTTTGATCGAACCAGGAGGCGATCTCATCGCGAACCTGACTGAAATTGCCGTTCGTGCGGTCGACGATTCCGTTGAGAACGTCCTTCAGTTGCTGATCCTGAACCGTGCTTATGCTCGCTTTCAGCTCGGTGAGCGTCTGGGCGGGGTTGAGGTTGACCACGTCGGTCAGGGCGGACGCAAACAGCTTCGGATCGATGTAGGACGGCTTGATCGGCGGACTGGTGCCAGCGGTTGCAGTGCCACTCGAAAGACTGTTCACCAGGCCGTGGTTGTAGATGTCCACTGCCAGCCCAGTGAAGTTCTGATCGTTCAAGAGTTTCTTGACGCCTTCGAACAGTGTGTTCGCCCGCCAGGACATGGCCGAGGACAGTGCCTCCGTGACCGTACTGGCGATCAGGCTGACGGTCAGAAAAGTGAAAATCAGGCCAATCGCGATATCCAACACGTTGCTGCCAAACATGAAGCCCCCCAACAGATTATGACTGAAAATCAAAGACTGTGCGTAGGCAAAAAGACCACCTATAGTAGTCGGCGCTACGGGACCGTCAACACTGCCCTCCCTTGCGTGGCTGCGCTATTATGTCATCTGATGTGCTATCGGCGCCGTCGAGGAGAAACGTCATGGCAAACCATTTCGACGTGCTGATCGTCGGTGCCGGCCTGTCCGGCATCGGCGCGGGCTATCATCTCCAGACCAAATGCCCGGGCAAAAGCTACGTCATTCTGGAGGGCCGCGACTGCATCGGCGGCACCTGGGACCTCTTCCGCTATCCCGGCATCCGCTCCGACAGCGACATGTTCACGCTCGGCTATTCCTTCAAGCCGTGGACCGATCCGAAGGCGATCGCGGACGGGCCGCAGATCCTGAACTATGTGCGCGAGACCGCGACCGAGAACGGCATCGACAAGCACATCCGCTTGCGCCATCGCGTCAAGCGCGCGTCGTGGTCGACGCCAGACGCGCGCTGGACGGTGGAAGCCGAGCGCATCACGGGCGAGGGCGCGAGCGAGCTGGTGCGCTTCACCTGCAATTTTCTCTTCATGTGCTCGGGCTATTACAAATACGAGGCGGGCTACACGCCGGAGTTCAAGGGCGCCAGTGATTTCGCGGGCCGCATCGTGCACCCGCAGAAATGGACCGAGGACATCGACTATGCCGGAAAACGCGTCGTCGTGATCGGCTCGGGCGCCACCGCGGTGACGCTGGTGCCGGAGCTCGCCAAGAAGGCCGCACAGGTCACCATGCTGCAGCGCTCGCCGACCTATGTGGTGTCGCGGCCGGCGCAGGATCCCGTCGCCAACAAATTGCGCCGCAATCTGCCGGCGCGGCTGGCCTATCATTTGATCCGCTGGCGCAACGTGATGTGGGGGATGTTCTTCTTCCAGCTCAGCCGGCGACGGCCGGACAAGGTGAAGAACCTGATCCTCGGCGGGGTGCGGATGGCGCTCGGCCCCGATTACGATGTCGCGACCCATTTCACGCCGCGCTACAATCCCTGGGACCAGCGGCTGTGCCTCGTGCCCGATGGCGACCTGTTCAAGGCGATCCGCGAGCAGCGCGCCAGCGTCGTGACCAACGAGATCGACACGTTCACACACGACGGCATCCGCCTGAAGGACGGAAGCGAGCTTGCGGCCGACATCATCGTGACCGCGACCGGGCTGGTGCTCCAGGTCGTCGGCGGCCTCGAGGTCAGTGTCGACGGCCGGGTCGTCGATTTCGCCAAGACGTTGACCTACAAGGGCATGATGTATGCCGACGTGCCGAACATGGCCTCGGCCTTCGGCTACACCAACGCGTCCTGGACGCTGAAATGCGATCTCACCTGCGAATATGTCTGCCGTCTCATCAACTACATGGACCGGCACAATTTCCGCCAGTGCATGCCGCACAATGACGACCCCGCCATCACCGCGCAGCCTTCGCTCGATTTCACCTCGGGCTATGTGCAGCGCTCGGTGGCCAAGATGCCGAAGCAGGGCTCCAAGCAGCCGTGGCGGCTGTATCAGAACTACGCGCTCGACATCGTCACCTTGCGCTTCGGCCGCATCGACGATGGCGTGATGCGATACTCCTGACGGTTGTGACCCGGACGGTTAACGCCGGATTTACGGATCAGTCCTAGCCTGTCTCGGCCGGGGTTACTCGCAAGGCCGAGGTAAGCCCAATGGAAGCCCAGAGAATCGCAGTCGACGCCGTCGTCGCGCTGACCGATTGCGACCGCGACGCCGTCGTCGCCTTCATCCGCCGTCTCTATCAGGCTGGCGTCACCGACCCCAAGCGCCTGACCTTCAAGGGCCTCCAGGCGCTGTCCCGGACCTGATTTGGCTCGATCGGCCGGCGCCAGGTTCCTTCGTCCGCTCTCTCCAGTGTGAACGCAACCCAACGGTGAGCATCTTGTCGCGCCCGTTCGGCCGGAGTAGATGACGTCCCCGGCTGGGTTCACTGGGGAACGGGGAAATGTTGAAACAGCTTTTTGCGCCGCAACTCGTCATTCTTTATGTGCTGGCGGCCTCGACGATTTACGTCCACTTCCGCGGCAGGCAGCGGCTGCGCTTTGCGCGCCAGCTCGGCGATCACTCGACCTATCTGGCACCCTACAATGTGCTGATGTATGCGGGCTCGGCGGTGCCGAACAAGCCGGTGATCTCGGTCGAGCAGTTTCCGGAGCTGAAGCCGCTGAGCGAGAATTGGGAGACCATCCGCGACGAGGCCGTGCGCCTGTTCGACGAGGGTTTCATTCGCGCCGCCGCCAAGAATAACGACTGGGGCTTCTACTCGTTCTTCAAGAGCGGCTGGAAGCGGTTTTACCTGAAATGGTACGATGACTTCCTGCCCTCGGCGAACACGCTGTGCCCGAAGACGGTGGAGCTGCTCAAGTCGATCCCGAGCGTGCATGGCGCGATGTTCGCGATGCTGCCGCCGGGCGGCAAGCTCGGCGCGCACCGCGATCCCTTCGCCGGCTCGCTGCGCTATCACCTTGGCCTGGTCACGCCGAACTCGAACAAGTGCCGCATCCTGGTCGACGGCGTCGAATGCGTCTGGCGCGACGGCGAGGCCTTCATGTTCGACGAGACCTTCATCCACAGCGCCGAGAATGCGACCGACGTCAATCGCATCATCCTGTTCTGCGACGTCGAGCGCCCGATGAAGTTCGGCTTCATGACCGCGATCAACCGCTGGGTCAGCCATCACATCGTCAAGGCGTCGGCGACCCAGAACGTCGAGGGTGAGAATGTCGGCGTGCTCAACAAGGTGTTCGGCAAGCTCTACGAGATCCATCTTGCGAGCCGCAAGGTCAAGGAGTGGAACCGCAACGTCTACTACACGCTGAAATACTCGCTGACGGCGCTGATCCTCGGCCTCATCGTATATTCGGCACTGAATTGAAGCGCTGCAGGAGGGCGGATCAGCATAGCTTGGTTCGCCCTTGCATCGTGCCGATATGGAGTTCTTTGCCTATCTTGCCGTGATCGCCTGATCTCGATCGGCATTGTCTAATGATGGTGCTTGTGCCCTGCGTGGCTGTCGGGACGCTGATAGCCCCGTAACTCTGCATATCGCTGCATCTGGCTCTGATCGAGCAAGGCAGCGGTCGACAAATGATATTTGAGGTGGCTCTCGCGGAGCTGCCCTTGCGTTTCGGCAATGGCTCCGATGCTCGTCTTGAGCGTTTCCGATGTGATCGCACGGGAGGCGAAAAGGTCTTCCAGCGCTCTTTCTTGTTCGACGAGCTTGTTACCCAGCAGAACGGTTTCCTGTTTCATGGCATCGAACAACCGCCGGACCTCGGCGCGTTGATCGGCGGTCAAGGCGAGGCGATCGCCGAGCTCGAGCACGTGGCTGGGACCGGGATATCCATTAAGCTCCGCGGCAAGAGCCAGGCCCATGCCACGTCCGGCGCGAAGATCGTCGATCTGCTGCTGCGACAGCGTCTTGATGGAGCGCCCTTCCAGACCGGCATAGGGTTGGCTGGACTGTGCGCTGGCTGCGCTGCCGGTGAGGAGGAGAGCGGCAGCAAGCAGAAGGAGGCGGTTCATGACTCTGGCTCCATCAAATCGAGCCAGCCGATGTCGAAGCATCAGAGCCGGCTGCGAGTTACCCCTATCGCGATCGAGTGATCCCGGAGCTAAATCTTGCTGGATGGCCCGGCTCATGGCAACAAAGATTGCCGTGATTGAGTTGTCGAATGTGGAGCAGGTGATGGCCTCCTTGCCGACCGCGAATACCGAGATCGTGCAATTCTTCCGCGCCTGGCTTGAGACCTTCGCCGGCTATGTCCGCGAGGTCGACTACGCCTCGGCGCGGCCGCTTTTTCATCCGGACGTGCTGGCCTTCGGCACGCACAACGATGTCATCCCCGGCCTCGATCAATGGGTCTCGACGCAATGGGACAATGTCTGGCCGAAGACGGCCGACTTCCGTTTCGTGCTCGACCAGACCTCGATCCTGGCATCGCCCGACGGCACGATGGCCACGGTGATCGCGCCGTGGACAAGCACGGGCTATCATCCCGATGGCAACCCATTTCCGCGCCCGGGCCGGGCGACGATGGTGTTTTCAAGAGAGGGCGATAGTTGGCTGTGCGTGCATTCGCACATGTCGCTCAACCGCGGTGTGCCGCAGGCAAGCTATGCCAACCGGCCGGTGAAGGCCTGGTAGCGTGTAAGACGGATTAGCGCAGCGTAATCCGCCTTACAGTCGAACAGCAATCGGCGTTACCGATGGCCGCGAGGGTGGCGGATTACGCTATCGCTAATCCGCCCTACGCTCCGAGATTACTCGGGCTGGCCGATGCTGACCTTCAGCGTGCCGACGCCGTCGACGCCGCATTCGAGCTTGTCGCCGGGCTGGAGCTGGGACACGCCGGCCGGGGTGCCGGTCATGATGATGTCGCCGGCGGCAAGCTTCACCTGCTGCGAGAGCTGCCAGATGATCTCTGGCACGTTCCAGATCAGCTCGGTGAGGTCGCCCTTCTGGGCTTCCTTGCCGTTGACCGTGAGCCAGATCTTGCCCTTGGCGGGATGGCCGATCTTGGAGGCCGGCTGGATCGCGGAGCACGGGGCGGAGCCGTCGAACGACTTGCCGATCTCCCACGGGCGCTCCTTCTTGCGCGAGGCGATCTGGAGGTCGCGGCGGGTGAGGTCGATGCCGACCGCGTAGCCGTAGACGTGATCGAGCGCCTTGTCGGCTGGGATGTTGAGGCCGCCGCTCTTCATCGCGACGATCAGCTCGACCTCGTGATGCAGATCCTTGGTCAGCGGCGGATAGGGAATCGTGGCGCCGTCGGGCACCAGCATGTCGGCGTGCTTGGCGAAGAAGAACGGCGGGGCGCGCTCGTCATTGCCCATCTCGCGGATGTGCTCGAGATAGTTGCGGCCGACGCACCAGATGCGGCGCACGGGATAACGGCCGCTTTCCCCGACGACGGGAAGCGAAGCCTGGGGCGGAAGCGGGATGACGTAGGAGGCGGCGTTCATGAAGCGGGTCTCGCTGCTCTTGAGGTGGAACGAACTCTATGCGGTTGCGCTGATCGGCGCCAGGGCGCCGGAATCGTGGTGTTGCAGGCGGAAGAACGAGGCATAGCGGCCGCCGCGGCGGAGCAGCTCTTCGTGCCGGCCCTGCTCGACGATCTCGCCGCCCTCGACCACCAGGATCCTGTCTGCGTGCATGATGGTGTGCAGGCGGTGCGCGATCACGATGGTGGTGCGGTTCTGGCAGAGATGCTCGATCGCCTCCTGCACCTGCCGCTCAGACTCCGAATCGAGCGCGGCGGTGGCTTCGTCCAGGAGGATGATCGGCGCGTTCTTGATCAGTGCACGCGCAACCGCAATGCGCTGGCGCTGGCCGCCGGACAGTTGCGTGCCGTGCTCGCCGACCGGCGTGTCGTAGCCGAGCGGGAAGCCCATGATGAAATCATGCGCGCAGGCCGCCTTCGCCGCCTCGATGATCTCGTCCTCGCTCGCGCCCGGCTTGCCGAAGGCGATGTTGTTGCGGATGGTGTCGCGGAACAGATAAACGTCCTGGCCGACATAAGCGGTCTGCGACCGCAGCGACTTGCGCGAGACCGCGCCGATCGATTGGCCGTCGATCACGATGTCGCCCTGCGTCACCTCGTGGAAGCGCAAGAGCAATGCCAGCACGGTCGACTTGCCGCCGCCGGACGGCCCGACCAGCGCCGTGACCTTGCCGGGCTCGGCCACGAAGCTCATGCGGTTGAGCACGGTCTCGCCGCTGCGGTAGGCGAAGCTGACGTCGCGCAGCTCGATCCGCGCCTCGGAGAGCTTCAGCGGCGGCTTGTCGTCGTCGGAATGCTCGCTCGCCGGGCTATCGACGATCTCGAGCAGCATGCGCGCGCCGACGAGCTGGCTGTTCAAATCGATGTTGAGCCGCGCCAGCCGCTTGGCCGGCTCGGTCGCCATCAGGAAGGCGGTCATGAAGGAGAAGAACGCGCCGGGCGTGGCGTTGAGCGCGACCACGCTGTAGCCGCCGTACATCAGGCAGCCGGCGACCGCGAAGCCGCCGAGCATCTCCATCAACGGATTGGAGCGGTTGGCGACGCGCGCCATCTTGTTGGCATTGCGCTCGACGATCGCGATGTTCTCGTCGATGCGCTTCTGCATGGTCTCTTCCAGCGTGAACGCCTTCACGGTGCGGATGCCCTGCAGCGACTCCTGCATCGTCTCCATGATGTCGGCGGTGCCGGTGAACTGGTTGAAGGCGAGGCCCTTGATGCGCTTGACGAGCTTGCGCAGCACCAGCATCGCCGGCGGCACCACGACGAGACCGATGAACGACATCACGGGGTCCTGCCACACCATCACGCCGATCATGGCGAGCAGCATCAACAGGTCGCGCCCGATGGCGTTGACCAGCATGTTGAGCACGTCGGTGATCGACTTGGCGCCGGCGGTCAGCCGCGCCAGGAATTCGGAGGAATGGCGCTCGGAGAAGAAGCCGACGCTCTCGCGCATCAGTTTTGCGAACAGCTGGCGCTGGTTGGTGGCGAGGATGGCGTTCGAGATCTTGGTCAGGATCACCATGTGGCCGTAGGTCGCCACGCCCTTGATGAAGAGCAGCAGCACCGTGATCCCGGAGAACATCGCGATGCCCGGGATGTTCTTGTCGACATAGGCCTGGTTGATGACCTGGCCGAGCACGTAGGTCGCGCCCGCAGTCGCGCCCGCGGCCGCCGCCATCAGCGCGAAGGCAACGAGGTAGCGCCGCCAGTAGACGATCCCCTGTTCCGTGGCCAGGCGGCGCACGAGGGCCATCGCCGCATAGGGATCGTCGGTGATTTTCTTTGGAAACTGGGCCATCCGGTGTCCATTGACGGCGCAGGACAAAGCCTGCCCGCGCGTCAGGGATCGATGGGCCTCTGTGCCCGCTCAAGCGGGGTTTTTCAAGCCCAATTAAGGGCTTGCGCTGGGGATGATTCTAGGCCGAGGCGGCGTGGCGAAGCTCGCCATGGCGCTCGTGGAACAGCTTGTCCTCCCAGGCCAGCGCGTGGGCCGCGATGGTCTCGAGGTCCTCGTATTGCGGCTTCCAGTCCAGCAGGCCACGGATGCGGCTGGTGTCGGCGACCATGGTCATGATGTCCCCGGGGCGGCGCGGCGCGTATTGCACGGCGAAGCTGCGGCCCGACACCCGACGCACGGCGTCGATGGTCTCCAGCACCGAATAGCCGCGGCCATAGCCGCAATTCAGCGTCGTCGAGGCGCCGCCATTGCGCAAATACGCAAGGGCCGAGCGATGCGCCTGCGAGAGGTCCGTGACGTGGATGAAGTCGCGGATGCAACTGCCGTCGGGCGTCGGATAGTCGGTGCCGAACACGTCGATCTTGGCGCGCTGGCCGGTGGCGGCTTCCACCGCGATCTTGAGCAGATGCGTCGCGCCGACGGTGGCCAGCCCGATGCGGGCGTGCGGATCGGCGCCGGCGACGTTGAAATAGCGCAAGGTCACGTACTGCATGCCGTAGGCGGCGGCGACGTCGTGCAGCATGATCTCGGTCATCAGCTTCGAGGAGCCGTAAGGCGACAGCGGCCGCGTCGGCGCGTGCTCGGGCACCGGGACCTGGTCCGGATTGCCATAGACGGCGGCGGTCGAGGAGAAGATGAAGCGATTGATGCCGCGCTTGACCGCGACGTTGAGCAGGTTGCGCGCGGTCATGAAGTTGTTGCGGTAATAGCCGAGCGGGTCGCGCATCGAATCCGGCACGACGACGGAGCCGGCGAAATGGATGATGCTTTCGATGTTGTGCTGGGCGATCACGCCTTCGAGCAGGTTCTCGTCGCCTGCATCGCCAATGAACAGCGGTACGCCCTCAGGCAGGTACGCGGAAAATCCGGTCGAGAGATCGTCGATCACGACGACGTCTTCGCCGGCTTCCGCCAGCGCGAGGACCGTGTGACTTCCGATGTAGCCGGCGCCGCCGGTGACTAGCACAGTCATGATCTCACCCGTCTTCGATCAACGCTGCAAGCTAACGTCTGCGTGGTGAAGAGGGGGTATCGGGGCGGCCGAACTGGTCACTATGCTTAATGTTGCGTATAGGGGGCGTACGAAACGGAGCGTGACGTGGCCAATTCCCCCGGCGATCTCGAAGTGATCGTGCCAAATCTGCACAGGCGCTATTCCGGCGTCACCGCGACCAACCGGATGGTGGCGCCGCGGCTGGCGAAATTGTATCGCGCCGCCTGGTTCGGCTCCGATGCGCCAACGGGCATCGCGCGCCTCGGCGTTGCCGATTTTCTCAAGCTATGGCGCCGCAAGCAGCCATTGATCTGGCACGCACGGCGCAACAACGAGATGATCGCGGGCGTCGTGCTGCGCGCGCTCGGCTGGCCGCTGAAGCTCGTGTTCACCTCGGCGGCGCAGCGGCATCATAGCTGGATCACGCGCTGGCTGATCCGGCGCATGGACGCGATCATCGCGACGTCGGATCTCTCGGCTTCGTTCCTGAAGGTGAAGGCGACGGTGATCCCGCACGGCGTCGACACCGACGTCTACGCGCCGCCGGTCGATCGCGCGGCGGCCTTCGCGGAAGCCGCGCTGCCGGGCCGCTACGCCGTCGGCTGCTTCGGCCGCGTGCGTGCGCAGAAGGGCACCGATCTGTTCGTCGATGCGATGTGCCGCCTGTTGCCGCGCCATCCGGATTTCACCGCCGTCATCGTCGGTCAGGTCACGGCGGAGCAGATGCCCTTTGCCAACGATCTGAAAAAGCGGATCGAGGCCGCCGGTCTGCAATCGCGCATCGTCATCACCGGCGAGCTGCCGATCGAAGATGTGCAGCGCTGGTATCAGCGGCTGACGATCTACGCTTTCACCTCGCGCAACGAAGGTTTTGGCCTGACACTGATCGAGGCGATGGCGGCCGGCAGCGCGCTCGTCGCCGCGCGCGCCGGCGCGGCCGAACTCGTGGTCGAGGATGGGATAAGCGGCGTGCTGATCCCGACAGGCGATGCCGATGCATTGGCGGCGGCATTGGAGCCGCTGATGCGCGACGTTGCTGCGGCCACCGTGATGGGCGAGCGGGGGCGGGCGAGGGTGCTTGCAAAGTTCAGCCTTGATGCGGAAGCGGCTCGGATCGGGGAGGTCTATCGGCCGCTGCTCTGACCTGCCGCCCTCATCCGCAAACTAAAACTGTGAAAACAACCCCATGCACAGTAGGCGGCCATAAGTAAATCAATGGGTTGGCAACAGCACTGACCTGCGGATTTATGTCGTTGGCGCCAGAGTTTTGTTCCCGTTTTGGGAATTTTGCGTTGATCCCGAATTGGGAACATGCTATGGCTATGAACGTAATAGCTCGAAGGGCGCTCAAGGTCTTTTGGGAGCGATACCCCCAAGCGGAAACTCCCTTGGGCACCTGGTACGAAATCGTTTCGAAGGGTGACTGGAGCGGCCCCGCAGACCTGAAGAGAGCGTTTGGAAACAACATCGACTTTGTTGGCGACAACAGAGCCGTCTTCGACATTGGCGGCAACAAGTATCGCCTTGTGGTTCACTTCTCCTACAAGTTCAAAACAGCTCTCATCAAGTTTGTCGGCACGCATGCAGAGTACGACGGAATAGACGCGGAGACCGTGTGATGATGGACGTAAGGCCGCTTCGCAACGAACAAGATTACGATTGGGCTATCGGTGAAGTATCCCGCTATTTCGAGGCCGAGCCCGCTCCCGGCACGCCTGACGGTGATCGCTTCGAAGTTTTGTCCTCACTCATCAAGGCGTACGAGGATAATCACTTCGCGACCACCCGGGGCGATCCCATCGACGTTCTCCATTTCGCAATTGAATCCATGGGGCGCTCGCAGACAGAATTGGCGGCTCTGATCGGACGCAATCGGGCGTCCGAAGTCTTGAATCGCATCCGTCCACTGACGCTGGATATGATCCGGACGATCAGCAAGGAATGGAGCATTCCCATTGGCGCTTTGACGGCTCAATATGAGCTGTCGCGTGCACATGCTTGATCGTGCTGGCGTAGCGGCGATGCGGATCGCGTTCGCCAGCGGCGCTCAGTTCTCCGCCTTCGCCCCAGCCTCGCCCAGCACCCGCTGCGCAATCGCCACCACCTCGCTCGCTGCGATATTCCGCATGCATCTGTGGTCGTTCATCTTGCAGATCGTGCTCTGGCAGGGCTGGCAGGACAGCGCTTCCTTGTCCTGCACCACGGTCGCGGCGAGGCCGTTGAGGGGGGCCCAGAGATAGGGGCTGGTCGGGCCGAAAATGCCCATGGTGGGCGTGCCGAGCGCGGCCGCGATGTGCATCAGGCCGGAATCGTTGGAGATGGCGACGCCTGCGGCCGCCATGGCCAGCACGCCGTTGCGCAAGTCGTTGCCGGTGAGGTCCCGCACGCCCGGGCCGCCGGCCGCGACGATCTCCTGGGCGAGGGCCTTTTCCCCGGGGCCGCCGACCACCCAGACCTCCAGCCCGCGCTCGACCAGGAGCCGGGCGGCTTCCGGATAGTAGGTCCAGCGTTTTGAGGCCCCTACCGAGCCAGGGGCGAGCGCCACCGCGGCTGCGGCGCTGAGACCGTTGGCCTGCCGCCAGCGGACGATCTCCTCGGGGGAGACCCGCAATTGAGGCACCGGCCATTCCGGGGGCAGGGGGGCCCCGTCGGGCTGGGCCAGGGCGGCGTTCTTGTCGATGAAACGGGGCAGTTTCTTTTCGCCCCAGCGCCAGCGGTTAAGCAGGCCAAACCGGAACTCGCCGACGAAGCCGACCCGTTCAGGAATACCGGCCAGGGCAGGCGCGATGGCAGCCTTCCAGGTGCGCGGCAGCACCAGGGCGGTACCGTAGTTCCGCTCGCGCAGGAGCTTGGCCAAGGCCAGCTGCCGGCCCACGGCGAGGCGGCCGCGCGGCAGGTCCCAGACGATCCCCTCGCGCACGCCGGGCATGTAATCGACCAAGGGGGCGCACAGCGACGTGGTGAGGAGATCGACCGGCCGGTTCGGCCAGCGCTGCTTCAGGACCCGTACGACTGTGTGATTCCGGACGAAATCGCCGATCCACATATAGGGAATGATCAGAATCGGGCGGGTGTCGCTCCGGTCCGCATCTCCACTAAGTTGTGAATTTTGATTCATTCGTTAAATGAGGCCGCAATGATTTTGGCGGTTCGGTAGCCGCTCCCGGCCGGCACGTAAAGCGGGCAAACCGCTCAATCCCAAAAGCGCTTACACTTTGGCGGCTCATGCGCTACGGCAGGACTGGGCCGCAAATAATCGGGCAGGGATTTCGGAATGTTGCTGGTGACCGGCGGGGCCGGTTTTATCGGGTCGAATGTCGTGGCCGCGCTCAATGATTCGGGCCGCAGCGACGTCGTGGTTTGCGATCTGCTGGGCGGCGATGGCAAGTGGCGGAACCTCGCCAAGCGCCAGCTTGTGGATATCGTCCCGCCGGCCGAGCTGATGGACTGGCTGAAGGGTCGCAAGCTCGATGCCGTGATCCATCTCGGGGCGATTTCCGCGACCACCGCGACCGACGGCGACCTCGTGTTCGAGACCAATTTCCGCTTGTCGATGCGCCTCCTCGACTGGTGCGCAGCGAACGCGGTGCCGTTCATCTACGCCTCCTCGGCGGCGACTTATGGCGAGGGCGAGACGGGTTTTGACGACGACGCCTCGATCCCCGCATTGAAGAAGCTTCGGCCGATGAATCTCTACGGCTGGAGCAAGCACATGTTCGATCTTGCGGTTGCCGCGCGCGGTGCGAACAGCGATCCGCTGCCGCCGCAATGTGTCGGCCTGAAATTCTTCAACGTGTTCGGCCCCAACGAATACCACAAGGGCTCGATGATGAGCGTGCTGGCGCGCCGCTTCGACGACGTCAAGGCCGGCCGCGTCGTGCAATTGTTCAAGTCGCATCGCGAGGGCATCGCCGACGGCGATCAGCGCCGCGATTTCATCTATGTCGATGACGTCGTGCGCGTCGTCATGTGGCTGCTCGCGACGCCGTCGGTGTCCGGCCTCTTCAACGTCGGAACCGGCAAGGCGCGCAGCTTCAGGGACCTGATGCTGGCTGCCTATGCGGCGCTCGGCACCAAGCCCAACATCGAATATATCGACATGCCCGAGCAGATCCGCGGGGCCTATCAGTATTTTACCCAGAGCGAGGTCGATCGGCTCCACCGCGCCGGCTATAACGGCGGCTTCACGACGCTCGAGGACGCGGTGAAGGCCTATGTCGGGGATTACCTCGACCGGCCGGACCGCTTCCGCTGAGGCCCAACGCCATGCCGACGCCCATTCTCGATTTCGACGCCCTCGCGCAAGCCATCTCAGGCCGCACGGTGCTGTGCATCGGCGACATCATGCTGGACGAGTTCGTCTATGGCGAGGTCTCGCGGATTTCGCCGGAAGCGCCGACGCCCGTCATCACGGCCCAGCGCAGCGAGATCCATATCGGCGGCGCCGGCAACGTTGCGCGCAACGTCGCTTCTCTCGGCGCGCACTGCATTTTCGTCGGCCTCGTCGGCGAGGACGATGCCGGTGCACGGCTCAAGACGGCGCTGGACGAGCTCGCTGCAATCGAAAGCGTGCTGGTGTGCGATCCCTCGCGCCCGACCACGCGAAAAGTCCGCTTCGTCTCCGAGCATTTTTCCACGCACATGCTGCGTGCGGATTGGGAACAGGCGGCGCCTGTATCCGATGAGATCGAGACGAAGCTGATCGAGGCGATCCTGCCGGGAATCGCGCGCGCCGACCTCGTGCTGCTGTCGGACTACGCCAAGGGCGTGCTGACGGCGCGCGTCATTCGCCACACCATCGACGCCGCGCGAAAGCTTGGCAAGCCCGTGATCGTCGATCCCAAGAGCCTGAACTGGGCGATCTATCGCGGCGCCACGATGCTCACGCCCAACCGCAAGGAATTTTCGGAGGCGACCCGCAGTCGCGCCGATACCCCGCAGAGCATCGTCGATGCCAGCGAGGACGTGATGCGGCTAGCCGATTGCGAGGCGATCCTGGTCACCCAGGGCGAGCACGGCATGACGCTGGTGCCGCGGAGCGGCGAGGCCGTTCACGTCCCGGCATTACCGGTGAAGGTGCGCGACGTCTCCGGTGCCGGTGACACCGTCGCCGCCGCGCTCGCGGTGTCGCTTGCGGCCGGCGCGGACTGGGACACGGCGTTGCGCATCGCCAACGCCGCGGCCGCGGTCGCCGTCGGCAAGCAGGGCACTGCCAGCGTGAGTGCGGCCGAGCTGCGCCGAAAGATCCTGCCGCATGCCAGCCTCGCGGCCGAGGAAAAGATCGTGCTCGAGCTTGATACGCTCGACGCCCAGCTCGCCGAATGGAAGAGGCAGGGCCAGCGCGTCGGCTTCACCAATGGCTGTTTCGACATCCTGCATCCCGGCCACGTCAAGGTGCTGACCGCGGCGCGCGCCGCCTGCGATCGCCTGATCGTGGGCCTCAACAGCGACGCCTCGGTGCGGCGGCTCAAGGGCGCCGAGCGGCCGGTCCAGGACGAGCGCGCGCGTGCCGAGGTGCTCGCGGCGTTGGAGGCCGTCGATCTCATCGTCGTCTTCGAAGAGGACACCCCGATCGACCTGATCAAGCGCATCAAGCCCGGCGTGCTGGTGAAGGGCGGCGACTACACCCGCGAACAGGTGGTCGGCCACGAGGTCGTCGAGGAAGCGGGCGGGGTGGTCGTGCTGGTCGACATCCTCCAGGGCTTCAGCACGACGGCGCTGGTCCACCGCGCCCGGGGAGGGGGCAAGTGACGGTGCTCGCACGCGAGACGACCGGCGAAATGCTGCTTCGCCGTCTGCGCAGCCCGGCCGCCTGGCGCGAGACCGTCGATATATTCGCGGTCCTGACCGCGGCCTCGCTGCCCTGGTCGACCTCGCTTGCGGGGATATTCAACGCGCTGATGCTGGTCTGCATGGTGCCGTTCCTCGACGTCCGCGCGTTCCTGCAATCCTTGAAGCGTCCGATCTGCGCGGCCCCGATCGCGCTGGTGTTGCTCGCGCTGGTAGGGACACTCTGGTCGGACGCGACCTGGGGCGCACGCTTCTATGCCGTCAATCCGACCATCAAGCTGCTCGTGCTGCCGGTCCTGCTCTATCATTTCGAGCGGTCGCCGCGCGCCCACTGGATCTTCATCGCCTTCCTGGTGTCCTGCGCCTTGTTGTCGGTGATGTCCTGGCTGGTCGCCTTCTACCCGGACCTCGCGCTCAAGACCGATCCGCCCGAACGCGGCATCTTCGTCAAGAACTACATCGACCAGAGCCAGGAATTCGCGCTTTGCGCCGTCGCGCTGGCCTATCCGGTCGTGATGCTGTTGCGTGAAAGGCGCTACCTGCTCGCGGGGCTATTGACCGCGTTGGCGCTGAGCTTCTTCGTCAACATGGTCTTCGTGGTCGTGTCGCGCACCGCGCTCGTCACCGTTCCGATCATGTTCGGCGTGTTCGCGCTGCTCCACCTCAAATGGCGCAGCATCGTCGTCATCTCCGCGGTCGTGCTCGCCGGCGCCGCCATCGCCTGGCAGACCTCGCCGCAATTGCGCAGGACTGCTGACACCTTTGCCAGCGACTATACGCGCTATGTCGAGAAGGGCGAGGCCACCTCGGCGGGCCTGCGGCTCGAATTCTGGCGGAAATCGCTCGGCTTCTTTGCGGAGGCGCCGATCGCCGGGCACGGCACGGGCTCGACGCGCGGCCTGTTCGAAAGGGCCGCTGCGCCGGGCGGCCAGAACAAAGCCTCGGCCGAGGTGATCGGCAATCCGCACAACCAGACGCTCAACGTTGCCGTGCAATGGGGCGTGATCGGCGTCGCCGTTCTCTATGCGATCTGGATCCTGCACCTGATGTTATTTCGCGGCGACGGACTTGCCAACTGGATCGGGCTCCTGGTCGTGGTGCAGAACGTCTTCACCTCGCTGTTCAACTCCCATCTGTTCGACTTCCACGAGGGCTGGATGTACGTCATCGGCGTCGGCGTTGCCGGCGGCATGGTGATCCGGGCCGAATGGGGCGAGGCGAAGATGGGGGAAGCGGTTCCTGACCGGCCGCGCGGCTGGCAAGTCTGATCCAGATAGGCTATCAGCGCAAGCAGGTTGCATCTAACTGGGTTTTCATCGGTCGGCGGATGACGCGTCTTTCGCATCTCACTTTGCGCAATTTCCTGATCGCACTCCACGATTTGCTGGCGACCACGGCAGCGCTCTTCGCCGCCTTTTACGTGCGATTCGAAGGGGGCGACGGCTTCTTCGACCGTTTGCCGCTGCTGTTCCAGATCCTGCCCTATTTTCTGGCCTTCAGCGTGGTCGTGTTCTTCGTCTTGAACCTGACCACGACGAAATGGCGCTTCATCTCGCTGCCCGACGCGCTGAATATCATTCGCGCTGCGACCGTGCTGACGGTTGCCCTGCTCGTCCTCGACTACATCTTTGTTGCCCCCAACGTTCGCGGCGCCTTCTTCCTCGGCAAGGTGACGATCGTCCTCTACTGGTTCCTGGAGATCTCCTTCCTCAGCGCGCTGCGCATGGCCTATCGCTATTTCCGCTATACGCGGGTGCGGCGTCATGCGCGGACCGATGAGGCCGCGCCGACGCTGCTGATCGGCCGCGCCGCGGATGCGGAGGTGCTGCTGCGCGGCATCGAGAGCGGGGCGATCAAGCGCATCTGGCCGGTCGGCGTCTTGTCGCCGTCGCTTTCGGACCGCGGCCAGTTCATCCGCAACCTGCCGGTGCTGGGCGGCATCGACGATATCGAGGACGTCATTGCGGACTTCGCCAAGCGCAACAAGCCGATCGCGCGCCTCGTGATGACGCCGTCGGCGTTCGAGCCGGAGGCGCATCCGGAATCGATCCTGATGCGGGCGCGCAAGCTGGGCGTGATCGTCAACCGGATGCCTTCGCTGGAGAGCGGCGACACGCCACGGCTCACGGCCGTCGCGGTCGAGGATCTCCTGCTGCGGCCGAGCGAGACGATCGACTATGCCCGCCTGGAGGCCCTGATCAACGGCAAGGCGGTGATCGTCACCGGCGGCGGCGGCTCGATCGGTTCGGAGATCTGCGAGCGCGTCGTCGCCTTCGGCGCCGCGCGGCTCCTGATCATCGAAAACTCGGAGCCGGCGCTCTACGCGATCACGGAAGCGCTCGCCGCCCGGGGTGCGGGTGCCGAGGTCGAGGGGCGGATCGCCGACATTCGGGATCGCGATCGCATCATGCGCCTGATGGCGGAGTTCAAGCCCGATATCGTGTTCCATGCCGCCGCGCTCAAGCATGTGCCGATCCTCGAGCGCGACTGGAGCGAGGGCGTCAAGACCAACATCTTCGGCTCGATCAATGTCGCCGATGCCGCGCACAGTGCCGGCGCCGAAGCCATGGTGATGATCTCGACCGACAAGGCGATCGAGCCGGTGTCGATGCTCGGCCTGACCAAGCGTTTCGCCGAGATGTACTGTCAGGCGCTCGATCACGACATCGCAGCGGCCAGCGGCGGTGCCAGGCCACCGATGCGATTGATCTCGGTCCGGTTCGGCAACGTGCTGGCGTCGAACGGCTCGGTGGTGCCGAAGTTCAAGGCCCAGATCGAGGCCGGCGGCCCCGTGACGGTGACGCATCCCGACATGGTCCGCTACTTCATGACCATCCGCGAGGCCTGCGATCTCGTCATCACCGCGGCCACGCACGCGCTCGGCACGCAGCGTCCCGACGTTGCGGTCTATGTGCTCAACATGGGTCAGCCGGTGAAGATCGTCGATCTCGCCGAGCGCATGATCCGTCTCTCGGGCCTGCAGCCCGGCTATGACATCGAGATCGTGTTCACGGGCATGCGGCCGGGTGAACGGCTGCACGAGATCCTGTTCGCCTCCGAGGAGCCGACCCGCGAGATCGGCGTTGCCGGCATCATGGCCGCGCAGCCGAACGAGCCGCCGATGCAGACGCTGCGCAAATGGATCACCGCGCTGGAGCAGGCCGTCGCGCGCGAGGACCGTGCCACCATCAGGACCATCCTGAAAGATGCGGTGCCGGAATTCGGGTCGACCGCGGCCTGACCATGCAGCCTTCCGGCAAGATCGTCGTCGCGAGCCAGCATTATCCGCCGGATACCAGCACGACGGCGGCGATCATGGCCGAGATCGCCTGCCGTCTCGCCGCCGAGCACGAGGTCCTCGTGCTCTCGGGCTGGCCGGGCGCGTTGCCGGCCTCGCAGACCGGTCCCGGCATGCCGCGCGTCGTCGCCATCAAGAACCGCTTGGCCGGCAAGGCGGCACTAGTGCGGCGCGCGATGTCCGAGCTCATGTTCGCGGCGCGCACGTTCTTCGCATTGACGCGGCAGCTGAGGCGAGGGGACGTCGTGCTCACGGTCACCGCGCCGTTCATGCTGCCCTACGCGGTGGCGGCAGCGGCCAGGCTCAAGGGCGCGCGCTCGGCGCTGATCATGCATGACCTCTTTCCCGACGTGCTGGTGATGGCGGGCCTGCTGAAGCCCGGCTCGTTCGTGACGCGGATGATGCGGGCCGCCAACGGCCTGATGTTCCGCGCGCTCAATGCGGTCATCACCATCGGTCGCGATGCGGAGCGGCCGCTCCTCAGCTATTCCGGAATGACGCGGAACAAGATCCGCTTCATCCCGAACTGGGCGACGCTGGTGCCCGGTGCCCGTCCGATCACACCGGAAAATCCGTTCCGCAAGACGCTGTCGGCGGGCTTCGTTGTCGGCCTGTCGGGCAATCTCGGCTTCACTCATGATCCCGAGATTGTGTTCGAGGCGGCGCGCCTCTTGAAGGATCAGCCGGAGATCCATTTTCTGCTCTCGGGCTGGGGCATCGGCTTCGACCGGCTGAAGCAGTTGCAGGCCGAGGCGAAGCTCGCCAATGTCACCTTCGTGGCGCGGGTCGAGGATGCCGAGCTCGAGGCGTTCCTGGCGGCGGCCAATCTCTGGATCATTCCGTACCGGAAGGACGTTGCGGGGGTGTCGGTGCCGAGCCGGTTCTACAATCTGCTGGCGGTTGGCCGTCCCGTGGCGCTGGTCTCCGAGCCGGAGGCCGAGGCCGCGCTGACGGTGGTGGAGAACGGACTCGGCTGGGTGGTGAAGCCCGGCCGCGCCGATCTTTTGGCGGACGCGATCCGTGTGGCGTCCCGTTCCGACGCCGACGCCATGGCGGGACGCGCGGTGAAGGCGGCCGCACAGTTCGACCGGACCGTCGCGATGAACGCCTATGCCGGCGTGATCGGCGAATTGTTGCGCAACCCTGTTCTGGCGGAGCAAGGATGAGCGAGCGGAAACCAGTGGTGCTTGTGACGGGGGCGAACGGTTTCGTCGGCCGTCATGTCGTGCCCGCGCTCACGCGCGCGGGATGGTCGGTTCGCCGCGCGGTGCGCAGCCCCGAGGGGACCGGCGACGAGGTCGTGATCGAAACGATCGGCCCGGAGACCGATTGGACGGGCGCGCTCGAGGGTGTCGATGCCGTCGTGCATCTTGCCGCGCGCGTGCATCACAAGCACGAGGAGCACGCTGAAGGACTCTATCGCAGCGTCAACACGGCCGGCACCCTGCATTTGGCGCGTTGCGCGGCGGCGGCCGGCGTGCGCCAGTTTATCTTCGTGAGCACAGCTCTCGTTCATGGTCGCTGCAACGCGGGCCGGCCGCCGTTCAGCGAGGATGACATGCTGAAGCCAAGTGGTCTCTACGGTATGTCTAAGGCAGAGGCTGAATCTGGTCTTCGGAGGCTGTCGAGCGGCAGCGAAATGAAGATCACGGTGGTCAGGCCGCCGCTGATCTATGGTGAGGGAGCTAAAGGCAATTTCGCTCTGCTAACGCGCGCAGTAAAGATTGGATTGCCGTTGCCGCTCGCCGGGATCCGTAATCGGCGGGCCTTTCTCGCGGTGCAGAACCTCGCCTCCTTCATCGTTTGGAGATTGGCTGATCCCCGCTCGACCAGCAATTTCGAGGTTTTCCTATTGGCGGACCAGGAGCAGGTCTCGACGCCCGAACTGATCCAGCGCTTGGCCGGAGCGTCCGGCAAGCGCCCCCGGTTGTTCTATATGCAGCCGCAGCTGTTGAATTTCTTGCTCAATATCTTCGGTCGATTGGATGCACATGATAGTCTAATCGGCTCATTCGAGCTCGACGTATCCAAGGCGCTCGGTATTGGTTGGCAGCCACAAGTGTCTCTTGACGAGGGCCTTCGGCTGGCGCTCGCATGTTAGAACTTGCGAGGCCGAGAGAAGCGCCAGATGACGACGCCGATCGCGATCGCTCCAGCCAGCAATGCCAGTGCCGTAGTCGCCAACAGCGTACTGCGGACCGTCACTATAGCGAGCAGCGCGAGCAGGAGGTTGAGCGCAAACACCTCGCCGATCACCCGTGGCACTGTAAAGCCGTTGTCGGTGGCGCGCTGATAAAAATGTGTGCGGTGCGCTGTCCAGAACTGTTCGCGACGTGCAATGCGTCGAAATAGCGTGACGGTAGCGTCAACGAGGTAGTAGGCAGGCAGCAGCAGTGCTGCGGCTGGCTGGCGATGCCAGGCGAGTTCCAGCAAACACCAGCCGAGCAGCAGACCAATTGGTAGGCTTCCGACGTCTCCAAGAAATACTTTGGCGACCGGCCGATTGAAGGGCGCGAAGCCGAGGGTCGCCCCGCACAGCGCTGCGGCGACTAGCGCAGCTGGCCAAGACAGCTCGCCAAGCCATCCAAGCATCATAAGGGACGCGGTAACAGGCACTACCTCCGCGACCGTAATCAGGTCGAGCCCGTCCATGAAGTTGATGAGATTTACGAACCACACGCCGGCAAGCAGGATTAGGCTGCGCTCCAGCGAAAATGGCAGCGACGGCACGATCCGAGCGGTTTCGGGGGCGGATAATACGACAGCTCCGACGGCTGCCGCCTGTAGTGTAAGCCGGAGCAGCACCGGCAATGATTTGATATCGTCAGCAAGGCCAACTAGTGCAATCAGCACTGTAGAGCCGATCAACACTGCCGGAATGGCGGTATTCATCCAGGCGGCCAATGACGACGCCACCACCAGGGTTGCAGCGATAACCGCAATACCAGCGCCCTGCGGTGTCGGAATCCGATGCGAGGAGCGATGGTTAGGACGGGCCAGCGAATATCGCTGCAGCAGCGGCATACTTCGCCAAGTGATGAAGGCAGAAAGCAACGCAGCCGCAGCGAGCGCAAGCAGCACAAGGCCGATCGTCATCACGGGATCGCAAGCATGCGTCGTCACTCCGGCACCCCGATCGGAGTGGCCCCCTGCGCGGCCTTTTCCGCGCTGAGGATCCAGACCAGGCCGCCGAACGCGCCGACGATGAAGAACACGGCGCCGTACAGCAGCGAGACGTTGACGCCCTCATTGGCGGCGAGTCCCGCGAAGCCGAATGCCAGGCCCATCGTGGCCTCGCGCACGCCCCAGCCGGCGATCGAGATCGGCATCATCGTGATCAGCATCACCGGCGGCACGAGCATGAAGACATCGCTGAAGCGAACCGGGGCCGCGATCGACTGCACCACGCACCAGGCGATGACGACGGCGAGGACGTGAACGAGGATCGACAGGATCGCGATGATCGGCCCGCGGCTGCGGCTGAAGATCACGCGGTTGGCGATCACCGCGCAGGCGTGAAGATGGTGCGTGGCCCACCAGGTCTTCAGCCAGCGCCATTTCAGCGCACCGAAGATCAGGAAGCCGACGCCGCCGGCGAGCGCCAGCAGATCGACGAGCAGCAGCGCCGAGCGTCCGTGCGGATCGGTGATGAGGGTGTAGCTCCAGGGCAGGCTCGCGACGATGAGAACCGCGAGCGCGATCAGGCCGATCGCGCGGTCGACGAAGATCGAGTAGGTGGCTGCACGCCAGCCGGCCCCGGCGCGTGCCACGAGCCACAGCCGGACCGCGTCGCCGCCGATCGCCGACGGCAGGGTCTGGTTGAAGAACGAGCCGATCACGTTGTAGCGCATGGCGCGGCCGAGCTCGAGCGGCGCGCCGCAGACGGCACTGATCTCGCGCCAGCGCAGCACGCCGACGAAGATCTGAAGGAATGTGACCGCGATCGCCACGCCGATCCAGAACAGGCTGCTCACGGTGAAGCGCGAAAACAGTTCGGACAGATCGACCTTGCGCAGCGCCAGATAGAGCAGCGCCGCGGAAATCAGGATTTTGGCCGCAGAAAGCAGGATTCGGCGCATCTCGCCCGCATGTACAGGGTTTGCGAAGATTTGAGGCAACCCGACGCGAGGCGCCGAATTCGGCCGCTTTGGTATGGTTTTGGCGCCGATCTTGCAATAGCCATCGTTAAGGATGCTGACCCTCGTTAAGGACGCTGAGAGGAGTCCTCATGACGCGCGGCGGGCCTATTGCGAGCCGATCGAGGTGGCGGCTAAACAGGGCCGGCTTGGATCCCCAGGGAACAGGATGACAGATCAGGCGATTTTGGTTACCGGCGCGGCTGGTTTCATCGGTTTTCACGTCGCCCGGCAGCTCCTGGGCGAAGGCCGCACCGTCGTCGGGCTCGACAATCTCAACCCCTATTACGATCCGGCACTGAAGCGGGCCCGCCTGGCGCTGTTGCAGAACGACTCCGGTTTCTCCTTCGTCGAGGCCGATCTTGCCGACCGCGAGACGATCGCGAGGCTGTTTGCGCAGCATCGTTTCACGGAGGTGGTGCATCTCGCGGCGCAGGCCGGCGTGCGCTACTCGATCGAGCAGCCGCACGCCTACGCCGATTCCAACCTCGTCGGCTTTCTCAACGTGCTCGAGGGCTGCCGCAATAACGGCTGTCGCCATCTCGTCTACGCCTCGTCATCCTCCGTTTACGGCGCCAACACAAAAATGCCATTTGCGGTTGCGGACCGTACCGATCATCCCGTCAGCTTCTACGCCGCGACCAAGAAGGCGAACGAGGTGATGGCGCAGTCCTATAGCCATCTCTATCGCCTGCCGGTCACGGGCTTGCGCTTCTTTACCATCTACGGGCCATGGGGACGGCCCGACATGGCCATGTTTCTGTTCGTGAACGCCATCATGGCCGGCAAGCCGATCCGGCTCTTCAACCATGGGCAGATGCGCCGGGACTTCACCTATATTGATGATGTGACGCGTGTCGTATCCAAGCTGATCGATCTTGTGCCCTCGGACGATCCTTCTGCCGCAAATGCGCCGTTTAAGCTCTACAATGTCGGCAATCACCATCCGGAGGAACTGATGCACGTCGTCGGTCTTCTGGAGCGGGAGCTGGGCCGGACGGCGATCAAAGAATTGCTGCCGATGCAGCCGGGAGATGTGCTGGAAACGTTCGCGGATGTCGAGGACTTGATGCGCGACACCGGCTTTGCACCGTCAACGCCGATCGAGCATGGGGTCCATAATTTTGTCACCTGGTATCGGGACTACTTCAAGGTTTGAGATGACGATGGACAAACGCATAATCCCCCTGATCATGTGCGGCGGTGCCGGCACGCGGCTGTGGCCGGCGTCGCGCGAGGTGCGGCCCAAGCAGTTCCTTCCCCTGTTCGGCACGCGCTCGACCTTCCAGGACACGCTGCTGCGCGTCTCCGATCCCTCCCTGTTCGACCGGCCGATCGTCATCACCAACGCGTCCTATCGCTTCATGGTGCTGGAGCAGCTCGCCGAGATCGGCGTCGAGGCCGACGTGATCCTCGAGCCGATGCGGCGGGATTCAGGGCCGGCGATCGCAGCCGGCGCGGTGTTCGCGCAGAACCGCGCCAGTGAGGCCATCGTGCTCGCGCTCGCCGCCGATCACGTGGTGCAGGACAATGCCGCTTTCGTTGCCGCCTGCCGCGAGGGGCTTACCGCCGCGAGCACCGGACGCATCGTCACCTTCGGCGTCAAGCCGGAGCGGCCGGCGACCGAATATGGCTACATCAATCCTGGCGAGGTGATCTCCGGCGAGGTGCATGCGGTCGCGCGCTTCGTCGAGAAGCCGGACGCGGTGAAGGCCTCCGACTACGTCAATTCGGGCTATCTCTGGAATAGCGGCAACTTCATGTTCCCGGCGAGTGTGCTGCTCGACGAATATCGCAAGGTCGATGCGGCAAGCGTCGAGGCGGTCAGCAACGCGGTCAACAATGCCGGCCGCGATCTCGGCTTCGTCACGCTGGAGCCCGAGGCGTTCGGCGCGGCGAAGGCGATCTCGATCGACTATGCCGTGATGGAGAAGACTTCGCGCGCCGCTGTGGTGCCGGTGTCGTGCGGCTGGTCGGACGTCGGCTCCTGGCATGCGGTGTGGGAATTGTCCGCGAAGGACGCGCAGGGCAATGCGGCGCACGGTGCCGCGGTGTTCGAGGATTCCCGCAACTGCAACGTCACGACCGACCAGGCGCTGGTCGCGCTCGAAGGCGTCGATGATCTCGTCGTGGTCGCAACCGCGGATGCGGTTCTGGTCTCGCGCCAGAAGGATGCCAACGGCCTGAAGCGTCTCGTCACCAAGCTGAAGGCGGTCGCGCCGAAGGTCACCGAGGAGCATCTCAAGGTGCATCGTCCCTGGGGCAGCTACCAGTCCGTCGACAATGGCGAGCGCCACCAGGTCAAGCGCATCGTGGTGAAGCCGGGCGGGCGGCTGTCGCTGCAGAAGCACCATCATCGGGCCGAGCACTGGATCGTGGTCCGCGGCACCGCGCAGGTGACGGTCGACGACACCGTGAAGATGGTGCACGAGAACGAGTCGATCTACATCCCGATGGGCGCCGTCCACCGCATGGAGAACCCCGGTAAAATCATGCTGGAACTGATCGAGGTCCAGACCGGCTCCTATCTCGGGGAAGACGACATCATCCGGATTGAAGACGACTACCAAAGGTCGTAACCAGCAAACTCCGAATCACGAGACCCGGGCCAAACAGGCGACATTTTTCGGCCTAAGGCCCGGGGAACGTGTAACTTTTTGAATCAAATCGTGTCCGGGCCGCGAGGGCGGCATTCGCCACAAATGTGGCGTCCGTGCTAGAAGCGCGCCGGGGATTTGCGTTGAATCGGGGTTTGCTCAGATGAGTTCCAAAGGATCTGCACCGGCCAAGGCCGGCTTGCGCGTCGGCGTCATTGGCGCGGGCGTGATGGGCAGCAACCATGCGCGCGTGCTCAGCGGACTGCCCGGCGTCAGCCTCGTCGGCGTCGTCGATCCTTCGCCGGCGCATCGCAGCCGCGCGACGGAACTTGCCAATTGCCCGAGCTTCGAGACGCTCGACGAATTGTTCGCGGCCGGCGTCGACGCCGTCACCATCGCTGCGCCGACCCATCTGCATCACGAGGTCGCGCTCGCCTGCATCGCCAAGAACATCCATGTCCTGGTCGAGAAGCCGATCGCCTCCACCGTCCAAGAGGGCCGCGAGATCGTCACCGCCGCGCAGAAGGCCGGCGTGACGCTGATGGTCGGTCATGTCGAGCGCTTCAATCCGGCCGTGGCCGCCGTCAAGCAGGCGATCGCGGGCGAGGACATTCTCTCCATCGCCATCACCCGCGTCGGTCCGTTCCCGCCGCGCATGTCCAATGTCGGCGTCGTCATCGACCTTGCCGTGCACGACATCGATCTGATCCGCTGGTTCACCGAATCCGATATCGTCGAGGTGCAGCCGCAATTGTCGAGCGCGGTTGCCGAGCGCGAGGACATCGCGCTCTTGCAGTTCCGCACCGAGAGCGGCGTGCTCGCCCACATCAACACCAACTGGCTGACGCCGTTCAAGGCGCGCAGCGTCACGGTCGCGACCCGCGGCAAATACGTGATGGGCGATCTCCTGACGCGCCAGGTCACCGAATGCTTCGGCTTCAAGCCTGACGGCAGCTATTCGATGCGGCATCTGCCGGTCGGCCATGACGAGCCCCTGCGCGCCGAGCTGATCGCGTTCCTCAAGGCGGTGCGTAACGGCGAGACGCCGGCGGTCACCGGGGACGAGGGTGTCGCCAGCCTCGAGATCGCGACCCAGTGCCTGGAGACGCCGTCGCGGCCCGCGGCCAAATCGTCCGCCCTCAAGGGGCCGCGCCGCGTCGCCGGCTGATCCCTTTCCATGTCGACTGCTCAACACCAGCAAGGCGCCAAGAACCAGACAATGAACCAGCATCTGCGTTCCGAACCCATTCCCTTCATCGACGTTGCCTCGCAGCGCCGCCGGCTCGGCGCCTCGCTCGATGAGGCCGTCAAGCGCGTGATGGACCATTGCCAGTTCGTCAACGGCCCTGAGGTGTTCGAGCTCGAGAAGCAGCTCGCAGCCTATAGCGGCGCCAAGCACGTGATCGGCTGCGCCAGCGGCACCGACGCCATTCTGATGGTGATGATGGCGAAGAATGTCGGGCCCGGCGATGCCGTGCTGTGTCCGTCCTTCACCTTCATCGCAACGGCCTCGCCGGTAGCGCGGACTGGGGCTACGCCCGTCTACGTCGATGTCGACGAGACCACCTTCAACATGAGCCCGGAATCGCTCAAGCGCGGCATCGCGACCGCGCGCAAGGCCGGGCTCAAGCCGGTGGCGGTGATTCCGGTCGACCTGTTCGGCCAGCCCGCCGATCACGACGCCATCGCCGAGATCGCCAGGGCCGAGGGCCTGTTCGTGCTCGATGACGCAGCGCAAGGCTTTGGCGCCAGCTACAAGGGCCGCAAGCTCGGCACCTTCGGCCTCGCCACCGCGACCAGCTTCTTCCCGGCCAAGCCGCTCGGCTGCTTCGGCGACGGCGGCGCGATCTTCACCGATGACGACGAGCTCGCCGCGACCCTGCGCAGCATCCGCGTGCACGGGCAGGGCGTCGACAAATACGACAACGTCCGCCTCGGCCTGACCGGCCGGCTCGACACCATGCAGGCCGCGGTCCTGATCGAGAAGCTGAAGATCTTCGACGACGAGATCGCCGCCCGCAACAAGGTTGCGGAGCGCTACGCGCGTGGCCTCTCCAACGTCGTCACCGTGCCGCGCCTCGCGCCCGGCAACACCTCGGTCTGGGCGCAGTACACGATCCGCCTGCCCAAAGGTACCGACCGCGACGGCTTCGCTGCCGCGCTGAAGGCCCAGGGCGTGCCGACCGCGATCTATTACGGCAAGTCGATGCACCAGCAGACCGCCTACAAGCAGTATCCGGTCGCCGAGGGCGGCCTTCCGGGTTGCGAGAGCCTGTCGCAAGACGTCATCAGCCTGCCGATGCACGCCTATCTGACCGAAGCCGACCAGGAACGCGTGATCGCCGCCGTGCGCGGCGCGCTGGCGGGCTGATTTCTTTCCCTCTCCCCTTGTGGGAGAGGGTGGATCGCCGCGTAGCGGCGATTGAGCTTGCGTCTACCCTCGGCGCTGCCCTCTCCCACAAGGGGAGAGGGCACAGCAACGGGCATCGTCGCTGCAATCGACTTCTGTGGCCGCTTCCACCTAGACCTAATCGCGCCATGCTCTAAAACAGACGCATGCTCGGACGCATCTTCACGGTCGGTGGTTACACGCTGCTCTCGCGGCTGACGGGATTTGCCCGCGACATCATGCTCGCGGCGATCCTCGGCGCCGGCCCGGTGGCCGATGCCTTCTTCGTGGCGCTGCGGCTGCCCAATCATTTCCGCGCGATCTTCGCCGAGGGCGCCTTCAACGCCGCCTGGGTGCCGGCCTATGCCCATGTCCATGGCGAGAAGGGGGAGGCGGCGGCACATTTGTTCGCCGACCGTATCTTTACGTTGCTGCTGGCCTCGCAGGTGGTGCTGCTGCTCGTCGCCTGGCTGTTCATGCCGCAGGCCATGAGCATCCTGGCGCCAGGCTTTTCCGAGGACGCCGAGCAGCGCAGGCTCGCGATCGAACTGACCCGGATCACCTTTCCCTATCTGCTCCTGATCACGCTGGTGACGCTCTATGGCGGCATGCTCAACGTGATGCAGCGCTTTGCCAGCGCAGCGGCGGCGTCGATCTTCCTCAACGTCGCGATGATGATGACGCTGGCGGTTGCGGTCTGGTTTCCGACCGCAGGCCACGCCGCCGCCTGGGGCGTCCTGATCTCGGGCTTCCTGCAATATTTCCTGCTTGCCGGCGATCTCGCCCGTCATGGCGGCCTGCCGCGCTTTGCGCCATTGAAGCTCGACGAAGACGTCCGCGGCTTTTTCAAAGCGCTGGGACCTGCGACACTGGGCTCCATGGGCACCCAGGTCGCGCTGTTCGCCGACACCATCATCGCGACTTTCCTGCCCGCGGGCGCGCTGTCGGCGCTGTACTATGCCGACCGGCTCAACCAGCTTCCGATCGGCGTGATCGGCATCGCCATCGGCACCGTGCTGCTGCCGGAGATGTCGCGGCGGATCACGGCCAACGACCTCGACGGCGCGATGAAGGCGCAGCGCCGCGCCTTCGATTTCACGCTGCTGTTCTCGATCCCGTTCGTCGCGGCCTTCCTTACCGTGCCTGACGAGATCATGCGCGCGCTGTTCGCCCGCGGCGCATTCTCCAAGGCCGATGCGGTCGCCGCGGGCGGCACGCTCGCGGCTTATGCGATCGGCCTGATCCCCTTCGTGCT
This sequence comes from Bradyrhizobium sp. T-12, assembly GCF_058314695.1. Classification (NCBI taxonomy): domain Bacteria; kingdom Pseudomonadati; phylum Pseudomonadota; class Alphaproteobacteria; order Hyphomicrobiales; family Nitrobacteraceae; genus Bradyrhizobium; species Bradyrhizobium sp. T-12. The sequence goes on along the minus strand of NZ_CM177756.1, from coordinate 5,077,016 downwards.
GATCCGTAGCGCGGTCGCGACCTTCTATGCGCGCAAGGACACCGCGACGCCGGTGCGGGCATCCCTGACCGGCATCGCCGTCAACGTTGCCCTCAAAGTCGCCTTGATGGGATCGCTCGCCCAGATCGGCCTTGCGCTCGCCACCGCCGTCGGCGTCTGGACCAATCTGTTGCTGGTGCTGTTCTTCGCCGTGCAGCGCGGTTTCCTCGTGCTGGACCGAGCCTGGCTGATGTCGCTCGGCAAATTCCTGCTGATTGGCATCATCCTCGCGATGGCGTTCTGGCTGATCGCGCGCTTCAGCGGTCCCTCGTTAGGCTCGATGCATTTCCGTGACGAGGTGACGCTGGTGTTGCTCGCCGCCGGCGGCACCATCGTCTATGCGCTCGCGATCCTTGCGCTGTTCGGCCGCAGCTGGCTGGTGTCGCTGGTGCGCGGCTAGGCGAGCAGTGCGCTCGCCTCCAGGATGCAAACAGCATCTGCACATCTCTTGATTTGGTGCGATCGCCGTGATATGTGCGGTGCATGACCAAACGCTCGCGCATCGTCAACCGCAACCACATGACCCGCTTCGGCTGGGCCGTGGGAGGAGTCGTGCGCTAGGAATTCGACGACATCTTTTCCACCAGGCCCCGCCGGCATCGGACGGGGCCTTTTTTATGGCCACGCTCCCTGCCGGCTCAACAGCAGGAGCATCCGATGCCACCCCAACAGACGAACATCACAGCCTCGGAGCCCGACGCCGCGAGACTTCGCTTCGATCTTTCCATCGTCCTGAGCTTGCTCAGGCGATATTGGCTTGCGTTTCAGGAGGGGCGGCCGCGCGCCCAGGTCGCCTTGCACGATCTCGGCGACAGGGAGCTGATGGATATCGGCCTGACGCGCGGTGAGATCGATAGCCTCGCGCCTGAACGCGCCATCGACAGGTTGAGAGACAATGCGAGGACCCTGTGGGGCCGTGGTGGGATGTGACGACCACCAACCCCCGGCGACCTTCGCTGTCGACAAAGAAGAGGAGGTGACCATGGCATCGCATGCTGCGCGTGCCCCTGCGGACGTGGACATCCGACGATTGACGGTCGATGATCTCGACCACTTTCACGACATTCGCGCGGAGGCGCTTCGGACACACCCTCAAACCTTTGGCTCTCGTGAAGAGGACGAGGGCGGCGAGGCGACGCTCGCGGCCTATCGACGTTGGCTGAGTGGAGTGATCCTTGGCGCTTTTGAGCGCGGAAATCTGATCGGGATAGCAGGCTTCTACGTGTCGCCAGATCGGCGATCGCGGCACAGGGGCCACATCTTCACGGTTTACGTGAGGGAGGGCGGCCGAGGTCGAGGCGTCGGCGATCGGCTCATCAAAGAGCTTCTTGCTCATGCCGAGGCATGTGTCGAACAGGTGCATCTCGAGGTCCTGCTCGAAGCGACCGCTGCGATCAAGACCTACAAGCGCAACGGGTTCGGAGTATACGGTACGGATCCCCGAGCCGTCCGTGTAAGCGACGTCACGTATGACAAATACCTCATGGTCAGGACGTTCAGCCAATAGCGCCGGCCTGGTTTGGCCCATCGGGAATCCTGGTACGGCGGCGCAATGCGTGTCTCGGCGTCGAGACCGTCGCCTCGAAAGCGTCTGTCGTGGTCCCTGCCGCTCGGCTGGACTCCCCGACCGAGTCCATGGGACATTCCACTGAGCGGAGGGGGAAGGTGACATGATCCTGGTGACCGGCAGCGCAATCGCAAGGCTGGACTCGATCGATGAGGTCCGGAGACTAAGCCTGGAACACGTCCAACGCTCGCGCGCCGAGCCCGGTTGCATCTCGCATGCGGTGCATGTCGATTGCGAGAATCCCCTCAAGTTCGTATTCGTCGAGCAGTGGGCCGATCGCGCGGCGCTGCGTGCGCACTTCGCGGTTCCGGCCTCGCGCGACTTTGTCCGTGCGCTGCAGTCGCTCGTGTCGGAGGCGACGACCATCGAGATCTACGAGGCTGCTAGGATGGCCGGGCTTTGAAGCGCGCAGATTGGGACGCGACACGATATCGTTATCGGCGCAGCATCCCATATGTGCGGACCCGGGTAGCACGCCAGGCGAGGCCTCGCGATCCGCGAGAGGTGAGGACATCGATCTCGGCCTGCGATCAAGCCCACCTAAACCCATTTGCCTTGCCGGTTTTTCCACGGCAATATGCCCGCAAAACAACCATGAGAACGGGAAGATAAAATGGCGGCTCCCATCAAGTTCGGCGTTGGCCAAAGCGTGCTGCGCAAGGAGGATGACGCGCTCATCCGCGGCAAGGGCCGCTATACCGACGATTACGCGCCGCAGGCCGCGCTGCGCTGCCTGATGCTGCGCTCGCCGCACGCGCATGCCAAATACACCATCGATGCAAGCCGTGCCCGCGGCATGCCCGGCGTTGCGCTGATTTTGACCGCGGATGACGTCGCCGATCTCGGCAATCTGCCGTGCCTGTTCAATCTCGAGACCGATCCGTTCACCGGCCCGCCTTACCCGATCCTCGCCAAGGACGAGGTTCGCCATGTCGGCGATTCCATCGCCTTCGTGGTCGCCGAGACCATCGACCAGGCCCGCGACGCGATCGAGGCGATCGAGGTCAAATGGTCGCCGCTGCCGGCGGTCACCGGTGTCGTCAACGCCGTGAAGAAGGGCGCACCCCAAGTCTGGCCCGACAAGGCCGGTAACGTGCTGTTCGACGTCTCGATCGGCGACAAGGCGGCGACCGAAGCTGCCTTCGCCAAGGCGCATGCGGTCGCCGAAATCTCCATCGTCAATCCGCGCGTGGTCGCGAGCTTCATGGAGACGCGCGCCGCGGTCTGTGAATACGATTCCAAGCGCGACCATCTGACGCTGACGATCGGCAGCCAGGGCAGCCATCGCCTGCGCGACATCCTGTGCCAGAACGTGCTCAACATCCCCACCGACAAGATGCGGGTGATCTGCCCCGACGTCGGCGGCGGCTTCGGCACGAAATTGTTTCCGTATCGCGAATACGCCCTGATGGCGGTTGCGGCCAAGAAGCTCAAGAAGACGGTGAAATGGGCGGCAGACCGCACCGAGCATTTCGTGGGCGACGCGCAGGGCCGCGACAACGTCACCACCGCCAAGATGGCGCTGGCCGAGGACGGCAAGTTCCTCGCGATGGATTGCGACCTCATGGGCGACATGGGCGCGTATCTGTCGACCTTCGGGCCCTACATTCCGCACGGTGGTGCCGGCATGCTGCCGGGGCTCTACGACATCCAGGCCTTCCATTGCCGGGTGCGCACCATCTTCACCCACAGCGTGCCGGTGGACGCCTATCGCGGCGCAGGCCGGCCCGAGGCGGCCTATGTCATCGAGCGCCTCGTCGATGCCTGCGCGCGCAAACTCGACATGACGCCGGATGCCATCCGCCGCAAGAATTTCATCCCGCCGAAGGCACTGCCGTACAAGACGGCCACGGGCAAGGTCTATGATTCCGGCGACTTCGCCGCGCATCTCAAGCGCGCGATGGAGATCGCCGAGTGGAAGGAATTTCCAAAGCGCGCCAAGGCGGCCAAGAAGGGCGGCTTGATCCGCGGCATTGGGCTTGCGAGCTATGTCGAGATTTGCGGCGTGATGGGTGAGGAGACGGCCAATGTCCGCCTCGATCCCAACGGCGACGTCACCGTGCTGATCGGCACGCAGTCGAGCGGGCAGGGCCACCAGACCGCCTATGCCCAGATCGTCGCCGAGCAGTTCGGCGTCGCGCCGGAACGGGTCCACGTCCGCCAGGGCGACACCGACGAGATTGCCACCGGCCTCGGCACCGGCGGCTCGGCCTCGATCCCCTCCGGCGGCGTCAGCGTCGAGCGTGCGACGCGGGAGCTTGGGCAAAAGCTCAAGGAGATCGCGGCGCAGGCGCTGGAGGCGGGCGCCGGCGACCTCGAGATTTCCGAAGGCGTGGTGCGCATCGCCGGCACCGACCGTTCGATCTCGTTCGCCGATCTCGCCAAGCGGCCCGGCGTCGATCCCTCGAAGCTGAACGGCAGCGCGACCTTTGCCAGTGCCGACGGCACCTATCCCAACGGCACCCATGTCGCGGAGGTCGAGATCGATCCGGCCACCGGCATCATCAAAATCGTCAACTACGTGATCGTCGATGATTTCGGCAAGACGCTCAATCCGCTGCTGCTGGCCGGCCAGGTCCATGGCGGAGCCATGCAGGGCATCGGCCAGGCCCTGATGGAGCAGGTGGTCTATGGCGCAACCGACGGCCAGCTCATCACCGCGACCTACATGGACTACGCGCTGCCCCGGGCGGCGGATGGTCCCGCCTTCGTGTTCGAGACGGCCAACGTCCCCTGCAAGACCAATCCGATGGGCGTGAAGGGGGCGGGCGAAGCCGGCGCGATCGGCTCCTGTCCGGCCGTCGTCAACGCCATCGTCGATGGGCTCTGGCGCGAATACAAGATCGACCACATCGACATGCCGGCGACCCCGGAGCGGGTATGGATCGCGATCAGCGAACACCATCGCCGTCACAGCCTGTAATACCAGGCAGACGCGCGCGCGTTTGCTTAACCCATCAGCCGGAGTGCGACGATTTATCGTCGCACTCCGGCTGGAATGAAATCTGCCAATCGGTGTTGGCCCATTCAGGGGTCGGCACGATCCTGCATCAGGGAAAGGGATTTTGCGAATGAAGCGAATGTTGGTTGTCGGGGGCGCGCTGCTGCTCGGGATGGGTGCCGTCTGGGCGCAACAGGATTCCGCCAAGGAAGCTCAGATGCTCATGAAGGGCAACGGCAAGAATGCCGGCGCGATGTCGGCGATGGTCAAGGGCGAGAAGCCTTACGACCAGGCCACGGTGGACAGCGCGCTGGCGCAGTTCGAGGATACCGCCAAGAAGCTGCCGACCCTGTTTCCGGCCAGCGCCAAAGGCGCCAAGCTCGACGGCGACTACTCGACCTCGCCGAAGGTCTGGGAGGACAAGGCCGGCTTCGACGCGAAGATCGCAAGCTTCGCCAAGGTCGTCGGCGAGGCCAAGGGCAAGATCAAGGATCTGGACTCGCTCAAGGCGAACATGCCTGCCATCGGCAAGGAATGTGGCGGCTGCCACGAGACTTACCGCGTGAAGAACAGCTGAGGCGGTACTTTCGTAGACCGGATGGGCGAGGCGATATCCGGGGCTTCCAGCCAAGCTCATAGTCTGTCCCGGATGTCGCTTCGCCCATCCGGGCTACAGATTCAATTTGAATGATGAAGGGCGGTTGCGAAAGCAGCCGCCCTTTTTCCGTTTGCAAGGTCTGACGGATCGCCGTCCGAGCGGTTATGTTTGCAGCAGCGGCCGTGGCGTTGATGTGAGTCGGCTCGTCTTTTTCGACTGCCTCATGACATCAGGAGTTCCAGCGCGCGGCGAGGATCTCAATCAAAGCGAGTCAGGCCATGGTCAAACCGTTTCCGTCGAAGACGCACATCGGCAATCACATGCTGCACCCTGAAACGCTGATGCTGACCTACGGCTATGATCCGCAGCTGTCGGAAGGCGCCATCAAGCCGCCGGTGTTCCTGACCTCCACCTTCGTATTCAAGACGGCCGATGACGGGCAGGACTTTTTCGACTTCGTCGCCGGCCGGCGCGAGCCGCCGGAAGGCATGGGCGCGGGGCTGGTCTATTCGCGCTTCAATCATCCCAACAGCGAGATCGTCGAGGACAGGCTCTCGATCTACGAGCGCACCGAGAGCTGCGCGCTGTTCTCGTCCGGCATGGCGGCGATCTCGACCACGATCCTGGCTTTCGTCCGCCCCGGCGACGTCATCCTGCACTCGCAGCCGCTCTATGGCGGGACCGAAACGCTGCTGACCAACACACTGGCGCGTCTGTCGATCGGCGCCGTCGGCTTCGCCGACGGGATTGACGAAGCCACCGTCAAGCAGGCCTCGGAAGAGGCGATGGCCAAGGGCCGCGTCTCGATGATCCTGATCGAGACCCCAGCCAACCCGACCAACGGCCTGGTCGATGTCGCCATGATCCGCCGCATCGCCGATGCCATCGGAAAGGCGCAGGGACACACGCCGATCATCGCCTGCGACAACACGCTGCTCGGGCCGGTGTTTCAGCGGCCGATCGAGCACGGCGCGGACCTGTCGCTGTATTCGCTGACCAAATATGTCGGCGGTCACTCCGACCTGATCGCGGGGGCCGCGATGGGCTCGAAGGCGATCATGAAAGGCATCAAGGCGCTGCGCGGCGCCATCGGCACCCAGCTCGATCCACATTCCTGCTGGATGATCAACCGCTCGCTCGAGACGCTGAGCCTGCGCATGGAGAAGGCCAACGACAATGCGCGGCTCGTGGCGGATTATCTGCGCGATCATCCCAAGGTCGCCAAGGTCCACTACCTCGGCCACCACGAGGAATCCTCGCCGGCCGGGCGGGTGTTCGCGCGGCAATGCCTGGGTGCGGGGTCGACCTTCTCGTTCGACATCGTCGGCGGCAAGGAGGCCGCCGTGAAATTCCTCAACGCGCTGCAGATCCTCAAGCTGGCGGTGAGCCTCGGCGGCACCGAGTCGCTCGCGAGCCTGCCCGCGACGATGACGCATTCCGGCGTTCCCGCCGACATCCGCCGCAAGATCGGCGTGCTGGATTCCACGATCCGGCTGTCGATCGGCATCGAGAACCCCTCGGACCTGATCGCCGATCTCGCGCAGGCGCTGAACGCGGCCTAGAGTGCAACGGAATCGAAAAGGCCGGGCGCCCCCTCCTGCGCCCGGCCTTCGTGCAACGAAGCAACCTTGAGGCTTACTTCGTCACCTGACCGCGGATCTCGCCACCGGGATTCGCCGCGGTGTGGATGTTGACGTAGAGCTTGCCGCCGAGCAGATCGGCAGCCTGCGCGTCGGTGAGCGTCGCTTCGCCCTTCACGGGGCTGGCGGTCGCATTCGGAATCGCGATCGCCACGCCGGCGTTCTTGCCGGCCTCGGCAGGTCCGTGGAAATGGGCGGCGGTGGCGGGGCCGGAGAGGCCAGAATAGGTGACGGTCCAGGACAGCTTCTTGCTGGCGGCATCATAGTTCAGGTCCGCTGTTCCGGTGCCGCTGCTGGTGGTTGCCGGCACCTCGGACTTGCCGTCGAGCGTTGCTTTGAGCTTTTCGGCGCTGGCCGGGCCGGCGAAGCTGATGGCACCGAGCGCTAAGGCGGCAATGACGGTCTTGTTCATGACACTCTCCCTGCTGAACCCATTCGGGCTGCCAAACTTCCAACAGCCGGCATTTCAGTTTATTCCCGTTTCCGGCCAGGGCGGGCTAAATTCTTCGTGGTTGGAGCCGCGACGACATCGGTCATAAGTTGCCGCGACGAGTGAATGGATGGGCATGTTGCAACGAACAATTCTCGCAGGCCTGCTCGCCGCGGTCATTGCCGCGGGGGTCTATTGGTGGCTCAGCGCGCCAAAGGTGGCGGCCGCGGGCCATGCGCCGGCCCATGCGGCAAACCTTGCCAATGGCGAGGTGATGTTCAACGCCGGGGGCTGCGCGTCCTGCCATGCGACGCCGGACCAGCCCGATCGTGGCAGGCTCGGCGGCGGCGTCGCGATCAAGTCGCCGTTCGGAACGTTCTACGCGCCGAACATCTCGCCCGATCTGAACGACGGCATCGGCAAATGGACGGACACCGACTTCGTCAACGCGGTGATGCACGGCGTCTCGCCGGGCGGGCAGCACTATTTTCCCGCCTTTCCCTACACCTCCTACCAACACGCCAGGCGCGAGGACGTGCTCGATCTCTTTGCCTATCTGAAGACGCTGCCGCCCGTGACCGGCAAGGTGCGCGATCATGACATGCGTTTTCCGTTCAACATCCGGCGCAATGTCGGCATCTGGAAATTCCTGTTCCTGGACGACAAGCCGCTCATCGCCGACGCCGGCAAGTCACCGCAATTCAATCGCGGCGCCTATCTCGTCAACAGCTTTGGCCATTGCGCCGAATGCCACAGCCCGCGCAACGCGCTGGGCGGCATCATCGCGGGCCAGCGCTTTGCCGGCGGGCCCAATCCGGAAGGCGAGGGCTGGGTGCCCAACATCACCCAGAAGCGCCTCGGCGAGTGGAGCGTGAAAGATATCGCCTATTTCCTCAAGAACGGCGAATTGCCCGACGGCGACAGCGTCGGCGGCGCGATGACGCGCGTGATCAAGAACACCTCGCAATTGCCCGAGGAAGACATTGCGGCGATGGCGGACTATCTCAAATCGCTGCCGCCTGTGGAGGGCCCGCCGCGGCCGAAGCGCAAGGAAGCCGGCAAGGACGCCGGCTAACTGCGCGCCCTAGCTGGCGCCAAACGCCTTGAAGGTGATGATGGTGAGGGTGTCCTGGATGCCCGGCAGCACCTGCACCTTCTCGTTGACGAAATGGCCGATGTCGGTGTCCTTGTCGACGTAGAACTTCACGAGAAGGTCGTATTGGCCGGCCGTGGAGTAGATCTCGGAGGCGATCTCGGCTTCGGCAAGCGCATTGGCCACCGTGTAGGACTGGCCGAGCTTGCATTTGATCTGGACGAAAAAAGGAACCATCGCGGGCACTCCGAAAGCGTATCTGGCGGCTAATAGGCCAAAACCGGCATGGTTTAGCAAGCGGACTTGCCGGCCGCCAGATGCCGGCCCGAAGCTTTAAGAGGCCACGGCCGCCGCGGCGAAGGCGTCCCTGAGCCGCTGGGCGAGCTCGACCTTGCGATAGGGCTTGGTCAGCACGATGGCCTGCGCATGCGCGCGGCCTTGCTCGACCAGGGTCTCCAGCGCGTAGCCCGAGGTGAACAGGACCGGCAGCGAGGGGCGAATCCGCCGCGCCTGATCGGCGAGCTCCCAGCCGCTCATGCCGCCGGGCATCACGATGTCGGTGAACAGCATGTCGATGCTGGGGTCGGTGCGCAGCTGCTGCAACGCCTCCTTGCCGTTGACCGCGGCGACGACGCGATATCCGAGCGCCTCCACCCTGCGAATGACGGAGGAGCGGACGAACGGATCGTCCTCTGCGATCAGGATGGTCTCGTATCCGCGCGGCGCCGCGTCCTCGCCGTCGGACAGGTCGGTCTGTGATTGACCGGTGTCCGCGCGCGGCAGGTAGATCCGGACCGTCGTCCCAAGGCCTTTCTCGCTGTAGATCGAGACATGGCCGCCCGATTGCTTGGCGAAGCCATAGACCATGCTGAGGCCGAGACCGGAGCCCTTGCCGACCTCCTTGGTCGTGAAGAACGGCTCGAAGGCGCGCTGGGTGACCTCCGGCGTCATGCCTTCGCCGTCGTCGCTGATCGAGATCAACGCATAGGCCCCGGATGCGACTTCGGGGTGAGCGGTGCGATAGTCGTCGTCGAGCGCAGTCAACTCCGTGCTCAGGGTCAGGTGACCGCCGGCCGGCATCGCATCCTGCGCGTTGAGCGCAAGGTTCAGCACGGCGGATTCGAGCTGGGCGCGATCTGCGAAGGCCAGGATCGTGCCGGGCCGGGAGGCCGTCTTGATCTCGATGTCTTCGCGCAAGGTGCGCTTGAGCAGCTTGAACATGGATTCGAGCAGGCCACGGCAGTCGATCGTCTGGGGCTGCAGCAGCTGGCGGCGGCTGAACGCAAGCAGGCGCTGCGTCAGCTCGGCACCGCGCTCGCCCGACTGGGAGATGTCGTCGGCAAAGCGCCGCAGGTCGGGCCTCGCCTTGAGCTGCTCGCTCAGATGCTCGGCGTTGCCGATGATGACGGTCAGGAGATTGTTGAAGTCGTGAGCGATGCCGCCGGAGAGCTGGCCGACCGTCTCCATCTTCTGCGCCTGCTGCAGCTGCCGCTCGGTCAGTTTGCGCGCGGTCAAATCGTGGACGATGCCGACGAAGATCAATTCGCCGTCCTGCCGCGCCTGGCCGACCGACACGTCCATCGGGAAGGTCGATCCGTCCTTGCGCAGGCCGGTGGCTTCGCCGGCGGTCGCGAATTGCCTCGCCTGGCCGTCGGGCGCAGCGCCGGCCTCGGGCATCAGCATCGTGACGTTCCGGCCCATCACCTCGTCGGCGGAGTACCCGAACAAGCGCTCGCAGGCCGGATTGAACAGCAGGACACGGTCCTGCGCGTCGAACAGGATGACGCCGTCGACCGCGGTCTCGACGATGGCGGTGAGGCGCGTCACGCTCTCGCGCATCGCACGCTGCGCGTCGCTGACCTGCTGGAGCAGCAGCGTGGCGTCGCGGCTCTTGATCTCCTCCTCCTCGAGCGCGGCCTGGACCTGGCGCAGCTCGAACGGCGAGGGGATCGTCAGGATCTTCGGCAGCAGCGGCCACAGCGCGCCCGCCGTGACCACGGATGCCACCGCGGTCGCCGCCTTGACGATGCCCTCGATGCCGTAGATCGGGACCCACAGCGTGTAGATCGACAGCACATGGGTCAGGCCGCACGCCATGATGAAGATCGCAAAAGCCCAGTAGACCCAGCCGAATTTGAGGTCGCGCCGCTTGGTGACCAGAATGGCCAGGGCAAAGGGAATCGAAAAATAGGCGGCGGCGATGCAGGCGTCGGCCACGACGTGAAGCCAGATCAGCTCGGGTTCCCACAACAGGCAGATGCCGTGCGGCGAAAGCATGGACGAGTCGAGGAGACGTTCAAAAAAGGCCCACATCGTTCCACCCAAAGATTCCGTTCCGGACGGCTTGCGGGCCAGGGCGACCCGCGACATCGGTGTCGCCGGACAGTTCCACCATTGACGTCTCACGCATCGGCGAAGCAGTTCGAGACTATACCAAGGGTTCGCCGCGGGCGCATTTCCATGCCGCACGATTGCGGCGCCGAGGCCCCCATACCCGCCGGCGCGCCGCGAATCACGGCCGGCCGCGGCCGGCGCTTGCCGGTGTTCCACGGTCGCGCTAGGACAGGCCATGGCGGTGTCACCATCCAGCAAATGTGTCCGGCGATGACGACCCCGGTCGCACTCACCATCGCGGGTTCCGACTCGGGCGGCGGCGCCGGGATCCAGGCTGACCTGAAGACCTTTGCCGCGCTCGGCGTCTACGGCGCGTCTGTCATCACGGCCTTGACCGCGCAAAACACGCGCGGCGTCACCGGCATCCACGCCGTGCCGGCGGCGTTCGTCACCGAGCAGATCGATGCGGTGTTCTCTGATCTCGACGTCGGCGCGGTGAAGATCGGCATGGTGGCCCAGGCCGCCAGCATCGATGCGATCGCGGCCGCGCTGTCGCGCTGGTCGCCGGGGCATGTCGTGCTCGATCCCGTGATGGTCGCGACGTCAGGGGACCGGCTGCTCGCCGCGGAAGCCGTCGATGCGCTGCGCACGAAACTGATGCCGTTGGCGTCGGTGATCACGCCAAACCTGCCGGAAGCCGCGGCCCTGCTCGACGAGCCGGTCGCGGCAAGCGAAGCGGAGATCGAAAGCCAGGGACGGCGCCTGCTGGCGCTCGGCTGCCGTGCGGTCCTGATCAAGGGCGGGCACGGCGAGGGCGCCGAGAGCATCGACTATCTCGTCAGGGGCGAAGCAACGATCGCGCTCGCCGCACCGCGCGTCGCCACCCGCAACACCCATGGCACCGGCTGCTCGCTATCCTCGGCGGTCGCGGCGGGGCTTGCCAAGGGCGAGGATCTGGAAACCGCCGTCCGCAACGCCAAGACCTGGATCAGCGCCGCGATCGCCGCCGCCGACCGCTTCAGCGTCGGCCACGGCCATGGGCCGGTCCATCATTTCCACGGATTCTACTGAGGTGGGCTTGCTGAACCTCTCCCGGTTGCGGGAGAGGTCGCGCCCAACGGGTCGCGCCGAAGGCGCGCCCCGATGACAGGCTCCGCCGCGGGTGAGAGCTCCCTCCTCTTGGTAAATCCCACTAGGGGAAACACCCTCTCCCGCAAGCGGGGAGGGAGCGCACTTAACTAGGGGCTTCCAACGGCAATCTGATCTCTGAGTCCCCCTGCGGCGCCATGTCGCCTGATTGTCGCATGCGACTGATATTCGCGGGGAGGGCGAGGCAAGGCGTGATTCGTATCTGAAGGTGCCTCAAAAGTTCAATCGGTCATCCCCCTGTCACGGGACATTGTTACAGGCTGGCGCATGGGAAGTTACGATGTGAGTGACGAGAGCCCGGAGCGGCGCTTTCGCACGTTGTTCATCTCCGACGTTCATCTCGGAGCCCGCGGTTCTCAAGCCGATCTTCTGCTCGACTTCCTGCGCTACCACGATGCCGACACGATCTATCTGGTCGGTGACATCGTCGACGGCTGGGCGCTGAAATCGAGCTGGCACTGGCCGCAATCCCACAACGACCTCGTCCAGAAGCTTTTGCGCAAGGCGCGCAAGGGCGCCAAGGTCATCTACATCCCCGGCAATCACGACGAGTTCCTGCGCAATTATTACGGCACGCATTTCGGCGGCATCGACGTGGTCGAGAACACCGTCCACACCGGCGCCGACGGCAAGCGCTACCTCGTCATCCACGGCGACATCTTCGATCTCGTGGTGCAGAACGCGCGATGGCTCGCCCATCTCGGCGACAAGGCCTACGATTTCGCGATCCAGATGAATCGCTTCGTCAACTTCTTCCGCCGCCTGTTCAAGGTGCCCTATTGGTCGCTGTCGCAATGGGCCAAGCAGAAGGTCAAGAACGCGGTGAATTATATCGGCGCGTTCGAGCAGGCGCTCGCCGCCGAGGCGCGGCGTCACGATGCCGACGGCGTGATCTGCGGCCACATCCACTACGCCGTGATCCGCGACGAGGGCGGCATTCGCTACATGAATTGCGGCGACTGGGTCGAGAGCTGCACGGCGCTCGTCGAGCATGACGACGGTCATTTCGAGATCATCACTTGGGCGGATCATCTGCAGAAGCCGGCAGACGTCCCCCAGGTTGCAGCCAGAGCTGCATGACAGAGGTCGCCTGATGCGCATCCTGGTCGCGACCGACGCCTGGCACCCGCAAGTCAATGGTGTGGTTCGGACGCTGACCAAACTCGCTGACGCCGCGGAGGCGCTCGGCGTCCAGTTCACGTTCCTGACGCCGCAATCGTTCCGCACCTTTGCGATGCCGAGCTATCGCGACGTGCGGCTGGCCATGCCGCGCCCGGCACGGATTGCAAAGCTGATCGAGGAGGCGCGGCCGGACAGCATCCACATTGCGACGGAGGGGCCGATCGGCCTGATGGTCCGCCGCTATTGCCGCCAGCGCAGGCTGCCGTTCACGACCAGCTTCCACACCCGCTTTCCCGAATATGTCCGCGCCCGCGTGCCGGTGCCGGGCTCGCTGATCTGGCGCGCGCTGCGCCGTTTCCATGCCCCCAGCCGCGCCGTGATGGCGGCAACGCCGGCGCTCGCCCGCGAGCTGACCGAGCGCGGCTTCGATAATGTCGTGCTGTGGCCCCGCGGCGTCGACACCCATGTGTTCCATCCGCGCGCCATCGACCTCTGCCTGCCGGCACCGGTGTTCCTGTCGGTCGGCCGCGTCGCGGTGGAGAAGAATCTCGAAGCGTTCCTCGAGCTCGATCTGCCCGGCACCAAGGTGATCGTCGGCGACGGCCCGGCCCGCGCCGCGCTGGAAGAGGCCTATCCCGATGCGATCTTCCTCGGCGAGAAGCACGGCGAGGCCCTGGCGGAGATCTATGCGGCCGCCGATGTGTTCGTCTTCCCGAGCAAGACCGACACGTTCGGCCTGGTCCTGCTGGAGGCGCTGGCGAGCGGCCTGCCGGTCGCAGCCTTCCCGGTGAAGGGACCCCGCGACGTGATCGGCGACGCTCCGGTCGGCGCGCTCGATCACGACCTGCGCAGCGCCTGCTTCGCGGCGCTCGATGTCTCCCGGCAGGACTGTGTCGAATTCGCCGCCAATTACACCTGGGAAGCCTCGGCGAGGGCCTTTGTCGACAGTATCCGGGCGGTAGGGGCTGTGCTGCCGGGCCGGAACGGTGCGGAACAGCCGCGTTTCGTCGCCTAAGGGGAAGATTTCCTCGCGCGGAGGTGTCTTGCCCGCGGCTCGATGGCCGCGATAAGGTCAGCCATGACCGAACAGCTTCTCCCGATCGGCCCTGCCGACATCGATGCCGCCGCGCGTGTGATCGCGCCTTACGCCATCCGCACCCCGCTGCTGTCCTTTCCGGTGCTCAACGAGCGCGTTGGTGCGAAAGTGTTTTTGAAGCCGGAGATGCTCCAGCGCACCGGCTCCTTCAAGTTCCGCGGCGCCTTCAACAAGGTGTTCTCGATCCCGCAGGACAAGCGCGCCGGCGGTGTCGTCGCGTTCTCCTCCGGCAACCACGCCCAGGGCGTGGCGGCGGCGGCAAAAATCCTCGACATGCAGGCGACCATCGTGATGCCCGCGGATGCGCCGCTGTCCAAGCGCGAGCGCACCAAGTCCTACGGCGCCGAAGTCGTGCTCTATGATCGCGACAAGGACGACCGCGAGGCGATCTCGCGCGGCATCGCCGAGAAGCGCGGCGCGACGCTGGTCAGGCCTTATGACGATCCCTTCGTGATCGCAGGGCAGGGCACTGCCGGCCGCGAGATCGCCGAGGACATGGCGGCTCTCGGCCTCAGCCCTGACATCGTGGTGGCGCCGGCCTCCGGCGGCGGCCTGATCGCGGGCGTCGCGACGGCCGTGAAGGCGCGCTATCCCCAAGCCGAGATCGTGGTGGCCGAGCCCGAGGCGTTCGACGATCACGGCATTTCGCTGACCGCAGGCCATCGCGAGCCGCATGGCCCCGCAGGGCGCACCATTTGCGATGCGCTGATGGCGCTGATCCCCGGCGAGATGACCTTTGCGATCAACAGCAAGCTGCTCGCGCGTGGCGTCACGGCGTCGGACAAGGAAGTCGGCGCTGCCGTCGCGTTCGCCTATCGCGAGCTGAAGCTGGTGGTCGAGCCCGGCGGCGCCGTCGGTCTTGCCGCACTGCTCGCCGGCCGCCTCGACGTCGCCGGCAAGAACGTCGTCATCGTGCTCTCGGGCGGCAATGTCGACGCGGATCTGTTTGCCGAGCTGGTGGCTTAGTCGTCATTCCGGGGCGCGTGAGCGCGAACCCGGAATGACGACCTCCAAGAGCCGACACGAAGAAGGGGCAGAGCTTGCGCTCTGCCCCTTTGTCGTCTCGCCTGCGGCGATCAGCGCATGAAACCGCGGTGGTTGTTGCCGCCGCCCATGCTCGGGGCCTGGTTCATTGACTGGCGGAAATTGTTGCCACCGTTGTTGACCATGCGGTTGGTCGCATTGAACTGCGGGCGGTTGTTGTTCTGCACCTGCACCTTGTTCACCGGAGTGTTGTTGATCTTCACACCGTTGTTGACGCGGATCGGGTTGTTCTGGGTCTGAACGACCGGCTTGGTCTCGACATTCGTGCCGCCCTTGCCGACATTCACCGGCATGCTCACGATCTTGCCGGGCTTGCCGTTGATGTTGCCGTTGACGTTGCCGACGTCCGGCTTGTTGTTGGTCGCAGGCAAGGTGACGATTTTGCCGGTACCGCCATTGTTGGGCGTGTTGGTCGGCGCAGGCATGGTGACGATCTTGCCCGGGGTCTGCGTCGGCGTGCCGTTCTGCTGGTTCGGCTGGTTGTTGTTGCCCGCCGGCAGGTTGACGATCTGGCCGCCATTGCCGGGCTTGCCGATGACATTTCCATCGACCGGCTTCTGCACGATGGGCAGGTTGCCATTGCTCTGGCCACCACCATTACCCTGCTGCAGCGGCATGTATTTGGGCTGGCCGAGATTGCCGATCTTGAAGGTCGGGGCAATGTTCTGCGGAGCCAGGAACTTGGTCGCCTGCATCAGGGGGATCTGCTTCGGCTGCACCTGCAGCTTCAGCGCCATCTGCGCATAGGGGCTGTTGCCGTAGCTGTCGTAGAAGCTCTTGTAGCCGAGCGGCGAGTTCACGAGCACCGCCTTATGCCAGGCCTGCGAGAGCAGGATGTTGTTGAGCAGCCAGCGGACGTGGTCGCACAGCGGGTCGTGCGGATACATCTGGATGAACTCCTGATAATATTCCGGCCGGCCCTCGGACACGACGTAGTCATAGGCCTGGCGCGTCGAGCGGCTCGGCAGGTTGGCGGCCATCTGCACGACGGGCGCTTTGACCGGCGCGCGGTTGGCGGCAACCACGGTGTCACCGAAGAAGGTGAAGTCCGAGGTGAGCGAGGAGCTCTCCCACGGGATCTGCGCGCCGCTCGTGGTCTGGTTCACCTGCAGGCGGACGCGCTTGAACAGCTGCTCGATCGGCACGTTGGGCTCGCGCGCGACGTTCAGGAAGGCCTGCGTGTACGGGCTGTGGCCACCGGTGCCGTCGAGCGCTTCGGCGCCCGGCGCGGTCGAGTAGCCGACGATCGATCCGTTCGGCGCATCGACGATGGCAAGGCCGCGGCCGGCATCATTGACGGTCGGGAACGGGTTGTTGCGGCAGGCATCGAGGATGACGATGCGCATGCGGCTCGGGATCGTCTCCAGCGTCGACATCACGTCGACGAGGCGCACCGAATTGTTGACGAGCTCAGTAGGGTTGGACACCTTCGCATCGACGGGAACGAGATAGTTCTCGCCGGCGAGCTGCACGCCGTGGCCGGCGTAGTAGACCATCGCCACGGTGTTCGGGCCGCGCGCGGAGACTTTTGCGGAGAAGTCCTGCACCACGCGCAGCATGTCGTTCTGGGTCAGGTCGGTTGCGGCAACCACCTCGAAGCCGGCGGAGTTCAGGAACTGCGCCATGGACTGCGCATCATTGTCGGGGTTTTGCAGCTGCGGGGCGTTCTGGTAGTTCGAATTGCCGATCACCAGGGCAACCCGCTGCTCCGGGCCCTGCAGCGCGGTGGGGGCCGGCTCGACCGGGGCAACTTGCGCGGAAACAGGGCCGCAGGCGAAGCCGAACAGGCTTCCCACAAGGCTGGCTGTCATCAGCAGAGGCTTTAGGCGGAACATGGCGTGCTCCTTTGGCACTGATCTCGATACGAGATTGGTTGCGACGAAGCCTGACCGCGTTCGAGCTTGAGGTCCGTGATCCCAGTCACCATGATGGCCTCCGTGATCTGAATCACGCTTGGAACCTGCTAAACGATCGCTAAGAGGAACCGCCGTCACATGCTGAAATCGATCGATCCGATCCTGACGCCCGACCTGCTCTGGCTGCTGGCTTCCATGGGCCACGGCGACGATCTCGTGGTCGTCGATGCCAACCACCCGGCCACGCACATCGCCCGCTCGACATCGTCGCAGCGCCTGATCCAGCTCCCGGGCATGACGATGGAGACGGCCGTCCGCGCCATCATGTCGCTCTATCCGCTCGATGATTTCGATCCAGATCCGGTGCGCGTGATGCTGCCGGTCGACGATCCCGATCGCGTGCCCGACGTGCAGCGCGCGGTGCTGGCCGAGATCGAACGCGCCAGCGGCGGCGCCATAGCTCCCGGCAAGCTCTCACGGGCGGACTTCTATCGCGCGGCGGCGGCGGGCTTCGGCGTCGTGCAGGTCGGCGACAGCAGGGGTTACGGCTGCTTCCTGATCAGGAAGGGCGTGATCAGCTAGCCGGCTTGGCGCATCAGCTCCGAGGGCCAGCCGATGCGGACGAGGAGACCGTCGGGGCCGTTGATGCCGACCTCATACATGCCCCATTCACGGTGACGCAGCACGCCGCCGGGCCGGATGATGAGATCGTCCACGCGCGCGGCAATGGCCTCGACATCGGGCGTGCGAATGAACACGCCGAAGGGATTGTGTTCCGGCACGCGCCACGGGCCGTCGCCGGCTTGCGTGA
This sequence comes from Bradyrhizobium sp. T-12, assembly GCF_058314695.1. Classification (NCBI taxonomy): domain Bacteria; kingdom Pseudomonadati; phylum Pseudomonadota; class Alphaproteobacteria; order Hyphomicrobiales; family Nitrobacteraceae; genus Bradyrhizobium; species Bradyrhizobium sp. T-12. The sequence continues at coordinate 5,059,296 of NZ_CM177756.1, read as the reverse complement.
GATGCACCTCGCAATTCCAGCCCCTCATGATGACGTAACCGGCATCGCCGCCCATGCGCGCGAAGCCGAGACGTTCCCAGAAGGGAGTCGCAGCGGGAAGATCGTTGCTCGGAACGATCGCAAATGCGCCGACGTGCGGGCTCTCAGGCATTCGGTCACTCCGGAACATTCAAGCTGTCCGCACAGCGTTCACGCTGCGCGTTGCAAGTCTATCCGCAGCGGCTGATCGGCAGAAGCGGCGAAACGTCCCGCACTCGAATTTGAATGGCGCGCTTGCACCTGACTGTCTATGTTCGCGCCATGTCTCGCCTTATGTGTCTATTTGTTGCCATCGTCCTGTCGCTACTGCCGGTCGTCGCGTCCGCTGCGTCAACGCAAAAGCGCCCAAAGCAGGCCTGGCAGGGCTACGGCTTCCTGCCGGGCTATCGCCAGCCCTTGAGCAACAGCATTCCGCTCTACAAGCAGAAGGACGCGATGCGCCGAATGTCGCGCGCTGATCGGCGTCACTGGTACATCGATCCGGTTCCGCAATATTACCGCTGGGACGGCGAGTGGCACTATTTCGGCCGCCCCGGCTTCAACGGCGGCCGCTACAATGGCGGCAGCTTCGGCCCGTGCTGGACGCGCACGCCGATCGGGGCGGTGTGGAATTGCGGGTGATTAAGTAACCCTCGCTACGCTCGCAATGACGATGCGGAAAGAGCGCGCATCAATACTCACTCCTGTGCCCCAGACGCAGCACAGCGCTAACCCGGCGATGTGAAACATTGTCCGGTCGGCGGTGCGCTGCAGAGCCGGGGCCTATGCTGCCGAGGAGTTCGTGGCCTCTGGGTCCCGGATCTGCGCTTCGCTTGTCCGGGACAAGAAAGTGCGCGGCCCCTTTACGAGAAGAACGCGATCTTCTCGGCCTGGGTCATGCGGCGGATCGGAGCGAGCGGGTCATTTGCCGGCGCGCGGGGCTTTTGCAGGATGCCGCTGGCGAGGATCGTGGCGCCGAGCGAGGGCTCCGGGGCCGGCGAGGGCGTCGGCAGTGACGGGGCCGGCGCCGCGGCGAAGATGGCGGTGGCTGCCATCGCCGGGGCCTGCTGCTCCATCACTTCGGCGGCGGCCTCCGCAATGGCGTCGGTGAGGCGCGCGAGCGAGTCCAACGCGATCGGTGCGTCCGCCGGGTGTTCTTCTACGACAGGGGCGGCGACAGGCTCTGGTGCGACCGGCTCGGCAAGCTCGGCGGCGACGGGTGCTGCGGTCTCCGCTTGCATCGGCTCCGGAACAGCCGCGTCCAACTCGACCGGGGCGATGATCTCGTCGAACTCCGGATCGGGCGCGGCCATCTCGAGCGCAATGGCCTCGAGCACGGCGTCGTCCTCGGCCTGCGCGGCCGCATCGAGCGCGAAGGCGGCATCCGCATCGACGGCAGGCTCGGTCGCCGGCGCCTCAAACGAGATCTCTTCATGCGCGGCAGCTTCGGGCGCGACGGTCTCCGGCGCGACCTGGTCGAGCGCGATATCTTGAACGGCGATCAGGCTTTCGGCAGCCATCTCCGTAGCGGCGGCCGTATCCCCTGCCTGCTCGTCGAGTGCCTGCTCGTGCAGTGCCTGCTCAGCCGCGGCGGATACTTCTGCGGTGCCGGTCGCTGCCATGGCGGCTTCGGGCTCGACACTTGCTGCGACGTCCTGCGGCGGCTCCGTAAAAGCCACGGGTGCTTCGCTGGTCATCGCCGCAGGCGCGGTCTCGACGGGTGCTTCGGCGACGGATGACGGCACGTCCTGCATCGGAGCCGGGGGCGCCGCCTGCGGCGTTGCGCCGCCCTCGGTCTGGTCGACCCGATCCTTGAGGAGATCGAAGGCGATCTTGAGCTCGACACGGGGATCGATGGTCGAGGCCTGTCCGCAAGCGGACTCGATCGAGGCGAGCTGCGAATCAATGAGGTCGCAGATTCGCCCGTCGGCGCCGATCTCGCGCCAGCGCCAGGAGATCTCCTTGATGATGCGCACCCCGCGCGGGATCGGCGCGAGGCTCGCCTCGATCGCCGCAGGGTCGAAGGCAGCAAGCGCAATGGTCTCGGCCTCGCGGATCGCGCGGCGGATCTCGATCAGCGCCTCGGGCAGGCGGTCCTCGACGACGGGTTGCCGCTGCGCCGCAAGGGTTTCCTCGATCTTCGCGACCGCGTCGAGCACCATGCGCGTGTCGGCATTGCGGTTGCGCTTGGCGTATTCGCCGAGGAACCAGCGGCCGCGCGCCGTCTCCATGAAGGCTTCGCGGATCGCGTCGTAATCCTGCTCGTTCGGCTCCGCTGCGCGGGCAGACATAGGCGAGAGTGCGAATGCTTCGTTGGCCATGGCGATCTCGTCGCGCAAATCAGTGCGCGTTAATGTAACGATCACCACGATATCGACCGAATCGCAATTGGTTTGATGCAGTCCGAATCACAAATCCCCACCGCGGCAGCCAGGAAGCGGCGATTCGCCGTCAGTCTCGCCCTGTTCTACTCGGCCGTCTTCGCGGTCTCGGGCACGCATCTGCCGTTCTTCCCGGTGTGGCTGAAGGCGATCGGCATCGACGCGGCCTGGATCGGGCTCATCAACGCGCTGCCGGCGATCACGCGTTTCACCACCTTGCCGCAGATGACCGCCTTTGCCGAAAAGCGACACGCCATCCGCGCCGCCATGATGCTGTCGGTGCTGGCGACCGCGATCGGATTTGCGGCGGTCGGCCTGCAGCAGCAGCCGCTGGCGCTGTTCCTGATCTACGCGCTGACCTGCACGATGTGGACGCCGACGACGCCGCTGACCGATGCCTATGCGCTGCGCGGCGTCGCTCGTTACGGGCTCGATTACGGACCGTTGCGGCTGTGGGGCTCGGCGGCCTTCGCCGCCGGCTCGCTCGCCTGCGGCTATCTCATCGACGTCATCGCGCCGCGCGACCTGATCTGGATCATCGTCGCCTGGGCCGTCGTTGCGGTCGCAGCCAGCCTGCTGCTGCAGCCGCTCGACGATGTCAGGCGCAAGACGGCGGAGAGGCATGTCGGCAAGGCGCTGCTGCGCGATGCCGGCTTCTGGGCGATCATCGTCTCGGCGGCGCTGATCCAGGGCAGCCACGTCGCCTATTACACCTTCTCGGCCATCAACTGGCAGCTCCATGGCATCAGCGGGCTGACGATCGCGGGCCTGTGGACGCTGGGCGTGATCGCGGAAATCATCGTCTTCGCACTGTCGCCGCGCTTCTCGCTGCATCCCTCCACCATGATCGCGATCGGAGGCTTGAGCGCAGTGGTGCGCTGGATCGTCACCGCGAGCGAGCCGCCGCTGGCGCTGCTCGCGATCGTGCAGCTCGGCCATGGCCTCACCTTCGGCATGACCATCGTCGGCACGATGAACCTCCTGGTGCAGCGCGTGCCCTCGCACCAGATCGCGCGCGGTCAGGGCTATTATGCCGCGTGCAACGGTCTCCTCGGCGCCACGACCTCGATCGCGTCAGGCGCGATCTACGCCCGCATCGGCGACGGCCTGTATTACGTCATGGCGGCGATGGCCGCCGGTGGCGCGCTGCTGATCTGGTCGGCGCGGCACCGGCTCATGGCTCAGCCCCAGAGCGAGACGTCCGGCGGATAGACCAGGCTGTCGTCGTAACGCAGCCCATGGTCGCGGTCGCGGGCCAGCAGCAGCGGGCCGTCGAGATCGACGAAGCGTGCCTGCGGCGTCACCAGCATGGCGGGGGCCATCGACAGCGACGTCGCGACCATGCAGCCGATCATGATCTCGAAGCCGAGCGCCTGCGCCGCATCGGCCATCGCCAGCGCCTCGGTGAGGCCGCCGGTCTTGTCGAGCTTGATGTTCACGGCGTCGTACCGGTCACGCAAGGGCGCAAGCGAGGAGCGGTCGTGCACGCTCTCGTCGGCGCAGACCGCGAGCGGCCGCTTGATCCGTGCCAGCATCGCGTCCTTGCCCGCCGGCAGCGGCTGCTCCACCAGCGTGACGCCGACGGCGGCGCAGGCGGCGAGGTTGGCTTCCAGATTGGCCTCGGTCCAGGCCTCGTTGGCATCGACGATCAGTTCGGATTCGGGAGCGGCCTTGCGCACCGCCGCGATCCGCTCTGGATCGCCGTCGCCGCCGAGCTTGATCTTGAGCAGCGGCCGGTGCGCCGCCTTGGCGGTCGCGGCGGCCATGGCCTCGGGGGTCCCTAACGAGATCGTGTACGCCGTGGTGCGCTCGCCCGGCACCGGGCGCTCGAGCAGGTTCCAGGCCCGCTGGCCAGCCGCCTTGGCCTCGAGGTCGATCAGGGCGCAATCCAGGGCGTTCCGGGCCGCACCCGGCGCCATGGCGGCCTGCAGGGCCTGCCGGGAGATACCATCGGCAACGGCCTGCTGCATGGCCTGGATGGCCGCCAGCGTCGCCTCGGGCGTCTCGCCATAGCGGGGATAGGGCACGCACTCGCCGCGGCCGGTCAGCCCGTCCCGGCTGACCTCGGCCATGACGGTCACGGCCTCGGTTTTGGCCCCGCGGCTGATGGTAAAGCTGCCCGCGATCGGGAAGCGCTCGATTCGCGCCGCCAGGGACGCAAATTTCATGGAAGTCATTTTGAACTCTGGCGAAATCTGAACCTGCTAGTTACCTCTAGCAACTAACATTAACCACTTGGGGATACCTTCTCTGGGTAAGGGCGCGTGCGCAACTCTCTGATTTTCTCCGCCCCGGTACGGGAGCGGACATCTTGAACAGCGATCCGAAGCTGGAACGGATTGCCAAGGGCAACGCGCTGGCACTTTGCGCCACTGGGACCTGGACCGCGAGCTTCGCGCCGGTCCTGGAACGGATGGTGGCCGACGCCGAGAAGCTCGCCGGCACCCCCCAAAGCATCTTCATCGACGTGTCCGAAGTCGCCAAGCTCGACACCTTCGGGGCCTGGCTGATCGAGCGGCTGCGCCGCAGCCTCACCAAGGGGCCGGTCGAGGCGCAGATCGCCGGGCTGTCCGCCAATTATTCCAGCCTCGTGGACGAGGTGCGGCGGGTCCGGGCGGGGGCCGAAATCGACAACAATCCGATCACCATCGCCGGCATGCTGGAGCAGATCGGCCGGGCCGTGGCCGGCGTCGGCGGGACGATCGCGGGGCTCGTCGACATGCTCGGCGCCGTGCTCGCGGCATGGTTTCGCGTCCTGATCCATCCGCGCTCGTTCCGCCTGACCTCGACCGTGCATCACATGGAGCAGGTCTGCTGGCGCGCGGTGCCGATCATCGTGCTGATCACCTTCCTGATCGGCTGCATCATCGCGCAACAGGGCATCTTCCATTTCCGAAGATTCGGCGCTGACATCTTCGTGGTCGACATGCTCGGCGTGCTGGTGCTGCGCGAGATCGGCGTCTTGCTGGTCGCGATCATGGTCGCGGGGCGCTCGGGCAGCGCCTACACCGCCGAACTCGGCTCGATGAAGATGCGCGAGGAGATCGACGCGCTGCGCACCATGGGCTTCGATCCGATCGAGGTGCTGGTGCTACCGCGCATGATGGCGCTGGTGCTGGCGCTGCCGATCCTGGCTTTCCTCGGCGCGATGGCCGCGCTCTATGGCGGCGGGCTCGTGGCCTGGCTCTACGGCGGGGTCGAGCCCGAGGCCTTCCTGCTGCGTTTGCGCGACGCCATCTCGATCGACCATTTCATCGTCGGCATCGTCAAGGCCCCGGTCATGGCCGCGGTGATCGGCATCGTTGCCTGCGTCGAAGGGCTTGCCGTGCAGGGCAGTGCGGAATCGCTGGGGCAGCACACGACGTCATCCGTCGTCAAAGGCATCTTCTTCGTCATCGTCATGGACGGCGTGTTCGCCATCTTCTTCGCCGCGATCGGAATGTGACGATGGCGACAGTAGCTCAAAGCGAAATTCAAAACCCCATCATCCGCGTCCGTGACGTCACCGTGCAGTTCGGCTCAACGCGCGTGCTCGACGGCCTCGACCTCGACGTCAAGCGCGGCGAGATCCTTGGCTTCGTCGGTCCGTCAGGCGCAGGCAAATCGGTGCTGACGCGAACCATCATCGGCCTCGTGCCGAAGGTCGCGGGCTCCATCGAGGTGTTTGGCGTCGATCTGGATTCCTCTAACACCTCGCAGCGCCGCAACGTCGAACGGCGCTGGGGCGTCCTGTTCCAGCAGGGCGCGCTGTTCTCCTCGCTGACCGTGCGGCAGAACATCCAGTTTCCGATGCGCGAATATCTCCGCGTCTCGCAGCGGCTGATGGACGAGATCACCATGGCCAAGCTGGCCATGGTCGGCCTCAAGCCGGAGGTTGCCGAGCGATTTCCCTCGGAGCTTTCGGGCGGCATGATCAAGCGCGTGGCGCTGGCGCGCGCACTGTCGCTCGATCCCGACCTCGTCTTCCTGGACGAGCCGACCTCGGGCCTCGATCCGATCGGCGCCGGCGATTTCGACGAGCTGGTCAGGACGCTCCAGCGCACTTTGGGGCTGACGGTTTTCATGGTAACCCACGATCTCGACAGCCTTTACACCGCATGCGACCGCATCGCCGTTTTAGGGAACGGTAAGATCATTGCGGCAGGGTCGATCGCCGACATGCAGGCCTCGCAGCATCCCTGGTTGAGGCAGTATTTCCATGGCAAGCGCGCCCGCGCGGTCATGGGTTGAGTGCCTTGGGTTGAGTGGCTGGGTTGAGTAGCTGGGATGAGTAGCCGGAGCACCTGATGGAAACGCGGGCGAACTACGTCTTGATCGGGTCGTTCACGCTGGCGGTGATCGCCGCGGCGATCGGCTTCGTGCTCTGGTTCCAGTCGTTGCATACCACCAAGCAGCGCAGCCCCTTGCGCGTCGTGTTCGAGGGCCCGGCGGCGGGCCTGCGCAACGGCGGCAGCGTCAACTTCAACGGTATCCGGGTGGGCGAGGTGGTCTCGGTGAAGCTCGACAACCCGCGGCGGGTTGTCGCACTCGCCATGATCGAGAACAACGCCCCGATCCGCAAGGACACACTGGTCGGCCTCGAATTCCAGGGCCTCACCGGCGTTGCCGCGATCTCGCTCAAGGGTGGCGACGAAGCCGCGGCCCCGCCGCCGCTCGACCAGGACGGCATCCCGACGCTGACGGCCGACCCCAACAAGCTGCAGGACGTCACCGAGGCGATCCGCGGCACGCTGCAGAACATCAACAAGATCGTCGCCGACAACCAGGAGTCCGTGAAGAACTCGCTGAAGAATCTCGAGACCTTCACCAACTCGCTCGCGCGCAATTCCGAGAAGATCGACGGCGTGATGGCCAAGGTCGACGGCGTCATGCTCAAGGCCGACAATCTCATGCTCGGCCTCAACACGCTCGCCGGCGGCAAGGACGGCGGCGAGCTGTTCCAGGCGGTGAAGTCGATCCGCGAGCTCGCCGACGATTTCGACAAGCGCTCCGGCGCATTGATGGCCGACGGCCGCCGTACCCTCGGCGACATCAGCCGCGCCGTGAACAATTTCGACCGCAACCCGACCCGCGTGCTGTTCGGCGCCAGCAACAGCGCGCCGGCCGCCCCGCCGCCCGAACCGCCGAAGCCCGCCGCAGCGCCGAGCGGCAGGCGATAGCGCCGCAAGTTCGCGCGAGACGAGGGAGGCGTGCTCTCTCAGCCGTCATTGCGAGCGTAGCGACTTGTCCGCCGTAGCCTCGGCGAAGGCGGAAGCAATCCAGGCTGTCTCTGCGAAAGGCAATCTGGATTGCTTCGTCGCCAGCGCAAAATTGCTTCGCAATTTTGTCGCGGGCTCCACGCAATGACGGGACGATACGAAAGTATGGGGGTCTGGCCGAGCCAAGGTAGGGGGAGGGGCTGCCGGTCGTTGTCAGCTATATCGCGCTCAAGGCGTGCCCACGACAAGGCGCGTCGACTTCACTCACAGGGGGAGGAGAGCGCATGGTACGCCTGCTGCTGTTGTTGCCGTTCATCGGCCTGATGATCGTGCCGTTCTACAATATCCGGGAGCCCTATCTGTTCGGCTTCCCGTTCTTCTACTGGTACCAGCTCGCCTGGGTGCCGCTCACCTCGCTGCTTACCTGGATCGTCTACAGGAGCGTGCGTCGTGCTGGCTGATGTCGATAGCGCGGCGTTCGCCGTATTCCTCGCACTGTTCATCCTCGTCACCGGCATGGGCTTCGTCGCTTCGCGTTGGCGCAAGCCGGAGACGCTCGCCCATCTCGACGAGTGGGGCCTCGGCGGCCGCAAGTTCGGAACCTGGATCACCTGGTTCCTGGTCGGCGGCGACTTCTACACCGCCTACACCGTGATCGCCGTTCCGGCACTGGTCTATGCGGTCGGCGCCTACGGCTTCTTCGCGCTGCCCTACACCATCATCGTCTATCCCTTCGTGTTCGCGGTGATGCCGGTGCTGTGGAAAGTCGCCAAGGAGCGTGGCTATGTCACCGCCGGCGACGTGGTGCGCGGCGCTTACGGCTCGCGCGGGCTCGAGCTTGCGGTCGCAGCCACCGGCGTGCTGGCGACGATGCCCTACATCGCGCTCCAGCTCATCGGCATGGAGGTCGCGATCAAGGCGCTCGGCCTGCACGGCGAGGTGCCGCTCGTGCTCGCCTTCCTGGTGCTGGCGCTCTACACCTATTCGTCGGGCCTGCGCGCCCCGGCGCTGATCGCCTTCGTCAAGGACATCATGATCTACATCGTGGTGATCGCAGCGATCGCGATCGTGCCCTCGAAGCTCGGCGGCTACGGTGCGATCTTCACCGCGGCGGACGCGGCGTTCGCGGCGAAAGGCGCAGGCGGCACCTTGCTGTCGCCGGCGCAGATCGTGCCCTACGCCTCGCTGGCGCTCGGCTCGGCGCTCGCCGCCTTCATGTACCCGCATACGCTGACTGGCATCTTCGCGTCTTCGGGCGGCAACACCATTCGCAAGAATGCGATGCTGCTGCCGGCCTACACGCTGCTGCTCGGCCTGCTCGCGCTGCTGGGCTACATGGGCCACGCGGCGGGATTGAAGCTCGCGAGCAACAACGACGTCGTGCCCGAGTTGTTCAAGATGCTGTTCCCGAGCTGGTTCGCGGGCTTCGCCTTCGCCGCGATCGCGATCGGCGCGCTGGTGCCGGCCGCCGTCATGAGCATCGGCGCGGCCAACCTGTTCACCCGCAACTTCTGGAAGGTGTGGGTCGATCCGAAGGTGACGCCGGCCGGCGAGGCGAAGGTCGCCAAGATCACCTCCATGCTGGTGAAGGTCGGCGCGCTGCTCGCGATCCTGCTGATGCCGACGCAGTTCGCGCTCGACCTGCAACTGCTCGGAGGCCTCTGGATCCTGCAGACGCTGCCGGCGCTGGTGTTCGGTCTCTACCTGAACTGGTTCTCGAGCACGGCGCTGCTTGCCGGCTGGGCAGTCGGTCTCGTCGGAGGATCGTGGCTGGCCTGGTCCGACGGGCTGAAGCCGCTGCACAGCATCGACTTCGGCGCCGGCAAGGTTGCGATCTACACCGGTCTGCTCGCGCTCGCGCTCAACATCGCGGTGGCCGTCGCGGTCAACCTGGCGCTCAAGCGCGTACCGCAGCAACGGCTGTCCCGCGAGGCAGCTGAATGACTGCCGTCGGCGGCCGGAGATCTTCCGGCCGCCGCTCTCTCCGGCATGAATAGCCTTCCATGCGATTGAAAACGCCTTAGTATCCGCCGGCGATCCGGCCCCGCTCGTCGCCGGCGGATCGGAGGTCTCGGGTGAGGATGTCGTGCAGGCGTGGTTCGTTCTTGCGGTCGCTGCCGGCTATGTGACCACGCTGTTCCTGGTGGCCTGGTGGGGCGACCGGCGGAGCGCCGCTGGGCCGCTGGTGTCGCCAAACTCCTGGGCGGCCGCGATCAGCTATTGCCTGACGCTTGCGGTCTATAACACCTCGTGGAGCTTCTACGGATCGGTCGGGCGCGCCGCGACCAGCGGGCTGGACTTCGCCACGATCTATATCGGCCCGACGCTGGTGCTGCTGTTCGGCCAGAGGCTGCTGTCCAAGGTGATTGCGATCGCCAAGGCGCAGAACGTCACCTCGATCGCGGACTTCATCGCCGCACGCTATGGCAAGAGCCAGGTGCTCGCGGCCTTCGTGACGCTCGCATCGCTGCTGGGCGTGCTTCCCTACATTGCGCTCCAGCTCAAGGCCGTGGGCAAGAGCTTCGACTATCTCATCCTCCAGCCCGAGCGGGCCGGCGGCGAGGGCTTGCGGTTCTGGCAGGATTCCGCGTTCGGCGTCGCCGCGTCGATGGCGCTGTTCGCGATCGTGTTCGGCGTCCGGCACGTCCACGCCAGCGAGCACCATCGCGGCCTGATGCTCGCGATCGCCTTCGAGAGCGTCGTCAAGCTGCTCGCATTCCTGATCGTCGCGCTGTTCGTGCTGTTCGGACTATCGGGCGGGCCGGCCGCTCTGCTGTCGCAATTCCAGTCGGAACCGCAGCTCGCGGGAATCCTGAGCTTCGATCCGACGCAGCCGGTGTGGCCCGCGACCATCATCATCTCAGGCATCGCCTTCCTGTGCCTGCCGCAGGCCTTCCATGTCGCCGTCGTCGAGAATGAAAGTCCGAGTCACACGCGCACCGCGGCCTGGCTTTACCCGGCCTACCTTGCGCTGTTCAGCCTGCTGATCCTGCCGATCGCCGCGGCCGGGCTCAACCGGTTCGGCGCGATGATGGACCCCGACACCTATGTCATCTCGCTGCCGATCGCGGCCGATGCGGGCACCATCAGCCTGATCGCGTTCCTGGGCGGACTGTCGGCCGCCACCGGCATGGTGATCATGACGTCGGTCGCACTCAGCACCATGCTGTGCAACGACGTCGTCATGCCGCTGCTGCTGCGCTCGCGCGTCTTCGGCCTGCGCGCGCAGAGCCGGCCGATGACCTCGGTGCTGGTGACGGTGCGCCGGCTGTCGATACTCGGCATCCTGCTGCTCGCCTATCTGATGCACCGCCTGGTCAATCAGTCCTATCCGCTCACCGTGATTGGCCTCTTGTCGTTCGTCGCGGTCGCGCAATTCGGTCCGGCGTTCGTCGGCGGGCTGTTCTGGCCGCGGGCCAACAAGGCCGGCGCCTCGCTCGGGATCGCGGTCGGCTTCTTCGTCTGGGCTTACACGCTGCTGCTGCCCTCGGCCGCGCCTCTGTGGCCTGGGATCGAGGAGATCGTCCGCCACGGCCCGTGGCAACTCGCCTGGCTCAAGCCCAATGCGCTGTTCGGCCTCGAAGGCGTCGATCCGATTTCGCACGCCACGCTATGGAGCCTTGGCGCGAATCTCGTGTGCTTCCTCATCGTCTCGGCGCTCGGACGGCAATCGACCGTCGAGCGCAACCAGGCGGCCGCGTTCGCCGACGGTGTCGTTCGTGAATCCATCCCGAAATTGTCGTCGCGCGTGCTGATCCGGCTCGACGATCTCCGCGCGCTGGCGCTGCGTTTCGTCGGCGTCGAGCGCGGCGCGGCAGCTTTTGACGCTTATCTGGCGGCCCGTGTTGCGGGGACGGGATCGCGCCTCGATCCGTCGGGACTGGTCGATCTCGACTCGATCCGATTCACCGAGAACCTGCTTGCCGGCGCGATCGGCGCGGCATCGGCGCGCGTGGTGATTGCAGCGTCGCTGGAGGGCCACTCGCTGTCGCGGCGGGAGGCGATGGCGATGCTCGACGAGGCCTCCGAAGCGTTGCGCTTCAACCGCAGCCTGTTGCAAAGCACGCTGGAGAGCGTGCCGCAGGGCATCTGCGCCTTCGATGCCGATTTCAACATCACGGCCTGGAACGGACGTTTCATCGCGCTGTTGGATCTGCCGCCGGATTTCGTGCGCGTCGGGCTTCCACTGGCGGATCTCATCACTTTCAATGTCGAGCGCGGCGAATATGCCGCGTCCGAATTCGCCGCGCTCCTGGTCAACCGCGACGTCGCCACGCAGAGCTGGCCCTATCTCTACGAGCGCAAGCGGCCGGACGGCACGGTGCTCGAGATCGTCTATGACCGCGCCGCCGAGGGCGGCTACGTCTCGACCTACACCGACGTCACCGAGCGTCATCGGGCCGCGGAAGCGTTGCGACGCGCCAATGAAGGACTCGAGCTGCGCGTCCGCGAGCGCACCGAGGCGCTCGAGCAGGCCAAGGCGGAGGCCGAGCAGGCCAATCTCGGCAAGACCCGTTTCCTGGCGGCGGCGAGCCATGATCTGCTGCAGCCGCTGAACGCGGCGCGTCTGTTTCTGTCCGCGCTCGACGAAAGCCTGCATGCCGCGTCGCGATCCGGCGCGGCCGAGAAGGAGCGAACCCTCACCGGCAGCGCCATCACGGCGCTGCGCTCGACCGAGCATGTGCTCGACCGGCTGCTCGACATCTCCTCCTACGATGCCGGCGCCGTTCGGGCCGAGATATCCGACTTTCCGATCGCTGATCTCTTCGTGCAGTTGAACGTCGAATTCTCCGCGATGGCGCGCGAACGCGGCCTGGTCCTCCGCGTCGTCGATTGCCGCCGCGCCGTGCGCAGCGATCCGCATCTGCTGCGCCGGATCCTGCAGAACCTGCTGTCCAATGCGCTTCGCTACACACCGAGGGGACGCATCCTGCTCGGCTGCCGGGGGCGCGGCAACGCACTGCGCATCGAAGTCTGGGACACCGGCGTCGGCATCGCCGCGGCGGACCAGAAGCGCATCTTCGAGGAATTCCAGCGTCTGGCGCAAGGATCGGAGAAGGGGCTGGGCCTCGGGCTCGCGATCGTCGATCGCGTCTCACGGCTGCTGGGTCATCCCGTCGATGTTCGTTCGCGGCCGGGTCACGGGTCGTGCTTTGCCGTCACGGTGCCGCTCGCCGAGGGGCCGGGAATGCCGCTCCAGCGCCAGATTGCGACTGCGGCTCCAGCGGTGGCGGAGCGGCCGCTGACGATCCTGTGCCTCGACAATGATGCGACGATCCTGGAAGGCCTCTCCGCGCTGCTCGGCGGCTGGGGGCATCGCGTGCTGGTCGCAACCGACGCGGCCGCGGCGAAGGAGACGGCCGCGGCCGTCCCGCCCGACATCGTGCTGCTCGATTACCATCTCGACGGCGGCCGCAACGGCTTGGACTTTCTCGACGATCTCAGGCAGAAGTCGGGCCGCGCCGTCCGCGCGCTGGTCGTCACCGGTGATCGCAGCGAGGCGGTGCGCAACGAGGCGAGGGCACGCGGCTGCGAGATACTGTCGAAGCCGGTCAAGCCGGCGGCCCTTCGGCGCTTTCTCGGTGGTGAGGCATTGAGCCGACAGTTCGGGACGGAACCGGAGACTCCCTGACGATGCGCATCCTGATCGGCGACGACCATCCGCTGGTGCAGGCTGCGCTACGCAGCGCGCTGTCGAGCGTGCTGCCCGATCTCGACATCGTCGCCTGCCAATCGCTGGATGAGGCGATCGGCGTCCTGACGGTCCAGTCCGGCGACATCGACCTGATCCTCTGGGATCTGACGATGCCGGGTATCCAGGGTTTTGCCGCGCTGTTCATCCTGTCGGCGCAATTCCCGACCGTGCCGGTGGCGATCATCTCCGCGCGGCAGGACGCGGCCACGATCCGCCGCGCCATCGCCTATGGCGCATCCGGCTATATCCCGAAATCGCTCGGCCTGCCCGAGTTGGCCGAGGCGATCACGAAGATCCTCGCCGGCGAGATCTGGATGCCGCCCAATGTCGGCGGCCGCGGCTCGATCCAGAGCGCCGATGTGGAGCTGGCCGCGCGCATGGCCACCCTTTCGGCGCAGCAGCTGCGCATTCTCGCGATGATCGTGGAGGGCAAGCTCAACAAGCAGATCGCGGGCGAGCTCGACATCGCCGAGCAGACGGTCAAGGGCCACGTCTCGACCATCCTGCGCAAGCTCGGCGTCGGCTCGCGCACCCAGGCCGCCGTGCTCGCCGAGCGGCTGTCGTTCGGCCAGCCCGGCGGCAATTGAGCCCGGCACCTTCAAACTAAAAACGGAGGCCGCAAGGCCTCCGTTTTCTCATTCGCGGTTGGTTGGCCGCTTACCCCAGCCGGCCCGCCGCATGCGCCAGCAGCGTGTACACCAGACCCGTCTCCGAGGTCAGGTGGCTGCGCAGCTCCTGCGGGCCGCGGCCGTCGCGGGCGACTTCGTCGAGCAGGCGCTCGAATTCGGCGACGTAGCGGTCGACCGTGCCCTTGAAGTTGCGGTCGGCGCGGTACTTGCGGGCGACCTCGTCGAAGGCCTTCTGGCCGGCGGGCGTGTAGAGGCGCTTGGTGAACGCCTTGTTCTCGCCGCGCTGGTAGCGGTCCCACATCTCGGCCGCGAGGTTGCGGTCCATCAACCGGCCGATGTCGAGCGACAGCGATTCCAGCGGATTGCTGCTGGCCTGTGGGGCCTGCGGCTGCGGCGCGGTTGCGGCGCGGCCACGGGGAGCCTCACGTCCGGTCGGTGCACCCTGGTTGGCGTCGGTCCGGTTGAGCAGGTCCGACAGCCAGCCGTCACGGCCCTGGTCGTTGCCAACAGGGGCGACCGGCGGCGCTTCGGTGCGGCGCGAGGGCGCCGGCATGCCGAGGTCCGGCGGCGGCAGCGTGGACGCGCTGCCGGTGTCGCGCATGCGGGTCTCGGCGGCGCGAGCGCCCGCAACGGCCATCATCGGCTCTTCCTGGCGCTGGACGGCGACGGAGGCGCGGCCCGCCGTGGTGACGTCGAGGCCACGGCCGTGCTGGGCCACGATGCGGTTGAGCTCGGCGAGCGCCTCGATCTGGTCGACGATCACCTTGCGCATCTGCGCCGTGCTCTCGGCGGCCTCCTGCGGCATCTCGAGCACGCCGCGGCGCAGCTCGTTGCGGGTGGCTTCGAGCTCGTTGTGCATCTCGAAGGCCATCTGCTTCATGCTCGACACGAGGTTGGTGAACTTCTCGGTCGACTGCTTGAACATCGCATCCGCCTCGTCGGTGGTCTGGCGGTAGATGTCGTGCATGGCATCGATGGTCTGCCGGTGCTCCTCTTCCGACGCCGCGCGCACCGCCTCGAACTGGCGGGTGATCGCGGCGGAGCCGGCGCCGGCGGTCTCGGCGACGACGCGGGCGATGTCGCGGGCACGCTCTTCGGCCGCGGCCAGCGATTCATCGAGCAGGCCGGTGAAGCGCGACAGCCGCTGGTCGAGATCGGCGGTACGCAGGTCGATCGTGGTGACCAGCGATTCCAGCGCCTGCTTGCGCTCGGCGAGCGAGGCGGTGGTGTTCTTGTTGCTCTGCTCGACGACCTGCGCGGCTTCGACCAGCGCCTTGCCGTGCGCGTCGAACTGGGTCGACAACTCGCCGAGGTCCTGGAGTGCCTTGGTGGTCTTGCTGTTGAAGACGTTGAGCTGCTCTTCCAGGTTCTGCGTCGCCGCACCGTTGCGCGAGGTGACGTCGTTCATCGCCGAGACGAAGTCGGCGACGCGCGTCACCAGCGCCCGCTCGAGCGAGTTGAGGTTGTCGTGCGCACCGGTCAGCACCTCCTGGAGCAGGATGTTGCCTTCGCGCAGACGTTCGAACAGCGCCACCGTGTCGGTGCGCAGGATCTTGCTGGTCTCCTGCATCTCGGTGACGGCCGCGATCGAGACCTGGCGCGACTGGTCGATCGCCGAACGCGAGGCCTGCTCGAGGTCCTTGAGCGACTTGCCGACCGCGCTGGTGGCGATCTCGCTCGCCGCGTTGATGGTGCGGGCGACTTCCGAGCCGTTGCCCATCATGGTCTGCGAGAAGGCCTGGCCGCGCGTCTCGATCGACTTCAGCGCGTCCGAGGTGACGCGGTCGATGTCGAGGGTCAGCTGGCTGGTCTTCGAGCCGATCGCGTCGACCAGCGCGCCGCGCTTGGCGTCGATCATGTTCGACAGGCGGTCGGCCTGCTGCTGCACGTAGGTGACGATCTCGTCGGTCTTGCCGGTCATGGCCTGGCCGAAGCTCGAGCTGGCGGCGAGCACCGAACGCTCGACGTCGGAGGAGCTCGACTTGACCCGCGAGCTCGCCTCGTTGGAGGCCGAGATCAGCGCGTTCTGGGCGTTGAGCGCGCTGGTCTGGATGTCGTTGGTCGCATTCGCGGTGGCCGAGCTCAGCGTACGCTCGATCTCGGTCGAGATCGCGCGGATCTGGCTTGCGGCGTCCGCCGAGGTCGAGGTCAGCGAGGTCTGGGCCTCGCGGGCGCTGTTGAGGATGGTCGAGGCGGTGTCGGCGCCGACCGCGGTCAGCGTACGCTCGATGTCCGTGGTCAGCGACTTGATCTGGCTCGCCGCGTCGGTCGACGCGGAGATCAGCGAGCCCTGGGCCTCGCGCACGCCGCTGGTGAGCGCCTCGATGGTGGCGCCGCCGGCGGTCGCCAGCGCGCGCTGCATCTCGGCCGCGAGCGAACGGACCTGGCTGGTCTGCTCGGCCGAGACCGTGAGCAGGGTGCTCTGGGCGTCGCGGGCGCTGGTGGTGATCGTCTCGGCGGTCGACTGGCCGACCTGCGAGAGCGAACGGTGCACTTCGGCCGCGAGCGACTTGACCTGGTTGGCTGCCTCGGAAGACGCCGTGACCAGCATGTTCTGCGCTTCGCGCGCGCCGGCCGTGATGGTTTCAGCGGTCGAAGTGCCGGCCATCGTCAGCGAGCGCTGCACGTCGGCCGTGAGCGACTTGACCTGGCCCGCCGCGTCCGCGGTTCCGGCAACTAGGGTGTTCTGGGCCTCACGCGCGCCGCTGGTGAGGATCTCGGCGGTCGAGGTGCCGGCCATCGTCAGCGAACGCTGCACGTCGGAGGACAGCGCCTTGATCTGGTTGGCGGTCTCGCTCGAGGCCGCGATCAACGCGCTCTGGGCGTCGCGCGCCCCGGCGGTGATCGATTCCGCGGTGGTGGTGCCGGCCAGCGACAGCGAACGCTGCACATCGGCGGTGAGCGTCTTGACATGGTTGGCGGCGTCCGAGGACGCCGTGACGAGGGTGGTCTGCACCTCGCGGGCGCCGGCCAGGATCGAGGCCGCGGTGGCAGAACCTGCCGCCGACAGCGTGCGTTCGACGTCGGCCGCGAGCCCCTTGATCTGGTTGGAGGCGTCGCCCGACGCCGCGATGAGAGTCGACTGCGCATCGCGGGCGCTGGTCAGGATCGAGTTCGCTGCACCGGTGCCGACCGCGGTCAGTGCCTGTTCGACCTCGGCTGAGGTCATCTTGAGCTGGGCGTTGACGTCGGAGGAGACCGTCATCAGCGACTGCTGGGCGGTGCGCGCGCCGGTCTGGATCGTCTCGCTGGTGTTGACGACGAGGTTGGTGAGCGAGCGCTCGGCGTCCTCGACATGCGAGCGGATCGCGGTCGAGATCATCTCGGCGCGAGACATCATGTCCTCGCTGGCCTGGCGGCCGCTGCTCTCGATGCGGCCAGCGACGGCTTCGACGCGCGAGCCGAGCAGGTCCTCGAACTGCGCCACGCGCACGTCGATGTCGCTCGCGACCGAGCCGACCTTGGTCTCGATGGCCCGCTGGATGTCCTGGAACCGTGCCGTGACCGTGTCGGTTAGATGCGTGGTGCGGCCGTCGATGACCTCGGTGACGCCGGTGATGCGGCGGTCCACCGCCTCGATCGCCTGGGCGGTGCCGTCGGTGAGGGTCGAGGTCAGCAGCGTCAGGCGCGTGTCGATCGACTGCACGGCCTGCGACGCGCCGTTGGTCACCGTGGTGGTGAGGTAGGTGAGGCGGCTATCGATGGATTCGAGCGCCTGAGAGGCGCCGCCGGTGAGCGTCGTCGTGAGGTGGGTCAGACGGGTGTCGATCGACTGGATGGTCTGCGACGCGCCGTCGGTCAGCGTGCTCGTGAGGTGGGTGAGGCGGTTGTCGATCGACTGGATCGCCTGCGCGGCGCCGTCGGTCAGCGACGAGGCGAGCGTCTCGATGCGCCCGTCGATCGTCTCGGTCATCGACTTCGCACGGCTGTCGAACGACTGTTCGAGCGCGGTGACGCGGCCGCCGAGTTGCTCGTCGAAGGTCTTGATGTGGCCTTCGATCGTGGAGTCGAGGCCGGCGATCTTGCCGTTCAGCGAAGCGTCGAAATTGCTGACGCGGTCGCCGATGGTGGTCTCGAACTGCATCAGGCGCTGGTCGAGGATCGCGGTGATCTCGCCGCCGTTGGCGGTGAAGCGGGTGTCGAAATTCTCGACATAGGTCTTCAGCGATTCATGGATGTCCTGCGTGCGCTGGCCCATGCGCTCGACGATCTCGCCGCCGAAGGTCTTCACGGTGCGGTCGAACTCGGAGATGTGGCGCGTGATCAGGGCGCCCAGCGTGCCGGAGTCGCGGGCGAACTTCTCGACCAGCTCGGTGCCCTGGTTCCTGACCAGCTCGTCGAACGCGCTCATCTGCAGCGACAACGAGTCGTGCGCGGTCTCGGTCTGGCTGACGACCTTGGCGACGAGGGTGTTGACGGTGGCGTCGAGCGCCTCGCTCGCCTTGTCGCCGCTCGTCATGATCTGGCCGGCGAGGCGGTTGCCCGCGTCGTCGATCTTGGCGGAAAGGTCGTTGGAGCGCAGCTCGAGCTCGAGCAGCAGCGAGTCCGAGGAATTCTTCAGGCTGTCGTGCACCTGCTCGGTGCGCTCGGAGATGCCGTCGACGATCGCGGCGGAGCGCTGCTCGAATTCGCCGGTGATGCGGTCGATGCGCTCGTTCAGCATCTCGTGGACGCGGTCGGCGAGGTCGACGAACTCGTCGTGGACGTGGCCGGTCTTGAAGTTGAGGCTGGTGGTCAGCCGCTCGCTGGCATCGAGCACGGCGCGCGTGGTCTCGTTGCTAGCCTCCTCGAGGCGGTCGAGCAGGTCGCCGCCGCGCTCGCCGAGCGCCAGGATCATGTTGTCGCCGGCATTGCTCAGCGCGCTGGTGATGTGGGCGCCGCGCTCCTCGAGCGCGCCGGTGATGGATTTGGCGACCTCGTCGACGCGCGAGGCGATCGCGTCGGAGATCAGTGCGATGTCGTGGCGCAGATCGATCTGCACGCCGGAGATGGCGCTGCGGACCTGCTCGGCCTGGCCGACCAGATTGTCGCGCTGATGCGCGATGTCCTGGAGCAGGGCGCGGATGCGCACTTCGTTGTCGGAATAGGCGCGCTCCAGCGCGGCGACCTCGTTGGCCACCAGCGTCTCGAGTTCGCCGGCGCGTGCGATCGCGCGCTCGATGCCGTCGCCCATCGCCGCGACTTCGCGGCGGATGGCCTGGCCGACAGTGACCATGGAATCGGAGGCCGAGCCCTCGGGCTCGGAGAAGCGGATCGCGACCTGCGCCATCGCCTGCGCGATCATGCGCATTTCCTGGCCGCGCCAGACGAGGCTGGCGAGGAAGTAGAACAGCATGATCGGCGCGAAGAACATCGCGATCAGGCCGGCGATGACGAGCACGCCGCCGCTCTGGCCCATGGCGGCCTGGATCGAGGGCAGGAAGCCGAAGGTCAGCGCGGCGCAGGCCGCGAGCCAGACGCCGGCGAAGATGGTGGCGAAAGTATAGACGCTGCGGGCAGGGCGGCCCTTCTGAAGCGCCTGGAGCAGCTGGCCGATGGTCTCGCGGTCGTCATTGGCGGCGCGGCGCGAAGAGCGGGGCTCCTCGACCGGGTCGAACACGGTCGACCGCTCGTTGGCGGCAGGGCGCGGCTCGAAGCTCGGCTCGTCGAAGATCGGGGGCGGCGCCACCGAGGGCGCGGGCTCGTTGCGCATCGAGGCGTTGCGGCTGGTGTCCGCGGCCGTGTCGCTAATGTTCAGGGCTTCCTGGATCGCAGAAAGCGCAACTTCTGTGGGGTCTTTGACCTTTTTCGGAGTGTTCGCCATGTTCAGTCCGAGCCCTCGTTACTTGTACGCGTCCCCCCGCGAGCCCTGCGCGCTACGCAAGCCCACAGACCGGATCATGCCGCTTGCGCGGATCTCCGAGCCGTCCCCACCCGGACGGCTTGTCCGCCAATTTCTGCAACATCCTATTGGCAGAGCGTCGCGAATGAAATGCCCGCGATTAAGACAATCTTAATCATCGTTAACAGGATCGCGCCGTAACGCCTTAGCAATAAATGCAATTCTCCACTGAACTTGGCCGATTGCGGCAACTTTTCGTCAATAAACTGGCAGAACTGCGTCGCCGACCCCCAACATTTCGTTAACCATTTCCATGCTTGGGTGAGGCGAACGCACCGCCGGACCGGCGGAACCGTCGCGCGATGCCGGGGCCTTTCGCCATGACGCCTGAACTGCAACGGATGGACTGGATGCCCTCGCCCCCGCTTGCACCTATCGACAGCCCGCTCGACCTCGAGCACCTCTCCCGGATGACGCTCGGCGATGCGGAGCTGGAGCAGGAAGTGCTGGCCATGTTCGCCGAGCAGGCGGTCCGCCTGATGGCGGCGACGGCGGGACTGCCGGCCGAGGCCGGCGCACTTGCCCACAAGCTCAAGGGGTCGGCCCGCGGGATCGGCGCCTTTGCGGTAGCCGATGCCGCAGCGAGCCTGGAGACCGCGATCCAGACCGGCCACAACGAGCGCCACGCCTTCGCGGCGTTGAAGGAGGCGGTGACCGAGGCCCGCGCCGCCATCGAGGCGATCCTGAAGTCTTGAGGCCACGCGGCCGAGCCGGATTCTAGTCTCTTGTTTTGACGCATTTTCTTGCCGCAAAGCGGCATTTACTTCGTCGCAAAACCCTATGGCGCCGGGCTGATCGACCCGTTATAGGACAGCCCGGACCCTCCTTCATTCCCAGCACCGCGGCAGCACGAGCACACATGGCCAAGATTCACTTTGTCGACCACAAGGGCGAAACCCGCACGGTGGAAATCGAGAACGGCGCAACCGTGATGGAAGCCGCGATCCGCAACAGCATTCCCGGCGTCGAGGCCGAATGCGGCGGCGCCTGCGCCTGCGCGACCTGCCATGTCTATGTCGACGAAGCCTGGCGCGAGAAGGTCGGCAGCCCGACGCCGATGGAAGAGGACATGCTCGACTTCGGCTTCGACGTTCGCCCGAATTCGCGCCTGTCCTGCCAGATCAAGGTCAGCGACGATCTCGATGGTCTCGTCGTGTCGACGCCGGAACGTCAGGCCTGATTGGGTCGGCCTGATAGACCTGGTCCTGCCCTTTTTGAGTTGAACTAGAGGGTCGGCGGCGCGACCTCGATGCCGCGCTTGTGCCAGGGTCTGAGCTTCTCGACGATCTCCGCGCTGAGCGGCGCGGGCCGCCGTGTCGCCTCGTCGAGCATGACGCCGACCGACATCGCCGAGGCGATGCATTTGCCTTCCGAGAACACGACCTGCTCGAAGGTCACGGACGTCCGTCCCAGCTTCACGACGCCGAGGCCGAGCTCGATCGTGTTCGGCCAGTGCAGTTCGGCGCGGAAATGGATGTCGAGCCGCACCATGATCCAGGCGAGTCCCGGCGGCGTCAGCCCGTATTCGGGGCTCTTCATCAGCGTGACACGGCCGGTCTCGAAATAGGTGGCGTAGACGGCGTTGTTGACGTGCTGGTTGGGATCGAGATCGCCGAAGCGGACGTTGTCGCTGAGGCGGTAAGGAAAGTCCTCCAGGCGCGGCGTCGTATCGAGGCGACTAGGTGCGTTCACCGATTGATCTCCGTCATATCCTTGCTGGTTACAGCCCAGTTATCCTGCCCCGGCAAGTGGGCGCGGCCGCGGGGCGCTCCCGCTTTTATGCCTTCCCTGATCCATCCCCGTTGGCTAGACAGGCGGGGTCACCTCTGCCCAAAGGGCGCCGTCCAACAGATAACGACAGACAAAGAGACGACATGAGCGACGCGATCAAAACCGATGTGCTGATTATTGGCGCCGGCCCCTGCGGTCTGTTCGCCGCCTTCGAGCTTGGCCTTCTCGACATGAAGACGCATTTCGTCGACATCCTCGACAAGGTCGGCGGCCAGTGTGCCGAGCTCTATCCGGAAAAGCCGATCTACGACATTCCCGGCATTCCGCAGGTTTCGGGGCAGGGCCTCACGGACGCGCTGATGGAGCAGATCAAGCCGTTCCATCCGACCTTCCATCTCGGCGAGATGGTCGAGACCGTGGAGAAGATCGGCGATCCCTTGTTTCGCTGCACCACGGATGCGGGCAAGGTGTTCGAATGCAAGGTGCTGGTGATCGCGGCCGGCGGCGGCTCGTTCCAGCCCAAGCGTCCGCCGGTGCCGGGCATCGAGGCCTATGAAGGCACCTCGGTCCATTACGCCGTGCGCAAGATGGAAACGTTCCGCGACAAGAACGTGCTGATCGTCGGCGGCGGCGATTCCGCGCTCGACTGGACGCTCAATCTGCATCCGATCGCCAAGCGCATCACGCTGCTGCACCGGCGCGACGAGTTTCGCGCCGCGCCTCACAGCGTCGAGCAGATGCGGGCGCTGGTTGCCGGCGGCAAGATGGATCTGCGGCTCGGCCAGGTCACCGCGCTCTCCGGTGCCGACGGCAAACTCAGTGGTGCCACCGTCAAGGGCAACGACAACAGCATCAGCGAAGTCGCCTGCGACACCATGCTGCCGTTCTTCGGACTGACCATGAAGCTCGGTCCGGTCGCGAATTGGGGCATTGCGCTGGAGAACAATCTGGTGCCGGTCGAGACCTCCGCGTTCGAGACCAACGTGCCCGGCATCTTCGCGATCGGCGACATCAACACCTATCCCGGCAAGATCAAGCTGATCCTGTGCGGCTTCCACGAGGGCGCGCTGATGTCGCAAAAAGCCCATCGCTACGTTTATCCGGAGAAGCGGCTCGTGTTCCAGTACACGACCTCGTCCTCCAGCCTGCAAAAGAAGCTCGGTGTCAACTGACGGCAACGGGCGGCAAGGGGTTGCCCCATGTTTCTGGTGCTGGAACCGTTCGCGAAATCGCCGTAGTCTGCGGCCATTCCGGTCGTGGACTAACAAGGTGATCTAATGCGGAATTTTTCCAGCTTTCGGCTGCTCCCCTTCCTCGCGCTCGCATTGTCGCTCGCGACGGTGACACCGTCTGCGGCGCAGACCGCCGAGCCCACGGCGGCGGGCCTGTGGCAGAAGGTCGAAGACGGCAAGACGGTCGGATGGTTTCTCTTCATCGACCGCAACGGCATCTTCGAAGGCGTGATCGCAAAGACCTTCCCGCGCCCCGGCGACGATCCGAACGAGATCTGCAGCAAGTGTACCGACGACCGCAAGAACGCGCCTGTGCTCGGCATCTCCTTCGTCCGCAACATGAAGCGCGAAGGCTTGAAGTACGAAGGCGGCAACGTGCTCAATCCGCGCGATGGCCAGATCTGGAAGGCCAACATGAAGGTCAGTCCCGACGGTCAGACCTTGACGCTGCGCGGCTATCTCGGGATTTCGCTGCTCGGCAAGGACGAGGCCTGGACGCGCCTGCCTGACGCCAACATCGCCCAGGTCGATCCCGCCATCGTGGCAAAATATCTGCCCGCGCAGGCGGCGGCGACCAAGCCGCCGGCACCCGCACCGAAGAAGGGCGGCGGCATGATGATGGCACCGGCGAAGCAGTAGACCGGTTGCGGTCTTCTTGAGCATCGCCGTCTCGGCGTCGGATTTTGATCCTAGGCCGCATCCGTCGAAAGGCGGATGCCTTTGCGCCTGCGGCAGTAGTTCCCCGGAATGCGCGCTGGCAGCGGATTTGCATAGTTATCGTCAGCTGCTGGGGGAACGAGTCGCCGGTGCCGCGCCGGATTCAAGGCGCGGGCAACGGATGGCGTTGTCGTCCCCCGCACGGATCATTGTGATCGCGGGACGACGAGATGAAATTTTCAAGCTTGTGCGCAGCGACGCTGCTGGGCGTGACGTCGCTTCTGACATTCCCGGCCCAGGCGCGTGACGACGGGCGCTACGCCAACTCGCCGTTGAAACCCTGGTTCGAAAGCCTGCACAGCGAATTCGGCCAGTGCTGCACCGACGCCGACGGCTACATCATTGCCGACGTCGATTGGGAGTCCGATCGCGGCCGCTACCGCGTCCGCATCGACGACGAGTGGGTCGTGGTGCCCGACGGTGCCGTGATCACCGTGCCGAACAAGATCGGCCGCACCATGGTGTGGAAGCACTATATCGACGGTCATCCGCGCGTGCGCTGCTTCATGCCGGGCAGCATGACCTGAAAACGCTGACGGCGCCCGCACCGGATGCAGGCGCCGCAAGCGATGCGGTAGGTTTTAGCGCGCCTCGCTTTCCGAATTTGCAC
The DNA here is from genome assembly GCF_058314695.1 of Bradyrhizobium sp. T-12. NCBI lineage: Bacteria > Pseudomonadati > Pseudomonadota > Alphaproteobacteria > Hyphomicrobiales > Nitrobacteraceae > Bradyrhizobium > Bradyrhizobium sp. T-12. The sequence goes on along the minus strand of NZ_CM177756.1, from coordinate 5,035,204 downwards.
TCGCAAGCCGCTTGACGCGCGGCGACAACACCGAGACCTGTGCGGGCGAGGCGGGCATGCCGGCGACGATCATGGTGGGCGCGGTCGACTGCTCCTCGACACCGGCACCGCCGAGCACCTGCACCTGGGTCGCCGAGATCGGCAACGACTTCACTTCGTAAGAGGGAAGCTCTCCGGCGAACGCGCAGGTCGAGCTCGCAATCACGTCGCTGGCGAGGGCAATCATTGTGAGAACACGCATTGGAAAATCTCCGTTGAAGATGTCAATCGGAGGTTTGGTCGTGACGATGCCGGAACAGGTTCGCTCCTGTGCGAACATTCATGTGTCCATTGACGAACTTCTTGATTGCGTCAGGCGACAGCACGAAATGGCGACGAAGTTTTCCGCGCCAATGTTTCCGGACGGTTTCGCGGAGACCCAAGTCGGCGCTTCAGGTCACCGGCGCCGGATTGAACAGCGTGAGATCGTTGTGGATGCCCCAGCGGTCCGACCATGGCTTGGTGCGGCCGGAGGCGACATCGAGGATCAGGCGGAACAGGTCCCAGCCGCATTCCTCGATGGTCTTCTCGCCGGTGGCGATGCTGCCTGAATCGAAGTCGATCAGGTCCTTCCAGCGCCGCGCGAGCTCGCTGCGGGTCGCGACCTTGATCACGGGCGCCGCTGCAAGGCCGTAGGGCGTGCCGCGGCCAGTGGTGAACACCTGCAGCGTCATGCCGGAGGCGAGCTGGAGCGTGCCGCAGATGAAGTCGCTTGCCGGCGTTGCCGCGAACAGCATGCCCTTCTGCGTCGCCTTCTCGCCCGGCGAGAGCACGCCGGTGATCGCGGATGATCCGGACTTGACGATCGAGCCGAGCGATTTCTCGACGATGTTGGCGAGGCCGCCCTTCTTGTTGCCGGGCGTGGTGTTGGCGCTGCGGTCGGCGCCGCCGCGGGCCAGATAAGAATCGTACCAGGCCATCTCGCGCACCAGCGCGCGGCCGACATCCTCGTTGATCGCGCGCCGCGTGAGGAGCTGGATGGCGTCGCGCACCTCGGTGACCTCCGAGAACATCACGGTCGCGCCGGCGCGCACCAGGAGGTCCGCGGCAAAGCCGACGGCGGGATTCGCGGTGACGCCGGAGAAGGCGTCGCTGCCGCCGCATTGCAGGCCGATGACGAGATCGGAGGCCGGGCAGGTCTCGCGTGTGCGCTTGTTGAGGATCTTCAGGCGGGCTTCCGCCTGGGTCATGATGGCATCGACGATCGCGCCAAAGCCGTCGAAGGCTTCGTCCTGCATCCGCACGATGGCATCGCTGACGCCCTCCGGCACCAGCCGCTCGGGCGCGAGTTTTTCGCAGCCGAGGCCGACCACCAGAATCTCGCCGCCGAAATTCGGGTTGAGCGCGAGGTTCTGCAGCGTGCGGATCGGCACCACGGCGTCGGGCGCGGTGATGGCGACGCCGCAGCCATAGGCGTGGGTCAGCGGCACGACGTCGTCGACGTTGGGGTACTTCGGCAGCAGCTCGGCGCGGATGCGCTTCACCGCATATTCCATCGTGCCCTTGACGCATTGCACGGAGGAGGAGATGCCCAGAATGTTTTTCGTGCCGACCGAGCCGTCCGGATTGCGGTAGCCCTCGAACGTAAAACCTTCGAGCGGCGGCAACGGGGCGGGGACGGCGGTGGAGATCTCGAGCTTGTCGAGGTCGGGGGCCTCCGGCATGCGGATGCGCGCCTCGTCCACCCATTCTCCGGCCAGGATCGGCGACAACGCATAGCCGATGATCTCGCCGTAGCGGATGATCGGCGCGCCTTCCGCGATGTCGACCAGCGCCGTCTTGTGCCCCTGCGGCACGAAGGCGCGCAGCGTCAGCCCGCTGGCGAAGCGGGAGCCGGCGGGAAGCCCGAAATCATTGACCACGATCGCGACATTGTCGCGATCGTTGAGCTTGATGTAGCGGGGCTGCTCTTTCGCTGCGACGTCCTGGTCCATGGGAGGACTCCGTCTTGTAGGGCGGGTCAGCCGTAGGCGTAACCCGCCACCTCTCTCGATGCTGGAAGATAGGAGGCGGGTTACGCCAGCGCACTGCGCTTTGCGCAGCCGCCGGCTAGCCCGCCCTACGAACGTGCATCAGCCCGGGAACGTATAGGCCGTCTTCACCGTGGTGTAGAACTCGCGGGCGTAGGAGCCCTGCTCGCGGGCGCCGTAGCTCGAGCCCTTCCGGCCGCCGAACGGCACGTGATAGTCGACGCCGGCGGTCGGCAGATTGACCATCACCATGCCGGACTCGCTGTTGCGCTTGTAGTGCGTGGCGTATTTCAGGCTGGTGGTGCAGATGCCGGAGGCAAGGCCGAACTCGGTGTCGTTGGAGATGGCGAGGGCCTCTTCGTAGTTCTTGGCGCGGATGACGGCGGCGACCGGGCCGAAGATCTCCTCACGCGCGATGCGCATGTTGTTGTTGGCTTCGGTGAACAGGGCCGGCGCGAGATAATGGCCGGGGTTCTCGCGCTTGAGCAGCTCGCCGCCGAAGGCGAGCTTGGCGCCCTCGTCCTGGCCGATCTTGATGTAGCGCAGATCCTGGTCGAGCTGGCTCTGGTCGACCACGGGGCCGATATGCACGCCGGCCTTGAGTGCGTCGTCGACCGACAGGCTGTTCAGGCGCTCAGCCACCGCCGCGACGAAGCGGTCGTGGATGCCTTCGGTGACGATCAGGCGGGAGGAGGCGGTGCAGCGCTGACCGGTCGAGAAATAGGCGCCGTTGACGGCGACCTCGACGGCGGTCTTGAGGTCGGCGTCGTCGAGCACGACCAGCGGATTCTTGCCGCCCATCTCGAGCTGGAATTTCTTCATGGGGTTCGAGAGCACGCAGGCCTGCGCGATCTTGCGCCCCGTCTGCACCGAGCCGGTGAAGGAGATCGCGGCGACGTCCGGGTGCTCGAGCAGGGTCTGGCCGACCACCGAGCCTGAGCCGACCACGAGGTTGAACACGCCGGCGGGAATGCCGGAGCGGGTGATGATCTCGGCGAGCGCGTGCCCGGAGCCGGGCACCAGCTCGGCCGGCTTGAACACGACGGTGTTGCCGTAGCAGAGCGCCGGCGCGATCTTCCAGGCGGGGATCGCAATCGGGAAATTCCAGGGCGTGATCATGCCGACGACGCCGACGGGCTCACGCGTGAGCTCGACGTCGAGGCCGGGGCGAACCGAGGCGCCCTTCTCGCCGATCAGGCGCAGCGCCTCGCCGGCGAAAAACGCGAAGATCTGGCCGGCGCGGGCGACTTCGCCGATGCCCTCGGGGAGGGTCTTGCCTTCCTCGCGGGCGAGCAGGCGGCCGAGCTCTTCCTTGCGGGCGAGAATTTCCAGCGAAATCTTGTTCAGCGCGTCGAAGCGCGCCTGCGGCGTCGACTGCGCCCAGGCGGGGAAGGCGGCCTTGGCGGCGGCGATCGCCTTCTCGGTCTGCGCCTTGTCGGCCTTGGCGTATTCGCCGACAACGTCGTTGGTGTTGGAGGGGTTGATGTTCCTGGTGACGCCCGAGCCGTCGACCCATTCGCCGCCGATGAAGTTCTTAAGGATCGCAGTCATCGTTTCCTCCATATTCAAGGGGCATGATCCTGATCGGAAACCGGTGTCCACTTTTCCGGGATCAGGCCTGAGTGTTTACCGTACCAGGCACGGACGCTTGTCGTCGAAGGTCCAGCCGGGGATCAGGTCCTGCATGGCAATAGCGTCATCCCGGGCGCCAAGTCCATGCTGCTTGTAGAGGTCATGCGCGGCGTCGATAGCGGCCCTGTCGATTTCGACGCCCAGGCCCGGCCTGTCAGGCACGGCGATCTTGCCGCCCTTGATCTGAAGCGGCTCTCGGGTCAGCGCCTGACCGTCCTGCCAGATCCAGTGGGTGTCGATCGCGGTGACCTTGCCGGGGGCGGCGGCGCCGACATGGGTGAACATGGCCAGCGAAATGTCGAAATGGTTGTTGGAATGCGAGCCCCAGGTCAGGCCATTGTCGCGGCAGGTCTGGGCGACGCGCACCGAGCCCTGCATGGTCCAGAAATGGGGATCGGCCAGCGGGATGTCTACCGCCCCCAGGCGCAGCGCATGGGAGAGCTGCCGCCAGTCGGTCGCGATCATGTTGGTCGCGGTGGGCAGCCCGGTGGCGCGGCGGAACTCGGCCATGATCTCGCGGCCGGAGAAGCCGGCCTCCGCGCCGCAGGGATCCTCGGCATAGGCGAGGATGCCGTGCATGCCCTTGCAAAGCTTGATCGCCTCGTCGAGCGACCAGGCGCCGTTGGGGTCGAGCGTCACGCGCGCGTTGGGAAAACGCTTTGCGATGGCGGTGACGGCCTCGATCTCCCGCTCGCCGCGCAGCACGCCGCCCTTCAGCTTGAAGTCGGCGAAGCCGTAATGGTCGTGGGTGGCTTCCGCGAGCCGCACCACGGCCTCCGGCGTCATCGCCTCCTGGTGGCGGAGGTTGAACCATTCGGGTTTGCCGGTCTCGCCGCTGACGTAGCTGAGCTTGCTCTTGCGCCGATCGCCGACGAAGAAGAGATAACCGAGCGTCTCGACGCTGCTGCGCTGCTGGCCTTCGCCGAGCAGGGCGGCGACCGGCAGGTTGAGGTGCTGACCCAGCAGATCAAGCAGCGCGGATTCGATCGCGGTGACCGCGTGGATCATCACGCGCAGATCGAAGGTCTGCTTGCCGCGGCCGCCGGCATCGCGGTCGGCGAAAGCCGTGCGGACGTCGGCGAGGATGTTGTTCATCGCGCCGACGGTCTTGCCGATCACGAGGTCGCGCGCGTCCTGCAGCGTCTGCCAGATCTTCTGCCCGCCCGGCACCTCGCCGACGCCGGTGTGGCCGGCATTGTCGGTGAGGATGATGATGTTGCGGGTGAAGAACGGCGCGTGCGCGCCGCTCAGATTGAGGAGCATGCTGTCGCGGCCGGCGACCGGGATCACCTGCATCGCCGTGACGATTGGTGCGCCGGAAATCTCGGTCAGGGCCATCGCTCGCTCCTCGTTGTGGTCGGCCTATTCTGCCGCCTGTTGTGTCGATCGGATGGCGGGCAGATTCTTCACCAGCGCGGTCACTTCCGCGATCTCCTGCTCGGTGAGGTCGGTGAGCGGAGGGCGGACCGGGCCGGAGTCGCGGCCGATCACCTTCATGCCGGCCTTGATGATCGAGACCGCATAGCCCTTCTTGCGGTTGCGGATCGCGATCAGCGGCAGGATGAAATCCTTCAAGCCGGCCTGGATCGTGGCGTGGTCGCGCTTGCGCACGGCCGCGTAGAAATTGGTGGCGAATTCCGGCACGAAGTTGAACACGGCGGAGGAATAGGTCGTCACGCCCATGTCGAGATAGGGCAGCGCGAAGGTCTCCGCGGTCGGCAGGCCGCCGACATAGGTCAGGCGGTCGCCGAGCTTGGTGTAGACGCGGGTCATCAGCTCGATGTCGCCGATGCCGTCCTTGTAGCCGACGAGGTTCGGACAGCGCTCGGCAAGGCGGGCGAGCGTGTCGGGCTGCAGGATGGCGTTGTCGCGGTTGTAGACGATGACGCCGATCTTCACGGCCGCGCAGACTGCCTCGACATGGGCGGCAAGGCCCTCCTGCTCGGCATGGGTGAGATAGGGCGGCAGCAGCAACAAACCGTCGGCGCCGGCCTTTTCCGCGCCGATCGCGATCTCGCGCGCGATCGCCGTGCCGTAGCCGGTGCCGGCGAGCACGGGCACGCGGCCCTTGGTCTCGTCGACGGCAACCTTCACGACTTCAGGAACTTCGGTCGGCGTCAGCGAGAAGAATTCGCCGGTGCCGCCGGCGGCGAACAGGCCCGCGACGTCGTAGCCGCACAGCCAGTCCATGTTGGCGCGGTAGGTCGCCTCGTCGAAGGAGTAGTCAGCCTTGAATGGCGTGACGGGAAAGGACAGGAGGCCGGATCCGATCTTCTGGGCCATTTCCTGCGGGGTCATCTTGCTCACGGGCGCTGTTCCCTTCGTGCGTGTTGTGGAGGACGCGGGCCTCGATGCCTGCGCGTCCATGCGCCGTGGTTTAGGAGACCGTTCGATGCGGGTCCAAGCTAAAGCCTATATCGACCGATGCGGATTGAGCATCAATCCTCCGCCACCTCCGCGGAGGACAATTCACCGGCGATTTTGACCAGTGCCGAGAGCAGCGGATTCTCGTCGTCGCGGCGCCAGACCATGAACAACTCGACCGGCACGCGGCCCCGCAGCTTGAGCGGACGCAGCCGGACGTCGGAAATCTTCAGGCCCGCAGCCGCGGCCGGCACGATGGCAAGGCCGAGTCCGGCGCGGACCATGGCGAGGATCGAGTGGATCTGGCTGAGATGCTGGACATAGCGCGGCAGCACGTCGGCGCGGGTGAATTGCGCCACCAGGAGATCGTGGAAGTAGCGGCTCTCATAGGGCGAATACATCACGAAGGGCTGGTCGTCGAAATCCTTGATGGTGATGCTGTCGGCGCTCGCCAGCGGATGCTTCTTCGGGATCGCGGCGAGCAGGGGCTCGGCGACGACGCGGCGGCTGGTGAGCTCGGGCCGCGCGATCGGCGGCCGGAGCAGGCCGGCGTCGATCTGGCCCGAAGTCAGCGCCTCGAACTGGTCGCCCGACACCATCTCCTTCAGCGAGAAATCCACCTCGGGCAATTTTGCGCGGCAGGCTGCGACCAGTTCCGGCAGGAAGCCGTAGGCGGCGGCCGCGGTGAAGCCGATCTTCAGCGAGCCGGTCTTGCCGAGCGCGATGCGTCGGGCGACCTGCGAGGCGCTTTCCGCCAGCTTCAGGATGCGCCGCGCCTCCGGCAGGAAGCTGCGCCCGGCAGGGGTGAGGCGGACCGAGCGGCTGGTGCGCTCCAGCAGCGGCGCATCGATGATGTGCTCGAGCACCTGGATCTGCCGGGACAGCGGCGGCTGGGTCATGTTCAGCCGCGCGGCGGCGCGGCCGAAATGCAGTTCTTCGGCCACCGTGACGAAACAGCGGAGCTGGTTGAGGTCGAACATCGATACATGCCTTAGATGAATAAGGCGTTTCCCCGGGACTTCTAGCATCGATCACCCCCAAAAACAAAGACGGCGGCTTCTGAGGGCCGCCGTTGAGTTGCCTGGTCAAGCTCCCATGGGAGCCCTCAGGAGGAACGTTTGAGCGTCACCCGCTCGATCTTGCCGACGATGACGAGGTAGGCGAACGCCGCCACCAACGCGTTGAGGCCGACGAACACCAGTGCGCCGTTGAACGAGCCGGTCGCGGCCAGGATGTAGCCGATCACGATCGGCGTGGTGATCGAGGAGAGGTTGCCGAAGGTGTTGAACAGGCCGCCGGAGACGCCGCCGGCTTCCTTCGGCGAGGTGTCGGAAACGACGGCCCAGCCGAGCGCGCCGATGCCCTTGCCGAAGAAGGCGAGCGCCATGAAGCCGACCACCAGCGCCTGTCCGTCGACATAGTTGCAGGCGATGATCGACATCGACAGCAGCATGCCGCCGACGATCGGGATCTTGCGCGCCATGGTCAGCGAGCCGGTCCGGCGCAGGATCGCGTCCGAGATGATGCCGCCGAGCACGCCGCCGATGAAGCCGCACAGCGCCGGCAGGGTCGCGACGAAGCCGGCCTGCAGAATCGACAGGCCGCGCTCCTTGACGAGGTAGACCGGAAACCAGGTCAGGAAGAAATAGGTCAACGTGTTGATGCAGTATTGGCCGAGATAGACGCCGAGCATCATGCGGTTGGAGAGCAGCTGGCGGATGTGGTCCCAGCCGGAGCCGGCCTCGGGCGACCGCGCGCGCGGCAGGTCGTCCTTGGGCGCGTCGAGATCGACCAGCGCGCCGCCGTTCTTGATGTAGTCGAACTCGGCCTCGTTGATCGAGGGATGCTCCTTCGGGCCGTAGATGGTCTTGAGCCAGGCGAAGCCCATGACGATGCCGAGCGCGCCCATCACGAAGAACACGAAGCGCCAGCCGTACGAGTGGGCGATCCAGCCCATCAGCGGCGCGAAGATCACGGTCGCGAAATACTGTCCGGAGTTGAAGAAGGCCGACGCAGTGCCGCGCTCATTGCCCGGAAACCAAGCGGCGACGATGCGGGCATTGGCGGGAAAGGACGGCGCTTCCGCGACGCCGACCAGGAGGCGGAGCGCGAACAGCACCACGACGGCCGTGCCGGCGCTGAGGAAGCCGACCCAGCCCTGCATCAGCGTGAACAGCGACCAGATGATGATGCTGAAGGCATAGACGAGGCGCGAGCCGTAACGGTCGAGCAGCCAGCCGCCCGGCACCTGCGCCACGACATAGGACCAGCCGAACGCCGAGAAGATCCAGCCCATGGCGACGGGATCGAGATGCAGCTCCTTGGAGAGTGCGGGACCTGCGATCGACAGCGTGGCGCGGTCGGCATAATTCACTGTCGTGACCAGGAACAACATGGTCACGATGAACAGCCTGACGCGAGATCGCCTCACGTCCGCTGCGGACACCACTGCGCTCATCAGGCGCCTCCTTGAAACTCGAACATTTCCTCCAGGCGACTCCTAGAGGCGCGTGCGGCGGAGTGTCCAAGTTCAAGGCAGTATCGATCGATGCCGTTTTTGGATTGATGGAACGGCAGATGAGGGGAACGATTGCGTGGAGATGGCGAATGCGCTCACAGCGCACTCCATGGTCATTCCCCGCGCAGGCGGGGAATTCAGCATGCCGCAGCGTCTCGATTCAATTGCAGCTGTTACGGATTATTGGATCGTCCGGCTGCGCGGACGATGACATTGAGTTTGCGAAGGCAGCGTTGCTTACTGCTGCGCGCTCGGCAACAGCTGCGGCAGCACCCCGCGCGTCACGCCCGGCGGCACGGCATCCAGTCCGAGCACGGCACTCGCGGCCGGCAATGCCGCATCCGCCATCGCCGCATGCCCCTCGGCGCTCGGGTGCACCGCGCCGCCATAGACGGCGGAGAGCACGCCCCATGTGGCGTCGTGGATGTCGGTCGGCTGGCTCGCCGCCGGCAGCCCTTGCGGATAGGTCATCGCGGCGAAGTAGCTGTCGTTGGCGTCGCGGATCCAGCGCCCGCGGGGCAGGTAGGCGCGGTATTCCGAGGCGCCACGGCCGCACAGCATCGGCTGGCTCGCTGCGCTCACGATATCAGGATTGAAGCTCTGGCCGTTCTCGGCAAAGCAGGCGCGGTCGAATTCGGGATCGTTGCCCGAATGCGCGCAAAAGCCGTGATCGGCGAAGGCGGCCTGATGCGCATCAACGAAGGTCATGCGGTCGGCCTCGGGATCGCGGCACAGCGCGCCGCGGGTGCAGGTGGCGAGCGCCTTCAATTGGGGCAAGAACTCGGTGTCGACGAAGGTCGAGACGCGGGCGAGGCGCTGCGGGTCGGCGTTGAAGGACGGATGGATGTCGAACCCGGCGCGGCCGCCACGGCAGGGCACGCCGCCATCGGCAAGCGCGGGATTGGCGTAGGAGACATAGACGACGTGGGAGAGATCGCCGCCGACCAGCGGCTTCAAGGCCTCGCGCAGCTTGACGAAGTTCTGCGGCAGCTCGCGGGCCAGCGCATCGCGGGAATCGTCGACGCTCGCCATCACGCCGGAGCGGCGAAACAGCGCCCGCTCGGTCGCGGTGTCGACGATGACGTCGGCGACCAGGCCGGAGAAATAGACATCGTTGGCGCCGGCCGAGATCAGCACGAGGTCGAGCGTGCGATCGGGCTGGCGCTTCTTCGCCGCGGTCAGCGCCTCGCGCAGCTCGGCGACCTGGGCGTTCACGCTGGTGTTGCAGACCCCGGTCTTGCCGGGCGGGCATTCGCGGGCGCGCTGCGAGCCGAGCAGCCCGTCGCTGATGCTGGCACCGGTGCAGGCGAGCGGCAGATAGGTCACGGCAATGTGGGTGTAGCGCACCGCGAGGGCCAGCGCGGTGCGCGTCTGGTAGCTGTACAGCGAGCGGTGGCAGGGCGCGTTGAACCAGAGCGCACTGTAGCGTTGCCAGTTGGCGAGCGTATCCGGCGCCTCGCAGGCGCGGCCGCCCTTGTAGCCGTGGCGGCTCGGCCGATAGTACTGTCCGCCGGCGGTGCCGAGATAAGAGCGGAAGCAGAAACCTTCGTCGGACAGCGCCAGCGGCCGGTCCGGATTGCCCTCGCCCGAGGCGATGCTGTCGCCGAGGCCGGCGACGAAGATGTCGCGGACCTGAATCTCGGTCTGGATCTTCTGGGTTGGATCGGAGCCGGAGGAGACATCGACGGTCGCGACCGTCGGCTTGCCGTAGCGGACACGCAAATTGATCGGCTCGGCGCAATCGAAGGTCGATTGTTGCGGGCCGTCGCCGTCGTCGAACGACCAGGCGCAGATGGCGCCGACCGGCACCGCGCCGACGAGGCGTACGGTGACGGGATGGTCGATCGGGGTGAGGTAGTTTTCCTTGGTGTTGTCGCGGGTGCAGGGCTGGTTGACGCGGCCCTGGAGGTCGATGCAGAGGCGGTTGACCATGTTGCGGGCCCAGCCGCGGCCTTCGCTCTGCTGCTCCAGCGATTGTTCTGCGGCGAGGATGTTGCGGTTACGCGCATTCTCGACATGGAGCAGGAAGTCGCGCTCCTCGCGGAACAGCCGGAAGCGATTACGTACCTCCCAACTGATCTGCAGCGTGCCGGCATCCTGGGCGGCGGCGCGTTCTGCCGGCAAAACGGTCAAAAGCCCGGCCAGCAGCAGGGCGCAGGCGGAGAGGGTACGAAGGAATACAGGGATCATGGCCCGCGTCTTCAACGGCAAAGTTGAGGCGGAAATAAGAGAGCATTGCGCCGCCGCCCGCAACCCTTTGGTCCGGGCCGACCATTTCAGCGCTTGTTGGCCTGCCGCAGCAACCGCTCGCGCTCCATGGGCGTCACCTCCTTGGGCAGATTGGCCTGGGCACAGGCCTCCGCCAGCCGCCGCCGCTCCTGCCAGGGCTCCACCACGTTCATCCAGAGCTCGCGGGTGCCCATGATGGAGATGGCAAGGCCGAACGGGATCACGAAATAGAGAATGCGAAACACCAGGAGCGTCGCCAGGAGCTGCTCACGGCCGAATTCGGGCAGCGCCAGCAGCATGGCGGCGTCGAACACGCCGATCGAGCCGGGCGCATGGCTGGCGAATCCGAGCAGCGTCGCCAGGATGAACACCACGGCGAGCGACATGAAGTCGATCGGCGGGTTGGCCGGCATCAGGAGGTACATCGCCGTGGCACAGAAGCCGAGATCGACCACCCCGATCAGAATCTGGACCAGGGTCAGCGGCGCGGAAGGCAGCACCACCTTCCAGCCCTTCTGGCCGAGCTCGCGTCGCTTTTCGCCCATGCAGAGCCAGACCAGATAGGCGCCGATCGAGGCGAGGCCGCCAAGCGCGATCAGCCGGTTGATCGACGACGGCAGCTGATCCATCGAGGACGCCGCATCCGGATGGATCGCCATGCCGATCGAGAGCACGAAGATGTTACCGAGCCAGAAGGTCAGGCCCGACAGGAAGCAGATCTTGGCGACGTCGATCGCGTTCAAGCCGTAGTCCGAATAGATCCGGAAGCGGATCGCGCCCCCGGTGAACACGGTGGCGCCGATGTTGTGGCCGATCGAATAGGACGTGAAGCTGGAGAGCGCCGCGATGCGATAGGGCACGTGCTTCTTGCCGATCGTTCGCAGTGCAAAAAAATCGTAGAAGGTCAGCGTACAGAACGCGAAAAACACGCAGATCGCCGCCAGCCCGATGCTCCCGCGGGGGATCTCGGTTAACGCAGTCAGGATGACCCCGGTATCGATGCCCTTGAGGGTCCGCACCAGCGTGGTGATCGCGAAAGCGATGATGAAGATGCTCGCGGCAACGCCAAGGCGTCGCCAGCCGATCCATCTCTTGAAGCCGCGTTTCAGCGCGGGCAGCAGTCCGTGCATTCATCCTCCCGGCGGGGGGCAAGACCGACCGGGCCAGGCATTGGCCAGTCGGGTGTGATCATGGCCAAAGGCAGGCATCGATCGCTCGACATGATCCAGCTCATTTAAGGCAAAAACAGCGGCTTGTGCAGCCCTTGACAACAAGAGGTTCTGCGCTGGACCGGCCACTTTGTCATACGTGGTTCACATCGGAGGCGCGTTAAGCATATGAGTCGTGAAACCGGCCGGCTCGTGCGTTCGTATGGGCCCTATGATTTCAGGTCCCGGCGCCGGCCGCATTGTTCCAGCGCAAGCCTTACGGGTCTTTTTTGGAACGTCGATGCCGGGCGCTCGTTGGGCCCCATCAGCAACCGAGCATGGCGGAATAAGCGGCTTTTCGTGCAAGCCGCGGCCTTCGTGTTCCAAGAACCGGAAGAGGACGGAACGATGGGACTGTTCACAAAAGATATCAAGACCATGAATGACCTGTTCGTGCACCAGCTCCAGGACATCTATTACGCCGAGCAGCAATTGACCAAGGCGCTGCCGAAGATGGCAAGCAAGGCCACGGATCCACAGCTGAAACAGGGCTTTTTGACGCACCTCGAGGAGACCAAGGAGCACGTCAAGCGGCTCGAGGAAGTGTTCAAGATGCATGGCGTCCCCGTGAAGGCGGTCGACTGTCCGGCGATCGACGGCATCATCGAGGAAGCCGACGAGACCGCCGGCGAAGTCGCCGACAAGGCGGTGCTCGATGCCGCGCTGATCAACGCGGCACAGGCCGCCGAACATTACGAGATCGTGCGCTACGGCAGCCTGATCGCCTGGGCCAAGCAGCTCGGCCGCAACGATTGCGCCAGCGTGCTCGCCAAGACGCTCGAGGAGGAAAAGGCGACCGACAAGAAGCTGACGACGCTCGCCGAGAGCAAGGTGAATTTGCGCGCGGCGAGCTGATGCAAGGCCAACCATGATTGGCGCCGCGCGGTAGTCCGCGCGGCGCTTTCACGCTCAACATCATTATTCGGTCGTTCTCGAAGCATGACGGAGGGTTAAAGGCGTACATGTCGCATGGGGCTGCAATCGAGGTGCAGCATGCGAGCCAACACCATCAAATATGAAACCTTCGACGGCAGGGCCGACACGCCACGCGCGGGCTCGGCTCTTGCGACTTCTCTCACGCTGGCCGCAATGAGTCTCGGCTATGGCGTGGTGCAGCTCGACGTCACCATCGTCAACACGGCACTCGATGCGATGGGCCGGGCGCTCGGCGGCGGCGTCGCCGAGCTGCAATGGGTGGTCAGCGCCTACACTATCGCGTTTGCCGCCTTCATCCTGACGGCTGGCGCTCTCGGCGACCGGATCGGCGCCAAGCGCGTCTTCATGGCGGGGTTCGCCATCTTCACCGCGGCCTCGCTCGCCTGCGCGCTGTCACCCAATGCGACCGTGCTGATCGGCGCCCGGCTGGTCCAGGGGCTGGCGGCGGCGATCCTGGTGCCGAACTCGCTTGCGCTGCTCAATCATGCCTATGCGGACGACCGCGCACGCGGCCGCGCCGTTGCGGTCTGGGCAGCCGGAGCCAGCCTTGCTCTCACCGCCGGCCCCTTCGTCGGCGGCGCGCTGATCACGCTGGTCGGATGGCGCGCCATCTTCCTGGTCAATCTGCCGATCGGGCTCGCCGGCCTGTGGCTGAGCTGGCGCTATGCCAGCGAGACCACACGGGCGCGCTCGCGCGAGATCGATTTGCCCGGCCAGCTTGCCGCGATCGGAGCGCTGGGGGCGCTGGCCGGCGCCATTATCGAAGGCGGTGCGCTGGGTTGGAGACATCCGGCGGTGATCGCAGGCTTTGCCGGCTCTGCCATTCTCGCTGCGCTCTTCATCTGGCGCGAGAGGCGCGCGGCGCAGCCGATGCTGCCGTTGTCGCTGTTCAGCCACAGGCTGTTCGCGCTCACCTCGCTCGTCGGCCTGCTCGTCAACATCGCCATCTACGGCCTGATCTTCGTGCTCAGCCTGTACTTCCAGCGGATCAACGGGCTGTCGGCGTGGTGGACCGGGCTTGCTTTCGTGCCGATGATGGCGGCGGTGCTGCCGATCAATCTGCTGGCGCCGCGCCTCGCCGAGCGCATCGGCGCGTGCCCGACCATCGTCGTCGGCGCCTGCGTGTCGGCGCTCGGCTGTCTCGGTCTGCTGTGGATCGCGGCCGACACGAGCTATTGGATGATCTGCGGGCAGATGATCGCGATCAGCGGCGGCCTAGGGCTATTGGTACCGCCGCTGACCTCGACCTTGCTGGGCAGCGTCGACAAAGCGCGCTCCGGCATCGCGGCGGGCGTCCTCAACGCGACGCGGCAGACCGGCAGCGTCCTCGGCGTTGCCTTGTTTGGATCGCTGATGGCGGGAACAGGCGCCTTCATGGAAGGCCTGCATGTGTCGTTGATTATTTCAGCGGCGGTCTTGTTGCTGGCGGCGGCGGTGATCGGCTTCGGTGCACCGGCGCGAGAATGACAATGTGAACGAATCCGGACATCCGCCATTTACCATTCGCGGACCGGTCATGTAGCCGGTTACCGATCGTCCACCTCTGTCGGTTCAAGTGCGAGTCCATAGGGACGGGGCCCGCAATGTATCAAGTTCTTTACTGTCTTACCGAGGAGCACGATCTGCGCCTCGTCGCGCTCGGCGGTGCGGTGTGCCTGCTCGCCAGCGCAGCGGCGATCAGCCTGTTCCATCGCGCGCGTGCGACGCACGGGCTCGAACGTCTTGCCTGGATCGGCCTCGATGCTGCCGTCAGCGGCTGCGGCATCTGGGCGACGCATTTCATCGCGATGCTCGCCTATGGGCCGGGAGGCGCGGGCGCCTACAACATCCCGGTGACGATTATGTCGCTGATCTTTGCGATCGCGGTGACCTTCGTGGGGCTGAGCATCGCCGTATCGTCCTCGCGCGCGGCGTGGGTCGCCCTTGGCGGCGCCATCGTCGGCACCGGTGTCGCGGCGATGCATTACACCGGCATGGCGGCGCTGGAGATACCCGCGCGGGTGGGCTGGATCGGAAGCACGGTTGCTATCTCGATCCTGTCCGGAATTCTCTTTGCGGCGCTTGCCCTGTTTGTGGCGGCGCGACGCGATGACCTCTTCCATGCGCTGACGGCGACTGCGCTGCTGACGGTCGCCATCGTGGCACATCATTTCACGGCCATGGGCGCGGTGCTGCTGACGCCGGATCCGACGCTCGCGATCAGCGGCCTGTCGATCCCGCCGGCCTCGCTGTCCTTCCTCACTGCCAGCGCCGCGGTCGCGATCATCGCGATCGCCCTCGTGGCGGCGCTGCTCGACCGCCGCGCCAAGGGCGAACTGGGGGCCCAGCAAATGGTGTTGGACACGGCGCTCGAGAACATGTCGCAGGGGCTGTGCATGTTCGACGCCGACGGCAAGATCATCCTGTTCAACGAGCGCTATGCGGCGATGCTTCGCCGCACCGACATCGCGCTCACCGGCCGCCGGCTGGTCGACATCTTGCGGGACGAGCAGGCCAAGGGCCAGTGGCAGGGCGATGCCGATGAATTCTTCGCCCGCCTCGTCGCCGACGCGCGCGAGGGCCGCACCACGACCGACGTGGTCAACCGGTTCGGCCGCTCCATCCGGGTGGTCAACCAGCCGATGCACGGCGGCGGCTGGGTCGCGACCTTCGAGGACATCACCGAATGGCTGGAGGCGCAGGCCAAGATCTCGCACATGGCGCGCCATGACGCGCTGACCAGCCTGCCGAACCGCGTGCTGTTCCACGAGCAGCTCGAGCAGGGGCTGCGCCGGACAAGGTCGGGCGAGCAGCTCGCGGTGCTCTGTCTCGATCTCGATCACTTCAAGGACATCAACGACTCGCTCGGCCATCCCATCGGCGATGCGCTGCTGAAGGAGGTCGGCCGCAGGCTGACGGCCGTCGTCGACGAAAGCGACACCGTGGCGCGGCTGGGCGGCGACGAGTTCGCGGTGGTCCAGATCGGACGCTCCGAGGAAACCGCTGCGAGATCGCTCGCCCGCCGTCTCGTCGAGGTCATCTCGGCACCGTACGAGATCGACGACCATCAGATCGTGATCGGCGTCTCGATCGGCATCTCGCTGTCGCCGCAGGACGGCAGCGACCCGGACGAGCTGTTGAAGAACGCCGACCTCGCGCTCTACCGCGCCAAGGCGGACGGCCGCGGTACCTATCGCTTCTTCGAGACCGGCATGGATGCCCGCGCGCAGGCGCGGCGGCTCCTGGAAATGGATCTGCGCGCGGCGCTGCAACGTGGCGAGTTCGAGCCGTACTACCAGCCGATCCGCGACGTCATCAGCGGTCGCGTCGTCGCTTTCGAGGCGCTGCTGCGCTGGAACCATCCGCACCGCGGCCTGATCGCACCCATCGACTTCATCCCGCTGGCCGAGGAGACCGGACTGATCGTCCAGCTCGGCGAATTCGTGCTGCGCTCCGCCTGCATCGACGCGGCGAGCTGGCCTGACGACGTCGACCTCGCCGTCAATCTGTCGCCGGTGCAGTTCAAGAATCCGAACCTGATCGCGTCCGTGACCGAGGCGCTGGCCGCTTCGGGGCTCGATGCGCGACGCCTCGAGCTCGAGATCACCGAATCGGTGCTGCTGCAGAACAGCGAGGCGACGCTGACCACCCTGCACGAGCTGCGCGGCATGGGGGTGCGGATCTCGCTCGACGATTTCGGCACCGGCTATTCGTCGCTCAGCTACCTGCGCAGCTTCCCGTTCGACAAGATCAAGATCGACCGCTCGTTCGTGTCGGAGCTGGCGACGCGCGAGGATTCCATGGCGATCATCCGCGCCGTGACCGGCCTCGGCCGCAGCCTCGGCATCGTCACCACCGCGGAAGGCGTCGAGAATGATGCGCAGCTCGAGCTGCTCAGGCGCGAGGGCTGCAATCAGGCGCAGGGCTATCTGTTCAGCAAGCCGCGGCCGGCCTCCGACGTGACGATCATGCTGGACCGCCCGCGGCTGCTGGCGTCGGCGTGAGGTTCAGCCGCGGCGCAGCGCGAAATGGGCGCCGCAGAACGCCATGACGGCGCCAAGGCATAGCGCGGCGAGCCCGGCGAGCACGCCCGAGACGGTCGGGATCGGGCTCGGCGCCGAGGCTACCTGACCCGCACCCGCGAGCAGGAGCACGCCGACCGCGATCAGGAACTGGCGCATCCGCTGCGGGATCTGGCCGGACACGGCGCTCTGCATCAAGCTCGCGGTGAAATAGCCGCCGGAGAATCCGACCGTGGCGATCAGCCACCAGGCAATCGCCGCGCCCGCGGGGATGAACTCGGCCGTGTCGGAGCGCCAGAGCCCGCCGAGGTCGAGCCCGTAGCGCGCGCCCAGCATGTGCACCGCGAGCGCCAGCAGCACGCCGGAGATCATTGCGGCGCCGAGAATCAGACGGCGCGGAAAAAAGGTCGTCTCAACCATGCCTCGCTTGTAGGATGGGCGAGGGCGATCGCGCAAGCGGATCGCCGGCGGGATGGCGCGGACGGGATCGCGCGGACGGGATCGGTTGTCGGGATGCAGGGTTCGGAGGCCGAGGCCGCGCCAGTTGTGAGCTATGCCTACAAGGCGTCGCTGATCGGCTCGGCGCATCGCTTCGAGCTGACGGATCAGGGGCTGTCCTGGTACATCTCCGGCCGCTCGGGCCTGTGGCCTTATGACGAGATAAGCGCAATCCGGCTGTCGTTCCGCCCGGTGTCGATGCAGCAGCACCGCTTTCGCGCCGATGTCACGCACAGGAGCGGCCGCCGCATCGCGATCCTGTCGACGAGCTGGCAGACCGCGGCGCTGATGGCTCCGCAGGACAACGGCTTTCGCGCGTTCATCGTCGAATTGCATGCGCGGATGGCCGAGGCCGGCAGCCACGCGGCGCTGACCGCCGGGCTCGGCCGCACGGCCTATGCGATCGTGCTGGCATTCCTGGCGGCGCTGGCGGTGGTGATGGCGGGCCTGTTGATCCGTGCGCTGATGATCGGCGAGCTCGCCGGCGCGCTGTTCATCGTCGGCTTTGCCGCGCTGTTCGCCTGGCAGGTCGGCGGCTTCGTGCGGCGCAACCAGCCACGCGCCTATACCCTGGCGCGCCTGCCGCAATCGCTGCTGCCCTAGTCTTGCAACCGGCCGCTGATCGATTGTCAGCGGGGCCTGCCGCCTGGCTCGGAGCAATCCGAATAAACGCCGATGAGCGGCCATGGTCCGAGCGGACATCCCGGCGGAACTTGTACTCGGCTGGAGGTGCGTCGGCGCTAGGGCCCCCGCGATCTACTCCGTCGAGTCGAAATCCTCTTCCTTGGTGCCGAGCAGCGACACGATGGTGCGCAGGCCGGAATCGAGCTGCTCGAAGGTGGGCGGGGCGAGTGCGAGGCGCACCGCGTTCGGGGCATGACCGTGGGCGATGGCGAAGGTGGAGGACGGCGTCAGTGCAATGCCGCGCCGGGCCGCAGCGGCAACAAAGGTCTGCGAGCGCCAGTGCGGCGGCAGCGTCAGCCACAGATGATAGGAGCGCGGGTCGGCGGCGAGCTGGTAGCCGGCGAGCAGCCGTGCCGCGGTCTGCTGACGCCGCGAGGCGTCGATGCGTTTCAGGCGCGTGAGCTCGGCGACGGTGCCGTCGGCCATCAGCCGCTGCCCGGACGCCAGCGCATGGCCGGAGGCGATCCAGCCGCCGGTGCGGACCGCGCTCATCACGCTCTCGCGCAGTTGCGGCGGCGCCACGAGGATGCCGAGCGCAAGGCCCGGCGCGACCTTCTTCGACAGGCTGTCGATCACGATACAGCGGTCCGGCCCGAGAGCTGCCAGCGGCGTGTCGTCGGCGAGGAAGCCGTACACGGCGTCCTCGATGATGGTCAGGTCGAGCTTTTCGGCGACGCGCATGATGTCGGCGCGCCGCGTCGCGTTCATGGTGACGCCGAGCGGGTTCTGGATGATGGGCTGCAGATACAGCGCCGACAGATGCGCCTCGCGATGCGCCTTCTGAATGGCGTCGGGCCGCGCGCCGTACTCGTCCATCGGAATCGGGACCAGCGTGATGCCGAGCCGCGCCGCGATGCTCTTGACGTAGGGATAGGTGAGCGCCTCGACGCCGCAGCGGCCGCCGGTGGGCACGAGCGCCGCAAGCGCGGCCGCGAGCGATTGCTTGCCATTGGCCGTGAAGACGATCTGCTCGGACTGCGGCGCGAAATCCTTGCGCGCGAGATAGGCGGCGGCCGCATTGCGCGCGCTCTTGGTACCGGTGCTGGTGGAGACGCGCAGCGCCGATTCGAGTGCATCGACGCGCTCCAGTCCCGCAAGGCTCTTGGCGATCATCGCCCATTGCTGCGGCAATAGCGGGTAATTGACCTCGAAATCGATCCGCGCCTCGCGCGGCTCGCTCAGCGCCTCGACCTCGCGCCTGATGTCGCCGGAGATGAAAGTACCGCGGCCGACCTCGCCGACCACGAGCCCACGGCGGAGCAACTCCGTATAAACCCGGCTCGCGGTCGAGACCGCGATGCCACGGTCATAGGCAAAATTGCGCTGCGGCGGCAGCCGGTCGCCGGGCCTTAACGTGCCGTTAGAGATATCCGAGGCAATGGCATCGGCAAGCTTCACGTACTCGAACTTGGACATTATTGCACCGAGAGCAATGTTTTACTTGCTCCGAGTAGTGTACTGAAGCATTTAAGTTCCATCAAGGTCCGCGATTGAGCCGAGGAGAGCGAGAGCAATCCGACGGCAAATGAGGTGCAGACGCCCAGTGCGTCCGCGCCAACGGCATTTGCTTTCGCCGCGCGGAACGACAGGCCGGAGAAGAAAAATGACCATTATCTCGCAAACTGCCGGGCGGAGTTTACGCCCATCCTCGACGGGCGGATTTTTCGCCACGCTCGCCCACGCCGCTTATGCGCTGTTCGATCGCCTCGAGCGCCGTACCGCCGTCAAGACGCTGAACGAGCTCGACGACCGCGCCCTGCGCGACATCGGGATCACGCGCAGCCAGATCGAGGACGCCGTCTACGGGCAGTTCAAGGCCGAGCTGACGCGGTATCTGTAAGCCACTACTGTCGCGTCCCGGACGCGCAGCAACGCGTTGCTGCGCAGAGCCAGGACCCAGGGGCCGCGCACACGCTGCAACATGGGCCCCGGCTCTGCATCGCACCGCTTGGCGCTGCGCTATGGGTTTCGCTCCGTTCTACCCATCCTGCAATTCTGCAGACGCGGCTTCGCATCCTCGCGGCGCGTTTCGCCCGAGCTTTGCTTGATCTCTTCGCCCTCATCGAACAAGGGCGCAGGGAAGGCCGGGAGCCGGTCGGCTCCCGTGGACCGCCATGCCAAGGGCAGACTGCGTGTGCTGCTGCATAGCGGAGAACAGGGCAACCGGGGACATCCCGGCCTTCCCTGCGCAGTGGTTTGAACGGCTTATGTCGTGCTCTCCCCGGGGAGCGTTGCACTATTGCCCCCGTCGCCTTGCGGATGGCTGACGCGCGAACCCGGTCGGGCCGCCACATCACCACAAGACTTAACGCACAGACTGCGGGCGCCAGGACCACACGATTTTGCTGTACGCTGATGGCACCGGTCGTGTGCGCGATGGCCTTGCTCACGGTTGCCCGCCCTGCAAAAGCCCTTCGCGCCGGTATCATCAGCGCCCACCGCCGCCCGGCCCGCGTTCGTGACGATCGCGATACGCCCCTTGTCCTTGGGCCGGGTTGCCGCGATGGATGCGCGCTTTCCGAATTTCGGTAAAGCGGAATATTTTCCGCGGCGCGCGTTGACCCATAGCTCGGGTGTTTTGCCCGGCGGCAGCGCAAGGGATTGTGGCTGCGCAGCCCTCTTGCTGGGGAACAGTCCCGGAGAAGGGCTCGCCATCGCAAGCAAAAACGCCGCCCGCTTGAAATGAAGCGCAGGCGGCGGCTGATCAGCCCCGGGAGGGTGAGAGTAAAATCCCGATACCAATAGGTCTTTACGCAGAGGGCGTAGGTTCAGCCCACTGGAGATTGAGACCTAAAGCGGCGCCAACAGGCCCGGCGAGGTCAACCACTTGTTGACCTCTCCGGCAACATCGATCTGCCGGGCTTTTCGCAAAAGCTCCGAGCGGCGGATACCAGCGGGCATCCCTTTGGCCTGCTGGCGAAGGTTGAGTGCCTCTTGCGCCAGGCGATATTCGAATGTCGATGATGGTTCTGGGAATCGTCGAGCCAAGATTTTCATGCTCCGCTGCGGGGTAAAGCGGGAGCGCAACTCGCGTTCACACCACCGATAGATGCTACGGGCCGCTCGGCGGTGGCGAGACAATGCGACTCTATCTGCTGGATAGCGAGTGCTTTATTTTGCTTCCGCGCGGGAACTATCTGTGAAACTCAGCAGCCGCGGCAAATATTCTTCAGCTTCGCGGCGGTTCGTGCGTCTTCCGCAAGAAACGGATCCTTGTCACCTGACGATGAGCTGATGCTCGCTTGGGCGGGCCTCGCTGTTCTTGGAGGAAATGCCGCATCGTAACACGACAGGCGCGCGTTGGTGCTTTCGATCGCACGGCAGTTTGGCTCCGCCGCCACAGCTGCGGTCGTGGATGTGCCCACCACCGCCGCCAGCAAGAGCGCTCTGGTCCATGTGCTCGTTCGGGCCGGCGTCATGCCGAACACTCCATATTACTTGGTTGCACCCGCCCAAATGGGCCGCTCGCCGGTCCAGGCCGGCAGAGCATCCCATTCGGACCAGCGCATCCTGCGCTCCTCGTTTCCGACCCTCACGAACACGAAGGGAGCATCGTCCCGACCCGTCTTCGAACCCGTGAAAACCGCCGGAACGCCGTAGGCATCTCTGATGATTGCTGTGTTTGCCATTGCCGCCTCCTGTCTCGGCTCGCGTGCTCGCGAGTTGGCCGAAGCGCCGCGCTTGCATTTTGGCGCGGGTCATCGACGGACCGCCCGCCGCTAGAGAACGGCTACGATCGCGATCAGCAGAATGAGGAAAATAGGCACCAGTAAAGGTGGCACGAGCCACTCACGAATGTCGAATTTGACCGAATCGGACATCTGACCGCCTTCTGTCGGGTGGAGGCGGGAGCGCGATGCTCTCAGTCACCGATAACAGCCAAGAAGCGTGCGGTGATGCCAGCCTTGTAGCACTCACCTTGCCAATTAGCGAGATCAATCTCGTCGATCTTGCGTGCAATGACTCGGACGAGCGGCTCATACCAGTTCATCAGTCCACACCTTGAAGCTGATGAGCTCGCCTGGTCCGAAAATATGAACAATCGGAACATCCGCCGCATCGCGGCCTTGGGCGATCAGGACACGGCCGATGCGCGGGGTGTTGTTGCGTGCATCGAAGGTGTACCAGCGACCGCCAAGGTAGGCATCGAACCAACCCGCAAAGTCGCCGGGGGCATGCGGTGGCGGAATGCCGATGTCGCCGAGATAGCCGGTGCAGTAGCGCGCTGGAATGTTCATGCAGCGGCAGAACGCAATGGCGAGATGCGCATAGTCCCGACAGACGCCCTTCTGCTCGTTGAAGACCTCCCACGCCGTCATGGTCGCCCGCGCGTGCTCGTATCCGAACGCGATGTGATCGTGGACGAAATCGCAGATCGCCTGGACGCGCGCCCAGCCGGGCGCCGTTTTCTCGAACAGCTTCCACGCGATGTCGGAAAGCCGATCTGTTTCGCAATACCTGCTGCCGAGCAGATAGAGCAGGGTGTCCGATGGAAGATCTTCGACCGCGTGCTGCGCGGCTGAAGGCACGATCACATCGGGCAAGCCGCTGTCGCGCACCGTTCCGTCGGCAGTAAGGCGCATGCGGCCGCGGGGCGCAACCATCCGGCTGCACCAGTTCCCGAAGCTGTCGCGGTAAGGCGTGATCGGAACGGAAGGCGAGGTGATGAGGTGATCCGGTACGACAACATCGGATGCCCGCGTGAAATGCGTTCCGACCATCGCGATCAATGGCGTGACTTGCGGGAAGTCGTAGATCATTTCGAAGCCGACCCGAATCTGCATGCTTAGGCCTCGGCTCCAACTGCGCTGACTGGAATTGGCCGGCGGATGAGTCGGGTTGGCTCGAACTCAGGTCGGCATCGCTGCGACAGTCCGGTCTGCGGCGTCGCTGAAGAGGAAATGGCTATGCAACTGACCGAGCGCAATGCCAAGTGCGGCAAGGCCAAGGCACGTCCCATCACCATGCCGTGTCCGACCATCCCGAGCGGAGGGCGCGGTGCTCGCCAGCATTCGCGGCGGCCATTGTCTAGTGCAATGTCGCGGCAGCGGCTTCGTCGATGGCCGCCATCAAATCGGGCGTCGCAGATTGATGGACCATATGACCGACGCCGGCGATCCGGTGCAGTTTGCTTTGCTTGATCTCTTCGTGGAGCCTGACCGATTGCTTTTCGATGTCGATCAGACGGTCGTCCTCACCCCCGATGATGATCGTGGGCATCCTGAGCTCACTATAGGTCTTCGCAGCGACAAAAGCCGCCGGGACCATCAAGGCCGCTTCTGCGGCACTGGCACGCATCTGTGCTGGCCGTACAGCCATTGCCTTGGGAAAGTCGGCGAATTTCTCGGGCACTGTGCGCGGGCCAAATAGCTTGCGCAACATCACAGGCCACATCAGCCGCCCGAAGATCGGGGATATTGTGTAACTGATGATATCGCCGAGTCCAGGGATTGCAGGTGCCAAAGAGGCCGTGGCGTCGGTGCGGGCGGTCGGGAAATAATATCCCGACGCCAGCACTAATGCTTCGACCAGCGATGGATGCCTGATCGCCAGCGCCACTGCGAGCGACGCTCCCCATGAGTGTCCCAGCACAATCGCGCGCTGAACGCCCAGACGGCCGAGTGCTTCCCTGAACAGATCTGCCTGGGTCTCAGGGGTCCAAACCGCATTGCGGGGCCGCAAGCTATGTCCGAATCCCGGGCGGTCGAAGACGATAACCCGGTAGTTCTTGGCGGCCAGATCAATCAAGCCGCTCGACTCGAAGTCCTGGATCATGCTGCCGTTGCCATGAAAGAGCACCAGTGGCCGGCCGTTGCCGCGCTCTACATAGTGCAGACGCACGCCATTGACCTCGATGAACCGCCCCTGTGGCGGATTATCGCGTTGTGCCTTCCTGGCAAGCTGGCGATTGATGAGAGCTGTCCCCAGAAGCACCGCTCCAATTCCAGCAACAGCGGCGAGCGCGGGATATTGCCTTGCGGCACTGAGCGAGTTGGAGACGAGCGAAGGGGAGCGTGTGCGCAGCAAGGTCATGGCAGTACCTCAGTGGGTTCTGCACGATGCCTCAGGGCAAAATGAGAAATGTTGCAGGTAATTCAAACGAGGGCGTCGTCCGTTGGTTCCTGTGTGGCGCCCAGATCTGATCGTTCTTCTTGTTACCGCATTCACTCTTAGGCAAAGCGCCGCACCTGCACGCGAGCAGGTTAGCGCCAGTCTGTTGCGGGCCTAGATGCCTAGCCCGGGCCCGGTGTCTCGTCTTTCTTCGGCGATCGCAACGCCGGGGAGGAGAGCCAATCATCCATATGTGCCGCCATCTCGGCCTGCCGGGCCCTTTTCGTTGCAGCTTCCCGCAACGGGCCATGCGGTAGCAGCTTCGCTTCCTCTTTTAGCTTTGTAGCCTCTTCGAGTAGGCGCTCATTGAGCGATTTTGTGTGTTTGAACCGGTGACGCTGCATCTGGCGTTCCTTTCCGTGAGGGCGGGAGCGCGATCAGGCGTTCTCATCACCGATGATAGCCGAGAGCCGGGCGGCGATGACGGTGAACGTTCCAACCGAGGAACTGTTCCATCCTATCCTGCTCTACGAACTCGCCGCTGGTGTAGCGCACGACGGGGCCGGCGCTGGAGCCGAGGAAATAGGTGCGCATCGCCGATGCGAGGTCATCCCAGGGACAGCCATAAGCTCGATCATCTTCGGACCTCTCGGGCTTGCGGCGAGGCCGTGTCGCGGCGCTGCGCCGGCGCCGATGCCGGATGTCGAGCCGTCGCAAGCGCGTGATGACGCGGCCGCCGAGCAGGGTGATGCGCGCCGCGGCCTGTTTGACGACGAACAGGATCGTCGCGACGCGGCTCAGCATGCCGACCAGGATGAGGACAGAGAAGATGTCGATATAGGCGAGGAAGTCGCCGATCAGCATCAGTTCCGGTGGAATCGGAATCCTGTGATAGTAGGCCAGAACGATGATCGCGATGGGGATCAAGGCGATGATCCTCCGCGCGGTCAGCCTGTCCAGCTGCGCAGCCAGTTGGACGACCAGCACCTCCCACAGCGCATCACCGATCGCGAGCGGGACCTCGTAGGTCCATCTTCGCCACCATTGCTTCATGGCATTGCTCCGAACTTTGGGCCGCAGCCGGGACCAGGCTACCTCACGCGTCTTCGTCGTCCCCGTCGTCATCCTGCTCATCGTCATCGGAATCGACGGCCATGGCTTCGATGTATTCGCGCCGAACTGTACGCAACGTCCGCCCGGAGGCCGGGTCGATCAGAAAGAACCACCAGCCTCCGGTCCGCTTGCCTGCGATTGCAGTGGCAGCATCCCGTGCGTTTGCGAATGCCGCGCCATCCACCTCCACGCTTCCATCCGCAAGAAGGGTAGCGACCCGATGGCTAAATTTCTTACGCTTCGGAATCAGTGACATGCCTGGTTGGAGTAAGCCGGCATTGAGCAGGTCGGAGAGCTCTACCTTTCTGCCTGGTTTGGGCCGTGCTGCCGCGAACCCTGAGCGATGGCCGGCGGGAACTGTCCAGATAGCGCTAATTAGTTTCACCAAAGCCGACGTGCGACTCCGAATACCCTCGTCAGTCCACTGATCACCGGCTGCCTTCAAAAGCTCGCGGTTGAGCATGAGGACATCATGTCCTTCAAGACCAGCACGCTTACTGTCCGTTCCCATCCACGGGCCGTTCGAAACCTTAGAATTGAGCTTACCTGTTAAAAGTGTAAGATTGCCGAGGGTGTGAATAAGACGATCTCGCTCTGTTTCGTCGGTCGGGGGAGGCCAATTTGCCTGCCATTTCCGGGGCATTACGTGTTCGATAGCCAGCCTTCCACGAGCGACTCTTTCACCCCCCAACCCCTGTTTGCCGTCACGCCATCCCCGCAGATAGTCTTCGATGGCCTCCAGCACCATCCGCAGCCGTCCGCGGCGAATGCGGCGATAGGCAAGCAGGTCCACAAGCGCTTGCTCCAGCTCAACGTCATCCGGCCAGTAACGGCCGCCGCTAGGTTGCGCAGCCAGCTGCTTCTCGATGGTGTCGCCCGCGCGTAGCCTCTCGTCCGTGTGCAGGAGCTTGATGATCTCGGCTACCGCTTGTCCGTAGCTCTTTGCCGGGGCTCGAACCAGCATGCGCCGGACCATCCAGCTCTCTACGACGTCCAATGCTTTGACCAGTTGATCGTACGGGATTGACGGTCGGTCTGGGTCGAGCAAATCAAGGACGAGCGGTTTGATGATCTCGCTTTCGAGAACGCCGGTCCGATATCCGAACAACCCAAGGCGGTCTACAGGCCCAGTCTCGCGAGCCGCGCCGTCGATAAATTTGCGGTAGCGGTCAGCTGCGGCGTGGAGTCGCCGCAATAGTTCGAGCATCGAGAGCCCAGATTCGTGGTCGGCATACCGTTTGAAGCGGTCGAAGACCTCACGTGCAACAACTTCCTCTGTCGTTTGCGCAGCGAGCCAATGGTTTAGAAACACGGACGATCGCGGATAGCGAAGGCGACCGACGCTGATTTCGGTCTCCCAAAACCCTGTTTCGAAGTCTTTCCAGTATCTTTGGTATGCGTCCTCGACATCCGCCTCCGACTCCAGCAGGCGCTGAAAAACAAAGTTCTTGATGAGGTCAGCGGCCGTCAGCTGGGCGCCGCGCGCGTTCAGCGTCTCAAAAATCTCCTGGGCATTTTCGTCTGGCGCAAGATCAATAACGACGATTTGCAGAAGCTCCCTCGCCGCACGTTCAATCGCTGCGCCTCGAGCTTGCTCGCAATCCGCGCCCTTTTCTCGCAGCCATTCGCGCGCCTGCTCGCTGAAGTACCGGTGGGCCTGCGCCATCTTCTCTTTACAATAAACCAAGCTCGCGTGGTTAACAGGAGGCTTGGCGCCCATGACTTCGTTGAAGGCAGGACGGTCGCGGTTGGTCGGCCAAACTTTGAAACGGTCTTCTGGCTTTGTACAGAAAGGCTCGGCATTGAGAACGAGCGGTTCGATGCGCGCTGCTGACGAGTTGGCATTTACAGCTATGAGCTCGGCAGCCAACGCATCAAGGAGGAGTTGCAAGGTTGTCAGGCGCTGTTGACCGTCGATTATTGTCCGCTGCTGCATCAGGCCAGCCTGGTTTGGCATTTGCTGGAGCACAACAGCGCCGAGAAAGTGCGGCTGGTGCTTATCCTCAGGCTTGGAAAATAGACGTTCAGCGATGCGGCTGAGATCTTCCCAAAGCGGCTCCCACTGGGTTTCCTGGTTCCAAACGTACGGCCTTTGAAATAGAGGGACGATCAGCCGCTGCGGCTGCATGAATACCAACTGAGGCGTGCGAACCTGCGTTTCCATGGTCTAGTCTCTGGGTTGTCGCGTCCGATTCACACGCGTCGGCCTGCCAGAAGCTTTTGTGCAACGTTGCCATCAAGCTTAGTCTTTGTCTTCTAGCTATTTGAGAATGCCAAAGATGTACGAAGTGTTCTGCGAGAGCGCGCCGAGCGCCTCGCGTCCAGTTCGGCCACCGCAATAAGCAGACCAGAACTCGGCGATTTTCAGAAAGTCTTTCTGGCTGATGGACCGCGGCTTTGAGATCGTCGTGGAGTAGATCGTGATCGACTGCGGCCTCGTTTCGTAGATCTTGAAGGCAACGCCGTATCCGCTTTCCCGGCCCCATGTCCTGATTTCGGTCTCGGAGCGAAGCCGAATAGCATCTGTCCAAAATCGTTCGGCGCTCATCTTTGTGCCTATTGCATACGAGGATCGCGGTGGGGATGAAGGCGACGACCTTTGTACCGTCAGGTAGGTCGTCACTATTGCTTCATGACATTGCTCTGAGCTGTGCCTGATCACGAGTCGCGCAAAAGCAGCCGCCCCGGATTACGCTGCGCTCCATCCGGGCTACGACCGCGTTTGCTGAGCTAGTGCCTCACCACCAGCACCGAGCATTTTGCGTAGCGCACGACGTGGCCGGCGTTGGAGCCGAGGAAATAGGTGCGCATCGCCGGCCGGTGCGAGGTCATCACGATCAGATCGGCCTTCATGTGCACGGCTTCCTCCAGGATCTCGTGGTAGATGCCGCCCTGGCGGACCACGCTGGAGATGCGGGCGGGGTCGATGCCGGACTCGCGCGCGACGATGGCGAGCGCCTCCTCCGAGGTCTGGCGCTGCTGCTCGTCGAAATCGGCCGGCACGTATTCGGCCAGCATCACCGGTGTCATCGGCAGCACGTTGAGCAGCCGCACCTGGCCGCTCCACGTTTGCGACAGCGTCGCCGCGGTCGCGATCGCCGGCTTGGCCAGATCGGTGTCGGCGAGGTCGATGGGCACGAGGATGGACTTGAACATCTGCGCCTCCAAATCTTCAGCCCTTGATCGCACTGCATCAACCGGTCGAGACGGCGCTCGCGCGTCTCAAGCCGATCGAAGCAGCTTGGGGCTGGTGAACAGCACCAGTTTGCCGCGGCGGTAGGCCACGTCACCCCAATCCTTGACGTCAAAGTCGAAGATCGCAAGCCCCGAGGTGGGCAGATTGTCGGCGAGCGCCTTGGCACCGGCAGGATCGCCGCCGCCCATCAGCATCAGCGCGGCCTCGTGCATGCCGGGATTATGGGCGACCAACAGCAATTGCCTGGGATTGGCGGGAGCCGTTGCAGTGCGAATGGAGTCCAGAATTTGCGCGGGATCGGCGCCGTAGAGTTCCGGCAGGATCTCGACCTGCGGCACCGGGACGCGGTCCTTCATCGCCGCCCAGGCGGTGTCCCAGGTCTGCCTGGCACGGACGGCGTGCGACACCAGCACGGTATCGGGGAAGGGCGGATGGCTGGCGATCCAGTCGCCGATCTGCTCGGCATCCTTATGGCCGCGGTCGTCGAGGCGGCGGTCCTGGTCACGGCCGCTCGGCGCGTCAGTCTCTGTCTTGGCGTGACGCAGCAGCATCAAACGGCGCATGGCATTCTCGAATCGTTCCACGTCCAGAATAATCTACAGGTGCCGGTTGAGGACAAGGTGACAGGCGCCCGGTTGGTATCTTAAGAAACGACATGAGCGAGACTTACACAAGCGTGTCCCAGGACGAAGCCGGCTTTCGCGACCGCACACGGCTGTCGTTCGACCTTGACGCCGACATCTGCGTCATCGGCGCCGGGCTGGCCGGGCTCACCATCGCGCTGGAGGCGGCCCGGTTGGGGGCCAGTGTCGCGGTGCTCGAGGGCCGTCATATCGGCTGGAACGCGTCCGGCAACCAACTCGGCACGGTGATGCCGGGCTTTGCGCTGCCGCTCACCGACCTGATCGAGCGCATCGGCTTCGAGGACGCGCGTGAATTGTGGACGCTGTCGAAGGAGGGCGCAGAATTCGTCCGGGCCAACGCCACGGAAGAGAACATGCCGGGGATCGGACTGAGCGAGGGTGTGCTGGAGGTCTCCAACGTCGATGCCGGCGACCGGCTGATCAGCCGGTTGCAGATGCTCAACGAGGATTTCGACACCGAGGTCGAGGGTTGGCAGGTCGATCGCGTCCGCGAGGTGCTCAAGACCGATCGTTACTTCCACGGCGTGCATTATCCGAAGGCGTTTCAGGTCGACGGCCGCAAATATGTCCATGGCCTCGCGGCGCTGGCGCGTCGGGCAGGCGCCCGCATTTTCGAGGACACGCCGGTCGTCAGCATCGATCATTCCGGCATCCGCAAGCGCATCGTCACGCCCTCGGCGCGGCTGCGCGCCACCCACATCGTGCTCGCGGGCAACATCCATCTCGGCGCGCCCCTGCGGCGCCTGTCGGAGACGCTGCTGCCGGTCTGGCGCTATGCCGGAATCACCGCGCCGCTCGGCGAGCGCGTGCATGAGATCATCGCCTTCAAGGGGTCGGTGATGGACTCCGACGGCGTCGACCATTTCCGCATCGTCGACGGCGACCGGCTGATGTGGGAAAGCCCCGAGACCACCTGGGCCGCGCGTCCGCAGCGCTTTGCGGGCGCCGTCAGGCGGCGGATCCGCACGATCTTTCCGGCGCTCGGCAATGTCGAGGTCACCGACATGTTCGGCGGCGCCACCGGCCAGACCGTGCACGGCATGCCGCAGATCGGCCAGTTGCGCAAAGGCCTGTGGGTGGCGAGCGGGTTCGGGCGCCAGGGCATGAATACCTCGGCCATGGCCGGGCAGATGATCGTGCGGAGCATCCTGTGGGGCGATGAGCGCTGGAAGCTGTTCTCGCCGTTCGAGCTGGTCTGGGCTGGCGGCGCCACGGGACGGGTCGCAGGCCAGTTGGTCGGGATCTGGGGCAGGGCGAGTTCCGCAGCCGCAGGCTCGCTCGCCCGGTACCGTGAACGGGCCAAGCTCAGGGATCACCAGCGCGAGGCGCGTCTTGCCGAAGCCAACCGCGCCGCCGGCACCGGTCCGCGCCGCCCGCCGCCCGGCGTCAGGCCGCGCCCGGCCCCGCCGCCGAAACCCGCAGCCCAAGCCGGCGACCCGCCTTCGGAACCGGCCTCCCACGACGCCGGCGTTGCGCGATAAACCGGCGAAAAATTCCGCCCGGACGTGTAACTTCGGCCGTTAGAGCCCGTATCTCAGGGCGTGGAGCTCCCGCACGGAGAATGAGATGTTTGATCGCCGCATCCTGTTGACGACCGCCGCCGGCCTGTTCGGCCTTGGGGCCTTCCGCTGGCTCAGAGCAACGCCCGCCGAGGCCGGCGAGAAGACCGCGGAAAAATTCGAGATCACGAAGACGGAGGCTGAATGGCGCGCCCAGCTCACGCCGCAGCAATATGAGATCCTGCGCAATCACGGCACCGAGCGGCCGGGCTCCAGCCCGCTGTTGAAGGAGCACCGCAAGGGCACCTTCGCCTGCGCCGGCTGCGACCTGCCGCTGTTCGCGTCCGAAACCAAATTCGAGAGCGGCACGGGCTGGCCGAGCTTCTACCAGCCGATCGAAGGCAATGTCGGCAAGACCGAAGACCGGGCCTACGGCATGGTCCGCACTGAGGTGCATTGCCGGCGCTGCGGTGGCCATCTCGGCCACGTCTTCGACGACGGTCCGAAGCCGACCGGCCTGCGCTATTGCATCGACGGTTTCGGGCTGGTTTTCCATCCCGCAGCAGCGTCGGCGACGTAAGAAAGCCCCGGCAATTGTTGCCGGTCCCGGCAATTGTGCCCCGGTCGTCAGGCCGGGGCTTTTTCGTTAAGCCATTGATTTCTTAGAGATACCCGCATTGGCATGGCCCTTGCGACTGTCTCCACCGACTGCGGCCATGGTCGACCGGCCGCCGAGATCGGATTTGGAGACAAAGTTATGGGTATCTTCGATGCAATGAACACCTCGGTGGGTGGCCTGCAGGCGCAGTCCTACGCGCTGCAGAACATTTCCGGCAACATCGCGAACTCATCGACCACCGGTTACAAGGGCATCGGCACCAGCTTCGTCGATCTCATCCCCGACTCCTCGGTTCCGAGCAAGCAGGTCGCGGGCGGCGTGACGGCCAATGCCAAGGCCACCATCACCACGCAGGGCACGATCTCGGGCTCCACCGTCGCCACCAACATGGCGATCACCGGTGACGGCTTCTTCTCGATCCAGAAGGCGACCGGCGTCGTCGACAACGTGCCGGTGTTCAGCGGCGTCACCTATTACACCCGCCGCGGCGACTTCCAGCTCAATGCCAACGGCAACCTGGTCAACGGCGCCGGCTATTATTTGATGGGCGTCACGGTCGACCCCAAGACCGGCAACCCGACCGGCAACGTGGCGAACGTCCTCAAATTCCAGAACAACTTCATTCCGGCGCAAGCGACCACCTCGATCCAGTATGCGGCAAACCTGCCGACCCAGCCGAACACTGCAGCGAGCTCGACCGCCACGACGGGGTCGCTGCTGGCGGCTGGCGGCCTCAATCCTTCGGATTTCGCTGCCAACCCGCTTCCGGTCGGCACGCCCCCCGCGCCCTATACCAACAACACCGCTTCGGGCGCCGCGGCCACGGGCAACCTCCGCTCGCCTTATTCTTCGACGACGAACACCGGATCGGTCGCTCTCCAGAACAACTCGGCGGCCGTGGCATCGACGACAACGTCGCTGGATGCCGCCGTCGGCACCCATCTCGCATCGAGCATCCTCACCGCACTGAGCGGCCAGACGCTGACGATCAACGGCAACACGATCACCTTCAACACCGGCAACACCGTCACACTCGGCACCAACTCGACCATCGGCCTGGGCGCCGGCACGCCCGCGACGGTCCAGGACATTCTGACCGCAATCCAGAACGCAGGCGGTGCGGGCGTGACCGCGTCTCTCAACACCAGCGGCAACATCGTGATTTCGAGCGGCACCTCCACGGATGTGGCGGTGAACAGCGGCACCGCGGCCACGGCGCTCGGCATCACCAGCGTGACGCGCGGCGGCAACGTGCTGTCCTCGCCCGCGATCTCGGGGTCGACGCTGCTGAGCGGCAGCGCGACGGCCGGCGGCGCCGAGGTTCTCACCTCCGGCTTTTCGGCGGGCCCGCCTGCCGACACGATCACCGTCAACGGCCAGACGCTGACCTTCGTGGCTTCGGGCGCGAGCGGTCCGAACCAGATCAACGTCACCGACAACATCACGACCCTGCTCAGCAAGATCGATGCGCTCTCCGGCGCCACCGGCTCGTCCGTCAGCACCAGCGGTGTGATCACCTTGAACACGGGCACCGTGTCCAACCTGTCGGTGTCGAGCTCCAACAGCGCCGCCTTCGCCGCGCTCGGCTTTACATCCACCATCACCAAGAACCGTAACGGCGGCGGCACCGCGGGCACCGGCGGGGTGATCGGCAACGACATCGCGACCTTCACCAAGGAGTCGATCAGCGGCGGCGCGGTGACCGCTTACAACGCTGCGGGTACCCCGGTGAACCTGCAATTGCGCTGGGCCAAGACCGACAGCGCCTCGCTCGGCGCAGGTCACTCCGACAGCTGGAACCTGTTCTACCAGACCGATCCGAACGCGACCGGCACCACGGTCGGCTGGGTCAATACGGGCCAGGCCTTCACCTTCGCTTCCGACGGCTCGCTGACCACGCCGAGCGGCTCGGGCATCACCATCAACAATGTCAGCGTCAGCGGCCAGTCGCTCGGCTCCGTCGCCTTCAACATCTCGACCGGCGGACTGACGCAATATGCCAGCACGTCGGGCGCGGTGACCATCAACACCATCACGCAGAACGGCTACGCCGCCGGCCAGTTGCGGTCGGTCGCGGTCAACAACAGCGGCCTCGTGGTCGGCACCTTCTCGAACGGCCAGAACCTTAACCTCGCTCAAGTCTCGCTGTCGCACTTCAACGGCACCAACTATTTGAAGGCGATGGATGGTGGCGCGTATGCCGCGACCGAACAGTCGGGTGCGGCGATCGACGGCGCATCGGGGAGCATCAGCGGCTCGTCGCTTGAAGGCTCGAACACCGACATCGCCGACGAATTCACCAAGCTGATCGTGACCCAGCAGGCCTATTCGGCCAACACCAAGGTGATCACGACGGCGAATTCGATGGTGCAGGACCTCCTGAACGTGTTGCGCTGATCGGCGCGTGACGTAACCAAAGGCGGCAAGTGAAATGGGTTTGAGTTCAGCCCTCGCCAGCGCGATGAGCGGCCTGCGTGCCAACCAGGCCGCGCTCTCGATCGTCTCCTCGAACGTCGCGAATGCGCAGACGCCGGGTTACGTCGTCCAGACCCCGAACCAGATCGAGGTCACCACCGGCGATTTCGGCTCGACGGCGATGACGACCGGCGTCAGCCGGGAGCTCGACGCCTTCGTGCAGAACCAGTTGCGCACCGAGACCGGCGGCAGCGGTTACGCCGACCAGATGGCCAACATCCTGAAGCAGCTTCAGAGTGTCTATGGCACGCCCGGCAACAGCGGCACGCTGGAAACCGCGCTGAACAACTTCACCACGGCGCTGCAGGCGCTGTCGACCAGCTCGGGCGCGTCGTCGGCGCAAACGGTGGCCCTCGGTGCGGCGCAGGCGCTGGCCACGCAGCTCAACGTCACCACCAAGGGCATCCAGTCGCTGCGCTCCAACGTCGAGCAGGATCTCGGCACCTCGGCGCAGGCCGCGAACGCTGCCATGCAGCAGGTTGCCAACATCAACACCAAGCTGCAGGGCCTGTCGGCCAACGACCCGTCGGCCGCGACGCTGATGGACCAACGCGACCAGGCCATCAACACGCTGTCGAAATATGTCGACGTCCGCGTCACCACCGACGGATCGAACCAGGCCAACATCTACACCACGACGGGCATCCAGCTGGTCGGCGCCGGGCTCGCCTCACAATTCACTTTCGCTTCCGCCGGGGCGATGTCTGCGACCTCGCTCTACAACATCGATCCGGCCAAGTCGGGCGTCGGCGCGCTCAACATCGTGCTGCCGAACGGCTCGAAGGTCGACGTGGTCGCCAACAACGTGGTCTCATCGGGCCAGATCGCGGCTGATCTGAAGCTGCGCGACCAGACGCTGGTGCAGGCGCAGAACCAGATCGATCAGCTCGCCGCAACGATGTCGAGCGCATTGTCCGACAAGACCACGGCCGGCAGCACGGTGTCGGGTCCGCCCGCCGGCTTTGACGTCGACCTCGGCGGCGCGCTCCCGGGCAACACCGCCACCTTCACTTACACCGACACGGCCACCAACACCCAGCGCCAGATCACGCTGGTGAATGTGACCGATCCGGCTGCCTTGCCGCTGCAGAATGCGACCAACGCCAACCCGATGCAGATCGGCGTGAACTTTTCCGGCGGCATGGGCGCGATCGCCTCGGCGCTCAACACCGCGCTTTCGACCTCGCATCTCAGCTTCTCTGCCGCGCCAGCGCCGGCGAGCGCCACGACGCTGCGGGTCACGGACGACAATTCCGGTCTCGCCAGGGTCAATTCGGCCTCGACGAGCAAGACCGTGTCGTCGCTGGCCTCGGGCAATCCGCAACTGGCGGTGTTCACCGATGGCGGGCAGGCGCTCTACACCGGCGCGATCACCGGCTCGGGCTCGCAGCTGACCGGCTTTGCCGGTCGCATCAAGGTGAACACGCAGCTGACCGCCGATCCCACCAGGATGTCGGTGTACAACACCTCCCCGGTGACGCCCGCGGGTGACACCACGCGTTCGGACTATCTCTACTCGCAGCTCACCAGCGCGGTGTTCTCCTATTCACCGCAGAGCGGCCTCGGCTCGGCCAACCAGCCCTTCACCGGCAGCGTTTCGGGCTATCTGCAGCAATTCCTCAGCATCCAGGCCAACGCCTCAACTCAGGCCACCCAGCTCCAAGAGGGGCAGGGCGTCGTGGTCTCGACGCTGCAGGCCAAGTTCGACTCGACCTCCAAGGTCAATCTGGACTCGGAGATGTCGAACCTGATCCAGCTGCAGAATGCCTACGCCGCCAACGCCCACGTCATGTCGGTGGTGCAGAGCATGATGAACACGTTGATCCAGGCTCAAGTGTAGAAGTAACGGAGCGCTGAAACATGTCGATCAGCAGTATCAATTACTCCTCGTCGGTTCTCGGCTCGCAGATCCGCAACATCAATCAGCAGCTCACCGACCTGTCGACGCAGCTCTCGACCGGCAAGCTGTCGCAGAACTATTCCGGGATGGGCACCAACGAGGGCTTTGCGATCGCCGGACGCGCGCAGCTCTCCAACATCGCCGCCTATACCGACACGATCACCAACGTCAATGTCAGCATCAACCTCGCCAACACCGCGTTGCAGTCGCTGACCAAGATCCGCAGCACGGTGCAGACCGGCGCCGCCAACACCGCGCAGGATCTCAACGTCAACGGCCAGACGATCGCGCAGAACACCGCCGCGGCGCAATTCGGCTCGATGGTCGGCGTCCTCAACACGCAGACGGGCAACCGCTATCTGTTCTCCGGAACCGCCGTCAACACGCAGTCGGTCGCGGATGCCGGCGACATCATCAACGGCACCACGACGCAAGCGGGCTTCAAGACCGTGATGGCCGAGCGTCAGGCCGCCGACCTCGGAGCCAACGGCTTGGGCCGTCTGGTGCAGACGCAGCCGACGCCGAGCTCGATCCAGGTCTCGGAGGACGTCGCCGGCTCGCCGTTCGGCCTCAAGCTCAAGGCGGTGTCCTCGACGCTGACGGGTGCGACGATCACCGGCCCGAGCGGCTCGCCGGTGTCGTTCTCGGTCGATCTCAACGGCGTCAACCCGAACAATGGCGACAAGCTCAGCGTCCAGTTCACGCTGCCGGACGGCACGACCGAGCAGATCGACCTGACCGCGTCCTCGGCGACGCCAACGCCGCTCGGCAGCTTCGCGATCGATGCCAGCACGCCCGTCAACCCGACCAATACCGCGAACAACCTCAACACGGCGCTGAACACCGCGATCACCAAGCTCGCCAACACCTCGCTGGTCGCGGCCTCGGCGATCGTCGCCGGCGACAATTTCTTCAATACCGCCAGCTCCGCGATCGGCACGCCGGTCAACAACCAGGCGGCACCGCCGGCACCCGTCAGCGGCGCGACGGCACTGTCCGGGGCTAGCCCCTCGGATTCGATCTCGCCGGGCTTCGTCGCCGGCGACACTATCACCGTCAACGGCACCACGCTGACCTTCGTGGCCTCGGGCGCGACCGGCAACCAGCTCAATGTTGGCGACAGCATCCAGAACCTGCTGACCAAGATCGACGCGATCACGGGAACGTCGAAGCCCTCGACGGTCCACGGCGGCTCGATCACGATCAACACCGACGATGCGGCGAGCCTGAACATCAACAGCTCGAATACCGGCGCGCTCGCCTCGCTCGGCTTCGGCGCGACGCCCGTGACCGCAACGCAGCCGCCGCTGCGCGTCGGCTCCTCGCCTGCGAGCTCGGCGACGAGCCTGGCCAACGGTTCGGCCAACACCGTGAAATGGTACCAGGGCAATGACGGCCCCGGCTCGGCGCGCTCGACCGCGATGGCGCGGGTCGACGATTCCATCACGGTGCAGTATGGCGCCCAGGCCAACGAGGATGCGATCCGCCGGCAATTGCAGGCGATCGCGGTGTTCGGAACGTTCTCGACCTCGCCGACCGGGCAGTATTCGGGCGGGCAGGTCTCCGCGCTGAGCCAAAGGGTGACGCAGGCGCTGACGCAGCAGGCCGGTCAGCAGCGCATCGAGGACATCCAGACCGACATCGCGATGGCCCAGAACACGATGAAGGACGCCTCCACGCGCCAGACCCAGGCCAAGGCGCAGCTCCAGACCATCATCGACCAGGCGGAATCGGCTTCGCCCGACCAGGTGGCGAGCCAAATCCTGGCGCTGCAGAATGCGCTGCAGGCGTCCTATCAGGTGACCTCGAACCTCGCGCAGCTCTCGCTCGTCAAATTCCTGTAAGAGCGCGTTAAGGCGCCGTTAACCATGCCTCTTTACCTCTTGGTGAGGATTGGAGCGGGGCGGAGCTGCCGATGTCGGACAAGATGCAACTGGTGGTGGCAACGCCGTGCTTCGGCGGGCAGGTGTCGAGCATCTATGCGAGTTCGATCTTCGCGCTGCAGCGTGCCGTGCACGGCATGTCCAATCTCGAGCTCAAGGTGCTGCTGCGCGACGGCGACGCGCTGATCACCCGGGCGCGGGCCAATCTCGTCGCGATGTTCCTGGACGATCCCAAGGCGACGCATTTCCTGTTCATCGACGCCGATATCGGCTTCAAGCCGGAGCAGGTGTTCCGGCTGATCGAATGCGGCGCGGACGTCGTGGCCGGCTGCTATCCGATCAAGCGTGTCAACTGGGACAAGGCCGCGCGGGCGATCCAGTCCGGCAGGGCCGACGTGCCGGCGGCTTCGCTGGATTATGTGCTCGAGATCGAGGATCCCGACCGCATCGTCGTCGTCAACGGTTTTACCCGCGTGCGCTACGCCGGCACCGGCTTTCTGATGATCCGGCGCCACGCGCTGGAGGCGATGTGCCGCCATCCGGACTATGCCAGCCTGCAGTTCTTCCGCGAGCATTCGCACGACACGCTGGTCGCGAGCCAGAACCGCTTCGCGCTGTTCGAATGCATGATCGATCCGGCGACCGGCACTTATCTGTCCGAGGACTTCGCCTTCTGCAAGCGCTGGACCGATATCGGCGGCGAGATCTGGGCCGACATCCAGAGCTCGCTCGATCATGTCGGACCGTCGGTGTTCCACGGCGACATCGCCTCGCAATTCGCACCGACGCCCGGAGGGGCGGCGGCCGATGCGGCGTGAGCCTTTCGGGATGAGCGCCGGCGCATCCCGTCTGTCAGAATTCGAACGCGCATCCGACAGCGGTTCGCGCTATCGCCTGCGCGATCTCTTCACGCCGCTCGACACGCTGCTCGTTTCCGGCGGAGATCCGCGGCTGGCGCTCGACGCCACGGATCGCGTCAACCTATATGGCTGCGCGGCCTCGCCGGAGCCGGAGCTCTGGAATTTCGCGTCCTCGACCGCGTCGACGATCTCGCAAGCTGGCTATGACCGCGCCGCGTTGGCGCGCGAAGAGCTGGTGCACAAATGCCTGTTCGACGAAGTCGAGGTCGCCTTCGACGCACGTTGCGAGGACATGCGCAGCGAGCTGCGCGGCCACCTCCAGCTGCCGCCGCGCGTCGACATCGTGTTCTCGCCCTCCGGCACGGACTCCCAGCTCCACGCTTTGTTCCTGGCGCGCGCGGTGCTCGGGGCGCCGCCGGTGACGATCGTGGTCGGCGCCGACCAGACCGGAAGCGGGACGAGCCATACCGCTCGCGGGCACCATTTCAGCTCCATGACGGCGAGCGGCCTTGCGGTTCGCAAGGATGGCGCGATTGCGGGGCTCGCCGGCGCCAGTCTTGCGCTGCCGCTGCTTCAAACGGGGCCAGGGATTGCGATGCGCGGGGAGGCCGATGCCGCGGTGCTGCACGCGGTCGAGACCGTGATCGCGCAAGGCGCGCCCGTGCTGCTCCAGATCATGGATGCATCGAAGCTCGGCTGGCGCGCACCGAGCGCGGCTTGCCTCGATGAGATCGCGCGGCGTTGGCCGCGCAAGGTCCAGATCGTCGTCGACGCCTGTCAGGCGCGGCTCGGCCGCCGCCGGCTGCGCGCCTATCTCGACCGCGGCCATATGGTGCTGATGACCGGCTCGAAATTCTTCGGCGGCCCCGCCTTCAGCGGTGCGCTGCTGGTGCCGAAGGGCCTGTCGCGCTCGATCGACCGGATCGAGCGGATCGCGCCCGGCATCTTCGATTATGCCGGCCGTTGCGATTGGCCGATGGCCTGGACGGGGCTGCGTTCGCGCTTCGACCGCCGTCCCAATTTCGGTCAATGGCTGCGCTGGGAGGCGGCGCTCGCCGAGATCGGCGGGTATTACGCCGTGCCCGGCGCATTCCGCGCCAAGGTGCTCGCCGAGCTCGCCGCCGGCATCGACAGCATGATCGCGTTGTCGCCGTCGCTTCAACCCGTGCCAAAGGTGACCAGCACGGCCGGCGTGGATGACGAGGAATTTGCACAAACTACGATCTTTCCGTTCATGCTGCTGCGCGGTGGCAAGCCGGTCTCGACCGCCGAGACCAATGCCATTCATCAGGCGCTGGCGCGCGACATGAACGAGAAGATCAGCGGCAGTGCGGCAGACCGGGAAGTCGCCGCGCGGCGCTGCCTGATCGGCCAGCCGGTCCGTCTGGAGCGGCCTGACGCGGCACCGCAGGCCGTGCTGCGCCTTTGCGTCGGCGCCCGTCTGGTGACCGAAGCCTGGTCGCCTGATACGGCCGAGGCGCAACGCAATGTGCAGCATATTCTCGATCGCATCGCCCATGTGCTGGTAAAGATCGAGATGCTGCTTGACCGTGGCGCAGTCGCGGCCACGCCGGTAAACTCCGCGTTCGAGGTGTGAGATGCAGCATCCGGTTTCCGCGCCGCTTCGCATGACCGCGGCGAACTTTGCCGATCGCATCGGCTTTGCGCAGTTGACGCGCCGGGCCTTCGAAGGTGTCGACCTGCATCCGCTGCGCGACCATCTGGTGGCGCGGATCGCGGCAGGAACGGCGCAGGCGGGCGAAGGACTGGATCTGTCGCTGATCACCCAGCTTCTCGGCGACAAGGATCGAGGTCTTGCGATCCAGTCGGAGGTGCTGGCCTTCCATCAATTGTTCCGCACGCCGAGCACTGCTGCGAAGCCGGGCTTGCGCGTGCTGGCGCTTGCCGCCGACATCGACATGGGCGGCAATACCCCGATCGATTTTCTGCTTGAAGGCTCCGACATCGAGCTGTTGACGCTCTACGTGGTCAAGGGCGTCGGCCTGCCGGAGAGTCTGCCCGAGCACGACGTTGCCATCGTTGTCGCCTCCGATTCCGAGGAATGCCGCGAGGCGCTCGACCTGATCGAGAAGGCCGCACCGCATTGGCCGCGGCCGCTGCTCAATCGTCCCGATCGCATCGGCAATCTCGATCGCGACAAGCTGCATCGGCTGCTGGCCGGCGTACCGGGTCTCGACATTCCCGCGACCATCCACGCGACGCGCGCGCAATTGTCGGATCTTTCGCAAGGGCGGATCGCTTGCCGAGACATCGCGGGTGAACTGCGCTTTCCGATGATCGCGCGGCCGCGCGGCTCGCATGCCGGCGTCGGGCTCGCAAAGCTCGACGATGCGGCGGCGCTCGCATCCTATCTCGCCGAGCGCGACGAGCAGGATTTCTTCGTCGCGCGCTTCGTCGACTATGTGAGCGGCGACGGGCTCTATCGCAAATATCGTCTCGCGATGGTCGACGGCAAGCCTTACGCCTGCCACATGGCGATCGCCGGCCGTTGGGATATCTGGTATCTCAACGCCTACATGGCATTCAGCGAGGAGAAGCGAGCAGAAGAGGCGCTCTTCATGCGCGATTTCGACCACGCCTTCGCGGCGAGTCACAGCAGCGCGCTCGACGAGATGAGCAGGCGCGTCGGCCTCGATTATTTCATCGTCGATTGCGCGGAGAACCAGGCTGGCGAACTCCTGGTCTTCGAAGCCGACAACACCGCCGTCGTGCACAACATGGATTCGCCAGACGTGTTTCCCTACAAGCCGCCGCAGATGCGCAAGATCTTCGCGGCGTTCGCGACGATGCTGTCGCGGCATGCTGCAGCCGTGGAGAGCGCAACATGAACGAGATCATCCGCAACACGCAAAGCACCACCGCGCACACCTCGCTCGATCCGCAGGATTGGAACGCATTTCGCGCGCTCGCTCATCGCATGCTCGACGAGACGATCGACGGCATCGCCAATGTCCGGACGCGTCCCGTCTGGCAGCCGATCCCCGATAAGGTCCGCGCTTCATTCAAGGCCGACGTGCCGCGCGAGGCGAGCGATCTCGCCGAGGTCTACCGCGAATTCGCCGAGCACATCGCGCCCTATGCGACCGGCAACGTCCATCCCGGCTTCATGGGCTGGGTGCATGGCGGCGGCACCGCGGTCGGCATGCTCGCGGAAATGCTCGCGGCCGGCCTCAACGCGAATCTCGGCGGACGGGACCATATGCCGATCGAGGTCGAGCGCCAGATCGTCGACTGGATGCGCCGCCTGTTCGCTTTTCCGGACAGCGCGAGCGGCATCTTCGTCACGGGCACGTCGATGGCCAATCTGATGGCGGTGCTGGT
Source organism: Bradyrhizobium sp. T-12 (assembly GCF_058314695.1). Taxonomy (NCBI): domain Bacteria; kingdom Pseudomonadati; phylum Pseudomonadota; class Alphaproteobacteria; order Hyphomicrobiales; family Nitrobacteraceae; genus Bradyrhizobium; species Bradyrhizobium sp. T-12. The sequence goes on along the minus strand of NZ_CM177756.1, from coordinate 4,993,543 downwards.
GGCGCGCACGGCAGCGCTGGGCACGCTGGCGCGGCAGTACGGCATCGGCAATGACGGCGCGCTGCTCGCAGCCTATACGTCGCAGGCCGCGCATGGCTGTGTGTCCAGGGCGATGGACATTGCCGGGCTCGGCACCGATGCGCTGCGCAAGATCGGCGTCGATGCCGATCATCGCATCGACGTTGCCGCGCTGCGCGCGCAGATCGCCGTCGATCGCGAGGTCGGCTTCAAGCCGTTCCTGGTCGTCGCGTCTGCCGGCACGGTGGACATTGGTGCGATCGACGATCTCAAGGCCATTGCACAGCTGTGCCGCGAGGAGGGAATCTGGTTTCACGTCGACGGTGCTTTCGGCGCGCTCGCGATTCTGTCGCCCGAGCTCGCGCCGCTGCTCGGCGGCATCGAGCTCGCCGATTCCATTGCACTCGACTTCCACAAATGGGGTCAGGTGCCTTATGATGCCGGCTTCCTGCTAGTGCGCGATGGCGAGCAGCATCGGCAGGCCTTTGCGCAGCCCGCGGCCTATCTGCGCCGCGAGGCGAGGGGGCTTGCGGCGGGGGCGGTCTGGCCCTGCGATCTCGGCCCCGATCTGTCGCGCGGCTTCCGTGCGCTGAAGACGTGGTTCACGCTGAGGACGTTCGGCACCGACCGGCTCGGTGCGACGATCGCGCGAAGCTGCGCGCTGGCGAAGTATCTCGAAACGCGCGTGCTGGCCGAACCGCGATTGGAATTGCTGGCGCCGGTCAACCTCAACATCGTCTGTTTCCGCTACCGTGCCATTGACGCGGTCAACCGCGAGATCGTTGCCGACATCCATGAGTCCGGAATAGCGGCACCGTCGAGCACGACGCTGGACGGCAAGTTCGCGATCCGCGCCGCGATCGTCAACCACCGCACCGAGGCGTCGGACATCGATGCGCTCGTCGCGGCGGTGCTGGAGTTCGGCGGACGGCGCTGCGGCGAGGATCTGATCGAGGTCGAGGCACCGCCGCTCGCGGCGCAATAGCGCACGCATTGTTGAAACGACAATGGCCCCGGAGATGATCCGGGGCCGTTGTCGTCTGCGGGACTGTGTCGTTGATCAGGCGGCGGAGCTCACGTCGTCCTTGGCCACTTCAGCCGTGGGATGGGTGGCCTCGAACTGGCTCCGCAGCTTCTCCTCATAGGCGATCAGCTTGCGGGCATCCTTCAGCGCCCGGTAGAGGTCGCCATTCAGGATGTTGTTGTTGATGGCCTCGATGATCGGCCAGGCACTCGGCACCGCGGTGACGATGTCGCGCACCAGGTTGAAATAGGTGCCGTGCTGGGTCTGCGGATCCGGCGAGATGTACATGAGCTGCACCGCCAGATAGACGAGCTTGGCAGGCGTATCGGCGGTCTCCGGCGTGAGGATGTCGCGCTCGCGCAGGATCGGCACGTTGTCGCCGTCGATCAGGAGGCGGGCGCGCTGGTCCGTGTTGGTAATCACGCAGTTACCGACGATGATGCGTTCGTGCGGTCTGAGTTCGACCTTGAGGGCCATGCCTGTTCTCCATCAACGCTTTCGTAACCGAGCGTTCGTTGCGGCCTCTGAAGACGCGATTCTCGCTCGCAATTAGTTAACGAGCTGTAAATCCACACCGGTCGCACCCAAAAGCCCAATATTTTCAAAGGCGCATTCGTGTGGCGGCGCTGCGATCCGCGCCGTTTCCCGGACCGAATCACACGCGACCCGGCGAAAGTGCGGGTTTCATTTCATGTTTCGTTAGAGGTCTCGGCGCCACGGTCCGCCGTCGCTGGATCACTCGCGATCCAAGCAGACGTGTAACAGTAGCGTCGTTTACCAGAAAGGTAACAGAGTCATGTCCGGTATCGTCCTCTCCGCATCGGTTCGTCAGAACCTGCTCTCTCTCCAGTCCACCGCTGACCTCCTCGCCACCACGCAGAACCGTCTGTCGACCGGCAAGAGCGTCAACTCGGCTCTCGACAATCCCACCAACTTCTTCACGGCACAGTCGCTCGACAACCGCGCCAGCGACATCAACAATCTGCTCGATGGCATCGCCAACGGCGTGCAGGTGCTGCAGGCCGCCAACACCGGCATCACCTCGCTGCAGAAGCTGATCGACAGCGCCAAGTCGATCGCCAACCAGGCGCTGCAGACCACGGTCGGCTACTCCACCAAGTCCAACGTCTCCGCCACCATCTCGGGTGCGACGGCGGCCGACCTGCGCGGCACGACTTCGTTTGCCAGCGCGACCGCGAGCAGCAACGTGCTGTTTAGTGGCGCGGCGGGCGGTACTACCGCTGCGACCGGCACCTCGACCCTTGGCGCGACCATCGGCTCGTTCCAGGGCAGCACGGCCACGACCGGCGCAGGCGGCACTACGGCCCTGACCGGCGCCATCACCCTGATCGCCACCAACGGCACGACTGCGACCGGCCTCGCCGGTGTGGCCCAGCCCGCCGACGGCGACACGCTGACCGTAAACGGCAAGACCATCACCTTCCGTTCCGGCGCGGCTCCGGGAGCCACCGGCGTTCCGTCCGGCTCTGGCGCCAGCGGCAACCTCGTCACCGACGGCAACGGCAACACCACGGTCTATCTCGGCACCGCGGGCACTCCGGCTGCGACCGTCGACGATCTCTTGGCGGCGGTCGATCTGGCCAGCGGGGTGAAGACGGTCTCGATCAGTTCGGGTGCTGCGACGATCTCAGCGAGCTTCGGCCAGGGTGGTACGGTGTCGACCGTCGGCACCTCCAAGGTCACGCTGGTCAGCTCGAAGGGCGCGGATTTGAGCGTCACCGGCAAGGCAGATCTGCTCAATGCTCTCGGCCTGACGACGTCAGTCGGCGGCGGCAATGCCACGGTCAACGTCAACCGGACCACGAGCGCAACCTCGCTGGGTGCAACGATCGCGGACGGTTCGTCCCTGAACGTCGACGGTCACGTCATCACCTTCAAGAACGCACCGACCCCCGGCACGACCGGTGCTCCGAGCGTTCCGAGCGGGTATGGCGCGAGCGGTAACGTCGTCACTGACGGCAACGGTAATTCGACGGTCTATCTGGAGAACGGCACGGTCAACGACGTGCTGAATGCGATCGACCTTGCCACCGGCGTGCAGAAAGCCACGATCGGCGCCAGTGGCACCGCGACGCTTGCGACCGCCACCGGCCAGACCAACTCGTCGATCAACGCCTCCGGCCAGCTCAAGATCTCGACCGGCGTCAACGCCGATCTGTCGATCACCGGCACCGGCAATGCGCTGAACGTGCTCGGCCTTGCCGGCAACACCGGGACGGCGACCGCCTTCACCGCGGCGCGCACCTCCGGCGTCGGCGGCATCAGCGGCAAGACCTTGACCTTCACCTCCTTCAACGGCGGTACGGCGGTCAACGTCACCTTCGGCGACGGCACCAACGGCACGGTCAAGACGCTCGATCAGCTCAACACCAAGCTGCAGGCCAACAACCTGACGGCGACGATCGACGCCAACGGCCTGCTGACGGTCTCCACCACCAACGACTACGCGTCCTCGACCATCGGATCGAGCGCCGCGGGTGGTGCGATCGGCGGTACGTTGACCTCGTCGCTGACGTTCTCGACGGCTTCCAGCCCCGTCCAGGACACGGTTGCCCAGACTTCGCGTGCGAACCTGGTCTCCCAGTACAACAACATCCTGAACCAGATCGACACGACCTCGCAGGACTCCTCGTTCAACGGTGTCAACCTCTTGAACGGCGACCAGCTCAAGCTGGTGTTCGACGAGACCGGCAAGTCGAACCTCAGCATCACGGGTGTGACCTACAACTCCAAGGGCCTGGGCCTTGCTGCGCTGACCAGCGGTGTCGACTTCATCGACAACGCCGCCACCAACAAGGTGCTCTCGAACCTGAACGCCGCGTCGAGCACGCTGCGCTCGGAAGCTTCGAGCCTCGGCTCGAACCTCTCGGTGGTGCAGGTTCGTCAGGACTTCAACAAGAGCCTGATCAACGTGCTGCAGACCGGCTCGTCCAACCTGACCCTGGCCGACACCAACACCGAAGCGGCCAACAGCCAGGCGCTGTCGACCCGTCAGTCGATCGCAGTCTCCGCGCTGTCGCTGGCCAACCAGTCGCAGCAGAGCGTGCTGCAGCTGCTCCGCTAAGTCGCGGACGACATCGCAAGCAAGATCCGGCGGCGGGGCTTCGGCCCCGCCGCTTTCTTTTTGCGTCGGCATCGGGATGCCGCTCGATGAAGTGGGATGATGTATGGGATGCAGCCAATTGCTCACTCTGAGTTATGGTTGACAAGTGGCAAATGGCTCGTCGCCGCACCAAAAAGCGTCATCCTATCATGACGATATGGAGAAGCGTGATCAGGCTTCGATCGCCCGTATGGTGAATCCGCGCAGGGACTGGCGCGACACGCTTCATGCTTTGTTAGCCCTCCACGTTCACCGTCCCGAGCATCGATTAATCCTAATCGAAGTTTTGTTGCGTTGCGTACCAGAAGGGTAACACTCAATGTCCGGTATCGTTCTCTCTTCGTCGGTTCGTCAGAACCTGCTCTCTCTCCAGTCCACCGCTGACCTCCTCGCCACCACCCAAAGCCGCCTGTCGACCGGCAAGAGCGTCAACTCGGCCCTGGACAATCCCACCAACTTCTTCACGGCACAGTCGCTCGACAACCGCGCCAGCGACATCAACAATCTGCTCGATGGCATCGCCAACGGCGTGCAGGTGCTGCAGGCCGCCAACACCGGCATCACCTCGCTGCAGAAGCTGATCGACAGCGCCAAGTCGATCGCCAACCAGGCGCTGCAGACCACCGTCGGCTACTCCACCAAGTCCAACGTCTCCACCACGATCTCGGGTGCGACGGCGGCGGACCTCCGTGGTACGACTTCGTTTGCCAGCGCGACCGCGAGCAGCAACGTGCTGTATAGCGGCGCGGCCGGCGGCACTACGGCTGCGACCGGCACCAGCACGCTCGGCGCGACCATCGGCTCGTTCCAGGGCAGCACGGCAACGACCGGCGCAGGCGGCACTACGGCCCTGACCGGTGCGATCACCCTGATCGCCACCAACGGCACGACCGCGACCGGACTTGCCGGCGTCGCCCAGCCCGCCGACGGCGACACGCTGACCGTAAACGGCAAGACCATCACCTTCCGTTCCGGCGCGGCTCCGGGAGCCACCGGCGTTCCGTCCGGCTCTGGCGCCAGCGGCAACCTCGTCACCGACGGCAACGGCAACACCACGGTCTATCTCGGTACCGCGGGCACTCCGGCTGCGACCGTCGACGATCTCTTGGCGGCGGTCGATCTGGCCAGCGGGGTGAAGACGGTCTCGATCAGTTCGGGTGCTGCGACGATCTCAGCGAGCTTCGGCCAGGGTGGTACGGTGTCGACCGTCGGCACCTCCAAGGTCACGCTGGTCAGCTCGAAGGGCGCGGATTTGAGCGTCACCGGCAAGGCAGATCTGCTCAATGCTCTCGGCCTGAGCACGTCGGTCGGCGGCGGCAATGCCACCGTCAACGTCAACCGGACCACGAGCGCGACCTCGCTGGGTGCAACGATCGCGGACGGTTCGTCCCTGAACGTCGACGGTCACGTCATCACCTTCAAGAACGCGCCGACCCCCGGCACGACCGGTGCTCCGAGCGTTCCGAGCGGGTATGGCGCGAGCGGTAACGTCGTCACTGACGGCAACGGCAACTCGACGGTCTATCTGGAGAACGGCACGGTCAACGACGTGCTGAATGCGATCGACCTTGCCACCGGCGTGCAGAAAGCCACGATCGGCGCCAGCGGTACTGCGACGCTTGCGACCGCCACCGGCCAGACCAACTCGTCGATCAACGCCTCCGGCCAGCTCAAGATCTCGACCGGCGTCAACGCCGATCTGTCGATCACCGGCACCGGCAACGCGCTGAACGTGCTCGGCCTTGCCGGCAACACCGGGACGGCGACCGCCTTCACCGCGGCGCGCACCTCCGGCGTTGGCGGTCTCACCGGCAAGACCTTGACCTTCACCTCCTTCAACGGCGGCACGGCGGTCAACGTCACTTTCGGCGACGGCACCAACGGCACGGTCAAGACGCTCGATCAGCTCAACACCAAGCTGCAGGCCAACAACCTGACGGCAACGATCGACGCCAACGGTCTGCTGACGGTCTCCACCACCAACGACTACGCGTCCTCGACCATCGGATCGAGCGCCGCGGGTGGTGCGATCGGCGGTACGCTGACGACGGCTCTGACGTTCTCGACGGCTTCCAGCCCCGTCCAGGACACGGTTGCCCAGACTTCGCGTGCGAACCTGGTCAATCAGTACAACAACATCCTGAACCAGATCGACTCGACCGCGCAGGACTCCTCGTTCAACGGTGTCAACCTCTTGAACGGCGACCAGCTCAAGCTGGTGTTCGACGAGACCGGCAAGTCGAACCTCAGCATCACCGGCGTGACCTACAACTCCAAGGGCCTGGGCCTTGCCGCGCTGACCGGCGGTGTCGACTTCATCGACAACGCCGCCACCAACAAGGTGCTGACCAACCTGAACTCGGCCTCCAGCACGCTGCGCTCGGAAGCTTCGAGCCTCGGCTCGAACCTGACGATCGTGCAGGTTCGTCAGGACTTCAACAAGAACCTGATCAACGTGCTGCAGACTGGTTCGTCCAACCTGACCCTGGCCGACACCAACGTCGAAGCGGCCAACAGCCAGGCGCTGTCAACCCGCCAGTCGATCGCGGTCTCCGCGCTGTCGCTGGCCAACCAGTCGCAGCAGAGCGTGCTGCAGCTGCTCCGCTAAGTCGCGGACGACATCGCAAGCAAGATCCGGCGGCGGGGCTTCGGTCCCGCCGCTTTCTTTTTGCGCATTGCTCGGAGACTTCGAGAGGGCAGGCGAGGTTCGAAAAAGTAACCAGCGGTTATGGTTAATGGAGCGTAAGCGCCAGGAATCGCCAATGATTTCAGGTGGATTGTTCGTGGTCCAGGCGCCCTCGGCTCGCTTATGGTGAACCGGCGCTTATGTAGGCTGCACTCTTTTCACCCTTTGTTAGCCACGTCACGGCACGCTGGCCCCGTCACTCGATCCAGAAACGATCGAACGAAGACGCGTAAGCCAGAAGGGTAAGAGTCATGTCCGGTATTGTTCTCTCTGCGTCGGTTCGCCAGAACCTGCTTTCTCTCCAGTCCACCGCCGATCTTCTCGCCACCACACAGAACCGTCTGTCGACCGGCAAGAGCGTCAACTCGGCCCTGGACAATCCCACCAACTTCTTCACGGCACAGTCGCTCGACAACCGCGCCAGCGACATCAACAATCTGCTCGACAGCATCGCCAACGGCGTGCAGGTGCTGCAGGCTGCCAACACCGGCCTCACCTCGCTGCAGAAGCTGATCGACAGCGCCAAGTCGATCGCTAACCAGGCGCTGCAGACCACCGTCGGCTACTCCACCAAGTCCAACGTTTCTACGACCATCGCCGGCGCGACGGCAGCCGACCTGCGCGGCACCACGAGCTTCGCCAGCGCAACCGCGAACAGCAATGTGCTCTATAGCGGCGCGGCCGGCGGCATCACGGCGGCAACCGGCACCAGCACGCTCGGCGCGACCATCGGCTCGTTCCAGGGCAGCACGGCAACGACCGGCGCAGGCGGCACTACGGCCCTGACCGGCGCCATCACCCTGATCGCCACCAACGGCACGACTGCGACCGGCCTCGCCGGTGTGGCCCAGCCCGCCGACGGCGACACGCTGACCGTAAACGGCAAGACCATCACCTTCCGTTCCGGCGCGGCTCCGGGAGCCACCGGCGTTCCGTCCGGCTCCGGCGCCAGCGGTAACCTCGTCACCGACGGCAACGGTAACACCACGGTCTATCTCGGCACCGCGGGTACTCCGGCTGCGACCGTCGACGATCTCTTGGCCGCGATCGATCTGGCCAGCGGCGTGAAGACGGTCTCGATCAGTGCAGGTGCTGCGACGATCTCAGCGAGCTTCGGCCAGGGTGGTACCGTGTCGAGCGTCGGCACCTCCAAGGTCACGCTGGTCAGCTCGAAGGGCGCGGATTTGAGCGTCACCGGCAAGGCAGATCTGCTCAATGCTCTCGGCCTGACGACGTCAGTCGGCGGCGGCAATGCCACGGTCAACGTCAACCGGACCACGAGCGCAACCTCGCTGGGTGCAACGATCGCGGACGGTTCGTCCCTGAACGTCGACGGTCACGTCATCACCTTCAAGAACGCACCGACCCCCGGCACGACCGGTGCTCCGAGCGTTCCGAGCGGGTATGGCGCGAGCGGTAACGTCGTCACTGACGGCAACGGTAATTCGACGGTCTATCTGGAGAACGGCACGGTCAACGACGTGCTGAATGCGATCGACCTTGCCACCGGCGTGCAGAAAGCCACGATCGGCGCCAGTGGCACCGCAACGCTTGCGACCGCCACCGGCCAGTCGAACTCGACGATCAATACGTCCGGCCAGCTCAAGATCTCGACCGGCATCAACGCCGATCTGTCGATCACCGGCACCGGCAACGCGCTGAACGTGTTCGGCCTCGCCGGCAACACCGGCAACGCGACCGCGTTCACCGCGGCCCGCACCTCCGGCATCGGCGGCATCGCCGGCAAGACCTTGACCTTCACCTCCTTCAACGGCGGCACGGCGGTCAACGTCACCTTCGGCGACGGCACCAACGGCACGGTCAAGACGCTCGATCAGCTCAACACCAAGCTGCAGGCCAACAACCTGTCGGCAACGATCGACGCCAACGGCTTGCTGACCATCACCGCATCCAACGACTACGCGTCATCGACGCTCGGCTCGACCGCGGCGGGTGGTGCGATCGGCGGCACGCTCACTTCGGCGCTGACCTTCTCGACGGCTTCCAACCCCGTCCAGGATGGCGTTGCCCAGACGGCCCGTGCGAACCTGGTGTCTCAGTACAACAACATCCTGAACCAGATCGACACGACCTCGCAGGACTCCTCGTTCAACGGCGTCAACCTCTTGAACGGCGACCAGCTCAAGCTGGTGTTCGACGAGACCGGCAAGTCGAGCCTCAACATCACCGGCGTGACCTACAACTCCAAGGGCCTGGGCCTTGCCGCGCTGACCGTCGGCGTCGACTTCATCGACAACGCTGCCGCCAACCGCGTGCTGACCAATTTGAACGCCGCATCGAGCACGCTGCGCTCGGAAGCCTCAAGCCTCGGCTCGAACCTCTCGGTCGTTCAGATCCGTCAGGACTTCAACAAGAACCTGATCAACGTGCTGCAGACCGGCTCGTCCAACCTGACCCTGGCCGACACCAATGTGGAGGCCGCCAACAGCCAGGCGCTGTCGACCCGGCAGTCGATCGCGGTCTCCGCGCTGTCGCTGGCCAATACCTCGCAGCAGAGCGTGCTTCAGTTACTCAGGTAATAAGCGACTGAAATAACTAGATAAAATCGAGCGGCGGGGCCATTTGCCCCGCCGCTCTTTTTGGCGTCTTGGGCGGGCAGGGGCGTTCACTCGCCATTAACCCTGTCCCTTAAACCGGCGTTAACCATACTTTAAAGGACACCTCCTAAAACTGGACAAAAGCCCGCTTTGCAGACCGCGCGGCCGATTCGTATCCGGTTCAAGAGGAAGACTCGCCAATGTCCAACATCGTTCTCTCGGCGTCCGTTCGCCAGAACCTGTTGTCGCTGCAGTCGACGGCCGACTTGCTGGCCACGACGCAGGAGCGGCTGTCGACCGGCAAGAAGGTCAACACCGCGCTCGACAATCCCACCAACTTCTTCACGGCGCAGGGGTTGGACAACCGGGCGAGCGACATCAGCAACCTGCTCGACGGCATTAATAACGGTGTCCAGGTGCTGCAGGCCGCCAACACCGGCATCACCTCGCTGCAGAAGCTGATCGACAGCGCGAAATCGATCGCCAACCAGGCGCTGCAGACCACGGTCGGCTACTCCACCAAGTCGAACGTCTCGACCACGATTCCCGGCGCGACGCCTGCGGACCTGCGCGGCACGACCTCCTATGCGAGCGCGACCGCCAAGAGCAACGTGCTTTATACCGGCGCCGCCGGCGGCGTGACCCCGGTTACGGGAACCGCCGCGCTCGGCGCCTCGCTGGGCTCGAGCGCCGGCACGGTGGTCGGGTTCGCCGCGACCGCGGCTGACGGCACCACGGTGCTCAGCGGAACCGCCACGCTCGTCGGCACAACCGCGTCCACCACCTTCGGCGCGGCGCCCGCCGACGGCGATACCATCACCGTGAACGGCAAATCCATCACCTTCCGCACCGGTATTGCCCCGAGCACGCAGCCGACCGGCTGGGGCCTCGACGCCAGCGGCCACATCGCCACGGACGGCAACGGCAATTCGATCGTCTACGAGGGAACGCCGACTGCGCCCGGTGCGACCATCAACGACGTCCTCACCGCGATCGACCTCGCCAGCGGCGTCAAGACTGCAACCATCAGTGCGAGCGCGGCGACCATCGCCATCAGCGGCGCGGCCGGACCCGTCGGCACGCTCCAGACGGCATCATCCATCTCGGGCGGCGGCCAGATCACGCTGAAGAGCTCGACCGGCGCCGATCTCAGCCTGACCGGCAAGGCCGACTTCCTGAACAAGCTCGGTCTGACTGCGGCCACCGGCGCGGGCAATGCGAGCGTCACTGCGAACCGGTCGACGACCGCCGGCTCGCTCGGCACTCTCGTCCAGGACGGCTCGACGCTGAACATCGACGGTCACACCATCACCTTCAAGAACGCTCAGACGCCGCAATCGGCGGCGAGCGTGGCCACCGGCTATGGCGTCAGCGGCAACGTCGTCACCGACGGCAACGGCAACTCGACCGTCTATCTCCAGAGCGCGACGTTGACCGACCTGCTCAACTCGATCGACCTTGCCACCGGCGTCAAGACGGCCGGCATCTTCAACGGCACGGCGACGCTGTCGACCACCGCGGGCCAGATCCCCTCGTCGGTCAACAGCAGCGGCCAGCTTGCGCTCTCCACCGGCATCAATTCCGACCTGTCGATCACCGGCACCGGCAATGCCCTGAGCGCCTTCGGCCTCAGCGGCAACACGGGAACGGCGACCGCCTTCACCGCGGCGCGCACCTCGGGCGTCGGCGGCGTCAGCGGCAAGACGCTGACCTTCTCGTCCTTCAACGGCGGTACGCCAGTGAACGTCACCTTCGGCGACGGCACCAACGGCACCGTCAAGACGCTCGATCAGCTGAACGTGCAATTGCAGGCGAACCACCTCACGGCGACGATCGATGCCAACGGCGTGCTGACGGTCACCACCGTCAACGAGTACGCGTCCTCGACCCTCGGTTCGACTGCTGCCGGCGGCGCGGTCGGTGGTACGCTCACCGGCGTGCTCGCCTTTACCACCGCGCAGCCACCGATCCAGGATCCCGTCGCGCAGACCGCGCGTTCGAGCCTGGTCAGCCAGTTCAACAACATCCTGGCGCAGATCGACACGACGTCGCAGGACTCGTCCTTCAACGGCATCAACCTGCTCAACGGCGACACGCTGAAGCTGGTCTTCAACGAGACCGGCAGCTCCACGCTCGGCATCAACGGCGTCGTGTTCAACGCGGCGGGTCTCGGTCTCAGCAATCTCGTTCCCGGCACGGACTTCATCGACAACGGCGCCACCAACAAGGTGCTGGCCAGCCTGAATGCCGCCTCGAGCAGGCTGCGCTCGGAGGGCTCTTCGCTCGGTTCGAATCTCTCGATCGTGCAGGTGCGTCAGGACTTCTCCAAGAACCTGATCAACGTGCTGCAGACCGGCTCGTCCAACCTGACGCTCGCCGACACCAACGAGGAAGCGGCCAACAGCCAGGCGCTGTCGACCCGCCAGTCGATCGCGGTCTCCGCGCTGTCGCTGGCCAACCAGTCGCAGCAGAGCGTGCTGCAGCTGCTCCGCTAATTTCGAGCGCCAAAGTTCGCTCTTCGAGATTTTGCGGCGGGGCTAACGCCCCGCCGTTCTTTTGAGGGAGATCGCTAAGACAAGATTAGCTGAGATCAGCACGCCTCGCGCGAAGCGCGTTTACATCGTGCGTGCGTGGATCTAGCGTTGCGCTGACGAAGAGCTCCGCGACCCGTAATTATCCGGAGTGCTTCCAAGCACACACGTAAGCAAATCTTAAGCGGTGCTGCCTAGGGTTGGGAAAGAAATCCTTAAGCGCTTACAACGCGCTAGGTAACCTCCAGGGTGTGATTGATGTCGAATTCCGCTGCCTCGGCTTATGCGCGTGTTGCAACGACCACCGCATCTCCTCGCGACATCGAGGCGCAGACTCTGCTGAAGGCCGCGAACAAGCTCCAGGATGCGGTGAACAATGCCGATCCGCTCAGCGAGCAGACCATGCAGGCCCTGATGTTCAACCGCAAGCTCTGGACCATCTTCCTGAGCGAGGCGATGCGCGACAACAACCCGCAGCCGATCGACGTCCGGCAGAAGATCGCCAACATCAGCGTGTTCGTGCTGAGCCAGACCGCCGCGCTCCAGATGAGCCCGCAGTTCGATCACTTCCGTCCGCTGATCGAGATCAACCGCAACATCGCTGCGGGTCTGTCCGGACGGCCGTGACGGGAACTCGTGATGGTCGACGTCACGAGCGTTGGATCTGTCGTCTTTCAGCAATGACAATTTGACGCTGACCGGTGCCGGTCAGACGCAGGGCAAAACATCGTCACCGATCCCGCGATCGCGACGCGTGATCGTCAGGCGCTGACATCCGTGCTGAGCGGACGCGAGGGCTGCGACTTCAGATCCTCTGCGTGGAAATAGGCTCGCCGGCGCAGCATCGCTTCGTCGGGGAACTGATTGACCACCGCGTCGGTCCTGTCGTTGACGACCTGGAAGACGAAGGATGCGGCCGCCTGGTCGAACACGACCTGGCGCGAGATGTTCTCGTGGTTCGGTAGATCATTGCGCACGGGCGCGCTCGTATCCGCCGCGGCGACCGTCTGGCTCACCGGAAGATCAGTTTGCACAGCCTCGTTCGCCGCCACGCTGGACGTCGTTACGATCTGCACGGGGGCCGGGATCCCCACCGGCCTGATGCTGAAATCTGTACTCATGGCAGCCTCCTGGTTGCCTCACGTGAGTCAAATCCCAACCCCTCTCATAACGCAACCATGGAACACCAGGACTGAAGACCCGGTAAGGAAACGTGCCTAACCGCGCGACGAAATCGCCGCGCGGTTTTTCGTAAAATTGTCGGTTGTTTTCGCGTGCGCTCAGAGCGAGCGGCTGACCGCGAGCGGGGTGATGTGGCGCGGGCCTGGAGCTGCGCGACGACCTGCGGCCGTATAGGTATTCGGCACGTTGCGCTTCTGGATCTCGGCATTGACGCCGCGCACGACGCTTTCGGAAACCGCGTGCGCGGTCGCGAGCACGGTGAGATTGACCTGGAGCATCGCGCGGAATGCATCGTGGTGGCGGTGCAGCGTCGAGAGCAGCTCCGGCGCGGACTTCGCGAGTTGAGGCTGATTGGCCTTCAGCTGGCTGACGGCGCCGACATAGTTTCGCGAGAGCTCCTGCTTCTTGCTCTCGAGCGTCATCGCCTCGCGGACCTTGCCGGCACGAACCAGCTCGGTCTCGCGCTCGATCAGTCCGAGCAGGGCGCTCATCGCATCCATCAGGTCTTCGGCGAGCTTGCGCGCCTCGGCGCTGCCGGGCGCGGTATTCGGACGCTGGGCCTGCATCGGCTGACGTGAGGCGTTGAAATGGTTCATCTCGATTGACCTTATGCCGTGCGGATCGTTTTCGCCTGCTGCATGATGAGGGTGCGGTAGACTTCGCTGGCGATGCCGACGCCGCCGGCATTGGCGAAGGTCTTGGAATATTGCTCGGTCAGCATCGAGCGCCACACGCCGGTGCCGGGCGTATCGCCGAACGGGCCTTCGCCCTTCAGGCCCGAGGTCATCTGCGAGAACATGCTGTTGAGGAACATCGCCTCGAAATCGGTGGCGGTCTTCTGCGCCTTGGCCTGCTGCTTCGGCGAGACCTTTTGCAGAGCGCTCGCGAGATCGAAATCGGGCCGGCCGTTGCGGCTCTCGACCGAGAAGGCCGAGGAGTTGGCGATATGCGGGGTGTTGATCGTGCTGGTCTGCATCACATCACCTCGATGTCGGCTTCGATGGCGCCGGCGGCCTTGATCGCCTGGAGGATGCTGATCATGTCGCGCGGGCCGATGCCGAGGCCGTTGAGGCCGTCGACGAGTTGCTGGAGCGAGACGCCGTCCTTGACCACGGCCAGCTTCTTGCCGTCCTCGGTGACCGTGACGCTGCTGCGTGGCGCGACCACGGTTCGGCCGCGCGACAGCGGGTTGGGCTGGCTGACCTGGGGGCTCTCGGAGATGGTGACGGTGAGGTTGCCCTGCGCCACCGCGACGGTGGCGACGCGAACGTCGCGGCCCATCACGATGATGCCGCTGCGTTCGTCGATGATGATCTTGGCGGCCAGATCGGGATCGACCTGCAGCTGCTCGATCTCGGTGAGGAACGCGACGACGTTGCCCTTGAACTCCGGCGGGATCGAGAGCTGCACCGTCGAGGGATCGATCGGTTCGGCGGACTTCACGCCGAGATAGTCGTTGATGGCGGCCGCGATGCGCTTGGCGGTGGTGAAGTCGGCGTTGCGCAGCGCCAGGCGCACGTTCGGCAGGCGGTTGAGCGCGAACTCGATCTCGCGCTCGATGATGGCGCCGTTCGCGATGCGTCCCACGGTCGGAACGCCGCGCACGATCTTGGCCGCCTCGCCCTCGGCCTGGAAGCCGGAGATCGCGAGCGAGCCCTGCGCCACCGCGTAGACGTTGCCGTCGGCGCCTAACAGGGGGGTGACGAGCAGGGTGCCGCCCTGCAGGTTCTTGGCATCGCCGAGCGCCGAGACGGTGACGTCCATGCGCGTGCCCTGGGTGGCGAACGCCGGCAGATTGCCCGTGACCATCACGGCGGCGACGTTGCCGGTGCGGATGGTGGCGCCGCGGATGTTGACGCCCATGCGCTCGAGCATCGCCTGCAGCGACTGCTTGGTGAAGGGGATGTTGTTGAGCGTGTCGCCGGTGCCGTTGAGGCCGACGACGAGGCCGTAGCCGATGAGCTGGTTCTGCCGCACGCCCTCGATGTTGGCGAGGTCCTTGATGCGCGAGGTCGCAGCCGCCGGCGCGACCGAGAGCGCCAGCGCCGATAGCGCAGCGCAGGCCACCCCAAACATCCTCACCCAACGAACGCCTGACATCCCCTGCTCCCCAAAGGTCCCCAAAAGGGGCGCCTCAAATCGGAAAGACCTGCACGACACTCCCATGACGAGCTGGTCCGACGCTGTCCTTGCGAGGGCTGTGCCAACACAGGCCAGCGAGGGTAGGTGGCTGAATAGGTTGAATAAATCTGTCTGGACCGGTGTCAGCCGGCGTTCGCCCTGAGGAGCGAAAATGCCGCCTGTCGGCAGATTTTGCCGGGCCGTTTACGCGCCGTTAACCATAAGACGGCGAAGGTGGGGCATCGATCACCCGGATTCCTTCCGATGCGCATCTACGGACCGAATGGCACCACGCTTGGAACGCCGGCCAGCCAGGCCAGGCGGACCGGCTCCGGCACCTTCGTGCTGCCCGACGCCTCGTCGGCGCAGGAGACGCGGAGCGCCGCCGCACCAAAGGCTGCCGCCAACATCGACGGGCTGCTTGCCTTGCAAGGTGTCGAGGAGGATCCGGTCGAGCGTCGCAAGCGCTCGGTCACGCGCGGCAGGACTGCGCTCGACGTGCTCGACGATCTCAAGATGGGCCTGCTGTCCGGCAATCTCGACGCCTCGACCGTAATGCGGCTGCGGGATGCCGCGGCGAACCTGAAATCGTCCTCGGGCGACGCGGGTCTCGATGCGGTGCTTGCCGAGATCGAGCTGCGCGTCGAGGTCGAACTGGCGAAGGCCGGGCAGGCGTAACCTCCCGCCGCGCCTATGCCGCTTCCTCCTTCTGCTGCGCATCATAGCGGCGCTGGGCGGCGAGAACGTCTTTCAGATTCTGCTCGGCCCAATCGCGCAGCGGATCAACGGCGCCGGCGAGCGTCAGCCCGAGCTGCGTGATCGAATACTCCACCGTCACGGGTACGGTCGCGATGGCGTGGCGCTTGAGCAGGCCGTCGCGTTCGAGCGATTTGAGAACCTGGCTCAGCATCTTCTGCGAAATGCCTTCGATCGTGCGGCGCAGCTGATTGAAGCGCATCGGCTCCTCGCGCAGCAGCAGGAGAATCAGCACCGCCCATTTGTCGCCGACGCGGTCGAGGATCTGGCGGGTGGGGCAGTTTGCTGCGTAGACGTCGGGTTTCATCGTCGGTCCTCGGAGTTCGTTCGGTCGCTTGCGGTCCGGGCGTCGGTCGGGAGGGCGCTGGGTCAAGCGCCCGGGTTACCCCGGCGTAATCAGGTAAGCACAAAGTGCTCTCTTAACACCAGCATTCTTTTTGATATCTAGTCGCTATTGGTTACCACAGAAGCGAAGGAGCCTTCCATGAAAATCGCAGTTGCCGGCGCCTCGGGCCGGGCCGGGTCGGAGATCACCAAGGAACTGTCCCGCCGCGGCCACGCGGTCACCGCCATCGCCCGCAACCCGGAGAAGATCGCGGCGCTGCCGAACGTCACGCCCACCAAGGGAGACGTGCTCGACCAGGCCGGCCTTGCCAAGCTGTGGGCCGGCCACGACGTCGCCGTGAGTTCCGTGCACTTCCTGGCCAGCGACGCGCGCAAGCTGATCGGCGCGGCGAAGGACGCCAAGGTTGGCCGTTATCTCGTGGTCGGCGGCGCCGGCAGTCTTGAGGTCGCGCCGGGCGTGAAGCTGGTCACGACTCCCAATTTTCCGGCCCAGTACAAGGCGGAAGCCGAGGCCGGCTCGGCTTTCCTCGACCTGTTGCGGCAGGACAAGGAGCTGAACTGGACCTTCATTTCGCCGTCCGCGCTGTTCGTCGAGGGGGAACGCACGGGCAAGTTCCGGCTCGGGACCGATCAGCTTCTCGCAGATGCGAACGGCAAGAGCTGGATCACTTTCGCCGACTACGCCATTGCGCTCGCCGACGAGATCGAGCGGCCGGCCCATCTGCGGCAGCGTTTCACGGTCGGATACTAGGCCTTCCGGCGCCCCCGGGCCCTCCAGGATAAACCTTCCTGTGCAAGGGCTTGGGGGTACCGGCCGGGCCCTCAGGGAAAGATTGTCTGTCACAGGAGGCCGCTATATAACGCCCCGCTCAACGGACCCTGTTTCCGTTGCGAGTCGTTGCTTAGACAGATAGGCCGCCCTTGGAAAAGTTGAAAAACTACCGACCGACCGAAAAAGAGCCTTTCATGAACGACCGGCAGAAGGAGTACTTCCGTTTGAAGCTCCTTGCCTGGAAGGATGAGATCCTCAAAGAGTCCAAGCTCACCCTGCAGGCCCTGCAGGAGGAGAACGTGAACCACCCCGATCTTGCCGATCGGGCATCGTCCGAAACCGACCGCGCCATCGAACTCCGCGCCCGCGACCGCCAGCGCAAGTTGATCGCCAAGATCGACGCCGCGCTCCAGCGCATCGAGGACAACACCTACGGCTATTGCGAGGACACCGGCGAGCCGATCTCGTTGAAGCGGCTCGAGGCCCGGCCCATCGCGACGCTCTCGGTGGAAGCGCAGGAGCGCCACGAGAAACGCGAGAAGGTCTATCGCGACGAATAGAGACGGAGCCGCAGCGATGCGGCTCTTTTGTTTTTGTGGCGTAAGGTGCGCTGTTTCGCGCCGCGCTCGGCGTTTGCCTGCCGCTTGAACGCCACCTCTCCGGCGCGTAGATTCGCGCCGCCATGATGATTTGCACTCTCAACATCGCATCGGTCTTCTTCCTGGGTTGAGCGCAGGCGCCTCCGCCGCGGAGGCATTGCGTCCCGCGAGCCCGGCTTGCGGATTCCCCACTGATCGACCCAGCCGGTTCCGCAGCGAGCGGACCATGAGGGCTGGGCGAGGCATCGAGAGATCATCATGACCGCCGTTCCCCGCGCGTTGGACGACGCGCAAATTGCCCAATTCATCCGCGACGGCTTTGTCCGGATCGACAATGCTTTCCCCCGTGAGCTCGCCGAGGCGGCCCGCGTCATCATGTGGCGCGATCTGCCGTGCAGCGAGCACGACCCCGCGAGTTGGACCCGGCCCGTGGTGCGGCTGCCCTGTTATGGCGACCCGCCGTTCCGCGATGCCATCAACACCGCATTGCTCCATGCAGCCTTCGACCAGATCGTCGGGCAGGGGCGATGGCGGCCGCGGCGCGACATTGGCACCTTTCCGGTGCGCTTCCCGCATCCCGACGACCCCGGCGATGCCGGCTGGCACGTCGATCTCAGCTTTCCCGGCGAGGATGACAACCCAAACGAAGCGCAGGATCACATGGCCTGGCGCGTCAACGTCACCTCGCGCGGGCGGGCGTTGCTGCTGCTGTTCCTGTTCTCCGACATCGGTGACGACGATGCGCCGACGCGGATCCGGGTCGGCTCGCATCTGCCGATGGCGCGCTATCTGGGACCGGCCGGCGATGCGGGGCGAGCGCACATGATGCTTGAGCAGATGGGGGCCGATTGTCCGGTTGTCCTTGCGACCGGTGCGGCCGGCACGGTCTATCTCTGCCATCCCTTCCTGGTTCATGCCGCGCAGAAGCATCAGGGAACGCGACCGTGCTTCCTGGCGCAGCCGCCGCTGCATCTCGCCGAGCCATACCGGCTGGAGCGAAGCGAGGGCGACTACTCGCCGGTCGAGGTCGCCATCCGCATCGCACTCGGACGCAATTGAGGGACGCTCTCGGCGTTGTGGCGCACGCTTGTGCCACAACGCCCCTGTCGTGTGACGACGGTTGGTTTGATCGCGAAAAATGAATCGCGATCAATGGGCTAGAGTCAAATCCTCCGTGCTCACGTGAGTTCGCATGAGAAAAAGCTTTCACTTCAGGTGCGGGACGTTTTGCGAGTCGCATCAAGGAGATCGACCGGCATCTTGAGACGGCGGCGCAGCGGCTTCACGCATCGCTGCAATCAGGGGTCTCGTGCCGCGCGGGCGCATGGGCCTGTGGCGCGTGGCTCCATAAAGACCGGACCAACTCAATTTTTCCTTAAGCGGCGGACTCCCCCCGCAATCGACCCGGCCGAGCGCCGAGCGGCGCTTGTCAGGCCCGGGTTGGAATGCTGAAGTGTCGCCCACAATTGCGTAGCGTGGGAGGCGGCGCCGATGGACAAGATTCTCGAAGCCGCGAAGGCGATCGCGCTGGCGCGCCGCAACCATGCGCCGCTTGCGGCGCTGGAACGTCCGCCGATGGATGAAGCCGAGGGCTATCAGGTCCAGCGCGCGCTGCATGATCTGCTGCTGGCGCATGCCGGGCCGCTGGTCGGCTACAAGATCGGCTGCACCAGCCAGGTGATGCAGGACTATATCGGCATCCCCCACCCCTGCGGCGGCGGCGTGTTCCAGAAGGGCGTGCATGACAGCGGGGCCAAGCTCGCCGCCTCGAACTATGTCCGGGTCGGCGTCGAATGCGAGATCGCGGTCCGGCTGAAGCGCAACCTTGCCGCCGGCGAGGCGCCGTTCACGGCCGAATGGGTCGGCGAGGCCGTTGAAAGCTACCAGCCCGCCATCGAGATCGTCGACGACCGCTATGTGAAGTGGGAGACCATGGGCGCCCCGACCCTGATCGCCGACGATTTCTTCGCCGCCGGCTGCGTGCTGGGCCCGTCGGTTCCGCGCTCGTCCGTGCCGGACCTGAAGGCGGTCAAGGGCCGCGCCATCGTCAACGGCGAGGAGGTCAGCCAAGGCACCGGCGCCGACGTGCTCGGCCATCCCCACAACGCGCTCGCCTGGCTCGCCAACCATCTCGCCGCCGAGGGCAAGGGACTGCACGCGGGGCAACTCGTGCTCACCGGCAGCCTGGTCAAGACGCTATGGCTGAAGGCCGGCGACAAGGTGCGGATGGAGCTGGACGGGCTGGGCGTGGTGGAGGCGGAGTTTACCTGAGGGGCAGAAGTTGCTTCGGCGTCATTGCGGAGTCGGCGCAGCCGCGTCGATATACGGGCCGGACCTGCGACCGCGCGATGACCACCGCTTAAAATACATGCGGCCCTCGCCAGGGGAGCTAGCGAGGGCCGCGTTGTACATCGTCGTTCGCGCCTAGGTTCGCGAACACGATGTGGGAGCTCGGGAGAATTTAGAAGGGCAGCAGCACGTCCATGACTTGCTGGCCGTAGCGCGGCTGCTGCACGTCCATGATCTGGCCGCGGCCGCCATAGGCGATGCGGGCCTGCGCGATCTTGGTGGAATCGATGGTGTTGTCGCTCTGGATGTCCTCGGGGCGGACGATGCCGGCGACCACGAGCTCGCGGATCTCGTAGTTGACGCGGATCTCCTGCTTGCCCTCGACCACGAGGTTGCCGTTCGGCAGCACCTGGGTGACGACCGCGGCGACGTTGGTCTGCAAGGCTTCCGTACGGTTGACCGAGCCCTTGCCGTCGCTGGAGGCGGAGGAGTCCGCCGTGAGGATGCGACCGGGCAGCACTTTTTGCGCCTGCGCGCCGAGAGTCTTGGCGCCGATGAAGTCGGTGATGCCGGAATCTTCCGAATTGGTGCGGCTGCGCTGGGTCTCGTTGGCGATGTTGGCCTTGTCGGTGATGTTGACGGTCACGGTCAGGAGGTCGCCGACCTGGCGGGCGCGCTGGTCCTTGAAGAAGGCGCGGCTGCCGTTGCGCCACAGCGAGTTCGGATTGTAGGAGGCCACTTCCGGCTTCGGCATCGGCATCTGCACCGGCTTGTAGCCGGGCTGCGTCGTCGGATTGTCGATCGCCGACAGTTTCGGCTGCTCGCCAATCTGCGACAGGCGGTCGATCGAGGAGCAGCCGCCCAGCGCGCAGGAGGTCAGCAGCAGGGCAGAGATCGCGATGCGACGAAGACGGTAAGCCGAACTGAACGAGGACATGACGAACTCTTACTTTGCTTGAGCTTGCGAGACGCGAGCTTGCGGGATCTGGGCTTCTGCGATCTGGGCGGGCGAGGCGGGGGCCTGCACCAGGTTCCGCAGGAGTGCTGCGGTGTCGACGGGGGCCGGCGCTTCATCGCGCTTGAGCGAGGAGGTCTGCTCGACCGCGGGCGCCATCGGCGCGGATTGGCTCGCGCCCTGGATCGTCACCTGGCCACGGCCGGTGACGACCCCGGTCAGGGTGCGCTTGGATTGCAGATTGAGAACGCTGACGGTGTCGCCTTCGGCGCCGCTCTCGATCGCCTTGCCGCGTGTGGTGAGGTAGAGGCCCGGCGCCTGGAAGATGACGGTCACGGCCTGGTCGCGCACCACGAAATCGGGCTTGACGACGTCGGCGGCACGAAGCGGCGTGCCCGCCCGCATCGCCCGGCGCAGCTGCATGCCGACGCTGCGATCGCGCGAGGCCGGCTCGCCGGTGACCTCGGCCTTCGGGCGCCGCTCCAGCGCGACGTCGGAGGCCTTCAGCGTGTCGGTACGGTCGATGTCGCGCGTCAGCACGGCCACTTCCACCGTTTCGATCGCGGTGCCCGAGAAGCGCAGCTTGGTCGGGCTCGGATTGTTGTCGTTGGCGATCTCGAAGGCGATGTCGAAGCGGCCGCTGCGCGCGTCGTAGCGGGTCGCGACCGGCTGCAGCGCGCCGCTGTTGGAGGCATCCAGCCGCATTTCGGCACCGCCGCGGTCGAACGTGACGGTGATGTTGGCGGCGTCCCCGAGGCCGAAGCGGCGCTCGAGTGCCGAAGCGACCGCGTTCTCGATATCCTTGCTCGCGAGCGTGCGGGCGAGGCGGGTGACCTGGACCTCCTTGATGTCGCCGGTCATCACGCCGATCACCTGCTTGGCACGGAGCACGCTCAGGACGTGCGCGACCGGCAGCGCGCCGGTGGTGCCGAGATCGGGCGAGCGGTAGACCGGGATCAGGGCGGCCGATCCGGCATTGTCGATGAGATCGCCGACCCGCACCACGTCCGAGGTCACGGTGACGCTTGCGCGCAGTGTCGGCGAAACGATGAAATCGTCCGCGGCGGCTGCCGGCAAGGCCAGCGCGAGCAGGGTGGAGATCGTGGCGAGTGTGGCGCGGATCATCGTCATTGCTTCAGTGTCATTGCTTCAGACTTGGCCTCAGCGGAACAGCGCCGTGGTCGATTGCATCATCTGGTCGGCGGCGCTGATCACCTTGGCGTTCATCTCGTAGGCGCGCTGGGCGGCGATCAGGTCGCTCATCTCCGACACGACGTCGACATTGGCCTGCTCGAGGCTGCCTTGCGTGATGTTGCCGTAGCCTTCCGCGCTCGCCGTGCCGTCCTGGGGCGGGCCGGAGGAGGGCGTCTCGACGAACTGATTGTTGCCGACCGGCTGCAGGCCCGCCTTGTTGATGAAGCGGGTCAGGCCGAGCTGGCCCTGGATGGTGGAGGTCGACGAGCCCGGCAGCGTCACCGAAACCTGGCCCTGCACGTTGACCGTGAGGCCCGAGGCGTTTTGCGGGATCGTGATCGTCGGCTGCACCGGGTTGCCCTGGGCAGTGACGACGCGGCCCTGATTGTCCATCTGGAAGGTGCCGTCGCGGGTGTACTGGTAGCTGCCGTCGGGCATCAGGATCTTGAAGAAGCCTTCGCCCGAGATCGCGAGGTCGAGATCGTTGCCGGTCTGCGACAGCGTGCCCTGCGTCATGCTGCGCGGCGTGCCGACGGTCTTGACGCCGCCGCCGATGTCGACGCCGACGGGCAGGATGGTGCCCTGGTCCGAGGCCTGCGCGCCGACGCGGCGCACGTGCTCGTAGATCAGGTCCTGGAACGCCGCGGTCTGCTTCTTGAAGCCGGTGGTGCGTAGGTTGGCGATGTTGTTGGAGATCACCTGAACGTTGAGTTCCTGTGCCGCCATTCCGGTCGCTGCGGTGTGAAGTGCCTGCATCTCAGTTCTCCTTCAATCAGGCCGGAACGTCGGCGAGCTTTTCGATCGCCGATTTGTGGAGGTCGCTCTGCTGCTGGAGCATGTTGGCGATGGCGGTGTAGCTGCGCATGACTTCGACCATGCGGGTCATCTCGCCGACCGAATTCACATTCGACTTCTCGATGTAACCCTGCTCCACGGTGGACTTGGTGGCGGGCTGCACGGTCGCGGAGCCGGTGTCATAGAGATTGGCGCCGAGCTTGGTCAGCTTGGCCGCATTGTCGAACGACACCATCTTGATCTTGCCGCGGATCGAGTCGGTCTTCGCCGTGCCCTCGAGCACCGTGATGGTGCCGTCGGGGGCGATGTTGATGTCGTGGTCGGTCGGCTGGAAGGTGATCGGGCCGCCGGTGCCGAGCACGAGGTTGCCGTCGGAGGTCACGAGCTGGCCGGTCGAGTTGAGCGAGAACTTGCCGTCGCGGGTGTAGCGCTCGCCGCCATTGACCTGCACGGCGAAATAGGCGTCGCCGCTGATCGCCATGTCGAGCGGGTTCTTGGTCATCTCCATCGGCCCCGGGCCGACGTCGCGGAAGGTGCCGCGGTCCTGCACATAGGAGACGCGGCGATCGGCGCCGATGAAATTGTCCTCACGCGCGTTCGAGTTGAGAAACTCCTCGAACAGCGAATGATCGGCCTTGAAGCCGTTGGTGTTGGCATTGGCGACGTTGTTGGCGATGACATCCATCTGCCGTTCCAACGTCATCTGCCGTGACAAGCCGATCAGAAGCGCGTTCTGCATCGGAAATCTCCCCTGAGTGAGGCCTGCCATTTCGCTCTCCCAAGCGCCTTGGCCGACCCTGTGATCGAGACCTTCAGGTTCTCCCAAACCTTGGGGTCTCGGCCCTCTCTCAGCGAAAGCCGTGCCAACTCGGAAAATTGTGTTATTTCAATATCTTGCCGATTTTGGAGGGGCGCGGGAGGGCGGCAGAAAGGTTCTGTTAGCCATGTCTGCCCGGCAGATTTTTCCTAGCGGAAGCCCAATTGAAAGATTCCGTTAACCATTATTACCGTAGCGTTTGCCATGAAGAGGAGCGCATTGCGCCGGGGCATTTGTATCGCGTCACTGTCTTGAGGCTTCGCTCTTTCGACCCCTTTCAGAGATCCGGGCGCGGCGACCATGGCAGAGAATGAAGCAGAAGGCGGCGCAGCCGCCGAAGGCGCGGAAGCCGCTCCGCCCAAGAACAAGCTGAAGCTCATCATCATGGCCGTCGGCCTGCTCGCAATCCTCGGCGGCGGTGCTGCGACCTGGTTCTTCTTCTTCCGCCACGGCGACGACGAGCATCATGCCGAGGCCGCGCCGCCGCCGAAGCCGCCGGCCTTCGTCGACGTCCCCGACATGATGGTCAACCTCGCCGGCGCGCCGGGCGAGCGCGTGCAATATCTGCGGCTGAAGATCGTGCTGGAGCTGAAGGAAGAGAAGCAGATCGAGGCGATCAAGCCGACGATGCCGCGCGTCACCGACATCTTCCAGACCTATGTGCGCGAGCTGCGCCCCTCCGACCTCAACGGTTCCGCCGGCATCTTCCGCCTCAAGGAGGAGCTGACCAAGCGCGTCAACGCGGCGGTCGCCCCGATCCAGGTCAGCGCGGTGCTGTTCAAGGAAGTCGTGGTCCAGTGATGGCGCTGCGGGAGGCAACGGGCTAGCGTCATGGCCGGCAACGAGCAAATGGACCAGGATGCGATTGCCGCCCAATGGGAGGCGTCGCTCGATTCCGAGGATCCCGCGGAGGCCGCAAAGGCTGCCGCCGAAAATGAATTGTCGGAGACCATGGCCCTGCAATGGGCGGCCATGGTCGAGGACGGCAGCCGCGACCTCGGCAGCGGCAAGAACTCCGGCGAGAGGGTGCTGTCGCAGGAGGAGATCGACAATCTCCTCGGCTTCACCGTCGGCGACGTCACGCTCGACGACCATTCCGGCATTCGCGCCATCATCGATTCGGCAATGGTCTCCTACGAGCGTCTGCCGATGCTCGAAATCGTCTTCGACCGCCTGGTGCGGTTGATGACGACGTCCTTGCGCAATTTCACCTCCGACAACGTCGAAGTCTCGCTCGACCGCATCACCTCGGTGCGCTTCGGCGACTACATGAACTCGATCCCGCTGCCCGCCGTCCTCACCGTCTTCAAGGCCGAGGAGTGGGAAAACTTCGGCATGGCGACGGTCGATTCCAATCTGATCTATTCGATGATCGACGTGCTGCTCGGCGGCCGCCGCGGCACCAGCCAGCTCCGCATCGAGGGCCGGCCCTACACCACGATCGAGACCGAGCTGGTCAAGCGGCTGGTCGAGGTGGTGCTGGCCGACGCCGAGCAGGCGTTCCGGCCGCTGTCGCCGGTGACCTTCACGATCGACCGGCTCGAGACCAACCCGCGTTTTGCCGCGATCAGCCGTCCCGCCAATGCCGCGATCCTGGTGCGCCTGCGCATCGACATGGAAGACCGCGGCGGCAACATCGAACTGCTGCTGCCTTACGCGACCATCGAGCCGATCCGGGGCGTCCTGCTCCAGATGTTCATGGGCGAAAAATTCGGCCGCGACCCGGTCTGGGAAGGCCATTTCGCCACCGAGATCGTGCAGGCCGAGATCGCCGTCGATGCCGTGCTCTACGAGGCCGACATCCCGCTCAAGCAGCTGATGCGGCTCAAGGTCGGCGACACCCTGCCGCTGGACATGCGTGCGGATGCCAACGTCACCGTGCGCTGCGGCGACGTCACGCTGACCGAGGGGCGGATGGGCCGGGTCGGCGACCGCGTCGCGATCCGCGTGACGAAACCCTTGCGCAAGCCAAGTACGACACTTGCGATGTTCGAGAAGGTGGACGAGCAGAACAAGATGATGGAGGCCCCATGAACCACTCCCTGGGAATGGCGATCGAGACGCTGGTGGCTATCCTGCTGATGCTGACGATCGTCTATTGCGTCATGCTCAACAAGCGGCTGACGCGGCTGAAGGCGGACGAGCATTCGCTGAAGGCGGTGATCGGCGAGTTGATCACGGCGACAGAGATCGCCGAGCGCGCGATCGGCGGGCTGAAGCTCGCCGTGCGCGACGTCAACGAGAACCTCGGCAGCCAGCTCGCCGCGGCGACGCAGATGTCGGACCAGCTCCACAAGCAGCTCGGCGAAGCCGACAACGTGGTGCGGCGGCTGTCCAAGATCGCGATCGCCGCGCGCCCCGTCGCCGGGCCCGAAACGGTCGTCGCGCCCGCAGCCAAGCCATCGACGGCGAAGGCGGTGGCGGCAGCCGCCGAAGCCTTCTCCGAGCGCCGGCGATCCAACGGCCTTGCCGCATGAAGCCAGGATATGAAATCCTTTCGTAACATCCGCGTCATTCCGGTCGTCCTGGTTGCCGTCGCTGGCCTCGCCACGCTGAAGGTCGCGGGCCTCGTGATCAATGGCGGCTATGTCTTCGACTACAAGCCAAACCAGACCAAGAAGTCCTGGGCCCAGGAGAACCTGAACTTCCCGACCGGCCGCGAGGAACCCGAGATCATCACGGGCTCGACCCATGGCGCGCCGAAGGAGGCACCGAAGCCCGCCGCGCCCGAGACCAAGCCGGAAGGCACCGTGGTCAAGGTCGAGGAGGGCCAGCCGCAGGTCTCGGCCTCCGAGCGCGCGATCCTCGAGCGATTGCAGGCGCGCCGCCAGGAGATCGAGGCCCGCCAGCGTGAGATCGACATCCGCGAAAGCCTGCTCAAATCGGCCGAGAAGCGCATCGAAGGCAAGGTCGAGGAGATGAAGGCGGTGGAAACCCGCATCTCCGCGACGCAGGCCGAGCAGAAGGCCGCCGAAGCCCAGCGCATGAAGGGCCTCGTCACCATGTACGAGGGCATGAAGCCCAAGGACGCCGCGCGGGTGTTCGACCGCCTCGAGATGGGCGTGCTGATCGAGATCGCCTCGGCGATCGCGCCGCGGAAGATGTCGGACATCATGGGACTGATGTCGCCGGAAGCGGCGGAGAAGCTGACGGTCGAGATGGCCCGCCGCGCCAATGGCGGCGGCGATCAGTCCGCCTCGGCCGCCGAGTTGCCCAAGATCGAGGGCAAGCCGACGCAAAAGCCGAATTGAGGGCGCAGGGCGAACGGAGCTGGCGCGACCGGACGCGTTGCAGCGTGGTCGTTCGACTGGAGCCCAACGAGAGCCTTGCGTGCCTAATTCGCGAAGACCTGTTGCACCCTGCGAACAGGCGGGCGCAACTGCTTCTCCACCCGAGGAAGAGTATCTAGCTGCTGCTTGATCAGCGGCGCCTCTGTGACGCGAGTGACGAGCTGCAGGGTGCTATGGCAACAGGAGCACTCAAATGTTTTCAGGGCGTATCCGCTGGCGATCGGAACCATCGCTACGACCGCTCTTGCCCTGCTACACACAATGCAACCGGCTTCTCCGTTCATTGATTACCCCCCAAAAGCTAACCAATGCGATTCGCATCGCCGAGGTCACATCTGATTCAGAGTCGCGCGCGAACCGCAACGTGCCGAAGGTTGTGAGAGCGCGCGCCCAGCAACTCGATCGAACTCCCGCGGCGGATGCAGTCGATCCAGGCGGCACCCTCTGGGACTGCGATGAGTTGACGCGCGCAGGTGTGAAGTGCCGTACAGTTGCGCTCAAGCCGCGGTCCTACGCTTCGGCCGTTCGCAATCGGCAGCGCAGGAGGAGGCCATGAACTACTCGTCCGCAGCGGAGCGCGTCATTGAGGCCGTCAACCGGCTGCTCATAGCGGCGATGACATCAGCGTGGACGTCCGCCCTTAGCCATCAGCATGTAGCGCCGCCAGAAGTTGACGACGGCAACGATGTTGGATCTTCCCTCGGCGTACAGAACTCCTCGGCGCCAGAAGGCGCCGACAAGCAACACTGAAAACGCAATCGACCTGAGCGTCATACGATCAGATCGTGCAACACATGGCCGTGAACTGTTCCTGCGCCGTGAGGCGACTCAAAACCGGATGTTTCAGGCTTGGACGCCAGCTCGGACGCATGGAATCCCTCAGCCTGCTCGTGCTGACCGACGATGTCCGAGAGACGATCCAACACTGCGCTGTGCAGTGAGCCAGGCGAAGCGTCACCTATAAACTCGAATGAGTCGCCAAGCAGCTGCGGACCGGCGGGGTGGGATCCAGACGCTCCCTGGGACGGGTTGTGCTGCTCCGCCTCGCCGGTCGGCAAATGGTTGACGCCGCCGGTCGCTGACTTCAGGAGGCTTGGGTTGAGCGTCGTGTCTGCCGTTTCATCGCCGGTTTGATCATGGGCATGAGCCGCCTTGGCGGCGCGTCCCGGTGGCAAGGTGCCGTCGTCAGCATCGCTCCCCGGCGCAAACCTGCCTCCAGCGTGGTGTTCGGCAGCGTCATGGGCAAAATTCAGCATGGCGATCGGAATGTCGGGCAGCTGGCCACTCGCGGCAATCGTGCCGCTTTTGCCAACCATTGAGGCGGCCTCGAAACCGGTCAGGTTGTCGAAGACAAAGCTGGTCTCCGTGTATGTGACCATGTGCTGCATGATCACCGCCAGCGCACCGGGTGGGGCAGGTGCCGCGTCGCTGCGGGGCGTTTCGATCGCTAGCGTTTGCACCTCGTCTGAACCGGGCAGGCTGGAATATTCGCTCGCTGCGATCTCGTCCCAGCTCGAATCGAGGCTTGAGGCAGGCTCGGTTGGTTGGATTGCCGAACTCCTCGCAGCGAGAAGCGTGCCGTCGCCGCCGCCGACATCGGACGAGACTTCGGAAGTGGTCGTCATCACGGCGGTCGCGTCACTCTGCGCGGTTGCGGTGAGGTCGAGCAGATCGCCGGCTACCGCCATCACCGGTGCCGCCGGCGGCGCCGTGATGAAGTCCGACGCGTCGATGGTTGCAACCCCCTGCAAATGAATTTCGAGCAGACCGGAATCGCCGACATGCAGGGTCTGATCCGTCGGATTGACGTACACGATCGTTTGATTGGCCGCGCTGTCGTAGAGCCAGGCGATCGTATGTGCCGGCACGACGGTGCTGGTTGAGCTCAAGGCCAATATGACAAACCCAAGCGCGCCAAAGGCAGTCAGGTCGATCTTGTCAGCCCCCGAGGCGAAGTCGGTGATGGTGTCGTACTGGTTTGCGTTGGAATCGGCTACGAATAAATAAGCGAAGCGGTCGTTGCCATTGCTGCCGGTGAGTTGATCCGCACCAAAACCACCGGTTATGACGTCATTGCCGTTGTTGCCGTTGATTGTATCGCTGCCCGAGCCGCCAAAGATCACGTCATCCCCATCGTTGCCCTTGATGGTGTCATCGCCTGAGCCGCCATAGAGAACGTCGGCTTTGCCCGTGCCGTTGACGGTATCGCTGCTCGCTCCCGCGTAGATGATCTGACCAGTGTCGCCGCCGCCGGCGATGGTTTCGCTCCCCGGTGTTCCATACACGTTCGGAGGATCGGAGATCACTGCAGATCCGGTGGCCAGGTTATCAAAATCGTTGGGGTCTGCATCGCTGGCGCCATGAATGGTGACGGTCACCGTCTGCGTCGTACCATCGATGGCAGTTACCGTGAACGTGTCGGTCAACGTGTCGCCGACGTCGAGCGCCTGAACCACGCTGTTGTTGTTATCTAGGGTGTAAGTCCATACGCCGGCTGCGGTCATCGTGAACGTGCCGTATCCGCCGTCACTTGCCGTCGAAGAGACTGCGGTGAACGTGTTCGGCACATTGTCGACGTCTGTATCGGTGAGCGTGCCCGTCGCGATGGGAGCGCCAGGTGAGAAAGTTCCTGCCTCGGTCACCGAGCCGGTCGTGGTGCCAGAAATGAGGGCCGCGTCGTTGCTGCCCTGAATGGTGATCGTCACCACCTGCGGCGTGCCGTCGAGGGTTGTGACAGTGAAACTGTCGGTGAGCGTACCGCCGACATTGAGCGCCTGCACCGCGCCGCTGGCGTTGTCGAGCGTGTAGGTCCACACGCCGGCGGCGGTTAACGTAAAAGTGCCATACCCATTCGTGCTCGCCCTCGGCGAACTCACCGCGGTGAAGGTGTTAGTCGCATTGTCGACGTCGGCGGCAGAGAGCGTGCCCGTTGCGCTCGGGCTGCCGGGTGTCGCATTGGCGATGCCGCCGGCCTCAGTCACCGAGCCGGTCGAGGTGCCTGAAACGATGGCAGCATCGTTGGTGCCATGGATGGTGACCGTCACGACTTGGGCAGTTCCGTCCAGGGTGGTCACTGTGAACGTATCGGTCAATGTCTCGCCGGTGTTGAGCGCCTGCACCGCTGCGTTGACGTTGTCGAGCTCATAGGTCCACACGCCGGCTGCCGTCATGGTGAAGGTGCCGTAGCCGGCGGCGCTCGCCGTTGGCGAGGCGACTGCCGTGAAAGCATTTGCGGTCGTGTCGACGTCCGTATCGGTGAGGATGCCGGTTGCGGTGGGCGTGCCGGGGTTTGCATTGGCGAGGCCGCCAGCCTCGATCACTGCGCCGGTCGTTGCGCCGGAGATGATCGCGGCGTCACTGGCTCCGTGGATCGTGATCGTCACCACTTGGGTGGTGCCTCCGCTCGTGGTCACCGTAAAGTTGTCGGTGAGCGTGTCGCCGGCATTGAGGCGCTGCACTGCAGGATTGGCGTTGTCCAAAGTGTAGGTCCACACGCCGGACGCTGTCATCGTGAAGGTGCCATAGCCACCGGTGCTGGTGGTTGGCGAACTCACCGCCGTGAACGTATTGGGCGGATCGTCGACGTCGGTATCGGAAAGGGTGCCGGTAGCAATCGGCGTGCCGGGCGCTCCATTGTCTATGCCGCCAGCCTCGATGGTCGAACCGGTCGTATTGCCAGAGATGATTGCAGCGTCGTTGACACCGTTGATGATGATCGTGAACGTCTTGCTCGCAGAATTGAGGCCGTCGGAAACCGTGATGACGAAATCGTCGGTCGAGGGAGACTTTAACGCATTGATCGCGGCGCTGTCAGGCACGAACGTGTAGGCACCGCTCGCACTGTTGACGTAGAGCGTCCCGTACGGACTTGGCTTTGACAGATCGTATGTCACTCCGTCGAGGATCGTCTCGCCGGCGGCCGCCCCTATGACACCAAAGGTCAGCTTGGCGCCGCTGCTGGTGCTGCTGGCGGCGAAAACTCCGCTCGTCGGAGTGAATGTATCAAACACCACCGTATCGAGCTCGGTTGGCCCCGCTCCGGTACTGAGCGTCGGCGGCACAGGGTCGAAAACGGGAATGACGAATGGTGTCACTGGGGCCAGCAGTTTCTGCGGCGTGGGCGCATCGGACGGAATGAAATTGATCGGCTGCAGCGACAGGGATTTGACAAAGGGTGGTGTGCTCGATCCGTGTGGACCTTGCCCGTCGGTGAGATTGGCGAGCACGTCCTGCTGAGAGGCGCGCAATTCGTCCATGCGAGCGGACGTGTTCGTGACTTGGTTGACGCTGATGGTTGATCCCACCTTCTTGATGACGATCGTCTCGCCGGGATCTTCGACGATGATGTGCCGCGGGATCCGCTCCTTGGTCACGAGCTCGAATGCACCGTGCGCAAAGTCCTTGTAGGTGATGGAATCGTCTTCCAGGAATGTGACATCCGGATCCGCCGCCTCGGCGTCTTGCGCGGCCGAGAAAGTCAATGCAGCAAGCGTCAGCATCCCGAAACAGCCTGCGTGCCCCCGGGCGCGAATGCCTGCAATGGGGGTATTCAGCTGGAGCGCCCCGGCTTGTGCCAGCCGGCCTGGTACGAAACTGAAGCTCCCTCGCGTCACGTCGAACAGGGCTGCAAGTGGCATGCCTTCGGCGTCGAAGACGAACTCGCTCAGCTCAACGCGAGTGCCGCAGCCGAGGTTGAAGAAAGTGCCGTCGATGAAGCGAATTGTGATCTGTCCGTCGGCATCGGTCTCCAGCACGTCGCCCCGGTGGATAGGCGCACCGGCCACTGCCTGTGTGGCGATGCCGCTCGCTCGCGTCAGCGTACAGCGACCGATCACTGTCGGAATATGGCCGATGAGTTCGGCGGGCAGGGACGTGACGGCCCCGTTATCAACCTGGATGCCGGATGCAACTAACATGGCTCGACCTCGCCTGGGTGATCGTTTCAGGCTCGGCGTGCTGCCTTGCTCGGGTCCTCGCCAAGGCAAAAACGTTCTTGGCGCCGGCAGCCCCGAAGGCTTGCCCGCCGAAAAAAATCAAGTCTAAGAGGGAGACGCATTGCGCCGGGGACAGCGAAGCTCACCGCCCATTCCCCGCCGTGCCCCTCCCGCCAATGTGATCAAATTGACAAACGAGATGGATTTAATTGATGGTGCTTGCGCAGCGCCGGAGATAAGGTAGTCCAGTTAATAAAATTAAACAATATTATAGTTATTGCGGCTGCGTCGCGCGGGTCAGGATAGACCGCGGATTAGCGGCAAGATCTTCTCAGAAAGGGGGGATCATGTGCAGACCTGCGATAGCCGCTCTGGCGACCGTCCTCGTTGTGGCGCTTGCCTGCTTCTTACCGGGTGCGGCTCGAGCGCAAATCGATTCCGCCAAGCCCGCCGTCGCTACCTCGTCATCGAAACCGATTGGGAAGGTGGTGGTTGCCACCGGCTCGGTCACGATCGAACATGCGGGCGCAGTGATCGTTCAGGCGAATGTCTCGGGTGACCCCATCTGGGCCAATACGGGTGATCCCGTCTATCTTGGTGATGTGGTGCAGACGGGGGTCGATGGCCGGGTCGCCATCAACTTTACCGACGGCAGCTCGTTCAATCTATCGAGCAACGCCCGTATGGTATTGGATCATTATGTGTATGAGCCGGCCGGCAAGTCCAATGCGAGCCTATTCAATCTCGCCAAGGGGACGTTCACTTTTGTCGCAGGCAGCGTCGCAGAGACAGGCGACATGAAGGTCGATACCCCCGTCGCCACGCTCGGGATCCGGGGCACGACGCCGCACATCGAGATTTTGGATGATGGGTCGGTCAGATTCTCTACCTTGATCGAAGAGGGCAAGAGCAAGCTCCTGAAGAAGCCGCCGACATCCGCGGCGCCGGAGCCCGATCGAAGCAGCAATCGAAGGCTCAACATCTGTCGAGGCTGCTGAGAAACTCGCTTGGTCCGAAGCCGCCGAGCGCTGCAGCGCCGGCCGGGGAGAATGAGCAGTGGCGCTTCATTCACTGTCGGACTCGACACGTGGTGTGGAAATGACCGCAAGAGCCAGTTTCATCCAGGCCGTGATGCTCGCTCTTATGCTTGTCCTGTCCAGTTCGTCGGGCTGGGCGCAGAAGCAGAAGGGCAGCTCCCTCAAGACGGTTGAACTGTGTAACGGCTCAGACCATGTCTCACCCGAAGCTCGGATCGATGGCTGCACGGCGTTTATCGAAGCGGGCGAGGGGGCGCTGAACGGCTTCGTTGTCGCCTACAACAACAGGGGGAATGCCTATAGCGCTAAAGCCGACTACGAACGCGCGATCAAGGATTTCCTCGAAGCGACCAGGCTTGACCCGAACTATGCGAAAGCCTTCAACAACCTCGGGGTGGCCTATCTGAAAACGGGCGCGAACGATTTAGCGATCAGCGCTTTTGAGGAGGCGCTCAAGCTCAACCCGAACTATGGCGCTGCCTACGCCAACCGCGCGGCGGCGTACCTGAAGGCGAACGCGTACGACCGTGCCGCGCAGGACTATGACGAGGCAATTCGCCTTGATCCGAAGCTGGAGGCGGCGCGGAGCGGCCGCTGTTGGACCCGAGCCGTCCTTGGCGCTTTGCAGGCTGCGCTGGAAGACTGCGATATTGTGCTTCGATCGGAAACGAACAACGCGGCAGCATACGACTCGCGAGCTCTTATAAATCTGAAATTGGGGCAATTCTCCGCGGCGATAGATGATTACAACTCAGCGCTGCGGTTCGCGCCCAAGCTTGCTAGCGCGCTGTACGGCCGAGGGCTTGCCCGCTTCAAACTCGGCGACACAGATGGTGGCCAAAGCGATATGTTGGCGGCCAAGAAGATTGACGCTCGGATCGACGAAGCCTTTGTCCGCTATGGGATGCCGTGAGGGGGTGGCCAACCCCGGCAGGACCGTTGTGCAGGCGTTAGCAAATCCTTAACCATCGGCGTCTCAAATTCAAATACGGCGGACCCGTCGACGCTCGATGCGGCACGGCGTGCTGCCTCCAGAGCAAATCAAGATATAGCATTAACAAGTCCTTAATTGGCGAGACCTACAGTCGACGGCAGGGGCCGGCATCAGTGCCGTGCTGGACCATCGAAACGGAAGACATGCCGCCAATGGGGCGAGAGGCTGCCGGTGGATTTGTGTCGCGAGCCCGCGCTTTCGCGCCGGGCCTGTCGCGTCATGTCCGAAGCGCGGCCCTGCTGGCGGTCTGCCTGCTGATCGGCCTTGGTACGCCTGCCCGGGCGGCTGATCCGGTCAGGGGCGAGGCGAGTTTTTCGGCCGGCGGCGGCTTTGCCCGTCTCGTCATCAAGCTCGGCGAGGACGTTCCCTCCGAGGTGACGACCGCGGGCTCCATCCTCGTCATCCGGTTCGACCGGCCCGTCGACGTTCCCGTCGATCGCGTGCCGGCAGGCGCGCCTGACTACATCAATTCCGCGCGCCGCGATCCCGACGGCAGCGCCATCCGCCTGTCGCTGGCGCGGCGCGTCACCGTCAACACCATGAACGCCGGCGAGCGCACCTTCATCGACCTCTTGCCCGAGGGTTGGAAGGGGCCTCCGCCGAGCCTGCCCATGGACGTCGTCAAGGAGCTTGCCGAGCGCGCACGCGTCGCCGAGCGCGCGCTGCGCGCCCAGCGCGCCGCGGCCGAGTCCAAGAAGCGTCCGCCGATCCGCGTGCGCGCCTCGGTGCAGCCGACTTTCGTGCGCTTCGTGTTCGAGATGCCCGACGGTGTCGGCGTGTCCTCCGTGCTCAACGAGCAGAAGCTCACGCTCGCTTTCAACGCCAACCTCAATTTCGACCTGGCGGACGCGGTCGTCGCGGCGCCGCCGAACGTCGCCTCGATCAAGCAGAAGGCCGACATCGACCAGACCAATGTCGAGATCGCGCTGATCGGCGATTCCGACGTGCATTCGTTCCGAGACGAGAAGAACTACGTCGTCGACGTGTCTTTCCAGCCCGACAAGGGCAAGATGGCCGCGACGCCCGAGGCGGCGATCGCGCAGATGAAGCCCGCCGGTCACGGACCCCAGCCGGCGCCCGAGAAGCCCGCGGCCGAGAAGCCGAAGGAGGCCCAGCGCGAGATCGCGCCGCCGACCTCCGAGACGATCGCGCGCGAAGCCAGGATTGACGTCAAGCCCGACGTCAAGCCCGAGGTCAAGCCGGAGGCGCCCGCCGCGATGCCGGCCGCTGAAGTGCCGAAGCCGGCGCCCGCGGTTGAGGCGGCGCATGCTCCGGAAGCGCCCAAGGATAGCTTGAAGGAAGCCCCGAAGCCCGCGGCTCCCGTCGCTGAAGCGGCGGCCCCGCCGGCCAAGCCCGCGGCTGCCGAAGCGCCGAAAGAGGCCGCGAAGGAGCCGGTCAAGGAAGGTGTCAAGGAAACCGCAAAGGCTGCGCCGGCCGCGCCGCAGCCGAGCATCGCCAGCGTCGATGCGCGCCGCGACAGCGACGGCTTGCGCGTGACGTTCCCGATTCCTGTCGCAACGCCCGCGGCCGCGTTCCGCCGCGGCGACACGGTGTGGCTGGTGTTCGATACGCCGAAGCCCATCGATGTCGAGGCGATCCGCGCCAGGGGCGGCGCGATGATCGGTGAGGTCGGCCGCATCCCGCTCGACAAGGGGCAGGCGGTGCGCATCCGTCTCACCCGTCCGCTGGTCTATTCGCTGGCGAGCGAGGAGGTCGGCAAGGAGACCAACTGGCTTCTGACGCTCGCCGACAAGATCTCGGCGACGCCGCTGCCGCTGATGATGTCGCGCAACATCACCGACCCCGCGCTCGCCAACATCGCGATCCCGTTCGCCAATCCCGGCCAATTGCACAAGCTCACCGATCCCGACGCCGGCGACACGCTCTATGTCGTCACCGCGCAGCGGCCGGTGCGCGGCTTCATCAAGCGGCAGGATCTCGTCGATCTCTCGCTGCTGGAATCCGCGCATGGCATCGCGATCCGGCCGAACTCCGACGAGGTCGGCGTCGAGGTCGGCTCCGACAAGGTGATCCTCGGCAAGAAGGGCGGATTGACGCTGTCGCCGGTCGACATCTCGGCCGAGCGCGCACCGACCGCGGTCCGCCCCGTCTTCAGTCCCGAAGGCTGGCGCAAGGGCCAGTCGGAAAACTTCATGGCACGCCAGAGCGAGCTGTTGACGGCGATCTCGGCCGTCGAGCCGGCGCTGCGCTCGCTGCCGCGGCTCGACCTCGCGCAGTTCTACATGTCGCGTGCGATGTATCACGAGGCCAAGGCCGTCACCGACGTCATGCTGACCGATCCCCTCAACAAGGAGGAGAGCGGCGCGCTGATCATGCATGCGATCGCCAACATCCTGATCGGCCGCCCGACGCAGGGCCTGAAGGACCTCGCCAATCCCGTGATCGGCAACAGCCACGATTCCCAGCTCTGGAAGGCGCTCGCCTTTGCGCGTCAGGGCAAATGGGCGGATGCGCGCGAGAAGTTCAAGAACGTCGAATTCGCGATCGCCTCGCTGCCGCTCGACATCCAGCGCATCGTGACGATGGATGCGATGCGCGCGTCGCTCGAGGTGAAGGATTATGCCGGCGCTTCCAAGCGCCGCAGCGAGCTCGAGGTGGTCGGCGTCCCGCCCGAGGCTGCGCCCGGCTTCGCCGTGCTGCGCGGCCGGCTCGCCGAGGCGCTCGGCCACGACAAGGACGCGCTCGACGATTACAAATTCGCTGCCGCCTCGGCCGACCGGCCGGCGGCCGCCGAAGCCAAGCAGCTCGAAGTCGCGCTGCGGCAGAAGCGCGACGAGATCGGCAAGGAAGACGCGCTACGCGAGCTCGAGACCCTGTCCATGACCTGGCGCGGCGACACGATCGAGGTCAGGACGCTGCAGATGCTGTCGCGCATGTATGCCGACAGCGGTCGCTACCGCGACGCGCTCACCGCGGCGCGCACCGCGACGCGGCTGCAGCCGAACGCGGAAGCCTCCCGTCAGGCGCAGGACCTCGCCTCCGAGCTGTTTACGCAAATCTTCCTGGGACCGAAGGGTGACGAGCTGCCGCCGGTCGAAGCGCTCGGGATGTTCTACGAGTTCCGCGAGCTGACGCCGATCGGCCGTCGCGGCGACGAACTGATCCGCCGGCTCGCCGACCGTCTCGCCTCGATCGATCTGCTCGATCAGGCTGCCGAGCTCCTGCAGTACCAGGTCGACCATCGCCTCGAAGGCGCCGCGCGTGCCCAGGTCGCCGCGCGCCTTTCCATGATCTATCTCGCCAACCGCAAGCCCGACATGGCGATCACCGCGCTGCGCGCCAGCCGCATCAGCGATCTCTCCGGCGAGCTCAGGCAGCAGCGCCTGCTGCTGGAGGCGCGCGCGCAGAGCGACGTCGGCCGTCACGATCTCGCGCTCGACATCGTCTCCAACGTCTCCGGGCGCGAAGTGCTCCGCCTGCGCTCCGACATCTTCTGGGCGGCACGGCGCTGGCGCGAGTCCGCCGAGCAGATCGAACTCTATTACGGCGAGCGCTTCCGCGACTTCAAGCCGCTCAACGCGGTGGAGAAGAGCGACATCATCCGCGCCGCCGTCGGCTATGCGCTCGCCGACGACTCGATCGGCCTGTCGCGCTTCCGCGAGAAATACGCGCCGCTGATGAGCGAGAGCGCCGATCGTCTCGCCTTCGACATCGCCAGCAAGCCGGCCGCCGCCTCCAGCGCCGAATTCGCCGAGATCGCCAAGCTGGCCGCCAGCGTCGACACGCTCGACGGATTCCTGCGTGAGATGAAGCAGCGTTTCCCCGACGCCACCGCCCGCGCACCGGCCGCCCCCCACGCCAAGGACGAAGCGGAGCACACCGGCTCGCTGCCCACGATCCCGGTGGTGCGGCAGATCAAGATGACGCGGTAACACCGACGGCTTCAGGTTGAAACCAATCACTGCTCCCGCAAGCGGGAGAGGAGTGCAACTCCGTTGTCGATGCGGGACGGAGCCGGCTTTCCTTGTTGAAGGGGCGGTGTCCCCCTCATCCCCCGTAACTCTGCACCAGGCTCCCCGCCACCAGCGACCAGCCGTCGACCAGCACGAAGAAGATCAGCTTGAACGGCAGCGAGATCGTCGCTGGCGGCAGCATCATCATGCCCATCGACATCAGCACGGAGGCGACGACGAGGTCGATGATCAGGAAGGGCAGGAACAACAGGAAGCCGATCTCGAAGGCGCGCTTCAACTCGGAGATCATGAAGGCGGGGACGAGGATGCGAAGGGCGAGGTCGTCGGGGGTCGCCGGCGCCGCCTCGCCGGAGAGATCGAGGAACAGCCTGAGGTCCTTCTCGCGCACGTTCTTCTGCATGAAGCCGCGCAGGGGGACGGAGGCGCGCTGCAGCGCGTCCTCGACGCCGATCTGGTTGGCGACCAGCGGCCGGATGCCGTCGTCGTAGGATTTCTGCAAGACCGGGCCCATCACGAAGAAGGTGAGGAACATCGCGAGCGCGATGATCACCGAGTTCGGTGGCGCGGTCGCCGTGCCCATCGCGGTGCGCAGCAGCGACAGCACGACCACGATGCGCGTGAACGACGTCATCATGATCAGGATCGACGGAGCGATCGACAGCACGGTGAGCAGCGCGATGAGCTGGATCGCGCGCTCGGTGACGCCGCCACCGCCAGCACCGCCGCCGCCGAGATTGATGCTGATGTCCTGCGCATGCGCAGGGCCCGCGAGCGAAGCCGCGGCGATCAGGACAGAAAAGAAAACAACTCTACGCGGGAGGGACGGCAGCCTCACGAAGACGGCTTCGGACGGCCGAGCAGCGAGGCCATCTCGTCTTCGAGGTTTTCAAAGCTGGTCTTTTCCGCGGCCGGCTTCGGTGGCGGAGCCGGGGGCGCGGCCGGCTCGCTGCGAGCCGCCCGCGGGGGCGGCGCGGCCGGCGGCTCCGGCGCGACGGGAGGGGCGACCGTTTCGCCGGCGGGTCGGCGTAGCGCAGCCTCTAACCGCTGCGCCATTTCGGCGAGGTTCTGCTCGGCGCTCGAAGGGCTCGCGGGAGCGGGCGCCGGCGGCGGAACGGGCGGCGCCTGCGGCACGGGCGGAGGAGGCGGCGGTGCGGCGGCGCGCTCGGCGCGCGGTGGCGGCATCTTGGCCGGCTCGCTCTGACGCGGCGGACGCGGCATCAGCGGCGGCTCGCTGCGCGGGACGCGCGGCGGCAGCGGCTCGGGGCGTGGTTCGCGTTCGGGACGGGGCGCGATCGGTTCGGGTGGAAAGCCGCCCATCGGCGGTTCGCTGCGGCGTTCGGCCAGCGCGGGAGCGGGCCGGCGCAGTTCGTCGGCGAAGGACGGGCGTGCGGGCCGCGGCGGCGGCTCCGGCATTTGCGGCTCGGGATGATCGAGCAGCTCTGGCCGCGGCGCTTCGTCGGCCCAGCCTCCGGCATCGGGCATCGGGGCAAGGCGCGGCGGCTCGGCGGCGTTGGGGCGCTGCGGCAGCTGATCGCGGCCATGCGCCGCGCGAACGATGTTGGGCTCGACGACGATGTCGGTGGGACCGCCGATCATCAGGAGGTGCTCGACATTGTCACGCCGGACCAGCACCAGGCGGCGCCTTCCGTCGACCGCGGCGGCATCGATCACGGCAAGGCGGGGCATCCTGCCGCGCTGGGTGTTGGCGCCGAGCCGGCTGGTGGCGAATCGGCGAACCAGCCAAGCAGCGACGCCGATCAACGCCAGGACGACGATGAACGCGACGATGAAGGTGATAGGGCTGCCTTGCATACTTGTCCCCGACAAATGGCGCTTCTGTCGTGCCCATGGTCGGATGCGCCAACCACCGGCCTACGATGCCCCAAACTGCGATTTCTTAACGTCCCACGGCAAGTTTTGCCGTCCCCAACTCTTAATAACCCATGAATCGCTCGATCCAAAACGACTTCTTGGCCCGTGCCGGCGCCGCCAAACGGTTGGGTTAATGCCACTTTTGGAGACGTAGAATCACGGGGGCGTAGATGACTGTCCCGCACGGGGACAGGTGTCGGGGATCCTCTTAACCAGCTGTTAACCATACACACGGCAAATTCTGCCTAGCTGCGGACCTCAGGGGTCCGTGAGAGGCGGAAGGAGCCGCGACGATGTCCATCAACGACCTCCCGGTACTGTCGGCGCTTCGCACCAAGATGCAGTGGCACCAGGAACGCCAGCGCGTCCTGTCCGAGAACGTCTCCAATTCCGACACGCCCAAATTCCGGCCGCGCGACCTGGTCGAGCCGAAACTCGACAAGTCCGGGGCCGTCACCGGCTCGATGGGACCCCTGGCGATGATGCGCACCAGCGGCTCTCACATGACCCCGTCGGGCGCTGCGTCCGGATTCGACCAGAACAAGAACGCGGGCTTCGAAACCCGCCCCGCGGGCAACGCCGTCAATCTCGAAGAGGAGATGATGAAGGCCGCCAGCAACCAGATGGATTACGCGGCGGCGACCTCGCTCTATTCGAAGAGCCTGCATCTGCTCAAGACTGCGATCGGCAAGGGCTAGCCGCATGATCGACGGAACAGAACGGCTAGAGGAGGCGCATCATGGCCAATGACAGCAGCGACTTTGCCCGCTCGATGGCGATCGCGACCTCCGGTCTGCGGGCGCAAGCCGGCCGCATGCGGGTGATCTCGGAAAACATCGCGAACGCGGATTCGACCGCGCAGACGTCAGGCGGCGATCCCTACCGGCGCAAGGTTCCGACCTTCTCCTCCGCGCTCGACCGCTCGCTCGACGCGCAGGTCGTCACCCTCGGCAAGATCAAGCCCGACCAGTCGAACTTCCGCGTCAAATACGAGCCGAACAATCCGGTCGCGGACGCCAGCGGCAACGTCAAATATCCCAACGTGAACTCGGTGGTAGAGATGACCGACATGCGCGATGCGCAACGGTCCTACGAGGCCAACCTCAACATCATCAGTGCGACGCGCCGGATGATCCAGCGCACGCTCGACATCCTCAAGAGCTGAACAGGACAATTGAGCCATGGCATCACCGTCAGTCGCCGCCAATGCATATGCCAACCTCGCCCGCGTGCTGGACAACACCGGCGCCGGTGCCGGTGCCGGTAAGGGCACCGAGGCCGGCGGGCAGTCCTTTGCCTCGCTGCTGAAGGACGCCGTCGGCAGCGTCATGGAGTCCGGCCGCAAGTCCGATGCGCAGACGGTCGCGATGGCCTCCGGCAAGGCCAATGTGATGGACGTGGTGACCGCGGTCGCCGACACCGACGTCGCGGTGTCCACCCTGGTCTCGGTCCGCGACCGCATGATCGCGGCCTATGAAGACATCATGAAGATGCCGATCTGATTTGCACCAGTCATTCCGGGGCGGTGCGAAGCACCGAGCCCGGAATCTCGAGATTGCGGGTTCTCGCTTCGCGAGCCCCGGAATGACGGAAATACTTACAGTGAGAATTCCCAAATGACCGGACCCGAGACCCTCGACGTTGCGCGCGATGCGATCTGGACGATCGTGATCGTGTCCTCACCCCTGATGGTGGTGGGCCTCGTGGTCGGCGTCATCGTGTCGCTGTTCCAGGCGCTGACGCAGATCCAGGAACAGACGCTGATCTACGTGCCGAAGATCCTCGCCATCTTTGCCACGATGCTGCTGGCGCTGCCGTTCATGGCCGACGCGCTGCACTCCCACATGCTGCGGATCTCGTCGCGAATCATCGGCGGCTGAGGCAAGATGCGGCAATTATGCGCATCGACATCTCGCTGCTGCCGGCGCTCGCCGCTTCCTTCATGCTCGTCTTCGCCCGGGTCGGCGCGATGGTGATGCTGTTGCCGGGGCTCGGCGAGACCAATATTCCGACCCGGATCAAGCTCTCGATCGCGCTGCTGCTGACGATGATCATCCTGCCGCTGCACCGCAACGCCTACCAGGTCGACATGGGCTCGCTGGCGCCGCTGCTGGTCCTGATGCTGCATGAGATCGCGATCGGCATCGTGCTGGGCGCGACCGCGCGCGTGACGCTGTCGGCGCTGCAGGTCGCGGGATCCGTGATCGCGCAGCAGATGGGGCTCGGCTTCGTCACCTCGGTCGATCCGACGCAGGGGCAGCAGGGCGTGCTGGTCGGCAACTTCCTGACCATGCTGGGCGTGACGCTGCTGTTCGCCACCGACAGCCATCATCTGGTGATCGCGGCGCTGAACGACAGCTATACGATCTTCTCGCCGGGCGAGACCGTGTCGAGCGGCGACGTCGCCGCGCTCGCAACCCGCGCCTTCGCCGCCGCGTTTCGCTTGGGGCTGCAGCTTTCGGGGCCGTTCCTGGTGTTCGGCCTCGTCTTCAACATTGGGCTCGGCGTGCTGGCGCGGCTGATGCCGCAGATGCAGGTCTATTTCGTCGGCGTGCCGCTCTCGATCTTCGCAGGCTTCCTGGTGCTCGCCGTGGTGCTCACGGCGATGATGGGCACCTATCTGGATTACTTCATCGGTGTCATGCACCAGTTGATGCCGCTCAGGTAACGAGGGATCGATGGCGGAAGACAACGATCCAGAGAGTCAAACAGAAGACCCGACACAAAAGCGTCTGGACGATGCGCTCGAGCGCGGCGACGTCGCCAAGAGCCAGGAGATCAACACCTGGTTCATGATGGCGGGCGGCACGCTCGTGGTCTCGACCTTCTCGGGTTCGGTGGGCAGCGGGTTGCTGGCGCCGATGCGCAATCTGCTCGCCAATTCCTGGATGATCAAGACCGACGGCAAGGCGCTGCTGGCGCTGATGCAGCACATCGAATTCGCCATTCTCGCGGCGATCGGCGTGCCGCTGTTGATGCTGATGCTGGCGGCGGTCGCCGGCAACATGCTCCAGCACCGCCTGGTCTGGTCGACCGAATCCCTGACGCCGAAGTTCAGCAAGATCTCGCCCGGCGCCGGCTTCAAGCGCATCTTCGGCAAGCAGGCGGCGGCCAATTTTCTCAAGGGCATCGGCAAGCTGGTGCTGCTCGGCGTGGTCATGACCATGATCCTTTGGCCGGAGCGGCATCGCATGGAGGCGATGGTCAGGCTCGATCCGGCCGCCATGCTCGGCGCCAGCACCAGCATGACCATTCATCTGCTCGGCGCGGTGGTCGCGGCGCTCGCGGTGGTCGCCATCGCCGATTATTTCTTCCAGTATCGCAGCTGGTTCCAGCGGCAGAAGATGTCGCTCCAGGAGATCAAGGAAGAGTTCAAGCAGTCCGAAGGCGATCCGCACATCAAGGGCAAGCTCAGGCAGTTGCGGCAGCAGCGCTCCAAGAAGCGCATGATGGCGGCGGTTCCCAAGGCCTCGGTGATCATCACCAACCCGACCCACTATTCGGTCGCGCTGTCCTACGAGCGCGGCATGTCGGCGCCGATCTGCGTTGCCAAGGGCGTCGACAACCTCGCCTTCAAGATCCGGGAGATTGCGCGCGCGCACGACATCCCGATCGTGGAGAACGTGCCGCTGGCCCGCGCGCTCTACGCGACCGTCGAGATCGACCAGGAAATCCCGACCGAGCACTATCACGCGGTCGCTGAGGTGATCGGTTACGTCATGCGGCTGAAGCAGGGATTCCGTGCCGGACGCGGCTAAAACACCCGAAAAGGTCCGGAAATGGCTGTAATCTGGGAATCAGCTTACCTTTCGCTCCCGCTGCCCTTGCACCTCGGGGTCCGATTCAGGCAGGGAGGACCCCATGCGCCCCGTGGCGCGTTGATTCTCTGCCGACAGGCCGCGCCAGCTTGAGATGACCGCCGAGACCGACCACGACCTCACACGCGAGCCCGTTGCGGCGCACGAGCCGTCGCAGCGCTCGGGCAGCATTGCGCTGGTGCTGCTGGTGGCCGCCGGCCTCGTCGCCGTCGCCGTCGGGCTGATGACGCTCGGCCGCGCTCAGGCGCAGCCCTATATCCTCGGCATCCTCGCCGTGCTGGCGATGGTCGGCCTGTTCAACCTGTTCGCCTTCGCCGCCGGCATCATCCGCTTCGCCGACCGCAATCTCGATGATCCCGTGGTGGGCCGGATCGCCGATCATGGGTTCGACGGGTTGGCGGTCACCGATGCCCGTGGCCACGTGGTCTATTCCAATGCAGCCTATCTGACGCTGACCGGCGCCGCCGGCCCGCAGGACGTGCGCCCGGTGGAACGCGTCTTCATCGGCAATCCCGACGTTTCCGAAGCCGTATTCCGTCTGCTGAAAGCGGCCCGCGAAGGCAAGCGCCAGCAGGAGGAGGTGCGCATCTCCGGCCAGGACGGCAGCCAGGGCCGCTGGCTGCGCATGCGGGTGCGCCCGCTCGGCACCGGCAAGCGCGAGTCCAAATACGCGGTATGGTCGATCGCCGACATCACCCGCGACCGCGAGCGCCAGGAAGACGTGTTCCAGGAGCTGCAACACGCCATCGAATATCTCGATCATGCCCCGTGCGGCTTCTTCTCGGTCAATCCGGCCGGGGAGCTTGCTTATGTCAACGCGACGCTGGCGAACTGGCTCGACTACGACCTCGCCG
Source organism: Bradyrhizobium sp. T-12 (assembly GCF_058314695.1). Lineage (NCBI taxonomy): Bacteria > Pseudomonadati > Pseudomonadota > Alphaproteobacteria > Hyphomicrobiales > Nitrobacteraceae > Bradyrhizobium > Bradyrhizobium sp. T-12. The sequence goes on along the minus strand of NZ_CM177756.1, from coordinate 4,949,043 downwards.
AGATCGGCTCGGGCGGCCTGAAGCTGACCGACATCGTCTCCGGCGACGGCGCCTCGCTGCTGACCTCGATCGTGGCGGTGCCGGGCGAGGTGAAGACGGAAGTCTTCGACATCGACCTGCGCATGCGCACCGGCAAGACCATGCCGGTGCGGCTCTATCACAAGCTCGCCTTCGGCGCCGACGGCGCGCCGGGCCCCTCGCGCACGCTGGTCATCAGCCGCGCCCGCGACGAGCGCAGCGACCCCGATCGCGCCGCCGAAGTGCGCTTCATGCGCTTCTTCGACCACACGCCGATGGCGATCGCGACCGTCGACCGCGGCGGCAACGTCGTGCGGGCCAATGCGCGCTACGCCAAGCTCGGCCAGGCGCTGGGGCTCGACAGCGCCTCCAAGTCGATCTTCCGCGCGGTCAATTCGCGCGACCGGCATCTCCTGATCGCGGCCATCAACCAGGCCGCCGAAGGCCAGGCCGACATCGCGCCGGTCGAGGTGGCGCTGGAAGGGACCAAGGAGCGCTGGGGCCAGTTCTTCGTCACGCCGGTCGATTCCGCCGAGAACGAGACGGAAGCCGCCATCGTGCACATGCTCGAGACCACCGAGCGGCGCGCGCTGGAGAACCAGATCAACCAGTCGCAGAAGATGGAGACGGTCGGCCAGCTCGCCGGCGGCATCGCCCACGACTTCAACAACGTGCTGTCCGCCATCATGATGGCGAACGACTTCCTGCTGAACGCGCACAAGCCGACCGACCCGTCGTTTCAGGACATCATGCAGATCAAGCAGAACGCGACGCGCGCCGCGACGCTGGTGCGGCAGCTGCTGGCGTTCTCGCGGCGGCAGACGCTGCGGCCGCAGGTGCTCGATCTCGGCGACGCGCTCTCCGATCTCACCATGCTGCTGCGCCGGCTGATCGGCGAGAAGGTCAAGCTCGACCTCGTCCACGGCCGCGATCTCTGGCCGGTGAAGGTCGACGTCTCCCAATTCGAGCAGGTGATCGTCAACCTCGCGGTGAACGCGCGCGACGCCATGCCCGACGGCGGCAAGCTGATCATCCGCACCGCCAACGTCACCACCGAGGACGCGGGCAAGCTCGCCTACAAGGGCATGCCGGCCGCGGATTATGTGCGGATCGAGGTCGCCGACACCGGCACCGGCATTCCCGCCGATATCCGCGACAAGATTTTCGAGCCGTTCTTCTCGACCAAGGAAGTGGGCAAAGGCACCGGCCTTGGCCTCTCGACGGTCTACGGCATCGTCAAGCAGACCGGCGGTTTCATCTACGTGGATTCCGAGCCGGGGCAGGGCACCTCGTTCCACATCTTCCTGCCGCGCCATCACGCCGAGCCGGAGGTGCAGGTCGAGCAGCCGGCCGTTGCCACCGCGACGAATGGCGCCGCGAAGGAAGCTGTGGCCGTCGAGGCCAAGCCGCGCACCGATCTCACGGGGCAGGGCACCATCCTACTGGTCGAGGACGAAGAGGGCCTGCGCGCGCTGAACGCACGTGGCCTGCGCTCGCGCGGCTATACCGTGGTCGAGGCCGAGAACGGCGTCGAAGCCATGGAGATGCTGGAGGAGCAGAGCGGCGGGATCGATCTCGTCGTCTCCGACGTCGTCATGCCCGAGATGGACGGCCCGACGCTCCTGAAGGCGATGCGGGAAAAGAACCCCGACATCAAGTTCATCTTCGTCTCCGGCTATGCCGAGGACGCCTTCGAGAAGAGCCTGCCCGAGGGCCAGCAGTTCGACTTCCTGCCGAAACCGTTCACGCTCAGCCAGCTCGTGGCGGCGGTGAAGGAGACGATGACGAAGCAGGGGTGAGGTTTCGCGAGAAGCTCGCAATGAGGGGGAAAGGGTGGAAATCTCCCCCCGAAACCGCCGGTAGCCGGTGACCACGGTTCCCTCGCCACCCGGCCAAGCCCCCGCCAAATATGGGCTTTTGCCACATCCCCGCGACTGAGGGCCGCAGCCGCAAGTTCCCAAACACACTTCACTTTTTGGGAAGTCTGCCCATCTTAGGGGCACGTCCCCATGCCGGGGATTTGGGAAACGCACATGAATTTCTCGCTACGCTCCCGCAATCTCTTCAAGACGCTCGCCGTCATGCTGGCGCTTGCGCTGCCGACAGCGCTCGTCATTTCGTCCGCCGACGCGCGCGTCGGCGGCGGCGGCTCGTCGGGCTCACGCGGCTCGCGCACCTTTTCGGCACCGCCCTCGACCTCCACGGCGCCGGGCTCGGCCTCGCAATTCAACCGCACCTACACCCAGCCGGGTGCAGGCATGAACTCGGCTGCGTCCGCGCCCGCGCGTGGCGGCCTGTTCGGCGGCCGCGCCGGCGGCTTCATGGGCGGCCTTGCGGCCGGCTTCCTGGGCGCCGGCCTGCTCGGCATGCTGTTCGGCGGCGGCCTGTTCGGCGGCCTCGGCGGCCTGTCCTCGATCCTCGGCCTGATCATCCAGATCGTGCTGGTGGTGCTGGTGGTGCGGCTGGCGATGTCCTGGTGGCAGCGCCGTCACACGCCGCAGGCGGCCTATGCCAATGCCGACGCAGGCGCAGCTTCAGGACCGCAGCCGAACCAGCGCAGCGGTCTCGGTGGCGGCCTTGGCGGTGGTCTCGGCGGCTTCGGCTTCGGCGCCAATGCCAACAACGCGCCGCTCGAGATCAAGCCGGACGACTATGAAGCGTTCGAGCGCCTGCTCGGCGAGATCCAGACCGCCTGGTCGAACGAGGACGTGGCCAAGCTGCACACGCTCGCGACGCCGGAGATGGTCTCCTATTTCGAGCAGGACCTCGCCCAGAACCGCGCGCGCAACGTCGTCAACAAGGTGACCAACGTCAAGCTGCTGCAAGGCGACCTTGCCGAAGCCTGGCGCGAAGGCGAGACCGATTACGCCACGGTGGCGCTGCGCTTCGCGCTCACCGACAAGACGCTGGACCGCAACAGCGGCACGGTGGTCGCCGGCAGCGAACAGCCGGGCGAAGTCACCGAGGTCTGGACGTTCGCCCGCCGGCCCGGCAGCGGCTGGGAATTGTCGGCGATCCAGCAGACCAACTGATCGCAACGCGATCGAGACGAGAAGGGCGTCGTGCTTGCCGCACGGCGCCCTTTTTCTTTGGGCGCCTCACGCGGCATTGGAATAAGCGGATGCGCCTTGGGTTGAAATTCTGGCGGCCAACGACAAACAAGATTGGGAGGACAAGATGATTCGTATCGAGAGATCCGTGACGATTTCAGGGCTCACGCTGGCGCTGGCCTTGGCGGCGGCGCCAACTGCGCAGGCGCAATCGGCCGACATGACGTTCTTCGTGACCTCCAGCGGCCCGGGCAAGGGCGCCGATCTCGGCGGCCTCGAGGGAGCCGACGCGCACTGTGCGAGGCTCGCGCAGGCCTCCGGCGCAGCAGCCAAAACCTGGCGCGCTTATCTCTCGGCGCAGGCCGCCGACGGCAAGCCGGCCGTCAATGCCAAGGACCGCATCGGCAAGGGACCGTGGCAGAACGCGAAGGGCGCGGTGATCGCCAAGGACGTGGCCGACCTGCACGGCCCCGCCAACAACCTCACCAAGCAGACCGCCCTCAGCGAGAAGGGCGAGGTCACCAACGGCCGCGGCGACACGCCGAACCGGCACGACATCCTGACGGGAACGCAGCCCGACGGCACCGCGTTCGCCGCCGGCGACGACAAGACCTGCAAGAACTGGACGTCGAGCACGCAAGGTGCGGCGATCGTTGGCCACGCCGATCGTCTAGGCTTGCGCGATGACGAACCGTCGAAATCCTGGAACAGCTCGCACCCCTCGCGCGGCCCCGACGGCGGCTGCTCGCAGGCCGATCTGAAGAGCACCGGCGGCGACGGGCTGCTGTATTGTTTCGCTGCGAATTGAGGGCTGAGCTCTCTCCACGCGTCATTGCGAGGAGCTCAGCGACAAAATTGCGTAGCAATTTTGCGCAGATGCGACGAAGCAATCCAGAGTCGTTCCGCAGAGACACTTCCGGATTGCTTCGCTGCGCTCGCAATGGCGAGTGGGCTGCGAGAGGGTTCCGTCACACTCTGACGGAACCCGAGGCCGCATGTTACATTGGTCCGCTAGCATCCAAGCTCACGGACCCCTCCCATGAAATACGAACTCTATTACTGGCCCGAGATCCAGGGCCGCGGTGAATATGTGCGGCTCGCGCTGGAGGAGGCGGGTGCGGCTTACGTCGATGTCGCGCGGGGAGCGCGCGGCACGGCTGCGATGATGAAGATGATGGACGCGCAGAAGGGCACGCCGCCCTTTGCGCCGCCATTCCTGAAAGCGGGCAAGCTCGTCATCGGCCAGACCGCCAATATCCTGCTCTATCTCGGTAGCCGACACGGACTCGCACCGAAGACGGAAGCAGGAAAGCTCTGGGTGCATCAGCTCCAGCTGACCATCACCGACCTCGTGGTCGAGATTCACGACACCCATCATCCGCTCGGACCCTCGCTCTATTACGAGGACCAGAAGCCGCCGGCGAAGAAGCGCACGGCCGATTTCTGGGACGAGCGCGTGCCGAAATATCTCGGCTATTTCGAGCAGCTTCTCGCGGCCAATGGCGGCGCCTATGTCACCGGCCGGAGGCTGACCTATGTCGACCTCTCGCTGTTCCAGATCGTCGCGGGGCTGCGCTATGCCTTTCCCAAGCGCATGAAGGCGTTCGAAACAGACATTCCGGGCCTGCTCGGCCTGCACGATCGGATCGCCGCGCGGCCGAACATCAAGGCCTATCTCGCAAGCCCGCGCCGCATTCCCTTCAACGAGCAGGGCATCTTCCGCCGGTATCGCGAGCTGGATAATTAGCCGGTCCGGACGAAGACTGGCGGCAGCCTCCGTTCCGGACCGGCCGCTTCGGGCGCGATCAGTCGCCCGAGCGCGTCGTGGCCGGGGAGCGTCCGGGAACGCTCCGGTCCGGATCGCTCGTCATCGGGGACGGGAGAGAGGTCGTGCTCGTCGGGGCAGGGGGGCTTGCAGAACATCGTCGCGTCTCCGTCGCAAAGGTGCGGGTTCCCTTAGCGGGGCTCGCTTGCCGCGACGTCAGTCGATCGGAGGAGGGGGCACGATTTTCTGTGCAATGGCGCCTTCACCAGACGCCCGGCACCAGCCGATAGCGCACGCGAGCCGCGTAGTCGGCATAGCCCGGCAGGCCGTCGCGCAAGATGCGTTCCTCGATTCCGATGCGGATCGCGAACAAGGCGATGAAGATCGGGACCATCGCGAGTCCCCACCACGAGCCCAGCAGCAGCGGCAACCCGGTGAAGAACAGCACCATGCCGCTATACATGGGATGACGCACATGGGCGTAGGGCCCAGTCGAGATCACGCGTTGCGCGCGCTCGGCTTGCAGCTTCACCACGGGGGCGGCGAACGAGTTCTCGCGAAAGACCCACAGCGTGAACAGCGTCGACAGCAGGAACAGCCCGACGCCGGCTGCCTGCAACGCGACCGGCATGTCGGATCCTTCAACGCGCCGGTCGATGCCGATCAGCACCAGCCAGGCCAGCATCGCAACGATGAGGGCGCCCATGAACACCTTGTCGGCGGCGGGCTGATCCTTTTGCAGAAGTGGTCGCAGACGCTCGGCGAGCAGCGCCGGATCGATCCGGTACAGCCACCAGCCACAGAGCGGGCCGAGCAGGATGCATGTCGCGAGGAACGCCCAGGCTGCGGGCCAGCGCAAGGTGCCTGCGGATGCGAACAGCAGCGCGCCCATCGCGACGGTGGTGATCGTGTTCTGCAGCAGCAATCTGGCGATCATGGTCGATCTCGTCCGGGTGTCAGACCTTGATCGGCGGTGTAAAGGCCGCGATGAGCCGAACCAGATCCGCCTGCCGTTTGGTTCCGGTCTTGACGAAGATCCGTGCAAGATGGGTCTTGATGGTCGTTTCGGCGATGCCCATGCTCCTGGCCACGTCCGGCACCCCGCCGATCTCGACGATGGACAGGAAGACCCGCAGTTCGGTCGGCGTCAGCTTGAACAGCTTGCGGATGAGGTCGGGCGCGACGATCGTATCGAGCGCGGCCTTGCTGACGAACAGCACGGCGCAGGCGTCGTAGCTGGCGCCGAATCTCTGCCGGCGGCCGGCGGTCAGCGGCAGGAGATGTCCGACATAATGCGAGCCGTCGCGGGCGGTCATATGCAGCGAGATGCTCGCGCTCGTTATCGCCCGGTCTCCGACCACCGTGCCCGCCAGCGCCTGCCGCAGCACGCGATCGGCATTCAGGTCGTTCGTCACCAGCCGGCCACGAACCGACCGAAGGATTTCGCCCTCGCCCAGGAAGTCGCGCGCGCTCGCATTGGCGTGGGTGATATGACCCTCGGCATCGAGCAGCAGCACGGCGGTTCGCAGGGCGTCGAGGGTGCTGACCGAATTCGTCTCCAGCTCGTTCTGCTGCTGCAGCTTCTGCCTGACGAGCATGGCCCGCTGCATGTGCGGCGTGAGGTGGGAGATCACCTGGTACATCCTGCGGTCGACGGGACCGCCGGCCTTCATGATCGAGAGGCGGGATATTCCCTCGGCCGATTTGTCGAGCAGGATATTGGCGGCGTCTTCGAGGCCCTGCGGCCGCGTCCATTCGTTGTAGAACATGGTGGTCCGGAATTCGTCGACGTCGATCCAGTCCCTGATGGTCTGGATCTGGCCGACCGGTGCGTGGAGCACGCCGCGCGACGGATCGAATGGCTCGTAGGTCTCGATGTAGGACTGAATATAGGCGGGATCGACGCCGACGGCATGCGAGATCACGGCCTCGCCGGCAGCTCCGATCCGGACCAGCCCGCCGCTCTGGCCGCCCGCCAGGTCGACAATACTTGCAAGTGTCGTGGACCATCGCGAATCGTCAAGCGCTGCATCGTAGATGTCCGCCACTAGCGACAGCAGCTTTTCATTCAGTTCCATTGGCTTGTCCCACAGACGCTTGCCCACCAGACGTTGGGATGGACTCGATCGGCCTCGCAGATGAGCACGCCGAGTGCGGAAACTTGATGAGCCGGATCACACTTGAAGGCGTGCGCCGATTCGAAAGGTGGCGGTTTGCGAGCCCATCGTGCGCCAAGGGGACATTGCCGCGGCGGGGAGTATCCAGGGCCAGTGCAACTCTCGCGCGAACGCAAGCAGCCGCGCCGCCGTGGCGTCGAAGACCGTGTTCGGGCAGTTGCAGTTGCGATCATGCGCAGGTCCCGGGCTGGCCGCGCACGATATTGATCCCGCTATCCGGCAAAGATGCGGCTGGATGCGAACAGGTCTGATCGATCGGACCGGGCGAATCCGCCCGCGGGGGGATCGATCAGGCGAGCTGATCGATCCGCGTGCCCTGACCCGGCGGCAGCGGCGCGGGCGGCTGCGGCTTGTAGGTCGGGTCAGCGTCCTTGGTCTTGGTCTGGTCGTCCTGCTGCTTGGTCGTGTCGTAGCTCGGAACCACGATCGCGATCGGCGGCGGTGCTACGGTAGAAACCTTCATCCGCAAATCCTCACACATGGAAACAATTGAGCCTGCGCCGTGAGGAGCGAAAATTCCTTCAAGCCAATCGTTAAAATGCGAGGCAATGGTGCGGGGGAGGGCCGTGTTTGCGTCGCATCCGCGCGGTGCCAAGGCACACGAGGCGCCTCTCCCCGTCATTGCGAGGAGATCTTGCGACGAAGCAGTCCAGTGTCCCTCGGCGGAGAGATTTCTGGATTGCTTCGCTACGCTCGCAATGACGGAGTGTATGGCGAGCGGCGTCGCGATGCGTGTGCCGCCAGCATGCGGAACGAGGGGCCGCGCCCCCTTCTATTCGTCCTTGCCGCGCGTGATTGCGATCGACGCGTCCGTCTTGGTGCGCGTGCATTCCATGTTGAGGCGCCGGTAGCGCATGGTGACCTTATCGCCGCGGAGCAGGCCCATCCGCTTCAGGCAGCGTGTCGCGCCCGTCGTGGTGTCGTCCTTGGTCACGGTGAAGACGATCGCGGCCATCGACCCCACCAGCGCATAGAACTCCGGCTTCGGCTTGCGATCGCCCTTGGCGTAGAGCTCGATCGAATATTTGTCGCCGCGGCAGCCGACCGACAGTTCCTTGGCAGCGGGATGCGTGAGGTAGACGACGTTGGCGGCCCGGAAATTCACCTTCAGGCGGTCGACCTGGTTCGCCAACTCCTTGGCGCTGTCGTCGCAGCGATCGGCGCGCGCGGGCGAGGTGAGGGTCACAAGGCCGGTGATGGCGGCGGCGAGGAGGATCGCGCCGCGGACGTTCAAGTTCAATGTCATGATGAAAAGCCCCTTAGGGCGCGCATTCAAGCGTCGGCGGCCGCGAAGCGCAAGAGTGGGATCTGGGCTTTCCACGTGCTGCGCCAATGCTTTCCCGAGCCCTGGCCGCCCTGTCTCATGCACACCAGTCCCTTCCTTTTCCGTCCAAAATGGGCTTAGAACGCTTCTACGCGAGGGCCTGCGCGTGGCCCCAAACCCCCTGGATTCGCCCATGAACGCTCCCACCGCCTTTCCCGACCAGTCCAAGCCCGTCCCGCCCTACAAGCACACCCCGCTGTTTCCGCTGGGCAAGGACGAGACGCCCTACAAGAAGATCACGACCGAGGGCGTCCGGGTCGAGAAGGTCCTGGGCAAGGACATGCTGGTGGTATCGCGCGAGGCGCTGCGGGCGCTGTCGGAGGCGGCCTTCGGCGACATCAACCATTACCTGCGGCCCGGCCATCTGAAGCAGCTCCGCGCCATCCTGGAGGACGGCGAGGCGAGCCCCAACGACAAGTTCGTCGCGCTGGACTTCTTGAAGAACGCCAATATCGCGGCCGGCGGCGTGCTGCCGATGTGCCAGGACACCGGCACCGCGATCATCATGGGCAAGAAGGGCTGCAACGTCATCACCGACGGTGACGACGAGGCGGCGCTGTCGGAAGGTGCGCGTGATGCGTACCTCCGCCGCAATCTGCGCTACTCGCAGGTCGCGCCGCTCTCGATGTATGAGGAGAAGAACACCGCCAACAACATGCCTGCGCAGTGCGAGATCTACGCCGAGGGCGATGATGCCTACAAGTTCATGTTCATGGCGAAGGGCGGCGGCTCCGCCAACAAGAGCTTCCTGTTCCAGGCCACGCCCTCGGTGCTGACCAAGGATCGGCTGCTCGCGTTCCTGAAGGAGAAGATCCTGACGCTGGGCACCGCGGCGTGCCCGCCCTATCACCTCGCGATCGTGATCGGCGGCACCTCGGCCGAGCTCTGCATGAAGACGGTGAAGCTCGCTTCCGCTCGCTATCTCGATGCGCTCCCGACCCACGGCTCGCCCGACGGCAACGCCTTCCGCGACGTCGAGATGGAGCAGGAGATCCATAAGATGACGCAGTCGCTCGGCGTCGGTGCGCAGTTCGGCGGCAAGTATTTCTGCCACGACGTGCGCGTGATCCGCATGCCGCGCCATGGCGCATCGCTTCCCATCGGGCTTGGCGTGTCCTGCTCGGCCGACCGCCAGGTGCTCGGCAAGATCACCAGGGACGGCGTCTATCTCGAAGAGCTCGAGCATAACCCAGCGCAATATCTGCCTGAGGTCGAGCAGTCGCTCGGCGGCGAGGTCGTCAAGATCGACCTCAACCAGCCGATGAAGGACATCCTGGCGACGTTCTCGAAGCACCCGATCAAGACGCGCGTCTCGATGACCGGCACCATGATCGTCGCGCGCGATAGCGCGCACGCCAAGCTGCGCGAGCGGCTGGAGAAGGGCGAGCCGCTGCCGGATTACTTCAAGAACCATCCGGTCTACTACGCCGGCCCCGCCAAGACGCCCGAGGGTTACGCCTCCGGCGCGTTCGGTCCGACCACCGCAGGCCGCATGGATTCCTTCGTCGACCAGTTCCAGGCCGCGGGCGGCTCGATGGTGATGGTCGCCAAGGGCAACCGCGCGCCCGCCGTGCGCGAGGCCTGCAAGAAATATGGCGGCTTCTATCTCGGCTCGATCGGCGGCGCCGCGGCGAACCTCGCCGAGCACTGCATCAAGAAGGTCGAGGTGCTCGAATATCCCGAGCTCGGCATGGAAGCGATCTGGCGCATCGAGGTCGTCGACTTCCCGGCGTTCATCATCATCGACGACAAGGGCAACGACTTCTTCAAGGAGTTGAATCTGGGCTGAGGTGACGTTCCCCGGACGCTGCGCAGCACGAAGTGGTGCGCAGCAGATCCGGGGTCCACGTGGGGGCATGGGTCCCGGCTCTGGCGACGCACCGCTTCGCGCTGCATCGCGTCCGGGACACGAGATTTACCCGCTCAGCTGCAATTCGTGACCTGGTTGGAGCACAGCGCGCGCCACCAGCCGCGCACGCCGTCGTGGCTCTCGACGAGGCCCCAATATCCGCTGCAGGCCAAGAGCCGCTTCGGCCCGCCGTCACCGTCGATCGGGCCGCCGAGCTCGCGCTGCGCCGGCATCCATTTGGCGTCGACGAAGGGTGCCTGAAATAGGCCGCCGGCGCGCGTGCCGCCATTGGCGTAGTTCGCGCCGACCTTGTTGGACGCGACCCAGCCGCGACCGGCATAGGGCTTTGGTGCGCTGCGCGGATATCGCTTCTCGTCCTCGTAGTCCTTGCCCGGAGGCTTGGCACCTTCGATCAGGAACCAGCCGCTCTTGAAACCGATGATGCGGAATTCGGTGAGCCAGCCGCCGTCGGGCGTGTTCTCGGCGCCGCCGAGCTTCAGCATATAGGGCGGCGGCAACGTGCCGAGCACGCGCGCTTGCACCGATGGCTCGGCACGCACATTGAGGCCGCTCGCATCCTTGTCGGTGGACCAGGCGCCGAGACTGCACGGCTCGGTGCCCTCGGGCAGTGTTGTGCGCTTTGCGGCGAGATCGGCATGCAGCTTGGCGAAATCGGCCTCGTCGTCGTCAGGGGCCGGCTCGGCGCGCGGCTTCAATTCGGCCGAGACCGCGCGCGTCGCATCCGCCGTCAGCGTGACGACGAGGGCCTGACGTGCGGCGAACACGCTGGCCGGTGTCTTCGGATCGTTCGATGTCGCGGGATAGACGGCGAGGTATCCGGTCGCACCTTCAGTACGATAGGCGTGGCCTGCGACGTAGCCCGCCGGCACCAGGGCGAGCGCGCTTGCGCGCCACGCCGGTTCGGTGTCGTCCGCACGCGCCGCTTGCGTCACGACGCACAGGATCGTTGCCGCGACGAAACGGAGCGCACGCATGGTCATTCAACGCGAGGCGTTACGCGCGGGCGCCCGTGAACGGAAAACTGCCCATCGGGCCGATGCCCATCTCGCCGTTGATGCTGTCGCCGGAGACGGTGCCGGTGAATTCGAGCGTGAGCGGCATGGGCTTGTCGATCGAGACCTTCCAGGAGACGTTGTCGCCAGAGACGGTGCCGTCGAAAATCTCGGTGGTATTACCTTCCGCACCCTGCGTGCCCGTGAGCGTGCCGCCCGCCGCCTTCAGGCTCAGCGTCGCCTGGCGCTCGCCCATCGGCGTCGTCATGGTCAGATTCCAGTTGCCGTCTACGGCCATTCCCGTCTCCCGAACAAATCCCGGCGGACCGCGACGATCCGCGGCCAGTCCCAAGCGAGCCTATAGCGCAACTCGCAGTTCCTGCCTAACCCTCGAATAGGGCATTTAGGCGCGGGCGGCAGCCCGCCGGCGGCTGGTGACGATGAGCCGGAGGACGACATATTGCACGGCAAAGGCGAGGATCTTGGCGCCGCCCGCGACCACCGTGAGGTAGAACGCCCACAGCTTCAGATCGCCGGTGGAGGCGACCACGATCATGCCGGCGCCGATCACGAACATCAGCACCGCCCAGGCATAGCCCGCGGCCGTCACATATTCCGGAACGGTCTCGACGACCATCGGCGGCATGTAGCGCAGCATCCAGCCGCGCTTGAGCATGATCGCGCCGATCGCAAAATGCGCGATCGAGGGCTTTGCCATCATGAAGCGAGGATCGTTGGTCAGCAGCGTGATCGTGCCGAGGCCAACGACGAGCGCGAGGCTCGCATAGGTCATGTAATTGAGTTGCTGCCCCTTGATGCGGGCGTAGATCACCTGCGCAACCGCGCCGGCGACCGCCACCGAGGTTGCCAGGATGACGTTGTCGGTGACGAGATAGATGACCAGGAAGAGGATGGCGGAGAAGAGATCGGAGGCGAGGCGGGCGAATACGTCCTTCATCGTCAATCCTGTTCAGCGGGCGTTGGGCAATGCGCGGGCGGGCGTACCGTACTTGATCTGGCGATACTCGGGATACCACTTTGTGAAGTAGATCGCGCTGTTGCGGGCGGCGAAGGCGACGGCAAGGCTGGACCAGAGCGGCAGGCCGGGGACATAGAGCAGCACCAGATTGGCGGCCGCCATCAACAGCGCGGCCGCCGTCCAGGCGCCGGTGATGACGTAATTGGCATAGAGAAAGCCGGGCATCGCCGCGGTCTCGGCCGGCACCGCTTCCAGCGCATATTGCAGCGTGAAGGGGCGGCGCATCAGCATCGAGCCGAGCGAGATGATGAAGATGCCGATATCAACCGACAGCTTGACGCCGAGCGTGCCGAGCTGCGGATCGAGCAGCGCGAGATAGAGCCCGACGGCGGCGAATACGACCGCCGACCCTGCGGCCAGGGTCTTCACCGAGCGGCCGCGTGCCACATCGATCGCGACGGTGGTGAGGCAGATCGCGGAGGCCGCGAACACGCCCACCGTGGCCGAGGTCACCAGCATCAGGAACGTGTAGGCGCCGTAAGGCGCGAGAATCAGGAAAATCGCCATGGCCACCTCGGTAAGGCCGATCTTTACGATGTAAAGATAGATAGTTCAGGCTTGGAGCGGGGTCAAGCAAAATCTTTACAGTGTCAAAATGACGTAGGCAATGTGCAAAAGCTGAAACGTTGCAACGACTTGGTCGAATGCCTCGTCAGCCAATTCCGCCCAGGGCAGTCCCGACAGGAGAGGCAGCGCGCAGATGATCGCGAGGCCGAGGGCGAGCAGGATGCCGCCGTTGAAAATGACCTGGCCGCTCCGCCGCAGATGGGCCACCTCGAGTGCGAGCGCGGCGCAGATCACGGCGAGGATGGCGAGGAAGTCTGCGGTGATTGAGGGCATCTGCATACGACCTCTTCGTGACACGACCGTGCTGTGGCTCCGGGCCCGCCAAATGGCGTGCCGCGGCATGACGGGCGTTACTGCGCGCCCACCCAATTGCCGTGAAACCCGTCGGGCACGCGATGGCCGAGCTGCACCAGCGCGACGGGGCCCGCTTCGACATCGGTGGCGTTGAACACCGCGAGGTCGCTACGGTTCTCGCGCGCGCGCCAGACCACCGCGAGCAGCCAGCCATCGCCCTCGCTCGCATCCTTCGAGCGCTCGACGAACACAGGCTCGGAGATGGTGTCGCCGGCGGGCAGCAGATAATGGCCGAGCCGCCTGCCGTTGCCGTCGACATGGACGACGCCGGCGAGCGCGCCGAACATCGGCAGTTTCGGATTGGCGCAGGCGTACCAGCCGTGACGGTTCTTCAGCCCGGCGCGGCGGTCGTCGATGCGCGGGAATTCGCCGGTGAGATCGTCGAGGTAGGTCTGCTGGAAGCGATCGGTATTGCCCGAGAGGTCGAAGGTCCAGCGGCAGTGCCGGGCGCGCGACTTCTCCGGATCGGTCGGCCGTCCGTCGGGATGCGGAAACAGCGGCGCTTCCTCGAACTGCATGACGTCGGCGACGATGCGGTTGTCGTCCTCCCACGCATTCATGACGTGGAAGACGTAGCAGGCTTCACCGCGGAACCAGACGATGTCCTTGGCCGTGCCGTTGCGCTTCATCACCCCGACATAGGCGCCCTTGTCCGGCTCCCAGGCGTAGGGCGGCCGTCCGCTCATGGCGCGCTCCATGCTGCCGGTGATCGGCAGGATCGGAAACAGCACATGGTTCGCGGTGACGATGAAGTCGTGCACCATGCTGGCATAGGGCGCCTCGAACCGTTCGAAGCGCGTCGCCTTGCCGGAGGCATCGATCGAGCCGTAGGAGAGGGCGGGCGTCAACGGACCTGCGGCGTTGTAGCCGAAGAACACGAGCTCGCCGGTGACGGGGTCGATCTTCGGATGCGCGGTGAAGCTGCCGGCGACGCGGCCCTGATAATTGTGATAGCCGCGCGTCGCCAGCGTGCCCGGCTCGATCTCGGTCGGCAGATGCGCCTCTTCCAGCGCCAGCAGCTTGCCGGCATGGAAGACGATGTTGGTGTTGGCGACGCCGCCGTCGGTGAGATCCGCCGGGGCATCGGGCAGCTTGCGGCCGAAGCCGCCGAACAAAGCGCGGCCGGCATCGTGCTCGGCAAGCCATTTCGGCGTGCGGACCCAGCGGTTGCGGTAGCTGGCGCGGCCGTTCTCGAGATGGAAGGCGTGCAGCATGCCGTCACCCACGAACCAATGCGCGCCCGGCGAAGAGAACTGCGGATTGGGACCGTTGCGATAGAGCACCCCGTTCAGATCGCGCGGCAATTCGCCGATGACCGGCAGGAATGGCGCGTCCGCTTCGAACGGGATCGGCGCGATATTGTTGCGGCGCTCGGCGATGGCGTCGTGCTGCACGGCATATCCTCCCTATCTTTACATCGTAAAGATCAGATAGCGCCACTTGCCATTCCGGTCAAGTGAAATCTTTACACTGTCAATATTGCGTCATATAGCTTGTAAATGACGAAGACCGACACCAAGAGCGAAACCGCGCGAAGCTCGCGTGCCCCCAAAAGAACGACGTCGAGCGCGGCACCTCGCACCTCGCGTCGCACGGCAAGCGCGAAGGCCGAGACGCCGTATCATCACGGCGCCCTGCGCGATGCGCTGCTCCAGGCTGCCGAACGGGTGCTGGAACGCGAGGGGCTCGCGGGCCTCACACTGCGTGCGGTGGCACGCGAGGCGGGCGTTTCACACGCCGCGCCCACCCATCATTTCGGCGATCTCACTGGCCTGCTCAGCGAACTCGCGGCCGTCGGTTTCCGTCAGTTCAATGCCGCGATGGCCTCGTCCTCTGACGCTGAAAGCACGCCGCTCGAACGCGCCCTGGCGCGGCCGAAAGCCTATGTCGCCTATGCGCAGGCTCATCCCGGCATGTACGGCATCATGTTTCGCACCGAGCGGCTGGATTATTCCAGACCCTCGCTGCACGAGGCGGCTGAAGCCTCGTTTGCCGGCCTGGCGAATGCCATCGGCGCGATGCGGCAGGAGCAGATCAGCGAGGATGCGCTGACGCTGAACCAGGGCGCCGCGATCGCGCGCGCCTGGTCGATGGTGCACGGCTTCACCACGCTGCTGCTCGATGGGCGCCTCAAGGATATCCTGGAGCGGCTGCCCGAGGGAACGACGGCCGAACGCCTGCTCGAGGCGATGCTGACCGCGCCGATCGCCGCGAAGCCGCTCGGCTCCTGATCATCAGGAGCGAGCGCAACTCTTGCGGTGGTCAGGCGTTGACGCCGCATGGCAAAATCAACGCGCGCTCCCTGGAAACGCTCAAATCCCCGCAAGCGGGCCGGCAAGGCCTCCAAGCATCTCAGTCCCGCGCAGAAATCAGCGGCGAAAGCCCGCGCCCGCCGCGCCGGCCGCCGCTATCCCAACCTCGTGGACAACATGCGCATGGCAAGAAAGAAGAAGTCCTCCAAGAAGAAGAGCTCCAAGAAAACGTCAAAGTCGAAGGCATCAAAGGCAAAGTCGACGACATCCGCGAAGAAGACCCGCAAGCGCAACGCGAAGAAGGCCAAGTCCCGGAAGCGCCGCGCATCCGCGCGCGAAAAGGATCCGCGCGGCGGTCTGACCGCGGCGGGCCGCAAGGCGTTCGCCCGTAAGCGGGGCGCTCATTTGCGGCCGGGCGTCACCAAGCCAGAATCAGAGATGACTCCGCAGGAGATGCGACGCAAAGGTAGCTGGGCCGTTCGCTTCTATGGCCGCGCGAAACTGCCGCCGTTGGTCGATGCGAAGGGGCAGCCAACCCGGCACGCGCTGTCGGCCCATGCCTGGGGCGAGCCGGTTCCGAAGACGGTGGCGGCGGCACGGCGCATTGCCGCGAAGGGCGAGCGGCTGCTGGCGCGCTATCGGCGCGCCAAGGCGAGAGCCTAGCGCATCGTCGCAAGCTCGACCGCGCGGCCGCGCGTGCCGATGATCTTCACCTCGTCCTTGCCGCAAGTGAAGCTGCGGGCGAAATCGTCCGCGGCCTTGCGCGCCAGCTCGTTGGCGGTGGGATTGGCGATCGCATCGACGTAGGCGACGTGGCAGACCGGACCCGGCGGCAGCCGGGTCACGACCAGCATGGCCTTGGTGTTGGGCCGCCCCTGCTTGTCGGGATCCGTGTTGTCGGCGATGTGCCAGCGCTGGATGATCGCAAACGGCTTTGCGCCCATTGCGCGCCACTCGATCGTGGTCTCCGACGAATTGAACGGGGCAAACCAGACCTTGGCGGCAGGTTCCTCGGCCGCTTGCTTGCGATTGCGGGCGACCGAGACGATTTCGCGGAGATCGTCCTCGGCAATCAGCACCAGGAAGCCGTTCTTGCCCGGACAGACGCGCGTCGTGCTGCCGTCGAGCTCGCTGGGCTTGCCGATCTGCCGGCAATCCTTCGGCGCGGTCGAGGTGTACGTGCTGCCCATCGATTGGGCGTCGGCGCTGCTCAGGCCGATGCAAGTCATCAGGGCAGCGAGGCCAAGGCGGGTGATGTGCTTCATCATGGGGTCTTGATGATACGGGAACTCCGTACCGTCTGACGTCTTCATTGTGGGCAAGGTTCAAACAGGCCTGGGATATACCTGACAGCGGCGCGGAATCGTTCTAGAAGAGCGGCTTCGCCTGAGGCATCGTGCCTCGTTCGCGTCCTCATTTCTCTTGATCATGCCAGCCATCGCTTCCAGCAAATCCTATCGCGTCGGCCGTTCCAAAACCGGGCTCGGCCTCTTCGCCACCAAGCCAATCAAGAAGGGTACCCGGATCATCCGCTATTTCGGACCGATCCTGGATTCGCGGATTCCCGAGCAGGACGACATCGAGAACAAATACCTGTTCGAGCTCAACGGCCGCTGGACCATCGACGGCTCGGTGCGCAAGAATCTCGCCCGCTACATCAATCATTCCTGCCGGCCCAACGCCGAGTCCGACGTCAGGCCGCGCGAGCGCAAGGTGTTCATCCGCGCCATCAGGAACATCGAGCCGGGCGACGAGATCAACTACGATTACGGCACCGACTATTTCAAAGCCTATCTGAAGCCGATCGGCTGCAAATGCGAGTCCTGCGAGAAGAAGCGCAAGAAGCTGCGCGCCGAGGCACGGGCGGAAGCCGCCAAGGTGAAGGCGCGCAAGGCGAAGAAAGTGGTGGCGAAGAACGTGCTCGCGAAGGCTTCGAAGAGCAAGGCCGCCAAAAAGAAGAAGCTCAACGGTCATGCCGTTGTCAAGGCGAACGGTCGCGTGCGGGCGTAGCCTCTGCTCTCGTGCCCCGGACGCAGCGCAGCGCCTCTTGGCGACGCGCCGCAACGCCGAAGCGTTGCAGCGCGTCCGGGACACGAGAGGCCTCACGCCGCCGCTACGCGCTCGCTTCTGCGCAGTCCCACATATTGCAGCTCCGCGAACACGCCGGTCGCGATCGCCTGCGCGACGACCATGAGTTCGCCGGCGAGATTCGGCGACACCGCGCCTGAGAGCAGTAGCGCAATGCTGCCGACGGTCCAGGCCGCATTGCCGACCACGACCAGCAGCACGAGCGCCTTCGCCACCGACGCGCGCGAGGCCAGCCAGCCGACCAGCGCGGCGTAGGCAATCAGGAACAGGCCGGTCTCGCGCAGCAGCGCTTCCGGCAGATTGAACAGAGCTGCGAACGCGCCCGCGCCGAAGCTGAAGCCGAGCGCGGCGACGCCGCTGAAGATGCTATCTGCGAGCAGGGCGCGGCGCAGGAAGGTGGAAGCGTCGATCATCGTAGGTCTCCTTGCTTAGGGGGCTCGGGGTGGAACTCAGCGCCATCCGCGCCAGCGGGCGCGGAGCAGGCGGGCGAGGCGGAACGGACAGAGGCTCTTGCCGACGCCGTGCTCGAAGGCGATGACCTGTGCGACCACGTAGTCGCCGGTCGAATGCACCAGCGGCTCGGGCATGTTGAGGCTGCGCGCCAGCATGCGGGTCGCGAACGTCACGGCCCAGGGAACAAGGTGGTCGGCGACGGTCCGGTAGAGCAGCAGCGCGATCATGGTCATCTCCTGTTGCAACAGAAGATGCGCCGGCCCAGGGGCCAATTCGATTACCTCAGGGGTAAGGCAGATCGCTATTCAGGACAGTTTTGGGATTTTCAACGCGGTTTGCGATTCTCGAGGATCGCGGCGTTTTGGCTACGTCGAGGCGCCGAACAGCCTGCGCAGCGCCGGCCACCATTCGCCGGTCATCGTGAACTCGAGCCCGAGCCGGGCTCCGCAGGCAATCGCCAGCAGGGTGATCGGCGCCGAGACGGCGAGCGTCGAGAACGCCGTCAATCCCTGGCCGATCGTGCACCCCATCGACATGACGCCCCCGATGCCCATCAGCAGCGCCCCGGTCATGTGACGCTTCAGTTCGCGCGCGTCGTCGCAGGCCTCCCAACGGAAGCCGCGCGCGAGCATCGCTGCGGCGAACGAGCCGGCAACGACGCCGGCGACGGAGCCGATGCCGAAATTCAGCCGCGCCCCGGAGAAGGTCGCGATGTAGAGGATGCTGTCGCCGAGCGGTGCGACGAAACTGAGCGACGAGACGCGGGCGGGATCGAATTCGTCATCGGCGAGCCATCCGGTCGCGAACCAGCCGAATGCGACCGCGCAGCCGACGGCAAGGCCGGAGGCCAGCAGCCGAGGCGATCGGACCAGCCTGCCGTCGGCAAGCGCCCAGAAGGCAAGCGCCGCGGCGATCGACACGACGAGGAGCGCGCGGGCCGCGCCTCCCGCGCCCAGCAGCGAGGTCAGCGTCTGGTTATTGCCCTCGGAGAGCCGGAGAGACAACGGTTCGATCAGCGTCATGCGCAACATGCCCGTGATCCCGCGCATGGTCGCGAGCGCCGAGAGGCCGAGCACGAGAAAGACCACGATGGCCCTGAGGTCTCCGCCGCCGACACGGACCAACGTGCCGAAGCCGCAGGTGCCGACCAGCGCCATGCCGATGCCGAACGTCAGCCCGCCCAGAATCGCACCGCCAAGTCCGATCGACGGCGTCAGGTAGATCGACCGCGACAGGTCGATGATGCCGAACTCGGCGAGCGCCTGGGTCGCGAGCAGCGCCACGGCCGCAGCCAGCGCAAAGGATTTCAGCCGGCGCAGATCCGCTCCGAAGAACGCATCCTCGAGCATCGCCAGTGTGCAAAATCGTCCCGCGCGACCCGCGACACCGAGCATGGCGCCGGCCGCAAGCCCGCATGCGAACGCTATGGTCGAGGGGTTCAGCATTCCTCCCGGGGATGTTCATTCTTCCTTCCGGCAGTTTGCGCCGGAGGGTTGTGGAAATCCAGAGCGGACAATTACCTGCGCCGCCGGCGCACCGGCTCGCAGAACACGTCGTAGACGGCGGTCAGGATCTTGCGGACGTCCTCGCTGGCGAGGCTGTAGTAGATGGTCTTGCCGTCGCGGCGCGTGGTGACCAGACGGTCGAGCCTCAGCCGCGCGAGCTGCTGGGATACCGTGGACTGCCGCTCGCCGAGGAATTGCTCGAGCTCGGTCACCGACTTCTCGCCCTCGGCGAGGATGCAAAGCAGCAGCAAGCGGGATTCATGCGACAGCGCCTTGAGCATGTCGCTGGCTTCGCGCGCCTTCTCGATCATCTGCTCGAGTTCGGCGGAGCCTTCAATCTCCTTCAGCTTCGGCAATGGCATCGCGTCAAGTTCCTCTCAGCAAAATCCGCAAGACCAATCACGACCTCTCGGGTTCCGAACCCGCATTTGACAGGATTCGGTCCAAGAGGCCGAAGAAGAAGGCATCCCCCGGATAGCCGCGAATGCGTCCGATCTCGCGGCCCTCTTGTACCACGACGAAAGTCGGCGTGAAGGCACCCGGATCGATTCCGGCGAGATCGGCGGGAACGGGGCCGTTCAGGTTGACCCGGCGCAGCGGTGCGGTCCGGCTTTCCCAGGTCTTGCCGTAGATCGGCGCGATCTCGGCGTTGAAGCGCGCGCACCAGGCGCAACCGGCCCGTTCGAACATGACGAGCTCGGCGGCGCGCGAGGCGGTCGCCGGCAGCGCCAGTCCGAAGGTGAGGGCGAGCAAAACGATGATTCTTGCCATGCTGCGTGACCGGTCTTCTGGATTGCCTGACGGGCTTGCATTGCAAACGTGCCTGGCGCTTTATATCATTAAATTCGTATATGTGCTAGGGATGGGGCGGAAATGACCTTGGACGTCACGCTGGGTGCGGCCTTCGTCGCGGGCCTATTGTCGTTTCTGTCGCCCTGCATCCTGCCGCTGGTCCCGCCCTTCCTGTGCTACATGGCCGGCGTCTCCGTCACGGATCTGTCCGGCGACAGGCCGGATCTGCGGCCCCGCATCCTGGTCTCCGCGCTGTCCTTCGTGGCGGGTTTTTCGCTGGTCTTCGTCGCGCTCGGCTCGACCGCCTCGATCGCGGGGCGCTTCGTCTCCGCGCATCTGTCGACGCTCGGCATCGTCGCGGGCGGGCTGATCATCGTCATGGGCCTGCATTTTCTCGGGCTGCTCAGGATTCCGCTGCTCTATCGCAGCGCGACCGTTCAGGTCGACAACCGTCCGGCCGGCGTGGCGGGGGCCTTCGTCATGGGCCTGGCATTTGCGTTCGGCTGGACGCCCTGTGCGGGCCCTATCCTCGCTGCCGTGCTGCTGATGGCGGGCTCGGAAGACACGACCGGGCGAGGGGCGCTGCTGCTGCTCGCTTATTCGGTCGGGACCGGCATTCCCTTCCTGATCGCAGCGGCCTTCACCGGCCGCTTCATCACAGCGCTGGGCCGCATGCGCCGGCATCTGGGCCTGATCGAGAAGACGATGGGCGTCTTCCTGGTTGCGACCGGCTTGATGTTCCTGACCGGATTGATGCCTGCGGTCTCGGAATGGCTGCTCGAGCATTTCCCTGCTTTGACCAGCATCGGCTGAGTCTAGCCGTAGCGGAAGTCGAGCAACTGGGCGAAGGACTGCAGCTCGATGAGGTAGCGATGCACGAGGGGGCCATCGCCGGCCTTCGCGGCCTGGGCGATCTCGCCGCTGCTGGTGATGGCGCCATCGATCAGGCGGCGGAATTCACCCTGAGCGGCGATCTCGCCATTTGCCTGTTCGTTGCAGCGTTGAAGCCGATCGCGGAACGCGCTTGCGGCCACGACCGTCTCCTCGGCGTTCGCTGGCGCCGGCTGCTCGCCGAATCTGACGGCTGCGACCCGCAACCTCTCCATGGCGGGCGCGATCTCGAAGATGCAATCGCCGAGATCGTAGAGGCCAGCATCATGCCTGAGCGCGTGAAGGGCCTGTCGAAGCGCCAGCAGCTCGCGGCCGGCGGCGACATTGTCGCCGCGGTCCAGCGCGCCCGTGATCGCCGTGAGCCGGTCGCGCCCCCGCGCGAGAAATCCCTCCAATTCGGCTGGCACGTCAGCGGGCAGGGAGCTGTCTTGCGCGAACCGCTTCCACCGGGTGACTGCCTCGTCCGTCTCGATCTGCGCCAGCGCGACGTTGCCGGTGCGGGCATAGCTCGCGGCCGTGCGCAGATTGGCCATGACCGGCGCCATCGCCGATGCAAATTCGGCACGCCTGCCGGTCTCCGCGCCGAGCGCGAGCGTGTTCGAGGCCAGCCACGCCAGCAGCACGATGGTGCAACGCAAGATCGGAACTCCTTGTCACATTCGTGTATTCGAATATCATAATGAAAATGAGCATTGCGCAAGATCTTCCGACGCACCAAGCCCCGCTATCGCTTCTGCCGACGCGGCGCGGCCTCCTTGCACTCGCTGTGGGCGCGGCCTTCGCCGGCCGCCGCGCGGCGGCTGCAGAGCCCACGGTCGGAGAAGACGGGCTCTATCACGAGCCCTGGTTCTTGCAGAGCTTCCTCGATCTGCGCGAGGACCTGGAGAGCGCGGCGGCGGGCGGCAAGCGCCTCGCCATCATGTGGGAGCTGCGCGGCTGCCCCTATTGCCGCGAGACGCATCTGGTGAACTTCGCCGATGCCGGCATCGCGAGCTATATCCGTGACAATTTCGAGGTGTTGCAGCTCAATTTGATCGGCTCGCGCAAGGTGACCGATTTCGACCGCGAGGAATTGGCCGAAAAGGATTTCGCCCGCAAATACGGCATCAGGTTCACGCCGACCTTTCAGTTCTTTCCGCCATCCGCCGACGGCCTCGACGTGAAGGACGCGATGGCGCGCGAGGTGGCGCGGGCCCCCGGTTATCTCAAGCCGCCGCACTTCCTGGCGATGTTCCGCTTCGTGCGCGAGCGTGCTTATGAGCGCGGCTCGTTCCGTGATTTCCTGGCCGCGAACGGCTGAGCGCAGACGTCTTTCGAATTTCGCTTGACGCCGCGCCGATCACATGAACATATCATAATAACTGAATTTGATGGACCGTGAGTCCGTCGGGATCGAAGGCGGGCGTCATCCCGCGATAAGGGTAGGAAACATGCGGCGCTCGCTTGCGGCTGCGTTTGCACTTTGTCTGTCCGCCGGAGGTGGTCTCGCGCAAGAGGCTGTCAAAGAGCCGATCAAGCTCGATATCGTCGACGACTCCCTGCCGAAATCCCTGACCGGTGCGCCCGGCGATGCCGCAGCCGGCAAGAAGGTGTTTCTGACGCGCACGCTCGGTAATTGCCTGGCCTGCCACCAGGTCACCAGCCTGAAGTCCCAGGAGTTTCACGGCGAGTTCGGTCCGTCGCTCGACGGTGTCGCCGGCCGCTACAGCGAGGCGCAATTGCGCCTCATCGTCGCCGACCCCAAGCGCATCTTCACCAACACGGTCATGCCGGCGTTCTTCAGGAACGAAGGCCTGAGCCGGGTGCGACCGGAATTCGTCGGCAAATCCATTTTGACGGCCGCGCAGGTCGAGGACGTCATCGCTTTTCTCAAGACGCTGAACTGACGGCGAGGAGGATCAGGAATGAAGGCGATCAATCGACGGCAGGCATTTGCGCTCGGGGGCGGCTTCGTCGTGCTGGCGCTGATGCCGATGGCGGCCGATGCCGAAGTGACGAACGATGCGGCGAAGTGGATCGAGAAGTTCACCGGCGGCAAGCAGCCGGCCAAGGGCAAGATCTCGCTCGACCTGCCGGAGATCGCGGAGAACGGCAACACCGTTCCGCTGTCGATCAACATCGAGAGCCCGATGACCGCGGAGGCCTACGTCAAGGACGTCCTGATCATCGCGGACGGCAACCCGAATGCGGGCGTGGCGACGCTCTCGTTCACCCCCTTGTCTGGCAAGGCGGAAGCCTCGATCCGGATCCGGCTCGCGTCCACGCAGAACGTGGTGGCGATCGCGAAGATGAGCGACGGCTCGCTGTTCACCGAGCAGAAGACCGTCAAGGTCACTATCGGCGGCTGCGGCGGCTAAGGGCGTCAGGAGAAAACAGATGGCAGACAAACCGCGCATCAAGCTTCCCAAGGAAGCCGCCAAGGGCGAGGTCATCCAGATCAAGACCCTGGTCTCGCATGTCATGGAATCGGGCCAGCGCAAGGATGCGCAGGGCAAGGCCATTCCGCGCAAGATCATCAACAAGTTCGCGTGCGAGTTCAACGGCAAGCCGGTGTTCTCCTGCGCGCTGGAGCCGGCGATCTCGGCCAATCCCTACGTCCAGTTCGACGCCAGGATCGACGAGGCCGGCACGTTCAAGTTCTCCTGGACGGATGACGACGGCACGGTGATCACGGCCGAAGAGAAGATCGCGCTCAAGGCATGATGCGCATCGCGCATTGAGGGAGACTCGAATGGCGCCACGATATCTTGCTTTGGCCGCTGCGATCGTGGCCGCCGCATCGGTTGCGACGCTCGCCTACGCAGAGGAAACCGAGCGCAAGGGCATCGCGGCGCCGCCCGGCCACGTCTTCAAGACCATCATCTCCGGCTACGAGTTCCGCAGCAAGGAGACCCGCGCGCTGCAGGACGACGATCTCGAAAATCCGGGCTTCCTCGCCGTGGAACGCGCGGCGGATGCCTGGAAAAAGGCCGAGGGCAGCGAGGGCAAGTCCTGCATGAGCTGCCACGGCGAGGCCGAGACCAGCATGAAGGGCGTCGGCGCCGCCATGCCGAAATGGGACGACAAGTTGAAGAAGCCGGTCAATCTCGAGCAGCGCATCAACATCTGCCGGAGCGAGCAGATGAAGGCCGAGCCCTGGAAGTTCAAGTCCCGCGAGCTGACTGACATGACGACGTTCGTGCGCTATCAGTCGCACGGCATGAAGGTCTCGGTGAAGACCGACGGGCCGATGTCGCCCTGGTTCGAGCGCGGCAAGCAGATCTATTATACGCGCTACGGCCAGCTCGACCTCGCCTGCGAATCCTGCCACGAGCGCAACAACGGCAAGTTCATGCGCGCCGATTTCCTCAGCCAGGGCCAGACCAACGGCTTTCCGACCTACCGGCTGCGCGACCAGCGCCTGGTGCCGCTGCATGAGCGTTTCGAAGGCTGCATGTTCGACGTGCGCGCCGAGCCGTTCAAGCCGCTCTCGGACGAGTTTCTCGCGCTCGAGCTCTATGTGGCCTGGCGCGGCATCGGTCTGCCGGTCGAGACGCCGTCGGTGCGCAACTGAAACGATGAGCTTGCAGGAGCACTGCGCATGATCTCTCGCCGCGAGTTCATTCAGGTTGCCGCGGCAACGGCGGCCCTGTCGAGCGGCGTCGGCTCCGGCCTGACGCGTGCGGTCGCCCAGCAGCGCCTGACCGAAAAGGAATTGCTGGCCTTCGAGCCGCTCGGCAACGTCACGCTGGTGCATGTGACCGATATCCACGGTCAGCTGATGCCGCTGTATTTCCGCGAGCCCTCGACCAATCTCGGGGTGGGCGAGGCCAAGGGCCTTCCGCCGCACGTCACCGGCAAGGAGTTTCTCGCGCGCTTCGGCATCGCGCCGGGCTCGTCGGCGGCCTACGCCCTGACCTCGGAGGATTTCGAGTCGCTCGCCAAGAGCTATGGCCGGATCGGCGGCCTCGATCGCGCCGCGACCGTGATCAAGGCAATCCGCGCCGAGCGCGGCGACAAGGTCGCGCTGCTCGACGGCGGCGACACCTGGCAGGGCTCGTGGTCGTCGCTGAAGACGCGCGGGCAGGATATGATCGACTGCATGGCGCTGCTGAAGCCGGACGCCATGACCGGACATTGGGAATTCACCTACGGCACCGAGCGGGTCAAGCAGGCGATCGAAGGCCTCGGCTTTCCGTTCCTCGGCCTCAACATCCGCGACACCGAATGGAACGAGGCCGCGTTCGACGCCTCAACCATGATCGAGCGCGGCGGCGTCAAGATCGCGGTGCTCGGCCAGGCCTTCCCCTATACGCCGGTCGCCAATCCGCGCTGGATGATTCCGACCTGGTCGTTCGGCGTGCGCGAGGAGGACGTGCAGGCGCAGGTCGACAAGGCGCGCAAGGGCGGCGCGCAACTGGTCGTGCTGCTCTCCCACAACGGCTTCGACGTCGATCGCAAGCTCGCAAGCCGCGTCAAAGGCCTCGACGTCATCCTGACCGGACACACCCACGACGCATTGCCCGAAGCCGTCAAGGTCGGCAAGACGCTGCTGATCGCTTCGGGCTCGTCCGGCAAGTTCGTCTCGCGGCTCGATCTCGACGTCCGCGACGGCGAGATCAAAGCTTACAGGTACAAGCTCATTCCGCTGTTCTCCGACGTGATCGGCGCGGACGCCGAGATGGCCGCGAAGATCGCCGAGGTACGCAAGCCTTTCGCGTCTGATCTCACCAAGGTGCTCGGCAAGACCGACTCGCTGCTGTACCGGCGCGGTAATTTCAACGGCACGTTCGACGATTTGATCTGTCAGGCACTGCTGCAGGAGCGCGACGCCGAGATCGCGCTCTCGCCCGGTTTCCGCTGGGGCACCAGCGTGCTGCCGGGGCAGGACATCACCTTCGAGGACGTCACCAACGCCACCGCGATTACCTATCCCGCCGTCTACCGCATGGGCATGACGGGCGCGCGACTGAAAGAGATCATCGAGGACGTCGCCGACAATCTCTTCAACATCGATCCCTACTACCAGCAGGGCGGCGACATGGTGCGCATCGGCGGGCTCGCTTACGCGATCGACGTCGCCAAGCCGCAGGGGCAGCGCATCTCGGACATGCAGATGGTCAAGACCGGAGCGCCGATCGATCCCGCCAGAGAATATCAGGTCGCGGGCTGGGCCAGCGTCAACGAAGGCACCGAAGGACCGCCGATCTGGGATGTCGTCGCGAACTATCTGGCGCGACAAAAGACCGTTCGGCTCGAACCCAACCGGGCCGTCAAAGTTACCGGAGCGTAAGAAGCGATGTCGAAGATGGACAATCCCCGGCAATCCCGACGCAGTTTCCTGGCCGCTGGCGCCGGTGTTGCCGCGTCCGTGCTCGCGAAGCCCGCCGCGGCGGGAGCCGGCAATCCCGCCAACCAGCCACCCAACGTTCCCGAATGGACGAAATCGCTGGGCGAGGGCGTCGCTGTGCGCCCGTACGGCAAGCCGTCGAAATTCGAGAAGGACGTCGTGCGGCGCGACGTCGAATGGCTGACCGCCTCGCGCGAATCCTCAGTGAGCTTCACGCCGCTGCACGAGCTCGAAGGCATCATCACGCCGAACGGTCTCTGCTTCGAGCGGCATCACGGCGGCATTGCCGAGGTCGATCCGGCCGATCATCGCCTGATGATCCATGGCCTCGTCGAGCGTCCGCTCATCCTCACGCTGGAGGAGCTGAAGCGCTATCCGCGCGTCAACCGCATCCACTTCATGGAATGCGCGGCGAATTCAGGCATGGAATGGCGTGGCGCGCAGCTCAATGGCTGCCAGTTCACCCACGGCATGATCCACTGCGTGCAATATACCGGCGTCTCGCTGCGCACCCTCTTGGAGGAGGCCGGCGTCAAGACCAACGGCAAGTGGCTCTTGGTCGAGGGCGCCGATGCGGCCGCGATGGACCGCAGCCTGCCGATCGAGAAGGCGCTCGACGATTGCATCATCGCCTACAAGATGAACGGCGAGGCGCTCTATCCCGAGCAGGGCTATCCGATGCGGCTCGTGGTGCCGGGCTGGCAGGGCAATCTCTGGGTCAAGTGGCTGCGCCGCATCAAGGTCGGCGACCAGCCCTGGCACACCCGCGAGGAAACGTCGAAATACACGGACCTCATGCCGAACGGCAAGGCACGCCGTTTCACCTGGTCGATGGACGCGAAATCCGTGATCACGAGTCCGAGCCCGCAGGCGCCGATCAGGCACGGCAAGGGCTTTACCGTCGTGTCAGGACTCGCCTGGAGCGGCAACGGCAAGGTCAAGCGCGTGGACGTCTCGCTCGACGGCGGCCGCAATTGGTGGCCGGCGCGCCTCGATGGTCCCGTTCTCGACAAGGCGCTGACGCGTTTCTACTACGAGTTCGACTGGAACGGCGAGCCACTGCTGCTGCAATCGCGCGTGCAGGATGAGACCGGCTACGTGCAGCCGAGCAAGGCCGAGCTGCGCAAGATCCGCGGCGTCAACTCCATCTATCACAACAATGGCATCCAGACCTGGCATGTGCAGGCCAATGGTGAGGTCGAGAATGTCGAAGTCGCTTAAGCTCATTGCAGCCGCGCTGCTCGCCTCCACGCTGAGCGCGCCGGCGCTCGCGCAGCAGAAGGCGGATGCCAAGAGCGGTCCGCGCTACCACATCGGCCGCGCGCCGACCGCGGACGAGATCCGCGGCTGGGATATCGACGTGCGGCCGGACGGCCAGGGCCTGCCGGAAGGCAAGGGCACCGCCATGCAGGGCGAGAAGCTGTTCATGGACAATTGCGCGAGCTGCCACGGCGAATTCGGTGAGGGCAACGGCCGCTGGCCGGTGCTGGCCGGCGGCAAGGGCTCTCTGACATCGGACAATCCGGTCAAGACCGTGGGCTCCTACTGGCCCTACGCCTCCACCGTGTTCGACTATGTCCGTCATGCCATGCCGTACGGCAACACGGGCTCCCTGTCCGTCGATGAATATTATGCGCTGGTCGCCTACGTCCTGTATCTGAACGACGTCGTCACCGATCAGAACTTCGAGGTGAACAGGAAGACCCTCGCCACGATCAAGATGCCGAACGAGCAGGGCTTCGTGATGGACGACCGCGCCACCAGCGAGAAATCGTTCTGGCAGAAGGATCCCTGCATGAAGGATTGCATCGCACCGGTGAAGATCACCGGACGCGCTGCCGCCATCGACGTCACGCCCGAGGACGGCAAGGAGAAGAAGTCCCGAGGCGTGGAGTGAGACACGGCCGGGCGAGCCGCCGCACGCTGCCGCATGCGGTTCTCGCGGCCGGCCTGCTCGTCACGATCCATCCGGCCGTGGTCCAGGCGGCGGAGCCTCACAGGCTCGCGCTGCAGATCAGCGACGACGATCCGGTCAAGATGCGCGCCGTGCTCGATGTTGCCGCCAACGTATCGCGGCATTATTCCGGGCAGGGCGAGGACGTCGAGATTGTAGTGGTCGCCTTCAACGGCGGCCTCGACATGCTGCTCGACGACCGCTCGCCGGTGAGGGAGCGCCTGGTGAATTTCCTGAAATCGATGCCCAATGTGAGTTTCATTGCCTGCGGCAATACGCTGGAGACGCTGGCGGTGAAGGAGGGCAGGCGGCCTGCGCTGCTCGAAGGCATCGGCGTCACGCAGGTCGGGGTTGCCGCGCTGATGGATCTCGCCGAAAAGAACTGGACGATTGTCCGGCCGTAGGGGAGATAGCCGACGATGCGATGGTTGATGGGACTTGCTTTCGTGCTCGTGTTCGCTTGGCCCGCTTGTGCCGCCGAGCAGGAGCTCGAACTGTCGGTCGAGGGCCGCACGACGCTCGCAACACTGCGGACACCGGCGGCGATGACACCAGACACGCCGCTCGTCGTGATGACCCACGGCACGCTCGCGCACAAGGACATGGAGGTCGTCCAGGGCGTTGCGAAGGCACTGGAGCAGCGCGGCATCGCCTCGCTCGCCCATACGCTGTCGCTCGGGCTCGATCGCCGCAAGGGCATGTACGATTGCGCCGTGCGGCATGATTATGTCGTTGAGGATGCGGTCGCCGAGATCGGCGCCTGGGTCTCGCGGGCGAGGGGCATGTCCCGGCTCGTCTTGGCGCTCGGTCATTCGCGCGGCGGCAACCAAGTCGCGCGGTATCTCGCAGCAAGCGAAACCCCGCCGGTGACGGGTGCGGTGCTGCTGGCGCCGGTGACCGCAAAAGCCGAGGCCGATGTGCGGGTCTCCTACGCCACGACCTATGGCAAGCCGCTCGAGCCGATTCTGGAGCTGGCAACGAAGGCGATTGCAGCCGGCCGCGGCGGGGAGTGGATGGACGTGCCCGGCTTCATCTATTGTCGCAATGCCGTGGTGACGGCACGGGCCTTTGCGTCATTTTACGCTGCCGATGCCGGCCAGGATACCGCCGCGCTCGTGGCGCGCACGAAGCCGCCGGTGCTGGTGCTTGCCGCGACCAAGGATAGCGTCGTGCCCGACGTCGCAGCCGCCTTCGGCTCGCTTGCTGGGTCGGGCGGCGGCAGGGTCCAGCTCGACACGATCGAAGATGCCGATCATTTCTTCCGCGACCTGTTCGCGGAAGACGTCGCCGACCGCATCGCCGAGTTCATCAAGCAGACACGATAGGAGGGGCACCATGCAGCGTCGATCCATGCTTCGCGCGAGCCTTGCCGGACTATTTGGTGCTTTCGCAGTGCGCCAGGCGTCCGCGGCGACGGAAACGCCCGCGCGGCAGCGCGTCGTCTATCATCTCGCCGATGCCGATCGCGTCGTCTTCGTTCTCGGCAACCTCCAGAACCATGTCGACGGTGTCGGCGGACCCGGCAAGGCCGACATCAGGCTGGTCGTGCACGGACCGGCGCTGCGGGCCTTCCATGCGCTCGCGGC
This sequence comes from Bradyrhizobium sp. T-12, assembly GCF_058314695.1. Taxonomy (NCBI): domain Bacteria; kingdom Pseudomonadati; phylum Pseudomonadota; class Alphaproteobacteria; order Hyphomicrobiales; family Nitrobacteraceae; genus Bradyrhizobium; species Bradyrhizobium sp. T-12. The sequence continues at coordinate 4,919,037 of NZ_CM177756.1, read as the reverse complement.
CCAGGACCACACAATTGCGATGATGACGAAGCTGGTCGATGCCGGCGTCGGCCTCGACGCCTGCGCCAACACGATGAAGGCCCAGGGCGTCAAGCTGGACGACCTCACGCCCGGCTTCGTCGTCGCGGAGAAGGGCGGCGTGGTGCGGCTCGCAGAGCTGCAACAGCAGGGATTTGCGTATTTGCGTCCCTGAACAGGCATGGGCTTGTGCGCCGGGGCTTGATCTCGCTCATATGGCGCGGCCACGCCGCGCGATAGATTGGCAAGTCCAGGGCATATTGAGGCGGCCGTGCTGACGACACTCATCGATCTCCTAGGGGAAGACCGGCTGTCATGGCTGGGCGGCCTCCTGGTCGGCGGCCTCTTTGGATTCTTCGCCCAGCGCAGCCGCTTTTGCCTGCGCGCTGCCGCCGTCGAGTTCTCCCGCGGCGCGGGCGGGCCGCGCCTTGCGGTGTGGCTGTTGACCTTCGCTGCCGCGCTGGTGGGCACGCAAGGCCTGGTCGCGCTCGGCTGGCTCGACGTCTCCGAGGCGCGGCAGCTCGCGCAGCAGGGCAGCATCTCCGGTGCGCTGGCCGGCGGGGTGATGTTCGGTTGCGGCATGATCCTCGCTCGCGGCTGCGCAAGCCGGCTGCTCGTGCTCTCGGCCAACGGCAATCTCAGGGCGCTGCTGTCGGGCCTGGTGTTTGCTGTCACCGCTCAGGCCTCCTATCGCGGCTTGCTGTCGCCCGCGCGCGAGTGGGTGACCAATCTGTGGCTGGTCGACGGTGGGCCGTCGCGTGACATCATGGCGGTGTTCGGAGGCGGCACACAGGAGAAGCTCGCTTTTGGCGCATCGTGGCTGATCGCAGGGCTCGCCTTTGCCTTTCGCAGCCATCTGCCGCGTCGGCTGCTTCTCGCCGCGCTCGCTGCGGGGGCGGCCGTCGTCGCCGGCTGGTTCTTCACCTACCAGCTGTCGCAGGCCTCCTTTGCGCCGGTGACACTGAAGAGCCTGACCTTCAGCGGACCGTCGGCCGAATTGCTGATGCTGGTCCTGAACAGCTCCCAGCTCCGGCTCGGCTTCGACCTCGGCATCATTCCGGGCGTGTTCCTCGGCTCGTTCGCCGCGGCGGCGCAGGCGGGTGAGCTGAAGCTGGAAGGATTCTCGGACGGGCTCGGCATGCGCCGTTATCTGCTCGGCGCGGTGCTGATGGGGTTCGGCGCGATGCTCGCCGGCGGCTGCGCGGTCGGCGCCGGCGTGACCGGCGCCTCGGTCTTCGCGCTCACCGCCTGGCTCGTGCTCGGCGGCATGTGGCTGGGAGCGGGCCTCACGGATTTGATCGTCGACCGCGGCGGCATGCCGCAAGCGCGACCGGCGACGGGCTGGGCAACGCGGAAACCATGACCTCTGAGGTAATGGAAGGGCCGAAACCTGCGTGATAGGTTTCCGGTCATGAATGCACATGCAGCCACGGCACGTCCTGATCGAAGCCAACCGGTCCATATCGGTGACCATTTGCGCGAATGGCGGCAGCGCCGCCGCATGAGCCAGCTCGATCTTGCGGGCGAAGCCGAAATCTCGGCGCGTCACCTGAGCTTCGTCGAGACCGGCCGCGCCGCGCCCTCGCGCGACATGGTGCTGAGGCTCGCCGAACGTCTCGACGTGCCCTTGCGCGACCGCAACGTGCTGCTGGTCGCGGCCGGCTACGCGCCGGCCTTCCAGCAGCGCCCACTGGAGGATCCCGCCTTGAAATCAGCCCGCCAGGCGATCGATCTCGTGCTCAAAGCCCATGAGCCCAATCCCGCGCTCGCGGTGGACCGGCACTGGAACCTGGTCTCGGCTAATCGCATGGTGGCGCCGCTGCTGGACGGCATTCCGCAGCATCTGCTCGGCCAGCCCTTCAACGTGCTGCGGCTCGCCTTCCATCCCGAGGCGTTGGCGCCGCGCACGGTCAACCTCGCGGAATGGTGCGGACATCTCTTGGAGCGGCTGCATCGGCAATGCGAGGCGACGGCCGATCCTGAATTGATCAAGCTCTATGACGACCTCAAGAGCTACCCGATTCCCGCGCGCGCAGGGCCGCTGTCGAGCGACAATGTCGCGATTCCCTTCAAGCTGCGCCATGGCGGGGAGATACTGAGTTTCTTCTCCACCACCATGGTGTTCGGCACGCCCGTCGACATCACCCTGTCGGAACTGGCGCTGGAGACGTTCTTCCCGGCGGACGAGCGCACCGCCGAACGACTGAAGCAGATGGCGGCCGGGCTGTCATAGCGGCGTTTACAGACAGCGGCGGCCCCCGCATAATCCTCGGGATGGATACACGCGCGTTCCGGCGAATGCGGCCGGCCAACCCCGTCGGCGATCTCCTGCGCGGCTGGCGCACGCGACGCAGCTTGAGCCAGGCGGAATTGGCGTTCGAGGCCGGCATCTCGATCAAGCATCTGAGCTATGTCGAGACCGGCAAGGCGGCGGCAAGCCGGGACATTCTGCTGCAGCTTGCATCCGCGCTCGATCTGTCGCTGCGCGACCGCAACGCGCTGCTCGAGGCCGGTGGCTTTGCCCGGCAATATGGCGAACGCGATCTTGCCGCGCCGGAGCTCGCCGACGCGCGGCGTGCCATCGATCTTCTGCTCCGGCGGCACGAGCCGTTTCCCGCAATCGTCACCGATCGGCGCTGGAACGTGAAGCAGGCCAATCGCGCTGCCTCACGCCTGATGACCATGTTGCTCGGCGCGGAGCGCATGCAGCGGCCGCTCAACCATATGCGCATGTTCCTCGCGCCGAACGAGCTCAAGCCGTTCGTCGAGAACTGGCCCGCAGTGGCCGCCGCGCTGCTGTCGCGTGCGCGCCACGAGGCGATGGCAGCGCCGCTCGACGAAGCCCTGCAATCGACCTGGCGTGAATTGATGCGGCTGCCGGAGCTTCCCGCATGTGGGGTCGAGGATCACGCCGTGCCGGGGCCGCTCTGCGAGGTGCGCCTGCGCAAGGGCGATGTCGACATCGGTCTGATCGGTGCGGTGCTGACGCTCGGCACGCCGCAGGATGTGACGCTGCAGGAGCTTCGCGTCGAGATGTTCATGCCGGCCGATGCCGCATCCGAAGCCGCCCTGGTCGCGCTTGCGGCTCAGGACGCCTGAGCTTGCGCGGCCTCGCGCCGCTCGAAGCTCATGGCCTGCATCACCTCCGCGAACGGACCCTTGCGGTCGCTCAATGTCGCCGTGGTGAGGCCCGCGCCGTTGGCGCCGACGCGCGTGGCCGCGCGGATCAGGATCCATTCGTCCTCCGGCGGACGGAAGAAGTAGAGGCTGATCTCGGGGTTGATGAAGGTCCAGTCGCGCATGTCGACGATCTGCGCAACGCCGCTGGAAAAGTCCGCGGCCTGCACCGCCTGCAGCAACGGCGTGTTCGGCTCGCCCTCGACCAGCGGCGCATCGAGCCGCATCCAGGCCGCCGCCGGGCCCGGCTGCTCCAGTGCGCCCTCGATCAGCCGCACCGAGACGTTCTGGAAATAGCGGCTCCATTTCTGCGCGAAGGCCGGCGGCGGGCTGCCTGCTTCGGGTGCCTCGTCGACGGCTACGGGCCTTGCGAAGGGATCGACGGGCGATTCTCCGCTCGGTGCCGTCAGCAGCGCCGTGCAACGGCCGATCTCGGTCTCGCCGTCCATCAGCCGCACCTGCAAGGTCTTGGCCTTGCGGCCGTCGCGCAGCAATTCGGCAATGGTGCCGAAGGCACGCAGGCCCGCCGGCCGCCACAGATCGAAAGTCAGGCGCCGCACCGCAAAGCCGGAGGCGGCGGCGAGGCGCTCGACCTCGCGAGCCATCAGCGCGGTGGTGGCGCTACCCTGCAACATGTCCGGCGACCATGGCCCGCCGGCATGCTCGGTGGCCCGGAATTGCCGGCCTTCCGGCTTGAAAATGGCATTCATCGCGGTCTCCTTCGGGCTTGATCCCGGCCACGAGTATCCCGGCGGGCCGGAGCCGTCACAATAACCGCAGAGGTGCAGTCGTGAGCCATGCAGGACGGGTGCCTTGCGCCGTCCCCGGTTCGGCTTATCTTCCGGCGAACCCGGTATCCGCCCGAAGGAGGCGCCTGACATGAGCACGCTGAAACCGCTCCAGATCGACGTCGTCTCCGACGTGGTGTGCCCCTGGTGCTATATCGGCAAGCACCGGATCGAGAGCGCGCTGGCGCTCGTTCCTGACGTCCCGGTCAAGCTCAATTTCCGCCCCTTCTTTCTCAATCCCTGGGTGCCGCGCGAGGGCATCAGCCGCGAGGCCTACCTCACCCAGAAGTTCGGTTCGGTCGAGGCCTATAAGGGCATTGCGGGGCGCGTCGTTGCGGCTGCAAGCGAGGAGGGCCTCGTCTACAAGCCCGAGCTGGTCGCGCGCCAGCCCAACACCACCGACTGCCATCGCCTGATCCTGTGGGCGGAAGCGATCGGCAAGGCGCCCGAGATGAAGCAGCGCCTGATGGAGCTGTATTTCCGCGACGGCGGCGATCTCACCGACGTCAACGTGCTGGTGCAGGCGGCCGCAGATATCGGCCTCGATGCCGACGACGTGCGCAAGCGCCTTGCCACCGACGAGGACGTCGCACGCGTCTCGGCGGACGCGCAGGAGGCTGCCGAGAAGGGCATCTCCGGCGTGCCCACCTATGTCTTCGCGCAGAAATACGCCGTCTCCGGCGCGCAGGATCCGAACCTGCTCGCTCGCGCCATCCGTCAGGTCTCTGAGGAGATCAACACCGAGGCGGCGGAGTAGCGTTCGCTTTATTTCCGGAGGCTGCGAACCAAGCGTCGCGCGGTCTCGTGCGCGGCGTTGAGCCCGACCAACGCGCCGTGAATGAGCGCGACGACCGGATCGTGCCGCCGCAGCGGGATCAGTACGTCACCGATCGCGAAACGTCCCCGCCAGATCGGGTTGATCATGGGGTGGTCGGCGCTCGCGGTGGAATCCGCGCTGGTGATGGCGGGATCGGCGCAGAGATGCCGCGTGAGCTCGAGCGTGAGCTGCACGCCCGGCGAATATTTTGCAAAGCGCTCGTCGATGCCGAGCTTGAAGAAGAAGGCGCGATCCTGATGGCGCAGCACGATGCCGGCGGCCACCGGTGTCGTCCCGGCGCGAAGCGTGACGATCTCGCACTGCGCGGTCTCCGCCAGGGCCGGCACGGCGCGGCGGATGAAAGTCGCATCACCGGCATGCTGAACCAGCGCGGTGCCGCGCTTGCCTTTCCAGCCGCTGGCTTCGAGCTGCAGGAAGGTCTCGAGCGCGGGCCTGATCTCGTCCGGCCGGCGCGCAACGTCGAACGTAACGGGGCCGTGCTCGTCGAGTCGATGGCGCAGGCGACGCAGCTCCTTGAGCTTCTTTGCGCCGAGGGCCTCGCGCAATAGCGTTTCGTCATCCTGCGTCGCATCGAGGCTGGCGCGGAGATAGGAGGACAGGACGCGCGGCTTCAGGCCGTCGTGGTTCAAGACCTGCCTGAGCGCATTCATCGCGGCACCGTCGATCGCGACATCGTTCAGTACCAGCGCGTGTGCACCGCACTCGCGGGCCTGCTGCAACAGCCGCGTGGCCGCTTCGATCGGAGCCTCGCGGTCGATCAGCGGGCTGCACAGCGTGCCGTAGGGATGCGCGCTCACCAGCGCGGGCAGGGGAATCTTCAAGGCTTGCCACAGCGAGATCACGGGCATCAGCCCGATCAGCCGCGTCGAAGCGCCGTCGAACGCGGGCAACGCCGAGGCCGAGGTGCGGCCGCGCGCGGATGCGCTGACGGCGAGCTCCCAGGCGGGCAGGTAATATCCGTTCGGCTCGATCGCCCGCTGCGCGAGAGCACGCCATTGTCCGGGGTCGATCGCATGGAGCGGGACGCGCGCGGCCATGGCATCCTTTGCGGATGCCGAATGGATCGCTGCCTGCTGCGCGATGTCGACCACGTCCCCTCGTCCCGTTCGCGCGGGCAAATGCCGCGTCACGGGGCCATGATTAGCGCAAAGATTGGAAAATACCGTTGGCGCGCCGTTTCAATTCGAACGGTAATGTTAACGTCTCATTGAGCATCCGGTGCCGGATGCTCGATTTGAACCTCACTTGTCGCCGGGCAGGAAGTGATCACGGGCGCTCGCTTGTCCACCGCTGGCCGTATCGGTGATCGTGACCTCGAGATCGCGCGAACTCTTCGGCAGATCGGCCGGCCCGACCTGCACCGACAGTCTGACCTCGCGGGTCTGGTCTTGCCCGACCTCGACGATCGGCTTGCCATCGGGAGCGGCTTCGATGCCGGCGACCCGAATGGTTGCACCGGGCAGTCCCGAAACGTCCAGAGTGAACGATCGCTGTGCGCCCTTGTTGAGAATACGCACGGTGTAGTCGTTGCGCACGCCGCCGTCCGACAGTTGCACGAACAGCGGGTTGCGCTCGTGCAGCACGTTGACGTCCATGGTCGCGCGCGTGGCGAGGCTGTAGATCATGATCGTGCCGACGATGGCAATGGCGGCCGTATAGATCAGCGTGCGCGGGCGGATGATGCGATAGATCGGCGGCTTGCCCTCGCGCCGGCGCTGCATGTTGATGTCGGTGTCGTAGCCGATCAGGCCCTTGGGCCGTCCGATCTCCTGCATGACGTTGTCGCAGGCGTCGATGCAGAGGCCGCACTGGATGCAGCCGAGCTGGATGCCGTGGCGGATGTCGACGCCGGTCGGGCAGACATTGATGCACTGGTGACAGTCGACGCAATCGCCGGCGAGGTCGCCCTGGGAGCGGGCGGCTTCCGCCTTCTTCACGGACATGCGAGGCTCGCCGCGGTCGCGGCGATAGGTGACGTTGAGTGCCCATTCGTCGGTCAGGGCCGCCTGGATGCGCGGCCACGGGCACATATAGATGCACATCTGCTCGCGGGCGTGGCCGGCAAAGACATAGGTCATTGCAGTCAGGATGCCGATCCAGAGATAGGCAATGAACGGAGCCTGGAAGGTCGCGAGCTCCTTCACCAGCGTCGGTGCATCGTCGAAATAGAGCACCCAGGCGCCGCCGGTCCACCAGGCGATCATGATCCAGAGAAAATGCTTCAGCGCGACCTTCCGGATGTGGTCGAACGTCCAGTAGCGCTTGTCGCCCTGCATGCGCTCGCGGCGGTCGCCCTCGACCCAGCGCTCCACGGCGTAGAACAGGTCGGTCCACACCGTCTGCGGGCACAGATAGCCGCACCACAGCCGTCCCGCCACTGCGTTCATCAGAAACAGTGCCATCGCCGCGAGGATGAGCAGGCCGGTGAAATAATAGACCTCCTGCGGCCACAGCTCGATGAAGAAGAAGTAGAAGCGGCGATGCGGCAAGTCGATCAGCACGGCCTGGTCGGGCAGGCCGGGTCCGCGATTCCAGCGCACGAACGGCAGGAGATAATAGATCCCGAGCGTGACGCAGAGGATCGCCCATTTGATGCGGCGGAACGGCCCATGGACCGACTGCGGATAGACCTTCCTGCGCTTTTCGTAGAGAGGCCCTTCAATGAAGGTGTCGTCGGTCATGGTAAATTCCCCCGCATCAATGGCTGGATTCGCGCGTTCAGGAGAACGCGCAGCCGCTGCTCAGGCCCAGCTTCCTGAATACGATCGCTGCCGGGCAGAAGCCGGTGATCGAGGCCTGCAACATGTTCAGCCCGGCGAAGGCCGTCAGCAGGTACCAATACGCGTTCACATAGGTGCCCAGTGCGAGACCGAGCAGGACAACGAACCCCGCAAAGGCGAGGACGGCTTTATCGACATTCATGGCAGGCTCCTTCTTAGTTTCGGGTCAGGTTGGCTTCGGTCCAGGTGACGATGCTGCGCGTATCCATCGCGCCGGATTGGCGGGCGATCTCGCGGCCGCCGCGCATCAAGAGCAGCGTCGGAATGCCGCTGATGTTGAGCCGCGACGACAAGGCGGGCGCGTTGTCCGAATTCAGCTTCAACAGCCGCACGCCGGGCTCGAGCTGTTGCGCCGCACGCTCGAACATCGGGGCCATGGCGCGGCAGGGTCCGCACCACGGCGCCCAGACGTCGATCAGCACGGGAATGTCGCTGCTGGCGACATGGCGGTCGAAGGCTTTCTCGTCCACCTCGATCGGATGGCCGGTGAACATCGGCTGATGACAGGCGCCGCAGCGCGCACCTTCCGGTGCGCGCTCGGCGGGCAGGCGGTTGATGCGCCCGCAATGTCCGCAGACGATCTGGCGTGTCGTGCTCATGTGCCGGTTCGGACCTCCTTGATCTTGGCGATGTTCAGCCTGTCGAGCAGGAAGCGCTCGTAGAACGGCTCACTCTCGCCGCGCCGCATCTTGCGCAGGAAGTATTTCTCGAAGGCGACCTTGGCGAAGTGCACCCATTCGCCTTTTGAGGACCAATTGACGTTGCGCGGCGGGATCTGCGGCTGCGCCAGGAAGGCGACGCCGGAATCGCCGAAATCGGCGAGGCAAATCGCGTTCCAGGTTGGCTGCGCCGTGGGCGCCTTGCCGCGGAGCAGGGCGCCGATATTGATCGCGGTCGCCGTCACCATGGATTCGATCATGAAGCCGGTCTTGGGCACGCCCACCGGCACCGGCGTCGCGCCGACCGGCGCGATCGCCACGCAGACGCCGACTGCAAAGATATTGGGGAAGGTCGGGTTCTGCTGATGCTTGTCGACGATGACGAAGCCGCGCGGGTTGGTCAGCTTCTCGATGCCGCGAACCGCTTCGACGCCGCGAAAGGCGGGCAACATCATCGAATAGGCGAATGGCAGCTCATGGGCCTTGCGAGAGGTGCCGTTGTCGGACAACTCCTCGACCGTCATGAGGCCAGCGTCGATCTTGTCGACGCGGGCGTTGGTGATCCATTTGATGTGCTTCTCCCGCATCTCGCTTTCAAGCAGACCCTTGGTATCTCCGACGCCGTCGAGACCGAGATGGCCGATATAGGGCTCCGAGGTGACGAAGGTCATGGGCACCCGGTCGCGCAGCTTCCGCCGGCGCAGCTCCGTTTCCAGGATGAAAAGGAATTCGTAGGCCGGCCCGAAGCAGGAGGCGCCCTGAACGGCACCGATCACGACCGGACCGGGATTGGCCGCGAGCTTCTCGAAAGCTTCACGGGCGTGCGCGGCGTGATCGACATGACAGATCGATTGCGTATGACCCTGCGGCCCAAGACCGGGGATTTCGTCGAAGGCAAGTTCAGGACCGGTCGCGACGACCAGATAATCATAGTCGATCGACGTGCCGTCGCCGAGCTCGACACGGTTCTCCTCGGGGTGGACGCGCTTTGCCCCCTGCGTCAGCAGCCGCACGCCCTTGCGTTTCATGATGTCGGCGAGATCGATCTCGATCTCCTCGCGCTTGCGCCAGCCGACGGCTACCCACGGATTCGAGGGCACGAAATGATAGACCGCGCCTTGCGAGACGACGCTGAGGCGGTCCTCCTTTCGCAACTGGGGCAGCAATTCATAGGCCATCAGCGTTCCGCTCAGACCGGCTCCGACTACGACAACTTCCGCCATGGGTACCTCCGTTGGATCAGGCCGCATCACCGGTTCTGTGCCGGCTGTCGTGCAGCGCTTGACTATATATTCGTAATTGCGTATATACGCAAGTATGAAAATAGATAGCGAAATCATGGAGCGGGCGGCGGATCAGGCGAGCGAGTTGCTCAAGGCACTCTCGAACCGCCACCGTCTTCTCATCATCTGCCAGTTGATCGACGGCGAGCGGTCGGTCGGCGAGCTGGCTGAGTTCCTCAGCCTGCGGGACTCTACGGTCTCTCAGCATCTTGCGCTCCTTCGCAAGGACGGTCTCGTTGCCGCCAGGCGTGATGCGCAGACGATCTTCTATTCGATCGCCAGCGAGCCGGCGCGCGAGATCCTGAAGACGCTTTATCAGGTGTTTTGCGCGCCGAAGTCCGCAAGGACAAAGTGAAGCCTAGGCAATGGCGGGCGGGTGCGCCTTGCGCGAGATCAACGCGCCTCCGCCCGATGTCGATGAAATGAGAGGACACCGCGGCGCGGTGCGATGAACCAATGAGGACACGGATGCGTCCCTTGCAATATCTGGCGCGCCTGGGGCTGTTGGCCGCGTGGGCGGCGATCGGGGTACCGCCGGCATCCCTTGCCGCCGCGGAGACGTTTGGCGTTGCGCAGCAGAAGGTCGCCGACGAGAAGGCGGTCTTCGCGACCGTCGAGAGCATCAGCGTGGTCCCGGCGCGTAGCCGCATCGGCGGCACCGTCGTTCAGCTCAAGGTGCGGGAAGGGGATCGCGTCGCCGCGGGTCAAATCATCGCAGCGATCGGGGACGAGAAGCTCGTCCTCCAGATGACATCGCTCGATGCGCAGATCGAGGCGCTGCAGGCCCAGGCCAAGCAGGCGCAGCTCGACTTCACCCGGACTGAAGGGCTGGTCGAGCGCGGCATCCTGCCGCGCGTCAAGCTCGACGAGCAGCGCACGGCGCTCAACGTCGCCGACAACGGCCTGCGCGCCAGGACCGCGGAGCGCGCCGTCATCAACGAGCAGCTCAACCAGGGACAAGTGCTGGCGCCGGCGGACGGACGCGTGTTGAAGCGACTGATCACCATGGGATCCGTCGTGCTTGCGGGCGATCCGATCGTCACGGTCGCCGAGCAGAACTTCAAGCTGCGGCTGCGCGTGCCGGAGCGCCACGCGCGCTTCCTCAAAGCCGGCGATAAGGTCCGCGTCGATGGTGCAGAGCTGGCAGGCGAAGCCTCTAAATGGGGTGTGGTCGACCTCGTCTATCCTCAGATCGAGGAGGGGCGGGTCATCGCGGACGCGACCGTCGAGGGGCTCGGCGAGTATTTCGTCGGCGATCGCTTGCGGGTCTGGATCGCCGGCGGCGTGCGGTCGGCCTTCGTCATTCCTTCCAGCTATGTGACGACCCGGTTCGGCGTCGACTACGTCCAGCTTCGGAAAGCGGATGGGACGATTGACGTGCCGGTGCAGCGCGGCCGCGAGATGCCGACCCCTTCGCTTCCTGACGGGCTCGAGATCCTGTCGGGCATCCGGGCCGGCGACGAATTGGTGCGGCCATGAATCTCGGTCTGTCAGGACGGTTGACCCGGTCGACCATCGCATCGCCGCTGACGCCGCTGTTCCTGCTCGGCGGGCTCGTCGTGGGGCTGATCGCCGTCGTCGTGATCCCGCGCGAGGAGGAGCCGCAGATCAGCGTTCCCATGGTGGACATCCGCGTCAATGCCGACGGCCTGCGCGCGCCCGACGCCGTGGAACTGGTGAGCAAGCCGCTGGAATCGATCGTCAAGGGTATCGACGGCGTCGAGCACGTCTACAGCCAGACCGAAGACGACCGCGTGATGGTCACCGCGCGCTTCCTGGTGGGCACCAAGTTCGAGGATGCCATCCTGCGGGTGCACGAGAAAATCCGCGCCAATCTCGACCGCATTCCCGTCGGCATCCCCGAGCCGCTGATCGTGGGACGGGGCATCAATGACGTCGCGGTGTCGGTGTTGACGCTGTCGCCGAAGCCGGAGGCGGCCAGCCGCTGGACCGACAAGGACCTCTATGAGCTCGCCGACAAGCTGCGCGCGGAGCTGATGAAGGTCGACGACATCGGTCTCACCTACATTTCCGGCGGCGCGGCGCAACAGATCCGGGTCGAGCCCGATCCGGAGAAGCTGTCGTTGTTCGGCGTCACGCTGCAGCAGCTCGTGGCCAAGGTGAAGGACGCCAACCGCTCGTTCCTGGCCGGGCAGGTCCGCGATGCCGGCATCGTCCGAGGCGTTGCGGCGGGGCAGACGCTGTCAGGCGTTCCCGACATCGGATTGTTGCTGATCACGAGCCGCGACGGCCGGCCGGTCTATGTCAAGGACGTCGCCTCCGTCGTCGTCGGTCCGAGCACCATCGAGCATCGGGTCTGGACGGATTCGCGCGGGCCCGCCGGGCAGTGGACGCGCACGCCCGCCGTCAGCCTGGCGCTGGCGAAGCGGGCCGGCGCCAATGCTGTCGTCGTGTCCGAGAACATCGCCAAGCGCCTCGACGGATTGAAGTCGCGCCTGATCCCGGATGATATCCAGGTGACGGTGACGCGCGACTATGGTGAGACGGCCAACGAGAAGGCCAACGAGCTCTTGTTCCACCTCGGCCTCGCGACGGTCTCGATCGTCGTCCTGATCGCGGTCGCGATCGGTTGGCGCGAGGCGCTGGTGACCTTCGTCGTGATCCCCACGACAATTCTCCTCACGATGTTCGCGGCCAATTTGATGGGCTACACCATCAACCGCGTCAGCCTGTTCGCGCTGATCTTCTCCATCGGCATTCTGGTCGACGACGCCATCGTCGTGGTCGAGAACATCGCGCGGCACTGGGGCATGCGCGACGGCCGGCCGCGGCTGCAGGCGACCATCGAGGCGGTTGCGGAGGTCGGCAATCCCACCATCGTCGCAACGCTGACCGTGGTCGCCGCGCTGCTGCCGATGTTGTTCGTGTCGGGCCTGATGGGTCCCTATATGGCGCCGATCCCGGCCAATGCGTCGGCGGCGATGCTGTTCTCGTTCTTCGTCGCGATGGTGGTGGCGCCCTGGCTGATGCTCAAGCTCGCACCGAAGGGCGAGACGGCCTCCGCGCATGCGGAGCAGGACGAAGGTCGGCTCGGCCGGCTTTACCGTCGCTTCGCTACGCCGATCGTGCGGAGCAAGCGGTCGGCCTGGATCTTCCTGCTCGGCGTCGGCATCGCGACCCTGCTGTCGATGACGCTGTTCGCGACCAAGTCGGTGACGGTCAAACTGCTGCCGTTCGACAACAAGTCCGAAATCGCCGTGGTAGTCGACCTGCCGGAAGGCGCGAGCCTGGAGGCGACCGAGCGCACGCTGTTCGGCGCGGCCGAGATCGCGCGGCAACTGCCCGAGGTCACCTCGCTGCAATCCTATGCCGGCACGCCGGCTCCCTTCAATTTCAACGGCCTGGTGCGTCACTATTATCTGCGGGAGAGGCCCGAGCTCGGCGAAGTGCAGGTCAATCTGGCCGCGCGCGGCGAGCGCAAGCGCGCGAGCCACGAGATCGCGCTCGAGCTGCGCGAGAAGCTGAAGGCGCTTGATACGCCCGCGGGCACCAGCCTCAAGGTGGTCGAGGTGCCGCCGGGGCCGCCGGTGCTGTCGACGCTGCTCGCCGAGGTCTACGGTCCCGATGCGGCCACGCGCCGTGCGGTCACGGCCGAGCTCAAGAAGGTGTTCGCGGACGTGCCGTTCATCGTCGACATCGACGATTCGATCGGCGAGAAGCGGCCGCGGCTGCGGCTCTCGATCGACCAGGACCGGCTCGAATTCTTCGGCGTCGAGCAGCGCGACGTCTACGACACCATCCAGGCGCTGTTCGGCGGCATCTCGATCGGCTATTCGCATCGCGGCGAGGACCGCAATCCGATAGAGATCGCGGTGCATCTCGGAAAGCGCGATCTGGTCTGGGACGAGGCGCTGGCCTCGACACCGGTGCCGGCCGACACGTTGCCCGGCAGCAAGACGGTGGTCGAGCTTGGCCAGGTCGTGAAGGCGACCATGGAGGAGGGCTCGCCGACGATCTTCCGCCGCGACGGCCGCTTCGCCGACATGGTGATGGCCGAGCTCGCCGGGCGCTTCGAGGCGCCGCTTTACGGCATGCTCGCGGTTGCCGATCGCGTCGAGACTCATGACTGGGGCCGGCTGCCGAAGCCCGCGATCAGCCTGCACGGCCAGCCCTCGGACGAGTCGCGGCCGACGCTGCTATGGGACGGCGAATGGGAGATCACCTGGGTGACCTTCCGCGACATGGGCGCCGCCTTCGGGGCAGCCATCCTCGGCATCTACGTGCTGGTCGTCGCCCAGTTCCGGAGCTTCCGTCTGCCACTCGTCATCCTGACGCCAATTCCGCTGACGTTGATCGGCATCCTGATCGGACACTGGCTGCTGGGTGCGCCGTTCACCGCGACCTCGATGATTGGCTTCATCGCGCTTGCCGGCATCATCGTGCGCAACTCGATCCTGCTGGTCGACTTCATCCGGCACAGCAACGCAGACGGCAAGTCGCTGCGCGATGTGGTGCTGCAGGCGGGCGCTGTGCGTTTCAAGCCGATCCTGCTCACTGCGCTCGCCGCCATGATCGGGGCCGCGACCATCCTGCTCGATCCGATCTTTCAGGGGCTGGCGATCTCGCTCCTGTTCGGGCTCGCCTCGTCGACGCTGCTCACCGTGCTGGTGATCCCCGCGATCTATATCGCCCTGCGCGCACCGCGCGAGGCGGGTCCGACCGCAGCCAAATCCAACTAGCGAGGGTCCGATGGACAAGAACTACGCCGACATCACCAGGAACATCTCGGCCAATCTGAAGAAGCTTCGCAGCGACATTCCCGACACCATGAAGGGATTTTCCGCGCTCGCCCAGGCCGCCACGCGTGACGGCGCGCTGGACAAGAAGACCAAGGAACTGATGGCGCTGGCGCTCGGCGTCGCCGCGCATTGCGACGGCTGCATCGGGTTTCACGCCGAAGCGCTCGTCAAGCTTGGTGCGACCCGCGAGGAGATCGAGGAAACGCTCGGCATGGCCGTCTACATGGGCGGCGGGCCGTCGCTGATGTACGCTGCTGACGCAATCGCGGCCTACGAGCAGTTTCAGCAGCAATCGGTTGTGGCCTGATTTCCGCTTGTCGGGCAGGTTGACGCGCGGACGTGACCGGACGAGTTCTCTCGTCCGGTCACGTCCATCGGCTTTATTGATGACTAGCGATTACCAGCGGTCACCGACGCCGACGCTGACGCCAGGCGCGCGGATGCCGACGCCGGCGCGCGGACCGTCATCCCAATCGCGATGATAGGTTCGGCGCTCGTAATAGCGTTCGCGCGGCATGTAGTTGTAGGAATCGCGCACGATCACGCGCGCGCCGCCACGCGTGCGATAGCAGCGGCCGGCGTCGTCGCAGACGAGCCGCACCTGCTGAACCAGATCCGGATTGGTGTACTCGCTGGTCGTGTAGATATCGGAAGCCTTCGCGCCCGAGGCGGCCGCCAGGGCACCCACGCCCGCCAGCAGCGCAATCGCAAATGTCTTCATCATGTCCTCCTCGAAACTGCCCTCGGCGGTAACAAGAAGGGGAGGCGGCTATCGTTCCCGGCCAAAATGCTGGTTTTTCCCGGAACTTTCTCTTTCAGCGCTCCTAGATCGGCTCGTAAGTCTCGGTCCCGCAGATGTCGTCGGCTTCGGCGCGCCGGCGATCGACGACCTTTCCGCCATTGATCGTCACGATGTAGGTCTGGGCGCCAAGCGACGTGCCGGTCGCGGAGGTGAGCTGGGCGCGGACGCAGGCGGTCCAGCCCGGTCCTCGCACCTCGCGATGGGGCGGGGCGACGTGCACCTCGCGCGGATAGGAGGTGGTGAGGAAGACAACGTCGATCTGTTCGCGCACCACACGCTTGACGTCGGGGGGCGCTTCGGGCGCCGGTTGCTCGGTCTCCTTCATGCGCATGAACTCAGGCACCGGCGCGCGGCTGTCGGCAAAGCCGCAGGCGCCGAGCGCGAGCGCGCCGGCGAGCAGCGCCGCTTGAGCAACAATCCGTAACATCCGCGAAAGTCCCCTGCGGGCCAACAGATAGGCACGAATGCGGTCCGGCGAAGTCCTCGCCGATCAAGATTTGCTGAAGCCTCCACCAAGCCTTGAAATCAATCCTTGGAGCCCGCGGTATTTGCTATTCCGCGATTGCAGGCTAGCGTGTACCCCAGACGAAGGGGATTGCAGCAATGAGGATTTTGGTCATCGCGGCCGCCGCGCTGGCGCTGACGGCTGCCCCGGCGCAGGCACAGGGCCGGCGGCCGCCCCAGGACTCGGCCAAGCCCGCGGACAACAAGCCCAAGGTCGACGAGAAGGCCTACAAGGCTGCGCTCGAGCGCATTCCCGAGCCCAAGGACAAGTACGACCCATGGGGCGGCGCCCGCCCGAGCGAACCGGCCAAGAAGCCGAAATAGAGTAGCGGGTCTGATTCGGGCTTTTCGAATCATGTTCCGGCGGGATCACGACGGGTACCCACAATCGCCTGCTTCGCGAGGCAGAGCCCTCGTCGTGTCGCGCAATCATCATCGTATTGTGGATGTGATGCGAACACTCGTTCACATCGCGCGCGCTATTGCACGAAGGCGAGGCCGACGCGCTTGTTACTGCGCCAAACTGTGCGACAATTCCGTACGAAGTCGTCGCGTGCGATCGAGAGCGTGAACGATTGCGGCAACGTGACGGGAGCGTCGAGGTCGATCGCCGCGCCGCCCGCCGACATGTTTCGCACCGTGCAAGCGATGCCGTTGTTTTCGAAGGTGATCGTTCCACCCTTGAAAACACGGTGACGCTGCGCTGTACGCCTCTCGATCATCCGAGTCGATCCATCATGATGATCAAGGAGTAGTGCATAGAAATTGCGTTGAACTAAATTCAATACTGGCGCTGCTTACCTGGCGTTTCAGACTTCGTTTACGACGTTCGAGCGGAGAGGCTCTCCGCCGACTTTCCCGACAAGCCTTTCTTTTATGGCGTTACGCGCCGATGGAGATTCCGATGAAGACCACGCTTTCGCTTCTGTTCGCTGCAGCGTTCTCGCTGTCGTCGATGCCCGCCCACGCCGTCAAGTGGGACCTCTCGACCATGAGCTGCAAGCAGTTCCTCGAGAGCGGCGAAGACAACATCCAGGTGGTGCTGACCTGGATGGATGGCTGGTACAAGGGCGACGAGGACAACGCGATCATCGACACCGACGTGTTCATCGAGAACGCCAAGAAATTCGGTGCCTATTGCGGAAAGAACCCGACGGCCAGCATCGTCACCGCGGCCGACGAAGTGCTCGGCAAGTGATGTGACGCACGCGGGCCGAAGCGTGACTGCTTCGATGCGATCGTGATGGAGAGCCGCGGGTGCGCTTTGCGCTCACGCGGCTCTCGTTTTTTGGATCAGCCCGGCAACATCGCGAAGGCGCTGGACACCATCGCGACCGGCTTGTTGTCGGTCGCCGAGAGCAGCGTGACGCGGCCAAAGCTCATGGTGCGCCCGAGTCGGACCACGCGTGCGTCCGCCAGCACGTCCGAGGAGGATACCGCGCGCATGAAATGCGTGGTCTGGTCGACCGTGGTCATGGGGCGGTAGCCGCGATTGGCCGCGAGGTTCGCGATCACCATTGCGGTGTCGGCGAGCGCCATCAGGGCCTGGCCGCAGACCACGCCGCCGTTCCGGCACAACCGTTCCGAAAACGGCATGCGCAGGAGCGCGCCCGGTTGCCAGTCCGGGACATCCGCCGGCTGCGCGTGCTCGAGGCGCTCGATCGCGAGGTTGAGATCCTGGACCCAGGGCGCGAAAACCTCGCCGAGGATGCGTCTGGCGTCGGGGAGGCCGAATTCGGCGTCTGGTTGCCTTTGCATTGCTGTCGCACACTCCTGTATTGCCGGATGTTTCGCTCCCATTGTGCGCGCATCGGCGCGGCAAAGTCACCCGGTCGCGGCGGTCCCGCCGGCTTGAAAATGCCTGACTTGGCCCGGTATGATGCCTCGCTTGGGGTACGGGTGGATGATGTTGCGTCGGGGTGTCCTGGTTTTTTGTATGGTCGCGCTCGGCCTCGCGCTGAGCGGGTGCACCAGATGCGGCCCGATCTGGGACGATTGGCTGCATGGGCCCAAATCGTGCCGGTCGGATCGGCTCTAGCGGGGCTCCGAACGCGCCCGGGGCGACACGGATGGCACGGCGCGGGCGATCCGTGCGTCATGGATTGATCAAGGAGTGGATGATGAAGCTTTTCCGTTTGGCCGCGGTGCTGGCCGTGCTGGCCGGCCCGGCCTACGCGCAAATGCCCCAGCTCAATTTGCTGCAGGACGCCCCGAGCAAGACCCCCGAAGAGAAGGCCGCGGAAGCCGAGCGCGACAAGGCCTATAAGGAAACGCTGAAGAAGATTCCGGACAACAAGGCGTCCAACGATCCCTGGGGCGGCATGCGCTCCGATCCGCCGAAACAGCCGGCGCCGAAGGCATCGGCTGCAACCAGCGCGCCGAAGAAGTCCAAGAGCGGCACGGCCGCCAACTGACTTTGGCCGCGTCGGGGACGGTCCGACGCCTTGCGAACGGGACTCCTCTTCAGCCGGCCCGCGCCCTACATTTGCCTCTGAGCGTAGCGCGTAGAGGAGGGCAGGATATGGCCGATCGTCCGCGGGATCTCGCCGAGCGGATGTCACGCCGGCGCAAGGTGGCCGGCAAGCCCGGCCGAACGGGCGGCGACGGTTATCTGCGCGAGACCTTCACGCTGCCGCGCACCGCGGCGCGGGAACGGGCGCAGGCCTTCTTCGCCCGCTACCCCAAGGCCGGCTATATGAGCGCGGTCGAGACCTGGCGCGAACTGCCCGGCGGCGAGATCGAATTCACCATGCGGCGGCTGCCCAGCGCGGACTAGGCGGGCCTGCTCCGAGGGCTCATGCTATTCGAGGGTTTCGGCGACGATGCGGATCCGGAACACGGGCTCCTTGGCCTCGTCTAGGAGCTCCATGTGCCATTCGGAATTTTCCTGGAGCTTGCGGGCGATGCCGGCGGTCATGTCCGCGCAGACGCTGGTCATCTCTTTCCAGGCCGAATCGCGATCGGCGAATTCCGTCGCCTGGTCGGCGCAGCCGGAATAACGGCCATTCCGGATTCGAAAGAAATAGAGCGGCATGGGCAGCACCGGTCGCACGCGTGATGGCCTCGTCCCCACGGCCATGGGCGCGCGCAGTCCAATCCCAAACCGGCGTCAGATCAATTCCGGGCGGCTACGGATGATGCTGCAGCAGCGGGCCTGCCAGCCGTGGCGGGGCGCAAGGCGCCTCGCGATTGCCGACAATTCATCCGGCCGGTTCAGGCCGTTGTCCGGCCGATCGCTTCAGCTCCCGATCGATCCGCAACTGCACGCGGCGGATCGCGAGCAGATCAATTTTCGTCTCGGTCTTGCCGGTCTTGATCTGCTCGCCGATGCGGAACTGCCATTGCCAGATTCCGGGAATCGCCGTCTTGGCGACGGTGAACTCGATGCCCCTGTGATTCATGGCGACCTCCCACGATTCACCCTCATGACTGTTAACATGGTGGTCGTCATAATATTCCGGGCACAAGCAAAATCTGCAGATTGCCGGGCGAACCCCGTGGTTCTCCGACCATGAACAGAGTTCCTGAACCGCAGGCCCGTGTGTTCGCGCTGCGGTGGATTCCGGTTCCCTGCCAGCGGCGGCATGTGCTTTGCTTGCTTGATGAGAGCAAGCATCATGGGCTCGACATGCTCGGCATTCCCCGGCGGTACAGTCATTTCGTCTTTGGAATTATCCAGTCCGGATTGACCTCGCTGATTGCAGCGTGGGTCGCCAGCTTTCCTGCCGGCGATGGCATGATCTTCTTTGAACATTGGATGGTGTCGTGGCTCATCGCCTGGGCCACCATGGTGCCGATCGTGCTGTTGGCTGCGCCCGCGATCCGCGCCTTCTCGCTGCGCCTGACGCGAGAGGAACGTGAGTCGGCGGCCGGCCGTCAGGCATGAAAAAGCCCCGCCTGGGGAGAGCCAAGCGGGGCAGAGAGTTGTTGGAGGCTGAGGTGCTGGGCTGCAACACCATAGCCGCATCATCCTAGCCGGCTCCGCTTACGGCAGCCTGACAGGCGGCAGCTTTCCGAGCCTGGCACAGGCCGCAGACTGGCCCCGCACCGGTCCCAATTTCGACATCCGTTCGCACAACTGCCGACACACAGGTCGGCAAGATTTCACACCGTTCGGCGCAGCCATGGGGGAAACGTGGCACGCCGGCAACGGGGTGGCATCATGGATAACGTAGAGCGGTC
This sequence comes from Bradyrhizobium sp. T-12, assembly GCF_058314695.1. Lineage (NCBI taxonomy): Bacteria > Pseudomonadati > Pseudomonadota > Alphaproteobacteria > Hyphomicrobiales > Nitrobacteraceae > Bradyrhizobium > Bradyrhizobium sp. T-12. The sequence continues at coordinate 4,899,246 of NZ_CM177756.1, read as the reverse complement.
ATTTGCCGCCGCGACCGCGGCTGGCTTCGTGGTGCTGGTGATCGGCCTCGTGCTGCTGGCGCTGCTGTAGGGGATCGTGCAGGCAGCGGCCGTACCCTGCGATGATCGCGGGCAACGGGCATGCCGCCAATCTCAAAACTGGAAAACAACCCCATGCACAGTAGGCCTCATGGAAATTTGTTGTTATTTCAATGGCTTATAGGTAGTGCTTAGATACCGTCATTGTGCGCGGCAGGCTGTATGAGCTCGGCGCGTCATCCCGCCATGCGCACCCACGCCCGGCGGCTGAAGCTCCTCCGACAGCGCCGTCGTCGTCGATTCCGAAGGCGAGTCTCGACAGGCTTCAGTGGACCTTGATTTCGTTCAGGGGAAGACGGAGCTCGCTGGCGCGCTCGTCGCGGTCCTTCTTGCGGAACTCGTTCTCCTTGCGCTCGAACTTCGTCATCTCCTCCTGCGCCGCCTGCAGCAGGGGTTTGCGCCTGGACGTTTCGCGGTGCTCGTTGTCCGTCATGACTGAGATCCCCAATAGTTGCGGTCTTGTCTTGGACAAGGCTGAGACCGCGAAAAGGTTCGGTGCCGCAGGATTGCGGAATTATGACGACGACAGGTCATAGGCCTTCGACGCACGTCAGCTTCGGTCGGGAGGAATGTCGTGGCCGCGCTGTTATTTCGGCGGTTGCAGCCCGGGGGATTTGACCCAGTCCTGCAGATGATTTGCCAACTCGGCCTGGCGCGCCTTCTTGAGCAGGGCATCCCGCTCTGGGCCGGGAGGCAGCCTGGCAGCGTCCTCCTTGACCTGCTTCACCCATGCGGAGAGCCGGTCTTGAAGGGTCAGTTGTTGCTTGAACCGTCGCCGCTTGAGCATGACCCGCCATTGTTCGTGCGAGGAAGGCGGGAGCGAATCGGCGTTCGCTTCACCGGTAGCTGCCGCGGGCCCTCGCGGATGATGATGGATTAGGATCCAGAAACGGAACGGCGTCTGTTCAATTGTGCGCACAACGCGCAGGGGCGAGCCGGGTTTGAAGATCGAGCTGTCGCCACCGGGTCGCTTGGCGGGGGTTTAAATACGGGCAGCACCCAAATCCGGTACTGGCCGAAATAGGCCACTCGCAAAATCAAATCAGGCCAGTGAAATTAATTCAGCCAACCGGTCCGGGGTTTGGCACGCCGTCATCGCTAAGCTGAGCCTGAACGTCTGGCCGCATCAGTGGCGCGAAGAGCATCCCGATCTCGCGCTTGAAGATCGGCAGTTTCCATATGGTCGAGGGGAAGCGCTTGCAGGTGAATTCGTCCGCCGAACGTTACCAGCGGGAACTGGCATATCTGCTCAGTATCCTTTGGATGAAAGAGGCCGCCCACTGAGGCGGCCTTACTTCTACGTGTTCCGCTTATAAATACACGCCAGCAGAACAAATTCGGACCTATTTATTTCGCGTCCGTTCTCGCCCGGAGAACTACGGATTTAGGACACGCCTAAAGTTAACTTAGGACACCCGGGGTCAAATACGGACAGTACCCCAAATCCGCAAAGAACATATTGCGAACCTAGAACAAATAGGGTACGTTGCTTTTATCGCCGAGCCGCCCTCGCAACCGTTTGTCCCTCACGCGAATCCTCGCCATAAGGAGCACGACCCAATGTCCGCAACTGCCCTGCGTATCGTCGAAGGATCCTCCATGGACAAGAGTAAAGCTCTGGCCGCCGCGCTCTCTCAGATCGAGCGCCAGTTCGGCAAGGGCTCGGTGATGAAGCTGGGCAAGAACGATCGGTCCATGGACATCGAGGCGGTGTCTTCGGGGTCGCTCGGGCTGGACATCGCGCTGGGCATTGGCGGCCTGCCCAAGGGGCGCATCGTCGAGATCTACGGGCCGGAATCCTCAGGTAAAACCACCTTGGCGCTGCATACGGTGGCGGAAGCGCAGAAGAAGGGCGGCATCTGCGCCTTCATCGACGCCGAGCACGCGCTCGACCCGGTCTATGCCCGCAAGCTTGGCGTCAACATCGACGAGCTCTTGATCTCGCAGCCGGACACCGGCGAGCAGGCGCTGGAAATCTGCGACACGCTGGTGCGCTCCGGCGCGGTCGACGTGCTGGTGATCGATTCGGTCGCGGCGCTGGTGCCGAAGGCCGAGCTCGAGGGCGAGATGGGCGATGCGCTGCCGGGTCTGCAGGCGCGGCTGATGAGCCAGGCGCTGCGCAAGCTGACGGCCTCGATCAACAAGTCCAACACCATGGTGATCTTCATCAACCAGATCCGCATGAAGATCGGTGTGATGTACGGCTCGCCCGAAACCACGACCGGCGGCAACGCGCTGAAATTCTACGCCTCCGTCCGCCTCGACATTCGCCGCATCGGTGCGATCAAGGAGCGCGACGAGGTGGTCGGCAACACCACGCGCGTCAAAGTGGTCAAGAACAAGCTGGCACCGCCGTTCAAGCAGGTCGAGTTCGACATCATGTACGGCGAGGGCGTGTCCAAGATGGGCGAGATCCTCGATCTCGGCGTCAAGGCCGGCATCGTCGAAAAGTCCGGCGCCTGGTTCTCCTATGACAGCCAGCGCCTCGGCCAAGGCCGCGAGAATTCGAAAGCGTTCTTGAAGGCCAACCCCGACATCACCGCCAAGATCGAGACCGCGATCCGCCAGAACTCCGGCCTGATCGCCGAGCAGATCCTGGCCGGCACGCCCGAGCGCGATGCCGACGGCGAGGAGCCGACGGACGAGTAGTTTTCGAGTACAGAGTTATCGCGAGGAGCGGGCATTGAGGACGTTGAGTTGCCGACGTCTTCGGTGCCCGTTTCGTGATGATCAGCACGACTTTCTGGAGTTGCTGGAACGGCAAGCCGCAGCAATGAATGAACCAGATTACGAGAAAGAAGCCGGGCCGTCAGAGGACGAACTCGGCGCAGAATGATGCTCAGAAACCGCCGTAGGGTTAGTCAAAGACGTAACCCACAACGTCCGTCTCCGCAGAAGTGAAGTGGTGGGCTACGCCGGCGGACAGCGCTTCGCGCCGCCGCCCGCTAAACCACCCTAAGAAACCTCACTCCGCCGCTTGCGCGTAATCGCTCACCGGCGGGCAGGAGCACACGAGGTTGCGGTCGCCGTAGACGTTGTCGACGCGCCCCACCGGGCTCCAATATTTGTCGGTGCGCGAGGTGCCCGCGGGGAAGCAGCCTTCGGCGCGGGTATAGGCGCGCTTCCAGTCGTCATCCGCGATATCGTGCACGGTGTGCGGGGCGTTGCGCAGCGGCGAGGCCTCGATCTTGAAGCGGCCGGCCTCGACCTCGGCGATCTCCTTCCGGATCGCGATCATGGCATCGCAGAAGCGGTCCAGCTCGGCCTTGGATTCCGACTCGGTGGGCTCGATCATCAGCGTGCCCGGCACCGGGAAGCTCATGGTCGGGGCGTGGAAGCCGTAGTCGATCAGGCGCTTGGCGATGTCGTCTACGGTGACGCCGGACGTAACCTTCAGCGGACGGGGATCGACGATGCACTCATGGGCGACGCGGCCCTTCTCGTTCTTGTAGAGCACCGGGAAGTGCGGATCGAGGCGCGCGGCGATGTAGTTGGCGTTGAGGATTGCGATCTCGGTGGCGCGCTTCAGGCCGTCGCCGCCCATCATCAGGATGTAGATGTAGGAGATGGTCAGGATCGACGCCGAGCCGAACGGCGCGGCCGAGACCGGACCGACCGGTGCATCGCCGTTCGTCGTGGGATGACCCGGCAGGAACGGCGCGAGATGCGCCTTCACTCCGATCGGGCCCATGCCGGGACCGCCGCCGCCATGCGGGATGCAGAAGGTCTTGTGCAAATTGAGGTGGCTGACGTCGGCGCCGTAATCGCCGGGCCTGGAGAGGCCGACCTGCGCATTGAGGTTGGCACCGTCGAGATAGACCTGGCCGCCATGGCCGTGCACGATGTCGCAGATCTCGCGGATGTGCTCCTCGAACACGCCGTGGGTGGAGGGATAGGTGATCATGACCGCGGCGAGGTCGTTCGAATGCTTCTGGGCCTTGGCGCGGAGATCGTTGACGTCGACGTCGCCGTTCTTCTCGCAGGACACCACCACCACGTCCATGCCGACCATCGCGGCCGAAGCCGGATTGGTGCCGTGGGCGGAGGAGGGGATCAGGCAGATCTTGCGGTGGCTCTCGCCGCGCGCGGCATGGTAGCCGCGGATCGCGAGCAGCCCGGCATATTCGCCTTGCGCGCCGGAATTCGGCTGCAGCGAGATCGCGTCATAGCCGGTGATGTCGCACAGCCACTTTTCCAGCCGTGCGAACAGCGCGTGATAGCCGGCCGCCTGCTCGCGCGGGACGAACGGGTGCAGCGTCGCGAATTCCGGCCAGGTCAGGGGCATCATCTCGGTGGTTGCGTTCAGCTTCATCGTGCAGGATCCCAGCGGGATCATCGCACGGTCGAGCGCGAGGTCGCGATCTGAGAGCTTGCGCATGTAGCGCAGCATCTCGGTCTCCGAGCGATGCGCGTGGAACACCGGGTGGGTGAGGAAAGCCGTGGTGCGCTTCAGCGCCTCCGGCAGCGCCTCGCGCGTGGTCGCGTCGATCTCGGCGTAGGACAGCGTGCCGCCGAACGCGCGCCAGACCGCTTCGACGGTCGCGGGCGTCGTGGTCTCGTCGAGCGCAATGCGCAGAGCGGTGTCACCGACGCCGAGATTGATCTTCTCAGCGGCCGCGCGCGCGACGATCTCGGCGCGCCTGGCGCCGGCATCGACGCTCAGCGTGTCGAAGAAGGCCTCCGACTGCGGCGCAAAGCCGAGCTTGCGCAGGCCGGCCGCGAGCACCGCGGCGCGGCGATGCAAATTGCGCGCGATTTGCGAGAGGCCCTCGGGGCCATGATAGACCGCATACATCGAGGCGATCACGGCGAGCAGCACCTGGGCGGTGCAGATGTTGGAGGTCGCCTTCTCGCGGCGGATGTGCTGCTCGCGGGTCTGCAGCGCGAGCCGATAGGCGGGTGCGCCGCGCGAATCCACGGAGAGGCCGACGATGCGGCCGGGCAGCGAGCGTTTGAGCACATCGCGCACCGCCATATAGGCGGCGTGCGGTCCGCCATAGCCCATCGGCACGCCGAAACGCTGAGCGGAGCCGATCGCGATGTCGGCACCGAGCTCGCCCGGGGAGGCGAGCAGCGTCAGCGCGAGGAGATCGGCGGCGAGAATCGCGAGCGCGCCCTTGGCTTTCAACGCTGCTATCGCGGGCCTGAGGTCGCGCACGGCGCCGGAACAGCCCGGGTATTGCAGCAGCGCGCCGAGCACGTCGGCCTTGTCGAGATCGGTGAAGGGATCGCCGACGATCAGCTTCCAGCCGAGCGGCTCGGCGCGGGTGCGCATCACCGCCAGCGTCTGCGGATGCACGTCCTTGTCGACGAAGAAGGCTTGCGCCTTGACCTGCGAATGCCGCTCGGCGAGCGCCATGGCTTCGGCCGCCGCGGTGGCTTCATCGAGCAGCGAGGCGTTGGCGACGTCGAGCCCGGTGAGGTCGCAGATCATGGTCTGGAAGTTGAGCAGCGCTTCCAGCCGGCCCTGGCTGATCTCGGGCTGATAGGGCGTGTAGGCCGTGTACCAGGCCGGGTTCTCCAAAATGTTGCGCTGGATCACCGCGGGCAGGATCGTGCCGGAGTAGCCTTGGCCGATCAGCGAGGTGAAGACCTGGTTCTGTCGCGCCAGCTCGGCCATGTGCGCGATCGCCTCGGTCTCGCTTAGCGGCTTGCCGAGATCGAGCGGCGCGGCCTGCCGGATCGAGGCCGGCAGCGTCTCCGCCATCAAAGCATCGACGCTCTTTGCGCTGACGGCCTCCAGCATGGCGGCCACATCGCGCGCCGAAGGGCCGATATGGCGGCGAACGAAACTGGCGGCGGTGTCGCCGTTGGTCTTGCGGTGCGCGGTCATCGCTTGCTCCATCGTCCCTAAGCCGTATGTGCCTTGTACGCAGCTTCATCCATGAGGCCGCCGAGCTCGTTCTTGTCGGCGATCTTGATCTTGAAGAACCAGGCCTTGCCTTGCGCATCCGAGTTCACGAGCGCCGGCTCGGCCGCGAGCTCAGCATTGGTCTCGAGCACCTCGCCGGTGACAGGCGCGTAGACGTCGGAGGCGGCCTTAACCGATTCCACCACGGCGGCGGCTTCCGCCTTCTTCAGCGTGCGGCCGACCTTGGGCAGCTCCACGAACACGACATCGCCGAGCTGCTGCTGGGCATAATCGGTGATGCCGACGGTCGCGACATCGCCGTCGATCGCCAGCCATTCGTGGTCGGAGGTGTACAGCGTCGTGGTCATTTCAAGTCCTCAGCGTTTGTAGGTGTTTTTCACGAAGGGCATGGCGGCGACGGTGAGCGGCAGCCGCTGGCCGCGCACCTCGGCAAAGAGTTTCGTATCGAGCGCGCTCATGGCCGTGGGCACGTAGCCCATCGCGACCGGCGCGTTCAGGGTCGGCCCAAAACCGCCCGAGGTGACCTTTCCGATCGGCTCGCCGGAGGCGGCGTCCGCAAACAGCAGCGCGCCTTCGCGCACCGGCGCGCGGCCTTCGGCACGCAGACCGACGCGGCGGCGGGATGCCCCGTTGTCGAAATGGGCGAGGATTTTCTCAGTGCCGGGAAAGCCGCCGGCGCGCGCGCCGCCCTTGCGGCGGCTCTTCTGCACCGACCATTCCAGCGCCGCCTCGACCGGCGTGGTCGCGGTGTCGATGTCGTGGCCGTAGAGGCAGAGGCCTGCTTCCAGCCGCAGGCTGTCGCGGGCGCCAAGGCCGATCGGCATCACGTCGGGGTTTTCCAGCAGCGACTTCGCGAGCCGCTCGGCATCGGCGGCCGGGATGGAAATCTCAAAACCGTCCTCGCCGGTGTAGCCGGAGCGCGAGACGAAACACTTGATGCCGGCGACCTCGTGCGGGCCGGCAACCATGAATGTCATGGCGGGCGCCTCTGCACAGAATTTCGCCAGCGCCGCTTCCGCCTTCGGGCCCTGGAGCGCGATCAGCGCGCGGTCCTGGAGCGAATCGATGATGCAATCGTCCGAGAGATTCGCGCGCAGATGCGCCTCGTCCTCCGCCTTGCAGGCGGCGTTGACGACCAGGAACAGGTGGTCGCCGAAATTGGCGACCATGAGATCGTCGAGAATGCCGCCGTCCGGATTGGTGAATTGGGCATAGCGCTGCCGGCCGGGCGCGATCGCCAGAATGTCCTGCGGCACCAGCCGCTCCAGCGCACGGGCGGCGTCCTCCACCTTGCCGGATTTCGGCCGTAGCGCTAGCTGGCCCATATGGGAGACGTCGAACAGGCCGGCGGAGCTGCGGGTCTGGAGGTGCTCCTTGAGCACGCCCGCGGGGTATTGCACGGGCATCTCATAGCCCGCGAACGGCACCATCTTGCCGCCGAGCGACACATGCAGATTGTAGAGGGGGGTACGTTTCAGGGAGTCTTTGTCGTCACGCGCCAGCATCGCAGGGGCCCTCGGCGGTTCCCCGGGGACGATTCCCCGAGACAAACCAGTCGAAGCCCCATCTGTCGCTGTGCCTGAGAGTATTATCCCGTCGGCGGACGCTATCCGGGCCAACCTTCCTTAGAAGGTATTCGCCCGTCGGCGCCTCTTTCCAGATGTCGTCAAAGCCACGCGGTCCTTTTGCCTGAGAGTTTCCGGGGCGGTTGCTCCTTCGGCGCCGGCTGCCTAAAGCCGGTCTCTCCCGACGTGGCCGTACGATACAAATGGGTAAAGACCACAGGCTGGCCAAGCCTGTCAACGCGGCATCCGTGCCTTTCAACGGGATTGCAAGGGGGACTGAGCGCCTGCGGCAACCCTCTGATCTCTCTGCACAGTTTCTGGACAGCGAAGCTGGCCTTGTCTAAAAGCGCTTTGGCCCGCAGATATCAGCCCAAACGCGCGGTTTGGATGGCTGGGAAGCGGGTCCAAGCATACCCGATTGGATGAACATGAGCGGCGTCAACGAGATCAGGTCGACCTTTCTGAACTTCTTTGCCGAGAACGGCCACGAGATCGTGTCGTCCTCGCCCCTCGTGCCGCGCAACGATCCGACGTTGATGTTCACCAATGCCGGCATGGTGCAGTTCAAGAACGTCTTCACCGGCGTCGAGAAGCGGCCCTATCAGCGCGCCACCACGTCGCAAAAATGCGTGCGCGCCGGCGGCAAGCACAACGACCTCGACAATGTCGGCTACACCGCGCGCCATCTCACCTTCTTCGAGATGCTCGGCAACTTCTCGTTCGGCGACTATTTCAAGGAGCGCGCGATCGAGCTGGCCTGGAAGCTGATCACCAAGGATTTCGGGCTCAAGAAGGACAAGCTGCTCGTCACCGTCTACCACACCGACGACGAGGCGCACGGGCTCTGGAAGAAGATCGCCGGCTTTTCCGACGATCGCATCATCCGCATTCCGACCTCGGACAATTTCTGGGCGATGGGCGACACCGGCCCGTGCGGCCCGTGCTCGGAGATCTTCATCGACCGCGGCGATCACATCTGGGGCGGGCCTCCCGGCACGCCGGAAGAGGACGGCGACCGCTTCCTCGAATTCTGGAATCTCGTGTTCATGCAATACGAGCAGGTGACGAAGGAGGAGCGCGTTGACCTGCCGCGTCCCTCGATCGACACCGGCATGGGCCTCGAGCGCATGGCCTGCATCATGCAGGGCGTCGACAGCGTGTTCGAGACCGACCTGTTCCGTCACCTGATCGACGCGACCTCGTCCGCGCTCGGCAGCGGGCCGAACGAGCAGAACGTCGCCTCGTTCCGCGTCATCGCCGACCATTTGCGCTCCTCGGCCTTCCTGGTCGCGGACGGCGTGCTGCCCTCGAACGAGGGCCGCGGCTACGTGCTGCGCCGGATCATGCGCCGCGCGATGCGCCATGCGCAACTGCTCGGCGCCAAGGAGCCGTTGATGCATCGCCTCGTCTGGGCGCTGGTGCGCGAGATGGGCCAGGCCTATCCGGATTTGATGCGCGCCGAAAATCTTATCGAGGAAACGCTGCGGCTGGAAGAGACCCGCTTCCGGAAGACGCTGGTCCGCGGCCTTGCCATCCTCGACGAGAAGAGCGCGTCGCTGAAGAAGGGCGACATGTTCGACGGCGACGTCGCCTTCACGCTGTATGACACCTATGGCTTCCCGCTGGATCTGACGCAGGACGCGCTGAAGTCGCGCGGCATCGGCGTCGACCAGGCCGCGTTCACCGACGCGATGGAGCGGCAGAAGGCCAAGGCGCGCGAGTCCTGGAAGGGCTCTGGCGAAGCTGCGTCCGAAGCGATCTGGTTCCCGCTGCGCGAGAAGCTGGGTGCGACCGAATTCCTGGGCTACGAGACCGAGAGCGCCGAGGGCGTGGTGTCCGCGCTGGTGAAAGATGGTGCGGTGGTCGCAAGCCTCAAGGCCGGCGAGACGGGCGCGATCGTGCTGAACCAGACGCCGTTCTATGCGGAATCCGGCGGCCAGGTCGGCGACACCGGCGTGCTCACGGGCGAGGGCGGCATCAAGTTCCGCGTCGCCGACACCCAGAAGAAGCTCGGCGATTTCTTCGTCCATGTCGGCACCGTCGAGAGCGGCGAGCTGAAAATCGGCACGGCGCTGCAGCTCGAAGTGGATCATTCGCGGCGCTCCTCGATCCGCGCGCATCACTCGGCGACGCATCTCATTCACGAGGCGTTGCGCCAGGTGCTCGGCGATCACATCGCCCAGCGCGGCTCGATGGTGGCGCCGGACCGCCTGCGCTTCGACTTCGTGCATCCGAAGCCGATCACGGCGGAGGAGCTCGCGCGCGTCGAGGACATCGCCAACGACGTGGTGCTGGAGAACGACGAGGTCACCACGCGCGTGATGGGCGTCGATGAAGCCCGCGAAGCCGGTGCCCGCGCCCTGTTCGGTGAGAAATACGGCGACGAGGTCCGCGTCGTCTCGATGGGCCGCACCGCGCGCGAGCGCGGCACCAACGCGCTCGGCTGGTCGGTCGAGCTCTGCGGCGGTACGCATGTCAAGCGCACCGGCGACATCGGCCTGATCACGCTGACGAGCGAGAGCGCGGTCGCCTCCGGCGTGCGCCGCATCGAGGCGCTGACCGGCAACTATGCGCGCCGGCACGCCAACGACACCATGGCGCTGGCGAAGACCGCGGCGAGCGAGCTGCGTACCTCGCTCGACGACGTCCCGGCGCGCATCGCCGCGCTGATGGAAGAGCGCAAGAAGCTCGAGCGCGAGCTCTCCGACGCCCGCAAGAAGCTGGCGATGGGCGGCGGCGTCTCGAGCGGCGATGGTGCAGCGGCCAGCGTGCGCGAGGCCGGCGGCGTCAAGCTGATGGCGCGCGCGGTCGAGGGCATCGAGATGAAGGATCTCAAGAGCCTCGCCGACGAGGCGAAGAAGCAGATCGGCTCCGGCGTCGTCGCCATCGTCGGCGTCACCGAGGACGGCAAGGCGGGTGTCGTGGTCGGCGTCACTGCGGACCTGACCGCGCGCTTCAACGCCGTGAACCTGGTGCGCGTTGCCTCCGAGGCGCTCGGCGGCAAGGGCGGCGGCGGCCGGCCCGACATGGCGCAGGCCGGCGGCCCCGATGGAGCCAAGGCGACCGACGCACTGGCGGCGATCGAAAAAGCGATGGGGGCTGCGTGAAGCCATGCGCCCCGGTCCGCGAGGGCGTGGGCTTCGCGATCCCGATGTGAGGGATCGCCTCTACGAATTGCTGGAGCACGACCCGCTGGCCTATTCGGCCGGGTCGCGCTTCATCCAGATCATCATCGGCGTCATCGTGCTCAATGTGGTCGCGATGATCCTCGCTTCGGTGCCGGAGCTGGACGCGCAGTTCGGCGCGCTGTTCGAAGCCATCACCATCATGTCCGTGATCGTGTTCGCGCTGGAATATCTGGCGCGGCTGTGGACCGTGGCGGGCCACACTCCCCGCAAGGCGTCCGCGCTGTCCGACCGGCTCGGCTATGCCCTGTCGGCGCTCGGCATCATCGACCTCATGGCATTCCTGCCTGCGGCCATCGTGCTCGCCACCGGCCGGCACGCGACGCTGGCAGCGCTCGGCGTGCTGCCGTTCTTCAAGCTGATACGGTACTCGCCGGCGATGCGCTCGCTGCTCGCCGCCGTGCATGCCGAACGGCGGGCGCTGATCGGCTGCATCGTCATCTTGATCGGCGCGGTCCTGACCTTCGCCTCGCTGCTCTACGCCATCGAGCGCGACGTGCAGCCGGACAAGCTCGGCACCATCCCGCAGGCGATGTGGTGGGCGATCGTGACGCTCGGCACCGTCGGCTATGGCGATGTGGTGCCGGTGACGCCGCTCGGCAAGCTCGTCTCCACCTTCGCCATCATCTCGGGCTTTGCGATGATCGCGCTGCCGGTCGCGATCATCTCGACCGCCTTTGCCGAGGAGGTGAAGCGGCGCGACTTCGTCGTCACCTGGGGCATGCTGGCGCGGGTGCCGCTGTTCTCGCATCTGTCGGCCGCGGAGATCGCCGACATCATGCGGCTGCTGCGCGCGCGCACGATCGAGCAGGGCGAGATCCTGGTGCGGCGGGGTGATGCAGCGTCCTCGATGTATTTCATCACGGCCGGCGAGGTCGAGATCGCGCTGCCGAGCCAGCATGTGCGGCTTGCCGACGGCACCTTCTTCGGTGAGATCGCGTTGCTGCATAAAACAAAACGCAGCGGCACGGTGACGGCGACGCGCAAGACGCGCCTGCTCGTGCTCGACGCCCAGGATTTTCACGCCTTGATCGCGCGCATGCCGACGCTCGCCGACCACGTCCACGAAACCGCCAAGGCGAGGCTCGCCGACACCGGCGACCTCGCGCTGGCGGAGCTGGCGCAGGCGGAGAAGGACGACACCGACCGCTGAGCGGTCAGCCCTTCTTCAGGAAAACATACTCGGCCGTGTAGGGTGCGCTTCTGAACGCGCCGGCCTTGTCGCAAGCACTCGTCGAGCTTGCCGCCATGGGTATTGATGCGCTGGACCGTCGTGACCGGCGTCAGGGTGCCGCTGCCGCGGCGGGCGGTGACCTCCAGCTTCAGCCAGGGGATGTCGGCCGCCGTCGCGCCGGGCGCGTTGCCGGCGGCCTTGCCGACCACCGCACTGCCATCGGTGAGCTCCCAGTTCGGGCCGGCATAGTGTCGTCCGACCGTCTTGCCCTCGGACAGCAGCGTCGCGATCGGCTCGCGGAAGGCCCAGCCGAGCTTGCCGTCGGCGCCAGCCTTGCACTCATAGACCTGCGCGCCCTCGGCGTGGACGCTGAGCACGATGCTCTCGCCGGGGGCTGCGATGGCGTCGGGAAGCGGGTCGGCGGCCAAAGCCGGGCCAGCGAGCAGCAACAGGCAGGGGACGGCAAGCTTGATCGACATGGTCGCATCTCCGCGCGGGGGCCTCAAAAGAAACGGGCCGCGCTTGAAGGCGCGGCCCGTGATGATGTCTGGCCCAGTCGGGCGAAATTGCGGTCGGCTTACGCCGCCAGCTCCTTGGTGAGGTTCTCGGCGACCTTGTCGAGGAAGCCGGTGGTCGAGAGCCAGCGCTGGTCGGCGCCGACCAGCAGCGCGAGGTCCTTGGTCATGTAGCCGGCCTCGACGGTGTCGACGCAGACCTTCTCCAGCGTGTTGGCGAACTTGGCGAGCTCGGCATTGTTGTCGAGCTTGGCGCGGTGGGCGAGGCCTCTCGTCCAGGCGAAGATCGACGCGATCGAGTTGGTCGAGGTCTCCTTGCCCTTCTGGTGCTCGCGGTAGTGGCGGGTCACCGTGCCGTGGGCTGCTTCCGCCTCGACGGTCTTGCCGTCGGGGGTCAGCAGCACCGAGGTCATCAGGCCGAGCGAACCGTAGCCCTGCGCGACCGTGTCGGACTGCACGTCGCCGTCGTAGTTCTTGCAGGCCCAGACATAGCCGCCGGACCATTTCAGCGCCGAGGCCACCATGTCGTCGATCAGGCGGTGCTCGTAGGTCAGACCCTTGGCGTCGAATTCCTTCTTGAACTCGCGGTCGAAGATGTCCTGGAAGATGTCCTTGAAGCGGCCGTCATAGACCTTCAGAATCGTGTTCTTGGTCGAGAGATAGACGGGGTAGTTGCGCAGCAGGCCGTAGTTGAACGAGGCGCGGGCGAAGTCGATGATGGAGTCGTCGAGATTGTACATCTCCATGGCGACGCCGGCGCCGGGGGCCTTGAACACTTCCTTCTCGATCACGGTGCCGTCCTCGCCGACGAACTTCATCGAGAGGGTGCCCTTGCCCGGGAACTTGATGTCGGTGGCGCGGTACTGATCGCCATAGGCGTGGCGGCCGATGATGATCGGCTTGCTCCAGCCGGGAACCAGGCGCGGCACGTTCTTGCAGATGATCGGCTCGCGGAAGATGCAGCCGCCGAGGATGTTGCGGATGGTGCCGTTCGGCGACTTCCACATCTGCTTGAGGTTGAACTCCTTCACCCGGGCTTCGTCGGGGGTGATGGTGGCGCACTTGACGCCGACGCCGACCTTCTTGATGGCCTCGGCCGCGTCGATCGTGACCTGATCGTTGGTGTGGTCGCGGTATTCCATGCCCAGGTCGAAATAGAGCAGCTCGACATCCAGGAACGGGTTGATCAGCTTGTCCTTGATGTACTGCCAGATGATCCGGGTCATCTCGTCGCCATCGAGTTCGACGACGGGATTGGATACCTTGATTTTTGCCATGATCGGGGAAGCCTCTTGGAACGGCGCTTTTGACGCGCCACGGGAATATCCGCCGCCTCTTAGCACCCAGACGCGGCGGGCGAAAGCCAAGGGATTATGCACTTTTAGCTCATCCAGCTTCCCCAGACGGGGGGCGGGGAGCCGCCCTGCCGCAGGGCCGAATCCGGGGGATCCCGCATCGATTCAAAAGTCGAATCCAACCCGTTATTTCCCTTGAGAATTTCGTCAGGACAGGCAAACGACAGACCGCGAGGGCAGGCCCCGATCCTGGGGCCGCCCTGAATCAATTCCTCAGGCGGCCTTGCCAAGGCCTTGAGACGAAGCGTGAAAGCGAAGCGAGATGTCGGGGACTGACAAGAGCAAAACGGGCCTGTCCCTCGGCGGTCCCATCGTGATCCTGGTCGAACCGCAGCTCGGTGAAAACATTGGCATGGCCGCGCGGGCCATGGGCAATTTTGCGCTGTCCGCCCTTCGCATCGTCAACCCCCGGGACGGCTGGCCCAACATCGCCGCCCAGCGCGCCGCGGCCGGCGCCGACCACATTCTGGAAAAGGTCGAATTGTTTGGCACGGTGGAAGAGGCGGTCGCCGACCTCGACCTCCTGTTCGCCACCACCGCGCGCCCTCACGACCAGGCCAAGCCGGTGGTCGGGCCGGAGGCTGCGGCCAGCGAGATCGCCGGGCACGTCGCCGCAGGAGGCAAGGCCGGTATCCTGTTCGGCAGGGAGCGCTGGGGGCTGACCAATGAGGAGGTCGGGCTCTCCAACCGCATCATCACCTTCCCGGTCAATCCGGGCTTTGCCTCGCTCAACCTCGCCCAGGCCGTGCTGCTGGTCGGCTATGAATGGTTCAAGCGCGCGACCTCCGGCGAGCTGCCGCACGCCATGCCGGAGCGCTCCGAGCGCGCCTCGCAGCACCAGATGCAGGCCTTCTTCGACAACCTCGTGCGCGAGCTCGACAAGGTGGAATTTTTGCGGCCGGCCGAGAAGCGCGACACCATGCTGGTGAACCTGCGCAACATCTTCACGCGGATGGAGCCGACCAAGCAGGACATGCACACCCTCCACGGCGTGGTGATGGCGATTGCCGAGGGGCGCAAGGGACCGGCCAAGGGCGGCGTGCTCGACGGCGAGCAGGCGACGCGCCTGCGCGCACTGCTGGCCGAGCATGGCAGCGGGACGCCCGACAGCGGCTCGACCGTGCGCGGCCTCGCCCGTCTGCTCCGCCGCAACCCGACCGACGCCGAGCGGCTGCTCTGGCAGGCGCTGACCCGCGACCGCCGCTTCGCCGGGCAGTTCAAACGACAGACCCCGGTCGGGCGGCACATCCCGGACTTCGTCTCCTTCCCGCACCGGATTGCGATCGAGCTGGTCAACCCGGGCGAGGGCGAGGCGATCGCGGCCGACCGTGCGGGGCGGCGGAGCTGGCTGGAAGCGCGCGACTATCGGGTGCTGGACATTCGCGCCGCGGATGTGGAGAGGGATCTGGAGGCGGAGTTGGTGCGGCTGCAGGAGATGGTGGAGCAGGCAACGTAGGTGCCGTCGCGGAAGGTCTCGCAGGGTCGGCAAAGCGACTTGTCCGCCGTAGCTCGAAGAGCGAAAGCGAAAATGTACCCACCCTCTCGATCAAGGGAGCTGAAACAGAAGTCGTGGACACACCCCGCGGGACCGCGCTTGTAGTTCGCAGGGCGGTTGGCGTAGCGTAACCCGCCTCTTTGCGATCCGAACGGAAAGAGCCGTGCTGGATTATGCCTTCGGCTACTCCACCCTCACGCATCTATCGCCCGAGCAGCACGTCGCGCTCCACTGCGATCCATGTTGTCCGCGCTACCGCCAGCAACCTGCCACCTTCATCATGCAGCGCCGCGTCCGCGGTCCGCTTGCGGCCGTCGCGGCCGGTGGGCCAGGCCGTGATGATGCAGGGCTCGCCGGGGCGGGGGCGGGCCTCGATCCGGGCCGCCATCCGTCCGAGAAGGAGCGGTGTCTTGTCGTAGGTGCCGCTCTGCTGATTGCAATTGCAGGCGAAGCCGGTGGGGCAGTCGAGCGCCGACCAGAGGAATTCAGAAGCGACCAAGCCGTCCTCGGCGGCGAGGTCCGGATCCGGCGTCCAGCTCGCCGCAAGAACGGCGTTCTCTCGCCGGCGGCTGAGCGGCCCGGTGAAGATGCGCAGGCCGTCGCCTTGCGCACGCGCGGGGCCGCAGACGAAGCAGTTCGGCAGCGGATGCTCTTGCGGTTCGAACAGCGCCAGCAATCCGGCCGCGCGAGCGTCCTGCAGGCTGGCCGTCTCGATCCGGGTGAGCCCGACATTCGCCGCCCTGCCTGTCGCAACGACCTTGGCGCCGTCGCGAAGCTCCCACATGCCGTCGTCGGTCGCGGCCGCATCGAGCGGCGTGTCCAGCGGAGGCGGCGCGCGCAGCGTCACCTCTGCGCCGCCGGGAATGTGCCGGGCGAGCCGGCCGCAGACATAGCCGCCGTTGCCGGAGTTCGGAGGGCCGCAATAGCGCTTGGCGATGATGATTTCTGTCAACGTCTGACGTC
The DNA here is from genome assembly GCF_058314695.1 of Bradyrhizobium sp. T-12. NCBI lineage: Bacteria > Pseudomonadati > Pseudomonadota > Alphaproteobacteria > Hyphomicrobiales > Nitrobacteraceae > Bradyrhizobium > Bradyrhizobium sp. T-12. Next base: position 4,883,044 of record NZ_CM177756.1, on the reverse strand, counting down.
CCTTTGTTGCCGTTGCCAGCCCACTCTATCGAATCCTGAGCACGATTCTTCCCTGAACCGTGCGGTTGGCGACGGCGCGCATGGCGTCCGCAGCCTCCTCCAAAGGGAGGACGCGGTCGATATGCGGACGGATTTGTCCTTCGGCCAGCATTTGCATCAGCGTGTCGTTCATCCGCGCGGCTTCATCAGAGTATTTCTCCGCCCAGGCACCGGCGAAGACACCGACGATGGAATAGTTCTTCAGCAGCGGCAGGTTCATCGGAAGGGACGGAATCTCGCCGCCGGTGAAGCCGATCGGCATCAGGCGCCCGCCCCAGGCCATCAGCCGGGCCATCTGCTCGAAGATCGCGCCGCCGACATTGTCGAAGCCAATGTCGATGCCTTCTCCCGATGTGATCGCCTTGATCCGCTCGCGCAGATCCTCGCTGCGATAGTTGATGACCTCGCTGGCACCGTAACCGCGGACCAGGGCCGCTTTGTCGTCGGCGCCGACGCCGGCGACGACGCGCAGGCCGAGATGCCGGCCGAGATCGACGGCGGCAAGGCCAACCCCGCCGGCCGCGCCCGTGACGAACAACGTTTCGCCGCGCTGTGCCCGTGCCCGCTCGACCAGCGCGTAATGGGCCGTGCCGTAATTGTGCAGCACCGTGGCCGCCGCTTCGAATGCGACGCCATCCGGCAGGCGCACGCTCTTCGATTCTTTCGCAATCATCCGCTCGGCGTAGCCGCCGGTCCAGCTGCTGCAGGCCACGCGATCGCCGGGGGCGAACCTTGTCACCTTGTCGCCGATGGCGACGACGGTTCCGGATGCTTCGGTGCCGGGCACGAAAGGCGTCGGCGGCCGCATCTGGTAGAGGCCGGAGACCAGCAGCTGGTCCATGAAGCTGACCGACGCGGCATGGACGTCGATGAGGATCTCGTCAGCGGCGGGCCGGGGCTCGGTGATCTCACCGAGACGCAGATCGCCGGGCCCGGTGAACGAATGGCACAGCACGGCTTTCATCGGGGCGCTCCCACAGGCCGGCGATCTTCGCTGCGGCGGCGCGCGAACAGGCCCGGCACCAGCATCGGAACGCGCCGGCGATAGTCCTGATACGTCGCCCCGAATACAGCGATGAGGTCCCGTTCTTCGAACTGCAATGCGACCAGGATGTAGGCCGTGTTGGCGAGCGCGAACAGCAGGTGCCCTTCCGTCATCTCGGGCGTGGCCCAGAACGCGAGCAGGAAGCCGAGCATGATCGGATGTCGCACGATCTTGTAGAGCAGCGGCGTCCGGAACGAATGGCCAGGCATCTCGGCCCCGCGCAGCGCGGAAAGAGCCTGGCGCAAGCCGAACAGATCGAAATGATCGATCATGTGGGTCGAGGCGAACGCGATCAGCCAGCCGAGCCAATGCACGGAGGTCAGCACCCCCGCCGCAGTACCGCTCGCCTGCCAGACCGGTGCAGGGATCGGCCGCCATTGCCAGAACAGCAAGAGGAGGATCAGGCTCGAGAGCAACACATAGGTGCTGCGCTGGCAGGCCTCGGGAATGAATGCGGCCAGCCATCGCTTGAAGGCCGGACGCGCCATGACGCTGTGCTGGATGGCGAACAGGCTCATCAGCAGGAGGTCGACGACGACGGCCTCGCTTACATTCGAAGCGGGGCCGACATCGATGGACTTCGGCACGACATAATTGCCGACGAAACCGAGCGCGTAGAGAAATGAAACCGTGAAGACGGCATAGCTCACGAGGGCGTAGAGCAGGATTGCGAGGCGTGCGAACATGGGTTTTCCTATTGTGCCGATGGCGACGGTGCCGCATGCAGAGCCTGGGCGCTCGCCGGCGAGCAGGCTCGATCTGGCCCGACCGTATCCGCCGGACCGTCCCCTGCGCGTCCCCCGGAGAACGCAAGCCGGAAGAAGAGGATTTCCATGACGGCTTTCTCGCTGGAGACGTTCGGGTTCCCCGAGCTCTACGCCGACGGCCGCCCGATCAAGCTGGCCTTGCGCAAGGGGCTTGCGCTGCTGGTCTATCTCGGGGAGGCCAAGGGCGCCGTCGCGCGCGAAATCATGGCCACGCTGCTGTGGCCGGAGACGCCCCGGGAGACCGGCCTTGCGCGCTTGCGGCGGCTGCTTCACCGCGTCGAGCTCACGCTGGGCCAAGCGGTGTTCGAGACCGACCGCACCAGTCTGAAATGGTCGCCGGACGTCGAGCTGAAGCTCGACTCGCGTCTGTTCGAGGATTCCTGCGATCGCGGCGCGTTCGAACAAGCGTGCCTGATCTACCGGGGCGACTTCCTGGCGGGCTTCGCGCCGGGAGACTGCCCCGAGTTCGACGACTGGGCGTTCTTCCGCCGCGAGGCGCTGCGGGGACGGCTGGTGCATGCGCTGGAGCGTCTCGTGCAGGACAAGAACGCGGCCGGAGATCATTTTGCCGCGACGGCACATGCGCAGCGCCTGGTCGAGCTCGATCCGCTCAGCGAAGTCTATGGCCGGCACTTGATCCGCAGCCTGCTGCTATCAGGCGACCGAAGCGCGGCAGAACGTCATCACGCGGCACTCACGCAGCGGCTGCGGGACGAGCTCGGGGTCGCACCGGAGGCCGAGACCGAGGCGCTCATGAGTCCGGCCGCAGCACCGCACGCCGCTCCGACGACGCGCTACGTGAAGGGCGTCGGCGTGCATCTGGCCTATCAGACCTATGGCAGCGGCCCGCTCGATATTCTGGTGATGCCGGGCTTCGTGTCGCATGTGGAGCGTGCCTGGGAGAGCCCTGCGAGCCGGACGTTCCTGGCGTCATTGATGAAGCTCGGGCGCCTCATCGTGTTCGATCGTCGTGGGATCGGGCTGTCCGACCGGGTCGGATCGGCGCCTGGTATCGACGTCACCGCGGAGGATATCGGCACCGTGCTGCGCGCGGTGGATTCCCGCCGCGTCGTACTGTTCGGCGCGTCCGAATGCGGGCCAGCTTGCGTCAAATTTGCGGTCGATCAGCCGCGCGTCGTGGCCGGGCTCATCCTGTTCGGCGCCTTGGCCAAGGGATGCTGGTCGGAGGATTACCCGCATGCCTTGCGCGCCAGTCAGTATGACGCCTGGAGTAGGCATCTGGTCGCGCAATGGGGCGGGCCGGTCGGGATCGAGACCTTCGCGCCGAGCCTTGCGGGCGATCCGAAGGCGCGCGCCTGGTGGGCCGGATTGCTGCGCGCGGCGTCCAGTCCCGGCGGCATCTCGGCCGTGCTCGAAGCCTTTCGCGACGCCGACGTGCGGCACCTTCTGCCGGAGATCACCGTGCCGACGCTGGTGCTGCACCGGCGCGGCGACCGGGCCGTGCGGATCGCCGCCGGGCGCGATATCGCGAGCCGGATCAAGGGTGCGCAGTTCGTCGAGCTCGATGGCGAGGATCACTGGTTCTTCGCAGGCGATCAGCAGCCGGTGCTGGCGGCGATCGGGCAGTTTGTGGAGACGTTGAATCGTCCTCCGCCGTAGCCCGGATGGAGCGGAGCGCAATCCGGGAGGGTGTTCCCGCATTCCGCTCCGCTCCATGCGGGCTACAAAGTGAGAGCGATCACACCGCCTCCAAATGCTCCGCCCCGCGCCTCTTCTTCGTCTTTGCCTGACCGAGCAGGGGGCCCGCAGCGAGCGCGGCCGTATCGGCGACGCCGGGATCGCGCGACACCATCGCGGCGACGATCGCGCCATCGATGAGGAGGCCGAGTTGATGCGCGAGCACGACCGGCTCGTTTGATCCGAGCTCGCCGGCGAGCTTCTCGATGTGGCCGAGCACGATCTTCTTGTGCTTCAGCGCGATGTTCCGGAACTGCTTGGCGTCCTTGTCGTGCTCGCCGACGGCGTTGATGAAGGGGCAGCCGTAGAAGCGCTCTTCGCCAAACCAGCTCTTCAGCGCCGGGAAGATGCGCGCCAGCTTGGCCTGCGCGTCGCCGCCGCCTTCCTCCATGGCGGCGATGAACCATTCGCGCCACTGCTTGCCTTCGCTCTCCAGCACTGCGTTGACGAGGTTGGTCTTGGAGCCGAACAGCTTGTAGAGCGTGGTCTTCGCGGTGCCGGCCTCCTCGATGATCGCATCGATACCGGTGGCATTGATTCCGTTCTTGCAGAACAGATGCGATGCGGCGCTGAGCAGGCGCCCGCGCGCGGATTCGTCGTCGCCGATGGCGGCGTGGGGCGAGGTCTTCTTCGATGACGTCTTGGCCATGGCGACGAACTTACCCGCAGCCGCGCGGTATCATCAAGCCGCATCTGTTTCGCGCCGAAAAGATTCGCATCGGCGCGCGCATCTGCATCGCCTTTGAGCAGAGCGCGGCTGATCAATCCGCGGGCAGCGACGCTTAAGCGGCTCCATCGCCTCGCATTTCGTTTTCCGCCCGCTTTGGCACGCCCTATGCAAGGAAACAGACCGTTCGGTATCCTGCCGTTTTTCACGGCTGCCAGGGAGAAAAAGATGACTGCCGTCGTTCAAAAGACAGTGCTGACGGGGTGCCTTGCGCCCATCGACAAGAATGGCCTCGAGCAACTGATCGCGAGCGGCAAGGCTAATCCGAAGGTCGTCAAGACCTTGAAGTGCAAGACGGTCGCGGAAGGCAAGTTCCGCCACGCCAACTATATCCGCAGTCTGCCGCCCTACATCGTCGATGAGCCGCCGGGGCTCCTGGGCGACGACACCGCCCCCAATCCGTCGGAAGCCTCGCTCGCCGCGCTCGGCTCGTGCCTTGCAGTTGGCCTGCACGCCAATGCGGTGCACCGCGGCTGGATCGTCAACAAGCTCGAGCTGGAGCTCGAAGGCGACCTCAACATCACCGCGGTGTGGGGCACCGGCGACACCTCCGACAAGCCCGTCGGCTTCACCGACGTCCGCGTCAAGGTCGACATGGAATGCGAGGGCATCGCGCAGGACGAGATCGACGCGCTGGTCGCCCATGTCAAGAAATGGTCGCCGGTCGCCAACACCTTCACCCGTCCGGTCAATCTCGAGATCGGCATCTAGCTGAATAGCAACCAGGACAAGGTGCGGGAGACGATCATGGGTTCACTGGCTTTATCGCGGGTCGAAGTTCTGGATCAGCCCGCACCTTCCATTGCAGGAGAAGTGGCGCGGATCGCACGGGAGCAACTCGCGCCGCTCGCGGCCGGCATCGACGACGGTTCGGTCTATCCAGCCGACGTGCTGCGCAAATTCGGCGAGGTCGGCGCCTGGGGAAGTCACGTCCCGCAAGAGGGGCCCGCCGACCTGCGCTGCGCGATCCAGGCCATGGAGGCGATCGGAGAGGTCTGCGGAGCCACGGCCTTTATGGCCTGGTGCCAGAACACGCTGGTCTGGTACGCCGCCAACTCGACTAACCTGAAGCTCGCCAAGCGCTTCGGCGATGCCTTCTCGACCGGCCGGGTGCTCGGCGGCACCGGGCTCTCCAATCCGATGAAGAGCTTCTTCGGCATCGAGAAGCTGAAATTGAAGGGGCGCAGGGTCGAGGGTGGCTATGTCGTGCGGGGGGCGCTGCCCTGGGTCTCCAACCTCGGTCCCGATCATTACTTCGGCACGATTTTCGAGCGCGAGGACGCGGAGGAAACGGTGATGTTCCTCGCCGATTGCGCCGATCCCGCGATCACGCTGACGCCGTGCAAGCCGTTCATGGCGATGGACGGCACCGGCACCTATGGCGTGCAGTTCCGCGACGTCTTCGTGCCGGACGAATTGATCCTCGCCGATCCCGCCGGCCCCTTCGTCAAGAAGATCCGCGCCGGCTTTATCCTGCTGCAGGCCGGCACGGCGCTCGGCCTCATCAAGGACTGCATCAACATCATGGATGAGGTGGACAATCCCCTCGGCCATATCAACCGCTATCTGCCGCAGCAGCCGGTGCATTTCCGCGATCTCGCCGCCGAGCTCGAGGCCGAGACCATGGCGCTGGCGCGCGATCCCTACAACGAGGAGGAAACCTACTGGCGCAAGGTGATCGCGCTCAGGCTTCGCGCCGGCGAGGCCAGCGTCGCGGCGGCGCATGCGGCGATGCTGCATTGTGGCGCGCGCGGCTACCTCAAGAGCCACCGCGCGCAGCGGCGCCTGCGCGAGGCCTATTTCATTGCGATCGTCACGCCGGCTACCAAGCAGCTGCGCAAGATGCTCGCCGATTGCTGAGCTTCACGAGTCCACCCAGAAGACCCCCAACCTCAACGGAGAGGCCGCCAATGACGGACGTTCTGATTTCTGCCAGCGAACTTGCCGATCTCTTGAAGCTTGAACCCTGTGTCGTGATCGACACCCGCAATCCCGACGCTTATGCCGCCGGGCACCTGCCCAATGCCGTGAACGTGCACGAGATCTTCACGTTCCTTGCAACCTCGACGCCGGAGGGCATCAGCGAGCTGAAGACCAAATTCGCCGATGCTTTCGGCGCGGCCGGCCTCTCCGGCAAGGAAACGGCCGTGATCTACGAGCAGTCGATGAATTCCGGCTTCGGCCAGTCCTGCCGCGGCTACTACCTCCTCACCATGCTAGGCTATCCCAAGGTCAAGGTGTTGCATGGCGGCTTCGACGCGTGGGCAGCCGCGGGCTTCCCGGTGACGAAGGATGTCCCGGCGCCGGCGAAAGCCTCTTTCGCGATCGTACCCGAGGCCGGCGAGATCCTGATCGACGCCAAGACCATGCTCGCCGCGGTCGGCAAGCCCGGCATTGCCATTCTAGACGTGCGCGACGTCGACGAGTGGATTGGCGACAGCTCCTCGCCCTACGGCAAGGATTTCTGCCCGCGCAAGGGCCGTATCCCCGGCGCAGTGTGGCTGGAATGGTACCGCATGATGAAGCCGACCGCGGAAGGCCCGCGCTTCAAGTCCAAGGACGAGATTTTGGCGGAATGTGCCACCGTCGGCATCTCGCCGACCACACCCGTCTATCTCTACTGCTTCAAGGGCGCGCGGGCCTCGAACACGTTCCTGGCGCTGAAGAACGCCGGCGTGAAGGACGTGCGGATGTATTTCGGCTCCTGGAACGAATGGTCGCGCGATCCGTCGCTGCCGATTGAGCAGGGGCTGCCGGTGGCTGCCCAGGTAACAGGCAAGGCGGCATAGAACCTGCATGTTTCCCGTGGCCCGGCTGCGCAAGGGGGCAGCCGGGCCACGAAGGAATTTTGAGCCGACGCGGCGGACAACGTCGTCCGCCGCACGGTGTGACAAAGGGGCGCAGAAACATGTCCACGTTTAACGATCCGTTCGATGCCGACCGCAATCTTCAGTCCGGATGTGTGTGCGGCCAGCACGCTTCGGCGGGAGAGCACGAGGCCGCGTTGACCCTGCGATGCGAGCCCGTTGAGAGCGAGGAGAAGCGCTACGAGGGCGTGGTTGCGTCTGCCGTGATGCGCGCCATGTTTCCGCAGGATGGGGCGCGGCGCGCATTCCTGAAATCGGTCGGGGCCTCCACTGCGCTCGCCGCGCTGTCGCAGTTCTTCCCGCTCAAGACCGCGACCGAGGCGTTTGCGCAAGCCGGCGCGCCGGAGAAAAAGGACCTCAAGGTCGGCTTCATCCCGATCACCTGCGCCACGCCCATCATCATGGCGGCCCCGATGGGATTCTATTCCAAGCACGGTCTGAACGTCGAGGTGGTCAAGACCGCCGGCTGGGCCGTGGTTCGCGACAAGACCATCAACAAGGAATACGACGCCGCGCACATGCTTGCGCCGATGCCGATTGCGATCTCGCTCGGCCTGGGTGCCAACCCGGTTCCATTTGCCGTCCCTGCGATCGAGAACATCAACGGGCAGGGCATCACGCTTGCCATGAAGCACAAGGACAAGCGCGATCCGAAGGACTGGAAGGGGATGAAGTTCGCAATTCCCTTCGACTATTCGATGCACAATTATCTCTTGCGGTATTATCTCGCCGAGCACGGTCTCGACCCCGACACCGACGTGCAGCTGCGCTCGGTGCCGCCGCCGGAAATGGTCGCGAATCTGCGCGCCGACAACATCGACGGCTTCCTCGCTCCCGACAACATCTGCCAGCGCGCGATCTATGACGGCGTCGGCTTCATGCACATCCTGTCGAAGGAGATCTGGGACGGCCATCCCTGCTGCAGCTTCGCCGCCAGTCGCGAGTTCATCACGACGGCACCGAACAGCTTTGCAGCGCTGACGCGCGCCATCGTCGATGCCACCGCCTTTGCATCGAAAGCGGAGAACCGCAAGCAGATCGCAGAAGCGATTGCGCCGGCCAACTATATCAACGCGCCGGTGACGGTGCTCGAGCAGGTGCTGACCGGCACCTATGCCGACGGGCTCGGCGGGGTGAAGACCGATGCCAAGCGCGTCGATTTCGATCCGTTCCCCTGGCAGTCCTTCGCGGTGTGGATGCTGACGCAGATGAAGCGCTGGGGCCAGATCAAGGGCGAGGTCGATTACAAGGCCGTCGCCGAGCAGGTGTATCTCGCCACCGACACCAAGAAGCTGATGACCGAAATGGGCCTGTCGCCGCCGGCGAGCGCCTACAAGTCTTTCGCGGTGATGGGCAAGACGTTCGATCCGGCCAAGCCGGAGGATTATGTGGCGAGCTTCAAGATCAGGAAGGCGTCGTGATGGGCTGGGCTCTCGTGTCCCCGGCACGGCGCAGCGCAAAGCGGTGCGACGCAGAACCGGGACCCAGCCGGCCCGGCTGGGCCCCGGCTCTGCGAAGCAGCATTGCGTGCTGCATCGCGTCCGGGACACATGCGGTGAGGTCGGCGCGATGAATTCCTCCCTCCGCCTCCGTGCGGGCCTCGTCTCCATCGTGCTGCTCGCTGCGTTTCTCGGCATCTGGCACCTGGCCACGCGCTCGACCGGTGCTACCACGACGATGAGCCCGGAATACGCCAAGCTGATGGGCCTCACCGCGACGCAGGGCAAATCAACGATGCCGGGACCGCTCGATGTCGGCGCCAAGCTGTTGGAGCATTTGAAACGGCCATTCTACGATAACGGCCCGAACGACAAGGGCCTCGGCATCCAGCTCGCTTATTCGATCGCACGCGTCGGCACCGGCTATCTGCTTGCAGTGCTGGTCGCGATCCCGCTCGGCTTCCTGATCGGCATGTCGCCGCTGCTCAGCAAGGCGCTCGATCCCTTCATTCAGGTGCTCAAGCCGATCTCGCCGCTGGCCTGGATGCCGCTCGCGCTCTACACCATCAAGGATTCCTCGGTCTCGGCGATCTTCGTCATCTTCATCTGCTCGATCTGGCCGATGCTGCTCAACACCGTGTTCGGTGTTGCCAGCGTGCGCAAGGAATGGATCAACGTGGCGCGCACGCTCGAAGTCGGCACCGTCAGGCGCGCCTTCACCGTGATCCTCCCCGCCGCGGCGCCGACGATCCTGACCGGAATGCGCATCTCGGTCGGCATCGCATGGCTCGTCATCGTCGCCGCCGAGATGCTCGTCGGCGGCACCGGCATCGGATATTTCGTCTGGAACGAGTGGAATAATCTGTCGATCACCAACGTCATCATCGCAATCCTGCTGATCGGAGTCATCGGCATGCTGCTCGACCAGATTCTGGCGCGCTTCACGCGCATGGTCACGTTTCCGGAGTAGACATGACCGATAAATTCATCTCCATCGAGGGCATCGCCAAGCGTTATCCCGGCGCGGGTGGCGCTACGACCACCATCTTCGAGAATCTCTGGCTGTCGATGGCGCGCGGCGAGTTTGCCTGCGTGATCGGCCATTCCGGCTGCGGCAAGACCACGGTGCTCAACATCCTCGCCGGCCTCGACGCGCCGAGCGAGGGCGCGGTCATCGTCGACGGACAGGCGATCTCCGGTACCAGCCTCGATCGTGCCGTGATCTTCCAGAGCCATGCGCTGTTGCCCTGGCGCACCGTGCTCGGCAACGTCAGCTACGCCGTGAGCTCGAAATGGCGAAGCTGGGACCGTGCCAAGGTGAGGGCGCACGCGCAGAACTTCATCGATCTCGTCGGCCTCGCCGGCTCCGAACACAAGCGGCCATCGGAACTATCGGGCGGCATGAAGCAGCGCGTCGGTATCGCGCGTGCCTTGTCGATCACGCCGAAGATGATGCTGATGGACGAGCCCTTCTCGGCGCTGGACGCGCTGACGCGGGGCACGCTGCAGGACGAGGTCCGGCGTATCTGCCTCGAGACCGGGCAGACCGCATTCATGATCACCCACGACGTCGACGAGGCGATCTATCTCGCCGACAAGATCTTCCTGATGACCAACGGGCCGGGTGCGGTGCTGGCCGAGGTCGTCGAAAATCCGCTGCCGCGGGATCGCGGCCGCATCGATCTTCACCGCCATCCGCTCTATTATGCGCTGCGCAACCACATCATCGATTTCCTGGTGACGCGCAGCAAGACCTTTGCCGCCGAAACGCTGGGCCACGATCCACGCAACGTGCCGACGGTACATATCGGCAAGCCCGGGCTGACGATCGCCTCGAACGTCGAGGAGCAAAGACAGACCTGGATACCCGGGCCCAGTCCCGGACTCACCGCCTGAGAGGAGACCCTGACATGAAACGCGAAGACCTCACCGAAAAGCTGCTCGACATCAAGCGCGAGAAGGGCTGGAGCTGGAAGCACATCTGCGACAAGATCGGCGGCTATTCCGAGGTGCTGATCACGGGCGCCATCCTCGGCCAGATGAAGCTGACGAAGCCCCAGGCGGCCAATGCAGGCGAGCTGTTCGGCCTGTCGAAGGCTGAAGTCGCCATGCTGAACGAGACGCCAATGCGCGGCATGCCGATGCCCCCGACCGATCCCCTGATCTATCGCTTCTACGAACTCGTGATGGTGAACGGGCCGGCCTGGAAGGCCTTGATCGAGGAGGAGTACGGCGACGGCATCATGTCGGCGATCGATTTCGACATGGTGATGGAACGACAGCCCAACCCGAAGGGCGACCGCGTCAAGATCACCATGAGCGGCAAATTCCTGCCGTACAAATATTACGGCGCCAGCGGCAACGTGCCGGAATACGGCTTCAAGGAGGAGTGACCGCGGCGAAGGCGGCGCGCAACGCGCCGACCTCTGCCATCTCGCGAACATAGGTGAAGGATCCCTTGTCCTTCATCTCGCGCGCGCAGGTCAGGAACGCGGCAAGCGCGTAGCGCGACATCGCCCCGCCGACGCTGATGCGCTTGACGCCGGCGTCCGACAATTGCTCGGCCGTCAGCGTCGGGTCGGCAAAGCCCATGACGTGGTTGAACGGCTTACCGAGCGAGGAGACGACGGTCCGGATCGTGCCAAGGTCGTACAGGCCGGGCGCATAGAGGACATCGGCGCCCGCGGCCTCGAAGGCCTGCAGGCGGCGAACCGTGTCGTCGATGTCCTTGCGGCCGTGCAGGAAGTTCTCGGCCCGCGCGGTCAGCGTGAACGGAAACGGCAGCGCACGCGCCGTTTCGACAGCGGCCTGGACGCGCTCGACCGCGTGGGAAAAGTCGTAAATGGGGCGATCGCGGTCGCCGCTGAAATCCTCGATCGAGCCGCCGACGGCGCCGGCCTCGGCGGCGCGCTGTATCGCCTGGGCGGCACGCTTCGGCTCGTCCGCACCGCAATTCTCGAGGTCGACACTGACGGGCAGGTCGGTCGCCTCGACGATCGCGCGCGCGTTGGCGAGGATGACATCGAGGCTGACGCCGCTCCTGCCAAGCATGTTGGCGACCCCGAGGCTCGTCGTCGCCAGGGCCTCGAAGCCCATCGCCGCGAGCAACTTGGCGGTGCCGGCGTCCCATGGATTGGGAATGATGAAGGCGCCTCGGCGCGCGTGCAGGGCGCGGAACGCTGTCGCCTTGTCCAGCTGGCTCATCATGGCTCGTCTCCGTGTTGTCGGTCGAGGCAGGCTTAGGAGCATTTTCGCCATCCGCCAAATTTGTTATTCTTACGGAAGACATCAGTTTCTTGCATGAGGTCGCAATGGACAGTGACGCCCTCAACACCTTCCTGACCGTTCATCGCAAGGGAGGGATTTCGAATGCCGCGAAATTCCTGCACCGCTCGCAGCCGGCGATCTCGCGCCGCATCGCGCTGCTGGAGCATGAGCTCGGCGTGCCCCTGTTCGAACGAGTGGCAGGCCGCACCCGGCTCAGCGATGCCGGACGCGTGCTGATTCCCTATGCCGAGCGCGCGGTCGCCGCGGCAGAGGACGCCGAACAGGCGATCCGCGCATTGACCAAGCAGAATGCAGGGCCGGTGTCGCTCGCGGTGACCGGAACGCTGGCCGATAGTCGCCTGTCGACCATCATGAAGCGGTTCGCAAAGGAGAATCCGGCCGTCACGCTGGCCTTGCAGACCGCGACCAGCGCGGAGGTCAGCGATCTCGTCCGGCGCGGCGAGGCGACGATCGGCCTGCGTTACAACACCGACCGCTCCGGCGACCTCACCTGCGAGCTGGTGCTGAGCGAGGCGTTGCAGGTGGTCTGTGCGCCCGACCATCCTCTGGCTGGAAAGCGCGTGAAGCGCCTCGCGGAGCTCAGCGGCGAGCGCTGGATCGCATTCCCGGCGACGCGCGGGCGCCGCGAGATCGCCGCGGCCCACGTGTTTGCGCTGTTTCTCACGCAAGGGCTCGGCGAAGTGGAGTGGACGGCCGTGGATAGCCTCACCGCCCAGAAGCGGCTCGTCGAGGCGGGCTTCGGTGTTGCGCTGCTGGCACGGAGCCACATGGCGGAGGAACTGCGTGCGGCCTCGCTCGCGACGATCGTGGTGGACGATCTTGCGGCGGATCAGGACATCGTTCTCGTCACGCGCCGCGGTGGTTTTCTGAGCGCTGCGGCCGAGCGCCTGCTCGAGACCATCCGGCGCAACTATGCCGGGCGGGACGTCCCGACCACGCGGGACAGCGGAAAGCGATCACCGGCGCGCAAGGGTATTGCGCGCCGGCGCCTTGCTTAACTCAATTATTTCCCGGCTTTGACCTCGGCGGCTGCGACCGCGAGCAGCTCACTCATCTTGGCGCGAATCGCCTGCTCGGTGACGGCGACGTTCTTGGCGGCGAAATCGGCCGTCAGCTTGCGCACGACGTCGGCATCGCCAGCCTCCTCGAAGTCGGCCGCAACCACTTCCTTGGCATAGGCGGTGGCGGCATCGCCGGAGATGCCGAGCTTTTCGGCGGCCCAAAGCCCGAGCAGCCGGTTGCGGCGGGCCTCCGCCTTGAATTTCTGCTCCTCGTCGAGGGCGTATTTCTTCTCGAAACCTTCCTGGCGCTTGTCGAACTCGCTCATGCCTTGTTCCAAATCCCTCTGATGGCGCGGGGCGCCTTCCGTTGCGACCGCCCGGCTGCGTGCCTACATAGATAGCACATATCGGCAAAACAACGGGCCGTTAAGCCGCAGGCAAGACGGTATAAGTTGGCGCCGGACGGCCGGATCGATTGTGCTCGGACAGCCAATCGGATAGGTTGCCTAAAGGCTTGGTTCCCGTTCTGTTTCCAAGGGTTTATAGATGGGTTCCGGGCTGTTCACGGCAGCTCCGCTGTGGGTCGTAAATCCTAGTAACCGGAGCACACCAAATACATGGATTTCAACAAAACACGGTACATCCCCATGAGCCGTCGGCGTCGTATTTATGAAGGCAAGGCAAAGGTTCTGTATGAAGGCCCGGAGCCCGGTACCCTGATCCAGCACTTCAAGGACGACGCCACCGCGTTCAATGCGAAAAAGCATCAGGTGATCGAGGGCAAGGGTGTCCTCAACAACCGGATCTCGGAGTACCTGTTTCAGCACCTCAACGACATCGGGGTGCCGACCCATTTCATCCGTCGCCTCAACATGCGCGAGCAGTTGATTCGCGAGGTCGAGATCGTGCCGCTCGAGGTGGTGGTGCGGAACGTCGCCGCCGGCTCGCTGTCGCAGCGCCTCGGCATCGAGGAGGGCACCCAGCTGCCCCGTTCGATCATCGAATTCTACTACAAGAACGACCAGCTCAACGATCCCATGGTGTCGGAAGAGCACATCACGGCCTTCGGCTGGGCGACACCCCAGGAGATCGACGACATCATGGCGCTCGCCATCCGTGTCAACGACTTCCTCACCGGCCTCTTCCTCGGCATCGGCATCCGCCTCGTCGACTTCAAGATGGAATGCGGGCGCCTGTTCGAGAACGAGATGATGCGCATCATCGTCGCCGACGAGATCTCGCCGGACAGCTGCCGTCTCTGGGACATCAAGTCGAACGAGAAGCTCGACAAGGATCGTTTCCGCAGGGATCTCGGCGGTCTGCTCGAGGCCTATACGGAAGTTGCAAAGCGTCTCGGCATCCTGATGGAGAACGAGCGTCCGCAGGGCTCCGGCCCGGTGCTGGTGAAGAGCTGAAGAGGATTTTGACGTGAAGGCACGTGTCACCGTTACCCTGAAGACGGGCATCCTCGATCCGCAAGGCAAGGCCATCGAAGGCGCGCTGAAGTCGCTCGGCGTCGATGGCGTCGCCAGCGTCCGCCAGGGCAAGGTGTTCGACATCGAGCTCGCCGGCGCCGACAAGGCCAAGGCGGAAGCCGCGCTGAAGGACGCCGCAGACAAGCTGCTCGCGAACACCGTGATCGAGAATTATCGGGTCGAGCTGATCGGGTGAGCAGGACGGCTCACAGCCATCCCGCGCGGCGAAACCGCCAGTACAGCGCGCCGCAGGCGGTCAGCATCACGCCGAGCAGCATGAAGTAGCCGTACTCCCATTCCAGCTCCGGCATGTGCTTGAAGTTCATGCCGTAGATGCCGGCGAGCGCGGTCGGGATCGCGATGATCGCAAGCCAGGAGGCGAGCTTCTTCGATACCGCCGTCTCCTGCGCCTGACCGACCAGAAGACTTGCCTCGAAGGCGAAGGCCAGCACCTCGCGCATGGAATCGATGCGCTCCTGGATGTTGCGGACGTGGTCGGTGACGTCGCGGAATAGCGGCTGCATGGCCTGCCGCACCATCGCCAGCTCGTCATGCTCCAGCCGGCGGCAGACCTCCACCAGCGGCCCGATCGCGTTGCGCAGCCGCAAGAGGTCGCGGCGCAGCATGTAGAGCCGCTCGATCTGCGCCTTGCTGATCGGCTTCGACAGCACGTCATCCTCGATGCCTTCGACCTCGTCGTGAATGCTCTCGAGCACGGGCGAGTAATTGTCGACGATGAAATCGAGGATGGCATAGAGGATGTAATCCTCGCCGCGAGCCAGCGCTCGCGGGCAGCTCTCGCAACGCTCGCGCACCGGCTTGTAGGAGGTCGAAGCGCCGTGGCGCACCGAGACCAGATAGCCTTCGCCGACGAAGATGTGGGTCTCGCCGAAGGCGATGCGGCCCTCGATCAGTTGCGCGGTGCGCGCCACGATGAACAGAGCCTCGCCATATTGCTCGATCTTGGGACGCTGATGGGCGTGGTTGGCGTCCTCGATCGCGAGCTCGTGCAGGTCGAACTGCTTCTGCACCGCGCTGAGCAGCGCCATGTCGGGCTCATGCAAGCCGATCCAGACCACGTGGCCGGGCTTGGCGCGCCAGCTCGAGGCCTCGCTGATCGCGATATTGGCAACGCGCCGGCCGTCGACATAGGCACCGGCCGCGACGACGCCCTCGGCGGATACCGGCTCGGCGAGGGAGGTGGGCAGCGACGGGACGTTCATGGCTGCAATCCCGGGCAAGATCGTTGGGCAAAACTGCCGTGGCTATGGCCTGTGTACAAGGCCGCCCGGCGAGGCTAGCACTGGTAAAATCCCCGTCAAATGGCTATGTCTCCCAGCGAATTGGCCCCTTCGGCCAGCCCGATTCCCGTCACCGTCGGAACCCGAACATGAAAGCCGCCATCCTCGTCTTTCCCGGAATCAACCGCGAGCGCGACATGGCGCGTGCGCTGAGGCTGATCTCGGGCCACGAGCCGGCGATGGTCTGGCACGCCGAGACCTCGCTGCCTCCGGGGACCGACCTCGTGGTGGTGCCGGGCGGTTTCTCCTACGGCGATTATTTGCGCTGTGGCGCCATCGCGGCACGTGCGCCGGTGATGGACGCGGTGCGCGACTACGCGGCCAAGGGCGGCCTCGTGCTCGGCGTCTGCAACGGGTTTCAGATCCTCTGCGAGTCCGGCCTGCTGCCCGGCGTGCTGATGCGCAACGCGCGGCTGAAGTTCATCTGCCACGACGTGCATCTGCGCGTCGAGCGTTCCGACACGCCGTTCACCCGCGGCTACAATGCCGGGCAGGTGATCCGTGTGCCGGTCGCCCATGGCGAAGGCAATTACGAGGCGGACGAAGAAACCATCAAGCGGCTCGAAGGCGAGGGGCGGGTGCTCTATCGCTATTGCTCGGCCGAGGGTGTGGTGGACGACAACAGCAACATCAACGGCGCTGCGCACTCCATCGCCGGCATCGTGAACGACAAGGGCAACGTGCTCGGAATGATGCCGCATCCGGAAAACCACGTCGAAGACATCATGGGCTGCACGGACGGCCGCGGTCTGTTCGCCGGCCTCGCTCAGCATCTGGAAAAAGCCGCGTGATTTCGTTCGTGCTGAAGCGGCTGTCGATCGCGGTCGCCGCAATTGCTTTCGCGACGGCCGCGTTTGGCCAAGACTATCCCAAGCGTCCGATCACCATGATCGTGCCGTTCGCGGCCGGCGGCACCTCGGACGTGATCGCGCGTGCGGTCGCCGAGCAGATGGGCATCGCGCTCGGCCAGACCATCGTGATCGAGAACGTTGCCGGTGCCGGCGGCTCGACCGCGCTGGCGCGCGCCTCCCGCGCCGAGCCCGACGGCTACACCATCGCGATCGGCAATGCCGGCACGAATGCGGCGACCTACACGATCTATCCGAAACTGCCGTTCACGCCTGAGTCCTTCGTGCCGATCGCCATGGTGGCGAAGACATTCGGCATCATCGCGCTGCGCAAGGACTTTCCGGCCAAGGACCTGAAAGAGTTCATCGCCTACGCCAAGGCCAATCCGGGCAAGATCAATCTCGGCCATGCCGGCGTCGGCTCGTCGAACTATCTGATCTGCAAGAGCTTCGTCACCGCTGCCGGCATCGACGCGACGCTGGTCGGCTACCGTGGTGCTGCGCCTGCGCTGACCGATGCGGTCGGCAGCCAGATCGACGGCGTCTGCGATGCGGCGGCCTCGGTCTCGCAGTCGATCAACGAGAAGCTGGTGAAGGGTCTCGTGGTCGGCTCGACCGTGCGGCTCGCCACGCTGCCGGACCTGCCGACCTCGGCTGAAGCGGGTTTGCCCGAATTCGAGGCGCAGGGCTGGAACGGCCTGTTCGCGCCCAAGGGCACGCCGCCGGCCGTGATCGCCAAGCTGAACGCCGCTGCGCGCACTGCGGTCGAGACCGATGCCGTGAAGAAGCGTTTTGCCGATCTTTCCACTGTCGCCCCTGATGCGGACGAGCACGCGTCCGAAGTGCTGCAGAAGCTCGTGACGCGCGACGTCGAAAAGTACCGGAAGATGCTGGCGGACGACGCCAAGTAGTCGTTAGCGTCGCTTCAGCCGCTCCGCCGGCACCGTCATCGCGGCGACGCCGGCCATCACCAGCAACAGCCCGAGCGCCAGGTTCGACGGCACGCTCTCGCCGAGCAGAGCCACGGACAGGCCGACGCCGATCGGGATGCGCAAATATCCTTGTGCGTTGGTGGTCAGCGTGCCGAGGCGGCCGAGGCAGACGTAGAACAGCATCAGGCCGAGCGCGCTCGAGACGATGCCCATGACGATGGTGGCGACGATCGCCGTCGGCGTCGGCTGCAGCGTCCAGGGCTGGTCGATGATCAGCGAGGGCGGCAGCAGGATGAGGCCGCCGAACAAGAGCGAGCCGGCAGCCACCACCATCGGATCGTAGTCGGACAGGCGCAGACCGAAGATGGTCGCGCAGGCAAAGGAGATGGTGGCAAGCAGGATCGCGATCTCGGCAATGATCTCGCTGCCGAAGCCGTGCAGCGCATCGAGGCCGACGATGAGAATCGTGCCGGCGAGGCCGAGCACCGCGCCCGCGAGCTTGAGCAGCGTCGCCGGCTCGTGACGCGTGATCAGCGAGGTGATCAGGAAGGCGAAGATCGGCGTCGTCGACGCCAGCACCACCGTGCTCGACGCCGGCACGTATTGCTGCGACCAGGTGATGATCAGGAAGGGGAAGGTCGAGTTGATCAGTTGCTGGGTCGCGAACAGCTTCCAGGCCTTTGCGTCCGTCGGCACCTTGATGCCGCGCATCCACAGGATCGCGAACAGGAAGGCGGCCGCGATCAGCGAGCGTGCGGAGATGAAGGTGATGGGCGGGATGGTGGGAAGCGCCAGCTTGGCCAGCGGATAGGTCGAGCTCCAGCAGCAGGCGAGCGCGAGCAGCAGCGCATAGTCGCGCCAGTTGCGGGCGCCGGTGGCGATGGACGGCAACGGCGTTGATGCGGCCGCCGTCGCGCGACCCGCCTCCGATGTGCTCTGCGGCACCTTGTTCTTGCTCCCCGGCGCGACAGCGCTTGCCGGGAAGTCTGGGCGAGGGCGAGCGAAAAGGGAAGGCGCCGAGCTATGCGTTTGGCTGAGGGAGCGCCTTCCGCTTCATCCGCTTGATCGTGCCGGAAAAGGTCAGCAGCACCCGGTCGGCAGACATCATCTTGCCGCGCAGGAAGATCAGCGAGCCGCCGGCGCGGGTGACCTCGCCGGTGCACTCGATCAGCTCGCCCTCGCGTGCCGCGTCGAGGAATTCGCAGGCGAAGTTGGTCGTCACCGCCCGGCTGTCCAGGACATGGGTGGCGATCGCGAACAGGGAGTAGTCGGCGAAGGCCATGTAGCAGCCGCCATGGACGTTCCCGGAGCCGTTGAGGTGCTTTTTCTCGACCCGGAAGGCGCTGCGGACGCTGCCGTCCGCCTCGATCCGGTGCCAGAAGGGGCCGACATGGGCCTCGAAACTGTCGCGAATCCAGGTCCGCCAGCCCACGAATTCGCCCTCGGTGGCGACGTGGAGGTCGGGGCGGCGGGGTGGGGGCGCTTTGGTCAATTCGTGCAAGGAAATAGGCCTTCAATTGCGGGTCTCGAGCCCTTAAATCCGATCCGTCGGCGCCGTGCAATTCCTGTTCCCGCCGTCCCTGCCTGCAAAACGTGGGACAGCGGGAAAATGCGCCATAAAGGGCTTTTCGCGAGCCCCGGATGTTCCTAAGAACGGCCAAACCGCCGCCGAAAGCCCCTGAAGCCATGAAGAATGAACCCAAGATCACCCCCGAACTGGTTGCCGCCCATGGGCTTAAGCCCGACGAATATGAGCGCATCCTGAAGCTGATCGGGCGGGAGCCGACCTTCACCGAGCTAGGCATCTTCTCGGCGATGTGGAACGAGCACTGCTCGTACAAATCCTCCCGCATCCATCTGAAGGGCCTGCCGACCAAGGCGCCCTGGGTGATCCAGGGCCCGGGCGAGAACGCCGGCGTGATCGACATCGGCGACGGCCAGGCCGTGGTCTTCAAGATGGAGAGCCACAACCACCCGAGCTACATCGAGCCCTACCAGGGCGCGACCACCGGCGTCGGCGGCATCTTGCGCGACGTCTTCACCATGGGTGCGCGCCCGATCGCGTGTCTCAATGCGCTGAGCTTCGGCGCGCCCGAGCACGCCAAGACCCGGCACCTCGTCTCCGGCGTCGTTGCCGGCGTCGGCGGCTACGGCAATTCCTTCGGCGTGCCGACGGTCGGCGGCCAGGTGCGCTTCCACACCCGCTATGACGGCAACATCCTGGTCAACGCGATGGCGGTCGGCCTCGCCGATGCCGACAAGATCTTCTATGCGGCGGCCTCCGGCGTGAACATGCCGATCGTCTATTTGGGTTCCAAGACCGGCCGCGACGGCATCCACGGCGCCTCGATGGCCTCGGCCGAGTTCGACGACAAGTCCGAAGAGAAGCGCCCCACGGTGCAGGTCGGCGATCCCTTCGCCGAAAAGCTGCTGCTGGAGGCCTGCCTCGAGATCATGGAGAAGGGCTGCGTCATCGCGATCCAGGACATGGGCGCGGCGGGGCTGACCTGCTCGGCCGTCGAGATGGGCGCCAAGGGTGATCTCGGCGTCGACCTCGATCTCGACGCGGTGCCGACGCGCGAGACCGGCATGAGCGCCTACGAGATGATGCTCTCGGAAAGCCAGGAGCGCATGCTCATGGTGCTCAAGCCCGAGAAGGAAAAGGAAGCCGAGGCGATCTTCAAAAAGTGGGGCCTCGATTTCGCCGTCGTCGGCTACACCACGCCGAGCAAGCGCTTCGTGGTCAAGCATGGCGGCGACGTCATGGCCGACCTGCCGATCAAGGAGCTCGGCGACGAGGCGCCGCTCTATGACCGCCCGCATGTCCCGTCCGTCGCGCTGCCGGTCGTGCATGCGCGCGAAGTGCCGGCGCCGATGGGTTTAGGCAGCGCGCTGGAGAAGCTGATCGGCACGCCCGACATGTGCTCTAAGCGCTGGGTCTGGGAGCAGTACGACCACGTCATCCTCGGCAACACCATGCAGCGTCCCGGCGGCGATGCCGCATTGGTGCGCGTGCAGGACGGGCCGAAGGGCCTCGCGCTGACCGTCGACGTGACGCCGCGGTATTGCGAAGCCGATCCGTTCGAAGGCGGCAAGCAGGCCGTCGCCGAAGCCTGGCGCAACATCACCGCAGTCGGCGGCAAGCCGCTCGCGATCACCGACAACCTCAATTTCGGCAACCCTGAGCGGCCCGAGATCATGGGCCAGTTCGTCGGCTGCCTGAAAGGCATTTCGGAAGCCTGCCGCACGCTGGATTTCCCGGTCGTCTCCGGCAACGTCTCGCTCTACAACGAGACCAATGGCCGCGCGATCCTGCCGACGCCCTCGATCGGCGGCGTCGGCCTGCTCGACGATTTCACCAAGTCCGCCTCGCTCGCCTTCAAGGCCGAGGGCGAAGCGATCCTCCTGGTCGGCGAGACCCATGGCTGGCTCGGCCAGTCGGTGTATCTGCGCGACATCTGCGGCCGCGAGGAGGGCGCGCCACCGCCGGTCGATCTCGCCGCCGAGAAGCGCAATGGCGATTGCGTGCGCGGCATGATCCACGCGGGCACCGCCACAGCCGTGCACGACCTCTCCGACGGCGGCCTGCTGATCGCGCTCGCCGAGATGGCGATGGCAGGCGGCATCGGCGCCAAGCTGCTGGCGGCGCCGACCTCGCTGGTGTCGCAGGCCTATTGGTTCGGCGAGGACCAGGCGCGCTATCTCGTCACCGTGCCGGAAACGGAAGCCGGCCGCGTGCTCGCCAAGATGCGCGGCTGCGAGGTGCCCTGCGTCAGGATCGGTACCACCGGCGGCGACGCGATCGCCATTGCCGGCGAAGCGCCTGTCACGATCGACAGCTTGCGGATATCGCACGAGCGCTGGCTGCCGGAATATATGGGCGGCAAGGCGGCGTAAGGCGCTTCCACAAACTCAGAGCCGTAGCCCGGATGGAGCGAAAGCGTAATCCGGGACCGCTATCGCGTGTGGCAAGACTCCCGGATTGCGCTGCGCTCCATCCGGGCTACGATCCCGTCGTCGCAAGGGCTCCTTGACGAGCCGAGAGACCGCGCGCTCTCACAACACCGACGACGCCCCCGGTATCTTGCGCAAAGCCGCCGTCAGGCCCCAGCTCAGGATCACCGTGAGCACGAAGCCGATCGCGGCCTTCACGATCGCAGGCAGCTCGTAATCGAACAGCGCATACTGGATCCACAGTGCGATCGGGTAGTGCACCAGGAAGATGCCGTAGGCATCCGCCTGCATGCGGTCGAGCAGGGTTGGCCCCGGCGCTTTCGAATGCAGGAAGAAGGCGAGGATCGTGAGCAGGATCGAGGCCGAGAACAGCACCAGGAACGTGCCGTAGAACGCGTGGTACCAGTGCGGCAGCGGATCGGGATTGCCGAGGATTTCGCGCTTGATGTAGATCATGCCCCACATCAGGCAGTACGGCACCAGCGTGATGAACACCCACCGCCAGCGGTCGTTCGGCAGCTGACCGTCCGAGCTGAGGATGCCGCGATCGAAGTTCGCCGAGCCGACGCTGGCGCCGATGAAGAAGTAGCTGAAGTAGAGCAGGATGCGGCTCGCCTGCACCGAGAACGGTCCGAACTCGAACCATTTGTTGGCGCCGAAATAGACCAGCGCCGGCACGTAGACGAGGATGCTGATCGCGGCGAGCACCAGCCAGAACGCGGCCGGCTGGTCGAATCCGCGCAACGAGACGCGGTTGATCGGGTCGACCAGATGCGCCGAGACCCGGTAGAGCAGGCTCGCGGTGAGATCGAAGGCGAGCAGCACCCACACGAACCAGATCGGGCCGCTCGGCCACGGCCCCGCCGTCACCGTCTTCCACCAGAATGCAGCGAAGGTCAGCTCGGGCTCGGCCCGCAGCGCGATGGCGTAGTAGGCGAGCGGGATGACGGTGAGGGCCGCGATCGCGAACGGCAGCCCGAGCCGCAACAGGCGGTCGCGCAAAAAGACCGACGGTGCCTTGCGCGCGATGCCGGGCCAGGTGAACAGGCCTGACAGGAAGAAGAACATCGCCATGAAGAAGCTGTCGGTGGCGAGCACAATCATGTCGAAGCCGGCGAAGGAGGCCGGATCGGTGTGACCAAAATGCGTGTAGGGAATCACCGCGTGATGCAGCAGCACCACCAGCGTCAGGAAGGTACGGGCACGATCGAGCGAGAGATTGCGCGCCTTGCTCTTCGGCGCAGCCTGCGCCTCCGCGCCCATCGTCGCTGAATGTGACATCGTCATTATGGTCGCCCCGCGTCCCGTCCCGCCGGGACTGTGCCGCCGGGAACCGGATTCAGCAAGTGTCGTTTCGGCAGCTGCAACCTGAGGAACCAGTTCCGCGTAGCAAAGTTAGCATTCGCGAAAGGGCGTAGAGAGCCGCGCCAAGCGGCAACCGATTGCGGAGCTGGCGATGACGATCCTGAAATGGGCGCTGATCTTCCTGCTGATCTCGATTGTGGCCGGCGTGCTCGGCTTCACCGGAATCTCGGCTGCCTCCGCCGATATCGCCCGCTTCCTGTTCTACGTGTTTGTCGTGATCTTCCTGGTGCTGCTGATACTGGGGCTGACGATTTTCAGGACATAGCCCGACCGGTAGCAGCACTCATCGTCATGCCCGGGCTCGTCCCGGGCATCCACGTGTTTCGGTATCTGCGATTATCCAAGAACGTGGATGGCCGGGATAAACCCGGCCATGACGTGGCGCTACAGCAGGGCCTACCCCACTTCCTCGATCTTCACCTTGTCCGGATAGAAGGCGAGATGGCCGGAAATCTCCGTCATCGCGGGGAAGGGCGTCTCGTAAGTCCAGATCGCATTGTCGAGCGTCTTGCCGTCGGCCTTGACGCTGAAATAGTTGGCGTCACCCTTGTAGGGGCAATGGGTGGTGCGCTCGGTGCGCTCCAGCAGGGCCATATTGGTGTCCTCCCGCGGCACATATTGCACCGCCGGGTATTTCGCCTCTTTCAGGGTCAGTGCCTTGCTGGTCTCGGCAATCACGATGTCGCCTGCGGTGACCCGGACGCGCCGGGGATTTTGGGTGATGGTGATGGGGTGGTCGGGCCCTGGAAGCTTCATGATGTCACGCCTTTTCGATCGATCTGCCTTGCGCGGCACTTTGTCGTGCCTTTATCCCGATGGGATCAGGGATATAGTGCCGGAATGCGTGACGAAGAAGGCTGTTCACGCTAAGTTTGACCCAGCCGGCCAGGGGACCCCGGCGCGATTCGACGAGACAGGAGCACGACCCGAATGCCCATGGACGCCCACGATATCGAGGCGATGATCAAGGCGGCGATCCCCGATGCCGAGGTGACCATCCGTGACCTCGCCGGGGACGGCGATCACTATGCCGCGACCGTGATCTCGGAATCCTTCCGCGGCAAGTCCCGCGTCCAGCAGCACCAGATCGTCTATCAGTCCCTGCGCGGCCAGATGGGCGGCGTGCTGCACGCGCTGGCACTGCAAACCGGCGTACCGGGCGCTTGATCTGACCGGCTGCCTGATCTGATCGCGCGACGGGGGAAGGATGATGGCTGCGGACAATCCTCGCGGCGCGATGTTTCGCGTCATCGTGCCGAACCAGCACAGCCGCGTCACCAATGTCGAGCTGTTCTTCGACCTCGTTTTCGTCTTCGCGGTCACGCAGGTCTCGCACACGCTGCTGCACCATTTCACGCCGCTCGGCGCGGTGCATGTCACGGTGTTGTTTCTCGCGGTGTGGTGGGTCTGGGTCTACACCGCCTGGGTCACCAATTGGCTCAATCCCGAGCTGACGCCTGTCCGCGTCATGCTCTTCCTCATGATGTTGGGCGGCCTCGTGCTGTCGACGACGATCCCGACCGCGTTCGAGGGGCGGGGCCTGTGGTTTGCGATCGCCTACGCGACCATGCAGCTCGGACGCACCGCCTTTTGGCTGTTCGCAACGCCGCGGCATCGGACCGCGGTGCGCCACAACGCGATCCGCATCCTGACCTGGCTCTCGATCTCCGCGGTGTTGTGGATCGCAGGCGGCCTATACGAGGGCGAGACGCGGCTATGGCTGTGGATTGCGGCCGTCTCCTGGGAGTACGTCTCGCCGGCGGCGCGGTTCTGGGTGCCGAAGCTGGGCTTCTCGTCGGTTGAAGCCTGGGCTGTCGAAGGCGGCCACATGGCGGAGCGCTGCTCCCTCTTCGTGATCATCGCGCTGGGCGAGGCCGTCGTCGTCAACGGCGCGACCTTTGCCGAGCTGGAATGGACCGCAGCCAACATCCTTGCCTTCGTTTCCGCGCTGGTCGGCGCCATCGCCATGTGGTGGATCTATTTCCACAAGGGAGCGGAAGCCGGCGCCGAGCGGATCTCGAAGTCCGCCGAATCCGGCCGGCTGGCGCGGCTCGCCTATACCTATCTGCACATGCCGATCATCGCCGGCATCATTCTGACTGCGGTGTCGGATGAGCTGGTGCTGAAGCATCCGACCGGCCATTCCGACTTCAGGACCATCGTGAGCACGATCGGCGGTCCCTTGGTATTCCTGGTCGGCACCATCCTGTTCAAGCACGCGATCCGCGGCTTCCTCCAGCTCTCGCACGGCATCGGCATCATCCTGCTGCTGGTGCTATGGTGGTTCGCCGCCGATCTCTCGCCACTCTGGCTCTCGGTCGCCAGCAGCGCGATCATGATAGTCGTCGCGGTGTGGGAGTCGGTGTCGCTGGGGTCGGCAACCGAGGAGTAGGCGCGGGAAGCCTACTCCGCGACCTCCAGCGCGTGCACCGAGAACATCTTCGCCGCATCCGTCCAGCTTTCGCGCACTCGCCAGCCGGCGCCTTGCGCCAGCGCGGAAAAGCGCTCGAGGCTGTATTTGTAGCTGTTCTCGGTGTGGATGCTCTCGCCCGGGCGGAACGAGAAGCTGGTGCCGAGCAGGCGGACGGTCTGGCTCTTTTTGCTGATCAGATGCATCTCGATGCGGTGCCGCTCGCGGTTGTAGATCGCGCGATGAGTGAAGGCGGACAGGTCGAAATTACCGCCGAGCTCGCGGTTGATGCGGACCAAGACATTGAGGTTGAAGCGCGCGGTGACGCCGGCAGCATCGTTGTAGGCGTCATGGAGCACGCGCTCGTCCTTCTCGAGGTCGGCGCCGATGATCATCTGCGCGCCGCGGCCGAGGATCTTGCGTGCGCTCTTCAGGAAGGCCTGCGCCTCCTGCGGCTCGAAATTGCCGATGGTCGAGCCGGGGAAGAAGCCGACCTTGGGCATGGACGCGACCGCCTTCGGCAGCTCGAACGGCGTGGTGAAATCGGCCGCGACCGGATAGATGCCGAGCGCGGGGAAATCCCGCTTCAGGCCATTCGCCTGCGCTTTCAGGAAGTCGCCGGAGATGTCGACGGGGACATAGGCCGCGAATTTGCAATGATCCAACAGCAGGCGAACCTTGGTGGTCGCGCCGGCGCCGAACTCGACCAGCGCTGCGTGCTCCGGAATGATCTTCGCGATCTCGCGGCCGCGCTCGGTCAGGATCGCAAGCTCGGTGCGTGTCGGATAATACTCCGGCAGCTTCGTGATCGCCTCGAACAGCTCCGATCCTGTCGCGTCATAAAAGTATTTCGGCGACAGCTTTTTCGGCTGCTGCGAGAGGTCCTCGATCGCCTCGCGGGCGAAGGCGGTCGTCTGCTCGTCGGGAAGATGGGCTTCGGCCAAAGCGCTGGCGTGCACATTCATGATACTCTCCTGAACGCGCTGTCCGGCGCGCATTTGTCGTGGGATAGTTTCTACTCGTAGTCGGCGAGCCGCAGCCCGGTGAACTGCCAGCGGTGGTGCGGATAGAAGAAGTTCCGATAAGTGATACGACTATGGCCCTCCGGAGTTGCAAGCGAGGAGCCGCGCAGCACCAATTGGTTGACCATGAATTTGCCGTTGTACTCGCCGAGCGCCCCTTCGACGGCGCGATAGCCCGGGTAGGGCGAATAGGAGCTGCGCGTCCATTGCCAGACGATGCCGAAGGCGTCGTTGAGCTGGCCCGCGCGGGCCGCGACCTCCCATTCCATCTCGGTCGGCAGATGCTTGCCGGCCCAGCGGGCATAGGCGTCGGCCTCGTAATAGCTGACATGGCAGACCGGTGCGTCGGGATCGACCGGCCTGAGGCCGGCGAGCGTCATCATCTGCCACCCGCCGTCGGCTTCACGCCAATGGCCGGGCGCCTGCCAGTCGTCCTTGCTGGCCGCGGCAAAGCCGTCCATCAGCCACAACGTCGCGGTCCGATAGCCGCCGTCGCGCATGAAGGCGAGCCACTCACCATTGGTGACGAGGTTGCGCGCGACCTTGACCGGCCCGACGAGAGCGCGATGGGCCGGCTTCTCGTTGTCGAAATGAAAGCTGTCCTCGACATGGCCGACGGTGTGGATGCCCTCGTTGAGGTGCAGCCAGTCATCACCGGTGCGGGTCGCGGCGGGAAAGCGCCAGTCCGGGTCGTAGGCCGGATAGACCGGGTTCTGCGCAAAAGCGTGCAGGATGTCGGTGAACATCAATTCCTGATGCTGCTGCTCGTGGTTCAGCCCGACCTCGACCAGCGGCGCGATCTCGCGAAGCTTGTCCGCGCCGGTCTCGCGGAAGAATTTGACGACGGCCGCATCGACATGTCTGCGATAGGCACCGACTTCGTCGGCGCTGGGACGGGTGATGTCGCCGCGATGATTGCGCGCATGACGCGGGCCGGCGCTGACG
This sequence comes from Bradyrhizobium sp. T-12, assembly GCF_058314695.1. Taxonomy (NCBI): domain Bacteria; kingdom Pseudomonadati; phylum Pseudomonadota; class Alphaproteobacteria; order Hyphomicrobiales; family Nitrobacteraceae; genus Bradyrhizobium; species Bradyrhizobium sp. T-12. The sequence goes on along the minus strand of NZ_CM177756.1, from coordinate 4,855,921 downwards.
TAATAGGAATTGAACAGGAACGCGAAATCGGGGTGGAAGGGCCGATAGCCCGCGGCGTGCTCGCCGAGCAGGAATTGCTCCCAGAACCAGGTGGTATGCGCCCGATGCCATTTCGTCGGGCTGGCATCCGGCATGGACTGGATCTGCTGGTCCTCAGGCGAAAGCGGCGCGGCCCGACGTTCGGTCTCATTGCGGACGGCAAGATATGCGTCCTGAAGCCTCTGGGCGAGGCCGCCCTGACCGGACAATGACGAAAGCGGGGCAGTGGCCGTAGCGGAGGCTTGTTTCGTCACGTTTTTCTCCAGACAGGACAAGAGAACGTTGTTGGCGTTGCCCGGTTCCAAAACCAGGGTTCGTCCTAGATAGGGGCTCCGTTACGGTATGAAAGTCCTCTAGGGCGATGATATTGATGTCATCAGCCTATGGACAGGCTTGGGGCCCGCTGGGGTCAAGCCGGCCACCGTGGAGCTTGTCGCCGCCATTTTACTTTGGATGCACAACGGTTTGGGCTACATATATAGGCAGGTATCGGGTTAGATCGGCAGAGCCAGCCCGAAGCGATCGGTGAGGGCTTCGCCCCAAAAGGACACGGATATGAGCATCGAGGAATTCATCGCAAACGAAGTGAAGTCGAACGACGTGGTTCTGTTCATGAAGGGCACGCCGCAATTTCCGCAGTGCGGTTTCTCCGGCCAGGTCGTCCAGATCCTCGACCATATCGGCGTCGGCTATAAGGGCCTCAACGTTCTCGAATCCGCAGAACTGCGTAACGGCATCAAGACCTTCTCCAATTGGCCGACCATCCCGCAGCTCTATGTGAAGGGCGAGTTCGTAGGCGGCTGCGACATCGTCCGCGAGATGTTCCAGGCTGGCGAACTGCAGCAGCTGTTCTCGGAGAAGGGCGTCGTCGTCGCTGCCTGATCGTGACCGTGCCGACGCGCCGGATTGGCGGCGCGGTGCTCGAGGTCATTGTTGCCGACATCACCACACTGAGCGTTGACGCCATCGTCAACGCCGCCAATACGTCGCTCCTTGGCGGGGGCGGCGTGGATGGCGCGATCCATCGGGCAGCCGGCCCCGATCTGGTTGCCGAATGCCGCACGCTCCACGGCTGCAAGACCGGCGATGCCAAGATCACCGGGGGCTACCGGCTCAAGGCTTCCCATGTGATCCACACCGTCGGGCCGGTCTGGAACGGCGGCACGATCGGCGAGGATGGCCTGCTCGCCTCCTGCTATCGCCGTTCGTTGGAGCTGTGCGGGACGCACAGGCTGACCTCGGTGGCATTCCCCGCAATTTCGACCGGCGTTTTCCGTTTTCCAGCCGACCGGGCTGCCGACATCGCCGTGCGCACGACGATCGAGGGCCTGACGGCTGCGCCGTCCGTAACCCGGGTCGTGTTCTGCTGCTTCGCGGAGCCAGGCGCCAAACTCCATGCCGAGGCGCTTGCTCGCCACGCCGGCCCTTGTGCCGACTGAAGCGGTCGGTACACTCCGCCGGACCATGTTCCGGGGAGGGGATATGATTTCAAAGTCTGGACTGCGTGTGCTGGTTTGTGGCGCGCTGGTGTCGCTTGGCGCGATGTCGCTGGCGCGGGCGGAGGGCACTTACGAGATTCCGGCGGGGGCGCATTTCAACCAGGACAAGCTCGGCAGGATCAGCGAGTTCTTCAAGAACGAGGTCGCGACCGGCAAGATCGCCGGCGCAACTGTCCTGATCCGGCAGCACGGCAAGCCAGTCTATCATGAGGCCTTCGGTGTGCAGGATGTGGTCAGCAAGGCGCCGATCACCGACAAGACCATCTTCCGCCTGTTCTCGATGTCCAAGGCGATCACCTCGGTCGTAGCGATGCAATTGGTCGAAGATGGCAAGATCAAGCTCGATGATCCCGTCTCGAAATACATTCCGTCCTTCGCCAATGTGAAGGTCGGCGTCGAGAAGAAGGCCGAGGACGGCACCAAGTCGCTCGAGCTGGTGCCGCCCAACCGGCCGATGACGGTGCACGATCTGATGACGCACACCTCGGGCATCACCTATGGCTTCTATGGCGACAGCCTGGTCCGCAAGGCGTATCGCGACGCTAACATTTATGCCGGCGATTTCGATCTTGCCGAGTTCGCCGAGCGCATCGCGAAACTGCCGTTGCACAACCAGCCGGGCGCGCTCTGGCAATATGGCCATTCCACCGACGTCCTGGCCCGCGTGATGGAGATTGCGGCCGGCAAGCCGCTGATCGACATCATGCGGGAGAAGCTGCTCGATCCGCTCGGCATGGTCGACACCGGCTTCTTCGTCACCGCCCCCGAGAAGCAGAAGCTGATGGCGCAGCCGGTGCCGAACGATGCCGATTTCCGGGTCGGCCGGATCAACGATCCGACCGTCGTCAAGAAGATCCAGTTCGCCAGCGGCGGCATGGTCACGACCATGGCCGACTATGAGCGCTTCGCGCAGATGCTGCTCAATGGCGGCAGCCTCGACGGCAAGACCATCCTCAAGCCCGCGACGTTCAAGCTGATGACCACCGACCAGATCGGCCCGGGCTCCGGCGTCGATCGCGATTATTTCTACTTCCCCGGCGACGGTTTCGGCTTCGGCCTCGGGCTCGCGGTCCGCACCGATCCCGGCAACGCCAAGCCGCCGCCGCCCGGCGACCTCGGTGAATTGAAGTGGGACGGCGCGTCCGGCTGCTATTTCGTGATCGATCCCAAGCAGGACATGTTCTTCGTGCTGCTGGAGCAGACCCCGACCGAGCGCCAGCGCGTGCAGCGGACCTTGAAGCAGCTGGTCTACGAAGCCATGGAGAAGTGACATGAGCAGGCGCCGCGCCTTTCTCGCGGCGCTCGTTCTTCTGGTAGGAGTGGCCGGTGCGAAGGCCGGCTCCGAGACGCGTGCTGCCCGCACGCTCTCGGCCGAAGGGCTGGCGAAGGTCTCCACCTACATCAGGAACGAGGTCGCGACCGGGAAGATCCCCGGCGCCATCCTGCTGCTGCAGCAGCACGGCAAGTCGGTCTATTGCGAGAATTTCGGCGTCCGCGACGTCGCCACCGCGATCCCGATGAGCGCGGATACGATCTTCCGCCTCTATTCGATGTCGAAGCCGATCACGTCGGTGATGGCGATGATGCTGGTCGAAGAGGGCAGGCTCGCGCTCGAGGATCCCGTCGCAAAGTACATTCCGGCTTTTGCCGAGATGAAGGTCGGCGTCGAGAGGAGGGGCACGGCGGACAAGGTTGCGCTCACGCTGGAGCCGCAACAGCGTCCCGTCACGATCAAGGATCTGCTGCGTCATACAGCGGGCCTGCCCTACGGAGCCACGGGCGGCAGTAGGGTGCGCGAGCTCTATGCTGCGGCCGATCTCTTCAATAGCGATCTGTCCAACGCCGATTTCGTCGCGAAGCTCGCGACGCTGCCGCTCGCCGAGCAGCCGGGCACGGTGTGGGACTACGGCTTTGCCACCGACGTGCTCGGCCGCGTTGTCGAAATCATCTCGGGCAAGACGCTGTTCCAGTTCGAAAAGGAAAGGCTACTCGATCCGCTCGGCATGAGCGAAACCGCGTTTCACGTCGCCGATGCCGCCAAGTTTCCGCGTATCGCCGAGCCGATGCCGGAGGACCGCAACATCAGTCCGACGACGCAGATTCGCGACGTCAGGCGGCCCGTGACCTGGGAATCGGGCGGCGCCGGCCTGGTCGGCACGGTGGGCGACTATGCGCGGTTCGCGCAGATGCTGCTGAATGGCGGCACGTATGAAGGCCGGCGCTATCTCAAGCCCGAGACCATTGCGCTGATGGCGTCGGATCACGTCGGCCCCGAAACCAACATCGGGCGCGACCAGAACTATTATCCGGGCGGCAGTTCCGGCTTCGGCCTCGGCTTCGCCGTGCGCACCTCGGTGCCGCCGGGGACGTCATGGCCACTGGGCGAATATCGCTGGGACGGCGTCGGCGGAACCTTCTTCTTCATCGATCCCGAAGACGATCTGTTCGGGATCTTCATGGTGCAGACGCCCTCGCAGCGCGGCCGGATTCAATTGGCGCTGAAGACGCTGATCTATCAGGCGATGGGGCGGTGAGCGCGGATGGCTTCGTAGCCCGGATGGAGCGCAGCGCAATCCGGGAGTCTTGCCGCCGAAAGATGACCCGGATTACGCTTGCGCTCCATCCGGGCTACGGCAGCTCAATTACGCTCCGCGCACGATCTCGCGCACGTAGCCGATCGTCTCCTCGATCTGGCCCGCGTCGACGTCGAGATGGGTGCAGGCGCGGATGCGTCCGTCCATCATCGCGAGCGTGACGCCGCGCTGGCGCAGCGCCGCGACCATCTTGTCGCCGGCAATGCCGGCGCCGTCGGGCTTGAAGAACACGAGGTTGGTCTCGGGCTCCTGCACCTCGATCCCTGCGATCTGCGACAGCCCGCGGGCGAGGGCCCGTGCATTGGCATGGTCGTCGGCGAGGCGGTCGACGTGGTGGTCGAGCGCGTAGATGCAGGCGGCGGCGCAGATTCCGGCCTGGCGCATCGAGCCGCCGAGACGCTGCTTCCACTGCCAGACCGCGTCGATGAAGGTGCGCGAGCCTGCGAGCACGCCGCCGATTGGCGCGCCGAGGCCCTTGGAGAAATCGATCCAGGCCGAGTCCCAGCCGGCGGTCATGTCGCGCGGAGAGATACCACTGGCGACGGTGGCATTGAGCAGGCGCGCGCCGTCCATGTGAGTGACGAGGCCATGCTGCTTGGCAATCGCGACGATCTCGTCGAGCGCGGCCTTCTTCCAGATCGTGCCGCCGCCGATGTTGGCGGTCTGCTCGACGCTCACGACGGTCTGCGGCGGCTGGTAGCGCGTGCGCGGATGCAGCGCCTTGCGAAAGGTTTCCGGCGTGAACTGGCCGTCGGGTCCCTTGAGCTGCGTGACCTGGAAGCCGCCGATCGCGGCATGCGCGCCGCCTTCGCGGGCGATGATGTGCGCGGTCTCATGCGCGAGGATCTCGTCGCCGGGGCGGCAATGCACCAGCGTCGCGGTGACGTTGCACATCGTGCCCGAGGGCATGTAGACCGCGGCTTCCTTGCCGAGCAGATCCGCAACGCGCTCGCACAGCGCATTCACGGTCGGATCGTCGCCGACCTGCTCGTCGCCGACCTCGGCGCGCGCCATGGCATCGCGCATCGCAGCCGTCGGCTTGGTCTGCGTGTCCGAGAGCAGATTGATGCGCACCGGCGGCGCCTTGGGATCAACAGGGGGAGGGGTGTAGAGCATGGCTGGTCTCGTCATTCGTCTAGTCGAATAGTTGCGGTCTGATGTCTTGCGCACCGTGAAGGACGGCGCGGATTTCGACGTGGTCGGTCTGCATCGTGTAGAAGATCAGATGGGATGGGAAGCGGAAACGTGGGTAGCCGACCGCGAGTTCGTCCACTTGCTGGCCGATGAGAGGGAAATCGGCGAGACGTCCGAACGAGCGGATCAGGCCTGCATAATAGGCTTCGGCCTGATACTTTCCGAAGCGGCTCTCGGTGAAATCGTAAATGTCGATCAGATCGGCCCGGGTACGCTCCGATAGCCGGTACTCAGCCATGGCGCCGCCGAGCAACACGTCGCCGCGCGGCAGCGAGGATATCTTCCGGAGTGTCCGAAGTGAAATTGTTGCAATCGGGCTGAGCGAACAGGGCTTGATATCGGCGGACCTGCTCGTCGCGGGGCAGCTTGGCCCATGCCTCGAGCTCCGCTTCCGAAGGCGTTGCCGATGGAACGATATTAGTGAGCTGGTCGGCAGTCTGGGACATCAATAATTGTAGGATACCATAAAAAAAGGCCCCGGAAACCGGGGCCTTTGAATGTCGTTCTGCCGTGCTTATCAGCGCGAATAGAATTCGACGACCAGATGGGGCTCCATCTGCACCGGGAACGGCACGTCGGAGAGGCCGGGGATGCGGATGTACTTAGCAGTCATCTTGCCGTGGTCGACTTCGAGATAGTCGGGCGTGTCGCGCTCGGGGAGCTGGCTGGCTTCGAGCACATGGGCCAGCTGCTTGGAGGCTTCCTTGACCTCGATCACGTCGCCGACCTTGAGCTGATAGCTCGAGATGTTGACCTTGCGGCCGTTCACCTTGATGTGGCCGTGGTTGATGAACTGGCGGGCGGCAAAGATCGTCGAGACGAACTTGGCGCGGTACACGACCGCGTCGAGACGGCGCTCGAGCAGACCGATCAGGTTCTCGCCGGTGTCACCCTTGAGGCGGCTCGCCTCGACATAGATGCCGTGGAACTGACGCTCGCTGATGTTGGCGTAGTAGCCCTTCAGCTTCTGCTTGGCGCGCAGCTGCACGCCGAAGTCGGAGAGCTTGCCCTTGCGGCGCTGGCCGTGCTGGCCGGGGCCGTACTCGCGGCGGTTCACGGGGCTCTTCGGGCGGCCCCAGATGTTCTGGCCCATACGGCGATCGATCTTGTACTTCGCCTCACTGCGCTTAGTCATCGCGTCCTCTTCGGTTGCATGGTTTGAGGAAACGCGCCCTCCTGTGTGACGGGATGGATCCCGGCACCGACAGGTCCGATCCCCAAAGCTCAAGGGAGTGGACCACGGGTCGCGAAACGCTTCGCGGGCCGAAATCGGCCCGCGAGCAGGCGGCTTTTAGGGGAGTTTGGGGTTCGCTGTCAATGCGAATGGCCCGGAATCACGTCCCGACCGCCCGGATCGGCTTTGCGCCGGCCGCTCGCAATTCGGCAGCGATTTCAGTGTTCAGGACCTGTTCCAGCCGGGTCAGGACCCGGGCAATGGGGGCAGCGTCCGTGACCCGGTGATCCCAGCGGATCACGACGTGGATGGTCTGGTCGGGCTCGACCAATCCGTAGCTGACGATGAAGGGGCCCGGCGTGACCGGATGGAGCTCGCCGCCGCCATAGGCGGCCACCGAGCTGACCGCGAAGCTGCCGAACCAGTTGCCGCGCTGCCGGCCGAAATTCAGGCCGATGGCCCAGGACAGGCGGCGCAGCGGCAGCGGCAGGCGGGTCGCCCGCATGATCTTGCGGAACATCGGGACGTCGTCAATCGGTGCCGTCTTGGCGCGCCGGATCTCCGCCTCGACCGCGGCCAGTGCCATGGCCTCGGGCGCCGCGATTCGCTGCGGCATCACGCATTCCTCGCCAGCCTCGACCCGGGCAATTGCCACCAGAGCCACGCTCCTGGGCAGCTCGTAGAGCGTGGGACGGGGCCATTTGGCGTAGACGGTGCGCAGGATCGGCTCGTCCCTGGCGACCAGGGCGAAGGCCTTGACGAACATCGCGGCCCAGCCGGCGGGCGCGGCTGCGCCGGCGCGGGCCTCCAGCAGGGGGCGGATCTGGAGCGAACGAGACAGCGACACGAACGGCACGTCCATCGACGCCCGCATGAGGTCGCAAATCAGGCGGCGCGGCAGCGAAATGGTTTTGGGCGTCCCGCGCATCGCTCGTTCAATTCCCGCAGATGAAAAAATGTGCAGCGAGCGGGTTCCCGCTCGCCGCCTGCTTTAGCACGAACCAACCCGCCTGGGGTCGGTCGGTTCGACGCATCAGGGCGCCGGCGAGGCCAGCGGCTTGGTCTTGTCGACGACGTAAACTCCCAGCACTTTCATAGCCTTATCGCCATGAGCCTTGGCGTCATGCACGACACCTGCCGGGATCTGGTAGGAATCGCCGGCTTTCAGGGTTTTCTCGGGCTGCCCATCAATCAGGAGGTTCAGCTCGCCTTCCAGGACGTAGCCGGTCTCGATGCCGGGATGGGTATGACGTCCGGCGGTGCCCCCGGCCGGGATTTCCGCGATGGCAGTGACGGTATTATGGCCCTCCGGGAATTCGACCTTCTGAAGCGGAGTGCGCTTGATTCCGGGCTGCTGGGCGAAGGCGGCCACGGCAAGGCCGGCAAAGGTCAAAGCGAGCAAAGTCTTTTTGAGCATGGTTGTTTTCCTCCCGGGCGCGACCCTAGCAGCGTCGCGGTTCCCGGCAAGGTGGCAATCAGCTCGCTCAGCGCTTGATGCCGTCGAACGCCCCCATGATGCCGCGCTGGAAAAGCGACCAGTCGAAGCCGAGCGCGATGGCGCGGTAGCCGCGATCGACAAGCGCGTTGGCCTGGTCGGCGGTGCGGGCAACGCCGCCGATCGGCACGCCGCTTCTGAGAATGCCGGCCTCCGCGCGCGCGACCAGCTCCAGCAATTCCGGATCGTCCATCTGGCCGCGCTTGTTGATGGACGTCGCGAGATCGCCGGGGCCGATCACCGCGACGTCGATGCCCGGCGTCGCCATGATCTCGTCGATGCGGTTGACAGCCTCGACATGCTCGATGGTGATCATGCAGATCATCTCGTCGTCGGCGCTGGCCATGTAGTCCGGCATCGACTGGCCCCAGCGGAACGGGGCATGGAAGGGACCCCAGAGCCGATCGCCGCGCGGCGGATAGCGTACGCTGCGCACCGCCTTTTCGGCGTCCGCGCGGCTGGTGATCATCGGGAAGTTGATACCGAAGGCACCGATGTCCATCGGCGCCTTGGCAAGCCACGGCTCGTTGGCCGCGATCCGCACCAGGGGCGTGCACGGCGTGCCCGTCGTCGCGGCGATCATCGCGTGCGCTTCGGTCAGCCCGATCGGTCCATGCTCGAGATCGACGATGATCCAGTCGAGCGAGCGCGCCATGATCTGCACCATCTGCACGCTCGGGATGGTCGCGATCGCGCCGAAGGCGGGGCGCCCGTCGCGCCAGAGCTGGCGGAGACGGTTGAGTGGCGTGGACGGGATCGACATGGAAAGGCCTGCAGCTAGGTGACTACGGCAAAGCCTAGCAGCGCAGCACCGAGGCGCAAGGTCAGGCCAGCGCGCGCCCGCCGAAGAACGGCGTCAGCGTGGCCGAAAGGCCGTGCGCGCGGTTCGAGGTGAAGATCATCTCGGCGCCGGACTGCACGATGTCGCCAGTGCGCGGGCCGAGTAGATCCGAGACGCGGCGGGCGATTGCCGGCGCCGGATCGATCCAGTCGACCGGCCAGGGTGCCAGCCGCTTCAGACGGTCCAGCAGCAGCGGATAATGGGTGCAGGCGAGCACGATTGTATCGGTGCGTGCGCCGGCGTCCTCGGCATCGCCGACGAAGCAGGGGGCGAGCTCGGCAAGGACGTCGCCGTCGCTGATCGGGTGGCCGCCAAGCGCGGCTTCGGCGAGCGAGGCGAGCTCGGGTGAGCCGACCAGCGTCACCTCGCAGCCTTGCGCGAAATCGCGGATCAGGGCCTTGGTGTATTCGCGCTTCACCGTGCCCTTCGTGCCGAGCACCGAGACGCGGCGGGTCCTCGACTGTGCGCAGGCCGGCTTGATCGCCGGCACGGTGCCGACGAAGGGCACGGAATAGGCGGCGCGCAAGTGAGACAGGACCAGGGTGGACGCCGTGTTGCAGGCGATGACGACGATATCAGGGTCATGCGTGCCGATCAGCTCCCCCATCAGCGGCACGACGCGGGCGATGATCTCGTCCTCGCTGTGGTGGCCGTAGGGGAAGAAGGCGTCGTCGGCGACGTAGACAAAGTGCGCGTCGGCGCGCGCCGCCACGACCTCACGCAGCACCGTGAGCCCGCCAAGGCCGGAATCGAACATCAGGATCGTCGGAGAATTGGTCACGTCATTACCCTAGCCCACCATGGTTACCATTCGGTTTTTGGGGCGGTTTTGCGGCGGAGCACCCAGAACGCGTTGGCGAGGTTCATTTCGCGTGCCCGATCATATCCGCAAAATTCCGGGGGAGAGGGAAGTACGACGCACACCTCTCCGAACGAGGGCGTAAGGTACCTCGCGGCTGGTCCAATTTGCGCTTCCAGGAGGCGTCATGCTCACTGTCCATCATCTCGGCAAATCGCAGTCCGAGCGCATCGTCTGGCTCTGTGAGGAGCTCGGAATTCCTTACGAGCTGAAGCGCTACACCCGCGATCCCGTCACCATGCTGGCGCCGCCCGACTACAAGGCGCTGCATCCGATCGGGGCGGCGCCGGTGATCACCGACGGCGATCTCGTGCTGGCCGAATCCGGCGCCATCGTCGACTACATCATGGCCAGATACGGCAATGGGCGCCTCGTGCCCCGGCCCGATGATCCGGATTTCGCCCAGTTCCTGTACTGGTTTCACTTTGCCAACGGCACGCTGCAGGCCGGCATGGGCCGCCTGATGATCCTGAGCCGGCTCAAGCTCGCCGAGGACAATTCGATGCTGGTCGCCACCAAAGGGCGCGTCGACCGTGCCTTCGATCTGGTCGATGCGCGCGTCCGCGATGCCGAATATCTGGCCGGCACCACCTTCACCACCGCCGACATCATGATCGGCTTCTCGCTCACCACGATGCGCTACTTCCAGCCTTATGACCTCCAGCGTTGCCCGAACGTGGTCAAATATCTCGGCCGCATCGGCGGTCGTCCAGCCTATCGGCGCGCAATGGAGAAGGGCGATCCGGGCATGGCGCTGCTGCTGAGCTGAGTGTCGGTCACGCGATCCTGTTCGTTGTGGCGGCCCGTTCCGTCGCCAGCTGCTTCTGCAGGCGATCGATGTTCTGCAGGAGGCGCTGGCTGGTCAGCACCAGGAAATAATAGCCGAATTGCGGATCCTGGAAGTAGATCTCGAGCAGCCGGTCATAGGTGATCGTGAGCACCTGGCCGTCTTCGATGCATTCGATCGTTCCGGTGCGCCTGTTATCGGGCGTCAGGAAGCCGAGCTCGCCCATCAGTGCGCCCGGCCCGATCTCGACGTTGATCTCCTTGACCAGGAACTTGCCGGTGACCGTGAGGAGCATTTCCTTCGCCGGATCGCCCAGCTTGAACAGCGTGTCGCCGCGGCGATATCTGCGCTCGGTCATGAAGGGCTTGAGCCATTCGATTGACATGTCGCCTTCGGCGGCATGGCGCGCCTTCTTGACCAGCTTGAGCATCTGCCGCAGGCGCAAGGCGTTGATCGGAAGCATCAGCAGATAGAGCAGGAACGTTGCGACGTTGGCGGACAGCGCGCCGAAGATCGCAAAGAACGCGCAGCCGATCATGTTGGCGACGCGCAGCGGCACCATCGTCCGCATCAAGAGGGTGGCGACGAAGAAGACCGCCCCGACCACGGCGAACATATTGGCCAGCGTGATGTTGCTGACGAAGATCTCCAGCAGCCGGTTGAAGATCGCGTCGTAGGTGACGTTGTTGGGATCGAGGCCCATCTGCACCAGGATCTTCGCGATCCTGAGGTTGTCCGTGGCCGCCTCGAGAATGCGGTCGAGGATCGAGGAAATGTCTGCGCTGCCGGACGGCATGGTACTAATCCCGCGTAAGGCCTTCAGTCCTGGTCGGTGTGCTCGACACGTATAGCCGAAATCGCATGACGGCCGCCTGAAATGAAGCCTTCAGCCGCCATGTCGCAAGAGGCAAATTTTAGCCCGATCGGGCGTTTCGGCAATTGCCCGTTGGTTGCCCCACTTGGCTGCGGCGCGGCCGTGATTCGGGCGGGGCGTCGGCGCGGAGGGGGCTGCTGCCCCAGGGCGGGGGCGATCTTCGGCTTATGGCTTGGCGGCGGGCTGCACGACCTGCTGCTCGATGAGGCCAAGATGTCCCGGCAGTGAGCCGGCGCGCAGCATCATGGCCACGCTGCTCGCTTCCTCCAGGGTGAAATTGCCGGAGATCTGCCCCGAGCCGCCGGTGATGGGTTCGCGGATCACGGGGGCGGAGATCACCCTGTCGTCGAGCACGATGGCGAAGGGCTTTCCGATATTCTCTGCGGTGATATGGGCGAAGCGGCGCGTGCCGCGGCCGTTAAAGCGGAACGAGGCGATCGGGTCCTTCGTGCCGCTCGCAAATCCCGGGCCCGCATGGCTGATGTCGTCGCCCTCGAGCGCGCTGTCCCTGGCAACGAGATAGGGCTTGTTGTCCTTGAGGCCGAGCAGGACTTCCGTGCCCGCCGGAGGCGTGGCGGATTGTGCCTGCTCCGGCGCCATCGAGAGATCGATCAGGCGGAAGCTGACCTTGACCTTCCTGGCAAAGGTCGCGGTGATCCGTTCGGGCTCCATCATGCCGGGCAGGAAGATGCGAATGCGATCCGTTCCATCCGGCTGGACGCTGGCGAGCTTGATGCCGGCGTCCTTGAGGCGCTGCTCGATCATGGCGATGGAATCGTCGACGAGATCGCGCAGCCGCGCAGCCGATGCGGCATCGGTCGGCGCGAGCCTGACCAGCCCGTCGCCGCCATCCGTCACGGTGAGCGCGTGCGAGGGCAGTCCCTCCGCATCTGATGCGAGCTTGCGAGCGAGTTGCTCGCGGCCCTTGGCGTCCGCGATCCTCAATTCGACGCCGCCGTCGCGGATCGCAAGGCCCGAAAAGGCGACCTTGCCTTCGCGCAGAGTTTTGTAGACGTCGTCGCGCAAATCCGTGACGACGCTCTCGCGCAAACCCTCGCTGTCCACCTTGTAGATGATGCGCGAGCCGCCCAGCTTCTCCATCTTGTCGGCGACGAAGGCCGCGATCTTGGCGCGCATCTTGTCGAACTGGCTGTCGGCGAGCGCGGTGCAGGGCAGGGCGATGGCCGGGACGAGGACGAGCGCGACGATCAGCCGTGTGAAGCGGTCTCGCAGGGGCCCAATCATGATAACCTCGAGTCTTGCGGCAGGACGCTGGCAAGGAAGTCCAGTGCCGGTTTTTGGTCCCCGGATCGGGCGTGGAGGTTCAATGGCCGTCCAGGCCGAGCCTGATCGCCGCACTCGTTAGGGAATGGACGAACGCCAAATCATCCATCATTCTGTCCGCGCTCGACCGGTCACCGGTCCGGGCCTCGTCGACCCAAAATGTCAAAAGACAGGAGGCGGGGAAATGAACCTGAGGGAGGACGGAATTCCATGGCGGGCATCCACGCGCTCGATCGGCTCATCGGCAACGACTATCCTGATCTTCAGACCGACGCGGAGGTGCAGGCCTTCCAGCAGGTGCCCTACGCCGAGCGCATCGCAGCCGAGAGCACTTACGACGCCATCACGTTAGGCGCGGCGCGCAACCCCGACGGAGCGGCGCTCCAGTTTCTGCAGAATGCCGATCCCGCCGACACGCCGGTCGTGGTCACGTACCGTGATTTCATCGCGCGCGTCACGCAGGCCGCCAACATGTTTCACGCGCTCGGCGCGGAGAAGGGCGACGTCATCAGCTTCATGCTGCCGCTGGTGCCCGATGCCTTCGTGACGCTGTTCGGCGCGGAGGCCGCCGGCATCGCCAATCCCGTCAATCCGCTGCTCGAACCGCACCAGATCGCGGAAATCCTGGAAGCTGCGAACACCAAGATCCTGGTCGCGCTCGGGCCGATGCCGGGCACCGACATCTGGCAGAAGGTCGAGCAGATCCGCCCGCAGCTCAAGCACCTCAAGGCGATCGTGCAGGTGTTCGGCGGAGGCGATCCGGACAAGGGCATCTTCGCCTTTGGCGACCTGATCAAGCAGCAGCCGTCGGATCGGCTCGTCAGCGGGCGCAAGATTCGCGGCAGTGACATCGCCGCCTATTTCCACACCGGCGGCACCACCGGCACGCCGAAGCTGGTGCGGCACACCCATACCAACCAAGTCTATCAGGCCTGGGCGCTCAATCTGCTGCTGAAGGGGAAGCCCGGCACCAATTTGCTGTTCGGCATGCCGCTGTTTCACGTCGGGGGATCGCTGACACAGGTGCTGACGATGCTGTCGAGCGGGGGCTCGCTGGTCGTGCTGTCGCCGAGCGGCTGGCGCAATCCGAATGCGGTGAAGAACATCTGGGGACTGGTCGAGCGCTTCAAGCCCGAGGCGCTGTCGAGCGTGCCGACGGTGCTGGCTGCAACGCTCGCGGTGCCGCCGGGCAATGCCGATATCTCCAGCCTGAAATATGCCGCCGGCGGCGGTTCGGCGATCCCCGTCGCCGTCGGCTCTGCGATCCAGGAGAAACTGAAGCTGCCGGTGGTCGAAGTCTACGGCATGACCGAGACGTCGAGCGTGCACACGCTGGCTTATCCGTCACGACCGATCCGGCTCGGCTCCGTCGGCTTGCCGATGCCTTATGCGCGCGTGCGCATCGTGCAGCTCGACGCCGACGGCCGCCTGATCCGCGACTGCAAGCCTGACGAGATCGGCGTCGTCATCATGGCCGGGCCGGGCGTGTTCAGCGGCTACCTCAACGACGAGCACAACAAGGGCGCCTTCATCGACGACGTCTGGGTCAATTCCGGCGATCTCGGCCGGCTCGATGCCGACGGCTATCTCTGGATCACCGGCCGCGCCAAGGACCTCGTGATCCGCGGCGGCCACAACATCGACCCGGCGCCGATCGAGGAGATCATGTTCCGCCATCCCGCGGTCGGCTTCGCTGCCGTGGTCGGCCAGCCCGACGCCTATGCCGGCGAATTGCCTGTGGGCTACGTGCAGTTGAAGCCGGGCGCCAAGGTCGAGCCCGGCGAACTGGAAACGTGGGTGCGTGAGCGAACGCCGGAGCGGGCCGCCGTCCCGGTGCAGGTCATCCCGATCGATCCGATGCCGGTGACCGGCGTCGGCAAGGTGTTCAAGCCGCAGCTGCGCTGGGACGCGGCCGAGCGCGTCTTCACCAAGGTGCTATCGCCACTGGTCGAGCGCGGCATCGATTGCAAGGTCAAGGTCGGAGCCCATGGCAGCCACGGGTCCATCGCGACTGTCACGCTGACGGGGTTGGCGGAGGATCAGCGCGAAGCGGTTGCGGGCGAAGTGCACACACTGCTCGCGCCGTTCGTGATGCGCCATGAGGTGGTGCAGGCATAGGTGCTTGCGTTGGATTGTAGCCCGGTTGAGCGGAGCGATATCCGGGGAAGCTAGCTGTCCCGGGTGTCGCTTTCGCTCACCCGGGCGCTACAGCAGCGTACGGGCGGCCCTAGCCCGCCGGCATTCGCGTCTCGACCAGACGCGCCCAGAACGAGGCGCCGTGGCCCAAGATGTTGTCGTTGAAGACATAGGACGGATGGTGGCACTCGTTGCCGTCACCCATGCCGACCAGCACCATGGCGCCGGGGCGCGCCTCCAGCATGAACGAGAAGTCCTCCGCGCCCATCATGGGGATGAACTTGTCGTTGACGCGATCGGCGCCGACGATGTCGCGGGCGACGTCGGCGGCAAGGCCGGCCTCGCGGGCATGGTTCATCGTCACGGGATACATCCGCGTGTATTTGGTCTCGGCCGACCCGCCATAGGCGCGGGCGACGCTGTCGGCGACTTCGCCGATGCGGCGCTCGACGAGATCGCGCACCTCGGGATCGAGCGTGCGCACGGTGCCGCCGAGCTCGGCGATTTCAGGGATGATGTTGAAGGCCGTGCCGGAGTGGAATTGCGTGATCGAGATGACCGCCGACTTCAGCGGATCGACGTTGCGCGCCACGATCGATTGCAGCGCATTGACGATCTGCGAGCCGATCAGCACGCTGTCGACGGATTTGTGCGGACCCGCGCCGGCGTGGCCGCCCTTGCCGTGCACCGTGATCTGGATGTTGTCGGAGGAGGCGAGCATCGCGCCGGGTGTGGTGGCGAAGTGCCCTTCCGGCAGGTTCGGCATGTTGTGCATGCCGTAGACCTCCTGGATGTTCCAGCGCGTCATCAGCCCGTCCTCGACCATGGCCTTGCCGCCGCCACCGCCTTCCTCGGCGGGCTGGAAGATCAGGACCGCGGTGCCGTCGAAATTGCGCGTCTCGGTCAGGTACTTTGCGGCGCCGAGCAGCATCGCGGTGTGGCCGTCATGGCCGCAGGCGTGCATCTTGCCGGGGACCTTTGAGGCATAGGCGACGCCCGAGGTTTCCAGGATCGGCAGCGCGTCCATGTCGGCGCGCAGGCCAATCGTCTTTCCGGAAGCGGACTTGCGGCCGCGGACCACGCCGACCACGCCTGTGCGGCCGATACCCGTCACCACCTCGTCGCAGCCAAACTCGCGCAGCTTGTCGGCGACGATGCCGGCGGTGCGATGGACCTCGTAGAGCAGCTCCGGGTTCTCGTGGAAGTCATGGCGCCAGGCGGCCATTTCGTCGGAGAGGGCGGCAACGCGGTTGACGATGGGCATTGGGGGATCCGTTTCTTGTTCGTAGGGCGGGTCAGCGTAGCGTAACCCGCCGCGATGCTGGGACGGAAGGCGGATTACGCTGCGCTCATCCGCCCTACGCGAAGTTGTCAGCTTTCCCCGAACACGCGCTTGAAGATCGTGTCGACGTGTTTGAGGTGATAGCCGAGGTCGAACTGTTCCTCGATCTCGGCGTCGGTGAGATATTTCTTCACCTCCGCGTCCTTCTTCAGGAGCTGGAGGAAGTCGCCTTCGCCGCGCCAGACAGGCATCGCATTGCGCTGCACGAGCTTGTAGGAATCCTCGCGGCTTGCGCCCTTCTGCGTCAGCGCCAGCAGCACGCGCTGCGAATGGACGAGGCCGCCGAGACGGTCGAGGTTCTTCTGCATGTTGGCGGGGTACACCAGCAGCTTCTCGATCAGGCCGGCGAGGCGCACCAGCGCGAAGTCGAGCGTCACGGTCGCATCGGGGCCCATCATGCGCTCGGCCGAGGAGTGCGAGATGTCGCGCTCGTGCCAGAGCACGACGTTCTCCAGCGCCGGCGTCACATAGGCCCGCACCATGCGCGACAGGCCGGTCAGATTCTCCGACAGCACCGGGTTGCGCTTGTGCGGCATCGCGGAAGAACCCTTCTGCCCCTCGGAGAAGAACTCTTCGGCCTCCAGCACCTCAGTGCGCTGCATGTGGCGGATCTCCACCGCAATGCGCTCGACCGAAGAGGCGATCACGCCGAGCGTCGAGAAATACATCGCGTGGCGGTCGCGCGGGATCACCTGGGTCGAGATCGGTTCGGGGACGAGGCCCATCGCCTTGGCGACATGTTCTTCCACGCGCGGATCGATCTGCGCGAAAGTGCCGACCGCGCCCGAGATGGCGCAGGTCGCGACCTCCTTGCGCGCCGCGATCAGGCGTTCCTTGGCGCGCGTGAACTCGGCATAGGCGTAAGCGAGCTTGAGGCCGAACGTCACCGGCTCGGCATGGATGCCGTGGCTGCGGCCGATGGTCGGCGTCATCTTGTGCTCGAAGGCGCGCTTCTTCAGCGCGGCCAGCACCTTGTCGAGGTCGGCAAGCAGCAGGTCGGCGGCGCGGGTGAGCTGGACGTTGAGGCAGGTGTCGAGCACGTCCGAGGACGTCATGCCCTGGTGGACGAAGCGCGCCTCGGGGCCCACGATCTCGGCGAGGTGGGTGAGGAAGGCGATGACGTCGTGCTTGGTCTCGCGCTCGATCTCGTCGATGCGAGCGACGTCGAAAGTGGCGTTCTTGGCCTTGGCCCAGACCGTCCTGGCGGCCTCCTTGGGGATGGTCCCGAGCTCGGCGAGGGCGTCCGCCGCGTGCGCCTCGATCTCGAACCAGATCTTGAACCGGGTCTGCGGCTCCCAGATCGAGGCCATTTCGGGACGGGTATAGCGGGGGATCATGGGGCGGCTCCAGGAAGGTGGGCGGGCGGCCCAAGGAATGGTCCGAGGGGCAGGTCCGGCCGGAATTTTTTTACGCCGTGATTTAACAGAGCAGGGAGGGCGAAACAAACGATCCGACCCCCGGAACGAGTTTGGGGAGGGCTAATCCACCGCTGGGGGCCGAGCCGGCCGGCCGGTGGTCAAAAATCTGCTGTCAATCACGGATCATTGACTGACAGATATTGAAATCTGTCAGCGAGACATGTATATCCGTACCCGGACGCTCCGATTGGGCGTCCCGCGACAAGCCCCGGAAAGCCCGACATCCAAAGCGGATCGGAGGGCAAATTGAAGAACGGGACCGCGGACGAATGGAGACTTAAGACGATGACGACCGAAATCCTCAATTTGACCGGCGTGATTGGGCATTGGCTCAATTTGCTGGTGGCGCGGCAGATCGCGGCGCAGGCTGCAAAACTGCCTCATTAAGGCATAGGCTTTCCGAAACGACCGGCCAGGGCGCTTCGGAAGCAGCCCTACTGCCGGGTAACTGAGCCCTGAACGGGAACATGGTGCTGGCATGAATGAAGCTGTTGTCTTGACGCCGGAGCGGATCCTCGAAGTGACCGAGGACGTGCTCAGGCGCTTTGGACTTGCCAAGGCCACCGTGGTCGACGTGGCCCGTGCGCTCGATGTGAGCCACGGCAGCGTCTATCGCCATTTCCCGAGCAAGGCCTCGCTGCGCGAGGCCGTTGCCAAACGCTGGCTGGACCGCATCGACGCGCCGTTGCGCCAGATCGCCGGGGAGCAGGGTCCGGCGCCGGCGAGGCTCGACCGCTGGCTGCGCACGCTGTTCGCCGCCAAGCGTTCGCGCGTGCTCGACGACCCCGAGATGTTCGAGACCTATCTGACGCTGGCGCGCGAGGCCTGCGCCGCCGTGAAGTGTCACAAGGACACCATGATCGACCAGATCGCGGCGATCCTGACCGACGGCGTGAAGCAGGGCGTGTTTGACGTGGCCGACACGAAGACCACAGCGCGCGCGATCTTCGATGCGACCGTCCGTTTCCATCATCCGGCCCATGCAGACGAGTGGAAGGATGCCGATCTCTCCGCGCGCGTCGATGCGACCCTGGCGCTGGTGCTGCGCGGATTGAAAGTCTGTTAGACCGCTGCTGCTGGTCGCTACGCTGCGGCCGATCAACCTCTCGCCTTGTGAAGAAGTGCGCCGGTGCGAAGCGACGGCGAAGACGTTCGCGGGCGGAAAGCGCCGTCGGATGACGGTACGACCGGCGGGCTCTCCGGATAGGCATTGATGGCGATCTCGACGTCGTCCTTTGACCGCTTTCGAAGGCGCTCGAATGCCAGCTCCTGACCGAGCATGGGGCAGCGGAAATGGACGACAGCGGTATCCGGCAGGCGGCAGAGCTCGTCGATGAGCTCGCCCACCGTGATGATCGAGGGAGGGGCGACTGCTTTGTGATGACCCTTACTCATGACCTTTAACTCCTTCACTCTGCTGCTAACCGGAACGGAATAGGCTCTGTTCCAATCAGCCCGGCAGATTGAGAAATTTCACGCCATTCGAAGGATTGCGGCAGTCCTGCTGCTAAATCCTCGTCAGCCCGCACGTCGCGGCGAGCCGCACCAGCTGCGCATCGGTGCGTGCGCCGGTCTTGGTCTTGATCAGGTAGTGATAGTTCTGCACCGTCTTCACACTGAGATTGAGATGCGTCGCGATCTGCTCGGTGGTGGCGCCGCCTGCGAACTGGCGCAAGATCTCGATCTCGCGCTCGCCCAGCTGATCCAGCACCGAACCCGACGACAGGCTGTCTTCAGCGAGGATATGCGCGATATCGTCGCTCATGGCGCGTTCGCCGCGGGCCACGCTGCGGATGGCGCCGACCACCGAGGACGGCTCGCTGCTCTTGGTGACGAAGCCGCTGGCGCCGGCGCTGAAGGCGGCTTTCACCAGCACGGCCTCGTTGTGCATGGTGAAGACCAGGATCCGCGCCCGCGGGCTGCGCGCGCGGATGTTGCGGATCGCCTCCAGCCCGCTCGCGCCCGGCATCGAGATGTCGAGCACGACGACGTCGGGATCGTGCGCCTTGAACGCGCCATAGGCGTCCGCGGCATTGTCGGCTTCCGCCACGACGTGGAGGTCGCCCTGGCTCTCCAGCACGCGCCGGTAGCCCTGCCGGACGATCGGATGGTCGTCGACGAGCAGCACGGAGATGCCTGTTGCTGCCACCTCGCTCATGCCCGCCTCACGCAGCGAGCGGGATGGTGGCGGCAACGCTGAGGCCGCCGCGGGCCGGCAGGATCGAGAGCGTTCCCCCGGCAGCCGTGACGCGCTCGCGGATGCCGGTGAGGCCGAAGCCGGCCGATTGGGCGACGCGTTCCGCATCGCCACCGCCGTCGTCCTCGACGCGGATCAGCAGCGCGTTGTCGTCGCCGGCCCGACGCTCGATGCGCAAGGTGATCTCGCGCGCCGCGCTGTGGCGCAACGCGTTGGTCAGGCATTCCTGGGCGACGCGATAGGCCGTGGTGGCGGCTGCTCCCCGCACGTTCGTCAGGTCGCCCCTGAGATCGAGCTGGATGGTCGGCCGCGCCGCGCTCTGCGAGCGCCAGCTGTCGACGAGATTGACGAGGCTCGCCTCGAGCCCGAGCTCCTCGGGCAGGGGATTGCGCAGGCGCTTCAGCGCATCGCGGAGCGAGGCCATCAAATGATGGGTGGCCTGCGAGATCATGCGCGCATCCTGGGCGATGCCGCTGTCGGTGTTTCCTTTCGCACTGGCCGTCTCGATCGTGTTGGCGAAGGCGAGGATAGCGGAGAGATTTTGCCCGAACTCGTCGTGCAACTCGCGGGCGAGGGCGCGGCGCTCATCGTCGCGGATCTCGATCAGGCGCCGCGTCAGCGACGCGCGCTGCTCGGTGGCTTCCTCCAGGCGGGTGCCGAGCTCGCCGACGGCGTTGCCGATCATCGTCAGCTCCATCGAGCGGAAACGCGGCAGCCTGGTGCGATATTGGCCGCGCGCCATGCGCTGCAAGGCGGTCACGATCGCGCGCGCCGGGGCCAGCGCATGTGCGATCGCCAGCGATGCCAGCAGCGCGATCGCTGCCGCCATCAACAGCGCGACGTCGATCACGTTGAGGATGTATTCCCAGGCGAGCGAGATCGCGGCCGCGGCGTCCGGCGTCGCGACCACCGTGCCGGCCGAAGCGGCGCGGGGACTGACCGGCCGAACCACCTCGGCGTGGCTGCCGAGGAAGAACGGCACGATCGATGCGAACCAGCGCGGCGGAGTCTTGCCGAGCCCCTCGCTCTGGCCGCAGAGCGGCTTTTCGAATGCGATGGCCGGCTGGAACTCGACGCAGACGCCCGGCGAAATCAGCTTCATCGTCTCCAATGTGCGCCATTCCGGAGCTGGCAGAAGCTGCTCGCGCGTTCTGCTGCTGCGCAACAAGAACTCATGCCAGTACAAGGCCTGAAGGGCCTGCGCGACCCGCTGCGCGGAGGCCGCGGTCGCCCGGTCGACGCTGCGATAGGCGTCGATTGTGGCCCATACGGTCGCGGCTCCGAGGCAAAGCGCCACGATGAGCAGCAGACGGGCGACGAGCTGAAGCACGAGGCGCATGCGATCACCCTCAACGTTTGATAAGGTCAGCCTAACAATGCCGCCGCGCCTTGCCAATCGCAGGGTTCGGCACGATCGCAGTTCGGGCAAATTTCCCAAGCCGGATTGGGCATGGGTCTTTGGACCTGAGACGGCGGCTTTGATCTAATCGGGTGGAAATCTTGATGGGCCGATCGTTGCGGCCGAGGAGCGGTGCAGCATGAGTTCGATGACGATTGGACCGATCGCGCCTGTCACGACCGACCCATCCGAGCGCAGCGCGCTCCTGTTCTGGATGATCTTCACCGGGCTCTCGATCTTCGCCGTCGTGCTGCTGTGGCGGTTCGGGCTGATCCACCTGATGCTGACCTCGGACCGCACCTACATTTCGAGCGTCATCGCGCTGCTCTATATCCTCACCTGCGGCCACTGCTTCCTGCGCACGCGGGCGATCGCGCGGGAAGGCGCGGCGGCGCGGCGCTGCCGTACGGCGCTCGCGGCGCCCGACGGCGGCAAGGTCCTCGATGCGCGTGCAACGGCGCTGCCGCGCGGGCTGGTGCGGGATCACATCGAAAGCCTGGTGACCAAGGCCGCCGCGCAGGACTATCGCCCTGTGAATCAGACGCTGCTGCTGCGAACGCTCGCCGATCGCCTGCGCGGCTCCAACGGATTCGGCGCCTTCGTTTCGGACACGCTGATGAAGCTCGGCCTGCTCGGCACCATCGTTGGTTTCATCATCATGCTGGCGCCGATCGCGGGGCTGGATGCCGCCGACAAGGTCGCGATGCGCTCCTCGATGGGGCTGATGAGCGACGGCATGGCGGTCGCGATGTACACGACGCTTGCCGGCCTCGTCGGCTCGATCCTGGTCCGTATCCAGTACTACATGCTGGATGCCGCGACCCAGAAGGTGTTCTCCGACGCGGTGGTGCTGACCGAGACCTATGTGACGCCGGTGCTCGAGCGCAAAGGCGCCGGATCGCCGTCATGATGGATGATTTCGGTCTCTATCCGCGCGAGGAGCCGTTCGATCCGCTGGGCGTGATGCTGTTCAAGGCGCTCCAGGTGATCGCGTTCCTGTTCTTCCTTGCACTGCTCGCGGTCTCTCCGGACGCCAAGGAC
Organism: Bradyrhizobium sp. T-12; assembly: GCF_058314695.1. Taxonomy (NCBI): domain Bacteria; kingdom Pseudomonadati; phylum Pseudomonadota; class Alphaproteobacteria; order Hyphomicrobiales; family Nitrobacteraceae; genus Bradyrhizobium; species Bradyrhizobium sp. T-12. The sequence goes on along the minus strand of NZ_CM177756.1, from coordinate 4,833,748 downwards.
GGCAAGATCGATTCCAAGGCGGAGTTCATCATCACGCTGGACTGGCCGGACAATCACCCCGACGATCTCGATCTGTTCGTGCAGGATCCCGCCGGCAACATCGCCTGGTATCGCCACCGCGAGGCAGGTTTCCTCACGCTCGACCGCGACGACCGCGGCGGCGCCAACGACTTCATCATGGTCGCCGGCAAGAAGATCGCCTCGCCCATCCGCGAGGAGATCGTGACGCTGCGCGGCATGATCCCCGGTGAATACACCGTCAACGTCTCGCATTTCGTCGCCACCACCGGCGAGCCCGTGACGGCGAATGTGAAGGTGCAGAAACTCAATCCGACAGCGCAGGTTGTGTTCGACAACAAGTTCACGCTCGACCACACCGGCGACGAGAAGACCGCGGTGCGATTCCGGCTCGACACGGAGGGCAAGGTCGTCGATGTGAATCAGCGGCCGAAATCGCTGCTCGAGACGTTCCGCAGCAGCTGGCGCAACGGGGCCGATCTCGACCCGAGGACGGGTGTGAGCAGCAACGCCAAGAGGATACGCCGTGACTGATCTGCAAACGGTCATCCTCACGCTGTCGGTCGCCTACGCCGTGATCGGCGCGCTGCTGCTGGTCGTGCTGGTCTACGCGCGGCTGCACTGGTCGCTGAAGGCGGTCGCGGTGGTCGTGACCAGCGCCTTCTATGTCGTCAGCTTCAGCGAGATGCGCGGCCTGCTCGGCTGGGCCAGTACCGACCGGCTGCCGACGACATTCAAGCTGCTGAAGTCCCGCATCGTCGAGCCGCACTCGCTTCAGGGCGATCCCGGCTCGATCTATCTTTGGGTCGAGCAGCTCGACGATGACAATCGTCCGAGCGGCATCCCGCGGGCCTTCCGTGTGCCCTACAACGATGGGCTCGCCGACAAGACCCATGCCGCGGAAAACGAGATCGCGCTGGGACATCCGCAAGGCGGTCGCGCCGCCGATTTCGGCGGCGGCGATGGCAGCCTCCTCGACATGGTCCGTGAATATGTGACGCCCAAGACGATCATGGAGACCACCGGCGGCGATTCCTCGACCGGCGAGTTCATCGCCCCGCCGGCCGGCGCACAAGGCGCCGTGTTCACCCCGCTGCCGCCGCCCCGAATGCCCCCGAAGGACGAGCAATAGGCTCTTCGCGATCGTCCGCGGGGGGCTGGTAATCGGCGCGGCGCTGGCGCATGTCTTGACCTCCCTCAATTTAGCCGTATCGGGTTTCAATAAGAATTGAAGGGTGGAGGGTGCGTGCTTCTCGCTGTCTTCTCGGATATCCACGGCAACAGGCAGGCCTTCGAGGCCTGCCTGAAGGTCGCGCGTGCGAAGGGCGCGGAGCGGTTCGTCCTGCTCGGCGATTTCGTCGGTTATGGCGCCGATCCGGAATGGGTGGTGGACACCGCGATGGAGCTCGTGGCCCAAGGTGCTATCGCCGTGCGCGGCAATCACGACCAGGCGGTCAACTCCTCGGCAGAGACGATGAACGCCGAGGCGCAGGTCGCAATCGAATGGACCCGCGGCCGGCTTGGCGCAGCGCAGCGCCGATTCCTGAGCGAATTGCCGATGCTGGTCGAGGACAGCGACCGTCTCTTCGTGCATTCGGAAGCCTCTCACCCGCAGCGCTGGCACTATGTCCGATCCACCGTGGACGCCGCCAAGAGCCTGATCGCGACCCCCGCCCATGTCACCTTCTGCGGTCATATCCATCGTCCCGCGCTCTATTCGATGTCGGTGACGGCGAAGATGACGAGCTTCGTGCCGAAGACCGACGTCCCGGTGCAGCTTCTGCGCGGACGGCAATGGCTCGCCGTGCTCGGCTCGGTCGGCCAGCCCCGCGACAGCGATCCGTCGGCAGCCTTCGTCTTGTTCGACACTGAGTCCTGCCAGATCACCTATTGCCGCGCGCCCTACGATATCGCGACCGCGGCAGGCAGAATTCGCGACAACGGTCTGCCGCACTGGCTCGCCGACCGGCTGTCGCAGGGGCGCTAGAGGCCGATGCCGAAATCACTGGTCACAACAGGCGCGGTGATCGATGGCTACACCATCGGTGAATGCGTCCATGCCGGCGGCATGGCGACGCTGTGGACCGTTACCCATCCCGGCATCGACGTGCCGCTGCTGATGAAGATCCCGCGGGTCTCGGAGGGCGAGGACCCCGCCGCGATCGTCTCCTTCGAGATGGAGATGATGATCCTGCCGCGGCTCGCGGGTCCGCACGTCCCGACCTGCTTCGGCACCGGTGATTTCGCGCACCAGGCCTATGTCGTGATCGAGCGCATCGGCGGCACCACGCTCTACAAGCGACTGCCTGAGCTCCCGCTGCCTTATGACGAGGCGCGGCAGCTCGTCGCCAGGATCGCAACCGCGCTGGCCGATCTGCACCGCCAGAACGTGATCCATCACGACATCAAGCCGAGCAGCATCATGTTCCGCGAGAGCGGCGAGGCGGTGCTGATCGACTACGGCCTGTCGCATCACAATCACTTGCCGGATCTGTTGCAGGAGGAGTTCCGCCTGCCTTACGGCACCGCGCCCTACATGGCGCCCGAGCGACTGTCCGGGGTGCGCGACGATCCGCGCAGCGATCTGTTTTCGCTCGGCGTGCTGCTCTATTTCTTCACCACCGGCGAACGGCCGTTCGGCGAGGGCGAGACGCTGCGCGCGATGCGGCGCCGGCTGTGGCGCGATCCGCATCCGCCGCGGAGCGTGCGCGCCGACTATCCGCCCTGGCTGCAGGAGGTGGTGCTGCGGTGTCTCGAGATCGAGCCGGTGTGGCGCTATCCGACGGCGTCCCAGCTCGCCTTCGATCTCGCCCATCCCGATCAGGTCAAGCTCACCACGCGTGCGGAGCGGGTCAAGCGCGACCCGCTCAGCGTCGCCTGGCGTCGCCGCTTCAATCTGGGCGTCATGGCGCCGCGCGCGAAATCGGATGTCGCCGCGCAAATCGCGTCGAGCCCGATCCTCGCTGTCGCGCTCGACACGGTGGAAGGCGCGCCGGCGCTCAACGAGGCGCTGCGCGTGACCACCGAGCGCATCCTCGCCACCTTGCCGTCAGCGCGGCTCGCTTGCGTCAACGTGCTCAAGCTGAACCGGATCGCGATCGACCGTACCCTGGACGAGCAGGGGTCCAACAAGCATATCGACCGCCTGGTCGCGCTGCGGCATTGGGCGACGCCGCTCAAATTGGATGAGAGCCGGCTGTCGGCTCATGTGCTGGAGGCGGTTGATCCCGCTGCCGCGATCCTGGAGTTCGCCGAGGTCAACCACGTCGACCACGTCATCATCGGGGCGCGGCAGGGCTCGTTCCGCCGCACGCTGCTCGGCAGCGTCTCGGCCAAGGTGGCCTCGGAAGCGGCCTGCACCGTCACCGTGGTGCGGCCGCCGCGGATGGCTGGGGATGTCGGCGAGACCGACGCCGGCGAAGGGCCGGGATAGGCCCGCCGGCTTGAAGGGCGGTCAGGCCGCGTGGGCGGAATGAGCGACGCGCTTGCGGCGGATCGGCCAGGAGAATTGCGGGCCGGGCTCGCCGTGATCCGGGCTGCCGCCGAAATACTGGATGATCTCGCGGCAGGGCTCGCAATTGAACAGGTTACGCGACGCGGATGCCTTGGTCATTTCCTTCAGGCAGTTCGGGCAGTGCGGTTTCATGGAGTGGTCCGAAAAAAGGAAAGTCTCAGTGTCGGTGCTGCGAGGCAAACGAATGATCGGGGTCCGTCGTGTCGAGTGCGGCGTCGTCGTCCAGCCTGCTATCGGTGCTCTCGAGGCGGCCGAAGAAATAATCGAGGCCCGGATGTGGGCGCCGCGGGATCCGGCACCTGCGCTTCGGCTGACGCTTCACGAGTGCGATCTGCATGGCGCTCAGACCCGGCGACGGTGAAGGTGAATGATGCGGGCAGAAGCCTCGGCCTTCACCGTTCGCGCCACGTAGAGGCTACGAGCCGCAATCGCTGCATTGAACGCCAACCACAACGCTACGCCAGTCCAAACCAGGGTCGTCGTCATGATGTCCTCCCGTCAAAAGCAGGCAGGACTCACTTGCGGTGATTTGCGCGAATCAGTGAAGTCCGGATGAGTACGGATCACCACTGCAATTTTAGGTATTGGGCGCTGCAGCACCCGTAAAAGCCGCGGGATTTCGCCTCGTCCGCGTGCGCTGTTTGATCCGGCTCAAATCGCTTCGCCGCGGGCCCCGAGCGCCGCGTTGCGGATCGCGGCGATGTTGGTCCTGTAGGCCTCCTGCGTGCCGCCCCGGAAGACGGATGTGCCGGCGACGAAGGCGTTGGCGCCGGCCGCGGCGAGCGCGCCGGCGACATCCGGGCCGACGCCGCCGTCGACCTCGATGTCGATCGGTCGTCCCGCCGTCATCGCGCGGATGTCGCGAATCTTTCCGATCGCGGAGGGAATGAAGGCCTGACCGCCGAAGCCGGGATTGACCGACATCACCAGCACGAGGTCGACGAGATCGAGGACGTATTCGAGCGCGCTGACCGGCGTGCCTGGATTGAGCGAGACGCCGGCCTTCTTGCCGAGCGCGCGGATGGCCTGCAGCGAACGGTGCAAATGGGGACCAGCCTCCGCGTGCACGGTGATGTGGTCGCAGCCGGCCTTCGCAAAGGCCTCGAGATAGGGGTCACAGGGCGAGATCATCAGATGCGCGTCGAACACCTTCTTGGTGTGGGGGCGCATCGCCTTGATGATGTCGGGGCCGTAGGAAATGTTCGGAACGAAATGGCCGTCCATCACGTCGAGATGGATCCAGTCGGCGCCGGCGGCATCCACGGCGCGCACCTCCTCGCCGAGCCTGGAGAAATCCGAAGCCAGAATCGAGGGCGCGATTGCCAGGGGGCGGGGGGCGAAGGCTTGGGTCATGGCGCGGTTTCCCGGAGGCGGGGCGTGAAAGATGGCCTCGCCTAACATGGGCCTCCATGGCGGGCAATGCAGGGGAGGCGTGCTTCCTGTGGGCGGAAAAATCTGCCGCGGCCGGCACGAATTGCCGGTAATCCCAAGCCGTCCAAAGCGCAACGGTCGCGGATATCATTGAGCTTTTTACGCTGGCACGACGCTTGCTGACGTCACCTGCAGAACATTGGCCGCGGCGTGCCGCATCGGTTGGAGTTGTGCAATGTTGTTTGCCCTTGGTGCCGTCGGTGCCGTGTCGAGCGCACTCGACGCGATTCAGACGCTGACGAACTCGAAATCGTCCGCCTCGACGCACAAGACGGGGGCGGCGCAGGGTGCAACCAATCCCTTTGCCATCGACAGCGGCAGCAGCAACACGACCAGCGGCGCGACCTCGTCGGTCAACTCGGGCAAATATCCGCAGATCGCGCCGGAGACGATGAACGCGTTGTTCGCCGCGCAAAGCCAGTCCTCTGACACCACCAGCACGGCCAGCTCGACCTCGTCGAACTCCACGTCCACCTCCTCGACGTCAACGAGCCGTGAGGCCGCGCTCAAGCACCTGTTCTCCCAGATCGACGGGGACGGCGACGGCAACATCACCAAGTCCGAGTTCGAGGACGCGCTGGGTGCCGGCGGAACCAACCTCGCGCAGGCCGACGACGTATTCTCCAAGCTGGACTCGAACGCGGACGGCAGCGTGAGCCTGGACGAGATGTCGAAGGCGCTGAAGAGCGGTCACCATGGCCACCATCACGCGCAAGGTGCCGACGGCTCGGGCGATGGATCGGATTCCTCGTCGAATTCCAAGGGTGGATCGACCTCGACCACGACGACCGCTGCCGACGGCTCGACCACGACGACCGTCACCTATGCTGACGGCTTCAAGATGTCGACGACGGTGCCGGGCGCCTCCAGCCCGCGCAATTCGGCTTACGATCTGTTCGCGCAGTTGATGCAGCAGCAAGGCGGCCAGGGGCAAGGCGCTTCGGCGGCTGCCGGTTCGTCGATGTCGATGAGCGTGTGAGCCACCACCGGGATCAGCCGGCATATTCGCGCGTGATGTCACGATAGGCATAGCGGTCACGGATTTCGTGGTTGAAGAACGCGCCCTTTGAGCGCGCTTCCCGGAACGCTGCGGCGACCTCGGGTGGAACGTCCTCGTAGACATAGGAGCGTCCGCTGACGAAGGTCACCTTCAGCTCCCGCGTGTCGGGCGCATAGCGAACGAAGCGGATTACGGATGACGGCATGGCGGTACACCTGAGGCCGCCAGGGTAATGCCGTCTCGGCCGTTTCGTTTCTAACCGAACCTGTCGTTCCACGCCGGCTGTGCCCCCGGGAACGGCAGCGCGGTCGCGCTGTACACGGCGCGGGCGATCGCACGCGCGACCACGTTGGCGGCGACCGTGCCGAGCTCGGTGAGGCCGACCAGCGGTTCGATCGGCTTCTCGCCGGTCGCCGCCGCAAACAGCACGTCGCCATCGGTCGGTGCGTGCACCGGATAGATGGCGCGGGCAAAGCCGGTGTGCGCGATCATCGCCAGACGCTTGGCCTGGGGTTTGGTCAGCACCGCGTCGGTGACGACGGCGCCGATGGTGGTGTTTTCGCGCGCGCTCGCCGCGGGACCGCCCTTGATGCGCATCCGGAGCATGTCGTCGGTGAATTTGTCGGGCAGGCCGCGCCCGCCGAACTCGCTGCCGATTTCGAACGGTGCCGCCCAGAACCACGGCCCGTTGCCGACGGTCACGCTGCCCACCGCGTTGACGGCGACGATCGCCGCGACCTTCACGCCGTCAGGTGTCGCCGCCGACGCCGAGCCGAGCCCGCCCTTGAACGTCGCGGTGGTGGCCCCCAAGCCGGCGCCGACGCTGCCGAGCGGGAAGTCGGCGCTGGCAGCGGCCGCGGCGGCGTAGCCAAGGTCGCGATAGGGCGAGAAGCGTCCCCAGGCCTTGTCGCCGCCGTTGAGGAGGTCGAACAGGATGGCCCCCGGCACGATCGGAATCAGCGCCTCGCGAACGCGATGGCCGCGCCCCTGCTCGGCGAGCCATGCCTGGATGCCGCCGCCGGCATCGAGACCGAAAGCAGAGCCGCCGGACAGCGCGATCGCGTCGACGCGCTCGACGGTGTTGGCGAGATCGAGCAGCGCATCCTCGCGCGTGCCGGGACCGCCGCCGCGCACGTCGATCGCCGCGACCGCGGGCTGGTCGAAGATGATTGCGGTCGTGCCGGTGGCGACTTTGGCATCCTCGGCGTGGCCGACGCGGACCCCGGCAATGTCGGTGAGCAGATCCTTCAAGGTGGCCTCGCGCGCTGAAAGGAGTTCGCCTTGCGATAGCGCAGGGACGCCGCAGGCTCAACTCGCCAGTGCCGTCCTGAGCATCTTGGCGAGTTCGGACTTGCGGTAGGGCTTTGCCAGCAGCAGCACGCCGGAATCGAGCCGGCCGTGATGGACGATGGCATTCTCGGTGTAGCCCGAGGTGAACAATGTCTTCAGGTCGGGACGGCGGCGAGCGGCCTCGTCGGCGAGCTGACGGCCGTTCATGTTGCCGGGCATGATGATGTCGGTGAAGAGCAGGTCGATGGTCTTGTCGCTGTCGATGATGGTCAGGGCCTCCGCGCCGTTGGCGGCCTCGAGCGCGGTATAGCCGAGGCTCTTGACCTGGGTCACCACATATTGCCGCACCAGGGCGTCGTCCTCGACGATCAGGATCTTCTCGTTGCCGCCGGTGATGGGCGCGTTCTGCTGCGCCTCGAACTCGGTCTCCTGCACCCCGGTCGAGCGCGGCAGGTAGATCTTCACGCTCGTGCCGTGGCCTACCTCGCTGTAGATCTTGATGTGGCCGCCCGACTGCTTGACGAAACCGAACACCATGCTCAAGCCGAGGCCGGTGCCCTTGCCGACCTCCTTGGTGGTGAAGAACGGGTCGAACACCCGGTCGATCAGGTCCGGCGGAATCCCGCTGCCGGTGTCGCTGACGGCAATCATCACGTAATTGCCGGCGACGACGTCGGGGTTCATGCTGGCATAGCCGTCGTCGAGAAAGATGTTGCGGGTCTCCAGCACCAAGGTGCCGCCCTCGGGCATGGCGTCACGCGCGTTCAATGCGAGATTGAGGATCGCGGTGGATAGCTGGCCGGGATCGACCAGCGTCGGCCAGGCGTCCTCAGTGAGCTGCGGCATGATCGTGATCTGCTCGCCCAGCGTCGGATGCAGCAGTTTGGCGGCTTCGAGCGCCAGCGCGTTGACGTCGATCTCGCGAGGCTGGAGCGGCTGCTTGCGGGCGAAGGCCAGCAGATGCTTGGTCAGCTGGGCGCCGCGCTCGGCGGCGTCGTCGATCAGCTTGGTGATTGCAGCCAGCTCGGGGCGGTCGGCAACCGCGTCGGCCAGGATGCCGATCGTGCCGGTGATGACGGTCAGCACGTTGTTGAAGTCGTGCGCGACGCCGCCGGTCAGCTGGCCGATGGAGTCCATCTTCTGGACCTGCCGGAACTGGGCTTCGGCGGCCTGCTTCTCCGTGAGGTCCCGGCCGATGAAGAAATGGCGCTTCACCGGCTCGGACCAAGTGCCCATCCAGTTCAGCGTGACCTCGTGACCGTCGTAATGATAGTAGCGCGCCTCGAAGCTGCGCTTGACCGCGCCGCGCCGTGCCGCCCGCATCTCGTCGCGCGTCCTCTCGAGGTCGTCAGGGTGGATGAACTCGGTCGCGCTGTGCCCGATCATGTCGTCCGGGCTGAAGCCGAGGATGTCCTTCACGCTCGGGCTGACCTGGATGAAATTGCCGAAACCATCGGTCACCAAGATCAGGTCTTGCGAGGTCTCGAAGATGCGCTGACGCTCCTCGGTCTCGCGGCGCAGCTTCTCGCGCGCCTGTTTCTCCTCCGTGATGTCATGGGCGATCTTGGAGGCCCCGATGATCTCTCCGTTGTCCGATCTCAAGGGTGATACGTTCAGGACGACGTCGAGCGCGCGGCCATCCTTGCGAATCCGCACTGTCTCGTGTTGGGCAATCGATTCGTTGCCGGCGATCTGGTTGAGGATGCTCCTGACTTCGCCTTTTCGGTCCGGCGGCACGATGATGTCGATCGACCTGCCGACGGCCTCCGCGGCGGAATAGCCGAACAGATGCTCGGCGGCCTTGTTCCAGCCGGTGATGATGCCGTCGAGCGTCTTCGTGATGATGGCATCGTTGGAGGATTCGACGACGGCGCCGTACAGGGCGAGGCGCTTGCCGTAATAGTCGCGTTCCGACGCCGATTGCTGGCGCAGCCTGCCGACGAGGCCGACGGTGTGCAACTGAAGGCGGACGTTCTCGATCAGCAGCACCGCGAGCACGAAGCTCGACGCGCAGAGGCCATAGAGGCGGCCGGCGTAGAAACCGAGATCGAAGCGCGCGACGTTGACGATCGCGGACAGCGCGATGTCGAACAGCCATGCGCACATCACGACCATGAGCCAGACGTCGATCACCGAATGCGGGCGGCGGAACCAGAGCGATACCAGCGCGGCGAAGCTCAGCGACCACACGAAGGACACGACGCCGATCATGGTCGGTGTGTAACGGCCGTCGCGGAGCAGAACCGGCAACAAATCGTGCTGGGCGGTGACGATCCAGGCGAAGGCGCCCATGGTTGCGACGACGCCGAGCACGGTCGCGTAGATCGCGGTGCTGGTCGGGCCCTGGATCCTGGGGCCGCCGTCCTGTTCCTTCAGCCAGGCATAGCCCAGCACGAACAACGGGAAGACGCCGTGCCAGATCATATAGAGCCAGACCGTGGTCTGGCTGCCCGCGCCAAACAGCCCGGTCGGCGTGAACAGGCCGGGGAAGGTGAGGGCATGGACCAGCGCAGCCGCGGCGGTGAACAGGTAGCCGGTCGACAGCCACAGCAGGGCGCGGGTCCGCACCACCGAAAACTGCGACAGCAGCAGCACGGCCGTGATGATGTCGCTGACGGCCAGCGCCGATTGATAGCTCGCGACGAAGGCCGGGACCGGCGGCAGCGGGATACCTGCGAACGGAACGGCCAATGCGAACAGGATCGAGGAGATGCCGACGATCCACAAAGCCGCGGTCCGGTCGGTCGACGCGGCCGGCAGAGTCGAAAGAAATGTGCTTCGGTCGATCGCAGGCGCGTTCATATCGTGCAGACCCGTTTTGAGCATCTCCGCAGTTCCAAGATCGGCAGTCCTGACCTCCTACGGTAGCCCGTTCCGGGCGCGTGTCGTGAACTGATACCGCGACGACTCAACCGAAGGTTACAGCTTACTTAATTTGAGGGGGAACGCGGAATGGGGACCAGGTAAGATGCGCTTTACTGGGTGGTGTCATAATGCCCTGCCACGGTGCCGGGTTCCAGGTTCGAATCATATCATTTGATCGATCTGCGGGAGTTGTTCCCATGCCTCGCGTTCTCATCATCGACGACCAGAAGGACGTCCGCGCGATGGTCGCGATCGTGCTTCGGGTCAACCATTACGAGGTTGCCGAGGCCGGAAGCGGTGCGGCCGGGCTGAAAACCTTCGCAGAAGGCCGCTTTGACGCGGTGATCGTCGATATTTTCCTCGGCGATATCAGCGGTGTCGACGTCATTGCGACCCTGCGCGAGCGCGCACCGGGGCTTCCCGTCGTTGCCGTGTCCGGAATGACGGCGCTGGATTTCATGGAGCAGTCGCCCCACCTCGCCAGCGTGATTTGCCTGCAGAAGCCGTTTCGTCCGAACGATCTCCTGCAGGCGCTTCGCAAGGCTCAGGCCGTGGCCGCCGGCGAGCTGCCCGCAGCCGTTTGATCCTGCCACAAAGAAAACGCCCCGGGGCAAGCCGGGGCGTGATGATGATCGCATGGCGGGATTTGAGTCCCGGAGCCGCGCTCAGGTGCCGTTGCCCTTGATCTCGGAGTAGCCGCCCTTGGCGTCCCATTTGTAGACGACGTAGTCGATCTGCTTGATGTCGCCCTTGGCGTCGTACTCGATCGGGCCGATCACGGTGTCCCACTTGCCGGCCTTCATCGCCTCCATGACCTTCTTGGCGTCGGTGGTGCCGGCCTTCTTGGCCGCCTGTGACCAGACCTGCATCGCCGCATAGGTGTAGAGGGTGTAGCCCTCCGGATCGATGTTCTTGGCCTTGAAGGCGTCGACGATCTTCTTGGCGGTCGGCTTGTTGCGCGGATCGGGGCCGAAGGTGAACAGGGTGCCTTCGCCGGCGGGGCCGGTAATCGAGGCGTACTCCTTGTCGGCAAGCGCGTCGCCGGCCATCAGCACGGTCTTGAGGCCCTGGTCGCGCATCTGACGCAGGATCAGGCCGCTCTCCTGGTGGTAACCGCCGACATAGACGAGGTCGATATTGTCGCGCTTCAGGCGCGAGACGATCGCGTTGAAGTCCTTGTCGCCCTTGTTGTAGGACTCGTACATCTTCTCGGTGACGCCCGCCTTGTTGAGCGCCTTCTTGGTCTCGTCGGCAAGACCCTTGCCGTAGGTGGTCTTGTCGTTGAGGATCGCGATGTTCTTGCCCTTGTAGTTCTTGGCGATGTACTGCGCCGCGATCAGGCCTTGCTGGTCGTCACGGCCGCAGACGCGTGCCACGTTCCAAAGCTTGCGCTCGGTGAAGAGCGGGTTGGTCGAGGCGGGGGTGATCTGCAGGACGTTGCCGTCCGCATAGGCCTCCGAGGCGGGGATCGACGACGAGGAGCAATAGTGCCCGGCGACGAAGGGCATCTTGGCGCCGGCGATCTTTTCGGCGATCGAGCGCGCCTGCTTCGGGTCGCACGCGTCGTCTTCGACGGACAGCGCGAGCTTCTTGCCGTTGACGCCGCCGGCGGCATTGATATCGGCCACGGCCATTTCGGCGCCGTTCTTCATCTGGCGGCCGAAGGCGGACTCGCCGCCGGTCATCGGGCCTGCGACTGCGACGGTGACATCCTGCGCGAATGCCGCGCTCGACAGCGCGATCGATACGCCGAATGCCAGACCGATGAGCTTCAGTGATTTCATGAGATACCTCGCGGGTGGTCGCCTGTGGACGTTGCCGGGCATGCCCGGTTCAAACCGGCGCCATTCTTGAATGAATCTCAGGAGAAGTCACCGGCAAAATACGGGCATTGGCGCAGATATCTCGCCGCATTCGGCCGCACGCCGGCTGGCTTGTGGTTCGGTCAGCCGTGCCGGCCGCCCTCCAGATAGGCGGCGCGAATCTCGGGGCGCTGCAACAATTCGGCGCCCGTGCCGGCCAGCGTGATCAGGCCATTGACCATGACATAGCCGCGATGGGCGAGCTTGAGGGCATGGTTGGCGTTCTGCTCGACGATCAGGACGGTCAGGCCGTCCTGGCGGTTCAGGGTGCGGATCGCATCGAAGATCTGGCGCGCGATCAGCGGCGCGAGGCCCAGCGAGGGCTCGTCGAGCAGCAGCAGGCGAGGACGGCTCATCAAGGCGCGGCCGATCGCCAGCATCTGCTGCTCGCCGCCGGACAGGGTTCCGCCGCGCTGGGCGTAGCGTTCCTTCAGCCGCGGAAACAGCGTGAAGACACGCTGGAGCGTGGCCTCGCGTTCGGTCTCGGTGCATTCGGTGGCGTCCGCCCCCATCTGGAGGTTTTCCGCCACGCTCATGCGCGGGAAGATGCGGCGGCCCTCCGGAGATTGGGCGATGCGCAAATGCGCGATCGCGTGGGTGGGGACGTCGGTGATGTCGCGGCCTTCATACAGGATCTGGCCGGCGCGGGCGCGCGGCTTGCCGAAGATCGTCATCATCAGGGTCGACTTGCCGGCGCCGTTGGCGCCGATCAGGGCCACGATCTCGCCGGCATTGATCTCGACGTCGACGCCCTTCAGCGCCTCGATCTTGCCGTAGGCGGCGCGCAAGCCGCGGATCACGAGCAGAGGAGAAGGTGCCGGCGTCACGAGCCGCCCTCCATCACAGCAGCCGCCTCTTCCTCGTCGGCGCCGAGATAGGCGGCGATCACCTTGGGATCGTCGCGGATCTCGCGCGGCGTGCCTTCCGCGATCTTGACGCCATGGTCCATCACCACGATGTGGTCGGAGATCTCCATCACGACCGACATATCGTGCTCGATCAGGAGGATCGAGGTGCCGAGTTCATCGCGGATCGAGAGCAGGAGCTCGCTCAAGGCCGCGCTCTCGCGCGCGTTGAGGCCGGCGGCGGGCTCGTCCAGGCACAGAAGCGCGGGCTCGGTGCACATGGCGCGCGCGATCTCGAGCCGGCGCTGGTCGCCATAGGCGAAATTGCCGGCGGCATCGTCGGCACGGTCGAGCAGGTTGACCCGCTTGAGCCAGTCGATGGCGAGGTCGATGGCGCGTTTTTCGGCGTCACGGTAAGTAGGAACGCCGAGGAGACCGAGGAGAGTGAATCCGGAGGCGCGCATCAGCGCGTTATGCTGCGCCACCATCAGGTTTTCCAGCGCAGTCATGCCGGGAAACAGCCTGATGTTCTGGAAGGTGCGGGCGACCTTGGCCTGCTTGGCAATGCGGAAATCATTCAGCCGCTCCAGCGCGACCGTCCTGCCGTCGTCATGGGTGAGGTGGATGGCGCCGCCGCTCGGCTTGTAGAAGCCGGTGATGCAGTTGAACACGGTGGTCTTGCCGGCGCCGTTCGGTCCGATCAGGGCGGTGATCTTCTTGCGCGCCGCCGAGAATGACAGGTCCTGCACGGCGACGATGCCGCCGAAGCGCATGGTGAGCCGGTCGACGTCGAGAATCTTGTCGTCGCTCATCCGTGACCTTCCTTGACGAGGTCGGAAGAGATCGCGTGCGCCTTGGTGAGATAGACGGTCGGGGCGCGATGGCCGACCAGGCCACGCGGCCGCCAGATCATGATCAGCACCATGGCCATGCCGAACACCAGCATGCGATAGGTTTCGAGGCTGCGGAACAGCTCGAAGCCGCCGATCATGGCGAGCGCGGACAGCGCCACGCCGAGCTGTGAGCCCATGCCGCCGAGCACGACGATGGCGAGCACCAGCGCCGATTCCTGGAAGGTGAAGGATTCCGGGCTGATGAAGCCCTGGCGAGTGGCGAAGAACGCGCCGGCAAAGCCGCCGAACATCGCACCCGTCGCGAACGCCGTGAGCTTGGTGGTCGTGGTGTTGATGCCGAGCGCGCGGCAGGCGACCTCGTCCTCGCGCAAGGCTTCCCAGGCGCGCCCGATCGGCAGGCGGCGCAGGCGGATCGTCGCCCAGTTGGTGAGCAGCGCCAGCGCCAGGATCAGATAGAACAGGAAGACGATGCGGTGCGTCGGCGAATATTCGATGCCGAGCTTGGCGGCGAGGCCGTCATCGCTGTTGTCGAGCGGGATGCCGAAGAAGGTGGGGCGGGGAATGCCGGAGACGCCGTTGGGGCCGCCGGTGAGCTCCTGCCAGTTGATGATGACGAGGCGGATGATCTCGCCAAAGGCGAGCGTCACGATGGCGAGATAGTCGCCGCGCAGGCGCAGCACGGGGAAGCCGAGCAGGACGCCCCAGAACGCCGCGAGGATGCCGGCGAGCGGCAGGCAGATCCAGAACGACCAGCCGAAATTAGTCGCAAGCAGCCCGTAGGAATAGGCGCCGACCGCGTAGAAGGCGACGTAGCCGAGATCGAGCAGGCCCGCGAGCCCGACCACGACGTTCAACCCCCAGCCCAGCATGACATAGGTGAGCACGAGGATCGCAAGGTCGAGGATGTAGCGCTGGTTATAGAAGATCACCGGCACCAGCAGCGTGAAGATCAAAAGCGCCGGAGCGAGGTAGCGGCCGATGAACGACATGCCGTTCGAGACCGCCGGTGGCACCAGTTTCTCGGCGCCGGTCGGGCCGATCCATTGCCGCAGCAACTCGATGACGATCGAGCCGCCGAACACTGCAGCGACGAGGGACGCGAGCTCGCCGAAGCGCGTCCAATAAGTGAGCTGACCGGAGGCGCCCGCCTCGGTGCGGATGCCGACCATCAACGAGAACAGCACCAGCGCGACCAGCGCGTTGACCAAAGCCGTCTTCAGGATGGCGGGGATGCCAGATTTGGCCTTCATGGGTGAGGAAGCTGCCACGCGCGACCGTCAGACTTTTTCGACTTCGGGACGACCGAGCAAGCCGGTCGGCATGAAGATCAGCACGACGATCAGGATCGAGAACGCCGCGACGTCCTTGTATTCGACCGAGAAATAGGCCGACCAGAACGTCTCGATCAGGCCGATCGCAAGGCCGCCGAGCATGGCGCCGGGCAGCGAGCCGATGCCGCCGAGCACGGCGGCGGTGAACGCCTTGATGCCCGCGACGAAGCCCATGAAGAAATCGACGAGGCCGTAATAGAGCAGGTACATCAGGCCCGCGACCGCGGCGAGCGCGGCACCGATCACGAAGGTCATGGAGATGGTGCGGTCGACGTCGACCCCGAGCAGCGCCGCCATGGTCTGGTCCTGCTCGCAGGCGCGCATGTCGCGCCCGAGCCGGGTGCGCGACACCAGCCAGGTGAAGAGGGCCAGCAGCACGATGGTGGTGACGACCACCATGATCTGGATGTTGGAGAGCTGGATCACGAAACCGTCCGTGCTCTCGTGCAGGGTGTAGCCGCCGGTGATGAAGGGCGGGATCGGCTTGACGCGCGCGCCCTGCGCCACCTGCGAATAGTTGGTCAGCACGAAGGACATTCCGATCGCCGACAGCATCGGGGCGAGGCGAAAGGAATGGCGCAGCGGCCGGTAGGCGATGCGCTCGATGGTCCAGCCATAAAGCGCGGTGATCGCCATCGAGACGAGCAGCACGACGAGCAGGATCAGCGGTATCGCGGTCAACCCGAGCGAGATCAGGATCAGGAAGGTGATCAAGGCAATGAAGCCGCCGATCATGAAGACGTCGCCATGGGCGAAGTTGATCATGCCGACGATGCCGTAGACCATCGTATAGCCGATGGCGATCAGGCCGTAGATCGAGCCTAGGACGAGACCGTTGATGAGCTGCTGGGTGAAATAATCCATGGGCTGCCGTACCAAACCTGACGCGGGCTCAACGTGAGCTCTGAGGAGAGTGGGTTGGAGTGTGGTTTGAGCGTGTTTTTATTGGGCCCCGGCAGCCCCTCAGCGTTCTTGCCGTTTTGTAACAGGAGGGAACTGACGGCTGCAACAGCTCACGCGATGGCAGGAGGTCTTGTACAGAGGTGATTTGGAGCTCGGGTTCCGCAGCTGTGAGGAACTGGGTTCCGCAGAGCAACCAAAATGGCCGCCGGCCGTTGTCTCGGCTCTGACGTCCAACAAGGGAGTTCCCCGAATGACGAAGCAGCAGAACCAGAATCCGGGTCAGCAGAGTCAGAACCCCGGCCAGCAGCGCCCCGGGCAGCAGCAGGGCGGTGGTCAGAAACCCGGACAGCAGCAGCAGAACGACCCGATGCGCCAGGGCGATCGGCCCGGCCAGCAGCAGGGCGGCCAGCGCGACCAGGAATAGCGAGTTTGGGAGCCGAGGAGTAGAGAGAGGGCCCCGCCGGAAGGCGGGGCCTTTTTTCTTTTGGGTCCATCGCTTGTCCGCGTCATTCCGGGATCGTGCGTTAGCGCCAGAACTGGAATCTCGAGATTCCGGGTTCGGTTTTGCGAGCCCGCCCCCGGACTGACGATCGCGAGGGCAGTTAAGGTAAACAAAGGGTTTAAATTGCCGCCACAGTCTGATGCGAGTTAGCTCTCCGCAAAGCCTTCGGTCGAAGGCGAACGGCAGGCGAAGCGGGAAGCGGCTATGTTCGGGAATTGGCGGATCGGCTCGGTCAACGGCGCGCTGCTGGCGGCCTATTTCATCCCGGCCTGGGCGCTTGTCGCCTTCAACATCATCATCGCACCCGTGCATGGCCTCTACGAGCGGCCGAGCGTCGCGGTTGCGCTGTACCTGAGCGACCATCTCCAGATGGCCGGCATGGACACGGTGCGCGCCGCGTGGCTGCTGGCGCTGGGCCGGCTGACGGTCGTGGCGTTCTTTGCGATCTATCTCGCGCTGCTCTGCATTCCTCGCATCCGCAGGAATGGCGGCAGCGACGAGGCGCTCGGCATTGCCCTGGCGATCGGCAGCCTGATCTCGTTCGCCAGCATGGTCATGGCCTCGAAGGTCGGCGAGATGGCTGCGCTCCGGCTGCACGCAACCGAGCTGCTGCTCCTGCTCGGCGCCGCCATCGTGGTGGTGATCGAACGGCCCGAGACCGCGCCCAAGACGGTCCACAAGGCGGTTCAAGAGACCGCCACGATCGCAGCTCCCCTAGGCCTTGAGCAGGCCGAGCTCCTGCACAATCGCTGAGGCTTCCTTGACAGCGTGGTTCACGGCCGGCACGCCGCAATAGATCGCCTGCTGCAGCAGGATTTCCTTGATGTCGTCGGGCGTGAAGCCGCCTTCGGCGAGCGCCGCGCGCACGTGCAGGCGGAATTCGTCCCATTGGCCGAGCGCAACCATGGTGCCGATCACCAGCACCCGCCGCGTGCGCTCGTCGAAATGCGGCCGCGTCCAGATCTCGCCCCAGGCGTAGCGCGTGATCATGTCCTGGAAATCGTTGTTGAAGACGTTGCGGTTCGCGATCGACTTGTCGACCCAGGCATTGCCCAGCACCTTGCGGCGAACGTTCATGCCGGCATCGCGGCGCTTCTGGTCGTCCATTCTGTCCTCCGGGATGACGAAGATGGTGGCTAGCGCTGCGTCAAGAATCCCACCACCGCATCCGTGAACGCGTGCGGCTGCTCGATGTTGGAAATATGTGCGGCGTCGATGATGGTCATGCTCGCGCCGGGAATCTTCGAGCGGATCAATTCACCTGCCGAGATCGGCGTCGCCATGTCGTGGCGGCCGGCGATCACCAGCGTCGGACTCTTGATCTTGGGAAGCAGCTCGCGCTGGTCCAGCGTCGACAGCGCTTCGCAGCAGGCGAGATAACCTTCGACCGGCGAGGCGAGCAGCATCGATTTCATCCTGGCGGTGATGTCGGGCTCGCGCTCGCGAAAATCCTGCGTCAGCCAGCCCGCGATCACGGCATCGGCGACTGCGGCGATGCCGCCCTTCTTCACGGCGTCGATGCGTTCCAGCCATTTGGTCGGCTCGGCATAATAGCAGGAGGTGTTGGCGAGGATGAGCTTGCCGAAGCGTTCCGGTGCGTTGGCGCCCAGCCACTGCCCGACCATGCCGCCCATCGACAGGCCGCACCAATGCACCTTCTCGATGTTGAGGTCGTCGAGGATCGCGAGCACGTCGCGGCCGAAGCGCTCCATCGTATAGGGGCCGGGCGGAACGTTGGACTTGCCATGGCCGCGGCGGTCATAGCGAATGACGCGGAACACCAGTGTCAGCGCCTTCATCTGCGGCTCCCACATCTGCAGCGTGCAGCCGAGCGAGTTGGAGAGCATCAAGGTCGGCCCGCCGTCGCGGCCCTCGACGGAGACGTTGAGCAGACATCCGTCGGCATCGATCATGGGCATGCGGCGTCTCCGTCGTATCTTGCAGTTCTTATTCGCGGTCGAGGCTGTCGAGCAGCCGGTCGATCAGGGCTTGGGAAGCCCCTTGATAGGCCATCGGCTCGAACAATGCCGCAATTTTTTCCGGCGAAAGCTGCGCGGTGACTAGCGAATCGGCCAGCAGCACCTCGCGCAGATGCTTCTTCTCGGCGACCGCGCGCTTGCTGGCGGCCTCGACGAGATGATGCGCATCGCTCTTGCCGATCGTCTCGGCCAGCGCAAAGGTGATCGCCTCTGCCATGATCAGCCCGTGCGTCGCATCGAGATTGCTGCGCATGCGCGCGGCGTCGACGTCGAGGCCCTCCGCGATGTCGACGATGGCGGCCAGTGCGCCCGAGGTGACCAGCATCAATTGCGGCAGCGTCGGCCACTCCGCGTGCCAGGGACCGGCGCTGCGCTCGTGGTCCTGCACTTGAGCCGCGAAGATCGTGGCGGCAAGCTGCGGAGCCATGGTGGCGGCGCCCAGCGCGCTTGCGGCAGCGACCGGGTTGCGCTTGTGCGGCATGGTCGAGGAGCCGCCGCGGCCTTCGCCGGCCGGTTCGAATGCTTCGGCGACATCGGTCTGCATCATCAGCGAGACGTCGCGCGCGATCTTGCCGCAGCTTCCCGCCAGAATGGCGAAGCAGGACGCGGCCTCCGCGATCCGGTCGCGATGGGTGTGCCAGGGCGCTTCCGGCAGCGGCAGGTCGAGCTCGCGCGCGAGGCGTTCCGCTACCGCAAGGCCCTTGTCGCCGAGGGCCGCGAGCGTGCCGGCCGCGCCGCCGAATTGCAGCGCGAGACCCTCGCGGCGCAGCCGCCGCAGGCGGCAGCGGGCGCGGGCGAGGCTCGAGGCATATTCTGCGGCCTTCAGGCCGAACGGCATCGGCAGTGCGTGCTGGAGCCAGGTCCGTGCCACCATCGCGGTATTGCGATGGCTGCGCGCCAGGGCGGCAAAGCCCTTGATGGCGCGGCTGAGGTCGGTGTCCAGCGCATCGATGCCGGCGCGAAGCGTGAGCATGGTCGCGGTGTCGATGACATCCTGGCTGGTCGCACCCCAATGCACATAGTGCGCGGCCTCCTTGTCGGCCTTGCCGACATTGGCCGTCAGGGCCTTGACCAGGGGAATCGCGAGATTGCCCGATCGCGTCGCGGCGTCCGCCAGTGCGGTCATGTCAATGGAATCGGCCTTGGACGCGGCCTCGATCGGGCCCACGGCGGATGCCGGAATCACGTCCGTGGCGGCCTCGGCGCGGGCCAGGGCTGCCTCGAAATCAAGCATGTTCTGCAGGGTCGACCGGTCGTCGCAGACGGCGCGCATGGCGGCGCTCGACAGCATCGGTGCGAGCAGGGGGGAGAGGGATGTGGTCATATTGCGCGCGACCTAATCATCATGGCCCGGCTGTGCCAATCCCCCACCGCCCGCACACGTCTTTTTGCAGTTGCGAATATGCATTGCACGTGACCGGGCACCGGCCTTTCCTTTGCCGCGTCCCTGCGTTACTTGATCAGCACTATAGTTACGCGATCCGGGAGGCACCCTCATGGCCATGACGATGAACGGCGAAGTCCAGCTTGCGGCGTCGCGCGAGGCCGTGTGGGCCAAGCTCAACGATCCCGAGGTGCTGAAGGCCTGCATCCCCGGCTGCGAGGAGCTCGAGAAGACCGACGACGGCGGCTTTCGCGCAACGGCGAAAATGAAGGTCGGCCCGGTGTCGGCGCGCTTCAAGGGCAAGGTCACGCTGTCCGATCTCGACCCGCCGAACGGCTACAAGATTTCGGGTGAGGGCGAGGGCGGGGTTGCCGGCTTCGCCAAGGGTGGCGCGGTGGTCAAGCTGGCGGAGAAGGACGGCGGCACGCTGCTTTCCTACGAGGTCGAGGCACAGATCGGCGGCAAGTTGGCGCAGCTTGGCCAGCGCCTCATCAACGGCGCCGCCAAGAAGCTCGCCGACGAGTTTTTCGCGAACTTCGCCAAGGCCGTACAGAGCTGAAGGTCATCGCCTTCGGCATGGCGGCTTGCGCCCTGGGCGATGTTGCCCCGGGGCATAATGGCCCATATGATGGGTTGGAATAATTATAAGAACCGCTTCGATGGGACCCGTCGGGGCGCTGATAGAGAGTGCTTATGGCAAAAATCTCCCTCATCGTGAACGGCAATCCTGTTACGGCCAACGTCGATCCCCGCACCCTGTTGGTGCAGTTCCTGCGCGAAAATCTGCGCCTGACCGGCACCCATGTCGGCTGCGACACCTCGCAGTGCGGCGCCTGCGTCGTGCATCTCGATGGCAAGGCCGTGAAGTCCTGCACCACGCTCGCGGTGATGGCCGACGGCCACGAGGTCAAGACGATCGAAGGGCTGGCCGCCGACGGCGCGCCGCTGCATCCGATGCAGGAGGCCTTCCGCGAGCACCACGGCCTGCAATGCGGCTTCTGCACGCCCGGCATGATCATGACCGCGATCGACATCGTGCATCGCAAGGGCCACGAGCTCGACGACCATACGATCCGGGAAGAGCTGGAAGGCAATCTCTGCCGCTGCACCGGCTACCAGAACATCGTCGCCTCGATCTCCGCCGGCGCCAAGGCGATGGCCAAATCCGACCTCGCGTAACGCGCATCCCGCGATCAGGACATTCAGATGTACGAATTCAAATACCATCGCCCCGGGACCGTGCGGCAGGCCGCCAACCTCCTGGTGAAGAACGAAGACGCCAAGGTGATCGCCGGCGGCCACACGCTGATTCCCGTCATGAAGCAGCGCCTGGCGAGCCCGCCGCATCTGGTCGACCTCTCCCACATCGAGGGGCTCAACACGATCGAGATGAAGGGCCGTTCGCTGGTGATCGGCGCCACCGCCAGGCACGCCGAGGTCGCGACCTCCGCGATCGTCGGCGAGGCGATCCCGGCGCTGGCCAATCTCGCAAGCC
Organism: Bradyrhizobium sp. T-12; assembly: GCF_058314695.1. NCBI lineage: Bacteria > Pseudomonadati > Pseudomonadota > Alphaproteobacteria > Hyphomicrobiales > Nitrobacteraceae > Bradyrhizobium > Bradyrhizobium sp. T-12. The sequence goes on along the minus strand of NZ_CM177756.1, from coordinate 4,812,475 downwards.
AGATCGGTGACCCCGCCGTGCGCCACAAGGGCACGATCGGCGGCTCGCTCGCCAACAACGATCCGACCGCGGACTATCCGGCTGCCGTGCTCGCGCTGGGCGCGACCATCGTCACCAACAAGCGCCGCCTCAAGGCCGAAGAGTTTTTCCAGGGCCTGTTCACGACCGCGCTCGAAGCCGACGAGATCATCACCAAGGTGATGTTCCCGCTGCCGAAGAAGGCGGCCTACATCAAGTTCCGCAACCAGGCCTCGCGCTATGCGCTGGTCGGCGTGTTCGTGGCACGGCGTCCGTCGGACGTCCGGGTGGCCGTGACCGGTGCCGGCTCCGAAGGCGTGTTCCGCGTCGAGGCGTTTGAGGAAGCCCTCAAGAAGCGCTTCGCGTCGAAGGCGATTGAAGGCATCGCGGTGCCGGCGGAAGGTCTCAACAGCGACATCCACGGCAGTGCCGAATACCGCGCGCATCTCATCGGTGTGCTGACGCGGCGCGCGCTCGATGCCGCCAACGCCAAGGAGTGAGGTGATCTCACGCCTCGGCCCAAACTTGTCCCCGGTGAGGGCGTAGCGAGACTGGCTATTTCATGACTTCAGCGGCCAACACTTCCGGGGCCAATACTTCAGTTGTATTGCCGGCATCGGTCGATGCGATGCTCGAACTCCTGACCTCGCGCGGCTATCTCGCCGAGCGATCGCTGGCGACGGTGACGTACCTCTCGCTGCGCATGGGCCGGCCGCTGTTCCTGGAAGGCGAGGCCGGAGTCGGCAAGACGGAGATCGCCAAGGTGCTCTCGGCGGCGCTGGGGCGGAAGCTGATCCGTCTGCAATGCTACGAAGGCCTCGACGTCTCCTCGGCGGTCTATGAGTGGAATAGCGCCGCGCAGATGATCGCGATCCGGATGGCGGAAGCCGCCGGCGACACCGACCGCGATCAGCTCTCGAGCGACATCTTCGCCGACCGCTACATGATCAAGCGGCCGCTGCTCCAGGCACTGGAGCCCGACGTCGCGGGCCCGCCGGTCCTCTTGATCGACGAACTCGACCGGGCCGACGAGGCGTTCGAGGCTTACCTGCTCGAAATCCTCAGCGACTTCCAGGTGACGATCCCCGAATTCGGCACCGTGAAGGCGCCAAGCCCGCCGATCGTCATCATCACCTCCAACCGCACCCGCGAGATTCACGACGCGCTGAAGCGGCGCTGTCTCTATCACTGGGTCGATTATCCCGCCGCCGAGCGCGAGCTTGCGATCGTCAAGTCGCGCGTGCCCGGCATCTCGGCAAAGCTGTCGCAGCAGGTCGTGCGCTTCGTGCAAGCTTTGCGCGACCAGGACTTCTACAAGTCCCCGGGCGTCGCCGAGACCATCGACTGGGCCACCGCTTTGTCCGAGCTCGACGCCCGCTCGCTGACCCCGCAAGTGGTCGGCGACACGCTGGGCGCGTTGCTGAAGTATCAGGACGACATCACCCGCATGCAGGGCGACACCCTGCAGAAGGTGCTGAAGGACGCGACGAGCGAGAATTGATCGTCGTCGTTCCGGGGCGATGCGCGGCATCGAACCCGGAACCTCGAGATTCCGGGTTCGTCGCTGCGCGACGCCCCGGAATGACGGAGCGGGGATAGACCATGGCCATCAACCACCTTGCCCCGGAGCAGACCGAGCAGTTCGCCGACAACATCGTCGGCTTTGCCCGCGCGCTGCGTGCTGCGGGCATGCCGGTAGGGCCGGGTGCCGTCATCGACGCCATGAGCGCGCTCCAGGTCATCGACATCGGCAACCGCGCCGACGTCTTCACCGCGCTGGAGGCGATCTTCGTCAAGCGCCATGAGCACGCGCTGATCTTCAAGCAAGCCTTCAACCTGTTCTTCCGCGCCTCCGAGGAGTGGAAGCACATGCTGGATTCGGTGCCGCTGCCGGACGAGGCCAAGAAGAAGCCGCAGGCCGGCTCCCGCCGCGTGCAGGAGGCGATGTCGCAGCCGCGCATGACGGAGACGCCGCAGCATCAGGAGCAGGATCTGCGCCTGTCGGTCTCCGACAGGGAAATCCTCCAGAAGAAAGATTTTGCCCAGATGAGTGCGGCCGAGATCACCGAGGCGCTGCGCGCCATCGAACGGATGAGGTTGCCGCAGGCCGAGCTTTTGACGCGCCGCTATCTGCCCGATCCGCGCGGGCTTCGGCTCGACCTCCGCCGCACGCTGCGTGCGTCCTTGCGCACCGGCGGCGACATCATCGACATCCATCGCCTCGGGCGGATCGAGAAGCCGGCGCCGATCGTGGCGCTGCTCGACATCTCGGGCTCGATGAGCGAGTACACCCGCCTGTTCCTGCACTTCCTCCACGCCATCGGCGACGCCCGCAAGCGCGTTTCGGTATTCCTGTTCGGCACCCGCCTCACCAACGTCACTCGCGCGCTGCGCCAGCGCGATCCCGACGAGGCGCTGGCGAGCTGCTCGGCCTCGGTCGAGGACTGGGCCGGCGGTACCCGGATCTCGGCCTCGCTGCACAACTTCAACAAATTATGGGCGCGGCGCGTGCTGAGCCAGGGCGCCATCGTGCTCCTGATCTCGGACGGGCTGGAGCGGGAGGCCGATTCCAAGCTCGCCTTCGAGATGGACCGGCTGCATCGCTCCTGCCGCCGGCTGATCTGGCTCAACCCGCTCTTGCGGTTCGGCGGCTTCGAGGCCAAGGCGCAGGGCATCAAAATGATGCTCCCGCACGTTGACGAATTCCGCCCGGTACATAATTTGAGTTCGATCCAGGAGCTGATCACGACGCTCTCCCGGCCGCTGCCGCCGCATCACCGCAGCCTGATCCGTTCCGCAGCTTGAGAGGCCAGCCATGCTCGATCGCGACGAGGATATCCTGAAGGCGGCGGAGGACTGGCAGAAGGCCGGCCATGGCGTCGCGCTGGCGACGGTCGTCGAGACCTGGGGCTCGGCGCCGCGCCCGGCGGGCTCGAGCCTCGTCATCAACGACGAGGGCACGTTCCTGGGCTCGGTCTCCGGCGGCTGCGTCGAAGGCGCCGTGGTCACCGAGGCCATGGATGTGATCCAGAGCGGCAAACCCCGGATGCTGGAGTTCGGCGTCGCCGACGAGACGGCCTGGAATGTCGGGCTGTCCTGCGGCGGCACCATCCGCGTCTTCGTCGAGAAGGTCGGTTAGCCGTGAAGCTCGAGATCCTGCACGAACTCAATGCCGAGCGGGCCGCGCGTCGGCCGGCGATCCTGGTGACGGACACCGGGAGCGGCGAGCAGCGCCTGGTGAAGGCCAAGGACTTTGCCAAAGATCCGCTGCGGGCCGAGCTGGAGAAGCAGCTTCGCATGGGCAAGAGCGCCAGTGTCGAGGCCGGTGGCAAGAAGCTGTTCCTCAACGTCTACGCCCCGACCGCAAAGCTCGTCATCGTGGGCGCGGTGCATATCAGCCAGGCCTTGGCGCCGCTGGCGCGCTCGCTCGGTTACGACGTCACGGTGGTCGATCCGCGCACGGCCTTTGCGAGCCCCGAGCGCTTCCCCGATATTCCGCTGGTGGCCGAATGGCCTGATACCGCGCTGCCGCCGCTCAATGTCGATGCCTACACCGCCTTCGTCGCGGTGACGCACGATCCCAAGATCGACGATCCCGCGCTGTTGCATGCCTTCGAGCGCGGTTGTTTCTATATCGGCGCGCTCGGCTCGCGGAAAACGCACGCCAAGCGCGGCGAGCGGCTGCGGGCGCAGGGTGCGAAGGAGAGCGACATCGCGCGCATCCACGCGCCGATCGGGCTTGCAATCGGCGCGGTCTCCCCGTCCGAGATCGCGGTCGCGATCATGGCAGAGATCACGGCGGTGCTCCGCCTGCCTCCCAAGGAAAAAGAAGAGGCGGCATGAAATTTGGCCCAGCGAGTCCCAAGGATGCGATCGGCGGGGTGACCGTCCATACCCTGCGCCAGGGGCCGCTGGTGCTGAAGAAAGGCACGACGATCGGCCCCGCCGAGGTCGAGCAGCTCACGCGCGCGGGCATCAAGGACATCGTCGTGGTGCGCATGGAGAAGGGCGACGTCTCCGAGGATGTCGCGGCTGCCGGCATTGCGCTGGCTGTCGGCGGCGAGGGCATCCATGTCGAGCGCGCCTTCACCGGCCGCGCCAATCTGTTTGCCGCGCGCCCCGGCGTGCTGGTGATCGACCGCGCCGCGGTCGACCGCATCAACAATATCGACGAAGCCATCACCTTTGCGACGCTCTCCGCCTACAAGCCGGTGGTCGAGGGCGAGATGGTCGGCACCGTCAAGATCATCCCGTTCGGCGTCGAAGAAGGCTTGCGCGATGCCGCGGTGAAGGCGGCGGGCAAGGACGTGCTCAGAATCGCGCCTTACGTGATCCAGCGTGTCGGCGTGGTCTCGACCCTGCTGCCGGGCCTGTCCTCCAAGGTGATCGACAAGACGCTGCGCGTCACCGCCGAGCGGCTCGCGCCTGCGGGGGCCAGCATCATCGCCGAGCGGCGTGTCCAGCACGATGAACGCGAACTGTCAGCCGCGATCAAGGAATTGCTCGCGCTGGGGGCCGAGCTCGTCATCGTGTTCGGAGCGTCCGCCATCGCCGATCGCCGTGACGTCATCCCCGCGGCCGTCACCGGCATTGGCGGCGAGATCGAGCATTTCGGCATGCCGGTCGATCCCGGCAATCTCTTGCTGATCGCGCGCGCCGGCGGCGTGCCGGTGCTGGGCGCACCGGGCTGCGCCCGCTCACCTGTCGAGAACGGGTTCGACTGGGTCCTGATGCGGCTTCTTGCCGGCATCAAGGTGACGCGCGCCGAGCTGATGGGCATGGGCGTCGGCGGCCTCCTGATGGAGATCGTCACGCGCCCGCAGCCGCGCGCAAAACCCGAGACCGAGGGCAACAGCCAGGTCGCGGCCATCGTGCTCGCGGCGGGTCGTTCGACCCGGATGGGCGGACCGAACAAGCTGCTTGCCGAACTCGACGGAAAAAAGCTGGTGCGCCTCGCGACCGAGCAGGCGCTGGCCTCGAAGGCGTCCGAGGTGATCGTGGTCGTCGGGCATCAGGCCGAGCTGGTCGAGCAGGCACTGCAGGGCCTGAAGGTGAAATTCGTCCGCAATCCGGATTTCGCCGGCGGCATTGCAAGCTCGGTCAAATCAGGCATCGCGGCCGTGCCGGAATCTTGCGACGGCGCGCTGATCTGTCTCGGCGACATGCCGCTGATCGATGCCGGCCTGATCGACCGCCTCATCGACGGCTTTGCGCCGGACCGCGGCAACCTCATCGTCGTGCCCGTCAGCGAAGGCCGCCGCGGCAATCCCGTGCTGTGGTCGCGGCGGTTCTTCAAGGAATTGATGACGCTCGACGGCGACGTCGGCGCGCGGCATCTGATCGCCAAGCATACCGAGGCGGTGGCCGACGTGCCGGTGGATGGCGAGAGCGCCTTCCTCGATATCGACACGCCTCAGGCGCTTGAAGCGGCCCGGCGGGGATGACGGTGCCGTAGGGTGGATTAACCGAAGGCGTATTCCACCTGTCCGCGGCAACAGAAGGCGGTGGATTGCGCTTCGCTAATCCGCCCTGTCGAAGCCACGCCTAAAGCCCGCCAACCACTTTGAGCGCCAGTGCCGGAGCTGGCCCCGAGAGATCGTGGACCAGCGTTGCCATCATCGCGTCGCTTTCGCAGATGAAGGCGTGACTGAGAGCATAGGTTCGGTCGGACACCGTGAACGCCAGCTTGATGCCGCCGCAGAGGTGCTCCACGCTGTTCTTTTTCGATGAGCGGACCGGCTTGAAGAGGTCGTGCAGGCCGCTTCCGCCGACCATCAGCGGTACGTTCTCGCAACCTTCGCATCCGGTCGGCAGTTGCTTTTGCAGCTCAGCAACGTCGCTGGCCGGACTGAGAAATGTCTCGGAGAGAAGAATTGCCGGAGACAGCCTGAGCAGGCGCGTCTGCAACAGGCGAATGTCGGGTTCGAGGTTGAGCTCCCGGGCCTTCTTGATGTGCCCGCCAATTCTTTCGACGATCTGTCGATCCTGAACGTTCTCTGGCTTGATCTCGTTGACGGCATTTGCCGCAGCCAGGACGGCGATGATGGGCGCGTTCTTCGGCGGCATCGTTGCAACCTGGAGCCGTGTGCTGGTGTCAATGCCGTTGCGGAATTCTTCGTTCTTGTTCGAGAACCGTTCCTTGACCTCGGCTGCGCTCTTCCAGCCCTTGGCGATCACGGTGACCTGCGCTCCCTTAGGAATTGTGCCGTAAACGCAGATGGAAGACCGCCCCCGATCCGGACAGGCGTAAGCGTCGCGAAACAGGGCGCCTTGTTGCGCGGCGGAGCAAACGGATGTCGCCGACAGGACGGCGAGTATGACGAGCAAAAGGTACTTCATAGCGATCGAGCTTCTCCGGCTGCTGCGGCAAGCCTAAACAGGCGGGCGCGATCAGGCCAGAGGGTTTTGAGTCGCAACGTCTGTTGGCGCGATGAGGTGCCGTCAAGGGGGCCGTACTGACCGTCCCCTCGCGGAAACGAAAGAGGTGGATGGCGCGTCGCCAATCCACCTCGCGCACGTTTCTGGCTCGTCTACTTCTTGGTGTTCGAAAGCTTCTCGACCCCGCCGGCTTTCAGCTCGACGCCTTGCTTCGTCAGCTGCGCCTTGTTGCCGCTGCTGAACGTGAATGTATCAGCCTCGGCGCTGATGCCGTTCCATGCGACGGCTTCGCCGAGGGACAGATACCACAGTCCCTGAAAGCCGGTCGCGGCGTTGAGCTGTCCGGTCCAGACCGTGGTCGAACCACAGCCGAGAAAATTCACCGAGAAACTGATCGCAGTGCCGGAATTGCCATAGGCCAGCCACCCCGTGACGGGCAGCGGCTTGCCCCTCATCGCAGCTGTTTGCTGCGTTGTTGATATAGGTCCCTGTGATCGCGCCCGAGTTCTGGGCGAAGTTGGTGATTGCCAGGGTCGAGCCATATTGGTTGGTCCAGGTCCAGCTCACTGCCTGCGCATGCGGACGGAAGTCCGATCAGACAGGCCGACCCTATCATTCCCAGCAGCATTGTTTGTTTGGACGCATGGTCGCCTCCCTTGGCCCTGCTTGCCGCGTGGCGACCTCAAATAATACGATGGAAAAATACAACTTTAGAGTGTATCTCCGGCATTACTAGTCCGGCATCGCTTTTCAACCACCCGTTCACCAAGTGGAAACGACCGCCGCTTAGAGTTGCCTCCACCTGCCTTGGGGGGAGGGGTTTTTCCATGGCTTCGAACGTCGTCGCGCGCCGTTGCGCGATGTTTTTCTTTGTCTTTTCAGTTGCCGTCACGGGCGCCCGCTACATCACCGAAGCTCATGCCGCTGGCGCGTTTGCGGTCGGCAAGTGCGGCGCTTATGGCCAGGCCTTCGATTATGGTCACGAGCACGACGCGCGCGCCGCGGCGCAGAAGCAGTGCAAGGGCGATTGCACCACCGTGACGATGAAGCGCGCCTGCGCGGCAATGTCGGTCGATCTCGCCAATCCCTGCGGCGCCTATGGCTACGCCGTCAAGCCGAAGATTTCCGCCTCGCTCAACGCCGCCACGCGTGAATGCTACAAATACGGCGGCAAGGAATGCGTGATCCGCGCCTGGGCCTGCGACGCCAAGGGTTGATTTCTATTGCTGTCATTCCGCGGCGATGCGTAGCATCGAACCCGGAATCCATTCATCCACTTGCTTGGTGGCGCAATGGATAGCTCGCGCCAATTGGCGCGCCTGGAATGACACTGAGGAACCATATGCAGTTCGACACCAAGATCGCCGTCGTGATCCGTACCGATCTTCAGGCCTGGCAGAAGCTCAACGTCGCGTCCTTTCTCACCAGCGGCATCGCCGCGGCTTTTCCCGAATGCATCGGCGAAGCCTATGAAGACGCCTCAGGCACGAAATATCATGCGCTGATAGGTCAGCCGATCCTGATCTATGGCGCCGACGGTCCGGCGTTGTCGCGCGCGCTGGACCGCGCGCTCACGCGCAACGTCAAGCCGGCGGTCTATACCGAGGAGATGTTCAGCACCACGCACGACGCCGCCAACCGCGAGGCGGTGAGGGCAGTAGCGCGCGACGATCTCAATCTCGTCGGCATCGCCATGCGCGCCGAGCGCAAGGTGATCGACAAGATCCTCGACGGCCTCAAGTTCCACAACTGACAATTCGACATTCGCGCAGCGTCATTATGGTGTCATGATGGAGCTGGTCTTGCGCAAACTTTGTGCTGTTTGACCCCCGTCAAAGGAGCACCGCGGCGGCATCGTTAGTCTGCTTCCAAAGCGCAGAGGAGCAGCAGATGCCGACCATGAAAGCCGCAATCGTCAAGCAATTCGGCAAGCCACTGGTGATCGAGGACGTGCCGGTGCCGCAGCCCGGTCCCGGCGAGGTCCTGGTGAAGGTCAAGGCGTGCGGTGTCTGTCATACCGATCTGCACGCGGCCTCCGGCGACTGGCCGGTGAAGCCGGTGCCGCCCTTCATTCCCGGCCACGAGGCGGCCGGCATCGTCGCCGCGCTCGGGCCCGGCGTGAAGAATCTGAAGGTGGGAGATGCCGTGGGGGTCGCCTGGCTGCATGATGCCTGCATGTCCTGCGAATATTGCGAGACCGGCTGGGAGACCCTGTGCGAGCACCAGCACAACACCGGCTACAGCGTCAACGGCGGCTTCGCCGAATATGTCATCGCCTCGGCCGCCTTTGCCGCGAAGCTGCCCGCGACGGTCGACTTCGCCGCCATCGCGCCGATCCTGTGCGCCGGCGTCACCACCTACAAGGGATTGAAGGAGACCGAAGCCAGGCCCGGCGAGTGGGTGGTGATCTCGGGCGTCGGCGGGCTCGGCCATGTCGCAATCCAGTACGCCAAGGCGATGGGCCTCAAGGTTGCCGCCGTCGACATCGCCGAGGACAAGCTTGCGCTCGCGCGCGAGACCGGCGCCGATCTCGCGGTCAATGCGCTCGCTGATGGCGCGGTCGACAAGGTTCTCGCGGCAACCGGTGGCGGGGCTCACGGTGTGCTGGTGACGGCGGTTTCGACCGCCGCGTTCGGCCAGGCGCTGAAGATGGTGCGCCGGAAGGGCACCGTCAGCCTCGTCGGCCTGCCGCCGGGCGAATTTCCGACGCCGATCTTCGACGTCGTCCTCAAGCGCATCACGGTGCGCGGCTCGATCGTCGGCACGCGGCGCGACCTCGACGAAGCCGTCGCATTCGCTGCGAACGGCAAGGTCAAGGCCGAGGTGACGAAGGTGCCGCTCACGCAAATCAACGAGGTCTTCGACCGGATGAAAGCCGGCAAGATCGACGGCCGCATGGTGCTGGATTTCGGCTAGCGCCTCAGCCTGTCGGCATGCCTGCAAACGTCATCAGGCTGGGATCGATCTGATCCCAGTTGTGACCGCGCGCGGCAAACGTGACCACCTGCGGCTTGTAGCGGGCCGGCTCGTCGAGGCTTCCGGCGCGGATCGTGAAGACGCCTGGGTGCGCTGCGAAGGTCATGTACACAGCCACGCCGCATTGCGTGCAGAAGCCGCGCGTCTTCACGTTGCCGCTGTCGGCGACCATGTCCCAATGCTTGGCATCGCCGGTGAGCGTGACCCCAGCGCGCGCGAACGTCGCGTATGAGCCATGCGCACCGCCGCTTTCGCGTTGGCAGTCCCGGCACTGGCAGTGATTGCTGAACAGCGGCTCGCCGGCAATCGAGTAGCGGATCGCGCCGCAGGCGCAGCCTCCGGTATAGGGCTTGTCCATCGCGAGGCTTCCTTACTTGTCTTCGCCCGAGATGGCATCGAGGCGCTGCAGCACCTTGACCCAGCCGTCGTTCATGTTGCGGTAAGCGGTATCGTTCTTCGGCGTCACGAAGCCGGAATGCACCACGCGCACGCGCGTCCCTGCCTCGACCGGTGTGAGCGACCAGGTGACGACCGTATCCAGCGCCGAGCCGTAACCGGTATTGCCCTCGTCGCCGCCCTTCCAGGCATAGGCAAAGCGCTGGTTCGGCACGACCTCCAGAACGCGGCACTGGATCGTGCCATCCCACGCGCCGGCCGGATTGGTCTTGAACGTGAAGGTGTTGCCTTCGACGGCCTCGAAACCGGTCGGCGGCATCAGCCAGCGCGCGATCAACTGGGCGCTGGTCAGCGCCTTCCAGATCGTCGCGACCGCGTGAGGGAAGACCTCGTCGATGACGATGTCTTGAGTTTGGACTTTGGAAGCAACTGCACTCACGGATCGATCTCCTTCAAGAGGTCACGCAGGTTCTGGAAACGCTCGCGCCAGAACACGCCGTAATGGTCCATCCAGCTGACCAGGGGCTCGAGCCCTTGCGGCGCGGCGCGGTAATAGACGTTGCGGCCCTCGGCACGCTCGGCGACGAGGCCGGCCTGCTTGAGGGACTTCAGGTGCTGCGAGATCGCGCCCTGGGTCACGCCGCTGCCGCGTGTCAGCTCGGCGACGCTGATCTCCTTGCTCTCGAAGACGCGCTCGAACACGGCGCGGCGAGTCGGATCGGCCAGAGCGCGCATCACGGTGGTGACGGAATTGGGAGCCGCTTCGATCATGGACTTCAATTAGCAATCGCTAATGCATTAGTCAAGGCTAATTCGTTGTGGGAATACATCTGCTCTGTCGTCTTGACTATGACTGACTAGTCAGTCATAAATTTAGAATGACTCAGAAGCCCTCCAAAGTCGCCTTGTCATCCGCAGCTCGTGCCGGCGCAAAAGGCGTTGCGCGCGCAGGCAGCGAGGGGATGCCCGCGTCGAACCGCGCTGCGCGCGCGCTGGAGCGGCGCGCGGCGATCGTGGAGGCCGCGATGGAGGAATTCATCGCCCGCGGCTTTGCCGCGACGCGGCTCGACGACATCGCCAAGCGTGCCGGTGTCGCCAAGGGCACGATCTACCTGCACTTCAAGGACAAGGAATCGATGTTCGAGGAGCTGGTGCGCATCGTGATTGTGCCGGTGGTGGAGCGGCTGACGAGGTTGCCGCCGCCGACGGGCTCGGTGCGCGACCTCGTCGAGGCCTTTGCCGGCAACTTCCTCAAAGAGGTCATCGGCACCAGGCGCGGCGATCTGGTGCGGCTGATCGTGGCGGAGGGGCCGCGCTTTCCGGCCGTCGCCGACTTCTATTATCGCGAGGTCGTCTCGCGCGGCGTCGCCGCCATGCGCGCCCTGATCGAGCTCGGCATTGCCCGCGGCGAGATCCGTCAGAAGGACCTCGCGCGCTATCCGCAGATCCTGGTCGCTCCGGCGATGATCGCGGTGATCTGGCAGAGCCTGTTTGCACGGCATGCGCCGCTCGACGCGCAGGAGATGGTGCGCGTCCATCTCGATTTGATTTTTGGCGAACGGAGGACGACATGAGGTCGTCGCACGCACTTCTCAGTATTGCATTGGTTCTCGCGCTCGCGACCTCTCTGGCCGGCTGCAACGAGAAGCGCGATCCCGGCTTCCAGGGCTGGGTCGAGGCCGACATGATCTTCGTCAGCCCCGACGAAGCGGGGCGGGTGACCAAGCTCAATATCCGCGAGGGCGATGAGGTCAAGGTCGGCGACGCCCTGTATTCCGTCGACGACGATCTTCAGCTTGCCGATCTCAATCAGCAAAAGGCGACGCTGGCGAATGCGCAGCAGACCTATGATCGCGCGGCCTCATTGAGCAAGACCGGCTCGGGCACCCAGGCCAATCTCGACTCCGCTGTTTCGGCATTGCGCGTCGCGGAGGCGCGGGTGGCGACGTCTGAAACACGGATGGCGCGGCGCAAGGGCTTTGCGCCGGTCGCCGGCACCATCCAGCAGATCTATTTCCGCGAGGGAGAGATGGTGGCGGCGCAGCGGCCGGTGCTGTCGATCATGCCGCCCGGCAATATGAAGCTGCGTTTCTTCGTGCCGGAGACCGCGCTGCCGAAGCTTTCGATCGGCGATACGGTGCGCGTCTCCTGCGACAATTGCGCGGCCGATCTCACCGCAAAGGTCTATTTCATCGCAACCTCGGCCGAATACACCCCGCCTGTCATCTACAGCCTCGAGGAGCGCAACAAGCTGGTCTATTTGATCCAGGCGCGGCCCTCGCGCCCTGATGCCCTGCGGGTCGGACAGCCGATCGACGTCTATCTCAATCCCAAGACTCCGGTGGCGGACAAGCGATGAACGGTGGCAACGGCATCGCGATCGACGTCAAGGGCCTGACGAAATCGTTCGGCGGCCGCGAGGTCGTGCATGATTTGTCGATGCAGGTGAAGCGCGGCTCGATCTACGGCTTCCTCGGTCCCAACGGTTCGGGCAAGACCACGACCATCCGCATCCTCTGCGGGTTGCTCACGCCCGATAGTGGCGAGGGCACCTGCCTTGGCTACGACATCCTGAAAGATGCCGAGAAGATCAAGCGTCAGGTCGGCTATATGACCCAGCGTTTCAGCCTGTATCAGGATCTCTCCGTGCGCGAGAACCTAGAATTCGTCGCGCGGCTTTATGGCCTCACTGACGCGCGAGGCGCCGCGCGCGACATGATCAAGCGGCTCGGGCTATCCGGGCGCGAGGAGCAGCTCGCGGGCGAGCTCTCGGGCGGCTGGAAGCAGCGGTTGGCGCTGGGGGCGTGCACGCTGCCCAATCCACAATTGCTGCTGCTGGACGAGCCCACCGCCGGCGTCGATCCCAAGGCGCGGCGCGATTTCTGGAACGAGATCCACGCGCTGGCCGCCGAGGGCCTCACCGTGCTGGTGTCGACCCATTACATGGACGAAGCCGAGCGCTGCCACGAGATCGCCTACATCGCCTACGGCCATCTGCTGACCCACGGCACGGTGGAGGAGGTGATCTCGAAATCCGCGCTGACGACCTACACGGTGACGGGCGAGGACCTCAACGCTCTCGCGGCCGAGCTCACCGGCAAATCCGGGATCGACATGGTGGCACCGTTCGGTACCTCGCTGCACGTTTCGGGGCGCGATGTCGCCGCGCTCGAAGCCAGTATTGGGCCGTGGCGGGAAAGAAGCGGCCTGCACTGGCACAAATCGTCGCCCTCGCTGGAAGACGTGTTCATCGAGCTGATGGGGCGCTCCAAGGATAATTTCCAATGAGCGCCGTCGAACATTCCGGACCACGGCGCGACATCCGGGAGCGCTTCGGCTTCCTGCGGCGCTCCTATGCGATGCTGATCAAGGAGTTCATCCAGCTGAGGCGCGACCGCGTCTCGTTTGCGATGATCGTGATGCTGCCCGTGATGCAGCTGATGTTGTTCGGCTATGCCATCAACACGACGCCGCACCATCTGCCGAGCGCGGTGTTGCTCCAGGAGGATTCCGATCTCGCCCGCTCGATCCTGAAGGCGCTGGAGAACACGGCCTATTTCCGCTTCCTCTATGAGGTGCACGATGTCGAGGATTTCGACAACCTGCTGAAATCCGGCAAGGTGCTGTTCGGCGTCGAGATCCCGCGCGGCTTCGAGCGCGCTGTGCGGCGCGGCGACAGGCCGGCGCTGCTGGTCGCGGCCGATGCGACCGATCCGGTGGCGGCGAGCTCGGCGATCGGCTCGCTCGGCATGGTCGTGCAGACCGCGCTCAAGCACGATCTCTATATCGGCGATCCCCCCGAGATGCCGTTCGAGATCCGCGCGCATGCCCGCTACAATCCGGCAGCTAGCTCCAGCCTCAACATCGTGCCGGGTCTCGTCGGCACCATCCTCACCATGACCATGCTGATCTTCACCGCGCTGTCGGTCACGCGCGAGGTCGAGCGCGGCACCATGGAGAGCCTGTTGTCGATGCCGATCAAGCCAGTCGAGGTGATGTTCGGCAAGATCGTGCCTTACGTGCTGGTCGGCTTCGTCCAGGCCTTCCTCATCATCGGCATCGGCGTCGGCCTGTTCGGCGTCCCCGTGCTCGGCAATCTGTTCCTGCTGGCGCTGCTCTCGACATTGTTCATCACCACCAATCTGTCGATCGGCTACACGATCTCGACCGTGGTGCAGAACCAGCTCCAGGCCATGCAGATGTCGATGATGTTCTTCCTGCCGAGCATCCTGCTGTCCGGCTTCATGTTCCCGTTCGCGGGGATGCCGACCTGGGCGCAATATGTCGGCGAATGCCTGCCGCTGACCCATTATCTGCGAATCGTCCGGGCCATCATGCTGAAGGGCGCCACCATGCAGAATCTGCGCTTCGACACGCTGGCGCTGGCGGCCCTGATGCTGCTCGCCATGACCATCGCCGTGACGCGCTTCCGCCGCACGCTGGATTGAGGCAAACTGTCTCGCTGTCATTCCGGGGCGATGCGCTAGCATCGAGACCGGAATCTCGAAATTCCGGGGTTACGGCTTCGCCGCGCCCCGGAATGACAAGGGGGCGGAATGGTCAGGTTTGCGAGCAGGAAGACACGGCACCACGCGGCGCTGTCGGAGGATTTCGAGCGCGAGCTGACGCGGGAAGTGCTGCGCACCGAGCTGCTCCGGGTGCGCGCGCTGATCATGACGGGCTGCATCATGATGGTGTTGCTCACCGCGATCTATCTGATCGAGCCCAGTGTGGTGAACCGGGTCTGGCGCGGAACGGAGGGGATCGTCGAGGTCTACGGCCTTCTGGTCGGCTTCATCCTGTTCGAAGTCTGGGTCCACACCCAGATCAGGAAGAATCTCCGCCTCGATCGCGACCTGCCAGTATTCCGGCGTTACATCGGCACGCTGATCGAGACGTCGCTGCCTACGCTGATTCTCGTTCTGCAGATCCGGACGATGGGCGCGGCCCAGGCGCTCGGCTTCGCCGTGCCGCTGATGTACTTCATTTTCGTCATCCTCTCGACCCTGCGGCTCGACTTCTGGCTCTCCGCATTCACGGGTTTCGTGGCCGCGGCCGGGCTTCTCTCCGTCGCGCTGTACTTCAACTCGGCTGACGAGGCCGGCGACCCCCTGATCTATCTGCACGCCGTGCGCAGCGTCGTCATCCTGATCTGTGGCGTGCTGGCGGGCGCCGTCGGCGCCCAGTTGCGCCGGCAGTTCGCCGCGAGCATTGCGGCGGCGACGGCGCGCGACCGGGTGACGAACCTGTTCGGCCAGCACGTCTCTCCGCAGGTGGTGGAGCGGCTGATGGCGGCAGGAACCAGCTCGGGCGGTGACGTGCGCCGTGTCGCTGTGATGTTCGTCGATTTTCGCGGCTTCACCGCCGGTGCGCAGTCGCGCAGTCCGCAGGAGGTGGTCGACCGGCTCGACGGCGCGTTCGCGGTGCTGGTGGACATCCTCGACCGTCACGGCGGCATCGTGAACAAGTTCCTGGGTGATGGCTTTCTCGCGCTGTTCGGCGCGCCGCTGGAGGCTTCCGACGCCGCGCAGCGTGCGGTTGCCGCAGGCCGTGAGATGCTGAGCGCGATGGACCGCATCAACGCGCAGACGAGCTGGCCGCTGCGCATCGGTATCGGCATTCATTTCGGCGAGGTCGTCGCCGGCAATATCGGCTCGCCCAGGCGCAAGGAATATACCGTGATCGGCGACACCGTGAACTTCGCCTCGCGGCTGGAGGCGCTCAACAAGGAGTTCGGCTCGCAATTGCTGATCTCGGCGACCGTGCGCGAGACGCTGGGCGAGGACGGCAGCGACGCGGTCGCGCTCGGCGAGGTCGAGGTGCGCGGCTATGAGCAGAAGGTGCCGGTGTTTCAGCTGGGCTAACGCGCCTTTCACATGTGAGTCGCGGTTCGTTGAAGCGGGGTCGCGCTTCGGTGAAGGCGCGTGATGAAATATCTCGGTTAGCTTTCGCGTATTGCACTGTGGAAGCTGAAACGTCTCGGCTTCCCTTTGTGACACGGAGAAAGCCAATGACCCGATTGACCCTCGTTGCGGCCGCCTTGATTGCAGCTGCCGTCACCCCAACTCAGGCCGCAACGGTGCGCCATGCCGCGCCGCATCGCGCTGTTGTCACTCAGGCGGTGACCGACGCCTGCGTCAGGGCTCCGGCAGAGGGAGCGTATGTCTCTGCGCCGTACACGCAGCCGCCGTGCCTGCCGAACACGATGACAACGTACTGACGCGTACACGGTGCCGGGCCGGCGCAAAGCTTGCCGGCCCGGCGTTGCGTATCTCTATAGCGTCGTCTTCCAACGCGTCATCGCAATTGCTCCGATTGCTCCGAATTTTGGGGCATGACGGGCGATGTTTTCGGCTTGTAGACTGCCGGCGATGCGGCCGGTTGCGGCCGCCTTTTGCATGGGGAAGTGACGATGCAGCGCCGCTACATCACCGTCGACGTGTTCACCGATCGCGCCTTCGGCGGCAACCAGCTTGCCGTTGTGCTCGATGCCGGCGGGCTTTCCACGGCGCAGATGCAGGCGATCGCGACCGAGTTCAATTACTCCGAGACCACCTTCGTGCTGCCGCCGCGCGACAAGGCCAATGATGCGGAGGTGCGCATTTTCACGCCTGTAAGGGAGATGCCGTTCGCGGGCCATCCCAATGTCGGCACTTCCTTCGTGCTGGCGAGTCTCGCCAAGGAGCCGAAGCCGCGTCTGCTGTTCGAGGAGATCGCGGGCATCGTGCCGGTCGACATTTTTCGCGAGCAGGGCAGGGTCATCAGCACCGAGCTCACTGCCCCGCAGCCGCTGTCGCGGCTGGCGGAAGTTTCCGCCGCTGACGTTGCAGCCTGCCTCTCGTTGAGCGTCGATGACATCCGGACCGATCACCATGCGCCGCAAGTCGTCGGCGTCGGAACGCCGTTCCTGGTGGCGGAGGTGCATTCGCGCGATGCCCTCAAGCGAGCGAGGCCAGATGCGGCCGCGTTCGGCAGGTTCTTGCCGCGCGATGACGCCCGCTCGGTGTGGTTCTATACGCGCGACGTGGCCGCGTCGGAGGCGCCTTCCGAACGCCAGGCGCGAATGTTCATGCGGGGCGCCGGCGGCCTCGCCGAGGACCCAGCAACCGGTAGCGCGACGGTCGCCGCGGCCGCGCTGTTCGCCGACCTCGACCCCGCGCGGGAAGGCGAGCTCAAGCTCACCGTCGGCCAGGGTTTTGACATGGGCCGTCCGAGCATCCTGCTGACGCGCGTGCGCAAGCAGGACGGCAAGATCGTCTCCGCCCATGTCGGCGGCAGCTGCGTGCAGATGATGGAAGGGACGTTTCGGCTCGCGGGGGCGGCTTAACCGTCATTCCGGGTTCGCGCCAAGAGGCGCGCCCCGGAATGACGGCGGCAACTACACCTGCCGCCCCGCCAAATTCTTCACCGTCACCCCATCGCGCTCCTCGATCATCTCCGCGATCATCTGGCGGTGGCAATGGGTGTGGTCGCGCTCGTAGCAGAGCAGGCACACGGGTCCGGCCTTCTTCACCAGTGCCGAGAGCTCGTCCATCGCTTCCTTGGCCTCGGGCGCCTTCAGGTGCTTCGAGAAGATCTTCTCGAGCACGTCGTACTGTCCGCTGCGCGCGGCGAGGCGGCCTTCCTTCGGCGTGCCGAGGGCGGCGAGGTGGACATAGGCGATGCCGCGTTCGTCGAGCCCGGCCGACAACTGCTTCTTGGAGAAGCCCGGGCGGCGCGACGACGTCACCGCACGCACGTCGACCACGAGCTTGACGCCGGCCTGCTCCAGTTCGTCCAGCACCGCCTTGGGCGGCGTCTGCTCATAGCCGATGGTGAACAGCTTTTTCGCCTTTGCCATGGATCACCTCAACTCACCCGCGCGATCAGTTCCATGGCGCCGGCCGGTGCGCGCACCTTGCCTTCGTGGATGACATAGGCGAACACGTCGCGCGGCTCCTTCTTCGGCTTGGCCTTGTCAACTTTCGGCAGGTCGTCCGGTTCACCGCCCGAAGCCCAGGCTTGAAAGCGCTCGGCCCAGGCGTCGAGCTGCTTTGGCGGGTAGCAGGTCTTGATCTCGTCATTGCCTTTCTGAAGCCGGGCATAGACGAAATCGCCGGCAACGTCGGCAATCGCGGGATATTTGCCGTGCTCGGCGAACACGACAGGCGTCTCGAACTCGCGGATCAGCGTCACGAAATCCGGCGTGCAGAAACTGTCGTGGCGGACCTCGACGACGTGGCGCAGTGCGCGCCCGTCGAGCTTGCGCGGCAACAGCTCGAGGAACTTGCCGAAATCGGCGCCGTCGAATTTCTTGGTGGGCGCGAACTGCCACAGCACCGGCCCGAGATGATCGCCGAGTTCCAGCACGCCGGAATCATAGAACCGCTTGATGGAATCGCCGGCCTCCGCCAGCACGCGGCGATTGGTGGCGAAGCGTGGTCCCTTCACAGAGAACACGAAACCGTCGGGCACCTCGCTTGCCCATTTGCGAAAGCTCTCCGGCTTCTGCGAGCCGTAATACGTGCCGTTGATCTCGATCGAGGTCAGCTTCGAGGCAGCGTAGGACAGCTCCTTCGCCTGCGTGAGCTTCTCCGGATAGAACACGCCGCGCCAGGGCTCGAAGGTCCAGCCGCCGATGCCGATGAAGATGTTGCCGGATTTTTTGGACGCGGTTTTTGCTTTGGCCACGGAGGATCTCGCATCGACGGGGAGGGAAGACGTCATCCTAGTCAAACGAGATGTGATTGGCCAGTTCTCGCCTCCCGTCTAAGCTCGGCGATGCGATCTGCGACAAGGGAGAACAAGATGCGGATGCCAATGCTGGGAGCGACGCTCGTCATGATGACATCTGCTGCCATGATGTCCTCGGTCATGGCGGATGACGACGATGCCAAGGGCGCGCGGAAGCTCGCCCAGCAGGGCCGCGACGATTACTGGCATTGCCTGGCGCGGGAATATTCGCGCGACAGCAATCAAGGAATGACGGAACAGGATTTTGGCCGTTCGGTCGCGGGCGCCTGTCCGTCGGAGCGGCAATATTACCGGGTGGCGCTGCTCGACTACCTCACCACGCAGTATCCCGATATCGATGCCGGCGCCCATCTCGCCACCGCGAACAGGGCGGTGGAATCCGCGCAGAAGGACATCGTGACGGCCTTCGTCAAGCACAGGCCGCCGGCGAAGTAGGGGCGCGGCCCTTCCGGCGCCGCGCGCATCCGTGGTATCACAGGACGCATCTGGAACAGGGATGGGTTTCCATGGCGTCTGAGTCGGTGGGGGGCATTTTGGGCGCGATCGTTGCCGCGATCGTGCTTGCAGTTGCCGTCGTGTTCGGGCCGATCGGCCAGTATGGCAAGCCGCCCAAACCGGCAAAGGTCGAGCCGGCTCCGGCTGCAGCACCCGCAGCCCCCGCCGCGCCGGCGCCGCGGGGCCCGATCATCCGGGAAGTGCCCAACCAATAAGGCACAAGAATTCAGGTTTCCGGCCCCTTGCGAAGCGGTCTTGTCGTTCCTATCTAGCCTTTAACGGCGACGTTGAGCGAAAACTCCGGCGCTGGGACGACCTTGGAATAGCTTGGGCTCGCGCCGGATGTACGCGCGGCCCGCCGTTCCGGGGTCGTTGGCGTTTTAGGGCCCTTTTTTGGAGCGTTTCCCACAGACCTCCCGGCTTGGCAGCGCAGGATGCGGCAGATATACGCTGCCGTCATGAATGAAGCGATCAGACCGGGCTCCGACGTTCCGCAGCAGGCCCAAGAGGGCCCGGAACTGTCGGTCATCGTCCCGACCTTCAACGAACGCGACAACGTCACGGTGCTGTATCGGCGCCTGGAGGCGACGCTCGCCAACGTCGCCTGGGAGGTCGTGTTCGTCGACGACAATTCGCCCGACGGCACCTGGGACGTTGTGCGCGCGCTGGCGCAACAGGACAGCCGCGTGCGCTGTGTTCGCCGCATCGGCCGCCGCGGCCTGTCGGGCGCCTGCATCGAGGGTATCCTCGCCTCCAGTGCGCCCTTTG
Organism: Bradyrhizobium sp. T-12; assembly: GCF_058314695.1. Lineage (NCBI taxonomy): Bacteria > Pseudomonadati > Pseudomonadota > Alphaproteobacteria > Hyphomicrobiales > Nitrobacteraceae > Bradyrhizobium > Bradyrhizobium sp. T-12. Next base: position 4,792,711 of record NZ_CM177756.1, on the reverse strand, counting down.
TCGCCGTGATCGATGCCGACCTCCAGCACGACGAGACCCAGCTGCCGAAGATGCTGTTGCTGCTCGCGAGCGACCAGGCCGACCTCGTGGTCGGCAGCCGCTACATCGAGGGCTACAAGAGCGAAGGCTTCAACAAGCAGCGCGCCGGCGCCAGCGCGCTGGCGACCGAAGTCGCCAGGAAGATGCTCCGGGTCGAGATCGCCGATCCCATGAGCGGCTTCTTCATGATCCGCCGCGACCGGTTCGAGCAGATCGCGCCGAAATTGTCGGTGCACGGCTTCAAGATCCTGCTCGACGTCGTCGCGACCGCGCATGGCACCTTGCGGGCGGTCGAGATTCCCTACACGTTCGGCGCCCGCCAGCACGGCGAGAGCAAGCTCGATTCCATGGTCGCGCTCGATTTCCTCGGTCTCGTGCTCGCCAAGCTGAGCAACGACATCGTCTCGCTGCGTTTCATCCTGTTCGCGATGGTCGGCGGCATCGGCCTCGTGGTGCACCTCACCACGCTGTTCATCGGACTTCAGCTGTTCAAGGCGCCGTTCGCGGAGGCGCAGGCCGCCGGCGCCATCGTCGCCATGACCAGCAATTTCATCCTCAACAACTTCCTCACCTATCGCGACCAGCGGCTGAAGGGTTTTGCGCTGCTGCGCGGCCTGATCGCCTTCTACATCGTGTGCAGCGTCGGTCTGCTCGCCAATGTCGGCGTCGCGTTCTCGGTGTACGACCAGGAGCCGATCTGGTGGCTGGCCGGCATGGCCGGTGCGCTGATGGGCGTGGTGTGGAACTACGCGATGTCAGGCCTGTTCGTCTGGCGCAAGAAATAGCGCGAGATGGCCGACGCTGACGCGCGGATCGTCCGCAACACCGCGCTGCTGATTCTGGCGCTGGTCGGCTTACGGCTCGTCGCGGCCGCGTTCACGCCGATCACCTTCGACGAAGCCTATTACTGGATGTGGTCGAAGAACCTCGCGGGAGGTTATTACGATCACCCGCCGATGGTCGCCTACGTGATCCGCGCCGGCACCATGATCGCGGGCGATACCGAGCTCGGCGTCCGCCTCGTCTCGATCCTGCTCGCGCTGCCGATGAGCTATGCGATCTACCGCTCCACGGCGATCCTGTTCGGCGGGGTGCGGATTGCTGCGACCAGCGCCGTCCTGCTCAATGTGACGCTGCTGGCTTCCGTCGGCACGTTGATCGTGACGCCCGACGCGCCGCTGCTGGTCGCTTCCAGCTTAGTGCTGTTTTTCCTCGCCAAGGTGCTGGAGACCGGCCGCGGCGTCTGGTGGCTCGCGGTCGGCGCGGCGGTCGGTGCGGCGCTGCTGTCGAAATACACCGCGATGTTCTTTGGCGCTGCGATCCTGATCTGGTTCGCTTGCGTGCCGGAACTCAGGCGCTGGTTTCTCTCGCCATGGCCCTATCTCGGCGGCCTCGTTGCGCTCGCGCTGTTCGCGCCCGTGATCCTCTGGAATGCGGACCATCAATGGGTCTCGTTCGCAAAGCAGCTCGGCCGCGCCAAGATCGAGGACTTTCGTCCGGTCTTCATTGCCGAGCTGATCCCGACCCAGATCGCGTTCGCAACCCCGCTGGTCTTCATCCTCGGCGCGATGGGATTGCACGCACTGACCTGGCAGCGCGTCGGCGCGCTGGCCTCGCGCGTGCTGATCGCGGCGATGTTCTGGACCATTGTCGCCTATTTCGTCTGGCATTCGCTGCATGCCCGCGTCGAGGCCAACTGGTTCGCGCCGGTCTATCCGCCTTTCGTTGTCGCCGCGGCCGCCGCCAGCCTCGCGCCGTGGGGGCCGCGTGCGCGGCGCCTCGTCGATTTCTGCCTGCGCTGGGCCGCGCCCGCCGGCATCGTGATGTTTGCCGCGCTGATCGTGCAGGCCAACACCGGCTGGCTGTCCGGCTATCGCCGCGATGCCACCGTGCGCAGCGTCGGCGTCGGCTGGCGCGAGCTCGCTGCCGGGATCGAAGCCGAGCGCGCGCGCCATGGCGCGACCTGCGTCCTCGCGCAGGACTACGGCACCACGGGCTGGCTCGCCTTCTATTTGCCGCGTGGCACCTGCGTGCTGCAGCGGACCCAGCGCATCCGCTGGGTTAACATGGGCGAGCCCGATCCGAAGCTGCTTGCCGGCAAGCTGCTCTATGTCGACGAGCTGCGTGGGGGCGGTCACCCCGTCCTCAACGATCTCTTCGCGAAGGTCACGCAGGTCGCGCAATTGCAGCGCAAGCGCGGGCCGCTCGTGGTCGAGACCTACGGCATCGATCTGCTCGAAGGCGCCAAGGGCGACGTGCTCGACCGCTCGCCGCCGCCGGAAGCGAGGTAAGCACCTCAGTCGATCATCTCGGCCCTGGCCGCAGCCTGGCCCGGCCTGTCCTGATCACGCCAGAACCACACGGTTACGATGCCTGAGCGGCCCCGAACCTGCGCGAGCAGGGGGCCTGACAGAACGCCGTCGGGAGCCCCGTGGAAGTCGGCGGCATCCAGCAGCGTATCGCTCAGCGCGAGCCGCGCGCCGTTCTGGACGGCCACTTCCATCAGCCGGCTCGCGACGTTGACGGTATCGCCTGTCGCGGTGATGTGCTGGTGACTTCCGCCGAGACGCGAGGCGACGATCTCGCCGAAATGCGCGCCGATCTTGAAGCCGAGCCGGTCGCCGATGGCTGGCGGTAGCGAGCCGATCCAGCGCTCGACGCTGCGATGCAGGTCGATGGCACATTTCAGTGCACGCGCGGAATCATCGGGCATCGCGGCCGGAAGCCCGAACAGGATCATGGCGCCGTCACCGAGAAAGCCGGTGATCGTGCCGCCGCAATCGACTGCGGTCCTGTCGATCAGCGCGTGAAACGCCTTCAGGATCTCCTGGATCGCGTCCGGATCGGTCCGCTCGCTCAAGGCCGTGAAGCCGGAGAGATCGATGAAGACCACGGCTGCGTTCTGCCGGACGGGTTTTGACAGGAAATTGGGATCGCGGGCCAGCCATTCCTGCACCGCAGGTGCCTGGAACTGGGCGAGCAATCTGCTCTTGGCGGCAAGATATTGCGTGCGGCGGCCTCCGGCCCAGAGCTGCACGCCGGCAAAGATCGCAACCGGAGGCACGGCTGCGGCGAGCGTGGTTGCGGCATTCAGCCAGACGCCATGTGTGAACGCGACCGCGTTGAGGCCGGCCCAGGCGATCATCAAAGCGGCCGCCGCCACGATGCCGGGCGCGCTGCGCCGCCAGGCGAGCAGGCCGACCAGCAGCATCGGCAACAGGATCGCCACGAGCGCGTCGGCGATACGAACCCTGCGGTCGCGCACGATGCCGTCGCCGGCAACCAGATGCGTGATAGCAGTCGAGACCACCTCGACGCCGGGCATCAGGGAATCGAACGGCGTGGGATAGAAGTCGCCGCCGCCGGCGACCGAGGCACCGATCACAACGATCCGGTTCTCGATCGCCGCGCGATCGAGCGTGCCGTCGAAGATGCTCTGCGCGCTGACGGTGCGGATGGTGCGCCGCGGACCGTAATAGGTGATCGGCAGCGCGAAATCGGTGTCGGTCGGCACCGCGCGCTCACCGAGCATGAGTTGATCCGGCGCGATCGTCAGCGGCTTGTCGAGCGCGCGGCTGGCGACGCGCAGGGGGAACGACAGCTCGACCTTGTCGTGCGTCCGGAACAGCATCGGCACCGAGAGCGGCGAGCCCGACTGTCCCGTCGCGACGTTGACGACGCCGACCTCCGCGTGGTCGGCGAACGCCGGCAGCGGCAGCAGGAAGCGTTCGGCCTGCGGCAGCACGGCGAGGGGGCCCTGGCTGCTCGGCTCCACGGTTTCGCTGTCGCTGGGAAAGATCGCGGCGGCGGCGAGCACCATGGGGCCGGTGGCAAGCGTGTTGGCCAGCGTGGCGTCGCCGATCGCGGCGCTGCGATCGACGAGCAGGAGATCGATCGCGACGACCTTCGGCTTGAACGACACGATGGTGTCGACGACACGGGCGAGATCGGCACGCGGCAGCGGATAGCTGCCGCCGCGCTTCACCACGGTGTCGTCGATCGCAACGATGGTGACGAGATCGGGCGGCCGCTGCACGCCGCGGACCTGGGTCCGCCAGTCGGTCAATGTTGCCTCGAGGCGGTCGAGAAAGCGCAGATGGCCGTAGGCGTGCGCGGCATAGATGCCCGCGCCCCACAGCGCGGTGAGGGCAAGGGCCACCAGGATCTGAACACGTCTCGTCACCACGTACTGCAATCTTCTTTGTTCTAAGTCCTATCGGCCAAATCTTGTTGACCAAGCCTTGTTGAACAAGCCTTGTTGACCAAGCCCTATTGACCAAGCCTCATTGGCCGAGCCGTCTCATCAGTGCGTCGACGCGCGGCTGGCCCCATGTCTTGACGGTCAACGGGCCGGTCGCTTCCACGTCGACGCCTTCGCCGGGGCCCAGAACGACGCCGCGTCCACGGCTCCTGCGGCTGACGCCGACACGGCCGTCAGCGACGAAGACGGAGGTCTTGGCCTCGGCAACATCGACGGCCCATCGGGTGCCGCGCACCGCGGCGATCGCCTGCGGCGTCAGCACCTTGAAGGGATTGCCGCCGGGCTTTTTGGGCACTTCGACCAGCAGCGCTCTGCTGCTCAACTCGACGGAGTCTATATGTCCGTCGCGGTTGGCGTCCTTTAGTTCAAATCTGGCGCCGTTTTCCGCGACGATCGTGATGCCGTTGTCGCAGCGCCAAATCTGCGTGCCTGCGGTGGATGGCGATGCCGTGCAGCCCGCATTGGGAGCAGGCTGCGCATGTGCGGAGCCGATCAACAAAAACCACCCCGCCAGGGCGAGAAACCGGGCGCGCGCGAACCCACAACTCATGCCAGCCTCCCTTTGCGTGCTTGGCACAGTTCAAGGCGATGTTGATACGGTACCGTATCACACGCAGAGGCTGCTGAAAAGTGCCGGTCTCGCAGCTATTTCCTGGCCGCGGCATTTTCCAGCCCAGCGCGATCAACTTTCGGTCAGGGCTGCACCGCGTGAGGTGGAGGGGGCGCATCGCGCACCAGCCTCGCGCAATGCTTCCCCGTTATCGTGCGGGGCATTGAAGCCACGAAAAGGACTCGGTTGGTGGGTCTAGAGAGGCGGCCGAAGAGGTCCGCTGAATGCGCCAAATCCGGCCGAGAGTTATGGTTAACAGACGCGCCTAAGTCCGTAGTTCTGCGGGCTTTTTTCTCAGAATGAGACAGCGTTAACGAGCCGCCCTAGATCCGCCCGAACTTAATCCGCATTTAACTAAAAGTCGCCTTAATGACGCTCCGACCCTCTGCGAGATGCTGTTGCCGGATCGTGACCAGCGGCACTTTGAAGGGGGACTGAGTGACACCGTCCTGGACGCAAGGCGTATGAGTACGAGTATCGCTGCGCAGAGTAACGCGGCACGGAAGTCGAAAAATTTCTCGCAAAGCCACTCGCGGAAATCTTCCCGGAAAATGACCACGACCAATTGGCTTGGCGCCGCGGCGATCGGCTGCGTCGTGATGGGCGCCGGCTGGACCATCTACAACAACGTCCTGGGCGCGAGCGTCTATCCCACCGTCGGCAGCATCGGCTACGACGAGCCGGTGGTGAAGCGTGCGCCCAAGGTGGCGCTGCGCGAGGCCGGCGACGCCATCAAGGAAGCTTTTGCGCTGCTGCCGGACCGGTTGCAGGTCGCAGCCCCGATCTCGCGCGAGATGTTCAACGAGCGCTTTGCCGCAGCTGCGACGCAAGGCGTGGCCTCGAACGCGGCCAGCGCGGCGCCGGCGACACAGGTTGCGGTGGTGAAAGACCCGCCGAAGCAAAGCGTGATCGCCAAGGTGGCGGAAGCGCTGAAGCCGGCGGCCGCGGCTAAACTTGCTGAAAAGACGACCGACAAGACCGCGGACAAGGCCAAGCGTGCGCCGGATGCGCAGATCCAGCTTGCGTCGGCCGATCCGGCCCAGATCGTGCCGGCGCCCGAAGCCAAGAAGTCGATCGCCGAGCGCGCCAAAGCCGCGGTGATGTCGATCACCGGTCCGCGCCAGTCGATGGTCGACAAACTCTGGGGCAAGCGTGAGCCCTCAGGTGGGCTCCTGGCCTATGCCTCGGCCGACGCCAGCATCACGGCGGCGATCGCGCCGAAGGAGCAGAACCCGATGTTAGGCGGCGCGCCGCCCTATGAGCGCGATACCGCCGTCTACGACATCACCGCCAAGACGGTTTATCTGCCCGATGGCACCAAGCTCGAGGCGCATTCCGGCCTCGGCTCCAGTCTCGACGATCCGCGCTCGCAGCGCACCCGCATGCGCGGCGTGACGCCGCCGCACATCTACACGCTGAAGCCGCGCGAGGCGCTGTTCCACGGCGTGCCCGCACTGCGTCTGACCCCGATCGGCGGCGAAAGCGCGATCTACGGCCGCGACGGCTTGCTCGCGCACACTTACATGCTCGGACCGAACGGCGATTCCAACGGCTGCGTGTCGTTCAAGGACTATTACGCGTTCCTCGACGCCTACCGCAACAAGGGCATCCGCAAGCTCGCGGTGCTGGCGCGGGTGGAGTGATCCTGGTTCATTCGGATGTCCAAAGGGCCGCTTCTCAGCGGCCCTTTTCCTTTGGCGGCTTGCCGGATGCACTCAGCCCGGCCAGCACTGTCCGCCGCCGTCGATCCTCAGCACCTGGCCTGAGACGAACGCTCCCATGGGACCTGCGAAGAACTCGACGACGCGCGCGACCTCGTCGACGGTCGCGATCCGGTCGAGCGTGCCGGTCTCGACCATTCTGTCAGGAGCCACCGCCCGTGTGCCGAGGAAGCGGCCGGTGCGGGTGTCGCCCGGCGCGATGCAGTTGACGGCGATGTCGTAAGGGCGGAGCTGGTCGGCAAGGCATCGTGTGTAATGCGTCACGCCGGCCTTCGCCACCGCGTAGATCGAGCCCTGGGTGCGTCCTTTGAAAGCGGCGACCGAGCCGAGCGTGACGATGCGGCCGCGGCGCCGCTCCATCATGCCTTTGGCGACCGCCTGGCAAGTCAGGATGGTCGAGAGCAGATTACGCTCCAGCACCGCGCGCACGTCAGCCTCCTTGATGTGGACCGCGTCGTTCGGGTCCGGCTTGCCGCCGGCGGCCGCGATGTCGCCCCCGGCGTTGTGCACGAGGATGTCGATCGGGCCGAGCGCGCTTTCCGTCTCGGCAATCACGCGCGCGATGTCCTCGCTCTTGGTGAGATCGCCAAGCACCCGCGTGGTGCGAACACTGAACTGCCGGCCGATCTCTTCGGCGACGGCGGTGAGGGTGGTGCCCTCGCCATATTCGGCTGGGCCGTTCTCGCGCATGCCGTGGACGGCGATATCGGCGCCGAGGGCGGCGAGCTTCTCCGCGAAGGCGCGCCCGAGTCCGCGGCCCGCGCCGGTCACCAGCGCGACTTGGCCTGCCAATACTCTCCCGTCATGTGCAACCATGATCTTCTCCTGTTTTGAAACTTAGTCAGCCGCGAGGTCGAGGCCGATCGCCATCGCCTGCACGAGACACATCGGTGCGACCAGCGTGCGCAGCGCCGGCTCCGGCATGTCCTGGATTTCGAACACGACGCGCGCTCCCTCGACGATCGGGCTCAGCAGGCTGTCGGTGATGGAGATCGTGGGGACGCCGCGCGCAACCAGTTCGGGAAACAGCCGCGCCGTGTCCGGGTAGTAGTTCCGGAAGCTGATCGCGACCAGTGCGTCCTCCACGGTTGCGGCATGCGACTGCTCGTGGATGCTGCCACCGGTGCCATCGAGCAGGACGACGCGCCGTCCGAGCTTGCGCAGCACATAGGCGAGGTGGGTCGCAACCGGAAACGAGCCGCCGAGGCCGAGCAGATAGATGTCGCGCGCTTTCGCAAGGATCGCAGTCGCGGCGTCGAGCTCGCGCGCATGGACGGACTGGCTCAGCGTGACCAGCGACGATTGCGCTTCCGAGACGAAGCGCGACAGCACCGCGGCCGGCTGGCGGCCGAGCACCGATTTCTCCTCGCTTTTCATACGGGCGAGCCGCGCCTTGTAGCTCGGCGCCACGCCGGCAACGAGGCGTGAGCGGAACACCTGTTGCATTTCGGTGAAGCCGCCGAAGCCCAGCGCATGGGCGAAGCGGACGATCGCCGACGGCGGCACGCCCGAACGCTGCGCCACCTCGGCGACCGTGCCCAGCGCGACATCCGTCGGGTGATCGAGCACGAACTCCGCGATCTGCTGCAGCCGGCCCGACAAAGCGCGGTGCCGCTGCGCAATGGCGCCGCGCAGCTCGTCGTAGCTCATGGCTCCCTGTGCCTTGTTCATCGTCTCAGGTCTCCGGATCGGTCGCCTGTTTAACGGCATTTCACCGTTTGGACCAAATATTCTACTTTACATGGCAAATGGAATGAATATTCTAATCGCAGAAAAAAGCAAAAGACTTCGAAAACGGGAGGAAACGATGAGAGGGCGTCAGATCTCACGGCGAAGCGTTTTGAAGGGCAGCTTGATGGCGAGCGTCATCGGCGGCACCGGCAGCTTCTTCGGGCCGTGGAAGGAGAATCACGCGTGGGCGCAGGGCGCAAAGCCGATCAAGCTCGGCCTGACCTGCGATGCCAGCGGTCAATATGGCAACAGCGGACAGGATGATTTCCGCGGCATCAAGATGGCGATCGACGAGTTCAACGCCAAAGGCGGCGTGCTCGGGCGCCAAATCACCTTCATCACCGCGGATACCGAGACCACGCCGGCGACCGGCAGCCGTGTCGCCGAACGCTTCATCACGCGCGAGGACTGCACCATCCTGATCGGCGCGCTGCACTCCGGCGTCGCCAACGCCATCACCCAGGTCGCCAGCAAATATGGCGTGATCTACATGAACACCAATTCTTCCGCGCCGAGCGAGGCCGGGGAGAACTGCTCGCGCGTGAAATTCGTCTGGGACGGCAACGGCACCAATTTCTCCAAGGCATCGGTCAAGAACGCGGTCGACTCCATCGGCAAGACCTGGATGCTGCTGACCAACGACTATGTCTGGGGTCACACGACATCCGCCGCGACCAAGGCGCAGGTCGAGGCCGCCGGCGGCAAGATCGTCGACAATCTCCTGGTGCCGCAGAACACCCGCGACTTCACTGCCTATTTGCTCAAGATTCAGCAGGCAAAGCCCGACGTCGTCGCGACCGCGATCGGCGGCGACGACATCAAGGCGCTGCGCGAGCAGGTGGCGCAGCTCAAGCTCGACGGCAAGCCGGCCTGGATCAACAACCAGCAGGACTGGCCCGACGTCTGGGGCGCGCCCGACAGCCTGTTCGGCGTGTTCGGCACCACCTGGTATCACAAGCTGCAATTGCCTGGGGTCGCCGACTTCGTCAGGAAATGGCAGGCCGCCAACAAGGATGGCCCGATCCCGGTGCCGGGCAACGTCTCCTACAACGGCTACATGTCGACGCGCGAATTGCTCCGCGCGATCGAGCGGGCAGGGTCGACCAACAACGTCAAGATCATCAAGGAGCTCGAGAATCTCAAGGTCTCGGCGACCGACCGGATGCAGCACTTCGACGCCTACATGGATCCAATGACGCATCAGATGCAGCAGACGATCTACCTGGCGCGCCGCAACGCCAAACCGGCCGACAACACCGATCTCTATGAGATCATCAGCTGGACCGAGCCGAAATCCGCGGCCGATGACGCCGCACCCGGCAAGTGCAAGCTCGCGCCCTACGAGCAAGTGCCGACCGTCGACTCCTGACGACGGTTCGCCCCATCGCGGTAACGGCGGCGCGCTTGTCGCGCCGTCTGCCTGCTCCTGGAATGCCAGTTGCGAGACTTAACCCTTGTTCGACATCCTTCCGCATTTTGTGAACGGCCTGACGCTTGGCCTGCTATTCGCGCTGATCGCGCTCGGCTTCATGCTCATCGTCGGGCTGATGGAGCAGATCAATCTGGCGCACGGGTCGTTGTTCGCGCTCGGGGCCTACGTCGCGATGCAACTCACCGGTCCGCGTCCGCCATTGCCGGCCGAGCTTGCAAAGCTGTGGCTCGCGCTGCCGCTCGGCTGGCGCTACGCCGCGACGCTGGTCATCGCGCCCGTCATCGTGAGCCTGGTCGGCATGCTGATCGAGTTCTGCATGCGACGCACCTACGGCAAGGACCCGCTCTACGGACTGCTGCTGACCTTCGGCGCGGCGATGGTGATCGAAGAGCTGATCCGCCTGGTCTGGGGCACGCGCGACTATGTGCTGCAGGTGCCGTCAGCCGTCAATGGCGGCTTCCTGTTCGGCGACCTCATCTGGTCAACCTATCGCTTCTATGCAGCCGGCATCGCGGCCGGGATCATCGGCCTCGTCTGGCTCTTGATCGAGAAGACCTCGTTCGGTGCGACCGTGAAGGCCGGCGCCCATGATAGCGAGATCGTCCGCGCGCTCGGCATCAATCTGTCGCGGCTGCGGCTCCTGGTGTTCGTGTTCGGCACCATGCTGGCGGCCATCGCCGGCATCATCGTCGCACCGATCTGGGGCATCCGCCCGCATATGGGCGTCGATGCCGTCATCCCGGCATTCCTGGTGATCGTGCTCGGCGGCGTCGGAAGTTTCTGGGGCGCGGTCGTCGCCGGCCTGCTGGTCGGCCTGTGCGTCGGCCTCGCCGGAGCCTACGCGTCCGAATGGTCGCTCCTGTCCATGTACATCCTGCTCGTTGCCGTCGTGACGTTCCGCGCGCGCGGCCTCTGGGGCAAGAAGAGCGTGCTCGAGGTCTAGGGGATATGATCGTGGGTTCGACGACCTCATCCGACGCTTCGCGGCTTGTCACGCCGTCCATGCTGGTGCTCTGGCTGGTGCTTGCGACAGTGCCGCTCTGGATCACGCGGGTCGGGCTTTATCCCTATCTCGGAATCGAGATCCTGATCTGGTCGCTCTATGCGCTGGCCTTCAACCTGGTGCTCGGCACCGCCGGCCTGCCGTCGTTCGGCCACGGCGCCTATTTCGGCATTGGCGCCTATGCCTTCGGGCTGTGCCAGTTCGACATCGTCGCCAATCTCTGGATATGCCTTGCCCTGGCGACGCTCGCGGCCGGCCTCGCCGGCGCGCTGGTGGCACTCTTCATCTCGCACCGGCGCGGCATCTACTACGCCTTCATGACGATCGCGTTCGGCCAGATATTCTGGACGCTCGCGATCAAGTCGCACGGCATCACCGGCGGCGAGGATGGCCTGCTCAAGATCAGGCGGCTGCCTGCGGATTTCGGCCTGGTGTCGTTCGACCTCACCGACAATGTCGCGTTCTACTATTTCGTGCTCGCGGCGTTCGCAATTGGCGTCGCCGCCTTGTGGCGGCTGGTGCATTCGCCCTATGGCCGCGTCGTCGCCGCGATCAGGCAGAGCGAAATCCGTGCCGACCATCTCGGCTACAATGTGTGGCTCTACAAGGTGTCGGTCTTCACCCTCTCGGCCGCGCTGTCAGGCTTTGCCGGCGGTCTGTTCGCGATGGCGCAGCTTGCCGCGTTTCCCGATGTGATGAGTCTGCACCAGTCCGGCTACGTCGTGATGATGACGCTGGTCGGCGGCGGGCTTGTCAGCTTCTGGGGCCCGGTGATCGGTGTGGTCCTCTTCCTCACTGCACGCGACGTGATCGGCGCGCTGACCAATGCCTGGATGCTCTATTTCGGTCTTCTCTTCATGGCGATCGTGCTGTTCCGTCCCGAGGGCATCGCCGGCGCGCTCTCAGCCCTGGTGCGGCAGCATTCTCTCGACGCCTTGAGGCGGCGCGGTACGTCCGCGATGCGGTTGCTGGTCGGGAGCGGGCGATGAGCATGATCGAGGCCGCAGGTGTGCATGTCCGCTTCGGCGATCGCGTCGTATTGGAAAGCGTCGACCTCGCGGTCGGCGAGGGCGAGTTTCACGGCGTGATGGGCCCGAACGGTGCCGGGAAGACCACCTTCTTCAACGTCCTCACCGGCCGGGTGAAACCAAATCGTGGCAAGATCCGTCTCGGCGGCGAGGATGTCACCGGCTTGAGCCCGCACCGTATCGCCGCCAAGGGCATCGCCCGCTCGTTCCAGATCATGACGTTGTTCGACGAATTCTCCGCGCGCGACAACGTCATGATGGGCTTGCCCGCGTTTCGCGCGCGCGGCCTCGATTTCGCCCGCGCCGCGGCCGGTGATCGCAAGTTCGCCGAGCAGGCTTCCGAAGCGCTTGCGACAGTCGGGCTTGCGGAGAAGGGCGATGTTCGCGCCAAGGACCTGTCCTACGGCGACCGCCGCGCGCTGGAGATCGCCGTCGCGCTGGCGCAGGCGCCGCGGGTGCTGTGCCTGGACGAGCCGACATCCGGCCTCGGCTCCGACGGCGTGCAGCGGCTCGCAAGCCTGGTCGCTCGCCTCAAAGGCAAGCTCACCATCGTCGCCATCGAACACGACATGGAGTTCCTGTTCTCGCTCGCCGACCGCATCTCGGTCATTCATTGGGGCCAGGTGGTGGCGCGCGGCACGCCGCACGAATTGCAGCAGAACGAGTGGGTCCGGCGCTCCAATCTGGGGAAGTTCGCATGATCCTCGAAGTCGACGGGTTGGATACGTTCTACGGCGAAACCCAGGCGCTGTTCGGCGCCTCGCTCGCGATCGAGCAGGCGAAGGTCTTTGCGCTGCTCGGGCCCAATGGCGCCGGCAAGACCACCATGCTCCGTTCGATCCTCGGGCTGACGAGGCCGCGGCGCGGCGCGGTGCGTTTCGACGGGCGCGACGTCACGCACGATCCGACCCATGAGGTCGCGCGTGCCGGCATCGGCTGGGTGCCAGATGACCGGCGGCTGTGCCCGACCCTGTCGGTGGCGCGTAATCTGTCGATCGCGCAGAAGCGCACGCGTTTCCGTCGATGGAGCGTCAAGGAGGCCTGCGCGATCTTCTCGCCGCTCGAATATTTGATGGAGCGGGATTGCGAAAATCTGTCGGGCGGCGAAATGCAGATGGTGGCCATTGCACGTGCGCTGGTCGGCTCGCCCGGGCTTGTGCTGTTCGACGAGCCTAGCCAGGGGCTGGCGCCAAAGATCGTCGGCGACGTGCTCGCGACGATTTTGCGGATGAAGGACGAGGGCATCGCCTCGCTGGTCGTCGAGCAGAATGCCGAGATCGCGCTGTCGGTCGCGGACCATGCCGCGGTCATCGACCGCGGCCGGATCGTCTGGACCGGGGAGGCCGCTGTGTTGCGCGATGATCGTTCCCTTCGGCAGCGCTTGCTGGGAGTACAATAAGTGGCCGCACCGCTGCTCGTGCTCGATGATGTCAGCAAGGTCTATACGACGGGCCGCATCGTTCGCCGTCCGACGTTCACGCTTCAGGCAAGCCTGGCGCTGGACGAGCCGGGTATCGTCGGCGTCGTCGGGCCGAACGGTGCCGGCAAGACGACCCTGTTCGAGATGATGACCGGCTCCAATGCGCCGACCTCGGGACGCGTGTTGGTCGCGGGCACGGATATCCATGGGGTCAAGTATCGCGAGCGCGATCGTCTCGCGATCCATTATCACCAATCCTACCAGGTCAGGCGCTTTCGCAAGCGGATTCCTTCGGCGTTCCTCGCGCCATCGCCGACCCGGACGCCGCTCGTGCACCTGTTCGACGAGCCGCAGTTCAACCTGCAGGACGGTTATATCGGCTTCATGCTGGATTTCTTCCGCAAGCTGCGCGACGAGGGCAGGCTGGTCATCCTCTGCATGCACCCGACGGCGAGCTGGCACCTCGATATCCTCGCCGAGATCGCCGAGCAATTCCTGTTCGTGGCCGGCGGCGGGGTGTCGCGGATGACGGACTTCCGCAGCCTCGCCGCCGAGCCGCGCTTTCGCGCCTATCTCGGACCGGAGATGACGCGCGCCGCGGACGCTATCTGCCGCAAATCGATGTAAAGGAGACTTCCCTTGGCTTATTCGAACACCCAGCTTTTCATTGGCGGCACATGGCGCCCGGCTCATTCGGGCAAGATGATCGAAGTCCTCAATCCCGCGACCGAGGAGGTGATCGGCACCGTCGCGCATGCCGGCAAGGCCGATCTCGACGAGGCGCTGGCCGCTGCCGCTGCGGGTTTCAAGACCTGGCGCAACGTCGCCCCGTTCGAGCGCTGCCGCATCATGCGCAAGGCCGCCGCCATCATGCGCGAGCGCAATGACGAGATCGCGCCGCTGCTGACCATGGAGCAAGGCAAGACGCTCGGCGAGGCGAAGATGGAGGCGATGGCCGCGGCCGACGTGATCGAGTGGTTCGCGGAGGAGGCCAAGCGCGCCTATGGCCGGCTGATCCCGGCGCGCGGGCCGGGCATCTACCAGCTCGCGATCAAGGAGCCGGTCGGCCCGGTCGCGGCGTTCACGCCCTGGAATTTTCCGATCAACCAGGTGGTCCGCAAGCTCTCCGCCGCGCTCGCGGCCGGCTGCTCGATCATCGTCAAGGCGCCGGAGGAGACGCCGGCTTCTCCCGCGCAGCTCGTCCGCGCCTTTGCCGACGCGGGCGCGCCCGACGGCGTGATCAACCTCGTCTATGGCGTGCCGGCCGAGATCTCCGAATATCTCATCCCGCATCCGGTGATCCGCAAGATCTCCTTCACCGGCTCGACCAGTGTCGGCAAGCAGCTCAACGCGCTGGCGGGCCTGCACATGAAACGCGCCACCATGGAGCTCGGCGGCCACGCGCCCGCGATCGTGTTCAAGGACGCCGACGTCACCTCGGCTGCGAAAATCCTGGCGGCCGCCAAGTATCGCAACGCCGGCCAGGTCTGCATCTCACCGACCCGCATGCTGGTCCAGGACGAGGTGTTCAGGGAGTTCGTTGACAAGTTCGTGGACGGTGCCAGGGCATTCAAGGTCGGCAACGGCCTCGATCCCGAGTCCAGAATGGGTTCGCTCGCCAATCCGCGCCGCGTCAGCGCCATCGAAGGCATGGTGCAGGATGCCGTCGGCAAGGGCGCCAAGCTCGAGACCGGAGGCAAGCGCATCGGCAACAAGGGCTATTTCTTCGAGCCGACCGTGGTCAGCGACGTGCCGAAGGATGCGCGCGCCATGAACGAGGAGCCATTCGGCCCACTTGCGCTGATCTCGCGCTTCCAGTCATTCGACGAGGTCGTCGAGGAAGCCAACCGTCTGCCCTTCGGTCTGGCCTCCTATGCCTTCACCAGCTCGGCCAAGACTGCGGCCGCGGTGGGTGCCGCTGTCGAGGCCGGCATGATGTCGATCAACAGCTTTGGTCTCGCGCTGCCCGAGGTGCCGTTCGGCGGCATCAAGGATTCCGGCTACGGCTCGGAAGGCGGCACCGAGGCCATGGACGGCTATTTCAACACCAAATTCATCAGCCAGACGGGCGTATGACCGCCGCTATCGCTTGACGAAGACCAAGTTGCACGCGCGGGCCTCGTTGCGTTTGCCGGTGCCGCGGGTGCGATCGAATTGCGCGTCGACGGTAAAGGCGTAAGGCGAGCCCGGCGCGAGGTTGTTGAGCGTGTAGGCGCTTGCTCCCGTCGTGCCGCGCGCGCTCAGCGTCGTCTTGCCGTCCGCCGGAATCTGGCCGTCGATCTCCAGGCGGTTGCCTCCGTCCTTGCCCTGAACCTCGGCATGAAACACGCCGTTGGTCACGGTGCCGGCCAGCGGTCTGGTGAAACCCTGCGCCTTGCCGGTCGGCGGGCAGTGCAGGGTGACGTCCCAGCTGCCGTCGAAATCCATGCTGCCGGTGGTTCTGGCGCTGCCGCTCGGCGCGACCGCCACCTTCTGCTTCAGGCTGTCGATCCGCGCCTTGGCGAGACTGGCGAAGCTGCAGCTCGAAAATCGCGCCAGGTGATCCTCGAAGGCGCTGACGGTGCCGATGCCGTCCGCGGCCTTCCAATGGGCCTCCGCGGCCGCGCACGGGTCGGCCCGCGGCGCGGCCTGCGACGCCCCGGGAGCGACCGTGACCGTGACCGGGCCGTTCAGGTAGAACTTGCCGATGATCGACAGCGACAGCTCCGGCAGCTGGGTCTTGCCGCTGGAATCATAGACGTCGCTGCTGATGTCGCGAAAGACTTCGCCGATCTCCTGCGGCTCCTCGATGTGTTTCAGGAACGCCGTCGTGTAGGGGCTGTTGCGGCCAACGCCGTCGGCGGCGACCTGGCCGGACTGCGTCGAGAACGACACGATCGTGCCGCGCGGTGCCTCGACCTTCGACAGGCCGCGCCCGATCGAGGCGGCTCGCGTCGAGCCGGCGGAGCGTTTGAGCATTTCCGCCAGTGGATTGTCGCGGCAAGAATCCAGCACCAGGATGCGCAGGTTCTTGGCCTGCTGCAGGTCGTTCACGATGTCGTCGACCCGCACGAAACGCTTGAGGTCGGCTTCATCGGTCAGCGTGGCGTCGACGGGCATCAGATAGTTCACGCCGTTGTACTGCATCGCATGGCCGCTGTAGTAGAACAGGGCGACGTCGGCTCTGCTCGCTGCGCGCGCGAAGCGGATGGTCAGGTCCTGCATGTCGGCCTGGCGCAGGTCGACGCCCTGGATCACCTCGAAGCCGCTGCGCTTGAGCGAGGCTGCCACGTCTTCGGCATCGTGTGAGGGGTTGGGGAGTTGCGCCGTAGAGGCATAGGCGCCGTTGCCGATCACCAGTGCCACCCGCGTATCCGCCGACGCAGGTCCGACGCAGAGCGAGGCGAAGAGCGCCAGACAAAAACCGGGCAAGCAAAATCCGGCGAAGCAGAATCTGGAAAGAGCACTCATGAATGCCTTCCGAGGAAATATCGAAAATATCTCTCCAGATTAGCGCATGCCACGCCGACTTCAATGCCCCCGCCGGGGGATCGCTCAGATTTCGCGACCGTGACGTTCCGTCACGCTGCCACCGCCTTGCGCAGGGCCATTTCCGTCGCAATCGCGTCCCGCACGGCCGGTCGCATCTGCATGCGCGCGAGGTAGGCCGACAAGGACGGCCATTGCGCGACGTCGACGCCGGCGGGACGGAGCAGCAGCAAGGCCCAGGTGAGGTGCGCATCCGCCACCGTGAAGCTGTTGCCGACGAGGAATTCGCGCTCCGCCAGATGCGCAGACGGTATCGACAGGGTCTGGGCGATCCTTGCGCGCGGCTTGGCGAGGGAGCCGTCGTCCTTGTACCAGAAGGTCGGAAACAGGAACGCCTTGTGAATCTCCGTGCCGATGAAGCTCAGCCATTCCTGCAAGCGGTAGCGATCGATCTCGCCCGGACGCGGCGCGAGGCCGCTGGCGGGCTTCAGATCGGCGATGTATTGCAGCACCGCCGCGCTTTCCGTCAGGCGTTCGCCGTTCTCCAGCACCAGCACCGGAACCGCGCCCTTCGGGGCGACGCCGTGAAAATCACCGTCATCCGCGAGTTTCTTGGTCCAGAGATGCACCTGATGATAGGTCGCATCGAGACCTGCTTCCATCAGCGCGATGCGGCTCGAAAGCGAGCAGGCCATCGGCGAGAAGTAGAGTTGCAGCATCGTCTTGCTCCGTCACATCAGTGCATCGCCGCGCGCGATGATCGCGAAGCGGTCGGACAGTTCGGCGAGCGCAACCTCGTGAATGCTCCGGGCGTCCAGCGTGCCGCCGCGTCCGTCGGGCAGGTCGCGCGTGGCGCAGGCATCGGCATCGATCGTCGTGCGAAAGCCGAGGTCGAGCGCGGCCCGCGCGGTGGAGCTGACGCACATATGCGTCATGAAGCCGGCCAGCACGATGTTTTTCCTGTCGATCGCGTCAAGACGCGCCTTCAGATCGGTGCCGGCAAACGAGTTGGGCAACTCCTTTTCGATCACGAGCTCGCCGGCATGCGGCGTCAGTTCGTCGACAATGGCGCCGCGGTCGGCGCTGCGATCGAACAGGCTGCCCGCTTTGCCGCGATGGGCGATATGAATGATCGCGGCGTTGGCGGCGCGCGCCTTTGCCAGCAGGGCAGCCGCGCGCGCGATCGCGGGCCTGGCGTCGGGCAGGGCGACGGGACCTGCGAGATATTCGTTCTGAATGTCGATCAGCACCAGCGCAGCATCGGCAAGACGCGGCGGGGTTAGGTCGGCGCCGGCGAGCTGCAGCAGGGTCTTTGCGGTCGTCATGATTTCTGGAATCTCCGGAAAGCGAAAGGCAGGTTCAACATAGCCCCTGGGCGGCCTGCCGATATGCAGGGATATTGCAGCGGATGGCTGCGATATTGCAGGCTTGTCGCGGTCGATGTAGCTTCATCCCATGAACTGGGACGATCTCCGCATCATCGCCGCCGTCAGGGACGAGGGCACCTATGCCGGCGCCAGCGCACGCCTGCGCATCGACGAGACCACGGTGGGACGCCGGCTGTCGCGCATCGAGCGTGCGTTGGGTTTGCGCCTGTTCGAGGCTGCCGACGGCGTGCGCAGGCCGACGCGGCAATGCGAGGCGGTGCTGGCGCATGTCGAGGCGATGGCCGCGCATGCGGCCGAGATCGATCGCCTCAGCGAGGGCGTGGAGGGTCCCGTGGGACGCCTGCGCATCGCATCCACCAACACGGTCGCCGAAGAGGTGCTGTCGCCGCGCGCGAGCGATTTCCTGCGCGCCAATCCAGGTCTGATGCTGCAATTCCTCACCTCGAGCGAGAACGTCAAGTTCTCGCGGTGGGAAGCCGATCTCGCGATCCGCCTGCGCAAGCCCGACAAGGGTGATTTTGCCATCTCGAGGCTCGGCGACATCAAGCTTTATTATTTCGAGCCTGTTGCGACCGATGGCGAGCCGATGCTTTGCACCTATCCGGATGAGCTGGGTGCCATTCCCGAGATGCAGTTCCTGCGGACCAGGAAAATCCGCGTGCGCTGCGTCACCGACAACGTTCGCGTCATCCGCAATCTGATCCGCGCGCATCAAGCCGCCGGCGTGTTGCCGGAATATAGTTGTGGGGATCTGCTCGCCGACCGCGGCCTGCGTGCCACGCTGCTGCCGAAACGGCGCGACGTCTGGCTGTTGGTACAGAATCACCTGAAGCGCGACGCGGCGACGCGCGTGACGATCGACTGGGTCAGGTACTGCTTCAAGGACGTCCCGCAGGCCTGATCATCGGCGGCGTTCATGGCCTTCGCATTGAACGCAGTCCGCGCGATGTGCGACCAAAATCACTGAGCCGGGATTGCGCGCGCGCCAAGGTTGCGTAATCTCGTGACGAGACCTGACCGGGGCAAGTGCATGACCACTCTTTCCGAAACGATCCGGCCCTCGAGGGCGCAATCGCGGGAATGGAAGGCCATTCTCATCCTGATCCTGTTGGTCCCGGTGTTGTGGTCGCCGCTGATCCTGTTTCGCTTCGTCCTGTACCAGCCCTTCAGCATCCCCTCCAGCTCGATGGCGCCAACGCTGATGGTCGGCGACTACGTCTTCGCCGCGAAATATGCCTGCGGCTACGGCCGCTATTCCATTCCGTTCGCGCCGTCCTGGATCTCGGGCCGCATTCTCGCCGCCGACCCCGAACACGGCGACATCGTCGTATTCCGGACGGCGAAGGACGGTTCGGTCGACTACGTCAAGCGCGTGGTCGGTCTGCCCGGCGACCGCATCCAGATGCGGGGAGGGGCGCTCATCCTCAACGACCGCCCGGTGACGCGCGTCGGGCTCGCGGACGCGCTCGCCGACAACGCCTGCGGTGTGGATGGCGGCGTCAAGGTCCATCGCTGGCGCGAGACGCTGCCGAACGGCGCCTCGTACGTCACCAACGACTGCATCGACAACGGCTTCCTCGACAACACCGACGTTGTCACGGTGCCGCCGGGCCATGTCTTCGTGCTCGGCGACAACCGCGACAATTCCACCGACAGCCGCATGATGTCGAGCTTCGGCTTCGTGCCGATGAACAATCTGATCGGCAAGGTGACGCGGATCTTCTGGTCGCTCGACGAAGACGGCGAGCCGCACATGGAGCGGCTGGGCAAGGTGAGGTGAGGGCCCAAAGCCCTCTCCTTCGTCATTCCGGGGCGCGCCCACTTGGGCGCGAGCCCGGAATCCATAACCACAGGTCTTAGTTGGCTATCCCCGGATAGAGATCATCCCAGTTTGGGTTCTGCTCCTCGATTAGCCGGGTCTTCCAGTCGCGACGCCACTTCTTGAGTTCTTTCTCGCGGGTGATGGCGGTAACTGCATCGTCGTAGATCTCGAACAAGACGAGCTTCCCAACGTCGTACTTGGTCGTAAATCCGGGAACAGCTTTTGTCTTGTGCTCATACACACGGCGAACAAGATCGCTGGTCACGCCGATGTAGAGTGTGCCGTGCTTTTTGCTTGCGAGGATGTAGACATAGTAGGCCATTCCATCCGCCTGTGGTTATGGATTCCGGGCTCGGCGCTACGCGCCGCCCCGGAATGACGAACCCACGACCATCTTAGCGTGTATCTCCCCCCAAACAAAAACCCCGGCATCGCTGCCGGGGTTTCGTCGTTCTTGAGAGGTCGTTGGACTTAGAAGTCCATGCCGCCCATGCCGCCGCCGGGGGGCATTGCCGGGCCGGCGCCGCCCTTCTTGGGCAGCTCGGCGACCATGGCTTCCGTGGTGATCAGCAGGGCCGCAACCGAGGCTGCGTTCTGGATCGCGGTACGGACCACCTTGGTCGGGTCGATGATGCCCTTCTTGACGAGGTCGGCATATTCGCCGGTCTGGGAGTCGAAGCCGTAATTGTAGGTCTTGTTCTCCAGGATCTTGCCGACGATCACCGAGCCGTCTTCACCGGCGTTGATCGCGATCTGGCGAGCGGGAGCCGACAGCGCCTTGCGCACGATCTCGACGCCGGTCTTCTGGTCGTCGTTCTTGGTGCGCAGGCCCTTGAGCTGCTCGGAGGCACGGAGCAGGGCGACGCCGCCGCCCGGAACGATGCCTTCTTCCACAGCCGCGCGGGTCGCATGCATCGCGTCATCAACGCGATCCTTGCGCTCCTTGACCTCGACCTCGGTCGCGCCGCCGACGCGGATCACCGCGACGCCGCCGGCGAGCTTGGCCAGACGCTCCTGCAGCTTCTCACGGTCGTAGTCCGAGGTGGTTTCCTCGATCTGCGCCTTGATCTGGGCCACGCGCGCCTCGATGTCGGCCTTCTTGCCGGCGCCGTTGACGATCGTGGTGTTCTCCTTGTCGATCATCACCTTCTTGGCGCGACCGAGCATGTTGAGCGTGACGTTCTCGAGCTTGATGCCGAGATCTTCCGAGATCGCCTGGCCGCCGGTCAGGATCGCGATGTCCTGCAGCATGGCCTTGCGGCGATCGCCGAAGCCCGGAGCCTTGACGGCCGCGACCTTCAGGCCGCCGCGCAGACGGTTCACGACCAGGGTCGCGAGCGCTTCGCCTTCGACGTCTTCGGCGACGATGACCAGCGGCTTGCCGGTCTGCACCACGGCCTCGAGCAGCGGCAGCAGCTCGTTCAGCGAGGAGAGCTTCTTCTCGTTGATGAGGATGTAGGCGTCGTCCATTTCAACGCGCATCTTGTCGGCGTTGGTGACGAAGTAGGGCGAGATGTAGCCGCGGTCGAACTGCATGCCCTCGACGACGTCGAGCTCGGTCTCGAGCGACTTGGCTTCCTCGACGGTGATGACACCCTCGTTGCCGACCTTCTTCATGGCGTCGGAGAGGAACTTGCCGATCTCCTGGTCGCCGTTCGCCGAGATGGTGCCGACCTGGGCGATCTCGTCGTTCGAGGTGACCTTCTTGGAGTTCTTGACGAGGTCGGCGACCACGGCTTCCACGGCCAGGTCGATACCACGCTTGAGGTCCATCGGGTTCATGCCGGCGGCAACCGACTTGGCGCCTTCGCGCACGATCGCCTGGGCCAGCACGGTGGCGGTGGTGGTGCCGTCGCCCGCCGCGTCAGCGGACTTGGAGGCAACTTCGCGCACCATCTGCGCGCCCATGTTCTCGAACTTGTCCTCGAGCTCGATCTCCTTGGCGACGGTGACGCCGTCCTTGGTGATGCGGGGAGCGCCGAACGACTTGTCGAGGACGACGTTGCGGCCCTTCGGACCGAGCGTGACCTTCACCGCGTTGGCAAGGATGTCGACGCCGCGCAGCATCTTGTCGCGCGCATCAACCGAGAATTTGACTTCTTTGGCTGCCATCTGGATTTTTCCTTGAGGTATTTGATTGGAGGGAAAGAGGGGCTCTTAGGCCGCCTTCTTCTTGGAAGCGGGGACGTCGAGGACGCCCATGATGTCGCTTTCCTTCATGATCAGCAGGTCGACGTTGTCGATCTTGACCTCGGTGCCGGACCACTTGCCGAACAGGACGCGGTCGCCGACCTTCAGGTCGAGCGGGACCAGCTTGCCGGCTTCGTCGCGGCCACCGGGGCCGACGGCGACGACTTCGCCCTGGGAGGGCTTTTCCTTGGCAGTGTCGGGAATGATGATGCCGCCAGCGGTCTTCTCTTCTGCGTCGATGCGCTTGACCACGACGCGGTCGTGAAGCGGACGGAATTTCATGCAGTCCTCCTAAGCATTTGCTCGGGTTGAGGTTTTGAGATTGTTAGCAATCGGTGCCCGCGAGTGCTAGCACGAGCAAGGCTGAAATAGGACAGGAATTTTGCGGGGGCAAGGGCTTCTAGCAGAAAATTTGGCGCTCTGAAGGCTCGGCTGCCAGAATGTCTTTCCATCGTTAACCGGGTTTAGGGACCGTATTAGCACGGTGCCGCATCTGCTGCTAACGCATTGAATTTCAACAGCTCGTTAAACTTTTGGGCTTGAGATGGATTGTCAGTTTGCGTCACATTTCTCTCATGTGAGCGCATCAGTACCGGGTGGCTCGTAAGGCGCACACCGACCAAGCCGCCCCTTGAATGCGCTCCTGCAAAGGAGGTTGGCATGGGCTTGCGGAGTGGGGTCGTTTCCGAGGATTTCCGGAAACAGATGCTGGGTTACGGGCTGACGACGGCGCAAATTCTCTACCGCATGCCGGATCATCCCTCGCTGCTCCAGACCTATGTCTGGCAGAACTACGACATGTTTCCGAAATTCCCGGCGCT
This sequence comes from Bradyrhizobium sp. T-12, assembly GCF_058314695.1. Classification (NCBI taxonomy): domain Bacteria; kingdom Pseudomonadati; phylum Pseudomonadota; class Alphaproteobacteria; order Hyphomicrobiales; family Nitrobacteraceae; genus Bradyrhizobium; species Bradyrhizobium sp. T-12. The sequence goes on along the minus strand of NZ_CM177756.1, from coordinate 4,769,777 downwards.
GAAGGATTTCCTGGCATTCTGGCAGGAGAAGCTCGACGGCCCCCTCCATTCGGTCACCGTGGCGCATTCCAAGCTGATCAAGCCGGCCGAGCTGCGCGCCGTGGATGGCGTGTTCCGGCTGCATTGAGGACACCGGTCTCGTAGGGCGGGCAAAGGCGCGCTCTTCGCGCGCCGTGCCCACGCTTTTTCCGATCCGGTTACAGATGCGTGGGCACGCTTCGCTTTGCCCGCCCTACGATATCTCAGTTTGAGCTGCGCCGTGCGAACGCGCTGTCGTCGCCCGAGGCGCGATCAGGCGCCGCTGCTGCAATAGCGCTGCCACATCGCGCGATAGGCCTCGTCCACCGCTCGCCCGTAGGAGACGGGGTTGCCGGCGGCGGCGGCCCGGATCTGGTCGGGCAATGCGAGGCGCACCTTGTCGAGCTCGCCGATCTCCAGGGCGCGGCTCGTTGCGATGTCGATATAGGCCTCATTGCTGTCGGTGACCCAGTCGGGCAGGCCGAGCGCCGTGAGGATGGAGCCGGCGGCGCGGCTAGGCAGGCTGTTGCCGAGCTTCGCGACCACAGGCACGCCCATCTGCAAGGCTTCCCACGTGCTGACGCCGCCGTTCTGCGGGAACGGGTCGAGACAGATATCGACACGATTGAACGATGCTAGATGTTCGCTTCGCAAGGTGGCGCCGAGCAGCTCGACGCGTTCGGCCGGAATTCCGCAAGCCTCGAACCGCGCCAGCAGATTTTCGCGGATCAGCCGGTCGTCCAGCGCGACATCCTTGATCAGCAGTCGCGAACCCGGCACGCGTTCGAGAATCCTGGCCCAGACGTCCGCCGCCTCGTCCGAAATCTTGCTGATGCGGTTGAAGACGCCGAAGGTGACAAAGCCGTTCGAGATCGCCGGGGTTGGCGCCCGCGCAATCTCGGCCGGCAGTGGCGTCAGCGTCACGAAGCACGGCAGGTCGACGACGGTTTCCGCAAACAGATGCCGAACGTCGTGAGGAATCGCGACCGGGTCCGAGATCAGATAGTCGATCGTCGGCAGCCCGGTGCCGGTGCCGTGGCCCCAACCATGGACCTGGATCGGCGCCGGTTTGCGCGCAAACACGCCGAGGCGGTTCCCTCTGGTATGGCCGGACAGATCGATCAGGATGTCGATGCGGTCGGCGCGGATCTCGTCGGCGAGGCGATCTTCGGTCCATTGCGAAGCGTCGCGCCAGCGATCGGCGATCTCCCGGAATTGGCTGGTCGTCGCATCCACTTTCGACGAGCAGGCGTAGCACACGATCTCGAACTGGGCCCGGTCATGGTGCTGAAGGACCGGCATGAAGATCAACGCGGCCGAATGTGCGTTGAAGTCCGACGAGACATAGCCGAGCACCAGGCGGCGATCCGGATCGCGATTGTTGTCATGCGGTCTCGGCGTCTCCAGGGCGATCTTCGCGCCGACGCGTTCCCACCACATCTGACGCGCCTGCTGATGCCGCTCGACGGTGGCGTCGCCGGCAAAGTCGAGCGTGAATATCTTGTTGGAGATCGCGCTCTGCAGGTCAGGCTGGATGTCGAGAGCCCTGTCGAAACTCGCGAGGGCCTCGTCGACCCGGCCAAGTCCGGCGAGGCAAAGGCCCAGCACCAGATGACCTTGAATGGAATCGGGAGCGATCGCCAGCGCCTGTTCGCAATCGCGCGATGCCTCGGCAATTTGCTGGATCTGGAGTAGGATACCGGCCCGCGCGAGCCACCCATTCGCGTCGTCGGGAGCCAGCGCGATGGCCTGATTGCCGTCCGCCAGGGCTTCGTCAAAACGCTGAAGCTCCCGTAACACAACGGCGCGGTTCGCCAGCGCCGCCGCATAGTCGGGCTTGATCGACAGCGCGCGGTTCAGGCTTGTGATCGCCTCGTCATAGTTGCGCTGACGGCAGAGTGCCCAACCGCGGCCGTTATGGGCTTCCGCAAGGTTCGGGTCGAGTGCGAGCGCCTTGTCGTAGCTGTGCAGCGCCTCGTCGTGAAGGTCGAGGGCCGCGCTCGCGTTGCCGAGATTGGAGAGCGTTACGGCGTGGTTGGGCCGCAAGGCGAGGGCTCTTCGATAGCTCGCGCGGGCCTCGTCATGACGCCGCAATCCGTTGAGAGCGACGCCCAGGCTCATATGCGCATCGGCGGATCGCGGATCCGCGGCAACCGCGCGGCTCAGCAGGATTTCGGCTTGCTGATAGTTCTTGGCATCGGATTCCAGAATGCCGAGCATGTGCAGCGCGACGATTTGGTTGGGCGCGAGTTGCAGGACTTTGCGGTAGGCAGCCTGGGCTTCCGGCAAAAGTCCCATCTTGTGCAGCTGGAGTGCATGGCTGAGCATCGGCAATACTTCAGCTTTTTGCCGTTTCTGAAGCCGGGCATTCTGAAATGCTCGCTGACCTACGCTGCCGCCCATGAATCAAGTCCCCCAGAATCTCACGGGCGAGATTAATTCAGCGAGGAAACGAATACGAGGCGATGGCCGCTCACGACGACAGCTTCGGACAAGCTACGACTCTGGTCGTGCTTCGGCGCGTCCAGCCTCGAGCCCCGCAATTGCCGCATCGTCCAAGACTGGATAATCTGCCTGCGGGGCGCGCCCGTCCGGCGGGCGCGGCTCCGATCAGGGAGGCAGACAATGGCCAAGCAAAAGGCATCAAGACCCGCAACGAAGGCCGCGGTGAAGAAGCGCAGCGGCGCAAAGGCCGCGGCGCGATCGTCGGCGCGCAAGGCGGTGAAGGCGAAGGCACGCATTGTGGCTCCGAAAAAGCCCACGCGCCCGCGGCAACGCATCGCGATCAGCCATCACCGTGAGGAAGACTTCAAGGCCGACGGCCTGCGTGCCTACGCCAAATACCGCGACCTCGGCATTGCCGACGCCACCCATGGTCTCGCGCAAGCGCATGTGATCCGCCTGCAGGGCCCCTGCAACCCGGCCGAGGTCTCGAAGCTGCACTTCCACGACGTCGAGTTCCAGATGGTCTACGTGCTCAAGGGCTGGGTGAAGACCTATATGGACGGGCAGGGCGAGACGCTGATGATAGAGGGCAGCGCCTGGACCCAGCCACCAAAGATCAAGCACATGATCCTTGATTACTCCGACGACGTCGAACTCTTGGAGGTGATCCTGCCGGCGGAGTTCAGGACGGTGGAGTTGAAGGCCTGACGTCATTCCGGGGCGCGCGTAGCGCGAACCCGGAATCCATTGAGCGGCGGAGACGGTGGATGAATAGATTCCGGGCTCGCCGCTACGCGCGCCTGGGAATGACGGCGGAGAAACCTACACCAACACCCCCACCACCGCGCCCATCAAGCACGTCGTCAGCGTCCCCGACACGATCGACTTCAGCCCGAGCGCGTTGATCTCCTCCCGCCGCTCCGGCGCCATCACGCCCAGGCCGCCGATCATGATGCCGAGGCTGGCGAAATTGGCGAAGCCGCACATCGCGTAGAGCATGATCAGGCGCGAGCGCGGATCGAGCGCGCCTTCCGGCAGCTTCGAGAAGTCGACATAGGCGATCAATTCGTTGAGCACGGTCTTGGTGCCCATCAGGCTGCCGGCGGTGACGGCCTGATCCCACGGCAACCCCATCAGCCAGCACACCGGCGCCATCACGAGGCCGAGCAGGCGCTGCAGGGAGATGGTGGCACCGCCGATTTGAGGCAGCAGGCCGAGGATCGCGTTGACGAGATAGACCAGCGCCACCAGCACCAGCAGCATGGCGACGATGTTGATCAGCAGCTCAATCCCCGCGCTGGTGCCCTTTACGATCGCATCCATCGTGCTGGCAACCTCCATCTCGGGATCTTCCAGCGTGCCGCCGGTGCGCTTGTCGGAGGTTTCGGGCACCATGATCAGGCTGATCAGGATCGCGGCCGGCGCGCCGAGCACGGACGCGATCACGAAATGTGCGGCGGCGTCCGGGATGAGGGGAGCAAGCAGCGTCGCATAGAGCACCAGCACCGTGCCGGCGATGCCGGCCATGCCGCCGGTCATCACCAGGAACAATTCGCTACGGGTCATCTGCGCCAGATAAGGCCGCACGAACAGCGGGGCCTCGACCATGCCGAGAAAGATGTTCGCGGCGGTCGACAGGCCCACCGCGCCGCCGACCCCTAACGTCCGCTCCAGCAGCCAGGCCATGCCGCGAACAACAGGCGGCAGCACGCGCCAGTAGAACAGCAGCGTCGTCAGCACGCTCATGACCAGCACGATCGGCAGCGCCTGGAACGCCAGGACGAAATCGGCGCCCGGCACTTTGAGATCGAAGGGCAGGGGGCCGCCGCCGATATAGCCGAACACGAAGGCGGAGCCGGCGCGCGAGGCCGCGGAGATCGCGCCGACCGCATCGTTGATGGCGCCGAAGGCATGCGCGACGGCCGGCAGCTTCAGCAGCATGATTGCGGTGACGAAGGTGGCGACGAGGCCGATCGCCGCCTGTCGCAGCGACACGGCGCGACGGTTCTCCGTCAATGCGAAGGCGATCAACAGCAATGCGAAAATGCCGAGTGCCGATTGCAAGCGCAGCATGATGTCCCCAAACCCTCAGTGATTATGGCCGCGCCTGCGCTGCAAAGGCAATGCCGGGACATCCGGGGTGCGTCCCGCTGTTGACAAGCGGGTCCGCCTCGGTCACGCGGAGGCCTTCGACATCGAGGGGAAGAGCGGTCCGAGGGTGACCCAGCAGGCGATGCCAGAGCAGCCAATATCCGGACATCCACAGGTCAGCGCCCGCGCGCTTCTCGCCCACCGTGCCTTCCTGTTCTTCCTGCTCTCGCGCAGCCTGTCGCGCTTTTCCAGCCAGATCGCGGCGGTCGCGATCGGCTGGCAGATCTACGATCTGACAGGGTCGGCCTTCGATCTCGGCATGGTCGGCCTCGTCCAGTTCCTGCCGACCGCGCTGCTCGTGTTCGTTGCCGGTCACGCCGCCGACCGCTTCGAGCGCAAACGCGTGGTCCAGCTCTGTCAGGCCGTGGAGGCCGCGACCGCGTTCTATCTCGCAATCATCACCTATCTCGGCGCCGTCGGCGAGGTTCAGATCTTCGTCGCGACCTTCGTGCTTGGCATCGCCGGCGCGTTCGAGAGCCCGACCACGGCGGCGCTGCTGCCGGCGATCGCGCCGCAGGGATCGCTGCAGCGCGCCACCGCCGTCTCCAGCGGCGCGGCGCAGGTCGCGACCATCACCGGGCCGGCTCTGGGTGGCTTCGCCTATGCGATCGCCCCGCATCTCGCCTATGCCATGATGGTGCTGTTCTGGATCTTCGGAATGATCCTGACCGGTTTCATCCGGCCGCGCCCGCAGGCCATCGCAAAGGAAGGGACGGAGACGGACAACATCTTCGCCGGCGTCCGCTTCATCCGCAGCAATCCGGCGATTCTCGGCACCATCTCGCTCGATCTGTTCGCCGTGCTGTTCGGCGGCGTCACCGCGCTGCTGCCGATCTATGCCCGCGACATCCTGCAGACCGGCCCGGTCGGGTTAGGGGTGCTGCGCGCGGCGCCCGCGGTCGGTGCGCTGCTGATGACCATGGTGCTGGCGCGTCACGCCATCTCGCGCCATGTGGGGCTGCGCATGTTCCAGGCCGTCATCGTGTTCGGCCTCGCCACGATCGTGTTCGCGCTGTCGTCCTGGATGTGGCTGTCGGTGCTGGCGCTCGCCGTGCTTGGTGCCGCCGACACGATCAGTGTCGTGATCCGCTTCTCGCTGGTGCAGCTCGCAACGCCCGACGAGATGCGCGGCCGGGTCGGCGCGGTGAACTTCCTCTTCATCAACGCCTCCAACCAGCTCGGCCAGTTCGAAAGCGGGGTCGCCGCCGCGCTGCTCGGCGCCATGCCTGCCGCCGTCTTCGGCGGCGTCGCCACGGTCGCCGTGGCGCTGCTCTGGATGAAGCTGTTTCCGAGCCTGCGCCAGGTGGAGAGCCTGGAGTAGGGAAATGGTCTCGGGTCCCGGCTCTCCAAGAACGAGATCGGGGCGGCGTGGGCCCCGGCTCTCCAAGAACGAGATCGGGGCGGCGTGGGCCCCGGCTCAGCAGCGCGTCATTTCATGCCGCGCAGCGTCCGGGGCACGGCCGTGGACAGAGCGTAGGGAAATCAAAGAGATCCCTACTGTGCATGGGGTTGTTTTCGCGTTTTTTGATTTAGCCCCGTCCGACGAACGGCATCTTCGTCGCCATCACCGTCATGGTCAGCACATTGGCATCGAGCGGCAGGCCGGCCATGTAGGCGACGGCATCGCCGACCGCCTTGGCGTCCATGCGCGGCTCGTGCTTGGTCGTGCCATCAGGCTGCAGCACGCCGGGGCCGTTGACCATGCGGTCGGTCATCGGGGTCGCGGCATTGCCGATGTCGACCTGGCCGACGGCGATGTCGTACATGCGGCCGTCGAGGTTCGAGGCCTTGGTCAGGCCCGTGATGGCGTGCTTGGTCGAGGTGTAGGCCGCCGAGAACGGCCGCGGCGCATGCGCCGAGATCGAGCCGTTGTTGATGATGCGGCCGCCGCGCGGGGTTTGGTCCTTCATGATGCGGAAGGCGTGCTGGGTGCACAGGAACGGCCCGGTGAGGTTGGTGTTCACCACCGCCTGCCACTGCTCGAGGCTGAGGTCCTCGAACGGCACTGCGGGCGCGCCCATGCCGGCATTGTTGAAGAGCACGTCAAGGCGGCCATAGGTGGCCTTCACCTTGTCGAACAGCGCGGCGATCGAATCCGGCTTGGTCATGTCGGCGGTGACGCACAGGCTCTTTCCCGCGGGGCCGAGCTTCGCGGTCTCCTCGAGCATGTCGAGGCGGCGGCCGACCAGCACCACGGTGAAGCCGGTGTTCATCAATGCCAGCGAGGCCGCGCGGCCGACGCCGGTGCCGGCGCCCGTCACCAGGGCGATCTTCTTTGCTTCACTCATCGTTTCCTGCCTTTTCTCTCGAGCTGTCAGGTTTTGGGTTCTTTTTCGTTCTTGTAGGGCGGGCGTGGGATGTTCTGATGCGCGGCGCGCAGCGCCGCCGACCAGCGCGAGCGCAGGTCGTGGAAATAAGGCTCGCCCGCCTCGATGCGGTGGTTGAGGTCGGCCTCGCAGGCGTCGGCGCGCACCACCAGCACGTCGATCGGCAGGCCGACGCCGAGATTCGAGCGCATGGTCGAATCCATCGAGATCAGGCCGGTCTTCAGCGCTTCGTAGAGCTCGACGTCGTAATGCATGGCGCGGTCGAGCACCGGCTTGCCGTATTTGTGCTCGCCGATCTGCAAATAGGGCGTGTCGGTGGTGCACTCGATGAAATTGCCGGCGGTGTAGATCATGAACAGGCGCATCCGGGAGCCCTTGATCTGGCCGCCGAACAGGAAGGAGACGTCGAAGGACACGTCCTCGGATCGCAGCGCCGGACCTTCGGTCGCGTGCACCGCGCGGATCGCCCGGCCGATGCGCTGGGCGGCCTGGAACATGGTCGGCGCGTTCATCAGCGTCTCGAGCTCGCCCGTGTTGGGGTCCTCCAGGCCTTCGGTCAGCGTGGAGAGCACCGACTGGCTGATGGCGAGGTTGCCGGCGCTGGCGATCGCCATGATGCGCTCGCCGGGCTTGGAGAAGATGTGCAGCTTGCGGAAGGTCGAGACGTTGTCGAGGCCGGCATTGGTGCGGGTGTCGGCGATCATCACCAGACCGTCCCGAACCAGGATTCCGCAGCAATAGGTCATTTCCAGTCCCCGAACGCGTTTGCGCGGAATTACTAGCCAATTTCAAGGAGGCATGAAACCCCCGATTGCCCGGGGCGGGACCTCAGTCCGCCGCATCGACCAGAAACGCCTCGTCGACCGGCACGCCGAGCGCCGTGACCAGCCGGTTCGTCTCCGCGGCCATGCCGACGATGGCGAGCATCTCGGCATATTCGGCCTCGGTCATGCCCTTGGCCCGTGCGGCGGCGGTGTGCGAATGGATGCAATAGCTGCAGCCATGCGCGATCGACACCGCCACATAGAGCATCTCTTTGACCTTGGGGTCGAGCGCGCCGGGCGCCATCACCTCCTTGATGCTCTCCCAGGTCCGCCGCAGCGTCTTCGGATCATGCGCCAGCGCGCGCCAGAAATTGTTGACGAAGTCCGACTTCCGCACTTTGCGGATATCGTCGAAGACGGCGCGCGCTTCAGGGGAGAGTTCATCGTCGGAAAGCAGTTTGACAGTGGCCATGGGGACCTCGCGGGGGGGCTGATCCCGCGAGTGTAGCATGGCCGATGCGATCCGACGGCGGCGCCTAGCTCTGCCGCTGCGATTGCGATTGCGAAGGCCCGCCGCGGCCGGCCTGCTCGACCTTCACGGCCACCGTCAGCGTCTCCGTGCCGCCGCCATAGCGGGTGCCCCGCACGGGCGCCGCGCCGAGATAGTCGAGCCCGATCGCGACGCGGACATGGGCGTCGGTGGCGCAGATGCTGTTGGCGGGATCGAAGCCGACCCAGCCCAGATCAGGCACGAAGGCTTCCGCCCAGGCGTGCCCGGCGTCCTGATGCGAGAGACCGTCCGCGCGCAGGAAGTGGCCGGAGACGAAGCGTGCCGGCACGCCGCCGGCGCGGGCGCAGGCAATGAAGATGTGCGCGTAGTCCTGGCAGACCCCGCGCTTGAGCGTGAACGCCTCCACCGCCGAGGTGCCGCTATGGGTCGGGTCCTCGTCGAACGTCATGTGATCGCCAATTTGGGTCATCAGCGCATGCAGGAAGCCGAGCGTGTCGCTCTCGGCCTCGCTGCGCAACTGACGCGCCACTGCCATCATCGCCGGGTTGACGGAGGTGAGGTCGGTCGAGCGCAGGAACATGCCCGCCGGAAAGCGTTCGTCGGTGCCGCGCAGCACGCCGCCGGTGTCGTGGGTCTCGATCAGCCCTTCGGCGGTGATCTGGATGTCGCCGACGGGACCGCAGGACAGCACATGCGTGACGTTGCCGAACGCATCCTCATGCGTGTCGAGCTTGGTGTCCGTGGAGACGTCGATCTGCCATTCCGCCACATATTGCCCGTCATGGCTGCCGGGCGTCATGCGCAGGATCTGGATCACGCTCGTCGCCGGCGGCTCGTAGCGATAGGTCGTGGTGTGCAGGATTCGCAGGCGCATGGTGGACCGTGTCGTTGGTTGTTAGGCCCGACTGCAGCCGCAAAGGAACTCGTCATGCCCGGGCTTGTCCCGGGCATCCACGTTCTTCCTCCTCGCGTGGAAGCAAGAACGTGGATGGCCGGGACAGGCCCGGCCATGACGCTATCCCATTTCGTCAGTCGAGGGACATCAGATCAAATACTGCTTCGTGATGATTTCGCCCAGCCTGGAATTGTCCGTGATGAATTCCTGAATGAATTCATGGACGCCGTGCTGGAAAATGTCGTTCATGTTGCTGTGTTCCAGCCGGTTGCGGATGCCGCGGGCGTGGCGCTGGGCCGCGCCCTGGCGGCCATAGGCGACGCCGATCTGGTCGAGGTTGCGCACGAGATTGCCGTAGCAACTGGCCAGCGAGCGCGGCAGCGTGTCGTTGAGGATGAGCAGGTCCGCGATCAGCCAGGGTTTCAGCGTCTCGCGATAGACCCAGTGATAGGCCGTCAGCGCCGAGACCGAGCGCAGGATCGAGCTCCACTGATAGAAGTCGAGGGGGCCACCGACATGCTCCTCCTCGGGCAGCAGCACGTGATACTTCACGTCGAGAATGCGCGCGGTGTTGTCGGCGCGCTCCAGATGCACGCCCATCCGCGAGAACCAATAGGCGTCGTTGCGCAGCATGGTCCGATAGGCCGAGCCGTCGAAGCGCAGCGAGGTCTCCTGCACGAAGCGCAGGAACTTTGCGAGGTCCTCGCGCGTCGAGGTGCCCTTGCTCCAGACCGCCTGAAGCTCGATCCAGGCCGAGTTGATGGTGTCCCACATCTCGCTGGTCAGCGCGGTGCGCACCGAACGCGAGTTCAGCCGCGCCGCCTCGATGCAGTTCCTGATCGAGGACGGGTTGTCCGCCGAGAAGGAGAGGTAGTCGACGACGTTGTGCTCGTTGGCTTCCTCATAGGTCTGATAGAAGCTGGCGGCGACGCCGGCGGTGAGCAGCGCCGAGTCCCATTCATTGGTCTTGCCGATATAGGCGGCGGGAAGCGCGGTGACGCGCAAGGTCGCATCGATGGTGCGCGCGAGATATTCGGCCCGTTCGACGTAGCGGGCGAGCCAGTAGAGGTTTTCGGCGGTACGCGACAGCATCGATCTACTCGTCCAGGATCCAGGTGTCTTTGGTGCCGCCGCCCTGGCTCGAATTCACCACCAGGGAGCCTTCCTTCAGTGCGACGCGTGTCAGGCCGCCCGGCACGATGGTGGTGCGCTTGCTGCCGGTGAGCACGAAGGGCCTGAGGTCGACGTGGCGCGGCGCAAGGCCTGACACCGTGCAGGTCGGGCAGGTTGAGAGCGCCAGCGTCGGCTGCGCGATGAAACCTTCGGGCTCGCGCTTGAGCTTCTCGCGGAACGCTTCGATCGTGGCTTTCGTCGCAGCAGGGCCGATCAGCATGCCGTAGCCGCCGGAGCCGTGAACTTCCTTGACGACGAGCTCGCCGAGATTGTCCAGCACATAGGCGAGATCCTTCGGCTCGCGGCAGCGCCAGGTCGGCACGTTCTTCAGGATCGGCTCCTCGCCGAGATAGAATTTCACGATGTCGGGCATGTAGGAGTAGATCGCCTTGTCGTCGGCGATGCCGGTGCCGACGGCGTTGGCGAGCGTGATGTTGCCGGCCGCATAGGCCGACATCAGCCCGGGCACGCCCAGCACGGAATCGGGACGGAAGGTGAGGGGATCGAGGAAGTCGTCGTCGACGCGGCGATAGATCACGTCGACCCGCTTCAGCCCTTCCGTCGTCCGCATGAACACTTCGTTGTTCTTGACGATGAGATCGCGGCCCTCGACCAGCTCGATGCCGAGCTTGTCGGCGAGGAAGGAGTGCTCGTAATAGGCCGAGTTGTAGACGCCGGGGGTGAGCAGGGCCACCGTCGGCTCGCCCGAGGCGCTTTGCGGCGCCACCGAGCGGAGCGCCGCGAGCAGCTCGTCCGGATAGCGTTCGACCGGCGCCACCCTGTGGCGGGCGAACAGGTCCGGAAAAAGCCGCATCATGATCTCGCGGTTTTCCAGCATGTAGGAGACGCCCGAGGGTGTGCGGGCGTTGTCTTCCAGCACGATGAAGTCCTCGGCGTCGACCCGGACGATGTCGATGCCCGCGATGTGCACATAGACGTCGTGCGGCACCTGCTGGCCGTTCATCTCGGGCCGGAACACCGGATTCTGGAAGATGAGGTCGTCGGGCACGATCTCGGCGCGCAGGATGTCGCGGCCGTGATAGATGTCGCGCAGGAACATGTTGAGCGCGCGCACGCGCTGCTTCAGGCCCTTCTCCAGCAGCGTCCATTCCTTGCCGGACATGATCCGTGGGATCACGTCGAACGGGATCAGGCGCTCGGTGGACTCGGCCTCGCCATAGACCGCGAAGGTGATGCCGATGCGGCGGAACAGGAGCTCGGCCTCCTGGCGGCGATATTCGAGCGCCTCGGGGGGCGTCTCCTTGAGCCAGCGCGCCAGCTCCTGATAGGCGGGGCGAAGCTCCCCGCCGGGGATGTTCATTTCATCAAACGCGACTGCCATAGATCCCGACTTGTCTCCGCAAGGCGTTGCGCCGCTGGTCAGGCCGCAAGGCCCCAGTGAAGCCGCATCGTCCTGGCCATGCGGCAAGAGTGCATGACTTTCATGCGGTAGCAAGGGCCGGGCCAGCGCGATAAGCATGGACGGACGGCATTTGCCGGATATGGCCGGCGGCATGCCTGAAAAAATGGCTGAGGACTGCTTATTTCGGCAGCAAAACCGCGTGACTTCAACGCGTTACCTCGGCAAAGTCGGCGCCATAGGTGAGGGACTGAAGTTATGAGCGAGATCGTCACGGCGGGCATTCTGGTCATTGGGGACGAAATCCTGTCCGGCCGAACCAAGGACAAGAATATCGGCTTCATCGCCGAATACCTGACCAATATCGGCATCGACCTGAAGGAAGTCCGGGTTGTCTCCGACGACGAGCCTGACATCATCGCGGCCCTGGATGCACTGCGGCATCGCTACACCTACGTCTTCACAACCGGCGGCATCGGGCCGACCCATGACGACATCACCGCCGACAGCGTCGCCAAGGCGTTCGGCGTCGGCATCGACCACCATCCGGAGGTCGTCGCCCGTTTCCGCGAGCGCTGGAGCGAGCAGGATCTCAATGAGGCCCGCTTGCGCATGGCCCGCATTCCCGACGGTGCCGAGCTGATCCAGAGCGCGACCATCCTCGCGCCCGGCTTCAAGATCGGCAATGTCATCGTCATGGCCGGCGTGCCCTCGATCATGCAGGCGATGATGGACATCGTGGCGCCCAAGCTGAAATCCGGCGTGCGCATGCTCTCCGACACGGTGCGCGCCAATGCGCGCGAGGGCGATATCGGCAGCCCGCTGCGGGCGATCGCCGCCGCCCATCCCGACACCATCATCGGCAGCTATCCCTTCATGGACGAGGAGCAGAAGCCCAACACCAATCTGGTGGTGCGCTCGCGCGATCCCGAGAAGCTGGCGGCAGCGATGGCTGCGGTGAAGGAGATGCTGGCAGGATTGAACGTCAGCCGCTAAGCCCCGGCTTGCCGGACGTTTTACGATGCAGGAGACGATGATGGCTGGTGAAGCACCGGAACTGAGCGCACAGGAGCGGGCGGGCAGGGCCTTTCCGGTCTCGTGGGATCAATTCCACCGGGATTGCCGGGCGCTGACCTGGCGGCTCAACGAGGTCGGTCCGTTCCACGCGGTGATCGCGATCACGCGCGGCGGCCTCGTGCCGGCCGCGATCGTGGCGCGCGAGCTCGGCGTGCGCGTGATCGATACGGTGTGTATCGCGAGCTACGATCACGACAAGCAGGGCGAGCTGCAGGTCCTCAAGGGCATTTCGGAGCAGGCCATGAAGCTCGGTGGAGGCACCGGCAAGGGCCTCTTGATCGTCGACGACCTCGTCGACACCGGCAAGACCGGCAGGCTGGTGCGCGAGATGCTGCCCGATGCGCATTTCGCCACCGTCTACGCCAAGCCGAAGGGCCGCCCGCTGGTCGACACCTTCATCACCGAAGTCTCCCAGGACACCTGGATATTCTTCCCCTGGGACACTGCGCTGTCCTACCACCCGCCGCTGCGCGACGGCGCGGCGTGACCAAAGGCGAATGGCGAGTAGCGAATGGCGAGTAGCAGCCCCTCCACTCGCAATTCGCCATTCGCTACTCGCCCCCTGCAAAACCGCGTCACGCCCACCGGCGACATCATCGCCACCCCGCATCGCGGCCTCTTCACCGGCAATCGCGGCATCATCCATGATCCCTCGACGAAGACGCTGCTCAACAAGCGCTGGTCATCGCCGGCCTGGATCACATGCCTGTGCGAATTCCGGGGATGGCGGCGGCCGGTGATGGCGCGGCGGAGCTGGACCGAGCTGTTCTTTCTCGACGAAGCCACCGCCTTTGCCTCGGGGCACCGCCCCTGCTTCTTCTGCCGCCGTAACGATGCCAACAGCTTCCGCGCGGCCTGGGAGAAGGGCAATGGTGCAAGCAAGGTGAGCGCGAAGGCGATGGACGCCCAACTGCACCTGGAGCGTCTGGACCATGGCCGCAAGCGCCTGCACCCGCTGCCGGTGCCGCTCGCAGAATTGCCCGACGGCGCGATGCTGCAGCAGGGCGAGCAGAGCTTTCTGATAACAAAAGGCCGGTCGCTGCTATGGTCGCCAGCTGGCTATGCCCGCGCCGAGCACGCGCTGGAGAGCGCGATGCTGCTGACGCCCCCGTCCACATTGCGGGCGCTGAGCGCCGGATATCGGCCGGCGCTGCATCCGACGGCTCTGGATTAGCAGAGCGTCCGGATCACGGCCATCACCCCAGCTTCTCGCGTGCCAGCGCCGCGCCGGCGCCGAGCGCCATCAGCTTGGCTTCGGCGATCTCGCGCCGCATCGGCGCCATGCCGCAATTGGTGGTGGCGATGATGTTGCTCTTGGGCACGAATTTCGACACGGCCTCGATCACCTTCACGACGTCCTCGGCGGTCTCGACTGTGTCGCTGGCGACATCGATCACGCCGGCCTGCACGATCTTGTTCTTCAGGAGCGCGAGCAGGTCGAGCGGGACCTTCGAGTTGCGGCATTCGATCGCGACCTGCTGGATCGGGCTCGCATCGATCGCCGGAAAGATCTGCTCGTATTGCCGCCACTGCGTGCCGAGCGTTTCTTTCCAGTCGGTATTGGCCTTGATGCCGTAGCCGTAGCAAATGTGCACGGCGGTGGTGCAGGTCAGGCCCTGCGCGGCGCGCTCCAGCGCCTTGATGCCCCAATCATTGACCTCGTCCATGTAGACGTTGAAGGCGGGCTCGTCGAACTGCACGAGATCGACGCCGTCGGCCTGCAAGGCCTTGGCCTCCTCGTTGAGCAGCTCGGCGAAAGCAAACGCCATCTTGACGCGATCGCCATAATAGCGATCGGCGATGGTGTCGATGATGGTCATCGGGCCGGGAAGCGTGAACTTCAGTTTCTTCTTGGTGTGCGTGCGCGCCACACGCGCCTCGAAGGCATGGACGCGATCCCTAAGACGAAGCGGCGCGACCACCTGCGGCACCATCGCCTTGTAGCGATCTTTCCGGATGCCCATCTCGACCTTGTGGGCGAAATCGATGCCGTCGATCTTCTCCAGGAAACCGTGGACGAAATGCTGACGGGCCTGCTCGCCCTCGGTGAGGATGTCGACGCCGGCGTCCTCCTGGATTTTCAGCCAGATCAGCGTCGCGTCGCGCTTGGCACGGAGCAGCTCCTCGCCTTGCGATTTCCAGGGAGCCCAGAGCATATTGGGCTCGGCGAGCCATTCCGGCTTCGGCAAGGAGCCGGCGATCGTGGTTGGAAACAGCATGGCGGCCCTCCCGGCAGGTTATGTTGCGCCCCTTCCTGCCATGTCCTAACGTCGAGGTACAGAACAACGAAAGTCGCTCTCTATTCCGGCCGCGACGACGAGAAATGCCAAGGGAATGTCAAGGGAACGCCAAGGGAAAGGTCATGATCGACCTCTATTACGCGCCGACGCCGAACGGCTGGAAAATCTCGATCATGCTGGAGGAGCTTGGGCTTCCCTATACGGTGAAGCCCATCAATATCCGCGCGGGTGAGCAGTTCAGCGCTGAGTTTCTGGCGATCTCTCCGAACAACCGTATCCCCGCGATCGTCGACCACGCACCCGCAGACGGCGGCGAGCCGTTCTCGGCCTTCGAGACCGGCGCGATCCTGATCTATCTCGCGGAAAAGACCGGCCGCTTTCTGCCGGCCGACCTGCGCGGCCGCTCTACAGCAATCCAGTGGGTGATGTGGCAGATGGCCGGCCTCGGTCCGATGCTCGGCCAGCATGGGCATTTCGCGCTCTATGCGGCGGAGAAGATTCCTTACGCGATCGAGCGCTATCGCGACGAGGCGGCCCGGCTCTATGGCGTGCTCGACCGGCAACTGGAGAAGACCGGCGCCTCTATCGCCGGCGATTATTCCATCGCCGACATCGCCTGTTTCCCTTGGACCATGACCCACAAGGCGCAGGGCTTCACGCTCGACGACTATCCGAACGTGAAACGCTGGTATGCCGAGGTCCGCGCGAGGCCGCAGGTGCAGGCCGGGCTTGCGATCGGCAAATTCGTGAAAGAGCCGTTCGACGAGGAATCACGCAAGATCATGTTCGGGCAGAAGGCTAAGGAAGTGCTGGGACGGAAGTAGGCACCGTCATTCCGGGGCGCGACGCAGTCGCGAGCCCGGAATCCACCGGGCCGCGGAACGAGAGGCGAAATGGATTCCGGGCCTGCGCCTTCGGCGCATCCCGCAATGACAGACATGAGGAACCACCATGATCGAATTCTTCTTCGACTGCTCCAGCCCCTGGACCTATCTCGCCTTCCACAACATCCAGCCGCTCGCCAGGGAGCTGGGCGCCGAGATCGTCTGGCGGCCTATCCTGGTCGGCGGCATCTTCAACACCGTCAACCCGAGCGTCTATGCGCAGCGTGAGAAGCCGGTGCCGCTGAAGGCGCGCTACATGAAGAAGGATCTGGCCGATTGGGCACGTTCCGCCGGCCTTGCGATCAAGATGCCACCGACGGTGTTTCCGGTGAACAGCGTCAAAGCGATGCGCGGCTGCATCTGGCTCGGCAAGGACATGGTGCCGTTTGCGACGGCGGTGTTCGAGGCCTATTGGGGCGACGACAAGGATATCTCGCAGGACGCGGTGCTTGCCGACATCTGCAAAAAGGTCGGCGTCGACGATGCAAAATTCTTCGCGGGCATCTCGGAGCAGGGGATCAAGGATCAGCTCAAGGCGAATACGGAAGAGGTCGTCGCCCGTGGCGGCTTCGGCTCGCCCACGATCTTCGTGAACAAGACCGACATGTATTTCGGCAATGACCGCCTGCCGCTGATCCGTGAGGCGCTTCTGCGCAGCAAGGCGAGCGCGGCCTGATGGTGCGCGCCGTCGTCTGCCGCTCGCTCGGCGAGCCCGAAAAATTGCGGCTCGAGGAGTTTCCGTCGCGCCCCCTGAATCCGGGCGAGGTGCGCGTTGCGATCCGCGCCGCCGGGCTGAATTTCCCTGACGTGCTGATGGCGGCCGGCCAATATCAGCTCAAGCCGGAGCTGCCGTTCACGCCCGGCATGGAAGCCGCCGGCGACGTGACCGAGATCGGCGCCGAGGTGAAAGGCGTTGTCATCGGCGACAAGGTCATCGTGAAGATGCGCCACGGCGCGTTTACCGATGAGGCGGTGGTGACATCAGCGCAACTGACGCCGATGCCGTCGACATTCGACTACGCGGAAGCCGCGACCTATCTTGCCGGTCATGGCACGGCCTATCATGCGCTGATCGATCGCGGCCGGGTCGAACCGGGCGAGGTGCTGCTGGTGCATGGCGCAGGCGGCGGCACGGGATTGGCCGCCGTCGAGATCGGCAAGATGCTGGGCGCCATCGTGATCGCGACCGCCTCAAGTGACGAGAAGCTCGCCATCGCGAAATCGCGCGGCGCCGATCATCTCGTCCGCTACGACCGCGAACCGTTTCGCGATGCCGTCAAGCGCATCACAGATGGTCGCGGCGCGGACGTCGTGTTCGATCCCGTCGGCGGTCAGGTGTTTGAAGATTCGATGCGCTGCATCGCCTGGGGCGCGCGGCTGCTGGTGATTGGCTTCACCGGCGGCATCGGTTCGGCCAGGACCAACCTCCTGCTGATCAAAGGCGCCAGCGTGCTCGGCGTGCGCGCCGGCGAAGCGGTCCGAAAGAACCCTGCGCTCGGGCAGGTGCGCCTGAAGGCGCTGCTGCAATGGGCGGAGCAGGGCAAGCTGCGCCCCAACATCTCACACCGCCTGCCGCTGCAGGACTATGCGAAGGCAATGCGGCTCCTGATCGACCGCAAGGTGATCGGGCGTGTGGCGCTGATGATGGACTGATCGGTGCCGATGAACCCGTAGGGCGGGTTAGCGAAGCGTAACCCGCCGTTCTGCCTCAAGAGAAGAGGTGGGTTACGCCTTTGGCTAATCCGCCTACGAACTTATTTGTACTCCCGCTCGGTCCACCACGGGAAATAGTCCGGCATGTCGGTCGAGACCTTGTTCTTGAACTGCGCCGGACGCTTCTCCAAAAACGACACCACGCCTTCCTTCACGTCGTCCGAGCGGCCGCGCGCGTAGATGCCGCGGCTGTCGACCTTGTGGGCTTCCATGGGATCGTCGGCGCCCATCATGCGCCACATCATCTGGCGGATCAGCGCCACCGAGACCGGCGCGGTCTTCGCCGCAAACTCCTTGGCGAGCGCGCGGGCGGTCGGCAGCAGATCATCTGGCGGCACGACCTTGCTGACGAGACGGCCGGCGAGGGCTTCCTGCGCCGGGAAGACGCGGCCCGAATAGCACCATTCCAGCGCCTGCGAGATCCCGACGATGCGCGGCAGGAACCAGCTCGAAGCCGCCTCCGGCACGATGCCGCGCTGGGAGAACACGAAGCCGAACCGCGCGGCATCGGAGGCAATCCGGATGTCCATCGCGAGCTGCATGGTGACGCCGATGCCGACCGCGGGACCGTTCACCGCGGCGATCACCGGCTTCAGGCATTTGAAGATGCGCAAGGTCACCTGGCCGCCGCCGTCGCGCACCTGCGGATCGCTGTAGTCGACCTTGCCGTCGGCGAAGCGCTTCACGGGCCCGCGCCGCGCGTCGCGATCGAAGGTGTCGGCGCCGGAAGAGAGATCGGCGCCCGCGCAAAAGCCGCGGCCGGCGCCTGTGACGATGATGGCGCGGACGTTGTCGTCCTTGTCGGCGGCGTCGAACGCGTCGATCAGCTCGGCTTGCATCTGCGCGTTGAAGGCGTTGAGCTTGTCGGGCCGGTTCAGCGTGATGGTGAGGATCTGCTCGGCGACCTCGTATTTGATCGTCTCATACGCCATGGGTGGTTTCCTTCCCGGTTTCTTTATCGGTCTCTCTAGCACGTCATTCCACGGCGCGCGAAGCGCGAGCTACGGTGCGCAATTGCGCACCTGAGAATCCATCAATCCGCACCAGTAGTGCCGATGAATGAATTCCGGGCTTGCGCCAAGTGGGCGCAACCCGGAATGACAGAGTGCGGCTACTTCGCCGGCGGCTTGGGCCACGGCCGCTGCGGGCCGCGCAGGGCCTCGAACGCCTTGGCCATGCCGAGCACGCCGATATCGTCGAAGCGCCGGCCGACGATCTGCACGCCGATGGGAAAGCCCTGGGCGTCGAAGCCACCGTTGACGGAGATTGCCGGGTTCTCCGACATATTCCACGGCACGGTATAGCAGATGTGCTCGAATGGCCTCATCGGATCGTTGGTCGGCGAAGCCCATTCCGCCGCATAGTTCACGTTCGGCGCGGTCGGCGAGATCACATAGTCGAGCTCGCAGAACAGTTTTCCGGCCGCGGCCCGGATCGCCATGGTCTGGTTGAAGCCGCGGATCACGTCGACACCCGAGAGCTTCGCACCGGACTCGCCCCATTTGAAGATGTAGGGCAGCACCTTGGCCTGCTCGGCCGGCGTCAGCTTCGCCAGATCGTCCCACATCCTTGCACGCCAGAAATTGTCGAGGCCGTCGAGCATCTCGCGCGTGAGGATGCCGTCGACCTCGGTGACGACGCTGCCTGCGGATTCGAACGCCTTTGCGGCTTTCACCGCGACGTCGCGGACCGCTCGTTCTGCCGGCAGGCCGACGCCGGCATCGAGCATCAATCCGATGCGCAGTTTTCGCGGAGATTTTTCGAGACCCTTCCAGTTGAGCGGCTGGGCGGGCAGGCTCATCCCATCGCGCCGGTCGGGCTTTGCGATCACGCTCATCATCAGCGCGCAATCGTCGACCGTGCGGGTCATGGGCCCGGCGACGCGCCCGACATAGGTGGGATCGATCGGCACGCGGCCGAAGCTCGGCTTCAGGCCGACGAGCCCGCACCAGCCCGCGGGCAGGCGCACCGAGCCGCCGATATCGGTGCCGAGATGCAACGGGCCATAGCCGGCCGCCGCTGCGGCCCCTGCGCCCGCGCTGGAGCCGCCGGGATTCTTGGTGAGGTCCCACGGGTTGCGCGCCAGCGCGTGGAAGCTGGAGAGCCCGGAGGACAGCATGCCGTAATCGGGCATGGTGGTCTTGGCGAAAATGATCGCGCCGGCCTCGCGCAGCCGCGCGGCGGGCGGAGCGTCCTTCTCGGCCGGCACCAGCTTGACGCTGGCTGCCCCCTGCGGCACCGGCACGCCCTTGGTCGCGATGTTGTCCTTCACCGTGACGGGCACGCCGTCGAGCGCGCCGGATGGCTCGCCGCCGCTCCAGCGCGCGGTCGAGGCCTTGGCGGCTTCGCGCGCGCTGTCGGGATCGAACGCATAGAGCGCCTTCAGATGCGGTTCCCATGCCGCGACATGCGCGAGCAGATCCTCCAGCACCTCGCTCGGCGAGAATTGCTTGGCGCGATAGCCCGCGATCAGATCGACTGCGGACAGATCGTGCAGCGAGGTGACCGCATCCTCGACGCTCTTTTTATGCATGAGCGCCTACCGGCATGCGCGTCTCGATGATGCGGGCGAACATGCTGGCGCCGATCGGCAGGATCTTGTCGTCGAGCACGAAGCCGGGATTGTGCACCGGCACCGAGCCGTCATGGCCGACCCAGAAATAGGCACCGGGAATCGTCTCCAGCATGTCGGCGAAATCCTCGCTGCCCATTTTGGGCTGGGCGCGGGTGATCACCTTGGCGGGGTCGACGATGGTGCGCGCGACCTCCTCGACCACCTTGGACTGTTCGACCTGGTTGACCAGCACGCCGAAGGTGTCGCGGATGTCGACGTCGATCACGCATTGGTAGGCGCTTGCGATGCCGGCGCAGATCGTGCGGATGCGTTCGCTGACGAGGCTGCGGACCTCCTTCGAGAAGGTGCGGATGGTGCCGCAGAGATGTGCATCGCCGGGAATGACGTTGTAGGCTGAGCCCGCGTGGATCTGGGTGATCGACACCACCGCGGCCTGCAGCGGCTCGACGTTGCGGCTGACGATGGTCTGGATCGCCTGCGCCAGCGTGGTCGCGATGATCACCGCGTCCTTGGAGCGCTCGGGCATCGCACCATGCGCGCCGTAGCCGGTGATGCGCAGGTCGAAGAAGTCGGCGCTGGCCATCGCGGGTCCCGGCAGGATCGCGATCTCGCCGTGATTGAGATCCGGCGCATTGTGCAGGCCGTAGAGCTCGTCGCAGGGAAACTTCTCGAACAGGCCGTCCTTGATCATCGCGCGGGCGCCGCCGAGCCCTTCCTCGGCCGGCTGGAAGATCAGGTGCACGGTGCCGTCGAAATTCCGGGTCTCGGCGAGATAGCGGGCGGTGCCGAGCAGCATGGTGGTGTGGCCGTCATGGCCGCAGCCGTGGAAGCGGCCGGGGATCTTCGAGCTCCATTTCAGATTGGTGTTCTCTTCCATCGGCAGCGCGTCCATGTCGGCGCGCAGGCCGATGCGCTTGCTGCCCGAGCCCTTGCCCTTGATGACGCCGATCACGCCGGTACCGCCGAGGCCGCGATGCACCTCGATGCCCCAGCTCTTCAGCTTGTCGGCGACGATGCCGGAGGTGCGCACTTCCTCGAAGCCGATCTCGGGATGGGCGTGGAGGTCGCGCCTGATAGCGGTGAGTTCGTCGGCGTAGCCGTCGATGCGCTCGAGTGTGGGCATGGGTCCTGTCCGGTTAGCGTGAGGGAGGGTTGAAAACGGGGCCGTTCGGCTTGATGCGGATGCCCGGACGCAGGCGCGTCCAGGGCAGGGCAGCGGTGTCGGCCGGCATCGCGCCGGGCGCGGCGCAGATCATCAGGCTCGCAGCGATCGGCTCGAAATCCGCACGGAAGTGCACCGAGCTCTTGTTGACCAGGATCTTCTCCTGCGTCGGCTCGATGCCGACATAGCGATACATCGCCTGGTCGGCGAGCTGGGCCTTGTGCGAGGAGACGACGACGCGGACGTCGCCGATGCGCAAGGCTGCTGAGGGGCCCATCTCCATCTCGCGGCCGCCATAATAGGGGCCGGGCGCGATGAAGCGGCCGTCGGACAATTGCTCGACGACGAAGGTCTCGGTGTAGGGCGCGTCGCCTGGAATGCCGGACTTGCCGCCGAGCGACAGCGTGACGGTGGCGCCGACGCCGGCCGCATGCGCGGCCTTCGCGGATTCCGGATCGTAGATCGCCCCGGTCGCCGCGCTCGCTCTGTTGCGCACCAGTGCGCGCAGCATGCCGGTTGTGTCGGAATCGCCGCCGGCGCCAGGATTGTCCTGGGTGTCGGCGATGATGATCGGCTTGCTCGCGCTCTTCGCAAGTTCCATGGCGTGGAGCACGCCGTCGTCGGGCGACCAGATCTTGCCGTCGAAATCGTCCTCGTGGCTTTCGACCAGCTTCACGATCGCGTCCGCCGCACGGTCGGCGTCGTCCTGCGTCCTGCCATAGGCAAACACGCTCGGGCCGCAATCGCGGAAGTCGGCGGCCGGAAAGCCGGGCGCGAAGGAGAGCGTCGGAACCGCATCGGCCTCCAGGGCGGCGAGCTTTTCGTAGATGCCCTTGGTGGGGAAGTCATTGGTGCATTGCCAGCTGATCGCAATCAGGAACGGCAATTGCCGAAACGACTTTGCAAAGCGCTGCCTGGTCTTCAGCAGCAGCGCCAGATGCCGCGCGCAGGCGCGGCCGGTGTCGGCCATGTCGATGTGCGGATAGGTGCGATAGGCGATCAGCGCGTCCGCGTGTTCCATCATCTCGGGCGTGACGTTGGCATGCAGGTCGAGGCTGGCGACCAGCGGAACGTCCTTGCCGATGACACGGCGCACGCGCGCCAAGATCTCGCCTTCGCCGTCGTCGAGGTGCTCGGTCACCATCGCGCCGTGCAGATCGAGATAGACCGCGTCGATCGGGCCGGCGGCCTTGATGCCGTCGATCATCACCTTCACGATGCGCTCGAAGGCGTCCTTGGTGACATGCGCGGAGGGACTCGCAGCGGCAGCAATCGTCGGGATGAGTTCCCAGCCGTTGGCTTCGGCGCTGTCGACGAAGCCGGCAAGGCCGACATTGATGCCCCGCATCACCTTCAGCACGTCGGCGCCTTCCGTCATCGCCGGCCAGCCCCCGCCATGCTGGAAATCGGCGAAGGTCGCCTTGGTGGGAGCAAAGGTGTTGGTTTCGTGCAGGAAGCCGCCGACGGCGATACGTGTCATCAATTCAAGTCCAGCATTGGAAAGTGCGCGAAATTAGCCTTGGCTTTGCGAGGAGAGCAAGGTGAGAGGCCATCGCGCCGCGCATGGCCTCAAGCTGTTTTGGGAATGCTGCGTCTCACACTCCGCCGTCATTCCGGGGGCGCGCCACCTGGCGCGAGCCCGGAATCCATCTTGCGACAGAGTCTGAGGCCCGATGCATTCTATGGTGCGCCATTGCGCACCATAACTCACCGCTTCGCGATGCCCCGGAATGACGAGGGGTGAGTTGACTTAGGCGCTCGCCCCGACGCCTTCCGACACCGGCCGGAAGTTCGCAAAGTCCCAGTTGCGCCCCGGCGCGGCGTCCAGCAGCGCCTTGGTGTAGGCCTGCTTCGGATGCGTCAGCACCTCGGCGGCGGGGCCCTGTTCGACGACGCGGCCGTGCTGCATCACCACGACCTCGTCGCAGATTTGTGCGGCGACGCGCAGATCGTGGGTGATGAACAGGATGGCGATGCCGAGCCGCTGCTGGATCTCGTCGAGCAGTTCCAGCACCTGCGCCTGCACGGAGACGTCGAGCGCGGAGACCGCCTCGTCCGCGACCAGCACGTCCGGATCGAGCGCGAGCGCGCGCGCAATGGCGATGCGCTGACGCTGGCCGCCGGAGAACTGGTGCGGATAGCGCGACACCGCATCGGCGGGCAGGCCGACCAGTTCGAGCAACTCGCGGGCGCGCTTCATCGCCTCAGCGTGCGCGACGCCGTAATTGATCGGACCTTCGGCAATGCTCTCGCCAACGGTGACGCGCGGATTGAGCGAGCGGTAGGGATCCTGGAACACGATCTGGATCTTCTGCCGGTGCGGCTGCAGCAGACGCCGCGAGATGTCGGCGATCTCGCGTCCGGCAAGGCGCACGCCGCCGGAGGTCGGATCGATCAGGCGCACGATGCAGCGCGCCACAGTCGACTTGCCGGACCCGCTTTCGCCGACGATGCCGAGCGTGCGGCCTTTGCGCAGCGTCAGCGTCACCTTGTCGGCGGCGACGACCTCGCGGCCTTTGCCGAAGAAGGCGCGCTCCTTGTAGACCTTGCTGAGCTCGTTGGCCTCGAGCACGATCGGCTCGCGGCTTTCCTCGCGCGGCGCCCGCGGCACCAGGCTCGGGACCGAGGCCAGCAGGTTGCGGGTATATTCCATGGTGGGATTGCGCAGCACGGTTTCGAGCGGGCCGGTTTCGACCAGCCGGCCCTGCCGCATCACCGCCACGCGGTCGGCGATCTCGGCCACCACGCCCATGTCGTGGGTGATGAACAGCACGGCTGTGCCGTGATCGCGCTGCAGCTCGCGGATCAGCAGCAGGATCTGCTTCTGCGTGGTGACGTCGAGCGCGGTGGTCGGCTCGTCCGCGATCAGCAGCTTCGGCTCCAGCACGAGGGCCATCGCGATCATGATGCGCTGGCGCTGCCCGCCGGAGAGCCGGTGCGGGTAGGAGGCAAAGATGCGCTCGACCTGGGGCAGGTGGACCTGCTCCATCATGTCGAGAATGCGCTTCTTGCGCGCCCTGGCGTCGAGGTTGGTGTGCGCGCGCAAGACCTCGTCGATCTGGCGGCCGACCGGCACGACCGGGTTGAGCGCAGTCATCGGCTCCTGGAAGATCATCGCCATCTTGGTCGCGCGCAATTGGCGGAGGCGGCGGTCGGTCGCCGTGAGGATCTCCTCGCCGACCAGTTTGACGCTGCCGGCGGTGGGAACCAGCGTGCCCTTCGGCAACAGGCCCATCGTGGTGAGCGAGGTCACCGACTTGCCTGAGCCGCTTTCGCCGACGAGACACAGCGTCTCGCGCTCGCGGACCTGGATCGAGATGCCGTCGATGATCTTGGGCCCATTCGGCTTCTTGCCGATTGAGACGACGAGGTTGTTGATGTCGAGGATGGTGTCGGTCACGTCAAATCTCTCCGTCATTCCAGGGCGCGACAAAGTCGCCAGCCCTGGTGCGCAATTGCGCACCTGAGAATCCATCGGGCCGCAGCACATGTGGTGAAATGGATTCCGGGTTCGCGCCAAGAGCCGCGCGCCGGAATGACAACGTCAATTGCTTCACTTCCCCTCCCGCTGCTTCATGCGCGGATCGAGGGCGTCGCGGGCGGCGTCGCCGATGAGGTTGATGCTGAGGATGGCGATCGAGAGCAGCAGGCCGGGCCAGAAGATCAGCGACGGCTTGATCTGGAAGTACTGGCGGCCCTCGGCCATGATGTTGCCCCAGGTCGGCGTCTCCGGCGAGATGCCGGCGCCGAGGAAGGAGAGGATGGCCTCGGTGAGGATGGCGCTGGCGCAGATATAGGTGCCCTGGACGATCAGCGGCGCCACCGTGTTCGGCATCAGGTGCCGCAACATGATCTTCGGCAGGGACGAGCCGACCGAGATCGCCGCCTCGACATAAGGCTCCTCGCGCGCCGACAGCACGACGGAGCGTACCAGGCGCGCCACGCGCGGAATCTCGGGGATGGTGATCGCGATCAGCACGGTCCAGAGGCTGGCCCCGGACAGCGACACCACGGCGATCGCGAGCAGGATGCTCGGCATCGCCATCAGGCCGTCCATGACGCGCATCAGCACGGCATCGACCAGCTTGAAGAAGCCGGAGACGAGACCGATCGCGAGCCCGATGACGATCGACAGGATGGCCGAGCCGATGCCGATCAGCAGCGAGATGCGGCCGCCATAGAGGACGCGCGACGCCAGGTCACGGCCATAGGCGTCGGTGCCGAGCAGGAACTGCGCGGACGACGGCTTGAGCCGCTGCGACGGCGCGAGCTGGATCGGATCATGCGGCGCGATCAGCGGCGCGAGGATCGAGATCAGGATGATCAGCGCGAGCAGGACCGTTGCGGTGGCGATGATGGGCGTCGAGGTGAGGAAGCCGAAGCGCGGCCGCAGCGGCGACGTGATCGGAATGGACGACTGGGGAAGGGTATCGACCGACATGTTTGTCCTTGTCCTTGCCTCAGTACCGGATCCGGGGATCGAGCAGGGTGTAGGCGACGTCGATGAGAAGATTGACGACGACATAGATCAGCGAAGTCAACAGGATCATCGCCTGGATCACGGGATAGTCCCGCGCCAGCACCGCATCCACGGTGAGGCGGCCGATGCCGGGGATGTTGAACACGCTTTCGGTGACGACGACGCCGGAGATCAGCAGCGCAAAGCCGGTGCCGATCACCGTGATCACGGGAACGGCGGCGTTGCGCAGCGCATGCCGCATCATCACGGCGACCTCGTTGATGCCTTTCGCACGCGCCGTTCGCACGTAATCTTCGCCGAGGACGTCGAGCATCGCGGCGCGCGTCATGCGCGCAATCAGCGCGATGTAGATGAAGGAGAGTGCGCAGGTCGGCAGGATCATGCGCTCGAAGAACGGTCCGAAGCCGGCGCTGATGCTCTTGAAGCCCTGCACCGGAACCCAGCGCAGCTCGATGGCGAAGACCTGGATCAGGATGTAGCCGACCACGAATACCGGCACCGAAAAGCCGAGCACCGACAGCCCCATCACGAAGCGGTCGATCCAGGTGCCGTGCTTCCACGCCGCGATCACGCCCAGGGGAACCGCGACGATCACGGCGAGGATGATGGTCGACAGCGCGATCGAGATCGACGGCTCGACGCGCTGGCCGATCATCTTCATGACGGGCAGGTTGGAGATTAGCGAAGTCCCGAGATCGCCGTGCAGCAGCTTGTTCACCCAGGTGATGAACTGCACGATCAGGGGCTCGTTGAGGCCCAGTGACGTGCGGATGCGCTCCAGCCGCTCAGGCGTCGCATTGTCGCCGGCGAGAATTGCGGCGGGATCGCCTGGGGTGAGGCGGAGCAGGAGGAAGACGAACAGCGCGACGACACCCATTACGGGCACGGCGGCGAAGATTCGGCGAAGGAGATATCCGAGCAAGTTGGATCCGTCTGATTAGAGTCAAATCGCGGCAGCGATTACGGTGTTCTGCCACCAGCCTAACATTTCAGCAATTCCCGTGCCATCGGGGCCACAGTTATTGCAGTGCGGTCAATCGTTTCGGGAAGGGCATCTTTCCCTATGGCGCGCTGTCATTCCGGGGCGCGTCGAAGGCGCGAACCCGGAATCTCGAGATTCCCGGCTGCACAACCGCGCACCATGGGTCGACGCGTCGCGCCGCCCTGGAATGACCGGCTCAAAAATCACTCCAGCGTCGCCAGCAGCCCCGCCATCAGGCGGCCGCGCTCAACGAGACTCTCGACTTCGATATACTCCTCCAGCGTGTGGCCGTTGGCTCCGCGCACGCCCAGGCCGTCGAGGGTGGGAATTCCCATCGCACCGGTGAAGTTGCCGTCGGAGCCGCCGCCGGAGCTCGCATGCGGTAATTCCGCGCCGAGAGATTTGGCGATGCCGCGCGCCTTCTCATACAGCGCCATCGTGCCCGCGTCCGGCTCCCACACAGGACGCGTCACGCCGCGCGTCACCTTGAAGGCGACGTCGTTGGTCGTGCCCGACAGTGCCAGCATTCGCTCGACGCCGCGGTCGAGATCGGCCTGCCGCTTGGCCATGGAGAGCGCTTCGCCGGTGGCGGTCGTGGCAACGCAATTGACCCATTGCCCGCCGTGCACGACGCCGACCGAGAAGGTGCAGTCCTCGCTCGTCATCGCATCGATTGCGAGGATCTGCCGCGCCATCTCGCGGATGGCCGAGCGTCCCGCCGACAGCGTCGCGCCGGCATGACTCGGCCGGCCCGTCGCCTCGAGATTGAAACGTGCGATGGCATAACGTCCGGTGGTGACGCCGTTGTCGGCACGGCCGGGCTCGGGCACCAGCACGTATTTGTTGCGTGCGGCCTCCGCTTCGATGATGTCGCGTGTCGAGGGCGTGCCGACTTCCTCGTCCGGCGTGAACAGCACGGTGATCGGCAGCGGCGTGGTGAAGGATGCGCGCGCCAGCTGCCGGATCGCTTCCAGCGAGAGGTAGTTGCCGCCCTTCATGTCGTAGATGCCGGGGCCGTAGCATCTGTTGCCCTCCCGCCGCCATTTCAGCTTCTCGATGGTGCCGACCGGATGGACGGTATCCATATGGCCGGCGATCAGGATGCCGGGCTCGCCCTGCTTCGGATGCGGAAAGTGCGCGCGGATCACGCCGCCGAAGCCCTGCCGGCCGGCGATGCGCTCGATCGTCGCACCCATGATCGCCATATCCCGCGCTGCGATATCGAGCATCCGGTTGACGGCATCTGCATCCCAGGTCGGGCTCTCGCATTCCACCCAGGTGCGCAGGCCTTCGAGCATGGCCTCGGAATCGAAGGGAAGATTGGCTGGATTCATCTGAATGTCTCTCAGGCTTCGAAAGATGGAACGCGCATTGCATCGCCGCGAGGACGAGACGAGCGGAGAGTGTTGTAGAGCCAAACCGATCCTTGTGGAGCCCGCGGCCGCGCCGCCATGGCTTGCAGCGAAACCGGATTGACGCGCTGGGCACTGTCTGCAAGTCTCGAAAGATAAAGGCATTGCATGGGGTTAGTTCGCCCAAAGAACGAACCACATGCTCAATCAATAACCCGCCTTTGAACAGTTTCACGTCAGGAGAAACTTTTTATGTTGCACTTCATGCGCCGGGGGCCTCGCGCGTTCGCCTCCAAACTTGCGCTGTCTGTCGTCGCGCTTTCGACGGCGCTGGCTTCGCCGGTGCTCGCAGCCGGCAAGACCATCACGGCGGTGATGCATTCCGATCTGCGCATCATCGACCCGATCTTCACCACGGCCTACATCACGCGTGACCACGGCTACATGGTCTACGACACGCTGGTGGCTCCTGATTCGACCTTCAAGATCCAGCCGCAGATGGCGGATTGGAAGATCTCCGACGACAAGCTCACCTACACCTTCACGCTGCGCGACGGCCTGAAGTGGCATGACGGCGCACCGGTGACGGCGGAAGACTGCGTCGCTTCGCTGAAGCGCTGGGCCGCGGTCGACGGCATGGGCCAGAAGCTCATGGACTTCACCGCGAGCATCGAGGCAACCGACGCCAAGACCATCACGTTGAAGCTGAAGGAGCCCTACGGCCTCGTGCTCGACTCCATCGGCAAGCCGTCCTCGCGCGTCGCCTTCATGATGCCGAAGCGCCTCGCCGAGACGCCGGCGGACAAGCAGATCCCCGAGCAGATCGGATCGGGCCCCTTCAAGTTCGTGGCGTCGGAATTCCAGCCCGGCGTGAAGGCCGTCTACGTCAAGAACACCGACTACGTGCCGCGCAAGGAGCCGGCGAGCTGGACCTCCGGCGGCAAGGTGGCGAAGGTCGACCGCGTCGAATGGATCACCATGCCGGACTCGCAGACGGCCGTGAACGCGCTGCAGTCGGGCGACATCGATTTCATGGAGAACCTGCCCTACGACATGCTGCCGGTGCTTGAAGCGAACAAGGAGATCACGATCGAGGTCTCCAACAAGTTCGGCTTCCAGACCCTCGGCCGTATGAACTTCCTCTATCCGCCGTTCGACAACGTGAAGGTGCGCCGCGCCGCTCTTCTGGCGATGAACCAGAAGGACGTGCTCGACGCGCTGATCGGCAACGCCAAGTACCAGAAGATCTGTGGTGCCTTCTTCGTGTGCGATACGCCGCTCGCAACCGAGGTCGGCGGCGAAACCCTGGTGAAGGGTAACGGCATGGCCGAAGCCAAGAAGGCGCTCGCCGAGTCCGGCTACGACGGCACTCCCGTTGTGATCATGGCACCCGGCGACGTCACGACCCTGAAGGCCCAGCCGATCGTCGCGGCCCAGCTGCTGCGTGAGGCCGGCTTCAAGGTCGACCTGCAGGCGACCGACTGGCAGACCGTGGTGAGCCGCAGAGCCAGCCAGAAGCCGCCGAAGGAAGGCGGCTGGAACATGTTCTTCACCAACTGGGTCGCGGCCGACGTCTCCAACCCGATCGCCAATCTCTCGATCGGCGGCCAGGGCAAGAAGGGCGGCTGGTTCGGCTGGGCGGAAGACCCTAAGATCGAGCAGCTCAAGGACGCCTTCGTCCGCGCGCCCTCGCTTGACGAGCAGAAGAAGATCGCTGCCGACATCCAGAAGGAAGCCTACGAGCAGGTGATCTACATCCCGCTCGGGCAATACCTGCTGCCGAGCGGCTGGCGCAAATCGCTGACCGGCGTGCTCGACGGTCCCGCAACGCCGCTGTTCTGGAACGTCGACAAGTCGGAGTAGGACCTAGTCGAGATGAGGAAGGCGCCTCGCGCGCCTTTCACGCCGAACGTTACGCGGCGCCGCTGACATCAGCGGCGCCGTGCGCCAACCGCTCGCCAGGAGAACGTCAATGTTCCAACTCATGCGTCGGGGGCGTCTTGCGTTCGCCTCCAAATTTGCGCTGTCGGTCTTATCGCTCTCAGTCTTGGCACTTTCGGCATTGGCCTCTCCGGTGCTTGCCGCGGGCAAGACCATCACGGCGGTGATGCATTCGGATCTGCGTATCCTCGATCCGATCTTCACCAGCGCCTATATCTCGCGTGACCATGGCTACATGGTCTACGACACGCTCATCGCGACGGATTCGAATTTCAAGATCCAGCCGCAGATGGCGGACTGGAAGATCTCCGACGACAAGCTGACCTACACCTTCACGCTGCGCGACGGCCTGAAGTGGCATGACGGGACGCCGGTGACGGCCGAAGACTGCGTCGCCTCGCTGAAGCGTTGGGCTCAAGTCGACGGGATGGGGCAGCAGATGATGCTGTTCACCGCGAGCATCGAGGCGACCGACGCCAAGACCATCACGCTGAAGCTGAAGGAGCCTTACGCGCTCGTTCTGGAATCGATCGGTAAGCCGTCCTCGCGGGTCGCTTTCATGATGCCGAAGCGTCTCGCCGAGACAACGGTGGACAAGCAGATACCCGAACAGATCGGCTCCGGCCCCTTCAAGTTCGTGGCGTCGGAATTCCAGCCGGGGGTGAAGTCGGTCTATGTCAAGAATGCCGATTACGTGCCGCGCAAGGAGCCAGCGAGCTGGACCGCCGGCGGCAAGGTGGTGAAGGTCGACCGCGTCGAATGGATCACGATGCCGGACTCGCAGACGGCGTTGAACGCGCTGCAGTCGGGCGACATCGATTTCATGGAATACCCCGCGATCGACATGTTGCCTGTCATCGAAGCAGACAAGGAGCTCAAGCTCGAGATCCTCAACAAGTTCGGCTTCCAGACGGGCGCGCGGATGAACTTCCTTCATCCGCCCTTCGACAACGTCAAGATCCGCCGCGCAGCATTCCTGGCGATCAAGCAGAAGGACGTGCTCGACGCGCTGATCGGCAATTCCAAGTACTACAAGACCTGCGCCGCGGCCTTCATCTGCGACACGCCGTTTGCGACCGAGGTTGGCGGCGAGACCCTGGCGAAGGGCGGCGACATCGCCGCGGCCAAAAAGGCGCTCGCCGAGTCCGGCTATGACGGCACGCCCGTCGTCCTCATGGCGCCAGGCGACGTGCTGTTGTTGAAGGCCCAGCCGATCGTTGTGGCCCAGCAACTGCGCGCGGCCGGCTTCAATATCGACCTGCAGGCCACCGACTGGCAGACGGTGGTGAGCCGGCGCGCCAGCCAGAAGCCGCCGAAGGAGGGCGGCTGGAACATGTTCATCACCAATTGGGTCAGCGCCGACGTGGACAATCCGATCACCAACGTCGCGGTCGGCGGGCAGGGCAAGAAGGGCGGCTGGTTCGGCTGGGCGGAGGATGCCAAGATCGAGCAGCTCAAGGACGCCTTCGTTCGTGCCGCCTCGCTCGACGAGCGCAAGAAGATCGCGGCCGAGATCCAGAAAGAGGCCTACGATCAAGTGCTCTACATGCCGCTCGGCCAGTATCAGGCGCCAAGCGCCTGGCGCAAGTCGCTGACCGGCGTGCTCGACGGCCCGGCAACGCCGGTGTTCTGGAATATCGACAAATCGGAGTGAGGGGAGGCGATTCTCCCGCCTTCGCTGTCTTAACCAAACGGCGCCGCTGTCATCAGCGGCGCCGTTGTCTTGTGCCGCTCCTGCGCCGGCCGGCAAGGCGTGAGGCTTTTAACTCTTCCAGTTTTCAATCATTGCTATTTGTTTCAATTCTGAAATAGAAGCGCCGTGTTCCCGCATCGCTTTCCTTGTCCCATTTGATTCCGTGCCGATTGATTTTGCACTCCAGGCGATGGCCGAACGGTCCGATCGCGCGCCTTCGCGCTGGCGACGGCCTTTCCTGCATTGGCTCGATGGTGTCGAGGCGGGCTGGGCCGTTCCGCTTCTCGTCGGCTGCTTCGTCGCGGTCTGGACGCTCTATCTGGCGATCGCCTATGCCGGCGGCGGCGTGCACCCTGATACGCTCGAGGCCTGGACGCTGGGGCGGCATTTTGCCTGGGGCTATCCAAAGCATCCACCGTTGATGGGGTGGGTCGCGTCGGCATGGACCTCGGTCTTTCCACCCAGCGACTGGTCAATGCAATTGATGGCGATGGCCAATGCCGGGCTTGCGCTGCTCTTCGTCGACCGGATCTCGCGGCAGTTCGTCACCGGGCACAAGCGCGTCCTGGTGCTTCTGCTCCTGATGCTGACGCCCGCCTATCAATTCCACGCCCAGCGTTTCAACGCCAATGCCGTGCTACTCGCGACCTGGCCGCTGGCGACCTGGTGCTTCCTGCGCGCATTCGAGACGCGCGCGGTGCTGTGGGCGGTCGCGGTGGGGTGCACGACAGCCCTGGCGATGGTCGGCAAATATTATTCGATCTTTCTCGTCACGAGCTTCGCGTTTGCCGCACTGGCTCACCCGGCGCGGCGGGCCTATTTCACCTCCGCCTCGCCCTGGATCTCCGTCGTCGTCGGGCTCGCGGCGCTGTCGCCTCACATCTATTGGCTTGCGACCACGGGTGCGTCGACCTTCACCTACGCGCTGGCGCACGCAGGCGGAAACGCTGCGACCTCGCTCGGTGAGGTGAGAAGCTTCCTGCTGGGGCTGGTGGCCGCGATGAGCATCTCGGCCGCGCTCTGGGTGCTCGTCGCAGGAACGCGCTTGAGGCAGTTTCCGGCCGACTTCGCGGCGATGAGCCCGGGCCTGCGGCTTCTGTTCTACGTCACGATCGGCACGATCGTGCTGCCGGCCACGACGTCGCTCGTGATGGGCACTGATCTGCCCTCGCTCTGGGCGTTGCAGGGGCTATTCCTGTTCGCGGTTCTCGTGGTCTGCGGCACCAGCTATTCGATCGAGCGCTTCTACACCGTCAACCTTACGGTGATCGTGGTCGGTATCGCGCTCGCGGCCGTTTTGATCGCCGCGCCGATCCATGCCGTCTACCGCAACGATCACGGCTACGAGGAGGGCCGCAATCTCTACGCCCAGGCGGCCGGCGAAGTGACGCGCGCGTGGCGGGACCTCACGGGCCAGCCTCTGAGCGCCGTGAGCGGCGATGGTTCGCTGGCTTTCGCCACGGCGTTTTACGGCCCGGACCATCCGTATCATGTGAGTCCGTTCGAGTACGAACCCGGGTGGGGCTTGCCGCGCAGGACGCTCGATCGTGGCTGGGCCGCGCTGTGTTTCCGCGATCAGGAGCCTTGCATCCGATGGATGGAATGGGCGTCCCCCCAAATCGGGCATTTCGTCAGGCGTGAGTTCACCGTGCAGGCCACGCTGTGGGGGCGGCCCGGTCTTTCGCGGGACGTGGTTGTGCTGATGGTGCGGCCGCGGGGAATGCGGACGATTCCCAAGAGCACTGCGGATGATTTCAGCGCCAGCCGGCGCGCGACCGAGTAGACGTCGCGTTCAGCAATGGCTGTCGCGCAACTGCTCGAGGCCCTCACTCGCAAAGGGCGGCGTCAGCGCAGCCTGGCCGGTGCCAGGTTCGGAACCCTCCGCCGTCTGCGGTTCGACGTCGGCGTGATCTTCGCGGGGTTCCAGTTCCATCGCAGCGGCCTTTCGAAATTGCTGCAGGACAACATCGGGGCCGCCGGGATGTTCCTTGTCAGATGGGGCGATGATGCGGCTTGAACAGCCGACCCTTCTCGACCACCAGCACGATCGCGAGCGCGGCGAGGGTCGACAGGAAAAAGCCGACCGAGAACGGCAGCAGCGTGCCGTCAAAGCTCTGTCCGATCGCCATGCCGACCACGATTCCGATCAGGGTCGTGATCGAACCATAGAGCGAGGAGGCGGTGCCGGCGATGTGGCCCTGCGGCTCCATGGCGAGCGCCGTGAAGTTCGCCACCATCATGCCGAACGAGAACATCATCAGGGCGGAGAGCACCATGAACAGGCTCAGCGGCAGCACGCCG
Source organism: Bradyrhizobium sp. T-12 (assembly GCF_058314695.1). Lineage (NCBI taxonomy): Bacteria > Pseudomonadati > Pseudomonadota > Alphaproteobacteria > Hyphomicrobiales > Nitrobacteraceae > Bradyrhizobium > Bradyrhizobium sp. T-12. The sequence goes on along the minus strand of NZ_CM177756.1, from coordinate 4,735,733 downwards.
AGCATTTCCGTCAGCAGCATCACGCCGGCCACGACCGTGTAGAGCGTCAGCGCGCCGTGCGAGATCACGCGCATGCCGAGCCGCCCGACCAGCCGCGCATTGAGGAAGCCGGCGACGGCCGTGCCGGCGGCAATCGCGGCGAACGCGAGCGGGAAGTAATGGCCGAGGTGGTAGATGCCGGTGAAGACCTGCTGGGCGCAGAACACAAAAGCGAACAGCGCGCCGATGACGCTGCCGGCCGCGGTGGCATAGCCGATGGTCTGGCGATGGGTCACGGTCTGGCGGAACGCCGAAAGCACGTCGGCGGGCGCCAGCGACCTGCGTCCGGATTCGGGGAGGGTTTCAGGCAGCCGCAGCACGCACCATGCGAGCGCGAGCAGGCCATACAGCATCAGCACCACGAAGATGCCGCGCCACGCCGTCACCAGCAGCACCGCCTGTCCGAACGAGGGCGCGATCACGGGCACCGCGATGAACACCATCATGGCCAGCGACATCACGCTCGCCATCCGGCGGCCGACATAGCAGTCGCGCACGATCGAGGTCGCGATCACGCGCGTCGCCGAGGTGCCGAGTCCCTGCAGCGCGCGCGCCAGCAGCAGCGTCTCGAACGAGGGCGCCGCGACCGCCAGCACGCTCGCCACCGCATAGACCGCCATCCCGCCAAGCAGCACCGGCCGGCGGCCGAAGCGGTCCGAGAGCGGCCCCATGACGAACTGGCCGGCGCCGAAACCGATCAGGAAGGTCGACAGCACCAGCTGAAGATGGTTGGCGACGGGGATATTGAACGCCGCCCCGATATTGGGCAGCGCCGGCAGCATCATGTCCATCGCAAGCGGATTCAGCGCCATGATGGACGCGATCACGATGACAAATTCCGGAAAACCCATCGGACGGTGTCCCGTGGACACCCAGGAATCGGCATTAACGTCGGACAAGCAGCTCACCTCTGAAATCGAGCGACTTTATCGGTCTTTCATGCTGCGTTGCACAACCCATGTTTCGGGATGGCTGGCAGGCGGGGCAGGGGCGAACAAGAATTGGTGAGGCGCCGGCCCCGCGCGGCCGGGCGGGGTTCGCCGGAAACCGCCGCCCATGCCGGGCACCCTGACGTTACCTGGAAGCGGCCTCTGGCCTTGTGTAGAGGCTGACATACCCGCCGGTATATTCCTCTTTCCAGCCTCGCTCGCCGACCAGGAAGTGCCGCAGCTGGTCATGTGCTCTGATCCAGAGCACCGCGTCGATCTTGTACTTGCTGAGCACCTTGTCCCAGGTCGCCGCGTCGATGTCCCGCCGGACCAGCCTGAGATAGTCCCGCAGCAGCTCGTCGGGATAGGCGGTCGCCGCCCGGCCGTCGACGAAGAGGGGCACTGAGCCCTGCGTTCTGAAGATCAGGAGCCCGCCGACGTTCCAGTGGTTCAGCAGGTGCCCGCGCGAGGTGTGCGCCTGGAGATAGCGGGCATCCGCGTCCGAGAGCATGTCGGGCAATGCCAGCGCCGGTCTCACCTGCATGAACGTGAATGGCAGCAACAAGACGCCGACGAGGCCGGCCGCCAGCATCGCGCGTCGGATCTCGAAGCTGCGGCGCTTCGGCAGCAGCCGGTCGATGTGAAGCGCCATCGGCACGCTCGAGAAGATGAAGAAGAACGCGGTGTATCTGAACTGATAGAGGCCCAGAAACAGAAAGAGCCACGCCAGCACGCGGGCCTCGAGGGGAACGCGCGTGGCGTTGCGGTCTCGCAGCTCTAGGGCAGCGAATGTCAGCGCATAGGCGATGCCGGGAAGGCTCCCCGGCAGCTCCACATTGTGAAAATAGGATCGCCATTCGCTGATATCGGCCTGGACGAAATGCCCGAGCGTCGCCGTCACGCCGTCATAGACATGCCATCCCAGGGGATTGACGAGGATCGCGATGAGGCACCCGACGCCCGCCAGGCAATAGTTGCGAAGGCCTGTCCAGTCCCGCCGCAGCAAGGCGGCGCAACAGAAGACGCCGAGAATCGGAAAGGCGAGCACGAAGCCGCCATGCAGATTGACCCAGGCGATCATCATCGGCGGCAACAGGAACCAACGCCGCCGCATGCATTCGCCGTAAAGGACCACGGCGAACAACATGGTCGCGATGTTCGGCGATGCCGCCAGATACATGTTGGGCGAGGCTTCGTAGCAGGGGTAGAGCAGGCACGCGGCGAACACGGCGATGCAAACCGCCGGCGCGGACGCGCCGCTGCTCAAGCCGCAAAAGGCGAGGTAGCCGGCAATGACCGCGCCGCAGGCGACGACCATGAGGACGATGCCGGCAAAGCCGGCCTGCTGATACAGCGCGCTGGCCATCACGTCCCAGAGCCAGGACAGATTGTACCATTGCTTGTCGCCGGCGGTGAACGACCACGGATCCTGGAAGGGCACCTCGCCCCGCTGCCTGATCAGGTCTCCGGCGGCGAGGTGCCAGCCGAGATCATAATGGCCGAGCAGCAGCGGTCCGTTCGACAGGTAAAATACCGACAGGAAGGCGATCAGGAAGACGTAGACCTCGACCCCGTGGAGGGGAGCCGCGGACGCCGCTCGCGATCGGCTCATCCTGGACCGGGACCAATCCTCGCGCGCGTCCATCGGAGCTCTCACCATCGCAGCCAGCCGCTCCAGGCCCTGCATGTCCCTGGGTCTGCATCGACGGGGCAGACATCGCCCGCTTTAGGGGAAGACGATCTAAAGTGGAGTAAAGGCCAGGGGCGCCGCTCGGGTTTCCCACGCGGAAGGGATGCTTGGTAAACGAACGATTGCGTGCGCGGCGCGCGTCATGGCTGCCGTCCCGCTTGCGGAGGCGGCGGTGCGAGCATCTCGCTGGTGCGGGCAGCCGGGGTCGAACCGGCACAGCGCTTGCGCACCGAGGGATTTTAAGTCCCTTGCGTCTACCAATTCCGCCATGCCCGCTTGATCCAACGAGATCAAACACTTAAGTCCAGCTCCGGCCGTCTGGAATTGGCGCTTTGCGTGACCGGGGGACGGTTCTTCCTTAAGCGAGCCGGGCGCACAAGGCAAAACCTCAATCCGGACATCTGGTGCTGCTTTAGGCATTCTCAATCCACGGGGACTATTCATCCGGCATGGCTGCTTCGTTTTCCTCTTCCCTGCGCGGCTCCGGCGCGCTCCTCGCGCTGCTTGCGGCCGCCGCCGCGCTGTCCGGCTGCGCCAGCATGAGCGAGACGGTCGCACCGGCCTTTGCCGATCCCGCCAAATATGATCTGTACGACTGCAAGCAGCTGGAGGGGGAGCGCAAGGCGCTCGCCAAGCGGACTGACGAGTTGCAGAGGCTGATGGACAAGGCCCAGACCGGAGCCGGAGGCGCCGTCGTGTCCGAGCTCGCTTATCGCAACGACTACATCGCGGTGCGCGGGCAGGCACAATTGGCCGAGGACGGCTGGCGCCGCAACAGGTGCCGGGAGACGCCCGAGGAGCTGCCGGCTGCCGCATCGTCGTCGCCCGCGGCCCCGGTCAAGCCCGCGTCGAGATCCGGCAAAGCGGCCCGCTGAGGCGATGCCGCCGGCGGGCGCTTCGCATCAGGGCCGCCAGCTGTAGATCCAGTCCTGCCGTGCCAGCATACGGTCCGGGCCGAGCGCGCGGATCGCGAGGTCGCGCGCGGCCGCAAGCGGTCCACTGAAATGATAGATGCGGCCCTGCTGCCGCGCGGTCCGCTGCACCCGGCGCACCCGCGCCTCGCGCGCGCGGCCGTATTGCTTCAGCGCAGCGCTGATGCCCGCGGTGCTCTCGGCGGCCTCGAGGCTCAGATGGCGGGCGAGCACCGCGGCATCCTCGATCGCCATGCCCGCTCCTTGCGCTGCGAACGGCAGCATCGCATGCACGGAATCGCCGAGCAGGGCCACCGGCCCTTTGCTCCAGGGGCAGCCGTCGGGCACGCCGAACAGCGCCCATTTCCGCCAGCTGTCGACCGTGGCGAGCATCATGCGCGCCGCCGGCGGCCAGCGTGGGCCGGCGAAGGCGTCCATCACCTCAAGGGGATCCCCAGGCGTGCTCCAGCCCGGCCTGTTCCAGGTGCCCGGCAGCACCGCGACCACGTTGATCTGCTGTCCGCCGGCGATCGGATAGGCGACGAGATGGGCGTTCGGGCCCATCCAGAGCTGCACCCGGCGCGCGGTGTAGCCCTTCGGCAGCTGCGTGGCATCGAGCGTGCCGCGCCAGGCGATAAGCCCGGAGAAGCGCGGCTGCACCTCGGGAAACAGATGCTGGCGGACCGTCGACCAGATGCCGTCGGCGCCGATCAGCGCGCTGGCGAGATCGCTGCGGCGGATCGTGCCGCTGCGATGGACCACCGTCAGTCCCTTGGCGTGAGGCGCGACGTCCTCGAAGGTCGCGCCCAGCTTCAGGTCGATATCGGGATGATCGGCGACGGCGCCGGATAGCGCCGATTGCAGGTCGGCGCGGTGCACCACCCAATAGGGGGCGCCGGCCCGCAGCGAGGCTGTTTCGCCGAGCGGCATGCGTAGCAGCTCGCCGCCGGCCCGCGCGCTCATGATCGAGACCGCTTCCGGGGTGACGGCGCGCAGCTTGAGACGTTCGGTGAGCCCGAGCTCGACCAGCACGCGGCTGGCATTGGGAGAGAGCTGCAGGCCGGCGCCGACTTCCTCGAGGCGTTCGGCCTTTTCCAGCACGACGATGCGGAAGCCGCGGGCCGCGAGCGCAAGCGCGGCCGTCAGTCCACCGATGCCGGCACCGGCGATGACAATCGTTCGGGAGAGCGCCACCCCTGACCGATGAAGACGGTCAGGCCACCTTGTCCTTCAGGACGCATTCCGGCGGGCGGGCTTCACCCGCCTTCAGGTCGGCCGCGAAGCGGTACAGCGTCGAGCAATAGGGGCAGATGATCTCGTTGTCGTTGCCGAGGTCGAGGAAGACGTGCGGATGGTCGAACGGAGGATTGGCGCCCACGCACATGAACTCTTTCGAGCCGATCTCGATGACGGGGACACCGGCATCGTTGTGGAAGTGCGGGACGACATGGTCGGACATCGTAGTTCATCCTGGAGTAGCAATGGCGGCAGACACAATCAAAAACTGACGCGGCATCTTTAAGGCGCCGCGGACCATACTGGCGGGTGCAGATGATTGCTAGTCCAGCGGAACCGAAAGGTCCGCAATTGCCCCATGCTCATTTGCTCATGCAAATTCGACACAATCTTGGGGCCTGAGAGAAGCCCTTCTTTCGTCGGGGACGTTGTGTCGCAATTTTGGCATACTATGTCTGTGGACGAGCGCAATTGCGATCAAAGACGAATCATCAGGCGCAAACGATTTCAGGGACCGTCCGGACTTTCCACATGAAGTGGCTGCGAATCACGACAGCGTTGACGGGTATCGCGGCCTGCGGCTTCATGCTCGTACAGGTAGCGCCGCACGCCCGTGAGGCCGGCGCGATCCTCGCAGCCCAGGATGACCCGGCCGTGCTGTCCGAGCTGAAGCTCGATCAAGTGCTGCGGCAGAACGACCGTCTGGTTCAGGACAACATCGAGGCCGCGCTCGCAGCAGGGGACGCCGATCTCGCCGACAGTTTCGTCACGCTCGCGCGCGACCGCAACATCGCGCTGCCGGACGATCTCCTGAGCCGCGTCGGCGATGCGGTCAAAGCCGAGAATTCGACCTCGCATTTTGCGAAGCGCTTCGCGACCGGCCTCGTCACCGGCAATGCCGACGACGTGGCGAGCCTGTCCGGAACAGTGGCCGGCGACCTCTTCGTCATCGGCGACATCCGGGATGTCGTCCGTGAGGGCAAGCACCTCGCCATGGGCGAGGATACCGATCGTCTGGTGCTCGGCCTCGCGGCCGCCGGCCTTGCGGTGACTGCGGCAACCTATGTGTCCGTCGGTGGCGCTGCGCCCGTGCGCGCCGGACTGACACTGGTGAAGGATGCACGGAAGGTCGGACGGCTCGGCGAGGGGCTCGCCGTCTGGGCCGGCCGTTCCGCGCGTGAGGTCGTCGACACGCCGATGCTGCAGAATGCCGTGGCCAAGGGTTCCGTGTTCCGCCCCGGCGAGACCGTCAGCGCAATCAAGGCTGCGTTCCGGGCCGAGAAGGCCGGCGCGCTGGTCCGGCTCGGCAAGGACGTCACGCGCGTCGCCGGGAAGACCGGGACGCGCGGCGCCATGGATACTCTGCGCATCGCCGAAGGCCCGAAGGACGTCGCGCGCGCGGCGCGGCTTGCGGAGGCGCAGGGCGGAAAGACGCGCGCGATCATGAAGCTGCTCGGCCGCGGCGCGCTGCTGCTGATCGGCGGCGCGTTCGATCTGACGATGTGGCTGCTCGGCGCGGCGCTGACGCTGTTCGGCCTGTTGTCCTCGATCAAGGCGACCACCGAGCGCCTGACCCAGGCTTGGTGCGATCGCAGACGTGCCCGGCGGCTCCGCCGGGCCCGGATCGCCCCGGAGGCCGCTCTGGCCGGTGCGGCCGCGACGGCCTGAAGCTTTCGATTATTGTTTGAGCATGATGTTGCCGGAAAACCGCTGCACAGTTTTCCGGATCGTGCTCTAAGACCGATCACTCCCCACAACGACCTGCGGAACTGATGATGCCGAGCTTTCACAACGGCGCCGTTGAAATTGCCTATCTCGACGAAGGCGAGGGCGATCCGATCATCCTGGTGCACGGCTTTGCCTCGAGCAAGAACGTCAACTGGGTCTATCCGACCTGGGTCTCCGAGCTGCGCAAGAACGGCCGCCGCGTCATCGCGCTCGACAATCGCGGCCATGGCGACAGCGCCAAGCTCTACGAGCCCGCGCAATATTCCATACCCGTGATGGCCGGCGACGTGCTGGCGCTGATGGATCATCTCGCCATCCCGCAGGCCGACATCATGGGCTATTCGATGGGCGGGCGGATGGCGGCCTGGCTCGGTCTCAACGAACCGCAGCGCCTGCGCTCGGCGATCCTCGGCGGCATCGGCATCGGCGGCTTGATCGAGGGCACTGGTCCCGGCGAGAACGTCGCCAAGGCACTGGAAGCACCAGGGCTCGACGACGTCACCGATCCCGTCGGCCGCACCTTTCGCGCCTTTGCCGACCAGACCCGCTCCGACCGCCGCGCGCTCGCCGCCTGCCTGCGCGGCACGCGAGATCTCATGACGAGGCAAGAAGCCGCGCGTATCGACGTGCCCGTGCTGATCGCGGTCGGCTCGACCGACGACGTCGCAGGAAGTGCCAGCGCGCTCGGTGCCATCATCCCCGGCTCTGAAGTGCTGGACATTCCCAATCGCGACCACATGCGCGCGGTCGGCGACAAGGTCTACAAGACGGGCGTGCTGGATTTTCTCTCGCGCCGCGGCTGAGCCGGCAAAGGGCCAGGAAGGTCTTCGCCGACAAGTCCGTGAGACCTGGAGCTCGGTTGCCTGGCGCCCGGATTTTCGGTGACGGCCGATGCTTCACCCCGCCTTGTCGCTGAACGCGGCGGGAAGCGTGGTGAGGAACGACATGACGCGCTGTGTGCGCAGGGGCGGGCGGCGGCCGGAAGCGCGCAGCATCCATAGCGGTTCCCCAGGCGCGCGCCAGGGCGCCAGCACTTCGACCAGTCGGCCGGAGCGAAGGTCTTCGTTGACGAGCCACGCCGGCCCCCAGCCGACCCCGAACCCATTCGCGACCAAAGCGAGCGAAGCGTGCGCGTCGTCGCAAATGTGCTTGGGCCTGGGCGCGATGCGAATGGGTGCTTTGCCGCGCGGGTCGGCGAAGCGCCAGGTCAGGATCTGACCGCTCGCGGGATTGCGGAAGCCGACGTGGTCATGCGCGGAAAGCTCGTCAGGCGTCGCTGGCGCGCCGCGCGCCTTCAGATAGGCAGGCGAGGCGCAAGCGATCCAGGAGAATGTGCAAAGCCGCCGCGCCTGATGGCCGGGCGTGCGGTCGAGCGGCCCCGAGCGGATCGCGACGTCGACGCCTTCCCCCGCGAGATCGAGAATCTCGTTGCGGAATTTGACCTCGATCTCGATTTCCGGGCGTTCCCGCAGGAACGCGGGCAGTCGCGGCAGAATACAGGCGCGCGCGAACGAGGCGGGGGCGGTCACGCGCACCCGTCCGCAATCGCCGCGCGCGACTTCGCCGAGCGCGGATTGGACACGGGCGAGACTTTCGACCAACGCGCGTCCTGCCGTCATCAGCCTGTCGCCCTCTTCGGTCAGCGCCAACGAATGGGTGGAGCGATGCAAGAGCCGCAACCCGTGGGCCTTTTCGAAGCGGGCGACCGCCTTGGACATTGCCGAAGTGGTCGTCCCCGCCCGCCGCGCGGCTTCGGCGAAGGAGCCCGCCTCGACGACGCGGACGAAGGCGAGGAGACGCGAGAGATCGGGAGGCAAAGTTGTTGTGGACATGTAGTCCACATAGTCATGGCTGTGCCGTCACTACAAGGGCCGTTTCCGGACAGCTAATTCGGGGGCGTCAGCGCGCATTCTGCGGCTGGAAACGCGGGAAGTCCCATGAACCTCATCGAAATCACCCTGCAAGCCCTCGACGCCGCCGAGCGGGCTATCCCACCCGGCCAGCCGTTCTACATGCTCAATCTGCTGCGCTATCGCACGCAGGCGCATTACGAGGACGGATTCGACGCCGCGCCTTGCTCGGGCCGCGAAGCCTTTAATGAACGCTACAGGCCGGCATTCCGCCGTCTTGCAGTCGGCAAGCCGCTCGTGCGGATGTTTTCAGTCCCGGTCCTGGCGAGCCTCGTCGGCTCGCCAAGCGAACGCTGGGACGAAGCCGCGATCAATGAATACGGCGATTTCGCCACCTTCCGCGCGATCGTCGAAACCGAGACCTACCGGCGCGAAGTCGCTCCGCACCGTCATGCGGCGCTCGAAGATTTCCGGCTGATCGCGCTCGCCAAGGCGATGTGAGACTGCAATGACAATGCCGAGCATCGTCGCGGCACGACCTCACCACGGCCGCGGCGGGCCAAAAGCCATGTGGCGCGGTTTGATGTGGCGTAGTCGCGGCCTAGCCGCCCTTTGCAATAGGCAGGGCGATCTCGAACGTTGATCCCTCAGGTCCCGTATCGCCCAGGACCAGGCGGCCTCCATATCTCTCGATAATCGTGCGGGATATCGCTAGTCCCAAGCCCATGCCCGCCGATTTGGTCGTATAGAACGCTTCAAATACGCGGTCCCGATCAAGAAGCGGCACGCCGGTACCAGAATCCTGGATCGACAAGAGAACAAATGAATCTTGCGCGACCCGAGCGCCAATATTCAGTCTGCGGCTATCGCGTGGCATGGAAGCCATGGCCTCGATGGCATTCTTGATCAAGTTCAGAATCACCTGCTGCAACTGTACCGGGTCGGCTCTTACGAGAGGCGCTCCATCCTCGAAGTCAGTTACGACAAGCACTCCATTGAATTGCAGCTCATGCTGCAGCAGGCGTAACACCTGCCGCGCTACGTTCTCGACGTTGATCGTGACCGGTTTGTCGGTTGCGTGCTTGAACAGTCCACGAATGCTTGTGATCGTGTTGTCAACTCTCAGGCTGGCTTCCACAATATCCTTAAGAATGGCACTGAGCTCTTCGAGCCGGAGAGGTTTTGCACCAAGGACCTGCTGAGCAGTGTCGGCGTTTAATGTGATTGACCCCAAGGGTGACCTGACTTCATGGGCTATCGCTGCGGTGGCTGCATCTATGCTCACGAAGCGATTGGTGCGCTCTCGCAGCTGCATCATCAGAGCGCTGGCCAATCTCGAATAAAGCATGGTCATTTCTGCGACCAATACGGACAGCAGAGTAACACTTGCGATGAGCGCAAACCCGCGAGCGGTGTACCAACCTACGGAAAATCGAGACGAGCCGGCGTATGCCGCCACCAGGAAATTGGGAAGGGCCGCGAATACAGTGACCATCAGCCACAAGTCGAGCACCGTGCGCCTTCGGACAAAGAGTATCAGGAGTACGAAGCCTGCCAATATCGTGAGGCCTATGTTGAATTGATTGCTGAGGCGCGTCTGTCGCATGAGACCTGTCGTAAAGAACTGCGGCAGATACTCAGTGCCGTCTATCACCAGCCACGACGGCAGGGCTATCAACACGAATACGATCGACAGCGTGATTGCGATGTTTGCCGTCGTCGACCCCTGCGACATCCTTCCTTTGTCTTTCAGCAGCGCATAGAAAAGGATGCTCAACGGAAAGGTGGTGTACCAAAGTACGAAGAACCAAGCCGGCGTGTTGTAGACGTCACCTATGAGCCCGTTTGGTGCATAACTGCCTGGAAAACTCAGAGTCTGCAGAAAGGCAAACGAGCCTGCGCAGATGTATCCGCTCGCGACGATCAGAAGGGCTCGGTGCGGCTGCACTGAATACTGAGCGAATAAGAGGGTCGCCGTCAGCAGGTCAGCTGTAGCCATGACCGTCTGAACGACCGGCAAAAAGCTGTCTACTCTGCCAATTTGTTGATTGGCGAACGGAGCCAGAAACGATGAAACGACCAGGATACTGACCACAAGACCGAGCGCCATCGCTCGGTGCCGTTGGGTGTAAGGCATCGAAGCGACCACAAGTGGAGGGTCGGTCTCCAGCGCAAAATGGCGATTGTCCGGGTTCAAGGTCGTGGTCCCATCTGCAGCCAATGTTGCAGCATATCCAAGGCTTCCGCGCTGACAATGTCTGCTTCGGGGACGCGAGCAGAGGTGCAAGCGCGTCGATCGAGAGTGCCTGGAGTCCGCCAGTGGTCGTTATGGGACACCGGTTCCTTGCCGACGCGACTGGCTTTTGAACACCAAGTCAGTTCTAGGGCCCTGTAGATGACAGCGATCGCTGCCCGGACGAAGCCGGGCGCGACGAACCTCACCCCAATCTCACCGCCCTTTAACGTCCTCCCCAAACCGCCGCCCCACCGCCACCAACACCACGAAGGTCGCCACCCACACCATCCTTGCGCCGTAGCGGTCGTGGGGGCCGGAGATGACGGCGCAGATGAAGGCGTTGCCGAGCAGGGCTAGTGTCACGGTGGCTGCCAGCAGCGTCAGGTCGTCGAGCTTGCGGTTCGCGAGCGCATGGCCGAGCAGTGCGAGCAGCGCCAGCATCGAGGCCAGCGCCACCGGCACGTGAAGCCAGTTGATCGCGGTGAAGTCGAGCTGCCAGTTCTGCTGTCGCGCCGCGCGCATCGGCGCGGCTTGCGCGGGAACGTAGCGCTCGATGATGCCGCGGGTGTGCGGGATCCAGCCATTGGTGCCTTCGCCGGTCGCGACATGCAGCAATTGCTGGCCCATCGCCCGCAGCGCCGCGCCGGCCTGCCAGGCCGGATATTCCCTCAGCGACTGCACGACGATGTAGCCCATCTCGTCGTTCAGCCCATCGAAACGGCCGAGCGCGTTGAACATGCTGTTGCCCCACAGGAACTCGTCGGCGGTCGCCGGCAGCTCATTGCGATACGGGCACAGCTTGTAGCGCTCGCGCGGGCAGTGGTCGTTCAGGTAACGCGCGACGATACCGTCCTGCATCATGCGGCCGAAGGCGACGCCGTAGCCGCCGGGCGTCCAAGCGACCTTGCCGGACAATGCATAATTCGCCGAGACCAGCATCACCGCGCCCGCAACAATGGTGAGGCTCGCCTGCGTCAGGCCAGCGAGCGGAAGGCGCCCCTTCAGAAACGGCCGTGCCATCCAGCCCGCGACGCAAAGCCCGAGCAGCACGCCGAGCGTGGCGCTGTGGGTCGCAGCGGCAAAGGCGGTGAAGACGAACAGCGCGATCTTTTCCAGCGCCGAGGTGCGGCTTGCGCCCACAATCAGCAGAAACAGCGAGAGCACCGAGAGCCCGGCAAAGATATCGGTGAGCAGCATGCTCGCAAGCCAGGGCAGCGCGGTCGACACGATCAGCCCGAGGCTGATCGCGACGAAGCGGAAGGTCTGCATCATCGAGAGCACGCGCAGTGTGAGCTGCAGCAGCCACAGCGTCGCCAGCGACTGGACCGCGAGGTTGATCCAGAAACCAAAGCTCTCGCCGTAGTGCAGATAGAGCCCGAACACCGTGGAGCGGCTGGGGACGAGATAGCCCTCGTACCAGCGCGCCAGATAGCCGCCGGTATCCCATTGCAACAGCGGATAGCCGTTCCAGAACGCCGGCGCGATCATCAGCAGGGGCAGGGCCACCGCCGCCAGACGCAGCCAAGGCGCACCTGCGGCGCGCGCGCGCAATTGATCAGTGGTGATGCTCAAATCCGGCCCCGTCCTCGCTTGCCGACCATGCCCGCAATAACGGTTGGCAGAGAATTCACCAATAGTTTGACGCCGCCCGGCTTGAATTTGGCAAAACTCTGACCACCTTGAGCCGACCTCGCCGCTTGGGGGCGTCAGAAGAAGCCGTTGTGTTTCAACGTCTTGGTCTGCTTTCGCGGGGCAAGGTGCTGTTCACTCTCAGGCAAGCCGGTCAGGACTTTGCCGCCTAGACTATGCTATAGAGCCGGTCAAACGGGCCCATTCGAAAGCGCATCCCAGAGAGCAAATCCATGGCAGTGCATCAGGTCAATCCCGGCGGAAAGCTCGCATCGCTCGATCCGATCTGGGACCGGATCCGGGGCGAAGCGGAGGACATCGTCCGTCGCGAGCCGGAGCTTGCGACCTTCATCTATTCGTCGGTGCTGCATCACAGCCGCCTGGAAGATTCGGTGGTCCACCGCGTCGCCGAACGGCTCGATCATTCCGCGCTGTCGGGCGATCTGGTGCGCCAGGCCTATATGGATGCCCTGCGCGACGATCCCGATCTTGGCAACGCCTTCCGCGCTGATCTCGTTGCCGTCTACGACCGCGATCCCGCGACTTCCCGCTTCATCGATCCCTTGCTCTACTTCAAGGGCTTTCACGCGATCCAGACCCATCGCCTCGCGCATTGGCTCTACCTGAAGGGCCGCAAGGACTTCTCATATTATCTGCAGAGCCGCGCCTCCGCGGTGTTCCAGACCGACATCAATCCCGCCGCGCGCATCGGCCGCGGCATCTTCCTCGACCACGCCACCGGCTTCGTCTGCGGCGAGACGGCGATCATCGAGGACGACGTCTCGATCCTGCACGGCGTCACGCTCGGCGGCACCGGCAAGGAGAATGAGGACCGTCATCCCAAGATCCGCCACGGCGTGCTGATCGGCGCCGGCGCAAAAATCCTCGGCAACATCGAGATCGGCCATTGCGCGCGCATCGCCGCCGGCTCGGTCGTGGTCAAGCCGGTGCCGCACAACGTCACGGTCGCGGGCGTGCCGGCCAAGATCGTCGGTGAAGCTGGCTGCGCCGAGCCGTCGCGCACGATGGATCAGATGATCAACGCCATGGGGCTTTGAGAGGGCCCTTGATGTAAGGGCCGGTTTTCCGGCCCTTTTCCTCCCCAAATTCTTTGGCAAATCATGCTGGCGGTTCGTCGCGTCTCGTCCTAAAACGCGGCCAGCCATTTTCGATCGGAGACTTGCCGTGGACGTCAAAGAAGTCAGAAAGTTAGATGCGTATCTGAAACGCGTATTCGGCAATCCCAAGATCCGCGTCGTGCCGCGGCCGAAGAAAGACGATTCCGCCGAAGTCTATATCGGCGAGGAATTCATCGGCGTCCTCTTCGTCGACGACGAGGACGATGATCGCTCTTTCCAGTTCCAGATGGCGATCCTCGAGGACGATCTGGTCGATCAGGAATAGTTTTCAACGCCGTCATTGCGTGCCCATGGGCCCCGGCCCAGCGGCGCACCGTCGAAGCGACGTTGCGCTGCGTCCGGGGCACGCATCGAGATTGAGGCGCGCTCCTTCCGCGCCGTTATTGCCGCAAATCGCCTTCGAAAAATACGAAGAACGCCAAGCACTTGCTACTGTGCATGGGGTTGTTTTCGTGTTTTTTGTTTTGGGCGGACCGCTTACCCCTTCGGCCCGCGCAGCTGCGCGGTCAGCTTCTCCATCGCCTCCGCCACGTCGTGCCATTGCGACAGCCAGCTGCGCGGAAAGCGGAAGGTGAGGTCGGCGCCGCCGACGCGGCGTTCGGACAGGCACATGCCCGGCGTCGCCGCATCGCGGGTGCAGCGCGCGGTCAGTGCCGGGCTTGCCGCGGAATAGAGATCCTCGCTGCCGTAAGGCGTATCAGCGCGGAACATCCGCATGGTCAGGCCGTCCACGGGCTGGGCCGCGGCCTGGTCGAGATAGCGCGGATAGATCGTTGCGGTCCGCTGCTCGGGCGAGAGCGCATCGTGATGGGCTGCGATCGACAGGAAGATGCGATCGATCGAATGCACTGCCGCTTCCACCGTGTCGGCGGTGACGTGCTTGGGCGCGCCGGGCGGCTCCAGCGAGGGATAGAGGAAGTCGAGATCGATGCGCTCCTGCGGTCCGGAGTGCCGCTGGATCTTCATGCGGATCGCCGTCGTCGGCAGGTTGAACAGCGTGCCGCCGACGCTCACCGGCAGTTTGTCCGGGGCGTTCGCGCCGCCCGCGCCCCAGGTCGGCCACAGTAGATAGGCGACGAGCGCGACAGCGCATGCCGCGGCAATGCCGCCGAGCACGATCGGGACGACATGCGTCCTGGCATGCGTGCGGGGGGACCTGAGGGGAGCTTCGGAAAACACCGTCATGAGCTAGCGCAAGAGAGCCGGATGTCGGCCGGTGGCCGACGAATCAGCGGCGAATATGCCATGCGGCGGCGATTTCGCGCAGCGTTCGCGGCCGCAGGGAACGGGACGGCCCCTGCGTCTGAGGGGCAGCGGTGTTAACCTTCCCTTAAGGATAATGTAGCGTTAACCAGCCCTATTTGTCACAGGAAGGCGGTGGCGTTGCGTAAGGGCGGACCGTTCCGATGACACCTGAAGCTTTCAATACCTTGTTCTCGATCTGCATTGGTTTCGCGCTCGCGGGCGCGCTCGTGAACGGATACCAGGCGCTCGCGCAGCGGCCCGCCGGCTTCGGCCTGTTGCAGGACGGCGTGGCGCCCAAGACCTTCGCGGCCGTGCCGTTCCTGGTGTTCGCCGCGCCCTTCATCATCATGCGCAACACGCTGCGCGGCATGCGGGTGGAAAGCCGCCGTGCCGAGTTCGTGATGATGGCAACCCTCATCGCCGGCTTCTGGAGCATGATGAGCGGCACCTTCTTCCTGATGACGCTGCGCGCCGCCGGCGTTCTGGGCTGAGGCCCGGCCGGATCGGCGAGCTGCCCGGTTCCTTTGCCTCTTCGCCGCCGTTTCGCTATGGCTGAAGTCGACGTGACAGGAGACCTCCATGGCGATCTACGAGCTCGACGGGCAGGCGCCCGACCTTCCCGCCGACGGCAATTACTTCATCGCGGAGACCGCGACCGTGATCGGCCGGGTTCGCCTGAAACCGGGCGCGAGCGTCTGGTTCGGCGCCGTGCTGCGCGGCGACAATGAGTGGATCGAGATCGGGGAGGGCGCCAATGTGCAGGACGGCTCGACCTGCCACACCGATCTCGGCTTTCCGCTTCACATCGGCCGGAACTGCACGGTCGGCCACAACGTCATCCTGCACGGCTGCACCGTCGAGGAGGGTGCCCTGATCGGCATGGGCTCGATCGTGATGAACGGCGCCAGGATCGGCCGCAACAGCATCGTCGGTGCCGGTTCCGTCATCACCGAGGGCAAGGAATTTCCCGAACGTTCCCTGATCATCGGCTCGCCGGCGCGCGTGATCCGCACGCTCGACGACGCCCAGGTGCAGAAGATGGGAAGCGCGGCGAGGTTCTACGTCGCCAACGGTCCGCGCTTCAAGAACGGCCTGAAACGGATCGGTTGAGCAGCCCGCGCTGCCGGCCGGGACCCGGCGCGGGACCGGTTCCGTACCGTAAAAATACAGCTAGGTACTTTAATCCTCCGCTAGCGCGATCACGCTTATCATCGAGCGTTTTCAACCAGGAGGAGCGGCGCCATGAATGCGACGGCGCTGGAATCCGGCTTTGGTGCCGGAACCAATCTATTGAAGAAATTCGTGAGGTTCGCGCGCGGCACCGACACGCTGACCGTTGCGGAGAAGGTCTACAGCATTGCCGCCTTCCTCGCGATCGTCACCACTTTCCTCCTGGTGATGTCGGTCCAGTCGGTGCGGTTGCAGACGACCTATCGTCACATGCACGCCTCGTCCGCCGAGGCGGCGATCAGCGTCGGGCGCATCAATGCGCTGATCTACGCCATCGTGATGGAATCACGCGGCATCTACATGTCCACCGATCGTCGTGCGATGATGCCCTACGCGGACGGGCTGACCCGGCGCAACCGCGAGCTGGCCGAGGCCGTGAAGAGCATGGAGCGCACCGTCGGCAATGATGATGCCGAGCTGTTCGCGAGCTTCCGCCAGCGCATCACGCAGTTCATCGAGTTCCGCCAGGAGCTGGTGCGGCGTGGCGTGGAGATCAGCTCCGCGGCGGCGCGCGAATGGGGCGACAACAACGCCAACCGGAAGGTGCGCAGTCAACTCAACAGCGATGTCGAGGCGCTCGAGCGCATCTATCAGCAGCGCGCCCGCGAGGCGGACGCACTCGCCAACGAAAACCGTTACGCGGCGGCCTATCTGTTCGCGCTCGGGCTCGCGGCGCTGATGTTCGCAGGTCTGAACGTCGTCGTCATGCGGGGCTCCGTGGTCGGCGCGCTGGCCGATATTACGCAGGCCACCGACCGGATCGCAGCCGGTGACGTCAAGAGCGAGGTGCCGCATCTCGGCCGTCACGACGAGATCGGACGTCTGGCGCGCGCCGTGCAGAACTTCCGCGATGCCGTCGCACGCATCTTCCAGCTCGAGGAGCTCGAGCTCGGTACCGCCCAGGCGCGCGACGCCGCGAGGACCGAGCGCGATAATTTCAACGACAAGTACCAGGCCAAGAAGTGGCAGCTCTCGGCGGCGATCAACAGCATGCCGCAGGGCCTGATCATGCTCGACGGCAAGGCCAACGTGGTGGCGATGAATTCGAACTACCGGCAGATCTACAATCTGCCCGAGACGATCCAGGCCGGATCCACCCTCGAGGAAATCCTCCAGCACCGGGTCAAGAGCGGGCTGTTCAACGGCGACGTCGAGAAATATGTCGCGGCGGTTCTCGGCCGGATCGCCAGGCGCGAGCCGGCGGCCTACGAGATTTCCCTCAACGACGGCCGCACCATCAAGATCTACGAGCGTCCGATGGATGGCGGCGGCTGGGTTTCGGTGCAGGAGGACGTCACTGCACAGCGCCAGCACGAGCGCATTCTGGAACGGATGGAGCGCTTCCTCGCCACCATCATCGAGAACGTCGCCGAGGGCATCATCGCCAAGGATGCGCGCAATTTGCGCTACGTTTTCGTCAACAAGGCCGCCGAGAAGATGATCGGCATGACGCGCGGCGAGATCATCGGCAAGACCGCGCGGGAATTGTTCTCCGCAGAGGCGGCTGAACTGATCGAGCGGCGCGACCAGCAACTGCTCGCGCAGAAGCAGCAGCTCGAGCCGATCGTCGACACCATCGACAATCCCGCACGCGGGCGCCGCGTCATTTGCGCTCGCCGGATCCAGGTGGGCGGCGCCAGCGAAGAGTCCCACATGTTCGTGACCATGGTCGAGGACCGCACCGAGAAGGCGGCGGCGGCGGCATAGCTGCCGGCAGCAAATGCGAGCGGCGCGTCAGCGCCCTTCGGATTCGCCTGCTTCGATTGCGCCTGCGGCTTTCTCATGGCCGGCGGCCCACAGCGCATGCTCGTCGCTGCCGTCGAGATAGGGATTGGCCTCGGCCGGAATGTTCTCGCGCGCGGCGCGTTCGCCCTCTGCAAAGGGATCGCGATCGGTCATTGTCGGTCTTGCCTCCCGGCTTTCAAGCTGATGTGACGGCATTTGTTCCGGAACTGGACTATGCCGCGGCGGTTGACCGCTAAAGGAGAGCTTCGATGGCCGCAGCGCCCTTCGCCGTTTCAAGCAAAATCACGATCCTGATCTTCGCGCTCGCGGCGATGCCGGCGGTCGCCTTCGCGCAGGCGGCCGGCGGGTCTGCCGGATCGACGGGTGGCTCTGCGGGGGCGACCGGAGGTGTTGCCAACGCGCCCGCGCCACCGCCCGGCACCAACAGCCTGGGCACGGCTCAATCGTCCGGCGCGGGCGCCGGAGTCACCACCGGCAGCGGCACAGGCGGCTCGGCTGATGCCGCCGTCAATGCCGAGAATCGCATGCTCGACAAGAAGCTCAAGAGCATCTGCCGCGGCTGCTGAATGCTCGCGCGGAAGTGAGGCAGTGTGGCTGTCCGGAATGCCTAAGTGACGCTAGCTTGGTCCTGCTTTGAAGCGTGGAGCGTGTCCACGCGGAGGATCGAGTGATGTTACGCAGGATGATGATGGCGGCGCTGACCGTCGCGGCGGTCGGGCTGTCGATGCCGCATGCGGCTGAGGCGCGGGGATTCGGACATGGCGGTTGGGGGCATGGCGGTGGTGGCTGGGGCTATGGTGGCTGGGGTCATGGCGGCCATTGGCATGGCGGCGGCTTCTGGCCTGGAGTCGCGATCGGGGCGGGCATTGCCGGCGCCGGCTACTACGGCGGCTATTACGGCTACGGCTATCCCTACGGCGGCTCCTACTATTATGATACCGGCTACGACGACTACAACGGTGGCTATGGTGGCTGCTACGTCGTGCGGAAGCGTGTGATGACGCCGGCTGGATGGCGATACCGCCGCGTGGATGTCTGCGAATAGCCTCCTCGACGAGAGGCCAACCGACAAAAAAACAAGGCCGTTGACGCAGTATACCGTCAACGACCTTGCCAGCCCCGGACATTGAAATCGGCTCACGCCATCCGGTAACCGCGAGCATCGCGCGGAATCACACGGGCGAATGTGATCCAGTTCACAAGTCGAAAAAATTAGTCCCGTCGTCGTGAATTGCTTAGCCGCGCGAGCGCTTGCGCGCGCTGGCATGGACGCGGTGCCGCACCGGTTTCCTGCGGGTAACCGTCGGTGCTTCGACGTCGGTTGCGCGTGCGCTGGCGAACGACTGCCGCAGGCCGTCGATGGACTCGTTCAGCGTCGCGACCTGCTCGGACAGGCGCTTGGTGTCGGCCTGCTGCGCCGCCATCAGCCGCTTCATGGTCTGGAGCTGATCCTGCACCACCTGGAGCTGATCGATCGATTCCTGCTGGGTCGCCTCCAGCCCCTTGGTCTTCTCGACGAGCTGCTCGGAGGCCTGTGCGGCCCGGGCCTGGAGCTGCCGTGATGCCACCACCCGGTCGGTTTCGGGTGCGGCGCCGGTATAGGCGCGCCAGATCGCGATCGAGGTGACCCCGGCGATCAGGAGCAGGAGCGCTGCGGCGGTCAGCGCGATGGGCTGGGCGCCGAGACGAAGAAGGGGGTTGGACGGTGCGTCCTGTGCGAGATCGATCATCGCTGACAAAACCCAAATTGAAACTTGGTGAGTGGCGAAGACCGGCAGCCCTAAGGCCGCCGGGGCGTCCCGAAAGCGTTACGTTTCGGCAACGAATGGGACCAAAAAGAGGCTAAAGGCGAAAAAGGTAACCGATCCAGTCCGTTCGGCCGGACGGCCGCGGTCACCTAAGGCAGGCTCCGTAAAAATACGGACAGGCGTCCCGGCGAGGTTTTGGCCGGCTACGCCGGCAAGCCGCGCCGCGCGGCCGCGCGGGCGGATCGGCGGTCGAGCGGGCAGCGAAGGAAGCGACGCCTCTCTTTCCTGCGAGCCAAGCCGAACAAGTCGCGCACCTTCGCGCGTGACCGTCGCAACATCCTTGATCCGGTCTGCCTTCCTCCATGTGCATGGCAAGGCAGCTCGGCGCGCGTCGCCGCGGCGATGAGGCTTAGCCATCGCGATAGGAACAACCGCGACATGCATCCGTTCGGGAATCGATCTGTCCCCAAGCCCGAGGCCTTTCCCCTATGTATCACCACGTCAAGAAACTGATGTTCACCGTTCGCGTCGACGAGCCGGACCCTCGCTTCGGCAACATGCTGCTAGAACAGTTCGGCGGCGCCAACGGCGAGCTGGCCGCTGCCATGCAATACTCCATTCAGGGCCTCAACTGCGAAGATCCTGACCGCAAGGATCTGTTGATGGACATCGGAACGGAGGAGTTGAGCCATCTCGAAGTCGTCGGCACATTGGCGCGCATGCATCTGAAGCCGTCGAAATTCGACCGTCAGGCGGCGGAAGCCGATCCGCTGATCGCGATCGCCGGAGGCGGCGGCGTCAATCTGTTCAATTCGCAAGGCAACGCCTGGACTGCCGACTATCTGAAGATCACCGGGGAGCTGGATGTCGATCTGCGCAGCAACATCGCGGCGGAGGCGCGTGCCAAGATCGTCTACGAGCGGCTGATCAATTTCTGTGACGATGCCGGCACCAAGGATGCCCTGCAATTCCTGATGACCCGCGAAATCACCCATATGAAGGCGTTTGCACTGGCGCTCGAAAGCATGGGCAAGCCCGCCTTCAGCATCGGCCGCATTGCGCCGACGCCGGGCCTGGTCAACCAGTTCTTCAACGATTCGACGGGAGCCGGCGATCACGGCGAGATCGACACCCGCGGCCCCTGGAACGAGGGCGGCGACTGGGTCTTCACGGAATCTCCCGCGATCCAGGCCGGCGAGCCTGGACCTGCGACCGCCATCGTGACCGAGAGTTCGCCACCGATGGACGAAGCCGGGCTCGGCGACCTCCTGCTCGACGAGCTGCGCGATATCCTTCATGCCGAGAAGCAACTGACCAAGGCGCTGCCGAAAATGGTGGAAGCTGCGCGTTTCGATCAATTGCGTGAGCTGTTCGAGATGCATCTCGGCGAGACCGAGACCCAAATCGAGCGCATCAACGAATGCTTTGAGCTACTCGGCAAGACGCCGCGGGCCAAGCCTTGCAAGGGCATGATGGGCCTCGTCGAAGAAGGGCAGGAGATCATCGACGAGGGCGAAAAGAAGGAGGATGCAGCCGCCGACCTCGCCTTGATCGGCGCGGCGCAGCGAGTCGAGCATTACGAGATCGCCGGCTACACCACTGCGCGCAACCTCGCCCAACAGCTGCGCCACAGCGCCATCGTCGCTTTGCTGTCGAAGTCGCTGGCCGAAGAGGAGAACGCAGATCAGCTGCTCAACCAGGTCGCGCGATCCCTGATGTCGGTCGCGAAGATGCCCGCTGCGGTGGAGCAGACCGAGTAGGGCGATGTGATCTCGCGCAATCGACCATCGGCGGCCCGCGATCGTTGAGAGCGGGCCGCCGAACCATTTTAGACGGAGCGAACGGTCGTGAGCTAGCCTTCCGGCTGGAACGGCGAAAACGGCCCGGAATAGGTCTTCGGCCGCGGCGCCGCATAGGGGCCGAGCCGGGAGGTCTTCAGCCCCAGCCGCACCAATGATTCCGCCAGCGTCACTGCGGCGGCGACGCCGTCGATCACGGGCAGGCCGTGGGTGGCGGCAAGCTCGGCGGCGAGATCGGCCATGCCGGCGCAGCCGAGCACGATCGCCTCAGCGCGGTCGTCGCGGATTGCAGCCGCGATCTCGGCGGAGATCTTTGCGAGCGCATCGGTGTTGCGCTCCTCCAATGCAAGCACCGGGACTTCGGCGGCGCGGACGCGGGCGCAGCGATCGGCGAGGCCGTATTTCCCCAAATTATGCTCGATCGGCACGATGGAGACACTGAGCGTCGTCACCACGGCAAAGCGCGCCGCGACCAGGCTCGCCATGTGGAAGCCGGCCTCGCCGATGCCGATCACCGGCGCCTTGGCAACGGCGCGGGCGGCATCCAGGCCGGTGTCGTCGAAGCAGGCGATGATATGGGCCTCGGCACCGTCGCGGTCGGCCTCGCGGATGCAGCCGAGCATGCCGGGCACGGCGAAGGCTTCGTCGTAAAATCCCTCGATCGAGACCGGGCCCATCGCCGGCTGGCGCGCATCGATCACCGTGCCGGATAACGCGACCGCACGCGCCGCGGCGGCGATCTTCGCCGTCATCGATGCGGTGGTGTTGGGATTGACGACGTGCAGCCGCATCGGATCAGACAAGTCCCTTGTCAAACAAGCCCTTTACCGGCGTCCGAACCCTTGGCCGCCTGGCGCTTGTTGAGCATGTGGATGGTGCCGAGCGCAAGCGTGATCACGGTGAACGACACCGCCGAGATCACGGTGCCGAGCGCATAGATGTCGGGATTCGTCACCGTGGTGGTGAGGCCTTGCAGATCGAGCGGCAATGTATTCACCGCCCCGATCGCCTGACTGGAGCGGGCGAGCTCGTCCCAGGACAGCGTGAAGCCGAACAGGCCGATGCCGATCACCGACGGCAGGATGATCGGCAGCACGACATGGCGGAACGTCTGCCACGGCGTCGCGCCGAGATCGCGCGCGGCTTCCTCGAGACGCGGGTCGAAGCGGTTGAAGATCGCGAACATGATGAGCAGGCCGAACGGCAGCGTCCAGGTCAGATGCGCGCCGAGCCCCGAGGTCAGCAAGCCCATCGACGTCTCGAAGTTCTCGTTCCAATGCGCCTTGATCAGATCGTCGATGATGCGGAATTCGAGGGAGATGCCGAGCGAGGTGATGATCGAGGGAACGATCAGGCTCGCGATCGCCGAATAGAACAGGAGGCTCTGCGCTTTGAATCTGCGGCGGAAGGCCATGCCGGCGGCGACCGACAGCACGACGGTGACGATCATCACGATGATGCCGAGCAGCAGCGAGCGGCGGAAGGCCGCGCCGAGATCGACGATGCCGGTGCCCTGGAACAATTTTGCGATCCAGAAGGTCGACACGCCGTTCATCGGGAAGGTGAGGCCGCCCTGCGGTCCCTGGAACGACAGCACGTAGATCGCGATCATCGGGCCGTAGAGGAACAGCACATAGCCCGCGAAGAAGATCGCGAGCACGTAGAACGAGCGCGGGCGTCCTTCCTTCATGCTCTAGAGCTCCTTCTTGATGTCGACGATCCGCGACATCATGGTGATGATCAGGAAGGTGATGACGAGCAGGATCACGGCATTGGCCGCTGCCGCGGGGAATTGCAGCGCGTTCACCCGCGTCTCAATGATCTTGCCGGCCGCCGCGATCTGCTGGCCCCCCATGACGCCGATGGTGATGAAATCGCCCATCACGATGGTGATGACGAAGATCGAGCCGATCACGATGCCCGGCTTGGCGAGCGGGATGATGACGTTGACCAGCGTTTGGAAGCCGGTGGCACCGGCGTCATAGGCGGCCTCGATCAGCGACTTGTCGATGCGGATCATCGAGTTGAAGATCGGCACCACCATGAAGAAGGTGAAGAGGTGCACCAGCGCCAGCACCACGGAGAATTCGGAGAACAGCAGCCATTCCAGCGGATGGTTGATCAGACCGGTCTTGACCAGGCCGGAATTGACGAGGCCGTTGCGCCCGAGCAGCGGAATCCAGGCGATCATGCGGATCACGTTGGAGGTCCAAAACGGGATCGTGCAGAGCAGTGACAATCCCATCTGCCAGGTCTTCGACTTGACGTGGAAGGCGAGGAAGTAGGCGACCCAGAAGCCGATGAAAAGCGTGATCGCCCAGACCATGAAGCAGAGCTTCAGCGTCTTCACATATGTCTTGCCGATCGTGCAGAGATCGGGGAGCTGCGCGATGCAGCCTTCGAACGTGTCGGTGTAGCCGCGGCCCGAGAAGGCCGGCAGCAACTGGTATTCGTTGTAGTCCCAGAACGAGACGATGACGACGAACACCAGCGGAATGAGGAAGAAGGCGAGAAACACCAGCATCATCGGCCCGGCCTGAAGCCAGGAGATGAAGGACGGCGACAGGCGCGTCGGTTTCGCGGCGCGCGCTGTGCCCGACCCCGGGATCAAGCCCGGGGACGCCTGTTGCAGGACTTCTTCCGACATGTCCGTTACGCCGCGATGAACTCGTTCCACTTGCGGACCATGTAGTCGTTCTCGTCCATCACGGCGTTCCAGCAGGCAACGCCGCCCATGCGGTCCTCATAAGAGCCGCCGTCGCGCACGGCGCCGGCCTTCTCCAGCAGCGAGCCGTCGGGCGCCTTGATGTCCTTCTCGGCCGGCTTGCCTTCCATCCAGTACGCCCACTCGTAGGGCTCCATATGCGCCTTCGCGGTGGAGAGCACGGCGGAGTAGTAGCCCTGGCGATTGAGATAGGCGCCGGCATAACCCGACAGGAACCAGTTGACGAACTCATAGGCCCATTCGAGCTTGGGACCCGACACGCCCTTCGAGACGCAGAAGCCGGACGCCCAGGAGCGGTAGCCTTCCTTCAGCGGCTGGAAGGTGCAGGCAATGCCCATCGAGCGCACCTTGGTCACGGCCGGCGACCACATCGACTGAATGACAGTTTCACCTGACGCCATCAGGTTGACGCTCTCATTAAAGTCCTTCCAGAAGGCGCGGAACTGGCCGGCCTTCTTGGCTTCGGTCATCACCTTCATGGTGAGATCGATCTCTTCCTTGGTCATGTTGCCCTTATCGGCATATTTGTACTTGCCGGTGGCTTCCACGACCATCGCGGCGTCCATGATGCCGATCGAGGGGATGTTGAGGATCGAGGCCTTGCCCTTGAATTCGGGGTTGAGCAGCTCCGACCATGAGCTGATCGGCCGCTTGATCAGGTCGGGACGGATGCCGAGCGTGTCGGCGTTGTAGACGGTCGGGATCAGCGTTACGAATTCGGTCGCCGACGTCGCGAACTTCTTGGAGTCCTTGCCCTCGAGATACAGCACCTTCCAGGGCGCGGTGCCCTGGCCGCCGATCTTCTTGCCGCCGGGCGTTTCGCCCTTGGTGAAGACAGGCGTGATGTTGTCGAATTCCTTGATCTTCCTGGCGTCGAGCGCAAGGATGTTGCCCGACGGCACGATCTTCTTCAGCGAGAAATATTCGGTGTCCAGCACGTCGAAGGAGTTCGGCTGGGTCATCACGCGCTTGGTGACGTCGTCGGTTGTCGCGGTGATGTATTCGATCTTGATGCCGGTGTCCTTCAGGCACTGCTTGGAGATGTCGTCGCCCTCGTTCACGGCGGTGCCGAGATAGCGCAGCACCTTGGTCTCGGCCGACTTCACATAGGGAAAGCCGGTGATGGCGCCGGAGCCGGCGGCAAAGCCGGCGAGACCCGCGGTGCCCTTCAATAGCGTGCGGCGGCTGACGCCGGTTGTCCTGGTCGTCTCGGTCATTTCGCTCACTCCTTTGTTGCGCATTTCCAGTGATCGATCGGCGCTATTGCAGGCGTTGCGCCTTGGCGGGATCCCAGGTGGCCAACACGCGATCGCCCGGACGGAACGGGTGGACGTCGAAAGTGGCTTCGGGAACGTGGGAGAACAGGGCGGTGCCGTCGTCGAGCGTGAGCGAGACGGCGATGTAGGAGCCCTGGTACTCGGTCTGGGTCAACAGCGCCGGCGCACCGAAGGCGCCGTCGGCGAACGGCGCGATGCCGAGCTGATCGGCGCGCACGGCGATGAGCTTGCCGGCGTCGCTGAGCACGTTGTGGCCGCCGATGAAGCGCGCCACGAATTCGGTGCGGGGACGGTGGAAGATGTCGCGGGCCGTGCCCTGCTGCTCGATCCGGCCGTGGTTCATCACTACGATATGGTCGGCGAGCGCCATCGCCTCTTCCTGGCCGTGGGTGACCTGGATGAAGCTGATGCCGAGCTCGCGCTGCAGCCGCTTCAATTCACCGCGCATTTTCACCCGCAGGAACGGATCGAGCGCGGACAGCGGCTCGTCGAGCAGCAGGATCTGCGGCTCGGTGATCAGTGCGCGGGCGAGCGCCACGCGCTGCTGCTGGCCGCCGGAGAGCTGCGCGGGGAGGCGGCCCGCATATTGGCTCATCGCCACCAGCTCCAGCAGTTCGCCGGCGCGCTTGTGGCGCGTCGGCTTGTCGACGCCGCGCATCTTCAGGGCGAAGGCGACGTTGTCGATCACGCTCAGATGCGGAAACAGCGCGTAGGACTGGAACATCATGGCGGTGCCGCGCTCGGCCGGCGGCAGCTCGGTGACGTTCTGGCTGCCCAGGATGATGTCGCCCTCGCTGACAGCCTCGTGGCCCGCGATCATCCGCAGGGTCGAGGTCTTGCCGCAGCCGGACGGGCCGAGCAGGCAGCAATAGGTGCCGGCCGGGATCTTCAGATTGACGGTGTCGACCGCCAGCGTCGTGTCGTAGCGCTTGGTAACGGCGACCAGTTCGAGGGCGGCGGGAGTGGCCATGGCATGTCCAGGGAGGGCGGTGCTTGCGGCCTCTCTCCGCAAGGTCCGTGCCAACCGCCGCTTCGCCGGCCGAATCCCGAAACTGTGCAGCGGTGTCAGATCGTTAGATCGAATCCTGCGCCTCTGGCCCGCCCGCCCTGTGCCCAGCCATCTGCACACAAAACAGGCGAAGATTGTATAAACTTCCGCCTGTGATTGGATACAGGTCGTCGACTAACATCGAAAAGCGAATGTCGCCGATCCTCCCTCAAGCTCAACCCTCGAACCCATGGCCGCCAAGCCCCGCCCCAAATCCGACGCGCCCGATGCGAGTGATCGCGTCAGCCGCATCCGGGAGGGTGTGACCGCCGCGATCCTCGAGCATCGCCTGTTGCCGGGCACCAAGCTCGGCGAGGACGAGATCGGCGAGATCTACGGCGCAAGCCGCACGCTGGTCCGCACCGCGCTGCAGCAACTCGCGCATGAGGGCATCGTCAACATCGAGAAGAACCGCGGCGCCTTCGTCGCGCGGCCGACGCCGGCCGATGCCCGCGAAGTGTTCGAGGCGCGCCGCCTGATCGAGCCCACCATCGTCGATCACGCCATCGATGCCGTCTCGCAGGCTTGGCTCGACCGCCTCCAGCAGCACCTTGCCGAGGAACGCGAGGCCGAGCTGCGCGGCGATGCCCGCGCCTCGGTCCGGCTCTCCGGCGAGTTTCACCGGCTCGTTGCCGAGATGAGCGGCCACAGCATCTATCTCGGCTTCCTCAAGGAGCTGATCGCGCGCTCCTCGCTCATCATTCTGCTCTATCGCCGCCACGACACGCCGGCCTGCGGCACCGATCATCACGCCGGCATCGTTGCCGCGATCCGCAACCGCGACAAGCAAGCCGCGCGCGCGCAGATGCTGTCGCATCTGGACGAGATCGAAGCCGAACTGTTCCTGAAGGATCCGGCGGCCGACGAGCTGCGGCTTGCCGACGTGCTGGGCGTCTAGTCGTGCTGAATGTAACAGATCGGGAGCACGCGGGTCCGCTGCACCTGGCAAGCTTGATGCCCGCGCGATCCTGACTTTCGGCTCTCGGCCTCAGACGACGCCGGTATATTCGCCCCGCGCCGGATAGTCGTTATTGATGACGAAGTCGAGCGCCTGCACCATCTCACCGAAGTTTGGGCGCACAAAGGGCATCGACTGCACTGCGAGGTAATAGATGGTCTGGTCGGGGCGGATCAGGAATACGCCCGGCTCGGAGAACAGCGCAGGCTCCTCGATGCCGATCGAGGTCTTGCCGCGCGAGGCGGAAATGTAGAGGCCCCATTCGCGTGCTTTAGCAAGGCTAAGCCCATAGCCGAAACGCAGCGCAGAGGCGCCGACCTTCTCGGCCATCGACCGCGCGCGCTCTTCGTTGTCCGAGCTGATCGCGATCGTCGTCACGCCGCGCTCGGCCAATGCCGGAGTATGGCGCTCCAGCTCTTTGAGATAGTTGGCGCAGATGGGGCAATGCAGCCCCCGGTAGAAGCAGATCAGAGTGAAGCGTTGTGGCACCTCATTCGCAAGATCGAAGCGGCCGCGGCCGAGCGTTTCGACCTTCAGATCCGGTGCCTTGTATCGGGGGGTGAGCATGGGGGCTCCGTTGGGGAAATGGCCATTCGTCCGGCCGGTTGCGAAGACTTGCCTCCTATGTCACACTTTGGAGCATGAAATATCCGAATTACATGATCAAAAGTCCAGTCGCGGCCAAGCGCGATCGCTTGGCCGCCTTCTTCGAGGCTTTTGACCTGTCAGTGGTCTCGGTTTCACCGGACGTTGCGGGTGGGATGGCCAATCTCGTGGTGACCGGCCGGGCTGGTGTGGCCGAGCGGGTGATCCTCTATGGCAGGGCCGACAATCGATCCGTGCCTGACCTGCTGATCGCCGCCACGGTCGATTTTGGCGGCCCAACGAATCCCTTGATGAAGGCGCTGCCTGAAACGGTGGAGATCGATCTCGACAGTCGCCCGACCTTGCGAGCCGTGGTGGGCACATTCGTCGCCGAGGGGCACGCCAATCGCTGCGGGCAGCGCGTCGCGCTGAACCGGCTTTGCGAGTTGATCGTATTGCTGGTGCTGCGAGAGGCGATCGATGCGGGTGCGACGGAGCCGGGCCTTCTTGCTGGCCTGTCGCATCCTGCTCTGCAGCGCGCGATCGTCGCGATGCACGATGATCCTGCGAAATCCTGGACTGTCGAGCAGCTGGCCGAACTCTCCAGCATGTCCCGCAGCCGTTTCATGGATGTCTTTCCCAGAATTCTCGGCACGACACCCGCTGCTTATCTCAACGGCTGGCGGTTGATGCTTGGGCAGCGGGAGCTGATGCGAGGCGGGCAGGTGAAGGGCGTAGCTCGTCGTGTGGGGTTTGGCAGCGCTGCCGCCTTCTCGCGGGCCTATTCGAGGATGTTCGGGTCGCCGCCGAGATCAGTGCGCGCTACGCAGCTGGAGCGCGGCAATGCCGCATCGCCACCCGGAGCCATGGAGGATCGAGGCGAGCCAGCGTCGGCCTCGTCCGTGATCACTGCAGGCTGAAGCACGTCAAAAAAGTTGCGGCCAGGCTTTGGGGGAAGCCTGGCCGCGCGCGAACCGGTCTGGGACGGGGAGGGGTGGGGATGTGACCGGGTCGCGTAACCTGTTGTCTCGTTCCTGTCAGTCTCTGGCGCTGGCGGTGGAGACCGCCGGCTTCGTATCGCCGAGCGAGACCCAGACATTGGGATCGCTCTGCGATTGGCGCTTGACGAAGCGGTAGCCGGTCTCCGTCCAGGCCACGACGTTCTCGTTCTGATTGTCGAGAACGAACTCGCCCTTGTCGGTCTTCACCGTCAGCACCGCGTGTCCTTCGCCCTTCTTGTCACGCACGACGGTGATGAGCAGGGCCTCGCGCGGCCATCCGGCATCGATCAGCATCTTGCGCTTCAACAGCACGTAGTCTTCACAGTCGCCGTAACCGTCGGTCGGCAGCGACCATTTCTCGATCACGCCCCAGTGCTCCTGGTCGGTCAAAGGCTTGACGGTCTCGTTGACCCAGCGATTGACCTTGACGAGGTCGCGCCATGCACCCTGCGACATCACGATGTCGCGCGGCTGCGTCGGTGCGCCCTGGCACTGGGCGGCATTGTCTGCACAGAATTCGACCCAGCCGATCGGTGCACGCGTGGTGTCACCGAGGCTCGCGTAGAGCAGACGGCCTTCGCCGGCCTGCGCTGCCGCGCTGATCCCGAAGAGCATGGCGGCGAGCGCCAGCTTCTTCCCCTGTCCCCTGAAGTCAAACATTGCGGCCCCCGTTTCTTGTTGGGACCACATTTCGCACGGAGCTTTTGAGTTGCCGCTAAGTCGACCAAGTCAAGTCGAGACGAATACAAGTAAAACCTGCGGCGAATTCGATCTATACTTGAATCGAATTCTCATAAAATTTGAAACAACTGCAATTGATTCAAATTGTATCGATTAACGCGGAAACGCTGACGGAACCGCCATTTCCACATGCAAACGCGCCGCGCGTTAACCCGCGCTGGGGCCGTCGCGCGCCAAGAAAAAGGCGGCGTCCGCATCGCGGAGGCCGCCTTCAGGGCAGGAAATACGGGGGTTTTGGCGCTCTCGCGCTTTACCGCGCGGTAACGCTCTCTTCGAGTGTCTCGATAGGCTGCGCGTGCAAGAACTCCAGCGCGAAGCCGTCTTCGAGGTTTCGGACCACGCGGCCCTGGACCCGGCCGAGCAGGACCGTCGATTTCAGCGGCGGGCGGTTCTCCGCGGCGATGGCGGCGCCCGACAGCGAAAGGTCGATGATGCGGCAGGTCATCTTGGTGCCGTCCTCGAGCGTCAGCACCGCGATCGGGTTGCGCGGCACGATACGGTCGTGACGGCGGTCCTCCGGCAGGTTGAGGATGTCGCGGTTGGCGAGCCAGGTCAGCTGGGCCGCGAGCTTGTCGCGCTTGCGGGGCGTTGCACCGATCGTCATGGCGAAGCCGTTGTCGATGATGCGGGTGATCTTGCCCTCGACGCGGCCGATATGGTCGAGATAGGCGACCACGCGGTCGCCGACATTGCCGATGCCGGGGGCGAGCAGCGCCAGCCCGCCGGGCGACATGTTGATCACCTGGCAGGGGAATTCCCGGCGGTCGGGCAGCATGTAGCGGCCGAGCAGGTGCACTTTCACCCGCTGGAAGCGCCGACGCTCCTCGGCGGCCGGAAGAAATTTTTTGTTCGCCAACGCCATTTTCAACACCCGACCCCCCGCCCGGGCGGAGTCCGGGACGACCCTAAGGTGCATAGGGTTAATGCCGCGTTAGGATTGGGTGCGGCGGCAACGGACAGACACAATGCGTTCGAAAAGCCACACACCCGAAAGGCCCGCTCAGGCCGGCTTCGTCGCCCGCCACTGCAGCAGGGCCAGCAGCGCCAGCAGCACCGCAGCCGACAGCCCGAGCGACCAGTGGATTCCGATCGCCGCGCCTGATACCCCGACGGTGATGCCGCTGAAGGCGCGCATGCCGAGGCCGGCCATGTTGTAGAGGCCGACGACGCGGCCGCGAATGTCGTGCGGCGCGTTCAGCTGCACCAGCGCCTGCGCCATGGTGTTGAACGAGAGCTCGAAGAAGCCGGCACAGAACAAGAGCGCGATCGCGATCGGATAGACCGGCACCAACGCAAAGCCGAGCAGCGCCACGCTCCAGAGCATCGCGAGCAGGATCGCGGTGCGCGGCGTGCCTCTCAGCCGTCCCCAGGATTCCAGAGCGATGCCGGCAAGCAGCGCGCCGGCCGCGTCCGCCGCGAGCAGCACGCTGTAGGAGACGCCGGGATCGCCATGGCCGAGATCGCCGGCGTAGCCCGGCATCTGGGCATGGTAGGCATTGCCGATCATGAAGGAGGTGAGGCCGGCAAGCCACGTCATCGCCGTCAGCACCGGCTGGGTGCCGATGGCGCGGATGGTCAGCACGATGTCGGCAAGGCCGCGCACGGCAAAGCGCCGCGCCGCGACGCTCTTGTCGCGCACGGGTGCCCAGAACAGCCAGAGCAGCATCGGCAAATAGAACAGCGTGTTGAAGATGATGCCGTGCGAGGTGCCGAGCGTCAGCATAATCACGCCGCCGACGGCAGGTCCGACCAGGATGCCGAGATAGCGCGCCATCGCGTTCAGCCGCACCGCGCTCGGCAGGTCCGCAGGTCCCACGAGGTCGTAGAGCAGGAGCTGGTTCGGTGTCTGCCACAACACGCCGGCGCAGCCATGGATCACCAGCAGCAGCATTGCGTGCCACATCTCGATCGTGTCGGTGATGAAAAAGAAGCCCCAGCCGGCGGAGGCCGTGATGAACAGCAGCATGCCGCACTGGATGATGCGCCGTGGATCGACGCGGTCAGCGAGCCCGCCGACCGCGACCGAGAACAAGAGGAACGGCAGCCAGTGCGACAGCACGGCAAATCCCCCCAGCGTCGGCGAATGGAATTTCTGGAACACCACCCAATAGCTGATCACATGCTCGATATTGTCGGCCATCATCGCCAGCACGTAGGCGATGAACTGGAGCCGATACGGCACCGACTTCATCGCCGCGAACGAGCCGGACACGGCGATGGGATTTTGGGGCAAGGGGTTCAAGGGGCGCTGCCTGGAAGGGATGCTTGCGGCCTTACACGTTCAGTGCTGAACGCTCAAGACACTTGGATTGGATAGTCGCCATGCACCGCTGCCGCACGCTCCATGCGGCTACGAGACTTCGGCTTGGCACGGCTGCGCATCTCACATACGTTTCGCCTTACGCCCGCACCAACCAATCATAACAGACGGGCAATGGGGAAACTGCCATGCAACAGATCCGCGTCTGCACCCACGCCGGTCCCGGCTCGGAGCCCGTGATCAAGACCGTGCCGTGGCCCAAGGTCGGCCGCAAGGCGGCGCTGATCAAGGTCGGCGCGTGCGGTGTCTGCGGCACCGATTTGCATATCCTCAAAGGCCACTGGCCGAAGCCGTTGCCCTGGCCATTCACGCTCGGTCACGAGCTCGGCGGCGTCATCGTCGAATGCGGCGACGAGTTCACCGAGGACTTCATGAGCAAGCCGCTCAAGGTCGGCTCGAAGGTGATGATCCCGCCCTTGATGCCGTGCGGCCATTGCTATTACTGCATCCACTATCCCCAGACGGCCAACAAGTGTCTGACGCCGGTCTATTACGGCCGCTATCTCGGCTTCGACAAGGCGCCGCACATGTGGGGCGGCTGGGCCGAATATGTCTATGTCGATCTCGAGATGCTGCCGGGCACCAAGATCTACAAGCTGCCCGACGACATGTCGCTGCGCTTGGGGGCACTGTCCGAGCCGCTGACCTCCTGCATCCGCGCCTTCAACCGTGCCAGCCGCGCCGGCGGATTCAGCTGGGGCGATACGGTGGTGATCCAGGGCTCGGGGCCGATCGGCATTCTCGCGGTCGCGGCGGCCAGGGAGATGGGGGCAGGGCGCGTCATATGCGTCGGCGCCCCGGAGGAGCCGCGGCTCAAGCTCGCCCGCGAGTTCGGCGCGGAGGCGACCGTGAATATCGAGGAGCTGAAGTCGCCCCAGGAGCGCATCGCGCGCGTCCGCGAGATTGTCGGCGGCTTCGGCGCCGATCTCGTGATGGATTGCTCGGGCCATCCGACCGCCGGCCCCGAAGGCATCGAGATGCTGCGCGACGGCGGCACCTATGTCGAGATGGGCCAGTTCACCGACGCCGGTTCGATCGAGACCTCCTGGCACCGCATCTGCACCAAGGACCTCAACGTGCTGGGCTCCTGGGGTTTCACTGGCAACGACCTGCCGCTCGGCGTCGACATGCTCTATCGGACTCGAGAGAAATATCCATGGCTGAAGATGCAGACGATCTATCCGTTCACGGAGGAGGGCGTCGCGCAGGCCGTGAAGGACGCGATGGCGATGAAGACGGTGAAGTCGACCATCGTGCCATGGCCTGAGCTGGTGGACTAGAAGATGCCGTCCGTCCCGCACGATCTCGCGGCGTTATCTCGGGCTTCGTAGCCCGGATGGAGCGCAGCGCAATCCGGGACCGCCGCTCCCGCATTCCGCTTTGCTCCATGCGGGCTACGAACCGGAGTTTGGAATAAGGGCCACGATGACAAACGAACAAACACCAGCCCAGCGCAACCGCTCCTCCTTCCACGCCATCCGCGCGATCGACTACACCGTCATCTTCGTACGCGACATGGCCGCGATGCGGCGGTTCTATGAGGACGTGCTCGCCTTCCCGCTACTTCGTGAGTTGTCGCCGAACTGGATCGAGTACGGCCTCGGCCGCAACACGCTGGCGCTGGCTCGGCCGAGCCGCACGGCCGCTGATGCGCCGACGCCGGCGGGCAGCGCCTCGCTGCAACTGGCGTTCAAGGTGTCGGCCACGGAGGTCGACCAATGCGCCGATGAACTCGTGCGGCATGGTGTGGCGTTGGTGTCGCCGCCGACGAACCAGTCCTTCGGCCACCGCACGCTGTTCTTCCGCGACCCCGACGGCAATCTGCTGGAGGTCTATGCGGAGATCTGAGCGCGGCGAATGGCCAAAAGTTCCATCTGATTTTCCGGGACTATCAGCATCGAGGTGAAACTTAGGCCCAGGTTCCGGCTTTCACTTCGCGGGAGAGATGCCGTGAAGCGAATCCTGAAACCGGTCACTTACGTCCTGGCTGCGATCTACTTCCTGGTGGACGCGGTCTTCATGGCCGTGGCGGGGCCGATCGCGCGCTGGATCGGGCGGCACGTCCAGTTCAGGCGTTTGCGCGCCTGGATCAGGTCCCTGCGGCCTTATCCGTCGCTGGCTCTGTTCTCCGTGCCCGTCATTATGCTCGAGCCGGTCAAGCCAGTTGCTGCGTACCTCACCGCAACCGGTCAGGTCCTGAGCGGTGCGGTGACGTTCATTGTCGGCGAATTGCTCAAGCTGGTGCTGGTCGAGCGCCTGTTTCATCTCACGCGCGACAAGCTGATGCGAATTCCCGCCTTTGCCTGGGCCTACGGAAAATACGCCGCGGCGAAGGCGTGGCTGCAGGCAACAGAAGCCTAGCGCGCCGTCCGAGCGCTGGCCCGTGCGGTCAAGGACAGTGTTGCGCGCGCAAAAGCCAGGCTGGCCGCTAGCTT
Organism: Bradyrhizobium sp. T-12; assembly: GCF_058314695.1. Lineage (NCBI taxonomy): Bacteria > Pseudomonadati > Pseudomonadota > Alphaproteobacteria > Hyphomicrobiales > Nitrobacteraceae > Bradyrhizobium > Bradyrhizobium sp. T-12. The sequence continues at coordinate 4,701,488 of NZ_CM177756.1, read as the reverse complement.
CAGCCGGCCGGCAACCTCCAGGGACTAGGCCGCGTCCGGGCGCGCGGCCGCTAGACGAGCTTGCGCGCCGCGGCTGTCGCCTTGTCGCCTGTGTTCGGCGTGCCGGTCGGCTCGATCAGCATGAGGTGAGCCTCCTCGCGCGCCACTGGCCGATGCTCGACACCTTTGGGAACGACATAGAGCTCGCCCGGGCCGAGCGTCACCGTGCGGTCGCGTAACTCGATATCGAGCTTGCCTTTCAGGACGAGAAAGAAATCGTCGGTGTCGTCGTGCTTGTGCCAGGTGAACTCGCCCTTCACTTTCACCACCATCACGTCACAATCGTTGAAGGTCGTGATCGTGCGCGGCGACCAGTGCTCCTGAAAAGTCGCGAGCTTGTCGGCAAGTGATATGCTGTCGGTCATGTTTCCTCTTGATGTCTCTTGATGCACGATTTGAGCTCGCGTCGCAGGCGCGACAAGAGCGTCGTTCGGCGGCGATCTTTCCGGCCGATGTGGTCTCCGATATCTCGCCCCAGCCGGCTATTTGACATACCCGGTCAACATCGCCTGCGCCCAGTCCGGACGGTTGTTTGCGAGTGCACGTGCCGACGCAGCTTCCCAATCATATTCGAGTGCCAGCAGTTCGACCTGCCAGCCCCGCTTCTTCCTTGTGAGTATCGCGTAGCGGGCGTGAGGTGAGCGATATTCCAGGTTTGCGGCAAACGGAATGTCGCCGAAGACCGGACAGCCGACGCTCCCCGGATTGAGAACGAGACGCTCGCCGGGACCCTGTACGACCGCCTGGCGATGGCTATGGCCACACAGCACTGCGCGGGCCGCCGGCTCGCTCGCGAGACGCGTGGCCAGCACCTCGCGGCGTGCCGGCACGTAGCGGCCGTCGTCGAGCGATTCCTCCAGCAGGCAGGTCGTGTCGTTATCTGGCGTGCCGTGGCAGGCCAGAATTCCGTCGTCCAGCCACAGTTGGGAGGGCAGGCTGTGGAGCATCCGACGCTGCTCCGCGGTCAATGCATTGCGCGCGAAGAGACCTGCCGGCGAGAGCTTGTCGTCCGGAAATTCCTCGATCCAACGGTCATGGTTTCCGCGCACCGTCGGCAACGACAGCTGTTGCAGGGCCTGGAAAGTCTCTTTCGGCCACAGCGGGCTGGTAACGCAATCGCCAAGGTTCACCGTGCGATCGGCGCCGCGCGCCTTGATGTCCGCGAGCACGGCCTCCAACGCAACAAGGTTGCCGTGGATATCGGAAATGACTGCCAATCGCATCGTTGCGCTCCACCCGCTATTTCGCCTGAACCCAACTCAGTCACCGGATATGTTTAGCATCGTCGGATAGGGTGTCCGCTGCAACCCTCAGGCGCGGTTCTCCTTGCGAAGCCATGCAACATAGGCATGGTGATTTCCGCGCGCTTGGCGTAAAGAGCGGCCAGATCAAATCGCCAGCGTGCGGCCGGGCCGATTGCCGCGCACGCCAGCCTCAGGCCTCTCGGCTCATTGTCGCCGCGCCTGAATTAACCAAGGTTCTCCATCCCGTGTCTTTTCCGGCCCTGACCCCGCCGCTCGCCCGAGCTTTGGCCGAGCGGAACTATGATTCTCCGACCCCCGTTCAGCTCGCCGTGCTGGCGGAGGAAGCCGCCAATCGCGACCTCCTGGTTTCGGCCCAGACCGGCTCCGGCAAAACCCTCGCTTATGGCCTCGCCATGGCCAGGGATCTGCTCGGCGATGCCGAGCAGTTTGCCGCCGCGGCCGCACCGCTCGCCCTGATCGTAGCGCCGACCCGCGAGCTTGCCATGCAGGTCCAGCGCGAGCTTGCCTGGCTCTATGGGCATACGGGCGGACGCGTCGTCTCCTGCGTCGGTGGCATGGATCCGCGTCGCGAGCAGCGCGAGCTTGCCGCCGGCGCCCATATTGTCGTCGGCACGCCCGGCCGGCTCTGCGACCATTTGCGCCGCGGCCGTCTCGATATCTCCGAATTGAAGGCGGTCGTCCTCGACGAGGCCGACGAGATGCTCAATCTCGGCTTCCGCGAGGACATGGAATTCATCCTCGAGACCACGCCGGAGACGCGTCGCACCTTGCTGTTCTCGGCGACCTTCCCGCGCGGCATCGTCGCGCTGGCCAAGCAATATCAGCGGCAGGCATTCCGGATCGAGGTCGCCGGCGATGAAGGCGGTCACGCCGATATCGAGTATCGCGCGATCCGGATCGCGCCCGCCGATGCCGAGCATGCCGTCGTCAACGTGCTGCGCTTCTTCGAGGCGCCGAGCGCGCTGGTGTTTTGCAGCACGCGCGATCATGTCAGGCATTTGCAGGCAGCACTGCTGGAGCGCGGCTTTTCCGTCGTCGCTCTCTCGGGCGAATTGACCCAGAACGAGCGCACCCTGGCGCTGCAGTCGCTGCGCGATGGCCGCGCCCGCGTCTGCGTTGCGACCGACGTCGCCGCTCGCGGCATCGATCTGCCGAGCCTCGACCTCGTCATTCACGCCGACCTGCCCAACGACGCCGAGGTGATGCAGCATCGCTCGGGCCGCACCGGTCGCGCGGGCCGCAAGGGGACGAGCGTCCTGCTGGTGCCGCCGGCGCGACGGCGGCGCGCCGAGCTGCTGCTCAATCTCGCAGGGGTGGACGCGGCCTGGGGCACGGCGCCGCAGGCGGACGAGATCCGCAAGCTCGATCACGAGCGCATGAAGGACGTGCTGTTCACCGAGGAGACGACCCCCGACGACCAGGCTCTGGCGCAGGCCTTGCTGGCCGAGCGCTCGGCCGAGGACATCGCCGCCGCACTGGCGCGGCTCTATCGCGCACGGCTGCCGTCGCCCGAGGACATCATCGATCCCGGCGAGCGCAGCGGCCGGCCGCGCGACGATCGCGGCCGCGACAGGTTTGAAGGCGGCGACGATCGCGCCGCCAAGCCGCGATCAAAGTCCGGAAAGGCGTCCTCGAAACACGCCATGGCGGAGGGCAGCGTCTGGTTCCGCGCCGCGATCGGACGGCGCAAGAATGCGGAAGCGCGCTGGCTGCTGCCGATGATCTGCCGCCGCGGCGGCATCGACAAGCGCGACATCGGCGCCATCAAGATCATGGACACCACCACCGAGTTCGAGATTTCCGTGCGGGCCGCCGAATCCTTTGCCGCCAAGATCAAGCGTCCGGACAAGGAAGACAGCATCCGCATCGAGCCGATGACGGAGGCGCCGCAGCGACAAGAGGCTGCGGAAGAGCGGTCCCACGCGCCTCGGCGCGAGGGCCGCGACAGCGATCATCGTGAACGTCGCGACGATCGTCCGCGCGACAAGGGTGAATTCAAGCCACGCAGCAAGCCTCACGGCGAGCGCGGGCCGAAATTCGACGATGCTCCGTCTTTCGCTCAGAAAAAGAAGCACAAGAACAAGCCGGGTCGCGCAGAGCCTTCGGTCACACCGTGGCCTGCGCAGGGCGCGCCTGGAAAGAAAGCGAAGAAGAAAAAGCATCGCGGCTAAGCCGCCGCCGCTCAGAACGAACGGAAATGATGCCGCCGGATTGCACCGGCGGCATCATCTGAAAGGTCAGGTGTGTGCTCAGCGGCCGCCGCCACCGCCGCCGCCACCACCTCCGCCACCGCCACCTCCGCCGCCGCCGGCATCACGCATGGACGAGCTGTAGCGGGGATCGGTCTGCTTCATGTAAGTCGGCGAGGTATCGTTGGCGAGACGAGCGACGGGGCGGCGTGCGCGGCCCGGGGTCGTCGACTCCGTGACGATGCCACAGCTTTCGAAGAAGCCGAACTGGCAGCCGTCGGTTCGGTGGGGCGCCGCGTTGGCGCTGGTCGTTGCGAACGCGCTCGTCGCAACGCATGCAATCAAAGCAACTTTCGACAGGGTGAGCTTCATGGATGTTCTCCAGCCTCGGCTTGGCGAGACCGGAACGGCTCGCACACACCTTCGACGGGGCCTGATCTGATCCGGTTCGAGGGCGCCGGTTCACGCCCGCGTGAGCTGGCCGGCCGGGCAGGGACCCTACGCCGCGGCGAGGTCGCGCAGCATATACGTCGCGCCTTCGCCATAGGATGCGAGCTTTGCGCGCAGTGCGGCGTCCACGGCGACGGGCCGAAAGCCGAGACGCTGCCACATCGGCCGCGTGGCGTAGACCGAGACCAGCGCGAGCGTTGCGATGCGTGATGCGCGCGCGAGTTGCTCGATATCGGCGATATAGGCGCGCAGAACGCCGCCGCGAAACTCGGGCATCACGGCGACGTCGTGGACATAGAGACAGTCCGCGTCTTCGGGCAGGCGTTCGAGCAAGCGGTCGAGCGGCGGGATCTGATGCAGCTTCCAGGGATGCGCGAGGCCGTAGCCGGCGATCTCGTCGTCGGCAATGAGCACGCGGCAGCCATCGGGATAGAGCCGCATCTTCTCGTCGATGACTTCTGGCCTTTCAGGAAGACCAGGATGAACCCGTGCCGCGATGGCGCTGATCGCGGGCAGGTCGGATGCGTGGGCGGGACGCCAATGCGGCTTGCTCATGTCTTTCCGTCGTTCCGTCTCGGTTGGTTCAGTTTATTCCGCTGCCTTGATGCGCGCAGCGAAAAATATCCTGGCCGCCATCTCAGGAATATCAGGCCACGCGCGGCGTCCTACCCATGCAAGCCAATTGCATGACAGGAGAACTCATGACGTCTTCGATCCGCCTCGCGCTCGCGCTCGCAATGTCGCTCGCGATCGTTCCCACAGCCTTCGCCGCGCCGCCGACCAAGACCGGCAAGACCGAGAAGGGCAACGTGCTCACCGATGCCAAAGGCATGACGCTCTACACTTTCGACAAGGACATGGACGGCAAGTCCGCCTGCAACGGTCCATGCGCGACGAACTGGCCGGTGCTGAAGGCCGAGGCGAGCGACGCTGCCGGCGACGGCTACACCATCATCACCCGCGACGACGGCTCGAAGCAATGGGCCTACAAGGGCAAGCCGCTCTACACCTTCGCCAAGGACCAGAAGCCCGGCGATGTCACCGGCGACGGCTTTCTGAACGGCGCCTGGCATCTGGCGATGCCGTAACGGCCTTTACGCAGACACAGTGCATCGGCGACAGCCGGTGCGCTGCCGTGTCGTCATCGTGGATATTCCAGCTGCATCGCGACGAAGTCAGCCGTGCGCGGCCCGTAGCGTGCATCGATGGCGCGCAACGTCTGGTCCAATGCTTGCGCCGGCGGCAGGTCGGCGGTAGCCGGCGGCATCTGCCTTGCCGGCCAGCCGGCCGTGACCTCGTCGGGCAGGATGTGCAGACCGCCGCGGCTCGTCTGCGGCTCCGCCGTGCCTGCGACGGTAAGGGCCCGCGAGCGATAGGTGCGCGACCACGCATCGGCCACGAGCGCGAGCGAGACTTCGTCGATGCCTGATGTCAGTGCGATTCCGAGCTGCTCGCGATTCCAGAATGCCAGCGTGTTGGCGATCGCCGTCAGCGCGAAGGGGCGGGTGAACTGGAACGCCTCGCTGCGGTGGCGCGCATCCCAATGCGCAAGACCGATCTCGCGGGCGACCGCCTCCGCCTTGGCGCGGCCGGCGATGGCCTCAACCAGGGTCAGCGCCATCGGCATGGATGCGGTGATGCCGGTCGTCGTCGCAACGCCGCGGTCGACCACCAGCCTGCGATCCGCGACATAGCGGATCGCGGAATGCTTCTGCAGATCGCGCACGGAATACCAGTGCGTAGTGGCCTGCCGGCCGTCGAGCAGCCCGCTGTTGGCGACGACCTTGGCACCGACGCAGACGCCAATGATGATCGCGCCCTTGCCGGCCTGGCTCCTGATCCACTGCAAGACGACGGCATCGTCCTCGTGGCTCATCGCGGGCACAATGACGTAATCGGCGCCGTCGGGATGCGCAGCGTCGAACTCGGCGATGGTCGCATGCGGCTGCACTTTCAGCGCGGGATAGAGCGTGACGGGTCCGGGCCGGGTCGCCAATGTCTGCACCTCGGCGACGTCGGCGCGCGCGAGAATGCCGTAGGGCATCAGATAGTCGGTGGTCTCGCTCATGTCGTTGATGCCGACGATGGCGATCTGCGGGCGTTTACGCTTTGGCGGCCGCAGCGCCGCAAGCGTTGCCACGGTCTCGTCCTGGGATATCGCGGACGTGGTTCCCTGAGCCGGCGTGCCAGGCAGCATGAGTAGCCAGATCCCGCCCAACGCTGCAAGCAGCGCCACGCAGCCGACGCCGCTCAACGCCAGAATGCGCCATGTCATGCTCTCGTCACCCTTGTTGCTTCACGCGAGGCGGAAGCTAGTCGCTCCGAGCGACATCAGGAATGACGCAGATCCGGCAAAAACGGCCATCCGCACGCGGGACGAAAGGCTATCGCAGTCCCTCGTACACCATCAGCCCACGTGCGATCTGCAATTTCCGGATCGCGCGCGGCAGCAATTTCTCCGGCTGGTGCAGATAGCGCCAGGAGGTGAGGGTGAAGGTGGACAGCGCGCCGCATTCGTCGTCGAACGGCGCGAGCACACCCGTCACGCTCACCGGCGTATGCGGGCGGGCGTTGAAGGGCAGCAGCAACAGCTCGATATAGGCTTTGCTGCCGTCCTCGCGCACGGCCGTGACGCCGGCGATCGCGCCTAGCGCCTCGTCGGCGACGATGGTCGTGATCTCCTCGATCTCGCTGCGGCTTTCCTCGTCGAACAGGGCCGCGAAGCTCTGGTCCTTGAGGTCACGCCCCGCCAGTGCGCAGACGCGTGTGCCGGCGACGCGGAACGGGAACCCGAGCTTCGGCTCGCAGGAGAGTACGAAAATGTCGCCGAGCAGGCCGCGGACCGCGGCCGGATCGATGTCGGCCCGGTCGGGGGCCCGTGCGGCGCCACGCTTTTCGTCCCAATACGCGAAGAACGCGCGGCTCGACGGATGTTTCATGTCTGAACGCTTACCCCGGGCCGCAACCTCCAGGGGACAAACCTGTCCCGCTTCAGTGCAGCCACGATCCCTTGTTTGTTGTGCAGGAGGGGATTTGCAGCGTCCATGCCGTGGCGGCGTTTTCGGCTCAGTTAAGCCGGTCTTTGCGTCGTTAACGTTAAGTTAACTATGCGCTTTGCCCCTCGCGCCGCGCTGCTATGGTGATCGCGGTTATCTCCGCCGGTTTCTCCAGGTTCTCGGCGGGGTCTGTACACAGGGCGTCAAACAGTTTGGCCACGGGCCGGGGAGGGGTGGGGATTCACCTTCATTCCCTGGGGCACCGGAAGGCCGACACGGATAGGCAGGGCTTCCCAGGGCCCTGCCTTTTCCTTTTGTGCACTTGCGCAAGGCTGGCAAAGGCGACTATCTGCAAGGGGATCGCTCCGATCGCGCCTGAAAGCGAAGCTGCCTTGGATTCCCCGCCGCACGATTCGTCGCAAGATCCTCAGCCCGGCCTGCCGGCGGTCCAGGTGGTTCATGAGGAGGCTCCGCGCGAGCCGATCCTGACGCTGCCGTTCGCGCTGACGGCCTATATCCTGCTGCTGGCGGTGATCCATCTGCGGGTGCTGCTGCCGCCGGAACTCGAGAACTGGACCATCGACGTCTTCGGCTTCATCCCGAAGCGCTACGATTCCTCGCTGCTCAATCTGCAGATCCCCGGCGGCACCGGGGCCAAGGTCTGGAGCTTCGTCACCTATTCGCTGCTGCACGCCAACCTGACCCATCTCGGCTTCAACGTGCTGTGGCTGTTGCCGTTCGGCAGCGCGCTGGCGCGGCGCTTCGGCGCCGTCAGGTTCTTCCTGTTTCTAGCGGTGACGGCGGCGGCCGGCGCGCTCGCCCATCTCGTCACCCATGAGCATGCGGTGGCGCCGATGATCGGGGCCTCGGCCTCGGTGTCCGGCGCGATGGCCGCCGCCATCCGCTTCGCGTTCGTCCGCGGCAGTTTCCTGTCGTTCAACCGTTCGGACGCGGATACCGCGGCAAGGGTTCCGGCGCTGCCGCTGTCGCGCGCGCTGCGCGACGGACGGGTGGTCGGTTTCCTCGCGGTGTGGTTCGGTGTCAACATCATCTTCGGCGTCGGCGCGATCGGCATCGATTCCGAAACCACGAGCGTCGCCTGGCAGGCGCATATCGGCGGCTTCTTCGCCGGCCTGTTGCTGTTCACCCTGTTCGATCCCGTGCCGCGCGCGCGAAACGATGCTGCGGATGCGTCATCACAGGACGTTTCAGACCGTATTTGAAGCGGCGCTTGCGGCGCGGCCCGAATTCATCCATCATTTCCGCGAAGAATGTTCCGAAGCGACAAGCCCATAGAGGCAACGCTTCGACAAGCGCGCGAGCATGCAACCCGCGCCGAAACTGTTAGTTGAAGACTCGAAGAACAAGTCCTGACCGCCAAGGCGGACGGCTCGGATTCAGGGAGGCGACAATGACGGTACGTTCCATTCTCAACACCAAGGGCCACCAGATCATGAGCGTCGAGCCCGACGCCAAGCTGGCGACCGCGGTCAAGCTGCTCGGCGAGAAGAAGATCGGTGCGGTGCTGGTGATGAACCAGAGCCGGCTCGAAGGCATCCTGTCGGAGCGCGACATCGTGCGCGTGCTCGGCGAGCGCGGCGCCGCCGTCCTGGAAGAGCCGGTGGCTCAGGTCATGACCCGCAAGGTCGTCACCTGCAAGGAGACCGATACGGTCGCCGAGCTCATGGAGATGATGACATCGGGCAAGTTCCGCCATCTGCCCGTGATCGACAACGGCAAGGTGGTTGGCCTGATCTCGATCGGCGACATCGTCAAGCGCCGGGTCCAGGAATACGAGTCCGAGCAGGAAGCCCTGCGCGACTACATCAAGACCGCCTGATCAGGCGCCATCGTCCGCTTTCGGCGCGTGCCCCGCGGGCGCCGGCGCCAGCACATCGATCGCCTCCTGGATGGAGTCCAGCGCGCGCTCGGCGGCGCGCGCACCGTGGGCGATCAGGTCCTCGGAGCGATGGAAGTCGAACCAGCCGAACTGGCCGATCCGTGGCGAGATCAGCAGATCCGGGGGATCGCCGGCGAGGCGGGCGCGGGTGATGCGGTCCTGCATGATGTTGAAGGCATCGACCATCACCGAGGAGATGCCGGGCCGGCCGTTGCCGCCGAAGAATTCGCGCTTCATGGTCCTCTCGGGAGAGAATAGCCGCGGGAAGCGCCGCTTGGCCGCCGGTTCTTCCGCCTCCGGCACCACCGGGGTGGGCGGTGCGCCATGCGAATGGATCGTCGTGGAATGGGTGAAGATGTCGCTGGAAAGATTTGCGGCGATGACGATTTCGGCGCCGAGCGCGCGGGCGGCCGAGACCGGCACGGGATTGACCAGCGCGCCGTCGACCAGCCAGCGGTCGCCGATCAGCATGGGCTGGAAGATCCCGGGCAGCGCGTAGGACGCGCGCATCGCATCGACCAGGCGGCCACGCGTCAGCCAGATCTCATGGCCGGTGCGGACTTCGGTCGCGACGCTCGCGAATTTCACCGGTAAATCCTCGATCAAGGTCTGCCCAACCGCGTCCTCAAGGCGGCCCGCAAGCTTCTCGCCGCCGAGCAGGCCGGATCCATTGAGGCGGATGTCGAGATAGCCGAGGATGTTGCGCATGCCTTGCAGGCTGCGCCCCCAATCTTCGAACGTCTCGAGCCGCCCGGCCGCATGCAGGCCGCCGACCACGGCGCCGATGGAGGTGCCGACCACGACGTCGGGCACGATGCCGTTGGCAAGCAGGGTCCTGAGGATTCCGATATGGGCAAAGCCGCGCGCCGCGCCGCCGCCGAGGGCAAGGCCGATGACGGGACGGCGGGTGGGGCCAAGGCCAATCTTCTCGCCGTTCGAGCCGTTTGCGCCGCGCCCCTTCAAGATGTCCAGCACCGAAACTCTCCTACGCCGGGGCCAAGGCTGCGGCTCAAGGCTGCGGCCAAGCCCGTATCATTAGACTAGGCACCGCACTCGCACTCCGCCATCCCGGGCGCGAAGCATGGTTTATGCCGCTTTGGGGAGGGCACCGGGCAGGAGTATGGCGAGGGGCGATTGCCTCACGACTAATCACGCAGGCGTCAACCGGGTTCCACAGAACGAACCGGCACCGTATTTCCTTGGGTTTCAGAGGCTTGAATTTGCCGCGTTTTCGGTGAAAAGCAGGAGCATGACACGCGGGGGTGACGGCATCATCGGATGGCGGCGCAGCGGCAGGCTGCTGCCGGCGCTGATCCTTGCCGCGTGCCTCGTTACCTCAGGCCAAAACGCTGCACGGGCGCAGCTTTTCTCCGATCGCCCGCCGCCGGTGCCGCCGGCTTCGGTGCCGGACCCCGGCGGCGCCGTCAACCTGGCGCCGCCCTCCGGGCTTGGCGCCGGTCCCCCGAGCCTGCCATCGACCCTGATGCAGCCGAACACGCCCAGCATGCCGCCGCCCGCGGTCACCACCGTGCCGCCGGCCGCGCCGCTCAATGCGGCCGTGCCCGGACAGGGCGTGCTGTCGCTGACCGCGAAATACGGCAAGGACACGCCGGCGATCACCAGCGGTCTGGTCTGGCGTGTCTTCGCCGACCGTCCGGATGAGAACGGCACCTTCAAGCTGATCCGCGAGGACCGCAACGCCTCGCCCAACATCGTGCTGCCGCCCGGCAACTACGTCGTGCACGTCGCCTTTGGCCTCGTCAGCGCGGTGCGCACCGTCAGCCTGAAGGCCGAGACCGACCGCGAATCCTTCGTGCTGCCGGCCGGCGGCCTGCGCATCGAGGGCCGGGTCGGCACCAGCCGCATTCCGCAGAACCAGATCTCGTTCGCGATCTACAAGGGCAGCCAGTTCGAATCCGGCGAGCGCGCCTCGCTGGTGCCGAACGTCGCCGCCGGCGACGTCGTGCTGATCCCGGAAGGCACCTACTACATCATCTCCAACTATGGCGACGCCAACTCGGTGGTGCGTTCGGACATTCGCGTCCAGGCCGGCAAGCTCACCGACGTCACCATCACCCACCGCGCCGCCGTGATCACGCTCAAGCTGGTCAGCGACAAGGGCGGCGAGGCGCTCGCCAACACCGCCTGGTCGGTGCTGACCCCCGGCGGCGACGTCATCAAGGAATCGATCGGCGCCTTTCCGCGCGTCGTGCTCTCCGAAGGCGAATACCGCGCCATCGCCAAGAACGAGGGCAAGGTCTACGAGCGCGGCTTCAACGTCGTGAACGGCGTCGACGGCGAAGTCGAAGTCGTCGCGCGGTAGTTTTCGTGTCCCGGACGCGATGCGGCACGACATGCCGCTCCGCAGAGCCGGGGCCAAGACGGCGCGGCGCCGATCCGGTCGATGGGCTCCCGGCTCTTCATCATCCAACAGCGTCCGCAATATCGTACCGCACTTCTCATCCAGCGCACGCAAATCCGGCCGGACGCCCATCCAGCCAGGGCGCTGCTCGACCGCCAATTTCGCTCCACGAAAGTCCGGTGCTCCCCGACCTTTGCCCCTGTGCTACCGATTTGAATACGCGCCAGCGCGACAAGGCGATGCTGCGAGATCGATGAACACCGGCGCCGCCGGCTTATTCCGCGCCTCGCGCGTTCATCACAGCCGGTGAAAGATACGTATTTCCGATCATCAATTTTATTCTCTTTCCACTCCGCTGGGCTATATGTCGGACATCCGTCAAATGGGGGAGGCCGGAGCAGGCTTGTGGGTCTGCGAGACCGGCGGGGAGCAGGGACCAAGCTCGTCGACATGTTCGAAGTGATCCTCACCAGGCGCAAGCGGTTTGGCTGGCGATGGCAGGTATGCGACCAGTCCGGCAAGATCTTTGCCGACGGCTTCGAGCGCACCCGGCCGTCGGCCAAATATCATGGCGAGCGCGCGTTGTTCTTCCTGTTGTCGCAGGCTTACTTGCGCAACCGCTCGGCTGCGTCCAGCGAGGATTAGCGGCGGAGCGCAGCTCCATCCGCGCGACAAGCTCACTCAGATCTCGACGACCAGCTTGCCCTTGGCGGCGTGGTCTCGGATCAGCGCATAGGCCTCGCCGACGCTCTCCATCGTAAAGCGCCTGGCGTCGAGCAGCGGCACGAGCTTGCCGGCCTCGACGAGGCCCGTGGCCTCCGTCATGATCTCCCCGTGATGGGCGCGGCCTTCGCCCGACAGCAGCGGCAGCAGCGTGAACACGCCGGAATAGGTGGCGGCGCGGAACGACAGTGGCGCAAGCGCATGCGTCCCCCAGCCGAGTGCGCTCACCACATGGCCGAAGCGGCGCACCGCTTCAAAGGAGGCGTCGAGCACCTTGCCGCCGACGGTGTCGTAGACGATGTCGAAGCCGCGGCCGCCGGTATGCTGCGCAAGGTAGGCTTCGACCGGACTGTCGCGATCGATGAACACGGCGCCGAAGCCTTCGATCGTGGCGCGCTGCGACGCCGAGCCGGTTGCGAACACGTCCGCTCCGAATGCGCGCGCGATCTGGATCGCGACATGGCCGACGCCGCCTGCGCCGCCGTGGATCAAGACCTTCTGGCCGGCCTTCAACGCCGCGCGGTCGATCAGGCCTTCCCAGGCCGTGATGACGATCAAGGGCAGGGCGGCAGCTTCCCGCATGCTGAGATTGGCGGGCTTCAATGCCAGGAGGTCGGCATCGACAGCGGCGAATTCGGCCAGCGATGCCGGCACGCCGCCGACGCCACCGGTCATGCCGTAGACCTCGTCGCCGACCTTGAACCGGGTCACCTCACGCCCCGTGCGTTCGACCACGCCGGCGAGATCGATCCCGGGGATCGCCGGCAGCGAATGGCGCGCATGCGCGGCCGTGCCGGCATGGATCTTGGTGTCGAGCGGATTGACCCCGCTCGCGCGCACCCGCACCAGCACCTCGCGCGGCCCGATCTCGGGCCTTGAAATCGTCGCGAGGCGTAAGGGGGTGTTGTGAGCCTCCAGGACGCCAGCGCGCATCGTCAATTGTGTCGACATGACCGTCTTGCTCCGTTGTCGGCCTCCAATATGCTCATGAAATTTTGCATGGGAAGGAACAAGGCTGTACGATCCTCATACAGTTTTGTATGGCGGGGATTCTGATGGACTGGAGCGATCTGCGCATCTTCCTGGCGATTGCCCGCGAAGGCACCCTCGGCGCCGCCGCGCGCAAGATCGGCCAGACCCAACCGACGATGGGCCGGCGGCTTCGCGCGCTCGAGACAGCGCTGGGACAGACATTGTTCCAGCGCACGGCGGATGGTTTCGTGCTGACCGACGAGGGCACCGCCGTGCTCCGCCACGCCGAACGGATCGAGGACGAGGCGCTCGCGCTGGAGCGACATGTGTCGGGTGCGGAGACGCAGCTCGACGGCCTGTTGCGCCTGTCGTCGTCGGACTGGTTCGGGACGGTGATGCTGTCGCCGGTGATCGCAGCGTTCGGCAAGCGTCACCCCAAGGTGACGGTGGAACTCCTGACCGATGCGCGGCTCTACAGCCTGCCGCGGCGCGAGGCCGACCTGGTCTTCCGCATCAAGCCGTTCAGCGAGCCCGAGGTGATCTCCAGAAAGCTGCTGCACATTCCCTACGCGCTCTATGGCAAGAAGGGCAGCAAGCCGCCGCGCGCCGGCGACGGCAGCGCTGTCCGCGTCGTCACCATGAATGCCGAGTTCGCCGACATGCCGGACGCGGTCTGGCTGAAGCGCACGCTGCCGAATGCGCAGATCGCCTCGCGCAGCAACAATAGGCAGGCGCAGGCCGAGCTATGTGCGAGCGGCGGTGGACTGGCGGTGCTGCCGCGTCTGCTCGGCGATCGCGACCGCCGCCTCGTCGCGCTCGACATCGGCACGGCGCCGCCCGGCCGCGACACCTATGTCGGTTATCACCGCGATCTCAGACGTCTTGCCCGCCTGCGCGCGCTGCTTGACCTCGTGATCGAGAGGTTGGCTGCCAGGGCTCCGTAGGCAGGCAGCCTGCGGCCACAATCCCTTGCGTTGCCCGACGGGCGAAACACCCGAGCTATGGGTCAACGCTCGTCGCCGAAAATACTCCACTTCAACGAAATTCGGAAAGCGCGTATGTGTCGCGGCAACCCGGCCCAAGGAAGACGGGCGTATCGCGATCGTCACGAACGCGGGTCGGGCGGCGGTGGACGCTGATTGCATCGGCGCGAAAGAGTCTTGCAGGGCGGGCAACCGTGAGCAAGGCACCTCGCGCATACGACCGGTGTGATCGGCGTACGGCAAAATCGTGTGGTCCTGGCGCCCGCAGTCTGTGCGTCAAGTCTTGTGGTGATGCGGCGGCCCGACCGGGCACGTGCATCAGCGATCCGCAAGGCGACGGGGGCAATAGTGCATCGCTCCCCGAGGAGAGCGCGACATAAGCCGTAAGACCACTGCGCAGGGAAGGCCGGATGCTCGGCTCCACCTGTATGCCGCTGTGCAAATTCTTGTTGCCACCTTTCGCACAGTGGACCGTGGGTGCCCGGCCGGCACCCGGTCTTCCCTGCGCCCTCTTTCAATGGGCGTGATGCGACCAGGCAAAGCTCGGGCGAATGAGCCGCGAGGATGCGAAGGTGTGTCTGTCGTTGAGAAGTGCTACGCGCTGCGCGTCCGGCTCGCCTTCGCGCGACCGTCATAGTCTCTAATCCGCACTAACCAACACCCGACTTAAAACTGTCATAATCGCTGAATGGAACCCACGCTCGCGCGCTCTTTACACGTCGTTAAGTGCGCCTGCATTGGATGCGCCCGGAAAGTGCGTTGGGGGCTGCCATGAATGCTGCGAAGAAGATGCCGGGAAAACCGTCCGCTGAAATGTTCGACGACATCCCGGTACTGCAGCGCAAATGGCGTGCCGCGTTGAAGCCGGGTGACCGGCTGCCGCGCTACGAGGACGTCATGCTCGGCAGTCTCGGACGGCTTGCCGATCACATCGCGCTCCTGAGGAACGATGGCGCGCTCGAGCTGTCGCGCAGCGGACGTTACGTGCAGGAATGGCTCGGTGAGGAGAGCTGGGACATTCCGGTTTCGGATCTGTCGCCCGATTGCGCCACGGCGCTGACGGAAGCCGCCACCATTGCGCTGACGACGGGACAGCCGCATCACGCCAGCGCGTATTGCGTGCGCGACGGCATGGTCAGGACTTACGACTTGCTGGCGCTGCCGACGGCCTCGCGCTGGGGCGCCACGCTGGTCGGCGCCTATATCAACGAGCGCGGCACGCAGTACAATCTGCTGGACGCGATCTTCGCCTCGACTGACGACGCGGTGATCTCGCTCACGACCTTGCGCGATGCCGGCGGCAAGCCGTTCGATCTTCAGGTCGTGCATCACAACAACAGCGCAGGCGCATTGTTGAAGGTTGCGAGCGGAAGCCTGTTGTGGCGGCGGATCGGCGAGGAGACCACGCTGCTGGCTCTGCCCGAGGTCATGGACTTTCTGCTCAAGGCCGTCGCGGGCGGCCGCGGCGAGCAGCTCGAGATCGAGAGCGAGGGGCGGCATCTCCGTCTCAGTGCCACGGCCTTCGCGGACGTGGTCTCGCTGACGATCTCCGATGTCACCGCGTTGAAACGGCGGGACGCCTCGTTCCGCCTGCTGTTCGACAACAACCCGATGCCGATGTGGGTGTTCGACGCGCAGACCAAGCAATTCCTTGGCGTCAACGACGCCGCTGTCCAGCATTACGGCTACAGCTGCGCCACCTTCCTGCGCATGAAGTTGCACGAGATCTGGCCGGAGGACGAGTGGGAAAGCCACGCCGAGGCGCTGGAGCGCGTCGGCGACGCCTATCATTCCTCGCGCAACTGGCGGCACCTGCGCTCCGACGGCAGCGAGATCGAAGTGCTCACCTTCGGCCGCCGCGTGGCCTTCGATGATCGCGACGGTTATCTGGTCGCGGTGGTCGACATCACCGAGCGGCGCAAGGCCGAGGCGCGCATCGCGCACATGGCGCACCATGACGGGCTCACCGACCTGCCGAACCGCGAATATTTTCAGGAGCGGCTGAAGCAGGCCCTGGACCAGGCCGGGGACAAGCGCGTCGGCGTTCTCTACATCGACCTGGACCTGTTCAAGAACATCAACGATTCCTTCGGTCATCCCGTCGGCGATCGCCTGCTCAAGGACGTCGCCGGGCGCCTGACCAAGGCGGTCCGCGGCGCCAGTCTCGCGGCCCGGCTCGGCGGCGACGAGTTCGCGGTGATCCTCAGTGCCGACGTCTCGCCAAACGAGGCCAGCGCCTGCGCGAGCCTGCTGATCGACATGCTGAAGGCGCCCTATGATCTCGACGGCCAGGAGATGGTGATCGGCGCCAGCATCGGCATCGCGCTGTCGCCCGGCGACGGCACGACGCCGGGGGAGCTGATGCGCAATGCCGACATGGCGCTGTACCGGGCAAAGTCCGATGGCGGCGGCGTGCACCATTTCTTCGAACGCGAGATGGACCTGCAGGCGCAGAAGCGCCGCGACCTGGAGCTCGATCTGCGCCGCGCCTTCGCCAATGGCGAGTTCGAGCTGCACTACCAGCCGCTGGTGACGATCGCATCCGACCGCATCTCAGGCTTCGAATCGCTGCTGCGCTGGCGTCATCCCGACAAGGGCATGATCTCGCCGGCGGAGTTCATTCCCGTCGCCGAGGACATCGGCCTCATCACCCAGTTGGGGGAGTGGGTGCTGCGCGAGGCCTGCGCCGAGGCGGTGAAATGGCCTGCCGATGTCAAAGTCGCGGTCAATCTGTCGCCGGCGCAATTCCGCAGCCGCAATTTGGTGCAGGTGGTGATCTCGGCTCTCGCGCAGTCCGGCCTGTCGCCGCGACGGCTCGAGCTCGAAATCACCGAGTCGATCTTCCTGGCCGAGACCGACGCCAATCTCGCAATCCTGCACCAATTGCGCGAGCTCGGCGTCGGCATTTCCATGGATGATTTCGGCACGGGCTATTCCAGCCTCAGCTATTTGCGCAGCTTCCCGTTCGACAAGATCAAGATCGACCGTTCGTTCGTGAAGGACCTGGCGCAGCGGCCCGATTGCAGCGCGATCGTGCGCGCGATCTCCGGCCTCGGCCGCAGCCTCAACATCACGACGACGGCCGAGGGCGTCGAGACCGAGGATCAACTCGACTGGCTTCGCGCCGAAGGCTGCAACGAGGTGCAGGGTTTTCTGTTCAGCGCGGCGCGGCCCGCGGCCGAGATCGCCAAGCTGCTCGCCGATTTCGGTCAGCGCGCCTCACGGGCGGCGTAGCCCCTCGGGGTAGCAGTCGTACACCAGCGCCTTGAAGGCGGGCGTGATGCGGCTGCGCTCGTTCTGGGTCTGCTGCATCATGAGGTAGACCATGTCGAGCTTGGGATCGACGCCGAAATAGGTGCCGCTCCCTGAGTCCCATTTCAATTCGCCGAGCGAGCCCGGCGGCGGCGGTTTCGCGTTGCCGGGATCGGTCCGTACCGCAAGGCCATAGCCATAGCCGAAGCCGTCGCCCGGAAAATAGAAGTAGTCGCGTCCGACGCCGGAGCCGGGGCCGATATGATCGGTCGTCATCGCCTTGAAGGCGGCCGGGCTCAGATAGCGCTTGCCCTCGAACTCGCCGCCGTTGAGCAGCATCTGCGAGAAGCGCTGATAGTCGGTGATGGTCGAGAGCAGGCCGCCGCCGCCGGACTGCCATTCGGGATGGTCGAGACGCTCGCGCTCGGCGGCGAGCAGGATGAAATCGTTCGGCAGCGGCCGCGCCATCCGCGCCAGCTCGTCCTCCGTCGCCAGAGCGAATTTGGTGCTGGTCATGCCGAGCGGATCGAAGATGCGTGCCTTCAGGAATTCGTACAGCGTCTGGCCCGAGATGATCTCGATGACAGCGCCGAGCACGTCGGTGGAATGGCCGTAGCGCCACAGGGTTCCCGGCTGCCGCGCCAGCGGCAGCTTGGCGATGCGGTCGGCGAACTCCCTGTTGTTGAATTGGCCTTCGAAAATGTTGGCGGCCTTGTAGGCCTGCTCGACCCATTTGCCACCG
The DNA here is from genome assembly GCF_058314695.1 of Bradyrhizobium sp. T-12. Taxonomy (NCBI): domain Bacteria; kingdom Pseudomonadati; phylum Pseudomonadota; class Alphaproteobacteria; order Hyphomicrobiales; family Nitrobacteraceae; genus Bradyrhizobium; species Bradyrhizobium sp. T-12. The sequence goes on along the minus strand of NZ_CM177756.1, from coordinate 4,683,615 downwards.
ATGTAATCGTAGCTGATGCCCGAGGTGTGCCGCAGCAGGTCCTCGATGTTGACGGGCCGGACCGGCGGCACGAGGTCGAGCTCCAGCTTGCCGTCGGGCAGGGTGACCTCGAGGCCGACCTTGGTGCCCGCGAACAGCGGGACGTATTTCGACACGGGATCGGTGAGCGCGAGCTTGCCCTCGTCGATCAGCATCATCGCGCCGAGGCAGGTGATCGGCTTGGTCATCGAGTGGATGGCGAAGACCGTATCGGGCGTCATGGCAAGGCCCGTCCGGGTGTCGCGCACGCCGAATGTCTTGAGATAGACCGGTTTGCCGTGCTGCTGCACCAGGATCACGGCGCCCGGCAGCCGGCCGCTCGTCACCTCGTCGTTGAAATACGCCGTGATGCGGTCGAGCCCGTCCGGCGACGGGGCGGGGATGTCGGCAGCGCGGCTTTGCGCCATCGTGCCGGCGAGCATCGCGGCCCCGACCAGAAATTCACGACGTCTCATCCGACCTTCCTCCCTCGGCGCGATCAAAGCCGCAAGACGCGAGAGGCGTCAACACGACATCGCTTAAAAACGCGTCACGATTTCCGAAAGGAACGGTCGCGGACGGTCTTCGCTCGGCTTGGTCGGCTTGCCCACGTGAATGAAGCCGGCGAGCTTCTCGTCCGGCTTGAGGCCGAGGCCGTCGAGCACGTCGCGATCGAACGAGAACCAGCCGGTCAGCCAGCAGGCGCCGTAGCCGAGCGCGGTCGCGGCCGTGACGATGTTCATGGCGCTGGCGCCCGCCGACAATTCCTGCTCGAACGCCGGCACTTTCGGATGCGGCTTGGTGAAGCTGACGATGCCGATCACCAGCGGCGCATCCATGAGGCGCTTGCGCTCGATCTCGACGTCGGCCGCCGGCGCGCAGGGATTCTTCCGGGCAAAGACGTTTGCGATCACCTCGCCGGCACGCTGGCGGGCATCTCCCTCGAAGATGATGAAGCGCCAGGGGGCGAGCTTGCCATGATCAGGCACGCGCGCGCCAATGGTGAGGATGGTCTCGAGCTCGGCCGCAGAGGGGCCGGGCCCGGTCATCTCGCGCGGCTTGACCGAGCGGCGGGTCTTCAGAAGTTCGATGGCGTCGGGCACGGGGCGTCCTTATGGCTTGCTACTTCCGCCCGGAGATAGGCATGGCAGACGACGAATGGAAGAGATTTTAGAGGGATTATGAGTCTACTGGCCCGGCCAGAAAGTTGTGGTCCCAATTTGGGACTATGCTAAGATGAATAGAATGAGGATCATAGCGCTCAGCACGATCAAGGCATTTCTCGATCGGGCGAGCGAGCCTTCCGACGCTCGCGAACCTCTGATGGCTTGGTTTCGGCAGGTCAAGCGGGCCGATTGGGCGAAGCCCGCGGACGTCAAGCGAGATATCAGAACCGCTAGCATCCTCAGGGATGGCCGCGTCGTCTTCAACGTCGCCGGCAACAAATATCGTGTCGTGGTCTGGATCAATTACCCATACCGCGTAGTCTATGTCCGCTTTGTCGGAACGCATCGGCAATACGACGCAATCGATGCGCAAACCATTTAGAAGGTCGATGATGGAAATCGCGCCAATCAAGTCTAACCGGGATTATCGTCGCGCCCTCAAAGAGATCGAGACGTTGATGAGTGCGCGCCGAAACTCGCCTGAGGGCGATCGGCTTGATGTGCTTGTGACGCTCGTGGAGGCGTGGGAGCGTAAGCATTACCGGCTCGATCTGCCGGATCCGGTAGAAGCCATTAAGTATCATATGGAGCAGAGCGGCCTGCAGCCAAGGGACTTGATTCCCTTTATCGGCAGCCGCAATCGGGTTCACGAGGTGCTCAACCGGCGGCGCGAATTGACGCTCAGCATGATCCGACGCCTGCATGAGGGGCTCGGCATTCCGGCCGAGTCCCTCATTAAAGTTGGGCAAGACAGGGCGGCTTGAACGACGTCAGGCGGTCCCGCGCGCTCGCTTCACATCCGGCGGCGTCGCCTCGTCGACCAGCGCGGCGATCGCCTCGGCGGTCGTCATCACCTTCTGGCCGTCGCTGCCGAGCCGGCGGACCGAGACCGAATGCGTCTCGGCCTCCTTTTTGCCGACCACGAGCAGCGCCGGGATCTTGGCCAGCGAGTGCTCGCGGACCTTGTAGTTGATCTTTTCGTTGCGCAGGTCGATCTCGACCCGAAGCCCGGCGCGCCGAGCCTGCTCCATCACCACCTTGGCGTATTCGTCGCCTTCCGAAGTGATGGTGGTGACCACCGCCTGCACCGGCGACAGCCAGAGCGGGAAGTTGCCGGCATAGTGCTCGATCAGGATGCCGATATAGCGCTCCATCGAGCCGCAGATCGCGCGGTGCACCATCACGGGCGGTTTCTTGCCGCCGTCATGGTCGATGTAGAACGCACCGAACCGCTCCGGCAGGTTGAAGTCGACTTGCGTGGTGCCGCACTGCCAGTCGCGGCCGATGGCGTCGCGCAGCACGTATTCGAACTTCGGTCCGTAGAAGGCGCCTTCGCCCGGGTTGATCTCGGTCCTGATGTGGTTGTTCTGCGTCTGGATTTCGCGCAGCACCGTCGCCATCACGCGCTCGGCGTGATCCCACATCTCGTCCGTGCCGACGCGCTTTTCCGGCCGGGTCGACAGCTTCACGGTGAGATCGCCGGTGAAGCCGAAATCGGCATAGGTCGACAGGATCAGGTCGTTGATCTTCAAGCATTCCTCGGCAAGCTGGTCCTCGGTGCAGAAGATGTGCGCGTCGTCCTGGGTGAAGCCGCGCACGCGCATCAAGCCGTGCATGGCGCCCGAGGGCTCGTAGCGATGCACCACGCCGAACTCGGCGAGGCGCAAGGGCAGGTCGCGGTAGCTCTTCAGGCCGTGCTTGAAGATCTGCACGTGGCCGGGGCAGTTCATCGGCTTCAGCGCAAACCAGCGCTTGTCCTCCGCCTCGTCGCCGGCCGACTGCGCCGCGAACATGTTCTCGCGATACCAGCCCCAATGGCCCGAGGTCTCCCACAGCACCTTGTCGAGGATCTGCGGCGCGTTGACCTCGCTGTAATCGCCGGTCAGGCGGCGGCGCATATAGGCGATGAGCTGCTGGAAGATGGTCCAGCCCTTCGGGTGCCAGAACACGACGCCCGGACCTTCCTCCTGGAAGTGGAAGAGGTCCAGCTCGCGCCCGAGCTTGCGATGGTCGCGTTTCTCGGCTTCCTCGATCTGCTTGAGATAAGCGTCGAGGTCCTCCTGCTTGGCGAAGGCGGTGCCGTAGATGCGGGTCAGCATCGGGTTGTTGCTGTCGCCCCGCCAATAGGCGCCGGCAACCTTCATCAGCTTGAACGCGTTACCGACCTTGCCGGTCGAGGTCATGTGCGGGCCGCGGCACAAATCGAACCAGTCGCCCTGGTAGTAGATCTTGATCGGCTCGGTGCCGGGAATGGCATCGACCAGCTCGACCTTGAAGGCCTCGCCCTTGTCGCGGAACACCTGTTTGGTTTTCTCGCGGTCCCAGACTTCCTTGGTGAAAGGCTTGTCGCGCGCGATGATCTCGCGCATCTTTTTCTCGATCGCGGCAAAGTCTTCCGGCGTGAACGGCTCGTTGCGGAAGAAGTCGTAGTAGAAGCCGTTCTCGATCACCGGACCGATGGTGACCTGCGTGCCCGGCCACAGCGTCTGCACGGCTTCGGCGAGCACGTGGGCGCAATCGTGGCGGATCAATTCCAGCGCGCGCGGGTCGTCGCGGTTGACGAGCTCGATCTTGGCATCGTCCTCGATGGGATCGTTGAGGTCGGTGAGCACGCCGTCGAGCGCCATCGCAACCGTGCGCTTGGCCAGCGACGGCGAGATGCCCTTGGCGATATCGAGGCCCGTGATGCTCTTGTCGTATTCGCGCTTGGCGCCGTCGGGGAAGGTGAGGGTGATTTTGGCGGCTGGGGTCACGGGCTTGAGATTGGAGAGGCTGTACTGGAAGCCGGACTCGGATTTGGGGGGCTGTTCGGTCATTGCTTTTCTCCTGAGGCTCACTCCTGCGAACGAGCGCAGGTAAGCGGGAACGAGCGATATATCAGGCGATTCGGCCTGCGCAATCCGGCAATTCCAAGAAATCGGCGCGCAAAAGCCGGGGCCTGGCACGAACTATTTCGAGCAACGGGGCTTTAACGGGCGGCGGGCCTGCTCTACATGCACTTGCATGGAAAAATCCCCTGCCGCCGGCCGTTTCGCGCCAACTGCCCTCATGCTTGGCAATCTCGTCACCGGCTGCTCCGTGCTGGCCCCGGCGGGCATGCTGCCGGAGTTGGCGAGGGGGCTCGACATCAGCATTCATGCCGCCGGGCTGCTGATCACCTTCGGCGCGGTGACGCTGTGCATCGGCTCGCCGCTGACGGCCTGGCTGACCAGCCGCATCGAACGGCGCACGCTGCTGACGACGACGCTCGCGGTGCTCGCGCTCGGCAATCTCGCCTCGGCCCTTGCGCCCGGCTACACCAGCCTCCTCGTCATCCGTCTCGTGATGCTCGCCGTCGGTGCGCTCTATACGCCGCAGGCTGCCGGCACCGCGGCGATGATCGTGCCGACTGAGCGGCGCGGCAGCACCATCGCCTATATCTTTCTCGGCTGGTCGCTGGCTGCCGCCGTCGGCTTGCCGCTGATCACCTTCATCGCCAGCCGCTACGGCTGGCAGGCGGCCTATGGCGGGATCGGCGCGCTCGGTTGTCTCAGCGTCCTGCTGTTGCTGCTGCGCTTGCCGGCGGGCTTGAAGGGGGTGCCGGTGGATCTGAAGACCTGGCGCGAGGTCGGCCGCGACAAGACAATTCTGCTGCTGCTCGCGATCACCATGCTGCAGATGTCGGGGCAGTTCGTGGTGTTCACCTTCATGGGTCCGCTGCTGGGCAAGCTCACCGGCGCCGGCCCCGATGCGATCGGCATGGTGTTCGCGCTCTACGGTGTCTGCGGCTTCCTCGGCGTCGTCATCGCCACCCGCATCGTCGACAGTTGGGGGCCTTATCGCACGTCGCTGCTGTTCGCCTGCCTGCTGCTGACCGGCATCGCCGGCTGGGCGATCGGCGCAGGCGCGCTTGCCTTCATGGCGGCCGGGGTCGCGGTCTGGGGTCTCGGTTTTGCCTCGACCAATTCGATGCAGCAGGTGCGGCTGGTTGCGGCCGCGCCGCCCCTGGCATCGGCGACCGTCGCGCTCAACACGTCGGTCCTCTATATCGGCCAGGCCGTCGGCTCCGCCATCGGGGGATTGTTGTTCGCCCGCGAGCTCCTGCATACGCTCGGCTTCGTTGCAGTCGGTTTCGTCGTGCTGGCGCTGATCCTGATCGTCCTGACCCGGCCCCATCGGGTTGCCGCCGCGGCCTGACTGCCGCGTTTCCTGTGCGCAAGGTGCTTGGCAAACCGCGCGCGGGAGCGCTAGAAGGCCGGTCATGGGGACCAAAGAGAGTTGACTGAAATGAGGATGATTCTGGCGGTTGCCGCGGTGCTCTATTCAGCCTCCGCGTTTGCGCAAGCCGACAAGCCACCGATGGTCGGGGACAAGCCCTTGGTGCAGGTCAAGCCCAAGGGTACCAAGGCGGGGACCAAGGAAGCGGCGGCGAAGCCGGCTGCGGCGCCGAAGGGCAAGCCGCAGTCGATCGCGGTGCGGCTCCAGGCCTGCCTGGAGCTCGATGACGGCACCAAGGACCGGCTGAACTGCTACGACGCCATTATCCCGCCGGCGCCGAAGCCGAAACCGGCGAAGGCCAAGGGCTACGCCGATTGCAAATTCTTCAAGGAAGAGGACGAGCGGCTCGCCTGCTACAACGGCTTCGCCGAGAGCATCCCGAAGCTGCCCAAGAGCTGAGGCTGCTAGACCTGAGGCTGCAAGAGCAGAGGCTGGATCGGCTGAGGCTCAGTCGCTGATCCGGCTGAGCACGGCCCGGAAGGCAACGCCCGGCGCCTGCAGTGCGTTGCCCTCGAATTCCGCGGTGTCGCCGTCCTCCCGGCCGGCGAGCGCCAGCGTGATCCGGTCGACGCCAAACAGCGCCTTGAAGGACGGGTCGTCATTGTAGCGCTGGGTCGAGATCTTGACCTTGATGCTGTCGCCTTCGCCCGTATAGGTGCCGATGAAGGCGAAGGCGGAATTGCCCCCGCGCATCCTGCCATCCATCACATAGACGACGCCGCAGCCCGTTCCGTGCACGGTGTGGAAGTCGACCTTGTACAATCCCTGACGCACTGCCGCCCCCGCAGAATTCCAATCACAAACCGGCCGGCAAAGTATGAGCCTTGCCGGCGGAAGCAATCCGGCGGCTTCCGGGGATTTCGGCCATCAACATCACATTTTGATCAAAGCCTGCGAGAATTGCAGGCAACGCAGCCGAATACCGCCGCGCGCAAAATCGGTTAGCGGCTCGCCGCCGACGGATTGGTGGAGGCCACCCGCGTCACCGCCAGCGCTGGCGTCGCAGCCATCTTCACCAGCACGTCCTTGAGCGGATCCCGCGTCCAGGCGCGGGTGACATAGTCGCGATGGGTGATGCCGTCGGCGGTCTCGACGAACACCACGCTGCCTGGACGGAGCGGCTCATCCATGTCCTCGGCGACGCTGATGCCTTTCTGGCGGAGCGTGCTCATCAGCTCGCGGTCGCGCCGCGCCGTGCCGCGGGTGTAGGCGCTGACGAAGAAGCCGGAACGATGGCTCTCGATCCAGGATGCGAACTTGTCCATTTCGCCATAGACGGCGTCGAGCAGCACGACGCCGCGGACGCGGTCGCTGATGCCGCCGACCTCCAGGCTCCAGGCCGTCGGCAGGAAGCCGCCGCTATAGCCGACGATCACGATCGGCATGTTGGCAAAGGCGCGCGCGCTGTTGGGATCGCCGGTGACGCGGGCGAGGTGGTCGGCCGATTCCGCCATGAAGCGCTTGAAGCCGCCCGGTTGCCAGAACTTGCCGGCGCTGGAATCGGCGGCATCGACGGCCATCTGCGGTGCAAGCAGCACGGCATTGGCGCCGGAATCGGTGATCTGCTTGGGCACCAGCTGGCGATCGCGCACGTCGCGTTCGAGCGTTGCGCCGTTGCCGTGGAAGAACACCACGATCACGCCCGGCTTACGCACGTCGAAATGCTCGGGCACGTGCACCAGCACGCGGCTGTCATTGTAGGTCTCGTCCTGCCAGAACACGCGACCGGAATAGCTGCGATGACCGCGGCGGTCGCCCTTGGAGATGTTGAGGAACGGCGCGTCGGAGGCGGGGTTGTTGCCGAAATAGGGGAAGGCCGACGACTTCATGCTGACGAGGGTCGTCAAATCGTCGCGTGGCGAACGCTTATAGGGGACCTGCGGCTCGAGCGATGCGACCTTGTAGGGCGCCTGCTCCGGCGGCTGGTGCTGTACGGCGTGCTTGGGCGAGAAGTCCGACATCTGCCGTTGCAGGAGACTTTCGCTCGCCGACGGGAAGCGCTCCCTGAACTGGGGGGCCGGGAAGCGATCCTCGAACGTGTCGCCGCTCGCGACTTGGGTGTTGGTCTTGACGACCACCTGCACATTGGCCTGCGAGTTCGCCGCGAGCGCCGCCGGGTTCGGCGCCTTGCCGCATTGAACCAGCGTCAGCGACAGCGGCACCAAGGCTGAGATCAGGCAGGCCGGGAGCGCACGACCGCGCCGACCGGACGGTGTCCGATCAGCACGATCATCAGCTCTCGGTTTCGGAACGGCCCCGACCATCCACCCATGACCCCAAAGTCACGTCCATCGGCATTATTGAGACAATTGAGCCGACCGGCGTTTAGGCGACGTTAAGCGTCCGGAGAAACTTCCCCACATCCGGAACGCTCAAAAGGACCACGCAATCGTGTCCTGATTGTGGGGAGAAGGAGCGGGACTTTCCGGTGCTCGGCGGCCTTTTCGTCTGACAGCGGGGATAAGCGGTGCTGAAATACCCGCTGCCGCTGCCTCATTTAACCCTTGTTAACCCTGCTTGAATTGACTGGGCCAAACTGCACGATGCGCCCGCGAGGCGAGACGCCTCGGCTTAAGGACCCCGATGACGGCATCAGATGCGGGAACGGCACCCTGGACTGGCCGGCTGACCGGAGGCGGGACAGGGGTCTCGGTTCTGGTCGCAACCGCCATCGTGGTGGCCGACATGATCGGGGTCGGCGTCTTCACCAGCCTCGGCTTCCAGGTCAAGGATATCCCGTCCGGCTTCTCGATCCTGCTGCTGTGGACCGTCGGCGGCATCGTCGCGCTCTGCGGCGTGTTCGCCTACAGCGAGCTCGGGGCGATGTTTCCGCGCTCGAGCGGCGAGTACAATTTCCTCGGCCGTGCCTATCATCCGGCTTTCGGCTTTCTCGCCGGCTGGGTGTCGGCGACGGTGGGCTTCGCAGCGCCGGTCGCGCTTGCCGCGATGGCGTTCGGCGAATACGCCAAGTCGGTCGTGCCAGACCTGCCGCCGATCCCGCTTGCCATCGCCGTGGTGTGGCTGGTCTCGCTGGTGCAACTGACCGGCGTCAGGCACTCCTCGACCTTCCAGCTGATCTCGACCATCATCAAGGTTGCCCTGATCGTCGCCTTCCTGGTCGCCGGCTTCGTCATCGGCGTGCCGCAGCCGATCGCCTTCACACCGCAGGCCGGCGATCTCGCCCATATCGTCAGCGCGCCCTTCGCGATCGGGCTCGTCTTCGTGATGTATTCGTTCTCGGGCTGGAATGCCGCGACCTACATCATCGGCGAGATGAACATGCCGCAGCGGGACCTGCCGCGTGCGCTGCTCGCGGGCACGCTGATCGTGCTCGTCCTGTACGTCGCGCTGAACGCAGTGTTTCTCTACTCGACGCCGGTTGGCGCGCTCGCCGGCCAGCTCGATGTCGCCAGCGTCGCCGGCAGTGCCATCTTCGGCGGTCTCGGCGGCAGGATCGTCGGGGCGATGATCTGTTTCGGCCTGATCTCCTCGATCTCCGCGATGATGTGGATCGGCCCGCGCGTGATGATGACGATGGGGGAGGACATTCCGGCCCTGCGCGTGTTCTCGAAGCGATCGACGAGCGGCGCGCCGGCCTATGCCATCCTGTTTCAGCTCGCGATCGCCAACCTTCTGCTGTTCACGCGCAGCTTCGAGGCGGTGCTCGACTTCATCCAATTTGCACTGCTGTTCTGCTCGTTCTTCACCGTCGCCGGCGTCATCAAGCTGCGCATCACCGATCCCGACTTGCCGAGGCCCTATCGCGCCTGGGGATACCCGTTCACGCCGCTGGTTTTCCTGCTCGTGACCGGGTTCATGATGTACTACCTGTTGACCGAGCGGCCTGTGCAGTCGCTCTCGGGGATGCTCGTCATGCTCTCGGGCCTGTTGATTTATGCTGTTTTCCGCAGGCGGCCGGTCGCTGCTGGCCATTCACATCATCGCGAATAGATATGTTTCGACCCCTCAGAATCGTGGCCGTCGCTCTTGCCTTGCTGGCTGCGGCCGTCTCGTCCGCCCGTGCCGCCGACGTCACTTTCGATGACACCGCGCGCTTCCTTGCGGGCATGCAGCCTTCGGCGGACTCGCCGCTGCTGCCGCTCACGAGGGATCCCGGCTGGCAGCGCCACGCAAAATTCTTCGACGGCGCCTTCGCCCAGCTCGAACAGCGCCAGCTCTCGAAGATCCGCGATTGGGCCGACGTCAATCTCGCCGCGCCCCGGCCGACCATGTTCTACATGTTCAGCGGCCCCGATTTCCTTTACGCCAACGCCTTCTATTCCAAGGCCAGCACCTACGTGCTCGGCGCGCTGGAGCCGGTCGGCGCCGTGCCCGATCTGACGCGGCTGCCGCGCGGCTCGGTCGGTGCCGCGCTCTACAATGTCGAGCGTTCGCTCGGCTCGATCCTGAGCTTTTCCTTTTTCATCACCAAGCAGATGAAGGTCGACCTGCACGCCAACCAGGTCAACGGCACCTTGCCAATCCTCTATGTCTTCCTCGCGCGCTCGGGCAAGACCATCCGCAACGTCGAGATGATCGCGCTCGACGACAAGGGGGCAGTGCATGTCGGCGACGACAATCCCGGGCGTAACGCGACGCGCGGCGTCCGCATCACCTTTGCAGGCCCCGATGGCGAAGCGCGCACGCTGTATTATTTCTCGACCGACCTTTCCAATGCCGGCGCGCGCAACACCGGCTTCCTGAAGTTTTGCGAGACGCTGGGGCCCGGCAACAGCCTGCTCAAGAGTGCATCCTATCTTCTGCACAAGAGCGATTTCGCGGTGGTCCGCGACTGGCTGCTCGCCAACAGCGCCACCATTATCCAGGACGATTCCGGCATTCCGCTCGCGAACTACGGCGCCCGGCAATGGCGGTTCTTCCCGTTCGGCCGCTATCTCGGGCCGATCGGCGAATTCCCCGGCCGCTACCAGGAGCGCTACGCCGAGCTGTTCACACGCGCCCAGCCGATCGACTTTGGCGTCGGCTACCGCTGGCGGATGCATGAGTCGAACTTGTTGCTGGCGGTGAGGGTGCCGGGCACCGAAACGCCGCCGGGCGGGGAGGCCACCTCGTCGGCCGATCCGACGCCGAAGCCGCCGCGTCCGAAACGGCTGCGGCCGCCCGAGCCGATTCCGCCGCCGCCCGGGCGCTTCTACTGGTTTCGCTGATTACCAGTGCACGTTCTGGCTCGGCACGATGAACGCCGTCGTGCTCGCCGGTGTCGCAAGGCTCGATGCCAGATACCAGCCGGAGCCGAGCACGAGCGCCAGCAAGGCGACGATCGCGAGCAGGTCCATGGTTCTGGGATCGTGATGCCGCCTGGAGCCGGGGGTGGGCCCAAGCTTGGCGTGAATATGAGGGCTGATTTTCCAGCGCATTGTTGTTTCCTCCCGGGGGAGCATCGAAACAACGCGGGAAGATTGTCTCAGGTTCCGCTCAGGCTACCGATGCACTAAGCATCGCAGCAATCTCAGGATGCATTGACCCCGCGCCAGCGGCCGTAGCGCCATGGCAGATACCAGCGCGCACCTTGCGGCGCGGTGAGCGGTACGTTGTCGATGCCCGAGGTGCCGAAGGGATTGCAGCGGAGCAGCCGCGCGAGCGTCATCCAGCCGCCGGCCCAGAGCCCGAACCGTTCGATCGCCTCGTCGCCATAGACAGAGCAGGTCGGCAGATGCCGGCAGTTGTAACCGACCAGGGGCGAGAGCGTATGTCGGTAGAGCCAGATCAGTGCCCGGCCGAATCTGCGTGGGAGCCGAAGCGCCCCTTCGACCGAACTGGAACAATGCCCGCAGGCTGAATGCTTCATGTGCGCCGTGATGCGATGTTGAGCGAAGGATTGCGCGGTTCCGCGGCAGGGAACTGTAAGCTGTTGTTTCCACGCCATATTTTGCGTGCTTTTTGAGAGCAGTGCAGCAAGTGCCTATGGACGATCTGTATTCGCCCGGATACCATTTTTGTGACGTCCATGTGTAGACTCATCGGACGCTAAACGGGGCTTGCCTGAATCGCTTTGGGGCTTGGGGAAGGGACCAGTTTGAAAGTTCTGACGTCGCTCAATCTTCGCGGCTGGTTGCTGGTGGGAACCGCCGTCTGTGGAGTCGTGCTGGCTGGCGCCGTTGCGACACTCGGGTCGTCGGCCCGCGCCGGTGCTGTGCTCGAAGAGCGCAAGCTGCCGATGAAGTTCAACTGGGTCGCCTGCGAGCCGAACTGCCGCGGCTGGGTCAGCGCGGTCGGCATCATCACCGCCGATACCCCGAAGGATTTCGAGGAGTTTTCTCGCGGCCGCCAGCTCGGCGGCGCCACTGTGGTGCTCGATTCCAGCGGCGGCTCGGTCAATGACGCGATCACGCTCGGCCGTCGCTTCCGCAATCTCGGCCTCCTGACCACCGTCGGCGTCAGCCTCCGCGGCGGGCAGTCGGCTCGTCCGGCGGTCGCGCCCGAGGCCTATTGCGAATCCATGTGCGTGTTCCTGCTGCTGGCCGGCAAGAAGCGCTACGTGCCGGAAGCTGCCCATGTCCGGGTTCACCAGATCTGGATGGGGGATCGCGCCGATGATGCCAAGGCGGCGAGCTACAGCGCGCAGGACCTGATGATTGTGGAGCGGGACATCGGCCGTCTCGCCAAATACACGTTCGACATGGGCGGAGCGGGCGACCTGCTGTCGCTCGCGCTCAGCGTTCCGCCCTGGGAAGACCTGCATGAACTGGACGCCGGCGAGCTCAAGCTCACCAATCTCGTGACGACCGATCTCGTGGCCGACGTGCTGCCGCATGTGGACATTTCCGCGCCGGCGATGGCGGAGCTTGCTCCGAAGACGCAGGCAAGATTTGGCGTGGAACCGGAGCAGGCAGCCAAGTCGACCAAGACGGCGGAAGCCGTGGTGCCAACGGGCGGCGTGGCTGCCGCGCCGACCGCTGCGGCGACGCCGAAGTAAGCTCTTCGATCTGGCTTGTCATTCCGGGGCGAGCGTAGCGCTGACTATGGTGCGCAATTGCGCGCCTGAGAATCTCGCGCTGCAATCTCGGGGATCCAGGTCCGTCGCTTTGCGACGCCCCGAAACGGCGCGGCGCTTACCCCTGCGCCGCGGCCGGCTGCTTGGCTTTGGCCTCGATCTGGCCGATGGCATCGACCACGGCATCGAAGGTCAGCAGCGTCGAGGCATGGCGGGCCTTGTAGTCGCGGACAGGCTCGAGGAATTTGATCTCCTCCCATTTGCCTTCCGGCGGCGCGCCGTTCTCCTTCAGCATCTTGCGAACAGTTTCGCGTAACTCACGGAGTTCGCTCGCAGTCGAGCCGACAACCCGACTTGCCATGATGGATGAGGAGGCTTGTCCGAGTGCGCACGCCTTCACGTCATGGGCGAAGTCGGTGACGGTATCTCCGGTCATCTTGAGGTCGACCTTGACGGTCGAGCCGCACAGCTTGGAGTGAGCGGTGGCGGAGGCATCGGGGTCCGGCAGCCGTCCGAGGCGCGGAATATTCCCGGCGAGTTCGATGATCCGCTTGTTGTAGATGTCGTTCAGCATGTGATGGAGTCCAGCACTTCCGCGCCCGATCGGCCTTGGCGGGCGCCATTCAGGGTCCTATATAGGGGCGGAACTGGTGGAAAAACAGTCCAGCGGTGCAAGGCGGTGATCCGGATCTGCGCCGCCAGCGTTGTCAGCTCAGGACCTTTTGCGCCAAAACTGTTCTCTTCAGGCGTCCGGCGGCTTGGCCGCCCCGTCTGCCGGTGACACTCCGGCCGTTAAGGCCGTCGAACGGAGTCGATATGGACGCGACAATCAAGCCGATCCGCCCCAACAAGCTGCCGGAGAGCCGTCCGGCCGAGCTTGATCCCGCCGAATTCCTCGCGGCCGCCGTCCGTGCCGACCAGCCGCGCCCGGCGCGCGCCGAGGCGGAAGCGGCGGTGAAGACGCTGCTCGCCTATATCGGCGAGAACACCGAGCGTGAGGGCCTGCTCGACACGCCGCGCCGCGTCGTCGAAGCCTTCGACGAGCTGTATCAGGGCTATCACCAGTGTCCGGCCGAGGTGCTGGACCGCACCTTCGGCGAGACCGCCGGCTACGACGATTTCGTGCTAGTGCGCGACATCGAGTTCACCTCGCAGTGCGAGCATCACATGATGCCGTTCTACGGCAAGGCGCACATCGCCTACACGCCGGTGGAGCGCGTCGTCGGACTGTCGAAGCTCGCCCGCCTCACCGACATCTTCGCCCGCAGGCTCCAGACCCAGGAGCATCTGACGGCGCAGATCGCCGCCGCCATCGACGAGGTCCTCAAGCCGCGCGGCGTTGCCGTGCTGATCGAGGCCGAGCATACCTGCATGTCGGTGCGCGGCGTCGCCAAGCATGGCGCCTCCACCTTCACCAGCCGCTTCACCGGCATGTTCCGCGACAATCCGGCGGAGCAAGCCCGCTTCCTGTCCCTGGTGCGAGGCACGCGCTGACCTCGCGAATAGATCGGCAAGGTCGTGTCCGCCCACTCCCATGAGACCGAGGAAGGTCTCGCCTTCCTGCCCAAGTTCGACGCCAGCGGCCTCGTGACCGTCGTCGCGACCGACGTTGCCACCGGCGACGTCCTGATGGTCGCGCACATGAACGACGAGGCACTGCGCAAGACGATCGCTACCGGCGAGGCCTGGTACTTCAGCCGCTCGCGCAATGCCTTGTGGCGAAAAGGTGAGACCTCGGGTCAGACCCAGCGCGTGATCGAGATGCGCACCGATTGCGACCAGGACGCAGTCTGGATCCGTGTCGAGCAGATCGGGGCTGCCTGCCACACCGGGCGACGCTCGTGCTTCTATCGCAAGGTCGAGGGCGAGGGCGGCGGCGCCAAGCTGGTCTTCACCGATGCGGAGCGGCTGTTCGATCCGGATGCGGTCTACAAGAAGTAGCTCGCTGCATTCCGGGGCACGCGAAGCGCGAGCCCGGGATGAGGGTGAGGGCTGAATTAACCCCGCATTAACCATACCTGTCCCACGGTGAAACGACAGGCGTCCGAATTGCCGGCGCCGCTCAACGCCGCACGGGGCGGGCACTTCATCATGTCGGTCGACAATTCCAGTGCCACGCAGACGGTCGGTCTCGAGCCGACGCGGGCGCGCGTCGCCGGTGCGATCAAGCAGGCCTCGAACGTCAGCGGCGTCAGCTTCCAGTACATGCTGACCACCGCCAAGATGGAATCGGATTTCGATCCCACGGCAGGGGCCACCACCTCGTCCGCGCATGGGCTCTACCAGTTCATCGACCAGACCTGGCTCGGCACCGTGAAGGAGGCCGGCACCCAGCTCGGCTACGGCAACTATTCCGACGCCATCACCAGGACGTCGTCGGGCGGCTACAGCGTGGATGATCCCGCGATGAAGCGGTCGATCATGAAGCTGCGTGACGATCCGGAAGCCGCCTCCAGCATGGCGGCGGCGCTGACGCAGTCGAACAGCTTCAAGCTCACCGGCCTGCTCGGGCGCAGGCCGAGCGACAGCGAACTCTACATGGCGCATTTCATGGGCGTCGGCGGCGCCGCAAAACTGATCGCGAATGCCGAGGACAATCCGCAAGCGGTCGGTGCGCGGCTGTTTCCGAACGCCGCCTCCGCCAACCGCTCGATCTTCTACGCCAAGGACGGCCGCGCCCGCAGCGTCTCCGAAGTCTATTCGGTGCTGGACGCGCGCTATGCCAGCGCGGCCAATTCGAAGGTGACCCGCAGCGCGATGGCGATGTATGGCGGCACGCCGTCGACGACGCAGGTTGCGAGCGCGAATGGGGTGCAGCCCACCGCGCCGATGGTCGACAACGCTGCTTATCTCCAGACCTTCCCCAACACGAACGCCGTGACGCCAGTCAGTGCGACATCGCCGACAACGGTCGCGGACAATACGCCGACAACGCCGGCCTTCCGCTCGATCTATCAGCCCGGCGATACCACGCAGCCGGTCTCGACCACCGTGCAGAAATTGTGGGGCAACAACGCCTCGCTCACCTCGGTCGCCTCAGCTGCGCCTGACGTGCGGCCGCCGCAGCCGCTCGATCTCTTCAGCGATCGCAACGGCACGTTCTCGAGCTAGGTCTCGCGTCCCTTACGCGCAGCAGCGCGAAGCGCTGCTGCGCTACGTCCGGGGGCACGCATCCCAAGCGGCTTTGTTCCCTTAACAAATCCTCAACAAAACCAGCCAGTTATGGTGAACGCTTTGTTAAGCGTCGTGGTTTATTTTGTGTTGCAGGTGACGAGCCGTCACCCTTTTCGTTTGTTGTGTAAGCCGGAAGCAGCATGATTGTTCGGCAGTTCATCAATTGGATCAGAACGGCGCCCGCCGGCGAGCGGGCCGAGGCAACACGGGCGTTGGCCCGGGCCTGGCTGATCTCAGACCTTTCGACAGGCGACCGCATCGCCGCCGAAGGCGCGCTGTTGATGCAGCTCGACGATCCCTCGCCCCTGGTGCGGCAGGCCATGGCCGAGGCCTTTGCGCGCAGCCTCGATGCTCCGGCGTCGATCGTGCGGGCGCTGTCGGCGGACCAGCCGACCGTCGCGCTGCCCGTGCTCGAACATTCTCCGCTGCTGATCGACGCCGATCTCGTCGATATCGTCGCCACCGGCAATGACGAGGTGCAATGCGCGGTCGCCCGCCGCATCGCGCTGCCGGTCTCGGTCTGCGCTGCCATCGCCGAAGTCGGCTGCGCCGCGGCGGCGCTCGAGCTGATCGAAAATCCCCATGCCGAACTTGCGCCGTTCTCGTGGAATCGCATCGTCGAGCGCCATGGCCATCTCGCCGCGATCCGCGAGGCGATGCTGGTGCTGGATGACCTGCCGTCCGCAACCCGCGCCGCGCTGGTGGCAAAACTCTCCGAGACGCTCGCGCAATTCGTCGTGGCGCGGAACTGGCTGAGCGCCGACCGTGCCGACCGCATCACGATCGAGGCGCGCGACCGCTCCACCATCAACATCGCGGCGCGCTCGCGCGGCGAGGACATGCAGGGCCTGGTGCATCATCTGCGCGTCACGGGCCAGCTGACGGCCGGCCTGATCCTGCGCGCGCTGTTGTCGAGCAATCTCGACCTGTTCGACGCGGCACTCGCCGAGCTTGCCGATCTGCCGCTGGCGCGCGTCTCCGCGCTGCTGCATGACCGCGGCGGCAACAGCCTGCACGCGCTGCTCCGGCGCGCCGGGCTTCCGGAGGCGACGTTTGCGGCATTCCAGGTCGCGCTCGATGCCTGCCACGAGCAGGGCTTCGTCGACAGCGACGATGGTGCGGTCCGGCTGCGCCGTCGCATGGTCGAGCGTGTGCTCACCCATTGCGAGACCGACCGCGGCGTCGCCGAGCCGTTGATGGTCCTGCTGCGCCGCTTCGCCACCGAATCGGCGCGGGAAGAGGCACGGCTGTTCTGCGACGAGCTGGCCGCGGATGATGCGGTCGACCCGGTGTACGACGATCTGATCGCGGCGTGATGCCGTAGGGTGCGGGCGAAGCGACGAAGCAATCCAGAATCTCTCCGCGGAGGGATTCCGGATTGCTTCGATGCGCTCGCAATGACGGGGAGAGAGCCGAGCCTCACTCCGCCGGCGCGATGCTCGGCGCCAGGATCACCTCGAGATGTTCGGGCCGATCGCGGTTGACCTGCGCGAGATAGTCGTCGGCGACCTTGCGCAGGCGACGGCTGAGCTCGGCGGAGACGCTGATGCGGTCGAGCCGGGTATTCTCGTGCACGATGGCGAGGATGGCGTTGATGTGGTGCGTGAACAGTTCGGCCGGGACCTTTTCCAGATCCGGCGCGTGCTCGATGACGCGGCACAGGCTCTCGGCTACTCCCGCCGCGGCCGGATAGCCGAATGTCACGGCGTCGCCCTTGATGTCGTGAGCGGCGTGAAACAGCTCGTCGCGCCGCTCCTTGGTGAAGCCGTCGTTGCGAACGGCGACATAGGCGGCCGACAGACGGTTGACCTCGGTCGTCATCCAGTCCTTGAACTCGCCGGAAAGGCCCGCGAGCGCCTGTTCGGCGCGGCCGACCGGATCGTCCAGGTCCTTCTCCTCGACGCGGCGCAGAACCTTGCGCAGCGGGTTGGGCTGCGTGATGACCTGATGCGTGGCGAAGGCCTTGACCTCGATGTCCTTTGCACTGTTCTTCGCCATGATGCCTGCCTCGTCTGAAGACGCCTGCGCTAGATGGAGGAGCGGGCCTTGTCGAGCAGCGAGGGCTGTTGCAGCACCTCATGCTTTTCGCCGACGCGGCGCTCGGGACCCATATAGGCGGAGTTGGTGTTGCGGCGCCGGTCCGGCCCGAAATAGGTCTTGGTTTTGATGAAGGGGCGGGGATTGGCGACCACGTTGAGGATGCGCTGATAGAGCCCCTTGGCCGAGATCGGCTTGGCCAGGAATTCGGTGACACCGGCATCGCGCGCGACGGTGACGCGGCGCTTCTCGGAATGGCCGGTCAGCATGATGATCGGCGCGTAGGGGTTGCCCTTGGATTCCGGCTGCCGGATCATCTGCGCAAGCTCGAGTCCGTCGAAGATCGGCATCGCCCAATCGGTGATGACGATGTCGGGCACGTAATGGCTGTACATCTCGAGCGCGGTGGCGCCGTCCTCGGCTTCATAGACTTCGCGTGCGCCGAAGGAATGCAACAGCGTCCGCAGGATGCGGCGCATGTGCGGATTGTCGTCGCAGACGAGGAAGCGCAGCTTGTTGAAGTCGATACGAAACATGACGCCCGGGCCAAAGGGTCAACCTTCGTTAACCATATCGTGGCGAGGGTTAACGAAGGGTTGCGACCGAAGCCGCATCGGCGGGCGGAGGGTGGTTCTAGTACCCGAACTGCTCGCGCAGGATGCGCTCTTCCAGGCTGTGGCCGGGGTCGAACAGCATGCGCATCGAGATGCTCTTGTCGGAGAGGACCTCGACGCGCCGGACCCTGCGTACCTCCTCATGGTCGGCGACGGCCGCCACCGGACGCTTGTCGTCCTCCAGCACCTCGATCACGACATAGGCGGTGTTGGGCAGCAGCGCGCCGCGCCAGCGCCGCGGCCGGAAGGCGCTGATCGGGGTCAGCGCCAGCAGGGCGGCGTTGATCGGCAGGATCGGTCCCTGCGCCGACAAATTATAGGCGGTCGAACCGGCCGGCGTCGCCACGATGATCCCGTCGGCGATCAGCTCGGGCATGCGCTCGCGCTCGTCGATCATGATCCTCAAGCGCGCCGCCTGGGAGGTCTGCCGGAACAGATAGACCTCGTTGATGGCGTGATGCAGGTGGACGCGGTCGTTGCCATCGGTCGCGCGCATCAGAAGCGGATTGATCTCGGTTTCATGCGCCGCCTCGAGCCGCGCGCGCAAATCGTGCGTCGAGTATTCGTTCATCAGGAAGCCGACGGTGCCGCGATGCATGCCGTAGATCGGCTTTCCCGTGTGCATGTTCTGGTGCAGCGTCTGCAGCATCAGGCCGTCGCCGCCGAGCGCGACCACGATATCGGCATCCTTAGGGTCGCAATTGCCATAGTCCCTGGTGAGCTGGACATAGGCGGCCTGCGCCTCGCTGCTCGGGCTGGCGACGAAGGCGATCCGGTCGTATCGCGGGGATTTGGTCATGGCTTGTCGGGCAGGCCCGCTGGCTGGAGAAAGTTCCGCCGGGCTCGTCTATACGAGGTGCCCCTGTATTGTCGAGGATGACCGCCGCTTAGGGCAAATGGGCGATTGTCGATCCGGAGAACAAAACAGGTTGATTTGAGCCGGCTTGGGACGCACCGCCGACCCTCGATCCTGCAAACCGTCGCAATTCCTCGCTAGCCTCGCGGCGCACCGGCTATAACAGCCGGGCAGGGAGAACGATTATGCGCGCGATCTTGCCGAGGCTGCGACGAACCGGGCTGGTGCTGGCCGCGTCCGCGGTCGCATTCGCAAGCGTTGCGCGTGCGGAGGATCCGCCGCAGCCGCGCTCCGAGACGGCAGCGCCCGCCGGACAGAAGGGCGGGCGCGCCGGCAATGCGCAAGGTGCGACGCAGGCTGCGCCGTCGGCGGGCGAGCCGCATCGCCTGCCGCCTGATACGACCACGAAGCAGACGCTGGAGCTGCCCGGCCGTACCCTCAACTTCGCCGCGACCGCCGGCTCCATCCGCGTGTTCGACGGCAAGGGTGAGCCGCTGGCCGACATCGCCTACACGTCCTACCAGCTCGACGGCGCCGACCGCGCCACGCGCCCGGTCACGTTCCTGTTCAACGGCGGACCCGGTGCATCCTCGGCGTGGCTGCAGTTCGGCGCGGCCGGTCCATGGCGGCTGCCGCTCGATGGCGATGCGCTGTCGCCGTCGGCATCGCCCGAGGTGAAGCCGAACGCCGAGACCTGGCTCGATTTCACCGACCTCGTCTTCATCGATCCCGTCAGCACCGGCTACAGTCGCTTCATCGCGAGCGGCGACGATGCGCGAAAATCGTTCTATTCCGTCGACGGCGACGTCAACGCGATCGCGCTCGTGATCCGCCGCTGGCTCGAGAAACACGACCGCCTGACCTCGCCGAAATACGTGGCGGGCGAGAGCTATGGCGGCATTCGCGGGCCCAAGGTCGTGCGCCAGCTGCAGCTCCAGCATGGCGTCGGCGTCAAGGGCTTGATCCTGGTGTCGCCGCTCTTGGACTTCCGCGAGTTCACCGGCACCAGCCTCCTGCAATATGTCGCGACCTTGCCGAGCTATGTGGCGGTGGCGCGCGAAGCTAAAGGGCCGATCAAGCGCGCCGACCTCGCCGATGTCGAGGCTTACGCGCGCGGGGAATTCCTGGCCGACCTCGTCAAGGGCGAGGCGGACAAGGAGGCCACCAATCGCCTGGCCGACAAGGTCGCTGCGCTTACCGGCATCGACCAGGCGGTGAGCCGCCGCCTCGCCGGGCGCTTCGACGTCGGCGAATTCCGCCGCGAATTCGACCGCAAGAACGGCAAGGTGACGGGACGCTACGACGCCTCCGTGCGCGGCTTCGATCCCTATCCGGATTCGAGCAGCTCGCGGTTCGGCGATCCCTCGGGCGATGCGCTTCAGGCGCCGCTGACGAGTGCGGCCGTCGACGTGCTCTCGCGCAAGCTCAACTGGAAGCCCGACGGCTCCTATGAGGTGCTGAACGGCACCGTGGAAGGTCATTGGGATTTCGGACGGGGCATCAACCCGCCGCAATCGGTGTCCGAGCTGCGCCAGATCCTCGCCACCGACGCCAAGCTGAACGTGCTGGTCGCGCACGGCCTGTTCGATCTCGCCACGCCCTATTTCGGAACGAAGCGTGTGCTAGATCAATTGCCCGCTTTCGTGACGCAGCGCGTGAAGTTCGTCGTCTATCCCGGTGGCCACATGTTCTATTCGCAAGGCGGCTCGCGGCAGGCGTTTCGCAGTGAGGTCGAGGCCCTGATCAGGGAGTAGGCCTGCTTTTGCGCGGCTTGTATCTCCGCACGATCTCCTTCGCGACGACGCGCTCCGGCTTCACGTTGGCGCCCGCGACCCAGATCTCGCTGATCTTGCCGCGTTTGTCGCGGATCCGGCGCACCGGCTCGCCATGGCTGGAATAGCCGGCAGCCCAGGAGAGCTTGCCGGTGTCACGGCCGGTGACCTCGATTTCGGCGGCATCCATGAAGGGATTGTTGAATTGCGGATTGGCGACGAGCACGCGGTTGCCGGTGGGCACGAGATCATTCGCTCCCCAGATGGTCCACCAACGGCCGGTCCAGTCGCGCAGACGGCGGTCAGGTGCGCCGCGGGTCTGGAAGACGCGCAATATCTGCATCGCGCCGTCCATCCAGAACGGCGCCGCGCCGTCGATTGAATTGCTGAGGATGCTGATCGAAAGCTCGCAGGCCGGGATGGCGCAGGTTCGCGAGATATAGCCCTGGAAGCCGCCACCATGGCCGAACCAGTCCCAGCCGTCGGTCTTGCCGGCATTGACCCCGAGGCCGTAATAGCCCTCGAAGCTCTGGGGGATGCGCCAATGATGACGCGTCATCTCGCGGCGGCTTGCGGCCGACAGCACGCTTCTTCTGGCATTCGGCGCAAGCTGCGCGAAGAAGCGCGCGGTGTCGCCGGCGGTCGCCATGAAGCCTGCGGCCGACGCCATCGCGTGCGCGGGGTTGTCGCCGGGGATCACACAACGCTCGCCGAGCGGAACCTTTCGCGTATGGCCGCGCGCGAACGGCGCACCCTTGGCAAGCGGTGCGTCCGGCTCGGTCTCGCGCAGGCCCGCGGCCTCCACGATCTCGCGCTTGATCCAGACGGAGTAGGGCTCCTTCGTCACGGCTTCGATGACGAGGCCGAGCAGACCAAAGCCGTGATTGGAATATTTGAAGCGGGTGCCGGCCTCGATCGCGGTCGGCAGCTTCAATTCCGCGAGCAGCTCCTTGGCGTCGAGATAGGGGCGGCGGTCGATGAACTGGCCGGAATCGACGCCGTCGCGCGTCAGCCCGGCGCTGTGTGAGAGCACCTGTGCGATCGTCGTCTCGGCGACGCGCGGATGCAGGCCGCCGACATGGTCGCCGATGAGGTCGTCGAGCCCAAGCTTGCGCTGCTCGCGCAGCTTCATGATGCCGGCCGACGTAAAACTCTTCGAGTGGGAAGCGATCCGGAAGCGATGGCGCGGGGTCAGCTTCTCGCCGGTGTCGAGATTGGCGAGGCCGAATGCATGCTCGGCGACGATCTCGCCGCGATGCGCGATTGCGACGATGACGCCTGGCTGCTGGATTGTCGTCAGTTGGAATTCGATCCAGGAGCCGATGTAGTCGATCGCGGATCGCAGCCAATTGTCCATTGCACACCAATTTTTGCGGGGAGGATTGGTGCGGGAGGCTAGCCGAGAAAGCGGAACGGGCACAACCGGGAAGGTTGTGCCCGTTCGCGTCATGCGACGATGCGAGGTTCAGTAGACGAGCGTCGCGCCGGTCGGCTTGTCGAGGGCTGCCGCAAGCGAGCGATATTCGGAGCTGTCGGTGCCGGCGAGCGAGGCGATCTTGTTCAGATGATACTGCGCCTGTTCGCGGTTGCCCTGCTCGAGTTGCCAGAGGCCGTAATACTGCCAGGTGCGGACGTGGTTCGGATCGTCCTTCAGCGCCAGCTCGTAATAGACCTTCGACGACTGATAGTCGCCGAGCTTGCGATAGGAGTAGCCGATCAGATTGGCGACGTCGGCGACGTCGTCGCGCTTCAGCGACTTCAACTGACCGATCGCGCCGGAGTAGTCGTGGTTGTCGTAGATCGCGGTGTAGGCGGTGCGATAGGCGGAGAGGAATTTGGGATCGCTGACGGAAGAGCTCTTCTTCTTGCCCTTCTTGGACGAGGACGAGTCCGACTTCGGCGGCGAGGAGGGCTCGTCGCTGCCGGCGGCATAGGCGCTCGACAGCACCGGTGCGGCCGCCAGCGACATGGCGACAAGTCCCGGCACGACAAGCATTGAGAGTTTGCGCATCTAAATTCTCCCGTATGGAACGTGGCGATCCTACACGATTGCCTGAAGACCGAAACACCCGTCAGCCAAAAACATTCCCGCATCGCACGATCTGGTCGTCCAGGGCAGATGACAAACTAGTCATCGAGATGAACGGAAGCCTGCAAGGGGCTTCAGATTGGGTTCAGTGCGCCGTCCCTAGGCTCCACCTACGATCGAAGGGTAGGCGAGAGGGCGCCGCCTCGAGATCCTTCCAAGAGGAGACCACCATGCTGAAGACCATTTCCGCAGCCTTGCTCGCAGCTACCGTGATCGCAGCCCCGGCCTTCGCCGCCGAGGCCGGCAAGACCACCACGACCGCCCCGGTGATCAAGGCGGACCAGAGCCAGACCAAGGCTTCGACCACCGTCGCGAAACCCGAGGCCGGCCTCAAGGCCGACACCAAGGCGACCGACGTCAAGGCGGACGCCAAGGTGGATACCAAGTCGAAGGCGATGAACGCCAACGCGGCCGTGACGCCGGACGAGCACAAGACGGTGCGCACCCATCGCCATCACCACAAGCACCTGTCGGCGAAGAAGCTGAAGGCGCAGCCGGAGGCGACCAAGCCGCTGACCACCGAGAAGCGCAGCTAACGTCTGATCCCGCGCGGCGGCACCGTGCATTGCCCGCCGCCGCGTACGGATTTCAGGCCGTCCCGGCACCTGCGCGAAAGCGCGAGTGCCGGCGGCGGTGCGGCGCGTTGCTGACAGGGCCTCTCGCGCAGGACTGAATTCCCTTTGCGCGCCCTTGGGGCTAGAACATCCCCGTAAGTCTGTTCGCGTGGAGAGCGGAATCTGTGGGGCGATTGGCGAAATTTGCGGTGCGCTTGGCATCCGTCCTGGCCTTGCCGTTGGCGCTTGCGGCATGTTTCGGCAGTGATGGTGACCGTCCAACCTTCATCGGCGGGACCCAGGCCGGAGGGCCGCAGCCGTTTCCCGACAATTTCCGCAGCGACACGCTGGCCCTGATGCGCACCTACCTGAACAACCCGGTCGGCGTGCGCGAGGCCAGCATGGCAGAGCCGGTCCAGCGCGAAGTCGGCGGCCGGCAGTTCTATGTGAGCTGTCTGCACTTCACCCCGCGCGAGACCGATGGCAGTTACAAGGCCATGCGGGAACGCGCCGTGATCTTCGTCAACGGACGCGCGGACCGTGTCGTCGACCGCACCAGCGAGCTCTGTGCCGGCGCGGTTTACGTACCCTTTCCGGAACTCGAAAAGATGACGCGGTAGCGCAAAGCCCGCTTTCATCGGTCGGTGCTAGAAAGGCTGGTGCCGGAGCTCGCTGGATCACATTTCGGGGAGCTTTGAACGGGGCGGTTTCGTGTTGCGACAAATTGTTACGGCAGGACTTCCGCAGGCGACAAAAACAGTCGGCGCGGGCGACGTGACGGAACAAAATCGCGATGTTGCCACCCCGTCACAGTAACGAACGATCAACGTTCCGGCATCGCCGCGAAGCAACCCAATTCACGCCACGTTGTTTCCTGAGTGTCGTAAATGAAAGAACGGGGATGATCATGAGATCGATTTTGCTGGGTGCAGCCGCTGTGCTTGCGCTGGCCGCGCCGGCTGCAGCCGCGGACATGCAGCCGCGCACCTACACCAAGGCGCCGGCCTATACGCCGCCACAGGCGATCTACAACTGGACCGGCTTCTACATCGGTGGCCATGTCGGCGGCACGTTTGCCGGCGACAGCAGCTTCCAGTCCAGCGACGCCCGCTTCCTGGGCGGCGTGCAGGGCGGCTTCGACTACCAGTTCGCGCCCAATTGGGTGGTGGGTATCGAGGCCCAGTATTCCTGGCTGCCGACCAACAACAATGGTGTCACGTTCCCGCTGGGCACGCAGGTGACCTCCAACACCGACCAGCTCGGGTCGGTGACCGGCCGCATCGGCTACACCTGGGGACCGACCCTGCTGTACGCCAAGGGCGGCTACGCCTGGCGCAATAACAATCTCGGCGTCAACATCGCCGGGGTGCCGCAGGCCTTCACTGCGACCGGCAACAGCAAGGACGGCTACACGGTCGGCGCCGGCCTCGAATACATGTTCGCGCCGAACTGGTCCGCCAAGGCCGAGTACCAGTACTATAATTTCGGCAGCACCACCTTCACCTCCGGTCCGGTCGACGTCGTCGGCGTCCGCGGCCGGGAGGACGAGCATACCGTCAAGGTCGGTGTGAACTACCGTTTCGGCTGGGGCGGTCCGGCAGCCTCGCGCTACTGACCCGCACCCAGACGACCACGCATCCAGGCAAAGGCCGGCTCCGCCGGCCTTTCGCTTGTCCGCCCGCCCGGCGGCCACCCCAGTATTTGCAATGCGTGAACCATCTGGCGCGTCATTTGCAGACAAACATTCCGACGCGCGCCTTCTCACGCGTGTCATGGGGCTCGGGTAAAGCAAAAATAATTTTTGCCGCTTACGGAACTCGCGCTCCGGAACGCGTTATATGAGAATTACCGGGCTGGTGGGACGACGGACATGCGTATCTTGGTGTCGGCAGCGGTGCTCTCGTGCTTCTTCTGTGTACCGTGCTCTGCACAGACAATCCTCAAATCCGAGCCTCTGATGTTGGCACCTTACGAGGTGGCCTTCGTCAAGGACGCGTCCTGCCCGTCGGGCAAGGTGCTGAAGGTCACCGGGGCGATCCGCGGGCTGCACCGCCGCAAGGCCTGTGTGGTGATGCCGGGTGAGCAGGCCTCGCTGGCGACAGCAACGCCCTGATCCCCTGCGGCGTCCGCCGGCGGCACCTCACGAATTCAGCTCGAGCTCGATCTTGGACTGGCGCTCGGCCTCGGCCTTGTTCTTGGCAGGGTCCTCGCCCTGGGCGGCTCGGCAGGGCCTGATCTCGTAATCATTGTCGAGCACTCGGCGTGGCCCCGGACGGTCCTCGTCGGGGCTGACATCGACGACCAGGCCGCTCCGCTCCGCGAGCTGCCAGATGTCGGATTCGCTCGGATAGGCCTTGCTGATCTGGGCGTCGTTGCAGAACAGGGCGTAGGGCATCTCTTCCCGCTCCAGGAAAGCCCGTTAACGGTCGGGCCGGCCGGCAGGTTCCGGGCGAGGGGTGATCACGGGGCCGTGATCGCGCGTGCCGGGCCGTGAGTCCTTAACGAGTCCTGAATCGCGAAAAAAAGAATCCCTGGGACTCGTTTGGCGGAATCAGCGGATGTTTTCCGCCATGACGAGCGACCTGAAGACCTCCTGCGGGCACATGCTCCTGCCGCTGACGCTGGCGCTATTCGGCGCCTGCGCGGCCAATCTGTGGCTGGTGTGGTCTTGGCTATAGGTCCTCCCGCGGGAGGGGGACCTTACTTTTTGGCCGGCGGGCTAGGGACGTCGCGGATGGCGGCGCGCAACTTGGTCAGGGTTTCGGCACAATATTCCTCGCGCTCGCGCTCGAACCGCTCCTGATGCTTACGGAAATTGGCAATGCGGGCCTGCATCTCGGTACGGAAATCACCGACCGCCCGCGGCGGCGAATGCCGGGCGGGCTGAGGATGCGGAGGGGGTGGGGGCGGCTTGATCTCGACCATGACGGCCTCGACCGGGACGGCCTCGACGGTTGCCGCCGAAGAATCCGACGGCGCATCCGGCTGAAGGAGGTCGTCCTTCTTGCCGGTCACCGATTGGACGAAGGCCATCGTCTGCGCGATGAGCGCGTCGCGCTCCCTGATCCACTTCATGCTTCACCTCAGCCGGGCCCTATTCCAGCAAAGCGACCGCGCCGAATCAAGGTCGTTCGCAAGGGATTGCATATTTTTCCCGGTCGCACGACATTAGGCGGATGGATTCCGGAAAAGAACGGTCGCACGAAGTGGAGGGCCTGAGGCTCATCCGCGCGTTCCTGTCGCTCCCGCCCCACAAGCGGGCGGAGGTGATCGCGTTCGTGGAGGAATTGGCACGTGCCCAAAGCCGGCCCCAGGAGGGCACGGAGGCATCGCCGAGGTGAGGGCTATCGCGCGCGCGGATTAACGTTGGGCTCGAACGGTGCGCCCACCACCCGAACCGGAGTTTGATCCGATACCCGGGTGACGTCGATCATCGCTCGCTCGGCGACCTGCCTTTCGGGGGCCGGCCCAAGCGTCGGCTCGAGCAGCGTCAATGTGCCGGCAACTGCGGTACAGCACAGTGTCACTGTCACCAGCAGAAACATGTTTCGGTTTTCTTCGCGGATTCGCATGGGTCGAGAACGAACCAGGTGCGCCTTTGGTTCCGATTTGGCCCCATGTTCGGGGTGCTCATGCCACCTAGGGCGCCAGCAGAAATGCCATGGCGATTGCAAACAGCACCGCCGTCATCACCACGGCCGTCACCGCACCGGCGGCGATCCTGGCCGTCTCTTTGGTCGTCATGGAGCGCATCGGGTCCGGATGTTGGCTGACGCCCGGTCAGGCAATTTCGAATGGGATGCACGCGATGTATGGTGCTTGCGACCAAATTTCGACCTGTGTCTGATCCGATGATCGCCAATCGTCCCCCCGTGCTGGCCCACGAACGCTTCGTCGCCGACCGCGACAATTTCGCGGGCCTCGATCTCGCCGCGCGGTTCGAGCGGATCGAGCGGACGAACCTCTGGGGCGCTGCCAGCTCGGTCTCCGGGCTCGGGTCGGAGGACATGGCGACCGCCGCGGTTCGGGAGGCGCTTCCACCGCTGCTGCAACGGCTCGGCGCGCGTTCGCTGCTCGATGCGCCCTGCGGCGATGCCGGCTGGATCGGTCGCATCAAGCTCGATATCGACTACGTCGGCATCGACATCGTGCCGTCGCTGGTCGAGGCCAACAACAAGCGCGTGGCGGATGGCGAACTGGCCGGCCGATTCCTGGTTGCCGATGTCACGCGCGATGCACTGCCGCGCGCCGACCTGATCCTGTGCCGGGATTGCCTGGTGCATCTGAGCTTTCAGAACATCGCCCGCGTCACCGCCCGCTTTCGCGAGAGCGGCGCGCAATTCCTGCTCGTCACGACGTTTCCGGAGATCGAGGACAATCGCGATTGCGAGGACGGCGACTGGCGCGCGCTCAACATGACGAAGGCGCCGTTCGACTGGCCCGCACCGCGCGAGCTGATCGACGAGCGCTGCGAGGAGGGCGACGGCGGCTGGCGCGACAAGAGCCTCGGGCTCTGGCGGCTCGACGAGTTGCCGGATCCCGATCGCACGGGTGCGTGACAGAAGCAGGCACAACGTCCATTGCGCCCGCGATCGCGGCGGCGATAGACTTCGGGTTGTGTGAAGCGATCGCATGCCGGAGCCCACCATGAGCGCTCGTGCCATCTCCGCCGCGTTGCTGATCTGGTGCAGTGCGCCAGCGTTGGCACAGGAAGGGGCCGCGCTCTATGCAGCGCATTGCGCGCAATGCCACGACAGCGAGGCGCAGACCCGCGTGCCGGCCCGGAGCGCCATGCAGGCGATGTCGTTCGACCACGTGCTGGGAACGTTGACCTCCGGCAGCATGGCGGCGATGACGAAGGATCGCAGCGATGCCGAACGCCGCGCCATAGCGTCCTTTGTCACCGGCAAGATGCCGACGAGCGGCGCTACCGCCGACGCGGACGGCCGCTGCGCGCAGCCGGGAAGCGGCTTTCCGCAAGCCCTCGACGGCCCGCGCTGGAACGGATGGGGCGTCGATGCCGGCAACAGCCGCTTCCAGCCGGCCGACATGGCGGGGCTGACCGCGGCGCAGGTGCCGCGTTTGCGGTTGAAATGGGCTTATGCCTTTCCCGGCGCATCGGTGTCGTTTGCGCCGCCCGCCATCGTCGGCGGGATGCTGTTCATCGGCGGCACGGATCGCAAGATGCACGCGCTCGACGCGCGAAGCGGCTGCACGCTGTGGACGTTGGCGATCGATGCGGCGGTGCGCGCCGCGATCAGTTTTGCTCAGCTTCCGGGCTCCGATCAGTACGCGATCTTCTTCGGGGATTTGCGTGCCAACGCCTACGCCGTCAATGCGCTGACCGGCGCGCTGATCTGGAAGGCCAAAGTCGAGGAGCATGCCGCCGCGCGCATCACCGGCGCTCCGACGCTGCATGCCGGCGTGCTCTACGTGCCGGTGTCCTCGATCGAGGAAGCGGCAGGCTCGCAAGCCGGTTACGAATGCTGCACCTTCCGCGGCAGCGTCGTGGCGCTGGACGCCGCGACCGGCAAGACGATCTGGCAGGCCTATACGATTCCGGAAGTGCCGCATCCGACCGGCAAGAATGCCAGGGGCACGCAGCTCTTCGGTCCGTCCGGCGCCGCGATCTGGTCGGCGCCGACGATCGATGCGAAGCGGGGCGCGGTCTATGTCGCGACGAGCAATTCCTATTCGAATCCGCCGGCCGCGACCGCCGATGCGATCCTCGCTTTCGAGCTCGCGACCGGGAAGCTGCTGTGGAAGCAGCAGGCGACGCCCAAGGACGCCTTCGTCGTCGCCTGCTACAATGCAGACAAGACCAATTGTCCCGAGGATCACGGGCCCGATCACGATTTCGGCCAGTCGCCGATCCTCGTGACCTTGCACGACGGCAGGCGCGTGCTCGCCATCGCGCAGAAATCCGGCGTCGTGCACGCGCTCGATCCCGACGACGGCGGCAAGATCCTGTGGCAAACCCGGATCGGGAAGGGCGGTTCGCTCGGCGGCAGCGAATGGGGCTCGGCCGCGGACGGCGAGCGCATCTATGTCGCGAATTCCGACCTGCGCTTCAAACGGGACGGCACGCGGCAGCTCGATTCCACGCAAGGCGGCGGCTTGTTCGGCCTCGACCTCGCCAGCGGAAAAGTTGTGATGGAAGTGCCGCCGGTCGCCTGCGGCGAACGCCCGCAATGCAGCCCCGCGCTCTCGGCGGCGGTGAGCCTGATCCCGGGCGTGGTGTTTTCCGGCGGCGTCAGCGGCTTCCTGCGCGCCTACGCTCCCGACGGCAAGCTCGTGTGGGAGTTCGACACCGCGCAGGATTTCAAGGCGGTGAACGGCGTCCCCGCCCATGGCGGCGCGATCGATGGCCCCGGCCCGGTCATCGCCGGCGGCATGCTCTACACCAATTCCGGCTACGGACAATGGAGCGGCGTCGCCGGCAACGTGCTGCTGGCGTTCGAGGTCGGGACGGAGTGAGGCTCTGAGGTGTGCGGAGCGCGCTGCAACGTGTCATTTGAGACGGGCACCGCTGCCTCTTCAACTCTATCTGCCGTCAAGGGAGACCAGATTCCATGATCGATGCCAGATGCAGCTGCGGCGCGCTTTCGTTGTCGCTTCCGGGACCCTCGCGCCTCGTCGTCGCCTGTCACTGCCTCGACTGTCAGCGACGGACCGGCGCGCCGTTCGGTATCGGCGTTTTCTACGCCGCAGAGACCGTCACGATCTCTGGAGCGTCAAAGCCCTATGTTCGGACCGCCGCGAGTGGCGGCAAGGTGCGCAGCCATTTTTGTCCCGACTGCGGGTCAACGGTCTATTGGCAAGCCGACAATCTGCCGGGAATGATCGCTGTCGCCGTCGGCGCGATCGCAAATCCGGACTTCCCGGCGCCGGTCAGGTCGGTGTTCGAGCAGTCGAAACATCGCTGGGTGGAGATCACAGGTGCCGAGCACTTCCAGCAGAGCAGCGCGGCAAAGCGCGCGGGATGAGGGTGTCAGAGGCTGGTGCCGGCTGAGGGGATTGAACCCCCGACCTTCGGTTTACAAAACCGCTGCTCTACCGCTGAGCTAAGCCGGCGACGCGGGCAGGGCCGGCTGAGCCGGGGCTGTCTGCCCGTGCGCGCCGCAATACCAGACTTGATCGGAAAGTGCCAGAACCCCAAGGCGCGTCCTGGCGGACATGAATCAGGCGGCCTTGACGGCCGCCTGATGTTTCGCGCTAGAGCTGAATCGCCTTACTGGCAGATGTGCCGGCGGCCGTCTTGTCCCTTGAACCAGGTGCCGGGCGTACAGACGAAGCCGTTACGCTGGGCGTAGGTGCGGGTGTCCCAGCCGCGATTGTCCCAACCGCGGTTGTCCCACGAATTGTCGTAGGCATAGGAATTGTCCCAGGCGCGGAACGGCGCCGAGGCAATCGCGCCGGCGGTGCCGATCGCGGCGCCGGCTACGCCGGCCGCGACGTCGGTCGGCCAGAAGCCGGTGCGGCTCCTGTTCCAATCGTTATTCCAATCGCCATTGGCCTGACGATAGGTGTTGGTCTGACGGTAGGACATGCGGTGATGGCGGGATCCACGATCGGTGTAGGGATTGCCGGGGCCGAGGTTCTTGCAGTTGGCATTGGGGAATTGCGCCGCGCAGCGGCCGGGTTCGTTGACGACCGCCTGCGCCATGGCAGAGCCTGCCAGCATGGTCGCCGCAATCGCCGTCGCTCCGAGTAGCTTGATGTTCATGGTTGTTGGCTCCCATTTTGTTGACGAGAGCTAAACGCTTGCGACGCCGGACGTTCCGATGAAACCGGTGGATTTTCGTTACACCAAGGTCAAACGGATGTGAGCGCACGGCGCGGTTCCGCGGCGGCGACACCATGCGCCGTTAACGCTTCGCTAGCCCGCTTTGCAGCATTTGAGCGGCGCGCGATCCTTACGCATTAGGCTTACCGGAAGTTGGTGAGCAGGCCTTAACCCTCTCTGCGTGGTGATCGGGTAGGTTGCAGCCGGATAACCGGGGTTTCCTCATGCGCGCTGTGGCGCTCGCCACCCTTCTGATCGGACTGCCTGCGACGGCTTTTGCCGGCGGCTTCGACGTCGTCGTGCCCGGCCGCCCCGGCGTGCCTATCATCATCAACAATATCGATGCGTCCTACGCCGTCGTCGAGGGTGTCTGGGGCCTCGGCAAGAACCAGCAGGTGCAGCCCACGATCTATGGCGGGCGCTATGTCGCCGAGCGGCAGCCCGAACATGTCGGTCATTATTATCCGACGCTGGGCCTGCGGCCCGGCTACGGCCGGCTCGAGGTCGAGCCGCCCGCGAACCGCAAATTGCCCAAGCCCGCCGAGAGCTATCACCAGAGCTGGGGTGCGCAATCGGCGCCGCTTCCGGCGCAGATGGATCCGCCCGTCGATCCGCCGCCGGTGATCTACGCGCCCGAGATCAACGATCGTCCGCGGCCACCGCGACCGCGGCCGCACGTCCAAGTCCCCGGCAGGCCGCCGGGTTAAGAAACGTCAAGATCCAACAAAAACGGAAATCAACAGGAGAGAGTAATGCGTCAGATGATTTCGGGACTGGTCGCGGCAGCCGCCGTGATGTTCGTCGCCACGGCACCAGCCGCGGCCTGCGGCTTTAACCCGTGCCAGCCGGTCGCGCCGGTCTATTCCGGCTGCAACACCGGTTGCGGCGGCTATGGCTACGGCGCCTATGAGCGTCTCGCCGAGCCGACCACGCAATATTACCACGTCAACCAGGGTCCGACCTACACCGGCCCGGGCGCCTTCGCGCCGTATCCGACCTATCGTGAAGACGCGGTCGTCGCGCCCGCCAATTACGGCTACGGCTATCGCGCCGCTGCCGCTCCCTATCACCGGCCGTATTACCGTCCGTATCGCTATGGCTATGGTCCGCGCTACGGCTATCTGCCGCGCGTGCACTACGGCCACGGTCCGCGCTACGGCTACGCCCACCGCCACGCGCCGATGCCGTACTACGGCGGTCACCGCGTGCTGCGCCGCTATTACTGATCTCTGATCGGTCGAGTGACGAGACGCCCGTTCGCGCGATGCGAACGGGCGTTTTGCTTTTCTACCGCTTCATCAGCCCCAGCCGGCTTGCGCCGACATAGAGCGAAAGCACGGCGGCATTCGACACGTTGAGACTCTTGATCTCGCCGGGCATGTCGAGCCGCGCCACGACGCTGCAGGTCTCGCGCGTCAATTGCCGCAGACCCTTTCCTTCGGCGCCTAGCACGAGCGCGAGCGGCTCGCGCAGCGCGACGTCCGAGAGGTCCTCGCTGCCTTCGCTGTCGAGCCCGACGGTCTGGAAGCCGCGTTCGTTCAGCGCGGTGAGCGCGCGGGCGAGGTTCTGCACGGTGATGATCGGCACCAGCTCGAGCGCGCCGGATGCGGCCTTCGCCAGCACGCCGGTCGCCTCCGGACTGTGGCGTGCGGTGGTGACGATCGCCTTGACCGCGAACGCTGCGGCCGAGCGCAGGATGGCGCCGACATTGTGGGGGTCGGTGATCTGGTCGAGCACCAGCACCATGCCTTCCTGCTTCAAGGTCTCGATATCGGGCGAGGGCAGGGGATCGGCTTCGGCGAGCAGGCCCTGGTGCACGGCATCGGGTGACAGCAGGCGGTCGATCTCCTGAGGCCGGACGATCTCGGGCGTGACTGGGGTCGCGATGTTTTCGTCCGCCAATCGCTTGGCCGCGTTCTCGGTCAACGTCAGTTTGCGAATCCGCCGCTGGGGGTTGGCCAGCGCCATGGAAACGGAGTGCCAGCCATAGAGGATGACCGGCCCGTCGGTTGCCGAATCGCGGTCGCGCCGGGCCGGGCGACCGGCCGATTTCTCGGCCTTCTTGAAGGGCTTACCGTCCCGGCGACGGCCCTTGGGTGCGAATTCTCGATCGTTCATGGCTGCGCTTGTGTCACGGGTTCCGGAATATGGCAATTTGGCCATCTCCTGAGGCCATTATGGACCATTTTCCCCGAACGCCTCGGTTGACTTTACCCCACCGCTTCGCCCATAACCGCGCCCGGTCGCGCCCCCATCCGGGCTGTCGCGGCCTCACGTTCCATGGCCGTCTTCGGTCCGCCGGCAAGGTCCGGCCCGATTGTGCTGCCGTCGAGCGGGGGAGTGTCCCGAGTGGCAAAGGGAGCTGACTGTAAATCAGCCGCCTCATGGCTTCGCAGGTTCGAGTCCTGCCTCCCCCACCACGCTTCGCCCTTCGGGCTACGCGTGGCGCAGCCACGCGATGCCTGAAGGGCGAGGCGTGGTGTCCGGCGAAGCCCGAAGGGCGAACGGACTGACGCGAGTTTCTCACCCCATCATCTCCCGCACCATCGGCACCACCTTCCGCCCATAGAGCTCGATGCTCTTCATCAGCTTCTCGTGCGGCAACGGCCCTGCCGAATACTTCAGCTGAAAGCGCGAAATGCCGAGCGCCTTTGCGGTCTTCGCGATCTTGCGCGCGACCGTCTCCGGCGAGCCGACATAGAGCGAGCCGTGCTCGGCTTCGCTGACGAATTCGTCGCGGCCCATCGGCGGCCAGCCGCGCTCCTTGCCGATGCGGTCGCGCATCGCCTTGTAGTCGGGCCATAGCTCTGCGCGCGCCTGCTCGTCCGTCTCCGCGACATAGCCGGGCGAATGCACGCCGATCGGCTGGGCGGTGCGGCCGAACTCCTTGGCGGCGCGGTGATGGAGATCGACGAAGGGCGCAAACCGCGCGGGATCGCCGCCGATGATCGCGAGCATCAACGGCAGATCGTAATGAGCGGCGCGCACGACCGACTGCGGGCTGCCGCCGACACCGATCCAGGTTTTCAGCGTGCCGTTCTCGACCGGGGGATAGACCAACTGGTCCCGCAGCGGTGGACGCAGCTTGCCTTCCCAGGTCACCGGCTTCTGCGACAGCAGCGCCGCGAACAAATCGAGCTTCTCCTCGAACAGCTCTTCATATTTGCGCAGGTCGAAGCCGAACAGCGGAAAGGATTCGGTGAACGAGCCGCGGCCGAGGATCACCTCGCCGCGTCCGTTCGAGAGTGCATCGAGCGTCGCAAAGCGCTGGAACACCCGGATCGGATCGTCCGACGACAACACCGTCACGGCCGAGCCGAGGTGAATGCGCTTGGTGCGCGAGGCGATCGCCGCCAGCACGGTCTCCGGCGAGGAGATCGCGAAGTCGGCGCGGTGATGCTCGCCGAGGCCGATGAAGTCGAGGCCGAGCTCGTCAGCCAGCACGGCTTCGTCGACGACGTTGCGGATCACCTGCGCATGGGGAAGCACCGCGCCTGAGGCGTCCTTGGTGACGTCGCCAAAGGTGTCCAGTCCGAATTGAAGGGGGGCGGTCATTGATCAGTCTCTGCGGACGCAGCTTGCGCCGGTCACTGTGGGGAGGGCATCGTTTCGGTGGAGCTAGGCCGCGGTGACCGGTGCAACAATACTGGTTCGAGAAACCCACCGTTTCCTTTTTGGATCGTGTCGGGTTTCGGCCCGCGTCGTCAGTCGGTTTTGGCGAACATCCCGACCAGGGTCTCGCGCAGCCAGCGCTGCGCCGGCACGGTGTCGTTGCGTTGGTGCCAGAACAGGCTGACGATGCGCGCTGGCGCGCGAAGCGGAAGCGGCATGGCGTGCAGGAACGGCGCGTGCCTTGATTGCGAGCGCAGGTCGCTCGGCAGCACCGCGATCAGGTCGGACTGGCGCACGACCTCGTAGGCGGCACTGTAGTGATTGACCGTAGCGACCAGGTTACGCGACAGTCCGCGCGAGGCAAGGAAGAGGTCGTAAGACGGCAAGGTCTTGCCGGCAAGACTCACGTCGACATGTCCGGCGTTGAGGAAGCTGCGTGTGCTCAGCCGCTTCTGTGCGGCGAGCGGATGTCCGCGCCGCATGAAGCAGGCGTAATCGACCGTCCACAGCGAGCGCGAGCGGATGGCGGCCGGCTGCTGCGCCTCGTTGACATAGACGCTGAGCACGCAGTCGACGCGATTGTCTTCGAGCTGATCGGCGATCTCCAGGATGGTGTTGGGGACGGTGTGGACGCGCGCCTTGGGTGCGACCTTGCCGAAATGGCCGAGCAGGTCTGGCATCACCAGCGAGGCGACGTAGTCCGACATCGAGAGGCTGAACTCGGTCTGCGCACGGCTCGGATCGAACACCTGCTCGTCGAGCGCGCCGCGAACGCGCTCGAGCGCCTCGCCGATCGGCTCCCACAGCACCACGGCGCGCTGGGTCGGACGGATTCCGGTACCGGACCTCACGAACAGGGGATCGCCGAGCGCCTCGCGCAGCCGCGCCAGCGCGTTGCTGACCGCAGGCTGGGTCATCGTCAGCGCGTTTGCGGCGCGCGTGACACTGCCCTCGGTCATCAGGGCTTCGAACACTTTCAGCAGGTTGAGGTCGAGCGATCGAAACGACAGAACATTCACCACAGTGATGTACTAGATCATGATTATAAATTATGACGATAATATCTCTTTGTCTATGGTTCCCCCAGGGAGTTGCGGAGGCCGGGCCGCCGGACAGAGGGGACTGACATGTCGATGATCTCGGCGCGTATCGAGCGCCTGCCATACGCGCGCTTCCACACGCACCTGCTGTTGATGGGCGGGCTCGGCTACATGTTCGACGCGATGGACGCGGCCGTGCTGGCGTTCATCCTGCCGGTGCTGCGCACCGCCTGGAATCTGACGAGCGTGCAGATCGGCGTGCTCGGCAGCAGCACTTATATCGGCTTCCTGTTCGGCGCGCTGCTGGCGGGTACGCTCGGTGATCTGATCGGCCGCCGCGCGGTGATGATGTCGGCGCTGGCGCTGTATTGCGCCGCATCGATCGTCAGCGCCGCAGTGGACAGCTGGTCGTCGTTCTTCGCCGCTCGGGTCGTCGCGGGCATGGGCACCGGCGCGGAAAGCGCGATCATCGCGCCTTATCTCGCCGAGTTCGTGGCGCGGCGCTTCCGCGGCAGCTTCACCGGCGCGCTGGCGGGCTTCTTCTCCTTCGGCTTCGTCGCGGCTGCCTTGCTCGGCTATTTCATCGTTCCCGCCTATGACAATGGCTGGCGTATCGTGCTGGTGATCACCGCGGTGCCGGTCGTCATGCTGCTGTGGTGGCGCAGGGCGCTGCCGGAATCGCCACGCTGGCTGGAGAGCCGGGGCAGGGCGAAGGAGGCCGAAGCGGTGCTGGACAAGATCGAGGCCGGCTTCGCGCACCAGGGCGTTGTTCTGCCGCAACCGGTCGTCGAAGCAGCAGCGCCCGCCGTGACCGGCGGGACGCTGCTCGCCAATTTCGCCGCATTGCTGGCGGGCCGCCAGGCGCGCATCACCATCATGACCTGGATCATGTGGCTTGCGATCACCTTCAGCTATTACTCCTTCTTCGTCTGGATCCCCGGCCTGCTGGTGCAGAACGGCATGAGCATCACCAAGAGCTTTGCCTATTCGATCGCGATCTATTGCGCGCAGATCCCCGGCTACTTCAGCGCCGCCTGGTTCAACGAGCGCATCGGCCGGCAGGCCACGATTGCCTCCTACATGGTGCTCGGCGGCATCAGCGCGCTCGGGCTCGCCTTCGCGCAGACCGACCAGCACATCATGGTTGCCGGCATTTTGCTGTCGTTCTTCATGAACGGGACCTATGCCGGCGTCTACGCTTATACAGCGGAGGTGTTTCCCACGCCGGTGCGGACCACCGGCGCCGGCCTCGCTTCGGCGATCGGCCGCATCGGCGCGATCGTGTCGCCGATCCTGGTCGGCTACCTCTATCCCAATTTCGGCTTCGCCGGCGTGTTCGGCATCACTACCAGCGTCCTGCTGATCGGCGCACTCACCGTCGTGGTGATGGGCGTGCCGACCCGCGGCCGTTCGCTGGAAGACATCGCCGCGGGCGAAGTCGCATGAGGCAGACGACATTCCGAGCCGACCCGCTGCTCTGCGCTGTAGCGGCTGCGCAGGGCAGGGTGGATCAGCCCGATGCGCTGTTCTCGGCGCTGGACCAGGCCTTGAAGTCGGCGATCGGGCACAAGCTGTTCACGATCCTCACTTATGACGACGGCAGCGGGGAAGCGGCGCGGATCTATTCCAATCTTCCTGGGCCTTATCCGACGGGCGGACGCAAGCGCCTGGCGCCCGGCCCGTGGACCGAGGCCGTGCTCGATCGCGGCGAGGCCTATGTCGGCTACACGATCGACGATCTGCGCCACGTCTTCTCCGATCACGAGCTGATCGCTTCACTCGGCTGCGAGAGCGTGCTCAACATGCCCGTGCGCTGGCGCGGGCGCACGCTCGGCTCGCTCAACCTGCTCCATGAAGCGGGCTGGTACGGCGAGGACGATGTCGCCGCGTGCCTTCCGTTCGCCCAGCTCGCCTTGCCCGCGCTGCTCACACAGTCCTGACCAGACAGGAAACGACCATGCCCAGCACCCTCTTCAAGAATGCCGCTCTGCTCGATCCGCTTCAGCCGGATCTGCTGGAAGGCTATCACCTGCTGGTCGAGGACGACGTGATCAGGGAGGTCTCGGACCGGCCGCTCAATGTCACGGCCGATCGCACCATCGACCTGAAGGGCAAGACGCTGATGCCCGGGCTGATCGATCTGCATGTGCATGCGATCGCGGTCGAGCTCAATCTGGCACAGCAGGTGCACATGCCGAACGTGCTGGTGACGCTGCGCTCGACCCTGCTGCTGCGCGGCATGCTCAGGCGGGGCTTCACCACGGTGCGCGATGCCGGCGGCGCCGGCCACGCGCTGAAGCAAGCGATCGAGACAGGCCTCACCGACGGCCCGCGGCTGTTCGTCTCCGGCCGCGCGCTCAGCCAGACCGGCGGCCATGGCGACATGCGGGCGCGCTCGGATTATCTGGCCAGCGACGCGCCATGTCCGTGCTGCGTGCGGGTCGGCGCGCTGGCGCGCGTGGCCGACGGTGTCGACGGCGTGCGCAAGGCCGCGCGCGAAGAGCTGCAGATGGGCGCCGACCAGATCAAGATCATGGCCTCCGGCGGCGTCGCCTCGCCGACCGATCCGGTCGGCGCCTTTGGCTATTCCGAGGACGAGATCCGCGCCATCGTCGAGGAGGCGCGCGGGCGCCAGACCTATGTGCTCGCCCATGCCTACACCGCCGCTGCCATCGAGCGCGCGGTTCGCTGCGGCGTGC
Organism: Bradyrhizobium sp. T-12; assembly: GCF_058314695.1. Classification (NCBI taxonomy): domain Bacteria; kingdom Pseudomonadati; phylum Pseudomonadota; class Alphaproteobacteria; order Hyphomicrobiales; family Nitrobacteraceae; genus Bradyrhizobium; species Bradyrhizobium sp. T-12. The sequence goes on along the minus strand of NZ_CM177756.1, from coordinate 4,644,986 downwards.
GCACCATCGAGCACGGCAACCTGGTTGATGCGCCGACCGCGCGCCTGATGGCCGAGAAGGGCGCCTATGTGGTGCCGACGCTCATCACCTACGAGGCGCTGGCGAACGAAGGCGCCCAATACGGCCTGCCGCCGGAAAGCGTCGCCAAGATCGCCGATGTCCGCGACGCCGGGCTGCGCTCGCTTGCGATCTATCGCGACGCCGGCGTCAAGATGGGGTTCGGCAGCGACCTGCTTGGCCCCTCGCAACGCCTGCAGAGCGACGAATTCCGCATTCGCGCCGAGATCCTCGGTCCCCAAGCGGTGATCGCCAGCGCGACAGTGATTGGCGCCGAGGTGCTCGGCATGGAAGGCAGGCTCGGCCGGATCGTACCCGAGGCCATCGCCGACCTGCTGGTGGTCGACGGCAATCCGCTGCGCGATGTCACCTGCCTGCTCGGCCAGGGCGAGCACATCCCGATGGTGATGAAATCAGGCAAGGTCCACTTCGACAGGTTGAGCGCGTAGCCGGCGCTACCGCCACATCCCGCGCGGCGATGCATCCTATTTTGAGATCCGCACGACCATCTTGCCGAGCGCCCCGCGTGTCTGCATGGTCCTGAACGCGTCCCGGAAATCCTCGAGCGCGAAGACGCGGCCGACCACGGGCTTCAGCTGGCCGTCGGCGAGCCAGCCCGTCAACTGCGACATCAGGTGCTTCTGCACCTCTGGCTCGCGCACCGGAATCTGCGCGAGGTCGACGCCGAGCAGGGCGCCGCCTTTCAGCAATGGCAGGTTGAATGGCAATGCCGGAATCGCACCAGCCGCAAAACCGACCACGAGATGGCGGCCGCGCCAAGCGATGGAGCGAAACGCCTGCACCGAGATCTCGCCACCGACGGGATCGAAGATCACGTCCGCGCCGTGTCCTCCGGTCAATTCCTTCAACGTGTCCCGCCAGCCGGTCTGCGTGTAGTCAATCACAGCGTCGGCGCCGTGTTGTTGCGCGAACGTGCGCTTGTCTGGTGTCGAGGCCGCTGCGATCACACGGGCGCCGAGCAGTCTGCCAATCTGGACCGCCGCGATTCCCGTGCCGCCGGCCGCGCCCAGCACCAGGAGCTGTTCGCCCGCGCAGAGCGAGGCGCGTGCACTGAGCGCATAGAGCGCGGTGAGATAATTGGCGCGAAACGAGGCGGCGACCTCGGCCGCAACACCGTCCGGCAGCGGGTAGACCGCTTCGGGCCTGACGACGATCTCCTCGGCGAGCGCACCAGACCGCGTCATGCCCATCACACGCATGCCCGGCTCGAAACCGCCGGGGGCGCCGGGAGCCTCGGTCACAACGCCTGCGAATTCCGTTCCCGGAATGAAGGGCAGGGGATCCTTGGTCTGATAGCGTCCCTCGATCTTCAAACCGTCGACGAAGCCGATCCCGGCGGCCTCCACCCGGACACGCAGCTGTCCAGGCTCGATGCGCGGGGACGGAACGTCCTGCAGCTCGATCTGATCGATGGGGGCGTATTGCTCGACGACGACGGCTTTCATGTCGGACCTCTGTGTTCCACTGATCCTGACAGGTCTCGCGACCGGCCTCTTGCGTCTACCGCCACATCCCCCGCATCCGCGCCCCGATGTCGATCTTCGGCCCCTGCGCCGCGGTGCGGGCTGCACCTGGGGCGGACTTCGGCCAGGCGGTGCGCTCGAACAGATAGACCAGCTGCTCCGGGATGAAGCGGGTGCGCGAGGCGTAGACGTGGCGGTCGCCCTTGGCGGCCTGGCCATGGACGAAGAAGCGCTGGGGCACGACGAGGTGCAAATCGTCCTTGGCGCGCGTCATCGCGACGTAGAGCAGGCGGCGCTCCTCCTCGAGCTCGGCGCTGGTGCCGGCGCCGAGGTCGGACGGCATGCAGCCATCGACGACGTTGAGCACGAACACGGACTTCCACTCCTGGCCTTTGGCCGAGTGGATAGTGGAGAGGATCAGATAATCCTCGTCGCGCAAGGGCGGACCCGATTTGTCGCTGGTCGCGTCCGGCGGATCGAGCGTGAGCTCGGTCAGGAATTTCTCGCGCGAGGGATAGCCGCTTGCGATCTGCTCGAGCTGCATCAAATCGGCGCGGCGCGTCTCGGAATCCTCGTGGAGGCGATCGAGATGCGGCTCGTACCACAGCCGGACGCGTTCGAGATCGACGGGCCATTCCGAATAGCGCAAGTTCTCGACCGTGCGGACGAAGGCGATCCAGTCGTCTCCGGTGCGTGCCGGCACCGGGAGATGCGCCAGCGCGTGCAGCGGGTCCATGCTCTCCGCCATCTGATCGAGCACGCGCTGCGCTGTCGCGGGGCCGATACCCGGCAACAGATGCAGGATGCGGAAACCTGCGACGCGGTCGCGCGGGTTCTCGGCGAAGCGCAGCAAGGCCAGCACGTCCTTGACGTGCGCGGCGTCGAGGAATTTCAGCCCACCGAATTTCACAAAGGGAATGTTGCGGCGGGTCAGCTCGATCTCGAGCGGGCCGGAATGCGAGGACGTCCGGAACAGCACCGCCTGGTGCTTGAGCAGCGCGCCTTGCTCGCGGTTCGCCAGCACCTCCTCGACTATGTAGCGGGCCTGGTCGGCCTCGTCGTGCACGGTGACGAGCTGCGGCTTGTGCGAGGCGGTGCGGTCGGTCCAGAGGTTTTTGGTGAAACGCTCGCGTGCGAGTCCAATCACGCCATTGGCCGCGGCGAGCACGGCCTGGGTCGAGCGGTAGTTGCGGTCGAGCGTGATCATCTCCGCGCGGGGCGAGAAACTCTGCGGAAAATCCAGGATGTTGCGCACGGTGGCGGCGCGGAACGAGTAGATCGACTGGGCGTCGTCGCCGACCACGGTGAGCCCGCGTCCGTCGGGCTTGAGCGCCAGGAGGATCGAGGATTGCAGGCGGTTGGTGTCCTGATATTCGTCGACCAGCACGTGGTCGAAGCGGCCGCCGATTTCTTCCGCGATCAGCGCATCGCTCATCATCTGCGACCAATAGAGCAGCAGGTCGTCGTAATCGAGCACATGCTGGGCCTGCTTGGCCTCGACATAGGCTGCGAACAGGCCCTTCAGCTCGGCGGCCCACCCCGCACACCAGGGATAATGCTGGCCGAGCACCTTCTCGATCTCCATCTCGGCATTGACGCAGCGCGAGTAGATCGACAGGCACGTGCCCTTGGCCGGAAAGCGGCTCTCGGTCTTCGACAGCCCGCGCTCGTGCCGGACCAGGTTCATCAGGTCGGCGGAGTCCTCGCGGTCGTGGATCGTGAAGGCAGGGTCGACGCCGATCCGCTCGGCATATTCGCGCAGCAGCCGCGCGCCGATGCCGTGGAAAGTGCCGGCCCAGGTGAGGGCATCGCGCATGATCGCGGCGTTGTTCTCGCCCAGCACCTTACGGGCGATGCGCTCGACCCGGCCGGCCATCTCGGCCGCCGCGCGTCGGGAGAATGTCATCAGCAGGATGCGGCGCGGATCGCTACCTGCGACGATCAGATGCGCGACGCGGTGGGCCAGCGTGTTGGTCTTGCCGGAGCCGGCGCCTGCGATGACGAGCAGGGGGGCGCCCACGGTCGCGCCGTCGGCCACGCCATGCTCCACGGCGCGGCGCTGCTCCGCATTGAGCGTGTCCAGATATGTTGCCACGAATCGCCCCGGTGAAAGGGCGAGAGTCGGCGATCCCATCGCGAATCGCAATGCGGCTGGACGGAACCTGAATTAGGATTTAGGGGAGGACGGCCCGAAGTTCCAGCTGCGCACACCCGACATGACCGAGCTCAAGCCCGACCAGTTCGAGATGCGGCGGCTGGAATCGCTCAGCAACACCATTTTCGGTGTCGCCATGACGCTTTTGGCCTACGACCTGCCCAAGGCCGCGGTGTTTACCAGCGCCCCCGACTGGAGCGACCTCGCCCATGTCTATTCCGGCAAGCTCGCCGGCTTCGCGCTCAGCTTCATCATCGCCGGCGTGTTCTGGATCAGCCATCACCGGCGGCTGGCGCGCCAGCCGGTCAGCAGCCGCGGCGCGGTGATCCTCAACCTGTTCTTCCTGCTCTCGATCGTGCTGCTGCCTGTCACCAACGGCCTCTACACCAATTACGGCAGGAGCAGTGCAGTCGCGGTGCTCTACGGCCTGCACCTCACCGCGATTGCCGGGCTCAATGCCTGGCTGTGGTGGACGATCCTCGGCAGCTGGCGCCACGAGATCATGGCCTCGCTGTTTCCGCTTCTGGTGTTCATCCCCGGCACGATCGTGGCGGCATTTGCGCCGCACGTCGCGCCTTTCGTCTGGTTCATCGCCTTCGGCGGGCTCCTGATCCAGCGCTTCTATGGTGCGCGGACCGGGCCGGGCGGCTAGGGCTGCGCCTCACCCGGACGTCGCGCCGAACCCATCGGCAGGCACGTAAAGCTTGACCGGGCGGATTTCGTAGACCGCGGTCGGATTGACCGCACGCAGCTTCCGCGCCGCCGCGATCGCCTCGTCCTCGGTGGCGCATTCCATCAGGTGGAAGCCCAGGAGCTGCTCCTTGGTCTCGGCAAACGGCCCGTCCAGCACCATGCCTGCACCCGGGCCACGCAAGGTGCGCGCCTTTCGGGTCCCATCCAAACGGGCGGCCGGCCCAAACTGTCCGCTTGCCCGCAAGGGCTCCTGAACCGCGATGACCTTTGCCACGACCGCGGCGTCATGCTCCGGCGTCCAGGACGTGACCTCGTCTTCCACATGATAGGCCAGAATGGCGTAAAGCATCGTCACCTCGTTGTTTTCTGCACAGATCCCAAGGACGTCCCACCGCAGGCGGTGCCGACATTCCCGAAGCAAAATATTGCGCGGGCCGCAAGCGACGAAACCGTCCTGAAACCCGATTGCGGCCCGGCCGCGTGAACGCCGTCGGAAGCGGTCGCGACTGATGACCACAAACAACAAGATTTCTGCTGGAGGCGGCAATGTCGGGTCACATCATCAAGATCATCTGCGACGCGCGTCGGGCCGGACGATCGGAGACGGCCGATCTACACGACCAAAGCGGTCACCACCGCTATTACGGCAGCTCGGCCGAGAATGGCGGCGAGCGCATCGTGGAAAGCCGGCGCGGCAAGCGCCCGCGTGCACCCGGCGGCTGCGGCGTCTGAAGCCTCACGACACCGTTTCCTGCATGGACCTTCTGCAGATATCGATCGCGGCGATGCCGTTTCTCGTCTCGCTCGTGAGCCGCAACGGCAAGGCCATCGCGCCGTGCCTGCTCGCGAGCATCTTCACCGTGCTGCTCGGCGGGGAGCCTCACCGCGCAGTCGTGGCCTGGTGTGTCGGCATATTGATCGCAGCCGTCGCATTGCGCGAGCGGCTTCGGATGAGCTGACTGACGGCTCTCACGGCCCGCTCAGGACCTGCTTGACCAGGACCTCGCGCAGCGCCGCCAGTTCGCCGCTCGCCTCCATCTCAGCGATCACCTTGCCCACTTTCGGCACCAGATCGCGATGGCGTTCATGCAAATAGTGGTAGATGTGGATGCGCTCGAGCGGCGGCGAGAGCGGGTAGATCTTGGCCTGCAGATTGAGTTTCCTCACCGCGGCAAGGCCGCTGAAGAGGTCGGTGACCATCACGTCGAAGCGGTCGGCGTCGAGCATCCTGACCATGTTGTCGAGGCCGGTGGTCGCCGTGACGCGGGCCATGCCGCGCGTGCCGGCTTCCGAGGAGCCGACGCCGCGGACGATGCCGATGCTGTAGTCCTTGATCGAATCCCAGCCGGCGACGTCGAACCGGAGCCTGGTCGCGAACACTGCGGGCTCGATGTAGTTGATCGCCGGCGTGACCTGGACCAGCGTCGGGTAGTCGCGCGCGAGCGTTCCGATCCGCTGGATCTCGCCGTCGACCTCGCCGGCGCTCGACAGCGCGAGCGCGCGCTTGCCGGGGACGTCCTCGAACTCCAGCCTGATGTTCAGCTTGGCATAGACAGCCCGCAGCATCTCGCCGCCGACATATTGATCGGGGATGTCGGCGATGCGCGCCAGCCGGATCACATCCTGCACCTGGGAGGGACCGGCTGCGAGCAACGACAGGCAGGCGACCATCAGCCGCCACATGAGGCGCCTCCTTTGGTTGCTACCACTGGATTCGGACGTCCGCGCGATCTACCGGAAGTGGGCACCTGGGGGCCGGCAACCGTTACCGCTTGCCCCGCGAGCGACTCCGCACTTTCACCGATGTCATTCTAGCACGCGCAGTGGTAGTTTGCGCGGGTATCCTGCTGCTGGGCGCAAGACATGACTTGTCGACCTCAAGCCGCCCACGGGCCGACAGGATGATTGCGCGCGGGGTGACGAGGCGGGCGTCTCAACTCCTGGATTGCTACTTTTGGATTGCTCGAGACTGCAGCCGGCTGGCCGGAGCAGGGAGCCGCCATTTCCGAGGATGTGGTGCATGGCCAACGCAGGCGACGAGGACCCCAAGCACAGCCGCGCCGTCGCGCCGGCGGCTGCGAAGCCGGGTCTGACCGGCGTCGGGACCACGCTCGCAGCTCCGGTGTTCCCGTCGCTCCTGTCACGGCTCTTCAACTGGTCGCGCAGCGGCGTCGGACCACGGCTCCTCGCCGCCGTGCTACTGTTCTCTTCGGTCGTGACGCTGACGCTGACTGCGCTTCAGCTCTATCTCGATTACGATCGCGAGGTCGCCCTCATCGAGACGCGGCTCGACGAGATCGGCCGCAGCACGACCGGCAGCCTCGGCGAGAGCCTGTGGAATCTCGACCAGAACCAGCTCAAGCTCCAACTCGACGGCATCCTGCGGCTGCCTGACATCCGGGCCGCCGAAGTGCGCGAGATCGCCGATCGTCCCAATCCGATCCGCCTTGCGGTGGGCGAGCCCAGCACCCGCTCCGTGGTGACGCGCGACTATCCCTTGAACACGACAGTGCAGGGGACCGCGCGCGAGATCGGCCTGCTCCACGTCGAGGCGACGCTGACCGACATCTATCAGCATCTGCTCAACCGGGCGCTGGTCATCCTGGCCAGCCAGGCGGCAAAGACATTCCTGGTCTCGCTGTTCATCATCTACATGTTCCATCTGCTGGTGACGCGGCATCTGGCCGCCATCGCCGAGTTCGTCAGCAAATACAGCCTGGCGCGGCCGCCGCCGCCTTTGCGCCTGGAGCGCCGGCCGCCCTATGAAGCCGATGAGCTCGACAAGGTGATCGACGCCTTCAACGCGATGTGCGCGAACCTCGAGCGCGCCTATGGCGAGCTGCGAGAGGCCAATGCAAATCTCGAGCGCGATCTGAAAATCCGCCGGCGCGCCGAGGAGGACGCCCGGGCGAGCGAGGAACGTTTCCGCGACTATGCCGAGACCGCATCGGACTGGTTCTGGGAGACCGGCCCGGATCATCGGTTCACCTACCTGTCGGACCGGGTGGTCGCCTTCGGCATGGATCCCAAGGTTCGGGTCGGCACGCGCCGCATCGATACCGCGCTCGACCGCGAGACCGAGCCCGAGAAATGGCGCGCGCACCTGGCGGCGCTGGACCGTCACGAGCCGTTTCGAAAGTTCGAATATCGCGGGCACGACACCAAGGGCCGGATTCATCATTTCAGCGTCAACGGCAAGCCGGTCTTCGATGCCGACGGACGCTTCACGGGCTACCGCGGCTCCGCGACCGACCTCACCGCGCAGCACGAAACCGAGGAGCGCTTACGTCAATCCCAGAAGATGGATGCGATCGGCCAGCTCACCGGCGGCGTCGCGCACGATTTCAACAATGTGCTCACGGTCATCACCGGCACCATCGAGATCATCCGGGACGGGCTTGCGGACAAGCCCGAGCTCTCCGCGATCGCGCAGCTGATCGACGATGCGGCCGCGCGCGGCGCCGAGATCACCTCGCAGCTCCTGACCTTCGCGCGCCGCCAGCCGCTGGCGCCGCGCGAGATCGACGTCAACGCGCTCGTGGTCGAGACCGCGAAGCTGCTCAAGCCCATCCTCGGCGAGCATATCGAGATCGACATCCGGCTCGCCGACGACGCCTGGTCTGCGATGGCGGATCCCTCGCAGCTCTCCTCCGCGATCGTCAACCTCGCGGTCAATGCACGTGACGCGATGCCGGGGGGCGGCAGGCTCACCCTCGAAACCGCGAACCGGGAGTTCGAGGGCGCCGGCAGCGTCGCCGACGGCGACGCCGTGCGCGGCGCCTTCGTGATGGTCGCGGTCGGCGACACCGGCCACGGCATCCCGGCCGACATTCGCGACCGGGTGTTCGAGCCGTTCTTCACCACCAAGGGCGTCGGTCGCGGCACGGGGCTCGGGCTCAGCATGGTCTACGGCTTTGCCCGCCAGACCGGCGGCACCGTCGCAGTCGAGAGCGAGGAGGGGACCGGCACGGTGATGCGGCTGTTCCTGCCGCGGTCGAAGGGCGAGGCGCCGGCCAGGGCGACACCGGTTCAGGCGCCCGTCACGGCACGTGGGCAGGAGACGATCCTCGTAGTCGAGGACGATCCGCTGGTGCAGGGTTATGTCATCGCCCAGCTCGGCAGCCTCGGCTATCGCACGCTCGTGGCCGGCGACGGCGCATCGGCGCTGGCGCTGGTCGACCAGGGCGCCAAATTCGATCTCCTGTTCACGGACATCATCATGCCCGGCGGCATGAACGGGCGGGAATTGGCCGACGCCGTCCGGCTCCGCCGGCCCGGCGTGAAGGTGCTCTACACCTCCGGCTACACCGACGATGCCATCGTCCACGAAGGGCATCTGGATCCCGGCGTGACGTTGCTCGGAAAGCCCTACCGGAAGTCGGAGCTGTCGCAGAGAATTCGCGAAGTGCTTGCGGGCGAGCCGCCGGCCTGAGCCCCGCGACCGACAGAAAGGCCGGCGACGAAAAAGGCGCGGCGGGGAAGCCCCGTCGCGCCCGATTTCGTGCTCGCTGGTCCAGGGCTGAGAGCGCCCCGATGCCAAGCCTTATTCAGAGCTTAGCGGGCGATCCCAGCGAGGTGACAGCGCTTGGTAAAAGACACTGGATCACCTCCTTTCGTTGGTTGCGGAAGATTTCAATATAGGCGGCATTGCCGCCGCTGTTAAGGGGCTGCGGGTCCGGAAGGAACCGGCGGAATTCGCAGGGCTGAGAACACACCCGAAAGCGGCGTCCTGGTAGTTGAGACCGCCGCCCGGCCGTGTTAGGGAGCCCCGTAGCGCGGGTGTAGCTCAATGGTAGAGCAGCAGCCTTCCAAGCTGAATACGAGGGTTCGATTCCCTTCACCCGCTCCAGCCATTCCCTAAGAGGGTGATGGTCGGCGATCTGGTTGAGCCGTGCGAAGTATCCTTCGTTGGCTTCAGGATTCCTCTTATCAAGCGCCTTTGCTTTGCTCATCGCGCTTGAGCCGTTGCTGCTCGTATTCTGCTTGGACAGCCGGATCGTCGTTGCTCCCGCGAACGGTGTCCGTCTCGCCCCTGCCGCCATCGAGTCCCTTGGCAGCGTTGATGTGCTCTTTGAGATCGCTAACAGCCGGGCGGATGTAAGGCTCGAGATATGTGTCGAGGATGCCCTTGCCGGGATCGTCGAGTTCCCTGGTGAGCGCTTGCAGGTATTCGGTCTTATCGGTCGCAGCCCAGTCGATGCTGAAGCCGGCGCGTTGCGCCAGTATGGAGTAGACGACCATGATCGTGCGGCCATTGCCGTCGAGGAACGGATGGCCGTGGGCCAAATAGCCCATGACTTCGCCCGGCTTCTCGCGCATGGTTTTGGGATCGTTGCCCAGTTTCAGCGCATGGTCGATTGCCTTCTGAATAGACTTCGGATGGGCGAACAAAACGCCGTCCCGGCTCACGGCGATATCCGGTGCCGTCGTGGCGCGATCCTGACCAGCCCACGGGTACATGGCCTCGAACAACGTCTTGTGGGTACTGAGCACGTCCGCGTAGGTGAGCGCCTGCTTTTTCTGAAGCGCCGTGAATGCTTCATCGATGCCGGTCGTGAAGGAAGCATGTTCGAGCCTCTTTACGATCGCTGGATCTTTCTCTTGAGCAAGGTTGCGTAGATATCCGTGCGCTTCGAAGTCGCCGAACGGATCGAAGGTCACGGCCTGACTTCACGCAAATAGGCAGCCTGCAGCTGGATCATTTCCGGGCGCGTAATTCGTTCGGCTCGCACTAACCCGATGAGCAACAATTCGATCTCGTCCAACTCGACGGGATCCCCGGCCAGGCGCGAGATATGATGTGCCAAGCGGTCGTTTGGGCCCTCGGAATAGGACACGTGGAACGTCCGGGCGAGTGCCCGGATGTGCTCTGCGGTCGAGGAGGCGGTTACCTTATCCACATCAATAATATAGCACTTTTGGGCTGGGATTCCAGCGTGCCGATTCGCGATGGTGACCTCTTCACCCGCTACAACCATCAACGCAGCAGGCCTGATCCAGGTCAATGTCCCGCGCGCCGGATGGTCTATCCATCGGTCGCAACTTCGGGACGACCACGACATGACCGACAAGCCGATCGACTGGACGCCAGACCTTTCTCTGCCGACCTCCAAATCCACCGTCCAGCACTTCATCGCAAATGCCGGCGGCGACCGCCTGGAGATTGACACCACGCCCTGGGGCGAGGCCGATCTCACCGTCAACGGCCGGTCGATCGCGCACATCGCGACGGCACCGAGCGCCGGGGACGCATTTCGGGTGCTCGAGACGATCGCGGAAGATCTCGAAGCCGGCAAGGATTCGCGCCTGGATCAGGTGATCGAGGATGATGAGGTCCGGCAACGGCTGGGCCTGCCGCGCAGCTAGGAACCATCACCCCGCGCACGAGTTGGCCGGTCGGGCAGGACCGAAACTCACACGAGGCCGACCGTGCAGCAAGACGTGCGCGTGCGCACCACCGCGCAGATCGCGGGTCATCCCATTCATCCAATGCTCGTGCCGATCCCGATCGCGTGCTTCGTCGGCGCGCTCCTGACCGACATCGCCTATGTCGCCAGCGCCGAGATCATGTGGGCGGATTTTTCCGCATGGCTTCTGCTCGTCGGCGTCGTCTTCGGCGTGCTGGCGGCGATCGCGGGCCTGACCGATTTCCTCGGCAACCGCCTGGTGCGGGCGCAGACGCCGGCCTGGCCGCATCTGATCGGAAACGCGCTGGCGCTGATCCTCGCCATCGTCAACGCACTGATCCACACCCGCGATGCCTGGACCTCGGTGTGGCCGACGGGGCTCGTTCTGTCGGTGCTCACCGTCCTGATCCTGCCCATCACCGGCTGGCTCGGCTGGGCCCTGGTCTACCGCCACGGCGTAGGAGTTGCGCGATGAGATCGAAGCTTGCCCGCGCGCTGCTGTGCTCCTCGCTGCTGCTCCTGGCTGGTTGCGATGACGGCAGCGGCGATCCCAAGGCGCAAATCGGCGCCAACCCTAAGCTGCCCGACATCCAGCAATACCTGCTGCCGCCCATGCACATCGCGCGCATCGTCGGCTGGAAGAAGGACGAGACGCCTTCCGTGGCGGAGGGCTTGCAGATCAAGGCCTTTGCGACCGGCCTGCAGCATCCGCGTTTCCTCTATGTACTGCCCAATGGTGACGTGCTGGTGGCGGAATCCAAGGCGCCGAAGGGGGCCGGGATCAAGCGACCCAAGGAGATCGTCATGGGATATATCGAGTCCTGGGCGACCTCGGGCGGCAACGACACCGGGCCGGGCAACCGCATCACACTGCTGCGCGACAGCAATGGCGACGGCGTGCCGGATACGCAAAGCGTCTTCCTCGAGCAGCTCAACTCGCCGTTCGGGATCGCGCTGGTCGGCAACGAGCTTTATGTCGCCAATGCCGATGCGATCGTCAGATATCCCTATAAGGAAGGCGACACCAAGATCACCGCGCCGGGCACGGTGCTGACGCCGCTGCCGGGCGGGCCGATCAACCATCACTGGACCAAGAGCCTGGTCGCCAGCCCCGACGGCTCGAAACTCTATGCCGGCGTCGGCTCCAACAGCAACATCACCGAGAACGGCATGGAGGCCGAGCACAATCGCGCCGCCATCCTCGAGGTCGACCGTGCCAGCGGGCGCTGGCGTATCTTCGCAAGCGGTCTGCGCAATCCGAACGGGCTCAGCTTCGAGCCGCAGACCGGCGCGCTGTGGACGGTCGTGAACGAGCGCGACGAGCTCGGTCCCGATCTCGTCCCCGACTACATGACCTCGGTGAAGGACGGCGGCTTCTATGGCTGGCCCTACAGCTATTACGGCCAGCACGTCGATCCCCGCGTCAAGCCGCAGCGGCCGGATCTCGTCGCCAAGGCGATCGCGCCCGATTACGCCCTGAGCTCGCATGTCGCACCGCTCGGGATGGCCTTCAACACCGGCTCCGCTCTGCCGGCGGCCTATCGCGGCGGCGCCTTCGTCGGCGAGCACGGCAGCTGGAACAGGCAGGTGCTGAACGGCTACAAGGTAGTGTTCGTGCCGTTCACGGACGGCAAGCCGAGTGGACCGGCGCAGGACGTGGTGACCGGCTTCCTCAACAGCGACAACAAGGCACGCGGCAGGCCCGTCGGCGTTGCCATCGACAAATCAGGCGCGCTGCTGGTCGCCGACGACAGCGGCAACACGGTGTGGCGCGTCACCGCCGCGCATCCGCAACTGACGCAACGTTAGACGCGCGGGCGCGTTATCCGGCAGATGGATTCTGAAACCCAGGAGTTGGACAATGGGCCTCGCTCAATATGCCATCGTGCCGGTGCAGGACGAATGGGGCGTGCTGCACGACGGCGACGTCAGGAGCAAATATGCCACCAAGGAGGCTGCCTTTGAATCGGCGGTCGCGGCCGCATCCCTCGCGCTTCGTGAGGGGCATGAGGTCCATGTCAGCGTGCCCGGCCGCGAAGCCGGCGAGAATGCGCTGGGCAGTTAGCCATCACACGATCAATCGGCCGCGCCGCCCGGCAATTCCGATTGCAACCTCGGCGCCGGCATTGAAATCGAGGCGGTCGGGTTCGACGCCGTCACTGAAGATCACGCCGTTTTCCGGCATCAAGGAACGGATGCGCAATTGCTCTGCGGGAGCGAGCCGGCCGCAGACGAGATTGGTCTTGGAATGGCGGCTGGGGAAGGGCTCGCGTACCGCGAAGCGCAGCTCGGCCGCGTCCCAGGGCAGCGCCTCGTAGCCGCTGAGCAGGGGAGGCTGGCCAAAGCTGCCGGCAATGGCAAGCGAGCCGGTGACGATGCTCTTGAACCAGGCGGTCGATCCGAGCCCGGTGGAAACAATCAGGCCGCTGGAAGACTGCCGCTCCATGGCACCGCCGGCCGTGAGCTCGTAGATCGCCGAGACATGCGTACGGGCGCCGATGAAGAGGTCGTTGACGGCGTAGAGCACCTGGCCGTCACCGAGCCGTGCTTCCGCCATCGTCACGGCCTGGCTGCCGCGCTTGTCGGCGGCCACCTCCGGCAGGAGCTTCGCGAGGTCGCGCGGCGCGAAAGGAAGCAGAATGCCGTCGTGGCGCGCGGGGTCGGGGTTGAGCCCGATCAGCGGATGGTCGTTGAGATATTTCATCGTGTTGGCGACGAGGCCGTCCTGGCCGAGCGCGGCCACGATGTCGTCGGGCCCGAAGATGAAATTCGGCAGGAAGCTGCGATCGATGATCTGATAGCGCCCCCATTGCTCCAGCACCTGCAGCGTGGTGCGATGCTGCGCCCGATAGACTTCGTGCTCCCGCTCATAGTCGGAGAAGTCGGCGCCGAGATGCTCAACATAGAAGCGCGCCTGCGCCGCCGTCAGGTGGCGCGCGATCAGGTCCTCCAGCCTGGTCTTGCGCGTCACCAGCACGACCTTGCGGTCATTGGCGGCGGGCATTGGCGGCCTCCATCGGCTGCGGCTTCTCCATCAACTGGCTGAGCAGGTCCGGAGAGACGTTGAGCTGGCCGATCTTCTCGGCCTTCTCGGCGATGCCGGAGAAGGCCTGCGCGATCAGCTGACCCGGTTGCATGCCGGCGGCGGCGAGCGCCTGGATCACGCGGGTGTCGACACCCTCGAAGATCTTCATCAAGGCACCGACGCGATAGGCTTCGGCGTCGGCCAGCGTCCTGGTGTTCTCGGCGTTGAGGCCGACGAAATCCTTGCGCTTGCCTTCCAGCACGATATCCGCCGCCATGCCGGCCTCGCGCAGCTCGTTGCGCTTGGCGGCCACGCTCGCCTCGGCGTCCATCTGGGTCTCGCGGATCGACCGCTTCTTCTGCTCGACCGCGATCTCGGTGTCGAGTTCGCTCTCGCGGATGGCGCGCTCCTGCTCGACGGCGAAGTTGCGCCGGGCGAAGATGGCCTCATCCGCGGTCTTGAGGATCGCTTCGCGGGCCTGCGCCTCGAGTGCCTTCGCGGTGTCCGGTGTCGGCTTGATGCCGCGAACCGACACGCCGAGGATTTCGAGCCCGAGGGAGGCGATATCGGCGCGCTGCCTCAATCCGCCCGCGATGATGTCGGCGATGCGGTCGGACGCCTGCAACGCGTCCCTCAGCGTCAGTTCCTTCACCGCTTGCTGGGCGAGGACCTCGACTGTGCCGAGGATGCGTTCCGGCAGCTTTTCCGGATCGTCGCTCTCATAGGTCTTGCCGTCCGCCTTCAGGGTGAAGTCGAGCATCGAGGCCGCCTTCGTCGGGTCGCTGATGCGATAAGTCACCTGACCCTGGACGGTCAGCGTCTGGAAGTCGCGCGCGGTCTGCTCGAAGATGAAGGAGGCGTCGCGGCTGCCGATCGGCACGGCGACCAGCATGGTCGCCGGCGCGTAATACAGCGTGGAAAGACCGGGGCCCTCGGCGACGATAGCACCGCCGCGGTACTTCATCAGATAGGTGGTAGGCTGAGCCTTGATGTATCTGACGCCGAACATGGCCTGTCTCCGGTGAGCGTTATAAGTGTGTCTGAGCAACTAAGTAAGTTGGACTGTACAACTAACTATGCTAGTGTCAAGTCCTGGCAGCGGAGTTTGGCGATGGCAGGCGAGGCGCTCGGCAAGGGTCTTGGCAAGGATTTTGGCAAAGGCGTTGGCAAGGACCTTGGAAAGGCGCGGCAATTGGACTTTCCGCGTCCCCTGACGACGGTGGACGTCGTGATCTTCGCGATCCTGGATGACAGTCTTCAGGTGTTGCTGGTGCAGCGACCGGCGGACGAGGGCGAGCCGTTTCCGTCGGCCTGGGCCTTGCCGGGCGGCTTCGTCGATGTCGCCAAGGACAGCGACCTCGCGGCCTGCGCGGCCCGGAAGCTGAGGGAGAAGGCCGGGGTCACCAGCCCCTATCTCGAGCAGCTCGGAAGCTGGGGGAGCGCGACGCGCGATCCGCGCGGCTGGTCGGCGACGCACGCCTATTTCGCGCTGATCCCGGAGGCGGCAGGCGTGCTTGCGCCGGATGCGCGCTGGTTTCCAATTCGCGGGGGCAGGCTCAAGGACAAGCTTGCCTTCGATCACGGCGAGATCCTGGTAACCGCAATCCAGCGCCTGCGCAACAAGGTGGAATACACCTCGCTTCCGGCCTATCTGATGCCGGCGGAATTCACCCTTCCGGATCTGCAGCGGGTCTACGAGATCGTGCTCGATCGCCCGCTCGAGAAGAGCGCCTTCCGGACCCGCATCCTGTCAGCCGACATGATCGAGCCGGTGGCCAGGATGAGGCGCGGCGCCAACCGCCCGGCGCAGCTCTATCGCCTGAAGAAGGATAGCGAGCCTGTGTATTTCGTGCGGACGTTCAATCCGCCGGAATGATCTCGCGGCGACATGCCGGGCTGCCATTCGGCGAGCGCGACCGCGGCGCGGGGCAGCGCTCCGACCTAGATAACATCATGTTAGGTTTATCGCATAACAGGGTAATTGTGTTACCCGGGCGATAGCCTATTGTCGCAACCAATCAGACATCCATCGGCAGTGACAAGCGCTCGCGAAAGTCCCGCGGAGCGCCGGGAGAATGCTGCCCAATTTCCAGTGAAGCCCGCCAACGGGACATCAGCAAACCCGGGAGGAAATCTTCGAGATGACAACAGCTCGCGCGACCCACGATATGAGTCAGTCCAGGAAGGCTGCTGCCAGCGGCTGGATCGGATCAGCCCTCGAATATTATGACTTCTTCATCTACGCGACCGCGGCGTCGCTGATCTTCCCGCAAATCTTCTTCCCGTCGGACAATCCCACCGTCGCGATCGTCGCGTCGCTGGCGACTTATGGCGTCGGTTACGTGGCCCGGCCGATCGGTGCCTTCGTGTTAGGTCATTGGGGCGACACACATGGCCGCAAGACGGTGCTCATCGTCTGCATGTTCCTGATGGGTATCTCGACCATGGCCGTTGGTCTTCTGCCCACCTATCAGCAAGTCGGCATGCTGGCGCCGATCCTCCTCGTCATCCTGCGCCTGGTGCAGGGATTTGCCGTCGCCGGTGAAATCTCCGGCGCGAGCTCGATGATCCTGGAGCACGCGCCGTTTGGCCGGCGCGGCTTCTATGCAAGCTTCGCGCTTCAGGGGGTGCAGGCAGGACAGATTCTCGCAGCAGCCGTCTTCCTGCCGCTGGCCGCCTATATGCCCACCGATGCCTTCAACAGCTGGGGTTGGCGGATTCCCTTCCTGCTCAGCTTCTTCGTCATCGTCGCTGGCTATGTCATTCGCCGCGAAGTCGATGAGACCCCTGCCTTTGCCCGCGAGGGCGAGCGGGGCGAAACGCCGCGCGCGCCCATCGTCCAGGCCATCAAGCTGAGCTGGCGGGACATGCTGAGGGTCATCTGCATGGCACTGATGAACGTCATTCCGGTGGTGGCGACCATCTTCGGCGCAGCCTACGCGGTGCAGCCGGCCTATGGCATCGGCTTCGCCAAGGACGTCTATCTCTGGATCCCGGTGCTCGGAAACATGTTGGCCGTGTTCGTCATTCCCTTCGTCGGCCATCTCTCCGACAAGGTCGGTCGCAAGCCTCCGATCATCGTGGGCGCGTTGCTCTCGGGCCTGCTTGCCATCGGCTATCTCTACGCCATCAGCATCAGGAACGTGCCGCTTGCGATCACGCTCTCGCTGCTGATGTGGGGCGTCGTCTATCAGGGCTACAACGCGATCTTCCCGAGCTTCTATCCGGAGCTGTTTCCGACGCGCACGCGGGTGTCGGCGATGGCGATCTCGCAGAACATCGGGACCACCATCACCGCGTTGCTTCCGGCCCTGTTCGCCACCGTGGCGCCTCCCGGCTCGGCCAATATCCCCTTGACGGTGGGCGCGATCGCCTTCGGCATCACGGTGATCGCCGCGCTGGCGGCGGTCTCGGCGCGGGAAACCTATCGGATCAGCATCGACGATCTCGGCAATCCCAAGGCCGTTCCGATGCCGCGGGCGGACTATGAGCGGCAGCGCGCGGAAGCGGCGAGCGGTGCGGCCGCAATTCCGACCTGATGGCGAAGTGACGAGGCAGCCGCTGCGAGCCATGATGTTTGCAGCGGCAGGGCTTCATGCGCTACTTAACGATCTATTCGACTTTGTGCGCGCGAGCGCGATCATCATGAGGTCCAGGGATGAACCCCGTCGTCGTTGCTGTTGCCATCACCGGCTCCGTTCCGCGCAAGAAGGACAATCCGGCGGTGCCCATCCTGCCGTCCGAGCAGGTCGAATCGACGCACCAAGCCTTCGAGGCCGGGGCCACGCTTGCCCACATCCATGTTCGCAACGACGACGAGACGCCGTCCTCGGATCCCGAGCGTTTTGCCCTGGTGCAGGAGGGGATCAGGAAGCATTGTCCTGGCATGATCGTCCAGTTTTCGACTGGCGGGCGCGGCCGCGATCCTTCGGCACGTGGATCCTCGCTTTACCTCAAGCCGGACATGGCATCGCTATCCACCGGCTCGGTGAACTTTCCGACGATCGTCTACGAGAACAGCGCCGCTCTGGTCGAGACTCTCGCGACCGGCATGAAGGCGAATGGCGTCTTGCCGGAGATCGAGATCTTCGACCTGTCGCATCTGCATGGTGCGCGCCGCCTGATCGAGGCGGGGCTGATCGATCCGCGTCCGCATGTGCAGTTCGTCATGGGCGTCAAGAACGCGATGCCGGCGGATGAGCATGTCCTCGACATTCTCCTCCAGGAGCTGAAGCGGCTGATTCCGAAAGCGACATGGACCGCGGCCGGGATCGGACGTCATCAGGCCGAGGTCATGGGCTGGGCGCTGGCACTGGGCGCCGACGCGGTTCGGACCGGGCTCGAGGACAATATCAGGGTCGACAAGACGCGCCTCGCCGCCAGCAACGCCGAGCTCGTGACCATCGCTTGTGAGGCCGTCACGCGCCACGGCCGGCGCGTCGCAACCGCGGCCGAGGCGCGATCCTTGCTCGGCATCGCGGCGTAAGGGACGGCGCTCCTCCGCCTGACATGCTCCCGGCTGCCTTCTGCCATTCGGCGGCCGGCGTTCCCGCGTCCTGACTCTCGGGCTAAGAGAGGTGTCACGGGCGCGATCGCGCCTGCCGGGCAGGCGAACGTTTGGAATGCGTTTCTTGAAATCTGACAGCAGGCTGATCGGCGTCCTGCTGGTGCTCGCCATCACGCAGCTGATCGGATGGGGCACGATCGGGCTTCCTGCCATCGTCGGGCGCGATCTCGCCGCCGATCTCGGCATGAGCCTGCCGGCGGTTTTCGCCGGGACATCCGTTCTCTATGTCGCGATGGGCCTGTGCGCGCCCTGGCTCGCCAAATCGTTCGCACGGCATGGCGCGCGGATCGTCATGATGGTCGGCACGGTCGTCACCGCACCGGGCTTCGTGCTGCTGTCCCTCGCGCGCGAGCCGATGCTCTATTTCGCCGCCTGGATCGTGCTCGGCGTTGCCGGCAGCGCCACGCTGTCGACCGGCGCCTATATCATGCTGAACGAGATCGCTGGGCGGCAGGCCAAGAATGCGATCGGCGCCCTGATGCTGGTGACGGGCCTGTCCAGCAGCATCTTCTGGCCGACGACCTCGTTCCTGAGCGGTCACCTCGGCTGGCGCGGGACGTGCCTCGTCTATGCCGCGATGATGCTCGTCGTCAGCCTGCCGCTCTACGCACTCGCACCGCGCCGGAAGGTCGTGGGGGATGGTGCCGGCGAGCCGGTCAAGTCGTCGCTGCCGTCCGCGATTCCCAGGAGCACCTTCGGCCTCGTCGTCGCCGCGATCACGCTGAACGCCTTCGTCAATTTCGGCATCAGTGCCATCATGATCGAATTGTTGCGGACGGAAGGGCTGGCGCCGGCGCAGGCACTTCTGTTCGGCTCGATGCTGGGCGTGATCCAGGTCAGCGCCCGCGGGCTGGATCTTCTCGGTGGCGGGCGGTGGGACGGGATCACGACCGGGCTCGTGGCCGGCGCGGCGCTGCCAATGGCCATGCTGCTCTTGATGCTGAGCGAGGGCGCGACCTGGGCGGTCGCGGCCTTCATCCTGCTCTACGGCGCCGGCAGCGGCGCGATGGCCGTGGCGCGGGCCACCATTCCCCTCGTGTTCTACGACCAGGCCGAGTTCGCCAAGGCGATGTCGATGATCGCGCTGCCGCTCAATCTGGCGTCCGCGATCTCGCCGCCGCTCCTCGTCGGCCTGCTGACCGAATTCGGCAGCCGCGGCGCGCTCGGTCTCACGCTGGTATTCTCCTGCGCGACGGTGCTGATCCTGGTGCTGCTCGCACGGCGCCGGCCGCGGGTGGTTGCGGCCATAACCTGAGCCAATATCGTGGCGCGGAAAGTGCTGATGGAATGCTCCCGTACCCGGCATGAGATAGCCGTATGCCGCCAGTGCAGGGCTCAGCGCGCCAAAATGGTGTATCCGCAAGGGATACGGCCGCTTCGAGCCGCCGCACCAAGATCCAGTTCCCCGGAGGAAGCTTACATGTCGGCCCTGCCGCTCTCAGGCATCAAGATCCTTGACCTCACGCGCGTCCTTGCCGGGCCCCTGTCGGCCCAGATGCTGGGCGATCTCGGTGCGGAGGTGATCAAGATCGAGCGGCCGGGCACCGGCGACGACGCGCGCGCTTTCGGGCCGCCCTACCTGACCGACCCGGAAGGAAAGGCCAACAACAACAATTCCTTCTACCTCTGCGCCAACCGCAACAAGAAGTCGGTGACCGTCAACATCGCCAAGCCCGAAGGGCAGGCGATCATCCGCGAGCTCGCCAAAGACGTCGACGTCTTCATGGAGAATTACAAGGTCGGCGATCTCAAGCGCTACGGCCTCGACTACGAGACCATCAAGGCGATCAACCCCGGCATCATCTATTGCTCGGTGACCGGCTTCGGCCAGACCGGACCTTACGCGCCGCGCGCCGGCTATGACGCCATCCTGCAGGCGATGGGCGGGCTGATGAGCGTCACCGGCCACATGGACGGCGAGCCGGGCGAGGGCCCGATGAAGGTCGGCCCCTCCATCGTCGACTACATGACCGGCATGAACACCTCGATCGGCATTCTCTCCGCGCTCTATCACCGTGACGCCAATGACGGGCAGGGCCAGCACATCGACGTCTGCCTGTTCGACACCGTGATCGCGTCGCTGTCACACTGGCTGCAGATCTACCTCGTCAACGGCAAGACCCCGCCGCGCCGCGGCACCTGGGGCAATGGCGGCATGCCGGCCGGCGTGTTCCGCTGCACCGACGGCGAATTGATGCTGGTGGTCGGCAATGACGGCCAGTTCCGAAAGACCTGCGCCGTGCTCGGCGAGCCGGAGCTCGCGAACGATCCGCGCTTCGTCAAGAACAACGACCGTGTCGTGCACGGCAAGGAGATCATGGCGATCTTCGCCGGCCTGTTCCTGAAGCAGCCGGTGGCCTACTGGCTGGAGAAGCTGGAGGAGGCCGGCGTGCCCTCGGGTCCCATCAACAATTTCGAGCAGGTGTTTTCCGATCCGCACGTGCAGTCGCGCGGCATGCGGGTCAAGACGCAGCACAAGTTCGAGCCCGAGCTCTCCCTGATCCGCAACGCGCTGACCCTCTCGGGCACCCCCATCACCGAATACCGCGCCCCGCCGCTGCTCGGCGAGCACACGCAGGAAGTGCTGGGCGGCAAGCTCGGCTATGATGCCGGGAAGATCGAGGAATTGAAAAAGCAGGGGATCATCTAGCGCTTTTCTCCCCTTCTCCCGTAACGCGAAAAGGGGAGCGACGCTCGGCCTTGCCTGAGGCTTGCGGGCCATCCCCAGATAAGTCCGGTCCGTAGTCGCACAGGCTTCCGCTTTGCGCGCGACTCTGATTCGATCTCTCCACTTGAGTTCGGGGAGGGAATAGAATGTCCTACACGATCGGGTTCCAGGCGAAGAACCAGAAGTCCATTCTAGCGACCGAGGCGGCCACCGCCAATCAGGCCGTCGCCATCGTCGCCGCGCTGCGGCAGAGTGCCGACGAGATCAAGTTCATCCGCTCGCCGCAGGAAGGCGAGATGGGTATCGAGATGCTGCTGCTGCTCGCCAAGGAAGAGGCCGAGGAGATGCCGCAGCGGGCCTGACACCGCCGCTCCACCACACTTCGATCGGAAGCGAAGCATGTCGGCTGACGAATAGTGTAGTCAGCCGTCACTCTCGCTCGAATCGAAGGTGGCCGGCCATGAAACGCGAAGCGCTCCGTGTCGAGCCGATCTCGACCTTTCTCGATCGCGTGAAAGCGCCGACCTCGCCGGTGACGCGCGCCGGAAACATGATCTTCGTCGCCGGCCTGCCGCCGTTCGACCCCGAGACAGGCGAGATCGGCGGGATGGCCATCGAGCGGCAGAGCGAGATCATCATGGAGCAGATGAAGCTGTGCCTCGCGGCGGCCGGTGCCTCGCTCGACAACGTCATGAAGTGCAACGTCTACTGCACCTCGACCAGACACTTCGCCGCGTTCAACGCGGTCTATGCCCGCTATTTCCCTGATGATCCGCCGGCGCGGATCTTCGTCTGCACGCCGGAATGGTTCGGCCCGTTCGACGTCGAGATCGACTGCATCGCGATGATGTAAGGTCAGCGCGCCGCGACCTTCGCCGCCGGCTTCGTCTCCGCCTTGCCCGCCGTCAGCGCCGTTGTTGCCACGCTGACCACGCGCGCGACGACATCCTCGACGTCGTCGAGGTCGCATTTTCCTTCCGACAGTTTTGTCAGCCGCTCGCTCTCGCGGATGGTGTGGTGCGCCATCGCGAGCGCGAAGTTGAGGCCCCAGTAGATGTCGACGTCGCTGCGGTCGGGCAGGGCGCGGCGCATGGCGCCTGCGAATTTCCGCAAATGGTCGATCTCGCGGTTCTTGATGCGGCGGATCGGCGGCACGGATTCGATCGAGGCGCGGATCATGAAGCGCGCCGCGGTCGAGCGCTGGTTCTCAGGCCCGAGGCAGCCGCGCAGCGTCGGCCCGACGAGGGCGCGCAGGATCACCTCGATCGGCGCGCGGCCGCCGCCTTGCTCTTCCGCCGCCTTCAATTCGCGCAGGCGCTCCCGGTTGGTGGCGATCGAGCGCGTGACGAATAATTCCGCGATCAGCTCGTCCTTCGAGCCGAAATGATAGTTGACTGCGGCGAGGTTCACGCCCGCCTCGGCGACGATGTCGCGTAGCGTCACGTCGCTGAAGCCGCGATCGGCATAGAGCCGTTCGGCGGCGGTCAGAATGGCAGACCTCGTATGATCGCTGGCCATGGCTCTTTTCCCGTCATTCCGGGGACGACGCGAAGCGCCGAGCCGGAATCTCGCGCCACATTTCGAGATTCCGGGTTGAGCCCTGCGGGCGGCCCTGGAATGACGTCGTGGGCGAGGGAGTTGCAATTCAAACAGTTGTATGAAACTATCGTTTGAAGGTCGGAGATGTCAATCCGCATTCGAGACTCGTTCGCAATTCGCGGCCGGCTCGGAAAGCCTCGCAAGGCGCGCGAAGTCTCGCTTGCGGGCTGCGCAATGCGGGAGGACAGTCCGGCACAAAACAGGTTTGCAAAAGAGAGACGAGGAGCGTCCCATGGATTTCGATCTGTCCCCCAAGCAGAAGGAATGGCTCGACCGCGTGCGGTCCTTCATGGCCAAGCACGTGCGCCCGGCGGTGCCGATCTACGACCAGCAGGATCACGCCGGCGAGCGCTGGAAGGTGATTCCGATCCTGGAGGACCTCAAGAAGAAGGCGAAGGCCGAAGGCCTCTGGAACATGTTCATGCCGCCGAGCGAGCATGAGGACGACGAATTCCGCGGCGCGGGACTGACCAATCTGGAATACGCGCTGCTGTCGGAAGAGATGGGCCGCATCACCTGGGCCTCGGAAGTGTTCAACTGTTCCGCGCCCGACACCGGCAACATGGAAGTGTTCATCCGCTACGGCACCAAGGAGCAGAAGCGCAAATGGCTGCGCCCGCTGATGGACGGCGAGATCCGCTCGGCCTTCCTGATGACGGAACCGGCGGTCGCCTCGTCCGACGCCACCAACATCGAGACGCGTATCGAGAAGGACGGTGACCATTACGTCATCAACGGCCGCAAATGGTGGTCGTCCGGCGTCGGCGACCCCCGTTGCAAGATCGCGATCCTGATGGGCAAGACCGATTTCAAGGCGGCCAAGCACCAGCAGCAGTCGCAGATCCTGGTTCCGCTCGACACGCCAGGCATCAAGGTCGAGAAGATGCTCCCCGTGTTCGGCTTCGACGACGCCCCGCACGGCCACGCCCAGGTGCTGCTCGACAACGTCCGGGTCCCGAAGGAGAACATCCTGCTCGGCGAAGGCCGCGGCTTCGAGATCGCGCAGGGCCGCCTCGGCCCGGGCCGTATCCATCACTGCATGCGCACCATCGGCAAGGCCGAGGAGGCGCTGGAGAAGATGGTGAAGCGGCTCACCTCGCGCACCGCCTTCGGCAAGAAGATCGTCGAGCACTCGGTATGGGAGCAGCGCATCGGCGAAGCCCGCACCAACATTGAGATGACGCGTCTTCTGTGCCTCAAGGCCGCCGACATGATGGACAAGGTCGGCAACAAGACCGCGCAGGCCGAGATCGCGATGATCAAGGTCGCAGCCCCCAACATGGCGCTCAAGATCATCGACGAGGCGATCCAGGCCTTCGGCGGCGCCGGGGTGTCGGACGAGGCGGGTCTTGCCAAGGACTACGCCCACATCCGCACGCTCCGTCTCGCCGACGGTCCGGACGAGGTGCACAATCGCGCCATTGCCAGGCTTGAGGTTCGGAAGTATGCCAACTCTCCCAGTCATTGATTAAGAGGGAGCGCCAGGCGGCGCTCCCGACTTGAAGAAACGACAGGGCATGGTCCCATTCGCAATGACCGCTTGACGCAAGTGCGTCAGCGGTTACCGATTAGGATCATGCTCGACCTGAAAAAGGTCAGGACTGAAGAGGGAGCGTCATGGCCGACGGCGTCAGGAAAGACGAAGAGTTTTCGGGCACCAAGCCGGTCGAGGAGCGGCATCGTTTCGACGAGCTGCGCCTCGAAGCCTGGATGCGCGAGCACGTCGAAGGTTTTGAGGGGCCGCTGGTCGTGCTGCAATTCAAGGGCGGCCAGTCCAATCCGACCTATCGGCTGAACACGCCGAACCGTTCCTACGTGATGCGCAGAAAGCCGTTCGGCAAATTGCTGCCGTCGGCGCACGCGGTCGACCGCGAATACCGCGTCATTGCGGCCCTTGGAAAACAGGGCTTTCCGGTCGCGCGCGCCTATGCGCTCTGCCAGGACGATGGCGTCATTGGCGCTGCCTTCTACATCATGTCGATGGAGGAGGGGCGGGTGTTCTGGGACCCGACGCTGCCGAGCCAGGATGCCGAGTCGCGCCGCAAGATCTTCACCAGCAAGATCGAGACGCTGGCGAAGCTCCACATGTACGACCCTGTTACGATCGGCCTCGGCGAGTTCGGCAAGCCCGGCAATTATTTCGCGCGCCAGATCGACCGCTGGACCAAGCAGTATCGCGCATCCGAGACCCAGCACATTCCCGAGTTCGAGAAGGTCGCCGAATGGCTGCCGAAGACCGTACCGGAACAGGCGCGCGTCTCGATCGTGCACGGCGACTATCGCCTCGACAACATGATTTTCCACGCAACGGAACCGCGCGTGCAGGCCGTCCTCGACTGGGAGCTGTCGACGCTCGGCGATCCCATGGCCGACTTCACCTATCTCTTGATGCAGTGGATCATGCCGGGCCTCGAGGGCGCCGATCTCAAGGCGCTCAACATCCCGAGCCTGGAAGAGGCGGCGCAGATCTATTGCAATGTCACCAAGATGACAGTGCCGGATCTCAACTGGTACTTCTCCTACAATCTGTTCCGTCTCGCCGGCATCACGCAAGGCATCGCCGGCCGCGTCCGCGACGGCACCGCCGCCAACGCCAAGGCGCTGGAATCCGCCAAGCGCACCGTGCCGCTGTCGAAGGCATCGTGGGAGTACGCGCAGAAGGCGGGCGCGGTGTAGTTGAAGGCGCGGCCTGCGGCCGCGCTCTTTCTCGGCGCACGCCTCTCGTGTCCCGGACGCGCTGCAACGCGTAGCGTTGCTGCGCAGAGCCGGGACCCAGCCAGCTGCTGAACTGCGACTACCCCTTCGCGCAATGCGCGATCAGCCTCTCCACGAATCCCGCGCACTTCTCCAATTCGGCCATCTCCACGAACTCGTCTGGCGTATGCGCCTGGGAGATCGCGCCGGGGCCGATCACCACCGACGGGATGTCGGCCATGCTGGCGAACAGGCTCGCCTCGGTGCCGAAGGCGACCTTGGCGTGGTCGTTGCGGCCGGCGAGGCTCTTGGCGAGCGTGACGATGGCGGCATCGGCCGCCGTGTCGAGCGCGGGATAATCGAGGATCTCCTCGAAGTCGATGCCGCACTCCGGGCTTCTCTCCTTCATCGCCGGCTCGAGCTCGGCTTTCGCCCAGGCGACGATCGCATCGGTGACCTCGCGTGACTCGGTGATGCCGATGCCGCGGCATTCGAAATCCACCGTGCAGGTGTCGGGCACGATGTTCAGCGCCGCGCCGCCATGCACGATGCTGGTGAGCAGCGTCGAGTGCGGTACGTCGTAGAGACTGTTCGTTGCGCGCGCGGCCGCGAGCGCTACGGCGCGGCGGCGGATCTCGACGATCAGCTCGGCCGCATATTCGATCGCGTTGACGCCGTCGGGCGCGATCGACGAATGGCGGGCGAGCCCGCGAAAGGTCGCGCGCACGCCGTGCTTGCCCTTGTGGCCGATGATCACCTTCATCTCGGTCGGCTCGCCGATGAAGGCGCCGAGCGGCCGAACCTTCTTCTTGGCGACCTCGCCGAGCATCGGCCGTACGCCGACACAGCCGATCTCCTCGTCATAGGAGATCGCGAGGTGAATCGGCGTTGCAAGCTTCGCCTCCACCATCTCAGGCACCATGGCAAGGCATACCGCGACAAACCCTTTCATGTCGGTGGTGCCGCGGCCATAGAGCTTGCCGTCGCGTTCGATCAGCCTGAACGGATCGTGGCTCCAGTCCTGGCCTACGACGGGCACGACGTCGGTATGGCCCGACAGCACGAAGCCGGGGCGGTCGTCGGGGCCGATCGTGACCCACAGCGAGGCCTTTTGCCCGGTCGTGTCGACGAAGCGCTCGCTCTTGACGCCGAACGCGGCGAGGTAGTTCTCGATATGGGCGATCAGCGGCAAGTTGGTGCGGTCACTGACGGTGTCGAAGCCGACGAGATCGGCGAGGAGTTTGCGAATACGGTCGGGTCTTGAGCTTGGCATTGGCACGTTTCTTCAGAGGATGGAGGCTGAGGTTGCCTGCAGGAACCATACCAACGTGAGGCCCGACGGGGCAAATCAACATCGCACACCGTCATTCCGGGGCGATGCGCAGCATCGAGCCAGGAATTCATCGGCCCACATCACACGCTGCGAAAATGGATTCCGGGCTCGCGCCTTCGTCGCGCGCCGGAATGACGAGGGAGAACCACAATCCCTTGCGTTGCCCGTCGGGCAAAACACCCGAGCCATCGGTCAATCCGCGCTGGCAAAAATATTCCGCTTTACCGAAATTCGGGAATGGCGTATCCATCGCGGCAACCCGGCCCAAGCACAAGGGGCGTATCGCGATCGTCACGAACGCGGGCCGGGCGGCGGTGGGCGCTGATGATACCGGCGCGAAGGGCTCTTGCAGGGCGGGCAACCGTGAGCAGAGCCGTCGCGCACACGACCGGTGTGATCAGCGTACGGCAAAATCGTGTGGTCCTGGCGCCCGCAGTCTGGCGTCAAGTCTTGTGGTGAAGTGCGGCCCGACCGGGCCACACATCAG
The DNA here is from genome assembly GCF_058314695.1 of Bradyrhizobium sp. T-12. Taxonomy (NCBI): domain Bacteria; kingdom Pseudomonadati; phylum Pseudomonadota; class Alphaproteobacteria; order Hyphomicrobiales; family Nitrobacteraceae; genus Bradyrhizobium; species Bradyrhizobium sp. T-12. The sequence goes on along the minus strand of NZ_CM177756.1, from coordinate 4,617,817 downwards.
CCATCCGCAAGGCGACGGGGCAATAGTGCAACGCTCCCGAGGAGAGCGCGACATAAGCCGTTCCAACCACTGCGCAGGGAAGGCCGGGATGTCTCCGGTTGCCCTGTTCTCCGCTATGCAGCAGCACACGCAGTCTGCTTTTGGCATGGCGGTCCACGGGAGCCAACCGGCTCCCGGCCTTCCCTGCGCCCTTGTTCGATCGAGGGCAAGGCAACGAAGCAAAGCTCGGGCGAGATGCGCCGCGAGGACGCGATCCCATGTCAGTCGTCCCATGTCAGTCATTCACCACCGCTCTCGCGCCCCGGACGCAGCGCAGCGTCCCTTCGACGATGCGCTGCAGAGCAGGGGCCCAGGTGGCAGCGGGCCGTGCAGCCTGCTGGGTCCCGACTCTGCGCCGCAACGCTTGCGCGCTGCGTCGCGTCCGGGACACGGCAGGGTCAAACCGGCTTGCCCGTATACGGCATCGACGCCGTCAGCCCGCCGTCCACCGGGAATGCCTGACCGTTGACATACGACGCCTCATCGCTCGCCAAAAACAAGCCCATCGCCGCGAGTTCGTGCGGTTGGCCGGGGCGCTGAAGCGGGTTGAGCTGGCCGATCTTGCCCTGCGTGCCGCGCTCCTTGGCGCGGTCGAAGATCGGCTTGGTCATGCCGGTCTCGATCAGGCCCGGGCACACCGCGTTGATGCGCACGCCGGTGCCGGTGAGCGAATACGCCGTGGTCTGCACCAGGCTGATCACGCCCGCCTTGCTCGCCGCATACGGATGTCCGCTGGCGCCGGCCTTGAGGCCCGCGACGGATGCGGTCAGCACGATCGCGCCGGACTTCTGCTTCACCATGTGCGGCATCGCATGCTTCACGGCGAGGAACGGCCCGATCAGATTGACGCGCAACACCTCCTGCCAATGCTCCACGGTCTGCTCGCCGAGTGGGATGAGCCCGCCGGAGACGCCGGCATTGGCCCAGATCACGTCGAGCCGGCCGTGGGCCTTCACCGCCTTGTCGATGACGGCGATGACGTCAGTCTCGGAACCCGCGTCGGCGATCATGGCTTCCGCGACGCCGCCGGCCTTCTTGATCTCGTCGACGGTCTCCTTCACCGCCTCGCTGCGATCGACCGCGATGAGCTTGGCGCCCTCCCGGGTGAACAGCAGTGCGGCGGCACGACCGATGCCGCTGCCGGCGCCGGTGATGATGACGGATTTGCCTTGCAGGCGGCCCATGCGCTTCTCCCTGTGGTGCCTCGCGCGACGCTTGCCGCGCGACGGAATTTCAAACAAGATTTCAAACGGTAAAGTGTCTTGAGACACGTTCACACCTGACGTACAGCGACATCAAACGGGATGGAAGGGTTTCGATGGCGGATGCAGACAAGCCCAATGTGGTCGTCACGCGATGGTGGTGGGTCCGCCACGCGCCGGTGCGCAATGACGGCGGCAACATCTACGGACAGAGCGACATCGCCTGCGACACCAGCGACACCTATGTGTTCAACGCTGTTGCCAAGGTGCTGCCACGCAAGGCGGTGTGGTATTCGAGCAATCTGAAGCGTACGCACCAGACCGCCGAAGCGATCTGGGAGGCGGGCTTCCCGCGGCCTGCGTCGATGAAATGGGAGGCGGACCTTGCCGAACAGAATCTCGGCCGCTGGCAGGGCATGAACCGGGTCGAGTTCATCGCCAGCCGTCCCGTCGGCGCCAGCTGGTTCGCGGACATCAACGAGCCCGCGCCCGGCGGCGAAAGCTTCATGGATCTCTACAACCGCACGCGCCGCACCGTCGAACGCATCAACAACGAGGCGGCCGGGCAGGACATCATCGCGGTCGCCCATGGCGGCACCATCAAGGCGGCGCTGGGGCTCGCGCTCGACGGTCAGCCGGAGCGGGGACTGTCGTTCGACATCGACAATTGCTCCGTGACCCGGCTCGATCATTTCGCAAGTCCCGAGCGCACGGTCTGGCGGCTTCCGATGGTGAACCAGCAGCCCTGGATCGCCGATGACGCGCACGCGGCGATGCATCAGCCGGCGGGGCCGGAAGTCAAGAAGCTGGCGTAAGCCAAGCTGTCATTCCGGGGCGATGCGAAGCATCGAACCCGAAATCTCGATGTGACAAGAACATCAATCTGGGAGGAACACATGACCTTGTTCGACATGAAGGGGAAAGTCGCCGTTATCACGGGATCGACGCGCGGCATCGGGCTGGCCATTGCCGAACGCATGGCCGAGCACGGCGCCAAGGTCGTGATCTCCTCGCGCAAAGCCGACGTCTGCGAGCAGGTGGCAAAGGGCATCAACGACAAGTTCGGCAAGGGCACTGCCGTCGCGATTGCCGCCAACATCTCGTCGAAGGAGAATCTGCAAAACCTCGTCGATGAGAGCAACCGCGCTTTCGGCAAGATCGACGTGCTGGTCTGCAATGCCGCCTCGAACCCGTATTACGGTCCGCTCGCCGGCATCTCCGACGATCAGTTCAGGAAGATCCTCGACAACAACATCGTCGCCAACAACTGGCTGATCTCGATGGTGGTGCCGCAGATGATCGAGCGCAAGGACGGCTCCGTCATCATCGTCTCCTCGATCGGCGGATTGAAAGGCTCGACCATCCTCGGCGCCTACGCGATCTCGAAAGCCGCCGACATGCAGCTTGCGCGCAACCTCGCCTGCGAATACGGCAAGCACAACATCCGCGTGAACTGCATCGCGCCCGGCCTGATCAAGACCGACTTTGCCAAGGCGCTGTGGGACAATCCGGAGAACCTGAAAGCCTCGACCGCGCGCTCGCCGCTGCTGCGCATCGGCATCCCCGACGAGATCGCGGGCGCGGCGGTTTTCCTGGGATCGAAGGCCGGCGACTTCATGACCGGCCAGACCATGGTGATCGACGGCGGCGCGACGATCAGCTGAGAGTCTTAAAGCGGGAGAGGGCGACGACGTCGCTCCAACATCGGTGTCATCGCCCGCGAAGGCGGGCGATCCAGTACTCCGCGGCCGTAATTGTGTGAACGAACATCCGCCGCGGCGTACTGGATGCCCCGGTCAAGCCGGGGGCATGACAGTGAGCGTGGAGATGCAGCGTTGCGCGTAAGCGTAGAGTCTCACTCCACCGCCGCGTAGACCAGATCCCTCACCAGCGTCCGCGTGTAGTCGCGCTGGCCCGGCGCCTGGCTCATGAACACCGCGAACAAATCCTCCTTCGGGTCGATCCAGAAGAAGGTGCCGGCGATGCCGCTCCAGAAATAGTTGCCGACGCTACCGGGGAAGGGCGCGATGCCGGCCTCGCGGCGCACGGCGAAGCCGAGACCAAAACCGTGGCCGGGCGAGAGCAGGGTGCCGTTAGTCTGAACGTGCGGCCCGAGGTGATCAGACGCCATCAGCTCCAGCGTCTTGCGGCCGATGATCCTGACACCGTCGAGCGTGCCGCCGTTGCGCAGCATCAGGCAGAAGCGGGCATAGTCCATCGTGGTCGAGACCAGGCCGCCGCCGCCGGACTCCATCACCGGCTGCTCGAGCATGTTGAACAGCGCGACCTTGTCGCCGGTCCAGGGATCGGCTGCGAACGGCCCGGCGAGCCGGCCCGCATTGGCCTCGGAGGTCGAGAAGCCGGTCTCGGTCATCTGCAGCGGGGCAAGCACGCGCTCGCTCAGGAATGCGCCGAGCGACTTGCCGCTGACGATTTCGATGATGCGACCGAGGATGTCGGTGGAGCGGCTGTAGTTGAATTCCGCGCCGGGCTGGCAGACCAGCGGGAAGCTCGCCACCAGCGCGGCATGCTCGGCGTTGCTGATCTTGCGGCTGCGGACGCGGGACTCCTGATAGAGCTTGTGCACGGGGCCGTCGCCCTGGTGCTCGTAGGTCAGGCCCGAGGTGTGGCGGAGCAGGTCCTGCACGCTCATCGGCCGCGCCGGCGGCACCAGCTCCAGCTTGCCGTCCTTGACGATGCCGACCTGCTGACCGCCAAATTCCGGGATGAACTTTGCGACGGGATCGCCGAGCAGCAGGTGGCCGTCCTCGACCAGCGCCATGATTGCGACCGACACGATCGGCTTGGTCATCGAGAAGATCCGGAAGATCGAATCACGGGCCATCGAGACTGCCGCCGCCGGGCTCTGCCGGCCGAGCGCCTCGAACCAGCCGACCTGGCCGCGACGCGCCACCAGCACGGTGACCCCGGGAACGGTTCCCTTGTCGATCTCGCGCTTAAAGGCGTCCGACATGGCCTGCAGGCGCGGCCTCGACAGCCCGAGCGTCTCCGGGCGGCCCTCCGGCAGGGGCGGGGTGTGGGGCCCGATCGAGGCCTGTGGGCCGGCTGAAGCGGTCGCTGTGGCGGTCATGGGCGCTCCCAATTGTTTTTCATTGTCGGAAAGCGACTGTGGCCCAGAAACCCCAGCACAAACAAGCGAAGCCGGCGCGGTTCACCCTTGCAATCCGGCCGCCCCCTGTGCTTGAAAGCGGCCTGATCCGAAGCGGCGACGCAGGGTCTGTAGGAGTGTAGCTCAATTGGTAGAGCACCGGTCTCCAAAACCGGGGGTCGCAGGTTCGAGCCCTGCCACTCCTGCCAGCTAAATCAACGACTTAGATCAGTGCTGGGGGGATAGGGACGTCCCTGAGGCGAATCGCCATGCGCCGGCCTGCGACGCCCGCTGTCCAGTGCCAAGCCCCAAGAGGCCTTGCCTAGCGCGCCTGAACACGCTCTGCGTCGCTGGAAACCTGGCTGAGATCGACGTTCCGGATGGGAACGCGGCGCAGCAGCGAGACGATGGTGCCGCCGAGCTCGAAATAGGTGCGCAGCCGCAGGGCACGGGATGACCCCTTCAGCTCCGCGTTCAGGCTGACAGGCACCTGCACGTAGGTGAGGCCGAGCTGGAGCAGCGAGACCAACGCACAGATCTGATAACCGTAGCCGTCGGCCTTCACCGCGATCTGGCGCAGCCATTTCACGGGGTAGACGATCATGCTGTGGTAGTCGGACAGCCAGAAGCCGAACAGGTAATTCAGGATGAACCGCAGCGAATGCGACTGCAGCGAGCGGTTGACGGAGCGGTCCGACTGGTTGTCGCGATAGGTGATGACGAGGTCGGCGGCGCCCGCCGCCTTGAACATGCGGGCAACGCCTTCGTTCTGGAAGGCATGATCGCCGGGAATGAGCGTGATGGCATCGAATTTCGCGCGCGAGAGCGCGTATTCGAAGCCGGCTCCGACGCCGCGCCGCTCGGCGTTGTGTTGCACGATGATGCGCGGTTCGCCGGCCGCGAACTCGTCCATGATCGCGCCGGTGGCATCGGTGCTGCCGTCGTCGATCAGGAAAATTTCGAAGTCGTCGAGCAGCTCGCGGGCAAGCGGCAGCACCCCGCCAATGGTGTCGGCGATCTTGTCCTGCTCGTTCAGAGCAGGGATGACGATCGTAAGCCTCTTCGCTGCCCTGGAAGGTGTCATCCTATGCCGCCCGTTGCCGGCCACTCCTGACTGGTGGAACCCTGGTGCAACTGTAGGTCATCCGGGCCGAGCGAACAACAAGGCGTCCGCAGATCGGATCCGCACAACCGGCACGAAACCGGGGATATCTGTGTGTTCCGCGCAACTAGTCGGGAAAATCATAGAGGCTGGTGTCGCCAATGCCGAAGGCCCGGCGCAGCTGCCCGACGCGGCGCGCCATCGTCCGGCCCGCTGTCGTCGCCGCGAAGTGTGAACCGGTGCGCTCGACCAAGCCGCCATCGACCAGGTTCCGAATTCGTCCCTGGAACAGATCTGGAACCTGCTGTTCAACGATCTCCGAAAGCGGAGCTCGCCGCTCGGGCCGGTCGACGACGCCGAGGAGAATGTCCAAGGAAACCGACTTGTACACTGCGCCAAAAGCGAAGACGTACGCCATGACGCAAAACCCGAAAATCGACGCGGCGTCCCAATACTGAAATTGCGCAACGACGAAAATTCCGAGCGTCACGCCGAGACCATGGGTGACGATCGCAGCGATCGCGAGCAGGACCACGGGTCCAATCGTCCATCCGCGAGCGCGGGCCATGAGTTGCAGGACAGGCGCCAGCAGGGCGAAGGCGACGGCGGCGGCGAGGCCGATAGCGAAGGACATCACAGCCGCTCACCCAAGCCCGGTCGACAGACGAACGAGTTTGACGAGACGCGCGACAGCCAACCCCTTGGCCGTCGGAGCCAGCTTGCTGTCTGCCGTGATCACCATCCCCGCGCGGACCAGCAATTTCAGGCGGTTGTGCGTGAAGGTGCCGAGATCTCCGCCCTGCATGTAGGCGACGGCCCATTGCTCCAGAGTGAGGGGATGCCCGGCCTGGACGAGCGCGGTGAGCAGCGTCAGCGTAAAGCCCCAGGCCAGCAGGCTGAACAGGATGTACCAAAGCATCATCGCCGTCGCCAACAGAAACAGGCCGCCGAGCATGTCGGCGAGATGGCGCTCGCCGGGGAGCGCGATGCAGGCGATTGCGTAGAGGACCATGACGCTGAGGCAGCCGAGCCGGAAGCGGCGGCCGGATCCGCCGGTGGCGGCAATGCGCGCGTAGCACAGCAACAGCAACGGCAACGCGACACTGAGACCAATCGCTGCGGCTTGCGCCGGGCCCGGTAGCATGTTCATCGTCCCGGATGCCTCTCAGGCCTAGCCACAGCAAAAGTCTATAGGAGGTCGTATTTTTTCGGTCAAGGGAGCCCGTCATCCCGCCCTTGCGGACGTCAGTTGGCCGTGCGAATCCTAAGCCCGCGCCCTTCCTCCGTCCGAGATGTCCCCATTGCTGCGTGCGATCGTCGTCCTCCTCATCGTGTTGCTGGCTGCGCATGCGCCGATGCTCCTGAACGACGGTCTCTTCATGGACGACTGGCTGGTGCTCAAGCCCCGTCCGGACTATTTCATCGACATCGACTTCCTGCTGAATGGCGCCGGTCACCCGATCTTCTACAGCTACGACACGTTCGCGAACTGGACGGGCGCCCCGGTTGTCGTGATGGTATCGCTGGCGCTCGCCGGAATTGTGTTTGGCGCCATATCGCTCGCACTGACCGCGACGCGCCTCGGCCTGCTCGACCGCGCCGAGGCGGTCGGTTTCGCGCTGATCGTCTGGACTTATCCCGGCTATCAGCTTTGGGCGGGCAAGGCGAACGCGGTCTATGTCTTCAGCTTCGGGCTGCTGTTCATCGGTGCATGGCTGTTGACGCTGGCCTTCGGCGCTCACGGCCTGCGGCGGGTGCTGCTTCGCGTGGCCTGTGCGCTCGTGTTCCTGCTGAGCTTCGCACTCAACTCGACGATCGTGCTCTATGCCTTCGTTGTGCTCGGCCTGTTCGTCGCGATATGGCGGGAGGGGAGCGCGGCGGACGGCTTCGTGCGCCGCACATGGCTCGCTTGCTGGCGCTGCGCCCTGCGCTATCCGGAATTGGCGGTGCTTCCTCTGATCTATTGGGGCGTGCTCAATATCTGGTTCAAGCGGATCGGCGTGTACACCCAGCACTATGACGCCCATCTGCCGACGTTTGGCGAAATGGCAGGCGGATGGGGTGCGTTTTTCGCCGCCGGCTATTGGGACGTCGGGGAGCATGCGTTCAGCGTGGCGACGGAGGTCCCTGCCTTCTTCATTCCAGCGGCGGTGCTCGTCGCCATCGTCCTGCTGCTGCGTCCCGACCCGAAGCGGGCCACGTCCGCAATAGCGACCGTCTTGCCGCTGGTGCTCGCCGTGGTTCTGTTCCTGGCGTTGTCGTCTCCCTATCTGATCGCCGGCCTCCGGCCGTTGTCCACTCATTTCTACGAAAGCCGTCATCTGCTGATGTTCGGTGTGCCGTTTGCGCTGACGCTCCTTGCATTGAAGCGGCTGCTCGAACGTTTGACCGGTCCCACCGCCGCGTTCGCGCTCCTGTTCGGATTGGGCCTGATCACGTCGATCAGCATGCTGTGGAGCGGCTACCTCTTCATGCAGGCGAGAGCGCTGAAGCAGGAGGCGCTGGCGCGCGACCTTGCCGCCAGGGTCCAGCCGGCGGCGACGGTTTATGCGCTCGACGACGGCTTTTTCGACTCCAAGTCCCGGCACATGCTGTTCGGCCTTGCCGAGGTCACCGGCATGCTGCGCCTTGCCTGGGGCAATCAGCCATTCTTCGGATTTGCACTGCGTGCCGAGCGGCCCGACATCCTGCGGAAAATGGAGGAGGCGCGGACGGCACCAGGAAGTGCATTCCATCATTTCGATCCGTCGGGGCCGCAGGCGACGATCTCGTTCCAACCGGGCCCTGGCGCCGCGCCAAACCAGGCTTTGGTGCGGAAGTACTATGCATGCCGGTTGCTGGCGCGCTGCGATGTTGCAGAGTTCCTGTCTCGACTTGCGCAGGTCACGATCAAGGTGGGTCCGATCCCCGGCATCCTGCCGCTCGATGGTGCAAGCAAGAGTGCTGAGCCTAGCCGCTAGCCAGCCGCTTCCAGACTGTTTCCGCGAGCGCGATATCGATCACCGAATCCTCGCCGGAAGCGAGCGGTGTGCTCAGCGCGGCGACATCGGAAACGAAGGCGTCGGCCTGGCGCCGAAATGCCCAGCTCGTTTCACCCGTCAAGCGCGTGCTTTGACCATCATGGTCGATAATGACCTCTGCCTCTTGCTCGGCAAAGGGTGGGGGCAACTCCAAGGTCACCGCGCCGCGCTCGAAATTGATCGTCAGTCCCTCGCGCCAGGCTCCTTCAGAGCCGTTCACGAGATCCAGCGCGCAGGCAATGCCGTCGAAGTCGAGCGTGATGCGCGCGGCTCCCGAAGTCTCGATCGTGCTTTCGCCGACCGTCGGCGACGATCCGAGCAGGTCGCGCGAGAGATTGATGACATGGCTGAAGACGTTCAGAAAATTGTCGTAGCCGGGACGCATCGTGCTCGGCATCCAGTCGGGGCCATCCTGCCAGAGCTCGAGCCCGTCCGGCCGCGCTTCGCCGGTCATCACGAAATTGTCCTGCGACCGGCCGGTGTCGCCGCCGAAGCACCAGCCTGTGGCCCGGACGATGCGTCCGAGTGACTGGTCGCTACGCAGGCGTGCCAGCACTTGCCGCGCCCGTGCCACACCGGCATCGTGACGCTTCATGTAGCCGATGCCGTAGACGAGGTGTTGCCGCCGCGCGGCTTCGACCAGCGAAATGGCCTGGGCCGTCGTGTAGGCCATCGGCTTCTCCGACAGCACGTGCCGGCCGCTGTTCAACGCCTCCAGCACGATCGGGCCCGTGGCACGACGCTTGGTCACGACGACGACGGCGGACACCGCGCTGTCGGCGAGCAGCTCCCGGTGCGTGCCGTAAACCTTGGGGATGCCGAACTTCTGCGCTGCGGCGGCAGCGAGGTCCGGCCGAAGATCGGCGATCGCGACGACGCGGCAAGCGGGATTGGCAGCGAAATTGGCGAGGTGGCACATCTGGCCGACCATGCCCGTTCCGATGATGCCAATGCCTGGCTTCACTGGCTACGATCCCTCGAGACGCTTCCGGACGACGAGAAAATGCGCCGGCTGTCCCCATGTGTTGATGAACGCCGGATCCGACTGGGTGAGGGCGGTGACCGCGGACGCATCGCGTCGCCCGATCGCGCCAAAGATGCGATGGAAACTGTCGAGCGTTGCCGTGATGGCTTCGATGTCCGCAGCGTCGTCGGCGAGTACGTCTGCGGTGCGGATCGTCTCGCGCAGGGACGCGAGGCCCGCGACCACGCGCGGCAGGCTCTCGCCGAAGGGATCGTCGATCATCCCATCGACGTCGAGCACCAGCGCCTCGATCGACGCGGAGATTGCCTGCACGGCATCGGACGTGCCGACCAGATACAGCTTTCGCCCGCCGAGGAAACTCAGGCGGCTGCGGTCGAGATGGCGCCTCGCGCGATGCAGCTTCTCGTCACCGGACAGGACCTTCTTGTGCCAGTAGATGTCCAGGCTGTCGCGGTAGGCGGGCCATGCCGAATGGATGTCGAAACCTTGTTCATGCGCCGCCGCGCACAGGGCGGCCGCGTCGAGGAAGTAGCGATACCTGACGAACGGATTTTCCAGCACGTCCATCAGCCAGGATTCGAAGCTGCGGGTGTGCGGGATGCTGTTCCACTTCGCGTCGAACAGCATCTTCGCCGTCTCCAGCGCGGGGCGACCGGTCAATGCCTTGCCGGCCGCATGGATCGCCTTGAGCGCGAGCTCGAAGAAGCCGCCGTAGCGCTCGTAATAGGACACGACGGCGTAACCGTCGGGATTGAGCAGGCGGTGGAAGATGCCGAGCCATTTTTCGCTCGGCTGCACGGTGTAGATGAAGCCTTCGGCATCGATGATGTCGAAGCGGCGATCGCTGCGGAAGCCTTCGACATCCGCCAGGGCGAGCTCGCGGAGACGCTCGGTCAGGCCGAAATGCGCGAAGTAGGCCTCGATCTTGGGGTGGGCATGCCGGTTCGGCTCGGCGAGCGTCATGTTCGCGCCCCAGCCGGCAAACACCAGCGCATTCTCGCCGGAATCGGGGCCGAACTCGAGCACCTCGGCATTGCGGAACAGCCGCGGCGGCAACGCCAGCTTGTCCGAGAACAGTTCGCGCCGCTGGCTCGCGTAGGCTTCGAGCTCGGTGGAGGACTTGAAATTCCCGAACGTCGGCAAGACGTCCTGACGTTCGTAATAGTTGAAGAGCTTGTCCTCAGCCATGCTACGACCTTAGCGCCGCCTCGAGACGATCGAGCTCACTCCAGATGTCGGAGGGCGCGAAGATCGAAACGATCTGCAGCGGACGCTTCACATTTTCGCGCAGCCGCTTGCTGACCTTGGCTTCGTTTTCCTCGTTCACGGCGAGAAGACAGACGAGTGGCCCCGACTTGCCGGCGAGATCCTCCGGTGAGCGAATCGGAATGCCGGTGCCGGGCAGGAACAGCCCTTGACGCTCCTTCTGATCGTCGACCGAGAGGTCGACGAGATCCGCCAGCTCGTGCGCGTTCGTGAAAGTGCAGGCACGGCAGCCGGCGCCGTAGATGGCGACCTCCGCGCCGTTGGCGCGGGCTTTGGCGAGAACCGGGCGGAGACGTGCGCCATACTCTCTCGCGCGTTGGCCGAATTTCTCGCCGACGCCGGACGGCGCAGGCGGCACCGTCACCGTGCCCGCGGCACGGCGGGCTGCGATCGCAAGGCTGCCGCCGCTGAAATTGTATTTTTTCACGGACACCGCCTCGAAGCCGTGGCGCGCCAGCAGTGCGAGCAGGGTCGGTTCGGTGAAATAGCTGACATGCTCCTCCCAGAGGACGGAGAGGTCTCCCGCCGCCGAGCCGGGGGCGAAATCGGGCACGTCGATGAACAACAGCCCGTCGTCGCTGAGCGCGATCTTGACGCAGTCGAAGAAGTTCTCGAAATCGACGATGTGCTCCAGCACCTGACGCGATATGACGAGGTCGAACTTTCCGGACTGAGCGACTGCGTCGTGGGCCATCTCCGGACTGAGCATGTCGGCATAGACCTTGATGCCGCGCTCGCGGGCGATCTTGCCCGACACCGGATTGGGCTCGACGCCGACCATGACCTTGGTGCCGCGTTCGCGCAGCTTGTCCATGAACAGGCCGTCATTGCAGCCGATCTCGAACACGGACTGATGCTTGGAGAATTTCGCGATGGTGTCGAGCTCGTCAGCCTGATGCGGCTCCGGCTTCCAGCTGCTGAAATTGTAGTTGAACTGGCGGTACAAAATCTCGGGATCGATCGGTTTGACGATCTGGGGCAGGCCGCAATCGCCGCAGGCCAACACCTCGAACGGGAAGCGCTCGTCCTGCTCGTTTCGGCTATGCCGAAGCCGATGCGCAATCGGCATCAGTCCGAGGTCGATGACCGGACGCAGGTTGGTCGAATGGCAAAGGCGGCAATGGTCGGTCAATGGTCTGGCTCTTTGCAGGAAGAACAGGGGGGACATGGCCCCCGGGCGAGACTCAAACTGGTTCAAGCCTATATAATGGCGCCGCCTGCGCCACAATTCCTAACTTGCCCTGTCCTCCCGCGCCACCAGCGCCGGAACAGCTCCGCGCCTCAGCACGGTCGTCTTTGATCAATGGCATCCGGCTTCTCCGGTTACCGCGGCAGTTCCGTGCGGTGCACGTCCCCCACAGATTCGCGCAATTACCGCTGGCGGAGCGATGTTGCGGTGTCATCCGGTTCGGCGCCGTAAGTCGCACGCTCCGGTGCAAGCAGCCACACCGCGCCCCCGATGAAGCCGACGACGAGATTGCAGAGCCCGAGCAAGATCGATATCGCGAGCGCCTTGTCGGATGCGATGCCGACGAGCCCGAGCGCACCGACCATCGCCCCCTCGCGAATGCCCCATCCTCCGATCGAGAGCGGAACGGCAGCTGCCATGATGACCAGCGGCACGAGGACGAATGCGTCGAGTGCGGACAACCCGGCGTCCACGCCAATCGCGAGCGTATAAGAAGCCGTAACGGTCAGAAGGTGAACAACAATGGCCGAACTGAACAAGGCTTTGCGTCCGGCTCTGGCAAGTAGCGGCGCTTCGAGAAGCGCCGCAAACTGCATGATTCGGACGGGAAGAACGGCAGTCATGCGGCCCGGCAACCTGCCCAACGTCATGAGGACAATTGCGCCGAAATATGCGGCAGCGACGATCGCTGCGACGGCGGACAGCAGGACGGTGTCATGGATGCGCGAAATCAAGAGCGGCATTCCCAGCAAGATGAGGAAGCCGAGGGTCAGAAGTCCGATGAACCGATCTGCGACAATGCTGCTCAACGTCTGCGACCACTTTATTCTATGCCGCCGCAACATCCATATGCGGACCGCTTCGCCGCCGGAGGGCAACACCTGATTGAACCAGGCGCTGGCAAGAACGATGCGCCATCCGGCCACCCAATCCAGAGACACGCCGATCGCGCGGAGGATCAGAATCCAGCGGTTGCATAGGACGAACGTCTGCGCGAACAGCAGCGCCATCGCCAGCGCGAGCATGTGCAATTTGACAGCGAGAAGGTCCGCCTCGAGCGACGAAAGATCCAGGTCGCGCACGACCAGAACGATGATGCCGGCGGAGACCATGAATTTGGTCAGGACAATGATTGTCTTCTTCCCAGGTCGCATCGTCAGCCCGTTCCACCAGTCGAGCTCGCCGTCATGTGAAGGTGATCGGGACCAGCGGAGCGGTCACGGCTCTCAACCTTGCCTCGCCAGCTGTTCCGCGGTGAGGGCGCCAATCCTTGTGACGTAGTCCTGCACCGCGGCAGCGTCACTGCCGTCGGGTGCCCAATCGGGAAATGCCGTGCCGGAGGGATCGAACGGCCCGGCGGTGGTTTCGTGGAACACCAGCCATTCCGATGTGATCAGGATTGAGTGGAAGACCTGTTCAGGCATCCGGTAGTAGCAGCGCTTGCCCTGGCCGTAGGGCGCCATCTCGAGTACGTCGCGAATGCGGCCGTCGTTCTCGAAGATCACGACCTGTGCGGTGCCCTCGATCACGTGAAACGATTCGGGTTTGCCAAAATGCTTGTGGGGCCGCACATAGGCCTCGCGATGATGCACGATCAGCATCTCGTGCAGGCCGGACGAGGGGTCGGGGTGCGTGCATAGCCGGCTGCGCAGACGCGGGTTGCCGGCGGCGATGCGTTTGAGCTCGGCGATCGTGGCGTCATCCGCCGTGACGATGGCGTCGTCCGAATAATAGACTTCGGGATTTTGCGCGCGCAGCGAGGCCGGCCGGCGCCGGCCCGTCGCCTCATTCGAAGAAGATGAACCCATGGTCGCCCCGATAGCCGCATTTGTCATAGATCCACGCCCAAGTCTCCGGGCCGTGGAAGCTCAGGCAGGTGAGCTGCCAGTAGAGCAGATTGGCCTTCTCACGCTCGTTGCGGAAGGATTCCACCATCAGATATTTCGAGGTGCCGCGTCCGACGCGTTCGATCTCGGGCACCGCGCGGAACACGTCCTCGAGCGGAAGGTTGTGCAGCACGCCGAGCGACACCACGAGATCGAAGCTGTGATCGGGGTAGGGGAGCTCGACGGCGCTGCCGACCTGTAGAAGCGGCCGGACCTCCTCCTTGGCATTGGCGATGCCGTAGTCGGAGATGTCGATGCCGGCAATGGTGAGGTCGGGGACGAGCTGGGTGAACTCGTAGAGCAAATAACCCTTGCCGCAGCCGACGTCGAGCACGCTCATGCCGGGCTTGATGCCGTAGCGATCGATCAGGGTCTGGGCCAGCGGGCGCCAGCGTCCGTCATAGCGATAGCCGCCATAGCCGTAGCGCCGATCGCCGTCCCAATAGTCGCGGCCCCATTGCCGTGCCACGGCGGCGGATTCCGCCTTGTCGTGCTCGACCACGCGCTGAACGTAGTTCCGCCTGGTCGAGGCGTGCATCGGCTGGAGCAGGTTGACCTCGGCCATGATCGTCAACCCGTTCGCGGCGTCGTCACAGGATGGTCGCGTATTGATTGACCAGCAGGATGTCCTCGACGGCCTGGATGTCCTTCCGCGACGACAACGTGATCTCCTCGACGGCGGCGTGGAGGTCGCAGCCTTCGCGCAGCACGCGGTCGTAGATTTCCCGCCGGCGAGCCTCGTCGGGTGGCAGCATGAAGATGCTGTAGAGGATCATGCCGTTCAGGCGGGGCAGCTCGTCTAGGATATCCTCGAGCACCATGTAGCTGCCGGGCATGATGTGCTCGACGGCGCTGAGCAGAAACTGCAGGTTCTTGCGCCGCGCGTAGTCGCGGATCACGATGTTCTGGACGTGCTGCGGGGTGCGGCTGCCGTTCAGCGGCCGGGCACCGATATAGCCGCGATGGCCGGCTCGCTCAGCCATGGAAGCCTCCCGGTAGCTTGTATTGCATGCCGACCCGTGTCGCCGGGCGCAGCAGGATCGGTTCGAAGAACTCGCCGAAGCGCTTGTCCGCGTAAGGCGACATGATGCTCTTGAAGCGGCAGTTCATGCTCCACCGCGTGCCGCGCTCTTCGTTGACGCGGTTGCCGTGCATCAGCGTCTGGTTGAACAGCATCACGTGACCGTAGGGAATCTCGATGAAGGTCGCGTGCGGCTTGATCGTCTTGTACAGCTCCTCGGCGCTGCGCAAGGACGCCATCTTGTCCTGCATGTCGCCGTTCAGCGACGGCGGCAGCAGATACATCGCTTTGGTGCGGTGGACGTCCACCAGCGGCACCCATACCACGACCTCGAACGGCGAGTCGCCCGACCAGACATCGGAATGGGTGGCGAGCAGCGAGGAATCGTCGCCAGGCATCTGGATGCTGAGATTGACGCGGCGCTGCATGCAGAGCTCGTTGCCGACGATGGTCTCGATGGTCGAGCGCGCGAGGCGGAAATAGGTCGGCCGGAACCATGGTTCGGCGTTCAGGCCGTTGAAGACATGCAGCCGCAGGCCATTGAGATCGTCGACGCTCACGCGCGTGTGGATGCTGTCCAGCATCGCGTAGGGATCGTTGCTGTGCGGCAGTTTCAGATAGTCCGCCGCGAGCTCGGCGGCGCGCCGCTGGATGCGGTCGAGCCCGGCGCGATCGTCGGCCGGCGTGGTGACGAAGCCGTTGTCGATGAAGCGCTGCGCCAGCGCCTGCTCATCGGCCTGAAGGAAGTCCGTATCCGTCATGCAAAATACTCCCGGGCGGTCGCGCAGATGTAACTGATGTCGGCGGCCGACAGGAACTGGTTGATGGGAAGCGTGAGGATCTGGTTCGCCTGCCGCTCGGTTACGGGGAACGCGCCGCGGCCGTGCCCCAGATGCGCCGCGGCCGGCTGCAGGTGGATCGGGACCGGATAATGGATCGCGGTCTCGATGCCCTTGTCGGCGAGATATTTCTGGAAGTCGTTGCGGCGGTCGGTCTGCACCACGAAAGTATGGAAGGTGTTGAACTCGATGTTGCGGCAGGGCGGAATGAACAGAGGAAGTCCTTCGAGCTCGGCGCGATATTGCGCGGCGTTGCGCCGCCGGCGGTCGATCACCGAGGGCAGATGACGCAGGCGGATGCGCAGCACTTCGGCCTGCACCGTGTCGAGCCGTGACACGATGCCCCATTCCTGGACGTCGCTGCGGTTGATCAGGCCGTGATTGCGCAGCCGGCGGATCCTGGCGGCGAGGTCGGCGTCGGCAGTGACGAGGAATCCGGCGTCGCCGGCAGCGTTGAGATTCTTCAGCGGATGGGCGGAGAAGCAGCCGAACGTTCCGATGGTGCCGCTCATGCGGCCGTCATAGGTCGAGCCGACGGCTTGCGCGCTGTCCTCGATCACGGCGAGCGCGTGCTTGTCCGCGATCGCCATCAGCGGGTTCATGTCGGCCATGCGCCCGGTCAGATGCACCGGCATGATCGCCTTGGTGCGCGTCGTGACGGCGGCCTCGACCGCAGCCGGATCGATGTTCTGGTCCGGCAGCACATCCGCAAAGATAGGCGTGGCGCCGACCGCGATGATTGCGGCGGTCGATGCCACGAACGAATTCGGCGGGGTGATCACCTCGTCGCCGGGCCCGATGTTGAGCGCGCGCAAGGCGAGGATCAGTGCGTCGGTGCCGGAATTCAGCGTCACCACATGGGGCGAGCCGAGATAGGCCGACAATTCCTCTTCGAGCTTTCCGACTGCCGCGCCGCCGATGAAGTCGCCGCGCTGGAATACGCCTTCGACCGCCTGCATGATCTCGGCGCGCTCTTCCTCGAATTGCGCGGGAAGATTGACGTAACCGATGCGCCGGCGGCCGGTGTCAGCGTCCATGGCAGAACTTCCTGACGGTCTCGATGACGCGATCCTGCTGGGCACGAGTCAGGTGCTGGTCGACGGGAAAGCTGATGACCTCCTTGGCGTGGCGGTCGGTGACCGGGAAGGTGCCGGGCGCGTAGCCGAGATGCCTCAGGCCTTCCTGCTGATACAGCGGGATCGGGTAGTGGATCTTGGCCTCGATGCCGTTGTCCAGGCAGTATTTGTAGAGCTCGTCGCGGCGCTCGGCGAACACCATGTAGAGGTGGTAGACGTGCTTCACGTTGGGCCGGCGCGCGGGAACGCGCAGGCCAGGCAGGCCGGCAAGGCCCGCGTCGTAATAGGCGGCGTTCTCGATCCGGCGCCGCGTGATCTCGCTGGTCTGGCCGATCAGCCAGTTGCCGACGACGGCCTGCAAGGAATCGAGCCGCGAATTGCAGCCGAGGATCGCGATCTCGTCGCGGTTCTTCATGCCGTGATTGCGGATGAGACGAAGCTTCTCGTTCATGCCGTCATCGTTGGTGACGACGACGCCGGCATCGCCCCAGACGTTGAGGTTCTTCAGCGGATGCAGGGAGAAGCCGGCGGCGATGCCGTGGGTGCCGGAGCGCTTGCCCGCGAACTCCGACAGGATGCCCTGGCAGGCGTCCTCGACCACGGGCAAATTGTGACGCTGCGCGATCGGCATCAGCTTGCCCATGTCGGTGACTTCGCCGGTCAACTGCACCGGCATGATCGCCTTGGTCTTCGCAGTGATCGCGGCCTCGACCTGGTCGACATTCATGCAGAAGGAATCGTCGCAATCGACCAGCACCGGCGTCGCGCCGGTTTCCGCGATGGCACCGACGGTGGCGATGAAGGTGTTGGCGGCGGTGATGACCTCGTCGCCATGACCGATGCCGAGCGCCTTGAGCGGCAGCTTGAGCGCGTCGGTGCCCGATCCGACGCCGATGGCGTGGCGCACGCCGATCAGTTCGGCAAAGCGCTTCTCGAATTCGGCAACGGGCTTGCCAAGGGTGAAGTCACCGGTCGCCACCAGCCGGCCGATCTCGGCGAGGATCGGGGCGGGGTCGGAGAATTGCTCGAGCAGATAGGAATATCGAACGTCGTACATGTGACCCGTCAGGTGGAATGGAGTTGAGGAGAGGAGGGGTGCGAGGCGGTAAGCGTGCGCTCGATCGAGGTCGCGATGGCGTTAGCGGAGAGTCCATGCTTCTTCAGCAGCGAATCCTGCGAGCCGTAATTGTGCATGAAGCGGTCCGGCAACGACAGCCGCAGCATCGCAGGCAGGCCCGAACCGAGCTTGTCGATCAACGTCTCGGCGACTGCGCTGCCGAGGCCGCCGGAGGGGACGTGCTCCTCGAGCGTCACCAGCAGGCGCGTCGCGCGCACCGCCTGCAGCAGCGCTTCGGTATCGAGCGGCTTGACCGTATGCATGTGCAGGATGCCGGCGCGAATGCCTTGCGCGGCCAGCAGGTCGGCCGCAGCGAGGGCACGCTGGAGCATGATGCCCGTGGTGACCATCACGACGTCGCCGGGCGGCCGCATCAGGATGGCCTTGCCGATGTCGAAGCCGTGCTCGGCCTTCGAGACGATGGCGTCGCCGCCTTTACCCAGCCGGATGTAGATCGGGCCCTTCCAGTCCAGTGTCTGCCCCATCATGCGCGCGGCCTCGTCGGCGTCGCACGGGCAGATCACCGTCATGTTCGGCAGCGCCCGCATGATGGCGATGTCCTCGATCGCCTGATGGGTGGGGCCGAGCGGCGCGTAGACGAGGCCGCCGCCATTGGCGATCAGCCGCACCGGCAGATTGTGCAGGCACAGATCCACGGCCACCTGTTCATAGCAGCGCCGGGTCAGGAAGGTCGCGATGGTGTTCACGTAAGGAACAAAACCTTCCATCGCGAGACCGGCCGACATGCCGATGATGTGCGCTTCCGAAATGCCCTCGATCAGATGGCGCTTGGGAAACTCCTTGCTCATCGCGCGCAGCGTGCCGGCGCCGGGATCGGAGCCGATGTAGAGCACCCGCTCGTCTTGCGCAGCGAGCTTGTGGACCATGTTCATCGCGGTGTTGCGCATGGGGAGCCGATCAAAAATCGCCGACGGCGACGCGAATGGCGTCGAGCTCGCTGTCGGTCAGCTTGTTCTTGTGATGCCAGTCGGCGTTGGATTCCGCGGCCGGCAGACCCTTGCCCTTGACGGTATGGCAGATGATCGCGGTGGGCTTGCCTGGAACGGCCGGGACCTGCTTCAGGACCGTGCGCAAGGCGCCGACGTCGTGGCCGTTGACCTCCTGCGCGGCAAAGCCAAAGCTGCGCCACTTGTCGGCGAGCGGCTCCAGCGGCAGCACATAGTCGGTGGGCCCGTAGCTCTGGAGCTTGTTGTAGTCGATCATAGCGACCAGATTATCGAGCCCGTGCTTGGCCGCGCCCATGGCGGCTTCCCACACCGATCCCTCGTTGATCTCGCCGTCGCCGAGCAGGACGAAGGTCCGGTAGCTGCGCTCGCGCATTCGGGCGGCGAGCGCAAGGCCGACGCCGATCGACAGGCCGTGGCCGAGCGCGCCGGTCGATGCCTCGACGCCCGGCACCATGCCGTATTCGGGATGTCCGCCCAAAATACTGTCGGGGCCGCAGAAGCCGTCCAGCTCCGACAGCGGGAAGAAACCGCGATCGGCGAGCAGCGCGTAGAGCGCGAGGCAACCGTGCCCCTTGCTGAGGATCGCGCGGTCGCGATCGGGGTCGCGTGGGTTCGTCGGGTCGATCCGCAGCACGTCGTCGTAGAGCACGCGGACCATTTCGATCAGCGAAAGGGCCGGACCGACATGGCCGCGTCCGGCTAAACGTACAGAACCGAGGACCAGGCGGCGCAGATAGAGGCTGCGCTCGTCCAGCGTGCAGGTGAGGGCAGCTTCAGCGTGGGGTGAGATCTGGATCACGTTGGCAAATCGTCTGATGAAGCCGGCGGGCTTTGTCGAGCTGACCGGCAAGGCGGACCGTCAGATCGCCACCTTGCGCAACCAAGGCGCGCCGGGAGCGGCTTTCGGGCAAATAGGCATTCAGGACAATCAGGCACCAAATCGCCCCGAACAGAGGATACAGCACGTCACGGCGGACCGCAAACGCGTCATCCCTAGCCGAGAAGGCTTGCGTGAGGCGTTCGATCAGGCGATTCGCATTTGCCGCCGGCAGATCGCTGCCCGGGTGGATCGCGGTGTCGGACAGGAGTTTGACGGGATCGTCCCAGCCGAAATATTCGAAGTCGATGAAGCGCAGGCGGCCGTCGTCGCCGCGCAGGGCGTTGTGCAGCCCGAAGTCGGACGGGCTGAGCGCGCGATGCGCAGGCGCAAGCTCCGCTGCGGGATCCCGGCCCAGTTCCGCATAGCGCTGGCGAAGCCGTCGAATGGCGGTGGTCGTGCTGGGAACCAGGCTGCCGTCGATGAACGCGCGCAGCTCCGGATGATCGTCCGAGGCCCGCCTCAGCCCGTCGAGGCGCTGCTCGTACTGGGCGATGGCTTCCTCGGGCGAAAAGATGCTGGCCGAGGCGTTGCGCAGAGCCCGAGCACCCTCGGCGTCGCGCAGCTTCTGCAACTCGATCAGGAAATCGGCCAGCTGGTCGGCATCGTTCTCCTGGGGACGCAGCACCGCCGCGTCTCCGTCGAACCATTGATACAGCGCACAGAACGCATCTGTGTCCTTTGCGATCGGCCGCGGCGTCGTGGTCATGCCGTGTCGCGAGAGAAATGTGAGCGCGTCGTATTCCTGTCCGAGGCGATCACGCCCGTCGGACGGATAATGCTTGAGGGCGAGGGGCGGTGCCTTCGCCATCTCCAGCCGGAACACCCGGTTGTTGCCGCCGGACCGCGCCGGTTGGGCGGCGACGACCTGCGCCCCGGCCAGGCGGTTGCCGATCGAAATTGCATCCTGCGCGCTCAGCTCCGGCCCGCTCATTGCGCGAACACTCCGCGGCTTATCTCCGCCCAGCTCGCGATCGGCTCGCAATGACCGGGATGAGGCGGCTGCGACTGCGTGAACAGGATCGCTCGCGTCGCCTTGGGAAAATGCGGCTGCTCGAACACGTCGACGAGATCGTCGATGAAGATGTCGAGCTTCAGGCTCGCGAGCCGCTCGACCTTGGCCGCCAGCGTGTCCTCGAAATAGACATCGCCCGCCGCCAGCGGCGCATCGGCGGCGTCGATGACGCCCGCGCTCTTCAGCCAGTCCCGCGCGGCCTCGCGCAAATCGACGCGGTCGGGGTCCTGATGGCCGAACTGCGTCTTGTGGCTGACGATGTAGACACGCGCACCGGCCTTGCGGCAGCTCGCGAGGAATTCGCGCACGCCCGGATAGATCGTGGCGCCGCCGATGCCTTTGCCGTAAACGAAGCCCTGCAGCCCTTGCCAGGCCAGCTCGCCGCCGGCGCGGGACCGCAAGTGATCCCGCACCTCGGTCTTCAGGCCGACCCAGCCCTCCGGCACCAGCCCACGCTGCCGTGCGACGGCGGCAAAGACCTTGTCGTAGCAGATGATCGTGTTGTCGAAATCGATGCCGATCCGCACGCCGCTCACTTCAGGCTGATGTTCTGCATCATCTTGATGTTGAAATACCGGGGATCGTTCAGCGAGTTCGGCAGGCGGCCGCCCCTGAAGGCGTCCACCAGGCCGGACACGGCCTGCTCGATCGTGTGGGTCGGCGCAAATCCGAGCTCGCGGCGGATCTTCTCCGAGGAGACGTGGTAGGAGCGCAGGTCGTCGGTCGGCTCGACGGCTACCTCGACGTTGTCTCCGACCACCGATTTGACGATGTCGGCGATCTTCATCAGCGAGTGGTTCTCGTAGCCGATGTTGTAGGTCTTGCCGTCGATCTTCGCGTCATCCTGCTGCAGCAGGAACAGATAGGCCGCGGACATGTCCTGGATGTGCAGATTGGGCCGCTTCTGCGTTCCGCCGAACACGCGGATGCGGCCGGTGTTGACCGCGAGGTTGGTCAGGATGTTGACGACGACGTCGAGCCGCTGCCGCGGAGCGTAGCCGCAGACGGTGGCGGGACGAACCGTGCAGGTGACGAAACCGGACGCCGCCTCTTCGGCGAGGTCGGTCTCGCACATCGCCTTGAACTTGGAGTAGTCCGTGAGCGGCTCGCAGGACAGTTCCTCGGTCACCTCGGCTTCGTCCTTGATGCCGTAGACGCTCGACGAGGAGGCGTAGATGAAGCGCTTGATGCCGGCCTTCTTCGCGGCGCGCACCATGGGCCGGAAGCAGTCGTAGTTGATGGACTTGCCGAGCGCCGGATCCAGCTCGAACGAGGGGTCGTTGGAGATGCAGGCGAGGTGGATCACCGCATTGTTGCCGCGCAGGGCCTCGTTGATCGCGGCCTCGTCGCGGATGTCGCCCTTGATCAGGCGAAGGTTAGGATTGTCGCGAACGCCACTGAAGACGTCGTCGCCGTACATGAACAGGTCGAGCACGGTGACCTTGTGGCCGGCCGCCAGCAACTGGGGAACCAGCACGCTGCCGACATAGCCGGCGCCACCGGTGACCATCACGTTCCATTTCTGATCAATCACTGTCGTTCTCCAGATTTTCCGTTCGCGCTACTTCAACAACGCGGTGACGAACTTGACCAGCGGTGCCTTTTCGACCGAGCTGCGATGGCCGACGATACCGACCTTGATCGCGCCCGCCGCATTGCCGATGAAGGCGACGTCCTCGATGTTGCCGCCGGCCGCCACCAGCGGCGCCGTAATCGTCAGGAAGGCATCGCCGGCGCCGACCGTGTCGACGACGGTCTTGGTGAAAGCGGGCACGCGCGCGACGCCGGTCTTCGACGAGAAGGGGTAGCAGCCGAAGGAGCCGTGCGTGATGATCATGTTGTCGCAATCGATCTCGCGGTGCAGGCCGTCCTCGATCACCGACGCGATGTCGTTGAACTTGTCGGTGGCGGCCAGCCGCGCTTCCGGCGCGTCGATGCAGATGTAGTCGGCCCGCGGATACTTCGTGATCAGATTGTAGCCGTGGTTGCCGCTGTTGCTCTGCGCGTTGACCGCCAGGAACTTGGAGTTCGCGATCAACGCCCCGATCGTGCTGGATGCGATCATGCCGTGGCCGAAATCGGTGACGATGACCACGTCCGCGCCGCGCACGCGCTCGGCGGTGACGCGGTCGATCTCCTTGCGCGTGGTCTCGTCGAGCGGCGTGTCGTCCATGGTGTAGACTTCGAAGAGCTTGTGGAGATAGCCCATCTCGACGTAGCGCAATTTGCGGGTCGTCGGGCGGCCCTGAATGCGGATCGGCGTCACCGTGACATTCGGGCGGACATGCGCGCGAATGAACTCTTCGGGGTAGTCGTTGCCGCCCAGCGTCGTGACGATCTCGACCGACTTGCAGAAGCTCGCGACGTGGTTGGCCGCGGCGATGACGCCGCCGGCAAACTGCTCGCCATTCTTGAACAGGGTGGCGACGATGTTCTCCTTCGACGCCTTCCCGAGCGCCGTGACGTACTGGTATTCGTCGATGATGGTATCGCCGACCAGCACGACATGCATGTCCTGGATCTTGTCTATCAGCTTCAGCAGCCGCTCGGCGCCGCCGCCTTCGCGAACCTTCTGCAGGTAGTCGCGCAGCGGCGGATCGTAGATGTCGAAGTAGCGGTTCAGCAGCGACGACGAGCTGAAGGTCACGTCGCGCGTGAAGACGATTCGCCCGCCGTGACGCTCGACGGCCTCGCGCTCGACCGCGATCTTGCCGGTGACGTCATCCTCGGGGTTCTCGTAGTCCGAACCCTTCACATAGATGTCGGGGCGCACGGTATCGAGGACCGGCTCGGCGCTGGAGGTCTGGTTGATGCCGACCCAGTCGACCGTGCCGAGCGCGGCCAGCATCTCGGCGCGCATGTTCTCCGGAAAGATCGGCCGTCCCGGGCCCTTGTTGACGAATCGGTCGGCAGTGATGGTCACGATGACCACGTCGGCCTCGTTGCGCGCCGCCAGGATGTGCCGGACGTGGCCGAGATGCACCAGATCGAACACGCCGTGGCAGAGCGCGACGGTCAGGCCCTTGGCCTGCGCGGCGCGGGCCACCTCGCCAAGCTGCTCGACCGTCTTGATCTTGTCGTGCGGTGCCGGATGGACGGCCGGCCTGTCTGTGCGTGCATTAGCCATGTGAATCACCCAAAGCGCCGGTAGGTCTCGAATGGCCGCCCGGAAATGATCGAATCGCGGCAAGGATATCCCGCGAACCTGTTCACTAGCTTGCCTTCGGTGAGCCCTTGTCGTCACCGAGATATTTGAACCAGTCCTTGGTGGCGTCGGCGATCTTGTCGACCGTCCACAGCGGCGCGTCCTTGTACTGATCCATCGATTTCAGCATGGTCGCGACGCCGTCCTCGAATTTCACCTTGGGCGCCCAGTTCAGGACACGCTTGATCTTGGTGATGTCGGCGTAGGTGCAATCGGGCTCGCCCGGACGTTTGGGGATGTGGACCTTGTCGCCGCCGAGAAGCTCGACCAGGCGGTTGACGCTGTAGGTGTTGTCCGAGCCGACGTTGAATATCTCCTGCGAGATATCGGAGCGCGCGGCGGTCACGAAGGCATCCGCGACGTCGCTGACGAAGGTGAAGTCGCGCGTCTGCTCGCCGTCGCCGACCACCGTGAAGGGCTTGCCGGCAAGCTTCTGCGCCATGAACACGCCGAACACGGCACCATAGGTGCCGGTGGTGCGATGGCGCGGCCCGTACACGTTGAACAGGCGCAGCGCGACCGCGGGCAGCTTGTAGACCTGGCACCAATGCATGACGCACTGCTCGCCGAGATTCTTGGTCAGTGCATAAGGGTACATCGGCCGGATCTCGGCGCTCTCCGGCGTCGGGTAGACGTCGGGAATGCCGTAGCAGGACGATGAGGCGGCGTAGACGAAACGCTTGACGCCCGCGTGCCTTGCCGCCTCGAGGACGTTGACGGTGCCGTCGACATTGGCGCGATGATACGGGAGCGGCGACTCAATCGAGGGAACGATATCGGCCAGCGCCGCGAGGTGAAAGACCCAGTCGATACCGTGAAAGTACGGCTTGATCGATTCGAGGTCGGTGACGTCAGCCCGCACCACCTTCAGCTGGCTCGATTTGGCGCGCGAGGCCAGATTTTCGGGGCGGCCGATGACGAAATTGTCGAGCGCGACGACCTCATGGCCATCGTCGATGAGTCGATCGACGAGGTGACTTCCGATGAAACCTGCGCCGCCAGTGACAATGCATTTCATGGGGAACATCCGTGACGCGAATGCCCAGCGAAACAGGCCGGCCAATGTTGTGTGAAACCCGAAAGCCGACTATCAGCCGCTCGCCGACTTTGCAAGCATTATGCCTTTGCAATCCCTGGTGATAGCCGGTATCAGGACGTCATGTTGCAGCCGAGCCGCCAGCCCATGCCTGTCGAGTCCGTCGATCCCGATCACAAGGCTTTCCTCGACGATTATGTGGGGCGCCTGCATCGCGCGACGGCGATCGACGACGGTGTCTTTGCTGGGATCTCCGCCACCCGCGCCGTCTGGTTGCGCACGCGCGAGCAGGGTGGCCGCGTCATCTTCATCGGCAATGGCGGCTCCGCCGGAATCGCTTCGCATCTGGCGATCGACCTTTCGAAGAACGCTGCGGTGCCCGCGCTCTGCTTCAGCGACGCAAGCATGATGTCGTGCCTTGCCAACGATTACGGCTTCGAAGATTGGATCGCGCACGCCGTGCGATTGAACGCGCGTGCCGGCGACTGCCTGGTCGCGATCAGCTCGTCGGGACGCTCGAAGAACATTCTCAATGCGGTTGCGCAGGCGCGGACCATGAAGCTCGACGTGATCACGCTGTCGGGGATGAATGCGGACAATCCTCTGCGCAATCTCGGCGACGTCAATTTCTTCGTCGACAGCCGCAGCTACAACATTGTCGAGACGACGCACCAGTTCTGGATGATGGCCGCGATCGACCTCGTCATCGGTCGTGCGGAATATCCGGCATCCTGAGGCGGGCACCCGATGCAGTCGCGGTTCAAGCAGGCGGCCCTGTTTTCGGTAAAGCTGCTGCTGTCGATCGCGGTGCTGGTCTACATCGTGCGTGGTCTCGACCTGCAACAGTTGCGCAGCCATCTCGTCTCGGTCGATCCTCTCCTGTTCGTCCTCGCGCTGACGCTGATCTTCTTCCAGACCTTCGTGCTCAACGGCCGGTGGGCGCTGATCATGCGTGCGCTCGGCGTCTCGCTGGACTGGTTCGCGGGCTGGCGCATTCTCATGATCAGCCTCTGGTTCAATCAGGTGTTGCCGTCGTCGGTCGGCGGGGACGCTGTGCGGATGTGGCTGCTGCGCCAGCGTGGCGTGCAGTGGCCGGACGCGGTCAAGGGCGTCGCGGCTGATCGTTTCACCGCCTTGATCGGGCTGATCGTGCTGATGGTCGCCGGATTGCCGTTCCTCATGTCACGCGTGTCCAATCAGGCCGCGATCCTGGCCATCGGCGGGCTGACGCTGGCCGGCATCGCGGGCACTGCGGTTCTGTTGACGCTCGACCGGCTGCCCATGCGCCTCATCGCGCATCCGGCGATCGCAAGCTTCGTCCGGTTCGGAACGCTGGTCAGGTTTCTTCTCCTGCAATCCGAGCGCCGCGTATTGCTGTTCGGGTCGGCGCTGCTGATCCATCTCGTGACCGCGGCGGCCTGCTACGCCCTGGCGCACGGTGTCGGAGCGCAGCTCTCGATGGTGGACGCCGGCATCCTGATTCCGCCGGTGGTGCTGTTGACGGCGGTCCCGATCTCGATCAGCGGCTGGGGCGTTCGCGAGGGAGCGATGGTTGCCTGTCTCGGTCTGGCGGGTGTTCCTTCCGAGCAAGCGCTGTCGGTTTCGCTCCTGCTGGGCGCCATCAGCGTGATCATCGGACTCGTCGGCGGCGCGATCTGGCTGGCAAGTCCGGAGCGCGGCCTGTATTCAGCGGACAGGGCGGCGAAAGCTACGAAGGCTACGGACGAATTCCCGAACTACGGGCCGGCGGCCGAGGAGGTATCGAGCCACCCTTGATTCGCTTGGACCGCGACTCTCGATCTGATTTTCACAGGGTGGGATTGCCTCACCTGCGCGCATGTCTCCCTTTTCCGGTTCCACGATGAAAAATCTGTTCTACGTCCGCCACACCTGCCGCCTCTGTCATTCGGACAAGCAAGAGCTGGTCGTCCCGATGGCCGGCATGCCCATCGGCACGCCGAATTTCCAAGTGCCGGATGCCAGCGTCGACGATCCGGTCTTCCGCGCGGCGGTGCCGATGGCGCTGCATCTGTGCAGGGATTGCGGCCATCTCCAGATTCTCCATGTCGGTAATCCCGAGATCCAGTACCGCAACTACGTCTACACCACCTCGCTCTCGCTCGGCCTGCGCGAGCACTTCGCCGGCTATGCCAACGATGTGGTCAGCCGCTTCGGCATTGCTCCGGGCTCCCTGGTCGTCGAGCTCGGCAGCAACGACGGATCGCTGCTCGGCTTCTTCAAGGAACGTGGAATGCGGGTGCTCGGTGTCGATCCCGCCGTCGACATCGCGAAGCGCGCGACCGAGGCGGGGATCGAGACCATCGGCGATTTCTTCACCGATGCGATCGGTCACCGTATCCTGCAGAGCCACGGCGCGGCGAGCGTCGTGATCGCCAACAACATGATCGCCAATGTCGACAATCTCGATCCGCTGGTGATCGGCGTTCGCGACGTGCTCGCGCCGGACGGGCTGTTCGTGTTCGAAACCCAATACGGCGTCGACGTCACCGAGAAGAACCTGCTCGACACCGTCTATCACGAGCATCTGTCCTATTTTAACATCAAGCCGCTGATCCGTTTCTTTGCCCGGCTCGGCATGGAGCTGATCGACGTCCAGCACATCTGGACCAAGGGCGGCTCGATCCGCGTGACCGTGCAGCGCGCCGGTGGTGCGAAGAAGCCATCGGCCGAGGTCGCGCGCTTCGTTGCCGAGGAAGACCGTCTCGGCGTCGACCGGCCGGCCTATTATGCGCCCTACGTGAAGCGGATCGCCGCCATCCGCGACGAGCTGATTGCGATGGCCGACGCCGCCCATGCGCGCGGTCAGCCGGTCGCCGGCTACGGCGTCTCGGTCGGCACCACGACGCTGCTGCCGCAGTTCGGCCTGGAGAACAAGATCGACTTCCTGGTGGACGACGACCCCAAGAAGGGCAACGTAATGGCAGGCCCAGGCTATGACATCCCGATCCTGCCGCCTGCCGCCCTTTACGAGCGCAAGCCGGCGTTCGTCGTCGTCTTCGCCTGGCGTTATGTCGACCCGATCCGGGCCAAGCACGCCCGCTATTTCGCCGAAGGCGGCAAGTTCGTGGTGCCGCTGCCGGGCATTTCGATGGTCGACCGGGCCGACTGATCGCGCGGCGGCCGAGGCGGCGGGCCCCCCGGCGGGCGCTCCGAAGGAGGCGATGGGACGCAGCGGTCACGCCGTGCCAGGGTGGGGCGTATAAGCCTTTGATCTGCCTTGGCTCTGCTCTCCCGCCCCAGGAGGTCGGCTCGCCCGGGCGAGCCCTCTCTATCTTGACCTTTGGTCCCATCCGCAGTAGATACCCCGCACTCGCAGCCGGCCCGTTAGACGCGGATCTCCGGCGCGGCTTTGAAATCCCCGAACAATCGAGCCCGGTTTCCGGCTCATCCTTCGAAACAGAGGGCTGGGCCAACGGCGGCTGTTCGGATCCCTGAAATTCATGTGCGTCTGTCGACGGACGCTGGACCTCAAAACGATGGCAGTCAGCCCGTTCAAGTTCTTGCAGGAAGTGCGCTCGGAGACCGCCAAGGTCACCTGGCCGACCCGGCGTGAGACCACGATCACCACCATCATGGTGTTCGTCATGGTCGCCGTCGCCTCGATCTTCTTCTTCGCCGCCGACCAGATCATCCGTTACCTCATCACCTTCCTTCTGGGCATTCACTGATGGCAACAGCAACCGCTCAACTGTCCGACAAGCGCTGGTACATCGTCCACGCCTATTCGAACTTCGAGAAGAAGGTCGCCGAATCGATCCGCGAGCAGGCCAAGCAGCGCGGGCTCGAGGAGCTGTTCGAGCTGGTGCTGGTGCCGACCGAGAAGGTCACGGAAGTGCGCCGCGGCCGCAAGATCGACGCCGAGCGCAAGTTCTTCCCGGGCTACGTGCTGGTGAAGATGAAGCTGACCGACGAAGCGTTTCATCTGATCAAGAACACGCCGAAGGTCACGGGATTCCTCGGCGCCGAAAACAAGCCGATGCCGATCTCGGAAGCAGAGGCCATGCGCATCCTGCATCAGGTGCAGGAGGGCGTGGAACGGCCGAAGGCGTCGGTGTCGTTCGAGATCGGCGAGAACGTGCGCGTGGCCGACGGCCCGTTCGCTTCGTTCTCGGGCGTTGTCGAGGAAATCGACGAGGCGCGCTCGCGCGTGAAGGTCGCGGTGTCGATCTTCGGTCGCGCAACGCCGGTCGAGCTGGAATTCGGTCAGGTCGAGAAGGTCTGACCGGGTAACGCGGGAGGCTTCAGCCTCACGCATGAAGAGGCCGTGGGAGGGAGAGGGCGGTTGCCAGCCGCATCCGACCCAGACCACGAACCTGAAACCGCCGGCCTGGCCGGCACAACAGGAGTGATACATGGCAAAGAAAGTGACCGGATACCTGAAGCTTCAGGTCCCGGCCGGTGCGGCGAATCCTTCGCCCCCGATCGGTCCCGCGCTCGGTCAGCGCGGTCTCAACATCATGGAGTTCTGCAAGGCGTTCAACGCGCAGACCCAGAAGGAAGAGAAGAACACCCCGATTCCCGTGGTGATCACGATCTACGCCGATCGTTCGTTCACCTTCGAGATGAAGACGCCCCCGATGTCGTTCTTCCTCAAGCAGGCTGCCAAGATCCAGTCCGGCTCGAAGGCGCCGGGCCGTGACAAGGCCGGCAAGGTGACCAAGGCGCAGGTGCGCGAGATCGCCGAGAAGAAGATGAAGGATCTCAATTGCGATTCCATCGAATCGGCCATGAAGATGGTCGAGGGCTCCGCCCGTTCGATGGGTCTGGAAGTTGCGGGGTAAGCGGTCATGGCAATCGGAAAGCGTTTGAACAAAGCCCGCGAAGGTGTTGACCGCGAAAAGCTTTACCCGCTCGCGGACGCCATCAAGATGGTCAAGGAACGCGCGAAAGCGAAGTTCGACGAGACCATCGAGGTCGCGATCAATCTCGGCGTCGATCCGCGTCACGCCGACCAGATGGTCCGCGGCGTCGTGACCCTGCCGAACGGCACCGGCCGTACGCTCCGCGTCGGCGTGTTCGCCCGCGGCGCCAAGGCTGATGAAGCCAAGGCCGCAGGTGCCGACGTCGTCGGCGCCGAAGACCTGGTCGAGAAGGTGCAGAACGGCGCGATCGATTTCGACCGCTGCATCGCCACCCCCGACATGATGCCGCTGGTCGGTCGTCTCGGTAAGGTGCTCGGCCCGCGCGGCCTGATGCCGAACCCGAAGATCGGCACCGTGACCATGGACGTCACCGGTGCGGTGAAGGGTGCCAAGGGCGGCTCGGTCGAGTTCCGCGTCGAGAAGGCCGGCATCCTGCAGGCCGGCGTCGGCAAGGCCTCGTTCTCCGAGGAGAAGCTGGTCGAGAACATCAAGGCTCTCGCCGATGCTGTCTCGAAGGCGAAGCCGGCTGGCTCCAAGGGCACCTACATCCAGCGCGTTGCGGTGTCCTCGACGATGGGCCCCGGTGTGAAGGTCGAGCCGGGCACCATTCTCGGCTAAGGTTTGAAAATTGCATGAGGCGAGGGGCGGAATTGGGCAACCGATTCCGCCCCTCGTCGTTTGTGGCGGCGCTCACCGGAAACAAGAAAAATGGCTGACAAGGTCCTGATCTATTCGCGCTTTCCCAAGACGATGATGGCGCGTTTCGCCGAGCGGTTCGAGCTGCTCGACACCGGTGGCAAGAAGGCAACGGAGGTGTTTCCGCCCGAAGAGCTCGGTGGCATCCGTGCGCTGCTCACCGCGGGCGGTTCACCGCTGGAAGCAGAAGCGATGGATCTGTTTCCGAAGCTCGGCGCCATCGTCTGCTACGGCACCGGTTATGACGGCGTCGACCTGAAGGCGTGCGCCAGCCGCAATATCGCCGTCGGCCACAGCCCGGGCGCCAACGCGGCCTCGGTCGCCGACATCGCGATGACCCTGATGCTGGCGACCACGCGCCGGATCCTGGTTGCCGACCAATATGTCCGCAGCGGCGATTGGGCCGCCTCCAAGCAATCGCCGATGATGCGTCCCCAGACCGGCATGCCCGGCCGCCGCATCGGCGTCTACGGCATGGGCGAGATCGGCCGCAAGATCGCCGCCCGCTGCGCCGCCTTCGAGAGCGAAATCGGTTATTTCAGCCGGACCAAATACGATCTGCCGTATCAATATTTCCCGACGCTCGAAGCGCTGGCCGACTGGTGCAGCGTCCTGATGATCGCCGTGCGGGCAGGGGCCGACACCCAGCACGTCGTCAATGCCGACATCCTGAGGCGCCTCGGGGCGGACGGCTATGTCGTCAATATCTCCCGCGGCTCCGTGATCGACCAGAAGGCGCTGGTCGCGGCGCTGACCGACAGGACCATTGCGGGGGCCGGACTCGACGTGTTCGAGAAGGAACCGCACGCGCCGGACGCCCTGACCGCGCTCCCCAACGTGGTGTTCGCCCCCCATATCGGCGGCCACACCCTCGAATCGCATGTCGCCATGCAGGGCTGCGTGCTGGCGAACCTGACCGCGTTCTTCGAGGGCAAGCCGCTGCCTTATGGGGTGAACTTGACCTGAATCGGCCCTTATCGGCCTGGGTCAAGCCCCATCGGCAACGGATTGGAACTGGTGTGAATTTTGCTCTTGGCAAGCAGGCAGAGAGCAGTTAAAGAACCGCTTCCGGACGTGCCGGCTTCGGCTGGCGCGTTCGTGCACGCATTCCGAAAACCCGACACGACAGGAGATCATTCCTTTTCAGGACGTCCGTGAGGATTTGCCCGAAATGGAGGGAAAACCTGTCGGTTGGTGGGATGCGGGCAGGGGTTGGACGGCTCGCCGGCTGACCCTGTCCTGTCCAAGACTGCAGGCGCCCGCGGGAAATTTCGATTTCTCAACGGCTTAATCGCATGGCCTGCATAGACGGGTGAAGACCGGATTTCACTTCGCCTTCCATCTTAACGGGTGGTTGCGGAACGGGTCTGGTTCGGACCTCGACACGCCGTGGGCCTTAGCGGGCTCCCGGAGGGCAGGCTTTGAATTGTCGTCTCGCCCGGCGCGTGTCCGATGGGTTTTGGCCCGGAGGTTCAGGTTTTGGGTGGGGCGATGGGTGCAACCCGGCGGTCCCGCTTTTCGCGAAGGCTGCCAACCGGAAAGAGCTTGCTGTGGAACGAGCGGCAAAAAAGGACGCGGTCGAACAGCTCAATGGGGTCTTCAAGACCACGAGCGTCGCGATCGTTGCTCAATATTCCGGCCTGACCGTTGCCCAGATGCAGAAGCTGCGCATGCAGATGAAGCAGGCTGGTGCCTCGGTGAAGGTCTCGAAGAACCGTCTCGCCAAAATTGCTCTTGAAGGCACTGACGTCGTTGCCATCGGCCCCATGCTGAAGGGACCGACCGTGATCGCCACTTCGAACGATCCGGTAGCGGCGCCAAAGGTCGCCGTCGAATTCGCCAAGGCGAACGAAAAGTTCGTCATCATTGGCGGCTCGATGGGAAAGACCGTCCTGAATGTCGACAGCGTGAAGGCGCTTGCCTCACTGCCGTCGCTTGACGAACTGCGCGGCAAGATCGTCGGCCTCATCGTGGCCCCGGCGACCAAGCTGGCCCAGCTCGCCAACGCGCCCGCGGGCAAGCTCGCGCGCGTCATCCAGGCTCATGCCTCAAAGGGCGAAGCGGCCTGACGCCCTTCGCAAAACTCAAACCCGAACCAGACTTACACCTAAGGAAACTGAACAATGGCTGACCTGCAGAAGATCGTTGACGACCTCTCGAGCCTCACCGTGCTCGAAGCCGCTGAACTTGCGAAGCTCCTCGAAGAGAAGTGGGGCGTTTCGGCTGCCGCGGCTGTCGCCGTGGCCGGCCCGGCTGGTGGTGGCGCTGCCGCCGCTCCGGCTGAAGAGAAGACCGAGTTCACGGTTGTCCTGGCCTCGGCCGGCGACAAGAAGATCGAGGTCATCAAGGAAGTCCGCGCCATCACCGGTCTCGGCCTGAAGGAAGCAAAGGACCTCGTCGAGGGTGCTCCGAAGCCGCTGAAGGAAGGCGTGAACAAGGAAGAAGCCGACAAGATCAAGGCCCAGCTCGAGAAGGCTGGCGCGAAGGTCGAGCTCAAGTAAGCGCAGCTTACTCGCGAGGTCCCGGGCGCGCGTCAGCGAGCCCGGGACCTTGGCCTGCCCCTCGACCAAGGGTGGGCGTGATGCAAAAGGCGTGCGACGGAACGTCCCGACGTGGGCTGAACACGAAAAAGTGTGGGGATTTCGAGGTTTACCCCTCGAATCTGCACTATTGTCGCCCCATATCGGGTCGGCAGCACGAAAGCGCGGTGGCAGGGGTGCCGGACCCCCTGTAAGCCGTTGGGAGAGCAGGCTATTTCGGGCTTTTGCAGTCCGTGAAGAGGATCGTTGTGACGGGCGGGCGCGCACCAGCGCCCCGCACGTCGTTTTGCGTTTTGAAGGTCTGAAGAACAGATTCAGGACATTCTCGCCTGAAACTGAGTCTGCGGCCCCCAAAACGGGTTCGAAAAATTCAACCCGGGGAGCGGTGGCAGCCGCGCCCTGGACGGCGCGCCCAGATGGGGCGACGAAAATGAGAGGCCACGATGGCGCAGCAGACATTCACCGGTCGCAAACGCGTTCGCAAGTTCTTCGGACACATCAAGGAAGTCGCAGAGATGCCGAACCTCATCGAGGTTCAGAAGGCGTCCTATGACCAGTTCCTGATGGTCGACGAACCCCAGGGTGGCCGACTCGACGAGGGTCTGCAGGCGGTGTTCCGCTCGGTGTTTCCGATCTCCGACTTCTCGGGCACCTCGATGCTGGAATTCGTCCGCTACGAGTTCGAGCAGCCGAAATACGACGTCGACGAGTGCCGCCAGCGCGGCATGACCTTCGCGGCTCCCCTCAAGGTGACGCTGCGCCTCATCGTGTTCGATATCGACGAGGAAACCGGCGCGAAGTCGGTGAAGGACATCAAGGAGCAGGACGTCTACATGGGCGACATCCCGCTCATGACGATGAACGGCACCTTCATCGTCAACGGCACCGAGCGCGTCATCGTCTCGCAGATGCACCGCTCGCCCGGCGTGTTCTTCGACCACGACAAGGGCAAGACCCATTCCTCGGGCAAGCTGCTGTTCGCCGCCCGCGTGATCCCGTATCGCGGCTCCTGGCTCGACATCGAGTTCGACGCCAAGGACATCGTCTATGCGCGTATCGACCGTCGCCGCAAGATTCCGGTGACCTCGCTGATGTTCGCCCTCGGCCTCGACGGCGAAGCGATCCTGTCGACGTTCTACAAGAAGATCCTCTACAAGCGGACCAAGGAAGGCTGGCGCGTTCCGTTCGACGCCAACCGTTTCCGCGGCTACTCGACCGTCAACGACCTGATCGATGCCGACACCGGCAAGGTCGTGCTCGAGGCCGGCAAGAAGCTCACCGTCCGTGCCGCCCGCCAGCTCCAGGAGAAGGGGCTGAAGGCGCTGCGCATGTCCGATGAGGAGCTGGTCGGCAACTATATCGCCGAGGACCTCGTCAACCCGAAGACCGGCGAGATCCACGCCGAGGCCGGCGAGGAAATCACCGACAAGTCGATGAAGGTGCTCAACGAGCACGGCTACAAGGAATTGCCGCTGCTCGACATCGACCACGTCAATGTCGGCCCCTATATCCGCAACACGCTCTCGGCGGACAAGAACATGACGCGTGAAGACGCGCTGTTCGACATCTACCGCGTGATGCGTCCGGGCGAGCCGCCGACGCTGGATTCGGCGCAGGCCATGTTCCAGTCGCTGTTCTTCGACGCCGAACGCTACGACCTCTCCGCGGTCGGCCGCGTCAAGATGAACATGCGCCTCGACCTCGATGCGCCCGACACCCAGCGCACGCTGCGCAAGGAAGACATCCTCTCCGTCATCAAGACGCTGGTGGATCTGCGCGACGGCAAGGGCGAGATCGACGACATCGACCATCTCGGCAACCGCCGTGTGCGCTCGGTCGGCGAGCTCATGGAGAACCAGTACCGCATCGGCCTGCTGCGCATGGAGCGCGCGATCAAGGAGCGCATGTCCTCGGTCGACATCGACACGGTCATGCCGCAGGACCTGATCAACGCCAAGCCGGCGGCTGCCGCCGTGCGCGAGTTCTTCGGCTCCTCGCAGCTCTCGCAGTTCATGGACCAGACCAACCCGCTCAGCGAGATCACCCACAAGCGCCGCCTGTCGGCCCTTGGACCGGGCGGTCTGACCCGCGAGCGCGCCGGCTTCGAGGTGCGCGACGTGCATCCGACGCATTACGGCCGCATCTGCCCGATCGAGACGCCGGAAGGTCCGAACATCGGCCTGATCAACTCGCTCGCGACCTTCGCGCGCGTCAACAAGTACGGCTTCGTCGAGACGCCGTACCGCAAGGTCAAGGATGGCCGCGTCACCGACGAGGTCGTGTACCTCTCGGCGATGGAAGAGGGCCGCTACACGGTCGCGCAGGCCAACGTGCCGCTCGACCCGAAGGGCCGCTTCACCGAAGACCTCGTGGTCTGCCGTCACGCCGGCGAAGTCTTGCCGGTGACGCCGGACAAGGTCGACTACATGGACGTCTCGCCGAAGCAGCTCGTCTCCGTCGCCGCGGCGCTGATCCCGTTCCTCGAGAACGACGACGCCAACCGCGCGCTGATGGGCTCGAACATGCAGCGCCAGGCGGTGCCGCTGGTTCGCGCCGAGGCGCCGTTCGTCGGCACCGGCATGGAAGGCGTGGTTGCGCGTGACTCGGGTGCTGCGATCGCGGCGCGCCGTTCGGGCGTGATCGACCAGATCGACGCTACCCGCGTCGTCATCCGCGCCACGGAAGATCTCGATCCGACCAAGTCGGGCGTCGATATCTATCGCCTGATGAAGTACCAGCGTTCCAACCAGTCGACCTGCATCAACCAGCGTCCGCTGGTGAAGGTCGGCGACATCGTCAAGAAGGGCGACATCATCGCCGACGGTCCGTCGACCGATCTCGGTGAGCTCGCTCTCGGCCGCAACGTGCTCGTCGCGTTCATGCCGTGGAACGGCTACAACTTCGAAGACTCGATCCTGCTCTCCGAGCGGATCGTTAAGGAAGACGTCTTCACCTCGATTCACATCGAGGAGTTCGAGGTGATGGCCCGCGACACCAAGCTCGGGCCTGAGGAAATCACCCGCGACATTCCGAACGTCTCGGAAGAAGCGCTGAAGAACCTCGACGAAGCCGGTATCGTCTACATCGGTGCGGAAGTGCGCGCCGGCGACATCCTGGTCGGCAAGATCACGCCGAAGGGCGAGAGCCCGATGACGCCGGAAGAGAAGCTGCTGCGCGCCATCTTCGGCGAGAAGGCGTCCGACGTTCGCGACACCTCGCTGCGCGTTCCTCCGGGCGTGCAGGGCACGATCGTGGAAGTGCGCGTGTTCAACCGTCACGGCGTCGACAAGGACGAGCGTGCGCTGGCGATCGAGCGGGAAGAGATCGAGCGTCTGGCCAAGGACCGCGACGACGAGCAGGCGATCCTGGACCGCAACGTCTACAACCGTCTTGCCGAGCTGCTCGAAGGGCGGCAGGGCATCGCCGGTCCCAAGGGCTTCAAGAAGGACACCAAGATCACCCGTGCGGTGCTCGAGGAGTACCCGAAGTCGCAGTGGTGGCTGTTCGCCTCGCCGAACGACAAGCTGATGGCCGAGATCGAGGCCATGCGGAAGCAGTACGACGAGTCGAAGAAGGGGCTCGAGCAGCGCTTCCTCGACAAGGTCGAGAAGCTGCAGCGCGGTGACGAATTGCCGCCCGGCGTGATGAAGATGGTCAAGGTCTTCGTCGCGGTGAAGCGCAAGATCCAGCCCGGCGACAAGATGGCCGGCCGCCACGGCAACAAGGGCGTGGTGTCGAAGATCGTGCCGATCGAGGACATGCCGTTCCTCGAAGACGGCACGCATGCCGACATCGTGCTCAATCCGCTCGGCGTGCCCTCGCGCATGAACGTCGGACAGATCCTCGAGACCCATCTCGGCTGGGCCTGCGCCGGCCTCGGCAAGCGTATCGGCCAGACGGTCGATGCGTATCTGTCGAAGCAGGACATCAAGCCGCTGAAGGAGACCTTGAAGAAGGTCTACGGCGAGGACGAGACGATCAAGTCGCTCAACGACAACGAACTGATCGAGCTCGGCCATAACCTCAGCCGCGGTGTTCCGATCGCGACGCCGGTGTTCGACGGCGCCAAGGAAGCCGACATCGAGGAGATGCTGAAGCTTGCCGGTCTCGACGCTTCCGGTCAGTCGACCGTCTATGACGGCCGCACCGGCGATCCGTTCGATCGCAAGGTGACCGTGGGCTACATCTACATGCTCAAGCTGCACCATCTGGTCGACGACAAGATCCACGCGCGTTCGATCGGTCCGTACTCGCTCGTCACCCAGCAGCCGCTGGGCGGCAAGGCGCAGTTCGGCGGCCAGCGCTTCGGCGAAATGGAGGTGTGGGCGCTCGAGGCTTACGGCGCGGCGTACACGCTCCAGGAGATGCTGACGGTGAAGTCGGACGACGTCGCCGGCCGTACCAAGGTGTACGAGGCGATCGTGCGCGGCGACGACACGTTCGAGGCCGGTATTCCGGAATCGTTCAACGTGCTGGTCAAGGAAATGCGCTCGCTCGGCCTCAACGTCGACCTGCACAACTCCAAGGTTGGACCGGCGCCGACGTCGGAAGCGGCCGAGTAACACGACCTTTCATGCCCGGCCTTCACGGCCGGGCATCGGCGCCCCTCCCGATGCCTTGAGGGCAGGGCGCCCTGCTTGAAGTGATTTTCGAATTTGCGGCCGGAGGCGACCGGCGCGCGAGGAGAAGACGATGAACCAAGAAATTATGAATCTCTTCAACCCGACGACGCCGGCTCAGGTCTTCGACCAGATCCGGATCTCGATCGCGTCTCCAGAGAAGATTCTGTCCTGGTCCTACGGCGAGATCAAGAAGCCGGAGACCATCAACTACCGCACCTTCAAGCCCGAGCGCGACGGCCTGTTCTGCGCCCGCATCTTCGGGCCGATCAAGGATTACGAGTGCTTGTGCGGCAAGTACAAGCGCATGAAGTACAAGGGCATCATCTGCGAGAAGTGCTCGGTCGAGGTCACGCTGTCGCGCGTCCGGCGCGAGCGCATGGGCCATATCGAGCTCGCCGCCCCCGTCGCCCACATCTGGTTCCTGAAGTCGCTGCCCTCGCGCATCGGCCTTCTGCTGGACATGACGCTGAAGGATCTCGAGCGGATCCTCTACTTCGAATACTACGTCGTGCTCGAGCCGGGTCTCACCGCGCTCAAGGACCGTCAGCTGCTGTCCGAGGACGAGTATCTGAAGGCGCAGGACGAGTACGGCCAGGATTCCTTCACCGCCATGATCGGCGCCGAAGCGATCCGCGAGCTGCTCAAGGGCATGGACCTCGAGAAGCTCGAGGCCTCGCTTCGCGTCGAGATGCAGGAGACCGACTCCGACATCAAGCACAAGAAGCTCGCCAAGCGCCTGAAGATCGTGGAAGCGTTCCGCCACTCCGGCAACAAGCCGGAATGGATGATCATGACCGTGGTCCCGGTGATCCCGCCGGACCTGCGTCCGCTGGTGCCGCTGGACGGCGGCCGCTTCGCGACCTCGGACCTCAATGATCTCTACCGCCGCGTCATCAACCGCAACAACCGCTTGAAGCGGCTGATGGAGCTGCGCGCGCCCGACATCATCATCCGCAACGAGAAGCGCATGCTTCAGGAAGCGGTCGATGCGCTGTTCGACAACGGCCGCCGCGGCCGCGTCATCACGGGTGCCAACAAGCGCCCGCTGAAGTCGCTCGCCGACATGCTCAAGGGCAAGCAGGGCCGCTTCCGCCAGAACCTGCTCGGCAAGCGCGTCGACTATTCGGGCCGTTCGGTGATCGTGGTCGGTCCCGAGCTGCGCCTGCATCAGTGCGGCCTGCCGAAGAAGATGGCGCTCGAGCTGTTCAAGCCGTTCATCTATTCGCGGCTCGACGCCAAGGGCCTGTCCACCACCGTGAAGCAGGCCAAGAAGCTGGTCGAGAAGGAGCGGCCCGAGGTCTGGGACATCCTGGATGAGGTGATCCGCGAGCATCCGGTGCTGCTGAACCGCGCACCGACGCTGCATCGCCTCGGCATCCAGGCGTTCGAGCCGGTGCTGATCGAAGGCAAGGCGATCCAGCTTCACCCGCTGGTCTGCTCGGCCTTCAACGCCGACTTCGACGGCGACCAGATGGCCGTGCACGTCCCGCTGTCGCTCGAAGCGCAGCTGGAAGCGCGCGTCCTGATGATGTCGACCAACAACATCCTGCATCCGGCCAACGGTCAACCGATCATCGTGCCGTCGCAGGACATCGTGCTCGGCCTCTACTACGTCTCGATCATGCGCGAAGGCCTGCCCGGCGAGGGCAAGATCTTCGGCGACATGGCCGAGCTCGAGCACGCGCTGCATGCGAAGGTCATCCACCTCCACACCAAGATCAAGTACCGGTGGCAGGGCATGGACGAGACCGGCAAGGTCTCGACGCGCTGGATCGAGACCACCGCCGGCCGCGTCATGCTCGGCAATCTCCTGCCGAAGAACCCGCGGATTTCGTACGAGATCATCAACAAGCTGATGACCAAGCGCGAGATCTCGGGCGTGATCGACCAGGTCTACCGTCACTGCGGTCAGAAGGAGACGGTGATCTTCTGCGACCGCATCATGGCGCTCGGCTTCTACAACGCGTTCAAGGCCGGCATCTCGTTCGGCAAGGACGACATGGTCGTGCCGCACGGCAAGTGGAAGATCGTCGACACCACCCGTACGCTGGCGAAGGATTTCGAGCAGCAGTACAACGACGGCCTGATCACTCATGGCGAGAAGTACAACAAGGTCGTCGACGCCTGGTCGAAGGCCACGGAAGAAATCGCCAAGGCGATGATGAAGGAGATCTCCTCGACCAAGAAGACGGCGAGCGGGGCGGATGCCGACATCAACTCGATCTACATGATGGCTCACTCCGGTGCCCGCGGTTCGCCGGCCCAGATGCGCCAGCTCGCCGGCATGCGCGGCCTGATGGCCAAGCCGTCGGGCGAGATCATCGAGACGCCGATCATCTCGAACTTCAAGGAAGGCCTCTCGGTTCTCGAGTACTTCAACTCGACCCACGGTGCCCGTAAGGGCCTCGCGGACACCGCGTTGAAGACCGCGAACTCGGGCTACCTGACCCGTCGTCTGGTCGACGTCGCGCAGGACTGCATCATCACGCAGAGCGACTGCGGCACCAAGCTCGGCATCAAGATGCGCGCCATCGTCGATGCCGGCACCGTGGTGGCTTCGCTCGGCTCGCGCATCCTCGGACGCACGGCCTGCGAGGACATCCGCGACAGCTCCGGCAAGGTGATCATCAAGCGCGACACGCTGATGGAAGAGAGCCATCTGGACGCCATCCAGCAGGGTGGTGTGCAGGAGGTGAAGATTCGCTCGGCGCTGACCTGCGAACTCGTCAACGGCATCTGCGGCAAGTGCTACGGCCGCGACCTCGCCCGCGGCACGCCGGTCAACCACGGTGAAGCCGTCGGCGTCATCGCGGCGCAGTCGATCGGCGAGCCGGGCACCCAGCTCACCATGCGCACCTTCCACATCGGCGGTGCGGCGCAGCTCAACGAGCAGTCCTTCGTCGAAGCCAATTTCGACGGCAAGATCGTGATCCGGAACAAGGCCATCGCCCGCAACAGCGAAGGTCACCTGATCGCGATGGTGCGCAACATGGTGGTGGCGATCGTCGATGCCGACGGCACCGAGCGTGCGACGCACCGCGTCCAGTACGGCTCGCGCCTGCACGTCGACGAGGGCGACATGGTCAAGCGCGGCCAGCGCATTGTCGAGTGGGATCCCTACACCCGTCCGCTGCTCACCGAAGTCGAAGGTACCATCGGCTTCGAGGATCTGGTCGAGGGGCAGTCGATCTCGGAAACGCTCGACGAAGCGACCGGTATCGCCAAGCGCGTGGTCATCGACTGGCGCTCGACCCGCGGCGGCTCGGATCTGCGTCCGGCCATCGTGGTCAAGGGCAAGGACGGCAAGGTGCTCAAGCTCGCCCGCGGCGGCGATGCCCGCTACATGCTGTCGGTCGATGCCATTCTCTCGGTCGACGTCGGGGCCAAGGTCAATCCGGGCGACATTCTCGCCCGTGTCTCGACCGAAAGCGCCAAGACGCGTGACATCACCGGCGGTCTGCCGCGGGTGGCGGAACTGTTCGAGGCTCGGCGTCCGAAGGATGCGGCGATCATCGCCGAGATCGCGGGCACCATCCGGTTCGGGCGCGACTACAAGAACAAGCGTCGCATCTCGATCGAGCCGATGGACAAGACCGACGAGCCGCGCGAGTACCTGATCCCGAAGGGCAAGCACATCCACCTTCAGGACGGCGACGTCGTCGAAAAGGGCGACTTCATCGTCGAAGGCAACCCGGCACCGCACGACATTCTTGCGGTCAAGGGCATCGAGGAGCTCGCGGCCTATCTGGTCAACGAGATCCAGGAGGTCTACCGGCTCCAGGGCGTGCTCATCAACGACAAGCACATCGAGGTGATTGTCCGTCAGATGCTCCAGAAGGTGGAAGTCACCGACCAGGGCGATACGGACATGATCTCGGGCGAGCAGGTCGACAAGATCGAGTTCGACGCGCTGAACGAGAAGGCCAAGGAAGAGGGCAAGAAGCCCGCCACGGGAACGCCGGTTCTGCTCGGCATCACCAAGGCGAGCCTCCAGACCCGTTCGTTCTTCTCGGCGGCCTCGTTCCAGGAGACCACCCGCGTCCTCACGGAAGCGGCGGTCAACGGCAAGGTCGATCCGCTCGAAGGCCTCAAGGAGAACGTCATCGTCGGCCGTCTGATTCCGGCGGGCACCGGCGCCTCCATGGCCAAGATCCGCGAAGTCGCCATGAAGCGCGACAAGCTGATCCTGGACGAGCGCGAGAAGCAGGCGGCCGTCGTGTCGCCCGCGCCGGAAGCTGAGCTTCCTGCGCTGCCTCCCGCGGAATGATCGTTCATCCGTAGGAATACCGAGGATAATGGAAAGGCCGGCGCAAGCCGGCCTTTTTGCTGCTTTCTTTGCTTGCTGCGATGCACGATCAACCTTTGTTCATCTTTCCTTCAGGCGCAAAAGCGCTTCTGCTAGGGGAGTTTAGACCGGTGGATCCCGTGACGGGGGCAGGGCCGGAGACCACGGAACTCGCATGCTTGATCTGGCAATCGTAGGCGGCGGCCCCGGCGGGCTGATGAGCGCCTGGTATCTGAAGCGCAAGCTTGGCGATCTCTGCCGCGTCACCATCTACGAGGCCTCCGACCGGCTCGGCGGCAAGGTCGTCACGCGCAAGTTCGATTCCGCGCCCGCGATGTATGAGGCCGGCGTGGCCGAGATCTATGATTACTCGATGACGGGCCCGGACCCGCTGCGCGAGCTGATCCAGCATTTCGGGCTGCAGACCATTCCGATGGACGCCGAGCAGGTGCATCTCGGCGGCGAGCTGCTGAACGACGTGCCCGGCATGCGCCGCCGATACGGCGCCAAGACCGCGGCCGCGATCGAGGCCTTCCGCAAGCGTTGCAGCGAGGTGATGTCGCCGATCGAATATTACGAGGGCGTCGGCGCGCACGACAACGAGAACCCCTGGGCCTACAAGACCGCCGAGCAGGTGCTCGACGAGGAGGTCGAGGACGAAACGGCCAAGCGCTTCTTCAAGGTGATGGCGCGCTCCGACATCGCGACCGAGAGCCACAACACCAACGGCCTCAACGCGCTCAAGAACTATCTGATGGATGTCGACGGCTATATCGGCCTGTATTCCATCCAGAACGGCAATGAGCAGCTGATCGAGTGCCTGCAGTCGGAGGTCAACGCCGACATCCAGCTCAATCATCGCGTGCTCACCGTGGGCAAGGCGCCGACCGGCCGCTACCAGCTCAAGATGATGAACGGCAAGGGACCGGAGACCCGCGACTTCGATCTGGTGCTGGTCTGCCTGCCGCATTCCTGGCTCGCCACCATGGGGTGGGAAGGCGAGCAGCTGCGCAAGTCGATGGTCAAGCACGTCTCCTATTTCGACCGTCCTGCACATTACCTGCGCGTCTCGATCCTGTTCGACACCCCGTTCTGGGGCGAGAAGATTCCCGGCGCCTGGTTCATGTCGGAAGCGTTCGGCGGCTGCTGCGTCTACAACGAGGGCGCGCGCCACGACGTCGGCAAGCACGGCGTGCTGAACTGGCTGATTCCCGGCTCCGACGCGCTGGCTTTCGCCAATCTGTCGGACCAGGAGCTGATCGACGCCGCGCTGAAGTCGCTGCCGGCTGCGCTCGGCGATGCGCGTTCGCATTTCGTGGAAGGCAAGATCCATCGCTGGCTGTCGTCGGTGAACGCCATACCGGGCGGCCTGCCGGTGCGCGACGTCATGACCAACCACCGGCCGGAGCCGAAGGAGCATCCCGGCATCGTGGTGGTCGGCGACTATCTGTTCGACTCGACGCTGAACGGCCTGCTCGATTCCTCGGACGCGGCGACCGACATCATCCTGACCGAGATGATGCGCCTGCGCCGGGAACGCGCGCAGGAGGACAAGCCGCTCTCCAACAAGATCGATCGCGATTATTTCGAAAACTATCGCGGCCTCGGTCCCTATCAGGAGGCATGGCGCCACTTTACCGACCCCGATTATCTCACCAGGCTGCTCGGCATCGTCTGGGGCAAGACCAAGGGCGCCAAGCTGCTCGTCGCGGGCTCCGCCAGCGGAGAGCTGGTCGGCGCGCTGCGCGAACGCGGCATCGATGCCTACGGTATCGAAAACAACCGTGCCATCCACGCCAAGACGCCGAAGGCGCTGAAGAAGTACAACAAGCTCGGCTCGATCACCGACATGCCGTTCAAGGACGGCGCGTTCGACTTCGTGTTCGAGACCAGCTTGTGCCACGTTTCGCCGAAGCAGGTGGTCCGCGCGATCCGCGAGCTCAACCGCGTGGTCAAGTCCGGCCTCGTGTTCGGCTCGATCACCTCGGACATGGCGCCGGCTCTGATCGACCGCTACGACCTGCTGCGCGGGGTCAAGAAGCTCGGCACCTGGTGGGAGTGGTCCGAACTGTTCTTCGGCAACGGGTTCGACCTCTCGATGCACCGCAAGGATTGCACCGATGCGCTCTGGGAGGCGACGCTCGCCGCCAACAAGGGGCCGGGGCAGTGGTACGCCGACGCGGACAGCTTGCGCTATTCCTTCTTCGACAAGGTCGAGGACGAGGACGAAGACTAGCCGCGGACGCGCGTCGCATTCGCCAATTGTTTTGCCGAATTCATC
Organism: Bradyrhizobium sp. T-12; assembly: GCF_058314695.1. NCBI lineage: Bacteria > Pseudomonadati > Pseudomonadota > Alphaproteobacteria > Hyphomicrobiales > Nitrobacteraceae > Bradyrhizobium > Bradyrhizobium sp. T-12. Next base: position 4,573,558 of record NZ_CM177756.1, on the reverse strand, counting down.
CTGATCGCATAGAATCGGCACGATAGCGCTCTCCGCTATGTCCTGCTTCTCTGCGGTCATGCCGGCCGTCAGCATCGATTGGTTTCATGGCGTCCAAGCCCCTCCCGCCCGACAAACAGAAGCTCGCCGCGGAAGAGGCGGCCGAGCTCGACGACAAGCTCGCCGCCGCCAAGCCGGACCTCGAAGACGACGAGAACGACGAAGACGAGGCGGATGACGAACTGGAACTCGACGACGACGATGAGGACGAGGATCTCGTCGTCTTTACCGCCCGCGAGGCCGCCGGCGCGCTCGCGACCATCGTCGGGTTCGTCAAGCCCCATCTGACGAACTACAAGCGGATGCTGTCGTTCGTGGCGTTCGGCGTCTTCGTCGAGACGCTGTTCAACGTGATCATGCCGCTCAGCCTCAAGTTCCTGATCGACGACGCGCTCGGCGAGGAGGACTTCCAGGCGCTGTACAAGATCCTCGGCGTGCTCGCCGTCGCCGGCATCTTCACCTCGGTCGTCGCAGTCTGGTACGAGCGCTGGGACGCGCGGCTGGCGGCCTGCATCATCTCGGACGTCCGCAAGCGCCTGTTCGAGCATGTCCAGGACCTGCCGGCGGCCTATTTCGGCCGCACCAAGCGCGGCGAGATCCTGTCGCGCTTCTCGGTCGACCTCTCGGCGTTCGAAGGCTCGGTGAAGACCTTCGCCAACAGCGCCGCGCTGCCGTTCCTGGAATTGATCGCGGGCATCATCCTGATGGTGTTCCTGAACTGGCAGCTCGCGGTGATTGCGCTGCTCGTGTTCCCGATCACGCTGATCGGCCCGCGCATTCTCACCCCCAAGGCGGTGCAAGCCAATTACGAGCAGAAGCTCAACGAGAGCGCGCTGCTCGGCATGGTGCAGGAGAACGTGGCGGCGCAGGCCGTGATCAAGGCGTTCAGCCTGCAGCGCAAGATGTTCAACTTCTTCACCTTCCGCAACGACGCGACCCGCGACAAGATCGCCTCCGCCGCATTCCTGTCGACCATGGTGGAGCGGACGGTGACCATCTCGGTGCTGTTGCTGCACCTCGTGGTGCTCGCGATCGGCGCGTATCTGGCGACCAAGGGCCAGATCACCATCGGCACCTTCGTGACCTTCGAGAGCGCGTTCTGGGAGGTCTCCTACAACATCGCCCATGTGATGCATTTCATCCCGGTGTCGATCTCCTCGGCCGCAGCGATCCGCCACATCCAGGAGCTGCTGGACGAGCCGACCCGCGGCGCCGACCGTCCCGGCGCGCCAGATCTGCCCCGCATCACCAACGACATCACCTTCGACCACGTCACCTTCCAGTACGAGGGCAGTCAGACGCCGGTGCTGGACAATCTCAGTCTCAGGCTCGACGCGGGCAAGCGCATCGCGATCGTCGGCCCGAGCGGCTCCGGCAAGAGCACGTTGCTCAACCTGATCCTGCGGCTCTACGTGCCTGACGAGGGGCGCGTCACCATCGACGGCGTCGACGTCCGCAGGGTGACGCTGGATTCGCTGCGCCGGAGCATGGCGGTGGTGTTCCAGGAGAACATGCTGTTCAACATGTCGATCCGCGAGAACATCCGGCTCGGCAAGGAGGGCGCGAGCGACGAGGAGGTGGAGGAGGCCGCCAAGAAGGCCGAGATCCACCGCTACATCATGAGCCTGCCGCAGCGCTATGAGACGCCGGTCGGCGAACGCGGCGACACCCTGTCGGGCGGCCAGCGCCAGCGCATCGCGATCGCGCGCGCGATCATCCGCAATCCCTCGGTGCTGCTGCTGGACGAAGCCACCTCGGCACTGGACCAGACCACGGAAGCTGCGATCAACCGCACGCTGCTCAAGGTCGCCAAGGGCCGCACCATGATCTGGTCGACCCACCGGCTGACATCGGTGGTCGAGATGGATGAGATCATCGTGATTTCCGGGGGCAGGGCGATCGAGCGGGGCTCGCATGCCCAGCTGCTCGCCAAGAACGGGACCTATCGCAAGCTGTGGAACGACCAAATCCACCAGCCGCATGGCGCCGTCCCCGCCGACGATGGCAGAGACGATGACGATGAAGACGACCTCGAGGAAGACGAGGACAAGGATGAGGAGGAGGAGGAGTGATCGGAGCCGGACCGATTCTGTGAGTCGGCCATGGGTGTTCGCTCGATCCTCAGGCGACGATCAGTTCTTCGATTCGAAAATTCGGCCGGATCGCTCTCGTGTGAAATCGGTCGGGCCGGACATCACAGACGTTGTTGCCCGGGCGATCTTCCTCCGATCTCAGTGACGTCCTGGGACGATGGCTGTCGAAGGAAAGAGAGATTAACGCCCCTTAACGCTTGCGAGGCTCGAAAAACCCGTTCCGGTCGTTATAAAATTACTTTAATTCCGGGTATAAATGTTCGGCGGGCTGGCGAAATGCCGGCTGTGCACCCATATCCGGGTGAGGCGGCGAGGGCGGCAAACAGCGATTTTGACAGGCTCCTGAGCGCGTTGTGACTGTCGTTTCGCCTTGACTTGACCGATTCCCACTTATAGAAAGCGCCTCACTTAACGACAGGCGGTGAGCATCGCCAGCGTCGGAACGGGCCACCCGTCAGACCCCCAAAGACTAGAGCCGCAAGGACTAGATCCACAAGGGTCGCGAGACGGGCACCAACCTCGACGAATGCCGCTCAAACGCTGTCGATCATAGCTAGGCAATGCCAGTGCGATTCTAGTTCTCTTGAGCTTATTCTCTTGAGATCGAATTCGGATGCATGACCTCAGTGCGCGGGCCGCGGCTTTATGCTGATCGGCCTCAATACTGCGGTCCTCTGTGGCGTCGAAGCGCTTTCCGCCCGTTGATGGGGCGGTTGGCGCAATTTCGCTTTGTGCGGATTGTTCCGCGGAAGGCGACCTCGTCGGGCGGGTAGCTCGAAAGAATTTGCAGTCCCGGCAACGGGCTGCGGCAAGACAGCGGATCCGAAAAGGGTTCGCGACAGAACAAAGGGTAAGGCCAGGATGCCGACGATCAACCAGCTGATCGCTCAACCGCGTGAAGTGCAGAAGTCGCGCAAGAAGGTGCCGGCGCTGCAGCAGTCGCCGCAGAAGCGTGGTGTTTGCACCCGCGTCTACACCACGACCCCGAAGAAGCCGAACTCGGCGCTTCGTAAGGTCGCCAAGGTGCGCCTGACCAACGGCTTCGAGGTGATCGGCTACATCCCCGGCGAGGGCCATAACCTCCAGGAGCACTCGGTGGTCATGATCCGCGGCGGCCGCGTCAAGGACTTGCCCGGCGTGCGCTACCACATCCTCCGCGGCGTTCTGGATACCCAGGGCGTCAAGAACCGTAAGCAGCGTCGTTCGAAGTACGGCGCGAAGCGTCCGAAGTAAGCGGGAACCAGGTCCATGTCTCGTCGCCACTCAGCGGAAAAGCGCGAAGTCCTTCCCGATCCGAAGTTCGGGAACATCATCGTCACGAAGTTCATGAACTCGGTGATGTACGCCGGCAAGAAGTCGGTCGCCGAAGGCATCGTCTATGGTGCGTTCGGTATCATCGAAAGCAAGACCAAGCAGAACCCGCTCGGCGTGTTCGAGCAGGCGCTCGAGAACGTTATGCCGACGATTGAGGTTCGCTCCCGCCGCGTCGGCGGCGCGACCTACCAGGTCCCGGTCGAGGTTCGTTCGACCCGCCGGCAGGCGCTGGGCATCCGCTGGCTGATCTCGGCTGCGCGCGAGCGCAACGAGAAGACCATGACCGAGCGGCTCTCGGCCGAACTGCTGGACGCCTCGAACAACCGCGGCAACGCCGTCAAGAAGCGTGAAGACGTGCACCGGATGGCGGAAGCCAACCGCGCCTTCTCGCACTATCGCTGGTAACGGCGACACACGGAATCTGAGGAACAGCCTATGCCCCGCGTTCATGCCATAGAGAATTACCGCAACTTCGGTATCATGGCGCATATCGATGCCGGCAAGACGACGACGACCGAGCGCATCCTCTATTACACCGGCAAGAGCCACAAGATCGGCGAAGTGCACGAAGGTGCCGCGACGATGGACTGGATGGAGCAGGAGCAGGAGCGTGGCATCACGATCACCTCGGCTGCGACCACCGCGTTCTGGGCCGGCAAGCGCCTGAACATCATCGACACCCCCGGCCACGTCGACTTCACCATCGAAGTCGAGCGTTCGCTGCGCGTGCTCGACGGCGCCGTCTGCGTGCTCGACTCCAACCAGGGCGTCGAGCCCCAGACCGAGACCGTCTGGCGCCAGGGCGACAAGTACAAGGTTCCGCGCATCGTCTTCGCCAACAAGATGGACAAGACCGGCGCCGACTTCTTCAAGTGCCTGGCCGACATCGTCGACCGCCTCGGTGCCAAGCCGATCGCGATCCAGCTTCCGATCGGTGCCGAGAACAACTTCAAGGGTCTCGTCGACCTCGTGAAGATGCAGGGCATCATCTGGAACGATGAATCGCTCGGCGCGAAGTTCGACTATGTCGACATTCCCGAGGATCTCGTCGAGCAAGCCAAGGAATACCGCGAGAAGATGGTGGAAGCCGCCGTCGAGCTCGACGACGACGCCATGGCCGCCTATCTCGACGGCAAGGAGCCGGACGAAGAGACGCTGAAGCGGCTGATCCGCAAGGCGGTTCTGACCGGTGCGTTCTATCCCGTGCTGTGCGGCTCGGCCTTCAAGAACAAGGGCGTTCAGCCGCTGCTCGACGCCGTCGTCGACTATCTGCCGTCGCCGATCGACGTGCCCGCGATCAAGGGCACCGACGACCGCGGCAACGAGGTCGTGCGCAAGGCGGACGACAAGGAGCCGCTCGCGCTGCTCGCGTTCAAGATCATGGACGACCCGTTCGTCGGCACCATCACCTTCTGCCGCATCTACTCCGGCGTTCTGCAGAGCGGCACCGGCGTCGTGAACTCGACCCGCGAGAAGAAGGAGCGCATCGGGCGCATGCTGTTGATGCATGCGAACAACCGCGAAGACATCAAGGAAGCCTATGCCGGCGACATCGTCGCGCTGGCCGGCCTGAAGGAAGCGCGCACCGGTGACACTCTGTGCGATCCCGACAAGCAGGTCATCCTGGAGAAGATGGAATTCCCCGAGCCGGTCATCGAGATCGCGATCGAGCCGAAGTCCAAGGCCGACCAGGAAAAGCTGGGCGTGGCGCTGGCCAAGCTCGCCGCGGAGGATCCGTCCTTCCGCGTGTCGACCGACCAGGAGTCCGGCCAGACCATCCTCAAGGGCATGGGCGAACTCCATCTCGACATCAAGGTCGACATCCTCAAGCGTACCTACAAGGTCGACGCCAACATCGGCGCGCCGCAGGTTGCGTTCCGTGAGCGCGTCACCAAGAAGGCCGAGGTCAAGTACACCCACAAGAAGCAGACCGGCGGTACCGGTCAGTTCGCGGAAGTGTCGATCGTGGTCGAGCCGAACGAGCCCGGCAAGGGCTACGAGTTCGAGTCCAAGATCGTCGGCGGTGCGGTTCCGAAGGAATACATCCCCGGCGTCGAAAAGGGCCTCAACAGCGTGATGAGCTCTGGTGTCGTGGCGGGCTTCCCCGTCGTCGACGTCAAGGTTCAGCTCGTCGACGGCAAGTATCACGACGTCGACTCGTCGGCGCTCGCCTTCGAAATCGCATCGCGCGCGGCTTTCCGCGAAGCGCTGCAGAAGGGCAAGTCCGTCCTGCTCGAGCCGATCATGAAGGTCGAAGTGGTGACCCCGGAAGACTATACCGGCTCGGTCATCGGCGACCTGAATTCCCGGCGCGGTCAGATCCAGGGTCAGGACATGCGCGGCAACGCCAACGTCATCAACGCGATGGTGCCGCTCATGAACATGTTCGGTTACGTGAATAACCTGCGCTCGATGAGCCAGGGTCGCGCAACCTTCACCATGCAGTTCGACCACTACGCAGAAGCGCCGGCCAACGTGTCGGCAGAAGTCCAGAAGAAGTTTGCCTGATTGTCGTCGGTCTAGAGCTGACGATTGAACGGAGAGTCAAATGGCCAAAGCAAAGTTTGAACGTAACAAGCCGCACTGCAACATCGGCACCATCGGTCACGTCGACCATGGCAAGACGTCGCTGACCGCGGCGATCACCAAGATCCTCGCCGAAGCCGGCGGTGCGACGTTCACCGCGTACGACCAGATCGACAAGGCGCCGGAAGAGAAGGCGCGCGGCATCACCATCTCGACCGCGCACGTCGAGTACGAGACGCCGAACCGCCACTACGCCCACGTCGACTGCCCCGGCCACGCCGACTACGTGAAGAACATGATCACCGGCGCCGCCCAGATGGACGGTGCGATCCTGGTCGTGTCGGCCGCTGACGGCCCGATGCCGCAGACCCGCGAGCACATCCTGCTCGCCCGCCAGGTCGGCGTGCCCGCGCTCGTCGTGTTCCTCAACAAGTGCGACATGGTCGACGATCCGGAGCTGCTCGAGCTCGTCGAGCTCGAAGTCCGCGAGCTGCTCTCGAAGTACGACTTTCCGGGCGACAAGATCCCGATCATCAAGGGTTCGGCGCTCGCCGCTCTCGAAGATTCCGACAAGAAGCTCGGCCACGACGCCATTCTCGAGCTGATGAAGAACGTCGACGAGTACATCCCGCAGCCGGAGCGTCCGATCGACCAGCCGTTCCTGATGCCGGTTGAAGACGTGTTCTCGATCTCGGGCCGCGGCACTGTTGTGACCGGCCGTGTCGAGCGCGGCATCGTCAAGGTCGGCGAGGAAATCGAGATCGTCGGTCTGCGCGCCACGCAGAAGACCACGGTCACCGGCGTCGAAATGTTCCGCAAGCTGCTCGATCAGGGCCAGGCCGGCGACAACATCGGTGCGCTGCTTCGCGGCACCAAGCGTGAAGACGTCGAGCGCGGCCAGGTGCTGTGCAAGCCGGGTTCGGTCAAGCCGCACACCAAGTTCAAGGCTGAGGCTTACATCCTCACCAAGGAAGAGGGCGGTCGCCACACCCCGTTCTTCACCAACTACCGTCCGCAGTTCTACTTCCGCACCACCGACGTGACCGGTGTCGTGCATCTGCCGGAAGGCACCGAAATGGTGATGCCGGGCGACAACATCGCGATGGAAGTGCACCTGATCGTGCCGATCGCGATGGAAGAGAAACTCCGCTTCGCGATCCGCGAAGGCGGCCGCACCGTCGGCGCCGGCGTCGTCGCCTCGATCATCGAGTAACAAGCGAATAGGGAATGGTGAGTGGCGAATAGGGAATTCTATTCGCTACTCGCTACTCGCCACTCACTAGAGAAAGCACGGCAATGAACGGCCAAAATATTCGTATCCGTCTCAAGGCGTTCGACCATCGTATCCTCGATACGTCGACCCGCGAGATCGTGAACACGGCGAAGCGCACCGGCGCGCAGGTCCGCGGACCCATTCCGCTGCCCACCCGCATCGAGAAGTTCACCGTCAACCGTTCGCCCCACGTCGACAAGAAGAGCCGCGAGCAGTTCGAGATGCGCACTCACAAGCGCCTGCTCGACATCGTCGATCCGACCCCGCAGACCGTCGATGCTTTGATGAAGCTCGACCTGGCCGCCGGTGTCGACGTCGAGATCAAGCTCTAAGATTTTTGGATCCCGTTCGCGCAAGCGGACAGAAAGAACAGGAAGCAAGCCGATGCGCTCCGGAGTGATCGCACAAAAGGTCGGGATGACGCGGGTCTTCACGGAGGCCGGCGAACATATCCCCGTGACCGTGCTGAAGCTCGGCAATTGCCAGGTCGTAGGCCACCGCACCGAAGAGAAGAACGGTTACGTCGCGCTCCAGCTCGGTTCTGGCGCCCGCAAGACCGTTTACATGCCGAAGGCTGAGCGCGGCCAGTTCGCGGTCGCCAAGGTCGAGCCGAAGCGCCGCGTCGAGGAATTCCGCGTTACCGCGGATGCGATGATCCCGGTCGGCGCCGAAATCCAGGCCGATCATTTCGTCGTCGGCCAGTTCGTCGACGTCACCGGCACCTCGGTCGGTAAGGGCTTCGCCGGCGGCATGAAGCGCTGGAACTTCGGCGGTCTGCGCGCCACCCACGGCGTCTCGGTCTCGCACCGCTCGATCGGTTCGACCGGTGGTCGTCAGGACCCCGGCAAGACCTGGAAGAACAAGAAGATGCCCGGCCACATGGGTGTCGACCGCATCACCACGCTCAACCTTCGCGTCGTTCAGCTCGATGTCGAGCGCGGCCTGATCCTCGTCGAAGGCGCCGTTCCCGGCTCCAAGGGCGGCTGGATTCGCGTGCGCGACGCCGTCAAGAAGCCGCTGCCGAAGGAAGCTCCGAAGCCCGGCAAGTTCAAGGTTACGGGTGGCGAAGCCGAGGCTGCGGCCCAGCAGGAGGGTGCGTGAGATGGAATTGAAGGTCACCACCCTCGAAGGTAAGGAAGCCGGCTCGGTCCAGCTGTCCGACACCATTTTCGGCCTCGAGCCGCGCCAGGACATCATTGCACGTTGCGTGCAGTGGCAGCTCAACAAGCGCCAGGCCGGCACGCACAAGGCCAAGGGCCGCGCCGAGATCTGGCGCACCGGCAAGAAGATGTACAAGCAGAAGGGCACCGGCGGTGCTCGTCACGGCTCGGCCCGCGTGCCGCAGTTCCGCGGCGGCGGTCGTGCCTTCGGTCCGGTGGTGCGTTCGCACGCCACCGACCTGCCGAAGAAGGTCCGCGCGCTGGCGCTCAAGCATGCGCTCTCGGCGAAGGCCAAGGACGGCGATCTCGTCGTGATAGAGAAGGCCGCGCTGGAAGCCGCCAAGACCAAGGCGCTGCTCGGCCACTTCTCGGGCCTGGGGCTCACCAACGCGCTGATCATCGACGGTGCCGAGCTCAACAACGGCTTTGCCGCTGCGGCCCGCAACATCCCGAACATGGACGTGCTGCCGATCCAGGGCATCAACGTCTACGACATCCTGCGCCGTCAGAAGCTCGTTCTGACCAAGGCCGCCATCGATGCGCTGGAGGCGCGCTTCAAATGACGAAGAACATCGAGGCTCGCCACTACGACGTGATCGTGTCGCCGGTCGTGACCGAAAAGGCGACGATCGCTTCCGAGCACAACAAGGTGCTGTTCAAGGTGGCCGCCAAGGCCACCAAGCCGCAGATCAAGGAAGCGATCGAGAAGCTGTTCGACGTCAAGGTCAAGAGCGTCAACACGCTGGTCCGCAAGGGCAAGACCAAGATCTTCCGCGGCAATCTCGGCTCGCAGTCGAACACCAAGCGCGCGATCGTGACCCTCGAAGAGGGCCACCGGATCGACGTCACCACCGGTCTGTAAGGTCGTACGACGATGGCACTGAAGACATTCAATCCCACGACGCCGGGCCAGCGCCAGCTGGTCATGGTCGATCGTTCGGCCCTGTACAAGGGCAAGCCGGTGAAGGCGCTCACCGAGGGCAAGCACTCCTCGGGCGGCCGCAACAACACCGGTCGCATCACCGTGCGCTTCCGCGGCGGCGGTCACAAGCGGACGCTGCGTACCGTCGATTTCAAGCGTGAGAAGATCGACGTTCCCGCGACCGTCGAACGGCTGGAATACGATCCGAACCGCACCGGCTTCATCGCGCTGATCAAGTATCAGGACGGCGAGCAGGCCTACATCCTGGCGCCGCAGCGCCTGGCCGTGGGTGACACGATCGTCGCCGGCAATTACGTCGACGTGAAGCCGGGCAACGTCATGCCGCTCGGCAACATGCCGGTCGGCACGATCATCCACAATATCGAGGTCAAGATCGGGAAGGGCGGCCAGCTCGCCCGTTCCGCGGGCACCTATGCCCAGCTCGTCGGCCGCGACCAGGACTACGTGATCATCCGCCTGAATTCGGGCGAGCAGCGCCTGGTGCACGGCCGTTGCCGCGGCACCATCGGCGCGGTGTCGAACCCGGATCACATGAACACCTCGATCGGCAAGGCCGGCCGCAAGCGCTGGATGGGCCGCAAGCCGCACAACCGCGGCGTCGCGATGAACCCGATCGACCATCCGCACGGCGGTGGTGAAGGTCGTACCTCGGGCGGTCGCCACCCGGTCACTCCGTGGGGCAAGCCGACCAAGGGCAAGAAGACCCGCACCAACAAGTCGACCAACAAATTCATTCTCCTAAGCCGCCACAAGCGGAAGAAGTAAGGAACGCCGGACATGGTTCGTTCAGTCTGGAAAGGCCCGTTCGTCGAGGGTTCTCTGCTCAAGAAGGCAGATGCCGCGCGCGCGTCCGGCCGTCACGACGTCATCAAGATCTGGAGCCGTCGCTCGACGATCCTGCCGCAGTTCGTCGGCCTGACCTTCGGCGTCTACAACGGTCAGAAGCACGTACCGGTCGCCGTCAACGAGGAAATGGTGGGTCACAAGTTCGGCGAGTTCTCGCCGACCCGGACCTTCCATGGCCACTCCGGCGACAAGAAAGCCAAGAAGGCTTGAGGATTAAACGATGAGCAAACCTAAGCGCGAACGGAGCCTCGCCGAGAACGAGGCCAAGGCGGTCGCCCGGATGCTGCGGGTGAGCCCGCAGAAGCTCAACCTGGTCGCCCAGCTCATTCGCGGCCGGAAGGCGGCTGCTGCGCTCGCCGACCTGCAGTTTTCGCGCAAGCGGATCGCGGTCGACGTGAAGAAGTGCCTGGAATCGGCTATCGCCAACGCCGAGAACAACCACGACCTCGACGTCGACGATCTCGTCGTGGCGCAGGCCTTCGTCGGCAACGGCCTCGTGATGAAGCGCTTCGCCGCTCGCGGCCGCGGCCGTTCGGGCCGGGTCTACAAACCATTTTCGCAGCTGACGATCATCGTTCGTCAGGTCGAAGCTGAAGCCGCCGCTTAAGGGCGCAGGAGAACACGATGGGTCAAAAGATCAATCCGATCGGTCTGCGCCTTGGCATCAACCGTACCTGGGATTCCCGCTGGTTCGCCGGCAAGCAGGAATACGGCAAGCTGCTGCACGAGGACGTCAAGATCCGTGAGATCCTGCACAAGGAGCTCAAGCAGGCGGCCGTCGCCCGCATCGTGATCGAGCGTCCGCACAAGAAGTGCCGCGTCACCATCCACTCGGCCCGTCCGGGCGTGGTGATCGGCAAGAAGGGCGCCGACATCGACAAGCTTCGCAAGAAGGTTGCGGACATCACCTCGTCCGACGTCGTCATCAACATCGTCGAGATCCGCAAGCCGGAGCTCGACGCGACGCTGGTGGCCGAGTCGATCGCACAGCAGCTGGAGCGCCGCGTGGCGTTCCGCCGCGCCATGAAGCGCGCCGTGCAGTCGGCGATGCGTCTCGGCGCGGAAGGCATCCGCATCAACTGCTCGGGTCGTCTGGGCGGTGCGGAAATCGCTCGCATGGAGTGGTACCGCGAAGGTCGCGTGCCGCTGCACACCCTGCGCGCTGACATCGACTACGGCGTTGCGACCGCGTTCACGACCTTCGGCACCTGCGGCGTCAAGGTCTGGATCTTCAAGGGCGAGATCCTGGAGCACGATCCGATGGCCCAGGACAAGAGAATGGCCGAAGGCGAGACGGGTGGTAGCAGCGATCGTGGTGGCCGTCAGCGCCGCGATACGGCTGCAGCCTGAAGCCGCACAGGAATTTGAGGGCTCAAAGCCATGATGCAACCTAAGAAAACGAAGTTCCGGAAGGCGCATAAGGGCCGCATCCACGGCGTCGCGTCTTCGGGCGCGACGTTGGCGTTCGGCCAGTTCGGCCTGAAGGCGACCGAGCCTGAGCGCGTCACCGCGCGTCAGATCGAAGCCGCTCGCCGCGCGCTGACCCGCCACATGAAGCGCGCCGGCCGCGTCTGGATCCGCGTGTTCCCCGACGTTCCGGTGTCGAAGAAGCCGGCCGAAGTCCGCATGGGCTCCGGCAAGGGTTCGCCGGAATTGTGGGTCGCGCGCGTCAAGCCGGGCCGGGTGCTGTTCGAGATCGACGGCGTCAACACCCAGACGGCGCGTGAGGCGCTGACCCTGGCGGCCGCCAAGCTGCCGATCAAGACGCGCTTCGTAGAGCGCATTGCGGAGTAATGGCCATGGCCCAGATGAAGATCGAAGACATCCGCGCGATGAGCCCCGACCAGCAGGATGACGCCATCCTGAACCTGAAGAAGGAGCGCTTCAACCTGCGCTTCCAGCGTGCCACCGGGCAGCTCGAGAACACCTCGCGGCTGCGCGAGGCCCGCCGTGACATCGCCCGGATCAAGACCGTCGCCGCGCAGACGCGCGCGAAGAAGAAGTAAGAGGCTTACGAAGATGCCGAAACGTACTTTGCAGGGCGTGGTCGTCAGCGACAAGCAAGCCAAGACCATCGTGGTGCGCGTTGATCGCCGCTTCACGCACCCGATCTACAAGAAGACGATCCGCCGTTCGAAGAACTACCACGCGCACGACGAGAGCAACCAGTTCAAGCCGGGCGACATGGTGTGGATCGAGGAATCGAAGCCGATTTCGAAGTTGAAGCGCTGGGTCGTGATCCGGGGCGAACACAAGAAAAGCGCCTGATCTGTTGGCTTTAGCCGACTGACTTCAGGGAAATGTTGAGCGCCGGCTGGGCTGGCGCAAATAGAAGAGGACGAGGTGCATCAATGATTCAGATGCAGACCAACCTCGACGTGGCCGACAATTCTGGCGCACGCCGTGTCATGTGTATCAAGGTGCTCGGGGGCTCCAAGCGCCGCTACGCCACGATCGGCGACATCATCGTCGTCTCGATCAAGGAAGCAATTCCGCGTGGCAAGGTGAAGAAGGGCGACGTGATGAAGGCCGTCGTGGTGCGCGTCCGCAAGGACATCCGTCGCGCCGACGGTTCGGTCATCCGCTTCGACCGCAACGCCGCCGTTCTGATCAACAACCAGTCCGAGCCGGTCGGCACCCGTATCTTCGGGCCCGTGCCGCGCGAGCTGCGCGCCAAGAACCACATGAAGATCATCTCGCTCGCGCCGGAGGTGCTGTGATGGCTGCGAAGATCCGCAAGGGCGACAAGGTCGTCGTGCTGACCGGTCGCGACAAGGGCCGCACCGGCGAAGTGTTCGAAGTGCGTCCCGACGCCGGTACGGCGCTGGTGCGCGGCATCAACATGGTCAAGCGTCACCAGAAGCAGACGCAAGCCCAGGAGGGCGGCATCATCTCGAAGGAGTCGCCGATCCAACTGTCCAACATCGCGTATGTCGGCAAGGACGGAAAGCCGACCCGCGTCGGATTCAAGATTCTGGCGGACGGCAAGAAGGTCCGCATCGCCAAGAGCTCGGGAGCTGAGATCGATGGCTGAGGCCGCTTACACGCCGCGCCTGCGCGCGGAATACGACGCGAAGATCCGCACGGCCATGACCGAGAAGTTCGGTTATGAGAACGTCATGCAGGTTCCGCGCCTGGACAAGGTCGTGCTGAACATGGGCGTTGGCGACAGCGTCAATGACCGCAAGAAGGCCGAGACCGCCGCTGCCGAGCTGACCCAGATCGCCGGCCAGAAGGCGATCGTGACCTATTCGCGGATCGCGATCGCGACCTTCAAGCTGCGTGAGAACCAGCCGATCGGCTGCAAGGTCACGCTGCGCAAGGCCCACATGTACGAGTTCATCGATCGCCTGGTGACGGTCGCGCTGCCGCGCGTCCGCGACTTCCGCGGCCTGAACCCGAAGAGCTTCGACGGCCGCGGCAACTACTCGCTCGGCATCAAGGAGCACATCATTTTCCCCGAGATCGACTTCGACAAGGTCACGGAAGCCCGCGGCATGGACATCACCGTCTGCACCACGGCCAAGACCGACGAAGAGGCGAGGGCCTTGTTGACCGCTTTCAATTTCCCGTTCCGGCAGTGAGACGCTGACCTAGAGCCTCTCAAACGCGGATACCCAGGAGCCAAGCATGGCAAAGAAGAGTTCAGTCGAGAAGAACAACCGGCGCAAGCGGATGGTGAAGAACGCCGCCGCCAAGCGCGAGCGGTTGAAGGCGATCATCGCCGACAAGAAGCTGCCGATGGAGGAGCGTTTCGCTGCGACGTTGAAGCTGGCCGAAATGCCGCGCAACTCGTCGGCGACCCGCGTCCGCCTGCGTTGCGAGCTGTCGGGCCGCCCGCGCTCGAACTACCGCAAGAACAAGTTGTCCCGTATCGCGCTGCGCGAACTTGGCTCCAAGGGCATGGTCCCGGGCCTCGTGAAGTCCAGCTGGTAAGGAGGGTCGTTTAGATGTCTACGCACGATCCAATCAGCGATCTGATCACCCGTATCCGCAACGCGCAGATGCGCGCGAAGACCAAGGTCTCCACGCCCGGCTCGAAGATGCGCGAGAACGTTCTCGAGGTCCTCAAGACCGAGGGCTACATCCGCGGCTACGCCACGCTCGAGCATTCCTCGGGCCGCAGCGAGATCGAGATCGAGCTGAAGTATTTCGACGGCGAGCCCGTCATCCGCGAGATCGAACGTGTCTCCAAGCCCGGGCGTCGCGTGTACGCCTCGGTGAAGAACCTGCCGCGGGTCAACAATGGGCTCGGCATTTCGGTGTTGTCGACGCCGAAGGGGATCATGGCCGACCACAGCGCGCGCGACGCGAATGTGGGCGGTGAAGTCCTCTTCACGGTGTTCTGAGAAGGATTTTTGATCCATGTCACGTGTTGGCAAAAGGCCTGTGGCGGTTCCGTCGGGTGTGACCGCGACCGTCGATGGGCAGACCGTCAAGATGAAGGGCCCGAAGGGCCAGCTTCAGTTCGTCGTCCATGACGACGTCGAGGTGAAGCTCGAGAACGGCCAGGTAAAGGTGAACCCGCGGGTCGAGACCAATCGCGCGCGGGCGCTGTACGGCACCGCTCGCGCCCAGGTCGCGAATCTGGTCGAAGGCGTCACCAAGGGCTTCGAGAAGAAGCTCGAGATCACCGGTGTCGGTTACCGCGCCGCGATGCAGGGCAAGAACCTGCAGCTCGCGCTCGGTTACAGCCACGACGTGGTCTATGCGATCCCGGAAGGGATCACGATCACGGTGCCGAAGCCGACCGAGATCACGGTGACGGGCAGCGACATCCAGCGCGTCGGCCAGGTCGCGGCCGAGATCCGCAGCTATCGCCCGCCGGAGCCCTACAAGGGCAAGGGCGTGAAGTATGTTGGCGAATTCATCTTCCGCAAGGAAGGCAAGAAGAAGTAACGGAGCCGGTCATGTCCAAAGCCAAGGTTACGAATGCCCGGCGCAAGCGGAGTGTGCGGCTGAAGCTGCGCCGCTCCGGTGGTGGCCGTCCGCGTCTGTCGGTATTCCGCTCGTCGAAGCACATCTACGCCCAGGTCATCGACGACCTGAAGGGTGAGACGCTGGCCTCTGCCTCGTCGCTCGAGAAGTCGATGCGCGACGGCGGCAAGACCGGCGCCGACATCGATGCGGCGAAGGCGGTCGGCAAGCTGCTGGCCGAGCGGGCCGCCGAGAAGGGCGTCAAGGAAGTCGTGTTCGATCGCGGCAGCTATCTCTATCACGGGCGCGTCAAGGCTCTCGCCGACGCCGCGCGTGAGAGCGGGCTGAGCTTCTAACGGAATTTGAGGATTGAGGCGTAAGCCTCTGAAGGATTGGAAAAACCATGGCAGAACGCGAACAGCGTGGTGGACGCGATCAACGCGGCGGCGGACGTGAACGCAGGGAGCGCGAGGAGCGCGACAGCGAGTTCGTCGACAAGCTCGTCCACATCAACCGCGTGGCCAAGGTCGTCAAGGGCGGCAAGCGCTTCGGTTTCGCAGCGCTGGTCGTGATCGGCGACCAGAAGGGCCGCGCCGGCTTCGGTCACGGCAAGGCGCGCGAAGTGCCGGAGGCGATCCGCAAGGCCACCGAGTCCGCCAAGCGCAACCTGACCCGCGTGTCGCTGCGCGAGGGCCGCACGCTGCATCACGACATCGCCGGCCGTCATGGCGCGGGCCGTGTCTACCTGCGTGCAGCTCCGGCCGGTACCGGCATCATCGCCGGCGGTCCGATGCGCGCCGTGTTCGAGACGCTCGGCGTCCAAGACGTGGTGGCCAAGTCGATCGGCTCGTCGAACCCCTACAACATGGTTCGCGCAACCTTCGACGCGCTGAAGCATCAGGATTCGCCGCGTTCGGTCGCAGCCCGCCGCAACATCAAGGTGTCCACTCTGCAGTCGCGCCGTATCGGTGGCGATGCCGAGGCGGCTGCCGACTAACGACAGCTTTGGAGCAGACTCCCATGGCCAAGGCCGCAAAGACGATCAAGCTCGAGCAGACCGGCAGCGCGATCCGCCGCCATCACTCGCAGCGCTCGACGCTGATCGGGCTCAAGCTCAACAAGATCGGCCGCACCAGCGAACTGCCGGATACCCCGGCGGTCCGCGGCATGATCGAGAAGGTTCACCATCTCGTCCGCATCGTCGACGAGAAGTAAGCAAAGGCGCGTGATCCCGAGAGCGGGCTACCCGTTCTCGGCGAAGATCAGGCGCAAGAAACAAGGAGAAGGGCGATGAAGCTCAGCGATATCGCCGACAACGCCGGCTCGCGCAAGAAGCGTATGCGCGTCGGCCGCGGCATCGGTTCGGGCAAGGGCAAGCAGTCCGGCCGCGGCGGCAAGGGCCAGACCGCGCGTTCGGGCGTGCGCATCAAGGGTTTCGAAGGCGGCCAGATGCCGATGCATCGCCGCCTGCCCAAGCGCGGCTTCAACAACATCTTCCGCGTCGAGTTCGCCGAGATCAATCTCGACCGGCTCCAGGAAGCGGTCGATGCCAAGAAGATCGACGCCGGCAGCGTCGTGAACGTCGAGGCCCTGGTGAAGGGCGGCGTGCTGCGCCGCGCCAAGGCCGGCCTGCGGCTGCTCGGCCGTGGCGAGCTCAAGTCCAAGCTCAACATCGAAGTGCACGGCGCCACCAAGACCGCGATCGAAGCGGTCGAGAAGGCCGGCGGCTCGGTGAAGATCCTCGCCCCTGCCAAGGAAGAAGGCGAGGCGGCGTAACAACTGCGTCATTGGCCCGCGGCTCGCGGGCCTTTACGCATGCGGGACGTGGACTTATCGAAGCCGAGCCCCAGATAATGTCCGGCGTCCGCGAGAGCATGATCCGGAAAAGTGTGACGCGGTTTTCCGGAAAGATCATGCTCAAACGATAGCCTAAAGCGCGATATCATCGCGCTTTAGTAGCCCGGCCGCGGGCATGACGGCGCAATAGGCGGCGGGAGAAAGTCCAAGATGGCCTCTGCAGCGGAACAACTGGCAGCCAATCTCAATTTCGGTGCGTTTGCCAAGGCTGACGAACTGAAGAAGCGCATCTGGTTTACACTGGGTGCGCTGCTCGTTTATCGGCTCGGGACCTACATCCCGCTGCCCGGCATCGATCCCAATATCTGGGAGCAGGTGTTCCGCTCCCAGGCAGGCGGCATCCTCGGCATGTTCAACATGTTCGCCGGCGGCGGCATCCACCGCATGGCGATCTTCGCGCTGAACATCATGCCGTATATCTCGGCCTCGATCATCATCCAGCTCCTCACCACCGTCTCGCCGCAGCTCGAGGCGCTGAAGAAGGAAGGCGAGTCCGGCCGCAAGCTGCTGAACCAGTACACCCGCTATCTCACCGTGATCCTGGCCGCGTTCCAGTCCTATGGCATCGCGGTCGGCCTCGAGGGCGCCGGCAACGTCGTCAGCGACCCCGGCATGTTCTTCCGCCTGTCCACCGCGATCACGCTGACCGGCGGCACCATGTTCCTGATGTGGCTGGGCGAGCAGATCACCTCGCGCGGCATCGGCAACGGTATCTCGCTGATCATTCTCGCCGGTATCGTCGCCGAGCTGCCCGCGGCGCTCGCCAACATGCTCGAGCTCGGCCGTCAGGGCGCGATGTCGACCGGCCTGATCCTGGTCGTCATCGTCATGGCGGTCGCCGTGATCGCCTTCATCGTGTTCATGGAGCGTGCCCAGCGCCGGCTCCTGATCCAGTATCCGAAGCGCCAGGTCGGCAACAAGATGTTCGAGGGCCAGTCCTCGCATCTGCCGCTCAAGCTCAACACCTCCGGCGTGATCCCGCCGATCTTCGCGTCCTCGCTGCTGCTGCTGCCGACCACGGTCGCGAATTTCAATGCGGGCAGTGGGCCGGAATGGTTCCAGTGGATCACCACCCAGCTCGGCCACGGCCGTCCGCTGTTCCTGATCATGTATCTGGCGCTGATCGTGTTCTTCGCCTTCTTCTACACCGCGATCGTGTTCAACCCGACCGAGACCGCGGACAATCTGAAGAAGCATGGCGGCTTCATTCCGGGCATCCGTCCCGGCGAGCGCACCGCGGAATATATCGACTACGTGCTCTCGCGCATCACCGTGCTGGGCGCGATTTATCTCGCGATCGTCTGCTTGATCCCGGAGATCCTGATCTCCTACGCCTCGGTGCCGTTCTACTTCGGCGGCACCTCGCTGCTGATCGTCGTCAGCGTCACCATGGATACGGTGGCACAGGTGCAGGGCTATCTGTTGGCGCACCAGTATGAAGGCCTGATCCGCAAGTCGAAGCTGCGCGGCCGCCGCAGGTAAGCCCGCCCGCAAATGACCATCGAGCTCGCGCGCCGCATCGCTATCACGATCGGCGCGCTTCTCGTTTTCAGGCTGGGCACGCAGATCCCGATTCCCGGGGTTGATGTCTTCGACGTCTCGCCGACGCTGGATCTCGTCTCCCGGCTTTCGATCTTTGCGCTGGGCCTCATTCCTTACCTGACGGCAGCAATCCTGATCCGGCTGCTGTCCGTGGTGTGGCGTCGCCTGAATTCCCCCGAGCGATCAGGCGAGCGCGGACGGCGCAAGATTGCGCGTGCCACGCTTGGCCTGACGCTCGGACTTACAGCCTTTCAAGCGTACGGCTTCGCCTCGACGCTCACGTCGATCCCGGGCCTCGTCAGGAATCCCGACGGCTGGTTCGTGATGACGGCCTCGGCCTCGTTGGTCGGCGGCGTCTTCGTGCTGGTCTGGCTCAGCGAGCAGATCACACGCCACGGCATCGGGAACGGCCTGGCGCTGATCCTGAGCGCCGGCTTTCTGGTCGCGATTCCGCAAAACATCGCCGGCATCATGGATGCTTTCCGGCAGGGCATGATCTCGGGTAGCCTCGTCCTCGGCCATGCGGTGTTCTGGGTCGCGGCCGTTGTCGTGATCGTGCTCGTCGAAGGTGCGCGGCGAAATATCCAGGTCCGGTTCGCCGCACGCAACGTCGGCACGCGGCAACTGCCGGGACGGGATGCGACGCTGTCGATCAAGCTCAACAGCGCCGGGTTCTTGCTTCCGGCCACCGTGGCGCCCTGGATCTTCTTTCTGCCGCTTGCCTTTGCCGGCGTCGTTCTGGGCAGTGATCATCCGCTGGTCGCGGCGGCGTATCAGCATCTTCAGCTGGGCCAGCCGGTGCACATGATTCTGGTGTCGATCGCCGTGTTCGCGCTCGCCTTCATCTACACGGCCTATGTCGTCGATCCCGAGTACACGGCGAAATCTCTGGCGCAGCGTGACGGTATCATTCCCGGGGTCGCGCCCGGCGAGGTGACCGCTGCCCATCTCGATCGCGTCGTGTCATTGACGACGGTCGTCGGAGCCGTCTACCTGACTGCGTTGCAGTTGATTCCGGAGGTGTTCGAGCTTTACGGGATCGGACTGCCTTATAGTATGGTCGTCAATGGTGGTGCGGCGGTGGTAGTGGTTTGCACTGCTCTTGATATCAAAACACAGGTGCGCGACGTATCGCTCACCAATCCGGGGGGCGTACGCCGATGAGAATTATACTTCTGGGACCGCCGGGGTCGGGCAAGGGGACCCAGGCGCAGCTCTTGGTGCAGCGTTATGGCATCGTCCAGCTCTCGACCGGCGAGATGCTGCGTGCCGCGGTTGCGGCCGGAACGCCGGTCGGCCTGAAGGCCAAGGAGATCATGGCCAGCGGCGGCCTCGTGCCCGACGAGGTCGTGGTCGGAATCATCTCCGACCGGATCGACCAGCCGGACGCCCGGAACGGCTTCATCCTCGACGGCTTCCCGCGCACCGTGCCGCAGGCCGAAGCTCTGGACGAGTTGCTGAGGAACAAGCGCCTCAAGCTCGACGCCGTGATCGAGCTTCGCGTCAACGAAAGCGCGCTTCTGAACCGCGTCGAGACCCGCGTCGCCCAGATGCGGGAGCGCGGGGAGGAAGTCCGACTCGATGACACCCCGGAGGTCCTGACCAAGCGGCTGGCCAGCTACCGCAGCCAGACGGAACCGCTGATTCACTACTATTCCGAGCGGCGGAAGCTCTCGACCATCGACGGTATGATGGCCATCGACGAGGTCACCCGCGCCATTGACCGCCAGCTACAGGCTCTAGGGACGGTCGAGCCCGCGACCCGCGCCAAGAGCGTAGCCAAGGCGGCGCCGGCCAAGAAGGCGAGGGCGGCCAAGGCAGCGACCCCAAAGGCCGCCAAAAAGCCGGCGAAAACGGCCAAAAAGCCCGCCAAATCGGCGAAAAAGGCCGCCAAGGCGGTAAAGGGCCCGAAGACAGCCAAGAAGACTGTCAAGAAAGCCGTCAAGAAGGTCGGCAAGAAAGCCGGTAGGAGAGCAGCCAAAAAGGCCGCCAAAAAGACCGCCAAGAAGGCCGTCAAAAAGGGTGCCAGGAAGGCTGCAAAAAAGGTCACGAAAAAGCGAGCCAAGCGCTAGCAGCGGTTGACGAAAGCCCCTGGAATCCCCTAATAAGCCCCGCATCCAAGTCGGATAGTTTCAGACGATGCCGGGCCCCAGGAAGACCGGGGGAGGGCGTCGTGTTCGCGTTTGTGAACACCTGCCCGAGAACACAAGCACTTAAAGCCCGATCCTGACGAGGATCGGCAACAGGAGAGAAGGCCGTGGCCCGTATTGCCGGCGTGAACATTCCCACCAACAAGCGCGTGCTGATCGCGCTCCAGTACATCCATGGCATCGGTCAGAAGATCGCCGGTGAGATCCTGGAAAAGGTGAAGATCCCCGTGGATCGTCGCGTCAATCAGCTCAGCGACGCTGAAGTGCTCCAGATCCGCGAAGTGATCGACCGCGACTATCTCGTCGAGGGCGACCTGCGCCGTGAAGTAGGTATCAACATCAAGCGTCTGATGGACCTCGGCTGCTATCGCGGTCTGCGTCATCGTCGCGGTCTGCCGGTGCGCGGCCAGCGTACCCACACCAATGCGCGTACGCGCAAGGGTCCGGCGAAGGCCATCGCCGGCAAGAAGAAGTAAGTTTTCGAATCCAATCACGGCGTGTGGCGAACACGGGCATGACCCGTTCGCCACGCGCTTTTCGTTCCACAGGTGTAGCCGCTGGCATTACGGCGGCGTTTGAGATCTCCAGGAAAGGTACTCAATGGGTAAGGAAGCCACCCGCGTTCGTCGTCGTGAGCGCAAGAACATCGCCTCCGGCGTCGCGCATGTGAACTCGTCGTTCAACAACACGACCATCACCATCACCGACGCGCAGGGCAACACGATTGCCTGGTCTTCCGCCGGCACGATGGGCTTCAAGGGCTCGCGCAAGTCGACCCCGTACGCCGCGCAGGTTGCCGCCGAGGACGTGTCGAAGAAGGCGCAGGAGCACGGCATGCGCACGCTGGAAGTCGAAGTCGCCGGTCCCGGTTCGGGCCGCGAATCGGCGCTCCGCGCGCTTCAGGCCGCCGGCTTCACCGTCACCTCGATCCGCGACGTGACCACGATCCCGCACAACGGTTGCCGTCCGCGCAAGCGTCGTCGCGTTTGATTTTTTACGAGTTGCGGGCGCATCGCGCCCGCAATGACTTTGCAAGAAGCCGCGGGTGCGACCTGCGGCCTTTCTCCAACGCCAGTATTTGATGCCTCAAATTGGCTGGCCTGTATGGGTGAAACAGTGACGATCCAGAAAAATTGGCAAGAACTGATTCGGCCGAACAAGCTCCAGGTGATGCCTGGCAGCGATTCCTCGCGTTTCGCAACCATCGTCGCCGAGCCGCTCGAGCGCGGCTTCGGCCAGACCCTCGGCAACGCGCTGCGCCGCATCCTGCTTTCCTCGCTCCAGGGCGCGGCGGTGCAGTCGGTGCACATCGACGGCGTGCTGCACGAGTTCTCCTCGATCGCGGGCGTCCGTGAGGACGTCACCGACATCGTGCTCAACATCAAGGACATCTCGATCAAGATGCAGGGCGAAGGCCCCAAGCGCATGGTCGTGAAGAAGCAGGGCCCCGGCGTTGTCACCGCCGGTGACATCCAGACCGTCGGCGATGTCGTCGTGCTCAACCCGGACCTGCAGATCTGCACCCTCGACGAGGGCGCGGAGATCCGCATGGAGTTCACGGTCGCGACCGGCAAGGGCTACGTGCCCGCCGAGCGCAACCGTCCCGAGGATGCGCCGATCGGCCTGATCCCGGTCGACAGCCTGTACTCGCCGGTCCGCAAGGTCTCCTACAAGGTCGAGAACACCCGCGAGGGCCAGATCCTCGACTACGACAAGCTGACCATGACGATCGAGACCAACGGCGCGATCTCGCCGGATGACTCGGTGGCTTATGCCGCCCGCATCCTGCAGGATCAGCTCAACGTGTTCGTCAACTTCGAAGAGCCGCGCAAGGAAGTCGCCCAGGAGATCATCCCGGACCTCGCCTTCAACCCGGCCTTCCTCAAGAAGGTGGACGAGCTCGAGCTGTCGGTGCGTTCGGCCAACTGCTTGAAGAACGACAACATCGTCTACATCGGCGACCTCGTGCAGAAGAGCGAAGCGGAAATGCTCCGCACCCCGAACTTCGGCCGCAAGTCGCTGAACGAGATCAAGGAAGTGCTGGCCCAGATGGGTCTGCATCTCGGCATGGAAGTGCCCGGCTGGCCGCCGGAGAACATCGACGAGCTCGCCAAGCGCTTCGAGGATCATTACTGATCTGACTTCACCGTGACGGCCGGCGTCCCCGGCCGTCATTTTTAAGGGCGAACGCAGGAAGCCCACCTGTGCAACTGGTCCGACGAACCGTCGCGGCAGTTCTAACGTAAGGAATAGTTACATGCGTCACGGCAAGGTTCATCGGAAGCTCAACCGCACGGCCGAGCATCGCCGCGCGATGTTCGCCAACATGGCGGCCGCGCTGATCAAGCACGAGCAGATCGTCACCACGCTGCCCAAGGCCAAGGAGCTTCGCCCGATCGTCGAGAAGCTCGTGACCCTCGGCAAGAAGGGCGGGCTGGCCATGCGCCGCCAGGCCATCTCCGAGATGCGCGACAAGGATCAGGTCAAGAAGCTGTTCGACGTCCTGGCGACCCGCTACAAGGACCGCCAGGGTGGCTACACCCGCATCATCAAGGCCGGCTTCCGCTACGGCGACAACGCCGCGATGGCCGTGATCGAGTTCGTCGATCGCGACGTCGATGCCAAGGGCCAGGATTCCGGCCCCGTGCAGGAGAAGGAAGCCGAGGCGGCGTAAGCCACTCAGCGGATACGGATTGAAAACGGCGCCCTCGGGCGCCGTTTTTGTTGTTGGGCTGGCGCAGATTCGCCGGGACTATTCCTCCTTGATCCCCGCTTTTTGCGCGATGTCCTTCATTTCGGCGGTCTCCTTGCCGATGGCGCCCGCCCAATCGCTGTAACGCGCGAAGCCGGGCTCGAAGCCGACCTTGGTGAAGCGCTCGATGACGGACGGGCTGCCGATGATCTCCTCCAGCGTCGCCGACAGCTTGTCGCGAACGGACGGCGGCAGCCCCTTCGGCGCGACCACCGCTCCCCATGACGCGAAATCGATGTTGCCATAGCCGAGCTCGGCCAGCGTCGGCACGTCGGGCAGGTACGGCGTGCGCTTGCCCGAGAACACGGCGAGCACCTTGACGGTGCCGGCTTCGATCTGCGGCTTGACCGCGATCACCGTGTCGACGTGGTACTGGATGTGCTTGCCGATGAGGTCGTTCATCGCCGGCGCGCTACCCTTGTAGGGCAGGTGGACCATCTTGATCCCCGCCGCCGACTTGAACAATTCGCCGGCAAAATGCGAGACGGTCGCGACGCCAAAGGACGCCAGCGAGAGCTTGTCGGGATTGGCCTTGGCTTCAGCGACGAGCGCGGCCACGTCCTTGATCGGATTGTCCTGGTAGGTGACCAGCGCCAGCGTAATCTTGCCGGTCTGGCCGATTGGCTCGAAGTCCTTGGCGGCGTCGTAGGGCACGCTTTCCTTGACGGCCGCCGGCAGCGTGAAGCTCGAGTTCGAGCTGAAGAACAGGGTGTATCCGTCAGGCGCCGCTCGCGCGACCTCCTTGGCGGCAATCGTGGTGCCGCCGCCGGGGCGGTTCATGATGATTACGGGCTTGCCGAGCCGCGTCTCCAGTTCGCCGCCGATGATGCGCGCCACCACGTCGGAGGCGCCGCCGGGCGGGAAGGGCACGATCAATTGCAGCGGTTTGTCCGGATAGACCGCTTGAGCCGGCGCGGGCGAGTTGCCGCCGATCAGGCCGAGCAACCCGAGCGCAACAGTGAGGGCGGTTCTCTTCATCGCTTGGTCCTTCCGTGTTCGCATGAGCAAAGATGCCCGGGTGTGGCTAGCAATAATCGTTCCATCTGCGATCGAGACTGGTTGTATGCCTCCCTCGCTGCACCCGGAACAGCTCGTGACCGTCTCACCGATTGGTGAGCGCCAATTGCGGCGCGGTCCATCGCGTCCGATATTCCCCTCATCGATTTGATGGAGATACTACATGAACATCGACCTTTCCGGAAAAACCGCGCTGGTGACTGGCTCGACCGCCGGCATCGGCCATGCCATCGCCAAGGGCCTTGCAGCCTCCGGCGCCAGCGTCGTGATCAACGGGCGCGGCCAGGACAAGGTCGATGCGGCCGTGCGCAAGCTGGAAGGGGCTGGCGCCAAGGTCCGCGGCATCGCCGCCGACGTCTCGACCGCTTCGGGCTGCAGGGCGCTTGTTTCGGCGCTGCCGGACGTCGACATCCTCGTCAACAATGCCGGCATTTTCGAGCCGAAGGACTTCTTCGACATTCCCGACGAGGACTGGAGCCGCTTCTTCGAGGTCAATGTGATGAGCGGCGTGCGGCTGTCGCGCGCCTACCTGAAGGGCATGCTCAAGCGCAATTGGGGCCGCATCGTCTTCATCTCCTCGGAGTCCGGCCTCAACATTCCCGTCGAGATGATCCATTACGGCATGACCAAGACGGCCCAGCTCTCGGTCGCCCGCGGTCTGGCGCAGCTCACGCGCGGCACCGGTGTCACCGTCAACTCCGTGCTGCCGGGCCCGACCATGTCGGAGGGCGTCGAGACTTTCGTGAAGGATCTCGCCAAGCAGAACGGACAGTCGGTGGACGAGGCCGCCGCCAACTTCGTCAAGCAGCATCGCCCGAGCTCTCTACTCCAGCGTTTCGCCGGCGTGGACGAGATCGCCAACATGGTGGTCTATGTCGCCTCGAAGCAGGCATCTGCCACCAACGGCGCGGCGCTGCGCGCGGAAGGCGGCATCGTCAACACCATTGCGTGAGGTCGTGCATGACAGCCTATGTGATCTCCGAAGTCGAGATGCGCGACGCGGACGGCTTTGAAGCCTATCGCAGGCTCGCCGCGAAGACGATCGCGCAGTACGGCGGACGTTATCTCGTCCGTGGCGGCAAAGCCGAGCTTGCCGAAGGCAACCTCCCGCCGAAGGCCGTCATTATCGTCGAATTCGAATCGATGGCGCGATTGAAGGAATGGTACGCCTCGCCGGAATATGCCGAGGCGCTGAAGCTGCGGCAGACGGCGCTGGAGCGGCGGCTGCTGTTCGTCGAGGGAGTCGTCGAAGCCTAGCTGGTCTGCCGCCCCTGCGGGTTCCATTTGGCGCGCCGTCGGGTAGGATGGGCGTTCATGCTCAGGCCTCTGTCGACCCGCCATAAACGCCTCTTCAGATTGACCTCCGCGCGATGGCAGCGGCAGGCGATCTTCCTGCTCGGTGGCATCGGGGTTGGCGCAGCGGCGGTGGCGCTGGCGCAACTCGCCGATCTGGCGCAGCAGGCTTTCGCGCTGCTGCTGGCGCAGTCCCGCTACGCCGTGCTGGCCGTGACCCCGCTCGGTTTCATGCTCTCGGCCTATCTGACCATCCGGCTGTTTCCCAACGCGCAGGGCAGCGGGATTCCACAGGCGATCGCCGCACGCCATCTGACCGACCAGACGGCACGCGAAAGTCTGGTTTCGATGCGGATCGCGATCGGAAAGGTGATCCTCACTCTGTTCGGTCTGCTGTGTGGCGGCTCCGTTGGCCGGGAAGGACCCACGGTGCAAGTCGGTGCCTCCATCATGTTCGCGCTTGGCCGCGTCTCGCCGCGCCGCCAGCCGGGGTTGATCCTGGCAGGCGCCGCTGCGGGCGTTGCCGCGGCGTTCAACACGCCGATGGCCGGAATCGTGTTCGGCATCGAGGAGATGAGCCGCGCATTTGAGACCCGCACCTCCACGCTCATCATTGCGGCCGTGATCGCGGCCGGCCTGACCTCGCTGGCGCTGGCGGGCAATTACGCCTATTTCGGCAGCAGCGCGATGTCGCTGGGGCGCGGCGCGGACTGGCTGGCCGTTCCGCTCTGTGGCGTGATTGGCGGCCTCGCAGGCGGCCTGTTCAGCCGCATCGTCATCGCGATGGCGCGCGGATTCAGCAATCCACTCGGACGCGCGATCAAGGGCCATCCGCTCTGGTTCGCATTCGCGTGCGGCATCGCTGTCGCGATCTGCGGCTTGGTCTCCGGCGATACGATTTACGGGACCGGCTATGACCAGGTAAAGACGGCGCTGGAGCACGGCGCGCCGTTGCCGCGGGATTTCGGTGTGCTCAAGCTCCTGGCGACGACCTTTGCCGCGATCAGCGGCATACCGGGCGGCATTTTCTCGCCGTCGCTGGCCGTTGGTGCCGGCATCGGCAGCAACGTCGCCGCGTTCTTCCACGATGCGCCGCTCGGCGCCATCATGTTGCTCGGCATGGTCTCGTACTTCGCCGGCGTGGTGCAGGCGCCGATCACCGCGTTCGTGATCGTGACCGAGATGACGGATAATCACGGCATGGTCGTGCCCTTGATGGGGGCCGCGCTGATCGCGCATGTGACCTCGCGAATGATCTGCGAGGAGGGCATCTATCACGCGCTGGCTAAAGGCTTTGTCGAACGGGCGACGCGCCCCGCACTGGACAAGATGCCGTAAGGTGGGCAAAGGCGCAGTTGCGCCGTGCCCACCATCTCTCTCTCATCGCGACAAGGGTGGGCAAGCTTCGCTTTGCCCACCCTATGCACCGATGTTGCAACTGCTACCACCCCTCCAGCACGATCTTGCCGCGCGATTTTCCGCTCTCCAGGAGCGCATGCGCGCGCTTGAGGTTGACGGCGTTGATAGTGCCGAAGGTCTGGTCGAGCGTGGTGCGCAGCACGCTCTTGTCGATGAGGTCGGAGACGTCGTTCAGCAGACGATGCTGCGCAATCATGTCCGGCGTCTGGAACGAGGAGCGCGTGAACATCGATTCCCAGTGCACCGAGATCGCCTTGCCCTTGAAGGTGCTCATGGTGAACTCCGGCGGATCGTCGATCAGGCCGAACCTGCCTTGCGGCGCCATGAAGTCCGCGATCGCCTTGTAGTGCTGGTCGGTGAAGGTGAGGCTCGCCACCAGCGCGACCGGCGGCAGCTTCAATGCCTCGATCTGCTCCTTCATCGGCTTGCCGTGGTCGATCACGGCATGCGCGCCGAGATCGAGGCACCATTTTTGCGATTCCGGCCGCGTCGCCGTCGCGAGCACCGTGAGGCCGGTGAGGCGGCGCGCGAGCTGGATCAGGATCGAGCCGACGCCGCCGGCGCCGCCCGTGATCAGAAGCGTCCGCGGATCGACGCTCTTGCCGGGCACCGCGCCGAGCCGGTCGAACAGCAATTCCCAGGCGGTGATGGAGGTGAGGGGAAGGGCGGCCGCTTGCGCGAAGGACAGGCTCTTCGGCTTGTTGCCGACGATGCGTTCGTCGACCAGATGAAATTCGGAATTGGTGCCCTGGCGCAGGATCGAGCCCGCGTAAAACACCTCGTCGCCCGGCTTGAACAGCGTGACCTCCGGCCCGACGGCATCGACCACGCCGGCTGCGTCGTAGCCCAGGATCTTGGTCTCGCCCTCGGGCGGCGCTGCACGCTTGCGCACCTTGTAATCGACCGGATTGGCCGAGATCGCTTTCACGGCGACGCGGATGTCGCGCCCCCGGGGTTCGGGTTTTGCAGTCTCGAAATCGATCAGCGAATTCGCGTCCTCGATCGGAAGCGATTTTGTGTAGCCGACGGCCTTCATGGCTTGTCTCCATCAGATGGCGTGCTCGCCTGGCGTCCTAACTGTCGCTCTGGCTCCAATTTGGCAAGTACTGTAAATTCGGGGATATAGTCCCTGTTCGGATACTATTGGGAAAACACGCATGAAAAGGCGCGACTTTGCCCGGCGCCCGGGCTGCTCGGTCGAGGCGACGCTGGATCTGATCGACGGCAAGTGGAAGGGCGTGATCCTCTATCATCTGCAGGGCGGCACCCAGCGCTTCGGCGAATTGCGCCGCCGGATGCCCGGGATCACCCAGCGCATGCTGACGAAACAGCTTCGTGCGCTGGAGGAGGACAAGCTCGTCATCCGCAAGGTCTATGCGGAGGTGCCGCCGCGCGTGGAGTATTGTCTTTCCGAGCTCGGCGAGAGCCTCAAGCCGGTGATCGATATTTTGAAGGCCTGGGGCGAGAACCACCAACGGCTCCTGTCCTGCGGGCCTGCGCCCGAAATGGAGCCGGTCAAGAAGCGTAAGCGCGCAGCCTAGGTCGGGAACATCTGTCGCACGACAATGGATGCGCGGTCATCATTTGGCACGAGGCAAATGGCCGGTCCGCACGCCAGGCTTGCATGCTTCCGACGTCAGGGGCGGGCCGAATATAGCCGCCCTGCGCCCTTCTATTGGGGGGCGAACGCGCCTATATTCCGGCGTCTTTTCCAAGAGGTAGGAATGTTTCGATCGATCTGGACCGCCGCCGTCACGGCCTCGTGCATAGCCTTTTCCGCCCAATTCAATCCGGCTGCGGCGCAGGACCGTCGGGTCCCGTCCTCGCCGGCCGAGCTGCGGCTGTCCTATGCGCCGATCGTGCAGCGGGTTCAGCCGGCCGTGGTGAACGTCTATGCGGCCAAGGTGGTGCAGAACCGCAACCCGCTGCTGGACGACCCGATCTTCCGCCGCTTCTTCGGTGTGCCGGGCCAGCAGCAGGAGCAGGTGCAGCGCTCGCTCGGCTCCGGTGTCATCGTCGATACGTCCGGCCTCGTCGTCACCAACGTCCATGTCATCGAAGGCGCGGACCAGGTGAAGGTATCGCTGTCGGACAAGCGCGAGTTCGAGGCCGAGATCGTGCTGAAGGATTCCCGCAGCGATCTTGCGGTGCTGCGCCTGAAGGATTCGAAGGAGAAGTTTCCGGCGCTCGAATTCACCAACTCCGATGAGCTGCTGGTCGGTGACGTCGTGCTGGCAATCGGCAATCCCTTCGGCGTCGGCCAGACCGTGACCCACGGCATCATCTCGGCGCTGGCGCGCACGCAGGTCGGGATTACCGATTACCAGTTCTTCATCCAGACCGATGCGGCGATCAATCCCGGCAATTCCGGCGGCGCGCTGGTCGACATGAACGGCCGGCTCGCCGGCATCAACACCGCGATCTATTCGCGCTCCGGCGGCTCGCAAGGCATCGGCTTTGCGATCCCCGCCAACATGGTGCGCGTCGTCGTGGCCTCCGCCAAAAGCGGCGGCAAGGCTGTGAAGCGGCCATGGCTCGGTGCGAAACTGCAGGCGGTGACGCCGGAAATCGCCGAGAGCCTCGGCCTGCGCTCGCCGACTGGCGCGCTGGTCGCGAGCGTGGTGTCGAATGGCCCCGCGGCGAAGGCCGGCCTGAAATCCTCCGATCTCATCATCGGTATCGACGGCCAGAGCGTGGATGATCCCAACGCTTTCGATTATCGCTTCGCCACCCGTCCGCTCGGCGGCACCGCGCAGATCGACGTGCAGCGCGGCGGCAAGCCGCTGAAGCTGACGGTGGCGCTGGAGACCGCGCCCGATGCGGGACGTAACGAACTCGTCGTCACTGCGCGTTCGCCGTTCCAGGGCGCCAAGGTCTCGACCATCACGCCGGCGGTCGCCGACGAGCTGCATCTTGACGCCGACACCGAAGGCGTCGTGATCACCGATCTCGGCGGCGACAGCGCGGCTGCGAATGTCGGCTTCCAGAAGGGCGACATCATCCTGGCCGTCAACAACCAGAAGATCAGCAAGACCGGAGACCTCGAGAAGGCTGCCGCAGAACGTCCGCGGCTCTGGCGCATCACGGTGGTGCGCGGCGGCCAGCAGATCAACGTTACGCTGGGCGGATGAGTCCAAAGCGACCACAGCAGACGCCAACGCTCTTCGCGGCGGCCGGGCTCGACCAGGAAGCTCCGCATCCGTTGCCGGACCGGCTGCGCCCGCGCACGCTGTCGGAGGTCGTCGGCCAGGACCATATCCTCGGTCCCGACGGCGCTCTGACACGCATGCTGGAGACCCGCACGCTGGGATCGCTGGTGTTCTGGGGGCCGCCCGGCACCGGCAAGACCACGGTGGCGCGGCTTTTGGCGGATGCGACCGACCTGCATTTCGAGCAGATCTCCGCAGTGTTCTCCGGCGTCGCCGACCTGAAGAAGGCGTTCGACGCCGCCCGCGCCCGCCGCGAGATGGGCAAGGGCACGCTCTTGTTCGTCGACGAGGTGCACAGGTTCAACCGTGCCCAGCAGGATTCCTTCCTGCCCGTGATGGAAGACGGCACGGTGGTGATGGTCGGCGCCACCACAGAGAACCCGTCCTTCGAGCTCAACGCGGCGCTTTTGTCTCGCGCGCGCGTATTGGTGTTTCGTTCGCTCGACGCAGCCGCGATCGAAAAGCTGTTCGCCCATGCCGAGGACGTCGAGGGCAGGAAGCTGCCGCTCGATGACGAGGCGCGCGCGGTGCTGGTGCGCATGGCCGACGGCGACGGTAGGGCATCGCTGACGCTCGCCGAAGAGGTCTGGCGCTCGGCACGGGCGGACGAGATCTTCAATGCCGCGCAGTTGCAGGACATCCTGCAGCGCCGCGCGCCGATCTACGACAAATCGGCCGACGGCCATTACAACCTGATCTCCGCGCTGCATAAGTCGGTGCGCGGCTCCGATCCCGATGCGGCGCTGTATTACCTTGCGCGGATGCTGGACGCCGGCGAGGACCCGCTGTTCCTGGCCCGCCGCGTCGTGCGCATGGCAGTCGAGGACATCGGCCTGGCCGATCCGCAGGCGCTCGTCATCGCCAATGCGGCGAAAGACGCCTTCGACTTCCTCGGCCATCCCGAGGGCGAGCTCGCCATCGCGCAGGCCGTGGTCTATCTCGCCACCGCGCCGAAATCGAACGCGGTCTACACCGCCTTCGGCACGGCGATGCAGGTCGCCAAGCAAGCCGGCTCGCTGCTGCCGCCCAAGCACATTCTCAATTCCCCGACCAAGCTGATGAAGTCGGAAGGCTACGGCGCGGCCTACGAATACGACCACGACGCCCCCGACGCCTTTTCCGGCCAGGACTACTTCCCCGAAGCCCTGGGCCGCCAGACCTTCTACGACCCACCCGAGCGCGGCTTCGAGCGCGAGATCCGGAAGCGGCTGGATTACTGGGCCAAGCTGCGTAAGGAGCGGGGCGGCTCGGGCTAGAAACGGCCATTTCGCCGTGACGGGAGCCGCCTTTTAGGGTAGGCAGGCAACCATGAGCCGCCGCATCAAGAGAATGAACCCGAAGCCGCGCTCGCGTGACGAGCGCGAAGACTCACGTCCGCATCAGGCGCGGGGCGCAAAGAAAGCTGGCCCGCGTCCGAGCAGCAAGCCCGGCGGCAAGCCGCCGCGCTTCGAGCGGCGTGCCCCCGAGCGCGCCGAGCGGCGTCCGCCCAAGGCTGAGCCGGAGAGGGCTGTGCCGGCAAAACCCGTCGAGCCGCTGCTGCCGACCAAGGTGCAGACCGTCAAGGTGACGGCCGACGAGAACAACATGCGCGTCGACCGTTTCCTCGAAGCGCGCTTTCCTGGCCTGTCGTTCTCCCACATCCAGCGCGTCGTCCGCAAAGGCGAGCTGCGCGTCGACGGCAAGCGCGTCGACAGCAAGGATCGCCTGGAGGAGGGCCAGAGCGTCCGCATCCCGCCGCTGAAGCTCGACGCGCCGAAGGTCGTCGGCGAGCTTTCGGAGGCTGCGCAGAAGACGCTCAAGGCGCTGAAGGAGATGACGATCTTCGAGGATGACGACGTCCTCGTCCTCAACAAGCCGGCCGGCCTTGCCGTGCAGGGCGGCTCGGGCATGACGCGGCACATCGACCAGATGCTTGAGGTGATGCGCGATGCCAAGGGCCAGAAGCCGCGCCTCGTGCACCGCATCGATCGCGAGACGTCGGGCTGTCTGTTGATCGCCAAGACGCGCTTTGCCGCCTCGCATCTGACCGGCGCGTTCCGTTCGCGGTCGGCGCGGAAAACCTATTGGGCGCTGGTGCCGGGCCTGCCGAAACCGAAGCAGGGTCGCATCTCGACTTTCCTCGCCAAGGAGGAGAGCGAGGACGACACCATCATGCGCGTTGCCCAGCACGGTGACGAGGGCGCGAGCCACGCGGTGACCTATTACGCGATGGTCGAGACCGCCGGCAACAAGCTCACCTGGGTGTCGCTGAAGCCGGTGACGGGCCGCACCCACCAGCTGCGCGCCCACATGGCCCATATCGGCCATCCCATCGTCGGCGATCCCAAATATTTCAACATCGAGAACTGGCAATTGCCGGGCGGCCTGCAGAACCGGCTGCATCTGCTCGCGCGCCGCATCGTCATTCCGCATCCGCGCGGCGGCGTGATCGACGCCACCGCGCCGCTGCCGCCGCACATGCAGCAGTCGTGGAATCTGCTCGGACTCGATGCCAGCCGGTTCGACCCGATCGAGAACGCGCCGGAGGAGTAGGGGGCGCACGGCTCGCCTCCACCTCGTCATTGCGAGGAGCCCTCGCGACGAAGCAATCCAGACTGCCGCCGCGGCAGCAGTCTGGATTGCTTCGCTGCACTGGCAATGACGTTGGGGAAGCAGCGATCGGTTCACCCCTCACTTCCGAAACTGCTCCAGAAACATCCGTAAACTGTCATGCGGGCTCTCGACATCCGTGATCAACCAGCCCTCCGGCCCGTTGACGACGATGAAGTTCAGCGTCACGGGCTTGCCACGGTTGTCGAAATTCGCCGCGACATAGGTCTTGTCATATTGCCTGCGAACGACCGCGATGGCGACCGGGCCGAGCTTCCAGCTCTGGCTCTGCACCAGGAAGTCGTAAGGCTCGGCCCGCGGCGCGGACCAGGCCTTGCGCATAGCCGGATCGAAGAATTGCCGGGCGGTCGCCGTATCCCTTGGCAGTCCTTTGGACAGCTCCGGCGCGCCATCGCCGTAATGAGCATAGATGTTACGGACCAGCGATTCGGGGGTACGAAAGCCGGCCTCCGCCGCGGCCAGCCAGACCCCGGCCAGCAGGGCCGCAATGCCCGCAAGTTCCCTCATGCCCGCCGCTCGCTTTATCGGCTCCCGGTCTTATCTTAAAAGCCTAGCATCCAGGGACCGGGACCGAAAACTCACATGCGCGAATTGTTCGAAGAAGCCGCAGGCCAGCCTCCGCCCGATCCGCGGGAATCGGCGCGCGCGTCTGCGCGCACGCCGCTGCGCAAGCGCTTCTACAAGGAGGCCGGCGTCACCGAGGCCGAGGGTGGTTTTGCCATCACGCTCGATGGCAAGCCGATCCGCACGCCGTCTGGCCGCCAGGTCGTGATCCCTGCGCGGACGCTCGCAGATCGCGTCGCCGCGGAATGGGCTGCCCAGGGTGCGAGCATCGATCCCGTGACCATGCCGCTGACGCGGATCGCCAACAGCGTGGTCGAAGGCGTCGTCGACCGCGTCGAGATCGTCAGCGACGACCTTGCAAAGTACTTCGAGTCCGATTTGCTGTTCTATCGCGCCGGCCACCCGGAAGGGCTCGTGGCCCGCGAGGCCGCGCATTGGGATCCAGTGCTGTTCTGGGCCGCGGAGACGCTGGGGGCGCATTTCATCCTGTCCGAGGGCGTCATGCATGTGAGGCAGCCGGACGAAGCGCTGAAGGCGGCACGAGCCGCGCTGCCCGAGGATGCCTGGTCGGTCGCCGCGCTCCACGTGGTGACCACCTTGACTGGTTCGGCGCTGCTGGCCCTGGCGCTGGCCCATGACGTGCACGATGCCGACCAGGTCTGGGCCGCCGCCCATGTCGACGAGGACTGGAACGCCGAGCAATGGGGCGTGGACGAGGAGGCAGCTACCCGCCGGGCCACGCGCTTCCGGGATTTCGAGGCCGCCGTGACGGTCTTGGCGGCGGTCAGGGCGGCCGTGGCCAAAGGTCCTTAACGAGAGGTTTACGACGTAGACGCTAGGGTGGGGAGAGTGCTCGCTCCCGTGCTCGCTCCAGTGCTTCCTTGGGCCCCCTGAGATGCCGACGCCCGTCACGTCCATCCTTCCCGTCAGTGCGCCCAGCCCCGCGGCTGATGCGACGACGCCCGACCTCGTGCTTCAGGCCGGCAGCGTCGTCGATGCCAGGGTCGTCAGCGTGATGGCCGACAATCTGGTGCGGATCGCGATCGCCAACCTCTCGATGGACGTGATGTCGGAGGTGGCGCTGACGCCGGGGCAGAATCTGCAGCTCGCGGTGTCGCAGAACGACGGCACCATCCGCCTTGCGGTCATGAGCGGGGCAGGCGAGGCCGCCACTGATCAGATCACGCTGACGCCCCGCGCCGCCTCGCTGGTGGAAAGCCCGCCGCTGGCGCCGTCGGCGAGCGTGCCGCGAAATACGCTCACGCCGTTGGAGCAGGTCGCCGTCACCGCGGCAGCGGCCGAGGCCGTGACGAAGCAGGGCAGCCAGGCGCCGCTGTTCGCTGATCTGGCGGCCGTCGTCACCGGCAGCGATTTACCGGCGGGGTTGAAGCAGGCGGTGCTGGACGTGTTGGCACAGCAGACACAGCTCAACGGCGCCCTCGATGGCGGCGACATCGAATCCGCCTTCCAGAAGTCAGGACTATTCCTCGAGGCATCACTTGCTGCAGGCACGACCCCGTCCTCAGGTAGCGTTCCGGATTTGAAGGCGGCGCTGCTGGTGCTGCGCCAGACCTTGGCGACGATCCAGACGGCCGCACCGCAAAGCCAGGGCGCCACGATTCCGGCCGGCACCACGGCGACACCGCAGGTCGCCGCCGCGCCGGCGCAGCCAGCGGGTGAGGTCGCGCAGACCGTCTCGCCGTCGATCGCCCCCGACATTGCCCAGCAGCCGCAAACGCCGCGCAACGCCAATCCCGCGGCCGCGGTGCTGGCCGATATGGCGGCCGACGCGCCGCAAATGGCGCTGCCGCGCATGTCCGCCGGCCTTGCCGCAAGCCTGCTGCAGGAGGTCACGCAAAACCTGCCGCGCCTCACCGGTAACGTGCCCGGCTCCAACAAGGCCGTGCCCGATGGCCACCTCTTCGAAGCCGCGGCCCGCGCGATACCGCCCCCGTTCCGTGGCGCGCTGCCATCTGCGCAATCGATCGCCACGCCATCGCTCGCGCCGGATGCGCCGCTCTCCGCGACCGTGCATCGCCTGCTCGACGAGACCGATGCCGCGATCGCGCGGCAGACCCTGCTCCAGGTCGCTTCGCTCCCCGATCGCACGGATGCCAGCGGTCACCGCGTTGATCCCAGCGTGCCGCAGTGGAATTTCGAGATACCCTTTGCAACGCCGCAAGGCACCGCGATGGCGCAGTTCGAGATCTCGCGCGATGGTGCTGGCGAATCCGCCGATCCCGCCAAGCAAGCCTGGCGCGCGCGCTTCACGCTCAATGTCGAGCCCGCCGGCCCGGTGCATGCTCTGATCACGTTGAATGGCGACAAGACTTTCGTGCGGATGTGGGCGGAGCGGACGGCGACCGCGCAGCAGCTTCGCGCCGGCATCGGTGAGCTCAACCAGGCCCTGGTGAGGGCCGAGCTCAACCCCGGCGACATCCTGGTCCGCGACGGCACGCCGCCGCAGCCGGCACCGGCCCGCGCCGGCCACTTCCTGGATCGCGCCACATGAGTGATCCATCCAAGCTCGCGATCGCGCTGCATTACGAGAAGGGCTCTGGCGCGCCCGTCGTCGTCGCCAAGGGCAAAGGCACGATCGGCGAGAAGATCGTCGAGATCGCCAAGGCTCACGACATCCCGATCGAGGAAAACGAGGTCTTGGCCGGCGCGCTGTCCAAGGTCGAGCTCGGCGAGGAGATCCCGCCGGACCTCTACAAGGCCGTCGCCGAGGTCCTGGTGTTCGTGCTGCGGCTGTCGGGCCGGGGGCGGTAGGTCCTACCTGTCATCGTTTCACCATGGAGCGTCTGCATGGTCGCGGCCGCTTTCATCAGTCAATGGACATCGCTCTTGCTCACCCGCCGCTCCACTCTCGGCCTTCTTGCCGCATCTGCCATCCTGCCGCAGCGCGCGCTCGCCCACGTCGCGCCGCCGCGCAATGAGATCCGTGACAGTCTCGCAAAGCGCTTCACCGACCTCGGCACATCAGGCACCTTCGTCGGCTACAAGGTCGAGGACTATCTGATCGTCGCCAGCGACAAGGAGCGCTCGGGCGAGGGCAAGCTGCCGGCCTCGACCTTCAAGATCCCGAACTCGCTGATCGCGCTCGAGACCGGCGTCGTCACCGATCCCGACAAGGACGTCTTCCCGTGGGATGGCGTGAAGCGGCCGATCGAAGCCTGGAACAAGGATCACACGCTGCGCAGCGCGATCGCGGTCAGCGCGGTGCCGGTCTATCAGGAGATCGCGCGGCGCATCGGCCAGGAGCGCATGCAGAAATATGTCGACGAGTTCGACTACGGCAATCGCGACATCGGCGGCGGCGTCGACCAGTTCTGGCTCACCGGAAATTTACGCATCGATCCAGTCGAGCAGATCGATTTCGTCGACCGGCTGCGCCGCCGCGCGCTGCCGATCTCAAAGCGCAGCCAGGATCTGGTCGCCGACATCCTGCCGGTGACCAAGGTGGGCGAGGCCATCATCCGCGCCAAGTCCGGCCTGCTCGGAGCCGAGCGCGGCGAGCCGTCGCTCGGCTGGATGGTCGGCTGGGCCGAGAAGGGCGAGGTGCACACGGTGTTCGCGCTCAACATGGATTGCAAGGAGCCGCGCCTCATCGGCGAGCGCATGAGCCTGACGCAAGCCTGCCTTGCCGAGATCGGCGCGATCTAGCGCTGTCGCGCCAGCGCCGCTCGACTAGCATCCTTCCGGGCAAGAAAGATAACCGGGAGGACAACAATGAACTCAACACCAATCTGGCTGTCGTCGCTTACGCTCGCTGCAGCCGGCGGCTGGCTTGCCGCCACCATGTTTGCCGGCCCCGCAACCAGCAAGGAGCCGCGCTTTCCGCAGCTCACCATGGACCAGCTCGACGCCAAGCAGAAGCCGCTTGGCGAGCAAATCATGAAGGTGTCGAGCGTCGGCATCGGCGGTCCCTACAATCCTATGATCCGCAGCCCCGTGTTGGGCCAGCGCCTGTTCGACCTGTTCCATTATCTGCGCTGGGAGACCTCGGTCCCGCTGAAGCTCAACGAGTTCGCGATCCTGATCATCGGGCGGCAATGGCGTTCCCAGGTGGAATGGTTCGCGCATGCGCCGCTGGCAGCCAAGGCGGGCCTCTCCTCCGATATCATCGCGGAGCTGAAGGCCAACAAGCGCCCGTCGAAGATGGCCGAGGACGAGACCGTGGTCTACGATTTCGTCACTGAGCTTACCACGACCAAGAAGGTCACCGACGAGACTTACGCGCGGGCGAAGAAGGTGTTCAATGATCAGCAGATCGTCGACCTCACCGCACTCGCCGGCAATTACGTGATGGTCGCAATGCTGCTGGCCATGGCGGAGGAAACCGTGCCGCCGGGCAAGGAGGAGCCGTTCAAGCCGGGCGAGCCGTAGGTCTCACTCTCTCGGCCCGTCATTGCGAACGGCGCTCCCACCACGTCATTGCGAGGAGCTCGCTGATGCGAAGAAATCCAGAGTTTTTACGTTGAGGAAGTCTGGATTGCTTCGCTGCGCTCGCAATGACGGAGTATGTGGCGCACATGCGCAGCTGCCGTAGGGTGGGCAATGGCGCGTAGCGCCGTGTGCCCACGATTGTTTCTCTGTCGTGATTGTTAGGTAGACACGCTTCGCATTGCCCACCCTACGGCACCGCGCGCGGAGCAGGCGCATTCACCCCAGCTTGAACAAAACCTGCAAGAACTCCTCCACCGCCTTGCGCGCCTCGGCGGCCGTCTTTGGATTGCCGCCGACATGCGGGTTCAACTCGACACAGGAATCCTTATAGGTAAAGGGCGCGTTGGTCTCGCCGTTCATCAGCACGCCGCCGTCGCCTTCCTTGATCCGGCAGTTGCGCACGGTTTGCGCATTGGCTGACACCGCAACGGTGCTGACGCCGAGCAGGCCGCTGTCGAATCCGTGTGCGCTGTCGGGATATTCGGTCAGCACGACATCACGGCCCGCTGCCTTGAGCCGTTCGACGAACGCCTTGCAGCTCTTCACGGGATTGTAGTCGTCTGGCGTGCCGTGGAAGATGCGGATCGGGCGCGCGGCGACCTCGTTGTCACCAACATACGTCGTCGAGCAGTCCGGATAGAACGGGACGTACGCCGCGAACTGGATGCCCGACTTGTTCCAGAGCTTGTTGAAGCGGTCGAGGCTTGCGTAGAGCGTTGCCTGTCCGCCGCGGGAAAAGCCCATCAGCACGATGCGGTCAGGATCGACGCGCGGGTGTTTCGCCAGGATCTCCAGCGAACGGTAGATGTCGATGATCAGATTGAGCCGGCCGAGCAGCGCCTGGTTCGGTCCGACCACCGTCAGCCCGCGGCCGGTGAAACCGTCGATCACGAAGGTCGAGATGCCCATGGCGTTGAAGGCGTGCACCCAGGCTTCCGTGGTGGCGCCGACGCCGCTCGAGCCGTGCATCAGCACCACGACGGGGAGTTTGCCGGTCCCCTGCGCCACGCGGAATTCGCCGGCCACCGTCACTGGCTTGCCGGCCGCCGCATCGCCGCTGAGGAATTTCTGGTCGGAGAGAGTGAGAGAGGGGATCGGGTAGATCTCGGCGCGGGTGGCGACTTCCTTGGGCAGCGACTGCGCATAAGCGAGCCCGGTGGCAGCGCAGAGCGCAATGAGCGCCATGGCGGCGCGGAATGCCGTCGGCATCGGATCCTCCCGTGTGATTTTCAGGGAGTAGACCAACGGACTTGCGGGCTGTCAATTTTGATGCCGCCTGCTTCCACGGTGTCATGGCCGGGCTTGTCCCGGCCATCCACGATCTTGTCTATCGGACGCTGCCAAAGAACGTGAATGCCCGGGACAAGCCCGGACACCTTGCTTTGAAAGACTTCAGCCCTCGTCGGCTGTCTTCTTCGCGGTCAGCGCCTGGTCGATCGCGAAGCCGCCGATCTCGCTCATCGCCTGCGAGATCACGTCGCCCTTGCGGGCAAAGCCGGCGGAGAGGAAATCGAACTGCGTCCGCGCCAGCCGCAGCACCTCGATCGGCACCGAGACCGCGGTCTCGTTGAAACTGTCGACGGAGGCGCGCAAGCTGTGCAGCTCGGTCGTTAGCTTGACGATATGGCTCTCGGCATTCTGCATCAGGCCGATCAGCTTGCCGCGCTCGGCATCGAAGGCGGCGCGCTCGGCGGCGGCTGCCGCGGTGACCTCGGCAAGCTGCGCCCGCAGCACGTCGATCTGCCCGACCATGGCATCGGAGGCGAGCTCGGCCGCCTCGCGCAGCTCGGCGTTGCGCGTGCTCTCGATCTGCTGCTGGTGATACAGCCGCTCGGCCGACATCGCCCGCTGGCCGAGCTGCTCGATCAGGCTCGCGGCGCGCAGCAGCATCTCGCCATTTCGCCCCGACACCATGCTGGCCATGCGCCGCAGGAAGTCGACGGTATCTGACGATGAGTTCGGCGGCAGGGGGACGACCGTCGCAGACATGTGTGACGCTTGAGCCAGGCTGTGGTGACCGCCGCCGTACCGACTGGGCTCACGCAACATTCGGCGCCTGATCGCGAATGCGGAGCAAGCCTGAATCGGCAGGCCCGGTCAACCGGGCGGGGACACCAATTTGCGAGGCCCCGGCCGGGATCAGGCGCGCCTCTGCGAGCCGCCCCGGCCGGGCCGGGTGAATGGGGAAGCCGGGCCGTCCGGCCATTCCCGCGTCCGCCATCGGCTAGCCGGTAAAACTTTGGAATTCCTTGCGCTTTCCCGCTGCTTCAAGGCAGCCCTGCGGCGCCGAAAGGCGCTTTCCGGCTTGCAAAATGCCGTGTTAGAACCCCCGGCAATCGCATTTAGGCTTAAGAACTGGCGGGAGCAAATGAAGCACATCCTGGACGCCCTTGAAGATCGTCGCGCCGGCGCCAAGCTCGGCGGCGGGGAGAAGCGCATCGAGGCGCAGCACGCCCGCGGCAAGCTGACCGCGCGCGAGCGGATCGAGCTGCTCCTCGACAAGGGATCGTTCGAGGAGTTCGACATGTTCGTCCAGCACCGCTCCACCGAGTTCGGCATGGAGAAGAACAAGATCCCCGGCGACGGCGTCGTCACGGGGTGGGGCACCGTCAACGGCCGCAAGACGTTTGTCTTCGCCAAAGACTTCACGGTGTTCGGCGGCTCGCTGTCGGAAACGCACGCGCTGAAGATCACGAAACTCCAGGACATGGCGATGAAGGCGAGGGCGCCCATCATCGGCCTCTATGATGCCGGCGGCGCCCGCATCCAGGAAGGCGTCGCCGCGCTCGCCGGTTATTCCTACGTGTTCCGCCGCAATGTGCTCGCCTCCGGCGTGATCCCGCAGATCTCCGTCATCATGGGCCCCTGCGCCGGCGGCGACGTCTATTCGCCCGCGATGACCGACTTCATCTTCATGGTGAAGAACACCAGCTACATGTTCGTCACCGGCCCCGACGTCGTGAAGACCGTCACCAACGAGGTCGTCACCGCCGAAGAGCTCGGCGGCGCCTCGGTGCACGCCACGCGCTCCTCGATCGCCGATGGCGCCTTCGAGAACGACGTCGAGACGCTGCTGCAGATGCGGCGTCTGATCGACTTCCTGCCGTCCAACAACACCGACGGCG
Organism: Bradyrhizobium sp. T-12; assembly: GCF_058314695.1. NCBI lineage: Bacteria > Pseudomonadati > Pseudomonadota > Alphaproteobacteria > Hyphomicrobiales > Nitrobacteraceae > Bradyrhizobium > Bradyrhizobium sp. T-12. Next base: position 4,532,460 of record NZ_CM177756.1, on the reverse strand, counting down.
TGCCGGAATGGCCGAGCTTCGACGACATCGGCCGTGTCGACATGTCCTTGGACACGCTGATCCCCGACAATCCGAACAAGCCTTACGACATGAAGGAGCTGATCCTGAAGGTCGTGGACGAGGGCGACTTCTTCGAGATCGCGGAGAGCTTCGCCAAGAACATCGTCACCGGCTTCGGCCGCATTGCGGGCCGCACCGTCGGCTTCGTCGCCAACCAGCCGATGGTGTTGGCCGGCGTGCTCGACTCGGACGCCTCGCGCAAGGCCGCGCGTTTCGTGCGCTTCTGCGATGCCTTCAACATCCCGATCGTCACCTTCGTCGACGTGCCAGGCTTCCTGCCGGGCACCGCGCAGGAATATGGCGGCCTGATCAAGCACGGCGCCAAGCTGCTGTTCGCCTATTCGCAGTGCACGGTGCCGCTGGTCACCATCATCACCCGCAAGGCCTATGGCGGCGCCTTCGACGTCATGGCCTCCAAGGAGATCGGCGCCGACATGAACTACGCCTGGCCGACCGCCCAGATCGCCGTGATGGGCGCCAAGGGCGCGGTCGAGATCATCTTCCGCAGTGACATCGGCGACCCCGACAAGATCGCCGCCCGCACCAAGGAATACGAAGACCGCTTCCTGTCCCCGTTCATCGCCGCCGAACGCGGCTACATCGACGACGTCATCATGCCGCATTCGACGAGGAAGCGGATCGCGCGAGCGCTGGCGATGCTGAAGGACAAGAAGGTGGAAGCGCCGGCGAAGAAGCACGACAATTTGCCCTTGTGAGGACCGCGTAGGGCGGGTTAGCGAAGCGTAACCCGCCACTCATCCGAACGCGGCGGATTACGGCTACGCCTAATCCGCCCTACAATCGGCATCCTCGATCCAATGACCGAAGACGATCCGACCGACGAAATCTCCGACATTGAAGATCGCATCGAGGCTCTCGCCGAGATCGCCGAGCGTTGCCGCAAGTACATCCTGGCGTCGAAGATCGCCATCGGTGCAGGGGCGGCGCTGCTGGTGGTGACGATCCTCGGCGTGTTCGGGTTCGGTCAGACCGCCGCACTCGGATCGATCGCGCTGGTGCTCGGCGGGATCGTCTCGCTCGGCTCGAACGTCTCGACGCTGCGGCAGACGGACGAGGCCATCAGCGCGGCGGAGGCGCGCCGTGCGGCGCTGATCGGCAGTATTGACCTGCGCGTCGTTGCCGATGCGCCGTTGAAGCTGGTGTGAGGTGTAGGACGGATTAGCGATAGCGTAATCCGCCAAGGTTTGCGTTATTGGATGGGGAAGTGGCGGATTACGCTGGCACTAATCCGCCCGACGCATCCAGCGTCAACACGCCTCACGCGGCGGTCTTGAGCGTCAGCTCCGACAATTCCGTGCGGCATTCGGCGGCGAAGGCTTGCAGCCGGTCGGCGGTCTGGCGGTCGAGGATGGCTTTGGCCAGCCGCTCGGCGCGGGCGATCTGTCGCTTGAGATATTCGATGCGGACCATGGGTCACCTTCCAATTGCTTCCGTCCGGTGCTGGCGACCGTAGGCCGGGTGCTGGATTGATTATGTGAGGCGGATCACGCTCCGCGGGCCTTGTCGCCGCGGCGGAAGAATGCACACGTATTGCGACACATGATAAATCGTATAACCTAGGGGTAGATTTTGAGTTTTTCATAAGGAATTTTCCCATGCGAGCGCGGGCATCGAAGGATGGACTGACACTGCGTGTCATTGCTGGCTCAAACAACGTGTTGCTGGCGATGGATCTCGAGGAGCCGAAGCGAAAGGGCTGCCTCGGATTCACCATTGAGCGGACGGATGTCGACACCGGCGCGCGGCGCTGGCTGCCCAACATGCTTCGGTTCGACGTCGATCCGCTCGACGCAGCCGACATCGCGCAGGCCGCCATTCCAGCGGTCGAGGCGGACCCGAAGCCGGTGCCGGCCGCCAAGAAGGCCGCCAAGAAAAGGGGAGCAGCCAAGAACGCTGCGCCGCGGGCGCCGGATCAGGACGCTCCGATGGTGTCGACCGCTCGCGCTCCGTTGCAGAAATTCCGCTGGGGCGACTACACGGTCGATCCCGGAAAGTCTTATCGCTACCGCGTCGTTCCGCGCTACGATCCGGCGGCGAAGATCGTCCAGGATGGCAAGGAAGCCGAGCGGCGCCGCGAATTCGACACCATTCAGGGCGGCGTGACGGTCGAGGTCAAAACGGAAAACAACCACGGCCATGATGCTTCGGTGTTCTTCAATCGCGGAGCTGCCGCGAGCCGCGCCTATAATAGCCGCTATGGCGACAACGACCCCGCCAGGATCCCCGACGCTCTATGGTGGCTTTCGCGCGGGCTCGAGGAAGCGCTGATCGGGTTTATCGGCCAGGCGGTCGATTCCAGCTATGCCGTTCATGCCGCGATCTACGAATTTCAGAAGCCCAAGCTGCTCGAAGCATTGACGCGTGCGGCGGGCCGTGGCGTGGACGTCAAGGTCGCCTACCACGCGCGACAGAAGAGCAAGCAGGGCAAGCCTGATCCAGCGGACAAGACGGCGGCCAGGAATCGCGCGGCCATCGCGGCGGCAGGGATCACATTCGCCAAACCTCGCGATGCGGATCCACAAGGCGCGATCATGCACAACAAATTCGTCGTTCTGCTGAAGAAGGGGGCGAATGGATCGATGCAGCCGATCGCGGTGTGGACCGGATCGACAAACTGGACCGACGGTGCGATCTACGGCCAGCTCAACCTGGGACACGCCAGCTACAATGTGAAGATCGCCACGGCGTACAACGACTATTTCCAGTCGCTGTACAACAACGATTCAGCCAGGGACATCAAGAAGCACACCCAGTTCTTGACGCCGGTGCCGAGGGATCGCGACAGCATTCCACACGGGGTCACGCCGATCTTCTCTCCCCAGTCGAAGCTGGAGATGATCGATCTCTACGCGGAGCTTTGCCGGACCGGGAAGATCGTGATGGTCAGTGCGCCCTTCGTCCTGCATCCGAAGATTCTCGCAACCTTCAAGAAGACGCCGAAGGGCACGCTGCGCTTTCTGATGGCGGACAAGGGCAGTTCGTTCGGCAAGGCGGGAGCCGTGAAGCTGCTCGAGCACGACGCTGCCAACCAGGTCTCGGTTGCAACCACGCTGAGCTCGGCGCTGCACGATTTCCAGGGGCGGCTGCTCGAGCATGAGGAGAGCTTCCACCATTCCGGAGTTCACATCCACTCCAAGATCATCGCGATCGATCCGTTTGGGCAGGACCCGATCCTGGTCACGGGGTCAGCCAATTTCTCCAACAACTCGACGAAAACCAACGACGAGAACAGCCTGATCATTCGTGGCGATACCGCCGTGATGGACATCTACATCACGGAATTCATGCGCATGTTCGAGCACTATTGGTTTCGCGCGCATGTGGAGGGAAAGACCAAAGGCGGCAAGAAGAAAAAGAGCGTCGAGGCGCGCATCGCGGGATTGAAGAAGGATGATAGCTGGACGGACCCGTACTACAAGTCCGGAAGTCGCGAGGAGACCGATCGCCTGGCGTTCGCCGGCCTGGCGACCTAGAGCAGTCATCCCTGGAGCGCGGGCATCTGCCGACGCGACCCGCGCTCGTCTAGGTGATGGAACGGCAAATTGCTGCCTTTGCCTAATGCTTGTGGTCAGCGTCCGCCGCCGCGAAATGCGCCATCTGGTCGGCGTGCGCCTTGATGAACGCCGGGCGGCCGGTGGCGCGCGCGACGTAGGCGCGGCAGGCGGGGCTGTCCGCCAGCCCGCCGAACATGTCGACGAGACGCAGCACGTCCGCCATCAGGATGTCGGCGACCGAGAAGGAGCCCGCCAGCCATTCGCGCCCCGCTAGCACCGGCTCGAGATGCTTCAAGCGAAGCTTGAGGAAGTCGTCGACGAATTTCCAGGCTGCCGTGTCGGTCGGATGTCCCATGAACTTCGACATTCCCCAGGGCAGGCTGGCCATCTCCACCGAATTGAGCGCCGCGAATACCCAAGCCGTCGCCTCGGCGCGGCCGCGCGGATCTGTGGGCATCAGCTTCTCGCTGCGTTCGCCGAGATGAAGCAGGATTGCGCCGGTCTCGAAGATCGAGATGTCGCCGTCGGTCAGCCACGGCACCTGGCCGAACGGCTGGTGCGCGAGGTGCGCAGGCCTGCGATCGTCGAACGGCGTGCTGGCGACGCGATAGGGCAAGGCGGCTTCTTCCAGCGCCCAGCGCACTCTGAGATCGCGCACGAGGCCACGCGGCGGTTCCGGAACCCAATTGAAGGTGGTGAGGGTGAGGTCGGCCATTTGCTGTCTCCGTGTCCTGGTTCGAACAAAGGACGAGCGAAGGGCGCCCGTTCCGACACCGGTGCCACTCTTTTTGCCGCCGGCGATTTGACCGGTTAGGCTCGCGCCAACACCAGGAGGAACCCGATGCCCGCCGCCTTCTTCGTCGTCCGCGCCATCGTCCCCGACGCCGGCAAGCGCGCTGCCTTCGACAAATGGTACGAGACGGAACATCTGCCCGACGCGATGGAGACCTTCGGCGTGAGCCGAGCGTCGCGGTTCTGGAGCCTCGATGATCCCTCGCTGCACGTGGCGATGTATCAGTTCGACGACGAGGCCAGACTTGCGGCCATGCTGGAAGGTGATGCGTTGCAGAAGCTCGTCGTCGATTTCAACCGCGACTGGCCCGACGTGAAGCGCTCGCGCGAGACGCTGGTGCTGGCGCAGGAAGTTTCCACGTGAGGCACAGCGAATGTTCGCTTCGCACCGAGTCTGAACATGCGATTCAGCTTCGGTTCATGTCGTGGCCGCGACACTTCCTCTGCATCACTTGCACGAAGATCCAAGAGGAAGAAGCCATGGAGCGCCGGAACTTTTTGAAGCTTGCATTGGGGGTGACGGCGGGCGCCGCCGCCTTCGCCGCGACCGCGCGGGCCGCGCCGCTGTCACCGCAGCCCGTCATTGATCCCGCACGTGCGCCGCAAGGCAATGCCGACGCTCATCCCGCCGTCACCACCAGTGAGGAAGCCGCCAAGCTGACGCCCGAGCAGGTGCACTGGCATGGCCATCACGGCCATTGGGGATGGCGCCGCCGTCATTGGCGCCGGCATCACCGGCGCTGGCACCGCCGCCATTACTGGTAAGCTCGCCAGAGCGCGTGAATTGGACGGGGATCGCAGCCAGCGGTCCCCGTTTCGATTCGGAGGTGCTTCAATTTCGATGCGAATCGTCAGGTGAGCCGCGAAACGAAGATGGCCGCGCAGGCTTTCGCCGCGCGGCCATCTTGCGATGCGAAGAGATCAGAACGGGCGGCAGCGGCCGGCGTACCAGCGGAAGCCATAGGGGCATACGCGCGCGCGGGGCACGACCACGACCGGCGGGGCGACCACCACCGGGGCGGGGCGCACCACGACCGCGCCGCGCATCGGGCGGCAATTGCCATAGGGACCGCGATAGAAGCCGCGGCCGCAGCCCTCAGCGGCGCTGGCCGCCTCACCGAATCCGACGACAGCGGTGGCAAGCACGGCGGCGGCGAACAGGTATTTCATTTGATCTTCCTTCTCGTCCTTGGGGGAAAGTCTTTGGGGGCGGCGCTCGCGGCGCACAATGAATCAAAAGACGCGATTCGACATGTCAAATCTTGCAACATATCGGCACAGCGCGATCCAAACCTGCCAATCATGACCTGAATGCGGCATGAACGTTCCCTCGCACAGGGCCTGAGGCGACAGAAATGGCGCCGGCGGCCGGGGGCCTCCAAGCTGCCGTGCCGCCGGAGCACTCCAGGACGCAATGGGAGCGCGCGCCGGTCAGTCCCTTACGTTGCCGAACAGCGCGGCAAACTGCTTCTCGCCGGTGCGGGTGAAGTTCACGACGCGGCTGCCGGGCGTGGCGTCGCGCGCCGCCCATTTCAGCTCGGCGAAGCGCTGCATCATGGCAGCCCCCAGCGTGCCGGCGAGGTGATGCCTCCGCTCGCTCCAGTCCAGGCACGCCTTGCACACCGGGCGCCGCGGATGGGTGAGCATGTCGGGCGAGATCTGCAGATGCCTGGCGAGAAAACGCTCGCCCTCGGCGGTCAGCTCGATGTCCTGCTTCTTCTGCCTGACCAGATTCCGCTCGCGCAAGGAATCGAGCATCTGCACGCCGAGATCGCCGGCGAGATGGTCGTAGCAGATCCGCGCGCGCCGCAGCGCCGGGTCCTTCGGTCCGGTGCGCACCCGCATATGGCCGGTGCGCGCGGCAAGCCCTGCAAGACCTTCGAGCACGCCCGCGACGTCGTCGTCGGTGAGGCGATAGTAGCGGTGGCGGCCCTGCTTCTCCGGCTCGACCAACCCGCCGGCCTCGAGCTTGGCCAGATGCGAGCTCGCGGTCTGCGGCGTGATGCCGGCTTCCTGCGCCAGCTCGCTCGCCGTCAGCGCGCGTCCGTTCATCAGCGCCGTGAGCATGTTGGCGCGGGCGGGGTCGCCGACCAGCGAGGCGACCATGGCGATGTCGGGGCCTGATTTCATGCTTCGATGGTAGCCGAAGCATTGTGGTCGGGCAAGGCCGTAGCGTGTCACCAGTTCGTCATTGCGAGGAGCCCGTGACAAATTGCGAAGCAATTTGCACGGGGCGACGAAGCAATCCAGGCTGTCTCCGCGGTGAGGTTCCTGGATCGCTTCGCTGCGCTCGCAATGACGGCGTGGAAACAAGGAGCCCACCATGTCCGTCACCGTTTTCATCCGCTACCAGCTCGATCCCTTCAAGCGCGCGCAATTCGAGGAGTACTCGAAGCGCTGGCTCACCATCATCCCGAAATGCGGTGGCGACCTGATCGGCTATTTCATGCCGCACGAGGGCACCAACAACATCGCCTTTGGGCTGATCACCTTCGAGAGTCTGGCCGCCTATGAGGCCTATCGCGCCCGGTTGCGACAGGACACTGAGGGCATGGCCAATTTCCATTTCGCCGAGGAGCACAAATTCATCCTCGCCGAAGAGCGCACCTTCCTGCGTCAGGTGGTATTGTAGGCCACGCCAGCATGATCCGGACCCGAAGGGCCGCGTTCGCGCAAAGTGCAGCGCGGTTTTCCGGATCATGCTCAAACAAAAGGAGACGCCCATGATCGCCGTGATCTTCGAGGTCTGGCCCAAGCCCGAACATCGCCAGGATTATTTCGACCTCGCCGCCGATCTGAAGCCGATCCTGCAAACCATCGACGGCTTCATCTCGGTCGAGCGTTTCGAGAGCCTGACCGACAAGGGCAAGATCCTGTCGGTGTCGTTCTGGCGGGACGAGGCGGCGGTTGCGGCCTGGCGTAACACGATGGAGCACCGCCGCACCCAGGCCAAGGGCAGGGCGCAGATCTTTGCCGACTATCATCTGCGCATTGCGAGTATCGTCAGGGACTACAGCATGACCGACCGGGACGAAGCGCCCAAGGACAGTCGCGCCGTGCACGACGCGCACTAGCGTAGGCATTCATGCGCGCCTATCTCTGCGCGGCCAACAATGGAGAACAAAAATGCACGTCACGACGGCGGACAAGCGCGCGACCTTCAAGAAGATGCACGAGAGCGGCTGCTTCATCCTGCCCAATCCGGTCGACGTCGGCAGCGCCAAGGCGTTGCAGCATCTCGGTTTCAAGGCGATCGCCTCGTCGAGCGCGGGCTTTGCCTGGACCATCGGCAAGGCCGACAACCATGTCAGCGTCGAGGACATCTGTCAGCATCTGGCAGCATTGAGCTCGGCGGTCGATATTCCCGTGAACGCCGATTTCGAGGGGGGCTTCGCGGTCGAGCCGGACAGGGTCGCTGACAATGTCGAGCGCTGCGTGCGCACCGGCGTTGCCGGCCTCTCGATCGAGGATTCCACCGGCGACAAGGACAAGCCGATCTACGAGCGCGCACTCGCGGTCGACCGCATCAAGGCCTCGCGCAAGGCGATCGGCGACAGCGGCACGTTGCTGGTCGGCCGCTGCGAAGCCTATTTGTGGGGCGTGACCGATCTCAAGCTGGTGATCGACCGGCTCACCGCTTATGCCGACGCAGGGGCCGACTGCCTTTATGCACCAGGCCTGAAGACCCGCGAGGACATCAGCGCCGTGGTGAAGGCTGTCGCGCCAAAGCCGTTCAACCTGTTGATCGGCGCGTCCGGCCTGTCACTGAAGGAGGCCGAGGATCTCGGCGTGCGCCGGATCAGCGTCGGCGGCTCGCTCGCCCGCGCCGCCTGGGGCGGCTTCATGCGCGCGGCCAAAGAGATGGCGGAGAAGGGCACGTTCACCGAGCTCGGCAGCGGCTATCCCGGCGGCGAGCTCAACAAGATGTTCAGCTAGCGGCACAACGAAAAGGCGGCGGGGCTTTGCGTCCCGCCGCCTTCGCACTCGTCGTGATCTCTTACTTCGCGCCGTCAGACGGCGTCTGCGTATCCGGGGCCGGCTTGCTTGGTGCCGCACCCGTGGTCACGCCCGGCGAGGTGTTGGTGCGCGGCGTCACGTCGCGCATGCCGGGAGGTGCCGCGGGATTGGTCGCGGGCGCCTGCTGGGCGGTTTGCGTTGCGGGCGTGGTGCTCGCCTGATTTCCGGTGCTGGTATTGTTCAGGCCGTAGAACACGGCACCCAGCACCAGTGCGATCGCAACGGCGAACAACGCAACCTTGCCGCTGGAGGCGGGGCCTTCGCCAAGCTCGGGATCGGCCTGTAGGTCGGCATCCCGGCGCGCCGCGCGAAGATACTCATCGTCGGCGAGGTTCGGGCGGTACGGATCGTTGGGAAAACGGTCGTCAGCCATCGATTGGATCTCCTCGGTTAAGACGCCTCGACAACCCGTGGATGCGAGATTCCGTTCCGCCCCGCCTTATGCTTTCGTCGCATGTTGCTCCGCCACCGGGAATCGGGAACCTGTCACTTCCGGGAACCGAGCGCGAGTTCCATGGTCGCGACGAGGGAACAAGCCCGGGGGAAACACCGATGTGGAGTCTGCCGCCGACAGATAGCGTGCTGCATTTCCTGTCCCTGGTCGCGATCGCCGCCCAAGGCATGACGGCCGCGCTTGCCGCGGGGCGGCGCAGCATGGACTGGCTCGGGGTCTGCTTCCTCGGTTGCATCACCGCGCTCGGCGGCGGAACGCTGCGCGATCTCTTCCTCGGGCATTATCCGCTGGTCTGGGTGCAAAACCCGACCTATCTCGCGCTCGCCGGCGGCGCGGCCTTCCTCACAATCCTGTTCGCGCGTCTCGTGCACCGGCTGAAGGTCGCCTTCATCGTGCTCGACGCCATCGGCCTCGTCGTCTTCACCATGGCAGGCTGTGACGTCGCCTGGCAGATGGATGCCTCGCTGCCGATCGTCATCGTCTCGGGCATGGTGACCGGCTGCGCCGGCGGCGTGCTCCGCGACGTGCTCTGCAACGACGTGCCGCTCTTGTTCCGATCCGAGCTCTACGCCAGCGTCTCGGTGGTGACCGGCCTGTTCTATGCGACCGCGTTCGGCCTCAAGCTCAACCCCGAGCTCTCGACCCTCCTGACCTTCGCGCTCGGCATCGGCTTCCGTCTGCTGGCAGTGCGCTACAAATGGGAGATGCCGAAATTCGTGTTCACGGGAGATGAGGAGAGGTGAGCGCTGTCGCGCGTGAACGGCGAATTGCGAATAGAGGTGGCCATTCGCCAATCACTACTCGCCATTCGCCTCTCGCATCCTCGCCTTCGCGACCTGCGCCGGCGTGACCAGCAGACCCGCATTGCCCCAGGAATTGCGGATGTAGTTCGTCACGGCCGCGATCTCCGCATCGGACAGCTGCTTGGCATAGCCCGGCATCTCACCGGTGTTGGGCGCGCGCGGCGTGGTCAGGGTGTGGGCGCCGTCGAGGATGATGCGCAAGGTGGAGGAGGGATTGTTGGATTGCAGCAGCGCATTGCCCGGCAGCGGCGGATAGATGCGCGGGGCGCCTGAGCCGTCGGCTTCGTGGCAGGCGATGCAGAGTTTTGCATAGACCGCCTGGCCCGCCTTCATCTCGGCCTCATCCGGCGGCGTGACGATGGTCTCGCGTCGCGCTGGCGGCAGGCCCTTCAAGTAAACCGCGATGGCGCGCACATCGGCCTCGCTCATCTTGGACGTCGAGTTGACGATGACTTCCGCCATCGGTCCGCCGGCATGGCTTTTGGCATTGCGCCCGCTCTGCAGATATTCGGCGATGTCTTGCGCACTCCACGACTGCAATCCCGTGCGTGCCGCGCCATCGAGCCGCGGCGCGTACCATCCGCCGACCTCGCTGCCCGACAAGGCTTGCGCGCTCTTGTCCGCGCCGAAATAATTCTTCGGGGTGTGGCAGGCGCCGCAATGGCCGAGACCGGTGACGAGGTAGCCGCCCCTGTTCCAGGCCGCGCTCTTGCTCTGGTCCGGCTCGAACAGGCCGGGCTTGAAATACATCGCGTTCCAGATCCGCATCAGGCCGCGATAGCCGAACGGCCAGCGCAGCTCCGGCGGCTTGTTGCGGCTCACGTCAGGCGCGAGCGTGCCGAGATAGGCGCGGATCGCCAGCGTGTCGTCCTTCGTCATCTTCGTGAAGAAGGGATAGGGAAAGGCCGGGTAATAGTTCGAGCCGTCAGGCGCGATGCCGGTGCGCACGGCGCGCACGAAGTCGGCGTCCGTCCAGGCGCCGATCCCGGTGTCGCGCTCCGGGGTCAGGTTCGGCGCATAGATCGCGCCGAAGGGGGTGTCGATGCGCTTGCCGCCCGCGAACGGTCTTGCGGGATCGGCGGTGTGGCAGCCCGCGCAGTCGCCGGCCTCGACCAGCGTCTTGCCGTAGGCGATCAGCTCCGGCGACGGCTCGGCGGCGAGGGCCATGCCTGCAACCGCACTGCACAACGCCACGCCCGCAACAGCCAAGCCCGTCAGAATCGTCCGCATCCCAAGCTTCTCCTGCGACCAATCGACCGCACCGACGCAAGCGCGCCATCAATTCATTTCGCGATGGCGGGGGTATGGTGACACAAATTGAAAATGGCATGCGTGTTTCAGGCCACGAAATTGCGATTTTTACCCGGGCCTCCCTTTGCTCCAGATTTGTGATGCGGATCGTGAATTATCCGACATAGAGTGGCGAAACTGGTCGGCGCGCCCTAGCTAAAAACAACGGGACGGCAACGGCTTAAGCGACGCGAAGTGACAAAGACCTGAACAGGGCGGCAAAAGAGGACAGCATGGGCATCAACCAGGGTCCGATCAGTCTCGATCAAAAATACACCCAGGAAACCGGACACGTCTTCACCACGGGCATCCAGGCCCTGGTCCGCCTGCCCATGGCCCAGATCCGGCGCGACCGCGCCAGCGGCCTCAACACCGCGGGTTTCATCTCCGGCTATCGCGGATCGCCGCTCGGCGGCTACGACCAGCAGCTGTTCGCCGCGCGAAAGCATCTCGAGCAGTACAACATCAAGTTCCAGCCCGGCGTGAACGAGGACCTCGCGGCGACAGCCGTCTGGGGCTCGCAGCAGCTCAACCTCTCGCCCGGCGCCAAATATGACGGCGTGGTCGGCATCTGGTACGGCAAGGGCCCGGGCGTCGACCGCTGCGGCGACGTGTTCCGCCACGGCAATGCGGCAGGCTCGGCCAAGAACGGCGGCGTGCTGTGCCTTGCCGGTGACGACCACGGCGCCAAATCCTCGACCGTCCCGCATCAGTCCGACCACGCCTTCATGTCCGCGCTGATGCCGTATCTTTATCCCTCGAGCATCCATGAGATGATCGAGATGGGCCTGCTCGGCATCGCGATGTCGCGCTATTCCGGCTGCTGGGTCGGCATGAAGGTGATCACGGAGACGGTGGAGACCACCGCCGAGATCGACCTCACCGACGAGATGAAGCCGTTCATCATCCCCGCCGATTTCGAGCTGCCGCCCGGTGGCCTCAACCTGCGCTGGCCCGACGACCGCTTCGAGCAGGACCGCCGCCTGCAGGACTACAAGGGCTTCGCCGCGATCGCCTTTGCACGCGCCAACAAGGTCAACCGCGTCACCATGGATTCGCCGAATGCTCGCTTCGGCATCATGGCCTCGGGCAAGAGCTATGAGGACGTGCGCCAGGCGTTGCGCGAACTCGGCATCACCGAGCAGGTCGCGGCCAAGATCGGCCTTCGCCTCTACAAGATCGGCATGCCCTGGCCGCTGGAGCCGGAAGGTGTGCATGAATTCGCGGTCGGCCTGGAGGAGATTTTCATCGTCGAGGAGCGCCGCGAGATCGTCGAGAACCAGGTCAAGCAGGTGCTGTTCAACTGGCGCGACGACGTCCGTCCGCGCATCGTTGGCAAGATGGACGAGCACGACAAGCGCTTCCTGACCTTCGCTGCCGAGCTCAGCGTCGCCTCGCTCGCGACCTCGCTTACCGAGCGACTTCTCAAGCTCGATCTCAACCCCGAGATCGCGGAGATGCTCCGCGCCAAGGCCGACTGGTTCAACGGCCGCCAGGCGACCCAGATGCAGGCGGTCGCGCCCGTTTCCCGCACGCCTTACTTCTGCTCCGGCTGTCCCCACAACACCTCGACGAAAGTCCCTGAAGGCAGCCGCGCGCTCGCCGGCATCGGCTGCCACTTCATGGCGCTGTGGATGGACCGCTCGACCGAGACCTTCACGCATATGGGCGGCGAGGGCGTGCCGTGGGTCGGCATCGCACCCTTCACCAACGAGAACCACATTTTTGCGAACCTCGGCGACGGCACCTATTTCCATTCCGGGCTGCTGGCGATCCGGCAGGCAGTCGCCTCCAAGACCAATATCACCTACAAGATCCTTTACAACGACGCGGTGGCCATGACCGGCGGCCAGCGTCATGACGGCGATCTCTCGCCGCAGCAGATCACCTTCCAGCTCCATGCCGAAGGCATTCGCGAGATCTATCTGGTCTCGGAGGCGCCCGACTCCTATCCGGCCGACACCATCGCCCCGGGCGTGAAGCTGTATCACCGCGACGAGCTGCAGAACGTCATGAAGATGTGCCGCGAGTTCAAGGGCACATCGGCCATCGTGTTCGTGCAGACCTGCGCGGCCGAAAAGCGCCGCCGCCGCAAGCGCGGCCTGATGGAGGATCCGGCGCGCCGCGTCATGATCAACCCGGCCGTCTGCGAAGGCTGTGGCGACTGCTCGGTGCAGTCGAACTGCATCTCCGTCGAGCCGCTGGAGACCGAGTTCGGCCGCAAGCGCGCCATCAACCAGTCCTCCTGCAACAAGGATTATTCCTGCCTCAAGGGATTCTGCCCGTCCTTCGTCACCGTGGACGGCGGCAAGCCGCGCCATCGCGCGCCGGCGGAGCTCGCCGATATCGGCGAATTGCCCGAGCCGGCGTCGCGGCCGACGCTTGACAAGCCCTATAACATCGCGGTCGGCGGCGTCGGCGGCACCGGCGTGCTCACCATCGGCGCGCTGCTCGGCATGGCCGCGCATATCGAGGGCAAGGCCTCGATGATCCTCGACATGTCGGGTCTTGCGCAGAAAGGTGGCGCGGTGCTCAGCCATGTCCGCCTGTCCGATCATCCGGCGGAGGTGACGTGCTCGCGCATCGTCACCGGCACGGCCGATCTCGTGCTCGCCGCCGACGAAGTCGTTGCCGTCGCCAAGGACACGATCTCGCTCTGCGACTCCAGCCGCACCCGCGGCGTCATCAACAGCCACGTCATTCCGACCGCCGATTTCGTGCTCAACCGCGACTTCAACTTCCAGACCCGCAAGCTGACCGGGCTCTTGGAGACGGCTCTGCACAAGGACTCCGTCTTCTTCGACTTCACCAAGCCCGCCGAGCAGCTGCTCGGCGATGCCATCGCCACCAACATGATGATGATGGGCTATGCCTATCAGAAGGGACTGTTCCCGCTGTCGGCTGAAGCGATCGAGCAGGCGATCGAGGTCAACGGCGTCTCGATCAAGATGAACAAGGAAGCCTTCCGCCTCGGCCGCCTCGCGGTCGCCGATCCCCAACGTCTTGCTGACATGCTGAAAGGCACCGACGAGGTCGTTGCGCCCAAAACGCTGGACGCGATGACGCTCGATGAAGTCATCGAGCATCGCGCCAGGCACCTGACCGCCTATCAGAACAACCGTCTGTCCAAACGCTATCGCAAGCTGGTCGAGCAGGTTCGCGATGCCGCGGTGAAGGGTGGCTACGGCGATGCGCTGCCGCGCGCGGTCGCCGTGAACTATGCCAAGCTGCTGGCCTACAAGGACGAGTACGAGGTCGCGCGCCTCTACACCGACGGCGCCTTCGAGCAGCAGCTCCGCGACCAATTCGAGGGCGACTTCAAGTTCAACTTCAATCTTGCCCCGCCAATCCTCGGCGGCGGCCTCGACGCGCTCGGCCGCCCGAAGAAGCGCGCCTTCGGCCCGTGGATGCTGAACGTCTTCCGCGTGCTGGCAAAGTTCAAGTTCCTGCGCGGCACGGCACTCGACATCTTCGGCCGCAGCGCCGATCGCAAGCTCGAGCGCGACCTGATCGCCGGCTACGAGAAGGACGTCGCCACCGTGCTCGGCCTGTTGTCGCCTGTTACGATCGACACCGCCGTCGAGCTGTTGTCGCTGCCCGACCGCATCCGCGGCTACGGCCCGGTGAAGGAGAAGGCCGTGGCGGATGCCAAGGTGCGTTACGCGCAGCTCGCGGCGGATTTGGCGAGCCCGCCGCCCGCGCCAAGGCAGATAGCGGCGGAGTAGGGCGGTCTCGTCGGGCGGATTGGCGAAGCGTAATCCGCCACGACCATAAGGGTCGAGATCGACGTGGCGGGTTACGCCTTTGGCTAATCCGCTCTACACCGCGTCACCATGATGAGCTCGCAAAGTCGCTTTTCTGCCTTGCGAATTCTCAAGTGGAATCAATCCCCGTTCTACTGTGCATGAGGTTGTTTTCGAGAAATGGGAAAGCCGCAGCCGCTGTGAGCTCGGTCCTGTTCGTCCCAGTTGCGCCAACCCGCTGCTCTCTCGCTGGGCGGAATATTTCCGCGCTTGCCAATCCGCCCACCGCGGTTCAGAAAAACGGGGCAATAAAAAACGCGAGCGGAGACTTCTGTTTTGACCATCAAGGGCAAGGCCTACATTGCCGGGATCTACGAACACCCGACCCGGCATGCGCCGGACAAATCCACCGCCCAGCTCCACGCCGAGGTCGCCAAGGGGGCGATCGAGGATGCCGGGCTCAGCAAGGACGATGTCGACGGCTATTTCTGCGCGGGCGATGCGCCCGGCGGCGCCTGGCCCATGGTCGACTATCTCGGCCTCAACACCAAGAAGCTGCGGCACGTCGATTCCACCGAGACCGGCGGCTGTTCCTACATCATCCATCTCGGCCATGCCGCCGAGGCGATCGCCGCGGGCAAATGCTCGATCGCGCTGATCACGCTGGCCGGCAAGCCGCGCACCGGTGTGATGCCGCCGCGCGCGGCCGGCGCGGAAGCTGATTTCGAGTCGGCTTATGGGGCGACCACGCACAATGCCTACGGCATGTGTGCCATGCGCCACATGCACGACTATGGCACCACCTCGGAGCAGCTCGCCTGGATCAAGGTCGCAGCCTCGCATCACGCGCAATACAATCCGCATGCGATGCTCAAGGACGTCGTGACCGTCGAGGATGTCCTCAACTCGCCGATGATCTCCGATCCCTTGCATCGCATGGATTGCTGCGTCGTCTCCGACGGCGGCGGCGCGCTGATCGTGACGACGCCGGAGATCGCCAAGAGCTTGAAGAAGCCGCTCGTGCGCCTGATCGGCCATGGCGAAGCGATGAAGGGCCCGCGCGGCGGAAAGGATCTCGACCTCACGTACTCGGCCGGAATCTGGTCCGGCCCGCGCGCGTTCGAGGAAGCCGGCATCACGCCGAAGGACATCAAATACGCCTCGATCTATGACAGCTTCACCATCACGGTGCTGATGCAGCTCGAGGACCTCGGGTTCTGCAAGAAGGGCGAGGGCGGCAAGTTCGTCGCCGACGGCAATCTGATCTCGGGCGTCGGCAAGCTGCCGTTCAACACCGACGGCGGCGGCCTCTGCAGCAACCATCCGGTCAACCGCGGCGGCATGACCAAGATCCTCGAGGCTGTGCGCCAGCTGCGCGGCGAGGCGCATCCCAAGGTGCAGGTTCCGAATTGCGATCTCGCCATCGCCCACGGCACCGGCGGCCTCTTGGGTGTTCGCCACGCCGCCTCGACGGCCATTCTGGAGCGCGTGTGATGAGCGAGACGAAAAAGTATCCGGCCCCGGTGACCAACCCCGAGACCGCTGCGTTCTGGGACGCGGCGAAAGAGGGCAAGTTCATGATCAAGCGCTGCACGGCGTGCGGCGAGGCGCATTACTTCCCGCGCTCGATCTGTCCGTTCTGTTACTCCGACAAGACGGTGTGGGAAGAGGCGTCGGGTGAAGGCACGATCTACACCTACAGCCTGATGCGGAAGTCGCCGACCGGTCCTTACGCCATCGGCTACGTCACGCTGAAGGAGGGGCCGTCGGTGCAGACCAATTTCGTCGACTGCGATCTGACGACGCTGAAGATCGGCCAGAAGGTGAAGGTGGTGTTCAAGCCGACGGACGGCGCCCCGCTGCCGTTCTTCACGGTGGCCTGACCTTTTCCCTTCTCCCCCTGTGGGAGAAGGTGGCGTAGGCCGCCTCCAGCGGCCGTTCTAACAGGGACGCCGAAGCGAAGCTTCGGCTTTGGCGCCGGATGAGGGGTATCGCTCCGCGGAAAGACTTTCCCTGCAGAGGCAACCCCTCACCCAAACGAGTTTGCCGCATGGCTCTCGCAGCCCTCTCCCACAAGGGAAGAGGGCACTTCGACTGGCAGCGGCGCATAAGAATCCGGAGAGGAAACCAGAAAAATGTCCGCCCGATACGAAGAGCTCAAATCCCTCAAGAACCTCGGCCAGAAATACGCCTATAGCGATCGCGAGGTGATGCTCTACGCCTACGGCATCGGGCTCGGCGCTGACCCCATGGACGAGAACGAGCTCGCCTTCGTCAACGAGGGCACGTTTACGCCGCGACCGCTGAAGGTGGTGCCGACTTTTGCCTCCGTCGCGGCGTGGGGCTCGGGGCCGGGCGAGATGAACCTCAACCGCGTCATGGTGGTCGACGGCGAGCGCGACATCACCTTCCACCAGCCGCTGCCGGTGGCCGCCAACATCACCGCCGATTCCTCCGTGCTCGAGGTCTACGACAAGGGCAAGGACAAGGGCGTCGTGATCGTGCACCAGACCGTGCTGAAGAACGGGAAGGGCGAGAAGTTGGCAACGCTGGTCGCCTCGCGCTTCGCCCGCGGCGATGGCGGCTTCGGCGGGCCGAACCTGACCCAGCCCGATCCGCACAAGATCCCATCGCGCGAGCCTGACAAGACCATCGACATCACGACCCGCCCCGACCAGGCCCTGGTCTACCGCCTCTGCGGCGACCGCAACCCGCTGCACTCGGATCCCGAGTTCGCCAAGAAGGCCGGCTTCCCGCGCCCGATCCTGCACGGCATGTGCACTTACGGCATCACCTGCCGCGGCGTGCTCCAGACCTATGCCGACTACGACGCCAGCGCCTTCCGCCAGCACGTCGCTCGGTTCTCCTCGCCGGTCTATCCCGGCGAGACCGTGACCATGGACCTTTGGAAGGACGGCAACACGATCTCGTTCGAAGCCAAGGTGAAGGCGAGGGGCGTCACGGTGATCAAGAACGGCAGGACGGTGCTGGGCTAGGACTCTCTCGTGCCCCGGACGCAGCGCAGCGCTTCTTCAGCGGTGCGCTGCAGAGCCGGGGGCCCAGAGTACCAGGCGAAGAAAGAGCCGGGACCCGAAAGAAGCAAACAGGGAGACGCCACCATGGGACTACTCGACGGCAAGGTTGCGCTGATCACCGGCGCGGGCGGCGGGCTCGGTGAGGCCTACGCAAAGCTGTTCGCGCGGGAAGGGGCCTCGGTCGTCGTCAACGACCTCGGCGGGCCCCGTGACGGCTCCGGCGCCGACACCTCCATGGCGCAGCAAGTCGTGGATGCGATCAAGGCCGAGGGCGGCAAGGCGGTCGCCAACGGCGCCGACATCTCCACCATGGAGGGCGGCCAGTCCGTCTTCGACGACGCCATCAAGCATTTCGGCCGTGCCGACATCCTGGTCAACAATGCCGGCATTTTGCGCGACCAGACCTTTCACAAGGCGTCCGAATCCGACTGGGACAAGGTCATCAAGGTCCACCTGAAGGGCACCTTTTGTTGCACCATGCCGGTGTTTCGCTGGATGCGGGAAAACGGCGGCGGCGTGATCGTCAACACCTCCTCGACCTCAGGCCTGATCGGCAATTTCGGCCAGACCAATTACGGCGCGGCCAAGGGCGGCATCTGGGGCCTGTCCAACGTGCTGGCGATCGAGGGCCGCAAATACAACATCCGGATCTGGACGCTCGCTCCGGGCGCGCTGACCCGCATGACCGCAGACCTGCCCCGCTATAAGGAGAACCCGGGGGCGGCGCTGGGGCCGGACGGCATCGCGCCGGCCGTGCTATACATGGTCAGCGACTTGTCGGGCGACCAGACCGGCAAGGTGCTGGGCGTGTCCGGGCCCCGCGGCGTGCGCGAGATGCGGATGATGGAGATGGAAGGCTGGAAACCGCCGCACACGGGCTGGAAGGCCCAGGACATCGCCGATCATGCTAAGGAGATCTTCTTCTCCGAGGAGCAGATCAAGATGGGCGCGCGACGGTTTTAGCCGTTGTTGTCGTTCCGGGGCGCTTCGATGAAGCGAACCCGGAACCTCGAGATTCTCAGGTGCGCAATTGCGCACCAGAGTTCCGTTCTGCGAGCCGCCCCGGAATGACGAACAAGGGATAATGGACTGATGAAACTCACCGCCGACGCCAAGGGCACTTTCGCAATCGCGCCGACGCCATTCCACGACGACGGCCGCATCGACGAGCGCTCGATCGACCGCCTGACCGATTTTTACGAAGAGGTCGGCTGCGACGGCGTGACGGTGCTGGGCATCCTCGGCGAGGCCCCCAAGCTCGATGCCGCCGAGGCCGAGCAGGTGGCGGTGCGCTTCGTCAAGCGCGCGAAGAAAATGCAGGTGATCGTCGGCGTCTCCGCGCCGGGCTTTGCCACCATGCGCTCGCTGGCGAAGGCCTCGATGGACGCGGGCGCGGCCGGCGTCATGATCGCGCCGCCTCCGTCCTTGCGCACCGACGACCAGATCGTCACCTATTTCAAGCAGGCGGCCGAGGCGATCGGCCCGGATGTGCCCTGGGTCCTGCAGGACTATCCGCTGACGCTCTCGGTGGTGTTCACGCCGGCCGTGATCCGCAAGATCGTCATGGACAATCCGAACTGCGTGATGCTCAAGCACGAGGACTGGCCGGGCCTGGAGAAGATCACGACCCTGCGCGGCTTCCAGAAGGACTGCTCGCTCCGTCCGCTCTCGATCCTCTGCGGCAATGGCGGCACCTTCCTGGACTTCGAGATGGAGCGCGGCGCCGACGGCGCCATGACCGGTTACGCCTTCCCGGAGCTTCTGATCGACGTCGTGAATCTCTCCAAGGCCGGCAAGCGCGATGCCGCGCATGATCTGTTCGACGCGCATCTGCCGCTGATCCGCTATGAGCAGCAGCCCGGTGTCGGCCTGACCATCCGCAAATACGTGCTGCAGAAGCGCGGCATCATCGCCTCCAGCGCGCAGCGCAAGCCGGGCGCGACGATCACGGCGACAGCGAAGGCGGAGGTCGAGTACCTCTTGTCGCGTGTTGCCCGGGTCGACAAGCGCGCCAATCTCGGCCCGCAATCCAGCGCCGCGGGTTAGTTGCATGGCCGAAGCATCAGCATCACGCCCGGCCTCGACGATCCTCCTGCTGCGCGACGGCGAGAAGGACATCGAAATCTTCATGATGGTCCGCCATCATCAGATCGAGTTCAACTCGGGCGCGCTGGTGTTTCCCGGCGGCAGCGTCGATGCCGGCGACAAGGAGATCGTCGCCCGTGCCGACCTTTATTCCGGCGGTGAAGGTCTCAGCGAAGCGGACCGCGGTTTTCGCATCGCCGCGATCCGCGAGACGTTCGAGGAGAGCGGCATTCTGCTGGCGCGCGCGAAAGACACGGGCGCGCCTGTCGATGCCCGGCGTGCCGGCGAGATCGCCGATGCGCATCGCGTCGCGCTCAACGAGCACAAGGTCAGCTTCCTCAGTATATTGGCTGACAACAACCTCCAACTGGCGCTCGACACGCTGGTGCCTTACGCGCACTGGATCACGCCGGAGGGCATGCCAAAGCGTTTCGACACCTGGTTCTTCCTCGCCGCCGCGCCGCCCGACCAGCTCGGAGCCCATGACGGTAGGGAGTCCACCGACTCGATCTGGCTGTCAGCGCGCGAGGCGGTGGAGGGCGGCGAGAGCGGCCGCTTCAAGCTGCCGTTCCCGACCACGCGCAATCTGATCCGGCTCGCCAAGCAGCCGAACGTGAGCGCTGCACTCGACCATGCCCGCGGCATGTCGATCGTTACGGTAATGCCGGTCATGACCAAGACCGAAACCGGCCGCCAGCTCCACATCCCCCGCGAGGCCGGCTATGACGGTGAGGTGTTCGAGGTCGGGGCGGTCGGCTAATACACTTCGACAAGCAACGAAGTATTTTCGCCTGCGGGCGCGCTAGGTTCCGTCCATCGTGGAATGGACGGGACGCACCGAATGGACAACCGGCAGGACACCAACATCGCGGTCGAGCTAGCGCTCCTACTCGCGCTCGCAACGCTCTGGGGCGGCTCCTACACCTTCATCAAGCTCGGCGTTGCCACCATCCCACCGATCACGCTGATCGCGGCGCGAACCACGATCGCGGGCCTGCTGCTCGTCCTCGTCATGTGGGCGCGCGGCATCAAGATGCCCGCGGATGCCGCGACCTGGCGGCGCTTCGGCTTCCAGGCCGTGCTCAACAGCGTCATCCCCTGGACGCTGATCGCCTGGGGCGAGCGCCATGTCGACGCCGCGCTCGCCACCATCCTCAACTCGGCCGGACCGATCTTCACCTTCCTGCTCACGGCCGTCGTCACCCGCCACGAGGCGACGAGCCCGCGGAAACTGTTCGGCGTGGTCGCCGGAATGGCCGGGATCCTGCTGATCGTCGGCGTCGACGCCTTTCACGACATCGGCGGCGGCCTCATTGCGGAGGCCGCCATCGTCGCCGCCACCATCTGCTACGCCTGCGCCGCGATCTTCGGCCGCAGCTTCAAGGGCCTCGATCCGATGGCGCCGGCCGCCGGCTCGCTGCTGGCCGGGGCCGCGGTCCTGCTTCCGGCCTCGCTCGCGGTCGAGCAGCCCTGGACGCTGTCGCCGTCGCTGAGCTCCGTGCTGGCGTTGCTTGCGCTCGCATTGTTCTCGACCGCCGCGGCCTTCGTGATCTACTTCCGCCTGATCCAGACCCTGGGCTCGGTCGGCACCACCGCGCAGGCCTATCTCCGGGTGCCCATCGGCGTCGCCATCAGCGTCGCCTTCCTCGGCGAGAGCCTGAGTCGGACCGCCTGGATGGGGCTGGCCTGCGTGGTCCTCGGCGTCGCCGCCATGACCATTCCGGCCCGGCGGCTGGCGAGCGTCAAACCGTCATAGGCCGGGGGAAGAGGGCTCCGGGACCGCGATATTTGGGATAAACGGCGTCCGGAGGCATGTTCCCCCCGGGCGGCAATACGTCGTATATTGGACCCCCAGTAGCCCGGTCCTCTCATCACCAATGTCCGCCGAATTGACGCCGATCCCTGAGAAAAAGCGTACCTTCTCGCTCTCCATCGGCCAGCTCACCTTCGGCAGCTTCCTGCTCGTGCTGGCGGTGATCATCGTCACCTCGACCGCGAGCGTGATCGCGATCCGGCACATCGACACGACCTTCGCCGAGCTGCAGCGGCTCCAGAGCGTCGGCGACCTCGCCGAGGACATCGACCGCCGCATGAACGAATTGCGCCTCGCCGCGCGCGACTTCGTCACCGATCCCGGCGCCGGCATCCAGTTCAAGCAGGTGGGTGAGGCGGCCTCGACCCTCAGCGAGATCCTGAAGAAGACCCGCATCGAGCTCGCGCCCGAGCAGCAGGACATGATCGACGGCGTCACCGAACGCCTCGCGACCTACCGGACCGGCCTCGAGCGGATCTCGACCCTGATCGACCGCCGCGCCCAGCTGCTCGCCGGCCTGCCGCCGCTGCGCGACCGGTTCGATGTCGCCGTCTCCGGCACGGCCGACCGTGAGCTCGCCTCGCGCCTGTCGGAGGCGCAGAGCCGCATCGCGCTCGGGTTGCTTGCCCGCAACCCGTCCGCGGCGGAGCAGGCCGCCCAGAGCATGCGGGCACTGAACATCGCCGATGCCGGGCTGAGCTCGGCGGTGAACGATTATGCCGAGGCCATCATGGCCGTGGCCGTGCGCGAGCGGCAGATTGCCGACATCGACCGCGAGGTGCTGGGAACCGAGGGCCGGCTGATCGGCCGCGTCACCGAATTGCTGCGCGAGGTCAGCGACCGGCGCGGCCACGTGCTGTCGCGCGACTTCGCCCGGACGCTGACGGAGGCGCGCTGGCAGAGCATCGTGCTCGGCACCATAGGCGTCCTGATCGGCATCGGGGCTGCCTTGTTCGTTGTGCGCAGGACGGTCCGTCCGCTCGCCCAGATCGCACGCTCGATCCGCGCGCTCGCCGCCGGCCGCAAGGACACTTCCATTCCGTCCGCCGACCTCGACAACGAGATCGGCGACATCGCGCGTGCCGCCGAAGTGTTCCGCCGCGCGCTGGAGGAGGCCGACACGGCACGCGAGGCGGCGGTGCGCGCGCTGACCGAGCAGCGCCTCGCCGAAGAGAGCTACCGCAAACTGTTCGAGGGCTCGATCGACGGCATCTACGTGACGACGCCGGCCGGCGATCTGCTCAACGCCAATCCCGCGCTGGCGCGGATGATGGGCTACGACAGCCCGCAGCAACTCATCGCCAGCATCAGCGACATCGCCCATACCATCTACGTCCATCCCGAGGCGCGCGTCGAATACCAGCGGCTGATGGCGCGCGACGGCATGGTGCGGGAGTTCGAGTATCAGGTGCGCCAGCGCAGCGGCGACATCCTGTGGCTCTCCGACAGCGCCACCGGCGTGCGGGACGAAGCGGGCCACATTGTCCGCTACGAGGGCACGCTACGCGACATCACCGACCAGAAGCGGGCGGAAGACGCCATTGCCGAAGGCCGGCGCCTGCTGCAGCAGGTCATCGACACCGTGCCGGCGGTGATCAACGTCAAGGATCGCGACCTTCGCTATGTGCTGATGAACCGCTACATGGCGGGCATCTTCGGCATCGAGCCCGGCGACGCGCTCGGCCGCACCACGGCGGACCTGATGTCGCGCTATGGCGCGGCCAAGACCGACGAGAACGACAAGCGCGTGCTCAGCATCCGCAAGGGGCTCGGCTTCTACGAGGAGGAGTACAAGGACGCCTCCGGCAACATGCGGCAATGGCTGGTCAACAAGCTGCCGCTGCTCGACGCCGAGGGCGAGATCGAACGGATCGTCACCGTCGCGCTCGACATCGGCGAGCGCAAGCGCGGCGAGCAGGAGATGCGCAAGGCCAAGGAAGCCGCCGAGACGGCGCTGCGCAATCTGCGCCAGACGCAGGCCTCGCTGATCGAGGCCGAGAAGCTCGCCGCGCTCGGGCGCCTCGTTGCTGGCGTCGCGCACGAGGTCAACAATCCCGTCGGCATCAGCCTCACGGTCGCATCCGCGCTGGAGCGCAAGACCGCGATCTTCACCGCTGAGGTCGAGCGCGGCGAGCTCCGCCGCTCCACGCTCAACGATTTCCTCAGCACCAGCCGCGATGCGTCCTCGCAGCTCGTCTCCAACCTCAACCGCGCGGCCGAACTGATCCAGTCGTTCAAGCAGGTCGCGGCCGACCGCAACTATTCGGACCAGCGCACGTTCGATCTCGGCGACCTCACCGAGCAGGTGGTGATGAGCCTGCGGCCGGGCCTGCGCAAGCACAACCTCACGCTCAATGTCGAGTGCCAGCCTGATCTGACCATGAACAGCTATCCCGGCCCGTACGGCCAGGTGCTGACCAACCTGTTTCTCAACTCGGTGGCGCACGCCTTCCCGGACGGCCGGCCGGGGACCATCGACATCCAGGTGCGGGAGTCCGGCAAGGACAATGTCGAGATCATCTTCTCCGACAACGGCTGCGGCATGTCGCTCGACGTCCGCCGCCGCGCCTTCGATCCGTTCTTCACGACGCGGCGCGACCAGGGCGGCACAGGCCTCGGCCTGCACATCGTCTACAGCATCGTCACCAACCGGCTCGGCGGGCGGCTCGATCTCGATTCCGAACCGGGCAGTGGCACGCGCATCCAGATCATCCTGCCGCGCGTGGCGCCGCTCGAGCAGGCTGCGGAATAGCTTCTGTTGTCCAAGCATGATCTCCGCGCAAACGCGTTCCGCGTTTGTCGCGAGAGAAAACCGCAGCACAGTTTTCCGGATGATGCTCTAATCGGCCTCGGCGAGCTTGTGCAGCGTTGCGCCGAAAATCAGGCTGGCCTTGCCGACCAGTGCCGTGCCCGTCATCTCCGCACGGGTATCGGTATAGGTCCCGCTGACACCGATGCCGACCGGAGCGGGGCCGCCGAACAGCGGATTGTCGTCGCCCCGCGGCGAGGTGTGCCGTTGCACCAAGACCTCGCCTTTGAAGGTGGTGTCGTCCTTCACCACGTAGCTGCCGGTGTAATAGAGGTAGGCATCGCCGCCAAGAATCTTGCCGTCGCGAAAAAGAATCACGCCGCTGCCCTTGCCGACTCGACCATCGAGCAGGGTCACGTGAATCGAATAAAGGCCGTTCTTCATAACGTCCCGCAGTCGGCCGCCATCGCCCAATGGCGCAACCGGTCCGGCTTTTATGCCAAAGCGTGTCGCCTCGCGCAACGCGGCAGTTTGCCGGCCGGCCGCCGCCGCGAGCCGTATTTGTCCCGGCTTGTGCGTGACGCCCTCATGACGGCCTGATGATGGGGCGAGGCCGGTCGTTGCGAATCAGGTTTGGCCCGCGAAATGCATAACATTTGTTGCACTGGCCGCGGGGTGCTGGAGCAAGACGATGAGCAACTGGATCGATTCCGGCGGCGATGAGCCGCGTCTGTACAGTGCGCGTCCCACCAATTGCAAAAGCGAACGAGGGCGCTCCGGCAGCGCAACACGCTGGCGAAGCACGACAGCAAGGCTGGCTTGCGTTTTGGCCTTGATTGCGCTCGCCGCCCCCATCGGCCATGCGCGCAATCGCGGCCAGTTCGCCAATACCAATGCGGATTTGAAAGCCTGGTTCGACGGCCTGCGCAGCGGAAAGGGGCCGTGCTGCTCCGATGCCGACGGTTCGGCGCTCTCCGATACCGACTGGGACAGCAAGGACGGACACTATCGTGTCCGCCTCCCGCGCTATGCCTCCGGCCTCGAAGGGCAGCCGCAGGAGCTCGTCTGGGTCGACGTTCCCACGGAGGCCGTGATCTCCGAGCCGAACCGGGTGGGGCGCACCATGGTCTGGCCGATCTACGGCTATATGGGCGTCTCCATCCGCTGCTTCATGCCCGGCAGCATGACCTAGCCACGCCGCCGGCAACTCGTCGGGTCCGGCGCGCGGCGTCAGGTATATTTCTGGTCGCGCTCGAGCAGCTCGATGGAGATGCCTTCGGGGCCGCGGATGAAGCAGATGCGTACGCCGGGCCGGATCGTGGTCGGCTCGCGCGTGAAGGTGACGCCCTTGGCCTTGATCTCGGCCGCGACGGCATCGATGTCCTTCACCGTCAACCCGAAATGGTCGAGGCCCTGATGCGGGTGCGGAGGCGGCGGGTTGACCGCGCCGTCGCCCTCGAGCGGCGCGATGAAGATCCTGGCACCGCCAAGGTTCACGTCGATGCGTCCTGGCGCGCGTACGATCTCGCCACCGAGGATGTCCCGCAACCAGGCTGCGGTCGCCTCCGGATCGGGGCTGCGCAGATGGACGTGATCCCAAGTGACGACTGGCATTTCGATGCTCCCGATGGTCGTTCGCGATGTTGCAGCGCATGTTAGCGGCCGTGATCGGTGATCGCCACCGTCCTCGCCGATTCGCAACTGTGCGGGAACCTTAGGTCGTCTTCCCGATTTAAGTAAGCAGTGGCCTATTCCGTCGCTCGACGAGGTTCGGCCGCGATTGGTGATGCAACCATGAACGCCAGGTTCGATCGGATCGGATTGGGACGCTTTGCCGGGACCGGCGAGCGGCTGGCGCGGGCCGTCACGATCGCCAGCGTCTCATTTGGCCGCAGCCTGTTGTGGTTGCTGGCCGCCATCATCGTCGGCTGCGGCGTCTGGATGCTGCTGCCTCTGTCCAAAGGCAACAGCGCTGAGCAGGTGACGTCCGAGGTGGCCGCCGTCGAGACTGCGCCTTCGAGCGATCCTGCAGCGTCGGCATCCCCGGCGTTCGAAGCTCAGGTCCCGGCTCTGGCAGATCTTGGTCGTCTCAGGATCTCGTCCCAGACCTGGCGCCGCGGCGGTCTTGGCTCAAAAGCCCTGGTGACGTTCACGCTGCGAAACGACAATGACTATGCCGTAAAGGATGTCGAAATCGTCTGCGCCTTTGCGCGGCGGGATGGCAGCCATCTCACCGATCGCAATCGCGTGCTGGCAGATCAGGTCAGCATGAAGAGCCGCAAGACCTTTGCGCGGATTCCCGTCGGCTTCGTCAACGTGAATGCCGATCAGGCGAAATGCTCTCTGGTTGCGGCGCGCCGCGCGTAGAGGCGGCATGTTCCGGTAGCGGAAAAGTTACCCTCCGCGGCACTCCGCGACCCCTTGGCCAAAAAACCTCGCGTCGCCATTTGAACCGAACGGCTGGGCCAGGAACCAATTAAGAGATCGCCTGTTGAGGGCGGAGAGCCCACGCGGGGATGCGGGGGGGCGGAGCGCGGCCAATGCCCATCTTTCGATATTTCGTCTTTGTCGGTGGAGCTTTGCTCGCACTGCTGTTCGCAGCGAACTTCGCTCTGCCATCGCAGCCGGTCGCCCAGGCCGTCACCACGGTCAGCAATGATCAGCCGCTGATCCGGATCCGCTCCGACCGCCATCTGCCCGAGCGTGTCGTGCTCGACACCACCCAGCCCACGATCGTCCCGCCTGCAGTGAAGACCGCGGCCGTCGTCGCGCCTCAGCCCGCCGATATCGCCTCGGCGGCTGCGCTCGCCGAGATGTCGGCCAAGGCGCGGGTGCGCGAGACCTTCGCCCAGTTCACACCGGAACCGAAGGCCGACGCTGCCGCGGGGAAGAAGGACGCCAAGCGGCAGGTTCAGGCGCAAGCCCAGCCGCCGAAGCGCAAGACCGCCAGGGCGCATTCGGTGCCGCAACAGCAGGACCGGCCGATGATGGTGGCGCAGCGCCCGCAGTTCGGCTTCTTCGGCAACACCTGGTAGGAACGGCCGCGCCCCGCCTGGAAACAAGCGGG
Organism: Bradyrhizobium sp. T-12; assembly: GCF_058314695.1. Taxonomy (NCBI): domain Bacteria; kingdom Pseudomonadati; phylum Pseudomonadota; class Alphaproteobacteria; order Hyphomicrobiales; family Nitrobacteraceae; genus Bradyrhizobium; species Bradyrhizobium sp. T-12. Next base: position 4,505,037 of record NZ_CM177756.1, on the reverse strand, counting down.
GAGGGCTTTTTATTGGTGAGCCTCTCTGCTAATTCCACCCCATCCGAACGCCCATCGGCGCGCTGGCTTGCCAGCCGTCCTGCGGTGTTTCTCGGTTCTGGTCAAACGAGGCCAGGGCGCTCGTAGCTCAGCTGGATAGAGCATCGGATTTCGATTCCGAGGGTCGGAGGTTCGAATCCTTCCGAGCGCGCCAGTCTTTCCCCGCGTTCCAGATCTGTTCCGAACCGGCGCTGGGCCGGGAGGGCCGCGTCAGTCAGCCCTGACGGAGATTGCCTTGCCGCCCGCGGGCGAGCGTGTCGGAGGGGGTCTCGTGGAACGTCGCGCGGTAGGCCGCGGCAAATTCACCGAGATGATGGAAGCCTTGGGCGCGCGCGCAGGTGGCGACGGTGGCGCCGCCACCCCTGAGAAGGCGGGCGCGGGTCGCCCACAGCCTCTTGAGGCGGATATACTGATGCAGGCTCATGCCCCGCACCTTGCTCACCGCGCCGCCGAGCGTCCGGATCGAGACGCCGAACTCGCCGGCGAGATCGGCGGTATAGATCGGTGCGGTCGGATGGGCCGCGACGTAATCGTCGATCCGCTGCACGAGCTTGATCGAACGCTCGCCCTGGAGCGAGGCAGCGCGATCCGGCGTCGAATTGTTCTGAAACAAATCGTCGAGCGCGAGCAGCAGGCCTTCCTGGAGATGGGCCGCCACCTCGGTGGTCCCAAACAGGAGAGGCTGCACTGAGGCGGTTCGCAGGATGTCGAGCAGGAGTTGCCGCGTGTGGAGCAGGGCAGGCCGGTTGGCACCATGGGCCCGCAAATCGTCGGCCCGATCGAACCAGCCCCGGTCCTTCAGCTCGGGAGAGAAGATGATCATTGCATAATGATTGGTTTGCGGCTCGACGAAATGGCATTCGTCGTTGCCGCAGAGCGTAACGAAGAAGCGCGCATCGAGGTCCAGGCCCTTGAGGTTGACCTGGAGGTCGTCGGTCATGGACAGGATCACCATCCCGCCCGGCACCCGATAGGCGGTGTCCAGGATGCGCGCGAACGATCTCATCATGATGATGCGGCACGCGGGCAGAGAGACGACGGCGCGGGCCGCCGCGAAGTTCGAGACGTCGAGCGGGATGCTTCTGGCATCCTCCATCGTCTCGACCGGCCGAAACGCATCGACATTGGCAAAGCCGATGAGCTGAAGCGCTGAGGATGGAACGAGGGCGTCGAACAACATGATCTGGCCGGCTGCTGAAATGTGACAATCAAATGAACGTCGATGCATCGCCATCAATGGCGAAACATCGCGTTCCAGTAAATCGAATTCCAGGCCGTAGTATTGCGGACATCATGCCATGATGCCTGTCTGATCAATGCCACCGTCAACGTTCTCGGCTCATCGGCTTTCCGGACGCGAGGTCGATGAAATGCAGCCGGGTGCAGGCGGGACAGGCAAAGGACGAAAAGCTCCGTCCCTCCTGGCTCTGCTGCTTCTCCAGATGCGTCTGCACGTTCATGCCCGTCTGCGGGCATCGAAAAACGATCAGCTCGACCATTCCCGTAGAATGACGGTGCGGGCGGTTTTCAGCTTTGATCTAGATCAGTTTTGGAATCGCTCCAGACGGGCGACGACCGTGCGAGACGTGATCTCGCAAAAGCGAAGGGGCCCCGAGGGCCCCTTCAGATGTTACCAGCGGCGATAGCCGCGATAGCCGTAATAACGTGGACCGTAATAGCGCGGCGCATAATACCGCGGGCCGTAATACGGCCGCGGACCGTAATACCCATAATAGTTCGGGCGCCACCAGCAGCGTCCCCAGGCATCGCAGACCATGCGGACCTGCTCGACGCCGGAGACCTGCGACGTCGCAGGCGCGGGCGCGATGGGCATGGCGGACGCCGCCGGCGACGCCGCCAGGGTACCCAACACGGCACCAGAGAGGGCTGCGGCAACGAGGCCGATCTTGAGAGTCATGATGTCTTCCTCCGCTTACTCAAGACAGGATATCGAAGTTGTTCTGATCAAATTGTGGCGGAGCCGAAATGTAATGCTGATGAACAGATCTTCAGCAATTCGCCCGGCGAGCCGGCGTAGGCCGCATCACCATGCCTAGACCTTGATCCTGCGCAATTCGCAACTCTGCCTCGGCTCATAGTGTTGTTGCGTGGCAGCAGCATGGTGCGTGCTGCCGGGCAAGGTGAACTGGATGCGAGTCATTCCAAATCTGTCGATCTCGCCGGAGAAAGTCTTCTTCGTCATCTCGAAATCGCGCCGGTCCGACGTCGAGGCGGCCGGAGGTGGCGTCATCCTGGAGTTCGGCGATGACGACATGAGCTATGGCCGCGGCGGGCGCGGCGACACCACCGACCGTGCGGAGCTCGCGGGCTTCATCCGCGATCTCAATGTCGACGAGCAGATCGACCTCGTGGCGCTGACCTGGCTTGGTCGCGGCGACGGCGATCTCTCCAATTGGCGCGAATTGCATACCCAGGCGGCGCAGGCCCACAACCACCGCACCGCTTCCTACCTGATCGGCACGCCAATGCTCGCCGATTACCTGGAGGAGGCGATGGCGCAGTTCGGCAAGTCCTTCGAGGAATTCGAAGAACATCTCTGATGCGGGACGGGGCGTCCGTAAGTTTCAAGGAGAGTTGCAATGGATAAAATGAGAATCGACAAGGGCGACTGGCTGGTGGTGTGCGACGGGCGCAAGGCGCTGATTCTGGAAAACCTCGGCGACGAGATGTTTCCGAACCTTCACACCAAGGAGGTGCACGAGCAGCCCAATCCCTCGACCAGTGCGCAGGGGACCGATGCGCCGGGGCGCCTGCATGCCGCGGCCGGCGGTGTCCGCAGCTCCGCCGAGCAGACCGATTGGCACGACGAGGCCGAGCGTACCTTCCTGCGAAACCTGGCCGGCCGGCTCGATGCCGCCGTCAGTTCCGGCGAGACCACGGCGCTGACCATGGTGGCCTCACCGCGCGCGCTCGGCATGATCCGCGCCGATTATTCGGACGTCGTGCGCAAGGCGATCCAGAATGAGGTCGGCAAGGATCTCGTCAAGCTGCCGGTCTACGAGATCGAGAAGCAATTGCTGCTGTCGGGCGCCGCCAAATAGGGGCGTCCTGACATTGGCCGGCGCCGGCGTCCCTCAGTAGCAGGGGTGCCGGCGGCGGTCCTGGCCGACATAGGCGGCCGCGCTCTGGTAGCAATGGTTGGTCGAGGGCCCGTCGTAAAAGGCGAATGTGCCGGGGGTGATGCCGGGGCCGTAATTGTGGATATAGCTGATCGGGTAGGGCAGCGGGTTGGCGTAGGCGCGGTAGTGCCGGTGATGGCCCCGCGCCTCGGCCAGGCCAGGGGCTAGAATGGCGGCCGACAGGGCAGCAATTGCGGCGACTAGCGTCAACTTGCTCATCTCGATTCTCCGGACCCGCACGAATAGATCAGTCATCTATAGCCATTTCAAACCGCCAGGGCACCCGTCCGGCCCCCCGAAATCGGGGCTGATCCCGCAGATTCCGGGGCCGGTGTGACAGAATTGCCGGGTATGGCGGTCAAGCCTGCCCATTTTTGGCCTTTTCGGGATGCTTAACGAATTCCCCACACAAGTATGACCAAAGACTATTCGGTTAAGAATCCTGTCGCCGGCCCTCGGGGCTCCTTCGAGGCCGGTACATTCCTGAAGGCTTTCGCCGTCACCTCGCCATGCGCATCACGCTCCTGAGCCTGCTGTTGCTCTGCCTCGCCGCCGCCACGCCGGCGCGGGCCGAGCTGCATATCACCCGCGACCACGGCGGCTATGTCGAGGAATACAAGGCCAAGTACAAGCGCGTCCGCGAGAAGGGCGAGCGCGTCATCATCGACGGCATCTGCAATTCGGCCTGCACGCTGGTGCTCGGTATCGTGCCGATGAACAAGATCTGCGTGACACCGCGCGCAAGCCTTGGCTTCCATCAGGCCTATTACGACAAGGCCTTCACCTTCGGCATCAAGGTGACCAGCTCCGAGGGGACGTCCGACCTGATGTCCTACTACCCCGACACGGTGAAGGACTGGATCCGTCGCAATGGCGGGCTCACCACCGACATGAAAAAGATCAAGAACGGCGTCGAGCTCTGGAAGATCATCGACCCCTGTCCGGAAGAGTGGTGAGCCGCTAGGCTGAGCCGCCACCGTCCGTCGCAGCGCAGCATCATCAGGACCAAATTCGCATTGCCGCATGGCCCCCGCTGGGGCAATGAGGGCGGCAATGAACCATAATCAAGAAGCCCTGACCGCCCGCGCCGCGCCGATCCTGTTCGTCCTGCTCTGGAGCACGGGCTTCATCGGCACCAAATACGTCGTCAACAACGCCGATCCCTTGACCTATCTCGCCATCCGCATGGCGATCGTGGTCGGCCTGATGGCGATCATCGCCGGCCTCGCACGGCCGAAATGGCCCGATCGCGCCGGCATTGCGCACAGCGCGGTCGCCGGCATCCTGGTCCATGGCTTTTATCTCGGCGGCACCGCGATCGCGATCGCGCATTCGATTCCCGCCGGGCTCTCCGCGCTGATCCCCGGCCTCCAACCGATCCTGACCTCGACGATTGCCAATCGCTGGCTCGGCGAGCGCGTGACGCCGGTGCAATGGGCCGGGCTCGTGCTCGGCCTCGGCGGCGTGGTGATGATCCTGCACAACCGTCCCATGACGGGGGAGGCCGGGCTGGGCTGGCTCGCCTCGGTGGTTTCGCTGATCAGCATCACACTCGGTACGCTCTATCAGCGCCGCTACTGCAACCAGATCGACTGGCGCGCCGGCAATCTGGTGCAATATGTCGCCGTCACCATCTTCTTCGCGATCGGGGCCTTCCTGTTCGAAGACCGCGTGGTGCACTGGACGCAGGAGTTCGTGCTCGCGCTCGCCTGGCTCGCGGTGGCGCTCTCGATCGGATCGATCGGGCTGCTCTATTGGCTGATCCGCCACGCGGCGGCGACCTCGGTCGCTAGCCTGTTCTATCTGGTGCCTGCCGTGACGGCGCTGATGGCCTACACGCTGTTCGGCGAGAAGCTCGATGCGCTGGCGATCGCCGGCATGGCGATGTGCGCCGCTGCGGTGTTCGTGGTCAACCGGCGCGTCTAGCGCGGTGAGGACAGGTCTCCGGACGCGCTCGCATCCGGAGACCCGGTCAGAGCGCCGCGATCAGCGCTTGCCCTTCTTGGCCTTCTTCTTTGTCTTTGGAGCTTTCTTGGCGGTCTTTTTGGCGGCCTTCTTTGCGGTGTTCTTGGCCGCCTTCTTCGCAGATTTCTTGGTGGCCTTTTTGGCGGCCTTCTTCGAACTCTTCTTCGGGGCCTTCTTGGCCTTCTTCTTGGAAGCCTTCTTCGGCGCTACTTTCTTCGCGACCTTCTTGGCGGCTTTCCTGACCTTCTTGACGGCGGTGACCGCCGCTTCCTTGGTCGCTTCCACGGCTGTGGTGATCGTCTCCATCGCCTGTTCGGTGATCGGCTTGTCGTCGTCCATGTCGTCCCCCACGGTTGTATGGAGCGATGACGATAGCGCGTTTCATATTTGTGTCAAAGCAACGCTCAACCTTTGCGGATCTTTGCGTAGGCGGCGAGCGCACGTTCGCGTCCTCTCGCGTGATCGATGATCGGGTGCGGATAGGTCTTGCCGAGCGGGATGCCTGCGCTCGCAAGCTCGATCGGCGTGGCCTGCCAAGGCTGATGGATCAGCTTGGCCGGCATCTCTTGCAGCTCCGGCACCCAGCGCCGGACATAGGTTCCATCCGGATCGAACTTCTCGCCCTGCAGCTGCGGATTGAATACGCGGAAATAGGGCGCGGCGTCGGCGCCGCAGCCAGCGACCCATTGCCAATTGGCGGGATTGCTGCCGGCATCCGCATCGACCAGCGTGTCCCAGAACCAGGCTTCGCCCTCGCGCCAGTCGATCAGGAGGTGCTTGACCAGGAAGGACGCCACCACCATCCGCACCCGGTTGTGCATCACCCCGGTGTGCCAGAGCTCGCGCAGGCCGGCATCGACGATCGGATAGCCGGTGCGGCCGCGCTGCCAGGCGGCGAGCGCCTTGGCGTCGCGTTTCCAGGGGAAGCCGTCGAAATTCGTCTGCAGGTTTTCGCTGGCGAGGTCGGGATGGTCGTGGAGGAGGTGGCGGCAGAACTCGCGCCAACCGAGCTCGCTCAGGAACTTTTCAATGCCGGGGCCGAGTGCCGGATCTTCGTCCGCGGCGAACTGCGCGGCATGCCAGACCTGGCGCGGGCTGAGCTCGCCGAACCTCAAATGCGGCGACAGGCCGGAGGTGCCTTCGCGATCCGGTCGATCGCGGTCGCCGACATAGCCGCGCACGGTATGCCCAAGGAAGTCGCGCAGGCGCGCCCGGGCGGACGCTTCGCCCGGTGTCCATGTCTCGCGCAGGCCGCCCGCCCAATCCGGCTTGGCCGGCTCGAGCTTCCAGCTCTCCAGCCTGTCGCTCGCAACCATCGCAGGCGGGCGAAGCTCCTTCGGTGCCGGCAAGGGCTTGGGTGGATCGCCGAGCGATAGCACGCGTCGCCAGAACGGCGTGAACACGCGCAAGCCGCGGCCCTCCTTGGTGCGGATGGCCGAGGGCGGGACGAGGAGATCGCCAGGGAAGCTCTGCGAGTCCACGCCGAGCCTTGCCAGTGCCGCCTCGAGCTGGCGCTCGACGGCCTGATGCGGCGCCTGCGCGATCCCATTCCAGTAGACGGAGCGGGCCCCGGTTTCGCGGACCAATTCCGGGATCATCCTGGCCGCCGGTCCCCGGCGCAGCACCAGCGATCCGCCGCGCGCAGCGATCGCTGCGCCGAGCGCCCGCAGCGACTGCGCCAGCCACCAGCGCGTTGCTCCGCCGGGTGGGCGCGCGACGCTGTCGTCGAGGACATAAAGGCAGACCACCGGCGCACCTGATGTCGCGGCGGCGTGCAGGGCGGGATGGTCGGACAAGCGAAGATCGTCGCGAAACCAGACGATGATGGGCGGCACGCTGGGCGGGGTCAGGAGTGTCCTCGTTTACGATTTGGAAGGCATGCCGGCCCCCGGCGGTATGAACCGTCGTTAATGGGACCGTAAGGGCGTTGCACGAATATGCAGGAATTACGGGGGTAATTCCATTCATGTCCAACGTTTTGACCGGGAAGTTGTTGCCGCAGTTCAAGCTCGGCACCAAGGCGGTTCTGTGCGCCGTGCTGCTGATCGCCGTGAACACGGCACTCGTGGTCGGCGCCGGCTATTGGTCGCTGACCTCCGCCTTCAACGATCGCGCATTGCGCGACATCGAGGTCAATCTGCGCACGCTGGCGCTGGCCTTCACCGAGATCGTTCCGGCCGCCAAGATCACGATGCGCGATGGCGCGGTGGTGCGTGCCGAAATCCCCGCGATGCCCAGCTTTACGGACCACGCCATCGTCGATCGCGCGGTGTCCTATGTCGGCGGCAATGCGACCCTGTTCGTGTACGATGATGCCAGCGGGCAGTTCGTCCGCCGCTCCACCAACGTGAAAAAGGAAAATGGCGACCGCGCCGTCGGCACCCAGCTGGCCGCCGACCATCCGGGGCAGGCGCCGCTGCGCCGGGGCGAGGCCTATAAGGGGCCGGCGACGCTGTTCGGCAAGACATTCATGACCGCCTATTTCCCGATCGCGGACGGGGCCGGCAAGGTCGTCGGCATTCTCTATGTCGGCATCCCCATGATCCAGTACGAAAGCATGCTGGCCCACGCCATCGAGAGCATGGCCGTGGCCGCCGGCCTTGCCGCGCTTCTGGTGCTGGTCCTGACCATGCTGGTCGTCCGCCGCGTCACCCGGCCGCTCACCTCGGTCACGCGCTCGCTCACGGCGCTTGCCAACGGCCAGAGCGACGTCGCGATCGAATGCGAGGATCGCGCCGACGAGATCGGCGAGATCGCCCGCACCGTCGCGGTGTTCAAGAGCAATTCGCTGGAGCGCGCGCGCATGCGTAGCGAGCAGGCGGCGGCCTCGGCCGCGGCGGTCGAGCAGCGCAAATCCGACCTGCGCAACTTCGTCGAGGAGTTCCGCGGCAGCGTCGGCGGCATCCTCGACAAGGTGCTGACCTCCTCCAGCGAATTCGAGCGCGCGGCGCGTCAGCTGACCGACGTCGCCCGCTCCACCGCCGATCTTTCGGCGCAGTCCGCCGGGGCTTCCGAAAATGCTTCCGAACACGTGCGTTCGGCCGCATCGGCCTCGGACGAGCTGTCTCAATCGATCTCCGAGATCGCCCGGCGCGTGCAGGAATCCAACCAGATTTCGGCCGAGGCGGTGCAACAGGCCGAGGCGACCGACCAGCGCATCGCGCAGCTGTCGGAGGCCGGCGCGCGGATCGGCGACGTCGTCAAGCTGATCACCTCGATCGCCGAGCAGACCAATCTGCTGGCGTTGAACGCCACCATCGAGGCCGCGCGCGCGGGCGATGCCGGCCGCGGCTTCGCGGTGGTGGCTCAGGAGGTCAAGACGCTGGCTGGCCAGACCGCCAAGGCGACTGACGAGATCTCGAACCAGATCGCCAGCATGCAGCTCGCGACCGAGGAATCGGTCGCCGCCATCAAGGCGATCAGCCAGACCATCGAGCGCATCAGCGGGATTGCCGGCTCGATCTCGGCTGCGGTCGAGCAGCAGAAAAGCGCAACCCACAACATCGCGGCGAGCGTTCGCGCGGCGGTCTCAGGCACGGCCGATGTCGCCGTCAACGTCCGCCATGCGGCCAAGGGCGCCAGCGAGACCGGCGAGACGTCGAGCCGGATGTTCGCCTCGGCCCAGGCGCTATCGGGCGAAAGCCTGCATCTGAAGGCAGAGGTCGACGGTTTCCTCGACCGCGTGCGGGCGGCGTAAGCCAGCGTTGTCATCCCGGGGCGGTGCGAAGCACCGAACTCTGGTGCGCAATTGCGCACCAGAGCATCCTGAGATTCCGGGCTCGGTCCTTCGGACCGCCCCGGAATGACTGTCGACTATTTCGGCTGCGGCACGATGCGGATGTAGGGCTTCGGCTCCTTCCAGCCCTGCGGATAGATCGTCTTGGCCTCGTCGTTGGAGACCGAGCCCGCGATGATGACGTCGTCACCCTGCGACCAGTCGGCCGGGGTGGCGACGCGATGCTTGGCGGTGAGCTGGAGCGAGTCGACGACGCGCAGGATTTCCTGGAAGTTCCGGCCCGTGGTCATCGGATAGACCAGCACCAGCTTGATCTTCTTGTCCGGCCCGATGATGAAGACGTTGCGGACGGTCTGGTTGTCGGCGGCAGTGCGGGTGAGGGGATCGCCCGAGATGGCGGCCGGCAGCATGCCGTAGAGCTTCGAGACGTTGTAATCGGTGTCGCCGATCATCGGAAAGTTCGGAGCTGCGCCCTGCGTCTCCTTGATGTCTTCCGACCATTTGGCATGGCGGTCGACCGGATCAACCGACAGGCCCATCAGCTTGACGCCGCGCTTGTCGAACTCCGGCTTCAGCTTGGCGAGGGCCCCGAGCTCGGTCGTGCAAACCGGCGTGAAGTCCTTGGGGTGCGAGAACAACAGCGCCCAGCTGTTGCCGATCCAGTCGTGGAACTTGATCTTCCCTTCGGTGGTCTCGGCTTCGAAGTCGGGTGCGGTGGCGCCGATCGGAAGTGTCATGATCTTACCTCATCGTATTGAATTAACTGGCGAATTCTCGCGGGTCGTCCTGCTCATTATAAGGGCCTTGCAGTGCCAAGTGAACGGCAACTGAACCCGCTCAAGTAAAATGTGAATTCCTTGCCTGAAGGCCCGATTTTCTAGCAACTTATTGTTACAGCGGCACCTGCGGCGAAACATCCCCACCCGGGGTCACACGGTCTCGCTCGCCCCGATTATGCCTTTTATGACTTCCATCACGCTCGCCCGGCGCGTCCTAGAACCAAAACGGTCCTGACAGCGACCAATTGGCAACCATCTAGAAAAGTCGCGATCCCCGTATCGAATCGTTAACCACCCCTTTACGCCGGCATGAAAATGCTGGCCGATCAGAAGAAGTCTGGAAGTGAACTATGTCTGCCGCTGCGCCTAAATCTGTCGAGTCGCCGTCTCTCGAACCGTCCTGCCGCGATACCGCGGCCCACGCACTCTCCATCGTGCGCGACGGCGTGATCACCGGCGAAGGCCCGACCACCAAGGGAAGGGTGCATTTCTCCCGTTCGCTGGATGCCGATGACACCGCTTGGTGCACGCGGATCCTGACCGCGACCGCCGTCAACGATCAGCCGGTCAGCTGCGCCGAGGCCGAGATCCTGTTCGAGATCAACGAGGCCGCGACCGAGCGCACCGATGCCGGCCGGTTCGACGATTTGCTCGCCAAGGCCGTCGCCCATTATGCCGCAAGCGCATCGGGCCTGAAGGTGCCGCCGCGCAGCGTCGCGCTGGCGGCCGACACCGAGATCGAGAGCTGGGCGCCGTCCTATGCCTCCAAGGTCAACAGCGAGATGCTGGAGTGGATCGCCGCCCAGATGCGCGGCAAGCGCCACAACAACCGTCGCCTCATGGCGATGGTGGCGACGTTCCTCGGCGCCACCGCGCTGCCTCTGGCCGGCCAATTGCCGAACGTGTTCGACATCGGGATGTAACGTCTCAGCGTCTCTGACGAGATCGAACGGCGGGGTTATTTCCCCGCCGTTTTTTGTTTGCCGGCGTCCGGCTCGAGGCCGAGCGTGCGGCCCGGGAAGCCGGCGGCGTCGAAATAGTGCTGGCTGCCGACGCGCTGGAAGTTCAGGACGGTGGTCAGGCCGCCCTCGGCCGGCTTGGACTTCAGCGTGCCCGCATAGGCCTTCGGCACGGGGCCGTTGGGCATGGCTTCCGACATCACGCGGCCGACCAGCTCTCCCTTCTGCGTCGCCCGCAGGCCCATCAGCCGGGCGGCCGTCATGCCGACATCCGCATTGCTGACCGGCAGCTCGTCGACGAAGCCGGCTTTGAAATCCGGACCGATCGCGGCCATGAAGTTCATGGTGTCGCCGCGGCTGAAACTGCCATGCATGCCCTGGCCCTGGCGCAGCACGGTGTCGGCGACCTGCACCGAGCAATTGGTCGGCGCCTCGCCACAATCGCTGGCATAGGAGCGGAAGTTGACGACGATCGACGGGGTCGGCGTTGCGGCCTTGCCGCGCAGATTGAGGCTCGACAGCGGCAGCGTGCCGGGGAAGCGGCCGAGCGAATCGTCGACGAACAGGCCGGAGACGTAGTCCTGCGCGAGCAGCGCCTTGATGGTCTTCTCCGCCAGCTTCTTGTCCTTGTTCGGGAGATAGACGAGGTCGGAGCCGCCATTGGTGGCGACGACGAGATCGGGCTTCTCCGGATCCTTGCCGAGCACGCCGTTGCCGGCCTTGGGATGCTTGTTGCCCTCGATCTTCGCGTTCTTGTCGTTGGGGTCGAACAGCGGCAGGTCGAGCGCCTTGGCGAGATCGAGCGCCAGGAAGCCCATCGGTAGGAAGTCTGCCGGCGTGTCGTCATAGCTGACCTTGGCCGAGGGGCTGGTCTTGCTTTCCTTGGAGATGGTGGAGAAGCCGTGGTCGGCCGACACGATGATGTTGGTCGAGGCGGTGAGCCCGAGCTCGTCGAGCGCCTTGCGGAGCTGGGCGAGGTTGGTGTCGGCGTTCTTGATGCCGGCCAACGAGGTCGGACCGTTGATGCCGGGCTTGATCTGGTTGAGGCTGTCGCCGGTGTTGTGCTGGCTGCCGTCGGGATCGCGCGACCAGAACACCAGCACGAATGGCTTGTTGCGCGCCTTGAACATCGGCAGCACCACCTTGGCGGCGACGTCGGCGAAATAGGCCTGCTGCGCGACGTTGGCGGACGTGGTGCCGGGCGTCTTGGCATCGCCCGCCTTGGCATTGTCGCCACGCGGCGGCGTGGTGGTGGGCAGGCCCGCCTTGGTGAGGGCGTCCTTCACCTCGTCGGACAGCGCCACTCCGTTCTTGCCGCCGGTGGCGTCGTCGAACACGATCGAATGCAGGCCGGGCTTTTCGGGCTTGTCGGTGTGGTCGAACTGATAGGTCGGACCATGCTTGCCCAGCGCGGCGGTGCTGTAGCCCTTGTCGCGCGCCAGCTTCAGGAGGGTGTCCTCGTTGAGGTAGTTGCCGCTAAAATGCTCGTCGATATCGCCGAGCACGGCGTCGTTCTCGATGAAGGGGACGACCGTATTGCCTGCCGGAACGGAGGTGTAATTGGTCCAGATCGTGTTGGAGAACACGCCGGTGTCGCCGAGATAATGGCCGGTCGACATCGCCGAGCCGTTGGCCATGGTGAAGGTCGGGAACAGCGAGTGCGAATTCTTGAAATTGACGCCCTTGTCGCGGACCTCGGCCATGGCGGGCGCCGTGTCGGGATTGACCTTCAGCGCGCGCAGGCCGTCCGGAATGAACAGGATCAGATTGCGGGGCGTGTTGTTCTGGGCGGAGGCAAATCCGGTGGACAAGATTGTCAATCCAGCGGACAGCAACAGCAGTGAACGGCGCATCAAATCTCTCCCTGCGGTGAGGCGGCACGGCCGCAACCCGCGGCCCCGGCTTCGTTTAGTTTCGCTGCATGACGGTTGTGTTACAAGAGCTGAGAGCCATGCAAGAGGGCTGGGGAGGGGGCTTGGTCTCGTGTCTCGGACGCGCTGCAACGCCCTTCGCGCTGCTGCGCAGAGCCGGGACCCAGCAGGCTGCACGGCCCGCTACAACATGGGCCCCGGCTCGGCAGCGCACCGCTGAACCGGACGATGCTTCGCATCGCCGGGGAAGCGCTGCGCTGTGTTTGGGGTACGAGAGCGGTGTTTAGCGCATCACTGCTTCAACTTCGTCATTGCGAGCGCAGGAAGCAATCCAGAATTCCTCCGCGGAAAGACTCTGAATTGCTTCCGCCTTCACCTAGGCTTCGGCGGGCAAATCGCTGCGCTCGCAATGACGGAGCAAGAAGCACCGCCGGACTTTGTGCAGCGGCCTAAGCGGGCTTTGGCGCCTGCGGATGGCGGTCGGGTCTGGCGAGATCGCGGCGTAGCGACAACGGGGCCGCGTGCAGGGCAAACGCGATCGCGATCTGCGTCCTGTTCTGAAGCCGGTATTTGCGCATGATGTTGCCGATATGCGCCCGCACCGTGTTCTCGGAGATCTTGAGCTCGTAGGCGATGTTCTTGTTCTGCAGCCCTCGCGCGATCAACATCATCAGCTCGCGCTCGCGCGGCGTCGGTGCTATCGAATCCTTCGGATCCGGGCTCATGATGGGCTCCTCCCTGGGCTACGCGCTGAATGGTCCGCTTCCAGCATCTTCTCACTCCGTTTTGAGCGCCTCGATGGGGCTGAGCTTGGATGCCTTGTGGGCGGGATAGAAACCGAAGATGAGGCCGGTGGCGATCGAGAACACGAGGGCAAGGCCGATCGCCTGACCGTCGATCGAGGTGACCCATCCCGCCATGCGGGCGACCGTCATCGAGAGCGTGACGCCGCCGGCAACCCCGATGGCTCCGCCGAGCAGGCAGAGCACGAGTGCCTCGCACAGGAACTGCAGACGGATGTCCCGCATCCGCCCGCCCAGCGCACGGCGGATTCCGATCTCCCGCGTGCGCTCGGTGACCGACACGATCATGACATTCATGATGCTGATGCCGCCGACGAGCAACGAGACCGAGGCGATGGCGACGAGCAGCAGCGCGACAGTGCGGATCGCGCCCTGCTGCGCCTCCATCGCGGCGGCCGGATCCTGGACCTTGAAATCGTCCTCCTGGCCGGCGGGGATACGGTGGCGCTGCCGCAGCAAATTCTCGATCTCCGCTCGCGCGCCCGCCATCTGTCCGTCACCGGCGACTTTGGCGATGATGTACGCGACCGAATCCCTGTTGATGTTGCTGGCACTGCCGAGGAAACGCAGCTTGGCGGTGGCGAGCGGCACGAAGGCGACGTCGTCCTGCGCGGGGCCCTTGCGGTCGAGAACGCCGACCACCTCGAGCGGCACCTTCATGATCCGGATCTGCGCGCCGATCGGGTCGTCGCCGTCCGCGAACAGCTCGCGTGCGACCGTGCTTCCGAGGATCACGACCTTGCCGGCGCCGGCCTCTTCGGAACCGGAAAAATAGCGACCGCTCGCGAGCTGCCAGTCGCGGACCATGAAATGCCCCGTCGTGGTGCCGTTGATGGTCGTATTCCAGTTCTTGCCCTCGTGGATGACCTGCGCCGTTCCGGCGAGCGAGCCGGCGGCGGCCTGGATTTCCGGAATCTGTTCGAGGATGGCCTGCACGTCGCCCTCAGTCATCGTCAGCTTGCTGCCGTCCTTGAGACGCACGCCGCCTTGGTAGACCGCACCGGGGGTGATCATCAGCACGTTGGCCCCGATCGAGCGGATCTGCTCCTGCAGACGCAGCTGCGCGCCGGCCCCGATCGCGAACACCGTCACGATGGAGGCGACGCCGATCACGATGCCGAGCATGGTGAGGAAGCTGCGCAGCGGATTGAGCCGCAAGGCGTGCAGTGCGATTTGAAAGGCCTGGAGCATCGTCATGACAGAGCGCTCCGTTTCGGCAGGATCGGAGCCAGCGTTTCGTCGCTGACAAGCTCGCCATCATGCAGGCGAATGGTGCGGCGGCACTGCGTCGCGATGCCCGGATCATGCGTGATCATCACGATGGTCTGGCCGCTCCGGTTGAGCGCGGCGAACAAGGCCAGGATCTCGGCGCCGGTGCGGCTGTCGAGCGCGCCGGTCGGCTCGTCCGCGAGCACGATCAGCGGGGAGGCGATCAGCGCGCGCGCAATCGCGACGCGCTGCTGCTCGCCGCCCGAGAGCTGCCGCGGGAAATGATGGGCCCGGTGCAGCATGCCGACGGCCTGAAGGCTCGCTTCCGCGCGCGCCAGGCGTTCCCTGCGGTTGATGCCGCAATAGACCAGTGGCAGCGCGACGTTCTCGAGCGCGTTGTGGCGGGCCAGGAGATTGTAGGACTGGAACACGAAGCCGATGCTGCGCGCTCGCAAGGACGACCGGCGATCTTCCGACAGACCGGCGACGTCGGCGCCCTCGAGATAGACGGCGCCCTCGTTCGGCAGGTCGAGCAGCCCGATCATGTTCATCAGTGTCGATTTGCCGGAGCCGGACGGCCCCATCACGGCCGCGATCTCGCCTTGCGCGATGTCGAAGCTGACATTGCGCACCGCAGTCACCGCGATCCCGTCGGTGCGGTAGGTCCTGCTGACCGACCGGAGGCTGATAAGGGGCGGGGAAGAGGTCATGATCCGAACCTGATGCCGAGAAATTCGAAGCCCGCTGGACGGATCGCCTGGCCGATCGCGACCTGACTGCCCTCGTCGAGGTCTCCGCCCTTGAGTGCGACTTGCTCGGTGCCGGCCGCGCCGACCGTCACGGCAATACGCTGGAGCGCGCCGCTTGCGGTGCGCACCCACACGCCGCTGTGCGTGCCGGCCGGATCGGGCCGTGTGCCGGAGGGCTGGAAGCGCAGCGCCGCAAGCGGCACCTTCAAAACATCGTCCTGCCGTTCGATCACGATCTTCACCAAAGCGGTCATCCCGGGCAGCAGCGCGCCGTCGAGATTGGAGGTCGCAAGAACGACGGTGTAGGTGACGACGTGCTGCTGGGTCTGCGGGGCCTTGCGGACCTGTCGCACCACCGCCTCGAAGCGGCGGTCGGGGTAGGCGTCCACGGTGAAATGCGCGCGCTGGCCGGGGGCGATGCGGCCGATATCGGCCTCGTCGACCTGTGCATGGATCTCCATGTCTTCCAGGCGGTGGGCCACCACGAAGGTGGTGCGCGATTCCAACCCAACCGCGAGGGTCTGGCCCTCGTTGACGAACCGGCCGACGACGACGCCGTCGATCGGCGAGCGGATCACGGTGCGGTCGAGATCGGCCTGCGCCGCGGCGAGCACCGCCGCCTTCTCCGGCACGGCCATTCGCGCCTGTTGCAGCTCCGCCTCGATGCGGCGGACATCGGCCTGCGCACCTTCCACCGAATAGGAGTTGAGGGACATCAGGACCTCGGCCTCGCGCTCCTGGGCGAGGCGCGCGGTGAACTCCGTCTGCGCGTCGTCAACCGCCGTCGTCGCCACCACGTTTTGCGACTGCAGCGCCAGCTTGCGCTGCAGGGTCTTCTGCGCCGAGCTCTTCACCGCCTGGGCGCTCTCGAGCTTGGCGGCGAGCACGTCCCGGCTGCCTCTGGCGTTTTGCAGGTCGATTTTGGCGCGATCGAGCTTGGCCCTGGCGATGTCGACCAGGGAATTGGCGACGGCGAGCGAAGCCTTGGCTTCGTCGACCTTGGCGGCAAAGCTGCGCGGATCGATCAAGGCGAGCGGCTGATCCCTGGCGACGGTGTCGTTGAAATCGACATAGACCCGGGCGAGCTGCCCGGACAATTGGGAACCCACCTCGATCGTCTTGACGGGCTGCAGGGCGCCCGTGACGGTGACGGTCTGCTCGATGCTGCCGCGCTGGATCGACGCGTAGCGGAATACGGGCGAATCGGGCCCGAATGACGCGGCATTGCGTCCGGCAGGCACGAGCAGGCGTCGGGTCGATTCCAGCGCGTGCGAGGCCTTGTCCGCAGCGCTCCCGGCCGCGCCGATGACGGCGGGCCCTGCGGCATAGACCGCGGCGAGGCTGCAGGCAGTTCCAAGCAAGGCAATGATTGGTACAAATCGCATATCAAAAACCCGCCTCTCGAATAATGGCTGGCGGCACGAACAAAAGATCGCGCTATGGTTGTAAATCCCCCAAAGCGATATCGATCGTCAGTATGTCGCCGCTGATGGGGCGACGGTCGGGTGCGGCTGATGATCCAGACGTAAAATCGTAAGCCGCGAATTTTCGTGATTTGCTGCGGATGCATACGAAGCGTATCGATATGAGGCGCGCGGTATCGAACTCGACAAGCTGACTGAACGTCCCGTTTGCTCTGGCCGAAGCGGCCGGTGCAGGGCGTTCAAGCCGGCCCATGAGTGGCGATGCATGACGCAACTGGCGATACCACGACGCAGGAACGTCGCATTATCGAGATCAGCCCGCCTCGATGCCGGCGGCGGCGAGGTCGAATCACTTCAATCACGAAGCCCGATATGTGAACGCCTTCACTCGTCTCAGGCGCGAGTTGGCTCTAAGAGGTCGAACCGGCGGAGCGATGCGCCTCGTTCGATCGCTGCGATTTTATCCAAGCACCTTGATCACGCTTGCAAGAAGAATGGACGGCTCGGTTTTTTCATCGAGCCGCAAGCCGGGGAGCCCGTTGCTCATGAATTCAGGTCAAGCCACAGTTTATGTCGTTGACGACGAAATTCAGATTCGAACTGCGATCGGAAATCTCTGCGAGGAGACCGGACACCAGGTGAAGCTGTTCGCCACGACGGAGGCGTTTCTCGCGGAGAGCATTTCGCCCGGTCCTTCGTGCCTCGTGCTCGACGTCCGCTTTCCCGGCACGTCGCCGACCGGACTCGAACTGCAGCGCCGCCTCGCCGAGACGGGCGTGCCGATTCCGATCGTCTTCATCAGCGGCCATTCCGACGTCCGCGTCTCGGTCGAGGCCATGAAGCGCGGCGCGGTCGAGTTTCTGCCGAAACCTTTTCGCGAGCAGGAGATCCTCGACGCGATCAGGCATGGCATCGAGCGCGATCGCAGGCGCCTCGAGCGCGAGGACGTCGTGCGCGAAGCGCGCCAGCGCGTCGAGACGCTGACGGCGCGAGAGCGCGAGATCATGCTGCTGATGGCCGAGGGGCTCATCGCCAAGCAGATCGCCGCGCGGCTCGGCGTGAGCGAGGTGACGGCGAAAGTGCATCGCGCCAGGATGATGCGAAAGCTGGAGCTGCGTACGCCGATCGAGGTGGTGCGGCTGATCGACAGCATGGGGCGTGAAGCGGAGACGCCGCGCGCCGGCGCGGGATAGCGCGGCTCGCGCGCTGTCACGTGCCGCATTTCATCGCAGGCGTCTAGTCCGTACCGATTAGCATGAATGGCAGTCTGTCGCGCAGGCCGCGATCGGTTCAAAGTATCCCTACGATGTCGGCCTCTTCCAAGACGGCATCCGTACTCAAGTCAGACAACTTGTCCAGAAAGGGATATTCCATGCGCAAATTGTTTTTTGCTTCCGTTGCATTGTTCGCCTTGTCCTCCGCGGCGCAGGCCGCCAACACCTCGACCACGGTGCAGGTCGGCGTCGTGAACGGCTCGTCCGTCACGCAGAACGGCCTCACCAACGACAGCTCGTCGACCAGCCAGCTCGGCATCGTGAATACTGCGTCCACGATGCAGGGCACCGGTTCGGCCTCGCTCAACAACGCGAGCACGGTGAACCAGATCGGCGTGCAGAACTCGGCGACCACCGGCCAGGTGGCGTTCGGCAACAACGGCAGCGCGATCACCCAGAACTCGTTCGGGCCGCCCGCGCTGCAGAACAACGCCGCCGCCGTCGGCCAGCTCAGCGTGTTCGGCGTCAACGGCAGCACCGTCTCGCAGACGGCGCACTGAACCACGCAACCGTTCGGCCGGACGCATCCAGTTGCGGTGCGTCCGCGCCAATCTCGAATACACCGGTACCGGCCGGCCGATCGATTGCGACGGCTCGCTCATTCTCGCGGAGGAATTGACATGCGGATCACCTATTTCATTGCAACTTTTGCGGCGTTCGCCACGCTGACGGCCGCCGATGCACAGGCCGGCAACACGGCCAGCGTGCTGCAATTCGGAAACACCAACACGTCGTTCATTTCGCAGAGTGGCGGCACCAGCAACAGCGCCACGACGCTGCAGTTCGGCGCCACCAACACCGCGATCACCTTGCAGACGGGCTCGCTCCTGACCGTCAACAATTCGGTGATCGGGCAGGGCGGCACCACCCCGACTGCGACCAACACCGCGCTGGCCGGCCAGGTCGGTGGCAGCAATTCGAGCCTGATCGGCCAGATCGGCGCCAACAACACGGCCGGCGTCGGTCAGCTCGGAA
Source organism: Bradyrhizobium sp. T-12 (assembly GCF_058314695.1). Classification (NCBI taxonomy): domain Bacteria; kingdom Pseudomonadati; phylum Pseudomonadota; class Alphaproteobacteria; order Hyphomicrobiales; family Nitrobacteraceae; genus Bradyrhizobium; species Bradyrhizobium sp. T-12. Next base: position 4,486,114 of record NZ_CM177756.1, on the reverse strand, counting down.
TCCTGAACGGCTCGACGATCATCCAGCAGGCTCCGTGAGCGGATCTGAAGTGCGAGGCATGTCATGAAACATCATTTGGGATGCGCGGGCGCAGTCCTGCTCGCTCTGGGCCCGGTCGGCGCGGGGCCAGCCCGCGCCCAGACCGCTGACATCAAGACCATCGTCTCGGTCGGCGGTCCGCCCGTCGTGCTGAACCAGAACAGTCAGCTCAACCTGGCGGGCGTGTTCATGATCGGCGGCAGCACCAGCGCGACCGTGACCCAGAACGGCACGAACAATGCCACGGGCGTCCTGCAATTCGGCGGGACCAATTCCGCATCGGTCGGGCAGGCGGGCGCGAACAATCTCGCCTTCGTCGGTCAGACCGGCCAGTCGGCGAGCAGCCTGATATCGCAGCTCGGCACGATGAATGCGGGCACGGTGGCGCAGTTCGGCGCGGTCAACACTTCCACCGTCGTCCAGACCGGCCCCTAAAACGCGCGCGAACTCATCGGCGTCGGCAAGCAACGGGGGAAGACGATGCGAGGCAGCCAGATCTTGAGGCACACTTTGGCGCTGGCGGTGTTGCTCACCGCCGTCGGCACGGCGACGCAGGCGAGCGCCGGGTCGGTGCAGCACAGCGTGACGAAAGGGAAGGTGAGCATTGAAACTGTCGTACAGTTCGGCGACAATGTTCAGCCTGTCACGATCGAGGAGAACAGCCCGATCAATATCGCGCGGGTGATCCAGATCGGCGGGACCGGGACGGTGGACGCGACCATCATCCAGAACGGCACGCGCAACTATGCCAATGTGATCCAAATGGGCGGCACCACCAATGCCGTCATCGGTCAATCCGGGGTGAGCAACACCGCCGAGATCACCCAGATCGGCAATTCCACCAACACGCTTCTGCTTCAGATCGGCGACATGAACTCAGGAGCCGTGAGGCAGTTCGGGCGTTTCAACTGGCTGGCGATCTTTCAGTTCAGCCGATGATGGAGGTGTGACATGAGGTTGCTCCTGCTCGCATCCGGAATAGGACTCATGGGCGTGGTTGCGATGGCGCCGGCTGAAGCCGGCGATGGTCACACCACGACGGTCCAGGACGAGAACGGCACGTCGGTGATCACACAGAGCGGTGATCCCGCGCAGGCCGAGGTTCGCATCGAGAAGGAACCCGGGCGCACGACGGTCTATCGCCGCAGCGGTGGCAACACCGCCATCGTGACGCAAAGCACCGGACAAGGCACCGGCAACGCGCAGGACATGCTCGACTGGCTGCGCAAGCAGCAGGGCCGGTGACGCACGAAGGCCCACCGTCCGCTCTGGACGGTGGGCCTCGCCGCGCGCGGATCTTACCAGCGATAGCCGCCGGTCAGCGTGCCGTTGTTGTTGCCGTCAGGGCCGACGTCACCCTGCGTCGAGCTCGGCGTCGGATGGTTGGTGCCGTTGATTGCACCATAGGGGCCCGCGACATCAGGATAGTAGGCGCGCGGCTGAACCGGCTCGTAGGCGGGGGCGCTGCGGTCCCAGCCCATGCGCGATCCGTTCCAGTCGTAGCCCTGCGCCGAGGCGGCCGCGGTGCCGGCGACGAGCGATGCCGTGATCAGGCAGAGGAGTTTCGACTTGTTCTGCATTGGAGATGCTCCTTGCTTGTGTCGGGAGCCAACGGTTGCACTGCGGGAGCGTTCCGGAACCGGTCCGGCGAGAGCGATCAACTCCGATCAACTGGTTATGAATCGCCTGTCCCGGAACGAAACGACAGAGGCGGCAATCCCGGGCGCTCTTGCCGCACCGGCTCCCCGGTTAATCGCGTGCCTTAACCAAATATTAATTATACGTTTGCGGCTGGGCGACGGCCCGGCCTAGCGTAGCTGCGGGGAGCCGCCGAAGCCAAACGAGTTGGTGCGTATCATGATGTCCAGATCATATGGGGCGATGCTCGCCTCGCTCAGCGCCGCCGCGCTGCTCCTTAGCCTCAGCGACAGTTTTGCACGACCCGGCGGCGCCGCGCCGCATGGCATGACTGCTGCGCCGTCCGGCGTCGCGGCGCGTCCGCCAATCGCGCCGGGAGCCCGGTTCCACCGGCGCAATAACCCCTTCGTGTACTGGCCGGGAGGCGGCGGCTTCTTCTACGACAGCGCGGGCTACAGCCAGCCCTTCCTCGATGCGGCGCAGCCGGTCTCCACTGACGTGCGCTACACCTACACCTATGACGTCCCCTGGGACTGGTCGCATCGTTTCCCGCCGAACGTCGTGCCCTCCGACCGGCCCTACGTGCCGAGCTGCCCGACGGAGCAGGTGACGGTGCCCGGCCGCGGCGGCAGCGAGCACACCGTCAACATCACGCGCTGCTATTGATTGGGGTCTAGCCCAGCTCGAAGCTGGTCACGCCGAAGACGCGGTCGATCCGCAGCGGCGGGATCGCGCCCGTGTACATCCGCGCCGTCTCGAACACCGGCTTCAGCCCGAGCGCCTCCGCGAGCGCGATGGCGTCACGGTTGACGGCGGGGACGTCGAGGAAGACCTCGCCATCCGCGCTTGCCAGCAGGGCCTGCACGATCGCCTCCGCCGCCCTGCGATCGTCGGCGACCAGCGGGCCGATCTTGTAGCCGGTCCGGCACGGCCGGATCACGCCCCATGCGGCGAGCTCGCCGTCACGCATAAGCGCGCGGCCGACATGGCCCGACGTGTTGGTCCAGGCACGCAGGAAAGCGCTGCGCCGGGCCGGGAAGACCGTGGCGTCATCGGCTTCCACAAGCGTAAACGGGATTGTGTCGAGTGCGACGACATCGGCGGGCGGCCTCGCAGGCGCAGTGACGATGCCGCCATAGCGGATATTGGCGTAGGCAAGCTGGAAGCCTGACTTTCTGTAGTTGCCCTGCTGCGCCACCACGCCATCGAGCCCGATCACGCGCGTGCCCGCATGCGCGATCGCCGCGTTCCAGATGCGCAGGCCGTGGCCGGAGCCGCGAAGACCCGCACGCACGATGTAGAAGCCGAGGAAGGCGAAGCGATCGTCGTAATTGACGCAGGAGACCGTCGCGACCGGCTCGCCATCGATCTCGCCGACGAAGAAGCCTTGCGCGTCGGGGATGGCAAAGCAGGCGGCATCGGAGAGGCCCGGATTCCAGCCCTCGGCCGCGGCCCAGCCGATGGCAAGCGAGATTTCCTCGGGGCGCAAATTGCGGATCAACAGCTCGCTCATCTCGCGTTGCTCATGACTGTGACCTTCGACCATGGACCTGCCGACAGGTCTGGCTGTAGAAGGCCTCATGATAGGCCGAGCCTGCGGCTCGCCTCAACTCGAAGGGATCATCGGTCATGGCAGCAGAGAAGGTTGCGCTCGTTACCGCCGGCGGCAGCGGCATGGGGGCAGGGGCTGCGCGGCGGCTGGCGGCGGACGGGTTTCGTGTCGCGATCCTGTCGTCCTCGGGCAAGGGCGAGGCCCTGGCGGCCGAGCTCGGCGGGCTCGGTGTCACCGGCTCGAACAAGTCGAACGACGATTTGAAGCGTTTCGTCGACGGTGCGATGGCAAAATGGGGACGGATCGACGTGCTCGTCAACAGCGCCGGCCACGGCCCGCGCGCGCCGATCACCGAGATCACCGACGAGCAGTGGCACACCGGCCTTGACACTTATCTGTTGAACGTGATCCGCCCGACGCGGCTGGTGACGCCGATCATGCAGGCGCAGAAGGGCGGGACCATCATCAACATCTCGACGGCCTGGGCATTCGAGCCCAGCGCGATGTTCCCGACCTCGGCGGTGTTCCGCGCAGGGCTCGCCGCCTTCACAAAAATCTTCACCGATGCCCATGCCGCCGACAACATCCGCATGAACAACGTCCTGCCGGGCTGGATCGACAGCCTGCCGCAGCAGGATGCACGCCGCGACAGCGTGCCGATGAAGCGCTATGGCAAGGTCGAGGAGATCGCGGCGACGATCTCGTTCCTGGCCTCCGACGGCGCCGCCTACATCACCGGCCAGAACATCCGCGTCGACGGCGGACTGACGCGCTCGGTCTGAGGCAAGCAGAGCCGAGTCGCGGCCTCGCGGCCTTGTCGTCATGCGACAGCGGCGTGCGCTGCACGCCGTTGATGAGGGGTGATCTGTGGCCCTCCAGTCACACTGCTCATCCGTTTGTACGATCTCCGATGCACACTACGTCACAGTCCCGATGAACTTCGCCGCAGCCCAAGACGAGGAGCGGCGCGCGCCGTATGCCCTCACTGCGCCGGTTTTTATCGGCGGGCAATCGAAACGCGAGTTCATCGCGTGGGGCAAGGAGACTGGAATGAACAAGTTGTTGCTGGCGATCGCGTCGGTTGTCTTGGGGACCGCGTCCGTTCAGGCCGCCGACCTCGCGGCGCATTACACCAAGGCGCCGGCAATGGCGCCCGTCTATAACTGGACCGGCTTCTACGTCGGCGGCAATGTCGGTGGGCAGTGGGGCAGCGCGAACCCGGCCACCACCACGCTGTTTCCGGTGGCCGCCTATTTCGCGGATTCGAGCGTGACCGCCATCGGAACGGTCGGCGCCCAGCACATCAACAGCTCCGGCGTGACCGGCGGCTTCACCGCCGGCTACAACTGGCAGGTCAACAACGCCGTGCTCGGCCTCGAGGGCGACATCAACTATTTCGGCTTCAAGGGCAGCGCGAGCAGCACGGCGGTGTATCCCTGCTGCGCGCCGACCACCTTCACCGTCAACTCGTCGGTCTCGGCCGACTGGCTCGCCACCATTCGCGGCCGCATCGGCTTCCTCGCGACGCCGAGCTGGCTGATCTACGCCACCGGCGGTGCCGCCATCGCAGAGGTCAGGGGCAATTTCAGCTTCACCGATACCTTCGCAGGCGCGACCGAATCCGGAACGATCCGCGACACCCGCGTCGGGTGGACCGCGGGCCTCGGCGGTGAATACGCCGTGGGCAATGGCTGGTCGTTGAAGGCCGAATATCTCTATGTCGATCTCGGCCGCAGCAGCATGACCAGCAACAATTTCAGCGTCGGTGTGGCTTTGCCGGTGCAGACCTTCACCCATTCGGTCGACCTCAAGTCGAACATTGTGCGCGTCGGCGTGAACTACAAGTTCGGCGGACCCGTCGTCGCCAGGTATTGATCTGTCCCGGTCCGATCCTGGCGTGGAAAGCCCCGGCTCGGCCGGGGCTTTCTGTTTTGAAGCTCAGCCTGCGTGCGATGCCAGCAGATGTGCCAGCGCGGGAAGAATCTTGTAGCGGGCGATCTCGTGCGGATACTCGCCGCGATTGGCCAGCAGGACGATGCCGATCCGCCGCGCCGGCACCAGGCCGATATAGCCGGAGGCGTTGTTGAGGCCGCCGGGCTTGTCGACGATGGTGACGCCCGGAAGACGCACGGTCTCCCAGGCCATGCCCTGTCCGAATTTCTCGTCGACGCGGAAGGCCTCGCGCTGCGTCATCCGCAGCGCCTCGCGCAAATGCGGATCGATGGTCCGGCCATCGACGCAGGCCGCCGCGAACGTGGCAAGATCCCGCACCGAGGCGAACATCTGGCCGGTGCCGGGAAAGGCAAAATAGCTCTGCTGATCGCCGATCGGGCCGACGGCTGCGCCCTGGTCGGAATAGCCCTGGACCGCGCGCTGCATCCAGGCGGCATCCATGACGGCGCGATTGTCTGCGCCGCGCTCAGGAATGAACGTTGAGTGCATGCCGAGCGGTTTGAGGATGCGCCCCTCGATCAGCGTGCGGATCGGCAAGTCGTAGCAGCGCTCGACCACGAGCTGAAGCAGCACATAGCCGGCATGGGTGTAGATGCGTTGCCGACCGGGCGCGACGCTCGCCGCCGGCGCGAAGGCGTTCAGCATGGCGATGAACTGCGCGCGCGTGTACTCATCGTTCGGCCATGGCGGATGGTCGGTCGGCAGCAAAAGTCCCGATGTGTGTGTCACCAACTGGCCGACGGTGACGTTGGGGATATAGGTGCCGTTCAGCTCGGGCAGGTATTTCGGCAGGCGGTCGTCGAGCCGCAGCTCGCCACGCAGCACGCCGAGCGCCACAACAGCCGCCTCGAACGGTTTTCTCAAGGAGGCGAGGTTGAACAAGGTATCCGGCGTCACCTTCCGGCCGGTCGCATCATCGGCAAAACCGTAGCTGAAGAACTCGACATGGCGCCCGGCATAGAGGGCGGCAGCGAGGCCGCCCGCAGAGTCCGGCGTCGCGGTCGGTGCCAGCTCGCTCGCGACGATGTCGCGCATCTGCGCGATCATGTCGGAATCCGCCGAGGCGGGTTGCGAGCAAAGCGCGAGCGCAGCCGGAATGAAGACGGCCCGGGCGAAGGTCCGCCTTGTGATGGGGGATGAGGTGACAATAGGCGGCACGGGCTCTGATGAGCGATTCTGACGCGCCCCCGATCTGCTTTAGCCGGAAGCGTCCCGCGGCCCAATTCACAATTGCGCGTCGCAGGTTCCGCATCGAAGTCGCGGTACAAAACTAAGCCAATCGGATAACAATTGTTGACGCGGGCGTCCACGTCGCTTATAGTTAGCTTCATGGCTAACCAATTATCCCGCCTCGACCAGGTTTTCGCAGCGCTTGCCGATCCGACGCGGCGCGCGATCGTGATGCGGCTGTGTGCGGGGGAGGCGTCGGTCGGCGAGCTCGCCGATCCCTTCGACATGGCGCTGCCGAGCCTCATGAAACACATCCATGTGCTGGAGACGAGCGGGCTCGTGCAATCGGAGAAATCCGGCCGCGTGCGGACCTGCCGGCTCAGCCCGGATGCGCTGCTCGGGGCGGAGGACTGGTTCCAGCAGCAGCGCGCGATCTGGGAGGCGCGGCTCGACCGGTTCGAAACCTATGTGATGAAGCTCAAGAAAGAGAAGGAGCAGGCGGTCGCCAAACGGCCGTCCCGCACAACCAAGAAGAAAGGTTCTTGACGATGACGAATTCTGCCAACCCCGCTCTGTCGCAATGGTCGCTCGACCGCGAGATCGTGATGTCGCGCGTGATCGACGCGCCCCGCGATCTGGTGTTCGAGGCCTGGTCCGACCCCAAGCATCTGCCGCAATGGTTCGGGCCGAAGGGTTTCAAGGTCGAGACCTTCGAGATCGACGTGCGGGTCGGCGGCGTTTGGCGCTTCAACATGATCGGCCCCGACGGCACGGTCTATCCGAACCGGATGCGCTTCCGCCGCATCGAGCGGCCGTCGCTGATGGAGATGGATCACGGCACAGACCAGGACGAGGATCCCGGCATGTTCCGCTTCACCGTCACCTTTGCCGAGCAGAGCAACGGCAAGACCGTGCTGATGATGCGCCAGCTTGCCTCGAGCACCGAGCAGCGCGACGGCATGATCGGCTTCGGCGCCGTCGAGTACGGCTATCAGACGCTCGACAAGCTCGCGGCCTATGTCGCAGGCATGAAGCGGTGAAGACATGAGGTCCCGGCGCAGAGCCGCCGGGACCGTTTTCGCTGACATTGGCAAGGCGTGGTGCCGACGTGCGATGACTTGCGGCGGGGGCGTCGTTCCCGCGACCGGAACATTATCGGGATTAGCGGGCTTTCTGCCGCACGAGGGGGGCCGCAGGAACGATCGCGCTTCTCCGGCTTTGCCGGTGATGACGCACATTGTCTTCAGCGACTATCGCAATCCCGCCGCGGAGCAGGCCTACGAGATTGCCTGGGATTTTCTCGACCGCACAGGCGCGATCCGCGACGAATTCGAAGCCTGCGTATTCCTGGCACAGCGCATCACCGGGATGGTCGAGGAGGGGCAAACCAACCGGATCCGCATGGCCAATCGCGCCATCTCCCAATATCAGCACCATGTCCGGGAGAGCGACCCTTTGATCCGCAACGGCGGTCGGCGAGCCGGCCAGCGTTGAGCGCCGTCTCGAAGCCTGGCTCTTCTCACTCCTTCGCCTCGTCCGTCACGATGTCGCCGAGCTTCTGCCAGCGCTGGCCGTCGAACTGCACCATCTGGAACTGCTTGTTGACGCGATAATCGGTCGGTGTGGTCGTGACCGAGATTCCCGGGAGCGTCAGATCGAGCACGACGTGCTTGAGGCTGGTTGCCTGCCGCATCACGTTCTCGCGGGTCAGATCGTCGCCGCATTGCTGCAGCACCTGCACCAGCAGCTGGGCCGTGATGTATCCGTAGACGTTCAGGTTCGAATCCTTGTCGCCGTCGGGATAGTACTTTGCCATGAAGGCGAGGTAGCGCTTCATGCCGGGATCGTCCTTCCAGTCGGGGTCTGCGGCATCCTTGACGTAACCGACGCTGACGACGCCCTTGGAATTTTCCAGTCCCGCCGGCTTCAGCACGGCGCTGAGCGAGGAAGCGTTGATGTCGATGATGTGCAGCGGCTTCCAGCCGATCTCGGCGACCTTCTTGATCGCCTGCGCCGCCTGTTTCGGCGTCGTGGCGCTGAACAGCACGTCGGCGCCGGCGTCCTTCAAGCGCAGGATCTGCGAGTCGATGGTCGGCTCGGAGATCTCGTAGGAGGTCTCGGCTACCACCATCTTTGCCTTGTCACCGAGGCCCGCCTTGAGGCCGGCAAGATAGTCCTTGCCGAGGTCGTCATTCTGGTAGAGCACGCCGATCTTGGCGTTCGGATGGTTCTTCAGAAGGTACTGCGCGTAGATCCGGCCCTCGACGAGGTAGGAGGGATTGAAGCCCATGGTCCAGGGAAAGGATTTTGGATCGGTGAAGCGTGCCGCGCCGGTGGCAGCGAACAGCTGCGGGATCTTCTTGGCGTTGAGATATTTCTGCACGGCGACGTTCGGCGCCGTGCCGATGATCTGGAAGGTCAGCAGCACCTCGTCGCTTTCGACGAGCTTGCGGACCTGCTCGACCGTCTTCGGCGGCGAATAGGCGTCGTCATACTGGATCAGCTCGATCTTGCGGCCGTTCACGCCGCCCTGGTCGTTGATCATCCTCATATAGGCCGCCTGGGTCTTGCCGATTACGGCGTAGGCCGAGGCCGGGCCGCTGAGCGGCACGGTCTGACCGACCTTGATCGCAGTGTCGGAGGCGCCGGGATCGTATTTCTTCTGCGCATGAGCCTGTGCGAGCGACATCACCAGGGCAAGCGCGGTGACCGCGACGCGATCGAGAAGACGGTTCTTCATTTCCATTCCCTGTTGTCTGCGATCATTCGCCCTTGAGCCCGGCATCGCGGATCAGCTTGGTCCACTTCTGGGTCTCGGCATCGATGAACTGACCGAACTCGGTGGCAGTGCCTGCGCGCACCTCCAGACCTTGAGCGGTCAGCTTGTCCTTGATCGCGGGCTCTGCCAGCGCGCGCAGGACTTCGGCCTGGAACTTGTCGACGATCGCGCGCGGCGTCGTGGCGGGCGCCATGAAGCCGTACCAGCCGGCGGCGGCGACGTTGGGAAAGCCCTGCTCGCGCAGCGTGGGTGCCTGCGGATAGAGTGCGCTGCGCTCGGGCGAGGCGACGCCGAGCACGATGAACTTTCCGCTCTGGATGTAGGGCAGGGCGGTCGGCAGCGCCGTCAGCGTGGCATCGACGCGTCCGGCGAGCAGCTCCGTGTAGGAGGCCGCATCACCCCGGAACGGGATGTTGAGACCTTTGACGCCGGCGTCGCGGAACAGCAGCTCTCCGGCGAGGTGCGGCTGCGAGCCGGCGCCGGGCGAAGCAAAGGTCAGCCCATCCGGCTTCGACTTGCCGTAGGCGATCAATTCGGGAAGCGTCTTGAATGGTGCGTCGGCGCTGATGATGAGAAACAGCGGCGCGACCACGACCATCGCGACCGGCTGCAGATCCTTGCGGTCATAGGTCAGCTTGCCGAACAGCGCCTCGGCGGTCGCGTAGGGCGCCGCGACGTAGAGCAGGGTGTAGCCGTCGCCCGGGGCATGGGCGACCATGTCGTTCGCGATGCGGGTGCCGGCACCCGGCTTGTTCTCGACGATGAATTGCTGACGGAGATTGCGGCCGAACTCTTCGACGAGCAGGCGCAGCGAAATGTCGTTGGAGCCGCCGGGGCCGTAGGGCGAAATCAGCCGCACCATGCGCGAAGGCCATGCATCCTCGGCCCGTGCCGTCAGGCTTGAGCCGGCAAGAAGGCCGCCTGCGATTGTGCCCAGCAGGGTTCGTCGTGTGACGTCGTGCGATGCCACGATCTCTTCCTCCCTTTATTGTCAGTCTTCTTGTTAGTTCAGATCACCTTTCGCTCGGTGAGCCGTTCGATCTCCTGCTCGGTCAGGCCGAGCCAATCGCGAAAGACCTCGTCATTGTCCTGGCCGACGTCGCCGGCGGCGTGACGCATTTGCGCGGGATCATTGGTGAAGCGCGGAACGACATTGGTCATGGCGACCGTGCCGAAATCCCGGTCAGCCACGCGCGTGATCATCTCGCGCGCTTTCATTTGCGGGTCGTCGACGATCTGGTCGATCGAATAGATCGGGGCGAGCGTTCCCTGCGCTGCGTTGAACCTTGCGAGGACGTCATCGAGGGGATGGGCGGCACACCAGCCGGCGAAGATGTCGTTGAGCTCGGAAGCGTGCTTGACGCGCCGGTCGTTGCTGGCGAAGCGCGGATCGTCGATGAGGTCGGGCCGTTCGATCGCCCGGCAGTTCGCCGCAAACAGTGCGTTGGTCGAACCTGCGAGCGTGACCCAATGATCGTCTTGCGTGCGAAACACGGCGGCTGGCGCCGAATAGCCGTTGGCATTGCCGATCCGGCTGCGAACGGCGCCGAGCTGGTCGTGTTCAATAGCGAGGACGTCGAGCAGGCGGAAGGTCGCCTCCGTTAGCGAAAGATCGATCTCCTCGCCAGGCGCATTCGGGTCACGCGCCCGTTTCCACAGCGCCGCCAGCACGCCGACGGCGCCGAACAGGCCGCCGATCGAATCCCCGATCGGATAACCGGGGTGGGTCGGCTCGCCCTTGCTCTCCCCGGTGATGTAGGTGAGCCCGCCCATGGCCTCGAAGATGCGGGCAAAGCCGGGCCGCTCGCGATAGGGGCCATCTTGCCCGAAAGCGGTGGCGCGCAGGATCACGAGGCGCGGCTGGATCGACCACAGCACCTCCTTGGGCAAGCCCCAGCGGTCGAGCGTTCCCGGACGGAAATTCTCGATCAGCACGTCGAAGCGCGGCAGCAGCTGCTTGAATAGCGCAAGCCCATCCGGTGCGCGCAGGTCGAGCGTGGCGAATTTCTTGTTGCGGTTGGCCGCTTTCCACCACAGCGGCTTGCCGTCCTTGAATGGCGGAAACGCCCGCACGCCGTCGCCTTGGCCGGGCATCTCGATCTTGAGCACCTCGGCGCCGTAGTCGGCCAGCAGCGTCGCGGCAAAGGGCGCTGCGATGATGGTCGCGATGTCGAGAACTCTCAAACCTTCGAGCGGCCCAGCCATCTCACGTCCCGGTGTTGGTTTTCTTGGTCTTGCGCGCCGGCGGCGCGGGGGCCGCCTTTCCGACGATGGCGCGGATGCTGTCGGCGAGCGCCGCGATGCGCGGACCGATCTCGCCTTCCAGCTGGCCCGGCTGGAGGCGGAACGCGGGGATGCCGCAATTGATCGAGAACGACTGCCTGGATTCGCTGACGTGGAACAGCGGTGCGGCGACGGCATGGATCGAAGCCATGTACTCGCCCCAGCAGGTGCAGAAGCCGCGGCTTTTGCATTGCGTGATCCCGGCGCGGTACTTGTCACGGAAGGCCGACCATAACTCGGCGTCTTCGGCGGCGATGTTGCGTTCGAGCCGCTCGGCATCGGCCGGCGGCAAGGTCGCTGCCGCGGCGCGTCCCATCGCGGTCATCACCACGGGAATTGGCATGCCGATGTCGGGCGCGTGGGGCCCGACATCGCCGGAGCGTGCGGTCTCGACATAGATCATCGAGGTGGCGTCGAGCAGGCCGATCGAGACCGTGCCGCGGACGCTGAGCGCCAGCTCCTGCATCATGGGCCGTGCCACCTGGCGGAATTGCATGCCCGCAAGCAGCGGATGCGCGATCCGTAGCGCTCGCGCAGCGACGCGGTACTTCGCCCGTTCAGCGTCGTAACGGAGGTAGCCGAGCTCGGCCAGCGTGTGGGTGAGCCGCGCAACCGTCGGCCGCGGAATGCCCGTCAGCGTCGACAGCTCCATGTTGCCGAGCAGTGTGCTGCCGGCCTTGAACGCTTCGAGCACGACCAGCCCCTTCGCCAGCGTCGTGGCGAAGGCGGCGTCATCGACGCTCTCCGCCAGCACGGCGGCAGCGGAGGAGGGCGCATGTCGCGGCTTGGATGAGTCTTTCGGGGCCATTCCTGACTATCGAACGGAAGCGTCGCTTCTGTCCAATATATTCGATGACGGTACAGAAATTGTCCGATATGTGGACATAAGAATTGCATCGAAATTTCACTGAAGAACGCGCGCGAGCGAGGCGACCACACGGATTTTTGTCGTGATTGCATGCCGTCTTGTGACAGGATTATTACGTCGACATGTCAGATCGATAATTCATCGATAATTTCTGGAGCGGCTCATGTTGCAGTGGCAGGCGCGGTCAAATCCCCTCGCGTGGTGGTGGGGATCTCTCACGCTCGTGAGCGCGGCCAATATCCTGGTCTGGTTCATGCTGTATCGCGAGTTCTACCCGACGGTCGCAGGAAGTGCGGGTGGCGGCTCGGACATCGGGCTGATGTTCCTGCTCTGCGCCGGCTATGTGTTCGGCTGCGCGTTCCGCTCGTTCCTGCCGCGCGCGGACGTGCAGCGCATCTGCCTGTTCGACACCTGGCTGTCGAGCGTCGTGGTCGGCCGCACCGTCGCGACCGTGGCCGAGCTCTGCTTCGTCGCGCAATGGGCCATTATCCTGCATCAGCTCGGCAAGATGACGGGCGCGGAGACCGCGGTGAACATCGCGCTCGTGATCGTGCCCATCATCATCATCGCGGAGTGCTTCTCCTGGTACGCGGTGGTGACGACCAACTTCCTCTTCAACGCGATCGAGAATTCGCTGTGGGCCGTGACCTTCTTCCTCGCCGGCATCGCGCTGTGCCGCCTGATGCCGGAATTCCAGGGCGTGGTGCGCTGGGCGCTGATGTCGGGCATCGTCGGCATCGCCTGCTTCCTGGCCTTTCTCGTCACCGTCGACGTTCCCATGTATCTCAGCCGCTGGCGGGCAGGGCACGCCGAGGGCAACAGGTTTCTCGGCTTCCTCGAAGGCCTGCATGACGTTTCGACGCGCTGGGTGGTGACCCACGACATCGCGCACTGGAAAGGCGAGCTGACCTGGATGTTCCTGTATTTCAGCGCCGCGGTGTGGTCGAGCCTGGCGCTCTGCGCGCTCTATGCGATGGAAGGCCAGCTGGTGCGTTATCTGGCGTAAGCTGCTACTTGCCGACCAAGCCGCATTTGCTGCGGTCGAGCGGGCGGAAGGCCTGGTCGGGCGGGATGGTCGCGACCAGCTTGACGAAATCCCAGGGGCCTTTGGACTCCTGCGGCGTCTTGACCTGGACTAGATAGAGATCGTGCACCATGCGCTGATCCTCGCGGATGCGGCCGTTGGGCGTGTAGGCGTCCGACACCGGGGTCGCCTTCATCTTGGCCATCACGGTTGCGCTGTCGTCGGAATCGGTGTCCTTGATCGCCTGCAGATAATGGCGCACGGCGGAATAGACGCCGGCCTGGATCTGCGACGGCATCGCCTTTCGGCGCGCAAAGAACGCATCGGAGAATTTCCTGGCTGCCGGCGAGACGTCCTCGAAGAACGAGGTGACGATGAGGTCGCCACGGGTTGCCTTCAACCCGACCGCCTCGATGTCGACGTTCTGGAACGACATCGGCACGATCTTGATGCCCTGATCGGCGAGGCCGAATTCCTCGGCCTGCTTGATCGCAGTGGCATTGTCTCCGGCCACGTTGATGGCGAGGATCTTCGCGCCCGAGGACTGGGCCTGCAGCAGGAACGAGCTGAAATCGGGCGTGCCGAGCTGCGCCTTGACGCCGCCGGCGACCTTGCCGCCGAGCTCGCCGATGCGAGCTCGTGCCGTCGCCTCGATCGAATGGCCGAAGGCGTAGTCGCCGGTGATGAAGAACCACGGCTCCTTGCTGGTCTGCATGATGCCCGAGACCACGGCGGTCGCGGTGGAATAGGCGTCCTGGGTCCATTGCACGCTGGTCGGCGCACAGGCCTCATCGGTGAGCTGGTTGGCGCCGGCGCCGGAGACGAGGAAGATCTTTCCGTTGCCGCGGACCAGCTCCTGCACGGCGAGGGCGGCGCCGGAGCTGCCGCCGTCGGCAATCGCCTGGACGCCGTCGCTGAACCATTTGCGGGCGAGCGATGCCGCCAGATCCGGCTTGTTCTGGTGATCGGCCTGCAGGATCTCGATCGGCTTGCCGTTGATCTTGCCGCCGAACTCCTCCGCGGCCATCCGCGCCGCCTCGACCGAGCCCGGGCCCATCGCGGTGGCGAAGACGCCGTTCATGTCGGTCAGCAGGCCGATGCGGATGGTCTCGCCCTTGATCTCGGCGCGCGCGGCAGGGCATGCGAGCGCTAGCGTCGTCAGCATGATGGCGGTAGACAGCGAGCGAGAAGAGTTCATGGCGTTTCCTGATTTATGTTGGTTGGTCGGTCACGAAGCTCAGGCCGGTTCGGCGATCACCGTGTTGCGCAAAGTGCCGATGCCGGAAATCTCGACCTCGACGGTGTCGCCCGGCCGCATCCACAGCGGCGGCGTGCGCTTGGCGCCCACGCCGCCCGGAGTGCCCGTCACGATGACGTCGCCGGGGACGAGCGGGCAGATTGTGGAGATGTAGGCGATCAACTCGGGAATCGCGGTGATCAGGAGGTCGGTCCTGGTGTCCTGCACGACGGTGCCGTTGAGGCGCGTCTGCAAGCTGAGCTTCGATGGATCCGGAATCTCGTCCGCCGTCACCAGCCACGGGCCGAAGCTGCCGCTCTCGGCAAAGGTCTTGCCGGAGAGGAACTGGCTGGTGTGGCGCTGCCAGTCGCGGACGCTGCCTTCGTTGTAGCAGGAATAGCCGGCGACGTGATCGAGCGCGCGGGTCGCCGGAATGTGGCGGCCCGCCTTGCCGATGACCAATGCGAGCTCGCCTTCATAGTCGAAATCGTCGCTCACCTTCGGCTTCACGATCGGCTGGAGATGGCCGACCTGGCTGCAGGCGAAGCGCGCGAACAGCGCAGGCTTCTCGGTCACCGTGCGGCCAGTCTCCGCGACGTGGTCGCGGTAGTTCAGGCCGACGCAGATGATTTTGCCGGGATCGGGGATCACTGGAGCGAAGCTGACCTTGTCGAGCGGATGATCGGGCGCCGTCGAGGCGACGAGCTTTGCCGCTTCGGTGAGGCCGTCAGATTCAAGCAACTGCCGCAGCGCGGAGCAGGGCGCCATGCGCGCGCCGAGATCGACGATTCCGTTGTCCTTGGCGGCGCCGAACGAGGCGCGGCCGCTAGCGGTGAAAGAGAGGAGCTTCATGAGATGTCCTTGAGAAATGCTTGGTCAGGCCGCGGACGGCACGTGGGTGAGAGGCGTGATGGCGCCGATGAGCTGGTCGAGTTCGATCTCGTTCCGCGCGGCGCCGCGCACATAGCGGTCGGGACGAACCAGTGCGGCGATGATGCCGTGCCGACTCAGCCACTCGCCGATGCCGTCGGCATCGTCGCTGGCCAGGATCTTGAGTCCCGCCTGCACAAGCGCCGGCCGCGAGGAAAGGGCCGACGTGTCTGCGACGAGCAGGGCATGGCCGTAGCCCACCCGATCGTCGCTGCGGCTGCCGTCCCGAAGCTCGAATTGCGGCGCCAGATCTCCCGCGAGCGGCATGTCGCGGGGCGCCAGTCCAGGTCCGAGCAGGGGCTTCCTCACCTCGAGCTTCACCGGAGCGTTCTCGCGAGCCTCGCCCGCAGCGAGACCCGCTTCGATGGCCTTGGTGTTGATCACGCCGCCGAGACGGATGGCGAGTTCGATGAACTCGCGCACATGCGGAAGGCGCTCGCTCTGGTAGGTGTCGAGCAGATCGGCCGTGGCGGCGCCCCGAATAATGGCGTCGAGCTTCCAGGCGAGGTTGGCGGCATCGCGGACGCCCGCGCACATGCCCTGGCCGAGGAAGGGCGGGGTTTGGTGCGCGGAATCGCCCGCGAGCAGCAATCTTCCATGCCGCCATTGCTTTGCGATCACGGAATGAAAGGTGTAGACCGCGGCGCGCTCGATCTCGGCATCATCTGGCGTGACCCAGCGCGACAGCAATTCCCAGACCTTTGCCGGTTGCGCGATCTCGTGAGAATCCTCGTCCGCGAGAACCGTGATCTCCCAGCGCCGCCGCGTTCCGGTGCCGCGGACATAGGTCGCGGGCCGTCTGGGATCGCAATGCTGTAAGCTGTAATCGCCTAGATCGTCACGCGCTCGCTTGAGTAGCACGTCGATAACCAGCCATCGCTCGTGGAAGCCGAGATCGTCCATGCCGGAGCCGATGAAGCGGCGGACCAGAGACCGGGCGCCATCGCAGCCGATCACATAGCGGGCGCGGACCTCGGTGAGTTGTCCGTTCGTGAGGTCTTCGTAGCGGACACGCACGCCATGCTCATCCTGATCGAGTGCGAACACATCGCAGCGGCCGTGCAAGATGACGTGGGGAAAGCGGGCAAGACCGCCGATCAGGACATCCTCCAGATCCGGCTGGTGAAAGCGATAGCTGAGATGCCAGCCCATCGGCGTCAAATTCTGCGGCCGCGACCAGTCCAACAGCATCTTGCCGCCCGCGTCCAGAAACCGCATGCCGGGGCTGAGGATCACGTGGGGCAGGATGGCGTCGGCGAGTCCGATGGTCTGGAACACGCGCATGCATTCGTCGTCGAAATGGACCGCGCGCGGCAAATGGTAGGTCTGCCCCTCGCGCTCCAGCACCAAGGTCCGGATGCCGCACAGGCCCAGCAGGTTGGCGAGGGTGGCGCCGACCGGACCACGGCCGACGATCGCGACATCGAACTCTTCGGGGGCGGATTTATTCTGCATGGGGCTATTTCTTCCCCAAGCCGCGTCGCAGCATCAACGCCGCTGGCCGAAGTGTCCGCCCAGCGGACGGATCGGCCTAGACGTCGACCGGAATGGCCGCAGCCGTCTCCTGAAGCTGCGCTGCAAATTGCGCAATTGCCTCGTCGATCCGCAGCGCCGAGCGAATCCAGATGATGGAGATGCAGCCGAAGACGGCTCCATCCCGCACGATCGGCACCGCGATCGACGCCGTCTTGGGGTTGAACTCGCCCTCGCTTCGGATCGCGTAGCGGCGCGCCTGCGTCTCGGCGATCATGCGATCGAGCCGCGCTGCATCGAGAAACGGACGGTCGTCGGCCTCGTCGATGCGGCGCAGATGATTGATGATGAGGTCCCGTTCGCGCGGCGGGCAGGCGGCGAGATAGGCCCGGCCGGCGGAGGTGCGCAGCATCGGCAGGCGCTTGCCGATCATGCCGCGGTCGATCGAGAGCGGGCTGCGCGCGTGGGTGGTCTCCTGGACGACCATCGCAGCGTTCTCATACGTGGAGAGATCGACCGGCCAGACCAGGGTCTTGCTGAGCTCGGCGAGGTAGGGCGCCGCCCCCTGGCAAATCACCACGCCGGGATCGTAGCCGTCGCCGAGGCTCAGGGCTCGCCGGGTCACCCGAAAGCGGTCATCGCTGGCACTGCGCGCGATATATCCCAGTTCCTCCAATGTCTCGAGCAGGCGGTAGACGGTTGGACGGGGCAGGTCGAGCGCACGGGCGACGTCGCCTGCGCGGATGCCGCCGGAGCGGTTGACCTCGCGCAGTACGTCAAGCCCGCGCTTGAAGGCGCGGACGCCCTCCGACTGCCGCGGCGCGCCCGGCCCCGTCCGCTCCTTGGACACTTCGCATTTCCTCCCTTGTGGTGCACGGTCCCGCGATTATCGTTGCGAACGCGAAGCGATTGCGGAACACCACGTTAAGATCGCGCGCAGCCGGTATCAAGTTCGCCGTCTTGCGGCGCGATGCCTTCTGGAGGACTTCGATGGAAATCACCGCGCTCGGCTATATCGGCATCAACTCATCGCAGCTCGACCAGTGGGGCCAGATGGCAACGGGGCTGCTCGGCATGCAGCAGGTCGATCGCGGCGGCAAGATGCGCGCTTTCCGCATGGACGACCGCAAGCAGCGGCTCATCGTCGATGGCAGCAGTGACGCAGGCCTTGCGGTGATGGGGTGGGAAGTTCCGTCCACGGCAGAGCTTGATCAATTGGCGGGACGGCTCGAAAGCCAGGGCGTCAAGGTGACGCGCGGGGCGCGCGCGCTCGCCGACGAGCGGCATGTCACCGAGCTGATCTGGTTCACTGACCCCGCGGGCAATCGGCTCGAGGCTTTCTGCGAGCCGGAACTGGCGATCGAGCCGTTCAAGCCGGGCCGCCCGATCTCGGGTTTTCGCACTGGTGCGCTCGGCATGGGGCACGTCGTGCTGAACGTGGAGGATGTCGAGCCGCTGCTGCCGTTCTATCGCGACGTGCTCGGCTTCCACGTCTCGGATTTCGGGCTGAAGCCCTATGGGTTGTACTTCTTCCACGTCAACGGCCGCCACCACAGCTTTGCGATGGTCGGCTCCGGGCGGAAGGCACTGCATCACTTCATGGTCGAGCTCGGAAGTCTCGACGATGTCGGGCAGGGCTACGATCTGGCACAGCTCGGAGAGGGCCGCGTCGCCTACACGCTGGGACGGCACACCAACGACCACATGACCTCATTCTATGTGAACACGCCGTCCGGCTTCTTCATCGAATATGGCTGGGGCGCGCGCGTCATCGATCCCGACACCTGGCAGCCGCACGAGACTTTTGACGGCCCGTCCCTGTGGGGACACGAACGGCTCCATATGCCGGAAGAGCAGCGCAAGCGCCTGCGCGACATGCGGCTGGATGCAGCGGCCCGCGGCGTCCGCGTCGCCGACCCGCGCGTGCCGCCGCTGAACTGCGCGTGGCTGGACCAGGTGGTCGCGCGCGAATGAACGTGGCGACACTGCAATAATCTGACTCTCGGGGAACAAGACTATGCTCAAGACTATTTTGCGGGCAGGCGTCGTGCTGCTCGCGCTGACGATCGCCGCCTCGGCCGAACCGATCAAGGTGACGCTGCTCGGCACCGGGGTTCCGACTCCGCGTCCGACCAGCTTCAGTGCTTCGACGCTGGTGGAGGCAGGCAACGAGAAGCTGCTGTTCGATCTCGGCCGCGGCTCGACTATGCAGCTCTACAAGCTGAAGATCCCGCTCGGCGCGATCACGGCGAGTTTCATCACCCATCTGCATTCCGACCACCTCGTCGGCCTTCCCGATATGTGGCTGACCGGCTGGCTCGCCACGCCCTGGGCGTCCCGCAAGGGACCGATGAAGCTCTATGGGCCCAAGGGCTCCGTCGCGATGGCGGAGAACCTGACAAAGGCCTTTGCCGACGACATCCGCATTCGTATCGATGACGAGCACCTCGATCCCGAAGCAATCAGATTTGCCGCAAAGGACATAGAAGCCGGGCCCGTTTACGATAGCAACGGTGTCAGGGTCTCCGCGATCGAGGTCAATCACGGCGAGAAGATCAAACCGTCGTTCGGCTACGTCGTCGAGTATGGCGGCCATAAAGTGGTTTTGTCAGGCGACACCAAGTACGATCAGCGGGTCGCGAAGGCGGCGGAGGGCGCCGATCTGCTGATCCACGAGGTCGCCGTGATCGAGCCAGAGCTGCTGGTCAGGAGTCCGGTCTACAAGGACATTCAGGCGCACCACACCTCGCCAGAGGAGGCGGGCCTGATCTTTGCGTCCGCCAGGCCAAAGCTCGCCGTATACTCCCACATTGTGTTCGGCACGGTGAAGCCCGTCGCCGACATTCCGGAGGAGCCGCTGATCCTGCGCACCCGTACGAGCTACAAGGGACCTCTGCTCGTCGGGCGCGACATGATGTCGTTCGCGATCGGCGACACGGTCGAGGCATTTGCACCCGATGGAACGCGGCTTGCGCCTTAGGCAGGTGACCGCTCAGGCTTCGCCGAGATCGGGCTCCGTCAACAGGCCCTGGCGCAGCGCGAGGCGGACCAGCTCGATGTCGGAGCCGACGCCGAGCTTGTCCTTGATCAGCGAATGCAGGTTCGCCACCGTCTTTGGGCTGACATGGAGCGTCTCGGCGATCTCGTCGGTCGTCTTCTCGGCGAGCAGCAGCCGCAGCACCTCGAACTCGCGTGCGGTGAGGACGTCGGCGGCCGAGCTTTCGCCGCCGAGCCGGCTCAGCGCCAGCTCGTGGTCGATGTCGGGGCTGATCGCGATCTTGCCGGCGAGCACGTCCATCACGGCGCGCACCAGCGTTTCCGGCGGACTGGTCTTGGTGACGTAGCCCCTCGCGCCGGCGCGGATCGCCTGCACGGCGAAGCCGGCATTCTGGTGCATGGTGAAGATGAGAATCCTTGCGCCCTTGTCCCACTGCCTGATCCGCCTGATCGCTTCGATCCCGCCGATGCCGGGCATGCTCAAATCCATGATGACGAGATCGGGCGTCTCGGATTTATACAGCCGGTAGGCCTCCGCGCCGTCGGCCGCTTCGGCAATGACACGCAGGCCCGGCTGCTTCTGGAGCACGGAGCGATAGCCTTCGCGGACCACGGAATGGTCGTCCACCAGCAGGATCGACGCATCGGCAGCACTCATGCCGCATGCTCCAGCACCTGCGGCTCGCCGGCGGCGAGCGGAATGACGACGCGCAGCGCCGAGCCCCCGTTCTGGCCGACTTCAAAGGTCATGCGGCCGCGCAGTGCGGCAACGCGCTCGCGCATGCCGAGCAGGCCCATGCCTGACTTGCTCGAGGCATCGCTGGGCCGGCCGTCATCGTCGATGGCAAGGGCGATCTCGTCGGCTGCCATCGTCAGATGCAGGCCGACCTTGGTGGCACCGGCATGCTTGGCGGCGTTGGTGAGCGCCTCCTGCACGATGCGGTAGAGGTTGGCGCTGATCGCGGCGGGCAGGGTCTCGAACGCCCCCTCGAACTGGATCGTGAAGCGCGTCTCGCCGCGGCTGCGTCCGTTCCAGCCCGCGACGAGGCCCTCGAGGCTGGCAACGAGTCCGAGCTCCTCGACATCGGGAGGCCGAAGCCGGAACAGCGCGCCGCGCAGCGTCTCCATCATGTCCGTCGCGGTCCGCGCGATACCGTCGCATTCGCCGAGCAGGGCGGGGCAGTCCTGCGCGGCGGTCTGGCGGGCGGAGGAGGCGAGCGCGCGGATCGCAGCCAGCGACTGGCCGAACTCGTCGTGCAGCTCGCGGGCGAGATGGCGGCGCTCGTCGTCCTGCAGTGCGATCAGCTTGCGCGTCAGCTCGCTGCGCTCGGCCAGCGCATTGTCGAGGCTTTCGGCGAGATGGTTGAAGCCGTCGCGAATCGCGGAGAGCTCGGCGAGATCGAACGGCGGCAGCCGCGCCGCGAGGTCGTTGGCCGCGATCCGCTCGAGGCCGGTGCAGATCAGGCGGGTGGGGCGCAGCGCGCGCGCCAGCGCCGCGTAGACCAGGAGGCACAACAGCGGCAGCGCGATCGCCAGCGCAATCATCAGACGGCCGGCCTCGTGCCAGGCCTCCGCCGTCTGCACCGCGGGATCGACCGACACCACGGTCTCACCGAGCTTGGCGCCGCGCACGATCACGGGCCGCGCCGCCTCGCGGCCTGGGTCGAACAGGCTGCGATAGAAAGCGGTAAAGGCCTGCGGCGGCGGGCTCGCCGGAGCCGGCGCACCGCTGCAGAACCGCTGCAGCATCTCGCCGCTCGCGCCGCGGAAGGCCAGGCAGAGGCCGGGGGTCATCACATAGGCGGCGACGGGGTCGAGGTTGGGGAAGTCGCGCGGACCGGCCACCCACTGGATCTTGCCTTGCTGCAGCTCCAGCGATTTCGCCACGATCGCGGCGATGCTGTCGATGCGCGCATGGGCGTCGCGGTCGGCGGCAATCAGGAAATAGGCGGAGATCGCGGCGAAGCAGGCAGCCGTTATGGCGGCCACGCGCAACGTCAGACGGACCTTGAGATCGAACCTCGGGCGGTTCCACATCGGGGGAGCACCTTGCGCGAACGGTTTTGTCGCCTCTGCATTAAACGGCAGAACGCCAGCCACGCAAAGCACCACGCGTTACCGCAGTGCAATGTCGTGAAATTTTCCCGGGGCTCGCCGGGACGCCGGCCGTTGCAGGGCCCCGGCCTGCCGCGGAGATTTTGCGAACCGCTTGTTCTCGCGAGGCCCCGCTCATGCACCTCTCCCGATCGATCCTTCCTGCTCTGCTCCTCTTCGTCCTGCCGTGTGCGCCGGCTGCCGCCGAGGCCGCCATCGGCGTTGCCATGGACGATTTCAGCTATACCGACACGTCGGCCGAGCCGGCCAACCAGACCGCGGCCCACGAGCGGCGGCTGTCCGCGTTCATGGCCGCGCTCAGGCGGGATATTGGCGAGGGCGGGCGCTACCGGCTGGTGGCCTCGGCCCAGGACGGGGCCGCGTTCAAGGTGATCGGCGGCATCCAGAAGACGAGCACGCTGGTGCAATGGGCCAAGATCGCGGTGATCGACGTCGGCGCCAGGAAGCTCGTGATGGACAAGCTCTACACCTTCCGCGGCGACAATGACGAATCATGGGAGCGCGCCGAGATCTTCGTCTCCCGCGAGGTCATGGCGGCGCTTGCAACGCCCGCGCCGGTTGCGCTGGCCGTGTTCGATTTCGAGCTCGAGGACATGACGGCCGCGTCAGTCGGTGCCTTGGCCGCTTCAGATGTATCGAACCTGGCCGACGTCACCGGCGGCGTGCGCGACGTCCTCGGCCAGTCCGGCCGCTACCGCATCGTCGACGTCGGCGGCGCGGGCGGCGAGGCAGTGAAGGCGCGCGCCTTGCGCGACTGCGGTGGTTGCGAGGCCGCGATTGCGAAACAGCTCGGTGCGGATCAATCGCTGATCGGCGTGGTGCGGCGGGTCAGCCGCACCGAATACACGCTCGGCTTCCAGCTGCGCGATGCCGGCACCGGCGCGGTTTTAGCGCGCGGCGACAGTGGCTTGCGCCTCGGCGCGGACTATTCCTGGAAACGCGGTGCGGTTCGGCTGGTCAGCGACCGGCTGATCGAAAGCCAGCAGGCCGCGGAAGGAGCTAGAAAGTAAGCTGCACCTTCATCGACTGCGAGCGGTCGCTGGCGAGCTCGAAGGCGGCGACCGCGTTCTCGAACGGCATGGTGGCCGTGATCAGCGGGTTGACGTCGATGAGGCCTTCGCCCATCAGCCGCACCGCGAGCTCGAACTCGGGGTCGAAGCGGAAGGTGCCGCGCAGCTGCAATTCCTTGGCGACGATGGAATTGATCGGCAGCGTCATCTCGCCGCCGAGGCCGAGCTGCACCAGCGTCGCGCCGGGCCTGAGCACGTCAAGCGCGGCGCGAAGTGCGGCCTGATTGCCGGAGGCTTCGAACAGCGTGTCGAACACGCCCTTGCCGGCGCGCCAGGGATC
This sequence comes from Bradyrhizobium sp. T-12, assembly GCF_058314695.1. Classification (NCBI taxonomy): domain Bacteria; kingdom Pseudomonadati; phylum Pseudomonadota; class Alphaproteobacteria; order Hyphomicrobiales; family Nitrobacteraceae; genus Bradyrhizobium; species Bradyrhizobium sp. T-12. The sequence continues at coordinate 4,462,706 of NZ_CM177756.1, read as the reverse complement.
GAGCGCCGTGGCATCGGCCGCGACGTTGATGGCGTGCGTCGCGCCAACTTTTCGCGCAACCGCGAGCGGCGCCTCGGCGACATCGGTGACCACGATCTCGGATGCGCCGCCGAAGCGCGACACCAAAATCATCAGCGCGCCGATCGGGCCGCACCCGGTGATCAGCACGCGCTTGCCGAGCAGGGGGCCGGCCTGCTTGCCGGCGTGCAGGCACACCGCGAGCGGCTCGGCGACCGCGGCTTCCGCAAGCGAGAGCTTGTCCGCGATCGGCACGGCCTGCGTGGCGTCGACCGTGATGAATTCGCGGAAGCCGCCCTGCACATGGGGAAAGCGCATCGCGCTGCCGAGGAAGCGCATGTCGAGGCACTGGTTGCGCATGCCCTCCTGGCAATGCAGGCACATCCCGCACGGCTTGCTTGGATTGACCGCGACGCGCGTGCCCGGCTTTACCGCCGTGACGCCATCACCGACCGCAGCGACCACGCCGGCGATCTCGTGGCCCACCGCCATCGGCTGCTGGATGCGCACGACGCCGAAACCGCCGTGATGATAGTAATGCAGGTCGGAGCCGCAGATGCCGCCATTGGCGATCTTGACGCGGACCTCGCCCGGGCCGGGCGCTGGGTCGGGATAGCTGTCGATCCGCAAATCCTTGGGGGCATGGATGACGACGGCGCGCATGGCTTGCTCCTGTTCGCAGGTCACATCGCGGCGATCATGCCGCCATCGACATAGATGATCTGGCCGTTAACATAGGTTGAGGCATCCGACGCCAGGAAGATCGCGGCGCCCACCAGCTCGTCCGGCTTGCCCCAGCGCTTGGAGGGAATGCGGCCCATCAGCCAGTTGTTGAAGTCGGCGTTGCTGACCAGCGCCTCGTTCATGTCGGTCAGCATGTAGCCGGGGCCGATCGCATTGGCCGTGATGCCGTGCTGGGCCCATTCCACCGCCATCGAGCGGGTCAGGTTCTTGATGCCGCCCTTGGCCGCGGTGTAGGGCGCGATGGTGGGGCGGGCGAGCTCGCTGCCGAGCGAGCCGATATTGATGATCTTGCCGTGCTTGCGCGGGATCATGCGCTTGGCAGCTTCCCGGCCGATCACGAAGGCGCTGGTGAGGTTGGTCTCGATCACCTTGCGCCATTCGTCGGTGGTGAACTCGACCAGCGGCTTGCGGTGCTGGATGCCGGCATTGTTGACGACGATGTCGACTGCAATGCCCTTCTTGTCGAAATCGTTGAAGGTGGCGACGATGGCGGGCTCGTCGGTGACGTTGAACGCGGCACCCTCGGCCTGGTGGCCGGCGGCGCGAAACTCGGCGACGGCCTGCTCGACGCGTTTGGGATCGACGCCGTTGATGATGATCTTCGCGCCGGCCCTCGCCATGCCCTCGGCGATGGCGCGGCCGAGGCCGCGGGACGAGCCGGTGACGAGCGCGGTGCGGCCGGAGAGATCGAACAGGGAAGTGCTCATGTCGGAAGGTCCTTAGACGTTGGAGCGACGCACGATGAGATCGGAGCGCTCGAAGACGGCGGGCAGAAGGTCGACGCCAAGGCCAGGGCCTTCCATCGGGAAGACATAGCCATCCTTGATCACGGGCATCGTGGTGACGAGCTCATTGTACCAGCCCTTGTAGAAGGCGCGCACCGATTCCTGGATCAAGGTGTTGGGCTGGCTGAACGACATGTGGATGGCGGCGATGAAGCCGATCGGGCCGATGCAGTCATGAGGAGCAAAGGGGCGGTGATAGGTCTCGGCCATGGCCGCGATCTTGCGCCCTTCGGTGAGGCCGCCGGTCCAGCACAGGTCCGCCATCACCACATGCATGGCGTCGCGGTCGAGCATGTCCTTGTAGGGGAAGCGCGAGCCCAGCGTCTCGCTGGCGCAGACCCAGACGTCGGTGGAGCGGGCGTATTCAGCCAGCGCCTGCGGCGAGTTCATCCGGATCGGGTCCTCGTACCAGGTCGGTTTGTAGGGCTCGAGCGCGCGCGCGATCTGCTTGGCGGTCGGCAGATTCCACAGCGAATGGAGCTCGACCATGATCTCCATCTTGTCGCCCACCGCTTTGCGGATCTTCTCGAACGGCTCGATCGCCTGCTTCATCTGCGCGGCCGTGATGTAGAGGCCCTTGTTCTCCTGCGCCGCCGGATCGAACGGCCAGATCTTCATCGCCGAGATGCCGCTTTCGAGCAGGCTTTCGGCCAGCGCATCGGCACGGTTCATGAAGCCGTCGAGGTCTTCGTAGGGTCCCTTGGCAGCACCGAGATTCCAGTTCGAGACCGGGCTGATATTGGTGGACCGCACATATTGCGTGCCGGCGCAGGTGTTGTAGATGCGCTGCTTGTCACGGCAGAGGCCGCCGAGCATCTGGTGCACCGGCTGGCCGCAGACCTTGCCGAACAGGTCCCACAGCGCGATGTCGATCGCGGACGCCGCGCGATATTCGACGCCGGTGGAGGACTGCGCCATCGGCAGGTTGAGCATATCGCGGTGAATCGCTTCGATATGCAGGGGATTGCGGCCGAGCAGGCGGCCGGCAAAGGTGTCGTGGATCTGCGCTTCGACGGCGCCCGCGCCGTAGAAGGTCTCGCCGAGACCGATCACGCCGGTGTCGGTGTGAACGCGCACCCAGATGACGTTGGAGAATTCTTCGGTACGCAGCGTCTCGATCGACGTGATCTTCACGGTCACAATCCTCCCGTCGGGCACTTAGCGCCCTGTTGTTTGTCATCTTCGGGCCGCGCTTGGCGGCGGGGCGAGGGCAGTCTTACGCCCGCTTGTAATATATCACAACATGTTTTAAGGATGTCACAAACACGACGCCTCGGAGCGAGGCGCCCCGCCCGAGAACGCGGGTGGACGGGAGGACGACATGGCACGGCGCAAACGCGCGCTCGAAGTGGTGAGGAGCGACGACGGCGAGGGCAGGCCCTCCCGGCGCAACCGCGTCAATTTCTTCGAGCTGGCCTATCAGAAGATCGAGGAGCTCCTCGTCCATTGCGAGCTCAAGCCCGGTCAGTTCATGACCATGCTGGAATTGCAGGAGATCACCGGCTTCGGCCGCACGCCGGTGCATCACGCCGTCAACCGTCTCTCCGCCGACACGCTCATCGTCATTCGTCCGCGCCACGGCCTGCACATTGCGCCGATCGATCTGGCGCGCGAGCGCATGCTGCTGGCCTTGCGCCGCGACATGGAGCGTTTCGTGGTTCGCCTCGCGGCCGATCGCGCCAGCCTCTCGCATCGCAATCAGGCGCTGCATATCGAGCGGCTCCTGCGTGAGCGCCGCGCCAGCCTGACCCTTGACGAATTCAACAGCATCGACCGCCGCATCGACGCGCTGGTGCTGGAGGCGGCCGGCGAGCCGTTCCTGGTGCACACGCTGCGGCCGCTGCACACGCTGTATCGCCGCATCGGCTACATCCACCACCGCTTCATGCCGGGACAGGCCGATCTATCCGGCACGATCGACCATCATCTCGGCATTCTCAACGCAGTCGCCAACCGCCGCGTCGAGGACGCGGTCAAGGCGAGCGATGCACTGATCGACTACATGGGCGAGATGTTCAACGGCATGGAGGTGGGGATCGACCCGCGCCTGCTCGATTGCAGCATCGAGCCGCTGCTCGGCACGTAAAGCGCGATGAGATCAGGATGGATCGTCATCGCGCTTTAGCTTGTTGTTTGGGCATGATCCGCTCGGAAAACCGCTGCGCACTTTGCGCTAGCGCGGCCCTTCGGATCCGGATCATGCTTTGAAAGTCTTGAAGAGAGGACCAGACATGTCAACGACGGCGATGCCACAACCGACCGCGAGCGAAGCCGCGGTCCGCTACCTCATCACGAACTACAGTCCCAAGGGCAACAAGGTCGGCTGGCTGATGATGGCCTCGATCCTGGTCGAGGCCTGGGATCTCTATTCGATCGCCTTCGTGCTGATCTTCATCAAGGAGCAGTTCAATCCTGATCCGCTGATGCTGGGCCTTGCCGCGGCCGGCACGCAGGGCGGCGCCCTGATCGGTGCGCTGCTCGGCGGCTGGCTCTCCGACAAGATCGGCCGCCGCGTCATGTTCCTGGCCACGATGGTGCTGTTCATCGTGCTGGCGCTAGCGCAGGCCTTCGTGCCCGATATCACCTGGCTCATCGTGATCCGCTTCCTGCTCGGCATTCCGCTCGGTTCCGACATCTCGACCGGCTATACCTACATCATGGAATCCATGGCCAAGGGTGAGCGCGAGGTCATGGGCAACCGCTGGCAGTTCATGTTCGCGGTCGGCGAGGTGCTCACCATCGGCGTCATCGTGATCTTCCTCCTGATCGACATGAACCACGAGACGCTGTGGCGCGTGACGCTCGGCCTCGGCGCGCTGCCGGCGCTGATCATCCTGATCATGCGGCACGACGTGCCGGAGACGGCGGTGTGGCTGGTGCAGAAGGGCCGCTACCGCGAGGCCAAGCAGGTCGCGCGCGAGATGTTCAACGACAATCTCGACATGCTGCCGGACCAGGACGTCGAAGTGCCGAAAGTCTCGACCCGCGCATTCCTTGCCGACCTCAAGAAGGATCCGATCCGCTGGCGCGCCACGCTTTACGGCTGGATCGCCTGCTTCGTGCAAGCCAGCGAATTCTCGACCTTCGCGTTCTATCTGCCGGTGCTCTTCGTCATGGTCGGCGTGTCGAGCGTGCTCGGCATCAATCTGGTGACGATGGCGCTGTTCTCCTTCGCCGCTCTGTCGGGCTGGGTCGGCCCGCTCCTGACGCCGAAGATCGGTCACCGCGGCATCTCGATCGCGGGCTTCTCGATCGTGCTGGCCGCGCTGCTGGTCGCGGCCTTCGCGCTCTATACCGACAACAAGATCCTGCTGCCGTTCGCGGCCGCCGCCATGCTGTGGGGCCATTACTGGGACGCGTCGAACTGCATGACGATCCCGACCATGGTCGCCAAGCCGAAATATCGCGGCACCGCCAGCGGCTTCGCCTACATGTTCGTGAAGCTGCCGTCGTTCCTGGCGATCTTCCTGTTCCCGACGGTGTTCGCCGCGATCGGGCAGGCGAACGCCACGCTAATGGTCGCGATCTTTCCGTTGATGGGATTGCTCGCCGCGATCTTCATCCTGCCGGAAGTCTACGGCTACGAGAACGACTGACGAAGCGTTGCCCGGTCGCAACCATGGCCGCGATCGGGCTCCATTCCCAGGACTACGGGCTCAGGAAGACCGGATCAATCCCGGCGCCATGGCCGAGCAGGCCGAGCGCCTGCAACTGAGCGCTGTGCAGGTCGACCTCCACGATCGCGAACAGGGTCACCAGCACCACCACCGCGAGGAGCAGCAATGGGTGGGACGTTTCCGCCTGGCCCTGGCGTGGCGCGGTGAAACTCTGAAACGAACGACGCAGGGAAAAGCTCTGCGGCAATGCCTTTGACTGGATCTGCATGATGGATCTCCTTGCCGCGCCCTATCAGGCTGCGCGACAAGTTGAAGTATAGCTCCGGCCTCAGCGGCGACATTGATGCGCCGCAAAGATCGCACGTTTATCGGATGGCCGCCGCCAAAGCCGCGATCAGGGCGGGCGGCGTCACCAGCAGGCCGAGCTTGAGGAACGGCCAGGCGCCGACCTCGATCTTTTCCCGGCGAAGCGCGACCAGCCAGAGGATGGTGGCGAGCGAGCCGGTCACCGACAGATTGGGGCCGAGGTCGACGCCAATCAGGATGGCGCTGACGACAGGTGCGGGCAAATGATCGCTGGCGGCGACCGAGCCGGCGACGAGACCGACCGGCAGGTTGTTGGCGATGTTGTCGGCGAGCGCGGTCGCGATGCCGACGCTCCAGGCGGCCTGCGGCACGGATTGGGCCACCGCCTGGTGCAGCAGCGCGCTGAGCTGCGCGATCACGCCGGTCTTGATCAGCACCTCCACCATGACGAACAGCCCGCCGACCAGCGGCAGCACGCTCCACGACACGCCGCGCAGCACCGGCACAGGCGACTGCCGGCTGAGCAGCAGCACGATCGCGGCCGTCACGCCGCCGCAGATGAAGGTCGGCAGGCCGAGTTGCTTGTCCAGCGCCGACGCCGTGACCAGCACGATGCCGATCGCGACGATGCCGATCGCCGTCAGCTTGCCGCCGCGGCCGAGCTCGGGATGCGGCACGCGGTGGGCAATCGTCTCCTCCTTCAGCGCGCGGTGCTGGGTCAGGCGCAGCACGATGTAGGTCAGCAGGATCGAGGCCGCCGATGGCAGGGCGAACAGGCGCAGCCATTCCGTCAGATGCGGCATCCGCGCGCCGAACACGACGAGATTGGCCGGATTGGAGATCGGCAGCACGAAGCTCGCGGCATTGGCGATGAAGGCGCAGACGAAGAGATAGGGCAGCGGTTTCGCGCCGGCCGCGCGCGTCGCGGCATAGACGGCGGGCGTCAGCACGATCGCGGTGGCGTCGTTGGAGAGCAGCACCGTCACCAGCGTGCCGACGAGATAGATCAGCAGGAACAGCCGCTGCGGCGAGCCGGCGGCATATTCCACCGCGAGCGCGGCGAGATAGTCGAACAGGCCCTCGAGCCGCGCCAGCTCGGCGATCAGCATCATGCCGATCAGGAACAGGTAGACATCGAGGCCTTTTGCGATGCCGGCGAGGGCGTCCTGCCACGGCAGCAGGCCTGATAGCACCAGCGCGCTCGCGCCGATTACGGCCCAGACCGCTTCGGGCAGGCGAAACGGCCGGATGATGACGCCTGCGGTCACGACGACGATGATGCTCCAGGCCCAGATGGCGTCAGACGGCACGTTCAGTCCTTGACGTGAAATGAGTTCATTCGGCAGCGATAGCGGATGCCGGTGCCGCTGTCTCCCCCTGGGCGCGGGCGGCCCCATGTCGCGTCTCGGGCAGGGCGAGAATGCAGATGGCGGCGCCGATCGCAGCGACGAGGCCCAGGCTGATGAACGCCGCGCTGTAGCCCGCGCCGACCACGGCGAAGCCGGCCAGCGTCGTCGACAGCGCCGCGCCGATGCTCTGGGCGGTGATGACCGCGCCTTGCGCGACGTTGAAGCGGCCGGTGTTGCGCATGAGATCGGCAACGATGACGGGAAAGATCGCGCCAAAAATGCCGGCGCCGACGCCGTCGAGCAGCTGCACGCCGACCAGCCAGAAAGGATTGTCGGAGAGCGTGTAGAGTGCGCCGCGGATAGGAAGGATCAGCAGGGCCGCGAGGAAGAACCGCTTGTGGCCCCAGCGGTCGGCCCTGGCACCGACCAGCATGGCAAACGGCACCATCACGACTTGCGCCGCGACGATGCAGGCCGACATCAGGCTGGTGCCCATGTTCTTGTCCTGCAGCGCCAGTTTCTGCCCGACCAGTGGCAGCATCGCCGCGTTGGAGAGGTGAAAGAGCAACACGCAGATGGCAAAGACGAGGAGGGGGCGGCAAGTCAGAAGCACGGCGATGCCTGACGGCGTGTCCTGTTGCGCATCCGTACCCGCATCGTGCAGCCCGCGGGCGAGGTCGTGATCGATGGCGCGGGCGGGGATCGCGAGGATGCTGAGAAGGCTCGCGATCGCCATCGCGCTCAGAAGATAGAAGACGACGGTCGGGCCGAACCAATAGGCGGAGACGCCCGCCAATGCGGCCGCGACCGCATTGCCGGCGTGGTTGAAGGTTTCGTTGCGGCCGATCCGCCGGGTGAAGGCGGCGCGGCCGAAGATGCCGAGCGAAACGGCGGCAATCGCAGGTGGAAAGATCACGACGGCGGCCTGCGCGATCCCTTGCGAGATCGCGACGGGCAGGAAGCTCGGAAACAGCGGCAGCGACAACGAAGCCAGTGTCACCATGATCGCGGCAATCACCATCATCAGCCGCTTCGCCCGCGTCGCATCGACCAGCGCTCCGGCCGGCGTCTGCGCCACGATGCCGGCGATGGTCGCGACCGACATCACGAGGCCGATGCGCGCCTCGTCCCAGTGCTGCTCGGTGAGAAGATAGACGGCGAGGTAAGGTCCGAGACCGTCGCGGACGTCGGCGAGGAAGAAATTGGCCGCATCCAGCGCCCGGCCGGCTTGCCTTGCTCGATCGGGAGTTTCGCTGGACATCGGTTTCTCGATCGTCGTTGTGTCTATCAGCGCGCGCCAAGCACTTCGCTGTCGTCCCGGGCAAGCGTAAGCGCAGGTCTGGGACCCATAACCACAGGATGAAGTTTGGCGAAGATTGCCGGCTACGAGCTCACGCTACAACGTCCGTCTCGGAGTATGGGTCCCGGATAGGCGCGCGCTTTTTGCGCGCTTGTCCGGGACGACAGCGGTAAGCTTCGCTCACATTCACCGCGCCACCGACAACTTCTCCGTGATTGCCTTGCGCAGGATGCGCGACAGCGATTCCACCGAATACGGCTTCTGGATCAACTCGAAACCGCGATGGGCGTTTTCGGCGAGCACGTTGCTGTAGCCGGAGGTGAGCACTACGGGCAGGCCCGGATAGCGCTCGCGGATGATGCCGGCGAGCTCGACGCCGTTCATGCCGGGCATGATGACGTCGGAGAACACGAGGTCGACGGCGAATTCGTTCTCGCCGAGGATCGCCAGCGCCGCGTTGGCGTTGGCGACGCGGCGGACGACATAGCCGAGATCCTCCAGCAGCTCGGTGGAGAACTGGCCGACATCGTCATTGTCCTCGACCACGAGCACGCGGTAGCCGCGCCCGGTGGTGGCGGCCTCGTGGATCAGTGCCGCGGCTTCTTTCTCGGCGACAGGGCTCTGGGCCTGCGGCAGGTAGATCGTGAAGGTTGCGCCCTTGCCCTGCGTGCTCGTCACCGCGACGTCACCCTCGGACTGCTTGGCGAAGCCAAACGCCTGGCTGAGACCGAGGCCGGTGCCCTTGCCGACCTCCTTGGTCGTGAAGAACGGCTCGAAGATCGAATCGAGATGCTCCGGCGCGATGCCGCTGCCGGTATCGGTGACCGAGATCGCGACATAGTCGCCGCTGCGCGCAGACTGCGCGCGCAAGCTGGGGATGCCGGAAACCTTGCGCACCGCGATGGTAAGGCTGCCTTCGCCCTCCATGGCGTCCCGGGCGTTGATGGCGAGGTTGATCAGCGCGGTCTCGAACTGGGCGATGTCGGCGATGGTGAAGCAGTCGGCGTCTTGAATCTCCACCGCGATTTCGATGCGACCGCCGACCAGCGGCCGGACCAGTTGCGCGACACCCTCGACCTGGCTGCCGACGTTGAAGATCTGCGGCTTCAGCGGCTGCCGGCGCGCGAACGCCAGAAGCTGAGCGGTCAGCTTGGAGGCACGCTCGACCGTGTCGGAGATGGCATCGACATAGCGGCGGCGGCGCTCTTCCGGCAGCTCGCGGCGGCGCAGGAAATCGGTGGCCGAGCGGATGATGGTGAGGAGGTTGTTGAAGTCGTGGGCGACGCCGCCGGTGAGCTGGCCGATCGCCTCCATCTTCTGCGACTGCCGCAATGCTTCCTCGCCGCGGCGCCGCTCGGTGATGTCGACGGCTTCAGGGACCGCGCCGGTGATGTTGCCGTGGCGGTCGAGCACGGGGCGCATGCCGAAGTCGAAATCACGCTCGCCGATGGGAAGGCGCAGGCGCATCTCGAGCCGCACGGCTTCGCCCTTGAGTACGGTGTGGAACGCTTCGCGCACCAGCGCGCTCATGCCCTCCGTCGCGCTGAACCAGGGCGTCTCCCACAGCGGCTTTCCGATCACCTCCGAGGAATGAGCCCCCATGCCGTCGAGTGCGGTCTTGTTGGCGTAGAGAAGTTCGCCGCTGAGATTGACGAGGCCCTGATATTGGTTGCTGGTCTCCAGGATCGCGCGCAGCCGCGCCTCGTTGGATTCGAGCTCGGCGGTGCGCTCGGCGATGCGCTCTTCCAGCGTCTCGTTGAGCCGCCGGAGCTCGATCTCGGCCTGCTTGGCGACGGTGATGTCGTGGGCGACCCCGATGAAGCCGATATGCTTGCCGGTGGGGTCCCAGCGCGGCTGCGATTCCGAGCGCAGCCAGCGCCATTCGCCGCTGGCATTCTTGTAGCGCGCTTCAAGCACGAAGGGTTTCAGCGAGGCTTCGCCCTGGACCGATTGCTGCAGCACATGCGGCAGGTCGTCCGGATGCAGCACCTTGCGCCAGTCGAAGGCGATCGCCTGATCGTAGGGCAGGCCGACGAAGTCGACATAGGCCTGGTTGGCAAAGGACCGCGTGCGGTCGAGCTTGGTCACCCAGATCGGCACCGGGGCGCTGTCGGCGATCAGGCGGAAGCGTTCCTCGCTTTCGCGCAGGGTCTCGCGCGCGAGCATCTGGTCGGTGACGTCGATATGGGCGCCGACGAGGCGGATGGCGCGGCCGTCCTTGTCGCGCTCGATCTTGGCGACGACCCGGATCCAGCGGGTCTCGCCGTCATTGGGACGGATGATGCGGTATTCGGCGGTGTAGTCTTCGCTGGTGCCGGCGAGTGCATCGATGAAGTGCTTGACGGTGGCGTCGCGGTCGTCGGGATGGATACGATTGACCCAATCCTCGTGCGATTCCTCGGCCGCCTCCGGCGGCAGGCCGTGGAGCATCAGATATTCGGGCGAACGCCGGTTCTTGAAGCCCTCGCGGAAGTCGACCTCGACGCCGCCGACCTTGCCGATGCGCTGGATGCGCGCCAGCTCGGTCTCGCGCTCCTGAAGCGCACGATAGGCGTTGTCGCGCTCGCGCGCGACGTCTTCGAGGTGCTGACGCAGCCTTTCGGCAGCGATGGTCTCGGGCAAAGGATCGTTCAAGGGATCGTTCAAGGCATCGGCCGTTGTCATGCGGGAGCGCACGTGCCGAAGCGATATTCACACAGACGGAGCGTGATGGCCATTGCCTACAAGGGAGCGCCTGGCGGGAAATGTGGGCTTGCGTGGACCGGGAAAAGATACGTCTCTCCAATTCCTGGTCTGGCTATTTGTTCCAGAGACTGGAACGATCAGCCTGCGGATGCGTCTTCGCGAGGCGCCATGACGGGCTGCCATGAAGCTCTCCTTTCCGAAGAGGCTAAATCTTGAAGCTCTTTCTCTGCCAGGCCTGCGGCAACGTCCTCTATTTCGAGAACCGCGCCTGTGAACGATGCGGTCATCGGGTCGCTTTCCTGCCGGAGCAGGAGACGATGTCGGCGATCGAGCCGGACGGAGAGGCCTGGAGAATGCTGGCCGACAAGGGCCAAAGCCGGATGCTGTGCCGGAACGCTGGGTACGATGCCTGCAACTGGCTCACGGACGCGGGCGATACCACCGGCTACTGCCGCGCCTGCCGCCATAATGGGATGGTGCCGAACCTCTCGGATCCGGCGCAGCTCGCCGGCTGGCGCGAGCTGGAGGTGGCGAAGCACCGTCTGTTCTATTCCCTGATCCGCTGGAAGCTGCCGCTCCGGACGCGGCAGGACGACCCCGAGCATGGTCTGATCTTCAATTTCCTGGCCGACGATCCGAACAGCGGCGAGAGGATCCTGACGGGCCACGACAACGGCCTGATCACGATTGCGCTGACTGAGGCCGACACCATCGAGCGCGAGCGGCGCAGGCTCGAAATGGGCGAGCCGTACCGGACGCTGCTCGGGCATTTTCGCCACGAGGTCGGGCACTATTTCTGGGACGTGCTGGTGCGGGACGGCGGCAAGCTCGAAGAATGCCGCGCGGTCTTTGGCGACGATTCTGTCGATTACGGCCAGGCGCTACAGCGCCACTATGCCGAGGGGCCGCCACCCGACTGGCAGCAGAGCTACGTTTCGGCCTATGCCACCACCCATCCCTGGGAAGACTTCGCGGAGACCTGGGCGCACTATCTCCACATCGTGGATGCCCTGGAGATGGCCGGCGAATTCGGCATGGAGGTGCGCCCCAAGGTCGACCGTGACGGGGAGTTGACGGCGCGGATCCGGTTCAATCCCTACGAGGCCCGCGACGTCGACGCGCTGCTGAGCGCATGGCTGCCCTTCACCTTCGCCATGAACAGCGTCAACCGCGCCATGGGCCTGCGCGACCTCTATCCCTTCATCCTGTCGCCCGCGGTGGTCAGCAAGCTCGGCTTCATTCACGGCCTGGTCAGGGACGTGGCCAAGGACGCCAAGGACGCCAAGGAAGCCAAGGAAGCCAGGGAGGCCAGCAAGGCCCAGGACGTCTCGGGCCGTCGCTAGAGGCGTGTCGAGCCCCCTTTGGTCTTGCGCTGGTACGCCAGAACGGGCCGGATTTAGACCGTTGCCTCCGGCCCATTTTGATGTACCACGGAAGCCACACGGCCCGTCCCATAGGCCCCAACGGCCAGGGAAGGGTCCCGCCCAAGGTCGAGACTCAAGAAAAGCATGTTCAAACGCATCCTGATCGCCAATCGCGGCGAAATCGCCTGCCGGGTCATCAAGACTGCCCGCAAGATGGGAATTCAGACGGTTGCGGTCTATTCCGAGGCCGATCGCGACGCCCTCCATGTCGAGATGGCCGACGAGGCCGTGCTGATCGGCCCGCCCGCGGCCGCCGAGAGCTACCTGGTGATCGAGAAGATCGTCGAGGCCTGCCGCAAGACGGGCGCCGAGGCCGTGCATCCCGGTTACGGCTTCCTGTCCGAACGCGAGGCATTTCCGCGCGCGCTGGAGGCGGCCGGTATCGTCTTCATCGGCCCGAACCCGGGCGCGATCGCTGCGATGGGCGACAAGATCGAGTCGAAGAAGGCGGCCGCCAAGGCCAAGGTCTCGACCGTGCCGGGCCATCTCGGCGTCATCGAGGATGACAAGCGCGCGGTCAGGATCGCCGACGAGATCGGCTACCCCGTGATGATCAAGGCCTCCGCGGGTGGCGGCGGCAAGGGCATGCGCATTGCGCATTCGAAGTCCGAGGTCGCCGAAGGCTTCAATCTCGCCAAGGCCGAGGCCAAGGCCTCGTTCGGCGACGACCGTGTCTTCGTCGAGAAGTTCATCGTCGATCCCCGCCACATCGAGATCCAGGTGCTGGGCGACAAGCACGGCAACGTCATCTATCTCGGCGAGCGCGAATGCTCGATCCAGCGCCGCAACCAGAAGGTCATCGAGGAGGCGCCGTCGCCGCTGCTCGACGAGGCCACGCGCCGCAAGATGGGCGAGCAGGCGGTCGCGCTGGCCAAAGCCGTGAACTACGATTCCGCCGGCACCGTCGAGTTCGTCGCGGGGCAGGACAAGAGCTTCTACTTCCTGGAGATGAACACGCGCCTGCAGGTCGAGCATCCCGTCACCGAGCTCGTCACCGGCATCGATCTCGTCGAGCAGATGATCCGCGTTGCCGCGGGCGAGAAGCTCGCCATCGCTCAGAAGGACGTCACGCTGACGGGCTGGGCGGTGGAATCGCGTCTCTACGCCGAAGACCCGTTCCGCAACTTCCTGCCCTCGATCGGACGTCTGGTGAAATATCGTCCGCCGGCGGAAGCCAGCCACGACGGCATCACCATCCGCAACGACACCGGCGTGCAGGAGGGCGGCGAGATCTCGATCCATTATGATCCGATGATCGCCAAGCTCGTCACCCACGCGCCCTCGCGTGCGGCCGCGATCGAGGCACAGGCGACCGCGCTGGATTCGTTCTATGTCGACGGCATCCGCCACAACATCCCATTCCTGTCGGCCTTGATGCATCATCCGCGCTGGCGCGAGGGCCGGCTCTCGACCGGCTTCATCGCCGAGGAATTCCCCAAGGGCTTTGCGGTGCGCGTGCCGGAAGGCGAGGTCGCGCGGCGCATCGCCGCGGTCGGCGCCGCCATCGACCACGTGCTGGGAGAGCGCAAGCGGCAGATCTCGGGCCAGATGGGCGGCCGCATCGTGCAGCGCGAGCGGCGCCGCGCGGTCTGGCTCGACCGCCAGGAGATCCAGCTCGAGGTCGCGCGCGAGGGCGAGGCGATCGCGATCCGCTTCATCGATGCCGAGGGCAAGGCCGGCAACGCGCATCTGCTGGCCTCGCCATGGAAGCCGGGCGATGCGGTCTGGCAGGGCACCATCGACGGCCAGTTCGTCGCGCTGCAGGCGCGGCCGATCCCGAACGGCATCCGCCTCGCGCATCAGGGCGTCGAGGTGCCGGTCTATGTCTGGACCGAAGCGGAAGCCGCATCCGCGCGGCTGATGCCAGTGACGACGGCCTCCGACAGCGGCAAGAAGCTGCTCTGTCCGATGCCCGGCCTCGTGGTCTCGATCGCGGTGACCGAGGGGCAGGAGGTCAAGGCCGGCGAGACGCTGGCGGTGGTCGAAGCCATGAAGATGCAGAATGTGCTGCGTGCCGAGCAGGACGGCACGGTGAAGAAGGTTCACGCCAGCGCCGGCGCGACGCTGGCCGTGGACGCGCTGATCCTGGAGTTTGCGTAAGAGCGCTTCGGGCACAACAGGAGACCCTCACCCCGAGGAGTCCCGCCTTCGCGGCGTCTCGAAGGGCGAGGCCACCAGCCCGGCCTTTCATCCTTCGAGACGCGCGCCAAGAGCGCGCTCCTCAGGATGAGAAATTGAGAGTGAGGCACCATGGCCTTTCGTTCCCGCCGCGAGAAACTTCGCTCCGTTCTGTCGGACGCTGCTTGCGTCCATCCCGGCTCGGTCTACGACGCCATCTCGATCCGCATCGCCGAGGATCTCGGCTTTCCGCTCGGCATGTTCGGCGGTTCGGTCGCCTCGCTCGCCGTGCTTGGCGATCCCGATATCACACTGATCACGCTCACGGAGCTTGCCGAGCAGATGCGGCGGATGTCGCGCGCGTCCGCGCTGCCCGTGCTGGTCGATGCCGATCACGGCTATGGCAACGCGCTCAATGTCCGCCGCACCGTGCAGGAACTGGAGACGGCTGGCGCCGCCGGCCTCACCATCGAGGACACCCTGCTGCCGGCGGCCTTTGGCGAAGCGAAGACGCAGTTGATCTCGCTCGAGGAAGGTGTCGGCAAGATGAAGGCCGCGCTGAGCGGCCGCGGCGACGCCTCGCTGGTCATCATGGGGCGAACGGGCGCTGCTTCAATCACCTCGATCGAGGACGCGATACGCCGCGCCAAGGCTTATGAGGCCGCCGGTGTCGATGCGCTGTTCTTCACCGGCATCAAGTCGCGGGCCGAACTCGAGGCGGTGAGCGCTGCGACGCGCCTGCCGATCGTGCTCGGCGGGGCGCCCGAGGACTTGAGCGCGCTCGATTACCTCGCTAGCCACCGCGTGCGTATCGCGCTGCAGGGCCACGCACCGATCGCCGCCGCGACGCAGGCCGTGTACGCGACCCAGAAGGCGCTCCGCGACGGTGCATCGCCGAAAGACCTCCAAGGGCTCGCATCGTCGGAACTGACGGCCCGCGTCATGCGCGAGGCCGACGTCAAGGCGCGCAGCGCCGAATTCCTCGGATTGAAAAAATGAGCCGGGCGATCCTCCAGGTGATGATCCGCGGGCGCGTGCAGGGCGTCGGCTATCGGGCCTGGGTGGAGTATCAGGCGACGGCGAGCGGCCTCGAGGGGTGGGTTCGCAACCGCCGCGACGGCAGCGTGGAAGCACTGTTTGCCGGCACGCCGAAGCACGTCGCCGACATGGTCGCGCTGTGCCGCCACGGTCCGCCATCCTCGCGCGTCGACAATGTGACCAGCGAGACCGCCGGAGCGGACGAATTGAATCTGCGCAGGGCAGGGGAAGCGTTTTCGGTGCTGCCCACGGTGTAGGTGTAGCTCTCAAGAGAAGTCGTCATGCCCGGGTCTGTCCCGGGCAAAGGCGCTCTTGCGCCGTGCCCACCATGACCTTGCGATCCCCGGTGACTCCGCCCTACGGCACCGTGTCGGACACCCCAAAAACAAAAGCCCCGCGAACCGGATCCCGGTCGCGGGGCCTTTTAACTCTGGCGTTCTGCCGGTTCGTCCGTGGTCAGAACGCTGCGTGGGCGTTAGCCGACGCGGAGATTGTCAGCCGACGACTTGCCGCTGCGGCGGTCGGCGACGATGTCGAACGAGACCTTCTGACCCTCGTTGAGGGAGGAGAGGCCGGCGCGCTCGACGGCGCTGATGTGCACAAACACGTCCTTCTGGCCGTCGTCCGGCTGGATGAAACCATAACCCTTTTGGGTGTTGAACCACTTCACGGTGCCCATAGCCATGGGAATTTCCTTTAGTTAGTTAGAGAGAGTACGCACGTGGACCGGTACGCAGCATTGCGCCCATAGCCCTGTTCAGTCGATGTTTGGAGAAGTCATCTGAAGCGTGCGCGCCCGTTAGCAACGAGGCGAAGCGGCCCAGTCGTTCGGCCAAGTATCGATGATCACAATATAGCGAGAATTTGGGGCCAGTTCAAGGCACCACCCGTGGTCCGAAACGTCGTCCGACTTTTCTATTTTGCGGTGCAAAGTAACGGTCCGGATGCACCTCAATCCACGATGAAAAGCGTCGCCCCGGTTGCGGTCGAGGACCGGTGCGCGGCGTCGCCGAAATCCGAGACCTGGTAGCTCATGCCCGCCGTCAGCTTGAAGGTGCGGCCATCGCGCAGCTCGGAACGGAGCTCGCCCTCCAGCACGTAGAGCACGTGGCCGCGATCGCACCAATGGTCGGCCAGGTAGCCGGGTGAATATTCCACCATCCGGACCCGGAGATCGCCGATATTGAGCGTACGCCACGTGGCCTGCCCGGTCTCACCGGGATGCCTGGTCGGCTCGACCTTGCTCCAGTCGGTGACGGTGAAGGGGGAGGTGGGGAGTTTCATGGGGGAGTCCTGTCGTGAGAGCCGGCAGTTTTGTCGTTAGCGCACGCCGTCGCGCCAGTCTCCGTCAATGCGAGCGCAGCGAAGCAATCCAGAAATGCATCCGCGGCGACAGTCTGGATTGCTTCGCTGCGTTCGCAATGACGAGGAGAGAGCACCGTCACCCCGCCAGATGGTTCGCCGAGCCCTGCACGATCAGCCCCGCCTCGTTCACCCGCAGATATTCGCAGATCTTCTTGCCCCGCTCGTTGGCGTAAAACACCACGACGCTGTCCGGGCTGACGAACAGGTCGATCAGCGTGAAATGCAGCTCCGGCACCAGCCCGAGCGCCTTGCCCCAATAGGTGCGCAAGGCATCCTTGCCGAGCACGGTGCCGCTGGCATCGAAACCCAGCATCGGGATGCGGTCCGAGGTCATCAATGCCGCCTCGTCGTAGAGCGTGAGCACGCGCTCGAGATCGCGCGCGTTCCAGGCCTCGACCCAGGTCCGGCCGAGCGCGGCCAGCGTCGATGGCTGGTGATGCGAGGACATGTGTTGCGAAGACATGGCGTTCTCCCTGATCGCCCCTGTTCAAGAGCGGGGCATAATAGGTCAATAATACTTACCCTATATGGGTTTGTCCATGCCCAAAGAAGCATGTGGGCGCGCGACAGGCGCGGTTGCGGGCAGGGCCGCGCCAGCGTATTTGCTGGCCATGACAGCAGCACAGAACGACCGCTCCGCGTCGACGCCCTCCGTGGCCTCGGCGCACGACAAGATTCTCATCGTCGACTTCGGCAGCCAGGTGACGCAGCTGATCGCGCGTCGCGTGCGCGAGGACGGCGTCTATTGCGAGATCGTCCCGTTCAACAAGGCCGAAGCCGCCTTCAACGAAATGAAGCCGAAAGCGGTGATCCTCTCGGGCGGTCCCGAATCGGTGCACGAGGCCGGCTCGCCGCGCGCCCCGCAAGCCATCTTCGATTCCGGCGTGCCCGTAATGGGCATCTGCTACGGCCAGATGACCATGGCGGAGCAGCTTGGCGGTACCGTCGAGGGCGGCCATCACCGCGAGTTCGGCCGCGCCGATGTCGAGGTCAAGGCCGAGAGCCAGCTGTTCGCGGACGTCTGGTCCTCAGGCAGCAAGAACCAGGTCTGGATGAGCCATGGCGACCGCATCACCAAGATGCCGCCGGGCTTCTCCGTCGCCGGCACCTCGCCGAATGCACCGTTCGCGATCATCCAGGACGAGAAGCGCAAATATTACGGCCTGATGTTCCACCCGGAAGTGGTGCACACGCCCGACGGTGCGAAACTCATCCGCAACTTCGTGCGCAAGATCGCAGGCCTCAGCGGCGACTGGACCATGCGCGCCTTCCGCGAGGAGGAAATCGCAAAGATCCGCCAGCAGGTCGGCAAGGGCAAGGTGATCTGCGGCCTGTCCGGCGGCGTCGATTCCGCCGTCGCGGCCGTCTTGATCCACGAGGCCATCGGCGACCAGCTCACCTGCGTGTTCGTCGATCATGGCCTGCTCCGCCTCGACGAGGCCAAGACGGTGGTCGACCTGTTCCGCCACCACTACAACATCCCGCTGGTGCACGTGGATGCCTCGAAACAGTTTTTGGGCGAGCTCGAAGGCGTCACCGACCCCGAAACCAAGCGCAAGACCATCGGGCGCCTCTTCATCGAGGTGTTCGAGGCCGAGGCCAAGAAGATCGGCGGCGCCGACTTCCTGGCGCAAGGCACGCTCTATCCCGACGTGATCGAGAGCGTCTCCTTCACCGGCGGCCCCTCCGTCACCATCAAGTCGCACCACAATGTCGGCGGTCTCCCAGAGCGCATGAACATGAAGCTCGTCGAGCCCTTGCGCGAGCTGTTCAAGGACGAGGTGCGCAAGCTCGGGCGCGAACTCGGCCTGCCCGAAATCTTCGTCGGCCGCCACCCGTTCCCGGGCCCCGGCCTTGCCATCCGCTGCCCCGGCGATATCACGAAGGACAAGCTCGACATCCTGCGCAAGGCGGACGCCGTCTATATCGACCAGATCCGCAAGCACGGCCTCTACGACGAGATCTGGCAGGCTTTTGCCGTGCTGCTGCCGGTGAAGACCGTCGGCGTCATGGGCGACGGCCGCACGTATGACTACGTCGTGGGCCTTCGCGCCGTGACGTCGACCGACGGCATGACCGCGGACTTCTACCAGTTCGACATGAAGTTTCTCGGCGAGACCGCGACGCGCATCATCAACGAAGTGAAGGGCGTGAACCGGGTGGTGTACGACGTGACGAGCAAGCCGCCTGGGACGATTGAGTGGGAGTAGGGTAGTCGGCGGCTGTGGCGCAGTTTGGCGTAGTTTGGTCGAGTTGTTCTCGCTTCCTTCGCGTTGAGAATTTTGACCGAAGCAGTGAGCTTGGCTTATCCCAGCAGAGGTCCGAAATCCATTGCGTCTTCACTGATGGAGTATCGCAGCGCGCTCGATCGTACAGAAGGGTCGGGCGCTTAAGGCCTGGCCAGGAGCACCGACGGGTTTTGGGGCAAACCGGACATCGGCGCCCATCGTGAGGTCGCCAGCGGGCCAAAGCTGCCTTCGAACGCTGGGACGTAGGCTTACGCGCGAGTCGTCAAAGCCGAGAGCTGATCTGTATCGTAGCGGTTTCGCAGATCGGCGAGCACCTTTGGATCCGGCGCCCCCTGCGCTGCGAGTTTCGCGAGCTCTTCGAAATAATGCTCGTGGCCGGGCGGAGAAACGGTCATCAGCACGTGAGCCGGCTTCTCGCTGATATTCGTGATGTTGTGCGGCACTCCCGGCGGGATGAACAGATAGGTTCCGGGTGTTGCGCGGATTGTCCTGTCGCCGACATGCCACTCACACTCGCCTTCGAGCAGGTAGAAGGTCTCCTCCTGCACCCGGTGAACATGCCGCCCTGTGGCGAACCCCGCCGGGATCGTCCAGTCGAACATGCTCGTGTGCTTGGTATTTTCGCTGGTGACGAGGAACACCATAGGGTGACCACGCAGGATGACCCCCTTCGTCTCATCGGGCATGCGAATGACGGCATCGGCGCTCATGTGATCCTCCATTGACCAAATGCTAATTCCTGCAAGCACTTGTGCAACATCGGCCGTCCGTGCCGGGATGTCGTGAATCCGTTCCCAAAAATCTGCTAAAATCGCCGAATGACAGTCAGGGGCGACCTTTACCAGTTCGGCCCGTTCCGCCTCGACCTAGAGGCGGGCATTCTATACCGAGGGGCCGAACCAACCATGCTTGGGCAGCGCGCCGTCGCGTTGCTGCGCCGGCTGCTCGAAAACGCGGGCGTACCGGTGTCCAAAGACGCCTTGGTCGAGGCCGGTTGGGGTGGATTGGCGGTTGCCGATAACAATCTAACGGTTCAGATCGCCGCCTTGCGCCGGGTGCTGGCGGAGGCGGCGGATGCCGAGACCTGGATCGAAACGCTGCCGCGGCGCGGCTATCGGTATATCGGACCGGCCGTTGTTACCAATGTTCCCGATGCGTCGGCTGCCGCCCGCGCCACATCGGCACCGCCCTTGCCCGACAGACCGTCCATCGCCGTTCTGCCGTTCTCGAACCTGAGCGGCGATCCGGAGCAGGAGTACTTCGCCGATGGGATGGTCGACGACATCATCACCGGTCTCGCACGCATCAACTGGCTCTTCGTCATCGCGCGAAACTCGACCTTCAACTACAAGGGCCGTGCCGTGGACGTGAAGCAGGTCGGCCGCGAGCTTGGCGTGCGCTATGTGCTCGAAGGCAGCGTGCGCAAGGCCGGCGGCAGCGTGCGCGTGACCAGCCAAATGATCGACGCCTCGACCGGCGCCCACGTCTGGGCCGAGCGCTACGACCGCAGCTCCGACAATATTTTCGCAATTCAGGACGAGATCGCGCTGTCGGCGGTGGGCGCGATTGCGCCGAGCGTGCGGAAAGCCGAAATCGAACGTGTCAGGCGGAAACGACCTGACAGTCTCGATGCCTACGATCTCGTGCTGCGAGCCCAGCCTGACGTCGATTCAGGCATGCCGGAGCAAGTGACGAGAGCGCTTGCGCTTCTCGAGCGTGCGATCGCACTCGAGCCGGCTTATGCGCTGGCGCATGGCAATGCCGCGATGTGTCACCATTGCCTGTTCCTTCGCGCCGGCCTGCAGGAGGTCAACCGTGCCGCTTCGATCCGCCACGCCCGATCGGCCATTGTCCATGGACAAGACGATGCACTCGCTCTGACATGGGCTGGATTTTCCATCGGCATGGATGCGCACGATCGCGCCGCCGCATTTGCAGCGTTGGAAGCTGCCCTCGCCATCAGCCCCTCATCGGCGCTGACCTACATTCTCGGCAGCGTTATTCTGGGATGGGGCGGCGAAGCGGAGCGCGCGATCGAATGGAGCGAGCAGGGTCTGCGGCTGAGCCCGTTCGACTCGTGGGCCTGGGCCGCGTTTGACGCGCAAGCAATGAGCCATTTGCTGCGCGGACGTTACGACGAAGCCTGTCGTGCGGCCTACAGATCCGTCCAAGCCAATCCGGCACATAGCATCACCTATGTGCAATTGGCCGCCGCACTGGCCAAACTTGGCCGGCTCGACGAAGCGAGGGCGGCCGCCGCGCGTGTGCTCGAGCTCCAGCCGGCCTTTCGCTACAGCCGTCAGTTTGCTGGTGTAAACTGTGCGCCAGCGCTCGCGGAGGCT
This sequence comes from Bradyrhizobium sp. T-12, assembly GCF_058314695.1. NCBI lineage: Bacteria > Pseudomonadati > Pseudomonadota > Alphaproteobacteria > Hyphomicrobiales > Nitrobacteraceae > Bradyrhizobium > Bradyrhizobium sp. T-12. The sequence goes on along the minus strand of NZ_CM177756.1, from coordinate 4,441,366 downwards.
CTCGGCGGCGCACTGCGGGATGCCGGATTGCCGGAATAGCCCGGGTTTCGACGAGCTTACATCTCTGACCGCCGGCGACCTGCAAAGACCGCGCGAACTGCAGGGACGTGTTTGTTTTGGCGCGGATGCGCCGTTGTCTGCTCAGGAACGACCCGCCTCATTTGTGAGGAGGTCCCGCTTTTCGTCGGACGTCGGTGAAACGGCCTGCCGATCCCGGCGGGCAACGATACGGCGGAACAGCCAGAGGACGACCGGACAAGCCAGGAGCACGACAGCGCCGAAGTCGAGCGCGGCGCGCGCGGAGCCGGCCGACGTGGAGAGCTTTCCTCCGATCGCAGGTCCCGCCAGCATGCCGGCGTAGAAGACCGTGTAGAATATCCCCATTCCGATCGGCCGCATCTTCTGATCGAGCACACGCGCAGGCAAGCTCATGATCGCACCGGCGGGCAAGCCACAGACAATTCCAAGAGCGACGACGATGGGAAGCACCGTGCCGCTTCGCGACAGGACAAGGGTCAGGAGAGCGAAAGAGCTGCAGCCCGTCGCCAGGATGGCATCGCCGCGCTTGGTCCGATCGGCGAGGAAGCCGCCGAGCGGAACCGAAAGGGCGGCGAGCCAGAGCACGATACTGATGGTTGATCCGGCTGCTGCACCCGACCAGCCTTGCTCGACGAGCATCGACGGGCCGAAACTGAAGATCATCGCAAAACCGATGTTGTAGAGGCACCAGATCAAGCCGGCGGCAATCACGGCGCAGATCGTATCGGCGGTCAGGCTGCCGCGCTCGCCTTCAACGGCGACGATCGCATCTGGCGTGCGATAGACCGAAGCGATAAGGCAGAGGCCGATCAGGATCACCCCTGCGACGGCGAGATGGACGGCATGGAGCCCGAACGTGGCTCCGACTGCTGGCAACAGCATGAGAGCGGCTGCGATGCCAGCCGGCCATGAGTTGATGAAGATGGCCATCGCGGTGGCGATCTCCCGACCGGCAAACCAGTCCGCGACCATCTTGGTCATCAGAACGTTCAGGAGAGCGCCGCCGATGCCGGCCGTCAGCCGGCCCACGATCTGCGTGCTCCATGACGTTGACGTGATCATCAGCAGCTCGCCTGCCAGCATCAGCAGGAGCCCGGCAAGGACCGTCATCTTGTCGCCATAGCGGCGGCCGATCGCGCCGCCGGGCAGCGCAAGCGCAGCGCCCGGGGCAAAATAGAGTCCGATCAGAACGCCGATATCGGCCAGATTCGCACCCAGGCTCTGGCTGAGCTGTGGCGCGACCGCCGCGATGCTCTGAAACTGGAAAGCGATGGCGGCACGCGCGATGAACAGGGCAGCAAGAATGGTCCAGCGGCTTCGCATTTGGATTTTCCCCGATACCGCGAACTATGTCATCGGTCGGATATTCTGATTCAGACGGAAGAGATTGGTCGGATCGTATTTGGTCTTGAGCGCGGCCAACCGCGCATAGTTCTCGCCATAGGCGTCGCGGACACGATCCTCGCCCTCATCACCGAGGTTGTTGGCGTAGACGCCGCCAGTCGAATAGGGCCTGACGGCGCTCCACAGCTCGCGCGCCCAACGCATGTTCGCGTCGTCGTCGGCCGGATCTTCCCAGATCGCGACCGGAAAGCAGTCGAACGCTGCATCGCGGTTTGCGTAAGGCGAGTCGGGCGTTGGAACCCGCGCGATTGCGCCGCCAACGTGCTGGAAAACCAATAGCGACGAGGTGTTGGGCGCTCTCGCATAGGCGTCGAGCAGCGCGTCGATCGCGCCCGCACCGACCTCGCGCAGGAACTGCGCCTTCCAGTAATAGCGACGTCCGCGCGGAAACAGGGCATCGCCTCCCGACTGAATCTCGAGATAAGGGACCCTTGCGAGGCTGGTCTCGACGGGCGCGCCGAACTTGACGATCGGGGAAAGGGCTCGCTCACCATCATGATGCGATCCGACATAGCAGCCGGAGATGCTGAAGAATCGTTCGCCGGACGGCAGCGTTACCAGGGCCGCATCGACGTTCGCTTCGTCAGGAGCGCGGCGGGCGAATTCATCATAGAAGCGCATGGCCTCGCGCGCCTGATCATATCGATGCAGTGCTGACGCGACGAGCAGCGAGGTGCCGATGGAATGAAGCCGATATTCGAATGCGGTCACGATGCCAAAATTGCCGCCGCCACCCCGAAGGCCCCAGAAGAGGTCGGGGTGTTCGGTCGCACTGGCCCTCAGGACCTTTCCCTCGGCTGTCACCACTTCGGCGGCAATCAGATTGTCGCAGGTCAGCCCGTATTTGCGTCCGAGCTTGCCAAAGCCGCCGCCAAGCGTGAGCCCGGCGATACCGGTATCGCTGTTGACGCCCATGGTGGTCGCCAGGCCGTGCTCCTGTGTCGCCCTGTCGAACTCGCCCAGGTTGAGACCGGCCTCCGCGTGCGCGACCCGGCGGACCGGGTCTACCTCGATCTGCTTCATGTGCGACAGGTCGATGACCATGCCGCCGTCGCAGACCGACAGGCCGGCGACATTGTGGCCGCCGCTGCGGACCGCGATGCAGATGCGATGAGATCTTGCGAATGCGACGGCTCGAGCGACGTCCTCGGCACCGGCACAATAGGCGATCATGGCCGGCCGCTTGTCGATGGCGCCATTCCAGACCTTGCGCGCCTCGTCGTAACCGGCGCTCCCCTTGAGGACCACATTGCCCTTGAGCCGTAGCTGTGGGGTGGACCGCGGTTCGGCGTTCGATTTGCCCATCAGGTCGTCATATGGCTGTCGCTGCTCCATCCGATTTGCTCCTCGCCACGAATGCCCAGGCCACCTTCTCACGGAGCGCCGGATCGATTCCTGAATCCGATCGGAAAAAGTTGCAAATTTCGCCAAAAATGGTCTCTCTAGGCAATGGCGACGATCTACCAGTTTGGTCCATTTCGTCTCGAGACAGACGCCGACACGCTGTTTCACGGAGCCGAGCCGGTCGCTCTTGGAGGGCGAGCGGTCGCGCTACTTCGGCTGCTTCTGGAAAGAGCGGGTAAGCCGGTTGCCAAGGACGCCTTGATGGAGGCGGCCTGGCCGGGGCTGGCGATCGAGGAAAGCAATCTGACCGTACAGATAGCCGCTCTGCGCCGGACGTTTGCCGCCGTCGAAGGCGGCAGCAGCTGGATCGAGACGCTGCCACGCCGCGGTTACCGCTATGTCGGCCCGCCGGCCGCCACCTTGCCCGATGGCAGCCGGCAAACGTGGCTCCCGTCCGCGACCTCCGACAAACCATCGATCGCCGTGCTGCCGTTTTCCAACTTGAGCGGCGATCCCGCGCAGGACTACTTTTCCGACGGGATCACGGAAGACGTCATTGCGGAATTGTCGCGTTTCCGTTCGCTCTTCGTCGTGGCCCGCCATTCCAGCTTTGTTTATCGGGGAAGTTCGTCCGACATCAGAGAGGTCGGACGCCAACTCGGCGTACGATATGTGGTGGAAGGGAGCGCACGCCGGATCGAGAAACGGGTGCGGGTGACCGTCAAGCTTCTGGATGCCGCGAGCGCCTTCACCCGTTGGACGGAACGCTACGACCGCGAGATCGAGGACATATTCGCCATCCAGGACGAAATCGTCGGCAAGATCGTCTCGGCGCTGCCCGGCCGCCTCGAGGACGCGGGCCGCGAGATCGCGAGGGGCAAGCAGACCTCGAACATCACGGCCTACGATCTCGTCCTGTTGGGAAACGAGAAATGGCGTCAATTGACTGTCAGGAGTATGGATGAGGCGCAAGCCTACTTCAGGAAGGCTGTGGAGCTCGATCCAGCCTATGCGCGCGCTCACGCCAATATAGCCTGGACGGTCGTCTGCGCTGCGTTTCTGGAATCACCCGCCGCCCCTCCACTGGAGGATGGTCGTCGCGAGATCGAGATCGCCCTCTATCTTGATGAGAACGACGCCTGGTCGCACGGCGTCTTCGCACAACTTCTTTTCCTGCAAAACCGCGATCAAGAGGCCGAAACTCATTTCAAACGCGCTCTGGCGCTCAATCCGAACGACGCTGATGTCACCGCCGCTTTTGCAAATATTCTGGTCTACTGGGGACGCTGGCAGGACGCGCTTGCATGGATCAAATCGGCCAAACGGCTAAACCCATTTCCCCCCAACATATACCATTGGTACCACGCGCTGGCGCTCTATTCCGCTCGCGACTACGAACAGGCGATCAACGTTCTCAGGGAAGCGCGATCGAGCGACCGCTGGTCCCATGCGCTCCTAGCGGCGTGCTATGCGCAAACCGATCGACTGACGGAAGCGAGTTTCGAAGCGCACGCATTCATTCGCGAGCGATGTCTGGAATTGAGTGAGAACGGCGAAGCTCTGCCCCTCAACACGCTCGACCTCGCCCGGATGCGCGCCAACAGGTATAGAGACCCCGCCGACCGCGATCATTTCCTAGACGGACTTCGCAAAGCCGGCCTAAGTGATGGACTCTCCAACTCTGGATAGTGACAACGTTGTTGGCAACAGCGACGGACGTTGCGGTGAGTACTCCGATCGAGTGACGCAATTTCCCGAAGAACCGTTTCCTCTAACTTATGCAGGAACGCGGCAAGGCGCTACGCTACGGCGTCAGGGTCGGCAAGGCCGGTATGGCCTGTTCGGGTATCGGCGCAAACGAGCTATCAATTGACTGTCCGAGTGCCCGCTGACGGTATCGGGTGATAATCGGCGAAAGCCCTAGAGGAGGCCGTTCCGACTTGGTGTACGTCTAGTGCGTCGATTGATTCCGATACTTGCTGAAGGTGCCAACCCTCAGAGCCTTGCAAATTTTCCTGTGAACTCAAGACCGAAAAATTCGGGCGGGTATACCGTCGGCATTAGACCGTCAGCGTTAAAGATTTGTGCTTGGAAATCAACGCAAAAGCGTCTTCCTAAATGATTGAGTGGGAGTAGTGGAAACGGCCGCTACAGCGTGCTTTAGCGTAGAGTTTAGTTGGGCACGCCGCATTTGCGTTCATAGCCGGGCACTCTCCAGAGTCGTGACCTCACTTAACCTGATCGCATCAAGCTGTCATTCTACTTTCGCTAAGCCAGTAACGTTGCGCATTCCAGCGTGTATTCGGCGCGGTTCTGAAAAGGCGGGCGGCCAGTCGCCGCGGCGGACGCCAATCGCTGGAAAAACGTTGGCGACGCGGCTCGAATGCTTGTTCAAGGAAAGACAATCAAGAGAGTGGTTCTCGTAGACGGCGCGGTCGCATCGATGCGCCTCAGCGGAAAGCAGGTCTCCGAACACCTAGGCTCCCGCTCGTGAAGCTTTCCCGGGGCCGCGTTCGTGTCGTGGAGGTATCACGGCAATGCTCAACTCCAGCCGCTCAAAAGGATGGCTGCAGAGTCCTGTCCGACATCTGGAGCCGGACGCAGATCCCCCTCGAGGTCGGCCGCCTTTCCTGGGGTTCGTGCCGCCACAACGCCTCCGACGTTAGGAGTTTCTGTGCGGAGCGCGCCGCGGGTGGCCTCGACCTGTTCGTTGGCTACCCATTCAGAAGGGCTCAGAATTCGGTCGGCGATGATGTCCAACGCATGAAGTCTTCTAAGCCATGACGCCGTGGTGTCGGTCGGGAAAACCTTTTGAAGTTCGGTGGCCAGCTCGCCGGCGCAATCGGCGCGCAGTGCGAAGCTGGCGAACCGCGGATCTTTGGCAAGGTCCTCCCGCTGCAGGGCGGAGCAGAGCCGCCCGTACTGCGCTTCCGTCACAAGGGTGACCATGATCCAACCGTCGCTCGTCCGGTAGCTGCCGGCCGGCACGTTGAGGAGGCGAGGCGCGCCGCCTTCGAGAACGTGCTCCGCGAACTTGTGACCCAACAGGGCCGCCGTCGATTGCGAGAGGCTGACGTCTATGTGCCGCCCATTGCCGACAGCGCTGCGGGCAAACAGCGCTGTCGAAACGGCCTGAAATCCGTATAGACCCGTGCAGACGTCGGAAAGCGTGGCCCCGACCCGATGCGGGATCCCGTCGGCGCCGACGTTGACCGAAACGAGGCCGGCGAATGCCTGGCCAACGGAGTCGGAGCAGGGACGCTGCGCGTAGGGACCGTCCTGCCCGAAGCCGCTGATCGAGAGATAGACGAGGCGGGGATTGTCGCGGCTCAGCGCGTCGTATCCGAGGCCGAGGCGACCCATCACCCCCGGACGGAAGCCTTCGACCAGCACGTCGGCTTCTGCGGCCAGCTTACGGGCGGTCGCGATCGCCTCGGGCTTCTTTAAATCGAGAACGAGGCTGCGCTTGCCACGGTTGTAAACTGCCGACAATGCCGAATGACTGCCGTAGGTCGTCCCTAGCCGACGCGACCAATCGCCTTCGGGAGGTTCGATCTTGATCACGTCGGCGCCGTTGGCGGCGAGGAGATAGCCCGCGTATGGAGATGCCACGCCCTGACCGAAATCGAGGACGCGCAGTCCGCGAAACGGCGCTTCGTGGGTCGGCTGGAGGGATGCCGTCATGTGCGTTGCTCCGGTATCAGGACGATTTTGCCGATGACCCCGCGGCTTTCTACTCGACGCATCGCCGTCGAGAAGTCCGACAGCGGCAGCGAACCGTCCACGGGCGCGCGCAGTTTGCCGGATTCGTAGAGATCGAACATCTCTCCATAAAGGGCGCGGACCTGCTCGCGCAGCTCGGCATCAGCCTTGGTTTTGCCCCAAGCCATATAGAATCCCCAGTACAGACCGATCACGGTGAGGTTCTTCACCAAGACTATGTTCGCCGGGATCTCCGGAATACGACCAGCGGCGAAGCCCATCGGAATCAACCGCCCGAGCGGAGCGACGCAACGAAGGGATTCGTCGAACACGTCGCCGCCCACCGGGTCGAACACCACGTCGGCCCCGCGGCCGCCCGTGATTTCCAGCACGCGGTCTCGGAAGCCGCCTCTGCGGTAGTCTATGGCGTGATCGGCGCCGTACCGCTTCACCGCTTCGATCTTTTTTTCGCCTCCGGCGGTCGCGATGACCGTTGCCCCTAAAGCGCGCCCGACCTCGACGGCGGCCAAGCCGCTGGCGCCGGCCGCGCCGTGGACGAGCAGGGTTTCGCCGGATCGAAGGTTCGCGCGCCATTTGAGGCCGGCATAAGCCGTCGCGTAAATGGTCGGGAAAAGCGTCGAACCTTCGAAGCTCAGGGAATCGGGGATGCGGAAGACATTGGCCGCATCGACGATCGCTTCTTCGGCGAAGCCGCCGGACGGAAGACCCGCGCAGACACGGTCGCCCACCTTGAGGTCGGTCCTAACGTCGGGCGCTATCTCGCTGACGACGCCGCCGATCTCGGTGCCGGGCACGAACGGAATTGACGGCCTGTTCTGATGCTTGCCGGCGATGAAAAGCAGGTTCGCGAAGCTTACGCCAGCGGCACGTACCGAGACGCGGATGGCACCGGGCTCGATCTTCGGAGAGTCGATATCCTCGTAGACGAGGTCGTCGATTCCACCAAAGCGATGTCCTATCACCGCGCGCATCGTCAATTCTTTCCCAACTGACCATGACGACCAGCTCCGGCGGCGAAGCGACCGGCACCAGCCTGTGCTTCCTTGGCGCGAGCTTCGACGGAGAGTTCGGTCTCCAGAGCGATGGCGTCCTTCTCCGACAGGTTCCACTGTCGGATGGTCGACATGCGGTCCGAACGCATCGCGATTTGCGGAAACGCAGCAATCTGCCGTGCGACTTCCACCGCGGCGCTCAGGGCATCGCCCGTCGGGACAAGTCGGTCGGCTAGCCCTATAGCAAAAGCTTCGGTCCCGGAGACCTTTCGTGCCGTCAGAAGCATGTCGAGTGCCCGGCCGGAGCCAATGAGGCGCGGTAGCCGAACGGTGGTTCCGTCGCTCATCGGAACGCCCCAGCGCCGAGAAAGAACGGCGAAGGTGGCAGTCTCCTCGGCGACGCGGAGATCGCATCTAAGGGCGACCCCGAGCCCTCCTGCGCACGCGTAGCCCGCAACGGCGGCGATTACGGGCTTCGACAAGATGCCGTGGCACGGTCCCTCCGGATCGCCGGCCCACGGTTTGTATTCGTGGCCCGCGGCGAGCTCCTTCAGATCGGCGCCCGCGCAGAAATGCCCACCCGCACCGGTCAGCACCGCTACGGCCTGGCCTTCGTTGCAGTCGAAGTCCCGCAGCGCCTTCGCGAGCGCTGCGGCGGTCTCGTTGTCGAGGGCGTTGCGGACGGCAGGACGATTGATGGTGATGACCGTGATCGGCCCGTCGTTTTCGATCAACAGCTTCGGGTCGTCTGCCATTCTTCGATCAACCTCAGCAGGTCAGTGGGTCTTGAGCAACGGGCATTCGCTTTCCTCGACCGGTCGCCAGGCCTTGTCGCCGGGGATCGTCGCGACGATCTTCCAATAGTCCCAAGGACCCTTCGATTCCTCCGGTTTCTTGACCTCGGTCACATAGAGATCGCGCAGCAGGCGACCGTCCGCCCGGATCTTTGCGCCGTGGGTAAATCCGTCTTCGACGGGCATCTCGCGCATCTTTGCCGCGACCTTCTCAGCGTCATCGGTATTCGTCGCCGCGATCGCTTTGAGATAGTGCACGACCGAGCTGTAGACGCCGGCTTGAACGATGGACGGCGGCCGGCCCATCTTGTCCCAGAAGCGCTTGGCGAACTTGCGGCTACCATCGTCGAGATCGTGATAGTAGGTCGTCGACGAGATCAAACCCTGTCCGTCCTTCAGACCCATGGCGTTCACGTCGTTGATGAACATCAGGAACGTGACGACCTGCGTGTTCGGGCCGATCACCTTGTACTCCTGCGCCTGCTTGATGGCGTTGCTGGTGTCGCTACCTGCGGTCGCCAGCGCCATGACCTTGGCGCCAGATCCCTGCGCCTGCAGCAGATACGACGAGAAGTCGGGCGTATCGAGCGGCGTACGCACGCCGCCTACGATCTTGCCGCCGCCGGCCTGGACCCGTTTCGTCGCTTCGGCTTCCATCGACTTGCCGAATGCATAGTCGGCCGTGATGAAGAACCAGGTGTCGCCGCCGCGCTTCAGGACGCCTTCCGGTGGTGCCGCAGCGAGCGCGTAGGTGTCGTACATCCAGTGGAAGCTGTAGGGTGAGCAGGCCTTGCCCGTGATCTCCGCCGTCGCCGGGCCTGATAGCAATATAACCTTCTTGTTGTCGCGCGAAACGTTCTGCATCGCCAGAGCCGCTGCGGACGAGCCGCCGTCGGCAATCACATCGACACCTTCCGCGTCGTAAGCCTTCTTTGCGAGGTTCGACGCGATGTCGGGTTTGTTGGCGTGGTCGCCCGACACGACCTCGATCTTCGCGCCAGCGACCTTGCCACCGAAGTCTTCGGCTGCGAGTTCGGCGGCGACAACGGATCCCTTGCCGCCGGCATCAGCGTAGATGCCGGTCATGTCGTTGAGGATGCTGATGCGGACGACATTGTCCGACACCTGAGCGAGAGCCGAGGATGACATAAGGCCTGCAACCAGGCCTACCCCGAACGTGAGAGTGATGGAGTTCTTTTTCATTGCCTTCTCCCTTCGTTTTAAGCTTGTACGATCGTCCGGTCCGCGACGAAGCGCTCAATTTCGAATTGCGAATAGCCGTGTTCTGCGAGCACCTCCACTGTGTGCTCGCCCAGTCGGGGCGGAGCGCGCAGGCGGGTGCCTACGGCCGAGCTTCCGGGAAGCAGCGTAAGGGGCAATCCTTCGAATGCGCCGCCTTGCAGCGTCGCCTGCAGCCCCGATCCGCGGACGTGCGGATCGTCGAGGAACTCTCTGTAACCCTGCACTGGACCGCACAGTACGTCTTGCCGTTCGAACGCCCCGATCCAGTATTTGCTGGGCTTGGTACGGAGGATGCGCGCGACCTCCATGGTGATCTCGCCTGCATGATCGAGGCGACTGGATTCCGTTGCGAATCTTGGGTCCAAAATCCAATCGGCCTTACCGAGGGCCGTGCAGATGCCTTGGAACATCGCGTTTGAAACGCAGGAAAGATTGATGTGCCCGTCCGAAGTCGCGAAAGTTCCGATCGGAACACTCAAGGGCACATTTGGCTGGCCGCGCCGACGCAACGCATCGTCGACGATCGGCATCGCTTGAAAGGCGGCTGCGACCTCGACCAGCGATATCTTGACGTGCTGCCCGCCTCGCTTAGTGAGCCGGCGATAGAGGGCCGCGCCTACCTGTTGTGCTGCATAGACGCCGGCGGCCGTGTCGACCGCCAACATTCCGATGCGTCGTGGTGTGCCTTGAGCGTCCCGATTCATTTCCATCATTCCAGTGAAGCCTTGAATGATGGTGTCTGTGGCCGGTCGCTTTTCGTAGGGGCCGGCGCCGAAGCCGAGGATCGAGACGTAGATGAGATCCGGATTTTCGGGTCGCAATTGGTGGTCGGCGATCTGAAGACGTTCGACGACACCCGGCCTGAAGTTTTGGATGACGATGTCGGCGCCCTTGGCGAGCTTGGTCAGCAGGGCGCGGCCTTGCTCCTTGGTCCCGTCGATGCAAACGGCGCGTTTGCCGATATTTGGGACCAGGCTGAAAGCCGTGTGTCCATCGACGGAGCCCCCGATCGCGCGCGCCCAGTCGCCAGACGGAGGTTCGACCTTGATTACCGACGCGCCGCCGCGCGCGAGGATCGCGCCGCAATAGGGGCCGGCAAAGCCCTGACTGACGTCAAGCACGCGTACGCCGGCGTAGTCGTCCAGCATCGGCGGCATCCTCCCTAGATACCGAGTAGTATGTTGCAGGATACCGAGTAGTATGTTTGACTGTCAACATCGTTCAAGGGGAGCAGATCGTTGAGCAAGATGGGCAAGGTCGAAGCTGGAGAACCGCTGGTAGACCGGCGCGTCGAACTTCTTGACGCAGCCGCGCGCGCGTTCATGAGGCAGGGATTCGCCGCGACCTCGCTTGACCGGGTGAGCGATGAGATCGGCTCGACCAAGGGAGCGATTTATTACTACTATCGCAGCAAATCCGAGTTGTTTTTTGCGGTCCATCGCCGTGGGATGGAGCTGACCAACGCAGCGATCCGCCCGTCCTTCGAACTGCAAGTCGCCCCGCGTCAGCGCCTTCACGGCATGGCTCTCGCGCACACGCTGCTGGTCATCGATCATCTTCCCTACCTTCGGGTGATCGCGCAGGGCCTGGAAATGCACCTGCTCGAGCGCACCAACGAGAGCGAACGAGCGGAACTCGCGGAAGTGGCCGCGCTGCGGGAGACCAATGAGAATTTATATATTCGCGTCATCAAGGAAGGCGTCGCTTCAGGAGATTTCCGCAGCGTCGACGCGAAGCTCGCTGCCAAGCCGCTGCTCGGCGCCTTGAACTGGACGTCTCGTTGGTATCAGCCGCGCGACGGCGAAACGCAGGCAAACAAGAAGAAGTTGGCTCAATCGATCGCGGATTTCGTCACGGCCGGCCTGGAGGCAAAAAAGTGAAGACGAAAAGTCACGAAGCCAGTGCTGACGTCGCGGCGTATCGGGCGATAGACCTGATCTATCACTCCTACCTGACCGGGCTCATTCTCAAAGTGTCGTCGCAAGCCGGGCCGCAGCGAGCCGCAGAAATCGTGTTCCGCACCTTTCGCCGCCAGCAACTGGCCCGGTTCCTTCCCGGTTTGAAAAAGCTTGGACTCGATGGTCTGCCGAACGCCGTGGCCTGCGCGCAGTATCACTACCTGTCCAATCAGGTAGGCGGCGTTAAGGTCGAATACATCTACGAAAGCGACAAGAAGGCATGGGTCCGGTATCCTCCCCCGCGGTGGATCTGGTCGGGGACAGCGATCTGCGGCATTCCTTCCGACGTATCGCGCGCGATGCTGCGAGGATGGCACGCCAATAACGGCGTCGTTCTCGGCAATCCCAGATTGGGCTTCGTATGCACCGGGCAGACCGTCGACGGGCAGCCCGGTCTCGAGGGATATTACAAGGAGTGGGACCGCGATCTGGCTCCAGAGGAGCGGCTACAGTTCTCCCCCGGAGAGCGTTGCCCGGCCTTCGATCCCGAGCGCGCTCCCAAGCTTCCCGAAAACACTTGGCCCGAAGATCGCCTGCTCAAGGTGCTGCGCAACTACTCGATGGAGTACATCACCTCGATCGTCCCGGAGACCATTGCCGCTCTGGGGCCGGACGAGGGCGGACATCTGGCGGGTGCAGCGGCCAGGCTGATCGGTATGCACACGTTCGACCAAGTCGCCACCCACCTCGGCGGCGTTGAGCCGGGCGCGGCCGGATTTGCGAAGGCGTTCGTCCGGATCGCGCGCGGGCAGGGCGACGATGCCGAACTGAGCCAGGACGGAAACGCCTTCATCGTCCGTCAGACTTCGTGGCGTCTGATGTCGGAACGGGAGAGTCTGTCGCCCGCGGTGTTCGACGCCTGGAACGAACTCTGGGTCGGCGCCGCATTGGCGCACGACCGTTTCATGAGAATCGACATCACCGAGCGACGGGATCGGGGCGACGCCTACTGGGCGTGGCGCTTCTGCTAAGTGTCGTTCGCTAATCCAGTTTGTCGAGCGCCCCGGCAGCCAAAGCCTCTCGGAGTCTGAATTTCTGGACTTTGCCGGACGCAGTCAGCGGAAACTGGTTGCAGGCGAACCAGAGCGTCGGCGATTTGTGGTGCGCCATTGCCCCACGGCAGTGCTCGATCAGCTTCTCCGCGCGGCCGGACGCGTTTGGTGACAAGCGGACGACGGCCGCTACGACTTCTCCCCACTTTTCATCTGGTGCCCCGAACACGGCAACATCTGCCACGTCAGGATGCTTCAGAAGGCAGGCTTCGACCTCGACGGGATAGATGTTCTCTCCGCCGCGGATGATCATGTCCTTCAGCCGGCCGGTAACGCGCAGGTACCCACGCTCATCGAGCGTTCCAAGGTCGCCCGTTCGTAGCCACCCGTCCGTCGTGATGGCTTGGCGCGTGTCTTCTGCAGCGTCGAAATAGCCGATCATTGTCTGATAGCCTCGAGCCTGAATCTCGCCTTCCACGCCGATCGGTCGCACGCGCAGATCAATCGGATCTGCAATCCGTACTTCGACATTCCAGAGCGGTTTTCCGACAGTGTGCACAAGCTCTGTCTTAGGGTCTTCGACACTCGTCTGCGCGATAATGGGGCTGAGCTCGGTTTGGCCGAAGACCGTGACTACAGGAAGGCCAAGAGCGTCCTTCACCCGCCGGTGTATCTCCGGAGAGACCGGAGCGCCACCGGACAATGCGAGGCGCAACGACGAAAGGTCGCGTGGTGCCGTCTTCATAGCGTCGATCAGAGCGAGCAGCATCGTGGGAACACCGAACATGATCTCGGCTCTTGTAGCTTCGATGGCCTGAAGGACCGTGGGCGGATCGAAGAACAGCGGCAGCACAAGCGTGGCGCGCGAGGTCATGGAGCCGAGAACGCTCATCACAGACCCCGCCGTGTGAAAGAGCGGCATCGGGCTGAGCAGCACGCTGTTTTCCAGTCCGGCCCTGGCCGCAACGTAGCTTGCGTTCGTCACCAGGCCGCGGTGATGGAGCAGGGCGCCCTTGGGACGGCCTGTCGTTCCGGAAGTGTACTGGATCTGAGCGGCATGACCCGGGGCGATCGTCGGCAGTGTCGATGTCGGCGTGCTCCGAATCTCGTCGAGCCACCCCTCGAAAGCGTAGCACTTGAGACCGAGCTTCTCCATTTCATGGGCGACCGCACCGGTATCGACACCGCGGAAGCTCGACAGATGGAAGAGGGCGGAAGACTTGGACTGACGCAGCACTAACTCCAGTTCGCTAGGCTTGAAGGCCGGATTAGCCGTCACAAGGATCACGCCGGCGAGTGCGGCGCCGTACTGCAGGATTACCCATTCGGGGACGTTGGGCGCCCAGACGCAGATGCGGTCGCCCGTTTTGAACTTTGCGAGTAGCCAGCTCGCGCAGCGGCTCGCGTCGTCCTGCAATTGGGAGTACGTCCAGTGCCGGTCGGTTCTTGAGGCATTAACAGGCGAGGGTACGGATGCCGGCACGACCTCGATCAACGCGACACGATTGGGAACTTCGGCTGCCGTCTTGGCGAGTGTCGTCCCAATGCTGGCGTCGATAATGGCGCGCGTTGTGTCCGCCGGCCAATAGGATTCCAGAAGCTTCGTCGTACCCATTCTATCCTCCCTCGGGTTCTTGATTTCTGCCGTATCTTCTATTTCGCCTCGAGCAGTGTTCGCATCGCGTCTGCCCAGATAGTGACAAGTCGCTCTCGTCGTCCCGGAGAACTTCGAAGGTTCTCGGAGATCGCGAGCCCCCTAATGAAGTGGAGTGTCAGCGCTACGACGTCGTCGTAGGCTTCGGAATCCGTCCACTCGCCGAACAGCTGGACGTAGACCCGTTCAAGATCGCGCCGCGCACCGCGCTCGGCCGCGGTCAATGCCTGTTTCAAGGCGGCATCGGTGCGGGCCACAGCCCAGAGTTCGAGTTCGGCGAGATAGGCCGGTTGACGTGCAGCGAAGGCAAGCGCTTCGACCGCGGAGACCAGAGTGTCTGCCGGCCCCGCGCCGGCACGTCCCTGCGAGACAGCTTTTTCGTTCCGGCTTACCAGTTCGGCGACGCTCGCGGCCAACAGCGCTGCATGCGTAGGAAAGTGATGGAGAAGCGCGCCACGGCTGACTTCCGCTCGGTGCTGAACGGCAAGGGTCGTCGTGCCGGCGACTCCGACTTCGATCAAGCTTTCGACGGCAGCGTTCAGTATCCGCGATCGCGTAGTCTCGACCGTTCCGTCCGGGATACCGTTTTTCGCAATTCTTGGCATGGCGCATTCCTAAACAGTCAGCGTTGACTGTATCATAAAAGCTGTTACAGTCAATGCTGACTGTTATATACCCGGGAGGTCACCATGCCGAATTTCTCGACTCTCAGCATCGCGGTCCGCGAGGAAGCGCCGAATATCGCCCGTCTCGTCCTCGACCGCCCTGGTCGGTTCAACGCCATCGACGATGCGATGCCCGGAGAAATCCGGTCCGCCATCGAGTGGGCGGAGAAGAACGACGACGTGCACGTCATCGTCATCGAAGGCGCAGGCAAGGGATTTTGCGGCGGATATGATCTGGTCGCCTACGCTGAAAGCGAGATCGAGCACCCCTGCCAGCAGGAAAGTGAGCCTTGGGATCCGATGGTCGACTACGCGTACATGAAGAAAAATACCGAACACTTCATGAGCTTGTGGAAGTGCTCCAAACCGACCATCGCCAAGATTCACGGCGCCGCGGTCGCAGGCGGCAGCGACATCGCGCTGTGTTGCGACTTGATGGTGATCGCCGAGGACGCCCGGATCGGCTACATGCCTACGCGCGTGTGGGGCTGCCCCACTACCGCGATGTGGACCTTTAAGCTCGGCCCCACGCGCGCCAAGGAGATGATGTTCAC
Organism: Bradyrhizobium sp. T-12; assembly: GCF_058314695.1. NCBI lineage: Bacteria > Pseudomonadati > Pseudomonadota > Alphaproteobacteria > Hyphomicrobiales > Nitrobacteraceae > Bradyrhizobium > Bradyrhizobium sp. T-12. Next base: position 4,426,005 of record NZ_CM177756.1, on the reverse strand, counting down.
CGGGAACATGATCGACGGCCGCAAGGCGGCGGACTGGGGATTGGCGAACGTCTGTGTTCCAGTGGAGCAGCTCGAGGCGGCGACACGAAAACTTGCCGACCGGATCGCTGGCGTTCCGAAGAGCCATCTCGCCATGCACAAGATGGTCGTCAACCAAGTCATGCTGACCATGGGTCTTGAGCAAACACAGTCGCTTGCGACCCTGTTCGACGGCATCACGCGTCACAATCCGGAGGGCTTGTGGTTCAGGCGGTACTCGCAGAAGCATGGCTTCAAGGCGGCCATCGAATGGCGAGACAGCGGACGCCCGATTCCGGAACGCGATGAGGCGCGGAAGCTGATCAACGAGATGGATGGCCGCAACTAGGCCTCTGGGAGCTCGTCGATGTCCAGCGCAATTCGCCCCGTCGATGCCGGGGCGTTGGCCGACTATCTGAAAACTCGGATCGACGGCTTTCAAGGCGCCGTCGAGATCGAAAAGTTCGCCGGCGGTCAGTCGAATCCGACCTACCGGTTGAAGACGCGTTCGAGGGTCTTCGCCATGCGGACCAAGCCAGGCCCGAAAGTCAGCCTACTGCCGTCCGCCCATGCGATCGAACGAGAGTTTCGCGTGCAATCCGCTCTGGCTCACAGCGATGTGCCGGTAGCGAAGATGTACCATCTATGCGAGGACGAGGAGGTCATCGGCCGCTCGTTCTACGTCATGGAGTATGTCGAGGGACGAATATTCTGGGATCAGACGCTTCCAGAGGCTGGTACGGGCGAACGGGCTGCGATCTACGACGAGATGAACCGTGTCGTCGCGAATCTACATTCGTTGAACTATCAGGCTTTGGGTTTGGACGACTTTGGTCGGCCTGGAAACTTCTTCGAGCGGCAGATCGGACGCTGGACGAAGCAATACCGTGCATCCGAAAGAGGCACGATCACCGCGATGGAGCGGTTGATCGAGTGGTTACCCGCAAATGCGCCGCAGTCGGATCAGACCTGCATCGTGCATGGAGACTACCGGATCGACAACATCGTCTTCCATCCAACGAAGCCGGAGGCGTTGGCGGTGCTAGATTGGGAGTTGTCGACGTTAGGTCACCCGCTGATCGACTTCGGCTACCACATGATGAGTTGGCGAAACCCGCCGGACGGCCTTCTCGGACTTGCGGAGGCCGATCTACCCGGCCTTGGGATCCCCACCGAACCTGCGTACCTCGCCAGATATCTCGAGCGAACCGGCTTCTCCGTTGACGATCACTGGAGGTTCTACCTGGCATTCGGTTACTTCCGCCTTGCCGCAATTTTGCAGGGCATAGCACACCGGGTCGAACAAGGAACGGCATCGAGTCCCAAGGCCAAGGAAAGGGGAAAACTGCCGCCGAGAGTCGCCGAACTCGGATGGCGGGTGGCGTGTGACGAAAGCGGAAGGGGAGCGGCATGAAAGAGGAAGTCGGCAAGCTGTTCGATCTCAAGGGCAGGACCGCATTGGTGACGGGCGGCTCGCGGGGACTTGGGCTGCAGGTTGCCGAGGTACTAGGCGATCTTGGAGCCCAAATAGTGCTATCGGCTCGGAGTTCGGAGGAACTTTCGGCGACGAGTGACCTGCTTGCTAAGAGAGGTATCTCGGTGGAGTGGGTTGCTGCCGACGCATCGAGGGACAGCGATATCGAGGCACTAGCCGACAAGGCGATCGAGAAACTTGGACACGTGGACATATTGGTGAACAACGCGGGCGCGAGCTGGGGCGCCCCCGCTGAGGATCATCCCATCGAGGCGTGGGACAAGGTCTTTAATCTCAATGTGCGCGGGCTTTTCCTTCTGACCCAGAAGATCGGCAAGCGCTCCATGATACCGCGGAACCGCGGCCGCATAATCAACATGGCATCCATTGCCGGCCTGATCGGAAACCCGCCCGGTACCCACCAGACGATAGCGTACAACACCAGCAAGGGAGCGGTAGTCAACTTCACTCGGGCGTTGGCCGCGGAATGGGGACCGCGAGGCATCACGGTCAACGCCATCGCGCCAGGGTTCTTCCCGTCCAAGATGTCGAACGGCGTCCTCAAGCAAATTGGGGACAGAGTGCTGCAGGACACTCCATTGGGGCGGTTGGGCGGTGACGAGGATCTGAAGGGCGCCGTTGCTCTGTTCGCATCCGAGGCGGGCAGGCACATCACGGGCCAGATACTGGCTGTAGATGGCGGGGCGACGGCTGTTTGACCAGCGAAGGGAAAACTTGACATGGGAATGCACGACCTGGCCGGAAAGGTTGCCGTCATCACCGGCGCGGGTTCGGGACTTGGCCGCGAATTCGCCGTCGCAGCGGCAGGGCGCGGAATGTCGGTCGTTCTCGCCGACGTTCAAGACGATGCCTTGGCGGGCACTCTTTCGGAGATTGAGCGCATGGGCGCTCCGGCGGTCGCGCGCCGCGTGGATGTCTCGCAGTCCAGCGAAGTCGAGGCGCTCGCCAAGGATTCCTTGTCAAAGTTCGGAGCGGTTCACCTGCTTTTCAACAATGCCGGCGTTGCCGGCGGTGGCGGGCTGGTATGGGAGACCTCCGAGACCGATTGGCGTTGGACGTTGGGAGTGAATCTTTGGGGCGTGGTGCACGGCATCCGTCATTTTACGCCGCTGATGCTAGAGGCGGCCCGATCGGATGCTCGGTATCGCGGGCGAATAATCAATTCGGCATCGATGGCCGGCCTCGTCAGCGCTCCACTGATGGGCACGTATAGCGCGACGAAGCATGCCGTCGTTTCGGTAAGCGAGACGCTCTACCACGACCTGGCACTGGTGACCGATCAAGTGAGCTGTTCGGTACTTTGCCCGTTCTTTGTCCCGACGGGTATCGCGCGATCCGACCGCAATCGACCTAAAGAGCTGGTTGACGAGCGGCCACCGACGAACGCTCAGGTAATCGCGCACCAGATGAATGTGCATGCTGTCGAACACAGCAAAGTATCGGCGTCCGAAGTCGCGCGCATGGTGTTCGACGCCATCGGCGAGGACCGATTCTACATTTACTCACATCCTCAGGCGATGAGCGCGGTGGAGCGGAGGATGCAAGACATCATTTGCCAGCGCAATCCGACGGACCCCTTGGCTGATAGGCCCGACTTTCGTCGGAAGATGGCTCAAGCTATCGGGTTCTAGCACCTCATTCCACGACCTCGGACACGCTGCGACCTTGTGCGGTCCGTGCCATCATCACTGGGCCGAATAGTCGAATTTCCGATTTCGATTGGACGTCGATCCTCTGCGCGTTGATCAATCGTCGATCATAACATTCGGCTCCTAGAGGCCGAGTAGGGGAGGTTCAAGAATGGGTCGGTCTGGGTTCGTCGACATCAACGCGGGTGCACGCCTCGATCGGCTGCCAATCTGCGGCTTCCATTGGCGCATACTCGCTCTGATCGGCGCGGGCATGTTCCTCGACGCCTTCGACATCTATCTTGCCGGCGGCGTTCTCGGTGCGATTGTCAAGGAAGGCTGGTCGACGATAGAGTTGAACGCCGCTTTTGTCTCCGCGACATTCGTTGGCATGACCATCGGTGCTTGGTTCTCGGGAATTCTTGGAGATCGCTTCGGTCGCCGCTTTTCGTATCAGATAAACCTCGCGATCTTCGGTTTGGCATCGATCGGTGCAGCTTTCGCGCCTAACATGTCGGTGCTGATCGGCCTGCGGTTCATAATCGGGATTGGGCTCGGCGCCGAAATCGTTGTTGGCTACGCGACCTTGACCGAGTTCGTACCGGCCTCATCGCGAGGACGCTGGATCGGCCTTTTGGCTGTCATCACCAATTTCTCGCTCTTCGTGTCCTCGATGGTCGGTCTGTGGGTGATCCCGAACCTCGGATGGCGATACATGTTCCTTCTCGTCGGCATCCTTGCGATGTTCGTATGGTTCCTCCGCAAGTCGATGCCGGAATCGCCTCGTTGGCTCGCGGCGAACGGCCGCGCGGACGAGGCCGAAAGGATCCTTTTGAAGATTGAAGCGGAGGCGTCAAAGAAGGGGCCGCTGCCACCTGTCGTGCAGATGGCTGGGGCGGAAGAGAAGCCAGGCTCGGTGTGGCGGCTTTTCCAGTCCCCTTATCTTGGGCGAACTCTGCTGGGCAGCCTATTGCACATCGTCGTCGGATTCAGCCTCTACGGATTTATCGGGTGGCTTCCGACCTTCATGATCAAGGGCGGCCATAGCGTGGTGTCATCTTTGGGCTATACCAGCGTGATGGCGCTCGGCGGGCCGGTAGGATCGTTGATCGGACTGATGCTGGCGGATCGCCTAGGGCGCAGGCTTTCGATTGTGTGTTCTTCGCTCGCTGCGGCCGTACTCGGCATTGCGTACCCCCATATGTCAGACGGCATCGCTCTTGCCGGGACTGGCTTCCTGCTCGTCACGGCAATCTACGTGATGCTCGCAACTGGTTTTGCCATGCACGTGCCCGAACTCTTCCCGACGCGTTATCGGCTTCGAGGTACAGCTATTTGCGCCACCTCCGGGCGCATAGCCACAGCGCTCGTCCAATACGTCGTGGTCGCAATCTTCGCCTGGCAAGGACTTACCGGCGTGCTGACAACGCTGGCCGGGATTCTGGTGTTCCAGGCGCTGATCTTCCTGATCTTCGGCTTCGAGACCAAGGGGCAGTCGCTGGAAAATGTATCTGCGGTACCGGATGGCCTCGGCGGGGCGCAATCCCTTGGCCAGCGGCCGGCAGACGTCGGCGTCTAACTTAGGTCGGAGCAAACCGCCGTGATCCGCTCACGGAGCCATCCGTTCGCGTTACTCTGGTCGTATCGTCGGTGCCAGTACAACATCCAGGCGAACGGCGCAGAGTCGAACGGAAGGTCTTCCATCCTCAAGCCGTCGTCCATCAGGACCGCGGCTAGATGCCTTGGCATCACAGCGAGCAGGTCGGTCTGCTTGAGAACATGCGGGACGACCAACCAATGCGGAACATTCAAGGCAATCCGTCGCTGCTGCCCCCTTTCTGCGAGCACGTCGTCGACGAAGCGAAGGTCGGTTGGGCTCATGGACACCTTCATCTGCTCCTGGGCGATGAAGCTTTCGAATGTCAGGCGGCCACGCTTGATGGGGTGATGGCGCCGCATAAGACAGATCATGCGATCTTGGAGCAATGTCTCGGAGCGGATCGATGCCGAATGTTCCAGGCCCATGCTGACCGCCACGTCGATTTCGTCTCGCTCCAATGCGTCGACAGTCAACGACGGCGACAAGTGGATCGTATTGTAGGAGATTCGCGCATTCGCGGGGCGAGCGGCGGCAAGTCTTGGAAGCAGGAGGCACGCCAGAATGTCCGACATTCGGATGGTGAACGTGCGCTCCGACTGCGACGCGTCGAACCCAGCATCGCTGACCATGACACGTTCGACTTGCCGCAGCGCCTGACGGAGCGGCTCGGCAAGCTCATTCGCCCGAGGGGTCGGCTTCATCCCAGTCGTGGTGCGGACCAGAAGCTCATCCTCGAACATCGCTCGCAAGCGATTGAGCGCGTTGCTCATCGCAGGCTGGCTAAGCCCAACGCGATCGGCGGCCTTCGTCACGTGCCGTTCGGTCAGGAGCGCGTCGAGCGCCACGAGGAGATTGAGGTCGATCGAGCGAAGGTTCATTGATCATTCATATCGTGAATGTCGAGAGATAACAAATCCATTTCACGGATGGCGCCAGGGTCGGTACGTCTCGGGTGCAACCAAGGAGGCACAGATGAGCTTTGAGACGATCAAGAACGAAGTGAAGGTCTGCATGTTCGACCAGTACGGTACTGTCGTCGATATGCAGGGGGGGCTGGTCAAGATCGCGACGCGGTTTCTCAAGCAGAAGGGTTGGACGGGCAATCCGAACTCCTTTGTCACGTGGTGGCGCCGTACCCACTTCGAGAACTCAATGATCGACGCGCTGCTGCACCGCGAGCACACGCCCTACCGCGAGATCGGTCACCGCGCCGTATCGCAAGTCATGGACCGGTCGGGCATCAAGTACACGAAGGACGAAGTGAAGTATCTCGTTGGCGAGATTGAGAAGCTCGAATGCTTTCCCGAGGTGCCTGAGGCGCTGGCAAAGCTCCAGACCAAGTACAAGCTTGTCGTGCTCTCGAACGGTGACCGCGACATGCTCGAGACCGCCAAGAAGTACCACAAGATCCCGTTCGACAACGTGATCTCTGTCGCCGAGGCCAATTCATTCAAGCCGCACGTCGCTACGTACACAAAGGGTGCCGAGATCCTCGGTCTCAAGATGGATCAGATACTCTTCGTCGCCAATCACGCCTTCGACGTCATCGGCGCCAAATCAGCGGGCATGCGTACTGCGATGATCAACCGGCGTAACCGGCCGTTTGAAGAGACGCCGCACAAGCCCGATGTCACGGTTGAGACGATGAAGGATCTGGCGGATGCGATCGTCTAGTACGGAAGCTCTCTCCGGCATCAAGGTCCTGGACCTATGCCGCGTCGTCTCCGGCCCCTTCGCCACGATGCACCTCGGCGATCTCGGTGCGGACGTCGTGAAGATCGAAGATCCCCGTGTCGGCGACGAAAGTCGTCGCTACGGCCCTCCGTTCGTCAACGGCGAGAGTTCCTACTTTCTGTCGGTCAACCGTAACAAGCGGAGCTGCGCGATCGACCTGAAATCGCCGGCCGGCCGGGACGCGGTGATCGCGCTCGCCAAGGCCGCCGACGTCGTGATCGATAATTTCAGGCCCGGTACGCTCGACAAGTGGGGCCTGTCCTACGCTGCGTTGAGCGCCGGCAATCCCAAGCTCATCCAGTGCAGCATCTCCGGATTTGGCAGGACCGGTCCGGACGCGAACCGGCCCGGCTACGACCTGATCCTGCAGGGCGAGTCCGGTGTCATGAACATCACCGGCGATCCGGACGGTCCGCCCATGAAGGTCGGCACGTCTATCGCGGACCTGGTCACCGGCCTCTATGCTTCGCAGGCGGTTCTTGCCGCGCTCATGAAGCGCGAGAGGAGCGGTGTTGGCGGGCGTGTCGATGTCTCCATGCTGGACGCGATGGCCTCGCTGTTGACGTTCAACGCCGGCATGTACTTCGCGTCCGGAGAAAGTCCAAAGCGTCGCGGCAACGTGCACCCAACGATTAGCCCGTACGAAACCTTCCAGGCCTGTGACGGCTGGTTCAACCTCGGCGTCGCCAACGACAAATTCTGGTCGCTGTTCTGCGCAGTCATCGGTCGCCGCGACCTCGAGACCGATCCTCGCTTCGAGTCCGCTCCCAAACGGGCGGCCAACCGCGGTGCGCTCGGCGGGATCCTTCGTCCCATCTTCAAGGCAGAACCGCGGGATCGCTGGCTCGAGATGTTTGGTGGCGCCGGCATTCCATGTGGTGCGATCCGAACGGTCGGAGAAGTCTGCGAAGCACCGCAACTCGTCCGACGCGACATGATCCAGACCGTGACGCATAAGGTCGCCGGCGAAGTAAGGTTCGTTGCCCGGCCGCTGCGCTTCGACGACAAGCCTCCCGCGCCGTCCGCACCGCCGCCGACGCTTGGTGAGCACACCGTCGAAGTGTTCGAGAGCTGGCTCGGGTGGACGCGGAGGGAAGTGCTAGATTTCGCCTCGAAGGGCGCGTTCGGCGACGCCGCGCTGAAGCAATCGGCGGAGTAGGGAGGTAGGAGGGATGGACGAAGCGCAGGTGCGGGAACTGATCGTTGCGGCCATAGGCGACGGCCGCCACGAATTTGGGTCGTTCTTCCTGTCGCGGTTCTTCGGGATGGCGGTCTCCTACGAGGCCGACGCCTGCATCGTCTCTCTCGATGTGAAGCCCTACATGTTCAATCCGCAGGGATCGCTTCACGGCGGCGTGCTGGCGACTGCTCTTGACATTTCGATGGGACACCTTCTCAAGCACCAGTTCGGCGCCGGCGCGACGCTCGAGATGAAGATCCAGTATTTCGCGGCGGTCCGCAGCGGCATTGTCAACTGTCGTGCCAGATTTCTGAAGAAGGGACGAAAGACCTTCTTCCTCCAGTCGTCCGCCGCGGATAGTGCCGGCGAGATCATCGCCCATGCGACCTCCACCTGGAAGCAACTGTGAACGATGTCATCGCAAGGCTCCGTGAGCTGCTCGGCCCCGATTGCATCATCGATCTGGCATTGGCGGAGGGATTTCTGTCGGACTGGCGAGGTCTGTTTCACGGGAATGCCGCGTGCGTTCTCCGCCCAAGGTCGACAGATTTGCTCGCGCAAAGTCTCCGAATTTGTCATGAATCCGGGGTTGCCATCGTTCCACAGGGCGGCAACACCGGGCTTGTTGGGGGCGCCACGCCGGACAACACGGGTCTCCAGGTCGTCGTCAGCACCGGGTTGCTGAGGAAAATCAGGAAGGTCGATCCCGTCGATATGTCCATAGTCGCGGAAGCGGGCGCGACCGTCGCCGAGCTTCAGAACGCCGCGGCGGAGGCGCGGGCCTCGTTTCCGCTATCTTTCGCCTCGGAGGGTACTGCTACGCTCGGCGGCGCGCTGGCAACGAACGCGGGCGGCATCTCGGCCGTCAGGTACGGAAGCGCGAGGGATCTCCTGCTCGGAATGGAGGTCGTGCTGCCCGACGGACGCGTCTGGAATGGCTTGCGCACGCTGCGGAAGGACAATACCGGATACGCCCTCCGGCAGCTCTTCGCCGGTTCCGAGGGAACGCTCGGCATCATTACGGCCGCGGCTATGAAGCTGGTGCCTCTGCCCGTCGCTCGCGAGGTCGCTTTCTGCGCGGTCAAGACAGAGGACCAGGTCTTGGACTTTTGGATGAAGCTCCGCGCGGCCGCAGAGGGCAACGTCCGAGCCATTGAGTATCTCTCGGGTTCTTGCGTCGAGTTGGCGAAGCGAGAGGGGCTTCGCTCACCCGTCGAAAAGGCGGACCACTATGTCCTTGTCGAACTGACTTCGAGCCGTCCGGAAGCCGGCCTGAAGGACTTCCTGGAAGCGTTTCTGACCGACAGGCTCGAGGACGGCAGCATCGCCGATGCCGCGCTTGCACAAAGCGGAGAACAACAGAAGCAGATCTGGCGTCTACGCGAGGATCAGACCGAGGTTCAAAAGAAGGCCGGCTACGACTTCAAACACGACGTCGCCGTGCCCGTGGCGCAGGTCCCCGAACTACTGCGCCGAAGCCGCGCCCATATCGGAGCAGTCTTTCCCGACGCCACGCTCGTTCCGTTCGGTCATGTCGGAGACGGCAACATCCACCTGAACGTCATCCTACCCGCGGCGCTCGGTGCCGAACGAGCAGCCGAGCAGGGCAGGCAGATCAGCAAGTCCATCTATGATATCGTGGTCTCTTTGGGTGGCACAGTTTCGGCCGAACACGGTATCGGTCGGGCCAAGGTCGACCTGCTTGAAAGCAAAAGAGATCCAGTTGAGCTCGATCTCATGCGCCGGATCAAGGCGTCGATCGATAACGAGGGCTCGTTCAATCCCGGCAAGTTATTCCGGCTCTCGCGAACCGAAACCAGATCAAGAAAAAGCGGCCTGTCCGAGTGACTGCTGACGGTATCGTCTGGAAATCAACGAAAGCCCAAGAAAGCCCGTTTCGACTCGGCGTTCGTCTAGCGCGTCGATTGAGGCCAATACTTGCTGAAGGTACAAACCGTCAGAGCCACTCAAATTTTCCTGTGAATTCAAGATCGAAAAAATTGGGCGGGTATACCGTCGAGATTAGACCGTCAGCTCAAAGGATTTGTGCTTGAAAATCAACGCTGAAAGCTCTTCTTAAATGATAGAGTGGGAGTAGGGCCCGCGGCTGCCTATCGCGTAGCTTGGCGTATTCTTGCGGCCACGTTGTTTTCTTCCTTCCTTTGGACGTCAAGGTGGTTGCCGATTTAGCCTCTCCGGAACCAATACTCCACCGTCCATACGCTGATGGAGCATTGCGGCGTATCGCAGCGTGCAGAAGGGCAGGGCCGAATCTCTGCTTTAGCCCGAAAAGTATCGCGCGGGTCGGGCGGGATAAGGCCAAGGCCATCAGAGCCACGACCGTGCTGCTGGCATTCGAGGTGTACGCCAAGCCCCATATTGGAGCGAATTGTTCACTTGAGCGAGGAGCACCGCGACCAACGGCCGTGATCACTGAAGCACGGAGCTCCTCCATACTTGGAAACCCAAGCGATTGAACTGATTCCAATTCTTTGAATCAGTTCGGATGAATGACGCAGGTGGCCACGGTTGCAAGCTGCAGACGGTATTGGCTGGCTGCGCAAAATCGGGCAGGCAATTCTGTGGAGCCAGCTTGACGGGGTGGTTGGCTCGATACCACGAGCAGCCGGTGTCGCACGCGGGTAATCGGCCAGCAATCGCCGTGCGGAGGTCGGCGTTGGTGCAAAGCGGACCTCACAGGAATCTGGTCACGAGGACTAGATCTCCGTTAGTCGAGAAGGGCCGCTAAGGTTCTGATCGCCCGCCATAAGAATTCGCTATGGCGGCAGACTGCAGTCGTGCTTCCCCTGTCATCAAACGTAAATCTATTTTTACCGTTGGACGCGGCAAAAGAAATTCAAGGCAAGACCACAAAAGTGGCGGTGCTCGCGGACGCATCATTTGATAGCAGCAACGGAGCGGGGAAATGACGATCGAATTGAGCCGACGCGGATTTTGCATCGGAACGGCCCTGATTGGATTGCAGACCGTTTCCTCCGGTGCCTTTGCAGCGCGAAGCGAAGATGGCACGGTCAGGCTGGGTCTGGTCGCACCGATGAGCGGCCCGAACGCCCGGTACGGAGCCTTTTCGCTGCGCGGTGCCCAGATGGCCGCTAAGGAAATCAACGATGCGGGCGGCGTGGGCGGACGCAAGATCAATGTCATGCCAGGGGACAGCCAGGGCACGCCGGTCGAGGGCGTCTCGGCCACCCGCCGCCTGATCGACCAGGATCAGGTCGACTTCATTATCGGCGACGTCTCGAGTTCCGTGACGCTGGCCATGCAGCCGGTCGTCGAGGACGCCGGCGTCCTGCTCCTCAACGCGGCCTCGTCGAACCCGATGATCACCTACAAGGCGGGCGTCGGTGGCTTCAAGTGGACGTTCCGCAACTATCCGACCGACGAGAACCGCTCGCTGCTCGTGCTGCAATACGCGGCCGAGAAGAAGGGTTTCACAAAGTATTCTGTTCTCTCGGTCGACACCGACTACGGTCGCGCGGCCATCCACTTCACCAAGAAGTATCTCCCGCGCTTCAAGAGCGAGATCCTGACGGAAGACTACTACAAGGAAGGCGAGGTGGATTTCCGCAGCGTGCTCTCCAAGATCCGCGATTCCGGCGCCCAGGCCATCATCATGTACGGCAACGCCGACAGCGCGCCCATTGTCGGGCGCCAGATGATGGAAGTCGGGATCGCAGGCAAGATCCCGCTGATCGGCAATGCCGAGTTCAATACGGCGAGCACCATCAAGGCGGCGCCGAAGGCGATGGAGGGGGCGATCGAGGCGGCAGCCTGGCTTCCGGGATACGACTCTCCGAAGAGCAAGGCCTTCGTCGACAAGTTCACCGCCGAATACCGCGAGGCTCCCAACAATCACGCCTATGTGCACTGGGAGACGGTGCACCTGCTCGCCAAGGCGATCGAGCAGGCCAAGAGCATCGATCGCGAGAAAGTCCGGGCCGCGCTCTCCGGCATCCACTATGATAGCGCGGTCGGCGAGGTCACCTTCGACGATCACAACCAGGCGCGCCTGCCGATGATCCTCCTCGAGATCGAGGGCGGCAAGCCCGTAGTCAAGGGCGCCTACAAGGCCGAGATCGACTATCCCAAGTAAACCCGCGGAACGGTAGGCGCCATGTTCTACACGATCATCGAACAGGTCGTTAACGGCATCGTTTCCGGATCGGTCTACGCGATCGTTGCCGTCGGCATGACGATGATCTTCGGCGTCCTGCGGGCCATCAATTTCGCCCACGGCGAATACTACATGCTCGGGACCTTCGGGGCCTGGTTCGCGATCGAGTACTTCGATCTGCCCTATCCGGTCGCGGTCGTGATCGGCGTCGTTGCGACGGCCGTGATCGCTGTCGTCGTCGGCAACTTCGTGATGCAGCGGATCGTGGGAGCGCCGGCCGAGGCCGGCGTCCTCGCCACCCTCGGCGTCGCGCTGATCCTGCAGAACACGGTCATCCTGGTCTTCGGCGGCAGCTACAAGTTCTTCTCGGGCGGCTACATCGAGCCGGTGAGCGTTTTTGGCTTCACGCTGGCCGAACAGCGCATCCTGATCATCATCGTCGGCCTCATCGTGTTCGTCGGGCTCGAGCTGATGGTCACCTACAGCCGGATGGGCAAGGCCATGCGCGCGGTCTCCCAGAACATCGAGTGCTGCGCGGTGGTGGGTATCGATGTTCGCCATATCGCACTGTGGACGTTCATCATCGGAGCCGGTCTTGCCGCGCTTTCGGGCGTGCTGACGGCACCGGTGAACGTGAGCGTCTACGGCGGCATGGGCGAGCTGATCACGTTCAAGACCCTGCCGATCATCATCATGGGTGGACTCGGCAACGTGCGCGGCACGTTCGTCGCCGCCATGATCCTTGGTATCGCCGAGAGTCTGGTCGCCACTTATGTCGGCCTTCAATTCCGCGACACGGTCGGGTTTGCGACCCTGATGCTGGTTTTGATGTGGCGCCCACATGGACTCTTTTCCGCGCAGGCGCGCTTTTAGATCGGTGGTGATGACAGGTGAGCGAGATCGCCCGAGAGCCGAACATGACGCCCGCTGAACTCTCAGCCGCGACCACGGGACGGGATCTTCGCCTTCCCTTTGGCATCGCGCTCGTGGCGCTGGCCTGTGTCGCGCCGCTATTCCTCGGCAATTATCCGTTGCACGCGATGATTATCGCGCTGATCTTCCTGTTGCCGGCGCACGGGCTCAACCTGCTGCTCGGTTACACCGGGCTCTTGTCGCTCGCGCAGGCCGCCTTCTTCGGCATCGGCGCCTACACGTCCGCGCTGCTCGCGGTGCATTTCGGCACGCCCTTCTATGTGAACTTCCTGGCAGCCGGTCTCGCGGCCGGCGCCATTGCGCTGCCGCTCGGAATTCCGGCGCTGAGGCTGCGCGCGACGTCGTTCGTCATGTGCACGCTGGGTTTCGTCATCATCGGGCAGGCCATCGCCAAGAACTGGATCAGCCTGACGCGCGGCGACATGGGGCTGGCGGCCATTCCCAAGCCTTACTTTGCGCTGGGGCCGGCTTCGTTCACCGTGTCGGGCACGGTTGGCTTCTACTATCTGGTCCTCGCGATCGCCGCCATCGCTACACTGGTCGCCTACCTCATTGTCCGTTCGCCGGCGGGCCGGAACATGATCGCGATCCGCGAGAACGAAACGCTTGCCGAATCCGTGGGCATCCCAACCTGGCACTACAAGCTGATCGTCTTCATGATCAGCGCCGCTTTCGCCGGCCTCGGCGGCAGTCTCTATGCGCACTACCTCACCGTCGTCAGCCCGCTCACCTTCCAGATGTACTATTCGACGACGATGCTGATCATCGTGCTCGGCGGTGGGGCGGGGACCATTTCGGGCGTCATCTTCGGCAGCCTGCTGTTCGTCGGTCTCACGGAAGCGCTTCGCGTTGCCCCGGAGCTGCGCATGATCGCCTATGGCTTCTTCCTGCTCGGGCTGGTCTTTTGGTTTCCAAGCGGGTTCGCCCCGCTCATTGGCCGCTTCTGGTCGTTGCTGGAGAGGCGCAAATGACCGGACTCCCGATCCTCTCCATCTCCGGCCTCTGCAAGTCTTATGGTGCGGTCCGTGCCGTCGATGGCGTCGATCTCCATGTCGATCGCGGCGAGATTTGCGGATTGATCGGCCCAAACGGGTCGGGCAAGTCTACCTTCTTCGATTGCGTGACCGGGCTTGCCAAGCCCAATGCGGGGGCAGTGAAGCTCGACGGCCAGGACATCACAGGCTGGTCGCTGAACGACATCGCACGCGAAGGCCGCATGTTGCGGTCCTTCCAGAAAACGGTGGTGTTCGGTGCGCTCGACATCGAGGAGAACCTTGTCATCGCCGGCCAGATGTTCACCTTTCCGGGAATCTGGTCGACTTTCGGCATCGGCGCCGCCGCCCGCAATCGCGTGGCGGCGCTCAGGGAACGGGCGCGCGAGCTGATCAAGATCGCCGGCCTCTGGGACGTCCGTTTCCAGCCCGCCGGAAAGCTCTCCGGAGGTCAGCAGAAGCTGATCCAGTTCGCCTCGATGCTGATGCCCGAGCCAAAGCTGATCCTGCTCGACGAGCCCATGGCCGGCATCAATCCGAAACTGATCGAGCGCGTGGTCGAGAGCATCCGCCTCGCCAACACCTCCTTCGGCGTCAGTTTTCTGATCATCGAGCACAATATCGACGTGGTCACGAGCCTGTGTAAACGCGTCGTCGTGCTCGACCAGGGACGCAAGCTCGCCGAGGGAACACCCGACGAGATCGTCCAGAACCAGGCGGTGCGGGAGGCCTATCTCGGTGGCTGAGTCCTCTCTCTCGATCAAGGACCTGCGCGCGGGCTATGGCTCGCTCGACATCCTCAACGGCGTCAATCTCGACGTGCCCCAGGGTCAGTTCGTCGCGCTGATGGGACCGAACGGCGCCGGCAAGTCGACCCTGCTCAAGACGCTCTACGGCATGACGACCATCAAGGGCGGAAGCGTCAACTGGCAAGGCAAGGACATCACGTCGCTGAAGTCGCGCGCGATCCTGGCTGAAGGCATCTCCTGGGTGCCGCAGGGACGCTGCAACTTTCCGGTCATGACGGTCGACGAGAATTTGCAGATGGCCGCCTATACGCTGCGCGACAGCAGGGTGAAGGCGGAGCGGGACTATGTCTATGACCTCTTTCCAGTCCTGAAGACGCGCCGCAATACGCTCGCTGGCAACATGTCCGGCGGCGAGCAACAATTGCTGGAAGTCGCGATGGCCGTGTTGCAGCGGCCGAAGATTCTGCTGGTCGACGAGCCCTCGGTCGGTCTGTCGCCGACCGCGATCGGCGTCGTCTTCGATGAGCTGCTGCGTATCAACGCCGCTGGCCAGACCATTCTGCTGGTCGAGCAGAACACCAAGAAGGCGATGGCGGTGGCGCAGCGCGCTGTCATCCTGCGGCTGGGCAAGGTGATTTGGGATGGACGCCCCGCCGATATTACCCACGACGAGCTCGGGGAGCTCTTCCTCGCCGGCCGCATGCGCGGTGAGACCGACGTCGAACATTGATTTGGGCGCCCGCTCGTCGGGCGCGGACACCATTCGCAACGCAAAAGGACGACCACAGTGACGATCTTCGTGCCGGCCGCGCGCGTCTCGCGCATCAAGATTTCTCCGACCACCGCGGCGTCCGCTCGCGTTCGCGAGCTGAAGGCGGCTGGACGCGACATCGTCGACATGGCAATCGGCGAGCCTGATTTCGACACGCCCGATCATGTCAAGGCGGCGGCGCATGAGGCGATCGACCGTGGCGAAACCAAGTATACCGCGGTCAACGGCACCGTCGCCCTGCGCAAGGCAATCATCGCCGACTACAAGCGCCGCCTCGGGCTCGAATATGCCGACAACGAGATCTGCGTCGGCGGCGGCGCCAAGCAGATCCTGTTCCTCGCGCTGATGGCGAGCGTGGAGGAGGGCGCGGAGGTCATCATTCCCGCACCCTATTGGGTCTCCTATCCCGACATGGTCATTGCCAATGACGGCAAGCCCGTCATCGTACGCTGCTCCGAGAACCAGGGATTCAAGCTGACGGCGGAGGCGCTGGAGGCCGCGATCACGCCGAAGACGCGCTGGCTGATCCTGAATGCACCCTCGAATCCGACCGGCGCGGCCTATTCCCGCGCGGACCTCAAGGCGATCGGCGACGTGCTGCTGCGCCATCCGAATGTCCTCGTGCTTTCCGACGATATCTATGACCAGATCTGGTACCGCTTCGAGCCTGCGACGACGCTTGCGGCCGCGGTACCAGAGCTCAGGGATCGCGTCCTGCTCACTAATGGCGTGTCCAAGACCTATGCCATGACCGGCTGGCGGATCGGTTATGCCGCGGGGCCCGCGCCGCTGGTTGCCGCTATCAACAAACTGCAGTCGCAGATGTCGTCCTGCCCGTCGTCGATCAGCCAGGCCGCCGCCGCCCATGCGCTGAGCAGCGACCAGTCGTTCGTTCGCGACAGCGTCAAGCTCTACAAGGAGCGCCGCGACTATGCCTGCGCGCGGCTCAATGCGATCCCGGGTCTGTGGTGTCTGGTGCCTGACGGTGCCTTCTATCTCTATCCCGGCTGTGCCGGCGTGATCGGCAAGACCACGCCTGATGGAAAGGTCATCGAGAACGATCTCGATTTCGTGCTCTATCTGCTCGACGATGTCGGTGTGGCCGCCGTGCAGGGCGCGGCCTATGGGCTCTCGCCGTATTTCCGCCTGTCGTTTGCAACCTCGATGGAGGCGATCAAGGACGCCTGCGACCGCATTGAGAAGGCCTGCAAGGCGCTTCGCTGAGCGCGGGCGCCGCCGCGGCATCCGAAAAGCGGCCGCATCGGCGAGAATCTCATTGAAATCAATAGGCTAGATAAAGGATAGTGCAGCTCCAGACCTTATCTCCAGGACCAGCGTTCGGCCCCTATGAGCGTCGATTTCAGGAAGCTGAAGAGCTTTGTCAAAGTCGTTGACGCCGGCAGCGTTTCGCGCGCCGCTGGCCTGTTGCGGACGGCACAGCCCGCGTTGTCGCAGCAGATCGCGGCCCTCGAGACGCACTTCAAGCACAAGCTGCTTCTGCGCAGCAATCACGGCATCGTCCCGACCGAAGCGGGCCTAATCCTCTACCGCCATGCGCAATTGCTGCTGAAGCAGATCGAGCAGGCGCAGATCGATATCGATCAATCGACCAAGGCGCTGGCTGGGCGGGTCTCGATCGGGCTTGCGACCTATTCGGCGTCGAGCACGCTGTCGCTGCCGATCTTGAAGGAGATGTCGGCGCTACATCCGCAGATCGTCGTCCATATCAACGACAGCTTTGGCCATGTATTGAGCGAGCTGATCATGACAGGCAAGATGGACATGGCCATGATCTATGGCTCGGGTCCAATTAAGGGCGTCAAGCTGCAGCCGTTATTCCGCGAGGAGCTATATCTGGTCTCGCGCGCGGAGCCGTCGGCGAAAAAGCCGACGGACGAGCCGCTGCCGCTATCGGCGCTGGCCGACGTCAAGCTGCTGCTGCCGAGCCAGGGACATTTCCTGCGACGGCTGATCGACGAATCGCTGGCGCGGGCGAGGGTGACGCCGAACGTCGCCTCCGAGATCGAATCCGTTTCCGCGCTCGGCGCAGCCGTGACCGAGGGGCTCGGCTCGACCATCCTGCCGGCTTCGGTCGCCGCGACCGCGTCGAGCTTTGGCGGTGTCGAGGTGCGGCGGCTGGTGCGTCCCGCGATCGAGGCGACGGTGTCCCTGTGCGTCTCCGACCATCTGCCCTTGTCGGAGCCTGCGCTCGCCACGCGATCGGTACTTTTGACCGTGGTCGAGAAGCTGATGCGCAGCCATCCGCAGGGAATCAAAGCGGTCTAAGGAATACCGCTGGAGGTCGAAGCTCGCGCACCGGCATGCGCAGCGGCTGCATCGCGCCGGTTTCGCTAGGCCATAAACAAAACCTATGGCGGCAGACAGGAGTTGTGGTGGTCGGCCGCGACCGCATTTCCTACGCTCGAAGACAATCGCTTCGAGGACAAAGATGGCCAAGCTCGCATTCGATACCGGGGGAACTTTCACCGATTTCGCGCTGCTCGACGACAAGGGCGAACTGCATCTCCACAAGGTGCTGAGCACACCCGCTAATCCGGCCGAGGCCGTGGTTCGAGGTGTGTCCGAGCTGCTCGAACAATTCGGAGACGACGTCGATCTCGACGGGCTTCAGGTGCTCGGTGCCACCACCGTGGTCACCAATGCCGTGCTCGAACGCAAGGGTGTCAAGACCGGCTTCATCTCGACCGCCGGCTTCCAGGACATGCTGCGCATCCGTAACGAGGGACGTTACGACCTCTACGATCTGAACTTGAAATACCCGGACCCGCTGGTCACGCGCGCCAACAGCTTTGGCGCCGTCGAGCGCATCGCCGCCGATGGCGAGGTCATCACCGCGCTGGAGGAGGACACGGTCCGCGAGATCGCCGGCCGGTTGCGCGAAGAGGGCATCAAGTCCGTCGCCGTCTGCCTGCTGCACGCTTACAAATACCCGACCCACGAGCAGCGCATCGCGGCGCTGCTGCGCGAAGAGGACCCTGACATCTTCGTGTCGCTGTCGTCCGAGGTCTGCCCGGAGGTGCGCGAGTTCGACCGCGCCTCGACCACAGTCGTCAACGCCTACACGCGGCCGCAGATGTCGGGCCACGTCGCCCATCTCGAACGCGAATTCGCCGCGAAGGGTATCAATCGCCAAGTACTCTGGATGACCTCGTCGGGCGGCCTCGTGCCGAGCAGCCGCGCCGCCGAATTGCCGGTGCGCCTGATCGAATCCGGGCCGGCTGCAGGCGCGGTCGCCGCCGCCGAATTCGGCCGCATTGCCGGGGAGGGCAGCGTGCTGTCCTTCGACATGGGCGGCACCACCGCAAAGCTATGCCTGATCCCGAACGGCGAGCCGACGGTCGGCACGGATCTCGAGGTTGCCCACTATCATCGCTTCCGCAAAGGCTCGGGCTTCCCCCTAAAAATACAGTCGATCCGCATGATCGAGATCGGCGCTGGCGGCGGCTCGATCGCGGCGAAGAACCCGCTCGGTTTGCTCGATGTCGGGCCGCGGTCGGCCGGTGCGATGCCGGGACCGGCTGCGTACCAGCGCGGCGGCACCGAGCCGACCGTGACCGATGCCGATATCCTGCTCGGCTATATGGGGACCGAATCCTTCGTCGGAGGCTCGTTCAAGGTGTCCAAGGATGCGGCGCAGGCGGCGATGACGAAGCTCGCTGCGTCCCTCGATGTCAGCGTGCCGCGCTGCGCCTTCGGCATCCACGACCTCGTCAACGAATCCATGAGCAAGGCGGCCGCGGTGCATGCGACCGACCTCGGTGTCGATCCGCGCAGCCTGCCGATGGTCGCGTTCGGCGGCGCCGGTCCCGTGCATGCCTATGGCATCGCGCGCAAGCTCGGCATCAAGCGCATCATCTGCCCGACGGGCGCCGGCGTCACCTCGGCGATCGGTCTGCTGATCGCTCCGGTCGCGGTCGATCTCTCCGCGAGTTTTCCGATGCAGGTCGATAATTGGGATTTTGCTGCGATGGATCGCCTGCTCGGCGATCTCGCCGCTCAGGGCGCGGAGGTCGTCCGCGCCGCCGGTGTTGCGCCGGAGACGATCACCAACACCTATACCGTCGATATGCGTCACGTCGGCCAGGGCCACGAGATCACGGTCGCGCTGCCGGATCGAAGCCTGCCGCCCAGGCAGTTCCACGAAGAGCTGCTCGGCAACTTCTACAAGCTCTACCGCGAGCTGTTTGGACGCATTGTTGCAGGCTCATCGGTCGAGGTGATCACCTGGCGCCTCCGCTCCAGTGGTCAAAAGGATCAGGTGACCCGCCCGCACACGCGACATGCCGCCGAGGCCAAGAAAGGCACGCGTTCCGTCTATTTCAGCGAGCGCAATGGTTTCGTCGAAACGCCGGTCTATGATCACTACAAGCTGCCGGTCGGCGAGGAGATCAAGGGACCGGCGATCGTGGAGCAGCGTGAGTCGACCGCGGTCGTGGGACCGAGTGGCGCCGCTCACGTCGACATTAACGGAAACCTCGTGATCAACATTGCCTAAGGACGACGCCTCATGTCCGTGAACGCTGCCGATTTCAACGATCCCATCAATCTCCAGGTGATGTGGAATCGCCTGATCTTCATCGCCGACCAGGCCGACATCGTGCTCGGCCGCACCGCCTTCTCGCCGATCGTGCGCGAGAACCACGACTATGTGACCGTGCTGCTCGACAGCCGCGGCCGCGCGCTCGCTCAATGCACCTGGTCAATCCCGGTCTTCATCACCTCGCTGCCGGTGGCCGCGCAAAAATACTTCCTGCCGAAGTTTCCGGCCGAGACCCTGGAAGAAGGCGACGTACTTGCCACCAACGATCCCGAGATCGGCACCGGCCATCTTCCTGACGTGACGATGATCACGCCGATCTTCAAGAACGGCAAGGTCGTGGCCTATGCCGGCTCGATCGCGCATCTGCCCGACATCGGCGGCGCTCCCCTGCATTCCGAAGCCAGCGACATCTTCGAGGAGGGCATCCGCTTCCCGATCGTGAAGCTGCACAAGGCCGGCGTTCCCAACCAGGATGTGCTCGACATCATCGCAGCTTCCGTTCGGCTGCCGACCGAAGTGATGGGCGATCTCGAATCCATGGTCGCCGCCAACAATGTCATGGGCCGCGAACTGGTGAAATTCCTCGACGAGTATGATCTCGATGGTATCGACGAACTGGCCGATGCCATCCACACGCGATCCGAAGCGCAGACGCGGCGGGCGATCCGGCAATGGCCGAACGGGACCTATCGCGCCGAGGTGCTGCTCGACGGCTATGACACGGATGTGACGCTCAAGGCGGCCGTGATCGTGCGCGACGATTCCGTTCACGTCGATTACGCGGGAACGTCCGCGCAGATTCTTCACTCGATCAACTGCCGGACCAATTATCGCTACGCCCATTCGGTCTACGCGCTGAAGTGCCTGCTCGACCCGGATACACCGAATAACGAGGGCTGCATCACGCCGATCACTGACGAGGCGCCGCTCGGCTCGATTCTCAATCCAGAGGAATGGACGGCGGGCAATTCGCGCAACCTGATCGGGCATGTCATCCCGTCGCTGATTTTCAAGGCGTTGGAAGGCGTGGTGCCGGACAAGGTGATGGGCGACAGCGGCGGCGCGCCGATCTGGGCCGCCAACTGCGTCGGCCGGCGCGACGACGGCACGCAATACGGCTCGGTGCAGAATTTCCATGGCGGACAGGGTGCGCGCGCCGAACTCGACGGTCTCGATACGCTGAGCTTTCCGTCCAACTGTAAGGTCACGGCGATTGAGATGTTCGAGATTGCCGTCCCCGCGCTCACCGAGTGCAAGGAACTCATTCCGGACTCTGGCGGTGCTGGGAAGAGCCGTGGCGGGCTCGGCCAGCGCGTCGTGCTGCGCAATCGCGGGCGCAACCCGATGAACGTCTATCTGGCGTCCGAGCGTGTGCGCCATCCCTGTTTCGGCGTCGTCGGCGGCAAATCCGGCAGTGCCGGCAAGGTGTACAGGAACGGGGAGCCGCAATTTCCCAAGGGAAAGGTGGTCCTGAAGATGGGTGATCGCCTGGAGGTCGAGACGCCGGGCGGGGGCGGATGGGGGCGTACATCCGAGCGCACGGCGGCCTCGATCGAATTCGACCTTGCAGAAGGCTTGATCACGCCCGCGGCCGCGAGGCAGATTTACGGCTATCAGCGCTCAAACGTGGCGGCGACGGCCGCCGAATAGAGGAACCATGGGTCTGCTCGACGGAAAGATCGCGCTTGTCACGGGCGCGGGAACGGGGATCGGGCGCGAGACCTCGATCTTGCTGGCTGAGGCCGGCGCAACGGTCGTGCTGACCGGCCGCCGGATCGCGCCGCTTCAGGAAGTCGTGGCAGTGATCGAGAAAGCCGGCGGCAAGGCTGTCGTCCGCGCACTCGACGTGGCGTCGCGCGACGCGATCCTCGAGACGGTCGCTTGGGTCAAGGGCAATGTCGGGTCGATCGACATTCTCGTGAACAACGCCGGGAGTGCCAGCAAGGTGCTGAACGCGCGGTTCATCAGCGAGGCGGAGTGGAACACCACGGTCAACGTCAATCTCACCGCCGTGTTCAATCTGACGCAGGCCGTGCTGGAGGACATGATTGCCCGGAAGGAAGGCACGATCATCACGGTGTCTTCGCTGGCGGTCGTCAATCCGAACCTGCTCGGGGGAGCCGCCTACGGCGCGGCCAAGGCCGGCGTGAAGAATTTCATGACGTTCCTGCACAACACGTTTCGCAATCAGGGCATTCGCGCGACGACGATCCTGCCGGGCGAGACCGACACGCCGATCATGGATAGTCGCGCCCGCCCGCCTTTGGACAGCGAACGCGCCGTGATGCTCAATCCGCACGACGTCGCGCGCGCGGTCCTGCTCTGCGCGAGCCTGCAAAAGGGCGCGATGATCCCCGAACTGTACATCTGCCCGACTTTCATGCGCGATACATCCGCGGACATCGAGACGGCCCGCTGGGTCGGTGCGCCCGCGGGTCTCGCCGACAAGCCGAAGAGCTAGAGAAGAGGATATCCTATGAATGGAGCCAAGTTGCGCGAGCGCCTTGCCAAAGGTGAGGCGGTCACCATGCTCACGCCGCATCACTCGTCGTCGGGGCTGGCTGTCCGCCTGGTCGAGCTCGGTGCCGATGCCATCTTCGTCGATTGCGAGCACGGCACCTGGAGCTTTGAGGATGTGCGCGTAACCGCACAAGCGATCCGAGGGGCAGGCGGCGCCGCCATCGTCCGCCCGCATTCGCATGAGCGGCCACTCCTCATCCGCTATCTCAATGCCGGCGCCGATGGTCTCATGGTGCCGATGGTCGATACCGCGAACCAGGCGCGCGCCATCGTCGACGCGGTACGCTACGCATGCCCGGCCGATTATGAAAAGCGGCTCGTCATCGCCATGATCGAGACGCCCAAGGCGATCGACGACATCGATGCGCTGGTCGCCGTGGAAGGGATTGATGTCTTCTTCATCGGGCCCGGCGACCTCTCGCAGAACATGGGTTATCCGCCGGCGCCGCCGTTCGGGCAGCCGCGGCCGCAGGCCGTGATGGAGCGGGTTGCCTATGCCGTGAAGAAGATCCGCGCGGCCGGCAAGGTCGCCGGCACGCTTGTGACGTCGGACGAACTGCCCTCTCTGTTCGAGCAAGGTGTGCGGTATTTCTACATCCACTCCGATCCGTTCCTGCGTGTCGGTCTGGCCGGCGTCAAGAAGCTGCTCGCCCGCTGAACTCGGACGGACACCATGGCATTCGAATTGTTCAATCTCGCCGGCCGCCGTGCGCTGGTGACGGGATCGTCGCAAGGTATCGGCTTCGCGATCGCGCGCGGGCTCGCCGAGCACGGCGCCTCCGTGGTGCTGAATGGGCGCGATCGCGACAAACTGGATGTGGCCGCCGCGAGGGTCAGGGCCGGCGGGCACGACGTCGCAGTAACGAGCTTCGACGTCACCCGCGTCGAGGCCGTTCGCGGCGGGATCTCGCGCATTGAAGAGGCGATCGGTCCGATTGACATTCTCGTCAACAATGCCGGCATGCAGTTCCGCACGCCGTTGGAGGATTTCCCGGCGGAAAAGTGGGAAGAATTGCTCAAGACCAATGTGTCCAGCGCCTTCTATGTCGGCCAGGCGGTTGCACGCCATATGATCCCGCGCCGAAAGGGCAAGATCATCAACATCGCGTCGGTTCAAAGCGAGCTCGCTCGCCCCGGCATTGCGCCGTATACCGCGACCAAAGGAGCGATCAAGAACCTGACGCGTGGCATGTGCGCCGATTGGGCCAGGCACGGTCTCCAGGTCAATGCGATCGCGCCCGGTTACTTCAAGACTCCGCTGAATCAAGCGCTGGTGGACGATCCCCAGTTCTCGGCGTGGCTCGAAAAGCGGACGCCGGCGTCGCGCTGGGGCAATGTCGACGAGCTGATCGGCGCCGCCGTGTTTCTGTCTGGTGAGGCGTCGTCCTTCGTCAACGGCCATACGCTCTACGTCGACGGCGGCATCACGACCTCCCTGTGATCCCGGCGCTCCGTTGCACCCCAAACAACTCCATGGCCTTGCACCCGGCGGGAAAGGGTTCCGTAACATGCCGACCAAACCAGAAGTGCTGATGATCGGACCCTATCCCGCCTGGGACATGGCTGAGCTCGACGCGCGATATATCGTGCACAAACTCTGGGAGGCGGCAGATCGTGACCGCCTGATCGAGGCTAACGGCAGCACGATCCGGGCAATCGCAACGCGGGGCGAGCTGGGGGCGTCTGCTGACCTCATGAAGCGGCTGCCGGCGCTTGAGATTGTGACCTGCTATGGCGTCGGCACCGACGCCATAGATTTGACCCATGCTAGGGCGAATGGAATTCGGGTGACGAAGACACCGGACGTGTTGACCGCCGATGTTGCCGACATGGCCGTCGGCCTATTGCTGGCGGTCGCGAGAAAGATACCGCAGGCCGACCGCTTCGTGCGCGAGGGACATTGGACCAAGGGCAATATGCCGCTGGTGACCCGGGTCACCGGCAAGACCGCGGGCGTCGTCGGGATGGGCCGCGTCGGTGCGGCTGTCGCAAAGCGGCTCGCCGCGTTCGATTGCGAGATCGCCTATTTCGATGTTGCCGGGCGGGTGGATCTGCCCTACGCCTTCGTCCCGGATCTTGTGGAGTTGGCCCACCGCGCCGAGTTCCTCATCGTGACGCTGGCCGGTGGCGAGAGTACGAAAGGCATCGTCAACGGGCGTGTGCTCGACGCCCTCGGACCTGACGGCATCCTCATCAATGTCTCCCGGGGATCGACGGTCGACGAAACGGCTCTGCTTCGCGCACTCGAGGCCAAGCTCATCAAGGGCGCAGGCCTCGACGTGTTCTGGAACGAGCCGAATATCGATGAACGGCTCAGGTTCCTCGACAATACCGTGCTTCAGCCGCATCACGCCTCGGGCACGACGGAGACCCGGCGCGCCATGGGCAAGCTGGTCCGGGACAATCTTACAGCCCA
Source organism: Bradyrhizobium sp. T-12 (assembly GCF_058314695.1). NCBI lineage: Bacteria > Pseudomonadati > Pseudomonadota > Alphaproteobacteria > Hyphomicrobiales > Nitrobacteraceae > Bradyrhizobium > Bradyrhizobium sp. T-12. Next base: position 4,401,272 of record NZ_CM177756.1, on the reverse strand, counting down.
TTTCGTGGGCGCGGCTCTGATTACGCCCGTTATCTAGAGGCTGCCGTCATTCGACAAACGCCTGTTTTCGGGCTACGGCTCCAGTGGGATCAGACCCCGAAGCGGACGTCGGCATCGGTGGTTGCGCCTCCCGATTTCAACCTGCTCACCGATCGATTTGGCCGGCGGCGGCTTCTGGCGGACTACCGAGACCTGACGTTCCGAGTTAGGCGGCTCGCCGGTAAGAAAACAGCGCCTCCGCAATAGTGGGTTTTGCGATGTAGCGGACCCCCGCTACCAAGTCTGCGATTTTGTGCGCCAATCTACGATTTTCGACGATCTTGCGCTCGTGATGGCAGCGGGGTCATCAACGAAACTGCATTGGCCGAACTGGTCGGCTCTCGGGATCGACGGCGATTGTCGAAAGCGGACGCGCTTGTAGGTCTCAGGCATCTTCGTGCAGCCTGGTTGCTATCGCACGATAGCCTCGTAGCCACATATGATCGAAATCCAGGTCCATGGGCAGTGGTTGCGACGAAACGCGGGCGATGACGGTGGCGTTCGCAGGATCGATGTAGATCCACTGGCCGTGAATGCCGACTGCGGCGAAGGCGCTCTGGCTGCGATCGATCGTGTACCACTTGCTGCGATAGTTGCCGTTTGGAAAGACTTTCGTGAGGTCTCCGCGCGACCATGCCTCGGCATTGCCGTTCCGCCTGATATCGTCGATCCACCAGGCCGGCACTACCTGTCGCCCGTTGCTGACACCATGATTGCGCATCATTTCGCCGAAGCGCGCGAGATCGCGCAATGTAGCGCAGATGCCGCCGGCCACGCGCGCGGCGCCGCGGGAATCGGCGGTGATGTAGGCGTCGTGCTGTGCGCCCATCGGCTGCCAGAGGTACTGCGACAGGATCTTTGCGTAGGACATGCCGCAGGCGCGCTCGTAGACCCAGCCGAGCACGTCGGTGTTGGTCGACACGTAGTGAAAGGTCTGCCCGTGCGGAGTGCCGTTCGGCCGCAGCGTTTGCAGATATTGCCGCAGATGGGACGATGGAACGCCCGCATCCGGCGGCTCCCAGCCGGTCGACCGCCGATAGTTGATGACGTCGCCGTCGCGGGCCATGTAGTCCTCGTCGAAGCGGATGCCGACGCTCATGTCGAGCAGGTGCCTGACCGTGCAGCTGCCGCCATAGACCGATCTCTCCATTTCGGGGATGTAACGCGTGACTGGCGCATCCGGATCGAGCTTGCTGCACTCGGCGAGAATGCCGCCCAGCGTGCCGGCGATCGACTTGCTGACGGAGAAGATCAGGTGGGGCGTATCGGGCGCAAGACCGTTGGCGTACCACTCGGACACCACCTGCCCACGGTGCATCACGACGATGCCGTCGGTGTGGCTGGTGCGGAGTGCTTCGCTGAAGTTTGTCGTCTCGCCGCTTCGACCGGCAAAGACTACGTCCTCGAGATATCTCTGCCCAAAGGACAAAGTGGTCGGCTCCGGCGAGTGCGCGATGTTGGCTGTCGGCAACAATTCGCGAACGTTGCGGAACGCCCATGTGCTGAACGGATGCTGCCGCCAATTGGCGAGCGTCACCTGCTGATCCTCAGCGGGCGGGAAGGCGGACATGATGCGATGCGAATTCATTCCTGTTCCGTCTCGGGTTTCAGGCGAGGCAGTGTCACGATCTGATGCACCTTGCACGCTCGGCAATCAACCGGGTGGTGGAGGCCGGCGGCCGATGCCGTCACGCTGTCCAGTCAATCAACCCTTCGGTGGAGGCGCGGATCGGGCGGGAGCCGCGTTCGTTGCCGAGTTGAAGCCCGTGGTCCGGAAATTGCTTGACTAAGAGCGGTGCCTGTCCCAGCGTCGCCTGCGCGAGGACACGCCAGATGTCCGAAACGGAGTGGAATCGAGGAGGGTAGGCCATGCTGATGCTCATGGGCCGCTCGGACCCCGCAACGAGCGAAGCGGTGCATTTCGCGCAGTCAATGCTGGATGGTTCGGCGACGGCATTTTACGAGGTCGACGAGGGCTACAACCTCCGGCGCTTCCTGCTGTCCGGCATTCCGGAGCCGTTTCATCGGCAATATCTCGACGGCATGAGCGCATTCGACCCGCAGCATCCTCGTCACGCGGCCGGCCTTGCGGTGGCGCGGCTGAGCAAGACGATGGCCGGCCGGCAAGCCGGCGAGACGGCGCTCTACCGTTCGTTCCTGGATCAATGCGGCATCGTCGACATGATGGACTTCTTCTTCCGGCGCGACGACCAGATCGTCGCCGGCATGAGCGTGGCGTGGGACCGGGACGCGCGGATTCCCGAGGGCGCCGTGACCATGGCTCAGAAGATCCATCAGTATCTGCAGTTCAACCTGGTCGGCCGCGCGGCCGCGCCGGAGGACGGGCAGCGCTATGGCCTGACCAGCCGCGAAATGGACGTGGTGCGGCTGTTGTGCTGCGGCCGGACCAATCGCGAGATCGGCGAGTGCCTGAAGATCGGCCAGGCGACGGTGAAGACGCACCTGATCCACATCTTCGAGAAGCTCGGCGTCGAGACACGCTCCGCCGTGGTGGCGCTGATGGCGCGGCCGAACCAGCAGCCGCGGCTTTGTTGATCAGCCAGCCGCAAGCCCGTGGTCGATCGCGTTCGCGATCGTCCTGGCGTCATCGGCCGTGATGATCAGGGGCGGCGACAGGATGATGTTGCTGCCGGAGACGCGCACCATCACGCCGGCATTGTAGATCGCATCCGCGATCTTTCCGACACGCTTCTTGTCGAGCGCCTTCTTGCTGCCGCGGTCGACGACGAGCTCGAGCGCCGCCATCAGGCCCTTGCCGCGGACATCGCCGACGATCTCGTGCTTCTGCTTGAGCGCCGCGAGCGCCGCGTTGAGCACGGCGCCGGAGGCCGCGGCCCTGGCGTCGAGCTGCAGCCGCTTCGTTTCGGCAAGCGCGGCGATGCCGGCCGCGCAACCGACGGGATGACCGGAATAAGTGTAGCCGTGGCCGATCGAGCCGAAACTCGTCTCGTCGCTCTCGAAGGCCTCGGCGACCGTCTCGCCGATCATGGTGGCGCCCAGCGGGAAATAGCCCGATGTGACGGCCTTTGCGATCGTCATCATGTCCGGCTTGACGTCCCAGAGCCGCGCTCCGGACCAGGCGCCGGTGCGGCCGAAGCCGGTGACGACCTCGTCCGAGATCAGGAGGATGCCGTAGCGGTCGCAGATCTCGCGCACCAGTCGCATGAAACTCTCGTGCGGCACGATGACGCCGCCGGCACCGAGCACCGGCTCCATGATGAAGGCGGCGATGGTGTCGGCGCCCTGGAATTCGATCTCGTCGACGAGCGCATTGGCGCAGAGCTGCGCGAGCTTCGCCGGATCGGTCTCGTTGAAGGGATTGCGATAGGTCCAGGGCGAGGGAATGTGGTAGACGCCCGGCAGCAGCGGCTCGTAGTTGCGGCGGAAATTGGCATTGCCGTTGACGGATGCGCCGCCGAAATGCGTGCCGTGATAGCCCTTCTTCAGCGCCAGGAATTTGGTGCGGTCGCGCTGGCCCTTGATCTTCCAGTATTGCCGTGCGAGCCGCAGCGCGGTCTCGACGGAATCGGAGCCGCCCGAGGTGAAGAACGCGCGCACCATGCCTTCCGGCTTGAACCATTCGGTCAGCTCATAGGCGAGCTCGATCGCGGGTCCCGTCGAGACGCCGCGAAAGCCGGAATAATAGGGCAGCTCGCCGAGCTGGTCGGCGATCGCCTTCTTGATCGGATCGCAGCTATAGCCGAGCGTCACGTTCCAGAGACCGCCGACCGCGTCGAGCACGGCCTTGCCTTCGATGTCGGTGACGTGAATGCCTTCGCCCTTCATGATGATGCGCGGCGGATGGTCCTGCATGTCCTTGGGATGCGCCATCGGGTGCCAGATGCGGCGGGCATTGTTCTCGACCAGGAAATTGATTTCGCGCATGGATGGCTCCGCTAGTCGTCAATCGAAGGCAAGGCCGAGCATGTGCAGGGCCTGCCGGTAGGAGTCTTGGGGATCTCGAACGTCGAACCGGACGGTGGAGAGGCCGCAGGCGATCGCGCCCTTGATGTTGCGTTCCTGGTCGTCGACGAAGACGCAGGCCTGCGGCCCGAGCCCGAGGGCATCGCACACGGCGCCATAGGCGCGGGGGTCGGGCTTGAGGATCTCTGTATGGGTGGCGTCGACGATGACGTCGAAATGCGCAAGCAGCGGCAGCTTGCGCCGAAACTCCGCGCCGTAGAACAGGTCGAGCTCGTTGGAGAGAATGGCGAGCTTGCGGCCGGCGTCGCGCGCGATCCGGATGGCGCGTTCGGCCTCGGGGCGGATGACCAGCATCGGATCGGCGCCGCGCGCGCGCCGGACGAAGGTCTGCATGTCGTCCCAGTCCTCGCCGACGAGCCTGCCGACCTCGCGGCTGCGCGCCAGCCAGTAGTCGCGCTCGGATAATTCTCCGTGCTGCATCGCCGACCAGAGCGGATCGGTATCCTCGGCGAAAGGCCCGCGCCAGGTCAGCGTCCCCCTTGCCAGGCCGAGCGCGGCTTCGGTCGCATCGTGGGTCTCGAACAGGGTCTTCGAGATCACCCCGCCGAAATCCAGCACCAGCGCGCTTGCCGCGGGCGCGCTCATGTCTGTTCCACCGGAACTTTGCCGGCGGGAACGACGCCCTCGGCCACCCAGCGGTCGAAGATCGCGAGCACCTTCGCGACGAAACCCGGGTGGTTGATGTGGTCCTTGATCACGTGAAGCTCGACCGGCGGACGGATCGCGGCGCGCATTTCCGCGACGAAGGCGCCAAGGCCCTCGGGATCATGCAGCGGCTCGCCCACCTGGTCCCATTGCTGGATGCCGCCGGCCGGGAGCACGAAGGCAACCGGCGCCGTCGCTTCCGCAAGTTTCGCGGCGATGGCGCGCGCGATGCGGCGGCGATCGTCGGCACCGGAGGTCGCGGATGCGAGCAGGCGGTTGTGCGCATGGAACGGACGATCGGAGAGCTCGGCCGGCACCGGCAGCCAAGCCGGAAAATCCACCATGTCGATGGCGCCGGGCGCGACGATTTGCGGAATGCCGCTACGGCCCGCATTCATCAGGCGATCCGAGCCGGAATTCACCACCGAGCCCATCAACTGGTTGGCGACCTCCTGCAGGCTGAGGTCGAGCACCGCGGCAAATCCGCCATGCGCCGCGATCGATTCCATCGCGCGGCCGCCCATGCCGGTGGTGTGGAACACCACGACCTCGTAGCCGCGCGCCTCGAGCTGCGGCTTCAGTTCGACCATATAGCTGAGGCAGCTCTTGCCGAGCGAGGTCAGCGCCACGATCGGTCGCTCGGGCCGTGGCCTGATCGCGCCGCGGGCCGCGCCGACAATCGCACCGCAGGCCTGCGATAGCACCGCCGTGCAGGTGCCGTTGAGGCCGTAGAGGCCGCCGGCCCACAGGATCATCATCAGATCGGCGGCGATGCGTTCCGGGGGAATCAGATGGGAGAATGCGATCGTCGACACGATCAACTTGGGAAAGCCGAGCGGCAGCGCCAGCGCGACGTCGAGCGCGAGGTCGGTGCCCATGGTGCCGCCGATCGCGATCATGGCGTCGATCCGGCCGTCGTCGCAAAGTTGCCGCGTCAGCCGGGCGGCGCCGCGCGCCATCAGCGTCATCGACGAATTCTCGTCGCCGCTGGCGATCACGGCGGCGATCGTCGTGTCGGCCGCCGCGGCGACCGCATGTTTGTCGTGCGCAGCCTTGTAAGGGGGATCGCCCAGAACACTGATGTCCATCATCACGGTCTCGCCGCCGGCGTCAGCGATGCAGCGCTGCATGAACAGCAGTTCGTCCGATTTCGTATCGCCGGTGCCGATCAGCAGGATGCGCGGGCGTGTTCTGTTGGTCATGTCTTCGGAATGCCGGTGTCGGACAAAGGGACGCGCAACGGCGCATGCCTGCGCGCGGGGTGATTGTTGCAACCGACGTTATGGATTTGCTGCGGTGCATGACATCCACCTATCGGTGGATTGTGAGAAGCGACGCATCGAAGCTGAATGACGGGCATGATCGCGATCGGCTGCGCAGCCGTCGAGTCACCGTTTCATTCCGGGCTCTCTCATGTTGCAATCCGACATCGACGCGCTGCGAACGGCGGCGGTTTCCCCGCAGCAACACTTCATCGCAGGCGCCACGGTCGAGGGCGCAGGCAGCGGGCGGCTGGACGTGATCTCGCCCATCGACGGCAAGCGCCTGACGACGATCGCCGATGGCGACGCCGCCGACATCGATGCTGCCGTGCGGGCCGCGCGACGCGTCTACGACGACGGTGCCTGGTCGCGCGCAGCGCCTGCGGAGCGCAAGAAGATCCTGTTGCGGTTCGCCGAGCTCGTCGAGCGCCATGCGATGGAACTCGCCGTGCTCGGCGTGCGCGACAACGGCACCGAGATCGGCATGGCGTTCAAGGCCGAGCCGTTGTCGGCGGTCGCGACCCTTCGCTATTACGCCGAGGCGATCGACAAGGTCTATGGCGAGATCGCGCCCACGGGTCGCGACGTGCTCGGCCTCATTCACCGCGAGCCGCTCGGCGTGGTCGGCGTGATCGTGCCCTGGAATTTTCCGCTGATGATCGGCGCCTGGAAGATCGCGCCCGCGCTTGCCGCCGGGAATTCCGTGGTGGTGAAGCCGCCGGAAACCGCCTCGCTGACGCTGCTCCGTCTGGCGGCGCTTGCGAGCGAGGCCGGATTGCCCGATGGCGTGCTCAATGTCGTCACCGGGCGCGGTGCGACCGCCGGCGAGGCGCTGGCGCTACACATGGATGTCGACGTGCTCGCCTTCACGGGATCGGGCCCGGTCGGCCGACGGCTCCTGGAATATTCGGCGCGCTCCAACCTGAAGCGGGTCTATCTCGAGCTGGGCGGCAAATCGCCGAACGTCGTGTTCTCCGATGTCCCTGATATCAAGCAGGCCGCAAAAGTGTCGGCGAATGGAATCTTCCGTAACTCCGGGCAGGTCTGCGTCGCTGGCTCGCGGCTGCTGGTGCAGTCCGGCATCTACGATCAGTTCATGAGCGAGCTGCTTGCGGTGACCGGCAAGCTCAGGATCGGTGACCCCCTCGATCTCAGCTTCGATATCGGTGCGGTGAACAGCGAAGCGCAGTTGCGCAAGAATCTCGATGTCGTGCAGCGGGCGGAGGGGGCGGGCGCCGAGCGCCTGTGCGGTGGCGGGCGACTGCACGCGGAGGGTGGCGGCTACTACATGGCGCCGACGATCTTTGCCGGCGTGGGTCCCGGGATGAACCTGTGGCGCGAGGAGGTCTTTGGGCCGGTGCTCGCGGTGATCCGCTTCGAGGATGAGGAGGAGGCGGTGCGGCTCGCCAATGCGAGCGCGTATGGTCTGGCCGCCGCGGTCTGGACCGGGTCGCTCCGCACGGCGCACCGGATGGTGCGCGCGATCAATGCCGGTGTGGTGCACGTCAACACCTATGGTGGCACCGATGTGACGGTTCCCCTCGGCGGCTTCAAGCAGTCCGGCTTCGGCCGCGACAAGTCGCTGCATGCGTTCGACGAATATACCGACCGGAAAACCGCCTGGATTGCGCTGTGACGGTGGCAACAGAATTGCGCACGACGGCGCTCGACCGGTTGATCGACGGTGAGCAGGCGCGCTTCCTGCGCCTGCATCCGCGCTCCGCCGCGGCGTGGCGGGAAGGCCGGCGCCACTTCCTCTACGGCGCGCCGTCGCACTGGATGCGCCGCTGGGCCGGAGGATTTCCGATCTATGTCGACGCAGCGTGGGGGGCTCATCTGCGCGATATCGATCATCGTGACTACGTCGATTTCTGTCTCGGCGACACCGGCGCGATGTGCGGCCACGCGCCCGAAGCCGTGACGCGCGCGGTGACGCGGCAGATCGGGCGCGGCGCCACCATGATGTTGCCGACCGAGGACAGCCTCTGGGTCGGCGCCGAGCTGTCACGCCGGTTCGGTCCCCGCTACTGGACGCTGACGACGTCTGCCACCGACGCCAACCGCGCGGCCATCCGCATCGCGCGCATGATCACCGGAAAGACCAAGGTGCTGGTCTTCTCTGGCTGCTACCATGGTGGCGTCGACGAGGCGCATGTCGAGATCCGCGAGGGACGGATCGGCCTGCGTAACATGATCCATCCGAACGCCGTCGATTACGATGCCGTGACCAGGATCGTCGAATTCAACGACATCGCGGCGGTGGAAGCGGCGCTCGCCGCGGGCGATGTCGCATGCGTTCTTACTGAGCCCGTGATGACCAATTTCGGGATGATCCCGGTAGCGGACGGCTTTCATCGACGTTTGCGGGACGCGACGCGCGTAGCCGGCTCCGTGCTGATCATCGACGAGACGCATACGTTGTCCTGCGGACCCGGCGGCTACACCGCGCTCCACGGCCTCGAGCCCGACATCTTCGTCGCCGGCAAGGCGATCGCCGGCGGCATCCCTGCCGGCATCTTTGGTCTCGACCAGGCCATCGCCGAACGGCTCTGGCGGATCGTTCCCCCCGTCAATCCGCGGCATCGGCAGTCGGCGCATCTCGGCTTCGGCGGCACGCTGGCGGGCGGCGCATTGGCGGTTGCCGCCATGCGCGCGGTGCTGGAAGAGGTGCTGACGGCGCCGGCCTATGCCGGCATGATCGCGCATGCCGAGCGGCTGGCCGCGCGCGGCCGCGAGATCATCGCGCGAAACGATCTGCCCTGGCACGTGACCCAGATCGGCGCCCGCATCGAGATCATGTTCATGCCGGACGCCCCGCGCAACGGCGCCGACGTGATCGCCGGACGACAGCCCGAGCTCGAGACGTTGATGCATGCCTTTTACATGAACGAGGGCATCCTGATCACACCGTTCCACGGCATGTTGCTGACATGTCCGGCGACATCGTCGGCCGATGTCGATCGGCATGGCGAGGTGTTCGAGCGCTTTGTTCATCTGGCGAACGATGCGGGAGTGATCTGATCATGGCACCGTTCGACTTGACCGAACGCGTCGCGCTGGTCACCGGCGGCGGCCGGGGCATTGGTGCTGCGATCGTCACGCGCCTCGCGGAGGCGGGCGCCCGGGTCGTGATCGCCAATCGCTCGCAGGATGTGGCCGACGAACTCGCCGCCGGCTTGAGCCGGCGCGGTCTCGCCGTGAGCACGACGCGCTTCGAAGCGCTCGATCGACCCGCCTTGACCGAGCTCGTCAACGGTGTCGCGGAACGGCTCGGCCGGCTCGATATCCTCGTCCACAACGCCGGCGGCTGCCCCTGGGCGCCGCTCGACGACCTCGACGAGGACAAGCTCGACGAAGCCTTGTCGATCAATCTCGCCGCGGCGATCTGGCTGATCCAGGCGGCGGTGCCGCATATGCGCGCCCGCCGCTATGGCCGCATCCTGGCGACCTCGTCGATCTCGTCGCGGCTGGCGATGGGCGGCGGCGCGCACTATTCGGCGGCGAAAGCCGGCGTCAACGCCTTCATCCGCGGCGCCGCCTTCGAGCTCGCGCGCGACGGGATTACGGCCAACGCCGTCGAGCCCGGCTTCATCGCCAAGCCGGGTCGGGGAACGCTGAGCACGGCGGAGAACCTGGCACGGATCGCGCGCCACATTCCGATGGGTCGGATCGGCACCGCCGACGACGTCGCCTACGCCATGCTCTATCTCGCCTCCGAGCAGGCAAGCTATGTCACCGGCCAGACCATCGTGGTCGATGGTGGAACGACTCTTCCTGAAACCGGCTTTGCCGTCGAACGGCAATGGGGTTGACGGGCATGGTGCCGGCTCATCAACCGAACGGCTGATTGTGACCAATCTGCGCGCGGAACAAGCTCCCCTCGCAATCGGGATCGGGGAATGAGAGAGATCAAGACCAGCGCCGATACGCTGTTCCGGAACGGCAGGATCTACACCGTCGATCGCGAACAGCCCTGGGCGAGCTGCGCGGCGGTGAAGGCCGGACGCTTCGTGGCCGTCGGCGAGGAGAGCGACGTCCGATCCTGCGTCGGCCGCGACACCAACGTGGTCGATCTCGGCGGTCGCACCGCCATGCCGGGCATCATCGACATCCACAATCACATCATGATGGGCGGGCAGGCCGATCTCTACGAGCTGCGCTTCCCGTCGAGCCATTCGATCAGCGAGATCGCCGCCGCCGTGAAGGAGGCGGCCGCGAAGACCGCTCCCGGAAGCTGGATCGTCGGCGGCCAGTTCGGCAACGACCTCCTGTCCAGGCTCAACACCGATGCCGCCGCGGCCGAGCTCAATGCTGCGAGCCTCGGGCATCCCGTGCTGCTGCGCGACGACAGCTATCACAATCGCTGGGCCAGCGCCGAGGCCTTGCGGATCGCCGGCGTCGGTGCGGAGACGCAAAATCCCGTCGACGGCGAGATCGGCCGGGACCTCGCGAGCGGCGGCTTGACCGGGCTGATGGTGGAAGCCGCCTCCGGCATCATCGAGCGCGCGCTCGCCAAGGCCGGGCACTACACGCCGGAGATGGACCGCGCCGCGGTTGCGCGGTCGATCGGCGTGCTGAATTCCTTCGGCGTCACCGGCTTCGTCGATGCCGCCAGCATGCAGCCGATCCTGGCCGCGCTGAAGGGCCTCGACGATCGCGGCGAACTGTCGGCCTGGGCCGTCTGCGCCATGCCGATCATCGAGCCCGGCTTCATGTTCGGAACGGCAGGCGAGGAACTGTTCGCGCTGCGCGACCAGTACCGCTCCGCCCATGTGAAGCCCGACTACGCAAAGATGTTCCTGGACGGCGTGCCCGGCGCCAAGACGGCCGCGTTTCACGAGCCCTATGTCGCCGATCCCGTGCGCGGCTGCTGCTTCCGCGGCACCACCATGCTGACGGTGCCGGAGCTGATCCGCTGGCTCGGCAAATGCGAGACGCTCGGGCTCGCGGCCAAGATCCATTGCGCGGGCGATGCGGCGGTCACGCAGGCGCTCGATGCCATCGATGTGGTGCGCGCGTTCAACGGACCGACCGCGCTGATCCATCACATCGCGCATGCGAGCTACATCACGCCCGACGACATCCCGCGCTTCGCCGATCTCGGCGTCGCCGCCGATCTCTCCCCGATCATCTGGTTTCCGACCGTGTTCCTCGAGGCGCACAAGGCCGCGATGGGCGCGGAGCGGGCGCAGCGCTTCTGGCCCAACCGCGATCTCAAGATCGTCGGCGCGTTGATGGCCGGCGGCTCCGACTGGCCGGTGATCCCGAATCCCGATCCCTGGCATGGTATCGAGGGCATGGTGACGCGGCGCAATCCCGCCGGCGACTTTCCCGGCGCCTCGTTGTGGCCGGAACAGGCGCTCGACCTCGAAACCGTCATTGAGATCTACACCATCAATGCCGCGCGCGCCGCGGGCCTCGGCAAGATCACGGGATCGATCGAGGTCGGCAAGTCCGCCGACCTGATCGTGCTGGATCAGGCGCTGTTCGACATTCCTGCCGACCAGATCGCGGAGACCAATGTGGAGATGACCTTCTTCGAGGGTCGCAAGGTCTACGAGCGAGGCCTATGACCCGCGCGCCGCTCATTCCCGTGACCGTGCTGACCGGCTTCCTCGGCAGCGGCAAGACCACGGTCCTCAACCATCTGCTGCGCCAGCCCGGCATGGACGGGACGGTCGCCGTCATCAACGAGTTCGGCGAGGTCGGGCTCGATCATCTCCTGGTGGAGACGAGCGAGGAGCGATTCGCCCTGCTCGACAATGGCTGCGTCTGCTGCTCGGTCCGCGAAGACCTCGTCGCTCTCCTCGAAGACCTGTCGTCGCGCGAAGCCGCCGGGACGCTGCCGCCGATTCGGCGCGTCCTGATCGAAACGACGGGCCTCGCCGACCCCGTGCCGGTGCTGCACACGCTGATGACCGCACCCGGCGTTGTTGCCCGCTACCGGATCGACGGTGTCGTGGTCACCGTCGATGCCGTCAACGCGCTCCGCTCGCTCGATCATCATGCCGAGGCGGTCAAGCAGATCGCGGTCGCGGACCGTATCCTGTTGACCAAGGCCGACCTCGCCGAAGCCGATTCCCTTGCGGGTGTGGAACAGCGCATTCGCACGATCAATCCGACCGTGTCGGTTATGCCTGTGAATCACGGATCGATCGCACCGAACACTCTGTTTGGAGCGGGGCTGTTCGCGCCTGAGGCGCGGTCGGATCAGGTCGCAAGCTGGTTCGCAGCCGCAACAACGGCACACGCACATGCCTCCCACCATCACGACCATCATGCGCACGACTCGCGTATCTCCTCCTTCAGCTTCGTCGTGAACGAGCCGATCCGCTGGGCCGCGTTCTCGCGCTGGCTCGATTACGTCGCTGCGCTGAAGGGTGATGACCTCTTGCGCTTCAAGGCGCTGGTCAACGTCGCCGACCGGCCGCAGGGGCCGGTGGTGGTCCATGCCGTGCAGCACGTGCTGCACCCGCCGATCGGGCTGGGCAATTGGCCGTCGGACGACCGCAGCTCGCGCCTCGTCTTCATCGTCCGCGACATTGCCGCGGAGGCGATCGAGCGCACGCTCGCCCGCTTCGGCGAGATCAGCCGCGAGAGCATCACGCGGCCGGCGGCGTGACATGGAACGGTTTTCAATCAACGGATGATTTGCAGGAGGGATGTCGTGAGCGAGACCACAAAGTTCACAGCGACGAAGGTCGGTGGCGGAAAGATCACTCGGCGCAGCCTGCTCAAGGCCGCCGGAACCGCGGGCCTGGCCGCGGCCGGCAACGTGCCGCTGGTGAATATCGCGGGCGCGGCTTCGAGCACCATCAAGATCGGCTGGTGCGGCTGCCTGTCCGGCGTGCGCGCCGCCTTTGCCGAGCCGGATCCCTGGATCCACGAGCGGATGAAGAGCCTGGTCAAGGACGGCCTGAAGATCGGCGGCAAGAATTATGCGGTCGAGTTCGTCATCAAGGACAATCAGTCCGATGCCAACCGCTCCTCGGTCGTCGCCAGCGAGCTCGTGCTTCGCGAAAGATGCGACCTGATCCTGGTCGAGGACGGCGACGCGGAGATCCCGATCGGTGAGCTCGCGGACGCGCGCGGCGTGCCGACGATCTCGACCATGCTGCCCTGGCAAGGCTGGATGTTCCCGCGCAAGTCGACGCCGGACAAGGGCTTCCCCTACACTTTCCATTTCTTCTGGGGCGCCGACGACGTCGTGAAGAATTTCGTCGGGATGTGGCAGTCGGTCGAGACCAACAAGAAGGTCGGAACGCTCTATATCGACAATCCGGCGGGAACGGCGTTTTCCGATCAGAAGCTGGGCCTGCCGGCCGGCATCAGGCAGGCCGGCTTCCAGGAGGTCACGACCGGCAGCTTCCAGATCGCGACCGACGATTTCTCCAACCAGGTCTCCACCTTCAAGAACGCGGGCGCGGAGATCGTCTCCGGCTTCGCTTACGGCAATCACTGGGTGACGCTGTGGAACCAGGCCGCGCAGGCCGGCTTCAAGCCGCAGATCTGCACGGTTGCGGCGGCCTTCCTGTTTCCGAGCGCGGTCAATGCGCTCGGCGATCGCGGCGACGGCATGTCGACGGAGGTCTGGTGGACGCCGGCCTATCCGTTCAAATCCTCGCTCACCGGTCAGAGCGCGGCCGAGCTCGCGGCCGAATGGGAGAAGACCACCGGCAGGCAATGGACGCAGCCGATCGGCTATGCCCACGCGCTGTGGGAGGTCGGCTTCGCGGCGCTGCGCAATAGCGATCCCAAGGACAAGAATTCGCTGCGCGATGCCATCGCCGGCCTCGACCTCGAGACGGTCGTCGGCCAGGTCAAGTTCAAGGGCAGCCCGATCAAGAACGTCGCGGTCACCTCGCTGTCCGGCGGGCAGTGGCGCAAGAGCAAGGGCGGAAAGTCGCCCTACGAGCTCCTGATCGTGCACAACGGCACCGCGCCGTTCATCCCGAAGCAGGCCGATCTCGCCCTGCTGTCAAAGCTCGCCTGAGCGGGCGGCAGGCCGACGCGGACGCATGACAATGGTCGAAGTGCTGCGCGTTGCAGGCTTGAGCAAGAGTTTCGGGGTCATCCGGGTTGCCGATGACCTCGACTTCGCGCTCGCGCACGGCGAATGCCTCGGTGTGATCGGACCCAACGGCGCCGGCAAGAGCTCGGTGCTGAATCTGATCGTGGGATTGATCAAGCCGGACGGCGGTTCGATCATGCTGGATGGCCGGGACATCACCCATGTGCCTGCGCATCGGCGCGTTCGTCTCGGCATCGGTCGGGCCTTCCAGATCCCGCAACCGTTCCCGCATCTCACGGCTTACGAAAACGTGCTGGTGGCGGCGACCTATGGCGGCGGCCTGCATGGCGCTGTGGCGAGCGACTGGGCGATGGACGTACTGCGCCGCACCTCGCTCGCCGGCAAGGCCGATCGCATCGCGGGCGCCCTGCCGCTGATCGATCGCAAGCGGCTCGAATTTGCCAAGGCGCTGGCCTCGAAGCCGCGCCTGATCCTGCTCGACGAGATCGCGGCGGGACTGACCGAGCCGGAGGTCGAGCGGCTGATCGAGATCATCGCCGGCGTGAAGGCCGATCACGCCATGATCTGGATCGAGCACATTCCGCATGCCTTGCGCGCCGTCGCCGATCGCATCCTCGTTCTGAATTTCGGCCGCAAGGTGCTCGACGGCCAGCCGGGAGAGGTGATGGAGAGTCGCACGGTCAAGGAAATCTACATGGGATTGACCGATGAGCTTGCTTGAGGTCGAGGGACTCAATGTCTTTCACGGCGACCTGCAGGCGATCTTCGCGTTAGCCTTCTCGGTTGCCGAGCGCGAGGCGGTCGCGCTCGTCGGCGCCAACGGCGCCGGAAAGACCACGTTCTTGCGCGCGCTGGTCGGCTTGATCGACAGCAAACGTGGCAGCGTCCGGTTCGACGGCGACGATATCGTGGATACGCCCGCCGAGCGCATCGCGCGGCTGGGTCTCGGCATGGTGCCGGAAGGGCGCATGCTGTTCGACACGCTGACCGTCGAGGAAAATCTCCTGATGGGGCAGGTGAGCAAGCGGCCGGGATCATGGACGCTGCGGCGCGTGTTCGACCTGTTTCCGGCGCTTGAAGAACGGCGCAACCACATGCCGCGGCAGCTTTCGGGCGGGCAGCAGCAGATGGTCGCGATCGGGCGCGCGCTGATGTGCAACCCGCGCCTGCTGCTTTGCGACGAGATTTCGCTGGGCCTCGCGCCCGTGATGGTCGAGCAGATCTATGGCGCGTTCAACGATATCCGCAAGGAGGGCACGGCGCTGGTGCTGGTCGAGCAGGACGTCAAGCGCGCAGCCAGTGCGAGCGATCGCATCTACTGTCTGCTGAAGGGGCGCGTGTCGCTGACGGCGAATGCCGGCGACGTCAGCGTCGCCGAATTGACGCAAGCCTATTTCGGGATGTGAGCGAGGGGACATGGCCTGGATCGAGACGCTGGTGAACGGAGCCCTGCTGGGCGGTCTCTATGGCCTGCTCGGGATCGGACTTGCGCTCGTCTTTGGCGTGATGCGCCTCGTCAACATCGCGCATGGCGAGTTCATGGTGCTCGCAGCCTATCTCGCCGTGATCCTGGTTGCCCTGTTTCCGCAGGTCCATCCGCTGTTCGTGCTGATCCCCGTCGTGATCGCGGCCTTCGCGGTCGGCTATCTCTACCAGGCTGTGATCATGAACCGGGTGGCGCGGGCGCCCGATCCGCTCGCGCCGCTGCTATTGACCTTCGGCGTCTCCATCGTGCTGCGCAACCTGATGGTCGAGGTATTCGGCGCGGACGTCAGGGGCCTCCAGCTCGGCGAGCTCTCGCGCGCGAGCATCAGGCTGTTCGGACTGAGCATCGGCGTGATGCCCCTGCTGACGCTGATCGCGGCGGTGCTGCTGTTCCTGCTCCTGCAGTGGGCGCTCAAGCGCACGGCCTTCGGCCGTATCGTACGTGCGACCGCCGACCGGCGCGACATCGTCCGGATGTTCGGCGTCAAGCCGGACCTCGTCTACAACTACGTCATGGGCCTGTCGCTGGCGCTCGGCGCGATCGGCGGCGTGCTGCTCGCGGTGCGTTCGAGCTTCACGCCGTTCTCCGGCGTCGAACGCCTGCTGATCGCCTTCGAGGTCGTGGTGCTCGGCGGCATCGGCTCGTTCTGGGGTGCGCTGCTCGGCGGCATTGTGCTCGGCATGGCGCAGCTCGCCGGCCTGAAATGGGATGCGAATGCCGGTCTGCTCTACGCGCACCTCTTGTTCTTCGTGATGCTGCTGATCCGTCCCGCGGGTCTTGTCGCGAGCAGGGCCTGATCGATGTCGAGGACGATCGCGATCTCCTGTTGCGCCGCCGCCGCGCTCTTCGCCGCGGGTCCGTTGCTGCTGGGCGAGGGCGGTTTGCGCTTTGCGACCGAGTGCCTCCTGATCCTCGCCATGGCGCAGATGTGGAATCTGCTGGCCGGTTATGCCGGCCTCGTGTCGTTCGGCCATCAGGTGTTCGTCGGGATCGGAGCCTACGGGCTGTTCCTGATCTCCGATACGTTCGACCTGTCGCCCTACTGGGTGCTGCCCGTCGCGCCGCTCGCCTGCGCGGTGGTCGCCTCGGTGATCGCGCGGCCGCTGTTCCGGCTGCGCGAGGCCTATTTCTCGATAGCGATGTGGGTCTTCTCCGAGATCATTGCGGCGCTGGTGATGAAGGCGGGGTGGCTCGGCGGCACCTCCGGCCTGCCGCTGAAATCGAGCCGGCTCATCGACCTCGACTGGTTCGAGCCGGTGCTGTTCTGGATCGCGGCCGCGCTGGCGCTGGGCACGATTGGCGGGCTGTTTCTGCTGATGCGATCCGGCTTCGGTCTCGGTCTCATGAGCGTGCGTGACAACGATCTGGCGGCGATGAGCGTCGGCGTCGACGTGCAGCGCAACCGCTTCATCGTCTTCGTGCTGTCGGCGGCCGGCTGCGGCCTGGCCGGCGCGGTCTCCTTCCTCGGCAATCTCTATGTCTCGCCGGCGGCGGCCTTCGACGTGAACTGGGTCGTCTACATGATGTTCATCGTGATGATCGGCGGCATCGGGACGCTCGAAGGCCCAGTCATCGGCACGGTGATCTTCTTCGGCCTGCGCGAGCTCATCACCGACCAGCTCGGCTTGTCCGCCGGCTGGTACCTGGTTGCGCTGGGCCTGGTCGCCGTCATCGTCATGCTCTGGTCGCCGCGCGGGCTGTGGCCGCCGCTGCGCGACCGCTTCGGCCTCAAGCTTCTCGGCGTCGGGAGGACGGCGCCCGTGACACCCGACCTCGCGTCGCTCGCCGACAAGGCCGGACAATTGGGATGAGCGTGATGCCTTCAAGCAAGATGTCTGCTGACGAGATGTGCCTTCTCTCCGCGACCGAACAGAAAATGCTGCTGGCTTCCCGGCGCATCAGCGCGCTCGAACTGCTCGATCTGCAGCTCAATCGGGTCAAGCGCCTCAATCCATCCTGCAATGCCGTGGTCACATTGGACGAAGAGGCCGCCCGCCGTCAGGCGCGCATCGCCGACGAGAAGCTGGCGCGCGGCGAGGCGATGGCGCCGCTGCACGGCCTGCCGATGACCATCAAGGATTCCTTCGCCGTCGCCGGCATGGCCGCGACCTGCGGATTGGAGGAGCTTCGCGGCTATCGCCCGAATGAAGACGCCGTTGCGGTTGCAAAGATCCGCGCGGCCGGTGCCGTGATCTTCGGCAAGACCAACCTGCCGGCGGGCGCCGCCGATCACCAATCCTGCAACACGCTGTTCGGTCTGACCCGCAATCCATGGGACGGTGAGCGCACCGTCGGCGGCTCCTCCGGAGGCTCCGCCGCGGCGCTCGCGGCCGGTCTGACGACGCTCGAGCTCGGCAGCGATATCGGCGGCTCGATCCGCGTGCCCGCGCATTTCTGCGGCGTGTACGGCCACAAGCCGAGTTATGGCCTCGTCAGCACCGAAGGTCACATTCCGCCGCCGCCCGGCCACATCGCGCCAGCCGAGCTCGGCGTCGCCGGACCACTGGCCCGCAGCGCGTTCGATCTCGAGATGTTGTTCGACGTGGTGCTCGGCATGTCCGATCTCGATGCTGCCGGCGCGGAGGTGTGGCTTCCGGCGGCGCGGCACGACGATCTCCGGTCCTTCCGCGTTGCAATCTGGAACGACGGACAGGCCTATCCGCTGGATGACGGCTATGCGGCCGCGATCGACGGGCTGGCCGATGATCTGACGCGTCTTGGCGTTGCCGTGAACAGAACAGCGCGGCCCCCGATCGATCCCGCCGCAAGCCATGACGTCTATCTCCAGACCCTGTTCGGGATCATCGGCGCCGGGTTGCCGCCGCCCGCGCGCGAGGAGCTGCTCGCGGCCGGGGATGCGGCCGAGAGCGGCAGCTATCCACGTCGCGTCGCCGACGCGGTCCGGCAGTCGCTTCCGCAGCATTTTGCGGCGGCGGAACAGCGGCACCAGATCTATCGCGCATGGCGTCGCTTCTTTGCCGATTACGACGTGCTGCTTTGCCCGGTGACGCCCACCGTGGCATTCCCGCACGACATCGAGCGCCTCGACCTCGCCGCGCAATTCACCCGGCGGCTCCTCGTGAATGGCGGCACGATTCCATACATGGACAATCTGGCGTGGCCCGGTCTGGTCACGGTCGCCAACCTGCCGGCCACCGCTATTCCGACGGGCCGCAGGGTCGGTCGCGTTCCTGCCGGCGTGCAGGTGGTCGGACCGTATCTCGGCGATCGCACCACACTCAGATTTGCCCAGCTCGCGGAGCAGGCATTGGGCGGCTTCGCTCGCCCGCCCGGCATCTGATCGGCCAGAGACATGCCAATGGATATTCGCACCGGTCGTCCCGTCACGCTTGCCCCACAGGGAATGGTGACGTCGCCGCATGCGCTGGCCTCTAGCGCCGGCGTCGACGTCTTGCGCGCAGGGGGCTCTGCGGTTGACGCTGCGATCGCCACCAGCGCCGTGCTGGCGGTGGTGTACCCGCACATGACGGGGCTCGGTGGTGACGCGTTCTGGCTGATCCATGAGGGGCACAGCGGCGCCGTCAAATTCCTGAACGGCGGCGGGAAGGCGGCTGCCACCGCCTCGCTGACGGCATTGCGCGAGAGGGGCGTGAGCGAGATCCCGCTGCGCGGCATCATTCCGGCAACGCTGACCGTGCCCGGCGCTGTCGCAAGCTGGACCGAAGCCCATCGGGCCCTTGGCCGCCTGCCGCTTGCGAAAGTGCTCGAGAGCGCGATCGCCTACGCGCGAGAGGGCTTTCCCGTCACCGGGCGACTTGCAAGCTTCATTGAGCTGATGCGGGGCGAGCTTGCACAGCAGGCCGAAGCTGCCGCGCTGTTCTTGCCATGTGGCGCCACCCCGGCGGCGGGCGCGAAGCTCGCAAATCCAGATCTCGCCCGCACGCTGCAGGCGATCGCGGATGCCGGCTGGGCGGGCTTCTACCGCGGAGCCGTTGCCGAGGAGCTCGCGCGCTTCTCGCGCGAAGGGGGCGGTTTCTTTCGAGAGGCCGACCTGGAGCAGCAGACGGCGAATTGGGGCGCGCCGCTGGTCGGCCGCTACAGGGATGTCGAGATCTACAACACCCCGCCGCCGACCCAGGGTTTTTCGGTGCTCGAGATGCTCAACCTGCTCGAGCCCCATGAACTGCACAAGAAGGATTTGCTTGGCCCGGACCGCGTGCACCTCATGGTGCAGGCAAAGCAGATCGCCTATCACGACCGCGACCGAGTGCTCGCCGATCCCGCTTTCGTCGACGTGCCGGTTGAGAGCCTGATCTCCAAATCATATGCGGCCAGCCGCGCCGGCTTGATCGACTTTCGCTCGGCACTGAGATGGGACCAGGTCCCGTCCTACGGCAGCCTCGCCGGTGATACGGTCTACGTCGCCGCTATCGACGGGGAGGGGAATGCCGTTTCGCTGATCCAGAGCTTGTATGGCGCGTTTGGCTCCTGTCTGGTCGCGGGCCGTACCGGCGTCGTGCTTCAGAACCGCAGCGCCTATTTCTCGCTCGATCCCGATCACCCCAATCGCCCCGAGCCAGGCAAGATTCCTCTGCACACCTTGATCGCGTCGATCGCCAAGCGCGACGGCAAGCTGTGGAGCGTGCTCGGCTGCATGGGTGCGGACGGACAGCCGCAGATCCAGCTGCAGCTCTATTCGGCGATGATCGATCACCGCCTCGATATTCAGGAAGCAATCGAGCTGCCGCGCTTCCTGTCGGGCCGTTTCGGCCTGGGCGAGGCGCGGGACACCCTGCACCTGGAGGGACGCTTTCCCGATGATGCCGTGGATGCGCTGGCGCAGAGAGGGCACATCATCAACCGCTGGGGCGCTTGGAACGAGATGGCGGGCCACGCCCATGGAATTACCGTCGATCGACAAAGCGGGATGCTGAGTGGAGGGTCTGATCCGCGTAGCGACGGAGCTGCAATCGGCTACTAGTTTGTTGGCCGCCCTGGCTTGCCTCTGCCTTTGAATGGCTGTCAATCGGGTGTCGTCAGGCAAATCAGGTGGTCCAGCCCCCCACCTGAACTCGACTTCGTCTTGAGGGTTGCTCTTGCGCGAACCTCAAAGTCTAGGGCGCGTGAGCGATCCTCATACAGACCAAACCAGCGCTTTCCCGATCCTTGACGGTATCGGAGCGACGCAGTGCGGGTATGAGCGGCTGGCCGTCCCGGCCTTGCACACGCGGCCATTCAGTCGATTGCACCCGATACTTACCGAAGGCGTCGTCTCTTCGAGCTGCGTGAATTTTCCTGTGAATTCAAGACCAAGAAATTGCGGCGGGTATACCGTCGGGATTTGTCCGTCAGACTTGAAAAATTTGTGCTTACAAATCAACGACGAAACGTCGTTCGAAATGATAGAGTGGGAGTAGTGCGGGGTGCCGCCGTCGCGTAGTTTAGCGTGGTCTGGTCGAGTTGTTCTCGCTTCCTTCGCGCTGAGAATTCTGACTGAAGCAGTGGGCTTGGCTTATCCCGGTAGAAGTCCGAAATCCATTGCGTCTTCACTCATGGAGTATGGGAGCGAGCTGTATCGTACAGAAGGGCCGGGGCTCAAAGCTTAGCCAAACGCAGCGGCGGGTTTTGGCGCAAAGCGGACCATTATTGATCACTCCCGGTCTTGTTGGCTGGAGCTAGACCAAATTGGCCATGATGGATTGGAGCGAGAGTCCAGGTTTTTGAAATTGTTAGAGGGGGCGTGTGCACGACGTGTGCACCGGGAGATCAAAAAAGATCCATCGGAGCCTAGCGTCGGTGGTCCTTTGTCGGAGCTATGCGCGACGTCCGCAAAGCGTTGGCGCATAGGGTGCGGGTGCGCTGCGCAGGCTGGACACCTGCGCAGGGTCCAAGATGCCTAGTAATCTCGCGAGCAGGGCTCAGCGTCCGTCAATGCCGAGATGTCACGTGGGCCGCAGCGAGAAAACAAAAACCGACGTCGGCGGTTCGAGTCGCTCCAGGTGACTCGGCTCCCCGATGTTTCTGATGAACGCCAGCTCCTTGAACCATACACATCTGTCTAGACCACTAGCGGAGGGTTCGGCCTGAATGCTCGCCCACACGCGAACTCAAGATTGGTGATGAAGTCGGCACATACGGTAGCTCGATCTCCGTGCCGAGATCCTGTCTGGTGGTGTGTTCGAGATAGAGTTGGCCGACAACCAACATGAGACCCGCGAAGAACAGCACGAGAGCAACCGTCATGAGGTCGCGATAATCGTCCATCGCTGATCTACCAACCTTGCCGAACAGTCGAATACAGGGTCTCCATGCCTTTGGGCAGCTGTGTGCTCTCTCGTGAACGGCTTTGACGAACTCCCTTGGTCGACTCCCTTAACGGACGGGCCACTATCGCGGCTGCCGCGCTCGTGGCAGCTGCTAGATCATGCGGCGATGCCGCACGTACCAGACGGAATGCAACAGGAGAGCCCGGTATAGGATTGTGGCCGGCACGCTTAACAAGGCTCCGTGTGACGAGGTTTCCCAGGGCAAGCAGAAGATCCTTCGCTTGCTGCTGCATGCCAACATTGGCAGCGAGGCTCTCAAGGGTGATCGCGCGACCGTCGCTACCGTGACGTTCGAAGAGCTTGAGCAGCCTGCGCTCGAGCTGCTGCGGATCGTTTAAGATTACGTTCTTCATGTATTTTCTCGCTGAATCTGGCCACGCGAGCTCGCTCTGCCATCAGGCGTCCACGCGCAGTCCGGTGCACGCTGGTAGCTGAGCGAGGAGACCGCGCTGACTAGCAGGCGAGTGAACTCAGGCCGTTTGCTGGTTCACGAGCTTCTGGTTGTCGTTGCCGGCTTGGATCGGTATCTGCCGTGGCTTCATAGCTTCGGGGAGTTCACGTACCAGCTCGATCTTGAGCATTCCGTCTTCAAACGAAGCGCGCTTCACTTGCACGTACTCGGCGAGGTTAAACTGATGCCGGAATGGACGCACGGAGATACCCTGGTACAAGTATTGGTGGTCGCCCTTATCGGCCTTTCGGCCTTCAACCGTGAGTACGTTTTGCTCCGCAGTAATGGTTATTTCATGCGGTGCAAAGCCGGCTAGCGCGAGGGAGATCTGGTAGTGATCCTGGTCGGCCCGCTCAATGTTGTAAGGTGGGTAATTGTCGCCCGTCCATTGGACGGAATCCTCGAGCAGATCGAACACGCGATCGAAACCAACCGTCGAACGCCACAGGGGGGCAAAATCAAAGGTAGTCATAGCCACATCCTCCACTTGAGCAACATGGTTTATGAGCGCCGGACACCGCGTCCGGCGCCCGAAAACCGGACCCTCGACAGGCGTCCGGTGCAGCGCGATCCGCACCGCACTCTTTGAATTAGAACCCACTGGTTAGGTTTCAAGAGGTCCGCCGCCGCTGGTGCAAAGCCTGCTCAACTTCGCTTTCGGCGGCCGCAGTGGAGATACGCCCACACCCCCGCGAGTGCGGCAGCCATTCCCTCCCGCGTACGCGACCCTGGACGTTGAGATCTACGAGCGGGCCGAACGCGCAGAAGTCAAAGTGGCAGTCGACGGCTTACGAGGTGCGGAGCCTCTGCCCAGGCGGACTGCCGCAGTCGAGATCGCCCGACGGGGCTACGTCCGGTTCCGTCAGGACCTGGTTGAAACCAATGCCACGCCAGAGTGTTTGGTGCAGTGCCGCGCCAACCGCCGATTATCCGGTCGATTCGGGGAAGCTGCTTCCGGGCCCTTTGCATCGAGTTTCTGCATGACCAACAAAACTCGCTTCAATGTCGGATATACCATCGCCGCTATTTTCGCGATCTTCTTCATCCAGTATCTTGTCGCAACGGCCACACAAATTGCCGTCATTCCCTACAGCGAATACCTGCAGTTACTGCATCAAGGAAAGATCGATGCCGTCGGCATTTCCGATCGCACCCTGCAGGGTACGCTCAAGGAGCCGCTGCCAGGCGGCCAGAAGAGATTTGTGACCACGCGTGTCGACCAGGACGTGGCGCAGGAACTGGAGAAATACAACGTCCGCTTTACCGGACAAATCGAGAGCACATTTCTGCGCGACCTCCTCTCGTGGGTGATGCCCGTACTGTTATTCTTCGGGCTGTGGTGGTACATCGGCCGTCGCATGGCTGAAGGCGGCGGCCTTGGCGGCGGCCTGATGGCGATCGGCAAGAGCAAGGCCAAGATCTATGTCGAGTCCAACACGGGCGTCACCTTTGCCGATGTCGCCGGTGTCGACGAAGCGAAGGACGAGCTTCGCGAGGTCGTCGATTTCCTGAAGAATCCCACCGATTACGGTCGGCTTGGCGGTCGCATGCCGAAAGGTGTGCTGCTGGTTGGTCCGCCGGGCACGGGCAAAACCCTGCTGGCGAAGGCGGTTGCAGGCGAAGCCCGAGTTCCGTTCTTCTCGATCTCGGGTTCGGAATTCGTGGAGATGTTTGTTGGTGTCGGCGCGGCACGGGTGCGCGACCTGTTCCGGCAGGCACACGAAAAGGCACCGGCAATTATCTTTATTGACGAGCTCGACGCGCTTGGCCGAGCGCGTGGCATCGGCCCGTTTGCTGGAGGGCACGACGAGAAGGAGCAAACGCTCAACCAACTTCTGGTCGAACTTGACGGTTTTGACTCACGATCGGGTCTGGTCATTCTTGCGGCAACCAACCGGCCTGAAATTCTTGATCCTGCGCTGTTGCGCGCCGGCCGCTTCGATCGTCAGGTGTTGGTCGATCGTCCCGACAAAAAGGGACGCATCGAGATACTCAAGGTCCATATGAAAAAGGTGCAACTGGCCGGCAACGTCGAGCCGGAGTCGGTTGCAGCTTTGACTCCGGGATTTACCGGCGCCGACCTGGCTAACCTCGTCAATGAGGCCGCACTCCTGGCAACCCGCCGCGGCGCCGACGCGGTAAGCATGAGCGACTTCAATAACGCGGTGGAGCGCATGGTAGCTGGCCTGGAAAAACGTAACCGGCTGCTCAATCCCAAGGAACGTGAGATCGTCGCTTTTCATGAGATGGGCCACGCGCTGGTCGCGCTTTCCTTGCCTGGTGTCGATCCCGTGCACAAGGTCTCGATTATACCCCGTGGGGTCGGTGCACTCGGCTACACCATTCAGCGGCCGATCGAGGACCGATTTTTGATGACCAAGGAGGAGCTGGAAAACAAAATGGCCGTTCTGCTCGGCGGCCGTGCAGCTGAGCTCATCGTGTTCGGTCATCTATCGACGGGAGCAGCCGACGATCTGCGCCGGGTGACCGACATCGCACGGAGCATGGTGACACGCTATGGGATGTCGGAGAAGCTCGGCAGCGTTGCCTATGACCGCGAGCCCGGCAATTTCCTCGCAGGCCCTGAGCAGCCCTATCCAGTTCGCGAGCGTGGCTACGCGGAGGAGACCGCCGCAGCCATCGACCGCGAGGTAAAGGATATTGTGGATCAGGTCTTTCAGCGCACCCAAGGCATACTGAACACGCGGCGTCCGATCCTGGACCGCGCGGCAAAGAAGCTCCTTGAGAAGGAGACGCTGGAGCAGAGCGATATTGACCTGCTGATCCGGGAGATGCCGAAGGAAGGCCTCCGGGCGGTTTAACGGCGCGCTCATTTTCGCGCCCCAGCTAGAGCTGGTCCACCAGCGCGTTGAGAACGCCGGAGCAGGTGAAGAACTCCTGATGCTGGTTTTTGGCTCCGCCAAATCGCTGGAAAGATCGACAGGTCTCATCAATGAGTTACTTGAACTCGTCCCGGACAGTTCTAATTCACTGTATAGCCGAACCGAGGTTCGGCGAAGTGGACCATGACAAGGAGACAAGTGCGCAGAGCGCGTAGTAACTTGAGGAAAACGACATGAGAAAGCTTGCTCTTGCAGTCGTCGCGGCGGCAACGCTCCTCATCGGATCAGTTGCGCCGGCTTCGGCCCATTGGCGTCATCATGGCTGGGGCGGTCCAGGTATCGGTCCCGGGCTTGCTCTCGGATTGTTTGCTGGAACACTAGTCACGTGAATCTAAAGTTCGCCACATAAAGTCTGCTGGGCTTTGTGGCAGAAGCGTTTGACGGAAGCCAAAATCTGGTCTGCGGACTTGGTCCATTTGAAGGGCTTGGGATTTTTGTTGTGCAGGTCGATGAAGGTACGGATATCGGCCTCGAGCTGCCTGACGGAGGTGTGAACACCTCGCTGGATCTGCTTTCTGGTGAGCTCAGCGAACCAGCGTTCGACCTGATTGATCCATGACGCGGAAGTCGGCGTGAAGTGGACATGATAATGCGGCCGACGGGCGAGCCACGCTTTGATCCTGGGTGTCTTGTGGGTGGCGTAGTTGTCCATGACGATATGGACATCGAGGCCTTCAGGGACTTGAGCATCGATCTCTTTTAGAAACTTCAAGAACTCGACTGCCCGGTGGCGCTTGTAGCATTTGCCGATGACGAACCCCGAGGCGACATCGAGCGCGGCAAACAGCGTGGTCGTACCATGCCGCACATAGCTGTGCGTACGACGCTCCGGTATGCCGGGCATCATCGGCAAGACCGGCTGCTCGCGATCGAGTGCCTGAATCTGGCTTTTCTCATCGATGCTCAGAACAAGGGCTCGGTTCGGTGGGGACAGGTAAAGGCCGACGATGTCGCGTACCTTGTCGACGAACAGCGGATCGCTCGATAGCTTGAATGTCTGGCTACGGTGCGGCTGCAAGCCGAACGCCGCCCACATTCGGCGGATCGTGGTGTGGGAAAAGCCGGTTTCCGCAGCCATCGAGCGGATCGACCAGTGCGTCGCATCGGCTGGCGTCGTCCGCAACGTCCGCTCGATCACCGCGGCAACCTGATCATCGTTGATGGTTCGAGGGCGGCCAGGGCGTGCCTCGTCAAGCAGGCCATCACAGCGGTCCTTCAAAAATCGGCGACGCCACTTGCCAACGGTGTGTTCGTGGAGGCCGAGTTCGGCAGCCACAGACTTGCTAGGCAATCCATCCGCGCATCGCAGGATCGCGCGGCATCGCTCAGATAGCGACCGGGCAACACGATGACGACGAACTTGCCTCTCCAGGTACGTCCGCTCCTGCTGACTCAGCACCAACGGCGCAATCGGCCGGCCTCGCACACCCGCATTCGCCACGAGCACTCTCCTCTGTAGAGCTTCGAGCTATCAACTAATGTGACGAACTTGCGTTCCAGATGACTAGCGGCCGCCACTGCACCACCAGTCTATTATGGACCGGTCTATGGCCCGCCCTACTACTATGGCCGTCCGTACCGGGTAGTCCGCTATTATCCTCCGGTTTATCCGTACTGGTACTGGTGATGAAAAGAAGGCCCGGTTCCCGCCGGGCCTTCGTTCAGGGCGCGCGACTTGCTTGCTCGCGCTGTCATCAGTTGTGGGACGGAGAAAATGGAGGTCGAGAGAATCAGAATAGCAGAACAACGTTGATGATGAGCCGGCGAAAGTCTCGGAGTGGTTGCTGTATTTCGCAGAATCGGTGGGGGCTGGGCCGCCGCTCCGGCTTCCATCGTGGCCCGGTCTCTTCGTTACCGGAAAAGCAGGGCAGGCAGGGCACACGACTGGTGAAGCACCCTCGCAGGTTCGGCTGCGCTATCGACCGATCGCTAGGCTCCATGCGACGGCTTTTTGATCCCAGGTGTTTGCGCGATTTGTGCCGAGAGAAAATCGGCCAACAAGCGCACTCGGGCGATGCCCAACCGTTCCGGTACGATCAGCATGTTCAGCGGAACGGACGGTGGCGAAAATTCGGGAAGCACCACTTCGAGCTTGTTAGCGGCGAGGAGATCCTCGACCAGCCAGAGATGTGCAGGCGCTATCCCGCGTCCGGCTACGAGGGCCTCTCTTGCTGCAAGTCCATGATCAACGCGCAAGCGCCCCCCGAATGGCACCACATGGCGCCCGCCGCGCTGACCATGCAGTACGAGTAGATCGCTGCCTGCGATATTAGACATCCTGACGCCTTCGTGATCTGCCAAGTCTTGCGGCCGCGCCGGCTTGCCGCGTTCGGCTAGATAGCTCGGTGCGGCGACGAGCATTCGGCGGGATTGGCCCAGCGCCTTCAGCTTCATCGAGCTGTCACCAAGTGGCCCAAGCCGGAGGGCAATATCGACGCCTTCCTGCACGAGGTCGATGCGCTCATCCGTGAGGCTGAGATCAACCAGGATGTCCGGATGGCGGTCCTGAAAAGCGAAGATGAATCGGCTGACGTGCAGTACTCCGAAGGCCGCGGTACACGAGATGCGTACCGTACCCGCTGCCGCGCCGCGTGTGCTGCGCGCTTCCTCGCCGGCCAAATCAACCTGGCGGAGGATCTGGACGCAGTGGCGATAATAGCGCGCCCCCTCTTCAGTCATCGTCACCCGGCGCGTGGTTCTGCTGAGCAGCGGCACGCCGACCGCGTCCTCTAGCTCCCGCAAATGGCGCGTCACCGTTGACTGCCCGACTTCCAGCTCGCGCGCGACCGCGGACAGATTGCCCCGCTCGGCGACCCGGACGAAGGTGCGCATGCGCTCAAGCGTGACTTCTGATTTATCCATTTTTCGGCATAATCATATCCATTACTGACATCTACTAGATCGCCGCCTTGCGCGCCACCTGATCAACGTCACTCATCAGGAGGTGCTGTCAGGAAAGTATTGATTGTCTTCGCCCATCCGGAGCCGCGCTCGCTGAACGGCGCGCTGCTAGACGTCGCTGTGAGGGAACTCGAGCGGCTCGGGCACGACGTGCAGGTGTCGGATCTCTATGGCCAGGGCTGGAAGTCGGAGGTCGGCAGGGGGGACTTTCCGTCGCTCGGGCAAGGTGAACGGCTCAAGCCGGCCGCGGCCTCCAAGCAGGCTTTCGAGGCGGGCTCGTTGACCAGCGACGTGAAAGCCGAGATCGAAAAGCTGTTATGGGCGGATGTCCTGATTCTGCAGTTTCCGCTGTGGTGGTTTTCGATGCCGGCGATCCTCAAGGGCTGGGTCGACCGGGTGTTCGCCTACGGGTTCGCGTATGGGGTCGGCGAACACAGCGACAAGCGGTGGGGCGATCGCTATGGCGACGGGACTTTGAAGGGCAAGCGCGCGATGCTGGTCGTGACTGCCGGTGGATGGGAGGAGCACTATTCCGATCGCGGCGTCAACGGGCCGATCGACGACCTGCTGTTCCCCATCAATCACGGCATTCTCTACTATCCCGGCTATGAAGTCCTTCCGCCCTTCGTGGTCTATCGCGTGGACCGGCTGGACGACGCCGGTTTTGCGCCTATTGCCGAAGAATTGCGTGAGCGGATGCGCGCGCTCGCGACCACCGCGCCCATTCCGTACCGGCGACAGAATGGTGGCGATTACCTGATCCCGAGCATGCAACTCCGCGCCGGGCTAGAGGCTCCCGGCACAAGCGGATTCGCACTTCACCTCGATCGAGAAGGTCATGGCAGGCAGGAGAGTAGGCCGCACGCGTCCTCCGCCTTATCGGGCCGCGGCAGCTTGGCTTCCGACGAATTAGCTAGCTGATACTGGGAACAACCCATTGGGTTCGCAGTTCTTTTGGCGCCGCCGGCCTGAGTGCCGTTGGGCGCCTCAGGGCCCAGCTAAGCCAGGCGACACGGCGGCTCGTACCATTTTGCTCCATGGAGGATTTGGATATGAAAGCTACCTGTATCGTCGCATGGCAGTCGATCAGCCCCACTCACCTCGGTGGGTCCGCGCGGCTGCGTCTTCCCTCTGGCCGCTCGTTAGAGCTCAAGAGCGGCGATGGCTTCTGAAGGAGGGCAGGTCATGTCAATCAAGTCAGCCCTCCCTGCCATCCATTCGGAAGCCGGGTTGTCGCGGTATCTGCAGGAGATCCGTAGCTTCCCGCTGCTCGATGCATCCGAAGAAGTGATGTATGCAAGGCGTCTTCGCGATTCCGGGGATCGCGAAGCTGCCTACCGTCTGGTGACGAGCCATCTACGATTGGCTGCCAAGATCGCGCTGAAATATCGGCGCTATGGATTGCCCATCGCCGATCTCATCTCGGAAGCCAACGTCGGATTGATGCTGGCCGTCAAGCGGTTCGACCCTGAGAAGGGATTTCGCCTGGCGACCTATGCCGCCTGGTGGATCAGGGCGTCCGTGCAGGAGTTCGTCCTGAGATCGTGGTCACTCGTCAAGCTCGGCACAACTGCAGCGCAAAAAAAGCTGTTCTTCAACCTTCGAAAGTTGAAGAGACGCCTTGGTGCGCCGGACGATGGCGAGCTTTCGCCGGAGCAGGTGAAGCAGATCTCGGAACATCTTCAAGTTAGGGAAACCGACGTCGTCGAGATGAACGGACGGATCCGTGGCGACATGACGCTGAACGTTCAGCTCAGTGACGAAGAAGGCGAGCAATGGCAAGACAGGCTCGCCGATTCATCTCCTGATCCTGAAACCCAGCTTGTGGATGCCGGAGACCGTGAACGGCAGAAGGCCGCACTCTCGGAGGCGCTGAGTGCGCTCTCTCCGCGAGAACGCACCATCGTCGAAGCCCGTTACATGGCGGAAGAGCAAAGCACGCTTGACGATCTTGCCAATACCTTCGGGATTTCTCGTGAGCGTATCCGCCAGATCGAGCAGCGTGCGTTGAAGCGCATCAAGACGATGATGTGCGTACGCCTTCCGGATTTTGAGGCTGCTTCAGCAAGCGCATACTAGAAGCAGAACACAAAAGACCGCTGGCCGGCTGCTGATCGATGGATCAGCAGCCGGTGCAGATATCAGGCACGATGGCTTCCGCCGAGAATTCACGGTCCTTGCCGCCCTCGGACCTTGTTCTTGCGGGCTTGCCGCGCGGCTGGCCGCTTTGATTGCTGACAAACTGCTTAACCGCGGCGTCGGAGCTTCGCACCGCTCGCGACGAATCCGCTTCTTTCGCCTGCAGCGAAACCACCATCCCGAGTAGAGCAGCAAGTACCAATAAAGTCCGCATCTCTGGTTATCCTCCTTTCGAAGATGCTCCAATTTGCTGCGCAGAGTTTGCTCCGCAGCCGAGAAAACATCTCGGTTTGATGATCTCAGTTTTCAACGCGCGGCGAGCGATTCTGGACGCTGGGGAAGACTCTCCGGATGCGAGCCGCGAGCGATAGCGACGAGCCGGCCTTCGCC
Organism: Bradyrhizobium sp. T-12; assembly: GCF_058314695.1. Lineage (NCBI taxonomy): Bacteria > Pseudomonadati > Pseudomonadota > Alphaproteobacteria > Hyphomicrobiales > Nitrobacteraceae > Bradyrhizobium > Bradyrhizobium sp. T-12. The sequence goes on along the minus strand of NZ_CM177756.1, from coordinate 4,370,732 downwards.
GCCAAAAATTTTCTTCCTTCCCCTTGAAAGTAGATCCCTCGCTCCTACGTGCTTTTTCGCCCGGGGGCCGTTACGGACCCGGATTTTGGACATCGCTGAACCTACCCAAGGAGGATGTGCATGCATTTCCGTCCCTTGCACGATCGCGTGCTCGTGCGACGTCTCGACGCCGAGGAGAAAACCGCCGGCGGCATCATCATTCCAGACACAGCAAAGGAGAAGCCGCAGCAGGGCGAGATTGTCGCCACTGGCCCAGGCGCACGCAACGAGCATGGCCAGCTCGTTCAACTCGACGTCAAGCCCGGTGACCGTGTCCTGTTCGGCAAGTGGTCTGGCACGGAGGTCAAGATTGACGGCGAAGAATTCCTGATCATGAAGGAGAGCGACCTTCTAGGTGTTGTCGACACGACAGCGACCGTCAAGAAGGCAGCTTAGCGCGCTGACAGTCATAGGAGGAAAGGAGAGATCAAATGGCTGCCAAGGACGTGAAGTTCGCAACCGAGGCCCGAGAGCGCATGCTGCGGGGCGTCGACACACTGGCAAACGCGGTGAAGGTCACACTCGGTCCGAAGGGGCGTAACGTCGTGATCGAGAAATCGTTCGGTGCGCCGCGCATCACCAAAGATGGCGTAACCGTCGCCAAAGAGGTCGAACTGGAGGACAAGTTCGAGAACATGGGCGCGCAGATGGTGCGCGAGGTCGCCTCAAAGACGAGCGATGCCGCCGGTGACGGCACCACAACGGCGACCGTGCTCGCTCAGGCCATCTTCAAGGAGGGCAGCAAATCCGTCGCCGCCGGCATGAACCCGATGGACCTGAAGCGGGGGATCGACCTCGCTGTCGAGGCCATCGTGACCGATCTGAAATCCCACGCCAAGAAAATCACCGCCAATGACGAAATCGCGCAGGTCGGCACAATCTCCGCCAATGGTGATACCGAGATCGGCCGCTTCCTGGCCGACGCCATGAATAAGGTCGGCAATGAGGGCGTGATTACCGTCGAGGAGGCCAAGAGCCTGCATACCGAACTCGAAGTGGTTGAGGGTATGCAGTTTGACCGCGGCTATATCTCGCCATATTTCGTCACGAACCCTGAGAAGATGCGCGTCGAACTCGAGGATCCTTACGTTCTGATTCACGAGAAGAAGCTGTCCGGCTTGCAGACCATGCTGCCGCTGTTGGAGCAGGTCGTTCAGTCCGGTAAGCCACTCCTGATCATCGCAGAGGACATCGAAGGTGAAGCGCTTGCGACATTGGTCGTCAACAGGCTGCGCGGCGGATTGAAGGTCGCGGCCGTCAAGGCGCCTGGCTTCGGCGATCGTCGCAAGGCCATGCTGGAGGACATCGCGATCCTGACCGGCGGCAATGTCATCAGCGAGGACCTCGGCATCAAGCTGGAAAACGTGACGGTGAAGATGCTCGGGCGCGCCAAGAAGGTGGTCATTGACAAGGACAATACCACCATCGTCGGAGGCGCGGGCGCCAAGAAGGATATCGAGGCGCGCGCCCAGCAAATCAGGCTTCAGATCGAGGAAACGACCTCCGACTATGATCGTGAAAAACTGCAAGAGCGCCTCGCCAAACTTGCCGGAGGCGTCGCCGTGATCCGGGTGGGTGGTGCGACGGAGGTCGAAGTCAAGGAGCGCAAAGACCGTGTCGACGATGCGATGCATGCTACCCGCGCAGCGGTGGAGGAAGGCATTCTCCCCGGCGGCGGGGTAGCGCTTCTGCGGTCTCTCAAGGCGCTTGGCGGTATCAAGACGTCAAATGCCGACCAAAAGGCCGGTATCGATATCATCCGCCGTGCAATCCAGGTGCCGGCTCGCCAAATCGTGCAGAACGCCGGCGAGGATGGTTCATTGGTCGTCGGCAAGCTTCTGGAGCACCAGAGCTACAACTGGGGCTTCAACGCGGCGACTGGCGAGTACGAGGACTTGGTGAAAGCCGGTGTGATCGATCCCGCCAAAGTCGTCCGCACCGCCTTGCAGGACGCCGCGTCGATAGCTTCGCTGCTGATCACGACCGAGGCACTGGTGGCGGAAAAGCCGAAGAAAGCTGAACCAGTTCCGGCCGCTCCCGCCATGGACTTCTGAACGAGAGAGCCCGGCCGATCAAGGCCGGGCTCCACCGATGAGAGGAGAGAAGACCGCTTCCAAAGATGGAGTGTCCCATGAACAAGTCTAATCGTCGTCGGCTCAGGATGAGGCAGGACGCGATCCATTGGTTCATGTTCTCCCTGAGCTTTGTCACCATTGCCTGGATCTGTTTTCGAACGATGGGAGGAGTATAGATGCTGAGCCATCACCATACGTTCTCCGCCCGGACGGAGACCAACCGCAATTTGCGGCGACGACTGCTCGCTCTGGTCATGGGCAGCGCAATGTCCCTGACCGCCTTCGGTGCTTACGGCATGGAAAGCCCGCGGGGAGCCGAGGCTACACAGGGTGCGTTCACTGGACTGCCACTGCCGCCAATCCCGTATCTCGACACGATGCCGTGGCTGAAGTGGCAGCCTGCGGCGGCAACGATGAAGATCGACATCTTGCTGCCGCAGACCTCCGCGCCGACGGGTATTTGGCCGCAGCCGACGCCCTATCCCGCCGGACTGGCGGCAGCTAGCTGAATGTCAGTGAGCGGCCCGCTAAGGCCGCTCACTACCTTATGCAAAGTCATCAAGAGCGAGCGACAATCATGCTTGAAGCGAATTCGGCGAGGTATTCCGTGCGCGGGAGCTCCGATGCAGCCTCAAGCACAGCAGTCGAGCTTGGCGTCCGCGACTTCCTTATCCGAGGCTGTCAGAAGGTGATCGGTCACTACGCGAGCCTGCTCTCAACCGCGAGGAGCGAGCAAGAGCGGCAGCTCAATCAAGCCCGGAGTGAGCGAGAGCAGCGAGTCATGGATGGCCTGCGCCGGGGCGCTCACCCGGATCGCCTGGCCGCGTAGTCGCTGAGCCGCTAGGCGAGGTTCGGTCAGAAAAAGTGCACAGCCTCTTGAATTCACGAGTGTCAGTTCTAGTTCGTTTCTCGACCGCGACTGCGGTGTGTCGAGCGCCAGGCAGGGCTCGGCACGAGGCGCTGGACCGGGGTGTTCGACGATAATCGAAACTCCGATCCTGCCTTGCTTCGTATCCATATTGCTCTTTGGAGGACTTGGCTATGAGGACACTTGATTTCGCACCACTTTGGCGCACCACGGTCGGCTTCGATCATCTGGCTGACCTCGTCGACGGCATGTCGCGCCAGCCGACGGAGGACAACTACCCGCCGTACAATATCGAGCGGTCCGGCGAGGACCACTATCGAATCACGCTGGCGGTGGCAGGCTTCGGTGCCAACGATATCTCGGTGACGGCTGAACAGAATGCTCTCACGATCGAGGGCAGGAAATCCGATGGTGCTGCGCGCGAGTATCTGTATCAAGGTATTTCGGCGCGACCGTTCCGGAGAGTCTTCAGTCTGGCCGACTACGTTCAGGTGAAGCAGGCATCCTTCCAGGACGGTCTCTTGGTCATTGATCTCGTTCGAGAGATTCCGGAAGCGATGAAGCCGCGCAAGATCCAGATCGGAAGTGGAGCAGCTGCTTCACCGCAGATCGAGCAGAAGAAGGCCGCTTAGTAGCCTCGATCCATGGACGGGCGATTCTCAACGGAAGTCGTTCTCTGTCCTATTTTATCTCAACATGGGTGGCGACATCGACTGCGCCGCCACCCAAATCTCGAGCACCATCCCTTGGAAAGGAGTGAATAGGGAGGCGAGCCATGACTAACGTAAAAATCGACGGCGATGGTCTTCACCCATTCTTCCACTCCGCCGCTCACTACGTTTCTCCGACGGAAGTCCTGAAGGACAAGGAGCTCTCGACGCCTGAGAAGCGGATCATCCTGTCCTCGTGGGCGTCGGACATGTACGCCGTGGAATCCTGTCCCGACCTGCGGGAGGTCCCCGGAACGGGCCACGCTGTGAAGTTGGCAGACATACTGGCAGCGTTGCGCCAACTCGACGGAGACGGCGATGACGATCCGCCCCGTGGCGGTGGCGTCCCCATGCGGCTGCGGCGGCCCTGGGCTGCCGCCGCTCAGCGCAGGGCGCTGTGATGGTCACGGAAGCCGTTCTAGCGATCGTGCTGCTTGGCCATGCCGCAGCAGCTTGGGCAATTTCGCTCCTAGCATTGGAAGGAGCGCTTCTGCTTCAGATTGACGATCCCACAAGCATGCAAGGGTGATCGGAATGTTGGGGCAGCGAACAATATTGTGGCTTCTGGTGGTGGTGCTATTCGGGGCTTCACCGGCTATAGCCCAAGTGCCGAACCTGAAGACGGGTGGTTCTGTGCCAACATTGGCGCCGGTGGTTCGACAGGTGACGCCCGCTGTTGTGAATATTTCCGTGCACGGCCGTGTCCGTGAGGACAATCCGCTTTATCGGGATCCGTTCTTTCGTGAGTTTTTCGACATTCCCAAGCAGGTCGAGAAGGAAATCAATTCGACCGGTTCGGGAGTCATCGTCGATGCCAAGCGCGGCTATGTCTTGACCAACAATCATGTTGTCGAAGGCGCTTCAGTCGTTCAGATCACGACCAAGGACGGCCGGCAGTTATCTGCGAAAGTGATCGGGCGCGACCCGCCGACTGACGTTGCAGTGCTGCAGATCCAAAACCCTGCCGGCCTTCAGGGACTGCCTTTCGGCGACAGTGATGCGCTTGAGGTCGGGGATTTCGTGCTCGCGATCGGAAATCCCTTTGGTCTCGGCCAGACCGTTACGTCCGGGCTCGTCAGTGCGCTAGGTCGCACTGGCTTGAGCAAGGACGGCTACGAAGACTTCATCCAGACCGACGCTGCGATCAATCCGGGAAATTCCGGCGGCGCATTGGTGAATCTTCGCGGCGAGTTGGTCGGCATCAACTCCGCGATCATTTCGCCGGGCGGAGGGAATGTCGGGATCGGCTTTGCAATTCCCGTGAATATGGCCCGGCTGGTTATGGAGCAGATTGTAGCTCAGGGACACGTTGAGCGTGGCCGCATTGGCGTTTCACTGCGCGAGCTCCAACCGTCGACGAACCAAGGCCGCAACGAAGGGGCAGTGATCGCGGAGGTCGCGCCAGACTCTCCGGTTGAAAAGGCCGGCTTGCGAAAGGATGATATCGTGGTCATGGCAGATGACCGTCCGATCCGCACCGCGTCACAACTTCGTAACAAAATCGGCCTTTCACGCGTCGGTCAGGATGTGAAGCTTACTATCGTGCGGGGCGGCCAAACCAGTTCCGCAGTCGTGAAGGTTGCTCCGCCCATCCAGGCAAGCAGTACATCCACTCGCCTTTCGCGCTAATGCGAACGGGTGCGAGACAATGTGGCCGGTCCACAGCCAGATCCGCAAGGTGAGCAATGCCCAGGCAGGCCCTATTGGCTCAAAGCCGGACCGTCTGCATTTTCCACCTAACTTGCTCAATCTTGTAACTCTTGTCGCCTCCTGGGGTCTCGACAGCTACGACTGCGCCTTGGGACTTGCTTATCAACGCTCGTGCGAGGGGTGAGCTGACTGAAATCTTGCCTCTGGCCGCATCGGCTTCCGGCTCGCCGACGATGTGGCAAATTCGCTCCTCGCCCGTATCCAGATCCGTCAGCGTGACCGTCGCGCCGAATTTGACGGTTTCGCCGGAGAGCTTCGAGACATCGATGACCTCTGCACGTGCAAGTTTGGTTTCCAACTCGGCTATGCGAGCCTCGTTGAGGCCTTGCTCGGTCTGCGCAGCCTGATACTCAGAATTCTCAATGAGATTGGGTTCGTCCGCGATCGCTTGCTGAATACGCTCGGCAAGATGGGGCCGCGTAATTCGTATGCGGTTGGCTAATTCGGTCTGAAGAGCGGCATAACCGGCCGCAGTCATCGGGAGGGTTGGCATCGCATTCGCTACCGGGTTTCCTAAGAGCGCTGCCGAGAGCCAAGAACGGCCGCGCTGTCGTTTGCCGGCCGCCCCGCACTCGGCGCCATTCGGCTGGCAACTATGCTGAACATCGCCTGTTCCAAGGCGCGCCTTTGCCCTTAGCGATCAACCCTGCGCTGGATGGATTGCTGCTCCATAGCGATCCCTCTTAGCGTTGGAGGAACTGACGTTCCGATCGGGAGTTTTGCGCGTATCCAGAGCGGACTCTGGCACTCTCCCGGCCGAGCGCTTCGGAGTGTCGCCTTGGCTGCATTGCGACAATGAAGATAGGGTGTCGACCAATGTACCAGCATCCCGAACTCACGCCTCCGATGATGAGCGTGGCAAGGCTCCTGACGCGAAAGCAGCACCTGATCAGCCGCCTGGAAGAAGATCCAGGTCCAAGGGAGCGCGAGGAGATCGAACGTCTTCTCGAAAAAATAGATGCCGAACTGGACGCAGTTGATAGCCCGGATAGGCTTTGAGAACCGCGGAAAGGGGGGGCATCTATGCCGAACGAGCCGGATTCCGATTTGGGCGGTGCAGCTCAAGATGAGACGGCATATCTCGAATCGCTGATCCGCGAGGACTTCGAGCGATGCCATCCCGGCGAGACTCTTGAGGATCTCAAACGGCGAGCGTCCTTTTCCAGGGAGGACAGAGGTTTGTTGCGAGATTGGATGGCGATTGCGGTAAGCCGTGCAGCGGCTGAGCGGGCCAAGAGGAGCGACTTCAACTCGGCGGCGTAGTCCCGGGCGCGTCTTCTTGAGATGAGGGATTGATTTCGATGGAGCTGCGATCGCGCCAGCGTGGCCAAGACTTGCCCAAATAAAACGACATCATGCCGCAGTTGGCAGTCACTGGATTGTCCTACCGGCTCACCAAGCCAGGCAGTTGGCTCTTGATTCCCGTCATGATGAAATTCACGGCGATTGCCGCGATGATGAGGGCCATTACACGGGTCATAATGTTGATGCCGGTTCGCCCCAGGAAGCGTTCGATCGCAGCAGCCATCCACAATGTCAAACCGATCAGCGACGTCGCGAGAACGGCTGCGGCGGCCAAGAAGGCCTTGCCAAGCCATCCTGGGTTATCGTTCGAGAGGGTGATCATGATGCTCAACTCAGCCGGCCCCACCAGCAACGGAAATGCAAATGGCGTGATGGCCAGACCATGTATGTCGACCTCGCTATAGTTCGCCTCATCTGTGCGAGGAATGAACTTTCCATAATGTGCCTGAAACATTTCGAACGCGATCACCAGAACGAGCAGTCCACCCGCGATCCGAAAGTCATCGAGCCCCACATTGAAGAAGGCCAAGATCTCCTTCCCAAACATTGCAGACCCAACGAAGAAAACAGCTACCGCTGCGCAGGCCAAAACGATGATCCGGTGGGTCTTCACCGCGCCGGCGCGCCCGGTCATTGCCAGGAAAACCGGGATGGCTCCGACCGGGTTCGTCAGGGCGTAGAGAAGCATGATAGTGCCGACAAACTGATTCAAAGCCACAGTCTTCCGAGTCCCTTTGCTTTGGCCCGCCGAGCAGGGTCGTGCTCAGAGATGCTTCGTGGGAGCCGGGTAACTCCAACCTCCCGTCCGGGTTCCGGCCCGCGGCAGTTCCAGCGGCTTGACAGAACGTGGGAAATTCGTACGAAAATACGCTTCAGGAAGATGTTTGCAGTCATGGTGCCTGCTCAAGGGCCTTGGCCCTGTCTTCGCGAAAACCACGCCAATCACATCCAGCCATGCCGGCCGGGCGGAGCGACGCCTGCTGGCTAGCGCGCGCTTGGGCAAATCGGAAGACAAATGAACATTCCTGAAGGCAGCACCAAAACGCAGGCAATGTCTACGGGCATCGCCGGCTTCGATGGCATTCTCGATGGCGGATACGCATCGCACCGCGTGCACTTGATCGAGGGCCAGCCGGGAACCGGCAAGACCACCCTGGCCCTGCAGTTTCTTCTCGACGGCGTCTCCAGGGGGGAGCGCCGTCTGTACATCACGCTCTCCGAAAGCAAGGACGAACTGCGGCAAGTAGCCGAAACCCACGGCTGGGATCTCGATGGGATCGAGATTTTTGAGCTCGTCCCGGCGGAACTCAGCCTCGACCCGAAGCAGCAACAGACCGTCGTCTATGCCTCTGACCTTGAGCTTGGCGAAACGACGAAAATGACCTTCGACGAGGTGAGGCGGGTTGCACCGAAGCGGGTCGTTTTCGATAGCCTCTCCGAAATTAGGCTCCTGGCGCAAAATCCGCTGCGATACCGCCGGCAGGTCATTGCTCTGAAGCACTTCCTAGCCCAGGAGGGCTGCACCGGGTTGTTTCTGGACGACCTTACCGATCAGGCCGACGATCTCAATCTGCACAGTCTCGTCCATGGCGTCGTCAGGCTTGAGCATAATGCGCTGCAATATGGTGCGGAGCGCCGCAGGCTGCGCATCTTCAAGATGAGGGGGCGCAGCTTCCGCGGTGGCTTCCATGATTTCGTCATCCGCAAGGGCGGAATAGTTCTGTTCCCGCGTCTGATTGCGTCCGAGCACGTCGACGGCATGCCTCCCGCAGAACCGCTTCTGAGCGGGATCAGCGAGCTGGATCAACTGCTGGGTAGTGGTCTGGACCGCGGCACGAGTACCCTGCTCATGGGGCCGTCCGGCTCCGGCAAATCATCCATCGCCATGCAGTTCGTCATGGCGGCGCTCGCTCGTGGTGAGCGCGCTCTCTTTGTGACCTTTGATGAGACCAAAGCAATCCTGATGAAACGTGCAGCCGGCATGGGCTGGTACTTGGATCAGCCGATCGCATCGGGGCAGTTGGTGCTCGAGCAAGTCGATCCCGCAGAGCTTTCCCCCGGAGAACTCACTGGGATGGTTCGCCGGCGGGTCGAGACGGACAATGTCCGGGTCGTGGTGCTGGACAGCTTGAGCGGATATCAAAACGCCATGCCTGCCGAGCAATTCATGCTGCTCCTCATGCACGAAATGCTGACCTATCTGAACCACCGCGGTGTCGTGACCATCCTGACCCTTGCGCAGCACGGCCTTGTCGGGTCGATGCAATCAAGCGTCGACCTCACCTATCTGAGCGACGCGGTCTTGCTGTTGCGCTTCTTCGAAGCTGCTGGAAAAATCCGCCGCGCGATCTCGGTCCTGAAGAAACGCACCGGACGCCACGAAGACGAGATTAGAGAGTACCGGCTAGATAACCGTGGTATTCGCGTCGGGCCGCCGCTGGCGGAATTCCAGGGCGTCTTGTCGGGGTCCCCGATCTACACCGGCCAGCACGGCGCGCTACTTACGGCAGCTACCAATGGACGGTCGTGAGAAGGGCCAAAGCGGCCCGGTACTCGTCCTGGCGCCGTTTGGCCGTGACGCCAGGGTGGTTTGTTCGGCTCTGCGCGACGTCGGCATTCAGGCGCTAGAGCAGTCGAGTCTTTCCGAACTGGTGTCCAGCTTGAGTGATGCTGCCGCCGCCGTCATTGCAGAGGAAGCGCTCGTTCACGAGCATCGTGGCGCCTTGGCCGATTGGATCGCCAATCAGCCGCCATGGTCGGATTTTCCTTTCGTGCTGCTAACGCTGAGAACCGGCAACAATGGCTCGGCTCTTACCGAACTCATCGATCTGCTTGGACACGTCACGGTCCTCGAGCGACCATTGGCCGCCACCTCTCTCAAGAGCGCGGTGCTCGCAGCAGTGCGCGGTCGCAGGCGGCAGCGACAGGCTGAACAGTATCTGAGGCAATTGAAGCAGCTGGCCGACACGCTCGAGCGGCGTGTTGAAGAGCGGACACAGCAGCTCTCGGAAGCGAACAGGCGGCTGAGAGACGAAATGGTGGAACGAGAGCGCACTGAAGTCGCGCTGCGTCAGGCACAGAAAATGGAGGCAGTCGGGCAATTGACAGGCGGGATTGCACACGACTTCAACAATCTCTTGATGGCGATCATCGGCAATCTTGAGCTGATTGCCCGCCGAGTGGAGGACGAACGCATTCAGCGGTATGTCCGGAACGCGATGCATGGAGCGCAGCGCGGGGCCAAGCTCGTCGGACAGCTGCTGACATTCTCCCGTAAGCAGCGTCTCGCGCCGGAGCCGGTGGACGTCAATCAGCTCGTGGGCACCGTTGCAGAAATGTTGTCCAGAACCTTGGGCGCCTCTATTCGGGTTGACGTAGTCACACACAAGGACCTTTGGCCTGCATTGGTCGACGCGACGCAACTGGAGCTGATGTTGCTCAACCTCGCGATCAACGCGCGGGACGCGATGCCCGAGGGTGGCCTTCTTACGATAGAGACAGACGTTCTCCACGGCGTCCCGGAGGATCTGCAGACTGAGCTCAAGCCAGGTGAGTATGTCTCGATCGCAGTGAAAGACACCGGCACCGGAATGCCTCCGGAAGTCCTGGCCCGAGCCTTCGATCCATTCTTCACGACCAAGGAGCCCGGTAAAGGAACGGGACTCGGATTGTCGCAGGTCTACGGATTTGCCCGCCAGTCCGGCGGGACCGCGAAAATTGACAGTCAGGTTGGGCGGGGAACGGTTGTGCGGATCCTCTTGCCCCGATCGACCGATGTACTTGTGGGACGCGAAGATCGGCAATTGAGTACTCCACCTGTAGGCGCAAGGGAGCACATCCTTGTTGTGGACGATGACGCCAGCGTGCTCGAAACGACCCGGAGCATGCTTGACGATCTCGGGTACCAGGCGATCGCGGCTGACAATCTGGATGCTGCGCTGGCAACCCTTTCGCATCAAGCCATCGATTTGGCGCTTATCGACCTCGCGATGCCTGGCGTCTCAGGGCTGGACGTCGGGCTTGAACTTCAACGGCAGCAGCCCGGCCTGCCCGTCGTGTACTGCAGCGGCTATCCAGATCTCATCGAAGAAACCGGCAAACGTATGAACGGCAGTATGCTCCTCAGCAAGCCGTTTTCCTCGCGGGAACTCTCAGCCAAGATCGAAGCGATGCTACACACAAAAGCCAGCCAATAGTCTACTCAAGCCGGGCGCATGCGAACGCAACTTAGCTCCGCTCGCTCTCAGTCGAGACCGGTCCGCACCATCGCGCGAGCCAACTCAAGTTCGCTGATCGCTTGGCGCAGCGATCGACGGGCTCCGTCCTTATCCCCATTCGCACAGGCCACTTTCAATTCCTTGATGTGCTGAGCCGCGATCTCCGCATGTGCAACGACATCCGAAGCGCCTGCAAAACTCGATTTCCGCTTTGTGTCCATGGTCGGGCACATCCCCCGGGACGGTTGCTCTAGTAGAAGCACGACGGGAGCGGAGGCCGCTCCCGTCGAGTTTGTCATTTCGAGTTGATCGCGATACGCTTCACCTTGGAGTCTGCTTGCGGCAGCTTTGGCATGGTGACAGTCAGCACTCCGTTCTTGAACGCAGCAGAAATCTTGTCCTGGTCTACGTCTTCGATCGGGATGCGGCGTTCAAATCTGCCGTAATACCGCTCGCTGAACCGGCGATCCTTGTCTTCCGTCTCAGTCTTCTTCTCTCCCTTGATCGAGAGAACGCCATGAGCGAGTTCGATCTGGACGTCTTTCTCCTCGAGACCTGGCAATTCCGCCGTGACCTTCACGTCCTTGTCGGTCTCGTTGACCTCGATGCTCGGCCAATTCATCGACTGCTCGAGAAAGCTGCCGCCAAATGGCGCGACATCGAAGCCGCGGAAGACGTCGTCGAATAGTCGGTTCATCTCCCGGTGCAGGGTTAGAACCGGATTGTAGTTTTCGGAGCGACGGGTGGTCAGATCACGACCGCGGCCCCAGGGGATCAGATCAGTGATAGCCATAGAGCTTCTCCTTTTCTTTTGTTCCTAAGCTTCGCGACGCGGCGAAGCCACGCCGCTAAAGTCAATTGCGAGCAGGCGGTGTTATGCCGCTTGCTTGTTCTCACCTTGCTGGTGATCATCACGTGTGCCGATCGCAATCTGGCCCGGCTTCATCGCCTCGGGAACCTCCCGAACCAGATCGATCTTGAGCATGCCATCCTCGAACGAGGCGCCCTTCACTTGCACGTACTCGGCCAGATTGAAGGTCCGTCGGAACGGGCGCGAAGAGATGCCTTGATAGAGATATTGATGGCTGCCCTTTTCGGCTTTGCGACCCTCGACAGTCAGCGTGTTCTGCTCGGCCGTGATGGAGACCTCGTGAGGGGTGAAGCCGGCAAGAGCCAGCGAGATTTGGTAGTGGTCCTCACCGACACGTTCGATGTCGTAGGGCGGGTAATTGTCCCCGCCGGTCCATCGGCCGGAGTCGTCCTCGAGAAGGTCAAACAGACGATCGAACCCGATCGTCGATCGCCACAGGGGGGCAAGATCAAGCGTGGTCATAGCCATATCCTCCATTGAGCAACATGGATAAGAGCACCCCGGACACCTGCCGGGTGCCCGCTGACCGGGCCCTGTACCAGGCGCCCGATCCTGCCGTGCAATCGCTGCGCGGCTACCCATGAAATTAGAAGCGGGTCGTATCGTTTCAAGGCCTTCCAGGACTTGCGAAAATTGTAGTGTCGCACCCATGTCTTTGTTGGGTCCGGCTGAGACGAATCTGGAAGGGGTTCCTGTCGTCCTGCTGCGCCTCGGCCGGTCCCTCGAAGCTTACCTGAGGTGAGACTGACCATGGCCCAAGCAGCCCCCGACGTTGTGATCGAGACAGCGCTTCTGGAATCCTTTCCTGCGAGTGATCCGCCGTGCTTCGCCGCGCTCGGTGTCAACATCGGATCTCCTAGCCGGCTTGGGATCTCGCGCGCGGGCCCCTTGAGCTTAGTCCCGGGCGCTCGGCTGCGGAGCGGGCCGGGCGGAAGATAACCGCCGCTGGTCGCGGACAGCCATTCTCAAGGCGGCGTCGCTCCATGATAGCAGTGGATGGTGCCCTCGCGGAACGGGTGATGCCTTCTGAGGTTCATAGCGCTGCCGCGCGCCGGCATGGCCATGCTGGCGGCGCCCAGGCCTGATGTTGGACGAGTAATGTCCCGAATTGGAAATGCGGAGGACCGAATGAAGATCGCGCAGATTGCCCCGCTATTCGAGAGCGTGCCGCCCCGGCTCTATGGCGGTACTGAGCGGGCCGTGCACTACCTGACGGAAGAATTGGTCAGACAGGGTCACAAGATCACCCTGTTCGCGAGCGGGGACTCCATCACTTCCGCCGAGCTCGTTCCCTGCACGCCGCGGGCCCTGCGCCTCGACCCGGATGTTGCAAATTCCACCCCGCATCAAATGGTGCTGCTCGACAAGGTGCGGGAGCGCTCTGTGGAGTTCGACGTCCTCCACTTCCACGTCGACTACTTGCACTTTCCGCTGTTTCGGACCGAGGCGGGACGGACATTAACGACCCTCCACGGGCGGCAGGACCTGCCAGACCACCTGCCGTTCTATGCCCATTTTCCTGAGATGCCGTTGGTGTCGATCTCCAACGCGCAGCGCGCGCCCCTGCCGCGAGCCAATTTCATCTCAACTGTATACCACGGGCTGCCGCTCGATCTGCACAAGCCGGCCTATGACCCGCGCGATAACTATCTCGCCTTCCTCGGGCGAATTTCACCCGAGAAGCGGCCAGACCGCGCCATCGCAATCGCGCGTGCAGCAGGACTGCCGTTGAAGATTGCCGCGAAGATCGATCATGCCGATGAGGTCTACTTCCGCGATACCATTGCGCCGTTGCTCGACGGCCCGGGGGTGGAGTTCATCGGCGAAATCAATGAGAGCGAAAAAACGGAATTTCTGGGAAACGCCGCAGCACTGCTGTTTCCGATCGATTGGCCAGAGCCGTTTGGTCTCGTCATGATCGAGGCCATGGCATGCGGCACACCCGTCTTGGCGTTCCGCGGAGGATCGGTCGCCGAGATCGTGGAAGAGGGCATCACCGGATCCATCGTCGAAAGCGCAGACGAAGCCGTACAGAGAATGCCAAAAGTGCTTTCGCTGGATCGAAAGGCCGTCCGCGCCCGCTTCGAGGAGCGGTTCTCCGCAACGCGCATGGCAGCCGAGTACGTGAAGCTTTACCAGAAAATGCTGCGAATGCGTGCATCCGAGCATCATCTGTTGAGTATGGTTGGGCATTCGGCCCCCCATTCTCATGCGAGAGCCGCAGTTGCAAATGACGTTAATTGAGGACGCCAACGGGGCAGATCTGTTGCAGCTGTTGCCGAGCGTTTGTTCTAAGCTACAGAGGCTCTACGAGTGCGCACGCTACCGGTCGCCGACTTAGTTGCAGCGGCTCTGGAGCCTGCGGTTGAAGGTGCCTATGCGCAAAGCAGCAATATCGATTGCTCGTTCACGTAGTGAGCCCACTTGCTTCAAAAAGATTCCGCAAAAAACATTGAGTGCGCGTTCGACCCCATCGCAGGTTGCTTCGGGCCGCCAGAAGGCGCCAACGTGGAGAAGGCCGTGCCGTTCCCGAACGCCTGCGATCGGGCCGATGAAGTTCTCATTCGGCGGACGCCATCCACGACTTGATCGGCGAGCTGATGTTTTCCTCGTCCATCGATTCGGCGATCGTGCATACCGCGCTCAGCGCGCTGGTGTTATTCGGCGCCCAATGTGACCCGCATCGGCTCTGAAGCTTAACCCGCCCCGCGTCGGCGCTATTGCACGATCATCAGAATGCCCATTCCTAGCGGGGTCCGATGTTTCCTTCCTGTCTCGCGCCTCGACTTTCGTCTAACGACTTCGTGCCCCGTCTACGAGTATCAGCACGACGAGACCCGTGCCGAGGCGATCTCCGAATAGGGTCGGCCCTGCCTTGGACGCTCTGCGAAGCCCCCGACAGGCCAAAATATTTCAGATAGCATGTCACAGACCGAACGCCTGCATCGTCGTAGACGCGAAAGCCCATGGCGGCCAGTTAGCGTATTGGAACCGCTCGCCTAGGCTTTCCGCTTGGACCGAACGTAGGAGGAGAGGTATGTTGCGTTGGCTTTTGAAGCGGCAGATCGCTGCCTTTGAACGCAAGTGGAACTACGACGCCAGCTATATGCGCGAGCTCATCGACATCGATCCGTGGGCGATGTTGGCATTCGGCAAGCTTCAGGCGCTAGGCCGCTATCGCGGCGGCGCCCCGGTCAACGCCTATACCGCTGCCGGCTTGGTCGCAGTCATGGCGGAGGACTGCGGACCCTGCACGCAACTCGGCATCATCATGGCCGAGAAGGAGGGGGTCGACCCGAAGGTGCTGCGTGCCATCGTCACCCGTGATTTCGCGGCCATGCCGCCGGAAGCGGTCCTAGCTACCCGCTTTGCAGAGGCGACCTTGCGGCACGCGCCGGAAGCCGACGAGTTGCGCGAAGAGGTCGTGCGGAACTTCGGAAGACGAGCGCTGGTCGCTCTCTCTTTCGCCATCCTCTCAGGCCGGATGTATCCGACGATCAAATATGCACTCGGTCATGGCCGGACTTGCACGCGTTTGGAGATCGGCGGCGAAACAGTTCCTGTAATGCGAGACGTGACGCCGCCTAGACGGGCATCGGCCGCATGACAACCCGCGACCACGGTGCCGCGGCTCTCGAGACGCTTCGGCGCGCGCTGACGAAGCTTGCCTACCGCATGCTCGCGTTGCGCGCCGAGGCCGAGGATGACGTGCAGGATGCCTATCTGCGGTGGCACGCCATCGACCGTACCGAGGTCAAGGAACCCTATCGCTATCTTGCGACAGTCGTGACGCGGTTTTGCCTGGACCGCATGAAGTCGGCGCGAGCACGATGCGAGTCGTAGTATATCGGCCAGTGGCGGCAAACGCGCTGCAGCTCTCAATCCCATTCGAGGCGGACAGAATACTGCGTTTTCTCCACGGTCTCGCCCGCAAGAATCCGGCCCTTGCCGCCATCACGGCGCGGGATGCTATGGTCAATGGCTCCCCCGGATTTGTGATGCGCGAGAGCGACGGGTCGATCGACACCATGGCCATCGAACACAGCGACGGCAAGATCGTCGCCATTTACCTGACCCGAAACCCTGACAAAGTTGCAGCACGTTCAATTCTGCCCCCCGGATCGCACCTGATACGGTGGGCACAGAATTGTCGGAGTTGGAAACTGGCTACTGTTGCGTCTAGGAGACTACGCTTGAGCTTGAGGTCGAGCTTTTGAAGGAGAGGCTTCTGAAGCCACGGCGGATCGATATGTCGGACCGGCGAGCAATGGGTGATGATCCGCTCGCATGACCAGCCCGTGGCGCACTCCTCGAGTTGCTGCCCAAGCCACTGATGTCGGCGATCATTGTCGAATCTAGGATGCCACGCTTGCAGCACGAACCGTGTCGTATCAAAGGAATTGCGTGCGCCGCGCGGTTCAGGACAGCCAGGACCATTTGGTGGCCGGCAAGCCGCTTTATACCGTGCTGACGGCGCCGACCTGATCGTCCACGCCGAGGGGCACCGCGACCGCATGATGGATTGGAGCGAGAGTTTAAGTCTTTCATACGGTTAGAAGGCGACGTGTGCACGACGTGTGCACCGGCAGATCAAAGAAAATCCTGCGAAGCCAATGTCAGCAGTCCTTCTATGGGAAGGTGGGACCCTTCGGTTGGCGCTTTGGAAGACAGAAATTTCCGGGGTCTGGGGACAGGAGAGTAGGGACGGGCTGACTCAGTTGTCGGAGATGAAGATCGTCACTCCCTCATTGCGCAGCTTGACCCGTCCACCTCGCAACGGAGCAGTTGAATCGGGGGACTCCTCCGCCATCAATCGTACGATTTGGTACGCCAGTTTACGATCCTCCACGATTTCGCACTTCTGGTGGTGCCGCTTAGAACTCCATGTACGAGCATTCGCCAACAGATTAGCAGCTGTTAGCGCAAAAGGGACAACTGGACCACGAGAGCTCGCAAGCAGCCGCATTTCTCGGGGGCTCAGCTGTCGCTTTGTTTGGTATGTCAGCCGATCGCTGCCACGGCGGTGGTCGCAATTAGAATAACAGTCACAGCCGCTCCTGAAACATAGAGAATGGTTCTGATGCTGCCGCCTTTGGCAGCTTTGCCGCCGCGCAAATAGACCACAACGTGTATCAGACGAATCGCAACGTAGATCCATACGAGCGTCGCAAGTGTGCCGGGTCTGACTCCTACCATCATGGCCAGAACGGCTGGGACCACAAAAGGTGGCAGCGCCTCCACCGCGTTCATGTGCACGCGATCAATCCGGTACAACAAGTTTTCGTCGTCGGCCGGCAGGACAGGTCCGGAGAGGACGCCCGCCCTGCCTTTGGACGATCCCGAATGAATCGCCAGCAAAATGGATATGAGGCAGAGGAGAAGTACTCCGATAACACTCAACGAATAAGTTGCCATGAGGGCCTCCGCAATTACGATAGGGACGCAGGGAGAAGGCGAGCATCAAGCCTCACCGGCGATCCGCTGGCGGTACCTTTTCAGATAGAGGGGCCAACCCTGATCGCCCTTGACGCCTTCGCGGACGCCTTCCCAACCTTCGCCATGGCGTTCGAGGTGACGATGCTCAAGCTCCAGGCGGGTCCGGTTTTGCGTCTCGGCGATGAACCGCACCTCCCACTCACTGGTCTTGTCGGGATTGGTCTCGAGTTGCCAGCGTGGGCTGATGTCCCAACTCAGAAGCACACGATTAGGCGGCTCGAAAGCCAACACACGCGCCCAGCGGCACTCGCTGCCATCGATACCACGATCATAAACGTGACCGCCCACACGTGGCTCGAATACCGTCTCTGCTATGGGAACAGAAAGCAGATTGTGCTCGCGTGGTTTGAAGCTGCCGAAGTCTTCAGTGAAAACCTTGAACGCACGCTCGATAGGGACATCAACCACGATTGATTGTTTGATGGGTGCGGCCGATATGTGTCTGCTCATGCTAGTCCTCTCGTGATTTCTCGACAGCTACCTTGTAAGCCGCCAACGTGTTGCTCCAGAACCGGTCGAGCCAGGCGCGCATCTGGCCGAGCCCGGCCGGGTCAATGTGATAAACGTTGCTGGCACCTTTCGGCTCGGCACGAACCAGACGGGATTCGCGCAGAACCTTGAGGTGCTGGGAGACGGCTGACTGGGAGACCGTTAGTTCTCGAGTGATTTCAGCGACAGTGCGAGGCCGCGTTCCCACGAGTTCGAATATTCGCCTTCGCGTGGGATCCCCCAGGGCGGCAAGCTGCGCACTATCTTTGACCATGGCTAAGCTCTGACGCCTGCAGTCTGGGGAGGGGGACCTTGTCCGCCCGCCAAACCGCATACAAGGAGATAATAAGTTGGGACTAATGATTAGCATAGACTAATTATCTGGTCAAAGGGGCTGAATTGCACGCGCCAACAGCCTTGGGTCGATGGTCCCTCCTTTCACTGTAGGATTGGTGCTGACAGAGCGCGCTTTTGGGTTCGCTGCCTGACAAAATTTTGCGCGGGCGTGTCACAGCACCTGCGTCCACCTCGTCAGTGTTTTTGATGGATAAGACGGGTCAACAGCGGTCGAGGGAGAGCATTCGGTGAGGGCATCCTCACCGGGTTGTTCCCCTTTGTTGGTCGGGCGGTTCCCTTGTCGCGATCGTTTCGTCCATCGAGGAAGTTAGCTCGAGTTGTACCAGCGCGGAGATGCCCCAATGACGGACGATCGCGTGACCATCGTCGTAGAAGAGAGTGTTGCTGACGTGCGCATGAATCGTCCCGAAAAGATGAATGCTCTGGATCCCTCCATGTTCATGGCCCTCGCAGAGGCGGGTGAGCGGCTCAGTCGCGACAGAACAGTTCGAGCAGTCGTGCTGTCCGGCGAAGGCCGTGCCTTCTGCGCCGGTCTGGATGTCGAACGGCTCGATGCAATTTCTCGAGGCGAAAGCTTGCTGCCGTTTGCGGATCTTACTCAAGCGTCCCACGGCATCGCTAGTTGGGCTCAACATGTCGTCTGGTTATGGCGGCAGCTTCCCGTGCCGGTGATCGCGGCGGTTCATGGCCTGGCGTTCGGTGGCGGCTTCCAGATCGCTCTCGGTGCGGATATTCGTTACGTGGCGCCGGGAACCAAACTGGCGGTGCTCGAGTCGAAGTGGGGCTTGGTGCCCGACATGTCGGGCACGCAACTGATGCGTCACCTTGCTGCGGAAGATGTCGTCAGGGAGCTGACCTATACCGGTCGAATCTTCAGTCCTGAAGAGGCTGTTTCTTACAGGCTCGTCACGCGTGTGGTCGATAATCCCCACGCGGCCGCTATGAAGACCGCACGTGAAATCGCCACCCGGAGCCCGTTCGCAATCCGCGCCGCGAAGCGGCTCCTGAACGAAGCCGTTACTTGTGATGCAGGCGCGGGTCTTGCGAGCGAGAGACGGGAGCAACACGCCCTGATCGGCTCGCCGGATCACATCGAGGCTGTTGCTGCGAATCTGGCTGTTCGGCCGGCGAAATTTGCCGATCCCGAAGAGTTGCTCGCCTCACGCGGTTCTTCACCCGGCAAATAGATCATGTCGCGCGATCGTGCCCAGAACCGACGGTCTGGTCAGTTTCGCCGCCGAATGTCATCCGCCGAAGCTCGTAGATGACGATGAACGAAAGCAGAGCGGCAAGGCGGCGTACTTGAACAGTCAGTATGCAGGAAGAGGTGACTGTAATGGAATCGACAATCAATGTCGCTGTCGTCTATCACAGCGGCTTCGGCCACACGAAAAAACAAGCGGAAGCAGTACGAGACGGAGCTGCGGAAGTGCGGGGTGTCAACGCACTGCTCATGGACGTAATCGAAGCCGCAGCAGCGGTGGATCGACCTTGAGGTGTGCGAAGCCATCATATTCGGTGCGCCGACCTATATGGGAAGTGCGTCGGCGGAATTTAAGGCGTTTCAGGAAGCCACGTCCCGGCCGGTCCTGGCCAAGGGCTTCGCCTGGTCCGGAAAGCTTGCTGCAGGTTTTACCAATTCTGGAGCCCGTTCCGGAGACAAGCTCTCGACTCTTGTACAGCTATCGCTATTTGCCGCCCAGCATGGGATGCATTGGATCAATCTGGGGCTTCCTCCCGCCAACAACTCATCTCAGGGATCCGACGAAGAGCGGAACCGGCTTGGAATCTGGCTTGGAGCAGGAGCCCAATCCAACGTGGATCAGGGTCCGGATCTGGCTCCGCCCCGATCAGACTTGGACACGGCCAGGTTCCTTGGCCGGCGGGTGGCCGAAACGGCCTGGCAATTGGCCAGGGGAAGATCGATCCCCGAACGGGCTGGATCCCGGCACGATATCCGTTAACACCCTGCAATCGAGCTTCGCTGGCAAAGATGACGGCGTTGCCGGAGGGAGAAGGGAAGCGGCTCCTGGCAATCCGCATGAGCCTGGAACGTTTTGCAAAGCAGCCCTGTTTTTCCAGGCAATGCACATGTCACGATCGATGCCGTCGGTCGTCTCTTTGTCATTAGACAGTCAAGGAGGCCGCCAAATGAAACCCCGCATCAATCTTGCAAGCCCGAATGAGGGGATTGAGGCTATGCGCGCCGCCAATCAATGGGCGGCGAGCCTTCTCGATCCGAAGCTGATCGCACTGGTTAAGGTGAGAGCTTCCCAGATCAACGGGTGCAATTTCTGTCTGCACATGCACAGCGGCGAGGCGCTCAAGCACGGCGAGAGTCCTACCCGGCTTCTCCTGCTGGACGCCTGGTGCGAGTCGGCGCTGTTCTCGGACCTGGAGCGGGCGGCGCTTGCGTTGCACGGAGAGCTTGACGCGGATTGCAGAAACTCACGCGCCCGATGAAGTTGTTCGAAGAAGTG
This sequence comes from Bradyrhizobium sp. T-12, assembly GCF_058314695.1. NCBI lineage: Bacteria > Pseudomonadati > Pseudomonadota > Alphaproteobacteria > Hyphomicrobiales > Nitrobacteraceae > Bradyrhizobium > Bradyrhizobium sp. T-12. The sequence continues at coordinate 4,350,115 of NZ_CM177756.1, read as the reverse complement.
CAGCGATGCTTCTCCCAGGACGAGATCATCGCGCTCTCCGTTGCAATCGCGCTCATCAATGCCTTCAACCGCCTTGCCATAGGAGCGCGCGCTCACCATCCAGACGAACCCCAAGCCAACTGAGTTTCAGCTCGATCACTTCCTCGGGAGTGCACCATGACGGACCCCTTACAGGAGCAAAGCTCGCCTGAAGAGAGCGGGCGCAGGGCGGCAGACCAGTTCGAAAAGCACCGTCGCTATTTGACCGGTTTGGCGTACCGGATGCTTGGCTCGTTGACTGAAGCCGAGGATGCTGTGCAGGAAGCCTACCTTCGATGGCACGGTACCGACAGGGCGAGGGTCGAGTCGCCGCGAGCGTTCCTGGCAAAGGTCGTCACTCGCATCTGTCTTGATCAGATGAAATCCGCCCGCGTAAAGCGTGAGACCTATGTCGGCCCATGGTTGCCGGAGCCCGTGCTGGATGCCGAGACCTTGGGCGCGGGGACGGCGAGCGACTATGCCTCCGATTTGTCCATCGGATTGATGTTGGCCCTGGAACGGCTTTCACCCCTCGAGCGGGCCGCCTTTCTGTTGCATGACGTCTTTGATGTCGAGTTCGAGGAGGTTGCCCGGCTGCTCGGACGCAATCAGGTAACGTGCCGGCAACTCGCCGCGCGAGCGCGTGCGCACATCCGGGAGTCGCGACCACGATTCGAGGTTGAACCTGACAAAGGAAATGAAATCCTCGAGGCGTTCATGACGGCCTATCGGACCGGCAACGTCGATGGCCTGGCGAATATCCTCTCAAACGACGCCGTGCTGTACACGGACGGTGGCGGCAAGCGACGAGCCGCTCTCAATCCGATCGTCGGACGCCCCAGGATCATTGCGCTTTTCGCCGGTCTGGCGCGCAAGCGCGTGCAACCTGTTGTCGACCTGCGTCCTGCGATGATCAACGGGCTCCCTGGATGCGTGGCAACTTTAGCAAATGGAGAACTTCTCACCATCGCCCTCGAGATCGTGACCGGCAGGATCGGCAGGGTTTACGTCGTTCGGAATCCGGACAAGCTGACGCATGTTGCCAACAGTAAAGGGCCCCACGATGCCTGAGGGTGCCAACGGCCAAGGGAGATATGGGACCGACCTGCTTCGAATCACGACCGTTATCTCGGTTGCCATCTACCTCATCCCGGAAGGCGCCCACTTCTTTGAAATGTTCAACAAATTGAAGATGTCGTCGGTCGACTACATGACGATGCAAAGGGCTTATGATGGCTGGGCCTTCTTTGGTGTCGCGATCGTCATCGCGGTTGGCTGCACGCTCGGCCACGCCATCGCTATGTGGGACATTCCCGTCGCGCGCTGGCTTTCGCTGGGAGCGCTTGCCTTACTCATTGGTGCCCAGGTCATCTTCTGGTGCTTTATCTATCCGATGAACGCCCTCACACGGAATTGGACCGAAATACCGGCAAATCTCGGCGTGGCCCGCCTGCAATGGGAATATGGGCACGCGGCGAGTGCGACGCTGACATTGTTGGCGTTGGTGCTGGCGCTGTGCGCAGTCCTGTCGGGAGTCCGGGGGAGCAGTCAACCCACGAGGAAAGTCTGACGAATGCAGGCTCGATCGTCCTCACAGCGGATCCAGATGAGCAATTTGCACTCGCTGCTCCTCCTCATCACGGCAGGGCTGGGGACTGCCGCGTTTATCGCCCTGGCCATTCTGGGGCGCGGTGGGCTGCGCCCGTTCTTTTCCCATGCACCCCTCACCGTGCTGACAGTGGTCACGGTCGTGCTGACGATCGCATCCATGTTCACCGCCGGCAATTTAAGCCCTGGCGTGCGTGAGGATCGGTCAAACCGCTGGGTCCTTGCCGTTTTCGCGGCCTTCGGCATTCTGATCGGCTGGCTACCGGCTCTCACGGACCGATTGGACTGGGGTACGATTGATGGCGACACAACGCGCTGGTGTGGCGTGGTTATCTATACGATGGGCGGAGTGCTGAGACTGTGGCCCGTATTCGTCCTTGGGAATCGCTTCAGTGGACTTGTCGCGATCCAGCCAGAACACCGTCTCGTCACCACCGGGCCCTATCGCTGGATCCGTCATCCAAGTTATCTCGGCATGCTTCTATGTGTCCTGGGCTGGGCCCTTGCCTTCCGCTCACTTGCGGGCGTGTTGCTGGCAGCGGCGACAGTCGTGCCGGTGATCGCGCGGATGGATGCCGAAGAAGCCCTGCTGATCGGCGCGTTTGGTGAGCAATACCGGACCTATCGAGTTCGCACGGCCCGACTGTTGCCGGGCATCTACTAATCGAAGACCGTTGCGAACCCCGTCACATCAACGACAAGGAGTGCGTTATGGAGCTAGTGTCCCCCGACCGTGTCCTGCGGCTTGACCCTGTTTTCGGATCCATGGGGCTTGAGGCCGCTCGCAGCATCTGGTCGCTGTCGCAGCTCTCAATGCGTGAAAAGGCGTGCCTGCTTATTGCTGGAGATGTTGCGGTGCACGAGCTTGGTCTCCCGTTCGAGCTGCATGTAGCCATGGCCTTGAGCAAGGCCGAGATGTGTGTTGAAGACCTGCGCGAGCTGTTGCGTCATGTGGCGCCAGCGGCCGGTCTCAATCCGGTCTCGCGGGCATTCGAGCGACTGGCGGAGGTGGTTGCAGAACTCGGCCATAGCCCCGACAGCCATGCAGCACGCCGTCCATCGCCTCATCCCGCAACGCCATACCCGGCACATGCTCTTGAAGCACTCAGATCTGCCGATCCCAAGCTTGCCCTTGCAATCGAAAAACAATCGTCTGAGCTTTGGGCACGACCCGGCCTGGACCACCGCGAGCGCCTGTTTGCCAGTTTTGCGATCGATGTTGTGAGCGGAACTCTCGGACAGGCCTTTGCAGCGCACGTTTGTATGGCGCTTCGGGCAGGCATCACAGCAGCCGAGATGCACGAGGCTTTGCGTGTGCTCGCCGAGTACTCGACGGTGAGAGCCTGGCAAGGGACGATTGCTCTTGAAAGTGAGTTGCGATCCGCTCCAAGGTCTCAGGGCGGCCTGGTGGCCCCCGGAGAGGGGAGCTGCGCGCCTCGCACTGTAGCGAGCAAGGTCGAGGTCGAGAAGTACGACAGGTCAGTTCTCAGCGAGGCGGACGCGAGCGGCCTTGCCATAGTCGAGACACGCCTGGTGGAAAAGTTTATCGGCGGTATCGTCGGCGAAGGGAGGGCCACGCACTTGAGGCTCGAACGTCCCGACGGCACGGGCACCTTGATCTGCTATGAGCGCATCGCAGGCTCAATCGGGGGCCTGAAGGGATCATTTCTGCTAAAGGCCGAGGGGGCCATGGAGCGGGGCCCGGTCGTGCGCGGCCGTTGGGAGATCGTGGGCGGTTCGGGAACAGGAGAGCTCGAACGACTGAATGGCTATGCGGAGTTCTCGGCTGAGCGGGACGAGAGCTCTCCCACGGGATGGCGTGCCAGCACGTCCTTGACATACTGGCTCGAGACCTCACTCACCGTTTAATGCTTCTGGAAGCACGGCGATGCTTCAATCGATAGCCGACAATATCTGGATAGCGGATGGGGCGGACGTGAGCTTCCACGGATTTCCGTATCCCACCCGCATGGTGATCGTCAGACTTTCGGGTGGTGACCTCTGGATCTGGTCACCGATCGACCTCAACGAGGAGCTGCGCGGGAAACTGATCAGCCTCGGTCCCGTGCACCATCTCGTCAGCCCGAACAAGCTTCACCACCTCTTCCTGTCACGTTGGCACGAATGCTTCCCACAGGCCCATCTGTGGGGGCCGGCATCGATCATTGGCAAGCGACCCGACCTGACCTTCGAACGCGGCCTGACAGATGAACCGCCGGCCGCCTGGAGCCGTGACATCGATCAAGCCTGGTTTCGCGGCTCGCCGCTGCTGGACGAGGTCGCATTCTTCCATAGAGCATCCGGTACGGCGATTTTCGGCGACCTCGTCCAGGCCTTTGGCGAGGATTATCTCAGGACCAAATGGAAGCCATGGCAACGATGCTTGGCGCGTCTGTCGGGCATCACTGCACTTACCGGTGCGCATGCGCCGCTGGACCTCCGTCTATCATTTCTCGACCGCCGTTTGGCGCGCAAAGCGCGTGCGACGGTGTTGAACTGGCAGCCAGAGCGCGTCGTGATGGCACACGGGCAGTGGCAGCGCAGTGGCGGATCTGTGTTCCTCGCGCAATCCCTTTCTTGGATGGGTTGAGGTGATCCTGTTACCTGCAATGCCGCCCGTTGTGAGTAGATGGTCATGACCGCCGCCACTGGTCGCATGAATAATGGTTGCGGATACAACGACCAATATATCGGTGCGATGCCCGAGGAGATGAAAAGAAGAGCCCGACCAAGCCGTTTTCGGAGGCCGCCACCCATACAAGCCAAGGCCGCCTCAGGTGGCGGCCTCTTTATGGCCTGGAATCTGGATCCCGGCGGAACTCGACTTTGAAAGCGTCCGTAAGTTATCGCGACCCGTCGATCGCATATCGTTTGACGATATCGATGGTCGAGCTTGCAAGCAAAGCTTCAGTCCCGCCATTAGCTGGTGGATAGATGAGCTTGGTATTGATTTTTCGCTTCAGGGCCTTGCCTTCAGTTCCAGTCAGCTCAACTCGTCGATCCCAGCCCTGTGTCCTGATCGCGCCCCATCGACCGAGGTCCAGACAGGTGACATAGTTAAGTTGAGAATACGGCACAGCGGTCATCCCAAGCAGGTCCCGCGCGGCGTTCTCGCCGGCAACCCGTCCAATCTGCAGCGCGTGTTGGCAGGATTGCAGAGCCCGGTGTCCATCTCCAGTGTCGGCCGCCGCAGCGTCGCCTGCGACGAATACTTCCGGCGCGGCGGGAGCCCGGAGCTCTGCGTCGACGACGATCCGGCCGAGCTCATCTCGCTCGCCGGGAACATTACCCGTGAAGGGCGAGGCTCTCATGCCCGTCGCGAGCACGACGGCATCCGCTGAAAGAGCGCTGCCGTCCGCGAAGCTTACACGGTTTGAGGCCAGCGCCGTGATTGTCGCGCCAAGTCGGAGCTCGATACGCGCAGACTGCAAGGCACGCTCGATCTCCGAACGCGGCCCAGGCCCAAGCTCTGGTCCGACCACGTCCGAGCGGTCGACCAAGACAATATGCATCAGTTCAGCAGCCTCGGCTGCGCCGTGCGCCACGAATCGGTCGCGCAGCTCGAGCGAAAGTTCGATGCCCGTAAAGCCCGCACCAACGACGACGAGGGTGGGGTCTTTCTTGTCGCGGGCGAGCTCGTTCAGACGCCGATCGAAAGCGATTGCTTCTGCTTGAGTGTCGACGGAATAAGCCTCTGCGGCGCCAGGCACTGGCGGACGACACATTCGACTGCCTGTGGCGACAATCAGGCGATCGTAGGTGAGGCAGGTGGCGTCATCGAGCGATACGATCTTCGCAGTCGTGTCCAGCCCGACCGCCTCTCCACGAACGAAGTTCACGTCGACCTTGTCCAGGTACGGAAGAACATCGACCGCGAGAGTGTCTGGCCTGGCTTCGTACAGTCGCGGCCTTATTTCCAGCCTTGGCTCTCTCGAAACAACAGTGATATCCGCTGCCGATTTCGCAACTCGCCGGGCTGCCATCGCGGCCCAAAAGCCGGCAAAACCTCCGCCAATGACAAGAATATTCCTCGACATGCTCGTTCCCTTTCTGACCTTGGTCGGGCATTTCTCAAGGCAGGACGATTTAAAGCAGCTGGTTGTGACACTTCATCCGGCTGATTTTGGTCCTCACGGCGTCGGCGCCGCCGGCCGATGCCTGCGCAGACACGACATCGCAGGCCTCCACAGACGGGATCAAAAAGACGGAGCGTGGCAACCTTGTTCGTGCCGGCGGTACCTGCTGCCAGAGCAAATTTGCATCGTAGGTAGTTGCAGGTGCATGTCACACTGGGGGCTCGCGATCGTCTCGAGGTGAATTAGCCGGAGGAGACAGCGGCCCGTCGGACGTCTTGCCGCTTTGGGAGATGCGCGCTCGAGCAAAGAACAGATCGGTTTTGCCGATGAGCAGGACCCCCCCACCGGGCTCGTCAATTCGAGCAAGAGATATGTTGGTAAAGGAGACACTGATGACAGGCGGCCCGGCAATGAACCTCCAAGAACTCACGGCAGCGAACGCTGCGGCAAACTTAAATCGGCTCTTCAGGTTCGAAGTCGTGTTGGCCGCCGACGGAGAGGCGGAGCTCCAAATGCCATGGAGCGATGATCTCACACAATATGCCGGTCATCTTCATGCTGGGGCGATCGCGGCGTTGCTCGACACGGCCTGCGGATTTGCCGCCGCGACTCTCATCGGGCCCGTGACAGCATCGCATTTCTCCATGAACTGTTTGAGGCCCGCGGTCGGTCGCGGTTTTATCGCGAAAGGCGCGACGGTTCGCGCCGGACGCAAGCAGACCTTTGCTCGGGCAGAATTGTTTGCGGAGGATGGTTCCGGCAAACGGTCGCTCGTTGCGACGGGCGAAACGCTTTTAGTCGCGCTCGGTTAGGCCGCCGTAGAGCGATCGATTATCGATCGCAATGCGCGGCGCATCCGATGGACAGAAGGGCAGGCGTCGAAAGCAAGCCACACGCAGCCTTTTGGTGCAAAACGCATTCAGGTGTGAGACCCAAGCCGGAGAAGGTCGAGAAGCGGCTCTCGGCGTCATGGGACGGGATGGGTCTGCCGGAGTAAAACCGGAGCTCGTCATTTGACCGATCCCTTCTTACCTATGTTACATCAACTCCTTCAGTGTACGGAAAGATGAAAATGCTGACCGGCGGATGCGCGTGTGAAAAGGTTCGCTATGAATGCACAGACGTTCCGATTGTTCAGTTGATGTGTCACTGCCGAGATTGCCAACGATCAAGCGGCACTGCATTCTCGGCCTTCATTATGGTGGCGAGCGACAGGTTTCGCTATCTGAAGTCAGAGCCAGCCTTCTTCGAAACCGTTGCAGAAAGTGGACGTCTGTTTCGGAGAGGGTTCTGCAATCATTGTGGCAGTCAAATTTCTGCACATTGGCCGACAAGGCCGCAATTGCTGCTGCTTACCGTCGGCAGCCTCGATGATCCATCGAAGTTTGAACCCACTGCTGAAACTTGGCTCGCACGCGTACCTTCATGGCACCCTCTTCATCCCAGCACCGTCAAATTCAGGGAGGCACCCGCCGAAGGAGTGAAGGAGAGGATTGAGGCATATTTTGCCCGACGCACCCAGTCTTAGTCTGTTTGCTTCGGGTCAAACTGGTTATCGGCGAAAGGCAGCTCATAGCACGTAGCGAACCAGCGCTTTCCCGATATCTGACGGTATATGAAACTATGCCGCGGCGGTGCTAGCGTTAGCGTTTCCACAACGCCTGCAGAGTCGCTCAGCCGATTGACTCCGATAGGTAGCGATATCGCCAGTATCCCGATCGGCACAAATTATTCTGTGAATTCAAGACCGAGAATTTTCGGCGGGTATAGCGTCGGGATTTGTCCGTCAGATGTGAGGATTTGTGCTTTTGGATCAACGACGAAAGATCATCCCAAATGATTGAGTGGGAGTAGGGCTGCGGGCAGTTATCGCGTAGTTTGGCGTAGTCTTGGGAGCTTCTCTCGCATTCCAGATGCTCTGGCCGAGATAGTTAGATTGGCGTAGCCCACCTGAGATTGGCAAGCCATTGCTATCTGGACAACAGAGTGCGGCAGCGCGGTCGAGCGTGCAGAAGGGACAGTGTGTTCAGCGGCGGGCGCAACACAAGCCGGATAGGACAGCAGAGTCCATGAAATTGGGGCGCGCCGCACAACTGGTGTTCGGCGCGAACATCCCTTCAGGCTCGTGATATCTAGGTGATGGGCATTGAATGGAGGCCTGGATCAAAGTACTCGCTCGCCAGCGTGAAGTCCTTGATGCCTGCGTTGGCCATGAAGAAATCTGTCGATTGTGTAGCCAGTTCAGTTCGTGACGGTCCCACCTGAATACATGCGTTTCCAGTCCTTGGACGTGAAGCATCTTCTGAGCCTTGAACGACTCATTGATGTCGGCCATCGGCGTCTGTTTGTAGTGACCCTTTCTGAAGATTCTCCATCGCTTCCGCGCTCTTGCCATGATTGAGTCGTTCGCCTCGGCCCGGCCCTTGATGTAACGGCCGCGGATCGCATCGCGCTCTGCGGTCGAGACATGGTTGGCGTTGAGCGTCAGGCCGAAGGCGAAGTTCTGCTTCACCTTCGACACGCTTGCAATTGAGCTGCTTGTCAGAGTCCTAGCGGCCCAAGCAGCGGCAGCGGCCCAGGACCGCAACGGGTCACCGGCTGGGCTCGGGGGCCAGATATTGCAACATCTGGCCCACGTTCATGGCTGCTGGCTGGCGTTAGAGCGGCGACCAACCGTTAGGCCAACGGTCGTTGGGACCGTTCAACCCGCACCGCGAGGATTGACAACCGTGTAGCCACGCAATGATCGCGGGTGCATCCGCGTCGCGTGTCCGCCTGAGTTGGCGTCATACGCCATCCACATGTCGCCTTCGAGGTGCTGTTCCAGAACGAAGACATGCCCGCGCCGCGCCGCGACCATTCCCGGCGCGGGCGAAGTCCGCGGGAAGCGTAGCCAGTTGGCCGCAAGGTTCAATTCAGGCACGACACGACCAAACACTCGCAGGGCTGCGCCACAACCACAGAATGAAGACGGGCAACCGGGCGGCCGACCGCCGACAATCCGGCCGTGAGTACGGTCACTCACCGCGCCTACGCTGTCGGGCGTGGCTAACGCGAGTTGCTTGGGGCGATACGCCTGCAGTGAGTAGTGCGAAGTTCGTTCGCGGCGCGCCTGGGTGGCCGAGAAGTCACATGGCATGATGACGTTGCATTCGGGCGCTTGGACGATGCGATAAGGTCTTGCTTCTGAACAGATTGGGCCGATGACAACGAGGAAACACGCAGAAAATACTTGCTTGAACATTGCAGGAACTCCGAGCTGAGATCCTGCCCCGCGCCAAGCAACGAACTTTTTTTGGCTGAAAAGAGGCTAAAATGACAGGAATTGCTTGACGCTCTTGGTCAATCCTCACGGCCTTACGTTGCGCTCTATCGATTAACTCGTTGAGGGGGTGCGCCTTGAACCTTTCGCATTGATGAGGCCTCATCCACCAGGCACTGCGACGCTGCAGCCCTTCCGTGGTGGTCGTAAACGGACGTCAGACTCCGGCTCGCAATAGTCACAGGTATGTTGAAATTCAGGACGAGCCCCGGCCTGAGCTGAGTGATCAGCTGTGATCCGCGATTGCCTTCGAGTGATCCGCGGCTAAGGCATCGAATGCTCAGTAAAAATCGTCCGTGAAGACTTTCGCAGCAAGCAACTGAATTATCCTTACTTCGATAATCCCAAAATGAAGATTTCGCGGCACGCGAAGAGGGCGCAGGTAGCTAGCGCGGAGAACTCGCGCGCCTGACGATTGCAGCGACGATAGCGAAGCGAATCTCGATTACTGCACTTTTTGCCCGAGGTCTCTCAGTAGCGTGTGGAGAAAGTCGCTGGCATGGTCGTATTGAGCGTTGCCTCTTGTGATTTGACGAACGAGCGGATCCATTAACCGACCGACGGTTTCGGAGCCGAGTAGCTCAGTTCTGTCCGACCACTGCAGCAGTAAAGTTTCTGGTATATCTTCTGCAGATCTGAACAGCCTTAAGAGGCAATGTTCGCCCTTGGAGTCGTGGTCGTGATGGGCCCTTGCCGCATAGAAAGCGAATAGCCCACGGAAGGCATCACGGGAAACAGCAGGTTTTCCCATCTGAATTTCCCCGAAAAAAACGATTCTCAATGAAAGCAAGTCTGAATCCTTCGGGCGGGAAAAGCTAGTAAAAAAGTGAATCCTTATACCTTCATCAAATTGTGCCCTGATCGAGATTAAATCGCGATTAAACCTAACAGTAAGCACTCGTTACCTAATTTCTTCGAGCGCTTCTGCCGGTTCTTCACTGGCTGGGATAGCCAAGCAGCATTCGTACGCCAAACGCACGGCGAAGATCATTCTTCGTGCCGCGTCTTAGAAATCGGGAATAATCGGCAATTTTGACGATTGTTTCTGTGCCCCCGCGTCGATGTGCGCCTGAGGCGGCAGCACATCCGGCGGCCTGAGCCGTCGAAGCTGAGGCCGCTCATTTGCCATTTCCTATCGCAAACGTTGTGCGGGATCCGCAAATCTGCGGCACGCGAAATCGTGCTTCCGCTTTGCATGATTGGAATTCGAATCGGAGAGCGACCCCGCTAAGTCGGCAGAAATAGCCAAGAAGCTTGGAAGACATGTGGCATCGATCCGAGCCGCACCTCGCATAGTTTGGGGCTTTTACTCAGAAAATGGTCAGTGCGATGCCGATGGCGGGAGTGCGGCCCCGGTACGGCACTGGAGGGAGGGACATTGCCCGGGGCCGCCCCGCGGGTCCAACGTGGACCAGCATAAGTGCAACCGAGAGTTCGAGGGGATCGTTCCTAAGTGGTGCGCCCGACGTACCGAGCCACCAGCGCGCTTGTGGTCACGATGGCGCGCGCGGAACTCATCCGAAGACCAGCGCGATCTGCGCGCGCCGACATGTCGAATCTACCATCGTGCGCAATGGGCAGCGGCTCGCGACTTCATTTTCAAGATGGAAGATTTGATCGGTCACGTTCAAAGAAGCGACGTCCACCGAGCGACGGATGCTTTGGACACCAATCGTTGCGATCGAATTGGCGGAATAGAGAATGGCGAGCCATCAAGCGTGATGTCGCAAGGAAGTGTGCTCCAGCAGTTCGCGGAGTCCCAGAGAACAGGCCGCGCATCCGCGTTAGTCTTCTATCCAGGCAGCGAAGTGATCAGAAATGCCTTGAGTTGCGAATCCGCTGCATGGAGTCGCGGAAGCGCCCTCGCCATTTGCGTCAGTACGTCGGCGCCGTACGAGCGACCTCTATCGTTCTGATGACCGGCTCCTCGACCCAGGCCTCGCGGGCAAACCAGTTGTGATTGGCCTGACAGACGGGACAAAGCGTATTGCCGAAAAACACGATGCTTCGCAGGAAAGTCTCACGATCGGATTTGAGGCCGGTAGGAATCGCGCGGCCGGATTGCGGACACTTGACCATAATCATACCCACGCCAACCTCCCTGGATGTGTGGTCGAATAAGGGGGCCGATCGGCTGGAGTGCGCTCTCGTCGATGCGGGTTCACTTGGGGGGCATCGCACCTGGGTCGCTGTCGAGCAAAGGGCAGCTTGCTCGTGACGGCGCTTCTCCAACCGACCGGATTCCTACTTTCGTGAATTGTGGGATACCGCCGGGCTTTGGCTCGGCAGTTCTGAATGATGTTCCAGATTCAACGTAAAGTCGCGGGTAAGCCGCAAACAAATATAAGGGCTTAATTCTTCGGGCTTCGAGCGAAATGCCCCGCCGGCAGCGCAACTACTATCATTTTTGACAGTCACCAAGTTCGGCTCCCATTCGCGCAGCTTCTGAATATTCACTGCTGAAATTTAATTTGTAAATAGAAAAGCGCATTGTCGGTGCGATTTGCGACTCTCGTGGATATACTTTTCACGCGAGCCTAAGCGAAGCGCGCCACAATCAAATATGTAAGCGGGATACGCGGTAAGGCTGCAGCCGCTTCGTATTTGCGAAGGCAGTTGCAGCGGTTGCGAGCGGTGTTCCGCGGCCGCATCAGGTTCAAGTATGAAACAAATTGTGATTTACGGTTAATTGTATAAATGGCGTTGTTAAATCCTGCCGATCACGTAATCTCTGGCTTATTAAAGTTTCATTCGGCTGGAGGAAACGATGTGGGAATTAAATCACAATAATTGCCTCGTCTCGCACGCACCGCTGTTGGCCCAGATGCGCGCGGAGTTGGCCAGCATCGGCGAGAAGGAGCGCATTCTGAAAGAACGGAGAGCCGATCGCGAAGCTTATCGTTACCTTTTGGAAGCTCATCGGTTGACCGCGAGAGAGTGCTTTTTTGACGAGCTGCTTTTGAACGTTGCGCCACAGGAGGGAGGCGAGGACGGGCAGCTGGCGGCATGACGGGCCGGATTGTCATTTCGAAACGAGCCCGATCGGGTTTGTGCTCCGCTGAACGGGAATTGCAGCGCCGCAGGCCGGGTTAGATCGAAACTCGTAGTCGAGACCTCCCTCTGTCGCGGCCGCGACATAGCGTTGGCCTTCGTCGGGCGAGACGAACCTTCGTACATTGGCTGGAGCCGTGCTGAAAAAATCGTCGGCAGAGATGGTGTTGAGACCGGCTCCAGATGCAATGTTCGTGCTGCTGGATGGTCGATCAATGCTCTTCAGCGAAGCCGGGCAGAAGATCTTCGAGCTGGACCAGGTAGCGGCATTCATCTGGTGCAAGCTGGCGCAAGGTGCCTCTCTGGAAGATGTCTATCAGGGGCTTGGGGCGCTAGGCATTGACGAGGATGCGTCACGCCAGTTCACCCGCCAGGTTGTAAATGTCTGGGCCGATCAAGCGCTACTCCAAGCGGACTGGCAAGTGCCGATTGACTGTTCCTTCTCAGTGATCCTGGGTCGGCACAAAATAGGCGTCCGGACTGCAAATCGAGACCTCTTGAGACGGCTGCTTTCGGTATTCTGCGTCGCGGACAAGGGCGCGGGCGACAACGACCTGGTGGTCGAGGCAACGATGCTGGACGAGCAAGTGTTCTTCCGCGGAGAGGATTCGAGAATTTCCAGATGTGAAGTCGAAGCATTGGCGCCGACGATCAAGGCGCACATCAGCGAGCGGCTTATTCGAAGCGATCGCTGGGTCTTTTCCCTTCATGCAGCTACTCTCGTGAGAAACGATGCGGGCCTGCTGTTGTGCGGTCAGCCGGGAGCTGGAAAGTCGACCCTGACACTGCAGCTCGTGGACGCCGGCTTTAGCTACGCTGGCGATGATGTTGCGCTGGTTGGAGCTGACGGAACCATCTGCGGAATTCCCTTTGCGCTCACAGTCAAGGAGGGGTCGTGGGACTTGCTCTCCCGGCTGCATGGCGACAAGTATGACGCGACGCACCGCCGCTCCGACGGGGTTCGGGTGCGGTACGTCCCCATTCCAAATGCGCAGAACCAATGCGTTTCCGCGAGCTGGATCGTCTTCTTGAAACGGGTCGCGGGCGGTCCGGAAGAACTGACCGCGATAGACCAGTTGGATGCGATGAAGCGGCTTATCGAAGACGCATTTGCCGCTGACGGAAGGCTATCGCAAGCCGGCTTTTTCGCTTTGAAGCGGATTGTCGCAGGCGCGCGATCATTTCAACTCACCTACTGCGAGTCGGTGGAAGCTCGGCGCTTGCTTATGGAATTGTGCGATGGTGAGGCATAGCAGCGCGCTCTCGAACCTCTGCAATTGCTTGCGAGGTATGCCGCCCGTCGACGTGGAGTGGACGTCCGTAATCGGGCTCGCAAATCGGACTCTGACGACGCCGGCGCTCATCGACTTTGTGGGCAAATATGCATCGATGCTGCCGGAGGACGTCTGCGCATATATCCGCAATATCCACCGCCGAAACGAGCTGCGCAATAATCGCCTCCTCGCTCAGCTGGAAGAAGCCGTCGTTGCGATGAACCGCTTGGGAATTACCCCGATCATGCTCAAGGGCACATCGACACTGGCGACCGCACCCCGGGAGCGCCGAGGCGTTCGGATAATGTCGGACCTGGACATCATCGTCATGCCGGACGAGGCCAGAATGGCAATTGCCGCTCTATGTGCAATTGGCTACGATATTGATTACCAGACCCCCGCCGAAAGCCAGAGATGGCACGTCGAGCTGAACCGGTCACAGGATGTCGGGACCATCGACCTGCAGCAGGCCGCTCCGGGTCCCGCGTACCTCTACCAAAGCATAGGGCAGGCGCTGAACCATTGCGTCATCGCGCCGCTGGGAAGCGGGCGCGTGTATATCCCCACGCCTGTCTATCGAGCGCTCATGCTGATCATCCATGATCAATTTCAAGACTACGGTTATTGGCTCGGCGACCTCGACCTGCGGCATCTTGTTGAATTGCGAGATCTAAACGATTCCACCGAAGGCCTTGATTGGGAGAAGCTTGCCTCGCTAGTCTCGGGCGAATTGATGAAGAATGCGGTTGAAACCCAACTGGTCGCTCTTGCCGGGCTGCTTGGCGTCGATATTCCGCAGACGATGCGCTCCCGCCTGATTCCCCGCCTGCAGTTCATGCGACAGTTGATGCAGGCACGTTTTCCGTCCACGCGTTTGCTGTTCCTCGCGATGACGGCGCTGGATCTCGGAAACTACCGGAACGCGGCAAATGGCGGGTGGCAAGCCGCCGCCCATCCGCGTAGATCGTGGTCTCTCCCGAAGGTGGACACCTTGCAGTTTTTGTTGAAGGCGGCCGTCGCCGTGCGCACAGGGAAGGTGTAGGCCGCAAGCGTGCTGCGAGCCGAGCGACCGGTAACTCCCATCCGTTCGCAGACGATTCGCGCCCCCGCAGGTGTCTGCGTCGATGAAGCCATCAATGCTCGCGACTACCAGCATTCCGGTTGGACGCTTCGCCGTTCTCGCGAATCCTGAACTCCTCGAGCGTGTGTCCTGATTGAAGCGCTGCGACCAGCCAGCGCGGCTGTTTGCCTCGCCCAGACCAAGTCTCTGTCGGCTTGAGGGGGTTGAAGTATTTCGGCACGACCTTTGGGTATTTGCGGCGAGGGGACTGGCCTGGGCCCATCTCTGTCGCCTCGCCCTCCGCCTCGCCGAACTGGTCCGGCTGATTGAGCTGCGCCAGGCGCTTTTCCAACTCGCGCTTTTCGGCTGTTATCTTTTCAGCAAGAATCTTCGTGAGCTCCTCGTGGAGGAGCCAAAGTTCCTCAAAATCCATGGCTTCGAGATCTTGCCGGCGCATAGCATTCTCGTCACCGACCAACCTGCCCAACAGTCGTATCTGACGCCGAATAGAGGTTTTTCGCGTGGCGAACAAAAGACTGGGAATCAGGGGCGGTCTTTCAATTGACGTAATAATAAATAAATAATATATTATTAAATGTATATTGCGAGGATTATTTTTGTTTTATTAGTGGGCGAGGAAGGCTTGCTGCGCTCTCGAAGAGAAACATTGGATATTATCGGCTGCCCGTTGGTACGTCTTCGAGTTGCGATCAGGCAGTTTATCGCGCCTGCGGAACCGTTGACCGACCTCAAGGATCTGCAGCTCCAAATCCAGCTGCGAAAGCTCGCGCTGAGAGATATCGCAATCATAACCTCGCGGCTGCAGCGGGCTGACATCCGCATTTCAGGACGAATGCCGGGATGCGGCCTCCCGCAGTCATGTTCCTCACGAGGGCGGCGGCGCGGAAGATCGACCTCGCGACGCTCTAATCAATCATAATCAGATTGAATCGCGGCGCCGGCGCACGTAGGGCGCGTGTTATGTGCGGGCCGCTATTGAATTCAGCGAATAATGCATTTTTCAGTCTTGATTGGAACCGGCGACGCAGTTATGTGGAGCATAAAAATGCTGTTGAGTTCCGAATATTTTTCGCTAAGGCCCGACATTGGGTGCTTGATTACTCTGCTGGGACATATTAAATGGGCGCAACTACAGGATGCTAACATGTCGACCAAGAAGCTCGAACTAGAAGCGATGTCCCTCGATGATCTATGGTCCCTTCATGAGGAAATTAGCGGCATTTTGTCGGACCGGATCAAAGCGGAAAAGCAGGAACTGGAGAAGCGCTTGGCGGTTCTCGGCGGCGGGATGGCTATGTTAGCCGAAAGCGGCAGGCCGGGCATCTCTTCCACGGGCAAGCCGAGGCGCAAATATCCGCGCGTGCTGCCGAAATACCGTAACCCGCAGACGTCCGAAACTTGGTCGGGGCGTGGCAAGCGACCTCGTTGGCTGGTTGCTGCGGTGAAATCCGGTCGTCGAATCGAGGAGTTTCGCATCGGGGAAGCGGCTCCGAAACTTCGGCAGCGGGCGTGAAGCAGCTGCACCAGGGGACTGGCGCAGGCGCCTTTGGTCGAGGTTGGAGCTAATAGGCGTTGCGCCCCCGTAATACTTCCACAGGAGTTCGCAACAGGATTGCAAGATCCAGCCGAAGACTCCAATTATCGATGTACCAGAGATCGTATTGGACGCGTGCTTCGATCATCGACGCCGTGGGCGTTGCCCCGCGGCAACCGTGAACCTGGGCCCATCCGGTCAGCCCAGGCCTGACCCTGCGGCGAAAGGCGTAGTTTCGCACGAGCTTGTCAAACTGTCCGTCGTGGGCCAAGGCGTGGGGACGCGGGCCCACCAGCGACATGCTGCCCTCGAGAACATTTAGCAGTTGCGGCAGTTCATCGAAGCTCGACCGGCGCAGCAACTTGCCCACGCGGGTGACCCGTCGATCGAGAGGGACGGCCTGAGTGATCACGTTGCCGTCCTCGAGAACATGCATGGTCCGAAACTTCCGGATCAGGAATGTCCGACCATTGAAACCGCAGCGTTGCTGTCGGAAGAACACCGGGCCCGGAGAGTCCAGCTTGATTGCGATTGCAGCCAGTACCAGCAGTGGTGCAGCCATCGCCAGCGCGAGCCCTGCGCCGACAACATCAATCATTCGCTTGGATGCGCACTCGAGGGAGGTGAGGGGACCCCGCTGCAACTCGACGCAAACGGCACTTCCAAGATTCCGTGTCGGATGTCGAAGCAATTCGGATGTTGTGCCGACGGGCACGAACATGATCGGGAAGGGCAAAACCCGGAGGTCGGCCACAAGTGCTCGCAGCTCGGGCCATCGCTCTGGAGAGGCCTCGACCACCACCTGGTCGAGCGGGATGTTGTGAATATAGTCGATTACGCGAGAGGCGAACCGTTTACGACCGGCGGGCCCGAAGCCGATCGGCGGCAGGCTGAACCGTGCTCTGACGCAATATCCGTGCATAGACAAGGTCTCCGGCAGGCCGGCGTTTTTGGAGAGCGGTTGGTCGCTGATTAGAACGATATTGGTGCTGGCGAACTTTCTTTCGCTCAGACCCCTTATCAGCACTGCCCTGACCCCCCATCGCTCTGCCACAAGCAAGGCCAAGCCGAGGATGGCGAACAGCGGGCCTGGTTTCTGAGAGGCACCTGGGGGAATTGCAAAGCCATATGCGGCCCAGATCAAGAGCAACAATGACGCCCAAGTGACACAGACGGCCCGAACCTGGTTCTTGAGCACAAGGAGCTCAATCGGCCGATAGAGGCCTTGAGCCTTCAGGAGGGAAGCCACGCAAGCCGCGCTAATCAGCGCCAAGCCAAATGCGTTGCCGTGGTCTGCCCCGGTCTGTACGCTCTGGAACCGGTACAAGACCGTGGAGATAACGCTCGCGAGCAAAATCGTCGCGATATCGGCACAGAGCGCAACGTGTTCGATCCGGTCATACCGCAGGGGCCATTTATGCGAGGATATTGGCGGTTCGAGACTGACATGAGCCGTATCGATTTGATCGGGGAGGTGTCGGTTCACGAAGTTCATGACGAGGTACTCTGACCAGCATTTAATCTATTATTAATTTATTGAATTTTTCAAGTGAAAATATTGAACTTAAATATTGGCCGCGCTTGGTGAGGTTCGACCCGTGCGGATTATCGGATCGAGCAAAATACCTCGGGAGTTACCGACCGGTGCCGCGGCCCGGTGCACTGTTCGGTGGAGAGACGACCGTTCCGGGCGCAGGAGCCCGGATTTCCTTCCCTTGAAGAGCGGCTGAATCCCGCTCCGCAATCAGATTGTTCACCATGCTCTTTCCTTCCGCGGACGCCGACTGATAGGCGGCAACAAGAGCGGGGCGGAGATTGGGCTGTTTGGTCAGGGCAATCTTGATGTCACGTTGCACGAGTTCACGCAGTTCCGGCTCGTTTGCCGTCGAGACCTCGCCGAGAGCGACAGTCAGCCGTAGCGGAAGTAAGGCCAAATCGCTTGGCGCTGTGTAGTACGACAGTTTCAGTAGAGCTGCGACGTCGTATTCCGCCGATCTCTGCTCCCTCGAGAGCGCCGCTAGCTTGAGCCAAAGATCACCTCGTAGCGGTGAGTACTGCAGTGCCCGTGCCAATGCAGTCGGCGCAGCCGGATCGGCTCCGATCTCCGGCTTTGACGCTGCGGCTTCGTTGGCGATGGGCAACGGTTCAAGAACAGGTGTCCTCGGATGCAAATCGCCGTCCCCGCGCAGTGAGCCCGAACGCGGCGCCCCTACGGACGCCTGGCGTGCCGCTTGGTTGACGGAAGGCGCTTCAAGCGGCAATCCGCTCGGATACCGCGGGTGAGCGTATAGCCAGACCGTTTGCGCGCACAGGGCGACAGCGACAGAGCCCAATCCAATACGCATGGATACATTGCCATGTTGGCGGGCTGGCTTAGATGCCGGATCCGAGCTATCCGGCTCCCTTACGGAGCGCGTTGATTGCGGCGACAAGGCCGCAGTAGCCGTATCACGCTGGCTTTGGGCAACTGCCAACCCTAACGCGGCCGCCGCCAACAGCGATGTGCCGAACTCGAGAATGCCGTCCTCGACCAAGGCCAGCATGGCTAGCGCAGCCGCAGCACCAGAACCAATAGCGGCGTAAGCGTAGTCCCGCCTTCGCTGCAGGGAACATCTAAGCAAAGCCGAGGCGGCAAGTACCGCAACTATCAACAGCCCATACAGGAAAGGGCGGCCCATTTCGATGGCGATGACGGCGGCAGCGGTCGGCCGCTCTCGCGATGAAGGCCCTCCGATATCGCGGTGGATCGGCAGCAGCGCCACGTACGTTCCTGCACCGGACCCAACTTGGCCGGCATCTTGCAGCATCCGTTCAGTCGCCGCCGGGTGCTGCGCGGATAGGGCGATCGCGAGATCGGTATTCGGCCTCACCGGCAGCAGGGTGAAGGCCGCCAAAAAGAGAATTGCGGCCGTGGCAAACACGCTCGCCATTCCCCAAACCCCATAGAACCAGTTCTGGATCGCGAACGCGGCGAAAACGATTCCCGCTCCAAGCAGTGCAGCTATAGCAGTTCCCGTTCCGTCTGCCCTGGCAAGGATCGCCGACAGGCAGAGAAACGTTGCCAGCATTGCGAACGATAAGGGCGCCGCCAGCTGAAACGAGAGTTGCTTGGCCTGGCGGCATTCCTCGAACGCGCGGGCCGCCATCGCTGCCGACATCACCAAGCCCAGCACCGAGGGTGCTGCGTCGGTCACGACGGGTACGGGAGTGCCGACGGGCGAGAGACCGTCAGCTCCCATCATCTGTCGCATTAGCAAGTACGCACTGACGATCGCTGAGACCGAGACTAGCATGGTGAGGAGTTGCCACGCGCGCTGTTTATCCAGCGCGACGATGGCCGCGATGAGCGCGAGGGCGACAGCAGCAATGTATTGCAAGAATGCTTGCACGGTTGCATCGATGTCCACCGTGAGCCGTTCAGAAGGGGGGGCATTCAATGCAGCCGATGCAGCGGCCCATATCGGATTGCCGGCCCCGTGGATCGGAATTGGAACGAGTTGAACAGTCATGTAGACCGCCGGTACAACGAGAATGACGAGCAGAAACAGTCGTAACCGTCGTACCAGGCGCGCGATTGCGAAGGATGAGGTGAAAACTGCGGCTGCCAGCACCGCGATCGCGAGAAGAGCAGGACAAAGAACTTGCGCTTGCGGAAATTCGGGTGTTGCAAAAGCCGCGGCGACGGACACCAAGAGTGCCACAATCAGAAACTTGTCCAGCATACAACGTCACCCCTCGGGCTTGAGTCAACGCTTGGACCGGCAGGCTCATGATGCATGGCGAAAGGCCGCTCAGGAGCTCGAAAGACCATATCGAACGTAGTGACTGTCATCGTAATAATCGCTTCGGTGGGCGTCGTATCGGGCCATCGCCTTGATGTCAGTCTTGTTCAGTACTGCGCCGATCAGCGAGTCCGAGATCGTCGGGGCGGTGTGCAGTGCATGCTGCACGACGTCGATCTTCGTGCGTCCCCACTCGACGACGAGAACGTAGCAATCGATCAGAGGAGCGGTGACCCGTACGTCGACAAGCGGGCTCAGCGGCGGAAGATCGACAATGATATAGTCATAGCTTTGTCGCAGACGATCAAACAGCCTGCAGATCGAGCCGTCGCACAAGAGTTCGCTTGAGTGAAGTACGGACCCACGCTGAACGGCCGGAAGAACGGCAAGAGTCGTGTTCGGATCCCGCCATACCGCCTCTTCGAGTGAACGAGTCCCTTTCAAGACTTCAATAATGCCATCCACGGCCTTTGGGACGAGCCGAGCCGAGAGCGAGGGATTCCGAAGATCGCAGTCGACGATGATCACTTTCTTTCCGCTGTGCCCGATAAGTTGTGCCACGGAAGCGGCAATCGTGGTCTTGCCCTCATTTGGAAGGGCCGAAGTCACGCCAATCACCTGGTTGGGAGTCTTCGCCGGGCTATGGTCGATCGCGATCTTGATTGATCGGATCGCCTCAGTGTACCGCGAGAGAGGCATGCTCACGACGGCGCGATGAATGTCCGGAGCGCTCGGAAGTATGCGTTGGTTCGGGGCTTCCTGTGCCTGCTGCGGCCGAGCTGCCGACCTTTGCTGCCTGGGCAAGCTCTGGATCGGCACGAGGGATAGGCAAGGCAGGTCCAGCGCTGCTTCTAGCTGTGAAGACGTGCGGAAAACGCGATCCATGACGTCTCGCACGAAACCTAGGAGCAGTCCCAGCGCGAGCCCTCCCAGAAGACCGAAGCTCAGCACGACCTTCGCTTTCGGTTTGCTCTTGGTTTGAGCGGCAGAAGCGGGGAAGATGATGCGGGTTTCTGAGATCGGGAAGGTCTCCTGCTGCGCCGAGCCCATATATTGCTGAAGGAATGTGTCGTAGAGGGCCCGCAGACTCTTCGCCCGACTTTCCAAATCTCTTATTGTCAGCTCCGCCGAGTTCGTGAGGCGCGACTGCGCAATGGCCACGGAAAGACGCTTTTCGATCTCCTGCTGCCGCTGCTTTGCAAGTTCGGCTTCGCTGCGGCTGATCTCGGAAAGTCGCTTAACCTCGTCCAGAATGGAAACGCGAAATTCGCGCAGCCTGTTTCGAACGTTGACCACCGCGAGATGATCTCGGCCGACGCGGGCGGACAATTCGGCCTCACGCCTGGCGAGTTCGAGATACTGCTGGCGTAGCGATGTAATGATTGGACTGTTCATCGCGTCGGAGCCGATGGCGTCCAGATTGCCGATCGAGGATGGTTTTGCCGGGTCGACGCCGAGAAGAGCTTCGTAGCGCGACAGCTTGGCCGCGGCTTCTGAACTCTGCGCGCGAGCGGTAGCCAGCCGGGTGTTGAGTTCTGTGATCTGCTGCTCGTCGATCGGCTTTCCCCCGGGCGATACGATGTTATTTTGAGATTTGTAAGCCTCGACTCCACGTTCGGCGGTCAGCGCCTCCTCTCCGAGGCTCCGCAGCCGTTCCTGCAGCCAACTCGTTGCAGTTCGCGTGGCTTCAAATTTCGCCTCGAGCTGATCATTGATGTAGGCTCTCGCAATAGCGTTCGCGATCTCTGCCGCCAGCGCTGGATCACTCGCGGTGAATGCGATTTCAATGACGTGACTATAGCCAACTCGACCTGCAGACAGGCGATCCAGAAAGCTTGCAATCGTTGCTTCCGAGGGCTGCTCCCGCGGGGCAGGTGGCGCACCTTCTGACGGATCTGGCCGCCATCGTTGAAGCCACCCCATCAACCAGGACTGCAGCGACCGTCCCTCCCTAAAGTCTTGGTGATCGGCCAATTTCAACTGCTTGATCACGGTTGCAGCAGTCGCCTGCGATTTGATGATCTGCAGTTGCGTCTCGATCTGGGTAACGTCGAGGAGCGGTTCGGAAAGAAGCGATTGTTTCTGAAGGAACTGCGCCCTTGGATTTTCGAACAGGACCTGTACCTGCGCCGTATAGGCCGGCGAGACCAGTCTCAGGTAAACGAGGCTAGCGGCACCTGCGAGGACAGTGACGAAAATGATGACGAGGTATTGCCGCCGTATAAATACCAGCGCGAATTTAATGAGCTCGCCGATGCCTCCTGTGCTCTGTCGGTTCAGCTGCATTTGAATGGGGGGAGGGAGACGTGACCCATCGTTCTGGAGCGTATTGGTCTGCAGCATCGGACATTTCTCTCGGCTGTCGGCAATCGCGCGGGAGCAATCCCGCGGCGGATATTGGGCCACTGTCACATTTAAAATAATATATAGGATAAAATTTGTATTGCCAATTAAATATAGCTGCGGCATTAATTGTGGGAATAATTAATTGGGATGAGGAAGGGTGCGACGGCCGATTGAACCGATGTCTACCGCGAACGGAGCGAAGCGGAACTGGTTGGCGAAGGCGCTCGGTTCAGGACATTAGGAGATCAGGCCGATCGTCCGAGCGATAGCGCTGCGTATCGGAGCGTGCGGTCATGCTGGAAGTGCGAAGTTTGGCGATTCCGGACGTAAAGGTCGTCCGATTAAAGCGTTTTTCCGATACGCGGGGCTATTTCTGCGAAACGTTCCGTCGCTCTGCGTTTGTCGAAAATGGGATTTCCCAAGACTTTATCCAGGACAATCAGTCATGCTCCGAGCGCGTCGGCACGGTTCGCGGATTGCACTTCCAGCGGCCTCCCTTCGCGCAGGCCAAGCTCGTTCGCGTGTTGAGAGGAGCGATCCTTGATGTGGTGCTCGATCTGCGGCGTCGGTCGCCGACGTTCGGCAAGCACGTCTCGGTCAAGTTGGATAGCGAGAGTGACGAGCAGTTGCTCGTTCCGAAAGGGTTCGCTCACGGCTTCTGTACGCTCGAGCCTCAAACCACCGTCCTTTATAAAGTCGATGAAGTCTACTCGCCGGAGCACGATGGCGGCGTCTACTGGGCCGATCCCGAATTGGCAATTGAGTGGCCGGTGAAGGCCACAGAGGCACAGCTTTCGCCGAAGGATCGAGCGCTTCCCACCTTCGGTCAGCTTACTCCCGTGTTTGAGTAGAGGACGTCTCATGCGTGTTCTGGTGACGGGTGGGGCGGGATTTATCGGGTCCGCGGTCTGCCGCCAATTGGCCTTGGAAGCTGAGGCCTCGGTCGTCAATGTCGACAAGTTGACCTACGCAGCCAATTTGGCCTCATTGGCCTCCATCGACGGTACCAGCCGCTATCGATTTGAACAGCACGACATCTGCGATCAGGAGGCGGTCACTCGCTTATTCCACAAATGGGAGCCGAGCGCGGTTATCCATTTGGCGGCCGAAAGCCATGTCGATCGGTCGATTACCGGCTCGGCAACGTTCATCAGTACCAACATTGTCGGCACTTACAATCTACTGGAGGCAGCCAGGCGATATTACGACGGGCTGTCGAGTCAGCGGAAGAGACAGTTCAGGTTCATACACGTGTCGACGGACGAGGTGTACGGTTCATTGGGGCCGGCCGACTGCTTCCGGGAAGATACCCCTTATCGGCCGAGTTCTCCCTATTCAGCGAGCAAAGCGGCCTCGGACCACCTCGCGCTCGCCTGGTACAAGACCTATGGCTTGCCGGTGATCGTGTCGAACTGTTCGAACAACTACGGACCATTCCAATTCCCGGAAAAGCTCATTCCGCTGACGATTCTCAATGCGATTGAATACAAGTCGTTGCCTGTCTACGGCGACGGAAGCAACGTGCGGGATTGGCTTCATGTCGAGGACCACGCAGCAGGCCTGATCAGGCTGCTAAGCGACGGCAGGGCCGGAGAGAAGTATAATTTCGGCGGCGACAGCGAACGCTCCAACCTGGAAGTCGTCACCCAGATTTGTGAAACGCTTGATCGATTGCGTCCCGGGCCAGCAGCGAGGCGATCGTTGATTTCGTTCGTGCCGGATCGTCCGGGACACGACGCACGTTACGCGATCGATGCGTCCAAAGCTCGCAGCGAGCTGGGCTGGCGGCCGACCCGAAGCTTCGAACAAGGTCTCGCCGAGACGGTGGAATGGTATCTGGCCAGCGGCGCCTGGTGGGCGCGGGCTCGCAGCATGGTTTACGACGGCTCGCGTCTTGGCCTTCCAGCCACCCAACACTGAGGCTGCCAATGATCGAACGACCGATTCTGATTGCTGGTCGAAATGGCCAATTGGGCAGCTGCCTTCGTGATGCCGCTGCTCTTCGCGGTCTGTCTGCGGTGGCCCTCGGGCGCGAGGAGCTCGACCTTGAGGTCCGGGACGGGATCGACAGAACGGTCGCCTCGATCGCCCCCTGCATGATCATTAATGCCGCGGCCTACACGGCTGTAGACCTCGCGGAGTCCGAGGTCGGAAAGGCCTTCAGCATCAATCGCGACGGCGCGGCTGCGCTGGCGGATGTTGCATGGCAGAGGAACCTTCCATTTTTGCACTTGTCCACCGATTACGTCTTCGACGGTGCCAAGCGCGAGGCTTATGACGAGGCCGACGTGCCGGCGCCGCTGAACACATACGGTGCATCAAAGCTGGCCGGCGAGGCGGCCGTATTGGCGGCGCATCCCCTGGCGACCGTCGTCAGGTCGTCGTGGATCTACAGCTCGATAGGCAGCAACTTCGTTCGGACAATGTTGCGGCTGGCCGAAACGCGCCCGATCGTAAGGGTCGTTTGCGACCAATCCGGAAGCCCAACGTCGGCCGCGGATCTGGCCGCAGCGCTGCTGAAAATTGCACAGCGGTCGCTCACCGATGACCGCCGCACAGCGGCGGGCATCTTCCATGTGGCCGGCCAGGGAACAACGAGCTGGCACGGCTTTGCCGAGGCAATCTTCGATGGTTTATCCCGTCGGGGACGGCGACCGCCGACGCTGGAAGCGATCACGACAGCGCAGTATCCGAGCGCTGCGCGCAGGCCTGTAAACTCGCGCCTGGAGTCATCCAAAGCAGAACGCGTGTTTGGAATTCGATTACCCTGCTGGCGCCAATCTCTCGAAACCTGTCTCGACCAACTTGTCGAAGGAGCAGACACCGATGCTGAAGGGAATCGTCCTGGCTGGCGGCAGCGGAACACGGCTCTACCCGATCACACGTGTGGTCAGCAAGCAGCTGCTGCCCATCTATGACAAGCCGATGATCTACTATCCGCTGTCGACACTGATGCTGGCAGGCATCCGCGAGATCCTGATCATCACGACCCCGGCGGACCGACCCCAGTTCGAGCGATTGCTCGGGAACGGAAGCCAGTGGGGAATCCGGCTCAGCTATGCCGAACAACCGCGCCCGGGCGGGCTTGCTGAAGCGTTCATTGTAGGCGCCGATTTCATCGGAACTGATCGCGTCGCGATGGTACTCGGGGACAACATCTTTTTCGGCGGCGGTTTGCGCGAACTGCTCGTGAAAGCCGCGGCCCGCGAGGAAGGCGCAACCGTGTTCGCGTATCACGTGCGCGATCCTGAACGGTACGGCGTTGTTACGTTTGACGACGCCGGCCGCCCACTACGAATCGACGAGAAGCCGAGAAAGCCGACATCGAACTGGGCCGTCACCGGTCTGTATTTTTTCGACAACCGGGTTGTGCGGTATGCCCGCAGTGTCGAACCGTCCCCCCGGGGAGAACTCGAGATCACCGATCTGCAAATGCGCTATCTCGCGGCCGGCGCTCTCCACGTCGAGCGCATGGGAAGGGGATTCGCATGGTTGGATACGGGCACTGTCGAGTCGCTTATCGATGCAGGGACGTTCGTCCAGACGCTGGAAAAGCGGCAAGGCATGAAGGTGGCTTGCGTTGAGGAGGTCGCCTTTCGCCAGGGATTCATCAGTCAAGATCAGCTTCGCGGACTGATTCAGCCACTGGAGAAGAGCGGATACGGCAAGTATCTGAACGAACTCCTGCGCTTGCCCGGGATGTCTACCGACGTCGCAGCCGACGCTTGATTTAAATTAGTGATTTTTATTTTAAATAATTGACTGGCGCTGCATATTTAATTTAGATGCATTCCTTGAGAGATTGGTAGGCTGGCCATGCTATATCAAAAGGCGAGCTTTTTTTATCGAGCAAGGCCTCTCCTCTGGGGAGAGAGTGATTTCAGCGAGAGTGATTTGCTCTCGCCGGGAGTGCCGCCCTGGAATGCGTCCGGGAGCGGCGGTTTAGCCGCCCGGCAGGTGTCCGATCTGCGGGGAGCGATTGGGCCTTCACGTTCCAGGGCCGATGCGACGCATTGGATCAGTTCGAGCGGCGGCTATTGGAACGTCGCTGCGAACTGGAGCCGCGGCATGCCGGACGCCGTGTCCGGCGCCTTCATCGACGCCCCGGGATCTTATGTCGTCACAACCAGGCTCAATGTTGATGTCGGCAGCCTGACAGTTGATGCGGGCGCGGCTATTGCGCTCGGACGAGAGTCTTCCTTTGTAGTTGAAGGTGACACTGTCAACAATGGCAGCATAAAGCTCGAACGGTCCAGCGGGGAAAGGAGTGTTGCAGCGGACTTCAAAGGCGAGGTTCGGGGAGCGGGACACTTCACGATTGCCGACAGATCAGTTCTCGAGATCAGAGGGGCGGTCTCCGGGCAACTCGTCAACGGTTCATTCTCTGGAATAACCGTCTCCTTCGAGACGGACGTCGGCACCTTGGTTCTCGATCGCTCTGCCCAATTCCATGGCCTGATCGGAAGTTCGTCGCCGGATCGGCCGCTTTCAGCCGGTAATCTGATAGACCTCAGGGATCTCGCCTTCACGTCGACGATGTCAGCATCCGTCCATTACGACCGGAGCTCAAACATCAGCACGGTCGATTTCAGCAATGGAGCTGGCAACGTCACCCTGCTGTTCTCCGGCCAGGACTCGAACTGGACCTTTGCAAGTGATGGGCAGGGCGGCACAGCCGTTGCAGATCCAGTTACGAACCCGATCGTTCTGGAAAATCAGAAGCAAGGCACATCGCCGAACATCTGGCAGATTGATGTTGGCGCAAATTCGACCAAAATCCAAGGGTTCACGACGGCGATAAGCACTAATGTCGGCGGGTCCGTCCAATTCAAGATCAACAACCAGACGGGCACGCCGAACTATCACATCGATGTCTACCGGCTTGGTTACTACGGAGGCAACGGCGCCAGGCTGATCACGACGGTGCAGCATCAAGCTGCAACCTCCGTCGTGCAACCGGCGCCGTTGAAAGACAGCTCGACCGGCCTGGTCGATGCCGGCAATTGGAGCGTGACCGACTCCTGGAACGTGCCGGCCGACGCGGTCTCTGGCGTGTACATCGCCAACGTCATCGACGGAACACAGGTGTTCCAAATTCCATTCGTGGTCCGCAATGATGCGTCACAAAGCGCGATCGTGTTTCAGACCGCCGATCAGACCTGGCAGGCCTATAACCCTTGGGGCGGAGCCAATCTCTACAGCGGCAACGGACCTGGCGTGAACGGCTCCGCCTACGCCGTGAGCTACAATCGTCCCATTACCACGCGCGACGGCGGACTCTCGAGCTCTTCCAACGACATGGTATTTTCGGCCGAATATCCGGCAATCTATTGGCTCGAGCAGAACGGATACGACGTTTCTTACATTTCGGGCATCGATGCGGCCACAAACGGATCGCTGCTGCTCAATCATCAAATCTATATGGATGTGGGTCACGACGAGTACTGGACCGACAGCCAGTTCGCCAACGTCCAAGCGGCCGGCCATGCCGGCGTCAATCTGACTTTTCTGAGCGGCAACGAAGTGTATTGGCAGACCAGGCTGTCAGCCAGCATTGATGCCAGTCACACGGCCAATCGGACTTTGATCTCGTACAAGGACACCCATGCCAACCAATTGATCGACCCGACAGGGACTGCGACAGGAACGTTTATGGACGCCCGCTTTGCGTCGACCGGAGGCATGTCGGGTATCCCCTCTAACGCACTGACCGGAACGGTCTTCCAGGTCGACGGAGATTCCTACGGCACGATCAGGATCCCGTATGGAATGACGCAGTTGAGGCTTTGGCGCAACGCGCCGATTGCTGGGACCGCGCAAGGCCAGACTGCGTCTCTGACGCCGAACCTGCTCGGCTATGAATGGGACGCATCACCGGATAATGGGTTTCGCCCGGCCGGTCTGGTGAGTGTCTCCTCGACCACGCTGCAAACCACGAAGTACTTGCTCGATTACGGCAATACCACGGGCAACGGTACAGCCACCCACGGTCTCGTAGAGTTTCGGGATCCCGTGAGTGGTGCCCTTGTTTTCGGCGCGGGCACCGTGTTCTGGTCCTGGGGTCTTGCATCGGACCATGACCAGTACAACATAGCCCCACTAACGCCGACTGATCGGAATGTCCAACAGGCCATGGTCAACCTGTTCGCTGACATGGGCGTTCAGCCTGCGACGCTGCAGGCCAGCCTGGTGATTGCCACCCAATCGACCGACCACACGAATCCGACCTCCACGATTACCAATCTCTCCGCCACAAGCGTTGTGGAGGGCCAGTCTATCACCGTGACTGGAGCGGCAAGCGACGCCGGTGGGGTCATCGGTGGTGTTGAAGTATCATCCGACGGCGGCAGCACCTGGCATCCGGCCAACAGCACCGTGGGAGCGTCCAATGTCACCTGGACCTATACGTTTGCCGCAGGCGCGCCGGGACAGTTGAAGATCCAGAGCAGGGCCGTCGACGACAGTTTAAACCTAGAAGTCCCAGGCACGGGCGTTGCTTACACGGTAACGCCATCTTCGAATTTGACGATCTTCAGTCCCACGGACACTCCGGCGGTCGTCAACACTCCGGACAGCGCCGCCGTGGAGTTGGGGCTCAAGTTCGTTTCAGCAGCCTCCGGCGATATCACAGGCATCCGCTTCTATAAGAGCACTCAAAACACGGGGACGCATCTCGGCGATCTCTGGACGTCGACCGGGACGCTGCTCGCCAGCGCAACATTCACCAACGAAACCGCAAGCGGCTGGCAACAAGTCAACTTCACGACGCCGGTCCATATACAGGCCGGGGTGACCTACATCGCCTCCTATCATACCAACACCGGCCACTATTCCACGACCGATTTCTATTTCGACAATCCAGGTCACACCAGCGGCTCATTGACCGCGACAGGTGGCGGCCTGAACGGCGTCTACGCTTATGGCCCGGGACCGCTCTTCCCCTCCAATATCTCGATGACGGATGCTGACAATTACTGGGTCGATGTTGTCTTCAAGGATACCAGCCAGCTGCCGCAGGCCAACAACGATAGCGGCTTCAAGGTCACGCAGAACGGTGTGCTGAATATCGCGGCATCGGAACTGCTCGCCAACGATACAGATCCGGCCGGTCTGTCCTTTTCGATCAGTGGCGTAAGTAATCCGGCTAACGGCTCCGTAAGTTACAATGTCCAAACCCAGACGGTGACATTCAATCCAGCCGTTAATTACGCGGGAGCGGCGCAATTCGCGTATACGATCACGGACGCCTCGGGCGCCAGCGGAACGGGCCAGGTCTTCCTCAATGTCAACTATCCGCTATCCGCCCAGAGCCTGTTCGGCACCAATGACACGCCAAGCGTTGCCAACTCCGGCGACACAAGCTCGGTCGAGGTGGGCCTCAAGTTCAGCGCATCGGCCAACGGAACTATAACGGGGCTGCGCTTCTACAAGGGCTCGCTCAACACAGGTACCCACGTCGCGCATCTCTGGAGTTCGAC
Source organism: Bradyrhizobium sp. T-12 (assembly GCF_058314695.1). NCBI lineage: Bacteria > Pseudomonadati > Pseudomonadota > Alphaproteobacteria > Hyphomicrobiales > Nitrobacteraceae > Bradyrhizobium > Bradyrhizobium sp. T-12. Next base: position 4,320,545 of record NZ_CM177756.1, on the reverse strand, counting down.
CGGAACGCTGCTCGGCACCGCGACCTTCGCGAGTGAGACCGCTAGCGGTTGGCAGCAGGTTAATTTCTCGAGCCCGATATCCATTACCGCGGGCACGACGTATGTCGCTTCCTATCACACCAACGGCAATTATTCAGACACTCAGAACTATTTCACCACCTCGATCTCCAATGGCCAGCTGAGCGCTGCCGCCACGGGAAATGGCGTGTATAGTTACGGAGCCGGAGCCATATTTCCATCGAACGTCTTCAAAGCAACGAATTATTATGTCGACGTGATTTTCAACGGATCCGCGAGTACCAACACGCCGCCGACAGCGGTTGCCGACGCGGGCGACGCGACCGAGAAAGGCGGTGTCAACAACAGCACCGGGGGGTCGTCCGCCGCGGGAAACGTGCTGACCAACGACACTGATCCAGATGCCGGCGACACCAAGACCGTGACTGCGGTCAGCTTCGGTTCGACCTCCGGCACGCTCGGCGCCGCTCTGAACGGCGCTCATGGAAGTCTCGTGCTCAACGCGTCAGGCGCCTTCACCTATACAGTCAATGAGACGGATGCGGCCGTGCAGGCCCTGCGGCTTGCGTCCACCACGCTGTCGGACGTCTTCAATTATACAATGCGTGATGCCGCCGGCGCGACATCCTCGACAACGCTCACGATCACCATTCATGGAGCAAATGATGCGCCGGTACTTGCGATCCAGACCGGCAGCCAAACCGCAACGGTGGGTTCGGCGTTCTCGCTGACGCTGTCGGCCGGCACCTTCACCGACGTCGATTCCGGCGATTCGCTCACCTACGCAGCGACGACAGCCAGCGGCTCCGCACTTCCTGCCTGGCTCACCTTTGCCCCATCAACCCGGACTTTCAGCGGTACTCCATCGTCGGCCGATGTTGGTACGCTAAGCGTGAAGACGACCGCGACCGATCTCGGTAGCCTTGCTGCAAGCGAAACGTTCAATATCACCGTAACGACGACCCCGAACACGCCGCCGACAGCGATTGCCGACGCGGGCGACGCGACCGAGAAAGGCGGTGTCAACAACAGCACCGCGGGGGCGTCCGCCGCGGGAAACGTGCTGACCAACGACACTGATCCAGATGCCGGCGACACCAAGACCGTGACTGCGGTCAGCTTCGGTTCGACCCCCGGCACGCTCGGCGCCGCTCTGAACGGCGCTCATGGAAGTCTCGTGCTCAACGCGTCAGGCGCCTTCACCTACACGGTCAATGAGACGGATGCGGCCGTGCAGGCCCTGCGGCTTGCGTCCACCACGCTGTCGGACGTCTTCAGTTATACAATGCGTGATGCCGCCGGCGCGACATCGTCGACAACGCTCACGATCACCATTCATGGCGCAAATGATGCGCCGGTACTTGCGATCCAGACCGGCAGCCAGACCGCAACGGTGGGCTCGGCGTTCTCGCTGACGCTGCCGGCCGGCACCTTCACCGACGTCGATACCGGCGACACACTCACCTACACGGCAACTGCCGCCGACGGCTCGGCGCTTCCTGCCTGGTTGGCTTTCGACGGCTCGACACGGACTTTCAGTGGCACGCCGACCTCAGCCGACATCGGCACGCTCAGCCTGAAGACCGTCGCGACGGATCTCGGTGGTCTCACGGTGAGCGAAACGTTCAATATCGCGGTGGGCGCGACCTCCATCAGCTTGTTCTCCGCTTCCGATACGCCTTCGGTGCTGTCGACGTCCGACACATCTCAGGTCAATCTTGGTGTCCGATTTACGTCCTCGGCTGCCGGCACGATTACCGGCATCAAGTACTACAAGAGTCCGAACGACACAGGCACTCACACCGGATCACTGTGGAGCAGTACGGGAACGCTGCTCGCCAGCGCGACCTTCTCCAACGAGAGCAGCAGCGGCTGGCAGACCCTCACATTCAGTAGCCCGGTATCGATCGCGGCCGGAGCCACCTACGTCGCGAGCTTCCACAGCAACAGCCACTACGCCGATACGCCGAACTATTTCACCACCGCGCGAACGAGTGGCCCGCTCACGGCCTTCGCGAGCACCAATGGTGTCTACACCTACGGAACGGGAAATATGTTTCCGACCAGCACGTTCGGGGCGACCAATTATTGGGTCGATGTCTTGTTCAGCAATGCCGCTGGCGGCACGAACCAGCCTCCGGTCGCCAATAACGACAGTGGCTTCAACGCCACCCAAAACGTGCCGCTCAGTATTTCCGGGTCGGCCCTTCTCGCAAACGATACCGATCCGAATGGGGACGCGCTGACAATCACGGGCGTCAGCGGGGCTGTCAGCGGCACCGTCAGTTTCAGTGCCCAGAACAACACGGTGACGTTCACTCCCGCCGACGGGTATACCGGGCCGGCATCATTCAACTACGCCGTTTCCGACGGGAGGGGCGGCTCAGCAAGCGCTAGTGCGAGCGTGACCGTTCATGCGCCGTCGGCAACCACCGTAAGCCTGTTCAGCTCCAATCCAACGCCCAGCGTCGTGACGGTTAATGATCCGAATTCGGTCGAGCTTGGCATGAAGTTCCAGGCGTCCGTGTCGGGCGACATTGTAGGCCTGCGCTTCTACAAGGGGCCATCCAACACGGGTCAGCATGTCGCCGATCTCTGGACCACCACAGGGGCCCTGCTGGCCACTGCCACGTTCACCAACGAGACGGCGAGCGGCTGGCAGCAGGTGAACTTCGCGACACCGGTTACGATCACGGCAGGGACGACCTATGTCGCCTCCTACCACACTGCGGGCAACTATTCGGACGATCCAAATCTGTTTGCCAATGCGGTGACGAACGGACCACTAACGGCTCCGTCATCGTCGTCGAGCGGAGGCAACGGAGTCTACGCGTATGGATCCGGCAGCCTGTTTCCGACCAACAGCTTCGGCGCGACCAGCTATGCGGTCGACGTACTCTTCAGGCCGCAGCTCGCTGCATAGAGCTGCATAGACAAGAAAGGGAGATCATGTCGAGCCTATCACGAACGATCGCGTCGCCCGTTACGCTCGCGCGACGTGTGACACCGCAACCCGTGCGGAATGTGCTGCGTGCCGCGTACGACCGGCTCTCTTATGCCGTGGCCGGACTGCCGCCGCGGCGCCTGCGCGGCTGGATCTCGCCGACATGGTTTGATTTTCACGATACCGGACGTGACCAATTGGAGTTTTTCGTTGAGATGGCCGGCCTGCGGCCGTCGCATCGCGTTCTCGACATTGCGTGTGGCGTTGGCCGCTTGGCTATCCCGCTCTCCCGCTATCTGAACGGGAGGGGAAGCTACGATGGCTTCGATATCAAGGAAGAGCTGGTTGATTGGTGTCGTAGCAAGATCAGCACTCGGCGGCCCAACTTCCAATTCCAGCTCGCGAGGGTCGCAACGCGATGGAGCCCGAACGAGCAGATATCGGTGGATCGATATTGTTTTCCTTACCAAGATGAGCGGTTTGATTTCGCTTACGCCGGGTCAATCTTCACGCATATCTTGCCCGGCGGAGCCTGCAATTACCTGGAGCAGACCTCGCGGGTTCTAAGGCCCGGCGGCCGGCTGGTGGCGACCTGGCTGGTCTATAACAAGCGCACCCTCGAACTGACCCAGACGACGGGCAGCGTGGAGCATAGCTGGAAGTTCGATCACGGAGAGTATCGCGTGAAAGACGACGATCAGCCGGAAGCGTCAATCGCCTACGAAGAGGGAGCCATTCGCCGCATGTACGCCGAGGCGGGCCTCCAGATCCTGGAGCCGTTTCGTCCGGACGCCTCCTACAACGCCGCCCGTATTCCATCAAATCGCTCCGAAGGCATTCATCTGCATCATTGCCTTTGCGTCATAGCAATGCGCCCCAATGACACGCGCAGAGCAAGCCATTCATCTCAACCGACGTAAAGGAGAGGACCGATGCATACAGAGCTCTACACAGACGGGATTGACGAGGTCACAATTGGCGGGTCGATCGTGCGGGTGGACCTGGTCAGTCTCTCGCCCACGGAGCGTGATGCCAACAACGCGCCCAAGAAGGTCTTTCGGCAAAGGCTGATCTTTTCCGCGGATTCGTTCGCGAACTCTGTGGAGGTGATGCAGAACGCGCTCCAGGGGCTGGTCGACGCCGGCGTCGTCCAGCGCTCTCGCCCGAGGACGCCGGTCGCCGCACCGCAGGCGAGCGCGCGGGTCGAGCCTGCTTCGTCAGTTTCGGACAATTCACGATCTTCCAATGTTTCAGCCAACTTCCGTTGAAATCGAGAGGCTTGAACCAGAACCGCCGTCGTCGGAGGACGGGCCGGGTCGGGTTGCTCAAACCGCCCTTGAATGCCTATCAAGGGTCGCTTCCCATCACGGAATCGATCTGCCGCCCGATCGGTTGCGGCACGCCTATGCGGTCGACGAAAGCGGCATCTCGACCGATCTCCTGCTGCGCATGGCTCATGACGCGGGCCTTCGCGCCTGCACGGCGCAGCTCGATTGGAAGGCCATATGCCAGCTCGGCGAAGCCTATCCGGCTCTTGTTCAGCTCTCGAATCTGAATTGGGTTGTTGTGGTCGGAGCCGGGCCGGAATGCGAGGCGGTAACGGTGTTCGATCCACTGGCCGAGCGGAACGGCGAGCACCTGCTCGTCGATACGGATCGCTTTTGCGCCAATTGGTCCGGAAAGGTCGTTCTGTTCAAGCGCGAGGTCGCTTCGCCGCGGGGCCAGAGGCCCTTTGGGCTGCGCTGGTTCATACCCGAAATGCTGCGGGAGTGGCGGCTCTTTTTCGACGTCGCAATTGCTGCGGTGTTCCTCTATGCGCTGGGGCTGGCGCTTCCGATCTTCTTTCAGCTCGTCATCGACAAGGTTCTTGTCCACGAGAGCCTCACGACACTCTACGTTCTCTCGGTCGGCGCGATCCTTGCGCTCTGCTTCGACGCCGTCTTCAGCTTCTTGCGACGCTATCTGCTGCTCTATGCCACGAACAAGATCGACATCCGGGTCGCGACCAGGACGTTTCGGCATCTCTTGGGACTCCCGATAAGCTTCTTCGAGCGCATCTCGGCCGGCGTCTTGGTGAAGCACATGCAGCAGGCCGGGCGAATCCGCGAGTTCCTGACCGGCCGACTGTTTCTGACCGCCTTGGACGCGTTGTCGCTGGTGGTCATCCTGCCGATCCTCGCGCTCTACAGCATCAAACTGACATGCGTTGTTCTAGCCTTCACGGCCGCTAGTGCCAGTGTGATTGCCATCTTGATGGCGCCGTTCCGGCGGCGGCTCTACCAACTGTATCAGGCCGAGGCCAGTCGGCAGGCCTTGATGGTCGAGACCGTGCACGGAATGCGCACCGTGAAGTCGCTGGCCATGGAGCCAAGCCAGAACAGGTCGTGGGACGATCGCTGTGCGCAATCGGTCTCGATGCGATTCGGCGTCGAAAAGATCTCGGCAGGCGCCCAGGCCCTGACCGGCTTCCTTGAGAAGATGATGACGCTCGGCATCGTGGCCCTCGGCGCGCTCGACGTCTTCAGCGGCGAGATGACGATCGGCGCACTCGTCGCCTTCAACATGCTGGCGGGACGCGTTTCGGGACCGCTGGTGCAGATGGTGACCATGGTGCACGAATATCAAGAGATTGCGCTGGCCGTTAAGATGCTCGGCGAGGTGATGAATAGTGAGCTGGAACGAGACGGCCGTCGCGACGGCTTGCGGCCCGACTTCGCCGGGCACATCGGGTTTGAAAACGTCACGTTTCGATACGGCGAGGGAACGCCCGCGCTGGACGACGTTTCGTTCTCGATTCCCCCCGGCTCAATCTTCGGAATTGTCGGCCGGAGCGGTTCGGGCAAGACGACCCTGACGCGGCTCATCGCGGGAATGTATCCGGTGCAGCAAGGAATGGTGCGCATTGACGGTCACGATTCGCGGGAGATCGACCTCGCCCATCTGCGGCGGAATCTCGGGCTCGTGCTCCAGGACAATTTCCTGTTCCGGGGCACCGTGCGAGAAAATATCGCCTGCGTGAGGCGCGACGCCACGTTCGAGGAGATCGTCCACGCGGCCCAGCTAGCCGGCGCCGACGAGTTCATCGAGCGGCTGCCGAGGGGGTTCGATACCGTGCTCGAGGAAGAGGCATCAAACCTGTCCGGCGGGCAGAAGCAGCGGCTTGCGATCGCGCGGGCTCTGATCGTCAACCCGCGTATCCTCATTCTCGATGAAGCCACGAGCGCGTTGGATTCCGAGAGCGAGATGATCATTCGGCGCAATCTGCGGCGTATCGCGGAGGGGCGAACCGTCATCATCGTATCCCACCGGCTTTCGATGCTGTCGGACGCAAGCCAGATTCTGGTGATCGACCGTGGACGGATCGTCGATGTGGATCATCATGACGCGCTGCTGTCGAAATGCACCTTCTACCGGCATCTCTGGAACCAGCAGACGAGACAGGTGGCATGACCGCGGCTGAAAAGACCAGGTCTGAAACAGCCTTGCGCAGATCCGGGCCTCCGTCCGATCGACGGGCGAGACGCCGGTTCTTGAGCTCTACGCCGACTTGGTCTCGCGTTGTCGGGCAATTTCAGTCGGACGCAGCCGAGATCGAGCAATTGACGCCACCGCGTCTGGGACGGGTCACGCTCTATTGTGTCGTCGCTCTGATCGCTGCGGCGATCACATTCGCCTGCGTATCTCGCGTCGACATGATTGTGACTGCGCAGGGTAAGTTGATCACGACGAATCCAAACCTGGTTGTACAGCCGCTGGAAACGTCGGTCATTCGGGAGATTCCGGTCAAGGCTGGCGATTTCGTCAATCGCGGCGACGTGCTTGCGGTCCTCGACCCAACGTTCTCTCAGGCCGATCTTGCCCAACTGCGCGGGCGCCTAGCGGGTCTCGACGCCACCATCGATCGGCTGCGGGCCGAGTTGGACGGCACTGAGTACGGAGCGGAGGCGACGGCGAACGACGACCAGGCTCTGCAGAGAAGGGTATTTCTCCAGAGGAGGGCGACTTACGACCTTCAGATCCAGAACTATGACGCGCAGATTGCGTCGGCACAGGCCAATCTAAAAACGGCTCAGAACGAGGAAGGAGTCCTGGCCGAGCGGCTGGACACGATGCAGTCCATCGAAGCCATGCGAAACGCGTTGATGGCCAAGGAGGTCGGTTCAAGACTGAACTTCCTCCTGTCACGCGATGCGCGGTTGGACGTCGAAAGCAGCCTGGCGCGGGTTCGTGGCAGCATCGTCGACAACAGGCATCGTCTGGACAAGGCCCGTGCAGACCAGAAGGTGTTCGCCGCCGAGTTTCGTCGAGCTGCATATCAGGAACTTGTCGAGGCGTTGCCAAAGCGCGATGGCACCGCCGAAGAGCTCAAAAAGGCGGAGCTCCGTCGACAGCTGATCGTGCTGCATGCACCGGCGGATGCGGTGGTACTCGACATTGCCAATCGGACGGTAGGTTCGGTGGTCCGCGAGGCCGAGACGTTGTTTGTGCTGGTCCCGCGAGACGAGACGCTTCGCGCAGAGGTCAACGTCGAGGGCAGGGATATCGGGCAGGTCACGGTCGGGCAGACCGTGCGGGTCAAGTTCGAGGCATTTCCATTCCAGAAGTACGGCACTGCGGCTGGCGAGGTCGGCGTCATTAGCCGGGACTCATTCTCGCCAGACGCGAAGGCCGAAGGTGCGCGCCGTTCGTCAGCTCCCTATTACCGCGTACTGATCGATCTGCGGGACACGCACCTTCGGCTGCCGTCCGAAAGGGTTCGGTTGATGCCCGGTATGGCGGTCACCGCCGAGATGAAGGTCGGACAACGCAGGGTGATTTCATATTTCCTCTATCCCCTGCTTCGCGGCTTGGATGAAAGCATCCGGGAGTACTGAGCCGGATTTACCATGGTACACATCGATGATGATCAGCCCGAATTCTAGTGTGAAGCTCGTGTTGCCCGTTGCAGCGAAGGAACTGTCGCCAAACTCGCCTCTGGTGAACTATGCGCTCAGGGGGCTGGAACGCTGTTGGTTGCCGAGAGAGCGCCGTTGGTCGCATATTTATCACCTCGACGGGCGGGCGTCGCCGAACGAATCGATGGCACATAGCGACGTGTTCTACACCCTCAATGTCTTGCTCGGGATGTCGCGGGTCGCGGAACTTCCGGCTGACATCGATCTCTCAGAGATCTTTCAACGGAATGCCGTGAGTCTGACCGCCCTTCCTGTCCGCAAGTATGCGTTCGGTATGGCGTTGTGGGCCGCCGCCGAGCTCCACCTTCCCATCCCGGAGCAGGTCAGGTTCGAGCTGAAAGCCATTCTTTCGGATGAGTCGCAATGGTCAGCGTTTCGAGCCCAGGACCTCGGCATGCTGCTCACGGGAGTCATCGCGCAGGCCAGGGCAGGCGAGAGGGAGTGGCTGGGCTTCGCCGGCCGGCTCTATCGTTTCCTGAAGGAGCGTTTCCGTAGCCAGTCCGGATTGTTTTTCGATGCGCCGTCGGGCTTCCGTCGCCGCTTTGCATCATTTGCGACGCAGACCTATCTTTCGATCGCCTGCTATCAGTACGGAGAATTCACCGGGGACGTATCCGCACTCGTCATGGCCGACGCCTGCGTGGGCAATTTGATCGCGCTTCAGGGACCTCAGGGTGAGTGGCCGTGGTTCTTCGATGCGGTGAGTGGCCGCGTTCTCGACTTTTACGAGGTCTATTCGGTCCATCAGTATGGAATGGCTCCGGCGCTGCTGGAGTGGGCCGAGCGCTTCGGACGACGGGGAGCGCGGGATGCCTTGGTGAAAGGATTCAACTGGGTGCTTGGCCACAACCAGTTGTGCAGGTCCATGCTCGTGCCGGAACTCAGCCTGACAATCCGCTCGCAGGTTCGCGAGCATGAACTGAAGACCAGGGCTCCGCGGATATTGCGCGCGCTCAGAAACACTTGGCTCGAAAACGGGAAGGCGTTGGTCGACAGTGCCGACGTGACAATTCGACTCGAATGCCGCAGCTACGAACTCGGCTGGATCTTGTGGTCATTCGGTCGGCGTGCCGATTTGCGGGGTCTTAGCCACAACGCCGCTTTCGAACAGCCATCGCGCCTGCCCGGTGACCAGTCGTAGCGCAACGGAAGCCGAATCAGTCAGCGATTCCAGACGACCGCGCCCTCTTTCCGAAGCAAGGCCAGCATCTTGGCCGTGCGATGGCTTCGAACCGCGCAGAGAACGGCGATCGCCTTGAGGCGGGCGCGTATCCCATGAAGGCGCCGGCTCGTCATAACGGTGAACGCGCCGGCCGCGGGGGATACGAGGACGAGTAGGGCCGTGGCAAACCAGCGTAGCTGCCAGCCGCGCGCGCCCTGTGCCATGTTGCGGTAGTGCGTGATTTGCCGGTCCCACTTTGCATACAGCTCCCGAAGCGAGCGCCGCGCGGGATGGAACACGACCATCCCAGGGACGTAGCGAAATTCGCAGCCGGCACGGAGGGCCATTTGTCCCCATTGCATGTCTTCCGCGAACTGAATGCCGGGGAAAGGTCCGACCCTCGCGAAGTCGCCGCGGCGGACCGCGAGATTTGCCGTGACCGAGTAGCCGTGCTTGGTGACGTACAATCGATTGCGAAAGCCGAAAACGCTTTCGTAGGCTTCGATCGCGGTGAAAGATCCTTCGACGGCGGACCAGATGCGGACCTCTCCGCCAAGGATCGTCGCCGGCCTGACTTGCTGGAAGGCGTCGTGTATCGCGGTCAGCCAGCCCGGATGAGCCCTGCAGTCCGCATCCATGAAGGCGAGAATATCACCTCGCGCATAGGCCGCGCCTGCGTTTCGCGCCGGACCGGGACCGGGATGCGGTTCGTACATCAACCTCGCATCGGGATGGCCGGCAACGACGTCCACCGGGGGCATTGCTGAGCCGTTGTCCACCACGATGACTTCGAACAGGTCCCGGGACAGGGTCTGTGCATCGAGGCTCTGCAAGCAGGCTTCCAGAGCCTCCGGCTGGTTGAGGTGGGGAATAATTACCGAAATCATTTCATCTCACCTATTTAATCTCCGTCGGCCCATTGCGTATCCGCCGGCGCGGTGGCGCTCAAACGGTCAATTGGATGCGCACATTTAATCCTTGCATTTAAATATTTGCTATTTATTATCGTTATTATATTCTTAAATAGAACTTAAACCAAGTTGCATTTTGGAGGTCGATTCAAATGCGTGCATCGTTCCTGACGTGCCCCATCGACCTGCTGACAATGGCGGAGACCCTAGAGTTGGCGTGCAGCGCCATGCGCAGCCGCCGCCGAGTGCAGCATGTTGCGCTGAACGTCGCCAAATTCGTCAAGATGCGAACCGATCCCGTGCTCGCGGCCGATGTCGCCAACAGTGACATTGTCGGCATAGACGGCATGGGGATTCTCTGGGGCGCTCGGGCAGTGGGGCTTCCGGCGAGGTCGCGAGTCGCTGGCGTCGATCTCCTGGTCGAATTGCTCGCAGTATGTGCGCGGGAAGGCTTTAAGCCTTATTTCCTGGGGGCCACCCAGGCCGTGCTGCATCTGGCAATGCAGCGCGCGCGCGAGAAGCATCCCTCACTCGCCTTCGCGGGCTGGCATGACGGCTACTTCAAACCCGAGCAGGAGAGCGATGTCGTTCGGGACATTCGGTCCAGCGGGGCCGATTGTCTCTTCATCGGCATGCCGACACCGCGGAAGGAGCGCTTCCTGGCGGCTCACCGTGATGGTCTCGGCGTACCCTTCATCATGGGTGTGGGCGGCGCGTTCGATGTTCTTGCAGGTACCGTTCGACGCGCGCCTGCACCGATTCAGAGGCTGGGCCTCGAATGGCTGTACCGAGTCTATCAAGAACCCGGGCGGATGTGGTGGCGATATGCCACGACGAACACGCTGTTTGCGGGCATCCTGGCGCAGGCGCTCGTCAAGCAGGCGGTTCAGCATACGCTTGGGCCGAGCTCCGCCCCTCGGGGCCCGAGCCGGATCGGAGGGTGAGACGTGCACAAGCATTTCTTTGTCCTCCTGGGGACTCGGCCCGAAGCGATCAAGCTCTTTCCGGTCATCAACCGGCTCAAGGCCGAGAATCGCAAGGACATTTCCTTGACGATCTGCGCGACGGCACAGCATCGACAGTTGCTTGACCAGGTTCTCAAGCTCGCCAAAGTGGTTCCGGATTTTGATCTGAACGTCATGACGGCCAATCAGTCGCTGGATCATCTAACCTCACGGCTGCTCGCGGAAGTCGGTGAGCTCCTCGAGAAGGTGAAGCCTACCAGGGTTATCGTCCAAGGCGACACAGCGACTGCCATGGCTGGCGCACTTGCGTCCTATTACCACCGGATACCGGTTTCTCACATCGAGGCCGGACTGCGCAGTGGGGACATCTATTCTCCCTGGCCGGAGGAGGTGAACCGCAAGATTGTCGGCTCAATCGCCGATCAGCACTTTGCCCCAACAGAGCGCGCGGCGCGCGCGCTTCGCTCCGAAAACGTCTCGGACGATCGAATCCACGTCACCGGAAACACGGTGGTGGACGCCCTCATCCTCGCAAAGGCCATGGTCGAATCCGATCCGGGGCTCTCGGGCCGCTGGGACAGCATCAAGAAGCGCCACGGCAACCGGCGTATCATCCTGGTGACTTGCCACCGGCGGGAGAATTTCGGCGGCGGCGTCATCAACATCGTCAACGCCTTGGAAACCATCCTGCGCAGGGAAGACGTTGCTGTGGTGCTCCCCGTGCATCCGAATCCGAATGTCCGCGACCTGTTTGCGTCCCGGTTGTCGGATCACCCGAGGGTCGTTCTCATTTCCCCCCAGGAATACACGGATTTCGTGAGCCTTCTCTCGTTGTCGCATCTGGTCTTGACGGATTCAGGCGGCGTCCAGGAGGAAGCCCCCACTTTCGGGAAACCAGTCCTGGTGATGCGGGATACGACCGAGCGCCCTGAGGGGGTGGAAGCCGGAACGGCGCGTCTCGTCGGTGCGAACTACGACAAAATCGTTGCCGAGACATTTCGCTTGCTCGACGACGACGAGACTTATGCGGCCATGGCTCGTTCGCACAACCCATTCGGTGACGGGCACGCGAGCGAGCGTATCGTGAAGGTGCTTCTCAATGCCTGAGTTCCAGAAGATCAATGTCGTTGGACTCGGTTATATCGGGCTACCGACGGCGGCCCTCATTGCAAGCCGAGGAATGCAGGTGGTCGGGATCGACACCAATGAGCGCATCGTCGATACGGTTGCCTCCGGAAGAATTCACATCGCCGAGCCCGATCTCGACGGTCTCGTTTCCAAGGTCGTGTCGAGCGGGGCCCTGACGACATCCACCAAGCCGCAGGCGGCCGACGTCTTCATCGTTGCGGTGCCGACGCCGATCGATCGCGAGAACCGTCCGGACTTGTCGAGCGTGCATGCGGCGGTCGACCAAATCGTCGATATTCTTGCGCCAGGTAATCTCGTCATTCTCGAATCGACGTCGCCGATCGGGACCACCGAGGCGATCGCGAAGCGGATCATTGACCGCAGGCCCGATTTGCACATCGGAGTCAACGGCAAGGAAGACGGGGCGATTTACGTCGCCTACTGCCCGGAACGCGTGTTACCGGGGCGGATCCTCACCGAGCTCATCAACAATGACAGATGCATTGGGGGCATCACGCCAACTTGTACGCGTCTTGCTCAACGCTTCTACAAGATGTTCGTTCGCGGGGCCTGCGTCGGGACGACGGCGCGCACAGCCGAGTTGGTCAAGCTGACGGAAAACGCCTTCCGCGATACCAACATAGCCTTTGCGAACGAACTCTCGCTGATCTGCGACAGGTTCGACATCAATGTCTGGGAAGTGATCGATATCGCGAACCGCCACCCCCGCGTCAACGTCTTGCGGCCAGGACCGGGAGTGGGCGGGCACTGCATTGCGGTCGATCCCTGGTTCATCATCGACTCCGCGCCAGATCTCGCCCGGGTGATGCGAACCAGCCGCGAAGTCAACAACACCAAGACGCAGAAGATCATCGAACGTACCGAGGCGCTGATCGACGATCACCCCTATGCAAACATCGCCTGTTGTGGATTGACCTTCAAGGCCAATGTCGACGATTTGCGCGAAAGTCCCGCCATGGAAATAGCCACGCATCTCGCGGCAAAGTACGGTGAACGAGTCAAGGTCGTTGAGCCGAATCTTCGCCGTCTGCCGCCACAGTTGGCCGATCATCGTGTCGCCTTTGTGAACATCGATGAAGCGCTGCGCAGCTGCGAAATCGCAGTTCTCCTCGTCGATCACGACGAGTTTAAGATGGTACCCCTGTCAGAGCGTCGACATCTCGACGTCATAGACACGCGGGGCATATGGCAGGACATGCCGGCACGGACGTAGCGACCGACTTGGTCTGATCGTCCGTGGCGGAAGGATTGAAGCGTATTCTCTGGGTGCATCGAGGTTAGCATGCGAGACAGTCAACTGGGAATCGGCGTAGTGGGCTACGGTTATTGGGGTCCCAATATCGTTCGCAATTTCTCGCTCAATCCCGCCACCCGCGTCGTCAGCGTGAGCGACCTGAGCCCAGGAAGGCTCGGCGCCGTAAAGCAGCTTTACCCGGCGGTGGAAACGACCAGTCGCTACGATGATCTGCTAAAGGACACCAGCATCGATGCCATCGCTATCGCAACGCCGGTGCATACCCACTACGAGCTGGCGCTCGCGGCGTTGAGAGCCGGAAAGCATGTGCTGGTCGAAAAGCCGCTTGCGACGAGCGCTGAGCTCGTCACGCGCTTGATCGAGGAGGCGGACCGGCGCGGATTGACGCTCATGGTCGATCACACCTTTCTCTATACGCCCGCGGTCCAGAGGATCCGAGAGCTCCTGCTGAGCCGGGAACTCGGCGACATCTATTACTACGACAGCACGCGCGCGAGTCTCGGGCTGTTTCAGAAGGACGTAAATGTGATCTGGGATCTGGCGGTGCACGATATCTCGATTATCCACCATATCCTCGATAAGGAACCGATCGCCGTCTCGGCAACCGGTTCGTGCCACGTCGTCGGCTCGCCAGAGAACATGGCGCACATCACTCTGTTCTTTGCCGACGCGTGCGTCGCTCACGTCAGCGTCAATTGGCTCTCACCCGTTAAGGTGCGCCAAACGTTCATCGGCGGCAGCAGAAAGATGATTGTCTACGATGATCTCGAGCCGACCGAGAAGATCAAGGTCTATGACAAGGGCATCACACTCGATGGTCCTCCCGAGGATGCGCATCAATTCCGGATCGGGTACCGCGCCGGCGACATGTGGGCTCCGCATATTGCGCCAACGGAAGCACTGCAGACGGAGGTGGAGCATTTTGTGGATTGCGTGCGCACAGGCGGTCAGCCGATTTCCAGTGGTATCTCCGGGCTCCGCGTGATCGAAGTCCTGGAAGCGGCATCGTGCTCGATCGCAAAACAGGGGGCGCCGGTATTGCTGCGAGAGCCCTATGGGATCTGGCAGCGCCCAAGAGCGATAGCATGAGACGTGCGGCGACCTAGCGGGCCCAGTCGACATGGCAGACAGTGCAACGAGGTCCGTGCAGCGCTCGATCCTGTTTTCCGCGCTCGACCGTTACACCGGCCTGCTGGTGGTCTTTTTCGCGACGGCCGTGCTGGCCCGTTTGCTATCGCCCGAGGAGTTTGGCATCTATGCCGTGGTGAACGCGATCACATCCATCATTGCCGCCTGCTTCCAGGAGTTTGCAGGCGCAAGCTATTTGATTCAGAAGCGCGAGTTATCGCGGGCAAGCGTGCAGACCACGTTCACGATTACCCTCATGATCTCGGTGGCCACCGCCTTCGTTCTATTCGTGTTTGCGCAGCCCATCTCACGTCTCTTCGAGCTGGACCGCCTCCGCTACGGTATCGAAATTTCCGCCCTTAACTTTCTATTGCTGCCATTTTCTGGAACCATGGCCGCCTTGTTCCGTCGCGAGATGCAATTTGGGACACTCGCAATCTGCAACTTCGTGGCAGGTGCGACGATTGCGGTCGTTTCGGTCGGTCTCGCGATGGCCCAATTCAGCTACATGGCCCCGCTCTGGGGAGCGGTGGCCGGCAACGCCGTGCTGGCCGTGATGTTGCTCATCTTGCGGAACGACTTTGGCGCAATGCGTCCGTCCTTGGTAGACTGCCGGGAGATCGTCGGCTTCGGCCTCTACTCGGGCGCGGTGAGTGTTGTAAACGTGTTCTATGGCTTGGCACCGCAGCTGTTTCTGGCGAGAGTGCTCGACTTCACGGCCGTCGGACTTTACAGCCGAGCAACTGCATCGACGCAAATATTCGACAAGCTGGTCACGCAAGTCATAAGTCCGGTCGTGATGCCCGCGGTTGTCGCGCGACATAAAGCAGGGGGCGATCTCAAGGCCGGCTATCTGGAAGCCATTCAGATGCTCTCTGCTGTGCAGTGGCCGTTCTTGGCGTTTATGGCGGTCATGGCCCGGCCAATCATTCTGATCTGGCTCGGTCCGAACTGGCTGGAGATCGTTCCGCTCGTGCAGCTGCTCTGCATTGGCAACCTCGCACTTTTTGCCGCCTGCCTGACCTACCCGGTGTTTGTTGCGCTCGGAAGGGTGCAGGATGCGCTGATCTCATCCCTGATTTCGTTGCCCCCCTCGCTTCTGGTCATCTTCGGCGCATCATTTCTGGGCGTACACGCCGTTGCGGCGTCCGCGCTAGTGACGTTGCCGTTTCAAGCTGCGGTGGCGTTTCATTTTCTTGGGCGGCACCTTCGTATTCGGCCCGGCGAAATGGTACGCAGCCTCTTCAGAAGCGGAGCTGTAACGGCTCTCGTGATTGGTGGCGTATCGATCTGTGCCGCACTGACGGACATGCAAAGACTTTCGTCGCTTGCGGGCCTGGGATTGGCCTTTGTCGTCGCCCTGCTTTGTTGGTGGCTGGGGCTAACGGTGACCGGGCACCCCCTTTTGCATCAGTTTCGCTATGCCGCAACCGGCCTAGCGAGAAGGGCGCCGGGGCTATGGCCTTCGCGGACGGCGCCATAGCGGCTTCGGCCAAATCATTCGGAGTTCGGACATGCCCATCAAAGACGACGTTGTACTTGGTCGCGATGTTCGCATTCTTCATCCGGAGCTGGTCAATCTGTATGGCTGCACTGTTGGTGACGAGAGCAGGATCGGAACGTTCGTCGAGGTTCAGGCGGGAGCGAAGATAGGTGCGCGATGCAAGGTATCCTCGCACAGCTTCATCTGCGAGGGCGTAACGATCGAGGACGAGGTATTCATCGGCCATGGCGTGATGTTTACAAATGACAAGCATCCGAGGGCGACGGCGGTGGATGGTCGTCCTCAACAAGCCTCGGACTGGACGTTGCAGCGCACTCACGTCGGTAGGGGGGCTTCCATCGGTTCCAACGCTACCATCTTATGTGGAGTGACAATCGGTGCGCGGGCGCTAATTGGCGCGGGTTCGGTCGTGACGAAGGACGTCCCCGCGGGTGCCACTGTTGCGGGGATTCCGGCTCGAATCATGTCTGCAGCCGAAAATAGAGCTCCGGCAGATCGTGCCTTCGGCAGCGAGGCCTCTAAAGCGACAAATTAAATGCTGTTTAGTTTCTTAAAATAAGTCTTGATTTAATATTATAATGCGAGCTAGCATTAAATATTGCTAGCCAAATCCAAGGTGTTCAATTTGATACCGTTCCTGGATCTGAAAGCCCAATATCGTCAAATCAAACCGGACATCGATGCCGCGGTGGCCAGAGTGGTCAGCAGCGGACACTTCGTGCTCGGTCCGGAGGTGACGGCCTTCGAGCGCCGCTTTGCGGAATATTGCCGGACCTCGCATTGCCTTGCGGTCAATAGTGGGACGTCGGCGCTCCATCTTGCCCTGCTGGCGGCGGGCGTTGGACCGGGTGATGAAGTGATCACGGTCTCCATGACCTTCGTGGCAACCACCGCGGCCATTCTCTACAGCGGCGCCAAACCCGTCTTTGTCGACGTTGACCCGGTCACGTGGACGATGGATCCTGGTCTGATCGAGGCTGCGATAACACCGCGAACCAAGGCCATCCTGCCGGTTCATCTCCATGGGCTGATGGCCGAGATGGATTCCATAATGTCGATCGCGCGGCGTTATGGTCTGGTCGTCATAGAGGACGCCGCGCAGGCACACGGCGCCGAATACCGGGGGCGGCGTGCTGGTTCGATCGGGGATCTGGGGTGCTTCAGCTTTTATCCTGGTAAGAATCTCGGGGCCTTCGGCGAGGGTGGGGCGGTTGTAACTGATCAGCCTGAATTCGCTCGCCGCGTGTCACTGCTGCGGGACTGGGGACAGGAGGCGAAGTACGACCACGTCATTGCCGGATACAATTATCGCATGGATGAGATCCAGAGCGCGGTACTGAATGTCAAGCTGGACTACATCGAGCGCTGGACCGAGGCCCGCCGCTCGCTGGCAGAACGATACAACGAACTGCTGTCTGAGCTCCCATTCGCGCGTCCTCAGCCGCCCCGGCACGCCCGCCACGTGTATCATGTCTATTCCGTCAGACTGCAACGGCGCGACGAAGCGCTGGCCATATTGCGGGACGCCGGCATCGGCGCAGGGATTCACTATCCCATCCCAGTGCATCTGCAAAAAGCCTATGCGGAACTCGGTTGTCGAGCTGGCGATCTGCCGGTAACTGAGAATCTTGCGAACGAATTTCTCTCCCTTCCCATCTATCCGGAGTTGCTGCCGGACGGGGCGGTCGCAGTTGTTTCCACTTTGAGGAACGCCGGAGCGTTGCGACCCACCCAGGCCGTCAGCGACCGATCGTTGCATTCACAAAACGTCTTAACGAGTTCCTGCAACAGGAGGGCGTCTTGATTGAGCTTAAGGGGAAGCGTGTTCTCGTCACCGGCGGAGCAGGATTCATCGGCTCCCACATCGTTGATCTGCTCTGCGATGAGGGGTGTATTGAGATCGTTGCCCTCGACAATATGGTAAGAGGCCGACCGGAAAATCTCCGGCGCGCGCTCGGACGCGGGCCGGTGAGACTGGTTCATGGCGACATACGCGATCGCAAGTTGATGGAAGCCTTGGTGAAGGCTGCTGATATCGTGTTTCACCAGGCCGCGCTGCGCATCACGCATTGCGCGGCGGAGCCGCGCCTGGCCAAGGAGGTCATGGTTGACGCCACCTATGATCTCCTTGAGCTGTGCATCAAGCACGACATCGAAAAGATCATCGCAGCGTCCTCTGCATCCGTCTATGGCATGGCAGAGGAGTTTCCGACAACCGAGCGGCAGAATCCGTACAACAACCGGACTCTCTATGGAGCAGCCAAGGCCTTCAACGAAGGCTTGCTACGCGCCTTCAATGACGTTTGCGGCCTTGATTACGTGGCATTCCGGTATTTCAACGTCTATGGCAGCCGGATGGATATCCACGGACGGTATACCGAGGTCTTGATCCGCTGGATGGAGCGGCTGGAGGCTGGATTACCTCCCGTTATCTTTGGTGACGGCTGTCAGACTATGGATTTCGTTCACGTCCGCGATGTCGCGCGCGCCAACATCCTAGCCGCCCGGGCGAAGATTAGCGATGAGGTCTTCAACGTCGGAAGTGGTACTGAAACCAGCCTGACAGAATTGGCTACGGTGCTTGCGTCGGTGATGGGACGCCGCGGCCTGACACCCGAATTCGCACCTGAGCGCTCGGTCAATCCGGTGCCGCGACGGCTGGCATCGACGGGAAAAGCGGAGCGTCTGCTGGGGTTCCGCGCCACGGTCTCGCTCGAGCAGGGGCTCGCCGACCTCGTGAAATGGTGGCGATCAGAACGCGATGTCGCTTCGGACCGTCAGCGGCAGGCAGCGGCATCGTGATCCCGATCGCTATGCCGCTGCTCGCGGACGAAGAGGCCGATGCCGCGCGCGCGGTCGTGCTGTCGGGCTGGGTCTCGCAAGGTCCGCAGGTAGCTGCGTTTGAGGAGGAGTTCGCCGCACTTGTCGGGGCTCAGCACGCCTGCGCGGTTGCGAATTGCACGACCGCCCTGCAGCTCGCGTTGGCCGCGCTGGGCGTCGGCAGGGGGGATGAGGTGATCACGGTCAGCCATTCCTTCATAGCAACGGCGAACGTGATCCGATATCAGGGCGCCACCCCCGTCTTTGTCGACATCGAGCCCGAGACATACAACTTGGATTGCGATCGGCTGGCAGAAGCGATCACCGAGCGCACACGCGCGATCATCGCGGTCCATCAGATGGGCATGCCGTGCGACATGGCCGCGCTCGTGGCCGTGGCGCGTCGCCACGGGATCGCCCTGATCGAGGATGCGGCCTGTGCCGCGGGATCGCAGATCTGCATGAACGGGCAATGGGAAGCGATCGGCAAGCCGCATGGAGACATTGCCTGCTTCTCCTTTCATCCACGAAAGGTGATCACAACAGGTGAGGGGGGAATGCTCACCACGTCCGATCCCGAGCTCGATCGCAAGTTCAGGCTGCTACGTCAACACGGGATGAGCGTCCCGGATATCGTGCGTCACGGCTCGCAGCGTGTCATTTTCGAAGAGTACGTCCTCGTCGGCTACAACTATCGAATGACGGATATGCAGGCCGCGATCGGGCGCAAGCAGCTGGAGCGGCTTCCGCAGCTGATTGCGCGCCGGCGCGCGCTGGCATCGCGTTACGATCAATTGATTGGGAATATAGAGGGGCTGCGGTTGCCGTTCGAACCGGAGTGGGCGCGTTCGAATTGGCAGAGCTACTGTGTACGCTTGCCCGATCGATTGGATCAGCGGGCAACGATGCAATCGCTGCTCGATCAGGGCATCGCTACGCGGAGGGGCATCATGTGCTCGCATCGCGAGCCGCCCTACGCGGAGGTGAAGCCGTGCCATGATCTACGACAATCCGAGCTTGCTCAGGATCACGCGATCCTGCTCCCACTTTATGCGCAGATGGGCTCAGCGGACCAGGAGCGTATCGCCGACGCGGTCAAGAATGAACTTGCCCGTTGAATCTGGACCATTGCGGCCGGTCAGGAATCGGTTTGCCGGGATACCTCACTTGCCGGATCCGGCGCGACTCTGACTGAACAAGGGGTGACCGCTCCTGCGGACAGCACCTGGGAGATTCGCGCCCGATCATTATCGTCCTCCGCGGAAGCCAAACCCATCCAACGTTGATATTTTCGTTGTATCTTATAGCGGGCAAGGCTGGCAGCACATCGACCGGCATCTGTCAGTCGGCGCCCGCGCGCACTCTTGCCGCGCAGTGCGCGCAGATAGGTTTGCTCTATCGTCCTCGCCGCGTGTGCTAGGCTGAAGCGATTCTCCACCAGTCGTCGGCCGAAACTGCCAAGCTCCTGCCGAAGGGACGTTGAGACGAGAACGACCTCAAGAGCCGACCGAAGTGCATCGGGGCCGGCACCACGCGAGCCTCTTCCCAGCCCATACCAACCCTGCTGCAGGAACTTCGGCGCACTCTCGGGCGTTAACAGCTCACTGAACCCGTCCTCGCCAATGACCACTAGCGGCTTGCCAAAAGCCATGCCGCGCAGCGCCGAACCACCTTGGCCGATAATGACATCCGCGGCAGCATAGCCGGGCCGGGGATCGGACATCTCGCCCACCAATATGACGGCGGTCCGGCCGAGTAGCGCATTTATTCTGGCCGCCCGCGCTTCGACGGTCGGGCGGGCCGGTCCATCACCTATGATCAATAACCGCACCGTACGACCATCGAGGCCCATTGCTCCGACGGCATCACACGCCGAGAGCAGGCCCTCCAGTTTCAGGTTCGGCACCAGCCGGCAGACCATCGCAATGACGATCTCGTCAGGTCCGAAATTCTGAGCGACGCGAAAACTCGTGCCATCGAGGAGGGGATGGTCAGATTTCGTATCCACTGGCGGCTCGAGCAGGGTGACATCTTGATGTCCTGCAGCGACGGCAGCGCGGCGGATCATCTCCGTGCCCACGGTCAGGGGAACACTGCGAGGTAGGAAAGAGGGAACGGACATCGACATGACCGTTCCCACCACGGCAGTTCGCGTCGATAGTCCAACGTTCAGAAAGGCCTCGACTATAGGGGGCCATTCGTGACCGTGCACCACGTCCACTCCGCCTTCGTTAACGATGTTGCGGAGCATCTGGCTGACACGCGGCGAGGGGCGGGCTCGATGCCGGGGAATTTCAATGTGTTCGAGGCCCGTCTCTCTTACCCTGTCCATAAGAGGCCCGGTCTCCGACGCCACAGTGACCTGATGGCCCAGGTCTCGAACCGCCTCGGCAAGCTGGACTGCGTTGAGCTGCGATCCACCCAGTTCCATGGAATGCGGATAGACCAGCACCTTCATGCGAGAGGTTCTCCGAGCGTCGCGCGATAATAATCCAAAATTAAATCACAATAATCTCGACCGATCCAATTTTATTATATACTCTGAGCTTATATTAAATTGGAAAATGGCTGGACGCCTCCACCGAGATCCCGGCGCAATGAACGAACATGCTGCCCAGCACATGACGAGCCCAACCAGCGGTACCGCGGTCCGCGTGCTGGTCGCGATTGCAAGCCATGGAACGTCGAATGACCGCTACCTCGAGCGGATCATTAGAGAGTACAGGTCGATGTCTTGCGCCATTGATATCGTGGTGTTGTCTAACATCGACAAGGGCCCGACGGCCGGGGCGGAATGCATTGTTGGCATGCCAACCAAGGACCCATGGTCCCTGCCGTTCGCACACAAGAAGCTCTTCGTGGAACGTCATAACCAGTACGATCTGTTCATCTATTCTGAAGACGATATTCTGATCACAGAGAAGAACATCCGTGCCTGGCTGGATGTAACGTCGATTCTGCCTGAAGACGAAGTAGCCGGATTTCTGCGGGTCGAATTCGCTGAAGACGGCCAGCGCAACTACCCTGACATCCACGCTCACTTTCACTGGGATCCCTCATCGGTCAGATGGCGTGGCGACTATATTCTGGCGCATTTTACCAACGAGCACGCCGCTTGCTTTGCTCTCACCCGGGAGCAGCTGGGCAAGGCGCTGCGTTCGGGCGGCTTCGACGTAGCTCCGCATCAGGGGAGGTATGATCTCGCCTGTTCGGCCGCCACGGATCCATACACCCAATGTGGTCTGAAGAAGCTGGTGCCAATCTCGCACCTGGACGATTTCACGGTCCATCACCTCACCAACCGGTATGTCGGCCGGATGGGGGTTGGACTGGACGAACTTGGCATGCAGAAGGAGATTCTGCTGGAGATCGCGCACGGCCGTCGCCTACCTTACTCGCTGCTTCCAACGGAGACGCGCCTTCGCCGCGCTAGTTTTTCCAAGAACTATTACGAACCCGAATCCGAGGAGTTGATCTCCCTCGTGCCGGTATCGGCGCGCAGCGTTCTTTCACTCGGTTGTGGCTCTGGCAGAACAGAAAGGCGGCTGCAAGCGCGAGGTCTGCATGTCGCGGCGATCCCTCTGGATCCGGTCATTGCGGCTGGGCCCGCCAGGGACGGGATTGAGATGATCTACGCCGATCTGGATAGCATCGATTCCAATCGCGGCGCCTTCGATTGCATCCTCTGCCTCAACCTGTTGCATCTGGCTCCGGATCCACGAAAGCTGCTTCGGAAGCTGCAGACGTTCATGCACGAGCAGTCGATAGCAGTGATCCAGATGCCCAATACGATGTCCCCCAGGGGCATTCGTTCTTATCTCGGAGCGGGTCTCCAATCCGGGCGGCGCGGCAGATACGACGCTGCCGGCGCTCATTTTGCTTCGGCGCGCCGGCTGGCGAGGTGGTGCACCGACGCGGGGTTGCGAATTGAGAAGATGTTCGGAATTCCAGCGGATCGTGACGATGGATTGTTCGGCATGACCTCTAGGCTGAGTACCTTCGCACCGGAATTCGTTTCGCTTGGCCTTGCGGCTTCGATCGTCGTCACCGCCTCGGGCGGGATACCAAATGACGACGAGACGGCCGTATTTGCTGGCCTCCAGGATCAGAAGGCCGAGGTGGAGGGTCAGCATTTCGGCCAAAATGGACCGATTTAGTGCAGCTTAACATTGAATGTATCCGATAAAATGACAGCAGATCACGAAACGAGAGATCGATGATTCCGGTCAGGGCGACGACGATCGGTGATCGGCTGGCCGTCCTTTCGGCCCGAGGGCCCGGCTTTGATCAAATTCGACTTGCGGCCGCACTCGTGGTGGTTGGTCATCATGCTTGGTGGGGAGTGAACGACGTCCTTTATCGGTTCAGCGGTGGGTTCATCCAGCTTGGTTTATTTGCAGTCATCATCTTCTTTTGCGTCAGCGGCTTCCTGCTGGCGCCTGGCCTGGCCCGATCCGGCGATCTCGTCCGGTTCGGCGTAAATAGGGCGTTGCGCATCCTGCCTGCACTGTTCGTCGTCGTCATCACGTCCATGTTCGTGCTTGGGCCAGCCCTGACGACTTATTCCCTGGCTGAATACTTCGGTAGCGCCGAGCTCTACCTGTATCTGAAGAACGTTCTTACCCTGATGTCTCACTACCTGCCCGGCGTGATGCGGCATGGACAGGAGGTGCAGGTCAATGGACCGCTATGGACGCTCAATGTCGAAGTCTGGTCATATGCGGTGCTGGCGGCGCTGAGCGTGGCCGGCTTTCTCCGCCAACGTGTGCTGACGGTGATCAGTTTCGCTCTGGTCTATCTCGCCTATGTTGGGCTGGCGCTCTCGCCATCGCTGCGTGCCGCCTGTCCGCAACGGCTCTTGGATTTCATCGGCCTCTTCGTCTACTTTATCGCTGGTACGAACCTCTACCTCTACCGTCAGACTATCCCGCTCTCCGGAATCGGAGCCGCAGTCGCCTCGGGATTCGCGTTGATTGGTCTTGCGAGCGGGATGGGTGCGGTGGCGCTGCCGCTGTGTGTACCGTACGTCGTAGTCTATCTCGGGCTCTCCGAGGTCACCAGCCGGGTGCCACTAAAGCACGATTTGTCCTACGGGGTATACCTGATCCATTCACCGGTCATATTGGCATTCCTGACGGTATTTGATCTCGCAGCCGGCTGGCCGCTGGCCTTGCTAGCGGGATCGGTAACTCTCATTCTGGCGTATGCCTCCTGGCGATTTGTCGAAGCGCCGGCGCTGAAGCAAAAGGCGTCGGTTTCGCGTTGGGTGTCATCGCACATTGCACGCACAGGCAGCGGACGAGGCGTTGAGAGTGAGCCAGCCGCGGGCCGTCATGAGCAGAGTAACAGTCTGACAGGAACAATCGGGGCCGGCGCAGCGGAGTGAAATGACACCAGCACCGGATCTCAGGTCGAGGCGATAGCGCGACGAGCGGCGAGAGGAGCGAAGCTGCTATGTGCAACGCATACCATGATGACGAACGTCAGGGGTTGGATCGGCAGCTGGATCTTTCCATCATTGTCGTGAGCTATAATACCCGCGAGATGACGCTCGACTGTTTGGCATCGATCGCCGCGGAGACGGTGACGGTGAGCTATGAGGTGATCGTCGTCGACAACAACTCTTCCGACCAGTCGGCCGCCGCAATTGCCCGCCAATTTCCAGAGGTCAAGCTCATTGCACTAGACAGTAATGTCGGCTTTGCGCGCGCCAACAATCTGGCTGCAAAACAGGCGCGGGGCCGACGATTGCTCCTCCTCAATCCTGACACCATCATTCTCGATTGCGCGATCGATCGTCTTTTGGAGTTCGCCGACGCGAACGCTTCCTTTCACGTCTGGGGCGGCCGCACTGTCTTTCCGGATGGCAGCCTCAATCGCACCTCGTGCTTTCGAAGAATCAGTCTGTGGAATTTGTTGTGCTTCGCGCTGGGGCTTACCTACTTCGGTCGTCGCAATCCGATTCTCAATTCCGAGGCCTATGGCGGTTGGGACCGAGATACCTCGCGGCATGTCGACATCGTTACGGGGTGTTTTCTGCTGATCGACCGGCCGCTGTGGGAGAGGCTAGGCGGGTTCGACCCCACCTTTTTCATGTATGGAGAGGAAGCGGACCTTTGCCATCGCGCACGATCGCTCGGTGCGCGGCCTGCGATCACGCCTGAGGCGACCATTGTCCACTATGGCGGAGCATCGGACGTCGTGCCCGTCGACAAGAGAGTGAAGGTGTTCAAGGGGAGAATTACCCTGATCAACCGCCACTTTGGCTGGCCCGCGCGGACGATTGGGCAGGCGTTGCACCTGATCGTGCCGCTCACACGCTGGTACGGCTACAGCATGGCAGCCGCGTTGGCGCGCAATGCGGAATGGCAGGAGAATGCGGTGTACTGGGAAGCCGTCTGGAGGCGTCGGCGAGAGTGGGTTGGCGGTTACGAGGTACAGAGAGCCGAACCGGCATGAGGGCGTGGGACTGCGGCAGGTGAGAAGAACGATGAGATTCAATAGCGTAGCGGGACCTTGGCGGAGCTGGCGAGGAGCCGGAGAGCATGCGTTTGGACGCAAGCGTGCTAGGAGCGAAATTGCGCTCTACGCTGCCCGTGTAGCCGCTGCGGTCGCAGCGCTCCAAATCCCGGCCGGTGTGGTAGCTGAACCGAATAACCCGTCAAAGCCGGCATTCGCCTCAGAATGGCCGGACGCAAGCAACACGGGGCCGCCTCGTGATCTCAAGCTGAAGCCATCGGGTCCGCTCACGATTGCGGTGGCCGGCACGACAATTTCGGGACTGGACATTCAGGGTGGCGTAACGGTCAACGCCGACAACGTGACGATCGAGACGTCCCGCATCTCGGCCAAAGCGTGGGCCGTCATCAAGATCGATCCGCATCGGACAGGAATTGTCGTCAGGGATTGCTCGATCGACGGTCTAGGTGCCGGTCCCGATGGCAATGGAAACCAGGGCATCATGGGACAGGGCACGTTCCAACGTAACAATATCTTCAATGTTGAGAATGGAATCGTGCTGACCGGAAAGGACAATCTGATCGAAGGCAATTTCATTCACGATCTCAATGCCGGCGGGGCACCACACTACGACGGTATCCAGATCGATGGCGGCATCTCGGACACGGTCATCCGGCACAACACGATCATCAATTCGCATGGCGCGGCTGGCGCCATCATGATCGACAATGAGTTTGGCCCGGTCTCCAATATTGTGATCGAAGGCAATCTACTCGCCGGCGGCAGCTATACGATCTATTCGGACGGGAAGTTCAACGACAATCCGATATCGAGTGTTTCGATCACTGACAATCACATCGGGTCCGGACAGTATGGGCCAACCTTGTTTCGCAGAAATCGCCCCACCTATCTCCGGAATGCGACTGACGGCTGGCACCTGGTCCGCAATCTGAACGTTGGCAAAGTCGCGGGGCAGGAGGCGATCAGATGAAGCGCCCGCATGTGGCTGGCCAACCGCAGGGCCTGCCGGACCTGATGGGCTGCGTCAGCCCCTTCGGGGAGATCGCCTCATGAGCTATCCCAGCGATGCCTTCCTTGCGGGGCACGCGCGAATGCGCGCGACGGGGGCGGGGGTCCGGTCGACCTTTCCCCAACACATCAGTTGGGCCGTCCCACTCCTTCTCATGGGCATCGTCTTGCCATCGGGGCTGCAGGTGCTGATTGCGGGCGCAAAGCTAACGCCGACCAGGATAGCCCTCATACTCCTGCTGATGCCGGCGCTTGCGCAGTTATTGCAGCCCACTCGGCGGCTCCTGCTGTCGGACGGGTTGGCGGGGACGCTTGCGCTCGCCATGGTGGGAGCGGCCGCCTATGCCGCCGGACCTCAATCGGCGTTTTCCGCTGTTGCAGAGGCCCTCGACTTTGTCGGGGCTTATTTTGTCGCGCGAGCCTTCGTTCTGGAGCCGCCGGCGGTCCAGCAGTTCATTCGTCTGGTCAAGGCATTCACGGCGATTGCGATATGCGTTGCAGTAGCGGACGTGTTGACGGGGCATTGGGTCGTTCGCGAGATGGTGGCGACACTCATGCCGCAGCCTGATGCCATCGTGGACGACGGCACGTCGAGTGTAGATGGAGTGCGAGCGGGTCTGCGGCGCGCAATAGCGACATTCGACCATCCAATTCTCTATGGCGTGTTCTGTTCGCTGGCTGCGGCCATCGTGCTGTTCTCGACGACGAGCCCCATCAAGCGTCTGTCGTGGGCGTGTCTATGCTTCTTCGGCGGAGTGCTGTCGCTATCTTCGGCCGCCGTCATGGGAATGGTGCTCGTCACGTCGAGCTACGCCTACGATCGGCTGTTGTGTCGCATCCCCTGGCGATGGCATCTCCTTTGGGCCGGGGCGGGCATGTTCCTGGTTGCCGTCACTTCTGTGACAAACAACCCTCTCAGCTGGCTGCTGTCCCACGCAACCCTGGAGCCTCAGACTGGATTCTATCGCCTCATGATCTGGGACGCAGTCTCTGCGCAGGTGTGGCAGTCGCCCTTGACCGGAGCGGGGTTCGTGACGTTCGGGTATTATCTGCTCGATCGAACCGTCGACAGCGTGTGGCTCGTCACGAGTCTGCATTACGGCGTACCGGTCACCATCCTCCTTATCGTCCTAAATCTCGCCGCGATGCTGCCTGTGCCCGGACTTCGTTCGACCGAGATTCAAAGGGGCTTTACAATCGCCTGCATGGTCTTCCTGTTCACAGGTTTGACGGTGCATTTCTGGAACTACATGTGGACGTTCTGGGGCGTCTGTATCGGAGTGCGTGCTTCGCTCAGGGAATGGCAGATGTTGGGAGTTCAAGATGAGTAATTTTGACGTGGCGCCATCGTCGACCGGGAGCATCAAGGGACGGTTGCGCCCCTATGTCTGGTCATTGCGCAGCGGGCTACGGACGATCCGCTTCCTGTTCGGACGATTTGAGAGATCTTGTCCGGTATGCGGGTATCGCGGCCGCTTCTTTGCATACGCAAATCCGCTGGCATTGGGGATCAACTTCGATTCGCTCTGTCCGAACTGTCTGTCACACGAGCGGCACCGGTTGTTGGCGCTCTGCGACGCCGAGCAGAACTTGTTTAAGGGAAAGGATATTCTTCACTTCGCGCCTGAAACGGGAGTGACGAGGTATATAGAGGCGAGGAAGCCGCGCAGCTATCTCACCTGTGAATTCGGCGGTAGGGGCGCTGATCTCGACATCAACATCGAAAAGATCGATCTCGAGGATAACAGGTTCGATCTGATCATCTGCTGCCACATCCTGGAGCACGTGAACGATCGCCTGGCCATCCCCGAGCTATTCCGGATCCTGCGCAAGGGGGGCACCTTGGTCGCGATGATCCCGCTCATTGAAGGTTGGCAGGAGACGTTTGAGGATCGGTCGAGGCAGAGAACAGTTGAGGATCGGATCTTGTACTTCAATCAGCATGATCACGTCCGCTTCTTCGGTCGTGATTTCCGGCGCCGCCTGGAACGCGCGGGCTTCGTCGTTGATGAATATACCGCGGTCGAGCCGCAAGTTGCGCAATATGGGCTTATCCGGGGTGAGAAAGTATTTCTGTGCCGGAGGGCTTAGACGCCGGTAGCCCTTTGATGGTCGCCGGCGAAAACAATCCGGGGTTGGGCGGCAGCTCTTGCCGCCGACTCTCGTCCGAGCCGTTATTTGAGGCGACTCCTTCTCCTGTTCTGCGCTCGAGCGAAGTCGAAGCGATCACACCCCATCATTGAAGTTCATTCACTGCGTCATCTTGGGCGTCGCCAATCACGACGACCATGTGCGGAGTATCGTGCTGCATCGACGATTCGCGCGCTCCATTTAATAATGCGCTAACACGTTTATTTACATCGTTGGTTTATTTAATGCGCGGCGGTCGATGAAATTGGTCTTCGCGCCTGCTCGTCAATCGTGCTCGTCGTCTCGGTCGCTAGCTGGAGCGATTTTTCTGTGAAGTGCACGACGGGGGTATTTTACGCCAATCTGATCGCCGCTAAAACGAAATCGCTTTTGATTCCCGTGGCGTAGATTTTTGCACCGCATTTCCGAAAACAAGAATCTGGCGGTGTTTGCGGCGAAATGACCTTGGCGGAGCCGTGGTCTTGTCAAAAAAAGGCCTTCTGCTGACGACCATTAACGCCGCGCAAGCACGTCGTCGGCGTATTTCGATCGCGATTAAATCGCGAGTGTAGATCCGCAATAAATGCTGACGGCGATTAACGGGGAATAATACACAAAAGACGGAGAGGCAATTTTGGCTACCACAACGAATGCATGGCCTGACGCAACGAACACCGGCGTGCCTGCGGGGGTAACGCTCACTCCTTCGGGAGACGTGGTGATTACGCAGGCAGGAGCGGTGGTTTCGGGACTCAACATCACCGGAAGCGTCTACATCAAGGCAGACAACGTGACGCTTGAGAACTGCAAGATCACGTCGGGCGGATGGGCCGGGGTGACCATCGATTCCGGAGTCACGGGCGCAGTCGTCCAGAATTGCACCATCGATGGTACCGGCCGGGCACCGGATGGCACGGGCAATCAGGGCATCATGGGGAGCGGCACGTTCATCGGAAATAACATCTTCAACGTGGAGAATGGCATCGTTCCCGGGAGCAACTCCGTCATCCAGGGCAACTACATCCACGATCTCCAGGCAGGCGGGTCGCCTCACTATGACGGCATCCAGATCGATGGAGGCCTCTCCAACATTCAGATCACCGGCAATTCGATCATCAACCAGTGGGGGTGGACCTCGGCGGTCATGATCGACAACGGCTTCGGGCCGGTCTCGAATGTCACAGTCACCAACAATCTGCTAACTGGTGGCGCCTACACTGTATACGCGGACTCCAATCTGGGCACCGCCTCGATCACCGGTGTGTCGTTCACCAACAATCACGTTGGTGGCGCGCAGTACGGCGACGCGTTGATCCGCGGGAACAATTCGGTGTTCACCGGGAATTACACGGACGGCGCGCAGCTGGCGTCGACGCTCAATACGTCGGCAAATAGCGGTACAACGACCTCACCGACAATGCCCCCCGCAACGCCCGAAGTCCCGGCAGCGCCGGGCATCGCATCCTGGTCACCCGATACGGGCAAGACTGGCGACGGCATCACGGACGCCAATCAGATCACTCTGCACGGCACCGCCGCGGCTGGCAGCACCGTGAAAGTCTATGACGGTTCGACGCAGATCGGTACGGCGACCGCGACTTCGGCCGGAAGCTGGGACTATATCACCAAGGTCTTGACCGATGCTAAGCACACGCTGACGGCGACCGCGACCAATTCGTCGGGTCAAACCAGCGCGGCATCGGCTGCGGTGGCGGTCACCGTCGACACCAAGGCGCCAGCTGCACCGACGATCGCGAGCGACACCGTCAACGCTGCCAACCAAGTCGTTCTGTCGGGGGCTGCCGAAGCGAACAGCGCGATCAAGGTGTTTGACGGAACGACCCAGATCGGGACGGCGACAACCAACTCGAGCGGTGCGTGGAGCGTCACGACGTCTGCGTTGTCGGCCGGTTCGCACGCCCTGACGGCGAAAGCGACCGACGTTGCCGGCAACGTCAGTGCTGCGTCGACGGCCGTGGATGCGGTCATTGGTTCTGGGACGACGGGCTCCACCGGCTCGGGCACATCGGGCACGGGCACCACAGCGCCCGCCGCGCCGAAAATCGCCTCGTTCTCAAACGATACCGGCACTGCCGGTGATCACATCACGAGCGACAAGACGCTGACCCTGGCCGGGACTGCGGTTGCCAACAGCACGGTCAAGGTGCTCGACGGCGCCACCCAGCTCGGCACGGCCACGGCGGATGCGAATGGAGCGTGGCACTACACCACCGCCGCGCTGCCGGACGGCAAGCACAGCTTCACTGCGACCGACACGGTCTCTGGCGTCACCAGCAAGGCATCGACTGCGCTGGACGTGACGGTGGATACCGCTGCCCCCGATGCCCCGGTGCTGTTGAGCGATCCGACCACGCATAACCGCGCCACGGTTTCCGGGACGGCGGAAGCCGGCAGCTTGATCAAGCTCTACGAGGGCGCGACCCTGCTTGGCACGACGACCGTTGCAAGTGACGGTGACTGGAGCGTGACGACACCGAATCTCAAGCACGGGTCACACACCTTCACCGCGACAGCGACCGACGCAGCCGGCAACACCAGCGCCTTGTCGCAGCCGATCGATCCGCCGATCGGCTCGCACAGCGGTGGCGGCACCCCGACGGTGGAAGTCACCAATGTACGCCAGCACTCGGATCACACCGCGACGATCAAGGGCACGGCCGATCCCAACAGCGAGATCAAGCTGTATGACGGCACGACCTCGGTCGGTTCGTCCACGACGGACGCCGACGGCAAGTGGAGCTTCCAGACCTCCGACCTGTCGGGTAAGTCCCACGCCTTTACCGCGGAGCAGGTCGACACCACAGACCACGTGGTCGGAACCAGCTCGGGCGCGGCGATGATCGGCTCGGGCCGCAGCGACACGCTGACTGGCACCACCGGCAACGATGTCATGGTTGGCAAAGCGGGAGCGGATACGTTCCAGTTTGCGTCGAACTTCGGCCAGGACGTCATCAAGGACTTCGCTGCCCGCGGACCTGCTCACGACACGATCGAGTTCAGCAAAAGCGTGTTCGACAGCTTTGCGAGCGTTCTCTCCCACGCGGCCCAGTCAGGCCACGACGTCGTCATCGCGACGGGGAGCGACACCCTCACGCTGAAGAACACGCAGCTCGACAAGCTGAACAGCCACGACTTCCACTTCGCGTAGGGGACGGCTCGTCAGACAAAAATTGGTACTCAACAATTGCCTTGGGGGATCTCTCAGGGGATCCCCCGCATAGGCATGACTAAAGGGCAGGTGTCATGACTGATACTGGACGGCGGGGGATAATTCCCCCGCCCGCGAATCTTTATCGAATCCCAATTATGCATTTGTCAGGACTGTGGTCGGCCGGGCGCCGGCTGGCGAATGAGGCCGAACCCCCGACGTCGCGGCTCGTCGGCTGGGCAAGGCGCTTCGTTGAAGCCCTTCGGAAACGGATATTCGTCGGTCGTTTCCGGCCGATGGAGAGCTATGAGGAGCCGCAGTCAGAGATGTCCGCATTCCTGCGGTCTTGCCGCAGGATATTCTGGGCGCTCGCGGCCTTCAGCGGCATGAGCAATCTCCTCATGCTCACCGGCTCGTTCTTCATGCTGCAAGTCTATGATCGCGTGCTGCCCGGGCGCAGCATACCGACTTTGGTCGCCTTGATGGTTCTGGCTACGGTCCTTTACCTGTTTCAGGGTGGGCTGGACTTCGTCAGGAGCAGGATCAGCGCGCGGGTCGGCCGGTATTTTGATGAACGGCTCGGCATTCGCATATTCGATGCGCTTGTTCGCCTGCCTTTGAAGACCAGGGCCGATGGCGACGGCTTGCAGCCGGTGCGGGATCTTGATCAGGTCCGCAGCTTCCTGTCGAGCGGCGGGCCGACGGCGCTCTTCGATCTGCCCTGGATGCCGATCTATCTCGGCGTTTGCTTTCTTTTTCACTTTTGGATCGGCGTCACCGCGTTGACCGGCGCGCTGGTGCTCGTCGGCATCACGATGCTCACGGAGACTCGGACGCGGGGGCCGGCAAGAGCATCCTCGCGTCTCGCAGTTTCGCGAACGGCATTGGCGCTCGAGGGCCGACGAAATGCCGAAGTTCTGCAAGCCATGGGCATGCGGCAGCAGGCGGCGCTGCGGTGGCGGGATGTCAACGCGAAGTATCTCGCAGCCCATGAGCGCGCCAGCGATGTCGCAAACAGCCTCGGAGGCGCCTCCAAGATCTTCCGGGCGATCCTGCAATCGCTGGTTCTTGCCGTTGGCGCAGTCCTTGTCATCAACCAGGAATCGACGGCCGGCATCATCATTGCCGGGTCGATCCTCAGCGCGCGGGCCTTGGCGCCCGTCGAACTGGCCATTGCGAACTGGAAAGGGTTCGTCGCCGCGCGGCAGTCGGGACAACGGCTCGATGCTTTGCTGAAGCTTCTGCCTACCGAGGAAGAACGGCTGGCACTGCCTCCTCCTGTTCAAGCTCTCACCGTCGAGCATCTCTCTATTGGCGCGCCGAACTCGGAGAGGCCCACCGTCAATGAAGTGTCGTTCCAACTGCGGAGCGGGCAGGCTGTCGGAATCATTGGACCGAGCGGATCCGGAAAATCGACACTCGTCCGAGCGCTGGTGGGTGTATGGCCGTGCATTCGAGGCCGGATACGGCTGGACAACGCCGCACTGGAGCACTGGTCTTCGGACGCCCTCGGCAAGCACATTGGTTACCTTCCCCAGGATGTCGAATTGTTCGACGGCAGCATTGCGATGAACATTGCGCGGTTCGATCCGCAGGCCACGGCCGCCGCAGTGCTGGAGGCCGCGCATGCCGCGGGTGCGCACGATCTGATCCTTTCGCTTCCGGATGGGTACGGCACGAAAATCGGCGAGGGGGGATTGGCGCTGTCGGCTGGGCAGCGGCAGCGTATCGGGCTCGCACGTGCCTTCTACGGCGAGCCGTTCCTGGTCGTGCTCGATGAGCCCTCGTCAAATCTCGATGCCGAGGGCGAAGAGGCGCTGACCGAGGCGATCCTAAAGGTGCGCCGCCGCGGCGGGATAGTCGTCGTTGTCGCCCATCGACCAAAGGCGCTTGAAGCCGTAGACCATGTCTTGTGCCTTGGGGAGGGCAGGGTTCAGTCCTTCGGAAAGAGAGAGGAGGTCCTTAAGAAGGTCTTGCGGAATCCCGTGCCGCTCAAGGTGGTGGCGGAAGCTCAAGGAGGCAGCCGATGAGCGGCATGGTGGCGCCGGCGATGCAATCGATCCAGCGTTACATGATCGTCGGTATGATCATGTTGGGTCTGGTCACTTTTGGGATCGGCGGTTGGGCAACCACAAGCCAATTGGCGGGCGCGGTGATCGCTCAAGGCGTCGTCGTGGTGGATTCGAGCGTCAAGAAGGTTCAGCACGCCACCGGCGGAATCGTGGGAGAGTTGCGCGTGCGCCAGGGCGATCGGGTCAAGGCGGGCGACATTTTGATCCGTCTCGACGAGACGCAGACGCTCGCAAATGCGACGATCGTCACCAATAGCATCGATGAGCTGCTGGCGCGGCAGGCGCGCCTCGAGGCCGAGCGCGATGGTGCCGAGCAGGTCGTGTTTCCAAAATTGCTGCTCGATCGGGCCAGGGAGAGCAACTCCGAGGCGAGCCGTGCGATCACCGCGGAGCGGAAGCTGTTCGACCTTCGCCGTCAGGCGAGGAGCGGCCAAAAAGCGCAACTGCAGGAGAAAGGCGCGCAGCTGGAAAACGAAATCAAGGGCTATACGGGTCAGACCGAGGCCAAGCAGAAGGAAGTCGAATTCATCCGCCAGGAGCTTGAGGGTGTGCGCAGCCTCTGGCAGAAGAATCTGGTGCCGATCACGCGGCTCAATTCCCTCGAGCGCGACTCCGCCCGCATCGAAGGCGAGCGCAGCCAGCTCGCAGGAATGATCGCTCAGTCGAAGGGCAAGATCTCCGAAATCGGACTCCAGATCATTCAGATCGACCAAGACCTCCGAACGGAGGTCGGCAAGGACCTGATCGAAACGCGCTCGAAACTCTCCGAGCTGGGCGAGCGCAAGACAGCGGCGGTCGACCAGTTGAATCGCGTCGATATCAGGGCGCCGCAATCCGGCCGCGTCCATGAGCTCAGCGTCCATACGGTCGGAGGGGTGATATCTCCTGGCGAGCAAATCATGCTGATCGTCCCCGATGCGGACTCGCTTGCGGTCGAGGTCAAGATC
Organism: Bradyrhizobium sp. T-12; assembly: GCF_058314695.1. Lineage (NCBI taxonomy): Bacteria > Pseudomonadati > Pseudomonadota > Alphaproteobacteria > Hyphomicrobiales > Nitrobacteraceae > Bradyrhizobium > Bradyrhizobium sp. T-12. The sequence continues at coordinate 4,285,928 of NZ_CM177756.1, read as the reverse complement.
GCACCGAAGGATATCGACCAGGTCTATGTGGGGCAGACTGCGACAATGCGCTTCGCAGCCTTCAACCAGAAGACCACGCCCGAAATTGATGGCGAGGTCAGCATGGTCTCGGCAGACATCACGCAGGATCAGCGTGCCGGCACGAGTTACTACACAGGCCGCGTCCTGCTGAAGCCGGAAGCGCTCGCGGAGCTCGGGGCCGCAAAGTTGCTGCCCGGCATGCCAGTCGAGGTCTTCATCAAGACGGCAGGCCGGACCGCGCTTTCATACCTGCTGAAGCCGCTGCAGGATCAGGCCGGGAGGGCGTTCAAGGAGCGCTGAGTTGGTGCAAGATGGCAGTAGCGCTCGACTGCATGGATCGGGGACCGGCGTGTTTTCCCTGCGCGTCGGTGTTGCGACCAGCCGAAGAAGGCGCGGCCGGGCGGTCGCAAGCACCGAGGACGGGCGCGCCGGCCCGACGCGCGCGCGTCTGAAACCGGACCGGCGATGGCACTCTGGTTTGAAGGAGCCGTAGCAGCATTTTGGCTATCGGCGCGCTGTAGAAAATCCGGTGGAACGAGCGTAATGAGATCGTCTGCCTCCCAGTGAACCGCGGTAAATCGCGGATCTTTCGACGGAGCGACCGCGCTGGATGTCGTTTCTCTCCCCGCGAGACGATGGGGCGCTCGAATGATCGTCCGCTCAGGACGTCCATTCGCCTGGCATGCAGCCTCATTGTGGCTACGAAGCCCAGTAGCGAAGCTTCAGCTCCAAGAATGACGAGTAGTTCGACCGGCATGTGACTGGTCCCGCCCGAGATCGCCCGTTTGATGGTTTGACCCCGGTAATTATTCAAATCAACGATTAAATTAAATTGGTGGCTAACAATTATTGCGCCGCTGTGCGGGGCGAGCCCTTTGCCGCGCGCCGCTTCAACACTATGCAACCGAATATACAGCCCCGATCGAAGCGGTGTCGTTCCCCTTTTTCCGCGTGTCAGTTGAAGCGGCGCCACAGTTGCGTGTCGTATGAGAGGCGAATTTAATATTTATTGCGATTTAAATATAATGGAATATAATGTATTAAATGGAAATTGTGTGGGTCGGTCGTTTGCGCTGGCTGGACCGACACGGTTTGACGCACGGAGGGGGATCGGCAGATGCAGCGAACCTCGGGCCCGGTCATCGCAGCGGCCATAGCAATCGTCATCGGAGGCGTTCAGTGGTCGCGAGCGGCTTTGCTGGTTATGCCAGGAGTTCCCCAGACGGATTCTGCGCACATCGAGCTGGGGCGCCCGGCTCTGCCGCCCCTTACTTACACGGTGTTTTGCCTGCGCTATCAGGCCGAATGTCGCCCGCGACGCTCCTTTCGAGGCGGCCCGATCCGGTTGACCGAGAAGCGATGGGCAGACCTGCGGGAGATCAATCGTACCGTCAATCTGGCGATAGAACCGGTCCGCAACGAGCTTGGTCTTTCGGGCGAGGCATGGACTATCCACCCCGCGCGTGGCGATTGCAACGATTACGCGGTGAGCAAGCGCCACGAATTGCTTCGGCGCGGCTGGCCCTCGCGCGTCCTCCTATTAGGCGAAGTCGTCGTCGGTTCCGGTGAACATCATCTGGTGCTTCTCGTGCGCACCAGAAGCGGCGATCTCGTCCTCGACAATCTCACGTCACAGATCAAGCCGTGGTCGCGGACGTCCTATCGCTGGGTTCGCGTGCAGAGCCCGGGCCGTGACGGGCTGTGGGCCACCGTTGGACGGGAAGGGGTATGAGACCGGAGCGCTAATGCTCTGAGCCTTCCCTGGCCCGAACGGTTGTGCTTACTCGGGAGCGCATTTGAGCTGCTCCAGCGAAGCGAGCCTATCTTCAAGCGCGACGATCCGGTGGAGAAGGTCTAGACGTGACAGCCCGAGGGTCGCTCGCGTCGATCCGATGACGGAAGCGGCAGCACACGGCCGCTCGGAATTGGGAGAAAGGACGCTGAACAGGCGCAGCACGCCGTCGCCAGTCAACACATCCACCCAGCCATCGGTAGGCGACCGCCCGACGATCCGGCCTGGTACGCGGCCGATATAGCAGGGCGCGTCAACCCGAGGTGAAGCGTTGGCAATAATGAGCCGATGGCCGCCAAGATGGGTGAAGGCACCAGGAAATGGCGGCGTTAAGCCGCGGATCAGCCGGTCGATGGTATCGGTAGGTTGCCGCCAGTCTATCTCTCCATCTTCCGGAACACGGGCGCAGCCATAGGAGGCATGGTCGGTATTTTGAGACGTGCCCTGGTAACCGGTGATCGCTCGTACCACGACTCCGCCGAGTTCACGTTCCTGAATCGCGTTGAGGCGCTCGTAGAGCGCGGTGACCGTGTCATCCGGACCGATCGGGATAGCCTGCTGAAACAGCAGATTGCCGCCGTCGAGCTCCGGGAAGACGAGATGAATGCTGATGCCGGCAGTCGTCTCGCCATTGATGATCGCCCAGTTGACGTTGGCGCGACCGCGATAGTGCGGCAAAAGTGAATAGTGGACGTTGACGAAGCGGCACAATGCGAGAATGTGCGGCGGGATGATCCTATCGAACGAAGAAATCACAACGGCCGCCGGGCGCGCGTCCGCGATCACTTTCCGAAGTTGTGCCAGTTCCTGCAGCTCCGCGATCGGGATGTCGCGATTGTTCGCAAATGACCTTAGCGCGCCCGCCTCGGGCTGGTTCGGTTTTCGGAAGATCTGCACTACGCGGCACCGCGCCGCCAATGAGCGAAGCGCCGTGAAGCCGGTCGGTCCGTCCGCGAGGAGTACGACGTCGGGCTGGAGCCGCTCTGTCATGTCACCCCTGCCATGGTACGAGCTGGGCGAATCCATCTCGCGTCAAGGCACCGCCGCGGCGAACCCATTCGGCCGCGCGCAAGCCGCCCGTTTGCAATCGTACGATCGGCTCGGGACCGATCTCGGACAGAAGAATGCCCATGTGGCCCTGTCCGACAGATTGCGTGGGCCAGACCGCGAGACCATTGGCTTGCAGCGCCGCTCGATCGATGTCGCCCCAGAACTGCACCACAATCGCGCCGGCAGGTGCGCATGCAGCCAGATGCGCAGCCTCTCCCTGGCCGACGCGCGGCGAGTCCGCGGGCCGCAACGCGACTACGAAGGCGTCCCACGCGCCGGGATGGACCGCCGCAACGCTGTTGAACGCCTCGACGTTCGCGCCGAGGCGTTGAAGCCCGTTCTGCACCGGGGCAAGGAAGTCATTGTCGCAGAGCAGGCCGATTCTGTTGCCGAGGACCGCCAGACCACAGTCGTGCAACTGCTTCACGGCGAGCGGGCCCAGGAACGAGAAGACATCGACAGCGGGGTGCCGCTCGTTGACGCCGACCACCGGGATCTTGCGCCGTGCGCACGCTTCGATATCGAGGTCCTCATGACGAAATTCCCAAGCCTCGAACATCAAGGCAATCACGGCGTCATCCCGCAGTTGTGCGATCAACTCGGCTGTAAGAGGACGAAGGTGGCCACTGTTGGTTAAGATGTCGACGCTGTGGAGTACCTCAGGACTTATCGTGCCCAGAATCTCGATGCGATCAGCGACGCCCAGTGGGGCTGCGAGCTCCAAAGTCTCCCGCTTGGCGTCGGACACGGTCCCATGGCGGCCAGATTTCGTGAACGCGTAGACGTGCTTGGCTCCGGCCATTGCAGCAAGCACCGGGGTCACGGCATACGCGCCGGTCGCGGCTTCGGTCAGCACAGTCATTCCCGACATATCCAGCCCGGTGTCGGCGAGGGCGAGCTTCATCAGCGTTCGCAGTCGAACAGGCGAGAAGCCCGGCCTGCGAAGAACCCCCGTTTCCGCATCGCCAGGTCGCAACTGCACGGCCATTGTTCGATTCCCGGTCATTGATCGATCCTGCTGTTGCCGCTGAAAGAGGCCAGCTTCATGGTTCTTTCGACCGGCGCACTCCGGATATCCGATCGCGCGCTGCCCGGAGCACGTTGTAGAGTGGGTCGGGTATGAGCGTACGAAGGTGATCCTGCCAACACATTCGCTCGATCACTTGATCCTCACCTGGTCGCGCGGCCCAATACCGGACGCGGCGTTCGCCCGACGCGGCGACGCGGCGCGTCGTCGTGTAGTAATAGGATGCGACTGAAAGGCGCATTCGACCAGGCGGGCAGGTGACCGGATCCGGAAGGCCGTGGAGGGTGGCGCCGTGCGTCTCCCAGAGGATCATGGTGTTGAACCGCGGGAAGATGCGGCATCCAAGCGCGGACATATCCGCAGGCCACAATTCGAGGCTACCGCCGTAAGCTTCGGGCCAATCCCGATTGAGATAGACGAGCAAATTGACCCGGTGGAACAGCCCGGTCGTCGGGTGAACTTCGAAATCGCGGTGAATCTTCGTAAAGCCTCCCGGAGGCGTTCGATGTACTCCCGCAAATTTGTGTGTCGGATCGCAAAGAAGATCGCGAACGCCCGTGACCGCCGAAATCAATTCTCGGAAGCGGGGACTGTCCACCAGGTTCAGCAGATGCTGGGTGGCCGGCCCCAATCCATCCGATATCTCCTGCTTCACCAAGCAATCAGTATTCGTGGTAATCAGACGCGCCTCTTGGAGGGCGGTGCATTCGGCCGCGACCATGTCCAACAGCCTCTCGGGAAAGGCGTCGTTGACGACTATGTGGGGCCAAGGTTTGGCGACTACATATTCGTCGCGCAGAGAATCGACGCGGGCAAAGAGGCCGCTCAGCGAGTGAAGCTGGAAATCAACATGCAATTCCGCAGACTCCCACTGTGCCTGGGGACGCTATCCCCCGGGCTGTCGCCCCCTCCCAGATTAAATGTAATATTAAATCATCAAAAATTAAATGTCAAAAGTAAATACATCGGAGTCTGAGTTCAGGCGCAACAGGGGTGTCATCCGAGTTGCCGTTGGATCCCGGCGCAAATGGGATTGGCCGAAATTAAATCATCAAAAATTTGCATATTTAATTTGCCCGCTGGTGAGCCGCGGTTTATCTTGAATGGGGCTGGGATTGGAGTAGGACGAGCTTATGACCCATCTCGATGCAGAAGGCGACGATCGTCGTGAATTCCTGAAGAGCTGCGGCAAGTTTGCCGCCGTGACCCCGCCAGCCGTCACGCTGTTGCTCTCCACCTCGCTGACCTCGGCTGCGATAGCCAGTTCAGGCGGTCGCATTGTGCGGGGCAACAATGGCTTCGGCAATGGCGGCGGTGACGGCAGCCCCAACGGGAAAGAAGATCACGACCGGTAGATTCTGCGGTGCAACGGGCAGCCGTGGGTGCGTAGGCTGCCGCAGCGCGGCCGGGCTCAACCGGTCCGGCGGCGCCTTTGTGCGGACGACCGATCGATCAGGAGATCATGCAGCTTCTTACCGGCTCGAAGCTGAGCCTTCAGCCATCGGGGCTGCTTACCGCGACCCGACCAAGTTTCCGAGGGATCTTTCGGGTTCTGGTATTTCGGCAACACTGGGGGGTAGGGGCGGCGAGAACGTTCCTCGTTCTGGGCCGCAGCGGCCGTCCCCTCAATCCTGCGAAGCCGTTCTTCGAGTTTGGCTTTCTCCGCGGTCATCCTGCGGCCAAGAACAGTCGTGACCTCGTCGTAAAGTCGCCACAGCTCGGCTGTGGTCATGGACGCCCAGTCGTCGTTCTCCATGGAAGCCGTCCCCCAATGCCCCCGAACCGAAACAGAGGGGGATTATCAGGTCCAGCGGGGGTCCGGCAAGCGCGATCCACTCGCGCGCGCCTGTGCCGATTTCAACTTGGGCGGTTGGAGTTACCGGCCGGGCCCGTGCCGTCGAATGCGCAATCGCCTTCCAAGCGCCCGCACCTGGGGGCGCCGCCTGGGCGCGAGCAACCGCTGCTCGGCCATCGACACGCGACTACGTAGGTTCTGCAATTCAGTGAATCGAATGATCAGGGCTTGATGAGTTTGACGCAAAATAGCCGAAGAATACATGTGAACACCTACTCATTGCTGACGATGCCCCTGCGACCGACGAGCCGTGAAAAGACGCAGCGGCCATTTTCGCAATTACTTGCCCAGCTTTGCTTTGATGAATAGTATTACTTTTCTCCCTTTCAGAAGCGGGGCCTTCGAAGGCCTCGCTTTCGCTAAAACTTCGTCGAATGTTAGATTTGAATCGTGAAGGCCCCAATATATCATTCGTAATAACGACGCCAACGAAGTTAATTGAATGTTGACAATAATGCCAGGCGACCAACTGGCGCACGGACGACATGTTCTGAGAGAATTTCCTGGTCCATTCTGCCCCAAGTTGTCTAAGGCGCGGTCCTTACGTGCGGGATTTACGGGCTGAAGTTTTGCAGAAAGCACCGCATTCTTACGGTGCTGCACGCATTCGCTGCGCAAGTTACTGTGGCGCCATAGATGTTGCCGGGCAGGCCGAGACCTGACGGCGCGGCGTTACGGTCGAGCGGACTGGCTATCCTCGCGAACAGAGCGTTGGAATAAACGTCTGCACGGGGGGTTATCAGCAATAGGCAGGGGCAACATGCGCCGCATCAGAATTGTCATTGCGGATCGACATCCGATCGTCTTGCAAGGCATCAAGAGCGTTCTTGCGATGCACCGTGATTTCACGGTTGTCGCGTCTTGCAGCGATGGTGCGAGCTGCATCGAGGCCATCCGATTTCTTCTGCCGGACATCGCGCTTGTCGACGCTGCACTGCCCGACGTCAGTCCGCAGCAGATCCTCGCTCCCGCAAGCGCTTTGAGCCCGGGCCTGCCGATCATCTTCTTCGCCGCTACCACGAGCGATCGTGACTTACAAAGGCTTGCCCTGGACGGCGCCTGCATCGTCCTTCCGAAGGACGCGGATCCGGAGATGCTGGTCGCGACCCTGCGGGAGGCTACGCAGAACCAAGCGGCTGTCGCGCCGAGCGCCGAGCGGGCCAGCGAGGAGCCCCGCGCCGGTGATCAGGCTCTGACGCTACTCACGAGTCGGGAGCGTCAGATCGTGCGGCTCGTGTCGGAGGGTCTATCGAATAAAGCGATTGGGCGTCGGCTGAATCTTGTCGACGGGACGATCAAGGTCCACCTCCATCACATTTTCCAGAAGCTGGATGTGAGCAACCGTACACTGCTCGCGGCATTGGCGATTTCGCGGAGCGGGCCGCACGCACCGTCGGGTGAGCTCAATCCTCGTGCTCTGTTGCAGCAGAATCCGGTCGAGGACTAAGGGGAGCGCCCTGCGTAAAGCGGCGGGCTTATCGCGGTGCCAGATGCCCAATTGCGGTGCGGCAGGCCCCTTCGGCCTCGGCTAGCGTTCGCAACGGCGAGCCGCCAATCTTGATTGCGGCTTGGTTCTCGTAGAGCGGGCGCCAGCTCCCCAAATAGCCGGTGCGGCCGTGAAAGCCGGGACCTCCGGGGCTTCCGAAGCTGATGACGAACGAGAAGCCGTCGCTGCTCGCGCTCCAGATCTCCATGTCGCCCAGGGACCGATGGAAGTGCAGTGGCATCGCAATGATCCAACATAGTCAAATATCGCATCTGTGTTTAATCGCATTAAAATGATCATGGCGATATTAAATCGCGAGGGTAGCTCAAAATCGCGAGGGAGCGACAGGGTGCGTCGGAAAGTGGAGGCGGCGAGCCCGAAAATTGCCGGCGATCCTACGGCGGCGCACGTTCGGCAGCGCCATTCGGGTAAAGAAAATCCTGGTTGAAAAGGTATTTAATTTATAATAACGTGGGTTGAAATATTTAAATCGAGGAGTGCGTAGCGTGACCCGGGACGGCAACGAAAACGACGACCGGCGGGCGTTTTTGAGGACCTGCGGAAAATTTGCGGCCGTGACACCCCCAGTGATGACCCTGCTTCTATCCACATCTCTGACTTCCAGAGCCATTGCAAGTTCGGGCGGATTGCGTGGAGTGACGCAGAACGACCGGGGGCCGTCGGTCTTCGATAATGGTCGGCCATCCGCGGCGGGGCCGGGGAGTTCCAGCGGCGGGTCATCGGGAGGTGGTGGCGGAGCGCCGGGCGGTCCCTCTACTGGATCGTCTCGCGCCGGAGGGATATCTCGCAATGGTGGCGGATCCGGTGGTGGCGGCGGATCCGGTGGTGGAGGCAAAGGACCTTTCGCAACTGGCGGCAGCTCCGGAATTCCAGCCGCTGATGGTGGGGTCGATTGCGCCGACGAAGAGAATGAGGAAAGGCGCAAGGCGGACTGCCCCGGAGCCAGTACTCGGATTTCCAGTGTAACCCAATCGGGCCGGTAGGAGCCTTGTCGACGATGCGCACCACCGGTGGGCGGCTGGGCGGCGAGGCAATGCTGGGCCCTTGGCGCCGGCGCGCCGGACGTTGGCCGCAAGCGTACCCGACAGCAAAGCGGCCTCTTGATGCACCGCCGCAGTTTTTACGAGCGCAACATGCCAACTGTTAGTGCGAATAGGATTGCATATTTTTCCCGACTCCCTAAAGTGGTCGAGTTCTAAGAGCTCGATCAGGAGGCGCGTCATGAATAGCCCCGTTCAAGCCGGCGATCCCCGGGCTCTGCTTCGACATCGTCTCGAAGCGCTTGTCACCGAACTCGCGGAGCTTGAGGAGCTCAGAGAATGGGTGAGTCGGGAGGAAAATCGCCAGCGCGAGCTGCGGAAGGCGGGCAGGTCGCGTAGTCCAGCCCGGACTGCGAGCGGTCGTCGTAGCTTCGCAGAGGCAAAGCTCGTGCCTGTGCTACTTGGTCTCAATAAGTCCGGTTGTTGTAACGAGCGCCGCAAGGCGAATGAATGAGGGGCTTGATGCCAGCTATCGCGGAGCTTGGCGTAGCCTTGGGAACGTCTCGCCCTCCAAAAGACTGCGACCAGTTGACCCATGAGACCAGCTTAGCCTGTTTGGAGCGGCAATCTACGCCGATCTGAACAGGGGAGTGCAGCAGCGTAGTCGAGCGTGCGGAAGGGACGGGTGTTCCCTTCGGTGCTCAACACATGCTTGGTACGTCAGCAAATCATCGGCCGAGTGAAGACAACTGGAGCGCGCCGCACAGGTGACGTGTCCGGCGCGAACTCCGAGTCTCTCGGTGCCTTGGTATCTAGGCGATCGTCTTCAAATACAGGCTCGGATCGAAGTATTTGCTCGCCGGCGTGAAGTCCTTGATGCCCGCATTGGCCATGAAGAAGTCCGTCGACTGCTGCAGCCAGTTGGTGACGGTCCCGTCCGAGTACATCCGCTTCCAGTCCTTGGACGTAAACATCTTCTGGGCCTTGAAGGACTCGTTGATATCTGACAATGGCGTCTGGCTGTAATGACCCTTCTGCAGCTTCTCCATCGCCTCGTTGCTGTTCGCGACGATGTAGTCGTTGGCATCCGCCCAGCCGCGGATCAGCTTGGCGAGGGTCTCCTTGTTGGGTTCGTAATAGTCGTTCGCCGCAGCCCAGCCGCCGATAATAGCCGCCTTGGGATAATAGGCTGACGCATCGGCAAGCATGGTCGCGCCCGGGACCTTGTCGCGGACCGTGACGTTGAACGGTACCCAGAGCGCCACGGCAGGCACGGCGCCGGAGATGAAGGCAGTAACGGCCGCCGGCATCGTCTGGTTGACGAGCTCGACCTCCTTTGGATCGACCTTGTTGGCCCGGAGCGCGGTGTCGAGGAACACGTGCGCCGTCGTGCCGGTCGCGGTTGCGATGCGCTTGCCCTTCAAATCCGCGAACGACTTGATGCCCTGATCGCCGCGAACCCAGAGCTGCGCCGTCGCCACCTCGATGTCGTTGATCAGAAATACCTTGCCTTGGCCGCGGGCCGGGAAGTTCGAGAGGACAGCGCCAGTTGCCAGCACGTCGAGGCTGCCACCAATCAGCGCCTGGAAGATTTCGAGGCCGGTGTTGAACTGTCGCAGTTCGAGATCGAGGCCCTGCTTTTCGAAGGAGCCGCGGTCCATGCCGGTCCAGATCTGGCCGTCGACGGCGACGGTGTGGAGATAGCCAACGCGAACCTTAGTTTTTGCCTGGGCGATTGCGGGGGCTGCTGCCGTGAACGTGCCGAGTGCCAGGCCTGCCGTCGTGGTCAGAAATTGCCGCCGATCCATGATGTGTCCTCCGTTACTTGTTATTCCGAGAATGAGACCGGACGCATCTGCGCCTGCTGGGCGCGATATTCGTCCATGACCAGCTGCCTGATATGACTGCGTAGCTCAGCGAATTCCGGACGTTCCTGGATCGATTCATCGCGCGGGTAAGCGAAGGGAACGTCGATGATCTCCTTGATCCGCGCCGGCCGCGCCGTCACCACCACGATGCGGGAAGCGAGGTAGATCGCTTCCTCAACAGAATGGGTAATCAGCATGACGGTCTTGCCTTCGGTCTCCAGCACCTTGAGCAGCAGGTTCTGCATGTTGGATCGGGTTTGGGCGTCGAGCGCCCCGAATGGTTCGTCCATCAGCAGAAATTGCGGTTTCACGGCATAGGCCCGCGCGATCGCCAGCCGCTGCCGCATACCGCCGGACAGATGTTTCGGATAGGAATTGGCGAAGTCAGACAGGCCCATCAGGCCGAGATAGTGATCGCAGATCGCGTCGCGCTCGGCGGTCGCGACATGGTTGGCTTTGAGCGTCAGGCCGAAAGCGATGTTCTGCTTCACCGTCAACCAGGGGAAGACGCCATATTCCTGAAAGATGACGCCGCGCTCGGGGCCGGGACCGGCGACGGGGCGGCCGTCGAACAGGACCTTGCCGGTCGTCGGCTTCTGGAAGCCGGCGAGCATGCTCATCATCGTGGTCTTGCCGCAGCCGGACGGCCCGATCACCGCGATGAAGTCGCCGTCGTTGATGTCGTAGCTGACGTCCTCGACGACTAAGAGGCGGCCCTTCGGCGTCTCGAAGGACAGCGACACCTTGTCGAACTGCGCGCGCTTTTTCATGCGATGGCCCGATCCTGCCAGACCAACAGCCGCGCGGTGATCTTGCGCAGGATCAAATCCATGATCAGCGCGATCAGGCCGATGCAGATGATGCCGACATAGATGACGTCGAGCAGGAAGTAGGTCGAGGCATTCTGGATCATGGCGCCGAGCCCGCGCTGCGCCGCGATCAGCTCGGATGCGACCAGCGTCGCCCAGGCCACGCCCAATGCCACGCGCAGCGCCGTGAGAATGTGCGGGACGGTGAGGGGAATGATGACCTTGCGAAAGATCTCCGCCTGGTTGGCTCCGAGCGTCTGCGCCACGCGGATGTAGAGCGGGGTGATCTGCGACACGCCCTCATACATCACGATCACGCCGGAGAAGAAGGAGGCGTAGAACAGGATGACGAGCTTTGCGAGCTCGTCGACGCCAAAATAGACGATCACCAGCGGGATCAGCGCGATCGGCGGCAGTGCGCGAAAGAAGTTGATCATGGGGTCTGCGAAGGTGCGGGCGGGGCGATACCAGCCCAGCAGAAATCCGACCGGCACGGCCACGAGGATGCCGAGCGCGACGCCGAGAAAGACGCGCCGAGTCGAAGCAAAGATGTCGATCAACAGACCTTCCTTGGTCAGAAGCTCGAAGAATTTGGCGGCGACCTGGTGCGGCGCGGGGATCAGCGAGACGTTGACGAAGCCACTCCAGCGCACGGCGTACCAGAGCAGGATTGCACCGATCCACGGTATCAATCCGAGACCGAGGCGTCTCAGGCCGGCTCCGTTCATTCGACGCGTCCACCCAGATTGCGGTTGATGTTTTCAGAGGTCATATTATAAATAGGATGACCATACAAGTGGCGCCTTTGGTCGTAGGCGTTGCAGGCATTCCCGCATGACATCGCCGCCTTTCACCCTCCGAAGCGTCCAGGCCTTTGGCTATCGCTACCCGCTGACCATGCCGGTCATCACGTCCTTCGGGCGGATGAAAGATCGGCCCGCCGTGTTCGTCCGCGTCGAGGACGGCGATGGCAATATCGGTTGGGGTGAAGTGTGGTGCAATTTTCCAGCACCGGGGGCCGAACATCGTGTGCGGCTCGTCAACGAGGTGCTGGCACCGGCCCTCGTCGGGTTCAACGCGCGTGAGCCGTCCGACGCGTTCGAACACCTGACGCAGGGAACGTCGGTGCTCGCGCTGCAATCAGGAGAGGCCGGGCCGTTTGCGCAATCGATCGCCGGCATCGATCTGGCCGTCTGGGATCTCTACGCGCGCCGCCGGAACGTCGCGCTGTGGAAGCTGCTCGGCGGGACGAGGCGTACGATCAGGGTCTACGCCAGCGGCATCAATCCGGTCGGGTCCGAGCGGACGGCGGAAGCGGCTCTGGCCCGCGGATACCGCGCGCTGAAGCTGAAGATCGGCTTCGATCCGGCAGGCGACCGCGCCAATCTCGCCGCGTTGCGCCGCCTCGTGGGTGAAGGTCTGCTCGCTGCCGACGTCAATCAGGGCTGGAGCCTGGCGCAGGCGCTGGAGCTTGCACCGCAACTCGAGCACTTCGCGCTCGCCTGGCTCGAGGAACCGCTTCGCGCCGATCGCCACCGCCAGGAATGGGCGCAATTGCGCGAGGCCATCCGCTTTCCGCTCGCGGCCGGCGAGAACATCGCGAGCCATGCCGGCTTTGCCGAGGTGCTGCGTGAGCCGGTGCTCGGTGTCGTCCAGCCGGACCTCGCCAAATGGGGCGGGCTGTCGGCTTGCGCGGGCATCGCGCGCGATATCCTCAAGTCGGGAAAGATGTTCTGCCCGCATTATCTCGGCGCCGGCATCGGTCTTCTGGCATCTGCGCATCTTCTCGCCGGCGTCGGCGGCGACGGATTGCTCGAAGTCGACTGCAATGAAAACCCGCTACGTGACCGGTTCTGCGGTCCGGTGCTCGATGTCCGCGACGGCATGATCGAGCTCGGCGACGAAGCGGGCCTCGGCATCACGCCCGATCTTGCCTCAATCGAAAATTACCGGACGATCTGATGCCAGCACGCGGTTATGACTACATCATCGTCGGCGCGGGCTCGGCCGGCTGCGTGGTCGCGAACCGATTGTCTGCGGATCCGGCCTGCCGCGTGCTGCTGCTGGAGGCCGGCGGATCGGATCGGAATTTCTGGCTGAAGCTTCCGGTCGGCTACTACCGGACCATCTACAACGAGCGGTTCTCGCGCCTGTTCAGGACCGAGCCTTCGGAAGGGAGTGGCGGTCGCGCCATCGTCTGGCCGCGCGGCCGCGTGCTGGGTGGTTCCTCGTCGATCAACGGTCTGATCTTCATTCGGGGCCAGCATGAGGATTTTGACGATTGGGAACGCCTCGGTGCCGACGGCTGGAGCTATCGCGAGCTCCTGCCGTATTTTCGGCGCTACGAACGCTACCGAGGCGGCGAGAGCCAGTTTCACGGGGGGCTCGGCGAGTTCGAAGTCTCCGATCTCCGCAACGATAATCCGGCATCGAAGGCCTGGGTCGAGGCCGGCGTGCAGTTCGGCTTGCCGCGCAATCCCGACTTCAACGGCGCTACGACGCTCGGCGTTGGCACCTACCAGCTCGGCATCGGGCGGCACTGGCGGACCAGTTCGGCCTCTGCGTTTCTGCGTCCCGTCGCCGGTCGTCCGAACCTCACCATCATTACCCAGGCGCAGGTCAGCAGGGTCATTTTCAACGGTCGCGTCGCGACCGGCGTCGAGTGGATCAGCAAAGGGCAGGTCCACAGCGCAGCGGCTGATCGAGAGATCATCCTGTCGGGCGGCGCACTGCAGTCGCCGCAGATCCTCCAGTTGTCCGGCGTTGGTCCGGCCGACCTGCTGCGCAAGCTCGGCATTTCCGTCGTCGCCGATTCCCCTGACGTCGGCGCCAATCTTCAGGATCATTATCAGGCCCGGCTGATCGTTCGCCTGAAAGAGCAAATTTCGCTCAACGATCAAGTCCGCAATCCCGTCGAGCTAACGAAGATGGGGCTGCAATGGATGCTGGCGGGCAGCGGTCCATTGACGGTAGGGGCGGGGCAGGTCGGCGGCGCAGCTTGCACCGAATATTCCGTCGGCGGACGGCCGGACGTGCAGTTCAACGTGATGCCGCTCTCGGTCGACAAGCCCGGCGAGCCTCTGCACAGTTATTCCGGCTTCACCGCCTCGGTCTGGCAGTGCCACGGAAAGTCGCGCGGACGGCTTGCGGTCAGTTCGACCGATCCGTTCGAGCAGCCGCGCATCGTGCCGAACTATTTCGCCGAGGAGATCGACCGCAAGACCATTGTTGCGGGCCTGAAGATTCTGCGCGAGATCTATCGGCAGAAGGCGTTTCGCCCGCTCTGGGATGTCGAGGTGGTGCCGGGCGAGGCGGCCAGGGATGATGCCGGGCTGTGGGACTTTGCGCGCAACACGGGAGGCACGGTATTTCACTGTGTCGGGACCTGTCGCATGGGCCGCGACGCGCAGGCCGTGCTTGATCCGCAGCTGCGTGTGCGCGGCGTCGAGCGGCTGCGGGTGATCGATGCCTCGGTGATGCCGCAAATTACCTCGGCCAATACGAATGCGACGAGCCTCATGATTGGCGAACGCGGTGCAGCGATGGTCATGGCTTGATCGCGCGACCGGAATTCCGGAGGACGAGATGGAATTGAGTTCCGACAGCCACGTCCCCAAATACGCACAGATCGCCGACATCTGCCGGCAGCGCATCGCGCGCGGCGTCTGGACTCAGGGCTTTCGCCTGCCGGCCAATGAGGAGCTCGCGGCCGAGTTCGGCGTGTCGCGCGTTACGATCAGGCAGGCGGTGGAGCTCCTCGCGCGCGACGGCGTAATCGAGGCGCAGCAGGGCCGCGGCACCTTCGTCACGGGGACTGTGCGGCAGGATCGCTGGCTCAAGGTCGAGACCACGCTGTCCGATCTCGCCGACATGTATCGCGACACTTCGCCCGAGATCATCAATATCTCGGAAAGCCGCACCAATGCGCCGCTGCTTCCCGGAGACGGCAAGCCGGCCGAAAAATATGTCTTCATGCGTCGGCTGCATTCGCGGGAGAAGCAGCCGTATTGCGTCATTTCCATCTATCTCGACGAGAAGATCTTCCGCAGGTCACCGAAGCGTTTTCGCAACGAGACCGTGATTCCGATCCTGAACGATCTCAGGGATCCCGCCATCGCCAGCGCGCGCCAGACGCTGACGATAGGTGCCGCGGACATCGAAGCGGCGCGGCTGCTGCGCGTGCCGCTGAATTCGCCGGTGGCAGAAGTCCGCCGAATCTTCACGACCGCGGACCGCACCGTGATCTATCTCGGCGAAGTCACCTATCGCGGCGACTTCGTGCGGATCGACATGGATCTGCGGCCCTAGCCCTCTCAACGCGAGAACAATTCCTGGTTTCGGCGCTCAAGCTCCTCGCCGTAGGTGCGCAGGACGTGGGATTCGCTTAAGGTGCCGATCGTCGCGCGATGATCGGTGCGATCGACGACCGCGAGCACATCGGCCTCGCTGCGTTCAAAGGCCTTCAGGATCTCGCGCACCGGCGTCGTCGGGAGCAGGCACTCATCCTGTTGCTGGGCCAGTGACCCCAGCTGCTCGTCGTCCTGGTTGGCGACGGAATGAAGCGTCGCGGCGGGCACGATGCCCGCATAGATGCCGCTGGGATCGCGGAGCACGATCTGGCGAACCTGTGCCGGCGAGAACAGCTTTTGCGCCTCGCCGATCGGCATTGTCGTCAGCGCGTTCTCGAAGTCGGTGCGCATCAGCGAAGCCGCGCTCATCTGCCGTACCCAGCCGATGTCCTGCGGGCCGCGGATCACCTCGCCGCGCAGATGGAAGCGCCATGTGGCGAAGCTGTACCCGAATAGCTCGCGCACGATCAGCGCGCAGACCGACGACGCGACCACCGCTCCAACGGTGACGGAGAAATCGCCGGTGATCTCAAGCGCAAGACACACCATGCTGAACGGCGCGCCAAGGACGCCCGTCCCGAGTGCGGCGAGCGCCGCGATGGCGGCCGTGCCGGGTTGAAGCGCCAGCGTGGGAAGAGGGCCGGTCAGCACGATGCTGTAGAGCTGCCCGATCAGCGCGCCCAGGAACAGCGAGGCGAAGAACAGGCCGCCGCGGAAGCCGGAGCCGAGCGAGATGGCGGAGGCGAGGATCTTGAACAAGATTGTGGTCGTGAGCAGAAGCCAGGTCGGATTGCTGACCAGCAGGATCTGCATCGCGCCGTGACCGGCGCCGAGCACAGTGGGCGTCAGCAAGGCGAGGCCGCCGAGGAGGAGGCCGCCGAGAATTGGGCGCAGGAAGCCCTTGAACACCGTGATGCGCTGAAAGCAGCGTTCGGAGAATGCGACGGCGAGCATCACGAGGATGCTGACGAAAGCGCAGATGGTGCCGATCAGCACCGTCTGCCCGATCATTTCGACGGAAACCGGCGAAGGAAATCCAGGCACCATCAGGAAGGACTGGTGCGTCAATTGCCGCGCGACGAGCCATGCGGTGACGGCGCTGGCGATGACCGGCACGAGACCGGCGGACGTATAGGCGCCGAGCACGACCTCGAAGGCGTAGAAGGCGCCCGCGAGCGGTGCGGAAAATGCGGCGCTGATCGCCCCCGCGGCGCCGCAGGCCACCAGCAGCCGCATGTCGTTGCGACGGGCAGCCAGGCGCTGGCCGACATGGGAGCCGAACATCGAGCAAATCTGGGTATAGCCGGCCTCCAGACCGACCGATCCGCCGAACCCGTTGGACAGCAGCGTCTGGATCGAGATCAGCAGGCTGCCGCGAAAGGACACCCGGCCACCATAGAGCGCATTGGCCTCGATTGCGTCGGCGAGCTGCTGTCCCTTCACGCGCCGGGCAAAATACAGTCCGATCAGCGCGAGCACCAGGCCGCCCAGCATCGGGACCAGGAGCGTGCGCTGCCAGGAGATCACGCCGGTGGCGCTGAGATGTGCATCGAAAGGAATGTCGAACAGCAGGGCGTGAGAAACCTGGCTGAGGCTCGAGATCGCAGCCACCAGCACGCCACTGAGCAGTCCGACGACGATCGCGACCAGCACAAGGCCGGTCTCGCGATTGCGCACGAAGTTGCGCAGGAACAACGGCAGCAGGCGGATGCCGGGAGCCGCGGCCGGCTTCGCAGGATGTGATGCCGGCGCCATCCTAGGCCGGATCCCGCAGCGGTTCGGTGCGCACGACGCGGAAGCCGATATTGCTGGACGCGGAGTCGGGCGTGTTGGAACTTCGCGCCGCGACGCGGTAGCGATTGCAGTAGGATTCGTGGCAGAGGAAGGATCCGCCGCGCATCGACCGGTTGGGAGCAGGCTCGCGGTTCAAGGGATCTCGCGATGGCGTGAGGCGGTGATAGTTCGGCGAAAAATAGTCTTCGCACCATTCCCAGACGTTTCCGGCGACATTGTGCAGGCCATATCCGTTGGGCACGAAACTGTGAACCGGCGCCGTACCGAAATAGCCATCATCCAGGGTGTTGCGGTCGGGAAAGTTGCCCTGCCAGATATTGCAGCGATGCTCGCCGCCGGGCTTCAGCTCGTCGCCCCAGGGGTAGGTGGCCCGGTCCAGCCCGCCGCGCGCGGCCATCTCCCATTCCGCCTCGGTCGGCATGCGCGTGCCGGACCATCGGCAATAGGCCTGTGCGTCGTTCCAGGAGACGTGGACGACGGGATGATCGAGCCTGTCCAGAATGCTGCTCGCAGGTCCTTCCGGCTGCGCCCAATAGGCGCGCGTCACCGGGACCCACCATGGCGTTTCCTGAACGCGCGTCGTGCGGGCCGCACGTGTCTCTTCCGGCAACAGCCCGTCGAAGACAAAGCTCCAGCCGTAGCGTTCGGCATCCGTCGTGTAGCCCGTGGCCCGGACGAAGTCGCCGAATTGCAGATTGCTCACGGCGTGGCAGGCAATGGCAAACGGCGACAACGTCACCAGCCGTACCGGGCCTTCGCCGTCCTCGACGAAGCCGATGCCGGCGGATCCCATGTGGAAGGTTCCGCCGATCAGTGAGCTCCAGCGGCGCAGGATCGGAGTTGAACTGGGAGTGATCGCCGCTTGCGCATCCTCGCCCGTCGCCGGCCCGCTGCCGGCGGCGCGCCGAGTGCAACAGTGTGAGCGATCCCCGGTCATGCCCTATTTCTGCTTCTCTTCCTCCCAGAAGGCTGTGCCGCCTTCCGCCTTCATCAACTCCAGAATCTTCTCGCGCGGGATCACGCCGCAGCGATTGGCCCATTGCTGATACTGCGCCGTCATCTCGCGGACGCGATCCGGATGCTGCGCGGCGAGATCGTTCATCTCGGTGCGGTCCGTCTCCATGTCGTAGAGCTCCCAGGGGCCGGGATACTTCCGCACCAGCTTCCACTTGCCGACGCGAACGGCGGCGTTGCCCTCGTGCTCCCAGAACAGCGGGCCCCGGTTGCCATATGCCGAGGCGAATGACGGCACTAGGCTCTCGCCTTCGCAGGGCAGGATGGCGTTGCCGTTATACTCCTTGGGATAGGTGGCGCCGGTGACGTCGAGGATGGTCGCCATCACGTCGGTGAGCTGGCTCGGATTGTGCCGCAGGCCGCCTTTCTCGGAAATGCCGCGCGGCCAGTGCACGATGAACGGGGTTGCGATGCCGCCTTCGTGGATCCAGTGCTTGTAGAGACGGAACGGCGTGTTGGAGAGGTTGGCCCAGGCGGTGCCGTAGCTCTGGTAGGTGTCCTCGGCGCCGGGCATCAGGGTCGGGTCATTGCCGAAGCGCACCGGTCTGCCGTCGCGCGTCTTCGCCTGCGCGATCATGAGCTGGTCGACCAGCTCCTTTGCCGTGACGCCTTCCGGAATGTCCTCGGCGCAGGCGCCGTTGTCGGAGAGGAAGATGATCAGCGTGTTGTCCATCTGGCCGGTCTCGTCCAGCGCCTTCAGGATGCGGCCGATGCCCTGGTCCATGCGGTCAATCTGGGCCGCGTAGACCTCCATGCAGCGCAGCGTCCATTCGCGCTGCTCCGCGTCGGTCCACGGCGGTTGGGTCGGATCGCGATCGGTCAGGCGCCAGTTCGGATGGATAATGCCGTCGTCGACCAGGCGCTTGAGGCGCTCCTCGCGCAGCCTGTCCCAGCCCGCATCGAAGCGGCCCTTGTACTTGGCGATGTCCTCGTCATGGGCATGAAGCGGCCAATGCGGCGCCGTATAGGCGACGTACTGGAAGAATGGCGCGTCGGGCCTCTGCACCTTGTGCTGGCGGATGAAGGCGGCAGCCTGATCGCTGATCGCATCGGTGTAGAAGAACGAGGGATCCTTCACCGCCTCGTGCTCGATATTGTCGTTGCCGCGGGTGAGCGTGTTGGGATGGTAAAACGATCCGGCGCCGATGATGGTGCCGTAGAAGTGGTCGAAGCCGCGCTGCATAGGCCATGCGTCGGTCGGCTCCGTCAGACTGCTGGCGATGTGCCATTTGCCGCTGAGGTAGGACGTGTAGTTTCTGCTCTTCAGGGCTTCGGCGATTGTCACGCAGCTCTTGTTCAGATTGCCGGCATAGCCTTCCGGGCCGTTGCTGTAGGTGAGGATGCCGATGCCGGTCTGGTGCGGATGCAGGCCGGTGAGCAGCGAGGCGCGCGACGGGCTGCAGCGTGCGGTGTTGTAGAACTGCGAATAGCGCAAGCCATTCGCCGCGAGGCGGTCGAGGTTCGGCGTCTGGATTTCGCCGCCGTAACAGCCGATGTCCGAAAAGCCCATGTCGTCGTTGAGGATGAGCAGGATGTTGGGGCTATCGGGGGTCTTTGCGCCATTCGGCATGTTTGTGTCCTCGTTCTCGACGTGTGTCGTTGCTAGTGGCGGCGCGTCAGGCTGATGCTGAGGCGGAAATATTTCGGCAAGTACACGGCGCGCAGCAGCTCGAGCGCCCGTCCGTCCTTGCCGAAGGTGACGCGCTCGATGGAGAGCAGGGGCGAGCCGACCTTGACCCCCAGCAGCTTGGCGCTGCCGGCGTCGGCGAGGTCGGCGCTGATGGTCTGCTGGGCGTCCTTGATGGCGAGGCCAAGCTCGTCCTCGAAGACGCGGTACATGATGATCGAGACCAGATCGCGCTTCTCGAGCTCGAGACCGATATCCGGGGGATAGAAGGCGTGCTCGATGGCAATCGGCGTGTCGTCCGCGAGCCGCAAGCGCCGGAGCTGCCAGACGGCGCGCTCGCGCAGCTGCTCGCGAACGGCGGCGTCGTGCCGGTTGGTCATGCCCTGCTGCAGGATCGTGGCGCCGGCCTGGTAGCCGGCATCGCGGATGGTTTCCGAAAAGCCCATGAGGTGGCCGACCCAGTTCTCGGGCTGGTTCGAGCGCAGGAAGGTGCCGCGGCCGCGCGAGCGGTCGAACATGCCTTCGTTCACGAGGGGGGCTATGGCGTTGCGGATGGTGATGCGGCTGACGCCGAAATGGCGGCCGAGTTCGGCCTCGGTCATCAGGCGGCCGGTCTCGTCGATCAACTTGCCGTCGCGCACCTGGCTGCGAATGGATTCACGGATCTGGATATGCAGGGGCATTGAGCCTTCCGCAACGACATCGCTGCCGAGCGGCGCGGCCTTCTTCTTGCGTGTTTGAATAGCCATGGTGTCAGAGCCGCATGCGCGTTGCTGGATCGAACAGATGAATGTCTTGCGGTCGGGCCGTGATCGAGATCGTGTCGCCCTCGCCGGGAATGTTGCCGTCGGCGACGCGCATGCGGATCATGGTGCCGGCGCAGTCGAGGTCGAGCACGGCGGTATCGCCGAGATCCTCGATCAGGTCGACGCGCGCGCCGAGGCCCCCCTCCGTCATGCGGAGGGCGCCGGGCCGAAGTCCGACCACCACGTCGCGCTCACCCGCGGTCGTGGCCGTCGTCTTGAGACGATGGCCTGCGATGATGACGTCGCCATCCACGTAGAGGGCAGGGACGAGGTTCATCGGGGGATTGCCGATGAAGCCGGCAATGTCGATCGAGTTCGGGCGGGCGAACACCTCCGCGGGCGTGCCGACCTGCTGGATTTCGCCCGACATGAACACCGCCATCCGGTCCGCAAGGGTCATGGCCTCTTCCTGATCGTGGGTGACGTAGACCGCGGTGACGCCGAGCGAGCGCTGCAACTTCTTCAACTCGGCGCGGGTTTCCAGCCGCAGCTTTGCATCGAGGTTCGAGAGCGGTTCGTCCAGCAGGAACAGGCGAGCCTTGCGCACGATAGCGCGGGCCAGCGCGCAACGCTGCTGCTGGCCGCCCGAGAGCTGGCCCGGCTTGCGGTCGAGCAAATGGTCGATCTTCACCTTGCGCGCCGCGTCCTTCACTGCGGGCGTGATCTCGGCCTTCGGCAGCTTGGCCATCTCCAGCGGGAAGGCGATGTTCTCGGCCACCGTCATGTGCGGGTAGAGCGCGTAGCTCTGGAATACCATGGCGATGTCGCGGTCCCGCGCATCGGTCGAGGTGACGTCCTTGTCGTCGATCAGCACGCGGCCGGCGGTCGGTGCATCCAGACCTGCGAGGATGCGCAGCGTCGTGCTCTTGCCCGAGCCGGACGGGCCGAGCAGCGCGAAGAACTCGCCCGGCTTGATGTCGAAATTGACGCCCTTCAGAGCGGCGAACTCGCCGTGCATCTTGACGATGTTGCGAAAACTGACCTGACCCTGGCCGCTCATCGGCGTCCTCCGCCCTTGACTGCACCGACCGTCAGGCCCTTCACGATATGCTTCTGCGCGACCACGCCGAGGACGACGACAGGCAGCATGGCGAGAACCGAGACCGCGGCGAGTTTGGCCCACAGCGTCTGCTCGACGGAGACGAAATTGAACATGGCGACCGTGACCGGACGCACCGTGTTGCCGCTGAGCACGACGGCGAACAGGAATTCGTTCCACGCATTGAGGAACACGAACACGATCGTCACGGCGATGCCGCCCCGGACCTGCGGAATGATGATCCGCCACAGCGTCTTCAATCGGCTGGCGCCGTCGAGATAGGCAGCTTCCTCCATCTCGAAAGGAATGTCTTCGAAATAGGAGACCAGCAGCCAGATCGCGAAGGGCAGGGAGAACGACAGATAGATCAGGATGATGCCCTGATAGGTGTCGATCCAGCCGATGTTCCGCAGCACCAGGAAGTAGGGGATGATGATGCCGACCGGCGGCAGCATCTGCGTGGCCAGCACGTAGAAGCCCGCGAACTTCTTGCCGCGAAAGCGCAGGCGCGCCAGCGCATAGGCCGCGGGCACGGCCATCAGCATGGTGACCACGGTGGTGCCGACCGAGATGATGACGCTGGAGAGCAGGTTCGGCAGGATCGATCCCGAGCCGAACAGCACGTCGCGATAGGCGTCCAGCGTCGGCGCGAACACCAGCTTGGGCGGATAGGCCAGTACGTCGGAATCGGTCTTGAGCGAGTTCAGCACGCTCCAGACGATCGGAAACGCCCAGGCGAGCAGGAAGACCGTGGAGATCGCGAGCAGGGCTATGATGCGGAGGCGCTTGGCGGTCATTTCGCCCTCCGCATCGCGAACAGGATGCCGGAGATGATGATGGTCACGACCAGGAGCGCGACCGCGAGCGCCGAGCCGTAACCGATCGACAGCTCGGTGAAGGATTTCCGGTAGGCATAGAGATTGAGGATCTCGGTCGCCGTGCCGGGGCCGCCGGCGGTGACGGTGAAGATCGCCGCGAACGCGGTCAGCGCCACCATGGTCCGCATGATGATGACCATGACGATCGCCGGGCGCAGCAATGGCAGGGTGATGCGGCGAAAACGTTGCCAGGCGGAGGCGCGGTCGAGCTGCGCCGCCTCGTAGATGTCTTCGGGCAGCGAGGCGAGCGATGCCAGCAGCACCATGAACGCGAACGGCGTCCACTGCCAGGTGTGGATCGCGATCACCGAGACCATCGCGAGCGTGGGATCGCCGAGCCAGTTCTTGCTGCCGAGACCGGCATTGATGGCGAGGAAGTCCACGATGCCGAATTCCGGCGCCAGCATGAAGGTGCGCCAGATCATTCCGACCACGGCCGGCGACAGCACCACGGGAAGGATGGCGATGACCCTGAACCAGCCCTGGCCACGCTTCATGTCCATGACCAGCAAGGCGAGCGCGAGGCCAATGATGACCTGCAGCGCGACGGTCGAGCCGGTATAGACGAGGCTCACCAGCAGCGAGGTCCAGAAGCGCTCGTCGGAGAGCAGCATCTGGTAGTTCTCGAATCCGACGAAGCCGTTGGTGAACGGCATCGCCAGATCCATCCGGAACGCACTGGTATAGACCAGGAAGAGCAGCGGAAACGTCGTCGTGGCGAGCAGCGCAAGAAACGCCGGTGCGAGCAGGGCTGCTGCGAACCGGCGCTCGCGCTGCGCCAGGACGTGGCCGAAATCGCTGCGAGGCGCCTCGCTCGCGATCCCGGCCGATGTCACCGCTGTCGTCGCCATGGCTCAGCCGCGCATCATCGGTTCGATGCGGCGCTGCGCATCGTCCAGCGCGGCCTTGATCGTGACCTGGCCGGAGAGGGCCGACTGGATCGCGGTCGCCATGGTGTCACCGATCGCCGGCCATTGCGGCACGCGCGGACGCCAGTCGACGTCGGTGTCGTCCTGCAGGGCCCCCATCGTAGCCTCGACGAAGTTCTCGCCAAAGCCGTTCATCAGCTTGATGTAGTCGGGATCCTTCCACACCGAGGTGCGGTTGACGCCCGAGCGTTTGGTGGGACCGGCGAACTTGTGCGCGGTGCGCGCCTGGGTCTCAGCGCTCGCGGCCCATTGGATGAACAGCCAGGTCGCCTTGCGCTTCTTCTCCGGCAGTGCGGAATTGATCGGGAAGCCCCAGTTCCAGATCGACGTTGTGCGCTTGCCCGAGGGGCCCTTGGGCCAGCGCGCATAGGCGACCTTGCCAATCACCTTGGATTTTTCGGGATTGTTGATGACCGAAGCCGATGAGTGTGCGTCGATGTAGCTGGCGACGGTGCCTTGCGAGAAGGCGTCGGCGATATCGGGCCAGTTCCAGTTCGCCGCCGCGGTCGGCGCGTACTTCTTCATGATGTCGACGTACCAGGCGAGCGCCGCCTCGGCCTCGGGGCCATTGACGGTGAGCTTGCCGCCCTTCATCCAGTCGCCGCCGAACTCGCGGAAGATCGACGGATAGATGTACATGTTCTGGCCAGCACCGGCGACGCCGCGCAACGCTGCGCCCCAGACGCGATCGTTCGGTGTGTTCAACGCCGCGGCATTGGACGTGTAGGCCTCTAGCGTGTCGGCCGGCTTCAGGCCCTTCGCGTCATAGAGGTCCTTGCGATAGACCTGAATGGTGACTTCGCCGTCATAGGGCACGCCATAGAGCTTGCCGTCGATGCCGTTGGCGCTGCGCCAGGCCGGAATGATGTCGTCGAGCTTGAACCAGGCCGGGTCGGTCAGCGATTTGTCGGCGAGATAAGTGTCGAGCGGCTCGACCCATTTGTTCGCGGCATAGAGCGCGTAATACATGGGATCGGCGGCGTGGGTCGCGTAGGTGCCGGTCTTGGAGGTCAGGTCGATGACGCTCTTCTGTCGGATCTGCGCCGGCGGAATCTTCTCGAAGCGAACGTCGATGCCGGTGAGCGCCTTGAACTGCGGCGCCAGTGCAATGAGGTTTTCGAAATAGCTCGCCGGGATCACGGCGACCGTGATGGTCTCGCCGGACACCTGCTGCCAGTCGATCTGGGCGGATTTGTAAGGCGCAAGGTCGGCGTCCTGTGCGGCAGCTTGCCGGAGAAAGGCCGGACCAAGCGTCGCGAAAGCGGCGGCTGCGGTTCCGGTCTTGAGTAGCGTTCGTCGCGTCGGCGTGAATGGCGGCATGCGGTCCTCCCGAAAATCCGGATTTATATTTCCGGTTAGTTAGGACATTTGCCCAAATGTTATAACAAGTCAACCGCGACAAATTGGGTGTCCTCCGGCCGTTTGGCTCGAAGCGTGGAACGACTGCGGACCTCGCCTCCTGGAGGCGCGATCGGGCCGAGCAGCGATGAGATGCAGTTGCCGGCTAGATGTCGCCGAGGAGTTCGAAATCTGCGCGAGCGTCGCCGGCCGTATGGATCTGGCCGCTATATCGCTGTGCGCTCAGTTCGAACGCTGCCGGCAATCGGTCGTCGATAACGAGATGGTGGCAATCGTCGAGGTGGCCGCCGCGAACCGTTGCATTGCGCCCGAATTTGGTGATGTCGGCCACGAGCACGGACGTTCGTGAATTGGCGGCGATGGATTGGCGTGCCTTGACTTCATCGACATGGAAGTCGAGCAGCGAGCCGTCCGCATCGACGCCGCCGACGCCGAAGATTCCGAAGTCGGCGCGAAATCCCGAGAAGAAATGCACGGCGGCCTCGCCAATGATGTCGCGGTCGAGCGGCCTCAGCGTGCCGCCGGCGATAGTGATCTCCACGTCCGGATTATGCGAGAAGGCTGCGGCCACGTTCAGGCTGTTGGTGATCACCCGCAGATCCCGTCGACGGGAAAGTGCCTGCGCGACATATTCGGGCGTCGTGCCGAGCCCGATCATCAGCGAGGTCCCGTCGGGAATGAGTTTGGCGGTCGCATGCGCGATCCGCCGCTTGGCTTCGGCGTTCAGCCTGTGTCTGCTGCTGTAGGCGAGGTTCTGATTCTGGACGGGGAGGCTGACCCCACCATGCACGCGCCGAAGCAATCCCTGGTCGCAGAGCGCATTCACAAGGCGGCGGATGGTCTGCTGGGTCACCTCGAAACGCGCCGCAAGCTGCTCGATGGAAGCGAAGCCTTGCTCGCGCACGATCTCCAGTATGTGGACCTGACGTGTCGTGGCGCTCCTGGCCATGAGCCCTCCGTTCGCGACAAAAGTATCATTCGAACGGCCAAGACGCAATTTTCTGTTTCATATGGTGTCACACTATGTTCATATGAACATAATAGTTGCTACGCCGATGAATGCGCGTGGCTCGAGGGAGGACGCATGTACTGGTCTTTGACCGGCACTGTGCTGCTCCGTTGGAGCGAGCCGCCATCAGCGTCGCTGCATCATGCTGAGAGCAAACCGGCCATGTCGGCGATTACGCTGAATCATGTCTCCAAGTCGTGGGGCGCGATGCGCGCCGTCGATGACATCAGTCTGACGGCGGACGAGGGCTCGCTGCTGGTGCTGCTGGGGCCGTCCGGCTGCGGCAAGTCGACCACGTTGCGGCTGATCGCCGGGCTCGAGGAGGCCGATGCCGGCACGATCGCCATCGGCGGCGTGGACGTGACCCGCCTCTCGCCGGCGGACCGGAAGATCTCCATGGTCTTCCAGTCCTATGCGCTGTTCCCGCATTTGAGCGTGGCCGAGAACATCATTTTCGGCCTGCGCGTGCGGCGGGTGTCGCGCGCCGAACGCGACGCCCGGCTTCGTCGCGTCGCCGACATCGTTGGTCTCGCGCATCTGCTTGATCGCAAGCCGTCGCAATTGTCGGGAGGGCAGCGCCAGCGCGTCGCGCTGGGACGCGCCATCATCGCCGAGGCGCGGGTCTGTCTCATGGACGAGCCGCTGTCCAACCTGGACGCCAAGCTGCGGCACGAGATGCGAACGGAAATCCGCGCGTTGCAGCAGCGCCTTGGCATGACGATGGTCTACGTGACCCACGATCAGACCGAAGCCATGACGATGGCGGACCGCGTCGTCCTGATGCGCGATGGCCGGATCGAGCAGAACGGCTCGCCGGAAGAGCTCTACAACAGGCCGGCGACGGCGTTTACGGCGCGTTTCATCGGCACCCCGCCGATGAACCTGGTGCGTCAGGGCGATCATCTGATCGGCATCCGGCCGGAGCACATTCGCATCGTGCCCGGTGGCGATCATGCCGCTCGGGTCAAGGCCGTCGAGCATCTCGGAGCCGACAGCATCGTGCTGTGCGACATCGACGGTCAGCCGATCTCGGTGCGGCTCGACGGGTTCAGCAAGGTTCAGCCCGGCGAGGATGTCCGGCTGGCCTGGGAGGCCGGTCACGAGCATCGGTTCGATCTGGCTACGGAATGCCGATTGGAAACTTCTGCCAGGGAGGGCCGGCTGGCGACCTCTGCTGGATAGCAGCGGTGGCTTCAGGCGCTCGGCGGATTACAGAGGGAGAGAGAGATGTTTGCGCGACGAACGATGTTAATGGCAGCCGCACTTGCCGTGCTCTCGATGGGGGCACGTCCCGCTGCCGCGGTGGATCTGACCATGTATTATCCGGTCGCGGTCGGCGGCCCCGTCACCAAGATCATCGACGACATGGTCTCGCGCTTCGAGAAGGACAATCCGGACGTCAAGGTGACGGCAGTCTATGCCGGCAACTACACGGACACGATGACCAAGGCGATGACCGCCATGAAGGGCGGGCAGCCGCCGCAACTGTCGGTGCTGTTGTCGACCGACGTGTTCACGTTGATGGACGAGAACGCGATCGTGCCGTTTGACGACCTCGTCGGCGACAAGGCCTGGTTCAAGGAATTTTATCCCGCGTTCATGGCCAACGGCCAGGTGGACGGCAAGACCTGGAGCATCCCGTTCCAGCGTTCGACCATCGTGCTGTACTGGAACAAGGACGCCTTCAAGGAAGCCGGCCTCGATCCCGAGAAGGCGCCGGCGTCCTGGGACGAAATGGTCGAGATGTCGAAGAAGCTAGTCAAGAAGGAGGGCGCCAACACGACGCGCTGGGGCGTCGAGATCCCGACGACCGGCTACGGTTACTGGATGCTGCAGGCGCTCGCCATCGAGAACGGCCAGAAGATGATGAACGAGGCCGGCACCGAGGTGTACCTCACCGCGCCGAAGACGGTCGGCGCGCTCGACTACTGGGTCGACCTGTCGCGCAAGCACAACGTCATGCCGACCGGCAGCATCGACTGGGCGACGCTCCGCACCGACTTCCTCGAAGGCAAGACGGCAATGATGTGGCACACGACGGGTAACCTCACGGCCGTCAAGGACGCCGCAAAATTCCAGTTCGGCGTAGCCATGCTGCCCGCCAAGGAGCGGCGGGGATCGCCGACCGGTGGCGGCAGCTTCTACATCTTCAAGAACGCTTCGGCCGAGCAGCAGAAGGCCGCCGTCAAGTTCATCCAGTGGATGACGGCGCCCGAGCGTGCGGCGGAATGGAGCATGAAGACCGGCTACGTCGCGGTGTCGCCGGCCGCCTACAAGACCAAGGCGATGGAAGACTACGCCAAGGGCTTCCCGCAGGCGACCGTCGCGCGCGATCAGCTCGAGCATGCCGTGCCGGAGCTGTCAGTCCACGAAAACGGTCGCATCTACAAGTTCGTGAATGATGCCGTGCAGGCCGCGGTCACGGGCTCGCAGAAGCCGCAGGAAGCGCTGGCCGCCGCGCAGGCGCAGTCCGACCGCGTGCTGCGCGCCGCCAAGTAGTCGCAAAGCAAGGGACGTGGTGGGGTTGCGGTTCGCCGCCATCCCGCCGGCTCCATTATGACCGATCTCGCCGCCTCATCGCCAATCCCCGAACGCCGCGCCCGGTCGCAGGCGTGGTGGAATGCCGTGAATGCGTGGCTGCTGCTGTTGCCGGCGGCGGTGCTGCTGGTTGCCTTCACGCACTGGCCGATCCTGGCGACGATCCGGCATTCGCTATTCATCACCAAGCGGAACGGCAGCGAGGTCTTCGTCGGGACGGACAGCTACCGGGCCATGGCGGCCGATCCGATCTTCTGGAAGGCGCTGGTCAACAATTTCTGGTTCGCGCTCGGCACGATCCCGACGTCGATCGCGCTCGCCCTGATCATGGCAGTCTGGGTCAATCGCAACATGCGCGGCCGCGGCTTTCTTCGGCTGGCGTACTTCACACCGACGGTGCTGCCGATGATCGCAGTCGCCAACATCTGGCTGTTCTTCTACACGCCGGATTACGGCGCGCTCGATCAGCTGCGCGGGCTGTTCGGCCTCGGCGGCTGGAACTGGCTCGGCGATCCCTCGACGGTGATGGGCTGCCTGATCGTGATGGTGATCTGGAAGGAAGCCGGCTTCTTCATGATCTTCTATCTGGCGGCGCTGCAACAGCTCTCGCCGGACCTCGAAGAAGCCGCCTCCATCGAGGGCGCGAGCCGGTGGTACACGTTCCGCCGCATCACGTTCCCGCTGTTGATGCCGACCACGCTGTTCGTGGCCATCAATGCCGTCATCAACTCGTTCAAGCTGGTGGACCATCTGGTCATCATGACCAAGGGCGGTCCGAACAATGCCAGCACGCTGCTGCTCTATTACATCTATGAGGTCGCCTTCACGTTCCAGGATTCTTCCTACGCGGCAACGCTGACGGTCGTGCTTCTGATGCTCCTGAGCGGGATTGCTCTGCTCAAGTTTGGCTATCTCGATCGCAGGATCCACTACCAATGAGAGGCCGGACACACCCCGTAGAGGCCGTCGCGGCATGGCTCCTGGCTTTGATCTGGCTCGCCCCGCTGGCCTATGCCTTCTGGAGCGCGCTGCATCCGGCGGCCTACGCCACCTCGTTCAGCCTGTCCGCGCCCTGGACGCTGGAGAATTTCGCACGGGCCTGGAAGCAGGCGCCGTTCGCCCGGTACTATCTGAACACGATCGTGCTGGTGACGTTCGTCCTGGTCGGCCAGCTGATCCTGTCGACGCTGGCCGCCTATGCCTTTGCGCGCTTCAAGTTCAAGGGAAGCGGCATTGCGTTCGCGCTCGTGCTGCTCCAACTCATGATCATGCCCGACGTCCTCATCGTCGAGAACTACCGCGCGATCGCCAGGCTGGGATTGCTCGATACGATCCCTGCCATCGCGCTGCCCTATCTGGCGAGCGCCTTTGGTATCTTCCTGTTGCGGCAGACTTTCAAGAGCGTGCCTCAGGAGCTGGTCGAAGCCGCCCGGGTCGAGGGAGCAGGCCCGCTGGTGATCCTTTGGCGGGTCTATGTGCCGTTGGCACGCCCCACTTATGTCGCCTTCGGCCTCGTCTCCGTCAGCTATCACTGGAACAACTTCCTGTGGCCGCTGATCGTGACGAATTCGGTGGAAGCGCGGCCGCTCACGGTGGGTCTCGCCGTGTTCGGCGCGCCTGAAACTGGCGTGGACTGGTCGGTGATCACAGCCGCGACCGTCATGACGATGGCGCCGTTGCTGATTGCATTCCTGTTGTTCCAGCGCCAGTTTGTTCAGTCATTCATGCGTGCAGGTATCCGTTAATGCGGCTTCTCACCTGGAACATACAGTGCGGCAAGGGGTGCGACGGCGTCACCGATCTGGCGAGAATCGTCGCCGTCGCCAGGCAGACGCTCGATGCGGACGTGTTCTGCTTCCAGGAAGTGAGCGCCAATTTTTCGAGATTTGGCGATGGCGCGGATCAGAGCGCCCAGCTCGCAGCCTTGCTGCCCGGCTACTCCGCGATCTTCCGGCCGGCGATCGAGACGATGGATCGCGCGGGCAGCCTCCACCGATTTGGCAACATGACGCTGTCGCGATTGCCGGTGTTGCAGATCGCCAATCACCTCCTGCCATTTCCGGGCGCAGGTGGTGTGCGCAGCATGCGCCGCCACGCCCTGGAGGTGACGGTTCAGGCCTCGTTTGGCGCGGTTCGCATCGTCAACACGCATCTCGAGTTTCATTCGGCCGATCAGCGTCACGCGCAGATCACGCGGCTGCTGGATCTGCAACAAGACGCGTCGGGGAGTCCCAGGCAGGCCAGCTCCCGGCACGATGAGCCATATGGGAGCCAGACCGTCGCGGCGTCGAGCCTGATGTGCGGCGATTTCAATTTCGACGTCGCCGATCCCCAGCACGCCCTGATCGACCGCGCCAGCAGGCCCGGCTTGAATTATCGGGATGCGTGGACCGCCAATCGTCCGGGTCGCCCGCGGGCGCCGACATGCGGGATCTTTGATCGGGCGCAATGGGCCGACGGGCCGGACTGTCGCGACTTCATCTTCGTCACGGAGGATCTGGTCAGTCGCGTGCGCAGCATCGAGGCCAACGCGGAAACAGAAGCTTCGGACCACCAACCTCTCGGGATCGAGCTGGCGGACTAGAGCATGGCGAAATCATCAAAGCTTGTGGTCGCGAGGAAGGGCAGGGTGCTCCTGGTCAGGCGGCGGCGCGACAAGCGCTGGATGTTTCCGGGCGGCCGCAGGCGGGCCGGCGAGAGCGAGAGAAAGTGCCTCCATCGCGAGATCATGGAGGAGCTGCCCCAGCTCAGACTTGGTGAGTTGAAGCTGTGGAAGGAAGTCAACGGCAAGAACCGCAGGTCCGGCCGAAGGATGAGCGATGCGATCTTCCTGAGCAAAAAGGCCTCGGGTCCCCTGAAGATCGGCGACAAGAAGGAGCTCGACCGGGCGGAATGGCGCAAGCCGCGCGGGCTGAAATTGACTCCAACCTCGCGCTACATTCGCGACAAGCTGTTTCCGAAATAGTTCTCATAGGTCTCCCTTGGGTCAGAAACAGCCGTTGGTGGGCATCGCCGTGACGATTGCAGAGATCGAAGACGGAGTACCAAAGCTTCGGCGCGAGAAGGCTACGCGCAGAAGCAAAGACTTGGCCCTATGGCTGGATGCCGTCGTGCATCTCTATGGCGACCGAATCTTGGCGTTCGACACAGCGGTCGCGCGGCTCGCCGGGCAGCTATCGGACCGGGCTCGCGGGCAAGGACATACGCCGGGGTTTGCCGATATCATCATCGCTGCGACGGCATGGCGGCATTCCCTTGCGATCCTCTCCCGCAATATGAGGCATTTTCGACCACTAGGGGTGCCGGCGCTCGATCCCTTCAGTAAGTTACCGCCCTCCTGATTGTTGCGCAGGTGCTCGGCGCTTCCATCGGATGTGCGGGCCGCGCGCTCGTGATAGGACGTCGGCATCGCTCTTCCGGAGTCCAGCTTGATGTCCGCCGCGCCCACCCAGCCTTCCGCCACCTCCACCGCCACCGACCCCGAAACCCTCGGCTATATGCGCGGCTTCCCGCCGGCGCCCGACCGCCTCATCACCTTCCAGGACGGCTCGTTCCGCGATTTCCCCGAACTGCGCTGGGCTTGGAGCAACATCCGCCAACTCGTGCCCACCGTGAATGTCTGGCGCGGCGCAGCGCCTGCATCACCTCTACCGCGCGCGGAGCAGGGCATCGGCGCGGTCGCTTCCACCACGATGGACGGCCGTCCGATGACCTTCGCGCAGATGCTGGAGGAGACCTACACCGACGGCATCGCGGTGCTGCATCGGGGCAGGTTGATCTATGAGCGCTATTTCGGCGCGTTGAAGCCGCACAAGCCGCATATCGCGATGTCCGTGACGAAGTCGTTCACCGGCGTGCTCGCCGGCATGCTGGTCGCGGAGGGCAGGATCGATCCGCAGGTGCCGGTCACGGACTATGTGCCGGAGCTGAAGGCCAGCGCGTTTGGCGATGCGCGGGTGCACGAGGTCATGGATATGACCACGGGGCTCGCCTACACCGAGGTCTATACCGACAAGAATTCGGACGTGTGGGCGCTCCGCCGCGCCAACGGCATGGCGCCGATCCCGCCGGGCTATGATGGGCCGACCAACATTTTCGATTTCCTCATCGCGCAGACAAAGCAGGGCGAGCACGGCAAGGCGTTTGCCTACAAGACCGTCAACACCGACGTGCTGGCCTGGATCTGCCGCCGAGTCAGCGGCCTGACGCTGGCGGACCTGTTGTCCGAGCGGATCTGGCAGCCGATGGGTGCGGAGGAGGACGCGCATTATCACGTCGACCGCATCGGCACCGAGAGCGGCGGCGGCGGTCTTTCCACGACGCTGCGCGATCTTGCCCGGTTCGGCGAGACCATGCGCAACCACGGCCGCTTCAACGGCCGCCAGATCGTGCCGTCGCAAGTGGTCGAGGACATCGCGCGCGGCGGCGACCCCGAAAAATTCAAGCCGGCCGGCTACACCACGCTGCCCGGCGCCTCCTACCGCAATCAATGGTGGGTTACGCACAACGCGCACGGCGCCTACATGGCGCGGGGCGTCTACGGACAGGGCATCTATGTCGATCCCAAGGCGGAGATGGTGATTGCGCGCTACGCCTCGCACCCCGTCGCGGGCAACGCCGCCAACGATCCCGTGACGCTGCCAGCCTACATGGCGCTGGCCAAGGCGCTGATGGCGGGCGGGTAGCGGCTGTCAGCGGCCACGCCAGCCGACACGCCTCCTGCCAATGCGGATAGGTGACGTAAGCGGTGACGGCGCCTTGCTCGTGCGAGCGGATCGTGACCGTCTCGCCTTTCGGCATGTAGACGATCTCGCCGGGACCCGCGGTGACGGTGCTGCCGCTACTCGCGACCGAGAGCTTGCCTTCCAGGACCAGCATGACGTCGTCGACGGCAAGCTTTTCCTCCAGGCTCTGGTTCGGCGCGTAGCGGCCGAAGCCGATGGTGATCGGGCCGCCGTGGCGCTGGTCGATCACATTGCCGGCGAAGATGTCGCCGTCCTGCCGCGGCGAGCGTTCGAACGAAGCGTCGGTGATGGCGAATTTGCGAACTTTCATGAAAGCCTTCCGTCTGGTCCAGCGATGGCGGGGTGAGACGGATAGACGTTTCAGCCCGTACTTGGTTCGCATCGCCGCGCGAGACGGTTTGACGCAGCGCAGCGTCTTAATATAAGTATTGACTTATATTAGTGTAGCTCGATATTCCTCCTTGAAGGAAACGATAGGGAGGCATGCCATGGAGATCGACGTCGCCAGAGTTCTGGGCCTTGTCACGCGCTCGGTGCGCAGCTTCGAGAAGGACGGCAAACCCGCGAGTGCCGTGACGCTGACGCGTCTCTACGACACCAGCGTCGACGATCTCTGGGACGCCGTGACCAGCAAAGAGCGCATTCCGCGCTGGTTCCTGCCGGTGGAGGGCGAGCTCCAGCTCGGCGGACGCTACCAGCTCAAGGGCAATGCGGGCGGCACCATCACGGGGTGCGCGCCGCCGACCCATTTTGCGGCGACGTGGGAATTCGGCGGCGCGATCAGCTGGATCGACGTCAGGCTGGCGGCGGAGCGACACCAGGCGCGTTTGACGCTCGAGCACACCGCGATCATCGAGGATCATTGGAATCAGTTCGGCCCGGGTGCAGTGGGGATCGGCTGGGATCTCGCGCTCGCGGGGCTCGAGCGATATCTTGCGAGCGGGGCAACGGTCGACCATGCGACGGCCGAGGCGTGGATGGGCTCGCCGGAGGGCAAGGACTTCATGACGACCAGCGGCGAATTCTGGCGGGCGGCGCACGTCGCAAGCGGGGTCGCTCCCGACGAGGCGAAGCAGCGCTCGGACCGCACCATCGCGTTCTATCGCGGCGAGATGCCGCCCGACATCGCACATCCCGGCACAGGAAGCTGATGCACATCTTCGAGGTCCTCGCCGATCCCGTGCGCCGCCGCATCCTCGAGCTGCTGGCGCGGGATGAAATGGCGTCCGGCGAGGTCGTCGACATCATCGGGGCCGAGTTCGGCATCAGTCAGGCGGCCGTCTCGCAGCACCTCAAGGTGCTGCGCGAGAGCGGCTTTGCCATCGTCCGGGCAGAAGCGCAAAGGCGCCTCTATTCGGTCGACGTCGCGGGACTTCGCGCGGTGGACGACTGGATCGGCCAGTTCCGGAATTTCTGGGAGCCCAAGCTGGACGCGCTGGCGACCGAGATCGCGCGCGGCAAACGCGAGCGCCGCAACGCGCCGGTCACCAAGCGGGGCGGAAAGCGGGCGTGAGTGCGATGCGGAGGGTGCATTCTCCTGCTACGACCTGCCAAGAATGGCGAATTACGTTTCGCTAATCCGCCCTACGATCGCATCAGCTTCTCGAATTTCTTCACCAGCCGCTCCCGCTTCAGCCGCGACAGCCGCTGGATCCAGAACATGCCGTCGAGCTGGTCGATCTCGTGCTGATGACACACGGCGCGCAAGCCCTCCGACTCCTCGCTTTGCATGGTGCCGTCGAGATCCTGGTAGCCGATCCGCACGCGCGCGTGGCGCTGCACCTCGTCGTTGATGCCAGGCATCGAGACGCTGCCCTCGCGGTGGATGATCATCTCGGGCGAGGCCCATTCAATGACGGGATTGACGTAGGTGAGGGGACCTTCGCCGGCGTCGAGCTCGAGTACGACGACACGCAAGGGCACCCCGATATGCGGCGCGGTGATGCCGATGCCGGGCGCGGCGCGCATGGTCTCCACCAGGTCGGCGGCAAGTTCGCGCAAGCTGTCGTCGAACGCGGTGACGGGGCGAGCCGGCATCGCGAGCCGGCGGTCGGGGTAGCGGATAATGGGGCGGATGGTCATGGGAGGCTCCTACCACTCACGCATCGGTGAAGCATCCCTCCTTGACGCCCTACCAACTGGAAGGTAGCTAAATTGCATGAGCCACGTCTCCACGACCGCTGACGACATCCTGGCCTGCGCACGCTCGCTGATCATCGCGGGCGGCTACAATGGCTTCAGCTATGCCGACATCGCTGACGTGGTCGGCATCCGCAAGCCGAGCATCCATCATCATTTCGCCAGCAAGGTCGATCTGGTCCGCACCCTGGTGTCGCGCTATCGCCAGGAGGCCCAAGCCGGATTGGCGGCAATCGAGCGCAACATCCAGGACCCTCGCGACCAGCTCGAAAACTATGTCGCCTATTGGGAGGCCTGCATCACGGATTCGACCGCGCCCTTCTGCGTCTGTGCGCTGCTTGCCAGCGAGCTTCCGATCCTCCCAGAAGAGGTCGCGCTGGAAGTCCGTGCGCATTTCCGTGTGCTGGCGTCGTGGCTGACATCGGTGCTGGAGCGGGGCAAGCGAAAGGGACGGCTGCATCTGTCCAGCTCTGCGAAGGTCGAGGCTGAAGGATTCATGGCCACTGTTCACGGTGCGATGCTGTCGGCGCGCGCCTATGACGACCCCAGGACGTTCGGGACCATCACACGGCCGCTGCTGGACCGGCTGTCCACCGAGCATTGACGGACAAGACGTGGCACGGCGCGCGCGGCTACTCCGTGCCAACCCCCTGGTACCTAATCTACCAACTAGTAGGTAAAGAAAGAACGATGAAAGATCGCCAGATGACTCCCGACGTCGCCGACCATGCGCAATGGCTGAAGCAGTACTATTTCCTTCGCGCCGCGTTCTCCCTCGCCTGGGTCATAGCGGCCTTCACGATCGCACCGCCGTCGGCGGTGATCGCTGCAACGCTGCTGGTCGCGTATCCGGCATGGGACGCCGCGGCCAATTATCTCGACGCGCTCTGCAGCGGCGGCTTGAACCAGAATCGCACGCAGGCCCTGAACGTGTTGGTCAGCCTTGCGACCACCATCGCGGTCGTGTTGGCCTTGCGGGTCAGCATGAACTGGGTGCTCGGGATCTTCGGGGCCTGGGCGATCCTGTCCGGACTGCTTCAGCTCGGCACGGCCGTGCGGCGCTGGAAGCGTTTCGGCGCGCAATGGGCCATGGCGCTCAGCGGCGGCCAATCGGCCCTGGCAGGCGGCTTCTTCATCTTTCAGGCCACGATGCCTGCGGCTCCGTCGATCGCGAACGTCGCGGGCTATGCCGCGGTCGGGGCGCTCTACTTCCTGGTCTCGGCCGTCTGGCTCACGGTCAGCACGTGGCGGCGTGACGCGGCCGCGTGAGGTGTGGCCGCGGACGTTCATGGGTCCGGATACGGCGTGCCGTCCTTGTGCAGGAACCGGCCGTCGGAGGCCGGGCTCATCATGTCGATGTCGGAGCAGGTGATGAGGTCGTCCTGCGAACGCGAGCCGACTTCGAGATAGACCGCAGTGGCGTCCGACCGGTTGATCATGTGATGGCCGTTGCCGCTGCCTTTCGGGAAAGCGGCGCAATCGCCCGTGCGCAGCAGGGTTTCGCCGCCATCCTCGATCAGCGTCACTTCACCTTCGAGGATGTAGACGAACTCGTCCTCGAGCGAATGCCAGTGCCGCTGGCTCGACCAGCCGCCCGGCGGAAGGCGCATCAGGTTGACGCCGAAATCCTCGAGACCGCCGGCATCGCCGAGCCGCTTGCGGATGCGTTCGGCGCAGGGCGCGTTGAAGGGGGCCGGATAGCCGGAGCCCTTGCGGGCCGGCACGGCTGCGATGTCGATCTTTGGCATGAGCGTTCCGTTCGAAAGCCAGCGGTGGAAGACGCACGGACGCGGCGGTCTACGTCATACTCGGCGGACGTCCGGGCAGATGCGGTCCGATTGGCGGGATGATGACATCATGCCGGTGTCGTGCCCGACGTGTCAAACCGCGCCTTGGCCGCGCAAGTCGCGCTTCTTGTCCTAGGTCGATGCAGCCGGTGCGATCGAGCGCGTTCCCCTGAGCCAGTTCGTCGCAAGCATTCGACCTTGCTTGACATAACCTCTGGTTGTGCTGATCTAACGCTGTCGATTTCTTTCATTTGTGATCGCAAATCATTTTGGGGGCAGCATGAGCGACACTAGGTCTGCTGGCACGGCCACGTCTGGAGGGTCCCGGCCCAAGGAGGAGAGCGGCACCTGGGAGACCAAGGAGAAGGTCGGGACAGGGATTTCGGAATTATTGAAGCGGATCAAGAGCTCTCCAGCTGCCTACGCCCTGGCGGCCTGCTGTGTGGTCGGACCGTTGTTGCTGGGTTACGGTGCCCCAAACATGGTTGCCGACCGTCTGATGCCCGTGGATAAAAAGCCGATCGTCGATTTCGTGCTCCCGGATCTCAATGCCGACACGGACACGACAATCAAGAAGAACGACACCCTTAAGGAAAAGCAATCAGCGCTTGCCCGCAAGCAAGCCACCTTGCAGCGACTGAAGGCCACGCCGGGCAGCCCCCCAGATGCGATCGACAAGGCGAGCGATGACGTCGCGACAGCAGATATGCAAGAAAAGATTGCCGCAGACGAGGTTAAGAGGGCGGCGCAAGGCCAGGTCTCCGACCGGACAATTGCCCAGTCAAAACAGATCGCCGATGCTTTGACGGCTCGGTACAACTATGCCGCGGTCAGCGGAGTGCTCTACCTCGTGAGCGCGGCGACATTGTTGCTGGGCAGTATCATCATCGCGCGCCGCAGCCGCACGCTGCTGGTCGCCGGTCTTGTCGGCTTTGGTGCTCTGGCAATGTTTGGCACCTTTTGGCCCACCGCTTACGCCAACGCAGGGCGGACGTTCCTCGAATTTCTGCTGGACAAAGCCGACGCGAAAAATGAGATCTTCAAGACGCTGGTCGATGCGTACTACGTGAGTGCCAAGCCGTTCCAGATCAGCTCGGCCCTTAAATGCATCATCGACGCCAACACATTCGTTGGACTTTGGGCGGTGGGCATCGCTCTGCTGGCGTTCGCGGTGTCGTCGAGCCCCGAGGACAAGCCCACAATTGAGTCCTTGCAAGAGCGGAAAACAGATCTGCAGTGGATGATCGTGCTCAGCTCTGCGATCCTCGTGGTGGCGACCGTGGCGAGCAAGCTGGTGATGGACGGGCCGCTCGCATTGCTCGTCAAGTCGCAAGCTGAGGCTTTGAAGCCGCTGGCAGATGCGCTGACCGGCCATCTGGGCATAACCGGGACAATCGCCTTGCTCGCGGCGGCAGTTCCCGCTTTGGCCGGCTGGTATTGGGACGTGCAGCGCTATCGGGGTGATCCTGCGAACGCGCCGGTTGCCGGTTCCAAGGAGACGGATAAACTCCAGTTCGCAACGTCGGCAACAGTTGGCAGCATCCTCGCCATCCTGGCGCCGGCGTTGACGTCGCCGGTCTTTGCCAGCCTGAAGGCGCTGATCGATCTTGTTGCGAAGAACCAGGGGGCGGGGTGACAGTAAAAAATCTTTCTCCTGGGTGACGGCGCCTGTCGGTCGTGGTGGTTCCCGTTCGTCTTCCACGAAAGACAGATCTCACGGGAGACAAGAAAGATGACCCAATCCCCCTATCGCTGGGTGATCGTCGCCGCCGGCGGCTTGCTCGGCTGCGTCGCGATCGGCGGCATGTTTTCGCTGCCGGTGTTCCTGCAGCCGATCGCCAAGGACACCGGCTGGTCGGTGACAGGCATCTCCAGCGCGATGACGATCGGCTTTCTGGCGATGGCGTTCACCAGCATGGCCTGGGGCACGCTGTCGGACCGCTTCGGACCGCTGCCGGTGGTGCTGACGGGATCGACCGTGCTGACGCTCAGCCTGTTCGCCGCGAGCCATGCGACCTCGCTGCTGGCGTTCCAGTTCGTGTTCGGCCTTCTAACCGGCGCATCGTGTGCGGCGATCTTCGCGCCGATGATGGCGACCGTTACCGGCTGGTTCGAGACCCATCGCAGCCTCGCGGTGTCGCTGGTGTCGGCCGGCATGGGCATGGCGCCAATGACGATGGCGCCGTTCGCGGCCTGGCTCGTCTCCGGCCACGATTGGCGGACCTCGATGCAGATCGTGGCGCTGGTGGTCGGCGCCATCATGATCCCGGTCTCGTTCCTGGTGCGCCGTCCGCCCGCGCTCGCGCAGGCCGTGGCCGCACCGACAAGCGAGGGCGCCGGGCAAGCTGAGATGTCGACCAGCGAGGCGCTGCGCTCGCCGCAATTCCTGGTCCTGCTCGCGACCAATTTCTTCTGTTGTGCCACGCATTCCGGCCCGATCATCCACACCGTCAGCTATGCCGTGAGCTGCGGCATCCCGTTGATCGCGGCGGTGACGATCTACAGCATCGAGGGCTTTGCCGGCCTCGGCGGCCGCATCGCCTTCGGCCTGATGGGCGACCGGTTCGGCGCCAAGCGCGTGCTGGTGTCCGGCTTGTTGCTGCAGGCGTTCGGCGCGCTGGCCTACGTCTTCGCGCACCAGCTTGCGACCTTCTACGCGGTCGGCGCGGTGTTCGGCTTCATCTATGCCGGCACCATGCCGCTCTACGCGGTGATCATCCGCGAGAACTTTCCGCTTCGGATGATGGGCACGGTGATCGGCGGCACCGCGATGGCCGGCAGCCTCGGCATGGCCACCGGACCGCTCGCCGGCGGCCTGATCTACGACGCCTTCTCCAGCTATGCCTGGCTCTACATCGCCTCCTGGGCGATGGGCTTGGGTGCCTTCCTGATGGCAATGACATTCAGGCCGTTCGCGAAGCCGCAAGGGCAGGCGGCGCCGGCCGCGGCGTGAGGACGGCCATCGAGGCGCAGCATCAGAGCTGCGCCTCGATCGCGGCCTTGTCGATCACCGACCCGACTTGCCGGATCTTGCCGCTCTCGAATTCGTAGAACACATTCTCGCAGAAGGTCACGCGCTTGCCGTTCACGGCAAGCCCCATGAACGTCCCGACCGGCCGGCAATCGAACTTCAGTCGCGCGGCGATGGTGGGCGGATCGGATGCCAGCAGTTCGATGTCGAAATGCAGATCCGGGATCTCGCGAAAGTCCCGCTCCAGCATCGCGCGATAGCCGGACAGGCCGAGCGGCCGGGCGTTGTGGACGACATCGTCATGCACGAACCGGCTGAGGGCCGGCCAATCCTGCCGGTTCAGGCAGGCGATATAAGCGCGGTAGGTCTCGGCGAGGTCGTCTTTTGTCATGTCGAAGCTCTCCTTGCGGCTTTGACCCTAACGCGCAGACATCGCGAACTGGTCCCGCTCAGAGGCGCTTTTCGAAGAACAGGTCGGGATAGGGATCGTCGTTGAACCGGGGGATCTCGCGCCAGCCCGTCGTGCGGTAGAGTTGGCCGGCCTCGGGCAGGGCGCTGTTGGTGTCGAGCCGCAGCAGCGTGATGCCGAGCTCGCGTGCGGCACTCTCGATCGCATCCATCATCCGCCGGCCGAGCCGCAAGCCGCGCGCGGCGGGGGCGACCCACAGACGCTTGATCTCGGCATAGCCGTGATCGGTTCCCTTCAAGCCGACGCAGCCGATCGGCAGTGTGTCCGACATCGCGACGATGAAGCTGCCGCGCGGGCGGCGCATGTCCTTGGCATCAGGATCTCTCGAAAGAGAAACGTCAAAACCCTGGCTGAAGCGGCGGCCGAGCTCGGCATAGTACTCGCCGAGGCAGTAGCGCGCTTCGTCGCTTTGCGGATCCATCTCGTCCAGCGCGATCCGCTCGCGCGTCAGGGTGGAGGCGATCAAATCCATCGCCTCCAGCAGCGCCTCGCGTTGCGAATGCTGCGCGAGGAAGCCTTCGGCCTGCGCGTTCGACAGCGCCTCATAAGCCGCGAACTCGCGCCGGCCTGAACGCGTCAATGTCGCGACGCGCCGGCGCGCATCGTCCTGATGCGCTTCGGTCTCGATCAGCCCCTCGTCCTCCAGGCTGCGCAAGAGGCGGCTCATCAATCCGGAATCGAGACCGAGATAGTCGCGGATTTCGGCGACGTCCGAGCGTCCATGTCCGATCGCATTGAGCACGCGTGCCGCGCCGAGCGGCCGGCCGCGGCCCAGAAAGGAGGTGTCGAGCGCGCCGACCGCGGAAGTCACGGCGCGGTTGAAGCGGCGAACGCGAGAAATCTGGTCCAACATGATATCTGACTTTAGTCAGAGATCGTGTCAACGTCAATTCCGCCGGCTGTTCGCCTCTAGGATTCCGGCCGGATCAGCTTGATATCCTGGTCGGCGGCCCAACCGGCGACGTCCTCGCGTTTCAGCGCGGTTGCCATCAGATCCGGGAACTGGTCCGGCGTGCAGGCGAAGACGGGAATGCCGAGATTGGCGACCTTCGCCGACAGCACGGGATCGTAGGAGGGGTGACCGGTGTCGGTCAGCGCCAGCAGCACGATCACGTTGATCCCGCGCGTTGCCAGTCGCGCCAGCCGGTCGACCAGCTCGTTCGCGTTGCCGCCTTCGTAAAGGTCGGTGATCAGGATCAGATGCGCTTTCGCCGGCCGTTCGATGCGCTCCTCGCAATAGGCGACGGCGCGGTTGATGTCGGTGCCGCCGCCGAGCTGGACGCCGAACAGCACCTCGACGGGATCGGCAAGTTCTTCGGTTAGGTCGACGATGGCGGTGTCGAAACAGACGAGCTTGGTCGCGACCACCGGAAGCGACGCCATCACCGCCGCGAAGATTGAGGCATAGACCACCGAGGTTGCCATCGATCCCGACTGGTCGACGCACAGGATCACCTCGTCGAGATCGACGATACGACGCTGCTGGCGTAGGAAGCCGATGAGGCGTTCGGGCACCACGGTCCGGTGCTCGGCCTGGTAATGGCGCAGATTGGCCTTGATGGTGCGCGGCCAATCGATGTCGGCAAAGCGCGGGCGATTGGTACGAAGCGATCGGTTCAAGGCGCCGCGGACCGCGTCCGCGGTGCGCCGCTCGAGCCGCTCCATCAGCTCGGCCACCACCTTGGCGATCACGACACGGGCGGTGTCCTTGGTCTTCTCCGGCATCACGCCCCGCAGCGCGACCAGATCGGCGATCAGGCTCACATCCGCTTCGACGGTAGCAAGGAATTCAGGCTCGAGCAGCATCTGGCGCAGACCCTTGCGCTCGAAGGCATCTTTCTGGATCACCTGCACCACAGGGGCAGGGAAGAACTCCCTGATGTCGCCGAGCCATTTGGCGACGCGTGGTGCCGAGCCTCCGAGGCCGCCGCGCCCCTTTTTCGGCGCCTCGTCGCCGTCGCCGTAGAGCGCCGTCAGCGCTTCCGACATGCGGCGATCACTTGCGGACAGAGCAGGGCCGTTCTCGGCGCCCTCGGTGTCGACGCCGAGGGCCAGTGTCCAGCGGCGGCTGCGCTCATCGGCCTCGCTCATCGGGCAGCTCTCTGTGTGAGGAGTTCGAGCACGCGCGCCTGATGTGCGGGCCAGATCTCGTTTGCACCGGCGAGC
The DNA here is from genome assembly GCF_058314695.1 of Bradyrhizobium sp. T-12. Classification (NCBI taxonomy): domain Bacteria; kingdom Pseudomonadati; phylum Pseudomonadota; class Alphaproteobacteria; order Hyphomicrobiales; family Nitrobacteraceae; genus Bradyrhizobium; species Bradyrhizobium sp. T-12. The sequence goes on along the minus strand of NZ_CM177756.1, from coordinate 4,243,400 downwards.
AGCCGATACCCCCTGGCGGTATCGGCGCGGCGCGCGAACAGCGCGTCCATCAATCGCCTGCGTTCGCTACGGTCCAGCGCCGAGAACACGCGGCGGAACAGCGGCAGGCTCGCAGTGAAGGCCTCCTCGTCCAGCGTCATCAACCAGGCATCGACCGCGCCACGAAGCGTCGCGTCGTGGATCAGCCGCTGGCCGGCGCCTTCGAAAAAACCCTCGAAGAAGCCGGCGGCTTCCGCGACCGGCGTGCCGGGCGAGAGCATCCGCGTCAGCAGGTCCGCCGCGTGATCGGCGGTCAAAAGCTCGGCCTCGTAGAGCAGCCGCGCCGCCGTGCCGGCGATCAGCCGGGTGGCCTGGTTGTCGTTGAGCAGCGCGGCCAGCGCATCGCGCCAGCCGGCCACCACGCTTGTCTCGATCTGGGCGAGCTGGATCGCGGCGTCGGCGGCGAGCAGCGCGCCGCGCAGCCTGGCCGCCGCAGCCGTGTCCAGATTGCGCGCTGCATAGGGCAGAGCGAGCGCGGCCTGCACCACGATGCGCGGCATCAGCGCCGCCAGATGCTCGACCGTTCCGGCACGCGCCTCGCCGTAGCGCAGGATGTCGGCCATCGGCGGCAGCGCGTCCAGCAGCGATTGTCCGTCGCTCGTGAGCGCCGCCTTGGTCTCCAGTGCGGCGATGCCGAATTCAGTGGCGCGCGGCAGGTCGGCGATCATGGCGTTGCGCACCAGCTTTGCCAGCGGGCCAAGCTCGGCTTCCTTGCCCATTGCTTCGCTCAGTCGTCCGCCGGCGGCTTCCGCGATGGTCGAGCCGTAGAGCAGATTTTCCACGAGTGTGACCGCGAATTCGGGCTCCCAGCGCAACTGCCAGTTCTCGCGGAATGTACCGCGGCTGCGGCCTGCGTCCGTCAACCGTCCCCAGGGCACATCGAGCGCGTTCAGCCGGTGCAGCAGCGTCGAGCGCATCAAGCCGCTGTCGCTGCGCAGATCGAGCGTCAGCGGCCGCTCCAGCGCCTCCGGCTTCAGTCGCGTCGCCTTCTGCTGGCGCTGAAGATCTTCGAGCAGGGGCGCGAGCGGGGTTGCCGCCGGGATCGCGCCGACGCCGGCGCCGATCAGGAGCTCGGCGGAAATGTCGTCCCACATGGCGCGCTCGCCATTGCAGAGGCAGGCGATCGCCGCCTCGCGCAGCTCCGCGAAACCCGGTCCAGGGCGGCCGCGCAGCGCGGCGAGCGCAGTGCCCAGACGCTGTGCCTCGATGACCGAGGCGGTCGAGACGAAGTGGCCGCGATCGCGCAGCACGCGCGTCACCTTGGTGAGCCACTCGGCGGCGCGATCGCGCTCGCGTGTGTCCCAGACGTGAGCGCACCACCCCGGTGCCACCACGCCCGCGCCATAGCCGCTCTCGCGCGCCAGGCGCGGCGCGGTCCAGGGCGCCCAGGTCGCCTTGATTTTCGTCTTCGGCCGGCCCTTCAGCAATTCGCGATCTGCAGCAAGGCTGCGGCGCTCGGCGAGCGCCGGCACGTGCCAGGCGCCGCAGACGACTGCGATGGCGCCGTCATGGTCCTTTGCGGCCTTCGCGATCTCGATGCGCATATGCGCCTCGCGCGCGGCCTCGCGGGCCGGCAGCGATTTCTCGTCCGCGCGCAGCGCCGTCATCGCGTCGGCGACGGCCGCGAAGATCGGTCCTGCCGCGGGATTTTCCTCGATGACGTCGGACCACCAGGACTCGCCGTCGTCATAGCCGGCGGCGCTCGCGAGCGCGCCGATCGGATCGCGGCTGACCGGGTCGGCCTCGGCCCTTGCCGCGATCTCCTCCGCGATGTCGCCGGCGGTCGCACCCAGCCGATCCGATGCCGGCAGATCGATGAACCGCAGGACCGCGCCGTGACGCACCGCCCAACGCGCGGCCTGGTATTCCGGCGAATAGTCGGCAAAGGGAAAGAAGCTGGCGTTAGCCGGATTGTCTTCGGCGTAGGTGAGCAGGGCCACCGGCGTCACCATGTCGGGATCGGCGAGCATCGGTAGCAGCTCGGAGGCATCCGCCGGGCCCTCGATCAGCACCGCCACCGGCCTCAGCGCATCGAGCGCTTCCACGAGCCGCCGTGCCGAGCCGGGGCCGTGATGCCGGATGCCGAAGAGGGAGACTTCGCCTGCCATCGCGCGCCGTGCCGTCAGATCAGATCGGTCAGCGAAGCGTAGTAGCCCTCGAACCCGCGCCGCTTTTTCAGCACGGTCTCGAGATATTCGCCGAGCACGGCGGTGTCCTGCACCGGATCCTTCACGACCGCGCCGATCATGTTGCTGGCGAGCGTTTCCGGCGTCAGCTTGCCGTCGTTGAAGAAGGTCGCCTGGCTGATCCCGCCGATCATCACCGCGATCGCCTCGGCCGTCGACAGTCCGCCCGAGGGCGATTTCAGCGCGACCTTGCCGTCCTCCGTCGAGCCCGAGCGCAGCTCGCGGAAGATCGAGACGACCCGTGCCACCTCGTCGGCGACGTTCTTCGGCGCCGGCAGATCGAGGTTATGCGCCATCTCGCCGACGCGCTTGACGATGATCGCGACTTCCTCCTCGGCGCTGTCGGGCAGGGGCAGCACGACGACGTTGAAGCGGCGCTTGAGCGCGGAGGACAGTTCGTTGACGCCCTTGTCGCGGTTGTTGGCGGTCGCGATGATGTTGAAGCCGCGCTGGGCATAGATGGCGGTGTTGAGCTCGGGGATCGGCATCATCTTTTCGGACAGCACGGTGATCAGCGTGTCCTGCACGTCGCTGCCCATTCGCGTCAGCTCCTCGAAACGACAGAGCTTGCCGCTCTCCATCGCACGCATCAGCGGGGTCGGCACCAGCGCCTCGCGGCTCGGCCCGTGCGCGAGCAATTGGGCATAGTTCCAGCCGTAACGGATCTGGTTCTCGTCGGTGCCCGCCGTGCACTGGATCACCAGCGTCGAATTGCCGGTGATGCCGGCGGCGAGATGCTCGGACACCCAGGACTTGGCCGTGCCGGGCACGCCCAGCAGCAACAGCGCGCGATCGGTCGCGAGCGTCGCAACGGCGGTCTCGATCAGCCGCTTGTCGCCGACATATTTCGGCGTGATCACGGTTCCGTCGGCCGCCTTGCCGCCCATGAGATAGGTCACGACCTGCCGCGGCGAGAGCGTCCAGCCTGGCGGCCGATGTCCGTCGCCCGCGGCCAGCGCCTTCAGCTCCGCGGCGTAGCTGTCCTCGGCCGGCAAGCGCAGTTTCTCGCTCATGGATTCGCTCCGTTGTCGTCCAACGCGGCGTTGAGCCGCAGCATGTCGAGACGCGGGTCGCCCTGCAGCAGGCCTGCGCCGGTCAGTCGTTGCAATGATCGTTGCGCGCCATCGCGCGAGGCGATCAGGCCCAGAGCGTGGAGCTCTGCGAATTGGTCGGAGGGCTTCGCATCGTCGCGCTGAAGCGCGGCAAGCAGCGTCTTGCCCGCTGGTGCGGAGAGCGGATCATCCAGGCGTGCCGCCGGACCTGCGACCTGTTGCGCCAGTTCAAAGCTGATGCCGTGACTGTGCAGCGCAGTTTCGGCATGCCTTGCGCGCTCGGCGGGGGAGAGCCGTGGCGCCAGCGCAGCAATGAGGCCGGTCGCGTCGCCTTGGCTGATGGCGTCCGCTGCCTGCGTGACATGCGCATCGGTCCCGGTCGAGACGATCACATTGATCAGGGCCATATCGGCGGCGTGGTCCACGTTCCAATCCCAAGCGGCGATCAGCTCCTGCGGCGCAAGACCGAGCGCGCCGGAAAAGGCGGCGAGATCGGCGCCCTCGAACAGTGCCTTGCGTCGTTGCCATTGCGCCGGCGTCTTGGGCGGTTCGGCCTGGACCACGCGCGAGCGGCGCAGCAGCCCCTTGGTTCTCACCGAGAAAAAGCCCGCAAGCTCGGCGATGTCCTCGCCGCTCGCAGGGCCGTGGCCGAGCCGCCCGAGCAGTGAGGTCGCAAGCGCCTTGACCTTGGGCGCACGATCGTTCGCTGCGATGCCTTCGAGGAAGGTGACGTCATCATCGGACAGCCGCTCCGACAGCAGCGACAGCAGGCGCAAACGCGTGTCCGCAGTCTCGCCGGCGAGCCTTGCCTCGAGCACCCCGCGTGCCGCGGACGGGTCGTCGCGCCTGAGGCCGGCCAGAGCCGCCTTGCGCGCGGCCGGCCAGAAGTCTTCCCAATTGTCGGCGGTGAGGCGGTCATTCGTCTGCCGCCGCGCGGCGCCGTCGGCCGCTGCGATCGCGGCCCAGTCGCGCCAGGTTGCGTAGACATCCGGCGCATCGTCGTCGGCGGCCGCGGGCATCCAGTCGGCGGGATGCATGGTCCAGCCGCGCGCTGCGAGAAAGTGCACGAGTTCGGTCCCGGACTGCGCCTGTTTCTTCGCCGCGAGGATTCGGCGCGCCAGCGGGCGCAGGGGCTCCGGCAGGGTCGGCAAGGTCAACGCGGGAACATCGGGCAGGACGCGCAGTGTCGCGCCCGGCTCCATCGTCACCGCGGCGCCGAGAAACTGGCCTGACAGAGCGAGCAGTCGCAACTCGGCCTCAGTGGGATCGTCGCCGAGCTCGGCGCGCCAGAAGGACGCCGCGGGCGCGGCCGCCGATCCCATCGTCCAGCGCGTCAGCACCGCGCCCATGGCATCAAGCATCGTCTCGGCCTCGATGACTTCAGTCATGACCGCCGATCCGTCCCCAAGGGGTCTGCGCGGCGAGGATCGCGAGCCGGTTGCCCGACCATATCGCAGCGGTACGCGTGAGGTCAGTGCCGCAAAGCAGGCTACTGACCTCCGAGGCGATCGGCAGTGTCGCCATGCCATCGGTCGATCGCCACCAATTATGTCCGGCATCGTCGCGCGCGATCCGGCCCTGCGGCAGCAGCAACGGAATCTCGATCGCCCACGGCTCGGCCAGCAGCGGGCGCGTCAACGCGTCGGATATTGTTGCATCCGCCAGGGGCCATTCCGAGGGCGGCAGCTCCCCCCCGGCATCGCGCCGGACGAGCAGAGCACGAAGCGGCTGTTGCGACGGATAGAACACGAGCTCGCCGTGAAAACGCTCGCCGGGCGTGAACACCGAGCCGCGCCGTCCGGCGCTCGCCGGGAAGAAGTCGAGCAGCATTGCGAAGCGCGGACCTGCGGCAGACAGATTGAGCAGCCAGGCCGTCTGCGACACAAGACCGTCGCGGCGCGTCTGCACCTGCTCGGCCAGCACCTCCCAGTGCGCATCGACCCGCGGCGCTCGCGGGTCGGCCAGCACCGTCTCGCGCGTTTCGGACGCAGCGACGGCGCGCCTCGTCTCGGCATCGCGCGGCGCGGCACGGAAGGCGCGCGCGAGCAGGACCAGCTTGCCGAGCTCGACGACGGCGCCGCGCGGCCGATCGCCTGCGGGCAATGCGAGGAGGCGGGACGGCAGCTCGTCGATTCGGCCGGCGAGCACCGCGGCCTTGCCGTCGACCAGCCGCGCCGCGATCCGCCGGCAGCGGGCTGTGGCATCGTCGATGAAGCCTGCCAATCCCATGCGGAGCTGATCGCCGATCCATTGCTCGAGCGCGTCCAGCGCATCGAGGATGGCGCGTTCGGTCTCCTCAGTGCGTTTTGCCGCCTGGGCCTCGCGTCGCGCGACATCCTTCGGGTCCTCGGCGACGTCAGGTCCGCCGGCGCGCGCGGCACGCAGATCCTTCTCGCCGCCTTGTGGCGCATTGTTTGCCGGTTTTGCCGCGGGCGTGCCGCGCCGGCGTCCCAGCCAATCGCTGACCCAGGCCGGCGTGTCGGCGGGCGGGAACGGCAGGACCTGTTCCGCATTCAGCCACAACAGGCCGAGCACGTGCTTGCAGGGGAATTTGCGCGACGGGCAGGTGCACTTGTTGCCGAGGTCGCGCAGGTCGGCCATGACGCGATAGGGATTGGCGCCGGAGCCCGCGCACTCACCCCAGATCAGCGCGCCGTCGCCACTTGCGCCGACGCCGGACCATTTGCCGGGCTTGGCAAGGCCGGCGGCGGCCTTGAGCGAGGATTGATCGGTGGCGAGTTGCTCGACCGCTTTCAGATCAATCGCCACGTCGCAGTCCCAAATCGAATCCAGGAGTGGCAGTATATCGAGGACGGATGAAAGCTCAATGTCGCCGCGAGCGATCCATGTGCTGCACGCGGTGATCGTCATGCCGATGGGCGTCCGGCGAGTCGAGCCCGAGTTCCTTGCGGATATTCCGCGTCAGCTTCGCCGCGATCAATGCATGGGCCTGCACCAGATAAGTTGAGAGCTCGGCGTCGGGCAGGGCGTTGTTGCTGGCGAGCTGCACCCATTTGGCGCGCGCCAGATACGGCGCGGGCCGCGCCAGGCCGTGCTCGATCAGCATGGCATAGGCCATGTTCGAGGTCTTGAACATGTAGCCGCCGGAGCGCGCGGCAAAGCCGCCGCCGAGCGCGAACATCTTGCCGCCGACCTTGAACACGGAGGTGCCCTCCCACTGCACCACCTTGGTGACGGCGGGCAGGCGCAGGCAACGGGTCTCGAAGGTCCTGGGTGTCATTGCAGGAGCGATAGCACGCCGCGCGCGGCTTGCAACGTGCGTGCTAACGAAAGAGGACCTCAGCCTGAAGGCGGTGTGACGCCGGCGTCGCTGGCCCGCCAGGCCTCGGGAACGACGAACACTTCGTCGGCGCGGCCGTAGCCGCCGTCCGGGACTTCCTCGATCAGCACCATCGTATGCGGTCGGGCCGCTTCGCCGAAATATTCGACGAACAGCGCGGTGAGCCGATGCACGATCTCCGTCTTCTGGGCCCGCGACAGCGCTGCTTGGGGAATCTTGATGTTGGCGAAAGGCATGATGATCTCTCCGGTTTGAATTCGTGTCGCGTCAGATCACGCCGCCATTGGCGCGGATGACCTGGCCGTTGACCCATCCGCTGTCGCTTGCGGCAAGGAAGGCGACGAGCCCTGCGATGTCGTCGGGCTGGCCGAGGCGGCCGAACGGGTTCATGGCGGCGATCGCGCGCACCTGCTGCTCGCTCTTGCCCTCGAGGAAGAGCCGGGTCTCGACCGGTCCGGGCGCGACGGCATTGACGGTGATGCGCCGGCCGCCGAGCTCCTTGGCGAGGACATGCGTCATGGCTTCGACCGCCGCCTTGGTCGCGGCGTAGACGCCATAACCGGGCTGATAGAGGCCGACGACGCTGGAGGAGAAGCTGACGATGCGGCCGCCGTGGCGCAACCGCCGCGCCGCTTCGCGCATCGAGCGGAAAACGCTGTCGAGGTTGACCGACATTTGCCGCGAGAATGCTTCGTCGGTCATTTCAGCGAGCGGCCCGAGCTCCATCACACCGGCATTGTTGACGAGGACATCGACGCCGCCGAAGGCGCGCTCGGCGGCATCGAACAGCCGGGCCGGCGTTGCCGGATCGGCAAGATCGGCCTGCACGGCGATGGCGCGTCCGCCCGCGGACTCGATCTCGGCCACGAGCGCATCGGCGGCACTGCGGCCGCTGGCGTAGTTGATCGCAACCGCAATTCCGTCCCGGACCAGCCGGCGGACGATCGCCGCGCCGATGCCGCGGGAGCCGCCCGTGACGATGGCGGCACGCTGATGTTGATGGGTCATGGCAGGTCTCCCTCGATGTCTTTCGACCCGAGACATAGCTGATCGCTTTGGCCGGATAATCAGCCCCGACTTGCCATCACTTGTCGGATATGGTGAACAATCGCCCATGGACCGATTTGACGCCATGCGCCTGTTCGTCCGCCTCGTCGAACGGCGGAGCTTTACGGCTGCGGCTGCGGACCTTGGCCTTCCACGCTCCACGGCGAGCGAAGTCTTGCGCGGCCTCGAAGCGCGCCTCGGCGCACGCCTGCTGGAACGTACGACGCGACATGTCACTCCAACGCTCGACGGCGAGGATTGTTATCGCCGCTGCGTCGCCATCCTCACCGAGGTCGAGGACGCCGAAAGCGCGATGCGTGATGCGCGGCCGCGCGGTCTGCTTCGTATCGATGCGCATCCTTTGCTGACCCGCACCTTCATTCTGCCGCATCTGCCGGAATTCCTTGCCCGCTATCCGCAGCTCGAATTGCAGATCGGGCAGGGCGACCGGCTGGTCGATCTCGTTCGGGAGGGCGTCGATTGCGTGATCCGGTCGGGCGAGCCCGGCGACAGCGGCATGATCCAGCGCCGGCTCGGCACCATCGCCGAGATCACGGTGGCGAGCCCGGAATATCTTTCCCGCCACGGCGTGCCCACAACGCCTGATGCGCTCGACGGTCACCAGATGGTCGCGTTCGTCTCCTCGCGCACTGGCGATGTGCTGCCGCTGGAATTTTCCGTCGCCGGCGCGCTTCGCCACATCGTGCTGCCGAGCCGGGTGCGCGTCAACAATTCCGACACCATGGCCGATCTGGCGCGGCTTGGCTTCGGCTTGGCGCAGGCGCCTCGCTATCGGTTTGCGGAGGATCTCGCCAGCGGCGCGCTGGTCGAGGTGCTGGCCGACCATCCGCCATCGCCCACGCCGCTCTCGGCGATCTACCCGCAGAACCGCCAGCTCGCGCTGCGCCTGCGCATCTTCCTCGACTGGATCTCAGGCATCTTTGCCGAGGCGAGGCTTTCGTAGCCCTGACCGAGCGTAGCGCGGTCCGGGCTACGAGAGCTTGCATTGCCGCCAATCTATGACCGTCACCCTGCGGTGCCGGAGCGAAGCGGAGGCCTCGAAGGGCGACGGCCCGGCTGCATCTCGGCCCGTCCATCCTTCGAGGCTCCGCTTGCGATGCTTGGCATCGCAAGCTTCGCACCTGAGATGACGGAACAAACATTTGCGCCTCGATCGCGCCTCTTTGTGAGTTGTGACTCCGTTCGAGACCGCTACGATGCCTCCGCTCCCTCACCACAGGGACCAGCAGCAAGCGGAGGCGACATGAGCGGGCAGGAACGGAAAGTCAAAGGGTCGGACCTGTTTGTCGCGGCGCTGGAGAATGAGGGCGTCGATCGCATCTTCGGCGTCCCCGGCGAGGAGAATCTCGATGTGGTGGAATCGCTGCGCACGTCCAGGATCGAGCTGGTCCTGACGCGCCACGAGCAGGCCGCCGCCTTCATGGCCGCCACCCATGGGCGGCTGACCGGCAAGCCCGGTGTTTGCCTGTCGACGCTCGGCCCCGGTGCGCTCAACCTGTCGACCGGCGCGGCCTATGCGCATCTCGGCGCGATGCCGATGATCCTGATCACCGGCCAGAAGCCGATCATGAGCAGCCGGCAGGCGCGCTTCCAGATCGTGGATGTGGTCGCGACCATGAAACCGTTGACGAAGCTGTCGCGGCAGATCGTCAGCGCTTCCAGCATTCCGACCGTGGTGCGCGATGCGTTTCGCGTCGCGATGGAGGAGCGGCCCGGGCCGGTGCATCTCGAGCTGCCCGAAGACATCGCCGGCGACGAAGTGCCCGCCGTCCCCGTGATCCCAGTCCATCCGATCGAGATTCCCGTCGCCCATCGCGGCGCGCTCGACCGTGCGGCCGAGATGATCCTGGCCGCAAAGCATCCGCTGGTGATGATGGGCGCGGCGACCAGCCGGCCGCGATCGACCCACGGCATCGCGAGCTTCGTGCGGCGCACCGGCATTCCGTTCTTCACGACGCAAATGGGCAAGGGCACGGTGCCCGGCGGCACCAATCTCTACATGGGCACAGCCGCGCTGTCCGAGCGCGATTATGTCCACGATGCCATCGACGCCGCCGACCTGATCGTTGCCATCGGGCACGATCCGATCGAGAAGCCGCCCTTCATCATGGGCCCCTCGGGGCCGAAGGTCATTCACGTCAGCTACACCTCGGCCAGCGTCGAGCAGGTCTATTTCCCCGATGCCGAGGTGGTCGGCGACGTCGGTCCGAGCCTGGAGCTGCTCGCCGACCGGCTGGAAGGCAAACTGCCGCAGGCTGCGGCGCTGCTGCCGCTGCGGGAAGAAATCCTGGGGCACATCGCCGACCGCGCCACCGAGGCGCGCTGGCCGCCGACGCCGCAACGCATCGTGCACGACATCAGGCAGGTGATCCCGGAAAACGGCATCGTTGCGCTTGACAACGGCATGTACAAGATCTGGTTCGCGCGCAACTACCGCACCCGCGTCGCCAACACGCTGCTGCTCGACAATGCGCTGGCGACCATGGGCGCCGGCCTGCCCTCGGCGATGATGGCCGCGATGCTTTATCCCGACCGGCGTGTGCTCGCGGTCGCCGGCGACGGCGGCTTCATGATGAACAGCCAGGAGATGGAGACCGCTGTCCGCCTCAAGCTCAATCTGGTCGTGCTGGTGCTGGAGGACAACGCCTACGGCATGATCCGCTGGAAGCAGGCCGTCGATCATTTTGCCGATTACGGCATGACCTTTGGCAATCCGGACTTCGTCCAGTACGCGCAGGCCTATGGCGCGAAGGGCCATCGGATCGAGAGCATCGACGGTTTTGGTCCGACGCTCGATGCCGCGTTCAGGGAGGGCGGCGTGCACCTCGTCGTCATCCCGATCGACTATTCGGAGAACGTGCGGGTGCTCGTGGACGAGTTGCGGGCGCATGAGAAGGCGAAGGCTTGAAGACGACGCTCTCGTGCCCCGGCGTCTGGGATACAGAGCAACAACTTGTCACGGACTCCCCGATCGTCGAAACTGCCAGTCACCAACCAACCACAGGAATATGAAATGACCCGCGTTCGTTGTGTCACCGAGATGGGCATGGGCGTCGACGTCCACGGCAGGGACGCCACCAAGGCGGCGAAGCGCGCGGTGTCCGATGCCATCAGGCATTCGAGCCTCGGATTCTTCCGGATGATCGGCAAGACCGCGAACGACATGTTCGTGGACGTCACGATCGGCGTGCCGAATCCTGAAGCCGTCGACAAGGAAGCGGTTGCAAAGGAGCTGCCGTACGGCACGGTGACCGTGACCGCGGTCAAGGGCGGGCTGGAGATCCCCTCAGCCACGGAGGTCGCCAACGATCCCATCCTCATCGCCAATGCTGCCGTCATCGTCAGCTTCGACAAGGATTAGGCCGGTGTCCGACAGCGATGAGGCGTTGCTGGATCGTCCGATCTGGAGCGCGCTGACGACGAGCCAGAAGCATCTGGCCGAAGGTGGCCCGCGGGCGCTGCGCTATCCCATCGACATGACGCCGTTTGCCGACATGGTCGATATGTCCGCGGCGAGCTTTGCCGGGCTCCGCGATCTCTTGTCGGGCACGCAGGTCGCCGTGCTGTTCACGCCGGAGCCGGTCGATACGCCCGCCGGCTTCAAGGTCGTGCTGGCCGAGACCGGCGAGCAGATGATCGGCTCACCCGCCGACAGCCCGTTGCGCGATGCCGAGATCGTCACGCTGGGAGTGGCCGACGTGCCCGCGATGATGGTGTTGGTGGAGCGGACGAAGCCGGGTCCGTTCGCGCTGCGCACCCATGAGCTCGGGACGTTCCTCGGCATCCGCGCCGGCGGCGAGCTGGTCGCAATGACGGGCGAGCGGATGAAGCCGGGAAAGTTCGTCGAGATGACGGCCGTCTGCGTGCACCCGGACTATCGTGGGCGCGGCTATGCCCAGGCGCTGCTGGCGGCGGTCGCGCGGCGGATCGAGGCGCGCGGCGAAATCCCGTTCCTGCACGTGTTTTCCAACAACACCTCCGCGATCGCGCTGTATCAGCGGCAGGGCATGCGGATCCGGCGTCGGCTCTACGTGACGGCGTTTATGCGGGAAGGATAGGCGCTCCACGGGGCGCCCTTCATTTCCTGCGAATTTCCGCTATATCCAACCCAACCAAGATTGGGGAAACGCATGGACGCCAGAACGACCGATTTTTCCGCCGTACGGACGGCGATGCAGCGCTACGTCGATCAGGAGATCATTCCGGGCGCATCCTGGGCCGTGCTGCGCGGGCGGGAGGTGGTCGACCAGCAATGCGTCGGCTTTGCCGACCGCGAGGCGAACGCCGCGCTTCGGCCCGATCATATCTTCCGCGCGTTTTCCAACACCAAGATCTTCGTGACTTGCGCGATCATGCTGCTGGTCGAGGAAGGGCGCATCGGCCTCGATGACGCGATCGAGACACTCCTGCCGCAGCTCGGCAATCGCAAGGTGCTGAAGCAGGGCGCTGCGAGCCTTGCCGATGTCGAGCCGGCAAAGAGCCCGATCACGATCCGCCACCTCCTGACCCATACCGCGGGCCTCAGCTACGGCATCTTCGATCCCGGCACGGTGCTGTTCAAAGGCTACAACGAAGCGCGCGTGCTCAATCCGCTGACGCCACTCTCCGACATGATCGACAGCCTCGCCAATCTGCCGCTGTCCTATCATCCCGGCGAGGGCTGGGAATATTCTGTTGCCACCGACGTGCTCGGCCGCGTCGTGGAGGTTGTCTCGGGCAAATCCCTCGATGCCTTCCTCAAGGCGCGCATCTTCGATCCCCTCGGCATGACCGACACCGGCTTCTACGTTCCGGAAGCGCAGCAGGGCAGGCTGGTCGCCCTCTACAATGGCGCCGACGTGCTCGATCCCATGAAGCCGGGCCTGACCCGCGCCGACAATCTGCCGTTTCCGCAAGCCTATCGGCGGCCGTTCCCGCGGCTCTCGGGCGGCGGCGGTCTGGTCTCGACCTTGCCTGACATGCTCGCGCTGGTCCGCGCGCTGCTGCCGGGGTCGGACGCGCTGTTGAAGCCGGAGACGTTGCGGCAGATGATGACGAACCAGCTGCCGGCAGGTCAGACCATCCGCTTTGCCAATCTCGGCCCGATCCCCGGCAAGGGCTTTGGCCTCGGCGGCGCCGTCACCTTCGCGCCGACGCCGTTCGATCCCGAGAATTCGACCGGCGAATTCCAGTGGGGCGGTCTCGCCGGCACCCATTGGTGGATCTGCCCGAAGGCCAATACCGCAGGCGTGCTGATGGCCCAGCGCTACATGGGGTTCTGGAATCCGTTCTTCTTCGAATTCAAGCGCCTGGCCTATCAGGCCGCCGGAGGCTGACCTCCGGAAAAATTGTCGCCCGCCGCGAATCCTTTTTGGCGCGCGCGCCCTCTTGGTAGTCGAGGCAGTCAGCCTCGGCTCATCTCGGAGGACGCAATGGCATTTTACAGGAAGAACATCGGCGGCCTGCATCAGGCGGTGCGGATCGCCCTGGGCGTCGCGGTGGCGGTCGCGGCATTCATTTATCTGGCGGGTGCGACGGCGTGGCTGGTTGCGCTGGCCGGCGCCGGCTTCGCACTGACGGGGCTCGTCGGCTATTGCCCGATGTGCGCGATGGCCGGGATCGGGCGAGGGGGCGTGTCGTGAGCGCGGCTGCGATCTCGCCGAAACTGTTCGAGGCCGCTCGGCTCGGCGATCCCGATGCGATCGCGCGCCTGCTCGAGACGGCGCAGCCGGACATCCGCCGCTATGCCCGCGCGACCTGCCGCAGCTCGGCCGATGCCGAGGACGCGGCGCAGGAGGCGCTGTGGATCCTGTTCCGGCATGTCGGCACGATCCGCTCGCTGCTGGCGTTTTCGGCCTGGCTGTTCAGCGTGGTCCGCCGCGAATGTCTTCGATTGGCCCGCAAGGCGGGCCTCGTGCTCGCGGTCGATGAGAGCGAGGCGGAGGCGCTGCTGCTGTCGCGCCCCGAGGCCGATCTGCGACTCGACGTGGCTGCGGCGTTTGAGGCGCTGCCGCCGCATTATCGCGATGTTGCGCTGATGCGCGACGTCAAGGAAATGACGATCGACGACATTGCCGCCGCGCTCGGTGCGACCAGGCAGACCGTGAAGGCCCGCCTGCATCGCGCCCGCGCCCTGATGCGCGAATATCTGACGAGATGAGACATGAGCAATTATCAAAGCCCTGACGATCTGAAATCTGTTCCGGCCTTCGTGGCGCTGGCCCCGGTCGAGGCCAACGCGTTCCTGGCGTTCAACCATGCGGTCGAGCGCAAGGACGGATTGATCCCGCCGAAATACCGCGAGCTGATCTCGCTCGCGGTCGCCCTCACGACGCAATGCGCCTATTGCCTCGACGTGCATACAGCGCAGGCGGCGAGGGCCGGCGCCTCGCGGGAGGAGGTCGCGGAAGCTGCCCTGATCGCGGCGGCGGTCCGTGCCGGCGGCACGCTCGGCCATGCGCTGCTGGCGCAGCGTCTATTCGAGCGCCATCGCGACGAGGCGGAATAGATCTTGGGAGCGGGGGGCGGTGCCTCCCACTCCCTGTTTGTGTCAGTCCTTCCACGGATCGAACTCACCTTCACCGGCCATGGCGACGGCGAACGGCCGCAGCGTGTGCAGCACGCGCACGGTGCCGGCGTGCTGCGCCAGCACGTCCGGCAGGCGGCGATAGGCCATCGGGCTTTCGTCGAGGTCGGCGCCGATCAAGGTCACGCCGCGCTCGTTGAGCCACTGGCCCATCTGCTCGCGCGAGAAGCGCCGCTTCGCCTCCCGTCGTCCGAACAGGCGGCCGGCGCCATGCACGGTCGAATAGAGCGAGGCCTTGGCGTCCGGGCTGTCGACGCCTTCGAGGATGACGGCGTCGTCGCCCATCGAGCCGCCAACGAATCCCTTCTGGCCGGGAAACGCCGGCGTCGCGCCCTTGCGCACCACCCACAGATCGCGCCCGTCGTGGGTCTCACGCCAGGCGTAATTGTGGTGGTTGTGCACGCTCTCGGTCACGCAGCCGCCGATGATCTGGCGGACGCGCTCGACGACCCACTCGCGGCCCGCATAGGCATAACGCCCGGCGAGCTGCATCGCCGCAATGTAGCGGCGGCCGAGCTCTGAGTCCTCGTCGACCACGGCGGGCGGAACGTTCATGCCGTCCTTGCCGCCGGCGGCCTTGAGGTAGCGCGTCGCGGAAGTGTGCCCGAGACCGCGGCTTCCGAAGTGGACGCCGATCCAGACGAAGCCCTCCTCGTCGCGCATGAGGTCGACATAATGGTTGCCCGATCCGACCGTGCCGAGCTGGCTCACCGCTTTCTTGCGGTAGTCCTCCATGTCGCTCTCGCGCCAGGCATCGCCGTCGTCGAACAGGTCGTGCTCGGCCCGCTCGGCATTGGCCCGGCCGACGCCGAACGAGATCGTCTTGGCGACGTCGCGGATGATCGTGGGGACGCGGCCCGCGATGTCGTCGAAGCGCGTGTCGAGCTTTGCCGCCATGTTGCCGCAGCCGATGTCGAAGCCGACGCCGGAGATGCTGATCTGCTTCTCATAGGCGATGACCCCGCCGACCGGCTGGGCGTAACCGAGATGGCCGTCGGCGCAGATCACGCCGGACACGACGTTGCCGACCGCCATGCAGTTGCGCATCTGCGCGATCGTCGCGTCCTCGTGCGGGCCGAACACCTTCAGCGGCGCATTCTGGAAGCGGGCGTCCTGCATCCGGAACTCGGCGATCGAGCTCGCGGTCGCATTGGCCTCGCGGGCCAGATGTTCCTTGCGCGCGGCATCCTTGTACAGGCACCAGGCCGGCTGGCCGCGTCCTTCGCCGACGCGCGAGTCGGGATCGACACCGGCGGCGAGGCAGAGCTCGCGGGCGCGTTCCATGTAGGGATCGGGTCGTCGCATGGTCATAGGTCCTTGTCATTCCGCGCGCACTATAGAAGGTGCGGGCAGATCATTTCAGAGAATTTGCCGACACCGGGCGCAGCATCCTGCGTCCGGGGTCGTTGTCGTCGCGCATCAGTGCAACGCCGTCTCCGACGCTGCGATCCACGCGACCACGGCCTCGGAGAAGCCGTTGACGCGCGTCCAGGCGCCGTGACCGACACCGTGCTGATACGAGGCCACGTTCACGATGGTGCCGCGCGCCTTGGGCTCCGGCACCCGGTCGTGACTCTGCTCGTCGGTGAAGACGATGAGGCGATCGCCCTTGCGGTCGATCTCCGTCACGGCCTTGCCGAGATAGGTCCCGCCGTGGGACTGCGAGTTGATGATCGCGTCCCGCAGCGCGAAGCCGCGGCGGGGCGGGACCTTCACGACATCATTGCTGAAGGTGAAGATCTCGACCTCGTCGCAGATCTCGCGGGCGAGGATCGCAAGACCGCACGCCGCCTCCGCGCGCGTCATTTCCGACTGCGCGGAGAGGGTCGCGAACATCGAGCCCGACACGTCGATCAGGAGCCGCGTCCGGCCGGGCAGCCGCACATGGTCCTTGACCGACTTGAGCATCGCAGCCTCGAGCTCGGGCTCGAAGTCCGGCGCATAGCGCGCCGCCGTGATGAAGCGATAGGGAAGGATACGATCCGTCCGCATCGCCTCGATCGCGCCTGCGATGGTCTCGCGCGGGACCTGCGCAGTCTGCATCAGCCGCAGATTGCGCAGCAGCGCCAGGCCGCCGAGCTTTCGCTCGTCGATCAGCCGCTCGAAGGTCTCGCGCTTGCTCTTGCCAGCCGAGAGCGAGACCTCCCAGGTGTCGGGGGAGGCGAGCTCGCCGTCGACGAGCTGCTTCCAGACCTTTGCCTGCTCGGCGTCCTTCGGCTTGGCGTGCACCAGGAACAGCACGTCCCTGATCCGCACCGCGCCGTCGCGGTCCCACTTGGCGAGCTGGTAGGCGTCGAACTTGGTCAGCGCGCGGGCAAGACCCTTCTTGACCTGTGCGGAGACCGGCTGACGCTTGCGCTGCTGCATCGGCCCAAGCGCGTCCGCCCAGTAGATCGCGAGCAGCTCCGTCATCTCGTCGGGCCGCTGGATCACCTGAGCGAGCGTGTCGGCCACGAGAGCACGGTGCTTTTCGCTGCGCGCCATCTCGCGGATGACGAGCAGCGGCGCATGCCGCAGCTTCATCACCTCGCGCGCCTCGATCGCGAGCTGGGCGACGCGCGCAGGCGCGACCTTGGGCACCAGGGTCTTGATGCGGTCGGCGATCGCGACGCCGTCCTCGTAGAACTGGTCCTCCCACAGGAGGCAGTTCATCAGCGCGCGCTTCAGCTCCATCTCGGGCGTGAAGCGGATTGCGCGTGCGCCCTCCCGCGTGAAGGCGCGAACGATCTTGTTGAGCCTGACCATGACGGCCTCCTCTTGGGTTGATGGGGACATGGAAGCGGGTGCCGGGGAACAAGCGAGGCTGTCCTGCCCGCGAGGGGCTCCACATGCTCTACCGCTGAGCTACGGACTTTCGTCCGGAAGGAGTCGAACCTTCGACAGTGTGATTCACGAAGTAACAGCGCCCTTCACCACCGGCGGTGGTTGAGAGGACACGATCCGGGAACGGGCGATGCTGTGACCCGGCAAGCGTGAGCTTGCCGGAAAGCGCTCTATCCTCTGAGCTACCGGTGCATGGAACACCGGGCGGGATTCGAACCCGCGACCTCTCGCGTGGCAGGCGAAGTAACAGACATCTTCACCACGGATCGTGATGGGGTTGGCGGGGAACGATCGATGCTGTTGCTGCCCTTCCGGGCGAACCGCCTTTCGGCGTGCAGGGCTCGAACCTGCTCGGCGCTTTCGCGCCTTTACCACGAAGTAACAGGCATCTTCACCACCGCCAGGCCGATGCTGTCGCATCGGTCGTTGATGGGTACGCTGGGGAACGGGCGATATCGGCTTTCAGTGACGACAACACAGTCGCCGTCCTTACGGACGGATCCTGCGCCGGGCCGCGTGCGAACCTTTTCCGAGGCCGCATCCCGGTGCGTGCGTCAAAGGCGGGAGGCATGCCCGCTGTGCCGTGTGGAAGAAGTATCCGACATCTTCACCACCAGCGTCGTTTGAGCCGCGATGACAGCGGCAAACCAATCTTAAGAAAATTCTATCGCGGCGCTGTCGACGCGCCGCATGTTGCGAACCCTACGGGTTCGCTCTGCCATCGGTGTCCGGCTCATCGCCTCGTTCCCTCCGGCAGGCCCCGCGCGCTTGGGCACGCGCGTTCTCAGCGCTAGCCCCGAGATCCGGGTCTCTCGTTCCGGCGATTGCCGGGATGTTCGATCGGGCCGCGCGGCGGGCAACAAAAAACCCTCCGGAGCGGCAGGCTCGGGAGGGTCCAGAAGTGGACTGTCGATCTTGCGGTCAGGCAAGTTCGCTCCCATGAGCCGGGCATGCGAGGTCGAACAGCTTTGGGCTATTCGGCATGCGGACAATTCTTTCGTAGCGGTTCAGCATCGCTCGGTTCATGGTGTCTGTCGCAAACGGAAGTGCTTGCGAGGGCGCGGGACATACGCCCGCAACTTGCGGATGTCAAGCGACGCGCGCGGTGAAATTGAAAATGACGGACGCATGACGTGCCGAACTATCTCGGCCTCGACGGATTTCGCTTCGGCTGGGTCGCAGCCTGGATCGACGAGCGCGGCGATCATGGCTTCGATTATTCGCCGGGCCTGACGCGCCTGCTCGCGCTGCCGCATGCGCGTGCGATGATCGACATGCCGATCGGATTGAATCCGAGCGGCTATCGCGCTTGCGATCTGCGCGCCCGCGAACTGATTGGTTCAGCGGTGTTTCTCGGTGCGCGCCGCGACCTCTGGACATTCCCCGACATGGCCGCGGCCAATCGCCACTATTGGACGCACGAGGGCAAGGGCAGAGGCGTGTCGGCGCAGCTCTGGAATATCCGGGACAAGATCAGGGAGGTCGACGACATCATGACGCCGGCGCGGCAGGCAACGATCGGCGAAGCGCATCCGGAATTGATCTTCTGGAATCTGGCGGGGCGAGTGCGGCTTGAACCGAAGACCTCGCCGCGGGGCCGCCAGCAGCGCAATGCGCTGCTGGAAGACCGCGGCTTCACCAAGATCGAGAGATGGCTGACGCTTCGTCACAGCACCGGCATCGGCCGTGACGATCTCATCGACGCCTGTGGCTGTGCGGTCGCAGCGCGCGACAGCACGCAGCGTGTCGGCGGCGAGGAGATCGATCCGCGCGGACTGCGGATGGAGATCAACTATTGAATCGCTCAATTCTGCCGATCGCCTGCACCGGCAAGATGGCCATGACCGCGATGGTCCGGCTTCGAGTACTCATCCCCGTCGTCCAGTCTTGCCGCTCTCGCTTCATACGCCTCGGCCATCGCGCGCAGCCGTCCTGCGGCTTCGCGGTGGGCGAGATCGTCCGCGACGCGGCGACAGCGTTGGGCGTGGTCGAGCAAGGCGCGCTTTTCGATGTTCATCCCGTTACAACGCGCCAAGTGCTCGATGGTCTCTGAATTAAGGTTCTGGCGGGGTCGGGAAAAACCGGCAAAATATTCATGCAAGTTGGGAACACGGCCCCGTGAGCGGGCGTTTAGGCAAAAGGAGTTGAGGGACAAAGGCTATGTACGACGTCTGTCAATGGGCGACCGCGACGCTCGCGGTTGTCTTCACGGCCGCGCTGCTGATCACCGGTCAATGGTTCATCCAGTACCGATTGCAGCACGAAACCATCACCCCGGTCGTCAAGATCGCAACGCTGACGCCTCCAGCCGCCTCAAGGCCCTTGTGGTCCAACGTCCTTCCACGCAATCTTTCTGACTGATTGTCCAGTCGATGTGTCGGCCTTGCGTCGTTCGCCGGCCCGCCTAGATTAGGCGGCATCTCACGAACGCAGCCGGAGTGCCGATGTCTGATCTGTCCGCCTTTCCCATCACCAAGCGCTGGCCGGCCAAGCATCCCGAGCTGCTCCAGCTCTATTCCCTGCCGACGCCGAACGGCGTGAAGGTCTCGATCATGCTGGAGGAGACCGGACTTCCCTACGAAGTCCATCTCGTCGATTTCGGCAAGGACGACCAGAAGACGGCCGAATTCCTCTCGCTCAATCCGAACGGCAAGATCCCGGCGATCCTGGACCCCAACGGTCCCGGCGGCAGGCCGCTGCCGCTGTTCGAGTCAGGAGCAATCCTGCAATACCTCGCGGAGAAAACCGGCAAGCTGCTGCCGCAGGACGCGGCGCGCCGCTACCAGACGCTTCAATGGCTGCATTTCCAGATGGGCGGCGTCGGGCCGATGTTCGGCCAGGTCGGCTTCTTCCACAAATTCGCCGGCAAGGACTTTGAGGACAAGCGGCCGCGCGACCGCTACGTCGCCGAAGCCAGGCGCCTGCTCGGCGTCATGGACACGCATCTTTCCGGCCGGCAATGGTTCATGGATGACGACTACACCATCGCCGACATCTCGATGCTCGGCTGGGTGCGCAATCTCATCGGCTTCTACGGCGCCGGCGATCTCGTCGAATTCACCCAGTTCAAATCGGTCGGAGCCTGGCTCGAGCGTGGCCTTGCGCGTCCGGCGGTGCAGCACGGGCTGAACATTCCGCAGCGGCCGTAAGGCTAGCTCAGCGCCTTGTAAGTCATGTAGAGCGCCATCAGCGAGACGAGGGCGATCATGGCCTGGCGGAGCGCCGATCGGCTGACGCCGTTGGCCATGCGTGCGCCGAGGTCGGTCCCACCCCAGAGGCCGGCGAGAATGCCGATGATGGCCGGCCAGCCGACCATCAGCCCCTTGCTCCAGTAGATCCAGGCTGCCGGGAGGTTGGTCGGGATCACCGAGAAGACGAGGCTGACGAGCTGCGCCTGATGCTGTGGCACGCGAAATCCGGCGGCGAGGCCGACGGTGATCGCAAGACCGCCGCCGATGCCCATGAAGCCGGAGGAAAAGCCCGCAAGCGTGCCGATCAGGAGCAGGGGCAGCCAGTGAAGGTGATCGCGCTCGCCGGCTTCAAGGTGGCTGTCCTTGCGGTCGCGGCGCAGGATCAACAGGGCGACCAGCGCGACGAGATACACGACATAGGTCCATTGCAGGACGGAATCGGAGACCGCGGTCGCGGCATAACCGCCGCCGGCGCCACCGATCAGAAACCCGAGGCCGATCCAGACGATCCACCGCAAGGGGCTGCGATTGCCGCTCTGCCAATAACGGCGGATGCCGGCAAGACCGGTCGGCGGAAGTTGGGTGATCAGCGAGGTGCCCTGGGCGACGTGTTGCTCGGCCCCGAGCAGCAGCACGGAGAAGATCACGAGGCCGCCGCCCGGGCTCGTCCCCGTGAAGCCCGATGCCAGCCCGGCGACCAGACCGACACCACCACCGGCGAGGATGTCGTGAAGCCAGGACATCGCTTACGTCCGGGCTCGCCGCCTGACGTCAGGCTTCGTCGTGCACAGGCCGTCGATCACGCCGGCCACGGCCGCCATGCAGGCTTCGACGTCAAATGCATCGCCCCAAGATTTTTGCAGCACAAACCCCTGGAAGATTGCGATCAGGACGCGCGCGATCGCGTCGGCGCCGAGGTCGCGCCGGATGAGACCGTCATGCTGGCCGCGCTCGACCAGCGCCACGATCAGCGCGCGCGGCATGTCGATGCCTTCGACGACGCTGCTGCGGACGCGGCGGTTGCGCAGGGCTTCGGCCCAGCCGTGGATGCCGACGCGGCGGCGGGCTTCGCCGGCAGGATCGGCCAGCCATTGCGCGTAGACGCGGATCAGCGCGTGAAGTCCTTCGATCGGGTCGCCGGATCCCTGCGCGACCGAATTGAGCACGGCTTCACGGCGATGCCGGTCGTCGGCAAGCGCCTCGATCAGATCGTCCTTGCTCTGGAAGTAGAGATAGACCGCGCCATGGCTCAATCCGGACCGCTTCACGATGTCGGCCATGCCGGTCTGGTGAAAACCGTTGTCCGAGAAGCAGGCGAGGGCCGCTTCGAGAATCTGCTGCCGCCGGCTTTCGCGTTGCTTGTCGCTGATCTTGGGCATTCAGCCGCCTCAAATAACTGACAGGTTGATCGTTTTCCAAAGGATTGCGCTTTAGCGCAAAGTCGGCCGGACTAAATAAAAAACGATCAGTCAGTCATTTTAATCTTGAAAGCGGATAGGGTCAAGCCCGGCCGGCCGAAGGCGGAAAACAGAAGGATTCTCTGCGACTGCGCCGGCGGACGCGGCGCCGCGGCACCGGATCGCGGCTAGAACAGCCGTCCGCCGTTCGGTACCGGCTGGCTGGGCTGGACCAGCACGACCTTGCCGTTGGCATCGGGGAAGCCCAGCGTCAGCACCTCCGAGATGACAGGTCCGATCTGGCGCGGCGGGAAATTGACGACGGCCGCGACCTGTTGTCCCACCAAGGTCTCGAGCGGATGGTTTTCGGTGATCTGGGCCGAGCTCTTGCGCACGCCGATCGTGGGCCCGAAGTCGATCCACAGCCGAAACGCCGGCTTGCGCGCCTCTGGGAACGGTTTTGCGTCGACGATGGTGCCGACGCGGATATCGACGGCGAGGAAGCTGTTGAAGTCGATGATCGCCGTGGCGGCGGCTGCAGGATCGTGGGTGACGTGCATGGGATGTCCGTTCGGTAGCATCGTTCGCAATATTGTCGCGCGAAGCGGAGTTTCGTACAACGCCACGTCCATCACGATCCGTCATGCGCGAGGAACGTCTTGCCCAACATCATTTACGGCATCAAGAACTGCGACACCATGAAGAAGGCGCGCGCCTGGCTCGACACTCATGGCGTGCCTTACGCGTTTCACGACTACAAGTCGGCGGGCGTGGAGAAGGACAAGCTCGAGCAATGGAGCGACAAGGTCGGCTGGGAGACGCTGCTCAATCGCGCTGGGACGACGTTCAAGAAGCTGCCCGAGTCCGACAAGGAAAGCCTCACCGAGAAGAAGGCGCTGGCGCTGATGCTAGCGCAACCATCGATGATCAAGCGGCCGGTGCTGGAGATCGGCGACAAGCTGCTGGTCGGCTTCAAGCCGGATATCTATGCCAAGGAAGTCGGCGGAAAGCGCTGAGCGCTAGTTCAGCTCGATGATCTCGTTGGGGATGCCGGGACCCGGCTGGTCGGCGAACTCGACCACGTCGGCCGTCGCGATGCGGCCAGGCGCGCGATGGAAAAGCTCGTGATCGATCACGGCGCGCAGTTTCGGCCGCGGCAGTGCGTCGTTTCCGCGCATCAGATTCTTGATCTCGAAGCCGCCGTCCTCGCAGAAGGTCTTGACCGATGCGATGACGTGACAGACCTTGCCGTCGGACTGGAAAGGCAGCAGCAGCCGCTCATAAGCAACGATGCGTCCGTAGATGTCGTCGACGTCAGCAACGCTGTAGACCGGCAGCCCACGCGCGACGCATTCGTAATAGATCGGCATCACGAAAGGCGCGATTTTAGGCCCGAGATACTCGTCGAGCGGAACGCCTTTGCCGGTATGTCCATAGGCGCGCGAGATGCGCGTGTTTTCGCTCTGGATGGTGAGGCGCGGCGCCGGCGCCGAACTGTCCACCGTATAATAGATGAGATCGGACAGCTCTTCCTCGAGCCGCGCAGGCTGATACTCCGAGATCGCCGGCGCGATCTGCTCGCGCGCATAAAGTCGCAGCCACGTGTTCAGGAGATCACGCTGCCTGATCGACTTGACGACGGACGGAGCGGCGCTTGCGAAATCCAAGACAATATTCCCGGAGCGTCAAAACCCGCGCATCATAACCCTTGCGGGAAAATTTTTGATGAAGGCTGGCGCGCGGAACGAAAGACCGTTAACGACGGCTTGACGACCGGTGCCTTGCGAACCGGGAGGCCGGGCAGGCGCGACGTCACTCGCCTCCGACTAAGGGAGCATTTGTATCCCAGCCGGAGACCTGATCTGCTCAGCTTTCCACCTTGCCTAACCCCCGTCACCTCCGGCATATTCCGCGCCCGGAGACGGTGTTCCGGATAGGCTCCAAGGAGTGGCTCCAAGGATAGGCAACAAGGCCTCCGGAAAGCCGAAGCAACAAGGATAGCCACGCGCGGCGCGCGGGCAGGGGGAAATCTGTTTGGCCGATGAGTTCATTCTCGAAACGGAAGGCTTGACCAAGGAGTTCGCGGGCTTCTTCGCCGTCCGCGACGTTGCGCTCAAGGTTCGCCGTGGCAGCATTCATGCGTTGATCGGTCCGAACGGGGCCGGCAAGACGACCTGCTTCAATCTTCTGACCAAGTTCCTCAAACCGTCCGCCGGAAAAATCCTGTACAAGGGACAGGACATCACCGCGATGGCGCCGGCCGACGTGGCCCGCCTGGGGCTTGTTCGCTCGTTCCAGATTTCGGCGGTATTTCCGCATCTCACCGCGCTGGAGAACGTCCGTGTCGCGCTTCAGCGCCAGCACGGCTCTTCGTTCGATTTCTGGCGCTCCAAGTCGGTTCTCAACCAGTTCAACGATCGCGCGCGCGAACTGCTCAACGATGTCGGCCTCAACGAATTCGCCAACACGCCCGCCGTCGAGATGCCCTATGGACGCAAGCGTGCACTGGAGATCGCAACTACGCTCGCGCTCGACCCGGAGATGATGCTGCTGGACGAGCCGATGGCCGGCATGGGCCACGAGGACATCGACAAGATCGCGGCGCTGATCAAGCGCATCTCCGCGAAATATACCATCCTGATGGTCGAGCATAATCTGAGCGTCGTGGCCAACCTCTCCGACATCATCACCGTGCTGACGCGCGGGCAGGTGCTCGCGCAAGGTCATTACAGCGAGCTCACCAAGGACGAGCGCGTCAAGGAAGCTTATCTGGGAGCCGGTCATGCCTGACACTGCGATCGCCGAGGCTCCGGCCAAGTCTGCGACCGGGACTGCGACCGGCGGAAACGTCCTTCAAATCCGCAACCTCGAAGCCTGGTACGGCGAGTCCCACATCCTGCACGGGATCAACTTCGACGTGAACGCGGGCGAGGTCGTCACCCTGCTCGGGCGTAACGGCGCCGGCAAGACGACCACGCTGAAGTCGATCATGGGCATCATCGGCAAGCGGACCGGCTCGGTGAAGTTCAACAACCAGGAGATCATCCGCGCGACCTCCGACAAGATCGCGCGCATGGGCATCGCCTTCTGTCCGGAAGAGCGCGGCATATTCTCCAGTCTCGACGTGCGCGAGAATCTGATGCTGCCGCCGGTGGTCCGTGCAGGCGGATTGCCGCTCGAGCAGATCTTCGAACTGTTCCCGAACCTGAAGGAACGGCTCTACAGCCAGGGCACCAAGCTGTCCGGGGGCGAGCAGCAGATGCTCGCGATCGCGCGCATCCTGCGCACCGGCGCGAGTTTCCTGATGCTGGACGAGCCGACCGAGGGCCTCGCGCCCGTCATCATTCAGCAGATCGGCCACACCATTGCGCGGCTCAAGAAGGAGGGCTTCACGATCCTCCTGGTCGAGCAGAATTTCCGCTTCGCGTCGACCGTCGCCGACCGCTATTACGTGGTCGAGCATGGCAAGATCATTGACGGATTTTCCAATGCCGAGCTGGCCGCCAACATGGACAAGCTCCACACCTATCTTGGTGTCTAGTACTGCCAACGAGAAAAATTCAAAAAGGAAAGTTGCATGAAGACCAGGTCGATTGCGTCATTGCTGCTGACCACCGCGCTGACATTCGCCGCAGTAGGCGTCGCCTCTGCGCAGGACAAGACCGTCAAGATCGGCGCATTGTCCGATCAGTCCGGGCTCTATGCCGACCTCGGCGGTCCCGGCTCGACGCTCGCGGCGCAGATGGCCGTCGAGGATTCCGGCCTCGCTGCGAAGGGCTGGAAGATCGACATCATCTCCGGTGATCACCAGAACAAGCCCGACATCGGCACCGCGATCGCGCGGCAATGGTTCGACGTCGACAAGGTCGACATCATCGTCGACGTGCCGAATTCCGGCGTGGCGCTCGCCGTCAACAACGTCATCAAGGAAAAGAACGGCGTCTATATCAACTCAGGTGCGGCGACGTCCGACCTCAGCAACGCGCAGTGCTCGCCCAACACCGTGCACTGGACTTACGACACCTACATGCTGGCCCACACCACCGGGCAGGCGCTGGTCAAGGCGGGGGGCGACAGCTGGTTCTTCCTGACCGCCGACTACGCCTTCGGTGCTGCGCTCGAGCGCGACACCACGGCGGTCGTCACCGCCAACGGCGGCAAGGTGGTCGGCGGCGTCAAGCATCCCTTGAACACGCCGGACTTCTCGTCCTTCCTGCTGCAGGCGCAGTCGTCCAAGGCCAAGATCATCGGACTTGCCAATGCCGGCGGCGACACCACCAACACCATCAAGCAGGCGGCCGAGTTCGGCATCGGCAAGGGTGGCCAGAAGCTCGCGGCGCTCCTGCTCTTCCTCACCGACATCAAGGCGATCGGCCTGGAGACGGCGCAGGGCCTCAACTTCACCGAGACGTTCTACTGGGACATGAACGACCAGACCCGGGCGTTCTCGAAGCGCTTCGCCGCAAAGATGAAGAACAACGCGCCGCCCACCATGGTGCAGGCCGGCGTCTATGCGGGCGTGCGCCACTATCTCAAGGCGCTCGAAGCGCTCGGCGGAAATCCCCACGACGGCGTCAAGATCGTCGAGAAGATGAAGTCGATGCCGACGGAGGACGATCTGTTCGGCAAGGGTGAGATCCAGCCCAACGGCCGCACTATCCACAATGCCTATCTGTTCGAAGTGAAGAAGCCCTCGGAGTCCAAGGGGCCGTGGGACTTCTACAAGCTGGTCGGCACGGTGCCGGGCGACCAGGCTTTCACGCCGCTGTCCGAGAGCAAGTGCGCGCTGCTCAAGAAGTAAGATGACCGCCCGCAGGCCTTGAAGGCTTGCGGGCGACTTTCAAGGGAACGCCGAAGGACCGGGTGCGGGATCGATGCAGGCTCTATACGCTCAGCTACTGGTGGGACTGATCAACGGCTCGTTCTACGCGCTGCTCAGTCTCGGGCTTGCCGTGATCTTCGGCATGCTCAACATCATCAATTTCGCCCATGGCGCGCTCTACATGATGGGCGCCTTCGTCGCCTATTTCCTGCTCAACCTCGGCGGCATCAACTATTGGTGGGCGCTGTTGCTGGCCCCCATCATCGTCGGCATCTTCGGCATGATCCTGGAACGGACCATGCTGCAATGGCTTACCGGGCTCGACCATCTCTACGGCCTGCTGCTGACCTTCGGCATCGCGCTGATCGTGCAGGGCGTGTTCCAGAACTACTTTGGATCGTCGGGCCTGCCTTACGCCATTCCGGATCAGCTCAAGGGCGGCATGAATCTCGGCTTCATGTTCCTGCCGATCTATCGCGGCTGGGTGGTCGTGTTCTCGCTGGTGGTCTGCATCGCGACCTGGTTCTTGATCGAGAAGACGCGGCTCGGCGCCTATTTGCGCGCCGCCACCGAGAATCCGACGCTGGTCCGCGCCTTCGGCGTCAACGTGCCGCGCATGATCACGCTCACTTACGGCCTCGGCGTCGGTCTCGCCGCGCTGGCCGGCGTTCTTTCGGCGCCGATCAACCAGGTGCGGCCGCTGATGGGCGCCGACCTCATCATCGTCGTGTTCGCGGTGGTGGTGATCGGCGGCATGGGATCGATCATGGGCTCCATCATCACCGGCTTCGCGCTCGGGGTGATCGAGGGGCTGACCAAATATTTCTACCCTGAGGCCTCCAACACCGTCGTGTTCGTGCTGATGGTGCTGGTGCTCCTGGTGAAGCCAACGGGATTGACGGGAAGGGCGGCCTGATATGACAACCCTGACGGACGACACGCTGCAGGCAACCCCGCGCGCGATGCGCGACGAGATGATTGTTTTCGTGGTGATGGCGCTGCTGCTGGCATCGGTGCCATTCACGGGCGTCTACCCGTTCTTCGTGATGCAGGCGCTGTGCTTTGCGTTGCTCGCCTGCGCCTTCAACCTCTTGATCGGCTACGGCGGCCTGCTGTCGTTCGGCCACGCGATGTTCATGGGGACCGCCGGCTATTGCAGCGCGCATGCGCTGAAGGTGTGGGCGCTGCCGCCCGAGCTCGGCATCCTCGTCGGCATCGCCGCGGCTTTCGTGCTCTCGCTCATCACGGGCTTCATCTCGATCCGCCGCCAGGGCATCTACTTCTCGATGATCACGCTGGCGCTGTCGCAGCTCTTGTACTTCATCTACCTCCAGGCCCCCTTCACCCACGGCGAGGACGGCATCCAGGGCATCCCGCAGGGGCGCATGTTCGGTATCTTCGATCTGTCCAAGCCGACGGTGCTGTATTACGTCGTGCTGGTCGGGTTCCTCGCCGGCTTCCTCCTGATCTTCCGCATTATCAACTCGCCGTTCGGCGAGGTCCTGAAGGCGATCCGCGAGAACGAGCCGCGGGCGATCTCGCTCGGCTACCGGACCGACCAGTACAAGTTCCTGGCCTTCGTGCTGTCAGGCACGCTGGCCGGTTTTGCCGGTGCGCTGAAGGTATTCGTGGCGCAGAACGCCTCGCTCACCGACGTCCATTGGACGATGTCCGGTGAGGTCGTGCTGATGACGCTGGTCGGCGGCCTCGGCACTATCTTCGGCCCCGTGGTCGGCGCCTTCGTGATCATTGCCATGCAGCAATATCTGGCGGGTTTCGGCCAATGGGTGACGGTGATCCAGGGCTCGATCTTCGTGATCTGCGTGCTCACCTTCCGCCGCGGCGTGATCGGTGAAATCGCGCATTACTTCCGGCGATCGCTCTAAGCCATTGATTTAAAGTCAATTTACTTGTCGCGTGAAAGCGGTGGATGATCCGGCTCCGCGGGCGTGAGATGACACGCGCGCGGATCGAAAATGGTCTATGACAGTTTCATGACGGCCCCTCGGGCCGGGCCATTTCCAACCGGTAGCCTATCCCCATGATGCGATGGTTTCGCGCTTTCCTGCCCAAGGAAGAACGGTTCTTCGACCTGTTCGACCGACATGCCCAGACGGTGATCCAGGGTTCGATCGCGCTCCAGGGCATGCTCAACGGGGGCGAGGAAACGCCGGTCTACTGCCAGCGCGTCAACCAGTTCGAGAACGACGCCGACAACATCACCCGCGAGGTGCTGACGGCGGTGCGCCGCACCTTCATCACCCCGTTCGACCGGGGTGACATCAAGAACCTCATTACCTCGCTGGACGACGCCATCGACCAGATGCAGCAGACCGCCAAGGCCGTGATGCTGTTCGAGGTCCGCAGCTTCGAGCCGCCGATGCGTGAGATCGGCGGACTTCTGATCGAATGCGCCAATCTGGTCGGCCGTGCGCTGCCGCTGATGCAATCGATCGGCCCGAACGTGGCGATGCTGACCGCGATCACGGAAGAGCTGGGCAAGCTGGAAGGCCGTGTCGACGATCTCCACGACATCGGGCTGAAGGAGCTGTTTCTCAAGCATCGCGACGGCAATGCGATGGACTTCATCGTCGGCGTCGAGATCTATGATCATTTGGAGAAGGTGGCCGACCGTTTCGACGACGTTGCGAACGAGATCAACAGCATCGTCATCGAGCAAGTGTAAGGCAGGATTGCTGTGGACGCCGCGTTGGGTCTTCCCATCCTGGTCGGCTTGATCGCCGTCGCGCTGCTGTTCGACTTCCTGAACGGCCTGCACGATGCCGCCAATTCGATCGCGACCATCGTCTCGACCCGCGTGTTGCGGCCGCAATTCGCGGTGTTCTGGGCCGCGTTCTTCAATTTCGTCGCCTTCATGGTGTTCGGGCTGCACGTCGCCCAGACCATCGGCACGGGCATCATCGATCCCGCGATCGTCGACGCCCAGGTGATCTTCGCGGCACTGGTCGGCGCCATCGTCTGGAACCTCGTGACCTGGGCGCTCGGCATCCCATCCTCGTCGTCGCATGCGCTGATCGGCGGGTTATTCGGTGCGGGCGTGGCCAAAGCCGGGATCTCCGCGGCGGTCTGGAGCGGATTGTCCAAGACGGTCATTGCGATCGTGCTGTCTCCGCTCGTCGGCTTCGTGCTTGCGATGGTGCTGGTTGCAATCGTGTCCTGGGCGTCGGTGCGCTCGACGCCATTCGCAGTCGATCGCGCCTTCCGCATCCTGCAATTCGCCTCGGCCTCGCTCTATTCGCTCGGCCATGGCGGCAACGACGCGCAGAAGACCATGGGCATCATCGCCGTGCTGCTCTATTCGCAGGGCCATCTCGGCGGCGAATTCTTTGTTCCCTTCTGGGTGGTGCTGTCGTGCCAGGCGGCGATGGCGATGGGCACCTTGATGGGCGGCTGGCGCATCGTCCGCACAATGGGCCTGCGCATTACCAAACTGACGCCGATGCAGGGCTTTTGCGCCGAGACGGGGGGGGCCGCGACCCTGTTCATGGCGACCTTCCTCGGGGTTCCCGTCTCGACCACCCACACCATCACCGGCGCGATCGTCGGCGTCGGCGCCGCCCGCCGCCTCTCGGCGGTGCGCTGGAACGTCGCCAGCTCGATCGTCTATGCCTGGGTCATCACGATGCCGGCGTCTGCCATCGTCGCGGCGCTGACCTGGTGGGCGGTCAAGATCTTCGTCAAGTAACGAGCTTCAGCCCGACGATCCCGGCGACGATCAGGCCGATGCTGGCAAGACGCAGGGCCGTGGCCGGCTCGCCGAACAGGATGATGCCGAGGGTCGCGGTGCCGACCGCACCGATCCCGGTCCATACCGCATAGGCGGTTCCGACGGGCAGCGATTTGAGGGCGAGGCCGAGCAGGATGACGCTGCCGGCCATGGCCGCGAGCGTGACGACGGACGGAACTAGCTTGCTGAAGCCTTCCGTGTATTTCAGGCCGATCGCCCAGGTAATCTCGAGAAGTCCGGCGACGAACAGGATGCTCCAGGCCATGACGACCCTCCGTTCAAGGCAGGGTCGTCCCCGCGGGCTGATGTGTTGATGAGCGGGAAGGTCGTCCTTCCCCAGGATTGATCGTCAAGCCGATATGGGGCTGGCCGAAGGGCTCCGCAATCGCCAATTGAGGCTTGATCAGGCCCATTTTCCCTGTCAAACGCTGCCGCCATGTCCGACATCGCCATCACCTCCGCCGAATCGCCGGCCCGTTCACCGCTTGCCGCTGAAGTGGCGCGGCGGCGGACCTTTGCGATCATCTCCCATCCTGACGCCGGCAAGACCACGCTGACCGAGAAGCTGCTGCTGTTCGGAGGCGCGATCAACCTCGCAGGCCAGGTCAAGGCCAAGGGCGAGCGGCGCAATACGCGCTCGGACTGGATGAAGATCGAGCGCGAGCGCGGCATCTCCGTCGTGACCTCGGTCATGACCTTCGAGTTCGAGGGCCTCGTCTTCAACCTGCTGGACACGCCGGGCCACGAGGACTTTTCGGAAGACACCTATCGCACGTTGACCGCGGTCGATTCCGCCGTGATGGTGATCGACGCCGCCAAGGGCATCGAGGCGCGCACCCGGAAACTATTCGAGGTGTGTCGCCTGCGCGACATCCCGATCATCACCTTCATCAACAAGATGGACCGCGAGAGCCGCGACGTCTTCGAGCTGCTCGACGAGATCGAGAAGACCCTGGCGCTCGACACCACGCCGATGACCTGGCCGGTCGGACGCGGCCGTGACTTCCTCGGCACCTACGACGTCGTCAATGGCGGCGTGCGCCTGCTTGAAGGCGGCGGCGCCAAGACCGGCGCGGCGCAGCAGATCGAGATCGAGGAACTCGCCAAGCTCAACGCCAATCTCGACGTCTCCGCCGTGAAGGACGAGCTCGAGCTCGTCACCGAGGCCTCGAAGCCGTTCGAGCTGGAAGCGTTCCGCGAGGGCCATCTGACGCCGGTCTATTTCGGCAGCGCGCTGCGCAATTTCGGCGTCGGCGATCTCCTGGAAGGCCTCGGCAAGTTCGCGCCCGAGCCGCGCGCGCAGGACAGCGATCAGCGCAAGGTCGAGGCCACCGATCCCCGCATGAGCGCCTTTGTGTTCAAGATCCAGGCCAACATGGATCCAAACCACCGCGACCGCATCGCGTTTGCGCGCCTCTGCTCGGGCAAGCTCAGCCGCGGCATGAAGGCGAAGCTGGTGCGCACCGGCAAGAGCATGCCACTGTCGAGCCCGCAATTCTTCTTCGCGCAGGACCGCTCGGTCGCGGATGAAGCCTTCGCCGGCGACGTCGTCGGCATTCCCAATCACGGCACGCTACGCATCGGCGACACGCTGACCGAGGGCGAGGATTTCAATTTTGTGGGCGTGCCGAGCTTCGCGCCGGAAATCGTCCGCCGCGTGCGGCTCACCGACGCGATGAAGGCGAAGAAGCTGAAGGAAGCGCTGCAGCAGATGTCGGAAGAGGGCGTGGTGCAGGTGTTCCGGCCGCGCGACGGTGCGCCGGCGCTGGTCGGCGTCGTCGGCGCGCTGCAGCTCGACGTGCTGAAGGCGCGGCTGGAAGCTGAATATTCCTTGCCGGTCGAGTTCGAGGTCAGCGAGTTCCAGCTGGCGCGCTGGGTCTCCTCGGACGACCGCAAGAAGCTCGACACCTTCATCGCCGCCAACACCTCCAGCATCGCCGACGACGTCGACGGCGATCCCGTGTACCTTGCCCGGAACGAGTTCTATCTCGGCTACACCAAGGAGCGCGCCGAGGGCATCGAGTTCACCAACGTCAAGGACGTGAAGAAGAAGGGGTAGGGCGGGCGGACTTTTGCGCGCGAGTCTGTGATTGCGCGCCGGCTTGACGCGTTCATGGACAATGCCATTTTTGCTCGTGGCCTTGCGAGTTCACACCATGTGGCGCGGCATTCTCGTTCTTCTCCCGCTGTCGGTCTCGACCGCCGCCGCCGACGCGCGGCCCCGACAGATCAATCCGATCCCGTTCGCGCATGAGCCGTGCAGCGTGCTCGACAACAGGCCCTGCACGCCGTCCTATTGCAGCCCGCTCGAGCCCGGCCCCTGCATTCCCGAGATCGACTACCCCTATGGCCAGAACCTCCAGCTCACCATCCAGAGCGTTCCATCGGAGGCCGATCGCGCCAAATATCAGAAGCCCGATCACGATCTCGACACGATCGGCGACCTCTTTGCCGAGCTGCGCAGCTGCTGGTCGCCGCCGCCGACGGACAATGCGCGCGCGGGCATGCAGATGGCGGTGCGTTTCAGCTTCAACAAGGCGGGCGGCCTGATCGGCCCGCCGCGCCTCACATATGCGACTGCGGGCGTGCCAGCAGAGACGCGAACCACCTATCTCAACGCGATCAATTCATCGCTGAATGCCTGCCTGCCGCTGAAACTCACGGGCGGTCTCGGCGGCGCGCTGGCCGGCCGGCCGATCGCGATCCGTTATGTCGACAATCGCGAGCTCGGCAAGTAGCGCATCAGTTGCGAC
The DNA here is from genome assembly GCF_058314695.1 of Bradyrhizobium sp. T-12. Lineage (NCBI taxonomy): Bacteria > Pseudomonadati > Pseudomonadota > Alphaproteobacteria > Hyphomicrobiales > Nitrobacteraceae > Bradyrhizobium > Bradyrhizobium sp. T-12. The sequence goes on along the minus strand of NZ_CM177756.1, from coordinate 4,210,455 downwards.
CCGCATCCAATCGATGATACCTCAGACGCTGGGGCGTTGGCTAAAGGGGAGGATGTCGTGGGTCTGCTGGTCATGATCCTGGGGCTGGTGCTGTTCTTCGCCACCCATGTTTTCACCACGAAACGTGAGGCGCGCGCGCAGGCGATCGCCAGGCTGGGCGAGGGGACCTACAAGATCCTCTACACCGTCGTCTCGCTCGCGGGGCTCGCGCTGATCATCTGGGGTTTTGCCCATTACCGCAGCTCCGGCTGGATCGACGTCTGGTATCCGCCGAAGGCGATGAAGCACATCACGGTCGCCTTGATGCTGCCCGCGGTCATTATGGTGGTCGCCTCGTACTTGCGCGGTCGCATCTATGCCGCGCTGAAGCACCCGATGCTGGCCGGCGTCAAGCTGTGGGCCGCGGCGCATCTGTTGGCCAACGGCGATCTCGGCTCCATCATTCTGTTCGGCTCGTTCCTGGGCTGGGCGGTCTATGACCGCATCTCGCTGAAGCGTCGCACCGATGCCGGCGGGCCGCCGATTCCGGTCGGCGGTGTCACCAACGATCTGATCGCCGTCGCGGTCGGCGTCGTCGCCTATCTGGCGCTGGCGTTCGCGTTCCATCCGGTCGTGATCGGCGTGCCGGTCGTGGGGGTCTGACACAGCGGATCAGCGCAAGATCCTTTCGCGCAGCCGTGCGCGGAAGGTGACAAAGCAACAAGCCGAGGGCGTTCGATGGACTGGTCGCAATCTCAGATCCCGCCGATGCGGCTCGAGACGCGGTTTGGCGATCGGGTGGTGCCTTCCTTTTGCGACCGGCCGGCAGACCTGTGGGCGATGATCGCGGACGCCTGCGCTCGTTATCCGGATGGCGAGGCACTGATCGCAGGCAATGTCCGGCTGAGCTGGCGGCAGGCGGTGGAGCAGGCGACCCGGATCGCCGCGGGCTTGCGCAAGCTCGGCCTGCAGCGCGGCGACCGTGTCGCGATCCTGCTCGGCAACCGTATCGAATTTCCGCTGCTGCTGTTTGCCGCCGCGCATGAGGGGCTGGTGACGGTGCTGCTCAGCACGCGTCAGCAGAAGCCGGAGATCGCCTATGTGCTCGCCGATTGCGGCGCCAAGATCCTGATCCACGAGGGCTCGCTCGCCGAGCGGCTGCCCGAGGCGCAGGATGTGCCTGATCTGATCCATCGCATCGCCATGGACGACGATCCGGCCCGATCGCGCTTCGCGGCGCTCGCCGACAGCGCGCCGGCCTCGGCACCGGTCGAGGTGAGCGAAGAGGACACCGCGATGATCCTCTACACCTCGGGCACCACGGGCAAGCCGAAGGGCGCGATGCTGGCCCATTGCAACATCGTGCATTCCTCGATGGTGTTCGTGTCCTGCCTGCAATTGACGGAGGCGGATCGCTCGATCGCGGCGGTGCCGCTCGGCCATGTCACCGGAATCGTCGCCAACATCACGACCATGATCCGCTGTGGCGGCGCGCTGATCATCATGCCCGAATTCAAGGCCGCCGATTACCTCAAGCTCGCTGCCCGCGAGCGCGTCACCTACACGGTGATGGTGCCGGCGATGTATAATCTCTGCCTGCTCCAGCCCGATTTCGATGCTTACGATCTGTCGAGCTGGCGCATCGGCGGCTTTGGCGGGGCGCCGATGCCGGTCGCGACTATCGAGAAGCTCAAGGCGAAAATTCCGGGCCTCAAGCTGATGAATTGCTACGGCGCGACCGAGACGACGTCACCTTCGACGATCATGCCGGGCGAGCTGACCGAGAGCCATATCGACAGCGTCGGCCTGCCTTGCCCGGGCGCGCGCATCGTGGCGATGGGCTCGGATGGGCGCGAGCTGCCCCGCGGCGAGATCGGTGAGCTCTGGATCCAGAGCGCCTCTGTCATCAAGGGCTATTGGAACAACCCGAAGGCCACCGCCGAAAGCTTCACGAGCGGATTTTGGCACTCGGGCGATCTCGGCTCGGTCGATGCGGAGGGATTTGTCCGCGTGTTCGACCGGCAGAAGGACATGATCAACCGCGGCGGCCTGAAGATCTATTCGGCCGAGGTCGAATCCGTGCTGGCCGGCCATCCCGCCGTGGTCGAGAGCGCGATCATCGCCAAGGCGTGCCCGGTGCTGGGCGAGCGCGTCCACGCCGTGGTGGTGACGCGAGAGCCGGTCACCCATGAGGTCCTGCGGACCTGGTGCGCCGAGCGGCTGTCTGACTACAAGGTTCCCGAGACCCTGGCGATCACAGCCGATCCCTTGCCACGCAATGCCAACGGCAAGGTGCTGAAACGGCAGTTGCGCGAGCTCCTGGGAGCCTGAGTCGGGCAGGCCATCCGGGCTCTCCCGGGTGGTTAACGCCTTGATCGGGCTCGCTTTGCCTTGCCAGCGCCATATCGTTAGGGTACCTCGCCGCCACGTGGGGGACGGGATTCCTGACGCGGACGCTTCGGCGCGCGCACCCGGACGGGCATGGGATTAGCATAAGTGTCTGAATTATTTGACGAAGTCGACGAGGAAGTACGTCGCGAACAGCTCAAAAAGCTGTGGGATAAATATTCGATCTACTTCATCGCCCTGATGGTGCTGATCGTCGCGGGCGTCGCCGGCTGGCGTGGTTACCAATATCTCGAGACCAAGAAGGCCGCCGAGGCCGGCGCTGCCTTCGAGAAGGCCGTCGAGCTGTCGGAGCAGGACAAGCACGCCGACGCGGAGAAGGCCTTCACAGAACTCGCCGCCAAGGCGCCGTCGGGCTATCGCACCCTGGCGCGGCTGCGCGCCGCGGCCGAGGCTGCCGCGCGCGATCCCAAGGCCGCCGCGAAGATGTATGACGACCTTGCTGCCGACCGCAGCGTGGGCGGTGAGTGGCAGGATCTGGCGAAGATCCGCGCCGCCGGCCTCGTGCTCGATAGCGCCAGCTATGCCGACATGCAGCAGCGCCTGGAGTCCTCCGCTGCGCCCAAATCGACAGCGACCTTCCGCCATAGTGCTCGCGAGATGCTGGCGTTGTCGGCCTGGCGCAACAACGACATGACCGCGGCCCGCAAATGGCTCGAGGCGATCGCTGAGGACGGCGAGACGCCGCCCGGGCTGCGCTCGCGCGCCGAGGCGCTCCAGGCCCTGCTGCCGCCCGTCGCCAAAAGCTGACCAAGAGCTGACTGACGGGCCCTCTGACGTAAACGAGACACACGATGCGCCGTATGCCACGCTTGATCGCAGCCGCCGTCCTGATCGCCTTCACGGGCGTCCTGGGCGGCTGCTCCAGCTTCGATCCAAGCGACATGCTCGACTTCCTCGACACCAAGAAGAAGCTGCCGGGCGACCGCAAGCCGGTCTTCCCGGAAGGCGTGCCGGGCCTCGAACAGGGCGTGCCGAAGGAGCTGTACAAGGGCGCGCAGCAGCAGCCCGATCCGAACGCGCCCGCCGTCGCGGCCTTGCCCGCGGAGCCGCCGCCCGAGCCGGCCAAGCCGGCGAAGGGCGCCAAGTCTAAGAAGACGAGGCAGCCGGCCGCCGCAGCGGTGGCGCCGGCTGAGGCGCCTGCCGGCGAGGTTGACGGCGAGGCCCAGCCGGAGGCCGCGCCGCCCACGGCCGCCCCGCCGCCCAAGCACAAGATCGTCCGCAAGCGCACCACCGCACCACCGCCGGACCAGCCGGTCCAGCAGGCGCAACCGACCCAGACCACGCAGCAGCAATCGCAGGGAGCTTTCCCGGCGCCGCTGCCGAGCGGCAGCTTCTCGCGCTGATCATTCATTTCATTGACACGCGCAGCCCCGGCAGCGCACGAATGACCGATGTCCTTCACGATCGCCATTATCGGCCGGCCCAATGTCGGCAAATCGACGCTGTTCAACCGTCTGGTCGGGCAGAAGCTCGCGCTCGTCGATGATTTGCCGGGGGTCACCCGCGATCGCCGCGAGGGCGAGGCCAGGCTCGGCGATCTCGAATTCACCATCATCGACACCGCCGGCCTCGACGAGGGCGCCAAGGGCTCGCTGACCGCGCGGATGCAGGAGCAGACCGAAGCCGCGATCGCGCAGGCCGACGCGCTGTTCTTCGTGATCGATGCCCGCATCGGCCTCACGCCCACCGATCGCGCTTTCGCCGATTTCGCCCGCAAGGCCAACAAGCCTGTGCTGTTGGTCGCCAACAAGAGCGAGGGCAAGCACGGTGATGCCGGCGCGATGGAGGCCTTCGCGCTCGGGCTTGGCGATCCCATCCAGATCTCGGCCGAGCACGGCGAGGGCATGGGCGAGCTCTATGATGAGCTCGCCAAGCTGATGCCGGAGCCCGTCGATGAGGACGAGGACGACGGCGTGCCGCTCACGGAGGAGGAGGCCGCGACCCGCCCGATCCGCGTCGCCATCGTCGGCCGGCCCAATGCCGGCAAGTCGACGCTGATCAACCATCTGCTCGGCGAGGAGCGCCTGCTGACGAGCCCGGAGGCCGGCACCACGCGCGATTCCATCGCGGTCGAGATCAACTGGAAGGGCCGTGATTTTCGCGTGTTCGACACCGCGGGTCTCCGCCGTCGCTCGCGCATCGAGGAGAAGCTGGAGAAGCTCTCGGTCGCCGACGCGCTGCGTGCGGTGCGCTTTGCCGAAGTCGTCGTGCTGATGATGGACACGCAGAACCGCTTCGAGGAGCAGGATCTGCGCATCGCCGATCTGATCGAGCGCGAGGGCCGCGCCATCGTGCTCGCCGTCAACAAATGGGACCTGATGGAGACCAAGGGCGGCGGCGCGATCTCGGGCTTGCGCCGTGATGCCGATCACTGGCTGCCGCAGGTCAAGGGCGTGCCGATCGTCGCGGTGTCGGGCCTGATGGGCGAGGGCATCGACCGCCTGATGCAGGCGGTCCAGGACGCCTATGCGGTCTGGAACAGGCGCGTGCCGACCTCGGCGCTCAATCGCTGGTTCGAGCAGGCGGTCCAGGCCAATCCGCCGCCGGCGGTGTCCGGCCGCAGGCTGAAGCTGAACTACATCACGCAGAACAAGGCGCGCCCGCCGAGCTTCGTGCTGTTCTGCTCGCGCGCGGACGCGGTACCGCAGTCCTATCTGCGCTACCTCACCAACTCCATGCGCGAGACCTTCGATCTGCCGGGTACGCCGGTGCGCATCACCCTGCGCGAGAAGGCCAATCCCTTCGCGCACAAGCGCAAGCGGCCGTCGTGAGCGATGGCGCCGGAGAGGTGACGGCGCCGGGCGCTGTGCCAGCGAGGGGCGGCGCGGTTGCCTTCATCTTCGTCACCATCCTGCTCGACATGCTCGCGCTCGGCGTCATCATGCCGATCCTGCCGAAGCTGATCGAGAGCTTCGTCGACAACGACACCGCGCACGCGGCTCGCATCTTCGGCCTGTTCGGCACCGCCTGGGCCCTGATGCAATTCGTGTTCTCGCCGCTGTTAGGGGCACTGTCGGATCGTTTCGGGCGGCGGCCGGTGGTGCTGCTGTCGAATTTCGGGCTTGCCGCCGACTACGTGCTGATGGCGCTGGCGCCGTCACTGGCCTGGCTGTTCGTCGGCCGCGTCGTCTCCGGCATTACGTCGGCCAGCATCTCGACGGCCTTTGCCTATATCGCCGACATCACGCCGCCGGAGCGGCGCGCGGCGGTCTTCGGCCGGATCGGCGCAGCCTTCGGCGCCGGCTTCGTGCTCGGTCCGGCGCTGGGCGGCCTGCTCGGCGACATCGATCCGCGCCTGCCGTTCTGGGCCTCGGCGGGATTGAGCCTCGCAAATGCGCTCTACGGGCTGTTCGTCCTGCCGGAATCGCTGGCGCCCGACAAGCGCGCACCGTTTCGCTGGCGAACCGCCAGTCCGCTCGGAGCGCTCCACTTGCTGCGCTCAAACGCGGCGCTGGCCGGATTGTCCGTCGTCAATTTCATCGCGCAGGTCGCGCATGTCGTGCTGCCCTCGACCTTCGTGCTCTATGCCACCTATCGCTACGGCTGGGATTCCAAGACCGTGGGATTGACGCTGGCGATGGTCGGCATCTGCGCCATGCTGGTGCAGGGGCTCGCGATCGGTCCCATCGTGCGTGTGCTGGGCGAGCGGAACGCGTTGCTGCTCGGCCTGTGCTGTGGCGCGCTCGGCTTCGTGGTCCTGGGCGCGGCGCCGACCGGGCCGCTGTCCTGGATCGGAATTCCCATTCTGGCGTTGTGGGGCATTTCGGGTGCGGCGTCGCAAGCGTTGATGACACGGCTGGTGGCGCCCGAGCAGCAGGGTCAGCTGCAGGGCGCGACCGCGAGCGTGCAGAGCGTCTCGCAGCTCGTCGGCCCGTTCCTGTTCACGCTGACCTTTTCCTATTTCATCGGCGCCAACGCGCCGCTGCATCTGCCCGGCGCGCCGTTCCTGCTGGCGGCGGCGCTGATGGTGGTGTGCGTCGCGATTGCGGTGCGGACGCTGGGTGGACCGAGGACGGTCTCGTAGGGTGGGCACTAGAAGTAGGGCGGATTAGCGAAGCGCAATCCGCCGTCTTCCAGATGAGAGAAGAGGCGGGTTACGCCTGTGGCTAACCCGCCCTACGACCTCTCGCCTATTTCTTCACCAGCGGGCAATCGCTGTCCTTGAGCGGCTTGGCGGCGTCTTCCGCCGAGATCGTGGCGATCTGCTTGTAATAGTCCCACGGTCCCTTCGACTCCTCGGGCTTCTTCACCTCGAACAGATAGGCCGGGATGAGGCGGCGGCCGTCCTGGCGCAGCGGGCCGTTGCCGAACAGCGGATCGTCGGTCGGCAGCTCCTTCATCTTGGCGACGACCTTGGCGCCGTCATGCGGATTGCCGCCGAGCGCCTCCATCGCCTTGAGATAGTGCAGCACCATCGCGTAATTGCCGGCCTGGGTCATCGACGGCATCGCGTTCTTGCTGGCGAGCGCCGAGAAGCGCTTGGACCATTCGCGGGTCTTGTCGTTCAGGTCCCAGTAGAACGATTCGGTGAAGGTCAGGCCCTGCGCGGTCTTCAGGCCCAGCGAATGCACGTCGTTGATGAACAGCAGCAGCGCGGCGAGCTTCTGGCCGGCGGAGACGATGCCGAATTCTGCCGCTTGCTTGATCGAGTTCGTGGTGTCGCCGCCGGCATTGGCGAGGCCCACGACCTTGGCCTTGGACGATTGCGCCTGCAGCAGGAAGGAGGAGAAGTCCGCGGTGTTGATCGGATGCTTGACGCTGCCGAGCACCTTGCCGCCGTTCGCTGTCACGACCGCCGAAGTGTCGCGCTCCAGCGCGTGGCCGAAGGCATAATCGGAAGTCAGGAAGAACCAGCTGTCGCCGCCCGCCTTGGTCAGCGCCTTGCCGGTGCCGTTGGCAAGCATGTAGGTATCGTAGGTGAACGAGATCGTATTCGGGGTGCAAGCCTTGCCGGTCAGGTCGGCGGAGGCGGCGCCGGAATTCAGCAGCACCGCGTTCTTTTCCTTGACGAGGTTGCTGACCGCGAGGGCGACGCCGGAGTTCGGCGTGTCCGCGATCGCGTCTACCTTCTCGTTGTCGATCCACTGCCGGGCGATGTTGACGCCGACGTCGGGCTTGTTCTGATGGTCGCCGCTGATGACGTCGATCTTCCAGCCCTTCTTGAGCAGGCCGGAATCCTCGACAGCCATCTTGATCGCGACCACGGAGTTCGGGCCGCCGATGTCGGCATAGAGGCTCGACATGTCATTGAGCACGCCGATCTTGACGGTCTTGTCCTGCGCGAAAGCGGATGTTGCAAAACCGAAGGCGGCACAGGCCAGAAGGGCCGCAGAGCGGCGCGCGAACGTCGTCGTCATAAAAGGTTTCCTCCATTGTCAAATATGCGGACGGCTCTCTTCCGGAGCCTCGTTCCGGCTGATGGCTCTAGCCTGTCCGAGGCCCGGCGGCAATGCGCCTAAAGCCGGATGACGCTTTCGTCGCAGCGTCATCCGCAGGTTAACTTTTTGGACAAAATGCGTTGAGACGCTATTTGAGTGCGTCCGATGTCAGCTTGAATTTCTGGATGCGCTTTCCGGTGTCGACCTCGGCGGTATAGACATTACCCTTGGCGTCGATCGCCATGGCGTGCACCCAGTGGAATTGACCGGCGTTGCGGCCGCTGTGCCCGAAGCTGCCGACCACGCTGCCGTCCTCGCGCTTGATCACCCTGATCTCGTTGTTCTCGCCGTCGGCGCTGAGCAGCCAGGTTTGCTTCGGATCCGGCCAGATCGCGATGTCCCACACCGCGCCGTTGCCGAGCGTGTTCTTCTCGAAGAAGAACTCCTTCACGAAGCTGCCGTCCTTTTTGAACACCTGGATGCGGTTGTTGATGCGGTCGCAGACATAGACGAGGCCGTCATTGGCGAGCTTCACACAGTGAACCGGATTGCCGAATTGCTGCGCGGCCGGCGCCTTGGGATCGTAGGGCGCCTGCTTGGCGTCGTCGGGCTTGTTGCCGTAGGCGCCCCAGTGACGCTTATAGGCCAGCGTCGTCGCGTCGAACACGATGACGCGGCGGTTGCCGTAGCCGTCGGCGATGTAGATCTCGTTGGCCTCCTTGTCGATCGCGGTCTCGGCAGGCTTGCCAAGCTGCGTCGTGTCGTTGCTGCCGAGGCTCGGCGCGAACTTGCCGATCTGGGCGACGAACTTGCCGTCGAGCGTGAATTTCAAAATGGCGTTGTCGTTGTCGGCATTGCCGCCGACCCAGACGAAGCCGCGCTCGTCGACCTCGATGCCGTGCTCGCGGCCGACCCATTCGTAGCCCTGGCCTGGCCCGCCCCAGGACCGCAGCAGATTGCCCTCGGCGTCGAACTCGAGCACGGGCGGCGCCGACACGCAGCATTTCGAGCGGGGCGGGGTGAGGCTCGCGCCCTTCTCGTCGTCGGTGAGCGAGCGCGGGCGATGGATCACCCAGATGTGGCCCTGCCAATCGACCGTGATGCCGCCGACCTGACCGAGGATCCAGTTGTTGGGCAGCTGCTTCGGCCAGGAGGCATCGACCGCGAAGGTCGGGATATCGCCGGCCCGCGCTGTGCCCGGAAGCACGAATGCCACCGCGACGACCAGGATCGAGACGGCGTGAGAGACATTCGCGAGCGCACGCGCAAAACCTGCGCGACCATGCCATTGCGTCATGGTGACCTCCCTTTTGGCTTGCGGCTTGCTGCCGCTTGAGCGGCGGCAGTCAATCGCGGGGAGGCATGCGAGTCAATCAGGCGGGCGAACGGAAGCTCATCAGCGTGCGCGTCTTGTAATCGTAGAACTTGCCGGTCTCGGTCCAGTCGGGCGCGCACATCGGCACGATGCGTTCGGCGACTTGCTCGGGCGTGTCGAGCGTCGCCGGATCCTCGCCCGGCATCAGCGTGGCGCGCATGCGGGTACGGACCGGCCCCGGGTTGAACAGATTGACGCGCAGCTTGGTGTTCGCGGTCTCCTGCGCCCAGGCGCGCGCCAGCGTCTCCAGCGCGGCCTTGGACGCCGCGTAGGGGCTGACATAGGCGGTTGCCTTGTTGGCAGCGCCCGAGGTGATGAACACGGCGCGCCCCGCGTCGGACTGCTTCAGCAGCGGCTCCATGCAGCGGATCAGCTGAAAGTTCGCGGAGACGTTGACCGCCATCACGTCGGTGAAGGCCTTCAGCTCGATATGGCCGATCGGCGAGGAGGGGCCGAGCACGCCGGCATTGCCGACGAGGATGTCGAGCTTGCCATAGCGCTCATGCAGGCCGGCGCCCAGCCGCGCGATGCCGTCGGAATCGGTGAGGTTGAGCGGCACCAGGGTGGCGCTGCCGCCGAGTTTGCGGATCTCGTCGTCGAGCTCTTCCAGCCCGCCCTGCGTGCGCGCGGTGGCCACGATATGCGCGCCGGCCTTCGCCAGGGCGAGGGCGGTGGCGTAGCCGATGCCGCGCGAGGCGCCGGTGACGAGAGCGATGCGGTCAGCGAGAGGTTTTGTCATGGCGGGGTTTTACAGGCGTGGACGGCCCGGACAAGCCCCCGCGTGGTCGTCATTCCGGGGCGGTCCGCAGGACCGAACCCGAAATCTAGAAGTTCGAGGCAACACATCGAGATCCCGAGTTCGGCGCTTAGGCACCGCCACGGGATGACGGCTTCGCCGTCAGCTCGCCTCCGCCAGCAGCGACAGCTGCCGCGGCTGCTGCTCGGTCTGGGTCTGGTCGGTGAGGTGGGTCGGGTAGGCACCGGTAAAGCAGTGATCCGAGAACTTGGGATTGGCGGGGTCGCGGCCGGGCTCGCCCATGGCGCGGTACATGCCGTCGATCGAGAGGAAGGCGAGCGAGTCGGCGCCGATGATCTCGCGCATCTCCTCCAGCGAGTGCGTCGCCGCCAGCAGGCCGCCGCGATCCGGCAGGTCGATGCCGTAATAATCGGGATACAGGATCGGCGGCGAGGCGAGGCGGAAGTGCACTTCCTTGGCACCGGCATCGCGCATCATGCGCACGATCTTCTTCGAGGTGGTGCCGCGCACCAGCGAGTCGTCGATCAGGATGATGCGCTTGCCTTCGATCGCGGCGCGGTTGGCCGAATGCTTCATGCGCACGCCGGATTCGCGGATCGCCTGTGTCGGCTGAATGAACGTGCGGCCGACATAATGGTTGCGGATGATGCCGAGCTCGAACGGAACGCCGGAATGCTGGCTGTAGCCGACCGCGGCGGGCACGCCGGAATCCGGCACCGGCACGACGACGTCGATCGGCACGTGGCTCTCGCGCGCAAGCTGGGCGCCGAAGGCCTTGCGCACCTCGTAGACCGAGCGGCCGTGCACGACGGAATCCGGACGGGAGAAATAGATGTATTCGAAGATGCAGGGACGCGGCGCCATCGGCGGGAACGGCTTGTGGATGTCCTGGCCGTTCTCGTCGAACACGATGACCTCACCCGGCTCGATGTCGCGGATGAAGCGCGCGCCGATGATGTCGAGCGCGCAGGTCTCCGAGGTCAGGATCGGGCAGCCGTCGAGCTCGCCCAGCACCAGCGGGCGGATGCCCCGCGGATCGCGCGCGCCGACCAGCTTCTTGTTGGTCAGCGAGACCAGCGCATAGGCGCCCTCGATCTCGCGCAGCGCGTCGATATAGCGCTCGATGAAGCGGCTGCGCTTGGAGCGCGCGACCAGGTGCAGGATCACCTCGGTGTCGGTGGTCGACTGCATCATCGCGCCGTTCTTCACGAGCTCGCGGCGCAGCGTCAGGCCGTTGGTGAGGTTGCCGTTGTGGGCGACGGCGAGGCCGCCGGCATTGAGCTCGGCGAACAGCGGCTGCACGTTGCGCAGGATGGTGGCGCCGGTGGTGGAATAGCGGACATGGCCGACGGCCATGTTGCCGGGCAGGCGGTCGATCACCTCGCGGCGGGAGAAGGTGTCGCCGACGAGACCGAGCCGACGTTCACTGTGGAAACGGCTGCCGTCATAGGAGACGATGCCGGCAGCTTCCTGGCCGCGGTGTTGAAGGGCGTGCAGGCCGAGCGCGGTGATGGCGGCGGCGTCGGGGTGGCCGTAGATGCCGAAGACGCCGCATTCCTCGCGCAGCGTATCCCCCTCCAGATCGTCCTGGACCTCTAGCGCGGCCGGACCCGGGCCGGCGTGTGGATCGAGATCGAATTGGGCGTCCTGGTCAGGGTGTCGCATCTCGTCCACGCCTCTCTTTCGGGGCAATCAACGCGCCGCAGGTTTCTCGATCAGTTTCTTCAAACTGTCACGAGCAGGTTTACTGTATCCGTCGCCACTGCCCGAAGGCTGCTGCTCGGAATCAGCTTGATCATCATCTGGTTTGTTTTTCTTGAATCTCTTCAAGATGGTGTTCTCGGGGTCGTCAGGCAAGAGGGCCATCAGCCAATCCCCGGTTCCCTGCAGCACCACGCGGGACTTCGCGCCCGTGACCCAGTCCGGGCGCTGCTTGTCCGGCACCAGCCAGGTGAAGAACAGGAACGCGACGACGACGATCAAAAGCCCGCGAGCCAGGCCAAACAGGAACCCCAGCGTGCGGTCCAGCGCGCCGATGCGCGAATCCAGGATCATGTCGGAGATTCGGACCGTGATCACGGAGACCACGACCAGGGTGCCCACGAACACGCCCGCGACGACCACGACGCTCGCCACCGTGTCGTTGTTGAAATAGGTCTTGGCGGTCGGCAGCAGCTTCGAGAACGAGTACAGCGTCACGATCGCCGCCGCGCCCCAGGCCGCGATCGACAGGATTTCGCGCATGAAGCCGCGCACCATGGCGAGCAGGCCCGAGATCAGCATCACACCGAGCAGGATCAGGTCGAGGAGTGTTACTGGCATCGGCTGGTCTGGTCCGCTCGTACTTCGAAGGTGCTCTAGCGAATCGGTGTTTGGCCGCTGCCCTAAAAGAGGGGCAGACGGCGTTCCCGGCAAGGCCGCAACCACGCAATCCCATGCTGCTTTTGTGACGGCTGTATAGCGGCGGGGGCCTCCGGCGTCACCTCCACCTAGCCCTCTCCGCGGCGGAATCTTGCCGGTGTGGCATTTTTCTCGGCCGGCGTGTTCGATTCGCCCCGGCGCGAGCCGCGGGCGGCGATCTCGGCCACCAATGTCGTCAGGCTGTTGACCGCGTTCAGCGTCAATCCGGCATCGCCCCCGGTCTCGCCCCGTGCCGATTCGGGCAGCACGGCGCGCTGGAAGCCGAGTTTTGCGGCTTCCTTGAGCCGGGCCGGGGTCTGTGCCACCGGCCGCACCACGCCGGACAGCGAGATCTCGCCGAAATAGACCGCATCGGTCGGCAATTGCGCATTAACCAGGGATGACACCAGCGCCGCCGCGGCGGCGAGGTCGGCCGCCGGCTCGTGGATGCGCAGGCCGCCGGCGACGTTCAGATAAACGTCATGACCGGACAGCTTGACCCCGCAATGGGCCTCCAGCACCGCCAGCACCATCGACAGTCGGCTCGGATCCCAGCCGACCACCGCACGCCTGGGCGTGCCGAGCGAGGTCGGAGCCACCAGCGCCTGCAATTCGACCAGAACGGGCCGCGTGCCCTCGATACCCGCGAAGACTGCGGTGCCGGGCGTGCCGAGATCGCGCTCGGACAGGAACAGCTCCGAGGGGTTGGTGACTTCGCGCAGGCCGAGGCCGGTCATCTCGAACACGCCGATCTCGTCGGTCGGGCCGAAGCGGTTCTTCACGGCGCGCAGGATGCGGAATTGCTGTGAGCCTTCGCCCTCGAACGACATCACCGCGTCGACCATGTGCTCGACCACGCGGGGGCCGGCGATCTGGCCGTCCTTGGTGACATGGCCGACCAGGATGATGGCCGCGCCGGTCTTCTTGGCAAAACGGATCAGCGCCTGCGCCGAGGCGCGCACCTGGGTCACGGTGCCGGGCGCCGATTCCACCGTGTCGGTCCACATGGTCTGGATCGAGTCGATCACGATCAGCCGGGGCACCGCGCCCTCCGACAGCGTCGAGACGATGTCCTCGACCGAGGTCTCGGCGGCGAGCTGCACCGGCGCGTCCGACAGGCCGAGCCGCTCGGCGCGCAGCCGCACCTGCGCGATCGCCTCTTCGCCGGAGATGTAGACGATGCGGTGGCCGGCGCGCGCCATCAGGCTGGTTGCCTGTGTCAGCAATGTCGACTTGCCGATGCCGGGATCGCCGCCGACCAGCAGCACCGAACCACGGACGAAGCCGCCGCCGGTGACGCGGTCGAGCTCGGTCATGCCAGAGGACAGGCGCGGCGCATCCGGGCTCTTGCCGGCGAGGCTCTCCAGCGCAAACGTCCGGCCCTTGCGCTTGGAGCGGATCGAGACCGGCACGCTGCCGCTGGTGTCTTCTTCCGCGAGCGTATTCCACTCGCCGCAGGACTCGCACTTGCCCTGCCAGCGGTTATAGGCCGCGCCGCAGTTCTGGCAGACGAAGGAAAGCGTGTTCTTGGCCATGGGGATAGATGAGTCGAGGTTTCAGCTTGCTGATAGCACGGAATGGCAGGGTGATCGCCGGCGCTTCGATTATCTCAATTCGGCAGGCCAGATATACCTTTCATTAGCCCTGTGTCGCCGTGGCCGGGTGGATTTTGCGAAGTGTTAGCGGACGCGGGTCCAACCTCGGAACCATCGGGGGCGGCGAAGAGAAATGACGAGATTCCTGCGAATATTGCTCGCTGTGGGCATGGCCGGCGGCGTTTTCGCGTCCGCCAGCCCCAGCTATGCCAAGCCCCTCGACATCGTGTTCGTCAATCCCGGCAAGACCGGCGAGGTCTACTGGGACATGGTGGCGCAAACCATGCAGGCCGCCGGCCGCAAGCTCGATGCGCATGTCGAGGTGCTGACCAGCGAACGCAACTACCGCACCATGCAGGAGCTCGGCTTCGGCGTGGTCGCACGCCGTGACAAGCCCGATTTCCTCATCCTGTCGAACGAGGAATCCGCCGCCGTTCCGATCCTGGAAGCGGCCGAGGCTGCAGGCGTCAAGACGCTGCTGCTCTCGAACACGCTGATCGGCGAGGATGCGGTGCGTCTTGGACCGCCCCGGCAAAAGCTCAGGACCTGGCTCGGCGACATCACGACCGATCTTCAGACCGCGGGCGCACGGATGGCCAACGCCCTGATTGCGGCCGCTCGTGCCGAGAAATGGCAGAGCCCGGACGGCAAGATCCATCTTCTCGGCATCGGCGGCGACGAGATCACACCCGCCTCGATCGCGCGCAACGCCGGTCTCAAGCTTGCGGTGGATGCCGCGCCTGACGTCGTGGTGGACCGGCTGCTGTTCGCCAACTGGACGCAGTCGGAGGCCGAGCAGGTCACCACGAATTATCTGAGCTGGGCCTCGCGCAAGGAGATTCGGCCCGCCGGCATCTGGGCCGGAAACGATCCGATGGCGCTCGGCGCGCTGCGCGCGGTGGTCGCCGCCGGACTCGTGCCCGGCCGCGACATTCAGCTGGTCGGCCTCAACTGGTCGGAGGACGCGCTGCGCGAGATCAGGGCAGGCCGCCTGCTGCTGACCGACGGCGGGCATTTCCTGCTTGGCGGCTGGTCGATCGTCCTGCTGCGCGATTATGCCGACGGCTGCGATTTCGCGGCGGCCTCGCCCCGCGTCGAGGTCAAGACGTCTGCGATCACCCGCCAGAATCTCGCCTCGGTCGGCGACCTCATCAAGACACGTGCGTTCGACCGGATCGACTTCGCGCGCTTCAGGGCGAAGCCGGGACGCTGCGGCCATTACGACTTCTCGCTCGATGCGTTGATTTCGTCGCTGCCGCTTCCCGAAGGCGCCGCCGATTGATGCGCGAGGATGAGGCGATGAACGAGCCTGAAGGCAACGACGAGGCCGCGCCGCCGCGCCTGCGCTCGGTCGTTCGCGCCATGATCTGGGCCACCGTGCCCGTTCTGCTGCTGGTGCAATTGCTGGCCTCCGCCGGCGTCGAGGCTTCGAGCTTCTGGTCGCAGATCAGGCAGCTCGACGCCCGCATGGCCCGTGTTGCCGAGAGCCGCGCCGAGCTGATCGCCGAGCCGCTCTGGAAGATGCGCTACGACCAGGTCACGGGCGTGCTCAACGAGATCATGCACGACGAGACCATCGCTGCGGCGGCCGTCTATGACGACACGGGCGCTGCGATTGCCCGCGTGGTGGCGCGCCCCGAAGGACAGACGGTCGCGGAGGTCTCGCGTCCGATCCAGTACAGCAACGGCAACATGGCCGTTCAGGCCGGCCGCATCGCCATCGCCTATTCCCATGCGACGTTGTATGCGGACACCGGCAGCCGGATGGTGCTGCTGCTGGTCGTCGGCCTGCTCGCGACGTTTGCGACCCTGATCGCCATGCGGATCTCCGCCAACATCTTCATCGGCAGGCCGCTGGCGGCCATGATGTCGGCGATCCAGCGCAGCAAGCAGGACGGCCGCGCCTATCCGGCGGACGTCACATCCGCGAACGAATTCGGCCAGCTCGCGCGCGCCTTCAACGCCATGCAGCACACGACGTCGGGCGCGCTCGACCGGCTCGGACACATGGCCGCGCACGATCCGCTCACGGGGCTGCCCAACCGGCGCTCGCTGACCGAGCGGCTTGCCGTCGCGAGCCGCGATGGCGGCAGGCCGGACGCGCTGGTCGCGTTCTGCTTCATCGATCTCGACGACTTCAAGGGCATCAACGACACCTTCGGCCACGAGGCCGGCGACCAGCTCCTGGTGCATATTTCCCAGCGTCTTCGTCGTGCAGTCGAGGCGGAGGATTGGGTCGCCCGGCTCGGCGGCGATGAATTCGTCGTCATTCGCCCCGAGGTGAGCAACGAGGCGTCGGCGCACGCCTTCGCGCAGCAGGTGCTGGCCGCCATTTCCGAACCGATCCGGCTCCACGACAAGCAGGTCGTGCCGCGCGCCAGCATCGGCCTTGCCGTGCGCCGCGCCGACGATCCGGAGCTGTCGCACCTGCCGACGCTGGCCGATATCGCGCTCTATCATGCCAAGAGCAAGGCGCCCGGCACGGTCGCCGTGCTCGACGAAGCGCTGCAGCGCGACTATCGCCGCCGCAGGGATCTCGAGCTTGCCATCCCCACGGGCTTTGCCGAGGGACAGTTCGAGGTCTGGTACCAGAGCCAGGTCGACCTCGAGAGCCACGATGTCGTCGGCCTGGAAGCGCTGATCCGCTGGCGGCATCCCGAACATGGCGTGATCGGTCCGGCTGAATTCCTGCCGCTGATCGAGCGCAGCGGCAACAACGCGCGGCTGACCCGCTACGTGCTGACCGACGCCTGCTGGGCGCTGCAGCGGCTCGCCGCCGCCGGCAGGCCGCAGATCCGGATCGCGATCAATCTGCCGCCGTCCGAGCTTGCCGACCATTCGCTCGCCGCCGAGCTGCGCGCGACCTGCGCGCGTTTCGACGTTGCGGCCTCACTGCTGGAGCTCGAGATCACCGAGGGCTCGCTGATCAACAACATCGCCAGCGCCTCCGAGACGCTGCATCGCCTGCGCCGCCTGGGCGCCACGATCGCGCTCGACGATTTCGGCACCGGTTACAGCTCGCTCGCGCATCTCCGGCGTTTCCCGCTCGACAAGGTCAAGATCGACAAGGCGTTCATCAACGAGATTCCCGATAGCGCGGAAGACAAGGCGATCGTCGGCGTGATCGCATCGCTCGCCGGCACGCTGGGGCTCACTTTGGTCGCTGAAGGCATCGAGCGCGCCGAGCAGGCCGCGGCCATGCGCGAGATGGGCGTGAGGTTCGGGCAGGGCTACTTCTATCAGCGGCCGCAGCCGCTCGACGCCGTGCTGCAATGGCTCGAGACGCGGCCGGCGGTCGAAAGCCGCGTCCTCGCCGACAGCCCCTCGATCGCGCCCGAATTCGCCGCCTGAGCGCGATCAGGGCTGCGTCGCGTTCCACAGCATCGAGAGCCCGGCCGCGATCATGATCGCGTCCATCAGCAGGCGGAACATGTCCGGCTTCAGGTGCAGCACGAAGCGTTTTGCGATGAAGGCGCCCGACATCAGCGAGGCGCCTGCAATCAAGCCCTTCACGAAGACATCGCCGGTCAGCGCGCCGAAGCGCTCGAAGGTCACTGATTTCGCGAAATAGAGGCCGAGCGAGCTTGCGGCCTCGGTGGCGAGGAAGGCGCCCTTCGAGAGGCCGTAGAACAGGAACAGCGGCACGCTGAGCGGGCCGGTCGAGACCACGATGCCGGTGAGATAGCCGATGACCGCTCCGCCGATGGCGAGGTGCCAGAGATTGGCCTTCAAATCGTGCCGCGCCAGCCAGTGCCGCACCGGCACCATCGCGATCAGGAACAGGCCGATGGCGAGATCGACGGCATGCGAGGGCAGCGCCAGCAACGTCCGCGCGCCGAGCACGGCGGCCGGAATGCCCGTGACCGAATAGGCCGCGCAGGCCCGCCAGTCGACCTCGCGCCACCAGGCCAGGATGCGCGAGAAATTCGCCATCACGGACGCCACCGCCATGATCGGCACGGCTTCCTTCGGCCCATAGGCATAGACCAGCACCGGCATCAGCATGATCGACGAGCCGGTGCCGACGATGCCTGAGATGGTGCCGGCGACGAGGCCGACGATGAGGACGAAGAGGAAGGCCAAGAGGAGAAGCTCCGGGAATCGGAGCAGTGTAGCTGCGCGGGCCGGCGAGGGCGATACCGGCTGCAGCCTGGGTGTGCTTTCCGCGAGGCCGGAACTCTAGCGCGGCAATGGCGCTTCCGCGACATCGAGCAGCGCGCCGAGACCTTGCAGAAGGCGTCGCGTGGCCGCGTTCTCGGTGGCAAGACCAAATACGACAAGCGACCGTCCGGTCACGGCGTAAGCGTGTCCGAGCTCGAATGCGGGCATCTGGGCCTCAGGCTGATTGGTATCGATCAGGCCCAACCAGCTGTTTCCATCGGTGACCGTCGGTAAGGTGAAGTTCACCACGTCATAGTGGGCGTTGTAGATCAGAAGCATCGTCGCGTCCGAGCCGCGGCGCTTGATCCCGGTCTCCTGGGCGCGTCCGTCGAGCAGCATGCCGAAGCACTTGGCGTTGCCGTCCTGCCATTGCTCGCTGGTCATCTCGTCGCCGGAGGGCGACAGCCATGTGACGTCCTTGACGTCGAGCTCTTCGTTGTGCGAGCCGACCAGGAAACGGCTGCGATAGAGGATCGGGAAGGCCTTGCGCGTGGCGATCAGCTTGCGCGCGAATTCGCGAAGGCTGCGGCCGTTTGCCGTGATACCCATCCAGTCGAGCCACGTCGTCTCGTTGTCCTGGGCATAGGCATTGTTGTTGCCATTCTGGGTGTGCCCAAACTCGTCCCCGGCAAGCAGCATCGGCGTGCCGTGGGACAGTAGCATCGTCGCGAGCAGATTCCGCTTCTGGCGTTCGCGCAGCGCAGTGATCTCGGGATCGTCGGTCGGTCCTTCGACGCCGCAATTCCAGGAATGGTTGTTGCTGTGGCCGTCGCGGTTGTCCTCTCCGTTCGCCTCGTTGTGCTTGTCGTTGTAGGAGACGAGATCGTTGAGGTTGAAGCCGTCATGCGCCGTGATGAAGTTGACGCTGGCCCAAGGCCGGCGCCCGCGCTTGTTGAAGAGATCGCCCGACCCCGACACGCGCTTGGCGAAGTCCGCGATTGATCCCTCGTCGCCCTTCCAGAAGGCGCGCGCACTATCCCTGAACTTGTCATTCCACTCGGCCCATCCGGGCGGAAATTGGCCGACCTGATAGCCGCCCGGGCCGATGTCCCATGGCTCCGCGATCAGCTTGACGCTGGACAGCACAGGATCCTGACGGCAAGCGTCGAGGAAGCCGCCGCCTTCGTCGAAGCCATAGGGCTCGCGCGCGAGGATGGTGGCGAGGTCGAAGCGGAAGCCATCGACCCGCATCTCATTTGCCCAGTAGCGAAGGGAATCCGCGACCAGCTGCAGCACCCGCGGATGCGACAGGTTCACCGTATTTCCGGTGCCGGTATCGTTGATGTAGTAGCGCTTCTGGTCCGGCAGCAGGCGGTAATAGCTGGCGTTGTCGATGCCCTTGAACGACAGCGTCGGGCCGAGCTCGTTGCCTTCGGCAGTGTGATTATAGACGACATCCAGGATGATTTCGATGCCATGGGCGTGGAACTGGTTGACCATCTCCTTGAACTCGTTCGCGAACGGCGTCTTCAGGTAACGCGGCTCCGGCGCGAAGAAGGCAATGGAATTGTAGCCCCAGTAATTGCGCAGGCCTTTGTCGACCAGATAGCTATCATCAACAAAAGCATGGATCGGCAGCAGCTCCGCGCTGGTGATCCCGAGCGAGCGTAGATAGGCGGAGATTTCCGAATGCGCGAGGCCGGAGAACGTCCCGCGGTCTGCCTCGGGCACCAGCGGATGCAGCTGCGTGAAGCCTTTGACGTGCATCTCGTAGACGATCGTCCGCTCCCACGGCACTTCGGGCTTGCGCGCCGCGCCCCAGGTGAACGCGGGGTCGATGACGCGGCATTTCTGCATGAGCGGCGCGCTGTCGCGCTCGTCAAAGGAGAGGTCCTTGTCGGCGTGGTCGAGTTGGTAGCCGAACAGCTCCGGTCCCCAGCGCAATTGTCCGGCCAGCTGCTTGGCATAGGGATCGAGCAGCAGCTTGTTGGGGTTGAAGCGATGTCCGGCGTCGGGCTCGTAGGGTCCATGAACGCGATAGCCATAGACCGTGCCCGGACGGGCCGACGGCAGATAGCCGTGCCAGACCTCATCGGTATATTCCGGAAGCTCGATGCGCTCGATTTCGGTTTCACCGTCGGCGTCGAACAGGCACAGCTCGACCTTCGTGGCATAGGCCGAGAACAGCGCGAAATTGACGCCGAGGCCGTCCCAGGTCGCGCCGAGCGGAAACGGCTTGCCTTCCGTGATCCGGGAACGGCGCAGGCTCGACGCCGCCCGCGTCAGGGCGTCGTCGGATTGCGTCTTTTGGTCCATGTCTGCCCCCCAATGACGATCGGGTCAGGATGTCGGCGCTGTTGCCGGTAGTTCGGTCGCGGCCTGTTCAGCAGCCGTTGCCGAGGCGATCACGGCGGCCGGCGGCACATCGGCCGGCTTGGGCAGGACGCTGGCGCGCTGCTGGGCCGCTTCCTTGCTGATCGCGGAGATCGAATTGCCGATCCGCCCGGCGATGGCAGTCAACTCGGCATCTGACAGACCCAAGCGTTTCCTGACGAGGCGCATCTGCGCGCGGTCGGTCAGGTCGAGCTTGTTGCGGATGGGCTTCGGTGTCGAACGGCGCATGGCGGCAACTCCTGTGTGTGGTCGTAACAGTCGCCGGATGTTTCCGTTCCAGTTGCCCGGAGAATGGCGTCTGCTGGCGTTCATCGCGCTGCGTAATTCGAACGAGCATCCTCATGCGACGGGGCGTCATCTTCCTGGCGAGGGATCGAGCTGCAGAGTATCGCGATACTGTTAGATCGAAGATTTGTAGAGCGCCGCGTAGGATTTGGCCGACTGGCTCCAGCTGAAGGCCTGCGCCATGGCGGCCCTGCGCATATGATCGAGGCGATCCTTCATGCCGAAGGTCGAAAAGGCCCGGCAGAGGCTCCCGAGGAAGCCGGGCGCCGATGCCCGGTCGAACAAAAATCCCGTCTCGCCGTCGACGATGGTCTCGGCGAGGCCGCCGGTGCGGTGGCCAATCGGCAGCGAGCCGAAGCGCTGGGCGTACATCTGGCTCAGCCCGCATGGCTCGAAGCGCGACGGCATCAGCGTGAAGTCGCTGCCCGCGAAGATCTTCCGCGCTTCGGCGTCGTCGAAGCCGATCTTGACGGCAATCGATCGCGGCGCGCGCGCCTGCGCCTGGAGCAGGGCCTCTTCGAACCGCGGCTCGCCCTTGCCGGTGACGACGATCTGGCCGCCCGCATCGACGATCGCTTGAGCGCTCTCGATCACGAGGTCGACGCCCTTTTGATGAACGAGGCGCGCCACGAGGGCGAACAGGGGTCCACGTGAGATTGCCAGGCCGAACTGGTCCCTGACATCTTCGGCGTTCAGGGAACGCTCGGTCCAGTCACCGGCCCCGAACGGTTGCAGCAGTGACGAACAGGTGCGCGGGTCCCAGCTCTCGTCGATGCCGTTGAGGATGCCGGACAGCTGGTTGCGATCAGCTCTTTGCTTCAGAAGTCCTTCGAGACCGCAGCCGAACTCGGCCGTCGTGATCTCCCGCGCATAGGTCTGGCTGACGGTCGTCAGGTGCGATGCATAGACCAGACCCGCCTTGATGAAGGACAGGCGATTGTAGAATTCGACACCGTCGATGTTGAAGCTCGCCTCGGGAATTCCGAGCGGGGCCAGCGAGCTCCGGTCGAAGACCCCCTGATAGGCCAGATTGTGGATCGTGAAGACGGTCGGAATGTGCGCGTAGTGCCATTCCAGATAGCCGGGGATCAGCGCGCATTGCCAGTCGTTGGCGTGAACCAGGTCGGCGGACCAGTCCTTGTCGACCAATCCTCTGGCGATCTGAGCGGCGGCATAGGAGAAAGTGGCGAACCGCACATTGTTGTCGGACCAATCCGCCCCGCGGCCGTCGGCATAGGGCGTGCCGTCCCGATCGTACAGCGCGGGACAGCGCACGACGTAATATGTCAGGCCATCCGCGGTATGTCCGAGATCGACCTCGAAGGCGGGCAGGGCGGCGTAGGGCTGGCATCGACCCACGGTCTTGAGATCGCTCAAGCCGCGCAGAACCGCCGGATAGCCTGGGATGATGACGCGTACGTCAGCAAGATCGCGTAAGGCGCGCGGCAGAGCCGCGGAGACGGCGGCGAGGCCGCCGACTTGAATGAAGTCTGATACTTCGGGCGTCGCGAACAGGATCCGCATTCGCTATGCCCACCAACCGGGGCAATAGTGGTCTTTGCCAACCATCTTTGAATTCCAACGACGCTTCGTCAGTGAAGCGTTGTGGCTCAAATTCTGCGGCGCAACAAAAGTTCCTAAGCTCAACGAGCGACTGAGCTTTTCTTGGAGATGGGTCCAAAAGTGTACACAAGCGGGCGGCGCTGGGGGCCGGAGGAACGAATGTCGGCAGGTCAGCTTTCTCGTCCACAGGCATCCCTCAAGCGATCGTAACGGCGCGCGCATCGCGCTCCGCCCAAGGCATGCCAATGCGAGCATGCGGCGCGAAAGGCGAACAGATTGATTCAAAGACTGGGATTAGCAGGGCATGCCCGGCGCCGCGGCGCTGAGATCGTCGATCATGGGGTCAGCTTCAACCTGTGGGCACCGACGGCCCGATCGGTGGAGTTGCTGGAGACCGGCCGGCCGCCGCAGCGGATGTCACGCGACGACGATGGCTGGTATCAGATGCTCAGTCCAACCGCGCATGCCGGCACGCGCTATCAGTTCAGGATCAACGAGGACCTGATCGTGCCGGACCCTGCCTCGTTCTTTCAGCCGGATGACGTCGGCGCGCCGAGCGAGGTGGTCGATATTGCGGCGCTTCGGGATCCTGTCCCTTACCCGGGCCGTCCCTGGGCGGAAGCCGTCATCTACGAGCTGCACGTCGGCACCTTCAGCGAGGAGGGGACCTATGCCGGCGTCGAGAAGCGGCTCCCGTATCTGCGCGATCTCGGCATCACCGCCATCGAGCTGATGCCGATCAACGATGTCCCCGGCCGGCACAATTGGGGCTATGACGGCGTGCTGCTGAACGCGCCCAACGCGCGCTACGGCAGGCCGCAGGATCTCAAGCGGCTGTTGCGGGCCGCACACGCCCTCGACATCATGGTCTATCTCGACGTGGTCTATAACCACTTCGGCCCGCAGCTGAATTACCTGCACGCTTACGCGGAGAACTTCTTCAACAACCGTCACACGACCGGCTGGGGGCCTGCCGTCAATTTGGAGGGATCCGACGGCGCCTTCGTGCGCGAGTTCTTGATTGAGAATGCGCTGATGTGGCTGGGTGACTACGGCTTCGACGGCCTGCGCTTCGATGCCGTCCACGCCTTGAAAGACCATTCCGAGCGGCATTTCCTCATCGAGCTTGCCGAGATCATCCGGCACGAATTGCCCGGCCGGCGCGTGCATCTGATGCTGGAGAATGAGGCCAATCAGGCGCACCTGCTAGAGCGCAAAGACGGACGGCCGAGATATTTCGATGCGCAATGGGGCGACGATTTCCATAATGCGCTTCACGTCCTGCTGACGGGAGAAGACGAGGGGTATTACCGCGCGTTCGCGGACAAGCCGCTCGAACACCTTGCGCGATCGCTCACGGAAGGCTTTGCGTACCAGGGCGAGGTCTTTGCACTGCATGATGCGCCACGCGGCGAGCCGAGTGCCCATCTGCCGCCGGAAGCCACGATCTTCTTCGCGCAAAACCACGATCAGATCGGCAACCGCGCCTTGGGTGAGCGATTGTCGACATTGGTCAGCCCGGAAAAGCTGGAGCAGGCGATGGCGCTGGTCCTGCTCAATCCGCACATTCCCATGCTGTTCATGGGTGAGGAAGCGGCTGTCGAAACGCCGTTCCTGTTCTTTGCAGACTGGACCGGAGAAGCGGCCGAACTGACGCGGGAAGGGCGCCGCAAGGAGTTTTCGCACTTCAAGGCCTTCTCGACACCTGAAATGCGCGCCAGGATTCCGGACCCGTGCGACGAGAGCACCTTTCAGGCCTCGAAACTCGACTGGGCCAGCATGGATCATTCTCCCGGCTGCGTGCGCTTTCGGGCCTTGACGACGCAGTTGTTGACGATCCGGCGCGAAAAGATCCTGCCGCTGATCGAACAAGGCTTCGTCTCGGCGCAGCGTGAGCTGCTTGGCGATGATCCTCGCCGGGGCGGCGTGGACGTGCGCTGGCGGACCGAGAAAGGGGACACTTTGCAGATCGTCGCGAACTTTGCCGACCATCGGCTCTCAACGCCGGAATTGGTCGCAGGCGAATGCCTCTGGCGGAGCGGGCCCTCGGACGAGCAAGCGCTCCTGCCCGGCAACATCATCGTACGATTGGGCCATGCCTAAACCATTGATTCGACTAGAGCCGGCTACTGTGCATGGGGTTGTTTTCGCGTTTTTTGCCCATGCACTGCGCTGCTGACAGCATGTTGGCAGCAGGGGCAGGCTACGACCAGCTCCTGACAAAGCGGGGAGCGGATCATGCCGATCGAGGCAAGCTGTCATTGTGGTGAGACGGTGTTCGAGGTGACGGAGGCGCCCTCGAACGTGACGCGCTGCACGTGTTCGCTCTGTGCCAAGCGCGGGGCGTTGTGGGCCTATTACACGCCGGCGCAGTTTCGCCTGCTGTCACCGCCGGACAATGTCGCGACCTATCTGTGGGGCAGCCGCACGGTCAAACACCATTTCTGCGCGAGTTGCGGTTGCGGCACCTATTCGGAGTCGCCGGACTGGTCGACCGGCAAGCCCGATTTCGACAATCCCAAGGTCGCAGTGAACGCGCGTCTGTTTGACGATTTCGATCTCGACGCTGTGCCTGTGAACATGATCGACGGCAGGAATCTGTGGTGAACCAATCTGTGGTGAATCGCGGCGCATGTCCTCCGCGCGTTCGTGCTCTTGAGGCCGTTTTGAAAAGCTGATTTGGTTTCGGCCCTGGAAAAATAGGGAGGAAGCCATGATGCGTCTTTTTGCGCGAGTGATGCTCGCAATGTGTCTGGCCGTTGCAGTCGGCCTCAATGCACAGGCGCAGACCAAGCCGAAGGTCACCTCGCTCGGGCCGGACTTCCCAAAGGCCGTGCTGTTCGTCGGCAACAGCTTCTTCTACTACAACAACGGCATGCCCGGGCATCTCACCTTCATGGAGCGGGCTGCCGATCCCGCCAACAAGATGGCCTATCGCAACACCATGGCCACGATCGGCGGCTCCGGCCTCGACTGGCACGACATGGACAATCTGCTGCGGCCGGGCGGCCTCGGCGCCTATTCCTTCGACGAGCAGAACAACGTCATCTTCAACAAGCCGGGCCGGCAATACGACGCCGTCGTGATGATGGATTGCAGCCAGTGCCCGATCCATCCGCAATTGAAGGACGCCTTCGTGACGTTCGCGAAGAAGGACAGCGACATCGTTCGCGCCCACGGCATGCGGCCGGTGTTTTTTATGTCCTGGGCCTATGCGGACAAGCCTGAGATGACGGAGCAACTGGCCGAAGCCTATACGACCGCCGGCAATGCCAACGACGCGCTGGTCATTCCCGCGGGTCTTGCCTTCGCGCGCGTGCGTAAGTTGCAGCCGGAGCTCAATCTCTACGCGCCGGACAAGCGGCATCCGAGTCCGGCGGGCACGTATCTTGCGGCCTGCGTGACATTCGCTGCGGTGACGGGACGCTCGCCGGTCGGAAATTCGTACGTGATGGGGCTGGATGCGCCGACGGTCGAGCTGCTGCAAAAGGCGGCGTGGGACACGGTGCAGGACTATTACGGGCGGTGATCAACGACGCGATCTTGTAGGGTGGATTAGCGCAGCGCAATCCACCAACTTGGTCACGGCGGAAGAGAAGTGGTGGATTACGCCTTCAGCTAATCCACCCTACGGCACCGTCATCGTGGCTCTTTCAACACCACCCATGCCGGCGCGTGATCGCTGGCGCCTTCCTCGCCGCGGACGTCTCTGTCGACGCCGACCTTGACGAGCCGCGGGGTGAGGGCAGGGCTGAGCAGGAGATGATCCAGCCTGAGGCCCGCGTCGCGCGGCCAGCGGTTCCGCTTGTAGTCCCAGAACGTGTAGATGCGTTTGTCCGGATGCTGCTCGCGGATCGCATCGCACCAGCCCTGCGAGACGAGCGAGGCATAGGCCGCGCGGCTCTTCGGCTGGACCAGCGCATCCTTGTCCCATGAGCGCGTCGGATAGATGTCGATCTCCGTTGGCGCGACGTTGTAATCGCCGGCGAGCACGACGGGCAGATCCTGCTTGATGAAACTGCTGGCGTGGCGCCTGAGGCGCGCGAACCAGTCGAGCTTGTAGTCGAATTTCGGTCCCGGCTGCGGATTGCCGTTGGGCAGATAGATGCTGGTGACGATGATGCCGCGCACGGCGGCCTCGATGTAGCGGGCTTCGTGATCGTTGGGTCTTCCAGGCAAACGGTCGCGCGTGAGAATCGGCTCGGCCTTGCGGGCGAGGATGGCGACCCCGTTCCAGGTCTTTTGTCCGTGCCACACCGCGCCGTAACCTGCCTTTTCGATCGCGGTCGCCGGAAATTCGCCATCACTTGCCGTCAATTCCTGAAGGGCGACGACATCGGGCTTTGCCGCACGCAGCCATGCCAGGAGATTGGGCAGGCGGCGGTTGATGTTGTTGATGTTGAATGTCGCGATCTTCATGTAGAGCTACCGGCTCCTGCCTTCCGTCCCGGAGATACAATGTCCAAGTTGAACTTTGCCGCTATCGTCGTCGCTGTCGCGCTCTCCGGGCCCGCGTCGGCACAATCGCCCGACCCGCGCGGCGCGTGCAAGGCAGACTACGACAAATTCTGCGCCGGCATCGCGCCCGGCGGCGGCCGCATCGTCGCCTGCCTCACCGAGAAGCGCGACCAGCTCAGCGCGACCTGCAAGTCGGTGCTGGACAACAGAAAGAAGAAGTAAGTCGACACTCTTGTGTCCCGGACGCGCGTCGCGCGAGCCGGGACCCGGAAGGCGGCACAACATAATTCGGAGAGATGGGCCCCGGCTCTGCAGCGCACCGCTCCCGGACGATGCTTCGCATCGCCTAGACAGCGCTGCGCAGCGTCCGGGGCACGCGAGCGTTGCTCAGCCCGGCACCGGCGGTGGGGCCGTGGGTGGCTCGATCGGCGGCGGGGAGGGCGGCTGAACGGTCGCTTGCGCCGGCTCCGGCCTTGCCAGCGGCTCCTCCACATGGCCGCCCTTGTAGATGCGGGCATAGCGGTGGCCGAGGCTGGTCAGCACCTCATAGCCGATGGTGCCGAAATGATGTGCGAGCTCGTCGACGGTGATGCCCTCGCCGAGCAGCGTCACCATGTGGCCACGCCGCGCCGCATTCGGCGGCAGATCGGTGATGTCGATCGCGATGAGGTCCATTGAAATACGTCCGGCTACCGGGCAGCGTTTGCCGGCGACGATGACTTCGGCGCCGCGGGTGCCGTCATTGGAGCTGGCGGCGCGGAAATAGCCGTCGGCATAACCGACTGCGATGATCGCGAGCTTCGTCGGCCGCCGCGCGGTCCAGGTGCCGCCATAGCCGACGCTCTCGCCGCGCTCGATGGTGCGGGTCTGCACGATGCGCGCCTTGAGGTCGACCACCTGCTGCATCGGATTGTCGGCCTCCGGCGTCGGGTTGACGCCGTAGAGGGCCGCGCCCGGCCGCACCAGGTCGAACTGGAACGGCGCGCCGAGGAAGATGCCGGAGGAATTGGCGAGCGCGGCCGGCACGCCGGAGAATTCGCTGGCGATGCTGCGGAAGGCGGCGAGCTGCCTGGCGTTGACAGGGCTGTTGAGCTGCTCGGCCGAGACCAGATGGCTCATCACCAGCGTGATGCCGTGATCGCCGGCATTGATGCGGGGGATGATGGCCTGCGCCTCCTGGAGCGTCAGCCCGAGCCGGTTCATGCCGGTGTCGATGTGGATGGCGGCGCCGCCGTTCCACCCCGTCCGACGGCAGAACACGTCCCATTCGGCGAGCTCGTTGAGGTCGCCGATCACCGGGCGGCAATTGATCTTGGCGTAGTGCTCGCCGGTGTTCTGGAAATAGCCGCCGAGCACGTAGATCGTGGGCTCCGGGACGGCCGCGCGCACCTTGCGCGCTTCCTCGATAGTGGCGACGAAGAAGGTCTTGCAGCCGGCCTTGCTCAGGGCACGCGCGACCTCGGCAGCGCCGCAGCCATAGGCGTCGGCCTTGATCACCGCCGAGCATTCGGCGGGCACCGCCGTCTTCTCGAGCTTGCGCCAATTGGCGATGACGGCGTCGAGATCGACGGTCAGCACGCCGCCATAGGAGGCGAGCGCGGCGGCCTGATTGGCCTCCGCGGAGAGAAGGCCGGATTGCGGGTTTATTTTCGGGTCGGACGCCATTGTCATGGCGCCGTTTTACGCAAGAGGAAGTTGCTGTTCAAGGAACTCAGTAGTCGTTGCCGCTACGAACCGGCAGCTGACTGTCAGGCGCGAGGTCGCCGAACCGCGTGACCGAGGCTTCGAAAGCCAGATCGACGGTGCCGGTCGGGCCGTGGCGCTGCTTGCCGATGATGACTTCGGCCTTGCCGTGCGCAAGGCTCATGTCGAGCTGCCACTTCTCGTGTTCAGGCGTGCCCGGGCGGGGCTCCTTCATCGCGAGGTAATATTCCTCGCGGTAAACGAACAGCACGACGTCGGCGTCCTGCTCGATCGATCCGGATTCACGCAAGTCGGAGAGCTGCGGCCGCTTGTCGTCGCGCGATTCCACCTGACGCGAGAGCTGCGACAGCGCGATCACGGGAACGTTGAGCTCTTTGGCCAGCGCCTTCAGGCTGGTCGTGATCTCCGTGATTTCCTGCACGCGATTGTCGCTCCGCTTGCCGGAGCCCGAGAGCAGCTGGATGTAGTCGATCACGAGCAGGTCGAGGCCCTTCTGGCGCTTCAGCCGGCGCGCCCGCGCCATCAGCTGCGCGATCGAAAGGCCGCCGGTGGCGTCCACGTAGAAGGGCAGCGACTGCAGCTCGATCGAGACCTCTCGGATCTTGTCGAAATCGGCTTCCGAGATGCCGCCGCGGCGGATGTGGGAGGAGGGGACGCCGGTGCGCTCGGCCACGATACGCGTGGCGAGCTGGTCGGCCGACATTTCGCAGGAGAAGAACCCGATCACGCCGCCATTGGCGGCCTTCGTGGTCCCGTCGGCCTGGAGCTCAGGAACGTAGGCTCGTGCGACGTTGTAGGCGATGTTGGTCGCAAGAGAGGTCTTGCCCATGCCGGGACGGCCCGCGACGATGATGAGGTCGGAGTGCTGCAGGCCGCCCATCTTGGTGTCGAGGTCGCGCATGCCCGTCGAGATGCCGGACAGCTTGCCGTCGCGCTGGAACGCCTTGGCCGCGAGATCGACCGCGACCGCCAGTGCCTGCGAGAATTTCTGGAAGCCGCCGTCATAGCGGCCGGATTCGGCGAGCTCGTAGAGCTTGCGCTCGGCGTCCTCGATCTGCGCCCGCGGCTGGAAGTCGACCGGCGCGTCATAGGCGACATTGACCATGTCCTCGCCGATGCCGATCAGGTCGCGCCTGAGCGACAGGTCGTAGACCGTGCGGCCGTAATCCTGGGCGTTGATGATGGTGGTCGCTTCGGCGGCGAGCCGCGCAAGATATTGCCCGATGGTCATGCCGCCGACATCGGTGTCGGCGGGCAGGAACGTCTTCAGCGTGACGGGCGTCGCGATCTTGCCCATTCGGATCAGGCTGCCGGCGGTCTCGAAGATGGTCTGGTGCAGCGGCTCGAAGAAATGCTTCGCCTCCAGGAAGTCGGAGACGCGGTAGAAGGCGTCGTTGTTGACCAGGATCGCGCCCAGAAGGCTCTGTTCCGCCTCGATATTATGCGGAGCGCTCCGATAGGCGGGCGTTCCGGCGTCGGGCGCGAGTTTGAGAACGTTCGAATCAGTCAGGGCCATGGTTGGACGTACTTAGCAATTTTCTTGGGCGGATGCGGGGCCGGGATAAAGCGCCGCCGCAGGTCAAAGCGAAAGCGAAAGCTGACCGCTATCAACCGCTCAGTGAAAATGGTGGATGATTAGCAGTCGCAGCACGCGCCGCGCTTGACGGATTTTTGCGGAACCTGCTCCAGCGCTGGAAACGGCCGCGACCGTGCCATGGAAAAATCCGGAAACCATGAACTTTATGGGTTTGCGCGCAGACGTATCAAGAAGCGTGCGAAAATGGGCGCTCGGCGAACCGCTTTCGGCGCGGCTTCAGACCAGCAGGAGGTAGACCAGCGCAACCAGAGCCGCCCCGACGCCGGTAACGATCAGGGCGTAATCGGTGCGGAGGTCGTCCTGCACGTCAAACGAGGTTTGGGTCTCTTTGCTCATGGCGACGGTCTAAGCCAGGCCCGACCAGACTTATGTGAAGTGGATCACATCTCCCCGGATTCTTTCGGGGGTATGACCGGAACAGGCGGACGGGAGGGGAATTGTCTCCCACGGTCCGCCAACAGGGAACGAGGCAAGCGATGCGGCCAGAACGGCAGCACCAGATTTGGCGAAGCGAGGCAGGTAGCCGGCTTTGGCTGTCGGGACTGATTGCGGCCATGGAGCACGCTGAACGCCCCGAAGTGCGTCGCGAGCCCGTGGCACCCGCAATCCTGGTGGAACTGCGGGCCCAGCTGGCGTTAACGGCCCTCGCCCGGTTCTCCCCGCTTTCGACCCTGCGTCACTAGGATCTATTCACTCGCCAGCTGTAGCCTCGGCCTGGCCGCAGCCTCGCGAGCCCGCAGCCGGGTTTCTTCGCGCGGCAAGTAGTCGCGGGTGATCGGCACCACGCCCTGACGGCGCGTGAGCTGGATCTGGAAGTTCATCATGGCCTGCTTGCGGAACGTCATCTCGCAGGCCGCCAGATAAAATTCCCACATCAAGGCGAAGCGCTCGTCGTAGAGTTGCACGGCCTCCTCGCGCCGCGCCATGAAACGTTCCCTCCAGGCTTTGAGCGTTTCCGCGTAGTGCAGGCGCAGGATCTCGATATCGCAGACCAAGAGGCCGGCGCGCTCGATCGCCGGCAGCACTTCCGACAAGGCCGGGATGTAGCCGCCGGGGAAGATGTATTTGGCTATCCAGGGGTTGGTCGAGTCCGGGCCCTGCGAACGGCCGATCGAATGCAGCAGCATGATGCCGTTCTCGCTGAGCAGCTCGGCACAGCGCTGGAAATAGGTGTCGTAGAAATGGGCGCCGACATGCTCGAACATGCCGACCGAAACGATGCGGTCGAACGGACCGTCGATGTCGCGATAGTCCTGGAGCAGGAATCTGGCCGAGCCGGTCAGGCCCTTTTCGGCCGCGCGTGCATTGGCGATCTGCAACTGCTCGGTGGAGAGCGTGATGCCGGTGACGTCGGCGCCGGCGATCTCGGCGAGATAGAGCCCGAGCCCACCCCAGCCGGAGCCGATGTCGAGCACGCGTTGACTCGGCTTGACGAACAGCTTGGCGGCGACGTGCCGCTTCTTGGCGAGCTGCGCGTCGTCGAGGGTCGCGTCCTGCGTCTCGAAATAGGCGCAGCTGTACTGCTTGTCGGCGTCCAGGAAGAGCGAATAGAGCCGGGCGTCGAGATCATAATGATGTGCGACGTTCCGGCGGGAGCGCGAACGCGGATTGAACTGCTTCAGGTGCCGCGTCAGATAGCGCAGATGCCACCAGGGTCTTGCCCAGTGCGGCAAGAGGTCGGGTTGATCGAGCAGGATCGCGAGGGCATCGGCGATGGTGCCGCGTTCGACGACGAACTCGCCGTCCATATAGGCCTCTCCAAGCCCGAGCTCGGGATTGACCAGGACCTTGCGTTCCGCCTCCGCAGTGACGAAGCGCACCGCGACCGGCTCGCCGGCGCCGTCGCCGACGGTGAATTTCGATCCGCTGGAGCCGGTCACCGTCATTGACCCGCGGCGGATGAATTGAGTCAGGAATCTACGCAACAATCGGTCCATCGCCACCTTCCTCTCGAGCGAACCCCAAGAGATGCGACTAGATGCGACTAACCCGGCCTTCACGTCGGACGCTCAGGTCCCGCTCTGGTTCCTATGCGTTTGCATCCAAATCTGGGGACGGCGGGACGGCTGCGCTATTGCGCTGAGTTCACAGCCGATATTCCAAAAGCGCTTAATCACATCCTTGCGCGTGGAGGCTGCTTCCATTCGCGGCTCAATCGGATAAAAGGTGACCCGCCGCCGTGCCGGAGGCCGGCTGCACCTCTCGGAATTCAATGGAGATGATGGGAATGTCGAGCCGAGCGCTCAGCCTCGCGACGGTACTGCTTCTGATGGGCTTCGGCGCGGCCGATACCGTTTTTGCGCAGGCGACCAACCTCGAGGCCGGCAAAAGCCCGTCCCAGATTTTCTCGCAGACCTGCACTGCGTGCCACAAGAGCCCGCGCGGACTTCTGAAGTCCGTCGCGCCGGGTTCGCTGCCGGGCTTCCTGCGCCAGCACTACACCACGAGCTCGGACATGGCGGGCATTCTCGCCTCCTATCTCGTCTCCAACGGTGCCACCGACACCCGCTACCAGGCCAAGGACGGCAAGAAGGACGGCGCCAAGGAAAAGGACGCGAGCACCAATCCCGAGCATCAGGGCCGCCGTCCGCGTGCCCAAGACGCCAAGCCGGAGGGCGAGGCCGCTGCTCCCGCCGCGGAAGGGGCGCGCCAGAAGCGTGCCGCGCGTCCGGCCGAGGAAGGCGCGAAGCCCGAGGGCCAGGCTGCGCCCGAAGGACGCAAGGGCAAGCGCCGCGCCAAGCCCGGGCATGAGGAAGCCCCGAAGGTCGATGCCGCCGCGCCGGCCACCGAAGAAAAGAAGAGCGAGCCCAAGACGGAGACTGCCAAGCCTGAGATCGTCAAGCCTGAGATCGTCAAGCCTGAGACCAAGCCCGACGAGAAACCGGCTGAGTCCAAGCCTGACAGCGCCAAGGTCGAACCCCGCGGCAATGAGACGCCGGCGCTGCGGTCCGATCCGGTCCCTCCGGTCACGCCCGCCGCGAAGCCGGCCGAGCCCACCAAACCGGCGGAAGAGGCGGCTCCCAAGCCTGCCGCGCCGGCTGCCAGCTCTGAACCGGCGGCCAAGCCGCAGGAGCCGGCACCGCCCGCGACCGCTGCAGCTCCGCCTGCAGCGCCGGCCGAATCTTCCGGCCCCCCGACGCCGCCGATCTCGCGCTAAGCCAGCCCGTTTTTGATCGACCTGCGGAGGCCGCATTCGTCGCGGCCTCCCCATTGTATTGACCGGCGCTAGAGTAGTGCTCTAGAGTAATGCTCTAGGAGGCTCCGATGACGGCGAGCGTGCGGGACGATTTGTTGGCAGCGGGTCTCGTCGTGTTCGACCGCGTCGGCTTTGAAGCCGCGACGGTCGCCGCGATCCGCAGCAAAGCGCGGGCCTCCAATGGCAGCTTCTTTCACGCCTTCGGCTCGAAGAAGGAGCTTGCCGGTGCGCTGTTCCTGGAGGTCTTGCGGCACTATCACGCCGCGGTGCTGGCCGCGCTCGATCCCGTGCCCGGTGCGGAACAGGGCATCGATCGGCTGATCCGGGCCCATCTCGACTGGGTGGTGACCAGCCGGCGCGAGGCGCGCTATCTCTTCGAGATTTCGCGCAGCGAGTGGGGCGAGGACATCCGCGACGCCCAGCGCGCGCAGAATGGGCGCCTCGCCGAAGGCATCGAGCGCTGGCGCGCGCCGCTGATTGCAAGCGGTGAGCTCTTGCCGATGACGCCGGCGATGTTCGTCAGCCAGCTCATCGGTCCGGCGCAGATTTTCTGCCGCGCCTTTCTGTCGGGACGCGACCGCGCCGATCCGCGCGCCGAGGCCGACACGCTGATCGCCTGCGCCATCCGCGCGCTGCGGCCATACGATCGCATCAACAAGCAATAAGGAGAGACTGCATGCGCGAAGCGGATCCGGAATTTGCGCCGATTGCCAAGCACATCCATGCCAATGTCGGCCGCCAGGGCTTCATGAACCTGGTCGGCGCCGAGCTCTCGGAGTTGACGCGCGGCACCTGCACGATTGCCGTGGATCGCCGGCCGGAGCTGCTGCAGCAGCACGGCTTCTTCCACGGGGGCGTCACCGCCTTCCTGGTCGACAACGCCACGACGATCGCAGCCGCCACCTCGCGCGGCCAGCCGGCGCTCACGGCGGAATACAAGCTCAATCTGCTCTCGCCCGCGGTCGGCGAGAAGCTGATCTGCCGGGCCCGCGTGATCAAGCCGGGCCGTCAGGTCTCGGTGGTTGCCGCCGACGTGTTCTGCGTCAGCGACGGTGTCGAGAAGCACACGGCAACGGCGCTGGCCTCGATCGCGATGTTGAGCGAGGACGTCGCTGCGAAAACGAAAAGCCCGGCCGCCTGAGGCAGCCGGGCTTCGCGGTCTCGCGCGAATGCGAGGCTTACTTCTCTTCCGCGGCCGGCGCCGGCTCGACGTCGGGCTCGGCTTCCGGATCGAAGAACTCGCCGGCGGCGGCGATCGCCTCGGCGGCCGCGTCGCGGTCCTCGTTGCGGGTCGAGATGTCCTCGCCACGGTTGATGCGCTCGGCCTCGTCCTGGCTGCGCGCGACGGTCACGGTGATCTCGACCTCGACCTCGGGGTGAACTGCGACGATGACCGTGTGCTTGCCGATGGTCTTGATCGGCGCGTCGAGCTGCACCTGCGGACGGTCGAGGTGGACGCCGTCGGCCTCGAACGCCATGACGATGTCGCGCACCGTGACCGAGCCGAACAGCTGGCCGGCTTCCGAGGCCTGACGGATCACGATGATGTTCTTGTCCTTGATCTTCTCGGCGACCTTGGACGCCTCGCCCTTGGCCTGCAGGTTGCGGGCCTCGAGCTCGGCCTTCATGCCGTCATACTTGGAACGGTTGTCGGCGGTGGCGCGCAGCGCCTTGCCACGCTTGAGCAGGAAATTGCGGGCATAGCCGTCGCGAACCTTCACGACTTCGCCCATCTGGCCGAGCTTGTTGACGCGTTCCAGCAAAATGACTTCCATATTCGTTCTCCTTTTGAAGTGGTTTGTAGGTTTCAGTTCCGGTGGTTGACTTAAGGGGTCGGCAGTGGCGGCGGCTGCCGGCTGCGCAGGAAGCGCTCGCGGAAGCCGAACATGGCGTCCGCAAGGCCGAGGATCACCATCGCGATCACGGGCCATCCGAACACGACCACGACGGCGTAGGTCGAGCCGAGCCAGAACGTGCGGCTCTTCAGCGCCAGCGTCAGCGTATGCAGCACGGCGAAGCCGGTCAGCGCATAGCCCATCATCAGCGCGGCCGCGGCGATCTGGGCGGCGATCGCGAGCAGCCCGCCGGTGAAGCAGAAGGCGAGCGCGATGCAGAGCCCCACCAGCGTCATCGGCGGCAGCTCCGCCGTCTTCATGTCCGGCCACGGGCGCCGCAGCCGGCCCGACGTCGCGGTGATCTTGGCGCTGAGCCAGAGGTTGAGGGTCAGCGTCATCATCGCGATGACAGTGGCCCCGGCCGGCGCGATGCGCACCAGCGCGTCGACGAACTGACCGGCTTCGCCGGAGCTCTGCGGGTCGGTGGCGCGGAGGAGGCGCATCAGGCCGCGCCGCAACGTGCCGAGGATGGTTTCGGCATCGGTCCCGAGCGTGAGCAGGGCGGCCATCGTGGTCAGCGTGGCGAAGCCCGCGAGCCATAGCAGGATGCGGCCGACCGGATACCATTCGAGTTCAGGCGCGGCGGGAGGCTGGGTAGTCGCGTCTGGCGTGACCGGTCCCACAGGACGGCTGAGCAGGACGAGATGGCCGAGCCACCACGCGGGCAGCGCGACGGTGACGGCGAAGGCGATGCAATAGGGCAGGCCGAACAGGGCGCCGAGGCAGACCGCGGCGGCGATGCCGCCAAGGCTCGCGCAAAGCGGTCCCCAGCCGATCGCGGCGACCATCAGCGGCAGCGGGGCGAGATAGAACAGGACGAGCGAGATCAGCGCGCCCGAAATGATCGAGGCGAACATCAGGGCCGACGCTGCGCCGGCGATCAGGCCAATCAGTGCAAAAGCCATCATCAGCTGTCCCGCTCCCTTCGAGCGGTTAGAGGCCACTTGCCCCAACCATCGGCGACCGGACGACCCGGAAGCCTTATGAGTTCGAAAAAGTTGCGACCGGCGGCTCAGGGCCGCCGGCCGAATTGGTCGTGTTAACGAATGACGTAGGGCAGCAGGCCCAGGAACCGCGCGCGCTTGATGGCGCGGGCGAGCTCACGCTGCTTCTTCGCGGACACCGCGGTGATGCGGCTCGGCACGATCTTGCCGCGCTCGGAGACGTAACGCATCAGCAGCTTGGAGTCCTTGTAGTCGATCTTCGGAGCGTTGGCGCCCGTGAACGGGCAGCTCTTGCGACGACGGAAAAACGGACGGCGTGCACCAGCTTCAGCCATTGGTCTTACTCCCCATCCGTCGTGGTGGTTTCAGCGTCTTCGCGCGGACGGCGCGGGCCGCGATCACCGCGGAAGCCACCACCGTCGCGATCGCCACCGCGGAAACCGCCTTCACGGTCGCCACGGAAACCGCCGCCTTCACGATCGCGGAAGCCGCCGCCACGGTCGTCACGCTCGCGGTCGCGATCGGCCTTGCGCATCATCGCGGACGGGCCTTCCTCAAGCTCCTCGACGCGGACGCTGAGATAGCGGATCACGTCTTCGCTGATGCGCTCCTGGCGCTCGATCTCGGCGATCGCCGCGGACGGCGCGTCGATGTTGAGCAGCACGAAGTGCGCCTTGCGGTTCTTGTTCATGCGATAGGTGAGGGAGCGCACGCCCCAATTCTCGGTCTTGGTGACCTTGCCGCCGAGCCCCTCGACGATACCGGTCATCTGCGCAGTCAGCTCTTCGACCTGCTGCGTGCTCGCGTCCTGACGCGCGAGAAAGACATGCTCATAAAGAGCCATGGTGGTCCTTTCCTCATGTTGGCGCATCGCCCGGCGTCAAGCCCTTAAGAGGCCTTCGGAAAGGACTCTGGGATTAAGCTCAGAAGGCGGAAACACGGGACGACGGGCCGACTGGCCCTGCCACACCAAAATCACGAATGATTTGCTGAGACCGTCCGTTCAGCTCCCGGCCGGGGTCTGCGGATGCGCGCCTTATACGGATTTTGACCGGCTTTGCAAGGTTGAGGGCTGGATTTCGGCTCGGATCGCCCAGATGGCCGGCGCCGTCCTCCAATACCAACCCATCTTGATTTCTTTGTTTGTATATCATACAAACAACTCGGCGGAGAGATCCCAATGGCGGAAAAGTCGGTCCATGAAGCGGTTGAGGCGGGCGATCCCAAGCACGCCGCGCGGGCGACGCGCTCCGCCGGCCGCAAGATGCGCTCGCTGCTGCTGGATGCGGCGAGCCCGCTGTTCCGCGAGCGGGGGCTCTCGGGCACGGCGATCGCCGACATCGCGGCTGCCGCCGACGCCTTCCCGAGCCAGATCACCTATTACTTCCGCACCAAGGAGGCGCTGTTCGTCGAATGCGCCTGCCGCGATTTGCTGTATCTGGCGCGCGCGACCGAGCAGGCGGCGCTGCAGGCGCGCACACCGCGGGACTACACGCATGCGCTGGCGCAGACCGTGACGGCAAGCGATTCCGTCGCCTTCTTCGCCGAAGCCCTGACATTGACGCGCCGGCGCCAGGATCTGGCGCCTCTGGTCGAGCGCACGATTGAGCGCCTGCACGGTGAAGGCGCACGCGCCTATGCGAGCCAGGTGGCGCGGCACGGCTGGCGCTCGCTGCGGGCGCCCGACGAAAGCTCGCGGCGTTTCTGGGCCGTCGCCATCGGCGTCATTCTCGAAGGCTACGCGATGGGCCGTTCGCCCGAGGCGCTTTGCGCCGAGATGCTGCGGGTGCTCGGTGAGCAGGCGAAATCCACCGACACGGCGCGCCTGCGCCTCGTCGACGACGCGTCACATTCGAATGAAGAGGGGTAGGCCATGACCGCGCTTCGCATGCGTGCCCGCGATTTCCTGACCGACGACCAGCTCGCCGACGTGCGCCAGCGCGTGACCTGGAAAGGCGTTGCGCTGATCGCGCACGCCTGGGCGCTGATCGTTGGGGCGGTTGCGCTGGTCGCCTGGTGGCCAAATCCCGTCACCTATGTTCTCGCCGTCGCCATCATCGGCTCGCGCCAGCTCGGTCTTGCGATCCTGATGCATGACGGCGCACATGGCTGCCTGTCCGCGGACGAGAAAACCAATCTGACCCTGAGCCAGTGGTTCTGCGCCTATCCGCTGTTCGCGGAGACGCGCAGCTACCGGCGCTACCACCTGCAGCATCATGCGCGCACCCAGCAGGAGGATGATCCCGACCTCGTTCTGTCGGCGCCGTTTCCGATCACGAAGCTGAGCTATCGTCGCAAGTTCATTCGCGACATCACCGGACAGACCGGCTACCAGCAGCGCAAGGCGCAACTGCTCAACGCGCTCGGTGCGAAGGACTGGCCGTGGCGTCAGCGCCTTTCGCATTTCTGGGACAAGCTCGGTCCGCAATGCATCGTCAATGCCGCGATGTTCGCCGCGTGCGTGGCGGCCGGCGTGTGGTGGGCCTATCCGCTGCTCTGGCTGGTGCCGCTGTTGACCTGGATGATGGTCATCACCCGCATTCGCAACATCGCCGAGCACGCCGTCGTCCCCGACAGCCGCGATCCCTTGCGCAACACCCGCACCACGCATGCCAATGTTCTCGAGCGCCTGTTCATCGCGCCGTACTACGTGAACTATCACCTCGAGCATCATCTGCTGTTCTATGTGCCCTGCTACAATCTGCCGAAGGTGCACCGGCTGCTGAGCGCAAGCCGGCATGCGGACCGCATGGAGGTGCAGCCGGGCTATGCCGCCGTGCTGTGGCTGGCGACGGCGAAGCCTGACGGGGACGACCGGCCGGGGCAGCTGGTGAACAGCGCGCGCCGTGCCCAGGCGGGGGCGAAGGTCGATGCCAACCAGACCGCCGGCGGGTTTTGACCGGCGATCCCCAGTTGAATGCCGGGGCGGGTTCCCATCTCGGCTTGACAGTCCGGCCCCGGACAGTGTCTACGGCCCCCTTTGGAGCGTGATCCGGAACCATGGCCGAGGGAGCTATGGCCAGGGAACCAGATATCAAGGCCGCGCGTAATCGGCTGCTGGTTCTTACGAGGGATCGTGCCCGACAAGCAGGGAGCGCCGATGACGGCAGCATTCACATTTCCGGGGCAGGGGTCCCAGGCGGTTGGCATGGGCAAGGCCCTGGCTGACGCCTTTCCGGTGGCGCGCGCCGTGTTCGACGAGGTCGATGCCGCGCTGTCCGAGAAGCTGACGGCGATCATCTGGGATGGTCCGGCCGAAACCCTCCAGCTCACCGAAAACGCCCAGCCGGCGCTGATGGCGGTCTCTGTCGCCACCCTGCGCGTGCTAGAGGCCGAGGCCGGAGTTTCCGTGGGACGAGACGCGGCCTTCGTCGCCGGTCATTCGCTCGGTGAATATTCGGCACTGGCTGCGGCGGGCAGCCTGACGCTTTCCGATACCGCCCGTCTGCTTCGCACCCGCGGTCTCGCAATGCAAAAGGCTGTCCCGGTCGGCGCCGGCGCAATGGCCGCGCTGCTCGGTCTCGACTACGAGGCCGCCATGGAGGTCGCCAATGAGGCGGCCCAGGGGCAGGTCTGCCAGGCC
Source organism: Bradyrhizobium sp. T-12 (assembly GCF_058314695.1). Classification (NCBI taxonomy): domain Bacteria; kingdom Pseudomonadati; phylum Pseudomonadota; class Alphaproteobacteria; order Hyphomicrobiales; family Nitrobacteraceae; genus Bradyrhizobium; species Bradyrhizobium sp. T-12. The sequence continues at coordinate 4,170,842 of NZ_CM177756.1, read as the reverse complement.
GCCAACGACAATGGCGGCGGGCAGGTGGTCGTCTCGGGCGACAAGGCCGCGGTTGATCGCGCCGTCGAGATCGCCAAGACCAAGGGTGCCAAGCGCGCGATGCTGCTGCCGGTGTCCGCACCGTTCCATTGCAGGCTGATGCAGCCCGCCGCCGACGCCATGGCGGAGGCGCTCTCGAAGGTCACGATCAAGGCGCCGGCCGCCCCGCTGGTGTCCAACGTGCTGGCGAGCGCAATCACCGACCCCGACGAGATCCGCCGCCGCCTGGTCGAGCAGGTCACGGGCACGGTGCGTTGGCGCGAGTCGGTTGCCTATATGGCAGGACAGGGCGTCACCCGCTTCTTCGAGATCGGCGCCGGCAAGGTGCTGACCGGTCTCGTCAAGCGCATCGCAGACGGTGCCGTCGGCGTTGCGGTCGGCGGCCCCAACGACATTGCCGCCGCCAAGGATGCATTGGCCGCCGCGAAGCAGGCTTGAGTTTACGCACGATCATTCCGGAAAACCGCTGCACACTTTTCCGGATCGTGCATTGGAGGAGTTATCGATGTTCGATCTGACTGGCAAAAAGGCGCTCGTCACCGGCGCCACCGGCGGCATCGGCGGCGCGATCGCGCAGGCGCTGCACGCGCAGGGCGCCACCGTCGCGATCTCAGGGACACGCAAGGAAGTGCTGGATGAGCTTGCCGGCAAGCTCGGCGAGCGCACCCACGTGCTGCCCTGCAATCTCTCCAAGGCCGACGAGGTCGAGGCGCTGGTGCCGGCTGCGGAAGCCGCGATGGGCCAGGTCGACATCCTCATCGCCAATGCCGGCATCACGCGCGACAATCTCTTCGTGCAGCTCCGCGACGAGGATTGGGAGGAGGTCATCAACGTCAATCTGACCGCGACCTTCCGCCTCGCGCGCGCCGCGACCAAGCTGATGATGCGCAAGCGCTTCGGCCGCATCATCGCCATCACCTCGGTGGTCGGTGTCACCGGCAATCCCGGACAAGGCAACTACACCGCCTCGAAGGCGGGCCTGATCGGCATGATCAAGACGCTCGGGGCCGAATACGCCAAGCGCGGCGTGACCGCGAACTGCATCGCGCCCGGCTTCATCAAGACGCCGATGACCGACGCGCTCAACGACAAGCAGCGCGAAACGATTCTGACCAAGGTTCCGGCCGCCCGTCTGGGAACGCCCGAGGACATCGCCGCGGCCGCCGTGTACCTGAGTTCGAACGAAGCAGCCTACGTCACCGGCCAGACCATCCACGTCAACGGCGGCATGGCCATGATCTGAAGCCCTCGTTCCGCACCGCCCAGATCGGCGGCGCGGATGTGGCAAACGGCCGTTTCCGGAGCGAAATGAGGCTTGTAGTCAAGGCAATTGAAGTGTGATAACCGGACCTTCAACGGATGGGCAAAGAACGCCATTGCAGGTTTTTGAAACCCTGTATATTGGCGATGCGGAGCCTTGGCCGTCGTTCGCCGGGCCCTGTATCGGTTAGGATGGGGCCAAATCAAGTTCGTAAGCGAAGGCAAGTAACACGACCACGACGGCTCGTATCGTCCCGGGGGGTCGGGTCTACAGGGAACAACACGAGGTTATGCAATGAGTGACATTGGCGAGCGGGTTAAGAAGATCGTGGTCGAACACCTTGGTGTTGAACCCGAGAAGGTTGTCGACGCTGCGAGCTTCATCGACGACCTCGGCGCCGACAGTCTGGACACCGTCGAACTGGTGATGGCGTTCGAAGAGGAATTCGGTTGCGAGATTCCGGACGACGCCGCGGAAACGATTCTCACCGTCGGCGATGCCACGAAGTTTCTCGAGAAGAACGCGAAGAGCTAAGGCTCTTCATTTTCGCGGGGACAACATTGAAACCGGACGGGCCGCTTCGCAGCGGTCAGCCGGTTTCTTGTTATTGGCCGTGAATCTTTCGATGCGGAGTTTTCTGACATGAGGCGGGTTGTCGTCACTGGTCTCGGCATGGTGTCGCCGCTCGGCTGCGGCGTCGAACCGACCTGGAAACGCATCCTCAACGGCGAAAGCGGCGCGCGCCCGATCGAGAGCTTCGATGTCTCCGATCTTCAGACAAAATACGCCTGCACCGTCGTGCGCGGCGACGGCAGCAACGGCACCTTCAATCCCGACAAGTGGATGGAGCCGAAGGACCAGCGCAAGGTCGACGACTTCATCATCTTCGGCATGGCCGCAGCCGGCCAGGCGCTCGACGACGCCAACTGGCATCCCGAGACCGAGGAGGACAAGTGCGCGACCGGCACCATGATCGGTTCCGGCATCGGCGGCCTTAGCGGCATTGCCGAGACCGCGCTGCTCCTGAAGGAACGGGGACCCCGCAAGGTATCGCCGTTCTTCATTCCGGGCCGCCTGATCAATCTCGCCTCCGGATATGTGTCGATCAAGCACGGGCTGAAGGGCCCAAACCATTCGGTGGTCACGGCCTGCTCGACCGGCGCGCATGCGGTCGGCGATGCCGCCCGCCTGATCGCGCTGGGGGACGCCGACGTGATGGTCGCAGGCGGCGCCGAGTCGCCGATCAGCCGCATCGGTATCGCCGGCTTCAACGCCGCGCGCGCGCTCTCGACCGGCTTCAATGAGACGCCCGAGAAGGCCTCGCGTCCCTACGACAAGGACCGCGACGGTTTTGTCATGGGCGAGGGCGCCGGCGTCCTCGTGCTGGAAGAGCTCGATCACGCCCGGCGCCGCGGCGCGAAGATCTACGCCGAGGTGATCGGCTACGGTCTGTCGGGTGACGCCTATCACATTACGTCGCCGTCGCCCGATGGCGATGGCGGCTTCCGCAGCATGTCGGCCGCGCTCCGGCGCGCCGGCCTGACGGCATCCGATCTCGACTACATCAACGCGCACGGCACCTCGACACCGCTCGGCGACGAGATCGAGCTCGGTGCCGTCGAGCGCCTGCTCGGCAATGCCGCCTCCAAGGTCGCGATGTCGTCGACCAAATCGTCGACGGGTCATCTGCTCGGCGCGGCCGGTGCGATCGAAGCGATCTTCGCCATTCTCGCGATTCGCGATAATGTCGTGCCGCCGACGATCAACCTCGACAATCCGTCGGTGGAGACCGCAATCGACCTCGTGCCGCACACGGCCAAGAAGCGTGAGGTCAATGTCGCCTTGTCGAACTCGTTTGGTTTTGGCGGTACCAATGCGTCGGTGATCGTCCGGCGTTTGGCCAGTTAGCTTGAGTTTGAGACGAATCCACCGTTTTGCCGTATTCGGCGATAGTCATGGACGTGGGCGTGCATTTGGCGCGGCAGGCGATTGCCGAGCCGCTATTGAACCGGCAGGATTCAGGTTGTTTCGATGAGTGAAAGGCCGCCCATTTCGCCCCGGAGTCCGCGGGCAGCGCTCGAGCCTGAACAGCTCCCACCGCCGCCGAAGCGATCGGACCGTGCGCGCAATCCCTTCGTGGTCGTCGGCAACGCCATCATCACCCTTCTGCTGATCGCCATGCTCGGCGCCGGCGGCGTCTATTATTACGGCCGGCAGGTGCTGGAATCGCCTGGGCCGCTGAAGGACGACAAGATCGTCAACATCCCGCAGCGCGCGGGCAAGCGCGACATCGCCGAGACACTGAACCGGGAAGGCGTGACCGACGTCAATCCCTGGGTGTTCATCGCCAGCGTCGCCGCGCTGAAGGCAAGCTCGGACCTCAAGCCGGGTGAATATGCGTTCCAGAAGAACGCTTCGCTCCGCGACGTCATCGCCACCATCGTCGAAGGCAAGGTGGTGCAGCATGCCGTCACCATTCCGGAAGGTCTGACCTCCGAGCAGATCGTGGCGCGTTTGTCCGACAACGACATCTTCACCGGCAGCGTGCGCGAGTTGCCGCGCGAAGGCACGCTGCTGCCGGAGACCTACAAATTCCCGCGCGGTACCCCGCGCGAGCAGGTGGTCCAGCGCATGCAGCAGGCGCACAAACGTGTGCTCGCCGAGATCTGGGAGCGTCGCAATCAGGACATTCCGGTCAAGTCGCCGGAGCAGCTGGTGACGCTGGCCTCGATCGTGGAGAAGGAGACCGGCAAGCCCGACGAGCGCAGCCGCGTCGCCGCGGTGTTCGTCAATCGCCTGAAGCAGCGCATCAAGCTGCAGTCCGATCCGACCATCATCTATGGCCTCGTCGGCGGCAAGGGCACGCTGGGCCGCCCGATCAAGCGCAGCGAGATCACGCAGCCTTCGCCCTACAACACCTATGTGATCGAGGGCCTGCCGCCGGGCCCGATCTCCAACCCCGGCCGCGCCTCGCTGGAGGCCGCCGCCAATCCGGCCCGCACCCGCGACCTCTATTTCGTCGCCGACGGCACCGGCGGGCACGCCTTCACCGAGACCTACGACGCGCACCAGAAGAACGTCGCCAAGCTGCGCGCGATGGAAAAGCAGATCCAGAACGATACGGTCGAGCCGGCCGAGGACGCGGCGCCGCCCGCTGCCGCCGCGCCCGGGACCGTCGATACGCCGACGGCGACCACGCCGGCGCGGCCCAATCAGCAGAAAAAGCCGCCCGCGGCGCGCCCCGCAGCTCCGCCGCCGGCGCGGCAGGGCGCGGTGCAATCCTCGCCGCCGGTGGTCCAGCGCTAGGCGCGTTGCAGATCTGCCTGCGGACTTTGCGGATTCCACTTTCCTGCAAAATAGTCTTAAGATTCGCGTGGCTTGATGCCCCCGCGAATCCCGCGTTTCTGGAGAAATTGACCTGATGGCGCTGTCGTCCATGACCGGCTTTGCTCGAAGCCACGGCGCAAGCGGGCCGTACACGTTCGAATGGGAATTGAAGTCGGTCAACGCCAAGGGCTTTGATCTCAGGGTGCGGCTGCCGCAGGGCTTCGACGAGCTCGAGGCGCACGCCAAGAAGCGCGCCGGCGAGCTTTTGTCGCGCGGCACAGTCTACGCCAATCTCACCGTCAAGCGTGCCAACGCCGCAGCTTCCGTGCGCGTCAACGAGGACGTGCTCAACGCCGTCCTGAAGGCGGCGGCTGTGATCGCCGGCAAGGTCGACGCGGTGGCCCCGAGCATCGACGGCCTGCTTGCGATCAAGGGGGTCGTCGAGGTCGCCGAGCCCGAGGGCGACGAGGAAGAGGACAAGGCCGCGCGCGCTGCCGCCGCCGAGGCCTTCGACAAGGCGCTCGATGAGCTCGTCGCGATGCGCAAGCGCGAAGGTACTTCGCTGGGGCAGATCCTGACCCAGCGGGTCGACGAGATCGAGCAATTGGCGAAGAAGGCGGAAGGCGCGCCCGGGCGGAAGCCTGAGGCGATCAAGGCACGGCTTGCCGAGCAGATCGCCGCGCTGCTTGACACCTCCGATCGCTTCGACGCCGACCGTCTGATGCAGGAGGCGATCCTGATCGCCACCAAGGCCGACATCCGCGAGGAGCTCGACCGCATCGCATCCCACATCGCGCAGGCGCGTGAGTTGATCGGCAAGGGCGGTCCGGTCGGCCGCAAGCTCGACTTCCTGGCGCAGGAGTTTCACCGCGAGGTCAACACCTGCTGCTCGAAGTCGAACGACATCGAGCAGACCAATACGGGGCTCGCCATGAAGAACGTGGTCGAGCAGTTCCGCGAGCAGGTCCAGAATCTGGAGTGATCGATGACATCAGGCGGTCACGGAACTGACGGTGTCGAACGGCGCGGCTTGATGTTCGTGCTGTCCTCGCCCTCGGGCGCGGGCAAGACCACGCTGTCGCGGATGTTGCTCGAGCGCGAGCCGGGCTTGAAGATGTCGGTATCGGCGACGACGCGGCAGATGCGGCCGGGCGAGGTCGAGGGGCGGGACTATTTCTTCGTCAGCAAGCCCAAGTTCGAGACGATGGTGGAACAGGACGAGCTGCTCGAATGGGCCACCGTCTTCGACAATCTTTACGGGACGCCCCGTGCGCCCGTTGAAGCGGCACTATCGGCCGGGCAGGACGTGCTGTTCGACATCGACTGGCAGGGCACGCAGCAACTGCACCAGAAAGCAAGCATCGACGTCGTTCGCGTCTTCATCCTGCCGCCCTCGGCGGCCGATCTCGAGAAGCGGCTGCATTCGCGCGCGCAGGATTCCGACGAGGTGATCCGCAAGCGCATGAGCCGCGCCAGCCACGAGATGAGCCACTGGGCCGAGTACGACTACATCGTCATCAACCACAATGTTGATGAGGCCTTCGCTGAGGTGCAGTCGATCCTGAAGGCCGAGCGCCTCAAGCGCGAGCGGCGGATTGGCCTCGTTGGTTTCGTGCGAGGTTTGCAAGGGCAGCTTCAGGGCTAGGCTGCGGCAGCCGCGGCCCTTGCTTCGCCAGCCGTTCCAGCATTGCGGTGATCACGTCGACGTCGACGGCCTCCTCGGCCTGCACGTCTTCATCATGATCGAGCGCGTCGCGGGCAGCGGGCTTTTTGTCGTCGGTCTCCTTGGCCGCGAGCCGCGGCGGCGCCGCCTCGATCTCGAACGCGCCGTTGAAGATGTCGGTCTTGTCGAGCGCTGCGGCCTTGTTGCGAAGGGAAGCGGATTGGGCGGCGATCCGGCCGATCTCCTTGGTGAAGGCGGCGAGTTGCGCGGTCTGCGGTGGCCGTGCTTCGTCGAAATCGACCGGGCGCGGCTGCGTACGCGGCGTGACGGCTGGCGTCGCACCGACCCAGGGCGCGCGGCTTCCGTCATGATCTTGCGGTGTCCATTCGTCCCAATGCCCGCGACGGTCGGCGGCCTGGACGCGGACGCGTCCGCCGGCGAAGCGGTAGATCAGGCTGGCGAGGATTCCCGCGAGTGCCAGCGCGCCGCCGATCACGAGCAACAGCATCTGGACCGAGCCGCTGGGCTTGTCGGTCGTGCTGTCTGTTGCAGCGGGCGGGAGCAGAGCAGGGGATTTTGACGGCTTTGCTTTCGACTGCGCAGCTGCTGCCCCCATGGCATTTGCCGGCTGGGGCTCTGGCGTGGTGGAGGCTGCCGAGACATCGGGCCACGGAGTGGCGACGGGAGCTTGCTGCGCGCTGCCATCAGCAGCCTGGTTCCCCGGTTGTTGTGTCGGCGGCGGGGAGGTCTGTGTGGCCGGCGCAAACGCGTCCGGCGCCTTGGGGGCCGCACGCGGCCCCGCATATTCGGCACGCGCGTCCTGCACGGTCTGCGGCGGCGGTGCTGATAAATCCGGTGGCGCGTCGGCTGCGGCCTCGGCGGTCTGCGCAGCCTTCGCGTTGTCCTTGCCGCCCGCGGCGCGCAAATACCAGCACTGCCGCTTGGTCGCGCGGTCAAGACGATAGTACCAGTGCTGTCCCTGCGGCGCTGCGCCCTTTGGCGAGGCGAGACAGTCGGCGGCCGCGTTGGCCGTGCTCGGTGGGTTCGGCGCGTTCTGCGACATTGCGGCCAGTGGCAAGCCGGCAATGACGCTGCCGACCAGCGCGGATACGAATTTTGCGGTGCGGTTGCCCATCCTGGTCTCCCGGTTACGCATGACGCAACTCTTAACCAGCCCTTTGTCATCAAAGACTTGGGTGGCAATGAGCCGCAAATCCGGAGAGGATGTGGCTTGAATTGGGCCTGCGGGGCGGTTGTTCCGCGGCGAAATCGGGCGTCTTGCGGCTACTGTTTCGCCGAGCTCCAGGTTCCGCCGCAGCCGTCGGAGCGACGCCATGTGCCGGAACCGCTGCGCGAGCCGAGGCGTCCCGATCCGGTGAAGGTCACGCCGTCGCCTTGACCCACCGTGCTCACCGCGCCGCTCGGGCTGACGGTGCCGGTGACGCCCTGGCCGATGACCTTGCCCGAGGAGACCACGACCGCGCCGGACGTGGTGCCGCCGCAGCCGACGCTGGTGACCACCCAGGCGCCGTCAAAGCCACCGCCGCCACCGCCGCCACCTCCGCCACCTCCGCCGCCGCCGCGCCGCGACGACGAGCGCGGCTCTTCAGCCGGCCTGCTCCGGCGCGCCGACGGCGTGGGCTCGGCCGAGCGGTCCGAGGAACGATCCTGGCGCGAGCCGGACAGCGACTTCTCGTCATTGCCGATCGCGCCCCCGGCGCTGCCGGACTGGGCGAAGGCGCAAGGCGGAGCGAGGGCGACGGTGAGGAGGAAAGCGATGGCGATGGGGCGGACGACGGCAATGGGCATGAGCAAGAATCCAGCAAGAATCCAGAATGAAAAGGCATCAGCGGCCGGAGCCGTCGGCACAGACGGATCCGATAATGCGGCAAGCTTTGCCAGCCTTGCCGCATTCGTCAAGCGCGGCGTCCTTCGCGCGTTGGACGCCCTCGCGCTGGACCAGCGACCAGGATTTGTCGGAGATCGCAAAGGCGCCGCAGCTTCGGCCGTAGAAGGAAAGCTCGATCGGGCATTTGGCGCCGGCGCAATTGCCGCGCGCATCCGCCACCGCGGCGCGCCGCGAGGCGTGGTTCCAGGAGATCCCCCATTTGCTGCTGTCAGGCCCGTAGACGATCGAGCCCCAGGGCTTGAGATCCTCCATCTTGCGCATGCGCAGCAGCAGGCCTTCGGTCGGCTCCCCATTCGGCGCCATCGAGATCCGCTGCTGCAATTTCGTGATGGCGCGGGTCAGGCCGTCGGGCGTGTCAGGATCGAAATTGAGCTCGTAGAGCCGCTCGCTGAGCTCGCTGAGCAGCGCGGCATCGCGCAAGGGGACGCGGTCGGGATCGGCGCGCAGACGCTCCGCGGGCAGGGGATCCGGCTGCATCGCCGCGATCTGCGGCGGGGCGGTCTGCGTCGGAGCGACGAAATAAAACGTGCCGTCGATCGGCGACGACGACACCCAGGGCTGCTGCGCGCCCGCGGTTGCGCGCTTCACGGCAAGGCCGACCTGGTTGAAGGTCTGGAACACGTCGAGGCCCGCGACCCGGATCGTCGTCGCAAGCGCCTTGGTGTAAGGGCTGTGGCCATCGGCGCCGTCCTGGGCGACGTTGCCGGGCTGGGTCGCATAGGAGATCAGCGTGCCCTCGGGCGCGCGCATCTGCGCGAGGCCGCCATCGGATGATCGCAAGCCGCGTGAGCCGAACGGGTTGTTGCGGCAGGCATCGAGGATGACGAGGTTGAGCCGCGTGCCGGAGCCCTGCATCTGGCGCAGCACGAGGTTGACGTCGGTCATCTGGAAGTCGACATCCGCCTCGCGCGTCGGATTGGCGCTCACAGGCACGAGGTAGTTGGAGCCGGCTACCTGCACGCCGTGGCCGGCATAATAGAACAGCGCGACGTCGGCGCCCTGGACCTGCCGGCCGAAACTCTGCACCGCGACGTCCATCGCGCCCTTGTCGAGATCGAGCTGGGCGCGTCCGCCGATCAGGGTGAAGCCGAGCGCACCTAGCGTCTCCGCCATCAGGCCCGCATCCTTGGACGGATTGTCGAGCGGCGTGATGTTCTTGTAGGCGGAGTTGCCGACCACCAGCGCGACGCGCTTCTCCGCCGACGCCGGCTCCGCAGTGACGACGAGCAAGGCCAGCGCCGCCAGCCCCACAACGCGATTGAAAATCGCCGCGCGCATCAAAATTCCCCAAAATAATGGGGCAGTCTAGCAGCAAGGCGCGCCGGCGAAAAGCGCAAGGGAGCCGGTACCCCGGGGCTCGCGTGCCTGCGCACGCATCCCGGAATGACGGTGGACGCGGGGACAGACGTTCAATTCAGCGGCAGGAATAAATCCGCGGTCGCCTCGTGCTCGCCGACGTCGGGGGCGAAGCTCAGCCGCTGGCAGTAGATCGGGAAGTCGCGGGCTTCCTCGCCGCTGGCCGGCAGCCAGTCGCGATAGAGGTAGAGCGCGGCCGGCTCCAGATTGTCGGTGTGGCCGACGATGCGCAGCACCGCGCAGCGTCCACCGGGGATCTCGCCGGCCTTGATCGCTGCGCCGTTCGTTTCGATCGGACGGTCGGTTCCGACACAGAGGTCCACGCTGTAGTCCCCAAGCGAGGCCGGCCGCCGCTCGGATCGCCAGACGTTGAAGGTCGGACTGTTGCGTGGGTGCAGGCCGGCGGCTTTGCGCCAGGCGATGAATCGCTGGATGGTGGCGGGAAGCGTCGCCGGGTCGCCCCGATGCTCCATGATCGCCACCGCAATCGTCGGCACATCGCGGATCGTCACGTCGTCGCTGGTGAAGGTCTTCTGCATGAACTTGCTCCTCGCGTTGTCGAGAGGCCCGAAGGCCGCAAGCCACGGCTCCCAGTCGGGAGACTTCCGGAACGACGACGGCGATTGGCCGAACCGTTGCCGAAAGGCGCGGGCGAAGGCGTCAGGTGCGTCGTAGCCGGCATCCATCGCGATATCAGTGACGCTTTCGGCCTCGCTGTAGGCGAGCCGGTATGAAGCGCGCTTCATGCGGGCGAGCTGGATATAGCGATGCACGGACAGCCCGAAGGTCGCCGTGAACTGCCGGTGGAAATGATATTTCGAATAGGCTGCGACGCTGCTCAGCGCATCCAGGTCCAGATCCTCGTCGAGGTGCCGGTCGATGTGATCCAGCACCCGCTGCATCCGGGCATGGTAGTTCTGAAGCGCCGCCGTCATCGTTCCGTTCTCCGTGGCAGCACCAGCTAAAGCGCACGCGGACGTCAATTGCTCGACCGATCTTGCGGTTTTGCCATGGGGCGCGGAGCGCCGCCAAGATGCTTTCAGCTTGGGAAACTTATGATCTCCGCCGCCGTTGAATTGTGGCTGAGGAGACGTCATGCCGATCAAGGATCAGGTCGAGAATTTCGCCAGGAAGCTGGTGGAGCACCATCCCGATGCGGCAACCTTACATGGAGATGCCCATGAAAGCGCTCATTGCCGCGGTCGCATTCGCAGCCATGTCATTTGCAGCCACGTCATTTGCAGGCATGTCTGGCCCGGTCATGGCCCAGAATAAGGGTCCGGCTCCGCAGACCGGCATGGACAGGCCGGAAAATACCAACGGTGCCACGGAGAAAGGGACGATGGACACGGGCATGAATGCCAATCGGGCAAACCAGCCCGAAACGAAAGGCGTGTCCGGACAACGCAGGACAGACGACAAGAAGAAATAGCCAATCCCGCGCGCCGCGCCGTCGCCCAATGATCGATCGAGAGGATGGTGCGCCGGACCTCGCATTCATCCGCCGTGCTCAGGTCAGATAGTCCGGCGTGAAATCGGCGAGCTTGCGCAGCTCCTCAGGATGCAGCAGCTCGATCTCGCTGCCTTCCCAGGCGATCAATCCACGATGTCTCAGCTCCTGGATGGTGCGATTGACGTGGACGATCGAGAGCCCGCAGGCATCTGCGACGTGCCGCTGCGTCATCGGCATCTGGAAGCAGCCGTCCGTGACGAGGCCGACGACCTCCAGCCGTGCGGCGAGCTCGCAGATGAGGTGCGCGACCTTGGGCAAGGCCGCCTGCGCGCCGAGGCGCGCGATCCATTGCCGCGAGATCGCCGCATCGATCAGCGTCTCGCGCCAGAACGCGCGCGTCAAATGGCTCGAGCCGTCGAGAAGCTGCCTGAGCTGGCTGTGCGCGACAGTGCCGACGATGGTCGGTCCGAGGCCGACGAGATCCGCATCCATCGGCGAGACCAGCAGGGTGTGCAGGCATGGCATGTCGCCGGGAACGTGGAACGCGAGGATCTGGCTGCGGTCGCCGACGATGCGGGCCTGATACAGGAAGCCGCTGACGACGAAGACGCAGCGCGAGACGGCCTCGCCCTGGCGTAGCACGATCTCGCCGTCGGCGACCTGCCGCAGCGTGGAGGGCAGGGCGGCGATCTGTCGGCGTTCGTCCTCTGACAGGACTTCGATGGCCTGCAGACGTGTGATGAGCGTTGGGTGCGGCATGAGCCTTGCGTGCTGCTCAGGCGTCGCGCGGGACCGACGCTTCGGCGAAGCGGCGCGAGAGTTTTGCAAGACTCCAGTCGGAGACCGGCGCCGAACGGAACTCGCGGATGGCGCGGGCGAGCTCCTGATCCGACATCGGTCCCACCGGCTCCCTCAACGTGCCCTTGAAGAAAGCATCTTTGATGCAGTCGAAGTGCTCGTTGGGATCCGACGTGAACAGGTTGCGGATTCGCTGAAGAATCGTCGTAGGGCTCATGAAAGGACGGCTAAGTTCGCAGTCGAGGGTGATAGTTGAACGCGACGCGGATCGGTCGCAGATCGATTAGCAACCTGTGCTTCCGAGACGCGTTCTAGTCCGCTGAACCCAAGCCGGATGTATCATTTGATAGAACCGGCGTGATTTTTGGCGGACCATGGATAAAGCCCACGACGTGTTGATCCGGAACCTGTGCGAGCACACCGCGCTCGCCGAGGAGGATCTCGCCCAGATTCGCGCGCTCACCTTCACGCTGCGCGATTTGGAGCCGAACGAGGATTTCATCCGTCAGGGCGACGAGCCCGAACATTCGGTGCTGGTCGTCTCGGGCATGGTCGCGCGCTACCATCTGCTTGCCGGCGGCGGGCGACAATATCTCGCGTTCCACCTCACCGGCGACCTGCCGGACGCGCAGGGCCTGTTCATCGACCAGATGGATCACGGATTGAGCGCGCTCGGGCCGGCCTCGGTCGCCTTCATCCCGCATCGCGAATTGTTCACCGCGTTCCGGCAGCGGCCGAACTTTGGCCTGGCTGTCTGGCGCGAGACGCTGCTCGATGCCGCGATCTTTCGCGAGGCGATCACCAACAACAGCGCTCGGCCCATGCAGGCGCGCATGGCGCATCTGTTCTGCGAGCTGTTTTACCGCGCCCGCGCCGCACAGCTCGTTCGCGGCAATCGCTGCCCCTTGCCGATCAGCCTGGCGCAACTCGGCGAGACGCTGGGCATGGCGATCGCAACCGTGAACCGGACGCTCGGTGAGCTTCGGCGCAGCGGCGCCATGGACCTGCGCGAGGGCGAGCTGATCGTGCTGAAATGGCGCGACTTGCAGCGGCTCGGTGATTTCAGCCCGGTCTATCTGCACCAGAAACGGCAGTCGCCGCCGCTAACGTGAGACTGCCGGTGCGCTAGCCATCGGCGGGTGCCGCGCCCAGCACTTCGTCAAAATGCTTCTTGACCCAGTCGTTGCAGCGGCAGGCTCTGGCGTCGAGCGCCGCCGCGTCGAGGATCAGGATGGCGCCGCGGCGGGTGGCGAGGATGCGCCTCGCCTTGAACATCTGGATGACGCGGCTGGCATAGGAGCGGGAGACGCCCAGCATGCCGGCGAGCTGCTCGTGGGTGAGGGGAATCTCGGCCTGGCCGATACGTTCCTGCGCGGAGATGATCCACTTGGCGGCGCGCTGCTCGATCGAATGCGCAGCGTTGCAGGCCGCGGTCTGCAGCAACTGCGCGAACTGGCAGTCGGCATAGCGCGAAAACACCTCCTGCAGCGCCGCGGATCTCTGCTGCGCCTGCTCGAGCGCGCGCAGCGGCAGCCGGACGAGCGTGCCGCCCAGTTTCACGACGACGCGGGAATAGGCGAGTGGCGGATTGCGGCCGGCGGCAATACCCACCGCACCCTCGCGTCCGATCAACAGGCTCTCGACCTCGCGATCATCCTCGACCGGAACGGCGAACGAGACAAGCGTAGGGCCGCAGGGGAAATGAACCGCCGCCACGGCGTCACCGGCGTGATGCAGGATGTGGCTCGCCTCGACTTCGACCGGCTGGAGATAGGGTGCGAGAAGCTCGAAATCTCGTGGGGCAAGCTGACGGAGTAGATCGTTCTGGGGCCGACCGGTCACAGTTTCTTCTCTTGTCTGGCCGAGAATCGGCGCCGCCCAGAACCCTACGTTTCTGTGGCGGAACCAACGGTTCCAAAGTGCACACAAGACCTCGCCGAGAGCTGAAAAGTTGAGGCGACGGCTTTCCGGAATTCCGGAAAGCTCGCGCGGCGGGGATTGCAGGCGGCGCCCTCAGCGTCGATTGCCGCGAGGTCTGTTCAGGAGTGAACATAGCGGGGCCGCGGATTGGCGTACCGTCACAGCGCCAGGCGCCGTACCCCGTGCGCTTGGCCCGACGGACCGCCGGCCGCAATCCGCCTGAATGCCGCCGGGCCGGCGGCCCGAGGGCGGCAAGGATCTGTCAGCCGAAGCGCGCTTCGCGATCCCATGAGGATCGGCGTTTGGCCGCATGCGCGCGATAGGCGTCGATCGCCCGGTTGGCGAGCATCAGCTGCCGGCGTTCGCCGGTCCTGAGCTGGGCTTCGATGGCGTCGAGAATGACGTTCGCGCTCTCGTCGGGAGGGCCGAGCTCGCCGCTCTGCTCCAGGCAGCTCCAGGCGATGAAGAATGCGCTTTCGACAGTGCAACGAATGGACATGCGCTGCCAACGCGGCGGGGTCGAAGGCGTTCCGTGCGGCGGGCCCGACTTGCGCCAGGCCCGCAGCAAGCGATCGGTCAGTTCTTCAGCACGATGCGGCCGACGACCTTGCCGGCACGAAGCTCGTCGATCCATTTCTGGACGTCGCCCATCGGCTCCTCGCGCATCGGCGTCGGCTTGATCTTGCCGGCGCGCGCCAGCGCCATCAGCTCCTGGGCCTCGGCGAGCGTGCCGACCATGAAGCCCTCGATGGTCATGCGCTTGTAGACCCATTGCACCATCGGCAGCGTGAACTGGCCGCCCATCAGGCCGGAGACCACGATCTTGCCGCCGCGCGCGGCGACCGCGACCGCAAAGGCCATCGATTTCTCGTTGCCGGCGAAATCGACGATCTCATCGAAGCCGCCTTCGGTCTCTTTCAGGATGCGCTTGATCACGTCGGGCTCGGACGGATCGTAGGCGACTGCGGCACCGTTGTTCAGCGCGGTGTCGCGCGCGGCGGGCGAGAGGTCGGCGACCGTGATCGGCTGCTTGAACGTCGCCTGCGCGAACGACAGGCCCATCATGCCGACGCCGCCGAGGCCGATCAGCAGGAGGTTGCGCTGGCGCGGACGGTCGACCAGGCGCTTGAGCGCGCCATAGGCGGTGACGCCGGAGCACATCAGCGTCGCGGCCTGGTTGACGGGCAGGGGATCGTAGTCGAGCAGATATTTCGCGTCGGGCACCAGCACGTGGGTGGCAAATCCGCCATCGATGGACACGCCGAGGAAGCGCTGCTTCACGCAGAGGTTCTCATCGCCGTTGGCGCAATCGCGGCACTGGCCGCAGCCGATCCAGGGGAAGACGGCTTTCTTCGTGCCGACGAGATTGGCCGCGACGTCAGGGCCGACCTCGTCGACCACGCCGGCGATCTCGTGGCCCAGCGTGAAGGGCAGCGTCATGCCGCGCGTGGTGTCGAGCTTCTTGCCACCGCCGAGATCGGCATAGCCGTCCTGGATGTGCAGGTCGGAATGGCAGAGGCCGCAGCGCTCGATGCGCACCAGCACCTCGCGCCCTTGCGGCTTCGGCGTGTCGACGATGGTCTCGCACAAGGGCGCGTCGAACTTGACCAGGGACTGCCTGCGCATCAACGCCATTTTCTTTCCTCCGGAATTTCTTCGTTACTCGGCTTCGCTGCGTATATCCGCCAATTCCCGGGCCATGGCAACAAAGCCCGATATCGGAATGGTCTCGGCGCGCCGCGTCGCATCGACGCCGGCGGCCGCAGCAAGCCGCGCGGGATCGACGCCGAGCGACTTCAGGCTTTGGCGCAGCATCTTGCGGCGCTGGCCGAAGGCGCTGGCCGCGACCTGTTCGAGCAGCTTGCGATCGCACGGCAGTGGCGCTGCGCGCGGCGTGAGGCGCACGACGGAGGAGGTGACCTTCGGCGGCGGCACGAAGGCGGATGGCGCAATGTCGAACAGGATCTTGGTCTCGCAGCGCCAGTTGGCGAGCACGCCGAGCCGGCCATAGGCCTCCTCGTCCTCGTGCGCCACGATGCGCTCGCCGACCTCGCGCTGGAACATCAGCACCATCATGTCGTACCAGGGTGGCCAGGGCTCGGTGGTGAGCCAGTTGATCAGGAGCTGGGTCGCGATGTTGTAGGGCAAATTGGCGACGATTTTTGCCCGCTCGCCATTGAGCAACGGCCGGGGATCGAAAGTCATGGCATCGCCATGCACGATCTCGAGCCTGTCAGGGTAGCGCGCGGAAATATCCTGCAAGGCAGGGATCGCGCGCTCGTCGTGCTCGATGGCGATGACGCGTTTGGCGCCGAGCGCGAGCAGTGCGCGCGTCAGCCCGCCCGGGCCGGGGCCGATCTCGACGATGGTGGAATCCTCGAGCGGCGCCGCGGCGCGCGCGATGCGCGCCGTGAGATTGAGATCGAGCAGGAAGTTCTGGCCGAGCGATTTGCGCGCCGACAGCGCGTGCCGGCGAATGACCTCGCGCAGCGGCGGGAGGTCGTCGATCGCGCTCATCGGATGTTCGCGGCCGCCATGCGGCTGGCGAGCCGGAGCGCCGCGATCAGGCTGGCCGGATTGGCCTTCGCCGTGCCGGCGATATCGAAGGCGGTGCCGTGGTCGGGCGAGGTGCGGACAAAGGGCAGGCCGAGCGTGACGTTGACCGCGTTGTCGAAGGCGACGGTCTTGATCGGGATCAGCGCCTGGTCGTGATACATGCAGACGGCGCAGTCATAGGTGCTGCGCGCGGCCTCGTGGAACATGGTGTCGGCGGGCAGCGGGCCCCTGGTCTCGATGCCGTCGCCGCGCAGGGTCCTGAGCGCGGGGGCGATGACGGTCTGCTCCTCGTGGCCGAGCGAGCCGTCCTCGCCGGCATGCGGATTGAGGCCGGAGACCGCGATGCGCGGCCGCGCGATTCCGAAGCGGGATTTCAGCTCGGTTGCGACGATGCGCACGGTCGAGACGATCAGCTCGCTCGTGAGCTCTGCCAGGGCGTCGCGGATCGAGACGTGAATGGTCACGGGCACCACGGCGAGTTGCGGCGACCACAGCATCATCACCGGCTGCGGCACGCGCCCGTTCTCCGCGGCGAGCTCGGCGAGGAATTCGGTGTGGCCGGGATGTCGGAAGCCCGCGCGGTAGAGCACGCTCTTGGCGATCGGATTGGTGACGACCGCGCCGGCGCGGCCCTCGCGGACATCCGCGACCGCCTGCCGGATCGAGGCGAGTGCGGCGGGCGCGCTTGATGCATCGGGCTTGCCGGGCTCGGCGGTGGCGCGCTCGCCGGTGGCAACCACGGGCAGGGCATCGGTGAAGGCCGAAGCGGCCTCGCCGGGGCTCACCGCCGCGGTCCTGACGTCGGCCCCCAGCGAGGTGGCGAGCGCCCTGGCGCGGCGCGCGATCAGCGCCTCGTCACCGAGCAGATAGAAGGCGGGCAGGTTCAGCTCGCGGCGCCGCAGCCAGGCCGCGATCGTGATGTCGGGGCCGATGCCGGCGGGCTCGCCCAGGGTCAGCGCAAGAGGAAGGGGAAGCGCCTTTGCTGCGGAAGCGGCCATCAGCGATGGTTGCGATATTCGATCATCGCCGCCTTGCGGAGATCGTCGAGATAGGCCTTCTGGGTCTTCTCGTACTTCTCCTGATACATCTTCTCGCGGACCTCGCGCTTCTTCGGCGTGTCGATCATGGTCGGCTTGCGCGAGCACAGCACCACCATCTCGATGCCGTTCTTGGTCAGCTCGGGCGCGGTGAGGTGGCCGATCGGTGTGTCGTCGAGCACCTTGCGCAACGCCTCCGGCAGCTCCGCGGTGGTCTTGGTGACGCTGTCGCGGATGGTGGCGTTCGGTGTCGAGCGGAACAGCGAATTGGCTTCCTCGCAGCTTCCGACACGCGACCGATAGGTCTCGGCTTCCTTCTTCCGCGTCTCCAGGAACGCGGCGGACGAGCCGCGCGGCACGATCAGCACGATCGGCTGCATCTTGTATTCGGTGCCTTCGATCTGCAGCTTGTCGCCGGTCTGGGCCTGCACGGCCTGGGCGACGTCGCGTTCGCCGACCAGCAGCTTCTCCTTGAAGCGGCCGCGCACGAGGCTGGTCCAAACCATCTCGGCCTTCATGCGGCCCTTCAGCGTTTCGGGGCGCACGCCTTTGGATTCGAGCGACTTGGTGAGCTGCTCCGGCGAGATGCGCATGCGCTGCGCCATGCCCTCGTAGGACTGGTTGACGTCGGAGACGCCGGGATCGACCCCGTACTTCCTGCCCTCCTTCATCTTCACCTTGTCGTCGATCAGCTCGTTAATGACCTCCTGCCGGCTCGGGGTCTTCTGTGTCGTCAGCTGGTCGAGCTTGGAGCGCTGCTCGATGTCGAAATCGGTGATCGGATCGCCGTTGACCATGACGACGATGTTCTGCGCGCGCGAGGCCGAGGGCAGTCCGGTCAGGATCAGCCCGGCGCTGACGGCAAGGAGGAGGCGGAAAACGGGCAATAGGGTCGTCATGATTGTCGCTCGCATGTCAGCCGCGTCGAGCCTGTGATGAGGGCAAGCGCGGCCGGCACTTCAAACCGTTCACTGGAGGCCGGAGGAACTGCTGGCCGTCGTCGAGGTTGCCAGCGTGCGCAGGCCGATCTGGAACATGAACGCATGGCTCAGCACGGGCGGCGTGGTGCCCGCTGAATAACTATACGAAGTTACGTAGTTCGCCGCCAGCACGAAGCAATCGTCGACATAGCCCGCGCCGAGCACATATTGGTTGATCTTGTTGGCCTCGAGGTCCCACCGCGCCGAGCCCGACACCACCCAATTGTTCGCGACCTTCAGCGATCCCGAGGTCAGGATACCCTCACGGCGGGTCAGATAGCCGAGCTCCGGCTGCGCTGCGTAATTGCCGTACAGTACGCTGACCGACCAGCGATTGAAGTTGGCGCGGCCTTCCGCCTCGAAGCGCTGCACGTTCCAGGTCTGCTCATCCATGCGGGAGCGGACGCTGAACGTGTACGTGCTGTTGGGCGAATAGCTGGCGCTCGCGACGTAATCGGAGCGCGGCTTGTCCAGGCCGGAATTGAGGCCGGTGTTGATGCTGTCCTGGACCGCGAAGGAATTCATGCCGAACAGCTGGTAGGACTGGCCGAACAGCACCTTGACCGCGCCGCCCCTGTCGAACTGCGTGGTGGACTGCACGCCGACATTGGCGCGGCCGCCGCCCTCGACGCGGTCGTAGCCGGAGAACTTGTCGACGCTGAACAGGTTCGAGGCGTCGAACACCATGCTCTGGGCGTCCTCGTTCGGCAGCTTGCCGGCATAGGTCTCGTTCGGCCGGATGATGATCTGCGCGATCGGCTCGAGCGTGGTCGATCCCCAGGGCTGGATGTTGATGAAGGGGTAGCGATATTCGAGACCCACGGTCGGCATCAGGCGGAACGCCTGGGTGTCGCCGACGGGAAGATAGTTCGACACGCCCGGCTGGTTGGAGACCGAGGAATTGATCGCGTCGGCGCGCAGGCTCGCGAACGGCGTCCAGATCTGGCCGAGCGGATCGGTGAAGGACTTGCGCCATTGCGCTTCCGCCGTGAGGCGGGTGTAGGTGCCGGGGAAGCCGCGCAGCAGGCACTGCGAGGGCAGGCGCGCCAGCGGATCGGCCGATGCCGTCGTGCACAGGCTGCTCGTGTTGGCGGTCGTCGTGATCGGATCGAACGCCGCCTGCTCGCGCGACAGGTTCACGAAATTGGTCTTGTAGCTGAACTCGCCGCCGAACACCGGATAGTTGAGCACGTTGGAATAGTCGATCACCGGATAGACGATCGGCACCTGGCTCTGGTTGCCCGAATAGCTCAGCCAGTACATCGTGCGGGCGTCGAAGAAGCTGCGGTTGCCGACACCGGTCAGATAGAGCTGCGACAGCGCCTCCGTCGGCAGCAGCAGGAACGAGCCGAGCGGATCGCGGTACTGATAGAGGCGGTAGTCCGAGAAGAAATAGTAGTCGGACATCACGACGCCGTCCCAGCCCCAGACCCATTTGTCGTTCAGCGCGAACTGACCCTTGGTGTCGACGGCGCCGCGGAACTGGCGGTCGCCGGGCTGGCCGCTAAACGCGCCGGGATCGAGCTGGTCGATGCCATAGGCGCGGATCTGGTAGGCGCCGTCGATCAGGCGCTGGCGGAATTCGCCCTGCAGCAGCACGCCCTGTCGCGACAGGATGCGGGGGGTGATGGTTGCGTCCATGTCGGGCGCGATCGCCCAATAATAGGGAACCTCGACGCCGTAGCCCGTGTTCGACGTGCCGGCAATGTAGCCCGGCATCAGGAAGCCGCTCTTGCGCTTCACGGTCGGGTCGGGCGTCGAGAAATAGGGCATGTAGGCGAGGGGCACGCCGAAGAATTCGAGCTGTGCCGTCTCGAAATACAGCATCTTCTCCTGCTGGTCGTGGATGATGCGCGCACCCTTGACCTGCCACAGCGGCGGCTTCTTCGGATCGTCCTTACACGGCGCGCAGGCCGTGTAGACGCCGTTCTCGAACACCGTGTAGTTGCCGCTGGAGCGGTCGGCGCGGCTGGCGGCCATGCGGGTCTGGTCGGCCGTGTCCACGCGCAGCGAATCGACGAAACCGTCGCGGTAATCATCCGAGAGATCCATGATCTCGGCATAGGTGATCTTGCCGTCGGCATCCGTCATGCGGATGTTGCCTTCGGCATGCAGCCGCTTGGTCTTCTGGTCGTAGATGACCCTGTCGGCCTCGACGCTGGTTCCGTTGTAGAACAGCTGGACGTTACCGACCGCGGAAACACGCGAATTGTTGTAGTCGTAGTCGACCTCGGTCGCCTGAACCAGCATCTGGTTGTCGTTGGCGGCCTTCGCCGGCTTCGGACGCGGCGGCAGCGGATTGTAGGTGTATTGGGCGGAGGCCGGCGCCACGGCGGCAACGTCGATCAGCGCGCCGAGCGAGGCCGCCGTCGCGACAGCCATCACGATCCTGCGAAGAGACAAGCCGCACCCGTTCGCGCGCATCACCATGCGGCGCGTCAAACGAGACACGGGTCCTCGATGGACGGCAGTCACTAACCGTCCTCCTGGTACAACAAGGCCAAAAAGCCGGTGAGGCCGCCCACCACCACGGGCAACCACGCCGCAGCGATCGGATGCATCAACTCAGCCTTGCTCAAGTCTTCAGTCACTTTCGACAGAACGTAGAGCAGAAAGCCTGCGCCCACGCCACTCAAAACCATCTTTTGCACGCCGCCCATCCGGAAGAAGCGCAACGACACGGAGGCCGCGAGCATCACCATGGCGGCCAGCAAAAATGGCTGTGCCAGAAGCTTCTGATACTGGAGTCGGTATCCCGCTGTCGCGAAGCCCGAGCTTTCGGACGAGCGGATGTAGCTCGGTAGTTGCCAAAAGGACACAGTTTCCGGGGTGGAAAAGCTGTTGCGGACCTGCGCCTCGGTCAGCGTCGTCGGAATCTCGAGCGTGGCCTGGTCGATCGGCGGGGCGTCCAGCGAAAAGCGGCGGACGCCCTTGAACAGCCAGCGGCCGGCCTCGAGCGTCGCCTCGCGCGCCTCGACCCGCTCCTTGAAGTGCTGCTCGGGGTCGAACCGGAACAGCGTCAGCCCCGTGAGCCGGATGCCCTGCTGCTCGCTGCGCGCCGCATTGATGATGGTCTGGCCGTCGCTGGTCACCTGATTGAGCCAGAAGCCGGAGGCGTCCTGGATGCCGCCGCCGGGCGCCGAGCCGAACAGCTCGGCCTCCATGCGCTTGGAGGCTTCACGCAAATTGGCCGACATCGGATTGTAGGCGACCGTGGCGATCACGCCGATCAGCAGCGCACTGCCGAGCGCCGGCGAGATGAACTGCCATGCCGAGATACCGGCGGCGCGGGCGACCACGAGCTCCAATCGCCGGGAGAGGGCGAGATAGCAGGTCATGGCGCCGATCAGCATGCAGAACGGCGTCAGCTTCTCCAGGAGCTGCGGCACCCGGAACAGCGAGGTCTCGGCCACCATGAGCGCCGAGGCGGAGGCCAGTCCGGAGGTCTTGCGCACCATCTCGATATAGTCGACCAGCACCAGCAGCAGGAAAATGCTGGCGAACACGCCGAGCGCCGCGACCACGAAGCGGCCGGCGAAATAGCGCCCGAGTGTGTTGGTGAGCATGCTCATGCGGTGGCCGGACGTCCGAACAGCCGCGCGATGCGCGCATTCGACCTGTTGATGGCCTCCATCAGGCCGGGGGGCGGCTCGACCACGACGCCGCTGATGATCATCCACAGCCCGACGCCGATGGCGCCGAAGACCATCGCATATTGCACCAGCACCGGGCTCGACGACTTCACCGCCATCACCGAGCAGGCAAAGCCCGCCATCCGCAGGCCGAACACCGCGATGATCGACGAGCCGATCGAGAAGTTGCGGCTCTGGCGGGTGGTGCGCGGCGCTCCGAGGAAGGCGAAGGTCAGCACGGCAAAGGCAAACGGATAAATCGGAGCCAACAGGCTGTCATGCAGGGCCGAGCGGAATTGCCCGGGGATCTGCTTGTAGACGGGGTCGTCCTCGGACGGCGAGAACAGCTCCCACAGATAGCGCTCGCGGATGCCCAGGGTGACGTCGCGGCCCTGGTTGGAGAATTTCGACATGTCGAAGCCGTAGCGGCCGAAAGCCACCAGCGCCGGATCGCGCTTGCCGGCCTCGAAGCGCTGGAGATTGCCGGTCTCCAGGACCAGGAACGAGCCGGTCTCGTTCTTCACGACCTCGCCGCGTTCTGCGACGATCGAGACGCGCTCGTTCGGATCGCGGCGGTCGTCGATGAAGATGCCGGCCAGGATGCCGCCGGGCTGGCGCTCGCGAATCCGGATCGTGAGGTTCTTGTCCAGCTGGGCAAAGCGGCCGGGCTGCAGGATGTTGGTGAGCACGTCCGCGGTGATCTCGGCGTCCCACTGCTTGATTCGCCGCATGCCGTCGGGGGCCAGATAGGCGGCGATGAAGGCAACCAGCAGCGCCACCACGCAGGTGGCGTAGAAGAACGGATAGAACAGCCGGAATGGCGAGAAGCCGGCGGCATTCATCACGATGATCTCGGAATCGGTCGCGAGCTTGTTCAGCGTATGCGAGATCGCGATCATCAGCGCGATCGGCGAGATGATCAGGACCAGGGCCGGGATGACGAGGCTGGTGATGCCCAGGAAGGTGAGGATGGTCTGACCCTGGCTCGTCATCAGGTCGATGCCGCGCAACGCCTGCGTAATCCAGATCACGCCGGTGAGGCTGACCAGGACCAGCGCAAACGACGCCAGCGTCGTGCGGAAGATATACTTATCGATCGACCCCATGCGCTACCGCACGAATCCCACCAAGTCCCCAATGTCGGCCGAAATTCCGCCGGTCCAACCAATCCCGAGCAGGGGATCCCCAAGGTTGGCCAGCGCCTCTTCCGCCAGCTTACTCTCTCACTACCATCCCTTTGATCCGTCAACAAAATGGCTGCCCCATGGCACCCTCAATATATGGTTAATATTTCGCTCGTTGTGGCCCGCCGGCCACGGGGGCGCTTGGCATCTGCCGGGCCGCTGGCCCATAGTGCGCAAGGCTCACTGAATCGCCGTTCAAATCCGTCGCCCCGCCAGGACCCGTGAACGGCAAAAAGACCAAGAATTTTGAAGGAGTTACCCATGTCCGATGCCATCAAGGTCGGCTTCGTCCCGCTGTCATCAGCCGCCCGTGGCATCCTGGTCGTGTTCTGCGACGACAATCTGAAGGTCGGCCCCGCGACGGCCAAGGCGCTGGGCGGCGCCGTCGACCTCGTGAAGCGCGCGGCCGCCGCTGCCGCCTTCAAGGGTAAAAGCGGGGCGGCGCTGGACGTCCTGGCGCCGGAAGGGGTGAAGGCCACCCGCCTGATCGTGATCGGCGCCGGCAAGGCGGCCGGCCTGAAGGCGAACGATTTCCTCAAATTCGGCGGTGTGGCGGCGAGCAAGCTTCCCGCAGGAAGCGCCGCCATGACCATCATGGCGGAACTGCCCGATGGTGCGATGGGAAGCGAGCAGGCGGTTGCGATCGCCTCGGGCCTGCGCCTGCGCGCCTACAAGTTCGACCGCTACAAGACCAAGAAGAAGGACGGCGAGGAGGGGGCCCCGCGCGCCGACATCTCGCTTGCGGTCGGCGATGCCGCTGCCGCGAAGAAGGCGTTTGTCGCGGCCGGCCACGTCGTCGACGGCGTGATCATCGCGCGCGACCTCGTCAACGAGCCGCCGAACGTGCTCTTCCCCGAAGAATTCGCGCGCCGCGCCAGTCAGCTCCGCAAGCTCGGCGTCAAGGTCGAGGTGCTCGACGTCAAGGCGATGCAGAAGCTCGGCATGGGCGCGCTGCTCGGCGTCGGCCAGGGCTCGGCGCGGCCGAGCCGGACCGTGATCATGCGCTGGGACGGCGGCAAGAAGGGCGAGGCGCCGGTCAGCTTCATCGGCAAGGGCGTCTGCTTCGACACCGGCGGCATCTCGATCAAGCCGGCCGGCAGCATGGAGGACATGAAGGGCGACATGGGGGGCGCAGCCTGCGTCGTCGGCCTGATGCACGCGCTGGCGGCGCGCAAAGCCAAGGCCAACGTGGTCGGCGCCATCGGCCTCGTCGAGAACATGCCCGACGGCAATGCGCAGCGGCCGGGCGATATCGTCACCTCGATGTCGGGCCAGACCATCGAGATCATCAACACCGACGCGGAGGGTCGCCTCGTGCTGGCCGACGTGCTCTGGTACGTCGCCAAGAAGGTGAAGCCGAAATTCATGGTGGACCTGGCGACGCTGACCGGCGCGATCGTGGTCGCGCTCGGCACCGAGCATGCCGGCATGTTCTCCAACAATGACGAGCTTGCCGAACGCCTGCTGGCGGCCGGCACCGAGAGCGGGGAAAAGGTCTGGCGCATGCCGCTCGGTCCCGAATACGACAAGCTGATCGATTCCCAGTTCGCCGACATGAAGAACACCGGCGGCCGTCATGGCGGCTCGATCACCGCGGCGCAGTTCCTGCAGCGCTTCGTCGACGGCACGCCCTGGGCCCATCTCGACATCGCCGGCACCGCCATGGGCGCGCCGAAGACCGACATCAACCACAGCTGGGGCGCGGGCTACGGCGTCCGTCTGCTCGACCGCCTGGTCGCCGATCACTACGAGCGCAAGTGACCTCGCGATGACGGAAGTGCTGTTCTACCATCTGCAAAACATGACGGTGGAGAACGTCTTGCCGCCGCTTCTCGAGAAATCGCTCGAGCGCGGCTGGCGCGTCGTGGTGCAGTCGACCTCGGAGGAACGGGCCGACGCGCTCGACGCCCATTTATGGACCTATCGCGACGATTCCTTCCTGCCGCACGCGACATGGCGCGTGAACGATGCCGCCGATCAGCCGATCGTGCTGGCGATCGAGGAGGGCAATCCCAACGGCGCCCATATCCGCTTCCTGGTCGACAATGCGGCCCTCCCAGAGGACGCGCAGGGCTATGCGCGCATGGTGCTGCTGTTCAACGGTGATGATCCGGATGCGCTGGCGCTCGCCCGCAGTGCCTGGACGGATTGCAAGGCGAAGGGATTTGATGTCACCTATTGGCAGGCCGACGAACGGGGCCGGTGGCAGCGTCGGAATTAGCGTCCTTGGCGATCATCCTTTGCAATCGTCCTTGGCAATTAATGATAATTTGGACTTTTCGGGCGATGCTGGCTTTTGTCACCTTCGTGCCGCAAAGTGATGTTGGGACAATCGCTTAGGGCTGGTCCTTCACGCGGGGAATTTGGTTTATCGTGCGACATCAAAAGCTTCCCAGGTCGCTCATAGTTGCGTTGGCTGCAATAGCACCGCTGGTCGCGGGCTGTTCGAGCGGGACCGACCTGTTGTCGAAGGACGCGGAATGGTTCCAGAAGCCGGGCCGCATCTTCATCAAGAACATCTCGATCGAGTCGCCGCCGCTGACCCCCGACAAGCCGGTCGGAGCTGAGGATCTCGTCAGTGCCGACGGGGCCTGTGCCGGCATGACGCCGCCGCCCGGGCCGGCCGATGCCAACGCATCGACGACGGCGCCGTCGCCGATGGGCGGCACGGTTGCGCTCGGCCACACCGAATGCGACGTGGTGCGCGGCATCGGCGCGCCCTCGAACGTCAACCTCTCCAACGATGCCGCCGGCCGCCGCGTCGCCGTCGTCACCTGGACCACCGGCCCGCGCGCGGGCATCTATACCTTCACGGCGGGCCGCCTGTCCTCGATCGAGGGCAATCCCGAGCCGCAGCCGGTGCCGAGGGCGGCCAAGCCGAAGAAGAAGCACGCGTAAGCGAATGCTCGTGCTTCCGATGCCGCGCCAATAAACGCGGCTGTCTGTACGGTTCGCGCCGCTGTCATCCCTAAGTCCGCGCGCCGTTCTTCTCGATGTGACTCCAAAACGCCTCGGCGGCCTTGGCCAGCCGCAGCTTCGGCCGGAACACGTGGATCTCGATCGGCACGTGCCATTCCGCGCCGCCTGCTGCGACGATCTCGCCGGAGGCAAGCTGATCGCTGATCAGGCTTTCGGGCAGCCAAGCCATGCCGCGGCCGTTCTGCACCATCGTCACCAATAGCTTTGCAAGATGCGAGGTGAAGGTCGGGCGTAGATAGACGTCGTCCCGCGAGGTCGCACGCACGGATTCGAGGATTCGCCCCATGCCCGATTCAGGACGGAAGCTCAGGAATGGGACCGGCGCGGCTGCCGAGCCCGGCAACTTGAAACGCGGCTTGCGGCTCCGGCCTGAAAGCGGCACCGATGCAGGGATGAGCCTGTCGTTGCCGACGTGAAGCGAGCGGAAATGCGAAGGCGTCAGCGCCGTGGCTGCCGCCGGATGGTAATGGCAGAGCAGGAAGTGCGCATCGCCCGCCAGCAGGATCCGTTCGCAGGCCTCCATGTGGTTGGCGACGAGCTGCACGTTCGGCACGAACGACAGCTCGGTCTCGATGCCGCGCAGCCAATCCGGGAAGAAGGTCAGCGACAGCGCGTTGGTCGAGGCGAATTTCAGCACGTCGGACGCGCCGCGGGCCCGCTCCTGAGCATCGAGCCGGCCGGCGGCGAGCCGGCGCAGGACGTCCTCGGCGATGTCGCGAAACCCTTCGCCGGCCGGCGTGAGATTGACGCTGTGCGTGGTGCGCTCCAGCAGAGGTGCGCCGGTCCAGACCTCGAGCGCCTGGATTCTGCGGCTCAGCGCCGGCTGTGAGCAATTGCGTTGCTCGGCCGCCCGCGAAAAGCTGCGCGTGGTCGCAACCGCGATGAAATCGTGCAGCCAATTGATCTCCATCGCAGCCTCCCGACATCCCTGCATTGCTTATGCATGATCTGCATAACGATATCAGAACACGACATTGGATTTCCAGTGTGGCGGACGGCACGGTCGGGACAAGAGTTTTTCCGGAGGACAGCGCGATGGCAGCGCGCACGCTGTACGACAAACTGGTCGACGCCCATGTCGTCCGCAATCTCGATGAGTCCGGGCTCGTGCTGCTTTACGTCGACCGTACCGTGCTCAACGAATACACCAGTCCGCAAGCCTTCGCGGGCTTGCGCGCGGCCGGACGCAAGGTCTGGAATCCCGGGGCGGCGTTGATGGTGGTCGACCACGTCAACCCGACGGCCGCCCGGCGCACCCGCGCGATGCCGGACGGCGCGGCGGCGCGGCAGGTCGACTATTTTGCCGATAACGCCAGGGATTTCGGCATCGAATATTTCGACATCCTCGATCCCCGGCAGGGCATCGAGCATGTCGTGGCGCCGGAGCAGGGGCTGGTCATGCCCGGCATGGTGATCGCGGCGGGCGATAGTCACAGCACGGCCTATGGCGCGTTCGGTGCGCTCGGCTACGGCATCGGCACGTCCGACATCGAGCACTATCTCGCGACCTCCACAGTGCGCTACCGCCGGCTCAAGACGATGCGCATCGATCTGACCGGGAGGCTCTCGCTCGGCGTCACACCGAAGGACGTCGTCATGGAGGTGATCCGGCGGATCGGTGCCGACGGTGCGACCGGATATGCCGTGGAGTTCGGCGGTCCCGTCGTCTCCGACATGAGTGTCGAGGGCCGGATCGTGATGTCGATCATGATCGTCGAGGCGGGCGCGCGCGGTGTCGTGATCGCGCCGGACCAGAAGGTGCTGGATTATCTGAAGGGCCGTCCGCGTTCGCCAAAAGGCGAGATGTGGGAGCGCGCCGCCCGGAGCTGGCTTGCATTGGCTTCGGATCCCGGCGCCCGGTTCGACCGCGAGATCGCGCTCGACGTGTCCGAGGTCGCGCCGTTGGTGACCTGGGGCACCAGCCCCGACCAGGCGATCGCCGTCACGGAGAGCATCCCCGACCCGGCAGGTCAGGCGGCGCCCGACCGCAAGGCGGCCGCGCTGCGCGCGCTGAGCTATATGGGCCTTGCGCCCGGACTGCCCATTCAATCCGTTCCGATCGACTTCGCCTTCATCGGCTCCTGCACCAATTCGCGGATCGAGGATCTGCGCGATGCCGCCGCAATCTTTCGCGGCCGCCGCGTCGCGGACGGCGTGCGGGCCATCGTGGTGCCGGGCTCGACCCAGGTCAGGGCGCAGGCCGAGGCCGAAGGCCTCGCCAGGGTGTTCACGGATGCCGGCGTCGAATGGCGGCAGTCGGGCTGCTCGATGTGCCTTGCGATGAACGACGACGTGCTGAAGCCGGGCGAGCGCTGCGCGTCATCGACCAACCGCAACTTCGAAGGCCGGCAGGGCCCGGGCGCGCGCACGCATCTGATGAGCCCGGCGATGGTGGCGGCCGCTGCCGTCACCGGACGCATCACCGATGTGCGTTCGCTTCTGGAAGGATCAAGCCAATGACGCCGTTCCATCAGGTCACGGGCGTCGCGGCGCCGATGCTGGCGCCGAACGTCGATACCGACGTGATCATGCCGAAAATGTTCCTCAAGGGCGTAGACCGCAGTGGCCTCGGCGAGGGGACTTTCAACCTGCTGCGGTTCGGCGACGGCAGGCCCAATCCGGACTTCGTCCTGAACCAGGACGGCTATCGCGACGCCAGCTTCCTCGTTGTGGGCCCGAATTTCGGCTGCGGCTCGAGCCGCGAGCACGCCGTCTGGGGACTTCAGCAACTCGGCATCCGCGCGCTGATCGGCACCACCTTCGCAGGAATCTTCAACGACAATTGCGCCAACAACGGCCTGCTGACGATCTCGCTTGATCCCGCTGTCGTGTCCGAGCTTGCCACCGTCGTGGCCGACGATGCGCGCAATGACCTCACCGTCGATCTCGCCGCGCAGACGATCCGCTTCGATCGCGGCCACCGCGCCATCGCATTCGATATCGAGCCGGACAGGAAGGAGGCCTTCCTGACCGGCCGCGATTTCATCGCCTCCACGCTCGTCTTCGCCGACGACATCCGCGCCTTCGAGACGCGGCATCGCGTGGAGAATCCTTGGATTGCCTGAGACTGCACGCGCCGGGCGCGGCTCGACCCCGCGCCACGAAGAACGATAAACAGCGGAGGGACCCTTGGTAGACACGACTTATCGCGCGGCTGAAGCGCCGGAGACCGCTTCTGCGACGAAGCTTGCAGGCCTCAAGATCGGCCCCTTGCCGCTCGGCATCTACCTCGCGGCCGCGCTCGTCTGTGCCGCCGCCGTCTATTCCGGCAAGCTGCCGAACGACGTGATCGGCGGCCTTCTGGTCCTGATGCTGCTCGGCTTCCTCCTGGGCAAGCTCGGACAGACGATTCCCATTCTGAACAAGATCGGCGGCACGGCGATCCTCTGCCTGTTCGTGCCCTCGGCCCTGGTGAGCTACGGCCTGATGCCGGAGGTTGCGCTGAAGGCGATCGCGACGACGTTCCGCACCGCCAATTTTCAATATTTCTTCATCGCCTGCCTCGTCGCGGGCTCGATCCTCGGCATGCCCTACCGGGTCCTGGTCCAGGGCTTCATCCGCATGTTCGTTCCGCTGCTTGTCGGCACGATCGCGGCCGTCTCCGCGGGCATCGCGGTCGGACTTCTGTTCGGCCACAGCCCGAAGGACACGTTCTTCTTCGTCATCATTCCCATTGTCGGCGGCGGCCTTGCCGAGGGCGTGCTGCCGCTGTCGATTGCCTATTCGGAAATGCTGCACCGGCCGCAGGCCGAGCTGGTGGCGCAGATGGTGCCGGCGGCGCTGCTCGGCAACGTCGTCGCCATCGTCAGCGCCGGCCTGCTGGCACGGCTCGGCGAGACGCGCCGCGAGCTCAACGGCAACGGCATGCTGGTCAAGACCGGAGACGGCGACATTCTCGGAGAGTCGCGGCCTGACCGGCCGATCGATCTCGGGCTGCTCGGCGCCGGCATGGTGCTGTCATGCGGCCTGTTCGTGCTGGGCATTGTCCTGGCGCCGTTCACCGGCATCCCGGGCCCCATCATGATGATCATCGCCGCAGTGGCGTTGAAGCTGACGAGGTTACTCCCGGCCGAGATGGAGCTCGGCGCCTATCAGATCAACAAGTTCATGTCGACCAACCTGACGTTTGCGATCCTGGTGGCGATGGGGACCTTGCTGGTCTCATGGCAGCAACTCGTCGCCTCGTTCAATCCGGGCTACATCATGATCTGCACGACCACGGTGCTGGCGATGATCGCGTCGGGCTTCTTCGTCGGCAAGTGGCTGAACATGTATCCGGTCGAGGCGGCGATCGTGACCGCGTGCCATTCCGGCCTCGGCGGAACCGGCGACGTCGCCATCCTCGGCGCGGCGGATCGCATGGGCCTGATGGCCTTCGCACAGATTGCGACCCGTGTCGGCGGCGCAATCATGATCGTGATCGCAACCCTCCTGATGAAGTCGCTTTCCTGATGGCCGTGCGGCCAGGAATCCGCTTTGATGGCGCCAATAACAATCTGGAGGAAATTATGCGGTTCATTGCCCTCGTGTCGGCTCTGCTCTTGCCGCTTGGCGCGGCCTTCGCCCAGGACTATCCGACGAGGCCCATCACCATGCTGGTGCCGTTCGCCGCCGGCGGGCCGACCGACACCATCGCTCGCCTGACGGCCGCGGGCATGGCGAAGTCGCTGGGCCAGCAGGTCATCGTCGAGAACGCGACCGGCGCCGGCGGCATCATCGGCTCGACCCGCGCCGCGCGCGCCCAGCCCGACGGCTATACGCTGCTGATGCATCACGTCGGCATTTCGACTGCGGCGACGCTCTATCGCAACCTCACCTACGACACCAAGACGGCCTTTGCGCCGATCGGGCTCGTGACCAACGCGCCCATGACCATCATCGCGCGTCCGGATTTCCCGGCCGACACGCTCAAGGACCTGGTCGCCTACGCCCAGCAGCAGGGCGACAAGCTGACCTATGCCAATGCTGGGCTCGGTGCGGCGTCGCATCTGTGCGGCATGCTGTTCATGACGGCGATCCAGAAGCAGCTCACCACGGTGCCGTACAAGGGCAACGGCCCGATCATGAACGATCTCCTCGGTAGGCAGATCGATCTTACCTGCGACCAGGCGACGAACACCACCGGGCCGATCTCGGCCAAGCAGGTCAAAGCCTATGCGGTGACGACCAAGGAGCGGTTGAAGAGCTTGCCCGATCTGCCGACAGCGGACGAGGCGGGCCTCAAGGGCTTTGAACTCGGCGTGTGGCACGGCCTCTATGCGCCGAAGGGCACGCCGCCGGCGATCATTCAGAAGCTGACGGCGGCGCTCCAGGCCGCACTCCAGGATCCCACGATGATCGCCCGGCTCAACGACATCAACACCGAGCCTGCCCCGAAAGACAAGGCGACGCCGGAGGCGCTCGGCGCGGTGCTGGTGAGTGAAATCGACCGCTGGGCGCCGATCATCAAGGCCGCCGGACAGTACGCCGACTGATGTGACCAGCTCCTAAGAGCTCGCTATTCAACAGCTTGTGCGCGGGTAGTTTATTACCCGTACTGTGCATGGGGTTGTTTTCGAGAATTTGAATCTACCCCGCCGCCTCGTCGAACTGCGTGCTCGCCTCCAGCCACTGCTCCTCCGCCCGTGCCAGCGCATCGGCCGCGTTGGCGCGTGCCTTTGACAACTGGGCAGCCTGCTTGGGGTCGCGCGTGAAGATGTCGGGCAGGGCCAGCGCCGTGTCGATCTTGGTGATGATCTCGCTGACGCGGGCGATCTCGGCTTCGGCTTCCGCGATGCGCTTTTTCAGCGAGCCGCGATTGTCCGACCTTGCGCGCTGCGGCTTCTCGGCTGACGCGCTGCGCTCGCGCGGGGCGGGCTCGCCGTTGCGCGTCGACAGCACCAGGCGGCGATATTCGTCGAGGTCGCCGTCGTAATTGGTCACGGTGCGATCGGCGACGATCCAGAGCCGATCGGCGCAGGCCTCGATCAGATAGCGGTCGTGCGAGACCATGATCACCGCGCCGGGAAATTCGTTGATGGCTTCGGCAAGCGCGCCACGGCTGTCGATGTCGAGATGGTTGGTCGGCTCGTCAAGGATGATCATGTTGGGGCCGAAGAAGGTCGCAAGGCCCAGCAGCAGCCGAGCCTTCTCGCCGCCCGACAATTTGCCGGCCTTGGTGTCGGCGGCCTTGCCGGAGAAGCCGATCGCGCCGGCGCGGGCGCGCACCTTGGCCTCCGGCGCCTCGCTTCCCATCAGCTTGCGGACGTGGTCGTAGGTCGAGGCGTCCTCGTTCAGCTCATCGAGCTGGTGCTGCGCGAAGTAGGCGATCGAGAGCTTGTCCGCGCGAGTCACCTTGCCGGAGAACGGCGCAAGGCGTCCGGCGAGCAGCTTGACCAGCGTCGACTTGCCGTTGCCGTTGGCGCCCAGCAGCGCGATGCGATCGTCATTGTCGATGCGCAAGGTGACGCGATTGAGCACGGGCGCCGCGGGATCGTAGCCGACCGAGGCGTTGTCGACCGCGATGATCGGCGGCGACAGGATTTTTTCGGGCGCGGGAAAGCTGATCTCGCGCACGTCCTCGGTGACCAGTGCCGTGATCGGCTTCAGCCGCTCCAGCATCTTCACGCGAGACTGTGCTTGTCGGGCTTTCGAGGCCTTGGCCTTGAAGCGGTCGACAAAGGCCTGCAGGCGCGCCCGTTCAGCCTCCTGGCGCTTGACGGCCTTGGCATCGAGCAGCTCGCGCGCGGCGCGCTGCTCCTCGAAGGAGGAATAGCTGCCCTTGTAGAGCGTGAGCTTGCCGCGCTCCAGGTGCAGGATCTGGTCGACCGAGCTTTCCAGGAGGTCGCGGTCGTGGCTGATCACGATCACGGTGCGCGGATAATGCGCGAGGTGATCCTCCAGCCACAGCGTTCCCTCGAGATCGAGATAGTTGGTGGGCTCGTCGAGCAGCAACAGGTCGGGCGCCGCGAACAGCGTGGCGGCGAGCGCGACGCGCATGCGCCAGCCGCCGGAGAATTCGGCGCAGGGGCGGAGCTGGTCGGCGGCGGAGAAGCCGAGGCCCGAGAGGATCGCGGCGGCACGGCTCGGCGCCGAATGCGCGTCGATGTCGACGAGGCGGGTCTGGATCTCGGCGATCCGGTGCGGATCCGTCGCGCTCTCGGCTTCCGTGAGGAGCGCGTCGCGTTCCAGATCGGCCTTGAGCACGACCGAGATCAGGCTTTCGGGTCCGTTGGGGGCCTCCTGGGCGAGGCTGCCGATGCTCCAGCGCGGCGGCAAAGTCACCGAGCCGTGCTCGGCCGCGAGCTCGCCGCGGATCACCTTGAACAGCGTCGACTTGCCCGTGCCGTTGCGTCCGACCAGACCGACGCGGGATCCCGGCGTGATCTGCACGGAACTCTGGTCAATCAGAAGACGTCCGGCGAGGCGGATGGAGAGGTCGGTAATGGACAGCATGCGGCCTTGTCACCGCAGCCGGCATCAAACGCAACCCGTTTCTGCAACTGCCGCCCGCAGCCTAATGGGGGTCGCGTTCGCGCCGTTCCAGCTCGTTGAGGAGCTGCTCGAGATGTGTAGGGAGCCGGGTTTCGGGGCGGAGGCTCTGCTGGAGCCGTTCGCCCACGGCATCGCAAATCGAGCGGGTGGTGCGCCGGTCGATTTGTTCGCTGTCATTGGCAAGAAGGCCAGCCATCACGCAGGTTCCGTGTTCTCAAAGTATCGACACGGTACCAAGTCATTGGCCCCCAAAATGGTTTCGCGATTCCCAGGGGATAGCTGCCATTCTCGTCAAAATTGTAGGAATCCCGCCGTATCCGCCCAAAATGCGAAGCCCCGGCGGGGGGATCGCCGGGGCTCCTCTTGGAAGGTACCTGTGGGGGGCGCAGATACCTGTCGGTCTTCAGAAAGGTGCTGTCGGGCTCAGTAGCAGCGGTTGATCAGCCGCCAGCGGGGTCCCCAGGGGGTCGGGACCAGCCGGCGCACATAGCAGCCGCCATAGCCGTAGGAGACGGGGGCATAGAACCGCGGGCCGCCCCAGCGGTAGCCGCCGTGCCAGCCGCCACCGCCATGCCAGCCCGGTCCGCCGCCATGCCAGTGAGCGGAGGCCGAGGTCGGCGCCAGCGCGGCACCGAGCGCAACCGCAGCGACAGCGGCAAGCGAAAGTTTCCTCAACATGGTGATCTCCTCAGAACTGCCGGCGCGGGGGCAATCCGCGTCGATGGAAAGGCCGCCGAAACGGTCCGCCTGATGATCAGGCTTCGGTTTCGATGGGCCAACCCTACGCCGGCGAGGCTGAACCGAATCCTGACAGAGCCTTCAGATTGGGTTCATCTGGGTGAAATTGTCGTAATCCAGGTCGGTCACGGTCCTGCGGCGAAGCGCCTGTGACGTCATACCGGCGGTCGCTTGCCGGATGGCAAAGGCGCCGATATAAGCCCCGCAACCCGCCAACCACCGGTTTTCTTCCAAGGACAAGATTATGGCCATCGAACGCACTTTCTCGATCATCAAGCCCGACGCGACCGCGCGTAACCTGACCGGCGCCGTCAACGCCGTGATCGAAAAGGCGGGCCTGCGCATCGTTGCGCAGAAGCGCATCCGCATGACCAAGGAGCAGGCCGAGACCTTCTATGCCGTCCACAAGGCACGGCCGTTCTTCGGCGAGCTCGTCGAGTTCATGACCTCGGGTCCGGTCGTCGTCCAGGTGCTGGAAGGCGAGAATGCCGTCGCCAGGTATCGCGACGCGATGGGCGCGACCGATCCGTCCAAGGCCGCGGAGGGCACCATCCGCAAGCTCTACGCGAAGTCGATCGGCGAGAATTCCGCCCACGGCTCGGATGCCCCGGAGACCGCCGCGATCGAGATTGCGCAGTTCTTCTCGGGCAACGAGATCGTCGGCTGATCGATCAGCCGCCAAGTTAAGTCGACGGGGCGAAAGGACGTATTGTGAACTGGCTCTGGCAGATCTTCGATCCCGCAACGATCGGGGCATTCTTCACCCAGTTTCGCAACGAGATGGCCGAGCCAACCTTCTGGATTGCGGTCGGCAAGATCATCTGGATCAACATCCTTTTGTCCGGCGACAACGCGCTGGTGATAGCGCTCGCGTGCCGCGGCCTCTCGCCGCGACACCGGCTGTGGGGCATGATCTTCGGTGCCGGCGCGGCGGTGATGCTGCGGATCATCTTCACCGGCATCGTCGCAACGCTGATGGAGCTGCCGTATCTCAAGCTGATCGGCGGCCTCGCCCTGATCGTGATCGCGGCCAAGCTGCTTGTGCCGGAACATGAGGACGAAGACGACGTCGATGCCGCCTCGCATCTGTGGCAGGCCGTGCAGATCGTCGTGGTCGCCGACATCGTCATGTCGCTCGACAACGTCATTGCGGTGGCCGCCGCCGCCAATGGCAGCGTGCCGCTCCTGATCCTCGGCCTTGCCATCAGCGTGCCGCTGATCGTCGCCGGCGCGGCGCTGATCATGGCGCTGCTAGAAAAGCTGCCGGTGCTGGTCTGGGCCGGTGCGGCGCTGCTCGGCTGGATCGCGGGCGAGGTGATCGCGACCGATCCCGGCGTCGCGCCGAAGCTGCACACGCTGTTCGACGGTCCGTTCGGCGCCTCGCTCGACAGCATGCTCGGCGCCTTGCGCATCCCGCCGCAGTTCGGCCATGGCGGGTCCGGCGGCGAATATTTCTGCGCCGCACTCGGCGTCGTCGTCGTGCTGGTGGTCGGCACCATCTGGCGCCGGCGCAAGCTGACTGCCGCCGCCCTGGAATCGTCCGAGCGGCACGCGCGGGCGTCGGCCGAATAGGCCGGATCACTGGATCGTGCCGCGTTCCGTCACGGGCGTGGTCCAGTAGACCAGCTTGGTTCCAGCGAACGAAACCCGCACGCGGTCGAGCAGGCGGCTGGCATCTTTCCCCGGCAGCACCACTTGCACGATTGTCTGATCGGCGTGGCCCTTCACGCGTTCGGCGGCCGTATGCAAACGGACCTCCGTGCCGTGACCCGAGCCTTGTGACGCGGTGAATCCCGAAACCAGGTCGCTCTGTTCAGTGAGAAAGTCGAACATCTCGTCGCGGAGCTGGTGAGGCACGATCAGCGTGAGACAGACGGGCTGGTCGATCATTTCGCCACCTTCGACGTCCCGCCATAGCGGCGATACAGGATCGGCAGGAGAATCAGGGTGAGCAGGGTGGAGGACAGCAATCCTCCGATCACGACCACGGCGAGCGGCCGCTGCACTTCGGATCCAGGACCGGAAGCGAACAGCAGCGGGATCAGGCCCAGCGCCGTGATGCTCGCGGTCATCAGCACCGGCCGCAGCCTGCGCAGGGCGCCTTCGACGACGATGCGATCCTCGGGAAGGCCGTGGGCGCGGAGCTGGTTGAAGTAGGAGACCAGGACGACGCCGTTGAGCACGGCGATGCCGAGCAGCGCGATGAATCCGACGGAGGCCGGCACCGACAGATACTCACCCGTCACCACCAGCGCAAAGACGCCGCCGATCAGCGCAAAGGGAATGTTGACCAGCACCAGCAAGGCCTGGCGGATGGCACCGAACGTTGTGAACAGCAGCACGAAGATCAGCCCGACCGCGACGGGCACCACGACGGACAGGCGCGCGGCGGCGCGCTGCTGGTTCTCGAACTGTCCGCCCCAGGTCAACCGGTAGCCGTTCGGAAGCGGGAGGTCGGTCGCCACCTTCTGACGGGCCGCTTCGACGAAGCCGACCATGTCACGGCCGCGGATGTTGGCGCGCACCACGCTCATGCGGGCGCCGTCCTCGCGGTCGATCTTCACCGGGCCGTCGACGCGCTGGATGCGGGCGACCTGTGACAGCGCGACATGCTGTCCGGACGCTAGCGTCAGCGGCAGGCTCGCCAGCAGGGTCGGCGCTTCCCTTGTCGTCTCGCTACCTCGGACCAGGATCGGCGTGCGGCGTCCTTCCTCGAGCGCGGTGCCGATCGTCCGGCCCTCGATCTGGGTCCGCAGCGAGTTGACGATGGAATCCACGGTCAGGCCGAGGCGGCCGGCCTCCATGCGATTGACCGCGACCGTGTAATATTGAGCGCCTTCGTTCAGCGTGGTGTAGACGTCCTCGGCACCGTCGATGCTGGAGAGGATCGCCGAAAGCTTTGCCGCGGTTTCGTTCAGCTTCGCGATGTCGGGGCCGAAGATCTTGACCGCGACGTCGCCGCGCACGCCGCTGATCATCTCCTGCACGCGCATGTCGATGGGCTGGGTGAAGCTCAGCGAGATGCCGGGAAATCCCGCCAGGACCTCGCGAAGCTTCTGCAGCAGGGCCTCGCGATTGTCGGTCGCGCGCTCGCTGGCCGGCTTGAGCACCAGGAACGTGTCGGTCTGGTTGGGGCCCATGGGATCGAGGCCGAGCTCGTCCGATCCGGTCCGGGCGACGATGCCGGCGATATCGGGCACGGCCAGCAGCGCGGTCTGCAGCCTTGCATTCATCGCAAGCGACTCGTCGAGATTGACCGAGGGAAGCGTCTCCACGCTGACGATGACGTCACCTTCGTCCATCGTCGGCATGAACGTCTTGCCGAGCTTGGTGTAGGCGAAGCCCGCCGCGACCAGGGCGATCAGCGCTGCCGCTATCACCTTGCGTTCGTTGCGCAGGGCCCAGTCCAATGCCGGCGCGTAGACCCGTTGGGCCGCCCGCACCAGCAGGGGATCGTGATGCGAGGCGGACTTGAGCACGAAAGACGTCGCAACCGGGATCCATGTGAGCGCCAGCAGCAGCGAGGCGGCCAGCGCGAAAATGATGGCCAGCGCGACCGGGATGAACAGCTTGCCTTCCAACCCCTGCAGCGTCAGCAGGGGAACGAACACGATGATGATGATCAGCACGCCGGAGGCGACCGGCTCGAGCACTTCGCACACCGAACGGTAGATCAAATGGATCAGCGGCGCAGACTTGTCCGGCTCCTGCTTGCCGAGATTGCCGACGATGTTCTCGACGACGACGACCAACGCGTCGATCAGCATGCCGATCGCGATCGCAAGGCCGCCGAGGCTCATCAAATTGGCCGACATTCCCACCAGACGCATGACGATCAACGCCATCACGATGGCGAGCGGCAGGCTGAGCGCGATCACCAGCGAAGCGCGCCAGTTGCCGAGGAAGAGCAGCAGAAGAACGATGACGAGGATTGTGGCCTCGCCGAGGGCCCGCACCACGGTGCCGACGGCGCGGTTGACCAGGCGGCTGCGTTCATAGAACACGTTGATCGACACGCTCTTCGGCAATGAGGGCTGCAGCTCGGCGAGCCGGGCGCGCACGTCGCGGATGAGCTGGCCCGCATTGGCCCCGCGCAGGCCGAGGACCAGGCCCTCGACAGTTTCCCCGCGGCCGTCCGCCGTGACGGCGCCATAGCGCGTCAGTGTCCCGACTTTGACGGTCGCGACGTCGTTGACCAGGATCGGCACGCCGTCGCGGGTGTCGACGACGATGGCCTTGATGTCGTCGATCGAACGGATGCTGCCTTCGATCCGAACCAGCGCGCTGTCCTCACCCTGGTTCACCCGCCCGGCACCATCGTTGCGGCTGTTGGCTTCGATGGCCCGGCGAAACAGGTCGTAGGGAATACCGCGCGCGGCCAGCGCGTCGTTGCGCGGCACGATCTCGAAGGCTCGGACATAGCCGCCGAGCGCGTTGACGTCCGCAACGCCCGGCACCGTCCGCAGTGCGGGGCGGATCACCCAATCGAGCAGGGTCCGGCGCTCGGCGAGCGAAAGCTCGGCACTGTCGATCGTGAACATGAACATCTCGCCGAGGGGGCTGGTGATCGGCGCAAGACCGCCGCTCACCCCGTCGGGGAAATCGCGCGCGACGTTCGACAGGCGCTCCGAGACCTGGTTGCGCGCCCAGTAGATGTCGGTGCCGTCCTCGAAATCGACGGTGATGTCGGCCAGCGCATATTTCGTGGTCGAGCGAAGCACCTTCTTGTTCGGCAATCCCAGCAGCTCGAGCTCGACGGGGACGGTGATGCGCTGCTCGACCTCTTCGGGAGTGAGACCCGGCGCCTTCATGATGATCTTCACCTGAACCGGCGAGACATCAGGAAAGGCGTCGATCGGCAGGCCGGGCAGGAGGACAGCGCCGGCGCCGATCACCAGCAACACGCTCAGCATGACGAACAGCCGCTGCGACAACGCGAACGCAACCAGGCGCCGGAGCATCTACTGCCCCAGGCCCGAGAGAATGCCGCGAAGCGCCGAGATGCCGCCGATCGCGATCGCGTCCCGGTCCGTGATGGGGCCCGACACCACGACGTGGTCCTGGTCTTCCGCAAGCAGCTTCACCGGGACCAGGCGGAAGCCGCCGTCGATGGCGACGAAGACCGAGGTCTGCTCTCCCCGCCGGACCAGCCCGCTATACGGAATCTCGAAGGCGCTTTCGCCGGCGGAGAGAAAGCCGATGCGGGCGGCGGTGGTCTGGCCGGGATGCAGCTCGCCGTCGTTGGGGACTTCGGCGCGCACCAGAATGGTCTGGGTGGCAGCGTCGATGGTCTCGGACACCAGCACGACTTTGCCGGGGACGGAATAGCCCTCGATCTCGACTTTCGCTTCGGTGCGGATCGCTCGAATATTGGCGGCAGGAACCGCGATCTCCGCCCATAGCGGCGAGAGCCGCGCCAGCTTGACGAGCGGCGCGGATTGTTCGAGCCGCTGCCCTGGCGACACCGCGACCTCGACCACGGATGCGGTCTGCGGCGCGTTGACCGTGAGCGTGCCGCTGATCGCCGCTTCCTGGGACAAGTGAGAGATGGCTTCGTCGGACATCCCGCTCAGGCGCAGCATCTGGCGCCGCTCGGCGACGACGAGAGCGGCCTGGCGCGCTTCGGCCTGGCTGGCCTCCAGCACGCGTTGCGGCACGGCCTTGCCCTCGAACAGATCGACGTTGCGCTTGAGCTGCTGGCTGGCGAGGTGCTCCTGCGCGATCGCATGCAAATAGTCGCGTTGCTGGGAGACGAAGCTCGGACTCTCCAGCGTGACCAGCGGCTGGCCGGCCGTGGCGCGGTCACCGCGCCCGACCAGAAGGTTGGCGACCATGCCGGCCACTGGCGCACTGACGACCCACAATTGCTGGGTGGGGATCACGATCTGGACGGGGTAGGGCAGCGTCAGGTCGGTGCGGCTCGCGACCGGATGGGTCACGCGGACACCGAGATTGCGCGCCTGCGCATCGCTCAGCTTCAGTTCGTCCTGCGCCATCGAAACGGAAGGTGACAGGCAGAGTGCAACGGCTAAGAAGGTACGAACCAACGCGCTCCCGATGGAGGGGCGAAGAAGATTTCTGCGAAGGATTCGCATGAGGGACGTCCCAAACCCACGAGCGGGCGAAGCCCGGCCTGCTTGAAAGTTTCGACTACTCCACCGGCATCTCGGCGGGTTGATTTGCCTCAAGCGGACCAGCCGTTGCGGCAAGCTGCCGGCTCTTCGCGGGGCGCCAGCCGAGTGACCAACCCTGCTCACGACGGACGCTTCCTCCCGGTGATCATCGCTCTCACCAGGTTTTCGCGGTGCTCGAAGCTCGCGACCAGGACGCCAAGCACGTGGACGACGACAAGGCCGATCGTGAGGTTGGCGAACGCCTCATGCACCTCCTCGACCCATTTTGCTCCCCAGAAGCTGGCGGTTGTCATGATGTAACCGGTGATGCAGGTGCCGATCAGCATGAGGATCAGCGTCACGACCATCGCACCGCCCGCGGGGTTGTGGCCGAGATAACGTCGCGCCCTGAGGAGCGCCACATCGCGTAGGTAGGCGAGCACTGCGCGCGGCGAGCGCACGAAATCGCTGAAGCGCGCATGGCGCGGCCCGACAAGGCCCCACAGAATTCGCAGCATCAGCAATCCGGCAATCGTATAGCCGGCTGCGATGTGAACGGTTTCGATCTCGTCCCCGGTCGCGTAAGCGAGCAGAAACAGCCCGGCCAGCGACCAATGGAACACGCGCACGAAGGGGTCCCAGACCTTGATCGTCGCCGGCGGCGTTGCGCCGGCGACGATCGTGTCGTGAATGGTGCTCATGATGCAGCCCCTTACAGCTGACCGACGATCTTGCCGCTGGTCGGATCGACGAACAATTCGACTCGGCTGCCGGACTTGTCGATCGTGTAGAGTTCGCCACAGGCGTTCTTGAGCTTGGCCTTCTGGACCTTGTATCCTTGGGCTTCGATCTTGGCCTGCAATTGCTCGAGCGGAAGCCAATCTGTCGGCGGCGCCGCGGTGCAGGGGCGCCCGAGACTCCCGGCATGAGCGGTTGCGGCGGCTGCGAGCAAGGCGGCGGCGGTGACAGTGGAGACGGTGATCTTTCGCATGGTTCTCTCCGGCTTGTGGCGCCCGGCCGCGTCATGCGGCGAGGCGATGAGCGGAACTTGGCAGAACAGCCCTGACCGGCGCCTGTTGATCCACGTCAGCTATCTGTCAGCTTGATTGGGGCATTCTCTGCCAATGCGATCCTCTGGTTTTGTGGAATTCCTCGCGGTGCCATTGCTGGCAGGCGTTCTGCTCGCGCCGATGCCTGCGGCCGCAGGCGATCAGGATAAAGGCGCGCCCGATGCGGTTCGCCGCGCAGTCGAGGCGGGCGAGATCAGGTCCCTGGCCGACATTCTCGCATCGCTTCGCGGCAAGCTGCCGGGCGAAATTGCGGGGGTCGAGATCGAGCGCGAGCGCGGTCGCTGGATTTACGAGTTTCGCCTCGTCGACGACAAGGGCCGGCTCTACGAAGCGCACGTGGACGCGCGCAGCGGCGAGATCGAACGCATCAAGGAGAAGTGATGCGCCTGCTGCTCGTGGAGGATGACCGACGGATCGCGGCCGATGTGGAGAGGGCGCTGCGCGCGGCCGGTTATGTCGTCGAGACCGTCCGCAGCGGCGAGGAAGCCTGGTTCCGCGGCGACACCGAAGATTACGGCGCGATCGTGCTCGATCTCGGCTTGCCCGGCATGGACGGTCTGGCGGTCCTCAAGCGCTGGCGCGCGAACGGGCGGTCTATGCCGGTGCTGATCCTGACGGCGCGCGGCAGCTGGGCCGAGCGCGTCGACGGCATCGACGCTGGCGCGGACGATTATCTGCCAAAGCCGTTCCGAATGGAGGAATTGCTGGCGCGGCTGCGTTCGATCGTGCGTCGCTCGGCCGGGCATGCTTCCCCACGGATTATCGCGGGCGACGTCGAGCTCGACGAACGTCAGATGAAGGTGACGCTGCGCGGCGTACCCGTCGCGTTGTCGCCGTTGGAATACCGCCTGATTGCGTTTCTCCTGCACCATCGTGGCCGAGTGGTGTCGCAGCAGGAGCTCGATGAAAACGTCTATGGCCACGGCGAGGATCACGAGTCGAACGCGCTCGAGGTGCTGGTCGGCCGCGTGCGCAAGAAGCTGGGTTCCGATCTGATCGAGACCCGGCGCGGCTTCGGCTATCTGGTGCCGGAGACGACGCCGTGAGCTGGGGCTCGCTGCGGCTCCGACTGATCGTCGGCGGACTGCTGGCGATCCTGATCGCGCTGACGATTGCCGGCGCCGGGCTGACCCTGCTGTTCGAACGCCATGTCGCGCGCACCATCGGCGACGACCTCGACGTCTATCTGAAGCAGCTGGTCGCGGGCATCGATGCCGATGCACAGGGCAAGCTGGTGGTCGGCCGACCGCCGGCCGACCCGCGTTTTGCC
The DNA here is from genome assembly GCF_058314695.1 of Bradyrhizobium sp. T-12. Taxonomy (NCBI): domain Bacteria; kingdom Pseudomonadati; phylum Pseudomonadota; class Alphaproteobacteria; order Hyphomicrobiales; family Nitrobacteraceae; genus Bradyrhizobium; species Bradyrhizobium sp. T-12. The sequence continues at coordinate 4,128,084 of NZ_CM177756.1, read as the reverse complement.
GACCCGCTTTCGGGCTTGTACTGGCAGGTCTCGGACGACGCCGGTCAGGTGCTGCGTTCACGTTCGCTGTGGGACACGGCGTTGGACCTCCCGCGGGACGAGCCGTCGCCTCGCGAATTGCACCGCCACATCATCCCCGGGCCTGCAAACGCACGCCTCTTGGTCAGTGAACGCCGCGTGCTGCTCACCCTGGGCGACCGCCGCGCGCCGGTGCGCGTCGCGGTGGCGGCCGATCTCGCCCGCGTATCGGCTGCCGCCTCGCATTTCGCCAGGGATCTGGCGCTGGCGCTTGGCGTGCTGGGTCTGGTGCTGGTGGCTGCCACCTCGATCCAGGTCGGACTGGGCCTGCGTCCGCTGGACGCGCTTCGTCGCGGCGTCGCCGACGTCCGCTCCGGGCAATGCAAGCATCTCCCCGTCGATGTCCCTGCCGAGGTCAGGCCGCTGGTGGAAGAGGTCAACAGCCTGATTGACGCCCAGGAACGCGAAATCGAGCGGTCGCGCAGCCGCGCCGCCGACTTGGCGCACGGGTTGAAGACGCCGCTTGCCGCACTCGCGACCGATGTCGCGCTGTTGCGCCAGCGCGGAGAGCTGGAGGTCGCGCAGGCGATCGAAGCCGTCGGCGAGACAATGAGCCGTCACGTCGACCGCGAGCTGGCGCGTGCGCGGGCGAGGGGGACGGCACGACTGCGCGGCGGGATTTCCACGTCGCTCAGACCGCTCGTCCAGTCCCTGATTCTGACGCTGGCGCGTACGCCTGCAGCGCAGCGGCTCGACTTCGAGATCCGCATGACGGGCGAGCCGAGTGTGCCACTCGATCGCGCAGATCTGGCGGAAGTGCTGGGCAATCTCATGGAAAACGCCGCCCGCTACGCCAGGAGCCGGGTGCGCATTGCTGCGGATGCGGCAAAACCGGCGATCTCGGTCGAAGACGACGGTCCGGGTATCGCGCCTGCCGAACGTGCACGCGTGCTCCAACGCGGAGTAAGGCTGGACGAGCGTGGCGAAGGGGCTGGCCTCGGCCTTTCCATCGTGCAAGACGTGCTCAGCGCCTATGGGTGGCAGCTTGTTCTTGCCGAGTCCGAGCTTGGCGGACTGAAAGCCATGGTCGCGCCCGAGGAGGGCCGCGATCGGATGACTGCTGCTGGTCCGGCAACCTAGCCGTTCGCTCGCCGCGCTGTTCGGTTGGTCAGCGCCGCACGATCGAGCCGGCGCGATTGATCAAGCGGGCGAGCTGGCGGAAACGGCTGCCGACGCGGTCGGCGACGAGGTCGCCGAGGCGGTGCTCGAACACGAGCATCAGTTTACGTCCCTGGCTCCGGAAGTGCGTGGCCGGCAGCACGCCGGGGCGCGCCGCCGAGATCAGATGCGCGACGCGGAACGCAGCGCCCAAGAGGCGCGCGCGTTCGAGCTGCGCCGGCGTCAGCAATTCCTGCATCGTGACCGGCGGCTGGTTTTCCTCGCTCAGACCCGCATAGCGATAGAACACCGACAGGCCGACGAAGGCGCGCTCGGTGTGGGTGATCGCGCCGAAATTGCCGTTGACGACCAGGCTCAGCGTCTGCTCGCCGCGGTGATCGGGATGCACGCGCCAGCCGATGTCGGACAAGAGGCACGCGGTGTGGCGCAGCCGGCGGTCCTCCTCGGTCTCGCGCAGCTTGACCACGCGCGCGAGGCGATCGGTCCAGGCGATCAGCTCGTGGGCGTGCTTGGCCGAGCGTGACAGCAACCGGTTCAGCTCTTCCGCGGCGCAGATCAGGCCGTCCTTGTTGCGTTCCCCCTCGGGCAGCTTCTCGTGCAGCAAGCCCTCGCGCACGCCGAAGGTTGAGAACACGATGGTCTTCGGCTTCGCCACGCGGATGATGTGCTCGAGCACCAGCGCCGCATAGGTGAGGAGCGGGCGGCGCGCGTCCGCGACGCTCTCGATGTCGGCGAGCATGTCCGCGGCCGCCAGGCGCCGCAGCCTGCGGGAGAAGTCGAGCGCTTCAGCCGCGGACAGCGAATAGCCGTGCATCACCTGGAGCGGATAGCCGCTCTGGATGATGTGGATGCGGGCGAGGGCGCGCCAGGTGCCGCCGACCGCGTAGAAGGTGCGGCCGCGGCCCGCCGTGAGTTGCGGCACCTCGTCGAGCTCCTCGCGCACGATGCGATCGGCGCGCTTGAGCGATTTGTGCGCGAGGTCCTGCAGCGCGAGCCCGCCGAGCGGCAGCGTCACGCCGCTGCGCACGCTGTTCTTGCGCACGTCGATCAGTTCGAGCGAGCCGCCGCCGAGGTCGCCGACGATGCCGTCCGGATGATGGATGCCGGAGATCACGCCGAGCGCCGACAGCCGCGCCTCGCGCGGGCCTGACAGGATCTCGATCTTCACGGCGCAGATGCGCTCGGCCTTCGCGATGAAATCGGGACCGTTGGAGGCGTCGCGGCAGGCCGCGGTCGCGATCGCGAAGACGCGGCCGACCTGCATCACACGGCACAAGGCGCGAAAACGCTTGAGCGAGGTCAGCGCCTTGTCGACGGCGTCAGGGGCGAGCAGGCCGGTGCTCTGCACCTCGCGCCCGAGACCGCACAACGTCTTTTCGTTGAAGATCGGGATAAGGCTCCGCGTCAGTCCCTCGTAGACGACGAGACGGACCGAATTGGAACCGATATCGATGACCGCGACGCTCGAGCCGCGCTTGCGCGGCCGCTTCACGTCGGACATCCCCGATCAGGATTGATGACGTTCGTTCCGGCGCGTGAGACGACGCGGCGAGGATTCCTTGAGCGACTTTCCACGGCCAGACAGACTCGGATTTGTCATGAAGTAGTTGTGGACGTTGAAAGGCTCCTCGCCCTTCGCGGTCTTCATACGCGTTGAAGACCCATCCGGCAACAATTGCCAGCTCTGCTCATTGTCCTTGAGATTGGCGACCATGATCTGTTCGAGAACCTGCTGATGCACCGTCGGATTTTGCAGCGGACACAGCACTTCGACGCGGCGGTCGAGGTTGCGCGGCATCATGTCGGCGGACGAGATATACACAGCCGCTTTGGCACTCGGCAGACCCTGGCCCATGCCGAAACAGTAGATTCGGCCGTGTTCCAGGAAGCGTCCGATGATCGACTTGACGCGGATGTTCTCGGACAGGCCGGGAATGCCGGGGCGCAGGCAGCAGATACCGCGCACCACGAGCTCGACCTGCACGCCGGCCTGAGAGGCTTCGTAGAGCGCGTCGATGATGTCGGGATCGACCAGCGCATTCATCTTCATCCAGACCGCACCGTGGCGGCCGTGCCGCGCATGCGCGGTCTCGCCCTGGATGTGCTCGATGATGCGCTTGCGCAGGGTGAGCGGCGACACCGCCATCTTTTCCAGATCGCTCGGCGCGGCATAGCCGGTGATGAAATTGAACACGCGCGCGGCATCGCGGCCGATGGTCGGATCGGAGGTGAAGTAGGAGAGGTCGGTGTAGATGCGCGCGGTGACGGGGTGATAGTTGCCGGTGCCGGTATGGACATAGGTGGTGAGGCTGCCGCCCTCGCGGCGCACCACCATCGAGAGCTTGGCGTGCGTCTTCAGCTCGAGGAAGCCGTAGACGACCTGCACGCCGGCGCGTTCGAGGTCGCGCGCCCAGCGGATGTTGGCTTCCTCGTCGAAGCGCGCCTTCAGCTCGATCAGCGCGGTGACCGATTTTCCGGCCTCGGCGGCTTCGGCGAGCGTGCGCACGATCGGCGAGTTGTTGGAGGTGCGGTAGAGCGTCTGCTTGATCGCGACGACGTCGGGGTCGCGCGCGGCCTGCTGCAGGAACTGCACCACGACGTCGAAGGATTCGTAGGGGTGATGGACGACGAGGTCCTTCTGACGGATCGCGGCAAAGATGTCGCCGCCGTGCTCGCGGACGCGCTCGGGGTGGCGGGGTACGTAAGGTGTGAATTCGAGGTCGGGGCGGTCGAGGCGGGTGAGCTGGGAGAGCTCGTTCATCGCCTGCACGCCGTCGACCAGGAAGACCTCGTCGTCGGCGGCCGAGAGCGCGTGCTGGACGAAGCTGCGCAGCTGCTCCGGCATCTTGGCGTCGATCTCGAGCCGGATCACCGACCCGCGGCGGCGGCGCTTCAGCGCGGTCTCGAACAGGCGGACGAGGTCTTCGGCCTCTTCCTCGATTTCGAGCTCGGAGTCGCGGATGATCCGGAAGGCGCCCTGGCCGTGCAGATTGTAGCCGGGGAACAGGCGGTTGATGAACAGGGCGGTGGCCTGCTCCAGCGAGATCAGCCGAACGGTCTTGCCCTCGGACGGCAGGCGGATGAAGCGGTCGATCTTGCCGGGCATGCGGATCAGCGCGTTCATCTGCCTGCCGTCGGCGGCGCGCGTGAGCTGGAGCGCGATGGTGAAGCCGAGGCTCGGGATGAACGGGAAGGGGTGCGCCGGGTCGATCGCCAGCGGCGTCAGCAGCGGGAACACGTTGTTGAGGAAGTAATCCTCGATCCAGGTCCGTTCCGCCTTGGTGACGTCCTTGCCGTCCACCAGCACGATGCCGACATCGGCCAGCGTGCCGCGCAGGTCGCGCCAGATCGCCTGCTGGTCGGAGGCGAGTTCGGAGACGGTGCGGTTGATCAGGGCGAGCTGCTCGGATGGCGTCAGCCCGTCGGGGCTGCGTTCGGCGATGCCCTCGCGGATCTGCGCCTTGATGCCGGCGACCCGGACCATGAAGAACTCGTCGAGATTATTCGCGGAAATCGACAGGAATCGTACCCGCTCGAGCATGGGGTGGCTGGGATTGACCGATTCCTCCAGGACGCGGCGGTTGAAATGCAGCCAGGAGAGCTCGCGATTGATGAACCGTTCGGGGCTCGACGCGATTGCCGGCGGGCCTTCGGCTTCCGGGGCTTTTTCTTTAGTTTCAATAGCTTGCGCAGAGTCCATCAGAAGCCGGTCCATCCTGTCTCGCCTCACTTTGCGATCTATGCGCAAAACCTGCGGGAGCATGTGTTAGAGCGATGACGTTTCGATGACATTGATGTTCCGCCGCTTCCTGGCGTCAAGCGGGCTTCGCCCCGCCCTTGGAGCGGGGCAGACCGGGGTCAGGCGTCCCGGAGCAACTCGGCGGCCAGCGCCCGGGTGACGGGGCGGCCGAGCCGCAGGGCCTCGCTGTCGAGCAGTTCCACGGCCTGGCGGGCCGCGGCCGAGGACCGCTCCAGGCGGGTGGCGAGGTAGCCGACCACGCTCTCGTCCACATTGAGCTGGCGGTCGGCGCAGAATTTGACGATCAGGCCGCGGAAGAGCTGGTCGTCGGGCGGCAGCAGCGGGACAACAGGCACGGCGCGCAGACGCGAGCGCAGGTCGCGAAGCTCGATCTCCAGCGCGGCCGGCACCTCGCGTCCGGTGAACAGCACATAGGCGCCGTCCTCGCGGGCGAGGTTCATCAGGTGGAAGAGGGCGCGTTCGTCGAAGTCCTTGGCCCTGATATCCTCGACCACCAGCGCGCCGGTGGCGAGCGCACCGGGGACGTCTGCGGCGGTCAGGGCGTTGGCGGCGGTCGAGCGGGCGCCTGACATGTCGGCCCAGATCGCGGCGAGGTGGCTCTTGCCGCTGCCTTCGGGGCCTGCCAGCCACATGATGCGGTTCGGCCATTCCGGCCAGCGCTCGATCAGGGCCAGACCGGCCGCGTTGGCGGGGCCCTCGAGGAAATTGTCCCGGCTGAGGCTTTCCGCATGCGGAAGCGAAAACGCCAATTGTCGGGGATGGACGCGGCCTGCCACGCTTGCTTTGCTCCATGCCGGCGCGCCGGCCCGTTTGAAGAATGCGATCTAATCGAGCGGAATGGGCCTTTTGCGCGGCCGCTTCCCTCTCACTTGGTCTGCTCTTACTTGGCCACTCTTACTTGGCCTCGATCGTGCTCATGTGTCGCAGCCACTCGACGAGATAGAGCGACACCGAGGAGAGCGTGAAGACCGTGACGAGGCCCATCAGGATATTATCATAAGGAGCCGGCTTGAAGCCGAAGGCAAGCGCCGCCAGCACCAGCGCCGCGAACGCCACTTGCGCAACGGTGTTGAGCTTGGACACTTTCGACGGCTTCATCTCGACGGGCCGGTCGAACAGCCAGGACACGATCACGGCGGCGACGATCATGATGTCGCGCGAGACCACCAGGATCACAATCCAGCGCGGAATCGCCCCCCAGATCCCCAGCGCCATGTAGATCGAGACCAGCAGGGCCTTGTCCGCGAGCGGATCGAGCAGGGCGCCGAGCTCGCTCGTCATGTTGAAGCGCTTGGCCAGGAAGCCGTCCACGGCATCGCTGATACCGGCGATCAGGAAGACGGCGAACGCGACCTCCATTTGGCTCGATACGATGGCCCAGACGATGATCGGGACCAGCATGATGCGGCCCAGGGTAATGATGTTCGGAATACTCACGAAAGCGCTTCCCGGCACCCGGTCTGACCTCGAATCCGGCCTCTCGGGAGGCTGAACCGGTTGATATCTCTACATAGTATATGGCGGTGCGCCATGCGAGCCATTGCGCGTCCCCGGAATTCGACGTAACCAGCCGCAAACCCACTGGAAATCGGGCATGACCGACCGCAAAAACGGCCTCACTTACGCCGATTCAGGCGTCGATATCGACGCGGGCAACCGCCTGGTCGATCTGATCAAGCCGATGGTGCGCGCCACGGCGCGGCCCGGCGCCGACGCCGAGATCGGCGGCTTCGGCGGGCTGTTCGACCTCAAGGCGGCCGGTTTCAAGGACCCCGTCCTGGTGGCCGCGACCGACGGTGTCGGCACCAAGGTCAAGATCGCCATCGAGACCGGGCTGCATGGCGGGATCGGCATCGACCTCGTCGCCATGAGCGTTAACGACCTCGTGGTGCAGGGCGCCGAGCCGCTGTTCTTCCTGGACTATTTCGCCTGCGGCAAGCTCGACCCCGAGGCCACGGCCTCGATCGTCGCGGGCGTCGCGGAAGGCTGCCGCGAATCCGGCTGCGCCCTGATCGGCGGTGAGACCGCCGAGATGCCAGGCCTCTACAAGGACGGCGATTACGATCTCGGCGGCTTTGCCGTCGGTGCCGCCGAGCGCGGTACGCTGTTGCCGCGCAGGGACATCGCGGCGGGCGATGCGGTGATCGGCCTCGCCTCGTCGGGCGTGCATTCGAACGGCTTCTCACTGGTCCGCAAGATCGTGGAACAATCGGGCCTCGGCTTCGCCGCACCGGCGCCGTTCGCGCCGGTCATGACGCTCGGCGGCGCGCTGCTGACGCCGACCAAGCTCTACGTCAAATCCTGCCTGCGGGCGATCCGCGAGACCGGCGCGGTGAAGGGCCTTGCCCACATCACCGGCGGCGGTTTCACCGACAACATCCCGCGGGTGCTGCCGAACGGCCTCGGCGTCGGCATTGATCTGGCGCGCCTGCCGGTGCTGCCGGTGTTCAAATGGCTGGCAGCGCAGGCCGGCATCGCCGAGCTGGAGATGCTGCGCACCTTCAATTGCGGCATCGGCATGATCGCGATCGTCGAGCCCGACAAGGTCGAGCAGGTCATGCAGGTCTTCACCGAGGCCGGCGAGACGGTGGCGCAGCTCGGCACGGTGATCCCGGCCGACGGCGAGCACCGCGTCGTCTATAACGGCCATCTCGATCTGGCGCTGTGATGAAGCGCCGCGTCGCCATCCTGATCTCCGGCCGCGGTTCCAACATGGCCGCGCTGATCAAGGCCGCAAGCGCGGCGGATTTCCCGGCCGAGATCTCGCTCGTCATCTCGAACAAGGCCGATGCGCTCGGGCTCGAACGTGCCAAAGCGGCCGGCGTCAATACGCTGGTGATCGAGAGCAAGCCGTTCGGCAAGGACCGCGCCGGCTTCGAGAAGGTGTTGCAGGCCGCCCTCGACCAGCACGGTATCGAGCTGATTTGCCTCGGCGGCTTCATGCGCCTGTTCACGGCCGAGTTCACCAGGGCCTGGTACGGGCGGATGCTCAACATCCATCCCTCGCTGCTGCCGTCCTTCCCCGGCCTCGATCCACACGGCCAGGCCTTGCGCGCCGGCGTCAAGCTGTCAGGCGCGACAGTGCACTTCGTGATCCCCGAGACCGATGCCGGCCCGATCGTGATGCAGGGCGCGGTTCCCGTCAGCGACCACGACACGGGGGATACGCTGTCCGAGCGCATCCTCGAAGTCGAACACCGCATCTACCCTGAGGCGCTGCGGCTGCTTGCGACCGGCAAGGTCCGGATCGAGGGCGATGTGTGCAGGACGGAAGGAAGCGGGCCGTCGGAGAATTTTCTGGTTGCGCCGGTGGTGCGCTGAACCGCTGTCCTCGCGGCGGTCTTTCCAAACGAAATCCCCCGGCGGAGCCGGGGGCAACGTCATGATCTCTCGCATGTCAGTCTTGAGAGAAATCAGGAGACCTTGAGGTTCTCCGCGGAGGCTTTGCCGCGGTTCTCCACGAGGTCGTATTCAACCACCTGGTTTTCGTTGAGGGTGGAGAGTCCGGCACGCTCGACGGCGGAGATGTGGACGAATACGTCCTTGTCGCCGCCATTCGGCTTGATGAACCCATAGCCCTTGGTCGGGTTGAACCATTTGACGGTGCCCTTTTGCGGCATCGCTAGTCTCCTCCACTAGGTATAAAAAAGACGCGGCCGCTGTTTCGCGTGCCACGCCACAAACGGGCTTCCGAAGTCTGTTCGAGTCTCAACGTCGCGAAACGCACAGCGAGCGGCCAATTCCGATTGTGTCCAATATTGCAACATGAAAATCGCGCGTTAGCAAGCAGTGCGCGAATTTCAAGGGCGGGCAGGGCGTGCCGCCCTGCAATTTCCGACCTGTGGCCGCGGAACCACAATCGAGGCAATAGCCTCGGTGACAGCGTGCTCAGCGGTTGACCCTCCGGAGCAGTTCGGCACAAATCGCGACATGCGCGCGCCGTGCGTGTTGCATTTTTGCGCGCCGCCTTTTGCTTCGGGATTTGTCGACATGTGCTGCACATCGCAGCCCTCCGGGACACGGCAGACGATCGGGCTGGACCGCGTCCGCAGGGTCGCGGCCGTGATCGCGATGGCGTTTGCACTTGTCCTGATGATGTCGCCGACCGCGCCGGTCTTCGCGCAAAGCCCGACGCCGACGCCGACCCCGACACCCACGCCGTCACCGACCCCGATGCCGTCGCCGACAGCGACCAATTACGACCAGTCGGTCGGCAACAGCGCGCTCAATCTCGGCTCCAACTTCCTGGAGCGGCTCGGCAACCAGGCTTCGGGCGGTTTCAACCGGGCGTCCCGCACCAATCCCGGCGGCGGCGGCGCGTCGGCGAGCACGGAAGATCCGCGCTATCGCACCTGGTTCGAGGGCTACGGCATCTCTGTGCGCTCCGACGCACAAGGCGACTTTGTCGGCGACAAGCGCAAGACGGCCGGCGGCGTCGCCGGCTTCGGCGCGCGCGTGGCACCGGGTGTCAATCTCGGCTTCTCCGTCGACCAGAGCCATACCGACATCGACGTGCCGCTGGCGCTGCAGTCGGCGACGCTCGACCTGACGCAAATCGGCATCAACGGTTCGGTCGACAAGGGCCCGTGGACCTGGGCCTTTGCCGTGGTGCACGGCTTCGGCAAGGTCCGTTCCAGCCGCGACACCGGCGTCGGCCTTGCGACTGCGGGCTATCGCGCCGCGATCGACGGCGCGCTAACCGAGATCAGCTATTACTGGACCAAGGACCAGATGCGCATCGTGCCGAAGGGGGCGCTGGAATATGTGCGCGCCACCAGTGCGGCTTTCCAGGAGACCGGCGGCCTCGACCCGCTCAACGTCGGCTCGACCGCGCTTTCACGCGCGCGCGTGATGATCGGGGCCGAGATCGGCCGCTACTTCATCATCGACCAGAAGATCCTCGACCTGTCCGCCTACGGCAAATTCGTCGACAATTTCCATCAGGATCTCGGATCGATCCAGGTCAGCCTGGGAACCCAGAGCATCGTCGTTCCCGGCATCGGCGAGAGCCGCTACGGCGCGGATGCCGGAGCCTCGGCTTCGCTCAGCCTGACCAACGTGGCGCGGCTTTACGTCAATTACGACGGCAAGTTTCGCAGCTTGCTGACGTCGCACCAGGGCACGTTCGGTTTCGAATACAAATGGTGAGCGGAAAGCTCGCCTGGCTGTTCAGGCCGGCGTCGCCGCGACATATCCCGTCAGGCCAAAACCCTCCCGCGCGGCCGTCATCATCGGCACCAGCGCGTTCGGATGGATGAACTCGTCGCGGAAGCAGGGATAGGCCTTTGGATCGAAGATCTTCTTCAGCCAGTCGACCACGATCTTGTGGCGCTCGGAGGCTCGGAACTCCTTGTGATAGGTGAGCCAGAGATCGGCGTGGTGGCTGACGCCGAGATCGACGGCGACCAGCGGCGCGCCAAGCGCGATCGAGACCGTCGGCAGGAAGCCGATGCCGGCGCCGCGTTCGACGGCGTAGAGCACGCCGACCGAGGAATTGGTCTTGATCCCGACGATACCTTCCAGCGACTTCAATCCGAGCACACGGGCATAGGCGCCGTCGTCGACCTGCGGTGCGCTCTGCTTGATGATGCGGTGGTTCTTCAGCTCCGCAAGGGTCGCGGGCACGCCGTAGAGGTTTTCGTACTCCTTGGAGACGAAGGGATAGATGTGGAGGCGGCCGAGCTTGGCGACGATCAAATCGGGATTGGTCGGCGGCTCGAGCTGGATCGCGATGTCAGATTCAAGCCGTGCGACGTCGGCCTGCTCCATCGCGCAGCGCAGGTCGACGGTGATCCTGCGGTAGGTCTTCTGGAAGTCGATCAGTCGTGGCAGGATCCAGAAATTGCCGGGGCCCTCCGTCACCGCGACGCGCACGATGCCCGAGGTGTCGTTCGACGATCGCGACGCGCGCCGGAAGACGTTGAAGGCATGACGCTCCATATGCGCAACGTCGGCGATCATCGCGGTGCCTTCATCGCTGAGCGTGAGCCCGCTCTGGTCGCGCAGGAACAGCTTGCAGCCGATGCTCTCTTCGAGCCGGTCGACCCGGCGCATCAGCGTGGTCGAGGTGAGCCCGAGCTCCTCGGCGGCATTGCGAAAACTTTTATACTTTGCGCACGCTAAAAACAGTTTCAAATCGTCCCAGGACGCATCCAGGGCTTCTTCACGGTGCTGCATCATCGCAGCACCCCGGTGCAATAACTGCTGCATACTCCTGATCCCCAGCCGCTAAGCTCAGTGGCATAGCGGGGCGCGAAGCCTCGAACGATAGAGGCGTGACATGGGTATGGAAAGGGGCTCGTTTGCCGCAAGGCATGATTTCGATGCCTTACCGCTGAGCGCGGACGTCGATGTCCGCTGCGCGCAATTTTCCGAAATTTCCGCACTTGCGCAGATGGCGCACCGGCTGGTGCCGGGCGTGCGGATAGGGACAGAAGAGCTTGCGCGATACTTCACGTTCGATCCCCAGAGCATCCTGACATTCAGCCGAAAGGGCCAGCTCGTCGGCGGTATGGCCTTCCTGTTCCTCAACGACCGCGGGCACGATGCGCTGCTGCTCGACGAGATCTGCCTCACTGCGCCCGAGACGCACTATCTCGCTTCCGCGAAGGAAGAGGTCGCCGCCATCTACATCTGGGCGATCGCGGCGACGGGGCGCGGCATCGCTGGTCTCGGCAAGGCGGCTGCACACCTGCGACAGCTAAGGTTTCGCGGCGCGGATTGCTATGCGCAGCCGTCAACGGTGGCAGGACGCGACATCATGAAGGCGACCGGCTTCGCGCCGGTCCCGAGTTTCCAGCCCGACCTCTGGTGCTACGAGCGGCCCTGGCATCGGCAACCCATGCGTATGGCGGGCCCGATCATTCAAGCAAGGAGTTTTGCAGATGCACGGTACTAGGATTCCCGTCGCCAAGCCCTGTTCCCGCGCCATCACCATCCGCCTCGCGCGCGATCCAAACGATCTCATGCTGGTCACCGCCATTCGTTCCGCGGTCTATCTCGCCGAGCAGGATTGTCCCTTCGAGGAGGAGTTCGATGGCAACGACATGGTCGCGGCGCACTTCATCGGCTTCGTCGGCAACGAACCTGCGGGCTGTCTGCGGGTGCGCTTCTTCGGCGATTTCGCCAAGGTGGAGCGGCTCGCGGTGCGTCACCAATACAGGCGCTCGCGCGTCTCTTTCAAGCTGGTGCAGGCCAGTGTCGACTACGTGAAGCGCAAGGGATTTCGCAAGATCTACGGTCAGGCGCAGGACAGGCTGGTCGATTTCTGGGCGCATTTCGGCGCCAAGCCGCTCGGCCATAATCGCAAGATCACGTTCTCGGATTTTTCCTACACGGAGATGCTGCTGGAGATCGAGCCGGGCCCGGACGCGATCACGCTGGACAGCGATCCCTATGTGATCATCCGTCCCGAGGGCGATTGGGACCGGCCGGGCGTGCTCGACGCCTCGGCGGGGCGGGCGGTGACCTCGCCGCTGCGGGACCTCGCGCTCGCTGACCGCTGAAATTGGTGCAGCCTGGCGCAAGACAATGCTGGCCTCCATCCACGACGATCCGCCACTCTTGGTCTGTGCGGATCTTCAGGTCGAATATCTGACCCCCGGGCGTCGCCACGTCATCCTCGACGGCGACGCCGCGACCGCACGCTGCCTGGAATTGCTGATGCTATGGCGCGGCAATCTGTGGCCCGTGATGCATCTGAAGCGCATTGCGCAGGCCGCGTGGTTCAATCCGGCATCAAGGCTGACCGATTGGATTGCGGAGATGAAGCCGCGGCCGGGCGAGCTGACGTTCGAGCATCCGCTCCCGTCCGCCTACAGCTCGTCGCGGTTTGTGGACTACATGTCCAATATCCGCAATGTCCGCTGCATTCTGATCGGTTTTTCCCTCGACGAGACCATCTTGGCCACCGCCGCCGACGGGTTTCACCGCAGCCATCGCTATCGGGTCGTCGCCGACGCCGTGGCTTGCCGGCAGCCGGCCACGGGCGATGCCGCCGCCTATAAGCATGCGGTAGTGAATGTCATCGGGAATTTTGCTACAATCCAGTCCAGCGCCGAACTGATCAGAACCAGCGGCGCCGTTGCGGTGTAAGCGGCCGCGACCGGCGGATGGGGTGAGAGATTGTCACGGGGAGACGAGCTCAAGGAGCTGGCGAGCGACCTGTCGCATGCCGCCGAGAAGGCGCGCAGGCTTGGCCTGCCGACGACGGTCTATCTGCTTTCGATGGCGCTGGTGGAGGTGAGGGAAGCCGCAGCCGGCGCCGGCGACGGGCATGACGACGACGCGGCGTGAGAGCTGGCCCAGCGGTTCTCTGACGTGAGGCCCTGGATGTGCCGTTCCGTGATGCGCGGCTTTGTCATCTGCGGCTTTGTGCAACGCTGCTGAGCGCTTGCTGCCGACGAATTGGCGTTGCAAGTTCTGCGCTGTCGCAATAGCCAAGGTACTCGATCACCGAGTGATGACGCCGGCTATGCCTGCGACGTGACGCTTTCAAGGATCTCTAGCAATGTCCATGCTGCCCAATTCGCAAGAGGCCCGGGATGTGGCCTATCAGCTCCATCCCTACACCAACGCGCGCACGCATCAGCAGGCCGGTCCCCTGGTGATCGAACGCGGTGATGGTCCTTACGTCTTCGATGCATCGGGCAAGCGCTATTTCGAGGCGATGGCCGGTCTGTGGAGCGTCGGGCTCGGCTTCAACGAGAAGCGGCTGGTCGAGGCCGCATACAAGCAGATGCAGGCGCTGCCGTTCTATCACACGTTCTCCGCCAAATCGCACGGGCCCTCGATCGACCTCGCCGAGAAACTGGTGGCGCTTGCGCCTGTGCCGATGAGCAAGGTGTTCTTCACCAATTCCGGCTCGGAAGCCAACGACACCGTGTTGAAGCTGATCGCCTATCGCTCCAACGCGCTCGGCCAGCCGCAGCGCAAGAAGGTGATCAGCCGGATGCGCGCCTATCACGGCGTCACCATTGCGTCGGCCAGCCTGACGGGTCTGCCGAACAATCACCGCTCGTTCGACCTGCCGCTGCCGAACATCCTGCACACGGGCTCGCCGCATTTCTACAAGGACGGCGCCGCCGGCGAGAGTGAGGAGGCGTTTGCGACGCGCCGGGCGGAGGAACTCGATGCCCTGATCCAGAAGGAGGGACCCGATACGATCGCGGCGTTCTTCGGCGAGCCGGTGATGGGGGCAGGCGGCGTCATCGTGCCGCCGGCGACCTATTGGGACAAGATCCAGGCGGTCCTGAAGAAGTACGACATCCTGCTGGTCGCCGACGAAGTGATCTGCGGCTTCGGCCGCACCGGCAAGATGTTCGGCTGCGAGACCTACGGCATCAAGCCCGACGTGCTCGTGGTCTCCAAGCAGATCACCTCGAGTTATTTCCCGTTCTCGGCGATCATCATGAACGACCGCATGTTCGAGCCGATCGCGGACGAGAGCAACAAGATCGGCGTGCTCGGCCACGGCTTCACCGCGGGCGGCCATCCGGTCGGCTCGGCGATCGCGCTGGAGAATCTGAAGATCATCGAGGAGCGCGGCCTGGTCGCGCATGCCGCCGAACTCGGTGCCTATATGCAAGGCAAGCTGCGCGAGCTCACCAGCCATCCGCTGGTCGGCGAGGTCCGCGGCGTCGGCATGATCGCGGCGATCGAGCTCGTGCTGGACAAGGGCCGCAAGACGGCCGCCAGCACGCCCGGCGCGGTCGGCGGCATCGCCAGCCGCATGCTCCAGGAGCGCGGCGTGATCTCGCGCAACATGCTGGATGCGATCGCGATCTGCCCGCCGTTGATCGTCAACAAGTCCCACATCGACGATCTGGTCGCAGCGATTACCGGCGTGCTGAACGACATGAAGCCGGAAGTGGCCAAGCTGACGCCGGCGTAAGCCGAGCCACGGCGTCAAATTTCGTCATTGCGAGCGCAGCGAAGCAATCCAGAATCCCTCCTCGGAAACAGTCTGGATTGCTTCGTCGCAAGAGCTCCTCGCAATGACGGTGGAGAGGCGGTGCGGCTGACCGTTACGCCCGCTGAACTCCGATCACGCGGCCTTTCTCGACCGCCAGCGCCAGCTCGCCGCGCTTCAGCTTCAGCGCGGCGTCACCGAACAGCTCGCGGCGCCAGCCGCGCAGGGCGGGGACGTCGGCCTCGTCGTCGGCTGCGATCTCTTCGAGGTCGTCGACCGTCGCGATCACCTTGCTGGCGACCGCATGCTTCTCGGCGGTCATGCGCAGCAGCACCTTCAAGAGCTCGACGATGGCCGCGCCATTGTTGTTGTTGCGCGGCTTCTCCAGCTTCGGCAGCGTCGCAAAGTCCCGGGCCAGGCCGCGCTCGACCGCGGCGACGATGTCCGCGCCCCATTTGGACTTCTCAAAACCTTTCGGCACCGAGCGGAGATGGGCGAGCTTCTCCAGCGTGGTCGGCGCGTGGGTCGCGATGTCGGTGACCGCCTCGTCGCGCAGCACGCGGCCGCGCGGCACGTCACGGCTCTGCGCCTCCTGCTCGCGCCAGGCGGCGACCTCCATGAGGACGGCGAGATCCTTCGGCTTGCGCACGCGCGTCTTCAGCCGTTCCCAGGCGCGCTCGGGGTGGAAGTCGTAGGTTCTGGGGGAGGTGAGGACCTCCATCTCGATGGAGACCCATTCGCTGCGGCGGCGCTTCTTGAGATCGGCGTCGAGCGCTGCGAACACGTCGCGCAAATGGGTGACGTCGGACACCGCGTAATGCATCTGCTCCTTGGTCAGCGGCCGACGCGACCAGTCGGTGAAGCGGTGGGTCTTGTCCGGGCGGTGGCCGGTGACCTTCTCGACCAGCGCGTCGTAGGCGATGCTGTCGCCGTAACCGAGCACCATCGCGGCGACCTGGGTGTCGAACACCGGGTGCGGGATGATATTGGCCTGATGCCAGATGATCTCGATGTCCTGACGGGCGGCGTGGAAGACCTTCAGCACGCCCTCATTGGCCATCAGCTCGAAGAACGGCTTGAGATCGATGCCGGCGGCCAGGGTATCGATGACGATAGCCTCCTCGGCGCTGGCCATCTGCACCACGCACAGCAGCGGGTAATAGGTGGTCTCGCGCAGGAACTCGGTATCGACGGTAATGACGGGGTGCTTGGCCAGCCGGCTGCAGGCAGCCGCGAGGTCAGCGGTGGTGGTAATTAAATCCATGAACGGCCCATGACACTTGATATCAGCCGTTCTGCCGAAAGTGCTGTGATGTCAAGGGGCTCGATGCGAATTCGAGCCTTGCATTCGGTCCGGAATCGTCTTTTCCGACGAAATTCCTATTCGTAGCGGACCCGGTGCGAGGATTTGCGCGCGCAGGGCAGCGCCACCACGACCACGCACATGCCGACCAGCGCCAGCCCCAGGAACTCGAAAACCAACAGATCCACGGCGAAATCTCCAGAAACATTGATAGATTTGTCGGGGGCGCGTTGAGGGTCTGTTAATTGCGATGGTTACCGGCGGTGCGACGGGCCGGATGGTGGACGGGGGGTTAATGGGGGCGCTCAGGCGATCGCGTTCGCCAGCACGCTTTGAAAGCCACCAAAGCCGGGCTTGGCCACGTCTGAATCGTAGTCGAAGCCCATATTGACGGTCTCACCCGACTGCTTGATGTTCCAGCCCTTAAATGTCTTCGATCCGCGCCAGCCGGTGGACATTGCGAGCCACGCGTATTTGGCCAGGCCCTGATTGGTCAGCGTTCCGCAGGTGAGGCCGGAGCCGTAGACGCCGATCTGGTAGATCGGCGCGTGGTGGCTGATCGCATCGAAGCCGGATGCGATCCCGCGAAAATAATCGCGAACAGGTCCTGCGATCTCCGTCGCGTTGAAATCGGCGTCCACGGCGAAATAGATGGGCGTGTCCTTCGGCTGGCCGGCAAGTAGCGCCTGATGATAGGCGGACGTCGCCTCGTTGACGCCGCTGGTGAACGAAAAATGCCCGATCTTGTCGGAGGCGCTCTCCCAGACCGCAACGACCGACAAGCCGGCGGCCGAAAGGGTTGCCACCTCCTGGGCGGACAGTGGCGGATAATGTGATGAAGCGTTGCGGTAATAGCGGCAGACGAAGGTGAAGCCCGCTTTCTTGATCTTCACGGCTTTGTCCTGGCAGTCCAAGGCACAGTCGATCCCGCCAACCGTCGAGCCCGATCCCGCCGGTCCCGCCGATCCAGCTCCAGCCGTGCTCGCGCCGAGGTTGTCGGGCGGGCCGCCGGTCGGCTTGCTCTGCGGCAACAAGCCGTTCTCTTTGCCGACCTGCGCAAGTTGGTCCATGAACAGATTGTCGATGTGGCCCTGCAGTTCGGTGATGATTGCTTTCAATGTATCGGTGATCGCCTGCAGCTTGGCGATCTCGGTTTCGAATTCCTCGAGCGTGATTCGAAGATCGAGATCCGAGAGCGCTTGCAACTTCTCCACGATCTTCTGGCGATCCTCGTCGGTCGTTGCCTTCTTGTAGGCCTGGCGCAGTGACTCCTCGAGGTCTTGGATGATCTCCAGCGGGGTGGATGCCATGCCCTATCTCCCGTCAAAACTGATTTGCTCGAAATTGCCGAAAGTCCTCGTCGTCCGGGGATCAGGCCACACCGTTATCCCGTCCGGCTTGCGCGAGCTGGTCCATGAACAGATTGTCGATATGGCCCCGCAGCTCCGCGATGATCTTTCTCAAGGCCTCGGTGACCGCTTGCAGCTCGGCGATGCCGGACGTGAAATTGCGTTGCGTGATCTCGAGATCGAGGTCGGAGAGGGCTTGCAGCTGCTGCTCGATCTTCTGTCGATCCGCGTCCGTGGTCGCCTTCGTCAATGCCTCTTGAAGCGGCACTTTGAGGTCCTGAATGATTTCCAGCGCGGTGGGCATACGTCGCCTCCCATTCGAAATTACTTGGTCGCAAGCTCCGCAAGATGCTTCTTTGCGCTCTGCGCGACAGCATCCATTTCGATCGCAACCGCTGTCAGGCCGGTGATGGTGCTGACGACGGTGGGGGGTGCCTCGGCGGCCAGTTTGGCCCGTTCAAGCGCTTTCGCGGTCGCATCAATCAAGATGACCCAGTCCGCCAGCAATTTCCTGTACGTATTGACCTTGTCTGTATCGGCCGCAGTCAGGCCTGCTCTCACCGCGGTGTCGCTGTTTCGTATGGCTGCCGTCAGAACCGGAAAAATATACCGCGTCGATTCACGCAGCTCGTGCAGCAACGCCATCACTGTCGGATATGCCTTCACCAGGAAAGTACGAAAGTACTCTCGCGAGCGAAGTTTCAACGCCTCTTGAACGAACGGCAACAGGACCTGGAATGCAGCATCGATCGCGGGCAAGGCGGCCGCGACATGCGGCTCCGCCTTGGTCAGCCCCGAAATGACTGATGAGGTGTCTTTGACACCGGAAATCAACGAACTCTCGAGCGCAGAAATCTTCCCGGCCAACGCCTCGGCGGTTTGCCCGGTCTCCAATCCATAGAGGATGTCGTTATAGGTTTTGATCGTGTCCAGCGAAGCACGTAATGCGGCTGTGCCGGGCGGATCGATGGAGTCGGTGTAATATCTTGCTAGATTGGGATCGAACGTGACCGAGTTCAGGGCCTTCCTGTTGACCCTGAGAAACAGCCAGCGTTCCTGAATCGCAAGCTGATCGAAGATCGACGCGGATGTTGTTTGCGCCTTGTCGAACGCAGCCTTGTAGGCTTCGAATTCGGCGATGCCACCCGTCGCACAGGCATTCAACGCGAAAGCCGCAGCGATCAAGAACAAGGCCGCTCTAAGATCTACAATACGCCTATAAAAATAAACAGACCAACGCTCACGCATGATCCCTCACGCCCATCTTATGTGATGAGCGCCTCCCCCAACATCAGATGTTAGGTGAGTGATGCGGATAATGCAACCGCAATATGCGGCGGGAAAATCGCAGGCCGACGGAGGAAGTGGTTTGCCGGGCTGCCGGCGCTCCCGTGGGAAACGCCGGCACGAGTTAGATCCGTGAGACCTACGGCAGCTTCAGCGACGTCTCCGCATTGTAAGGCTTCAGCGTTTCGTCGGCGGCCTTCTGCGCCGCAGCCAACGCTTCCTTCGGCTGCTTCTTGCCGTTGAGGACCAGCATCACCTCGTCCTCGAGGTTCTTGCGGACCGGCACGGTCTTGTAGGTCGCGAACCACGGCTTGGCGACGTCGAGCTGCTCGACGGCGGTCCTGGCATCCGGGTTCTTGTTCAGGAAGTCGACCATGTCAGGCGTCTTGTACGCCGCCATGTTGGGCGCGAAATAGCCGGTGGCGCGGCTCCACCAGCCGCTCTTCTCGGGCGAGGTCATCCACTTGATCAGCGTCCAGGCCGCCTTTTGCTTCTCGGCTTCGAGACCTGCCGGAACGATCAGCGAGGCGCCGCCGATCGGCACGGCGTTGCGGACGTTGCGCGGGATGAAGGCGACCTTGTAGGCGAACTTGGCGTTGTCGCGCACATAGGTGAGCGAGCCCGTCGACAGCATCATCATCGCGGCGTTGCCGGAGATGAAGGCGGTGCTGACGGCAGGTCCTGGCGTTGCGCCGGGCGGATGCACCTTGTGCTTGGTGACGAGATCATTCCACCAGGAGAGCGCCCCCAGCATCGAGGGCGTGTCGTAATAGACCTCGCCGCCGAACTCCTCGTTGTAATAGCGCCCGCCATTGCTCATGGTGAGCGTTTCCATCATCCAGCCGCAATAGTCGTAGGCGCAGGGAATCTCGATGCCCCATTGGGTCACCTTGTCGCCCTCGCGCTTGGTCAGCTTCTTGGCCCAGTCGGTGAGCTCGGCCCAGGTCTGCGGCGGCTGGCTCGGATCGAGGCCCGCTTCCTTGGCCTTGTCGGCGTTGATGTAGAGCAGCGGCGTCGAATTGTGGAACGGCACGCCATAGACCGAGCGGTTGATCACCGCGTTGCCCTGCAGCGCCGGGAAGAACTGGCCCAGAAACTTTTCCTTGGTGGTGCCGTCGGCCTTGATCAGCGCATCGAGGTTGGTGAGCTCGTTCTCGATCTGCATGTCGAGCAGGAAGTTGGCGGACATGATGACCGCGGACGGCGGCTTGCCGGCCTTGATCGCGGCGCGCGTCTTGATCAGCGTGTCGTCATAGGAGCCGGTGTAGACCGCGGTCGCCTTGATGTCGGGGTGACCTTCGTTGAACTCCTTGATCAGGGTGCCCATGTCGCGGGCGAGCTTGCCGTCGACCGGGACGGGGAAGAACAGATCGATCTCGGTCGGACCTTCGCCGGCGAGAGCGGGAAAGGCGAGGGCGCTTGCCAAAGAGCCTGCCGTGGCAAGGCCGAGCATGAGCCTGCGGGAGAACAGCATCGGAAAATCTCCTATTTGATGCCTGAGGTGACGAAAGAGCTGATGAAGCGCTTCTGGAAGATCAGGAAGGTGACGAGCAGCGGGGCGATCACCATCAATGTGCCGGCGGCGATGGTGCCCCAGGCCTGCGTGCCTTCGGCGGTCTTGGTGAAGACGGACAGGCCCACGGTGAGCGGCCGCTTGTCCGGCGAATTGATCACCATCAGCGGCCACAGGAAGTCGTTCCAGTGGCTGGTGACGGAGATGATGGCGAAGGCCGAGAAGCTCGGCATCGACAGCGGCACGTAGATATGGCGGATGCGCTGCAATAGGCTGGCGCCGTCGATCAGGGCCGCGTCTTCCAGCTCGGTCGGAATCGCCTCGAAGGCCTGGCGCATCAGGAAGGTGCCGAAGGCGGAGGCGAAGAACGGCATCATCACGCCGGTGAGCGTGTCGTAGAGGCCGAGCCGCGCCACCAGCGACAGGTTTGGCACGATCAGCAGCACCGGCACCAGCATCAGCTGCATCAGGAACAAATAGAAGATCAGCGTCTTGCCGACGAAGGCGAGGCGCGCGAAGGCAAAGCCCGCGAGCGTGATCGTGACGAACTGCACCAGCAGGATGCCGGCGCAGATGATCGTGGTGTTGAGCGTGTAGCGCGGGAAATCGCCGATCTCCCAGGCATCCCTGATGTTGTCGAGAGTCGGCTTCAGGCTCGGCATCAGCTCGGCCATGGCGTTGATGCCGTCGGAAGCCGGGCGCAGCGTCGCCACGACCATCCACAGGAAAGGGATGAGCCAGACGATCGCGAGCAGCACGGTCAGCAGAAAGCCGAGCTTTGGGGTGATCTCGCCCCTTGTGGCGAGCGGGGCGTCTTTGTAGAGCCGCTCCATCAGCTTCATGGCCCGCCCTCGCGGTTCGCCATGGTGCGGAACGACAGCGCGGTGAGGCTCATCAGCGCGGCGAGCGTCAGCAGCGTCGCGGCCGAAGCCTTGCCGACGTCGTAATGCTCGACGGCCTGCTGGTAGATGTAGAACAGCACGAGACTGGTCGAATTGGACGGCCCGCCCTGGGTCATGACGAAGACGTGGTCGACCTGCGTCACCGCGTTGAGGATCGCGATGACGGTGACGAACAGGAAGGTGGGCTTGAGCTCCGGCAGAATGATGTGGCGCAGGCGCATGTAGGGCCCGGCGCCGTCGAGATGAGCGGCCTCCATCACGTCCTCCGGAACGGCCTGGAGGCCGGCAAGGAAGAACAGCATGTAATAGCCGGCGTTCTTCCAGATCGTGATGACCATGATCGCGTGGAGCGCGACATCGGGGTCGCCGAGCCAGTTCGGCAGCACCGGAAGCAGCCGGCCGATGTAGAAGTCGAGCAGGCCGACATTGGGCAGGAAGATGAACATGAACAGCGCGGAGGCCGCCACCATCGGGATCAGCACCGGCAGGAACAGCGCGGCGCGCAGCGCGCTGCTGACGGCATGGGTGCGCGACAGCGCCAGTGCGAACAGCAGCGCGAGCGCGATGCTCGGGATCGCGGTGCCGACGGCGTAGATCA
Organism: Bradyrhizobium sp. T-12; assembly: GCF_058314695.1. Taxonomy (NCBI): domain Bacteria; kingdom Pseudomonadati; phylum Pseudomonadota; class Alphaproteobacteria; order Hyphomicrobiales; family Nitrobacteraceae; genus Bradyrhizobium; species Bradyrhizobium sp. T-12. The sequence goes on along the minus strand of NZ_CM177756.1, from coordinate 4,106,265 downwards.
AATTGTTAACGACGGCACCGGTGAAGGCGGGGTCGGCCAGCACCGCGCTGATATTGTCGAGACCGACGAAACGGACCGGCGCCTTGGGCGTGGCACGCTGATAGAGCGCATCGACCAGTACGCGCCCCATCGCGCCATAGGTGAACAGCGCGAGGAAGATCAGCGAGGGCAGCAGCAGCAGATAGGCCGGCAGCGAAGCTTTGAGACGGGTGGTGAGGCGCTTCAGGACATCCAGGCGCGGCGCTGCCGAGGTCGCGACCGGGAGAGCCGCGGGTTCAGCGAGGCTCATCTCACCGCGCCGCGAAGTTGAGCGCATAGTGGCGGCCATCCACTCCCGCCGGAGGCTCGAAGGGGAAGCGCAGGCTTTGGTCGAGGAAGTCGTGGCTGTGCACGACGAGATTGTCGTCGTCGATCAGCGCCACGCCATAGGCCGGCGGCTCGTGGCTCGCCAGATGGTCGGTGGCATTGGCGTCCAGCTCGAACCAGACCTGGTGATTGGTGCCGCGCAGGGTCGAGAACGGGATCTTGCCGTAGCTGCCGAAGATCGGGCGGTGCACATGGCCGAAGAAGAGGTGGCGGATGCGCGCGCGATAGGGCGCGATCACCTCGGCAAACTCGGCGCTCTGCTTCAGTCCGATCTCGTCCATCGCGGGCACGCCGACCGGGAAGGGCGGGTGATGCATGAATACGACGAACTCTTGGTCGGCGGGCGCGGCTGCAAGTGTGCTCGCGAGCCAGCCGAGGCGCTTGGCGCACATCTCGCCGGCATGGCTGGTCTCGTCCAGCGTGTCCAGGAAGACGAACAGGCCGTGCTCGGTGGTCCGCGTGCCCTGCACGAAGCCGTTGGCATCGCGCGGCGCGGCTTTCAGCGCGTCGAGGCAGGTGACGCGCTTGTCGTGATTGCCGACCATGGCGATGTAGGGAATCTTCAGTGCGGCCATCGCGTCGGCGAAATTGGCGTAGGATTCCGCTTCGCCCCAATGGGTGAGGTCGCCGGTCACGACCGCAAACGCGGCGTCGGACTGATGCTTGTTGATGTCGGCAATCGCCGCGTCCAGCCGGGCGCGCGGATCGAGGCCGTAAAGCGTCGAGCCGGGGTTCGCCAGATGCGTGTCGGTGAGGTGGATGAATTTGAAGGGCATGCGCGCGCTGTGTCGGGATGGTTAGAGGACGGACGCCTCCGGCAAGACGACCCTGACAGGCGGTTAGAGCGCGTGTGTTTCAGTTTGATGACAGCGGTTCCCGCGCACGGGACGTGTCCACAACGCCCGCGGGACGAGGATGCGCCGCGCAAGGCGCAATCCACGTAGTGAACCAATTAGAGATGGTCGTGCGCGGTCGGACCCGCCTCACGTCCCGCAGAACGTCCGCAGCACCCGCTGGTCCGGCAGCGGCGGATCGGCGTAGGCCGCATACTCCGGCTGGTCCTCGAACGGATTTGCCAGCACCTTCACCAATTCCTCGAACGGCGCGTAGTCGTTGTCGTGCACGGCAGCCTGGATCACGGCTTCGACGCGGTGGTTGCGCGGGATGAACATGGGATTGACGGCGTGCATGGCGGCTTGCCGCTCGGCTGCGCCTTGCTGCTCCAGCGCGATGCGCGCGCGCCAGCGGCCGGCCCATTCGTCGAAGGCCGCAGGCTCCATGAACTGCGCGCGGACGTCGGCGGCGTCATCGGCCGCGGCGTCGCCGAGCTTGCGGAAGGTGAGGGTGAAGTCGGCCTGGTTCTTGGCCATGGCATCGAGCAGGTCCTGGATCAGGGCCTCGTCGCCGTCGCGCTCCGTGAACAGGCCGACCTTCTTGCGCAGGCCAGCCTGATAGGCGGCACTGAACTGGTCCGCGAAGGCGCCGAGAATGTCCTGGGCTTCGGCGACCGCCTTCTCTTGGTCATCGGAAAACAGCGGCAGCAGGCATTCAGCGAGCCGCGTCAGATTCCACAGCGCGATGCGCGGCTGGTTGGCATAGGCGTAGCGGCCCATCTCGTCGATCGAGGAAAACACCTGTGCGGGGTTGTAGGCGTCCATGAAGGCGCAGGGGCCGTAATCGATGGTCTCACCGGAGATGGAGCTGTTGTCGGTGTTCATCACGCCATGGATGAAGCCGACCAGCAGCCAGCGCGCGACGAGCTCGGCCTGACGCGCGACGACGCCGGCGAGCAGCGCATGATAGGGGCGCTCCGCTTCGCGCAGCTGCGGATAGTGCCTGACAATGACATGATCGGCGAGGGCGCGGATCGCGTCGGTGTCGCGGCGGGCGGCGAAGAACTGGAAGGTGCCGACCCGGATATGGCTGGAGGCGACGCGCGTCAGCACCGCGCCGGGCAGCGCGGTCTCGCGGATGACGTGATCGCCGGTGACGACGGCGGCGAGCGAGCGCGTGGTCGGGATGCCCAGAGCGAACATCGCTTCGCTGACGATGTATTCGCGCAGCACCGGCCCGAGTGCCGCGCGTCCGTCGCCGCGGCGGGAGAACGGGGTGGGGCCCGAGCCCTTGAGCTGGATGTCGCGGCGGACGCCCTCCCGGTCGATGACCTCGCCGAGCAGGATGGCGCGTCCGTCGCCGAGCTGGGGCACGAAATGGCCGAACTGATGCCCGGCATAGGCCATGGCGATGGGGTCGGCGCCGTCGGGAACCGTCTTGCCGGCCAGGATCGCCGCACCTTCCGGGGTGTCCAGCATGTCCGGATCGAGCCCGAGCTGGACCGCCAGCGGCCGGTTCAGCTTGATCAGCCGGGGGGCCGTGACCGGGGTCGGCGCGACGCGGGCGAAGAAGCTGTCCGGCAGCGCCGAATAGGAGTTCTGGAAGGGGAAATGCACTGTCATGGCCTCAAGATAGGGCTGGAACGCCTGATGGCAAAGGCTTGGGCTCCGATAAGCCAAAAATGGGCCCTCCGGGTCCAAAACAGGCCGTTCCCTTGGTTGCCGCCTTGGGCCTCGTCGGGTAAACCCTGCCGCAATCTCGGACCGGCCGTGACAGGCCGTCCGATTCGACCCCTCCGACATTGATTTTGGGACGACCATGCATCGCTACCGGTCACATACATGCGGCGCGCTCCGCGAGAGCAACATCGGCGAGACGGTCCGCCTTTCGGGCTGGGTCCATCGCGTCCGCGACCATGGCGGCGTGCTCTTCATCGATTTGCGCGACCATTACGGCCTGACCCAGTGCGTGGTCGATCCGGACTCGCCGGCATTCGCGCAGGCCGAGAAGCTGCGTTCGGAATTCGTGGTGCGGATGGACGGCAAGGCCCGCCGCCGCCCCGAGGGCACCGACAATGACGATCTGCCGACCGGCAAGATCGAGATCTATGTCACCGAGATCGAGGTGCTGGGCCCGGCGGGCGACCTGCCGCTGCCGGTGTTCGGCGACCAGGAATATCCCGAAGACATCCGCCTGAAGTACCGCTTCCTCGATCTGCGCCGCGAAAAGCTGCACCAGAACATCATGACGCGCGTCGAGATCATCAAGTCGATGCGCCGGCGCATGGAGGGGCAGGGCTTCTTCGAGTTCAACACCCCGATCCTGACCGCGTCCTCGCCGGAAGGCGCGCGCGACTTCCTGGTGCCCTCGCGCATCCATCCCGGCAAGTTCTACGCGCTGCCGCAGGCGCCGCAGCAGTACAAGCAGCTGCTGATGATGTCGGGCTTCGACCGCTACTTCCAGATCGCGCCCTGCTTCCGCGACGAGGACCCGCGCGCCGACCGTCTGCCGGGCGAGTTCTACCAGCTCGACGTCGAGATGAGCTTTGTCACGCAGGAGGACGTGTTCGCGGCGATGGAGCCCGTGATCACCGGCGTGTTCGAGGAGTTCGCCAAGGGCAAGCCGGTGACGAAAGGCTGGCGCCGGATTCCGTTTGCCGAGGCGCTGCGCAAATACGGTAGCGACAAGCCGGATCTGCGCAACCCCATCGAGATGCAGGACGTCTCCGAGCATTTCCGCGGAAGCGGCTTCAAGGTGTTCGCGCGCATGCTAGAGGATCCCAAGAACCAGGTCTGGGCCATTCCCGCGCCGGGCGGCGGCAGCCGTGCGTTCTGCGACCGCATGAACTCGTGGGCGCAGGGCGAAGGCCAGCCCGGCCTCGGCTACATCATGTGGCGCGAAGGCGGCGAGGGTGCAGGTCCCCTTGCGAACAACATCGGGCCCGAGCGCACCGCTGCGATTCGCGCGCAGATCGGCACCAAGGAGGGCGATGCCGCCTTCTTCGTCGCCGGCGATCCCGACAAGTTCTGGAAGTTCTCTGGTTTGGCCCGCAACAAGGTCGGCGAGGAATTGAACCTCACCGACAAGGAGCGGTTCGAGCTCGCCTGGATCGTCGACTTCCCGATGTACGAGTACAACGACGAGGACAAGAAGGTCGACTTCTCGCACAACCCGTTCTCGATGCCGCAGGGCGGCCTCGAGGTGCTGAAGGGCCAGGATCCGCTGACCATCAAGGCGTTCCAGTACGACATCACCTGCAACGGCTACGAGATCGCCTCGGGCGGCATCCGCAACCACGTGCCGGAAGCGATGGTGAAGGCGTTCGAGATCGCGGGCTACGGCGAGCAGGAAGTGGTCGACCGCTTCGGCGGCATGTACCGCGCCTTCCAGTACGGTGCGCCGCCGCATGGCGGCATGGCCGCGGGTGTCGACCGCATCGTGATGCTGCTCTGCGGCACCACCAATCTGCGCGAGATCTCGCTGTTCCCGATGAACCAGCAGGCCATGGACCTGCTGATGGGCGCGCCGTCGGAAGCGACGACGAAGCAGCTGCGCGAGCTGCATGTGCGGGTGAACCTGCCGCAGAAGTGAGGCTGCACGCCTGGTCTCGTGCCCCGGACGCAGCGCAGCACGCAGTGATGCGCTGCCGAGCCGGGGCCCCTGTCGCGGTGAACCGCAAGCTCTCTGGGTACCGGCTCTGCGTCGCGTCATTTCATGCCGCGCCGCGTCCGGGACACGAGATCAAACTACAACCCCGTCGACGCCTCGATCCTGAACTGCGCCAGCGCGTTCTCCGGGTCGGTCTGGATCAGCTGCATCAATTGCATCAGCGGCACCTTGGCGCGCGGCGCGAGCTTGACGGTCAGCGTCTGACCTGATGTCTCGACGAAGCCGGCGAGCGCATCCACCGCGCCCTTGGCATCGGCGCTGGCCCCCGCGATCTTCTCGCCTTGCGCCCTGATCATCTCGACGATGGCGTTGCGTGCGGCGTCGCGGCTGACATTCTGGATGCGCGCGAACTGCGCGACGACGAGGTCGACGACGCCGCTGTCGCGCAGCGAGAGCTCGAGCGCACCGGTCTCGACCTGCGCCGCCTGGCCCATCGCCTGCACCGGATCGGACGTGAACAGGCCGCGCGGCACGTTGGCGAGCGCGAAGCCGACTTGCGCTTTGGCAAGGTTGCCGAGATCGATCGTGGCCGGCGCAAGCGCGAACGCGCCCGTCGATTCCGTCCAGGCCGCGCCGAGATCGAGGTCGATGGCGAGCTTGTCCACGCCCGCCATGATCAGCGGCTGCAACGCCGGATTGGCGGGATCGGTCGGCGTGACCATCTTCACCACCAGATTGGCTTTGCTCGGGATCGATCCGACCAGTTGGCCCCAGTTCAGGCTGATCGTGTCGATGGTGAAGAGCTGCCGCGTCGTCTTGTACGGCGAGACCACGCCCTTGATCTCGGCGCCTTCGAGCACGCGGAACAGGCCGAGCATCTGATCGGGCGAGGGCGGCTGTCCCGGCGTCTTCAGGCTTGCTGCCCAGCGCATCAGATTTCCGGCGCTGAAGGACCTCAGCGTGAAGCGCTCCATCTTGAGCTGGCCCTGCGGCATCGGCATCTCCAGGCCTTCCAGCGCGATCTTGTCCTGATCGTATTTGACCGCGTTGAGCCGTCCCGTCCCTTGCGGCGTCTCGACCGTTTGCTTGCCGACTTCCGCCTTGCCGATCCGAAAGCCCTCGAAGAAGTCGGCCACCTTCTCGATCATGTCGCGCGATTGCGTCGGCGTCGGGATCGAGCCGTCAGCCGGCACCAGCGCGATGATCTCGGCCGGGCGGAATTTCGAGGGACGGATCGCAATGTCGTCGAAGGTGATGCCGTCGATCAGCGCGCGCACGCCTGGCGCCGTCGTCACCACATATGAATTCACTGAAATGCGTCGATAGATCCTGTGAAAATTGTCATCGCTCGACACTTGCTGATCGAGCGCGGCCCTGACGGCGGTCGCGTCGAAATCGTAGATGGCGAGACCCGACATTTCGCCGGTCATTTTCGCGGGCTTGCCCGGCTGGGCCAGGTCGAGCGTAAAGCTGACGTGGTCCGTCTTCGCGGTTTCGATCTTGCCGCGCTTGAGGTTCTGGACCGACAGACCCGAATAGACGTAGTCGCCGCTGCCGGCATTGCCGCTGCCGGCATCGACGTTGACCGCGATGGTCGGCGCCGTGATCGAGGACGCCGAGACGGTCGCGTATTGCGCGAGCATGAAACGGTACATGTCGATGATCGAGCCGGACAGCGGCGTGCCGTCTGCACGGGTCGGGCCGTAAAAGTCGCGCGCGCTGATTTGCGGGATCTTGTAGTTCGCTTTCAGCTTCGCCTGCTCGCTGGACGTGTAGGCGACCTCGACGCCGGACAGGTCAATGTTGTCGGCCGAGAAATGGGCCTCGTCTGGCTGGCGGACACCGACGGCCGTGACCTTTGCGACCTTGATGTTGGCGAGCTGTGGCTGGGCGGGTTCGACCGCGATGTCCTCGATGGTCAGTGTCCGGGTCGCGAGCTCGAACGTGACCTTGCCATGGCTCGCCTTGCCGCCGCCCGAGCGGATCCGCTCGAACGCCGCCTCGACCTCGCCGGTGGCCCGGTGCTGGACATAGAGGTTGAAGCCGAACCATCCGCCCGCGCCGAGCCCGGCTGCCACGATCAGGCCGATCAGGATTCGCTTCATTTCCGGCTCCAGTTGCTCGTTCTGCACCGCGCAACCTGCCATATTCGCGAAACGCCGCGCGGTCCAGGGAAAGCTATGGTTTTCAAACATTTGGCCGCACGCCCTGTTGATGGGCGCGCAATCGGATGTTGCCACCGGGGCGCCCGGCGTGCTTCATCCCGTTTCCATGACCCGGAAATACGGTTCGCTTGGACAGCGGCCCCGGATCGTGCATTTTGAGGCGGGTAACGCGAGGCAAGAGACCGCATGTCGTCCTATTCTGATGATCTCCACCAGGCGGCGCTCGCCTACCATCGTCTGCCGCGCCCCGGCAAGCTCGAGATCCAGGCGACCAAGCCGCTTGCCAACCAGCGCGACCTCGCGCTGGCCTATTCTCCGGGCGTTGCCGCGGCCTGTACCGAGATCGCCAAGAACCCGGCGGAAGCCGCCACCTTGACGACCCGCGCCAATCTGGTCGCCGTGGTCTCCAACGGCACCGCGGTGCTCGGCCTCGGCAATATCGGCCCGCTGGCCTCCAAGCCCGTCATGGAAGGCAAGGCGGTCCTGTTCAAGAAATTTGCCGGCATCGACGTGTTCGACATCGAGATCGCCGCCGACACGATCGACCGCGTGGTCGAGACTGTCGCGGCGCTCGAGCCGACCTTCGGCGGCATCAATCTGGAGGACATCCGGGGACCCGAGTGTTTCGAGATCGAGACGCGCTTGAAGGAGCGCATGAAGATCCCGGTCTTCCATGACGACCAGCACGGCACCGCCATCATCGTCGCCGCCGCCATCACCAATGGTCTCAGGCTGAACGGCAAGAAGCTGTCCGACGTCAAGATCGTGGCGTCGGGGGCAGGGGCCGCGGCCATCGCGACGCTCAATCTCCTGGTGTCGATGGGCGCGCAGCGCAAGAACATCTGGGTCTGCGACATCGACGGGCTCGTGCACGAGGGCCGCAACACCACGATGGACCGCTGGAAGGCGGTCTATGCGCAGAAGACCGACAAGCGTACGCTCGGCGACGTCATCGGCGGTGCCGACATCTTCATCGGTCTCTCGGCGCCGGGCGTGCTGACGCCTGACATGGCCAAGGCGATGGCGGACAAGCCGCTGATCATGGCGCTCGCCAATCCGACACCGGAGATCATGCCGGAGGAGGCGCGGAAAGCGCGGCCCGACGCCATGATCTGCACCGGGCGCTCCGATTATCCGAACCAGGTCAACAACGTCCTCTGCTTTCCCTTCATCTTCCGCGGCGCGCTCGACGTCGGCGCGACCGCGATCAACGAGGAGATGAAGCACGCCGCGGTCGAGGCCATCGCGCAGCTCGCGCGCGAGGCGCCGTCGGATGCGGTGGCGCTCGGGGTCGAAACCAGCGAGGCGGGCGGTTTCGGCCCGGGCTCGCTGATCCCGAGCCCGTTTGATCCCAGGCTGATCCTGCGCGTGGCGCCGGCGGTTGCGAAGGCGGCGATGGAGTCCGGCGTCGCGACGCGTCCCATCACCAATTTCGACGAATATGCTGCGCAGCTCATGCGCTTCGCGTTCCGCTCCGGCCTCGTCATGAAGCCGATGTTCGCCAAGGCCAAGACCCAGCCGGTGCGCGTGATCTACGCCGAAGGCGAGGACGAGCGCGTGCTGCGCGCCACGCAGGTGGTGCTGGAGGAGAATTTGGCGCGGCCGATCCTGGTCGGCCGCCCTTCGGTCGTGGAGGCGCGCATCAAGCGCTTCGGCCTCTCGATCCGCGCCGGCAAGGATTTCGACCTCGTCAATCCCGAAGACGATCCGCGCTACCGTTCCTACGTGCAGTCCTATGTCGAGGTCGCCGGCCGCCGCGGCGTGACGCCGGATGCGGCCCGCACCGTGGTGCGGACCAACAACACGGTGATCGCCGCGCTCGCGGTCACGCGCGGCGAGGCGGACGCCATGCTGTGCGGCGTCGAGGGCCGCTATATGAGCCATCTGCGCCATGTCCGCGAGATCGTCGGATTCTGTCCGGGCATCAGCGACTATGCGGCGCTGGCGCTGCTGATCACGAGCAAGGGCGCCTTCTTCATCGCCGACACGCAAGTTCGCCCCAATCCGAGCGCGGAAGAGCTGGCCGAGATCGCATCGCTCGCGGCGGTCCACGTTCAACGCTTCAACATCAAGCCGAAGATCGCCTTCATCTCGCATTCGGATTTCGGCAGCTACGACACCGACTCCTCGCGCAAGATGCGCCTGGCGACCCAGCTGTTGAAGGACAAGCATCCCGAGATCGAGGCCGACGGCGAGATGCAGGGCGATACGGCTCTCTCCTCGGCTGCGCGAAGAATGGTGCTGCCGCATTCCAAGCTGGAGGGCGAGGCCAACATCCTGATCATGCCGACGCTGGACACCGCCAACGTCGCCTATCAGATGATCAAGTCGCTGGCGGACGCGCTGCCCGTCGGCCCGATCCTGGTCGGACCGGCGCGCCCCGCGCACATCCTCACCCCGTCGGTGACGGCGCGCGGCATCCTCAACATGACGGCAGTCGCGGTGGTCGAAGCGCAGGAGCGCGCGGCGCGGCAACAGCCGACGTTGTTCACGTAAGGCTGGCTCCAGCGTCATCGGCGGTGCAATCCCTTCTCCCCTTGTGGGAGAAGGTGGCGCGAAGCGCCGGATGAGGGGTATCTCTCCGCGAGTGGCCATCGCGAGAGTTTGCTGTGCCGAGAGATACCCCTCATCCATCTCGCCGCTGCGCGAGCCACCTTCTCCCGCAAGGGGAGAAGGTAAGAGGCGCCAACCTTGAATTCCTTTCACTTCTCCATTTCGCTGTTTGTAAACCGGCGCACGACTCTCCATAATCTGCTCACGCGTTCCGCGCTCTAAGCTTGCCAAGAGGCCGATCATGCCAGCGTTCGTGACTTTCGGGCGAATTCTGTTCGCCGTGCTGTTCATCTACACGGGCGCGACCAAGCTCTTTGCCATCCAGGCGACGGCCGACTTCATCGCCAGCAAGGTCGTGGTGCCCGACATCGTCGCGCCCTACGCCAAGCAGCTCGAGACGGCGACCGCCATGACCACGCCGCAGTTGCTGGCGATCGCGATCGGCGGGCTCGAGATCATCGCGGGGTTGATGATCGCGCTGAATTTCGGCGCGCGGTTCTTCGCGATGCTGATGATCATCTACGTCGCGGTTGCGACGGTGGTGCTCGATGACTTCTGGAACCAGGCTGCGCCCGACAATGCCAAGATGGTGGTCGACGCGCTGAAGAACCTCTCGATCATCGGCGCCTTGTTCATGCTGATGGGTTACGGCCGCACCACGCGTCCGGCCGAGGCCGCCTACGGGGACGTCTAGCCGCGAGCTGGCAGCCGGGCGTCAGCTCCCGAGGTCCCAAGTTTGATGTGATCATTCCGTGAGGTGGTCACCGGTAACAAGATGCCGGTACTGTGCATGGGGTTGATCTTCGGTTTTTAACTTCAGGCCTGGCGTCGACGCCACGGCGTCACCGTCACCTCGTGCCCGGAGTCGAGGAGATACGGCGCGCCGGGCTTCAGCCCGTGCGAGGCCAACACCTCATGCGGCGTCCGCTGGGGCACGCCGACGAAACAGCCTTCGCCGCCGGGCAGGCGCACATGCGGGGCTTCCGACAGCCAGAACGTGTCATAGCGGTCCATGAACAGGTCGAACACGACGGGGCCGCCGATGATTGCGACCGTGCCGGAGGCGACATCCGCAAAGGCGCAGGCCTCCTCGAAGCTCGCATGATCCGGATTCCACAGCGTCGCGTTCGGCATCTCGGGATCGACGGTGAGGGCCTTGATCCTGCGCGTCAGGATCAGCCGCTTGCGCTTCGGCGAGTTCGGCTGCTGCTCATGCGAGTTGCGGCCGTGCACGATCAGCGCGGCGCGATCGAGGGCCTGCTCGAAGAACAGCTTGTCGCCGTCGAACTTCAGGCTGTCGGGCATGACATGGGTGGCGTCGGCAAGCATGCCGTCCGCCGAGACGATGACGTAGCCTTCGATCTGGAAAGACAATGGCCGTCTATTCGGAAACCGTCGTCACCACGGAATTGACCGGGCGCTGGCTCACCGTCGGCAGCTTGACGTCCTTGAGCAGCTCCTGGTCGTATTCGGGCAGCGTCGACGCCGGGAATTTGGCGCGCATCGCCACCACCTTGTAGCCGCCGGCTTTGAGGCGCTTGAGCAGCTCGGGCAGGGCTTCCGCCGTGTGCTTCTGGAAGTCGTGCATCAGGATGATGCCCTTGCCCTTGGTGTCGAGCTTCTTCATCACGGTCTCGACCACCTTCTCGGGCTTGGAGGCCTTGAAGTCGAAGGAATCGATGTCGCAGGAGAAGATCGCGGTGTTGCGGTTGCCGAGATAGGTGACCATCTCCGGCGGATGCTGGAGCGCCGGGAAGCGGAAGAACGGCGAGGGCGAGATGCCGCCGAGCGCCCACTTCACCGCGGACAGGCCTTTCTCGATCTCTTCCTTGCGCTGTGCTTCGGTGAGCTTCTTGTTGTTGAGGTTGGCGTGCGACCAGGTGTGGGTGCCGACGGTGTGGCCGGCGGCGTAGACCTGCTTCAGGATCTCCGGCTCGTAGGTCGCGTGCTTGCCGATCGAGAAGAAGATGCCGGTGGTGCATTCATCGGCGAGCGCCTTCAGCACCGCGGGCGTGTTCTTCGGCCAGGGGCCGTCGTCGAAGGTCAGCACCACCTCCTTGTCGCGCAGGAAGTCGAGCTCCTTGAAATGCTCGAAGCCGAAGCCGGGACCGCCGGTGGTATCGATCTCGACGGTGCGGGCGACACCGAGCGCGCCTTGCGTGTTGCAGGCCGCGCGCGCCGGCTGCGGGGCTTGCTTGGGCGGAGGCGGATTGACGAAACCTGCTGGCGCCGCCGCTGCGGGAGCGGCCGCCGGAGCCGGGGCGGGTGTTGCAGCTGCCGGCGTCGCCGCCGGTGCGGCTTGCGTCGCGGCTGCGGGCTTCGCGGCCGGGGTCTGCGACCACGCCGCGCCGGTCATGGCCAGAGAGATCGCGCTTGCCAAAATCAGTCCTGCCGCCACGCGCATGGTGTTGTCCTCGAGATTGATCCCGTTGTTCCGCCGCGGCTTTTCGCCTTCGGCCAAACCGTCCTGCCCTTACGATCCTAGCCTAGATGGTGGCCCATCGCCATTGCAACGGCTGTTTGGCATCCCGCCATAATTGTGCCCAGCCGGATGGGCTGCGCCTCGCGTCAGCTGTCGGCCAGCGCCTTGGCAATTGCCGTCTTGATCCGCGTGTCGGCCGGCTCGACCGCTGACGGAAACACGTCGGCGATATAGCCGTCGCGGCCGATCAGGTATTTGTGGAAGTTCCAGCGCGGAACTTCCCGAGGCCGCGCATCGGCGGCCCATTTGTAGAAGGGATGCGCCTTGGCGCCGACGACGGCAGCCTTAGCGGTAATCGGAAAGGTAACGCCATATTGGTGGTGCGCGGTCGCCGTGATCTCGCTGGTGCCGCCGGGCTCCTGGCCGCCGAAATCGTTGGAGGGCACGCCGATCACGGTGAGTCCGCGTTCGCGAAACTCGCTCCAGAGCTCCTGCAGGCCGGCATATTGCGGTGTGTAGCCACACAGCGAGGCGGTGTTGACCACCAGCAGCGGCTTACCGGTGAAAGCGGCGAGGCGGATGTCGTCGCCCGACAAAGCGGGGAAAGAAAACGCATAGGCCGAGATCCGGCTCATGCCGCCATCGGCAAACGCACGCGTCGCCGGCGCGAGCACGCCCGCCAGCGCCACGGTGAGCACGGTCCTGCGGTTCATCATGACGGCATCCCCCGAAATGATCCGGGCCGCATGTTACTCCGCCGGTGCGCCCGGCCTCGTCAACACCGCGTTATCGGCCACAGTGAAGCAGGTCAGTACAGACGAACGATGAAGTCGGTGCCTTCGCCGGTCTCGCCCTGGTTGATGCCCTGGTCGGAGATGATGATGGAGCCGCCTGATGTCAGCATCTCGTTGATCTTCGCCATGGTGTCGGCGGGGATCGAGATGCGGTCGAGCGCCGCGGCCGGGCTGTCCGGCGTGACGACAGGCTTGGCAGCAACGAGCTTGGCGGCAACGGGGATCACAGCAGCGCCAGCCTTGCGGCGGGTGAGGCGGCTGTCGTCCTCGCGTGCCGCGGAACGGGCGGAGACGGGCAGCGACACCACGGACCAGCGCAGCGCATTGGTATCGGTCTTGTCGAGCTCGGCGGTGAAGATGTGCGTGCCGAGCGGACGGTCGCTCGTGGCGATCGTGACCGGGACCTCGAACAGCGGCGCAAAATTCTGCCGCACGTAGAGCTTGGAATCCTTGCGGCTGATGAAGACGGCGATCTGGCCGGCCCGCTTGGGTGTGTCGGGCTTGGCGGTCGGTGCGGGATCGGCGACGCGGGTCTCGTCCTTCTTCGCCTCGGGGGAGCCGGCGACCGCAGGTGCCGGTGCCTCGGGCGTCTTCGCGGAGTCTGCGGCTTGCGTCTTGACCGGCTCGGCCTTGTCGGCGGGCTTGTCCTCGGTCGCCGGCTTGGCGGCTTCTTCCGACGCAGTCTTGGCCGCGTCGGATGCTTCGGCCGTCTCGGCCTTGTCGGCGGGCGCGGCGGCTTCCTCATGCGCCGGCGCATTGCCCGTGGTCACATCCGACATCACGGTGTGGCCGACGGAGGCGCGCAGCTCGAGCACCGCGTCGGCGCTGGCGGTCTTGGTTTCGACAGGCTTGGTCTCGGCGGGCTTAGTTTCAGCGGGCTTGGCTTCGGCGGCTTTGGTCTGCGCTGCGCCCTTGTCTGCCTTGTCGCCGACATTGGTCTGCGGCTCGAGGCTGGCGGCGGGCTGCGGCGGAACGCGCAATGAGGCGAGCATGGGATGAGAGAAGCTGTGCGGCGTCATCTCGCCGGGCGCGACGATGACGCGCGCGCCCATCTTGGTCCAATTCCACATCTTCACCGCGAACGCCATCGGCATCCGGATACAGCCATGCGAAGCCGGATATCCCGGCAGAACGCCGGCATGCATGGCGACGCCGGACCAGGTGATCCGCTGCATGTACGGCATCGGCGCGCCGCTATAGATGTTGGAATGATGGAACTTGTGCTTCTGGATGACGCTGAACACACCCATCGGCGTCGAATGGCCCTTCATGCCCGTCGACACCGGAGATTCCGCGAACACGCCATTGGTGTCGTAGACCGTGACCTTCTGCCGGTCGATCGAGACGACGATAACCAGCGGCCCCTGCGGCTTGGTGCCGGCTTCCTTTTGGGCGACAACTTCCTTCTTGCCGGTCGCGCTGCGTTTCTGCGGCTTCTGGCGCGGTATCTCGGGATGCCGGTCCTGTCGGCCGTAATAGGAGCCGTCGGAATAATCCGTCCAATAGTAATATGCTGCGTCTGCCTGGCTGGTCGCGCCCATCGCACTCGCCGCCGTCACAATGGCGACCTGCCAAAGCCGCGCCGGCTTGGCAGAGAAACCCGACCCGTTCACGCTGTTCATCCTCGAATCCATAATCCAAATCAGACGTTAGTCTCGCAAAGGGGATACGCGTTCACCAGCAGCGCGGTTCTGCCATCAGCTACTTTTGTCCAAGACGTAACAAAAAAGCCTCACAGAGCGGTAAACGGCGGCCGTGCCCGTCCGCTCGTCGTCTTCCTGAGCGGCGGCCTCATACCTACATTGTGGGGACTTGTTACCGGAGAACTTCATGTCATCTCGTTTCCCTGGTCTTGGCGGCATCCGCTTGAAAGGCCTCGCCTTATTCCTCCTGGCCTTGGCTGTGCCGGCGGCGTCCGCGCATGCGGCTGACGAGCCCGATCTGATCTTCCGTCGCTCCACCGTGTTCAAATGGATGAGCCCGAACGACAAGCTCGCGACCTATGGTCTCGACGATCCGGAGGTCGAGGGCGTCGCCTGTCATTTCACGGTGCCGGAGAAGGGCGGCTTCAAGGGCTGGCTGGGCCTTGCCGAGGAGGTCTCTGACATCTCGCTGGCCTGCCGCCAGGTCGGCCCGATCAAGTTCAAGACCAAGATGGAGCAGGGCGACGACATGTTTCGCCAGCGCCGTTCGCTATTCTTCAAGAAGATGCAGATCGTGCGCGGCTGCGACGCCAAGCGGAACGTGCTGGTCTACATGGTCTATTCGGACAGGCTGATCGAGGGCTCGCCGAAGAACTCGACCTCCACCGTCCCGATCATGCCTTGGGGACCGGCAGACGCAAACGTCCAGAAATGCGGCGAGTTCTTCACGCAGTGACGCCTTTGACGAGATGCGAGCCGGTCAGCCGCACGAATGCTTGCGGCGCGGCCTCAAAGCCGCGGCCGGACTGCAGCGACATCAAGCCGGCCGAGGCGACGCGCCTCGGTCGTTGATCTCCGCCGTCGGTCCGCTGGTCCGCCTCGCGCGGCGTCGCGCGATCCTGCATCGTCATGATGGCCATCCCTCAACTGAACGCGCCCGGTGATCCCGGGCGTCTTGGTTTCGATGGCTTGGGTCGCAGCCGACGCGCCCCCGGTTCGACCGGACCCAGCCTTCGTTTGACATCCTCTTCAGCAGAAAAACGTAAAATGCGTGTGAAGCGCGCAATGCGTTACGGTGACGGCGGCGGCGCGGAGGCGGTTGCGCGGCTGGATCAGGAGCCTGGCAGGCCGCTTTCAGCTCCGGCGCGACCTGACTGAAATGATTGGCAGTTTTGGAGAATTGTGTCGTCGCCCTGCAGGGGACGAAACAATTCTCACGCCAGATGAAACCATTTTGCGTTTTGGCGCATCACGGGCGAAACCGCCCATGGTTATCAGCTTCACAACGACGACGGCGCACCGCCGGCCAGGGAATTCGGAGACAAGACCATGCGCGCGCTCAGCTTCATCCTTGCTTTCGCTTTCGTGGTTGCCGGTTCCTCGTTCGCGGGTTCGCCGGACGGCAATCTCCCCGGTATCGGCACCTTCCAGTACAGCGGCTCGCCGATCACCACCGCGACGTCGCAGCCGATCGTGGTTGCCGCGCGCTTCTGATCGATAACAAGAAAATCAGCCGATAAAGGCCGTCATGCTCGTTCGATTTTGCGCCGCTGCGTTCGTGTCCGTCCTGACGATCAGTGCGGCCGAGGCGCAGGTACGCGCGCCCTCCAGATTACCGGACCCCCGCACCGAGTTCGTGCGCCAGTGCGCACCACGGATGATCGGGCGCTGGCAACATCCCGAGGAAGTCTGCGGCTGCCTGCACGATCACGCCGCGGCGGCCGTCGAGGACCGCGATCTGCGCGAAGCGCTGTTGCGCGGCATCAGCGAAACCGGCGTACCCACCATCGAGACCGACTGGGTGCCGGCTTCCAAGCAGGGCGAGATCGGCCCGACCTTCACCAAGATCGCCAAGCCGACCTTGCAGTGCATGTTCGATCCGGCGAAGCAGTAGCTATTTCGTCTTCGGACCGTAGCGCGGCACGCAAGTGGCGGTGCGCACGACGCCCTTGTCCGACATCTTCGCCCCCCGCACTTCCTTGATCTGTCCGGCGGGACAGGTTCCGTCGTCCACCTGCACGCGCTGACCCAGCTTGAGATCGCCGATGTCTTGCTCGCGTCCCACCGAGCCGGCATGTGCCGTCGCGGCAAGTGCGATGGAGATCAGGAATGAGAGGCAGATCGTGCGGCGTAGCGGCATGGCGAAAGGTCTCGGAGACGATGCCGCAATGTAGGGACTGGCCGGCGATTCTCATAGTGAACGTTCGTCACGCGCCCCTGGCCGCCTTGGCCCTCGCGCGCAGGGCCGCGCGCGACTCCCTCGCCAGCCGTTCGGCGGAGGCCTTGAGCTGTGGAACCGGATGGCCGGAGAATCCCAGCACGAAGCCGGGCAGAGGCCGCGCGCGCGAATAGGTGTCGGCCAACAGCCAGCCTTCCGCGCCGGCAGCCCGCTTGGCCCGCGCGGCCACCGACAGGTCGACCGACGGATCGAACCGGGCGACCAGATGCAGGCCTTGTGAGGGCACCGGCACCGAGAGCATGCCATCGGACGCGGCTTCCAGCGTTTGGGCCAGCACATCGCGTGCGTCGCGATAGAGTTTTCGCACGCGCTTGAGGTTTGCGGCGAACGCGCCTGAATTGAGCATGTCGGCCACGGCACCTTCCATCAGCGTGGCGGGGAAGCGGTCGAGCGCCGCGCGCGCCGCCGTCACGTCCGCGATCAGGCGTTCGGGCAGGGCGCAATAGCCTATGCGCAGGCCCGGAAAAAGCGTCTTGGCGAACGTGCCGAGGTAGATCACGCGCTGGAGACGGTCGATGCCGGCGAGCGACATCAACGGTGCGCCGTCATAGCGAAACTCGCTGTCGTAATCGTCCTCCAGCACGAAGGCACCGGCGTGCCTCGCCCAGTCCAGAAGCTCGAGGCGCCGCGGCATCGACATCTGCACGCCCAGCGGAAACTGGTGCGAGGGCGTGACATAGGCCGCGCGTGCGTCGGGCGCCGCGGTGCGGCCCTTGGCGATCCGCATGCCGTGCTCGTCGACGGGGACGGGCACGGCGCGATAGCCGCAATGCACGATGGTTTTTCGCGCGGCCGGATAGCCGGGGTCCTCGCACCAGACCTGGTCGCCCGTCCTCAGGATCGCGCTCAGCACGATGCGCAGCGCGTGCAGGGTACCCGACGTCAGCATGATCTGATCGGGATCGCAGCGCAGCCCGCGCGCCGACAACAGATGATCGGCGATGGCCGCGCGCAGCTCGCGGCTACCGCGCGGATCGCCATAATGCAGATGTTCCGACCCGAAGGCGCGCATGCGCCGGCCGACGAAAGCGCGGAAGCGCTGCACCGCGCGTTCGTCGATATGCGTGCAGCCGAGCGCGAACGCGCCTTGTCCGGGCGTTTCGACAATCGCCTTGGGCTTGGTCGGCGCGGCCGCGCGCGCCGGGATTCGCGCGGCGACGAAGGTGCCGGAGCCGACAGTGGCCTCGGCAAAGCCATCGGCGATCAGTCGCTCATAGGCGATGACGACGGCGTTGCGCCGAAAGCCCGTTTGTTTCGCCAGTGTGCGGGACGGCGGCAGCGGCTCGCCCGGTTTCACCAGGCCGCCGACGATCATCTCGCACAGGGCCTGATAGAGCCGGTGCGCCGACGAGGCGCCGGCCGTGATGTGGGGACCGGTGAGGTCGAGCGGCAGTTCGGCCTTAACCGGCGAGGGGATGGAATTGGTCGGAATTTTTCGCATGGAATTGGAACTATCGCAGACCAAATGCGCCGCTACAACTGCGCCCGTTCTTTCCAATCCGATCAGGAGCGGCCGTGAGCCAGACCGAGACCACCAATTCCTATCCGACCTCCGCGCGCAACCAGGTGAAGCGCCGGCACGACCGCGGCTTCTACGATCACGACACGGTTCATCGCATCCTGGATTCCTCGATGCTCTGCCACGTCTCCTACGTGATCGACGGCCAGCCCTATTGCACGCCGACCTTCTTCTGGCGCGAGGGCACCAAGCTCTATTGGCACGGCTCGAGCGCCAGCCGGATGCTGCGCAATCAGACCAGGGGCGAGCGCGTGTGTCTCACGGTGGCCCATCTCGACAGCCTCGTGCTGGCGCGCTGCGGCTTCAACCATTCCGCCGACTACCGTGCGGTGATGGCATTCGGCACCGCCTATCTCGTTACCGATCCCGCGGAGAAGGAGCGCGCGGTGATCGCGATGGTCGACCGCTTCTTCCCGGATCGCACCGCGAGCCTTCGGGCCAGCAACACCCAGGAGATCAAGGCGACCTCCTTCATCGCGATGGAGATCGAGGAAGCCTCGGCCAAGATACGCGCCAAGGGTGTTGCCGACGACGAGGAGGATTATGAATTGCCTGTTTATGCCGAGCGCATCCCGGTTCGCACGGTGCTCGGCGCGCCCGAGCCGTGTCCGCGCCTGCTCGACGGCGTCAGCCGGCCTGCGTCGCTGAATGGTTATTCCGAAGGCCGCCTGCTCGAAGATGCATTGCGGGATGCATATTTTGTGGAGTACCCGAACGGCTGAAATCGGCTAGCCTGCACACTCCTTGGGACCATTGGAATGCCTGGAGTTGCCGGATGAATGCCGAAACGCAGCAGAGGATTCTCGACGCCGTCGATGCCGGCTTCGAAGCCCAGCTTGCAACCACACGCGATTTCGTCGCGATCCCTTCGACCCGCGGGGCGGAGGGGCCGTGCCAGGACATGATCGGCGACCTCCTGCGCGAGCGTGGCTATGAGGTCGATGACTGGCACATCAACGTCGACGATCTCAAGGATCTGCGCGGCTTCGGCCCGATCGAGCATGATTTCTCCAAGGCGCGCTCGGTGGTGGGGACCTATCGTCCGCAAACGAACGGCGGCAAGTCGCTGATCCTGCAGGGGCACTGCGATGTGGTGCCCGCCGGCCCGCTGGAATTGTGGGACACGCCGCCGTTCTCGCCCGTCATCAAGGACGGCAAGATGTTCGGCCGCGGCGCCTGCGACATGAAATCGGGTACGATCGGCGCGCTCTATGCGCTGGACGCAATCAAGGCCGCGGGCTTCAAGCCCACGGCGCGGATCCATTTCCAGTCCGTGATCGAGGAGGAGAGCACCGGCGTCGGCGCGCTGTCGACGCTGCAGCGCGGCTACCGCGCGGACGCCTGCTTCATCCCGGAGCCGACCGGCGGCAAGATGGTGCGCTCGCAGGTCGGCGTGATCTGGTTCCGCCTGCGCGTGAAGGGGCATCCGACGCACGTGGCATTCGCCGGCTCCGGCGCCAACGCCATCATGGCCGCCTATCATCTGATCCAGGCGCTGCAAAAGCTCGAGATCGAGTGGAACGAGCGCGCCAAGGCCGACAAGCACTTTAGGACGTTGAACCATCCCATCAATTTCAACCCCGGCATCATCAAGGGCGGCGACTGGGCCTCCAGCGTGCCGGCCTGGTGCGACGTCGATTGCCGGATCGCGGTGTTGCCGGGCTGGTCGATCGCCGATCACCAGAAGGAGATCATGGCTTGCGTCGCGGCCGCCGCGCGCAACCACCGCTTCCTCGCCAACAATCCGCCCGAGATCGAGTGGTCGGGGTTCCTGTCGGAAGGCTATGAGCTGACCGACGCCGCCGCGCCGGAGGCCGCGTTCAGCAAAGCGTTCGGCAAGGTCTATGGCGGCACGCCGGAGGACCTCGTCTTCACCGCGCTCACCGATACCCGCTTCTACGGCCTCAACGAAGGCATCCCGAGCCTCTGCTTCGGCGCCAGCGGCGGCGAGATGCACGGCTTCAACGAATTCGTCGAGCTGGAGTCGCTGAAGAAGACGACCAAGGCGATGGCGCTGTTCATCGCGGAATGGTGCGGAGTGGAGAGAGCGTAGCGGCCACCTCGATCGCGGCTCTCGTAGGGGTGGCAAAGGCGCACTTGCGCCGTGCCCACGAATTTTCTCTGACATGACCAAATGCGTGGGCACGCTGCGCTTTGCTCGCCCCAAGATATCTCGGCCGGAGCGGCTGTTGCCCGAAACAAGGGCTCTCCAAAATCCTTTAAGCTTAAAATAAGTACTAGGACGCCTCCTGCTCTGGTGGCAGACTGGCGCCCATCGCAAGGCCTGAGTCCTCGGGAGTGACAATGCGCGATTGGGATGATGCTTACGCCAATTCGGCCCATATCCCGGGGTCGGACAAGATGCCGGGGCTGTGGGCGGAGCGGGCGGGGGCCTACCGGGCAGGGCTGACAAATTTTCGCGCTGATATCGCCTACGGCGCGGGTGAGCGCCAGAAGCTCGACCTGGTCCTGCCCGACGGCGACAGCGAAGGCCTCGTGGTGTTCGTCCACGGCGGCTACTGGATGCGCTTCGATAAATCGACCTGGACTGATCTGGCCGAAGGCGCACGGCAACACGGCTGGACCGTGGCGCTGCCGAGCTACACGCTGACGCCGGCCGCGCGCATCTCCGACATCACTGCCGAAATCACCGCCGCGATCGCCAAGGCGGCTTCGCTCGTCGCAGGACCGATCCGGCTTGCCGGGCACTCCGCCGGCGGTCATCTCGTCACGCGCATGTTGTGCGACGACAGCCGGCTGGAGCCCGCCGTCTTCAACCGCATCGCCGGCACCCTCTCGATCAGTGGCCTGCACGATCTGCGTCCGCTGCTGAAGACCAAAATGAACGACACGCTGCGCATGACCGTGGAAGAGGCGGCGCTCGAAAGTGCTGCGCTGCATCTGCCGCGCGGACATTCGCCTGTCACCGCCTGGGTCGGCGGCGGCGAGCGGCCCGAATTCATCCGCCAGTCCGACCTGATGGCCAATGTCTGGACCGGTTTCGACGTGCCGACCCGTCTTGTCGTCGATCCCGGGCTGAACCATTTTACCGTGATCGACGGACTGAAGGATCCGGCCTCGCTGATCACCGCGCGCCTGATCGGCCTCGACTGAGCAAGGCCGGGGAAGATCGATCGAAAGGGCCTGCCCATGACCTCCAGCGATTACGATCCCACGAGGGAAGGCGCCGAGACCGATTTCGCGCGGCGCATGTCCTATGCCGACTATCTGTCGCTGGACGCGATCCTGGGCGCGCAGCATCCGTTGTCGGAAGCGCATGACGAGATGCTGTTCATCATCCAGCATCAGACCACGGAATTGTGGATGCGCCTCGCCATCCACGAGCTCAGTGCCGCGCGCCGCGCCATCGCCCGGGACGAGGTGTCGCCCGCCATGAAGATGCTGGCGCGGATGTCGCGCATCTTCGAGCAGCTGAATAACGCCTGGGACGTGCTGCGCACGATGACGCCGAGCGAGTACACGCGTTTTCGCTCGCAGCTCGGACAGTCGTCGGGCTTTCAGTCGCGCCAGTACCGGCTGATCGAATTCCTGCTCGGCAACCGCAACCATGCCATGCTCAAGCCGCACGCGCACGATGTGGAAACGACAAAACTGCTTGAGGCCGAACTGGCGACGCCCAGCCTCTATGATGAGGTGCTCAGGCTTGCCGACCGCCATGGGCTGAAGATGCCGGCGGCCGTGCTCGCGCGCGATGTTCGCGAGACCCACAGCTTCAACGAAGGCGTTCTGCAGGCCTGGCGCGTCGTCTACGAGGCGCCGGAGACGCATTGGATGCTCTACGAGCTCGCCGAGAAGCTGGTCGACTTCGAGGATTATTTCCGGCGCTGGCGCTTCAACCACGTGACCACGGTCGAGCGCGTCATCGGCTTCAAGCGCGGTACCGGCGGCACCGGTGGGGTCAGCTATCTCAAGCGCATGCTGGAGGTGGAGCTGTTCCCCGAGCTCTGGCGCGTCCGCACCATCCTGTAGAAATGTCCAAAGAAGTGTCTATGACCAGATATCGCGTCTACGTCGACACCAAGGCCCTGTTTCATCTGCCTGACGGCGTGATCTATCTCGACGGCAATTCGCTCGGTGCGCTGCCGCTGGGCGTTGCCGAGCGGGTCAACCGCGTCATCACGACGGAGTGGGGCAATGAGCTGATCCGTGCCTGGAACACCGCGGGCTGGTACGCCCAGCCGCGCCATGTCGGCGACCGCATCGCCCGGCTGATTGGCGCGGAAGCAGGCTCGGTGATGGTCGGCGACACGCTGTCGCTCAAGGTCTACCAGGCGCTTGCCGCTGCGCTCGACATGAACGCGTCGCGCAAGATCGTCTTGTCTGATACCGGCAACTTCCCGACCGACCTCTACATGGCCGAGGGCCTCATCGAGACGCTCGGGCGCGGCCATCAATTGCGCCTGGTGGCACCGGAGGAGATCGAGGCGTCGTTGTCAGAGGAGGTCGCGGTCCTCTACATCACCGAGGTCGACTATCGCACCGGCCGACGCCACGACATGGCGGATCTGACCGCGAAAGCCCATGCGCTCGGCATTGTCACGGTCTGGGATCTCGCCCATTCCGCCGGTGCGCTGCCGGTCGATCTTGCCGGGAGCGGCGCGGATTTTGCGGCGGGGTGCACCTACAAATATCTCAACGCCGGCCCCGGCGCGCCGGCCTTCCTCTACGTCGCGCCGCGCCACGCCGATACGGCGCGGGCTGCGTTGTCGGGATGGATGGGCCACGCCAAGCCGTTTGCCTTCGAGCTGGCCTATGCGGCTGCCGGCGGCGTCGAGCGCATGCGCGTCGGCACCCCACCGGTGCTGGCGATGGCGGCGCTGGAGGCCTCGCTCGACATCTGGGACCGCGTCGATATCGCGGAGGTTCGTGCGCGATCGCTGGCGCTCGGCGACCTCCTGATTGCGGAGGTCGAGCGCCGCTGCCCGTCCTTGAAGCTCGTCACTCCGCGCAGCCATGAGCGTCGCGGCTCGCAGGTCTCCTTCGCCTTCGAGGGCGGCTACGCCGCCATGCAGGCGCTGATCGCCCGCGGCCTCATCGGCGATTTTCGCGCGCCCGATATCATGCGGTTCGGGATCACGCCGCTGTATATCGGTGAGAGCGAGATCGTGCGGGCGGCGGAGATCATCGAGGAGGTGGTCGCAGGCGAGGTGTGGCGGCGGCCGGAGTATCAGGTTGTGAATGCCGTGACCTGAGGAAGGTCGTGCGCCCGGACGTAGCGCAGCGACGCTGACGCGTTGTAGCGCGTCCGGGACAGGAGAGTGTCGGCGACCCCGCTATCCGCGTTCATCCCCACAGCGCCGTCACGATCGCATCGAGCCCGTCCGTCAACGCTGCCGGTCCCGGCTGCAGGATGATTGGTGACTTGATCTCGACGATGCGATCCTCGCGCACGGCCGGGATAGCGCTCCAGCCATCACGCTGCTTGATGCGGGCGGCGACGACCTTCTTGCCGCACCAGGAGGCCAGCATCACGTCCGGCGCGGCCTCGCGTACCGCCTCCGCCAGGACGATGCGATCCTTCGCGGCCTGCCGATGGCGCAGGTCCGGAAACACATCCTCGCCGCCGGCGATCTCGATCAGCTCGGACACCCAGCCGATGCCGGAGATCAGCGGATCGTCCCACTCTTCGAAGTAGACCCTCGGCCGGGGCGAGGGGCGGGGCGTTGCGGCGATCGCTGCCAGGCGCCGTTCCAGACCTTGTGCGAGGGCCTGCGCGCGCTCCGTCGCGCCAACCAGCGCACCGAGCGTGCGGATCATCGCGAGGATGCCGGCGATATCGCGCTGGTTGAAGACGTGGACATCGACGCCGGCGCGGACGAGGTCGGCGGCGATGCCGGCCTGGAGATCGGAGAAAGCCAGCACGAGGTCCGGTTCCAGCGCCAGGACCTTGGGGATGTCCGCGGAGACGAAGGCCGACACCCGCGGCTTCTCGCGCCGCACCTGCGGTGGGCGGACAGCGTAGCCGGAGACGCCGACGATGCGGTCCTGCTCGCCGAGCAGATAGAGCGTCTCGACGGTTTCCTCCGTCAGGCAGACGATGCGGCGGGGCGGGAAGTGGCGCATGGCGGGACCATATGCGCTCATGCGGCTGATAATGTCACGGTGACGATGACCTCAGACGTCATTGCCTTGCCGCACAAAGCAATTCACGCTGAGGCAGCAAGGAATTGGGAGGAGATCTGATGACGCCGCTCGAAAAACTTAAAGCAATGAAGATGCCGTTCGCCGAGCTCAAGGGCGTCGAGTTCATCGAGGCGGGCAAGGACCGCGTGGTGGCGCGGATGACGGTCCGGCCCGATCTCTGCACGCTGCATCACACCATCCATGGTGGGGCAGTGATGGCGCTGGCCGATTCCGTTGGCGCGGCGGCGACCGTGATCAACTTGCCGGAGGACGCCAAGGGCACGACCACGCTGGAGAGCAAGACCAATTTCATCGGCGGGGCCAGGGAGGGAACCACGGTCATTGCCACCGCGACGCCGGTCCATCGTGGCAGGCGGACCCAGGTCTGGACCACCCGGCTGGAAACCGAGGAGGGCAAGCTGGTGGCCGTGGTGACCCAGACCCAGCTTGTCCTGTAAGACTACGGAGCTTTGATTTTATTAACGAATTGGTCGTTCCCCATGCCTCTAAGTTGGGCAGGTCCTCTTCTTGCAAAAGATGCTGCGATGCACAATATAGAGGGTCTAGGGATTCGAACGCCTCCTCGAGGGACACCAAGAGGAGTTTTGACGTGGTACTTGAAGAGACCGTCCGCACGGCCCCGGGCTATGTGCGGACCTTGATCCAGCAGGAAGAACTACCGCTCCTGCGTGATCACCTGCTGAGGCTCGACGCCGCAAGCCGGCACGACCGTTTCAACGGTTTTCTCGACGACAGCTTCATCGAGCGTTACGCCGCCCGCTGCGCCGAGGACGGCACCGTGATCGTGGCCTATATCGTCGACGGCGTTGTCCGCGGTGCGGCCGAGCTGCATCCGCCGGAAGATGAGGCTCTGCCTGAAGTTGCCTTCAGCGTGGAAGCCTCTGCGCGGCGCCAGGGTGTCGGCACCGTTCTGTTCCGCCGCTTGATCGCGGAGGCGCGCTGGAAGGGCTACAAGCGTCTGCGCATCACGACGGGCGCCGAGAATCACGCGATGCGGGCGCTCGCCAGGAAGTTCGGAGCGCATCTGGCCTTCCGCCATGGCGAATCGACCGGCACGATCGATCTTGCCAAGACGCCTGAAGCCGAGCTCGCCGATCTCGCGGCGTCGCCGTTCACGGCCGGGCGCGCGCTTCTCAGCCTCAATTCGACCTGCTGGAAGATCATCTCCAGCATGTACGACAATCGCGCGGCCTGATCTCAAATCGCAAGCTGAATCAAAAAGCGGACCGGCATCGCCGGTCCGCTTTCGTATTTGGGTCCTGGAACGAATGCTTCAGGTGCCGGTGCGCGTACCGAAGCGGCGGACGACGCGGCGCTCAACCACGACGGAACGCTGCGCACCTTGTTCGCCGGCGATCACGCGCGTTGCAGCGATGCGGCTGTTGGTGCGCGCCTGCTTCTTCACCTCGGCCTGCACGACATCGAGCGGCATCCCCATCAAGGCTGCGGCGATCTCGGCCTGCTGCTCATGATCGTCGGTGATGCCGATGGCGGCGAAGATCGCCTCGTCCAGGGTCGGCGGATCATGGCGGACGCGCCGCGTGCCATATTTGGTCTTCCAGTCTGCGCTCATAACGGCCTCGTTTTGATGCCGGGATACCTAGTGCCACCAATGTTGCATTGCAATATGAAATTGGTGTGGCATCTCAGCTATGCACCGGTCGGGTGTCGCAGCAGTGACGCACCACCGGTATCGACCTCAATCCGCTGCTGGGGCCAGCGTTTCAGGGCGGCGTGCCCGGCCTCGGTAAGCCCGTAGATTCCCCGGTCGGCCCGTTCGAACCAGCCGTACACATTGTTAAGCAAGATCTTGCCGGCATCAGGACAGCGTTCGCGCAGGTCGCGCACGCGCCGCGGCCCGTCGGCGAGCGCCGAGGCGCAGGCCAGCGCCTGCTGCCGGTAGGCCGTCATGATCGGCGCGCGGGTGCTGCCGCCGAGCACGGGATCGCCCTGGCGGCGCTGATGCTCGGTGACGAGGCGCGATCGCAACTTCGGCTCGCGGCGCGGCGCCGCCGTCGGCGGCTTCACCAGCACCTCGACCTGTCCGCGGTCGGTGACGCCGAGCATGCCGAAGCCGAGGCGACGGCAGAGATTGCGATAGCGCGCATCGCTCTCGCGTCCCTTGCCCCGGATCGACATCTTCGCTGCGATCCAGACCTCGTCGCCGGCCGGCGCGCGGTCGACCGCCTGCAGGATCAGCTCGAGATTGAAGGCGAGCTTGAGCTCGCCGATCACAACGATCGGCGGATCGCCGGCGCTGAGGCCGACGAGATCGCAGCCGCCGATCTCGCCCTTCACGGTGAAGCCGAGCTCTTCGAGGAAGCGTTTGACGGGCAGGTAGAGCGCGGTTTCCACGGGACGTCCGATCGGAGAATCAGTTGCGGAAGTCTAGCCGGATCGGACCTCGGCCTCGGCGCCATTTGATCCGGAACAGTTGGTGCGATTATCCTGCGACCGGAACCAACCGGGGCGCCTTCACGAAGATGACGATCAGGAACGGGCTCTATCACATCCGCATCGAGATGCTGGACGCCGTGCAGGGGGGCAATCAGGGCGTGATGGTGCTGCGCGACGGCACGATGCGCGGCGGTGATTCATTCTTCTTCGCTTACGGCACTTACACCTCGGCCAACGGCAAGTGGAAGGGCGAACTGACCAACGAGGAGCACTCGCCCTCGTTCGACGAGCGCCCCGTGTGGGGCCGCAAGGTGGTGACCATTGGCTTCAGCGGCACCTACACCGACGAGACCGCCTATGGCGAGGGCATCGCGCTCGCCGGCAAGCAGAGCATCCGTTTCCAGGGCAGTCTGCGGCTGCTGGTTCCAGATTGATCACACTCGCCCGCCCACGGGGATCAGCGCGCCCGTGACGCCGCTCGCGGCGTCGCTGGCGAGGAACAGGATGATTTCGGCGAGTTCCTGCGGCGTCACCCATTTGGAAAAGTCCGCCTTCGGCATGTCGGCGCGGTTGGCGGCGGTGTCGATGATCGACGGCAGAACCGCATTCACCGTGACCTTGCCTTTCCACTCCTGGGCGAGCGCCTCGGTGAGCCGATGCACCCCCGCTTTCGATGCCGCATAGGGTCCCATGCCGGAGCCTGCCTGCAGCGCGCCCATGGCGCCGATGTTGACGATGCGACCGGCCCTGGACGCGGCCAGATGCGGCAGCGCCGCGCGCGAGGCGTTGAGCGCGGTCAGCACGTTCAGCGCATGCATGCGCTGCCAGGTCTTGATGTCGCCGTCGCCGACGGTTTCGAACGCGAAGCCGCCGGCGATGTTGATCAGTGCGTCGAGCCGGCCGAAATGCTTGGCCGCCGCCTCGACCGCGGTCTTCGCCTGCGCCGCGTCGGTCAAGTCGACGCCGCCGATCTCGATGCGGTCGGGCGTCGCGGGCACCTGCGAGGGCGCATGATCGATACCGGCCACGCGCGCGCCGCTCGCCTGCGCGATCTCCGCAACCACATTGCCGAGCGCGCCGCGCGCGCCTGTCACGACCAGAACCTTGTCTTGCATCATCGCTCTCCGGGCGTTGTGACTTACGCTTGCAGATAGCGCGCCTGCAGTGCGGTCCGCTCTGCTGTGCCGAGCTTGAGCCCATCGCGCAAGTAGGTTTCGAGATCACCGTATTCCTCGCCGACCGCTTCGAACGCTGCGGCAAGATAGGAGGTCTCGACGCTGCCGATGGCGTTGCGAACGTCATCGGGCAGGTCGGTGGCAGCCGTCGCGTCGCGCTTGTAGTGCTGGTTGGTCAAGAGGTAATCCTCGGCGATGATGTCATCGGGCACGCCGAGCGCATGCAGGATCAGCGCGCTGGCAAAGCCGGTGCGGTCCTTGCCGGCGGTGCAGTGGATCACCAGCGGCGCGCGGTCTTCGAGCAGATGTCCGAACAGCTCACGAAAGCTGTGCGTGTGGTGGCGGACATAGTTGCGATAGGACTCCCGCATCAGCTCGAGCGCGACCGCTCCTGTCAGGGTGCCCCTGGCGAGTTCGGCCCGCAGCGCGGCGACCACGCTGGGCTCGATCGGCAGCGAATGGACCGTGATCTCGTTCACGACGCAGACGCCGGCCGCGCGCTCCTCCAGCCCGCGGAAGTCGAATGCGCTTCGCACGCCCAGCGCACGGACGATCTCGACATCGGCAGCGGTGAGCTGACCGAGATGGTTGGAGCGGAAGATGTGCCGCCAGCGCGTGGTGCGGCCATCGGCGGTCGGATAACCGCCGAGGTCACGAAAATTACTGGCGCCTTGCAGGGCGAGGTGGCGGGCAGGGGAGTCTCTCAGAGAAGAGTCTTGCATGGGATCGGCTTCGGTTATGGTTCCATTGGACGCACGAGGGGGCGTCCTTGAGGTTTATACAGGGGGTGATCATGAGCCGGCACAAGACCATTCTTTTGGGGATCACCATGCTGTCGGTCGGAATTGGCAGCGTGCCGCAGGCTGACGCGCAGACATTCCGGACCTATCGATGCGCCGATGGTACGCAGTTCATCGTTGGGTTTTATGACCTCGACAAGCGGGCCTTTCTCCAGATCGACGGCGAGCCGATCACGCTGGCCAGGCGGCTGTCAGTCTCGGGTGCGCGTTATTCGGGAGCTGGCGTCACGCTGAAGATTCCCAAGAGCGGGCCCACCACGGTGAAGCACCTGAGGCGGCCCGTGACGAGCTGCGTGGAGGCCGGACAGCCCGGGATCTAGCCGCGGGGCGCAGCCGGAATCAAAAAGGGCCGAAACATTGCTGTTTCGACCCTTTTTCAACTGCCGCCAGGCGCTTGCCCGAGCGCGGCGGTTTCAAACCAACCACAGGCATCAGCGATCCCATTTCGGCTTGGCGTCATCGACCGCGTCCTGGTGATACCAGCTGTCGCTGCAGATCGAGACGTTCGCGGGTAGCGAGGCGGGATCAGCAGGAAGGCGGGTCTCGCCAAGGCGGCGTCCGGCGAGAGCTGCGCGGCCCCCGACCGGGAATTGGTAGATCGTTGCCGATCCGTGACTCAGACCATTGTTCATCATTGCGATTCTCCTGGGTCGAAGCGCATTGGCCTCCATGGTGCGCCCGACTCGTTCGATTGTGGTTACCGGAATCCCCATATCGGCCCCGCCCCCCGAATTGGAAAGTGCTGAAAAGGAAATCAGTTGCCGCCCAATTTGTGGGCAGCGGAAGGTCTGCATCCCCTAAGGCACCCTGTCAGTGACCAACGCCCAGGCCATTCCAAAGGTTGCTCGGTAGGGGCGGGCGACTTTGCAAAAATTGCTGGCGGTTGATGCGCGTTTCATCGGCAGCTTCCGTCACCGCGCCGCCTGCTTGAGAAACGAGCGATTTCCTCGGGGTTTTTGCGCTGCAGCTACACGCAAAGGTGCGCGGCTATGACGCATATCGCCGGGGTCCATCTGCTCGCGGCGAGGCGACCTCGGCGGTGGTGGAAAACCTTCTGCACTGCGGCCTTTTGGCACGCAAAATGCTTGTAAAGGGCCGGCCGATGATGGCCGGGTACAAAACGTTCAGGGGCCTCCGGGCCCCCAAACCTTTCGCATCATCTACAGAGAGGCTCAATGACCAAGTATAAGCTCGAGTACATCTGGCTCGACGGATATACGCCGACTCCGAATTTGCGCGGCAAAACTCAGATCAAGGAATTCGCGTCGTTCCCGACGCTCGAGCAGCTTCCGCTCTGGGGCTTCGATGGCTCCTCCACCCAGCAGGCTGAAGGCCACAGCTCCGATTGCGTGCTGAAGCCCGTCGCCGTCTTCCCGGACGCGGCGCGCACCAACGGCGTGCTGGTGATGTGCGAAGTCATGATGCCCGACGGCAAGACCCCGCACGCCTCCAACAAGCGCGCCACCATTCTCGATGACGCCGGCGCCTGGTTCGGCTTCGAGCAGGAGTACTTCTTCTACAAGGACGGCCGTCCGCTCGGCTTCCCGTCGTCCGGCTATCCGGCGCCGCAGGGTCCGTACTACACCGGCGTCGGCTACTCGAACGTCGGCGACGTCGCCCGCAAGATCGTCGAAGAGCATCTCGACCTCTGCCTCGCGGCCGGCATCAACCATGAAGGCATCAACGCGGAAGTCGCCAAGGGCCAGTGGGAATTCCAGATCTTCGGCAAGGGCTCCAAGACCGCTGCCGACCAGATGTGGATGGCCCGCTACCTGATGCTGCGCCTCACCGAGAAGTACGGCATCGACATCGAGTTCCACTGCAAGCCGCTCGGCGACACCGACTGGAACGGCTCGGGCATGCACGCCAACTTCTCCACCGAGTACATGCGTACGGTCGGCGGCAAGGAGTACTTCGAGGCCCTGATGGCCGCCTTCGACAAGAACCTGATGGACCACATCGCCGTCTACGGCCCGGACAACGACAAGCGTCTGACGGGCAAGCACGAGACCGCGCCGTGGAACAAGTTCAGCTACGGCGTTGCCGACCGCGGCGCCTCGATCCGCGTTCCGCATTCCTTCGTCAATAACGGCTACAAGGGCTATCTGGAAGACCGCCGTCCGAACTCGCAGGGCGACCCATACCAGATCGCTTCGCAGATCCTGAAGACGATCGCGTCCGTGCCGACCGACAAGAAGGCCGCGGCCTAAGATCCTCCCGGCCCGGGCTGGGGGGCTGGCCCGGGTTGGTGCTCAATCCGCCGGAGCTGCAAGGCTCCGGCGGATTTTTGCATTTGGATGACAGTCGCTCCCGCAAATCTCGGAGGCGCGAGACTTGTCCATCGCCCCGGAAAACGGGATAGAGTGCGCCAGGATGCGCGCGAGGGCCGGGGACACGGCTGGTGTTTGAGGGCTTCTACAAGGTGAAGTTTCAGCTCGGCGACGCGGTCGGCCGCAGCGTGATGCATGCCGGCAATGGCAAGATGCTCGGCGGCAATTCGGCCTTTGCCCATATCGGCACCTATGAGAAGACCGACAGCGGCGTCGACGTCGTGATCAGCACCGTCCGCCACAACCCCGATCCGAACTACCGCGCCATGGCGGGCACCGATGATGCCACCTTGCTCGCCAAGGGCTGGGCGGATGGCGATCTCTACCGCTTCAAGGGCGAGCTGAAGGAGTTGCCGGGCGTTCCCTTCCAGTCGGTGATGACGCCAATCACGGACGACGAGGTGCCGATCGCCGGGGGCGTCGGCGAAGCCGGCATCGCCGACGGTCTCTACTCCATCCATCTGCGGATGCTCGACGGTCTCGACGGCGGCCTCACCGGCGTGATGCTGCTCAACCAGGGCCGCATCCTCGGCGGCGATGCGGCGTTCTACTATCTCGGCAGCTACGCCGCCGCGAACGGGCGCTGGAAGGGCCAGATCCTCAACCAGGAGCACACGCCGGCCAAGGACGATCCGATCTTCGGCGGCCACGAGGTCGGCATCGGTTTCTCCGGCCGCTACGACGCGCAGGAGGCGGTGCTGGAGGCGACCGCGCTCGCCGGCAAGCGCAGCCTGCGCCTGACCGCCGCGCTCAAGCTGATGCACCGCGCCTGATTGCACCGGGAAGCGCACATGGAAAAGCTCCGCATTCTCTCGACGCTCGGCCTGATGGGCGCGATGCGCAGCCTGTCCTCCGCCTTCGCGGCTGAAACGGGCATCCATGTCGACGCCGACTTCGCGCCGACCCTGGCCCTGCTGAAGCGCTTGCGCGACGGCGAGGCTGCCGATCTCGTGATCCTCACGCGCGAGGGGCTGGACGAGGTGATCGCGGAGGGCCGCGTGCTCGCAGGCGGCGCTGCCGATCTGGCCCGCTCCTATGTCGGCATCGCCGTGCGGGCAGGGCAGGCGCATCCCGACATCGCAAGCGAAGCGGCACTGCGCAAGACGCTGCTCGCAGCACGGTCCGTTGCCTATTCGCGGCTGGGGGCGAGCGGCGTCTACTTCGCCCAGTTGATCGTACGGATGGGGATCGCGGCCGAGATCAACACCAGGGCCACCATCGTCGAGCAGGGCTTTACCGCCGAGCGCCTCGTCAGCGGTGAGGCTGATCTCGCCGTGCAGCAGATCAGCGAACTAAAGCAGGTCGAAGGCATCGCGGTGGCCGGTCCGATCCCGCATGATTTGCAAACGCCGGCGGTGTTCTCGGCCGGCCGTGTCGCGAACGCGAGACATGCCGACGCCGCTGGCCGCCTGCTACGCTATCTGGCTTCGCCGGAGGTCGTGCCCATCCTGCGCCAATCGGGGCTCGAGCCCTAGAGTTGCCGGGGCGTGGACGCAGCGCAGACCTCGCGCGGCTCACTTCATGTAGTACGCGAGATTGTTGCGGGCGTCGCGATAGGTCGTCTCGAGGAAGCCGGGATATTCGGCGGCGGCCTGCGCGACGGCACGGACGACGCAAGCCCAGAAATCGCCGTCCCATTTGAAATGCGCTTCCGCCGCGCCCTCGAATTTGACGGCGGTGATGATCGCCTGCCGGATCGCATCGTCGTCGGCGTGCGGGTGGGCGCGCTTGACGTACCCGAACATCGGCCCCTCGTGGGCATGGTCGCGTTCGTAGCGATATCGCTCGGCCATCTGCTGCGGCGTGAGGGTGCGATAGATGCGAACCTCTTCGGCGGTCGGGCGCCCTTCGATCGAATCCAACCGGTAGCGCCAGCGCCAGAGTTCGAACGCGGCATCGAGCAGCGGCTGCTTCGCCGCGCTGGCGACGAATTCGGCGATCTGCTCTTCGGCGGATGGCTCTGTCTGGTTCATGCCCCTTGGTCGCACGCTCGTGCCGGCGGGTTCGAGGAGGCTCGATCAGGAACCAGCTCCGGCACCGGCCGTTGAATCGGAGGAAGCGGGAGGCCCGATCATGATCCGCAAACTGGCATCCGGCGAATATCGCCTCTATTCACGCAAGGTCGATCCGAAGACCGGCAAGCGCCGTAACCTCGGCACCTTCAGGAGCCGGGCGGCAGCCGAGAAGCACGAGCGCGAGGTGCAGTATTTCAAGCGTCATTGACGCGTGAACAAGGCCGGTCGGCACCGGCCAGGCAAAAAGTCGAAAAACAACCCCATGCACAGTAGCCAAGTGGTTGAAATCGCTCGGTCGCTGAAATCACTTGTCGGGCGACGTCGCGTCCTGAGGTTTCGGCGAAAAGTGTCTTGTCCCGCCGGGCAAAACAGCGGCGATGCATCGCGACCGCGGCGATCCGCAAGCCCCTGCGCGGAAAAACCGGATGGCAGAGATGCGGCGGCAATGCTAGGTAGCCCGCGATCCTTTTCCGATTTTGCGGGTTCATTGCGTTGCTGGACGGGCTCTACAAAGTAGAATACGGCGTCAACGATGCGTTCGGGCGCAGCATCATGTGCCTGCATGACGGCAAGATGCTGGGCGGCAATTCGGGCTTCGCGCATCTTGGCACCTATTCAGAGCGAGACGGCGAGATCGTCGCCGAGGTGATCACCGAGCGGCACAATCTCGATCCCAACTACAAGCCGCTGATGGGCGCCGACGTCGCCTCGATCGGCGCGCGCGGCCGGCTGGTTGGCAACGAGATCCGTCTTCAGGGCGGCGCGAACACGATGCCGGGCGCGCATTTCTGGGCCAATCTCACCCGGCTCGACGACGGGGCCTTGCCGCCGCGCGGCACGATCGGGCAGGGCGGCATCGCCAACGGGCTCTACGGCATGAGCCTGCGCGCGCTCGACGGCGTCGATGCCGGCCTCTCCGGCGTGATGCTGCTGATCGACGGCCGCATCCTCGGCGGCGATGCGTTCTTCTACTATCTCGGCTCCTATTCCTCCGCCGACGGCCGCTGGAAGGGCGAGATGCTGAACCAGGAGCACACGCCGGCGAAGGGCGAGAACCCCGTCTTTGGCGGGTTAGAAGTCGGGATCGGTTTTTCCGGAACGTGCACGGCCGACGGTGGCGAGCTCGAAGGCATCGCGCTCGCCGGCAAGCGCAGCCTGCGCCTTGCGGCCTCGCTCAAGCTGATGCGGAAGGCTTAGGAACGCATTCACAAATCTCGGATGTCCGCTTTCCGGGATGAAGCGAACCTCACGCGAGGTCTTGCGCGAACGAGCCAATCGCTCCGCAGTCAGGCTCCCGCTCTCACACGCCGGTGGACATGCCAACGCGTCCGAGGCCTGGCAATTTGAGCGCGGGGCGTCGGATGTCGAAACCGAGCACGGCACCGAAGAAGTTGACCTCCAGGCCTTCGACCCAGCCGATCGAAACCCCGATATATCCGGCCAGCGACGCATAGAGGCCCGTGCCGGACGCCGTGACGCCGACCCATCTGCCGGTGTACGGGAAGTCCTTGCCGATTGCGGTCGGAGGCAGGACGGCTCGAAGCTCGGGGACGGAGTCGAGGGCCGCCTGCACGAAGGTGTTGGAATTGGGACCCGGCCAGACGCTGTAATCGCCATAGGATCGAAACTTGTAGTTTTCGATCACATCCCGGATTTTGGGGATCAACGCCTCCGCGCGCGCTCCGTCGACTGCCACGATGATTTCCGGCGCAGCGCCGAACCATCGCCCGTCCGGAGCAAAGCCGTTGGTGCGGATCGGCTCGCCCCAGGCCGTGTAGTCGTACCTCGTGTAGGTCGTCGCATTGTTCTCTTTGACGACGATCCAGGTGTGAACCACGAAGATGCTGCGCCACCTGACCGTTCTCGCTCCGAACACTCGCACGACGGCTTCGGGATGGTCGGCGGCGGCGGGCAGAAGACCAGCGCTCGACCGATCGGCGGTTTGCCAATTCTCGCGGCCATCGCCCAGCCAGAAATATCTCGCCGCTGAGACGGCCAGCGGTGCGAAGACGAGGAACAGAAAGATCAGCAAGGGCTTCTTCAAGGGAGTGGGTACGGCGGGGCGTGTGGCAAACATATAGTTCGCATGAATGCCTCTGCCAGAGCTGCTCCCATCGGCGGAGCCTGAGGTACTTGGATCAGTTATTGTTCCGCAACCTCGACAGGATTGGAGTTCACACATGGACATCAAGGAAGCTGAGGCGATGACAGAAGCCTCCGGATTGACGGACGATCAGGGCGGCATGGCGCGAGCCACCAAGCAACGGTCGAGTTCCGCCGCGCCTAAAGCTGCTTTCGGTGCGCAGCACAATTCGTCCTCTTTTGATTCCGCGGCGCGATGGGCTGACCAGTTGCGCGAGATGGCGGTGAAGGCGCCGTTACGGTCGTTGCTCGTGGCCTTTCTCGCCGGAGCCTGGATCGCTCGCCGCCGATAGGTTGCGCGTAGAGCTTGCTGGTGAATGGAGCAACAGAGATGAGGTGTCTAGCGATCGCGGCGACTATCCTGCTGAGCACCATTTCGGTCTCGATGGCGCAAAGCTCGGGGGGCGCCTCAGGCGGGTCTTCATCCGCTGGCGGCGCAGGTGCAGCTGGCCCGGGCGGCACGGGTGGTTCGACGCTCTCGAACGGGACTACGCTCAGCGGAACCGGCGGTTCCCCCGGACCCCACACGTCCAATGCGAAAAGCCAGGGCACGACAGGTGAGAGACTGGGCGTCGCGACGTCTGGGCAGGACGGCGGGGGATCTCGACCGACCTACAACACGCCAGCCGCAAATAGTGCTGTCCAGCAGCTTGGAAATACCGATACGGGCATCCTCAGGAAGTGACGATCATCATCCAGCGTGCTGCCGCCTTCGCGCAAGCTGATGCGGCGGGCGTGAGCTGCTGGGAATTCTTTGCGTCTGCTCAGCCGTCAAGAGGCGACGTAGATGTGATGGTAAGATGTCGGCCCTGGCCATGAGCGGACATGCAGTGTCTAGAGGGAGCTGCGCACGAAACGATGTTCAAGGAGGCCTTCCGCGATGCCGTGGATCGCAAGAATTTGGCCGGCTTGAGGCTCATCTCGCAACTGCCGCGGATTCAGGAATTTCCGGGCCGTCGTGACGTATAGCGTTTTGAGATCGCTGCCGCCAAAGCACAGGCACGTGGGATTGGTCACGGGCAAGGGCACGACGGTATCGATCTGCCCGTCCGGCCGATAGCGCACCAGGCGGCCACCTGAGAAAAAGGCCGTCCAGAGCCCTCCTGCGACGTCAACGCACGCGCCGTCAGGTCGCTCCTTCGTCGCCACATAGTCGGCAAACAGGCGCCGATTGCGGATCGTGCCATCGTCGAGATCGAAATCGAACTGCCAAGTGCGGTACCGCCGTGTGTCCGTGAAATAGAGCGTGCGGTTGTCCGGCGAGAATGCGATCCCATTGGTCACGATGACGTCGCCGAACATGCGTGTCACCTCACCGCCTCCGGTCACCCGGTAGAGCGAGCCCTGCGGACGATGCAATTCGTTATCCATGGTGCCGATCCATAGGCGCCCGCGTGCATCCACGCGGCCGTCGTTGAGACGATTGTCCAGACCACTTTCGACTTCAATGACCCGTCCCGCGGTATCGCCCAAGCGGTGGAGGCTCAAATCCTGCGCGAGCAAATGCGAGCCGTCTGCTGTCATGGCTTGACTGCCAAGGAACCGGCAATCGTAGGAGGTTACTTGGTGCGCGCCCGTCGCTGGATCGAAGGATTGATGCAGCCTGCCGTCGATATCGATCCACCACAGCTTGCGGGTCCGATCGCACCACAATGGCGTCTCGCCGAGAATATCAGCACCAGCGACCGCGGTCTCGACCTTGGTGGGGGAGATCAGATTGATGCTCATGACGAAATTGGATTCCAGCCGCGTCCGCTGTCACCAAAGGCCTGATATCCGCTCGCCGTGACGGCAATTGTGTCCTCGAGCTTGATGAAACCGCGCGCGTGGGGCAGCGTCGTTTCGATTGAGACGACCATGCCGGCCTCGAGCGGCGCATTGGCGTCGTCGGCGGGATAAGGGATTGGCCCGCTTGCTGTCAGGCGCGGCGCTTCGTGGTTGACGATGCCGGTGCCATGAGCGACGAAGTGCATCTGGCTGCCGTGAGGAGATCGCGCGAGCGCTTCATTCGCGGCGTTGAAGATCTCGCGTCCGGTCAGACCCGCCCGTATCGGGACGCGGGCTGCCTGCTGGATCACCTCGATTTCCCCGAGCAGATCGACGAGTTCGCCGTCGGGCGCGCCGTGCACGGCCATCCGGCAGAGATCACCGATATAGCCACGGTAGTTTCCGCCCGAATCCAGCGAAACGATCTCGCCGGGTGCGAGACGTTGCTCGGAGGGCGCCCGGTTGAGGCTCGTTCCGACGGTCACCAGGGCATATTCGAAGATCATGTCGCGCGACAATTCGGCCCGGCGCAGATGATCGATGATCTCGCGCTTGCTCTGGCCGACACGGGTACGGCTGACTGCGTCCATCATCGAGGCGACCACGCGCTCGGACGCCTCCCGGAGGATGTCCAGCTCGGCCGCACTCTTGATCGACCGCAGCTTCTCGAGCGGGCGCAAGGCCTCGACGATCCGGGCGTCAGGAAGCTCTCGGCGTAACACGTCTGCCGCGTCAACCGGCAAGAACGACATCTCGATGCCGAGACGGAACGAGGTCGCGACGGCCTTCACATGCTCGAGCGCAAGCGTCATCGCCTCGACCGTAGTTGACGAGCCAAAAACGACCGGCGGCATCCAGTATCCCGCGCCGATCCTGTTCTGGACGCTGTCCCGCTCGTTCCGGCCGGCGACATATGCCGCCTTGTCCGGCGCGCCCTTCACATAGACCAGGATCGGCAGGTAGCGGCTGATCCCGATCGCTTCCATGTAGTCGAATTGGAAGTGATAGTACCCACCGAGAAGGTACTGGACGTTGTGTTTCGAGGTGACGATCAGGACGTCGATGCCGGAAGCATCGAGCAAGCCGTCAAGCCTGTCCGTGGAGAAAGGGATATTGGCGTGCATTGATCATTCTTGTGCGCCGACGACTTGATCTTGCGGCAGGCGAGGGTGGTCAGGCGTCCTTCCAGGAGGACACCGCATGCGCGACGCAGCCGTTTATATGGTCGCTGAGGACGGCCCTGGCGTTCTTGATGTCGCGCTTCAGCGCGCACTCCAGGAGCGCTTTGTGCTGGTTGATCGTCTCCGCCCCCCGATAGCGCAGCGCGTAGCGGAAGTATTTGTCGAACACGATCGAATGGGTGTGCATGAGCTCGCGGGATCCGCAGCTCGAGATCAGGGCCTGGTGGAATTCGCCGTCGTACCGCTTGCGTAGCTCCGGGTCGTCGCCCTCCTTGAGGATGGCGCGTTCTGTCGCCGCCAGCTTGTGATGAGCCGAAACCACGCGGCCCTCCCACTCGACGTCGCCAGTCCGGAACGACTCGGCCATGGCATGGTGCTCCAGAAGGATGCGCAAATCGGCGAGCTCGCGCAGGTTCTGGATCGAAACAGGGGCCACCTCGAATCCACGCTGGCCTTCAGCGACCACAAAACCTTCGGACGTGAGCCGATTGAGGATCTCTCGCAGGGTCGAGATGCTGAAGCCGTAATCCTCTTTCATCGCATCGAGCCTGAGACGTCCGGATGGCGTGAGGACTCCGAAAATAATGTCGGACCGAATGCGCTGATAGCCGCTGTCGCCCGCCGACATGGGCCGTTCCTCGAGTGTGGTCATGGGCTTTGGTCCCGCTTGTCCGGATCATCGGCCGCCCCAGGGATCGGCCGAACCATCAACGTTGCCAGCAATATAGCAGATGGATAGAATCCGATGAATGGCAAAATATCATAGGTTATTCATTTTGCCGTTTGACATGGAAATATATGTATGATGTGTAAATAAGCTGAGGGTACGGAAAATAGTGGCTTAAGCCGTGCTTCGTGCCCCTGTGAACAGGGAGGACACGATGAGCTTGTTGGCACGAGCACTGTCTACGGCTGCGATCTGCGTGGCGCTGACAGTCGGCGCATCCGCCGCCGACGACATCCAGGAGCGGACGATCAGGTGGGGCCACCTGAACAACACCGATCATCCCGTCAGCTTCGGCGTGCAGAAGTTCGGCGAGATCCTGGCGGCCAAGAGCGGAGGCAAGATGAAGGTCCGCGAGTTCGCGGCCTCGCAACTGGGCAACGAACTGCAGCAGCAATCGGCGCTGCGCGGCGGCACGCAGGAGATGTTATCGGCCTCGACGACCTCGCTCGCGACCGTCGTCCCGGAATTCGGTCTGATCGACTTCCCGTTCCTGTTCAACACGATCGAACAGGCCGACGCGCTCGCGACCGGCAAGTTCGGCAATGCGATGCTCGATACGCTGCCGGCGAAGGGACTTGTCGGTCTCGGCTATTGGGGCCTGGGCTTCCGCAACGTCACCAACAGCACCCGACCGATCACCAAGGTCGAGGACTTCGCCGGTCTCAAGCTCCGCGTCATCCCGAATCCGGTCTATCTCGAAAGCTTCAGCGCCTTCAAGGCCAACCCGGTCCCGATGGCGTTCGGCGAGCTCTATTCGGCGCTGGAGACCCGCACCGTCGACGGACAGGAGAATCCCTATACGGTCATTCTCTCCAACAAATTCTACGAAGTGCAGAAATACGTTTCCGCCACCAACCACACCTTCACCCTCAACATCATCCTGGTGAGCAAGGCGTTCTGGGACAAGCTGTCGCCGACCGAGCAGCGCCTGATGCGCGAGGCCTACGCAGAAAGTCGCGGTTATCAGAAGGAACAGACGCGTCTTCAGACCGAAAAGGCTCTAGCCGAATTGCAGGCCAAGGGCATGCAGTACAACGCGATCGCCCCCGAGGAGACCGAACGCATGCGCAAGACGGTGCAGCCGGTGGTGGAGAAGATTTCCGCCAATCTTCGCTCCGAAACGGTGAAGCTGTTCAACGACGAGGTCGAGCGCATCCGCAAGGACGTGAAGTAACCGACCTCTCAACCACGCGGGTGGCTGAGCCGGTCATGGGCCGGCTCATCCCTCACTTGTCCGGACGTCACGCATGGCGCGAGCCCTCGATCTCTATTGCACGTTTCTCAAGGCCGTCATTGCCGCGTGCCTCGCAGTCATGGTGGTGCTTGTGTTCGGCAACGTCGTGCTGCGTTACGGTTTCAACTCCGGCATCACGATTTCCGAGGAGCTGTCACGCTGGCTCCTGGTCTGGCTGACCTTCCTCGGCGCCATCGTCGCGATGCGCGAACACGCCCATCTCGGGGTCGATACTCTGGTCCGGATGCTGCCGGCTTCCGGCAAGCGCATCTGCTTCGTCCTCAACTACTGCCTGATGCTGTTTGCCGACTGGCTGTTGCTGTCGGGAAGCTGGCGCCAGACCGTCATCAACCTGGAAGACCGCGCGCCG
This sequence comes from Bradyrhizobium sp. T-12, assembly GCF_058314695.1. Classification (NCBI taxonomy): domain Bacteria; kingdom Pseudomonadati; phylum Pseudomonadota; class Alphaproteobacteria; order Hyphomicrobiales; family Nitrobacteraceae; genus Bradyrhizobium; species Bradyrhizobium sp. T-12. Next base: position 4,065,818 of record NZ_CM177756.1, on the reverse strand, counting down.
GCCACCGGTCTTTCAATGGCGATCTTCTACGCCGTCGGTGTGATTTTCGGCGTGTCGACCGCAGTCATCCTGCTCTACGATCTGTATCGGGTGGTCAGCGGGCAGGCGAGCGAGGAGGAGATGGTGGCCGTCAGGGAATCGGAGGAGCAGTGATGTCCTCTGCTGTCGCCGCGCCGCCCCCTCGCGTCACCCGGATAACGCCATGACAATCGCGGTCTTCACGTTCTCGCTGCTTGGCGCGATGGCGCTTGGAATGCCGATCGCCTTCGCGCTTCTCATCTGCGGCGTCGCCCTGATGAGCACGATCGACATGTTCGATTCCCAGATCGTGGCGCAGAATGTCATCAACGGCGCCGACAGCTTTCCGCTGATGGCCATTCCCTTCTTCATGCTCGCCGGCGAGATCATGAACAAGGGAGGCCTGGCCAAGCGTATCGTCAATGTCGCGCTCGTCGCGGTCGGGCATTTCCGCGGCGGCCTGGGCTATGTCACGATTCTGGCTGCATGCATCCTGTCATCGCTGTCGGGATCCGCGGCTGCCGATGCGGCCGCGCTTGCGGCATTGCTGGTGCCGATGATGGTGGCGGCGGGCCACAAGAAGACCTATGCGGCCGGCCTGGTGGCCGCCGGCGGGGTCATCGGCCCGGTGATCCCGCCCAGCATCGGTTTCGTGATCTTCGGCGTCGCGGCCAACGTGTCGATCTCGAAGCTGTTTCTTGCCGGCATCGTTCCCGGTCTGCTGCTGGGGTTAGGCCTCTGCGTTGCCTGGTACTGGGTGGTGCACAAGGAAGATCTGAAACCGCCGCCGCGTGCCACGCTGCGCACCGTTTTGTTTGCAGTGATCGACGGCTTCTGGGCGCTGATGCTGCCAGGGATCATCATCGTGGGCCTGCGCTTTGGCATCTTCACGCCCACCGAGGCCGGCGTCGTCGTCGCCGTCTATTCGCTGTTCGTGGCGACTTGCGTTTACCGCGAGTTGAAATGGTCCGAAGTCTATGCCGTTCTGGTCTCGTCCGCGGTGACGACCAGCGTTGTCATGTTTCTCGTCGCCGCGGCGCTGGTCTCGTCCTGGCTGATCACGGTGTCCGAGATCTCCGGCCAGGTCGTCGATCTCCTGAAACCGTTCATGGGAAACAATACGATCCTGATGCTCGCGATCATGGTCGTTGTCGTGATCGTTGGAACGGCGCTCGACATGACGCCGACAATCCTGATCCTGACGCCGATCCTGATGCCGATCGTCAAAGCGGCACATATCGATCCGGTCTATTTCGGCGTGCTGTTCATCATCAATAATTCCATCGGCCTGATCACGCCCCCGGTCGGCATCGTGCTGAACGTCGTCTGCGGCGTCTCCAGGATCAGCATGGAGGACATCGTCAAGGGCGTTTGGCCCTTCATGATCGCGCAGCTGATCGTTCTTTTCGCGATGGTACTCTTCCCGGGACTGGTGACGATTCCGGCTAAATGGTTCGGCGGTTAGTCGCCGCGTCGGCAAAGGATACGAGGAGCGAAGATGGCCGCCAAAATCATGATCCTCAACGGACCCAACCTCAACTTTCTCGGCATCAGAGAGCCGCACATCTACGGCCGGACGACGCTGAAGGAGATCGAGGACAGCTGCCAGATGCTGGCCGCCCAACTCGGCGTCTCCATCTCTTTCCATCAGTCCAACATGGAGGGCGAGCTCGTCAACCTGATCCAGTCAGCCCATGGCAAGGCGGACGCGATCATCATCAACCCGGCGGCCTATTCGTTCACGTCGATCGCGCTGATCGATGCGCTCAAGATCTTCGAAGGCGTGAAGATCGAGCTGCACATATCGAATATCCACGCGCGAGATGAGCTTCATCGTCACTCCATCACCTCCAGCGCTTGCACGGCGGTCATTTGCGGCTTGGGTCCGCACGGCTATCTCGTCGCGATCCTCGCGGCTGTTCAGCGGCTCGGACAATTGCCCGAAACGATTCCGTCGGCGCTGCGCGGGCTTGCAGCTGCCGGCAAGGCTTGAGGAGAGTGGAATGCGCGGAGCAGGTTTTCTTGCGATTTGGAGCGACGTCGAGGCGCAGGATCTGACTGATTACCGGCACTGGCTGACCCGCGAGCATACAACCGAACGCGTCACGACCAGAGGCTTTCTGGCGTCACGGGTCTTCCGCGCAGGACGCGACGATATCAACCGCTTCTTCATCCTGTATGAGCTTGTGGCACCCGAGGTCCTCGATGGGGAGGCCTATCTCGCGCGCCTCAACGCCCCGACGCCGTGGTCTCGGCGCATCATGCCAAAGCTCGGTAACTTCATGCGAGGCGGGGGCACCATGGTGGCGCGGGCCGGGCGCGGGGAGGGAGCCACGATCGCGGCGTTGCGGATCGAGAAGCTGCCCGCGAGCCCGCAAGAACTGGCCGAAGCGCTCGTCGCATGCAACGGGGTCGCCGCCGTACAGATCGGTGCAACCGACGAGGCTCGGACATCGGTACCGACGACTGAAAAGGGCATGCGCAAGACTGAGGGTTTCTTCTCAGGCCTGCTGTTGATCGAGGCGCTCGACTTGACCTCGTTGCAAATCGCCCTGCAGCGGGCCCGCACGACCATCCCGGATGTCCTCGGCGGGGCGAGCGAACCGGAAGTCTATCAAACCGTGTTTACGCTCGATGTCCGCATCGCCGATTTCGGCTGACAATCATCTTCTCTCTGCGCCGAACGTGCTCGACCGAGTGGACGCTATGCCCTAGGAGGCGCTTCGGGCGCGGCGCGGGCAGCGTGCTGCAGCCAACGGATCAGACCGGAGGGAGCCAATTGCAGGGGGCCGGCATGTCTGGCGGTGAGAAATCCGTACCCCGCCGGGCTTCCCCTCAGCGCCGGCATGGCCTATGACGCTGCAACGCAAAAATCCCCCAAAAAGACCCCATGATCCGCCTCGACAACGTCAGCAAGCAAGCCGGCCACCAGATCCTGTTCATCGAAGCCTCGGCCGCCCTCAACAAGGGCGAGAAGATCGGCCTCGTCGGCCCGAACGGCGCTGGAAAAACCACCCTGTTCCGGATGATCGCCGGTGAGGAACTGCCCGACGAGGGGCAGGTCTCCACCGATCGCGGCATCACCATCGGCTATTTCAGCCAGGATGTCGGCGAGATGTCCGGGCGCAGCGCCGTGGCCGAGGTGATGAATGGCGCCGGTCCCGTCAGCGATGTCGCGGCCGAGCTGCGCGAGCTCGAGGCCGCGATGGCCGATCCCGACAAGGCCGATCAGATGGACGAGATCATCGCGCGCTATGGCGAGGTGCAGCACGCGTTCGAGGAGCTCGACGGCTACGCGCTCGACGGCCGCGCGCGCGAGGCGCTGTCGGGCCTCGGCTTCAGCCAGGAGATGATGGACGGCGACGTCGGCAAGCTCTCGGGCGGCTGGAAGATGCGCGTGGCGCTGGCGCGCATCCTGCTGATGCGTCCCGATGTCATGCTGCTCGACGAGCCGAGCAACCATCTCGATCTCGAAAGCCTGATCTGGCTTGAAAAATTCCTGCACGATTTCGAAGGCACGCTGCTGATGACCTCGCACGACCGCGAGTTCATCAACCGCGTGATCTCGAAAGTGATCGAGATCGATTCCGGCTCGCTGACGACCTACACCGGCGACTACGAGTTCTATGAGCAGCAGCGCGCGCAGAACGAGAAGCAGCAGCAGGCGCAGTTCGAGCGCCAGCAGGCCATGCTCGCCAAGGAGATCAAGTTCATCGAGCGCTTCAAGGCGCGCGCCTCGCACGCCGCGCAGGTGCAGAGCCGGGTGAAGAAGCTCGACAAGATCGAGCGGGTCGAGCCCCCGCGGCGCCGCCAGAGCATCGCGTTCGATTTTCCGCCGGCCCCGCGCTCGGGAGAAGACGTCGTCGCCCTGAAGAACGTTCACAAGGGCTATGGCAGCAAGCGGATCTATGACGGACTCGATTTCATGATCCGCCGCAGGGAGCGCTGGTGCGTGATGGGCGTCAACGGCGCCGGCAAGTCGACGCTGCTCAAGCTCATTGCCGGCGCGAGCGAGCCGGACGAGGGAACGGTATCGGTCGGCGGCAGCGTCAAGATGGGCTATTTCGCCCAGCATGCGATGGACCTGCTCGACGGCGAGCGCACCGTGTTCCAGTCGCTGGAGGACCAGTTTCCGACCGCGGGGCAGGGCTCATTGCGCGCGCTCGCCGGCTGCTTCGGCTTCTCCGGCGACGACGTCGAGAAGCGCTGCCGCGTGCTCTCGGGCGGGGAGAAGGCGCGCCTTGTGATGGCCAAGATGCTGTTCGATCCGCCGAACTTCCTGGTGCTGGACGAGCCGACCAACCATCTCGATCTCGCCACCAAGGAAATGCTGATCAATGCGCTGTCGGATTTCGAGGGCACCATGCTGTTCGTCTCGCATGACCGCCACTTCCTGGCGACGCTGTCGAACCGCGTGCTGGAGCTGACGCCGGAGGGCATCCACCAGTTCGGCGGCGGCTACACGGAATACGTCGCGCGTACCGGGCAGGAGGCGCCGGGGTTGCGGAGCTAGTTCTTGCTCTTGCCCGCGATCCTGGCGATGGTCTCGATCTCGTTGGTCCAGATGCCGCCGGAATAGCCTTGCGGGAGCCGGGCGAGCAATTCGGGCGTATCAATGCCGGTGGAGAATTCGCCGCCGCTATAAGGGCCGAGCACGAAGACCGCGCTGTTGGCGTCGGCCATTCGATTGAGGAAGCGATCGGGCCAGCCCCAGAGCCAGGGTGCGACATTGATGGGCACTAGCACCAGGGCGCTTCGACAGGCGGCCGGGATCAAGCCGGTCCAGCCATAGCCGAAATAGCGAAGCAGGCAGCTCCGGATGGTCGTGCGCGAAATGGTGCGAACATCAGGAGCCAGGCGACGGATCGTGTCGATCGGCTCGTCACCGCCATAGACCATGATCATCCGCCGCCGCTCGGCCGACAGCGCGTTCAGCACGGCGGCGAGTTTCTCGCCTTCGCCGGCGTCGCGGCTTTTCACGTTAATGAGGAGTTGCTTGTCCGGGAAGGTGGCTAGCACCTCAGATAGCGTCGGCATCATCCCGATCGCCTTGCCGCGAAACGGAAAGGTCTCGCCGCCGTCGGCGGTGTAGCCGTGGCCGATGTCGAGCATTTTCAGTTTCGCCATGCTCTGCTCGCGTGTGACGCCCTGGCCGTCGGTGCGGCAGCCGAGCGTCCAGTCGTGGAAGACGGCGAACTCGCGGTCGGTGGTCGGATGCACGTCGAGCTCGACCACGTCGGCGCCGGCCTCGAAGCTGGCGCGCATCGAGCGCAAGGTGTTCTCCAGATAATCGTGCGACGGCGGCAGCATCCGCGCGGCGGTGCAGGTGTCGTTCTTCACATCGCGCTCATCGAAGCGTTGCGCGATGCCGCGATGGGCCAGCAGCACTGGCTTGCCGCCCCGATGCTGCGCGAGCAGATTGGTGTTGTTGATGTAGATGCTAGCTGCGGCGGCCATCACGATGGCCGCGCTCGCCTTCAACTTCCTGCCCACCACACCTTCCTCATTCCGCGATCAACATCGCCAGTGTTTGAGGTCGATTTGCGGCGCGCCGCGCATGGAAGGCCCAACGCCCGGCGTCTTGAATGCTCCGAGTCCGTTCGCTACGCTTTCGCAAAAAGGGAGCGAACGCCATGAAGCAAATCCGGATCGGCGACATCACCATCGATGCGGTGATCGAGCGGGAGGGGCCGTGGCGGCGGCCGCGGGATTTCTTCCCGGCCTATGACGAAGACGTTTTCAAGCGCCATCTGCCGACGATGGAGCCGGAGGTGTTCGACGCCGCGCGCGGCATGATGATGATCACCTACCAGACTTTTGTCGTGCGCACGCCGCGTTACACGATCCTCATAGATACCTGCACCGGCGAGGACAAGGGCCATCCGCCGCCGTTCGATTTTCCCGGCAAGGAGCGCTGGCGCAACGAATTGTTCGCGCTCGGCATCTCTTTCGAAGCGATCGACTACGTGTTCTGCACGCATCTGCATATCGACCACACCGGCTGGAATACGACCCTGCGCGACGGTCGCTGGGTGCCGACGTTTCCGAATGCGAAATACGTCTTCCACAAGGGCGAGTATGCGGCATGGGAGGCCGAGCACGCCAAGGGCAACAATCCGCCCGGCACCGTGTTTCGCGACAATTGCCTGCCGATCGTCGAGGCCGGACAGGCGCTCTTGGTCGACGACGACTACGCGCTCGACGACACCGTCACGCTGACGCCGACGCCGGGGCATTCGCCCTGCCATTGCTGCGTGAACATCTTTTCGAAGGGCCAGCGCGCGGTGGTCGCGGGCGACCTCATGCATCACCAGATCCAGTGCCGCGAGCCGGACTGGTCGGCGCGGCCCGATTGGGATCCGAAGCAGTCGGCGGCGTCGCGGCGAAAATTCTTCGCGTCCGTGGCCGACACCGACACGCTGATCCTGCCGGTGCATTTTCCGGCGCCGACGGCGGGGTGGATCAGGCCGCGGGAGGGGGCGTTCGATTATCAGTTCAGGCGGGAATGAAGCTGCGAACTAATCGCCAGGCTCGTGTCCCGGACGCGGTGCGGCGCGCAGTGCCGCTCCGCCGAGCCGGGACCCATCTCTGGGGCGATACTCGCGGCGGCAGGGGCCCCGGCTCTGCAGCGCATCGCTACTGGAGATGCTTCGCATCGCCAGGGTAGCGCTGCGCTGCGTCCGGGGCACGAGAGTCACCGAAGAGCGCCCTTACGCCCCGGTCTCGCACTTCTTCATGAAGCTGTTCTTGGCCGCACCGGCGAGCGGCTTGCCGTCGGCGCTGACGGCCTTGGGCGCGCAAGCGTCGGCTTTGCACTTCTTCATGAACGAGGTCTTGGCTGCGCCGGCCAGCGGCTTGCCGTCCTTGCCGACCGCCTTGCTCTCGCAGGTTTCTTGCGCGAAGGCCGAGCCCGCTGCAAAGGTGGCAACGATCGCAGCCAGGAAAATCCGCTTTATCATGGGTGTCTCCGTCAGCCAGAAATGGCGGCGGGATTGGAACCGGGAATCGTGGCGCAATCAAGCTGGATGATGGCGTGCAGCCGGGTCCGCCGCACGATTTTGCCGTGGACGTTCGCCCCGTCGCTTCCTGCTGCACTGCTCGCTGACCCCGGTGGGCGATCCTGCTAGGCTTGGCCAGCCGAGCCGGACGGAGCATCGTGATGGACGCAATGATCCCGAAACACCAGGACGCCGCCGATCAGCATTCTCACCTGGTTCGGCCGCAAGACATGGACTGGCAGAGAACCCGCTTTCCGGGGTGCGAGGCCAAGACGCTGCTGTTCGACCGGCGCACCGGCCTGATGACCGCCTTGATGCGGTTTGCGCCGGGGGCGGTGCTGCCGGACCACGAGCATGTCGGCATCGAGCAGAGCTGGGTGATCGAGGGCGCGCTCGTCGACAAGGAGGGGCCTGCTCAGGGCATCGCCTGCAAGGCCGGTGAGTTCATCTGGCGCGAAGCGGGCAGCCGGCACGCCGCCTGGTGTCCGGAGGGCGCGCTGATCCTCGCGATCTTCCAGGTGCCGAACAAGTTCTTCGAGGCCGACGGCCGCGTCGTCGACGCCGCCGGTCAGGATTGGGACGAGACGTGGGGCCACACCGGCGTGCAGCGGGCGCAGAGCGCCTAGCGCATCCTAGGCCCCTCGCGTGAGCAGCGCCTTGAAGTCGGCCCGGGCGCGCTGCGCCTCGGCGCGCGCGACGTCCGAGGCATCGCCCATGCCGAAATAGCCGTGGATCAGGCCGGGACCTTCATGGTGCTTGACCCGCACGCCGGCGGCTTCCAGCGCCTGCGCATAGGCCGCGCCCTCGTCGCGCAGGGGATCGAACCAGGCGGTGGTGACGACCGCCGGTGCGACGCCGGCGAGGGATGCCGCGCGCAGCGGCGAGACGCGCCAGTCCGAAGCATGGCCGGGATCGGCGAGATAATGGCCGCAAAACCATTCCATCGTGGCACGCGTCAGGAAGTAGCCGTCGGCATTTTCAGCGCGCGAGGGATAGCGCGCGTTCTCGCGCGCGTCGGCGTAGCCGCCGAGGACGTCGGTGACAGGGTAGACCAGCAATTGCGCGGCGAGCTTGAGGCCGGCATCGCGGCAGGCGATTGCGGTGGTTGCCGCGAGATTGCCGCCGGCACTGTCGCCGGCAACGCCGACGCGCTTCGCATCGCCGCCAAATTCCGCGACGCGGTCAAACACATCGCTCACGGCGGCGAAGGCGTCCTCAAAGGCGCCGGGAAAGCGCGTTTCCGGCGGGCGCCGATAGTCGACGGAGACAACGACGGCGCCGGTCTCGATCGCGATGTTGCGGGCCTGCCGGTCGTGGGTCTCGATGTCGCCCGCAACCCAGCCGCCGCCGTGAAAGAACACCACGGTCGGAGCGGGCGTGGTGCCGGCCCGGTAGACACGCGCAGGAAGCGGGCCGGCGCCGCCCTTCACCTTGATATCCTCGACGTGATCGACGGGCGGGGGCGGGATGGCGGCGCGGGAGGCAGCCAGTGCGCGCAAGGAATCGCGGGCGCTCTGTGGCGTCATGACAGCGAGGTCGCGCATCGGCATGAGCGGAATGATCTGGGCGATGACGGGGTCGAGCGGCGCAGCCATTTTCGAGTCCTCCAAGTTTCTTGCAGGGTTCTTGGTCTTGCTTGCGGGTTAGCATAGATTTCGCGCGCCGCATCGGCAACCGGTCTCATGTCGGGCCGGCGGATGAACGGGCAGGGAGGTTTTTCGAGGTGGAATTCGAAACGCTGGTCCAGTCGCGCCGCAGCGTGCGCGGCTTCAAGAACGAGCCGGTACCGCGCGCGGTGATCGAGGCGATCATCGACAGCGCCAAGCGCGCGCCGTCGTCGATGAACACCCAGCCCTGGCATGTCCACGTGCTCACAGGCGGCCCGCTCGAAGAGGTCCGCCGCCGCAACATGGAGGAGATGCTCGGCGGGGCCAAGGTCAAGCGCGACATCATCAGTCACGGCGAGTACCAGGGCGTGCATCGCGCGCGGCAGGTCGACATCGCCAAGAAGCTGTTCGGCGCGATGGGCATCGCGCGCGACGACAAGCCGATGCGGCAGGACTGGGTGCTGCGCGGTTTCCGGCAGTTCGACGCGCCGGTCTCGCTGGTCCTGACCTACGACCGCGTGCTCGATCCCGGCGCGGTCTGCCATTTCGACCTCGGCGCGCTCTGCTACGGCATCGTGCTCGCAGCGTGGGACCGCGGTCTCGGCTCCGTCATCAACGGGCAGGGCATCATGCGTTCCGATATCGTGCGCGAGGTCGCGGAGATTCCGGAGGACGAGGTCATCATGACATGCGTTGCGATGGGCTATCCGGATGACGGCTTTGCCGCGAACGCGGTGCGCTCGGATCGCGAGGCGAACGACGACTTCGTGCGCTTCGTCGGCTTCGCCGATTGATGCGCAAACACGCGCGCATCAATCGAAATCGGCCTTAGAAGCGTGCTTCGGCATCGGGTTGATTATCTGCAGCCTGCGAATTTGATTCAGATCAAATGTGCTTGCGCGATCGGTATCATGAGCCCGCAATACCGCGTCGTGCCGTAGTCCTACGGTGGAAATCCGTTGCACAAACGCAGCCGTGCGGCGCGCCTCATAACCGAATGGCAATTTCGAATCCGTAATTGATTCCTTCGAGACGCTGCTCGCGTCGAACAAGGATATTGCCATGCTCTCGTTCTTTTCCCAGGCAAGTCATAAGCAAGCCGCGCCGTCGATCGTTCCGGACCCTCACGATGAGACGCCGGCTTCCCCCGAGCCTTGCGCGATCCGGGTGCTGGAGAGTGACGACCGTCTGCAAAATATTTCCGAGAGCGACTTCGTCGTCGCCGGTGCGCGCGCGCCGCTCGCCATCGCGTTCATCTCGCCGCATTGCGACTTCGCCCGCGTGGTGCCGTCGTTGCAGAGGCTCGCGGGCTCGACGCCGGTGATCGCGATCTCGACCGCCGGCGAATTGTGCTCGGCAAGCCAATCGCTCTACAAGGCGACGGGGGCGAGTTGGTCCTCGGTCGTCGTGCAGGTCTTCCCCGCTGACCTCTTTCAGTCGATCAGCATCCACAGCGTTGGCCTCCACAACGAGGACATCCGCAAGGGAGCGCCGTCCAAGGCGCATGACGCGCGGATCGATGCGATCGCCCGAGAACTCGGAACGATCCGCACGCCCTTCGTGATCGACGTACGCGACACCATCGCCTTCGCGCTGGTCGACGGCGTCTCCGCGTCGGAGAACTATTTCATGGAGGCGGTGTACAGGAGCGGCAAGTTTCCGTGCGCCTTCGTCGGGGGCTCCGCCGGCGGCAAGCTCGACTTCAAGAACACCTATCTCTATGACGGCAGGCAGATCCTCGAGAACCATGCTCTCGTCGCCTTCATGAAGCTGGCGCCGGGCCGGGCCTACAGCATCTTCAAGACCCAGAACTTCAAGAAGACCGGCAAGTCCTTCGTCGTCATGGGGGCCGATCCGGACCGGCGCACTGCCTCGGGCGTCCTGGAGGGGAGCGAGATCAAGCCGTTCGCGTCTGCGGTGGCGAAGGCACTGAACACGGCACCGGCGAACGTGATGCCGATGATGACGAAACACTCCTTCGGCATCGAGGTCGGCGGTGACCTGTTCGTGCGCTCGGTCGCCGGCATCGATGCGGAGACTGGCGTCATCTCCTTCTTCTGCGACGTCAATTCGGGCGACAGGCTCGAACTCCTGGAGGCGACCGATTTCGTCGACCAGACGCGGCGCGACCTCGAAGCCTTCCTGCGCGACAAGCCGCCGGCGATCGGCGCGATTCTCAACGACTGCATCCTGCGTCGTCTCAACAACGAGAGCCAGCTCCGCAACATGAGCGGAATGTGGCCGATGCCGGTTGCGGGATTTTCGACTTTCGGCGAGCTGTTCGGAATCAACATCAACCAGACGCTGACGGCCATCGTGTTCTTCGACGTCACGAAGAAGTCGCTGAGCGATCCGTTCATCGACCTGTTCCCGATCCACTATGCGCATTTCGTCGAGTATTTCACGCGCACCCATCTGAACCGCATGGTGCTGCTGAACCGCATCAAGGACGGCATCGTCCAGCGTCTGACGGAGTATCTGAGCGCCAGTGCCACGCTGAGCGGCAAGGTGGAGGGCGCGCTGCAGCAGACGGCGTCGATCAACGCGATCGTGGAGGATATCCGTTCGGTCATCATGGCGAGCGCCCAATCGGCGGCGAAGGCGACCGACACCACGGCGCTGTCGCAGGAGTTTGCCGGCCTCACTCAGGCCATGAACGGATTGCGCGATATCCTGAAGATCATCGACACCATCGCGGGCCAGACCAACCTGCTCGCGCTCAACGCGACCATTGAATCGGCGCGCGCCGGCGAGGCGGGACGGGGCTTCTCGGTGGTTGCGACCGAAGTGAAGAAGCTCGCCAATGACACCAAGAGCAGCCTCACGCGCACCCATGCCTCGATCGAAGGCATGGAAAGCTCGATCGAGTCACTTGGCGCCAACATCAATGAAACCCGGGGCCAGCTGATCCAGACCCAGGACGGCTACAACAGCATCGTGACCCAGATCGAGGACATGTTCAAGAATCTTCAGATGATCAACACGGTGCTGTCGGATCTCGAAAGCTTCGTGCGCGACCGCAACGGGGCATTGACGAGCGCGATGGACGACATCGAGACGTTGAAGAGGATCGGCTAGGACGTAGAGTCCGCTCGGGCGCAAATTTCGGTGACGACCATTCAGTTGGCTCTTGCAATCTCGCCGCGCTAGCAGGAACAATAAGCCTCGTGAGAGGTTTGTTGCTGGCGCGAGGGAATTGACATGCGGCGGCTGGCTAGCCTGGTTCGGCGGTTCTTTGGCCCGCGACTGCGGCGCCCGATCGATGAAGATCCAAGTCTTCCTTTCACTCCCGAAGAGTTCGGCCGGCTGATTCGCAGCGGTAGGCATGAGGACATGAAGCTGCTGGCCGACGGGCTGGCCTGCCGGTCCATCCCGCGCCGCGCCAGCTATCGCGCCACTCACTAGGCGGATTTGCTGCGCCGCGATTGCCAGGGCCCGGCGTCTCAACGCGTGAGCGCGACGGGCTTGAACGAGTTCACCAGGGCTTTCTCCAGTTTTCCGCTCATCCCGCGCAGGATGTCGTAGGCTTCCGCACGAGGCATGGTCGGCTTGTAGTGCCGGTGCTCGATCAGAGCTGCGAAGATGTCGGAGATCGTGAGAATCCTCACGATATCGCCGATACTCTCGGCGCAGAGCGCATCGGGATAGCCGCTGCCGTCGAGATATTCGTGATGATGGCGAACGGCATCGAGAATTTCCGGGGAAATCCCGTCGTGTCCCCTCAGAAACTCGTAGCCCGCAGCCGGATGGGTCTCGATCAGGGCGCGTTCCTCGTCGTCGAGGCGGCCCGGCTTGTCGAGAATGGCGGGCGGGATCTGCGCCTTGCCGATGTCGTGGAACATGGCCGCGGAGTAGAGGCGCTCCAGATCGGCTCTTCCGACGCCGAGGCTCAAGCCGAAGTCGATGGCGACGCCGGTCACGAGCAGGCAGTGCTGGTAGGTTCCCTCGTGGTGGCGCCGCACCGTCGTGAGCCATTCCGAAAGGCCCCGTTCGGTGATGCGATCGGCAATCTGGCGGCCGGCCTCCTTGGTGCCGTCGACGTCGAGGGACTGACCGAGGGTGACGGCTGTGAACATCGAGGCGATCGCGGTGGCCGCGGTCTCGACCGCGTTGTCCGACTGTGCGGTCTCGCTCGATGAGACAGAAGACAGGTCCGCCGGATTGGACAGGGCGGCCAGCAGTCTGGGACGATTGATCGTGCCGGGCAGGACGAGCGTCGCCCCGAGCGCGTAGGCTTGCGAAATGCCGACGTGAGAGCTGTGCTCGAGGAGAAATATCCGCTTCTTTGCCTTGGCGAGCTTGCCAGCGCGTTTCTTGATCGCGGCAATATTGCCGACGTCGCGGAGGTCGGCGCGGATGACGACGGCGGAGGGCACCTGCGACAGCTTGGCTTGGGCGTCCAGCCGCTCGCCCGCGACGGCGAACCGCTCCTCCAGGATCGAGCAGAGGCCGGTCAGCTTGTCGGAAGTGTCGGCCAGCACATGCACGAAGGTGCGGGCCCGTTCCTTTTCTCGCATACCGCCCGGGTCGGCGGAGCTGAGGATGGTTCGCGCGTTCTGCACGGCGTGACCTGCGATGTCTCTGATTGTCGTATGAACGATCGGCTAAATCATCCTGCGGCGGTTTTCGTCTTTGCCGGCGGTGCGCTCTCGGACTTCTTCTTGCCATCTGCTGTGACGAAGTGAACGCCGGCGGTGGTGCCGTCGATCCAGACCAACTCGCAGCGCCGATAGGCGAGTCCGGTCGAGGACAACACCAGGAAAAATTCCTTGGCCTGCAGCACGTCCAGCGTGCCCTCGACCTCGACCTTCGCGCCTGTCTGCGACACGTCGAGCAGAACGCAGCTGCGCCGCCATGTGCCGTCCGAGCCCATCAGGTTGACGGGCTGACGGTGGTCCATCTTCACGCGAGATGCCTTGCGGCCATCGAACTTCATCGGTTGCCCCCCGCTCTCGCGCCATATCTTCCGCGACCGTTCCCCTGGGCACCCGCGGCGATTTCCCCCCATCGGACCGTCCACTGACTGGTCGACAGGAGCAGTGTCTCGAAAACATCCTGCGCGCGCTCGCGCTCAGCAAAGGATAGCCTGGTCCCGCTACGGTTGCTCAGGATGGCAAGCGTGGTCTGCCAGCTCAGCCGCGAAGCCCGGCAGGCCATGACCAGGCCTTCGCAATCGCCGTCGGTCATGACGTGTTCAACAATCTCGATGGGAGCGCCCGAAAGCACCGACAAGGCCGTCACCAAATTGGCGGTCTCGCCGCGGATCGCGAAGCGGTTCACGGTGGAATCGTTGAGCTTGCCGATGCGATTGAGCGCGACGATCTCTGGCCGCGCGCTTGCATAAGCGGCCGGGCCAGGCAGCTTGGGCACTATCGGCATCGCCGCTTGAGCAGGCGAGACGGAGGGAGTCATTGGCTCTGCGCGAGCGCTGGGCTTCGTTGTGGGCGACAGCAACTTTCGCAAGACGGGGTCGGGCGTGCCGGGCCTGAGGGCCAGGGCCTTGGTTAGCTCTTCATCCCTCGTGCACTTCTCGACAAGCGCATCATGGGCGGTATCGGAGAACCGCGTCCCTATATTGTGAATCAGCGCAAGGTGAACGGCGCGGCCTCCGCGCCTGATGAGCGTCTCGGCCAACGCCGGCTCGATGCGCTCCCGGGCTGCGATCGCGAGTTGTTGCCGTTCGCTGCTCGAAATCGCGATGGTATCGAGATCGGACGTGGACAGCGCCTGTGACTTGAGCAGAACGGGGCAGGCCACGTCGGGATCGTCGTGCGCGGCGAGGTGCCGCAACGTCTTCGGCGGAGCCACATTGAGTTCGGCGAGCGCCACACCGAGTTGAACCAATGCGCTGGCCTCGACCCGCTCCGCCAATCGCAGCAGGACGCCATCGACCACGTCGGCGAGCAATTCCTGAGACCGGTCACCGCTGCCGGTGAGCAGTTGCACAATGCCGTCGAGGATGCGACCGCAACGGTCGAGCGGGCAGGTTGCGACCGCATCCTCCAACTCACCCAAAATATCGGCAGGCGAATTTGCCGTCATGGCAGGAGCCTGAATTTGAAAATGACTTGACGATATAACGAGCTTCATTGCGCCTTAAGCGCGTTAATGGCATTTTAAGCGAGGAGTATCCCGATACGGGCTAAATCGCCGAATCTCGAAAAACGCTATCGAAATTCGGCGAGATATGAAGTCCCGCGTTGTTCTTTTGGTCTTGCCGTCGCCAACTTGCCAAGACACGTTGAGATTGATTTTCTCGGTCCGACGCAAAAACCGAAGCGGGAATGGACCCGGCACTGCCGGACCCCGTGTCGGTGGCGCAGCATTTCCTGTTACCATGAACAGTATTGATGACGTGCCCAGGTTGGCACCCAAGATATTTCGTTTTTCAGACGTCGATGAATTTCGGAATTCCATCCGAGGCCTGAACTTCGAATTCACGCCGTTCGTACGGAGGATTTCGGCCGAGCAGATCATTCTCTCACTGCCAGGCTGCGACGTGAATTTGACGACGGCATTTCCCCGCGCGGTCGATG
This sequence comes from Bradyrhizobium sp. T-12, assembly GCF_058314695.1. Classification (NCBI taxonomy): domain Bacteria; kingdom Pseudomonadati; phylum Pseudomonadota; class Alphaproteobacteria; order Hyphomicrobiales; family Nitrobacteraceae; genus Bradyrhizobium; species Bradyrhizobium sp. T-12. The sequence goes on along the minus strand of NZ_CM177756.1, from coordinate 4,050,659 downwards.
CGCAGCTCGTCGAGAATTGCACTGCGGTCGGGTTCACCATGGATGATCTTGATGAGCCCATACGCTTCAATGGCTCGCAGCGTGCCCGTCCGGCCGTTGTCATTGGCGGTGGCGGCGCGGCCTACACCATCATCGAGGAAGTGCAGCGGCAAATCGCCTCGGTGATTTTCAGGCCGGAGGTGACGGATCGTGGCTGGCCACGAGCAGCCAAGAGCTTCAAGATTTTCGAGACCAGCGCAGCTGGCCTGAACCGGTTGCGCGGCATGGTGCGCGAGGTCCTGACCGCGGCTTCAGAGCCGGTCGAGGCGTCGCACATTCCGCTCAAGGCAAGAGCAATGAAAGAATCCCTGCTCGGGGCGGTCGACCATGCGCTGGAAGACGTCGTTTCGGCCCGCTGGACTCAGCGTCCCAACGACGAGCGGAACTTCAGGATATTCCAGGATATCCGCGCGCTCCTGTCCGGTGATCTCTCCCAGCCGATCTACAGCGAGGAGATGGCGCACAAGCTCGGACTGTCCGTCCGCACCATGCACGACGTCGTCCGCCGCTATCGCGGCATGAGTCTGCACCGATACTTGCGGCTGCGCCGGTTGTGGCTGGTGCGCCAGCGCCTGCTCGCCGGCGCCGACAGCGTCAAGGCCGTGGCGCTCGCCTTCGGCTTCTGGCATCTCAGCGATTTCTCCCGGAGTTACCGCGACCAGTTTGGCGAGACACCGTCGCAAACGTTGGAGCACGGGCGCCGGCGATAGTTTGACAAATCGCGTAGGGCGGCAGCCGGTTTCGTGCTACCGTCCAACCATGAGCAATCGCATTCTCGTCCTCTACGGTTCCTATCGTTCCGACCGCATGGGCATCCGCCTTGCGAATTTCGTCATCAATCGTCTGCGTGGCCGCGGTGAGGACGTCGAATTCATCGACGCCAAGGCGGTCGGCCTGCCGATGCTCGACCGCATGTACAAGGAATACCCTGACGGCATGGCGCCCGAGGCGCTGGAAAAGCTGGCCGGACAGATCCGCGGCGCCGACGGCTTCGTCTTCGTCACCGGTGAGTACAATTGGGGCATCCAGCCCGGCTTGAAGAATCTCACCGACCATTTCCTCGAAGAGTGGTTCTGGCGTCCGGCCGCGATCGTGAGCTATTCGGCCGGCCGCCTGTCCGGCGCGCGCGCGGCGACCGCGTGGCACGGCACGCTGTCGGAGATGGGCATGGTGGTGGTGTCGAGCACCATCGGCGTCGGCCCGATCGCGCAGACCTTGTCGGCCGAGGGGGAGCCAATCGGCGAGGGTGGCAAGGCGCTGGAGCGCGCGTTCCCGCGCTTTGCCGACGATCTGACGTGGTGGATCGAGGCGGCCAAGGCGCAGCGGGCCAGGAAAGCGCCGCCTTATTAGGCCCTGCTGTGGAGCCCCGTTGGCTCCATCCGCGCTACGTAATCGGCTTACGCCGCCCTGACCTCGCCGAGGAAGCGGTCGAATTGTCCCGCGAGATCGCGCGACTGGGTCGAGAGCTGCTCGGCGGCGACCAAGACTTCCCGCGCGGCGGCGCCGGTATCGTCGGCGGCGCGCTGCACACCCGATATGTTGGTGTTGACCTCCTGGGTGCCGCGCGCAGCCTCCTGGACGCTGCGGGCGATCTCCTTGGTGGCCGAGCCCTGTTCCTCGATCGCCGCGGCAATCGCGGTGCCGATCTGGTCGATCTCGCCGATGACGTCGGCGACGTTGCGGATCGCGGCCACGGTCTCGTCGCTCGCGGTCTGGATCGCCGTGATCTGCTCGGAGATTTCGGTCGTCGCCTTGGCGGTCTGGCCCGCCAGCGACTTCACCTCGGAGGCAACCACGGCAAAGCCGCGGCCGGCATCGCCGGCGCGGGCGGCCTCGATCGTGGCGTTGAGCGCGAGAAGATTGGTCTGCTCGGCGATGCTCTGGATCAGCGTCACGACGTCGCCGATCTTCTGGGCGCCCTCGGCGAGCATGCGCGCGGTGTCGCCGGTGCGGCGGGCATTGTCGACGGCGCGGGCCGCGATCTCGGTGCTCTGCGCGACCTGACGGCCGATCTCGGAGATCGAGGAGGTCAGCTCTTCGGTGGCGCTCGCGACCGTCTGCACGTTGGTCGAGGTCTGCTCGGAGGCGGCGGCGACGACCGCGGCCTGGCTGTTGGTCTGGGCCGCCGTCGAGGTCATCGACTGCGCGGTGCTCTCCATGGTCGAGGAAGCCCGGGACAGGCCACCGACGAGCTCGGTGACCTTGGCTTCGAATGCGCGGGTGAGCTCGTCGAGCGCCTGCGCGCGGCGCATCTTGCCGTCGTTCTCGGCCTGCTTCTCGGCGGCGAGCCGGTCGGCCCGGATCATGTTGTCCTTGAAGACCTGAACGGCCGCGGCCATCGCCCCGATCTCGTCGGAGCGATCGGCGCCGGGGATGGCGTCCGCAACCTCGCCCTCGGCAAGTCGCGACATCCGGCCCGTCAGGTTGACGATCGGCGCGCAGACGCGGCGGCGGACCATCACGATCAGGCCGACGCTTGCGATCAGCACGGCGGCAAGGCCTGCAAGGGCGATGGTGAAGCTGGTGCGCGCGGCGGAGGAAGCCCCGGCGAGGATCTGCTCGGAATTGTCATAGAACGCGTCGCGGACCTCGATGATGGTGCTGAGGCCGCGCTGCGTGGCGGCGTAATAGGTCTCCATGTCGTGTTCGTACTTGCCGCTGACGGCGCCGTCCTTGACGAGCTTGAGCTCGCGGCCGAACTCCTCGACATAGATCGAATTGAACTTCTCCAGCGCCGCGGCGACGTTCGCAGGCGTTGCCGGATTGCCGCGCAGTTCGAGCAGCGCCATCACGAGCTGGTCGTTGCGGCCCTGCGAGCGACCGATATCGGCCTTCTCGGTGTCGGTCGCCGGTTTCTTGCCGCCGACGAGATTCTTGTGCAGGCTGGAGTTGAAGCCGCCGACGTCGCGCAACGTCATGGCCGTGTTGGCGTAGCTCGCCTGCCGGTAGGCGTCGCCGTTCAGGATCGCCATGCGGCGGACCTGCTCGTTGAGCAGCGCGGTCACGCCGCTGTTGAGCACGGCGTTGTCGGCGACGATCTTCTTGGCGGCGTCCTTGCGCGCCTCGGCCGGTCCGGTGAGCGCCTTGTCGATGGCCTCGCGCAGCGCGGTGAATTTTGCGTTGATGCCATCGATATTGCTGCCGATGGTCGCGCCGTCGTCGAACGCGCCGGGCAGCTCCTTGCGCAGCGCATTCATCTTGTCGCGGGCGCCGTCGGTCTGCTTGCGCAGCTTGTTCTGTTCCGCGAGCAGCGCCGGGTCGATGGTCGCAGGCCCGTAGAGGATGTTGGTCGAAAAGCCGCGCTCGGGGTTGAGATAGCGCGGGATGTCGCTGGCAGCGCGGGCGATCGCGAGCCTGCCCTGAGCCTCGCTGATCCGGTCCATCGTCTGGTACTTCGTCACGGCGACGTAGACGGCGAGGCCGCCGCCCACGGTCGAGAGCGAGACGATGGCGGTGGTCAGGAGCGTACCGATTTTCATGATCTGTCCGGCAAATAACGGAGAATTATTTTGCCCGGACGATAGTTTGCCCGTGTTAATCCCGGGTTTACGCTGTCCACCCTCAGCCTAGCCGGATGCGCGGTCGAGCCTAGCGAGGATCTTCAGCGTGGCGCTGTCGCGTTCGCCTGCGAAATACCGGGCGAGTGCGTCACCGAAAATGGGCTGATCGGACACCGCGCCGAACAGCGTCATCGACGAGCGGAATTTGGCATCATCCGGCGCGCCGAGGATCGCGTTGATGCTCCGGCCCTCGACGGCGAGGATGAGGCCGGTGCATTCGACCAGGCGCGCCCCGAGCACCGGATGGGCGAGGTAGGCCTCGGCCTCGGCACGGGAGCCGATGGCGTAGCGCTGCGACATGGCGCTGAAGCCGAGACCGGCGATTTGCGGGAAGACGAACCACATCCAGTGAGTCTGCTTCCGGCCCCTCGCCAGCTCCCCCTCGACGGCGCGAAAAACCGGGTCCTGGGCCCTGACGAAGCGCTCTAGATCGAAAGGATCGGTCATTGGATACCTTGGGGATGCCCTGTGGAGCCCTTGCCGGCCGCGATTATGCCTAACTTTTGGCTCCCAATGTGGTAGCTGGTATAGAGTCTCTGGGCGGGGGTTGGGCCCCCCGGGGGTCGATTTGGGGATCTGATGGTTTCCGACCGCGCAAGCGCCGACAGGCTGTTGTCGCGCCGCCGTATGGGGCGGGCGGAGCGCGTTTTGCTGTCTCTGGCTGCCGTGGCGCTGGCGCTGGGCGCGGCCGCCTGGGTCGCGGACATCGGCGATTCGCGCTCGCTGGTCACTGCGGCTCTGCCGCCGGCCACCAATGGCCCGTCTTTCGAAGACCGTTTTGCCTCGGCGTCGGGCAATCCGTCCGCTCGCGAGCTTGGCCTGCGAACGGTGGAGCGTTCTGCGTTGAACGCAGTCCAGCTCAAGCTGCGCGATGCCAAGGCGATGCTGGCCCAGAAGCTCCAGGGCGACGAGTGGCGCTCGACCCTGACCGAAGACGACCGGCAGACGGTTGACGAGACCAGGCCCGCCACGCAGCGCGCCGATGCGGTTCCCATGCCGCGCTCGCGCCCGCCTCAGGCGGATTTCTCCGCCCAGATCGCGTCCAGCCAGGCCTATGCCGAGACCAACCCCAGGGTCGACAACCGCAACTTCTTCGAGAAATTCACCGATAAGATCAGGCTGGCCTCGCTGACGCCGGGCGACGGCCTGTTCGGCAAGGCGCCCGATCTCCAGGCCCTCGGCTACGATTCGCGCACGGCGGTCTATGACATCAAGGCCAAGGCGCTTTACCTGCCGAGCGGTGTCGCGCTGGAAGCCCATTCCGGCATGGGTGCGCTGATGGACGACCCCGATCATGTCGACCAGCGCATGGTGGGGGCGACCCCGCCCGCGATCTACGATTTGAAGCCGCGCGAAAAACTGTTCCACGGCATCCGCGCCCTGCGCTTGACGCCGACCGAAGGCACCAGTGCGCTCGGCCGCGTCGGCCTTCTCACCCACAGCTACATGCTCGGGCCGCGCGGCGATTCCAACGGCTGCGTTTCGATCAAGGACTATGATCGTTTCCTCAAGGCCTGGGACAATGGCGAGTTCAACCGCCTTGTGGTGGTGCCGAGCCTGAGTGGATCGGCCACTGCCTCGCAGCGCGCGAGCACCGACTCCTGATATTTGCCTGCTTGCTGTGGGGCTGCCGTTTCCCCTTCGTTAAGCCGTCATCGTCCAGAAGCAGCCCATGAGTGATCCATCAAATTCCGAGACCCCGCTGCGTACGACGTTCAAGATCAAGTTGAACGGTGACACGCTGGCGATCGCGACGGTCGGCCAGGCCTATCAATTCCTCACCAACTTCAAGTCGGTCGAGTGGATGGAATTCCGTTCCCTGCACGAGGATGCCGTCGCGGCCCTGGAAGGCGCTGCCGGTAATGCGATGCTGGCGGTGCAGGCGACCAACGCCGTGCGCGCGCTGTTCGTCAGCGCCAAGCTGCTCTGAGGGTCTTCAGCTCCCGGCTACCGGCCGTTCTGTCGCATCTTGAACTCTGCTTTGGGAACGGGCAAACGGTCCGCGAAGACCGTCGCCGCAAAACCCATATGTTTGAAAACTGAATTCAACGGAGATTGCCATGATGAAACGCCGTACGTTCCTCAAGGGCGGCGCGGTTGCCGGCGCGACGACGCTGGTTGCTGCCCCTGCGATCGCGCAGAGCGCGCCCGAGATCAAATGGCGCCTGACCTCGAGCTTCCCGAAGTCGCTCGACACCATCTACGGCACGGCGCAGATCTTCGCGAAATATGTTGCCGAGGCCACTGACAACAAATTCCAGATCCAGACCTTTGGCGCCGGCGAAATCGTGCCGGGCTTGCAGGCGCTCGACGCCGTCAGCACCGCCTCGGTGGAGATCGCGCAGACCCCGCTCTATTTCTACATCGGCAAGGAGCCGGCGCTGGCCTATGCCACCGGCGCGCCGTTCGGCATGAACCATCGCCACCAGGAATCGTGGTGGCATTTCGGCGGCGGCGCCGACCTCACCAATGAGTCGCTGAAACCGTTCAAGGCGCACGCGATCCTGTGCGGCAATTCCGGCACCCAGATGGGCGGCTGGTTCCGCAAGGAGATCAAGACCGTCGACGACCTCAAGGGCCTCAAATTCCGCATCGCCGGCATGGGCGGCCATGTGCTGGCCAAGCTCGGCGTCGTGCCGCAGCAGATCGCGGGCGGCGACATCTATCCGGCACTGGAGAAGGGCACGATCGACGCGGTCGAGTTCGTCGGTCCCTATGACGACGAGAAGCTCGGCTTCCACAAGGTCGCCAAGTACTATTACTTCCCCGGCTGGTGGGAAGGCGGCGCCATGCTGCACATGGTCGTCAACGACGAGAAATGGGCCTCGCTCCCCAAGCAGTACCAGGCGATCGTCAACCAGGCAGCCTCGGCGGCCGGCGCCTGGATGCTGGAAAAATACGATAGCGTGAATCCGGCGGCGCTGAAGCGGCTGATCGCCAATGGCGCGGAGCTGAAGGCATTCCCGCAGCCGGTGATGGAAGCCTGCTACAGCGCGGCCCAGGACCATCTGAACGAGCTCGCCGCCAAGAGCGATCTGTTCAAGCGGACCAAGGAGAGCCACGATGCGTATATGAAGGAGCTGCTGTTCTATACGCAGATCGCGGAAAACTTTTACGACAACTATTTGCTCAGCAAGATGCGCAACAAGAGCTGATAGACGCCATCATTCCGGGGCGCGCCTCTTGGGCGCGAGCTGTGATGCGCAATTGCGCATCCGAGAATCCATGTCACCGCCTGTCCTGCTGCCCAATGGATTTCCGGGTTCGCGACTTCGTCGCGCCCCGGAATGACAGCGGAGAGGTGGCTTGTCAGGCCGCGCCCAGCCCCAGCTTCGCGTAGATCCTTCGCGCATAGGCGCCGAACGCGTCTGTCGTCTTCAACGGCAGATCGCGCGGGAAGGGCAGGTCGATCGGGAAATAGTCGGCCATCTTCGCAGGTCCCGCCGTCAGCACGGCGCAATGCGAGGACAGGAACACCGCCTCCTGGATCGAATGCGTGACGAAGATGATGGTCTTGCCGCTCTCGCGCCAGATCCGCTGCATCTCCAGATTCATCTGCTCGCGCGTCAGCGCATCGAGCGCGCCGAACGGCTCGTCCATCAGGATCAGCTTGGGATCGTGGATGAAGGCGCGCGCGATCGCGGTGCGCTGCTGCATACCGCCGGAGAGCTCTCGCGGATATTTCTGCTCATAGCCGGCGAGCCCGACGAGGTTGAGCAGGTCGCGCGCCCGCTCGCGCGCGGCCTTCATCGGCAGGCCGACGATCTCGGCCGGCAGCAGCACGTTGTCCAGGATGTTGCGCCATTTCAGCAGCAGCGCTTGCTGGAACACCATGCCGATGTCGCGGCTCGGATCGAACGGGCTATCGGCATTGCCGATCCTGACGGTGCCGCCGTCGGCGCCGTGCAGGCCGGCCAGAATCTTCATCACTGTCGTCTTGCCGCAGCCGGACGGGCCGACCAGCGAGACGAGCTCGCCTTCCTGCACGTCCATCGTGACGTCGGACACCGCCAGGAATTCGGCGCCGCCGCTGCGATAGACCTTGCGGACGCCTTGCAGGCTGATGAAGGGGGTTGGACTCATGCCAGCCATTTGTTCAGGTTCGCGGCGACAAAAGTATCGTCGCTGAGGTCGGCGTGCTCGCGCGTGACGCGATCGATCTCCTCCTTTTGGCCGGGACTGAGGCGCTCGTTCGGATCGAGGCACCACAGGCCCTGCATCAGGCCCTGGCGGCGCAGGATTTCGTGGCAGCCGGCGATGCAGCCGTGAAAATTGTTGGCGACGTCGAAGAAGGCGCTGTTGCAATCGGTGACGCGGGCATCGAGGGCGAGCAGGTCGGCCGGGACGCTGTCCTTGTGCCGCGCCGCCTTGCAACGCTCGAACTGCTTGATGGCGCTCGCGGTCCACACCGACCAATGGCCGAGCAGGCCGCCCTTGAAATAGGTGCGCGTGGTAACGCCCTTGTCGCGCAGGTCGAACGGCAGCATCAGGTCGAGCAGGATGTGATCGTCATTGCCGGTGTAGAGCGCGACGCGGTCGAGCGCGCCGGCCGCTGCGACACCGCGCAGCACGTCGAGCGTCCGGTAACGGTTGAACGGCGCGATCTTGATGGCGATGACATTGTCGATCGAGGCAAAGCGCTGCCAGAACCGGCTCGACAGGATCACGCCGCCGACGGCGGGCTGCAGGTAGAAGCCGACCAGCGGGATTTCCGCGGCGACCGCCGTGCAATGCGCGATGATTTCGTCCTCGGAGGCGCTCTTCATCGCGGCAAGGCTGAGAAGGCCGGCGTGATAGCCGATGTCACGGGCGGTGCGGGCTTCGGTGACCGCCTGCGCGGTCGGACCTGCAAGCCCCGCGACCATCGCCAGCGGACGCTTGGTCCAGTTGGTCGCTGTCTCGGCGGCAAGCTCGAGCACGGGGCGGTAGAGGCCGACATCGCGGATCGCGAATTGCGTCGTGTGCACGCCGACCGCAAGGCCGCCTGAGCCTGCGTCGATGTAATAGCGCGTCAGCGCGCGCTGATGCGTCTTGTCGAGCTGGCGCTCGGCGGTGAGCGCGAGGGGGTGCGCCGGCAGCACGGTGCCGTCGGCGATCAGCTTGCGGATGTCGGCGTCGATCTGGCTGCGGTGCATGATGTCCTATCCGAATTCGGGGCCGGCGACGGCAAACGGGGTTTCCTCACTCGTGAGGGTGGTGGGGCCGAACCGCATGCGCTGAAACGGGCGCTCGACACTCCAGCCGGTGGCCGTCAAGCCTTCGAGGAACGGGGCTTGCGACGCGACGGCGTCGAGCAGCAGCGGGCCTGTCTCGGATCGCATGATCGCGTCAACCAGAGCCAGGGCTGCCGCGGCATTGTCGGCAAGCAACGGACCGATATGGCGGGCGGTCCGGCCGTCGCGCACCAGCGCGATGGCGCCGTTCGCGGCGACGATACGCGAGCCGGAGCGCTGCACGAAGGCGGAGAGGAGTGCGGTCCGGTCGAAACCGGTGGCGCGCCAATCGCGCGCACGAAGCGCATCGAGCGTGGCGGATGATATTGGCGGTGCTTCGGCCCGCGCAGGCTTCACCAGCTTCAGGCGGCGCAATTGCAGGGTCGGCATGAACCCCAGCGGTCCGTAGACGGCCGCGCCGTCGGGCGTGGCATCGAGCCAGCTGGTCAGGCCGTTCTTTCGTGCCGTTTCCAGGCAGGCGTCGACGAGACGGGTGGCAAGGCCGCGGCGGCGATGCGTTGTTGAGACCAGCACCATGCTGATCCAGGCATTGTTGCCGGAATAGGGCAGCAAGGCAGCGGTTGCGACCAGCCGCATGCCGTCACGAATGCCGAAGACGATCCCGTCGCGCAGGAAGATGCGCCAGTCCTCCTCGGTCTGGTTCCACCGCGCTTCCGTCGACAACGCCAGGCCTGCGATCGCGTCGTCGACGCCGAGCTTGATGATGGGCGGGGCGTCAGTAACGGCCATCGCGTACCTCGTATTTGGTCGGCTTGCCGAGGCTCGGCATGGAGCGCGAGACCCAATCCGCGGTCCAGGCGATCAGCTGCTCGGTGTCGACGACGGGAAGGCCGAACAGCTCGACCGCCTTGGAGGTGTCGGTTAGCCATGCGGTCGGCTCCTCCTTGCCCGTCAGCACCGGGGCGCGGCCGAACCTCGCGCCGAATTTCTGCGCGAGATCGCGCACCGCCAGGATCTCGTGGCCGCTGACATTGATCGGCGAGGTCGGTGTGGTGCAGTGGGCAAGGCAGCGCAGCGCCTGCGCGGAGGCATCGCCCTGCCAGATGAAATTGACGTGACCGAGGCTGACGTCGATCGGCGTGCCCGCGAGCACCTTCGTCGCGATGTCGTGCAGCACGCCGTAGCGCATGTCGATCGCGTAATTGAGGCGGAACAGGCGTCCGGGCGTTGCGAATTTGTGCGAGAAATATTCGAACATCCGCTCGCGGCCGACGCAGGATTGCGCGTATTCGCCGGGTGGGTTCGGGGCCATCTCCTCGGTCGAGCCTTTGCCGTCGACGGGCACGAACGGATAGACGCAGCCGGTCGAGAACGCCACGATGCGCGAGGAGGGGAAGGCCTGTGCGACCAGCGCGGGCACATGCGCGTTCATCGCCCAGGTCAGCGCCAGATCGCCCTCGGCCCCGAACTTGCGGCCGGCCATGAAGACGACGTTCGGCGCCTTCGGCAGTGCCGCGATCGCTTTTTCGTCCATCAGGTCGCAGCTGATCGTTTCGACCCCGCGCGCGTGCAGCCAGTCCTTCACGCCGGCCTCGCTGAAGCGGGCGACGCCGATGACGCGGCGTTCGGGCGCGGCGGCTTTCGCGAGCCCCGCCAGCGTCGGCCCCATCTTGCCGCCGACACCCAGGATCATGATGTCGCCCTCGACCTTCTCGAGATCGTCGATCAGGGCCTGCGTCGGCCGGCACAAGAGATCGTCGAGGGCTGCGATATCGGGGATGGTCTTCGGCAGCGTCTGGCGAGTGAGCAGCATGGTTCTGTCCTTTAGGTCTGCCGTTGCTAAGTCTGCCTGGCGTCGCCGACCACGAACATGCGTTCGAGGGCGAGGACGAGGCCGTAAAGCGCGACGCCGAGCAGCGTCAGCAGCACGACGGCCATCACCATCGCGGGCGTGTCGAGCGAGGACTGCACCTGGATCATGAGGTAGCCGAGCCCGCGCTCGGAGGCGATGAACTCGCCGACGATGGCGCCGGCCACCGCCAGGATGGCGCCGACCTTCATGCCGGAGAAGATGTAAGGCAGCGATCCCGGCAGCTGGATCTTGCGGAATAGCGTCCAGCGCGAGCCGCGCAGCGATTTGACGAGATCGAGCAGATCCGGCTCGACCTCGCGCAGGCCGCGCGCGGTGGTGAGCAGGATCGGGAAGAAGCAGATGCTGAACGCGATCAGGATGTTCGGCACGATGCCGTAGGAGAACCAGACGATGAAGAGCGGGCCGAGCGCGACCTTCGGGATCATGTTCAGCGTCACGAACAGCGGCAGCAGCACGAGGCTGAGCAGCGGTGCCCAGCTGAAGATCACCGCGAGCGCGACGCCGACGAAGGCGCCGAGCGCGAAGCCGCCGAGGATCTCGACCGCCGTCACCAGCGTGTTGGCGCCCCAGGCATAGCCTGCGGTGCCCAGGGTCTGCACCGTCGCGAGCGGCGAGGGCAGGATGAATTTCGGCACGTGGAAAGCGTCGACCGCGACCTGCCAGAGCACGAGCACGGCGAGGTGCACGATCAGGATGATCGCAAAGCTGCGCGAGGTGCGTGCCCCGTCTGCTGTCACCACCGCTTGCTCCCTGTTGGTGCGGCGACGATGCCGCAAATCTTCAGCCTAAGCAGTCACGAGCCTAGCCGCCTTCGGGGAAAGTTTCAACCAATTGGTTGATTAGGGCCGGAGCGACTGCAGCACCAGATCAGCGACATGGCGGCGGCGGGCGCTGCGCTGGCTGCGGCTCGACAGGTCCTTGCCAAAGATCGCCGACAATGTCGGTGTGTTGGAGAAGAAGAAATAGCTAAGGCCCGCAATGGAGATATAGAGCTGGACCGGGTCGATCCCCTTGCGGAACACGCCCGCGCGCACCCCTTCGTTGAGGATATGCGAAACGCTCTTCACGAGCGGGGAGTGCATCGCTTCCAGCCGCGTCGAGCCGCGGACGTGGCGGGCGCCGCCGCGGTTCTCGTCGTTCAAAAGCACGATGAAATCGGGGTTTGCGGCCAGATGGTCGAACGAGGCTTCGATCAGGTTGCGGATTGCCTTTTCCGGCGGCAGGCCTTCGAGGTTGAGCTTGCGCTCCTGCTCGCGGATGTCTTCATAGACCCATTCCAGCACGGCGAGGTAGAGCGCGTCCTTGTCGCCGAAATAGTGGTAGACGAGCTGCTTGTTGACGCCGGCGCGCATCGCGATCTCGTCGACGCGGGCGCCCGCAAAGCCGTGCCGGGCGAATTCCAGGCGGGCCGCGGTGAGCAGCTTCTTGCGGGTGGCGACGGGGTCGCGGCGCTGCGGCACGGTGTCGCCAGATCGTTTTGCGGGCATTTCCAACCAAACAGTTGACAAGTGGAGGGCGGGCTTGTTGCATTGGTATCCTCACGAGGGGAGAGCGACAAGCCGGGTCGCTGGCATGAGGAGAGATGCGATGAAGCGTTTGCAGGCGGCTGTTGTGGCCCTGATGCTCGGTTTGCCGGCGCTGCCGGCGAGCGCGGGCGAGGCGGTCAACCTGATCCTCAACTGGACGCCGACGGCCGACCACTCGCCGTATTATTACGCCAAGGCGCAGGGCTGGTACGAGAAGGCGGGCATCGACCTCTCCATCGAGGTCGGCAAGGGCTCCGGCGTCTCCGCCGCCAAGGTGGGCTCGGGCGGCTCGCCCTTCGGCGTCGCCGATCTCGCCACCATGCTGGTGGCCAAGAGCAAGGGCGCCGACACCGTTGCCGTGATGAGCGTCTACGCCAATACCGGGCAGACCTTCTATTGGCTGAAGAGCTATGGCGTGAACGGGGTGAAGGATTTTGCAGGCCACAAGATCGGCAATCCGCCCGGCGATGCCTCGCGCGTGATGTGGCCGGCCTTCGCCAAAGCCGCAGGGCTCGCGCCGGACTCCGTCGGCTTCGTCAATGTCGGGCCGACCGCGAAGATCGCGGCCCTGAAGAGCCACACCGTCGACATCATCAGCGACTTCTACAACGAGCACGACCTGAAGGTGATCGAGTTCGGGCCCGACCTCGGCTACGTCAACTGGAAGGACATCGGGCTCAATCCCTACGGCAATTCGCTGATCGTCAATGGCGCGTATTTGCAGAAGAACCCGAAGGTCGTCGAAGACTTCGTGCGCGTCACGCAGAAGGCCTTTGCCGCCTGTGTTGCCGACGCCACGCCGTGCCTGAAGGCGCTGCTCGACCAGGTCTCCGGTCTCGACAAGGAGAACCAGGAGCGCCAGTGGGAGCGCATCAAATTCCTGATGACGGACGAGTTCACCACCACCAAGGGCCTCGGCTGGATCGACGGCGAGCGGATGAAGAAGGATTACGAGCTGGTCCAGACCTATCTCGGCATGGAGAAGCCGTTCGACGTGACCACGGTGTTCACGACCAAGATGCTGGATCCCAGTATCAAGATGGATGCGAGCAAGGTGAAGAAGTAGAGGGCAGCCGTTGCCCCGTTCTCCGCACGTGCCCCGGACGCAGCGCAGCGTCCCTTAGACGGTGCGCTGCAGGGCCGGGGCCCATTTTGCCGAGAGCATGATCCGGGAGGGGAGACGGCTCTGCGCAGCAGCGTTGCACGCTGCAGCGCGTCCGGGACAAGAAAGCGGCTCCAGCCTGCCCATCCCCCACGTATTCCCACGGAGAATTAACCGGCCGTTAACCATATTCGCCGCATCGTTAACCATTCAATAACAGGGAACGAGTCGGCCGTGATGGAGGCTGCAGTCAAACCTCAACGCCAAATGGTGCGCCTGCGCGGGCGCTCCTACGTGGCTTTCGTGTTTACGCCAACGGTTCCGGTCCAGGACTGGCTGCAGGAGATCGACACCACCATCGCGCGCTCGCCGGGCTTCTTTGCCGGCCGGCCCGTGGTGATCGACCTGTCCTCGGTCGATCTCAGCCAGTCCGGCATCGGTCATCTGCTCACCAGCCTGCAGGACCGCAACATCCGCGTGCTCGGCATCGAGGGCGTTGAAGAGGCAAGGCTGACCCCGATGATGCCGCCGCTGCTGTCGGGCGGACGCAGTTGCGTGGTCGAGCCGAGCGCGCCGAAGAAACCCGAGACCAAGGCCGAGGCCAAGCCGACCTCGCTGCTGCTGGAAAACCCGGTGCGTTCGGGGCAGACCGTGATCTTCCCGGAAGGCGACGTCACCATCCTGGGTTCGGTGGGCTCCGGCGCGGAGGTGGTCGCCGGCGGCTCGATCCACGTCTACGGCGCGCTGCGCGGCCGCGCCATGGCGGGCGTGAACGGTCACACCAGCGCGCGCATCTATTGTCAGAAGATCGAAGCCGAACTGCTTGCGATCGATGGATTTTATCAGACCGCCGACGATATCGACGCCGCGCTCCGCGGCCGGCCTGCCCAAGCCTTCCTGCAAGGCAACACAATGCGAATTACCGCGCTGAACTGACCAGAAGGAGATTTCAGAGATGGCCAAGGTACTGGTCGTGACATCAGGCAAGGGGGGCGTCGGCAAGACCACGACGACCGCCGCACTGGGAGCGGCGCTGGCGCAACGCGGCGACAAGGTCGTCGTCGTCGATTTCGACGTCGGCCTGCGCAACCTCGACCTCGTGATGGGGGCTGAACGCCGCGTCGTGTTCGACCTCATCAACGTGGTGCAGGGCGTTGCGAAACTCCCGCAGGCGCTGATCAAGGACAAGCGGCTGGAGAATCTCTGGCTGCTGCCGGCCTCGCAGACCCGCGACAAGGATGCGCTGACGGAAGAGGGCGTCGGCAAGGTCATCGACGATCTGCGTGCCCGTTTCGACTGGGTGATCTGCGACAGCCCGGCCGGCATCGAGCGCGGCGCCTCCATGGCGATGCGCTTCGCCGACGAGGCAGTAATCGTGACCAATCCGGAAGTCTCCTCGGTACGCGATTCCGACCGCATCATCGGCATGCTCGATTCCAAGACCGTGCGGGCCGAGAAGGGCGAGCGCGTCGAGAAGCATATTCTCATCACGCGCTATGATCCCTCCCGCGCCGCGCGCGGCGAGATGCTGACCATCGAGGACATCCTCGAGATCCTCGCAACACCCTTGCTCGGCATCATTCCCGAGAGCCAGGACGTGCTGCGCGCCTCCAACGTCGGCACGCCGGTGACGTTGTCGAATGCGGAAGGTGCTCCGGCGCGGGCCTATATCGACGCGGCGCGCCGGCTGTGCGGCGACACCGTGCCGATGCAGGTGCCGACCGAGCGCAAGGGCTTCATGGATCGCCTGCTGCGACGGAGGGCTGCATGAGCATGGGTCTGCTTCGGCTTCTCCGCGGCAACAAGGCCTCTGCACCCGTCGCTCGCGAACGGCTGCAGATCCTGCTTGCCCATGAGCGCGGAATGCGTGGCCAGCCCGATCTGCTCGGCGTGCTGCGTGAGGAAATTCTCGCCGTCGTGTCCAAGCATGTGATGCTGGACCCGACCAAGGTCATCGTCCGGCTCGAGCGCGGCGACGAGGTCTCGACCCTCGAGGTCGATATCGAGGTGCCCAACGATTTCGAGCGCAAGAAAGTGGCGGTCGCGTAGGGGCACGCGGCCGACGACTCCCAGCTTTGGGGTGGGTGAAGGCGGTCCGCCGGGCATGGCGGGCCGCCTTTGTCGTTTGGGTACTCACATTCTCGGGGCCGCCGATGTGATCGACGGTAAGGGGAACGCCATCGGAGGCGAAATCGTTGTCGAAGACCGCGGGAGAGTCGAGCCAGACCCCGCGGCCTCATCAGACGGAGAGCGCCCATGATGTCCGAGGTCCAGGTCCACACCGTTGCGCGGCAGATGCTCGAACAGCACGGTTTTGCTGCGATCGCGAAGGCCGCCGAGCAGGCCCAGGCCTGCGAGGGCCGCGGCGAGGCCGACGAGGCCAAGGAATGGCGTCACATCGCCGACGCCATGAAGATCATGCGCGGGCCTCACCATAGCTGATCGCCGGACAGGAAGCGGTTCAGCGTTCCTCGCGGTCCGATCCCGGTGAGCGGGATCGATGCTGCGTTTGCGGCTGGCCGCGCTCGCCTGTCTCCTTGCACGGGAGCTGTTCCCACGATCCGTCCGGCGCCTGCTGATAGGCGCTGCACGATGACGACGAGGCCGTTTTGTCTTCGGCCTTTTGGGCGTCTGAATTCCTTGCCTGTGCCGGGCCGGCCAGCGCTGCGCTCACCGCGAGCACGCCGGCGACAATGAAATGCGTCAACCGCATGAAGGTTCTCCTGTGTGAAGAAGCCCGCATGCTGGCCGGGAATGTGACGATTGTTGGCCGAAACGCAGGTTCCGTCGCGGTGTGCTTAACGCTGCGAGCGCCAGCCTGTTAGCCGCCCTTGGCGCGGATCAGGCCGGCGAGGTTGGTCTTCTGGGCCTCGCACCAGGTGGGCATGCCGAGGCGGCGCTGGTTGAGATCGGTCGCCTGGGTCGCCACCGCCACCTCAGCCATCAAATCGTCATCCTGCTTCTCGCCCATCTTGCCGCCGGTGTGCATCCAGGCGATCGCCTTGCGCACTTTCTCGGTGGTGCCATCGGGCAGGTGCATCTGCTCCGCCTTCTGGACCAGGTCCTGGTAGACCACGTCCGTGCCCGGGCATTCGACCTTGGCGGCGAAGGCCTGCAGCACCAGGGTCACATAGGTCGAGCGTGGATGGTCCTCGGCTTGGGCCGGAGCGGCGATCAGCAACAGGCCGGCCATCAGGAAACCGTAGCGCATCCTAGGTATCTCCTCCATTTTTTGGGGAGGCTAGCGTCCGGCGGGCTGCTCCGCAATGGCGCCGGGTGCGAATTTGTCGCTTCCCGCTGCGGTGCGCTATCGTGGCCCGTATCCCGCCTCGGAGAGCGACATGAGCCTGTTCAGCACGCCGTTCGATCCCATTCGTGACACGGCGCTCGTGACCGGCGCGGGCAATGGCATCGGCCGCGCGATCGCGCAGGCCTTGGTCGGCGAGGGCGTCCGGACCGTGTTCGCCGATGTGAACGCCGAGCGGGTGAGAACCGCGATCAGCGCCAGCGAGAAGCCTGAACTGGCGGTACCCTGGGTCGGCGATCTCGCCGAGCTGGAGGCGTGTGACGCACTGCTTGCCGTCGCGCATGCCGCCTTGGGCGAGATCACGCATTTCGTCCACAGTGCATCGCCGCCGCGGCGGGAGGCCGATCATGCGCTCGTGGTCGATCGCAGGACCTGGCAGCAGATGCATGCCGTCAATCTCGATGCCGGCTTTCACCTCGGCCGCGAGCTCGCAAAGCGGCTGATCGCGGCGAAGCGGCCGGGCTCGTTCCTGTTTCTCACCTCGCTGCATGCGGGCACGCCGCGCAACCTTCCGCATTATTCGACGGCGAAGGCGGGGATGGCGATGCTGGTGAAGGAACTGGCCAAGACGTTTGGCCGCTACGGCATCCGCGTCAACGCGCTGGTGCCCGGTGCGATCGCGGCCGGCGGGTTCGTTGCGGATCCCGCGCTGGCGCGGCACATTCCGCTCGGGCGTCTCGGCGAGGCCGGCGACCTCGCACCTATGGCGCTCGCGGTGCTGTCGAACAAGCTTTCCGGTTACGTCACCGGCGCTGCCTTTGTCGTCGACGGCGGCTTGTCGCTGACCAACTGGTTCGAGCCGCCGGCATTCGACGAATAGTCAGCGCTGCCAGGCCGGCACCGGATCGAGCGGCGTGCGATAGAGCTCGTTGTCGTCACGATCGGTGACGCGCACCGCGCAACCCTTCTGCTGCAGCTCCGGCTTCACTTGCGACAGCTCGCATGCGAGTTGATCGGCGCGATCGGAGGCAACCTCGATGTCTTCGAGAATGATTCCGCCCTGGTTCCTGAACTCTTCACCAACCACGAGATCGAAGGAGTAGTAAGGCATCCGAATTCCCCGATGTGACGACCCAGCTTCAAAAACAAGTCTTCAATGGAAATCTCGACACATCCGGGATGGTATCACTGAGTCGATATCTATCGAATGAACAGGTCGCGCAATCTCTGTGCTTATGGCGCAGAAATGATGTGCAGCATGCGGGGTCGTTAAGAGTTTATTAAATACGCGGCGCAATCATAAGGCATGGAATTGCAGCAGAACCGGGCTCCGGGAACCGGCAGCTGCAAGAGAAGGCCGCCGGCATAGCTCCCGACGGCCTTTTCTCTTGAGCGAAAAATAGCGCTTTCCGTAATCGCCCGGACTCAACGCATCACATCGACTCGGACAGCATACGCGACGTCGTTGCTGTGCACCGTGCTGTTGCGCGCGTCTAGCGCAGCGGCATCGGCGGACGCACGACCGGTCCGTCGTCATCGGCAACGGCTTGCGTCGTGGTGACAGGTGCAGCCGGCGGCGGCATTGCGGCGGCTTGCGAAGGCGGCGGGGGAGGCGCGAGCGGCGCGGGCGAATAGGCGGGCATGTAGGTCCGCGACACCACTGGTTTCGGTTTATGAACTGCCGGCGGCGCCGGAGGCTTCGGCGGCAGCGCAGCAGCGCGTGCGCGCGGATCGACCGGCTTGGCCTCAGCGACCGGTTTTGGCGCGGGCGGCTTCGCCATCTCGCGCGCCATCTGCTCCTGTCCGGCCTTCAACTCGGCGATGTTGGCCTTGAGCTGCTCGATCTGCTGCGCCATTGCAGCAAGGTCGCGCGTCATCGATTGCACCGACTGCACTGCATCGGGCGGCGTTGCCGCAGGCATGGCTGTCGCGACCTGTGCCACGGGCGCCGTCGCGGTCGATTGATCGGTGGTGGTTTGATCGGTCGCCGCTTGGCTTGCGGGCGGCACGGCTTGCTCCGCAGGCGCTGCGGCCTGCGCGGGCGCGACCTGCGCGGTCTGCGACGTGGAAGGCAGCAGCGACCTCAACGACGCCAGGGCAGGCGTCCATTCCGCGAGCATCTGTTTGGCCGTATCGCCGTGCTTCTCCCAGGCGATGGTGGCGGCCGCACTGCCTCCCGCAAACAGAAACGTGACGAACGCGCCGCGCAACCACTTGCGCACCGCGGATCGCTTCGGCCGAACATGGTCATCGCTCGCTGCGACGCGTACGGCCGTGTCGACCGACGGCGGTGCCGCCGTCTGCGGCTCCGAGACGGGCGCGAACCTCGGCTCCAGCGAGAGCCTGGGCTCCAGAGAGATTTTGGGTGGCGGCGCGAATTTCGGCTCCGGACGGGGCGTGACGTCAGGCGCCAGCGTGGGTGCAACGCTGACGGGGCGCGAGGCCAGTACAATGTCGGGCGAAATCTGAATCGCGTCGTGCGGATCGTTGTCCTTGACCGTGTCCTTCACGATCTCATCGACGATTTGCTTGGGGTTCAGCGTCGCGAGCATCGCCGCTCCTTTAAAGCACAGGCGTTGAAGCCCGGGTGTTAAGTCCTGGTCGTCCGCATTGGCGCGAGCCGATCTGTTGAGGTGAGCCCATCAATCCGATGCGCCCGGCCCGATGACCCCACGAGTCCAGCCGGATTTGACCAAAGCAAGGCGAGGGGATGGAGATGATGCGACGCTCTTCCGCCGTTTGTGGTGATGGAACCCAGTTTTTCGAACACGCGCACGTGTTTCCCGTTGCCTTGTTTTCAGCACGATTTTGGCAACATCTGGCGATGCTGGGGGTGCTGCTATCCGCTACAGGGGCCGGCGGTGCCAAGATCTCTCATCGCTTTATTCGCTATCGCCATGCTGCCGCTGGGCGGCTGCATGCAGACGACGCTATCACCGTCGACCGACGCGAGCATGACGCCGCGCGACCGGCAGTTGCTCGCGCATACGCCGTACGCGCAGGCGAACGTGCCCGAGCAATATCTCCGTCACATCGTCGACTATCACCGCAAGGAGCAGCCCGGTACCATCCTGGTCGATACCGATGCGCGCTATCTCTATTACGTGCTGCCGGACGGCAAGGCGATCCGGTACGGCGTTGCGGTCGGCGAGGAAGCCATGGCGTTCTCGGGCGTGGCGCGGGTCGGCCGGCTGGCGGAATGGCCGGACTGGGTTCCGACGGCGGATATCCAGGCGCGGCTTGGACCTTATCCGGCGCGCGTTCCCGGTGGACCCGCCAATCCGCTGGGTGCGCGCGGCATCTATCTCTATGCGGGCAACAAGGACACGCTCTATCGCATCCACGGCACCAACCAGCCCGAATATATCGGGCAGGCGATCTCGTCCGGCTGCATCCGGATGCGCAACGAGGACGTGATCGATCTGTACGACCGGGTGAAGCTCAATTCGACGGTCGTGGTGCTGCCGCCCGGACAGAGCGCGCGGGCCGAGACGGGTGGAAGCTGGCGCGGGTAAGCAGAGCTTACGCGCGTTCTGACGTTACGTGGCCGATCTCGCGCTAGTTTTCAGGCCGTGCGATCCGCCATTGCAGCGTCGTGGCGTTGCCATTGGCGTCGCCCGGCGCCTTGTCGGCGGGCGAGGTGTAGAGCGGACGGTAGCGGTACGCCCACATCCTGCTGCCGTCGTTGCGGCTGATCACGGTGAAATCGCCGATGGCCTTGGCGTCGGACGTTGCCGGCAGCGGCACCCAGCTCTCGGTGCACTTGCCGTTGCAGTTCGAGGTCTTTCCGGTGGTGTCGCGCTCGTAATAATAGAGCGTCATGCCCTTGAGATCGACGAGCTTGGGACCCTGCTTGGTGATGACTACCTTCGCGGGCGCAGTCGTCGCCTCCGGCTTCGGCGGAGGAGGTTCGCCGCCGCCATGGCCGTTCGCGAGCGCATGGCCGGTCGAGAGCGCGATGGCCGCGGCCGCAATGAGACACCTGAACATCCGAACCCCCGCCCTGCAAAGTTAATCGCGCGTTAATCGCAGAATGTTGCGGACCCTAGCAGGCGAAGGTTAGTTCCAGGTTTCGCGGACCTCAGACAATTGCAAATAGGGTTCGTATCATACCGGACTATCGCGCAGCGGTGCGCGGCTCAAATCGTTGCCGGCGGCGATCGCCTTGCGCAGCAGCCGCATCAGCTCTTCGCCCTCTTTCGCGCTGAGGCCACGCAGCATGATGCGCTGCGCCGATTCCACGGCCGGTGTGATCTTGCGCAGCGTGCGCCGGCCCTCGTCGGTGATCTCGAGCTCGCGGGCGCGGCGGTCGCGGCTGGAGGCGCGACGCTCGGCAAGACCCTTCTGCACGAGGCGGTCGATCACGCCAGTGATGGTGGTGCGGTCATAGGCGATCAATCCTGCGAGCGTCACCTGGTCGAGCCCCGGATTGGCCTTGATGGTCGCGAGCGCCGCGTATTGCACCGGCGTCAGGTCGAAGCCCGCATCCTCGACCTCGGCCAGGAACACGGCGACCGCAATCTGCTGGAACCGGCGCGCCAGATGCCCGGGCATCTCGTTGTTGTCTTTCACCGAATTCTCCTCCTCGGACTGGGACGGTCGGATCGTTGACAAGTATACTGATAGTCAGCATACTGATCAATATCCAAACAGAACGTTCGCGGGGAGAGGTGCTCATGCAATTCCATCTCAATGGATTCCGGCCGGGCGACCCTGAAATCGCCGATCCCGCCGAGCGTGTTCAGGCGTCGGGTGCTGCGGGCGCCGTGCCTGACGAGGTCGATGTCCTCATCGTCGGCTGCGGGCCGGCCGGCCTCACGCTCGCCGCCCAGCTCGCGCAATTCCCCGACATCAAGACCTGCATCGTCGAGCAGAAGCCGGGCCGGCTGCTGGTCGGGCAGGCCGACGGCATCGCCTGCCGCACCATGGAGATGTTTCATGCCTACGGCTTCAGCGAGCGCGTGCTGAAGGAGGCTTATTGGGTCAACGAGACGACGTTCTGGAAGCCGAACGAACGGCTGCCCGAGACCATCATCCGCAGCGGCCGGGTGCAGGACGTCGAGGACGGGCTGTCTGAATTCCCGCACGTCATCCTCAATCAGGCGCGCATCCATGACGGCTTTCTCGACGTCATGCGCAAATCACCGGCGAAGCTCGAACCCCATTACAGCCGCCGTCTTCTCGACCTCCAGGTCGATCCGGCCGCGGGGCCTGGCGATCATGCCGTGACCGTGCGCCTCGAACGCGTCGACGCCGGGAACAAGGGCAAGGTCGAGACGGTCAAGGCGCGATATGTCGTCGGCTGCGACGGCGCGCGCAGCACGGTGCGCAAGTCGATCGGGCGGGAACTGCACGGCGATTCCGCCAACCACGCCTGGGGCGTGATGGACGTGCTGGCGGTGACGGATTTTCCGGACATCCGCTTCAAGTCGCTGATCCAGTCGGCGAAGGACGGCAGCCTGCTGATCATTCCGCGCGAGGGCGGTTACATGGTCCGCATCTATGTCGAGATCGCCAAGCTCGAGGTCGGCGAGCGCGTCGCGAACCGCAACATCACTGCCGACGACGTGATCGCCAAGGCGCAGCGGATCCTGAAGCCGCACACGCTCGAGGTGAAGGAGATCGCCTGGTGGTCGGTGTACGAGATCGGTCAGCGTCTGACCGACAAGTTCGACGACGTGTCGGACGCGGAGATCGCAACGCGCTTGCCGCGCATTTTCATCGCCGGCGATGCATGCCACACCCACAGCCCGAAGGCGGGGCAGGGCATGAACGTCTCGATGCAGGACGCCTTCAATCTCGGCTGGAAGCTCGCCGCCGTGCTGCGGAAGCAGTGTGCCCCACAGCTGTTGCATTCCTATTCGGCGGAGCGCCAGGCGGTCGCGAAAGAGCTGATCGATTTCGACCGCGAATGGGCGGGCATTCTTGCCTCCGCCGCCAAGGCTGGCGGCGCCGATGCCGCCAGGACCCAAGACTATTTCGTGCGGCACGGCCGCTACACCGCGGGCACGGCGACGCATTACAGGCCGTCGCTTCTCACCGGCGCGGCGTCGCATCAGCACCTCGCGCAAGGCCTCGTCATCGGCAAGCGCTTCCATTCCGCCCCGGTGATCCGGCTGGCTGACGCAAAGCCGGTGCATCTCGGCCATGCCGGGCAGGCCGATGGCCGATTCCGGATCTACGCGTTTTCCCCCGCGGAAGTTCCTGCCGCCGCAGGCTCGGCTATTCGCGCGCTCTGCAATTTCCTCACCGAGGCCAGGGATTCGCCGGTCAAGCGCTATACGCAAGGTGGCGCCGACATCGACAGCGTGATCGATCTGCGTGCGGTGTTTCAGCAGGATCATCGCGAGCTCGCCGTCGAGGCGATGCCGCCGCTGCTGCTCCCGCGTAAAGGGCGCTACGGCTTGGTCGACTACGAGAAGATGTTCTGCCCGGACCTCAAGAGTGGCCACGATATCTTCGCCATGCGCGGCATCGATCGCAAAGCCGGCTGCATGGTCGTGGTGCGGCCTGACCAGTATGTCGCGAACGTGCTTCCGCTCGACGACTTTGCCCGGCTTGCATCGTATTTCGACGCGTTCATGCTGCAGGTCGACTGACGGTCCGGCAGCGCAGATGACGCGTTGCGCCGATGAACAACGGATGAATATTGAACCGCGAGCCGCACGCGCTTCAATCTTTCTATGCGGGCGGCCCTCGCTGACGGAACGCCCGTTCCGTCAGCGCGTTCCGACTCGAAAGAGGAGGAATACGCCATGAAGTTCAGGAGCGTTTTGATTGCCGCATTGCTGCTCGCGCCAACAGCCGCACTGGCCGCGCCGGGCATCGTCACCGTCTCGACCGGCTTGCGCGCCGGACCGGGGCCGGGTTTTCCACTCGTCGACCGTGTCCCCGAGGGCGCCCGCGTCAACATCCATGGCTGCCTGCGCGGCAATGCCTGGTGCGACGTCAGCTTCTCCGACGATCGCGGCTGGGTGTCGTCGCAATATCTCGAATATCTCTATCGCAACCACTACGTCTATCTGCCCGACTATGTCGAGGAGATCGACGTGCCCGTCGTCCCATTCGTACTGACATCGTACTGGTCGAGCTACTATGCGGGGCGTCCCTGGTACCACCGCCACGCCTACTGGAATAATTACTGGAGCTCGCACCAGAGTGTCGCGACGCGAATGACGCTTGATCCGCGTGCGGCCCGGATCGGCCGCGCGGCGACGCGCGATGCGGCGGTTGCTTTGGAGCGGGAAGGCGTGCGGGGCAAGGGCGGCGCCGCGATCTCCGGACGTAACGCCGCGAATGCGCGGCCCGACGCTGCGATCGAGACGCGCGACGCTGCGAAACGCGATACCGCTGTTGCCGCCGACCGGACGCGTGCCGGACGGAGCGAGCGCATCGCGCATGAGCGGATCCAAGCGCGGACCCAAGAGCGGACCCGAGAGCAGACGCAGACGCGCGATCCGCGCGATGTCCAGGCGCGCGTGATGCATGAACGGGCCGCGAGCCGCGCTGCGGTGCGCGCCCAGCCGATGACACGCGCGCATGAAGCACCTCGAGTGTCCGCCGCGCCGGCTGCGCGAGCCGCGATGCCGCATGTCGCGCAGCCGAATGTGAGCCACGGCTCACCCATGAATGCCCGTGCGCAAATGCCGGCGCCCCGTGCCGCTGCGCCTGCAATGCCGCACGGCGGTGGCGGCGCTCCGCACGTCAACGCCGCACCTCGCGGCGGCGGTGCCCCGGCCGGCGGCCCGGGCGGCGGTCACCAGAAGCACTGAGAAGCTCCAACGAAAGCGTCAAGTAAAGCTCTAAGGAAAGCCCGGCTCTCGCGCCGGGCTTTCTGCTGGATTGATCCGGGTTCCGTGCGCGTACAATTTAAGAAAGTTCTTCGCGGGCAGATTTCATCGATCGTAAGATGTGTACCCAAAGATGTAAGCATCCACTCGGGGCAGCGGGGCACGGGAGGATGAAGATGAGACAGAGCCAGGCGGAGACGCGCCGCCAGAATGTCGCGAAGCGGTCGATGACCAAAGAGGCCAAGCAGCTGGCCGGTCTGATTGCGGGGTTGCGTGAATCCCTCGAAGGGATCCACAAGGAGCGGACGAGCGCGAAGCTCACCGGCGCCGAGATGGGCATGCTCGACGAGCGCCGTAACAATCTGCTGCTCACCATTGCAGCCCTCGATGACCGCCTCTCGGCGGTGCAGGGACTGATCGATCTCGGTCGCCCCCACATCATCCGCGTGCATTAGCGGAGCTCGGACATGGGACGATCGGTTCCGTCGCTGATGCGACGGACCGGCTTCCGGCCGCCGACTCAGCACGACATGAAGACGGCGCCGCGCCGTCGCAGGCGGCCAGCCTGCGACGGGTGGAATCGCGTTCCCGTGGGCACGCGCGATGCCGAACGCCGGCGCCATGCCTGCGGATGGCACCAAATTGCCACGCTCCCGGCGAATTGCCGCCGCAGCCCGCTGCCACGAGGAGGTCGGGTGCAGGGCGACGCAAGGGGATGCGAATTGGCCTACAAGATGATCGCAGAACGCGACAACGAGAAATACAGTTTCGCCCGCGAGAGCCGGTTGCTCATCGTGGCGAAGGCAAAGGTGTGGGCGAGCGAAGGGTGGCGGGTCGTCGTCACCGACCAGGACGGCAAGGCCTATGCGCCGCCCGAATTCGATCAGCTGTCGGCGGCGTGACCGACGGGCTTCGCTCGAAAACGCTCTGGGGCCGACATTTGACATCGCTGTTTGGACTGGGGCGCGAGCGGATCGTGCCCGTGATGAGTCTTGCAGCCGCCGCCGTTGTGACGGCGACGGTTGCGGTCGCGCAAAATCTCGATGCCGGCAAGCCGCCTGCCAAGCTCTTCGCTGACGGCTGTGCGACGTGCCATCGCAGCCCGCGCGGCCTCGCCAAGGGTCGCTTCAGCCTGACGCTGTCCTGGTTCCTGAAGGACCATTACGCGACCAGCTCGGACTCCGCCAAGGTGCTCGCCGCCTATCTGGAATCGGTCGACGAGCCGCCGCCACGCGCCGCGGCCAAGCCCGCGAAGAAGCCCGCACGATCCACCCCGCGTCAACCCAAGCCGGTGCCGCGCCAGTAGGGCGAGCGGCTATCCGCGCCGGTAGGTCTGCGCGAGCAGACGTGCGTGCACGGCGCGTAGCTCGGCGTTCATGCGCGTCTGTCCCGTCGTGACATAGGAAAGCCAGGCGCCGTCGGCGGCCAGGCGCACCATTTGCAGATCGGGCGAGCCGTCGGTGGTGCGATGCCGCTTCAGGCGGGCCTTGATCCAGTCGTTCCAGAGCCGGCGCAGCGGCGGATCGGTGACGACGACCATGCTCAGCGCCGCCCATGGCGTCGTAAAGCCGAAGGTTCTGCCGGTGAATACCGCATTCACATAGGCGCGTGTAAAACTGCCGCGCGGCTTGGGATCGTTCTCGATCGCAGCGTCGATCTCGGCGTCGACGCGGGCAAGCAGGTCGGCGAAAAGGCCCTCGATCAACGCCTGCTTGCTGCCGAAGTGGTGGAACAGCCCGCCCTTGGTGACGCCGGCCGCCGCGGCGACTGCCTGCACCGTGATGCCGGCGACGCCATGGTCCATGGCGATCGCAGCGGCACGGTCGAGCAGGGCACGCCGGACCTGCTCTGGCTGCTTGGCGCGGGTATAGCGGCTTTCCGGCATCAATGCGCCGTGGTCTGCGAGAACAGGTTGATGACCACGACCCCTGAGACGATCAGCGCGATGCCGACGAAGGCCGCGGCGTCCAGCATCTGACGAAACAGCACGAAGGAGACGGCGGCGGTCAGGATGATGCCGACCCCGCCCCAGATCGCGTAGGCGATGCTCAAGGGGATGACGCGGATCGCGACCGACAGCGCGTAGAACGAGGCGACATAGCACAGCACCATGGCCAGCGTCGGCCACGGGCGGGTGAACTGCGCGGATTGCTGCAGGAAGGCCGATGCCGTGACCTCGAGAATGATGGCGAGGGCGAGCATTGCGTAGGCGTTGAAGGCGGGGGTCATGGTCAGCTCGGAAAAAAGATACCGCGCGGTAGGTATGTTTAGCACGCGGCGCTTGGCTTTTCCCGGCAGCACGTATCACGTCTGAGTGACGAGCCTGCGACGGTGCCGGAACGCGGCATGAAGCCGCCGCGCGGTGGTTGCGCAGCGGCTCCAGGATTTCGTGGCGGTCAGAGCGGCGTCAGTTGATCCGCACGGTGAGCTCGACGTCTTCGGCGAAGGGCGTCGACATGTAGCCGCTGCCGGGCCTGCGCACGCGCGCCAGATAGTCCGGGCTGTCGTCGGCATTGTCGGCGACGATGATCGCACCCGGTCCGAGATGGTTTTCGAGCAGGTCGAGGATATCCGGGTAGAGCGCCTTGGCCCCATCGAGCAGCACGAGATCGATCGTAACAGGCAGATCGGCCTGAAGCGTCTTCAGCGCGTCGCCTTCACGGATTTCGACGAGATCGATCAGGCCGCCGGCGACGAGGTTTTCTCGCGCCCGCGCCGCCTTGGACGGCTCGAACTCGCTGGTGATGAGGCGGCCGCCGCCATTGTCGCGCAAGCCTGCGGCAAGGTGCAGCGTCGAGATGCCGAACGACGTGCCAAACTCCACGATCGTCCTCGCGCGGGAGCTGCGTGCCAGCATGTAGAGCAGTGATCCGGTCCCGCGCGAGACCGCGAGCGGTATCTCCTTCAGGCGTCCGTAGAGGTCGCGATAATCGGTCTTGCTCCGCATCATCCGCGCCCGGTCCGCATCGGACAAATCGGCGACGGCGGCTCGCATTGCACCGTTTGCCGCCTCGGCCTCGTCGAACAGGCGATCCAGCAGCGGCGCAAGCGATGTGATGGTTGGGGTGGTCATTTGAGGTCTCCAGATGTGGCGATGAGTTGGGTGCTTGCGTGCGGAGTGAAATACGACTAATTCGTCGCATTTCCTATTCGCATTCACCGGGCGCGCCATGGCCGATCGTCGAAGCCGTTCAGTTTCCTCACGAAAACAGCCGCAACAGGTCCGCTCCAACGAGCTGGTGGCGGCGATCCTGGATGCCGCTGTTCAGGTTCTGGCGAAGGAAGGCGCGCAGCGTTTCACCACGGCACGGGTGGCGGAGCGGGCCGGCGTGAGCGTCGGCTCGCTCTATCAATATTTTCCCAACAAGGCCGCGATCCTGTTCCGTCTCCAGAGCGACGAGTGGCGGCGCACCAGCGATCTGCTGCGCGGCATCCTTGCGGACCGGACGAAGCCGCCATTGGTGCGGCTGCGCGCGCTGGTCCATGCCTTCATCCGCTCCGAGTGCGAGGAGGCTGCAATCCGCATCGCGCTCAGCGATGCCGCGCCGCTCTATCGCGACGCGCCCGAGGCCCACGACGCGCGGGCCGCCGGCGAGGGGATCATCGCGGCGTTCATGCGGGAGGCGCTGCCCAAAGCCTCCGCTGCGCCACGCGCGCTTGCCGGCGAACTCATCAAGACGACGCTGAGTGAGGTCGGCAAGCGATTTTCGGAAGTGCCGCGCAGCGAGGCCGACATCGCGCGTCATGCCGACGGGCTGGCCGACATGTTTTGTGCTTATCTCGGTGAGCTGGCGAGGCGCTGACGCGTGGCAGGCCTGCAGCCCGGATGGAGCGTAGCATAATCCGGGCCTCTTGCCGCGACATCAGGCCCCGGATTTCGCTACGCTCCACCCGGGCTACGCTTGCCACATCCGGCGTTTGACTCTACGGACCTCTCTCATGCTCGTCATCTCCATTCAAAGCCAGGTGGTCCATGGCCATGTCGGCAACAGCGCGGCGGCCTACGCCATGCAGGCGGAGGGCGTGAACGTTGCGGCGGTGCCGACGACGCTGCTGTCCAATCATCCGCGCTATCCGAGCCTGCATGGGCGGGTGCTGGAGACCGAGCTGGTCGCCGATCTTCTGAAGGGTGTCGAGGAGCGCGGGCTCGTCGACGAGGCGGCCGTGCTCGTGACCGGCTATCTCGGCTCGCCGGGCAATGCCGCCGTGATCGCCGATTTCGTCGAGCGGGCGCTGACGCGGAATACTGAGCTCGTCTATCTCTGCGATCCCGTGATCGGCGATGACGGCCGCGTCTATGTCGCCGACGGCATTTTGGACGTGGTCCGGCACCGGCTGCTGCCGGCGGCCAGGTTGACGACGCCGAACCAGTTCGAGCTCGAGCTGCTCTCAGGTCTCGCGATCGCGGATACGCAGGGCCTGCGCGCGGCGTGCGCGGCGCTGGCGTGGACCGGCCGCATCGACGTCGTCGCGACCGGCTGCACGCTCAGCGATACGGCAGAAGGGCACGTGGAGACGATCCTGTGCGCCGACGGGCAGGTGTCGCGCTTTGCAACGCCGCGTTTGCCGATCCGCCCTTACGGCACCGGAGATCTCCTCACCGGTCTCATCGCAGCCCATCTGGCCAAGGGCGAAGCGATTGAGGCCGCGGTGCGGCTTGCGGTCGACACCATCTTTGCCGTGCTGGTGCGAACGCAGGACGCCGGCACGGCCGAGATGCGGCTGGTGCCGTTGCCGATCCCGACGCGTAAGGCGTAACGGGGGTCAGGTCGCGCGCTTGCCGGTCGATTGCGCTGATTTTTGCGGCTTGGCCGGGCTCTTCTGCTCGCGCGCGGCCTGGGCCTTCGGCGGCTTGGCATGGGCCGCGGCGCGCACCACCTTCTTGGACTTCACGCTGGCGACTTGCTTTCCGTCTCCCGTGCCGCGGCGCGAGATGTATTCCGCGCCATCGACGGGGCCGACATGCGGCGGGTCACGGCCGAGATACGGCCGGCCGATGCCGTAGGCCTTGCCGTTGGCGTCGACCCACTTCCACAGGATTTCGGTCGAGACCCAGCGCTGCGCGCGGTTGTTGCCTTGCGTGCTGACGATGTCCGCCGCCATGCCGTGGCCGTAGCCGCCGCGCGTGCTGCCGCCGTGATAGGAACGGTCGGAGGCGGCCTTCAGGCCGCTCGCGATTGACTGTCTATAATCGTCTCGGAACGCGCTGGTGATGCCGGGCGAAAGGCCGGCGGCTTCCGCCGCGAGCAGCGTACGGAACAGCTTCCGCTTGAAGCTCTTGTCCATGCCGCCGATGACATAATCCATCATCGACATGCCGGCGTGCTCGGCGGCCTTCGGATCCTTCCAGCCGAAATCCTCATCGACCAGCTTGGTGAAGCTGCGCATCACCGTGACCGTCTTGCCCTTGCGCTTGATGGTGACGGCGCGGCGCTCCTGGACCTTGATCGAGTCTTCCTTTGCGGTGCGCTGATAAAGCGTCCAGAGATAGCGGTCGATGCAGGCATCCATGACGAAGCATTCGTCGAGCACGGCGACGGTATCGGCCGGCGGCGATGCCTTGCTCGCAGGGGTGACCGGGCCGCTGGCGATCGCCGCGGGAGACAGCGCGTCCATCGTCACGATCTCGGTGGGATCGGCAGATGCGAGCTTGATCGGCTCCGGCTGCGCGACCGGGGCCGCCTCGCTGACGACGGATTCTGGTTCGCGTGTTATCTGCGGCGCGGGCGGTGCGTCCACCGGCAGGATCAGCGCCGGATCGGCCGAGGCGAGCTTGATTGCGGGAGCGGGCGTCTCGGGTGCCGCTTCAACGATTGTCAGGGCCGGTGCCGCAGCCAGGGCAGCGGCGATATCGGCGGTCAAGGCGATGCCGTCCTCGATCGTCGCAGCGCGCGGTACGTCGGCGAGGTCGAGCCGGCCGAGATCCTTAGCTTGGTCGTTGGCGTTATCCTTAGCGTGGTCCTTGGCGCGTGAGACGGCGGCCGCGTTGGCACCGCTGTTCTCGATGAGGGCAGGGGCATAGGCGGAGAGGGAGAGCGCCAGCCAGCCGGCGAGCACAGCCGAGGGGCACGTGACCGCCACAAGAAGAGACCGCCGATCGTCCATGATCCCTGCCTCCAAACGGTTCTGCCCGAACCCGTCTTGCCCGGACAGTGATGATGCAAACAGTCTGACGCAAACAGTCTTGCACGGAAAGGCACGCAGTGCGTCGATTGTTCGGAGGACCATGTGGCAGCGCAATGGCGCAAATCGGCGAAAACGGGCTTTTCGCGGCACTGTTGCCGAGGTGCAACGCGGGTTCCACAAAAGTGTCTTGATCGCCGTGTCGTCGCAACCTTGTTGCGGGTAGCGCGTTCGGTCGCTCATGACGCATGCCACGCTTCGTCCCATGGACGCTTTCGATCCCACCGAACCCGCCATCCTGCACGATCGCCTCACGGACACGATCATCACCTGGACCGCCGACCAGGCCGACGATTATCGACGGGCCAGCCGACCGGGCGGCGACGGAACCGTGGCCTGGAAGGCCTATGTCTTCGACGGCTGGGGCAACGTGCTCGGTGGCTGAGCACCGCGCCCATAAAGGCGCCATGTCGGACGCGGCGTGATTCGGCCAAGGCCTTGGACATGTTAAACATATCGCTATGCGCCGGACGCGCTGTTGCATTGCAACAAAGCGTGTCGCAATGCAGCAAAGCGAACCTAAATATGCTCCGACTCTTCCACTTCCGGAGTATCACCAATGAACAAGAAGACTTTGTCGATCGCCGCCGCCATCCTGACGATCGCGGGCAGCACCGCGGCTTTCGCCGCTGAACTGCCGACTTACGAGACCAATGGATTTCCGGTCTCGCCCTTGCAGGTTCGCGTCCTGGGTGCCGCACATGTCGAGCAGCAGGCTGCTGCGCCGACCACCGTCGCCTCGGCCCACCAGACGAAAGTGCTCAGCCCCCGCAAGCTCAAGACCGCTGACGTCACCACGGGCACTGCCCGCTAAGCTCCATCGCTGAGAGATTGGCGGGTTCCGCGGAGAGGCGGAACCCGCCGTTTCATTTGACGTCCTCGACGCCGATGCTGCTTGCGTATCGTGTGCGCAGCCATCGCTGAAGCTGTCCCGTGCGCAATCTCGCGCCAGCGCGCGTTGCGCAATGTCTCGGCGCGATCAATTGGGCATCGATGCGCTGATTGAGACTCCGGCCGCGAACAAGTTCGCGTGACTATGCCGGTTATGTATCCCCGTTCATAACGAGCGTGATCCTCTTAACATTTGTTTTGCAGACCGCATTGCCTGATGCGGCGGCCGCATCGTCGCGGCCAGTTTTTGAAATCATAATGGAGGCCATCATGCCGGTTGCGCAGAAAGTCGTTGCTGCTCCCACCTCGCCGCGTGCGTTCATTGTCAGGCACGCCGCTTTGTTCGCCGCCGCCGTGTTGTTCGTGTTCGTGCTGAGCCTGACATACGGCCTCGATCTCAGCCCGGGATTTTTCTGAGAGGTCTTCAAGCTGCGCGCTAAGCCCGCCGCACGCGCGCGGTGCGCAAACTCGACGGCGAGCGGCCGTAGAGCTCGGCGAAGGCGGCGTTGAACCTGCGTAGGCTGCCGAAGCCGGACTGGAACGCGATATCTGTCATGCTGTTCTCCCCGGCATCGAGCAGGCGCTTGGCGCGCTGGACGCGCAGCGTCTTGGCGAGCTGCTGCGGCGTGGCGCCGACGTGGCGCTCGAACAGACGCGCCAGATGACGCGACGAGATGCCGAGCCGCATCGCCAGGTCGACCACCGAGCCTTCGTCGAGCGCGCCGCCATCGATCAGCTTCATGGCGCGCGCCACCGTGGAGCGTGTGCCGTTCCAGGCCGGGCAGAACGGCGCAGTCTCGGGGCGGCAGCGCAGGCATGGCCGGAAGCCGGCGGCCTCGGCCGCCGCCGCCGTCGGATGATAGGTTACGTTGCGCGTCAGCGGCTGCTTGGCCGGACAGACCGGGCGGCAATAGATGCCGGTGGTTCTCACTGCGGTGAAGAAGCGGCCGTCGTAACGGGGATCGCGGCGCAGGCGGGCGGCGTTGCAGGTCTCGAAGCTCAGCATGGCCGGATCATAGCGCATGGCGAAGGGGCCGGAAGGGCTGCGGGATGACCGAGTCCGATTGTGGCGAGCTGCAACGCCCACCGCGGCCTAGAAGGTGGCCGCAATGCAAGCCAGGGAGCGCATCATGTCCAGCCCGAGAGAGATTGTCCTGAACGCCTGGAAAACCTTTTCGTCGCGGGATGCGCTGCGTATCGCCGCATTGTTCACCGACGACGCCGAATGGATCGCGCCGAAGGGCAACGCCACCGCGGTCGCGCTCGGTCACACCGACCACATGGTCGGCGCGAGCCACATCGCGCGCTTCATCGCCCAGGAGATGCACAAGATGTTCTCGAACATCGATATCGCGTTTCGCGGCGTGTACGCCGACGGCGACGTCGTGATCGTGGAGGAGCGGATGCGCGCCACGCTGACCGGCGGCAAGCCTTACGAGAACGACTATTGCTTCGTGTTCACGGTGGCGGGCGACAGGATCCGCGAAGTGCGCGAATACATGGATACGCGCAAGGGATGGCGGATGGTGTTCGAAGAGCGGGCGTGACGGGCCATTCGGGCCACGAATCCCGCCGCGTGTCAGCCCTGCACCTGCGTGGGTTGAGCCGATGGAGGCACTGACATAAGGCTTGATCCATGGATCAGCGGACGAGCGGCGCCGACGCTCTTTCTCAGAAGCACGATGCGGCGCCGGCATTGCTCGGCGTTACCTGCGGCCTGGCCGCGGCGCTGTTCTGGGCGCTCGGCTTCGCCGGGACACGGCACGGGCTCAAGGTCGGCTTCACGCCGGTCGATCTGCTGGTGCATCGCTATGTCTGGTCGGGGATCGCATTCCTGCCGCTGGTCCTGCGCGCCGGCATTGGGGATCTCTGCGGCATCGGCTGGGGCAGGGGTCTCGTGCTGATGGTGCTCGGCGGCCCCGTGATGTCGCTGATCTCCTACACCGGCTTCCTGTTCGTGCCGCTCGGCCATGGCAGCGTGATCCAGCCGTCCTGCGCCACGCTCGGCGGCCTCTTGCTGGCTGCACTGTTCCTGAAAGAACACGTCTCCGCCTCGCGCCTCGTCGGTGCGCTCGTCATCGTCGGCGGTCTCGGCGTGATCGGCGCGGAATCGATCGGCCATATCGGGGCCGACGGCGTGCTCGGGGATTTGATCTTCGTGCTCACCGGACTGATGTTCGCCGGCTTCGGCACGGCGCTGCGGCACTGGCGCGTCTCCGCCGTGTCGGCCGCGCTGGTCATCAACGTGCTTTCGCTGCTCTTGTTGCCAATCTATGTCGCGACCGTCGGGCTTGCTCACGTCGCGGCGATCGGCGTCGCCGAAAATGCCATCCAGGCGCTGGCGCAGGGCGTGCTGGCCGGCCCCGCCGCGCTCTATCTGTTCGCCGTCTCGGTGCAGCGCCTCGGCGTTGCCCGCGCCGCGGTGTTTCCGGCCTGCGTGCCGGCGCTGACGCTGCTCACCGGCTGGTTGCTGCTCGGCGAGCCGCCGACGATGTTGCAGACCGCGGGCCTCGTGACGGTGCTGTGCGGGTTTTACCTGGCGCAGCGGCAGCGGTAGCCAGCTCGCGGCTACGCCTTCCTCACGAACTCCGACTTCAGGTTCATCGCGCCGATGCCGTCGATCTTGCAGGCGATGTTGTGACCATCGGTTGCGTCCTGCAGGCGGATGTTGCGCACCTTGGTGCCGCCCTTCACCACCGAGGAGGAGCCCTTGATCTTGAGATCCTTGATCACGATGACGCTGTCGCCGTCAGCGAGCGCCTTGCCGTTGGCATCGCGCACGCCGGCGTCCTGTGCGGTCTCAGCGGCCGTCTCCGCCGCACCGCTCCATTCGTGGCCGCATTCCGGGCAGACCCAGAGATCGCGGTCCTGATAGGCGTGTTCGGAGCTGCAGGCGGGGCATTTCATCGTGTCGGTCATACTTCTCGTCTCGCTTCATGTGCTGCCGGCGTCGCTTTTTCGAGGCGGCGGACACGTCGCTTCAGCTCTTGCTACGGGCCTCGCGTCAGGCCCTTGACGCAGATCAATTTCATCGGCCTGCGCCGACTTACGCTTCGTGTGCCGGCAAAGCAACAGCGAGGGAAGCGCCATGTCGCACAGTGCCCGAATCTATCTCGGTCTCGCTCTTCTGGTCGTATTGTCGGTGCTGTTTCTGTTCAGCGTCGTCCACACTGCTGCCGGCGCTCCGCGGTCGGGCCCGCGCGCGGTTGCCGAAGGCCATCGCCTGGCGCAAGCGTGGTGCCAGAGCTGTCACGCGGTCGAGCCGGGTATGGCCGGCTTCTTCGACGAGGCGCCGAGCTTTCAGTCCATCGCCGACCGCAGCGGCACCACCGCGCTGTCGCTCAAGGTGTTCTGGCAGACCAGCCACCAGAACATGCCGAACCTCGTGATCGCGCAGGGGCAGGCGGATGTGCTGTCGGCCTATATCCTGAGCTTGCGAGGCAGATGAGGGCGGCCAACTCGATTTTTCGAAAACAACCCCATGCACAGTAGGAACGGCCTTGAAACTCCTCATGTTTTCGGTAATGCCGAAGAGGTGTTTGCGGCGTCGGGCAAAACAGGGGCAGAATGACATGGTGCCACCCGTCGGGTGAGACGGTCGCTGCGTAGCCCGGATGGAGCGCGAGCGGAATCCGGGGGCCAGCGTGCGGCAACATCCCGGATTGCGCTGCGCCCCATCTGGGCTACGCTCGCCGCGGAACTGCGCAGCGAGTCCGAGATGAGCTTCCTCCTCAACATCGACGTCCCCGATATCGAGCAAGCCACGACGTTCTACACCGAAGCCTTCGGCCTCGAAGTCGGCCGCCGCTTCGGCACCGGCTTCGTCGAGCTGCTCGGCTGGCCCGCGCCGGTCTATCTCTTGACCAAGCAGGCCGGCACGGTCGGGGCCGGCGGCGACCGCCGCCGCTACGAACGGCACTGGACGCCGGTGCATGCCGACGTCGTCGTCGACGATGTCGATGCCGCGGTCGAACGCGCGCTGCGCGCCGGCGCGATCCTGGAGGTGCCGGCGAGCGATGCGCCCTATGGCCGGATTGCTATGCTGGCCGATCCGTTCGGGCACGGGTTCTGCCTGCTGGCCTTCAGCGAGAAGGGATACGATGCGCTTTTGGAAGCGGACTAATCCGTAGCCCGGATGAAGCGCAAGCGGAATCCGGGACGCTTGCCCCGCGGACACAAGACCCCGGATTGCGCTACGCTCCATCCGGGCTGCGAATCTAATATCGGGGCGACATGCCGAAACGCGCGAAAAGCAAACCGACACGGAAACTGAAGACCTACCAGACCTCGCTCGGCTTCTACGACCAGGCCATCGCCGCGCCCTCGATGAAGGCGGCGCTCGAGGCCTGGGGCGCCAGCTCCAACCTGTTCCATCAGGGCGCCGCGAAGGAGACTGACGATCCTGATATCGTCGCGGCGACCTTGGCGAAGCCGGGGGTCGTGCTCAGGCGCCCGGTCGGATCGGACGGGGCGTTCACCGAGAGCGCCGAGCTGCCCACCGATCTCGCCGAGGAGCATTCCAGCCCCAAACGCAAACCCAAGCGTCCGGCCAAGAAAGCCAGGACCACCAAGAAGCCTCCGCGCAAGCTCGACGACCAGGCGGCCCGCAAGGCCGCCGCGGCGTTCGAGAAGGAGGAGCGGCGGCGCGAGGCCGAGCGGCGCAAGGAGGAGGCCGCCCGCGCCAAAGAGCGCGTGCGGCGCGACAAGGCGGTCGCCGCCGCCGAAGCGGCGCTGGACAGAGCGAGGCGGGAGCACGAGGCGAAGGCGGAGGAGATCGAGGCCGCGCGCGCCGCGCTCGATGACCGCGCCGAGGCCGAACAGACCCGCTGGGACAAGCAGCGGATGAGGCTGCAGGAGGCGTTGCGCCGCGCGCGGGAGTAGCGCGGCGCCCCCGTTCACGCATCCATGAAACGTGCCGTCCCCGAGACCCGGATTGAGCTGCCGCGGGCCTCGCCGATCTCCGCGCGGATCAGCGACCGCGCGCCCATGTCCTCGCCCTGGACGATGTCGATGGCGCCGCCATGGGGCCAGCCGATGTCGCGCAGATAGCCTGCAAACGCGGCGGCCGCCGCGCCCGTGGCAAGATCTTCGACGACGCCACCGGCGGCGAACGCGTTGCGCACGTGAAAGAGTTGCGCGCTCTCCACATTGACGAGCGCGATGGTGACGAGCCCGGCCTGCTCCATCAGGGCGCGGCCGCGCGCGAAATCATAGGTCATGCGGGCGAGCGCCTCGCGGGATTTGAGGCCGAGGACGGCATGATCGGCCCCCGCATGAATTTTCGCCGGCGGGAGTCCGGGATCGAGATCGGAGGCCGCATAGCCGAACAGATCCAGCAGCTGATCCCGCAGAGATGGATCGAGCGGCGCGCTGCGGGTCGGCGGCGATTGCAGCGCCGCCGCGATGGTGTTGCCGTCGCGGCGTCCCGAAACCGAGATGGCAGCCTCGTTCAAATGCAGCTGGAAACGCCGGTCGCCGTGCTGGTGCGCGAGCGCCGCGCCCAGGGCAATCGTCGCATGGCCGCAGAACGGCACTTCCATGGCGGGCGAGAAATAGCGGACGCGCCAGGCCTCGCCCTCGGGCGCGGCAAAGGCGGTTTCCGAGAAGCCGACGTCCGCTGCGATCGCCTGCATCCTGGCCGCATCCGGCAGGGCGTCGCCGATCCAGACGCCGGCGGGATTGCCGCCCATGTTGCCGTCGG
This sequence comes from Bradyrhizobium sp. T-12, assembly GCF_058314695.1. Classification (NCBI taxonomy): domain Bacteria; kingdom Pseudomonadati; phylum Pseudomonadota; class Alphaproteobacteria; order Hyphomicrobiales; family Nitrobacteraceae; genus Bradyrhizobium; species Bradyrhizobium sp. T-12. The sequence goes on along the minus strand of NZ_CM177756.1, from coordinate 4,013,573 downwards.
AAAACGCCGCGATACGAAGGACTGTTGTCATGGGGGATCCTGTATGTTGCCTTCAGTAAGGCCAACGGGTCGGCGCGACGCACCGGGAGCGGTTGCCCGGCAGCAATTCCTTACCATGGCGTCCGCTCCCGTCGCAGCGGCGAAGGCGCGGTTCCATGCCTATATGAGCTGCGGTCTCATACAGGTTCTTCATGCCCGAAAACAAACAAAAGTCCGCAAGCCCGATGGTCGTGCGGCCGCGCCGCGCGGCGCCGGTGCTGGTCTGCCGCAAATGCCTCAAGCGCAGCGATGACGGCCGCGACGTCAGGCGTGCGCTGAAATCCGAGCTGAAGGCGCGCAAGCATGACGGCAGCAAGCCGGCCAAGCTGGTCATGACCGGATGCTTCGGCCTGTGCCCGAAGAAGGCGGTCGTGCTCGCGAGCGGCACGAGCCTGGCGCGGCAGGAATATGTGCTGGTCGCGGACGGCGACCAGGTGCCGCGGGCGCTCAAGCTGCTGAACGGCGAACGCGGTGGCTGATCTTTTCCGTCGTCGCCGCGACACTTGGGCAGCTCGTTGATCTGGATCAACGGCACCGCGCGCGATCATCGGACCTTGGCCGCATCGTTCGGAGGAAATTTCATGGTCCCGTTGAAGGCGGCAGCTGCCGCACTGTTTGCTGCCATGCTGACGGTCTCGCAGGCCGAGGCCCAGGTGACGGTCGACGTGTCGAAGATCACGTGCGACCAATACATCACCCAGCGCATCACCCACACTCGCAGCGTTAACATCTGGATAAGCGGCTTCTACGCCGGGCGGCGCAACGACCCGGTTCTCGATACCCAACAATTGGAGCGGAATTCGAGCAAGCTGTCCCGCTTCTGCGAGCAGAATCGCGACACGCTGCTGCTCGATGCCGTGGGCGCCTTGAAGAAGTAGGTGACGTATCCTTTACCATAGAAGCTTGTCCCGGCCGAACTGCGACAAGATTAGGGCTCGCGGAAAAATTCTGCGCTAGCGTGCTCCGATCACGGCGGCCTCGATCCGTTTCGACGCCGCCGCAGGATTTTTCGGAGCTGTCATGAGCGATCTTCGCGCCGCCCTCAGGCATCACACCTTGCGGACCGGCCTTGTCGAATTCGACAATGGCAGCGGCAGCATCGTCAGCGTGCCCTGCACGATCCGCGACGTCTCGGCGACCGGCGCGCGGCTGCAGCTCAACAGCTCGGCATGGATCGCGGAGCAATTCTCGCTGATCTTCAGGGGCGGCCTGCGCAAGGACTGCCGGCTCGCCTGGCGCAGGGAACGCCTGATCGGCGGCGCGTTCACCGCCGGCTATGCGAGCGCCACCGAGCAGGCGGCCATGATGACCGCGGACGAGCAGGCCCGGCACCGCCTCGGCATCGGCGCGCGCGTCAAGGCCGCGCGCGAGGCCCGCGGCTACACGGAAAGCCAGCTCGCCGAGCACCTGGGTGTCGCGCCGGCGTTCGTGGCTCAGGCCGAGCGGGGCGACGTTGACATTCCGTTGTACCAGCTGATGCACATCGCCGATCTGCTGATGGTCGGGCTCGACGGGCTGGTTGCGGGGCCGGTGCCTGAGGAGGTCGAGGCGTAGGGCCAGGCTCGCGGAAACGCCTGAGCGCGCGCCTCGAAGGATGGTCGCGAAAAAATCTCGCGCGAAATTTGCTTGCCTTGCCCCACATCCTTTTGCACTCTTCGCGCGAAGGAGACCCGTGCATGACAAGAACAACCGCCGCCTGTGCGCTCGGAACCGCCCTGGTGCTGTGCAGCCTTGCAACGTCAGGCGCCGAGGCCCGCACACGCAAGGCCGTCGTCGTCCGCGCGCCGCAAGAGCGCCTCATCGTCACCGCGCCCGTGCTGCGGCCGACGCCGTGGGATTACAACGTCGTCCCGCGCTATCGCTACCGCCCCGAGGACGACAAGGTCGATCCCTACGGCCCGCCGATCGTGCCGTCCTATGTGCGCTATCAGGGATGGCGCTGGCCGTATTGGTGGTAGGGGCCTGTTGACGCGCTTCAGCTCCGGCGCCGCTTGGTCGCCTGGCCGATCACCCTGGGATGAGAGAAGTCGGCTTCGCTTTCAGGCGTTTGCGCGGGGTTGCTGACGGGGCCGGTGAAGGCGTTCGTCCACTCTCCCAGCATCTCGTCGCGATCCGGCCAGGCGTCCATGGATTCCTGGTCGCGATACATCGCAAAGGGGCGAAGCGTGCTCTCGTAGAAATCGACCTGCGCATGCGTGCGATACTGCTGTGGCTGGTAGCCGTTCCAGTGCACGAGCTGGCCGAGCGGCCGGCGGTAGCGGCGGTCCTGGTCGATTGCGGGATAGCCGATCGGGATCGTTCCATAGGCCGTCATCCATGACGGATAGCCCAGGACCTCCGCGAGCTCGCGGTTGGTCTCGGCCTCGCCGCCGCCGGAGAGCCAGGCCGAGGTCAGCCCTTCGGCGGTGACGCCGAGCTGGATGTTCTGGATGGCCGCGCCCAGCGAGCAGTAGAAGATCGCCTCGTTGTTGTCGCGATACTCGGCGTCGAATTGGGGCGAGGTCGCCTGCGGGAAGCAGACCTTCCAGCGGGGATCGCCGAGCACGAGGATGATCGCGACCGTGTTGGCGAGATAGGTCTTCTTCACGGCCGGAAAGCCCTTGGCGTGGTCGACCAGCCGCTGCGCCTGGCGCAGGAACACCGCAAGCACTTTCTCGCGCATCGCGGGATCGTCGACGACGATGAAGTCCCAACACTGCACGTTCGCCCCCGACGGCGCCCAGCGCCCGCAATCGACGATCCGCTCCAGCACGTCACGCCCGACGCTGCGGCCCGGCTCGAATTTCCGCACGCTGCGGCGCTTGCGAATGACGTCCTGGAAAAGCGGGGCGTCGGTCATCTGGCTGTCCTCCCGGTGTTTGTTTGACGGGAGTGTAGGGCGGGAGGTGCGTTGGCGAAAGCGCGAGGCTGGCGCGATGCGCTGATTTGAGTTCGTAGCCCGCTCGCAACTTCGTCACCCCGGCTTGCGTCCGCTGATGGCGTGCGCGCGGGCGCTGTAGGTGATGCGGCCGTCCGCATCAGCGGGCAACCGCGCGCTCACGCGCTGCATGAGCGTGGCGACATCGGCCGCCGGCATGGCCGCGATGACCGGCGCGGTGGAGGGGGCCTTCGTCTCCACGGTCCAGAATTCGTCGAAATCGGCGAACGTCCGCTGCACGGTGATCTCGCGGGTCTCGATCTCCAGCAAGCCGGCCGCGCTCCAGAAGCCCTGAAGCGCGGCAAGGGTGGAGACCTCCATATGCGGCGGACGCGTCAGCGACAGCCCCATCGCGCGCATCTCGTCGAGGATCGGATCGAGTGGAAATCCGCCGCCCAGCATGTCCCACATGTAGGTCGCAACCAGGCCGCCGGGACGAACGACCCGCGCCAATTCCGCGACGCTCTTCGCTGCATCCGGCACGAACACGAGCACCAGCGCCATCACTGCGACATCGAAACTTGCGGCCGGAAACGGCAATGCCATGGCATCGCCGGTCTGAAACATTGCGCCGCGCGCAGCCTGGCGCGTGCGGGCGAAGGCGAGCTGTCCCTCGGAGGGATCGATGCCCTGCACCTCGAGCGGGGCGCTGCGCGCAACGATGAGCTCGGTGAAGGCGCCGCTGCCGCAGCCGACATCGATCCAGCGCAGGCCTTGTCCCGGCTTCAGCCAGTCGAGAAAGACCTCGCCGACCGAACGGCTCCAGACGCCCATCATCTGCTCGTAAGCGGCACCGTCATCGAAGCGAAGCTCGGCCATGAAACGGCTCCCTCAATGTTTCCACAGGGCAATGCGCGGGGCCTTCGAGGTTAACACATTGGTTATGTCTTTGCGGTCATTTTCGCGACCTCAGTCAGCGAGGAGACACCATGTCCGACATCACCATTCCCGGCGGCAAGATCCGTTCCTTCGTCGAGCGGATCGAGAACCTCGACACGGAGATGCAGGAGTTGAGCGAGCAGAAGAAGGAAGTTTTCGCGGAAGCCAAGGGCGACGGTTTCGACGTGAAGATCCTGAAGGAGATCATCAAGCTGCGCAAGGAAGACAAGAACGAGCGCGACGAGCGCGAAAGCCTGCTCGACCTCTACATGCGCGCGATGGAGACGGCATCGCCGGAGCAGGCGAAGGCGGCGTGAGACGGTCAGGTTGATCGGTGAGAGAGAGATGGCCGCGATCCCCGGGATTGCGGCCATCATGCGGTGGCAGCCACGCAAGGTGGCGCAGCGAAACTCCACCGTCATTCCGGGGCGCGCGAAGCGCGAGCCCGGAATCCATTACGCCGCGCGTCGTGCCATCAGATGGATTCCGGGCTCGCGCCCAACCGGGCCCGCCCCGGAATGACGGCGTCGGTCCTCAATAGCGGCTGCCGCTGCCCTTCTGCTGGGTGATCCAGTCAGACAATGATTTCGGTTTCGCTTTCACCATCCGGACGGGTGACGCCTTCGCATTATCTCGGCCGCCCTTCGTCGGACCGGTGCGCGTCGTCTGCGATGCGCCTGCGCCCTTCAAGGAAGCCGCCGATGCCTCCGCGGCTTCCTTCTCCAGGCGCAACTGCTTCAATCGCGCCATCTTGAGGCGCTCGGCCTCGACTTCGGGTCGCTCGGCAAGCAGCGGCTTGGCTTGAGCAAGCTCGGCCGGGACCACGACCCCGAGGATGGCCGTCTCGCCGAGCGCCTTGCAGGCCTCCAGCCGATGCAGTCCGTCGACCAGAACGAGGCGGTCTCCGTCGCGCCTGATGGAAATGGGGGTCTGTTGTCCGATGTCCAGCATGCTTTCCGCGATCTCCGCGACCGTCTCGGGCTTGAGAGCCTTCTTCTGCTTGGTGGGAACGAAGATTGTCTCGATCGGGAAGCTTTCCGGTTTGGGCATAATTTGACTCCGCTGCTACCGGGCGCGTCGGAATGCATGCCGGTGGGGGTGGGAGTCTAGGGCGGAAGGGCTCGACCGCAAAGGCAATTTCGGCGGCGGGGCGTGAGGAACGAAATGCGAAAGCGTTCGATTGATAGGCATCACCACACGCTCACAGGAGACACGGATGGAACTGTCCGGGAAGAAGATCGCGATTCTCGCTACCAATGGCTTCGAGCAATCGGAACTCGAAGTGCCGCGTGACGCACTCAAGGCGGCCGGTGCGACCGTGGAGATCATTTCGCCGCAAGCTGGCGAGATCAAGGGCTAGGACGAGAAGGACTGGGGCCGCCCCGTCAAGGTCGACAAGACCCTCGATCAGGCCACCGCCGCCGACTATGACGCGCTCGTGCTGCCCGGCGGGCAGATCAACCCCGACCTGCTGCGCGTCGAGCCCGAGGCGCTTCAATTCATTAGAAGCGTCTTCGATGCCAAGAAGGTCGTCGCCGCGGTCTGCCACGCGCCCTGGCTACTGATCGAGACGGGGATCGCGAAGGGCCGCCGGATGACGTCGTACAAATCGATCAAGACCGACGTCGCCAATGCCGGGGCGAAGTGGGAGGATTCGGAGGTCGTCGTCGATCAAGGCGTCATCACCTCGCGCAACCCCGGTGACCTCAAGGCGTTCAGCGCGAAGATCATCGAAGAGGTGAAGGAAGGTCGCCACATGCAGCGCAGCAGCGCGGCTTAGCCACGATTGCGGTGACGGCGCACTGAGTCGACGCCACCCGGCGGTGGTCGTGGACGAGGGGCGGGAGCAATGTTTAGTGCACTGTCACTGTAACTGGTTCGCTTCGGAGTAGCTCGTAGGATGGGTTGAGCCCTTGCGAAACCCTTCTTCGCCGTGGGTGCTATTGATGGGTTTCGCTGCGCTCAACCCATCCTACGAGCTGCATCAAACTTAAGCGGCAATGGCCACGTAAGGCGGTCGCTTAATCAGCCGCCGCGCCCCAAAGGAAGCTGTTGCTGCGAGTTCTCGGTTTCCTTTTTCTTTCTTCGCTCCGGCTTATTGCGCGGCCTTATTTCGACGGTTGCCAGTTTGAACTTCCTTCGCGTGGAGCCATCCGTGCCGAAGACAACACCATTCAGCAGCTTCAAGGCACTGAATAGTTCGTCAACCTCAATCTTCCGACATTTTCCAACTTTGAATTTTGCATTCTTTACCGATCGCAAATAGCGCTCATCCACAAAGCCACGGTTATGCGCAATGATGTTTCTGGTAGAGATTAGCTCAACGACAGCATCGCGCTTCGATGCAGGGACCTTGATTTGAATTCCTCGTTCGTCGCACCATTTTTGGAGGTCGGCGAATCCGTCGTAAGACAGCGTGTTGACCCGGCGCTCGATAACGTCATGCACCAAGCTTTCGATACTGCCATGCTTCAAAATATCTTCTAGCGAAATGGATTGCTGCTTAGTGCTGAGCATGGACGGCTTTGAGCGCAAAACTTCCCGGATAAGATCGACAAGGTACTTTTGGAAGTTATCGACCTGCCTGGCGACAAACATTTCAAGAAGAGCTTGGCTGTTCTGTCTGAGAAAAATCGTGCGATTTCCAGGGGTCGATTTAGCCAGGTCGATAGGCTCCTTGACCTTCGTTTCAGCTCCATCAAGAGCGTGTTTCGCGACGTGTACTACATAGTCGCTCGAAACTACCGTGTCGCAAATGAAGCTAAAAAATCGTAAGTCGGCTATCGAAGCGCGACTGTATGCCTGTAACGCGCTTGTGCCTCGTGTCGGTGGCATGGGAAGTAAGTCACCACCTTCCCTGTCACGCCCATTTTTGCTAATGTCCATCGCGTGATCTTCCGTGATCGTTCCGGTCTAAAAACCCTGCCGAGTAGCCCCCTGCGAACTGGCAACAGTACGTACAACAAACGACTCCGGGCCCTCGAAAAAACCGTGAAAACAAGCTTCAGGGGATTACGGTGACAGCGCACTCAATTGCTTCGCGCGCCACGCGAGCTGAAGCGCCGTAAATCCAAATGTCTCGATTGCTCAGGCGGCGTGTTCCGTGGACCGCGTGATGTCGCCGCGTCCCGCGAGGAGGCCGGCAATCGAAATATCCTCATCGAGCGCTTCCCAGTGCAGCCCGACTCGGCTTAGTTCGACCTGCTCGCGCTCGGCTGGTGTCGCGTGCAGCAGCCGCGGAAACCAAGCTAGCGGAATACCGAGGGTCCGGCCGTCCGACAATTCGACCCACATCGTGTGTTCGTCAAAGCGAACGCTAGTTGCCGAAATGGTCATGCCAGGCCTTCAGGAGAAGATCGCGGTTGTCTTCGACGACGCGCAGGATATTCGAAAGTTCCCGCGGATTAAAGCCGTAACTGTCCGCAATGGAGATGGCGGGTTCGAGCCAGATCTTGGCGTCCTTGCCGCCGCCTTTGACATGGACGTGGGGCGGCTCGGGCGGCTGCCCTTCGTTCGAGAAGAAATAGTAGCGCAAGCCGCCCTGGCGTAATGCAACCGGCATCGGTGCCTCCGGGCGGCTTGCGCTGTTGATATCAGCTACACCCCGTCGTGCTGCCGCAAGTATCGCACTTCATGCATGTGCCATTCCGAACCAGCGTGAAGTTGCCGCACTCCGAGCACATCTCGCCCTCGTAGCCCTTGGCCTTGGCCTCCGCGCGGCGCTCGGCCTTGCTGGGGACGGCGGTGGCGGCGCTGCCGGCCTTGCTCCATTGCAGGGCTTCCAGCTTCTCCGTCGGCGAGAGGTCGTGCTGGACTTCCTGCTTCAGGGCGACGGCGCCTTCGAGGGCATCGCCGACACGGGCGCTGGTGGCGTGGGCCGCCATCGCCGTGACCTTGCTGCCGCCTGAGGGCGCGCTGTCGTTGCCCTGGGTGACTGCGGCGCTGCCGCCGCGCATCACGACGAGGTTGTCGGTCCGGGAGCGGGTGAGGCCGCGCGAGACCAGGCGGGTGGCGTGGTGGCCGCCGTCCTCGTCCGGCTCCTTGCCTTCCTCGACGCCCTTGCCGAGCGCGTCGAAGCCGGTCTCGTTGGGATCGACATGGGCGAGGTCGAAGCGCGACATGTAGCTCACCGCGAGCTCGCGGAAGACGTAGTCGAGGATCGAGGTTGCGTACTTGATGCTGTCGTTGCCCTGCACGGGGCCCGCCGGCTCGAAGCGGGTGAAGGTGAAGGCATCGACGTATTCATCGAGCGGCACGCCATATTGCAGACCGAGGGAGACCGCGATCGCAAAATTGTTGATGAAGGAGCGGAGCGCGGCGCCTTCCTTGTGCATGTCGATGAAGATCTCGCCGAGACGGCCGTCGTCATATTCGCCGGTGCGCAGGTAGACCTTGTGGCCGCCGACGACCGCCTTCTGGGTGTAGCCCTTGCGTCGGTCAGGCATCTTCTCGCGCTCGCGCATCACGATGATGCGCTCGACCAGCTTCTCGACGATCTTCTCCGAGACCTGCGTGGCACGCGCCGCCATCGGCTTCTCGTAGAGGCTCTCGACCGCATCGTCCTCGTCCTCGTCGTCGCTGATGAGCTGCGAGTTGAGCGGCTGGGAGAGCTTGGAGCCGTCGCGATAGAGCGCGTTGGCCTTCAGCGCGAGCTTCCACGACAGCATGTAGGCGGACTTGCAGTCCTCCACCGTGGCGTCGTTCGGCATGTTGATGGTCTTGGAGATCGCACCCGAGATGAAGGGCTGGCTAGCTGCCATCATGCGGATGTGGCTCTCGACCGACAGATAGCGCTTGCCGATCTTGCCGCAGGGATTGGCGCAGTCGAACACCGGATAGTGCTCGGCCTTGAGGTGCGGAGCACCTTCCACCGTCATCGCGCCGCAGATGTGGACGTTGGCCGCCTCGATCTCGCGCTTGGTGAAGCCGACGGCCTGGAGGAGGTCGAAGCCCGGAGCCGCAATGGCTTCGGCGCCGATGCCGAGCTGGTCGCGGATGAAATCCTCGCCAAAGGTCCACTTGTTGAAGGCGAACTTGATGTCGAAGGCGGTCGGCAGCGCCTTCTCGACCTTGGCGATGGCTTCATCGGTGAAGCCCTTGGCCTTGAGGGTCGAGGCGTTGATGCCGGGCGCGTTGGAGAGCGAGCCGTGGCCGACGGCGTAGGCCTCGATCTCCGCGATATCAGCTTCGCGATAGCCGAGCGCGCGCAGCGCCGCGGGAACCGCGCGGTTGATGATCTTGAAGTAGCCGCCGCCGGCGAGCTTCTTGAATTTTACAAGGGCGAAGTCCGGTTCGATGCCCGTCGTATCGCAATCCATGACGAGGCCGATCGTGCCGGTGGGCGCGATCACCGTGGTCTGGGCGTTGCGATAGCCGTGCTGCTCGCCGAGCTCGAGCGCCGCATCCCAGGCCGCCTGCGCGTGGCTGACGAGGTCAGCCTGCGGGCAGGAGACGAGGTCCATCGGCACCGGGTTGACGGACAGCGCCTCATAGCCGTTGGACTGGCCGTGCGCGGCGCGGCGGTGGTTGCGGATGACGCGCAGCATGTGCGCGGCGTTCTTCTTGTAGCCGGGGAAGGTGCCGAGCTCGGCCGCCATTTCGGCCGAGGTCTTGTAGGTGATGCCGGTCATCACGGCGGTCAGCGCGCCGGCGATCGCACGGCCTTCCTTAGAGTCATAGGGCAGGCCCATGGTCATCAGGAGGCCGCCGATATTGGCGTAGCCGAGGCCGAGCGTGCGGAACTCGTAGGAGAGCTCGGCGATCGCCTTCGACGGGAATTGCGCCATCATCACCGAGATTTCGAGCACGATGGTCCAGAGCCGGCAGAGATGCTCATAGCTCTCGACGTCGAAGCGCTTGGTCTCGGTGTTGTAGAAGGTCAGCAGGTTGGCCGAGGCGAGGTTGCAGGCGGTGTCGTCCAGGAACATGTATTCCGAGCACGGGTTCGACGCGCGGATGTCGCCGGACGCCTTGCAGGTGTGCCAGTCGTTCATGGTGGTGTTGAAGTGCAGGCCCGGGTCGGCCGAGGCCCAGGCGGCGTAGCCGATCTTCTCCCAGAGGTCGCGCGCCTTCAGCGTCTTCGTCACCTTCTTGGAGGTGCGGGCGTTCAGATTCCAGTCGCCGTCGGTCTCGACCGCGCGCAGGAAGTCGTCCTTCAGCGAGACCGAGTTGTTGGAATTCTGGCCGGAGACCGTGAGATAGGCTTCGCTGTCCCAGTCGGTGTCGTAGGTGTCGAACGCGATGTCCTTGTAGCCCTGCTTGGCAAACTGGATGACGCGCTTGATGTAATTGTCAGGCACGAGGCTGCGGCGCGCGAGCTTGATCTCGCGGCGGAGCGCCGGGTTCTTCTCGGGGTCGAAGCAATCGTCGCCCGAGCCTTCGCAGTTGACGCAGGCCTTCAGCACCGCCTTGAGGTGCTTCTGGTTGATCTTGGATCCCGTGACGAGGGCGGCGACCTTCTGCTCCTCCTTCACCTTCCAGTCGATATAGGTTTCGATGTCGGGGTGGTCGACGTCGACGACGACCATCTTGGCGGCGCGGCGCGTGGTGCCGCCCGACTTGATCGCGCCCGCGGCGCGGTCGCCGATCTTGAGGAAGCTCATCAGGCCGCTCGACCGGCCGCCGCCGGAGAGCTTTTCGCCTTCGCCGCGCAGGCGGGAGAAGTTGGAGCCGGTGCCGGAGCCGTATTTGAACAGGCGGGCCTCGCGGACCCAGAGGTCCATGATGCCGCCTTCGTTGACGAGGTCGTCACCAACGCCCTGGATGAAGCAGGCGTGCGGCTGCGGGTGCTCATAGGCCGACTTGGACTTGGTCAGCTTGCCAGTGAAGGGGTCGACGTAATAATGGCCCTGGCCGGGGCCGTCGATGCCATAGGCCCAGTGCAGGCCGGTGTTGAACCATTGCGGCGAGTTCGGCGCGACCATCTGCATCGCGAGCATGTAGCGCAGCTCGTCGTAGAAGGCCTGGGCGTCCTCGTCGGTCGAGAAATACTTGCCCTTCCAACCCCAATAGGTCCAGCAGCCGGCGAGGCGGTCGAACACCTGCTTGGCCGAGAGCTCGCTGACATAGCGCTCTTTCTCGGGCAGGGCTGCGAGGGCGTCGGTGTCGGGCACGGAACGCCACAGGAAGGAGGGGACGGATTCCTCCTCGACCTTCTTCAGGAGCGCGGCAACGCCCGCTTTGCGGAAATACTTCTGGGCGAGCACGTCGGAGGCGACCTGCGACCACTCGGTCGGGACCTCGACGCCGTCCAATTTGAACACGACCGAGCCGTCGGGATTCCTGATCTCCGACGTGGTCAGCCGGAAATCGATCCCGGCGTAAGGTGACTGTCCTACCGTGGTGTGGCGCCGCTCAATCCGCATCGTCTTGCCCCGTCCTTAAGTTTGACCGGTCCAGCCTCCGTTCAGGCCTGCCGGTCGACATTTCGTTTCGCGGCGCCTTCGGCCCGTTCGGCCTTTGGCAACCGCAGTTCAGCCGGTGGACCCGGCCCTTGTTCTCCCGACGCGGTGGTTCGATGCGCGCACCGATCACCCGCCGGCATGCCCAGGCCCATCCGCCCCCAAGGGGATGAGCCCGACACGCGTTCAACGCCCCACCGTCACAACGTCTCTCACTTCACGCAGGTGCCGGTTTGCACCAGCGTGAAATCTGCCATCCGAGCCTGTTGCCGGCCCGTTCGGCGCCCGAAGAGTCTGCCTTTCGCGGGCAGACAAGCCCTCATCCGCTGCCTTTGGCTGGCCGGCGGAGTTGAAGATTTGCGAGACCCTTTGGGGGAGTGCCGGCGGGACGCAAACTCACTCGCGCCGAACGGACCGAAAGCTAGGACTCTCCGTTGCGCCCGTCAAGAACTAGTGCGGGTTCCTGAATCAAATACTAAATATGGTGGATTGTGGGGGATAACAGGGGTCGGTGCCGCGCCTGTTGTGTGCCCAAGTATCAGTGAGTCCTCAGAGATTCCCAACCGAAAAAATTTGCATTCGGTGATGCTGCAGATGCTTCATCCCGCTGTTCACAGGGCAGGTATATTTTTGGCCGAAGGGATTGCGTCAGCAGGACTCACGTAGCCCTACGGAAGGTGAGGGCAGGCATGCCCGCCGAGGTGGTGGTGGGCTGCGCGAATCCGCGCCAAGCTGACGCTCGATTTTGCCGGATACCCCCAATGCTTGATTCGACCAGGCCGGTGTCGCGACCGCGCATCGCTCCGGCCGGCCTGATGTTCCTCGCCATCACCTCGATCGGCTGGGGTTTCAATTGGCCGGTCACGAAATTCCTGCTCTCGGAGCTGCCGCCGCTGACGTTGCGCGGGGTGACCGGCGTGCTGGGCGCGCTCCTGCTCGCTGCGCTGGCGATTCTGCGCCGTCAGAGCCTGAGTGTGGACTCGGGAATCTGGCCGCGCCTGCTCACCGCCGCCGTGCTCAACGTCACCGGCTGGATGGTGCTGATGGGGCTGGCGCTGCTCTGGCTGCCCGCCAGCGAGGCGGCGCTGATCGCCTACACCATGCCGGTCTGGGCCTCGATCATCGCCTGGCCGGTGCTGGGCGAGCGGCCGACGCTGCTCCGTACGCTCGGGCTGGTGATGGCCTTCGTCGGCCTTGCCTCGATCATGGGCGGCAACGGCATCGCCGCCAGCGTCGAGAAGCTGCCTGGCATCGTCATGGCGCTTGCCGGCGCGCTGGGCTTTGCCGTCGGCACGGTGTTTTCCAAGAAGTACCCGATCCACCTGCCGCCGATCACGGCCGCGGCCTGGCAGATCGGGATCGGCTGCCTGCCGATCTCGATCATCGGCCTGCTGGTCGAGACCACGCATCTGTCCAAGGTGACGCCGGCCGGATGGTGGCTGCTGGTTTATTCGACGGTAGTGCAGTTCTGCATCGCCTATGTCAGCTGGTTCGCGGCCCTTGCCCGGCTGCCGGCATCAGTGGCCGCGATCGGCACCATGGCGGTGCCGGTGATCGGCGTCGTGGCCTCCGCGATCGCGCTGGGCGAGCCGCTCGGGGCAGGGCAGATCGCCGCGCTGGTGTTCACGCTGGCCGCGGTGGTGCTGGCGACGCGTTAAGGACCCAGCGCCTTCCGGATCATCTCCGCGAGCTGGTTTCTCCGGTACGGCTTGGTCAGCAGCAGCACGCCGTCGTCGAGCTTGCCGTGATGGACGATGGCGTTGTCGGTGTAGCCGGAGGTGTAGAGCACCTTCACGCCCGGCCGCAGCTTGACCACTTCGTCGGCGAGCTCGCGTCCGCTCATGCCGCCGGGCATGACGACGTCGGTGAACAGCAGATCGAACGTCTGGCCGGCCGCGATCAAGTCAAGCGCGGCCTTGCCGTCGGGCGCGGCCACGGTCTTGTAACCGAGACTCTGCAGCTGCCCTGTGACGAAGTTGCGCACGAGATTGTCGTCCTCCACGACGAGGATGGTCTCGGCGCCGCCTTCGGCCTGCGGCGCGGCGGCGGCGGCGATCTCCGTCGTGCCTTCGCCCGGCGGCAAATAGAGCTTGATCGTGGTGCCGTGGCCTTCCTCGCTGTAGATCTTGATGTGGCCTCCGGACTGCTTGACGAAGCCATAGACCATGGAGAGGCCGAGGCCGGATCCCTTGCCGACCTCCTTGGTGGTGAAGAAGGGCTCGAACGCCTTGTGCTGGGTCTCGATGGTCATGCCGGTGCCGGTGTCGCTGACGGCGAGCATGATGTAGGGGCCGGCCGCCACGTCCGCATGGGCCTGCGCATAGGCCTCGTCCAGCACGACGCGGTGGGTCTCCAGCAGCAGCTTGCCGCCGTTCGGCATGGCGTCGCGCGCGTTGATCGCCATGTTGAGCACGGCATTGGTGAGCCGGGACGGGTCGATATGCGCGGTCATCGGTCCCTGTTCCAGCACGGTCTCGATCTGGATCTGCTCGCCGAGGGTGGGACGCAAGAGCTTTGCGATGTCGGCGATCGCGGCGTTGATCTCGACGTTGCGCGGCTGCAGCGGCTGCCGGCGCGCAAAGGCGAGCAGATGCTGGATCAGCTCGGCGCAGCGCTCGGCGGCATCGTCGATCAGCCGCGCCACGCGCTGCAGCTCGGGCTGCTGCTTCAGGCCTTCCACCAGCGTCTCGGTGTTGCCGGAGATCACGGTCAGCATGTTGTTGAAGTCGTGCGCGACGCCGCCTGTCAGCTTGCCGATGGCGTCCAGCTTCTGCGACTGGTACAGCTGGCGCTCGGTCTCGCGCGACATGGTCGCGTCGTGATAGACCAGCACAGCGCCGGAAATCTCGCCTTGTCCGTCCAGCATCGGCCGGCCGCTGACCATGAGATGGCGGGGAGGATTGCCGCTGTGCGGGCGGACGATCATCTCCAGGTCCTCGAACTTCTCGCCGCGCAGCACGCGCACCGAGGGCAGCTCGTCGGCCTTCATCGGCGTGACGCCGTCGCCGTGAAACACGTCCGACATCGCACGCAGATTGCGCAGGTTCATGCCGGTCCGATGCAGCAGCATGCGCTCGGCGGCCGGATTGGACAGCAGGACATTGCCTTCGGTATCGATGACCAGCACCGCCTCCGCCATGCTGTGGAACGTGCTCTGCAGCACGTTGACCGACAGGCGCAGCTCGTCATGTGCGGTGACCAGATGCTCGGTGCGCTCGGCCACCGCCGCGGCAAGCGCTTCCTTGGCGGCTGTGGTCTCCATCAGCGTGCTCTTGAGCGCGACCTCCGTGCGTCGGCCCTCACGCATCACCATCACGACCAGCAGAAGGATCACCATCGCGCCGGCGACGTCGATGCCGAGCAGCACGATGCCGTTGCGACGCGAATCCTGGGAGCGCACGGCGAGCAGACGTTCTTCCTCCGCGCTCAGACGGTCGAGATTGCCCATCACCGTGTCCATCAGGCCGCGGCCCTCGGCCTTGCCGTTGAGCGCGGCTATGCCGGCCTCGTCGTTCGCGGCGCGCAGGCGCATCGCGGTCGCGGCGATCTCGACGCGGCGCAGCGCCAGCGGCTCGGTACCCTCCAGCAGCGCGACCTGATCGGGGTTGTCGCGCACGCTGCGCTTGAGCTCGGCGAGGGCCGGCGCGATCTGGGCGTGAACGGAGTCGAATTCGCTGCTGAAGGCTGGATTGCGATAGAGCTCAAAGCCGCGCGCGGCGCTCTCGGCGCGGCGCAGCAGCACGCGCAGATCGGAGATATTCTTCTGCACCTGGACGGTCTGATGGACCCACGCCGCATCGGACCGCGACTTGACGTCGAGGGCGATCGAGGCCGCGGTGATGATCAGGAGGATGGCAAGTCCGGCACCCAGAATGACGCGCTGCGTTGGAATCAAGGGGCTTCTTTCTTGTCCTTCGGCTGTGCGCTCTCGCCCGCGAGGCATTCCCGGATCGTGGTCAGCAACGCTTCCGGCGTGAACGGCTTGCGCAGGCAGCGCGTTGCGCCGAGCTCCAGCGCCATGCGGAGGAAATCGGGAGAAGGCGAGGCGGATGATGCGAAGGCGTAACCGGACATCGCGATCAGCGGAGTAGCTGGTGCGCGCTCGTGGAAGATGCGGATGGACTCGAAGCCGCGCATGTGCGGCATGAAGATGTCGACCAGCATCACCTCGAAGGCCTGCGCTTCCAGCGCAGCCAGTCCTGTTTCACCACCGTCGGCCAGCGTGACGTCGAAGCCCTGACGTTGGAGGAGGACCTCGATGGTCGCGCCGACCATCGGATCGTCATCAACCACGAGAATACGCGGCATGACACTTCCCAGTAATCGAAGTCCCCACTGGGATTGGTGATATCCGCGAATCGTGTGCCGGGTCAATTTTGGATTGGATCAACGTAGATATGCACGGTGCGATGCATACAGGTCCATTTAGATTCATATGTACGTATCATCGCGGGCGACGGGCTCGCCGCGGGCTACAGCATCGATATGCACGTGCTGCGCGAAAAAGGCGTCGCAGCGCTGCGACGCCTTCCTTCACGCACGGTCGGAATGGTTACGGGCAGGGATGCCGTTGACCGTCATAACCGAGATAGGTGCCCGAAGCCGGGTCATACGATTTGTAGCGCTGCGCGCAATAGGCCGAGGAGTCACCCCCGCTGTCGGGAACCACTGCCACTGATGGCTCGTCGTAGTAGCTGTCGCCATAGTAATAGGGATCATCGTAATAGCCGCCGCCGTAATAGGCGTACGAGCCCACGCCGCCGATCGCCGCGCCTGCCGCGAAGCCGGGCCAGAAACCGCCGCCATGACGATGGTGCCAATGGCGACCGCTCCAGTTGCTTCCCCCTTGCCAGTTGCCGGCTGTCGCGACGCCGCGGCTGCCGCCGAACGACGGCGAGACGGCGGTGCGGGGCCCCGGGCTCGCTATGAAATTGCCGCCGCTCGGACGCGCCGCCGGGCCGGCCGCGAAATTGCCGCCGCCGCCGTGGATCGCTGCGCCGCCGCCCATGCGTGCACCGCCGCCACCACCGAAGTGAGCGCCGCCACCGCCGCCACCGCCGGCTGAGATACCACCGACACTACGGGGGCCAGGGTTCTGCGCGAAGCTCGGTGAGCTCATGGGTAGAACGAGCGCCAGCGTTGCGGCGGCACTCAAAACTCTCAGACTGTTCATGATAAACTCCTTTCCCGGAAGCAAACCCTATGAAGGGGCTGGGGTTCCTGGGATCACGCCGGTTTGCGCGTGAATGGGAGCCTCTCTCGCAACCGCTGTACCGGGCATGAACGGATCGCGTCCGATTTGCGGCGGCGCCGGGGTCGAGGCCCCGCATTTGAGGCAGGCACCGCCGCCCGTCGAACTGGACATTTCGCCGCCCGGATGGCATCAGGGCCGGACGAAGCAGGGCCCTTGCCGCATGAAACAGTTCTTCCTCAAGCTCTTCACCTGGTGGAATGGCCAGACTTTTGGCACCCAACTCTGGACCAAGCGGTACGGGGAGCTGGTCGGCCAGGACGAGCAAGGCAATCTCTACTATCGCACCCGCGGCGGGGTGGTCGATCCGACCCTCGGCTTCGAGCGGCGCTGGGTGGTCTATAACGGCTATGCCGAAGCGAGCCGGATCCCACCGTCCTGGCACGGCTGGATCCATCACGTCGTCGACGTGCCGCCGACCGAGGCCAATTATCAGCCGCGCGAGTGGGAGAAGCCGCACCAGCCGAATCTCACCGGCACGGCGATGGCCTACCGTCCCTCGGGATCGACCCTCGCCAGCGGCAAGCGTCCGAAGGCGACCGGCGACTATCAGCCCTGGACGCCTGGCTAGGCCTCCCGGCCGGCGCGATCTCCATCGTCAAACTGGATGCATGCGCATCCGCTGCCGCTTGCTGTGAACAACGGGAACAGCGGGGAAGGCGTCTGCGCCGACATTGCCACAGCGCAAGCCGTGCGGCTCAATGATCCCATCTTACGGAGATGGGAGACCATTGCGTTCGGTTCGGGCAACAGTTCGCGACTGTCCCGAGATGCAGCGGCCGCCGAGGAAGGACTCGATCGGGAGATAGGCCCCCGGTCTGGAAGCTCCGACATCGCCCGATGTGAATGTGCAGCCGCCGTAAGACAGGAAAGGCCGCTTGGGAAACCGAGCGGCCTTTTTCTGTTGGCAGCTTGTGCCAGATCTCGCGCCCCGGACGCTGCGGAGCAGCGTTGCACGCTGCTCCGCGTCCGGGACACGGACTACGTCACCCGCTCGGCCGCGCGCTTCACCGCCTCCAGCCGCCGCGCCTGATTTTGCGCGCCGCGCTCCCGCAGCAGGGCCATCACTTCGGCCGGTGCCGTATCGGGTGAGCCCGAATTGAACGGCGGGGCCGGGTTGTATTCCATCTGGAGCTGGATCGCTTCCGCCGTGGTGCGGTCGATCAGGATCGACACCAGTGTCAGCGCGAAATCGATTCCGGCGGTGACGCCGCCGCCGGTGATGCGATTGCGGTCGATGCAGACGCGCGACTTGGTCGGCGTGGCACCGAACTGGCTGAGCATCTCCATCGCGCTCCAATGGGTCGCGGCGCGGTAGCCCTTGAGCAGGCCGGCGGCGCCGAGCGCCAGCGATCCCGTGCAGACGGAGGTGACATATTTCGCGCCCTCGGCCTGCTTGCGCAGGAAGTCGAGCACTTCCTCGTCGCCCAGCAGGTCGTTGGTGCCGCCGCCGCCCGGCACGCAGATCACGTCGAGTTGCGGGCACTCGGCGAACGTCGTGGTCGGCGTCAGCGTCAGCACGGAATCGCTTGCGACCTGCTCGATCCGCTTCCAGATCAAATGCAGCTTCGCGCCGGGCACCATGGCGAACACCTGCAGGGGACCGGTGAAGTCGAGCTGGGTGACGCGCGGAAATATCAGAAGACCGATCTGGAGCGGTGACGACATCGGCGAGTTCTCCAAAGATGAGCTTGACGAGCGAAGACTGGCATGCTGCCTTCGTGTCTGAAATGGCATAATTCCCACTATTTCGGACATCGCCCATGATCGGCATTCTGATCTTCCCGGACTTCCAGCTGCTCGATGCGGCCGGCCCGATCTCGGTGTTCGAGGTCGCGGCACGCTGCGCCGGCAAGCCGCTGGCGCTGCGGGTGCTGGCGCTGAATGCGGGACCTGTGCGCAGCTCCTCCGGCGTCGAGATGATGGCGCGCGATTTCAAGTCGGCGAATGCCATCACCACGCTGGTGATCGCGGGCGGTGTGGGCGTTGCTGATGCTGCGCGCTGCGAGGTCACGCGCGCCTTCCTGCAGCGGCTGGCAAAGCGCGGCGTGCGCGTCGCGAGCGTCTGCTCGGGCGCCTATGTGCTCGCCGAGGCGGGCCTGCTGGACGGCCGCCGCGCCACCACGCATTGGGGACGCACGCGCGATTTCGTCGCGCGCTATCCCAAGGTGAAGTTCGAGCCGGACCAGATATTCACCCGCGACGGCAATGTGTGGACATCGGCGGGCATCACCGCAGGCATCGACCTTGCGCTCGCCATGGTGACCGAAGATCTCGGCGAGGAAATCGCGCAGGAGGCGGCACGCCACCTCGTGCTGTATCATCGCCGCAGCGGCGGCCAGTCGCAGTTCTCCTCGCTGCTGGAGCTGAAGACGCCGAACGGCCGCTTCGGCGCGCTGTTGTCCTGGGCGCGCGAAAATCTCGACGCACCACTGACGGTGGAGGACCTCGCCGATCGCGCCGGCATGAGCGCGCGGCATTTCGCCCGCGCCTTCGCCGCCGAGACCGGCACGACCCCGTCGAAGGCGATCGAGCGGCTCCGGCTCGAGGTCGCGCGCGAGCGCGTGCAGTCGTCGCGCGAGGGGATCGAGCTCGTTGCGGAAGCCACGGGATTCCGTGATCCCGAGCGTATGCGCCGCGCTTTCATCCGCGCCTTCGGCCAGCCGCCGCAGGCGCTACGGCGCGCGGCAAGGACCAGTTAGGGCGCGCTGGTTGCGGGAGAGCCGGAGGCCTTCGCGCGCGCCGTCAGCCGCCGCGCGATCGGCATCAGCAGGTACGGCGCAAGGTGGATCGGAAACTGCGTCATCGCGAAATAGAGCCAGGTGGTGGGTGGCAATACACCGGCGGTTGCCGCCAGCATCAGGCCGAGATTGCGCTGTGACACCATCAGTCCGAGCGCCAGCGCGCGCTCGGTGCCGATGCGGCGGAACAGCAGCGTGGTGATCGCGAGAAGGGTGAAATAGATCGCGAAGGACAGAGCTGCGAGGCTGAGGGTGAAGAGCGGCTGTGCGAGGAGGTCGCTCACGACGTCGCCCATGATCGCGGCGGCGAAGATGAAGAGGATGATGATGTTGAGGCCGTCGATCGGCGTCTTGTGACGCCGGATCGCCTCCGCGCCGAAGATCCATCGGATGATCGTGGCGGCCAGCAGCGACGTGGCGAGGATGCCCAGCAGCTTCAGGCCCAGCGTCAGCGGGGTGATGCTCAGCATGTCGCCGAGGAAAAGGCCGGCGAAGATCGAGGCGGTGAAGGGCACCAGCGCGGTCGAGGTCACCAGCGTGATCAGCACCAGCGTGGCATCGAGACCCATCAGTGCGGCGAGGGCTGGGGAGGCCATCATCGGCGAGGCCATGCTCTGCAGCATCAGTGCGAGCGACAGTCCGGGCGCGCGCACCGAGAGGCCGGTTGCGTGCGCGATCAGACCGACGATCAGCGGCACGCCGATCGTGGTCCAGGCGGTCGCCGTCGCAACCAGCGCCGGCCTGCGCAGATGGCTGTACAGCGCGGCCAGGTCGACCCGCATGAAGGAGATGCAGAGCAGGCAGAGAATAGCCTCGGTGAGATAGGGACGCAGCAATGCGCCGAGCGGCGGCACCGCGGCCGCGATGAACACGATGGCGGCGACGCCGCGCGTGCCCTGGCTGCCGAGCCAGGTCAGGACGCGCGCCGGGAGAGCGGAGATGGATTGCAGCGGAGAGGCCATGCGGGACGGCGTTTCAGCCCAATCCCTTCAGCCATGCGCCGATCTCGCCGACGGCGACATTGGCCTCTCGCAACAGCTTGCCCATCGTGAAGAAGCCATGGAATTGGCCGGGATAATGCCTGGTCGTCACGGGAACGCCGGCTTGCTTGAGGCGCGCGGCGTATTCGTTGCCTTCGTCGCGCAAGGGATCGGCGCCCGCGGTCAGCACATAGGCCGGCGGCAGGCCCGCCAGGCTTTGCGCCCGCGCCGGCGAGGCGCGCCAATCGTGGATGTCGGCGGCGCCGTTGAGATAATGGTCGCGAAACCAGCGGATCACCGAATGCGTCAGTAGCACGCTGGTCTCCGGCTCGCTGTGGGAGCCATGGGTGAGGGCGAAATCGGTGGCGGGATAGATCAGCACCTGGCCCGCGAGGGCAGGCCCGCCGGCGTCGCGCGCGGCGAGCGCCACGACGGCGGTGAGATTGCCGCCGGCGCTGTCGCCTCCGATCGACAGCCGGGACGCGTCGATGCCGAGCTCGCGCGCGTTGGCGGCAACCCATCTGGTTGCGGCGATCGCGTCGTCGGCCGCGGCGGGAAATTTGTGCTCAGGCGCGAGACGGTAATCGACCGAGATCACGACCAGCGCGCCTTCGACCGCGAGCTGTCGGCAGACGACATCGTGGGAGTCGAGATCGCCGATCACCCAGCCGCCGCCATGGAAGAACACCAGCGCGGGCGACAGGCCGTCGTGCCGGCGCGGCTCCTTGGGAACATAAAGGCGGGCGGGAATGGCGCCGTGCGGGGCCGGGATCGAGAGCGGCTCAACGCGGGCGAGCTCGGGCGCGTCAGGATTGGTGGCAAAGCGCGCCTGCGCATAATACGCGCGGGCCTCCGGTGCGGTCAGGGTCTCGTAGGCGGGGCGGCCGGCCTCCTGGAAGGCCTTGTAGACGGCGGCGGCGTCGGGATCGAGCACGACGGGCATGGGAGCGACCTCGGGAGGTTTCTGGTTATGGTTGGCTGCATTTTAGGGGGATGCCCGCCTCTGCGCCCCCGCGAGGGGCTCCGCGACTATCCCATTCAGGTGCCGGTCTGGCCAGATGGGGCCGGGAAGGGCAGGGTTGCCGCCCTTCCCCCGCCGTATTCGCCGTGTTAACCGGATGGCCTGCGAGCGGCGGTAACCCCTGTAGAATGTCCAACAAGCCCGATTCGCTGTTGAAGCCGCGCGAGATGTTTCGAACCATTACCCTGACAGGTCTTGCGGCGCTTTTGGCCGCCACCGCGCTGACGGTTGCGACGCCGACTCAGGCGCAAATCGGCACGATCTTTTCCGATCCGCCGCCGATGCGGCCGCCCGGCACAATTCCGCGCGGCCAGCCGCAGCCGCAGCAGATTCCCGACGACGACGAAGAGGTGCCGGAGCTGCCGCCGCAGGGCCGCGTGCTGCCGTCGCGCCCGATGCCTCCGCCGCCGGGCCGGCAGGGCAATGTGATGCCGGGACCAGTCGAGAGCCAGCCGCTGGCGCCGCCGCCGGGCTCCACCGTCGCTCCGCCGAACCAGCCGCCCGTGGCGGTCGCGCCGCCGGGCGGTGCCCAGCCAGGTGCGCCCGGCCAGCGCCAGCCGCAGCAGAAGGGCGCTCCCGGCGCCGTGCCGCAGACCCCGGCAAGCCTGCAGCCGGGCGACGAGGTCGTCACCGAGCCGCCGGCGCAGAAGATCGTGAACAAGAAGGCGACCTTCTCCGGCCTCGACAAGATCACCGGACGCATCATCAATTTCGACGAGGAGATCGGCGAGACCGTCCAGTTCGGCGCGCTCAGGGTCAAGACCGACGCCTGCTACACGCGGCCGGCAACGGAGGCCACCAACACCGACGCCTTCGTCGAGGTCGACGAGATCACCTTGCAGGGCGAGGTGAAGCGCATCTTCTCGGGCTGGATGTACGCGGCAAGCCCCGGCCTGCATGGCGTCGAGCACCCGATCTACGACATCTGGCTCACCGACTGCAAAGAGCCGCAGCAGACCATCGCGACCGCGGCGCCGGATCCCGCGACCAAGCCGGCCCCTCCACCGCCGCCCGCGCAGAAGAAGGCCGCGCCGAAGCAGGTGCAGCAGCGTCCGCCGCAGCCTCTGCCGCCGATCCAGCAGCAGCAGCCGGCACCACCGCCGCCCCCGCCGCCGGAGCAGCGGCCGGGTCTGTTCGGTATCCCCGGGTTTGGTAGCCGGTAAATCTGGATTATTGTCGAGAAGCGATGATCTCGAGCGCGCGCGCGCCCGGGATCGCGTCGCCGGCTGAGAGCCTGAGGAAATCGCCGGGCTCGCCGGCCAGCGCCTTGTCGAGCAGGGCGGTATAGCGCCGCCGCGAGATCTCGACCGCGCCGAAGCTTTTCAAATGCTCCGTGACATATTGCGTGTCGAGCAGCTCGAACCCACCATGGATCAGCCGCGCGACCAGATGCACCAGTGCGACCTTCGAGGCATCGCGCGCGGTGTGAAACATGCTCTCGCCGAAGAAGGCGCGGCCCAGGCTGACGCCATACAGGCCGCCGACGAGATCCTCACCCTGCCAGGCCTCGACGCTGTGGCAATGGCCGAGCTGATACAGGCCGCCATAGAGGTCGCGGATGCGCTTGTTGATCCAGGTGTCCTCGCGCCCTTCCTGCGGCGCGGCGCAGCCCGCGATCGTCGCCTTGAACGCGGTGTTGACGGTGACGCGAAAGACGTCCGAGCGCACGGTGCGCGCGAGCCGCGAGGCGACGCGAAATCCGTCGAGGGGGATGACGCCGCGCAATTCCGGCTCGACCCAGAACAGTGTCGGATCGTCGGCGCTTTCCGCCATCGGGAAGATGCCGCAGGCATAGGCGCGCAGCAGCACGGCCGGGGTGATTTCAGACGGAGCGGAGTCGCGCGAAGTCATGGTTCGCGACCATAGCAGGATCGCGATGCCGTTGCGATGGGGTGCACAGCAGGGCGCGAGCTCAGCTTGCGGCGGCGGTGCTGGTCTTGCCGGGAACTGCGGGCAGGCGACCGAACTTCAGCACGATCCGGGTTCCGGAATGGCTGGGATCGCGCTCGACCGTGGCGTCGAGCTTGGCGGCCATCGCCGCGACGATGCGCTGGCCCATGCCGGTGGAGCGCGGATCGGCCTTGACGGCGTCGCCGACGCCGTCGTCAGTGATCGACAGCAGGAGATCGTCTCCTTTCGCGTTCAGCTCGACATGGATCGGGCCGGCGCCGTCGGGATAGGCGTATTTCACGGCGTTCATCACCAGCTCGTTGACGATGATGCCGACGGCAACCGCGCGATCCGGATCGATCTCGATCGGCTCGGCCTTCAGCGTCAGGCGCGACATCCGGTTGCCTTCGGCCGAACGGCGCAGATCCTCGAGCAGGGAATCCAGATACTGGTTCAGCACCACGCTCTTCAGGTCCTGCGAGGTGTAGAGGCGGCGGTGCACTTGCGCGACCGCGGCGACGCGGCCCATCGCATTGGTCAGCGCCGCCTTGACCTCGTCCTGCGCGGCGGAGCTTGCCTGAAGGTGCAGCAGCGAGGCGATGATCTGGAGCGAGTTGCCGACGCGATGATTGACCTCGCGCAGCAGCATCTCGCGTTCGGCGGCAAGGGCCGCGTAGCGGTCGCGCGAGGCATGAATCTCGGCCTCGGCCTCCTCGCGCGCCTTCTGCAATTCGGCCTGGCGCAGCGCGCCCTCGGCTGCGACGTGGAGCAGGGGGATGAAATCGCCGGTGACGTCCTTGACGAGATAATCGGCCGCGCCGGCCTTCAGCGCGGTGACGGCGATGCTGGAATCCTGCGAAGCCGTGACGAACACGACCGGCGGCGCGTCCGGGATCGCCATGATCTGCTCGAGCGTCTCCAGCCCGTCGAGGCCGGGCATGTACTGGTCGAGCGCGACCACGTCGATGCCGGCATCGACATTGCCTTGGGCGCTCGCGCGGCGGATGCGCTCCAGGCCTTCCTCGCCGCTCGCGGCATGGACGACCCTGTAGCCGCGCCGCGTCAGGCCGCGTTCGACCAGGCGCGCCAGCGCGCCGTCGTCATCGATGTAGAGCAGTGTCGGCGTGCGCTGGTTCATGGGGCGGCGGGCGGGACCTGGATGACCGAGAAGAACAGGCCGAGCTGCCGGATGGCATTGGCGAAATTCTCGTAGTTGACGGGCTTGGTGATGTAGACGTTGCAGCCGAGCTCGTAGCAACGCTTGATTTCCTGGGAATCGTCGGTGGTGGTCAGCACCACCACGGGCGAAGCCTTCAGATATTTGTTTTCCTTGATCTGCCGGAGGATGTCGATCCCCGTCATGTCGGGCAGGTTGAGGTCGAGCAGGATCAGAAGCGCATTGCCCTTCTGCACGAGGCCGCTGCCGTCGGCGCCGAACAGATGCAGCATCGCATCCGTGCCGTTCTGGAAGGAGACGATCTCGTTGTTGACCCCCGAGCGGCGGATGTTGCGCTCGATCAGGCGGGCGTGGCCCTCGTCGTCCTCGATCATGATGATGGTGACAGGCTGGGTCATCGATCTCTGTTCCGGTTGTTCACGTTCCAGGCGATCGGCAGCGTGATCGTGAAGGTGCTGCCCGCGTTCAGTTCCGATGATACCGACATGGTGCCGCCGAGGCGACGCACAAGTGCACGCACATGCGCAAGACCAATGCCCTGGCCGGGCTTGTCCTGGGTTCCCGCGCGGCGGAACAGGTCGAATATCCGCTGGTGATCCTTCGGATCGATCCCCCGGCCGTTGTCGCTGATCTCGAAGATAGCGTAACCGAGCTTGGTTCGCCCGCGGATTCTGATGTCTCCGGGTACCCCGCGCTTCAGATATTTGATCGCGTTGTCGATCAGGTTGGAGAAGATCTGCTCGAGCGCGAGCCGGTCGCTCACGATGTCAGGCAGCGGCTCGAGATGGATCTCGGCCTGCGCCTCGGCCGCCTGGTGCGCCAGCGTCGATACGATGGCCTCGATCAGCTCGCCTGTGTCGATCTTCACCGGCTGGAATTCGCGCCGGCCCTCGCGGGTGAGGTTGAGGATCGCCGAGATCAGCCGGTCCATCTTGGCGATCGACGATTTGATGAAGCCGAGCGCTTCGGAAAAATCCTCCGACAGCTGCTTGTCCGCGCCATCGAGCACCATCTCGCCCGGTCCGGCGGGGGCGAGGGGCGCCCCGTTCGCAGAAACCTGGGCGAGGCTGCCGATGCGGCGGAAGATATCGCCGCCGAGCTCTTCGAGCTCGCTGGTGAAGCCCATGATGTTGACGAGCGGCGAGCGCAGATCGTGGCTGACGATATAGGCGAAGCGCTGGATCTCGTCGTTGGCCTCGCGCAAATCCGCCGTGCGTTCGTCGACGACGGATTCCAGATTGACGTTGGAATCGCGCAGGCGCGCTTCAGCCTCGTCGCGGGCCCGCGCCGAGCGCCGCACCAGCCAGGTCGAGATCATGGCCAGCAGCACCACGAGGCCGGAGCCGATGCCGGTCATCGAGGCAGCGAGGGTCTGACTGTGGTCGGAGTTTTCCGTCCGGAGCCGGAACAGCCGTTCCTCCTCGCGGATCATCGCGTTGGCCTGGTTGCTGATCGTGGTCGTGGTATTGGCCGCCGCGGCCTCGCGGATCAGCGCAATGGCGCGGTCGGGTTGGCCCTCCCTGACGAACTTCATCTCGCGCGAGAACTGGTCGAGCCGGGTCTCGATCGCCGCGCTCAGTTTCTCGATGCTGTCGCGTTGCGCGGGATTGTCGCCGATCTGGCGCGTGAGCTTGTCGAGCGCCGGAATGATCGCCGCCACGGCTTTCTCGTGGTCCGACTGGAAATCCGGTCCTTGCGTCAGGAGAAAGCCGCGGGCGCTGCTCTCCGCACGGCGGATCTCCAGCAACAGGGCGTTGATCTGGCTCTCCGCCTCGATGGTATGGACCACCCATTTGCTGTCTTCCCGCGCCTTGTTGACGAGGTAGACCGAGCCGGCGCTGATCACAGTCAGCACCACGAGACCCGCCGCGATCAGCAGGATCTGCCAGAATGCCCGCCGTCGTTGGGCTTCAGCCGTCACGACGGTTCACCTGTTTACGTGCAGTGGATTTCAAAACGCCCCCTTGGAACTAGCCCCAACCGTCCAGAACGCGATTGAGGCCAAAGGGTTCCCTAGGGCGACGAATATTATCGCGGGGCGGGTTCCGCCTTGCCGGCCAGGTACTGTTCCAGCCAGTGGATGTGGTAGTCGCCGTTGATGATGTCGTCTTCACGCACCAGCGCGCGGAACAGCGGCAGCGTGGTCTCGATGCCTTCCACCACCATCTCGTCCAGCGCCCGGCGGAGCCGCATGAGGCATTCGGCGCGGGTCTTGCCGTGCACGATCAGCTTGCCGACCAGGGAATCGTAATAGGGCGGGATCATGTAGCCCTGGTAGACGGCGGAATCGATGCGGACGCCGAGGCCGCCCGGCGGATGGTATTGCAGTATGCGGCCGGGCGAGGGGCGGAAGGTCTCGGGGTTCTCGGCATTGATGCGGCACTCGATGGCGTGGCCGATGACCTGGATCTCGTCCTGCTTGGCCGGCAGGTCGCCGCCGGCGGCGATGCGGATCTGCTCCAGCACGAGGTCGATGTCGGTGATGCTCTCGGTGACGGGATGCTCGACCTGGATGCGGGTGTTCATCTCGATGAAGTAGAACTCGCCGTCCTCGAACAGGAATTCGATAGTGCCGACGCCGAGATATTTCATCTCGCGCATGGCCTTCGCACAGGTCTCGCCGATCTTGGCCCGCGCGGCGGCGGAAAGGACGGGCGAGGGGCCTTCCTCCCAGACCTTCTGGTGGCGGCGTTGCAACGAGCAGTCGCGCTCGCCGAGATGGATCGCGCCGCCGCGGCCGTCGCCGAGAATCTGGATCTCGATGTGGCGCGGCTTCTGGAGGTATTTTTCCAGGTAGACGGAGGCATCGCCGAAGGCGGATTTGGCCTCGTTGGCCGCCGTCGACAGCGCCACCTGCAGATCGGCCTCGCTGTGCGCGACCTTCATGCCGCGGCCGCCGCCGCCGGCCGCCGCCTTCACCAGCACGGGAAAGCCGATCTTCCTTGCGATCGCCAGGGCATCGTCGTCGGGACCGACCGCACCGTCGGAGCCGGGCACCACGGGGATGCCGAGGCGCTTGGCGGTCTTCTTCGCCTCGATCTTGTCGCCCATCAGGCGGATGTGCTCGGCCTTGGGGCCGATGAAATGCAGATTGTGCTCGGACAGGATTTCCGCGAAGCGCGCATTCTCCGACAGGAAGCCGTAGCCGGGATGCACGGCGTCGGCGCCGGTGATCTCGCAGGCCGCGAGCAGGGCGGGGACGTTGAGATAGCTGTCCTTGGAGGCGGGCGGGCCGATGCACACGCTCTCGTCCGACAGGCGCACATGCATGGCATCGGCGTCGGCGGTGGAGTGCACGGCGACCGTCGCGATCCCGAGCTCCTTGCAGGCCCTGAGGATGCGAAGGGCGATCTCGCCGCGATTGGCTATGAGGATCTTGTCGAACATGGTGCCTCGGGGGCGAACGGGAAATAGCGAATGGCGAACAGGCAGGAGCAACTATTCGCTCCCCCGCTGTTCGCCGATCCCTCACTCAATGATCACGAGCGGCTCGCCGTACTCGACCGGCTGGCCGTCCTCGACCAGGATCTGCGTCACCGTGCCGGCGCGCGGCGAGGGGATCTGGTTCATGGTCTTCATGGCTTCGATGATCAGCAGCGTCTGTCCGACCGAGACCTTGCTGCCGACCTCGATGAACGGCTTGGCGCCGGGCTCCGGCGCCCAATAGGCGGTGCCGACCATCGGCGAGCTGACCGCGCCAGGATGCTTGGACAGGTCGGGGCCGGCGGCGGCAGCAGGCGAGGCGGAGGCTGCCGGCAGGGCGGCGGGAGCCGCAGCCATCGGCACAGGCATGGTCGCGGCAACGCTGATGTTACGGGCGACGCGCAGGCGCAGGCCCGCACGTTCGATCTCGATCTCGGTGAGGCTGGTCTCATCGAGCAGAAGCGCGAGCTCGCGGACGAGCGCGGAATCCTCGCTGGAAAACTTTGCGGCTGCTTTGTCGTCTGGCTGGCGCGCCATGTTGTTTGATCCGAATGTTCTGATTGATGAGGGAGCTTCAGGCTTTGGGCTTGATGGCAAGCTTGGCGGCAAGGCCCTGGATGGCGAGGCGGTAGCCCTCGATGCCGAAACCGCAGAGCGAGGCGAAGGCCGCGCGTGCCGTATAGGAGTGGTGACGAAAGCTCTCGCGGGCGTGGATGTTGGTCACATGCACTTCGACCGTCGGGATCTGAACCGCAAGCAATGCGTCGTGCAGTGCGATCGAGGTGTGCGAATAGCCGCCGGCATTGATGATGATGCCCTTCATCTTGCGGCGATGCGCCTCGTGGATGAAGTCAATCAGCTCGCCCTCGCGGTTGGACTGCCGGCAATCCGCCTTGAGACCGAACGTCGCCGCCGTCTCCCGGCACAGCGCCTCGACGTCGGTCAGCGTCGCGTGGCCATACTTCTCCGGCTCGCGCGTCCCCAACATGTTGAGGTTCGGCCCGTTCAGGACGAGGATCGTGTCGGTTGCTGGTTCGGCCATTCCAATCCCGCAAAGAGGTGCTCGGCGTGGCGGGGGTTATAGGTAACAAAGCGCGTGAGGGGAAGCCTTGAAGGCCTCCCGGAGGGGTTCAAGTACCTCATCCAGTGCGCAAAAACCTGTGTGGAAACCACGGAAATTGCTTGTTAACCAGTCCAAAGGATGGCTCGGCGGCCGAGGCGCGCGGGTCCATAGGCCAAAAGCCCCTGCCGATCTTTCGGCAGGGGCCCATTTTGCGGTCAGCGAGCGGCTTAGCCCTCGATGATGTACACGATCTCGCGCGTCTGCGGACGGACGATGACGTACTGGCCGCGGACGAAGATCACTTCATAGCCACGCCACTGCGGGTAGATCTCGACGATCCGGGGCGGCAGCGGGTGGAAGTGGACGGACGCCGGGACCGCGGTGCCGACCGAGATGTTGAAGTTGACGTTCGTGGTCTCCTCGATCTTGGTCGACTTGATCGCGGTCGAGATTTCCGTCCGCTTCTCCGGCGGCGGCGCGGCGGCGGTGGCCGGAGCGTTGCCGGTCGTGGTCTGCGACTTGGTGTCGGTGGAGGCCGGGCGGTTCTCGGCATTGTTGCTCTTGGCAGCGCCGCCGGCCTTGTTGTCCTCGGCCTTCATGTCCTTGGCACCGGACTTGGTGGAATCGGACTTGGTCGTCGAGTCCGAGCTCATGCTCTTCGACTTGTCCTGCGCAGACTTATCCTGCGCGCCCTGGGCGTGCTCGCCCTTCATGCCGGCCTTCTCGTCAGCCGCGTTCTTGTTCATCGTGCCGGACTTTTCCATCCCGCCGGACTTTTCCGTGGCGCCGGATTTCTGCATCGCGCCGGACGACTTGTCGTCGGCTCCACCGGGCTTCATGGCGCCGCCGGCCTGGCCGACGGTACCCTTGTCATGGCTCACGGAGTCGCGGCCCATCGAGCCGCCGCGCTCAGTGGCGCCGCCGGAGGGCTGGGAGTGCTGCATCTGCTGCGAACCAGCGCCGCCATCGCGACCCTTGTCCTGTGCGTTCGCCAGACCGGCGCCCGCAACGAGGGCGACTGCGGCAACTGAGATCATAAAGCGGTTCAACATCGAATTCTCCTCACGTGTTTCTTTGCATCATTGCCCGCGCCAACAACGAAAGGAGGTTTCAGTTGTTCCGGAACTTCGGCTGTTCCGCGGCATTTGTTTGTTGAACGCCAGATGAATGAACTTGCACGAAGACGCCAAGCTTCGCGCAAGAAAAAAAGGCCGGCTTTCCAGCCGGCCTCTTCGTGTTTCACTATCGCAATACGTGCGATCAACAAGTCGCCTTGCCGCAGCGGGCGATGCCGATCTTTTCCTTGAGGCCTTCGACGCCGACGGCGCCGATCACGATCTGCTTGCCGATGACGTAGCTCGGCGTGCCGTTCATGCCCATCGCTTCAGCGAGCTTGAAATTCTCCTCGATGGTGGCGCGCACCTCGGGGCTCGCGATGTCCTTCTCGATCCTCGCGGTGTCGAGGCCGGCTTCCTTGGCAGCTTGAAGCGCACGTGCCTTGTCGGCGGCGCCGCGGCCACCGAGCAGCTTCTGGTGGAAGTCGAGATATTTCTTGCCGGTGGGATCCTGCATGCGTACGGCGACCGCGACCTGTGCCGCTTCGACAGAGCCCTGGCTGAGCACCGGAAACTCCTTCAGCACGACCTTCAGCTTCGAATCGCCTTTCATGATGGTGAGCATGTCGTCCATCGCGCGCTTGCAGTAGCCGCAATTGTAATCGAAGAACTCGACGAAGGTGACGTCGCCGTCCTTGTTGCCGAGCACGACCTGGCGCGGCGAGTTGAAGATCGCGTCGGCGTTCTGCGCGATGCTGGCCTCGTGCTTCTGCGTCTCGGCCGCGGCTTGGCGCTTGCTGAGCTCGGCCATGGCCTCTTCGAGCACCTCGGGATGGCTGACGAGATAGTTCTTGATGATCTTCTCGATGTCGGTGCGCTGGGTATCGGAGAAGCTGTCGGCCGATGCAGGCACGGCTGCGCCGAACATGGCGAGCGCAAACAACGCGGGAGCAAGCAGGCGCAGCGAAGGCATAGGCAAATCCTCTTATCCAAAGCAGGTTTCGGAATACGTCCCGGCGCTCAAAGCTAAGGTCGTGACGTCGTGGTGTCAGGCGTCGTGGTGTCAGTTGCGCGGCGGCTTGGCCGCCACGATGTCGTCGGCCTTGACCCATCCGGGCGTGCCGACGGCAAAACGGGTTTTCGCGCGCGTGGCGAGCTCGCGGGCGGTCTTGTTGTCGCCGCGCAAGTAAGCGGCCTGGGCCGATGCGAGATCCGCCTCGGCATAATCTCCCTTCCGGCCATAGGCCATCGCGAGCTGGCTATAACCGAGGATGGCCTCGGGCTCCCGCGCCACCGCGGCGCGGAGAATCCGAACGGCGTCGTCGGTGTAGGCCTTATTATCGGTTCCAACCAGAGCCTGCCCAAGTAACATCTCGATGAGGGGTGAATTGTTCGAGAGTGCGACAGCCTTGCGCAGGGCAGGGATGGCGTCGGCCGGCTTGCCGCTTTCCAAGAGGGCCTGGCCGCGCACCTCGTAGAAGTACGGGTTGTTCGGCTGAACCTGGATCAGCGCGTCGATCTGGCTGAGCGCGCTGCGCAAATCGCCGTGCAGATAGGTGCTGATGGCGCGGGCATAGCGCGCCGGCATGCTGTCATTGGTCTGGGGATAGCGGCGGTACACCGTCTCGGGCCGCTCCATGAAGGCGGATATCTTGGCGCGCACCATGTCGTGGCGGAGCTGGAGCGCTGCATCGTCCTTCTTGTTCCAGTAGGGGCTTGAGCTCGCGAACTCCTGCAGCGCGGCAACGCGCTCGGCGGGCATCGGATGCGACTGGAGATAGGGGTCGGCGCCGCGCGCAGCGAACAGGCTCTCGCTGGTGAAGCGCTTGAAGGTCTCGTACATGCCCTTCGGCGATTGCTGGGTCGCGGTCAGGAATTTCACGCCGGCGCGGTCGGCGTTCTCCTCCTGCTGGCGCTGGTAGGACAGCAGCGACCGGCGGATCACCTCCTGCGGCGCCGAGATCGCAGCGGCGCCGGCATTGGCGAGCCCGTTGTTGCCGCCGCTGCTGTTGCGCGTGCTGCCGGCGGCGATCGCGCCGGCGCCGAGCAGCATCGCGATGATCATCTGGGTCTGGGCCGCGGCGAGCTGCTCACGCAGCTTGGACAGATGGCCGCCAGCCAGATGCCCGGTCTCGTGCGCGAGCACGCCGATGATCTGGTTCGGCGTCTCCGATTGAAGAATCGCGCCGTAATTGACGAAGATGCGGCGGCCATCGGCCACGAACGCGTTGAACGAGTTGTCGTTGAGGATCACCATCTGGATGTTCTGCTTCTCCAGACCCGCGGCACGCAGGATCGGGCGCGTATATTCGCGCAGCAGCTGCTCGGTCTCGGTGTCGCGCAGGACCGGCGGCCCTTTGGCTTGCGCGTGCGCCGCGGAGAACGGCGTCAGCGCGATCGCCGCAGCCGTGACGAGGGCGGTGAGGGCGGAAGCCTTCTTGCGCAATGCGATCTGGAGCGACATCAAACGGTCTTGGTCAAACGGTCTGGACAGCAGTTTCGTGATTGGTTTTGGCGATTGGCGGCGGGCCGGATACGCGATATGCCCTTATCAGCCGTTCCCCTTATGAGCCGTACAATGCGGCCAGTCTGGGGCGCAAGCGCCCCGTTTTTCCGGACCGGCCGCACCGGCCCGCCAGCGAAATAGCAGAAATCAATGCACGATGCGACTTTAAGGAACCGGTTGGGGCAGTGGCTCGAGCCCTCCCGCCGCAGCGATGTTCCCCCGTTCATGGTGATGGACGTCATGGCCGCGGCGGCTCGAATCGAGGCCGCCGGGGGCCATGTCATCCATATGGAGGTCGGCCAGCCGGCGGCCGCGGCGCCCAGGACCGCCATTGCGGCCGCCCACACCGCGCTCGAGACCGGGCGGATCGATTATACCTCCGCGCTCGGCATCCCCTCCTTGCGCGAGCGCATCGCGCGCCATTACCGCGATGCCTATGGCTGCGACGTCAGCCCTGACAGGATCGTGGTGACGACCGGCTCTTCCGGCGGGTTCATCCTGGCCTTCCTGTCGATGTTCGAGCCGGGCGACCGCGTCGCCGTGACGGTGCCGGGCTATCCGCCCTACCGTCATATCCTCACCGCGCTCGGCTGCGAGCCGGTGCTGATTGAGACCACGAACGAGACGCGCCATGCTCTCACCGGCGAGGCGTTGCTCGCCGCCCATCGCAAGGCGCCGCTGAAGGGCGTGCTGGTTGGCAGCCCCGCCAATCCGACGGGGACGATGATGTCGCGCGAGGCGCTCGCCAGCCTGATCGCGGCGGCGGAAGACGCCGGCATCCGTTTCATCTCGGACGAGATCTATCACGGGCTCGATTATGCGTTTCCGGCCGTCACCGCGGCCGCGCTCTCCGAGCACGCCCTCGTGATCAACTCGTTCTCGAAATATTTTTGCATGACGGGCTGGCGCGTCGGCTGGATGGTCGTGCCCGAAATCCTGGTGCGGCCGATCGAGCGGCTGCAGCAGAACCTGTCGATCTCGGTGCCGTCGCTGTCGCAGATCGCGGCAGAGGCTGCCTTCGACGGCGCGGCCGAGATGGAGGCGATCAAGCATGGCTATCAGGAAAACCGGCGGATTTTGATCGAGGGATTGCCGAAAGCTGGCCTCGCCAAATTCCTGCCGGCCGATGGTGCATTTTATCTCTATGCCGACGTCTCGGACTTCACCTCGGACAGTTTCGAATTTGCCAAGCAGATGCTGGAACAGGCACGCGTTGCGGCGACGCCGGGCCTCGATTTCGATCCCGTTCATGGCCGATCGTTCATTCGGTTTTCTTATGCACGCTCGTCCGGGGAGATGCGCGAGGCAGTTGACCGGATCGCTCGCTGGCTTAAATAGCCGCCAGTTTTCGACCACATCCGGAGCTCATCTTGTCTGACCACCGATCTGTCCCGACCGCTGCTGCGCCACATTTTTCTCTCGCTGCATTGATGTGGCCGACCCGGCCGGGTGAAACGGTCGGTGCGGTGCGTGCCGTCGTGCTGGTTGTGCTCGGCACCGCATTGATGGCGCTATCAGCCAAGGTCAGCCTGCCGCTGCCCTACGTCCCCATGACGTTGCAGACGCTGGTGGTGCTGATGATCGGCGCGGCCTATGGCTGGCGTCTTGGCAGCGCAACCATGATCGCCTACCTCGCCGAGGGTGCGCTTGGCGCGCCGGTATTTGCCGGACCGGTGGGTGGAATTGCGCCGCTGGTTGGCCCGACCGCGGGCTATCTGTTCGGTTTCATTGCGGCCGCTTTCGTGACCGGCTGGCTCGCCGAGCGCGGCTGGGACCGCAGCGTGGCGCTGCTGTTTGCAGCGATGGCGATAGGCCATATCGTCATTCTGGCCGCCGGCTTCGGCTGGCTGGCGTTCGGCCTCGGGCTCGGCGCTGCGAAGGCCTGGCAGGTCGGCATCATGCCGTTCGTTGCGGCTTCGCTGGTCAAGAACGCGCTTGGCGCGACGTTGATGCCGGCAGCGCGAAGACTGATCGAGCGTCGCCGGTAAAGCGCGCAAAATTCGCGGTTCCAATTGACAGGGCCGGCCAAGTTGATCTTGGCTGGCCCAGCGTTTGAGGGGGAGTGAAACGATGACGACGACAACGATGGCGGGGGCGCCGATCGCGCCGCCCGCAGCAAAGCCGTGGTACAAGGTTCTCTACGTCCAGGTGCTGATCGCCATCGTGCTCGGCGCCATCGTCGGCTGGCTGTGGCCGACGGTTGCCACCAACGAATGGATCAAGGCGCTCGGCGACGGCTTCATCAAGCTGATCAAGATGGTGATCGCCCCGATCATCTTTTGCACCGTCGTCTCCGGAATCGCCCACATCCAGGATGCCAAGAAGGTCGGCCGCATCGGCATCAAGGCGCTGGTCTATTTCGAGGTCGTCTCGACCTTCGCCCTGGTGATCGGACTGATCATCGGCAATCTCGTGAAGCCGGGCGCGGGCTTCGGCAGTGGGGCGGCCAACGAGGCGGCCGTTGCCAATTACGCCAAGCAGGCTGCCGGCCAGAAGTCCGTCGACTTCGTGCTGCACATCATTCCCGACACGGTGGTCGGGGCCTTCGCGCAAGGCGAAATCCTCCAGGTGCTGCTGTTCTCGGTGCTGTTCGGCTTCGCAATTATGAGCCTGGGTGAGCGCGGCCACACCATCCGCAGCTTCATCGACGACGCCGCCCATGCCGTGTTCGGCGTCATCTCCATCGTGATGCGCGCAGCGCCGATCGGCGCGTTCGGCGCCATGGCCTATACGATCGGCAAGTTCGGCACCGGCGCGATCCTCAATCTGGTCGGGCTGATCGCCACGTTCTACGTCACCGCGGCGCTGTTCGTCTTCGTCGTGCTCGGCATCATCGCGCGCCTTGCCGGGTTCTCGATCTTCAAGTTCCTGGCCTACATCAAGGACGAGCTGCTGATCGTGCTCGGTACCTCGTCCTCGGAAAGCGCGCTGCCGTCCCTGATGGAGAAGCTGGAGCGGCTCGGCTGCTCCAAGTCGGTGGTCGGCCTCGTGGTGCCCACGGGTTACTCGTTCAATCTCGACGGCACCAACATCTACATGACGCTGGCGACGCTCTTCATCGCGCAGGCGCTCGGCTACGATCTCAGCTTCAGCCAGCAGCTGACCATCCTGGTCGTGGCGATGCTGACCTCGAAGGGCGCTTCCGGCATCACCGGCGCGGGCTTCATCACGCTGGCAGCGACGCTTGCCGTGGTCGATCCGCGCCTCGTGCCGGGCATGGCGATCGTGCTCGGCATCGACAAGTTCATGAGCGAGTGCCGCGCGCTGACCAATCTGTGCGGCAACGGCGTCGCCTGCGTGATCGTCGCCTGGTGGGAAGGTGAGCTCGACCGCGACAAGCTCAACGCCAACCTCGCCAAGCGGATCGACCCGACCGACATGGAGACGGCGATCACCACGGACTGATCGCGCCCTCGGGCTTCGAATTGGGAAGGGCTGGTCGATATCCTCGATCAGCCCTTTTGTTTGGGCCTAGAACCGCTCGGGCCGATATGGCAGCGGATCAATCGCCGGCGTCTCGCCGCTCATGATCTCGGCAAGCAGGCGTCCGCTCGCGGGTCCCAGGGTAAAGCCCTGGTGGCCGTGACCGAAATTCATCCAGAGGCCGGGATGCCGCGGAGCTTGCCCGAGCACCGGCAGCATGTCGGGCGTGCAGGGGCGGGTGCCGAACCACGGATCCGGCTCGACGCGCTTGCCGAGGTCGATCAGCTCCCGCGCGGAGCCTTCCGCGCTGGCGAGCTGGACGGGCGTGGCGAGCGCGTCCATGCCGGTCAATTCCGCGCCGGTGGTGATGCGGATTCCCTTTGCCATCGGGCCCATGGCGTAGCCGCCGCCCTTGTCGACGAGCGGCAGGTCGAGCGAAGCGCCGCCGCTGTAATGCATGTGGTAGCCGCGCTTGCGCACCAGCGGAATGCGATAGCCGAATTTGTGGAGGAGGTCGGGCGACCACGGCCCCAGCGTCACGACGGCGTGGGCGGCGTCGAGGCGGCCCTGGTCCGTGTTGACCGACCATCCGGTCGCGGTCTGCTGCAGCGACTGCGCATCGCCCAGCACGATGGTGCCGCCGCGACGCTCGAACAGCTCGGCATAGGCCGTGACGAGGGCGCCGGGATCGGACACCGTCCAGGTATCGAGCCAGTGGATCGCGCCGGGAAGATCGTCGCGCAGGATCGGCTCGGCCTTGGCAAGCTCGCTGCCGGACAGCACCCGGAACTTCACGCCGAATTCGCGCTGGTCTTGTTCTGCGGCCTTGATCGAAAGATCGAGGTCCGCGGCGTCGCGGTACAGCGCGCGATAGCCGGCGCGGCGGATCAGATTGTCGGCATGGGCTTCCCGAATGAGGATGTCGTGCTCCGGGGTCGCGTAGGCGATCAGCCGCGCCCAAGCCTCGATCGCCTCGCGATGCCGTTTCGGCGCCGAGTGCCACCAGTAGCGGAGCAGGGGCTCGACATGGAGGTGAAGCGACGACAGGCTGTAGCGCACGTCGTTGGTGCGGCCGGTCGCGATCTTGAGCAGCGTCGCGAGATCGCGCGGCATCGGATAGGGGCGGACCGCTTCGGCCTGGATCATGCCGGCATTGCCGTAGCTGGTCTCACGGCCCGGCTCCCTGCGATCGACGAGCGTCACGGCCCAGCCGCGCTGCTGCAGGTGCAGCGCGGCGCTCACGCCGATCATGCCGCCGCCGAGAACCATTGCGCTTTGCATCGGAAGACTTCTCCTGTCGGACCGCGTTATTCCCAAGTGAGAAAGCCGGGGGCGGCGGACAGCGGCGGCGTCGCGGCAAGCCTCGCAAGGTCGGGGACCGGCCGGCACAATTGCGCGTCGCTCGCAAAGGCGGCCTCAATGCCTGCGGCAACCGAGAGCACGATGGCGTCGCCGCCGCGCGGACCGACGACCTGGAGGCCGAACGGCAGTCCGGCTTCGTCGAGGCCGAGCGGAATGCTGATGGCGGGATGGCCTGCAAGCGTGACGGCGTAGGCGAGCGCGAGCCAATGGAAGTAGGATCTGGTCGGAGCGCCATCGATCTCCGCCGGGTGAGGCTCCGACCATGGCCGCGGGCTCAGCGTGATCGTCGGGCTGATCAGTACGTCGCAGGTTTCGAAGAAGCTTTGATAGGCGCGATAAATCCTGGTCTGCGTCGTCGAGGCCCGCGCATGGTCTTCGAGCGTGTAGCTGAGCCCTTCCTCGACATTGGCGCGGACATTGGGGCCGAGCATCTCGGGACGTTCCTTGTAGTTCTTGCCGTGGGTCGCCAGGAACATGCCTGCGCGGAGCACGGCAAAAGCGTCGTCGGCGCCGGCGCAATCCGGCGTTGCTTCGCGGGATTCTGCGAACAGCGGTGCGAGCCGCTTCACGCGTGCGCGGAACACGCGCCGGATCGCCTGCTCGGTCGGAGCGAAGCCGAAATCCTCTGTGAAGGCGAGGCGGAGCTTGCCGAGCTCTGCGGGGCGCGGGACGGCCCAGCGCTCGGCGCGCGCGCGCACGGCCTCGCCGGGCAGCGTATAGGCGAGCGGATCGCGGGCATCATCGCTCGCCATCACCGACAGCATCAAGGCGGTGTCGGCGACGTTGCGCGCCATCGGCCCGTCGGTCGACAGATTGGACCAGCCGAACGCCCGCTTTTCGCTGGCCACGAGGCCGTAGGACGGACGCATGCCGACGATGCCGGCGAAGCCTGCCGGATTGCGCAGGGACCCGCCAGTGTCGGAGCCCGAGGCGAGCGGAGCCATGCCGCAGGCGAGCGCCACCGCCGAGCCGCCGGAGGAGCCCGCCGCCGAGCGCATGGGATCGAAGGGATTGCCGGTCGCGCCGAACACGGGATTGCGGGTGTTGCCGCCCGCCGCCCATTCCGGCGTGTTGGTCTTGCCGAAGATGATGGCGCCGGCGGCGCGCAGGCGCGCGACCGAGCCCTGGTCGGCCGCCGGGACGTTATCCTTCAGCAGCGGGCTGCCATAGGTGGAGCGCATCCCCGCGGTGTCCTGGGTATCCTTGATGAGAACGGGAAGCCCGTGCAGGGCACCGCGATCCTCGCCGCGCAGGATGGCGGCTTCGGCCGCCTTGGCAGCGGCACGCGCGCCCGGCTCGTCCAGCGTCACGACGGCGTTGACGGCGGGATTGATGGCGGCGATGCGGGACAGGCAGGCGTCGAGCAACTCGACAGGTGAGATCGCCCGGGCGGCCAACAGGCGGCGCAACTCGACGGCGCTGGAATCGCAAAGCTCTGACAATGCCGGTCCCCTCTCAGATTGCGCAAACGGCTTAGCACATCGGGACATCGGCGAAACAAAAACGCCCGGCAGTGCCGGGCGTCGTGTCTTGCATAGGTTGTCAGGCCTTATTCGCCGCCGCCAAAGCGGCGGGACCACCAGCCGGCGCGGCGCGGGGCGGCGGGCGTTTCGCTCGTCGCTTCCGCCGCAGGTTCAGCTGCCGGTGCGGGCGGGGTGACCGGCTCGACTGCCTGGGCAACCGGGGCTGCCGGCTCGCTCGGGCTGCTCGACATGAAGCTCACCTTTTCGCGCACCGTGGAGCGGCGCCGCGCGGCCTTGTCGTCGGCGGGCTCTTCCTCCGCGGCAACGGGCTCGGGCTGGGCCGGAGCCTCGGTCTGCACTTCGGCGTGCGGCTCAGGCTGCGAGACTTGCGGCTCGGCGGCGCTGTGCTCGGCTTGCGCAATCGAGGGCGCAGCCTCACTGCCGAGGCCGTCGAAATCGGCAACCGCCTCGGCTGCTTCCGATGGATGATTGGTGCCGAGTTCGTCACCGATGGAGCCGGCGAGACCTTCCTCGCCGCCACCGCGACGACGGCGTCCGCCGCGGCGACCACGCCGGCGCCGGCGATCACCGCTGCCCTGCTGTTCGCCACGGGCTGCCTGTTCCTCGCCTTCCTCGCCGTCCTGCTCGGGTTCGGCATCGTCCTCGCCTTCGCCGGCCGCCACGGCCGCCTCGGGAAGGGTGGGGGCGCCATCCTCGCGCAATTCGCCCTCGCGCGGGCCACCGCGGCCGCGCCGGCGACGGCGGCGCTTGCGGCGTTGGCCGTCCTGCTCGGACCCGGCGTCGCCTGCGGACTGCTCCTCGGCGAGACCTTCGGTCTCCTCGGTCTCGACCTCGGATTCGGTCTCCGGATCGAACTCCTCGTCGTCATAAGCTTCTTCGACCAGCGGCGGCGGGCTTGCGGCCGCCTGCGCCGCCAGCAGCGCCTTGGCGGCTTCCAGCGTATGCACCTGTTCGCCGCGGTCGATGAGGTAGGCCTGCGGCCCGCTGACGCTGGGATCCGCGATCACCGAGAGGGTGACCTTGAAGCCGTTCTCGAGATCGCGCAGGTGGCCACGCTTGTGGTTGAGCACATAGAGCGCAACGTCGGTGCGGGTGCGTACCACGAGATTGTGGGTCGCGCCCTTCATCAGGATTTCTTCGAGGCCGCGCAGCAGCTGCAGCGCCACCGAGGACACCGAGCGGACGTGGCCGGTGCCGCCGCAATGCGGGCAGGGATCGGTCGAGCTCTCGAGCACGCTGGCGCGGATGCGCTGGCGCGACATTTCGAGCAGGCCGAAATGCGAGATGCGTCCGACCTGGATGCGCGCGCGGTCCTGCCTCAGGCAATCGGACAGCTTGCGCTCGACCGCACGGTTGTTGCGCTTCTCGTCCATGTCGATGAAGTCGATGACGATCAGGCCGGCGAGGTCGCGCAAGCGGAGCTGGCGGGCGACCTCTTCGGCCGCCTCCAGATTGGTCTTGAGCGCGGTGTCCTCGATATGGTGCTCGCGCGTCGATCGTCCGGAGTTGACGTCGATCGAGACCAGCGCCTCGGTCTGGTTGATCACGATGTAGCCGCCGGAGCGCAGCTGCACGGTCGGCGAGAACATCGCATCGAGCTGGCTCTCGACGCCCATGCGCGAGAACAATGGCTGGCCGTCGCGATACTGCTTCACCGCGCTGACATTGGCGGGCATCAGCATCTTCATGAAGTCGCGCGCTTCGCGGTAGCCGGATTCACCGGCAACCGAGATTTCGTCGATCTCCTTGTTGTAGAGGTCGCGCAGCGAGCGCTTGATCAGCGAGCCTTCCTCGTAGACGAGGGTCGGGGCCTGCGACTTCAGCGTGAGGTCGCGCACCGTCTCCCACATCCGGATCAGATATTCGAAGTCGCGCTTGATCTCGGGCTTGGTCCGGGCGGCGCCGGCGGTGCGCAGGATGATGCCCATGCCTTCCGGCACGTCGAGATCCTGCACCACTTCCTTCAGGCGGGAACGGTCCTGGGCGCTGGTGATCTTGCGGCTGATGCCGCCGCCGCGCGCCGTGTTCGGCATCAAGACGGCATAGCGGCCGGCCAGCGACAGATAGGTCGTCAGCGCGGCGCCCTTGTTGCCACGCTCTTCCTTGACGACCTGCACCAGCATCACCTGGCGGCGCTTGATGACTTCCTGGATCTTGTACTGGCGGCGCGGACGGAACGTACGCTCCGGCACTTCCTCCAGCACGTCGTCGCCGCCGACGGATTCGACGACTTCCTCTTCGGCTTCCTCGTCGTCCTCATCTTCGTCGTCTTCTTCGCCAGTTGCCTCCGCAGCCTCGGCAAGCGACGTCTCGGCATTCTCTCCGCCGCCGTACACCGCATCAGCTGGCTCATCGGCCGACGTCACGGCCTCGGCCAGAGCTTCCGCATGCGCCTCGGGCGCGTGAGATTCGAAGGTCTGGGCCTCCTGCGGCTCGGCAGCGATCTCGGTCGCGACCACGGGCTCGGCGCCGACGGCCGCGACAGGCGCGGGCGTCTCGCCAACATGATCATGGTCGTGATGATCGTGCTGGTGATCGTGACCATGGTCGTGGTCGTGGTCGTGGTCGTGGCCATGGTCGTGGTCGTGGGCGTGCTGGTCATCATGGGCATGATGATCGTCGTGATCATGCTCGCCATGAGCAGGTTCGCCCTGATCGTCGTCGTGGTGATCGTGGCCTTCGTGCTCGCCACGGTGCTCTGCATCGGCGTGCGAATGCTCGCCGTCGTGCAAGGCGCCCTCGGCATGCTCCGGCTGCGCCGCGCCCTCGATCGGCTGGGCGGCGGGATCAGCGCCGGCGTCGAGGCCTTCGACGATGTCGCTGCGCACGCGCTCGCCATGACCACGGCGGCGGGCGTTGCGGTGGCGCGAACGGCGGCGTCCGTGGGAGCGGTTCTCGCTCTCCTCTTCGGCTTCACGATGGGCCTGTTCCTCGGCCTCGATCAGCGCCTGCCGGTCGGCGACCGGGATCTGATAGTAGTCTGGATGGATTTCACTGAAGGCGAGGAAGCCGTGGCGGTTGCCGCCATATTCGACGAAGGCGGCTTGGAGCGAGGGTTCGACCCTTGTGACCTTGGCGAGGTAGATATTCCCGCGCAGTTGCTTGCGTTGCGCGGTCTCGAAATCAAACTCTTCGACGCGATTGCCGCGGACCACGACGACCCGGGTCTCTTCCGGGTGGGTGGCATCGATCAACATCTTGTTGGGCATGTCTTAACTCTTGGCGGCGGCGGGCGCGATTCACCGTGGGCGCGTATCGCGCCGCCGGGTGACGCGACGGTCCACCTGATTCGGGGGTGAGGGGAAGGCCGAAACGCCGTCTCTCGCGCCTTGCCGGACCGGAAGCTTCAGGACCAAGGCGGCGCGCGGGATTGTCACTCCGCAGCGTCGCGAATGGTCCTTCAGAATTCGTCGGCACAGTCTGGCGCATCAAGCGTCGGCCCGTATGAAACATTGGGCGGCGAGGCCGCCCTTCAATCAGTTGCTGCTGGCCAGGCATGGCGCGAGCGCGCTCGCCTTGGGGATCACGAACCGCTCCCTTGGGATCAAGGGATCGGGTAATGGGTTACATCGCTGTCAGAACCGCCCCGGCAACGAAAGTGGTAACCCGGGACCGTTCCGCCGCCGGCGCTTGACCCGTTCCACTCGCTGCCGCGCACCGCGCTGGTCTTTGAGGGAAACGGAAAACGCTGGAATTCCCAAACCTTGAGAGTTCCCGCGGTGCACCGGGAGGCTGAATGCGACACAACCTGAAATATCGGCCGTCAGCATTCCGTACATACGAGGAATGAGCCATCCGTGCAAGGGAGCGTCGCACGGCGGTCACAGTCGCCGAGTTTCGCGTTTCTGTCATTAAGGATCGATTAACCCTGTGGTTCTATTGCGTTAAAGAGGGCTGCTCGGAGGCACGGAATCGGTGGCGAGCCGCACAAATCAACGGGTTTTGCTGGGATGCGCATTGCTGTGCGCTGCAGCGTTGCCGTGTGCCGATTCCTCGCGCCTGAGGGCGGCGGAGAGCCAGCCGCAACCCGCTGTTGCAGCGGCAAATTTTCCGATCGCCTCGGCCGCCCGGCTGGCTGGCGACGGCAAGCAGACCCGCTTCATTCTCGACATCGACAAGGCCGTCACCTTCCGTGCCGTCACGCTGGCCGACCCGTACCGGGTCGTCGTCGACGTGCCGCAGGTCAATTTTCAGCTGCCGGCGGGGACGGGGGCCGGGGGGCGCGGATTGGTCAAGGCTTTCCGCTACGGGCTGGTCATGCCCGGCGGCTCGCGAATCGTGTTCGACCTGACCGGACCGGCCAAGATCGCCAAGTCCTACGTGGTGGAGGCGGCCAACGGCCAGCCCGCCCGGCTCGTGCTGGAGCTCGAGGAGGTCGATCGCGCCGCGTTCGTGCAGGCGCTCGCGCCCGAAAATCGGCCTGAGCTGCGGCCCACGATCGCCGAGGCGCCGCCCGCCGCGACTCCCGCGACCGCGGCCCCCGACACGGCGCAGCAGAAGGCCGATGGCCGCCCGGTGGTGGTGATCGATCCCGGCCATGGCGGCATCGACAATGGCACGCAGTCGAGCGGCGAGAGCGAGAAGAACCTGGTGCTGGCGTTCGGGGTGGCGCTCCGCGACAGACTGGAGAAGGCCGGCAAGTACCGCGTGGTCATGACGCGGGACGACGATACCTTCATTCCGCTCAATGACCGGACCAAGATCGCCCGCAATCTCAAGGCCGCCTTGTTCGTCTCGATCCATGCCGATGCGCTGCCGCGTGCCGAGGGTGATGCGCAGGGCGCGACCATCTACACGCTGTCCGACAAGGCGTCCGACGCCGAGGCCCAGCGGCTGGCGGATGCGGAAAACCGGGCAGATGCGATTGCCGGCTTCAACCTCGCGGAGGAGCCGACCGATGTCGCCGACATCCTGATCGACCTCACGCAGCGAGAAACCCGCACCTTTTCAAACCGTTTCGCCCGCCTCTTGATAGGGGAAATGAAGTCGACGGTGCGGATGCACAAGCATCCCCTGAAGTCGGCCGGTTTCCGCGTCCTGAAGGCGCCCGATGTGCCCTCGGTGCTGGTCGAGATCGGTTATGTCTCCAACAAGGGCGACCTGGAGCACCTGGTCTCCGAGGGCTGGCGGTCCAAGGCCGTGGGCTCGATGGCGCAGGCGATCGACGGGTTTTTGACCAAACGGATGGCGACGGCAGGATCGTCAAACTGACGACCCGGGGATCGTCGAACCGACGATCCGGGGATCGTCGAACCGACGATCCGGAGATCGCGCAATTGACGGCCCCAAAAGGCCTTCAAACTGAAAGGGTTTTTGCGTCCCGCCGCAAAAGCCCTAGTTTGGCCACAGCGGGCGCTTTATAAAAACGCCGCAGGGGGTTCCGGAATCGGCGAGAATCCCGTTCGGCAAGCGTCTTAAGTCCGGCACAGATGGTATTGTGTAAGCCGGCGAATTCGCGACGTGAGGTTGGCGCCAGTTTGGGGTGCCAAGGCACCGATACTGGGCTGATACTGGGCTGATCCAGAGTTTGAACGGATAAACAGATAATGCGCTTGCTGGTGCGGTTCATGGGCTTCCTGTTCGCCGCGGGAACAGTGGTGTTCCTTGTTGGTGTCGGGGCCGTGGCAGGCTTGATCTGGCATTTCTCCAAGGACTTGCCGGACTACTCTCAGCTTCAGGATTACGAGCCGCCGGTGATGACTCGCGTGCACGCGGTCGATGGTTCGCTGGTCGGTGAATACGCCAAGGAGCGGCGGCTGTACCTGCCGATCCAGGCGGTGCCCAAGCTCGTGATCAACGCGTTTCTCGCGGCCGAGGACAAGAACTTCTACGAGCATGGCGGCATCGACTACACCGGCATGGCGCGCGCGGGTCTGGTCTATATCCAGAACTACGGCTCGAACCGCCGTCCGCAGGGTGCCTCCACCATCACCCAGCAGGTCGCCAAGAACTTCCTTCTCACCAACGAGGTCTCCTTCGCGCGCAAGATCAAGGAAGCCTTGCTGGCGATGCGCATCGAGAAGACCTATTCGAAGGACAAGATCCTCGAACTGTATCTCAACGAGATCTATCTCGGCCTCGGCGCCTACGGCATCGCGGCGGCCTCGCTGGTCTATTTCGACAAGTCGGTGAACGAGCTGACGGTGGCG
This sequence comes from Bradyrhizobium sp. T-12, assembly GCF_058314695.1. Taxonomy (NCBI): domain Bacteria; kingdom Pseudomonadati; phylum Pseudomonadota; class Alphaproteobacteria; order Hyphomicrobiales; family Nitrobacteraceae; genus Bradyrhizobium; species Bradyrhizobium sp. T-12. The sequence goes on along the minus strand of NZ_CM177756.1, from coordinate 3,968,813 downwards.
GAAGCGTCCTATCTGGCGGCGCTGCCGAAGATGCCGGCGACCCTGCATCCGGTGCGCAACCGTGACCGCGCCATCGAGCGTCGCAACTATGTCGTCGATCGCTTGCTGGAGAACGGCTGGATCAAGCAGGCCGACGCCGACAAGGCGCGCAAGGAGCCGCTGGCCGTCACCAGCCGCTCCAACGGGGCCCACACCTTCGCCGGCGAATATTTCGCCGAGGAAGTTCGCCGCGACATCTTCGAGCGCTACGGCGAGAAGAAGTTGTACGAAGGTGGTCTGTCCGTCCGCACCACGCTGGATCCGAAGATCCAGGTCATGGCGCGCAAGGCGATGGTCACCGGCCTCGTGAATTATGACGAGCAGCAGGGCTATCGCGGCGCCATGAGCAAGCTCGATATTTCGGGCGACTGGGGCGTCAAGCTCGCCGAGATCAAATCGCTCTCCGACATCTCGCCGTGGCGTATGGCGGTGGTGTTGGAGACTAGCGACCAGTCGGCGCGCATCGGCTTCCAGCCGAGCCGCGAACTCGGCGGCGCCGTCAGCAAGCAGCGCGAGACCGGCATTGTCACGCTCGATGGCGTGCGCTGGGCACGCGCGGTTCAGGGCAATGCCAAGGGCAAGACGCCGACGTCCGTGGCGCAGGTGCTTGCCCCCGGCGACGTGATCTATGCCGATCCGCTCTATAGCAAAGAGGGACATCCGGTCGAAGGCCAGTACCGGCTGCGGCAAATCCCCGAAGTGTCGGGCGCGATGGTGGCGATGGATCCCTGGACCGGCCGCGTGCTTGCGATGGTCGGCGGCTTCTCGTTCGACCAGAGCCAGTTCAACCGCGCCACGCAGGCCTATCGGCAGCCGGGCTCGTCCTTCAAGCCGATCGTGTATTCGGCTGCGCTCGACAACGGCTATACGCCCTCGACTGTCGTGCTCGATGCTCCCATCGAAATCGATCAGGGTCAGGGCGCCGGCGTGTGGCGGCCGGAAAACTTCTCTTCTGGCAAATTCCAGGGACCGGTGACGCTGCGCAACGCGTTGCGGCAATCGCTCAACACGGTGACGGTGCGCCTCGCGCAGGACATCGGCATGCCGCTGATCGGCGAATATGCCCGCCGCTTCGGTGTCTATGACGAGCTGCCGAACTACCTGTCCTACGCGCTCGGCGCCGGCGAAACCACGGCGATGCGCATGGTCACGGCGTACTCGATGCTGGCCAATGGCGGCCGCCGCGTGAAGCCGACGCTGATCGATCGTATCCAGGACCGTTACGGCCGCACCATCTTCAAGCACGACCAGCGCGAATGCCGCGGCTGTGACGCGCCGGGCGGCTGGAAGAACCAGGCCGAGCCGCAGCTGATCGACCGCCGCGAGCAGGTGCTGGATTCCATGACCGCCTATCAGATCACCGAGCTGATGGAAGGCGTGGTCCAGGCCGGTACCGCGACCGTGGTCAAGGAAGTGGGCAAGCCGGTCGCCGGCAAAACCGGTACCACCAACGAGGCCAAGGACGCCTGGTTCGTCGGCTTCTCGCCCGACGTCGCCGTCGCCATCTATATGGGCTACGACAAGCCGCGGCCGCTGGGTAAGGGCAATGCTGCGACCGGCGGCCATCTGGCGGCACCCATCGCGCGCGATTTCCTCAAGCTCGCGCTCGCCGACAAGCCCGCGGTTCCGTTCAAGGTGCCGGCCGGCATCAAGCTCGTGCGCGTCGTCTCCAAGACCGGCATGCGCGCCGGTCCCGGCGAGACCGGCGGAACCATCCTCGAAGCCTTCAAGCCGGGCACGGCTCCGCCGGATAATTACTCCGTCATCGGCGTGGCCGACGCAGACGGGCGCGGCGGCGGCATGCCGGCCTCGCAGCAGCAACAGCCGGATTCCGGCTTCTTCATGCGGCCCGGCACCGGCGGGCTCTACTAAGGCCGGATAACACGGACGATCGCGGTTCCGGCGGTTGCGCTTTGCAGCCGCCGCCGCTACATCCCCATCTCGAATTGCACGCGGGATTCCGCGAGACCAGAGAACGACATGCGCGCCGAAATCGAACGGTTGGTAGAAGAGATCAAGCAGTCAGTCGGGCTGCTGAGGAGGCATCTTTGACGTCGAGAAATCGACGGCGCGCCTCGCTGAGCTGAACAAGCTCGCTGAAGATCCCAATCTCTGGAACGATCCCCAGAAGGCCCAGAAGCTGATGCAGGAGCGGACCTCGCTGGAGGATTCGCTCTCGGGCATCGGCAAGGTCGAGCAGGAGCTCGAAGACGATATCGGCATGATCGAGCTCGGCGAAGCCGAGGGCGATGACGGCGTCGTCGCCGAGGCCGAAGCTGCTCTGAAGAACCTCAAAAAGGAAGTGGCGCGGCGCGAGCTCGAGGCGCTGCTGTCGGGCGAAGCCGACCGCTTCGATTCCTATCTCGAAGTCCATGCCGGCGCCGGCGGCACCGAGAGCCAGGACTGGGCGCAGATGCTGCTGCGCATGTACACGCGCTGGGCCGAGACGCACGGCTTCAAGGTCGAATATCTCGAAGAGTCCGAGGGCGAGGAAGCCGGCATCAAGTCGGCGACGATCCAGGTCTCCGGCCACAATGCCTATGGCTGGCTGAAGACGGAAGCCGGCGTGCACCGCCTCGTGCGCATCTCGCCGTTCGATTCCAACGCGCGGCGGCACACCTCGTTCTCGAGCGTGCAGGTGTTTCCCGTCATCGACGACAGTATCAAGATCGACATCAAGGAATCCGACGTCCGCGTCGACACGATGCGGTCGGGCGGCGCCGGCGGCCAGCACGTCAACAAGACCGAATCCGCGGTGCGCCTCACGCATATTCCGACCGGCGTCGCCGTGGTCTGCCAGGCCGGCCGCTCCCAGCACAAGAACCGGGCCCAAGCCTGGGACATGCTGCGCGCGCGCCTTTATGAAATCGAGCTGAAGAAGCGCGAGGAGAAGGCCGCCGCCGACCAGGCCGCCAAGACCGATATCGGCTGGGGCCACCAGATCCGCTCCTACGTGCTGCAGCCCTATCAGATGGTGAAGGATTTGCGCACGGGCGTGCAGACCTCGGACACATCGGGCGTGCTCAACGGCGAGCTCGACGACTTCATGGCCGCGACGCTGGCGCAGCGCGCCTTCGGCACCACCGCCGGCGACGTCGAGGACGTGGACTGATCATGCCCCGCGTCGCCTTCATCGGATTGGGGCGGATGGGGCACGGCATGGCCGGCCGCTATCTCGATGCCGGCCACACGGTCAGCTTGTGGAATCGCAGCAAGGCCAAGGCAGAGGACCTGATCGCGCGCGGCGCGCATTGGGCGACCTCGCCGGAGGATGCGGCGATCGATGCCGACGCCGTCGTGACCATGGTCGCCGACGACGAGGCCTCGCGCGCGGTCTGGCTCGGGCCGAAGGGCGCGGCCAAGACCGCCAAGGCCGGCACCATTGCGATCGAATGCTCGACTGTCTCCTATGACCATGCCCGCGAGATGGGCCGCGAGCTGAATGCACGCGGACTGATCTATATCGATTGCCCCGTGACTGGCTTGCCGGACGCGGCGGCCGCCGGAAAACTGACGCTGCTGGTCGGTGCCGATGCCGCCGATCTCGAACGCGCACGCCCGTTCCTCGAGCCGATCGGTTCGACCATCCGCCATTTCGGCGCGGTCGGCTCCGGCACCGTCTACAAGCTCATCAACAATCTCATGGGCGCGATCCAGATCGCCGGCCTCGCCGAGGGGCTTGCGATCGCCGAGCAGGCCGGGCTCGACATGGACCTCGTGCTGGAGTCGATCCAGGCAGGCGTCGCCGCCAGTCCGCAGGTCCAGCGTCATTCCAAGCGCATGGTCGCCCGCGATTTTTCCGGTGCAACCTTTACGGCCGCGCTGCGGCACAAGGATGCAGCCTACGCCGTGAAGCTCGCCGAGAGCCTGCTGGCCGACAAGCCGCTGGTCTCACGTGCCGCGGTCGAGGCGTACGCGCAGGCCAAGGCCGCAATGCCCGATGACGACGAAGGCAAGATGATCGAGCTGGTGTCGCGGCCGAAGAAGCCGTCCTAGGCGGCTGCATCGTCACAGGCAATTTCGATCGTTCCACTCGTTCTCGGCATTCGCTTCTTGGATCGGCCTTTCATCGGAAATCGGGTGGCTGTGTTCGCCGTGTCATCCTAAGCCCATGGGCCGACTACCGACGTGAAAGCCCATGTCCCCAACCGATAGCCGGATCGACGCGCGAGACTGGTCGCTGCTTGCTGTGCTCTCGGTGCTCTGGGGAGGCTCGTTCTTCTTCAACGGCGCGGCGTTGCGGGAATTGCCGCCGTTGACGCTGGTGTTCCTGCGCGTCGCGCTCGGTGCGGCCATTCTGCTGCCGCTGCTGCGCATGCAGGGGATCGGCTGGCCCAAGGGCATGACGGGGTGGACGCCGTTCGTTGCGATGGGGCTGCTCAACAACGTCATCCCGTTCTCGCTGATCGTGATCGGCCAGACTTTCATCCCGAGCGGTCTGGCATCGATCCTGAACGCGACGACGCCGCTGTTCACGGTGCTGGTGATGGCTGCGGCAGGCGAAGAGACCTTGCATATCCGCCGTGTCGCAGGCGTGGCGCTGGGCCTCGTCGGCGTCGTCATCCTGCGCGGATGGGGCCTCGAGACGAGGCCAGGGCAGGGGTTCGGCATTCTGCTCTGCCTCGGCGGGGCGCTCAGTTATGGATTCGCCGCACTGGCAGCGCGGCGATTGCTCAGGGACTCCCCGCCGCTGGGCACGGCGACGTTTCAGCTGATGGTGTCGACGGTGATGATGGCGATTGTCGCCGGCGTCGTCGAGCAGCCATGGCGCCTCGCAGTACCGGGCGTCGCGACGTGGTCCGCGGTGCTCGGCCTTGCCGCGCTGTCGACGGCGCTCGCCTATATCGTGTTCTTTCAGATCGTGCGGCGCTCGGGCGCGAGCAATGTCATGCTGGTGACGCTGCTCATTCCCGTCACCGCCATTCTGCTGGGATGGCTGGTGTTGGGGGAGCCGATCTCCGCGCGTGAGATCGCGGGCGCCATCGTCATCGGCAGCGCGTTGCTGGTCATTGACGGGCGCGCTTCGCGCCTGCTGCGGCGCAGCGCGTAGTTCCACATCCGCTGTTTCACCTTGCGGAAAATCGCGGCGCTTGCCAGGCGCAACCCGCCTTGCGACACTCCCAGCAAAACAAGACTACAAAACACAGGGGAGACCAATGCCGGGTCGTCGCAAGAATCTTGCCCTCGCCATGCTTGTTGCCGGCGTGCTCGTCACGACACCGGCCTTGGCGCAGAAGAAATACGACCCCGGCGCCAGCGACACCGACATCAAGATCGGCAACATCATGCCCTATAGCGGGCCGGCGTCGTCCTATGGGGTGATCGGCAAGACCGAGGCTGCCTATTTCAAGATGGTCAACGACCAGGGCGGCATCAACGGACGCAAGATCGACTTCATCAGCTATGACGATGCCTATTCGCCGCCGAAGGCGATCGAGCAGGCGCGCAAGTTGGTCGAGAGCGACGAGGTGCTCTTGATCTTCCAGGCGCTCGGCACGCCCTCGAACTCCGCGATCATGAAATACATGAACGCCAAGAAGGTGCCGCAACTCTTCGTCGCCTCCGGCGGCACCAAGTTCGGCGACCCCAAGAACTTCCCGTGGACCATGGGCTTTCAGCCGAACTACCAGAGCGAGGGGCGGATCTACGCGAAATACATTCGCGATCATTTTCCCAACAGCAAGATCGCGGTGTTCTGGCAGAATGACGATGCCGGCAAGGACCAGTTCAAGGGCCTGAAAGACGGGCTCGGCGACAAGGCGAACATGATCATCGCCGACAAATCCTACGAGGTCAGCGATCCCTCGATCGACTCGCAGATCGTCGCACTTCACGATTCAGGTGCCGATATCTTCTTCTCATGGGCCGCCCCGAAGGGATCGGCGCAGGCGATCCGGAAAGTGGGCGAGCTCGGCTGGAAGCCGAAGTTCTTCCTGGCCAACACCGCGACCTCGGTCGCCTCGGTGCTCAAGCCCGCCGGGCTCGACTACGCCAAGGACATCATCTCGACCGTCTACCTGAAGGACCCGACCGACCCGACCTGGGACAAGGATCCGGCCGTGGTGAAATGGCGGGAGTTCATGGACAAATATTACCCCGATGGTGACAAGACCAACTCCAACAACATCTACGGCTATGTGCAGGCCGAGGCGATGGCGCAGGTGCTCAAGCAGTGCGGCGACAATCTCACGCGCGAGAACGTCATGAAGCAGGCGTCCAGCCTGAAGGACTTCCACACCGACCTGATGCTGCCGGGCATCATGGTCAACACGTCGCCAGATGACTACTTTCCGATCGAGCAGATGCAGCTGATGCGTTTCAACGGGCAGGCCTGGGAGCTGTTCGGCGACGTCATTACCGGCGAGGTCGGCCACGAGCGCAGCCAGTAATCACGGTTGGCTGCGGGTTTTGGCCTTCAACACCGTGCCGCCGGCGACCCCGACACCGAGCACATACATCCAGCCCTCGTGAAAATCGAACAGGTGCGAGTTCAACAGCGAACTCGTGACGTTCTGCACGACGACCACCAGCCCGATCCAGGCTGCGAGCCCTCCGCCGAGGAACAGGCGGAGATGGGCGATCCACATGGCGTGGAGCAAAACGACGCCCAAGAGGCCCCATTGCATGGCGACGTTGAGGGTCTGGTTGTGCGGATTGTTGACGACCTCCGCATCGAGGCTGCTTCCGCCCGTGGCGGCGCGTTCGAACCGCCGCTTGATCGAGCCGGTGCCGTGCCCGATCAAGGGCGCCTCGGCAAAGCTGTGGATCGCCTTGCGCCAATAGGTCAGCCGCTGCGCGGTCGAGGCACGGCTGATGTCCTCATGGCCATGGCGATATTCGACCCCAATGTCCGTGATGCGCTGGCGCAGATAGGGCGACGTCGCCCAGGCCAGCGCGGTTACGGCGACCGTGCCCGCGAGCAGGACCAGCGTTGCGCGCCGGTTGAGATGCTTCCAGGCGAACAGAGCCAGCAGGACCGCAATGCAGAGCAGCGCCGTGCGCGCGGAGGCGACGAACACCATGTTGGCCGCGAACAGCAGGATCAGCGCCAGACAGGCCGCCGTCGCGACCACGTTTCCGCGACGCCAGAAGGTCAGCGCGGGCAGGGCAAGCGCGAAGGCGCACAGCGTGAACTCCTGGCTCTGGTCGATGTAGTTCTTGACGGGCACGCCTGATGACGCCGTCGCCGTGATCTTCCAGGCGGGATCGAGCAACACGATCCAGGAGAAGACGGCGAGCAAGGCGCAGGACACGACAAAGGCGAGGCCAACCCAAAGACCGCGCTCCGACCGGCTGAAATGGTAGAGCAGCGGCGGAATCAGCACGAGCTTTGCGACCGGCTTGATCGCATGCAGCCGATCCGCCCACGCGCCGTCCGACCACAGCAGGCCGAGCAGTGCGAGCAGCAGGATTGCGAAGGGCAGGGCAAACGCCGGCCGCGCGACCTCGTGTCCATAGTCGCGCCAATCGATGGTTGGCGTCACCACCAGGAGCCAGAGTCCGACGAAGATCGACGGCACTGTCGTGGACCAGGGCAGGGACGCCGCGATCAGGGCGGCAAGGACGTCTGCGGCCCGGATCAGCGCGGCCGAGCTGCGCCAACTCTGCCATCGGCCGGTCCTGCCTTGCCGATCGGCAGGACCGGACCACAACGCGGATTCGGCGGTCATCCGTATGAAGCGAGTTGCGCGCCGACAAGGCTTGCCGCGGGCGCATGATGCCCGAGGAAATCGCGGGCCTGGGTCTCGTAGCCGAAGCGCTCGGCGAGCTCGTGCCGTCGCGCTCGGATCCTGCCGCGGCACTCCTCCTGCCGGGTCAGCACGCGGGTGACGGAGGCGGCGATCGAGTCGGTCGAGAACGGGTCGAAATAGTCGGCGAGCTCGCCCGCGACCTCGCGAAACACGGCGATGTCGGAGCACAGCACCGGCGTGTTCGCGGCCAGTGCCTCGATGATCGGCACGCCGAACCCCTCGGCGAAACTCGGCATGATCAGACCGTGTGCCTCGGCGATCAGGGCGGCCTTTTCGTGCTCGTCGACATAGCCGGCGAAGCGGACATTTTGCGGCGGATTGCGCATCCGGCCGATCTCGCCAGCATAGCCGATCACGACGAGATCGGCCTGGGGCACGCCACGGAAGGCGCGAACGACGGTGGCGACGTTCTTGCGCGGCTCGTTCGAGACGATGACGACGAAGCTCGGCCGCCCCGGACGGCCCGACGGGGCTGGAAGGTGCAGGACATCCGGGGCGTCGAACCGGGTGCGGGGATACACGACCCGCGCCGGCAGGTGCGCAAATTGCGGCAGCAGCTCCCTGAACCGCATCATGCTGTAGTTTGAAACGAAGGCGAGCTCGTCGGCCTGGCGCAGGCTCGTCAGGAGCCGCGACAGGAACAGCCGCGTTGCGATATCGCTGAGCTTGAGGTCGGTGAGCGGCAACAGATCATGCACGACGCAGATCACCTTGGCGCCGGGCCTGCGCGTGATCGCGACCCGGGTCGGGGTATCCACGACGATGACGTCGTAGCCGCGGGCATCGACCCGCGGCGGCGGCAGCAGGAAGAAGGCCGAGGAGTCCTGGTAGCTGTAGAAGCCGGGCTCGAGCTGAAACTCGCGGAACAGCTCGAGATGGCGCAGGTCGGGCGGGACGTATTCGAGCGCCGCGGTCCTGTTCTCGATCAGCCGGGCGCGCAAAGCCCGCAGGCCGATCGCGCGCAGGAAACAGATGATGTAGTCCCACGACACGGACATGGTGGCCTTGTGGCGGATCCAGTCGAGCGTGCGGCGCAGGCCGCCACGCACGACCGGCTCGGCCATGTTGACCTCGTCGAGGAAGCGATAGAGGGCGAGCAGCTCGATGTTGCGCGCCTCTGCCGGAAACAGCTTGGTGCGCCGCTCGCGCCGCTGCAGCTTGCGATAGCGCCGCGTGGTCTCCACCAGCAGCGTCAGCTCGTGCCCCTCGGCCGCGAGCGAGCGCATCAGCTCGCGGGTGAAGTGGAAGATGCCGCGCTTGTGGTTGGGCTCGCCCAGCGCTTCGGATATGACGAGGATGTTCTGCTTCATGCGCGTTTCTCGTGGAGATCGAGGGCGTGGGTGGCCGGCGGGGCGACCGTGACGGTCGAGGCGACGCGGCCGTGATCGAGGTTGACGATGCGGGTGCAGGTCCGACGCAGCAGCGGCTGATCGTGGGAGGCGATGATCACGATCGCCGCCTGCGACACGAGGTTCAGGAGCCGCTCCTGGGCCTTCTCCGCAAAATGCTCGTCGACCACGCTGAGCCATTCGTCGAGCAGGAGGATGTCGGCCGGAAACGCGGTGGCGGTCGCAAACAGCACCCGCATCAGCATGCCCGAGGAGAACATCCGCAGCGGCAGTCGCTGCATGCGCGTCTCGAGCTCGGTGAAGGCCCAGATCTCGTCGATCATCTCGCGGGTCGGCTTGCGGCCGCTGATCCGCAGCAGCAGGGCGATGTTGTCCTCGGCGACGAAGTCGAGATTGACGCCGGCGTTGAGGCCGAGCAGGGGCACGACATTGCCCTGAACCGTCATGCTGCCGCTGCTCGGCGGATAAACGCCGGCGATCAATCGCAACAGTGTCGATTTGCCGGAACCGTTGGGGCCGGCAAGCCCGATGCGGGCGCCGGTTTCGGCCTCGATCGAGACGTTATCCACGGCGCGGATGATCCGCGTCTCCCCCGGCTCGCGGATGAGATGGCCGAGCAGCCGCCGCTTCAGCGAATAGTCGTAGGCGCCGTAGAGCGGGTAATCGAGACAGACGTTGCGCAGGCTGATCGAGACCATGGGTCAGATCCAGAATGCGGCTTTGCGCAGGTGGATCAGCGTCAGCATGCTCGCAAAGACCAGCAGTGCCAACGCGACCAGAACATAGGCGATGCTGACGGGATCAACGTGGCCGCCCACGAGCGGCTCGCGCCACACCGCGAACAGATGGGTCAGCGGATTGAGCCGCATCACCGTCGAGCGATGGTTGATCATGTCCGACGACCAGATCACGGGTGAGGCAAGAAATGCCAGCATCAGCGTCGATTCGACGATCGGCTTGAGATCGCGATAGCGCGTTGCCATCGCGCCGAGAACGAGGCTCAAGGCGAAGGTGCAGACCACGAACAGCAGCAGGCCGGGGAGCGCCGCCGGCGCGTGGGAGAGGTCGTGGCGCGACAGGATGAGCCACAGCAGCAGCGGCACGCAGGCGTTATGAAGCGCGAACAGTCCCTGGCGGAACGTGCATTGCAGGAGGAAGATGACCGGTGGCAGCGCGCGGTCGCGGATCAGGCTCGCGGAGTTCTGCAGCGCCGTGGTCGCATCGAGCACCACGCTGTTGAGAAAGGTCCAGGCCGTCATCGAGAGCGCGAGCATGGGTAGACGCGACAGCACGTCGGCGTTCGACATCTGCCCGATCACCGAACCGAGCACCGCGACCACGATCGCCATCTGGAGCGACATCCAGAACGGGCCGAGCAGCGAACGCACGTAGCGATGGCGCATGTCCGACCAGGCCAGCGTCGCCGCGATCCGGATGCTGTCGAGCCAACCGGTGGCCGGCTCGGCGCTCGCCGAACGCTGCTGGCATGGCGCGGCAATTGCGTCGCGGTAGATTGTTTCCATGCCCTGCTTGAAAGCCGAGGCCGAGTATCGGGTGAGGGCGCGGTTGCGCGCCGCAAGTCCCATGCGCCGGCGGCGTTCGGGGTCGCGGATCAGCGTGTCGATGGCTTCGCCAAGCTTTTCGGCGTCGCCGGGCGGCACGGTGATCGCCTCCATGCCGTGGCGGGCGACCCGCGGCACTGCGGTGTCGAGCGCCGTGTTCACGACCGGGCGTCCTGCGGCCATGGCCTCCAGCTGGACAAGGCCGAATGTCTCGGCGGTGGTGACGGAGGGCATCACGAAGACGTCGGCGAGGCACATCAGCTTGATGCGCTCGCAATCTTTGACCGAGCCGAGCAGGCGGACGCGCTCTGAGAGCCCAAGCTCCTCGATCAGCTGCACCAGCCGCGGTCGCTCGGTGCCTTCGCCAACGATCCAGACTTCGAAATTGTATGCGGCCGCGGCGCGGATCAGCACGTCGAAGCCCTTGTAAGGCACGAGCCGGCCGCACGCGAGCACCAGCCGGCCGCGATCATTGACGTGATGCGGCTCGATCTTCGGCCAGTCGTAACCCGAGATGTCGATGCCAAATGGCACGACGTGGCATTTGTCCTCGTATTCGCGGAGCAGCGGCGTGTTGTCGACCAGCACGTGGTCGGAGACGATGATCGCCTTGGCGCGCCGCAAGGTCCGCCGCATCAGGGGTTCGATGAACCAGCGCAGGCCGGCATGGGTGACGATGTCGGCGTGCCAGTGCACCACGAGCGGCCGCTTCCGGCCGAAACCGAACGCGAAAACCAGATCGGCGAGCGGGAAGGGTGCGTGGAGCGCGAGCAAATCGTGCTCGGCGATCTTCCGCCAGAGACGCCAGGGATAGGTCGGGGCGGCGGGCAGCGACAACAGATTGCCGAACGAGCGAACGCGCTCGACCGGCACGTCGTCGACGACGATCTGGCGTTTTTCGGGCGCTTGCGAGCAGACCAGCACGGCGGAGGCGAAGGCGTCCTTCAGGTTCGCGCAGATGTCGCGGATCACCGTGAGCGTGCCGCCGAACAGGTCGGGATAATAGATCTTGAAGATGTGCAGCACCGACGGGCGGCGCGGAGTGTCGTGCAAGGTTCCTTGAGTGTGATGCATGATGGCGGTCAGCCTGCCAGAATGGCTGCGACGAACGGTGCGGCCAGCACCGAGATGAAGATCACGCCGCGCAGCAGCCCCGGCAGCATCGGGTCGATCGTGCCGCGCTCCCGGCCGGAAGCCGGCACGGAACGCGGTGAACTGGAAATGCGGACCAAGCGGTCAGCCATGGGTGTTGTCCCTTTACGTCGCGCCCCTCAGTGGCGTCTCGTATATGTGGGAAACTTTACCACGTCAATCGCCGAGGCGAAAAATGTGGGATTGTGTCCCACATGAGGCGTGATACAATTCAGAAATGAACGCCAAGCCCGGGTCCAAAGCAGCGGCTCCGCAGCCGAATGCCGCCGCGAAGCTGCACGCGCCATTGGCGCGGCTGCTGCGCCCGCTCGTGCGGCTCTGCATCCGTAGCGGGATGACTTTTCCGGCGCTGGCGCAATTGCTTCGCGAGCTTTTCGTCAACGTCGCCGAGCACGATTTCGCGCTGGAGGGCAAGGAGCAGACCGACAGCCGCGTCAGCCTGCTCACCGGCATCCATCGCAAGGAGGTGGCGCGGCTGCGCGGCGCGGGTGCGCCCGTGCACGAGGCGCCGGCGGCGGTGTCGCTGACCAGCGCGGTGATCGCGCGCTGGCTGGCCGCGCCCGAATTCACCGATGCCAAGGGCGAGCCGCTGCCGTTGCCGCGCACGGCAGAGGCGGATGCGCCGTCGTTCGAGCAGCTGGTTGCGTCCGTCACCAAGGACGTGCGCCCGCGCGCTGTGCTCGACGAATGGATCGACCGAAAGCTCGTCATCATCAACGCGGAGGACGAGATCGAGCTGGTCGAGGCGGCCTTTGTTCCGAGCGGCGAGGACGACAGCAAGTGGCACTATCTCGGTCGCAATCTGCACGACCACATCGCGGCCGCCGCGCAGAACGTCTCCGATGGGCCGCGCTTCCTCGAACGCGCGGTGCACTACAACAACATCTCGCCGAAGCTGGCGCGAAAGCTCGAGGCGCGCTCGCGCGAGCTCGCCATGGACGCGCTGAAGACCGCCAACCGCGAGGCCAACCGCGCGCTCGCCAAGGACAAGGGCGGTGACGCCCGCTGGAATTTCGGCATCTACATTTACAGTGAGGACGCCGACGAGCAGAGCGGGGCCAAGGAAAACAGTAAGGAAAATAGTAAGGAAAGCGGCAAGGAAGGCGGTTATGCATGAGCCGGCCGCCGCTGATCTCCCGCCGTCTGCTGCTGACAGGATTTTGGCTCGCCGGCACCGCGATGGCCCATGCGCAGGTCAAGCGCGGCACCGATCAGGGCATCGGCGGCACCGGGATCACCCGCGGGGATGACCACGGCATCGGCGGTACCGGCATCGTGGGCGTCATCCAGCGCTTCGGCAGCATCTACGTCAACGGCGAGCGGATCACTTATGCCAGCGATGTGCCGGTCCGGATCGACGGCGAGGCGGCAAGCGCCAAAGCGCTCCGCATCGGCCAGCTTGCGCGCGTGGTCGCGGTCCGCCAGGCCGACGGCACGCTCGTCACGCGCAACATCACGATCGCGAGCGAGGTTGCAGGTCCGGTCGAGCGGGTGAAGGGCAACGAGCTGACGGTGCTCGGCCAGAAAATCGTCGCGGGCGACAAGGAGGGCAAGCTCCGCCCGGGCACGCAAGTGGCCGTCTATGGTCTGCGCCGGACCGACGGCGTGGTCGTCGCAAGCCTGGTCGAGCCGCGGCGTGCGGCGACCGAGCGCGTGACCGGCCTGGTCGAGCGCGGACCCGACGGCCTGCGAATTGGCGGGTTGAAACTGAACGGTGTCGATCCGCTGCTGGTCGGCCAGCGCGTCCAGGTCGAAGGCAGCGCGAGCCAGGGCGCGATGCAGGCGACGCGCACGCGGATCGACGATTTCTCAGATCTCGTCGGCGCAAGCCGTCTGTCGGTCGAGGCCTATGTGCAGCGCGCCGGCGCGAACCTCCAGCTCGGCTCCGGCCTCGTGGCCCGCGACGGCTCGCGTTTCGGGCCGGCAGCCGGTGAAGCGCGCATGGTGGTCAATGGTGCATTCGACCGTTCCCGCGGCTTCCAGGTGGATTCGGCGCAGGCCATCGGTCAGGGACCCGGGGCAGCTGCACCCGGCGGCAGCAATCCGAACCGGTCGCCCGGTGGCTCGATCATGCACCCGGATCGCAGCACGCCCCATCCGGGCGGCAGTCGGCCCGGCGCACCGGGGGCATCTCCACCTGGATCGAGCCCCGGCTCCGCACCGAGCGGACCAAGCGGCCCGTCAGGCCCGGGCGGCATGGGCTCGCCCGGCGGGCCGATGGGTCCCGGGGGTGGAATGGGTGGCGGCGGATTCGGCGGTCCCGGAGGAGGGATGGGCGGCGGCCGGCGGTAGAGCAGCTGCGCGGCCGAAACGGAGGAGCTGGGCCTAGCTCGCGCTGAGGCGCACGCCAGCACGCAGGAATTTCTGCGGATCGACCGCTTCACCCTCGATGCGGGTCTCGTAATGCAGATGCGGACCGGTGGAGCGACCGGTCGAGCCGACCAGGCCGACGACCTGGCCGATCTTCACGGTCTCGCCGACCTTGACGTTGATCTCGGAGAGATGGCCGTAGCGGGTCGAAAGCCCGTTGCCGTGATCGACCTCGACCATGCGGCCGTAACCGCCGGACCAGCCGGCGGAAACCACCTTGCCATTGGCGGTGACGCGAACCGGATCGCCGGTGGCGCCGCGGAAGTCGAGCCCGGTATGCATCGCGGGCCGGCCGAGGAAGGGATCGCTGCGGACGCCGAAGCCGGACGTGAACTCGACCTCGCCGATGACGGGCTTGCGGTAGGGCACCAGCGCCAGCGTGCGATTGAGGCGGTCCATCTCGGCGCGCGTGGTGTTGATGCGAGAGAGCTGCTTCTCGAACGGCCCGGCATTGGCGGTCAGCTTGACGGGCACGAAAGGCCCGCCCATCGCGGTGCGCGGCACGGCGGCTTCGAGACTGGCGAGATTCAAGCCGAGATCACTGACCACGCCGCGCATCCGGCGCATGCGTGAATCCATGCCTTCCTCGACGGCGCTGAGCGCCGCCATCTGGCGACGCTCGACCTGGTCGAGCGAGGTCGTGAGCCGGACCAGTACGTTGTCGAAACCATGGTTCTTGGCGAATTGGTGGGTCGGAGGTGCCGCCACAGTCGGCGCGCGCGATTCGAGCCGTGCCTCACGGTCCGGCGGCGCCACGAAGATCACGGTGTCGCTGATCGGCGAGGGCTTCGGAGTGCTCTGGCTCGCCTCGCCGCGCTGCGGGGCTGCGCGGGGAATCGAACCTGTTACGTCGGGCATGGCCCCGAGTGCCGTGGCCCGGGACTCCAGCGCCGTCTGGCGCTTCATGATCTGGTCGAGCTTCTGGTCGAACTGCTCCTGGTCGAGCAACTGCCGGCTGGTGGTGCGGTCGACCTTGGCGCGCAGTTCGGCGATGCGGTCCTCATAGGCATATTGCATCTCGGCCTGGCGGGCGATCAGCCGGGTCAGGACGTCGTCACGGAAAGCGAAATAGGTGGCGGTCGCCGCCGACCAGAGACCGAGCAGCACCACCGTTCCGACCACGATCCAGAACATCACGGGCCCGAAGCGGACCTGCTTGCCGGCATGGACGATGGTGTAGGCGTCGTCAGTCGCGGGAAGGGGGATCGCTGCGGCTGCCGCGACGGCAGCACGGCGTTGGAAGGCCCGTCCGTGGTCGTGAGGATGATGTTGGGGGTACTGCGAATATTGGGCAGAACTTTTCGACATCGGCACTCCCGCGCCGGTCGGATGAGTCCGTACGGCCCTAATTGCCGCAGCAATCTGGGCTGGTCATGGTTAATTTTCCGGAAACAGGAACAGGCGAATTCCAGGGATTGGTTAAGGGCCTCTTGCCGCTTCGAGCACCGCGTCGGCATGCCCGTCGACCCGGACGTTGCGCCAGACCCTGGCGACTTTACCGTCGGCCCCGACCAGCACCGTAGTGCGAAGAATTCCAAGGAAGCTCTTGCCATACATGGACTTTTCGCCCCAGGCTCCATAGGCTTCCAGCATCTCGTGCTGCTCGTCCGAGATCAGGGGGACCTTGAGACTATGCTTGTCGCGGAACTTCTCCTGAGCCTTTAACGGATCGGCGGAGATCCCCAGCACGGCGGTGCCGGCGGCCGCGAAGGCGCCGGCGAGGCGGGTGAAGTCAATGGCTTCCCGGGTGCAGCCGGGCGTGTCGGCGCGGGGGTAGAAGAACAGGACGAGCTTTTGGCCGGCATAGTCCGCCAATGTGACCACGTCGCCGCCGTCGCGGGGCAGGCGGAAGGCGGGTGCCTTTTGGCCTTCGGCCAGGCCGGACTTCGCCGTCACGGGCGCCGATGCCGATTTGGAGGAATTTAACTGTTTCGATGCGGCCTTATGTGATCCTGCTTTTGCTAAAGTCCCGGCTGATTTGCTCGCCGGTGCCCGCTGCGTCTTCGCGGATTTTGCTTGAGTCGATGCCCGCGTTTTCAGGGTCTTCTTTTTAGCCGTCGGACTGCCGGAGGGCGCTTTGGACGATTTCTTTCGGGATTTCTTGGACATACGCCTTCCTTTCGACGCTTTCGGCGGGTCAACCGAAACGCTATTGCAGTCCTCGTCCGGCGTGCCGGAATCGTGCCCTCGGCTGGGCAAGTCTGACGACGCCGGAGTATGGTTACAAGGAATTCCACGCACCACCCCACTGCTCGTTGAACGCGCTCCCGGGGCGAAATGACGAACAGCAGGAATATTCGAGGTATGGCTGCAGTGCCGGCGCAGGGAGCTCCGCTTCCCGAGGGCGGCTGCGGTCCCGGCGGCGCTCAATCTCGTGACGGGCGCCTGTATCGAGAGGCAATGGCAAGGAATAAGTCGCCCCAGGATTACAATCGGGACTTCGATCGGCGCGGCGGTCAAGAGCAGCCGCAGGAATGGGACGACGCCGATTGGGATCCGGATCAGGAGGCGGCCGCGGGCCATCGCGCGCGCCGGCTGTTGTCGCGTTCCAACTCGGGCCTTCATCGCTTCGGTGACGGGTTTGGCGCGCTGCGCCGCTGGCTGGCCGCCGATCGCTGGCTGAAGCGCCTCGTCCTCGTCGTCGGGACCCTCGCCGTCATCTTCGTCGGCTGTTTCGCGGCGCTGTGGTGGCGGCTCGGTGCCGGTCCCATCAATCTCGACATCGCAACGCCGTGGCTGGCCGCCGCGATCGAGGACAATATCGGTCACGGCAACACGGTCGAGATCGGAGGCACCCAGATCGAGCGGGCCGGGCGGATCCGCATCGCCGTCCGTATCCGTGACATCGTCGTCCGCGATCGCGATCACGCCATCGTCGCCAGCGCGCCGAAGGCCGAGGTGAAGCTGTCGGGGGCGGGCCTCCTGATGGGGCATTTGCGCGCCGAAAGCCTCAATCTCGTCGACGCCGAGCTCGCGATCCGCATCGCGCCCGACGGCACGGTCACCGTGTCGGCCGGCGATACCGCAAAGCCCCTGGCAACCGGCGTCGCCTCGAAGAAGGATGCGGGCCTGCCGCCGACATTCCCGCGCAACGGGGTCCCGCCGCCGCCATTCGCCACGGCGCCCGCCGGCCAAGATCCTCAGGCCGGCTCACAGGCTGCCCCTCAGGCGACCGCACAGAGTGGCATTCTTCAGGGCCTCGACTGGCTCGACAGCCTGAGCATGACGGGTCTCGACGGCCAGAACCTCAACGAGATTGGTCTGAAGAACGGCAATCTGATCGTCGACGACCAGCAGCGCGGCAGCAAATGGTCGTTTGAGAATATCACGCTCAGCCTGCGCCGGCCGAGCCGTGGTGGCGTCACGCTCAGCCTCGGCGAGGAGGGCGCGCGCCCCTGGATGCTGCGGGCCACGATCGGTCCGGCCGAGAACGGCGTGCGCTCGATCGACATCAAGGCCGACAAGGTCTCGACCTCCAACATCCTCCTGGCGTTGCGGGTCAAGGATCTCACCTATACCGCCGATTTGCCGCTGACCGGCGAGCTCAAGGGCGAGCTCGGCCGCGACGGCGTGCCGACCTTCTTCCGCGGCAAGATCGCGGTCGGCGCAGGCAGTATCATCGACACGGACACGCCCGACTATCCGATGGCGATCGACCAGGCCGAGATCAATGTCGAGTGGGATGCGAATCGGCGGGTGCTGGTCGCGCCGTTCAAGGTCCTGTCGGGCGCGAACCGGCTGACGCTTCTGGCCCATCTCGAGCCGCCTAACGGCACCGTCAACGACTGGCAGCTTGGCTTCAGCGGCGGGTCGATCCTGCTCGGCGGCATCGACAACGAGCCGCCGCTCGTCTTCAACCGCATCGCGATCGGCTTCCGCTTCGACACCGACCACAAGCGCTTCCTGCTGACGCAGGCGGACATCAGCAATGGCGAGATCGGCGTGGCCGGCACGGGTGCGATCGACTATTCGGGCGAGCCGCGGCTGACGCTGGGCTTTGCGGGAACGCCGATGTCGGCCTCCGCGCTGAAGCGGATGTGGCCGACGCTCGTCGTTCCCGAGTTGCGCGAATGGGTGATCGAGCGGATCGAGCGCGGCACGCTCCAGCGCATCGAGATCGGCATCAATTCGCCCACGAAGAACCTGCCGCGCAAGGGTCCGCCCATTCCCGACGACGGCCTGTCGGTCAACATCGTCGCAAGCGGCGTCGCGGTCCGTCCCGTGGACGGCATGCCCGTCGTGCACGATGCCGATCTGAAGGCGCGCGTGACCGGGCGCACCGCGACCGTGAATATCGGGCAGGGCATTGCCGATACGCCCGCCGGCCGCAAGGTCACGATTTCCGACTTCGTCTTCGAGGTGCCTGACATGGCGCCCAAGCCGTCGCCGTCGCGAACCAGGTTTCGGGTGGAGGGGCCGGTGCCGGCCGCAGCCGAAATGCTCGCCAACGATCGCCTGAGCGATCTGTCGTCGACCGTCATCGATCCCAACACCAGCAAGGGGACGTTCGCGGCCAATATCCAGCTCGGCCTGCCGGTCAAGGGCGAGCTGACGAAGGCCGACACGACCTACGCCGTCACTGCCGACCTCAACGGCTTCTCGGCCGACAAGCTGGTGATGAACCAGAAGCTGGAAGCCAACAACCTCAAGATCGTCGCCAACAACCAGGGCTATCAGGTCAAGGGCGACGTCAAGATCAACGGGCAGGCCGCCTCGCTCGACTATCGCAAGCCCAACGAAGGCGATGCGGATGTCAGGCTGCAGGCGACGCTGGACGATGCCAGCCGCGCGCGCCTCGGATTCGATCTGAGCCCCGCCGTCAGCGGATCGCTGCCGATCAAGCTGTCGGGCAAGATCGCCGGCGGCCCCGACCAGACGACGAAGCTCGGTGTCGAGGCCGACCTGACATCGGTCAAGCTCGACAATATCCTGCCGGGTTGGGTCAAGCTGCCGGGCAAATCAGGCAAGGCCAGCTTCAAGGTCGTGCCGACGGCACAATCGACGCGCTTCGAGGACATCGTCATCGAAGGCGGCGGCGCCTCGATCAAGGGCTCGCTCGAGGTCGACGCGAACGGCGACCTCATGAACGCGAACTTCCCGGTCTACTCACCGTCCGACGGCGACAAGGCTTCACTTAAGGTGGAGCGCAGCCAGGACGGCGTGGTCAAGGGCACGATGCGCGGCGACGTGTTCGACGGGCGCGGCTTCCTGAAGTCGGCGATCTCAGGCAATTCCAAGGACGACAAGAGCAAGATGAAGAACGTCGATTTCGACATCGACGTGAAGCTCGGTGCCGTCGCGGGTTTCAACGGCGAGGCGATGCGCAGCGTCGATGCCAAGATGTCGAAGCGCAACGGCGCCATCAAGGCATTCACGCTGAGCGGCAAGGTCGGCAAAGACACGCCGGTGGCGGCGGACTTGCGCGGCGGGCGCGCGCAGGGCAGCCGCGAGGTCATCTACCTCCAGACCAACGATGCCGGCGCGCTGCTGCGCTTCACCGACACCTACACCAAGGCGGTCGGCGGCCAGATGGTGGTGGCGATGGAGCCGCCGACATCGGAGCCGAACACCTCGCGCGAGGGTCTCATCAACGTCCGCGACTTCACTGTGAAGGGCGAGGCGCAGCTCGAGCGCGTTGCTGCCGGCGCTCCCAATGGCACCGGCAACGGCGTCTCCTTCAGCGCGCTGCGCGCCGAGTTCACGCGGCAGAACGGTGCGCTGACGATCCGCGACGGCGTCGTCAAGGGTCCCATGATCGGCGCCACCATCGAGGGCTCGATCGACTATCCCGGCAATCAGGTCTGCATGAGCGGGACCTTCGTGCCGATGTATGGCGTCAACAACATCTTCGGCCAGATCCCGCTGTTCGGCATCTTCCTCGGCGGCGGCAACAATGAAGGGCTGATCGGCGTGACCTACGAGGTGGTCGGTACGCCGGCGGCGCCCGTGATGCGCGTCAATCCGATCTCGGCGATGGCGCCCGGACTTTTCCGCAAGATCTTCGAATTCAACACCGGCAAGCAGAACTCGCCGTTCGAGGAATTCCCGTCGCAGTCGAACGACGGGTCGACCGGCACGACGCGTCAGCTCTCGAGCGGCTGCAGCCTGACGCGGCGGTAGTCGCGGGACGGACTGTCTCTGTCGTCATGCCGGGCTTGTCCCGGCCATCCACGCCTTGCCACGCGGCGCGGAGAACGTGAATGCCCAGGACAAGCCCGGGCATGACGACGATTGCATTATATCTTCTGCACCGCCTACGCCGCGCGCACGCCGGCCAGGAACGTTCCGACTTCGCCCGAAAGCTGTTCAGCCTGCTTGGAGAGGCTGCTGGCTGCGGCGAGCACCATGCCGGCGGCGTTGCCGGTCTCGTTCGCCGCGGTCGAGACGCCGCTAATATTGGTGGTGACTTCCTTGGTCGCCTCCGCGGTCTGCGAGACGCTGCGGGCGATCTCGGCGGTGGCGGCGCCTTGCTCCTCGATCGCGGCCCCGATCGAGGTGGCGATGCGGCTGACCTCCTCGATGGTGGCGGTGATGCCGCCGATGGCGTCCACGGCCTCCTTGGTCGCGCCCTGGATCTGGGCGATCTTGTCGCCGATCTCGCGGGTGGCTTCCGCGGTCTGGCTCGCGAGCGATTTCACCTCGGAGGCGACCACGGCAAAGCCACGGCCCGCTTCACCGGCGCGCGCGGCCTCGATGGTGGCGTTGAGCGCGAGCAGATTGGTCTGGGCGGCGATGCTGGAGATCAGCTCGGCGACGTGCTCGATCTGCTGGGCGCCGTCCGAGAGCGCGCGCACGATGGTGTCGGTGCGGCGCGCGCTGTCGACCGCGCGTCCGGTGACTTCCGCCGATTGGGCCACCTGGCGGCTGATCTCGGTGATGGAAGAGGAGAGCTCCTCGGCGGCCGCCGCGACGGTCTGGACGCGCTGACTGGCTTCGGTGGCGGCCGAGCCGACGACGGCGGCGCGGCGGTTGGTGCCTTCGGCGGTCGAGGACATCGACTTGGCGGTATGCTCGAGCTCGCCGGAGCCGGAGGCCATCAGGCCGACGAGCTGGCCGACCGAGGCATCGAAGCGGTCGGCAAGCGCGATCAGGGCGTCGCGCTTCTCCTGCTCGGTCCGCGTCTTGGTGGCGGCCTGTTCGGCTTCCAGCGAGCGCGCCGTCAAAGCGGTCTGCCTGAGCACTTCGAGGGTCTCGGCCATGCGGCCGATCTCGTCGCCGCGGTCGGTCTCCTCGACCGGCTTGTCGATGGCGCCTTCGGAAATCTCCTGCATGCGGTTCTTCTGGCGATCGAGCGCGCTGAGCACGTCGCGGGCGATCAGCCAGGACAGCGCCGCCATCAGCAGCATCAGGCCGATACCGATCGCAGCGAGCTCCAGCGTCAACGCGCGCACGTCGGCATCGATGTCGTCGACATAGAGGCCGTAGCTGATGGTCGCGTTCCAGGGCGCGAATTTGCGCGCAAAGACGGTCTTGCGGACGGGTTCGGTCTGACCGGGGCGGGGGTAGAGATAGGAGGTGACGCCGCCCTGTGCGGTCTGGTCACCCGCTTTGAGGATGGCGTCGGCGATCAGGACGCCGTTGGAGTCCTTGGCGCCGGTGATCTTGCCTTCGAGCTGCTGATTGGCGCCGTTCACCAGGATCGACGTGTCGGGGTTGTAGACGACGGGGTAGCCCTGGTTGCCGTTGAAATTCATGCGGCGGCCGCGCTGGTGGAACTGGGCCTTGGCATCGGCCAGTGTCAGCTTGCCGGCGGTGACTTCGTCCTGAAGCGATTGCGCGTAGTTGTAGAGCAGCTCGACGGCGGTCCGCATCTGCTGGACGCGGTCCTCCATCATGCGGCTCTTGCTGAGGACGGACGACACGCCGATAATGGCCGTGACTGTGAGAGCCGCAAGGCAGACCATGCTGGCAAGCTTGGTGCGGATCGTCAGATGACTCAGCAGCTTCATCACAGCCCCTAGGGAATGGTTGTTATTGCTCGCACCGGTAGCATGAAGTTCTTACCAATCATGAACATAGGCTATGGGCGCCCACCGTGCTGAAGACGCTCGGGAGACATATGCGCAAGCGTGCAGGCAAAAACGCATGCATCGACGCTCACCCGTATTCTTGCGGGAGTGTATCGTTGTCAGATTTTGCTGGTGATCGAGCCCGGCTGAAACTGCAGTGAACCGATTCGCTCACCGCATCATCATGTCCGTGCTGCTCGTCGCGGCCCTCGTTCTGATCTGGAACGTGCTGGGGTCGCGCTGAGACGGCGCCGGCGGATCTGCCGGAGCCGTCCGTTTGCGGGGTCGAAGACGGACGCGGTAGCGCCCGCGCGCGGACGCGGACGCGCTAGTCCTTGCCCATCGCGGCGTCGGCGCTGACCGAGCCGCCACCGGCTGCCGACAAATAGAGGCAGGCGAAGCAGAACAGGATCGCCGCGGTGCCGCCGTTGAGCAGCGGCAGGAACACCGGCGTCTCGCCCTTGAACATGTGGCCCATGAAGTAGGCGAAGGCCATTTCACCGGCGAGGATGAAGGCGGCGAGGCGGGTGAACAGGCCGAGCATCAGCAGCGCGCCGAGCACGAGCTCGAGCGCACCGGCCGTCCAGATCAGCGGCGGGATGTTGGCGAAGTAGGGGAGCACCGGAAACTTGAAGATCTTGGCGATGCCGTACTGAAACAGCAAGAGGCCGGTGATGAAGCGAAACAGGCTCAAGAGAACCGGTTGAAAGCGCGTGAGATAAGGAAAGTTCATTGGTTTGCCCTCCATCCAATGCTGCGACTTGGACCGTATTCAGTTCTGTCTCGCAAGCGGGTCCGCGTCAATTTGCGCTGACATTTTTGTCATGACGGACAAAACACCGCGCGCGCGGCGTTCAGCCGCGCGAGGTCCCGATTTTTGTGCGTATTCGCGCCGTGCCGATCCGTAATTGTCCGGTGACGTGCATGCGTGCAGGTTACCTCTGGGACACCTACCGTCGCAGGGCGGGCACAACCAGAAATGGGATCATGCCGAGCACAACGCTCGCAAGTGCGAAGGCAAGCAGCGCGTTGTAGCCGTGGGTCGCATCATGGATCAGGCCGCCGCTCCAGGAGCCGAACGCCGAGCCGAGGCCACTGCCGATCGAGATCGTGCCGTAGATGGTTCCCACGCGCTTGCCCTGGAAGATCCGCATCGCGGTGGCGCTGATCAGCGGGCCGCGCGAGCCCATCATGCTGCCGAAGCAGATGACGAAACCGGCGAGCAGGAGGATGTTCGGCGAATATTGCAGCAGCCATAGCAGCACGATGCCGAGGATCGAGATCGCGTAGCTGAGCAGCACCGACGGCCGCCGTCCGATCAGCCCGTCGAGCGCGGACACGCCGAGCATTCCGAACACCAGCACGACACCGGAAAAGCCCCAGGCCGTCGCGGCCTGCAGCGGTGGGAAGCCGGCATCGATCAGATAGGCCACGATCTGCGCGGCGATCGCGTACATGCCGACGGCGGTGAAGAAGAAGGTCGAGAACAGCGCCCAGAAAGCGTGGTGGCGCATTGCGCCGAGAAGCGTCCAGCCATTGTCGACGAAATCCGGATCGGTCTTCTTCACGACGTGCGGCGAGCCCGCGGCAAACAGCCGCCACGGCAGCAGCATCAGCGGCACCAGAAGGCCCAGGGCCGCGATGCCGAACAGCTGGTAGGTCCCGCGCCAACCGATGCGGTCGATCAGGAGCTGCGACGCCGGGAGCAGCGCCAGCACGCCGCCGCCCATTGCCGAATACACCACCGACATCGCGGTCGGCAGGCGAGGCCCGAACCAGCGGCCGAGCAGGATCGAGTTCGGCACGATGCCGATGAAGGCGACGCCGATGCCGACGCAGAGGCCGATCGTAAGCTGGAATTGCCAGAGATGTTGCGCGTGGGCCGCGGTCAGGAACGCCGCGCCGAGCAGCGCCAGTCCGAGGGCATAGACGATGCGCGGTCCGGAATGGTCGAACAGCCGTCCGACGAAGGGCGCGGTGAGACCGCTCGCAAGCCAGGTGAGGGAATAGACCGAGACGATCTGCGCACGGTCCCAGCCAAAACTTTCCGAAATCGGCTTCAGGAACACCGTAAAACTGTCGCCGAGCCCGCGGCCGAGCACGGCCAGCGTGAAGCAGAGCGCGAGCACGGTGAGCGCGATACGCACGGCAGCTTGCGGCGCCGCCGCGACGCCGTCCTTGCTCGTTTCCCTGCCGGGCGTGTTCTGATCCATTGCCGGTCAGGGAGCGCGCATCCGCGCACCCTGACAAGCAGCGAAAAGCTCATACGCCTATGCAGGCTTGATCAGGATGTGTTTCTTCTTGCCGAAGGACAGCTTGATCACGCCTTCCGGCGTCAGATTGGCTGCAGAAAGCGTCATCTTCTCGTCGGTGACGGGCTCGTCGTTGACACGCAGGCCGCCGCCCTTGATCTGCCGCCGCGCCTCGCCGTTGGAGGCAACGAGGCCTGCCTTGACGAAGGCGCTGAGCACGCCGAGGCCGGCGTCCAGTTCGCCGCGCGGAATTTCCACCGTAGGCAGGCTCTCGGCGAGCGCGCCTTCCTCGAAGGTGCGGCGCGCGGTCTCCGCCGCTTCGTTCGCGGCATCGCGGCCGTGCAGCAGTGCCGTTGCTTCGGTGGCGAGCACCTTCTTGGCCTCGTTGATCTCCGAGCCGCCGAGCGCTTCGAGCTTCCTGATCTCGGCGATCGGCAGCGTCGTGAACAGTTTCAGGAATTTGCCGACGTCGGCATCCTCGGTGTTGCGCCAGTATTGCCAGAAATCATAAGGCGAGAACGCGTCGGCGTTGAGCCACACCGCGCCTTGCGCGGTCTTGCCCATCTTGGCGCCCGACGCGGTGGTGAGCAGCGGCGTCGTCAGCGCGAACAACTGGTGCGTGCCCATGCGGCGGCCGAGATCGACGCCCATGATGATGTTGCCCCACTGGTCGGACCCGCCCATCTGCAGTTTGCAGCCGGTGCGCTTGGCGAGCTCGACGAAGTCGTAGGCCTGGCAGACCATGTAGTTGAACTCGATGAAGCTCATCTCCTGCTCGCGCTCGAGGCGTAGGCGCACGGAGTCCATCGTCAGCATGCGGTTGACAGAGAAATGCCGGCCGACGTCGCGCAGCATCTCGATCCAGTTCAGCTTGGTCAGCCATTCCGCATTGTCGAGCATGATGGCGTCGCTCTTGCCATCGCCATAGCGCAGCACCTTGGCGAACACGCCGCGGATCGAGGCCTTGTTGTCCTCGATCTCGGCGACCGTGCGCATCGCGCGCGTCTCGTCCTTGCCGGAGGGATCGCCCACCATGGTGGTGCCGCCGCCCATCAGCGTGATCGGCTTGTTGCCGGACTGCTGCAGCCAGTGCAGCATCATCATGGTCAGATAGTTGCCGATGTGCAGCGAGCGGGCGGTGCAATCGTAGCCGACATAGGCGGTCGCCTCGCCCTTGGCGGCGAGCGCGTCCAGCCCCTCGAAATCGGAGCACTGGTGGATGAAGCCACGTTCCTGCAGGGTATTGAGGAAATCCGATTTAAATGCAGTCATCTGTCGGCATGCCCAACAATTCTTGGTTTACTGTTTTGGGGGCAATTTAAGGGTCTTGCGTTGGAACCCGACGGCCACCCGCCACTTGGCGCTGTGGCATTATAAGATGTGTCCCTCTGGCACAAGATCGGCATGCCGGAGAGGGTCTCGAGGACGCTGATCCATGATGTTGACGGCACTCGGTTTGATGAGCGGCACCTCGCTGGACGGGGTGGATGTCGCGCTGATCGAAACCGATGGAAAACAGGTGAAGGCATTCGGGCCGTCCGGCTACCGGGCCTATAGCCCGGCGGAGCGCAATCTTCTGCGGCAGGCGCTCGCCGAGGCCGTGCACCTGCGGCAACGAGACGCCCGGCCGGGCATCCTGGCCGAGGCCGAGCGCGCGGTGACCCAGGCTCACGCCGAGGCGGTTGCCGCCTTCGTCGCCCAGAACCGGATGAAGCCCGAGGATATCGACATCGTCGGCTTCCACGGCCAGACCGTGCTGCACCGCCCCGAGCGGCGGCTGACGGTGCAGATCGGCGACGCGCCGGCACTGGCCAGGGCGATCCATATCCCCGTGATGCACGATTTCCGCGCCGCCGATGTCGAGGCCGGCGGGCAGGGCGCGCCGTTCGTACCCGTCTACCACCGGGCGCTCGCCAACTCGCTGAACCGCGAGGGGCCGATCGTCGTGGTCAATATCGGCGGCGTCTCCAACATCACCTATATCGACGGCAACGATACGCTGATCGCCTGCGATACCGGCCCCGGCAACGCGCTGCTGGACGATTTCATGTACCGCACCATGAACCAGGCGTTCGATGCGGAAGGAAAGTTCGCAGCTCTCGGCAAGGCCGACGAGGCCTGGATCGCCCGCGCGCTGGAGCTGCCATTCTTTGCGTTGCCGCCGCCGAAATCGCTGGACCGCAACGACTTCGCTGCGCTCCGGCTCGGCGACGTCGCGCCGGCCGACGGCGCCGCGACGCTGACCGCCTTCACCGCAGCGGCGATCACCCGAATCATTCCGCTGCTGCCACGGCGGCCGCGGAGCTGGATCGTCTGCGGCGGCGGCGCCCGCAACCTCACCATGCTCAGGGTGCTGCGGGATCGGGTGGGTTCGGCCACCGTCGAGGCCGCCGAGACGCTCGGCTGGGCCTCCGACGCCATCGAGGCCCAGGCCTTCGGCTTCCTCGCCGCGCGCGGCCTGAAGGGCTTGCCGCTGTCCTATCCCGCGACCACGGGCGTGCCGATGCCGATGACCGGCGGGGTGATCGCGCGGCCCTGAGGCGACGGATTAATGCATCCGCATGGATCTTGACGGATACATGCAAATGCATCTACATTGAATGCAGTTGCATCGAACCGCCGGGATCGCGCCATGCCTGCTTCATTAAAACTCATCAGCCACAAGCTTTGCCCCTACGTGCAGCGCGCCGTGATCGCGTTGAAGGAGAAGGGCGTTCCGTTCGAGCGGGTCGATATCGATCTCGCCAACAAGCCCGAATGGTTCTTGAAGCTGTCGCCGCTCGGCAAGGTGCCGGTGCTGGTGGTGACGACTGACAAAGGCGAGGTCGCGCTGTTCGAGAGCAATGTGATCTGCGAGTACATCGAGGAGACGCAAGGCGGCGCCAGGCTGCATCCGGCCGATCCTCTGAAACGCGCCGAGCACCGCGCCTGGATGGAGTTCGGTTCGGCGATCCTCGGCGATCTCTGGGGGCTGGAGACGACGGCCGATCCTGCGACGTTCGAAAGCAAGCGGCAGGCGCTCGTCGCAAAATTCGCGCGTGTCGAGGCGACACTTGGTGCGGGTCCCTTCTTCTCCGGTGCGCAATTCAGCCTGGTCGACGCCGTGTTCGCGCCGATCTTTCGTTATTTCGACCTGTTCGACGAATTGACTGAGCACGGCATCTTCCGCGATGTGCCGAAGGTCCGCGCCTGGCGCGCTGAGCTTGCGAAACGTCCGAGCGTGCGCACGGCTGTCGGCGCCGACTATCTGCAATTGCTGCGCGCCTTCCTCGTTCGGCACGACGCGCATCTGCTCAAGCTCGCGGCCTGAGCGCAACGCCGATGTCGCAATCCATGGCCTGGCTGATGCTGGTGGTCGCCGGCGCGCTCGATGTCGGCTGGGCGATCTCGATGAAATATGCCGAAGGCTACACGCGCTTGGGCTGGAGCATCGTTTCGGTCGTGCTGCTCGCCGCCTTCGTCGTCCTGCTCGGACGCGCCTTGAAGGTGCTCGAAGTCGGCGTCGCCTATTCGGTGTGGACCGGCCTAGGCGCTGCCGGCACGTTCTTGATGGGCGTCGTGCTGTTCGGCGAGACCCTGAGCGCGATGAAGCTTGCGGGCATCGCGCTCGTCTTGACGGGGATCGTGGCGTTGAAGTTGGCTTAGCGAACGTTTGCCAGGCGCATATCCAGATACGCCGTGATGGTCTCCATCAGCGGCTCGAGCTTGGCGTCGAAGAAATGGTTGGCGCCGGGGATGACCTGCTGGTCGATCACGATGCCCTTCTGCGTCTTCAGCTTCTCGACCAGCGTGTTGACGTCCTTGGGCGGCACCACCGCGTCCTTCTCGCCGTGCACGATCAGGCCCGAGGACGGGCAGGGCGCGAGGAACGAGAAGTCGTAGAGGTTGGCGGGCGGCGCGATCGAGATGAAGCCTTCGACCTCAGGGCGGCGCATCAGGAGCTGCATCCCGATCCAGGCGCCGAACGAGAAGCCGGCGACCCAGCAGGCGCGCGCTTCGGGATTGATGGTCTGCGCCCAGTCGAGAGCTGCGGCGGCATCGGACAATTCGCCGGTGCCGTGGTCGAACGAGCCCTGGCTGCGGCCGACGCCGCGGAAGTTGAAGCGCAGCACCGAGAAGCCGCGATGCGCGAAGGCGTAGTAGCACTGGTACACGATCTGATGGTTCATCGTGCCGTGAAACTGCGGATGCGGATGCAGGATCATCGCGATCGGCGCGTTCTTCTGCTTTGCCGGATGATAGCGACCCTCGAGGCGGCCGGCAGGGCCGGTGAAAATGACTTCAGGCATGGATGTCTCTGATTGAGTCCCTTGGAGGTGATCCCTGCGCAATCGTCCGATTGTGGCTCTTCCGGCGTTGCCGCCGACGGGAGCACGGATGAAAGGTGGAGAGGCGCGCCCTCGGATGATGCGCGAGTGGCGCGCAGGTGAACTGATGCGCGCTTCTAACACGAGGCAAGGGTCAAAAAGCAAGCTTCTTCGACATCTCTCAATCGACTCAAGAGCTTAGCCCGTCATGGCAGCGTCATCGCCGGCCGGCCGCCGGTGATGTGTCGCCGCATGGATCAACCGGGCTACGACGGTGGCGGACCGCGGTGCCGGAGGTGCCACTCAACCGATTGGAATCACGGCTGTTTATGGATCGTCGGTTGATCGGTAGCGGCGATTCCGGCCGGGGCGGTCCGGCTGCCGAGGGAGACGACTGCCGGCCGGTAACGCCGGCTGCCTCCAAGTGTCTGCCCGTTGTCGAAGACGAGCTCGAAATCGCCGGAGGCCTTGAGGTCCACGCCGCTCAGCCGGTCGAGATTGGCAAGCTTGGTGCGATGAACGCGAACAATGGAAAAGCGCGCCAGCTCGCTTTCAGCCGCGGCTAACGTGCCCCGGATCAGGTGCTGCGTGCCGTCGGCGAGGCTGTATTCGATGTAATTGCCGGCGGAAGCGACCCAGAGGATGTCGTGCGGCACCACGCGAATGCGGCTCGTCCCGTCGCGCAGCCAGATGAGATTCGGGGACGACGGCTGCTGCGGGGCGGGGGCCGCCGACGGAGCGAGGGCGGCGCTCTTCAGTTCGCGCCGGGTTTCGAGCAGCCAGATCGTGCCGGCGATCAGGACGACGGCCACGGCGTCCTTGCGGAATTCGTAAAGGACCGTCGCAAGCGAGAAGCGGAAATCGTAGGTGCCTCCCGCGAGCCAGAGCGCGAGCTTCCGCAGCCAGACCATGCCGGTGATGTGGAGCGCTGAGAAGCCGAGCAGGGCGATCGCCCCGATTCCGGCCCGCGTGGCGAGGCCGGCGCTCCGGCGCATGCGGCGAACCGCCAGCACCAGGAGCGGCAGCAGCAGCAGGATGATTGCGATGCTCGACATCTCCCAAAACAGCCGCCGGCCGATGTCGTAGCTGTCGCCGCGCCAGGCAGCGTCCTGAGCGCCCGAAAACGCATTGACGATTCCGGTCGCGAGCGCGACGGCTGCGATCGCAGCGAACATCGTCCGGTCGCTGCCGCTGATCCCAAACGGCCCGCCGCTCGTCCCAGCCACCGGCGGCTCATCCCCTCGCGTCCGATTCTGATCCCAAACCGGCTCGACGCGCTCCGTCAGTGGGGCATTTTCGGTGTCAGCCATTTTCAGTGTCAACCTGGCCCGAAAACCGCGTTCGTCGTCCCCTCAAGGAGCAGAAAACCATGACAACACCACAGCAATTCCCGAGCACGGACAGGCGTATCGATCTAGACTGGGTGCGGATTTTAGCCTTCGGGCTCTTGATCTTCTACCACGTCGGCATGCTCTACGTGTCCTGGGGATTTCACATCAAGAGCGTGCACCGGCTGACCTGGCTGGAACCGGTGATGCTGTTCCTCAACCCCTGGCGGCTGTCGCTGTTGTTCCTGGTGTCAGGGGTTGCCACCCGCTTCATGCTCGGCAAGTCCACTCTCGCCTCGCTCGCCGGGGCGCGGTCTGTGCGGCTCTTGATCCCCCTGATCTTCGGCATGCTCGCGATCGTGCCGCCGCAATCCTATCTCCAGGTCGTCGAAAGCCTCGGCTATCCCGCGGGCTTTTTCGATTTCTACACCAGGCACTACTTTGCCTTCGGTGCGCAGTTCTGTCCGAATCCCTGCATCGTGCTGCCGACCTGGAACCATCTCTGGTTCGTGGTCTATTTGTGGGTCTACACGATGGCCTTGATCGGCGTGCTCGCATTGTGGCCCGCCGGCGCTGACTGGCTGGGCCGGAAGCTGGCCGTCATGCTCGCCGGGCCATGGCTCCTGATCGTGCCCTGCCTGCTGTACGCGGCCTGGCGCCTGGTGTTGTTCCCGGCCTTCCCGTCGACGCATGCGCTGTTCGGCGACTGGTACAACCATGCGGACCACGCGACGGCCTTCCTGACCGGTTTCCTGCTGGCGAAGCAGGAGGGGATCTGGCGCAATGTCGAGCGCCAGCGCTGGGTGGCTCTGGCAGCTGCAGCCGTCTGCTTCCTGGCCTTCATCCTGCTTCGCGCCGGTCTGTTTGCGCCGTCGCCCGCGCTGAAATGGACCGCCGCCTCGGCCTATGGCTGCTACCAATGGCTCGCGATCGCCGCCGTACTGGGCTTTGCGCGGCGCCACCTCACGGCCGACAGCCCCGTGCGGCGCTATCTGACCGACGCGATCTTCCCGTACTACATCGTGCATCAGACCGCGATCATCGTGATCGCGCACGCATTGCGCGACAGCGGCCTGCCGGTCGGGATCGAAGCCTCCTTTGTCATCATCGGCACCGCGCTCACCTGCGTGGTGACCTATGAAGTGGTCCGGCGCATCGCTTGGCTGCGGCCTCTGTTCGGCCTGCGGGCGGTGCCGCGGATGGTTGCCCGAATGGAGCAACACCAGCCGGCCTGATGCATGCCGCCCTCCGATTGGACGGATGGCAAAAGGTGCTAAGAGGGCGAGATGCCGACCCGTGTCTATCTCGACTGGAACGCGACCACCCCGCTGCGCCCCGAGGCGCGGGCGGCGATGGTTGCGGCCTATGACCTCGTCGGCAATCCGTCGTCGGTCCATGCCGAGGGGCGGGAAGCGCGACGGTTGATCGAGGACGCCCGTGCTGCGCTTGCCGCGGCAGTCGGTGCGTTGCCACGGAACGTCGTCTTCACCTCGTCTGGAACCGAGGCCAATGCGCTGGCCCTGTCGCCGGGTTTGCGGGGGCCGTCAGGCGGACCCGTCGAACGGCTGCTGGTCTCGGCGGTCGAGCACGCCTCGGTGCTGGCAGGTGGTCGGTTCCCGGCTGCCGCCATCGACCTGATCCACGTCACGCGTTCCGGCGTGGTCGACGTCGAGCATCTCAGGGCGCAGCTCAATAACGGCCCGCCGGCGCTGGTGTCGATCATGGCCGCAAACAACGAGACGGGCGCGCTCCAGCCGGTCGCCGAAGCTGCGGGCATCGTCCACGAGGCGGGGAGCCTGCTGCACGTCGACGCGATCCAGGCGCTCGGCAAGATCCCGTTCAATATCAAGGCTATAGGCGCCGACCTTGCGACCCTTTCTGCACACAAGATCGGCGGTCCCAAGGGGGTCGGCGCGCTGGTCGTGGCCGAGGGGATCGCCGGACTGGAGCCGGTGCTGCGGGGCGGGGGACAGGAACTGAACCGTCGCGCGGGCACCGAGAACGTCGCAGGCATCGCCGGCTTCGGCGCGGCGGCGAAGGTCGCGCTTCAGGCTCTGCCGGAGGATGCGGAGCGCATAGCAACCCTCAGAAATCGCTTGGAAAATGGCATCCGGAGCGTTGCGGGCGCAATCATCTTCTCTGGGGACGTCGGACGGTTACCAAATACCGCTCTGTTCACGGCGCCGGGCCTCAAGGCTGAGACTGCTGTGATTGGCTTTGACCTCGAAGGCGTCGCCGTTTCCTCCGGTTCGGCCTGTTCCTCGGGCAAGGTCCAGCCGTCGCACGTTCTTTCGGCCATGGGATGTGACCCGGCGGTGGCCCAGGGAGCGGTGCGTCTCAGTCTGGGCTGGTCCACGGAACCAGAAGACATCAACAGGGCGTTAGAGGCTTGGCGAAAGCTCGGTAATAGCCTACTTAAGGCTTAAGCGATGAAACACGGCTTGAACGGTTCTAAGCCGTGCTTTCCGCACAGAAACATCGTAATACTCGTTCGAGTTTGATCCACCGCGGTCCTTGAAACCGCGAGCGGAGGATAGAATGCCAGCCGTGCAAGAGACGGTCGAGCGCGTGAAGCGCATCGACGTCGACCAGTATCGTTATGGGTTTGAAACCCTGATCGAGTCCGACAAGGCCCCCAAGGGGCTGTCGGAAGAGACCGTCAAGTTCATCTCCGAGAAGAAGAACGAGCCCGCCTGGATGCTTCAGTGGCGGCTGGAGGCCTATCGGCGCTGGCTGACCATGCAGGAGCCGACCTGGGCGCGCGTCGACTATCCCAAGATCGACTTCCAGGACCTGTATTATTACGCCGCGCCGAAGCCGAAGAAGACGGTCACCTCGCTCGACGAGATCGATCCGGAGATCCTGAAGACCTACGAGAAGCTCGGCATCCCGTTGCGGGAAGTCGCCATGCTCGAGGGCGTCGAGCCCAAGCCCGGCGAGGAAGATCCGGCGCGCCGCAAGATCGCGGTCGATGCGGTCTTCGATTCGGTCTCGGTTGCGACCACGTTCAAGGCGGAGCTGAAGAAGGCCGGCGTGATCTTCATGCCGATCTCGGAAGCGATCCGCGAGCATCCCGAGCTGGTGCAGAAATATCTGGGATCGGTGGTTCCGACATCGGACAATTTCTATGCCACGCTGAACTCGGCGGTGTTCTCCGACGGCTCGTTCGTCTACGTGCCGCCGGGCGTGCGTTGCCCGATGGAGCTGTCGACCTATTTCCGCATCAACGAGCGCAACACCGGCCAGTTCGAGCGCACGCTGATCATCGCCGACAAGGGCTCCTACGTCTCCTATCTCGAAGGCTGCACCGCGCCGCAGCGCGACGAGAACCAGCTGCACGCCGCCGTGGTCGAGCTCGTCGCGCATGACGATGCCGAGATCAAATATTCGACGGTACAGAACTGGTATCCCGGCAATTCGGAAGGCAAGGGCGGCATCTACAATTTCGTCACCAAGCGTGGCGACTGCCGCGGCAACAATTCCAAGATCTCCTGGACCCAGGTCGAGACGGGTTCGGCGATCACCTGGAAATATCCGAGCTGCATTCTCCGCGGCGACAATTCGCGCGGCGAGTTCTACTCGATCGCGATCTCGAACGGCTTCCAGCAGGTCGACTCGGGCACCAAGATGATCCATCTCGGCAAGAACACGTCGAGCCGGATCATCTCCAAGGGTATCGCCGCGGGCAAGTCGCAGAACACGTATCGTGGTCTTGTGACAGCTCATCGGAAAGCCACCGGCGCGCGCAACTTCACCGCCTGCGATTCGCTGCTGATCGGCGACAAATGCGGCGCGCACACCGTGCCGTATATCGAGGCCAAGAACTCCTCGGCGACCTTCGAGCACGAAGCGACGACCTCGAAGATCTCCGAGGACGTGCTGTTCTACTGCATCCAGCGCGGTCTCTCGCAGGAAGAGGCGGTCGGCCTCGTCGTCAACGGCTTCGTCAAGGACGTGCTGCAGCAACTGCCGATGGAATTCGCGGTGGAAGCGCAGAAGCTGATCTCGATCTCGCTTGAAGGGTCGGTCGGCTAAGCACCGACCCTCGCGGCGCGCTTCGGCGCTCCAACATCAATTGAATAGACTGGATACCAAGATGGCTTTGCTTGAAGTGAAAGACCTCAAGGTTCGTGTCGAGGAACGAGAGATCCTCCACGGGCTGACGCTGACCGTGAACGAAGGCGAGATCCACGCCATCATGGGGCCGAACGGCTCCGGCAAGTCGACGCTCTCCCATGTCATCGCCGGCAAGCCCGGCTATGAGGTCACCGACGGCCAGATCCTGTTCAAGGGCGAGGACCTCCTGGAGATGTCGCCGGACGAGCGCGCCGCCAAGGGCGTGTTCCTGGCGTTTCAGTACCCGGTCGAGATTCCCGGCGTCGCCACCATGAACTTCCTGCGCACGGCGCTGAACGCCCAGCGCAAGGCGCGTGGCGAGGATGAATACTCGACCCCGGACTTCCTCAAGAAGGTCCGCGAGGTCTCGAAGTCGCTGAACATCCCGCAGGACATGCTCAAGCGCGGCGTCAATGTCGGCTTCTCCGGCGGCGAGAAGAAGCGCAACGAGGTGCTGCAGATGGCGCTGTTCGAGCCGAGCCTGTGCATCCTCGACGAGATGGATTCCGGTCTCGACATCGACGCGCTGCGCATCGCCGCCGACGGCGTCAACGCGCTGCGTTCGCCCAAGCGGTCGATGGTCGTCATCACCCACTATCAGCGGCTGCTCAACTACATCGTGCCCGACGTCGTGCACGTGATGTCGAAGGGCCGTGTCGTGAAGAGCGGCGGCAAGGAACTGGCGCTGGAGCTGGAAGCGTCCGGCTACGCCCAGTTCGAGGATGCCGCGTAAGGAATTTTGCGATGAACGTTGCTGTGGCAAAGACCGGAAAGGGCCGCGCGGTGAGCGATCTCTTCACCAGCGCCGAAGGCCGACTGCCGGGGGCGCCCGCGATCACTGCCGTGCGCCGCGAGGCATTCGAGACCTATGAGCGTCTCGGCCTGCCGCACCGCCGGATCGAGGAATGGAAATACACCGATTTGCGCGCCTTGGTCGGCGAGGTGCTGCCGCTGGCAGCCGCGCCCGATGCGGCCGCGTTCAAGCGCGCTGCGGACGCGGTGAAGGCGCATGCGATCGCCGGCGCCCGCAAGCTGGTGCTGGTCGACGGCGTGTTCGCGGCCGATCTGTCCGACGTGAAGGCGCTCGTCGCCGAGGCCGGCTTCAGGACCCTGCGTGAGGCGCTGGAGAAGGACGCGGGTCTGCTGAAGACCGCGTCCACCGACGCCATGATCGCGCTGAACGCGGCGATGGCGACCGACGGCGTCGTGTTGGAGATCGCCGACGGCGCAAGACTGTCCGCGCCGATTCAGATCATTCACATCGCGACCGCTTCGTCGGCCTCGGCGTTCACCCGCTCGCAGGTCGCGGTCGGGAAGGGCGCTCGCGCCACCATCGTCGAGACCTTTGTTACGGCGGATGCCAAGGCTTACCAGGTCAACGACGCCGTCCTCGTCTCGGTCGGCGACGATTCCGACGTCGCGCACATCCGCCTGATGGACGATGCGCCTGACGCGGTGAACGTGACCTCGCACTTCGTCACCATCGGTGCCAACGTAAAATTCAGTTTCTTCAACATGACCACCGGCGCCGCGGTGAGCCGTCTGCAGGGCTTCATCACGCTGGCGGGCGAAGGCAGTGAGCTCTCGGCCAACGGCGTCAACCTGCTGAAGAAGACCGAGCATGGCGATACCACGCTGGTGGTCGACCACGCCGTGCCGAATTGCGTCAGCCGTGAGGTCTTCCGCGCCGTGATCGACGACCGCGGCCATTCGGTGTTCCAGGGCCGCATCATTGTCCGTCCCGACGCGCAGAAGACCGACGGCAAGATGATGACTCGCGCGCTGCTGCTCTCGGACGAAGCCGAGGCGGACAACAAGCCCGAGCTGGAAATCTTCGCCGACGACGTCTCCTGCGGCCACGGTGCCACCGCCGGCGCGCTCGACGACAGCCTCTTGTTCTACCTGAAGGCGCGCGGCCTGCCGGAGAAGCAGGCCCAGGCCCTGCTGATCCAGGCTTTCGTCGGTGAGGCGATCGAGCAGATCGCCGCCGACGATCTGCGCGAGCACGTGATCGGCGTTGCCGAGCGCTGGCTGGAGCGCCGCCAATGAGCACCCATCCCGCGGTCAAGAACGGAACTTATGACGTCGCACGCGTGCGCCAGGACTTTCCGGCGCTCGCCATGCAGGTCTACGGCAAGAACCTCGTCTATCTCGACAACGCCGCCTCGGCGCAGAAGCCGAGCGCCGTGCTCGATCGCATGACGCAGGCCTACACCAGCGAATACGCCAACGTGCATCGCGGCCTGCATTACCTCGCCAACGCGGCGACCGAAGCCTATGAGGGCGGTCGCACCAAGGTCGCGCAGTTCATCAACGCTGCCCGAACCGAGGAAGTGATCTTCACCCGCAACGCGACCGAGGCGATCAACCTGGTCGCGTCGTCCTGGGGCGCGCCGAACATCGGTGAGGGCGACGAGATCGTCATCTCGATCATGGAGCACCACTCCAACATCGTGCCCTGGCATTTCCTGAGGGAACGTCAGGGCGCGGTGATCAAATGGGCACCGGTCGACGACGAAGGTAACTTCCTGATCGACGAGTTCGAGAAGCTGCTGACATCGAAGACCAAG
This sequence comes from Bradyrhizobium sp. T-12, assembly GCF_058314695.1. Lineage (NCBI taxonomy): Bacteria > Pseudomonadati > Pseudomonadota > Alphaproteobacteria > Hyphomicrobiales > Nitrobacteraceae > Bradyrhizobium > Bradyrhizobium sp. T-12. The sequence continues at coordinate 3,932,008 of NZ_CM177756.1, read as the reverse complement.
CTGGTCGCGATCACGCAGATGTCGAACGCGCTCGGCACCATCGTGCCGGTCAAGGACGTGGTGAAGATCGCGCACGCCCGCGGCATTCCCGTGCTGGTCGACGGCAGCCAGGGCGCGGTGCATCTGCCGGTCGACGTCCAGGACCTCGGCTGCGACTTCTACGTGTTCACAGGTCACAAGGTGTACGGTCCGACCGGAATCGGCGTGCTCTGGGCCAAATATGACCACCTCGTCGCGATGCGCCCCTTTAACGGCGGCGGCGAGATGATCCGCGAGGTCTCGCGCGATGTCGTCACCTATGGCGATCCCCCGCACAAATTCGAAGCGGGCACGCCGGCGATCGTCGAGGCCGTCGGCCTTGGCGCGGCCATCGATTACGTCAATTCGATCGGCAAGGAGCGCATCGCCGCGCACGAGGCCGACCTCACGACTTACGCTCAGGATCGCCTGCGCGAGATCAACTCGCTGCGGCTGATCGGCACGGCGCGGGGCAAGGGCCCGGTGATCTCGTTCGAGCTGAAGGGCGCACATGCCCACGATGTCGCGACCGTGATCGATCGCCAGGGCATCGCCGTGCGCGCCGGCACCCATTGCGTGATGCCGCTTTTAGAGCGGTTCAACGTGACGGCCACCTGCCGGGCCTCGTTCGGCATGTATAATACGCGGGAAGAAGTCGATCATCTGGCACAGGCGCTGTTGAAGGCGCGGGATTTGTTCGCATGAGTGACACTGCCGAAATCAAAGCTAGTCCAATGGAGACCCATTCGGCGCTGCCGCCGGAGGAAACCGAGCGTCTGACCACCGAGATCATCGCGGGCCTCAAGACCGTGTTCGATCCGGAAATTCCGGCCGACATTTACGAGCTCGGCCTGATCTACAAGGTCGAGATCAAGGACGATCGCTCCGTCGACGTCCAGATGACGCTGACGACGCCGAACTGCCCGGCCGCCGGCGAGCTGCCGACCATGGTCGAGAACGCGGTCGCCAGCGTTCCCGGGGTCGGCGTGGTCGACGTCAAGGTGGTCTGGGAGCCACCGTGGTCGCCCGAGCGCATGAGCGACGAGGCGCGCCTCGTCCTCAACATGTGGTGACGGTCACAGCTCGCATTGAATTCGCTCCGCAACGGACCACATAGATAACATGACCCAGGCAACACCAGCATCCACTCCAAAGCCCCGGCGGCCGCGCCCGCAGGTGATGCGGCTGACGGACGCTGCCGCCCAGCGGATCACCGAGCTGACCCAGCGCGCCGATTCCGAGATCGTGGGCCTGCGCGTCGGTGTGAAGAACGGCGGCTGCGCCGGCCAGTCCTACACGGTCGAATACGCCCACGACGTCCGGCCGACCGACGAAGTCGTCGAGGACAAGGGCGTCAAGATCCTGGTCGACCCCAAGGCCGTGCTGTTCCTGCTCGGCACCGAGATGGACTACAAGGCCGACAAGATGCAGGCCCAGTTCGTCTTCAACAACCCCAACCAGATCTCCGCCTGCGGCTGCGGCGAGTCGGTCGAGCTGCGGCCGGCCAAGATCGACGGGTAATCAGCCCAACGCATCGCTCTCGTGTCCCGGACGCGCTGCAGCGCTCTTGCGCTGCTGCGCAGAGCCGGGACCCACGCTATACTTCCTGTCGCAAAGGGCATGGGCCCCGGCTCAGCAGCGCACCGTTGCACGGCGCGCTGCGTCCGCGGCGCGAGAGAGCGTGAGCATGGACCGCGAATTCCTGATCGACCTGTTTTCCGATTTCGGCCCCGTCACCATCCGCAAAATGTTCTCCGGCCACGGCATCTCCGTCGACGGCGTCAACTTCGCGCTCGCTTTGCGCGGGGGCCTGTTCTTCCGCGCCGACGAGGTGACTATTCCGGACTTCGAGGCCGAGGGCTCGAAGCCGTTCCAATATTCGACCCGCGCCAAGACCGTGGTGGTCAACTCCTATTGGGAGTTGCCGGCGCGCCTGTTCGATGATTCCGCAGAATTGGCACAATGGGCGAGGGCGGCACTCGCCGCCGCCCAGCGCGCCAAGGTGAAAAAGCGGCCGAAGGGGAAGACGGGGGCCAGCAAGAAAACCGAGCCAAAGAAGCCTGCGGCCAAGAAGACGACGAAGAAGACGGTCAAGAAGACAGCGCGTAGACGGGGCAAAGGCGCATAGCGCCGTGCCCGCCGAAAGTCCGTGGGCACGCTCCGCTTTGTCCATCCTAAGGCAGTCGACGGAAACTCACGCCACCCGGCTATGGCTCTCGACCGCGTATTCCGGATCGGCTTCGCAGATCACGCGGTTGCGGCCGTTGCGCTTGGCGGCGTAGAGGCAGGCGTCCGCGCGCTCGATCAGCGCGTCGGTGTCGTCGCCCGGCTTGAGCATGGAGACGCCGACCGAAATCGTGACGCGGCCGAGGATCTCGCCGGTGGACTTCTTCTTCAATTCCTTCGCCATCACCGCGCGGCGGATGTGGTCGGCGACCGTGAGGGCCTGCCGCAGCGCAGTGTTGGGCAGCACGACCGCGAATTCCTCGCCGCCATAGCGCGCGGTGATGTCCTGGCCCTTGATGGTCTGCTTCAGCGACAGGCCGACGAGCCGCAGCACCTGGTCGCCGGTGAGATGACCGTAGGAATCGTTGAACGACTTGAAGTGATCGATGTCGAACAGCAGCAGCGACAGCGGCTCGCCCGAGGCTAGCGCGCTCTGCACCGCCATGCCGATCATGCGGTCGAAATATTTGCGGTTGCCGAGGCCGGTGAGCGGATCGGTCAGGCTCTCGGCGCGGATCGCCTCCAGGCTCTGCTGGAGATTGCTGATCTCGTCCTTCGACAGCGTCAGGCGGTCTTCCAGCGCCTTGTTGGTCTCGCGCATCTCGCTGGTCGAGCGCAGCAGCGTTTCGACGATCGCCTTGATCTGGTCGCGGCTCTTGGCCGACGACAGTTTCGCGGCCGCGCCCGACAGGCTGGCATCGTAGGAGCTGGTCATGCCGAGCGCGTCGCTCAGGACCCTCATCACGTCGTCGATCTCGCCGATGACGCGGGCGCCGACCTTGTCGATGCGGTCGGTGGTCTTGATGTGGGAGAGATAGGTCTCGTAGATCTGCTCGAGATCGGCTTCGGTCAGCTTGCCGCTGCGCGCCAGCGTCTCGTTGACTATCTTGTTGAGCGGCGCATTGTAGCCGGTGGCGTAGACGTACCAGATCTCGTAATTGCGGGGAATCGCCGTCTGCCGAAGCGATCGGATCTGACCGAGCGCTACTTCGGCGAACGCCATCGTGCGTTCGTGTTCGTCGAGCACCTTGACCACGGAACATACTCCACAGCGGTCGGTGCGCCGACGACCGCAGCAATGCTTAAATTATGTTCGTAGGCTAACGGACGATCGTGAACACCCCGTAAATATACGTTCACGAAACGTCTAAAAACGTGCACTTCCTGTTTTCGCAACCGAAACCTGGAGCGCGCTCGCGCGCTTCAGGCGCCCGCGGGAGAACGGACCGGCCGCAGCAGGAATGCCGGCAGATGCGAGTGATCGCCAGGCTCGCTGTCGGCCTCGCGTTGGCGGCGCGGCTCGGGACGGCCGATCGACGGCACATGCGAATTGTTGGCCTGCGGGCGGGCGCCATGACGCGGCTCGGATGACGGCCTGGCTTCACGCGGCTGCCTTGCCTCGCGTGCCGGCCTTGCCTCGCGTGCGGGCCTTGCATCGGCAGCGGGCCGTGCTTCGGCTGAAGGCCTTGTTTCAGAAGCGTGCCTTGCCTCGCCGCGGGCCTCGCGCGGCTCGTGGCTGCGTTCACGGTCGCGGCCGCGCTGCGGCTTGCCGCGTCCGCCGCGTGAACGCTCGCGGCCGCGCGACTCGCGCGGACGCTCGGTCCCATCGGAGGATTCAGCCTGGATTTCGTAATCGCCCTCGGCGCGCGGAATGCTCTGGCCGATCAGCTTTTCGATCGCCACCATCGACTTCTGGTCGAGCGGCGTGACGATCGAGATCGCGGTGCCGGTGCGGCCGGCGCGGCCGGTGCGGCCGATGCGGTGGACGTAATCGTCGGCGTGATGGGGAACGTCGAAATTGTAGACGTGGCTGACCTCGGGAATGTCGAGGCCGCGCGCGGCGACGTCGGAGGCGACCAGGAGCGGCAGCTCACCCTTGCGGAATTGTTCGAGTGCGGCCGTGCGGGCCGACTGGTCCATGTCGCCGTGCAGGGCGCCGACGCTGAAGCCATGCTTTTGGAGCGACTTGTGAACGATCGCGACTTCGCGCTTGCGATTGCAGAAGATGATCGCGTTCTTGAGATCCTTGGCCTCTCGCAGCAGCCGGCGCAGCAGCTCGCGCTTCTCGTGCGCCTCGCGCCCGGCAGGCACCTGGACCTGCGTGACGGTGACGGCGGTGGTGGCGGGCTTGGAGACTTCCACCTTCTGCGGATTGTGCAGGAAGGCTTCGGTGATGCGCCGGATTTCCGGCGGCATGGTCGCGGTGAAGAACAGGGTCTGGCGCGTGAACGGGACGAGCTTGCAGACGCGCTCGATGTCGGGGATGAAGCCCATGTCCAGCATACGGTCGGCTTCGTCGATGACGAGCAGTTCGACGCCGGTGAGCAGGAGGCCGCCACGCTCGGTGTGGTCGAGCAGTCGGCCGGGGGTTGCGATCAGCACGTCGACGCCGCGCGTCAGCTTGGCATCCTGGTCGCCGAAGGAGACGCCGCCGATCAGGAGGGCGACGTTGAGTTTCTGGCCGGCGCCGTAGCGGTCGAAGTTTTCCTTGACCTGGGCCGCGAGCTCGCGGGTCGGCTCGAGGATCAGGGTGCGCGGCATGCGTGCCCGGGCGCGACCCTTTTCCAGGATGGTGAGCATCGGCAGCACGAAGGCCGCGGTCTTGCCGGTGCCGGTCTGGGCGATGCCGAGCACGTCCTTGCGTGCGAGGACGTGGGGGATCGCCTGTTCCTGGATGGGGGTGGGGGTGGTGTAACCGGTGGCCGCCACTGCGGCGAGGACTTTTTCGGACAGTCCGAGATCTGTAAAGGACATTGAGCCTCTGGTCGAAACCGCCGTTCGGAATCGAGGGTAATAAGGCTGTCGCGTTCCACCCCGAAACGGCGCGCTCTCAAAGAAGCTGGGGGTGCTGACTCACGCGAACAAAGCGCAAGGCTCAGGAATCGCTCTTCGATCTGAGCCGCGTCGCCCCGGAACATAGGCGGGAATCGGCCAAAGTCAATGGAGCGGACGCGGGAAGGTCCTAAAAAACCAGAGGTTTTTGCCCAAATCACGGGCGCGGTTGGGGTTTTCCGGCCCGCGCATCGACCGAGCGAGCTCCCGGGCCGGGCGGCTAACGCCGATCCGAGCCGTGGGCCCGGAAATCTCCGGGAGCCATGCCGTAGGCGGCGTTGAAGACTCGGTAGTACGTCGCAAGGCTCTCGAAGCCGCAGGAGGCCGCGATGTCGGCGATCAGCCGTTCGGGCGCCTCACGCATCAGGCGGCGGCTTTGTTTCAGCCGTTCGTCCGTCACGGTCTGCGAGAAGCTCCTTTCCGCGGCCTCGAACAGCATATGCAAGTGGCGCACGGACACGCCGAGCAGGTCAGCCACCATGATCGGCGTGAGATTGGGATCTTGCAGATGGCGCGCGATCAGCCGCCGGGCCTGCGAGAGGCGGGCGGTCCGCAGCGCGGCCTGTCCGCGCCGGCTGCCGGGTCTGACGATGCCGCGCTCGATCAGCGCCAGATGGGCCAACGCCTGGACAAGGGAGGTCGCATCGTCCGCGCGTTGCTCCGTAGAGGCTTCGCCGAGTTCGGCAAAGCAGGCCCCGAGCAGGGGCGCCAGGGTGGGATCGTCGAACGTGCGGGGTGCAAGCTCGCGCATGCGCTTGTCCTGGGCCGGGATGGCGCCGAGCGGGATCTTGAGGATCCGCAGGTGGAAGCCCTCGGCGCCCAGCGGCGCGGTGCGGTAGGGCAGGTCGGTATGGCTGGTCGCGAAGCGGCCGTTGGCGATCGCAAAGTCGCTTCCGCGCAGGCCGCCGAACCATCCGCCACCGCCGAGCTGCTGGTAGACGCAGATGGCGTCGCCCGGCGCGTGGGCGATGTCGGAGCTGCTGCGTTCGACCGTGTAGGGGGAGGCCTTCAGCTCGACGAGGCCGGCGCCGCCCAGTTGGCGCAGCGAGAATTCGCCGAAGAAATCCGCGCGCTGTTCGCGCGCGAGCTCGGCGGTGACGCCGAACAATCCCTTGGAGCGCACCTCGCGCCAATAGTCGAACCGCTCATTCGGCTCGACCTCGTCGGTACACCAGCGATACACGGCAGCCCCCGCTTGCACGCAATTGCCCTAGAAAGAGCAGATTCCGCGGGAATCTGCCATAGCGAGATCGGGGAACCGGAGCGCGGCGTCCCTTGAACCGTCGTTACGTCTGGGCCGACTATCACACAGCGGCAGGGGGTCCAATGAACTGCTGTTCGAAGGAAGCGGCCTCTGCGCCGATCTGCAACGGGAAACTTGCGATGACGCGTCGGCTTTTGCGAATTCTGGCGGCCCTTGGCCTTGCGGCGGGGCTCAGCGGCTTTGCGCTTCCCGCTCATGCCGAGAAGCGCATTGCGCTGGTCGTCGGCAACAACGACTACAGGAACGTGCCGAAGCTGCTCAAGGCGGTCAACGACGCCCGCACGATGGGCGATACGCTCAAGCAACTCGGCTTCTCGGTGATGGTCGCCGAGAACCAGAACCGGCAGCAATTCTCCGAGACGCTGCTCGCCTTCGACAAGGCGATCGAGCCCGGCGATACCGCGTTCTTCTTCTACGCCGGCCACGGCTTCGAGATCGCGGGCCAGAACTATCTGCTGCCGACCGACGTGCCGGCGGCGATGGAAGGCCAGGAAGAGCTGGTGCGCGACGCCTCGATCCTCGCCGACCGCATCGTCGAGCGTCTGCAGAACAAGAAGGCGCGGACTTCGATCCTGGTGTTCGACGCCTGCCGCAACAATCCATTCGAGCGCAAGGGCACCCGCGCGGTCGCCGGTGCCGGCGGCCTCGCGCCGATGACGCAGCTGCCTGAAGGCGTGTTCTCGGTGTTCTCGGCAGGTCCCCGCCAGACCGCGCTCGATCGTCTCTCCAACGACGACACCAATCCCAATTCGGTGTTCACGCGCACCTTCGCCAGGGAGCTGCTGCAGCCCGGCGAGAACCTCGTGCAGGTGGCGCAGCGCACCCGCCGCGCCGTCAGCGAGATGGCCGACACCGTCAAGCACAGGCAGGTGCCGGTCTATTTCGACCAGATGGTCGACGACGTCTTCCTGAGCGGCATGGCGAAGGATGCCGCTGCGCGTCCGGCCGACCCGCCGCCGCAGAAGCTCGCCGCGCTGCCGCCGGTTTCGGTGCCGCAGCTGCCGAAGGAGGAGACGCTGAATGCGCCGATCGCGAGCTTCTCGCGGCACAATGGCGGCTGGAGCGTGGTGTTCTCCTTCGCCGACCCGACGCTCGGCATTTCCTGGCGCATGGCCGGCAAGGGCGATTTCCGCGAGACCGGATTCATCGACACGCTCGATCCGCGCACGCGCAAGCGCATGCCGAACCCGTCGATCGAGCTGCCGCCGGATGCGCAGGCCGGCACCATCGAGGTCCGCTATGTCGACCAGTCCGGCGACATGCAGGGACCGTTCCCGATCCGCTTCGATCCCGAGGCCGCGCTGATCCGCGACCAGCGCAAGATCCTCGACATGACGTCGACGAGCTGGCTGTCGTTCCGCGAGTTCAACGGGCTCCTGGTCTACTACACCCACCTCGTGTCCTACCGCTGCGCCATCCGCGAGGTGCGCATCGGCATCGACACCGCCGTGCCCAACCAGGTGCTCAAGATGCCGCCCTGCGACATGCGCGATCCCAGCGCCATCACCGCCGGCATGCCGCTCTACATGAAGCTCGCCCCAGCGACGCAGTCCGTCTCGGTGGAGCTGACCTATCGCGACGGGAGCGTGTCGGAGATCAAGAGCTTTCGGAGCGCGAACCGGGGTAGCAATTGATGATTGATCTTTGTCGAATGCGTCGCGGCGAATGTTGATTGCGTCCTGCGCCTGAAACCATAGTCGACATTCGAGAGCGAGTTGTTGACAGAGCGGCACAACCTGAGGGAGCATCTGGCGTTTTATTCATATTTTTGGAGATGCCGAGATGACTACCATTCACATGGACTCGTCGATTAGCCAGACTGTCACCCGCGCAGTAATCGGTGGGGGAGTCCTGAGCTGCACCAAGGCCAGCGACAAGGACGTTTACTCTCATTCAATCTGGGCAACCGAGAACAATATTCGGCAATTCACGATGCATGAAGGCGACAGCATCGTGATTCCAGCCGGTTCCACGCTTACCATTTGGATATTTCGAAAGCAGCCCGGACAGTCGACCTGGCAGATGGATTTCGAGCTGAAGGAGAAAGCCGTCTGACTTTGGAGTATGTTCCGGACCGCTCTCGCAAGTCGCGAGAGCGGTGATCGTCATCGCGAGGCTTATGTCCTGACGAGGCTTATGTGCTGAAGAGAGCGATCTGACTGTGCCTGAGCGAGCTGGAGTAACGAGGAACTCGTCTCAAGAGGCATGTTAGATCCACCTTGGAGCCACCATGCCGCCGCAACGGTCTGGCATGCATGCCGGAAGAGGGCTGTGGCGCCGGGAGACTTCATGGAAGAGTTCGCAATTGCATTCGTCGCCATCGCCATCCTCGCTCTTGCCGCGTTTGCTGTCCTCGTCCAACCGTCACTGAGCTTCTGGCAGAGCGACGAGAGCTGAGGTCTTCGGCGCTCAGCGACTGAGGTCGAAGACGTTCGGCCCAGGAACAACTCTTAGGTCCCTGGATTGTCTGCGAAACCAGGGAGACCATCCATGATCCGCAAATCCATCCTCGTGACGATTGCTTGTGCAGCACTTTCGACGGCGGCCTTTGCCCAAGGAGGCGGCGGTGGCGGCGGAGGAGGGGCAGGCGGCGGTGGTGCGGGTGGCGGCGCCAGTGCAGGGGCTGCTGCCGGGACGGGGACTGGAGGCGCGGGATCTGCGGCGAGCTCGGGCGCCGGAATGGGCACGTCCTCCAGCAGCGCCAATTCGGGACCGTCGGCTCCCTCGGGCATGGGAACGCACAGCACCACCACTGGGGCCAACGTCAACAGCAACAACAGCCTGAACAATCCGAACGTCCAGCCGCCGACCGCGAACGGTAAGACACCGACGGCAGCGCAAGCCGAACGGAACGCCGGTGTCGGTCATGCGCCCAACGGGTTGCCGATCGGTAGTCCGGGCACCGGGACTAGCAACGAGGATCAGAAGTAATCTCTCTGCACCATCGTGGGCCTGCGTCGCGCGGGCCTTTCTCGGCGCATCAAGGGCGGGCAGCCGTTTTGACGCGAGCGTCTGAAACCCGCGCGGCACGCAAGAAGCTAGGCCCGCGGCTCGCTCTCTTCGGCCTCACGGGCTCGCCGCGAGCGCAGATAGACGAGCGCGACGTTGACGGCCAGCCAGGCTGCCACGCCTGCAAGCAACCATGCCACGTTGGACGTTTCCTCGCGATGCCCTTTTGGGTCGTGTTCCCTTGTAACAACAACCGCCAGGTCGATCTATTCCCGGCGGCTGACGCGCAAGCCTGATCCAAGCTGCCGGCCGGCATTGGAGGTCGCGTTCCGCATCCAGATTCAGGCGCCAAAGCCCTGAATCGGCGCTACATTGACTGCGACATCTTGCTCGTTACGCGCGGATCGCGGCTGCAATGACATCCGACCAGCCATCGAACCGGACGAAAAAGGTCCGCTGCTGCGTCGTCGGCGGGGGACCTGCCGGCATGATGCTCGGCTACCTCCTGGGGAGGGCCGGCATCGAGGTCGTGGTGCTGGAGAAACATGCGGATTTCTTCCGTGACTTCCGCGGCGACACCGTGCATCCCTCGACGCTCCAGGTGATGGACGAGCTCGGCCTGATCGACGGCTTCCTGAAGCTGCCGCATCAGCGACTGCAGAAGATGGATGGCCTGTTCGGCGGCACGCCGGTGCGCATCGCCGATCTTTCCCGGCTTCACACCAAATACCCGTTCATCGCCTTCATGCCGCAATGGGACTTTTTGAACTTCCTGCGCGAGGCGGGCCGCCGCTTTGCCTCGCTCGAGGTGATGATGAGCACCGAGGCGGTCGATCTTATCCGCCGCGGCGAGACGATCGCCGGCGTGCGGGCGAAAACGCCTGACGGAATCATCGACATCGAAGCCGATCTCACCATCGCCTGCGACGGCCGGCATTCGACCGTGCGCGAGCGCGCGGGCCTTGCCGTCGAGGAGATCGGTGCGCCGATGGACGTGCTGTGGTTTCGTGCCGGCCGCAGGGCCGACGAGACGGAGAACGTGTTCGCGCGCGTCGAGCCCGGCAAGATGATGATCACCTTCGATCGCGGCGACTATTGGCAATGCGCCTATGTCATCGCCAAGGGACAGCAAGAGGCGGTGAAGGCGAGGGGGCTGCAGACGCTGCTCGACGACGTCGTGCGCATGGCACCGATCCTCAAATCCGGCATTGCCGACGTGAAGAGCTTTGACGACGTCAAGCTGCTGACCGTCGCGATCAACCGCCTGCCGCGCTGGACGCAGCCGGGCCTGCTTTGCATCGGCGATGCCGCGCATGCGATGTCGCCGGTCGGCGGCGTCGGCGTCAATCTCGCCGTGCAGGACGCGGTCGCGACCGCCAATCTCTTGGCGGACAAGCTGCAGCACGGCTGCCCCTCCGAGAGTGAGCTCGATGCGGTCAGGCGTCGCCGCGAGTTCCCGGTGAAGATGACGCAACGCATGCAGGTGGTGGTGCAGAACAACATCATCAGCGGCGCCCTGCAGGGCGGCGACCGCCCGCTGAAGGTGCCGCTGATCGTGCGCCTCGTCACCGCGCTGCCCTGGCTCCAAGGCATTCCGGCGCGCCTGATTGCGCTCGGCGTGCGGCCCGAGCACGTGCACTCGAAGGCCGCGCCGGCATCGTAGCGCAGGACATCGGTAGGGATAATGTCGCGTTAAATCGCGCGTAGAGCGTTGCGGGTGTGCAACAGCGCAAGCGGATTTGCGGAGCCGCGCGTGCCCACGCGGCGCGTTAACTCTGTTGATTCCAATTTTAGTAACACCCGTCTGTGACCGTGCACCCATCAAAGGACACGGGGTCTACCATGCGTAACAAATTGATTGCCGCCTTCGCCTGCACGACCGCTCTGGTTTCGACGGGCGCGGCCTCCGCCGCCGATCTCGGCGCGCGCTACACCAAGGCGCCCGCTTACGCCGAGCCGCTGTTCAACTGGACCGGCTTCTATGTCGGCGGCCACATTGGCGGCGCATGGACCAACGAGCAATTCATCAACAACGGGACCGGCGCGCCGTTCGGTGATCTTTCGGTAGGCGATGGCTTCCGCCAACGCAAATCGGGCATCATGGGCGGCGCCCAGATCGGCTACAACTGGCAGGCCAACAACTACGTGTTCGGCATGGAAGGCACGATCTCCGGCCTCGACAACAAGGGCTCGTTCACGAACACCGTGTTCGGCGCAGGCCTCGACGACCAGTTCAGCTGGCGTGCCAACGTGCTCGCGACGATCGTCGGCCGTGCGGGCTTCGCTGTGCAGAACAACCTGTTCTACATCAAGGGCGGCTATGCCGGCGTGAACAACCGTCTCTCGGTGGTCGACAACGTTGCGAACCCGTCCACGGGCTCGGGCGGCCAGACTCATTGGCACAACGGCTGGACCGTCGGCGCCGGCTGGGAATATGGCATCACCCGCAACTGGATCGTGGGCCTCGAATACAACTACGCTGCCTTCGGCAGCCAGACCTATCAGCTCGGCGGCACCTCGGGTAACTACACCTTCGACACCAAGCCGCGCGACATCCAATGGGCCGTGGTGCGTGCGAGCTACAAGTTCGACGCCCCGACCATCGCCCGTTACTGAGCACGTCGACGCAACGCGACCAACGATCAAAAAAGCACTGCCAACTCTGAGAGCCCCGGCTTCGTCCGGGGCTCTTTTTTGCTTGGCGAGAAACGTCAGCATCGCAGACCCTTGCGTGGTCCAAATGTCACTTTTTCCCGAATAGCGCACGGGAAGCGACGGGCGGGGCCAATTCAGCCTCGCGGCGTGACCGGCGCGACGTATAAATTCGGCAATAGACCATTTCGATTTGTTGCAACTTTTTCTGGAGCAATACCGATGAAAAAGGCTTTGGCTTTCGCAGGAATGATGTCTCTTCTCGTCGCCGCGCCGGGCATTGCGACGGCAGCCGACATGGCAGTCAAGGCCGCGCTGATCGCGCCGCCGGTGGCGGTCTACAACTGGACTGGCTTCTACATCGGCGGCTTCGGCGGATATGGTTGGGGCGATCACGATCGGCTCAATGACACCGGTTTTGCGAACAGCTACAGCTCGAGCGGCGCCATCGCCGGCGGCCTCGCCGGCTACAACTGGCAGATCAGGAATTTCGTGCTCGGCGTCGAAGGCGATCTGGCCTGGGCCGACATCAAGGGTGACGGCAATTTCGTGGGCGGCACCCGGGACGAGACGACGCTGCGCTGGGTCGGCACCCTTCGCGGCCGTGCCGGTATTGCGTTCGACAAATGGCTGCTCTTTGCAACGGGCGGCTGGGCCTATGGCGAGCAGCGCCACGTGAACACGAATCTCGGGGTCGGCGTCGACGCCTTCTCCTCGAACACCAGCGGCTGGACGGCGGGTGCGGGCGTGGAATACGCGTTCGCTCCGAACTGGCTCGGCAAGGTCGAGTATCGCTATTACGATTTCGAGCGCTACCGCCGCGGCGGCGCGCCGCTGGTCACGCCCAACGGCAATGTTCCCTACAGCGTCGCCAGCCAGTACCAGACCGTCACGGTCGGCATCAGCTACAAGTTCGGCGGTCCCGTGATGGCGAAGTACTGATCGCGCCAGGCCCCTTGGACCTAGGCCCCTTGGACCCAGAAGCCCCGGCAGGGATGCCGGGGCTTTTTTCGTGCGGCGCCTTAAGCCATCACCGAGAAGCCGCCGTCGACGGGGATCGCGGTGCCTGTGACGAAGTTCGACGCGGGCGATGCCAGGAACACGGCAATGCCCGCGAAGTCGTCGATGTCGCCCCAGCGTCCCGCAGGCGTGCGCGCCAGCACCCGCTCGTGCAACCCCGACACCTGCTGCCGCGCGCCGCGGGTGAGGTCGGTATCGATCCAGCCCGGCAGGATGGCGTTGACCTGGATGTTGTCGGGCGCCCAGGCGTTGGCGCAGGCGCGCGTGTACTGCACGATGCCGCCCTTGCTCGCCGCATAGGCGGTGGCGAAGCTCGCACCGAAGATCGACATCATCGAGCCGATGTTGATCACCTTGCCGTTGCCGGAGGCCTTCAGGTGCGGATAAGCGAGCTTCGAGCACAGGAAGGCGCTGGTGAGGTTGGTGTCGATCACCTTGTTCCACTCGTCGAGCTCGAGCTCGTGCGGCGGCTTGCGGATGCTCATGCCGGCATTGTTGATCAGGATATCGATGCGGCCGAGATCCTTCGCGACGCGGGCGACCATGGCTTCGATCGCGCCCCTGTCGGTGACGTCGGTGGCAATTGCGATCGCCTTGACGCCGCGCTGTCTGAGGTCTTCGACGGCGGCCTTGGACTTCGCCTCGTTGCGTCCGACCACGGCGATGTCGGCGCCTGCGTCGGCAAGTCCGCGCGCCATGCCGAGGCCGATGCCGCCATTGCCTCCTGTGACGATCGCGACCTTGCCGCGGAGATCGAACCGGCTGGATGTCATGCTTGTATTCCCTGGTTTCTTCTATTGGTTGCTCTGCCAGATCAGCACCAGCCCGAAGCCGGCCATGGCGGCGCCATAGCCGGCCCATTGCAGCTGGTTGACCATGAAGCTCGATCGCGGCCAGGGGACCGTGCCGGTGCCCTGTCCGATCCAGAGCAGCCCGACGGCAGTCGCAAACAGGCCTGCGACCAGCAGAAATCTGCGCATGCATGTCCTCCCATCGGTCCGCTGCTGTCGCGGTGTAGGGCATAAACCATGCACAGCCGCGAAAGCTTGGGCCCACAGTACCCGTAGGTTTGGGTGGGATACAATGGCAGCGCCGGCAGATGCCGTCGCGGCGAATAAAGCGGCGCGACGCGTGGGGTGGGGCGATCAAGCGATAGCGTGTGGCTGATCGCAGCTCAGTTGCCCGCTGCGTGCTTCGAAGAGCGAGCACTGGGCTGCGGACAAGTACCGCGCAACGAAAAAGCCCCGGGCGATGCCGGGGCTTTGACGTTCGATCGTGAGATCGGATCAGTACTTGGCGACGACCGGACCGGTCCAGTTGAAGCGGTAGACCAGCGAGGTGCTGATGGTCTGGACCCAGGGCTTGAAGCTGATCGAGTCGGTGGTCACGAGGTTGCCGACGTCGGTGCGGACGGCGATGTCCTTGCGATCGTAGTAGGCAGCGCGGTATTCGGTCTTCATGAACCAGCCCGGCGCCGAGATGCCGAAGATGTTCAGGTTGTTCTCGACGCCACCGCCGACGAACCAGCCGTTGCGGTTGAACGAGTCGGTGTGGAAGCCCGAAGGGGTGCCGGCGAGATTGGTCAGGCCGGTGCCCGACCAATGCGATCCGGTGTAACCGGCATTGACGTAGGAGAGAACGTTCGGAGCAACCAGATAGCCGAGACGAACACCCGCGGCCCAAGCGCTTTCCATCTTGATGCGGCCGGTCAGGGCGGCGAACTCGTCGTTCAGGCTGCCGCGCAGGCTGCCGAACTGGCCATCCGCGAACACGCCAGCAACCCAGGTCCCGCTGAACTGCCAGTCGTAACCGGCGCCGACCGTTCCGAACCAGCCGTCGCCGCCGACGCGCTGATCGATCGTCACGGGAACGCCAACGAAGTTGGTGTGGGAGTCCGCATCCCAGATGCCGCCGCCGGCGCCACCGAAGATGTAGAAGCCGGTCCAGTTAGCGACGGGCGCCGGCATCGGAGCCTTCACGTAGGGGCGGGCGCCGAGGTCGGCCGCGGAGGCCGAAGCGGTCATCGCGGCAACCGCGGTCAGAGCGAGCAAAACCTTCTTCATTGTCAAAATCCCCAACCTTGGTCTGTCGTAGCAGGCGCGAGCGCACTGGAGTTCGTGTCATCTGATGTCCCGGACTATAGACGTTTCGCGCCGAAATGCTGTTGCCGGGCAGGCACAGTTGCCGGAAAACGCCGGGGCGCGCGCATTTGGGGCTGCAGCGCCAAAATCAGGAATGCGCGTACAATTTCAATAGCTTGCAAGAATTTCGCCGACTCGATTTTTGGTAGGATTTCGTTAGGAAATTCGGCCGTCTCCGAAATGGAGGCAGTCCAGCCTCGCCCCGAGCGCCGTGAGTCGTTGGCCGAGTCGCGGCAACGGTGCCGGGAATCGCCTGGTGGGAGGCGGACTGCAGGCAGCCACTATCCCGGCAAAGGGTGGCTTCCCCCGCAAAACAAAAGAGCCCCGGCTTTGCCGGGGCTCTTGAGCTAATTACGACGCCGCCGAGGCTCAGACGTCCAGCAGCTCTTCGCTGGCGAACTCGGCCTTGTCCGAGATGAAGGCAAAGCGGGCCTCGGCCTTGGTGCCCATCAACCGCTCCACCGAATCTGCGGTGGTGTCGCGGTCGTCGGGCAGCAGGACCACCTTGAGCAGCGTCCGCTTGCGCGGATCCATGGTGGTCTCCTTGAGCTGCGCAGGCATCATCTCGCCGAGGCCTTTGAAGCGGTTCACCTCGACCTTGGCATTGGCGTTGAACGCGCTCTTGATCAGCTCTTCCTTGTGCTTGTCGTCGCGCGCGTAGACCGATTTCTGGCCGTGCGTCAGCTTGTAGAGCGGCGGCACCGCGAGGAAGAGATGACCTTCGTCGATCAGCTTCGGCATCTGCCGGTAGAAGAAGGTGATCAAAAGCGAAGCGATGTGCGCGCCGTCGACGTCGGCGTCGGTCATGATGATGATGCGCTGATAGCGCAGGTCCTCTTCGCGATAGTGCAGGAGCTGGCCGCAGCCGATCGCCTGCACGAGATCCGAGAGCTGCGCGTTCGCAGTCAGCTTGTCCTTGCCGGCGGACGCGACGTTGAGGATTTTTCCGCGCAGCGGCAGCACGGCCTGCGTCTTGCGGTCGCGCGCCTGCTTGGCGCTGCCGCCGGCCGAGTCGCCCTCGACGATGAACAGTTCGGAGCCTTCGGTGCCGGCATCGGTGCAGTCGGCGAGCTTGCCGGGCAGGCGCAGCTTCTTGCCCGCGGTTTTCCGCGCAGTCTCTTTCTCCTGCCGCCGCCGCAGCCGCTCCTCGGCGCGGTCGATCACGAAGTCGAGCAGCCGGTTGGCCATGTTCGGATTGCCCGACAGCCAATGGTCGAACGGATCCTTCATCGCCTGCTCGACGATGCGCTGTGCTTCGGCGGTGGCGAGACGGTCCTTGGTCTGGCCCTGGAATTCGGGCTCGCGCACGAACACCGACAGCATCACGGCCGCGCCCACCATCACGTCTTCCGAGGTGATGGACGAGGCGCGCTTGCCCTGGCCGACGCGCTCGGCGTGATCCTTCAGGCCGCGCAGCAGCGCGCTGCGCAAGCCGGATTCATGCGTGCCGCCATCGGGCGTGGGGACGGTGTTGGTGTACGACGAGAGGAAGCCGTCCGCATCCGCGGTCCAGGCCACCGCCCATTCGCAGGCACCATGCGCGCCGTTGCGGCCCGACTTGCCCGAGAAGATGTCGGGATGCACAAGGGTATCGGCGTGGATCGCCGCCGCCAGATAGTCCTTGAGACCGCCGGGGAAGTGGAACGTGGCCTCTTCCGGCACGTCCTCGACGCCCTTGAGCAGCTCGGGCGCGCAGTTCCAGCGGATCTCGACGCCGCCGAACAGATAGGCCTTCGAGCGCGTCATCTTGAACAGGCGCTGCGGCTTGAACGCGGCCTTGGGCCCGAAGATGTCGGTGTCGGGCTTGAAGCGCACGCGCGTGCCGCGACGGTTGTTGACCTTGCCGAGGTCCTCGAGCTTGCCCTTGGGGTGGCCGCGCTCGAAAATCATGCGATGCAGCTTCTGGCCGCGCGCGACCTCCACCTCGAGCCGCGAGGAGAGGGCGTTCACCACGGAGATGCCGACGCCGTGCAAGCCGCCAGAGGTCTCGTAGACCTTGGAGTCGAACTTGCCGCCCGAATGCAGCGTACACATGATGACTTCGAGCGCCGACTTCTTCGGGAACTTCGGATGCGGATCGATCGGGATGCCGCGGCCGTTGTCGGTGACGGTCAGGAACCCATCCGCAGTCAGCTCGACTCCGATGAAGGTCGCATGTCCGGCCAGCGCCTCGTCCATCGAGTTGTCGATGACCTCGGCGAACAGATGATGCAACGCCTTCTCGTCGGTGCCGCCGATATACATGCCTGGCCGGCGCCGGACCGGTTCCAGGCCTTCGAGCACCTCGATGTCGGCCGCGGTGTAGTCGGCTTCCCCGCCACTTCCGCGCGGCGCCGCCTTGGCGGCGCGGGGTTTCGGCTCGTCGCCGCCGAAAAAGTCGTCTTTTGCTTTGGGTTTCAACTGCTTGGACATATATCTTGATGCGCTTTGAGGGCCGCATGAGCGGCGAATCGATTAGGCGGACTATGCCACTTCTGTCTGGGAAAGGTTATCGCAGGGTGGGCCGGGCGGTGTGGTTGCGGACCAATACCGGCGATTTTACGCCGCAGGTGCTCCAATTCCCGGCAATTTGACCCGTCGGTCTACGGCGAGCTGAGGTTTGTGACTTGATGTCACACAAGTGCTTGGCTTACCAGTCTTTTTCATCGAGCAGCACCTTGAGACGGGGCGGGAAGGCTATTTTTGATGGAGCAATATGCGCACGCCCTGGCCGATTTCGTGCGCGTTCATCAGGCTTGGGCAGCTCCGATCGTGTTTCTGCTCGCCTTCGGAGAGTCGCTCGCCTTCATCTCGCTCTTGATCCCGGCCTGGGGCGCGCTGGTCGCAATCGGGGCGCTGATCGGGGCGAGCGGCATCAGCTTCTATCCGGTCTGGATTGCCGGCGGCCTCGGGGCGGCGCTGGGGGACTGGGTCTCTTACTGGTTCGGCTATCGCTATAAGGAGAAGGTCGCCGAGATGTGGCCGCTCTCGCGCTATCCGGGACTGCTGCCCCGGGGCGAGGCTTTCGTGCGCAGCTGGGGCATCCCCAGCATCTTCATCGGCCGGTTCTTCGGCCCCTTGCGCGCCTCGGTGCCGCTCGCGGCCGGCATCTTCGAGATGCCCTATTGGAGCTTCCAGGCCGCCAATTTCGTCTCGGCACTGGTGTGGTCCGCCGTGCTCCTGCTGTTCGGCGACGTGCTCGCCAAGATCATGGAATGGATCTGGCGGGTGATCTGACGCCCGAACCTTGACGGGAACCGGATCTCGCTCTATAGCCGCGCGCCATGATCAACGCCGCGACCATTCTGTTCGCCCGTCGCCGCCGCCGCAGTCTTGCGGTTTGGGCGGTCGATCGCGTTTGAGATCATCGTCTTTGCCGCTGGATCCGATCCGCGGCATTCTCTCTCCTGTCAGCGCGATCTGATCCGGCGGCCCCCAAGAAGGCCCAGCAGGAGACCACGATGTACACGCCACCCTTTTTCAAGCAGGACCGCGCTGCGAGCCTGAAATTCGCCGAAGAGCGCGGCTTCGGCACCATGTGCGCCTTTGACGGCAAGAGGCCGATCGCCTCGCCGTTGCCGTTCTATCTGACCTACGCCGCCGACGGCACGCCGCAGGCCGCGTTTCATGTCGCCCGTCACAATCCGCTGCTAAAGCTTGCGGGCGGCGATGCGTCCTGGCTGCTCGCGGTCAATGGTCCCGATGCCTATGTATCGCCCGACTGGTACGTCTCGCCGGACCAGGTGCCGACTTGGCTCTACCAGTCGGTGCATCTGAGCGGGCCCGTGCGCCTCCTGACGGATGACGAGCTGTCGGTGCAGATCGACACGCTCAGCGAGAAGTTCGAGACCTGGCTGCTGCCGAAGAAGCCGTGGACATCGGGCAAGATGACGGCGGGCCGGCTCGAGGCGATGAAGAAGGCGATCGTGGGTCTGGTCATGAATGTTGAAGAGGTCGAAGGCAGCTTCAAGCTCAACCAGCACAAATCCGACGCCGACTATGCGGCGATCGCCAATGCGCTCGGCGCCGGCGATGCCGACGCGAAGCAGATCTCACAATTGATGCGGCAGGCAAGGCCGCAGGTTTTCGCTGATGACACGAACATGCTCGAAGGAAGCGTATCATGAGCCTCGCTGACACCACCAAAGCCTCGACCACCAGCGCGGCCAAGAAGCCGGCCACCGTTTTCGTCGACGGTGGCTCCGGCACCACCGGGCTCGGCATCAACGAGCGGCTGAAGCTCCAGAACGACGTCGTCGTGAAGACCATTGCCGACGACAAGCGCAAGGACCCCGCGGCCAAGAAGGCGCTGATGGCGGAGGTGGACCTCGTCATTCTCTGCCTGCCCGACGATGCCGCCAGGGAGACGGTGGCTCTCATCGACAGCATGGGCGCCTCGGGGCCGAAGGTGCTGGACGCCTCGACCGCCTACCGGGTCGCGCCGGACTGGGCCTATGGTTTTCCCGAGCTGACGGCTGACCAGGCCGGCAAGATCAAGGCCGCCAAGAAGGTCTCCAATCCCGGCTGCTATCCGACCGGCGCGATCGCGCTCTTGCGGCCGATCGTCGATGCCGGCCTGCTGCCGGGCGATTATCCCGTCACCGTCAACGCGGTGAGCGGCTATTCCGGCGGCGGCAAGTCGATGATCGCGAGCTTCGAGGACGGCAGCGCGCCGTCCTTCGAGCTCTACGGCCTCGGCTTCGAGCACAAGCATCTGCCCGAGATGCAGCTCTATTCGAACCTGACGCGGCGGCCGATCTTCATTCCCTCGGTCGGCAACTATCGCCAGGGCATGCTGGTCTCGGTGCCGCTGCAGCTCGACACGCTGCCCGGCAAGCCTGGCGGTGCCGACCTGCAGGCCGCGCTCGCCAAGCGCTATGCCGGTTCGAAATACGTTTCGGTGATGCCGCTGCAGAACGAAGCGTCAAAGGGCGGCCGGCTCGAGCCGGAAGCGCTGAACGAGACCAATCAGCTCGAGCTCTACGTCTTCGCCAGCGACAAATATCACCAGGCGGTGCTGGTCGCCCGGCTCGACAATCTCGGCAAGGGGGCTTCCGGCGCGGCCGTGCAGAACATGCGGCTGATGCTGGGCCTGCCAGAGGCGTAACCGATCCATGTCGGAGGAGCGTGTGATGAGCACGAAGAAGATCGGCATTCTCGGCGCCTCCGGCTACACCGGCGCCGACGCGGTGCGCCTGTTGGCGCGACATCCGAATGCCGAGATCACCGCACTCACTGCCAATACCCATGCCGGCAAAACCATGAGCGAGGTGTTTCCGCATTTTTTCATGCTGGACCTGCCCAGGCTTGTGGAATGGGAAAAGGTCGATTGGAGCAAGCTCGATGCGGTGTTCTGCGGACTGCCCCATGGGACCACGCAGGAAATCATCGCCGCGGTCCTCGAGGCGAATCCCGGGATCAAGGTCCTCGACATGTCCGCCGATTTCAGGCTGCGGGACAAGAACACCTATGCGCAATGGTACGGCCATGAGCACCGAGCGCTCGAACTGCAGGGCGAGGCGGTCTACGGTCTTACCGAATTCTATCGCGAGAAAATCGCGTCGGCGCGGCTGGTTGCCTGTCCTGGCTGCTATCCGACGGCGGCGCTGCTCGCGCTGGTACCGCTTGCGAAGGCCAAACTGATTGACGTCGACGACATCGTCATCGACGCGAAATCGGGCGTTACCGGTGCCGGACGCGGGCTGAAACAGAACACGCTGTTCAGCGAGGCGGGCGAGGGGCTTTCGCCCTATTCGGTCGGTACCCACCGGCACGCGCCGGAGATCGAGCAGGAGATCGGCCTTGCCGCCGGCTCGACGGTGACGGTGAACTTTACGCCGCATCTGATCCCGATGGCGCGCGGCGAACTGTGCACGTCCTATGTAAAACTCAATGGCGCGACGCCCGACGATTTGCGGGCCGCACTCGAGCAGGCCTATGTCAACGAGCCCTTCGTGCATGTCGCGAAAAAGGGCGTGCTGCCGCAGACGCAGAATGTACGCGGTTCCAACTATGCGCAGATCGGTGTCGTCGCCGACCGCATCAAGAACCGGGCAATCGTCATCTCCACGCTCGACAATCTGGTGAAGGGCTCGGCCGGCCAGGCGATCCAGAACATGAACCTGATGTTCGGGTTGCCCGAGACGGCCGGGCTGGAGCAGATCGCGCTGTTCCCCTGACGTGAGGCGCGGCTCGCGTTCACAGCACCTTGAAGATCGCCAGCGCCAGCACGGCCTGGGCGAGGAAGCCGACGGTGAAGGCGAGGGTGCGGAATACCGGGATCCCGAGTGCGTAGACGATCAGATGCGCGACGCGGGACCAGAAATAGACGGCGCAGGCCAGCACGGTCCATTTGGTGGAATAGTCGATCGCGTTGAGGATCAGCACCAGCGGCGCAAAGAGCACGAGGTTCTCGACCGCGTTGTCATGCGCGAACATCAACCGGTTGGCCCATTCCGATTGCGGCTTGTCGCCGCGCGAGGGGTTGGCCATCGCGCCACTGAGACCGCGGACCTGACACCGGTTGATGGTGTAGGGAATCCAGAGGATCCCGGTCAGGATCACCGTCAGTGTCAGCCAGAACAATTCGCGCGTCATGGTTCGATCCCCTCTGTCGTCGCAGCTGTGTTGAGAGTGAGTCTATACAAAAGCGCGGAAGATTCCGCTATGCGCGGACCCTGACATAGCTGCCGGGCGCGTCCTCGATCGCCGGGAATGCTTCGCTTCCCGGCACGCGCGCGGGAACCTGCTCCGGATCGAGCTCGCCGAGCCATTGCCGCCAGTCCGGCCACCACGAACCCTTGTGCTCGACGGCGCCCTTCATCCATTGCGCGACGTTGGCGTCCTTGATGTTGTCGTTGGTCCAGTACTGATACTTGTTCGAGGCCGGCGGGTTGACGACGCCCGCGATATGGCCCGAGCCCGACAGCACATATTTCACGGGGCCGCCGAAGAACTGCGAGCCGTACAGCACCGATTCCGCCGGCGCGATGTGATCCTCGCGGGTGGCGAGGTTGTAGACGGGCACCTTGACCTTGGAGAGATCGAGCAGCGTGTTGTCGAGCACCATCGTGCCGGTGGAGAGCCGGTTCTCCAGATAGCAGTTGCGCAAATAATAGGAATGGTTCGACGCGGTCATGCGGGTTGCGTCGGAATTCCAGTGCAGTAGGTCGAACGCGCTGGGCTGCTGGCCCTTCAGGTAGTTGCTGACGACGTAGGACCAGATCAGGTCGTTGGAGCGCAGCATGTTGAAGGCCATCGCCATCTTCGAGCCTTCGAGCACGCCCGCCGCCTTCATGTCCTGCTCGAGCGCCGCGATCTGGTCCTCGTCGACGAACACCAGGAGGTCGCCGGCATGGGTGAAGTCGACCTGCGCTGCGAAGAACGTCGCCGACGAGACGCGCTGGCGGCGCTTCTCGGCCAGCCAGGCCAGCGTGGTCGCGAGCATGGTGCCGCCGACGCAATAGCCGGCGGTGTGCACCTTCATCTCGCCGGTGACCTTCTCGATCACGTCCATCGCCGTGAGCGGGCCTTCCTTCATGTAGTCTTCCCAGCTCTTGTTGCCGAGCCGCTTGTCGGGATTGACCCATGAGATCACGAACACAGTGATGCCCTGGTCGACGCACCACTTGATGTAGGACTTCTCCGGCTTGAGATCGAGGATGTAGAACTTGTTGATCCAGGGCGGCACGATCAGGAGCGGGGTGCGCAGCACCGTCTCCGTGGTCGGCGAATACTGGATCAGCTGCATCATCTCGTTCTGATAGATCACCTTGCCCGGCGTCGTCGCCATGTTGACGCCGACGACGAGGTTGTCCGGGTTGGACTGGCGGATCTTCAGCATGCCCTTGCCGGCCGCGATGTCCTCCGCCAGCATCTTCAGGCCACGCGCGAGGTTCTCGCCGCTGCTCGCCACGGTCTCGCGCAGCACCTCCGGATTGGTCAGCACGAAGTTGGACGGCGACAGCGCGTTGGTGACCTGCTGGACGTAGAACTCCGCCTTACGACGGGTCTGCGGATCGAGCCCTTCGGCATCGCGCACCAGCTCCTGCGCCCATTTGGTCGTGAGCAGATAGAGCTGCATGACGAATTCGAAGAACTGGTTCGACTTCCATTCCGGATCGGCAAAACGCTTGTCGCGCGGCGAGGGCGCGATCGCGGGCGGAACGTCCTGGCCGGCCATGCGGCGCACCGCCGAGCCCCAGAGGTCGAGGTAATCCTTGGCCAGCTTGGTCTGCAGATCGGACGAGCGGGACGTGTCCGACAACCAGTATTCGGCAACCGATGTGAAGGTCCTGACGACTTCGGCCAGCTCGGCCGGCGGGCGATCCTGCACCTCGCCGCTCTCGCGCGGCTTGAGATAGGCCGCGAGCGCCTTGCCGCCGCTCTCCATCGCCCGCGCGACATTCATCGCGAAGGCTTCCGCATCGAACTTCGTCTCGGGTTTGGGCGTATCGGTCGTGGCCATACTCATGAGCAGAACAGTAACGAGTCATTCCGTATTCGTCACCGCGAAGCTCGCATGTTTGACGTTAAACACGCTCCAAGATGTGCTGCACTGCGACAAATTTTCTTGGTTTTGTCACAATCGCGGTGCAACCCTCCCGTCGTGGGCCTTTGATGTTTTTCTCGCTCGTACCATTTGTGGGCAGCAATGGTTTGAGCTTGGGCAGGTTGTCGGGTTAGTGTGCGGCAGCTTGCATTGGGACGAGTAGGGGATTTCCCAAGTGTTGGCGTTGAGGGTCCTGCAAAGGTCGCTGCTGATCGGTGGCGCGCTTCTGAGCGTGGCATTTGTGTTGGGCGGTTGTTCGAGTCAATTCGCGGATATGACGCCCGCGGACGCGCAGGCGCATCCCAAGGAGCCCGGGACCTATCTGCCGGTGCACGACCTGCCGCCGGATCGCAATCAAGCGGTCATTCCGCCAGAGCAGCGCGCCAAGATCGAGGCCGAGCTCGCCGCTGCGCGCGATCGCCAGGCCGCCGCCAGCAAGGATGCCAAGTGAGGCGCTGCAAGGTAATCGCTGGCGCCCCCGCCTTGCCGTGCTAAAAGACCCCGGTTCAGCCGACAGTCAGGGCGAACGACTTCAGTCCGCGTTGTCGATGATTGCTCTAAGTATCTGATTTTGAGTAATTTTCGCGAGGAGACGGAACCCCTTTTCGAGTCGCCGTCCTGTTCCGTCGATTCTGTCCTGACCGGTTGCCCGGAGCCCAGAGAGCCATGGAAGAATTTTACCGCATCCGCCGCCTTCCGCCCTACGTATTCGAGCAGGTCAACCGGGCCAAGGCGGCCGCGCGGAATGCCGGCGCCGACATCATCGACCTCGGCATGGGCAACCCGGATCTGCCGGCCCCGGCGCATGTGCTGGAGAAGCTGAAGGAGACGCTGGGCAAGCCGCGCACCGACCGCTACTCGGCCTCCCGCGGCATCCCCGGCCTGCGCCGCGCCCAGGCCGGCTACTACGCCCGCCGCTTCGGCGTGAAGCTCAACCCCGACACCCAGATCGTGGCGACGCTCGGCTCGAAGGAAGGCTTTGCCAACGTGGCGCAGGCGATCACGGCGCCCGGCGACGTCATCCTGTGTCCGAACCCGAGCTACCCGATTCACGCCTTCGGCTTTTTGATGGCGGGCGGCGTGATCCGCTCGGTGCCCTCCGAGCCGACGCCGCAGTTCTTCGAGGCGGTGGAGCGGGCGATCGTGCATTCGATCCCGAAGCCGCTCGCGCTCGTCGTCTGCTATCCGTCGAACCCGACGGCCTATGTCGCGAGCCTCGACTTCTACAAGGACCTCGTCGCGTTCGCGAAGAAGCACGAGATCCTGATCCTGTCGGATCTGGCCTATGCCGAGGTCTATTTCGACGAGAACAATCCGCCGCCCTCGGTGCTGCAGGTGCCGGGCGCGATGGACGTCGCCGTCGAGTTCACCTCGATGTCGAAGACCTATTCGATGGCCGGCTGGCGCATGGGCTTTGCGGTCGGCAATGAGCGCGTCATCGCCGCGCTCGCCCGCGTCAAATCCTATCTGGACTACGGTGCGTTCACACCGGTGCAGGTCGCCGCGACCGCGGCGCTGAACGGCCCGGACGATTGCATCAAGGAGATGCGCGACACCTATCGCAAGCGCCGCGATGCGCTGGTGGAATCGTTCGGCCGCGCCGGCTGGGAGATCCCGCCGCCGGAGGCCTCGATGTTCGCCTGGGTACCGCTGCCGGAGGCCTTCCGCAGCGTCGGCAGCATGCAGTTCGCCACCCTGATGGTGGAGAAATCCGGCGTCGCGGTCTCGCCCGGCGTCGGCTTCGGCGAGCATGGTGAAGGATATGTCCGCATCGCCATGGTGGAAAACGAGCAACGGATCAGGCAGGCCGCGCGCGGCGTGCGACGCTTCCTTGAAAGCGGCATCGAAACGTTGCACAACGTCGTTCCGCTCGCCAATCGGCGTTGAGTTCTCTTCGGCAGGTTTTCTAAGTCATCATGGTTGCACCCCTGAAAGTGGGCATAGCGGGGCTCGGCACCGTGGGCGCCGAAGTGGTCCGTTTGATCGAAACGCAGGCCCGTGTGCTCGCGGGCCGCAGCGGCCGCGGCATCCGCGTCGTCGCCGTCACCGCGCGCTCGAAGGCGAAGAAGCGCGGCGTCGATCTGCGCGGCGTCGAATGGGTCCGGGATCCCTTGGCGCTGGCCATGCATCCCGGCATCGACTGCTTCGTCGAGCTGATGGGCGGCGCCGGCGATCCCGCGCTGTCTGCGGTGGAGGCTGCCCTCAACGCCGGCAAGTCGGTCGTCACCGCCAACAAGGCGCTGCTGGCCAAGCACGGCCTCAAGCTCGCCAAGGCGGCCGAAAAGCACGGCGGTGCGCTGAATTTCGAGGCAGCCGTCGGCGCCGCGATCCCCGTCATCAAGACCTTGCGCGAGGGGCTTGCCGGCACCGGCATCAACCGCGTCTACGGCATCCTCAACGGCACCTGCAATTACATCCTGACCCGGATGGAGCAGGAGGGCCTGTCCTTCGCGGAATGCCTCAAGGACGCGCAGCGGCTCGGCTATGCCGAGGCCAACCCGTCGTTCGACGTCGATGGTCACGACACCGCGCAAAAGCTCGCGATCCTCGCCAGCCTCGCCTTCGGCACGAAAGTTGCTCAAAGCGCGGTGTATGTCGAAGGCATCTCATCCATTGCGCCGGAAGATCTGCGCGCGGCGTCCGATCTCGGCTATCGCGTCAAGCTGCTCGGCGTTGCGGTGCGCACCGCCAAGGGCATCGAGCAGCGCGTGCATCCGACCATGGTTCCAAAATCCTCCTCGATCGCGCAGGTGATGGGTGTCACCAATGCGGTCACGATCGACGGCGAGGGCATTCCGCCGATCACGCTGGTCGGCCCTGGCGCCGGCGGCGCGGCCACCGCATCCGCCGTCGTCGCCGACATCGCCGACGTCGCGCGCGGCATCCGCGCCAATCCGTTCGGCCGGCCCATTGCCCAATTGCGCGACACCAAGAAGGCGCCGATGGAGCGCCACGAGGGCGGCTATTACATCCGCCTGCTGGCGCGCGATTTCCCCGGCACCGCGGCCGCGATCGCGACGCGGCTTGCGGAGCAGAAGATTTCGATCGAGTCGATCGTGCAGCGTCATCCCAATGGCGGCGTTGCGCCCGAGAACGGCAAGGCCGTCCCCGTGCCCGTCATCCTGATCACCTACGCGACGCATGAGGACGCCGTGCGCCGTGCGCTCGCCGCCGTGCAGAAGGACAAGGTGATCAGCGGACGGCCGCAGGTGATCCGGATCGAGAAGAACTGAGGCGGTTCGTTCGAACGAATCGTGGGCGTTGCGAATTGATGTGGGCAGAGAGAGTCTGCCCAGAACCGTTTGAAGGAGTTAGCCGATGTCGACCCATATTTCAGTCCCGCCGCAGGCATTGCTCGAGCGCATCCTGACGCTGGAGATCGTGCGGGTGACAGAGCGGGCGGCGGTGTCGTCGGCGCGGCTGCGCGGGCACGGCAACGAGAAGGCGGCCGACCAGGCCGCCGTCGATGCGATGCGGCGCGAGCTCAACAAGCTGCCGATCCAGGGCACCATCGTGATCGGCGAGGGCGAGCGCGACGAGGCGCCGATGCTGTACATCGGCGAGCAGGTCGGCCTCAAGGCGGGTCCCGAAGTTGACATCGCGGTCGATCCCCTCGAAGGCACCACGCTGTGCGCCAAGAACATGCCGGGCTCGATCGCCACCATGGCGATGGCCGACGGCGGCACGCTGCTGCACGCGCCCGACGTCTACATGCAGAAGCTCGCGATCGGCCCCGGCTACGACAAGGGCGTCGTCGATCTCGATGCGAGCCCGGCCGACAACGTCCGCCGCCTCGCCAAGGCCAAGGGCGTCAAGCCGGAGGGCATCACCGTTCTCGTGCTCGACCGTCCGCGCCATGCCGACATCATCACGAGCGTGCGCTCGACCGGCGCCGCCGTGCGCCTGATCACGGATGGCGACGTCGCCGGCGTGATCCATTGCGCCGACCCTGACAATACCGGCGTCGACATGTATCTCGGCACGGGCGGCGCGCCGGAAGGCGTGCTCGCCGCCGTGGCCCTGCGTTGCATCGGCGGCCAGATGCAGTGCCGCCTGATCCTCGATTCCGCCGAGAAAATCGAGCGTGCAGGCAAGATGGGCGTCAACGATCCCAAGATGATCTACGGCATCGAGGACATGGCGCGCGGCGACTGCCTGTTCGCCGCCACCGGTGTCACCACGGGGTCGCTGTTGTCCGGCGTCAAATTCCGCAAGGACGGCGTGATCGAGACCGAGACCGTCGTGATGCGCTCCGTCACCGGCACCGTGCGCTACATCAAGGCCGAGCATCGCGAGCTGGCGAAGTTCCATCTGGACTAAGCCAGGCAATAACAGCTGCCGTCATTCCGGGGCGACGGGACCGCGCCAGGCGCGGCCCGGAGAGCCCGGAATCCATCGGGCGGCAGACTCTGACGCTCAATGGATTCCGGGTTCGATGCAGCGCATCGCCCCGGAATGACAAAAAGAACAATCAGGAAGCGCCATGTCCGATCTCTCCGCCGTCAAAGCCCTGGTCTTCGATGTGTTCGGTACGGTCGTGGACTGGCGCACCAGCCTGATCACCGACTTCATGTGGTGGAGCAAGCAGCGCGGCATCAGCGCCGACTGGACCGCCTTGGTCGACGGCTGGCGCGGCATGTACATGGCCTCGATGGACGACGTGCGCCAACATCCCGAGCGCGGCTATGTCATGCTCGATGATCTGCACCGCCGCTCGCTGGAGAAGCTGGTCGCGCAGTTCGCGATCAAGGGCCTCACCGAAGCCGATCTCGACTATCTCACCAAGGGCTGGCACCGCCTCAATCCCTGGCCGGACAGCGTCGCCGGCCTGACGCGGCTGAAGTCGAAATTCGTGATCTCGCCGCTCTCGAACGGCAACGTTGCGCTGCTCACCAACATGGCGAAGTTCGCTGGCCTGCCGTGGGACCTCATCATGTCGGCCGAGCTGTTCGAGCATTACAAGCCGGATCCCGAGACCTATCTCGGTGCCGCGCGTCTGCTTTGCCTCGATCCGGGCGAGGTGATGATGGTCGCCGCCCACAACGGCGATCTCGCGGCCGCGCAGAAGAACGGGCTGAAGACCGCGTTCGTGGCACGTCCGACGGAGTATGGTCCGCTTCAGAAGGTCGATTTCGAAGCGACCGGCAAATGGGACATCGTTGCCAAGGATTTTGGCGGGATCGCCGACAAGCTCGGTTGTTAGGTTTCAGGGCCGTCCGTTTGACATTGCTGAAGAGAGCGCCTTTCATATCGAAAAGATCGATGTGAGGGGGTCGTGGATACCGAGCTGGCGCGGACATTCCTGACCGTGGTTGCGACCGGCAATTTCATCACGGCCGCCGAGCGGCTTCACGTCAGCCAGTCCACCGTCAGCACGCGCATCCATTCCCTCGAAGAGCTGCTCGGCTGCACGCTGTTCGTTCGCAACAAGGCCGGTGCGGCGTTGACGGCGGCGGGCCGCCAGTTTCAGCGGCACGCCTCCACGCTGGTGCGCACTGTCGAACAGGCCCGGCACGACGTCGGAATCCCCAAAGGTTTTAGCGGCGCGCTCGTGGTCGGCGGGCGCATCGGCCTGTGGGAGGAATTCCTGCTGCTCTGGGTGCCGCGCATGCAGGAGGCCAATCCGCAGATCTCTATCCGCGCCGAAAGCGCGCTCGAGCCGGAGCTGATGCAAGGGCTGGTCGAAGGACGCATCGACATCGGCGTCATGTACACGCCGCAAAGTCGCCCCGGCCTCAAGGTCGAACTGCTGTTCGAGGAGCAGCTCGTGCTCGTCTCGACCAACCCGAGGAGCGGGCCGGAGCCGGAGAACGGCTACGTCTACGTCGATTGGGGCCCGGAGTTCTACGCCCGCCACAGCGCCGTCTTCCCGAATTTCGCAGGCCCCGCGCTGACGGCGAATATCGGTTGGCTCGGGCTGCGGCATGTCCTGGCCAACGGCGGTTCGGGCTACTTCGCGCAGCGGATCGTCGAGCCGCTGCTGAGGGCGCGGCGGCTGCACCTCGTTGGCGGCGCGCCGAAATTTTCGATGCCGGCCTATGTCGTCTACTCGGTCGACCAGCCGGACGCACACGTCTCGAGCGCGATCGCGACCATGCGTGACCTCGCGGCCGAGCAGGCCCGTCGCGCAACGGAAACTCCGCTGAACCGCGGGCGCAAGCGACGCTGAGGATCGGCTTTACGCGCCGGAGGGACTGTTGCTCGCGGCGGCGGCGGCGGCGATGTCGCCGGCGCGATAAACCGGCCTGATCGCCGCCATCGTCAGTGACAGCCGATGGGCGATCCAACGGAGCAGCAGTTGGGAGAATGACGTTTCGCTCTGTGACGTCGTGGTCATGGTCGCTCCTGGTGCGTGAGGCGTCTGCCGACGCGGCCGTTGCGGCCGGCCGGCGATGCCACGCGGCTTACGCTACGCAGGAGAATGGTTTTGACAAACGAATAATATGGACGGTTACAATCGGATTTATAGATATTACGAAAAGCGGAAATTGCGGCGCGACTTGATCAGACGGGTCCGGGCAGCGCATGCGCCGCCCGGACCTGGTGTGACGAGCTACAACGCCATCTTCATCGGTTCGGGATAGTAGTGGAAGCCTTCACCGGCCTTGGCGACATGGCCGTAGCCCGGCCAGGCGAAGTGATAGGACATCACCGGCGTCTTGTTGGCCGCCAGCATCGTCAGCAGTTTGACGCGCGACTCCGCCGCCTGCTTCGGATCGGTGTCGTACGAGAACTCCATCCGCGGCCGTTCGAGCAGCAGCACGGAATGGTGCGAGAGATCGCCGAGGAAAGCGAACGACTTGCCGGCCGACGACACCATGAAGATGGTGTGGCCGACGGTGTGGCCGGGCGCCGAGATCGCCTGCACGCCGGGCAGGAATTCCTCGCCGTCCTTGAAGAATTTGATCCGGTCGCGAACCGGCAGCAGGTTCTTGCGGGCGTGAACGACGAAGTCCTTGGCCGGGCTGCCGAGCTTGCCCTCGTCGGTCCAGAAGTCGAAATCGGTCTGGGAGATGTAGATCTGCGCGTTCGGGAACAGCGGCTTGTCGTTGGCATCGACGATGCCGCCGATGTGGTCGATATGGGCGTGTGAGCACACCACGGCATCGATGTCCTCCGGCTTGATGCCGGCCTCCATCATGCTCTTCTGCTGCCGCCCGGTGCTGGCGCCAAACATCTTCGACGAGCCCATGCCGGTGTCGAACAGGATGAGCTTGTCGCCGGTATTTACGATCGGCGAGTTCTGTTCGAGCACGACGTTGTCCGGCGACAGGAAATTGTCCGCCAGCATCTTCTTGACCTCTTCCTTGGGAACGCCGGTGAAGGTCCCGGAGGGGTCGCCGAGCGGCAGCGGTCCGTCGGACACGACGGTCACTTCGGCATCGCCGAGAACGAAGCGGTGCCAGTACGGCGTCTGGGTGCCGAGCTTGGGAGCCTTCGCCAACGCGCTGCTGCCGAGCATCGCGCTGGCACCAAGGCCGGCTCCAAGGGCAAGTAGGGATCGACGTGAGACATCGATTGTCATGCGTTTCCTCCGCTTTTGTCTTTTGTCTTGCGCGATTGTTCGCGCGTTGGGGCCGGCCTGAGCGGCGACGTGGCCGCGGGCCGGCAGAAAAGTATGCTGCGCCGGGGGCGACAAGCTAGCAAGTGGAATTAGTGCGCCAATTCGCGCGGAGCGGGAAGGGGCGGCCGAGCGGGAAGGTCGCGTGTGGACGCGCTGTGTGCGATCCAACGCATCGTGAATTGCGCCTTACGCAATTCTCAGCGCGAGTTCGCTTGCTTCCGTCTCGGCAAAGCCCGCCTGCAGCACCTCTTCGCGCTTGTGGCGCAGATGCGCACGCAGGATATGGGAGAGGCCGGCGCCGTCGCGCCTCTGCAGCGCATTCAGGATGGCCTCGTGCTCCTTCACGGCGAGGGCCCAGCGCTGCGGCGTCATCGGCGTGACATAACGCGCGCGGCGGATGCGCGCAGTCACGGATGTGTAAAGCCCCGCCAGCACGGGGTTTCCGGCTGCGCTGACGATGGCTTCGTGAATGGCGCGGTTGCCGCGGTAGTACTGGATCAGATCGCCGTCGCGATAATGCTGCACCATCTGTGCGTGCGCTGCGGCGATCGCGTCGATCTCGGCATCCGTGATGCGCTCGCAGGCGAGCTCGCCGGCGAGGGCCTCGAGGCCCTGGCAGACCTCGAACAGGTCGCGCATGTCCTTGTCGGTCAGCTTTGCCGCGCGCGAGCCGCGATGCGGCAAGAGCTGCACGAGGCCTTCGGCGGCGAGCACCTTGAGCGCCTCGCGCAGCGGTGTGCGCGAGATCCCGAGCCGCTCACACAGCTCGCGCTCGGGAATCCGGGCGCCCGGCGGGATTTCGCCGTCGAGCAGAATGGCGCGGATGCGTCCGACGACGTCTTCATGAAGCATGGCACCAGCGCTCCCTTTGAATTCAAAAATGCGGGAATCTGTCGAAATCTGCAAGTTCCAGCTTGCTTATCGCAGATTTTGCATTCAAAAATGTAAAAAACAAGAGGACATGAGGAAATGGACCTAGCTGCGGAGGCGGACGACCTCGTTTTTGAATGCAATGACGGCATCGGGCGGATCACCTTCAACCGCCCGCAGGCCCGTAACGCCTTCACCTTCGCCATGTATGAACGGCTCGCCGCGATCTGCGAGCAGGCGAACGGCGACCCCTCGATCAAGGTGCTGGTGCTGCGCGGGGCCGGCGACAAGGCGTTTGCCTCGGGCACCGACATCAACCAGTTCCGCGGGTTCAAGACGCCGCAGGACGCGATCGACTACGAGAACCGCATCGATCGGGTGCTGACCACGCTGGAAGCGTGCCGCGTGCCGACCATCGCGGCGATCAACGGCTTCTGCACGGGCGGTGGTGCGGGCATTGCCGCGGCCTGCGACCTGCGCATCGGCACGGCAAGCGCGAAGATCGGATTTCCGATCGCCCGGACGCTCGGCAATTGCCTGTCGATGTCCAATGTCAGCCGTCTCACCGCGCTGATTGGCGCCGCGCGCGTCAAGGACCTGATCTTCACCGCGCGCCTGGTCGATGCCGCGAAAGCCGCAACCGTCGGGCTGCTCGGCGAGGTCGTCGCGGATCTTGCCGCGCTGGACAAGCGGGCCGATGAGGTCGCGCGGCTGGTCGCCGGTCATGCGCCGCTGACGCTCAATGCGACCAAGCAGGCGGTCGCCCGCCTGCAGAGGCGGCTGACCCGGGACGAGGGCGAAGACCTCATCCTGATGTGCTACACGAGCCAGGATTTTCGCGAAGGGCTCGATGCTTTCCTCAACAAGCGCGCGCCGCAATGGCGCGGCCAATAGGACGCCCCGATGCCAGGTTCGCAATCTACCTCCCGCCGTTCAGGACCGCTTGCCGGGCTCAAGGTCGTCGATCTCACCCATGTCATGGCCGGCCCGACCTGCACCCTGATGCTCGCCGACATGGGCGCCGACGTCATCAAGATCGAGAAATCGCCGAACGGCGATGATACCCGCCACTCCGTACCGCCGAAGATCGGCGATGAGGCGGCCTCGTTCCTAATGATGAACCGCAACAAGCGCGGCATCGTGCTGGACCTCAAGACCGAGGGCGGCAAACAGGTACTGCGCCGGCTGATCGCGAATGCCGACGTGCTGGTCGAGAATTTCGCGCCCGGCGCCATGGAGCGCCTCGGCTTCGGTTACGAAGAGCTTCACAAGCAATATCCATCGCTGATCTATTGCTCGCTGTCGGGCTTCGGCCGCACCGGTCCCTACAAGCACCGCCGCGGCTTCGATCTCGTCGCGCAGGCCATGAGCGGCATCATGAGCTTTACGGGCGAACGCCCCGACGGTCCGCCCGTGAAATGCGGCCCGCCGCTGTCCGACATCACCGCCGGCCTGCTCGCGAGCATGGGCATTCTGGCGGCCTACACGCACCGCCTCAAGACCGGGGAGGGGCAGTGGGTCGAGACCTCGCTCTACGAGGCCGCGCTGGTGCAGACCTATTGGCAGTCCACTATCGCGCTCGCCGCAGGCACCGCGCCGCGCGCGATGGGCTCGGCGCATCCGCTCAACGCGCCGTATCAGGCGTTCGAGGCCTCGGACGGCTGGCTCGTGGTCGGCGGCGCCAACAAGAAGCACTGGCTATTGATGCTGGAAGCGCTCGGTGCGAGCGAGCTCGCCGCCGATCCGCGCTTCGTCAACGGCGCCGACCGCATGGCCAATCTCAAGGAGCTCGAGGCGGTCCTCAGCGAGCGCTTCCGCACCCGAACTCGGGCGCACTGGCTTGCCGCGCTGGACGAGAAGGGCGTGCCGTGCGGCCCCGTGCACGACATGCTGGAGGCGCTCAGTGATCCCCAGACGCTGGCGCGCGAGATGGTGGTCGAGGTCGAGCATTCCACGCTCGGTCCCGTGAAGACGATCGGGCTGCCCGTGAAGTTTTCGGAGACCCCAGGCAAAGTGCTGTCAGGCGCACCGGTCTATGGTGAGCACACGAGAGACGTGCTGGCCGAGCACGGGTTCGACCACAAGCAGATCGAAGCGCTCGCAAAAGAAGGCGCAATCGTCCTGGCCTCGGGAAGACAGGCGGAACGCGTCGCCTGATCGGACGTGAATACGACAAGGCCAAAGACAAAAATTAGAAAAGACAAAAATCAGCTGGAGGAAATCATGGGTCGGACGTCAATATTTCTGCTCTCCGCAGCCTTAACCGTGCTCGCCGGTACCATGCCCGCGCTCAGTGCCTGGCAACCGCAAAAGCCGATCGAGTTCGTGGCCACCGCCGGCCCCGGCGGCGGCACCGACAATCTCGCCCGCGCAGTGCAGAACATCATCACCAAGCACAAGCTGACGGAGCAGCCGATCGTCGTCGTCAACAAGGGCGGCGGTAGCGGTGCCGAAGGCTATGTCTACGGCAAGGCGTCGGCCGGCGATCCCTACAAGGTGATCTTCGGCACCTCCAATGCCTGGCAGCAGCCGCTCGTCTCCAAGGTCGCCTTCAATTACACCGATCTCACCCCGATCGCGGCGATGGCGCAGGACGAGTTTTTGCTCTGGGTCAAGCAGGACGCGCCATACAAGAATGCGGGCGATTACCTGAAGGCCGCCGCATCCGGCGAATTCAAGATGGGCGGCGCACAGTCCAAGGACACCGACGAGGTCTTGACGCGCATGATCGAGAAAGCCGGCAAGGTCAAGCTGACCTACATCCCCTTCAAGAGCGGCGCCGAGACCGCCGTGCAGCTCGCCGGCGGACATCTCGACTCCCACGTCAACAATCCCAGCGAGAGCCTCGGGCAATGGCGCGGCGGCACGCAGCGCCCGCTCTGTGTGTTCAGCCCGAAGCGGCTGCCGCAGGGCGCCAAGATCACGGCGACCGAAGGCTGGGGCGACGTTCCCACCTGCGTCGAGCAGGGCCTCGACATCAAGCAATATGAGCAGCCGCGCACCGTGTGGCTGCCCGGCAAGGTCACGCCGGACCAGGCCGCGTTCTATGTCGACCTCATGAAGAAGGTGCAGGCGACGCCGGAGTGGAAGGATTACATCGAGAAGACCTCCCAGGTCGACACCTTCCTGACCGGCGCCGAATTCGACAAGTTCATCAAGGAGGACCTCGAACACGTCAAGCAGGTCGCGGGCGAGCAGGGCTGGCTGGTGAAGTGAGACGGGGCGCCAGCTTGGATATGCGCCGGGCTTGCCCAACGCCTCCGCTGTCGTCCCTGCCTAGTGCGCAATTGCGCACGGAGGCGCAGGGACCCATACCGCGTGATCTCTCGATGTGCATTGATCGTCATACCGACTTGGCTTCGTATCTTCGTCAATCTGCTCCCGGGGTTATGGGTCCCTGCGTCCGCAGGGACGACACCGAGCGCTGGGAAACTGCTTGGGTCAGACTCGGCCACAATACGCCGCCGAAGCGGAGTCCTCCATGATCTCCCGCCGCGCGCTTGAACTTGCGACTGCCGTCCTCACCGGCGGCTTTGGTGTCGCTGTCGTGATCCAAAGCCTCGACAACGGCATCGGCTGGTCGAGCGCGGGCGTCGATGCCGGGACATTCCCGTTCCTGACGGGCATCATCATCGTGCTCGGCAGCCTCTACAATCTGGCACGGGGCGTGCTGCCGGTGGCATCCCTGGCCAATGTTCCGATCGCCATCACGCCGGTGGAGTTGCGCCGGCTTGCCGGCCTGTTCGTGCCGGCCGCGATCTTCGTCGCCGCGATTCCGCTCGCCGGGATGTACGTCGCCTCCGCGCTCTACGTCTTCACGGTGCTGGCCATCCCGCGCCACCAATCCGTGCCGCGTGCGCTGGCGATGGCGGGGGCAACGGCGCTCGCGCTCTATGTCGTGTTCGAGCGCATGTTCCAGGTCAGCCTCCCGCACGGCGCGCTCGCCGCCATGTTCGGGCTCTGACGGAGAAGTCGATGGATAATCTCGCGGAGCTCCTGCACGGCTTCAGCATCGCGGTCACCGTGCCGCATCTGGTGCTGATGGTCGTCGGCGTGCTGCTCGGCATTCTCGTCGGCGTGCTGCCGGGACTGGGTGCACCGAACGGCGTATCGCTGCTGTTGCCGCTGACCTTCGGCATGCAGCCGGTGTCGGCGATCATCCTGCTCTCCAGCATGTATTGGGGCGCGCTGTTCGGCGGCTCCGTGACCTCGATCCTGTTCAACATTCCGGGGGAGCCGTCGTCGGTCGCGACCACCTTCGACGGCTATCCGATGGCGCGGGACGGAAGGCCAACCACGGCGCTCGCGACCGCCTTCGGCTCGGCCGCATTCGGCGCCCTGATCGGCGTTGTCCTGATCACCTTCCTCGCGTCCTGGGTGGCGCAGGTCGCGCTCGCCTTCGGCCCGGCCGAATATTTCGCGGTCTATTTCCTGGCCTTTGCCAGCTTCGTCGGCATGGGCGGCGCGGCGCCGGTCAAGACGGTCGTGGCGCTCGCGATCGGCTTTGCCATCGCCGCGATCGGCATCGACACGGTGTCCGGCAGCGTGCGTCTCACCATGGGCGTCGACGAACTTGTCAAGGGCGTCAGCTTCGTCGTCGCGGTGATGGGCCTGTTCGGCATCGGCGAGCTCCTGGTCGCGGTCGAGGAAGAGTTTCATGCCCGCGCCGTGTCCTCGAAGATCGATTGGCGTGAAGTGTTCCGTGCGGTCGGCCGGCTGCCGCGCCACAGCGTAGCGCTGTTGCGCAGCGCTGCGATCGGCTGCTGGATGGGGATCACGCCGGGCGGCCCGACCGCGGCATCGTTCATGAGCTACGGCATTGCCCGCCGCTTCTCGCGTCGCGGCCGGTATTTCGGCACAGGGGAGGTTGAAGGCATCATCTCGCCGGAGACTGCCGATCATGCCGCCGGCACCAGCGCGCTGCTGCCGATGCTCTCGCTCGGCATTCCAGGCTCGGCGACCGCGGCGGTCATGATGGGCGGCCTGATGATCTGGGGCCTCAATCCCGGGCCGATGCTGTTCGTCGACCAGAAGGATTTCGTCTGGGGCCTGATCGCCTCGATGTATGTCGGCAACATCGTCGCCGTCGCGCTGGTGCTGCTCACCGTTCCGGTGTTCGCCGCCTTGATGCGGATTCCCTTCGTGGTGATCGCACCGCTGATCGTGATCATCTGCGTCGTCGGCGCCTATTCGGTGTCGAACTCCTATCTCGACGTCGTGATGATGCTGGGCTTCGGGATCGTCGGCTATCTCTTCAAGAAGCTGTTCTATCCGCTGGCACCGCTCGTGCTCGCCATCGTCATCGGCGACAAGGCCGAGGACGCGTTCCGGCAGTCGATGCTGATGTCCAAGGGATCCCTCGGCATCTTCTTTGCCAACAAGCTGGTGACATGCCTGATCGTGGCCGGCATCGCGCTTCTGCTGCTGCCGCTCGTGCTGCAGCTGGCGCGCCTTTGGCGCAAACCCGCATCCCCCGCCACTGAGGCGACGAGCCAGGAGAAAGTGATCATATGACCGCAAAGCCGCTGATTGCGCTGGCCATGGGAGATCCCGCCGGCATCAGCCCCGAGCTGACGGCCAGGCTGGTGGCGCAGGACGACATCCGCGCCCAAAGCCGGCTCGTCGTCATCGGCGACCGCCGCATCTTCGACGAGGGCGCGCGCGTTGCCGGCGTCAAGCCGGCTCTGTCGACGGTGGAGCCGGACGCCGATCTTCACGCGGCAGAGGGCGAAGCGCTGTTCGTCGATCTCGGCCATCTCGCTCCCCGCGAGGTCGAGCCGAAGACTGCCACTCTTGCCGGCGGCAAATTCGCACTGACCAATTACAAGCACGCGCTCGAGCTCGGCCGGGACGGCCGCGTCGACGCGGCCTGCTTCACCCCCTTCAACAAGCAGGCGATGCGGCTGGCGCGCGCCGACTACGACGACGAGATCGCTTTCTCCGCGGAGGTGGTCGGTCTCGAGACTCCCGCCAGCGAATTCAATGTGCTCGATCGTCTCTGGAACGCGCGGGTCACCTCCCATATCCCGCTGAGGGACGTCGCAGCCAAGCTGTCGAGCGAGCGCATTCATCGTGCGCTCAAGCTAACCGATGCCTGCATGCGCAACGCCGGCTTCGCGCGGCCGCGCATCGCGGTCGCCGGCCTCAATCCGCACGCCGGCGACGGCGGCAATTTCGGCCGCGAGGAGATCGACGTCATCGCGCCCGTCGTCGCAGCCGGGCAGGCCGAGGGCATTGCCGCGGAGGGACCGTTCCCCGCCGACACGGTGTTTCTGCGCGCCAAGAGCGGCGCCTTCGATGCGGTGCTGACGATGTATCACGACCAGGGCCAGATCGCGATGAAGCTGATGGGTTTCGATCGCGGTGTGACCATGCTCGGCGGCTTTCCATTCCCGATCTGCACGCCCGCGCACGGCACCGCCTACGACATCGCCGGGCAGGGCATTGCTTCGATCGGCGCCAGCCGTGCCGCGGTGCTGCTCGCGGCTGAGATGGCAACGGCTGGAAAGCGCCGGGGTTGAACGACAGCAGGGCTGTCAGAGGCTCGCAAGCCACGCCGCCAGCGGCGTCTTCCCCAGCCGCGCCTCGCCGAGCGGGTTCAGCGATGTATCGTCGATAGGGCCGCCGTAATAGGGCGCCTTCGGGTCTCCGATCACTGTCCGGGGGTCGCCGGACGCCTTCAGGCGGCGCGCGATGAATTCATTGAAAGGGGCCTTCTCGGGCCCTGCGATGTCGATCGTGCCGTTGAGCGGCTTGTCCGTTGCGACCTCCGCGAGGCGAGCTGCGACGTCGTCCGCGGCGATCGGTTGAAACAATGCCGAGGGAACGACGATCTTGCCGTCAATCGCACCCATTTCGGCAATGGCGCCGAGGAATTCGAAGAACTGGGTGGCGCGCACGATCGA
Organism: Bradyrhizobium sp. T-12; assembly: GCF_058314695.1. NCBI lineage: Bacteria > Pseudomonadati > Pseudomonadota > Alphaproteobacteria > Hyphomicrobiales > Nitrobacteraceae > Bradyrhizobium > Bradyrhizobium sp. T-12. The sequence goes on along the minus strand of NZ_CM177756.1, from coordinate 3,893,037 downwards.
GTAGGGGACCCGGGCCGACTTGATGATCGTCTCCTGGGCGAGCTTGGCCCGGAAATAGGCGTTGTCGGGCGACCGCTCCGTCCCGACGATCGACAGGGCCACGTGGTGCTTCACGGCCGCGGCAGCCTCCGTCGCGACGAGGTTCTTGCTCGAACGCTCGAAGAATTCGAGCACGGCGGCGGGCTCCCAGGACGGCGCGTTGGCGACGTCGACGACGACATCCGCGCCCGCCAATGCCGCAGCGAGGCCTTCGCCGGTCACGGCATTCACGCCTGATTTCGGTGAGGCTGCCACAGCCTCGTGGCCTTGCTGCTTGAGCCGCGCCACGAGCTTGGATCCGATCAATCCGGTTCCCCCGATCACGACAATCTTCATGAAAGATCTCCAGGGCATAGGACGACGTGAGCACTCACGGTCCGTCGATCAGCGTGATGCTGCGCACAGCCTATCCGAGCAATAAGGCGAGCTTTTGCCTGGGAGCGGCCTGCCTCGCGATGGCGTTGCGGGAATGGTCATGCCCGATGCCATAAACGCCGCTGTTTTGACGCCGCCGTCTTGCCCGACGCGTCAAAGCGTTCTTGTGAGGTATTTTGGCCAGCGGAAAACGTCAATGAAAACAACCCCAGCCTACTGTGCATGGGGTTGTTTTCGCGTTTTTGAATCGAGCGGCGCCTCAGGCCCCGCAGATGATCACGCCGTACCAGCCGAGCCCCCGATAGGTCTCGTAGCCCGGCGTCGCATGGAAGGCGACCAGCGAGCCGCCGCGGTCGTGATAGACGCCGGAGCGCTGGCCGTTCAGGGAGATCGAGATGCGCTCGCTGAGGATGCCCTGTCCGTCGGACGCCGCGATGACGCGCAGATTCGAATCGACCAGCAGCACGCGGGCCTTGTCGCTGTCGCCGACGCGGACGCCCTGGACGATGGCGCGGGCCTGCGGCTCCCAGTCGAAATGGATGGCGAGCACGCCGATCGGGGCGCCATTGGCCTGGCCGCCGGCGCGGACGCTGGCGCAATAGGTCGCGACCTGCGCGTTGCCGAGCAGCGGCTGGTTCTCGACGTCGCCGGCAACGTAGTCGTCACCGGAGCGCAAGGTTCGCGCCTCGCGAAACCATTTGGTGTGGGCGACGTTCTGGCCGACGACGCGGAAGCGGTCGGCCCGGCCGTTGGCGATGACGTTGCCGTCGAGGTCGCAGAGCCAGAGGTCGAGATAAACCGTGTAGGCCCCGAGGATCACGCCGAGGCGCTGCGAGGTATGCGAGACGGCTGCAGCGCCGGGGGAGGCCGCGCAATCGACCACGGCGGAATCGGTCGCCCACCAGCGCACGTCGCAGGTGCGTTCATAGAGGTTGCGGTCGATCAGCTCGATGGCGTTCAGCGACAGATCCATCATGCGCTCGCCGCGCGATCGCTGGCTCATCTGCTCGATCGAGGAGACGAGGTCGCCCGTCCGTTTCGTTAGCTGTGTCTCGAGCTCGCGTGCGATGGTCTCGACCTGCTGGCCGACGCCGCGCACCTCCTGCGCCACCACGGCAAAGCCCGCGCCTTGCGCGCCGGCGCGCGAGCTCTCGATCAGCGCGTTCAGCGCCAGCATCTTCATCTGGTTGGTGATCTGCTGGATCGATTTGGTCTTGTCGACCGCGATCTGGTTGACCTCCGCGGTGAGGCGGTTGATCAGCGCGGAGATGTCGGAATCGTCGTCAGCGGGTTCGGTGGCGAGCGGCTTGGCTTTCAGACCCAGCGCAGCAGACATCGGGGATTTCCCTTGGCAATGAGGTCTGATCTGCAACGAACCCGGAACTAGAAATTACAGATCGAATACAAGTCTTTTTCGAAGATTCCGCCTAACGCCTGCTTAATTTGCTGTTTTGCGGACTGCTCAAATGATAGTCAGTCAGCGCAGCAAATCGGCAATCCACCGCTTTGTGCGCCGCGGAGATTGCAAATCCCTGGGGATTCCGGGTCAATCGTCCTGCTAGCCGGACCGACGCGACATCGTCGGCCGCAGGTTCCTCAAACCGACTGCGACTCATGACGCCGCCCGCCACCGCCTTACCCGTCGAAGCGCCGCAGGCGTTCCTGGGCGTGGCGCGCTCGCTCACCGACAAGCTCTGGCGCGACCGGCTGGATGCGCGCGGAGCGGCCAAGGCGCTCGCCATCGTGCAGCAGCATCAATTGCCGGAGCTGCTGGCCCGGGTGCTGGCGGGCCGCGGAGTCGAGATCGATGCCGTCGCCGACTTCCTCGATCCGACCATCCGCAAGCTCATGCCGGACCCGTTCACGGTGACGGAGATGGAGGCAGCCGCCAAGCGGATCGCGGATGCCGCAGCGAAGGGCGAAACGGTCGCGATCTTCGGCGATTACGATGTCGACGGCGCGACCTCTGCGGCGCTGCTCGCCTGGCATCTGCGCCATTGCGGCCTCGATCCGCTGATCCACATTCCCGACCGCATCTTCGAGGGCTATGGCCCCAACGTCGAGGCCGTGCGCGGGCTGGCGGCGAAAGGCGCCACGCTGCTCGTGACCGTCGATTGCGGCACCACCAGCATCGAGCCGCTCGCTGAAGCCAAGCGCCTCGGCATGTCCGTGGTCGTGATCGACCATCACCAGGCCGGCACGGAGCTGCCGGAGGTCGACGCGCTGGTCAACCCGAACCGGCTCGACGATCTCTCAGGGCTCGGCCATCTGGCCGCCGTCGGCCTCGTGCTGGTGACGCTGGTCGCGGTCAATCGCGAGCTGCGCCAGCGCGGTTTCTGGAGCGCGGAGATGCCCGAGCCCGATCTGCTCGGCATGCTGCATCACGTCGCGCTCGGCACGGTTGCGGATGTGGCGCCGCTGATCGGCCTCAACCGCGCCTTCGTCGCCAAGGGCCTGATCGCGATGCGGCGCCGCGATCATGTCGGCCATACCGCGCTGATGGACGTGGCGCGGCTGAACGGGCCGCCGGAGGCCTGGCATCTCGGCTTCATGCTGGGGCCGCGCGTCAACGCGGGCGGCCGGATCGGCCGCGCCGATCTCGGCGTGCGGCTGCTGCTCGAAGGCGACAGCGTCGAGGCCGCGCGGATCGCCGCCGAGCTCGATCGCCTCAACAGCGAGCGCCGCGTCATCGAGCAGGCCGCGGAAGCGCAGGCCGAAGCCGAGGCACTGGCCTCGATCGGGCTGGAGGACAAGCTCGGCGTGATCGTCACGGCCTCCGAAGGCTGGCACCCCGGCGTCGTCGGCCTCGTCGCCTCCCGCCTGAAGGAGAAGTTTGCGCGGCCGGCCTTCGCCATTGCCTTGGAGCCCGGTGGCATCGGCACCGGCTCGGGCCGCTCGATCGCCGGGGTCGATCTCGGCAAGGCGGTAAGGCAGGCGGTGGCCGACGGCATCCTGCTCAAGGGCGGCGGCCACGCGATGGCCGCGGGCGTGACGCTGCGGAAGGAGAAGCTCGCCGAATTTCGCGCCTATCTCGAGAACGCGCTGGCGCAGGACGTCGCCGAGGCGCGGCACGTCAACGAACTCTATATCGACGGTGCCGTCTCCGCGCGCGCCGTGACGACCGAGCTTGCGGCGACGCTCAACCGCGCCGGTCCCTTCGGCAGCGGCAATCCGGAGCCGGTGCTGGCGCTGCCGGCACATCAGCTCGTCTTTGCCGACGAGGTCGGCCAGGCGCATCTGCGGCTGCGCTTCAAGTCGGGCGACGGCGCCATCGTCAACGGCATCGCGTTCCGTTCGATCGGCCAGAAGCTCGGCAACGCGCTGCTCGCCAATCGCGGCCAGCCATTGCATGTCGCGGGCTCGCTCTCGGTCGATCGCTACCAGGGTGCCGAGCGGGTGCAATTCCGCGTCGTCGACGTCGCGCTACCGGACCAGGGGCCATCCGTAATCAGATGACGCAAGATCCGACGAGATCATGCGCTAAAACCAAATCGCTCAAACAACAAAAAAGGGAGTGAACATGGCAGGGCAGGTTGAGGGCAAGGTCGCGCTGGTGACGGGCGGCGCCTCGGGCATCGGTGAAGCCATCGTCGAGCTGTTCGCGCGCGAGGGCGCCACCGTCGTCATCACCGACATCGACGAGCTGCGCGGGCCGGAACTCGCCAAGCGCGTGACGAAAGCCGGCGGCAAGGCGATCTTCCTGGAGCAGGACGTCACCAGCGAGGAGCGCTGGATCGAAATCGTCAACGAGGTCGCCAAGCGCTACGGCCGGCTCGATATCATGGTCTCCAATGCCGGCATCGGCATTGCCGTGCCCTCGATCGTCGACATGACGCTCGCCGACTGGCGCAAGCAGAACGCGATCAATCTCGACGGTGTCTTTCTCTCGGTGAAGCACTGCCTGCCCCTGATGCGCAAGCGTGGCGGCGGCTCGATCGTCATGATGTCTTCGCTGGCGGGCCTGCGCGGCGCGCCCGGCTTGTCGGCCTATTCGGCGACCAAGGGTGGCGTGCGGCTGTTCGCCAAGTCGATCGCGATGGAATGCGCGGCGGCGGGCGACGGCATCCGCGTCAACTCGGTTCATCCAGGGATCATCGACACCCCGATCTGGGGCAAGATCCCGACGGGGGCGACCGGGGCCGGGCAGAACGCGCCGATCGATCCGGACGAGCGGGCCAAGGTCGCGACGCCGCTTGGCCGCGCCGGGCAGGCCGCGGAGATCGCCTCCGGCGTGCTGTATCTGGCCTCCGATGCCTCGCGCTACGTCACCGGCAGCGAGCTCGTGATCGACGGCGGCATGAACGCCGGAGGCGTGCCGCGGCGGGCCTGAGCCGCGCAGGGCAGGGTGGCACGCGCAGGGGCTGACGCGCCGGCGCGGCCGCTGTACAACGCGGATAGCTCCCGTCCGACAGAGGTGTCCTTCGCCATGGCGCATAGCCTTCACGCGTCCTCACCCGCGCCATTCCGCTCCAACCGGCCGGACCTCGCCAACGATGCGATCCGCACCGCGCGCGAGGATCTGGCTGCCTGCTTCCGCATGGCGGCGCGCAACGGTTTTGAGGAGGGCATCTGCAACCACTTCTCGGCCGTGGTGCCCGGTCATGACGATCTGTTCCTCGTCAACCCCTATGGCTACGCCTTTCGCGAGCTGACCGCGTCGAAGCTCCTGATCTGCGACTTCCACGGCAACGTGCTCGACGGCGAGGGCGTGCCCGAGGCGACCGCGTTCTTCATCCATGCCGAGATGCACAGATTGCTGCCGCGCGCGAAAGTCGCGTTCCACACCCACATGCCCTATGCCACGGCGCTGTCGATGACCGAGGGCGACCCGTTGATCTGGGCCGGCCAGACCGCGCTGAAATTCTATGGCCGGACGGCCGTGGACCGCGACTATAACGGCCTCGCACTCGACAACCGCGAAGGCGCGCGGATCGCCTCGGCCGTGGGTAACGCCGACATCGTCTTCATGAAGCATCACGGCGTGATGGTGCTGGCCCCGACCATCGCGGAAGCCTGGGACGATCTCTACTACCTCGAACGCGCCGCCGAAGTGCAGGTGCTGGCAATGTCGACGGGACGGAAAGTGCTGCCGGTGGACCCGGCGATCGCGGTGGAAACCTACAGGCAGATGCGCGAGGGCGACAGCGAATCCGCGCGGCTGCATCTCGCTGCGATCCGCCGGCAGCTGGATGCCGAGGAGCCGCAGTACCGGCATTGAGGCAAGCTGTCATTCCGGGGCGCGCGAAGCGCGAGCCCGGAATGACGCGGGAGAGGGCGTCGGCCTACGACCCCTGCCGGAGCTTCGCGAGCACCTTCAGTCCGCCATAGCCATCCGCCGGCGTGATCCCCGCGCGCTGCTGGAAATCCTTGATCGCCTTCATGGTGTCGTTGCCGACGCGGCCGTCGGTGCCGCCGGTGTCGAAGCCGGCTTTGGTCAGGCGCGTCTGCATCTCCTGCACCTCGGCAAGCGTCAGTGCGCGCTCGGAGCCGGGGAATGGTTGGATGAAGGGCGGCGCGCCGAGGCAGCGGTCGCCGAGATGGCAGATCGCCAGCGCGTAATTCATGGAAGGGTTGTAGCTCTTCACCGAGTAGAAATTCGGTCCAAGCAGAAACGTCGGCCCGCCCGCAACGGGCGTCCACATCTGCGCGGATGCGTTCGGCTGCGGGAAAGGCTGGCCGTCGGCACGGGTGACGCCGGCTGCCTGCCAAGCCGCATAGGTTCGGCTGCCACTCATATTACCGGCCGCGCGCACCTCATAGCCCCAATGTTCGCCGCGATGCCACTTGCCGCGATTGACGAGATATTTTGCGGTGGAGCCCAGCGCGTCGTCGGGCTTGCCGAAGGGCGACACCTTGCCGTCGCCGTCATAGTCGATGCCGACATTGAGCCAGACCTCCGGCATCCATTGCGAATGCCCCATCGCGCCGGCCCATGAACCCTTCATCTCCTCGGGCGTGCTCCAGCCCTTGTCGACGATGCGCAGCGCGTTGATCAGCTCGGTTTCCCAATAGGCCTTGCGGCGCGGCTCGTTCCAGGCGAGAGCGGCGAGCGAGGGAAACACCGGCGTCATGTGGTTCTGCTGCACGAGGGGATCGCCATAGGCGGACTCGACGCCCCACAGTGCCAGCAATGTGCCACGCTCGACGCCGAAATCGCGCTCGACGCGGGCGAGCAGCGCCTCGTTGTTCTTCAGCGCGATCTTGCCGTTGATGATGCGCCAATCGGAGACGCGGCGATTGATGTATTGCCAGACCTGCTCGTGGAATTCGGGCTGGTTGCGCATCTGCTTGAACACGCTCATGTCGGGCTCGACCCGCCCCATCGCGCGCTGCCAGGTCGCGGCGGAAATGCCCTTCGCCATGGCGCGTGCGCGAAAGCTCTCGCGCCATTCCTCGAATCCCGGAGGCGCAGCGCAAACGCTCGTGGGGAATGCGAGCAGGGCGGTCGCGCCCAGCGTGGATTTCAGAAGCGCGCGGCGCGTTTGACGGGGCGAGGAATCAGCTTGTTTCATTGGCACATTCTAGCCGGAAACACGGCCCGTGTGAGTCGGTTCCTGGAACAGCGTGCACGATTCGGTGTCGCCTCTGTTGCTCGTTCCGTCGGAACAAACTGTCGCAGTCCCGCATTCCTTCCGCACGAGATGAGGAGGAGAATATGAGGAAATATCTGTTTGCCGCCGCCCTGGTCACCGCCGTTGCGACGCCCGTGTTCGCGGATGAAGTCGGCGTTCATGTCGGCCCGGTCGGCGCGGGCGTGACGGTTGGTCAGTCCCATGAGTACCGCGAGCGAGACCGTGATCGCGACCGCACCACCGTCATCAGGGAGCGCGAGCCCTCTGAACGCACCACGGTGATCAAGAAGCAGGATGAATTCGGCAATCGCAGCAAGACCGTGATCCATCACGACAACGACTGACGGAGCAGGGCCCCGGTAGGTCCGGGGCCCGCCTTCCGCACGCTAGCCGCTCAATGGCAATTCGGGGTGGAATGAAGATACGCGCGCATGCGGAAAGCCACGTCGTTGAGCTCGACGACGGATCGCAGTGGCAGATCTTTCCCGGCGATCTCGCGACGACGCTGAGCTGGAAGCCCGAAACGGAGCTGCACCTGGAGCCGAGCGGCGACCGGGTGAGTTCGCATGTGCTGGTCAGCGCTGCCGATAGCACCCGCGTGCGGGTGATCGCCGCAGGCGAAGCCTGGCCCGACGGCGAGGTAAAGGATGTGCTGAAAGGGGGGTAGAGTCATGCGGTCGCAAGCGGCGGGATTCAGGGCGCCTAATCCCCTTGCAGCTCGGTCGCGATGCCGGTGAGCCAGCGCCGGATTGCAGTCTCCGTCTTCATATCCAGGCCCCGAGCAAGGCGCTTCTCCAATTCGATCACACGCTCCCGGCACGCCTTCAAAAGCGTCGCCCCGCGCGGCGTCAGGGTCCATTGCTGGATGCGGCCGTGAACGGGATGCGGCGTCATCACGATCGCGCCGTCACGTTCGAGATTGCGGATGATGACGCCGACGGTCTGCGGCGTCAGGAAGGTGAGGCGCGCGACGTCGGCGCCTGACAGCCCAGGATAAGCGTTCAACATCGTCAGCACCGCGAATTGCGGCGAGGTCACGCCGAGATCGGCGAGGGTCCGTTCCATCGTCAGCCGAACCGCGGCGTGGGCCTGGCGCAAGAGATAGCCGAGATAGCCTTGCTCGCCGCGCTTGCCTTCGCCGGGCGCGGGGACATGTATCGTGCCGTCGTCGGCGGGCCCGGGCAGCTTGCGGGCAATTTTCGATCTTGTGGCGGCGGCAGTCTTGCGCGACATATCAGAGCTCTTATAAGATATAAGGACACTTACAATAAGACGAGGTGAACCGCAATGTCGCATGCCCGCAGCGAATACGAGGATTTCAAGAAGATCGCGCCCGACGTCTACGATGTGGTGCTCGCGCTCGGTCAACTCGCAACCAAGGCCGGCCTGGACAAGCAGCTCGTCGAACTCGTCAAGCTGCGCGCCTCTCAGATCAACGGCTGCGCCTTCTGCGTGCAGCACCACGTCCTGCTGTCGGAGCGGATTGGCGTTCCCGTCGACAAGCTTCATCTGGTCGCGGTCTGGCGCGAGGCGCCGATCTTCTCCGCGCGCGAGCGTGCAGCGCTGGCCTGGGCGGAGGCGTTGACCTTGCTGCCCGAGGGCGTCGGCGAGGAGGTCTACACGGATGCTACCCGTGAGTTCTCACAGACCGAGCTGATGTACCTGACCTCGGCAGTCGCCTCGATCAACGTCTGGAACCGTTTTGGTGCCGCATTCCGTTGGACGCCGGCGTCGCGGCCGGTGGCCGCGAATGCTGCGGCATCCTGAACAGCACGCGAGGAGGTCACGATGACAGCCCTGAGTTTCTCTGCCGTGCAACGCCCGGCGCCGTCACGCTCAACAGTGTTCGCCGTCGTCGCGGGGCTCGCCTGCGCGCTGGCGATCGGCAAAGCGCTTCCGGTGACGATGGACGCGGTCTCGGGCGCATTGGCCCCACTCTGCGCCAGCGCCGCGGAGGGCTCGCCGCTCGACAAGGTCGAGCCGATCGGCTCATACGCGCTGCCTAACGTTCCGGGCAAGCGCGTCACCATCGTGCGCGTCTCCTACGGGCCCGGCGGGTTTTCGCGGCCGCACCGCCACGCAGGCTCGGTGACGGCTTACATCACCAAGGGCGAGATCCGCTCCCAGCTCGGCGGCGGCCCGGTCGAGACCTTCGGCGTCGGCCAGTCCTTCTTCGAGCCGCCGGGCGCGACGCACCTGGTCTCCGCTAATGCCAGCTTGACCGAGCCGGCGGAATTGATCGCGGTGTTCGTCGCGGATGAGGGTGCGCAGCTCACGACGTTCTTGGAATGACTAGTCAGGCCGGCCGCCTCAACCGCTTCCAGGCAGGTGAGAGACCGTATTGGACTGCCGGAATCGCAAGTGCGCCCACAAGCAGTCCGAGCACGCCTGAAATGGCGGCTTCGACCGACCATTCGACGATGCCGGCGATCGATGGAAGAGTATGCGCGGCAGTCTCGGTTGCGGCATGGACCATGCGGCCGACCGCGGGCGGGCCGTATTTTTCGATGCCGTGCAGGATGATGCCGCCGCCGACCCAGATCATCGCGGCGGTGCCGATGGTGCTCAGTACCGCCAGGAAGGTGGGCATGCCGCGAACGAGCGCGCGTCCAAGCAAGCGGATCGCGCCGCCAGGCACTGAGGCGCCCTCATAGCGCGCAAGAGCCAGGCCGGCATCGTCGGCCTTCACGATCAGGGCCACCACGCCGTAGACCCCGACGGTGATCGCGAAGCCGACCAGCGCCAGGACCAGCGCCTGCGTCCAGATGTTGCCCGCCGGAAGGGCCGCCAGCGTGATCGCCATGATCTCCGCCGACAGGATGAAGTCGGTCTTGATGGCGCTCGCGACCTTCTCATCCTCGACCGACCGGGCATTGAGCGCGATCGGCTGAAGCTGGGCTTCGTGGTCGGGCGCATGATGCGGCATCACGGCTTCGAGCACCTTTTCGGCGCCCTCGTAGCAGAGAAAGGCTCCGCCCAGCATGAGCAGCGGCGTGACCGCGGCGGGAAGGAAATAGCCGAGCAACAGGGCGATGGGGAGCAGGATCAGCAGCTTGTTGCGCAGCGACCCAACCGCGATCTTGCCGACGATCGGCAATTCGCGTTTCGAGGCGAAACCGATCACGTAGTTCGGCGTGACGGCCGTGTCGTCGATCACCACGCCGGCCGCCTTGGTGCCTGCCTTGGCAGCCTGGCTCGCCACATCGTCGAGCGAAGCTGCTGCAACCTTTGCAATCGCCGCGATATCATCGAGAAGACCGATCAGTCCGACACTCATCAACCTGTCCTTCTTCGTTCGAGCGGGCGGAGCGCGCGACAAGATGCTCTTGCACGCTCCGGCAACGAACGAGCACGCCGTCAGTTCTCCTCGCCGCTCGATCCCTCGCGCAGGTCCGGCTTGAGCACATCCTCGGGCAGCGCATGGGCGACCGGCTGTGACGTGACCGCGATCTCCGGTCCAACCTCGCGGCCGCGGGCGTGGATCAGGCGTTCATAGGCGGAGACCAGTGTGACGTAGGGGCTGACCCAGATCCAGCCGTCGCGTGTGAACACCTGCACGTCGAAATGCAGGTGCATCGACGTTCCGGCGGGATGGTCGAGATAGTTGGAGATCACGCCGATCTTCTCGCCTTCGGTGACGAGGCGGCCGTTGAGCACGCCGTCGGCGTTCATCACGTGCGGGTTCATATGCATGTAGCGGAAGCGGATGTGCTCGGTGCGGCTGTTGACTTGAAGCGTCGCGGCCTGGTCCTTGGCTGCGCGGATCACGATGGCGTCGCGCACGGCGACGACGCCGCGCTGCTTGGGATCGCAGGGTTCTCGGCCGTCGCCGGGGGGCGGGCAGTCCGCGGCGCGGATGTCCTCGCCCTGATGGCCGTAGCCTCCGCCACATTGCCACACCTCGAAACTGCGTGACTCGCAGAAATTGTCGCGCCAGGGATAGGCGGTCGGGCCATCGCTCTTGTCGCGCTTGCCGTATGATTGCGAGCGCACGAAGGCGGGCGCCTTTTCGAGGGGAAAGCGGATCTGGGCATAGGCCATCGCGTCTGGGTGGCCGCCCTGCTTGCGATAACCGGTGTTCGGGATGATGTCGCCGCTCGGCCGGTAGCTGAAGTCCGGTGAACGCTCCGCCGGACGATCGAGGATGTTGGAGGCAATATCCGTCAATGGCCGCATCCGCTGGCCGCCGGCGACACGCAGGGCCTTCAGGAATCGTTCGGCAACGGGATAGGCCTCCTTGCAGGCGAGCCGCCGCGGCTTGGCCACGCTGTCGAGACACTGGATCGACACGACATAGGCGACGCCGAAACGGGTGAAGGCGTAGCGCACATAGCCCTCCCGGATGAACCTGCGCAGGTCCGGGTAGAGCGTCGCGAGCGGCTTGACCGGCTCGCCTTTGCCGCCCGAGGGATCGGCTATGTCGTAGACCAGCGCCGAGCCCGTGATCTGCACTTCGACGGGCCGTGCGAACACGCGTGCCGGCATGCCGTCACCGGCGCCGGGCTCCAGCGAGAAGGTCGCGCTATAGCCGGCGGGGCCTGCATCGAACATGTCGACGGGATTGAAGTCCGCCTGGTAGCGCGAGAGCGCGAGCATCGCCGGCGCGCCGCTGCGCTGCGCCTCGAGGTAGGTGGCGGCGTCGAACGGCAGCAGCACGGGCACGGGACTGCGGGTGATGCCGGTGAAGAAGCGCGAGGACACCGCGTTGAGCTGCACCAATGCGGGCGTCGCGCGCGGATCGTAGCGAGGTACCGAACGGCGAGGCGCGAAGATGAAGTCGTCCGCGACCCGTGGGCGGCTGTTGATCTCGGTACGGAGCTGGTCGAGCGCTGCGCGCCAGTCGACGCGCAGAGCCGTGAGCGAGGGGCTGCGGAATTCATCCGCAGCGAGTGGAGAGGCCATGAGGAGCGAAAGCGACGCCAGAAGGTGCGAGACGAAGCGGAAACCCTTCCCAACCACTGTCTCGCCCCCCGGCGCCACCTGTTGCGACCCTTCTGTTCCCCGTCAGTCCTTGGCGCGCTCGGAATAGGAGCCGTCTTCGGTCATCACCACGATGCGGGTGCCGACCGAGATGTGCGGCGGCACGGCGGTGCGGATGCCGTTGGAGAGCACCGCGGGCTTGTAGGAAGAGGAGGCGGTCTGGCCCTTGGTCACCGGCTCGGTCTCGACCACTTCCAGCGTCACGCGCTGCGGCAGCGCGAGCGAGACCACGTTGACGTCGTGGGTCGACAGCTTGACGGTCATGTCCGGTTGAAGATACGCGGCCGCGTCGCCGACGACGTCCTTGGAGACCTGGACCTGGTCGTAGGTTTCGGGGTTCATGAAGTGGTAGCCGTCGCCATCTTCATACAGGAACGTGTAGTTGCGCTCTTCGATGGTGGCCTTTTCGACCTGGTCGGTGGTCTTGTAGCGCTCGGAGATCTTTACCCCGTCCGAGATTCGGCGCATTTCGATCTGGCTGACCGGGGTGCCCTTGCCGGGGTGGATGTTCTCGGCGCTCACGACGACATAGAGCTTGCCGTCTTGCTCGATCACGTTGCCTTTGCGAATAGAACTGGCGATGACTCTCAAAGCTATATTTCCTGCTTGCTTGGCCCGGCACTGGCCAGGACATGGTCAAATCGATGGGGGACTTGGGGCCTCAAATCGGACCTCGGCGCCCGTTTCGGGCCGCAACATACTGATTTTGCCGTTAGATGCCAGCGTTTTGCTCGCGCGCGGGGTGGTCGGTTAATGGCTGGGGACAAGCCCATCTCACCGTTCTGGTCGCCCGACCGTCACCTCGACCGGCGGCCCTTCCTGAGGGCAAGGGGGGCCATTACCGGCGCAATACGGGACTTTTTCGCCGAGCAGGGCTTCGTCGAGGTCGAAACCTCGGTTCTCCAGGTCTCTCCGGGCAATGAGACCCATCTGCACGCCCCCCGAACCGAGCTGATACGGCCGGATGGCGGCCGCGCCACCCGTTACCTGCGGACCTCACCCGAATTCGCCTGCAAGAAGCTGCTGGCGGCGGGCGAGAGTCGGATCTTCGAGCTCGCCCGGGTGTTCCGGGACCGCGAGCGCGGCGATCTGCATCTGCCCGAATTCACCATGCTGGAATGGTATCGGGCAGGCGCTCCCTATGACGCCATCATGGCCGACACCGTGGTGGTCATCGCCCGCGCCGCGCAGGCGACCGGGATCGGGACTTTCGCGTTCCGGGGCCGGACCGCCGATCCCTTCGCCGAGCCGGAGCTTCTGACGGTTGCAGGGGCCTTCGAGCGTTTCGCCGGCATCGATCTGCTGTCGACAATTTCGGGCAGCGAGGGTAACCGTGCCGCGCTCGCCGGGGCGGCCGCCGGGAAGGTCCGAATCGCCGGGGACGACACCTGGTCCGACATCTTCAGCAAGGTTCTGGTCGAGCATGTCGAGCCGCAGCTGGGGCAGGGCCGTTTGACCATCCTGTTCGAATACCCATCTCCAGAGGCGGCGCTGGCGCGGGTGAAGGCTGGGGATCCCAGGGTTGCCGAGCGCTTCGAGGTCTATGCGTGCGGTGTCGAGCTCGCCAACGGCTTTGGGGAACTGACCGATGCCGAGGAGCAGCGCAAACGCTTCACGGAGTCGATGATTGAGAAGCAGCGCCGCTACGGCGAAGCCTATCCGCTGGATGAGGACTTTCTGGCCGCGCTTGCGGCCATGCCGGAGGCGAGCGGTGTTGCGCTCGGCTTCGACCGGCTGGTGATGCTGGCCAGCGGCGCATCGCGAATTGATCAGGTGGTTTGGACGCCGCCTGCAAATGAAACGTCAGGCGAGAGATGACGAACAGCAATCTTGCCCGAACCCTGCGTGAGCCGGCCGAACTCGTGGCCAAGCATCTTGCTCCGGCCGCAGAGCTGCCCGCGCTCGAGCGCGTGGCCGCGCGCTATGCGGTCGCGATCACGCCGGCGCTGGTCGAACTGATCGACACATCCGATCCGGACGACCCCATCGCCCGCCAGTTCGTGCCGACCGCTGCCGAACTCGAGATGCAGCCGGGCGAAAACGCCGATCCGATCGGCGATCATCCGCACTCGCCGGTTCCCGGCATCGTGCATCGCTATCCCGATCGCGTGTTGTTCAAGCTCGTTCACGTCTGCGCGGTCTATTGCCGCTTCTGCTTCCGCCGCGAGATGGTGGGGCCCGGCAAGGAAAGCGCGCTGTCGGATGACGCCTATCGCGCGGCGATCGAATACATCCGGTCTCATGGCGAGATCTGGGAAGTGATCCTGACCGGCGGCGATCCCCTGATGCTGTCGCCGCGCCGGATGGGCGAGATCATGGCCGACCTCGCGGCCATCGATCACGTCAAGGTCATCCGCCTTCACACCCGCGTGCCCGTGGCCGATCCCGCCCGCATCAGCGACGAGCTGGTTGCGGCGCTCAAGGTCGACGGCGCGACCACCTGGCTGGCCGTGCATGCCAATCACGCGCGCGAACTGGCGGGGCCGGCGCGTGCCGCCTGCGCGCGGCTCGTCGATGCCGGAATTCCGCTGGTGAGCCAGTCCGTGCTGTTGCGCGGGGTCAATGACGACATCGCCGCCCTGTCGGATTTGATGCGCGCTTTCGTCGAGTGCCGGATCAAGCCCTATTATCTGCATCACGGCGATCTCGCGCCGGGCACCGCGCATCTGCGCACGACGCTGGCGGCGGGACAGGATTTGATGCGGCAGTTGCGCGGGCGGGTGTCAGGACTGTGTCAGCCGGACTATGTCATCGACATTCCCGGCGGCGCCGGCAAATCGCCGGTAGGGCCGAGCTACATATCGGCGGCACAAAATACCGCACCCGGCGCGGGTGAAGCGGGAGCCGAAAAGCGCTATCGTATCGTGGACTATTGCGGCGACGTTCATCTCTATCCGCCTGAGCGGTGAGAAGCGCCGGCTTGAGAAATGGAGGATCGGACATGAAGAAGATCATGCTGGCAGCATCGCTCGTGGTCTTGGTCGGCGGCGCAGCGGTTGCGCAGACCGGCACCAAGGGATCGACGTCAAGCGGTGCGAGCTCCGGATCTCTGCCGCAGGCTCCCGTGGGCCATCGCCAGCCGCGCGTCTCGGACGTGCCGAGCGAGAAGAATGTGACCGATCCCAACGATCCGCTCAGCAAGGAAAACCAGGCGCTCGACAAGAAGATCAAGAGCATCTGCCGCGGCTGCTGATCCATAATATTTGCGGGCAGGGCGCCACGACTCGCCCCGCCCGCATTTGCGCGAACCTTACGCCGACCGCTCGTGCAATCCGGCGCGGCGGGTGTTGCGGCGGACCTCGACCGCGTCGGCGAGTTGCTCGAGGACCGTCGCCGTGGTCGGCCAGTCGATGCAGCCGTCGGTGATGCTCTGGCCGTAGACGAGCGGCTTGCCCGGCACGACGTCCTGGCGGCCGGCAACAAGATTGCTCTCGATCATCACGCCCATGATGCGGTTCTCACCGCCGGCGATCTGGCCGGCAATGTCGGCCATGACCAACGGCTGGTTCTCCGGCTTCTTGCTCGAATTGGCGTGGCTCGCATCCACCATCACCAGCGGTGCGACGCCCGATTTCGCCAGCTCGTTGCAGGCCGCTGCGACGCTTGCCGCGTCGTAGTTCGGCTTGCTGCCGCCGCGCAGGATGATGTGGCAATCCTCGTTGCCCGCGGTCGAGGCGATCGCGGAGCGGCCGAGTTTTGTCACGGCCATGAAATGATGCGGATGCGAGGCGGACTTCACCGCGTCCGCTGCGATCCGTACATTGCCGTCGGTGCCGTTCTTGAAGCCGACCGGGCACGACAGGCCGGAGGCCAGCTCGCGATGAATCTGGCTCTCGGTCGTACGTGCACCGATTGCGGCCCAGGACACGAGGTCGGCGATGTATTGCGGCGTCGTCATGTCCAGAAACTCTGCGCCGGCGGGCAGGCCGAGATTGTTCACCGCCGACAGCACGTTGCGCGCCAGCCGCAGGCCCTTGTTAATGTCGAAGCTGCCGTCGAGATCGGGATCGTTGATCAGGCCCTTCCAGCCGACCGTGGTGCGCGGCTTCTCGAAATAGACCCGCATCACGATCTCGAGCTGATCGGCGAGATCCTCGCGCAGCTTTGCGAGGCGCTCGGCGTAATCGAGCGCGGCCCTGGGATCATGCACCGAGCAGGGGCCGACGACGACCAGAAGGCGGTCGTCCTGGTTGCTCAGGATGGCGTGGATGGCGTTGCGCGCGGCCATCACCACACGGGTGGCGGTGAGCGTGCGCGGGACCTCCCGCATCACCTCGTCCGGGGTGCTCAGTTCTTTCAATTCGCGGATGCGAAGATCGTCGGTCGTGCTCAGCACGGCGGGCTCCTGTTTGTTTCGAACCTGCCGGCCAATAAAAAAGCCGCCAGGTCTGGCGGCTTGTTCGGACGTTTGCTGCAATATTTCAGATTGAGCGCGATCCTCCTGCCGCCAGCGAGCTGTCGTAGCTAAAGTACCAAAAATAGCTGGTGGCGACGGTGATCATGCCGGGCCATATAGCGCGCCATTGCCACGTTGTCACCCCCCAATCGGAGCAGTAGGCGACCAGGCGCCTCAGGTGTTGCTATTGCGTGCCGCCATCGCCATGCCGATCAGGCTGGCGCCGCCGAACAGCAAATTGATACCGACGAGGATGCCGATGGCCCATTCCGCGGAGCTCGGCAGCCCCGTGATCACCATGAACGAGATCGCGATGTCGATGAGGCCCGAGATCAGCAGCCACGACCAGCGGCTGCCGGGCTCGCGGCGGTGCTCCAGCGCGTACATGATGGTGGCGACGCCCTCGGCGAGGAAATAGGCGCCAACCACGATGGTGAGCGTCAGCACGGCCTGCATCGGCCGGGCCAGCAGCAGCAGGCCGGCGAGCACGGCGAGCGCAGCGGAGATCAACGACCACCAGAAGCCCGGCGTGCTGCGTGCCCAATAGGTCACGATCAGCCCGCCGATGCCGCTGATCAGGAACATCCAGCCCAGGAAGATCGCGATCGCAAGGCTGGCGAGCGGCGGCAGGATCAGTGCCGCGACGCCGAGAACGGCGAGCAGGATGCCTTCGAACAGGAAGGCCTTCCAATGCGCCTTGACCGTCTGGTTCATGGCGGATTGCAGCCGTGAAAAATCCTCGGGCGATGTCATCGGCAGGCTCCAGATCGTATGGGCTGTGCTCAATCTAGTACGCGCGCGGCGCGCTCGCCATGCGGTGGATCAACCGCCCCCAGGCGCCGACGAAAAGCCTTCCGCGCTGGTGCGGATGCGGTTGCGGCCGAGAATGTAGATCGCGCTTGTGACAACCAGAAGCGCGAGGCCGAGCAGGATAGAGACGAAGCCGATCGGGATCAGGGCCAGCGTCAGGTTGCGTTCGGGGTTGATCAGCCAGTGGTGGATCGAGGTCAGCACGAAGGCGAGCCCGAGGAACCCGACGCCGCCGCCGGCCAGCAGCAGCGCCCACATCCGGCGGAGCTGGCTGAGCCGCTCCCGCGCTATGTCGGTGCGAGGTGCATGGTGGCGGGCGACGCGCCGGACCAGGCGGATCGCGAAGGCGATCGAGCTGAAGCCGATCAGCAGGCTCGCGGCGCCCAGCCACATCCGCAGCGTCGGATCGAGGTCGGGCATTCGTTGCAAGGTCAGCAGCGGAAAGTCGAAGGCCGAATGCAGCGCGAGCGGGCCGGCGAGCATCAGAAGGCGGCTAGAGAGGCGAGCCCAGTCACGATGATGGCGGTTCGCGCCCAGCGCCGTGCCGGCGCGCGCGATCGTCAGGTAGGCGCCGGCGATGATGCCGAGCGCGCCGTGGAACGGCACGGTCAGCACGCTGCGCAAGGCGGCCAGCGAGCGCCACATCTCGGCGTGCTGGACCAGATAGGCCAGGTTCTCATAAGCCGCGAAGCCGAGGCCGACCGCGGCGCCATAGACCACGGTGTCCATCGGGTTGGCAAAGGTCCGCCGCTTGGTCGAGGAGATCACCACGATGGCGATCACCTTGACGGCTTCCTCGGGGAGCGCGACGCCGAAGATCGAATGCATGGCGAGCGCCGCCCAGGGGTCGTCGGGCGCCGCGACCATCTTGGCGAAGGGGGCGCGGGCGAGGCCCAGCAGCGAGATGCTGGCCGCACCCAACAGGAATGCGGTCCAGACCTGAGCGGGCGGGCCGGGGCGCTCTTCAGCGGCGATGACAAGCCACAGCATCAGCAGCGCCGGGGCGATGGCAGCAGTTCCGATGACGGTGGGCAATGCTTCAATCAGGTACATCGGCGCCGAAAATAGGTTCCCTTGGTCCGCTTATCTACATTCACCGATGCGACCATGTGTCATGCGGTCGCTGTCGGCTCACTTAACGCGCGCGACAGCTTCCGTTCATCTGCCGTCACCCGCCGGGGCTGTAGAATACAAGCGTAATCAATTGCATCACAGAAGGAGTTCGTCAGCCATGGCAACGGCCTCGCCGACCGGGATGGAGCGTGATTGATAAGTCGGATCAATGATATGCGCAGATTTCTTTGATTCACTGCGCAGCTGTCTCCGCCACTCCTGGTGGAGCGCCCGGCGGGAGAGGTCATCAGGTGGGCATGGCCGGGCAGGTCGGCTAGTGGCGTCGTGAGTCCCCGCGGGGCGGCGAGGCGATCCGGCGCGTCCGCGCCTGTTCCAGCTCCCAGAAGACGCGCACGAGGCACGTGCCGAGGCAGAGCACGATGAGCAACAGCAGGAAGGCCTGATCGACGGCGGGGATGTGTATCATCGCGATGATAAAGCAACGGCCACGCCCTGCGTTCCCGCAACGAGCGGCGCTTTTCGTCGTCAGTGGGTGGTGAACGGCGGCGGCGCGCCGGGGGCGACGTCGAAGGCGCCGAGATGGAATTCCTCGCCCAGGGTTGCGTCCGGGCCTCCCGGTTGCGCCAGAAGCGTGAACGCGGCCTGGGGGTAGAGCTTCCAGATCTCCAGATCGCCGGCGGTGATGGTGAGCCAGCCGAAGGTGTACATGTAGCGTCCGGGCTCGGTGACCCGGCCGACCCTGTCCCAGGTGATCTTATCAACCGTGATCTTATCGACCGTGATCTTATCGACCGTGGTCTTATCAACGGTGATCTTGTCGACTGCCATCCGGTCCCCCGATCGCAAGTCCGCACATGACGTCCGGCACGTGGCGCGGACCGTAAAAAGCTGATCCCGCAATGGGGCCGCGATAGGGCAGCGATGCGGAGGCGGGACGGCCAGAGGATGGCCGGCCGCCTGCCGGTTCAGCGCGCCGTCGAGGCCGCCTCTGCGTCCGCCGCCCGCTCCAGTTGACGGTGCGAGGCGTGGAAGACGTCGTGGACGAGGCCGATCTTTTCCAGGCCCAGGATGATCAGGCCGTTGAGATCGATCTCCCACCAGGCGTGCGAGATGTAGGCGTCCCGCGGGAAGCGGTGATGGTTGTTGTGCAGGCCTTCGCCGAAGGTGAGGATCGTGGTGACGAACTCGTTGGTCGAGGCATCGTCGACTTCGAAGCGGCGATAGCCATAGGCGTGGCAGACCGAGCCGGTGAGCTGGCTGGTGAGGATCAGCAGATAAGCGCGGAGCAGGCCGGAGAACAGCACGCAGCCGATCATGGTGTGCACGCCGCCGAAGGTGTAGCCGATCACGCCGGGGATGAAGACCGCCGACATCCCGTACCAGACCCAGCGCGTGCGCACGAAGAACATCGCGATCGGGTCGGCGAGGATGTCCTTGGCATAGTATTCGTTGTCGGTGGTTGCCTGGTCGAACACCCAGCTGCCCTGGGCGTGCAGGAAGCCTTTGAGCGCGCTGACATAGCGATTGCCGAAGCCGTCGAATTGCGGGCTGTGGGGATCGCCGACATCGTCGGCATAAAGATGATGGCGGCGGTGGTTGGCGACCCATTTGGCGATCGAGCCCTGCACCGCCATCTGGGCGATGGCGCAGAAGAACACGCGCATGATCGGGCCGGTGCGGAAGCTGCGATGGACGAACAGGCGATGCATGCCGGCGCCGATGCCGAACGTCGTCAGCGCGAACATCCAGCCGAACGTAAAGAGCTCGACCTTGCCGATGCCTTGCGTGATGGCCCAGACGATGCCGGCGACGGCGCCGACATAGAGGATGCCGAGGAGGAAATAGCTCTCGCGCAGCTTGGCTTGCACGAGCGGTCCCTCAGTGACGACGCCCGGTGGAAGCTGCGGCTTGGCCGCGGTGGGCGCCTTGTGCGTGGTCTCTGCCGGGACGAACTCGGCATCAGCGATGGACATTCCAGGACTTCCGGTAACTCGAGGGCCCGCAGTGATTGCGGACGTACTGGGGCACACCCTATCGTGCGAGGGGCGCCGCCTCCAGTGTTTAGTTAAGAAAGAGTTAAGATTGGCCGGTCCGGTTCAGGCCGATTGCTTCAGCGGCGAGCGCACGACGAGGCGGACCAGGTCCTCCCGCGGCTGTTTCTCGGCGAATTTGACCGCGAAGCCGTGGTCGAATTTGCGGATGACCCGGCCCACGCAGGCGCCGACGGCAAGCGGGGTTCCGACCGGTGGGTCGTACTCGCATGAGATCGCGACCCCCGCCGTCGAGACGTCGATGATGAAGCACGGATGGGTGCTGCCGTCGGCGAGCGTCAGGAAGGTGTGGGAGACCTGGGGGACGAAGCGGGCGTCGCGCCGCAACTCCTGGACGCTCTCGTCCTTCTGCTTCTTCTCGAGCCAGGTGAGCTTTTCCGACATCCAGGCGCGCCGCGCCCGCGTCATGTCGAGCTCCATCAGGAAGCCTGATTTCAGCGTCGCGCTGATCGTGCACTGGAATTCGCCGAAATCCTGGAAGTAGGAGGTCAGGCGCTCGCCGACCTTGCCGACAACAGGCACGTCCACGATCATGCGGAAGGGCGAGACGCGTTTGGTGCGGCAGGCGAAGCTACGCAGCTTGCCCTCGCAATCATACCAGCGCGGCAGCGAGTAGCTGCCGTTCACGGTGACGTCCACTGCACGCTGCCTGAGGAACTCTGCGACGGACATGGGGGACCAATGATGTTCGGGATCGATTCCGTAATTCCACGGTAGCGATCAAATTCTAAGCAAATGATACCGGCGCTCAAAAGCGGGGGTAAATTTCCGGTTAACGCGCGCCGACTCCATGCAGCGGAAAGCGCGGCATAACGACCCGTTTTGCCGCAAGCTCCGCTCACAACGTCGTCATTGAGTACGTTGTTACCGCGCAGCGCGGCGACTACAGAAATCCCGACTGCACCAGCAAGGCCAGCGCGACGACAGCGAGGGCGAACTGAATCGTCGCCCAGGTCAAGCCGCTCGGGCTGATCTCCAATCCCACAAGCGGCAAAGCCCGCCGCATCGCGAGCGCCGAAGATGCTTCGACGAGCGCAAGCAGCAGACCAATCGCTGCGAGGGAAGACCACGGCTCCGCTGGAGGCATCCATGGCGCGAGCCAGGCGGGGCCGGCGCCTTTCAAAACGCCAAGCAACGCAAAAAACCCGAACCAGAATGGGAAGCGCTTGACGATGTCTGCGCCGATCGTTTCGGGCTCGAGCCGGATACCGAGCGCTGCCAGCGTGCGCTCGATGCGCCCATCGTCGTTCAGGAAGATGAACGCCCCGAGATAAAGAGGAATGCGCGACTGGACGAGCAGAGCGATGACGCCGAACAGGATCGCATGGCCGAGGACATCGCCGAAAACGTTCGCAATGCCATCGCCAGATGGCAGGGGCACTGATGCGACTCCGGCTTGGCGCTGAGGAAGCGATCTGGCTCGCGCAATGTGCTCCAGCATCTTGGCGCGGCGGTCCGATGGGTGCGGGCGGGGATGGCTCAGCCACGGCGGAAGGCCCGGCGTCATTGCGGACGCGCCGGACGAAGCTTCAATCTCGGGGTAGCGTTGTGCCATGGGCCAGACCGGTTCCAATGGACATTGGTCGCTGGCGAGCGGCGGACAGGTTCATGGGGAGCGGTGAAATGCCGACGGCTAATGGCCGCCGCCTTGCGCGCTGGCGCTCCCTAGCGGAATCGAACCGCTCTCTCCACCGTGAAAGGGTGGCGTCCTAACCGATAGACGAAGGGAGCAAACTCAGGGCCTTGCCGTTGTTCCCGGCAGGGCCGCTGGCCGGCCGAACAGGGCCCGGCGGCTTGCAGCGGGCGAACGTATAGTGGCCTTTCTGCCTCCGGGCAAGCCGTTCGGGCCGCTCTTTTGGCTCCGGTGGATAGCCTCGGCCGAGGGATGATCAGGAGGCGATTTCAACGGTTTCTTAGGGTTCCGTGAGTAGCGCTGGAAGGGGAGATCTCTCGCCAATGCCACCGCCGAAAAAGCGCGCAGCCCGCAAGCTGCTGTCGCAGCACGCCTGGATCACGCTCGACGGCGGCTTCGCCGCGCGGCATTGCCTGGTCCAGGACATCTCCGATTCGGGCGCCAAGATCACGCTCGACGACGATGCGAGCCAGCTCCCGGGCGTGATCCGGCTCGCCTTCGCACGCGATGCGCGCACCGGGCGGAGCTGCCAGGTGGTCTGGCGCCGCGGCAAATCGGCCGGCATCAAGTTCATCTGATCGCCGGCATCGCCGCCCCGATGGCGCGCCACGCCTCGTCGGGTTAGAACGCCGCCATGCGCACGCCGCTCCTCACCCTGATCTCGCTGCTCGTCACGTCCGCCGCCGTGGCCGCGGAGGCCCTGCGTCTGCCCCCTGCCGAGCGGCCCCAGGCGGGCACGACCACCGCACCGCTGAAGGGCGCGGCCGGCAAGGCAAGGGCGGGCTCCTGCGCCTCCTATGGCCCGCGCTTCGTCATGGTCGAGGGCACCGGCACCTGCGTGAAGATCGGCGGCTCGATCAGCATCGACACCACCGTCAGGCGCTGAGGCCATGCCGGCGGATCTGCTGCGCCTCGACATCCTCGTTCCTGTCCTGATGTATTGCGCGCTGCTGTGGTGGATCGGCCGCGGCTTCAGCTGGACCGCGCGGCTGGCCATCGCGGCAGTAACCTTGGTGCTGATCGCCTGCGTACTGCTGGTCGAGCGCGGCTGGCGCTAGGCCAAAAACGAAAACGCGAAAACAACCCCATGCACAGTAGCCGTCAAGTGCCGGGTTGACGCTCCTCGCTCGCGTCGAAATGCGGATTCATCGCATTGTCACAGCGGCTTACGCCGCGCCGCCGGCTCACGACATCGGCGGTGCGACATGTTGTGCAAATCCGGGCCGTTTGCCGAGCTCGGCGAGCCAGCGCGTCAGGTGCGGCTGCGCCGGCCGGGAGATGCCCTCGACGCCGAGCCAGCGCCGCGCATAGGAGCCGAGTGCGATGTCGGCCAGCGTGAACGCCTCGCCTTCCATGAACCGGCGCGAGGAGAGCAGGCGGTCGGCGATCGCCCAGACCTCGGCGGCGGCATCGGCATCGCGCTGCACCTGGATCATGTCGCGCTCGGCGGGCGCCGTGCGCACGATGCCCCAGAACACCGGGCGGTCGACCGGCTGCACGGTCGACAGCGTCCAGTCGAGCCAGCGGTCGACCGAGGCGCGCTGCTTCGGCGCTTCGGGATAGAGCGGCGTGCCGCCTCCATGCGCGAGGCAGAGATAGCGCATGATCGAATTGGACTCCCACAGCACGAAGTCGCCCTCGACCAGCGTCGGGATCCGCGCATTGGGGTTCATGGCGAGATACTCGGCCTCGCGCGTCCTGCCATAACTCATGCCGGCGTCGATGCGCTCGTAAGCGCGGCCGAGTTCGGTGAGGCACCACAGCACTTTCTGCACGTTGACCGAATTGGCGCGGCCCCAGATTGTCAGCTTGGTGTCAGGCATGAAAGCGTCTCCCGCGGCGTTCTCGCTTGCGGGTGATAGCGGAATTTCCTGAAGCGCGCGACGCGCGATTGCCGCGCGCCTCTCATGCAAAAAGCTCCGCACGCGGCGGAGCTTTCATTGCAAAGTCGAACCGGTGGCTCAGCGGCCGAAGAACAGCCACAACAGAATGATCACCGGGATCGGCACGCCCAGCAGCCACAGCAGAATTCCGCGTCCCATGGATTCCTCCTCCAATCGCATTGTCGGAGAGTGAACGCCGGGGCTAAGCGCTTGTTCCTTCCCGCGAGCCTACCAATGGCCGGTGTTGGGCATCGAGACCCACGGCTCCTGCGGCGGCTTCGGCTCGCCCTTCTGCAACAGCTCGATCGAGTGCAGGTCCGGCGAGCGGACGAAGGCCATGTTGCCGTCGCGCGGGGGCCGGTTGATGGTGACGCCGGCCTTCTGCAGCTTCTCGCACGTGGCGTAGATGTCGTCGACCTCATAGGCGAGATGGCCGAAGAAGCGGTCCTCGCCGTACTTCTCTTCGTCCCAATTCCAGGTCAGCTCGACCAGCGGCGCGCCGCGCGTCTGCGGCTGCTTCTTCAGCGCCTCGAGATCATCGGACGAGCACAGGAAGACGAGCGTGAACCGCCCCTTGTCGTTCTCGATCCGCCGCACCTCCTTCAGCCCGAAAGCATCGACATAGAACTTCAGCGCGACATCGAGATTGCGCACGCGCAGCATGGTGTGGAGGTATCGCATGGTTGTTGCTCCCTGGGGGTGGAGGGTTTTGTCTTGGGCCCGGACGGCGGTGTAGGAAATAGCAGGAAAAGGAGAGGAGGGGCAGGGGGCGGGGGCAAATGTGCGTGAGCGGTGCCGGTGCGGTTCGGACTGCATCACGTTCGAAGCAGTGCCGCCATCTCCTTCCAATGATAGATTCGCACCTTATCGGTTTGATGCCGCGCGGCTTTGGCGATGGCGTGCGCGATGTCGTTTCCGGTGAGCCCGCGATAGCAGTCGGCCGGGCCAACGAGCAGCGGATTGAGCGCGCCCCATATCGCGATGAGGAGGCGTTCACGCGGGCGGTCCTCGTCGTGCGCGCCGAGGATCATCGACGGGCGGAAAATATGCGTGTGCTCGAAATCGAGCGAGAGAATGTCCCGCTCCACCTCGCCCTTAGTCCTGAGATAGAAGACGCCGGAGCCGGCGTTGGCGCCGACGGCCGTGACCAGAAACACCGACCGCGCGCCGTTCGCCTTGGCGATCTCGGCCGCCAATAAAGGATAATCATGATCGATCTTGTAGTACTCGGCCTCGTCAGGGGTGTGCTTGCGCGTCGTCCCAAGCGCGATGAAGATCTCGTCCGAAACCAATTGCGGCTTGAGTGCGGGCAGGGAGGCGAGATCGCCCATCAGCACCGTGAGCTTTGGATGGGTCACCGCCAGCGGCTTGCGGGCCACCGCGACAACTAGCGAATAGTCGGGACTGTCCAACAGGTCGCGCAGCAAATGGGAGCCGATGAAGCCGGTCGCGCCGAAGACAAGTGCGGATTTCATTCGAGCTACCTTGCCTAGGATGGGTAGAGCACTTGCGAAGCCCATCCTGTTTCGTCACGCGACAAGGCTCTCGATGGGTTTCGCTTCGCTCTACCCATCCTACGAGCTACTTGCACTCAAAACTCACTGCGCTGTCCGGATCGCCTTGCCCCTTGTATTGCGCATGTTGCGGATAGGCGCAAAGCGGCCGGCTGCGGCCGGGAAAGGCTGGTCCCGCCGCGATCACCGCATCGGGCGCCTTGCCGTCTTCCACCCAGTTCACGACGGCGCTGAGGAGATCGAAACGCTCGAGCGCTGCGCCGCTCGAGCAGTGACCCATGCCGGGCACCAGGAAGGTCCGGCTCGATTTCTCCCGCACCAATTCCATGCCGCCGGAATCCGCCGCCATGCGCTCGTAGTAATTCACGGTGTCGAGCGCCGAGAACCAGGGATCGCTCACGCCGTGGTAAAACAGCAGCTTGCCGCCATGGCCGAAGTAGCTCGAAAGGTTGGTCCAGTAGGCGGTGTTGGTGAGGCGATCCAACCCGCTCGCGTTGACCCGGTCTTCGAGTTGATCGACGTCGATGCTGTCCCAAACCGGCGGTCCGACCGGGCTGCGCGCGCCTGTTGTCAGGATGCCGGGAATGGCAACGCCTTCGGCGGCCACGCCGCTGTCCCACGGGAAGGGCGGGTAGACCTGCGCGCCTCGTGAATTCTTCGGTCCGGCAAAAGCTTTCT
Organism: Bradyrhizobium sp. T-12; assembly: GCF_058314695.1. NCBI lineage: Bacteria > Pseudomonadati > Pseudomonadota > Alphaproteobacteria > Hyphomicrobiales > Nitrobacteraceae > Bradyrhizobium > Bradyrhizobium sp. T-12. The sequence goes on along the minus strand of NZ_CM177756.1, from coordinate 3,867,032 downwards.
TCAAGGCATCGACCTGCGGCGGCGCTAGGCAGAAATCCGTCTTGTCGCCGTTGCAGGTGAGGACCGCGGGATCGAATTGACAGGCCTTGCCGTCGAAGATCAGTCCATCCTTGACGCCGTCCTCGGCGTCGCAGGCATCGAGAATCGCGTTCGTGATCAGCTTGCGCTCGGCCGCGGAAAACGTCTTGGCGGGCTCCGGCTTGCCGGACGGATCTTTCGGCGCGATCTGGCTGAAGGCAGCGTTGGCCCAGGCGAGACCGATGTTCGAGTTGCCGGTGCGCATCGCAGGCGCGCCGGCGACGATGCCGTCGAATTGTTCGGGATAGCGCGCCGACGCCAGCATGCCTTCACGGCCCCCGGTCGAGCACCCCGTGAAATAGGACCGTTTTGCGGGCTGGCCATAGTAATGCGCGACGATTGCCTTGGCGGCCATCGTCACCTTGCCGACGGATGCATTGGCGAAGTTGAGCGCGGCTTCCTGGTCCTTCAGGAACGAGGCATCGAACACCGCGCCTTGATGACCGCTATCGGTCGAGACCACGGCAAAGCCGCGCGCCAACGCCGGCACCTCGCCGGCCGCCTGGTAACCCAGCGGCGGCCGGATCGAGCCGTTCAAACCGCCGCCGCCCTGAAACAAAAACCGTCCATTCCAGCGATCGGGCAGGGCAACGGCAAAGCCGATCGCGTAGGACTTGCCCTCGACGCCGACGCGCTGATCGATCACGCCATCCGCGCGGCAGTTCGGCGGCAGCGCCACCGATACGGTGGCCGGCGCCGGCGGCGACGGCTGCACCGTCCCCGGCGGCGCCTCCGGCACCAGCTCGGCCTTCGTGACTGTTGCCGTTGATCCCGGCATCTTCCAGCCGGTCAGTTCAGCGCATTTGAGCGCGGGCGGTATGTTGGCGGAATCGTCGGCGCATGCAGGCGAGATCGCAATGACCATGATGGCCGCCACCAGACCCAGGCCAGCCATCGCACCATCAAGCGCCACGTTTCTTTTTCGCTGCATCGTTGCTCCCTGCCGCTTTCTGAATTTTATTGCGGCGCACGTAACTCGCGCCGGCCGATCTGCTGCACTGACACCAAAACTATCTTGGGTCATTCGGGCGGTGCAGTCCAGCGGCGCAGGCCTTCGATCGCTCTCGCTCTCGCCGATGAAGTCGATCACTACGCCGCTTGCAGACGTTGTTCCAGAAGGACGCTGCAATTTTTCCAGCTCGTAGAATGGGGAGAGCACTTGTGAAACCCATCATGTTTGGTCCCGCAACAGGGCTTCTCATCCTACGAGCTTAGAGCCATGCGCGCCCTGCGCTTCAAAACATCGCCGATGATAATCAGAACGCGAACCACGCCAGCACCGCGATGATCGGGAGAATGGCGATGCCGAAGAGCACCAGGGGTGCAGGTTCGTTGCCTGTGCGGTCGCTCATGATGACCTGCTAAAGGAAGGCCCCGCGGCGGCGGCGCCACGGGGCTGTCGGTGTCGGCATGCAGGGGGAGAATGCCGGCACCGGTTGTTGAATGAATTCCGGTTTGTCGGAGTTGTTCCTAAAGGGGCGCGGTGCCGAGACCCGAACGCATCACTTCGACTCGGCTTCGCCGTCACCGTTCTCAAGCTGCGCCCGGTATTCCGCCGCAGCCTTCAACAGTGCTTCCCTGATTTCGCCATCCGCAGTTTGCGCGGCGAGAGCTTCGGCGCGATCGGCTTGATGCTGGAGTGATTCCTTGGTCATGCCCGACCAACTCGGCCGCCGGCGCGCCGGTTCCTTCAGGCCGCCTTCTCGACACCCTTGGCAATGATCTCAACTTCGAAATAGCCCATGTCGCGGAGCTCGGCGGCCTTCTTCTCGGCCGCTTCCCTGGTGTCTCTCTTCAAAATGATCTGGCCCGCTCCGTCGCGGGCGCAAACGAAATAAGGCATTTTCGATTCCCAATTTCGTTTGCATACACACGAGGCCCGGCTTCCGCAATTGGAGGCGTCACTCGTCGAGCCCGGCCTTTTGCCGCATCTCGTCGATCAGCTCCGAGGCCTCGGCCTTGGTCAGCTCGTCCTTGGGCGGGCTCTCGTGCGCCTGCTCGGCGAGGGTCTTTAGGTAGGATTCCTGGGCGCCGGTCATCGGATCATCCCCGGAAACCCAGTCCTTCGGGTCCTTCTGGGTATTTTCGGCCATTGCTCGTCTCCTTTTCCGTCTCCGTACAACGTCGGACTCGACTTCTCGTTCCGTTTTTGTTCTCATCAGCCAAAGTCAAAATTCGCGAGGCGGAACAATGCCGGACCTGGACTATCTCAGGCGGGAGATCGAACGGATGCGTATCCAGCTGGGCAGGCAGAGGAAGGAGATCCTTCAGCTTCAGCGAGCCGGCATCGGCACGGCCTCGGCTGAAGCGCTGCTGTCGCGAATGGAGGCGAAGGTCGAGACTCTTTGCGCCGAGCGCGACGCGCTGAAGGCGGCAGAGCCGCGCTCGGCCAAGGGCAGGGTGCTCGGCGGGAGGACGTGGTGAGCAGACGATGGTTCGACGACGAGAGAGAGCTGTCGCCGTTCCTGATCGCGCTCGAGGACGTGCGCCGCAGGGCGACGCGGGAAGGGTGGTGCTATGCTCACGTCCAGGCGATCATCGTGGCGATCGACCAATATGCGGAAGCCGCGACCGGCAACCGCGAGTATTTCCTGAACAAGCCGGTCTCGATTGGGAGCAGCCGGAAGACCGGCGACATTCCGTAGGGGCTGTGACTTCGAAGGTTGCGGACTTCAACGCGTTGCTCGGACAACCGTGATGCCCATCACGGCGCAGGCGCGCCGATATCGGCACGCTCCGACGAAAGGAGTGTGTCATGCGATACGCCATCATCGCCTTGCTTGTTCTCGCCAGCCTGCAGGCTGTGCGCGGCGGGTATCTCAGCGCACCGCTCTTCGTTCTCCTGGCGGTCGGCGGCTGCGCCGGCGCGATCGCGCTGAAGAGGTCGTGATGGATTTCTATGCCACTGCCATCTTCGATATCGCGGTCGAGCTGTTTTTCTGGATCAGGCGGAGCCTCACGAGAAAGCCTGCCATCGCCGGGCGGCCGAGCGTGCCCGTGGTGCCGCCAAGCTGATTGGCGGTGTGGGAGAGGCGCTGCTCACGACCTCTGCTGAATGTTCAAGTGCGATCGCCCTGGTCTAACGGGAGGCGGCTGTGACGAAACTTAATCCACCGTCGTCGCCGAACCCCAGCGCCGCCGGCGCGACCAATGGCTATGCTTCAAGCCTTGCTCAGCGCGATCGTGGATATTTTCCTGTCGGCCGCATGGAGCGCCGCCGTCAGGTTCTTCGGCCTGGAAAATGCTGTCGAAATCGCGACGGCGATCTTCGGCCTTGGTTGTATCGTGGTCGGCTCCGCGGTGTTGCTGCTGGAGCACGGATGAGGGGAGCGCGGTGAAGACGATCACATTGCTTGCCGTGGTGGCCATGCTGCTGCTGGAGGTCTTCGGCCCGACGTCGAGCGTCGGCGGCTCGATGAGCTTCATGCTGGTCTTTGTTGTGGTGATGCTGGCGGTCGCGATTTACGAGGCGTGGTCGAACGGGCGCGGGGCGATCGGATGGATCGTCAACGTCCTTGTCTGCGCTTTTGGCGCCCTGGTTGCGATAGCCCTCGTCGGAATGGCGATGGACCTCGTGCTCCCCTACCTCCACCTCGAAGGTTCGCTCGCCTCGTCGCAGAATCCGCTGAAATATGTCGTCGTCGCGGCCATTGCGATCATCATGGTGCTGGGATCATGGATCCCGCTCCAGGTCTTGAACCGGCTGCGCTGACGGGACCTCGGCAGCTCCGGCGACGGCAGCCGGGCCGGCTGCCGGCAACCAAAGCGCGATGAGATCATCGCGCCTTGGGTTGTTGTTTGCGGATGAACTTCCCGGAAAACCGCTTCGCGCTTTGCGTTAACGGGGCCTCCGGGTCGGGATGATGCTTAGGCTGCGATCCGTTGTTCGACCGGAGCCGTCAGCAGCTTGAGCGCTTGCGCATGTTGCAGGTCGGGGACCGCGACCGCCGTGTGGCTGTAGATCGCATGGCTGCCTGATTTTGCAATCCTGTCTAGGATCTCGCTGCCCTTGATGACATGGAGGCCCATGCCCTCGTGGGTGGGGAAGATCGCCAGGACCACGTCATAGGCCGCGATGACCGCTTTGAGCGCTTCGGCCTTGTCCTCGGCGAGCTCGACAAAAACACGAACATCGGCTGCGAGTTCACGCAGCTCTTCAAAATCCAGCACTGTGAGGATACTCCAACGCAACGAGACTGAATGGAGCTTGGCGGCGTTGGGTTACTGAAGTGTCAACAAGGCGAGCCGGGCCACAAGTTTCACGACGAGGTGACGTCACGCCCTAGCGCTTTGCTTCCGCCTTGCGGAGCCGGGCCTCCGCGGCCTCGTCGACGAGGTTCAAGGCGAGGCCGTCATAGCTCAGCTTGAGCCCGCGGCCGACGATCCATGTCCATCCCTCCCGGTCCTTGATGGCCTGCGCGTTGAACTGGTCGGAGATCGATTTGACCGCGGCGTCCTGCTCCCCCGGATTGTTCAACGTCGCATTGACGCGCCAGATCGGGCGCCTGGCGTCCGCCTCGTCGCTTTCAACCGTGACCTTGGCGCCGTTGATGTCGCATTCGAGGGTGGAGGCGTTGCGGCCCGGGCGGCAGAGATAGTGGCGTTGATTGACGAGCTTGCTGGTCTCCTCGAACGCCATCCCGGGCGAGAAGCCGAAGATGTCGGACTTCTTCACGAGGGCAAGGGACGCGGGCTTCAGGAAGCTCGGCTGGATCGCGACGAGAGCCGCGACAGCAACGACGATCAAGCCTGCGATGACGATAGCGACCTTCACGAGCACCCCACGAGAAACCCCCAAGGCTCTTATAGCAGCCGGGGCGATCTGCCATGCCCCCCAAAAAAACGAAAACCCCGCCTGGGGGAAGCGGGGCTCTCTGGTGGGGTGAAGCTTAGGGACTTCAATGATATGACGCGCCAGCCGCAAAATGGTTCAAAAAGGAAAGCGGCGGGTCCTGCGACATCTTGCACAGGAAGTCGGGAACCCCGCAGAACCCCTGCTTGCGTTTTCGGCCTCGATGGGTTCTAAGCCCCGTCACTTCATGACCTCTGGCATGAAATCAGCAGCGCGCCCCCCGCGCTTCAGGCCGCGTCCACAGCGAAAGTTGCTCGCGCGCACAAAAGGAATTCAGACATGGCGAAGATGACGAAGACCCAATTGATTGATGCAATTGCCGAGGGCACGCAGCTTTCGAAGAACGACGTGAAGTCGGTGATCGAATACATGGCGACGGTCGGATACAAGGAGCTCAACGAGTCCGGTGAGTTCGTCATTCCCGGCTTCGTGAAGATGTCGGTGGTGAACAAGCCGGCAACCGAAGCCCGCATGGGCGTCAATCCCTTCACCAAGGAGCCGATGCAGTTTGCGGCCAAGCCCGCGAGCAAGTCGGTCAAGGCCTCGCCGCTGAAGGTCGCCAAGGACGCCGTCTGAGGCGCCGGCGAGGTCGCTGCCGCCGGCTCGTCTGCGAGACGGCGTAGCGATCAATTGCCGACGAACAAATGGTGCTCGGCGACGGCGATGCCGAACATCACCACGACGATCAGGACAAACCACAGCGCGCGCCGGTCGGCCTGTCCGGGTGCGCTCTGCGGTGTCCCGCAAGCCGGGCAGACTGAAAGCCCGATCGGGATCTCGGCCTCGCAGAACTCGCAGATCATCGGCGCCTCGAGAGTGACGGGCGCGGTGCGGGGTCTTTCGCAGCTGCGCTGTCTCGCGCGACGGGCAGCGCCGCTTGGTTCGGCCGTCAATGCGAAAGACGGAAAATTCGTTCCCGTTGCTGCAGTGGGCGGCCGTCGGCCACATCGTCTGAAGAAGGCCCTGGTCAAAAGACAACCCCGGTCAAAAGAAAACCCCGCGCTTTCGCGCGGGGCTCTTTTGGCTGACGGCGTTGGGATTTCAGCGCCTGGCCGCCAGCCGTAGCTCTAACTTAAAATTGAAAATCCAAAAAGCAACGGCGCCGCGGTGACGGCATATGTTCGTCCACGGCGGCGCTGCCATATGACTGGGCGCTGAAATCCCCGGCTCCCATGGGTCCGCGCTGCACCGAATAGGTTCAACGCGGCATGCCAGGGGACCGCGCATGCCAGGGGACATCGCGCGAGGGACTGGACTTTTTGTTCTCATTTTGTTCTAGTGAGCCATCTTAGGTAGACAGATGGGAGGCGACTCATGACCGTCGAAAAGCAGCGCGAAGTGATCAGGCTCTGGAACGAACTCAGGAGGCTCGAAGGTCCGGCGGCCGAAGAGCTCCGCATTCAGATCCTGGAATGCTTCTCGGAGAAGGGCAAAGCGAAGCGGGCGGCTTGATCTGCGCCGATGGACACCGTCGCACATGCGGGAATGGAGGCGCAGGAACGAACCTGTGCCGTCAGCGTTCGGCCCGTATGACATGCCCGCGATGCGCCAAGCCGATGACGGCGGTTTCCGCCAACAGCTTTCGATGCGAGCCGTGCCGCGAGATCGTCATCGTGTTTGCGGTCGCCTCGAAATTCTTGTCGCCGAAGATTGTGTTGGCGACGAGTCCTGCCGCCGAAGACGTGGCGTCGCGCGCTTTCATCGATCGTTAGGAATCGCTTCGCGCTGATTTTTCCGACTCCGATTCGTTCTTCGAGAACGAAATGGAGTCGGATGCAGAACAAGCTGCGCCTGTTGGCAGCGATGCGGCCGCGCGTCTCAGAACAGGACAGCGTGAGGTCTCGCACAGTTCTCTCGGCGTCTACTCCGTAAGGGGTGAGGCGAGGGAGAGCGAGATGGATGAGTGCTGGTTTCTCGCCGAGATCGCAAAAGTGTTCTGGTATGATCGGCACCCGCGCACGCGCAAAGCCAGGCCGTCGGTGCCGCAGGTGCCACCGACGTCTGCTGATGCGGCGTCTTCCGATGCGACATTTCCTGAGACGATATCTCCCGATACGACATCGCCCGATACGCCGTGATCGCGTCGTGCCGCGCGCCGCTGGTAAGTTTTATTAAGACCTGCTCCGCGCCGGTTTCTTCGATTCCGATTCGTTCTTCGAGAACGAAAGAGTGTCGAAGCTGGAACAAAGCCGGTCGGCAAGTCGCGCTGGCGCAACCTCGGCTTCGCTATATCGAAAGCGGCTCGCCGCGAGCGGCGCTTTCGCGCAAATCCTAACGATCATTTGCGCGGAAGCCGATAACCCTATTCGGTTAGGTTAAAAGCCCAATCGCGTTGCGCTTGGCGCTGCTTGGGGTAGGTGTCTGGCAAGGACAAGCAAGAAACGACTTTGCCAAGAAGCAATTTTGTCATGACACCTTTTTCACAGCCTTCTTTTTACCAGGGCGACCGGCACACCTACCGGCGCGTCGCCATTGTCGGCACGCTGTTTTGTCTCGCTTTCGTGGTGGTCAGCTTCTCACTGCGGCCGCAGGTCGAGGACACGCGCGTCGCGGTCAAGGCCGATCGGCTGGTGCGCACGGCGGGCCAAGCGGCGCACGCCAATTAGATCGGCGCACGCCAATTAGCGGTCGTCGCTGTAGCTGCGATTGTCGGCGGCCTCGCGCGGGCACGCGGTGCCGCGCGAGGCGAGCGCCACGAAGCCGGCGTAGCCGGACAGGTTGAGCAAGACTTCGAGCCAGGCGGGCATGTCGGCCACTTCCACTTTACGTGAAGAGGATTCAACGTCCGCGCGTATTTCTGGTTCCATGCTCCCGCCGAAAAACTTCGAAGCAACTCAAACCGGAGAGGAGGGGTCGAGGCGGCGGCCGAGGGCCGCAACGGATTCGCTCGACGGCTTGTCTTTCAGGAACTCGGCGATGGCCCGCGCCAGCTCGCGGTCGCTCATCGGCGTCGGCGGCGGGTGCAGTGTGCCGACACCGAAGTTGCGGACGATCTCGTCGTAATGCCGATCGTCGGATCTTGGAACCAGTTTGCGGATACGGGCCAGCAAAGCGGATAATGGCAAACCTTCCTCCTCGATCGTCCGCCCCGCTGGCAGCCAATGTCGTGTGCTGCCAATTGCTCCCGTGAAACGGAAAAACCCCGCCGGCATCGCGGAGATGCCGACGGGGTCTTCGTGCTGTTGCCTCAACCCGGATGGCGGAGGCTCCCGCACTTGGAAGGGCAACGCGGACCCGGCGGTTTCGTTCCGGCCGCAGCCGATTTTTTTGCAGGGCCGGTTCCGCGCCCTGCGCGCAACTATCGCAGGCGCTCGTCGTTATCTCGGCAAGACGCGAAGGAGGAGAGCATGAAGAAGACACTGGCAGTTCTGGCCACCGTCGCAGCCGTCGGCGTGACCGCGGTTGCAGCCCCTGCACCTGCCGAGGCACGCGGGCGCGGCATCGGCCCGGGCCTCGCATTCGGCCTCGCCGCCGGCGCAATCACCGCGGGCGCGGTCGCAGCGTCCCATCCGTACGGCTATTACGGCCCTCGCTACGGCTATTATGACGGCCCCGACTATTATTACGGGCCTGGCTCCTACGCCTATTACGGCGGCGGACCGTACTACCGGCACCATCACCACTGGCGCCATTGGTAACGACTGACAAGCGTAACAAGCGAAAAGCCCGGAGCGATGCTCCGGGCTTTTTTCATGCGCATTATATTGATCAGATACGTCTTACGGCCAAAGCGAGGGCCGTTCGACCTTGCGGGCATTCTCAAGCGTCGACACGAAATACTCCTCGCGCTCGCGCTTGAACTTTTCCTGCGTGGCACGGAAGGCGGCGACACGGGCGGCGATCTCATCGCGCTCACGGGCTTTGCGTTGTTCGTCTTCGGTCATAGCCATCCCCTCGGGTTTACTAACTGAACTCAAGTACGCCGCCGCATCATCTTGAGTCGCATTCACGCATCCATTGATGCTCCTGAATGGGGCGTCAATGGGGAGGAGGCATTGCAGGATTGTGATAAGCGAGGGCCGGAAAAAATTGCCGAGCGCATCGCGTTAGCGCTTGATAAGAGCGTCAACAATCTTGCCGCTTGCGCATGTTGCTGCCAGGGCAAGACGAATCGGGGAGGCCGCGATTGATTGCATCGGATATTCAGAGCGGCGTTGAACGGCTCGGCGACATGATCGCCGAGGCAAAAGTCATCGTGCCGTTCACCGGCGCCGGCATCTCGACCGAATGCGGCATTCCGGACTTCCGCTCCCCGGGCGGACTTTGGACGCGCTATCGTCCGATCGAGTTCGGCGAGTTCGTCGCAAGCCGGCAGGCGCGGGACGAATCCTGGCGCCGGCGTTTTGCGATGGAAGAGGTGTTCGCGGCGGCAAAGCCCGGCCGCGGCCATCGCGCGCTCGCTTCGCTCTACCGCGCCGGCAAGGTTCCCGCCGTCATCACCCAGAACATCGACAATCTGCACCAGGCCTCCGGCTTCGCCGGCGAGCACGTGATTGAACTTCACGGCAATACCACTTATGCGCGCTGCATCGGATGCGGGCAGGCCTATCCGCTCGACTGGGTGAAGCGTCGTTTCGACGAGGAGGGCGCCGCACCCAACTGCGCCGCCTGCGACGAACCGGTGAAGACCGCCACGATCTCCTTCGGCCAGATGATGCCTGATGACGAAATGCAGCGCGCGACCGCGCTGTCGCAAGCCTGCGACCTCTTCATCGCCATCGGTTCCTCGCTCGTGGTGTGGCCGGCGGCGGGCTTTCCGATGATGGCGAAGAACGCCGGTGCACGTCTGGTGATCATCAATCGCGAGCCGACCGAGCAAGACGACATCGCCGACCTCGTCATCCATCACGACATCGGCGAAACGCTCGGGCCCTTTGTCGGCAATTGAGGCATCAATTTGATTCGCGGCTGTGCAAGCTGTTCATAGGTTCCGGCGAATCTCTTTTTTGTCTATGCCTCGCAACCGGGAGTGTTATCTTTTGAGTCGAAAGATTCGCGTCGCGTCCAGTTGAGAAGGTTCTCGAAAGACGCGTGATTCGACACCGCTGCTGAGGCGGGTCGCATGACAGTGTGGGGTCCGGGGTTATGGGGTCGTCGGACGGATTTGAGTCCAAAAAGCTCGGGGTTCCCGGGCAGGGAGTATCGCCCGGGCGGATCACGCCGGGTGAGCACGGCGGCGCCGGCCGCGACAGCGGCCTCAATCCCTTCAGCGGGTTGGGCGAAGCCAGCGCCAACCTCGTCGAAGTCCACGGCGTCATCAAATGGTTCGACGCCTCCAAAGGTTACGGCTTCATCGTTCCCGACAATGGCTGGCCGGACGTGCTCCTGCACGTTACCGTGCTTAGGCGCGACGGCTTCCAGACCGCCTATGAGGGCGCCCGCATCGTCGTCGAGTGCATCCAGCGCGCCAAGGGTTACCAGGCGTTCCGCGTGGTCTCGATGGACGAGTCGACCGCGATCCATCCGGCGCAGATGCTGCCGCCGCGCACCCATGTCACGGTCACCCCGACCAGCGGGCTGGAGCGGGCCCAGGTCAAATGGTTCAACCGGCTGCGCGGCTTCGGCTTCCTGACCTGCGGCGAGGGCACGCCCGACATCTTCGTGCACATGGAGACGCTGCGCCGCTTCGGCATGACGGAGCTCAGGCCCGGCCAGTACGTCCTGGTCCGCTTCGGGCCCGGCTCCAAGGGCATGATGGCCGCCGAGATCCATCCCGAGACCGGATCGCCGGGATTACAGTCGCACTAGGTGCGAGACGCACATTCGATTGTGCGCGAGCTTTCATCCCGCAATCGTGAGCAATAGAGGCGCGCCGGCAGGCCGGCGCGCCTCTGGCTTTTCCGGCGACCGCCGCGTAAGCACTCGTTCCAGTCCCACGCCTCGAGTGTCTCCCATGAATTTTGATCGAAAGGCTGTCCGGTCCGCTCTGAAGGGCTGGCTCGCCGCCATCCTCGTCATCACCGGCTGTGCCGTCGTCAGCGCGCCCGCCGGCGCCGCCAGCTTCCAGCCGCTGGAGATCGTCACCAAGAACGGCGTGCAGGTGTTCTCGGTCGAAATGGCGACCACCGAGGAGGAGAAGCAGACCGGCCTGATGTACCGCAAGGAGCTTGCGGACGGCAAAGGCATGCTGTTCGACTTCAATCCCGAGCAAGAAATCTCGATGTGGATGAAGAACACCTATGTCTCGCTCGACATGATCTTCATCGGCGCCAACGGCCGCATCCTGCGCATCGCCGAGAACACCGAGCCGCTGTCGACCAGGATCATCTCGTCCAAGGGGCCGGCCCGAGCCGTCCTCGAGGTGGTGGCGGGAACGGCGCAGAAATACGGCATCCGCCCCGGCGACCGCGTCGGCCACCCGCTGTTCGGCAGCAAATAGGGCCGGCCGGCGAGCGGCACCGGCAGCCGTGCTGGCGCTGGTTTGTAAGCTTGCTGGCGCCTTTGGAAGCGTGTATCGACGTGGCTCGCCGGACATTCGGGGTATAGCGCAGCCTGGTAGCGCGGCAGTTTTGGGTACTGCAGGTCGTTGGTTCGAATCCAGCTGCCCCGACCAGTCCCGACGTTGATTTTCCTGAATTTTTCGCTGCGGTTCTGACCTGATTCTGACAAGCGGTGCGTGACGCCGCTCCGCGACCTCCGTGCGAAGTTTCAAGGAATTGGGGCCGCTGGCCGGCATGGAATGGCCGGCGTCTCATCGAACCTTTGGCTGTCGCCGTAGACATATGTGTGTTGGGGATTTCAGCGCCCAATATCTAAACGGACGCCGCCAAGCGATGATATTCCGCTTGCGCGGCGTTGCGCTTTTCGGACGTCATTCCTGTGAGATCCGGCCAATCAACCCGATGCGTGCCAGCCCGCCGGAAACGGGACGAACGGCCAGACCATCTGGTTGTCGTTGGCGGCTGTCGGCGGGTCTTTCGCTGGTGTTCTCGCGATCGACGCAGGCGGCGCCGATCGCAGCGCCAGGCGCAGACGTGCACATTGCAAATTCATTGTGGTCGCCCTGACGATCTTCTCGAAAATTCAATCGCAAAATTGGACGTCAGCTCAATCAAATAACCACGCGCCCAAGACGGCACGGTCGTTCTCAAATCGTGCGCGCACTCTAGTTAAGTCGGCGCCGGCTTTCAACCGCTCTTGGCCATATGCCACGGGAGGTAAGGTTGACCGGTTAGGTTAAGGACGAGCGGCTGTTGCGGCCGCTCCGGCGATCATTATCAGATCGGTCTGGGCTCCCGACGGGGGCTGCAAACCGTGCTCTCACAAGACCACAATTCGTCGCGGCGTTCGCATCAGTTGAGGTCTGCGCCAGTGAGTTCTGCGTCAGTGAGTTCTATGCCATGTCTTTCGACCACAATCTCCGAACCGCCGGGCCGCAGTCGAGCTGGAGCGAGATCTGGCACCTCTGGACGGTGATCGTGCCCCGCCGCTCGATCAACGGGCAGCTCGTGTACGGCAAGGTCTGGCGTCGTCACGACGGCCGCGACTGGATCTACAAGAAATTCACGGAGTTCGACGGTGAGGAAGCGGCCTGACGCGATGAGCCCGCAATGAGCCATCACCGCGCCCCGGCTTGTTGCTGAGGCCGTCCGGCCCGGGCCGAATGCCGCTCGTCCGGACTATCCCGGTGCCTGCACGCGCGGCAGCGGCAGTTTGAAATGTCGTTTGGCGTAGGCGATGATTTCGGCGTCCGCGGGATGATCGGCCGCTTCCACCGCAGCAATGCGCTTGGCGATATCGGGCGCGTTGGCGCGAATGTGGTTGGCAAGCTCCGTCTTTGCACTCGCCGGGCCGATGAGGAGAATCTCCCCGGCATCGTCGAGGGCTTTGCTCACTTCAGCGTAGAACGCCTTGTCGGGCGCGGCGTGACCGCTCCCGACGGCGTTCGCTTTGTGATGAAGATGACGCGTCGCCATTTGCGGGTGCAACGTGATTTCGTCGGAGCCGCTCAGGCCGAGATGGAAGATCCTAGCCTGCGAATGGTCGATCCATACCACGGCGTGAAAATGAGAGGGCATGTGCTTTGAGCCTTGTCCGAGGGAAGCCGCCGACATCGGTGCGGCGGCGCCTGTCGCGACGACATTAGGCCGGTCGGCGCCACCCCCGGTTGACCCAGGTCAATCGATCCCGGTCGACGGCCGTCGGGCCGACCAAAACGGCGTGCTCCGAGCGGCAGCGTTCCCGGTTCAGCCCGCGGTGGCCGGCTTCGGCGGTGGCGGCTTCAGCGGCTTGTCCTGCTTCTTCGACCACGAGATGTAATAGGCCACCGTCGTCATGATCGCGATGCCGGCGACGCTGACGAAGATCTGCGCGAGCAGCGAGCCCGAGCTCATCGACAGCTCGAAATGGCCGACGAAGGACAGGAACACGCCGACGCAGAACACGGCGAGCGACTGCTGGCCGCAGACGATCAGGGGATCGAACACCTTCCATTCCAGCCCCGGCCATTCCTTCGGCACGAAGCGGATCACCAGGATCACGATCACGACGAAGTGGATGAAACGATAGGGCGCAAGGTTGGTCTTGTCGTTCGGGTTGAAGGCCGAGAACAGCCATTCCGGGAACAAGCCGCCGAAGGCGGGGAAGCGGCCCGCCATGGTCATGACCAGCGCGAACAGGAGATAACCGAGACAGAGATAGAGCGTGACCGGCGCGTTGATCAGCGTCATCGAGCGCCGCGCGCCGCCCATCGCACACCAGGCGCCGAACACGAACAACACCTGCCAGCAATACGGGTTGAAGTACCACTGGCCGGCCGGATAGGCGTTCAGATTCCAGCCGAAATGACGCGCGACCAGCCACAGCACGATCGACAGCACCATCGTCAGGTCGGGCTTGCGCAGCATGAACCACAGCACCGGCGGAAACAGTCCCATCAGCACGATGTAGAGCGGCAGCACGTCGAGATTGAGCGGCTTGAAGCGGAGGAACAGGCCCTGGCGCAGTGTCTCGGTGGCGTTGTCGACGAGGCCGGCGACGTTGAACTCGTTGATCATCTCGCTGTCGCCGAAGCGCAGCGCCAGATAGCTGATCGAGGCGATATAGATCACGAACAGGATGATGTGGGCGACGTAGAGCTGCCAGACCCGCTTGGTCAGCCGGGTGGCGCCGACGAGGAAGCCGCGGTCCAGCATCATCCGCGCGTAGACGAAGGAGGCGGTGTAGCCGGAGATGAAGACGAACAGATCGGCGGCGTCGGAAAAGCCGTAATTGCGCGTCGTGATCCAGTTCACGACGTTGTCCGGGATGTGGTCGAGGAAGATCGCCCAGTTCGCGACGCCGCGAAACAGGTCGAGCCGGAGATCGCGGCCTTTGTCGGGAAGCGTGGCGTTGATGTTCAGGAAGGCCATGCGAGGGGAGCTCTCGAGGGGGGCGGACAGGCTGAGGTCGGGGAGACGGTGCCGCCGGGCGGGATCCCGGCGCGGAAGGCGGGTACGCAATTGTCACGGTGCAGCATAATGACTATACCGTCGCAGAGGCTACGGGGACCGGAATCACCAAGCAGTTCCCAACCGGTGTCTCTATACTATCCCTGAGGTTTGCACCAACTGCCACCCTGACGCATCGAAATCGAACGAAAGACGAAAAGCGAGGCCCGGACCACCCATGACCGCACGCATTTTCAAGCCCGCCAAGAACGCGATGCAATCCGGCCGGTCCAAGACGAAGGAATGGCAGCTGGACTACGAGCCGGAGCAGCCGCGCTCGGTCGAGCCGCTAATGGGCTGGACCTCGTCGGGCGACATGAAGCAGCAGATCACGCTCCGCTTCCACAGCAAGGAAGAGGCGGTCGCCTATTGCGAGCGCAAGGGCATCGCCTACCAGGTCATCGAGCCGCAGGATTCGATCCGCCGCCCGGTCGCTTACGCCGACAATTTCTCGTTCCGTCGCGGCGAGCCCTGGACGCACTAACCACCTGCATCCACTTACGCCGAATTCGTCATGCCCGGCTTGGCCCGCCTGCGCGGCCGAAGCCGCTTCGGCGAGGCGAAGGTCGGACAAAGGCGAGCGGAAGCGACGCCGTCCTTCGGACGGCTATGCCCGCCATGACACTGAGAGGTATGCTGCTCGTACACGGGAGCGCCATGCGCAGCTCCAACCCCTTGGCACCAATTCCCCCGCGTGCTTCGCTGGCGGCCGTGACAGGCTCATGACGAGGGCAGGGGATGGCGGGGCGTGAGCAGCTCGACGGCGTCGATCTGAAGATCTTATCCGAGCTGCAGCAGGACGGGCGGGTGCGCAACAACGAGCTGGCGCTGCGCGTCGGCGTGTCCGCGCCGAACTGCCTGCGGCGGCTAAAATCGCTGTTCAGCCGCGGCGTGATCCGCGCGGTGCGGGCCGTCCTCGACGAGCGGCGGCTTGGCTATGAGGTGGTCTCGTTCGTCTCGATCCAGCTGGGCAGCCAGGCGCAGCCGGTGCTGGAGGCGTTCGAGAGCTCGATATCGGCGATCCCGCGCATCCAGCAGTGCTGGCGGATTTCCGGCGACACCGACTATCTCCTGAAATGCGTCGCGCCGAGCGTCGAGAGCATGCGCCAGCAGCTCCTGCATTTCGCGGCGATGCCCGACGTGAAGAACGTCCGCAGCTTCCCGGTGCTGGGTGTTGCCAAGGACGTGCCGCTGCCGTTGCAGGATGACGCGGCAGCGTCTGCGAGTTAGCAGGTCACGCTACCGGGCGAGCCGCATCGCATTTGAATCAATTGCGATGAAGTCGGAGGCGATCGTCTTCGGCCTGGCCGGCCTGCACATGCGCGTTGCATCGGCACTATATTGCTGATTAAATAACCTAACTGAGAAATGTGATTATCACATCCCTGCAATGCGCTGAACCGTGATTGATGGTTCCGTTGATTGGCCTACATGCGGGGAATGAGCGATCGACGCGCGTCGCATGTCGGGAGCTCTATGTGGGACTTCCCAACTAGGACAAGACAACATGACCTCGGTTTCGAAAACGTTCGCAGTTTCCGCCGCGACGCTGTTTGCGTCTGCGTTTCTGGTGCAGACGGCGCCGACTGCGAAAGCGGAAGATTATTGCATCACGAATGGCGCCCAGGCCGCTCACGGCTGCGGCTATCCGACGATGGAGGCCTGCCGCGCCGCTGCCGGCGGTATCGGTGGCGTGTGCGCGCAGAGCGGTGGCGCCAAGACCAACGACGCGCTGGCCTTCCAACCGAAGCAGGCAAAGCATCCCAAGCTTCGGCCCGGCGCGCAGACCAATTCGAATTGACCGGGTTCGGACTGGTGGCTTCGACCATTACGGCCTTCGGGATCATCCCGGAGGCCGTAAACGTCTGAGGGGCAGGTCGCTGCGGCGGAGCGCCCACGCCCCCGGCATCGTGCGGAAAGGCGCAATGCGCTCTTGCCGATGACCTCTCAGCGATACCGCCCGCGAAACTCGCGTGGGCTTGCGCCGGTCCAGCTGCGGAAGGCGCGGGAAAAGCTCTTCTCGTTGCGGAAGCCTGCGATCTCGGCGATCCGCTTGATCGGCGTGCGGCCGCGCATCAGCTCCTGCTTTGCCAATTCGAATTTCGCCTCCTCCTTGAGATCGCGCAGCGAGGTTGCTTCCTCGCGCAGGCGGCGATGCATGGTGCGGGTGGAGAGCGCAAGCTCGCTTGCGACATCCTCGGCGCCGAGGCTGCGTCCGCGCGCATGACGGAGCACGCGGCGGACACGCTCGACCAGCAGCCGGTCGCGCCGATAGGGCAGCACTGTCAGCCTGAGCGCACCCTTGAGCATGTTGTCGAGATCGCTCGGACTGCGCGTCAGCGGCAGCGAGAGATAGTGCTTGTCGAAGACGATGCGGGCGCGGTCGGCATCGAAACGGATGTTCCGGCAGAAGATGGTCGGATAGACCGAGACATGGCCGGGCTCGGCGTGCGGGAATTCCGCGGCGCGCAGCGCGATCCTGGAGTCGACGGCCCAACAGGAGAAGCCGAGCACGTAGCGAAGCAGCGTGACCAGGCAGAATTCGCGCAATGCCCCGAGATCGCGCAGCTCCCGGATGGAGACCTCCGCGGTCTCCTCGCCGACCTCGAGGTCGAGCAGCACGTCCTCGGTGATCAGGCGATGATGCCGGCACCAGCGCTTGAGCGCGACCTCCAGCGTCGGCGCCGTGATCGAGGCGCGGCACAGCATGCCGTATGTGCCGAACGGCAGGCGCCGCGAGAACCAGCCGAGCGCCTCGTCGTCGAGCTCGCGCATGGCATGGCCCGCCAGGGCCTCGAACTGGGCTGCCGTGATCCGCCCGTCCGGAGAATTGACAAGGTCTGGCGCTACCTGACCCCGGCTGAGCGCCTCGGCCGGATCGCGGCCGTACCGTTCGTAGGCGGCCACCACGCCGCGGACGAAGGCGGCAGGGGTGACGGCGCGGCGCGGGATCGCGGTTGCGGCTTGAAAGGGCATGGGAAAATCCTCGCCAAGTTTGGCGGAAAATGCAACCTTTTCGACCGCAGAAGGGCCCTGACCCCGCTAGGTTCGGTCCCCAAAATACGGAGGAATCGCCTTGAACATCCCGAGCATCGATTTCGATCTGGGCGAAGACATCGGCATGCTGCGCGACACGCTGCGCGCGTTCGTGGAGGCGGAGATCACCCCGCGCGCCGCCGAGATCGAGAAGGCCAATCTGTTCCCGGCCGACCTGTGGAAGCGTTTCGGCGACCTCGGCCTGCTCGGAATGACCGCGCCGGAGCAATATGGCGGCTCCAGCATGGGCTATCTGGCCCATATCGTCGCGATGGAGGAGATTTCGCGCGGCTCGGCCGCCGTCGGGTTGTCCTACGGCGCCCATTCCAACCTCTGCGTCAACCAGATCCGCCGCAACGGCAACGACGCGCAGCGCCAGCGCTATCTGCCGAAGCTGATCTCCGGCGAATATGTCGGCGCGCTCGCGATGTCGGAGCCCGGCGCCGGCTCCGACGTGGTCTCGATGAAGCTGCGCGCCGACAAGCGCGGCGACCGCTACTTGCTCAACGGCTCGAAGATGTGGATCACCAATGGCGGCGACGCCGACGTGCTGGTGGTCTACGCCAAGACCGATCCGGAAGCCGGCCCGCGCGGCATGACGGCCTTCCTCGTCGAGAAGGGCTTCAAGGGCTTCACCCACGGCCAGCATCTCGACAAGCTCGGCATGCGCGGCTCCAACACTTATCCGCTGTTCTTCGACGAGTGCGAGGTGCCGGAGGAGAACGTGATGGGCAAGGTGGGCGAGGGCGTCAGGGTGCTGATGTCCGGCCTCGACTATGAGCGTGCGGTGCTGTCCGGCGGCCCCCTCGGAATCATGGCGGCCTGCATGGATGCGGTGGTGCCCTACATGCACGAACGCAAGCAGTTCGGCCAGCCGATCGGCGATTTCCAGCTGATGCAGGGCAAGCTCGCGGACATGTATGCGACCTGGCAGGCCACGCGCGCCTATGTCTATGCGGTCGGGCGCGCCTGCGACCGCGCCGACCACGCGCGAACCCTGCGCAAGGACGCGGCTGCCGCGATCCTCTATTCCGCGGAGAAGGCGACCTGGATGGCGGGCGAGGCGATCCAGGCGCTCGGCGGCGTCGGCTACACCAGCGAATTCCCCGTGGGACGTCTGTGGCGTGACGCAAAACTCTACGAGATCGGCGCCGGGACTTCGGAAGTACGCCGCATGCTGATCGGCCGCGAACTGATGGCCGAGACGGCTTAAGACCTCCACACAATTGGGATCATCATGCCGCTTCATTCCAGCATCGATACCTCTTCATCTGACTTTGCGCGCAATGCCGAGGCCATGCGCGGCCTCGTCGCAGACTTGCGCGAGAAGCTCGCCCAGGTCGCTGGCGGCGGCGGCGAGGCTTCGCGCAACCGTCACACATCGCGTGGCAAGATGCTGGCGCGTCAGCGCGTCGACCTGCTGGTCGATCCCGGCACCGCGTTCATGGAGCTGTCGCCGCTCGCGGCCTACGGCCTCTACGGCGGCGACGTGCATTCGGCGAGCGTCGTGACAGGGGTGGGGCGCATCGCGGGGCGCGAATGCGTCATCGTCGCCAATGATGCCACCATCAAGGGCGGCACCTATTACCCCTTGACGGTGAAGAAGCATCTGCGCGCCCAGGACATCGCGCGGCAGAACAACCTTCCCTGCGTCTACATGGTGGATTCCGGCGGCGCCTTCCTGCCGCTGCAGGACGAGATCTTTCCGGACGAGCGGCATTTCGGCCGCATCTTCTACAACCAGGCGCAAATGTCCTCAGCTGGCATTCCCCAGGTCGCGATCGTGATGGGCTCCTGCACCGCCGGCGGCGCCTATGTTCCCGCGATGTCGGACGAGAGCATCATCGTACGCAACCAGGGCACCATCTTCCTCGGCGGCCCGCCGCTGGTGAAGGCCGCGACCGGCGAGGTCGTCAGCGCCGAGGAGCTCGGAGGCGCCGACGTGCATTCGCGGCAATCGGGCGTCACCGACCATTACGCCCAGAACGATGCCCACGCGATCGGTATCGCCCGGCGCATCATAGGGACGCTGAAGCCATCCACGCGGCCGAACCTCAACATGCACAAGCCGCGCGATCCGCTGTTTGCCGCGGAGGAGATCTATGGCGTGGTGCCGGTCGACGGCCGCAAGCCGTTCGACGTGCGCGACATCATCGCGCGTGTCGTCGACGGTTCCGAGTTCGACGAGTTCAAGAAGCTCTATGGCACGACGCTGGTGTGCGGCTTCGCCCATATCTGGGGCTATCCGGTCGGCATCATCGCCAACAACGGTATCCTGTTCAGCGAGAGCTCGCTGAAGGGCGCGCATTTCATCGAACTGTGCTGCCAGCGCGGCATTCCCCTGGTGTTCCTGCAGAACATCACGGGCTTCATGGTCGGCAAGAAATACGAGGCTGGCGGCATCGCCCGCGACGGCGCCAAGCTGGTGACGGCGGTTGCGACCGCCTCGGTGCCGAAATTCACCGTCGTGATCGGCGGCTCCTACGGCGCCGGCAATTACGGCATGTGCGGCCGCGCCTACTCGCCGCGCTTCCTGTGGATGTGGCCGAACGCGCGCATTTCGGTGATGGGCGGCGAACAAGCCTCGATGGTGCTGAGCCAGGTCCGCCGCGACAATATCGAGGCCAAGGGCGATAGCTGGTCGAAGGACGAGGAAGAGACATTCCGCAAGCCCATCCGAGACCAGTATGAGAGCCAGGGGCATCCGTATTACGCCACTGCACGGCTGTGGGACGACGGCGTGATCGACCCCGCCGACACCCGTCTCGTGCTCGGCCTTGGCCTCTCGGCGGCGTCGAATTCGCCGATCGAGCCGACGAAATTCGGCCTGTTCAGGATGTGATGCGATGGACCGCTCAAAGCTCTACCGGCGTTTTCGCACGCTCCTGATCGCCAACCGCGGCGAGATCGCCTGCCGCGTCATCCGCACCGCCCGCGCCATGGGCCTGCGCACGGTCGCGGTCTATTCCGAGGCCGACCGCGATGCGATGCATGTCGCGCTCGCGGACGAGGCCGTGCTGCTCGGGCCCGCGCGCGCCCGCGACAGCTATCTCAATATCGAGCGGCTGATCGAGGCGGCGCGCAAGACCGGCGCCGAAGCCGTGCATCCCGGCTATGGTTTCCTGTCGGAGAATGCCGAGTTCGCACAGGCCTGCTACGAATCCGGCCTCGTCTTCGTCGGCCCGACCGCCGAGATGATGAATGCGATGGGCTCGAAATCGGGCTCCAAGGCGCTGATGGAGAAGGCCGGCGTGCCGCTGGTGCCCGGCTATCACGGCGAAGCCCAGGACGATGCGACGCTGGCGAAGGCGGCCGAGAAGGTCGGATTCCCCATCCTTGTGAAGGCGTCCGCCGGCGGCGGTGGCCGCGGCATGCGCATCGTGCGTTCGGCAGACGAACTCGGGCCCGCAATCGTCAGCGCCAAGCGCGAGGCAAAGGCCGCGTTTGGCGATGACCGCATGCTGATCGAGAAATATGTCGACAATCCCCGGCATATCGAAGTGCAGGTGATCGGCGACAGCCACGGCAATCTCTTGTCGCTGTTCGAGCGCGAATGCACCTTGCAGCGCCGGCACCAGAAGGTGATCGAGGAGGCGCCGTCGCCGACGCTCAACGCCGCCCAGCGCGAGACCGTCTGCGCAGCCGCGCGAAAGGCGGCAGGCGCAGTGAACTATGTCGGCGCGGGCACGATCGAGTTCGTCTCCGACGGCAAGGACGTCTTCTTCATCGAGATGAACACGCGCCTGCAGGTCGAGCATCCCGTGACCGAGCTGATCACGGGCATCGACCTCGTCGAATGGCAATTGCGCGTCGCCTTCGGCGAGGCGCTGCCGCTCAAGCAGGACGAGATCAAGCTCAACGGCCATGCCGTCGAGGCACGCGTCTACGCGGAAAATCCGACCAAGAATTTCATGCCGTCGGTCGGCCGGATTTCGACCTGGCGGCTGCCGGAGGAAACCGGCGGCCTGCGCATCGATGCCGGCTATCGCGAGGGCGACAGCGTCTCGCCGTATTACGACGCGATGCTCGCCAAGATGATCGCATGGGCGCCGACGCGCGATGTCGCGATCGAGCGGCTGAACAGGGGGCTGGAAGAGTCCGACGTTCGCGGCATCGTCACCAACATCTCGTTCCTGTCGGCGCTGATGACGCACCCGAAGGTGCGGACCAATGCGATCGACACCGGCTTCATCGAGCGCGAGCTCGCCGTTCTGACGTCGGCGTCGCCGGCGCCCGGAGAACTCGAGCTGTGCGCTGCGGTGGCCGCTGTGATCAACGACGAGCGACAGGCATCGCAGGCGGAGGCGCATTCGCCCTGGCAAACATTCGGCTGGCAGCCGGTCGGCCGTCGCCAGCGCAGTTTTGCCTTTCGCGTCGGCCATGGCCACGAGCAGAAGATCATCCTGAACTACGGAAGCGGGCCGTCGACGCTGGTGATCGGGGAGCGCGAGCTGGCGTTCACGATTGCCGCGAAGGATGGCGGCTTCGATCTGACGCTGGATGGCGTGAAATCGTCCGTCGCGGCCGTGATCGACGGCCATGAGCTGTATCTGCGCACGCGCAACGGCCGCTTCGACCTGCATTGGGTCGATCCGTTCGGGGGCGAGAGCGAGGAGCACACCGGCGAGGACAAGATTGCGGCGCCGCTGCCGGGGACCGTTGTCGCCGTGCTGGCCGAGGAGGGGGCGACGCTCGAAAAGGGCGCACCGATCCTCACCCTCGAGGTGATGAAGATGGAGCAGACGCTGCGCGCGCCCTATGCCGGCGTGCTGAAGTCCGTCAAATGCAAGGTCGGCGACATCGTGCAGGAGGGCATCGAGCTTGCCGTGGTCGAGCCGTCGGAAGAATGACTTGGGGAGCGTGACATGAGCGACCAGGTCCGCATCGTCGAAATGGGGCCGCGCGACGGGCTTCAGAACGAAAAGGTTCCGGTCAGCGTCGAAGCCCGCATCGCCTTCATCGAGGCCCTGGTCGCGGCTGGCCTCGATACGGTCGAGGTCGGCGCCTTCGTCTCGCCCAAGGCGATCCCGCAAATGGCAAGCTCGGATGCCGTGCTGCGCGGTATCACCCACGTGACGGGCGCTGAATTCCACGTGCTGGTCCCGAACGAGAAGGGCTACGATGCCGCGCGCGCCGCGGGCGCGAAGGTGGTCTCGGTGTTCGCAGCGGCCTCCGAAGGCTTCTCGCGGGCCAACATCAATTGCACCGTCGCCGAGTCCATCGAGCGCTTCAAGCCGGTGCTGGCGCGCGCCAGGGCTGACGGCATACCGGTGCGCGGCTATATCTCCTGCGTGCTGGGCTGCCCGTTCGATGGGGAGATCAAGCCGAAGGCCGTCGCCGATCTCGCGCGCACGCTGTTCGACCTCGGCTGCTACGAGATCTCGCTCGGCGACACCATCGGCGTCGGCACGCCAGTCAAGGCGAAGGAGATGCTGCGCGCGGTTGCCGCCAACGTTCCCCCCGCAAAGCTGGCAATGCATTTCCACGACACTTACGGCCAGGCCCTCGCCAATCTCTATGCCGGGATGGAGGAGGGCGTCCGCGTCATCGATGCCGCGGCCGGCGGTCTCGGCGGCTGTCCCTACGCGCCGGGCGCGACCGGCAACGTTGCGACCGAGGACGTCGTCTACATGCTCGAAGGCATGGGCATCAGGACCGGCGTCGACATGGACAAGCTGCTGGCGGCGACGAACGCGATGGCCGGTGTGCTGAGCAAGCCGCCCGTGAGCCGCGTGGCGTCGGCGCTGAATGCGAAGAGGAAGCGGGCGGCTTCCTAGGTCGCCGTCATTGCGAGCGCAGGTGCCGTGGGTGGGCAAAGGCGTATCGCGCCGTGCCCACCATCTTCTCATGGTGGAGCCAGGTGGTGGGCACGCTTTCGCCTTCGCTCTTCGAGCTACGGCGGACAAGTCGTTTTGCCCACCCTAGGAGGCCTGCCCTCACGCCGCCTTCAGGCCGACATCCGGCAGGCGCGGCCGGTTCTTCAGCGCCTTGGCCATCATGGCCTCGACCTCGGCCTTCTCGTGCGGCAGCAGCGCGAGGCGGGGCGGGCGGGTCAGCGCGGTGCCGCGGCCCATGATGTGCTCGCACAACTTGATGCACTGGACGAGGTCGGGGCGCGCGTCGAGATGCAAGAGCGGCATGAACCATTCGTAGAGCGGCATGGCCTCGGCGAAGCGGCCTGCCTTGGCAAGGCGAAACAGCGTCTCGCCCTCACGCGGAAACGCATTCGACATGCCGGAGACCCAGCCCACCGCGCCCATGGCGACGCTCTCGACGATGACGTCGTCGAGGCCGGCGAACAGCACGAAGCGGTCGCCGACCATGTTGCGGGTGTCGATGAAGCGCCGCGTGTCGCCGGAGGAGTCCTTGAAGCAGACGACCGTTTCGACGTCCGCCAGCGAGGCCAGGATGTCGGGGGTGACATCGTTCTTGTAGATCGGCGGATTGTTGTAGAGCATCACCGGCAGGTCGGTTGCGCTCGCGACTGCGCGGAAATGCGCGGCGGTCTCGTGCGGCTTGGAGGAGTAGACCAGCGCCGGCATCACCATGACGCCGTCGATGCCGACGCGCGCGGCTTCCTTGGCGGTCTCGACCGCGAAGGCCGTGGTGAATTCGGCAATGCCGCACAGCACGGGCACGCGGCCGGCCGCGACCGATTTGGCGGTCTCCATGATCGCGACCTTCTCCTTGCGCTCGAGCGAGGTGTTCTCGCCGACCGAGCCGCAGACGATCAGGCCGCAGACGCCGTCGCGGATCAACCCGTCCATCACCTTGGCAGTTGCATCGATATTGAGCGACAGGTCGTCGTTGAATTGGGTCGTGACGGCCGGGAAGACGCCTTCCCAGGAAACGTGGCGGCTCATGAGTTCACTCCAAGTGTATTGCCGGCGGGGGGGCTGGGGCCGCCGGTCGTGGCGAAATAGGGATGACGGATGGTTCAGAGCGTCGCGCCGATCTTGCGCAGCTCGGCGAGGACGGGCGCCTTGGGCAGCCAGATCTTGTCGAACTCGGCAATGACGGCCTCGGTGTCGCCGGCCGGGACCTGGCGGATCGGGATCGGGGCGTTCTTGAAGTTCTCGATCAGCGTTGGCTCGTTGCCGGCCAACTCGTCGATCTGCGCGTCCAGCGTCGACTTCACCAGTTTGGTGATCAGCTCGCGGTCGGCTGGCGGCAGCGACTGCCAGACCCGGCCGGAGACGACGGCCGCCATCGGCATGAAGACGGCGTTCATCTGCAGAATGACCTTGGAGACCTTGTCGAAGCGCTGGTTCCAGGAGAATTCGAGATCGGCCTCGAGGCCGTCGACCTGGCCGTTGGCCATGGCGTCGAACACCTGCGGCGTCGGGATCGGGGTGGGCGCGGCGCCCAGCGAAGAATAGAAATCGCGATAGACCGGCGTCGGATTGATGCGCAGCTTCATGCCCTTGATGTCGGCGAGCGAATTCAGGTCCCTGGATGAGAACACCGCGCGCATGCCGGTGATACCCCAGCCGAGCCCGATCGTGCCGGTCTCCTGCGGCAGCACCTCGAACAGTTTGACCGCCGCCGGATGCCGCACGAATTTCGCGACCGCCGGCGTCGAGCGCACGATGTAGGGCGCGTTGATCGCAGCGATATGCGGCACGCGCGAGCCGAGTTCTGCTGCCTGGATGAAGCCCATGTCGAGCGCGCCGGACTGCAATTGCTGCATCATCGCGGTCTCGTTGCCGAGCTGGCCGGAGTGAAACACGGTCAGGGTCAGGCGACCATTGGAGGCGGCCTTGAGCTCGTCGCCGAACTTGAGCGCGGCCTTGTTCCAGGAGTGACCGTTCGGCGTGATCAGGCCCAGGCGGAATTCCTTGGCCTGGGCCAGCGCCAGCGACGGTGCGAACATTGATGCGGCAGCACTGGCGGCGAGAAAGCGGCGGCGTGACAACGGCATGGTCGGACTTCCTTTTGAACGAGCCTATTTGACGAGGATCAGCGAGAGCGAGGGGTAGAGCGAGAGCAGCACCAGGAGGACGCAGGAGATGACGAAGAACGGCAGCGTCACCATGAACATCTTGCCGGGCTTGGCGCCGGTGACGGCGGCCGCGACGAAGAAGCAGAGCCCGACCGGCGGCGACAGCAGACCGAGCACCAGGTTGATCACCACCACCACGCCAAAATGCCTGGGATCGATGTGATAGACCTCGGTCGCAACGGGCAGCAGGATCGGCACCGTCATGATCAGGCCGGGGATGCCGTCGATCACCGTGCCGATCACGAGCAGGATGACGTTGCAGATCAGCATGAAGCTGACGGGGTCTTTCGCTGCCGTCTGGATCCAGGCGGCGGTCTCCTGCGGCACCTTGCCGAAGATCAAGACCCAGGAGAACACGGCCGCGGCCGCCACCAGGAACAGCACGATCGCCGAATAGATCGCGCTGCGCAGCATCATCTGCGGCAGCTGGGAGAACTCGAATTCCTTGGTCCAGAACTTTCCGACCAGCGCGGCGGCGACCGCGCCGACGGCGGCGGATTCGGTCGCGTTGGCGAGGCCGCCAAGAATGGTGCCGACGATGACGATCGGGATCAGCAGCGTCGGTGACGTCCGCAGGATCGTCATGACGCGCTGGCGCGGCGTCTGATAATCCGCGCGCGGATAGTTGTAGATGTAGCCCATTAGCGCAATGACCAGGCAGAACATCACGGTGAGGATGACGCCCGGCACGATGCCGGCGATCAGCATGTCGCTGACCGAGACCTGCGCCAGCACGCTATAGACCACGAACATCACCGATGGCGGGATGATCGGACCGAGCATGCCGCCATAGGCGGTGAGGCCGGCCGCGAAGGTCTTGTCATAGCCCTTCTTCTCCATCTCCGGCACCATGATCTGCGCCATGATCGCGACCTGCGCTGTCGCCGATCCCAGGATGGAGGAGATGAACATGTTGGCGAGGATGTTGACGTAGGCGAGCCCGCCCTTGAGCGAGCCGACGAACGCCATCGCCATGTCGACGATGCGCCTTGTGATGCCGCCGCCGTTCATGATCTCGCCGATCAGGATGAAGAGCGGAATGGCGATCAGGCCATAGCTGTCGACGCCGCCGAACAGCTGCAGCGGGTAGGACTGGAACAGCACCGGATTGCCAGACGCCGCGATGTAGACAAGGCCGGCGAGGCAGAGGCAAAGGCCGATCGGCACGCCGACCAGCATGAATGCCATGAAGGCCGCTGACGTAACCATCAATTGACCCCGTCGAGCTCGGAGAGCTGAAAACCGCTCAGCTTCGTGCGCGGCACCAATCCAAGGTCTTCCAGGAGATTGGCGAGGCCGTGGATGGTCATGGACACCGCGAAGATCGGGAGCGTCAGGTACATCACCCAGGTCGGCCAGTTCAGCGTCTGGGTCCGCTCGGTGTAGAGGAAGTTGAAGGTCTCGCCTGCCAGCTTGCGCCCGTCGAAGCCGACGCGGGCAAGGCCGACCGGGTCCATCCAGAGCACGCAGGTGACGATCAAAGCGAGGCCGAACACGACGACGAGGCCGGTCGAGATCACCTTGGCGATCTTCTGGTGCTGCGGCGAAAGCCGCTCCGTCAACATGGTCACCGCGAAATCGAGCCGCAGCCGGGTCATCGCGGATGCCCCGATGAAGGTCAGCCAGACCACGCAATAGACAGCGGATTCGTCGATCCAGTAGATCGGGAAATGCGAGTAGCGGGTGACGACGTTCACCAGGATCAGGCCGGTGAGCAGATACATCAGGACCATCAGCGCCAGCCGCTCGAAGGCGAGGAGGGCGCTCGACATCCGGACGATCGTACGTCGGACGCTAAGCGCGCGCGTGGCCGGCATCGTCTGCTCGATCATGAAGGCCCCAACCCCCGAAAGATTTATCGTGCGATTGGCAAATGTATAATTTATACATTTTGGGAGTCAAACAGAGATTGCGGTCATTTCGGCGTCACCCCGCGCTTTTGCTGAGCATCTCGTTTTTGCGGCCTGCTTGGCTTTTGCTGGGCACCCCGCCATGCAAGACAGGGACCGCGTCGACTGAGCGAGTCGAAAAAAGGACAACAGAAGGTCAGATGAAGCAGCCTCTGAAGCATCGCACCCTGTCGGCCGCGATCGTCGACCAGCTCAGGCAGGCGATCCTCGACGGCACCTATCCGGCGGGATCGCAGCTGCGCCAGGACGCGCTCGGCGAGGCCTATGGCGTCAGCCGCATTCCGGTCCGCGAAGCGCTGTTCCAGCTCGAGGCCGAAGGCTTGGTGCGGATCGTGCCGCAGAAGGGCGCCATCGTCTCGGAGCTGTCGCTGGACGAGATCAACGACGTGTTCGATCTCCGCTGCATTCTGGAGCCGCGCCTGCTGGCGCAGTCGGCGCCGCGCTTCACCGCTGACGATTTCGACGGACTCGACGACATCCACAGGAGTTTCGAGAAGGCAATCAAGGCACGCAACGTCAGCGAATGGGGGCAGCTCAACGCCGACTTCCACATGGCGCTCTACGTCCACGCCCCGCAGCCGCGCACCCGCGCGATCGTGCTGTCGCTGCTCCAGACCAGCGACCGCTACACGCGCCTGCAGCTCTCCAACACCAAGGCGATGGGCACGGCCGAGAAGGAGCACGCCGAGCTGATCGCGCTCTGCCGCGCCGGAAAGGTAGAGGACGCCTGCCGCTTCCTGGAGCGGCACATCGAGGCCGTGCGCAAGGATCTGTTGCAGGTTGTGGCGAACGCGCCGAAAGCGCGGCGGAAGGAGAAATCGTAGGATGGGTTAAATTAGCGAAGCGTAACCCACCACTGTTCATCTCTCAGGAGAGAGAAGAGGTGGGTTACGCCCAGCGACTGCGCTTCGCGCAGCCGCCGGTCTAACCCACCCTACGGCAGTTGTGGTCGCCGCTACCTGCTCCCGTCCGGCCCCATCACCAGATCCGGCAGCCCGGTCGAGATCCCCGGGAAGATGCACAGCAGCAGCACCGCGAGCATCATCAGCAGCACGAAGGGCAGGGTACCCCAGATCACCTCGCGCAAGGGAATGTCCGGCGCGACGTTGCGGATGACGAAGATGTTGAGGCCGACGGGGGGATGGATCAGGCCCATCTCCATTACGATGGTCATGACCACGCCGAACCAGATGATGTCGAAATTGGCGGCGCGTAAGGGGGGCAGGATGATCGGCGCGGTCATCAGGATGATCGAGACCGGCGGCAGGAAGAAGCCGAGTACGACCACCATGACGAGGATCGCGAACAGCAGCTCCCAGCGCGGCAGGTGCATCGCGACGATGGATTCGGCGACCGATTGCGAGATGTGCAGATAGCTCATCACGTAGGAATAGAGCAGCGACATGCCGATGATCATCATCAGCATGGTTGATTCCCGGATCGTCGATTTCATGATGGGCGCAAGGTCGCTCGGCCGCCACACGCTGTAGATCGCCGCGATCAGCGCCAGTGCGAGGAGGCCGCCGAGGCCGGCGGTTTCCGACGGCGTGGCGTAGCCGCCATAGAGCGCGATCATGACGCCGGTGAGCAGCAGCACGAAGGGGATCACGCGCGGCAGCACGCTGAAACGTTCGGCCAGCGTGTATTCGTCGCGGGCGAGGATCGGAGCCTCCGGGCCGCCGTTCTTGTAGATCGCTTCGGCCGCCGCATATTCGCGGCGGAAGCGGTACACCGCATAGAAGCCGAACAGCGAGACCAGCAGCAGGCCGGGGCCGATGCCGGCGAGGAACAGCCGCCCGAGCGACTTTTCGGCGGCAACCGCGAACAGGATCATGGTGATCGAGGGCGGCAGCAGGATGCCGAGCGTACCGCCGGCGGCGATGATGCCGGCCGCAAAGCCGCCGGAATAGCCGCGCTTGCGCATCTCGGGGATGCCGGCCGAGCCGATCGCCGAACAGGTGGCGGGCGAGGAGCCTGCCATCGCCGCGAACAGCGCGCAGGCGAACACGTTGGCAACGCCGAGACCGCCGGGCACACGGTGCAGCCAGGCATGCAGTGCCGAATAGAGATCCTGGCCGGCACGCGACTTGCCGATCGCGGCGCCCTTCAGGATGAAGAGCGGGATCGACAACAGCGTGATCGAAGCCATTTCCTCGTAGACGTTCTGCGTCACCGTATCGAGGGAGGCCGAGGGCATGTAGATGCCCATGAACACGACCGCGACGGCGCCGAGCGCGAACGCGATCGGCATCCCTGAGAACATAACCAGCAGCGTCGCAACGCCGTAGGCAACGCCGATACCGAACACGCTCATGAACGCCTGGCTCCGGTGAAGGGCAGCGCAAGCTGCACGAGGATCTGGATGCAGAGCAGGCTCATGCCGAACGCCATCAGCGAATAGGGGATGGCGAGCGGCGGCGACCACATCGAGTTCGAGACCTGACCGTCGACATAGGCTTCATGGGCCAGTGTCCAGGACTTCCAGGTGAAGAAGGCGCAAAACAGGAAAGTGGCGAGGTCGACCAGCCAGAGCCGGACCTTGTTCGCCAGCGGCGACAACAAGCCGACGAAGGCCTCGATGCCGATATGGCCGCGGTTCTGCTGCACGTACGCCGCCGTCATGAAGGTCGCGCCGACCAGCAGGAACACCGCAGCCTCGTCCTGCCAATAATTGGCGGCTTTGAACAGCGCGCGGCTGAGCACGCTGTAACTCAGGATGGCGCAGGCCGCGACCAATGCGACCGCGGCGAACAAGACGATGATGCTGTTGAGGATGGCAAGACCGCGATCGATTGTCGCCGCAGGGCCGGTCCCTGCGGCAACGGTTGTGCGGACGTCACGATCCGGAAGCGGACCGTGGCTCATGCGGCGACGTCGGTGGCGAGCTTGAGCAGGTTGGCCGCGGTCGTGGTCTTGGCGCTGTAGTCCTTCCAGGCGGTGTCGCGGGCGATGTCGCGCCACTTGCCGACGGTCGCGGCATCGAGCGCCGAGACCTTGGCGCCGGCCTTCTCGTAGACCTTGGCGACCTCGACGTCGTCATCCTGCGCACCCTTGCGGCCGAAGGCTTCGAGCTCGGTGCCGACCGTGAGCAGGATGTCCTGGTGGTTCTTCGGCAGCTTATCGAAGATGGCCTTCGACATCATCAGCGGCTCGAGCATGAACCAGTAGGAGGCACCGGCCCCTGACGTCAGCGACTTCGCGACCTCTTCGAGGCGGAACGAGATCAGGCTGGTCGAGGAGGTGATCCCGGCATCGCAGGCGCCGGTCTGCATCGCCGCGTAGATTTCGTTCGAAGGCACCGACAGCACCGAGGCGCCGGCAGTCTGGAGCACCATGTCCATTTCGCGCGAGCCGCCGCGCACCTTCAGGCCCTTGGCGTCTTCCGGTGCGACGATCGGCTTGGAGCGGCTGGCGACGCCGCCGGCTTGCCAGACCCAGGTGAGCAGGATGATGCCCTTGTCGGCGAGGAAGTCGGTCAGCGCCTTGCCGACCGGCTCCTTTTTCCAGCGCATGCCCTGGTCGTAGGTGGTGACGAGGCCGGGCATCAGGCCGATATTGGTTTCCGGCAATTCGCCGCCGGCGTAGGGCATCGGATAGAGCGAGATGTCGAGCGCACCCTTGCGCATCGCCGAGAACTGCGCATTGGTCTTGATCAGCGAGGAGTTCGGATAGATCTCGGCCGCGATGTCGCCATTGCTGCGCTTGGCGACTTCAGCGGCGAACATGCGGCAGAGGCGGTCGCGGAAGTCCCCCTTGTCGATGGTGCCGCCCGGGAACTGGTGCGAGATCTTCAGCGTGGTTGCGGCCTGCGCGGTCCCGGTGCCGAGGCGGATAATGGCCGGTGCGGCGACGGCGGTCGCGATCAGATGGCGGCGCGTGATCATGGTGTGATCCCCTTGAACGTTTCTTTGAACGATTCTTGTTGGCGTGATTGGGCGGGTCATGTGTGACCGGTGCGTAGGCCCATCCTAGCCGGTCTTTCACCCGATATTCTCTCATCTGATAGTTCGAGACCGAATGCCGCGGCAAGTGTCGGCTGTGCTGCGCTGCACACTTCCGGTCCCCGCGACAGGCTCCGGGCTCCTTCGAACGGCGGATCGCAGACCGGCTCGCTAAAATTTAGCGACGGCGGCGTAACAACGCAGACGGTCCATCCGTCGAGATTGATTAGCGGCGTCCGTCGCTGACCAACACCATCTCGAAGGGAAGATAATCCATGACCATTCGCACCCGCATCGTGCTCGGCGTCTCGGCTGCCGCTCTCTCGCTTGGCCTTGCGCTGTCGCCGGCCGCTTTCGCCCAGGACAAGATGGGCAAGGATGACGGCATGATGAAAAAGGACACGATGTCCAAGGACGGCATGATGAAGAAGGACACCATGTCCAAGGACGACGGCATGAAGAAGGATCACATGTCGAAGGACGGCATGAAGAAGGACGATGGGATGATGAAGAAGTGAAGCATCGTCGCGCTTTCGGCCGCCGTGTTACGGCGGCCGAAAAACCTTAATCATAAACTGAGTCTGTCCTGTCTCAGCCGGCGGGCGGAGGGCTCCGCTTGTCGCCGGGCGCATCGGATTGCGGCTCGGTCCCCTCCGGTTCCGCGTCATCCTCGGTATGAACCACGATGGGTTCGCCCGACGGCGGAGCGCTCTTCGCCTCCTCCACGGACGCGCCTGCGCCCGTAAGTCCGCCACGTGGCGGTTGAGGGGCAACGGGCCCAGCCGCTGTGCCCGCCCTAGCTGGGCGCGCCGTTGCTTCATCTGTCGCACCTGCGCTTGCGGCTTCGGCACCGGTCGACCCGGTGCCGGTCCAGGATCGCGTCACTTCAGTGAGAAGCTCGTTGAAGCGACGACCGTCTGGTTTCGGAGCCTCGGCATCCCTGGGGTAGCTGATGAAGTTCGCCAGTTGCTTGGTCGCCGTCCTGACGACGTTGACCCCCACGATGTTCATGAGGGCGAGGCCCAACAGCAGCGATTTGACGTGTGGGTCAATCGAGGGATTTTGCTGGATTTCCTTGACCTGATCCGAAAATTCCTTCTGAGCGTCCTTGCTGAGATTTTGCATGAGCGCAAAGCAGAATGGCGGCAGCGTGGTGATGGCCTTCTCGAACGAGACATTCGCCATGGCCTCGCTGACCTCCTGGGCGCGGGCCTTTCCGCGCCGGCGGTCCACGCCGCGATCCGCTGCGAGAAGCAAAACATCGAGCAGAGCGGCCGGGCCGACGGCGACCTCAGTATCGTTCAGTCGGATCTTGAAGATTGATGATCGCAGAAATGTCATGGAGCCGATGCCGGCCAACAGCACTTCGTAGATCGAGCGGTTGAGCTGGTCGGTCTCGGTGATGAGGCTCTTTCCCACCGTTCGCAGCAGGTAAAGTCCGATAACGGCGGCGATGACGTTGACCGCAACATAGATCACGGCTCCCACCGAAATAAGAGCACGCGCAGGTTCGTCGCGATAACGCCCGACCAGTTCGATTGCGCCAGCTGCTGCGCCTACACAGAGAACCAAAATCAATACAATTGTGTCGCTCATCCTCAGCCCCCTTCCGGTTGAGATGCGACTTCGAACAATTATTTTGTAAGCGGTATCACCATCGTCTCGTCGGCTTGCTTCTCGAGTCGAACGTAGCCGAGCTCCTCGGCCTTCATGAGCGCGGAGACGACTTCCTGCGGATTTCCGTCCAGGTGCTTTACGAGAATGCTGATCGGCAGCGCACCCTTGTGGGTGGTCAGATCAAGGATGCGCTCCATCAGCGTCGAGCCCCGTATTTCGTTCAAATACGTGCCGAACACATCGATACTTCCGACCTTGTCGGCGCCCCACGAATTAGAGCCCATGCAAGTCTACCTCGCGTCCGATTCCGATCGGCTGCCGCAATATAGTATAGCACCGACGCAGGCGTGGCGCGAGGGTGGTTTTACCCTCTGCGCTCATCCCATTGTGGTTACTTGCGCTTGGCCTTGCGGGCTGCGTAACGTGCGTCGCGCTTGGCCTTCTGCTCGGCTTCGAGAGCCGCGGCCTTCTCGGCAGCTTCCTCGGCCTCGCGGGCGATCCGCGCGGCTTCGGCGGCCTTTGCCTCTTCCTCCTGGCGCTTCTGCTCGGCCTTTTCAGCCTCGCGCGCGGCCTTTGCCTCGGCACGCTTGGCCGCGAGGGCCTCGCGTTCGGCACGCTTCGCCGCAACCGCGGGATCATCAGGCCCCGGTTGGGATTTGAATTTGTTCAAAAGATTTTTGCGGGCTTCCTGCGCCGCCTTTTGCCGGTCTGTGAAGCCGGGTTCCCTGAATCCACTCATCGACGAGCCTTGTCTTCCTCGCTTTCGATCCTACATCAGTGCCTGTTGGTACGTCGGCTGGGCATAGCAGGCGCCGCGCGACACAGAAGCGTGTACATCGCTGCGCGTCGCGAAGCCACCCATAATCGCAGCCGATCAGGTCAACGAAATCGCCATCCCCGACGATCTCTCGTAGCCCGGAAAAACTGCCGAATTGTGATGTCCCTCATAAGGGGACACGAGGGCGACGCCTAGCGTCCGCCCGATACGGAGCACGGGTATGACGATCTCAAGATTAACCCTCCGGGCATTCGCAATTGCCTTCGCCCTGGTCGCCGTGGCCGGTGCGATGCTGCTGCTCGCGCGTCCGCAGCCTATCGAGAGCGCCGTCCTGGGGGCCGGCTGGGAGTGCACCCAGACCGCGTTCGTGCTCACGACCTGCGCACCGCGAGGCGAGCAGGCGACCCCGGCGGTCGAAACCTCCCGCAAGGATGCGATCCGGGCGACCCGGGGCTGACCCCGAGCTGGACTGAAGCGATCGATCGGTATGTGACGGGACGTCGCAGAGGTGATAAGCCGGCGTGCCCGCGCGATCAGGTAGCCATGCCCACGTCCAAGCCCGAACCGGGCGAGAAGCCGAAATTCCGCCCGAAGCCTCCATCCGGCGACAACCGCCGCGGCGCCATCGCCGGTCTGATCATTGCGATCGTGATCCTCGGAATCGGCTGGTGGCTTGTCCGAGACCTTACCGCGGCCAGCAAGATGCAGGACTGCCTGATGTCCGGGCGCCGCAACTGCAACGTGATCGAGCCGGCCCGCTAGAAGCGCTTCAGCGTGATGTTTTGCAGCCCGGCGGGGCCAAAAATTGCCGTGATCTTAATCATTTGTAACGGGACTTCGCTGATCAAAGCAGGTCAGCTATGTCAGCCGGCATCAAGCCCGGCGCGATCCGAATCGTCTATCGCGCCAGGCACCACGGCAATTGCGAGAGCAATCGAAAGAGCAGGGGGCAAGCACGCATGAGTGCGTCCAACCACATGAAGATCATCATTCCCTTGGTTTCGGCCATGTCGTTGCTCGCGCTGCCGGCGCAGGCCCAGGACGCGAGGCCCTCGAGGGAAATCGGTCAGCCTCCGGCAGGCCCGAGCGCAGGGGCGCCGTCTCCGAACAATCAGAATATGCGCAGGAGCCCGCCGCAGCAGGCTGCCCGGCCCGCGCCGCAGCCGGAAAGCCGGCCTCAATCCAGTCCCGGTCCGCATAATGCGGGCGGCCCGCCGCCCGGACGTAACTACGCCAGGGGCCCCGCGCCGACCCGCGACTGGGGCGGACATGCCTATCGCGGCAACCGCGCCTGGGATGGCGGGCGCTGGCGCCACGAGGTTCACAACGGCCGCTCCGGCTGGTGGTGGGACGTTGGTGGCGTGTGGTATTATTATCCGCAGCGCATGTCTGGCCCGCCAGCCTACATCTCGGAGGAGTACTACGACGACGTGCCGGTGGCCTATGCTCCGCCGCCGCCTGCGGTCACCTATGCACCGCCACCCCCGCCGCCACCGGCGGATCCCGGCGCGAGCGCGCTTGGCGGCGCCATCGTCGGCGGTGTGCTGGGCGGACTGATCTCGGGCAATGCAACAGGGGCTGCAGCCGGCGCGGTTCTCGGTGGCGCTACCGGCGCGATCACGGGCGCCGCGGCCGCATCGCAGCCCGGCTACTACTGGGCACAGGGCAATTGCTACTACCGTTACCCGGACGGACAGTACGTGCCGGCCGATCCGCGGGCCTGTCGGTAAGGCACGGGTCGTATCCTGATTTGCGAGAGGCGGGCAAAGCCCGCCTCTTTTATTTTGGCATGATCAGGCCGTTGTCTGGATGTGTGTGTCGGCGCGACGTTCGGCGGCGCACAATAACTGCCTCAAAATAGCACTGGCTCCGTTCGACGCTTCACGCGATTCTCAAAAGAAAAAGAAACGGCGGGAATCGATTCGCGGGGACGTGGGACATGCTGGATGCAATTCAGATCAGCCTGGCGCTTTGGGCTATGATCGTGTGTGGCGGGGTCAAGCTAGGGCAGGTGCTGCACTGCCTGTTCTAGATCGCGATCTCGGCCGCGATCCCTCTCATGAAAGAGGCCTGCTCGTGAAAGAGCCTTGTTCGTGAAAACGACGTGTCGCCTCGCGTCAGGACACGAGCCAGTTGAAGAACGCGATCAGGCCCCAGACCAGGCCGGAGATCCAGGCCAGCATCACGATGCCGATGGTCCCGAGATAGGCGAGGCCGAGCAGGTCGCCCCTTTGTCGCGGCGTCGGAACGTTGGCTGAGGTTGCTGCTTCTTGTGCCATGACGGAAAACACCATTGATGCCTTCGCGCTCTCCTGGAAGCGTCGACACATTGTTTAGCCGAACTGCCACGCCAAGACTGTGACACCGTTCACAGATCATCGGAATGAAGCCCAGCTCACGGCTTCGTAATCAGCGCAAGCATTTCACGAGGTGAGGGGGCCCGGGCACTCGCCCGTCCGGAAGACGGGACGTTACCCCGCAATCATACGGACGAAATTGCCATGCGCTTGTCCAGATGGCCGGCTAGGCTCGGCCTCATGTGTACCAAGTACGACCCACAGCAGGAGGCCGAGGCCGCGATGAAGCGGGCGGCGGCATCGGAAGGTGCCGACCGGCAACGCCTGATCCAGCTCGCTTTGGCCTGGCACGAGCTCGCGCGCGAGCGGCGCGAGGAGCGGGCGGACTGAAGGATTCTCGAATTTGGCGGTGAAGGAGCGGCCGGTCACTTCTTGATCCGCATGAGAAAGCCCCGTGCTCGGGGGGACAAGCACGGGGCCCTTCAAAGCCGATCGGGGCTGGCAGATCGGCACCACCTGATTTCATGCCGTCAACGCGCTCGTCCTGATCTCGTTCCGCGCGACTTTTACATTTTATTCGACCGAGGTTCGATGCGCGTGGCGCTGCATGGCCTGCTTGGCTTCCGTTCGAATAGGAACGTCCCTTCCTTGTGGACGTTGGCCGGCTATGACCGACCTCGAGTTACGCGCTCAGTCTTTCGAGATTGCCTGGAAATATCTCGACCGATCCGGCCTGCTCACGGGTGAGCACCGGGAGGCAGCCCAATTCATCCTGAACAGGATCGACCGCATGATGCTGCGAGGAGAGCGGCGCAGGCTGCTGCTGTCGAATGCCGCGATCGACGCGTACCGCTTGCGGCCGCAGCTCGTGACGCTGGATGCTTGAACAAGTTGGTTGAATGAAACGCGGCATTAAGACATGCGTCGCGCTGGTTTTTCCGGTTGCGATTCGTGCTTTGGGAACGAAGCGGAGTCGGATCGTGAACAAACAAAAAGCCCCCGAAGGGGCTTAAGTCTCAGGCGGCTTCCGACTTCGGGACTGCGTCGGCATTCACTGAAAGCTTGACGACATCGCCTTCGACGGCACCGACATATTTCGTGTCAATATAGTGGTGATGGTCCTTGTGACCTTCCGGGCTGTCCTTCCGCGTCAGCTTGATCCGGTTGCCCTCAACGCGGTCGACGGTGCCGACATGAGCGCCGTCCTTGCCGATGATTTTCATGTGCTCTCTGATGTCAGCCATGTGTTTCTCCTTAGCTTAGGTCTGAACTGCGGACGTCGGCGTTCGTTGCAGCGCGCGCGTTGGACCCGTGAGGCTTTCCGCACGTTGAAATGCGATCGGATCAATCAAGACGCGCATAGAGACCATTCAGGCCTATCTCGAACGGAAGCATGAGGAACTCAGGCTGTTGAACGGCTGCCTGAGACATCGGCTCGATTTGGCGCGTCCGCGATCGGTCGACGATGTCGTCACGTCCAAATTCCAGCTTACGGCGGCGCTGAGGGCGGAGCACGAGTTGCACGAATGGAAAGCGACGGAGACGGCCTGGTCGCATACGGCCGCTCCCGCGAGCGGGCCATTCGAGTTCAGCTACGATTATCAGCGGGCCGATCTGACGGTACGCGGTCCGTCATTCTATGAGCTCGACAGCGGCTCTGCGAGCACGGCGATCTATACTGCCTCGGGCATGGCCGCGATCTCCGCCGTGCTGCTGGCCTCCGCGCAAATCGTCGCGAAGGCCGATATCCTGGTGCTTCCGGGCTCGTACGGTGAAACGCAGGAACTGATCCGGGGCCTTGTTCCTCATTTGCGACTCCGGGCTTTGGATCTGCCGCTACGCGATGCGCTTGCTCCGGCGGATTCGCCGCGGATTCTTCTCTTGGACTCCTGCTCCGTCGCTGGCGCGCTTGAAGCGGTGCTACGCTGTGACGGCTCCGGCCTCGATCTTCTGATCTTTGATACGACCTGCTTCGCCGGCCGGTCGGGCCGGATCCGGCGCGTCCTGAGCTGGGCCCGGCGATCCGGAATTCCGCTGGTGCTGGTGCGAAGCCACAACAAGCTCGATTCGCTCGGGGCGGAATATGGCCGGCTCGGCTCGGCGGTCTTCGTGCAGAACAATGAGCATGAGCCGCGAACGAAATTCCCCTGGTCCCGTCTTTCGGCCGAAA
The DNA here is from genome assembly GCF_058314695.1 of Bradyrhizobium sp. T-12. Taxonomy (NCBI): domain Bacteria; kingdom Pseudomonadati; phylum Pseudomonadota; class Alphaproteobacteria; order Hyphomicrobiales; family Nitrobacteraceae; genus Bradyrhizobium; species Bradyrhizobium sp. T-12. The sequence continues at coordinate 3,828,923 of NZ_CM177756.1, read as the reverse complement.
CGCGCAACGCGGTGCGTCTGCTCGGCTGTGCGGCGTTGCCGGCGCACTTTCCGCCCTTTGTGGGCAGCGCGGCTTATCTGGCCCTCACGAAGCGGCGCGTGGCCGCGATCTTGCGCAACGGCCGACACATGGCCCGCCATTTTGCTGCGAAGCTCCCGGCGCTCGCGGCCGAACTCCATTTCGCCCACGGTCTCTATGTCACCCTCCGGGGAAGCCGCCCCCTCGATGAGCCGAGCGCGCGGCAGGCCGCCGAGGACATGAGCAACGATCTTCGCGCAGAAGGCTTCCCGATCCGCCATGCCGGCAGCTTCGGCTTCGACTTCGCCGCGACCGAGTGGTTTCACGACGCGACCACGGACCGCTACAGCGTTCGGGTGGCAGTCTCGGATTTGCCGACGGAATTGTGGGGCGATCTTACCGCGGCCATTGCGCGGTGGTGGCAGGCTCGTCAGTCGACGGGTGATGCAGGATGAATTTCGCCGATAGCCCCGTGCAGGGGCGCTTCGATCAGTCGATCGCCAGGCAATGCTCCACGGCCGGCTTTTCGGGGCTATCGTAGCTTGCGCGGCTGGGTCGTGCCCACTCCTGAACGGCGAAGGCCAGGTGATGCTGGCCCATCGCAGCGCCAACGATCGATGCCTGAGCCACCTTGATGGGCCTTGTGACCACGCTGGTATTCACGACGCCTGCGTCGATTGCCAGATACGACATCGCGACGATCGCCACCGCCGATGCGATCGCCATTCTCGTCCATTCCGTTGGAAGCATCGGAGTCCTTAACCGGGCGCAACTCGCCCGGCGCATACATAGGCCTGATCGGCGACGTTCAAAGGCCCGCGTATGGTTACCCACGCGTTCGTGAAGGCGGTTGATCGATGATGGACTGGCGATCCCGGCAGGATTCGAACCTGCAACCCTCAGAGTAGAAATCTGATGCTCTATCCAGTTGAGCTACGGGACCGTCTTGAGCCGCCCAGGCGGGGGGCTGCTCATCTACCATGCCATTATGAAAAATATCATCCTTCGCCAAGCCTGAACCGAACCGTTTTCCTCAATGGCGCGACAAAGCGAGACGGTGGCATGTCAGGGTGCCGGGTTGAGCGGCAGCGGACTGGACGATGGATCACATCGCCGGGAACGCTGGCCAGCTTCCGGGATGTGGCCGCCGGACGACGGGTCAGGTATTGCTGCGCCATCAGGACGGCGTGCACAGCATTATCTCGATCGGTCTCCTCTGGGCTTGCCTTTTCATGGCGAATGCGACGATTTGCACCTTTGGTTCCATCGCCTTGAGTCCGTCACCTTTCCGCGCATTTCATGCTGCCTGCGGGCGGCTGTCCGCGATTTCCGGGAGTCCATCATGATCGGTCTTGTTCGCGCCGTCACATTCTGCGCCACGCTGGCGCTCGGCCTTTGCGCGGCGCAAGCCGCAGACAAGGCGTTCAAGCGCGACGACCTCGCCGATTCCGCGATCAAGCTGGAGGCCCAGATCAAGAGCGAGGCGGGGCCGATCGCCAAGACCAATGCGACGCTGAAGACGGACGCCGACGCCGCTTTCCGGCGCAATGATTATCGCACGGGGCTATCGGTGCTCGGCCAGATCGCGGCCACCACGCCGGAAGACACCGGCAACTGGCTGCGGCTCGCCAAGGTGATCTTCCAGATCTCGCCGAAGAGCTCGAGCGAGCAGACCTTCCTGCTGGAGCGCGCCTCGACCGCGGCCTATATCGCCTACCAGCGCGCCGGCAATCCGGGCGAGGAGGCCGACGCGCTCGCCGTGCTCGGCAAGGCGATGGCCGAACGCAAGCTGTGGCGGCCGGCGCTGGATGCGCTGCGGTTGTCGCTCGACATGCGCGAGGTCGCCGACGTCCGCGGCCAATACGAGAAGATGCGCGACGAGCACGGCTTCCGGCTGCTCGACTACACCGTGGACTCGGATTCGGCGAGCCCGCGCGCCTGCTTCCAGTTCTCCGAGGAATTGGCCAAGCGCACCGACTTCGCGCCGTTCCTGGCGCTGGCGGGCCAGGACAAGCCGGCGCTGTCGGCCGAGGGAAAGCAGCTCTGCGTCGACGGGCTGAAGCATGGCGAGCGCTACAACATCAATTTGCGCGCCGGTCTGCCGTCCACGGTGAAGGAAGGCCTGCCGAAATCGGCCGAGTTCAATATCTATGTGCGCGACCGTAAGCCTTTCGTGCGTTTCACCAGCCGGGCCTATGTGCTGCCGCGAACAGGCCAGCGCGGCATTCCCGTGGTCAGCGTCAACACGCCCGCGGTCAACATCAACGTGTTCCGTATCGGTGACCGCAACCTGATCAACACGGTGGTCGACAGCGACTTCCAGAAGACGCTGTCCAAGTATCAGCTCAGCGATCTCGGCGACGAGCGCGGCGTGAAGGTCTGGACCGGTGAGCTTGCGACGGCGATGACGCTGAACCAGGACGTCACCACGGCGTTCCCGGTCGACCAGGCGCTCGGCGAGCTCCAGCCCGGCGTCTACGTGATGACGGCGGCCGCCAAGGGCCCGGGCTCGGACGACGAATACCAGCTCGCAACGCAATGGTTCATCGTCTCCGATCTCGGCGTGTCCGCCTATTCCGGCAACGACGGTATCCACGTGTTCGTCAACTCGCTGGCTTCGACCGATCCGGTCGGGAAGGCCGAGGTGCGACTGATTGCCCGCAACAACGAGATCCTGGCGACCCGCAAGACCGACGACAGCGGCCACGTCCTGTTCGAGGCCGGCCTTGCGCGCGGCGAGGGCGGTCTGTCGCCGGCGATGCTGACCGTCACCGGCGAGAAGGCCGATTATGCCTTCCTCAGCCTGAAGTCCTCCGCCTTCGACCTGTCCGACCGCGGCGTCTCCGGCCGCGTGGTGCCGGCCGGGGCCGATGCCTTCGTCTATGCCGAGCGCGGCGTCTACCGTTCCAGCGAAACCGTCTATCTTACCGCGCTGCTCCGCGACGGGCAGGGCAATGCCGTGACCGGCGGGCCGATGACGCTGGTGATCGAACGCCCCGACGGCGTCGAATTCCGCCGGGCCGTGCTGGCCGACCAGGGCGCTGGCGGCCGGACGCTGGCCGTGCCGCTCAATTCGGCCGTGCCGACCGGGACCTGGCGGGCACGCGCGTTCACCGATCCGAAGGGCTCTTCGGTCGGCGAGACCACCTTCATGGTCGAGGATTACGTTCCTGATCGGATCGAATTCGACTTGTCTGCCAAGGACAAGCTGATCAAAGCTAACACTCCTGTGGAGCTTAAGGCGGACGGCCATTTCCTCTATGGCGCGCCGGCCTCGGGCCTCGCGCTCGAAGGCGATATGCTGATCGCGCCTGCGTCCGAGCGTCCCGGCTTTGCCGGCTACCAGTTCGGCGTCGCCGACGAGGAGACCAATTCGAACGAGCGCACGCCGCTGGAGAACCTGCCGGAAGCTGACGCCAATGGCGTTGCGACCTTCCCGGTGACGCTGGACAAGCAGCCGGCCTCGACCCGCCCGCAAGAGGCCCAGATCTTCGTGCGGATGGTGGAGACTGGCGGCCGCGCCGTCGAACGCAAGATCGTGCTGCCGGTTGCGCCCAGCGTGGCGCAGATCGGCATCAAGCCACTGTTCGGCGACAAGAACGTCGCCGAGGGCGACAAGGCCGAGTTCGACGTCGTGTTCGTCTCGCCCGAGGGTGAGCGGCTGCGCCGCGACGGCCTGCGTTACGAGCTCCTGAAGATGGAGTCGCGCTACCAATGGTATCGCCAGAACAATTACTGGGAGTACGAGCCGGTCAAGTCGACCTCGCGCGTCGCTGACGGTGACGTCGCCGTTGCCGCCGACAAGCCGGCGCGCATCTCGCTCAGCCCGCAACCCGGCCGCTACCGGCTCGACGTGAAGTCGAACGATGCCGATGGCCCTGTCACCTCGGTGCAGTTCGATGTCGGCTGGTATTCCGACGGCAGCGCCGACACGCCGGACCTCTTGGAGACCTCGATCGACAAGCCGCAATACGCCTCCGGTGACACCATGACGGTGTCGGTCAATGTCCGCAGCGCCGGTAAGCTGACCATCAACGTGCTCGGCGACCGCCTGCTCACGACGCAGACCATTGACGTCAAGGAAGGCACCGCACAGGTGAAGTTGCCGGTCGGCAAGGACTGGGGCACCGGCGCTTACGTGGTGGCGACGTTGCGTCGTCCGCTGGATGCCGCCGCCCAGCGCATGCCGGGCCGAGCGATCGGGCTGAAATGGTTCGGCATCGACAAGCAGGCCCGCACGTTGCAGGTGAAGCTGTCGCCGCCGGCGCTGATCCGGCCGAATTCGGCACTGAAGATTCCGGTCAAGCTCGACGGGCTCAATCCGGGCGAGGACGCCAAGATCGTGATCGCCGCGGTCGATGTCGGCATCCTCAACCTCACCAATTACAAGCCGCCGGCGCCGGATGATTACTATCTTGGCCAGCGCCGCCTGAGCGCCGAGATCCGCGATCTCTATGGGCAATTGATCGACGGCATGTCCGGCACGCGTGGTCAGATCAAGTCCGGCGGCGATGCCGGTGCAGGCGAATTGCAGGGCTCGCCGCCCACGCAAAAGCCGCTCGCGCTCTATTCGGGCATCGTGACCGTCGCCGCTGACGGTACCGCGGAAGTCAGCTTCGACATTCCGGAGTTCGCGGGTACCGCGCGCGTGATGGCGGTGGCGTGGACAGCCACCAAGCTCGGCCGCGCCAACACCGATGTGGTGATCCGCGACCCCGTCGTGCTGACCACGACCCTGCCGCGCTTCCTGCTCAACGGCGACCACGGCACGGTCAATCTCGAGATCGACAATGTCGAGGGCCAGGCCGGCGACTACGTCATCAACGTGAAGACGGGCGGGCCGGTAAAGATGTCAGGCAATCCCGCAACCACGGTGAAGCTCGCCGCCAAGCAGCGCAATTCGTTCTCGCTCGCGGTCGACGCGACCGCGGCCGGGCAGGCGACGCTCGACGTCGACATCAAGGGGCCGAGCGGCCTGACGCTGGCGCGCCATTATGCGTTCGACGTCAAGGCGGCGACGCAGGTGCTGGCGCGGCGTTCGATCCGGACGCTCGCAAAGGGCGAGAGCCTGACGCTGACCTCGGACATGTTCTCCGACCTCGTGCCGGGCACCGGCAGCGTCTCGGTCTCGGCGAGCCTGTCCATCGCGCTCGATGCGGCGACGATCTTGAAGGCGCTCGACCGCTATCCCTATGGCTGCTCGGAGCAGATCACGAGCCGCGCCATGCCGTTGCTCTATGTCAACGACTTGGCTGCCGGCGCGCATCTCGCGATGGACACCGAGGTCGACCAGCGCATCCGCGACGCGATCGAGCGGCTCCTGGCCCGTCAGGGCTCCAATGGCTCGTTCGGCCTGTGGTCGGCGGGCGGCGACGATGCCTGGCTCGATGCGTACGTGACGGATTTCCTGACCCGTGCCCGCGAGAAGGGCTTTACGGTGCCGGACGTGCTGTTCAAGAACGCGCTGGACCGTGTCAGAAACTCCGTGGTCAACGGCAACGAGCCGGAGAAGGACGGCGGGCGCGATCTCGCTTACGGCCTCTACGTGCTCGCCCGCAACGGTGCGGCGCCGATCGGCGACCTCCGCTATCTCGCCGACACCAAGCTGAACAATCTCGCGACGCCGATCGCGAAGTCGCAGCTTGCAGCGGCGCTCGCTCTGGTCGGCGACCGCAACCGCGCCGAACGGGTCTATGGTGCCGCGCTCGACAGCCTCGCGCCAAAGCCGGTGCTGGAGTTCGGCCGCACCGACTATGGCTCGCAGCTGCGCGACGCCGCGGCCCTGGTGTCGCTTGCGAGCGAAGGCAACGCGCCGAAGGCGACGCTGACGCAGGCTGTGTCGCGGGTCGAGACCGCGCGCGGGCTGACGCCCTACACCTCCACGCAGGAGAATGCGTGGCTGGTGCTGGCGGCGCGCGCTCTCGCCAAGGAGAACCTGTCCATGGAAGTCGACGGCCAGCCGGTCAAGACTGCGCTCTATCGCAGCTACAAGGCGGATACGCTGAGCGGCAAGCCGCTCAAGATCACCAACACCGGCGATGCGCCGGTGCAGGCGGTCGTCTCGGTGTCGGGCTCGCCGGTGACGCCGGAGCCGGCGGCCTCGAACGGCTTCAAGATCGAGCGCAATTACTTCACGCTTGACGGCAAGCCCGCCGATATCAGCAAGGTGAAGCAGAACCAGCGCTTCGCGGTGGTGCTCAAGATCACCGAGGCGAAGCCCGAGTACGGCCACATCATGGTGTCCGACTATCTGCCGGCCGGCCTCGAGATCGACAACCCGAAGCTGGTCTCGTCGGGCGACAGCGGCACGCTGGACTGGATCGAGGACGGCGAGGAGCCTGAAAACACCGAGTTCCGCGACGACCGCTTCACCGCCGCCGTGGACCGTGCCTCGGATTCCAAGGCGGTGTTCACCGTGGCCTATGTCGTGCGCGTGGTCTCGCCCGGCAAATACGTGCTGCCGCAGGCCTATGTCGAGGACATGTACAACCCCTCGCGCTATGGCCGGACGGGCACGGGCAGTGTCGAGGTGCGGGCGGCGAAGTGAGTGGTGGTTGAATGAGCGCAACGGAGCCGCATACTCAGTCGTCACGCCCGGGCAAGAGCGCGAAGCGCGTCTTCGCGCAGATGCCCCGGGCATCCACGGCCGCACGGGCGGTGGGCGACGGCGTGGATGGCCGGGTCAAGCCCGGCCATGACGGTCAGAGAGGGCGGTTTGCCTTTCGGGTCCTGTCGGTCGCTGCGTTCACCTTCATCCTCGCCATCATCGGCTTGGTCGGCTGGGTCTACTCTCTCGGCCCTCTGCCCCTCGACGAAGCGCGACAAGTCTCCACCACGATCGTCGATCGCAACGGCAAGCTGCTGCGCGCCTATGCGATGGCGGATGGCCGCTGGCGGCTGCCGGTCGATGCCAAGGCCAATGTCGACCCGACCTACCTGAAATTGCTGCTCGCCTATGAAGACCAGCGCTTCTACGCCCATGATGGTATCGACCCGCTGGCGCTGGGGCGTGCTGCGCTCCAGCTCACGACGCGCGGCCACATCGTCTCGGGCGGCTCGACCATCAGCATGCAACTCGCCCGGCTGATGGAGCCGCGGCGGCAGCGTTCGCTCTATGCCAAGCTGCGGCAGATGGTGCGTGCGATCGAGATCGAGCGAACCCTGAGTAAGGAACAGATCCTCGATCTCTATCTCGCGCTCGCGCCTTATGGCGGCAATCTCGAGGGCATCCGCGCCGCCTCGATCGGCTATCTCGGCAAGGAGCCGAAGCGTCTGTCGCTGGCCGAAGCCGCGCTGCTGGTGGCGCTGCCGCAATCGCCGGAGACGCGCCGGCTCGACCGCCATCCCGAGGCCGCGCGCAAGGCCCGCGACCGCGTGCTCGACCGCATGGTCGAGGAGCAGGTGGTCAGCGCAGACGACGCACGGCAGGCCAAGGCCGTGCCTGTACCGAAACTGCGCAAGCCGATGCCGATCCTGGCGCCGCATGCGTCTGACACTGCGCTATCGACGGTCAAGGACAAGCAGGTCATCAAGCTCACGCTCGATGCGAACTTGCAGAAGGTGCTGGAGCCGCTGGCGCGCGACCGCGCCCTTGCACTGGGCGCGAACATCTCGGTCGGCATCATCGTGATCGACAATGAGAGCGGCGACGTGCTCGCCCGCGTCGGTTCGGCCGATTATTTCGACGAGAGCCGGGCAGGGCAGGTCGACATGACCCGCGCGATCCGTTCGCCGGGCTCGACGCTGAAGCCCTTCATCTACGGGCTCGCCTTCGAGGACGGCTTCGTTCATCCGGAAAGCCTGATCGACGATCGTCCCGTCCGCTTCGGTTCGTACGCGCCGGAAAATTTCGACATGACCTTCCAGGGCACGGTGCCCGTGCGGAAGGCGCTGCAATTGTCGCTGAACGTGCCGGCGATCGTGCTGCTCGACCGCGTCGGCTCGAGTCGGCTCGCTTCGCGGCTGCGCCAGGCCGGCGGCAATCTCGTGTTGCCCAAGGACGAAGCGCCGGGGCTTGCCATGGGGCTCGGCGGCGTCGGCGTGACGCTGCAGGATCTCGCCCAGCTCTACGCGGGCTTCGCCCGTCTCGGCACCACAAAGCCGCTGCGCGAGGTCATGGCTGATAAGGACGACCGCGAGCCGCTCCGGCTCTTGGATCAGGTCGCGGCCTGGCAGGTCGGCAACGTGCTGTTGGGAACGCCGCCGCCCGAGAACGCCGCGCACAACCGCATCGCCTTCAAGACCGGCACCTCTTACGGCTATCGTGACGCCTGGTCGGTCGGGTTCGACGGCCGGATGACCATCGGCGTCTGGGTCGGGCGGCCCGATGGCGCGCCGGTTCCGGGCCTGATCGGACGCGTCGCCGCGGCCCCGATCCTGTTCGATGCCTTTGCCCGCACCGGCAAGACGCTGGTCCCGTTGCCGAAGCCGCCTAGGGGAACCCTTGTTGCCAGCAACGCCAAGCTGCCGCTGCCGCTGAAGCGGTTCCGCCCCGTCGGCGAGTTGGTGCGGACCGGCCGCGAGCAGACGCTGCACATCCAGTTTCCGCTGAATGGTTCGCGGATCGATGTCGATCGCTCCGGAGGGCAGGAGAGTGCGGCAATGCCGGTCAAGGTCGCCGGCGGCGTTCTGCCCATGACCGTCATGGTTAACGGCACGGCGCTCGGCGAGATCGACGGCCGCCGCCAGCGGCTGATCGATCCACCCGGTCCCGGCTTTGCGCGGCTCACCGTGATCGATGCCACTGGCGCCGCGGACACAGTCGTCATTCGAATTCAATGAACCTGCCTCAAGCGGTTGTGGCGATGACGGTTTCAGCGTAAGCGGAACCAATGGCCGAGACCTATCCAGCCCCCCGTTTTGGAGCGCCCCGCGAGCCGAAATCGCCCGCAAATCCGGGCAGCCGGCTCGTGCGCATGCTCGATGTCGTGACAGTCAGCCACGCCCGCGCCGTCGCCTTCCTGCTGCTTTGCGCACTGCTGTTGTTCCTGCCGGGCTTCTTCACGATCCCGCCGATCGATCGCGACGAGGCGCGGTTCGCCCAGGCCACCAAGCAGATGGTCGAGAGCGGCGACTATGTCGATATCCGCTTCCAGGAGGACGTCCGCTACAAGAAGCCGGTCGGCATCTACTGGTTGCAATCGGCGACGGTGGAAGCGGCCTCGATGCTCAAGCTGCCGAAAGCCGAATTGCGGATCTGGGTCTACCGGTTGCCGTCGCTGTTCGGGGCGATCGGCGCCGTGCTCATGACCTATTGGGCCGCGCTGGGCTTCGTCACGCGGCGCGCCGCGGTGCTGGCGGCGCTGATGATGTGCGCTTCGGTGCTGCTTGGCGTCGAGGCGCGGCTCGCCAAGACCGACGCGATGCTGCTGCTCTGTGTGGTCGCCGCGATGGGGGCGATGGCGCGGGCCTATCTGTCCTGGCAGCGCGCCGAGGACGAGACCCATCCGCCCTGGAGCTGGCCCGCGATCTTCTGGACCGCGCTTGCCGTTGGCATCCTGATCAAGGGTCCGCTGATCCTGATGTTCGCAGGGCTGACCATCGTCGCGCTGGCGATCCAGGACCGCGACGCCTCCTGGCTGTGGAAGCTGCGCCCGGTCTGGGGCCTGATGTGGATGCTGGTGCTGGTGCTACCCTGGTTCGTCGCGATCTTCTGGCGCGCGGGCGATGCCTTTTTCGCCGATTCCGTCGGCGGCGACATGCTCAGCAAGTTGGGCGCCCAGGAATCCCACGGCGCGCCGCCCGGCCTTTACCTGGCGCTGTTCTGGATCACGTTCTGGCCCGGCGCGCCGCTGGCGGCGATGGCGGCGCCCGCGGTGTGGCGGGCGCGGCGTGAGCCCGGCGCGCAGTTTCTGCTGGCCTGGCTGATCCCGTCCTGGATCGTGTTCGAGGCGGTGCTGACCAAGCTGCCGCATTACGTGCTGCCGCTCTATCCGGCGATCGCCATTCTCACCGCAGGCGCCGTGGAGCGGCGCGTGCTGTCGCGTTCCTGGCTGATGCGTGGTTCGGCCTGGTGGTTCGCGATCCCCGCGGCCGCATCGATCATCGCGGTGGTCGGCGCTGTGATGCTGACGCGGCAGCCGGCCTTCGTGGCCTGGCCGTTCATCGCGGCGTCCCTGATCTTCGGCCTGCTTGCCTGGTGGCTCTACGACAACAATCACGCCGAGCGCTCGCTGCTCAACGCACTGGTTGCGGCTTTGATGCTGGCGGTGACGGTGTATGGCATCGTGCTGCCCTCGCTGGTGCCGCTGTTTCCCAGCATCGAGGTTGCCCGCGCGCTCCGCAACGTCACCTGCGTCGGGCCCAAGGCGGCGGCGGCGGGCTATCACGAGCCGAGCCTCGTGTTCCTGACGGGCACCCAGACGCTGCTCACCGACGGCTCGGGCGCGGCGGATTTCCTGCGGCAGGGAAGCTGCCGGTTTGCGCTGATCGAGCAGCGCTCGGAGCGCAGCTTCGTGCAGCGTGCCGAGGCGATCGGACTGCGCTACAAGGTCGGGACCCGTATCGACGGCTATAATTTCTCGCAAGGCCGCGCGATCTCGATCGCGATCTTCCGTTCCGAAGGCACCGAATAGGATGCCTGTTACGACCAGCCCCGCGCCGCGTCCGGGCTATCCCGCGCAATTGCTCGCCGTCTCGAAGCAAGCGCTGGCGCAGCTCGTTCGCACGCCCTCGCATTCACGCCGCGCGGAAGCCGCGCGAAAACTGGCGCGGCATTCGCTGTGGCTCAGCGCGGCAGGCGCAGCCCTCGTCATCGTGCTGATGGTCGCCTTCGACCAGACCGAGATCCAGTTGATGCCCGCGCGCGGCACGCCCAGCCTGTGGCCGATCCGCATCCTCACCGATTTCGGCAAGGACGAGTATCTGCTCTCGGTGCTGGGGGCCGCGCTGGTGGTGTTGGCGCTCGTTGCGGCAGGACTGCACGGGACTCGCCGCGCGCTGCTGCTAGGTCTCGGCACGCGGCTGCAATTTGTGTTTCTGTCGATTGCCGTGTCGGCATTCGTTGCCGAGATCCTGAAATACATCGTCGGTCGCGGACGCCCCTTTGTCGGCGGCAAGGCCAATCCGTTCAACTTCGTCCCGTTCGAGGGGACGGGGGCCTATGCCAGCTTGCCGTCAGGCCATGCCGTGGCCGCGTTCGCGCTGGCCTTTGCGGTATCGGCATTGTGGCCACGCCTGCGCGTGTTCATGTTCACTTACGCAATCGTGATCTTGCTGACGCGGCTGGTGCTGGTCGCGCATCACCCGAGCGACGTCGTGGCCGGCGCCCTGATCGGCACGGTCGGCGCCATGGCAGTCCGCTACTGGTTCGCGGCCCGAAGGCTGGGCTTTGCCATCCGCGCCGATGGCACCATCGTGCCGCTTACGGGAGCGGTCTCGGGACGCCTCAAAAGGGTTGCCCACGGGGCATCCGCCCCATAAAAGCGGCTGCCTGCCGGGGCCGCCGGTTCCCCGAAGGGCAGGCCAATTCCAACCACGAGTCTCGATTTGTCGACGTCCCAGCCTTCGGTCTCCATCGTCGTTCCCGTGCGCAACGAAGCCGACAACATCGCGCCGCTGATCGCGGAGATCGGCGCGGCGCTCGACGGCCGCTGGGCCTACGAGATCATCTATGTCAACGACGGCTCGACCGATGCGACCGGCGAACGGATCGCGGCGCTGATGGCGCAGCGGCACAATCTGCGTCAGCTCCGCCATGCCAGATCGGGCGGCCAATCCGCGGCCGTGCGCAGCGGCGTGCGCGCGGCGCGCGGGACGATCGTGGCGACGCTCGACGGCGACGGCCAGAACAATCCGGCCTTCCTGCCCGACCTGATCGCCGCGGTCGAGAAGGGCGCAGGGCGCGTCGGCCTCGCTGCCGGACAGCGCGTCGGACGCAAGGACACCGGCTTCAAGAAATTCCAGTCGCGCGTGGCCAACGGCGTCCGCAACGCCATCCTGAAGGACGGCACGCGCGATACCGGCTGCGGGTTGAAGGCATTCCGGCGCGAGGTTTTCCTGATGATGCCCTATTTCGATGGGCTGCATCGCTTCCTGCCGGCCTTGGTCCGCCGCGAAGGCTACGACATCGCCTATGTCGACGTGATCGACCGGCCGCGCCATTCCGGCGTGTCGAACTACGGCTTCTTCGACCGGCTGTGGATCGGCATCATGGATCTCGCCGGCGTGTGGTGGCTGATCCGCCGCAAGAAGCCGACACCAGATGTGACTGAGGTGAACGCATGATCATCCAATACGGTCAGGCGCTGAGCAATTATCTCTACGACGTCTTCGTCGCCAAGTTCGATTTCTGGCTGGCATTCGGCCTCGTCGCGCAGCTGTTCTTCACCGCGCGCTTCCTGGTGCAGTGGATCGCGAGCGAGCGCGCCGGCAACAGCGTGGTGCCGATGGCGTTCTGGTTCTGCTCGATGGGCGGCGGGCTGATGACGCTGGTTTACGGCGTCGTGAAGCGCGAGCCGGTCATCATCCTCGGACAAGCCTTGGCGACGATCATCTATATCCGCAACATCATGCTGATCATCAAGAACCGCGGCAGGGCCTCGAAGACGCTGGAGCGCTGAGCAGAGGCGCTAGCGCGGCAACGCCGAGGCCGCGCCCGAGGCGGGCAGGGCGGCCGTCTCCGCCTCGGTCCTGCGATAGGGCACGCCCGCCGCGTCCAGCACGGGGTAGGCGACCGAGCAGATATGCGAATGGATGCGCCTGAGGTCGCGCAGCACGTCGAGATGCAGCGACGTCGTTTCGATGGTTTCAGGGCGGCCCTCGCGCAGGCGGTCGAGATGGCGCTCGACCGCGGCAAGCTCGGTGTTGCGCAGCGCGGTTTTCTCCACCAGCAGCTTGCGCGCCTCGTTGGCGTCGCCCGACATGAAGACGCCGAACGCGATCCGCAGCGAATCCATCGTGCGCTTGTGGAAGGCGGCGAGCTCGTCGGCCCCTTCCGCCGAGAACTGGAAGCGCCGCTTGATCTTCTTGGTCGCGAGCTCGCTCAGGCTCTTGTCGATGATGTCGCCGATATGCTCGAGGTTGATGGCGAAGGAGATGATCTCCATCGCGCGCCGTCCTTCGCTCTCGTCGAGGCTGCCCCGCATCAGCTTGGTCACATAGAGCTTGATGGCCTCGTCGAGACCGTCGACGAAATTGTCCATCTTCGAGACCTGGTCGACCAGCGCACGATCGCCCGTCATCATCGCGGCCATCACCTTGCGCAGCATGACCTCGACGAGATCGCCCATGCGCAACGTCTCGCGGGCGGCGTCGGCGAGTGCCAGCGACGGCGTCTCCAGCGCGGTTTCGTCGAGATAGCGCGGCTTGGCCGGGTCGGCCTCCTGCACGCGATCCGGCAAGAGGCGGGTGAGCAGGCGCGACATGGCGTCGAGCAGGCCGATGAAGAGGACGGCCGTACCGACATTGAAGGCGATGTGGAAGGCCGCCGTCATCTTGGCCAGATCGGGCTGCCAGGCGTGCATGTGCTCGGCGATCGGGCCGAGGAACGGCAGGACGAGCGCGATGCCGACCACGCGGTTGACGAGATTGCCGACCGGCAGGCGGTAGCTCGCGGGATCGTCGCGCTTGGCGCCCTCGAAGACGGGATTGATGGCGCTGCCGAGATTGGCCCCGAGCACCAGCGCCAGCGCTGCGTAGGGCGTGATGAATTGCGAATAGGCCAGCGACATGATCAGGAGCACGCTGGCGACGCTCGAATGCACCGCCCAGGTGACGAGGGCGGCGATGACGATGCACAAAATGGGATCGCCTGTGATGGCCGACATCACGACGCGGACGCCGGGCGCGTTCTCGGCTGGCGCCAGCGTGTCGAGCAGGATGTGCAGCGAGAGCAGCATCAGGCCGAGGCCGATGCAGACGCGGCCGATGTCCTTGATCCGCGAGCGCGGGCCGGAGCGGAACGCGACGAGGCCGAGCACGAACAGGACCGGCGCAACGGCTGCGATGTTGAACGACAGCACCTGCACGATCAGCGTCGTGCCGACATTGGCGCCCAGCATGATGGCGAGCGCGGCGGCGAGGCTGACAAGGCCTTCGGCCGCGAACGAGCTCGTGATCAGGGCGGTCGCCGTGCTGCTCTGGAGCAGCGCGGTGAGCCCGAGGCCGGCAGCAAAGGCGCTGACGCGATTGCTCAGCGCCTTGCCGAGCAGGCGCCGCAGGTCAGGGCCGAAAGCGCGCAGAATGCCGCTGTGGACCATATGCAGGCCCCACAACAACAGCGCCACGCCGCCCATAAGATCGAGCAGAACCAACGTTCCCATGCTCCGTCTGTCCGGATGAGAGTCGATTGGTGAGGCTAGCGCCAAATGCCTGGGGATCAAACCATTTGTTGGCGCGTCGGCGTTAACGTTTACAGGTGGCTGACGCTCCCGCGGCGCACGTCAGTGCGTCCGCTTCCGTCCGTTGCCGCGTGCGCAGGCGCAATGCCCTGTGAGCAAGCTCACATTGCTGCTTTGAGGGCAGCAAAGCCGCGATCGAGATCGGCCTTGAGATCGTCGACGCTCTCGAGCCCGATGTGCAGGCGCAGGGTCGGACCGCCCGGCGACCATTTGGTCGCGGTGCGATAGGCGTCGCAGTCGAAGGGAATCGCAAGGCTCTCGAAGCCGCCCCAGGAAAAGCCCATGCCGAACAGCTTGAGCGTGTTGAGCATGGTGTCGACCGCCTTCTGCGGCGCCGGCTTCAGCACGATGCTGAACAGGCCGGATGCCCCGGTGAAGTCGCGCTTCCAGATGGCGTGACCGGGATCGGTCTCCAGGCCCGGATGCAGCACGCGCGCCACCTCGAGTCGGCCGGCGAGCCAACGCGCCATGTCGAGGCCGGAGCGATGATGCTGCGCCAGGCGCACCGACAGCGTGCGCAGGCCGCGCAGCGCGAGGAAGACATCGTCGGGGCCCGCGCAGACCCCGAGCAGGCGGATGCCTTCGGAGACTATCGGCCATGCCTTGGCATTGGCCGAGATCGTGCCGAACATGATGTCGGAATGACCGCCGATATATTTGGTCGCGGCCTGCATGCTGATGTCGACGCCCTGGTCGAGCGAGCGGTGATAGAGCGGCGTCGCCCAGGTGTTGTCGTCGATGACGAGCGCGCCGCGGGCATGCGCCACCTCGGCGATGGCGCGAATGTCCGGCATCTCGAACGATTGCGAGCCCGGCGCCTCCACCAGCACCGCACGGGTGTTCGGCTTGAACAGCTTCTCGATGCCGGCGCCGATCAGCGGATCGAAGTAGGTGGTCTCGACGCCGTAGCGGACCAGCATGCCGTTGCAGAAATTGCGCGAGGGCCGGTAGACGTTGTCGACGACCAGAACGTGGTCGCCGGCCTTCAGCACCGAGAGCAGGGTGGTGGAGATCGCCGACAGCCCGGACGGCACGATGCCGACGCCGGCGCATTGCGGCCCCTCCAGCGCCAGCAGCGTCTCCTGGAACGCCTTGGTGGTGGGGGAACCGTGCCGGCCATAGGTGAACTCGCCGCGATGGGCGTGCAGATCCTCGGCGGTCGGATAGAGCACGGTCGAGCCGTGGAAAACCGGCGGATTGACGAACCCCTTCTGCGCCTTGGTGTCGCGGCCGGAGGTGACCAGCCGGGTCTCGGCCTGCTGCTCTTGGGGGTGCGAGGAATCCATGCGTCTGCTTTCAAAACCGCGTTTCCGCTCGGGCGTGGCGCCTGAGGGGCCGGCCGAAAGGCCGCTGACGTTAATAACAGAACACAGAAGAGTCCCGTCAACCCCTTGACCCGGCACGCCAGTCGTTCTGAGATGCGCAGGTGCTATTCAGTCGCCGCATGTTGAGGGGCCTGCCGCGACCTTCGATCCATCGTCTGACCGAACCTTGCGCCACAGCCGAACAACAGGGCGGGCGCCAGCGGCGGGGATTAAGGTATGGCCTCCCGGGATCGGCGAATGTTCGGCAAGGTTTTCCAGCATGACTCTTGCAGGGCTGGTCTTGATACGCCCGGCCCGGCAGGGTTGATCCTGAGACAACGTTCCTTGAGACGACTTTGAAAGGCCCAAAGCCCATGAAACGCGTAACCCTGGCTATCACTTTTGCTCTCGCCGCCGGTCTGTCCGCCCAAACCGCTGATGCGCAAACGCTCAAGACCGTCAAGGACCGGGGCATGCTGTCCTGTGGCGTCAGCCAGGGCCTGCCGGGCTTCTCCTCGCCCGACGACAAGGGCAACTGGACCGGCCTCGACGTCGACGTCTGCAAGGCGATCGCCGGGGCGATCTTCAACGATGCCAGCAAGGTCAAGTACGTGCCGCTGTCCGCCAAGGACCGTTTCACCGCGCTGCAATCCGGCGAAATCGACGTGCTGTCGCGCAACACCACCTGGACCATCTCGCGTGACACCTCGCTCGGCGCCAACTTTACCGGCGTGACTTATTATGACGGGCAGGGCTTCATGGTGAAGAAGTCGCTCAAGGTGAATTCGGCGCTCGAGCTCAACAGCGCCTCGGTCTGCGTGCAGACCGGCACCACCACCGAGCAGAATCTCGCCGACTACTTCAAGGCCAACAACATGAAGTATGAGGTGATCGCGTTCGGCACCAACGACGAAACGGTCAAGGCCTATGAGGCCGGGCGCTGCGACGTCTTCACCACCGACCAGTCCGGCCTCTACGCCAATCGCCTGAAGCTCGCCAATCCCAATGAGCACATGGTGCTCCCCGAGATCATCTCGAAGGAGCCGCTCGGCCCGATGGTGCGCCACGGCGACGACCAATGGTTCGACATCGTGAAGTGGTCTCTGTTCGCGATGCTCACCGCCGAAGAGCTCGGCGTGACCTCGAAGAACGTCGACGAGAAGGCCAAGCTGGAAAATCCCGAGATGAAGCGCGTGCTCGGCACCGACGGCAATTTCGGCGAACAGCTCGGGCTGACCAAGGACTGGGTGGTGCGCATCGTGAAGGCGGTCGGCAATTACGGCGAGGTGTTCGATCGCAATGTCGGCGCAGGCTCGCCGCTCGGCATCAACCGTGGCCTCAACAATCTCTGGAATAAGGGCGGTCTTCAGTACGCGCCGCCGATCCGCTGACCGCCCTCCGCTGGCAGCGGCAGCATGACCACCGAGGCCCGAAAACCGCCGCCCCAGATCGCGCTGAAGATCAGGCGCCTTCTGGGCGGCAAGGCAGGCTGGAACGGCATCGCCGTCCAGTTTGCCTTTGCGGCGATCCTGGGCTGGATCGGCTATGAGATCGTCTCCAACGCCCGCGCCAACCTCGAAAACCAGCACATTGCCGCCGGTTTCGGCTTCTTGCGCAACAATGCCGGCTTCGACGTCAACCAGACCCTGATCTCCTATACCGGCTCGGACACGTTCCTGCGCGTGTTCGTGGTCGGACTTTTGAACACGCTCATCGTCTCGGTGGTGGGTATTTTCTTCGCCACCTTGATCGGCTTCATCGTCGCGCTGTGCCGGCTCTCGCCGAACTGGCTGCTGTCGCGCGTCGGCGAGATCTATGTCGAGATCATCCGCAACCTGCCGCTGCTGTTCCAGATCCTGTTCTGGTACCTCGCGGTGCTCGCGGCCCTGCCCAATCCGCGGCAGAGCATCTCGCTGTTCGGCATTGCCTTTGTCAGCAATCGTGGCCTCGTCGTCCCCAGCCCGATCGGTGAGAGGGGCCTCGAGCCGTTCCTGGCGGTGCTGGCGCTCGGCATCGTCGCGTCCTTGGCCTTGCGCTTCTATGCCCGGCGCGCCTTATTCCAGGAAGGGCGGATGATCCGCATCTGGCCCTATGTGCTGGGTCTGCTGGTCGGTTTGCCGCTTGCCACCATGCTGGTGTCGGGTTTGCCGTTCACGTTCGAGCTGCCGCAGCTGAAGGGCTTCAATTTCGCCGGCGGCTCGCGCATCATTCCGGAGTTCGTGGCGCTGACGCTGGCGCTGTCGACCTATACCGCCGCCTTCATCGCCGAGATCGTGCGCGCCGGCATCCTGTCGGTCCACAAGGGGCAGATGGAGGCGGGATCGTCTCTGGGCCTCAGCCGCGGCACCACGCTCCGGCTGATCGTCGTACCGCAGGCCATGCGCGTGATCGTGCCGCCGCTGACCAACCAGTACCTCAATCTCACCAAGAACTCGTCGCTGGCGGTCGCGATCGGCTATCCTGACCTCGTCTCCGTGTTCGCCGGCACATCGCTGAGCCAGACCGGGCAGGCGATCGAGATCATCGCCATGACGATGGGCATCTATCTGCTGATCTCGCTGCTCACCAGCGCGATCATGAGCGTCTACGGTTGGCGCGTCAGCCGGAGTTTGGGCGCATGAGCGATATCGCCTCCAGCAGCTTCGTCCGTCAGGACCTGCTCACCGAGCGTCCTGCGCCGGTGAAGACCACGGGCTTCGTCGGGTTGATGCGGACGCGCCTGTTCAACTCGCCGACCAACATCCTGCTCACCATCGTGGGCGCGCTGCTGCTGTGCTTCACCATCGTTCCCTCGGTCAAGTTCCTGATGGTCGATGCGGTGTGGAGCGGCAAGGATCGCGCGGCCTGCCTCACGGAGAACGCCGGCTTTGCGGTCGGCGCATGCTGGCCCTACATCCAGGCCAAGCTGCCGCAATTGATCTACGGCTTCTATCCCGAGGCCGAGCGCTGGCGGGTGAACCTCACATTCGTGCTTGCGGTGATCCTGCTGGTGCCGCTGCTCGTGCCGCGTCTGCCGGCAAAGGGGCTCAACGCCAGCCTGTTCTTCCTCGCCTTTCCGGTGGTCGCGTTCTTCCTGCTGCACGGCGGCGGCATCAAGGGCTTTGGCCTCAGCTGGACGGCTGACGTGCTGCAGCTATTCGACGAGAGCATCGTCAATGCCGGCCAGGCCCTGCTCAATCTCAGCAAGACGTCCGCCGTCGCCCCGCTGCTGTGGGTCGTCGGCCAACTCGTCGTGCTGGTCGGCACGGTGATTTCCTGGCTGATCTTTCCGCTGACCTGGCTGCGCGACGAGATCCAGGGCACGGGCCAGTCAGTCTGGACCGATTTCGTCGTCACGTCCCTGGTCGTGTCGCTGATCGCGTTTGTCCTCGGCGGCGGCCTGCGGACGGGATGGAACGCGCTCGGATCGAGCATCGCCACCTTCATCGCCATCGCCGCCGTCATCAAGCTGATGGGGCTCGACCACGGCGGATTGCCGGTCGTGGCGACAAATCTGTGGGGCGGCCTGCTGGTGACGCTGGTGGTCTCCGTCACCGGCATCGTCACCTCGCTGCCGATCGGCATCGCGCTGGCGCTCGGCCGGCGTTCCACGATTCCGCTGATCCGGATCTTCTCGATCGCCTTCATCGAGTTCTGGCGCGGCGTGCCGCTGATCACCGTGCTGTTCTTCGCCACCTACATGCTGCCGCTGTTCCTGCCGGGCAACTTCACCGTCGACGGCCTCGTCCGCGCGCTGATCGGCATCGCGCTGTTCACGGGCGCCTACCAGGCCGAGAACGTCCGCGGCGGGCTCGCTGCGATCCCGCGCGGGCAGGGCGAGGCCGCGGCGGCCCTGGGACTGTCCTGGTGGAAGACGACCTCGCTGATCGTACTGCCGCAGGCGCTGCGTCACGTCATTCCGAACCTCGTCAACAGCTTCATCTCCCTGTTCAAGGACACCTCGCTGGTCTCGATCGTCGCGCTGTTCGACCTCTTGGGCTCGCTTCGCGCCTCGTTCTCGGATCCGAAATGGTCGACGCCCTCGACCGCGTTCACGGGCTTTGCCTTCGCCGGGATCATCTACTTCATCTTCTGCTTTGGAATGTCGCGCTACTCGCTGTTCGTCGAGCATCGCCTCAACGCTCACCGTCGCAACTGATCGAGGTCCCCATGTCAGACCCCATCGTCAAGATTTCCGGCCTCAACAAATGGTACGGCGACTTTCACGTGCTGCGAGACGTCGACCTCGATGTCCGCAAGGGCGAGCGCATCGTGATCTGCGGGCCCTCGGGCTCCGGCAAGTCGACGCTGATCCGCTGCATCAACGCGCTCGAGGAATTCCAGGAGGGCGAGATCGTCGTCGACGGCATCGAGCTCGGGCCCAACCTCAAGCACGTCGACGCCGTGCGCCGCGAAGTCGGCATGGTGTTCCAGAGCTTCAATCTGTTCCCACACCTCACGGTCCTCGACAATTGCACGTTGGCACCGATCTGGGTGCGCAACATCCCGAAGAAGGACGCCGAGGCGACCGCCATGAAGTTCCTGGAGCGGGTCAAGATCCCGCATCAGGCCAACAAGTTTCCGGGACAGATGTCCGGCGGCCAGCAGCAGCGCGTCGCCATCGCCCGCGCCCTGACGATGAATCCGAAGGTCATGCTGTTCGACGAGCCGACCTCGGCGCTCGACCCTGAAATGGTCAAGGAGGTGCTGGACACCATGGTGGACCTCGCCGGGGAGGGCATGACCATGCTGGTCGTCACCCACGAGATGGGTTTTGCCCGCGAGGTCGCCAACCGCGTGGTGTTCATGGATGCCGGCCAGATCATCGAGGCCAACACGCCCAACGAGTTCTTTGCGGCGCCTCAGCACGCCCGCACGAAACTGTTCCTGAGCCAGATTCTGCGGTGAACGCCCTGCATTCCCAGACCTCGCAGGTCTAGCCGCCCCACCAGCTTGGCACCATCCGAATCAGCTTTGCGTCCTTTCGGGCCATCCCCGGAGAGAGACCTTGCAGAGCAGTGTCGGCGCGCGCGCCTACCAGAATACGCGATTGGCAAAGAAGTTGAGGAAGCAGGCGGACGCCGTCATGTCCTTGGCGGTGGAGGCGCTCGGGCAGGGCAGATTTACGGAAGCCGAGACGCTCTGCCGCGAGATCGTGAAAGAGGTTCCGGACCACTTCCACGCCACGCACCTGCTCGGCCTGCGCGCCTATGAGGGCGGGCGGCTCGAGGAGGCGCGGCGGCTGCTTGAACGCGCGGTCGAGCTCGATCCGCGCTCGCCTGATGCCCATGGCAATCTCGGGGCCGTGTATTTCGCGCTCGATAAGTTCGAAGGCGCCCGCGCCTGCCAGGAGAAAGCCATTGCACTGAAGCCGAATTGTCCGATCACCCTGACCAATCTCGGCAATACGCTGCTGAACCTCGGCCTCGGCGAACAGGCGATCGGATTGCACGAACGAGCGGTCAGGCTGCGACCGGACTATGCCGATGCATTCTGCAACCGTGGCATGGCAGAGCTGATGATCGGCCGCTTCGCGCGCGCCAAGGAGAGCTTCGACCGCGCCCTCGTGTTTCAGCCGCGGCATGCGGAAGCGCTCGCCGGCAAGGGCATGGTGTGCATCGAGCTTCGGCACTACGCGGAGGCGGAAGCCGCCCTCGCGGCAGGGCTGGCGATCAAGCCGGGTTCACCTCGGATTCTGGCGCAGCGCGGACGGCTGAACTTCGATCTGTACCGGCTGGAGCAGGCGGCGGTCGACTTCGATGCAGCGCTGGTGCAATCGCCGCGGCTCGAGCTTGCGCTGCGCGGGAAGGCGCAAGTCAACCTTCTGCTGGGGAACACGACGCAGGCGATTGCGGCCGTCAAGACCCTGCTCGAAGACAATCCGCGATCCGATTACGCAATCGTGCTTCTCGGCGCCTGCCATGCGAACCGGGGCGACGTCGCGACGGCGCTCGAGCATCTCGACGCGGCGCTCGAGATCTCGCCGGATTATGCGGATGCCATCGCGCGCAAGATCTTCATCCTGGATTATCTGTCGGAAGCCGATTTCACGGTCCAGCAAGCGGTGCGGAAATCCTGGTGGGACGCGATCGGTGCCCGGCTGCCGCAAAGGACACTGCAGCCCCCTCAGCTCGATCCGGACCGGCGGATCGTCGTCGGCTATGTCGCGTCGGAGTTCAGGAACCACTCGGCAGCGTTCGCCCTATTGCCGGTGCTGCGCCATCATGATCACACGAGGTTCGAGATCGTCTGCTATTCCTGTTGGCCGTTACAGGACGAGATCACCGAGAGGTTCAGGTTGCTCGCAGACGTCTGGGTCGACGCCGCGCAGCTTTCGGACGAGGAACTGGCCGATCGCATCCAGGCCGACCAGATCGACATTCTGATCGACGTGTCCGGACACACGGCCGGCAACAGGCTCGGCGTCTTTGCCCGCAAGCCTGCACCGATCCAGGTGACGGGTTTCGGCCACGCCACAGGCACGGGCCTTCAGACCATGGACTACGTACTCGCGGATCCCACCTTCATTCCGCAATCGGCCCGGCATCTGCTGGCCGAAAAAGTCCACGATCTGCCGTGCCTTATCACGATTGATCCAATCCTGGATGTGCCGCCTTCGGATCTTCCCATGCTCCGCAACGGCCATGTGACCTTCGGCGTGTTCAATCGCATCTACAAGATCTCGGATGAGGCGATCCGGGTGTGGTCGAAAGTGATGCGCGAGGTGACGGGTTCGAAGATCGTCATCAAGCACGGGCTGCTCGATGATCCGCTGTTGCGCGACGGCCTGATCGCGCGGTTCGTGGCCCACGGCATAGCCGAAGAGAATATCACTTGCCTCGGCTCGACCACGCGCCACGAGCATCTGCTGGCCTTTGCGAAGGTCGACATCTCCCTCGACACGTTCCCGCAAAATGGCGGCATCAGCACCTGGGAATCCCTCTATGCGGGCGTTCCCGTCGTCGCCAAGCTCGGCAAGGGCGCTTCGGCGCGGGCCGGCGGCTCCATCGTGGCGGCCGTCGGCCTCGATGATTGGGTCGCCGAGGATGACGACGGCTATGCCGCGATCGCATGCAAATACGCGGCGCAGCCCGCTCACCTGGCGAGGTTGCGCGCTGATCTTCCGAGGCGGATCGCAGCCTCGCCCGCCGGCAACGTCGAGTTCTACACGCGAGAGGTCGAAGCGGCCTACCGCGGGTTCTGGCGCGATCATTGTGCCGGCGCCTCGAAACGCGGCGAGACGGCATAGTCCGATCTTGCGCTGAGCCCCGGGAAATCCCGGGGGCGATGTTGGTCCGCTGGACCGAACGGCCAGGGGCGCGAATCAGCTAGACTCGGCCCAGGGCATCCTCCGGAGAGACACCTTGCAGAACAGCGGCGGCGGCAATCGCGCGTTCCAGAATGCGCGATTGCAGAAGAAATTGATGAAGCAGGCCGACGCCATCATCGCCGCTGCGGCGAACGCCTATGGCCAGGGGCGATATGCCGAGACCGAGGCGCTGTGCCGTGAGATTCTGAAAGCCCTTCCGGATCACGTCGATGCCATCCACCTGCTCGGCATGTGCGCCCATGACGGCCGGCGCCTCGAGGAGGCGAAGGAGCTGCTGGAGCGCGTGATTGCGCTCGATCCGCGCCTGCACGATGCCCACAACAACCTCGCGACCGTGCACTTCGATCTCGGCAATTACGAGGAGGCGCGGCGCTGCCAGGAGAAGGCGATCGCGCTGAAGCCGAATTTCGTGGTCGCGCTGACCAATCTCGGCAACACGCTGATGCATATGGGGCAGTACGAGCAGGCGCTCGAGACGCACGAGCGCGCCATCAAGCTGAAGCCGGATTATGCCGATGCGCTCTGCAACCGTGGCATGGTCGAGATCGTGCTCGGGCAGGTCATGCGCGCCAAGGAGAGTTTCGATCGCGCCTTGCTGTTTCAGCCGCGTCACGCTGAGGCCATCGTCGGCAGCGGCATGGTCAGCATGGAACTCCGGCACTACGATGAGGCCGCCGCCAAGTTTGCCACGGCGCTTGCGATCAAGCCGGGCGCGCCTCGGATCCTGGCCCAACGCGGGCGGCTCAGTTACGAGCTGCAGCGCCTGGAGCCCGCGCTTGCGGATTTCGAGGCGGCGCTCGCGATCTCGCCCAAGCTCGAGCTGGCGCTCCGGGGCAAGGCCCAGACCTGCCTCGTGATGGGAAAGACCGCGCAGGCGATGGCGGCCGCGACGACCCTGATCGAGCGAAATCCGCGCTCCGAAATGGGAATGGCGCTGATGGGCTTCGCTTATTCGAACCAGGGCGACATGGACGCCGCGATCGAATATCTCGATCGCGCGCTGGCGCTCCGACCGGACTATGGAGATGCGATCAGAGGCAAGATCTTCCTGGAGGACTACCGCGCCGAGGCCGATTTCGTGGTCCAGCAGGCGGTGCGAAAATCCTGGTGGGATCAGATCGGATCCAAGGTGGCGCGACGGCAGTTGCCGAAGCGGCCGCTCGATCCAGACAAGCAGATTACCGTCGGCTATGTCGCGGCCGAATTCCGGCAACACTCGGCGGGACTCACCCTGCTGCCAGTGCTGCGCCATCATGATCACGCCAGGTTCAAGATCATCTGCTATTACTCATGGCCGGGAGCGGACGAGTACACCGCCAAGTTCAAATCATTGGCTGACGTCTGGGTCGATGTCTGGGGACTTTCGGACGACGAGCTCGCCGATCGTATTCAGGCCGACAATGTCGACATCCTGATCGATGTTTCGGGACACACGACCGGTAACAGGCTGCAATGCTTCGCACGGAAGCCGGCTCCGATCCAGGCCACGGGCTTCGGTCACGCGACGGGCACGGGCATGCCGACGATGGACTATGTGCTCGCGGATCCCATCTTCATTCCGCCATCGGCCCGGCACTTGTTTCCCGAGAAGATCCACGATCTGCCGTGCCTGATCACGATGGAGCCGGTCACCAACCTGCAGCCCTCCGAGCTGCCCATGCTGCGCAACGGCTACGTCACCTTCGGCGTGTTCAACCGCATCTACAAGATCTCGGATGATGCGATCCGTGTCTGGTCGCGCATCATGCGGGAGGTGCCGGGATCGAAGATCATCCTCAAGCATGGTCTGCTCGATGATCCGCTGCTGCGCGACAGCCTGGTCGCACGCTTCATCGCGCAGGGCATTGCCGAGGAGAGCATCACGTGCCTCGGCACCACCTCACGCGACGACCACCTGATGGCTTTCGACAAGATCGACATTTCCCTCGACACCTTCCCGCAGAATGGCGGCATCAGCACCTGGGAATCCCTCTACAAGGGCGTTCCCGTGGTCGCCAAGCTCGGCATCGGCGCGTCCTCGCGTGCCGGCGCCTCAATCGTGGCGGCCGTGGGCCTCGGTGACTGGGTCGCCGAGGATGACGACGGCTATGTCGAGATCGCCCGCAGGTTTGCCTCGCAGCCCGAACATCTGGCGAAATTGCGTGCGGGCCTGCCGGCCCAGATCGCAGCCTCGCCCGCCGGCAATGTCGAGATCTACACGCGCGAGCTCGAAGCGGGCTACCGCAAGTTCTGGCGCGACTATTGCGCCGCGGCCTCCGAAAGCGGCGACGCTGCATAGACCGGCCGGACGCGCCACGCGGTTCCGGAACCGGTTGCCGTGCCCCGGATATCGTGACGGACCTCCGGTCGTACCGACCGGCCGGCCCGGGACACGAATCAGTTAGACTCGCTACGAACCATCTTTCGGAGAGATATCTTGAGCAGCGCCGGCGCGCGCGCATTCCAGAATGCGCGGTTGCAGAAGAAGTTGAAGAAGCAGGTCGACGCCATCATCTCCGCCGCGGCGAGCGCCTATGGCCAGGGCAGGTACGCGGAAACCGATGCACTCTGCCGCCAGATCCTGCAAGCCATTCCGGATCATTTCGACGCCACGCATTTGCTCGGCGTGTGCGCTCAACAGGGCGGGCGCCTCGAAGAGGCGCAACAGCTGCTCGAACGCGCGATCGCGATTGATCCTCGTTCACACGAGGCGCAAAGCAATCTCGCCTCCGTCTACTTCGCCCTTCAGAAACTGGAGGCGGCCCGAGCCTGTCAGGAGAAGGCGATCGCGCTGAAGCCGAACTTTACGCCGGCCCTGGCCGGCCTCGGCAACACCTTGCTCCAGATGAGCCTGCCCGAGCAGGCGATCGAGATGTACGAGCGCGCGATCAAGCTGAAGCCCGACTATGCCGACGCGTTCTGCAATCGTGGTGTCGCTGAGCTGGCGCTGTTTCGGTTTGACCGCGCGCGGGAGAGCTTTGATCGCGCGCTGTTGTTTCAGCCGCGCCACGTCGAGGCGCTCATCGGTAAAGGCATGGTCAGTATCGAGCTGAGGCGTTACGACGAGGCGGAAGCCGCGCTCGCAGCCGCGCTCGCGATCAAGCCGGATTCGGCGAAGATTCTGGCGCAACGCGGGCGCCTCAACGCGGCACTGTCGCGGCCGGAACAGGCCGCTGCGGATTTCGATGCGGCACTTGCACTTTCGCCGCGGTTTGAAGTGGCCTTGCGCGGAAAGGCGGAGGCCTCGCTCAGCATCGGAAACACCGCGCAGGCGATCCTGGCCTGCACGACCTTGCTCGAGCAAAATCCACGTTCCACGATCGCAATGGCGCTGCTGAGCTCCTGTTTTGCCAATCAGGGAGAGATCGCCTCCGCAATCGAGCATCTCGACGCGGCGTTGGCGATCGCGCCGGACCCGGACTTGATGGCGCGGAAGATCTACTTTCTGGACTTTCTCCCTGAGGCCGATTTCACGATCCAGCAGGCAACGCGAAAGTCCTGGGGCGAAGCGATCGGCGCCCGGGTGCCGCAAAGGAAGCTCGCACCCCGGCAGATCGACCCCGACAGGCGGATCGTGATCGGCTATGTTTCGTCCGAATTCTGGTACCACTCGGCGGCGTTCGGCCTGCTGCCAGTGCTGCGCCATCATGATCATGCCAACTTCGAGATCGTCTGTTATTCGTGTTCGCCGACACGCGACGCTGTGACAGCCGAGTTCAGGGCGACGGCGGACGTCTGGGTCGATGCCTGGCAGATGTTCGACGACGAACTGGCCGATCGTATTCAGGCCGACAAGGTCGATATCCTGATCGACGTGTCCGGGCATTCGTCGGGCAACAGGCTCCAGGTCTTCGCCCGCAAGCCGGCTCCCATCCAGGTCACGGGCTTCGGACACGCGACGGGAACGGGCCTTCGGACCATGGACTACGTGCTAGCGGACCCCGTCTTCATTCCGCAACCGGCGCGGCCTCTGCTGGTCGAAAAGGTCTTTGACCTGCCATGCCTGATCACGACCGATCCGATCCTGGATGTGGCGCCTTCGCAGCTTCCCATGCTCCGCAACGGCTATGTCACGTTCGGCGTGTTCAACCGCGTCAACAAGATCTCCGACGACGCCATCCGCGTCTGGTCGAAGGTGATGCGCGAGGTGACCGGATCGAAAATCATCATCAAGCATACCCTGCTCGACGATCCGTTGGTGCGCGACGGCCTCCTCGCACGATTTGTGGCGCACGGGGTTGCCGAGGAGCAGATCATCTGCCTCGGCTCGTCGGATCGCGCCGAGCATCTGCGGGCCTTCGCGCTAGTCGATATTTCGCTGGATCCATTTCCGCAGAACGGCGGCGTGAGCACCTGGGAATCCCTCTATGCGGGCGTTCCCGTCATCGCCAAGCTCGGCATCGGTGCCTCCTCGCGTGCCGGCGCCTCGATCGTGACCGCCGTTGGCCTTGGTGATTGGGTTGCCGAGGATGACGAGGGCTATGTCGAGATCGCCCGCAGATTTGCCTCGCAGCCCGAGCATCTGGCGAAGTTGCGCGCGGAGTTGCCGGCCCGGATCGCAGCCTCGCCTGCCGGCAATGTCGAGATCTACACGCGCAAGGTCGAGGAGGGCTACCGCCAGTTCTGGCGCGACTATTGTGCCGCGGCTGCGGAACGCGGCGAGGTCGCGTAAACCGGCCGAACCGCGCCCGGTTTGCGAACGCGCGCGCCCCGACCCGAGGGCGCGTGACGATCACACGAAGGGCGGCTTGATGTTGCTGCGCTTCTCCAGCCACTCCGGCACGGGCAGGTTCTTGGCGCGCATGAAATCCGCGTTGAACAATTTCGACTGATAGCGGCTGCCGGAATCGCACAGCACCGTGACGATCGTCTTGCCGGGCCCGAGCTGCTTGGCGAGGCGCATCGCGCCGACGATGTTGACTCCGGTCGAGCCGCCGAGGCAGAGGCCTTCATGCTGCAGCAGTCCGTAGATTGCCGTGACGGCTTCCGCGTCGGGAATGAGATAGGCGTCATCGACCTTCGCGCTCTCGACGATGGCGGTCGCGCGGTTGAGGCCGATGCCCTCGGTGATCGAGCCGCCCGGGGTCGCCTTGGCATCGCCGGTCCTGAAGTATTCGTACATGCCGGCGCCGTGAGGATCGGCGCAGGCGATCCGCACATTCTTGTTCTTCTCTTTCAGATAGCGGCTGGTGCCCGCGAGCGTACCGCCGCTGCCGACCGAGCAGACGAAGCCGTCGACCTTGCCGCCGGTCTGCTCCCAGATCTCGGGTCCCGTGGACTCGTAATGCGCCTTGGCGTTGTCGAGGTTGTTCCACTGGTCTGCGAACAGCACGCCGTTGGACTCGATCTTGCGCAGCTCATCGGCGAGACGGCGGCCGACATGCTGGTAGTTGTTGGGATTGGCGTAGGGAAGGGCCGGGACCTCGATCAGCTCGGCGCCGCACAGCTTGAGAAAGTCCTTTTTCTCCTGGCTCTGCGTTTCCGGAATCACGATCAGCGTGCGGTAGCCGCGCGCACTCGCGACGACTGCGAGTCCGATGCCGGTGTTGCCGGCGGTCGATTCCACCACGAGACCGCCGGGCTTGAGCTCGCCGCGCTTCTCGGCCTCCAGGATCATCCATTTGCCGGCGCGGTCCTTGACCGACTGGCCGGGATTCATGAACTCGGCCTTGCCGAGAATGGTGCAGCCGGTCAGCTCCGAGGCGCGCTTCAGCTTGATCAGCGGGGTGTTGCCGATGGCTTCGACAACGTCGTTTCGAATGCTCATGTCAGGGAAATCGCTACTAAGGGGGTTGATCTGGTTGGTCAGAACCTAGTGCTTGGGGGACCAAAGGGGAAGGCTTTTGCGCTGCGGCGAAACCAGCTGAAGCTCCTGTCCCAACAACGATATTCTGTTGAGGCGAGATCGTTGCCGGTGCGCCGGGGCGCGCGGTGGGATATCGCTAGGAGGAAATGACTGAGGTCCCGAAGGAGCACGAAACGATACGCTCGCGATGATCGGTCTTGCGAACAGTTTTTGCCACGGGCGAGCGGCTCGCGTTCCAAACGCGTCGACAGGGTGGAAGGTCGAGGAAATCTCGACACGAGGAGGGGTTCTCGTCGGCGCCCACTGACGATGTTGTGAGGTGGCGACCAGGCACGATCGAGCTCAAGGTGCGAGGGGACCTCGCCTCAAAGGGCTCAGCAGCCGGTGTGGCAGCAATATCACATGAAATCTTAGTAAGCTTGCTCGCATTTCCAGATGTTTCGCCGTGGCAGAAATGGCTGCGAGACAACGACATTTTGCATTTTCGTATGTTGGATCCGTGTTCGTTGGCCCGTGCCTTTCGCAACCGCGGCACTGTCCCGCCGTTCCGCGCCCGGCTAGTATGGACCTCAGGTTCCGCAGAAAGCATCACCCCTGTGAACGAGTTGTCCAAAGCCCCCCGACCGTCCCGCCGCGAATCGGTTAATCCGGTTGCGCGGCGGCTCGATCTGCCCGGCGGGGGGTGGATGTGACACAGGATGTTCCGGCGATCGCCATGCGGCGGTCCAAAGGGTCTCCATCCCGGACGCGGCGCGCCGCACGCTGGCTTGCGGTGCTGTGCCTTGCCGCCACATCTGGCGCCTGCGTTCTGACCCAGGATCTGCCTGATCCCGCCCTCGATGTTCCCACGCACTACAAATACGCGAGCAAGGGCGATGCGCCGCCGTCGTTGGATTGGTGGCGCGGCTTCCGCTCCGCCGAGCTGACGCAGCTGATGGACGAGGCGCAGACCGTCAACCTCGACATCGCCGCGGCGGTTGCGCGCATCGTCCAGGCCGACGCCCAGGCGCGGCAGGCGGGCGCGGCGCTGCTGCCCAGCGTGTCGACGGGCGGATCGGAAACCTATTCGCGCACCTCGGGCGCAAGCTCCTCGGGCCTGTCCATCGGCGGCCGCGAGGTCGTCAACTATTCGGCCTCGCTGAGCGCCAGCTATCAGCTCGACTTCTGGGGCCAGAACCGTGATGCGCTGCAGACGGCCCAGGAGACGGCGAATGCCAACCGCTTCGATCGCGACACCGTCGCGCTGACGACGCTGGCGGCCGTCGCCAACGCCTATTTCCAGGTGCTGGCCTCGCAGGACCGCATCAGGACCTCACAGCGCAACATCGCAAGCGCGCAGCGCATTCTCGACGCGGTCAGGGAGCGGCGCAAGGCCGGCACCGGCACGGATCTCGATGTCGCCCAGCAGGAGAGCGTGCTTGCCAACCAGAAGGCCCTGGTGCCGCCGCTGCGCCAGACGCTGGACCAGAACGTCAACGCGCTCGCCGTGCTGGTCTCGCGACCGCCGGAGAGCGTGCGCGTGCTCGGCGGCTCGCTCGACCGGGTCGCGATCCCGCGCGTGACGCCCGGCCTGCCGTCGGAGCTGCTGACGCAGCGGCCGGACATCCGTCGGCAGGAGGCGCAGCTTGCGTCCGCGACCGCCAATATCGGCAACGCCCGCGCCCAGTTCTTTCCGACCATCCAGCTCACCGGCAATGGCGGCTATCAGAGCTCGGCGCTGGTCTCGCTGTTCCAACCGCATGCGGCTTTCTTCCAGCTCGTCGGCAGCGCCACGCAGCCCATCTTCGACGGCGGCAAGATCCTCGGCAATTTCGAGCTTGCCAAGGCACGGCAGGACGAGCTGCTGCAGACCTACCGCAAGACCATCGTGCAGGCCTTTGCCGACGTCGACAATGCGCTGTTCTCGATCAAGCAGACCACGATCAAGCTGCAATTGCAGCGCGACGTCGTCGTCGCCTCGCGCCGCGCCTTCGATCTCTCTGAGCAGCAATTGCGCGCCGGCACCGCCGACATCGTGACCGTGCTCAACACCCAACTGACCCTGTTCCAGGCGGAAGACGCGCTGTCACAGGCGCAACTGGCCCGCTTGCTCGCCATCGTCAGCCTGTATCAGGCGCTCGGCGGCGGCTGGGAGCCGCGAATGGAGAAACCGGTCAATGCTCTTTAAGCCGGATAGCAAGCAAGGCGCAGAGGAGGGGACGGCGAGACGGTCGCGCGGCCGCGGCTTCGTCATGACCCTGATCACGCTCGCGATCCTCAGTGGGCTCGGTTATCTCGGCTGGACTATCTGGCATCAGCAGCCGCAGCAGGCGAACGGCCGCAACCAGCGGCCCGATCTGCCGGTCCCGGTGCTGGCGGCGACGCCCCGCATCCAGGACGTGCCGGTCTATCTCGACGGCGTCGGCGCGATCCGCGCGCTCAACACCGTGACCGTGCGCTCGCAGGTCGACGGCAAGCTGATTGCGGTGAACTTCACCGAGGGCCAGGACGTCAAGAAGGGCGACGTGGTCGGCGAGATTGATCCGGCGATCTACCAGGCGCAGTACGACCAGGCCGTCGCCAAGAAGGCGCAGGACCAGGCCCAGCTTGCCAACCAGCGCATCGACCTGACGCGCTACGAGCAGCTCGCTGCTTCCAATGCCGGCTCCAAGCAGCAGGCAGACACCCAGCGCGCGCTGGTCGCGCAGACCGAGGCCCTGGTGAAGGCCGACCAGGCCGCGATCGACAATGCGGCGGCAACACTCAGCTACACCAAGATCGTGGCGCCGATCTCGGGTCGTGCCGGCTTGCGTCAGGTCGACCAGGGCAACATCATCCATGCGTCCGACACCACGGGTCTCGTGGTGATCACGCAATTGCAGCCGATCGCGGTGTGGTTCAGCCTGCCGCAGCAGCAGATCATGCGCGTCAACGCGGCCGCGGCGAAAGGCACGCTCGCGGTCGACGTGTTCGGTAATGACGGCACCACCGTGATCGACACCGGCAAGCTCACCGGTATCGACAATCAGGTCGACCAGACCACCGGCACGCTCAAACTCAAGGCGGAGTTTCCGAACGCCAATTACCAGCTTTGGCCGGGCCAGTTCGTCAATGTCCGCCTCAAGGTCGAGACGCTGATGCAGGCGCTGGTGATCCCGACGTCGGCCGTGCAGCGCGGCCCGATTGGGACATTCAGCTATGTCATCGGCGAGGACAACGTCGTTTCGGCCAAGCCCGTCGCGGTGACCCAGCAGAACGAGCATGACGCCGTGATCGCCAGCGGACTGTCAGCGACCGACCGGGTCGTCACCACGGGCTTTGCCAATCTGTCCGATGGTTCCAAGGTGATCATCGGCCGTGACGACCAGACCCCGTCGGCCGATCTCGCCCCGCGCAAGCGAGCGCGCGGGCCGGACGCGCAAAAGAAGGATGGGGCCAAGGAAGGTCAGAAGGAAGGCTCGAAGGAAGGCCAGAAGGACGGGCAGGGCAAGACCGGCGAGTTCCGCGCCAAGCGCAACAGCAGCGAGGGCGACCAGAAGGGACAGACCGGGCCGGCTCCGGGGCCTACATCAAGTCCTGGGGCATCAGGATCAGGAGCCAAGCAGCCATGATCCCGACAACGGCCGCCTGAGGCGGCAGGCAGAACCCATGGGTGTCTCCGAACCCTTCATCCGCCGGCCGATCGCGACCTCGCTGCTCGGCATCGCGCTTCTGATCGGCGGGTTGCTGGGCTATTTCGCGCTGCCGGTCTCTGCGCTGCCGCAGGTCGACTTCCCGACCGTGCAGGTGACGACGCAGCTTCCCGGCGCGAGCCCCGACGTGATCGCCTCGCTGATCACAGCGCCCCTGGAGCGACAGCTCGGGCAGATCCCGTCGCTGTCGGCGATGAACTCGACGAGCTCGTTCGGCGTCAGCCAGATTTCGCTGCAGTTCGATCTCAACCGCGACATCGATGGCGCGACCCAGGACGTGCAGGCGGCGATCAACGCCGCGGCGGGCGTGCTGCCGAAGACGCTGCCTTATCCGCCGACCTACGCCAAGGTGAACCCCGCGGACGCGCCTGTCATGACGCTGGCGCTGCGCTCGGACACCATCTCGCTGCGGGCGATGAGCGACATTGCCGACACCATTCTGGCGCAACGTTTGAGCCAGATCTCCGGCGTCGGACGCGTCTCGGTGCTCGGCGGGCTGAAACCGGCCGTGCGCATCCAGGCTGATCTGGCGCGGCTCGCCGCTTACGGCATCGCCATGGAGGATCTGCGCACCGCGATTGCCAACGCCAACGTCTCGGGGCCGAAAGGCTCGCTCGACGGCGCCCAGCAATCCTACATCATCGCGGCCAACGACCAGATCGCCGCGGCCGACGCCTACAGGCCCGTCATCATCGCCTATCGCAACGGCTCGCCGGTCACCATCGCCGACGTCGCGCAGATCGTCGATGGCCTCGAGAACGACCGCACCGGCGGCTGGTACCAGGGCACGCCGGCCGTCATCATCGACATCCAGCGCCAGCCCGGCGCCAACGTGATCGACGTCGTCGGCCAGATCCGCGCCGAGATCCCCAAGGTGCAGCGTGCGATCCCGGCCGGGGTGAACCTCACCATCGTTTCCGACCGCACCGTCACCATCCGCGCCTCGGTGCGCGACGTGCAGTTCACGCTCGTCCTCGCCGTCGTGCTGGTGACCCTGGTGGTGCTGCTGTTCCTGCGCTCGCTGCGCGCAACCGTGATCGCAGGCGTGGCGCTGCCGCTGTCGCTGATCACGAGCTTCGGCATCATGTATTTCGCCGGCTTCAGCCTCGACAATCTGTCGCTGATGGCGCTGACGATCGGCACCGGATTTGTCGTCGACGATGCCATCGTCATGATCGAGAACATCGTCCGCCACATGGAGAACGGCGACAGCGCGATGGAGGCCTCGCTCAAGGGTGCCAGCGAGATCGGCTTCACCGTGATCTCGCTGACGGTGTCGCTGATCGCGGTGTTCATCCCTCTGCTGTTCATGTCGGGCCTGGTCGGACGCATGTTCCGGGAGTTCGCGCTGACCCTGACGATCGCGGTCGTGACCTCGGCGGTAGTCTCGCTGACGCTGACGCCGATGATGTGCTCGCGCCTGCTCAAGCACGCCCACGAGGAGGTGTCGGTGCCGGGATTGGCCGCGATCAGCCGCTTCATCGACCGCACCGTCGAGGCCTATCACCGGACGCTGCTCTGGGTGCTGGAGCGCCAGCGCGCCACGCTGGTCGTGACCTTCGCCACGCTGATCGCCACCCTGGTCCTCTACGTCGTCGCGCCAAAGGGCTTCCTGCCGTTGCAGGACACCGCCTCGATCACGGCGGTGACGGAAGCCGGGCCCGACGTCTCGTTCGCGGAGATGCAGAAGCGGCAGGCCGAGGCGGCCGACGCCATCAAGGCGGATCCCGATGTGGTCGGCGTGGTCTCGGTGATCGGGGCGGGCTCAGTCAATCCGACCACCAATGTCGGCCGGCTCGTCATGGGATTGAGGCCGCGCGGCGAGCGGCGTGATGACGTCGCGGTCGTGATAACCCGGTTGAAGGAGAGGGTCGCGGGCATCCCGGGCATGACCGTGTATTTCCAGCCGGTGCAGGACGTGCAGATCTCGACCCAGTCGAGCCGCTCGCAATACCAGTACACGCTGACCGGCACCGATGCGACGCTGGTGTCGGAATGGGCGCGCAAGCTGGTGACGGAGATGCGGCGCGATCCCTTGTTCCGCGACGTCTCCTCGGAGGCGCAAGAGGGCGGATTGCGGGCGCAGCTCGACGTCGATCGCACCCGCGCCGGCCAGCTCGGCGTGAGCCTGCAAGGAATCACGGATACGCTCAACGACGCCTTCGCGCAGCGGCAGATATCGACCATTTACGGCCAGGCCAACCAGTACCGCGTGGTACTGGAGGCGCTGCCGATGTACCAGCGCGATCCCTCGATCCTGTCGAAGCTCTACCTGCCGGGCGCCGCGAGCGCGACCGCCGGCGCACCGAACGCCCAGGTGCCGCTGTCGGCCGTGGCGACGCTGAAGCGCACCACCGCGCCGCTGGCGATCTCGCACCAGGCCCAGTTCCCCTCGGTGTCGCTCAGCTTCAACCTCGCGCCGGGAGCCGCGCTCGGCGATGCCGTCGACGCCGTGAAGACGATCGAGACCCGGATCGGCATGCCCAATAGCATCGTCGGCGTCTACGCGGGCGATGCCGCCGAATTCGCCAAGGCGCTGGCCGGCCAGCCATGGTTGCTGCTCGCCGCCGTAATCACGATCTACATCGTGCTCGGGGTGCTTTATGAGAGCTACATCCATCCGATCACGATCCTGTCGACGCTGCCCTCGGCCGGCGTCGGCGCGATCCTGGCGCTGGTGCTGTGCGGGCAGGACCTCTCGGTGATCGGCCTGATCGGCATCATCCTCCTGATGGGCATCGTCAAGAAGAACGCCATCATGATGATCGACTTCGCGCTCGAGGCCGAGCGCGGGCAGGGCATGTCGCCGAACGAGGCGATCGTGCAGGCCTGCCTGTTGCGATTCCGCCCGATCATGATGACGACGCTGGCGGCACTGTTCGGCGCGCTGCCGCTGGCGATCGAGAGTGGCACCGGTGCCGAGCTGCGTTTCCCGCTCGGCATCTCCATCATCGGCGGCCTGCTGCTCAGCCAGCTCCTGACACTCTACACGACGCCCGTGATCTACCTCGCGCTCGACCGCATCAACCGCCGCCTCGAGCAGGCGCTGCCGCCGGCCGAATCCGGCGGGCCGCCCGTGGCGGGCGCGACCGAGGGGATGCAGTGATGGCATCGATCTCGGAGCCCTTCATCCGCCGCCCGGTCGCGACCACGCTGCTGTCGATCGGGTTGTTCCTGCTGGGTGTGGTCGCCTACGAGTTCCTTCCCGTCGCCTCGGTCCCGAACGTC
Organism: Bradyrhizobium sp. T-12; assembly: GCF_058314695.1. Taxonomy (NCBI): domain Bacteria; kingdom Pseudomonadati; phylum Pseudomonadota; class Alphaproteobacteria; order Hyphomicrobiales; family Nitrobacteraceae; genus Bradyrhizobium; species Bradyrhizobium sp. T-12. The sequence goes on along the minus strand of NZ_CM177756.1, from coordinate 3,793,269 downwards.
GACTTCCCAGCAATCTTCGTCTCGGCAAGCCGGCCGGGCGCCGACCCGGCCGTGATGGCGGCAACGGTAGCCTCGCCATTGGAGCGGCGGCTGGGTGAGATCGCGGGCATCAACCAGATCACCTCGACCTCGACGCTCGGTAACACCAGCATCCAGCTCCAGTTCGACATCGGCCGCAGCATCGACAAGGCCGCGCGCGACGTGCAGGCGGCGATCAACGCCGCCATGGTCGACCTGCCGAGCGACCTGCCAACGCTGCCGCGTTTTCGCAAGGCCAACACGGCCGGCGCGCCCGTCTTCGTGCTGGCACTGACCTCGAACACGCTGTCCGCCAGCGCAATTTACGACGTCGCCGACACGGTCCTGGCGCAGCGCATCTCGCAGGTTCCGGGCGTCGGCAACGTGGCCATCAGCGGCGCCGATCAACCGGCGGTCCGGGTCCAGCTCAATCCGGTGGCGCTCTCGAACGCAGGCATCGCCACCGACGACGTCCGCACCGCGATCATCAACGCCAATCCGCTCGGTCCTGTCGGCATCTTCAACGGCGAACGCCAGAGCGAGACGCTGGCGCTCAACAAGCAGATGCGCACGGCGAAAGAGTTCCGCGACATCGTCATCAAGAGTGCCAATGGCAATTTCGTGCGGCTGTCCGACGTCGCCGACATCGAGGATTCCGTCCGCAACGCGCGCTCGATCGCCTGGTTCAACAAACAGCCGGCGGTGCTGATCCAGATCACCAAGCAGGGCGATGCCAACGTCATCGACACCGTCGACCGGGTGAAGGCGCTGATCCCCGAGCTCAGGCAATGGATTCCGGCCGGGGTCGAGATATCCACCCTGGTCGACCGCACCGGCACAATCCGCGCCAGCGTGCTCGACATGCAATGGACGTTGCTGGCGACCGCGGTCCTCGTGATGGTCGTGGTGTTCGTGTTCCTGCGGCGCATGACGCCGACGATCGCGGCCGGCATCTCGGTGCCGCTGGCGCTGGCCGGCACCTGTGCCGGCATGTGGATCGCGGGGTTCTCGATCGACAATCTGTCGCTGATGGCGCTTGCGATCTCCGTCGGCTTCGTGGTCGACGACGCCATCGTCATGATCGAGAACATGTATCGCAATCTCGAGCACGGCATGCGGCCGTTCCGGGCGGCGCAGGAGGGCGCCAGGCAGATCGGCTTCACGGTGGTCTCGATCAGCCTGTCGCTGGTCGCGGCGTTCACGCCGCTGATCTTCATGGACGGCATCGTAGGTCGCCTCTTGCGCGAATTCTCGCTGACGCTGACCTTCGCCATTCTGGTCTCGACGCTGGTCTCGCTCACGGTCACGCCGATGATCTGCGCGCATTACATCCGGCAGCCCACGTCCGGCACGGCGACGCTGTTCGATCGCATCATCGAGGGCTCGCTGTCGCGCATCGTCGCCTTCTATGCCAAAACCTTGCGCACCGTGCTGGACTACCCGCTGGCGACGCTGCTGGTGTTCTTCGCCACCATCGGCCTCACCGTGACGCTCTACATCAAGGTGCCCAAGGGCTATTTCCCGACCGACGATTCCGGTTTCGTGATCGGGGCAACGCGCGCCTCGGCCGATATCTCGTTCCAGTCGATGCTCGGTCTGCAGCAGCGGCTCGCCGAAATCGTGATGAAGGATCCGGCCGTGGCCGGCATCGGCTCGACCGTCGGCGCCGGAGGCGGGCCGGGGGGAGCGACCTCGAACCGCGGCATCATGTATATCAGCCTGAAACCGCCGGCGGAGCGCGACCACGTCTCGACGGAGGTCGTGATCGACCGTCTGAGAGGCGCGCTGTATCCCGTGGCCGGCATCCGTCTCTTCATGTTCGCCGCCCAGGACGTTCGTGCCGGCGGGCGGCAGAGCGATTCCGACTACCAGTACACGCTGACCAGCACCGACCTCAGTCTGCTGCAGAAATGGGCGCCCATCGTCGCCAAGCGCATGGAGAGCGTCGAGGGTATCACCGACATCTCCAGCGACCGCGATCCCGGCGGGCTTCAATTGACCCTGAGCATCGATCGCCAGAAGGCCTCTGCGCTCGGCGTCAGGGTTCAGGACATCGACAACGCGCTGAACAACGCCTTCTCGCAGCGGCAGATCTCGATCATCTACACCCAGCGCAACCAGTACATGACCGTGCTGGAGATCGATCCGAAATTCCAGGTCGATCCTTCCAACCTCGAGCGGATCTATGTCGCGGGCGCGGGCGATGCGCAGGTGCCGCTGTCGGCCGTGGTGCACGCGACGCGCGGCCTTGCCGCGCTCGCGGTCTATCATTCGCAGTCGTTCCCCTCGACCACGGTGTCGTTCAACCTCCTGCCGAACGTCCAGCTTCAGGCGGCGACCCAGAACATCCAGCGGGCGGTCGAGGAACTGCACATGCCCGAAGGCATTCGCGGCAGCTTCGACGGCAATGCCGGCGACTTCGCCAAGACCAGTGGCCGCCAGCCGCTGCTCATCCTCGGCGCGCTGGTGGCGATGTATATCGTGCTCGGGGTGCTCTATGAGAGCCTTGCCCATCCGCTCACGATCATCTCGACGCTGCCTTCGGCCGGGCTCGGCGCACTGCTCGCCCTGCAACTCACCAACACGCCGCTGACGGTGATCGCCTTCGTCGGCATCATCCTGTTGATCGGTATCGTCAAGAAGAACGGCATCATGATGGTGGACTTCGCGCTCGACGCCGAACGCCAGCGCGGCCTGTCGTCGGCGGAGGCGATCTTCGAGGCCTGCCAAGCGCGCTTCCGCCCGATCCTGATGACGACCATGGCGGCGCTGTTTGCCGGCATTCCGCTCGTGGTGGCGACCGGTCCCGGCACGGAGTTGCGCCGGCCGCTCGGCATCACCATCATCGGCGGCCTGTTCGTTTCGCAGATCCTGACGCTCTACACGACGCCCGTGATCTACCTCTTGATCGACCGCCTGCGGCGCCGGTCCGCGCCGCGCCCGCTGCCTGCGCCCGCGGAATAGGTTGTTGATGCCGCGCTTCAAGCGTATAGCGGCGCCCATGTCGAACCCACCCGATACGGCTAGCGCCGATCCGATTCCCGAATGCCCGCATTGCCAGAAGCCGATGCCGCTGTGCATCTGCGACAGCGTCACGCCGATTGAAAACCGACTGTCGCTCCTGATCCTGCAACATCCGCAGGAGCAGGACAGGGCGCTCGGCACCGCGCGCCTGCTGGCGAAGCATTTCGCCGATGCCACGGTGCGGGTCGGACTGTCCTGGCCGAGCCTGTCCAAGGCACTGGGACGGCCGGTCGAGAACGCCGCGCGCTGGGCCGTGCTCTACCTCGGCTCGGCACGCGCCGCCGATCTCGAAGCGGAAGGCGAGATCCTCGCACTCAACCGCAAGGGCGAGATCGCGGAGAACCAGCGCGCAATCCTCGGCAAGCTCGAAGGTGTCGTGCTGCTCGACGGCACCTGGAGCCAGGCCAAGGCGCTGTGGTGGCGCAATCCCTGGATGCTCAAGTGCCAGCGCGTGATCCTGAATCCGGCGCATCCCTCCCGCTACGGGCGCCTGCGCAAGGAGCCGCGCAAGGATGGGCTGTCGACCATCGAGGCCGCGGCGACGATTCTCGCGGGCCTCGAGCGGCGCCCTGATATCGCCGACACGCTGCATGCGAGCTTTGAACGACTGTTGACGCGCTACCGCGAGGTCCAGGCCGAGATGCCGGAATTGGCCCCCAAGCCTGTCCCGAAAGCCCGGCGCGACTTCCGGCGACGCAAACGAGCCTGACTTCGGGTCGCATCCCCTGTACGGGACAGCCTCCGGTCAAAGTCAGATGAAGGCAGTTGCCTAACCCATTGATCCCCTATATTGCTCCGGCCTTACGGGGCCACGTGGCGGAGTGGTTACGCAACGGTCTGCAAAACCGTGTACACCAGTTCAATTCTGGTCGTGGCCTCCATCACAACCCTCTGATCTCTCGGCATAATTAGAAGCTCGGCGCGGATCCCGCCGATGCTGCGCGCCCGCGCTCCGCCAAGCTGCGCGGTGGCGCGATCACCGGGTTTGCCCGGAGCCTGCCGGAAACCTCCGATTCAGGCCGGCTGGCATAGAGTTCGCATCTGCGAAGTGATGCGTCTCGTCACCCGAGCACTGGAGCCACAAATGGGCGACATCGTCCGATTTGTCCCGAAATCCGAGTTGGAGCGGGCGCGCCTCATCCGTGAGGCCCGCGCGATCTATGACAGCATCTTCCCATCGGCCGCACCGGACCGGGCTCCGCAGGATGGCGAGGATCGCGTCAAGAATTGATCGTTGCCGAGCCGGGCGTCCGGCGTAGGCCTCCACAGCAAAACGCCCGCGAGGCGGGCGTTCGGTTCACCGCGAAGAGAAAGCCCTCAGCAGGCCGCGTACCAGCCGTCGGGAAACGGCAGGAGGGGCCAGGCGCCCTCATTGTCATTGGCGGCTTTGGGCGTCGCGTCGAAACTCCACGTGCGGGGCACGAATTCCTCCTCCGGCGCGGGAGCGAAATCTTCAATGAGCATGGCGTCCCGGACGGCATCCAGCAGCAAGTTGAATTCGGCTTCGCTTCTCATCGCACCCTCGCAAAACGCGGATGGCGCAATGTCGCAAAGCCGGTTTGTTACCCGATTGAGCCGATCGTTCGCATTTTAACGATCCGGCGATCTGGCCCCGATTGGTTAGCGATTTCTAAAGAAGTCCCGTCGGGAACCTACGTTCCACCCCAGCATCCCCAGTGTGAAAGAGATCACATCCTCCGCGATTTAATTCTCCTACCCCTTCGCACGACGCCGGCCAGCAAGGCCGGGAGGCGGGTAGGGCAGACAGGAGACTGGTCATGAAGGCGAGGTTCTTGCGGTTTGCGGGTGTGAAGTGCCGGGCGCGCCGCGCCTCGACCGTCGGGCTGTTCCTGGCGCTGTTCGCCCCCGCTGCCCACGCGCAAGGGACGGCGGAGCAGCGCCGGGCCTGTACGCCCGATGTCTACCGGCTTTGCGCCGGCGAAATTCCCAATGTCCGCGCCATCACGGCCTGCCTGCGCCGTAACCGCTCCAGCTTGAGCGAGGCTTGCCGAAGCGTGTTCGACCAGGCCGGCGGTTGATTTAGCGGGACTGTGGGTTTGTGCGCAGCAAGTCGTCCGGTTGGCTGACGAATCCGCGCTACCGGTCCTGTGGATATGCTGCGGACAGGCTGTGGACCGGTGGCAGGTGCCGGTCGCCCTGAGAGAGCGGTAGGTGAACGCAGGTCTCGTACCCCGAGCGTTTTACGGTGCACGCGTCCGGACACGAGACCGGAGCGAGACGCAAAAAGTCGTGCCGAACGCTCCCGGCATTTCGTCTCAAATTGCAACCCGCGGATGCAAGAAGTCTTGATCGGCCGTGACCTGCAGGTGAGTGGGGTCTTGAACGCGGCTCCGGGGCAGGACGACTAACAGGTAGCGTGCATGTGGATCAGGGAAACGTGATCAGGTCTCCCCTTCCTAAAGCACCAAAATGGTGCTTTAGTGCTTTCCATGAGCCAGTCACCCCGAAACGCGCCGGCCGCGCTGCGTTACAGGCTTGCCCCCGACCCGGTCGCCAAGGCCGCGCTGGAGGCGACGTTCGGGGCTTACGACCGCATGATGGAGATCCTCGACGAGGTCGCGCGGAGCCACAATGTCGGCTCCAACGTCGTGCTGCTGCATGCTCACGCCTATGACCCGATCCGCAAGGCGACCGCGCTGCCCTCGCGCCTCGTGACCCTGGGCCTGCGCGACCGGGCCGAATATCGCGCGGCACAGGGCCGCCGTCTGCCGCTCGACGACAAGCTCGCCAAGATCAAGGGTCCCGCGACCATTTCGATTGCGACCGTCGAGGGGCGCTTCAGCGTGCCCTTCGACTACGCCGGCTATGCCGAGGGCTGGGGACACAGCGTACCCGCGCGCCTGGTCCGTACCGATGACGGTTTCGAAGTTCACTACGGCGTCACGCCGAACACTCTGCCAGAGGAGGAGAACGCTATGGATACCATCGCTGCCGCCCCCGACAATTTCCTGTCCCGGGTCGGGCGCCTGATCGCCGGCATCGCTTACGACGCGATCGAGCAGGCGGAAGGCAAGAACAAGCTCAAGGTGGTCGGCCAGGCCATCCGCGAGATCGAGCGCGCCGAGAGCGAAGCGCGCGACGCGCTCGCCGCCGCGCGTGCCGAGGAATACCGCCTCAGCGCGCGCCGCACCGAGATCGAGCGCGAGATGGCCGATCTCGTGCCCAAGATCGAAGGGGCGATCGCTGATAGCCGCGACGACCTCGCTCGTGCCGGCATCGCACGGCAGATGGATCTGGAGGCGCAGTTCGAGGTGCTCTCCCGCGCCATCGACGAGAACAACGAGAAGATCGAGCAATGTGTCACCTCGCTGCGTGCGGTGCTGTCGGCACTCCAGGACGCCGAGCAGCGCCGCGCCGATCTCGAAAAGAGCGAGGCGGCCGCGAGCCAGCAGGGCTCGACGTCGCCCCGCAAGCAGGGCGGCACGTCCGCTGCAGCCAAGGCCTTGCGTGCGGGCAAGGCGGTGGCGCGGGCCACCGGCGTGCCGCCGGGCATCCCTTATTCGAGCGACATCGACGAGCTCAGCACCCTCCATCGCGACAAGGAAATTGCGGCGAGGCTGGCGCGGCTGAAGTCGCGCTCCTGAGTGCCGTGTCATGAGCGCTCTGCTCGAACACGTCATGTCGCCGGAGGTCAGGCCGTTCGCGATCGCGGCGGCCATGATCGTCATCGTCGGCTCGATCGAGGTGGTCTCGATGCTGGTCGGCGCCTCCTTGAGCGAGATGCTCGGCACCAACATCGACTTTGGTCATCCCAGCGACAATGGCGTGATCAACGCGATCTCCTGGATCAATGTCGGCGGCGTGCCGCTCTTGATCTTTCTGTTGCTGTTGCTCGGCGCTTTCTCCATCACAGGCTTCCTGATCCAGGACATCGCACGGATGGTGGCCGGCCCCTTGCCGGCGACGCTCGCCTCGGTCGGAGCGGTTGCCGTCTCGGTGCCGCTGGTGCGCTCCGCGAGCAGGGCCATCGCGCGGGTCATTCCCAAGGATGAAAGCTATGTCGTCGGTCTCGGCGACCTCGTCGGCCGCGTCGGGGAGGTCGTCATCGGCCCGCTCGATCAGGGCCCGCCCGGCAAGGTCAGCGTGGCCGATATCCATGGCAACCGCCATTTCGTCTGGGCGGTCGCCGCGCCGTCGTCCTCGCCGCTGCCGCAGGGAACCATGGTCCTGCTGGTCGATCGCGACGGTACCCGCTTCGTTGCGGTGAAGGCCGAGGATGAACTTAAGCCGTCGAAGCCACCTCTAAGCAGCAGCTAGGTCATTCATTGGAGAATATCATGTTCGACATCGCAGTCCCGGCCATGATCGGCGTCGCGCTGATCGTCGTCCTCGGGATCGTCTTCACCATCCTCTACAAGCGCGCCACGCGCGACGAGGCCTTCGTGCGCACCGGCCTCGGCGGCAAGAAAGTCGTGCTCGACGGCGGCGCCATGATCCTGCCGATCTTCCACTCCTATGCCAGCGTCAATCTGAAGACTCTGCGGCTCACCGTCGAACGCAAGGAGCGGGAATCCCTCATCACCAAGGACCGTTTGCGTGTCGACATCGTCGCCGAGTTCTACGTCCGCGTTCGTCCGGACGAGGAGAGCATCGCGCTGGCAAGCCAGACGCTGGGCGCGCTGACCAACGACGCCGAGGCGCTGCGCAACCAGGTGGAGGCGAAGTTCGTCGACGGCCTGCGCTCGGTCGCCGCGACCATGAGCATCCTGGAGCTTCAGGAGAAGCGATCGGACTTCGTCAAGCACGTGCAGTCCACGGTCGAGTCGGACGTGAAGTCGAACGGTCTCGAACTGGAGTCGGTGTCGCTGACCAAGCTGGACCAGACCGACGTCAAGTTCTTCAATCCGGAGAACTTCTTCGACGCCGAAGGCCTGACCCAATTGAAGACCGTCACCGAGACCCGTCGCCGCGACCGCAACGCCATCGTGCGCGACAACGAGGTCGCGATTGCGCAGAAGGACCTCGAGGCGCGGCAGCAGACCCTCGGCATCGAGCGGACCAAGAAAGAGGCCGAGCTCTCCCAGGAGCGCGACATCGCCAACAAGACCGCAAGCACCCGCGCCGAGGTCGCGACCGCAACCCAGACCGCGCGCCTGACCGAGGAGAACGCCCGCATCGATACCGATAGGGCGGTTGCCGAGAAGGAGGCCGGCGCCAAGCAGGTCAAGGAAACCGCGGTGATCGAGTCGGATCTGGCGATCAACAAGCGCAAGACCGACGCCCAGCGCGAGATCCAGATCGCCACGCAGGAGAACGAGATCCAGATCGCGGCCAAGAGCAAGCAGACCTCGGAAGCCGTCGCGGAAGCCAAGACCGCCGAAGCGATCGCCGTCTCCGCGGAGGAAAAGGTCGTCACGGCGCGCGCCGTCGAGGTCGCCGATCGTGCCCGTCTCACCCAGGTGCTGGCCGCGCGCACCGAGGCCGAACGCAAATCGACCGAGCTGATCGTCGCGGCCGAGGCCGAGAAAAAGGCCTCGCTCGATCGCGCCGAGGCCGTGAAGACGCTGGCCACCGCGGAAGCCGAATCCAACAAGATCAAGGCCGTCGGCGTCCGCAACATCGGTGAGGCCGAGGCCGCCGTCATCACCATGAAGAACGAGGCGCAGAACAAGCTCGGCAGCAACGTCATCGACTTCGAGATCGCCAAGAAGCGGATCGAGACGATGCCCTTGGCGCTGGCCGAGATGGTCAAGCCGATCGCAAACCTCAAGGACGTCCGTATCCTGCACACCGGTGGTGCGTTCGGCGGCAACGGCGCCGGCGGAGGCAATGTCGGTTTCGGCGAAGGGCTCGCCGGCGAGCTGCTCAAGGTCCACGCGCTGCGTCCGATGATCGACGAGATCCTGCGCCAGAGCGGCTTTGCGCCGGGCGACGATCCCGTGCAGGCGCTGGTCGGCGCGGTGACCGGGAAGAGCAACGGCGCAGCTGTGCCGGCGCCTGCGCCTGCGCCGGCGAAGGCAAACGCCGCCGATCTATGAATGCCCGTTCATTGCTGCGGAGAATTCGAAACGATAGAAACAAGTCCTGCGCGTCTCGCGTCGCGCAACGTTCCGGAGTGCAGATCGACGGCGTGTTGAACCCTTCGATCGCGCTCCGGACATGTCTCGAGGCAACGCTTTTTGTTGCCGCGGCGCCTGCGCCGATCGACGCCGGGCGCCGAGGCCTGTTTCGATCGGAGGATTTTTCACATGAAGTATTTTCTGTCTGGATTGATCGCGATCGGTTTATCGGTCGCCGCCATGCCCGCGTTCGCGGCTGACGCCCGCAACGTCACCGTCGTCAACGAGACCGGCTATGCCATCAAATTCCTCGGCTTCAACGCGCCGGACGATGGGCTGGACGAGTGGGAGAACGAGCTCGAAAAGGTGCTGCAGAACCAGGCCAGCACCTATGTCGAGTTCGACGAGGACGACGAGGGCTGCGTCTGGAACATCCGCGTCGACTGGCAGAACTACGACGAGGCGGTGCTGTGGAAGAACGTCAATCTCTGCAAGATGACCGCGCTTCGGCTGCGCTACGACCCCGGCACCAAGACCACCTCGTTTCTCGCGGAATAGCGATCGGCCGTCACGGCCTGGAGGAGGGACCTTTCAGGCCCTTCCTCAGCTACGTTCGGATGATGACGAATTCGTCCTTTGCAAGCGCAAGCGGCTTTGTTATACGCAGCCCCGCGCGAACGACTGGTTCGCCTTTTCCTCGGTAGCTCAGCGGTAGAGCATCCGACTGTTAATCGGATGGTCGCTGGTTCGAATCCAGCCCGGGGAGCCAAATCTTGCCGTAAATTCAATGAGTTGCAGCCGCGTCCTCATGCGGCGGGCGACCTCGTTGCAGTGGTTTCTGAGCAGCGCCTTAGCGATTCCTGCCTGGAATCGCATTCAAGCAGATGTGTGGATGGGCGTCGTCACGCCATGCGGGCGGCGCCAAATCGACTCAATTGAAATCGAGCTTCGACAGCTGCCGGAATTTTACGGAGCTGATTCCCATGACAGACATCCAGGTCGACCGTTCTCAGATGGCCCCCTCGATTCTGCCGGCCGAGATTCCCGAGCTCAGCGACGATGAATGCCTCGCCTGTCTGGCGCGTGCGGTCGAGACGCCCAATTCGGCGCGGCTGGATGAGGTCGCAGCTCTGATCGGCCGCCTCGCGGTGGCAATCGAGTAGGGCTGGTTGCCCCTGCGATCGGGAGGTTGCGGAAAGCCCCGGGTCTAGGGGCGAGTGTCATGTTGCGTTTTCGGCGGGCATGTTCCAAAGATGCCGCGAATTTTGGCTCGCGACCGACGGCTGGAGCTGTCGATCGCACCGCCTCGACAAGGCACCGCGAGACCCGACATGCCGCAGAATGACACGCTTCCCAAGACCGAATCCGGGTACCGGACGGACGCCCTGGAGATCCACCAGGGTGCAGAACGCAAGAAGCAGGCTGCGGAGAGCGAGAAGCGGCGCCTCAAAATGGTCGATGGCCAGGTGCGCACCAATGACGTCACCGACCGTCGTGTTCTCGATGCCATGCTCACGGTTCCGCGCGAGGCCTTCGTGCCGGCCGACAGGCAGGCACTGGCTTACCTCGACCTCGATCTTGACGTCAGCGAGGGCGGAGCCAAGCGCTTCCTCATCAAGCCGCAGCTGACGGGCAAGCTACTGCAGGCCGCCGAGATCGGCGAGGGCGACAACGTGCTGGTGGTCGGCTGTGCGACGGGATATCTCGCCGCGCTGGCCGCCAAGCTGGCGCGCCAGGTCACCGCGACGGAATGCGATTCGGCGCTGGCCGCGAAGGCAACGAATGCCTTCGCTGCCCTGAAGCTTGCCAATGTCGCCTGCAAGGCCGCCGCCTGCGGCGAGGGCGATCCGTCCGCCGCTCCCTATGACGTGATCATCCTCAATGGCGCTGCCGAGGTGATGCCGGAAGCCCTGCTCGGGCAGCTGAAGGAGGGCGGGCGCCTGGTGGGCGTGTCCGCCGAATCCAGGCCGCCGCGGGCCGTGATCGTGACCCATACCCACGGTGAATTCGGCCATCGGGCCCTGTTCGACGCCGCCGCCCCGGTCCTTCCCGGGCTGGCGCGGGCGGCCGGCTTCGTCTTCTGACGGCAAAGCCCATTAAAATCCCGTTCTGAATCAGAAGTGTGGCCGGGATGCTGCACGTGAAGAGTTTCCACCGGGAACTACCCTCAGGTAGTTCCGTCGCGCCAATCCGCAGCCTATGTTGCGGCGGGGCAACGACTCCACTCGGTAGACGGTAACCCAGCTCGCGGGCACGAGCCGGGCGTTAGAATGAACGGAAATTTTGGGATGCATGGGGTGAAGCTCTCCACCGGAGCTGCGGTTTCGGTCCTGTTGCTGGCGCTTGCCGGGCCGACGCCTGCCTTGGCGGACACGATCAACGCCGCACTGGTGCGCGCCTATCAGAACAATCCGCAGCTCAACGCACAGCGTGCCCAGGTGCGCTCGACCGACGAAAACGTGCCGCAGGCTTTGTCCGGCTATCGCCCGAAGGTCAATCTGACGGCGAGCGGGGGCATTCAGTACTCGGACTTCAAGAGTTCCTCCACCAGCGATCCGGTCAACGGCAAAGGCTATCCCCGGAGCGTGGGACTGACGGCTTCGCAGACGCTTTACAACGGCAACCAGACGGCTAACAGGACGCGCGCCGCAGAGAGCCAGGTTTCCGGCTCTCGCGAAGCGCTGCGCAGCCTCGATCAAACCGTGCTGCTCCAGGCTGCTACGACCTACATGGACTATCTGCGCGACGCGGCGACGCTCGAAGTTCAGCGCAGCAACGTGCGGGTCCTCGAGCAGACCCTCAAGCAGACCCGTGATCGTTTCAATGTCGGCGAAGTGACCCGCACCGACGTTGCGCAATCGGAAGCACAGCTGGCGGCCGGCAGGACGCAGGCCCTGACCGCCGAGGCGAATCTCACCACGACGCGCGCGAACTTCCGCCGCATCATCGGCAACGAGCCGACGAACTTGGCGCCCGGCTCGCCCGTGGACCGTTTCCTGCCCGCGACGCTCGCTGCCGCGGTCGAGCTCGGCCTCGTCGAGCATCCGAACGTCACGGCTGCGATGTTCGGCATCGACGTCAATTACCTGCAGGTCAAGGTCGCCGAGGGCGCTCTGCTGCCGACAGTCACACTGCAGGCGGGGGTGACCCAAGCCTACGAACAATCTTTGATTCAATACCGTTCGCTCAGTGCCACAGCGCTCGCGCAGATCTCCGTGCCGATCTATCAGGGTGGCAGTGAATATTCGCTGATCCGTCAATCCAAGGAAAACCTGGCTCAGCAACGTCTCAACCTCGAAAACACGCGCGATCAGACCCGCGCGACCGTCGTGCAATGGTGGGGCTCGCTGCAGGCCGGCAAGGCGCAGGTGCAGTCGGCGCAGGCGCAGGTGGCGGCGTCCGAGATCGCGCTGAACGGCGTGCGCGAGGAAGCCAAGGCCGGGCAGCGCACCACGCTCGACGTGCTCAACGCGCAGCAGGCGCTGGTCAATGCGCGCGTCGCGCTCGTGACCGCGCAGCATGACCGTGTCGTCGCATCGTACAACGTCCTCGCCGCCGTCGGCCGTCTGGCGCCGCAGGTCCTGGGTCTTGCGACCAATGTTTACGATCCCAGCGTTCACTACCATCAAGTCCGCGACAGCTGGGGCGGTGTGCGCACGCCTGACGGGCGCTGATCCCCGTAATCGTCCGGTCGGCCACGCGAATAGCCGAGGCCGACCGGCGCTTTGCTTGCAATCGTCAAAATCCCTGACATAGCCTTGCCAAGAGAATGCGGGTCGATTCGCCTCGCATTGATGCTGTGTGCGTAAAGCTTGAGTGCCGGGGGCAGGGGCGCACCGCCGCACGTTGAGCCGTGATCTGGGGACAAGTCGGGCTGCCGCGACGAAAATGTCGGGCCACTTGGTGCGGAACCGGCCAATCCTGTCCTGCTTGGTGTAAAACAACGCATGCGAGGGCGTTGATGATGTGGAGTCGGAGATGACGCAGCCTGCAAAGGTTACAGAACCCTCGATGGAGGAGATTCTGGCCTCGATCCGGCGCATCATTGCCGACGACGAGGCCAAGCCACCGCCGGCCGAGACCGCCAAGCCCGAGAAAGCCGCGGCCCCCGCAGCCCCGCCGAAGCCGCAGGCGATGAACGACATTCCGCCCTCCAAGGTCGCACCGCCCAAACCGGCCGCCGAGAAGCCCGCGCCACCTCCGGCCGCAAAGCCGGCTCCAGCCCCAGCTCCCGCACCTGCGGCGGATGCATCGCCAAACAGCCAGGACGACATCGACGCGCTGCTGGCGGGGCTCGATGCGGCCACACCTGCGCCCGAGGTCCGCACGCCGGAGCCGGAGCCTGAACCCGAGCCTGAGCCCGACGTGCTCGAATTGACCGACGAGATGGCGATGGACCCGACACCGGCTCCGCCGCCACCGAGCTTCCGCAAGGTCGAGCCGCGGGACGATCTCGAATTCGCCGAAGCGCCGCCGCCGCGCCCAACGCCGCCACCGTCCTACGCGCCTGTCGATTTCGATGCTCCGCCGTTGCCGCCGCAGCAGCCCATGCTCGCGCAGTCGACGGTCTCGGCGGTCGAATCCGCGTTCAATTCCCTGGCCCATACGGTGCTCAGCAGCAATGCACGGACGCTGGAAGATCTGGTCAAGGAGATGCTGCGTCCGATGCTGAAATCCTGGCTCGACGACAACTTGCCCGGCCTCGTGGAACGCATCGTGAAGGCCGAAATCGAGCGGGTCTCGCGCGGCGGCCGCTGAGACCGGCGGTCCGGCCCCGATAAAGCCCTGCTCCCAGGGCATATTCGGCCTGCGGACCGGGCCGAATGCCCTTAGCCGCTGAGCTTCCCGTTGACTTGACCCGCACACGCGGCTTTCTACAACCCCATGATCGAGAAAAATTACCAGCCCGCCGATATCGAAGCCCGCATGTCCGTGGTGTGGGAGGACAGCCTTGCCTTCAAGGCCGGCCGCCCTGATCGCCGTGACGCCGTGCCGTTTACCATCGTGATCCCGCCGCCGAACGTGACGGGCTCGCTGCACATGGGCCACGCCCTCAACAACACGCTGCAGGACATCCTCTGCCGGTTCGAGCGCATGCGCGGCCGCGATGTGCTGTGGCAGCCCGGCACCGATCATGCCGGCATCGCCACCCAGATGGTGGTCGAGCGGCAGCTGATGGAACGGCAGCAGCCCGGCCGCCGCGAGATGGGCCGCGAGAAATTCCTGGAGCGGGTCTGGCAGTGGAAGGCCGAGAGCGGCGACACCATCATCAACCAGCTCAAGCGCCTCGGCGCTTCCTGCGACTGGTCGCGCGAACGCTTCACCATGGACGAGGGGCTCTCGAAGGCCGTCGTCAAGGTGTTCGTCGAGCTGCACCGCGACGGCCTGATCTACAAGGACAAGCGGCTGGTGAACTGGGACACCAAGCTGCTCACCGCGATCTCCGATCTCGAAGTGCAGCAGACCGAGGTGAAGGGTCACCTCTGGTATCTGCGCTACCCGATCGAAGCCAAGACCTTCAACCCCGAGGATCCCTCGAGCTTCATCGTCGTCGCCACCACGCGCCCCGAGACCATGCTCGGCGATACCGGCGTGGCCGTGCATCCCGAGGATGAGCGCTATCAGAAGCTGGTCGGCAAAAACGTCATCCTGCCGCTGGTCGGCCGCAAGATTGCGATCGTCGCCGACGATTATTCCGATCCGGAGAAGGGCTCGGGCGCGGTCAAGGTGACGCCGGCGCACGACTTCAACGACTTCGATGTCGGCAATCGCCACGGCCTGCGCCGCATCAGCGTAATCGACCGGGAAGGTTGTCTCGATCTCGTCGGCAACGAGGACTATCTGCGCGATCTGCCGGAAGGCGCCTCGCAATTCGCCGAGGAATTCCACCGGGTCGACCGCTTCGCCGCGCGCAAGCGCATCGTCGAGCGGCTGGAGAGCTTCGGCTTCGTCGAGCGGATCGAGCCGCACACCCACATGGTGCCGCATGGCGACCGCTCGGGCAGCGTGATCGAGCCGTACCTGACCGACCAATGGTATGTCGACGCCAAGACGCTCGCGAAACCGGCGATCGCGGCGGTGCGTTCGGGCGAAACCTCGTTCGTACCGAAAAACTGGGAGAAGACCTATTTCGACTGGATGGAGAACATCCAGCCCTGGTGCATCTCGCGCCAGCTCTGGTGGGGCCACCAGATCCCGGCCTGGTACGGGCCTGACGGCAAGGTGTTCGTCGCCGAGACCGAGGAGGAGGCGATCAGCCACGCCCTCGGCTATTACGTCGAGCAGGAGGTCATCACGGCCGAGCAGGGCCGCGAGATGGCGCTCGACCGCAACAAGCGCGAAGGCTTCATCACGCGCGACGAGGACGTGCTCGACACCTGGTTCTCCTCGGCGCTGTGGCCGTTCTCGACGCTCGGCTGGCCCGAAGACGCCCCCGAGGTGCAGCGCTACTACCCGACCAATGCGCTGGTGACCGGCTTCGACATCATCTTCTTCTGGGTCGCCCGCATGATGATGATGGGCCTGCACTTCATGAAGGAGGTGCCGTTCTCGACGATCTACATCCACGCCCTCGTCCGCGACGAGAAGGGCGCCAAGATGTCGAAGTCGAAGGGCAACGTCATCGATCCGCTCAACCTGATCGACGAATACGGCGCGGACGCGCTGCGCTTCACGCTGGCCGCGATGGCGGCGCAGGGGCGCGACATCAAGCTCGCCACCAGCCGCGTCGAGGGCTACCGCAATTTCGCGACCAAGCTCTGGAACGCCTGCCGCTTCGCGGAAATGAACCACTGCGCCGTGCCTGACGGTTTCGAGCCGGCGAAGGCGAAGGAGACGCTGAACCGCTGGATCGCACATGAGAGCGCGCACACCACGCGCGAGGTGACCGAGGCCATTGAAGCCTATCGCTTCAACGATGCGGCCGGCGCGATCTACCGCTTTGTCTGGAACGTCTATTGCGACTGGTATCTCGAGCTCGCAAAGCCCGTGCTGCTTGGCCCGGACAGTCCCGCCAAGGACGAGACCCGCGCCATGGTCGCCTGGGCGCGCGACGGGATCCTGAAGCTGCTGCACCCCTTCATGCCCTTCATCACCGAGGAGCTTTGGGAGGTGACGGCCAAGCGTGACGGCCTGCTCGCATTGGCGCAATGGCCGCTGAAGCAGGCCGAGCCGACGCCCGAGCAGCTTGCGATGCTGGCTGCGACGACGGGGGCGACCGATCCGCTCGTCTCGCCGGCCTGGGTGCTGCCGATCTTCGACCATGCCGACTTCACCGATCCCAAGGCTGAGGCCGAGATCGGCTGGGTGATCGACCTCGTCACGCAGATCCGGTCGGTGCGCGCCGAGATGAACATCCCGCCGGCGACGCTGACCGCGTTGGTGCTCGTGGGCGCCTCGACTGAAACCAAGGAGCGCGCGCCGCGCTGGACCGACGTGGTCAAGCGCATGGCGCGGCTGTCGGAGATTTCTTTCGCCGACCGTGCTCCTGACGGCGCGGTTCAACTGCTGGTGCGCGGCGAAGTGGCCGCGCTGCCGCTCAAGGGCGTGATCGACGTCGCCGCCGAGCGCACGCGCCTCGACAAGGAGATCGCCAAGGCCGACGCCGACATCAAGCGCGCCGAGTCGAAGCTCGCGAACGAGAAATTCGTCGCCAACGCGGCCGAGGAGGTCGTCGAGGAGGAGCGCGAGAAGCGCGAGGCCGCGCTGGCCCGCAAGACCAAGCTGCTCGAGGCGCTGGAGCGGTTGAAGCAGGCGACGTAAGCCTATTTCGGAAACGGCTTGCTGAGAAACTTCGAGCCCCTGACGCCATAGCGCCAGGGCAGCTCGACCGCCTTGGTGATTCCGATGCGGATGCCGGTGGCGACCTCGACATCCTCCGTTCGCGCATGCAGTGCGATCGGCGGGCGGTCCAGCGGCAGAGTGTTGTGGGCGATGGTGATGCCGAGCGCCTCGGTCAACTTGCCCGGGCCCGAGCACAGCGCGTGCAGGTCCTGGAGATGACGACGGCGGCGCATGGCCGCTAAGCCATGCGTCGGCTCCAGCGCGCGGATCAGCACGGCGCTGGCCGAGCCTTCCTCCTCGCAGACGAAATTGACGCACCAATGGATGCCGTATGAGCGGTAGACATAGGCAAAGCCGGGCGGGCCGAACATGATCTGGTTCCGCGGCGTCGGGCCGTTGTAGGAGTGCGCCGCGGGCTCGGTATGATGATAGGCCTCGACCTCGACGATGGTCCCGCCGACGCCGTCGACCAGCATGGTGGCACCGATCAGGTCGTACGCGACCTCGCGGACGTCGCGGTCGAAAAAGGCCCGCTTCAGGGCCTTGCCGAGCCGAGGGGGTGAGGTCTTCGAGACTGGAGCCATTCGAGGTGAGAATCGCTTGAGAACAGAGCAGGATATTGCCCATATCTGCCATGTTCCCTGAAGCGGGGCGAGCCGGGTTGCGATGCACGGCTAGACCGACTAGGTAGGACCTGAACAGACCGGACACCCCATGGTCGTTATTGTCGATACCCTCACGAACCCGTTGCGCCCGCGCCACCCCGAAAAGGTGAACCGGCCAGATTCCGTTTCCCCGCCGAAGCCGGACTGGATCCGCGTGCGCGCGCCGACCACCCGCGGCTATGCCGACACCCGCAACATCGTGCAATCCAACGGCTTGCACACGGTGTGCGAGGAAGCGGGCTGCCCGAACATCGGCGAGTGCTGGGACAAGAAGCACGCCACCTTCATGATCATGGGTGACACCTGCACCCGGGCCTGCGCCTTCTGCAACGTCAAGACCGGCCTGCCGAATGCGCTGGATGCGGCCGAGCCGCAGCATGTGGCCGAGGCGACGGCCAAGCTCGGCCTTGCCCATGTCGTCGTCACCTCGGTCGATCGCGATGACCTCGCTGATGGCGGCGCCGAGCATTTTGCTCAGACCATCCGCGCGATCCGCGCCGCGTGTCCCTCGACCACGATCGAGATCCTGACACCGGACTTCCTGCGCAAGGAGGGGGCGCTCGAAATCGTCGCGGCCGCCAAGCCCGACGTCTTCAACCACAATCTCGAAACCGTGCCGTCGCGCTATCTCACGGTGCGGCCGGGCGCGCGCTATTTCCATTCGATGCGGCTGCTGCAGCGGGTCAAGGAGCTCGATCCCACCATCTTCACCAAATCCGGCATCATGGTCGGCCTCGGCGAGGAGCGCCACGAGGTGCAGCAGGTGATGGACGATCTGCGCTCCGCCGACGTCGATTTCCTGACCATCGGCCAGTATCTGCAGCCGACCCGCAAGCACCACGCGGTGATGCGCTATGTGCCGCCGGACGAGTTTTCGTCCTATGAGAAGATCGCCTACACCAAGGGTTTCCTGATGGTGTCCGCGAGCCCGCTGACCCGGTCGTCGCATCATGCCGGCGAGGATTTTGCGAGACTGAAGGCCGCGCGGGCAGCTAGCGCCCGCTGAACCGCCATCTGAGTCACCATGCCCAAATTTTCGAGCAAGCGCCGTGTCAATCACAGCGCATCCGAGATGTTCGATCTGGTCGCCGACGTCGAGCGCTACCCGGAATTCGTGCCGCTGTGCAGCGCGCTGAAGGTGCGCCAGCGGATGGCCAAGCCCGACGGCACCGAGGTGCTGGTGGCCGACATGACGGTGTCGTTCAAGCTGGTCAAGGAATCCTTCACCAGCCGCGTGACGCTCGACCGCGCGAACTTGAAGATTCTCGTCGAGTATCTGCAAGGTCCCTTCAGTAATCTGGAAAACCGCTGGACGTTCGAGCCCAAGGGTGAGGGCGTCTGCGACGTCGGTTTCTTCCTGTCCTACGAATTCAAGAGCCGCATGCTGGCGCTCCTGATGGGCTCGATGTTCGATGCCGCCTTCGCGCGGTTCTCGGCCGCGTTCGAAAAGCGTGCGGATGCGATCTACGGGCGGCCGAAGCTGGCGTCGACGTAGGATACTCTCTCCACCGTCATTGCGAGGAGCTCTTGCGACGAAGCAATCCAAAATCCCTCCGCGGAAGGATTCTGGATTGCTTCGCTGCGCTCGCAATGACGGCGGAGAGGCCGGTGCGCCGCCCCCTCAATCCACCGCCTTCACGACATCCGGCGGCTGTGAGGCGTAATACGCCGCGGCCTGCTCGATCTCCTGCGGTGTCATCGCGCGCGCGATGTTGCGCATCTGCTGGCTGATGTCGTTGCGGCGCTCTCCGGAGGCGAAGGCCTGGAGCTGCGCCTTCATGTACGCTTCCGATTGGCCCTCCAGCCATGGGCTGCCGGTCTTGTTGTCGAGACTACCATGGCAGGAGCCGCAGGGCGCGATGCCGCGCATCGGCGCGCCGTAGATCACGATGTTCGGCTTCGGCAGTTGCGGTGTTGGATGATAGGCCGGAAGCCGCGGCAGATAGGCGTAATAGTTCGAGAGATCGGCGATCTCCTGGTCGGTCAAATTGACCGCGAATGGCGACATCACGGCATTGGTGCGCGCCGCCGAGCGGAAATCGTGCAGCTGCTTGTAGATCACGGCGGCATATTGCCCGGCGAGATTGGGCGAATCCGCGCGGCTGACGCCGGTCGGGCCGTGGCAGATCGCGCAGCGCTGCGCCAGCGTCGCCCCGCGACCGATCGCCTCCTGGCTCGGGCGTGACAGGGTGTGCGAGGTGAGCACGACCTCGGACAGGCGCTTGGTCTGCTCAGGCGCGGTGACGGTTGCCGCGCGCTGCGGCACGCCGGCGGCGCTGCAGATCGCGTCCCAGACGCCCGCGAACTGCACCCAGGGCTGCGCGTAGGGCAGCACGAGGAAGCCGGCAATCGCAGTCACAATCAGGATCGCGGCGGTGACGCCGACGCCGAGCCTGAAATGGCTGTTGCGGAGGGTGAAGAGGTCGCGCGTGCTCATCACTGCGCTCCCACATAGACGGCCGGCACCGACGTCCCCGAGCTCAGCGCCAGGTTCAGGATCGGATAGCCGTAATTGGTGAGGGTGAGGGCGATCATCAGCGCCACCCATAGCGCATGGGTATTGAGCGCGACCGGTACCGTCTTCGGTTCGTGCACGGCGAGCGCAAAGCGATAGGGCCCGGCGTCAACCTGCAGCGCGCGCATGCCGCGCGCGAGGATGACGATGAACATGATGCCCGAGGCCAGCAGGATGAAGCCGCCGATCGCCGAGAAGGTGACCGAGAGCGCCTGTGGCGCGATCGCGGGATCGCCGAAGTCGAAATAGGCCATGCGGCGCGGCATGCCCAGGATGCCGACCCAGTGCCACGGGAACGTGGTGACGATCATGCCGATGAACCACAACCAGAGCTGGGTGCGGATCAGGCGGAGGTCGATCAGCTCGCGCCCGGTCAAATGCGGCCACAGATCGTAAGCGATCGCGAAATACATGATCACGATGGCGCCGCCGAAGATCAGGTGGAAATGGCCGGTGATCCACTGCGTGTTGTGAATGGAAGCATCGAGCTGGTAGCTCATGTTGATGAGGCCGCCGGCACCGCCGAAGCCCAGCATGACGAAGGAGAACGCCAGCGCCAGCATCATCGGATTGTCCCAGGGCAGGGCCTTGATCCAGCCGAACATCCCGCGGCCGCCGCGTAGCCGCGCGGCGATCTCGACCGAGGCGCAGATCGTGAACACGGTCAGCAGCGTCGGCAACGCCACCAGCGCGGTGAAGGCCGAATGGATGAACTTGAAGCCGGCACCGACCTGCGGATCGGCGAAGGTGTGATGCATGCCGATCGGCATCGCCACCACCAGGAACAGGATGAAGGAGATCCGCGCCATGCTGTCGGAATAGACTCGGCCGCCGATCGCGCGCGGCACGATGGTGTAATAGGCGATGTAGGTCGGCATCAGCCAAAAATAGACGATGGCGTGCAGCGTCCAGGAGAAGAACACGCGCGCCAAGCCGGCATCGATCGTCGCCTTCAGCCCCGCCGCGGCGGGAATGATCTGCAGCAGCAGCTCGAGCGCGGCACCGACCGCGGTCCAGGCCCACAAGTAAGAGCCCGCGACATTGGCGAACATCGCGAGCGGCACCGGCGCGCCGGGATTGGCCTTGCGCCAGACCCGCAGATTGATCGACATCAGCGCGACCCAGATCCAGGAACCGACCACGACCAGGACCACGCCGAGATAGTAGAAGACGTTGCCGATCAGCGGCGGATAGAAGGTGTAGAGCACCGAGGCGCGCCCCAGCGCGATCGGGATGACCGCCATGACACTGCCGATCACGATCAGCCAGAAGCCGGCCCAGGCCCAGCGCACGCCGACCAGGCGCTGCTGCAGGGCGGACTCGCTGATGGCATAGCCGAAGCCCATCGCGACCAGCGTCGGGAACACGTAGCCCATCACCGTGCCGTGTGCGGTCAGCGAGCGGTAATAGAGCTCAGGGTTGGACAGCCAGGTGCCGATCGGACTGCGGATGAACATCTGCCAGGCGCCGAGCGTCAGCGCGATGCCGAACACCACAAAGGCCAGCCAGAAATGGGCGAGGATGAGCTTCCTATTGACCAACACAGCTCAGCCTCCCGCCACCCTTTGCGCGGTTCGCAAAGTCGGTCTTGTCGATCACCTTGACCTTGCCCCACATACCCTCGTGACCGAAGGAGCAGAACTCCTGGCAGGGCATCAGATAGTCGCCTGTCTTCGAAAAGCGCATCAGCTGCTCGGAAATGTAGCCGGGCACCAGCATGGTGTTGACGTTGGTGCTCTGGATCAGGATGCCGTGCACGACGTCGGCGCTCGTGGCGCGCAGCGTGATCGGCGTGTCCACGGGCACCACGATGCAGGCCGGCGTGAAGGAATATTGCTGGCCGATCGCGTGCACCGTGACATTGCCGTTGGCCTCCAGCACGCTGCCGAGATTGCTCTCGACGAATTCTCCGGACAGATGCAGCCGCGAGGGATCGGTGATCTCGACGCGCGGTTGCGGCATGGTCGCGCGATGGATGCCGGCGAAAGCCGCAAGCCCCGCCATCACCACGATGATGATCACCGCGATCGTGGCCCAGCGCCGCTCGACGCGGGCCGCAACCTCGGCGCTGGCGCTGCCGTGGGTGTCCTGTGCGGTCATTGCAGCGGTCCGCGCGGCAGGAAGACAAACAGATAGAAGGCGAACCACATCGCGACGACGCAGGCCGTGGCGATGCCGGCGAGCACGATCGCGCCGGAGGGGCCTTGCGCCACGACCTCCTCGACGGCCTGGTCGGCGGCGGCTGGGCTGGTGGGGGGATCGGAATTGATCATGCGATGTCTCAGTTCAGCGGCGCGGAACGCAGCTCGTTGGCCTCGCGCGCCGAGACCGGCGTGCCGCGATTGCCCCAGGCCGTGCGGATGTAGGAGACGACGGCGGCGATCTCGTTGTCGGACAGCAGACCCGCGAAGGGCGGCATGCCGTAGGGCATCGGATTGCCTTTGGTCCCCGGCGGATAGCCGCCATTGAGCACCATGCGGATCGGATTGACCGCCGACTGCATCTCGATCGACTGGTTGTTGGCGAGCGGTGGCCAGTGCGGCGGCTTGCCTTCGCCTTGCGTGCCGTGACAGCTCGCGCACTGCTTATCGTAGACGGTCTTGCCGAGGCTGATCAGCAGGCTGCTCTCCGTGGTCGGCAGCGTCGAGCTCGCCGGCGGCGGAGGCGAGGGCTCCGCAATGCCCTTGAGATACACCGCCATGGCGCGCGTGTCCTCGTCGCTCAGATACTGCAGGCTGTTGTGAACCACTTCCGCCATCGGGCCGTAGACCACGCCGCGCATGGAGACGCCGGTCTGCAGCAGATCGGTGATGTCCTTGATGCTCCAGTCGCCAAGCCCGGCCTCGCGGTTTGACGTCAGCGACGGCGCGTACCAGTTCTGCATCGGAATCAGGCCGCCCTTGAAGGCGTCCGATTGCGACGTGCCACCGAGCGCGTTAATTGGCGAATGGCACATGCCGCAATGGCCGAGGCCCTCGACCAGATACGCGCCGCGATTCCATTCGGCGGATTTCTTCGGGTCGGGCTTGAACTCGCCTTCGCTGAAGAACAGCGTGCGCCAGCCGAGGATGAGCTGGCGGTTGTCATAGGGAAAGCGCAGCTCATGCGGCTTGTTCTTCTGGCTCACCTGCGGAATCGAGCGCAAATAGGCGTAGATCGCGTCGCTGTCGGCGCGCGTGACCTTGGTGTAGGAGGCGAACGGCATCGCCGGATAGATCAGCCCGCCGTCGGGGAAGCGGCCCGAGTGCATCGTCTTGTAGAAATCGTCCGCGCTCCATTTGCCGATCCCGGTCTCCGTATCGGGCGTGATGTTGGAGGTGTAGAGCGTGCCGAACGGCGTCGGCATGGCGCGGCCGCCGGCGAACAGGCGGCCCTCCGGCGCGGTGTGGCAGGCGGTGCAGTCGCCGGCACGGGCGAGATACTCGCCGCGCGCGATGATGTCGCTGCTTTTGTCCTGAGCCTGCGCGACGGTCGTCAGCGCAACCAGGGCCAGGAGTGTGATCGACAGTTTCGAGCCCATCATCCGCCTCGTCAGTTGGGCTGGCTGCCGCACGCGAGTGGCAGTGCGTAGCTGCCTTTCGGGACGGGGGCCGGATTCGTGGGCGCGGACCGCGTTGCGAGCCAGGCGGAGACCGCGGTGACGTCGGCCTCGGTCAGGTGTCCGGCAATGAGCTGCATGCAATCGGGCGATTTCGCCGTGCGCGTGCCGTAGCGCCAGGCGCCGAGCTGGGCGCTGATGTAATTGGCGCGAAGGCCGAGCAGGCCGGGGATGCCGGGCTGCATGCCTGCCAGCGCCGGACCGTGACAGCTGACGCAGGCCGGAATGTTGCGGCTGGCATCGCCCCTTGTGGCGAGCAACTCGCCCTGCGCAAGCACCTCCTTGCTGACGTCGCTCGGCGCCGGCTGCGGCAGCGGCGGATGCTCGCCGGCGAAATACTCCGCCATCGCCTCCAGATAGGGATCAGGCAGAAACTCCAGCAAATAGTTCATCGGCGGATATTTGCGCCGGCCGCTGCGAAAGGCGAGGAGCTGGTTGTAGAGATAGCCGGCCGGTTTGCCGGCGAGGCGCGGGAAATAGACGTCACTGGTTCCTTCGCCCTTGTTGCCGTGACAGGGCGTGCAGGCTTCGACCCGCGCCGCCATCGTGTCGGGCGGCTGATTGGCCGTTTGCGCGGCCGCACCATCAATGGCGGCCAAGGTGATGATCACAGCGACTGACGCCGCGGCGCGAGCGAACACTTTCGTCGCCCTCCATAAGGCTGGTCCGGTTGATTCCGGACCACAAGGTAGAGCGACTTTATTGCGGCCGTATATTGTTGCGCAAGCTCGGACGTGCGCAATGAAGTTTGGTCGCGCCGTCGGCATCGCCATCCGATCGGATTCGACAAGATTTGCGTGTTTTTTGAAAACTGCACATAACGCAGTAGCCTCGCGACAGTTCCTGTCCGAGTCTTGCATCGTCAAATCACCCTCTTTTGTCAGAGGGCGCAGGGAAGACCGGATGCCGGCTGGCACCCGCGGTCCACTGTGCGAAACCTGCGTGTCAAGAAACTGCACAGCGGCATACAGGTGAAGCCCAACAGCCGGCCTTCCCTGCGCAGTGGTTTGACGGCTTATGCCGAGCTCTCCCCGGGGAGCGATGCACTATTGCCCCCGTCGCCTTGCAGATGACTGATGCGCGTGCCCGGTCGGGCCGCCACATCACCACAAGACTTGACGCACAGACCCCGGGCGTCAGGACCACACGGTTTTGCCGTACGCATGTCACATCGGTCGTGTGCGCGAAGGCGCCTTGCTCACGGTTGCCGCCCTGCAATGCCTCTCGCGCCGATGTGACGTGTGTCCACCGCAGCTCACCCCACGTTTCGTGACGATCGCGATACGCCCCTCTGGCCGGGGTGAGGTGGGAGGAGGATGCGATAAATCAGAAATTCTGTAAAGGCGAATATTTTTATCGGTCTGCCTTGCCCTACGGCTGGCGTGTTTTGCCCGCCGGGTAACGCAAGAGATTGTGCGCCGTAGGGCGGATTAGCCGAAGGCGTAATCCGCCATCCTGGTCGCCGCGGCGAGAGATGCGGCGGATTACGCTTCGCTAATCCGCCCTACGCGCGGTGTTCCCTTCGGATCATTTCGCGTCGCAGCGAGTTCTCTCCGGATTGTCCGGGTTGGAGCCGCTATGACCGTCAATTTCGACACGCTGAAAGCCTCGCTCGTCCTGTATGGCCTGAACGGGATCTACGCGATTCTGCTGCTCGCGATCGGCTGGTATCTGTCCGGCGCCATGCAACGGTTCGTCACGCGCCTGTTGAGCGTCACGCACCGCGTCGACCCGCTCGTCACCTTGTTCGTGGGCAGTCTGGCGCGCTACGGCGTGCTGGCCGTGGTCGGCATCGCCGTGCTTCAGCTGTTCGGCATCCAGACCGCGAGCCTCGTCGCCGTGCTGGGCGCGACATCGCTCGCCATCGGTCTCGCCTTGCAAGGAACGCTCTCCAATCTCGCCGCCGGCGTGATGCTGCTGTTGTTCCGGCCCTTTCACGTCGGCGACGACGTCGAGGTGGCCGGCAAGGCGGGGAAGGTGAAGTCGCTGTCGCTGTTCATGACCGAGCTGGTTGCGCCCGACAACACGCAGATCCTGTTGCCGAACGGACAGGTGTGGGGCGCGGCCATCGTCAATCACAGTGCTTACCCCGGCACGGGCGAGATCAAGGTGGCGTTTCCGGTCCCGGCGGGCGCGGCCAATGCGATGGCCGATCGCATCCTGAAGGAATTGCGCAACGACTCGCGCATCGACGATCACGCGCAACCTGCCGTTTCCGTCACCAAGGTTCTCGATGTCGCCAATCCTGCGGCGCCGATCCTGGAGTTGACGGTCAGTGCGAAAGCAAAGCCGTGGCAAGCTGACGCGGTCAAGCAGTGCGTGCTCGATCACGCAAGCGCGCTGCTCGCAGCCGCATGAGGTGCTTCAGCCCCGCGGCGACCGAGGCGGCCTGCGCTTCACCACATGCCGGCGCGGCGAGCGGGTCGCGCGCGGGCGCAGGCGCGTTGCGGCGGCACGCGGCTTGGTCTGGGCTTGCGGACCGCGGGCGAGATCCATCAGCATGCGCAGCGCCTCGACGACGGAGCGCTGACGCACGGCGGTGCGGCCGATCGCGCCGAAGCGGTGCTCGCGGTGGATGATCCGGCCGTCGCGGGCCGCTGCGGCGAAGTGGACGAGACCGACCGGCTTGCCCGGCGTCGCGCCGCCGGGGCCGGCAATGCCTGTGATGGCGACGGCGAGATCGACGCCGGCGCGCTCCAGTGCGCCGATCGCCATCGCGGTTGCGGTTTCCTTGCTGACGGCGCCGAAATGGGCGAGCGTGCCGGCTTCGACGCCGAGCATCGCGCGCTTGGCATCGTTGGAATAGGTGACGAAACCGCGGTCGATCACGTCGGACGAGCCGGGGATGTCGGTCAGCGCGCCGGCGACGAGGCCGCCGGTGCAGGACTCAGCGGTTGCGATCGTCAGCTTGCGCATCCGGCACAGATCGAGCAGCGAGCGGGAGAGGGCGCGTGCGTCGCTGCCGCCCATGGCCTAGACGCCCCAGGGAAGACGGATGGTGGCGCTCGCGGTGGCCGCGATGCCTTCCTCGCGGCCGGTGAAGCCGAGCCGCTCGCTGGTGGTCGCCTTGACCGCGACGCGGGAGATGTCGACGCCGGAGATCTCGGCGATGCGCGCGCGCATCACGTCGCGGAGCGGGCCGATCTTCGGCCGCTCGCAGATCATGGTGACCTCGAGATTGGCGACGCGGCCGCCGCGCGCCGTGACGCGCTCGATGGCGTATTTCAGGAACTGGTCGGAGGAGGCGCCCTTCCACTTCGCATCGCTCGGCGGGAAGTGCGATCCGATGTCGCCGTCGGCGAGCGCACCGAGGATGGCGTCGACCAGCGCATGCAGGCCGACATCCCCGTCGGAATGGGCGAGAAACCCCTTGGTATGCGGCACGCGCACGCCGCAGAGCATGAGATGGTCGCCTTCGCCGAAGGCGTGCACGTCGTAGCCGGTGCCGGTCCTGATATCGCCGAGCTGGGCAGCCAGGCGTGCTTCCTCGCGCACGAAATCCTCGGGAGTGGTGAGCTTCATGTTGGCAACATCGCCTTCAAAGGTTGCGACCGTCAATCCCGCCCATTCGGCAATCGCGGCATCGTCGGTAAAATCTGAGCGCCCGTCCTTCGCCGCGCGACGATGCGCCTCGAGGATGACGTCGAAACGAAAGGATTGCGGCGTCTGCGCGATCCGCAAGCGCACCCGGTCCGGCGTATCCTCGACATTGCCGCTCGCGCCGGTGACCTTGATGGTGTCGGTGACGGGGACGACGGGGATCGCGGCGCCGGTGCGGCTCGCCGCCTCGATCGCGCGCGAGATCACGCCGGCCGAGACGAAGGGCCGGGCCGCGTCGTGGATCAGCACGATGTCCGGCTTGTGTTTGGCGAGCGCTTCGAGGCCGGCGAGCACGGAGGCCTGACGGGTGGCGCCGCCGCTGGTCGGCGGCTCATGCTTCAATCCGGCGACCGCGGCCGTGAACATGGTGCTGTCGTCGGGGTTCACCACCGGCTGCACCGCGAACACATCCGCGTGGCGGCTGAAGGCTTCCATGGCGCGATAGATCACGGGCACGCCGCCGATCACGCGATATTGCTTCGGCCCCCCGGCGCCTGCACGCAGTCCACGCCCGGCTGCGACGAGAACGACTGCGGTGCGCTGTGATTTCGCCATAGGACTCGAATACTCAGTTGGTGATGGAGAGTCGGGGAGTGGGGTGATTGCCGCATGCCTCTAGCACGGCAGGCCCGCAAAAAAAGGGGGTTTCCCCGGATTGTTGGAAACAGCATTTTGCTGCACTGCACTTGAAAGATTTGCAGAATTGTCTAAACTGTAGGCATGACGCTTGACTGCACAAGAATTGTGCGCAAGATAGGTCATGTCAGGCGCGATGAGGCCCTGCCCAGTCGACGAGACCCCTGTGACCGGTTCGACAGTATCCGGCTCTAAGCCGTTGAAAATAGGCGATATTGATGTCGCCAACCCGGTCTTCCTGGCGCCGATGTCGGGGGTGACTGACTCGCCTGTCCGCAAGCTGGCCGCAGAGCTCGGGGCGGGTCTCGTCGTGTCCGAAATGACCGCCAGCGATGAGCTCGCCAACGGCCACCGGATGTCCCGGTTGCGCTGCGAAGCTACTGGAATTGGCCCGCACGTGGTCCAGCTCGCCGGCTGTGAGGCGCATTGGATGGCCGAAGGCGCTAGGATCGCCGAGGCCGAAGGCGCTGACATCATCGACATCAACATGGGCTGTCCGGCCCGCCACGTCACCGGCGGCCAGTCCGGCTCGGCCCTGATGCGCGACCTCGACCACGCCGTCAGCCTGATCGATGCCACCATCGCCGCGGTGCAGGTGCCGGTGACGCTGAAGATGCGGCTCGGCTGGGACGACCGCAGCCGCAACGCGCCGGAACTGGCGCGGCGCGCAGAGGCATCCGGCGTCAAGCTCGTCACGGTCCATGGCCGCACGCGCAGCCAGTTCTACAAGGGCGAGGCCGATTGGGATGCGATCCGCGCCGTGCGCGAGGCCATCGCCATTCCGCTCGTCGTCAACGGCGACATCACCTCCTACGAGCGGGCGCTCGCGGCACTCGAGGCCTCCGGCGCCGACGCCGTGATGATCGGCCGCGGCGCGAACGGCCAGCCCTGGCTGCCCGGCCAGATCGGCCGCCGCCTCAAGGGCGGGGCCGAGGAAGCTGTGCCCTCGCTCGAAACCCAGCTGCATTATGTCCGCACGCTCTATGAGGGCGTCTGCGCGCTCTATGGTCTCCGCGTCGGACTGAAGCATGCCCGCAAGCATCTCGGCTGGGCGCTCGATGTTGCGGCAGAGGCCAGCCGTGCGCCGGCCGAAAAGCTGAAGGCCTGGCGCCAGAATATCCTCACCTCGGAGGATCCGCGCCTCGTCCACCAGTCGCTGCAGGATGCCTTTGACGACTTCGCATGGAGCGCTGCTGCATGAGCTCAGCCGCTGACCATCGCCAGCCCGCCGACAGCGACGCGATCCTGGATGCGCTTCCCAATCCCGTGCTGATGATCGGGCCCGACGGCAAGATCGTCGCCGCCAACATCGCCACCGAGGCCTTCTTCGAGATCTCGACGCAATTCCTGAAGCGGCAGTCGCTGAAGGAGCTGGTGCCGTTCGGCAGCCCCTTGCTGGCGCTGATCGACCAGGTGCGCTCGTCGAACTCGCCGGTCAACGAATACAAGGTCGATCTCGGCACGCCGCGCATGGGCGGCGACCGCCAGGTCGATCTGCACGTCGCCCCGCTGACCGAGCGGCCCGGCCATATCGTGGTGATGCTGCAGGAGCGCTCCATCGCCGACAAGATGGACCGCCAGCTCACCCATCGCAGCGCGGCGCGCTCGGTGATCGCACTCGCCGCGATGCTGGCGCACGAGATCAAGAACCCGCTCTCCGGCATCCGCGGCGCGGCGCAACTGCTGGAGCAGCAGGCCTCGTCGGAAGACCGCATGCTGACGCGCCTGATCTGCGACGAGGCCGACCGCATCGTGACGCTGGTCGACCGCATGGA
The DNA here is from genome assembly GCF_058314695.1 of Bradyrhizobium sp. T-12. Classification (NCBI taxonomy): domain Bacteria; kingdom Pseudomonadati; phylum Pseudomonadota; class Alphaproteobacteria; order Hyphomicrobiales; family Nitrobacteraceae; genus Bradyrhizobium; species Bradyrhizobium sp. T-12. Next base: position 3,763,636 of record NZ_CM177756.1, on the reverse strand, counting down.
GGTGTTCGGCGACGAGCGTCCCGTGGTGCGTGGTCCCGTCAACATCCATTCGGTGCTCGACCACGTGAAGCGGCTGGCGCAGTCCGGCTTTGCCCGCAACATCCGCTTCATCGAGGATTACGATCCCTCGCTGCCGCCGGTGCTGGCGAACCAGGATCAGTTGATCCAGGTGTTCCTCAATCTGGTGAAGAACGCCGCCGAAGCCCTGATCGACGTGCCCGACGCGGAGATCCAGCTCACCACCGCGTTCCGCCCCGGCGTGCGCCTGTCAGTCCCCGGTCAAAAATCCCGGGTATCGTTGCCTCTCGAATTCTGCGTGAAGGACAACGGACCAGGCGTGCCGGACGATCTTCTGCCCAACCTGTTCGACCCCTTCGTGACCACCAAGCAGACCGGCTCGGGCCTGGGTCTTGCGCTGGTCGCCAAGATCGTCGGCGATCACGGGGGCATCATCGAATGCGAATCTCAGCCGCGCAAGACCACCTTCCGCGTGCTGATGCCGATGTATTCCACATCGGTGAAACATGCCGATCAAAGCAGTCGCGCCGACTCTGCCGGGAAGTCGTCGCCTGTGTCACAGGGGGCGAAATGAGGATTAACGATGCCCGCAGGTAGCATTCTCGTAGCTGATGACGACACCGCCATCCGCACTGTTCTCAATCAGGCACTGTCCCGCGCGGGTTACGAAGTGCGGCTGACCGGCAATGCCGCGACGCTGTGGCGCTGGGTCAGCCAGGGGGAGGGCGATCTCGTCATCACCGACGTGGTGATGCCCGACGAGAACGCGTTCGACCTGCTGCCGCGGATCAAGAAGATGCGGCCGAATCTGCCGGTCATCGTCATGAGCGCGCAGAACACCTTCATGACGGCGATCCGCGCCTCCGAGCGCGGGGCCTATGAATATCTGCCAAAGCCGTTCGACCTGAAGGAGCTGATCGCCATCGTCGGCCGCGCGCTCGCGGAGCCGAAGGAGCGCGTCTCGACGCCTGACGAGGACGCCGAGATGGAGGCGATCCCGCTGGTCGGCCGCTCGCCGGCGATGCAGGAAATCTACCGCGTGCTGGCGCGTCTGATGCAGACCGATCTCACCGTGATGATCACGGGCGAGTCCGGTACCGGCAAGGAGCTGGTGGCGCGCGCGCTGCACGATTACGGCAAGCGCCGCAACGGCCCGTTCGTCGCCGTCAACATGGCCGCGATCCCGCGTGACCTCATCGAGTCCGAATTGTTCGGTCATGAGCGCGGCGCCTTCACCGGCGCCAACACCCGCGCCTCCGGCCGGTTCGAGCAGGCCGAGGGCGGCACGCTGTTCCTGGACGAGATCGGCGACATGCCGATGGAGGCGCAGACGCGCTTGCTGCGCGTGCTGCAGCAGGGCGAGTACACCACCGTCGGCGGCCGCACCCCGATCAAGACGGACGTGCGCATCGTCGCGGCCTCCAACAAGGATCTGCGCGTCCTGATCCAGCAAGGCCTGTTCCGGGAAGACCTGTTCTTCCGCCTCAACGTCGTGCCGCTGCGGCTGCCGCCGCTCCGCGAACGCATCGAGGACCTTCCCGATCTGATCCGCCACTTCTTTGCGCTGGCAGAGAAGGACGGGCTGCCGCCGAAGAAGCTCGACGCGCTGGCGTTGGAGCGGCTGAAGCAGCACCGCTGGCCCGGCAACGTGCGCGAGCTGGAAAACCTCGCCCGGCGTCTCGCCGCGCTCTATCCGCAGGACGTGATCACGGCATCCGTCATCGACGGCGAGCTCGCGCCGCCCTCGGTCAGCCCAGGCGCCGCGGTCCAGCAGGGCGTCGACAATCTCGGCGGCGCGGTGGAAGCGTATCTGTCCTCACACTTCCAGGGCTTCCCGAACGGCGTGCCGCCGCCGGGCCTCTATCACCGCATCCTCAAGGAGATCGAGGTGCCGCTGCTCACGGCCGCGCTGGCGGCCACCCGCGGCAACCAGATCCGCGCCGCCGACCTGCTCGGCCTCAACCGCAACACGTTGCGGAAGAAGATCCGGGATCTCGACATCCAGGTCTACAGGAGCGGGGGCTAGTCTTCGCGGACGCCGGCGGTGGCTCAGCTCCCCCTACCAAAGCGGAGCTGAGCCTGTCCGGATCGCGCTGGCCGTTGTGGCTGACGCGGTGAGCAGAAGTCGGGACGGGGCGCAAATGTTCCGCCAGATCCATCCAATTGATCGACGGGCCGCATGGCGCGGCGTCGCACCTAGCGGACCAGGCGGCCCGATGCTGGCATCAGGCTGGCGACATTCGCCGGCGGCTCCTGCAGGTCGGGGCCATTGACCAGCAGGTCAGAGGCCACGATCAGCAGCAGGACGGCCGAGACCATGATCGCGAGAAAAAATCTATCCATGCCGGGTCAAGCCGGGACGGCGGGAGTCCGTTCCCCCTAATCCGCCATTGACCTGTGGATGTGGCGCTCCGCCCCGCTGTAGACGCCTCGCAATTGTCGCAATTCGGCAACAATGTGGTACGAATACATCAGTATCCGCGCGCCCGCGGACCCGTTTTCAGCACCACCATTGCCGGAATGACCAGCGCAGATACCTCGGCCGCACACTTTGACACGGCCCCAGCGGATGAGCCCCGGCGTTGGTCGGCACGGCGCTGGCTGGCGCCGTTTGCCGTGGTGCTGGCGCTGCTCTCGGCTTTCCTGACCTTCCTGGTTCTGACCGGCCTTACCACGATCGAGCCGACGCCGGCGGTGGTCCGCTCGATCTACCTGACCAACGCGGCCACGATCCTGCTGCTGGTGGGCATCATCATCCGCGAGCTCTGGCAGCTGATCCTGGCGCGGCGGCGGGGCAGGGCAGCGGCGCGCCTCCATGTCCAGATCGTCAGCCTGTTCTCGATCGTGGCGGTGCTGCCGGCGGTGCTGGTCGCCGTCGTCGCCAACGTCACCATCGAGCGCGGCCTCGACCGGCTTTTCTCCGGGCCGACCAGGGAGGTGATCCAGAACTCGCTGACGATCGCGCGGGCCTATATGCAGGATCATGCCCAGCTGATCCGTGGCGACATTCTCGGCATGGCGAACGACATCGCGCATGCAAGGCCGCTCTACGACCAGGATCGCCGCTCGTTTCGTGAGCTGCTCACCGCCAGCGCCGGCTCGCGCAATCTGCCGGGCGCGATGATCATCGACAAGAACACCAACATCCTGGAATCCGCCGACACCGGCATGCGGCTCGCTTATTCGCCGCCCGCGCCCGACTTCCTCAGCAACGTCAACGAGAACGAGCCTGAGATCGCGGTGCTGCCGGACGCGAGCTTCGTCGCTGCGGTGATCCGGTTGCGCGCGTTCAACGACACCTTCCTCTATGTCGCCCGCCCCCTCGATCCGAATGTCGTCAATCAGCTCAAGCAGACCGAGGTCAGCGTCGCCGAATATGCCCAGATCGAGTCGCGTCGGCTCGGTATCCAGGTCGCCTTCGCGCTGATGTTTGCCGTGATCGCGCTGACCATCCTGATGGCCTCGGTGCTGATCGGCCTCAACTTCGCCAACTCGCTGGTCTCGCCGATCCGGCGGCTGATGAACGCGGCCCACACGGTCTCGACCGGCGATCTCCACGTCCAGGTGCCCGTGCACCAGTCGGAAGGCGATCTCGCCCAGCTTGGCCAGACCTTCAACAAGATGACGCAGGAATTGCGCAGCCAGCGCGACGAGCTCGTCAATGCCAGCGATCTCATCGACAGCCGCCGCCGCTTCATCGAGGCCGTGCTGTCCTCGGCGAGCGCAGGCATCATCGGCGTCGATGCCTCCGGCAGCGTCGGCATATTGAACCGCTCGGCCGAGAAGCTGATCGGTCACGCCGAATCCGAGACGCTCGGCCACCCGCTCTCCGACGTGCTGCCCGAGCTCGACGAGATGATGAAGGCGGCGCGGGAAGGCACCCAGCGCCTGGTGCAGGGCCAGATCACGATCACCCGCGACGGGCAGGAGCGCAATCTGTCGGTCCGGGTCAGCGCCGAGAAGAACCAGCCGCACGACAGCTACATCATCACGCTCGACGACATCACCGAGCTGGTTTCGGCGCAGCGCACCTCGGCCTGGGGCGACGTGGCGCGGCGCATCGCCCACGAGATCAAGAATCCCCTGACGCCGATCCAGCTCTCGGCCGAGCGGATCCGCCGCAAGTTCGGCAAGGACATCACCGAGGCCAAGGACAAGCAGATCTTCGAACAGTGCACCGACACCATCGTGCGCCAGGTCGACGACATCAGGCGCATGGTCGACGAGTTCTCGCGCTTCGCCCGCATGCCGAAACCGGTGATGGAGGGCGAGGACGTCGCCGACGCCGTGCGGCAGGCGGTGTTCCTGATGAAGGTCGCCCATCCCGAGATCGATATCGAGGCCGATTTCAAGCAGGACCCGCTCCGGGCCCAGTTCGACCGGCGGCTGATCTCCCAGGCGGTCACCAACATCGTCAAGAACGCCACCGAGGCGATCGAGCAGGTTCCGGCGGAAGAGCTCGGCAAAGGCCGTATCGATGTCGTAGTCTCCCGCGAGGGCGATGACGTGCTGATCGACGTGATCGACAACGGCATCGGCCTGCCCAAGGTCGCGCGCTCGCGGCTGCTCGAACCCTACGTCACGACCCGGGCCAAGGGCACCGGCCTTGGTCTTGCGATCGTCGGCCGCGTGCTGGAAGACCATGGCGGACGCATCGAGCTGAAAGATGCCTCCGAATTCCGCGAGGGCCAGCGCGGTGCCTGGATGCGGATGCGCTTTGCGATCTCCGGGCAGCCGGCGAAGGCCGACGGAGCCGAGCAGGCGCGCGCGGCCACGGAAATCGCCAAAGCGGCGACGGAGCCGGCGAAAGACGCGGCGCCGGAAACAAAAGAGCCGGCGCTCGAAACCAAAGAGCCCGCTGAAAAGACCAATGATTCACCGAAAATCGAAGCCCCCACAGGCAGCTGACAAGACAGGCGCGACCCATGGCAAGTGAAATTCTGATTGTCGATGATGAGGCCGATATTCGGGATCTCGTTGCGGGCATTCTCGAGGACGAGGGTTTCGTCACGCGAACTGCGCGCGACAGCGACTCCGCGCTGGCTGAAATTGCCAACCGCAGGCCGCATTTGGTGTTCCTCGACATCTGGCTGCAGGGCTCCAAGCTCGATGGCTTGCAGCTGCTGGAGCAGGTCAAGAAGGACAATGCCGATTTGCCGGTCGTGATGATCTCGGGCCACGGCAATATCGAGACCGCGGTCGCGGCGATCAAGCGCGGCGCCTACGACTTCATCGAGAAGCCGTTCAAGGCCGACCGTTTGATCCTGGTCGCGACCAGAGCGCTCGAGAACTCGCGGCTCAAGCGTGAGGTCAAGGAGCTCAAGCAGCTCGCGCCGAGCGCCAGCCAGCTCGTCGGCCGCTCGCCCAGCATGAACCAGCTGCGCCAGACCATCGAGCGCGCGGCCAAGGCGAACAGCCGCATCCTGATCGTCGGCCCCGCCGGCGCCGGCAAGGAGCTGACCGCACGAACGCTGCACACGGCCTCGGGCCGCGCCGACGGCCCGTTCGTCGTCATCAACGCCGCTGCGATCACGCCCGAGCGGATGGAGCACGAGCTGTTCGGCGTCGAGCAGTCCAACGGCGAGCACGCGCGCAAGCCGGGCGCGCTCGAAGAGGCCCATGGCGGCACGCTGTTCATCGACGAGATCGCGGACATGCCGCGCGAGACCCAGAACAAGATCCTGCGCGTGCTGGTGGAGCAGTCATTCCAGCGCGTCGGCGGCACGGCCAAGGTGCAGGTCGACGTGCGCATCATCTCGTCGACCGCGCGCAATCTCGAAGAAGAGATCGCGGCCGGCCACTTCCGCGAGGATCTCTATCACCGGCTTTCGGTGGTGCCGATCCGCGTGCCCGCGCTCTCGGAACGGCGCGAGGACATCCCGGAATTGATCGACTATTTCATGGAGCAGATCTCGGCCGGCAGCGGTCTGCCCAAGCGGCAGATCGGGCAGGACGCGATGGCGGTGCTGCAATCGCATGTCTGGCCGGGCAATGTGCGCCAGCTCCGCAACAACGTTGAGAGAGTCATGATTCTGGCGGCGGGCGGGCCCGAGGTCATCATCACGGCCGACATGCTGCCGCAGGACGTCGGCTCCATGGTGCCGGCGATGCCGACCAGCAACAACGGCGAGCACATCATGGGCCTGCCGCTGCGTGAGGCACGCGAAGTGTTCGAGCGCGACTATTTGATTGCACAGATCAGCCGTTTTTCAGGAAATATTTCTCGCACGGCCGAGTTCGTTGGCATGGAACGGTCGGCGCTGCATCGAAAGCTGAAGGCGCTCGGTGTCGGCTAACGCCGAGTGCTGTGTTTACGGCTCTGGGATAGGTCAGGAAAATCATCGATTTCCGTAGTTTTTCGGGGCAATAGGACGTGCCTTGCCGCGTGAAGCGGCTTGCCTAATAGGTCCACCTGTCCTCTAATCGCACAGCTGTTCCTTCCGAGGGGGATCTCATGAGGGAACGGCAACCGGGAGAGGCCCCGAACCTCACAAAGAGGGTCGCAACCGGCGCAATAAAAAGAAACTCAAAGCGAGAAAAAAACAATGGCGGCAGACCGCGCACAAAACCTGCAGGACACCTTCCTTAATCACGTTCGCAAAACCAAGACGCCACTGACGATCTTTCTGGTCAACGGAGTGAAGCTCCAGGGCATCGTGACCTGGTTCGACAATTTCTGTTTGCTGCTTCGGCGCGACGGTCATTCGCAGCTCGTCTACAAGCATGCGATCTCGACCATCATGCCGGGTGCTCCGATCCAGCTGTTCGAAGGCGGCGAGGATCAGCCGGCTTGAGAGTGATCTGATTGGAACCCCGGAATTTCGACGGGGATGCCGACCGTCCGCGGTCGGCAGGGGCTAAGCAAACGGGGCGGGTGCTTGTCATCGGCCCCTACTTGCGTGTGCGCGCGGGCGGTGCCGACGCGCAATCAGAGAGTCATGTTCAGCGCGACGCCGAGGCCCGGCTCGATGAAGCCGCGGGCCTCGCGCGTGCGATCGATCTCGTCGTTGCCGACGCCATCATCGCGCCGGTCAGCCAGATCCGCCCCGCCACCTATATCGGCAAGGGCAAGGTCGAGGAGATCGCCGGCCTGATCAAGACCCTCGATGTCGAGCTGGTTGTGATGGATTGCGCGCTGGCGCCGATCCAGCAGCGCAATCTCGAAAAAGAACTGCACGCCAAGGTGCTGGACCGCACCGGGCTCATTCTGGAGATCTTCGGCCGCCGCGCCAAGACCAAGGAGGGCTCGCTCCAGGTCGAGCTCGCCCATCTCAACTATCAGCGCTCGCGCCTGGTGCGCTCATGGACCCATCTGGAGCGCCAGCGCGGCGGCTTCGGTTTCATGGGCGGCCCCGGTGAGACGCAGATCGAAGCAGACCGCCGCCTGATCCAGGAGCGCATCTCCAAGCTCGAGAGCGAACTGAAGAAGGTGCAGGCGACGCGGCGGCTGCATCGCGCGGGCCGTCAGCGCGTGCCGTACCGCGTCGTTGCGCTGGTGGGCTACACCAATGCCGGCAAGTCGACGCTGTTCAACCGCCTGACCCGCGCCGACGTGCAGGCGGCCGACATGCTGTTCGCGACGCTCGATCCCACCTTGCGCGCGCTCAACCTGCCGCATGGCGGCAAGGCGATGCTGTCGGATACGGTCGGTTTCATCTCCAATCTGCCGACGCAACTCGTTGCCGCCTTCCGTGCCACGCTGGAGGAGGTGCTGGAAGCCGACGTCATTCTCCACGTGCGCGACATCTCGCATGAAGATGCCGAGGCCCAGCAGAGCGACGTCGACGCAGTGCTGCGCCAACTCGGCATCAACCCAGACGACTCCGGCCGCATCATCGAGGTCTGGAACAAGATCGACCGTTACGATGCCGAGCAGCGCGAAGAGCTCTTGAACATCGCCGCACGCCGGCCGGAGGATCATCCGGCCATGCTGGTCTCGGCGGTGTCGGGCGAGGGCGTCGACGCATTGCTCGCCGCGATCGAGGAACGCCTTGCCGCAAAGCGCACCACCCTCGACCTCTCCATCGACGCCGCCGACGGCGCCGGCATCAGCTGGCTGCATCGCAATGCCGAGGTGCTGTCGAAAGAGCTGCACGACGGCCGCTTCGACATGACCGTGCGCGTGGACGAGACCAAGCGGGACATCGTGGTGTCGAGGTTCGATGCCGTGCCGCGCCTGTCGGCCTGAGCTACGATCCGATCAATTTGCGAGGTCGAGGCTCATGAACTGGTTATGCGGGCTCGCCTGATAATCGGCAAACGGTCCGCAATTTGCGAAGCCGACGCTACGATAGAGTGAAACGGCCGGCGCATGAAGCGACGCCGTGCCGGTTTCCAGGCTGAGACGCGCATAGCCTCGCTTGCGGGCCTCTGCAACGATGTGGAGCAGGATTGCGCGACCGACCCCGGTCCCGCGCGTGGTGGGCGCGGCCCGCATCGACTTCACTTCGCCGTGCATCTCGTCCAATTGCTTCAGCGCACCGAAGCCAGCCAGCGCATCGTTCTGCCAGGCCGTCCAGAACGTCACAGTCGGAGCCGACAAGCCGCTTGCATCGAGCGCCTGCGCATGCTCGCCCATGACGCTGCGGAGCTCTTCCAGGTGATGCGCCAACAAATCGGCCACATGTCGCGCCTTCGGATCGTCTTGCCTGATTTCCATGGCATGCCTTCCATCACGTCGCCGTCTTCGCTTCATTCCATAGCGCATCCATCTCCGTCAGCGATGCCTGCCCGAGGGTGCGTCCCTGCGTCTCCAGCGCGCGCTCGATATAGGCAAAGCGCCTTTCGAACTTGGCGTTTGTCGCGCGCAGGGCGCTTTCCGGGTCCGCGTCGACATGGCGGGCGAGGTTGACCAGCGCGAACATCAGATCGCCGGTCTCCTCCGCGATCTCCTGCCTGTCGCCACGGTCGAGCGCGGCCTCGATCTCGTCCGCTTCCTCACGGATCTTCGCCAGCACCGCGCGCGGGTCATTCCAGTCGAAGCCGACGGTGGAGGCCTTGCGCTGCAGCTCCATGGCGCGGGTCAGCGCCGGCTGGCCGGCCTTGACGCCCGACAGCAGCGATCTGTGCGCCGGCACGTCCTCCGGCGGGCGGCGCGCGGCGCGCTCGGCTTTCTCTTCGGCCTTGATGCGATCCCAGACTTCCTTGACGTGATGCGAGGCGAGATTGCCATCCTTGTCGGCGAAGACGTGCGGGTGACGCCGGATCATTTTTCGCGTGATGGCCTCGACGACGTCTCCAAAAGCAAACGCATTCTGCTCCGACGCCATCTGGGCGTGGAACACGACCTGCAGCAGCAGATCGCCGAGCTCCTCGCGCAAATCGTCGAGATCGCCGCGGGTGATGGCCTCCACCACCTCATAGGCTTCCTCGATCGTGTAGGGCGCGATCGTCGCAAAATTCTGCTCGAGGTCCCAGGGGCAGCCGGTCACCGGCGTGCGCAGCGCCGCCATGATCTCGATCAGGCGGGAAATGTCGCGGGAAGGGGTCATTGCGGGGCGTCTCTCCTGGCTCCGAAACCTTATGCCAAAAGCAGGGCGCCGTTCCCAGCCGGGCGCGGCGGAACAGGCCGATTTCCACCGATTGGCTGAGACGTTCCACAGTGCTAAAGCGCGGGCCATGAGCGACGCATTTTCATCACAAACCGCTTTGGTGCTGTTCTCCGGCGGCCAGGATTCCACCACCTGCCTCGCCTGGGCGCTGAGTCGCTTTGCGCGGGTGGAGACGCTGGGGTTCGACTACGGCCAGCGCCACGCCGTCGAGCTCGATTGCCGCGAACGGCTATTCGACGGCGTGAAGGCGCTCCGCGCGGACTGGGCCGCAAAGCTCGGCGAGAACCATACGCTGTCGATCCCGACGCTGGCGGCCGTGTCCGAGACGGCGCTGACGCGCGATGTCGCCATCGCGATGGGTGCCGACGGGTTGCCGAACACTTTCGTGCCGGGCCGCAATCTGGTGTTTCTGACGTTTGCTGCGGCGCTGGCGTATCGCCGGGGCATCACCCACATCGTCGGCGGCATGTGCGAGACGGATTATTCCGGCTATCCCGATTGCCGCGACGAGACCATCCGCGCCATGCAGGCGGCGCTGTCGCTCGGCATGGCGCGCAAGTTCGAGCTGCATACACCGCTGATGTGGATCGACAAGGCCGCAACGTGGCAACTGGCGCAGGATCTCGGCGGCGACGGGCTGGTCGACCTGATCCGCGAGCAGTCGCACACCTGCTATCTCGGGACGCGCGGCGCGCGGCACGAGTGGGGCTATGGCTGCGGCGAATGCCCGGCGTGCAGCCTGCGGGCGAAGGGGTGGCGGGAGTTTGCGGCGGGGCGCTGATGGCGCTCCGATCCTCACTGTCATTCTCCGCGAAGGCGGGGAATCCAGTACGCCGCGGCTCTCCGCATCCCACAAGCGTCTCTGGAATACTGGATCACCCGCCTTCGCGGGTGATGACAGCTGTGGTCGAGGAAGCAGCGCTCGCGCCACGCCCGAACCGACTACCCTGTAAAATCCTCCGGCCTCAGCTCGATCGGCTTGCCGTGCGGCGTGCGGTCCGCCGCGTGGTCCCAGGCATCGCGATAGCGGTGCAGCGTCTCCACGGATGCGACGCCTTTGCTTGAGACGAGGCCCTCCAGCGTGGCGAGCCAGTGCAGATAGTAGGTCTCGCCCGTATCGGGATCGCCGGCCGCCTGCGCGCGCTTGATCTCGGAAGCCAAGGCGGCTGCCCATTCCGGCCAGGTGAACACGCCGCGCTCGTGCAGTGTCAACGCCATGGCGAACGCATGCGCCTCCCAGGGAGCGCGGAACACCGGGCCGTCGTCATCGCGCGGAATGCTCGGAATGGCGGCCGTTGCGGCCGCCGCTGCCGTGCTGCTCATCACGCCGGGTCCAGATAGGGCTCGAAGGCGTCGATCGAGACCCTCAGCGTGGGATCGCCGTCATCGCCCCAGAGGTCGCGGGCTTCGAACACGACCGTGTAAAGCCATTGCGGATGCTCGCCGCGCTCCATCGCCGCCGTATCCGGAAACACGTGGCAGCCATGGTTCAGCTCGACGATTCCGACATGGCCGCGCACATAGCGGGGCAGCCGCGTGTGCGTGGTCGGATGGATGTTCTTGGCGCGTACGCGATCGCCGATCTCGAATTTCGCGGGCGCTGGGGCAGGGCGGGCGAACTTGCCGCGGACCATGATGCGCTCGACCTGCGTGAGGTCGAACTTGCCGTGCTTGAGCGCCTTTGCGGGCTGCATCGCATGGCCGGCGGCGACCTCCTCCCTCGTGAGGTAGCCCTTCTCGATCAGCATCTCCTCGAGCCCGAGAAACCATTTCTTGTAATAGGAGCTCGACAGATACACGTCTGGCGGCAGCGTCTCGCGGTAGAAGCGCGAGGTGTCGATGTTGAAGGCGCCGGCCGCGCCCATCGCGCGTACCATGGCGAGGACGCGGGACTCCCATTCCTCGTGGAAGACAGGCTCGTTCGGCTCAGCCTCGACCTTGCCGAAGCCGTCCATGCCGCCCATGTCGTGCACGCCGTTCACGACCGCGCTCCCGGCGTCCTGGGAAAGCCCGTGCCGATCATGGAATCGCGCGTGACGAGCTCGGCGAGTTGTTCTTCGCTCCAGCCCTCGGTGCCCTCGGGGCGCATCGGCAGCACCAGGAAGCGCGTCTCGGCGGTGGAATCCCAGACCTGGATCTCCATGTCCTTGGGCAGGGTGACGTCGAAATCGGCGAGCACGCCGCGCGGGTCCTTCACGGCGCGCGAGCGGTAGGGCGCGGCCTTGTACCAGACCGGCGGCAGCCCCAGCATTTCCCAGGGATAGCAGGAGCACAGCGTGCACACGACCATGTTGTGTCGCCCAGGCGTGTTCTCGACCACGACGAGATGATCGCCGACGCGGCTGACATGGCCGAGCGTGCCGATCGCCTTCGAGCCGTCCTCCAGCAGCGCCTTCTTGAACGCCGGATCGCTCCAGGCCTTGGCGACGACGCGCGCGCCGTTGTGCGGGCCGATCTTGGTCTCGTAGGCCTGGATGATGGCGTCGAGCGCGGCCGGCTCGACATACCCCTTTTCGGTCAGAATCGTCTCGAGCGCGCGGACGCGCAGCTCGGTCTCCGACAGCTCGGAATGGTCGTGATCGTGGTCGTGATGATGCTCGCTCATGGCGCAAAGATAGCCCCAGAATCCGGGCCTTGTCGAGGCGGAGACTCTGCTAACATCGCCCCATGGGCTGGGCCGTACGAACCGCAATAACCGCCGCAATCGCGGCTCTCATGACATGCGCGGCGCATGATGCGCGTGCTGCGAATGGCGCTTATGCGGTCGATGCCGCCGACATCTCCGAGGTCGGCTCCTGCAAGGTCGAGAGCTGGATGTCGGCCGCGACGAACACCGATTTTTCGGCGGTCGCCAATCCCTCCTGTGTGGTCGACCCCTTCAGGCCGATCGAGCTGAGCCTCCAGACCATCCGCGCCCGCAGCGACGGCGACTGGAGCACGACCATAGCGCCCAAAGCCAAAACGAATTTCATCCCCACGGGCATCGGACGGTGGGGGTTGTCGGCCTATGGCGGAGGATCGTTCGACGCGGCGACCGGCGAGACGCTGAGCGCCTTTGCGGTCATCCCCGCGACCTTCCGCCTGTCGGAGACCATGCGCATCAACGTCAATGGCGGCTGGCTCTGGGATCGCACCGTGGACCGCCATTACTTCACCTATGGCGTCGGCTTCGACTGGAAGTTCACCGACACGTTGCAGTGGACGATCGAGGCGTATGGCCAGGCCGGCGCGTCCGAGGTCGCGAGCGTCGTGCAACCGCGGCTGCAAACCGGTGTCCGCTACCGGCCGGGCGAGATATTTTCCATCGACGTGATCTACGGCCGCAACATCAGCGGCGAGAACGCCAACTGGATCACCATCGGTACGACGATCCGGTTTCCGGTCGAGGGCAGTGAGCCGGAGCACCGGCGCACCGGACATCTGTGATCAAGAGCAACAAGAAAAGGGGAACTTCCGTTGACCAATTATGTGACGATCGAGAAGGGGCATGGGCCGGAGGGGCGGATCGCCATCGTGCGGTTCGACCGCCATGACGGCATCAACGCGCTGTCGCCCGAAGCGCTGCGGCAGCTTACGGCGGCCGCGAGCAGTTTTGAAGACGACGCGACAACCTCCGTCGTGGTCCTGACCGGCAGCTCGGGCGCATTCAGCGCCGGCTTCGACCTCAAGGATGCCGAGGGACGCTCGCGCAAGGACATGGATCTCGGCGCGCTGCGGCGGCATCTCAAGCTCGGGCCGCGCCTCACCCATGCCTGGCAGGAGATGGAGCAGATCACGATCGCGGCGATCGAGGGCTTTTGTGTCGGCGGCGGCGTCGCGCTGGCCGTGGCGCTCGACTTCCGCATCATGGGACGCGATGCGCACTTGCGCGTGCCTGAGATCGGGCTCGGCATGAACATGAGCTGGCAGAGCATTCCGCGCATGCTGCATCTGATGGGGCCCGCCCGCACCAAGCAGGCGGTGATCCTTGCCGATCAGCGCATCTCGGCGGACGAGGCCCATGAGTGGGGCCTGGTGGAACAGGTGACCGATCCCGGCCATGCTTTCGATTCCGCCATGGAGCTCGCCCGCAAGGTCGCCGCGCAGCCGCCGCTCTCGGTCGCGATGACGAAGCTCACCGTCAACCGGCTCGCGCATGCGCTGGACGATCTCGCCAGCCATATGGACGTCGACCAGTTCGCGCTCGCCAGTCTCAGCGAGGATCACAAGGAGGGCGTCGAGGCGTTCCTGGGCCGCCGCAAGCCGCGCTTCAAGGGGCGATAGATCTTTGCCAGGCCATTGATCGCATCCCCGACAGTCCGTATACGCCGCATTGGGACAAGAGCAGGCTCGGCCAACGAGCCGCACGGGTGACGACATCAGAGGGGAGGGCCCATGACCGCCAATTCGCAGGCGCCTGAGGCAACAGGATTTCGCTGGAAACTGGTCGCACCGCTCGCGGTGTGGCTGGTGATCTATCTGTGGCCGGCGCCTACCGGGCTCAACGTCAATCAGTGGCACTATTTCGCGGTGTTCGCGGCCGTCATCACCGGGCTCATCCTGGAATCGATGCCGGTCGGCGCAGTCGGCTTCATCGGCCTGACGGTCGCGGGCGTCGCCGGCTATATCGATCCCGATCCCGGCAAATCGCTGCGCTGGATGCTGGCAGGCTTTGCCGAGAGCACGGTCTGGTTGATCGTCGGCGCCTTCGTGTTCTCGATCGGCTATCGCAAGAGCCAGCTCGGCCGACGCATCGCATTGGTGCTGGTGCAAAAGCTCGGCCGCAACACGCTCGGCCTCGGTTATGCCGTGGCGATGTCGGATTTCCTGCTGGCGCCGGCAACGCCGTCGAACACCGCGCGCAGCGGCGGCATCGTCTATCCCATCATCAGCAACATCCCGCGCATCTATGGCTCCGAACCGGGGCCGACCGCCGGCAGGATCGGCACCTATGTGATGTGGACGGCCTTTGCCGCGACCGCAGTCACGAGCTCGCTGTTCTTCACTGCGCTCGCGCCGAACGCGGCGGCGCTGGCGATTGCCAAGAAGACGGTCGGGGTCGAGGTCAGCTGGGGCCAGTGGTTCCTCGGCTTCGCGCCGCTCGGCATCCTCCTGATGGTGCTCGTGCCGCTGCTCAGCTATCTCGTTTGCCGGCCCGAGGTGAAGCGCAGCCCGGAGATTTCCGAATGGGCGGCGAAAGAGCTCCAGACGATGGGCCCGATGTCGCGCAACGAGTGGATCATGCTTGGCCTGATCGTGCTCGCGATGTTCCTGTGGATCGCGGGATCGAGCCCGGACATCCACGTGCCCGTGCTCGGCTCGAACTTCGTCAACGCCACCACTGTCGTGTTCATCGTGATCTCCCTGATGCTGGTGACCGGCGTGATCGAATTTGCCGACATCGTCAGCGAGAAGAGCGCCTGGGAGGTGTTCTTCTATTTCACCTCGCTGCTGACGCTGGCCTCCGGCCTCAACGAGATCGGCTTCATCAAATGGTTCGCGACCGAATACGCAAAACCGCTCGCCGGACTATCGCCGTCGACCGCGATGCTGCTGCTGGTCGCGCTGTTCTTCTGGATCCACTATTTCTTCTCGAGCATCACCTCGCATGCCGCCGCCGTGCTGCCCGTGGTGCTCGCGGTCGGATCGGGCATTCCCGACCTGCCAGTCACTACACTTGCGATGCTCTGCATGTACTCGCTCGGCCTTATGGGCGTTATCTCGCCTTATGCGACCGGACCTGCGCCGATGTATTTCGGCAGCGGCTATATCGGGAAGGGCCAGTTCTGGGGCTTTGGCCTGATCTTCGGGCTGCTCTATTTCGCCGGGCTGTTGCTGATCGTGTTGCCCTGGCTGCGGATGGGGTGAGCCGGGCTGGAGGCAGCCCCCAGGGCGGAGGAATATTCTTCTCCAGACAGGGATTGGGGAATCTTCGTCCATCTCCTCGCAAATATCTGACATTGCAAGAAAGACTGGAAAAGGCGATGGTACGTGCTGCGGTGCAGCGCGTGCCCCTTTGAGGCGTTTGCTGCTGTTCCTCCCCCTCGTCGCTGATGCGACCCGGCTTTCGTTTGCCTTTTCCGGCGAGCGAAAGAACTATTGTGCATGAAGGCCGTCTCCATGAACGCTCACCAATCGCTCGCCGTCGGACAGCCGATTGCGCCAGCTCAAGCGATATCGCATCCCGCGCCTGAGCCGGACGCGATGGTCCGTTTCGCCGGCATCTCGAAGACCTATCCGGCCTATCGCGGCAAGTCTGGCGTCAACGCACTACAAAACATCGATTTTGCCATTCCACGCGGTTCCATTACCGGCGTGATAGGCCGCTCCGGCGCCGGCAAGTCGAGCCTGGTGCGGCTCATCAACGGGCTGGAGAAGCCGACCGCGGGCCGCGTGATCGTGGATGGCCGCGATATCTCGGCGCTGACGGGCCGCGAGCTGCGGCTGGCGCAGCGCTCGATCGGCATGATCTTCCAGCATTTCAACCTGCTGTCGTCGCGCACCGCCGCCGACAACATCGCGCTGCCGCTGGAGATCGCCGGTTGGGCCAAGGCCGACATCAAGGCGCGCGTGACCGAGCTGCTCGCGCTGGTCGGCATCGCAGACAAGCATGACCGCTATCCTTCCGAACTCTCCGGCGGCCAGAAGCAGCGCATCGGCATCGCCCGCGCGCTGGCGACGCGGCCGAGCGTGCTCTTGTCGGACGAGGCGACCTCCGCGCTCGATCCGCAGACGACGCGTGCGATCCTCGACCTGCTCGCGAACATCAACCGCGAGCTCGGAGTGACCATCGTGCTGATCACCCACGAAATGTCCGTGGTGCGCCAGCTCGCCAGGGACGTCGTGGTGCTCGACGCCGGCCATGTCGTCGAGAGCGGTCACGTCGCCGACATCTTCACCCATCCGAAACATCCGATCACGCAGTCCTTCCTGGCCGAGGTGGTCGGCGACAGCCTGCCGGTCTCGCTGGCGAGCCGGATCGTGGCGGAGCCGCCTGCCGGCGGGCAGGCCGTGATCCGCGTCCAGGTGCGCGGGGCAGGGGCCGGCGACACGCTGGTGGCGCGGCTCGCCCGCGAGCTCGGCCTCGACATGTCGCTGCTGTCGGCGCGCATCGACGAGATCGGCGGCCAGCATGTCGGCTCGCTCGTTCTCGGCATACCCCTCGGTAGTCCTGGCCGCGACGACGTGCCGGCGCGAGTTCTTGCCTGGCTCTCTCAACATCAATTCCCGGCGGAGCATCTCGGCTATGTCGCCTGAACTCATCAACCTGATCATCCAGGCGACCTTCGAGAGCCTGTACATGGTCGGCATCGCCGCACTGCTCGGCACCGTCTTCGGCCTGCCGCTCGGCGTCTTCCTCGCGACCAGCCGGAAAGGGGAGCTGTTCGCGGCTCCGATCGTCAATCGCGTGCTCGGCATCATCGTCAACGCGACGCGGTCGACGCCTTTCATCATCCTGGTCGTCGCCATCATCCCGTTCACGCGCCTCGTTGCCGGAACCTCGATCGGATCGACCGCGGCGATCGTGCCGCTGACCATCGCGTCGGCGCCGTTCATCGCGCGCCTCGTGGAAGCTGCGATCCGCGAAGTCGATGGCGGCCTGATCGAGACCGCGTCCTCGTTCGGCGCCTCGCCGATGCAGATCGTGTTCAAGGTGCTGATCCCCGAGGCGCTGCCGGGACTTCTGTTGGCGCTGACGCTCGCAGTGGTCAGCCTGCTCGGCTATTCCGCCATGGTGGGCGCGGTCGGCGGCGGGGGCTTGGGGGATCTCGGCATCCGCTACGGCTATCAGCGCTTCATGCCCGAAATGATGCTCGCCGTCGTCGTCGTGCTGATCGCATTGGTGCAGCTCGTGCAGAGCGCGGGCGACTATCTGGCGCGCCGGGTCAACCGCCGGCTGCGGCACCACTGAGCCGGATCACACGGCTCGTCTTGTCCGACGTAGCGTCTCCGAGGGTAGCTCGGAGAAGTGGCGCTTATAGTCGAGCGAGAACTGGCTGAAGTGCCAGAATCCGTGCTGCACGGCAGCGTCGTAGATGGATCTCCCAGCGCCGCCGGCGCGCTTCAGCTCGCGCCGCACGCGGTTCAGCCGCATCGCGCGCCAGTAATGCATCGGACTCGTGCCCAGCACCTCTTGGAAGCAATAACCGAGTTTGCGCGGGCTGGCGCCGACGGCCTTGCAGACCTCCAGCAGCGAAAGTGAACGAGCACCGCTGCCATGCATCAGCTCCCGGGCGCGATCGACGGTTCGCCGCCGCGCGGCAGCGCTGCGCCCGGGATCGCTGGTTCGCGCCGTTGGCAGCATGTCCATGATCTCGACGAGAAGGGCGTCTTCAAGCGCCTGCCTGGCTGCCGGATCGCTGAACCTTTCCGGAGCGGTCGCGATCGTCTCTTGAATGGCGGCGAGGTGCGAGCGCAGCCGCACGACCGGAGCTTCCGCCATTTCGACCATCTGCAATTGGTGCCAGACAGTGCGCGGCAGCTCGATCTCGAGCCGGGCGGCAAGCTCCGAGATCAGCGCCGCGCTGGCAACGATGCCACGCAGCTCGAACGCCTTCGGCGTGCACATATCGACTTCGGCGTCGACGCAGGCGATGACCTGGGCGCCTGCAACGCTGGCGCCGTTGCAATTGACCTCGCCGTCGCCGTGCCAGGACAGGCCGATACCAAAGCTGTCAGCGCCCAGCTGACCGTACTGCCGGACCTGCTGGCTGGTGATTTCGCGGAATACTTCGACATGGGGCAGGGAGAGTTGAGTGAAGCTGCCGCGAAACGCCCCGGCACTGATCTGGTCGTAGCTCAACCGCCAGCGGCCGAGGCTGGCGCAATGCTCATCGACGTCCGTGCTGCTGGCCTGGAACAGGCTGACAGCCGAGTCTTGAATCGGAAGAGTTGCGCGCAAGGTCATGACAGGATTTCGAAATTTGGCGGCAAAGTCCGGCAAGGACCTAGGGCAAGACTGGCATGACCATCGCCCGTGTCCAGCAAAATATTGCCGGATCTCGATAACGTCCGATACCGCCCCGGTGCAGTCTTCTCGCTCACCGTCCCAACACCATCGCGGGGCGAGGCTTCGCGGAGGATCGACATGCGGCCGACCGAGATCATGCGTGGCAGCCCGCCAGCGCCAGAGGCCCAGGTGACGCGCGCCAACTGGCGCAGCTTCCCGGCGATCCGCTGGGGTTTCACCCACACCCGCGAAGTGTTGCCGACGGCCGAGGTTCGCCGCTCGGCCCACCCGAGCCCGATCACCAGCGCGCCGCGCGAGCTGAGCATGATCGGCTTCACCTCGCCCGACGGCACGCCGACCACGATCGCGGCGACATTACGCGAAACTTTCGCCGACACGCTGCTCGTGATGCACCGGGGCACGCTGGTTCACGAATGGTATGGCGATGGCATGAGCGCGACCACACCGCATCTGATCTGCTCGATCAGCAAGGCGGTCGCCGGCACCCTCGGCGGCATTTTGGCCGCGCGCGGATCGCTCGATCCCGAGGCGAGGGTGGTGCGCTATGTGCCGGAGCTGGAGACCTCGGTCTATGCGGGCTGCACTGTCCGCAACCTGCTCGACATGGCCGTCGCCATCAAGTTCGAGGAGGATTACGAGGATCCCGCCGGCGACGTCGCGCGCTACCGATTCTCCTCCGGCTGGGACGTGCCGCCGCCGGGCGTCGAGCCAGGTCATCAGCGCGCCTATCTCACGACCTTGCGCGGCACCGGCAAGCCGCACGGCAAGGTGTTCCACTATGTCTCGCCCAATACCGAAGTGCTCGGCTGGGTCTATGAACGTGCCTGCGGCGTGCCCTACCAGTCCATCCTCTCCGAATATCTCTGGCAGCCCCTGGGCGCGGAGGAGGACGGCTCGCTGACTCTCGACAGCCACGGCATGGGCCGCATCGCGGGCGGCCTGTCGGTCACGGCCCGCGATCTCATCCGCTTCGGCGAGATGATCCGCTGCCGCGGCGTGGTCGAGGGGGGACGGCAGGTGGTGCCGGGCTGGTGGATCGACGACATCAGAGAGAACGGCGATCCCAAGGCCTGGGCCGACGGCGACCTCGCCGAATTCTTCCCGGGCGCGCGCTACCGTAGCAAATGGTTCACGATCGATCCGACCCGCAACGCGATCACTGCGATCGGCATTCATGGCCAGTTGCTCTATGTCGACCTGGACTCGGACACCGTCATCGCCAAGCTCGCCACGCAGCCGAAAGCGATGGACGTTCCGATCGACCAGCGCTGGTTTGCCGCCTTCAACGCCATCACTGCGCATCTCGCCCCGCGCTGAATCATGGACGTCCTCATGCTCGGCACCGTCACGTCCAAACCGTCAGCCCAAGCTGTCGCGCCACATCCGCTGGATCCGCTGACGGCCGAAGAGATCACCGCGGCCTGCACGCTCGCGCGCGCCGCCGCAGTTTCGCCGGAGAACTGCCGCTTCCCGATGGTGCGGCTGGAAGAGCCGACCAAGCAGGAGCTGGCTACCGGGGGAGCTGGACGCTGCGCCTTCGTGCTGACCCTGGACATCACCACGGGCGAGGCGATCGAGCACATCATCGATCTCGGCCGCAGCGCGATCGTCGACCGCAATATCGTTCCCAACCGAGCAGCGCCGTACGGACAGCCGCCGGTGATGCTGGAAGAGTTCTTCAAATGCGAGGCCGTGGTGAAGGCCGATCCCGCCTGGCGCGCGGCGATGGTCCGCCGCGGACTCTCCGACAAGGATATCGAGCTCGTCCAGGTCGATCCATTTTCGTCGGGTTTCTTCGACAAGGAGTTCGAGCGCGGCGCCCGCATCGTGCGCGCCGTCAGCTATTTCCGCGAGCATCTCCAGGACAACGGCTATGCGCATCCGATCGAAGGGGTGGTCGCCGTGGTCGACCTGATCGGCGGTAAGGTCATTGATCTCACCGACGACGATCCGATCGTGCCGATCCCGCGCAAGAAGCGAAATTACGGCGCGCATGACCTCGAAAAGCCGCGCACCGGTATCAAGCCGCTCAACATCGAACAGCCGGAAGGCACGAGCTTTGAGGTCGAGGGCTGGAAGGTCGACTGGCAGAAATGGAGTTTCCGCGTCGGTTTCACTCCGCGCGAAGGGCTGGTGCTGCATCAGCTCGCTTACCAGGACGGTGAGCGCAAACGCTCCTTGATTCATCGCGCCAGCGTCACCGAGATGGTGGTGCCCTATGCCGACCCGACTGCCAATCATTTCTGGAAGTCGGCGTTCGATGCCGGCGAATACGGCCTCGGCATGCTCGCCAATGCGCTCGAGCTCGGCTGCGATTGCCTCGGCAACATCCACTATTTCGACGTGCCGGCTGCCGACAGCAAGGGCGAGCCTTTCGTCATGCAGAACGCGATCTGCATGCACGAAGAAGATTATGGAATTGCCTGGAAGCACTATGAGTTCCGCAATGGCCTGTTCGAGGTCCGCAGATCCCGACGGCTCGTGATCTCGTTCTTCGCGACCGTCGGCAATTACGACTATGGCTTCTATTGGTACCTCTACCAGGACGGCACCATCCAGTTGGAGACCAAGCTCACCGGCATCATCCAGACCGCCGCCGTGCCGTCGGGCGAGACGTACAAATGGGGCGGCATGGTCGACGACAATCTCGGCGGGCCGACGCACCAACACTTCTTCAACGTTCGGCTGCACATGGATCTCGATGGCGGCGGCAACACGGTGACGGAGCACGAATTCGTGCCGCGGCCTTGGGGCCACGACAATCCACACGGCAATGTCTTCGATGTCACGACGCGCGTGCTCTCGCGCGAGCGCGACGCCGCGGCCATCGCCAACGGCGAGACCGGCCGGTTCTGGAAGATCAGCAATCCCAATGAGACCAACTCGGTCGGCAATGCTCCCGCCTACAAGCTCGTGGTCAATCCGAGCCCGCTGATGCTGGCGCAGGAGGGCAGCTACGTGCGCCGGCGCGGCGGCTTTGCCACCAAGCATGTCTGGGTTACCGCGTTCGACAGGGACGAGAAATACGCCAGCGGCGACTATCCCAACGTCCATGCCGGCGGCGACGGCCTGCCGCGCTATGCGGCGCAGAACCGCAACATCGAGAACGCCGACATCGTGGTGTGGCATTCGTTCGGCCACACCCATGTCTGCAAGCCCGAGGATTTTCCGATCATGCCGGTCGAATATGCCGGCTTCACGCTGAAGCCGACCGGATTTTTCGCGGCGAATGCGGCGGCCGACATCCCGCCGGACCGCAATAGCCGCAGCGTGCTGGCGGGCGCAAAGGGCGCCGCCGCAAACTGTTGCCACGCGGACCCGGGGTAACATTCAGTAACTCGCGCGCCATTGGCTTCGGCCGCAACGCTGACCGCGATGCAGCCATGCGTGCGGCCCGTCTCGTGCAGATTGCCGCCGCCAGTCTGGAAATATTCCAATTCTAAAGAAGCGACGCCGCAGCGCGCGTGAGCGCATTGGTCGCACATGCTACGGACATCTCTGGAGAGATTCTAACGCTGTTCCTATCGCACTCGCAAACCGCCTGAGTTAGGGCGGGACATCAAGAACGATACCGGCAAAGCCGGCAGTGCGTGGGGCTTCGAAAGACGTGACCGACTTCCACTTTTCTTCGCGTGAGGATACGCGTCGTCGACAAATTCAGATGCTCTTGCTTGGAGCGGTCAGTACCTTCTCCGTCGTTATTCCCGTCAGTTCCGTGGAAGCGCAGACGCAGATTCCCGCCGTCACTGTCGATGCGCCGGCCCAGCGCGCCCGTCCTGCGGCGATCGCGTCGTCGAAGAGGGCGGCAACACGGACCTCGCGCGCCAATCGCCGCTCTCCCGCGCAGCAGTCCGCGCCAACGCAATCGGCATCATCGAACGACGCGACGGGCGAACGCGCCAACGGTCCTGTGCGCGGCTTCGTCGCCACGCGCAGCGGTACCGCCAGCAAGACGGATACGCCGCTGATCGAAACCCCGCAGTCGGTGTCCGTCGTCACCACCGATCAGGTCCGCAATCAGGGCGCGGTCTCGATCGGCGAGGCGCTGCGGTACACCGCCGGCGTCAGCGGCGACGTCAATGGCGGTTCCGATACCCGCTTCGGCGCACTCCAAATCCGCGGCTTCGACACGACCATGTCGGGCCTCTACATCGATGGCCTGCGAATCCCTTCGAGCAATTACGTGCATTTCAACGGCCTCGATCCCTACGGCGCCGAGCGTCTGGAAGTGCTGAAGGGACCGTCCTCGGCGATGTATGGCGGCAGCGGCACCGGCGGCATCCTCAACTACGTGACCAAGCTGCCGACCGCGCAGCAGTTCGGCGAGGTCTCGATCTCCGGCGGCAGCTTCAACCGCTACCAGGGCCAGTTCGACATGGGCGGACCCGCCAACAAGGAAGGCACGGTGCTGTGGCGCCTGACTGGCGTCGTTCGCGACGGCGAAACCCAGGTCGACTTCACCAAGGACAATCGCGTCTTCATCGCACCGGCCGTCACCTTCAAGCCGAACGAGGACACCACCATCACCCTGCTCGCCAACTACCAGCGCGATCGGGCAGGGTGGGGCCTGCAATTCCTGCCGGCCTCGGGCACGGTATGGCCGAACAACGGCCGCACCATTCCGGTCTCGTTCTTCGCGGGCGTGCCTGGTTTCAACGCGTTCAACACCGAGATCGCAACCGCCGGGTATCAGCTGTCGCACAATTTCACCGACAACATCACGTTCCGGCAGAACCTGCGCTACGCCTACCAGCACAACGAGGAAAAGACCTTCTACGGTACCGGATACACCGACGAGGCGGCGGGGCAGCTGGGGCGTTTCGGCAGCTACAGCAACTCGTACATCAATTCCTTCGCGGTGGACAACCAGCTCCAGGGCAAGTTCAGCACCGGCATTCTCAGCCACACCACGCTGGTCGGGCTCGACTATCGCAACACCACGTTCCGCGACGCCGCCTTTGCCGTCACGACGTCGTCGCCGGAGATCAACGTCTTCAATCCGGTCTACAGCAACGACTGGGCCATGGGCGGCCTCTACGACAACAAGGGCGTGAAGCAGTCGCAGCTCGGCCTCTATGCGCAGGACCAGATCAAGCTCGGCCGGCTGTCGTTCCAGCTCGCGGGCCGTCAGGATTTCGTGACGACGCAGCTGGACACCAATCTGCCTCCTGCCGATACATCAGTCACGAAGGACGCCTCGGCCTTCACCGGCCGCGCCGCAATGATGTACAATTTCGACAACGGCATCGCCCCCTATTTCAGCTATTCCGAGTCGTTCCTGCCGCAGCTCGCGACAAGTCCGTCCGGACAGATGCTCAATCCCGAGACCGGCGCGCAGTACGAGGTGGGCGTCAAGTATCAGCCGCTCGGCTGGAACGCGCTGTTCACCCTCGCTGCCTTCGACCTGACGCGTGACAACGTCGCTGTGTACGTGCCTGCGACGACCTTTTACGAACAGATCGGGCAGGTGAAGTCGCGCGGCATCGAGCTTGAAGGCTCGATGTCGCTCGCCGACGGCTGGAACCTGCGGGCGGCCTATGCCTATGTCGATGCCATGGTCACGCAGGATCCGGTCAATGTCGGCAAGGCCCCCGTCACCGTGCCGCTCAACCGCGCCTCGTTGTGGAGCGACTACACGCTTCAGAACGGACTGCTGCCGGGCCTGCAGTTCGGCGGCGGCGTTCGCTATGTCGGCGCGACCTGGGGTGACGATGCCAACACGTTCAAGGTGGGATCGGCCACCGTGCTGGATGCGCTCCTCGCCTACACCAGGGACAATTGGCGCCTGTCGGTGAACGTCACCAATCTGGCGGATACGCGCTATGTCGCCGCCTGTTACGGCCTGTCGGGCTGCATGTATGCCGAGGGACGGAAAGCCATCGGCAAGCTGACTTACCGCTGGTGAACCGAAGAGGGGCCGGCAAAGCGAGCCGGACCTGCCGGATGAGAGTGCAAGACGATGAGAGCGATATTCGGCAAGCTGCATCGCTGGGCGGGACTGCTCACGGCCGGATTCCTGTTCTTCTCCGGCATCACGGGCGCGATCATCTCCTGGGACCATGAGATCGACGACGTCCTGAACAGCCATTTATTCGACGTCACCAGCAAGGGGCCCGCCATCCCCTCGATCGAGCTCGCCAGGATGATCGAGCAACGCGATCCCCGCGCGCGCGTCGTCTATCTCTTCATGACGCCGGAGGAGGGCCACTCGCTCTGGTTCTTCGTCATGCCCAGGATCGATCCCGCGACCGGCAAGCGGTACGCGCTCGACTACAATCAGATCTTCCTCGATCCCAACACCGGCGCCGAACTCGGCCGGCGCTATTGGGGTGCTGTGTGGCCGGTGACGCGGGAGAATTTCGTCTCCTTCCTCTACAAGCTGCACTACACGATGCACATCCCGGAGTTCTGGGGCAGCGATCGCTGGGGCATGCGCCTGCTCGGCGTGATCGCCATCATCTGGACGATCGACAGCTTCGTTGGCTTCTATCTGACGCTGCCTTCGCGGCGCCGGACCAAGGTGGTGCGGGCACCTGAAGTCACGCGCCAGCTCGAGCGCGGCTTCTGGGCACGCTGGGCGCCGGCCTGGACCATCAAGACCTCGGGCAGCGCCTACCGGATCAATTTCGACATCCATCGCGCCTTCAGCCTGTGGACCTGGGGCGTGCTCTTCATCATCGCCTTCACGGCGTTCTCGCTGAACCTCTATTTCGAGGTGTTCTCTCCGATGATGAAGATGGTGTCGAACTACACGCCGACGCCCTATGAGCAGCGGCCGTATCGCGATCTCGACAATCCCATCGAGCCCAAGGTTACCTTCGCCGAGATCGCCGCGCGCGCGGCGGCCGACGGCAAGGCGCGAGGCTGGACGATCCCAGTCGGCTCGGTCAATTACGGCCCGGCTCATGGTGTCTATGCCGCCGCCTTCTTCCACCCCGGCGACGATCACGGCGCCGGCGGCGTCGGCCCGGCGCAGCTCTATTACGACAGCGAGGATGGCCGCCCCATCGGCGAACGGCTGCCCTGGGTCGGCACCGCCGCCGACATCTTCGTCCAGGCCCAGTTCCCGCTGCATTCGGGCCGCATCGTCGGACTGTTCGGCCGCATCCTGATCTCGATCATGGGGCTCGTGGTTGCCGCGCTCTCGGTCACCGGCGTCGTGATCTGGTGGCGCAAGCGCCGCGCCCGCGTCCGGGTTCGTGAGACTGCGGCGGTGCGGCTCGATCGGCAACTCACGCCGGCGGAGTAGGGCGCGCCCGCCGACCGAGGATGAACCTTCCGGCTTGGCGCCGCCACCAATGGGGACCGCTCCCAAGCCCCCGGACGTCGAATGAAATCGCTTGCCTTGCTCTGCCTGCTCGTCCTGGCGACGCCCGTTCATGCGGCGACGCCCGAGCAACGCTATCTCGACCTGCGCGATCGCTACATCGCAAAGTTCTCCAAAGCCAAGGAGAGTGAGGAGATCTACAAGCAGCACGAGGCCGCCCTGAAGGAGCTGGCGGGCGTGCTGCGCGGCCTTATCGGACCGGTCGCGATCAAGGGGCTGCCCGCGGACGGCAAATCGAACGCCGACACGCTGTTCAAAGGTGACTCGGGCTTCGGCCATCTCGACGGTCTCGGTTTCGCCTCCGAAGGCGACAAGAGACAGGCTGTGGTGACCACAACGGGGCTGCTCAAGCACTGGCTGGGTGAGCACCGGGAGGACGGCATGCCGCAAGAGATCGGTGGGGCCTTCAAGTCCGACCGCTTCTACTATCAAGCAATTCAGGACTCGGCCTTCGCCAAATATGCGGAGCTGCCGATCATCAAGCCGGCGTCTGCGAGCGTCGCGGCCGCGGTGCTGGGCGTGCGCGGCAATGGCGATCTGAAAGCGCCGCCGCGTGAGATCGACGTCGTCGCGATCCAGGTTGACAAGGTCTTCTTCCTCGCCGACAGCGACGCCGTCAAGACGTCCGAGATTCCGGCCTGCGAGAAAGTCTGGAAGCAGATGATGGCCCGGAAAACGCCGCAAGACGCCATGGCCAAAGAAGACCAGGCGATGGACGCCTACACCAAATGCTTCGCCAAGGAAGCACCAAGCCAGAGCTGGTACGCAGCGGCCGTCAAAAAGGCACAGGGCCAGTTGGATCTGTTGCTGTCGCGATAGCCGTCCCGACTGCTCTGCTACGCGGACAATTCGACCGGCTTGCCGGCCTCATCGATCAGGTGCACGCGATCGATATCGACGCGCGGCAGCAATGATCGGATCTGCTCCGTCGGCATCAGGCTGAAAGCCGTCGACAGGGCGTCAGCGGCAGTCGCGCTGCGGGAAACGGTCGTCACGCTGCGATAGCGCAGGGCGCAGCCGCCCGATCGGGGATCGAACAAATGGTTGAAGCGCGCCCTGGAATCGAACTGGCAGCCGTAGCCGCCCGAGGTGGACACGGCGCGATCGACGACCGGCAAGACCGTCTTCGTCTGGCCGACAATGTCGGGATCGGCGATGCCGACCTCCCAGGGATGTCCGTCCGGACGCGCGCCGATCGCGCGGGCTTCGCCCATGTCGACCAGGCTGTGAGAGACGCCGTGCGCCCGCAGCAAGTCGACCACTTTGTCGGTGACGTAGCCTTGCGCGATCCCGTTCAGGGTGACGGCCATGCCCTTGGGCATCACGATCCGGGCGCGGCTGACTGACAGCCGGTGGCTACCGATGCGCGCCAGCACCGCCTTGATTTCGGTTGCCGCAGGACCCGCCGGATCGACATCGTCGCGCGCGAAGTGGCTGGTATAGAGCTCCCACAGCGGCTGCACCGTGACATCGAACAGACCGCCCGTGACCATGGAATAATGCTGCGAGGTCGAGAGCAGCTCGACCATTTCGGCGGCGGGATCGATCAGGACACCCGTCCGGTTCAGGACGACCAGGGCGGAATCGGGGAGGTAGAGACTGAACTGTCGCTCGAGCCGCCGCGCCTCGGCGCAGGCCAGTACGATCAGCCGCTCCGCCCGGCTGCGATCCTCGTCGTGGATCTCCAACGTCGCAACCGCGCCCAGCATCGTGCCGCGCCAGGTGACCGGCGCGACCTCTGCACGAGCGGGATGACCTGAAGACAGCGCGCCGAGGCTAGCAGCCGCCGCGCTGATCCGGATGAAGCGTCGCCGCGTCAGGGTTGGCGTCATGGCGTCCTCCTCGGTCGTTCGCCCGGCGGGCCTTCCGCTGCCTCGTCGGCCGCCGCAGTGCCGGGGACAGTCGCCGACGCCAGGACATAGTCCCGCGGCACATCGTTGAAGCCGACGATCCTGCCGCCGTTTTCACCGGCGAACTTCTCCGCCGCCGCCTTGTCCGAGAACGGAACGGCCTCGTCGCCGCCCATGCCGCTCTTGACCCGGCTCTCGATCACGAACAGCGCCTTGCGCGCCTCAATCCAATTGTCGGCGCCCGGCTTGTCCCAGTCGGGGGTCTTGCCCATGTCGGACACGTAGATCGCCAAAATGTCCTTGGGCTCGTCGGGCAGCATGGTGAAGGCGATGGTGTCCCGCACCGACGAGAACCACACGGGCTCAATGAGGCTCGCAGCAAAGATATGACCCTTCGGTCCCGGATGCTCGAGCACGTTCATGCCACAGTAATGCCCGATGTCTTCTGCGGTCATCCGATGCGGCGGCGGGACCTTCGCCGCCTGCTTGTCGTTGCAGCCTGCGAGCGTCAGCGGCACGAGCAAGGCGAACAGGATCGTTCGGCGCCTCATAGCTCCCTCCGAGAGAAGGCGAGCGCGGCCAGCGCCAGCGGCACCGAGGTCCAGCCGAGCAGGGCGGTCAGCAGGACCGGTATCGTCAGGGACGTCGTCTGGGCAAGGCCGGCCATGCCGGCGAAGGTGCTGACATTGGCAAACCCGGTGAGGTTGATCAGACGATAGGCGTCGGTCGGGTTGGCCAGCAGCATGGCGTTGAGCACGGCGGCCGAGATGCTGCGTCCCTGATCGAGCGCGAGCACGCCGAGCAGCGCCATGTCGTAAATCAGCACCAGCAGCAGCCACAATCCGATGCAGATGCCGGCTGCCGTTCCGCGGTCCCGCACGAGCGCGCTGACCAGATATCCGATCGCGACGAAAACGGCGCCGAGCAGCACCGAGGAGCCCACCATGGCCCCGAACGCCAGCAGACTATCGCCGTCGATCTGGCTGCCCGTCGCCGCCAGCGCTCCAACCGCCGCGCCGTAGCCGAGGCACGTCGCAAAAGCGAGGACGGCGAGATGGCCCAGAAACTTGCCGAGCAGAACCTGCCATCGCGCGACCGGGTAGCTCAGCAGCAACAGCATCGTGCCGCGTTCCATCTCGCCGACGATGGCGTCATGAGAGATCAGAAGCGCGATGAGCGGAACGAGAAAGATCGTCAGGCTCGACAGGCTGACGACGACCACGTCCAGCGTGCGAACGCCCACATTCCCGGTCGGCGCGCTGCCGAGAAAGGTCAGCGACAAAGCAAGCCCGGCGAGGAGGAGCGTTGCGGCAAGCACCCAGCGATTGCGGATGGCCTGATGGATCTCCTTGGCGGCGATGATCATGACGTTCATGGCGCCTGCTCCGATTGCCGGAGGAAATGAGCATAGAGCTCGTCGAGGGTCGGCGGAACCACATCGACATCCTCGACGGCATTGCCGGCGGCCGTGGCGCGATGCAGCAGCTCGATCTTGCGCTCCGGCGCGGCGTCGATCTCGACGATGTGGCCGTTCAGGCGGCGGCAGGTCGCATCTTGCGGCGCCCAGCCCGGCATCTCGCTCGGAGCGAGGCCCGCCACCTTGAGGCGGATCCTGGTGGGCAGCCTGGCGAGACGACGCAGCTCGTCGATCGATCCGTCCGCGACCTTGATGCCGCGGTTCATGATGATGACCCGGCCCGCACGTTCCTCGAGTTCGGTCAGCGCATGCGACGACAGCAGCACGGTCGCGCCGCTGGCCGCCAGCCGCGCGATGATGTCGTAGAAGGTCTGCCGCAGCTCAGGATCGAGGCCGGTGGTCGGCTCGTCGAGCAGCAGCACGCGCGGCTGACCGAGCAGCGCCTGCGCGAGCCCGAGCCGCTGGCGCATGCCTTTCGAATAGGTGCTGACCCGGCGGCGGCTCGCCGCGCCCAGCCCGACGGCTTCGAGCAGATCGAGCGCCTTGGCCACCGGCTCCCGCTTCAGCCTGGCATAGAAGGCCTGCGTCTCGCGGCCGGTGAGGGCAGGGTCGAAGGAGACGTTTTCCGGGAGGTAGCCGAGCTGGCGCCGGCCCGCGAATTCGCCGGCGGCAGGATTGTCTCCGAGAACCTCGATGGCGCCGCTGGTCGGCCGGATCAGCCCCAGCATGAGCTTCATGAGCGTGGTCTTGCCGGCGCCGTTGTGGCCGATCAAGGCCACCAGCTCGCCCTGGCCAAGCGTGAACGAGGCGCCGCGCACGGCCTCGACCCGGCCATAGGTCTTGGTGACGTCGCTGACGCGTACCGTGCTGGTCATCGCGTCTCCTTCCGCGCCGCGCCCCGTGGCGGCGATACCAGCGGATGGCTGTCGACCACGCCGCCGGGCAGCAACGCCGGAAACTGCGCCTGCGCCCAGCGGATCACCTGGACGGCGGGGCTGTTGATCAGGACCTTCGCAGCGGGCGCCGTCCACAGCACGCGATCGATGAGGTCGTTCGGCCGGTACGCCGTGTCGGCGATACCGTCGCCGTTGAGGTCGAAGGCCGGATTATCGCTCCAGTAATTGCCGCGCCCCCCGGTCGACCAGTCGAGATGCCGTGTGCCGACATATTTCACCTGGTTGGCGTTGCTGACGAAGGCGTTGCCGGTGATCTCGTTGCCTTCGGAGCCGGCCGTGAAGTGCACGCCGATAGCGCAGCGCTCGAACCAGTTGTTGCGGAATTTGTTGTGATTGGTGTTGTAGATGAACACGCATTTCTCGGGGCCGCTCCGCAGCGTGCTCTCCCGTTTGGCTTGCGGCAGCATGCCTCGCTCGTCGTCGGGACCTTCGTCCGCTTTCTGTACAGTCGAGCCGATCGGGCCACCGATGACCCGATTGTCTTCGATCTGGGCATGGTTCGCGTAGTTGAAGAGCATGCCATAGTCGCGATCGCGATCGGAGGAATTGCCGCGGATCACGAGACGGTTCGAATACATGATGGCGTAGCCGACATGGTTGCCAACTGAAACGTTGCCGCTGATCTCGCTGTCGTTGGTGTACATGTAGTGGACGGCGAAGCGAACCTGCTCGAAGCGATTGTCGAGGAAACGGTCCTTGTTGCTGGAGATCGAGAAGATGCCGTCGCGGCCGTAACGGAAATTGTTGTTGGCGATGGTGACGTCGGGCGCATTCCAAAGCGAAACGCCGTTGCCGGCCTCGCTGAGACGTCCTCCGCGCAGTCCCTCGATCTCGTTGCGGACGACGCGGGAGCCCCTGGCTCCATGCACATAGACGCC
Organism: Bradyrhizobium sp. T-12; assembly: GCF_058314695.1. Lineage (NCBI taxonomy): Bacteria > Pseudomonadati > Pseudomonadota > Alphaproteobacteria > Hyphomicrobiales > Nitrobacteraceae > Bradyrhizobium > Bradyrhizobium sp. T-12. The sequence goes on along the minus strand of NZ_CM177756.1, from coordinate 3,732,689 downwards.
GAACAGGTTTCCCACCAGCCGGTTGTCCTCGATCGTCGCGCGCTCGGCCGTCTTCTGCAGGAAGATCCCGGAATTCATCGCCTGAAGATCGCGGCCCGATCCCCGGATGGTCAAGCCGCGGACAGTGACGTCGGGTGCGCTGACGGTGATGACGTTGCCGTCGCCGTCGCCATCGAGCACGGCCTCGCGGTTGCCGACCAGCTGTAAAGGACGGTCGATGCGGATCGCGCCGTGATATTCGCCGGCCGCAAGCGCGACGACGTCGCCGGCGCGCGCACCATCCAGCACTGCTTGCAGCGACTGGCCAGGCGCAGCCGTCAACGTCTCCGCACCGGCGAAGCCGGACAATCCGGCGGCGACAAGCGCCGCCGGAAACATGCGTAACAATGGACCCACGAGGTCGCTCCGATCAGACCGATTTCGGCTCGACGAACATCCGGCCCTTCATCTCCATGTGCATGGCGTGGCAGAACCAGGAGCAATAGTACCAGTAGACACCCGGCCTGTCGGCCGTGAAACTCACGGACGCCGTCGCCATCGGCCCGATCTCCATCTGGATGCCGTAGTTCACGATGCAGAACCCGTGCGTCAGGTCTTCCACCGCATCGATATTGGTGACGAATACCGTCACTTCGTCACCTTGCTTGACCTGGAACTGCTCGAGACCAAAGGCTGGGGCGGTGGACGTCATGTAGACGCGCACCTTGTTGCCGTCGCGAATGACCTTCGAATCCGCCTCGAGGTTGATGCCGTCGGCCTTGGCCTGCTTGACCGCGTCCGCAAACATCGGATCCGCGCGGTCGTAGATCGAGATCGGGTTGATCTTGGAGCGGTGAACGATGGTCGCGTCATGCGGCTCGGCGAAGCTCGGGCCGTCATGCACCAGCTTCATCTGATCGCCGGAGATGTCGATCAGCTGATCGTTCTCGGGCTTGAGCGGGCCGACGTTCAAGAAACGGTCCTTCGAGAACTTGTTCAGCGAGATGAGCCATTTTCCATCCGCCTCCTTGGTCTGGCCCATCGAAGAATGGTTGTGACCCGGTTGATAGTGCACGTCGATCTTCTGAAGGATGGGATTGACCTTCTCGCCCTTGAACGCCCGCTTGGCGAGATCGATGCTCCACTTGCAGACCTGGCTGTCGAGGAACAGCGTCGTGTAGGCGTTGCCCTTGCCGTCGTAGGCGGTATGCAGCGGGCCGAGGCCGAGCTCGGGCTCCGCGACCACGACGTCGCGCGGCTTGATCTTGTCGTCGAACAGATCGTCGAATTTGCGGACGTCCATCACGGTCACGGTGGGCGAGAGCTTTCCGGCCGCCACGATGTGAATGCCGTCCGGCGCCGTGTTCATGCCGTGCGGATTGTTCGAGACCGGAACGTAGCGGGTGTAGGCCGAGCCCTTGCGGCCGTCGATGACGGGCACGCCGTTCATTTCCTTGAAGTCGCCCTTCTTCAGGGCTTCCTCGATCCGCTTGATGTTGAAGATGACGACCCAGTCCTGTTCGCTGGCAGTCATCTCAGCGAGCGTGACGCCTTCCTCGCCGTTGTAGCAGGTCGCGAAGCAGTATTTGCCCTGATAGTCGGCATCGACGTTGTCGAGGTTGCCGCTGACGATCACCTGCCAGGCCACCTTCATCGTGTCGCCGTCAATCGCGCTGAAGATGGAGCGATACTGCTTGGCATCGTCGAGGACCTTGCCGTCATTGGGCAGAGGCACGCCATCCTCGCCATTGGCAAACACATACCCCGTGCGCGGGTATTTCTGCACCCGCAGGCCGTGGACCGTGTGCTGGTTCGGCAGCTCGACGATCTTGTCGCATTTCATGATGTCGAGCCGCACCCGTGCGACGCGGCTGTTGGCCTTGTCGTTCATGAAGGCGTAGCGGCCGTCATAGGTGCCGTCCGTGAACGAAATGTGGGGGTGATGGAGATCGCCGTTCAGGAACGTGCCGCCGCGATTCTTCAGGAATTCGCGGGTCGCGGGCTGCAGCCCCTCGGTCAGGACCTTGATGCTCTCGTTGGTCTGGCCCCAGCCGGTCGCGCTGCAACGGTTGAAGACCGGAACGCGCATCAGCTCGCGCATCGACGGAAGGCCGATGATGCGCATCTCGCCGGACTGTCCGCTCGAGAAGAACACATAATATTCGTCGAGCTCGCCGGGCGCGACCTCGGTCTTCTGCACGGCCGGCCTCGCCGCCGGCGCTTTCGTCGCGGCATTCTTGGTCTGCGCGTCCGCGGAGGAGACGAAGCCGCCGTCCGTCAGCGCTACTCCGCCGGCAAGGCCCACGCCCGCTGCGGCCGCCGTCGTTCCCAGCACTGTTCGTCGGCTGACGCCCTTTGCCTTATCGTTCTCGCTCATGATTGCCTCCTCGGCTTTCGGTTCAGTTCGGTGGTGGAGAGATGGCGGGTGACGCGCCGACAGTCTTGCCGCCGGCGGTGATGACGGTCGCGGGACCCTTGCCGCCAGAGCGCATCGTGGGCGAGGACATCGCCGCGAACTTCTCGCGCTTGAGCCGCACCTGGATCATGTGCGGGCAGCGGTGGTCGTCGTAATAGAGTTCCTGACAGTGCATGCAGTAGATGCACTCATTGACGTTGATGTGACCCTCGGGATGGATCGATTGCACCGGGCATTCCTTGGCGCAGCGCTGACAGGGCGAGCCGCACTCTTCCCAGCGGCGCAGCCATTCGAAGGTCCGGATGCGGCCGGGAATGGCAAGCGCAGCGCCGAGCGGGCAGAGGTAGCGGCAGAAGAAGCGCTCGATGAAGAGGCCGATGACGAGCAGGGCGACGGCATAGGCGACGAACGGCCAGCTCCGCGAAAACTTCAGGATGATCGCGGTCTTGAACGGTTCGACCTCGGCGAACCGTTCGGCCATGTCGACCGAATAGAGCGACAGGCCGAACAGTCCGAGGAAGATGATGTACTTGATCGGCCACAGCCGCTCGTGGAGTCCCCACGGCACGGTGATTTGCGGCACCTTCAGCCATTTCGCGGCCGTGTTGGTGAGCTCCTGGAGCGCGCCGAAGGGACAAAGCCAGCCGCAGAACGGGCCGCGGCCCCAGAACAGAAGCCCGCCGGCCGTCGCGGCCCACAGGATGAAGATCAGGGGAGCGGCGAGGAAGAATTCCCAGCGGAAGCCCGTCACCAGCGCATTGCTGAAGGTGACGACGTTGACGACGGACAGCTGCGCGTTGGCGTACCAGCCAAGCCAGACCAGGACGAAAGCGAGATAGCCTCGTCGCACCCAGGTGTAGAATACCGGCCGACGCACGAGCAGGTTCTGAAAGAAGAAGATGCCGGTGAGGGCGGCCAGCATGAATGCGGTGATGCCGATCGACACGGTGCTCGACCGCCAGATCCGCATCCAGAGGGGCTCGTCTTCCTCCGCCGGCGGTGTGGCCGCAGCTTTTGCCTGCGAGACCGGAGGCGCCGCGCTCTCCGGCACCGTCACCGTGCGTTGCTCGCGGCGAATGTAGCTATCGGGTAGGGCGTAGCCGAGGTCGAAGGTCAGGAATGCCTTGTCGCGGCCGCCGAGGCTCCGCTGCACGAGCAGCTGAAGCTGCCACGGCTGGGTGGGATCCAAGGTGAACTCGGGCGGGGTGACGAACAGGCCGATTTCCTTGAACTCGGGCGTGCCGACCGCCTCCAATGCGCCAAGACGGGTGTGGTTACGGTCGCGAAAGCGGGTGCTGTTGCCGTCCTGCAGAATCTCGATGCGATCGAAGATGCCGCCGCGGACGTAGGCCGAGCCCTTGAAGGAGTAGGGACCGTTGCCTGCGACGACAATCGCCTGCTGTCCGGGCTTCAGGCCGTCCTTCAGCCGCCGATAGCCGTCATCGCCGAGCAGGCTGCGGCCGATCGTGGGCGCGCTCACGAGCGCGACGTAGAGGTCGATGAAGGTGTCGCCGGCGTCACCTGGCTCGGGATACTGGCTCGCCGCCGCGCTGCCGGATTTTGCAAAGGCATCGTTGATGTCGCCGATGCCAAGATGAAGCCGGCGTATCGAGCCGTCGCCGACGAGGCTTTCCCAGTCGCGCACCTCACTGCGTTCGAGATCGAGCGTCTTGATGACGGGGGGCAGGGCTGCCGAAGCCGCCGCGCCGTCGCCGCCGCCCACGCGACCGCTTCGGATGAGCTTGGACGCCGCGCGAACGATACTGTCGCCCATCACCAGCACGGTGACGGTTGCGCCGCTCACGATGTCGACCTGCGGCGGCTTCTCGGCGCCACTTGCGACAGGCTTCATGTCCTTGCCGATCAGCCCATTCACGGCCGCGACGATCCGCGCTTCCGGAATGCCGACCAGCACGATCGGCTCCTTGTGATCGACCAGCTTGATGCCGGTGATGACACCCTTGGGATCGATGCCGGCCAGCAGGTGAATCGGCTTGCCGGAATACCCGACGGAATTCGCGAAATCGGAGTTGAGGAACACAAATCCCTGCAGCTGATCGCCCCGGTAGACAGGTACGATCGGCGGATCACCTTGGGGCGGTCCGAAACGATCCGCGCCGGGGAAAAAGTCCGCAGGCGCGATCTTCGGCAGGTATGTCGGTAAGTCGGCCGCAGCGCAGGCGGGCGAAATATAAGTCAGACACACCAGCAGCAAGCCTGCGAGCGCCAGCGCTGCACGCCTTGCGAAGGTGGACTCTTCATGCGGTCGCTTCGACATGTCGGTCAAATGCCATCTGCGCGACCAACCGGGTCGCGCGTGCCTTGAGACTCTTCGTCGATGATTTGTCGCCGCTGACGTGCCACAGTCGTCGTGCGCGACTGCATCTGTCAAGCTAAAGTAGAATGATTGCGCATTCGCACAACCAAGTCACACATTTGCATCGGGAAACCCTCGCCATGCCATTCCTGCGCACTTCATTGCTCAGTGCTGAGCCCGCGGGTGTATTGGAGTCGATCGACGAGCTCTTTGCGCTAGGTCATGCAATGGAGCAGGAAGCGGCCAAAAAATACGATTCCCTTGCCCAAGAGATGCGCGAGCAGGGCAAAGATGATCTGGCGGAAGTGTTCACGCGGCTCGCCGCCGCCGAGCGCGAGCACGTGAACAGTGTGACGCAGTGGTCGCAATCGCGCCGAGGCAAGCGCCCGGATCCCGCCTTGGTGCGCTGGGAGGCGCCGGAAGCGCTGGCCCCGGAAGCTGCAGCCGAGATGAAGACATCGCGGCTGATGACGCCGTACCGCGCACTTGCCATGGCGGTCCGCAACGAGGAGCGGGCCTTCGCTTTCTGGTCATATCTGGCAGCCTATTCGCATGATCCAGAGGTCAAGAAGGCGTCCGAGGCGATGGCCCGGGAGGAACTGGGCCATGTCGCCACCCTCCGCAAGGAGAGACGCCGCGCTTATCATCACGAACACGACCGCAGCGGTGCCGAGGCATCGTCAGCGCCGGTGCGGCAAATTGATGCGCGAGAACTCGAGCTGCGCCTGGTCGCGCAGCTCGCCGAGATGGAACAAAGCCTGAGCGGACCAGAGGCAATCCGCATACGGGACATCCGCCAACAGGCCATCGGGATGGCCGACGCCGCCACCGGCCTCGGGAGCTTTCCAGCGTCGATGGGGAACAAAGGCCCATTGGAGGTCGCCGAGGCGCTCGTCGATGGTTATCTCGAAGGCGCCGAGCGGTCGAACGACGCTGCCGATCTCGAACGTTTGCAGCAGCTCGCCGAACGCGCGATCTCGCGACTGGCCTGGCTGCGATCGCTCGCGATGAATTAAAGGCAGCCCGCCGCTTACGGCGGGTTTCGCTGCGCCGTCTAGGCGGCGGCGTTCCGGCCCAAATTCCACCCGCGTCCATCTTCGCCGAAAATCTGGTGGCCGCTATCCGTCACAGCAACCGTATCCTCAAGCTTGATGAAGCCGCGCTTTGGATGCTTCATCGTGGTCTCGATTGAGATCACCATGCCGGCTTCGAGAGGGCGGCGGGCGTCGCTGTCGTCATAGGGAACCGGACCCGTTGCGGTCAGGCGAGGGGCCTCATGGCTGACGAGGCCCATACCGTGGGCGAGGAAATCCGTGCAGTCGCGTTGGGTGATCTGCGCAAGCTGGCGCTCGGCCGCAACATAGATGTCGCCGCCCATCGCGCCGGGCCTGACCGCAGCAAAGGCGGCTTGCTGGACCGCCTCGATCTCGGCCAGATAGTCCTTCAACTCGGCATCCGGCTCGCCCAGGACCGCCATGCGCGCGACGTCGCCGATATAGCCGAGGTAATTGCCACCCGAATCCAGCGACAACACCTCGCCTTGCTCCCAGCGCTGCGATGACGGCGCCCGATTATGGCTGCTGCCGCAGGCAAGCAGACAATACTCGAACGTCAGGCCGCGGTTGACTTCGGCAAGGCGCAACGCCTCCGACAATTGCTGTTTGGTCGTACCCCGACCGTGACCCCAGATCACTGCCAACATGGATGCAATGACGAGCTCGGACGCCGTCTTCAACTTCGCCAATTCCTCCCTCGATTTGACTGCCCGCAGCCGCTCCAGCACCAACACTGCGTCCCCGAGCTCGGCGCCGGGCAGGGCGTCGGCCAGCGCCTTTCCTGCATCCATCGGCATAAACGGCATCTCCACCCCGACCCGCTTCCAGGGCACGCCCGCCTGACGGATCAGCTCTGAGGCGCGCAGAACGGCGTCCATCGAACCATTCGATTCGGTCCGGACCAGCGGCACCCAAGGTGGCGCGACAGTGCGCTGGTGGGTTTCCAGCCGATGCCCGACATAGATCGACTTCTCCGGAGCGCCCTTGGCATAGACCAGCACTGGCAGATAGCGGCTGACGCCCAAGGCATCCATGTAGTCGAAGAAGATCGCCCGTTCGGCCCCCAGCAGGTATTGCACGTTGTGCTTGGACGTCGCGATCAGGACGTCGAGGCCTGCCGCCTCCATGAGACGGTCGAGCTTGGCAGTATCGAACGGAATGGCGCGCGAGGCGGCACGAGCAACAGTTTCCTGCATGGCGGACCTCCGGGTCGCCGCTGATCTGATCTGTCCTGGATGTCTGCGACCTCGGAGTTAACTGCCGGACGGTCGGTTAGCTCCTGATGTGGCTGGAAGGAGGGCCCAGGCAGCTGGCCGATCGATTCATCCCACGCCTAATCCGTAATTCGCATAAGGTATATTATGGAATATATTTATATACAATCAGATCAGATATTTAGGCGACTTTCCTGCCATGGCGCCTTCGCTTGTGCTGGTTTTTCGCACCGAGCCTCGCGCCTCGTCCCGGTCGTCGGCGGCTACTGTGCATGGGGTTGTTTTTCAGATTTTGAATCGGCCCGATGCCTCCGAAAGCCGATATTGCCGTGACCTTGTCCGGCTGCAATAAGCGAGGCTTCCGCGAGATCGCAGATGACCTTCTGACCTGACGTCCGTATAGGTTTGCATCTCAGAACAACAACAAACTTTCCGAGGAAGCAGACCCATGGTCTTTTCGACGCGCTTTTCCCGACGCACGCTTCTCAAGGCCTCCGCCGCGACCGCGGTCCTGGGCGGCCTCGGCGCGCCCCATGTGGCCCGCGCCCAGAGTGCCGAGTTCACCTACAAATACGCCAATAATCTGCCCGACACCCATCCGTTGAACGTCCGCGCCAAGGAGATGGCGGCGGCGATCAAGAGCGAGACCAACGGCAAGTTTGACCTCCAGATCTTCCCGAACAACCAGCTTGGGTCCGACACCGACATGCTGAGCCAGATCCGCTCCGGCGGCGTCGAGTTCTTCACGCTGTCCGGCCTGATCCTGTCGACCCTGGTGCCGGCCGCGTCCATCAACGGCATCGGCTTCGCGTTCCCGGACTACGACACGGTCTGGAAGGCCATGGACGGCGACCTCGGCGCCCATGTCCGCGGCGAGATCAAGAAGGCCGGCCTCGAGGTCATGGACAAGATCTGGGACAACGGCTTCCGCCAGACCACGTCGTCGAGCAAGCCGATCACCGGTCCCGACGACCTCAAGGGTTTCAAGATCCGCGTGCCGGTGTCGCCGCTGTGGACCTCGATGTTCAAGGCGTTCGACGCGGCGCCCGCCTCGATCAATTTCAGCGAAGTGTATTCGGCGCTGCAGACCAAGATCGTCGAAGGCCAGGAGAACCCGCTGGCGATCATCTCGACCGCCAAGCTCTACGAGGTCCAGAAATACTGCTCGCTGACCAACCACATGTGGGATGGCTTCTGGTTCCTGGCGAACCGCAGGGCCTGGGAAAAGCTGCCGCAGGACGTGCGCACCATCGTCGCCAAGAACATCAACGCCGCTGCGGTCAAGGAGCGTGAGGATACCGCCAAGCTCAATGCCAATTTGCAGCAGGAGCTCGCGGGCAAAGGCCTGACCTTCAACCAGCCCGCCGTGGCGCCGTTCCGCGACAAGCTGCGCACCGCCGGCTTCTATGCCGAGTGGAAGGGCAAGTATGGCGATCAGGCCTGGGACCTCCTGGAGAAGGCCGTCGGCAAGCTGTCGTAACGCGTTGGGGCCATCATGGCTCATATCGAGGTCGAGGTGACCGCAGTGGTGGGCGAGGCGGCGTTGCAGTCCCCTCGCCGACCTTCGTTGCTGACTTCGGTCGAGCGCGCGCTCGGTCTCCTCGTCGAAATCCCGGCGGCGATCCTGGTCGTCGCCGAGATCGTGATCCTGTTTGCCGGCGTGGTCGCGCGCTACGGCCTGCACCGGCCGCTGATCTGGTCGGACGAGCTCGCCTCGATCCTGTTCCTCTGGCTCGCCATGCTGGGCGCGGCGGTTGCGTTCCGCCGATCCGAGCACATGCGCATGACCGCGGTCGTCGCCAGCGCGCGGCCGGCCATGCGGGCCTATCTCGATCTGGTCGCAACCTGTGCAGCCCTGGCGTTCCTGGCCCTGATCGTCTGGCCCGCCTGCGACTACGCCTATGAGGAAAGCTACATCACGACGCCGGCGCTGCAGATCTCCAACATGTGGCGCGCCGCCGCGCTGCCGGCCGGCATCGGCCTGATGGCGGCCTTTGCCTTGCTGCGGCTGATGCGCGCCGCCGATTGGCGGATGGTCGCGAAGGCCGTCGCCACCGTTGCCGTCGTGATCGGGCTGTTCTGGCTGGCGGAGCCGTCGCTGCGGCCGCTCGGCAATCTCAACCTCGTCATCTTCTTCGTCGGCGTCGCCGGCTTCTGCGTCTTCGCCGGCGTTCCCATTGCGTTTGGCTTTGGCCTTGCGATCTTCGGCTATCTTGCACTGACCACGCGCACGCCTGTCATGGTGCTGGTCGGGCGGATGGACGAGGGCATGAGCCACCTCATCCTGCTCTCGGTGCCGCTGTTCGTCTTCCTCGGGCTGCTGATCGAGATGACCGGCATGGCGCGCGCCATGGTGGCGTTCCTGGCGAGCCTGCTCGGCCATGTCCGCGGCGGCCTGCATTACGTGCTGGTCGGCGCCATGTACCTGGTCTCGGGCATATCAGGCGCCAAGGCCGCGGACATGGCGGCCGTCGCGCCCGTGCTGTTTCCGGAGATGAAGCAGCGCGGCGCCAAGCCCGGCGATCTCGTCGCGCTGCTGGCGGCGACCGGCGCCCAGACCGAGACGATTCCGCCGAGCCTCGTGCTGATCACGATCGGCTCGGTCACCGGCGTGTCGATCGCCGCCCTATTCACCGGCGGTCTTCTGCCCGGCGTCGTGCTCGCGTTCACGCTCTGCATGCTGGTGTGGTGGCGCTACCGCCACGAGGACATGAGCCATGTCCGCCGCGCCACGGGTAGCGAGATCGGCAAGACCTTCGTCGTCGCCCTGCCCGCGCTCGCGCTGCCCTTCGTGATCCGCTACGCCGTGGTCGAGGGCATCGCCACCGCGACCGAGGTTTCCACCATCGGCATCGTCTATGGCGCGATCGTCGGCCTCCTCGTCTATCGCCGCTTCGACTGGCGGCGGCTGCTTCCAATGCTGGTCGAGACGGCCGCGCTGTCGGGCGCCATTCTGCTGATCATCGGCACGGCGACCGGCATGGCCTGGGGGTTGACGCAATCCGGCTTCTCGCGCTCGCTGGCCGCCGCCATGACCGGATTGCCGGGCGGAGCTGCGACCTTCATCGCCGTCTCGATCCTGGCCTTCACGATCCTCGGCAGCGTGCTGGAGGGCATCCCGGCGATCGTGCTGTTCGGACCGCTGCTGTTTCCGATCGCCCGCGCTGTTGGGGTGCACGAGGTGCACTACGCCATGGTGATCATCCTCGCCATGGGCATCGGACTATTCGCGCCGCCCTTCGGCGTCGGCTATTATGCCGCCTGCGCCATCGGACGCGTCGATCCGGCGGAGGGTATCCGGCCGATCTGGGGTTATCTGCTGGCGCTGCTGGTGGGATTGATCATCGTCGCGATCTTCCCCTGGATCTCGATCGGATTCCTTTGAGACGTTTGACGGAGGGTGTCGATGAGTGAGCGGCAGAACCAGTACAATATCGGCCTCGACAAGACGCCCGCCAACTACGTGCCGCTGAGCCCCCTAAGCTTCCTCGCGCGCAGCGCCGCCGTCTATCCCGATCATGTCAGCACGGTCTATGAGGGACGCAGCTTCACGTGGGCGCAGACCTATGAGCGCTGCAGGCGCTTTGCGTCCTGGCTTGCGCGCAAGGGCATCGGCGTCGGCGACACCGTAGCAGCGATGCTGCCGAACATCCCGGCTATGAACGAGGCGCATTTCGCGGTGCCCATGACCGGCGCCGTGCTCAACGCGCTCAACATCCGCCTCGATGCGCCATCGATCGCGTTTCAGCTCGACCATGGCGGCGCGAAAATCATCCTGGTCGATCCCGAGTTTTCGGGTGTCATCACCGACGCGCTGGCGCAGATGACAGGCCCTCGGCCGTTCGTGGTCGACGTCGACGACGCATCGTTCAAGGGCGGCAGCCGCATCGGTGAGATCGAGTATGAGGCGGCGGTCGCGCAAGGCGATCCCGCTTTCACGGCGATCCCGCCGAGCGATGAATGGGACGCGATCGCGCTGAGCTACACCTCGGGCACCACGGGCAATCCCAAGGGTGTCGTCACCCATCATCGCGGCGCGTATCTCAACGCCGTCAGCAACATCCTCGCCGGCAATCTCGGCCAGCATCCGGTCTATCTCTGGACGCTGCCGATGTTCCACTGCAACGGATGGTGCTTCCCCTGGACCATCGCGGCCGCGGCCGGCATCAATGTCTGCCTGCGCAAGGTCGAGCCGACCAGGATCTTCGAGCTGATCAAGCGCCATGGCGTCACCCACATGTGCGGCGCGCCGATCGTCTACAACACGCTGATCAACGCGCCCGACGCGCCCAAAGGCAATGCGGCCCGCCGCGTCGTCGGCCTGATCGCCGGCGCCGCGCCGCCCGTCGCGGTGCTCGAGGGCGCCGAGAGCATCGGCATCAAGCTGACACATGTCTATGGCCTGACCGAGGTCTACGGCCCCGCCTCCGTCTGCGCCGAGCAGCCCGGCTGGGACGAGCTTCCGCCCGCCGAGCGCGCGCGCATGAACCGCCGGCAGGGCGTGCCCTACCCGCTCGAGGAAGGCGTCACCGTCATCAACCCGCAGACCATGCAGGAGGTGCCGCGCGACGGCGAGACCATCGGCGAGGTCATGTTCCGCGGCAACATCGTGATGAAGGGCTATCTCAAGAACGAGAAGGCGACCAAGGAAGCGTTCGAGGGCGGCTGGTTTCACACCGGCGATCTCGGCGTGCTCGACGAGCATGGCTACGTCATCATCAAGGATCGTTCCAAGGACATCATCATCTCCGGCGGCGAGAACATCTCCTCCGTCGAGGTCGAGGACATTCTCTACAAGCACCCGGCCGTGCTGTTCGCCGCCGTGGTCGCAAAGCCCGATCCGAAATGGGGCGAAGTGCCCTGCGCCTTCGTCGAGCTGAAGGACGGCGCCAGCGCCAGCGAAGCCGACATCATCGCGTTCTGCCGCTCGCACATGAGTGGCTTCAAGACGCCGAAGGCCGTCGTGTTCGGACCGATCCCGAAGACGTCCACGGGCAAGATCCAGAAATTCCTGCTGCGCAACGAAGTGGGATCCGCGAAGGCGATTACGGCCTGAGGTCGTTCGGTCGTAGAAACATTTGGAAACATAAGCCGCGTGTTCGCGGCAAGCCTGCGTCGTCCGACATCGATTGCGCGGCTTTGACGACATCGCGACACGCCAGGAAAAGATTGGAAAGCGTTAGAGACGCATTTACGATTCCACTTCACCGGATTCGCTGATTCCAGATGATTCGCCGTGCGGGCTGCACGGCTGGCGACCGGCGCGGTTGGGGCGCTTCATGCGGTTGGTGTCGTGAGCACGGACGTGCGTGTGCGTCTGGCGCTGCTGCTATCGGTGGCCTGGCTGCTGCTGCCGGACGCGGCCGCTGCGCAAGCCACGCGCGAGTTCGGCGCATTCGCGGGCACGCAAGGGTTTGGCCCCGGCAGTCCGAATGCCCCAGCAGGGTTCAACAGTTTCTCGGCCGCAGCATTTGGCGGACCGCAGCCGGCAGGTTTCCCGGGAGCTTCGTTCGGCAATGGCGGCGGAGGCGGCGTGCAGTCGGCCTATGGCTGGAATGCCGAACCGCCCGGACTTGCCAGCGCGGCACGCTTCGACATGCGGCAGGCCTTCGGCGGCGGCGCCGATCGCGTCCCGCAGGCCGAGACGGCACAGGCGACATTTCTTGCGATGACGCAGTTCACGCAGACCCTGCTCGATCCTGCCATCGACGGGCGCGGCATCGGGCCCGCCGAGGTCGATGCGGAGCTTACGGCCTACGCCGATATCGGAAACGAGCGGACGCATGGCGGCATCGGACGCGAAGCCTATGGGGCGCTGTATGGCAAGCCCTCGCTCGCGGCCCCGCAATGGCGGGTCTGGGCTGCCGGCTTTGGCGGTTCGCAGATGTCGACCGGCGGCAACGGATCAGCCACTCGGAGTTTTGGCACGGTCGCCGGCGCGGATTATTCGCTCTCGCCGCAGACGCGGATCGGCTTTGCCCTCGCCGGCGGCGGCACCGGCTTTGCCAGCAATTTCTCGAGCGGCCGCTCCGACCTGTTCCAGGCCGGCGGCTTCGTCAGGCACTCGGCTGGGTCGGCCTATGTCACGACCGCGCTCGCTTACGGCTGGCAGGCCATCACCGGCGACTATCAGGTCACGCCGGCCGGCACCGACCAGCTCAACACGGCGGTCAACGCCCATGCCTATTCCGGCCGCCTCGAAGGCGGTTATCGTTTGGCCACGCGCTGGCTTGGCATCACGCCCTATGCGGGTGCACAGATCACCAATTTCCGCCTGCCCTCAGACACGCCGCAGCCCGCCTCCGTGGCCGACAGATTCCCGACGGCGGCCGGCAGCAACAGCTTCACCGACAGCCGCACCGAGCTCGGTCTGCGCGCGAGCACCTCCGTTCTGCTGTTCGGCAGCCTGATCAGCCTGCGCGGACGGCTCGCCTGGGCCCGTGATTTCAGCGCGGGACAGTCGATTCCAGCGGCGTTCCAGTCGTTGCCGGGCCAGCGGCTCGTCACAGGCGGCGTGTCATTGGCGCCGAACGCAGCGCTGGCAGGCGTTGCGGTCGAGCTTCGCGATTTGAACGGCTGGTCTGCCGTTGCGAACTTCGACAGCGAAGTGTCGGACCTGGTGCGCTCTTACACCGGCAGGGCCACGCTACGTTACGCCTGGTGACCCTGCCCTACGATCAAGTGACCGATTTCCGCCGGCGCCGGAAAGACGCCGGACGAAAAGCGGCTCGTCCTCACATCTTCTTGTAGGCGTCGACGATGACCTGACCGTCGGCGCCAGCCTTCTTGAGCCAGTCGGCCGTGAGCTGTTCGCCGATCTTCTGGAAGCCGGCCTTGAGCGCCGGGCTCGGCGGCTCGACGTTCATGCCTTTCGCCTTGAGCTGGTCGAGGTACCAGGTGCTCTTGTCCTGCCAGGCCTTCCAGCCGCGGGTTTCCGCCGTTGCCGCCGCCTTGAGGATGGCCTCCTGGGTCGGCTTGTCGAGCGCATCGAACGCGGCCTTGTTGACGAAGGTGTAGTCCTTGGGAATCCAGGCCTGCACGTCGTAGAAATACTTCAGCGACTCCCAGGCCTTCGCGTCGTAGCCGGTGCCGCCCGACGACATGAAGGAATTCACGACGCCGGTCGCAAGCGCCTGCGGCAGTTCGGCGGCCTGGATCGTGACCGATTGCGCCCCGACCAGCTCGCCGATGCGCGCCGTCCCTACGTTGTAGGCCCGCCATTTCAGGCCCTTCATGTCCTCGATGGAGGCGAGCGGCTTGTTGACATAGACGCCTTGCGGCGCCCACGGCACCACGAACAGCAGCTTGAGACCCTGCGCATCGAGCTTCTTGGCGATCGCGGGCTTGGATGCCTGATAAAGCTTCATCGCGTCCGGGAAGCTGGTCGCGAGGAACGGCACGACGTCGACGCCGAACAGCGGATCCTCGTTCTCGTGGATCGAGAGCAGCACCTCGCCCATCTGCGCCTGCCCGGTCACCACCGCGCGCTTGATGTCGGGTGCCTTGAACAGCGAGGCGCCGGGATGAACCGTGATCTGAAGTTTTCCGGACGTCGCGGCTTCCACGTCCTTGGCGAAGGCGACCAGGTTTTCGGAGTGCGGATTATCCGCAGGATACGCGGCCGGCAGATTCCATTTGGTTTGGGCCAAAGCGGGCGTTGTGGCCAGCATGGCGCCGGCAATCAGACCTGCGCGAACTAAACGAGACTTCATCGGACTTCTCCTCACGGTCGAATTGAAAGCGTGGCGTGATCAATCTGGAAAGGCAAGCTTCGGCAGGAACATCACGATCTGCGGATACTCGGTGATGATGAACACGGCGGCCAGCAACAGCACGAAGAACGGAAACGCCGCCCGCGCGACCGTCAACGTATCGCGACCGCTCATGTTCTGCAGCACGAAGAGATTGAACCCGACGGGCGGCGTGATCTGCGCCATCTCAACATGGATGATGAGATAGACGCCGAACCAGACCAGATCGAGCCCGGCCTGCTTGACCATCGGCAGCACGATGACGGCAGTGAGGACGATCATCGAGATGCCGTCGATCAGGCATCCGAGGATGATGTACATGATGCTCAGATACAGCGCGAGCATGCCGGGCGTGAGCTCCTGCCCCTGCACCCAGGTGGCGAGCGCCGCGGGGATACCCGTATAGGCCATCGCCGCAGTGGTATAGGCCGCGCCGGCCAGGATCAGCATGATCATGCACGTCAAGCGCGTTGCGCTCATGATGCTCTCAAACAGGGTCTTGCGCGTCAGCGTGCCGCTCCACCACGCCAGCAGCAAAGCGCCCGACACACCCCACGCAGCGCATTCCGTCGCCGTCGCGAAGCCCAGCACGAGTGACAGGAAGACCGCGAGGATCAGCAGCAGACACGGTGCGAGCTTGGCGGATTGCCGCAGCTTCTCCCGGAACGGCATCGGCGGGTCGCGCGGCGGGATCTTCTTCGGGTTCAGCAGCGACCAGATGATGATGTAGCCCGAATAGAGCACGACCACGAGCAGGCCCGGCAGGAAGCCGCCGAGGAAGACTTGAAGCACCGAGACGTTGGCCGTGACGGCATAGACGACCATCGGAATTGATGGCGGAATCAGCAGGCCGAGGGTGCCGGAGCCCGCCAGCGAGCCCAGGCTCAGGCCCTTGTCGTAGCCGCGCTTGTCGAGCTCGGGCAGCGCGATCTTGCCGATCGTTGCGCAGGTCGCGGCCGACGAGCCCGAGACCGCCGCGAAGATTCCGCAGCCGATCACGTTGACATGGGTCAGGCGCCCGGGCAGCCACTGAACCCAGGGCGACAGGCCACGGAACATCTCTTCCGACAATTTGGTGCGGAAGAGGATCTCGCCCATCCAGATGAACAGCGGCAGCGCGGCCAGTGTCCACGACGAGCTGGCGCTCCAGGTGGTGGTGGCGAGCACGGCGCCGAGCGGCAGGCTGGTGGTCAGTGCCATCGCCACGAAGCCGACGAGCCCGAGCGAGACGGCGATCCAGACGCCGCTTCCCAGCAGCAGGATCATGACGCCGAGCAGGACGAATGACAGCTCGATCATGCCGAGATTGGCCACGGTCAACCTCCGCCGCCTTGCGAGATGCGTTCGACGAATTCTTCCGGCGTCTCGTCCGGCGAGCCCCTCTCGTAGGTGGGCCGGTTACCGCCGATGACATTGACCATCTCGTCGATCAGCGCGATCGACAGGATCGCAAGACCACCGGCGAAACCGAGCTGCGGAATCCAGAGCGGAAGCGCGACGACGCCCTGCGCCACATCGTTGAAGCGCCAGGAATCGTACGTCATCTGCACGGCATAGCGGGTGAAATAGAGGACGAAGGCGGTCGCGATCCCGAGTGCTACGATCTCCGCGATCCACTTGGTCCGCCCGCGCAGCCGTTCGAGCAGAAGGCCGACACGGATCATCTCTCCGCGCTTGAAGGTATGCGCAAGGCCGAGGAAAGCCAGCGCGGCCATGCACCAGGAGGCGAAATCATCACCTGCGGGGATGTTGATCGCAAATTGGCGCCCGACCGACATGATCATCATGATTGCAAAGATCGCAACCAGGAAGACGCCGGCGGCGTAGCCTGCCCCGAGATAAAGGAGATCGAGCGCGCGGCGCACTGGTCCCCCGGCCTTTACGTCGTTCCCTGCCACACCATCCCCATCATCGCACGAGGCGATTCAGCCGGCCCGGCGATCGCATGTCGCTCGCCGCCGATCCGCCTGAATATCGCCCCTGGCCAACCGCCTGTCTTTCAGACGTTAGATCAACATGATGCAGCCGGTGCAAGCAAGGACTATGCCTGCTCGCGACGGAATTTCTACCGCAGGTTCAATGCGTCTCCAGCCGCAGCCCGTCAAAGGCGGGCACGATGCCCGCGGGCAACGATTGCCGGATCACCTCGTAGTCGACGTCGGCCGTCATGTTGGTGATGACCGCGCGCTTCGGCTTGAACCGCTCGATCCAGGACAGCGCGTCGTTGATGCTGAAATGGCTGACATGGCTGGTGTAGCGCAGGCCGTCGACGATCCAGAGGTCGAGGTTTTCCAGGGCGCCCCAGCTCTCGCGCGGGATGTCGTTGAGATCGGGTGTGTAGGCGGCATCCCCGATCCGATAGCCCAGCGCGGGTATGGCGCCATGCTGCACCAGGAAGGCCGTCATCGTCACGGCGCCTCCCTTCCCCAGGATGGTCTGGCTTTCGCCCGCCTCGATTGAATGCCGCGTCAGGATCGGCGGGTAGTCGCTGCCCTCCGGCGAAATGAAGCAGTAGGAGAAGCGCGCCAGGATATCCTTGGCCGTCGACTGGTTGAGATAGGTCGGGATCCGGCGGCGCATGTGCATCACGACCGGGCGCAGATCGTCCATGCCGTGGGTCTGGTCGGCGTGCTCATGCGTCAGGAACACCGCGTCGATGTGATCGACATTGGTCGAGAGCAATTGCTCGCGCAGGTCCGGCGAGGTGTCGATCAGGATGCGCGTGGTGCCATGCTCGGAGATCCGTTCGACCAGCAGCGAGCAGCGCCGGCGGCGGTTTTTGGGATTGTCGGGATCGCAGGCGCCCCAGCCGAGCGCCGGACGCGGCACGCCGGCGGAGGAGCCGCAACCCAGGATCGTCAGCGTCAGCGTCATGCGGTTTCCAGTTTCAAGCCTTCACCTTCGAGAACAGGCGGAAGAAGTTTTCGCTGGTCTGGCGCGAGATTTCGTCGAACGACACCCCGCGCGTCTCTGCCAGCACCTTTGCGACCTCCACCACATAGGCAGGCTCGTTGCGTTTGCCGCGGAACTTGCCCGGCGCAAGATAGGGCGAGTCCGTTTCGACCAGGATACGATCGGCCGGCAGTTCGGCCGCGAGCGCGCGCAACGCTTCCGACTTCTTGAAGGTCAGGATGCCCGTGAAACCGATATAGAGCCCGAGCGACACCGCCTTCAGCGCCAGCTCGCGCCCGCCCGTGTAACAATGCAGCACGGCGCGAAACGATCCGCGTCCCGCCTCCTCTTCCAGGATGCGGGCGCAGTCCTCGTCGGCTTCGCGGGTGTGGATCACGAGCGGCAGGCCGGTGGCGCGGGCCGCGGCGATGTGGGCGCGAAAGCCCCTCGCCTGCGCTTCCGGCGAGCCGTTGTCGTAGAAATAGTCGAGCCCGGCCTCGCCGAGCGCGACGACTTTGGGATGCTCCGTGAGCGCGATCAGCTCGTCCGGTGCGATGCCGTCCTCCTCGTCCGCGTTGTGTGGATGGGTGCCGACCGAGCAGTAGACGTCGTCATAGCGCTCCGCGATCGCGAGCAGGCCCTCCAGCTTTCGCACCCGCGTCGAGATCGTGACCATGCGCCCGATGCCGGCCGCGCGTGCCCGCGACACGATCCCGTCGAGATCTTCCGCAAAGTCCGGAAAATCCAGATGGCAGTGGCTGTCGACCAGCATCGCGAGCGCCTTCAGGCCGCCGGCTCGATGTAGCGCGGGAACGCCGGCGTCGGCGCCGGCAGCGTCGAGCCCGGCGCGATCCGCTTGGCCCCGCCGAGCATGGCAAAGCTGCGCTCGCCCTCGGGGATACCAAGAGAGTCGAGCAGCTTGTTGGATGCGGCCGGCATCGCGGGCTGAGCCAGGATCGCGATCTGGCGCACGACTTCAGCGGTGACGTAGAGCACCGTCTTCTGCCTGGCCGGATCGGTCTTGGCGAGCGCCCACGGCGCCTCGCCCGCGAAATAACGGTTGGCCTCCGCGACCACGGCCCAGACGGCGTTGAGCCAATGATGGATCTGCTGCGTCGCCATCGCCTCACGTGACGCGGCGATCATGCCGTCGGCCATCGCCAGGATCGCCTTGTCGCTGTCGCTGAATTCGCCGGGCTCGGGCAACACACCGCCGAGCTGCTTGGCGATCATCGACAGCGAGCGTTGGGCGAGGTTACCGAGATCATTGGCCAGGTCGGCATTGATGCGCGCGACGATGGCCTCGTGGTTGTAATTGCCATCCTGCCCGAACGGCACTTCGCGCAGGAAGAAATAGCGCATCTGGTCGACGCCGTACTGGTCGGCAAGGTTGAAGGGATCGACGACGTTGCCGACCGACTTCGACATCTTCTCGCCCCTGTTGAACAGGAAGCCGTGGGCATAGACCCGCTTCGGCAGCGGAATCCCGGCCGACAGGAGGAACGCCGGCCAATACACCGCGTGGAAACGGATGATGTCCTTGCCGATGATGTGCACGTCGGCCGGCCAGTAACGCCAGTTCTTGTCGCTCTCGTCGGGGAAGCCGACGCCGGTGATGTAGTTGGTCAGCGCATCGACCCAGACATACATCACATGCTCTTCGTCGCCGGGCACCTTCACGCCCCAGTCGAACGTGGTGCGCGAGATCGAGAGATCGCGCAGGCCACCCTTGACGAAGCTCACCACCTCGTTGCGGCGCGAGTCCGGGCCGATGAAATCGGGGTGATCCGCGTACAGCTCGAGCAGCTTGTCCTGGTACGCCGACAGGCGGAAGAAATAGCTCTTCTCCTCAACCCATTCGACCGGCGTGCCCTGCGGTCCGAGCCGAACGCCATCGTCATTGAGACGCGTCTCGTCCTCGGCGTAATAGGCCTCATCGCGCACCGAGTACCAGCCGGCATAGGTGTCGGCATAGATGTCGCCATTCGCCTCCATGCGCCGCCAGATCTCCTGGCTGGAGCGATGATGCTGCTCTTCGGTGGTGCGGATGAAGCGATCGAACGATACGTTCAGACGCTCGTCCATCTCCTTGAAGCGGCCGGCATTGCGGGTTGCGAGGGCTGCTGCGGACATGCCCTCGCCGGCCGCCGTCTGCACCATCTTCTGGCCGTGCTCGTCGGTGCCGGTCAGGAAGAACACGTCCTTGCCGTCGAGCCGCGCAAAGCGCGCCAGCACGTCGGTCGCGATCGCCTCATAGGCGTGGCCAATATGCGGGCTGCCGTTGGGATAGGCGATCGCGGTCGTGACGTAGAAGACGTTGTCGCGCGCGGGGGCGGCAACGGGCGCGGCAGGCTTCGGTGCAGCTACGGGCGCTGAGGCTTGCGGAGCCGCCGCGGGCTTCGGCGCGCGCGGCGCCTTCGGCTTGACAGCCTTCGGCGGCGCGACGACGGGCGCAGGCGCTGCGATCACAGCGGGCGGCGTCACTCTGGCCTTCTTGGCCACTTTCCTCGCCGGAGTCTTGGTCGGCTTCTTGGCTGGTTTCTTGGTTGGCTTTTTGACCGCTTTCTTAACCGCCTTCGAGGCGACGGCCTGCTTCTTCGCGGACTTCTTGCCGGCCTTCTTTGATGCCTTCGCGGCGCTCTTCTTCACGCCCTTCTTGGCGGCAGCCTTCTTCGACTTCGCGGCCTTCTTGACGGCCTTGGCAGCTTTGCGCGCACGCGCCTTCACCGCCGTCTTTGCGGCCTTCTTCGCAGCCTTCTTGCGGCTCTTGCCTTTAGCTGTTTTCTTAGCTCGCGTTGCCACGACGAATTCCTTTACCGGCTTCTCAAAATTGGAAACGAGCCTGCGTCAGGCCGTTGTTTGCACATGATCCCGTCGGAAAACCGCTGCGCACCTTTCCGGATCATGCTTTAGCGCGTTGCGTCCGCCAGCCAGCCGAACACCGAGAAAACCAAGGGCTTGCGCTCCAGATTGTAGGTTTCGGTGTCGCGCGCGGCGCGGACGATCTTTTCCCATACCTCAGCTAGCCGCGCAAGGCGCGGCAGGTTCTGGTTGGCATTGGCCTCGTCCGCGTGCAGGCGTTCCGCGATCCAGCGATCGATGCCGTCGATGAAGGCGGCGAGCGCGACGCGGTCGCTGGTGCCAAGCGAATCGCCTAGCGTGTGCAACTCGCGCGGATCCACCTGCGGCAGGCGCGCCAGCAGTGCGGCCGTGCGTTGCTGAAGCTTCAGCGCGTCGCCGCCGAGCAGCGTCAGGGCCCGTGCAACGCTTCCCTCGGAGGCCTCCGCCGCCTCGCGCAGCGCGGGGTCTTTCGGATCGAGCTCGGCGGCCGAAGCTGCGGCACTGATCACGTCGTCCGTCGCGAGCGGCCGCAGGCGCAGCTTGCGGCAACGCGACTGGATGGTGGCGAGCACGCGCGCGGGTGCGTGGCTCACCAGCAGGAACAGCGATTGCTGCGGCGGCTCCTCGAGAATTTTCAGAAGCGCGTTGGCGGCGTTCGGATTGAGCTCGTCGACGGTGTCGACGATGCAGACACGCCAGCCTTCGGCCGCCGCGGTCGAGCCGAAGAAACCAATCGTCTCGCGCGTCTCGTCCACGGTGATCACGGTGCGCATCACGCCGCGGTCGTTGGCAGTACGCTCCAGCGTCAAGAGGCCGCCATGCGAGCTCGCCGCGACCTGGCGCGCCACGGCGTCATCAGGATCGATCGCAAGGTCTTCGGCCCGCTGCACGGCATTCGCGAGCGGCTGGCCGTGAGCGAGCACGAAGCGCGCCATGCGATAGGCCAGCGTCGCCTTGCCGATCCCTTGCGGCCCGCCGATCAGCCAGGCATGCGGGATCCGCCCACTGCGATAGGCCGTCAGCAGTGCCGTCTCGGCCTCGCGATGGCCGAACAGACGGCTGGTCTCGCGCGGATGCGGAATGGCGCTTTCGCGCTCGGTCGGACGCCGGCTCATGCGGAAACCACCGAGGCCGGTGTGGGCAGGAGACGATCGCGCAGCGCCGCCCAGACCCGGGCCGCGACCGTGTCAGGGTCGGAATTGGCGTCGATCAGCACGCAGCGCGCTGGATCCTGCGCGGCGATCTTGCGATAAGCCTCGCGCAGACCCTGGTGGAAGCTGAGTTTCTCGCCCTCGAACCTGTCGGGCGTGCCGTTGCCGCGGCGCGCGGCGGCGCGCTGCAAGCCGATCTCGACCGGCAAATCGAGGATGATGGTGAGATCCGGCTTGAGATCGCCAATCGTGACCCGCTGCATCGCGTTGATCAGCCCTTCAGGCACGCGGCCGAGGCTGCCCTGATAGGCCCGCGTCGAGTCCGCGAACCGGTCGCACAGCACCCAGGTGCCCTGGTTCAGCGCAGGCAGGATCACGGTACGGACATGGTCATCGCGCGCGGCGGCAAACAGCAGCGTCTCCGCCTCGGGACCGAGCAGCCTGCCCATGCCCGACAGCACCAGATGACGCATGATCTCGGCGCCCGGCGAGCCGCCCGGCTCACGGGTGACGCGGATGCGGAGCTTGGCGGCCTTGAGGCGGTCGGCGAGCTTCTTGATCTGGGTCGACTTGCCGGTGCCCTCGCCGCCTTCAAAGGTGATGAAGCGTCCGCGTCCGGACGGCCGCTGTCCCGCGCTCTCACTCATGATCAGAGCTTCTCGGCGCCTGCGCGGAACATGCCGATCACGAGCTCGCTGGCGCCGTCGATCGCGCGTCGCACGGTCGAGCCGGTGCCGATCGCTTCGGCCGCGTAGACCGGCGTCTCCACCGCGATGTTGCCGCTGCGCCAGACCCTGACCACGCCGACCTGCTGGCCGGCCTCGATCGGCGCTCGTACCGGACCGCTATAGACAACGCGCGCGATCAGCTTGTCGCTGCCGTTCTTGTGCACCATCACCTTCACCGGCGTCTTGGCGACGAGCTTGACCGAGCGGCTCTCGCCGCCGAACACCTTGGCGTAACCGACAGGCTGGTCGGTCGCGATCAGCGTACGGGTCTCGAAATTGCGAAAACCCCATTCCAGCATCTTCTTGGCTTCCGTGGCGCGATCCTCGGGGTCTTCCAGCCCGTTGACGACGACGATCAGCCGCGTTCCGTTCTGCACGGCCGAGCCGACCATGCCGTAGCCGCCTTCCTTGGTGTAGCCGGTCTTGAGGCCGTCGGCGCCTTCCATCGAATTGAGCAGCGGATTGCGGTTGGGCTGGCGGATCTTGTTCCAGGTGTACTCCTTCTCGCCGAACAGTTTGTAGAACTCCGGGAAGTCCAGGATGATGTGCCGGGCGAGCATGCCGAGCTCGCGCACCGTCATCTTGTTGGCGGGATCGGGCAGCCCGTTGGAATTGCCGAAGGTCGATCTGGTCATGCCAAGCTCGCGGGCGCGCTTGGTCATGAAGTCGGCCGCGAAGATCTTCTCGTTGCCGGCCATGGCCTCGGCGAGCGCGATGCAGGCATCGTTGCCGCTCTGGATGATCGCGCCGTGCAGGAGATCGTCGACCGAGACCTTGCTGTTGATGGCGGCAAACATGGTCGAGCCGCCCGAGGGCGCACCGCCCCGCCGCCACGCGTTCTCGCTGATCCGATACTCGTCGGTCAGCTTGATGTCGCCCTTCTTGATGGCGTTGAAGACGACCTCAGCCGTCATCAACTTCATCATGCTGGAAGGCGCGCGCAGCTCGTCGGCGTTCTTCTCGAACAGCACGCTGCCCGAGGAGGCTTCGATCAGGATCGCGGTCGGAGCATCGCCGTCGAAGCCGGCATCCTCCGTTTTCTTGGCGCCCTGGATGCTCTGGTTGGCGGCGAGAAGCGTCCCGCTCCAGCCGATGCCGACAACCAGAATTGCAGCGACCAGCCCGCGCGCCAGCGTTCCGGCGGTGAGCCGGTTGCGACCAAGCAAAGGAAGACGAAATGCCATGGCGAAGCCCTGAGAGAGGCGTTCTAACAGTTGGAACAGATGCGAACAACACGCGGTTCGATACCTGTCCCCGAGATTGCACGATTCTCGCCGCGCCCCTATCGTGGCGTCTTATGTTTTTCGACCAAACCCCTGAAACAAGGCGGAAAAGCGATGTCCTCCACCCGCGTGATCAAGGCCAACGGCATCGATCTCTTCATCCGCGAAGCCGGCCAGGGTCCACTGGTCGTGCTGTGCCATGGCTGGCCGGAGCTGTCCTATTCCTGGCGCCACCAGATCTCCGCCCTCGCCGCGGCCGGGTTTCACGTCGTCGCCCCCGACATGCGTGGCTACGGCCAGAGCGCCGCGCCGCCTGACGCTGCCGCCTATTCGATCTTCGACACGGTCGGCGACGTGGTCGGCCTCGTGCAGGCGCTGGGCGAGAGCAAGGCGATGGTGGTCGGCCACGATTGGGGCGCGCCGGTCGCCTGGCATGCCGCGCTGTTCCGGCCCGACATCTTCACGGCGGTCGCTGGCCTGAGCGTGCCGCCGCCGTTCCGCGGCCGCGGCAAGCCGCTCGACCTGCTGCGGCAGGGCGGCGTCACCAATTTCTACTGGCAGTATTTCCAGGCCCCCGGTGTCGCCGAGGCCGAGCTGGAGCGCGACGTCGCCCGCACCATGCGCATCGTGCTCGGGGGGCGAGGCCTTGCCGAGCCCACCGCCGCCATGTTCGTGCAGGAGGGCAAGGGCTTTCTCAGCCACGCGACGACAGAGGAACCACTGCCCGGCTGGCTCAGCGAGGCTGATCTCGCCTACTTCACCGAAAGCTTCCGCAAGTCCGGCTTTCGCGGTGGGCTGAACTGGTACCGCAACATCGACCGCAATTGGGAGCTGACGGCGCCCTGGCAGGACGCGCAGATCCGTCAGCCCTCGCTGTTCATCGCCGGCTCCAAGGACGCCGTCATCACCGGCCTGATCGGCGCCAAGCGCGTCAACGAGCTCGAGCGCGTCCTGCCCAACCTGAAGCAAAAGCTGATCATCGAGGGTGCCGGCCACTGGATCCAGCAGGAACGACCCGACGAGGTGAACACGGCGCTGGTAGCGTTCCTGAAGGCCAGCGCGGCTTAGTAGAGCCCGCGGCCGCTCAGGATGCTGCGAGCCTCGGCGGCGCCGTCGGCCGACGAAGCAGCGCGCTCCGGCGCGTAACGGCCGTCCTCGTCATAGGATACCGCGCGGGCGTTCTGGACCGCCCGGCCCCGGTTGCGGCTTGAGGCTGACATTTCCGAGGTCGCATTGAGCGAGGCCATGTCGGCGGAGGTGTTGCCGAGATTGTAGGGCCGCCCCTCCGGCATCGGCACGTCGCCGCGAATGGCGCCGCGGCTCGATCCCGGCAATTCCGGCACGAACGGCTTTGCCGAGGCGACCCGGACCATCGAAGGCGACGGCGCCGGAACGCCGGTGCGCAGGGTCGCCAGGAGCTGGCGGTCGTCGGAGCCTTCCAGCGGCGCCCGGCCGACATATTCGACGCGGACCTTGGCGACACCATTTCCTTTGAATTCAAGGAGTTCGGCGGCCTTGTTCGAGACGTCGATGAGGCGGTTGCCGTGATAGGGTCCGCGGTCATTGACGCGGACGATCAGCGACTTGCCGTTCGAGACGTTGGTCACCCGGGCGTAGGACGGCATCGGCAGGGTCGGATGCGCCGCGGTCAGCGACGTCATGTCGAACACTTCGCCATTGGCGGTCAGGCGACCGTGGAAATCATCGCCATACCAGGACGCCATGCCCTCGGCGCGATAGTTGACGTCCTCCTCCGGCACGTAGGTCCTGCCTGCCACGACATAGGGCTTGCCGACGCGGTAGGTGCCGCCGCCCTTCGGGACCGGCTCCCCGAACGCCACAACCCGGGGGCTCGACGACACGCCGTATTTGGGATCGACGCGGCTGGCGAATTTGTTGGAGGAGGCGCAATTGGCAAGCGCTACGCAGGCCGCGACCGCCGCAACACCGCGCGCGGCCCGCAAAACCGAATCTGACCGTCGGATCCCCATTCGCCCCAAATACCACTTTGCCGGAGACGTACCCAACCCCGCTTTGGCTACGGGGAGCGCCGTCCGGTCATCTGATCCAAGGCGGCCCACCACCGTCTCGGAAGCGGTAACGATAACGCAACCGGAACGCGGCGGAAATGGGGAGGCCTCAGCGATCCCGCCGGGATGGTAAACGAGACGTTCGCATTTTTCCGTTGTTCTACGGAGCGATGGCGCCCGCGCTGTCTCAGGGCTGGACATTCTGTTGCGCCAAATCCTCACTCCACCCCCATTGTCGCTGCCTTCACTGGAATTCTTTTGACTGTGCAAGGCCGCACGCGTTCTCTCGGATGCAAGGGCGGGATTTGGAATTTAACGATGATCGAGACGGTTTCGGCACTGATGGGTCTAGTAAGCGCGGGGATCTTCCTGGCCCATGCGTTTGAAGGCTACCGCACGCGGGCCTGAGGGCACTCGCGCGGGAGACAAGCATCACCTCTTTCAAGACGGCATGTTCGGACAATTTTAATCGATCCGACCGAGCATCGAAGACGAGAGCGGCAGGTGTCCCATGCGCAACCATGACCTGGTATCCGACGGCTTCCTGGCATTGACCGCCGGCGGTTTGGTCCTGCTCTGCTCGAGCCTCATGGCCCTGGCCTTCGCCTGAGCCCCTCCTCTCCTCGGCATTTCCATCCGCGGCACCGCCGCGACTCAGCTCGCAACGTTGCCGATCTCACCTCCGCTTGAATTTGGACTGCGCAGGCGCCGCTCAGCGCAGGCCCAGCAGCGAGCGGCGATACAGGCCGCCGCGGGCTTCGTTCTGGCAGACGAAGCTGCCGTCGAAGCCCTGGCCGTACCGCTTCTGACCCTTGCGGTAGTAGACGCCCTTCCTGAAATCGAGCCAGACCACCTTGTCGTGCGGACAATGACGCTGCGCCTGCGCCTCGTAGCGAAACGGCGTCAGCGGTGTCGCCGACACCTCCGCAGAGCCAGCGCCCACCATGATTGCGCCGGCGAGCGCCACCCCACTGGCCCATCTGCCGAAGCCGCTTCCCCTCACTCCCCGCCTCCCAATCCGGGCCGTCGCGCGACGGCCGCGCGGCACGCTACCACGGATGGCGCGATCCGCCGAAGGCGGCTGGCGCGCCGCGTCTTCCGCCGGCCATCTTGCCGGGTTAGAAAGCGATCGTCTCGATTGCGAGGATGCGGCCTGAATGTCGGTTGAGCCTTCACCCCAATCCGAACCTCGGACCGAACCGCGCCCGCCCTTGCCGCGCCTCGGCGTGCTGCCGATGATCATCTTCGGCTCGCGCTGGCTGCAGCTGCCGCTCTATCTCGGACTGATCGTGGCGCAATGCGTCTACATCGTGCTGTTCCTGAAGGAGCTCTGGCACCTCTCGTGGCACGCGATCGATCTCACCGAGCAGCAGATCATGATGAGCGTGCTTGCGCTGATCGACGTCGTGATGATCTCCAATTTGCTCGTGATGGTGATCGTCGGCGGCTACGAGACCTTCGTCTCGCGGCTCGACCTGCAGGGCCATCCCGACGAGCCGGAATGGCTCGGCCACGTCAACGCGAGCGTCCTCAAGATCAAGCTCGCCATGGCCATCATCGGCATCTCCTCGATCGCGCTGCTGCGCACCTTCATCGAGGCCGGCAATCTCGGCTCGAACCGCGCCGGCTACACCGAGACCGGCGTGATGTGGCAGGTGCTGATCCACCTCACCTTCGTGGTCTCGGCGATCGGCATTGCCTATGTCGACAAGCTCGGCGATTCCGGCGCGCGCAAGCAGGCCGAATAGCGCCTGACGGCCGACTTACCTGTCTGTCTCGAGCTGCTGCATGGCCTGATGCAGGCATTCCTGCAGCTTGACCGCGATCTGCTCGCGCGCAAGGCCCGTGCCGGCAAGATCGCCTGACACCCTGTCGAGCACCTCGTCCATCGTCCTGTCTTGCAGATGGTCCGTCACCAGCGTCGTTGCATAGCTCGTCGCGGCATCGCCGTTCAGACCGAGCCTGCTTGCGGCCCAGAGACCGAGCAGCTTGTTGGACCGGGCCGTGGCCCTGAACGTGAGTTCCTCGTCGTGGACGAATTTGGCCTCAAAGCCCTGCTCGCGCTTGTCGAACGTGGTCATGGTCAGCTCCATTGCGCTTTCGCTGATGTGGGTCGGACTGGCTGGGGGCGAACGTCTCCGCGGTTCACGCTGGTTTAAGATCATTTGAAGCTTCCGGCGGAAGGAAGACGCCGTCAAGCCTGCCAATGCCCCCTTGGCTCGGCGCGCGCATGGCTGCACAAGCTCAGCGCCAGCCAGCCCGGCTAAGTGGATGTCGTTTACCGTTCGTTAAGCAGACTCAGCGCCGCATGGCCTTGGGCACACCGGGAGCTGACGCATGAACAGAGAGCTTCGGGAATTTCGACGGCTTGAACGGGTCTGCCTGGAGCAGGCCGCCCTCTCCAACATGGACCTCACGCGAAGCGGGCTGCTCAAGGTCGCCGACGATTGTCGCATCGCAGCCGAGGCGATCGAAGCGCAAATGCCGCGCCGCAACTTCACAGGGGCCGTCCAGACGCTCATGCTGGTTTTGAGCACCGCGCGGATCTCCCCCCGGCACTAGCGCCGGCGGCCTGACGATCGTGTCGGAGGATTGCGGACGAGAGCCCGCGCGAGCTCAGTCCTTTGCCGCCGCGGCTTCACGCGCCAGTCGTTCGGCTTTCAGCCGCTCCTTGTTGGCGTAAAACGCCTTCTGCGCCTCTTCATGATCGCGCATGGCCTTTTCGGCCTCGATCCGGCGAGTCGCATCGCGCGCCTGGCGCTGCTCGGGGGTCAGGGGTTTGCGTCGGAAGGAAAGATCTTCAGCCATGGGAAGATAACGCCGCTGTGAGGAAAGAGTTCCTTACCCCCTCTGAACGCGCCTGACGCAAATGTGGAAAAACAACCCCATGCACAGTAGCTATGCTATTGTAAAATAAAGACTTTCTATATGCCTCTAAAGCTCGATTTCGGCAATGACGGGCAGATGATCCGAGAAGGCTCGTGCCTCCTCGTCGGTCCAAACTTTCACGATTTCGCTGTCGGACGTCGCATAGATCCGGTCAAGCCGCAGGAGCGGCAAACGCGACGGGAAAGTTCGCAATCGCGTGCGGTTCGGGCAGACCTGTGCGAGCACGCGCCGCACTGACTTGACCCAAAACCAGTCGTTGAAGTCGCCGAGCACGACGGTCCTCGCCGGCTTGACGAGGCTCACCAAGGCCTGAGCCTGCGCATAGCGCTCGTGGATGCTCAAGCCCAGATGCGTGGCGACGACCCGCACGTCGCCCGCGGGGGTCAGCAGGCTTGTCGCAATGGCTCTGCGCGGCTCACGCTCTCGATATGACACGTCGGCGATCTCGGGCGCACCGGAGAATGGAAAGCGGCTCAGGAGCATCTGACCGTAATCGCCATCCGCAGTGACGATCGACTTGGCGTGAACGCGGTGATCGCCGACGACACTTGCGAGCTTCGAAAACGGATCGTCCGACCTCGATCGCGAATCCACCTCCTGGAGCGCGACGACATCGGGAGCCCATTTGCGAATAATGGAGCACACGCCCTCGAGATCGAACATCGGATTGAGGTTGAACGTGCCATGCACGTTCCAGGTCATGAAGCGCATCAGCGCCTCCCGGCGAGCCAGGTCGCGACGAATTGCGCGCCGGCGCAGATGCCGAGCCAGCCCAGGAACGCCAGCACGAGCAGCAACATGCTGCTCCAGGACGCATTGCGGGCCACATCCGCGATCTGCGCCCCGAGAACCGCCATGGCAAGGATGCCAGGGGTCATGCCCAGCAGGGTGCCGACCAGGAAGTCACGCAGAGGCAGCGTGCTCGCACCGGCCACGACATTCACCACCGAGAACGGTGCGATGGGGATCATCCGGATCACGACGACAGCCAGGATGCCCTTGCCGACTACGCGGTCCTGGATGCGCGCCGCACGCCGTCCGAGCAGTTGCTGGAGCCGCTGTCGTCCGAGTGCCCGTCCGATCACGAACAGGATGAAGGCGCTGAGCAAGACCCCGGCGATCGCCGTGACGAAGCCCAGCCATGGCCCAAGCGCGGCCGCCGTGGCCGCAATGAGCACGAGCACCGGAAACACCACCAGGCCGCCGACGACAAAAGCCACGACCGCAAGTGGAGGCCCCCAGACCGACTGCGAATAGGCGGACAGCAAATTCGAGATGCGCCCGGTGTCGGCGAAACCGCTCAAGGACGTGTACGACCACGCCATCGCCAGGCCAAGGAGCGCCACGGCGATCGAGACGATCCCGATGATGGTCTTGGTGCTCCACATGCGAGAGGCCGCCCGCTCGAGGTGAAGGGGTCGCTCGGGATCCGCCACCGGTTGAACCATCGTGGCCAGCGTGCTGGTCAGGACCGAGGCTTCCACTTCCCGCAGCGTCTTCGCCCCATCGGCCGTCGAGACCTCGTCCAGGAAGTCAAAGAGACGAGCGTCGTTTTGCACGATGGTGTGTTCGTCGACGCCGCAGAAATGCGCGATCAGGCGATGGCGAACCGATACGACGAAATCCCGATGCTCATCGGACGCGGCTTCAAAGATCAGGTCACATTCGCTATCGGCCCCCATCGACCGGTTGTTGAGATTGGCCGATCCGATGCGCAAGATCCTGTCGTCAACGATCATGAGCTTGCTGTGCACCATGACGGCCGCTTCCGTCTCCCCATCGCGCGAGACCGGGTAGACGAAGCGGATACGATCGGCGACTCCGGCCTCGCTGAAACAGGCGATGAAGGCGCCGCGGCCGTTCTGCATGGCCTGGGATTCCAGCCACGAGGAATGCAGTTTCGGCGCAACGACCAAGACCCGCAGCGCCGGCACGCGCTGCATCTGCGCGGCCAATTCCTGAGCCATCCTGGTGGCGCTGGTGAACTGATTTTCGATGTAGATGAAGCTCGTCGCGGACCGGATCGCTGCGATCAGCGAACGCTCGACCTCCCTGATGGTCGAATCGATGGGGCACACGACGTCGGTCCTGGCGATGCCCACGGGCATGTGCTCGGCCTCGACCGGCACATGCGCCGGCCAGCGCGCACGCTTTGTCGGTTGCCGCTCGTGCGTCAGTTGGCCTGCCGCGCGCCAGCGCGCCTCTACGAGTTCGAACAGTGAGGCGGCGGCATCGCCGTCGACCAGGCATTGAACATCATGAAACGGCGGGTATGGCTTGCCTTGCGGATCGCAGCGCAACGGCAGATCGGCGCGATGCTCGCTGGTGTCCCAGCGACGGATCGTCAGATCGAGGCCGCCGATGAACGCCAGTGAACCGTCGATGCAGACAATCTTCTGGTGCTGCGCTGAACCGAACGGAAGAGTGGAATCCAGCACAAACTGGATTCGGCCATCGGTATCGGCGGTGAATTTCGCCGCGGAATTCCACTCCCTTTCGGAGGCGTAGAACGAGACGAAGTCCCAGACCAGAATGTTGATCCGCAAGCCCGGCCGGCGATGCACCAGCGCGCGCAGAAATGGACCCAGTTGCTCGGGCAAGCCGTCATCCGCCCGCCCGGCGGCCCCGACCAAATTCGTCTCGCTATGGATGTCCCATCCGACGATGTAGACGAGATCCTGCGCATCGAGCAGCGCCTCGCGCAGGGCGGCAAAGTATGCGGCAGCGTCGTTCAAAACCGCCACGCGCCGCGTCTTGCAGCGTCGCCAGACGGTATCGCCGGGGATCAGGGTCGATGAGCTCTGAAGCAGGTGGACCTCGCAATTCGCGTTCGCGTCTAAACGCGCTGAACGCTCA
This sequence comes from Bradyrhizobium sp. T-12, assembly GCF_058314695.1. Lineage (NCBI taxonomy): Bacteria > Pseudomonadati > Pseudomonadota > Alphaproteobacteria > Hyphomicrobiales > Nitrobacteraceae > Bradyrhizobium > Bradyrhizobium sp. T-12. Next base: position 3,701,347 of record NZ_CM177756.1, on the reverse strand, counting down.
AGGGGTTCCATCGCTTGGGAGGAGTGGCGCGTGCTCATGTCGCCCATACGCCCATCAGACCCAGGCGTATCCACGTCAAAGATTGGCGGTACGTTGGCTCCGAAAAGCAATCTCGCGGGAACTCGCTCCCTTATCTTTCGTTAGAGATCGACCAAGAGGGAGAGAAATGGTGCTTATCCAAGCTGTGATCTTGTCGCTGGCTACGCTTGGACCATTGCCGGCCCCGCCTGCCCAGGAAGCTCAAGTTCAACTGGTCCAATTCCCGGGAAGAGGCCGCTCTTGTCCGCACGGCTACGACTTCAACTATTCGAATGGTCGCTGCTTTCCGAACGACTATCACGCCCCCGGCGCCTACGCGCGACCGCGTTACGCACCTTACGGCTACGGTGAACGCTATTACCGCCCTCACCGGCATCGGTATTACGACCGCTACTAGGGCGAAGGCCCGCCGCAATAGCCCCGCGCTTGTCGCCGGCAGCTAATGCCAAAGTCGGCGCGTGATGTTCAGGAAACCGGCGAGTGGCACTCCGATCAAGATGCCCGCAAGCCCGTATGCAATTCCGAACAGCGTCGCAGTCCAGGGGCCGGAGCTTGTGGCTATGCCATAGGCGCCCCCAATCGCGCCGAGCGCCCCGGCGATGACAAACATGTTGCGATCGTTGCGGGCCTCGACGTTATGTATCGGTCTTCGCTTGCGACTGAGCGTCGGCGAGTTTCTTCGGCGCGCACGAGGCTGGATTACACTGGCCGGGCGAAGCCCATCGTTACGTCTGCATGCTTCTCCAGCAGCTCACGTACCGCCATAACGACGAATACTCCCTCACCTCAAGGAAATCATGATCGCGCTCAGATTGGCGGCGAATTCTGCGCCCAGCTTTCCTCCTTGCAGGACCATTGTCACCCCTTTGTCGTTCCGCAGGTGAGCGCCGTTGATGCCCCCGACAACAGCCGCACCACCACCGACCGAGCTATAGACGCCGGCGAAGTCGCTCACATCCTTTATGCCGGAGGCCCAGCCCTGCAGTCGTGCGACACTTGCCCCTGCCGTGATGCCGAGGCTCGCTCCGGTTACGCGGAATGGATAGTTGCGGCCGCGATAGGTCAGAACGCCGTTGCCGGCGCCGCCTCCGATCAGCAGGCCAGCCTTCACGATCTTGACGCGCACTTGCCCCGCTGCTTGGGCGAACGACGGGGTGGCAGGCGCGGCAAAGGCGAGCAGCGCGCCCGCAATAAGACAACGCGCGATCGACAGAAGCGCAGCTCTCACCTCACTTTGCCGGGGCATCGACCTTCTTCCAGGTCTCATCAGGATCGAACAGCGAGGTACGCTCGGCGACGAAGGCCGTGCGCTTGCCGAGATCCTTCTGGTAGACGGTACCCGCATGATTGACCAGGAAGGTCATGATGCCCGAATTGCCGTATTCGGCAGGCCAGGCGATCAAGGCGAAGCCCCCGATCATCTTGCCCTTGACGACGTAATTGAGCGCGCCGCCGGGAGCGTCCCGGCCCTGCCCTTTGAGAATCCGGAAGTAGTAGCCGTGATAGGGCGCAGGTCCGACATCGCCGGCGCGGTAGCCCTCTTTCGAGGCCTCGGCCGCCAGCGCGCCGAGTGGGCTCGGGTCGTTGTCGTCGCGCCAGAACAGGCCGTCCTTCTTGCCCGGCGAGGAGACGATGCGCTGCGCATAGACGCCGGCGCCCTCGCCGCGGTCCTTGTCGGCATATTCATTCTGCGCGTCGACAAAGGCGAGCGCGGTCTGGATCGCATCGAGCTCGTTGCGGCCGATACGCCGGCGCAGCACTTCGATGCGTCCCTCGTCGGTGTCGAATTCCCAGCCGGCCTTGGTGTTGACCAGCGGAATGGGGAACGGGAAGTCATCCGGACCGAGCACCAACGTCGCGGTCTTGTTGCCTTCAGCCTTGATGGCGTGCCGGGCGTCATACATCGACGTGAAGCGCGCTCGGATGTCGTTGTCGGCGATCTCGTCGCCAGAGGAGACGATGTCGTCGGCGGCACGCCCAAGCACTTTCAGGATGTCGTCCGGTCCGCTCTTGACCGCGGCGGCGAGCGCAGCCGCCGCATCCTCCGGCGTCTTGAAGGATTGCTGCGCCTGCAGCTCGGAGCCGAGCAACACCAGCGTGATGATGCCCGGCAACATTGCGCGACGGAATGTGTCTAGGACGGTCATGGCGTCACCTCCGCAGGGACCTTCGCGCCGCCGGCGAGCCAGTCGCGGTAGGTGCGGAATGTCAGCCCCAGCTTTTCGTAATGGACCCGCAGATAGCCATCGCTGCCGCGCCTCACCGCGGCAGGCATCACCTGCTCGACCTCCTGGGCCATGACGCCGACATAGGCCTTGTCGCTACCGATGTAGCTGAAGCGATAGTAGCCGATGCCGCTCGAGAGATGGCCGAGGAGCGTGATGTCGTGCTTCAGCGCGATATCGGAGCGCCGACCACCGCCGCCACCGCCACGGAAGCCGCCCCCGCCTCCACGCATCGCCGCTCCGCCACCGCCGCCGCGGCCGGCAAAGCTCGGGCCGCCGCCGCCACCGCGCGGCATGCTCGCCATGCTCGACCGTCCACGGGCGGATGCTGCAGCTGCCGAGCGGCCGGAGGAGACGTTCATGGCACCGCCACGATTGCCGCCGCTGCCACGATTGGCCGCAGCGCCGCCGGCGCGGTTAGCAGCCTTTGCGCGATCGCCGCCGGCCTTGTTTGCAGCCTTGGCGCGGTCGCCGCCGCCCTTGGCGCGATCCGCGGCTCCGGCACGATCACCACCGCCGGGCCGATCACCGCGGTTGCCTGCACGATCTCCCGCACGATCGCCCGCGCGGTCTCCTGCCCGGTCACCGCGATCACCAGCACGATCACCGGCACGGTCGCCTGCCCGATCTCCCGCGGCCTGATTGGGACGCAGCACCTGATTGCCATCACGACCGCGGAAATCCATGCGGTCCGACACGCCGGCCTTCAAATTGTTGTTGCCGAAACGCTGCTGAACGTTGCTGTTGTTGTAGCGGACGCCGCCGCGATGCGCCGGATTGTGCTGCCAACCATTGCCGATGTTGGTGGTGCGGTGGTTGACGTAAACGTTGCGATTGCCCCAGTTGCAGCCGCCGCCCCAGTAATTGCCCCACCGCCCGATCGCCCATGCGGTGCCGAAAGCAAGCCCCGCCGCGACCACACCCGCGCCGATATAGGACGGATAGCCCCAGTAATAAGGCGGATATTCCGCATAGGGCCAGCCGCCATAGACCGTGGCCGGATCGTAGTACGGCACATACATCTCCGCGGGATTGGCCTGCTGGATCACGACGACCTGCTTGCCTTCCTGAGACTGAACGCTGACCTTCTGCTGCTTGGTGGTGACCAGCTTCTTGTTGTCATAGGCCTTGGTGCGCAGGCGCTGGATCGCATCCATCACATCGGGCTGCTGCGCGAGAAAGGCATCGCCGAGCTTCTTGGTCCAGTCGAGCTGGTCGCTCATCATGGTCAGGACGTCGGCGGTGCTGGCGAGCGCCTTGACGCTGTCGTCCCAGGCCTGCTTGTCCACCTCCGCCTTCAGTGCGTCACCCTTGAGGGTCTTGCGCTCCTTCAGCCAGCGGTCAGCCTGCACCACCTCGAGCGGATAGGTCGAGGCGGCCAGAACGTTGGCGAGGAGTTCATCCGGATAGAGCGCGATCGGCGCAACGAGGGCTTCGAGCTGCTCGGGTTTCAGAAGCTCGGCCGACGGCGCCGCGGGACTTGCCGGCTGCGCCTGCGGAGTCGGGACCGCAGGCGTCGTTGGGGTCTGCGCCATTGCAGCGAACGAGGTCGCCATTGTGAACGCAAGCGCCATCAGGATCTTGCCGCAGCGAAACATCACACCCTCCTTCGTACTTCCAACTGGGGAAGATCGAGCCGGATCGGAGGCGTTCGTTGATCGAGATCAACGAAACGAGATCCACGGGACTGCTGCAGCGCAAGACCAAACCCTCATTCGATCAGTTCGGCATCCATCATGAGCCGGCACGCGACGCTGCGCCAACAGGGTAATCGTCATTTCGCGACCGCGGAGGAGAAACGGCCGCGGCGCCCCGGAGGCTCGATCAAGATCAAGGGTATCGCCTCTTCAGCCCGCGATCGGGAGCCGCATCGTGAACAAGGCGCCGCCAGCGGCGCGGTTTGCCGCGACAATTTCGCCGTGATGGGCCTCGATGATGGTTTTGACGATCGCCAGTCCCATTCCCATGCCTAGCGGCTTGGTCGTGAAAAACGGATCGAAAACCTGAGCGAGGTCGGCCGGGGCTATTCCGGGTCCGGTATCGGCGATCCTGATCTCAGCCTGATTGCCGGCCCGAAGGGTCGAGACGCTGATCTCCCGCCTTCCGGCGCCCGCATCCGACACCGCATCCATCGCGTTGATGACCAGGTTGAGGATGACCTGCTGAAGCTGGACTGGATCGCCCTTGACATGGAGATCGGTCAGGACAGGCGCGTAGGTCAAGGCGACGCGGCGTCCGTCGGCAACGGCCTTCAGAAGGTCGAGCGCTTCGCGAACGGTACCGTTGAGCTCGGTGTCCTTGATTTCAAACGGCGTCCTTTTCAGGATGGAGCGCAGCCGGCGGATCACCTCGCTTGCCCGTTGGTCGTCGCGCCTGATGTCGGCGAGAATCTGACGAACCTCGTTGATGTCGGGCGCCTTGGCGCTCAGCATGAGTTCTGCCGTCTCGGCATTGGTCAGGATGGAGCCGAGTGGTTGGTTCAGTTCGTGGGCGATGGACGTGGTCAACTCGCCGACGGCGGAATAGCGATTGGCGTGAGCGAGCTCGGCGAGACGCTGGCGCGATTCGACCTCGGCAAGGCGCCGCCGCCGCCGCTCGTGCAGCAGCCCGCTGATGAGACCGCCCTGCACGAGGAACGCAGCAGCGATCATCAACATCTCCCAGCGATAACGCTCCCAGATGTTCGGCTCGCGAAACAGGATCTGGCTGTCAGGAGGCAAACGGCTCTCGCTGATGCCCCAGCGCTTCAATTCCCGCCAGTCGTATCGGGGGGCTGCGAAGCCGATAGGCTCATAGTTGACGCTCTCCGGTTTGGCGCCGCCGAGGATGCCGATCGCGGCGCGAACAGTCCTTGAAGTCGTTTCCGCGATCAAATGCATCGGTCCTCCGACGGGACCGTCACCGAAAAAAGGCTCCTGATAGGAGAAGATCGGAGCATTCGCGACTGCATGAAGGCTGCGCAGGGCAATGTCGCTCTCGTGGACGACGCCGGCCGCATCACCGACATCAGCCCCCAGAACAGCACGGTCTCCGGCGGGAGCTTCGATGCGCGCTTCAGGATCTCCTCGAATGACAGATCCGAATACCAGACCAGCTCGACTCGCCCGTCGAGAGGTTTCAGCTCCCGCTTGACCTCCTCGACCCAGAACTTCTCGAGTGGCGAGGCTCCAACCACGACGGCAACGGACTTGGTGCCCGGCAGAAGCTGCAGGATGTTCTCGAATGCCGCCATAAAATCGTTGCGAACTGCCACGACCACATCGTTGGAGCTGAGACCTGCGCGATCAATCAGCCGACTCTCGACCGCGGTGAGAATGAGCGGCGTATCTGGGAACAGTCTTGCACGGTATCTCTGCGCAAACCGGGCGGCAGGCGCGCCGATGCTCAACACCACGTCGGGCGTCGCGCCCTGGTACAGCGAGTGCAGATATTCGACGAATGGCGCCTCGGGACCAGGATTGTTGAAGCGCGCTGTGAGCAGCGCGTGCTCCTGGATGTCGAGCGGCCAGAGCGACTGTCGCTCGAGCTCGTTCTTGATGTCGCGGGCATATTCGCTCCATGGCCGAAACTCGCGGCCGAAAGAGTGCAACACCAGCACGCGCTTGAGCTCGCCGCGCCGGCTTCGCTCGCCCGCTTCCGCGCGCCAGGACAGCAGGCTCATGGCGACGAACAGGCCGAGATACAGCAGTGCGGCCACGGCTGGCCACGGCCTGACGGAAACACCGCTCATGCGCCTGCTCAGCTCCATTGCCGCAGCTTCCGACGGCTGCTTTTCAGGCAAGTCTACCGAGTATTGCGGCACGCGGACAGGCTTGAAAGTGCGATGCGCTCCGTTCAATGCCCGCTTAGTACCAGCGTCTGGATGGGCAGCAGCAGCGCCTGGATACGCAGCAGCAGCGCGTGGACGAGGCCGACGCCATCCACGACGTGGAGCGCGATCTTCCGGCTGGTCGACGTGCCCTTGGCGGAGATCTCCTCATGATTGCTGGTATAGGCATTGACGATGCAGCTCGAGCCCGGTGTGACCCCGTCCAGGCCCCCTTTGTAGAGCGGCTCCAGGAACACCAGGATGGTGCCGGGACGCACGGCGTTCTGCGGATCGATCAGTTGCTCGCCGGATCGAAACTGCCCGGCCGCGATGTAGTCCTGCACTGTCGTGATCACCATGGGGATGATCACCCATGGCTTCGAAATGCAGGTTGCCTCCGCCACCATACCCTCCTTCATCACCTGGGCCTCGATCTGGCCGAAGCCCGCTTGCAGCGCCTTGCGGCCGGCGCCTTCCGGAACGAGCACGCCGGCCGGCCGCATCAGCTGGTTGACGACGTCGCCCGGTCGAACCAGGAACTGCTCGACCCGCCCATCCACGCCGGCGCGGACGAGTGTCTTGTCGAGATCGACCTGAGCCTGGGCCAGCGCAGCCTCCGCACTCGCCTTCTGCGCCGGCAGCAGAATCGAGATCTGGAGCGACGCTGACTGCCTCGCGGCCGTCGCCGCATCGATACCCGACTGGCGCTGATCGACCAGGACCTGGAGCTTGTCGATGTCGCGCTGCGGAACGATTCCGGGATTGCGGCGCTGGAGCTCGCTCTTGGTCTCCAACTCGTCCTTGGCCTGCTGATAGTTGGCTCTCGCCTCCCCGACCTGCGCCTCGGCCTTGGCCACATCGGCTTGCGCCGTCTGCATGGTCGCATCGACCTCCGCAACCTTCCGTTTGGCAGTTTCGAGCGCGGCCTGCTGCTTCGAGCTGTCCAGGGTGAACAGCACGTCCCCCTTCTTGACCGGCGCGCTGAAGCCGAATTTGACCTCGGCCACGCGGCCGGAGCCTTCAGGCAGGATTGGAACCGTGCGGAAATACAGCGTCGCCGATGACGTCGCCGGATGGAAATAGAAGATCATGGTGATCAGCGACACCGTCAGCATCAGGCAGCCGGTGATGCCCCAGCGCAGCTCGTACCAGATGGAGAAGAAGGTGATCTCCTTGCCGAAGCGCTTGCCCTGAGCATAGCGGCGGTAGAGGTAGTCCGGCAGGATCGTGACCAGGGAGCAGATCAGGAGCTCAAGCATGGCCGGGCTCCTTCGCCTTGGCCGGCACTGGCTTGTCTGCCGGAGGCGGCGTGGTCACCGCCTCCCTCTCCGGCTCAACGTCCTCGCCGGCCGGCGTGGCGTCCGCGATCCTCTCGACAGAGCCGGCAATGCTGCGCAGCGGCGTGCCAAAATCGGGCAGATCGATCATTGCGAGCAAGAGTCCTGCAATCCAGAAGATGTGCATATGCGTGAACAGCGAGATCAGACCGAGCACGGCGACGAACTCGAATTGCAGCTTCTGCGACTTGTGCGCCATCCGCTCCGGCAGGCTGTGCAGCTTCCAATAGAGCGTACCGACCCAGAACACGGTACCGAGCAGGAAAATTCCCATGACGACCATGAGCGTGTCGATCCCGCTTCCCGGCGCGAGATAAAACGGCAAATGGTGCGGAGCCATCGGGTGAAGCTGATCGCTCAAACGTCTCTCCCGGTCAGTGAAACGGCACTTCTGGTACCCTGTTCAGGTAGTCTCGCTGTTTGCTTGATTTGAATCAAGGGAACGCCTTTCGCCCGACCTAGCGTCTTCCCGATGCTGATTGGATAATCATCAGGAGCCGCCAGCCATGCCGGGTCTCGACGATCTCATCCCCAACGCCGCCCAGATTCGACAAGAAGCCGCTCTCAAGGAGGCGGAGAAGGCTGACGAATATGTCCGCCTCGCTGCGGCGGCCGATGCGGAGAAGCGCGCTCTGATCGAGCGTCTGAGCAAGCCCTCGGGCAAGAGCGAGGAGGAGAAGATCCAGCTCGCCTCCACCATCATCAAGCGTGCGGTGCGAAATGGCCTGACCGAAGTGCTGGTCTATCGCTTCCCCAACTCGCTCTGCACGGACAAGGGCCGCGCCATCAATCAGATGGAAAAAGGCTGGGAGAACACCCTGACCGGAATTCCCAAGGAAATATTCCAGCTGTGGGTCAACTATCTCAAGCCGCGCGGCTATCGCATTTCCTACCAGGTCATCGATTTTCCCGGCGGCGTGCCCGGCGATATCGGCGTGACCATCTCCTGGGACGAATGACGCGCAACAGGAGGCAACGGCATGGCCAAGGACGCGCCTGCGGAGCGGATGAAGCGCAAGGACTACGAGAAGGAGCTCGGCAAACTCCAGGTCGAGCTCTGTCACTTGCAGGAATGGGTCAAGGTCCAGAAGCTGAAAGTGATCATCATTTTCGAGGGGCGCGACGCCGCCGGCAAGGGCGGCACCATCAAGGCCCTGACCGAGAAGGTGTCTCCGCGCGTCTTCCGTGTCTGCGCCCTGCCCGCCCCCTCCGACCGGCAGAAGTCGCAGCTGTTCATGCAGCGCTATATCGAGCAATTTCCCGCCGGCGGCGAGATCGTGATCTTTGATCGCAGTTGGTACAATCGCGCCGGGGTCGAATACGTCATGGGCTTCTGCTCGCCGACCGAGCACAAGCGTTTCCTGGAATTGTGCCCGCTGGTGGAGAAATTCGCCGTCGACGCCGGCATCATCCTGATCAAGCTCTGGCTGGAGGTCGGGATGGAGGAGCAGGAACGCCGCTTCATGGCACGGATCGAGGACCCGCTGCGGCAGTGGAAGCTGAGCCCGATGGACACCGAATCGTTCGGGCGCTGGTACGATTATTCGCGCGCGCGCGACATGATGTTCGAGGCGACCGACACCAAGCATGCGCCGTGGCGATTGATCCGCTCCGACGACAAGCGCCGCGCGCGGCTCAACGGCATCTCGCACGTTTTGAGGACGATCCCCTACAAGAAAGTCAAGCGGGACAAGGTCAAGCTGCCACCGCGGTCTCACAAGGGACGCTACAACGACCAGGCAAGCCTGCGCGGTCTCAAGTTCGTGGAAGAGCGTTACTGAAACCCAGCATGATGAAATACGAAACGGGCTGCGACGACGCAGCCCGTTCTGTTTGCGACCTCCGGCTCTGACTATTTGAGCTTTATCGTGACGCCGCCAACCGCGGCCGACACTTCCGCGCCGACCCTGGGTCCGCTGAGCTGAAGGATCACGCCATTGGCGTTCTGAAGTTGAACCGCGCCCGCGCCGGCCGCGACCGCACCGCCAGCGCCTCCAACCGCATACGATCCTTCGATCGACGCGGGTCCCTTCAGACCGATGGCCTTGCCGACGAACTTCGTCGTCGAGGCGCCGACCGTGAGGCCGACGCTCATGCCGGAGACGGTGAACGGATACTTCTTGCCCCTGTAGAGCAGCACGCCTTCCCCTCCGCCAACGCCGACGATGAAACCGCCTTTGGTGAAGACGACCGCGACCTGGCCGGTATCGGCACGCGCCGGCGTACTCACGGTGATGGCCGTTACGAGCATGGCGGCCGCAACCGCACCGAAGCTGACTTTTCTCATGAGGCTGTTTTCCCTTTTCATCATTGCGCCAGGAGCATCGCGAAGTAGCCGAAGATCGTCAGGAGGATGCCCGAGACGGCATAGCCGACCGGGAATCCGATCCATGGCACCGAGCTCTGGATCTCGACCGCGGCTTCGCGGCACGGACCGGAATGCGATCGCGCGCCGGCAACGCCGCCCATCAAGACGGCCGGGTTGATCTTGAAGACGTGGAAACCGATCGCCCAGACGATGAACGGCGGGATGGTGCAGGCGATGAAGCCGACGATGAAGATCTTCAAGGCGATGGCGCCCGTCAACTGCGACAACAATCCTGCGCCCGCATTGACGCCGACGATGGCGACGAAGACGACGAGGCCGAGATCCTCGAGGACGTTGCGCGCCGCATTCGGCGTGTTGCCGAAGAAGCGCAGCCGCGACACGACCGAGGACACGATCACGCCCGAGAGGAGCAAGCCACCTGCGTTGCCTAGGCCGACCTTGGCGCCGAAAGCCGGAAATTCGATCATGCCGATCAGGAAGCCGATGATCATGCCGACGGACAGGGTCAAAAGATCGGTCGACGTATTGGCGCGCGCGATGCGGCCCCACATCTCCCCGAGCTCGTTGACGGCCGACTTCAAGCCGACCACCGAGACGATGTCCATGCGTTCCAGCTTGGTCTTGAGACCAGCCGGAATCTGCACACCACCGCGCTCGACCTTGGTGACCTGCAGCTGGCCGGCGATCGCCGTGTCGCGGAAGGACTCGAACGTCCGCCCTACCATGTCCTTGTTGATGACGAGGATGTCCGCCTGGTCCATGGGAATGCCGAGCGTCTTGGCGTCAGCGACCTCCGGGCCGATAATGCCCATCTTTTCCGTGAGGTGCTCGGTCGATCCGCCAAGGGCGACGATATCGCCCTTTTGCAGCACGAAGTCGGGATCGGCGCCTTGGGGCTCACCGTTCCGCCCCACATTGACGATCCGGTACTCGGGATTGACCGTCCGGAATTTTGCGATGCTCATCCCGACGGTTGCCGGGTTCTCCAGCCGGTACGCGCGCAGGCCGAACTGGCGATAGCCGGTCAGGCCGCCACCTTCGAGATCCTTGACGCCGAACTCCTGCTCGTACTGCTTCGCGGCGGCCTTGGCGTCGACGCCCCACCAGCGCGGCAGATATTTGCAGATCAGGATGATGCCGACGGTGCCCCAGATATAGGTGATGCCGTAGGACAGCGCGATCATGCCGGATGCGTCCTCAGGCTTCATGCCCGCGGGCAGCTTTACGACGCCGGACGTGACGGCCTGCTCGGCGGAGCCGATCGCCGCCGACATGGTCTGGGAACCCGCCAGCATGCCGCCGGCAGCACCGGGCGGAAGCGCAAACAGCTTTGCGCCGATGACTACAAGCGCCAGGCCGAGCACGCTCGATACGAGGGCGAGGATGCAGAACTTGAGGCCATCGCCCTTCAGGCTGTTGATAAAGGAGGGGCCGACGCGCAAGCCCACGCCGTACATGAACAGATAGTAAAACAGGCTCTTGGCGAAGTTGTTCAGCTCGAGCTTCACGCCGTAAGTCGAGGCCCAAACCGACAGGCCCGCCCCGACCACGATGGCTCCGGCAACCATGCCGAGGCCATAACCCTTGATGCTGGCCCGGCCGATATAGACGGCGAGACCGACGACAAAGAACAGCAGCAGATACGGGTACTGCCGCAGAAACTCGAAAAATGTCTGCATGGTCCCCTCCAAGCGCTAAGATGCGGCCTTGAGCTTCGGCTTCGCGTCGGCCTTCGGCCGGCCGAGCTTCGCCAAAGCTTCGCTGCGCACGAGCTTCAACCCTTCCTTGGCGTCATAGCCATGGATCTCCTTCACATCGAGCTTGCGCATGAAGTCGATGGTCTCCTGAGTGATCACTTGGCCCGGCACCATGATCGGGAAGCCCGGCGGATACGGGATCACGAAGTTGGCGGAGACGAGTTCGGGGCCGGCCTTCAGCCGCCGGTCGATCTCGGGATCGCTGAGGCGGATGTGCTCGCAGCCCGCGGCGTCGTAGGCTGCATAGAAGCCGGTGCGAATATCGCCCTCGTTGGTCTTGGTGCCGGCATCGCCGCGGAAGCTCGGGTGGAAATGCGAGAAGTTCGGCAGATCCGGCACATCTTTCATCAGGCTCGTGACCCGAGCTTCGAACGTCTTCCTGGCATTGGCACCGCCCTGGGTAAGGCCGCGGTCGATCTCGCCCGCGATCTCGGCGAGCACGCGGATGAGATGCGCGACGTCACTGCGGGTGTTGTTGATGTTGGACTGGACCAGGACCGAGTTGCGAGAAGTCTTGTTGACCTGGATGTTGTAATCGTTGGCGAGAATGCCCTTGAACTGCGTCCCGTCATAGCCGGCCGTGCCGCACACCAGCGTCATGCGGGTCGGATCGAGGCAGAACTCGTCCTCGTCCAGGCTCTTGAGCGTATTCGCCCAATTGACGCCGGGTGCCAGAAAATCGGTGAAGCCGCTCTGGCGGTATTGCGCCGGCACCATGGCGTCGGCGCCGAGAATGCGGAAGTATTTCGAGATCAGCGGATTGTTGTTGACCGCCTGACGGATCGCGAACGCGATCTCGATGGCATTGGCGACAAGGCCATAGCCTTCGAGCTCCATCTGCCGCCGCGAGATGTCGAGGCTCGCGATCAGCTGCTGGTTCGGACTGGTCGAGGCATGGGTGAACACCGCCTCCTTGAACTGCTGCTCGACGGTGTGGAATTCGACGTCCTTGACCGACAGCATCGAGCCCTGGCGGATCGCCGACATCGACTTGTGGGTCGAATTGGTCTGGTAGACGCGCAGCCGAATCTGTCGCGGATCCGGGATCAGCCTGGTCTTGAGCAGCACCTCGTTGGACGGGGTCTTGCCAAGCTCGGCCTGCTGCTTGTCATAGGCCGCGACCGACTTCGGATCCCGCATCCACGCCTCGATCTCGTTGGCGGCGCCCATGGCGGTGCGTCGGCGCAGGAAGGGCGAGAAACGCGCGAAGCCGAACCAGGCCTCGTCCCACAGGAAGATCAGGTCGGGCTTGATGGCGAGACATTCCTCCATCACCCGGCGAGTGTTGTAGATGTGGCCGTCGAAAGTGCAATTGGTGAGATCGACCATCTTGACGCGGTCGAGCCGGCCGTCGGCCTTTGCGCTCAGGAGCGCCTGCTTGATGGTCTTCAGCGGTACCGCGCCGTACATCGAATATTCCGTCATCGGGAAGGCTTCGACATAGAGCGGCTGCGCACCCGCCAGCACCATGCCGTAGTGATGCGACTTGTGGCAGTTGCGATCGACGATCGCGATGTCTCCCGGCGCGAGCAGCGCCTGCACCGCCATCTTGTTCGAGGTCGAGGTGCCATTGGTGACGAAGAAGACGCGGTCGGCGCCGAGCGCCCTCGCCGCCTTCTCCTGCGCCTTCTTGATGTTGCCGGTCGGCTCGAGCATGCTGTCGAGGCCGCCCGTGGTGGCACTGCTCTCGGCCAGGAACAGGTTCGGGCCGTAGAACTCGCCCATGTCGCGGATCCAGTCGGACTTGAAGATCGACTTGCCGCGCGCGATCGGCAACGCGTGGAACGTGCCGATCGGGCGTTGCGCGTATTTCTTGAGATTGTCGAAAAATGGCGTGTCGTATCGATCCTGGATGCCCTCAAGGATCGACAGGTGCAGCTCCAGGAGCTCTTCCACCGAATAGAAGATGCGGCGCACCACGGCCGCCTCGGGATTGCCTGCCAGTTCCTCGACGTCGCGATTCGAGATCATGTAGAGATCGAGCTCGGGCCGAACGCGCTTGATGATCTGGGCGAGCCGCAGCGCCGAAGCGTCGGTTTCGTCGTTGAGCCCTGCCCCAGCCATGATCGAACGCAGGACCGGCGCATCGTGGCGTGAGCGCAGCCCGAAGCCTTCGTTGATGATCACAGCGCCGAGGTTGGGATTGAGCATCGTCGCGCAGAAGGCGTCCTCCAAGCTTCCGACGATGACCGGTTCATAGATGAAGGCATCGACCGGGCGCCGCAGCTTGCGCCATTCGGCCGCGAGCGCAGGCCATTGGCCGGGCGACAGGCCGGTGACGATCAGCGTCTCGAAATAGGGGCGACGCGCGCTGTGCGCGCCAAAAGACGGCGGCACCAGTTCGGGCGTATCGCCATTGCCGTCGTCCTTGGCGCTCCAGTCGCCGGCATGCTGGCGAAAAGATCGCGTCGCCAGCGCCTGGGCGATCCGCGTTGCAAGGGCGAACGAGGCTGCGCCGTCGCCCGCGGACGCGGCCTCCCGCAGCGTTGCCATCAGTTGCAGGCCGGGATAGCCGTGAAACTCCTCGGTCACCGAGAGATCGGCCAGCGCCGCGTCGTAGGCCGCGCGATTGCCGACCCGAGCCCAGGTCTTGGCGGCTTCGACCAGATCGCGCCAGTCGTCCGCCCGTGCGCCGGGTCCGGAGAAGAACTGGTCAATGCGCTTCAGCGCGGCCTTGGGCTCTTTGGACATGTATCTCTCCCGATCCATGAGGGCAAAGGTGATGCCGGATCGTGAGTGCGGTGCCGGTCGTTCCATTGATCCAAGTCAACGGTCCCGTGCATTCTGACGGACGATGCCATGCCGCTCGCGACGCAATACGAGGCGTCAGGCTGTTCCTTGCCCGCTCCTTGCCTGATCATCGGCAAGCAGCTTGTCGAGCGACCGCAGCCACTGGGTGCTGTCGGTCCTGTCCGCAAGTCCTTCGGCGCGAAGGAGGTCGCGCAGCTGCGCGTGGGCGCCGACGATGCAGAACGTCACCTTGCGTGACGCAAGTTCGCCGTGGAGATCACGCAGCATGCGGGCGCCAGCCAGATCGATATAGGGTGAGGCCGAGAGGTCGCAGGCGACCAGGCGCACGGCCGGTGAGGTCCGCAACGCCGTCAGGACGGTGTCCAGGATCGTCTCGGCGTTGATGTAGAGCAGCGAGGCTTCGGGCCGGAATGCGATGACGCCCTCCAAGGGCTCCACGCCTTCATGTCTGGCGCTGTCCGAATAGCGGCCGCTGCCCGGCAACCGGCCCAGGAACGCGACGTTCGGTCGCGAAGCCCGCGCCAGCAGCAGGAAAATCGACGCGATCGACGCCAGCAGGACGCCCTGGAGAATGCCGAGCAGCAGCACGGAGATCAGCGCGATCGCCGCCGCGTGAAAATCGATCCGGCTGACACGCCACATTCGGAGCAGTGCACGAACATCGACCAGCCTGTAGACGGCGGCGAAGACGATTGCCGCGAGCACCGCCTTGGGCAGATTGGTCAGCAGCCCCGTGAAGAACAACAGGCACAGCCCGAGCGTCACCGAGCAGATGACCAGCGCGAGCGGCGTCCGCGCTCCCGCGTTGTCGTTGACGGCTGATTGCGACAAGCCCCCGGCGACGGGATAACCATGGCCGAACGCAGCGGCGAGGTTTGCCGCGCCCAACCCCAGAAACTCCTGGCGAACATCGAGCGGATAGCCGTGCTTGGCAGCAAAGCTGCGGGCCGCCGATACGCCCTCGATATAAGCCAGCAGGACGCAACCGGCTGCGAGCGGAAAGAGATCGTCGAATTCCAGCAAACCGAACGTCGGAATTCCCAGCGCTGGCAGCCCTTCCGGTATCTTCCCCGTAACGGGCACACCCAATGCCGGGAGGCCCAACAACGTTGCCAGGAGGATCGCGAGCGCGACG
The DNA here is from genome assembly GCF_058314695.1 of Bradyrhizobium sp. T-12. Taxonomy (NCBI): domain Bacteria; kingdom Pseudomonadati; phylum Pseudomonadota; class Alphaproteobacteria; order Hyphomicrobiales; family Nitrobacteraceae; genus Bradyrhizobium; species Bradyrhizobium sp. T-12. Next base: position 3,685,966 of record NZ_CM177756.1, on the reverse strand, counting down.
ACGGTGATGCCAACCGGCTTGCCGGGCAGAAGCCGCTCGCCGAGTAGCAGCAACATCAGCGCGACTGCCCCAATGGCGAGCACAAGCGGGTCAATGCCGCCGAGCTGCCCGGCCAGCTTGACGGCGCGATCGAAGAAATTGTGGCCGCCACCGGCAACTCCGAGCAGGCTCGGCAACTGGCTCATGATGATGGTGAGCCCCGCCCCCGCCTTGAAGCCGACCAGAATACTGTCGCTGACCAGCCGGACGAGGACGCTGAGCTTGAACAGCCAGGCGATGAGGCACAGCACCGCCACGGCAAACGCCGCAAGGCTCGCGATCTGCGCATAGCGGACCGCATCGCCCCCTGCGAGCGCGGCCACGGTCCCCGCGATCATCAGGGAAATCGCCGACGTTGGACCGATCGCGAGTTGGCGCGACGTCCCGAGCAAGGCGTAGCCGATGCCGCCGAGCATGTAGCCGTAGACGCCGATCTGCGGCGGCAAGCCGGCGAGCGCGGCATAGGCGAGCGAGACCGGGATCGCGTAAGCGGCGAGCGTGACGCCGGCGATCGCGTCGGATCGCAACCATTCGCTTCGGTATGCTGCAAGCCACTGAGCCGGTGGAAAGAATCGCATCCACGTCGGCTCCGAAGGCGAGCTCATCTGGTTACCTCCTGCGGGGTCGCTTCGCAACGCAACAGAACGATCAACAGCGCGACCACGGGAATCCCGAGTGCGAGATCAGGAATGATCTTTGTCGCGTATGCGCCGGCGGCCGCGCCGAAACCGAAAACCGCACACAACGCAAAAAGGATCGCCGACTTGCGCAACGTCCCGAGCGGTGCACCGCCATGCACAACCGAGAAAACGTTCTCGATGGCTTGACGCATGTTTCCCGTAATCATCACCGTGCTGCAAAGAGTGCCTTCGACCCTTGCGAACATCGCCGATTGCATGGCTGCGACCACGGAGATGCCAAGCGTTCCCGCGAGGTCCGGCAACCGGTTGTGCAGAACGGCGATCGCGATCAAGAGCACGATCTCGACGACGGTACTAATGGCCCCGGCACGCTGGCCGGCGACACGGCGCAGCCAGGCCGCGATCACGATGCCGACTGCGAAGGCCAGGATCGGCGGCACGAAGTGCAAGGCCTTCGCCCAATTGCCGGCCATCGCATAGACCCAGAGGAAGATCAGATTGGCGGTCTGCGCATTGGCCAACACGCCATGGATGATCCAGGTATAAGCGTCGATGAAGCCGCCGGTGAAGGCGAGCAGCAGCACGATCTCGACCGTCTCGTCCCGGCGGATCGCGCCGGCAGCGACGTCCATCGTACTCATGTCCGTCATGAGGGCTGTCGCAAACGCATCATCAAGTCATAGGGATCGCTCCGTGCCTGCCGGAGCTTGATCTGGATCAAGCAATGTCCCGCGCGCGGCCAATCAAATCGCACTAAAGCGCCGGGGGAACTGCGACCATGGCTACCGTCAGGTGGATCATCTCCGCCGCACCGGAAATCTTCCTGCTGCTCGCCATCGCGATCGGGACCATCCTCGGCCGGATCAAGGTGCGCGGCTTCTCGATCGGGACCACCGCCTGTATCCTGGTCGTCGCGGTGCTGATCGGCCAGCTCGGGAGTTTCTCATTCCCGCCGATCCTCAGGGCGATCCTGTTCAGCCTGTTCGTGTTCACGATTGGCTACCGTTCCGGGCCGGAGTTCTTCGCCTCCCTGAGCGTGCGGACCCTGGCGCAGGTCGTGCTGACGCTGGTAATCGGAGGGACCGGTCTCGTCATTGTCCTCATCTTCGCGCGGCTCTTCGCGCTGGATACCGGGACGGCAGCAGGCCTAACTGCCGGCGCGCTGACCCAGTCCTCCGTGATCGGGACGGCCTCGGGCGCGTTGTCTCAGCTCGGCCTGCCCCCCGACGTGCTGAAGCAGCAGGAAGCCAATATCGCCGCCGGCTACGCCGTGACCTACGTGCTCGGCTACATCCTGACGCTGCTGTTCGTCCCGTTCGTTGCCCCCCGGCTGATGGGCATCGATCTGAAGGCGGAGGCGAAGAAGCTCGAAGCCGAGCTCGCCGGCGGCGCGCCGCCGAAGACGGAAAACCTTTCCTATCGCAAATTCCAGGCGCGCGCCTATCGTGTCTCGGCGGGGGCGGGCCGTAGCATTGCTGAGATCGAGGGCGAGATCGGCAGCCGCACGGTCGTGGAACGCATCGTGCGCCGCGGAGCCGACCTCAAACCGCAGCATGACACGTTGCTCGAGGCCGGCGACGACCTCGTCATTACCGGTCCAACCGCTGCGATCGTCGCCGCCGAACCCGTCATCGGGGACGAAATCGACGCGGGGGAATTGCTGCGCAGCCTGCCGGGCAATGTGATCGAGGTGCTCGTGGAAAGTCGCCACCTGCACGGCCGATCGCTCCGGGACATCGTTGAGCGGCTTGGCGACAATGCGCGTGGCGTCTTCCTGCGAGCGCTCACCCGGATGGGTCGGGAGGTCCCTCTCGGTCCCGATACGCGGGTCTATATCGGCGACGTCATGACGTTGGTCGGAAGCACCGGCAACATCGCGCGGGCCGCGGCGAAGGTCGGACACGCCCTCAATACCAGCGACCGGACCGACATCGCCTTCGTTGCCGCGGGCATCGCCGTGGGCCTGCTGGCCGGACTTGCCAGCTTCAAGGTCGGCACTGTCGCTCTGACGCTCGGCGGCGGTGGCGGTGCATTGATCGCGGGGCTCGTCTGCGGCTGGCTGCGGACGCGCAGGCCCGGTATCGGCGCCATTCCGCCGGCGGCGCAGCAAACCTTGAGCGATCTCGGGCTTGGCGGCTTCATCGCGGCGATCGGACTCGGCAACGGGCTTGCCGCCTGGTCTGCGATCCAGGCGCACGGTCTGCTGCTGGTCGGGATGGGCACCGTCGTCACGTTGGTCCCGATGACGATCGGGACGCTCGTCGCCTATCATCTGCTGCGCATGAACCCTGTGGTGACCTGCGGTGCGCTGGCCGGTGCCATGACCGTCGATGCCGCCGTCACCGGCGCATGTGACGTTGCCGAGAGCCAGACGCCGGTGCTCGGCGTCGCTGTGCCCTATGCGGTCGGCAATGTCGTCCTCACCGTGCTGGGCCCGATCGTCGTGGCCGCCACGTTCAACGGGTGACGAGGCCGGCATGCGCCCTCTTCTCCCCGCAATCGGACAAGTCCTTGCAGTCATCCTGTCCCTTCTCGGCGCGCTTGCGGCACCGGCGCATGCGGAGGACGAGATCCGCATCCAGGAGGAGATCTGGGCCCTGCCGCTGCCGCTGCCGATGTTCGCCTATCTGGTCCGCCCGGTCGGTGACGGCCCCTTCCCGCTGGTGATCATGAACCACGGCGTCTCGCTCAATCCGACCGATCGCAGCTTCTTTCCGCTGGTGGAGTTTCGCGATGCCGCCACATGGTTCGCAAAACGGGGCTATCTGGTGGTGGCGCCGGTCGGCAGCGGCTATGGCGCAGCCGCCATCGACATTCCGGAACGTGCGATCTTCGGTCCGTTCTTCTCCAAGATCGGCAAGTGCAGCAATCCGAACTTCCGTGATGCAGGCATGGCCGTCGCCCAGGTCGATCTCTGGATCATCGATTATTTGGCTGCGGAAAAGCGGATCATCCCGAAGGACGTGATCGTGGTCGGACAGTCCGCCGGCGGCTGGGCGTCGATCGCGTTGTCGAGCGTGAACCCGCCCCAGGTGAAGGCGATCATCACTTTCGCCGCCGGCCGTGGGGGGCGCGTCGGCGGCAAGCCGAACAACAATTGCGCGCCGGACAAGCTCGTTGAAGCCACTGCGGATTTCGGCCGCACCTCGCGCGTGCCGATGCTGTGGATCTACATCGAGAACGACACGTTTTTCGGGCCCGACCTGTCAAAGCGCATGCATGACGCATTCACCGCCGCGGGCGGCCGGGCCGAATATCATCTGATGCCGCCGTTCGGCAATGAAGGCCACTTCTTCATCGGCTCGCCCGATGCGATCCCGCTCTGGTCGCCGCTGGTCACGAAGTTCCTCGATGCGCCGAAGTGAGTTCAGATCCCGGAGATGCGCCGATGCCCCGCCCGCTTGATTGTCTCTTTGGCCTCGTGATGGTTGCAATCGCCGGGGCTGCGACGAGTTCGGGCGTCGCCGCGCCAAAGGCGGCGCAAGCCGGCAAACCCGGCGAAGTCGCAACGCGCGGCCAGCGCGAAGCAAAGGACATCCGCTATGGCAGTTGGGAGAAACTCTGCTTCAGGGCGGGCGGTGCGCCCATCCTGTGCCGGACCTCCATCACCGGCCAATTCGCGACCGGACAGACGGCCGTTCGCCTCGATCTGATCCAGCGGGAGGACGCCCCCACGGCCCGCCTGCAACTGTTCGTACCTGCCGGCATGTATCTGCAACACGTGCCGAAATTGAGCGTCGACAACGGCGGGGTCGTCCGCCTGCCCTATACTTGGTGTCTCGCCAATCTGTGCGTCGCTGCCGACATCGCAACGCCAAAAATGATCAAGGAGATGGAAGCCGGCAAGGCGCTTGTGCTGGAAGTCGTCGATTCAAATCTTCTCGCTCTGACGACCTCGATCCCGTTGGCGCAATTCGCCTCCGTCCACCGGGGTGCGCCGGCCAGGACTCTCGAGCAATATATCGACGAATGACGGTTCGAGCAGCTACGAGAATCGGGCGCGCTCGATGGAATCGATCAACGACTGGGCGGCAAAAGGTTTGGTCAGATAGGCAACGCAGCCGGACGCAAGGGCCGCCGCGCGGTTTGCGGGGCAGTCGTTGCCGGTCACATAGATCACAGGCACTTCGACGCCCTTCTCGGCCAATGTTCGCCGCAAGTCGATGCCGGACTTTTCACCAAGATTGACGTCGAGGATGATGCAGACCGCGGTGTTGAACCTGCCATGATCGAGCAAGGCCGCCGCATTGCCGAACAACTTGGTGTCGAAGCCGCGGCCACGCAAAAGCCGGTCCATGCTGGCACGCACGGACGGATCGTCATCAACGATAAAGACGGACTTTCGCAGGGGCAAGGCAAGCTGCCTTTCAGCAAGTCAATGAAAAGCGGCGGCGGTTACGAGACATCACCTTTGAAGGCTTCGCATTCCGAGCGCACCATCCGTGCACTATTGCACACGGCAGGCCCAACGCTGTCAACGCGCCTCTGGATTGTCCTTTGGTGCAGGTTTGTGTCGTGGGACCGAACCTGGCCGACGCGCCAGCTAATGCTCGTTCGGATCAATCATTCCAAGCCGCTCCGCGATCGAAACGAGTTCCGCAAGTGAATGAACCTGCATCTTCTCCATCACCTGCTGGCGATGCGCTTTCACCGTGCGTTCGGTCGTCCCAAGCTCATGCGCGATCTGCTTGTTGATCCAGCCGCGCACGATGAGATCGAACACCTGCCGCTCGCGGTGTGTCAGCCTGGCCAGATCACCGCGAAGTGCATCGAGCCTGCTGCGGCGAACCCGCGCCGCCCGCTGGGTCGCCAACGCGCGCTCGATTGCCTCGATCAACTGCTCGGAGCATATCGGTTTGGTCAGGAAGTCTTCCGCACCTGCCTTGATCGCTCGCACGGTGGTCGGCGTGTCTGCATGTCCCGTCAGGAAGATGATCGGCAAATTCGAGCCCGACTCGATCAACCGGGTCTGCAATTCGGGGCCGCTCAGTCCGGGTATCTGTACGTCGAGCAGGATGCAGCCCGCCTGTTCGTCGTTCGGTGTCATCTCCAGCAACGCTTGTGACGACGCGTAAGTGACGACGTCGTAGCCCGCAAGCTTCAGGCGGCGTTCGATCGCCGTACGAAAGGACTCGTCGTCATCAACAACGTGAACGAGGCCCGGCACCTTCCACCTCCAGACTTCCAACGGGACCGTTGAGGTCCTCTCATCTTGGAGCAGTCATTTCCAACAGATTGGAGGATAAAATTCCTGCCTGGCAATGAGCCAATTTCTCGCAGGGGCAGCGCCTCTCATCCTGCGCACCAAACCGCTTCCTGTCCCTTGGGACAATGAACCTTGGGACAATGGATTGAACCACTACCGACGGCGTAAATCAACTTCGGCGGGAGCGGGACAGCGCGGCGCGTTTCGGACTTGGGATTTTTTCGTCTGACGGACCAATTCGGCGGTGAGCTGAGGAGTTGGCCTATGTTTGTTCGCATCACAACGGATTCCCCGCTCCGTCCTCATTCTCTTCGCGTCTTTGGCATGGATAGTGAATCAAATGCGCGGGTCAGTTTAAGCGAATTTTCCTATCGGAAGGGCACCGAGATCTACGGCGAGAAAGAGCCGGCGGAATATGTCTACCAGGTCAAGTCAGGAGCCGTACGAAGTTACAAGCTGCTGACGGACGGCCGGCGGCAGATCGGAGCATTCCACCTCGCGGGCGACATCTTCGGGCTCGAAAATGGCAGCGAACACCGTTTCACGACCGAGGCGATCGTCAACACCACCGTGCGCCTCGTGAAGCGGCAGAGTCTGGAGACGGTCGCCGACAGCGACGCAATGGTTGCCAAGAATCTGCTGAGCATGACCACCAGCAATCTCCAACATGCCGAAGACCACATGCTGCTTCTAGGACGTAAAACCTCGCTGGAGCGAGTTGCGGCCTTCCTGCTGGAAATGGACAAGCGTCTGACGGCGGCGGGTGTGCTGGCGCTGCCGATGTCGCGGCGCGATATCGCCGACTATCTCGGCCTGACGCTGGAAACCGTCTCGCGCGCGCTGTCACGCCTGCATGAACTCGGCGTTCTCGGCTTCGTGGGCAACACGCAGCGCCAGATCGTGCTGCTCGACCGGCAACAGCTCGCCACTCTCGATCTGCAGTCGTGAATGGCCGGGCTCGCTGCGATTGTGCTCGTTTAGGCCTCCGGGGACCGATATCCGTGAACTTCGGTGATCCCGAGGTGCTCCAATGTCTTGCGCAGCACCTCGAACAGGATCGCGGCAGACCAGCCGAACAGCAGAACGCCGTTCATGGCTGTCATGGGCCCAATCAGCCGCCATTCAGGAACAGGCGTGATATCGCCGTAGCCGAGCGTCGTGTAATTGACGAAGGCGAAGTAGAGAATATCGCTATCGGCCGCAACAGCGCGCAGACCGAGGTATGCTGCGGCCCACACCAGGACTTCAAACGCATGCGAGATCATCAGGACGACCGCAGTCGCAATCATCACACCCATCAGATGCAGCCTCGGCCGTCTGGTCGGCTGCAGACCGGCACGACGGGCAATCGCCACCGCCAGAACCGTGACGAGTGCATGAAGGCCGATGTTGATGACGCTGACGAGCGTGCCGACCAGCAACTGTAGGAGCATAGCTCAGCCCTTGTGGCCTAACGATCGATGTCTTGGATAGCAACGCCTGCCAACCGGCGAATGCGGCGGTCGCCAGCGTTCCGCCAATCACGTCAATCAGGATAACGAGCGTCGGCGTCGTCAGCCAGCGCTCCATGACGTGCGGTTCCAGAAGAGCAAGGCCACGACGACCGGCTTGTCGATCGAGATCCAGACGACCTCAGGCAGGAGAACGATGGCAACTCCGATCTGCAGGATCGACAGTTACCGCACGACCATCATCGCTTTTGCACCGCTGCATCGGACGCGAGCGCCCGAGCTCATGCGGACCAAAGTGCCCAACTCTTCAATTCTGTGCAATGTCGGAATTCGCCGCGCCCCGATCTGTAGCTTCTCACCGGGGCTGCTCACGTTGTTCTTGGGGCCAGCTGGCGCAAATTGACGTCAACTCAATGGCTTAGCCATTCCCGTTGGAGGGGGGCCGTATTGGCGGAAGGGGTGGGATTCGAACCCACGGTACCCTTGCGGGCACGCCGGTTTTCAAGACCGGTGCCTTAAACCACTCGGCCACCCTTCCAAGTCCGGAACGGCTGTCGCTTAACGCAGTCGACCGCGTAAGGCAACGCGAAGTTGGCCCCCTCGCCTCAAGCTCCTCCCGCCGGCCCTGTCAGGCGAGCGTCAGCCTGTTCCACTAGCTTGATGCCAGGCACGGCGCCGCTGCGCGCCGACACTTCGGCAATCCGGACACTGGCGACATCTCCCAGGGCGTCGCCGGTTGCGAGGCCCGGCAGGATTGGTCTCCATGGCCGGGCCTCTTTTTTTGCTCGCAAAAGAAAACGGCGCCCCGTGAGGAGCGCCGCTCAAAGCCGGTCTGCTTCCGCTGGCTCAGTACCCGCAGGACGCGCAGTTCATCTGCACCGGGGCGTAATAGGAATAGCCGGGCGAGACCATCTCGACGCGCTGGCGCGTGGCGTATTGCGGCGGGATGCGCTGATACTGGACGCTGGGCGGCGCAACCATCACGGTCTGCGGCACCATCACGGTGCGGTATTGCGCGGGCGTGCGGTGCGCGACGACGGAGCCCGGCGAGACCATCACGGTCTCGTCGACGGTGCGGTATTGCGGCGCGACGTATTGCTGCTGATAGCAGGTCTGGCACGGCGGCGGCGCGTAGCAATTGTAGCAGCCGGCGGAAGCCGCGCCCGTCATGGAAATTGCTGCGACTGCGGTCGAGAAAACAACGGCGAGAGTACGAGACATTGCGATGGTGCCCCAGTTGCCCGAAATGGATTTGCGAAGGTGGCCGCATTATACGCCGCAAAATCCAGGGCCGCCGAAGTTCATCGGGGCATCCTTAACGCGAACGGCCGGCTTGCGCCGGCCGTTCAGGACTTGTTGACCATCCGCAGACTGCGCGGATGATGCGAAGCTTACTTCGAGCGACGCTTTACCTCGCGTACCGCGCCGCGCGCGGCGCTGGTGGTGAGCGCGGCGTAAGCCTGCAACGCGGTCGAGACGTTGCGCTTGCGCCCCTGCGCCTGCCAGGCCGCATCGCCCTTCGCCTCTTCCGCCGCGCGGCGCTTGGCGAGCTCCTCGTCGGAGACCTCCAGGCTGATGCTGCGGTTCGGGATGTCGATCGCGATGACGTCGCCGGTGCGGACGAGACCGATGTTGCCACCTTCGGCCGCTTCAGGCGACAGGTGGCCGATTGAGAGGCCCGACGAGCCGCCGGAGAAACGGCCGTCAGTGACGAGCGCGCAGGCTTTGCCGAGGCCCATCGATTTCAGGTAGCTCGTGGGATAGAGCATCTCCTGCATGCCGGGGCCGCCGCGCGGCCCCTCGTAGATGATGACCACGACCTCGCCGGCGACGACCTTGCCGCCGAGAATGCCCTCCACCGCTGCGTCCTGGCTTTCGAACACGCGCGCGGGGCCGGAGAACTTCAGAATCGAGGCGTCGACGCCCGCGGTCTTCACGATGCAGCCGTCCTGCGCGAGGTTGCCGTAGAGCACGGCGAGACCGCCGTCCTTGCTGAAGGCGTGCTCGAGATCGCGCACGACGCCCTTCTCGCGGTCGGCATCGAGCTCGTCGTAGCGGCGCTCCTGGCTGAAGGCGACCTGGGTCGGGATCCCGCCGGGCGAGGCGCGGAAGAAGGTGCGCACCGCATCGCTCTTGGTGCGCTTGATGTCCCAGCGCTCCAGCGCATCGTTCATGGTCGGCGCATGCACGGTCGAGACCGAGGTGTCGATCAGGCCGGCGCGATCGAGTTCGCCCAGAATGCCCATGATGCCGCCGGCGCGATGCACGTCCTCGACATGCACGTCGGCGACCGAGGGCGCGACCTTGCAGAGCACGGGCACGCGGCGCGAGAGACGATCGATGTCCTGCATGGAGAACTTCACCTCGCCTTCGTGGGCGGCGGCGAGCAGATGCAGCACGGTGTTGGTCGAGCCGCCCATCGCGATGTCGAGCGTCATCGCGTTCTCGAACGCCCTGAAGTTCGCGACGTTGCGCGGCAGCACGGATGCGTCGTCCTGCTCGTAATAGCGGCGGACCAGATCGACGATGGTGTGGCCGGCCTCGACGAACAGGCGCTTGCGGTCGGCATGGGTCGCGACGACCGTGCCGTTGCCAGGGAGCGCCAGGCCGAGCGCTTCGGTCAGGCAGTTCATCGAATTGGCGGTGAACATGCCCGAGCAGGAGCCGCAGGTCGGACACGCCGAGCGCTCGATAACCTTGACGTCCTCGTCGCTGACCTTGGAGTCCGCGGCGGCCACCATGGCGTCGATGAGGTCGACGGCCTTGGTCTTGCCGGCCAGCTTGACCTTGCCGGCCTCCATCGGGCCGCCCGAGACGAACACGGCGGGGATGTTGAGCCGCAGCGCTGCCATCAGCATGCCCGGGGTGATCTTGTCGCAATTGGAGATGCAGACGAGGCCGTCGGCGCAATGCGCATTGGCCATGTACTCGACGCTGTCGGCGATCAGCTCGCGCGACGGCAGGCTGTAGAGCATGCCGTCATGACCCATGGCGATACCGTCGTCGACCGCGATGGTGTTGAACTCCTTGGCCACGCCGCCGGCCTGCTCGATCTCGCGGGCGACGAGCTGGCCGAGGTCCTTGAGATGGACGTGGCCGGGCACGAACTGGGTGAAGGAGTTGACGACCGCGATGATCGGCTTGCCGAAATCCGCATCCTTCATGCCGGTCGCGCGCCAGAGGCCGCGGGCGCCCGCCATGTTGCGGCCGTGGGTGGTGGTGCGGGAGCGATAGGCTGGCATGGCGGTTTCCGTCCTCGGGTTGGTGCCTGAGCGGGAAAATGGAAGCCGCCTCAGGCCTTTGTGGCCGGATAGCGCAGCCGGGGAACGCGCGCAACGGGAACTTGGGCATGACAGGGCTCCCCTGCTCCCGGCGCGGGCTCTCTGTCGTGCCCCGGACGCAGCGCAGCGTCACTTCGACGGTGCGCTGCTGAGCCGGGGCCCAGAATCTCGCGGAGGCACGGGTCCCGGCTCTGCGGAGCGGCACTACGCGCCGCACCGCGTCCGGGACACGAGACCTAATGCAAGGTCGGGTCCAGCCGGTCGCGCAGCCAGTCGCCGATGACGGAGACGGCCAGCGTCGTGACCACGATCGTGGTCGCCGGGGCCAGCATGATCCAGGGCGCCCTCGTCAAGTATTCCCGGCCATAGCCGACCATGTTGCCGAGGCTGGTCATCGGCGGCTGCACGCCGAGGCCGAGGAAGGACAAGCCCGATTCCATCAGGATCACCTCGGGAAAGACCAGCGTCGTCGAGACGATCAGGGTGGAGGCGATGTTGGGCAGGATGTGGCGAAGGTAAATCCGCGGCGGTGTCGCGCCCAGCTGGCGGACCGCGGCGGCGTAGCCTTGCGCGTTGGCGGAGATGGCAAGGCCGCGCGCGATGCGGGCGTAGCGCTCCCAGCCGAACAATCCCATCAGGCCGATCAAGAGCGGCAGCGAATTGCCGAAGAAGGCGAGCACGGCCAGCGCCATGATCAGAAAGGGCATGCTGGCCTGGAAGTCGGTCAGCATCAGCACGAGCTGCTCGACAACCCCGCGGAAATGCGCGGCGAGGAAGCCAAGCATGGTGCCGACCACGGCCGAGATCGCGGTGGCGCCGAACGCGATCAGCAGCGAGATGCGGATCGAGACGAGCAGACGCGACAGCACGTCGCGGCCGAGCTCGTCGGTGCCAAGCCAGTGCGCGAAATTGCCGGGCGCGGCCAGCCGGTTGCGCAAATCGAGCTGGGTATAGCCGTAGGGCGCGATCTTCTCGGCGAAGGCCGCGATCACCAGCATCGCAACGATCCAGGTGATGGCGAGCGCAACCGAGACCGGGATCGCCGGCAGGCTGATGCGGCGACGTACGCCTGCGTCCTTCAACGTGGCGTCGGTCATGCGTGCGCCCCCTTGGCGCGCAGGCGCGGATCGGAGGAAGCCATAGAGGAAATCGACGACCAGGTTCGAGGTGACCATGGTCATCGCGACCAGCAAGAGGATGCATTGCACGACGGCGAGGTCACGGTTGGCAACCGCAACGACGAGCAGCCGCCCTACTCCCGGCCAAGCGAACACGCTCTCCACCACCACCGCGCCCGCGATCAGGGTGCCCACCATGAATCCCAAAATGGTCACGGTCGGGATCGCTGCATTCGGCAACGCGTGCGACGTCACCACGTTGCGCCACGGCACGCCCTTGGCAGATGCGGTGCGGATATAGGGCTGGCCCAGCACCTCCAGCATCGCGCTGCGGGTAAAGCGCGCCAGCACGGCGGCGCCCCCCAGGCTCAGTGTCGCGATCGGCAGGATGGCGTGACGCCAGCTGTCCTGCCCGCCCGAGGGCAGCCAGCCGAGTTGCACGGAGAAGACGAGCACCAGGATCAGCGCGAGCACGAAGCTCGGCACGGTAAAGCCCGCAACCGCCGTCGTCATCACGGCTCGGTCGATGGCGGAGCCCCGGTGCAGCGCGGCGTAGATGCCGGCGGGAACGCCGAGCGCGACCTTGAAGAAGAACGCCGGCAGCGTCAGCGCCAGCGTCGCCGGGATCCGTTCCAGCACCAGCTCGATCGCGGGCCGGCCATCACGCATGGAGCGGCCAAGCTCGCCCTTGGCGATGGCGCCGAAATAATCGAGATATTGAAACCAGATGGGATCATCGAGGCCCCAGGCCTTGCGGAACGCAGCGAGCACCTCGGGCGGCGCCTCGGGCCCCAGGATCATCAGCGCGGGATCGCCTGACAGCCGCAGCACGACGAAGGCGAAGGTGACGACAAGCACGATCGTGAGCGCGGCCCGTCCAACGCGAATGGCGACATAGCGTCCCATCACGCGGCGTCCTGCGTTTGAGCGCTCGTCACGAGATGGCAGGCCACCTGCCTGTCACCGCCGACGGCAGACAGCGCCGGCACCTCGCTTGCGCAGCGTGCGATGGCGCGCGGGCAGCGCGGATGGAAAGCGCAGCCTTGCGGCCGCGCCGCCGGATTCGGCGGATCGCCTGAAAGCACGACGCGGCCGGCGCTGCGGCGACCCGGCGCCGGCGATGCCGAGACGAGCGCCTGGGTGTAGGGGTGCTCGGGACGAGCAAAGAGATCATCGGCGCTGCCGATCTCGACGATGCGGCCGAGATACATCACGGCGACGACATCGCTGATTTGCCTGACGACGCGCAGATCGTGGCTGATGAACAGCAGCGTCAGCGACAGCTCGGCCTGGAGATCGCAGAGCAGGTTCACCACCTGGGCCTGGATCGAGACGTCGAGCGCGCTGACCGGCTCGTCGCAGACCAAGAAATCGGGCTTCGTGGCGAGCGCCCGCGCCAGCACGATGCGCTGACGCTGGCCGCCGGACAGCGCGCCGGGATAGCGCGCGCCATGCGCGGGCGTCAGCTCGACCGCGCGCAGGAGCTCGCGGACACGCTCGTCGCGCATCGCCAGCGTGCCGACGCCGTGAATGTCGAGGGGCTCGCAGATTTGCGCCGCGACCGGCAGGCGCCGGTCGAGCGCGCCGAGCGGGTCCTGAAAGATCATCTGCATGCGTGCCCGCTGCGCACGCCACGCGGCCGTTCCCTGCACGGCCATCGGCTTGCCGTCGAAGTGCACCTCGCCGCGATCGGGCGGCTCGAGGCCGAGCACGATGCGGCCGGTGGTCGACTTGCCCGAGCCGGACTCGCCCACGAGACCGAGCGTCTCGCCCCTGGCAATCGTCAGCGATACGCCGTCGACGGCGTGCACGGCCGTAGCGCGGCCGAACATGCCGGAGCGCATCGCGTAGCTGCGCGAGATCGCAGACACCTCAACGAGCGGCGCGCTCATTCGGCAGCGATCCCGAGCAGCGCGCGGCGCGAGGCCTCGGCGCGGATGCAGGCAACGCTGCGGTCATTCGCGATCGGTGCAAGGGTTGGTGCCGCAAGGCCGCACGACTCTACGGCCAACGTGCAACGCGGCGCAAAGGCGCAACCGGACGGCATCTTCGCGGGATCAGGCACCGTGCCTGGAATGGCGGTGAGGCGCCGGCGGGGTCCGTCGAGCGGCGGCAGCGCGCCGATCAGGCCCTGCGCATAGGGATGCACGGGATCGGCGAAGAGCTGGTTGCTGGGGGCCTGCTCGACGATGCGGCCGGCATACATCACCGCGACGCGGTCGCAGTTCTCCGCGACGACGCCAAGATCGTGGCTAATCAGGACCATTGCCATGCCGAATTCGCGGCGGACTGTCGACAGCAACTCCAGGATCTGCGCCTGGATGGTGGCATCGAGGGCGGTGGTCGGCTCGTCCGCGATCAGGAGGTCCGGATTTCCGGCGAGCGCCATCGCGATCATGATGCGCTGGACCTGGCCGCCGGAGAATTCGTGCGGATAGGCTTCCAGCCGCCGGCCTGCATCGGGGATGCCGACAAGATCGAGCAGCCGCCGCGCTTCCGCCTTCACGGCATTGCCTTGGAGATCGCGATGCAGCGCCAATGCTTCGCAGAGCTGCCTGCGGATGGTCAGCACCGGGTTGAGCGCGCTCGCCGGATCCTGGAAGATCATGGCAATGCGCCCGCCCCTGACCTGGTCAAGCGCAGCCGCGGGCGCGCCGAGGATCTCGCGCCCCTCGAGCCGCACCGAGCCGGAGACCTGCGCATGCCGTGGCAGAAGCCCGAGGGCGGCAAGCCAAGTGACCGACTTGCCGGAGCCGGACTCGCCGACGAGGCCGACGGCCTCGCCCTTGCCGAGCGCGAGATCGATCCCGCGCAGGACCGGCACGCTGCCAAAGGCGACGCGCAGATCCTGAATGCTGACCAGTGGTGTCACGGCCTAGGCCTCGAAATTGCCAGCGCGGAAATCCATCGCGAAGGCCGGCGATGCCTTCCACTTGATCGATTTCGGCTTGGCCGTGAAGGTCGCGTTCTGGTGCAGCACCGTGAAGGCGGGGTCCTCGCGCTCGGCGATCTCCAGCATGCGACGGAACGCCTTCTTGCGCGCCGCGCGGTCGGTCGAGGTCTCCAGGAACTCCGAGAGCTTGTTCAGCTCGGCATTGGTCCATTCGCCGATCTGCTGCTGCTGGCCGTTCGGGCCGTGCTGGGCGACCAGCGAGGAGACCGGATCGTTGAAGGCCGCCGAGTTCGACCAGTCGCGCACGGCGCGTGTCGGCGCACGCTCCATGATCTGCGACCAGTTCTCCTTGGTCTCGATCTGGACGTTGAGGCCGACCGATTTCCACATCTCGACCAGCACCTGCGCGGTCGCGACCTGATTGGTGTAGTAGTTGTTGAGCAGGCGATACGGAATCGGATCTCCCTTGTAATTGGCCTGCTTCAACAGATCCTGCGCGAGCTTCGGATCGTAAGCCGGCACGCTCCAGTCGGCGTTGAACATGTCGCCGTAGAACTCCCACTGCAGGCCTTTCGGCACGCGGGTGCGGCCGGCCCACAGGCTGTCCACGATGGCCTGGCGGTCGATCGCGTGGGTGAAGGCGCGCCTGACGAGCGGATTGGCGAGTACGGCGTGGTTCTTGTCGAACACGGTCAGGCGGTGATTGAGGATGGTGCCGCCCTGCACTTCGAACGCGGCATTCTTCTCAATGCCGGCGATCTGGTCCGGCGGGATGTCGCAGGCGAACTGGTATTCGCCCGACAAGAGCCCGTTGATGCGGCTCGCGACCTCAGGCACTTCGAGGAAGCGGATGCGCTTGAGCGGCGGACGGCCACCCCAATATTCGTCGTGCGCTTCCAGGGTCAGCGACACGTCGGGCTTGAGCTCGACGACCTTGTAGGGGCCGGTCGTGACCGGCTTGCGCGCCCAGTCGAGATAGCTCGCGGACTCGTCCCAGGCGCGGCGGTTCATGATGTCGGAGCCGTAGCGCGACAGCCGCCCTTCGATCGTGACGTCGGGCGTCGCGTTGTAGAAGCGCACGGTGTATTTATCGACGGCATCGACGCGCACGAGGTCCGGCCAGATACGGCGCGCGACGGCGGGCACGTCAGGCGGCAGCTCCTTGCCGGGCCGCGGCGTCGGAATCTTCTCGAAGGCCTGGATGGTGGAGCGGCTCTTGGCCTCGGTCTCGCCGAACATGCGCTCGCGGCTGAAGGTGAAGACGACGTCTTCGGCCGTGAGCTCATCGCCATTGTGGAACTTGACGCCCTGGCGCAATTTCACCTCGACGGTCTGGTCGTCGATGCGGCGCCATTCGGTGGCAAGGCCCGGCACGGCTTCGAGGTTGCCGCGCCAGTTCTTCGAGATCAGGCCTTCCCAGATCGAGGAAAAGAACACGCGCTCGCCGACATTGGACTGCTCGCGCAGCACGTCGAGCACATTCGCGTTGGTGACCTTCTGCACGGCGATCGTCACCGCCGGACGGTTGTCTTCTTGCGCGATGGCAAAGCGCGGCAGCAGCAATGTGCTGGCGGCCGCGCCGCCGGATTTCAGGATGGTACGACGGGTAAATCTGCTCATTGCGGTGACCCCTGCCTGGATGGTGCGGTTATTCAGCGAGGCCGAGCGCGGCGAGATGGGCTGCGCCGGCGCGGACGTCGTCGTGATTGCGAAGCTCGAGGATCAGGCGCGGGTTCGACGTCAGCCGTCCCAGCGCGCGGAATACGGCGACCCAGGGGATGTTGCCTTCGCCCGGCGCCCAGTGCCGGTCAGCAAAGCCGTCAGTGTCCTGCAGATGCACGTGGGTCAGCATGTCGCCGGCGGTCTCCACGTAATAGTCGACAGGCGGAGCGCCGGTGGAAATGTGGGCGTAATTGGCGTGACCCGTATCGAGCGAGACGCGGACCTTGGCGCTTTCGAGCGCCTTGGCGAGACGCACGCGTTCGCGCGGATCCTTGTCCTCGATGTTCTCGACGACGATTTCGCAGCCGATGGTTTCGGCGCGTGCGATCACCTCCGCCAGCGTCGCCTTGACGCGTTCCACGATGTTGGCGCGGTTATCGGGATAAAGATCAAGATTGTTGTGATCCCAGGTCGTAAACGGCGAATGGATCACCATCTGCGTCGCGCCGAGGAATTCTGCGGCATCCAGGCCTTGAAGCAGGCGCTTGGTCACCGCCTGGCGGATCATGGGATCGTGGCTGTCGATCTTGAAGCCCCAGAACGGGCCGTGGATGCCGAGCCGTCCGGTATGGCCCGACAGCATCTGCTTGATCTCCCCGGCCGTGCTGCGCCAGTCGCCGTCCAGAAGATCCGCACGGAAGAAGTCCTGGATTTCGAGATCGCGCTGCCGCTCCAGAAGCCAGTCGCGATGCGCAGGGATCGATTTGATGGACAATGCGGCGCCCAGCACCGGCTGCGACATGGCTTGCTCCTTGGCCGTCAGCAATGACGGGAGCAGCGCTAGACCAGTTCAATGACAGGCCGGTGAAACCTGGGTTCCGGTAGCGCCAGGAGATGTGGACATCCTGCCGGTCGCGCGCTCCGGATTCAGACGACCGGGATCGCGATGCCGATGTCGAAAGACATGGCAATCGGTATTCGTGTCCGTAGTGATCCGGAATGGAATCCTAATCAGCCTTCGCGTACATCGCGGGACATCGATCGGCGGCCACTTCCACGGGCATCACCCTCTGATCGCGCTACATGGGGTTGGGGGACCACATGGGGCGGGGGATTGAAGGCTGGGGCAAGGTGACGAGGTCCGGACTCCTAGGCACTCCGGACCTCGAAACTTTCTAATCGAACGCAGCAACGCGCCGTCCGGTGGGGCATCCGGGCGGCGCGTTGTCGTTTCGGCGTGGTTGTTCGATCAGCGCGTCTGCGGCTCAAGCGTCACGGTGCAGTCGCCCTGCCCTTGCGTCGCGACGACGATGTTGCCTGCGGGGGCACCGAGGGCGATCGGGGCCGACGAGCCGCCGCCGGGCATCTGGACAATCACGCTCAGCGAATCCGTGCGCGCGGTCGAGCCGACGGTCGACGGTTCTGCCTGGGCGACATTGCCCGACGGGTCACGCCGCATGACCTGACAGTTCACGTTGTTGCCCGTCGCGCTGCCGCCGGCGGCCACACTCGACGAGGCAGCACCGCCGCTCATCTGCGCCCGGGCCCGCGACGGATCGCGCGGCACCTGGCTGACGATGCGATGCGTGCGCGGCTCCACGATGACGACCTCATCCTCCGTGGCGAAATATTCATAGTCCCGATATTCCGGTTCGATCGAGACGATCTCGGGCGGAACCCGGTAGAGACGGACGCGTGGCGGGATCGTCTCGCCGATCCGGATCGAGATGTTCAGGTTGCGCTCCGGCTGCGCCAGACGAGTACGACTCACCGTTTCGGAGATCCGCACCTGCTTCTCGGACGTCACCTGGGTCTGCTGATTGACCTGCGTGTTGGTCTGCGTGGTCTGATTGGCTTGATTGGTCTGCGTGCCCGAGGTGGCGGGGGCGGTCTGCGCATTGTTGGTCGGAGCCGTCCGGTTGGTGTCGGTCGCGGTCGCCGGCCGGTTGTTCTGCTGCGCCGGCTGTTGCTCGGCTGCATTGCGCGGCGGCTGGTTCTGCTCTTTCTGGTTGGCAGCAGCGCCAGTCCGCTCGTTCTGCTGAGCAGCAGGACCGGTCTTGGATTTCTCGGACTCGGCCGTCGATTTCTGCGGCGAAGACTTGTCCTGCTTGGTCTCGGCGCTGCTCTTGCCGCTGTCGCGTCCCGGCTTGGTGCTCTCCGCTTCACGGTTGCGATCGCGCGCGGGCTCGCGGGATTCGTGTGCCTGATCCTTCGTCTTGGGCTGGTTACGATCGGCGGAATTGGCCGGCTGGCGCTTGTCGTCGGCGGCTTCCTGCTTGGCAGCGCCGCCCTTCTCTTCGCGGCCCGCGCCCTGCAATCGCTCCTGGGCACCTTGTGCGCGCTCCGGGACTCGTTCTTGAACTCGTTCTTGGGCGCCGCCGCGCTGGGCAGCGCCCTTCGCCGGTTCTTCGGTCCGGCGCGGCTCATCTCGGCGCTCACCGGGGGCCTGGGCATAGGCCAAGCCGGACGCGAGCATAAGCCCGACGGCCGCAGTCGATAACATCAAGTGTTTACGCATGATCCCTCTCCTCGACAATGTCGCAGCAACAGACGCGAACGCACTTTCGCGACGAAGGTTCCTCAGAAGGAACGAAGGAGGAATGGGGATTACATCGCGTCCTTGAGTGTGAGGCGGGCCGTGAATGTCACGGTGGTCTTGCCGACCAGCGCCATGCCTTCGACCTCGGCGCCGCCGGCGGAATAGTCGCCCGAGAAACCGCAGGTGACCTCCCGGCCGCCGAATGCGAGCATCCTGCCGACGGCTTCGGTATGCTGATTGACGATCATGTCGCCGCGCCACTTGCCGTTCCGGAACGTGTAGCTGCCGGTGTAGTAGAAGAAGCTGTCGCCGCCCATGATGCGCCCGTCGCAGAGTACGACGACGCCCCTCGCCTGCCCGCGTTTGCCGTCGCGCATCTCGATGTCGAAGATGTAGAGGCCGTTGACGACGCGGGCCTCTTCCTCCGCTTGTGCTCTGTCCCCCGCCGCCATCCGATTATCTCCCCCACCGCTCCGCCGCCTCGATCAGTTCGGCACGTTCCGCTCGAGATCTTCTAGCCATGCCGCCGCGCTCGAATCCGACGGCGCGCGCCAATCGCCGCGGGGCGACAGCGAACCGCCCGCCGAGACCTTGGGGCCGTTCGGCATCGCCGAGCGCTTGAACTGGCTGAAGGCGAAGAAGCGGCGCAGGAACACCTCGAGCCAGCGCCTGATATCCTTGAGGTCATAGGCCTTGCGCCGGTCGTTCGGGAACGCCGGCGGCCATTCGCCCTTGGCCACGTCCTTCCAGGCGTGCTGCGCCATGAAGGCGATCTTGGACGGCCGCATGCCGAAGCGTAGCGTGTAGAACAGGTTGAAGTCCTGCAGCTCGTATGGCCCGACCGACGCTTCCGTGCTCTGCGGCTTCTGGCCGGGCTCCACCGGCACCAGCTCCGGCGAGATCTCGGCGACGAGGATCGCGCCGAGCGTGCGGTTGACGTCGTCGCTGAACTGCTTCGAGGAGATCACCCAGCGGATCAAATGCTGGATCAGCGTCTTCGGCACGCCGGCATTGACGTTGTAATGCGCCATCTGGTCGCCGACGCCATAGGTGCACCAGCCGAGCGCGAGCTCTGAGAGGTCACCCGTTCCGATCACGATGCCGCCGTGATGGTTGGCGAGCCGGAACAGATAGTCCGTGCGCAGGCCCGCCTGCACGTTCTCGAAAGTGACGTCGTAGACTTTCTCGCCCTTGCCGAAGGGATGGCCGATGTCCTTCAGCATCTGCGTCGCGGTGGTGCGGATGTCGAGCTCCTGCCAGCTCGTCTGCAACGCCTGCATCAGCGCCAGCGCATGGGTCTTGCTCTCGCTGCCGGTGGCAAAGCCCGGCATGGTGTAGGCTAGGATGTTCTCGCGCGGCAGGCCCAGCAGATCGACCGCCTTTGCGGCGACGATCAGGGCGTGGGTGGAATCGAGCCCGCCCGAGACGCCGATCACCACGCGCTTGGTGCCGGTGGCGCGCATGCGCTGCACGAGGCCGGCGACCTGGATGTTGTAGGCCTCGTAGCAATCCTGCTCGAGCAGGCTTTCGTCGCTCGGCACGAATGGAAAGCGCTCGATCTTGCGCAGGAAGCCGATGTCGGCGGCCGGCGGCTTCAGCGCGAACGTCATCTTGCGATAGAACGACTCGCGCTGCCTGCGGTTGTCGTCGAACGTGCCCATCAGCACACGTTCCTGCCTGAGCAGATCGAGATCGACATCGGCAGTGGTGATCTGGCCGCCCTGGCGGAACCGCTCGCCCTCGGCCAGCAGCACGCCGTTCTCGTAGATCGAGGTCTGACCATCCCACGACAGATCCGTGGTCGATTCCCCGGCGCCAGCGGCCGCGTAGACGTAAGCCGCGAGACAGCGCGCCGATGTCGACTGGCACAGCAGTGCGCGCGAGCGCGCCCGGCCGATCGTGATCGGGCTGCCCGAAAGATTGATCAGCACGCTCGCGCCCGCAAGCGCGAGCTCGGCGGACGGCGTCACCGGGATCCACATGTCCTCGCAGATCTCGACGCCGATGGTGAGGCCCGGGACGTCCTCGGCCGAAAACAGCAAGTCGACGCCGAACGGTGCATGCAGCCCGCCAAATGAGATCGTCTCTCCGACCATGCCGGCCCCGGAGGCGAAATGCCGGCCCTCGTAGAATTCGCGGTAGGTCGGCAGGTAAGACTTCGGCACCACGCCGAGAACGTTGCCGCGATGGATGACGACGGCGCAATTGTAGATGCGATGGCCAAAGCGCAGCGGCGCGCCGACGACCAGGACCGGCAGCAGACCCGCGGAGGCCTCGACGAGGCCCGCGAGGCCGCGCTCGACCGCATCGAGCAGCGGATCCTGCTTGACAAGATCCTCGATCGCGTAACCGGACAGGCACAGCTCGGGAAACACGGCGACCGCCACCGACTGCTCGTGGCAGGCATTGGCCGCCGCCAGCACGGCCTTGGCGTTGGCCGAGGGGTCGGCGACGTGGGAGGTGGTGACACAGGCGGCCACGCGCGCAAATCCGTGGGCGTAGATCGAGTGGAAAGTCATCGAGCGCAGTACCTTTGATCTCTTCGCTGCCGAAGCCGTCAGCTCCGGATCATATGTAGCCCATTGGCCGGGTCCCGTGCAGGCCATCCGCCGTCATGCATAACGGATTTGCAGGGCCGCCGGTTCAGCGCCCGCCGAGCTCAGGCGCTGCGGGCCAGCACGCCCGACAGGTCGTCGCGCAGCCATTCGGCGATCCGCGGCCAGGCATGCGCGTGGGTGCGCGCGCCCATGAACAGGCCGAGGTGATTGCTCGGCTCGGAAGCCGCAGCAATGAAGGCCGGCGGTGTGCCGAGGAGACCGGCTGTGGCGAGCGCCTGCGCAGCCGGCACGACGTCGTCGTCGAGCCCGGCAAGCATGAACACCGGCGCCTTGACATCCTTCAGATCGACCGTGCGGCCAAGAGCCTTGAAGCTGCCGCCGGCGATCTGGTTCTCCCGGAAGATCCGGTTGACGATCTCCAGATAATAGGTGCCCGGCAGATCGAGCGTCTCCGCGTTCCAGCGCTCGAAGCGCGCGAGCAGCGCCGCGCCCTCCTCGTCCAACAGGTCTCTCTGCAACGCTGCCACGATATCATCGCGGTTCGGCGGCTTGGACCACAAGCGAAGCATCTCCCCGCCGCTGACATTGCCGCCGCCGCGCGCGACGAGCTGGTCGTAGACCACGTCCGGCGCGTTACGGGTGAGCCGGGAGAGCGAGGACTCGATCGAGAGGTCGACGGGCGCGCCGACCAGCACCAGCCGCCGCACCTTGGCCGGGAAGCGCGCCGCATAGAGCAGCGACAGCCAGCCGCCCTGGCACAGGCCGACCAGATCGACCGGCGCGCCGATCTCGTCGACGGCGACGTTGAGATCGCCGAGATAGCTGTCGATCGAGAGATAGCGCATGTCAGGTTTGGCTGACCGCCAATCGGTGAGGTAGATCCGGCCGATGCCGCCGTCCTGCAGGGACCCCACCACACTGTGGCCCGGCGCGAAATCGGCGATCAAGGCCCGATGCAGCGCATAGGGCGCACAGACCAGCACCGGCTGACCGGAGCGCTCTCGCGAGCAATCGCGCAGGTGCATCGTCGCGAGCTCCAGCGCAACGCGGTTGGGCGTCGTCCACGGCAGGTTGCTCTCATCCTGCTCGGCCCGGCCGCGCTCGACCCACCAGAAGCAAGCGTCCATGGCTAGCCGGGCTGCCGTGAACGGCCAGAGCAGCGGCTCATCAGGAGCATGATCCGGTCTGCCCGGCTGTTTGCCGATCTTGTCCACCATGACGTTCTCAAGATCCTTATAGAAACGCCTCGAGGCTGACGACGGAGATGCCGAGGTCGCGAAAGCTGCGATGGGCCGCGGCCACCGAGCCGTCGAGATCGATGCCGCGGCAGGCATCCTCGATCACCGCCACCTGTAACCCCGCCTTGCGCGCATCCTCCGCCGAGAAGCGGACGCAGAAATCCAGCGCGAGACCGGCGAGGAAGACGGTCTTCAGCTCACGTTCGCGCAAATAGCCGAGCAGGCCCGTCGGCGTCTGATGGTCGTTCTCGAACAATGCCGAATAGGAATCGATGCCGCGGCGAAATCCCTTGCGCACCACCAGGCTCGTCCTGACGACGTCGAGATCGCGATGGAATTCGGCGCCCGAAGTGCCCTGCACGCAATGCGCCGGCCAGAGCACCTGGGTGCCGTAGTCGAGCTCGATGGTCTGGAACGGCTGCTTGCCCGCATGGTTCGGCGCGAACGAAACGTGGTCGCGCGGATGCCAGTCCTGGGTCAGCACCACATTGGCGAATTTTTGCGCGATCCGGTTGATGGCGGGGACGACCTTCTCACCGCCGGGAACGGCGAGCGCTCCGCCGGAGCAGAAGTCGTTCTGCACGTCGATCGCCAGCAGCACGTCGCAGTCGGAAATCTTCATCGCCTGTCTCATTCGATGTGCCCGGCGCGCCGGCGCCAGGACAAGCTGCCTGAGTGTCGGTCTTCCCGCGCAGCTTCGCAACCGCCGGCACCGTGCAAAGCTTGCGCGAATTGGTCACCGGAGGACTGCCGGGATGCAACGCTTTGGCCTCGTCCGTGTTGACTAGGCGCACCCGAGGGCGGATTCTCGCACTGTTCGCGCAGGCGGATCGGGTTGAAAAGTCGAGGACAGGGGTGCCGCGGCCGCGAGGCGGCGGCAGCCATGAGGGCGGCATGAATATCGGCAAGACAGGACAGATTCTTCTCGCCGATATCGGCGGCACCAATGCACGCTTCGCGCTGAGCCGGAGCGAATTGGCTCAAGGCGATCAAGACGGACCGATCGAGTATGTGAAGGTCGCCGACTTCCCGACCGTCCGGGAGGCCATCGCGGATGTCCTGGCGCGCCGGGCCGGTGGCGAGCAGCCCCGCAGGGCCGTGCTGGCCGTGGCGGGTCCCGTCACCAACAACCGCTGCGTCATGACCAACAGCCCCTGGGTCATCGACGGCAACGAGCTGCAACCGGCCCTGGGCTTCGAGAGCGTCCACGTGCTCAACGATTTCGAGGTGGTCGCCTGGTCCCTGCCCGCCTTGCAGCCTGCCGATTTGATCTCGCTCGGCGGCCAGGAGGGCCTGCCCGGAGAGCCCTTGCTGGTGGTCGGACCTGGAACCGGCTTTGGCGTCTCCTGTCTGGTCGAACGCCATGGCGCGCGCCTTGCCGTTGTCACCGAAGCCGGACACGCGACCCTGCCGGCGGAGAACGAGCGCGAGGAACGCGTGATCGCGTGCTTGCGCCGACGTCTCGGCCACGTCTCGATCGAGCGTGGCGCGCTCTCGGGTTCCGGACTACAGAATCTCTACGAAGCCTTGGCGGAGGTCGACGGCGCTCAGGTGCCGCATCGCGACGCTGCGGCCATCACCAAAGCCGCCCTCGAAGGCAGTTGTCCCGTCAGCCGCGCCACGCTCGATATGTTTTGCGCCATCCTCGGCTCGGTCGCCGGCAATCTCGCGGTGACGTTCGGCGCCCGCGGTGGCGTCTATATCGCCGGGGGAATTGTCCCGCGCTTTCCCGAGTTTCTGATGGACTCCCCGTTCCGGGCACGTTTCGAAGCCAAGGGCCGGTTCCAGGACTATTTGCGCAACATCCCGACCAGGCTGGTGACCAAGCCCGATGCCAGCTTCGTCGGCCTGAAGATGTTTGCCGAGTCCAATCTGGATTAAGATCAGGTTATCGGTCCTGCTTCCGGTTCCAGCAATTCACAGCTGAATGCGGCGCACGCATGGTTCCCCACGGGATCCTGCTTGCGTGCGTGTTCCAGATGAGAAACAATCCTGCCTTGTATGTGGCGTGGTTGCGGGGGCGTAACATGCGTAAGCAGGATCTCGGTTTCGACTATCACCGCTATCATCGCCTGCTGAGCGAGGCGGATGACGAAAACAAGCGGCTGGCCCTCATCGACCTCCTGATCGAGGAAAAGGCGCGAGACCGGCTGGCCGCCCAGCGCGCTTCGGACCGCGCGGCCATGACGGCCCACACCATTGCGACGGTGCTGAAGAACGGCCGCAACTGAGACTTGCAATCCGGCCGCGGCCGATGAGAACGCGGGATTGGATTGCGACTCCGTTAACGACGCCTCGCAATCTCATGTCAAACTTTTTGCTCTAGAAGTTCCCTCACCTGATGCAATTCAGGATCAACAAGGGGGCAATGAACATGAGCATGATTTCGATCGCCGCGATGCCGGCCGTCGTCGAAACGCGTTTCGCAAATTCGTCCTTCAAGACCATCTTGCTGTTCTGCTGCACGGGCCTGGTCGCCTCGTTCGGCCTGATGGCACATGGCATCGACCTCGGTGCCGGCCTGATGTGAGATTGCGACAAGATCCGTCGCCAAATGGCCGCCCCAAAAGGGCGGCCATTTTCGTTGGCGGCGTTCTCGCCGTCACGTGGCCGGCGCCCTTGCCGTAACTTAATGCGGCGCGTTGACCGGAGCTCCCGGAAACATCGAATCGATCATCGCCTTCAGCTGATCCATCGCGATCGGCTTGCGCAGGATCGGCCGGCGCCGGAGCAAGGACGGCAGCAATTCAGGTCCGTAGCCGGTGGCGAACAGGAACGGCTTTCCGCGACGTTCGATCAGATCGGCGACGGGATCGACGTAGACGCCCATGAGATTGATGTCGAGGATCGCCAGATCGTATTGCGCGGTCATGGCGAACGCGCTCGCGTCCCGTACATTGTCCGCTTCCGCGACGACGTGATGGCCGAGTTCCACCACCATGTCGGCCATCATCATCCGGATCAACGCCTCGTCTTCGACCAGGAAAACGGAGAGTCCGTCCGCCATATCAACCCCGCAGTCAGCCTTGCGAAGCTAACCATACATCAATTGCGGAAAGGATTCACGAAATCGTGGCGGGCGCCGTTAATTCAGACGCGCCCGATCCGATTCAACTTGATCAATCCAATCCGCGCTCGTGGCTCAGGCGCACCATCTCCTGAATGAAGACCTGCTTTTGCTTGTCGTCGAGGCTCGAAAACAGCGGCTCGGCGGCATCCGCGACATTGCGCTGATCGGCGGCCCGGTCGATCAGGAATTGCGACTCGTTGCGCATCTGCTCGATGATGTCGTCGGGCGGATCCCGCTTGGCGCGCGCAACCCGCAAGTTGAGCCGCTCCGCGCCATTATGCCCCAGGTAGTGCATAGCGCTCGAAAAGCCGTACCAGTGCTTCTCCTGATCGGGCGTGAGATTCAGCTCGGTCTTGATCCGCTCGATATAGGCATCGCTGTTGGCGACGATCTGTTCGGCGGTCTGCTGCGGCGCGCCAGGCTGGGTGAGGACTGTAACGTCCTTATTATTGTCTTTGCCTTGCGGTGCGTTCTTCGCCTCCTTGCTCGCCTTGGAGCCCTTGCCCGCTTTGGCCCCCTTGGCATCTTTGTCCTTGGCGGCGCCCTGCTGCTTGGCGTCCTTGCCCGCATCCTTGCCAGCGTCCTTGGCGGCCGGGGCCTGATTGCCATTGTTGTTGCCGACCCCGAGCACGCCGGTGAAAACGCCAACCACGCCGCCAATTGCGCCGCCCAGCACGCCACCGACCGGACCTGCCGCCTTGTTGCCGGCCGCCGCACCATCCTGAACGCCCTTGACCAAACCTTGGGCATTGGACACCGCGGAGGCACCGAGCAGCAGCGCGAGCACGGCCCCCAGCGCGAAGCATCGCCGCATGTGAAGCCGCGCTGACGGCGCCGGGTTGATCATTCTCGTCTCCATCCTCGATCTGACTCGCCTGTTGGGCAGCCGGGGCGCCCGCCGCAACTCTATCGTTTCCGCCGCTTCGCGGTCCAGCCGCAGCCAATTGCTGTCCACGCGGGAAAAGTCTTTCGCGCGAAGCGTTTATGCAGGCTTATTCGAAACTGCGGCGTAATTGCGCACGGCGCGGTCCTGGCCGGTTCATGCCAAGTGTGCGTCGCAAAAACATGCGCGCGCAGCTCACGACCGGCACAATACGCCGACCTTCCGGGACACAACGTTAGTTCTATGTGCAGGCCGTTCGGCTTTCTCGACAGACGCAGTCAATCATGATCTGATCGCGCTACCAATTTGCCGCGGCTTCATGCATTGCCATGTGGCCGACGGCATCAATAAGAAAATCGAACAACAAGAACTTGAAAAAGAAGTCTTAGAGGAAACTCCAACAACAACACCCAGGCGAGGAAACGAGATGTCACGCAAGAAACTGACGCGACGTCAATTTGTGGCTGCCACTGCAATGTCCTCCGCGGCGCTGATCACGGCGCCCTATGTCCGGGGCGCCTACGCCGCCGGCAAACTCTCGATCGGCTTCTGGGATCATTGGGTGCCAGGCGCCAACAAGGCCTCGACCGATCTGGTCAATGAATGGGCCGCGAAGGAGAAGGTCGAGGTCTCCATCGACTACATCACCAGCAACAACAAGAAGATCGAGCTCACCGCCGCGGCGGAAGCCCAGGCCAAGTCCGGTCACGACATCCTTCAGATGCCGAGCTGGTGGCCGCAGGCCTATTCCGAAAATCTCGAACCGCTCAACGACGTCATGGAGCCGCTGCTCAAGCAGAATGGCGAGGTCAACGGCACCGTCAAATATCTCGGGCAATCGGGCGGCAAGTGGCTCGCAGTGCCCGCGACACCCGGCAGCCAAATCAAGGGCCCCTGCTCGCGCATCGATCTGATGAAGAAGCATGCCGGCATCGACGTGCAGGAGATGTATCCGGCCGGTGGTCCCCCCAAGGTCGAGAACTGGACCATGGAGACCTTCCTGAAGGCCGCCGAGGCCTGCCACAAGGCCGGCGTTCCCTTCGGCATCGGTCTCGGCGAGACCACCGACAGCGTCGACACCGCCGGCGCGATCTTCCAGTCGTTCGGCGCCGAGCTCGTCAACGCCAAGGGCGATATCACGGTGAAGACCGATCAGGTTCGCCAGGCCATGGAGTTCTACAAGAAGCTGATCGCCTTCCTGCCGTCGGATGCGCCGTCCTGGGACGATGCCTCCAACAACAAATGGCTGATCTCCGGCCGCGGCGCGATGATCCTGAACCCGCCGAGCGCATGGGCCGTTGCCAAGCGCGACGCACCGCAGGTCGCCGAGCAATGCTGGACGCACGGCTTCCCGTCCGGGCCGAAGGGACGGTTCGCGCCATACCTGCCCTACTTCTGGGGCGTCTGGAGTTTTGGCAAGAACAAGGAGGCGGCCAAGAGCCTGCTGGTTCACATGTCATCGCCCTCGTCGATCGCCAAGTTCGTCGCGGTGAGCGGCGGCTACGATCTGCCGGCCTATGCGAACATGACCAAGCTCAAGACCTGGGAGGAGGAAGGGCCGCCGAAGGGAACGCTCTTCCATTATCCGGACCCCTACAAGCACCAGACGCTGTCGATCGCAGCGTCGCCGGCGCCGCCCAAGATCGCGCAGCAGATCTACTTCCAGGCGACGCTGACCAAGATGGCGCTGCGTTTTGCGCGCGGCGAAACCATGGATCAGGCGCTCGCCTGGGCCGAGGGCGAGTGCGAAGGCTTCATGCGGAGCTAGGTGGGGCTTGACCGGGCGGGTTCACGCCATGTGCGTGCGCCCGCCCGCATCCCGTTCTCCGATCCGCATGACCGCGAAGCCGACCCTCTGCCGGCTTCGCGGCTGGAGAGTTGCAAGAATGCTGACTTAAGGAAGCTGAGATGGCTGATGTCGTCGTCGAGCAAGGTCGCGTTGTCCGTGCGACGGGCGCGCGAAAGGGATCGAGCCTGCGCAACGTGCTTGGGCGAAAATCGACGGTTGCGTTCTTCCTGACGCTGCCGCTGATCCTCCTGATCCTGCTGCTCGTGCTCTATCCCGCCCTCTACTCGATTCACCTCGCGACGCTGAACAAGGCGATGACGAAGTTCGTCGGCCTCAGCAACTTCACCTTCCTGTTCAAGCGCGAGACGTTCTGGATGGTGGTGCGGCAATCCTGCATCTTCGCGGTCACCGCCGTGATCTTCAAGGCGCTGATTGGCTTCATCGTCGCGCATTTCGTCCACAACATACCGGGCAAGAAACAACGCAAATGGCGTGGCATGTTGCTTGTGCCCTGGGTGATCCCGCCGGCGATGAGCACGTTGGCATGGCTGTGGCTGTTCGATCCCTCCTACAGCGCCTTCAACTACACGCTTTCCTTCTTCGGTGTCGGGCCCATCCCCTGGCTCGGCGACACCTTCTGGGCGCGTTTCTCCGTCATCCTCGTCAACGTCTGGTACGGCGCGCCGTTCTTCCTGATCATGTATCTGGCCGCGCTGAAATCCGTGCCCGACCAGCTGTACGAAGCCGCGGAAATCGACGGCGCCAACTGGTGGCAGAAGATCTGGCACATCACCTTGCCGATGATGCGTAATATCATCGCGATCACCACCTTGTTCTCGCTGATCGTCACCTTCGCCAATTTCGACATCGTGCGCATCCTGACATCGGGCGGCCCGCTGGATACGACGCATCTGTTCGCCACCTGGGCGTTCCAGGTCGGCATCCAGAGCAGCGACATTCCGCTCGGCGCCTGCGTCTCGCTGTTCATGGTGCCGATCCTGGCGGTCGCTGCGATCTTCATCCTGCGCGATGTCAACAAACGCGGAAACGAAGCCTGATGAGCACACTCGCAATCGACAAGGCCGGACCGTCCCGCAAGGTCAAATACGGCAGCATGAGCCGCGACCGCATCTGGGCGCTGCGCTGGTCCTATTTCTTCCTGGTGCTGTTCGCGATCTTCTTCCTGACGCCGCCGGTCTACATGCTGATCACCTCGCTCAAGAGCAGTGCGGAGATCTCGGCGGCAACCAACCCGTGGTGGGTATTTCACCCAACGCTCTCGAACTATGTCGAGCTGTTGAGCTCGAACCAGTTTCTGCGCTTCTTCTGGAATTCGTCGATCATCTCGATCATCGTGGTGATCGTGACCATGATGATCAGCATCCCCGCGGCCTTCGCATTGGCCCGGATGAAGTTCTGGGGCTCGGCGACACTCGCGACCGGTGTGTTCCTCACCTACCTGATTCCGGACAGCCTTCTGTTCATTCCCTTGTTCAAGGTGCTCGGGATGGTTCAGGACCTGACCGGCATCACGCTGCTCAACCGATGGTACGTGCTGGTGTTCATCTATCCGACGCTGACCGTGCCGTTCTGCACCTGGATCATGATCGGCTACTTCGCCTCGATTCCGAAGGAGCTGGATGAGGCCGCCCTCATCGACGGTGCCTCCTGGCTCCAGACCCTGACGCGGATCTTCATCCCCGTCGCGCTGCCCGGCCTGATCGCCGCAACCATCTTCGCTTTCACGGTGTCCTGGGCCCAGTTCCTCTATCCCCTGGTGTTCACGACGTCGGTGGATCAGCTTGTGCTGCCGGTCGGCATCACCACCACGCTGATCAAGGGCGACGTCTTCAACTGGGGACAGATCATGACCGGCGCACTGCTTGGCGCCGCGCCGCCGTTGATCATCTACGCTTTCCTGATGGACTACTACATTGCCGGCCTGACCGCCGGTGCGACAAAGGGTTGATATCTCATGGCTGACGTTGCTTTGCGGAAGGTAGTTAAGCGTTACGACGACGTCGAAGCCGTGCGCGGCATCGATCTCGACATCGCAGACCATGAGTTCATCGTGCTGGTCGGTCCCTCCGGTTGCGGCAAGTCGACGACGCTGCGCATGATCGCGGGGCTCGAGGACATCAGCGACGGCGACATCATGATCGGCGGTGACGTCGTTAACGACGTGCCGCCGAAGGACCGCGACATCGCGATGGTGTTCCAGAACTACGCACTCTATCCGCACATGACGGTCGCGGAGAACATGTCCTTCGGGCTGCGCCTGAAGCATTATCCCAAGGCCGAGATCACGGCGCGGGTGACGGAGGCCGCCCGCCTCCTCGACATCACCGACCTGATCGACCGCAAGCCGAAGCAGCTCTCCGGCGGCCAGCGCCAGCGCGTCGCGATGGGCCGGGCCATCGTGCGCAACCCAAAAGTCTTCTTGTTCGACGAGCCGCTGTCCAATCTCGACGCCAAGCTCCGCGTGCAGATGCGGATTGAGATCAAGAAGGTGCATCAGAAGGTGCGCACCACCACCGTCTACGTCACCCACGACCAGGTCGAGGCGATGACCCTGGCCGACCGCGTCGTCGTGATGAACAAGGGACGGATCGAGCAGATCGGCACGCCTAACGAGCTCTATCACAAGCCAGCCACACGCTTCGTCGCCGGCTTCATCGGCTCGCCCGCGATGAACTTCATCCCGTGCCGGCTCGAGGATGTCGGCGGCACGCTGCAGATCCGCATCACCGACCGCATCGCCTTCGCGCTGCCGCCGGCCCGGGCCGCGCGCTATAACGCGCTGCCGCGCACCGAGAAGCTGCTGCTCGGCCTCCGGCCCGAGCATCTCACCGAGGCGCACGCGCATCTCGAGCCCGGCGTCGAGACCTTCGACACCGTGCTCGACGTCACCGAGCCGATGGGAATGGAGACGCTGGTCTATTTCGGGCTCGAGGGCACGCCGGTTTGCGGCCGTGTCAATCCCAATGCCGGCGCCAAGGACGGGGCACCCATGCGTTTGGCGATGGACCTCAACAATATGCACCTGCTAAACGAGGCGACCGGCGTCGTGTTGTGACGCCGGTTCAAGAAACTCGCGCAGGCAGGGGACGATGGCGACCAACAAGAAGAAGATTTTCGTTACGCAAACTTTGTCGCAAGGGGCACGCGCCCTCCTCACCCAGCGCGACGATATCGAGCTCGTCGAGTTTCCGAACCTGATCTCGGCGAAAGACTTCGAGGCCTTGCTGAAGAGCCATGCGCCGGTCCACGGTGTCGCCCTCGGCGCCACCGCCTTCGGCGAGACCGAGCTCGAAGCGTCGAAAGACATGAAGGTGGTGACCCGCATCGGTGTCGGCTACGACGCCGTCGACGTGCCCGCCCTCTCCCGCCGCAAGGTGCCGCTGATGGTCGCGGGCAGCGCAAACTCGCCCTCGGTTGCGGAGGCGGCGCTGTTCATGATGCTGACGCTGGCCAAGCGCGCACAGGAGCTGCATGCCTGCGTCAAGGACGGCAAATGGGCCGACCGGCTCGGCATGCTGCCATTTGATCTCTACGGCAAGACCCTGCTGGTCATCGGCTTCGGGCGCATCGGCAGCCGTACCGCCAAGCGCTGCCTGGCATTGGAAATGAAGGTGCAGGTCTACGATCCCTACAAGCCTGCCGCGGAGATCAAGGCCGCGGGCTGCGAGCCCGTCGCCGACCTCGATGCCGCGCTGCCTCATGCCGATTTCGTCACCATCCACTGCCCGAAGACGCCGGAGACGATCGGCCTGTTCGATGCGATGCGGATCGGCCGGATGAAGCCGAGATCCTATCTCATCAACACCGCGCGCGGCGGTATCGTGAAGGAAGCGGCGCTCTACGACGCCCTGGTCTCCGGCAAGCTCGCCGGCGCCGGCATCGACGTGTTCGAGGTGGAGCCGCCGCCGGTCAGCAACGCGCTGTTTGCCCTGCCCAACGTCATCATCGCCCCACATGTCGCGGGCGTCACGGTCGAGGCGGTCCAGCGCATGAGCGAGCAGACCGCGCGCAACATCCTGAGTGTGCTGGACGGCGATCCGATCCGGCAGAACGTGATCAATCAGGACGTGCTGGGCTGAGCGAGCTCCGGGCGGGCGACGCAAGCGCCCGCCTTCGGAACGCCAGAAAGCGTCCCATTTTGGTGCAGATCGAGCCCCAACTCAGCCTTAATCAAACGCGCGTAATAAGCGAGGCCGCGGCGGCAGTGGGACAAAACTAGCCGGCCGCGTCGAGCTGGAGGATGGACCCTTGTCAGATATCGACCCGACCGACCACGCGCTGGCGACCATCGCCAGCATTTTGGAGAACCCCGAGCCCGTCCTCGTGGTCCGCCAGACCGAGACCGAAGTGGTCCGTCACACCGAGACCGAAATCGTGGTCGCTGGAGACCGTGGGCATCTGGCTTCCGATGAGCAGGCAGTGATCGACGAGCAGCCGGCTCTCGAACAACATCCTGTTGTCGAGGAGCAGCCGTTGGTGCCGGAGCACACCGATGCCGACGGCTACAGCAAGGTGGGGCCCGGCCCGATGGTGGCGATCCGTCTCAAATGGACGGTCCATCGCGGCGATGACGGACAGTATTACGTCCACGAGACCATCGGCGAACAATCCGCGCCCGTGGTCAGCGGCCCCATGACGAGCGAGGCCGCGGTGCATTTCGTCGACACCCAGGAAGACGAGGCGCAGCGGCGCTTCGAGCTGCTGCGCAGCGAGATCGCCGGCCGCAGCTCACTTGCCGATTACGAGCGCAAGGGCGAAGCCTAGCGCTGCCGCCTTTCTCCGTGCACCTCTCCCCGCTGGGAGAGTGCACGCCAAGCCTCTATTTTCTTCCGAGATAATCCTTCTTCACGAGCTCGACGCCGGCGTGCCGCAACAGGTCGTAGGCGGTCGTGACGTGAAAGAAGAACTGCGGGACGCTGAACGTCAGCAGCAGCGTCCGCCCTGTGAAGGGCAGCTCGGTCCCGTTCTTCAGCTTGAAGAAGACATTGCGCTCCGCCGCCGCCTCGATCTCCGCGCGGGGCAGGCTTCCAATGAACTCGAGCGAGGTCGCGATGCGCGCCTGAAGCCCGGCCATGTCGTGCTCCAGTGCCGGCAGCGCCACCGGCTCGCACTCTGCCAGCAAGGCCGGCGCGACAGTGGCGTGGCGGCAGGCCTCGCCGACCTGCAGCGCCAAATCGTACATGTTCGGCGCAAGGCGCATGCCGAGCAGGACCGCCGGATTGAACTTGCGGGCCTCCGCATAGGCGACACCCTTGTCGAGCAGGACCGACAGGTTACGCAAATACGGCACGAAGAGGCCGACCGAGGCCTCGTACATCGAGATTGTCACGTCGAGATTCCTTTCAATTCCGCCTCGCCAGAAGCTCCCATCTGGTCTAAATCCACGCCGTAATGAGCTGCACAATGACAGCTTGCGCTGGGGTGGAGAAGAGATGATCGTTCGAATCGCATTGGCTATGGCCGTCGCACTGCTGGCAACCCTTTCGGCCCATGCGCAGCAGGCGCCCTCGCGCCTGGATGAGATCGTCAAGCGCGGCACCTTGCGCGTCGGCATGACCGGCGACTACAAGCCCTTCGCCTATCTGGACAAGGCGACGCAGAAATTCAGCGGCTTCGACGTCGACATGGCGGAGGCGCTAGGCAAGGCGCTCGGGGTCAAGGTCGAGTTCGTGCCGACCGCCTGGCCGAAGCTGATGAAGGATTTCGAGGCCGATCAGTTCGACATCGCGATGGGCGGCGTCTCGGTCACGCTCGACCGGCAGAAGAAAGGCTTCTTCTCGACGCCGATCATGCGCGAGGGCAAGACGCCGATCGCCCGCTGCGCCGACGTCGGCAAATACCAGAGCAT
Source organism: Bradyrhizobium sp. T-12 (assembly GCF_058314695.1). Taxonomy (NCBI): domain Bacteria; kingdom Pseudomonadati; phylum Pseudomonadota; class Alphaproteobacteria; order Hyphomicrobiales; family Nitrobacteraceae; genus Bradyrhizobium; species Bradyrhizobium sp. T-12. The sequence goes on along the minus strand of NZ_CM177756.1, from coordinate 3,651,729 downwards.
CGCCGACATCGACAAGAAGGGCACCCGCGTCATCGTCAATCCCGGCGGCACCAACGAGCGCTTCGCACGCGCCAACATCAAGGACGCCGACATCACCGTCTTCCCCGACAACACCGTGATCTTCGACGAGATCGCCAAGGGCAATGCCGATCTCATGATGACGGACGCCTCGGAGACGCGCTACCAGCAGAAGCAGCATCAGGGCGTGCTGTGCGCCGTGCATCCGGAAAAACCCTTCGATTTTTCCGAGAAGGCCTACTGGCTCCAACGCGACATGGCGCTGAAGGCCTTCGTCGACCAGTGGCTGCACATTTCCATGGAGGACGGCAGCTACAGGAAGATCTACGCCGCCTGGTTCGATTAGAGCGATCTCAAGGACCGGTCGCGTCAGGACAGACGCGGTGACGCGAGGAGCTGGAATCCCGTTCCGACTGCGGTGGAACGGCGCTTCCGGCCGCGTCCTCCTGTCGCTTGCCCCGGCCAAACTTTGGACGGGCCCTTGGCCTATTGAACCCGACACCGCAGGACGACGACTCATACCGTGACAGTGATCTAGATCACGTTTTGGAATGCCGCCGGTGCGTAAGCCGTCGGTACGGGGACCACCTGTTCAGGAGATGGAAATGAGGAAGCTGTTGGCCACGGCCGCATTCCTTTTGGCGAGCACCGCTGCGCAGGCGCAGTACACTTTCGAATATGGCGGGCGCACCATTCGCATCGACCCGGACCGCGGCACGGTGCAAATCCCCGGCGTGTACGACAACACCCCCCAGCCCAAGGCCAAGAAGGCCAAGAAGAACGAGGCGTCTCCGGGCCAGCAGCCGCCGCAGCAAGCCACGATCGAGCCGCAAGCGCCGGCCGCGCCAGCCCCCGCGCCCGTCACCACACCGCCCGCCGCCGCCGTGCAGGCGCCCGCACCCGCTGCCGCAGCCCCACCGCCGGCTCCGCCTGCGGCGGCAACGGCCAGCAACGCGCCGGCCGAGACGGCCGTGTTGCCGCCGGCCGCGCCTCCTCCGGCACCTGCGCAAGTCGAGCAGCAGGCAGCGCCCGCCGCAGCACCGCCGCCGGCCCCCGCAGTGGCTGCGGCGCCACCGGCTCCGCCTCCGCCTCCCGCGCCGGCCCCTGCTCCCGTTCAGGCCGCTGCCGTCGCCCCGCCCGCTCCAGCAGCCGCCCCCACGCGCGATCTCAATTCACCGCTCGGCGTCTGGCTCACCGAGGAGAAGGAAGGCAAGGTCCGCATCGAGCAATGCGGGACCAATCTGTGCGGCTATTCGGTCGACGGCAAATCGAACCAGAACGGCGAGCAGGTTCTGATCAACATGAAGCCCGGCAAGGACCAGAAGTGGTCCGGGCGCATCCTCGATCCGAACTCCGGCTCGACTTACGATTCGACGATCGCGATGAAAGGCACCGATCGCCTGCGCGTGCAGGGCTGCGCCTTCGGCGGCATGTTCTGCGGCGGCCAGACATGGACACGGGTCAACTAGGCGGCGCCGAAGTCAATATGGCACAGCTCGGCTGACCTTCTTTCGTTTCTCGCTGCAATGGATGACGCGACTGTCAGATGTCAGTCGCGATCTCCCGCCCATGAGCCAGAGCCTCATGTGGTGCGCTTGCTCGATTCAAGGGCTCCATTGTGAACCATTTCATACTCCGCACGCGATCGTTGCTTCTAGTCTGGATTGATCGCCAGACTATTTGCGACTTTCATACTACGCAGTAGGCACCGTTTCGCCGAGATGAGTAGACCGAAAAGAGCCGTTTCTCGACGCTCTGTCGGCGCCGGTATGCGTAAGCGAGCGAGGTTGTTATGGAGGAACTCCGTGCGACACCATCGCTAGTCTCAGGTGACTGGGGCCCTCGCTCGTTGACGTCGGAGGAAGTCATCAGGCGCCACGTCATCGGCGCGCTCCGAAATCGGCAGACCAGCCTGACCACCGCGCTGCAGCCTCTGGTCAACGAGCAAGCGCGAATGCTCGTCTCGGAATTCGGCTTCGACGCTCACACCGTCGGCAAAATCCTGCAATCGCAAAACACCGTGCTGAACGTTTTGTCGGAGCGGTATGACGCGCTTGATGAAGCCGCGCATTACAGCGAGATTCCCTTCGTCGAACTGGCGAATGACGGTCGCATCGTCTATTCCAATGCGGCATTCGACAAGCTCATTCCCGGCAAACGCGGCGCTCCCTTCTCCGGCTTGTTCGGATCCCGTGCGGCCGATGTGTACATGGCGCTCCGGGCAAATCACAACACGAGCTTGCGGGCCGACATCCAGACCGGCGAAACGGTTCGTCAGGTCAGAGTCGAGATCGGCCCGTTGCGCGACGAAGATGGCAAACCGGGCAATTACGCCCTCCTGCTCGATCAGAGCGCGGAACAGAGCCGCCTCGATGCCTTGCAGGATGGCGTGCTGCGCACCGACCTGACCGGCAAGATCCGGTTCGCGAACGAGCGAGCCGCGCAGGTCCTGGGGTTCTCGGAAGCAGAGCTCAAGGAGGTGTCGCTCTCTCACGTGTTCGGGCCAGACGACGACGGAACGACGAACCTGTTCGCCGAATGGATCACCAAGCAGACCGGCTTCTCCAGCTTCGTCCGGCTCCGTCCAAAAGACGGTCGTTCCGTTCTGGCAAGGGTCAGCGGAACGCCCTACATGGAAGCACCGAACAGCTCGGCAGGGTTGTTGGTGCTGTTCGCTCCTCTTGCCGAGGATCGCGCACGTCACGAGCTCAAGACGATTCTCGCCGGGCACGATGATCCGCAAGAGATCATCGAGGCGACGCTTCAGGCGATCGGCAAGGTCATCCCATTCGAAATGAGCACGTTCGGGGTCTACAACGATCTCAACGATTATTGGCGAGCCGTCACTATCTCTCCACGACCCAGCTGGGAGTGGAGCACACGTTGGTTCAAGGTGCCGCCTGGCGTGATCGAGTGGCTCGAGCAGGGCAAGACGTGGGACAACGATCTGGCCGGGTTCGTCGAGAGCCGCAATCCGGAGGAAAAAGACAATCCGGTGAGCAAGGCCATCATCGACGACAAGTTCGAGTCGATGCTCGTGCTGCCGATACGCAAGGCGGGAGGCCGGTTCGGAAGCTCGCTGGCTCTGCTGTCCCGCAAGCACAAATACACCGCCGCTGACCTGCGCACGCTGCAAAATCTCGGCGTCGAGGAGATCTTGCAGGCCGCAAACGCGGCCATGGAACATGCTCAGGCGCACGCCTTGCGCAAGCTCAAGGATGACTTGAACAAGGCGCCGAGTGCGCGCGCCATCGCCGAACTGCTGGCCACCGGCACCACAAAATGCCTGGGCTGGGAGTATGTCGGCGTGTTCCGGGTCGATCGCCTGCGCAGCAGGTTCGTGCTGGTTTCCGAGCACGTGAAGAACGACAGAAACCTTTTGGTGAAATCGGCCGACCGCAAGGCCGAATACACTCAGGAACTGTCCAGCGGCATGCTCGGCAGCTGCCTGACCGCGCGAGACATTCTCGTCGTTCCTGATATCAGCGACACCGAGCGGAATTACGGCTTCATCCAGACCGCCCCCGATCAACGATCTGCCATGACCGTGCCTCTGTTCGTGAATGGCAAGATCGAGCTCATTCTGGACATGGAATCGTCGGAGCTGAACGCGTTCCGCGGACCTGATCGGGACGCGGCAAGCGGGCTTGCCGCCGACTGCGAACAGATCTTTGCGGCTCGCTGGCACGAAGCGATCGAGTATGCGCTCATGAACAGGATCGAGCAGGCAGCCGTCATCGTGGATGCCGTCGGCACGATCTGCCACATGAATGGTGCCGCGGCGAACATCTTCGGCCAGGCACGTGACAAGAAGCTCTCGTCATTTGGCGCTCGGGACGAAGACTCCGTGCAACTGGCGGAAACCGGCATCCAGCACCGGCTGCGGGTCCATTTGGCGATCGGAGATGCGCCGCGCACCGAGCTGACGGTTCTCGCCAATCGCGAGCCGTTGAACGACGACTATGGTCATCAGCTCTGGCTGTTCACCAGCCTCGCCGACCAAAGCCGGGAGAGCGACTGGGGCTATCTGGAGGAAACCGTCACGGCTGTCGCGCGCGAGACCCGCGCTCCGCTGTTGATGGCCGATGGCCTGCTGCGCAGCGCCGCCTCGCTCCTCGGCAAGCCGGACCTCATGAGAAACTGCTCCGGTCTGCTCGAGCAGGCGGCCAACCATTTGCTTCGGGCCGATCTGACCTTCGAGCGCCTGGCCGAGCGTCTTGTCGTTCAGCAGACCCCGCAGGAAGCGCCCGAACAGTTCGACGTCCTGGAACTTCTCTATCAGGAGGTCGAGGGCCTTCCCGTCGAGGATCGTGAGGCCATCCACCTCGTCGACGAGATTGCGATCCGACGTACCCTATTGGTCAGGGGCTGGACGAAGCGGTTGAGCTTTGCGTTTCGCTCCGCCCTCAGCTCCCTCTTGTCGTTGCGCATCACGCCGAACGACAAGCTGACCGTCACGATCTCAGAACGGCAGCCGCATCGCCTCTCGGTATCCATGCGCTTGCCCGCGACGATTGCCGACACCATCGCTCCGTCGGCTGTGGACCCGATCGAGCAGAGCCAGCACCGGGCACGGCAGATGGCCAGCATCGCGGTCGAGGCGATACGCAAGACCGTCGAGCAGCACGACGGTACCCTGGCCGAGCTGGACGGCACGGGATTCGAGTTCGAACTGCCATTGTGCGCGCAGGAGGCACCGGCATGACAGCCAAGATTGCGATCGCCACCGCCGAGCCAAACATGTTCGAAACCCTGCGGGGACATCTGCTCGCGGCAGGCGTGGCCCCGGAGCACTTGTACGACAAGCCCCTGATGACCCCGGCGCAGACGAGCGAGTGGCTCATCGCGAACGAGACCGAACTGCTCGTGCTCGATGCCCGGTTGCCGATCGATCCGAGCGCAGGCTACGACACACGCACGACTCTCGGTGCAAAGCACTTGCTCAACACCGTGGTTTTGGCACAGGACCCGCACACCTCCGTGCTGGTGGTCGCCCCCTCGTTCGGGACCTGCGCGGACCTGGAGGAAGAGTGCAGAGCCGCCGGCAATGCGCTGATCCTGCCGATGGACGCCCTGCAGCTGCACCGCCACCGGATCCTGCGCCCGTTCATTGCGATGCTCACCGGTCACCCCGACGAGACGAACGCCATTCCGGGCGCATTCCGGGTGGTTGAGATCGAAATCCACAGCGCCAAGGTGGAATGCCGGCTCGGAACGGGTGAAGACGGCTGCTCGATGCTTCGCTGGAACACCATCAGCGATCTCGATGACCTCAAGTCTGCAGCTCTGGCCTATGCGCGCGATGAGATGCCGCCGAACAATTGGCTCGGCCAGACGCGCGACGTCGGAACACGCCTGTTCAAGAGCTTCGTCGTAAAAGCGATCGGCGAACATCTGTTCTCGCAGATCGAGAAGTCCGCGGGTGGACTGGTGGGATTGTCGTTCCGATTTGTCATCAGCGACGCAGGCTTCTACCCGGTGCCCTTCGAGGCGAGCGTCCGATATCTTTCGGAGGAAAACGGACCATTCGTGCTTCTCTATGCGCCGATTGTCCGGCGCATTCCCTCGTTCGTCCGTGGAAGGGCCAGCGAGCGAGCGCGGATCAAGCCGGGCGCAAAACTGATGTTCGTGCGTTCGCAGATCGGCGAGCATCCCGATATGAAACTCGACAGCGCGATTTGCGCCGGCAAGAGATTCGACAAGCTCGGCAATATCGACATCGAACTGAAGCACGTGGAAGAGCTGGGCGCCGCGGGCTGCTTCGATTTGAAGGTCGTCAACCTGTCGGATGCCCCTCCGGGCGAGGCGGCCGCCTATTTGCTGAAGCAGCTCGACGCATTCCGGCCGACCATTCTGCACTATGCCGGTCACGCCTTCAGCGATGGCCAGCAGACCGCGACCCTGGTCCTTCCCGGGATGCAGCCGGAGCAGGCGATCGGCCTGAAACTCGATAGGGTGGCGGCCTCCGACGGCCTGTCAGCGACGACGCTGGTCTACCTCTCGGCCTGCCGTGGCATCTCGAAGGGCTGCGTTCAGCAATTGGTGATGAACGGAATCCCCTATGCGTTGGGCTTCCGATGGAATGTCGAGGACGAACGCGCGCCGCAGTTCGCCAAGGAGTTCTATGACGAACTCCACAAGACGCGGTCGGTTTGCGTCGCGTTCCGGAAGGCGTGCCGCGCATCGTGGGAAAGCCTGAACTACGACGAGGAAAGCCCGATCTGGCTCTCGCCGATCCTGCTGGCGCAGTCGACCGATTGGGCAGCACGCTGCCAATGAACCGCTCGTAGTGGATGAATGTCATGACCGTCTGGACCACACTCAAGAACGTCGTGGAGCATTGGGCGAGCCGCGAACTGCGGCGCCCCTATGTCGGCTACGTCGCTTCGGGCGGCGGCAATGCAATGACGGCTGGACAGACCTTCGTGCCCGAAGCGAGCTATTTCGGGGTGCGCATGGTCGAAATGGGCTTGCGGGAAGGCGGCAAGTTCTTCAGCTCGTTCCTTCCGCTCGGCGTCGTGCTCACCGAGTTCAGCTTCGGCGACGGGCGCCAGCGCCGGCCCACGATCTTGAGCAATGACGAGATCGCCGCCCAGCTGAAGGCGGCCGGCGCCGCTCCAGGCTATGTCGATTTCAAGAATATCTACGCCGTCAGGCGCGCGCCCATGAAGCAGGACAATCTGTCACTGTTCGTCGGCCTGTTCCGCCTTCCCTTTCACGACGTCGCGCAGCAGGTCCTGCAATTGGCCGCCGACCTGACCACGCAGACAGGGCTCGCGCCGGGTGTTTCCGAGGGGTTGCGCGTGGCTGAAAAGATCTACGACCGGGTCGCCGGCCTGTTCGCGCTCAACATCGTCACGCCCTTGTTCTCGTATGCCGACGGCAATGCGCTCGGCCGCAGCGGCTATCTCCTGGTTGCCGGCTCCGATCTCGACGAGGCGGTTGCCAAGCGGCTGGTGGTGACCGACGACAGATTGCTGCTCGACGGCCAACGTGTCTCCGGATTGGACTATTGCCTCCTGGCCATCGAGTTCACGGCCAGCCTGCTGCCCGAGGGGCCTGATACGATCAATCCCCTCACGCAGCTCGGATTTCATCGACACTGGCAGGGTGTTGCAAGCAGCATCATGAAGCGTGAGTTGGAGCATGCGGACGAGCAGATGCTGGCTCTGCGCTCCGAGGTGATCACATCGCCGGAACTTGCCGAGAACGATCGTCTCGTCGCCATTGGCGCCTACCAAACCAGCTACGATAAGCTCGTGGAGCGCGTGACGCCGAAGAATGCCCACCGCGGCTGGCAGGAGCCTCTTCTGGCCGACGCCGCCGACAAGGCGACCGCCAAACCGGCCGTGACGGAGCTTCTGAAGGGCATGCAGATCCGCCTGCTCACCGGCATCAAGGACGCCCCGGAGGACCCGGACAGGCTGTTTGCGTCCGAGGCCTTCGCACTGCGAAAGACGATCGGCAAGGCCGCCCCGGTCGGTACGGACTCCGCCGTCTCACTGGCGCGCGTGATCAATCGTGCCGTGACAGCAAGACAGTGAGGTGAACGAGCCTTTCGAGGCTCTGCCTGGCTGATGAGACGGCGTCCGGACGCGGGCGCTGGCACCGTCCGCATGCGTGACACCCCTCACATCGGTCCCTTCCGTGTCGTGACACGATGCCCGGCAGGTTCAGCCAATGGGGCGTGTCATGAGACATCTCTACAAGGGTATTTTCGCCACGATCTGCGCCGTCACCCTGCTCTGCGGCCAAGCGAATGCGGCATCGACCAGCTTCGACGGCGCCTGGAATGTGCGGATCTCGTCCTCGAGCGAGACCTGCGGCAACGGCGCCACCGTCGCGATCGGTATCAACAACGGGCAGATCGCATCGACGAGCGCGGCGGTGACGGCATCGGGCCGCGTGGCCGACGCCGGCGGCATCAACGTCACCTTGAGCACGGGCATCAAGCGCGCCGTCGGCTTCGGCCGCCTCAGCGGGACCTCGGGCTCCGGTACGTGGCGCGGCGCGCTGTGCACGGGCACGTGGACGGCGGAGAGGATGTAGTCGCTGCGTCCCGGACGTGCTGCAGCGCGTTGGCGCTGCTGCGCACAGCCGGGACCCAGCATCTTGGTCGCTAAAATCTCTGGGCCCGGCTCAGCGACGCATCGCCTTCAGGCGATGCGTCTAGTCCGGGGCACGCGAATTAGCCCAACGCCGCGCCATACTCTGCGTCGGTGACCGGCTCGAGCCAGGTCGAGTAGACTCCGTCGAGCGCTTCCTGCATGGCAATGTGGCACATGCCGTTGGTCGGCGAGGCGCCGTGCCAGTGCAATTCGCCCGGCGGAATCCAGACGGTGTCGCCGGGGCGGATCTCCCTGACCGGACCGCCCTTGGTCTGGACGCGGCCGACGCCCGAAATCACGTAGAGCGTCTGTCCCAGCGGATGATGGTGCCAATTGGTGCGGGCACCCGGCTCGAAGGCGACGCGCGAGCAGTTCAGCCGTGCCGGCGCGGGCGCCATGATCACGGGGTCCTGCCATACGGTGCCGGTGAAGTTTTCCTTGGGCGCGCGGCGGGTCGGCCGCGTGCCTGCAACAGTGATCTCCATGGGATTACCTCGCTTGCTTCCCGGTTACTTCTTGCTGGCGGCGTAGCGCGCCTTGGTCTCGGCGTTCATGGGATAGAGGCCCGGCAGCACCGCGCCGTTGTTCACCTCGTTGACGATCCAGGCTTCCATGCGCTCCTGCTCGACGCCCTCGTTGAGCACGTGGTCGAGCATTGCCTGCGGGATCAGCACGCAGCCGTCCTGGTCGGCGACCACGATGTCGTTGGGAAACACGGCAACGCCGCCGCAGCCGATCGGCTCGCCCCAGCCGACGAAAGTCAGGCCCGCAACTGACGGCGGCGCGGCATAGCCGTCGCACCACACCGGCAGATTGGTGCCGAGCACGCCCTCGACGTCACGCACCACGCCGTCGGTGACAAGCGCGGTGACGCCGCGCTTGACCATGCGGGCGCAGAGGATGTCGCCGAAGATGCCGGCATCGGTGATGCCCATGGCGTCGACCACGGCGATGCAGCCGTCGGGCATCGCCTCGATCGCGGTGCGGGTGGAGATCGGCGAGGACCAGGATTCCGGGGTCGCCAGGTCCTCGCGCGCCGGCACGAAGCGCAGCGTGAAGGCCGGTCCCACCAGCCGCGGCAGCCCGGGGCGCAGCGGCCGCGCTCCGCGCATCCACACATTGCGCAGGCCCTTCTTCAGCAGGACCGTGGTGATGGTGGCAGTGGTGATGCCGGCGAGGGTCTTGCGGGCTTCGGGGGACAGCGACATGGAAACAGCAGAGCTCCGGAGGTGCGGGAAAGAACGCGCGCATCTTGCGAGCCGCAGCCCTTGCGTCAAGGGCCAAGAGGCTAGCAATTACGCAGGGCCGATGGGCCTTTATGCGACGCGATAACAAGGCTTTATCGCCTCCCCCTGCATTAATTTATTGGACTTGCGGGCGCATTTACGCGAAGCAGGGTGACGCGGAACTCAAGGTCGAGCCCGCGCTTTCCAGCCCGATTTCGACAGCTCTTCGACAGCCCAATGGCCGCGACGCTTCCCCCGCCCCGCCTTCTGCCCAGTGGCGACAGCGCCGTCACGGTCGAGTTCAGCCGCACCATCGACGAGGATGCGAACCAGCGCGTGCTGGCGCTGGACAAGGCGCTGGCTGCAAGCCCCATCGACGGCATCACCGAGACCGTGCCGACCTATCGCTCGCTGCTGGTGCATTACGACCCCTGCAAGATCGGCTTCGACGCGCTTGGCGAGAAGCTGCTGCCAATTGCAATCCAGCCGCCGCCGCCGGTGACCAAGGCGCGCCGCTGGCGCATTCCCGTCGCCTATGGCGGCGAGCACGGCATTGACCTCGAGGATGTCGCCAAGGCGCTGAGCACCACGCCTGATGACATCGTCGCCCGGCACGCCGGCGGCGACTACAAGGTGGCCATGATCGGCTTCACGCCGGGCTGGTCCTATCTCAGCGGCCTCGACAAATCGCTGCACATGTCGCGGCGGCAAAATCCGCGGCTGCTGACGCCTGCCGGCACGATCTCGATCGGCGGCGTCCAGGCCGGCATCCAGTGCCTCGCCGCCCCCAGTGGCTGGCATCTGCTCGGCCGCACACCGGTGCGAACCTATCAGCTCCATCGCAACCCGACGTTCCTGACCGAACCCGGTGATCGCGTGACGTTCTTCGCCATCGACCACAAGACCTTCGAGGAGCTGGATCGCGCCGCGGAGGCCGGCGAGCTCGTCGCCGAGCAGGTGGTCGCATGAGCCGGCTCGTCGTCGCCAGCATCGGCCCGGCAAGCTCCGTCCAGGACGGCGGCCGCTTCGGCGCGCAGCGCTATGGCTTGACAGTCAGCGGCGCGATGGATCGGCTGTCGCTGGCTGCGGCGAACACGCTCGTCGGCAACGAACCGTTCGCGGCTGCCGTCGAGATCGGACCGTTCGGCGCCGCCTTCACCGCCCGCGACGGCGCCGTGCGCGTCGCCATTTCAGGCGCGCCGCGCAACGCGGATGTCGCCGGAAACCCCGTTGCCATGGACAGTTCGGTGACGCTGAAGGACGGCGAGACGCTGACGCTGGGCTTTGCCCGCGGCGGCGCCTTCACTTATCTGGCGATCGAAGGCGCCATCACGGGCGAACTGGTGTTCGGCAGTCTCGCGGTGAATGCCCGCGCCGGCCTCGGCAGCCCCTACCCGCGCCCGCTCCAGGCCGGCGACGAATTCAGCGTCCATGCCGCGAGCGGCGCGGGCGAGATGCGCATCGAATTGCCGAAGCCCGTGAGCGGCCCGATCCGTATTCTGCTGGGGCCGCAGGACGACGAGTTCGACGATGCCAACAAGGCGCTGTTCCTGGACAGCGAGTGGAAGATATCGGCGACCTCCGATCGCATGGGTTACCGACTGGAAGGCCCCGCCATCAAGCATCTGCACGGCCACAACATCGTCTCCGACGGCACCGTCAACGGCAGCATCCAGGTCCCCGGCAACGGCGCGCCGATCGCGCTGATGATGGACCGCGGCACCTCCGGCGGCTATCCGAAGATCGCCACCATCATCACGGCCGATGTCGGCCGCCTCGCACAGACCTCGGCAGGAACGGCGTTTCGCTTCAAGGCCGTCAGCATGATCGAAGCACAGGACGAGGCGAAGAAGTTCGCGCAATTGATCCGCACCCTGCCCGATCGCCTGCGCTCCTCCGACAGCGTCGCGCTGAATATCGAGGCGCTCAGCGATGCCAACGTTGCCGGCCATGCGGTGAACGCGATCGATGCCGGCACCTGGCAGGTCACCGCGGAGCCTTAAGCGTAACATCAAGACCGGAAGGCGGAGAGCACCCATGAAGACGATCGATCTCAATTGCGACCTCGGCGAAGGTTTTGGCGCGTGGGAGATGGGCAACGACGCCGCGATGATCGAGCTCGCAAGCTCGGTCAACGTCGCCTGCGGCTTCCACGCCGGCGATCCCGACATCATGCGGCGGACGGTTGAGCTTGCGAAGGCGCGGGGCGTCTCGGTCGGCGCGCATCCCGGCTATCGCGACCTGCATGGGTTCGGCCGGCATCCGATCGCGGGCCTCAAAGCCTCCGAGATCGAGAACCTCGTCGCCTACCAGATCGGCGCGCTGCAGGCGATCGCGACCGCGGCCGGGCACAAGGTCACGCATGTCAAGGCGCATGGCGCGCTCTCCAACGTCGCCTGCGAGGACGACATGACCGCGAAGGCGATCGCCGCGGGGATCAAAGCGGTCGACCCCAGCCTGATCTTCGTCGTGCTCGCCAATTCCAAGCTGGTGAAGGCCGGCGAGGACGCCAATTTGCCGATGGTGCACGAGGTGTTCGCCGACCGCGCCTATGAGGACGACGGCAACCTCGTCTCGCGCAAGAAGCCCGGCGCGGTGCTGCATGATGCCAAGGCGATTGCCGAGCGCGTGGTGCGCATGGTGCAGGACGGCGCGGTGGTCTCGGTGACGGGCAAGGTCATCAAGATGCGCACGGACACGGTGTGCATCCATGGCGACACCCACGGCGCCGTCGAGATCGCGCGAACCTTGCGTCAGGCGTTGAAGGATGCCGGGATCGAGGTCGCGCCGTTCAAGCGCGGGGCGTGATGATGGTCATCCCGGGATGATGCGCAGCATCAGTCCGGAATCTCGAGGTTCGGGGTTCGGCTTCGCCGCCCCGGAACGACATCCTAAAACGGGTGCACCGACAACGACCCGAGCACGATGGCCGCGATAACCGCAAACGCGCTGTAGAGCGCCAGATGATGGGCGCTCGCTCTGGTCTGCCGCGAGAGCGAGCGCGCGTAAAAGTGCAACCTGGCTTCCGCCGATAGTTCGCGCATGGTCGATCTCCAACGCCCCATTTGCGGGATTATGAGAGATCAACCGGGGTATCAGGCAAGACTTCCGAGCAAATAGCGATGAGGGTTCTCTCCAAAAGCCCTCTTGCAGTTGCAAATTCTTTCCAAGCGCCGGTTCCAAGAATCTTTTTCGTTAAGATCCGACCGAGCTGGAACCGAGATCGATGGCGGCGGGATGACAGCTTTCGGTGGGAGGATCAGCCGAAGGCGTCATCCGCCACTTCTGCATCGGCCGTGACAGAAGAGGTGGGTTACGCCTTCGGCTCACCCCACCCCCACGAAGTCGTCCCTAGTAGACATCCGCCTGGAAACGCCCCGTCTTCTTCAGCTCGGCGACGAAGCTGACGGCCTCGTCGGTCGAACGTGCGCCGAACTGGGCGACGATGTCGACCAGTGCACGCTCGACGTCCTTGGCCATGCGCTTGGCATCGCCGCAGATGTAGAGATGCGCGCCTTCGGCGAGCCAGGTCCACACCTCGCGGCCGACCTCGCGCATGCGATCCTGAACGTAGAACTTCTTTTCGCCGTCGCGCGACCAGGCCAGCGACATGCGCGTGAGCAGACCCGAGGTCTTCATCGCATTGAGCTCCTCCTGGTAGAAGAAGTCGCAATCGCTGCGCTGGTGGCCGAAGAACAGCCAGTTCTTGCCGGGCGCGCCGGTCGCCTTGCGGTCGAGCAGGAAGGCGCGGAACGGGGCGATGCCGGTGCCCGGGCCGACCATGATGATCGGCGTCTTCGGATCCTGCGGCAGGCCGAAGCCGTGCGCCTTCTGCACATAGACCTTGAGCTCTTCGCCCTCATTGATGCGCTCGCCGAGGAAGGTCGAGGCAACGCCGAGTCGCTTGCGCTTGCCGACGACGTAGCGCACGGAATCGACGGTCAATGACAGCTTTCCGGGTGTTGCATTGTGCGAGGACGAGATCGAATAGAGCCGCGGCTGCAGCGGCTCCAGCGCCTCGACGAAGGCCTCCGGATGCGGCCGCGTGCCGGAGAACTTCTGCAGCGCCGCCATCACGTCGAGCGTCGCGGCATCGCCATCGGGATCCTCACCCTGTGCCAGCGCACGCGCCTTCTCGCGCGCCGCGCCGCCGGTGATGAAGGAGATCAGCTCGAACAGCGTGTCGGGTGCCGGCGACAGCGAGACGTCGTCGATCAAGACCTCGCGCAGCGTCTTGCCGTTGACCTTGGTGGTGTGGGAGGCGCCAAGCAGCGCGATGATCTGGTCGACGAGGCCGACATCGTTGCGCGCAAACACGCCGAAACTGTCGCCGACGATGTAGTCGAGCTTGCTCGCGGAGAGATCGAACTCGATGTGATAGGTTTCCTTCTCCGACTTACCCTTGTTGAGCAAGCGGCGCGACAGGAAGGTCGCGGCCACAGGGTTGTCGCGCGAGCGGCCGGGTTCAGCGATCGTGACCGTCACGGCCGGCGCCGGAGCGTCAGGCTTGTCCGCCGCTTTGGCTGCCGGGGCCTTGTCGAGCTCCTCGTACAGCGACTTCAGCATCCGCGCGGTTTCCTTGCCGCCGGGGACGCAGAGATTGAGCCGTGCTTCGCTGCGACTGGCGATCGCTTCCGAATAGTCGTGGCAATTGTAGCCGCACTGGCCGCAATCCTGCTGCGCCATCGCCGCCATCATCTTGCGGCGGACGGGGCGCCCTTCCGCAAGCTTCATGCGGTCGGCGATCGGCATGGTCTGGTCGTGCCAGGGCGCTTCGCCGTCGTCGCCGTCACCGGCTGCGCCCTGCATGACGGCTGCGCCCTGCTCCGCCGACAGCGGCGCGGCGACGTCAGGCGACAGCAGCCCGGCAAAGAAGCCGTTCAGCCAGGAGCGCTGCGCATCGGAGAACGGTGCGCTGGCGGGAATGATATCGAGCCTGGGCGGAGGCGTGATCTGGTTCATGAGGACACCTCGGCATCAGCAAGCTTGCGCAGCGTTTCGCCGTCATGGCGGCGCGCAAAGGAGAGGAAGGTTTCGTCAGGCGACGAGCGATGGGCGATATAGGCCTTGAGCAGTTTTTCGACCGTCTTCGGTGCGTCCTCGGCCTTGAGGTCGTGATAGACCTCCTGCCCGACGTCGGCGTCGGGGCCGAACCCGCCGCCGGTGAACAGGTGATAACCCTCGACCGTGTCGTCCTCATTCACCGGCACGCGCGCACCGATCAGGCCGATGTCGCTGATGTAATGCTGCGCGCAGGAATGGTGGCAGCCGGTGACGTGGATGTTGAGCGGCTTGTCCATCGCAACGCGCGGCTCGCACCAGTCGCCGATCTCGGCGGCATGGCGCTTGGTGTTGGCGGCAGCGAAGCGGCAGCCGGCATTGCCGGTGCAGGCGATCAGGCCGGCGCGGATGTGCGAGGCTTCGACCGCGAGCCCGATCTGCTTGATCGCTGCAATGGCGAGCTCGACGTTCTCATCGCGCACTCCTGAAATCAGCAGGTTCTGCCAGACGGTCAGGCGGATCTCGCCGTCGCCGAGGTCGTGCGAAATCTTGGCGAGGCCCCGCATCTGGTCGCAGCTGAGCTTGCCGAGCGTCAGCGACACGCCGATCCAGTTGAGGCCATCCTGCTTCTGCTTGTGCACGCCGACATGGGCCATGCGGTCGGCGGCCGGTCGCGGCGCAAATGCCTCCTCCGGCACGCGCGTGAACGGCGTCTTCAGCCGCTCCTCGACCAGCCCAAGGAATCCGTCATGGCCCATGGCGTCGAGCACGTATTTCAGCCGCGCCTTGTTGCGGTTGGTGCGGTCGCCATGGTCGATGAACACGCGCACGATGGCGTCGGCAACGGCGGTCGCCTGCTCCGGCTTGACGATAATGCCGGAATATTTCGCAAAATCCTTGTGCCCGGTGATGCCGCCGAGGCCGAGGCGGAACCAGACGCCCGGCTCGACGCCGAAACCGTCCTTCACCTCATAGGCGGTGAAGGCGATGTCGTTGGTCTCCTCCAGCACCGCGATCCTGCCGGCCCCGTCGAAAGCGACGTTGAACTTGCGCGGCAGGCCGTACAGCGAACGGTCGTTGAGGATGTGGTGGTGCCACTCGCGCGCATAGGGGCGCGTGTCGATGATTTCCTGCGGATCGACGCCGGCCGTCGGCGTCCCCGTAACGTTGCGAATGTTGTCGGCGCCGGAGCCACGCGAGCACAGGCCGAGCTCCTGGATGCCCTCGAGCAGCCTGATCGCATGCTTCGGCGGGATCTCGCGCAGCTGGAGGTTGGCGCGCGTCGTGACGTGGCTATAGGGGCCGCACAGCTCGTCGGCGAGATCGGCAAGGCCCGACAGCTGCCAGTGCTTCATGATGCCGTTCGGAATCCGCAGCCGGCTCATGTAGGAGTCCTGCGTCGGCGCGACGTAGAAGATGCCGTAATAGCGCCAGCGGAAATTGTCCGCCGGGCTCGGCGGCGCATTGTCGAGTGCCTGCTGGCGCAGCCGCGGATAGGCATCGAAGGGATGCTCGTCGCGCTTGAACTTCTCTTGGTCGGCGAGCTTCTTGCCCGACGCGATCACCTTGTCCTGCGCCTTGATGTGCACGGCATCGGGGCCAACAGGCTCGGCATTCGCTTTGCCGCCGCCTCCACCCAGGCCGCGCCCGACCCGGCTGATCTGCAGACCGGTCGTGAAACCTTCGAGATAGCGTTTCTGCTCGTCGGTAAAGTCGACTGCGAGCGTATCGATTTTCATGGTCGGTAACGAAGCTCCTGCGGCCACCTCGGTGGCATCGACGGACATTGCGCGACCCGCGAGGACCTAGGCTGGCTCCAAGAGCCGGCTTCGCCACCCCAGCGGTCCGATCAGCTTCGTTGCTGCGGGACTTGGCTCAGCAGGCACCTGTGACAAGCTGGCCGCACTGCAACATTCAAGTTGCGTGCCAGCTTGGAGCAAAACGGAAGCTCAGTGATTTCAGATGATTACGCGGGGGTCGGGAACATCCCGGTGGCCGCGCGGCTCACGAAATTCGAGCACGCGGCTCAAAATTTAGCCGATGCGCTCATCAGCACAAAAAATAGGCAACTGCGAATCAGGCCTTCCAACGCCCGACCTCGAAGGCCTCGAGATGCCCCCGGATGTTGCCGGGATCAAAGACTGGGCCGGCGAATGCGCCGAACGCCGCGGGAGCCTGCTCGGGCGGCCGGCGACCGAGGGCTGCATCGTACAGGTCGGGCCTGAACACGGCCATGGCCGTCTTGACGCCCTCCGGCGTGAGCGCCGTCTGCCCCCACCGCACCATCTGTGCATAGAGCCAGGCGGCCTGAACCGGATCGGGGCGCCCCGCCTGCTCCCGCCCGACCAGGAGGTAGCGACCGCTCTCGCGGAAGGTACCGTCAGGGGAAATCTTCAGGCGTCCAGTCAGTGTGCGCTGGACCACTTCGGCATCGACACCGATCCGCTCGGGCTGCGCCAGGATATGCGCTGCCTCGGCGAGGTTCGCAGGATTCTCGATGAACTCGGCTCCCTTCACCGCCGCACGCACCAGGCGCGCGACCACGTCCGGATGCTTGTCGGCCCAGACCTGGCGGACTGCCAAGACCTTCTCCGCTGCACGGTCGAGGATGTCGGAGACGAAATGCAGGATATGCCCGATGCCGAGATCGACGGCGATCGAATTCCAGGGCGCACCGACGCAGAACGCATCGACATGGCCGCTCTTGAGGCTGTCGACCATGTAGGGCGGCGGCAGCACCACGAGGCGCACGTCCTCGTCGGGATCGACGCCGGCCGCGGCCATCCAGAACCGCAATTGGTAATTGTGGGTCGAGAACGGGAAGGTCATGCCGAAGGTCAGCGGCTCGGCACCTGCCTTGCGCCGCTCGGCCACGACCTTTGCGAGCGCTTTCGCCGTAGCCATCGGATCGAAACGGTCTCCGTCGATCTCCTCCATTAGCGCGGCGTGGAGCGCCGGCGACACCGTGATCGCATTGCCATTGATACCGAGATTGAAGGGCGCGGCGATCGGCACCTTCACGTGGCCGAGCCCGAGCGAGGACGCGATCGCCACGGGCGCCAGGAGATGCGCGGCGTCGAACAGGCCGATATTGAGCTTGTCGCGGACGTTGGACCAGGAGACCTCGCGGACCAGCTCGACGTCGAGCCCTTCGGCAACGGCAAATCCCTTGTCGACGGCGACAATCAGCGCGGCGGCATCGACCAGCGGAATGAACCCGATACGCAGGGGGGCGGTCATTTCAGCATCTCCGACGCGGTGATGATCGACTGGGCGATCTCGCCGATTTTCTTCTTCTCGCGCATCGCGGTGGAGCGCAGCAGCACGTAGGCCTCGTCCTCGGTCAGTCCCTTCACCTTCATCAGGATGCCCTTGGCCTTCTCGATGATCTTGCGATCCTCGAGTTGCGACTTGGTGCGCTCCAGCTCCTCCTGCAGCTTGGCGAAGGCATTGAAGCGGGACACGCAGAGGTCGAGGATCGGCTTGATGCGCTCCTTCTTCAACCCGTCGACAATGTAGGCGGATACCCCCGCCTCGACCGAGGCCTGGATCGAGGCGGAATCGCTCTGGTCGACGAACATCGCGATCGGCCGCTTCACGGCGCGGCTGACCTGGAACATCGCCTCCAGCACGTCGCGGCTGGGGTTCTCCAGATCGATCAGGATGATGTCGGGATCCACCGCATAAATACGGGCCAGCAGGCTCTGCATCTCGCGGATATGGACGACCTCAGTGAATCCGGCCTCCCGCAACCCGTCCTCCAGGATCGCGGCCCGGATCGGGCTTTCGTCGACGATCACGATTTTGGGCGACTGGTCGGCGCTCATGGCTCACTCACGGCAGGTGATTCATCCATAGCACGCCGGAACGCCCTGCAAAGGGTTGTAATTGTGGGCAATTGGGACTAGCTCAGGCCGGTCAATCAGGCAGATTTGGATATGGATCAGACGGCTGCGCCCAAGGTCAGCTTCGTGTCGCTCGGGTGTCCCAAGGCATTGGTGGATTCCGAGCGCATCATCACGCGCCTGCGCGCGGAGGGCTATGAGCTCGCCCGCAAGCATGACGGGGCCGACATCGTCATCGTCAATACCTGCGGCTTCCTCGACAGCGCGAAGCAGGAATCGCTTTCGGCGATCGGCGAGGCCATGGCCGAGAACGGCAAGGTGATCGTGACCGGCTGCATGGGCGCCGAGCCCGAGCAAATCGAGCAGGCCTATCCCGGCGTGCTCTCCATCACCGGGCCGCAGCAGTACGAGAGCGTGCTGGACGCCGTGCATCGCGCGCTGCCCCCGGCGCACAATCCTCACGTCGATCTGGTGCCGCCGCAGGGCATCAAGCTGACGCCGCGCCACTACGCCTATTTGAAGATCTCCGAAGGCTGCAACAACCGCTGCACGTTCTGCATCATTCCGAAGCTGCGCGGCGATCTGGTCTCGCGCCCCGCCAACGACGTGCTGCGCGAGGCCGAGCGCCTCGTCGGCGCAGGCGTCAAGGAGCTCTTGGTGATCTCGCAGGACACCTCGGCCTATGGTGTCGATCTCAAATAT
Organism: Bradyrhizobium sp. T-12; assembly: GCF_058314695.1. Classification (NCBI taxonomy): domain Bacteria; kingdom Pseudomonadati; phylum Pseudomonadota; class Alphaproteobacteria; order Hyphomicrobiales; family Nitrobacteraceae; genus Bradyrhizobium; species Bradyrhizobium sp. T-12. Next base: position 3,632,829 of record NZ_CM177756.1, on the reverse strand, counting down.
GCCGAGAGCCCGTGGAAGGATCGCCAGGTCCGCGCCAGATTTTTGGACCTTGCGCGCGAGCTCGGCGAACTCGGCGCCTGGGTCCGCCTGCAATATGTCTACCCCTACCCGCATGTCGACGAGGTCATCGCGCTGATGAACGAGGGCAAGGTGCTGCCCTATCTCGACATCCCGTTCCAGCATGCGAGCCCCGACGTGCTAAAGGCGATGAAGCGGCCGGCCGCGCAGGACAAGACGCTGGCGCGGATCAAGCGCTGGCGCGAGGAATGCCCCGATCTCGCACTTCGCTCGACCTTCATCGTCGGCTTCCCCGGCGAGACCGATGCCGACTTCGCCTATCTGCTCGACTGGCTCGATGAGGCCGAGATCGATCGCCTCGGCTGCTTCAAATACGAGCCCGTTGCCGGCGCGACCTCGAATGCGATCGAGAACCCGGTGCCGGAAGAGGTCAAGCAGGAGCGCTACAACGCGCTGATGGCCCGCCAGCAGAAGATCTCCGCGCGCCGGCTGAAGCGCAAGGTCGGCACGCGCCAGCAGATCATCATCGACGAGGTCGGACCGACTGTCGCCAAGGGCCGCTCCAAGGCCGATGCGCCGGAGATCGACGGCGCGGTGTACCTCACGAGCCGCCGCCCCTTGCGCGTCGGCGAGATCGTCACCGCCAAGATCGAGCGCGCCGATCAATACGATCTGCACGGCAGCGTCGCGGGATTCTGACGCACTCCGTCACGCCAGCCATTTCGGCACCCAGCGCTCCGGGCGCGGGGCGCGGGCGAGATCGGCCTTGGCTTCAGCAAGCAGCGCCGGTTCGCCCTCGATCGTCGGGCGGACATCGTATTCGAAGCTGGGCATGACGCGGCCGTCCGCATAGAGGCCGAAATTCATCGCGTACCACAGCCCAAGCTCGGGCTGCGCGCGGCGCATCTCCTCGCGCAGATCGCGCAGCAGAGATTCGATTGAATCGGCTTCTGCGAACGGCTGGGGCCCGCGCGACAGCACGCGCGCCTGGTACTGCTTGCCGACCATCGCGACCTCGAAACGGGTCTTGTCCCAGGGGTTCTTGCCTTTCGGCAAATGGGCGGCCAGCCGCCAGCCGAGCTCGGCCATCAGCCGATGATTGGCCCAATAGTCTTCGCGATCCCGGCTCCACTTCTCCACGAAGCCGCGGAAGTCCGGCAGCTCCGACGACGTCTCCTCGGGCGTTGTCGGTTCGCCATACGGCCGTCCGGCGAGCCACTGTGCGAGCTCGACCGTCTGGCACTCGACCTCGTCATGCGGCTTGAGATCGCTCCAGGCATTGTCGAATTGTTGCGACGTCAGTTTGGCGAGCAGACCATCGAGACTCGGCGCCAGCAGTTCGTAATCGCCCTCCGACCCCAGCCCCACGATCGGCGGGTTGTCGCGGTCGAGACCTGCGCCGTACCAGCCGCCGACGGCCGAACCATCCGGCAGCCGCATGAACAGCGAAAACCGATCGCGCAACGGACTGCCGTCGACGATCGGCGCATGATCGGAGAACTGGCCCTGCAGCGCAAAGCAGCCCACGCTGCCCCACGGGCGTCCGTCGAGCCACGTGGCAAAGTCGACCAGCAGCGGGGGCGCTTCGATGCCCGGCGGAAATGCGCCGCGAATGCTGTCGAGGTCGATTGGATAAGGCGTATCGGACAAGGCTGAAACTGTCTCGTTGGTCCCGCCAATCTTGGTCTGAGCCGAGTTGCGTTCGGTTCGAACCAAGTCGCATCCTTCGATCACAAACGCGCCAGCGACAGGATGGTTTCTCGCCGCCATCGACGAACTGCGCGCGAAATCCCCTCGCATGACCGCGTGCAACCGCACTCGCTCGGCGAGCATCCGCAAAACGCCCGCTTGACAAGCCCTGCCCTCCGCATGTATTGCCGCGCCCCATGATCAACGCCCGGACCAACCTGCGCACCGAGATGCTCCGCCGTCGCTCCCGCGACGACGAGAGGGTGCGCCATGTCCGAGGACGCCGCTGAACCACTGAATTCAGCCGAGTTTTTCGAGAAGGCCGCACCCGCAAGGTGCGGCCTTTCTGCTTTTTGCGCCCCTTTTCCACCCGCCTCCAGAGGAGTTCGACATGACGACGCATCCGTACGACGCGCTGATGGACATCACCGCACGGCCAAAGGCCGTGTTCGTCCGCGGCGCCGGCTCCTACCTCTGGGACGACAGCCGCAAGCGCTATCTCGACTTCGTGCAGGGCTGGGCCGTCAATTGCCTCGGCCATTCTCCGGCGGTGGTCGCCGACGCGCTTGGCGCCCAGGCGAGGCGGCTCCTGACGCCGAGCCCGGCCTTCTACAACGAGCCGAGCCTGAAGCTGGCGCAGGCGCTGGTCGCCGGCAGCGTCTTCGACCAGGTGTTCTTCGCCAATTCCGGCGCGGAAGCCAACGAAGGCGCGATCAAGCTCGCGCGCAAATACGGCAGCCTGCACAAGGGCGGCGCGTTCGAGATCATCAGTTTCGAAGGCGGCTTCCACGGCCGGACGCTGGCGACGATGTCGGCCTCGGGCAAGAAGGCGTTCGAGCCGCTGTTCGAGCCGAAGGTCGCGGGCTTCAAGAAGGCCAAGCTCAACGACATCGCCTCGGTCGAAGCGCTGATCAACGACAACACCGTTGCCGTGATGCTCGAGCCGATCCAGGGTGAATCAGGCGTGTGGCCCGCCACCGATGCGTTCCTGCAGCAGCTCCGCGCGCTGACCGAGGCGCACGGCCTGCTGCTCATTTTCGACGAGATCCAGACCGGCATGGGCCGCACCGGGAAACTCTTCCACTATGAGCACACGGGCATCTCGCCCGACATCATGACGCTCGGCAAGGGCATCGGCGGCGGCGTCCCGCTCGCAGCCCTGCTCGCGACCGAGCGCGCCTCCTGCTTCGAGCATGGCGATCAGGGCGGCACGTTCAACGGCAATCCGATCATGTGCGCCGCGGGCCTTGCGGTGCTCGAGGAGGTCAGCCAGCCGGACTTTCTGAAACAGGTCACCGAGACCGGCCTCCTGCTGGAAAGCGAGCTGCAGAAGGTCTCGGCCCGGCACGGCCTCGGCGGCGTGCGGGGACGCGGCCTGTTGCTCGCGCTCGACCTCAAGCTGCCGATCGCACCCGGCATCGTCGCGCAGGCCTTCGAGCAAGGCGTGCTGCTCAACGCCCCGCAGGTCGACACCCTGCGCTTCATGCCGGCGCTGAACGTCGCGAAGGCGGAGATCGCCGAGATGATCGATTGTCTCGACGGGATCTTGACCAAGGCCGGCGCGGCACGGCGGGTGGCGTAGAGCCGCTTGTGCCCCGGACGCAGCGCAGCGCCTCTTGGGCGGTGCGCTGCTGAGCCGGGACGCGACACTAAGGCTTCAAGATCGACGCGCCCGTGGTCTTGCGGCTTTCCAGATCGATATGCGCTTTCGCCGCGTCCTTGAGGGCGTAGGCATGGTTGATCGGCACGTGCAGCTTGCCGTTGATGACGGCGGCGAACAGCGTGTCGGCGCCTTCCAGGAGCTCCTTGCGCGTGCCGACATAGTCGTTGAGCTTCGGCCGTGTCGCGAACAGCGAGCCGTGATTGTTGAGCTCGGCGATCGAGAACGGCGGCACCGGACCCGAGGCATTGCCGAAGGAAACGAACATCCCGCGCGGCTTCAGGCAGGACAGCGAGCCCGGGAAGGTCGCCTTGCCGACGCCGTCATAAACGACGTCGCAGCCCTCGTTGCGGCTGATCTGCTTGACGCGGGCGACGAAGTCCTCCTCGTTGTAGAGGATGACGTGGTCGCAGCCATTGGCTTCGGCGAGCTCGGCCTTCTCGCGCGAGCCGACGGTGCCGATGACGTGCGCCCCGAGCGCCCTCGCCCATTGGCAGGCCAGAAGGCCGATGCCGCCGGCCGCGGCATGGATCAGCACGCGGTGGTGCGGCTCGACCTTGAAGGTCTTGTGCAGCAGATACCAGACGGTCAGCCCCTTCAGCATCAGCACGGCACCCTGCTCGTGGGTGATGTGGTCGGGCAGCTTGACCAGCTTCTCCCAAGGGATGTTGCGCTCGCCGGTATAGGCCCCGAGATTGTGGTAGTAGGCGACGCGATCGCCGGGATGGAAATGCGTCACACCGGGCCCGACCGCGACCACCTCGCCCGAGGCCTCGTTGCCGGCGATGAAGGGCAGTCCCGGGGCCTTGTAGAGACCGGTGCGGTAATAGACGTCGATGAAATTCAGGCCGACCGCATGCTGGTGGATCCGCACCTCGCCGGGACCAGGCGCTGGCACGTCGACGCTCTCATAGACCAGGGCTTCGGGGCCTCCGACCTTGTGCACACGGACCGCTTTGGTCATCACCTGACCTCCTCTTCTCCAGGGCCAGCGAAAGACATCGCGCCCGCCTTGTCAACTCGATGGCAGCTGGAACGGCTACGCGGACGGCTCGCCGGTTTTCTTGCCGGTCTTCCTGCGATTGCGCTTGGCCAGCACGTTGAAGAATTCAACCGCCGCCGAGAACGCAATGGCGAAATAGACGTAGCCGCGCGGAATATGGAATTCGAATCCGTCCGCGACCAGCGCGACGCCGATCAGCACCAGGAAGGCCAGCGCGAGCATTTTCGTGGTCGGATGCTCTGCGACGAATCGCGCCACCGGACCCGACGAGATGTACATGATCAGGCAGGCGATCACGACCGCCGCGATCATGATCTCGATGTCCTGCGCCATGCCGATCGCGGTGATGATCGAGTCCAGCGAGAACACGATGTCGATGATGATGATCTGGACGATCACCCAGAAGAACGCGCTGCCGCCGGATTTCTGGTCGCTACTGTCGTCATCGGCCTCGACCTCGGCGTGGATCTCGTGCGTCGCCTTGGCGATCAGGAACAGGCCGCCGCCGATCAGGATGAGGTCACGCCAGGAGAAGTCCTGATTGGCAACCGAGAACACCGGCGCGGTCAGGCCGATCAGCCAGACCAGCAGGCTGAGCAGGATGAGCCGAAACACCAGCGCCAGCGTCAGCCCGATCTGGCGGGCGCGATGCGCCTGCTTCTCCGGGATGCGCGAGACGATCACCGAGATGAAAATGACGTTGTCGATGCCGAGCACGATCTCGAGCGCGGTCAATGTCAGCAGCGCGGCCCAGGCCTCGGGGCTGGTGATGAGGTGCATCATGCGAAGGATCTGACGAGGCGGATCAAGGCGTCGCTGAAGCTGATCCAGAGCGCGATGGCGCAAAGCACGATGGTGACGCCGGCGCCGACCCGAAAATCCATCTCCAGCACGTAGAGGCCGAGCACCGCCCAGATCGCGATCAGCGACATCGTCAGCCAGCGCAGCCGCACGACACGAACCGGATGCAGCACGTGGAACGGCACGAAGGTCAGCACGACGAGCGCGGTCACCAGCAGCGTCGACCATAGCGGCGGCCAGTGCAGCAGGAACAGATAGAACGCTGCCGCATTCCACAGCGCCGGGAAGCCGCGGAAGTGATTGTCGTCCGCCTTCATGCGCAGGTCGGCGAAGTATAATGCGCTGGTGACGATGATGGCGACGCCGAGCAAGGGCGCTGCGACCGGCAGCAGCAAACCGCTGGCCACGATCGCATAGGCCGGCACGAAAACATAGGTGACGAAGTCGACCACGAGATCGAGCACGTCGCCCGACCAGTTCGGCTGCACGTTCTTGACGTCGAGCCGGCGCGCGATCGGACCGTCGATCGCGTCGATGATCAGGGCGACGCCCAGCCATTGAAACATCGCCGCCCAGTGCTCGCGCACGGCTTCCAGCATCGCGAGCAGCGCGATTGCCGCGCCGAACGCGGTGAAGATGTGCACCGAGAAAGCCGCGGCGCGGATCGCGGGCGTGGGCTTCAGGGAATCCTCTTGGCTATCCATGGCTTCTGCTATCAGAATGAGGCCGATTTGCACATCCGCCATTGCGGCGCGCCGTCGCACAATTGGCCATAAAGCGAGGCAAAAACCTCAGGAGCGCGAACTCGCTGTCCCCCCATCGTCATTCCGGGGCGTCGCGCCCGGAATCCATTCTTCAACCGTCTCTGCGGCCCGATGGATTCCGGGCTCGCGCCAACCGCGCGCCCCGGAATGACGGCGGAGATAGTCGGGCTTGAATTTGCCGCCGGGCGTGTCAATTGTCGTTCCATGACAGACGCATCGACACTCCATGACGCCGCCGTGATCGGCGGCGGGCCGGCGGGACTTGCCGCGGCGATCGCCCTGGCGCAGGCGGGTGCCCGGACCGCATTGGTGGCGCGGCGCGTTCCCTATGCCGACAACCGCACTACAGCGTTACTGGGTGCCTCCGTCGACTTCCTGGAGACGCTCGACGTCTGGTCGCGCTGCAGGGACAAGGCGGCCGCGCTCGAGGTCATGCGCCTCGTCGACGACACCGGCCGGCTGTTCCGCAGCCCCGAGGTCCGGTTCTCCTGTCACGAAATCGCGCTCGACGCCTTCGGCTACAACATCGACAACCGCTCGCTGATGCTGGCGTTGGAAGAGCGCGCGGCGGAGCTGCCCAATCTCGTCCGGTTCGACGACGAGGCCGAAAGCGTCGTGATCGAAGCCGACGACGTCGCAATCCGCACGGCCTCCGCGCAGTTTCTCGTCGCCCGCCTCGTGGTCGGCGCCGACGGCCGGCATTCGCTGTGCCGCGAGGCTGCCGGCATCGCGGTGACGCGAAGCGAGCTGTCCCAGACCGCGCTGACCTTCAACGTCGGCCACATCAGGCCGCATCGCAACGTCTCGACCGAGTTCCACACGCCGCACGGTCCCTGCGTGTTCGTTCCCCTGCCCGGCAACCGCTCCAGCGTCGTCTGGGTCTCGGCTCCTGCCGAGGCCGAGCGGCTGCGGAGCCTCGATGATGCGGAGCTATCCGCCGAGATCGAGAAGCAGTCGCATTCGATCCTGGGACGCATGAGTGTGGAGCCTGGGCGCAACCTGTTCCCGCTGGCGATCGAACGCCCCAAATCCTTTGGCCGCGACCGCATCGCGCTGGTCGGCGAAGCCGCCCATGTGGTTCCCCCGATCGGCGCCCAGGGCCTCAATCTCGGCCTGCGCGACGCCGCCGACATCGCCCGGCTCGCCGGCGAAGCCGTCATTGCGGGACAGGATCCCGGCGCGGACGAGGTGCTCAAGCGTTACGACCGCGCACGGCGCCCGGACATTCTGAGCCGGACCTTTGCGATCGACATCGCCAACCGCTCCCTGCTCAACGATTTCCTGCCGCTGCAGCCGGTCCGTGCCGTCGGCATGCACCTGCTCGGCGCCATTGGCCCGCTCCGCCGTCTTGCGATGCGCGAGGGCCTGACGCCGACCTGGCGAAGGTAGTTCTGGCGCCGCTAAGCCCGCTCACGGAAACGCCAGCCGTCCTGTCTGGAGCAGCCACATCACGCTGGTCAGCGTGACCACGGATGCGAAGGTGCCGAGGAGCACCGCGACGGAGGCGGACTCGATCCAGGCGTCGTTCTGCCGGGCGATCACGAACACGTTCAGCGCCGGTGGCAGCGAGGCCATCAGCACGGCGGTCGCGGCCCAGGGCTGCGCGAACGGCCCGAACGCGAGCATCAGGCCGAATGCCGCGAGCGGGTGGAACAGCAACTTGATCGCGATCACGCCCGGCACCTCCCAGGGCACTCGGTCGAATGGGCGCAGCGCCACGGTCACGCCGAGCACGAACAGCGCGGTCGGGGCCGCCGCGTTCTGCAGGAAGGTGATCGTGCGATCGAGCGCGACCGGCATCTCGAGATGCAGCGATGCGAAGGCCGCGCCGAAACAGGCCGACATGATCAGCGGGTTGAGCACGATCTGCTTCAGCACGACGCCGAAGGCGTGCACGATCGAGGGATGGTCGCGGTCGGAGAGCTCGATCAGCAGCGGCACGATGGTGAACAGGAAGATGCTGTCGCAGCAGAAGATCAGCGCGGTCGGCGCCGCGGCCTTGGTCCCCAGCACGGCGAGCGCCAGCCCCGGCCCCATATAGCCGATATTGCCGTAGCCGCCGGACAGACCCGCAAGCGTCGCCTCGCGCAATGTCAGCCGGCCGAAAACCTTGCCCACGACCAGCGCCAGGGTGAAGGCGGCGACGGTGGACAGCGTGGTCGCAACCAGGAACGGAGGGTTGTTCAATTCCGAGAACGGCGTCTTGGACATGATCGCAAACAGCAGTGCCGGCAGCGACACGTAGAGCAGGAAGAAGTTCATCCAGGCGAGGCCTGATTCCGGCAGGGATTTGACCTTGCCGCAGGCGAAACCGACGAAGATCAGGCCGAAATAAGGTAGCGCAAGATTGAGGATATCGACCATTGATGAAGTGTTTTCTGAAGATTTGGGGGCTATCCGCCCCTTTAGTGAACGCTAATTCCAGATGAGGCCACTAGCATCGGCCACAATCCTGGTCTATCGACGGGGAATGATTAAAGCGCGGACCGCCAAATTCCAGATCGGACAGGTCGTGCGCCACCGGATCTTCTCGTTCCGGGGCGTCATCTTCGACATCGATCCGGAATTCAACAACACCGAGGAGTGGTGGCTGTCGATCCCCGAGGAGGTGCGGCCCCATAAGGACCAGCCGTTCTACCACCTGCTCGCGGAGAACGCGGAGTCCGAATACGTCGCCTACGTGTCCGAGCAGAACCTGTTGCCGGACGAGTCTGGCGAGCCGGTCCGGCATTCCCAGGTGGCCGAGATCTTCATCAAGAACAAGGATGGCGGCTATCGCCCGCGCAATCCCTCGCTGAACTAGGATTTCTCCGCCGACAGCGGCCAGCAAAAAAGGCGCTCGAAACGAGCGCCTTTTTCATGTCCGGGATTGGGTCCGATTACTTCTGACCCGTGGGCGGTGCGCCCGGAGGCGTGCCCTGCTGCTCGAGCTTCTTGCGCTGCTCGTCAGCCTTCTTCTGCAGCTCTTCCTGCAGCTTCTTCTGGGTTTCCTCGAACACCTTCGGGTCGGTCGGCGGACCGTCATAGGCCTTCTGGAATTCGCCGGCGAGCGGCAGCGGCAGGGTCAGCGGCGCGCCGTTGGCATTGATCGCCTGGACAACGAGATTCTGGCCCTTCTTCATGTTGTTGATGAGCTCGGGCGTTGCTTCGTAGTCCGACATGCAGCCGTTCTGGAAGCAGATCACATAGGGCTGCTGCAGCGGCGCGTTGCTGTCCACGATGATGCGGGTGCCGTGCACGAGCTGCATGCCGAGCGGCAGCGTCACGCGCAGGATCTTCTTGGGCTCGCCTTCCGGCTCAATGATGACGGCGGCGATGACCGGCTGGCCCGACTCGATGCGGCCGTCCTTGCCGGTGAAGCAGACCTGCTTGGCATTGGCGTCCTGACCCTTCAGGCAGAACTTGGTCCAGGGAGCGTAGATCAGCTGGATCTGCTGGTCGGCCGGCTGGGCCGCGCCCTGCTGCGCCGGAGCGCCCTGGGCCGGAGCCTGCTGGGCCGGGGCCTGAGCGGCCGGCGCCGGAGCCTTGGGGGCAGCCTTGGGAGCCGCTTTCGGGGCCGGAGTCGCCTTGGGCGCGCCGGGGGCCGGTGCCGGGGTTTGGGCCTCGGCGGCAAACGGGACGGCCAACGCCGTCGCCGTCAACAAGGCGAGAAGTCGCCCGCGCGGCCGGACGGACGCGGCCAAGTAACGGAAATTCATTGCGGAAAACCCTTTCTGAACGGGAAGTGCCCGAACCGCTCCGAAGCGCCGAACCTGGCCGCCTTGGGCGCGGCTCTCTCCCCGTCAATTGAGGCGGATAAGTGACGGGCTCGACGCTCTTGCGCGATTGGGTGCCTTCTTAACGTGGCCGACGAAAAGATCAATGCCGACAAGCGCCTTTGGCCACGCCGCAAGCTCAGCCCAGTGAATTCCCTGTGATAGGATTCAGACCCGCGGGTCTTCGAATCAACGTGTGCTGATGTTCATGTTCCAACGCCGCTTCGAGGGCCCCGGTGTCCGCCTTTGCGTCCTGGCCCTGGTGATGGCCTCGGTCCTTGGCTTGGCGCTTGTCAGTGGACCGTCGACAGGCGCCGCACGCGCCGACGAGACCCATGCCATCGCCATGCACGGCAAGCCGGCGATGCCTGCCGATTTCAGCCATATGCCCTACGCCAACCCCGATGCTCCCAAGGGCGGCCGCCTGACCTGGGGCGTTCTCGGCACCTTCGACAGCCTCAATCCCTTCATCGTCAAGGGATTGGCCGTGCAGCAGATGCGGAGCTACGTGGTCGAAAGCCTGCTGGCCCGCGGCAATGACGAGCCGTTCACGCTTTACGGCCTGCTCGCCAGGAGCATCGAGACCGACGATGAGCGCAGCTTCGTCACGTTCCGTCTCGATCCGCGCGCCCGCTTCTCCGACGGCAAGCCTGTGCTTGCGGAAGACGTGCTGTTCTCCTGGCAGCTGCTGCGCGACCACGGCCGGCCGAACCACCGGCAGTATTACGCCAAGGTCGCCAAGGCCGAGGCGACCGATCCACTCACCGTCCGCTTCGACCTCACCGGCGCCAATGATCGCGAGCTACCGCTGATCCTCGGCCTGATGCCGATCCTGCCCAAGCACGCGGTCGACGTCGCGACCTTCGAGGAAACGACGCTGACGAGCCCGATTGGCTCCGGCCCCTATCGCGTCACGGCCGTGAGACCCGGCGCCAGCGTGACGCTCACTCGCAATCCCGACTATTGGGGCCGCGACCTCGCAATCAACCGCGGGCTCTTCAATTTCGACGAGATCCGGCTCGACTATTTTCGCGAGGCCAATGGCCAGTTCGAAGCTTTCAAGCGCGGCCTCTACGATTTCCGCGTCGAGCACGAGCCGCTGCGCTGGCACGACGGCTATGATTTCCCCGCCGCAAAAAGCGGCGAAGTGATCCGCGACACCGTCAGGCCGGGCCTGCCGCAGCCATCCGAATTCCTGGTGTTCAACACGCGCCGGCCGATCTTCGCCGACATCCGCGTGCGCCAGGCGCTGACGCTGCTGTTCGATTTCGAGCTGGTCAACCGCAACTACTTTTTCGGGCTCTATTCGCGCGTGGCCGGCTATTTCGCCGGATCCGACCTGTCGGCCTATGGCCGGCCAGCGGACGCGCGCGAGCGTGAGCTTCTCAAGCCGTTCGCCGCTCGAATTCCACCCGACATCATGGACGGCAGCTACCGCCTTCCCGTGACCGACGGATCGGGACGCGACCGCACCACGTTGCGCGCGGCGCTGAAACTGTTGTCCGAGGCCGGCTACGATCTCGACGGCACGGTGCTGCGCAACCGCGCGACCAAGGCGCCCTTCAGCTTCGAGATACTGGTCACGACCCGCGACCAGGAGCGCATCGCGCTCGCGTTCCAGCGCGACCTCAAGCGCGCAGGCATCGAGCCGAGCGTGCGGTCGGTCGACCCCGTGCAGTTCGACCAGCGCCGTTTGGCTTACGAATTCGACATGATCCAGAACCGCTGGGACCAGTCGCTGTCGCCCGGCAACGAGCAATCTTTCTACTGGGGCAGCGCGGCCGCGGACAATCCGGGGACCCGCAACTACATGGGCGCCAGGGATCCGGCGGTCGATGCCATGATCGCCGCCCTGCTCGAGGCCCGTGAACATACGGAGTTCGTCTCGTCTGTGCGAGCGCTCGACCGGGCTCTGATCGCAGGCTTCTACACAATCCCCCTGTTTAACGTATCCGAGCAATGGATCGCGCGCTGGAATCGGATAGAACGGCCCAAGGCCACCTCGCTCTCCGGCTATTTGCCGGAGACCTGGTGGTCGAAGGGGCAGCCGCAAGCCACTCAAGCAAAGTGACGCCGTGAACCAGCCAGCCGCATCGCCGACGCTCGACACGCTGTTTCAGCGCACGCTGACCCGGCAGCCGCACGCGGCCGCTTTGCTCGATCCCCTCAACAAGGCACGCGTGACCGGGCACCAGCCGCGGCGAATGAGCTACGCCGAGGCCGACACGGCCATCGAGGCGCTGTCAGCCCATTTCGTCGAATCGGGGCTGCCGGCCAATTCCGTCATCGCGATCCAGCTGCCCAACACGGTCGAGTTCGTGCTGACGGTGCTCGCCGCCCATCGTGCCGGCCTCGTCGTCGCCGTGCTGCCGCTGCTGTGGCGCCATGCGGAACTGACCGCCGCGCTCAACCGGACGGCGGCTCGCGCCATCGTCACCATGAGCAAGGTCGACGGCGTCGGCTATGCCGACCTCGCGATGCATGCGGCGGCCGAGGCCTTCTCGATCCGCCACGTCTGCGGCTTCGGGACCGATCTGCCCGAAGGCATGGCGTCGCTCGACGACGTGCTGGCACGCCCGCCTGGCACCACGCGCACCGTGATCCAGGACGGCCGCAAGGCGGCGATGATCTCCTTCGACGTCACCGCGGAAGGCTTTCGTCCGGTCCCGCGGCCGCATTTCAGCCTGATCGCCGGTGGGCTCGCAATGTCGCTCGAAGCCGACATCAGGCAGGGCGCGACGGTGATGGCGGCCTTCGCGCCGATGTCGTTCGCCGGCCTCGCCTCCTCGCTCGCGGTGTGGCTGCTCTCGGGCGGCGCGCTGGCGCTGCATCATCCGTTCGAGAACGAGGTGCTGGAGCAGCAGATCAACGAGCATGAATGCGAGGTGCTCATCGCGCCGGCGCAGCTCGCGCTGCGGCTCGGCGATTCCGACCTGGCGGCGCGGATGCCTTCCTTGCGCAACATCATTGGCCTGTGGCGCGCGCCCGAGCAAGTGGCGGCGAGCGAAGCATGGATCGCGCCTCATGCGCCGCTGACCGACGTCTATCTGTTCGGTGAAGCCGGCCTGTTCGGTGCCCGCCGCGGCGAGGACGGCATGCCGGTCGCGGTGATGCCCGGGCCGCACGGCGCTCCGCGCGAGCAGTCCGGCTCGTCCATTGCCGGCGAGATCCTGCTGACGCCGAAGGGCACGCTCGGCCTGCGCGGCGCGATGGTGCCGATCGCGGCCTATGCGCCGCCCCAGCCGGTCGGCGACACCCTGACGGCGCAACCGCCGCGCGACTTTGTCGACACCGGTTATGCGGCGCGGCTCGACCGTCCGAGCGGCGCGATCTGCATCACCGCGCCGCCCTCCGGCATCATGGCCGTCGGCGGCTACCGCTTCCTCTCGAACGATTTGCAAGAATGGGCACGCCGGCTCGGCCAGGGCGCGCTGCTCACCGCGCTGCCCGACCGGTTGTCCGGGCACAGGCTGGCCGGGCGCGCCCAGGACAATGCGCGCGCCCGCGAGGCGCTCAGCGAGCTCGGGCTTAACCCTTTGATGGTCGAAGCTTTTCGCGACCGCTCCGGGCCGATCTAGGCGCAGTTTCGCCAGGAACGTTGACGCCGCATTAAGGCGGCCAAACTAGATTGCGCGGCATCTGTCGCGTGATCAGAGTTTGTCGAATGTCCCAGGCGGGCCCGATCCTCTTTGTGTCCAATGCCGATCGGCCGCCCTTCGTCGGGGCGCTGGACGAGGCCCGGCTGTTTCCCGTGGTCGATATCGATTGGGCCAGCGCGGCACGCGCGGTCGAAGAGGTGCAGCCGGCCGCGATTCTCGCCATGATGTCGGGCGGACACGAGCCGCATATGGCATCGCTCGCAAGGAAGATCGCCGAGCAATCGCCCTACCTTCCTTTCGTCGCCGTGGATGCGGCGGGCACGCTGCCTCACAACGCCCTGCCCTTTTCCTCGCGCGGCGGCCATCCCGACCGCCTGATCGCACGGCTCCGCGCCGCGCTACGCGTGCGCACGTTGCACGCCACGGTGCTGCGCCGTCTGCCCGAAGTGAAAGTCGCGCTGCCGGAGGGTGACCCCGCACGCGATGCCACCGTGCTGCTGATCGGCCGTGGCGCGGCCTACCCCGCACTCTCCGTCGCGCTCGGCGAACGCGTCGGCGTCGTCGGCGCGCTCTCGATCGAGGCCGCCGCGAAACACCTCAACACCCGCGACCTCGACGGCGTCGTCCTTGCCGAGGGCTTTACCGCGCGCGTCACCGACGCCTTTCTGACGGTGCTTGCCGAGGACACCCGCTTTCGCAGCCTGCCCGTGGTCGTCACCGCGCACCAGCTGACGCAGACCTACGACCTGCCCAATCTCGAATTGATCCCCGGCGAGCCGGCCAGGGTCGCGGCCAATGCGCTGCCGCTGATCCGCCAGCACGCGATGGAAGCCCAATTGAGCCGCACGCTGCGCTCGATCGATGCCGGCGGCTGGCTCGATCCGCGCAGCGGCCTGCTGACGGCGGAAGCCTTCGCCCGCGATTTCGCCAAGGCGGTCGAGCAGACACTGGCGCGCGGCGGCGGCCTCTCGGTCGCACGCTTCGCCTTCGACCCCGGCAATTCCCGCGCCCAACTCGACGCCGCGCGTATTTTGAGCCGCCTGATGCGGCAGATGGATTTCGGCGTAGCGCAGAAGGACGGCTCGGTGATCGTCGTGTTCGCGGAGACCGACTTCCGCACCGCGCATATGATCGCGCGGCGTTTGTCGGCAGTGATGCGGCATACCTCGAACGGCAAGCACGAGATGCGCAGCGAGCCCGTGGTCAGCGTGGACTCGCTGTCGCCGTCGGACACGGCACGGTCGCTGCTGGCCCGGCTGTCGGCGGACGCGTCACGGGCGGCGTCGTAACGGCTCTCGTGCCCTGGGCGCAGCGCTCTTCGCGGTGCGCTGCAGAACCGGGGCCCACCATTGCCTCCAAAAACCGGGTCCCGGCTCTGCGCTCCGCTTCGCTGCGCTTGTCCGGGACACAAAGAGCCTCACGCCGCCTTCTTGCTCTCCGCGAGCTGCGCCAGCTGCCGCATGATCTCCGTCGTGCCGGCAAGTCGCTCCTCCGGTGTCTCCCAGTCCTGCAAAAACACCACCTTCATGTCGGGGCGCACCTTGGCGGCCTGTCCGTAGCTGCGGATGAAGCTCACCAGGCGATCGGGATGGGCGAAGGAATTGTCGCGGAAGACGATCACGGCGCCCTTCGGGCCGGCGTCGATCTTCTCGACATTGGCCCTGCGGCAGAACGCCTTGATCGCGGCGACTTTGAACAGATAGCGCACCTCGTCGGGCAGAACGCCGAAGCGATCGCGCATCTCGGCGCCAAAGTTCTCGATCTCCTCCTCGGTGTCGAGATCTGCGAGCCGCCGGTACAGCGACAGCCGCACCGAGAGATCGCCGACATAGTCCTCGGGAATGAGCACGGGCATCCCGATGGTGATCGACGGCGACCAGCGGTCGGCGGCGGGCTCGGACACGCCGGCCTTGAGGTTGACGATCGCCTCCTCCAGCATCGATTGGTAAAGCTCGAAGCCGACCTCCTTGATGTGGCCGGACTGCTCCTCGCCGAGCAGATTGCCGGCGCCGCGGATGTCGAGGTCGTGGGAAGCGAGCTGGAAGCCGGCGCCGAGGGTCTCCAGCGATTGCAGCACGGTGAGCCGGCGCTCGGCCTGCGCGGTGATCTTCTGCTGCGCCGGCAGCGTGAACAGCGCATAGGCGCGCAGCTTGGAGCGGCCGACGCGGCCGCGCAGCTGATAGAGCTGGGCGAGGCCGAACATGTCGGCGCGGTGTACGATCAGCGCGTTGGCGTTCGGGATGTCGAGGCCGGACTCGACGATCGTGGTCGACAGCAGGATGTCGAACTTGCCGTCGTAGAACGCGGTCATGATGTCCTCGATCACGGCGGGCGGCATCTGCCCGTGTGCGACCGCGACCTTCATCTCGGGCACGTTCTTGTCGAGGAAGTCCTTGACCTCGGCGAGGTCGTCGATGCGCGGCACCACGTAGAACGCCTGGCCGCCGCGATAGCGCTCACGCAGCAATGCCTCGCGGATCATCAGCGGGTCGTGCGGAGCGACGAAGGTGCGCACCGCAAGGCGGTCCACGGGCGGAGAAGCGATGATCGAGAGCTCGCGGACGCCGGTCAGCGCGAGTTGCAGCGTGCGCGGGATCGGCGTTGCCGACAGTGTCAGCACGTGCACCTCGGAGCGCAGCGCCTTCAGACGCTCCTTGTGAGTGACGCCGAAATGCTGCTCCTCGTCGACGATCACGAGGCCGAGATCGCGGAATTTGATGGCCTTGCCGAGCAGCGCGTGAGTACCGACGACGATATCGACCGAGCCGTCGGCGATACCCTTCTTGACGAGGTTGAGCTCCTTGGTCGCGATCAGGCGCGAAGCCTGCGCCACGTTCACGGGAAAGCCCTTGAAGCGCTCGGCGAAGGTCTTTGCGTGCTGGCGCGCGAGCAGCGTGGTCGGCACCACGACCGCGACCTGCTTGCCCTCGAGCGCCACGGCAAACGCTGCGCGCAGGGCCACCTCGGTCTTGCCGAAACCGACGTCGCCGCAGATCAGCCGGTCCATTGGGCGGCCGAGCTCGAGGTCTTTCAGTGTGGATTCGATGGCCCCCAGCTGGTCCTCGGTCTCGTCATAGGGGAAGCGTGCGCAGAATTCGTCGTAGAGGCCGGGCTGCACCGGCAGCTTCGGCGCCTCGTGCAAATGGCGCGCGGCCGCGATCTTGATCAGTTCGCCGGCGATCTCGCGAATGCGGTTCTTGAGCTTCGCCTTGCGGGTCTGCCAGCCGCCACCGCCCAGGCGATCCAGCTCGACCGAGGTCTGGTCGGAGCCGTAGCGCGACAGCAGCTCGATGTTCTCGACCGGCAAAAACAGTTTTGTCTCGGCGGCATAATGCAGCTCGAGGCAGTCGTGCGGCGCGCCGGCGACGTCCAGCGTCTGCAGGCCGACGAAGCGGCCGATGCCGTGATCGACGTGGACGACGATGTCGCCGGCGGCAAGGCTCGTCACCTCCGAGATGAAATTGTCGAGCTTGCGGCTGGCCTTGCGCGGCCGCACCAGGCGGTCGCCGAGGATGTCCTGCTCGCTGATGAGAGCGATCTCGTCGGTTTCGAAACCGCTCTCGAGACCGAGCACGGCGAGCATGGTCTCGTTGCGCGGGGTCGCCTGCACCGTGCGCCAGGAGTTGACGCTGGTGGTATGGGTCAGCTTGTGGTCGCGCAGCATCGAGGTCATGCGGTCGCGCGAGCCTTCGCTCCACAGTGCGATCACGACCTTCTTGCGCTGCGCGTGCAGCGCCATGACGTGGCTGACGACGGCCTCGAACACGTTGACCGTTGTGTCGTTGCGCTCCGGCGCGAAGTCGCGGCCCTTGCGCGCACCGGCGTCGACGACGTTAGTCCCATCGGCCGGAACCGAGAACTGCGTCAGCCGCACCAGCGGCATCTCGCTCTCGCGCTTGGTCCATTCCTCGCCGGTGAGATAGAGCCGATCGGGCGGCAGCGGCTTGTAGATCGCGCCGCCGCCGGGATGCTCCATCGCCTCGCGGCGGGCCTCGTAATAGTCCTGGATCTGCTTGAAGCGCTCGCGGACGGCGTCCTCGGCCTGCGGCTCGATCGCGATCGGAGCGCCTTGCAGATAGTCGAACAGCGTGTCCATCCGGTCCTGGAACAGCGGCAGCCAGTGCTCCATGCCGGGATGGCGGCGGCCCTCGCTGACGGCCTCGTACAGCGCATCGTCGCGCTCGGGCGCGCCGAACTCGGCGACATAGCCCATGCGGAAACGGCGGATGGTGTCGGTGACGAGCTGGAATTCGGAGACCGGCACGAGGTCGAGCGAGCGCATGTCGAGCAGCGTGCGCTGGGTCTCGGCATCGAAGCTGCGGATCGATTCCAGGCTGTCGCCGAAAAAGTCGAAGCGCACGGGCTGGTCGAGGCCGGCCGGAAACAGATCCAGGATGCCGCCGCGCACGGCATATTCGCCGGGCTCGCGCACGGTCGAGGAGCGGTTGTAGCCGTTGTGCTCCAGCCAGGCCACGATGGTGTCCATCGGCACGACATTGCCGGGGGCAACCGACAGCGCCTGCGCCGCGACGAGCTCGCGCGCAGGCACGCGCTGCACGACGGCGTTCACCGTGGTCAACACGATCAGCGGCTTTTCGCTGCCGGTCAGGGACGCAAGCCGCGCCAGCGTCGTCAGGCGTTGCGCCAGGATGCCGCCATGCGGCGAGACGCGGTCATAGGGTTGGCAGTCCCAGGCCGGAAAGGTCAGCACCGGCAGATCGGGCGCGAAGAATTGCAGCGCGCGTTCGAGCTGCTGCATGCGCGGGCCGTCGCGGCAGACCACCGCCAGGCTGACGGCCGGCTTCTTCGGCCGCGCCGCGATGGCCCGCGCGAGATCGGAGACGACGAGCCCCTCGGCGCCTTCCGCGACATTGGCAAGCGTCAGCGCCCGGCCGGGCGCAAGCAGCTCGGCCGGCGATTTCATGCCCTGTTTCATACGCCGCCGTCCGCGATCGGATAGGCCTTGATGCGGGCGAACAATGCGCCGGTGACGTCAGCCGGCAGCACCTTGTCGCCGGTGATGGCGGCATAGAGATCGGGATCGTTGACCTCGAGCAGCGCCTCGAGCTGGGTCAACTCGTCATCCGACAGATGGCCGATCTCGGCATCGGCGAAGCGGCCAAGGATCAGATCCATCTCGCGCGTGCCGCGGTGCCAGCAGCGGAACAAAAGCCGCTTGCGGCGATCGTCCAGCCCGCTGCTCGATCGTGTCGTTCCCGTCATGTCTCAAATCCAGTCAAACGCAGAAAGCCCGGACGTGCCGGGCGGGGTTGATATAGCCATTCGACCGGGCCGTGTCAGCCCCCGATTTGGCATGGCCCAGCGGCGAGCTCAGGGTACAAAAAAAGACGTGGATGCCCAGCACAAAGCCGGGCAAGACGGGCCCAAACGATCCTAGATTCGCATCCATGCGCCCAAGCCTGCTCAATCCGCTGTTTGCTGCCGTGACCAGCCTGCCCGGCGTCGGTCCGAAGCAGGACAAGCTGCTGCAGTACCTGCTCAGCCGCAGCGAGACGCCGCGGCTCGTCGATCTCCTGCTGCATCTGCCGAGCCAGGTGATCGACCGCCGGGCACGGCCGAAGATCCGCGACGCAGTGCAGGGAACCATGGTGACGCTGGAGGTCACCGTCGACCGCCACCGCCCGCCCCCGCCGCGCAATTCGCGCGCACCGTATCTGGTCTACGCCAGCGACGACACCGGCGACGTCGTGCTGACCTTCTTTCGCGCCAAGCCGGGCTATGTCGAGAAGCTGCTGCCGGTCGGCGAGAAGCGCTACGTCTCCGGCACGCTTCAGATGTACGACGGCATCCCGCAGATCGTGCATCCCGACCGCGTGCTGGACGAGGAAGCGATCTCGAAACTCTCCGGCATCGATCCGGTCTATCCGCTGACGGAAGGCCTCGCGCTCGGCTCGCTGCGCCGCGCGATCGCGCAGGCCCTGGAGAAGCTGCCGGCGCTGCCGGAATGGATCAGTCCGGAGGTGATGCGACGCTGTAATTTTCCGCCGATCGCCGAAGCGCTCAATCGGGTGCATCAGCCTGTCGAGCTCACGGACATCCTGCCCGACCAGCCATTCTGGTCGCGCCTCGCCTTCGACGAGCTCCTGGCCGGGCAGCTCGCGCTGGCCCTGATCCGCGCGCAACTGCGCCGCCCCGCCGGCGTGCGCAATGCCGGCGACGGTCACCTCCGCAACAAGATCATCGACGCCCTGCCCTATGCACTGACGCCCTCCCAGCGCAGCGCTGCGGCGGCGATCGCCGAGGACCTGCAGCAGCCGGTGCGCATGCTGCGCCTGCTGCAGGGCGATGTCGGCTCGGGCAAGACCGTGGTCGCGCTGCTCGCGGCCGCCGCCGTCGCCGAGGTCGGCAAGCAGGCCGCACTGATGGCGCCGACCGAAATTTTGGCGCGCCAGCACATCAAGACCATCGCCCCGCTCGCCGAGCGGGCCGGCATGCGCGTCGCGATCCTCACCGGCCGCGAGAAAGGCAAGGAGCGGCGCGAGATCATCACGCAGCTCGAAGCAGGCGAGATCGATCTGCTCGTCGGCACCCACGCCCTGATCCAGGACGACGTGATCTTCCACGACCTCGCGCTCGCAATCGTCGACGAGCAGCACCGTTTTGGCGTGCGCGAGCGCCTGGCGCTAACGTCGAAGGGGGAAGCCGTCGACGTGCTGGTGCTCAGCGCCACACCGATTCCGCGCACGCTGGTGCTGACCTATTTCGGCGACATGGACATATCCGAGCTGCGCGAGAAGCCTGCCGGCCGGCAGCCGATCGACACCCGCGCCGTCGCCATGAGCCGGCTCGGCGAGGTCATGGACGGCGTCGGCCGCGCGCTCGACGTCGGCAAGCTGGTCTACTGGATCTGCCCGCTGGTGGAGGAGTCCGAGGCCGAGGGCACCGAGCACCTCACCAACGCGACCAAGCGTTTCGAGAGCCTGCAAAAGCGTTTTGGTGATCGTGTCGGCCTCGTCCACGGCCAGATGAAGGGCACCGACAAAGACCGCGTGATGGGCCAGTTCGCCGCTCACGAGATCGGCCTTCTGGTTGCCACCACCGTGGTCGAGGTCGGCGTCGACGTGCCGGCGGCGACCATCATGGTGATCGAGAACGCGGAGCGTTTCGGCCTCGCCCAGCTGCACCAGTTGCGCGGCCGCATCGGCCGCGGCTCGGAGGCCTCGACCTGCATCCTGCTCTATAGCGAGCCGCTCGGCGAGATGTCCAAGGCCCGGCTCAAGGTGATCCGCGAGACCACCGACGGTTTTCGCATCGCCGAGGAAGACCTGAAGCTGCGCGGCGAAGGCGACGTGCTGGGCGTGCGCCAGAGCGGCCTGCCCGGCTACCGCATTGCGCGGTCGGAGGTCCACGGCCAGCTCATCACCCAGGCGAGAGACGAGGCGCTGCGCATCCTGAAAGACGATCCGAAGCTGAAGGGCGAGCGCGGGGAGGCGTTGCGCTGCCTGCTGTATCTCTACGAACGGGACGAGGCGATCCCGCTCATCGGGGCGGGTTAACCTGCCGTTCTTCGTCGTCCAACCTCATGGGCTGCCACGTGCGCGCGGGCCAGATCCAGCAGCGGCGTGTCGATGCCAAGCTCTCGGGCGCGATTGGCCATATCGCCAAGGATGTGCTCGGACTCGGTGACCGAACCGCGCTCGATGTCGCGCAGCATCGATGCCTTCAGCGGCGAATCCAGCGTCGTGAAGAGCTTGCGGTCGAACTCGATGAAGGGAGCGCGCGGCTCGAAACCCGACGCCGTCGCAACGGCACAACATTCGGCGAACAAGCGGAAAATGGACTGCTCGCCGTTCGGCACGGCCAGGATGTCGCCGATGCTGGCGCGCATCAGGCAGGTGATGCCGGCGAGCGTCGAGAGCTGAACGAACTTCTCCCACATGTCCTGCATGATCGCTTCGCTGGCACGCACGTCGATGCCGGGAACGTCGAGCAGCCCCTCCAATGCGAGCGCGCGCTCGCTCAGCGCCCCCTCGACCTCGCCGAAGACGATGGTCTGGTTGGCCATGAACTGAACCACCCTGCCATCCGCATCCAGCCCGGCGCTGACGTTCGCGAGACCACCGAGGACGCGCGCGGCGCCGAACCGTGCGGCGAGAGCGTCGACATGTTTCAGACCGTTCAGGATCGGCAAGATCAGCGTGCTCGGGCCGACCGCGGGCGCAAACTGGGTCATCGCGTCATCAAGCGAGTAGGCCTTCACCCCGACGAGCACGACGTCAAATGGCTCCTTGAGGTCCTTCGCCAGAACGATCCTCGGCTGCACGGCAAAATCGCCGTGTGGACTCACGACTTGTAGTCCGTTCAGGCGCAGTTGTTCGGCCCGCGTCCCGCGCACCAGGAAGGTCACGTCGCGGCCTGCTCGAACCAAGCAAGCTCCATAATAGCCGCCGAGCGCGCCAGCGCCGATCACCAGCACTCTCATTCGAACTCCCGTTGCAGAGGAACCGCAAAGACAATAGCAGATGCGCTCCGCAGCGTCTCCTCCGTGACGGCTTGGATAAAGCTGTTGTAGCAGACCGCCCCTTCCGCCGCGGCCGCTTTCGTGAAACCTTCTCGCGATGCGCCGGATCATTGTCGTTGGCTCCCAGGGCAGCGGAAAGACGAGCCTCGCCCGGAGTCTCGGGCGCAAGCTCGGCCTGCCCGTGGTGCATCTCGACGTGCTCTATTGGCGGCCGGGCTGGAAGCCATCGGACAAGGCGAGCTTTCGGGCAAATGTCACTGAAGCCATCGCCGGCGACGCCTGGGTCGTCGACGGCAGCTTCTCGGATCTGGCCTTCGATCTCACGATCGCACGCGCCGATATTCTCGTTGTCATCGACCGTCCGCGCTGGCTCTGCCTGTGGCGCATTCTCTGGCGCTCGGCGTTCGATCGCGATACAAGGCGGCCCGATCTGCCGGAGGGATGCCCGGAACAGTTCGACTGGAAGCTGATGCAGGAGGCATGGGGCTACGACACCGAGCGCGTGCCCGTCATCGAGGCCGAACGTCTTCATTACGGCCCCGATGTCCCCGTCCTGCGCCTGAGGCGCGACCGGGACATTCAGGGCTTTCTGGACTCGGTCTCAGCAAACGGCGAGTGAACGCAATCCGGATCAGGATTTGGTCCGCGCGATCCCCGCGGCGAATGTCTTCATCAGTTCTGCATCCACCGCCTCGCCCTTCGCGTCTTCCGCCAGATGCTCGAACCAGCGTGCAAAGCCCTCGTAGATCTGGCTGGCCGGATGGTCGGGCCCGAGGAAACCGGAAATCTCCCGCATCTCCGCGACCCAGCGATAGGCTTTCGGAATCATGTCCGGCAGCGCGACCTCAAGCCGGGCCAGGATCGCGGGTTGGCTCAGTGCCAGCTCGTCGCGCAGCGCATCGGCCGCGCCCGCTTTCGTGGCCGCGACCACCATGGCTGAGCCGATGCCGGCGAGGCCCTTGACGATGCCGGCATAGGACATTTTCAGAGCGGACGCCGCGCCGACCGGGCCCTCGACGATCCGCACGTCCAGCCCGAAATCCTTGAGTACGGCGACGTCTTTGGCGTGCTCGCCGGACACGTAGAACGCAGGACTTTTACCGCCCGGCTGCGGCGGAAAGCCGATGATCCCGCCATCGACGAACGGCGCCTGCGCCGAGCCGATGATCTCCTCGATCCCACGTACGGTGTCGACGTTGACGGCGTTGCAATCCACGACGATGGGCTTGTTCTCACGCCTGACGATCAGCGCCGCCAGCCGCTCGGCCAGCGCGACGGCTTCACCCGGCGGCACGATCGAAAGAATGATGTCGGCGTCCGCAATCGCCTCGTCCTCGGCGCCGATCATGCCGGCGTCTGCTGCGCGCTTTTTCGTCGCCTCGCTCCGCCCTTTCAAGGACGTCAACACCCGCGCGCCATGCTCGCTGAGACGGCGCGCGATGGCGCTGCCCATGGCGCCGGGCGCGAGGATCGCGATGGTTTTGGACATCATGCACTCCAGATCGAATGCCGAGCGAGGCGCTCAGGTCACCGGAGAATAGCAGAGGGCGCGAACGCAGCGTGACCGGCGGCCATCCCGCGCGGGAATGGCCCTACTCCACCTTCGCAGGCTCGGGCCGAATCGCCGACGCATTGGCGATGCGCGCGGCATTCGCCATGCCGGCAAGCGCCGCGGCCTTCTTCGGATCTGGTGCCGAGCCGGGCTGCACCACGCCGGCCGACATGATCAGCGTCGCGGCATCCTCCGTGCTCATATCGACCTCGACGATCTTGCTCTTGGGCACATAGAAGAAGAATCCGGTGGTCGGGTTCGGCGAGCACGGCAGGAACACCGAGACGTGCTCCTCCTGCCCCGGCAGGCTACGCGCGACCTCTTCATTCGGCGATTGCGAGATGAGCACGATCGACCACATGCCCGGCGAGGGAAACTCGACCAGGCCCACTTTCCGGAAGCTCGAGCCCTTGCCCGAGAACAGCGTCTCGAACACCTGTTTCAGGCCACGGTAGATGGCGCGCACGGCCGGGATCCGGCCAAGAAACGTTTCGCCGACGTCAACGAGCGTGCGGCCGATCAGGTTAGCCGCGAGGAAGCCGACCAGTGTGAGCGTGAAGAATGCGACAACCAGTCCCCAGCCGGGAATGACGTAGGGCAAATACGTCTCCGGCCGGTAGGCCAGCGGCACGAACGGCCGCACCACGCCGTCGACCCAGGTGACGAACCACCACACCAGATACAGCGTGATGGCGATCGGCCCTGTGACGACGAGGCCGGTCAGAAAGTAATTGCGGAAGCGGCCCATCAGGCCGGTATGCGGTTCCGGCAGGGGATCAAGAGGCGCAGGCGCGTCGTCGCGGGGGTTCATTCGGGTTCCAGGTCGGTCGCAGCATACAAGCTAGGGTCTTCTAGCAGGTTTTGGAAGACCGCGACCGACTGATATCCCGTCTGCCTATTCCACAGTCACCGATTTCGCGAGATTACGCGGCTGGTCGACATCGGTGCCCATCACGACAGCCGTGTGATAGGCGAGCAGCTGCACGGGGACGGCGTAGACCATCGGCGTGAAAGCCGCCGCCATGTCTGGCATGACGATGGTGACGAGGGACTCGACCGTCGCCTCTTCCGCGCCCTTGGCGTCCGTCATCAGGATGATGTTGCCGCCGCGGGCGGCGACCTCCTGCATGTTGGAGACCGTCTTTTCGAACACCCGATCGTAGGGCGCGATGACGACGACGGGCATGGTCTCGTCGATCAGCGCGATCGGTCCATGCTTGAGCTCGCCGGCGGCATAGCCCTCGGCGTGGATGTAGGAGATCTCCTTCAGCTTCAGCGCGCCTTCCAGCGCCAGCGGGAAGCTGGTGCCGCGGCCGAGATAGAGCACGTCACGCGACTTGGCGATCCGGTGCGCGAGCTTCTCGATCTGGAGCTCGGTGGTGAGCGCGTCCGCCATCAGGCGCGGGACCTCGACGAGACCGTGGACCAGCTTGGTCTCGTCCTCGTCGGAGAGTTCGCCGCGCGCCTTGCCGGCGGCGATCGCAAGATTGGCCAGCACCATGAGCTGACAGGTGAAGGCCTTGGTCGATGCGACGCCGATCTCGGGACCGGCCAGCGTTTGCAGCACGGTCTCGCTCTCGCGAGCGATCGTCGAGGTCGGCACGTTGACGACGGCGACCGTGTGCACGCCCTCGGCCTTGGCGTAGCGCAGTGCCGCCAGCGTGTCGGCGGTCTCGCCCGACTGCGAGATGAAGATGGCGAGATCGCCCTTGCGCAGCGGCGCTTCGCGGTAGCGGAATTCGGAGGCGACATCGACCTCGACCGGCAGGCGCGCAAAGCGCTCGAACCAGTATTTTGCGACGAAGCCGGCATAGCTCGCGGTGCCGCACGCCGTGATGTTGATGCGCTGGATGGTCTTGAAGTCGAAGGGTAGCTTGACCGGCAGCGAGACCCGCTCCGTCGCCATGTCGACGTAGCGCGCCAGCGTGTGGCCGACCACTTCCGGCTGCTCGTGGATTTCCTTGGCCATGAAGTGACGGTAATTGGCCTTGTCGACCAGCGACGTCGAGGCGGCGTGCTTGATCTTGTCGCGCTGGACGGCGTTGCCGTCCTTGTCGAAGATATCAGCGCTCTTGCGGGTCAGCACGACCCAGTCGCCGTCCTCGAGATAGCTGATCGTGTCGGTGAACGGGCCGAGCGCGATGGCGTCGGAGCCGAGATACATCTCGCCGTCGCCATAGCCGATCGCAAGCGGCGGGCCGTTGCGGGCGCCGATCATGAGATCGTCGTCGCCGGCGAAGATGAAGCCGAGCGCGAAGGCGCCGCGCAGGCGCCCCAGCGCCAGCTTCACCGCCTCCACCGGCTTGTTGCCGCGCGCGAGCAGATCGTCGACGAGGTGCAGCACGATCTCGGTGTCGGTCTCGGTGTGGAACACCGTGCCCTTCTTCTCGAGCTCCTCGCGCAGCTCGCGGAAATTCTCGATGATGCCGTTGTGGACCACGGCGACGCGCTCGGTCGCGTGCGGATGGGCGTTGTTGACGGTCGGCTTGCCGTGGGTGGCCCAGCGGGTGTGGCCGATGCCGGTCGTGCCCTTGAGCGGCTCGGCTTCCAGCCGCTTCTCCAGGTTCTTGAGCTTGCCCTCGGCGCGGCGGCGCTCCAGATGCTTGCCTTCGAGCGTGGCGACGCCCGCCGAATCGTAACCGCGATATTCGAGACGTTTGAGCGAATCCACCAGTTGCTCTGCAACCGGCTCGCGCCCGAGAATGCCGACAATCCCGCACATGCGGATCACTATCCCCCAAATCGTCGAAAAATCGCCTAAACGACGCGCCCGGTTTGTAGCGAAATTCCCAAGGAACCATATACTCAATAATTATTGCGGATTGAGACAGCCTGGACCGCGACCTGAGCTTAGCCTGCGTCGAATTGGCCGGCGTTAAACCGCGCGCGTTAACTTGTTGTCAACATGTTTGACCAACGATTCCGGTGCAGGAGAGCAAAGCCATGAAAGGCTCGTCCGACCGCAAAGGTCTGTCATCGATGTCCGTGCGCGCCAGCGAGACCACGGGCACGCACCTTGCGCATTGGCCGCCGCCCCAGCGCGGCAAGGAAAGCAAGCCGGTCTTCCTGAAGCATCCGGAAGGCGAGCCGGTCAAGCGCGCCAAGCCGCGCGGCTGGCGCCTGACCCGCGCGATCTTCTCCGAATTCGCCGACGACGAATAGCGGACGCCTCACCACCCGAGAACCAGGGCGAACACGAGGAAAACGACGGACGCCCAGAACGTCAGCCCGGTGACCAGGGATGCGATCTCGGTCGGGTCGCGCTCGCCGAACTGTTCCAACACCCATCGTCCGGGCGGCATGACGACGTGCTTGACGAGGAATGCGATCGGATCGTCGGCGAAGTCCTCATCCATGAGCGCGTCGCCTTGGCAACACCGAACAGCAATCGGCACGCGGCCGCCTACTTCTCCGGCTTCTTGCCGCCCGTCTTCATCTCGCGGTAGCGCGCCGCTCCGCCCTCGCGGATGGTCTGCTGGTTGCGCTCCAGCGCCATGGCATCGTCGGGCACGTCGCGCGTGATCACCGAGCCCGAGCCGATATAGGCGCCGTTGCCGATCTTGACCGGGGCGACCAGCGAGGAATTGGTGCCGACGAAGGCGCCCTGCCCGATCACCGTCTTGTGCTTCTTGAAGCCGTCGTAGTTGCAGGTGATGGTGCCGGCGCCGATGTTGGAATTGGCGCCCACGGTGGCATCGCCGATATAGGAGAGATGATTGACCTTGACGCCCGCCTCCAGCGTCGCCGCCTTGGTCTCCACGAAATTGCCGATCCGCGCACCGTCGCCGAGCGAGGTGCCGGGCCGCAGCCGCGCATAGGGACCGATCGAGACGTTCTTGCCGAGCGTCGTCTGCACGATGTGCGAGAAGGAATGGATCACGGTGCCGTCGGCGATCGACACGCCGGGGCCGATCACCACGAACGGCTCGATGGTGACGTCCTTGCCGAACACGGTGTCGGCGGCGAGATGAACCGTCTCCGGCGCGATCAGCGTGACGCCGGCTTCCATCGCCGCCTTGCGCAGCCGCGCCTGCATCACGCCCTCTGCTTCCGCAAGCTGCGCCTTGGTATTGATGCCGCGCACCTCGTCCTCGCTGGTCTCGATCACCACGGACTCCCATCCCTGCTTGCGGACGATTTCGACCGCGTCGGTCAGATAATACTCGCCCTTGGAATTGGCGTTGCCGATTTGCCCAAGGATTTGGAGCGCCCGGCGGCCGTCGATCGCCATCACGCCGGCATTGCACAGATCGATCTTGCGTTCGGCTTCGCTGGCGTCGGCCTGCTCGCGGATCGCGACGAGGCGGTCGCCTTCGACGATGAAGCGGCCGTAACCCGTGGGATCGGCAGCGCGAAAACCGAGCGCGGCGATCGCAGCGCCCTTGGCGAGCGGCGCGCGCAGCCGCGCAAAGGTCTCGGCCGAAATCAGCGGCGTATCGCCGAAGGCGATCAGCAGATCGTCGGCGCCTCGCGCGATCGCCTCGCGCGCCGCCAGCACCGCATGCGCGGTGCCGAGCCGCTCGGCCTGCACGAAGGTGAGTGCGTCGGGCCTGACGCGCTTGGCCTCGTCCGCGACCGCCTGGTGGTCGGGACCGATCACGACCGCGAGCGAGCTACCGGTTCCCTTGGGAGCGGCGCCGAGCACATGGGCCAGCAGCGTCTGGTGAGCGACCGGATGCAGCACTTTCGGCAGGCTCGATCGCATGCGCGTGCCTTCGCCGGCGGCGAGCACGATCGTGAGGCTGGAACGGGCGGTCATCGAAATCCTGTCAGATACGGCCGAATCATTTGGCGCGACGGGCGGGCCACCCGCAAAGGGTCTCGCCTTGCTACCCCCGCAAACGCCCGGAATTCAAGTGCGACGGGGTTTTCCTGTTAATGTTCCCTGATTGATTCGGGGAAGCTTCGGGGCTGGGCACTTAACGTTCATGGCAAAGGATTCCGACCCATTGGCGGATGCCTTCGGCACCAAGGAGACCGGCGGGCTATTCTCCGGACTTGTGGCTGAGGAAGGCGCGTTCGATCGCCGCATGATGTGGCGGCTCGGCTCGTGGGGCGTGGCGGCCGTTGCCGCCGTCACCATCGCGGTCATGGCCAATCAGGCTCAGCTCGGCTGGCGGCGCGACCAGGTTGCGTCCGCCGATCTGGCGCGTCAGGCCGACCGGCTCCAGCTGCTCACCAGGGAGAGCCAGAACGAGGCTCGCCGGCTCACTGCAGCCATCGAGACGCTGAATACCGATCGCGACCGACTGTATTCGCGCGTCACCGTGCTGGAGCAAGGGCTCGATTCCGTCACCGGCGCCATCGCCAAGCAGACCACTGCGGCACCGCAGGCCGGTAAGGCACAGGATGCCGGGCCCGCAGCCCCGAGCGTCGCACCGGTAGCCTCGACGCCAGCTGCCGCCGCCGACAAGCCTCGGACCGAGGCCGCCAAGGAGCCGTCCAAGGACACCTCCAAGGACACGTCCAAGGACACGTCCAGAGATACTTCCAAGGAAGCATCCAGGGACACGCTGAAGGAAGTTGCAAAGGACCCGTCGAGCCCGCCGCCGCAGACTGCCGCTGCCGCCTCGCTGGTGCAGCAGTCGCCTTCCATGACTTCAGCTTTGCCGGCCGTCTCGCTGGTACCGTCCAAGTCGATCATGGCGCCGCCCGATCCGGCCGCATCGAAATTGATGCAGCCGGAGACCAACGAGAAGGCTGCCGAGAAGAAGATCGAGCCGACACCCGGTCCGACCGAAGCCGTCGTGGCAGCCGCCAAGCCAGCGGAAGCAACCGAGAGCGACTCCCCCGCGATCGCGGTTCAGCAGACGCGCTTCGCGATCGATCTCGGCGGTGCCAATTCGGTGGACGGCCTGCGCGCGCTCTGGCGCGGCGTGAGCAAATCCAATCCGGAAATCGCGGCGCTGCGACCGATCATCATGATCAAGGAAGGCAATACCGGGCTCGGCATGCAGCTCCGCCTCGGCGCCGGCCCCCTGGTCAACGCCGCCGCCGCCGCGAAATTCTGCGCGAGCCTCGCCGAGAGCAACCGTCATTGCGAGACCACCGTGTTCGACGGCCAGCGCCTGTCGATGCGCGGCTCGGAAAAGGCGGAGAAGGGACAGGAAAAGTCTCAGGACAGGGTTCAAGAGAAGAACACGGAGAAAAACCAGGACGCGGCCCCGCAAGCCGAAACTGCGCCCGCGCCCAGCGCCAAGCCCGAGAAGCCGCAGCGCCGCCGCAGCTATTCCTCAAAGCGATCGTCGAAGCGCGAGGAGCCCGCGCCACCGCCCGCAGCGCCGCCAGCACCGGCCAAGCCGGAGACGGCGTCGGCGGCATCGACACTGACATCCTTCTTCAGGCGGTAGGACGCCGCCCATCTCGACGGCAACCGCTTGCATGCGGCGATCGGACGCTGCGACCTGCGCTGCCCATTTGCCGCGGATTTGCGTTCATTCACGGCGCGCTCCACGCGTTGCGCCTCCTTCCGACACTCGCGGAATCCCATGAACGAACTTGACGATGTGCTGAGACTTCTCGTTGCGGCGGGTACGGGCCTGCTGATCGGCATCGACCGCGACATGAACGACAAGCCGGTGGGAATGCGGACCCTCGCGCTCGTGGCGCTCGGCTCCGCGCTCGTGTCGATCTCCGTGATCGAGTTTCAGAATCTGCGCGACCATCCGGATGCGATCTCCCGGGTCATTCAGGGCGTCGTCGCCGGGGTGCTGACCGGCGTCGGCTTCATTGGCGCAGGCGTCATCCTGCACGATGCCAAGGCGAAGACCGTTCACGGCCTCACGACGGCGGCGACCGTCTGGATCGCGGCGGGGCTCGGAATTGCATGCGCGCTGGGAGCCTGGCTCCTCGTCGGCGCCGCGATCACGGTCACGTTGCTCGTGCTGTTCGTTCTCGGCTGGATCGAGCGCCGGTTGGGATTGAAATAGCCTGGCCGCCGGCGCGCGCCGGTCGGGCGAGCGTACCAAATGATACGAACGAAGCCGATGTAACCCGGCATGATCCGCGACGGATTTGATTCGGAGCGGAGATGACGGCGGACGCGAATTTCCTGCGGGAGCAGCTGGCGTTGATCCGCGAACTGGCGGACCGGGCGGATCCCCATATCCGGAAGCGACTGCTCGCATTGGCTGAAAAATACGAGCGCCGGCTGGCGGAACAGAGCCGGACGCAAAGCCGGCTTTGACGGCTCATCGCACACGTCCTAAGCCAGCCGGACAAGAAACGTCACCTGCCCTGTTGCCTGCCCCCGCCATCCCGACCATATTGCCGCCATGACAAAAAAGCCCTTCCGCCTCACGCCCTACCAGGTGCAGTTCCTGATCGTCGTCGGCTTCGCGTCCGTCGGCTATGCACTTTATCTGCGTTACCTCGCGATCGAGCTGTCGCAGGTCGCACTCGCCTGCGACGCCGGGCTTCAGACGCTGATCTGCAAGGGGCGCTCGGTCTCGACCGTGCTGTTCAAGAATTCGGTGTTCGGCATCGTCGCGCTGGTGGTTGCGACGCTGAACCTGATGCGGCCGTCGATCGTGCTGCTGACGGTCGGCATCATCGCGGCCGGCCTCGGCATCGTGCTCTACAATGTCGTGCCGTCGGGCCTTGCGATCGGCCTGTTCATTCTTGGGTTTGCTCGGCCCGCGCCCGCCACAGCGTGAGCGCGAACAGCAGATAGATCGAGCAGGTCCACAGCGACTGCCAATTGTCGCGGCCTTCGTTGAACAGCACGAAGACCGCCGACAGCGCCAGCACGCCCGCAAACACCGATTCCGCGATCGGACGCTGGCCGGTCTGCGGCCGGTTCAGCATCAGAAGCGCAAACGGCACCACCGCCATCGTCAGCGCGGCGTAGGGAAAATCCTTGTAGCGCGGGTCGAAAACGAAGCCGAGCGCGGTCGCGGCCGCGATCACCGCCGCCACCGCGAGCGTCAGGCCCAGCACGGCGGTGAGCTTCGACCATTTCCGCCCCTCGCGCGGACCGAGCAGGTCGAGGAAGGTCGGCAGGCTGCGGCCGATCACCATGGCCTGCGCGCAGAAGATCGGCGACAGGATGCCGGCGAGCAGCAGCGCGCCCCAGAGCAGCCAGCCACCAATTCCGTAGCTCTCGTAATACATCTTGTCGGCGCCGATCCCGAGCAGGCTCCCCGCCGTCGTCGCCGAGATCGCGACCCCGAGCCAGGCCGAGAAGCGCGGCGTCCACGGCCGCCGGCGCAGCGTGATAAGGGCGACCGCGAACACCAGCACGGACAGGCCCATGCCCGCGCCCATGTACCATTTCCAGTAGGGGAAATTGCTGATCGGCTCGCCCGGCGGATATTTCAGGCTCCGGCGCACCGAGTCGTACAGGCCCCAATAGCCGCCGACGGTGCCTTCCAGCTTGCGCTTCCACGGCTGGTCGTAGGACTCGATCAGATTGACGCGGAACTTCTGCGCCTTCGCCAGGGCCAGGATTTCCGAGACCACCCGCGCCTGGTTGGCGCGTGACGGCAGCGCGCCGTCGCGCATGCGACCCTCGCTCGGCCAGCCGGTCTCGCCGATCAGGATTTCCTTGCCGGGAAACGCCACCGCCATCCGCTCACGGATCTGTTCGACATGGGCCGAGGCGAATTTCGCCTTGATCGGGAAATCTTCCCAATAGGGCAGGATGTGAATCGTGACGAAGTCGACGGCGTCATAGACCTCGCGGTTCTTCAGCCAGTACTCCCAGACGTCGGCATAGGTGACGGGCACGCTGACTTGCGTCTTCACCAGACGGATGATGGAGACGAGGTCCGCCATCGTCATCTCGCCGCGTAGCAGCACCTCGTTGCCGACGATGACCGCCGTGATGATGCCGGGGAATTCCTTGGTGAGGCGGATGGCGAGCCCGGCCTGCTCATAATTCTTGGTGCGGTTGCTGGAGAGCCAAATGCCCTGCAGCACCTTCAGCCCGCCGACCTTGGCGGCGATGGCCGGCACCTGGTCGAGCCCGTTCTCCATCGAATAGGTGCGGACGCAGTCGGTGATCTCCTTGAGCTGGCGCAAGTCCTGCTCGATCTGCTCGGCGTCGATATGGGTCCACGCGTTCAGCGGCGTCTGCTCGCCGCGGAACGGCGCGTAGGAGACGCATTGGACCTTGTCGGCGGGATCGATCGGGGCGCGCGCGAGCGTGATCGGCGTCGCCAACCACCACCACACGGCAGCAATCGCACCCAGTGAAACGAGCAGAAGTGCCAGTGGCGTACGAAGAGAAATCGGTTCCGTCCTCCGCGAAGGGTCCGTCGATTACCTGCTTGCACGCCGTCTGCCAAGGGGGGTCCAAGCGGGTGCCCAGATGCCAATCCATTCGAGCGTTCCGCTTCTCCTCCAAGGATTCGGGCTGCGGCCGTTCGACCAAGGCCTAGCATCGTGACTTTGCTGGACAAAATGCCAAATACAGGTCATGGACTCCGAAAGACTTTTCCGCCGCATTGGAGACCCATTTGGACGCCATCACCGACGCGTCCGCGGGATCCTGACGCGGACGGCCAGCGCATACATTGGGGATTTCATGCGGCAACGGGTGTTCGAGTCACGAAATGCGGTCCTGCGGCAGTTCGCCGCCACCTTGGCCGTCTCCTGCCTTCTCGTTCTCGCCGGTCTCGGTGGCGCCTCCGCCCAGAGCGGCACGCCGGCCCCGGATCAGGGCAAGGCCGCCGCCCAGCCTGCCGACGCCGCCAAGGATGCCGCCCAGAACCAGCGCCGCACCGACGAGTTCGCGGAAGCCGCCCAGGTCATCAACGGTCCGGGCGGCAATCCTGAATGCGTCTGGCTCGGCCGGCGCGTGGTGCGGCTGATGTGGCGGGACGACCTCGATACCGCGTTCCGCCATCTCGACCTCTACGACCGCTTCGGCTGCCCCGGCGGCCACATCCAGGCCGCGTTCCGCTGCCTGACCCGGTTCGGCGGCCAGATCGACCCCAAGGTCGCCGAGACCCTGGACAGCCGCGTGCACGCCTGCTGGATCAACCCGGCGGCCCAGCCGCAGCAGGCGGCGGCCTCGGCCGCCCAGCCGGCGGCTCCGGCCGCCAACAATGCGCAGCCACAGCCGGCCGCGAGCCCCTCACCTGCGGCAAGCCCGTCACCGGCGCCCCCGAAATAGCCCAAGATCTCAAACAGACTTGGATCTTAAACAGACTTGGTCGTTTCAGCTCTCGTTCAGGAACGATCGGCCATAGACGCGGTTGGCACTGCCGCGCGACGTTCGAAAAAGGCCATGCCCTCATAAGGACATGAGGCCATGACAGTTGTGAAACCGCGCGGCGGAGATATGCTCCCTTTGCCGCGGACTTGGTCGGATCTCGGGGTCGGATCCGCTTCCCTGCCCCCTCAGCCCCTTTTGGTTTAGCCGCGATGCGCGTTGTCGCCGCCGTTTTGTTGCTTGTGTCTGCGCTTCACGCTGGACTATGGGGGGTCCTGCGCGACAAGGAACCCGCGCCCGATTTCAAGGGCCTGCTGCCGAGCGTGTCCTACGCGCCGTTCGAGGGCTCGGCCCACCCCGACATCGACAACATCCCGACCGTCGAGAAAATCCGCGCCGACCTCAAGACGCTGTCGACCATGACGCGCGCGATCCGTCTTTATTCGTCCACGGGCGGTGTGGAACTGGTGCCGCCGATCGCGGCCGAGTTCGGCCTCAAGGTCACCGTCGGCGCCTGGATCGACAAGGACAAGGATCGCAACAAGCGCGAGATCGAGGCCGCGATCGCCCTCGCCCGCAAGAACAGCAACGTCAACGGCGTCGTCGTCGGCAACGAGGTGATCTATCGCGGCGAGCAGAAGGTCGAAGACCTCATCGAGATGATCAAGCAGGTCAAGGCCGCGGTCCGCGTGCCCGTGACCACCGGTGAGATCTGGAACATCTGGCGCGACAATCCCGAGCTCGGCTCCAACGTCGATTTCATCGCCGCGCACGTCCTGCCCTATTGGGAAAATTTCCGCTCGGACCAGGCGGTCGACCAGGCAGTGGATCGCTACAATCTTTTGCGCAATCAGTTTCCGGGCAAGCGCATCGTCATCGCCGAATTCGGCTGGCCGAGCGCGGGTTATAATTTGCGCAACGCGGACCCTGGTCCGTTCCAGCAGGCCCTGACACTGCGCAACTTCGTCAGCCGCGCCGACGCGCTTGGCATGGACTACAACATCGTCGAAGCCATCGATCAGCCCTGGAAGTATTTCGAAGGCGGCGTCGGTCCGTATTGGGGCATCCTCAACGCCAGCCGCGAGCCGAAATTCGCCTGGACCGGCCCGGTCGAGAACCCCGACTATTGGAAGCTGATGGGCATCGCGCTGCTGGTCGGCATCCTCTTGTCGCTGCCGATCCTGCGGATTGAAAAGCCGACCGCGAAACAGGCGTTCTTGCTGTCGGCGACCGCCAACGGCGTCGGCGCCTGGGCGGCGACCGTGTTCGCGTTCTGGAACGGGCATTATTTCATCTTCGGCTCGGCCTTCGCGCTGACGCTCGGCATGATCCTGCTTGTTCCTCTCGTCCTCATCGCGATGGCGCGCATCGACGAGATCGCCGCGGTCGCCTTCGGCCGGCCGCCGCAGCGGCTGATCACCAGGGACAAGCCGGTCGAGAACGTGCCCGAAGGATATTGCCCGAAAGTCTCGATCCACATCCCGGCCTATTACGAGCCTGTCGATATGCTGAAGCAGACGCTGGATGCACTGTCGCGGCTGAACTATCCGAACTACGAATGCGTCGTCATCATCAACAACACGCCGGATCCCGCGTTCTGGCAGCCGATCCAGGATCACTGCCGCGCGCTCGGTGAACGCTTCAAGTTCATCAACGCCGAGAAAGTGCAGGGCTTCAAGGCGGGCGCGCTGCGCATCGCGATGGAGCGCACTGCCGCGGATGCCGAGATCATCGGCATTCTCGATGCCGACTATGTCGTCGAGCCCGACTGGTTGAAGGACCTCGTGCCCGCGTTCGCCGATCCACGCGTTGGCCTCGTGCAGGCGCCGCAGGAGCACCGCGACGGCGATCTGTCGATCATGCACTACATCATGAACGGCGAATATGCCGGCTTCTTCGACATCGGCATGGTCCAGCGCAACGAGCTCAACGCCGTCATCGTGCACGGCACGATGTGCCTGATCCGCCGCGCCGCGATGGACATGGCGGGCGGCTGGTCGTCCGACACGATCTGCGAGGACAGCGATCTTGGCCTGGCGATCCAGGAGCTCGGCTGGACCACCCACTACACCAACACCCGTTACGGCGCGGGCCTCCTGCCGGACACCTACGAGGCCTTCAAGAAGCAGCGCCACCGCTGGGCTTATGGCGGCCTGCAGATCGTCAAGAAGCACTGGCGCCGCTTCCTGCCCGGCGCGAGCCGGCTGACCTCCGACCAGAAGCGCGAATACGGCCTTGGTTGGCTGAACTGGCTGGGTGCCGAGAGCCTCGGCGTCGTGGTGGCCCTGCTCAATCTCGTCTGGGTGCCGATCGTCGCCTTCGCCGACATCGCCATTCCCGACAAGATCCTGACGCTGCCGATCATCGGCGCGTTCATCGTCTCGCTGGTGCACTTCCTGTCGATGTACCGCGCCCGCGTCGCCATCAAGCCCGGCCAGATGCTGGGCGCCATGATCGCGGCGATGAGCGTGCAGTGGACGGTGTCGCGCGCGGTGGCGCAGGGCCTCATCACCGAGCACATCGCTTTCGCCCGCACCTCCAAGGGCGGTCTCAGCCGCATGTCGATCGAGTTCCAGGCGTTCTGGGAGGCCGTGATAGGCACCCTGCTCCTGGTCGGCGCCGGCGTCCTGATCGCCTCCAACAGTTTTCGGCAGATCACCGAGATCTACATCTTCGCCGGCGTGCTGGTGCTGCAGAGCCTGCCGTTCCTGGCCGCCGTTGCGATCGCCATCCTAGAGCTCAGCCGCATCAACTCGTTCCAGTTCTGGCGCGACAGCGCGATCCGCACCGCCGAGCTGATCGGCCTCCGCCCCGTCGCACTGCCCCCCGTCGGCGCGCCGCAGGCAGTGCCGAACGAAGTGCGGCGGGAGACCAACTGACGGGCGTCCCGGCCGGTTGACACCTCGTGATTAAAAGTCACGAGCTCTTCGACGTGGATGGTGGCCCGCCAATCGGGTTGAGAATTCCGGCCTAAGCTGCGGAGACCGCGAGCAAATCCCCGCTGCTGCCATGAGTTTCGGCAGCGCCCCGGACTATTGACCTGCGCAGCCACTCCCCCTACACAGCGCAGGCCGAAAGCATGATCCGGAAACAGCCGGTTTTTCCCCGCGACGCAAATCGCGCGTAGCGGCAAGACATGCTTCTCGAATGTCCGAACACGATGGCGACCTTCGTCAAAGCCATCAGCGGCCATGGGAGCGCGTAGCTCAGCCGGTAGAGCACGTGACTTTTAATCACGGGGTCCTGGGTTCGAGCCCCAGCGCGCTCACCAAATTCCCCTTCTCCGCCAGTGCCTTGTTCGTATCGCCGAAGAAGCACCTGTTTTTCACTGGCGGGTAACTGCCTCGTAGAAGCTTTGGATGGCAGCACAGATCTCTGCGAGGAATCCGGGTCAGCTTCGCAGCTTCGCTGACATTGATGGGCTTCCCCATGGGGTCCTGCTCGTCGACCGGAAGCATGGTGAACGGCGGCATCGAAGCAAGCTCGTGCTTGCTCCACGCCAAACGGGATGAGGCTCTCCCTGCAGCGATAACCTTGCTCACCGAGGAGGCTGATAAGCCACGCTGCAGCAAAGATGCTTTAAACTCTTTCTGCGCCTCGTAGGCGGTAGCCTGGGAGACCGTCTTGTCCCCGAAGTGGTCGATCCAGTAGTTCTTCTGGAATTTGATGTTGTCCTTCGAAACCGCCTTTGAGCCAACCTCGTCCCAGTACTTGATCACCAGAGATTTCATGGTGACCTTGGATATGGTCATTGCCTGGGCGAATGCCGACCTTGCCCTTATCGCGGCACTAACGCGGGTAACGAACGCCAACAATCTCCATCAGATGCAGCGCGCCTACTACCACATGCCCACGCTCGATACTCGCGTGAGATTTATACGAGCGCTTATTCTGGAGTGGAACGCTGGTCCGTTCGACCGGGATGCAATCGATAAATGCATCGAGAAACTTGGCAAACTCGCCAGCGCGCGAAATCATTGGGTTCACGGCGACTGGTGCGAAGACACTGAGGCAAAACTCCCCATCATCTTCAATTTCCGATACGATGATATGGAGAAGCGGCGAAAGCCGGTCCGAGCAACGGACATCACCAATCACGTGAGTGCCGTTCTAATGCGGACGCGCGAGCTGCAAGATCTCGTCAAATTCGACGAGCTGATCGAAATCGCCGGCTAGCTGAAGAACCCCGTCACATCCCTACAGGTCTAGAGACACGCAGATTTTTACCTACCATCCCGTCGCCAACAATCAAGAAGGCGTAAGCCTCACCAAAATTACCCTTGGTACCGATGTGGCTTTTACGCCTGATGGCACCGCAAAGCTGGGGCTATTTGCTTGGATACCGCGCGACAAGTTGAAGCCACCCCAGCCACCCCAGCCGAGGGAATGTCCCATGACAAAAATCAGAAAGCCGAATGCGGCAACTGACCAAGAGGCCGATTATTGGCTAAGGCGTTACGCTTGCTACGAGGTAGGCATGCTTCGACATTCACTCCGGGCTTTGAGTGAAGGCGCGACTTCTAGGTTCGAGGGCAATATGCGCATCGAATGCTTCCATCTTCATGCGCGTAACCTTATCGAATTTTTCAAAAACAAAGACCCTTGTGACATCGACCCACGGCGCTTTACCAAGCCGGGTTATGAGCCAAATGGAAACTTCATCGCCAACGATTTAGAGGCGAGAATGAATCAGCAGATTTCTCATCTGACCGCGAAGAGAACCGACGACCCTACCAAACAACTAGGTCCCAAGGAGCGACAAGAAATAAGTAAGGCGATCGAGGCAGAGATTACGCGCTTCGAGAAAGCTTTAACACCACAGTCAGAGGCACTATGGCGCCTCGGACTTCGGGACATGGGTTTTTAGTTCGTAGGATGGGTCGAGCTCTTGCGAAACCCATCGTTGGTGCGAGCAGCGCCGCTGCGTCTCCTCTACAAAATCATCATCGAGCCGCTGACGGAGGAAGACCGCGGCGGATTTGTTGCGACCGTGCCCGACCTTCCCAGCTGCATGTCTGACGGAGCGACCGAATTCGAGGCGGTGCAAAATGTGCAGGATGGAATAGCCTGTTGGATCGAGGCTGCCGAGGAAGACCATCGTCCTGTCCCCGGGCCTTCGCATCTCTGACCCGCCGCGGCCCGTTAGCAGTGAGCCCTTCGAAACGCATCACCCGTTTCGATCAGCGCCACTGCGATTCACGATCAATTTTCGGAGCAATCCTCAGCGGCCCCTTGTCGCGAAAGAGCCTGCCAATTTCCGATAGACTCCAGTAGTCACCCCGAGATGAACTCCCCGCAGCATGCGCCTAATGTGCCCTCCTTCCTTGGGCATTTTGGCGATGATCTGCGTAGCGAAAGACAGTCCGCCCGTTCTGATCTGTTCCAAGTGCAGACGGCCGATGACGTTCTTGGCGACACTGCCGTCCATCTTCACGCTTCCCGCTGTGCACGCCTACCAGTGTCGTCCCTGCCTGCGGGTGG
Source organism: Bradyrhizobium sp. T-12 (assembly GCF_058314695.1). NCBI lineage: Bacteria > Pseudomonadati > Pseudomonadota > Alphaproteobacteria > Hyphomicrobiales > Nitrobacteraceae > Bradyrhizobium > Bradyrhizobium sp. T-12. The sequence goes on along the minus strand of NZ_CM177756.1, from coordinate 3,593,869 downwards.
ACACCATCCCGCTCGATTGAGGCCGGGATAGCTGAGCTGGCGCGCTTAACGGCCGCGCCGCCAGCGCCTCCCGTCTGCACCCACGCCAGCTCCCCCGCCCCAAAAACCCGCTGACAACCCGCCCGAAACGTGTAGGATTCGCACCCAAACCGGAGGAGCGGCATGTTTGAAATCAACGGTTTCGACACGGCGGGTATCGTCAGCCTCAAGCGGCCTTCACTCGCCGCCGCCCTCAAGAAGGCCAGGGAGCTGGTCGAGGACGGTTGCTGGGACGTTCAGGTCGTCGATCCCGCCGGCCGGGTCTACACCTCGTTCGAAGAGCAGGCCGCCTGATCCCAAGCGATCTCCTGCCGTTATCCGGCTCGGCCGACATTCGACCAGGCATTGTTGAACCAGCGCTGGGTTGTTTCGCGGCTTAACGGCTTAGCAGTCAGGTTAGGCGCGCACTTCGCAAGGTAGTGGCCGACCCTCACCGGACGCGCCGTGCCATTGCCAGTTCACCGGTTTGAGCGCAGGCTCTCTCCAGGCGCTTCAGACGCCGTACGGGAGAGACCCATGAAGGAACCGGGGCTGGACGGCCGCCATCGCGACAAGGACGGCTCGATCAGCAAGAAGCACGGCAACACGCTGGTCGGCACGTTGCGCAAGATCTACGGAAAGAGTTTTGCGGCGGGGTATCCCGATGCGACGCAGCTCAGCGAAATCCTGACCCAGTTGAACGAGACGTCGCTGAGCCAGCTGCGCCGCGATCACGACACCGGGCATTTGGCGCACAAGATCGATCACGCCCTGAAGTGACGGCGCCGATCCGCCGCGGACGTCGTCCGTAGCCGATCAGCTTGACGTTGGCTTCAGCTCTCAGGCGTCGCGGCCGGCACACTCAGCGGAGCGCCTCCGACCGAGACCGGCCCCACGGGCCCCAGAGGCGCTACAGGCCCTACAGGCCCTACAGGTTTGGGCTCCCGAACCATTCGCTTGCGCATCGCAGCGGACAGTCCGTAGCGCGCATGCGCTTTTCGAATGGAGGATGTGACGTCCGACATCGTCATCGTGCTTTGCAGTGTATCGATCTTCGCCATCAGCATGGACAGCTGCGACGATATCTTCCTCACATCGACCCGTTCGTCCGTGATGCTCTGGCGCAGCGACAGCAGCAGCATTGAATCCTGTTGCAGCATCACCGAGTTCTGATCCGCGGCCTGATTGTTCTGCTGCAGCAACGCGGTGTGTTGCTGCTGGGCCGACTGAATGTCCTTCAGGGCCGCGACGACGGGATCCGGCTTTGGCTCGGACGCTTCGCGGCGCGGGAACAGTTCGGCCAACCGGCTGACGTTCAGCGATGAAAAGTCAGTTGGCGAGGTATAGATGGCCGCCGCGCCGTTGATGGCGAGGGCACATACCGAGAAGGCCAGGATCGATTTGCGGCTGGATCGCTTGACCGGCGCCGGAGCTTCGGGAGTTTCGGATTCATGCGTTGACGCCGCGTCGGCCAAGGCGACAGCGTCGAGCTCTTCGACGAAGCTTGCCGTTTCGAATGTCGTGGTCACGTGCGTGGACCCCAATGAGCGAGCAACAGGCAGCCGCCCTTGGAACGCCCTTACGACGAGTCCTTGTACGCAGCACCCTTACACAACTGCCTAAAATTGTGAGCATTTTGAATTAATTCCACGTTAGCGGCTGGGCCGGCCGACGTGCGCGGCGTCCCCGTTCGAGTACGGGGCCTGGCGAGCATCCTGTTTTGCCCGACGGGGCAAACGCCCCCTTCCCGCCCGATTCAAAAAGCCTTGTGCCAGCGCCACTTAGCTACTGTGCATGGGGTTGTTTTCGCAATTTTGCCTGGCGTCTAGCCTTCGTCCAGCAGCTCGAGCAGCTCCTCCACCCGCTCGAACGGCGCGTCCTGCATCTTGGCGTGATAGACGACGCGATCGCCGTCGCGCTGTAGCGACTTGCCTCGGGACTTCCGCAGGCGTCCGGGCAGGAACGTTGCGGCCGCAGCTTCAGGGCCGACGTCGAGGCGGATGATGCCTCTGCGCTTGCATTCGATCCTGAGCCTTCCTGCAGCAAAGAAGTCGCGCGCGACCTTCGGCAAGGGTCCGAAGCGGCGGGCGGTTTCCTCCTCGAGGTCTTCGAGGTCGTCCTCATCCGTGCAGCGTGCGGCGCGCGCATAGAGCTCGAGCCGCACCGGTTCGGACTGCACATAGGTCTCCGGCAGCATGTCCGCGACCGGCAGGTTCAGGTCCGGAACCCACACCGCCTGCCCTTCGTCGAGCTTCTCCGAGGCCATCTTCAGCAAGTGGCTGTAGAGCACCGGCCCGAACACCTGGACGTGGCCGGATTGCTGCTCCGAAAACAAATCGCCCGCGCCTCTGAGATCGAGGTCGCGCTCGCTGATGGCAAAGCCCGCGCCGGGGCGGCTGAACTCCTCGAGCACGGCCAGCCGCTTCTCGGATTGTCCGGACGCCGTCTCGGTCAGGAGATGGGCGAAGGCGCGGATGCCGCTTCGGCCGACGCGCCCGCGCAGCTGATGCAGCTGGGCGAGGCCGAACTTCTCCGGCCAGCAGACCACGATGGTGTTCGCACGGGGGATGTCGAGGCCGCTCTCGACGATGTTGGTCGCGAGCAGCACGTCGGCCCTGCCCTCGACGAAGCTCATCATGCGGTCGTCGATCTCGTCCGCCGCCAATCTGCCGTGCAGGCAGACGATGCGCAGGTCGGGCGCCACCGCCTGCACCCGCGCCAGCATCGGATCGAGATCCTGGATGCGCGGGCAGATCAGGAAGCTCTGGCCATGGCGCCGCTGCTCGCGCAGCAGCGCCGAGGCGATGGCGGCATCCGACAGCGGCGCGATCCGGGTCGCGACCGGCAGCCGGTGCACCGGCGGCGAGGCGATCACGCTGAGGTCGCGGAAGCCGGCAAGGCCCGCGGCAAGCGTGCGCGGGATCGGCGTCGCGCTCATCATCAGCACATGGACGTTCTTGGCGAGGCGGGCGAGCTTGGCCTTCTCCGCCGCGCCAAAGTGCTGCTCCTCGTCGATGATGACGAGGCCGAGATCGCTGAACTTGACGTCCTTGCCGGTGAGCGCCTGGGTGCCGATCACGACCTTGATCCGGCCGCTGCGCAGGCCCTCCCGGGTCTCCCGCAGCTGCGCGCCCGAGGTTGCCCGAGACAGATTGCCGACCTCGATCCCGAACGGCGCAAAGCGCTTCTGGAAGGTTGCGACATGCTGGCGGGCCAGCACCGTCGTCGGCACGGCGATCGCGACCTGCTTGCCCGACAGCACCACGGCCGCCGCCGCCCGCAGCGCCACCTCGGTCTTGCCGAAGCCGACGTCGCCGCAGATCACCCGGTCCATGGGATGACCGGAGGCGAGATCGTCCAGCACGTCGGCGATCGCCTTGGCCTGGTCGGTCGTCGTGAAGTAAGGGAAACGTGCGACGAACTTCTCATAGGCCGATCCCGGCGGGACCAGCTTTTCGCCGCGCCGCCGGCGGCGCTGGCTGATGTGCTTGGCGAGCGCCTTGCCGGCGACCTGGATTTCGCGCTCGGCCGCGGTGCGGCGGGCCCACCATGTGCTGCCGTCCGCCTTGTCGAGTGCCAGCTTGCCGAGCTCGGCCGCGTAGGGCCACATCAGGGCAAGATCGGGCGGCGGCACGAGCACCGCATTGTCGCCGGCGAACTTCAGGCGGATCATCTCGCGCAGCGCGCCACCGCCGGTGTTCACGGTCTGCAGGCCGTCGAGCACGCCGAGGCCGCGCTGCAGATGGATGACCACCGTGCCCTGCTCGGGCACATCGGCATGGTCGAAGGCCGTGCTCCAGGCGCGCGCCATCGGCTGCGGATGATGCGCCCGGCTGCCGAGCACGTCGGAGGCCGTCACGACGACGAGAGGCTTCTTGCCCGGCACGATGAAGCCCGCATCGAGATCGGCCAGCAGGGCCGCCTCGCCGCTCCGTCCGCTCGCCGCCTCCTCCCAATCGTCGCAGCGCGGCGCCTTGAGGCCGCTCATGCGCTCCATCACGCGCAGATCGTCCTCCTGCGCAGCGACGAGGAGAAGGCGAGAACCTGCCCGCCGCGTCTCCTCGACGAACGCACGCAGCGCCTTCCTGGCGGATGTCAGCTTCGAAAACTCCGGGATGGTCTGGAAGGACGCTGCGCGCGGCAGCACCTTCATGCCCCTGGAGAGCTGCTTCCAATCGCGCCGTCCGAGATATTCGCGCTCACGCTCGGCGCGCGGCGCGGCCTCCTCGATGGTATCGAGCCAAACGTCGGCATGCGCGGGAACCCCGGCGTCGGCGATCCATTTGGCACGCCCGCAATAGTCGAAGAGCGTCGCGCGCTTGCCGCGTTTGCCGGCAAGGCCGAGCCGCTCCGACATGGGATCGACGAGAAGCTCCTTGGTCTCGAAGATGATCCTGTGCTCGTTCGGATCGAACGCCACAATGCGTTTGATCGCGCGATCGGAATGCTCGATCCGGAACGGCCCCAGCGCACCCGCGGGGAATATCTCGAAGGTCTGGCCGTGGAACAGCGCGCCGCCCGGATAATCCGGCTCGTCGTCGAGATCGTATCCGAGGGATTCGAGACGCGTCTCGAGCTCGCGCTCGGAGAAGGTGCCGCCCACCTTCAAGCTCACGCTGAGGCGCGACAGGCTCGCCGGCGGCGGCAGGCGCTCCATCACGGCTTCCGCCGTCGAGACCAGAAACAGCGGCTTCTTGGATTTCGCGAGGCGCCCCAGGACGGAGGCTCTGCGCCCCGCGAGCTCGTGCGAAGGCTCGAGCTGGTCGAACGGCAAGGTGTTCAAGCGCGGAAACACCAGGACTTCGCAGGAGGGGTCGAGAGCGTGAATGACGCTGCCCAGCCGCTCCGCCCTGTTCTCGTTTTCGGCGAGAAAAACGATGCCGCTGCGTCCGGACTGCTTCCATTGGGCAAGCAGATGCAGAGCCAGCACCCCGAGCGGCGACGACGACGAGATCGAGGCGCGCTGCACCGCCTTGCTCGTCCTTGGCGACGTCCTGATTGGCTGCGCCTTGCTTGTCGACGTCCTGTTCGGCAACGTCTTCTTCGGCGACCTCTTGTTCGGCGACTTCTTGGCCACCCGCGCCTTCTTGGTAAGCCTCACTTGAATCCGTTTCTGGTCGTAAACCGTCGTCAACTGAACGCCAGCCGCCTTCGTTTTCGATTCGGCGACTTCGCGCCATGCATATGAGATTTGCCCCGTGAACGCACCCCTGTGGCGGCAACGTTCGGCACGGCGCAACGATCCCGGCACAAGAGCTGGTCGATCGAGCTCTTGGAACGGAACTAGCGCGGTGCGGGAGCTGCGTCTGTCGATGCGACGCTTGGCGCGATTGTAAACATTCTGCGCCCGGAGAGAAACGAAAAACCCCAGCGCTTGGAGCCACGCTGGGGCGTTTCGAGCAAAATGAACTGGTCAAGCAATGACGTCTTCATAGCAGCGATTTCACCGCGCGCGTGTGAACTGGTTCACACATCTCGCAGCAAAACAAACGACCTCAGCGCGGGGGCCCTGAGGTCGCCAACCTTTGTGGGGAAGGTTTTCTCGCGGCCCGAGGCTTTAGGGGGGCTTGGGGCTGGGCCGAGAGCGAGGATTCGACGCCTGTCACGCCAAGTCGTTCCAAAGCCGGCGAAAGGCTCTTCGGACCGCCGGCCCGCTCGACCCGTTCAATCGGGCCGGAGCGGGATACCGCGCCGCTGATTTGAGCGCGCCCGCGCGGCGCGCTACCATGCCGCTTTTACGGAGGTTCATTTGAAACAATTCCTTTTCATCGCCGCCATCGCAGTCCTTGCGACGGCACCGGCCCGCTCGCAGGCGCTGGTCGATCCCAACAAAGTCGCTCCCGAATATCGCGAGGCCGCCGAGAAGCGCCGGGCCGAGCAGCTGCGCCAGCGCGAATGCGCGCTGAAGGCGGATCTCGAGAAGGTGCTGCCGAGGGATCGCACCGCCTTTCTCAACCACTGCCTGGAGATGATAGCGGCCAAGCAATAACAGCCGGCGGGCCCGTCGAACCGGATTCTTCCGATGCCGGCTGCGGCCGGCCGACGGCGCTTGGCCGCGCGCGCTCCGCGACATCCAGCCCCGCGGCATTCAAGCTTTCTTCAGACATTTGGGATCAGTTGAATATCCATTTTCGGAAGTCATTGTTGTCCGCGCATGAGTTCGGTCCAGATTCAGTGCACGCGGTGCAAGAACGTGTTTCGCGATCGCGCGGGGCGGTTGCAGGACGGCTATTCCAGGCAATGTCCGAGTTGCGAAGTGGTGCTGTTCTTCGCCGAGGATTCCCAGCATCCCTTCATCAAGCGCGCGATGCGCAATGCACGCAAAGCCCGCAAGGAGATGCGAGAGCTCGAGGCCGCAAAGCTTGCTGCACCGGAACCGAGCGCGACGCAGTCGAGGAGGTTCGCCGGACGGACGCGATCGGCGGGACGCGAGGACTAGCTCACCTCCGCCTCTGTTTCCTCGGAAACAGGCGGTCGCGGATGTAGCGCGAGGTCGCGGTCAGGCGGATGCCGCGCGGCTTCTGCCAGGCGGCGCGGTCGATCTCCTTCTTGTCGCCGATCGCCAGCCTGCCTTTGGCCGTCTTGGCAATGAAGATCGCGTCGCTCATCTTGCGGCCGGAGCGCTTGTTCCTGGCTTTCACTTCTTTCCAGAGACTGATCCTGCCGAGCTTCAGCTTGGGAAGCTCCTCCCTGATCTCCCGTCGCAGGCAATCTTTCGCGGACTCGCGCGCACGCTTGCGGCCGCCCGGAAACATCCACAGGCCGTCCGACCGGCGTCGGACCAACAAGACCTTGCCGCGCCTCGCGGCAACCAGCTTGGAAGACTTCGCCATTGCTGCCGTCGTTGAAACAGAATCGTCCCGATCGAAACTTGTCTAGTCGAACAGACAAGTTCGCGGCACGCTTTGATCACAGGCTGCGATGCCTCGGTACCGCGGGCAGATTGCGTCGATGGCGGAAAGATCAGTCCTTGCCCGCCCCTGCCCGGTCCTCGGTCCTGATCCAGGCCATCATCATTTCCCACGCCACCGACAGGATGATCGGTCCGATGAACAGGCCGACGATGCCGTGGGCGAGCGTGCCGCCGATCACGCCGACGAAGATCACGATGGTCGGCGTGGTCAGCCCGCGCCCCATGACGAGCGGCTTCAACATGGTGTCGATGAAACCGACGAGGACGAGAAACACGGTGAGCAGCAGCGCCGTGGTGACGTCCTTGGCGGTCCAGATCCAGATGATGACCGGCAGCAGCACGAGGAACGCGCCGATCTGCACGATCGAGAGCAGCAGCACGATGAAGGCGAGCAGGCCGGCGCTCGGCACGGCGGCGAGCTTGAAGCCGATGCCGGCGAGCAGCGCCTGCACGATCGCCACGCCGATCACGCCCTGCGCCACGGCGCGGATGGTCGCGCCCGCGAGCGACAGGAAATGCTCGCTCTGCTCGGGGACGATACGGAACAGGAAGCCGCGTCCGGCCGCGACCAGCCGCGGCCCATGCGGAAACAGGAAGCCGGCCACGAACACCGAGACCAGGAACTGGAGCGTGCCGACGCCGGCATCGCCGGCAAGCGAAAGCAACGGGCCCGCCAGCGGCTGGAGATACGGCGCCACCTCGCGCACCACCGCGCGGACGTTGGTGTAGGCCTGGTCCCAGAGCTCGTAGAGCCAGGGGCCGACGAGCGGCCAAGTCTTGAGCTGCTCGGGCGCGGCCTGAAGCGCCAGGTCGCCGGTGCCAAGCTGATGCGCCAGCTCGCGCACCCCGTCCACCGCGCTGATGCCGAGCCAGGTCGCCGGACCGATGACGATGCCGAGCGTGATCAGCGTCAAGATCAGCGCTGCTGTCCTGGGCCGGCCGCCCAGGGCCTTGGCGACCCAGCTGAAGGCCGGATAGAACGCAACCGCGAGCACCCCGCTCCAGGCCAGGATTGGCACGAACGGGCGGATGATCAGGAAGGTCCAGATGATCAGCAGGGCGAGCAGGCCGAGCCGGATCACGAGCTGGATGACGTCCTCTCCCGTCAGGAGCTGACGGAGACTTTTCACGGGCACAGCTTTCCTTGCGGCATGAACGCAACTTCCGGTGCTTGCGAGGCCCAGCCGTTATTGCCAGCATCGCATCCGGCGTCAAGCCGACGGGAACCGGCCGGGCCCACGATTAGGAACGCATCGGGCCATTCCGCATTCGAAAGACGATGACACGCCCTCCCGGACAGTCCGATGCATGCACGGGCATGCACCGCGGTATCCGCTATTCGCTGAGGCCGAATGCCGCGCCCGGCTATTGGCGCTATGCCTATGCGATCGGCGGCAAGGTCCGCTCCGGGCGGGTGCAAGGAAGGCTGGCGCTGCTCGCGATCAGGCGCGTGCAAATGCGCATCGACCGGGACATGCGAAGCGGCGACTGATCCGGGTGAAGGCCGCGCCGATCCCGCAGGCCCCGCGACTGCGGCTGCATCCGACGTCACGCGGCCTTGGCTAACGCCTATTAACCGGATTTTCCCGCGCCGGTTTACGCCGCTGCAAACGCCCGTGACTACCGTGCCATCGGGGTCACCAAAAGCATTGCGTGCAATGGCCAACAGCATCTGGACGATCGAAGAATTCACCTGTGCGGGTTGCGGCATGAACTACACCGCGACCAGGGAAGAACACAGCGAAGCCCATACCGGCAGTTTCAAGTGCAGCATCTGCAGCGGCGTGGTGCACGCCTGGTCCGGCAAGCATCATTTCTTCGGCTGGCAAGCCGTGAAGACGCGGCCACCCGTGTTCGGGAGGCGCTGGGCTGACGTCGAATGGTAGGCTGTCCGTCGCGCGCGCATCTCGGATTGCCCCGCACGGTCGTCCGAGACGGACCGCAGGATGGGCCCAATTGCACCGGCGCCGTTTGGATTCCGTTCACCGATCGCCGCTAGATCAGAACGGATCCTCGCGCTGAACCCGCAATCATGGCCGACCTCAACGCCGTCCTTACCAGGCTCAATGACCGCCTGCTTCGCCTCGAAGGTGAGCTGTTCGTGCTGCGCTCGCTGGCGCGCGCGACGCTGACGGCGGGCGACGACCATGCGGCGCGCATGCGCAAGCTGGTCGAAGCCGCAAAGATCGCGCTCGACGACGAGGCCAGGCGCCCGCTCGACAAGCCGACACGCAAATATGTCGACGCGGCAACCGCGCTGGTGGAGGAATTGCTGGTCGAGCCGACCCCGGCGCGGCCGCTGTTCACTGTGATCGACGGCGACCGGCGCGATTGAGCGACATGCGCGCCGACCCGGGCGATCAGTAGCGTTGGTACATGCCGGGCGCGCGTGCGCGGTTTGGATAGCACTGTCCCTGCGAATAATTGTAATCGTAGCCATGCGGGCACAGGCCGCCGCGGCTTCCGTAGTATTCGGGGCGCGCGTAAGCGCCGGGCCCATGCGCACGGTTCGGATAGCATTCGCCGGTCGAGTAATTGTAGTCGTAGCCGTGCGGGCATTGTCCGCTGCGACGTCCATAGCCTTGTCCAGGCCCGCCGGTGTAGACGCCCGGCGCATGATAATCGTTGGGGTAGCAGCGGGCGTTCGAGTGGTTGAAATCATAGCCGTCCGGACATTGTCCGCCCGGACCACCCCTGAACTGAACTTGCTCCACCATGGGCTCCGGCGGTGGTGCGGGCACGGTTGCAAACGCAATCAGGCCAGCCAGCGCGAGCTCGATCATGACGTCTCCTCCAAATCACGGGGACCAGCCTAGCAGGATTCGTGTCCCACGAAATGACTTGAGCATTGAGACACGGCCGGCCTGAACCATGCATGAACCGGCCGCCGCACTGCGACGATGCGTCCCCCTACTCTCGCGAGAGCCTGCCTCGCAGGCTGCGCTAGATCTCCGTGGAATTCTCGGACTTGAGCCGGCTGAGGCCTGCCTCGATGATCGCGATCTCCTCGTCGATCTGGCCGATCGGCAGGCTGAAATCGTAGCCGGATTTGCTCTTCAGTTCCACCGCGAGCCGCTGCCTGTGCATCATCAACTCATCGAGGCCACGCCGGTTCTTCAGCCGGACATAGCTGTCGACGATCTGCTCAATCGCGCGCGGCATGAAATTTTTCCCGACGAAAAGGCCCGCGCGGCGCACCCACGCCGGCGGGACATTTTCGATGTCGCGGTACGCAATACAAATCCGCGACGGATTCGTCGATACGCCGGGCTGATTGAGATCGCGTTACCATTCGATGATTTCACGGTTTGCGGCATGAAAAGGCCGCTGACGATTGCGTCAGCGGCCCAAGCCGGGTTCGAAAACGAATGCGGGTTGAAATGTCGCCAGCCCCGGTGGACGCACCCTTATCAGCCCGCCCAGCTCGGCTCGGTTAAAAACGAAACACAGGAACCGACTTATCGGCCGCTTTCCGCCGACCGGGACCGCGCGGCACCGCTAATCGGTGACGCAGAAGTAAGTGCGCGGCAATCTGCGGTAGGCGCTGTAGCGGTAGTACGGCCGGTACGCGTAGCCGCGATAGAGCGCCGGCGGCTCCTCGCCGTAATAGGCGCGATGATAGAAATTGGTCACCGGACCTCTCGCGCAACGATAGCTGTCCCAAGTCGGCCCCACGAATGGCGCGATCCCGGTCTCCGGCGGCACGGCCGGGTACGGCCCGCCTGCATGGGCGGGCATGATTGAGAGCAATGCCGCGAGAAGAAAAAACCAGGCGCTTCGCATGAGCTCGCTCCTAACCCGGTGCTATGCCCGCCATGGAAGCACCGGAACGGCTCGCTGCGCAATCATGGTGTTCGTCGCAGCCCGCGCCCCGGCGCATTGTTGATAACCCCTGCAAACGCTGCGCGGGTGGTGACAGGGCGTCCGGACGTGTTATCGGGGGACGACGCAGTTGCGAGACCGGATCGGAAACCCATGCGCATTACCCTCGTCGGCTCCCGCCATTTCGGCGTGACCACCCTGAACATGCTCCGGGAGCACGGCGTCTCGATCGTTCGGGTCGTGGTGGCCGATGCCGAGGATCGCCTCGCCGCGACCGCCAGTGCGGCCGGCATCGAGGTCGTGGTACAGGCCAATCCGAAGCTGGTGGTCGCCTCCGAGATTGCCCCCGATACCGACCTGATCATCACGGCGCACAGCCACGCTCGAATCGGCAAGGACGCGCTCGCCGCCGCCAAGCTCGGCGGGATCGGCTATCACCCGTCGCTGCTGCCACGGCATCGCGGCAAGGCTGCGGTGGAATGGACCATCAAGGAAGGCGATCCAATCGCCGGCGGCACGATCTACCATCTCGCCGACCGCATGGACGCCGGTGCCATCGCCGCCCAGGATTGGTGCTTCGTCAAGAAGGGCGAGACGGCGCGGGAGCTCTGGGAGCGCGCGCTGGCGCCGCTCGGCCTCAAGCTGCTGGCCGATGTGATCGATTACGCCAAGGTCCACAAGGCGCTGCCCGCCAAGACTCAGGACGAGCAGTTCGCGACCTCCGCGCCAAGCCTTTCGTGAAGCCTTTCGAATCCTGTCCTGAAGCTCTCTGTCCGACGTTTACCCTTAACGTGAAGCCGCGTTGATTCTGCTTGGAAAATCGAACCCAGAAACGCAAATAAACCATTGTTTCCGTAGGAACAATTTTCGATTTGGCATTGCAACAAATTTCCGTCACATTTGGTCCAGATAAGCGGCAGCATATCAGACACATTGAAGGACGGAATTTATGCGTTTTGCTCGCATTGCGGTGTTCTGTGCCGCTTCAGTTTTCACCGGCACCCTCGCCGCTTCCGCCTTTGCCCAGACCCCCTATGACGGCAATTGGCAGGTCACGATCGTGACCAAGAGCGGCTCCTGCGAGCCGACTGCGAGCTCCATGCTGACGGTTGCGGACGGCAGGATCACTGCCCCCGGCGCTAACGTTTCCGGCACCATCGGCAGTGGGGGACTTGTGAAGGTTTCGATCAATGGTGCATATGCTAACGGTCAACTCAGCGGCAACGCCGGATCGGGGAAGTGGAATGGAGCATCTGCAGGCATACCGTGCAGTGGGCGATGGGAAGCGTCGCGCCAATAAACCAATCGAGGCTCACGGCCGGAACCGGCGGCTGCTGATGGCGGCCGCCGTTTTGTTTGCGGCGGGAATTGTCACCTCCGAAAGCAAGGCCCAGTCCGGCCCGTTCGCCCCGATGGCAGGCAGCTGGAGCGGCGCCGGCACCGTGACCCTGGACGACGGTTCGACCGAACGAATCCGCTGCCGGGCCAAATATGCCCCGATCGGTCCGACCATGGAGATGTCGCTGACCTGCGCCAGCGACGCTTACAAGTTCAACCTCGCAGCCAGCGTCAAGGCTGAAGGCAGCGCCATCACCGGCAGCTGGTCCGAGGCCAGCCGCAATATTTCCGGCTCGCTCCAGGGCCGCGGCGGCGGCGGGAACTTCGAGGTGGTCGCCTCGGCCGCCGGCTTCAATGCCAATATCGGGCTGAAGACGAGCGGCAACAGGCAGACCGTCACCATGCGCGCGGACAGCCAGTTCCGCGGCGCCAATATCTCGCTGTCGAAATAGCACGGCAGTTGATTCTGACAATCGATCCGGCCCCTGCGCCGGATCGATTTTTTTATGCGTCCGGCACGAACGCCGTAACCTCGATCTCGACCTTGGCCCGCTCGTCCACGAGACCGCCGATATAGAGCAGCGTCGACGGCGGGAAATTGCGCCCGAGCGTTTCCTTCCAGGCAGCGCCAATGCCGGCACCGGCTGCTTCATATTCGCTGCGGCTGGTCAGGTACCAGGTCAGGCGGACGATGTGCTCGGGTCCTGCGCCTACCTCACCCAGAAGCTTGATGATCCGCCTCAGCGAACCTTCAACCTGCGCCGCCATGTCGGGCGCATAATTGCCGGTGTCGTCGCCGCCGGTCTGGCCCGCCAGGACCACCCAGCGACCCGGCCCCTCGACCACGACGCCATGGGAAAAGCCACGCGGTTTCTTCCATTCGGCCGGCTGCAAGATGCGCATGAGCGAAGCTCTCCCGATTTTGTCGTTGTTCGATGATGCCTAGCACGACCTCCTGCATCGCTGCATCCGCAGATTTGGACGTTGCAAACGGCAGCGATGTCGCCGATACCGGCCGTCCTTTCACATTCCATTCTCCTGCAATCAGCGCCGATGAGCACGACACCGTCCAAAACGATGGCTGCACTGTGGATGGCCGGCTGGCTGTCGCTGATGCTGGTCATGGCGGTTGCCGGGCGCGAGACCACGCGCGAGCTGAACGTCTTCCAGATCATGGAAGTGCGCTCGGTGATCGGGTTCACGCTCCTCCTCCCGATCATCTACCGCGCCGGTGGCTTCAAGGCGGTCGCGACCAAGCGCCTGCCGCAGCACCTCGCGCGTAACGGGGTTCACTACTTTGCCCAGCTCGGCTGGTTCTACGCACTGACGCTGATCGGAATCGGACAGGTCGTCGCGATCGAATTCACCATGCCGATCTGGACCGCCGTGCTGGCCGCGACCTTCCTGTCTGAACGCATGACGCTCTGGAAGATCGCCGCCGTCGCGCTCGGCATCGTCGGCGTCGTCATGATCGTTCGGCCCGCCACCAGCGAGATCAATCCGGGTCAATTGATCGCGCTCGGGGCTGCGATCGGCTTCAGCATTTCCATGATCTTGGCGAAGTCGCTGACCCGGACCGAAACCGCATTGTCGATCCTGTTCTGGATGATCGTGGTGCAGGCCGTCGTGGGCTTGCTGCCGACGCTTGCCGTGTGGATCTGGCCGTCGCCTCGTTTGTGGGGTTGGTTGTTCGTCATTGGAGTCTGCGGCACTTTCTCGCACTATTGCCTCGCCAGTGCGCTCCGGTACGCGGATGCGACGATCGTGGTTCCCATGGACTTCCTTCGGGTTCCACTGACCGCGACGGCCGGCTGGCTGCTCTATTCCGAGCGGCTCGACGGCTGGACCGTGCTCGGCGCCGCGTTGATCCTGTGCGGCAACCTCCTGAATTTGAAGCCGGTGCCGGCGGTTTCCGCCCGCGCGCAGTGAACCTCGCGCCGCCTCGTGCGACAAAATCAAGTGGCCATGTGATTTGGATCACGTTGGAGCGGCGCTCCACCGTGCACATTCGGCCACACAGCAGCGGGTTGAACAGAACGTCCTGCCCTTTGGGTGGCGCGAGGTCGGGCACTTCGTGTAGGTTCGTTGCCAATTCGTTGCTGCCTGCAATTCGATTCTGGGGATTTCAGAATGCGCTATCTCACCCTCCTCGCTTCGCTGATGTGCATGGCGTTGTCGGTCAGTGCCGCGAAAGCTGACCGCCGCGTTGCCTTCGTCGTCGGCAACGGCTCCTACAAGAACGTCGCACAATTGCCGAATCCGCCGATCGACGCCAAGGCAATGGCATCGACGCTGCGCAATGTCGGCTTCGAGGTGATCGAAGGCTCCAATCTCAGCCGCGACCAGATGACGGAAAAGCTGCTCGATTTCGGACGCAAGGCGCAGGGCTCCGACATCGCGCTGTTCTATTATGCCGGCCACGGCATCGCCGTGAGCGGCACGAACTACCTGCTGCCCGTCGACGCCGACATCAAGTCGGAGATGGACGTCAAGCTGGGCGCTGCCATCAACATCGACCTGACGCTCGAGCAGACCATGGGCGATGCCAAGGTCAAGCTCGTCTTCCTCGACGCCTGCCGCGACAATCCGTTCGCCGCCAAGATCAAGTCGAACTCCGCGACCCGCAGCGTCAACGTGCAGAGCGGTCTCGCCGAGATGAAATCCGGTGAAGGCACCCTGATCGCATTCGCCACCGGCCCGGGGCAGACCGCGCTCGACGGTCAGGAGGGCAACAACAGCCCGTTCACCCGTGCGCTGATCGACAACATCACCAAGCCCGGGGTCGAGATCCAGCAGGCGATGACGTCGGTGCGCGCCCAGGTCAATGAAGAGACCCGCAAGGGTCAGCTGCCCTGGGGCCACACCAACCTGACCGGCTCGGTCTATCTCAACCAGGCCCCGACCACGCAGGTCGCCAATGCGGCCCCGACCGCTTCCGGCATGGTGCCGGCTGCGGCTGGCGGCTCGGACGGCGTCGAGCTCGAATATTGGCGCTCGGTGAAGGAGTCCAACAAACCTGAGGAGCTCAACGCCTACCTCTCCGCCTATCCGAACGGTCAGTTCAAGGCGCTGGCGCTGGCACGCCTCGCCGCCATCAAGAGCGGCCCCTCGACCGCGACGCGCACGCTCAACGCCGGCGTCGATCCCGCAACCTTCACCGATGAGGCCACGCAGGTCACGGAGGATCAGGCCGGCCTCGACAAGAACAAGCGCCGCGACGTGCAGCGTCGACTGACGGCGCTCGGCTTCGACACCAAGCCGACCGGCGTGTTTGATGACGAGACGCGATCCGTGCTCAAGCGCTGGCAGACGGCGCGCGGCTATCCCGCATCGGGCTACCTCAACAAGCTCCAGCACAAGGCCCTGCTCTCGGAGATCGTGGCTGCCCCGGCGACCGCGAGCGACACCAGCCAGAAGCCCGCCCGGCGCGCCGCCAGCGCCCCGGCCCAGAGCAGCGCGCCGGCACCGGCGCCCCATCGCAGCAATCCCGGCGATGCCGCCGGAGCGGCCTTCGTCGGCGGCGTCGTCGGCGGCATGATGGGCGGCATGTTCCGCCGCTGAGGCGAGATGCCGATCTAAGAACCACAGAAGCCCGGCTCGCGCCGGGCTTTTTCGTTGACCGTTCTCGCACGTGAGAGCTGGCGCTACTTCCCCGCGGCCTTTCGCAGCGCCTCGTTGATGCGGTCCTGCCAGCCGGGGCCGCCTTCCTGGAAGAACTCCAGCACGTCCTGGTCGATGCGCAGCGTGACCTGCTCCTTGATGCCGGGAGCGACGTTCTGCTTGGGCGGCGCCGCGGCGACCTTGGCCGTCACCTTCTTGAACGCTGCCTCAGCTTCAGTCCTGGCATCGCCGAGCGTGCGCGGCCGCCGCGGTGGTTGGTCCGCCATGTCCTAGATCCCCTCAAACAAGGCTGTCGAAAGATACCGCTCGGAGAAGGACGGTACGATCGCCAGGATGGTCTTGCCGGCGGCTTCCGGCCGCTTGCCAATCTCAAGCGCGGCCGCAATCGCAGCTCCAGAGGAGATGCCGCCCGGAATGCCTTCATGCCGCGCCAGCGCGCGGGCGGTCTCGATCGCCGTCGTCGAGTTGATCTTCACGATCTCGTCGATCACCGCGCGGTCGAGGATGTCAGGGACGAACCCGGCGCCGATGCCCTGGATCTTGTGCGGCGTATGCTGCCCCCCTGACAGCACCGGGCTCTCCTCCGGCTCGACCGCGACGACGCGAAGTGAGGCCTTGCGCGGTTTGAGCACCTGGCCGACGCCGGTGATCGTGCCGCCGGTGCCGACACCGGCGACGAAGAAGTCGATATCGCCGGCGGTGTCGTTCCAGATCTCCTCCGCGGTGGTGCGGCGGTGCACCTCGGGATTGGCGAGGTTCTTGAATTGCTGCGGCATCACCGAGTTCGGCGTCGTCTTCAACAGCTCCTCGGCGGCGGCGATCGCGCCCTTCATGCCTTGCGCGGCCGGCGTCAACACCAGTTCGGCCCCGAGAAAGGCCAGCATCTTGCGCCGCTCGATCGACATCGATTCCGGCATCACCAGCTTGAGGCGGTAGCCGCGCGACGCCGCCACGAAGGCCAGCGCAATGCCGGTATTGCCGGAAGTCGGCTCGATCAGCACGGTGTCGGGCTTGACGATGCCGGCCTTCTCCATCGCGATGATCATGGCCGCGCCGATGCGGTCCTTCACGCTTGCGGCCGGATTGAAATATTCAAGTTTTGCCAAAATCGTCGCATTCACGCCGTGCATTCCGGGCAGCCGACGCAAGCGCACGATCGGCGTGTTGCCGAAGGCCTCGACGATCGAGTCATAGATCCGGCCACGGCCGGGTTGGTGCGCTGCACCCGTGTTGGACGATGCGTCCATGATGAACTCCTATGGCGACGATTTGCAGTTCTATCGCGCTCTTGCGCAGTTACAGACAGCTTGCGGCGACGCGCAAGCGGCAATGCGGCACATGTTAAATACGCTGCATCGCAAAATCGCGTGAGCTGCAAACATCAGAAAACCAACGCATTTGTGTTGCGACCTCGTCAACAGCTTCTGCTTATGTTAGACTTATGTCTCAAAGCAGGGAGGTCACCACGATGTCAGCAGTTGCTGAAGTGTTGTCGACCGTCGCGCCGAACCGCGATCCGCGTTGCAGCGAGTTGCCCACCTGTCCCGTCTGCGCCGATTCCATGGTCGCCGCCGAAGCATCTGCCTACGTCTCGGACCAAATGATCAGCTATCTCTGGACCTGCGATAATTGCGGCTATGGCTTCGTCACCAAGCATGCCGTCAAGACCCGGTTCGTGTGCAACTAGCGTCATTACCTGAGCATGATCTCGTCGGAAAACCGCTTCACACTTTTCCGGATCATGCTTTGCTCTAGCGCGGGGCGATGTCGCCCTTCGCCCAGTCCTCGCGCGTACGCTGATAGAACTCCTCGAATTTTCCCTGTGCGATCGCGTCCCTGATGCCCAGCATCAGGAACTGGTAGTAAGCGATATTGATTTCGGACAACAGCATCGCCCCGAGCGTCTCGCCCGCCTTGACGAGATGGTGCAGATAGGCGCGCGCGCAGTTGCGCGCCGACGGCCATGAGCTCTCCTCATCCAGCGGGCGCGGATCGTCGGCGTGGCGCGCGTTGCGGAGGTTCACCTGGCCGAAGCGGGTGAAGGCGACGCCGTGCCGGCCATTGCGCGTCGGCATCACGCAATCGAACATGTCGATGCCGCGCTTCACGGCCTCGAGGATGTCGTCGGGCGTGCCGACGCCCATCAGATAGCGCGGGCGCTCTTTCGGCAGCACCGGCGCGGTCTCGTCGATCATCGCCAGCATCACCGCCTGCGGCTCGCCGACGGCAAGGCCGCCGATCGCATAGCCATGGAAGCCGATCGCGGTCAGGCCTTGCGCACTCACGTGCCGCAGTTGCGGCACGTCGCCGCCCTGCACGATGCCGAACAGCATGTATCCGTCGGGAGCGCTCTCGAAGGCGCGCTTCGAGCGCTCGGCCCAGCGCAGCGACAATTGCATGGCGCGCTCGATGTCGGCGTGCTCGGCCGGCAGCCGCACGCACTCGTCCATCTGCATGGCGATGTCGGACCCGAGCAGGCGCTGCACCTCGATCGAGCGCTCCGGCGACAGCTCGACCTTGGCACCGTCGATATGCGAGCGGAAGGTGACGGCGTGCTCGCTGATCTTGCGCAGGTCCGCCAGCGACATCACCTGGAAGCCGCCGGAATCCGTCAGCATCGGCCCGTTCCAGCCGGTGAACCGCTGCAAGCCGCCGAGTGCCGCGATCCGCTCGGCGCTCGGACGCAGCATCAAATGATAGGTGTTGCCGAGCACGATGTCGGCGCCGGCATCGCGTACCTCGCGCCAGTGCATGCCCTTCATGGCACCCGCGGTACCGACCGGCATGAAGGCCGGCGTCCGCACCACGCCGTGCGGCGTGGTCAGGCGTCCGGTGCGCGCGGCGCCATCGGTGGCGAGCAACTCAAAGTGATTGGGAAGGTCATTGTCGGGATTCATGGCCGTGCTTATTGCGTGTCGGAGGAAGCCGATCAACCCGCATAGACCTGCGCAGCGGCCAGTCGGTGCCTCAGACTGGGACACAATCGCCGCGAATATTCACCCCGCCAGTCTTGTTAAACAAAACGATACCGTGTAGTTTTACTACGGGGCTGGACGAGATGCTGCGGCGAAATGCGCCGGCGGCGTCAAACGTGTGATCGCCAGCCGCCGACAATGCCCCTTCCTTCGTGTTCGACTGATGTCCCCGGCCGTTCCCGTGACCGGATCAGGCAGGCAGGCCGCCGCCTGATCGGAGTCCTGGTCCTGACGTGCGGCCTGGCGCTCGCCGCCTGCACCTCCCTGCCCCGCACGCCCTATACGGCCGCAGAAGCCAGCACCTCGCGCGTGCTCGATATCGACGGCCTCAGGCGCTACGCCGACGACCCCGTCACGAAATTCAGCTTCGAGAAAGACACCAGCTACGCGACGAAGTCCTATCTGGCGCTGTCCGGCGGCGGCGCCGATGGCGCCTACGGCGTCGGCGTGCTCAACGGCTGGACCGCGGCGAGAACCCGCCCCACTTTCTCCGTCGTCTCGGGCGTGAGCACCGGCGGCCTGATCGCGCCGTTCGCGTTTCTGGGTTCGCAATACGACGACACGCTGAAAGAGGTCTACACCAGCGGCATCGCGGAAAGCCTGCTCAGCGATCCCAGCATCATGCGCGTGCTGTTCGGATCCGGCCTGTTCGGCAACACGCGGCTGCGCGAGCTCGTGGCGCGCTATGTCGGGCCGGAGATCGTGGCGCAAGTCGCGCGCGAAAACGCCAAGGGCCGGAAGCTGTTGGTGGTGACGACCGATCTCGACACCCAGCGCACCGCGATCTGGGACATGGGCAAGATCGCCGCGGTCGGCACGCCCGAAGCGGTCAAGCTGTTTCGCGACGTGATGGCGGCCTCCGCCAGCATTCCCCTGGTGTTTCCGCCCATCATGATCGACGCCGAGGGCCAGGGCCGCAAGTTTCAGGAGATGCACGTCGACGGTGGCGTGACCGCGCCGGTGCTGACGCTGCCGGAAGCCCTGCTATTCCAGGGCAACCGACTGCCGGGCAGCGCGAGGATGGACATCTACATCCTCGTCAACAAGAAGATCGAACGCAATTTCGAGCTCGTCTCCAACGGCACCATCGATGTCGCCTCGCGCAGCCTGTCGGCGATCACCCAGTCACAGACGCGCTCGATCATCTTCTCGACCTATGATTTCGCCAAGCGCAACCGTCTCGGCTTTCATCTCTCCTACATCGCGCGCGACTATCCGCCACCGCCGTCGGAAGGCTTCGACACCGCCTATATGCGGGCGCTCTATCAATACGGATATGATAAGGCCGCTTCGGGTCAGGCCTGGAGCTCGACGGTGCCGTGAGACGGAACGCCGCCCAGCCGAAACCGTTGACGATATGGCCAATTCGGCCAGATTCGCGATGACGCATCGACTCCTGCGCGATATAGAGCGAATGACGACTGTCAGAAACGCGCAGGAATCATTGGGCATGGGATTGACTGCGACCAGGACGAGAGCGGCTGCGCCGCGGCGCGAGGTGCCGAAGTCGCGCGGCGGCCGGCCGACGAAGACCGCCGCGATCGAGCGCGACCAGCGGCTGATCGAGGTCGCCACCCGCCTGTTCCTGGATCGCGGCTTCGACGCAACCTCGCTCGATGCGGTCGCGGAAGCGGCCCGAGTGAGCAAGCCCACCGTCTATTCCCGCTACGGCGACAAGCGCGGCCTGTTCGCCGCCGTGCTGAGGCGCGAGATCGCGCGCTGGCTCGCGCCGTTGTCGGCAGCCGCCGAGACGCAGCTCTCCAGCGCCTCGGACATCCCGGTCGAGCAACGGCTGATCGAGATCGGACGCGAGATGCTGACGTTCACCTGCGGTCCGGACGCCGTCGCCTTCAGCCGCATGATGACGTCGCAGGCGATCAATTTCCCTGATGTCGCCAAGCTCGGCAAGGAGGAAGGCTGGCTCAAGGCGGTCGCCACCACCGCGCGCTTCTTCGACAATCTGGTGGTGCAAGGCGCGCTCGATGTCGAGGATACCACCATTGCGGCCGAGGTATTCCTCGATGTGGTCGTCGGTCACACCCACCGCTTGGCGACCTTCGGAACGGCCCTCGAGATGAAGGCCGCCGAGAAGCGGATGCGCGTCGCGATCAAGCTGTTCCTGGCCGGCGCGCTCGGACCTGCGGACCGCGTCCAGACCACCAAAGCCGCGCCACGCCGCCGCCCCTCACGCTGACATTTCCGTGAACGCACGATCTATCCCCATGGGGATACGGGAGGAGCCGTTGACCCAAATAAAACGATACGGTATGGTTTAGTTATAAGCGATACGGAACGCTTTTTTCACCAGCCCCAAAGGTGGCCCGTACCGCTGAGATCGCCGTGCCGGGTACAGCCCGGTGCGTCGCTCCGCGGCCGGCCGACGCCCAAGGCCGGCCGCGAATTCTTTACGATCATCCGGCACACTCGCTGGTCGAGGGTTTCGAGCATGACGACAGCCAAACGATGGACTTCAGGACTGCTGGCGATCGGCCTGTCCGCCCTGCTCCTCGCCGCGCCCGCCCGGGCGATCGTGACCGCGGGCACGCCGACTGCCCTTCACAGCGATGCAGATGGTGATGCCGAGGCCGACCGCCAAGCCGTCAGCCGCGAGATCGAGCGTTTCCGCAGCTCATCGATCTCGATCAGCCAGGCCATGGCAATCGCCGAAGCCCGTCACGCCGGCGCCACCACGGCGGATGTGAGTTTTGACGGAGCCGCCGGCGTGCCGGTGTATCGCGTGAAGACCCTGCACAACGACCGGATCTGGCGCCACACCATCAATGCAGCGACGGGCGAACTCGTCGGCGGAGAAGCTGCACTCCCCCTCGCCGAGCTCGACAACGACGATCGCAGCAACCTTGCGGCCCTCGGTGCGATCAGGCACCGTCTCGCGGATGCCGTGCGTGTTGCCGAGCGCGCGGCCTCGGGCAAGGCGATCAGCGGTGGCCTCGTGCGCGAACGCGGCCGGCTCAATTTCGCGATCGTCGTGATCAGCGGCGACGACCTCAAGGAGGTCATCCTGGAGCCCCCGGGCGCCAGGAAATAGCGGCTGCTAGATAGCGGCAGGCTTCGCCCCCGGCATCGGCCGGGAACGAAAAGCCATTGACGGCCGCAAGACTCTCCCGCATAAGTCGCCGCCATGTTCACGACCACCAAACGCACGACCAAAACCACCACGGCCTCAGGGGCCCGGGGAGGCGTGCGCACGTAAGTCGTCGACTTAAACGCATCAGCTCTACGGCAAGCCCCGCCCTCGATGGACCGGGGCTTTTTTGTTGTCTTTTTCGCAAATCTCAATGGAGGACAAAGTGAGTAACGATCCCGTCGTCGCGATTGTCGGCGTCACCGGTGCGGTGGGCGCCGAATTCATCGCCACCATGGACAAGCGCGGCTTTCGCGTCGGCAAGCTCAAGGCGCTCGCCAGCGCCCGCTCGGCCGGCAAGACGGTATCGTTCCGCGGCCAGCCGATCGTGATCGAGGAGCTGACCGAGCGGTCCTTCGAGGGCGTCGACATCGCCCTGTTCTCCGCCGGCGGCAGCATTTCGAAGAAGTATGCGCCGATCGCCGTCAAGTCCGGCGCGGTCGTGGTCGACAACTCCTCCGCTTTCCGCATGGACCCGAACGTGCCGCTGGTGATCCCCGAGATCAACGCGAACCGCATCAGGGATCACAAGGGCATCATCGCCAACCCGAACTGCGCGGCGATCACCGCGCTGGTGCCATTGTGGCCGATCCACCAGAAGAACCGCATCAAGCGCGTGATCATCTCGACCTATCAGGCCGCAAGCGGCGCTGGCGCCGCCGCGATGGAGGAGCTGGTCGAATCCACCCGCGCCAATCTCAACGGGCAGGTCTATACGCCGAAGGTGATGCCGCACCCCTACGCCTTCAATCTCTTCAACCACAACACCGCGATCGACCCCGACACCGGCTATAACGACGAAGAGACCAAGGTCATCAAGGAGACCCGCAAGATCTTCGAAGACGAGACAATCGCGATCGGCGTCACCTGCGTGCGCGTGCCGGTGCTGCGCGCACATTGCGAGGCCATCACCTTCGAATGCGAGAAGCCGATCAGCGAGGACCAGGTCCGCGCCATCGTGGCGCAGGCGCCCGGCGTCAAGGTCGTCGACGACCGCGCCAGGAACTACTTCCCGATGCCGATCGACGCCTCGGGCCAGGACGACGTCCTGGTCGGCCGCATCCGCAAGGATCTGAGCGACCCCAGCGGCCATTCGATCTCGATGTTCGTCGCGGCCGATCAGCTGCTCAAGGGCGCAGCGCTGAACGCGGTGCAGATCGCCGAGCTGCTGCCGCAGCGCGTGATGGCATAGTCGATGTCGTGGTAACCGGTATCGTAGGGTAGGCGCAGCGCAGCGTGCCCACCAACTGTCTCGATCATGAAAAGATGGTGGGCATGGTGCTATGCCCGCCATCGCTCTCCGCATTCAGAAAAGACGTGGGCACGCTTCGCTTTGCCCTCCCTGCGGCGTAACGTCAGTCGTTCGCTCGAAACAGCAAACACGCATCCCCGTACGAATAAAACCGATACCCATTCGCGATGGCGTGCGCATACGCCGCCTTCATCGTCTCGAGCCCCGAGAAGGCTGACACCAGCATGAACAGCGTCGACTTCGGCAAATGGAAATTGGTCATCAGGATATCGACGGCGCGGAAGCGATAGCCGGGGGTGATGAAGATCGACGTCTCGGCGGCGAAGGGCTGGATGGTGCCATCCTCGCGTGCGGCGCTCTCCAGCAGCCGCAATGACGTGGTGCCGACCGCGATGATACGGCCGCCATTCTTTCGCGCCGTGTTGAGACGCTCTGCCGTCTCGGCCGAGATCGTGCCCCACTCGGCGTGCATCTTGTGGGCTTCGGTGTCCTCGACCTTCACCGGTAGGAACGTCCCTGCCCCGACATGCAGCGTGACCCTGTTGACGCCCACGTCGCGCGCGCGCAGCGCCTGCTCCAGTGCCGGGGTGAAATGCAGGCCCGCCGTCGGCGCGGCGACGGCGCCTTCGTTCGCCGCGAACATGGTCTGGTAGTCGGCGAGGTCCTGATCGTCGGGCGTGCGCTTGGAGGCGATGTAGGGCGGCAGCGGCGGGCTGCCGAGATCGGCGATGGCTTGGTCCAGCGCCGGGCCGTGGAACGAGAAAGACAGCGTCACCTCGCCCTCAAGGCCCTTGGACTCGACCTCGGCGTCGAGATGGCCGAGCAGGCAGACCTTGCCTTCATTGCCGAAGCGGACGCGGTCGCCGGCGACGAGCTTCTTGGCGGGCTTCACCAGCGCCTGCCAGCGCGAGCCGTCGAGCCGCTTGATCAGCGTCGCCTCGATCCTGGGCTCGGTCTCGCGGCCGATGCGCCGGCCCTTCAGCTGCGCCGCGATCACCTTGGTGTCGTTGACGACGAGCTGGTCGCCCGGCTTCAGCCATTGCGGCAGGTCGGCAATCACCTGATCGCGCAGCACACCGTTCTCCACGACCAGCATCTTCGCGGAGTCGCGCGGGCTCGCCGGGCGCAATGCGATGCGCTCGGCGGGCAGGTCGAAATCGAAGAGATCGGTGCGCATGAGCGCTGTCGCGCCTTGGTTCGCGTCATTCCGGGACGATGCGCAGCATCGAACCCGGAATCTCGAGATTCTCGGGTGCGCAATTGCGCACCATGGTTCGCGCTTAGGCGCGCCCCGGAATGACCGCTATCAGGCCGCGTCCGCCGCCATCCGCGCCTTGACGATCTTGTCGGGATTCTGCACGGGCTCGCCGCGCTTGATCTTGTCGACGTTCTCCATGCCCTCGGTGACCTTGCCCCACACCGTGTACTGGTTGTCGAGGAAGCGGGCGTCGTCGAAGCAGATGAAGAACTGGCTGTCGCCGGAATCGGGATTGGCGGCGCGCGCCATCGAGGTGGTGCCGCGCACATGCGGCTCCTTGTTGAACTCGGCCTTCAGCTTCTTGCCGGAGCCGCCGGTGCCGGTGCCCTGCGGGCAGCCGGTCTGCGCCATGAAGCCGTCGATCACGCGGTGGAACACGATGCCGTCGTAGAAGCCTTCGCGGACCAGTTCCTTGATGCGCGCGACGTGGCCGGGCGCCAGATCAGGCCGCATCTCGATGGTGACGGGGCCCTGCGTGGTCTCGAGGATCAGGGTGTTTTCGGTGACGCTCATGCTCGTCTCTCTTGCGTTGGGGGTGAAGTCTTGTCAGGCGACGTTTTGCGGTTACGGAACTGGATCGCGAATGGACGTCCCGCGGCGGCGCCGGCCATTGCATCGGTAAATGGCATCGGTGTGCAGCGTTGCAACGCCTCCATCACCGCGATCCGGTATTGCAGCCGGTCGTTGTCGGAGGCCTCCGCGGATTCATAGGTAATCCTCGGATGGCCCAGAATGTTTCCGGCCCGGTTAAAGCTCACGACGACGGTGATGTCGAGTGGGCGGGCCCTGGCGGGCGGCGGCGGTTTCCAGCAGGTGCGCAGATGCCGGAAGACGTCCTGGATGGTGTTGACCCGCGCATCCTCGGCGGCCGCGCCGGAGAGGCCAAGCAGGAGCGCCGCGGCAGCTACGATGAGCTTTTTGCCACGGCGCGCCATCGCCACCTCTTATTTGATGTCGGAGGCGACCTGCACCTTCACCATCTTGTCGGGATCGGTCACGGCGCCGCCGGGGGAGCCGGGCGGCGCCTTCTTCAGCTTGTCGACGACGTCCATGCCCTGCACGACCTCGCCGACCACGGTGTACTGGTTGTCGAGGCTGCCGCCGTCGGCGAACATGATGAAGAATTGCGAGTTGGCGCTGTCGACGCTGTCGCCGCGCCGGGCCATGCCGACGATGCCGCGGGCAAAATGCACCTTGGAGAATTCCTGCTTCAGGTTCGGATATTTCGATCCACCGGTGCCGTTGAATTTCTCGCCGTCGCCGGTCTGCGCCATGAAGCCGTCCATGACACGATGGAACGGCACGTTGTTGTAATAGCCCTCGCGCGCGAGCTGCTTGATGCGCTCGGCATGCTGGGGCGCGATGTCGGTGCGCAGCTTGATGACGATGCGGCCCTTGGTGCTGTCGATGACGATGGCGTTGGCCTTGTCGAGGTTGGCCGGCAATTGCTGCGCCACCGCGGGCACCGCGAACACGAGCGCGGCAAGAACTGCGAGAATTCGGATCATGACAACTCCGGATCAGAGAAAGAGGAAGCGCGCCGTTATCCGGCGAATTTTACCTTGAGCTGGGCCGCAACGATCGGCGGGACGAAGGTCGAGACGTCCCCGCCCATGCCGGCGATCTGGCGCACCAAAGTGGCGGTGATCGGGCGAACCATGGGAGAGGCCGGCAGGAAGACGGTATGCACTTCCGGCGCCATCGCCTCGTTCATGCCGGCGAGCTGCATCTCGTAATCGAGGTCGCTGCCGTCGCGCAGGCCCCGAATCATGATGGTCGCACCGTGCTTGCGCGCCGCGGTCACCGACAGGTCGTCGAACGTCACGGCTTCGAGCACGCAGCCGGCCTTGGCCGCCACCGGCCCGCAGACGTCATGGAGCATCTTGAGCCGCTCCTCGGTCGAGAATAGCGGCTTCTTGCCGGGGTGGACCCCGATCGCGACGACGAGCCTGTCGCACAGCGATACGCTGTGCCGGACCACGTCCAGATGGCCGTTGGTGATGGGGTCGAAGGAACCGGGATAGAAGGCGATACGCGGCATGGCCCCCTCCTACCGCGCCCGGCCCGGGCCGGCAAGCCGGGCGGGTTCCTCGGCCTCTCCTTGGCCGTTTCCGGCAGAATATCCCGCCGGCCGTGTCGGCGACGGCCGGTTTGTTTCGTCCTGAGAGCGGTCACGAAACAAACCGGCGGGGGCACGAAACCATTTCCCGCGCCGGCGAAGACGTCCGGAAACTGGCCATGGTTACTAATCCGGCCAACGAATGACGGGCCGCACACTGGGCGTAGGCGGCCGCATCACAGGGGACTGTCAAATGATCAAGGCTCTTTCAGCGATCGCTCTCTCTGCATGTTTTGCCGCAGCCCTCACCCTGCTGCCCGGCTTTGCCCCGACCGTCGAAGCCAGCGTGCCGCAGCCGCTGGCCAAGAGCGACCGGCTCGATATCCGCACCGTCGGAAAGGACTGCTCCCAGCAGGCCTGGCCGAACTTCGAGGTGTCCTGCCTGCGCCGTGCCGGCACCAGGGCGACCATCCGCGAGGCCCGCCTCGTGACCGCCAACCGGACCCCGTAGTCGGGTCTGTCAGCTTCGCGTCATATAATCCTGATGGAATTTTGCGACGCCCCATCGCAGACTGCGTGATGCTCGCGCCCGGCGGAATGGCCCGTCGGGCGCGATCCCATTGGGGGCCGCCCTTGTCCAGTACGCCCGCAGTCGCTTCCGGCCACCATCCTGACCCGCTGCCGCTCGCCATGACCATGGGCGCCCTCGGCGTCGTCTATGGCGATATCGGCACCAGCCCCCTCTACGCGCTGAAGGAAGCCGCCAAGGCGGCCGCCCATGGCGGCACGCTCAGTCACGACGCTGTCCTCGGCGTCGCCTCGCTGATCCTCTGGGCGCTGCTGCTGATCATCTCGCTCAAATATGCGCTGTTGATCCTGCGTGCGGACAACCGCGGCGAAGGCGGCATCGTCGCGCTTCTGGCGCTGCTGCATGCCCGCCACGCCCAGCCCGGCACCTGGCGTGCCCATCTCCTGGTGGTCGGCCTGATCGGAGCCGCCCTGCTCTATGGCGATGGCGCGATCACGCCGGCCATCTCGGTGCTCAGCGCCATCGAGGGCCTCAAGGTCGATGCCCCCTCGCTCGCGCCCGCCGTGGTGCCCGTCACCGTCGTCATCCTGATCGGCCTGTTCATGATGCAGAAGCAGGGCACCGGCTTCATCGGCCGCATCTTCGGGCCGGTGATGCTGGCCTGGTTCGTCGTGCTCGCCGCGCTCGGCATCCACGGCATCGTCAAGGCGCCGGCGGTGCTGGCGGCGCTCAGCCCGTTCTATGCGTTCAATTTCCTGATCCACCAGGACTTCCACGTCTCGTTCGGAATCCTCGGCGCGGCCTTTCTCGCGGTGACCGGCGGCGAGGCCATGTATGCCGACATGGGACATTTCGGTCGCCTGCCGATCCGGCTGGCCTGGTTCGCGATCTGCCTGCCCGCCCTGGTGCTGAACTATTTCGGCCAGGCCGCGCTGCTGATCACCGATCCCACGATGATCGAGAACCCGTTCTTCCAGCTCTGCCCCGACGCCCTGCACTACCTGCTCGTCGCATTCTCCGCGATCGCGACCGTGATCGCCTCGCAAGCGATCATCTCCGGCGTGTTCTCGCTGACGCAGCAATCGATCCAGCTCGGCTTCCTGCCGCGCATGCAGATCCGCCATACCACGAGCGATGCGATCGGCCAGATCTACGTGCCGCTGGTGAACTGGCTGCTTGCGGCTGCAACGCTGGGCGCGGTCCTGAGCTTCGGCTCCTCGGACGCGCTCGCCGGCGCCTATGGCATTGCGGTCTCGCTGCTGATGGCGATCACCACGCTGCTCGCCGCGCTGGTCGCGATCCAGTGGGGCTTTTCGCCCTGGCTGGTCGTTGCCGTCAACGGCTTCTTCTTCGTCATCGATCTGATCTTCTTCTCGGCCAATTCGATCAAGCTGTTCGAGGGCGGCTGGTTTCCGTTGCTGCTCGCCGGCCTCGTCGCCTTCCTGATGTTGACCTGGCGGGCCGGCGTGAGGCTGGTCGAGGCGGCACGCGCCCGGCTGCGTCAGCCCGAGGAGGACCTGATCGAGACCGCGGTCGACAAATGCCACGCGCGGCTGCCCGGGACCGCCGTGTACCTGGCCTCCGCGCCGCGCGGTGTGCCCCTCGCGCTCACCCAGTTCGTCAGGCACAACCGCGTGCTGCACGAGCGCGTGCTGCTGGTCACCGTGCTGATCGAGGAATTGCCGCACATCGCGGACGAGGAACGCGCCGAGGTGATCGAGATCATCCCCGGCATCACCCGCGTGGTCCTACATTACGGCTTCATGCAGAATCCGACGATCTATGAAGGGCTGAAGCTGGTCTGCCGCCAGGGCAAGCTGGCCGGCATCGATCTCTCCGAGATCACCTATTACGTCGGCCGCGAGACCATCATCCCGCGCGAGGACGTGCCGGGCATGTGGGTCTGGCGCGAAAGCGTGTTCGCCTTCCTCCAGCGCAACGCCGAACGCTCGGCCGCGTTCTTCGGCGTGCCGACCAAGCAGGTCGTGGAATTCGGCACGGAGCTGGAAATCTAGCGCGGCTTCGCCGCGCGGTCCAAAGCGAGCGTCGATGTCCAACGATCCACCCTTGCAACTCAAACCCCGGCTGACGATTCAGTTCGATCAGGCGCAAGCGATCGTCCGTCGGATGTCGCCAGACGCGTTGGTCCTCGACATCACCGAACTACATGGCGGCGAGATCAGCACCGTCCTCGAGATCGCGCTTGAAAATGCACCCGCCTGCATTCTCAAGGTCTATCCGGAATCGTTGCAGTGGAAGATGGCCAAGGAGGTTTACGTGCTGGGTCTGTTGCGAGGCCTCGGCGCCGCCATTCCAAAGATCCTCCTCGCCGACGACACGCGATCGGTGATCAAGCTGAACTATGTGCTCATGACCAAATTGGACGGCGTCGTGCTCGGCCGACGCGAGGCAACATTGTCGGAGACCGAGCTGTTTGCGATCCATGCCAAGATGGGCGCGGCGCTCCGTGGGATCAACGACATCATTCTCGACAGTTTTGGCTATATCGGCCCGAACGGGGTCTGGACGGCGCATCCGAGCAACCATGCCTACATGTCAGCGCAGTTCGACCGAAAGCTGACGGAGTTTTGCACGCGCGGCGGCGATCCAGCGTTGGCCGCGCGCCTGCGGGACAGCGTTACAGCACGGCAGCATCTCTTCAATGCAGCAACCACCCCCCGCCTGTGCCACTACGACTTCCATGCCGGCAACGTGCTGGTGACGCCGCTTGGCGAGCCGCGCCTGACGGGAATCGTCGATTTCGAGAACGCGACCTCCGGCGATCCGTTGATGGATATCGCGAAGGCGCTGTACTATTTCACGTCGAAGGATGCGCCGAAGCGAGAAGGCTTGCTCGCGGGCTACGGCAAGATCGAGCGTCCTGACTGGCAGGAGACGCTTCGTCTCTACCGCATGTATTGCACGCTGGAGCTATGGTGCTGGATGGCACAGATCGGGAAGCACGAGGCGCTCGCCGACTTCACCGCGGAGCTTTCGCAGACCACGTCGTAGCCCGGAGGGAGCGAAGTACATCCTCCCGCCAAAGTGTGAGAGCACCGGATTTCGCTTCGCACCATCGGCTGCACTATCACTCCCCGTTCGCCTGCTCTCCATTCGCCCCGTTGCCGCTCTCCGCCTCTTCCGTGATGTGCTCGACTGAGACCACGTGCTCGTCCTCGGCCGTGTCGAACACGATCACGCCTTGTGTCGAGCGGCCGGCGACGCGGATGCCTTCGACCGGGCAGCGGATCAACTGGCCCTTGTCGGTGACCAGCATGATCTGATCTGCATCCTCGACCGGGAACGAGGCAACCAGATTACCGTTGCGGTTGTTGACGCTCATGGCGACGATGCCTTTGCCGCCGCGGCCCGTCGTGCGGTACTCGTAGGACGAGGTCCGCTTGCCATAGCCGTTCACGGACACGGTGAGCACGACCTGCTCCTGCGCCGACATCTCGGCATAACGCTCCTGCGCGAGCTGGAAGCTGCCGGATGTCTCCTCGGCCTCGGCGTCCACTTGTGCCTCTTCGGCCCCGGATTCGCCGGCGACCGCGCGGCGCATCTTCAGATACGCCGAGCGCTCGTCCGAGGTGGTCTCGACGTGGCGCAGGATCGCCAGTGAAATCACCTTGTCGCCCTCGCCGAGCGCGATGCCACGCACGCCCATCGAGGTGCGCCCGGTGAACACGCGCACGTCGGTGACGGGGAAGCGGATGCACTGGCCGCCGGCGGCGGTCAGCAGCACGTCGTCGCGCTCGGTGCAGATCTGCACGTCGACGATCGCTTCATTGTCGTCGAGCTTCATCGCGATGATGCCGGAGCGGCGGACGTCGACGAAGTCCGACAGCTTGTTGCGCCGGACGTTGCCCCCCGTGGTCGCGAACATCACGTCGAGGTTGCCCCAGGTGGACTCGTCCTCCGGCAGCGGCATGATGGTGGTGATGCGCTCGCCCTGCTCGAGCGGCAGGATGTTGATCAGCGCCTTGCCGCGCGCGTTCGGCGCGGCCATCGGCAGGCGCCAGACCTTCTCCTTGTAGACCTGGCCGCGCGAGGAGAAGAACAGCACCGGCGTGTGCGTGGAGGCCACGAACAGACGGCTGACGAAATCCTCGTCGCGGGTCTGCATGCCGGCGCGGCCCTTGCCGCCACGGCGCTGCGCCCGATAGGCCGACAGCGGCACGCGCTTGACGTAGCCGGCGTGGGACACGGTGACGACCATGTCCTCGCGCTGGATCAGGTCCTCGTCCTCGACCTCGCCTTCCTGCTCGATGATGACGGTGCGGCGGGGCGTTGCGAACTCGGCCTTCACCTCGGCGAGCTCGGTCTTGATGATCTCGAGCACGCGGGCGCGCGAGCGCAGGATGTCGAGATAATCGGCGATCTCGCCCGCGAGCTTGTCGAGCTCGTCGCGGATTTCGTCACGGCCGAGGGCGGTCAGGCGCTGAAGGCGCAGGTCGAGAATGGCCCTCGCCTGTTCCATCGACAGCCGGATCGTGCCATCCGCGCTGATGCGATGGCGCGGATCGTCGATCAGCGTCAGCATGTCCTCGACGTCCCGGGCCGGCCAGTCACGCGACATCAGGGTGTCGCGGGCGGTGGTCGGGTCGGGCGAGGTCCGGATCACGCGGATCATCTCGTCGATATTGGCGACCGCGATCGCGAGACCAACGAGGATATGGGCGCGATCACGCGCCTTGGCCAGCAGGTACTTGGTGCGCCGCGTGACGACCCGCTCGCGGAAGTCGACGAAGATGGCCAGCAGGTCCTTCAGATGCATGATCCGCGGACGGCCGCTGTCGAGCGCCACCATGTTGACGCCGAAGCTGGTCTGCAGCGGCGTGAACCTGTACAGCTGGTTCAGCACCACGTCCGGCACGGCGTCGCGCTTCAACTCGATGACCACGCGGTAGCCTTCGCGGTCGGATTCGTCGCGCAGGTCGCCGATGCCCTCGATCTTCTTTTCCTTGACCAGTTCGGCGATGCGCTCGACCATCGTCGCCTTGTTCACCTGGTAGGGAATCTCGGTGACGATGATCGCCTCGCGCTCCTTGCGGATGGTCTCGATCGCGACCTTGCCACGCATCACGATCGAGCCGCGGCCGAGGTGATAGGCCGAGCGGATGCCTTGCCGCCCAAGGATGACGCCGCCGGTCGGAAAATCCGGTCCCGGCACGATGTTGATCAGTTCGTCGATGGTCAGCGCGGGGTTGTCGATCAGCGCGATGCAGGCGTCGATGACCTCGCCGAGATTGTGCGGCGGGATGTTGGTCGCCATGCCGACCGCGATGCCGCCGGCGCCGTTGACGAGGAGGTTCGGGAACTTGGCCGGCAAGACCGACGGTTCGGTCTCGTTGTTGTCGTAGTTCGGCTGGAAGTCGACGGTGTCCTTGTCGATGTCGGCCAGCAGGGCCAGCGCCGCCTTGGTCAGGCGCGCTTCGGTGTAACGATAGGCGGCCGCGGGATCGCCATCGACCGAGCCGAAATTGCCCTGGCCGTCGATCAGCGGCACGCGCATGGAGAAGTCCTGCGCCATCCGGACCATGGCGTCGTAGATCGACTGGTCGCCATGCGGATGATATTTACCGATGACGTCACCGACCACGCGGGCGGACTTCACGTACTTCTTGTCGGGCGTGTGCCCCTGCTCGTTCATCGAGAACAGGATGCGGCGGTGCACCGGCTTCAGGCCGTCGCGGGCATCAGGCAGCGCCCGCGCCACGATCACGCTCATGGCGTAGTCGAGATAGGACTTCTTCATCTCCTCGAAGATGGAGACGGGGCGAATATCCGAGGGTTGCGCCGGCTGGTCGCCGGGCTTGTCGTCGTCGTCAGCCAAGGGGAAATCCGGTGAGGTTTTATCTGGGAATCATATAGCGCATCGGGGCCCTGATAACCACCCTTGCGGGCTCGAGGGAAGCGCTTTTTCCGCTTATTTTTCCAATAGCTTACGGCCTTGCAACGAGGGTCTCGGATGGGCATGGAACAGGCTCTTCGAAATCGCCTCGGCCACCTCAATGATCGCGCGGTGGCGCGCACCTCTTCGGCCTGCTTGCCCGGCGCGGTCAGAGTTCAACCCAAACATGAGCGGGCCCGGAAATCCCGAGCCCGCTCTGTCGATTAGTAAGGTTTGCTGACACGACGTGGCAGGCGCGGCCCAACCTGCCGGCGCCCCCTTATCGTCAGACCGTCCTCAGAACGGGATATCGTCGTCCATGTCACTGTTGCGGCCACCGCCGCCGGCGGCCACGGGACGGCGTGGCGCGCTGCTGACGGGTCCTGACGAGCCGAAATCACCACCCGGCTCATCGCCGAAGCTGCCGCCTCCACCGCCGCCGCTGCGGCCGTCGAGCATCGTGAGCGTCGAGTTGAAGCCCTGGAGCACGACCTCGGTCGAATACTTCTCGACACCGCTCTGGTCGGTGTACTTGCGGGTCTGAAGCGCGCCCTCGATGTAAACCTTGGCGCCCTTCTTCAGATACTGTTCGACGATCTTGCAAAGCGGCTCCGAGAAGATCACGACGCGATGCCACTCGGTCTTCTCCTTGCGTTCGCCAGTATTCTTGTCGCGCCAGGTCTCCGAGGTGGCGATGCTCAAATTCGCAATCGGCCGCCCGTCCTGGGTGCGGCGGATCTCAGGATCCTTGCCGAGATTTCCAACCAGAATGACCTTGTTGACGCTTCCCGCCATCGCCGCTCTCCACTCCGAATGCCACTGATTTCAAAAGGCCGAGCGCGCTGCCCGCGTTCCTCTGCGCCCTGTTGAGGCGACCCTATACGCTTGCAGGCGCCGCTCAGCCCACCACCCCCTGGGTTATCCCCACATATAGCACCGACCTTCGCTATGTTCCAGATTTGTTCTTTCTGGCCGGGCGTCGAACAGAGCGCCACGCGCACTCTGACTTTCACCGGCTCGGGAACCTCCCGGCCGCTCTGCCTGGAGCCTCACACGTTCTAAGCGCATCGCCGGAATTGCGACATCGGCATGATCAGCCTGAATGACCCCGGGCGGCCCGCCACTCGTCAAGCACGGATATCTATCTGATATACTTGAATGATTTAACGATCCAGATCGCGCCCTCCTCTGCAGGCGGGGCGCGAATCAGGGGTTAAATAAGTCAGTAACCATCACCTTTCCGACCACTGTGGCTTTTCGGATACACAACTTGCGGCTTCAGTGGTGTAAGCACGGCATCAGTTGGGCCGTTGAGTCCGCTGCCCTTCCGTCCGCGGAAGGCAACAACAGAAACTGGGACTGGGATTAGTTGAAAATGAAAAAGGTTTTGTTGGCTTCGGCCTGTTTGTTCGCTCTGGCGGCCCCCGCTTCGGCTGCTGATCTCGCGGCGCGCCCCTACACCAAGGCTCCGGTCGCTCCGATGGCTTCGGTCTACAACTGGACCGGCTTCTATCTCGGTGTCGTCGGTGGCGGCGCTTGGGAAAACGCTTCGGGCGACCCGAAGATGAAGGGCGGCTTCGTCGGCGGCACCGCCGGCTACAACTGGCAGACCGGCAACGTCGTGTTCGGCCTCGAGGCCGATGCTGCGTGGGCTGACGTCAGCGCGTCGGTCTCCGGTCCGGTCCTCGTCCCCGGCTTCGGTGTTGCCACGGCGACCCTGAGCTCGAAGACGGATGCGATGGGCACCGTTCGCGGCCGTATCGGCTGGGCCGTCAACAACGTGCTGTTCTACGGCACGGGTGGCTATGCCTGGATCGACAACAAGCTGAGCGCCAGCGCTCTCGGCGTGACCATCTCCGACAGCAAGTTCCACTCCGGCTGGACCGTCGGTGCGGGCGTCGAAGCGTTCTTCGCTCCGAACTGGACCGTCAAGGGCGAGTACCTCTATCGCAGCCTCGGCGGCGAGACCTACTTCTCGGGCGCCCTGCCCACCGGCACGCTCAACTTCCACACCGTGCAGGTCGGCGTGAACTATCACTTCGGCGCCCCGGTCGTCGCCAAGTACTGAGCTTCGACTTAAACGCTACCCGCGTTACGAAAGGCCGGCCTTGCGCCGGCCTTTTTGTTTGCCCTTGCTCGTTGTTTGCCCGCTCGTTCGCCTGCCGCGTTCTACAGTTCCGCGCCCGCCTGCTGCCAGATGCCGCCAGCGCGCCAACATTCCGTTGACGATTCGCAACTCCCTCTGGAAATCCGCGCGCGTTCTTCCTACGTTCGCTGATAACCCCATCGGCGCCGATCCCGGTTCCGGGCGAAGCGCGCCTTCATCATTGGCGCGATCGCGCGTCTTTGGATTCCTTGAGGACCAGCGGGATGGATGAAGTGATCAAGGCGAAGCGCCAACAACAGAACGCGGGCTCAAGCCTGCGCGCAATTACGATCCGTGGCGCGCGCGAGCACAACCTCAAGAACATCGACGTCGAGATTCCCCGCGACAAGCTGGTGGTGTTCACCGGCCTCTCCGGCTCCGGCAAATCCTCACTCGCCTTCGACACCATCTACGCCGAGGGCCAGCGCCGCTACGTCGAATCGCTCTCGGCCTATGCGCGTCAATTCCTGGAGATGATGCAGAAGCCCGACGTCGACCAGATCGACGGCCTGTCGCCCGCGATCTCGATCGAGCAGAAGACGACATCGAAGAACCCGCGCTCGACCGTCGGCACCGTCACCGAGATCTACGACTATATGCGCCTGCTGTGGGCGCGCGTCGGCGTGCCCTATTCGCCGGCCACCGGTCTGCCGATCGAGAGCCAGACCGTCTCGCAGATGGTCGACCGCGTGCTGGCGCTGCCCGAGGGCACCCGCCTCTATCTGCTCGCGCCCGTCGTGCGCGGCCGCAAGGGCGAGTACCGCAAGGAGCTCGCCGAATGGCTCAAGAAGGGCTTTCAACGCGTCAAGATCGACGGCACCTTCCATGAGCTTGCGGAAGCGCCGACGCTGGACAAGAAATTCCCGCACGACATCGACGTCGTCGTCGACCGCATCGTGGTGCGCGCCGACATCGGCCAGCGCCTCGCCGAGAGCTTTGAGACCGCGCTGAAGCTCGCCGAGGGCCTTGCCGTCGTCGAGTTCGCCGACGCCCCCACGGCGGCTCCCACCGAGGAGAAAAAGAAGACCGCCAAGATCCACGACAAGAGCGGGCCCGAGCGCATGCTCTTCTCGGAAAAGTTCGCCTGCCCGGTCTCGGGCTTCACGATTCCAGAGGTCGAGCCCAGACTGTTCTCCTTCAACAATCCCTATGGCGCCTGCCCGGCCTGCGGCGGCCTCGGCGTCGAGCAGCATGTCGACGAGGACCTCGTCATTCCCGACAAGGAGCTCGCCATCGGCAAGGGCGCGATCGCACCATGGGCCAAATCGTCCTCGCCCTATTACATCCAGACCCTGACTGCGCTCGGCAAGCACTACAAGTTCACGCTGACCACCAAGTGGAAGGACCTGCCCAAGAAGACGCAGAACGCGATCCTGCATGGCTCCGGCGAAGACGAGATCAAGTTCTCCTATGAGGACGGGGTGCGCTCCTACGACACCAAGAAGCCGTTCGAGGGCGTCATCACCAACATCAACCGCCGCTACCGCGAGACCGAAAGCGAGTGGGCGCGCGAGGAGCTGGCGAAATACTTCCACGACGTGCCCTGCGAGGGATGCAAGGGTTTTCGGCTCAAGCCCGAGGCGCTCTGCGTCAAGATCGGAGCCAGGCATATCGGCGAGATCTCGGAGCTGTCGGTCAAGAAGGCCGGCGAATGGTTCGAGACCGTGCCCGACGCGCTCAACGCGCAGCAGAACGAGATCGCCGGCCGCATCCTGAAGGAGATCCGCGAGCGCCTCACCTTCCTGCTCGACGTCGGCCTCAACTACCTCACTTTGTCCCGCTCCTCCGGCACGCTGTCCGGCGGCGAGAGCCAGCGCATTCGCCTCGCCTCGCAGATCGGTTCGGGCCTGACCGGCGTGCTCTATGTGCTGGACGAGCCCTCGATCGGCTTGCACCAGCGCGACAACGCCCGCCTGCTCGACACCCTGAAGCGGCTGCGCGACCTCGGCAATACCGTGGTCGTGGTCGAGCATGACGAGGACGCCATTCGCCTCGCCGACTACGTGCTCGACATCGGCCCCGGCGCCGGCATGCATGGCGGCCACATCGTCGCCGAAGGCACGCCCGCCGAGATAATGCGCAACCCGAAATCGCTGACCGGCAAGTACCTGACCGGCGAGCTCGAGGTCGAGGTCCCGGAGCGGCGCCCGCCGAACCATCGCCGCACCATCAAGGTGGTCAACGCGCGCGGCAATAACCTCAAGAACGTCACCGCCGAGATCCCGCTCGGCCTGTTCACCTGCGTCACCGGCGTCTCCGGCGGCGGCAAGTCGACGCTGTTGATCGACACGCTGTACCGCGCCATCGCCCGCAAGCTGAACAATGCCAGCGAGGGCGCCGCCCCGCACGATCGCATCGAGGGCCTCGAGCACATCGACAAGATCATCGACATCGACCAGTCGCCGATCGGCCGTACGCCGCGCTCGAACCCCGCGACCTATACCGGCGCCTTCACGCCGATCCGCGAATGGTTTGCCGGCCTGCCCGAGTCCAAGGCGCGCGGTTACGAGCCCGGCCGCTTCTCCTTCAACGTCAAGGGCGGCCGCTGCGAGGCCTGCCAGGGCGACGGCGTCATCAAGATCGAGATGCACTTTTTGCCCGACGTCTACGTCACCTGCGACGTCTGCAAGGGCAAGCGCTACAACCGCGAGACGCTCGAAGTCCTGTTCAAGGGCAAGAGCATCGCCGACGTGCTCGACATGACCGTCGAAGAAGCCGCCGAATTCTTCAAGGCGGTGCCGCGCGTGCGCGAAACCTTCCAGACCCTGCACCGCGTCGGCCTCGACTACATCCATGTCGGCCAGCAGGC
Source organism: Bradyrhizobium sp. T-12 (assembly GCF_058314695.1). NCBI lineage: Bacteria > Pseudomonadati > Pseudomonadota > Alphaproteobacteria > Hyphomicrobiales > Nitrobacteraceae > Bradyrhizobium > Bradyrhizobium sp. T-12. Next base: position 3,556,094 of record NZ_CM177756.1, on the reverse strand, counting down.
GACCACGCTATCGGGCGGTGAAGCCCAACGCGTCAAGCTCGCCAAGGAATTGTCAAAACGCGCCACCGGCCGCACGCTCTACATCCTGGACGAGCCGACCACCGGCCTGCACTTCCACGACGTCAAGAAGCTCTTGGAGGTGCTGCATGAGCTGGTCGCGCAGGGCAACACGGTCGTCGTCATCGAGCACAATCTCGAAGTCATCAAGACCGCAGACTGGGTCATCGACCTCGGCCCCGAAGGCGGCGACGGCGGCGGCGAGATTGTCGCCTGGGGCCCGCCGGAAGACATCGCCAAGGCGCCGCGGAGCTATACCGGAAAATTCCTGGAGCCGGTGCTGAAGAAAGCGCGCAAGCCGAAGCGAAGGAGCACGAGCGAGGCGGCGGAGTAGCGCCACCCGCTCGAGCGGCCGGCTCAAGCTGCCGGGAAAGTTCTCCATGCCGAGCCGAACCTACGCGCTCTTCCGCAACGCGATCCTCGCCGAGCAGCAGGTGACCTGTGTCTACGAGGGCCGCCATCGCGAGCTATGTCCGCACATCATCGGCACCAACAAGGCCGGTGAGGAAGCCGTGCTGGCCTGGCAGTTCGCCGGCGAAAGCAGCGGACCGCTGCCACAATGGCGATGCCTGAACCTGGCCAATGTCAGCAACGCCCGGGCGCGCGACGGCCGCTGGCACGAGGGCAGCTCGCATCGGAGCACTCAGACTTGCGTCAAGAACATCGATATCGACATCAATGTTGACGTACGCAAGTTGCGGTAAGCGCCCATTCGTCTACCGGCCGACGAATTCAATGACCGCTTCGCCCCGCGCGACGGCTTCGGCGATTCGCGGCATGGCGCTCAAAAACTGACGGATCAGCGCGCGATTGTCGATGTTGCCGACACGCACCCAAAGCACTGCGGATCGACGGTAATCCTTGCCAGTAGCTCCGACATCTGCCACCTCTCGAAGGTAACATAGGCATCTCCGATAGCATTTTTCAGGCGCCTCGCCAGCGGGCGCGACGCCCGCACTTCTCCCTCCGCCATGCCCTACGCCCTCGCCATCTTCGACCTCGACGGCACGCTGGCCGACAGCTTCCCGTGGTTCCTGCGTGTCGTCAACGACATCGCCGATCGCTTCAATTTCCGCCGTGTCACCGATGAGGATGTCGAGGGCCTGCGGCATGCCTCGACGCGCGAGATCCTCGCCCGCCTCGAGGTGCCGCTGTGGAAGCTGCCGGCGATCGCGCGGCATGCGCGGCGGCTGAAGGCGGAGGCGGCGAGCGAGATTTCGCTGTTCGCAGGGGTCGAGGCGATGCTGCGGACGCTGACCGAGAACGGCGTGCAGCTGGCGCTGGTGACCTCCGACAGCGAGGCCAATGCCCGCGAGAAGCTCGGCGATGCCGCAACGCTGTTTTCGCATTTCGATTGCGCGGCTTCGCTGTTCGGCAAGCCAGCGAAATTCCGCCGGGTGATCCGGCGCGCGGGCGTCGAGCGGGGCCAGGTGATCGCGATCGGCGACGAGGTGCGCGACATCGAGGCGGCACGCGCCGTCGGCGTCGCCTGCGGCGCGGTTTGCTGGGGTTACGCGGCGCCGGCAGCGCTACGGGCGCGGGGGCCGGATCACATCTTCGAGCGGATGGATGAGATCGTGTCCGCGTTATGCCCCGGTGCCGTAGCCCGGATGAGCCAAGCGACATCCGGAAGCCTCAGTGGATGAGGACGGATCCATCCCGCATGTCGCTCCGCTCGTGCGGGCTATGAAATGCCGCGCGGCGGGTCGTGCTTCTCCATCGACAGCGCGATCCGCTCAAGAAAGCCGTTCATCCGCCGGGTCTCGGCGACCTGCTGCTCGTAGAGCTCGATCAGGCTCACGCCCGACTTGCTGCGCGCCTGCATGCCCTGCCGCCGCGAAAACCAGAACCACAGCCCGATCAGCAGCAGGAACGGCAGCCACGATACCGCAAGCTCAACCCACTTATCCATCACAAACGTCTCCACCCGGCGCGCGTCCGGGCGCAATTCAATCCCGGATAGCATCTGTCGTGGCGATACGACGTCCGGTTCGATCGTGGCCCGGATGGAGCGGAGCACAATCCGGAACAGTGTCCCGCATCTCGCTTCGCTCCGTGCGGGCTACAAGTGTTCCGTCCCCTACTCCGTCCGCCGCAAGAACGCCCCGAACGCCCTTGGGCCGTCGCCGGTCTTGATCTCGCCGACGACCTTCAGCTCAGCCGCGTCGATGATGATAAGCGTGTTGCTCTCCCAGCAGGCCACGATGACGCGCTTGCCGTCAGCGGTCGCCGCGATGCCTTCCGGATAGTCGCCGACATTGATGCGCTTGACCGGCTTCAGGCTCACAAGGTCGAACACGCTGACGGTGCCGCCATATTGGTCCGTGACGAAGCCGCGGCCTTGCGTCAGCGCCACCGCGTAGGGGCGCATGCCGACCTTCACACGGCCGATCTCGCGACCTTCTGCAATGTCGATCACGGAGACGTCGTCGGAGCCGACATTGGCGGTGTAGGCGCGCTTGCCCTCGGCATCGATGGTGACGCCGAACGGACGGGTGCCGACCTTGATCGTCGCCTTGCGCTGGAGTGTTGCGGTGTCGACGACCGAGACGCTGTCGTCGTCGCGGTCCGCCGAGAGCAGCAACTTGCCGTCAGGCGTCACTGCAAGGCCCGATGGCGAGGCGCCGACCGCGATGCTGGCGGCGATGCTGCGCGAGGCCGTATCGATCACCCGCACCGCCGCCGCATACCAGTCCGCGACATAGACGGTCTTGCCATCGGGGGCGACCGCAATGCCGAGCGGTCCGCCGCCGACCTCGATCCGGCCTGCCACCTGGCGCGTCGCGGCGTCCACCACCGTCACCGCCTTGGCGTCGGGGCTCGTGACATAGGCAAAGCGCCCGTCCGCGCTGACCGCAACGCCCGCCGGCTTGCCGCCGATGGGAATGGTTGCCACCGCGCGTGCGGAGGCGAGATCCACGACCATCAGATCGTCGCTGAGCTGGTTGGTGACGAACGCCTCCTCGGCAGCTGCGCTGCCGAGGCTGGCGTGGCAAAGGTTGGCGGCAAGCGCCGCCAGGACCAGAATGCGCACGGTCAGCTGCCGCTCTCGATCTTCTTCTTCAACGCCTCGAGCCCGCTCTTGTAGAGCCCGCTGACCGCGGACTTGGCGGCTTCATCGTTGAGTTCCGGCGGCGGATCGTTGTTGGGAAAGCCGCGGTAGAACGCGCCGGCCCATTCCAGCTTCGACTTGCCGTCGGAAGCCGGCGACACCGTCAAGGTCGAGGAATAATTGGTCACCGGCAGCACCTTCACGTCAACCTTGGTGATCCGGTACGAATAGCTCAGCATGTCGGGCTCGTATTTGTAGAGCTCCTCCTCGACCGTCGCACCGCCCTGCAGAGTCAGCGTCCGCGTCGCGCCGACCTCGTTGCCCTTTTCGCCCGTGGTCTTGGTGACTGGCGGAAGCCAGCTCATGTCCTGGAAATTGCGGATCGCAGCCCAGACCTTGTCTTGCGGCGCATTGATCTCGATGGATTCCCGCACCTTCTGCCGAGTCGGCCCGTGGGCCCCGGCCGGGCCAAAGGTCGCCGTCAAGCCTGCCGCCCCCATGACAGCCAGCGCCGCAGCCACGGCCGTGCGCCGTCCAATCGTCACCCTCATTCTCGTTTCCTCATACGTCCCGTTGATCATGCGCGACTTCGACTGCGCGCTGCGGTCATCCTAGCGCATTTTGGGGCCGAGGGGAGACCGGTTCGTGGCGCCGTTGCGGCGGGGCGCGGCACACCCCCACCACCTGGCCGCGTCGCGCGCCGTCGGTTTGCAGGGCGGGTCACTCCGTGAGCAAACAACGCGCGCATACGACAGGCGCAGCCCGCGTACGGCAAAATCGTGTGGTCCTGGCGCCCGGGGTCTGTGCGCCAAGTCTTGCGGCGACGCGTGCGGTCCAACCGGGCCTTGCGCGTCAGCCATCCGCAAGGTGACGGGGCAATAGTGCAACGCTCCCCGAGGAGAGCACGACATAAGCCGTCAACCCCCTGCGCAGGGAAGGCCGGATGTTTGGCTTCATCTGTATGCCGCTGCGCAGATTCCTTAAGCACACGCTTCGCACAGTGGACCGCGGGTGCCAGCCGGCACCCGGCCTTCCCTGCGCCCTCGGCACTTTTGAGGGCAACAACGACCGCAAAGCTGGGGCACGAAGGGCCGCGAGAACGGGACGGCGCGCGCAATTGAGAATCGAATACGGAGATGAATTCCGCTCTCGTGCCCCGGGCGCGCTATTGCCTTCCACTCCGTCATTGCGAGCGCAGCGAAGCAATCCAGACTGCCGCCGCGGAAAGACTCTGGATTGCTTCGCCGCAAGGGCTCCTACCAATGACCGCGGAGAGAACTACCGTCAAAGACGCTCACCTACTCCCCCAGCGTCGCCTCCACGAAGCCGTGCGGGTCGTCACAGAATTCGCGCATCAAGCGATAATGATCCGTCTCCTCCACCGTCACCGGCTCAAGGCCGTATTTCCCGAGCCGCAGCAGCCGCGCGTTGGGATAGGCCATCAGCATCGGCGCGTGCGTCGCCATGACGACCTGGCAGATCCGGGACTCCTCCATGCGCCGCAACAGCTTCAAGAACTCGATCTGCCGCGCCGGCGACAGCGCCGATTCCGGTTCGTCGAAGATGAAGATGCCCTGGCGCTGACAGCGCTCCTCGAAGAAGCGCAGGAAGCCTTCACCGTGGGAATGCGACAGGAAATCGGGGCCGACCTGACCGGCATCGCGCGCGGCCTTGTCGAGATACCGCGCCACCGAGAAAAAACTCTCGGCGCGAAAAAACCAGCCGTTGGTGATCTTCGGCAGCCAACTCGCGCGCAGCGCCTTGGCGAGTTGGCCACCCATCCTCTCGCGCGCCTCGGAGTGGTCGACCGGCATGTAGCCCTTCCCGCCCCCGGCATCGTCGTAGCCGGCAAGCGCTGCGATGCCCTCGAGGATCGTCGACTTCCCGGTGCCGTTCTCTCCAACGATGATCGTGATGGCGGTGTCGAAATTGAGCTCGAAATCATCTGGCAAGATGGGAAGGCAAAACGGATAGGCCTCGCGATCACCCACCCGCGACGGGTCCAGCCAGACCCGCTTCAGATACGGCGCCGGCAGGTTGATGGTGCGATGACCTCTCCGGCTCATAGTCCGCCTTTCCGCCCGTTCTGCTACAGACAACCCCAAAAGAACATATAGGGAACATAAAATCCATGCAACCGGCAGGCTACGCTGGCGAAATCCCCGGCTGCAGCCTAATCCAGCACCTCCAGCACCAACTCCATCGTCATCAGCACCGGATTGTCGCCGCGGACCAGGCGCCCCTCTGCCAGGCCGCCGGTGTAGTCGACCAGCGCGACATCGAGCGCAGCTTCGAGCATGCTGGACTGCCCGGGCGCGATCAGCCCGCACGTCACGGCAAGCTCGGTCGCAAACGGCTCCGTCGCCCCGCCGTGCGTGAAGCGCGCGCCGATGGTCGAGCCGACCCCGCCATGGATCTTCGCTCGCGCGATGCCCTGCGCGCCGCAGAACTCTTCGAGGCAGGACGCAAAGTCCTGGTTCGGCCGCAGCCGCAGCGCGAATGCGCGGCTTGTCGTGCGCGCGCCCGTGCGCTCAGCGGGCACCGGTCCGAACAGCTTGAAATTGGTCTCGGGATCGGGCTCGGCGGTGAACATCGCGCCGTCGATGCCGAAGGCCTCGACCTCGAACGCTTCGGCGACGACAGTCTCGTCCGGCAGCATGTGGCCACCGCCGGCTTTGCCGTCCGCCTCCGCCCACAGCCCATGGCAATGAAAGAACGGTGCGCCGTCGCGCGTGCCGAGCGTGAGGCTGCCGAGCTTCGTGTGCGTCGTCCCATCCGGCCGATAGGTGTCGCTATAGAACGCCGCGTTCTCGCCGGTCTTCGACAGTGCCGGCATGACATAGGCGAACGGCCCGAGCACGCCGTGCCGGAAGCTGAGGACGCCGCTCGTAAAACCTTCGGCCGCAAAGCCGCGCCGCGCGGCATCCAACAGCGGGACACCCGCCTGAAGCGTGAACGAGAAGGCGCGCCCCCTCGCCTCCACCCATTGGATGCGTTCTGCGACGGGCGCGCCCGGCTGCTTGATGCTCCGCATGGCCTGCACTCAGCCTGCCTTCGTCTTGTCGAGATCGAGCAGGCCGCGGGCCTCGAGCTCGTCGCGCACCATGCGTTTCGGCACCTTGCCATAGCCGGATTTCGGCAAGGCCTCCCAGAAGAAGAACCGCTTCGGCATCTTGTAGCGCGGCACTTTTGGCGAGAGAAACGCGGCCATCTCCGCTTCGCTCACCGGCTTCTCGCCCTCGCGCGCGACGCAGACGGCAACGCCGACCTCACCCCAGGTCGCATCGGGCACGCCGAGCACGGCGACCTCGCCGATCGCGGGATGCGTCAGGATCTTCTCCTCGATCTCGCGCGGATAGATGTTGGAGCCGCCGGAGATGTACATGTCGGAGGCGCGGCCCGTGATGTAGACAAAGCCCTCCTCGTCCATGTGGCCGAGATCGCCGGTGCGAAACCAGCCGTTGCGGAACGCCTTCGCATTGGCTTCGGGATTGTCGTAATAGCCGGCGAGCACGGCAGGCCCGATCACGCAGATCTCGCCGCTTTGGCCCGCCGCGAGCTCGCGACCCTCGTCGTCCTGGATCGACACCTGCATGGCGGTGCGCTCGAAGCCGCAGGTGCCGATCCTGGCATGCGGACTATCCTCAGAGTCGTGCAGCGCCGCCGGCAGCACGGTGATGTTGCCGGTGACTTCGCCCAGGCCGAAATACTGCACGATGACGTTGCCGAGCTTCTTCAGCGCGGTCTTCTGGTCCTCACGATACATCGGCGCACCCGCATAGATCACTTGGCGCAGCGAGGAATGATCGTACTTGTCGGCGGCGGGATGCTCGACCATCATCTTCAAAATCGTCGGCACCGTGAAGAGATTGGCGACCCGATGCGTCTCGATCAGGCGGAACGCCTCGTCGATGTCGAATTTCTCGGTCGGCAGCAGGACGGTGCAGACGCCGCGCGCGGTCTGCACCAGCTGATGCACGCCGGCGCCATGCGACAGCGGTGCCACCACCAGCGAGGCATCATGCTCGGTGACGCCAGGGGTGAGATCGGCGAGATGGTTGGTGACGACGAAACCCATCTGGCCGTGGGTCAAGACGGCGGCCTTGGAACGGCCTGTCGTGCCCGAGGTGAAGAAGAACCAGCAGGGATCGTCGTGCTCGACGGCGACGTTCTCGACCACCTCGCCGGCGCGCGCCGCGATGGCCTCTGCAACCGAGGTCTCGCCGAAGGTGCCCTTGCCGTCGAGGCTCCAGGTGAACTCCAGGGCGCCCCCCTTCACCGCCGCGGCATGCTCGGGGAAATCGACATGGCACAGAAACGCCTTCGCCCCGGAGGCTTCTGCGAGATAAGTGACCTCATCCGGCATCAGACGGAAATTGGTGGGCACCCAGACTGCACCGAGCCGAAATGAAGCGAACATCGAGAAGAACATCTCGTCGCTGTTCTTGGAATGAACGAGGATGCGGTCGCCCTTGGCAATGCCGCGTGCAGCAAGCGCCGCGGCCAACGCCGAGACCTGTGCATCGATCTGCCGCCAGGTCCAGGACCTGTCACCCCAGACAAAGCCGGGACGCGCACCGTGCCGCCGCGCATTCTGGGTCAGCATGTAAGCGAGATTCATGACGCGGCGGGACATGCGCAGGGGCGGCATCGGGCTTCCTCTTCGAGGGCGGACGGCGCTTGGGCTACCCGCTCATTGCAGCCCATTTATCGCCATCACCCGCGCCCCCGCAAGGCCGCCGGCCGCACATCAGCCCTACGGCTGCTTGAACGCGAACGGCGTTGCCGAAATCACCTTCTGCTTGACGCACGCCTGTGGACCAAAGCCGCCGCAAAAGCTGCCATGCAAATCGAAGCGGATGCTGCGCGCGGCGCCGCGCTTCACCGGCGAGGCCATGACCCTGTAGCGGAGGACGTAGCCGTCGAACACCTCGCGCACGCCGCCATCCGGCAGTGTCACCAGGATCTTCATGACGCAGCCGCCGGTTCCGCAATAAGTGGTCTCGCGGTCCCCGCATTTGGTCGCGTTGAAATCGATGATGTAGTCGTCGCGGCCGTCGCCGGTGAGGTCGATCCTGCGCACCGTATCAGGCGCGAAAGTCACCTCGCCGCCGTCCTGGCTGGTACATTCCTCGTTGGCGTAGCGCAGCGCCGTCTGCACGCCGGACGGATAGTCGGACGGATTGAACGGCTTGGCATCCTCGGCGCGCGCGGCGGAGGCGATCAGGGCAAGCAGAAGCATCAGATGGCGCATGGGCGTTGGTCGTCGACGCAAGCGCAATCGTTCAGGGAATTTTAAACATGATCGGCGCACCCTCGCTCAGTCCTCGCGTACAGAGTGTTCCATCATGGTCAAAGCGCCCGCCCTCCTCCTGTTGTCGCTGGCGCTCGCCGGATGTGCCGTGGGTCCTCAAGCGCGCCTGGCGCCCGATCCTGCCTTCAAGCCTGCGCGTTATGCCTGGGACGGCGCCGGCGAGGATCCCAATCGGCCGCATGCAGTCTCGCAACCAACCCGCGCCGCGGCTCGATCCGAGCGCAACGGGTCGCAGGCCGAGCTTCAGCCGCTTTCCAAGGAATGGTGGCAGGCGCAGGACGCCAGCGAGGCCGAGCAGGATGCAAGGGTCAACCGCTCCCTGGTCATCTGCCAGGGCTGCTTGCGCCCACAGCGGCAGCCCGAAGATTCCAGGCTCGCCAAAGCGGCCGACTGAATCGAACTGCAGTTACAATGGAAACCCATCGACCTGATCGCGCGTTACGACTTCGCGCACGAGGACTGGCGATCCCCAAGATGCTGACGGCCTCGCCGCAGAGCCGAGCGGAGACGACATGAGCGCAATCATCGACAACAAGGCCGATCACCGCTTCGAGCTCGAGGTCGAAGGCCACCTTGCGACTGAGCACTACAAGCGCGACGGCAATGTGATCACCTTCGAGCACACCGACGTGCCGAAGGAGCTCGGCGGCAAGGGTGTCGGCTCGAAGCTGGTGCAAGGCGCGCTCGACCAGGTCCGCACGGCCGGATTGAAGGTGATCCCGCAATGTCCGTTCGTGAAGGCGTGGATCGAGAAGCACGCGGACTATCAGGATCTCGTGGCGAGATAGGGACACGGGCCCGCCGCCTGCGGCCAGCGGGCCCGCCGACATCTACGGCTATTGTCCGTGCTTGAGCATGTCCTGGTCAGTCAGGTCCCAGTCCTGCCACAGCTGCAGTACGCCGAGCAGCACGAGCACGGCGCCGAGGCCCGTGTGATAGACGCGGAGAAAGCCGTCGCCGGAATAGCCCATGGCGTAGGGCGAGGCGATGAGCCACAGTCCGATCAGGATCGTCGTCACCTCCTGCCAGCGCTGGAGGGCAACGTATTCGAGCTGGCTGATGCCAAAGACGACCAGACCGATTGCCACCGTGTTCAGGATCACCGTCTGATGTCCTGCAATCGCCGGATCCTGCACGGGAAACCATGGCGAGGCCACGATCACCGCGCCCAGCAGCATCCCGCACCAGTCTTCCCACGTTCGATGAGTATTCAAAAAACCAAAGTCCGACATCGTACCCTCCTATGACAGAGGCACACGTCGGCGGCTGGCGATCACGACTTCCGAATGTCTCGCGACCCTGCCGGCCGCATTCGGACGTATGTCCTGCAAAAGACGTGGGAACCGCGGGCGGCTGCGCAAGAGCAGGATGACGGATTATTTCGACGGCCGCGCGCTGTACGCGGGTCATAACTTTCCTACCGCACCGCGGCTATAGCGCTCCGAGCTTCCGCAGCGAGTCCTGCGCGCTCGCCAGGCCGGGCTTCAACTCCAGCGCCTTCCGAAAATCGACGATCGCGCCCTGCTTGTCGCCAAGCCGCAAACGGGCCTGCCCGCGATTATTCCACGAGAACGCGTCCGTGGGATCGTATTGCAACGCCTTGTCGTAGTCGGAAACACCGCCCTTGTTGTCGCCCTGGAAGAGGCGGATCATGCCACGATTGCGCCAGCCGCGCGCGTCGGTCGGCGCGAGGCGGATGGCCTCGCCATAGTCCGCAGCGGCACGGTCGAGCTGCTCGGTGTCCCGGTAGACGTTGCCGCGATCGATATAGGCGAGCAGATCGGGCGCAAGCTTGATCCGCATCGTATAGTCGGCGAGCGCATGTGCGGTGTCGTGCTTGCGGTAATAGACGAGACCGCGATTGCCATAGGCCATTGCGGAATTCGGGTTGCGCTTGATCGCCGCATCGAAATCGGTCAGGGCGCCGTCGAGGTCGCCCTTGTTGAAGCGGGACTCGCCACGATTGTTGTAGGCCAGCGCCAACGAAGGATCGAGCTTGATGGCCTGGTCGTAATCGGCAATGGCGCGGTCGTAGTCGCGTTTGAACGAATAGACGCGGCCGCGATTGTTGTGGGGGCAGGCATAATCCGGAGCGAGCCTGATCGCTTCGTCGAGATCGGACAGCGCGGCGTCTAGCTCGCGCTTCTCGGTAAGACCATGGCCGCGGTTGCAATAGGCCCCGGCGAGCCTGCGGCCGCTCTCACTCTTGGTGTCGATCACGGTGGAGCAGGCCTTGACCCGCTGGTCCGGCGTGCTGGTCAGCCCCACGCAGGCATCCCAGGCCGGGCCGCCTTCGGCCGCAGCCGGCGCCGTCACGGTGAGCGTGGCAAGCACGACCATGAGACTGAACCGGACACGCATTTTACGGATATCTCCCCTGCGACAACCATCCTTGGTCGCACCTTGGCAAGGGCCGGTTCAGACGCCTAGATCAGGGAAAAGCAGTACGCCGGAAGGATCTTGCATGGCCGCATCGGTACGGGACAACAAGGACAGGGGCCGCTTCGAGCTCGATGTCGGCAACGACATCGCCTTCGCCAATTACCGGCTGACCCCGACGGCGGTCATCATCACCCATACCGAGACGCCGCGGGCGTTGCGCGGCCGCGGCATCGCCTCCGAGCTGGTCAAGGGCGCGCTGGATCTGATCCGGCGCGACGGCAGGAAGGTGATCGCCGGCTGCGGCTTCGTCGTCGACTATCTCGACAGGCATCCGGAGGACGCGGATCTCGTCGCCTGAAAGCAAAAGGGCCCGCGAGCGGGCCCTTCCGGCACGACCGGAGTTCGGTCAGTGCTTGCGGTCAGTGCTTGATCTCGGGCGGCAGCTTGCCGCCATTGGCGGCGAGCTTGGACATCACCTGCTTGTGCAGCCAGACGTTCATGCTGGCGGAGTCGTTCATGTCGCCGGTATAGCCGAGCTCCTTGGCGAGGTCCTTGCGCGCGGCGAGGCTGGAATCGATGTCGAGCGCCTTCATCAGGTCGACGATCGAGGTCCGCCATTCGAGCTTCTCGCCCTTGTGCGCGGCCACCGCCTTGTCGACGATCGCGGCAACGTCGACCGCTGCCATGGGCGCGGCAGCCGGCGCCGACGCCCCCGGCGCGGCTCCGGCCGGTGAAGCTGCGCCACCGGCGGGCGCGGCGGATGCCGGCTGGCCACCGAAGATCGCGCTCATGATTTTACCGAAAATGCTCATATCTGCTCCCCGAAAAGGATCCGTTGGAAGGGCCTTGAGTGGTACTTATAGACCAAGTCACTGCGTTGCGCCCGCGAAGTTCTGCGAACCGACACGCAGCATCAGCTTATCTGCGGCGAAATGACGACCGAATGACGCCGCCGAAAGTTGCGCTGCGGCATCGAATTTCACCCAAGCGTGAGGGACAGGACTCGGAAATGGGCGTACGCTTTGCGTTCAGCTCGCGATGCCTTCCGGAATTCGCGTCTGGTCGGACTCGCGAAACTCAAGAATGGCGGCCGCTCGCGCCGTTTGCCGGCGTGGATTCGGCCGCTCGGCAAGGGAGCTAGCGACCATGGCCACACTCTACCAGGGCAATGTCCCCACGATGGGCCGGACCGGAGATGCGGCCGGACCGGTGATCCGAACCATCCAACTCTCCGATCTGCACGATGCGCTCCGACGCGGCTGGGACGATTTCAAGGCCGTTCCGAGCCACGCCATCATCCTCTGCGTGATCTATCCGGTGCTCGGCCTCGTGCTCGCCCGCGTGGTGATGGGCTATTCGGTGCTGCCGCTGCTGTTTCCGCTGGCCGCCGGCTTCGCGTTGATTGGCCCCTTCGCGGCGCTGGGTCTCTACGAGCTGTCCAGCCGGCGCGAGCGCTATGAAGAAGCCAGTGCCTGGGATGCCATGGAGGTGCTTCGCTCGCCTTCGTTCGGGGCGATGCTCGGCCTCGGCACGCTGCTGCTCGCTCTGTTCGTGACCTGGGTTGCAACTGCGCAGGCGATCTACGTCGCGGCGTTCGGTTATGAGGGCGCAAGCGGCATCTCGGACTTCATGACCCGCGTGCTGACGACGCAGCAAGGCTGGTGGCTGATCGTGGTTGGCTGCGGCGTCGGCTTCCTGTTCGCTCTCGCCGCGCTTTGCCTCAGTGCCGTGTCGTTCCCGCTGATGCTGGACCGCCATGCCGGCGCGTTCGAGGCGATGAGCACCTCACTGCGCGTCGTCGCAAGGAACCCGGTGCCGATGGCAGCCTGGGGCCTGATCGTCGCGGTGCTGCTCGCGCTCGGCACCATCCCGGCCTTCCTCGGCCTTGCCGTGGTGATCCCCCTGCTCGGCCATGCCACCTGGCATCTCTATCGCAAGGTGATCGTCTCGGAGCCCGGTGCACGCCCGGTGCCGCCCCCGCCGCCTCGTCCGCGCAAGCCTGCGGCCGACTTCCCGGCCAACCTCTTCCCCTGGCGAAACAGGACGGACGCCTGACGATATCGTGACATGCGATCCTGCCCGACCTCGGGCAGGATCGCGCCCTGTCCCACGCCTTGCTTTGGCCGCGGTTCCGACCGAGATTGCGCGCCGCCGGCCAGATCGCTTCACGGAATTCATTGACTCGAATGACCTCGACGATTTCTCGTCTCGCTCTCGCAGCCTTCGCCCTCTCCGCATCCATCCTGTCCGCCCAGCCGGCGCTCGCCGCCGTCGCCTGCGGCTCGGGTAATTTCGATGCCTGGCTTGCGGAGTTCAAAACCGACGCTGCGGCCAAGGGCATCTCACAACAGGCCATCGCATCGGGTCTCGCCGGCGTGACGCTGGATCAGAGCGTGCTCAACCGCGACCGCTCGCAAAAGGTCTTCAGCCAGACCTTCGAGGAGTTTTCCGGTCGCATGGTGCCGCCGCGCCTCGAGCGTGGCTCCAACAGGATGAAGCAGTACGGCTCGGTGCTGTCGCGCATCGAGCAGACTTACGGCGTTCCCGGCGAGGTCCTGGTCGCGATCTGGGGCCTGGAAACGGATTTCGGCGTCAACACCGGCAAGTTCGCCACGATCCGCTCGCTGGCAACGCTGGCCTATGACTGCCGGCGCGCCGAGCAGTTCCGCGCCGAGCTGATGGATGCGCTGCGCATCGTCCAGCGCGGCGATCTCGCGCCAGCCGAGATGAAGGGCGCCTGGGCCGGCGAACTCGGCCAGACCCAGTTCATGCCGTCGTCCTGGATGAAATACGCCGTCGATTTCGACGGCAACGGCAAGCGCGACCTCTTGCACAACGCGCCCGACGTGCTCGCCTCCACCGCCAATTATCTCGCCGGCTATGGCTGGCAGAAGGGCAAGGATTGGCAGCCGGGCAGCCCGAATTTCGAGGTGCTCAAGCAGTGGAACAAGAGCGAGGTCTATTCCAAGACCGTCGCCTATTTCGCCACGCAGCTCGCACGCGCGCCTTAAGCACATCGGCCTGAACGCCCCGCAGACACCCCGCGCGCCATCCCTCTACGCGCTGGCTCGCCAAGGGCCCGTGCGCGTCATCTCACGAAAATCGAATTTTCACGCGTCGATCGATCCCATAAACTGAACTAATATTCATTCATAGACGATTTTACCTATGCGAATCACGCAGACGAGAGTTGGGTCCAGTCGCTGTTTTGTACGCTTCCGCTCGGCCCCGGGGCAGCATATTTCCGCGATGATCCAGATCAAAAGATGCCCCCTAAGTCCGTGATGTTACGGGTATTTGTAGCTGATTCCGCACGACTATGGCTAGGTTTTGGGCGGGACCGCCTTCCGGTTAATCGTCCGTTACCTGCGTTATGCGCTGATCGCTTAGCTGCATCGCAACATCGGAACTTCCGCACTGCAATACTCTCTTCTATATTCATTTCAACGATGAGGCCGACTAAGGGCTGAATCGAACTACAGGAGACTACCTATGCTGCTCTCGCTCATCCGCATGATCCAGGCCTTCCGGGACTATCAGCGCAATGTTGCCGAGCTGTCCCAGCTCAGCGATCGCGAACTGGCCGATATCGGCCTTGATCGCTCGGACATCCCGCGCGTTGCCGCCGGTCAGTATCAGGGCTGATATCCGCTCAGCCCCTCACCGGAACGGACCGATAGCGCCCGCCTCGTGCGGGCGTTGTCGTATCTGGTGGCAGAAAACTCGATCTCGGCGATTCCACTCTCCGCCGAAAAGCGCTACCTGTCCGCCCCATGACAGCCCCCCTATCCAACCCCGTGCACGTGATCGGCGCCGGTCTCGCCGGCTCTGAAGCCGCCTGGCAGGTGGCGAAAGCCGGCGTGCCCGTGGTGCTGCACGAGATGCGGCCGGACCGCATGACCGAAGCGCATCGCACCGACGGGCTCGCCGAGCTCGTCTGCTCCAATTCGTTCCGCTCGGACGACGCCGCCAACAACGCTGTCGGCCTCCTGCATGCGGAGATGCGCCGGCTTGGTTCGCTGATCATGCGCGCGGCCGATGCCAACCAGGTGCCCGCCGGCGGGGCGCTGGCGGTCGACCGCGACGGCTTCTCCGCCGCCGTCACCAAGGCCCTCAACGACCATCCCCTGATCGAGATCGCCCGCGGCGAGGTTTCAGGGTTGCCGCCGGCCGATTGGAGCAACGTGATCGTTGCCACCGGACCCCTTACCTCCGCGCCGCTGGCCGAGGCCATCCGCGCGCTGACCGACGAGAACGCGCTCGCCTTCTTCGATGCGATCGCGCCGATCGTCCACCGCGAATCCATCGACATGTCGATCGCCTGGTTCCAGTCGCGCTACGACAAGGTCGGCCCTGGCGGCACCGGCGCCGACTACATCAATTGCCCCATGACCAAGGAGCAGTATGACGGCTTCGTCGCCGCGCTGATCGCGGGCGAGAAGACCGAGTTCAAGGAATGGGAGACCAACACGCCCTATTTCGACGGCTGCCTGCCGATCGAAGTGATGGCGGAGCGCGGTCCCGAGACGCTGCGTCACGGCCCGATGAAGCCGGTCGGTCTCACCAACCCGCATGATCCCACTACCAAGGCCTATGCCATCGTGCAGCTGCGCCAGGACAACAAGCTCGGCACGCTCTACAACATCGTCGGCTTCCAGACCAAGCTGAAGTACGGCGAGCAGCAGCGCATCTTCCGCACCATTCCGGGGCTGGAGAACGCCGAATTCGCCCGCCTCGGCGGCCTGCATCGCAACACCTTCCTGAACTCGCCAAAGCTGCTCGACAGTCAGTTGCGCCTGCGCGCCCAGCCGCGGCTGCGCTTTGCCGGCCAGATGACGGGCTGCGAGGGCTATGTGGAATCCGCCAGCGTCGGCCTGATCGCCGGTCTCTATGCGGCCGCGGATGCGCGCGGCGAGACGCTGGTCAGTCCGCCAGGCACCACCGCGCTCGGATCGCTGCTCGGCCACATCACCGGCGGCCATATCGAGACCATCGAACCGGGCACGCGCTCGTTCCAACCGATGAACATCAATTTCGGCCTGTTCCCGCCGCTCGCGACCGTGCCGACCAAGAAGCCGGACGGCACGCGGCTGCGCGGCAACGAGAAGACGGTGGCCAAGAAGCAGGCGATGAGCGCGCGGGCGCTCGCCGATCTCGATCGCTGGATCGCCGATCACCTGCGCATCGCCGCCGCCGCGTGAGTCCAAGATGAGCCTCCCCAAAGACGACGCCGCGGCGCTCTCGGCGCGCTGGACCGAGGGCGTGCTGCTCAAGCGCGACGTGTTCTCGACCGTCGAGCGCGGCCGCTTCCGCGGCGACGGCGGCGAGGTCGACGCCGTGCTGCGCCGGCTCGACGAAGTGCCGTGGTGGTCATTCCTGCTGGCGCGTCATCTGTTCGCGCGCGAAAAGCACGCTCTGGCGCGCGCCAAGGGCCTCGATATCGGCCCCGAGCTGCTCTGGGCGGGACAGCGGGCGCTGGTGCGCGGCTTCGTCGACGGCGCCGCATTGCATCTGGCAAAGCCGCACGGCGACCTCGCCTATTTCCGTTCCGCCAAGGCGGCACTGCGCCGGCTGCGCCGTGCCGGGATCTGCCACAACGATCTTGCCAAGGAGCAGAACTGGCTGGTCGGCCGTGATGGCCGCGCCTATGTGACCGACTTCCAGCTCGCGGCCTGCTTTGACCGACGCGGCCGGCTCTATCGCATCCTCGCCTATGAAGATCTTCGGCATCTGCTCAAGCACAAGCGCTCCTATGCGCCCGAGGCGCTGACCCCGCGCGAGCGAAAGATTCTCGCGAAGAAGTCCTTTGCCGCGAGCCTGTGGCTCGCCACCGGCAAGAAGGTCTATCGCGCCATCACGCGCGGCCTGTTCAACTTCACCGACCGCGAAGGCGGCGGCCGCCGGCTGGTCAATGATGCGCCGGTGCTGACGGCGTTGATCCGCAAGAATCCGGCCGTGCGCGACACCGCCATCGTCGCGTTTGCCGACCGCCGCTCCGGCGTCGGTCTCTATGCCTTCGTCGAGGCGGACCAGGCCACGCTCGAAGGCCAGTTGCGAAACGAGCTGACGGCCGCGAAGGGGCCGAAGCCGCCGGAGCACATTCAGGTCGTGCACGCGCTGCCGCGCGACACCAGCGGCAAGCCGCGCACCGAGATCCTGCAACTGGTTGCCATGAACCAGCTCGACCTGATCGAGCCGTTGATGAAGAACGACCAGGACCGCGCCTTCCTCAAGGACATCCTGGAACAGCGGAAAAACCTGCGCGACCGCTTCAACTTCGAAGCGGATCTGCCGGCAAGCTAGCGCCTTGAAGCGTCCACATTGACGATAGAGAAGCGGTCGGATCATTCGGGCGTGGCGGGATCATGGGCATTCGGGGGACGATGATGCGTCGTGGGGTTGGCGGAATGATCGCCGGCCTTCTGCTGCTGGCGGGCACGCCCGCGATGGCCGAGTCTCCGGCCAAGTTGATCTCCAGCTTCCGACTCAAGCACGGCGAAGTCCGCGTCGTCCGCGACGCCACCCTGGACCGCATCGCCATGGACCAGGCGAAGGCGATGGCGGCGAAGGACGATCTCAGCCATGACGCCCTCGGACCGTTCAACCGCCGCGTCGCGCCGGCCGGTGCGGGCCGCGCCGCCGAGAACATCGCCTACGGCTACGACAATTTCGAGAAGACGCTCGGACAGTGGATCGACTCGTCCGGCCATCGCAAGAACCTGCTGCTGCACAACGCCTCCCGCGTCGGCATCGCCAGCGCCAGGAACGCCAGCGGCAAGCGCACTTATTGGGCGATGGTGATCGCCGGCGATTATGAGCCGAAGGGCAAGGGCAAGAAGAAAGACAAAGAGCCCGTCGTTGCCGTGAAACGCGAGGTCGCGCCCGCGAGCAAGCCCAAATCCGCGTCCAAGCCCAAATCGAGCAGCTGCCACGTCAAGCTGCTCGGCCTCTGCATTTGAGACGAGCCGCCGCGCGGCATGCGCTGTTGCGTGCGCCTCTCCTGCCAGCCAATATGGCTGCGCCGCTGTCCCGATCATCCCGAGGCAACCAATGGCCAAGAAATACACAGCTCAATGCGCCTGTGGCGCCATCAAGTTCGAGTTCGACACCAACCCGAGCTTCATCGCCAATTGCCATTGCAACGACTGCAAGCGCGCCTCGGGCGGCGAGATGGCGACGTTCTTCGCAGTGCCGGAGGACGACTTCACGATCCTCAGCGGCAAGCCGAAGGCCTTTCACTACATAGCGAACTCCGGCAAGGGCCTGGACCGCAATTTCTGCCCCGAATGCGGCGCTCGGATATTCACTTCGAACCTCGACAGTTTCCCCAAGACGGTTTTCGTGCAATTGGGAAGCCTGGACCGGCCCGACCTGGTCGCACCGAAGCTCGAGATGTTCACCAAGCGCCGACTGGCCTGGAACACGCCTCTCAACCTGCCGCAGTTCGAAGAAATGCCGCATTGATGCGGCGCGGCGGAGATCCTGACGTGATTGACCTCGACCGAATTCGTGCCGACACGCCAGCCACCAGCCGGCTCGCCTATCTTCACAACGCGGGCGCTGGCCTAATGCCGAGGCCGGTTGTCGCGGCGATGAAGGAACACATCGATCTCGAAAGCGAGATCGGAGGCTACGCCGCGGCCGATCGCGAGGCCGAGCGGCTCGACGCGGTCTACGGCTCGGTGGCGCGCCTGCTCAATGCCGCGCCGGACGAGATCGCGCTGGTGGAGAACGCCACCGTTGCCTGGCAGATGGCGTTCTATTCACTTCCGTTTCGCAAGGGCGACCGCATCCTGACCGCCGAGGCGGAATACGCCGCCAACTATGTCGCCTTCCTCCAGGTCGCCAAGCGCACCGGCGCGGTCATCGACGTAGTGCCGAGCGATACCAGCGGCGAGCTCGACATCGGCGCGCTCGAACGGATGATCGACGGTCGGGTGAAGCTGATTGCGATCACCTGGGTTCCGACCAATGGCGGGCTGGTCAATCCGGCGGCGGCGATCGGCAAGATCGCGCGGGCGCACGGCGTTCCCTACCTGCTCGACGCCTGCCAGGCGGTCGGCCAGATGGAGGTCGACGTGGAAGCCATCGGCTGTGACATGCTATCGGCCACGGGACGCAAATTCCTGCGCGGCCCGCGCGGCACGGGCTTTCTCTACATTCGCCGCGCGCTGCTGCAACGGCTGGAGCCGCCGATGATCGACCACTTTGCGGCGCCATGGGTCTCGCGAGACGCCTATCAACTACGGGACGATGCCCGCCGTTTCGAGACCTGGGAGAACAACTACGCGGCCCGGCTTGGGCTTGGCGCGGCCGTCGACTACGCCCTCGATATCGGTATCGCCCCGATCGAGCAGCGCTGCCGCCTGCTAGCCGGCCGTCTTCGCGGCGGCCTCGCCGCCCTTCCCGGCGTCACCATCCGCGACCTCGGCCGCACGCCGGGCGCCATCGTCAGCTTCACGATGGACGGGCACGAGGCAGACGCGATTGTCGCCAGTGCCGCCACGGCCGGCATCACGATCGGCGCTTCAGATCCGGCGAGCACGCGCATCGATGCCGAACTTCGCGCGTTGCCGCATGTGGTGCGGGCCTCACCGCATTATTACAACACGGAATCCGAGGTCGACCGGCTGATCGCGCATCTGGCGGGTTTGGCGTCCCGGTAGCGGCGCGCTCACGTGCAGCGCGCGCTCAGTCCGGATGCGCCGAGCCTGGCCATGACCTCGTCGAGATGGGCGGCATCGCGGGTCTCGATGACGAGCTGCAGCAGCGTCGCCTTGGCCGGCAGGTCGGAGAACGTCCGCTGGTGCGAGACCTCGATGATGTTGGCGCCGGCTTCGGCCAGCAGCGCGGCCACGGCGGCCAGCTGCCCGGGCCTGTCAGGGATATCGAGCGAGAGCTGGGTCAGCCGGCCCTCCCGCGCGAGCTCGCGCGTCAGGACGGATGCGATCAGCCGCGTATCGATATTGCCGCCGCTCAGGACGAGACCGACCTTCTGGCCGGCAAAGCGGGTGGGATCGGACATCAGCGCGGCGAGGCCGGCGGCGCCGGCGCCCTCGACCACGGTCTTCTCGATCGAGATCAGCGTCGCCACCGCGCGCTCGAGCTCGGCTTCGTTGACGAGCGCGATGTCGTCGACGAGACGGCGTACGATCTCGGTGGTGATCTTGCCGGGCGATTTCACCGCGATGCCTTCGGCGAGCGTATCGCCGCGCGCCGGCAGATTGCCGTCATGGATGGCGTTGTACATCGAGGGATAGAGCCAGGCCTCGACGCCGAGGATTCGCAGCGACGGCTTGATCGATTTCGCGGCGATGGCGATGCCGCTGATCAGCCCGCCGCCGCCGATCGGGACAACCAGCGTATCGAGCTCCGGCACCGCTCTCATCATTTCCAGCCCGACGGTGCCCTGCCCCGCGATCACCAGCGGATCGTCGTAGGGGTGGACGAAGACCATGCTTCTAGCTTCGCCGTGGCTACGCGCGAACGCGGCCGCCTCCTCCAGCGTCGCGCCGGTGACGACCACCTCCGCGCCGTGGTGCCTCGTGTTTTCGACCTTCACCATGGGCGTGCCGACCGGCATGACGATGGTGGCGGGAATGCCGAGCCGCTTGGCGTGATAGGCGACGCCCTGCGCATGGTTGCCGGCGGACATCGCGATGACGCCGCGCGCGCGCTCCTCGGCCGTCAGTGCAGTGAGGCGGTTGAGCGCACCGCGCTCCTTGAACGACGAGGTGAACTGAAGGTTCTCGAATTTGAGCCAGATCTCGCAGCCGCAGATGCTGCTCAGCGTGCGGCTGTAGCTGCAGGGCGTCTCGACGACGGCGCCGCGGATGGTGTCGGCGGCGGCATGAACGTCGCTCGGGGCAACCGGAAAACCGCTCCGGTCAGGCGATGTGGTTTGGGACAACTCAGCCATGGGACAGCATAGAGCATCCCGTGGTTCGCGGCGATAAGCCAGCCGCTATTTGGTAAATTCCCGGGAACGTGAAGCCCGCCACAATGTCCAGAGCGTACGGAGCCGCGAGGCCGGCTGCACCGCGAACGGATTGCGGCCGGGCTGCGACAGGCGCCTGAGATCGGCCCCGACCTGGCTCAGCGGCAGAAATGCAGGACGCACCGCGGCCGGCACGTCGGTTAGCAGCGACAAGGCGGTTGTCAGATGCCGCTGCGCTTCGCCCGCGAGTTGCTCCAGCACGGCCCGCAAGGCCGGCGTCTCCTTGCCGGCGAACACGTCTTCCATCTGGCAGTCATGGCTCGCCAGCACCTGCTGCGGCAGGAACAGCTGCCGGCGCGAGGCATCGCGCGGCAGGTTCGCGATGATTTGCACGATGCCCTGCGCCAGACCGGCATGACGCGCGAGATGTTCGACGACTTCGGACGGGGGCGTCAGAATCTGCGCCGCCAGACCAAACAACGCCGATGAGGTCGCAGCCAGATAGCCCTCCAGCGCCGTCAGCGTCGGCATCGGGTCGTTGTAGAGGTCGAACTGGTGCTCGTCGACGAGCAGCGACAGCGGCTCGACCGGCAGGTTGAAATCACGGATCGCACGCAGCAACTCCGCTGCCACCGGGTTGCCCTCGGCGCTGCCGTGGACCATGCCCGAGAACAGATCGGTCCACCATTGAAAGCGGATCTCGCCGGGCAAGGGCTGGCTGACCTGGTCGCGGACGCGGACGATCTCGACATTGAAGGCGTAGAGCGCGAGCAGCGCGCGGCGCTGGGCGGCGGGCGCGAACAGCGTCGCGGCATAGCGCGGGAAATCATGGCTGCGCACGAGATCAGCGCAGAAAGTGACGGAATCGGGTGACGGCGCGGTGCTGCTCATGTGCTGTTCATGGCACCGCGATCAGCGCAGCCGCGACCCGCCGCCGTTCGCCGATCATGATGTTGTAGGTGCGCACGGCAGGCCCGGTCTGCATCGTGTCCAGCACCACCCTCTGCGCCTTGAGCGCCTGGCGCAGCTCCGGCGGCGGCAGCCAGAGCCCGGTGCCGGTGCCGATCAGGAGCGTGTCGATGCCGTTGGCGGCCGCGAACACCCGGTCCAGCGAATAGCGGTCGATCCTCGCGGGGTCCGTCACGTCCCAGGCCCAGATCGCGTCGGGCAGGCACAGCAGCGAGCCCCGGTGCGACATGCCGGCAAAGGCGAAGCCGCCCTTGCCGTAGGCCTCGATCGGCGCCGAGCGCGGGAAATGCGGTGCGTTGGGATCGCCGGCCATGTGCTTCGTCCGAATGAGCCTATTGCCCTCGCCAACTCGTGCGGGGACATGCGGTTCGGATCACGCCTTGCTTTTCTTCGCCGGCGGAGCCTCGTCCTTCGCATCCTCGCGATGCTCACCGACGCCGAGATAGATCAGGATCGGGGCAGCGATGAAGATCGAGGTGTAGGTACCGACCAGCACCACGCCGAACATCATCACCGCGGTGAAGCTGTGGATGGCGTGCCCGCCAAACAACAGCAGCGCCAGCAGCGCCAGCGTCACCGTGAAGTGGGTGATGATCGAACGCGACAGCGTCGAGTTGATGGATTCGTTGAGCAGCTGCGGCATCGGCATCTTCTTGTAGCGACGCAGCATTTCACGGATACGGTCGTAGATGACGACGGTGTCGTTGAGCGAATAGCCCAGAATGGTCAGAAGCGCGGCGATGCTGGTCAGGTCGAAATCGACCTGGCTGATCGACATGAAGCCGATCGTCAGCACGATGTCGTGCACGTTGGCGATCATGGCGCCCAGCGCGAACTGCCATTCGAACCGGAACCAGAGATAGACCAGGATCGCGATGATCGCGAGCATCAGGCCGAGCATGCCGTAGGCCAAGAGCTCTCCGGCGACGCGCGGACCGAGCACCTCGACGCGGCGGTATTCGATGGAATCGCCGAGGGCGGTGCGCACCTTCTGCACGGCATCCTGCTGCGCCTTGTCGCCGCCGGGCTGTTCGGCGACGCGGATCAAGACGTTCTCGGGGCCGCCAAACTGCTGAAGCTGGATTTCGCCAAGGCGCAAGCTGTCCAGCGTCGTGCGCATCGCCGCGATGTCGGCGGCGCCGGACTTGGCCCTCACCTCCAGCAGCGTGCCGCCCTTGAAGTCGATGCCGAGGTTCAGCCCGTGGGTGAAGAACAGCGTGATCGCGACGATCGAGAGCGCCGCCGAGATCGGAAAGCTGATGCGGCGGAAGCGCGTGAAATCGAAATGCGTGTCGTCAGGGACGATACGCAGCGACGGCAGCACGCCGAGCGCAGCGACCACGGTGAGGACGGCAATCAGGATGCCAAGCCCGATGAGAACGTAGTGTGTCACGGTCTTAGCTCCTAGATCGGCACGCTCTGCGGCCGCTTCCACCTCACCCAGCCGGCGACGATGAGCCGGGTCATGGTGAAGGCGGTGAACACCGTGGTGATGATGCCGATGCCCAGCGTCACCGCGAAGCCGCGCACCGGGCCGGTGCCGATGTAGAACAGCACCGCGGCGGCAATGAAGGTCGTAATGTTGGAATCGAGGATGGTCGCCAGCGCCCGCTTGAAGCCGGCGTCGATCGCCGAAATCGCGTTGCGGCCGCCGCGCAGCTCCTCACGAATGCGCTCGTAGATCAGCACGTTGGAGTCCACCGCGATGCCGACCGTGAGCACGATGCCGGCGATGCCGGGCAGCGTCAGCGTGGCGTTGAGCAGCGACAGCAGGCCGAAGATCATGGCGACGTTGATGGCCACCGCGATGTTGGCGAACACGCCGAACAGCCGGTAGGTCAGCAGCATGAAGACGACGACGAGAATCGAGCCGACGTAAGCCGCCAGCTCGCCCTTCTCGATCGAGTCCTGGCCGAGGCCCGGACCGACGGTGCGCTCCTCGACCACCGTGAGCGGGGCCGGCAGCGCGCCGGCGCGCATCAGGATCGCGAGATCGTTGGCGGACTGGACCGTGAAGCTGCCCGAGATCTGCCCCTGACCGCCGGTGATCGGCTCGTTGATCCGGGGCGCGGAGATCACCTTGTTGTCGAGCACGATCGCGAAGGGCAGCCCGACATTCTCTTGCGTGGCCTGCGAGAATTTGCGCGCGCCCGAGGTATTGAACTTGAAGCTGACG
Organism: Bradyrhizobium sp. T-12; assembly: GCF_058314695.1. Classification (NCBI taxonomy): domain Bacteria; kingdom Pseudomonadati; phylum Pseudomonadota; class Alphaproteobacteria; order Hyphomicrobiales; family Nitrobacteraceae; genus Bradyrhizobium; species Bradyrhizobium sp. T-12. Next base: position 3,532,207 of record NZ_CM177756.1, on the reverse strand, counting down.
ACCGGCTCGCTCGTTCGCTGGTCGAAGGTCGCCTGGGCGTCGATCAAGTCGCCGCCGGCGACCAGGACCTGCTTCTTGACCACATAGGGCGTCGGTGGCGGCGACGCGCTCATCAGCAGCTCGGATTCCGGCGGCAACCTGCCCGCTTGCGCCTGGTCCGGCGACACGGTCGTGTCGACCATGCGGAATTCCATCTTCGCTGTCTCGCCGAGCAGCTTCTTCAGGCGGGTCGGATCCTGCAGGCCGGGGACCTGCACCAGGATGCGGTCATTGCCCTGGCGCTGGATCACGGGCTCGACGGTGCCGAGCTCGTTGACGCGGCGTTCGACGATCTGGATCGACTGCTCGATGGTCTTGCGCAGACGATCGAGCATTGCGGCCTGCGGGACGGTCAGACGGATCACCCCGCCGCCGGCATCGCTGACCTCGAGGTCGCGTTGGCCGCTGGATCCCATCAGGCCGCCCAGCGGCTGAGACAATTCGCGCAGCTTGGCGAGCGCAGCCTGGACGTCGGTTTCCTTGGTGATGCGAACCTCGGCCGCGTCGTTGCGCACGACCACGCCGCCAGTGAAGCCGATCTTGGCATCACGCAGCGCCCGGCGAACGTCGTCGCGGACCTGATCGAGCCGCTCCTTCTTCACGTAGTTGGAATCGACCTCGAGCAGCAGATAGGAGCCGCCCTGGAGGTCGAGGCCGAGCACGAGGCGCCGCTGCGCCCAGGCCGGCCAGGTCTTGACCTGGGCCTCGGGGAAGAAGTTCGGGATCGCGCAGAGGCACACGATCAGCGCCGTCAGGATAATCCCGAGCGCCCTCCACCGCGTGAAATACAACATCGACTGGACCTGTCAGATCAGGAGACTTGAGATGCTCGCGGAAGCGCTCACTTCGACGAAGCGTCGTCCTTGGCGGCTTCTTTGCTATCCTTGGATTCCTTCGCCGGCTCGCCCTTGGCGCGCACCCCGGAGATCATCTGGCGCATCTGGCGCACCCGCACGCCGTCGGAAATCTCGAACTCGATCTGGTCGTCGTCGACGACCTTGGTGACCTTGCCGACGAGGCCGCCGGAGGTCACGACGGTGTCGCCGCGGCGGATGTTCTTCACGAGGTCGGCGTGGTCGCGGACCTTCTTCTGCTGCGGACGCAGAATCAGGAAGTACATGATCACGAAGATCAGGGCGAACGGCAGCAGCGACATCAACATGCTGTTGGTGTCACCGGCGCCCGCGGCCTGGGCATACGCAGGGGTAATCAGCATTCGGACGATCCTCGTGAGAACGGGGGAAAGCCGGTCAGGCCCTCAAAGGCGACCGGCTCGGTCAAATTCGCGCGGACTATAGCGGCCATTGCCCCAATTGCAACGCTGCCAGACCGGCGATTTGGCCACCTTGCGGCGGCCCCTCAGGCCCGATAAGGCTGCGTTCTCAGGAACTTCGGACATGCCCCAAAAACCAACCAAAAGCCCGGCCGGCAAAGGCCCCCGTACCCCTGCCCGCAAGCCCGCCCGCGTCGCGGCAAAACGCCCCAAGGGGACTCCCGAGGGGGCCGTGAAGGCAGCCCCGGACCTCTCCCAGGAGCGCATCGTCCGCGCGCTGGAGACCATTGCGGCGCACCTCGCAGCCCAGGCCAAGCCGGCCGCCGCGCGTGAGTCGTTCGAACGCGCGGACGCCTATGTCTGGCACCCAGACGGCCGCCTTGCGGCCGTACCGCGGGTCAGCCGCGTCGAGCTGTTCCTGCTCAAGGGCATCGACCGGATGCGCGACATCCTGATGGAGAACACCGAGCGTTTCGCAGGTGGCCTGCCCGCCAACAACGCCCTGCTCTGGGGCGCACGCGGCATGGGCAAATCGTCGCTGGTGAAGGCCGCACATGCCAGCATCAACGCCGACCGCAAGGCCGCCAACAGGCTGAAGCTGATCGAGATCCACCGCGAGGACATCGAGACGCTGCCGATGCTGATGGAGAAGCTCCGCGACGCCAGCTTCCGCTTCATCGTGTTCATCGACGACCTCTCCTTCGACGGCAACGACGCGTCCTACAAATCGCTCAAGGCCGTGCTCGAAGGCGGCATCGAGGGCCGGCCCGAGAACGTCATCCTCTACGCCACCTCGAACCGCCGCCATCTGCTGGCGCGCGACATGATCGAGAACGAGCGCTCGACCGCGATCAATCCCGGCGAAGCCGTCGAGGAGAAGGTGTCACTGTCCGATCGCTTCGGCCTCTGGCTCGGCTTCCACCGCTGCAGCCAGGACGAATACCTCGCCATGGTGCGGGGCTATTGCAGCCATTTCGGCGTTGAGGCCGGCGACGAGGCGCTGGAGCGCGAGGCACTGGAATGGTCGACCACCCGCGGCTCCCGCTCGGGCCGCGTCGCCTGGCAGTTCGTGCAGGAACTGGCGGGCCGGCTAGGTGTCAAACTGAAGACGAACTAGCGGAAGCCGTCGACCCAAAACGAGATCGCCCGCTTTCGCGGGCGATTATTGACGAGCGACAATTTGGCGGCGCCTCACGCCCCGTTCAGGAATTGAAGCGGGTCAACCGGGCTCGATCCCTTGCGGATCTCGAAGTGGAGCTGCGGCGACGCCACCTCTCCGGATTGACCCGACTTGGCAATGACCTGACCGCGCTTGATGGTATCGCCGCGCTTCACCATCAGCTCACTCGCATGGGCATATGCGGTGACGTAGCCGTTGGAGTGCCGAACCAGGACCAGATTGCCGTAACCTTTCAGCTCGTTGCCGGAATAGGCAACGACGCCATCTTCGGCCGCCTTGACGGGCGTCCCCTCGGGCACCGCGAGATTGATGCCGTCATTGGACTTGCCGTTGGTCTTGGCGCCGTAGCTCGTGACCACCTTGCCGCGCACCGGCCAGCGGAAGGTCGGCAGCGCGCTGGTGGTCTCCGCAGCCTTCGCCGGGGCCTCGGCGGGCTTCTCTTCGATCGTGGTGGTGGCCTGGGCGAGGCGTGCGCTCTGCACGGGTGCGCCGGCTGCGGCCATCTTCGTGACGGGCGCGGGAGCGGCAGCAACGGGCTGCAGCGTGCCAGCCACCGGAGCATGTGCGACCGGAGCTGCGGCAACCGGCGCCGCGACGGCAGCGGTCTTTGCGCCCGGCACATTCAGCTTGGTGCCGAGCTTGAGCTTGGCCGACGGATCGAGACCGTTGGCGCGGGCAAGCTCGGCCGACGAGATATGGTTCTTGCGGGCAATGCTGGCGAGCGTGTCACCATGATTGACGAAGTGGGTGCTCGACGGCGCCGCCATGGCGGCAACCGGCTTCGCAGCAGGCGCCATCGCGGGAGCTGCCGCGACCGGGGCCATCGCCGGCGCAGCGGCTGTGGCCGGATGCGGAATGATCAGCTGCTGGCCAGGCGAAAGCGCGCGCGGACCCTTGTAGCCGTTGGCGGCAAGGATCGCCTGCGGCGTGACGTGATAGCGCTTGGCGAGCACGTCGAGCGTGTCGCTGGTCCCGACGATGATCTTGGTCCCGCCGGTCGGCTGAGCGGCCGCAACAGAGCGCGGCGGCACGGTGGCCGTGGTCTCCAGATGCGGCTGCGCCGGGGGCGCGTAGGAGCTGACACCGCGCCCGCCTCCGGACACCCCTCCACCTGCGGCAACGGGATAGGATTGCGGCGCGGACACCGCCGGCGGCGGCAAGGGCTGCGACTGATAATAGCCGGACTGGGTCTGCGGCCGCGCATATTGCGGCAGCTCACGGGGCTGCGGCGGCGGCGCATGCTGCACCGAGCCGGTCTGGTCCGACGCGAAGGGATTGGAGAAGTTCGACTGGGACAGCCGCGACGACATGTCGGCGCTGCACCCTGCGAAGCTGAAGGAAATCAGCGCCAGCACCGCGACCTGCGGCACGCGGCGCGAGTAAAGCAACTCGGCGACAGCGGACATGGTTACTCACTCGTACGCAACAGAACTGGTGTTTTAAGTAAACACGCGCCGAGTAAATAACGGCTTAACCCTCCCAATAAGATGTTGGCGGCACAGCCGATCCGGAATTCTACAGCTCCCGCGCCACCCCGGGGAGCGCCGGCACGAAGCGGACCTCGACGAGTTCCTTGCGCTCGATGCCGGCTGCGCCGCGGGTCAGGCGCACCAGGGTCTGCACGCCCTGATGCGGGCCGACCGGCGCGATCAGGATGCCGCCAACCTCCAGCCGCTCGACCAGATTCTCCGGAATCTGCTCCATCGCAGCAGTAACAATGATGCGATCGAACGGGCCGATATTGGGCGGCAGGTTGAGACCGTCCCCAAGCATCACCTCGACATTGTGGCAGCCGAGCTTTTCGAGCCTGGCGCGTGCCGTGTCCGCAAGCTTGCGATAGCGCTCGACCGTCAGGACCTGGCCGGCGAGCCGCGACAGCACGGCCGCCTGATAGCCGGAACCCGCCCCGATCTCGAGCACGCGGTGCTGCTTCTGGAGCTGCAGCTGCTCGGTCATGTAGGCCACGACGAAGGGCTGGCTGATGGTCTGCCCACAGGCGATCGGCAGCGCACTGTCGCGGTAAGCGACCTCGCGATCAGCCTCGTCGACGAATTGCTCGCGCGGCACCGCCTCCATGGTTCGCAGCACCGCCTGGTCGCTGATGCCCCGACGCCTCAGCGTGAGCTGAAACATCATCTTTTCCGGCGGGTGCTGATAGGAGGTCATTGCCTGCTTATGCTGTCTAGGCGAGCCCGTTGGACATCAAGCCCCGGGCCCCAGAATCGTGTTCCTGCTCAAGGAACTCATGATAGCCTTCGAGCGAAGCATTTGACCACAAATAGGCTTGCCACGGACGAGCTGCGATGACCATTTTCAGGCCCCCATTGATCGAAACGCGCATTGCGTCAATTCGTGTTATCTGCGAACGTTTTTGGCAATGGGCAAGGACTCAACCATGACCGCGACAGGGCTTTCCGGCCGCTCTGTATTCCTCGTCGAGGACGAGGTGATGATCAGGATGATGGTCGCGGACATGCTCGAGGAGCTCGGCTACAAGGTCGCAGCCGAGGCCGGCGACATCAACGAGGCGATGCGGCTTGCCCAGGTGACCGAATTCGACATCGCCATTCTCGACGTCAACGTCAACGGCAAGGTCATCTCGCCGGTCGCCGACGTGATCAAGGCCAAGGGCTGCCCGTTCATCTTCGCCACCGGCTACGGCTCCTCCGGCCTGCCCGAGCAGTACCGCGACCGGCCGGCGCTGCAGAAGCCGTTTCAGCTCGACGCGCTTGGCAAGACCATCGAAGCCGCGCTCCGCGGCGCTAGGGAAATTCCGTAACCCGGATGGCCGTTATTTCAGCGTCGCGCTGAGCTCTTCCGAAAACGCCTCGTTGGTTCGGTCGAGCCTGAGCGGCGTGACCGAGACATAGCGCTCGCGAAGCGCGGCGAGATCGGTACCGTCTGCCGGCGTGTCCATCATCGCGGCGCGCTCGAAGCCTATCCAGAAATAGGGATTGCCGCGCCCGTCCTTGCGCTCGTCGATCCGCAGGAATCCGAGATTGCGCTTGCCCTGGCGCGTGACGCGGATGCCGAGCACATCCTCCGGCGCGCAGGACGGGAAGTTGACGTTGATGACGGTATCCTTCGGGATGCCCGCGGCAATCACCTTGCGCAGGATGTCGGGCCCGAACTTGCGCGCGGTGTCCCACGGCGGCCGTTCGCGGGTCTCGACGCTGAACTCCTGCGACAGGGCGAACGACGGCAGGCCAAGGATCGTACCCTCCAACGCGCCGGCGATGGTGCCGGAATAGACCACGTCCTCGGCGACGTTGCGGCCCTTGTTGACCCCGGACAGCACGATGTCGGGCAGCTTGGGCCCCAGGATATGGCGCGCGCCCATGATGACGCAGTCGGTCGGCGTGCCGCGCACGGCAAAATGCCGGGGCCCGACCTCGCGCAAGCGCAGCGGATCGTTCAGCGACAGCGAGTGCGACACGCCGGACTGGTCGAGCTCGGGCGCCACCACCCAGACGTCGTCGGACAATGCTCGCGCGATCTCCTCCACGACCTTGAGGCCGGGAGCGTGGATGCCGTCGTCATTGGTGCAGAGGATGCGCATGCGAAGGGTCGATTCCAGAACAGCGGGGTCTGAGCCGTCTTATCCGGCTGGGGCCGATCAGGCAAACCGGGCGATTGCGGTCCGGCGGCAGGTTCCCTGCCCTGTCAGCGGCGGATGCGCCATTGCGGCAGGAAGCGCGCGAGCCGGCCCTCCGCGCGCAGCTGCATCGCCGGGACGGCCGGACTGACGACGGGGGCCTCGATCACGCCGAGCGCCTCCAATTGCGCAACCAGCGGATTTACCTCCGGCGCCTGCGGAAAGCGTTCACGCGCCATCGTCAGCGCCTTGTCGAAATCAGCGGCATTCACGCCGGGCTTGGCCCGCCGGCTCTGCACGAGACGGTCGTCCCAGAGCCGCGCGATGTCGATATCGAGTACGCCGCGCAGGCGCTGATCGACGGCCTGAATGCCGGCACCGGTCACCGCCCATTGTCTGCCGACCCAGAAGATGTCGCGGTGCAAGGCCATGAACGGTGGGTTCGCGTTGCGGGGCCGGCAGGATATCCGGCCGCCCGATCTTCGCAACGCGATTCTTGCTTGACGCGTTTTCCTGACGCGAGCCGGTATCCACTTCGCTCGAAAACGCTTCAGTCGCGCCCGATCACCTTCAGCCCGCCCATGTAAGGCTGCAGCACGTCGGGGACCGCGATCGATCCGTCCTCCTGCTGATAGGTCTCCATCACCGCGATCAGCGCGCGGCCGAGCGCCGTGCCCGAGCCGTTCAGCGTGTGCACGAAGCGCGGCTTGCCGTCGGGGCCGCGCGAGCGCGCGTCCATGCGGCGCGCCTGGAAGTCGCCGCACACCGAGCAGCTCGAGATCTCGCGGAACGCCCCGCCCTCGCCCTGGCCCGGCATCCAGACCTCGATGTCATAGGTTTTTTGCGACGAGAATCCCATATCCCCTGCGCAAAGCGTCATCACGCGATAATGCAGGCCGAGCCTCTGCAGCACCTGCTCGGCGCAGGACAGCATCCGCTCCAGCTCGTCCTTGCTCGCTTCCGGCGTCGTGATCGAGACCAGCTCGACCTTGGTGAACTGATGCTGGCGGATCATGCCGCGGGTATCGCGCCCAGCAGCCCCGGCCTCCGCGCGGAAGCACGGCGTCAGCGCGGTCAGCCGCATCGGAAGCTGCTTCTCGTCGAGGATGGATTCTCGCGCGAGGTTGGTGAGCGACACTTCAGCGGTCGGGATGAGGCCGAGGCGCTCATTCCTCAGCCGCTCCTGGTCCGGCGCAACGAGAAGCTCGCCCTTGATCGCCCAGAACTGGTCGTCCTCGAATTTCGGCAATTGCCCTGTGCCGAACATGATCTCGTTGCGCACCAGCAGCGGCGGATTGATCTCGGTATAGCCGTGCTCGTCGACGTGCAGGTTCAGCATGAACTGGCCGAGCGCACGCTCGAGACGCGCCAGCGCCTTCTTCAGCACGACGAAGCGCGCGCCGGAGAGTTTTGCCGCCGCCTCGAAATCCATATAGCCCAGCGCCGTGCCGAGATCGTCATGCAGCTTCGGCACGAAGCTATAGTTGCGCTTGTTGCCGAACACATGGCGCTGCACGTTGCCGTGCTCGTCGACGCCGTCGGGCACCTCGTCGAACGGAATGTTCGGGATCGCAGACAGCTCTCTGCTCAGCTCCTCGTCGGCGGCTTTCGCTGCGGCTTCGAGCTGCGGCATCGTGGTCTTGAGCTCGGCGACCTCGGCCATCAGCTTGGCCGCGCGCGCTTCGTCCTTCGCTTTCTTGGCGTCGCCGATTTCCTTGGAGGCCGCATTGCGCCGCGCCTGCGCCTGCTCGGACGCCAGGATCGCCGCACGCCGCGTCTCGTCGATCGCGAGCAGCGAGGCCGACAGCGGCTTCAGACCCCGCCGGGCGAGGCCGGCGTCGAAGGCTTGCGGATTGTCGCGGATCGATTTGATGTCGTGCATGGCTGTCTTCCCGTCATGGCCGGGTTTATCCCGGCCATCCACGTCTCTGCCGCCTTAGATCAAGACGTGGATGCCCGGGTCAAGCCCGGGCATGACGAATCAAGGGCTGAGCGGCGCGATGATAGAGCGAAAAGGGCCCTACTCCGCCGGATTGGCCGGCGTCGATACGTCGGTGCCGGTGCCGGACTGCGCAGCAGCGGCCGCCTTCTTCTCCACCATGGCTACCGCGATGATCGAGCCCTCATAGAGCGCCATCAGCGGAATCGCGAGCGAGCACTGGCTGATCACGTCGGGTGGCGTCAGCACGGCCGCGATGACGAAAGCGATGACGATGAAATAGCGCCGCTTCTCGCGCAGCATCTTCGATGTGACGATGCCGATCCGCCCGAGCAGCGTCAGGATCACCGGAAGCTGGAAGGCAATCCCGAAGGCGAAGATCAGCGACATCATCAGCGACAGATATTCGCCGACCTTCGGCAATAGCTCGATCTTTGCGGTCTCGTCGCTGCCGAGCTGCTGCATGCCCAGCGAGAAGCGCGCCAGCATCGGGAACACGACGAAATAGACCAGCGCCGCGCCCAGCACGAAGAAGAACGGCGTCGCGACCAGGTAGGGCAGGAAAGCCTGCTTCTCGTGCTTGTAGAGCCCGGGCGCCACGAACATGTAGATCTGTCCCGCCACGAGCGGGAACGAGATGAAGGCCGCGCCGAACATCGCCAGCTTCAGCTGGGTGATGAAATATTCCAGGAACGCGGTGTAAATGAGCTTGGCGTTCGCGGGATCGCCGACGGCCAGGACATAGGGCCAGACCAGCACGTTGAAGATCTGCTTGGCGAAGAAGAAGCAGAAGATGAATGCGATGCCGAAGCCGAGCAGCGCCTTGATCAGCCGCGAGCGCAGCTCGATCAGATGGTCCATCAGCGGGGCTTTGCTGGCCTCGATATCGGCGTCGGTCATGACGCTTTGGCGTCCTTGATCGCTTCGGATGGCGCGGTGTCTTGAGCGACAGTGTCCTGCGCAACCTTGGCCTGCTCGACCTCACGGGTGATGGCCAGCGGCTCGTTGGCCGCCGCATGCGCCTCGGCTTCCATGAAGGTCGCGGGCGTCGGGGCCTCCGGGGTGGTGGGCGTCGTCGGCAGTTCAACCGCCGTCGTCGTAGTCGTCTCCGCCGGCTTGTCCAGCGCATCGACGCGGAGCGCGTCGCTGACGTCCTTCTGCAGCGAAGTCAGCGGATTGAAGCCGGTGGCGGCTTCCTTGACCTCGTCAAAACTCTTCTTGAGGTCGGCCATCTCGGCCTCGCGCATCGCTTCCTGGAACTGGCCCTGGAATTCGGCGGCCATCTTGCGCGCCTTGCCCATCCACTGCCCGACCATGCGCAGCACGCCCGGCAGCTCTTTCGGGCCGATGGCGATCAGGGCCACGACCCCGATGAGGACCAGTTCACTCCACCCGATGTCGAACATGAGGTCTTCCGTTCACGCCAAGCCGCAACTCACGCGACGCCGCAACCGGCCCAATCCCTTGCGCGCAGGACCGGGGCGGCTAGCCGCCTCTCGCGTGCTTCTTCGGCTCAGACGGCCTTGCTGCCGACGTCGGACCGCGCCGCGGTCGGTGCACCATTGTGCTCGATCGACTTGGCCGGCTCGGGCTTTTCGGCGGGCTTGTCGTCGTCCTGCATGCCCTTCTTGAACGCCTTGATGCCCTGCGCCACGTCGCCCATCAGATCCGAAATCTTGCCGCGGCCGAACAGCAGCAGGACCACTGCGATCACCAGGATCCAGTGCCAAATGCTCAGTGAACCCATCCTGCAACCCTCCAAACGCGCATGGCCGGGGACCCGGCCGATCTTCACCGAAACCTAGGCTTGGCAGGCCTCAAAAACAAGGACCAAGGCAGCGCCAATTCGCTGTGGGCGCTACGCAATCTTGCTAATGTTAACTGTCGCAGGGGCTCTCGGCGGACGGTACGTCAGTCCTCGTTGCCGCCCTCGCCGCGATCCTCATGGCCGCCTTCAGGGGCCGCTTCCGCAGTCTCGGGCTCGACCGCAGGCGCCAGCGCCAGATCGAGGTCCTCGCCGGGTTCCAGCGGATCCTCGTCTTCGCGCAGTTGCGGGTCATCGGACGGCGTCGGCACGCTGAATCCGGTCGGCAGGCGCGAATCCAGCAGACCCGTGCCCTTGAGCTCCTCGAGGCCCGGAAGATCGCCGAGCTGTTCCAGGGTGAATTGCGACAGGAAGTCCTCGGTGGTTCCGAAGGTCAGCGGGCGGCCCGGCGTCTTGCGCCGGCCACGCGGCTTGATCCAGCCCGTCTCCAAGAGCACGTCGAGCGTACCCTTCGAGGTGACGACGCCGCGGATCTCCTCGATCTCGGCGCGCGTCACCGGCTGGTGATAGGCAATGATCGCCAGCACCTCGATCGCCGCGCGCGACAGGCGACGGGTCTCGGTGCTCTCCCGCGTCATCAGCCAGGCGAGATCGCCGGCGGTGCGGAAGGTCCATTTGTTGGCGACGCGGACGAGATTCACCCCGCGCAAGGAATAGTCGGCCTGAAGCTGCTCGAGCGCAGCCTTGACGTCGACGCCCTCGGGCATGCGCTTGGCCAGCGTTGCCGTATCCAGCGGTTCACTCGACGCGAACAGCAGCGCTTCCAGCAGCCGCAATTCCTCGGGACGTGCCTGGGATTCGTTCTCCATCGGCTCGGCCTCTTCTACCCGCACTTCAGCCAGGCTTGCCATGGCAGATTCTCCTTCTTGCACTTAACCGACCGGCGCATCAGGCGCAGGAGCTGCGTCCGGGACCGGTTTTGGGCGCCCCTTCCGGAAATAGATGGGTGCAAACGCCTCTTTCTGGTTCAGTTCCAGCTGACCTTCGCGCACCAGTTCGAGCGCGGCGGCAAAGCTCGAGGCGAACACCGTCGCGCGCTGCGTGGGATCAGCGACGTGGCGGATCAGGAAGTCGTCGAGCACGCCCCAGTCATCCTGCTCGGTGATGCTGCCGACCAGCCGCTCCAGCGTGGCGCGCGCCTCGGCGAGCGACCACACCGTGCGCTTGGCCAGATGCACGCTCGCCAGCACGCGCGACTGACGCTGCGAGGCATAGGCGGTGAGCAGATCGTACAGCGTCGCCGTGTATTTCGGATGCTTGATCTCGGCGATATGCTCGGGCTCGCCGCGCGCGAAGATGTCGCGCTGCAATTGGGGCCTGTTCATGAGGCGGTTGGCGGCCTCGCGAATGGCTTCGAGCCGGCGCAGGCGGTTGGCAAGCGCGGTTGCCATCTGCTCGGCGCTCGGGCCTTCCGCGCTCGGCGGCTCCGGCAGCAACAGGCGCGACTTCAGGAAGGCGAGCCACGCCGCCATCACGAGATAGTCGGCGGCAAGCTCGAGCCGGATCTTTCGGGCGGCTTCGATGAAGTGGAGATATTGGTCGGCCAACGCCAGGATCGAGATCTTGGCGAGATCGACCTTCTGCTGCCGCGCCAGCGCGAGCAGCAGGTCTAGCGGGCCCTCGTAGCCCTCGACGTCCACCACCAACGCCGGCTCACCCTCGGCAAGCTCTGCGGGCCGCCCGGTCTCGAAAGATAGAATTTCTGCGGTCATGCGGATGCCGTGTTTGCCCGTGCGATCAGTGCGTCCAGTTCCGCGCGCGCGGCCGCGCGGTCGAGCGGCTGCGGCGCCTTGCGGGCGGCGAGCGCGGCATTCGCCCGCTCCAGCGCCCGGCCCGACAACTCGGGTGTCTCACCGGCCACCGCGCGCATTTCCTCGATATTGCCGTTGCAATGCAGGGCCACGTCGCAGCCGGCCGCGAAGATGGCGCGGGTCCGTTCGGCGATATTTCCCGACAGCGCGTTCATCGACACGTCATCACTCATCAACAAACCCTGGAACCCGATTGCGCCGCGAATCACGTCAGCAATCATTGTCGCAGATGTCGTCGCCGGATGGGCGGGGTCGACCGCGCTAAACACAACATGTGCAGTCATGGCCATCGGCAGGTCGGACAGCGGCTTGAATGCCGCGAAATCGGTTCGTTCCAGCTCGTTCCGCGGCGTATCGACCGTCGGCAGTTTGAAATGGGTGTCCGCGGTAGCCCGGCCGTGGCCGGGAATGTGCTTGAGGACCGGCAGCACGCCGCCCTGCTCCAGCCCCTCGGTGACCGCGCGCGCGATCGCCGCAACCTTGGCCGGCTCCGTGCCGTAGGCCCGGTTCCCGATCACGGCATCGGCGCCCGGCACCGGCACGTCGGCCAGCGGCAGGCAATCCACGGTGATGCCGAGATCGGCGAGATCGGCGGCGATCAAACGGGCCGACAGGCGCGCCGCGGTGAGCCCAAGCGCCGAATCAGTGTCGTACAAGGTCGAGAACACAGCGCCCGGCGGATAGACCGGCCAGTGCGGCGGACCGAGCCGCTGCACCCGCCCGCCTTCCTGATCGATCAGCACAGGCGCGTCGGGGGCGCCTGCCGAGCTGCGTAATTCCGCAACCAATGCAGCGACTTGAGCTGGCGAGGCGACATTGCGCTTGAAGAGGATGAAGCCCCATGGGCGCTGGTCGCGGATAAACTCCCGCTCGACGGCGGTCAGTTCTGTTCCGGAAACGCCGGTAATGAAGGCCCGCGTGCTCATAACGGCCGATTAACCCTGACCCGCGAGGGGGTCAAGGAAACCGCCGTTAATTCCTCTGGACGAAGCAGGCGGACAAGCCCGCGGACTTCAGGCTGTTGCAAGCATGCGTCGCCTCCTCCGCCGAGGCATAGGGCCCCGCGAAGGCGCGGTAGACGACGCCCTTGCCCTTGTCGGTCAGGTCGACACGCTTGATCACCGGCGAGCGGGAGCCGAGCACGCTGCCATACTTGCTCTGAAGCACGCGGTACGACGCGGCGGCGCTGTCCTCGCTCTGCTGCGATGAGACCTGCACGATGTAGCCGCCACCGCCGCTGCTGGCGGGGGCAATCTGGGTCGGGGCCGTCGCAGCCATCCGCTGCGTCGGCTCGGCCGCCGGCGTCGATTGCGGCGCCAGCGACATCGGCTGGTTGGCGCTGGCATTCGCCGAGGTCGGCGGATTGCGCGGGGCTGCCGGTGCGACGGGCGCAGCAACAGGCTTCGGCGCAGCGGCGGGTTTAGCAGCGGCCGATTGCGGCGTGGCGCTATCGGTCTGATCACCCTTCACGGCGACCGTCCTGATCGGACGCGGCGAATTGTTCGGCAGCGTGCCGTTGCTTGCGCCCGGCGGCGGCGCCGCGGACGGCGACACGCTCGCGACCGACGGCGGGTTCGCATTCTGGTTCAGCGGCGGGAACACCACGCGGGGACCGCCCGCCTTGGCGTTGACATCCACCGGCGCCTCTTCGCGCGGCACGATCTTCTCGGTGCCATCGCCGGTCACCATGCGATCCGGCACCTTGGCCGACGAATCCGTCGGCGCGGGCACGATCTTGGTCGGCGTGTTGTCGGCCTTGATGATCGGCGGCTCACCGCTGCGGGGCGAGCCGACATAGGTCTTGTAGGCGAAGGCTGCACCCGTGCCGACCACGGCAAGCGCCAGGATCGCCGCGACCGTCATCATGCCGCCGCGCTGCTTCCGGGGCTCTTCGACTTCGGCGTCGGGATAGTCGCTCTGATAGGCGTAGGGATCGTCGGGATAGGCGGGCTCGCGCTGATAGTCCTGCTCGCCAGCCTCGAGACGGCCATAGAGCGCATCGTCGTAGCGCGCGGGATCGGGCTGCTGCTGGTACGGGTCCTGATAGGCCTGCTGGTGATAGGCCTGATCCTGCGGCTGGTAAGCCTGCCCCTGATGGGCATGATCCTGATAGGCGTGATCCTGATAGGCCTGCGGCTGACGAAAGTCAGGCTCCGGCGCAGCGGGCTGAGCGGAATAGCGATGCAACGGATGGACCGGGTTCACGGAGACGGGGTAATCAGGCTCCGGCGCGGGTGCCGGCTGCGGCTGCACATTGGCGCGACGCATCCATGACGGTGGCCCGGGCGGAGTCGGCTGGGCCGGCTCGGCATAGTCCTGCTGATCATCGTCCTGCCGATAATCGTCGTCCTGATAGGACTGTGCGGGCGGAGACGCTGCGGGCGAGCGCGCGCCGGGCCGCGCTTGCGCGGCGAAAGGATCGGTCTGTCCGATCAAGCGGGCGAGCTCAGCCAAGGGATCGCTGTCCGTCCTGCCATGCTGATCGCCACCGCGACCATAGTCATCGGAAGGAAACGGTCTATCCTGATATCGTTCGGCCATCGTGATGATGCGTCCCTTCGGGAAAGCCGCGCGCCCCTCGACCAAGGCACGGCTTTCGACCCACAAGGCTTTCAACCAAGTCTAAGCGATCCGGCTTCTGCCGGTTACCCCCGAATTCCCCTTAAGTAGTTCGCCCCAAACTACCGCATCTCGTTCGGAGCATGGACGCCGAGGATGGCGAGGCCCGATGCCAGAACCGAGACGACGCCCTGGACCATGGCCAGCCGCGCCTTTGTTAGATCTGCATCATTATTGATAATGAAGCGTAAATAGGGCAAATCGCGCCCCTTCGTCCAAAGTGCATGAAATTCGCTGGCTAAATCATAGAGATAGAAGGCAATTCGGTGCGGCTCGTGGGCCGCGGCGGCGGCTTCGAGCATGCGAGGATATATTGCGAGGCGCTTGAGAAGTTCAAGCTCGACCGGGTCTGACAACCGCTCCACCGCCGACTCACTGAGCCACGCGATCCGCTTGTCGGCGTCTTCCGGCAGTTCCGGGAACACTTCGGCCCGCGCGTTGCGGAAGATCGAGTGGCCGCGGGCGTGGCCGTACTGCACGTAGAACACGGGGTTGTCGCGCGACTGTTCCATGACCTTGGCGAGATCGAAGTCGAGCACCGCGTCGTTCTTGCGATAGAGCATCATGAAGCGGACGGCGTCCTGGCCGACTTCATCCACCACCTCACGCAAGGTGACGAAGTCCCCGCTCCGCTTGGACATTTTGACCGGCTCGCCATTGCGCAGCAGCTTCACGAGCTGGACGATCTTGACGTCGAGCGAGCCCTTGCCCGACGTCGTCGCCTTCACCGCCGCCTGCATGCGCTTGATGTAGCCGCCATGGTCGGCGCCCCAGACGTCGATCATCTCCGCAAAACCACGGTCGAACTTGTTCTTGTGGTAGGCGATGTCGGAGGCGAAGTAGGTGTAGGAATTGTCCGACTTGATCAGCGGACGATCGACGTCGTCGCCATAAGCGGTCGCCTTGAACAGCAACTGTTCGCGATCTTCCCAGTCCTCGACCGGTGCGCCCTTCGGCGGCGGCAGGCGCCCTTCGTAGATGTCGCCCTTGGCCTTCAGGAAATCGATGGTCTCGGCAACCTTGTTGTTGCCGCCCTCGATCAGCGAGCGTTCCGAGAAGAATACGTCGTGGCGGATGTTGAGCGCGGCGAGATCGTCCTTGATCTCGTCCATCATCATCGCGATCGCCTTGGCGCGCACCGTCGGCAGCCACGCGGCTTCGCTCATTGCGAGGAGCTTGTCGCCGTGCTCCTTCGCAAGCGCCTGTCCCACCGGCTTCAGATAATCGCCGGGATAGAGCCCTTCCGGGATCGCACCAATGTCCTCGCCGAGCGCCTCGCGATAGCGCAGGAACGCGGAGCGGGCGAGCACGTCGACCTGGGCGCCGGCGTCGTTGATGTAATATTCGCGCGTGACGTCGTGGCCACCGAACTGAAGCAGGCTCGCCAGCGCGTCGCCGAACACGGCGCCGCGGCAATGGCCGACATGCATCGGCCCGGTCGGATTGGCCGAGACGTATTCCACATTCACCTTGGAGCCACCACGGACGCGGCCGTAATCGGCGGCCTCGCGCAGCACCGTCCGAAGCGCCTCGGCCCAGGCCGCCGGCTTCAAGGTCAGATTGATGAAGCCGGGACCGGCGACGTCGACCTTGGCGATCAGCGCATCCGCCCGCAGCCGCTCGGCGATCTGCTCGGCGAGTTCGCGCGGCTTTGCCTTCGCCTCTTTCGCCAGCACCATCGCGGCGTTGGTCGCCATGTCGCCATGGGAGGCATCGCGCGGCGGCTCGACCACCACGCGCGCGAAATCGACGCCCTCGGGCCAGTTGGCTTCCGCCGCAAGCGTGCGGCAGGCGGCATGCACGCGTGCAAGCACGTCGGCGAACAAATGCAGGGATGAGGATGTCTGGGGCATGGCCGCCGCCTAACGCAAATCCGGGGTCGAGTCAAAAAGCCGTTGGTGCTCGGTCAGGGCGAAACGGTCGGTCATTCCGGCAATGAAATTGCCGATCCGGCGCGCCCGGTCGCCCTCGTTGTCCGCTTCCGCACCGAGCAGCCATTCCGGCGGCAGCTCGCCGGGGGATTGCAGGTATTTGGCGAACAGGTCGAACAGGATCTGCTCCGCCTCGCCCATCACCCGCATCACCCGCTTGTGGCGGTACATGTGCTGGTAGAGGAAGCGCTTGATGGCCGCCTCTTCCTCGGCGACCTCGGCCGGGAACGCGACCAGGGCCCGGCGCTGCTGGCGCACGTCCTGCGCCGATTGCGGCTTCACCGCGGCGAGGTTCTTCTGCGCCTCGGCGAACACCGCGCCGATCAGGTGCGAGATCAGCTCGCGGACCAGCTCGGCGCCGCGCCTGAGGTCTTCGAGGTCAGGGTAATGCGCCGAAGTCTCGGCGATGATCTCGGCCGTGAGCGGCATCACCTTGAGATCGTCGAGATGGAACAGGCCGGCGCGCAGGCCGTCGTCGATGTCATGGGCGTCATAGGCGATGTCGTCGGCGATGGCGGCGACCTGCGCCTCCAGCGCGGCGAAGCTCCACAATTCGAGATCGTAGGTCCTGATGTAGTCGGCGATACCGACGGGAACGCCGTGCTCGCGATAGCGTCCGACCGGCGTGCCGCTACGGTCGGTCAGCGGACCGTTGTGCTTGACGATGCCCTCCAGCGACTCCCAGGTCAGATTGAGCCCGTCGAATTCAGGATAGCGATGCTCCAGCGAGGCGACGACACGCAGCGTCTGGGCGTTGTGGTCGAAGCCGCCGAACTCCTTCAGGCAGGCGTCCAGCGCCCGCTCGCCGGCATGGCCGAACGGGGGATGACCGAGATCGTGGGCGAGCGCCAGGGTCTCGGTGAGGTCCTCGTCGAGGCCAAGCTGCCGGGCCAGCGCGCGGGCGATCTGCGCCACCTCCAGCGAATGGGTCAGGCGGGTGCGGTAGTGATCGCCCTCGTGGAACACGAACACCTGGGTCTTGTACTTCAGGCGGCGAAACGCGGTGGAATGGATCACCCGGTCGCAATCCCGCCGGAACGGGCTGCGGGTCCGGCTCGGCGGCTCCACGACCAGCCGGCCGCGGCTGCGGTCGGGATCGCAGGCATAGGGCGCGCGGGGGGCTGCCATTCCGACGGACACGACGAATTTAGTCCCTATCCATTTGATTCTGCGTATCCTTGCACTTAACTATGCCGGACGCGGGATACCAAATGAAATGGGCAAGACCCCAGTGTGACCGCGGGACGACGGGACTATTCGGAGACCAGCAATGACCACTGCCGTGACCATCAGTGACCGGGCCGCCCGCCGGATTGGGGAGATCCTCAAGGGCGAAGGCTCTGGTGCGATGCTGCGCATTTCCGTCGAAGGCGGCGGCTGCTCGGGTTTCCAGTACAAATTCGACATCGACCGCGCGCGGACCGACGACGATCTCGTGATCGAGCAGGACAATGCGGTGGTGCTGGTCGATTCCGCCTCGCAGCCGTTCCTGGAGGGATCGCAGGTCGATTTCGTCGACGATCTGATCGGCGCCTCGTTCCGCGTCAACAATCCCAACGCCACCGCGTCCTGCGGCTGCGGGACCAGCTTCTCGGTCTAAGCGCCCGTTATCTGCCTCTCCTCGTCCGTCCACTCCACCTCGACCGGCATCAGCTCCGGCTGGAGTGGCGCGTCCTCAGTCATCACATGTCCGTCCAGCGCGCGCAGCAGGGCCGCGACCAGCGCCGGCTTGCGCAGCGGCTTGGCGAGGAAGTCCGACATGCCGGCCTCGCGACAGATCCTGACGTCCTCGGGGAAGGCGTTGGCAGTCAGCGCGACGATGGGCAGGGTCTCGAAGCGCCCGCCCGCTGCGCGGATCGCGCGGGTGGCGGCAAGCCCGTCCATGTCGGGCATGCGCACGTCCATCAGCATGACGTCGTAATCGCCTTCGGAGGCCGCCGCGACCGCCTCGGTACCGTCGGTGACGACCCGCAGCTCGACATCGAAGGCCCCCAGCATCTTGCTCACGACCATGCGGTTGACCGCATCGTCCTCGGCGACCAGCACCTTCAGCGGCCGATCGAGGCTGGCGATGCGAGCCTTGAGCTCCTCGGCCTCGTCGCGACTGGACGCTTGGTCGGAGGCTTGCGCCTGGCTCCAGGGCAGCACCAGCGTGAAACGGAAGGTCGAGCCCTGCCCCGGCGTCGAGGTGACGCCGATAGTGCCGCCCATCTGCTCGATGATGCGCCTGCTAATCGCAAGCCCAAGCCCGGTGCCGCCGAAGCGGCGGCTGATCGAGGCATCGGCCTGTGCGAAATCGCTGAAGAGCTGGCCGAGCTTTTCGGAGGCGATACCGATGCCGCTGTCGGTGACCGCCCATTCCACGGTCGCCAGCAGGTCGCGGCGCGCCTGACAGGTTGCGGAGATCGTCACTTCGCCTTCATCGGTGAATTTCACCGCGTTGGACGCGAGGTTGAGCAGCACCTGGCGGATGCGCGCGGCGTCGCCGCGCAGCGTCGGCGGCAGGTTCGGATCGAGCTCGACCTTGATTGCCAATCCCTTGCTCTTGCCCTTGCTGTGGGCGCTCGCGCGCGCGACGTTTGCGACCGTCTCGACCAAGGTCTGCGGAGCAAAATCGATCGCCTCGAACTGGAAGCGTCCGGCCTCGAGCTTGGAGAGGTCGAGGATGTCGTTGAGGATGCGCTGGAGATTGTCGCCGGATTCGCGGATCGTGGTGACCGCTTCGCGCTGCTCCGGATCGAGCCTGGTTTCGAGCAGCATGCTGGCAAGTCCGAGCACGCCGTTCATGGGCGTGCGGATCTCGTGGCTCATCACGGCGAGGAAGTCGGACTTGGCGCGGCTCTCGGCCTCGGCCTTTTCCGCGCGCCAGCGCTCGGTCACGTCGCGCCCGAAGCCGCGATAGCCGAGGAAATGTCCCTCGCGGTCATAGGCGGGCTTGGCCGTCAGCGACCACAGCCGCGCCTCGCCGCCGGCGACGACCTTGATGTTCATCTCGTGCAACGGCTCGTTCTGCTCCATCAGGCCGACGACGTTGTAGGCCGCGCTCTTGTCCTCGGGGCAGAGCATGTCGAGCACGTCGGCGAAATGCGATCCCTTCAGCAGCGGAAGCGGCAGCTGCGCGACGGCGGCAAAGCGCTCGGGCACGTCGACCAGATGCCCTTCGGCATCGGTCTGCCACAGCCAGTCGCTGGCGTTCTCCTGAAAGTCCTTCAGCAGCAGCGAGATGATCTCGGTCTGCCGCTCCAGTTCGAGCTGGGCCTTGAGATTGCCGAGG
The DNA here is from genome assembly GCF_058314695.1 of Bradyrhizobium sp. T-12. Lineage (NCBI taxonomy): Bacteria > Pseudomonadati > Pseudomonadota > Alphaproteobacteria > Hyphomicrobiales > Nitrobacteraceae > Bradyrhizobium > Bradyrhizobium sp. T-12. The sequence goes on along the minus strand of NZ_CM177756.1, from coordinate 3,512,721 downwards.
AACAGATTGCCCTGCGAGACGATGTTGCGCGCCATGAAAAATGCGAACAGCAGCAGGAACACCGCCGTCACCAGGTAGGGCCCGGTGCCGCAGAGCAGGAGCGCCCCGGCGCAGGCCACCGTCATGGTGGCGAGATAGACGAGGCCGGCACGCGGGAACGTCGACAGCGTGAAGGCGCCGCCCGACATCATGCCGACCATCAGGCAGGCCAGGATCAGCTGGCTGGTCGGCTCGATGTGGTTGAACAGCGCGAGCGGCAGCGCGCCCCAGATCGCGGCGAGAAACACCGCCTGCCGCAGCATCTGCCGCGCGGCGCGGGGCGAGGCCTCCTGCGGCGGGTTCTGATGCGACCTCCGCCACGAGCGCACCGCGAGCGAAGCGGTGGTGGCGAGCGTCAGGCCCCAGATCGCGAGGAAGTCGTTCCAGCCGCGGCCCCAGAACAGGATCAGCACGATGGCGACGTTCAGCATCGTCACCGCCATGGTCACCGGGATCAGCTGGGTCACGGCGTCGATCTGCTTGGCGCGGATGCGGCGGATTTCGCGCTCGCTGAGACCGGCGGTCAGGCCGTCCTCGATCTCGAAGCCGCCGAGCCAATACAGGAACGCGCCGATCAGGCCGTCACGCGGCTCGCTTTGCTTCATCGACTTGTCCGGCCATCCCATCCGAGGAACCTTTTGACGATCAATGGCCTGAGGCCTGCTTAAGCCGGGTTAATTTTGTGGGAGATTTTGCGGCATCCTTGACGGGCGCGTTTGCAGTTTGTTCTAACCATGGCCCTTGGTCCGGAGCCTGCCGACATGCCCATCAGAGTAGCCACCTGGAACGTGAACTCGGTCCGGCAGCGGATCGACCTGCTGCTGACCTGGCTGAAGGAGTGCCAGCCGGACATCGTCTGCCTCCAGGAGATCAAATGCGTCGACGAGGCCTTTCCGCGGCTGGAGATCGAGGCGCTCGGCTACAACGTGGTCACGCACGGGCAGAAGACCTTCAACGGCGTCGCCCTGCTCTCCAAGCTCCGCTTCGACGAGACCAAGTCGGGCCTCGCCGGCGACGACGAGGACGCCCATGCCCGCTTCCTCGAGGGCGTCGTGACGCTGAAGCGAGGGGTGCTGCGCATCGCCTGCCTCTATCTGCCCAACGGCAATCCGGTCGGGACGGAGAAATATCCCTACAAACTCAAATGGATGTCCCGGCTTCTTGATTATTCGAAGGAGCGCCTCAAGACCGAGGAGCCGCTGATCCTGGCAGGCGACTTCAACGTCATCCCGCATGCCCGCGACGTGCACAATCCGGCCGCCTGGACCGAGGACGCGCTGTTCAAGCCCGAGACGCGGGAGAGCTTCCAGTCCCTGCTCGGCCTGGGCCTGACCGATGCCTTGCGGGCCGTCACCGACGAAGGCGGGCTCTACACTTTCTGGGACTACCAGGCCGGCGCCTGGCAGAAGAACCAGGGGCTGCGGATCGACCATCTGCTGCTGTCGCCGCAGGCCAGCGACAAGCTCGCCAATGTCGGGATCGACAGCTATGTGCGCGGCTGGGAGAAGCCGTCGGACCATGTGCCGGTGTGGGCGGATCTGGATCTCGAGGCGGCGTAGGCCATCCGCGTCGTCATTCCCCGGCAATGCAAAGCATCAGACCCGGAATGACCGGCGTTCAGCGCCGATTACCGCCGTCCTGCACCCACTGCTCGAGCAATTGCAGGGCCATGGCCTTGTCGTCGTCGGAGGCCTTGGCGAAGGCGCGGTTGTAGCTTTCCTTGATCCAGGTCTCCGCGGTGCCGGCGCTGTCGCGCGCCAGGGTCAGCCACATCAGGCCGCGCGCGGCCTGCCGCGGCAGACGGTCGCCGTTGAACAGCATCTGGCCGAGCAGCGCCTGCGCCTCGTGCTGGCCCTTCTGCGCGGCAAGACCGAGCCAGCGTGCGCCATAGCGGAAATCCTCACGCGAGGCGTCCGGCGTCTTCAGGTACAGCCGGGCGAGATCGTATTGCGCATCGGCATTGCCGAAATAGGACGCGGCATAGGAGAACATCTCACGCGCCCGCTCCGGATCCGACTTGACCTTCGAGTTCGGGATGCCGCTGAGATAGTAACGGCCGAGCTCGACGAAGGCGTTGGCCACGATCTGCGCCTGCGGCGCCGACGGGCTGTCCTCGGCATGCGCGTTGGCGATCCGGCTGAAATATTCGAAGGCGCGCAGATCGTCCTGGGCGACGCCGTCGCCATTGGCGTACATGCGGCCAAGCTTCCACTGCGCGATGGGGTGGCCACCCTCGGCGGCATATTGCAGCGCACTGAGCGAGGTCTCCTGCGGCGCGGTCGCCGGCGCGATCCTGCCGCGCATGGTCGCCGCGGTCCCCGGCAACGTGGTCACGACCGGGATGGTCGCATCCTTCGGGTTGACCGGAGCGCCGTCGAAGGCAAGCGCCGGCGCGGCCAGCGCACTGACCCCCAACACAAACGCAACTATGGCACGCCTAGATGTCCGCATAACACTGTTTCTCGTGCGCGCCGCCCGGATGGGTCACTGCCCCCCCGACCGCTGGTCCAACCTGCTGAGCATATTTCCAGAGCGCACCCGACGTGTGGTTAGTCGCGCGAGCGCTCCATTTGGTTTTGCGCTGGGCGAGCTCGGCGTCGCTCAATTTAACGTTAAGGGTCCCATTGACCGCATCGATCTCGATGATGTCACCGTCCTCGAGCAGCCCGATCGGGCCGCCAATGGCAGCTTCCGGCCCGACATGGCCGATGCAGAAGCCGCGGGTGGCGCCGGAGAAGCGGCCGTCGGTGATGAGCGCGATCTTGCCGCCCATGCCCTGGCCGGTCAGCGCCGCGGTGGTCTGGAGCATTTCCCGCATGCCGGGGCCGCCCTTCGGCCCCTCGTAGCGGATCACGATGACTTCGCCTTCGCGGTAGGTGCGCTGCTGGACCGCCTCGAAAGCATCCTCCTCGCGGTCGAAGCACCTGGCCGGACCGGTAAACTTGAGGTTGGACATTCCCGCGACTTTCACGATCGCACCTTCTGGCGCCAAATTGCCCTTCAGGCCGACCACACCGCCTGTCACGGTGATGGGCTTGTCTGCCGGGTGCACCACGTCCTGGTGCGGATTCCACTTCACGCTCTTGAGGTTTTCAGCGATCGTGCGGCCCGTGACGGTAAGGCAATCACCGTGCAGGAAGCCGTTGTCGAGCAGCGTCTTCATCAGAAGCGGTATGCCACCTACTTCAAACATGTCTTTGGCGACATAACGGCCACCCGGCTTCAAATCCGCGACATATGGTGTCTTTTTGAAGATTTCGGCGACGTCGAATAAGTCAAACTTGATGCCGCACTCATGCGCGATCGCCGGTAGGTGCAGCGCAGCATTGGTCGAGCCGCCGGAGGCCGCGACCACGGCGGCGGCGTTCTCCAGGGCCTTGCGGGTAACGATGTCGCGCGGCCGGATGTTCTGAGCGATCAGGTCCATGACCTTCTCGCCGGCGGTCATGCAGAAGGCGTCGCGGATCTCATACGGTGCAGGCGCACCGGCCGAGTAAGGCAGTGCCAAGCCGATCGCCTCGGAGACGGTCGCCATGGTGTTGGCGGTGAACTGCGCGCCGCAGGCGCCCGCCGAGGGGCACGCCACGCGCTCGATCTCGTCGAGGTCCTCGTCCGACATCGCGCCGACCGAGTGCTTGCCGACCGCCTCGAACATGTCCTGCACGGTGACCTGCTGCCCGCGGAATGTGCCGGGCAGGATCGAGCCGCCATAGATGAAGATCGAGGGCACGTTGAGACGGACCATCGCCATCATCATGCCCGGCAGCGACTTGTCGCAGCCGGCGAGCCCGACCAGGGCATCATAGGCGTGGCCGCGAACGGTGAGCTCGACGGAATCGGCGATGCATTCGCGCGACGGCAGCGAGGAGCGCATACCGTCATGGCCCATGGCGATGCCGTCGGTCACGGTGATGGTGCAGAATTCGCGCGGGGTGCCGCCGGCCGACGCCACGCCCTTCTTCACCGCCTGGGCCTGACGCATCAGCGCGATGTTGCAGGGAGCGGCCTCGTTCCAGCAGGAGGCGACGCCGACGAAGGGCTGGTGGATCTGCTCGGTGGTCAGACCCATGGCGTAGAAATAGGACCGATGGGGCGCGCGCGCAGGGCCTTCCGTCACGTGACGGCTTGGCAGCCTCTGCTTGTCAATCTTGGCGCCCATCGCAAACCAGTTTCCCCGGTGAACCCTTTCAGAGGCGAAAAATCAGAGCCAAGATTTGAATCGACCTTGGGATTTTCTCGTCGCCTTCGAGGACCGCCGCTGCCCTTAGAACATTAGAGCGATTTTATTCATGTTTGGGTGTGGCCAAAAAGCGGCGGTGAGGCGAACCACGAGTGATGAAGGTTAAATCGGAACCGAGTGTTGCATCGACAGCACAATCGTTACCGGGAAGACACGGGTTCGCTTACTGTAATACCATCTCGCAGACGGCAGCTCACAACCTTTGATTTCACTATGCGAGGGGCGCACGCCGCTCCGGTTCGAGATGAGGTGCAAGTACGTGAGTCGGCCCCTCTGCCACAGACTGGTGTCGCCGGACCTAGAAACTGCACCGGAGGTCGCGGTGAGATGCGTCCTGGCTCAGCAGCGCACCGTCGACCGGACGCTGCTTCGCATCTGCAATCCAGAGTCTCTCCCTGGATGGATTCTGGATTGCTTCGCTGCGCTCGCAATGACGGAGGATGAGGCGGCAAGTTGCTTCTCCAAGTGACGCTGTCATTCCCCGCGAAAGCGGGGAATCCAGTACGCTGCGGCTTATCGGTTCAGTCACTGCCGTCTCGGAGTACTGGATCGCCCGGTCAAGCCGGGCGATGACACTTATTGTGTGGCAGCAGACACAGCTTCTCAGCCTCGCGGCTGAATTCGCCCGAGCTTTGCTTCATCTCTCGTCCCTCAAATCCAAGAGGGCGCAGGGAAGGCCGGGTGCTGACATCGCACCCGCGGTCCGCTGCGCGAATTGCACGCGCACGCAGAAAACCGCACAGCAGCATACAGGTGGTGCCGATCACTCGGCCTTCCCTGCGCGATGGTCGGACGGCTTATGCCGCGCTCTCCCGGGAGCCGAACTTTCCTTTGGCCTCCCTCGCCGTTCGAATTGGATGATGCCGCCCACCCGGTTGGGCTCGCGCGCATCTTCGATCCGGCTTGACCGTAGCAACGACGGCCAGGACCACACGGTTTTGCCGTACGCACGGCCCGCCATGTCGCCGCAGTATTTCCAGCCCTGTCGACGGAGCTGAAAACTTACAGGCGAGACGAAGCCTAGCAGCGCCGTTCGTCTGCACGCGGCCGCGGGCTCACAGGGACTACCCGCCCTGCCCGCACCTCTCATGCCGACGCTGCCGCGTCCACCGCAAACCCGGCTCGCGATCAAGACGACCTCGAGATCGCCCCTCCTGGTGAGCCGGGATGGGCGACATATGCGCCAAAACCGAATTTCGGTAAAGTGGAATATTTTCGCGGCGAGGGGTTGACAGAGGCCGACACAGGGCACGGCCGCGTAGCCCGGATGAGCGGAGCGACATCCGGGATTCCACCAGCACTGTCCCGGGTATCGCTACGCTCCCCGGGCTACGATCTACGATGGCGTCGCTCAGGCCGACATTGCGCCCTTGTGTCTGAACGGATCGACCAGGCGGACGATCTCGCATACCGCAACGAGTCCAGCGAGCCAGACGGCGCAGGTCAGGGCGATGCGCGTCACGATGGCGACGGTGAAGGCGCCCTCGCCGCCCAGGAACGGCGTCGCGGCGAGCAGCGCGAGCTCGTAAACTGCATAGGCCGTGACGAGCATGATCGCGAGCACCAGCGGCGTGCGCCCCCGGGGCAGCAGGCCGGGCACCATCGACGAGATCGCCGTCGCCAGCAGCGCAGCCGCGCCGATGACAAAGCCCCAGGCGATGGTACCGGCGTCAACGGGATAGTGCAGCGCGCCGAAGCCGATGGTCTGGTTCACCAGCCAGGCGCCGGTGACGACGAGCAGCGCCGGGCGCAGCGGCAGCATCGCCGCCGCAACGACGGCGAAGGCCGCAAACGGCGTGACGCAGGCGAAAGCGAAGCTTGCGAGCGCGCATGATGCCGTCAGCAGCGCAAGGCAGAACATCGGCGCAAGGCGCGGCGCGACCGGGTGAAGGCGGAAGCCGTCGCCGTGAGACGGCAGGATGCTGAGGGCCATGGATGATCTCCTTGTTGAGGAATACCAGTTCATCTGAGGGTGAGCGACAGCCGTAGCGAGGTGTAAGCCTTGATCAGAACGTCGCGCCGGCCTTGAGCAGATAGGAGCGGCCGGGCAGCGGATAGGCACTGAAGCGGCCGTCGGTGAAGGTGCTGGCGATGGCGTAGTCGTAGTAGAGCGCGTTCAGCACGTTGTTGACGCTGAGCGACCAAAAGTAGCGCTCAACCTGGCCGCTGAGCTTGAGATCGATCGTGCCGTTGGCCGGAATCGGCTTCTGCGTGCCCGCCTGGTCGTTGTCCATGCGCCGCTCGCTCCAGAACCGCGCGGTGGCATCGAGCACCAGATAGTTCTGCCAGATGTTCCAGGTGACGCCGGCGCTTGCCGTATAGCGCGACACCAGCGGCACGTCGTTGCCGGCCCAAACGCCTTCGCGGAAGACCGCGCGGGTATAGGCCATGCCGGAGCGCAGCAGCAGGGCGTCGTTGACGCGGTAGGACAGGCTGGTCTCCGAGCCGTAGCGGCGGGTCGGATCGAGGTTGGTGTTGTAGAACAGGACCGGGTTGAAATGGACCTCGTTGGTGAGGTCCATCAGATAGAGGCTGCTCTGCAGCTGCAGTCCGCCGCCCTTGATGCGCAGGCCGCCCTCGATGTCCTGCGAGGTCTGGGTCTTGAGCTGGAACGTTTGCGGGATCGCGGCGAAGGTCAGAGGATCGAAGGACGGCCCCGAGGACAGCCGCTCGTCGACGTCAGGCGTGCGGAAGGCGCGCGCGGCGCGGCCGAACAGCGAGACCATGTCATTGAGGCGATGCTCGGCTCCGAGATGCAGCGCATATTGGGTCTCCTCGCTGGTCAGCGACGACGCGCCGATGTCGGCGTTGAACGGCGCCGCCGCGTCGAAATTGTCGCGTGCCGCAAGCCTGACGTTCTGCACCCGCGCGCCGTAGGAGATGTCGGTCGTGGCCGCGACTCCCAATGTGTGCTGGAAATAGCCGGCGACCGTCCGCTGCCTGAGGTCGTAATTGTGCCAGGCGGCGAGCCCCTGCCCGGCGCCGCGGTCCTGCCGGAAGCTCGCATCGTAGTAGTCGATGCCGGTCAGCAACTGCGACGGCATGCCGAGCAACAGGCTCTTCACACTGAGCCGCGGCGTGATCGACCACGTCGTCAGGTTGGAATCGACATAAGTCGAGGTGAAGAAGGCAGGAACCGGCGCCGGGCTGGAGAAGAACGCGCTCTGCTGCTTCTTGTCGCGCACACCGCCGTCGACGATAAGATCGACGCCGTTGACCAGGGTCTTGGCGAAGCCGGCTGTCGCGCTAATGCCCTGCTGGTTGGCGTAGTTGAACGGCGTGCTCGTGCCTCGCCGGCTGGTCTTGAGCTCGTCGAGGCCGATGGAGGGATCGACGGTGCGGCCGCCCGGCAGGCGCAGCTCCTGATTGTCGCCGGTGACGGTGAGAAACGCCGTGAGGCCCGGCGTCGTGTAATTGAGATTGCCGACGCCATTCTGCTGGGAATAGCGATTGTTGTCGCGATAGCCGTCGGTGCTGACGGCATTGCCGTAGAACGAGGTCGACCACGGCCCCGAATTGAGCGAGGTCGAGACATTGCCGAGCCTGGTGTTGAACGAGCCGAAGCCGGCCTCGATGCGCGCGGTCACGGGCGGTCCGCCGCTTCCGGTCTTGGTGACGATGTTGATCACGCCACCGACCGCGTTGTCGCCATAGAGCACCGCGCCGGAATTGCCGCGCGTGATCTCGATACGCTCGATGGAATTGAGCGGGATGGTGGAAAGGTCCACCTGCGCCATGTCGACGTCGTTGAGCCGCCGGCCGTTGACCAGCACCAGCGTGTTGGCGGTGGCAAAGGCGCCGAAGCCCCGCAGGTCCACGCTGGTCTTGGCGCCGATCTGCCCGCCATAGAACGTCGTGATCTGGGCTCCCGGGGTCTGCGTGGCGATGATCTCGGCAAGCGTCTGCGACGGCGCATGCGCGATATCCGCGGCCGTGATGACGGTCGTGGCTGCTCCGACGATGCCGCCGTCACCGGCGACAGCCCCGGAGCCCGGGCCGGATGAGCCGGTTCCATTGCCTGCCGGCGCGACATTCGCGGCTCGCCGCGGCCTCGTCGCCTCACCCTCACCGATCGCCCTGGCCCGCGTGCGGTTCTGATCGTCGGGCTTGCTCACCTCGACCGGCGGTAACTGCTCGGCGACAGCATGCTGGGCGAAGGCCGCGGAGAGACCGAGCGAATGGAGCGAGACCGATGCGAACAGGCCTACGCTGAGGCGCCGGGCAGCAGAAGCGAGACGGGACAATGTTGTAACCTCGGTATGACGTCGGTGGCACGTCACAGCGAACGAGGTTTCACGGCAGAGCAATGGGCTGCTCCGGTGAAGCCAATGTCTGTACTCCCCGACCGACATCCTCGCGTGTGACCACGGCTGACGGCAGGTCTCCTGGCTCGCGGGTCGTTACCTTGCGTCGCCTTCCCAGGACCGAGATTCCCAGTGGCACAGGACGAAAGATTCACCGCTTACAGTTGCGGGGGCAGCCGTGGCGTTGAGACAAATCCCGGCGTTGGGACGCCCCGCACCACATTCCCTTTTGATCTCCATGAGGAGAACCGTCGCGATCATCTACGTGCCGTTCCGCCGGAGAGTCAATCGGCAGTCGGTGTAGCAACTGCGGCTCAAGTCCGCCCTCGCAAACGCTGGGCCTGGGCCCAGGCGGCAGCGACATCGCGAGGCGGAACATCGACGCGCTTGATCGGGGTCAATTCGCCGGAGGCCGAGACGATCGCAGTCTCCTCGCGGCGGCAGCGCGTGCAGACAAAGCGAACCTCATGCGGCGACGCCGACCAGCTCGACCGCTTCACGTTGGCCGCCATCGGCCAGGCATCGCAATGCGAGCACGACACCAGAAATCGGCCGGGATCGAGCATACCCATTCCATCGGACTCCGCGTCCTACCCGCGTCTTCAATGGCTAACCCACGTGAATCGTTCCGGTGCCCTAGCACCGCCGGTTCCGTTAGACCTCGTCGGCGACGGCATTGCGAAGGAGGCCGACCTTGTCGATCTCGACCTCGAGGACATCGCCCGCCTTCATCCAGAGCGGCGGGGTGCGCCGCGAGCCGACGCCGCCCGGCGTGCCGGTGGCGATGACGTCGCCGGGCTCGAGCCGGGTGAACTGCGAGCAATATTCGATCTGGCGCGGGATATCGAAGATCATCTGATCGATGGTGGTGTCCTGCACCACCTCGCCGTTGAGCCGGGTCTGCAGCCGCAGCGGCCCGACCTCGCCGACCTCGTCGGGCGTCACCAGGAACGGACCGAAGGCGCCGGTGGCGGGAAAGTTCTTGCCCGGCGTGAACTGATGGGTATGGCGCTGGTAGTCGCGGACGCTGCCCTCGTTGTAGCAGGCATAGCCGGCCACATGGCCGAACGCCTCGGCGCGGGGGATGTAGCGGCCGGCCTTGCCGATCACGACGGCGAGCTCGCCCTCGAAGTCGAGCTGGGTCGAGACCTTCGGGCGGATGATGTCGGTGAGATGCCCGGTCTGGCTGTTGGCGAAGCGGCCGAACACGGTGGGATTCTCGACCTCGGTACGCCCGGTCTCCTTGCGGTGATTCTCATAGTTGAGCCCGATGCAGAGGATCTTGTCGGGGTTCGGGATCACAGGCAGGAAGGCGATGCTGGCCAGCGGATGGCGCCTCGCCCGGGCTGCCGCGGCGGCGACCTCGGACAGAACGCCCGCGGCGATCGCCGATTTGAGATCTGGATAGCGATCGCGCAGCACCGCGCCGAGATCGGCCACGGTGTCGCCCTCCACCAGACCCCATGACGCCGCGCTGTTGATTTCGAAGCTTGCGAATTTCATCCGATGTCCCCCTGCTCAACCGACCCTATCAGGTCGAGATGGCGGGGACGATGGCGGCCGGGGATGGCGCGGTTGCGATCCCTGCAAGGCAGCAGGCGATGCGCTCAGCGCGCGCCCTTGAGGCTGCAGGAGGTCGTGCAGGTGACAGTCGTGCCGCGATCGCATGATTTACAGGCATTGACGCACTGGTTCATGTCGCGGGGGTTGTAGCTGTAGTTCCGCAAGGGACAGACCGGCGTCGAGCCGGTGATGTCCTGCTCCTGGTCGCAGGCCGCCGTCATGAGCGCGATGATGATCACGGCAACGAGGCGCATGGGATTGCCCTGTGAGGCATGGCAAAACGACGTTCACGGCGCACGCTGCATTGCAGCGAACCCCGGCCTTCCCAACACGGGCACCGCCGATCAGCGACGCCCGCATGCCATCAGGATGCGCGCCAAACGTTAAGAACGGATTGCAGCCGGCCTCAGGCCGCCGCCTGAGTTTCCGCCGCCTTGGTCGCGATCGCCTGCCGCATGTCCAGCGCCAGCTGACGGTACTGCTCCGAAAGCTTCAGATAGAACTCGCGCTTGGTGCTGTCGGTGGCGAGCTTGGCGATCAGCTCGCATTCGGCGGTGAGCGTCTCGAACCGTTCCAGCCTGTCCTGAAGTTCTGGCATCGGCGTGTCCCCATCAAACGCCTCAAGGACATCCAACCTAAGCCCGGGAAATAGGTCACGGCGAACATCGTTATCCCGTAGAAACAATTTTTCCGGCGCGGCAGCCTATTTGCTGTCGAGGCGCCAGGCGCCGTCCCATCCCTGGTCCGGCGGGCTCGCCTCGAACTGCGCGATGCGGCCGAGCATCGTGCGCGAGGGGCCGTCGCCGGGGACGGCTTCGAGCGCCGCGCCAAAGGCCGCGCGCGCCGCGTCGAAGCGCCGGGCGCGATAGGCGGCGAGCGCCTCGGCATAGTGTGTGCGCAAGCCAAATTGCGCATCCGTGAGCGCGCCAGCCCTCGCCATCACCTCGAAGATCGTCTGCGGCGCGGTCTGGCCGGCGACTGCCAGGCGATCGATTTCGCGCAGCTCGAGCTGCGATCCGATCGCCTCGGCGGTGGCCTGCGAGATCAGGATGCGGGTGCCGTAGACCTTGTTGACGGCTTCCAGCCGCGAGGCCAGGTTCACGGCATCGCCCATCACCGTGAAGCTCATCATCAGCTCCGAGCCGATGCTGCCGGTCAGCACCTCGCCGGTGGCGATGCCGATCCGCAAATCGCACGGCGCGGGCATGGCGCGAATGCCGAGCAGGTCCGGCAGCTGGCGCTGCAGCGCGGGCACCTGGTCGGCCATCTCGATGGCCGCGGTGCCGGCAAGCAGCGCCTGCTCGCCCTCCTCGATGAAGGGCGGGCCCCAATAGGACATGATGGCGTCGCCGATATATTTGTCGATGACGCCGCGATTGCTTCGGATGGGCGCGGACATCACCGTGAAATAGTGGTTCATCACCCTGACGAGGCCGCGCGGCGTCATGCCTTCGCTCATCGAGGTGAAGCCGCTCATGTCGCAGAACATGATGGTCATGACCCGGCGCTCGCCGTCGATCGCGACCTCCGGCCGGTCGATCAGCCCCTGCACCACCTTGGGATCGATGTAGCGGCCAAAGGTCTCGCGGATCCGCTCGTTGTGGCGGAGCTGCTCGGTCATGCGGTTGAAGGCCGCGGCGAGCTCGCCGATCTCGTCCTGGGTTGAGACGGTGATGGTCTTGTCGAAGCGGCCGGCCTCGACCTCGCGGGCGCCGGCGAGCAGCAGCCGCACCGGTCGCGTGATGCCGCTGGACACCAGAAGCGCAAAGACCAAGCCGACGATCGCGGCGAGCAAGGTCACGACGCCCGAAACGACGATCGCCTGATGCTGGCGGCTGATCACCTGCGACGTCGAGAAGAACACCTGCGCCAGCATGTCGGCGCGGATCGCGTCGATCTTGCGGTTGAACGCATCGCGCAAGATATCGAGATGCTCCAGCGTGCCGCGGGCCGCGGGCATGTCCTTGGCGTCGACCTGCTTGACCAGTCTGGCATTGCCCTCGTCCAGATCGCGCCGCAGCTCGGCGACGGCACTCTCGATCCGAACGTCGAGCCGCGCCAGCGCGGCATTGTCGGAATAGGTTCTGGGATCGTCGATGATCGCGTTGATGAGCTTGCGCGCGGTCTCGGCCTCCTCCTCGAACTTGCGGTCCAATGCCTGGAAGTCGCGAAGCCGCGCCGCATAGGCCTCCTCGTCCGACGAGGATCCCATTCGGGTCATCACCATTTGCCGCAGCGCCAGCGCCCGCTCCAGAGAACGGATGTTGGCGCGGGCGAGATGGCTGTAGGCGGGGATGTAGCGGTTGGTCAGCTCGTCCAGGAGGACGCCGACCTGGCTCGACATCACCATCGACAGGACCGAGGTGACCAGCATCAGGACGATCAATCCGAGGGCGATGCCGACGATCTTGCGCCGGATCGACTGGTTGAAAATCGGCATAGGTGCAGGGGGCAAAGGGTGAAAGGACGGAACCGGGAACTCAATACACCGGATTTGGTCCAGGGAACACGCGCATCTGCGCATCCATGACGCGGTGAGCCGTCGGCAAGCGGCGCGCGAGCCCAATGCGTTAACAAAGGTTAAAGGGACTGTCCCTTCCCAAGTTCCCCGGTTCCAATCCGTATTTTGCCGCATTGTTGCGACAGCGTGAAGGATGCGAAACGATGCCGTGGCATCGTTTGCCGTCGTCTTTGATTCTCAAGCCGCATGTCGTCGCGGACCTTGGTTTGTAATGGTTTCGCAGGGGGACCATGGAATGAACCAGTGCCTACGCTCGCTCGCGTGTGTCGTTGCCGTGGCCGCATTGGCCCTCCTTCCGACCGAGCTCGCGGCGAAGAGCAGTCACAAATCGTCCGCGCCGAAGAAGTCTCATGAGGCCAAAGCCGGCAAGTCGCGTCATGCAGCTAGCGGCAAGGCGCGGCATGTCAAGCAAGCAAATGGCAAGCATGCCGAGGCCAAGCGCAAGTCGAAGAGCAGCGACGAGCCGTCCAGCAAACCGGCGTCGCCGCCGCTGACCGGCGACCTCGCCGCGCTGAAGGACGCAATCGACCTCGCGCGCAAGGGCAAGACCGAGGACGCAAGCGCGGCGCGCGATCGCATTGCCGATCCTGCGGGGCAGAAGCTCGCTGACTGGTTCATGCTGCGCCATTCCGAGAGCACGGCGAATTTCAAGCGCTACGCCGCCTTCCTCGCCGCCAATCCGGACTGGCCGAGCCGCACCCTGCTGCGCCGCCGCGCCGAGGCGCGGCTGTGGCAGGAGAAGAGCGACGCCGCCATCGTGCACACATTCACGATGGACCGTCCGATCAGCGCCAAGGGCAAGTTCGCGCTCGCCCGCGTGCTGCTCGCCGAAGGCGATACCGACCGGGCCACGCGGCTGGTGCGCGAGGCCTGGCGCACGGACGAATTGTCCGAGCGCAGCGAGGAGGATTCCTACGAGGCGTTCCGCGATCTCCTGACTGCGGACGATCATCGCGCCCGCATGGACAGGCGGCTCGGCGCCAAGGACTACGCCGGCGCCCGCCGCGCCGCAAGACGGCTCGGCGAGGATGCGCTCGCAATCGTCAAGGCCTGCGCCGCCGTGACCGGCAAGGCCAGCAAGGCCAAGGATTATCTCGACGACGTGGCGACCGATGCACGCCGCGACCTCGGCTATGTGCTGTGCCGCGCTCAATGGCACCTGCAGAAGGATCGCATCGACGATGCCGCCGAGGTGATCCTGGCCGCCGCACCCGAGACCATGGCGGCGCAGGATACCGATGCCTGGTGGCGTGAGCGCCGCCTGCTTGCGCGCAAGCTGCTCGACCAGGGCAAGGCGAAGACCGCCTACGACGTGGTACGCACCGCGGCTGTGCCGGAGAAGGAGGTCTACCGCGTCGACTACCACTTCATGTGCGGCTGGATCGCGCTGCGCTTCCTCGACGATCCCAGGACGGCGATGGTGCACTTCGCCGCCATCGACGAAGGCTCGGCCAATCCGATCGCGCTGTCGCGCGCCCATTACTGGCGTGGCCGCGCCGCCGAGGCGATGGGTGCTGTGGCCGATGCGCGCATGAGCTATCGGGCGGCATCGCGCTATCCGACCGCCTATTACGGCCAGCTGGCCCGTGCAAAGCTCGGCCTCGACCGCATCGAGCTGCGTCCGCCCTCGCCCGTCCTGGCCGCCGCCGATACGCCGCCCACGGACGAGCGCGTGCGTGCCGCCGACATGCTCTACGGCATCGGCGAGCGCGACATGGTGTTCTACTATGCCGAAGACTTTGCCAAGGAGAGCACCGACGTCACCGCGCTGGAATCGCTCGGCGAGCTCGCCGGACGGCGCAGCGATGCGCGCGTCATGCTGGAGGTCGGCAAGACGGCGCTGGCGCGCGGGCTCGCGCTCGACCATTACGCGTTTCCGACCATCGGCATCCCCGAGCACCGGCAGGTCGCCCCTGCGATCGAGACCAGCGTGATCTATTCGGTGGCGCGTACCGAAAGCTCGTTCGACCAGCGCGACAAGTCGGCCGCCAACGCGGTCGGGCTGATGCAGGTGACGCCGGAAGCGGGACGCGATACCGCCAAGCGTTTCGGCCTGACCTATGACTGGGACAAGATGGTCTCCGATCCCGTCTACAACACGCAGATGGGCGCGGCCGAGCTCAGCGCGCTGTTGTCGGAATATCGCGGCAACCAGATCATGACCTTCGCCGGCTACAATGCCGGCCGTGGCCGGGTGCGCGAATGGGTGCAGGCCCGCGGCGACCCCAGGGATCCCAATGTCGATCCGGTCGACTGGGTCGAGCGCATCCCGCTGTCGGAGACGCGCAACTACGTCCAGCGCGTGATCGAGAACGTGCTGGTCTACCGCGCAAGGTTCGAGGGCAGCGGCATGATCGCCGCGAAATCCGAGCAGCGCGTCACGACGCACGAAGTGAGCGCGGAACCAACGGCATCGGCCGCAGCCCCATCGCCCTAGCCTCGCGACCGCCGGGGCTGGACGCGGCGCGAAGCTAGACGCGGGAACTGCGGCCGACGGATCTGCGCGGCCGGCATCGTGAGGCTAGCCGTCACCTCCTTCCAGGGTTCGAAGGTTGTGCACGCGCAGATATGCCTCAGCCAATGAGCGCGAGAGCGCGCCCATCTGCATCATCCAGCTCCAGCTCGTGATGGCCGTCAGCACCGCGACCGTCTCGATCGCGCTGCGGTAAGGCCACAGCACGTCCATGGCCGTCTGCTGGCGGTAGCAATCGTAGCCGCAATACCGCTCTTGCCTGGACACCTGCCGGACGTAACTAGAACCCAGCGGCCGGGCGCATGCGCTGCAGGCCGCGCCGTGGCGGGGATGTTCCTGATTGACGAGCATGAATCTCAATGCCGTGTCCTCGCCTCTTTCCTGCCCGTCTGCTCAGGACGCCGCGCGCGTACGCTCCTGGATCACCGGCGCCGCTTCCTGGTGAATTGCGTAGCACTCGTAGCCGCAGTAGCGCAGCAGCGTCCTGGCATCGCGCAGATAGCCACCGTCGATCTCCTCGCAGCACCACAGACACGACGTCTTGCGGAACGGGGTTCTGCCGTTCACCAATATGAATCTCACGTGGCACCTCCCAGCGCGAAGCAGTAGACCGTATCGACCAGAGAGGCGGCCGGCGGCGGCGCGCAGATATGGTTGCGGCCGTCGGGATTGTCCCTGTTGCGCTCGACCTTCTGGGACGGGATCAGGATGTATTTCCCGTCTTCCCGGCGCCGGGCGTAGATCTTGCCTTCGACGTAGCGTATCTCGGTCGGGTAGCAATCCGCATTGTTGCAGCAGCTCAGAACCGGATTGTCCGGCATGCGCCAGTTCGAATAGAACTTCTCGTGCAGCGCTTGATCCTGAGGCGGATGGTGACGATGCGATCCATCCCGTCCAGCGTCCTCGGCCTTCAAGCCCGTTGCCAGCGGAAGCGGCAGCGTGATCGCCAACAGGAGCTTGCAGCCTCGGTTCAACTCACAGCCTCCGGACGAGAAAATGAACCTGACGGGTTAGGTGCGGCGGCCGATCCTCATGCCACCTGACATTGGAACAGCCAGCGGCGGTCGCGTTCGCGACGTGCCCTGAACCGGTCGAGGCATTTCCGCGAGCAGAGCGGCGTCCGCCAGGAGTAGTATCGGATCAAGCCAAACTTCCCGGCACAGAGGGCGCAGCTTTTGGACTCGAGACGGCGCTCGGAGTCATCGGGGCTATCGCACATGATCCTCTCCTCTTGACCTCTGGGGTCCTGGCCTCCTCCTGCGCAAAAGGCAGGAGGCGCCACGGTCGTCACGGAAAATGCGGCTTCTCAATCGCGACCGCCAAATCATGCGGCAAGTCGGGGCAACGGACGCAGAGCCTGGTTCTTCGGGTGCAACACGCCGAGCTTTTCGGCAATTTGTGCTCCGCAATCGACTTCTCTCGATTGGCCGCAAGACTAGGCTCCTTGCAACGCACCGCTCAATTGTACGGAGGTAAATTCACGCTAGAACTAGGGTTGTGCGAGCTATACGTAGGTTTGTGCCGTGGTTTTGCGGACTTCCGCTCACCTGCGCAACGTGACGGCGCAATGCGCGCAGGCTGCACGGCAATCGGGAGTTTTGCCGACAATCCGACTTTGGTCGGAGGCAATTGCCCCTGTAATGGCAAAGTGCTCTACTCACCTTGGACGCCAGCGAGCCGGGGCAATTGCGATGATGCCTGGCCAGATCACGAAAATCGGGAGTTCGGCCGCACAATTCCTGCTCGGCGGCCTTGCGGCGCTTCGATCATTCGGCAACGGCGAGAAGGACGGCCCCGCCGTCGTAGACGCCTCGCGGCAGAATACCGACCTGCGTGATGCCGTGAAGCAATGGCGCGAGGTGTTCGAGCACAATCCCGTCATGTACTTCATGGTCGATCCCGCCGGAACGGTGCTCAACGTCAATACGTTCGGCGCCGCCCAGCTGGGCTACACGACGGACGAACTGATCGGCCAATCCGTGCTGAACGTCTTCTTCGAGGAAGACCGCGAGTTCGTACGTCAATGCGTCGCCTTGTGCCTGACGACCGTGGACCAGTCGCATACCTGGGAGATTCGCAAGTTCCGGAAGGACGGGTCGGTGCTTTGGGTCCGGGAAAACGCCAAGGCGATGCTGCGCGGCGACGGCACGCCGATCCTGCTGGTCGCCTGCGAGAACATCACCCAGCGCAAGGAAGCGGAGGATGCTCTGCGGCAGAGCGAGGCCTACCTCGCCCAGGCCCAGGAACTGAGTCACACCGGCAGCTTCGGCTTGAACTTTGCGACCGGCGAAGCCGTCTGGTCGAGGGAGACCTTCCGCATCTTCCAGTGTGATCCGGCGACCAAGCCGAGCCTGGGCTTCGTCTTCCAGCGCATCCATCCGGAAGATCGCGATACGGTCCGCAGCACCCTCGAACGGGCCTACCGCCTGGCGGAGGATTTCGACCACCAATACCGCCTGCTGATGCCCGACGGGTCGGTCAAATATCTGCATTCCGTGGCGCGCGCGGTTCGACATCCATCCGGGCGCATCGAGTTCGTCGGGGCGGTGACCGACGTCACGATGGCCAAGGAAGCCGAACAGCGGCTGCGGCGCAGCGAAGCCTATTTGACCGAAGCCCAGCGCCTCAGCCAAACCAGCAGCTGGGCCTGGGACGTTCATCGCCAGGAGTTCGCCTACCGATCGGCTGAGCTCTACCGCCTGTTCGGGTTTGAGCCGGACCAGACCGATATTCCGGCCAAGGCTTTTCAGCAACGTATCCTGCCGGAGGACTTTCGGCGGATTATCGAGGTCGAGCGTGAAGCGGTTCGGCAGAAGCAGCCCTTCCAGGTCGACTTCCGGATCGCGCGCCCCGACGGTGCGATCAGGCGCATCCACAGCGAGGGCCATCCCGTGATGGGCAGCGACGGCGAGGTGATGGAAATCATCGGTACGCACGTGGACGTCACCGAGCAAATCGCGGCGAAAGATGCGCTGCACAAGGCATTCGACGAGCTCAAGTCATCCGAGCAGCGATTCCGCGACTACGCCGAGACCGCATCGGACTGGTTCTGGGAGACCGGGCCGGACCACCGCATCACCAGGATATCGGAACATGCCGACAGCTCCAGCGCTCCGCCGACGGGCGTGATCGGCCTGCCCCGCTGGGACATTCCACCCGATGCCGAGCTCGAGCCGGAGAAATGGGAGCAGCATCGCGCGGCGCTCGATGCCCACGTTCCGTTCCGCGATCTGATCTACCGCAGCAAGGATCGCAACGGATCTCCCATCTACGTGCGCACCAGCGGCAAGCCATTTCACGACGCGAATGGCAATTTTCTCGGCTATCGCGGCGTCAGCAGCGACATCACGGCGGCGATCCGCGTCGAGCAGGCGGAAGAGGCGCTGCGCAAGGCACAAGGCGAGCTCGCCCACGTCACGCGCGTCACGACGCTCGGCGAACTCACCACCTCGATCGCCCACGAAATCACCCAGCCGCTTGCCGCGGTGATCTCCAACGCGGACGCCTGCATCGCCTGGCTCGACCGCGAACCGGCCGATCTGAAAGCCGCGCGCCGTTCCGCCGAATGGATTGTCGAGGACGCCAATCGCGCGAGCGAGGTGATCCGCCGGATCAGGGCGCTTGCGAAGAAGACCGAAATCGAAGTCGTTGCACTCGACATCAACCAGGTCGTTAGGGAGGCGGTGGCGCTCGTTCGGCGCGAGCTCGCGACCCATGGGGTGTCGGTGCGCATGGAGCTGGCGTCCGACCTGCCTCAGGTTTGCGGCGACCGGATCCAGCTCCAGCAGGTGCTGATCAACCTCGTGATGAACGGCATCGAGGCCATGCAAGCCAATGTCGATCGTCCGCGCGAACTGGCGATCCGCTCGTGTCGTGCTGATGACGACGACTGCCTGCTCCTCACCGTGACGGACCGCGGTGTCGGTCTCGGCAAACACGTCAAGGAGCGCATCTTCAGCCCCTTCTTCACGACGAAATCCGGCGGTCTGGGCATGGGACTCTCGATCTGCCGATCGATCATCGAGGCTCACGCAGGCCGGCTTTCTGCCTTTCAAAACGAGGGACGCGGTGCGACATTCCAGATCGACCTGCCCTTGTCGCACAAGGACACGTCGTGACTGACCATGCCAAGCAGGCCGGCCCGAGCGCCGGCGATCCGATCGTACTGATCGTGGATGATGATCCGTCGATGCGACGTGCGCTCACCAATCTCTTTCAATCCGTCGGTCTCAAGGTCGAAGCCTTCAGCTCGGCGGCGGAGATCATGGAAGCCAAACCGCCCGCGGTCCCCAGTTGCCTCGTGCTCGACATCCGCCTGCCGGGCTCGAGCGGCCTCGACCTCCAGGCGGACCTCGCCAAGGCCAATATTCACACGCCCATCATCTTCATCACCGGTCATGGCGATATCCCCATGACCGTGAGAGCCATGAAAAGCGGCGCCGTCGATTTTCTGACCAAGCCGGTGCGCGACCAGGACATGCTGGATGCGGTGCAGGCGGCGATCGAGAGAGATCGCAAGCGCCGCGATGCGGAGAAGTCGATCTCGGGTATGCGATCCCGTTTCGAGGCGCTGACGGCACGCGAGCGCGACGTCCTGGCCCTGGTTGCATCCGGGCTGATGAACAAGCAGGTCGCCGCCCAGCTTGGATTGGCCGAGATCACCGTGAAAATCTATCGCGGACAGATCATGCGGAAGATGGGGGCGAAGTCGCTCGCCGATCTCGTCAGAATGACGGACGCGCTCGGAATCCCGCGCGACAGGGGTCATTTGCAAACCTAAGTATGCTTTCCAAGCTCGCTCCGGTGGCCCACTTTGCCTCGGGCGGCTGAACCGCGGCAGGCGGCTCGCCGTTCAGGAGCGATCATATTGCCAGCGCCTTCGATCATTTCCGTCATTGACGACGATGCCTCCGTTCGCCTGGCGACGAACAACCTCCTGACGTCGCGCGGATACACGGTCTACACCTTTGGCTCCGCTCATGAATTTCTCCAATCCGCCGAACTGGAGACGACCTCCTGCGTGATCGCGGACGTGCAGATGTCGGTGATGAGCGGCGTCGAGCTGTTGACGCATATGCGCAGTCACGGGCGCATCACGCCCTTCATCTTCATGACGGCTTTTCCGGACGAGGCCGTGCGCGACCGCGCGCAGAAGGCCGGTGCGACCTGCTTTCTCGCCAAGCCGTTCTCAACGCCAACCCTGCTTCAATGCCTGGAGACGGCCCTGTCGGGCCCCGGTGACGCCACGATGTGATGCGGCGCCGGCGAAGCGCTCAATCCGCCTTGTCGGTGGGATCGCCGGCACGACGCTTGGGTGCAGGTGTCACTTCCTCTGGAGCAGACCCATGCCCTTGGGGCCGTAGGTCTCCAACGCTTCGGCGCACTGCTTGGCAGGGTTCGCCTTGAACTCGTCGTATCGCTTGTCGCGCCACGCTCCGCCCTGTTCAGAAACGTCGAACGCCTTCAGCACCCCCGGTCCGCCCAGCTTGCGGACTTCGCCATCCCACTTCTTGATATCCAGTATGACACCCGGACACTGCTCCGACGCAATCACGACGTCAGTGTACTCCTGGTGCAGCTGCGCAGCGTCGGCAATGCTGGTGCCGGGCGGCGCTGCGTTGGCGGCTGCGGCGATCGAACACAGTGACGCCGCCAACATGGTCTTCAACTTCATCTTACTCCTCTTCGAGAGGCAGATGAGCGATATTGGCCTGGCCAACATACCTCTCAATCGACCTTGATGTTCGCGGCCTTGATCATCGGCCACCATTTTGCGATCTCGGCCTTCTGACGGGTGCCGAGCGCCTCGGGCGTGAGCTGGTCTTTCGGCGTCATCTCCAGCCCCTGGCTTTCGAGCTGCTTCCTCACGGCGGGATCGTTCAGGGCCTCCACGGCCGCGGCATTGAGCTTGGCCACGATGTCCTTCGGCGTGCCCTTCGGCACCCACATGCCCGACCATAGCGTCATGTTGAAGCCTTTCAGGCCCGCCTCCTCGGCGGTCGGAATCTCCGGTGCCGAGGACAGGCGCTTGTCGTCGGTGATGGCGTAGGCGCGGATGGTGCCGGCGCGCACCTGATTGATGGAGTTGGAGGTCTGGTCGACGATGATGTCGATCTGGCCGGCGATGAGATCGTTCAGGGCGGGCGCCGTGCCGCGATACGGCACGTATTGCAGCTTGATGCCGGAGACGCTCTCCAAATAGACGCCGGCGATGTGGCTGCCAGAGCCGGCACCGGCGGTGCCCGCCGTCGGCGGCGAGGGCCGCGACTTCAGCCACTCCAGAAGCTCTTTCAGAGACGTCGCGGGCACCGCATTCTTGCTGACGACGATCATCGGATTGCTCGGCAGCAGCACCACCGGCTCGAGATCGGCGACCAGATCGTATTTGAGCTTGTAGACCGCGCCGTTGGCGACGTGGGTGCCGAGATGGCCGAACGAGATGGTGTATCCGTCCGGCGGCGATTGCACGGCGCGGCCGACGCCGATCGAGCCGCCCGCGCCGGTGACGTTCTCGACCACGACGGCCTGGCCAAGCGAGGTGCGCATCCGCTCGGCCAGCACGCGGGCCATCGCATCCGACGGGCCGCCCGCCGCGAACGGCACGATGATGGTGATGGGACGGGTGGGATAGTCATCGGCGCGCGCGGCGCCTGAAACAGCGAGAACAGCAAACAGCGCAGCCCAGACGGCCTTTGTCATTGTCTTCTCCCCAACGATGTCGTTATTGTTTTTGCTCTTCCCGCGTACGGGAAGAGAGATCTTTCGCAGCGTATTGCCGCGCTAGAATTGGGTGTAGTCGATCGGCTTGTGCCGGTCGAGCGTGCGGTCGACCTTCGGCAGCGGGTATTTCAGGCCGGTGGCGCAGTTGAACAGCATGACGCGGTCACCCTTCGAGACGCGGCCGTCGGCAAGACTCTCCTTGTAGGCGGCGTAGGTGGCGGCGCCCTCCGGACACAGCAGCAGCCCCTCCTCGCGCGCGACCTCGTTCAGCGCCGCCGAGATCTTGTCGTCGTCGACCGCGATGGCAAAGCCCTTGCTCTCGCGCACCGCACGCAGGATGAGGAAATCGCCGATCGCCTGCGGCACGCGTATGCCCGAGGCGATGGTGTGGGCATCCTCCCAGCGCGTCGCATGCTCGGTGCCGGCCTCGTAAGCCCGCACCATCGGCGCGCAGCCCGAGGCCTGCACCGCGACCATGCGTGGGCGCTTCGAGCCGATGAAGCCGATCTTCTCCAGCTCGTCGAACGCCTTCCACATGCCGATCAGGCCGGTGCCGCCGCCGGTCGGATAGAAGATCACGTCGGGCACGTCCCAGCCGAGCTGCTCGGCGAGCTCGAGGCCCATCGTCTTCTTGCCTTCGATGCGGTACGGCTCCTTCAGCGTCGAGGTGTCGAACCAGCCGACTTTCGCCTTGCCCTCGCCGACGATCTTGCCGCAATCGTCGATATAGCCGTTGACGCGGTAGACGGTCGCGCCCTGGAGCTCGATCTCGCTGACATTCACTTCGGGCGTATCGGCCGGGCAGAAGATCGTGGTTTTGATACCGCAGCTCGTCGCATAGGCGGCCAGCGCCGCACCGGCATTGCCGTTGGTCGGCATCGCCATGTGCCTGATGCCGAGCGCCTTGCCCATCGACACTGCCATCACGAGACCGCGCGCCTTGAACGAGCCGGTCGGCAGCCGTCCCTCGTCCTTGACGATGATCTCGCCGCCGCCGAGCTTCGCAGCCAGCTTGGGCAACCGGATCAGCGGCGTCGTCACTTCGCCCAGCGAGACGATATCCTTGCATTTGCGCACGGGCAGCAGCTCGCGGTAACGCCACATGTCAGCCGGGCGCTGGGCGAGCGCATCCTTGGTCAGCGCCTTCTTCACACCGGCGAGGTCGTAGCGCACCAGCAGCGGCTTGCCGGCCTTGGAGAGGTTGTGGACCTGATCGGCGGCGTAATGGTCGCCCTCCATCGCGCATTCCAGATGGGTGACGAAGGTCGGGCGTTCGATGGTGAGATTGTCGTTGTCGTGCATGGCTAGCTTCTTTCTTCTTCCTTGTTTCGCCAATTTCCTGCGGCCGTCATTGCCGGGCTTGA
This sequence comes from Bradyrhizobium sp. T-12, assembly GCF_058314695.1. Lineage (NCBI taxonomy): Bacteria > Pseudomonadati > Pseudomonadota > Alphaproteobacteria > Hyphomicrobiales > Nitrobacteraceae > Bradyrhizobium > Bradyrhizobium sp. T-12. The sequence goes on along the minus strand of NZ_CM177756.1, from coordinate 3,489,497 downwards.
CCCGGCAGTCCATCATTTGAAGAGCGCTTCGCTTGTCATGCGCGGGTCAGGCCCGCAAATGACAAGCGGGAAAGCGATTAGATGTTCAACACCCGTCCATACGCATCCAGCACGGCTTCCTTCATCATCTCCGACAGCGTCGGATGCGGGAAGACCGTGTGCATCAGCTCTTCTTCCGTGGTCTCCAGGTTCATGGCGACGACGTAGCCCTGGATCAGCTCGGTGACCTCCGCGCCGACCATGTGGGCGCCGAGCAGCTGGCCGGTCTTCTTGTCGAAGATGACCTTGACCAGGCCCTGGTCCTCGCCGAGCGCGATCGCCTTGCCGTTGCCGACGAAGGGGAAGCGGCCGACGCGGATCTCGCGGCCGCTCTCTTTCGCCTTGGCTTCCGTCAGGCCGACGGAGGCGACCTGCGGATGGCAATAGGTGCAGCCCGGGATCATATTCTTGTCCATGGGATGCGGATGCAGGCCCTTGATCGCCTCGACGCAGATCACGCCCTCATGCTCGGCCTTGTGCGCGAGCATCGGCGGTCCGGCGACGTCGCCGATGGCGTAGATGCCGGGGATATTGGTCTTGCCGTAGCCGTCGATGACAATGCAGCCGCGGTCGGTTTTGACGCCGAGCTTTTCGAGGCCGAGATTCTCGATATTGCCGACGACGCCGACCGCCGAGATCACGCGCTCGAACTCTGATGTGACAGGCTTGCCCTTGCCGTCGTCGATGGTGGCGACGACGCTGTCGGCCTTCTTCTCCAGCTTCGTGACCTTGGTCGAGGACATGATCTTGATGCCCTGCTTCTCCAGGCGCTTGCGCGCAAGGCCGGCGATCTCGGCATCCTCGACGGGCAGGATCTGCGGCAGTACCTCGACCACCGTGACCTCGGAGCCCATGGTGTGGAAGAACGAGGCGAACTCGATGCCGATCGCGCCCGAGCCGACCACCAGCAGCGACTTCGGCATGCGCTCCGGCACCATCGCCTCGAAATAGGTCCAGATCAGCTTCTTGTCGGGCTCGAGCCCCGGCAGCACGCGCGGCCGTGCACCGGTCGCTACGATGATGTGCTTGGCCTGATAAGCCCCCTCGCCCAGCGTGCCCTTCGGCGCTTCGACGTCGGACTTCTTCACCGTGACCTTGCCGGGCGCGTCGATCGAGGCCGCGCCCCAGATCACGCTGACCTTGTTCTTCTTCATCAGGAAACCGACGCCGTCGTTCAGGCGCTTGGAGACGCCGCGTGAGCGCTGCACCACCGCCTTCGGGTCGAACGAGACCTTCTCAGCCGACAGGCCGTAATCCTTGGCGTGCTGCATGTAATGGTAGATCTCGGCGGAGCGCAGCAGCGCCTTGGTCGGGATGCAGCCCCAGTTCAGGCAGATGCCGCCGAGATAGGATTTCTCGACGATCGCGACCTTGAAGCCGAGCTGGGCGGCGCGGATCGCGGTGACATAGCCGCCGGGACCGGAGCCGATGATGATGATGTCGAAGGATGTATCGGCCATGGCGGCTCCCGTTCAACTCACGTGGACGCACCGCGGGCGCGGCGCCTGAAAATCAAAACCCGGACCAGCCATTCGAGCAGGATCGCGCCGGCCATGATGGCCAGCGCAATCATGACGACCGCCTGGCCGATGCTCCTTGCCAGCTGCTCGCCGGCAAAGAACGCGGAATGCAGAATATCGAGCCCGACTGGATTGAGCGCAAGCGCGGCCGAGAGCAACAGGGAGATCCAGGGCCAGCGCGTTCGCATTCACCCTGCGCCTCCCCGTCAGACCATCATCATCACAGGGTTTTCGATCAGCTGCTTGAACGCGCCGATCAGCTCGGCGCCGAGCGCGCCGTCGATGGCGCGGTGATCGCACGACAAAGTCACGCTCATCATCTGCGCGATTTCGATCTTGCCGCCGCGCACCACAGGCCGCTCCTCGCTGGTTCCGACCGCGAGAATGGTCGCATGCGGCGGGTTGATCACGGCGGTGAAGTGGCTGATGCCGTACATGCCGAGGTTGGAGACGGCGGTGGTGCCGCCCTGATATTCCTCGGGTTTCAATTTGCGGGAGCGAGCGCGCGCAGCAAAATCCTTCATCTCGTTCGAGATGGTCGAGAGCGTCTTGGTCTCCGCTTTCCGGATGATCGGCGTGATCAGGCCGCCCGGCATCGCCACGGCGACGCCGACGTCGGAATGGTGGTGCTTGACCATGCCGCTTTCGGTCCAGCTGACGTTGCAGTTCGGGATCTTCTGGAGCGCGACCGCCATCGCCTTGATGACGAAGTCGTTGACCGAGATCTTGTAGAGCGGCTTCTTCTCCTTGTCCTTGGGCGCAGCCGCGTTGATCTCCTCGCGCGCGGCCATCAGCTTGCCGATGTCGCAGTCGATGGTCAGGTAGAAGTGCGGGACGTTCTGGATCGACGCGGTCAGGCGCTGCGCAATGGTGCGGCGCATGCCGTCATGCGGGACGATGTCGTAGGAGCCGGGCTCGAACAGCGACAGGATCTGCTTGTCCGACATGGTGGGCGCGATCGAGGGCGCGCCGGACGGCGCGGCGGCGGGGGCCTTGAGACCCTTGCCGGACTTGGCCTGCTCGACGTCGCGGGCGACCACGCGACCGTGCGGACCGGTGCCGGTGACCATGCCGACATCGATGCCTGCTTCCTTGGCGAGACGTCGCGCCAGCGGAGAGGAGAACACGCGGCCGGCGTGGCCGTTGCTCTGCGCGGCCGGAGCCGCCTGGGGCGCGGGTGCGGCGGCGGGCGGCGGTGCGGCCTTCGGCGCTGCCGGCTCGGGAGCCGCAGCAGCAGCCGGAGCTTCAGCGGGCTTCTCTGCTTTCGGAGGTGCGGCCGAAGCGCTGGGCTTGGCGCTACCGGCCGCCTTCACGTCCTCGCCCTCACCGGCGAGCACCGCGATCACGTCGTTGACCGGGACGTCCTGCGTGCCCTCGGGCACCAGGATCTTGGCGATCGTGCCCTCGTCGATCGCCTCGACCTCCATGGTGGCCTTGTCGGTCTCGATCTCGGCGATGACATCGCCGGATTTGACCTTGTCGCCTTCCTTCTTCAGCCATTTGGCGAGGTTGCCCTTCTCCATCGTCGGCGAGAGAGCGGGCATCAGGATGTTGATGGGCATGCTGACCTCAAGACAAACTTTGCAAAAATTCATCTTCGACAGCCGAAGACGAACAGACCAGGTTTAGTTGCCGATGTCGCCCTGCCACAGGCGCTCATTGGCGGGATTGGAACGCCAATTCTTCATCATGGCGATGGAGCGCTCGTCGGCAAGGTCGATCCAGGGGATGCCGAACTTGTCGAGGATATCCTTGGAGCCCTCGAAGGTGACGGATTCCCCGATCACGACAAGCTTGACCTTGAACAAAGCGAGCGCGCCGGCACACATCGAGCATGGCGACAGCGTGGTGTACATGATCGTGTCGTGGAACGAGATCACGCCGGCCTCGCGCAGGCAGCTCATCTCGCCGTGCAGGATCACGTTCTTTTCCTGCACGCGGTTGTTGTGGCCGCGGGCGATGACCTTGCCCTCGCGCGTCAGCACGGCACCGATCGGCAGGCCGCCCTGCGCGATCGAGGCCTCGGCTTCGCGGATCGCCTCCAGCATGAAATCGAAATGGTGGGCTTCGACTGTCACGGTCAGTGCCCCTTGCCGCGCGGCGTCGTGGTGCCGGTGTCGGTGGGACGCTCGATCTCGGCCTGGAACATCTCCAGGATCCGGCTGAGCGCGTCTTCCTCGGTGTATTCGCTCTCGCGCGCATAGGCGCGCGCGGCGTGGCGGGCGAGATCGACGAGCAGCAGGCCCCACATGTCGGGTTCTTCGAAGGCCCGCTGGAACGCCATCGACAGCCCGCCGTCCAGCACGAACACGCGCAGGATCTCGACCGCGTCGTCGCGGGTCATGACGTCGGGCGGCAGTGGCTGCTCCTTCGGGCCCGCCATGGCCTACCTGTAGCAGACGGCTTTGGCGGCTTCGACGACTTCAGCCGCCGAGGGCAGCGCGAGCTTCTCCAGATTGGCGGCATAAGGCATCGGCACGTCCTTGCCGGAGACGCGCGCGACCGGCGCATCCAGATAATCGAAGGCGTTCTCCATGATGCGCGCGGCGATCTCGGCGCCGACGCCGCTTTGCGCCCAGCCCTCTTCCACCGTGACGGCACGGCCGGTCTTCTTCACCGAATTGATGATGGTCTCGGTGTCCATGGGGCGCAGCGTGCGCAGGTCGATCACCTCGGCCTCGATGCCCTCCTTGGCGAGCTCGTCGGCGGCCTTCAGCGCATAGGTCATGCCGTTCGACCAGGAGATGATGGTGACGTGGCTGCCGGAGCGCACGATGCGCGCCTTGCCGATCGGAATGATGAAATCGTCGAGCTTCGGCACTTCGCCGGTGTGGCCGTAGAGCACCTCGTTCTCGAGGAAGATCACCGGGTTGGGATCGCGGATCGCGGCCTTGAGCAGGCCCTTGTAGTCAGCCGCCGAGAACGGCGCGACGACCTTGAGGCCGGGCACGTTGGAGTACCAGGCCGAGTAATCCTGGCTGTGCTGGGCGGCGACGCGCGCGGCGGCGCCGTTCGGCCCGCGGAACACGATCGAGCACCCCATCTGGCCGCCGGACATATAGAGCGTCTTGGCCGCGGAGTTGATGATCTGGTCGATCGCCTGCATGGCGAAGTTGAAGGTCATGAACTCGACGATCGGCTTGAGGCCGGTCATCGCGGCGCCGACGCCGACGCCGGCAAAGCCGTGCTCGGTGATCGGGGTGTCGATGACGCGCTTGGCGCCGAACTCCTGGAGCAAGCCTTGGGTGACCTTGTAGGCGCCCTGATATTCGGCGACCTCCTCGCCCATCACGAAGACATCCGCATCGCGGCGCATTTCTTCGGCCATGGCATCGCGCAGCGCTTCGCGAATGGTCTGCGTGATCATCTCGGTGCCCGCGGGCACTTCCGGATCGGGTTCAGCGACGGCCTGCGGCGCCGGCGCAGCCTTGGGCGCAGGCGCTTCGGCCTTTGCGGCAGCAGGCGGCGTAGACTCGGCCGCCTTCGCAGCCGGCGCGGGCGCCTTGGCAAGATCGGCCGCGCTCTCGCCGTCGGCGAGAATGGTCGCGATCGGCGTGTTCACGGCGACGTCGGCAGTCCCCTCGGGGATCAGGATCTTGCCGAGCGTCCCCTCGTCGGTCGCCTCGACCTCCATCGTCGCCTTATCGGTCTCGATCTCGGCGATGACGTCGCCCGATTTGATCGTCTCGCCCTCTTTCTTCAGCCATTTGGCGAGGTTGCCCTTCTCCATCGTGGGCGACAACGCGGGCATCAGCACTTGAATTGGCATATCGACTCCAAGAGAAAGCTTGCGCGCGTTCAGCGGTAAACGTCGGTCCAGAGCTCGGCGGCATCCGGCTCGGGATCATGCTGGGCGAAATCGGCGGACGCATTGACGATGTCGCGCACCTCGGCGTCGATCGCCTTGAGATCGGCCTCGCTGACCTTCGCGGCCAGGAGGCGGTTGCGCACCTGCTCGATCGGGTCCTGATCGTGGCGGACCTTCTCGACCTCCTCGCGTGTGCGATATTTTGCGGGGTCGGACATCGAGTGGCCGCGATAGCGGTAGGTCTGCATCTCCAGGATGTAGGGGCCCTTGCCGGCGCGGCACCAGGCGGCGGCTTCGTCGCCGGCGGCCTTCACGGCGCGAACGTCCATGCCGTCGACCTGCTTGCCGGGGATGTTGAAGGACACGCCGCGCTTGGAGAAATCCTGCTGCGCCGAAGCGCGCGAGACCGAGGTGCCCATGGCGTAGCGGTTGTTCTCGATCACGTAGATCACCGGCAGCTTCCAGAGCTCCGCCATGTTGAAGCTCTCATAGACCTGGCCCTGATTGGCCGCACCGTCGCCAAAATAGGTGACGCTGACATTGTCGTTGCTGCGGTAATGATTGGCGAAGGCGAGACCGGTGCCGAGCGAGACCTGGGCGCCGACGATGCCGTGGCCGCCGTAAAAGTGCTTCTCCTTGCTGAACATGTGCATGGAGCCGCCCTTGCCCTTGGAATAGCCGCCGCGGCGGCCCGTGAGCTCGGCCATGACGCCGTTGGCGTCCATGCCGGTGGCGAGCATGTGGCCGTGATCGCGATAGCCGGTGATGACCTGATCGCCCTGCTTGAGGGCCATCTGCATGCCGACCACGACGGCCTCCTGGCCGATATAGAGGTGGCAGAAGCCGCCGATCGCGCCCATGCCGTAGAGCTGGCCGGCCTTTTCTTCGAACCGCCGGATCAGGAGCATGTCGCGGAGCGCCTTGAGCTCCTGCTCCCTGGTGAATTCCGGAGGCGAACCGCCGTCGGTCTTGTCCTGTGGAGTGCTTGCGGCGGCTTTCTTGGGTGCGGCCATAGGAATTCCGGGTCAGAGAAAACTCACGCCCTCTCTAACCCAACTCAAACGCCCTTGGAAAGCACCGCGGCGACATGGCGCGACTTTCATTATGCCGCACTGCAACGTGGTCGAAATATTGGAAAATCTTTGGCGCTGATCGGGCAACAAATCTACGCGCGACGCAGTGCCTGCGGCTTCATGGCCGGATCAAGAACTATGGACCATGCTGGCCCGGTCGTCGGAGCGGACGGCGCCGGACATGGCGCCGCCCTCTCCGGCCATCCGATCAGAAGAAGCCGAGCTTCTTCGGGCTGTAGCTGACCAGGAGATTCTTGGTCTGCTGATAATGATCGAGCATCATCTTGTGGGTCTCGCGACCGACGCCTGACTGCTTGTAGCCGCCGAACGCCGCGTGAGCGGGATAGGCGTGGTAGCAGTTGGTCCAGACCCGGCCGGCCTGGATCGCCCGGCCGAAGCGGTAGCAGCGGTTGGCATCGCGGCTCCAGACGCCGGCCCCGAGGCCGTACAGCGTGTCGTTGGCGATCTCGAGCGCCTCGTCGTCGTTCTTGAAGGTCGTGACCGAGACCACGGGCCCGAAGATCTCCTCCTGGAAGATTCGCATCTTGTTGTGGCCCTCGAACACGGTCGGCTTGACGTAGAAGCCGCCGGCGAGATCGCCGCCGAGCTCGGCACGTCCGCCGCCCGCCAGCAACTTGGCGCCTTCCTGCTTGCCGATGTCGATGTAGGACAGGATCTTCGCCAGCTGCTCGCCGGAGGCCTGCGCGCCGATCATGGTGGTGGCATCGCGCGGATCGCCCTGCTTGATCGCGGCGACGCGCTTCAAGGCCCGTTCCATGAAGCGGTCATAGATGTCGGCGTGAACCAGCGCGCGGCTCGGGCAGGTGCAGACCTCGCCCTGGTTCAGCGCGAACATGACGAAGCCTTCGATCGCCTTGTCGAAGTAGTCGTCGTCCTCGGCTGTGACGTCCTTGAAGAAGATGTTCGGCGACTTGCCGCCGAGCTCCAGCGTCACCGGAATGAGGTTCTGGCTGGCATATTGCATGATCAGCCGGCCCGTCGAGGTCTCGCCGGTGAAGGCGATCTTGGCGATGCGCGGGCTGGAGGCCAGCGGCTTGCCGGCCTCGAGGCCGAAGCCGTTGACGATGTTGAGCACGCCGGGCGGCAGGATGTCGGCGATGATCTCGGCCCAGACCATGATCGAGGCCGGGGTCTGCTCGGCGGGCTTGAGCACCACGCAATTGCCGGCGGCGAGCGCGGGCGCGAGCTTCCAGCAGGCCATCAGCAGCGGGAAGTTCCAGGGGATGATCTGACCGACCACACCAAGCGGCTCGTGGAAATGATAGGCGATGGTGTCGTGGTCGATCTCGCCGATGGAGCCTTCCTGGGCGCGGACGACGCCGGCGAAGTAGCGGAAGTGATCAATGGCGAGCGGGATGTCGGCGGCGCGGGTCTCACGGATCGGCTTGCCGTTGTCCCAGGTCTCGGCGATGGCGAGACGCTCGAGGTTCTCTTCCATGCGATCGGCGATCTTGTTGAGGATGATCGCGCGTTCCACGACGCTGGTCCGTCCCCAGGCGCCCTTGGCCGCATGCGCCGCATCGAGCGCGGCCTCGATGTCCTGCGCGTCGGAGCGCGCGATCTTGCAGACGACCTGGCCGGTCACCGGCGAGGCATTGTCGAAATATTTGCCGGACTTCGGCGCGACGAACTTGCCGCCGATGAAATTGTCATAGCATTCGGCAAAGGGAACTTTGGTGACGCTGAGAAATTCGACCTTGTTCATTGATCACTCCCGTTGATTGCTGTTTGCGCAATTCGTCGCGTGGTCGCGACTTGCGCGGACGATGATCCGGGAGGCGATTTCTGTCAGCCCAGGCGGAAGCGATGGCGGAGCCGACCTGTCGCAGTTCTGCGACAGTCGTGGGGCGAGGCAGGGCGAGATTGAGCGCTCGCAGATTCCACGGCGTTGTTGGGAAGATAGCCCGTGACGAAGATAAGCAGGCTCAGTGGTTCAGCTCGAACCGCTTGAGCTTTCTGTGCAGCGTGGCCCGGCTGACGCCGAGAGCCTTGGCGGCCGCCGAGACGTTGCCGCCGGCACGGAGCAACGCCCGTTGCACCACGCCGCGCTGACCGCCGGCAAGATGATCGCGCGCGGTATCGCCGCCGAGCAGATCGGCCGCGGGCACCGGCTGCAAGGCCCGGCCAGGGGCAATTCCGAGCGCCACCCGGGCGGAGCGGGTCGCGCCGATCACGAGGTCGTCCGCATCGACCGCGACAAGGCCTCCGCATTGGCCGTCCGCAGCTTGCGTCAGCACGATGCGGGCATGGGCAAAGGCCCTGCGGAACAGATCGGCTTCGATCCGCTTGGCCGCCTCGCCCGCCGCAAGCGCGATCAGACTGGAAAACGCATCGGTCCGGTCGGCCCGGCAGGAGGAGACGTCGAGCACGCCCGCCAGCGCCGCCACGTGGTCGTAGATCGGAACGGCGGAGCAGCTCAACAGCGTGTTGCGGGCGAAGAAATGCTGGTCGCGGTCGATGGTGAGCGGACGCTGCTCCACAAGGCAGGTGCCGATGCCGTTGGTGCCCTCGTGCTCCTCGCTCCAGAGCGCACCGGTCCACAGGCCCCAGGACTGAAACGTTGCGTCGTCCGCCGGCGTGCCGCGACGATCGACCGGCACGCCCTCGCCGTCGGCAAGCAGCACGCAGCAGCCGCTCGCGCCGACCGCCTGATAGAGCCGGTCCATCGCGCCTTGCGCGGCGGCCAGCAGCGGCGCGATGCGCTCGCGCGCCTGGTGCAGCTCGGCTTCGGTCAGCCGGATCGGCGAGGTGCGGCCGCCGGGATCGAGATGATGCAATCTGGACGAACGGCGCCACGAGGCCACAAGCGCGGATCGAGCCGCCTGGCCTGACGCAATGGCGGCCTCGACACGGGCCGCGTGATGGCGGGGCATTGACCCATTCATCACAGTTTCCTCCGATGACAGACTATGACGTGCCCGCGCCGCCTGTTTGATCTTCGTCAACTTCAGTGAGCGTCGCAGAAGCCATGAGCCCGCCGCCGGGCTGCCGTCAAGGCAACTTGCGGTTCCGAAATTACGACCTTCGAAGGAGGAGCCGGATTTCGGCAGCTTCTTTCGCCGTCGGTTTCGAAGCTTGCGGAAAGCGCTACTTCGCCGGGATCATCCGAACGAGATCGCGCGGATTGACATAGTCGAGCTGGAAACGCGCCCGCTCGTCCAGCATGTCGGGGTCGATCCGCTCGGACCGCAACAGCGACACCCGCTGCTCGCTCCTGGCGCGCTCGCGCTTGAGCTGGGCCAGCTCGCTGGTCAGCGCGATGATTTCCTGGTCGAGCTCCTGGCGCGCGTTGAGGCCGTATTTGCCGGTATAGGCGTTGACGCCGAAATAGCCGACGATGGCGGCCGCCATCGCGTAGAGGGCAAGTCCGGTCAGGATCGATTTCAGGCGCGCGCGGGAGACCATCTTGGGAAGATGGGACAAGTTGGTTAAGGGAGTGCTAATTCAGGTTGGCGAGTCATTTCGGGGCGATGCGAAGCATCGCCCCGGAACGACACCACGAGCCTCAGCCCTGGTTCTTCGCCACGTGCGCGGCGAAGGCGTCGATGTACTGCTGCAGCACCGTCTTCAGGGAGTCCTTGGTCAGGTTGCCGTTCGCGTCAAACGCATCGCCGACGGCGTTAAGGTAGATTTCCGGCTGCTGCAGCAGCGGACCGGAAATGCCCGGCAGGATGTTCTGCAGATGCTTGGCCGCGCTGACGCCGCCGAGCGGTCCCGGCGAGTTCGAGATGATGCCGACCGGCTTGCCCAGGAGCGAGCTCTTGCCATAGGGGCGCGAGGCGACGTCGATGGCGTTCTTGAGGACGCCCGGGATCGAGCGGTTGTATTCGGGGGTGACGAACAGGACGCCGTTCGATTTCTGCAGCTTGTCGCGGAAGGCCAGCCAGTCCGCGGGCGGCGCACCCTCGAGGTCCTGATTGAAGAACGAGATGCCCGCCGGCGTGACCACCTCGAGCTTGAGCGTATCAGGCGCAAGCTTGGCGAGCGCGTTGGCGATCTTCAGCGAAAAGCTCTCCTTGCGCAGGCTGCCGGCGATCGTGACGATGTTGTAGGCCATGAGGTGTCCTTGAAACCGTGAGGGAGAAGTGCCGTCGGCACCTAAGCGATCTGGACCGATGGATGCAAGTGCATGAACCGGCCCGATTTGGAAACGCTGTGTTTCGCGAAAGCAGATGGTTGGGCCGGCAGCCCGGATGGAGCGAAGCGTATTCCGGGCTACGAACCAAAACAATCAGGCCGCCCTGGGGCGGCCTGACATTCGCGCGGACCTTGAAGTCACTCAGATCGTCGGATTCCACGCCGACGGGATCAGGCGATACTTCGCGCCGTCCTTCTCGACATGGCCGACCGACGGGAACGTGAAGTGGAAGCCGATCACGGTCGCCTTCTCCGCGGCCGCCATGTCGTAGAACTTGTGGCGCGTCTCCTGCGCCAGCGCGGCGTCGGCATCGAACATCACGTGCCAGTCGGGATTGCGCAGGAAGAATTCCGGGATGTTGGTGACGTCGGACTGGATCAGCACCTTCGCATCGCCCGAGGCAACCGCGAACGAGGTGTGGCCCGGCGTGTGGCCCGGGGTTGCGATCGAGGTGATGCCCGGCGCGACCTCCTTGCCCCATTCGTACTTTGTGACCTTGGACTCGAGGCCAGCGAAGGTCTTCTTCACGTTGGCGAAGTAGTTCTTCATCATCGGATTGGACTCGGCCTTGCCGGCGTTCTCCTCGCTGGTCCAGAACTCCCAGTCCTTGCCCGGCACCATGATCTCCGCATTGGGAAATGCGAGCGCGCCGTCAGCGAGGCGGATGCCGTTGGTGTGATCGGGGTGCAGATGCGAGAGCAGCACCACGTCGATGTTCTTCGGATCGACGCCGGCGGCCTGGAGATTTTGCAGCGTGCGGCCGACCGCGCCCTTGCTCGCCTCGAAATTCGCAATGCCGTTGCCGGTGTCGATCAGGACCAGCTTGGAGCCGGTGTTGACGAGTTGCGGGTTGAACGGCACCGTGACCATGCCCTTCGGCATGTAGGCCGCCTCGCCCGCCGCCAGCGCTTCGTCCTTCGACAGATTGGCGACGAACTTGTCCGGCATCGGGAAGGTGCGCGCACCGTCATTGATCGAGGTGCACTCGAAAGCGCCGACCTTGTAGCGATAGAAGCCCGGCGCCTGCGTCCCGGCTGGCGGCACTGCGGCCTTGGCGGTGGTCGGTCCAAGCCCGGTCGCAGCAGCCGCCCCGAGGGCGGCTGCGCCAGCGAGCAGATGACGGCGATTGAGATCGGTCATGGAAATGTCCCCTTCTGAGCCCTTGCGGTTTTCCGCATTCGATAGCGGCGGAATAATCCGCCGCTGGGCTCAGAAGGCAAGACCTTCTTGCGGTGACCTGCCGTCGCAGATCACGATTATTTATTTGGGTTGATGAGGAATTTTTCGCCGGTGGCGCGTTTGGCGTACACCGCGATGTTGGCGGGATCGAGCACCTCGGTCAGCGACACCACCTTGGTGTAGTGGCTGGCGAAGGTGGTCTTGAGCTCGGACGCGACGCGCTGGCGCAGGCGGCCGATCTCGGCCGGACCGATCTTCTGGAGGAACGGCGTGAGCAGCCAGCCGCCGACGCCCCAGGTCAGGCCGAACGACCGGCTCAATTCGGTCGGCCGATTGTCCAGGCTGCCGTAGATATAGACCTGCTTGTACACGTTGGAGCCGTAGCGGCTGTATTCCTTCGCGGTCTTGTTGGCCGCAACTTCCATGGCGGTCAGGATCTGGCTCGCCAGCTTGCCACCGCCGATCGCGTCGAAGGCAATCGTGGCGCCGGTCTCGACCAGCGCATTGGTGAGATCGTCCGTGAAGCTGGGCGCGCTGGAATCCACGACGTGCTTGGCGCCGATCTTGTGCAGGATGTCGGCCTGCTCCTTGCTCCTGACGACGTTGACGAGCCCGATGCCGTCCTTGATGCAGATCTTGTTGAGCATCTGGCCGAGATTGGACGCCGCCGCGGTGTGCACCAGCGCCTTGTGGTTCTCCCGCCGCATCGTCTCGGTCATGCCGAGCGCGGTCAACGGATTGACGAACCAGGACGCGCCGTCGGCGGCCGTGGTGCCCGCCGGCAGCTCCATGACGTCGCGGACCTTCAGCACGCGGTATTGCGTGTACATCGCGCCGCCGATCATCGACACGGTCTTGCCCATCAGCGCTTTCGCCGCGTCCGACGATCCGGCCCCGATCACCGTGCCGGCGCCCTCGTTGCCGACCGGCAGCGACTGATCGAGCCGGGCTCCCATCATCCGCATCGCCGCCTCCGGCATCGTCGCGGTGATGACCGGCATCTCCTTGGTGCCGGAGGCCTTCGCGGCCGACATGTCGGCCGGCCCGATCAGCAGCCCGAGGTCGGAGGGGTTGATCGGCGTCGCCTCGACGCGAACCACGACCTCGTCGTCGGCCGGCTCCGGCGTGGGGACATTCACGAGGGACAATTCCAGCTCGCCGCTCTTCTTCAGCAGCGAACGCAGTTGCAGTCCGGTCTTGCCGTCGCTCATGTCGATCCTCCCCTGTCCTTGTTCTTCGCGCGGTGACGCTGGCTTATGCCAGCGCCTTCAATGCCGCCTTGCCGCCGTAGAGCGCCTGCTTGCCGAGCTGCTGCTCGATGCGCAGGAGCTGGTTGTATTTGGCGGTGCGATCGGAACGTGCAAGGGAGCCGGTCTTGATTTGACCGCAGTTCGTGGCAACCGCGAGGTCGGCGATGGTGGAATCCTCGGTCTCGCCCGAGCGGTGCGACATCACCGAGGTGTAGCCGGCCTTGTGCGCCATCTCGACGGCGGCGAGCGTCTCGGTCAGCGTGCCGATCTGGTTGACCTTGATCAGGATCGAGTTGGCGCGGCCGGTCTTGATGCCGTCGGCGAGGCGCTTGACGTTGGTGACGAAGAGGTCGTCGCCGACCAGCTGGCACTTCTTGCCGATGAGGTCGGTGAGCTCCTTCCAGCCGTCCATGTCGTCTTCCGACATGCCGTCCTCGATCGTGACGATCGGATAGCGCGAGACGAGGTCGCCGAGGTACTTGGCCTGCTCGGAGATCGAGCGGGTCTTGCCCTCGCCCTCATAGACGTACTTACCGCCCTTGAAGAACTCGGTCGAGGCGCAGTCGAGGCCGAGCACGATGTCGCTTCCCGCCTTGAAGCCGGCCTTGCCGATCGCGTTCATGACAAACTCCAGCGCGGCGTCGGCCGACGGCAGGTTCGGGGCAAATCCGCCCTCGTCGCCGACATTGGTGTTGTGGCCGGCCTTCTTGAGCTCCGACTTCAGCGTGTGGAAGACTTCCGCGCCGTAGCGCAGGCCCTCGGCAAAGGACGAGGCGCCGACGGGGAGGATCATGAATTCCTGGAAGTCGATCGGGTTGTCGGCATGCACGCCGCCATTGATGATGTTCATCATCGGCACCGGCAGCAGTCGCGCCGAGGTGCCGCCGACGTAACGGTAGAGCGGCATGTCGAGCGAGTTCGCGGCCGCCTTGGCGCAGGCGAGCGAGACGCCGAGGATGGCGTTGGCGCCCAGCCGGCTCTTGTTCGCGGTGCCGTCGAGGTCGATCATGATCTGGTCGATCTGGGCCTGCTGCTCGACATCGAGGCCGCTCAAGGCCTCGAAGATCTCGCCGTTGACGGCGCCGACGGCCTTGGTGACGCCCTTGCCGAGATAGCGGGCCTTGTCGCCGTCGCGCAGTTCCACCGCCTCATGGGCACCCGTCGATGCGCCGGAGGGCACGGCAGCGCGGCCGAGCGCGCCATCTTCCAGCACGACATCGACCTCGACGGTGGGATTGCCCCGGCTATCGAGGATTTCGCGGCCGATGATGTCGATAATGGCGGTCATGATGTGCACTTCCGTTCGTTAGGGCTGATCGGTGCCGCGGGTCTTACACGGGCCGCAAGCAAATGTGAACGCTTGGACGGCGGGCTTCGCCTGACGCGCGAAGCGGCCAGGGCTAAGCTTGAACCCGACTGATCTGCGCGTCCAACCTCAATCTCAAGCAGCCGGGGTAACGCCATGAATCGACGCCAGTTTCTTGCATCGAGCGCCGCCCTGTTGGCGGCCCGCCCATCTTTTGCCCAGGAAGGCCCGTTCCGGACAAAATACTTCCCGGTCAGCGCCGGCATCGGCCTGCACGATCTGGCGCCCGCCCCTGACGGTTCGGTCTGGTTCACCGCACAGGGCAAGGGCCTGCTCGGCAGGCTCGATCCCCGGGATGGCGGTTTCAAGACGGTCAGCCTCGGTCAGGGCGCGGCTCCCCATGGCGTGACCATCGGCCCGGATGGCGCGCCCTGGATTACCGAGGGCGGCCAGAACGCGATCGCACGGGTCGATCCTTCCGATCTCAAGGTCACCCTGTTCCGCCTGCCCGAGAAGTTCGCTGCCGCCAATCTCAACACCGGCGTGTTCGACAAGCAAGGCACCTACTGGTTCACCGGCCAGTCCGGCTATTACGGCCGCCTCGCGCCGAGATCGGGCGAGGTGAATGTGTTCAAGGCACCCAAAGGCGTCGGTCCCTACGGCATCACTGTCACTCCGCAAGGCGATGTCTGGTACGCCTCGCTCGCCGGCAGCCATATCGCCAAGATCGATCTGGCGACGGGCAGCGCCAGCGTTGTCGAGCCGCCGACGCCGGACCAGGGCTCGCGGCGGGTATGGTCGGATTCGAAGAGCCGGATCTGGGTCAGCGAGTGGAATAGTGGCCACGTCTCGGTGCACGATCCCGCCGATGCGTCGTGGAAGACGTGGAAGCTCCCCGGCAATCGTCCCCGCCCCTACGCGGTCTATGTCGACGACAAGGACAAGGTCTGGCTGACCGACTTCTCCGCGAACGCCATCGTGCGCTTCGATCCTGCGACAGAGACGTTCAACGTGTTCGCCAGCGACAAGGCCAATGCCAATGTGCGCCAGCTCGACGGCCGGCCGGGCGAGCTCTGGGGCTGCGAGTCCGGCAACGACCGGATCGTCATGATCCAGACCATCGCGAGCGGTTGACGACAGCGGCATTTGCGTCCATCCCGGCATCGAAACAGGATGTGACGACACAATGGCCAAGACATCGGCGAAGACATCGGCGAAGAAATCCCTACAGCTCGGCCGCGCGGTCGAGTGGCCGCACACACCGGAAGACGCCCAGCTCGACCGCGTGCCCAATCCGCAAGCCGGCACCGATTATCTCGTCCGCTTCACCGTGCCGGAATTCACCTCGCTCTGCCCGGTCACGGGCCAGCCGGATTTCGCGCATCTGATGATCGACTATGCGCCCGGCCCGTGGCTGCTGGAGTCGAAATCGCTAAAACTCTACATCGCGAGCTTCCGCAACCATGGCGCCTTCCACGAGGACTGCACCGTGATGATCGGCAAGCGCATCGCCAGCGAGATCAAACCGAAATGGCTGCGCATCGGCGGCTATTGGTATCCGCGCGGCGGCATTCCGATCGACGTGTTCTGGCAGACCGGCCGCGTGCCCAAGGGCCTGTGGGTGCCGGAGCAAGGCGTCGCGCCCTATCGCGGACGAGGCTGAGAACAACGCGAACAGACGCGCGTGGATATGCTCACACGCGACGCGCTACTTGGTCACGGATGACCTTTCCCAGGGACGTTTGCCGTTGGCATCTCTGTCCCATGGACGCGTGGTCGGCGCGTTCTTTTCCTCGGCAGCAGCTTTCGCGCGGTCGGCTTGCACCTGCTCGCGATCGGTCACGGGCGGCTTGGGCTGTGCTTCAGACGCCTGCGCGGCGACCGGAGCCAAGGCATGCAGCATGGCGAGCAGCGCGGCGATTACAAACTTTGTCATTCCCGGCTGTAGCACGCTGAAGGTCAGTCCGTCCGATTTAGTTGCAGGGTTCCCGAGCGACTTTCGTCAGACCCGCGCATCAGACGGCGCACGCTGCTTGAGCAACCGGGCACAGACGACGCCCAGCACCACCATGACCGCGGCGCTGGCAAACAGGGTCGGCATCTTGCCGGCATGCTGGAGCCCGAAGCCGTAGGCGAGCGGTCCGACGGTCTGCCCCATGAAGAAGAAGAACGAATGCAGCGACAGCGCGGTGGCGCGCGCTTCGACCGAGAGCTCGCTGGCGAAGACCTGCAGACAGCCGTGGGCGATGTAGAAGCCCCATCCCATCACGATGAGATTCAGCGCCTGCACTTCCCAGCGCGGGCCGAAGGCGACGGCAATGAGCTGCGAGGCCACCAGCGTCATGCCCGCGATCATCATGCCCTTGACGCCGAGCCAGGGCAGCAGGCGCGACACCGTCAGCGTGTAGAACAGGCCGCCGACCGCAAAGCCCGCGATGACCATGCCGGCGATCGAGAGCGAGGTCTGGCCGAGCTCGAACAGGAACGAGGCGATGTAGGGAAACAGGCCGAGCACGCAGCAGCCTTCGATGAACACCGCCGAATAGCAGACATAGGCGTTCGGATTGGTGAAGATGGTGCGATAGCCGGCCTTCAGTGCCGACAGGCTCGTCTTCGGCGGATGCTGGACCTTGGCGCCGCGAAAGCCGGCGGCGACCGCGATCGAGGCCACGATGACGAGCGCGCCGAGCACTGCGAGCACGCCGCGCCAGCCGAGCAGATCGCCGATCAGGCCGGAGGCCGAGGCGCCGAGCAGATTGCCCGTCATGGCGCCGGCCAGCGTGCGGCTGATCGCGACCTGGCGTTTCTCGGGCCCGACCAGATCGCTGGTGAGGCTGAGCGCCACCGGAAACACGCCGCCCGAGCCGATGCCGGCGAGGATGCGGGTCGCGAACAGAACCGAGAATGAGGACGAGAGCGCGCCCAGGATGTTGGCGAGGCCGAGCAGCGCGAGGCAGCCGATCATCAACCGCGTCTTGCCGAACAGATCAGCGGCAGCGCCGACGATGGGCTGGATGATCGAGAAGGTGAAGGCGAACACCGCGGCAAAGCCGGCGGCCGTCGCGATGCTGACGCCGAAATCCTCGGCGACGTGCGGCAGCACCGGATCGAGCGCGCGCGCCGACAGCGCTGCGGCAAAGCTTGCTCCTGAGATGACGTAGAGCGCCGTCGGCAGACCGTGATCGTGCGGCCGCGCCTCGCTCTTCTGCATCAGCGCGGGTTCTTTGCCAGCGCGTCGAACGCCATCAATCTCGCGATCAATGCCTCGAACTCGCGCAGCGGCACCATGTTGGGCCCGTCGGAGGGGGCGCGATCAGGATCGGGATGGGTCTCGATGAAGACGCCGGCGACGCCGACCGCGACGGCGGCGCGCGCCAGCACCGGCACGAATTCGCGCTCGCCGCCCGACGAAGTCCCCTTCCCGCCCGGCTGCTGCACCGAATGGGTGGCGTCGAAGATCACGGGCGCGCCGGTGGTGCGCGCCAGGATCGGCAGCGCGCGCATGTCGGAGACCAGCGTGTTGTAGCCGAACGACACCCCGCGCTCGGTGACGAGCACGTTGGGATTGTCAGCACTGGTGATCTTGGTGACGACATTCGCCATGTCCCAGGGCGCCAGGAACTGGCCCTTCTTGACGTTGACGACCTTGCCCGTCGCGGCAGCCGCCAGCAGCAGATCGGTCTGCCGGCACAGGAAGGCCGGGATCTGCAGGATGTCCACGGCCTGCGCCACCTCGGCGCATTGCGTGGCCTCGTGCACGTCGGTCAGGACAGGCAGGCCGAGCGAGGAGCGGATCTCGGCGAAGATCGGCAGCGACTGCGACAGGCCGAGCCCGCGCGCCGCCGACGCGCTGGTGCGGTTGGCCTTGTCGAACGAGGTCTTGTAGACGAGGCCGATGTTCAGCCGCGCCGCGATCTCCTTCAGCGCGGAAGCGACCTCCAGCGCGTGCTGACGGCTTTCGAGCTGGCAGGGTCCGGCAATGATCGAGATCGGCAGATCATTGCCGAATTTGACGCTGCCAATGGTGACGACCGGCGCCGCTGAATGCGAAGAGCTCAATGCAAATCCCTCGTTTCGGCGCGACCATAGCCGCGATGAGGGTCGGATCAACCCTATTCGGCCCGGACGGTCAGAATATCAGGGTTGCGCCGGGGGGCCCGGCGCGCCCCCTTGCAGGACCGCGGTTACTTGACCGAGGAGAACGCGGTCGGCATCAGCAGTTGACTAACGATGTTGCCGACGATCTGGCCGTCGGCTTCGCTCTCGGCTCGCGCCTTCATCCAGTCGGGATCGGTCATGAACGCGCCCCACTTCTTCTCGCGCTCGGCGAGCGACTCCCAGGCCAGGAAATAGGTCAGCTCCTGGTTGGATTCACCGATCACGGTCGTGAAGAAGCCGGCCTGCTTGATTCCGTGCTTCTCCCAGATCTTCAGCGTAGCGGTCTCGAACCGCTTCAGCAGCGCCGGCAGGCGGCCGGGCACGCAGCGATAGACGCGCATTTCGTAGATCATTCATGTTCCTCCCTGATCAGGTCCGGCGGTTATAGCGGCCGGGCCCGACGGTGTCTTGAGCCCGCCCGGCCGCCCCATATGGCGCTCTGCGCATGGCTTGAGCTCGAGCCACTGCCGGATCCCGCAATGCTGCCGCAATGATCGGGCCGCTAGAAAGGCTCAGTTGCGGTTCAGGTGCCTGTCAGATGCGGATTTTGCTGGTCGAGGATGAAGCGGAAATGGCCTGCGCGCTAGCATCAGCGCTGAAGCGCTACGACATGGTGGTGGATCATGCCCGGACGCTGGCCGAGGCGGAGGAAGCCATTTCGGCCGACGTCCATGCCGCCGTCCTGCTCGACCGCCAGCTTCCCGACGGCGACGGCCTCGCTTTGATCCCAAAACTCCGCGCGCGCGCCGAGGGTGTGCCGATCATTGTCCTGACTGCGCGCGGCGAACTCGCCGATCGCATCGCCGGACTCGACGGCGGCGCCGACGATTATCTGGCAAAACCGTTTGCGGTCGAGGAGTTGCTGGCGCGGCTGCGCGCCGTGCTGCGGCGGCCGGCGGGGCTCTCTCCCGAAATCATTCATGCCGGCCGGCTTGCCTTCGACCTCAGTCATCGCGAGGCCAGCATCGACGGCACCCCGTTCGAGCTGCCCCGCCGCGAGCTGCTGGTGCTCGAAAAACTGGTCCGCCGCATCGGCCGGACCGTGCTGCGCTCGGCGCTGGAAGAGGCGGTTTACAATTTTGACGACGAGATCCAGTCGAACGCTCTCGACACGCATGTCTCGCGTCTCAGGCGGAAGCTTGCGGACGCCGACGCCGGGATCGAGATCCACGGCATCCGCGGCGTCGGCTATCTCCTGAAGAGGCTGCCATGAGCACGATCAGCCTCCGCGACGATCCTTATTGCCTGCGCTCGCGGCTGAGCTGGCGCCTGCTGTCGCTCCAGGCCGCGATCCTGGTCGCGCTGCTTGCCATCGTCCTCGCCGGGCTTTGCGCCTCCGGCTTCGTGCTCGCCGAGCGCGATGAGGACCGCGTTATCGATGTCGTCCAGCGCGCGCTCACGCGCGAGCCGCAAGGCGGACTGGCGTTGCGGCCGACGGCCGAGCTGCAGCAATTGCGCAGCGAGACGCCCGACCTCTGGTTCCTGGTGCGCGACCGGCAGGGCCGCGTCCTCAGTGAAGGCACCGTGCCGGCGGAATTCGCCGCGATCGGCAACGGCCTCGACCAGATCAGCCAGGCCCGGCTCGGCTGGCAGCTGTTCGAGGACGACCCCCACAAGCCCGCGGCGCGGCTGAAGCGGGTCGACACCGATGCCGGCAATGTGCAGGTTATCACGGCAACGCAAGGGCGGCTGACGGGTGCGAAAGCGCTGGTCATGACCTCGCTCGCGTTTCTCGGCATCGCCCTGCCCGGCCTGCTGCTGATGGGAACGGCGACGTTCATCGCGACGCCGATGATCGTGCGACGCGCGTTCAGGGGCCTCGATTCCGCGGCGAACGAGGCCCGGCGCATCGACATCCACCAGCGCGGCGCGCGGCTTCCGCTGGAGCGCATCCCGCTCGAGGTCGTGCCGCTGGTGACCGCGATCAACGACGCGCTGGCGCGGCTCGACCAGGGCTATGCACGCCACAAGCGCTTCGTCGCCGACGCCGCGCACGAGCTGCGCACGCCCATCGCAATCCTGAACACGCGCCTGGAGTCACTGGCCCCGGGGCCGGACAAGACACGCCTGCTGGAGGATACCGCGCGGCTGGCGACGCTTGCCGAGCAATTGCTCGACATCCAGCGGCTCGACCGCTGCAGCCATCCCTTCGCGCGCATCAACCTCGTCGCGGTCGCACAAAGTGTTGCCGCCGACCTCGCGCCGCTGGCGATCGCGGCCGGCTACGAGCTGGCGCTCGATGCGCCGGCGACACCCGTCGAAACGATCGGCGATGCGGCCGCGCTGGAGCGTGCGCTGACCAATCTCGTGCAGAATGCGATCCAGCACGGCCCGCGCCGCGGCACGATCGGGATTCGCGTCAGCAAGCCCGCGAGCATCGAAGTCACGGATCAAGGCGCCGGTATTCCCGCCGATCAGCGCGAGCAGATCTTCGAGCCGTTCTATCGGCTGACGCCGCTCGATCGCGGTGCCGGCCTCGGTCTCAACATGGTGCGCGAGATCGTCCAGCTGCATGGCGGCCACGTCTCAGTCGCGGACGGAGCAGACGGCGGCGCCTGCTTCCGGATGACGCTGCCGCCGGTCCGGCAGAGCTGATTCAATTGGTATTCGCGTCCGACAGCGCAATGCTGTCGCAATGCGCTCCCGCGACACTGCATGCGCCGCACCTCCATTGAGGTGCAAAGCAAGATCCCGGAGTGCGCATGCCCAACGATTTTCTTTCGTTCTTCCTGTCCTGGATGTCGTCCCCGCGGCGGGTCGGCGCGATCGCACCATCGGGTGCGGCGCTTGCTGATCTCATCACGCGCGAGATCAGTGCAACGACGGGACCGATCCTCGAGCTCGGTCCCGGCACCGGCGCGTTCACCTACAAGCTGCTCAAACGCGGCGTGCGGCCGCAGGACCTCACGCTGATCGAATACGGCTCCGACTTCATGAAAGTCCTGCAGATGCGCTTTCCCGGCTCGCGCGTGCTGTGGATGGACGCAGGCCGACTCGCGACCGAGCGCCTCTATGAGGGCGCCCCCGTCGGTGCGGTCGTGAGCGGCCTGCCGCTGCTGAACATGAGCAGGCGCAAGGTGATCTCGATCCTCAGCGGCGCGTTCAGCTATGTCCGTCCCGGCGGCGCCTTCTACCAGTTCACCTACGGCATGAGCTGCCCGGTGCCGCGGCCGGTGCTCGACCGGCTCGGCCTGCGCGCAAAGCTGGTGGACCGCGCCCTGCTGAACGTGCCGCCCGCCGCGGTCTACAGGCTGACGCGGCGGCCGCAGATGAAGCTGATCACTGGATCGCTTGCGCCCGAACCATCAGCGCGGGTCGCGTTGACGCCGATGCATCATGCGCGCGAGGACTCCGCCGCGCGCTGAGCTGTTAAACCAGCCGGCTCTGCTTCGCCGCCGCCTCGATGAACGAGGCGAACAGCGGATGCGGCTCGAAGGGGCGCGACTTCAGTTCAGGGTGGAACTGGACGCCGATGAACCAAGGGTGATCCTCGTACTCGACGATTTCAGGCAGCACGCCGTCGGGCGACAGGCCTGAGAATTTCAAGCCATGCTGCTCGAGGCGATCCTTGTAGGCTGTGTTGACCTCGTAGCGATGACGGTGACGCTCGGAGATCTCGGTGGCGCCGCCATAGACCTGGGAGACGCGGCTGCCGCGATTGAGCGCGGCGGGATAGGCGCCGAGGCGCATCGTGCCGCCGAGATCGCCGGCTTGCGAGCGCTTCTCGAGCTCGTTGCCGCGCAGCCATTCCGTCATCAGGCCGACCAGGGGCTCCTTGGTCGGGCCGAACTCGGTGGAGTTGGCGTCCTCGATGCCGACGAGGTTTCGCGCGGCCTCGATCACCGCCATCTGCATGCCGAAGCAGATGCCGAAATACGGCACGTCGCGCTCGCGCGCGAACTGCGCCGCCTTGATCTTGCCCTCGGCGCCACGCTGGCCGAATCCACCGGGAACGAGGATGCCGTTGACGTGCTCGAGGAACGGCGCGGGATCTTCCTTCTCGAAGATCTCGCTCTCGATCCAGTCGAGATTGACCTTCACCTTGTTGGCGATGCCGCCATGCGAGAGCGCCTCGATCAGCGACTTATACGCATCCTTCATGCCGGTATATTTGCCGACGATCGCGATGGTGACGTTGCCCTCGGGATTGCGCACGCGCTCGTTGATCTGTTGCCAGCTGCGCAGCTCCGGCGGAATCCGCGAGCCGATGCCGAAGGCGGCGAGCACTTCGTCGTCGAGACCTGCATTGTGATAGGCCTCAGGCACCGCGTAGATGTTGTCGACGTCGCGCGCCTCGATCACGGCACTTTCGCGCACGTTACAGAACAGGCCGAGCTTACGGCGCTCCTCCTTCGGGATCTCGCGGTCGGTACGGCAGAGCAGGATATCAGGCTGAATGCCGATCGAACGCAATTCCTTCACCGAATGCTGCGTCGGCTTGGTCTTCAACTCGCCTGCGCTCGGGATAAAGGGCAGCAGCGTCAGATGGATGTAGACGGCGTGATCGCGCGGCAGCTCGTTCTTGAGCTGGCGGATCGCCTCGAAGAACGGCAGGCCCTCGATGTCACCGACGGTGCCGCCGATCTCGACGAGGACGAAATCGTAGTCGTCATTGCCATCGAGGACGAATTCCTTGATGGCGTTGGTGACGTGCGGAACCACCTGGATGGTCGCACCGAGATAATCGCCGCGGCGCTCCTTGGTGATGATGTCCTGGTAGATGCGTCCCGTGGTGATGTTGTCGGCCTTGGTCGCAGGCCGCCCGGTGAAGCGCTCGTAGTGACCGAGATCGAGATCGGTCTCCGCGCCGTCATCGGTCACGAACACTTCGCCGTGCTGATACGGCGACATCGTTCCAGGATCGAGATTGAGATAGGGGTCGAGCTTGCGGAGGCGGACCTTGTAGCCCCGGGCTTGCAACAGCGCACCGAGTGCCGCTGAAGCCAGACCCTTGCCGAGCGAAGAAACCACGCCGCCGGTGATGAATATGTACCGCGCCATGGGACTTAACCTCTAATCCCTCGAATTCGATTCGCCAAAGCGATTCGTATTCCGCCCCAAAAGATTCTGCGGGCCTGTGGGTGAGCCAAAACTAAGAGTGGTGACAGTGCCTTGATGGGGATTGTTGATGCAGGACGGTAGCTATCGCCCTGCATGGCCCCCCTGCTTTATTGCGAACGCGGCACCTGCGGACCGGTCGGAGCCGGCGCCTGCTGCTGCTCGTCGGCCTTCTTGAGCGAATCCAGGATGCCGCCCGAGGTCGGCGGCGCGATTGGCGAGCCGCCGGCCGGTTGGCCCTGCGACGCCGGCGTGCCGATGATCGACGACGGCGCGCGGCTGTAGCCGGCGTGCCAGGACAGGAACATGCTCGTGAGGAAGAAGCCCGCGGCGAGGATCGCGGTGGTCCGCGTCAACAGGTTCGCGGTGCCCCGGCTCGACATGAAGCCCGCGCCGCCCCCCATGCCGAGGCCGCCGCCTTCCGACTTCTGGAGCAGGACGGCGCCGATCATGACGGCGACGATCATGAGGTGAATGACGATGACAACGGTCTGCATAGTGCCCTTCCGTCACAAGCGGGCGGCGCCTGACGGCGGCCGATCGCGCTTCGCGGGTTTTCCTGAAGTTGCGCGGTGTTACACGATCGGAGGGGGCATTGCCACCCCCGATCGGCTCCGAACCAACGGTTTGAATGAGTTAGGGGCAGCCCTTGGCAATCGCAAGGAAATCGGCCGCCTTCAGGCTGGCGCCGCCGACCAGTGCCCCGTTGACGTTCTTCACGGCCATCAATTCGGCCGCGTTCGAGGGCTTGACCGAGCCGCCGTAGAGAATGCGCATCCGGCTACCCTCGGCCTTGAACTTGGCGGTCAGGAGTTCCCGGATAAACCCATGAATCTGCTCGACATCCTGGGACGTGGGGGTGAGGCCGGTGCCGATCGCCCAGACCGGCTCATAGGCTACGATGAGATTCGCGGCGGTCGAGCCATCGGGAAGCGAGCCAGCGAGCTGCCCGCGCAGAATGTCCAGGGTCTGGCCGGCGTCGCGCTGGCCCTGCGTCTCGCCGATGCAGACGATCGCGGTCGCGCCGGCGCGCCAGGCCGCTTCCGCCTTCTGGCGGATCAGGCCATCGCCCTCGCCATGGTCGGCGCGGCGCTCGGAATGGCCGACAATGATGGCGCCGGCCCCGGCATCCACCAGCATTTCGGCAGAGACATCGCCGGTATGGGCTCCGGAGACCTTGGGATGGCAATCCTGGGCCCCGACCGCGACCGTCTTACCACGCGCCTTCTCGGCAAAGGCTGCGATCAGGGTGACCGGCGGGCAGACCAGCAGATCGGCTTTTGCGGCCACATCTGCCGCGCCGGTGAGCATGGCGTCGAACTCGGCAGCCTGGGCCTTCAGGCCGTTCATTTTCCAATTGCCGGCGATCAGGGGGCGGATGGCGTCGGTCATGTCAACTTCCAGCAAAATGAGGTTTGCGCATGCGCTAGCAGAGCTGCCGCGGCAGTTCCAGAGACCAGAGGCCTTTAACCGCAGTCTCCAGCGGTCACTGGGCCTGAGGTTGCGGGGGGAAAGCCGCCACTTTATGATGATTGATCAATTTGGTGACGCGCTTTTGCGGAATCTGCATTAAGACGCGCTCCCGTTCCCCTCCTGCTCAGACAAGTTGGACCAAATGCTTCGAGGAATGCGCAAGGCCTCATCAAACTGGCTCGGCAAGACCATTATGGCCGTGGTGATGGGCGTGTTGATCATCAGTTTCGGCATTTGGGGCATCGCCGATATCTTCAAGGGCTTCGGGCAGTCCACGGTGGCCAAGATCGGCCGCACCGAGATTTCGCTGAACGAGTTCCGCCAGATCTATACCGACCGCCTGCAGCAGATCAGCCGCCAGTTCGGCCGTCCGCTGACGCCGGACCAGGCCCGCGCCTTCGGCCTCGACCGCCAGGTGCTGCAGCAGACCATCGCGGAAGCGGCCCTCGACGAGGAGGCGCGCCGGCTCGGGCTTGGTCAGTCCGATGACCAGATCCGCCAAGTCATCATGAACGACCCCAACTTCAAGGGCGTCGGCGGCAATTTCGATGCGAACCGCTTCCAGGCCATGATCCGCAATTTCGGCTATACCGAGCAGCGCTACGTCGCCGAGCAGCGCAAGGTGTCGCTGCGCCGGCAGATCACCGGCACGATCGGGGCCGGCCTCGAGCCGCCGAAGGCCATGATCGACGCGCTGACGCGCTTCCAGAACGAGCAGCGCGCCATTGAATTCGTCAGGCTCGACGCTGCCCAGGCAGGCCAGATCGACGCGCCTTCGCCCGAGGCGCTCGCGGCCTATTTCGAGGATCACAAGGTCCAGTTCCGCGCGCCCGAATATCGCAAGATCTCCTTCGTGGTGGTCTCGCCGGAGGAAATCGGAAAATGGAGCGAAGTCTCGGACGAGGACGCCAAGAAGGTGTTCGAGCAGCGCAAGGACCGGCTCGGCACGCCGGAGAAGCGCCAGATCCAGCAGATCGTCTTCCCCAACGCAGCTGAAGCGCAGGCCGCCCGGGAGCGCCTTGTGGGCGGCATGTCGTTCGAGGACCTCGGCAAGGAGCGCGGACTGAGCGCCTCCGACGTCGATCTTGGCCTCGTCACCAAATCCTCGCTGGATGCTGTGGTCGGCGAAGCCGCCTTCGCGCTTCCCGCCGGCGAGATCAGCCAGCCGATCCAGGGCGCGCTCGGCACGTCCATCGTCAAGGTCGACAAGATCGAGCCGGGTGCCGAGGCCGACTATGCGAAGCTTGCCGGCGACATCAAGCGCGAGATCGCGACCGAGCGCGCGCGCGTCAAGGTCAACGATCTCCGCGACAAGATGGAAGACGAGCGTGGCGGCGGCGCCAGCGTGATCGACGCAGCGCAGAAGCTCGGCCTCACCGCCGTAACCATCGATGCCGTCGACCGCTCCGGCCGCGCCCCGGACGGCCAGCAGGTCGCCAACATCCCGCAGGGCCTCGACGTGGTGTCGCAGGCCTTCAACACCGATGTCGGCGTCGACAACGACTCGATCTCGTTCAAGGGCGGCTATGTCTGGTACGACGTGCTCGCCATCACGCCCTCCCGCGACCGCAATCTCGACGAGGTCCGCGACCAGGTCGAGGCGCGCTGGCGCCAGGACCAGATCGCGACCAAGCTCAAGGCCAAGGCGACCGAGATGGTGCAGAAGCTCGAAGCGGGCGGCAAGCTCGCCGATGAAGCCTCCGCCATCGGCGCCAAGGTCGAGACCGCGACCGGCTTCAAGCGCGACGATACGCCCGCCAGCGTGCCTGCAGCGGTCGTCGCCGCCGCCTTCCGCGCCGCCAAGGATGGCGTCGGACAGACGCCGGTGACCGGGGGCACCGAGGTCATCGTCTTCCGC
Source organism: Bradyrhizobium sp. T-12 (assembly GCF_058314695.1). Lineage (NCBI taxonomy): Bacteria > Pseudomonadati > Pseudomonadota > Alphaproteobacteria > Hyphomicrobiales > Nitrobacteraceae > Bradyrhizobium > Bradyrhizobium sp. T-12. Next base: position 3,462,616 of record NZ_CM177756.1, on the reverse strand, counting down.
GTCACCGACATCGTCGATCCCGCGGTCGACGTTGCCTCCGACGCGGTCAAGAAGCTGAAGGAGAGCCTCGACCGCGCCCAGACCGAGGAGCAGGTCGCCTCCTACGTCAACAAGCTTGAAACCGACATCGGGACCACCATTAATCAGGCCGCCTTCGCGCAGGTGACCGGCGCGAACCAGCAGTAAGTTGAAAGCACGCGATGGACGACCTGAAATCGATCATTGGAAAAGTGGCGACCGGCGCCAGCCTGTCGCGTGACGAGGCCGCCTCCGCCTTCGACGCCATGATGAGTGGCGAGGCCACGCCCTCGCAAATGGGCGGCCTGTTGATGGCGCTCAGGGTGCGCGGCGAAACCGTGGACGAGATCACCGGCGCGGTGTCGGCGATGCGCTCCAAGATGCTGACCGTGACGGCACCGCCTGATGCCGTCGACATCGTCGGCACCGGCGGCGACGGCTCCGGCTCGGTCAACGTCTCGACCTGCGCCTCCTTCATCGTGTCAGGGGCCGGCGTGCCCGTGGCCAAGCACGGCAACCGCGCCCTGTCGTCGCGCTCGGGCGCCGCCGACGTGCTGGCTTCGCTCGGCGTCAAGATCGACCTCAGGCCCGATCAGGTCGGCCGCTGCGTGCGCGAATGCGGCATCGGCTTCATGTTCGCTCCCGCCCACCATCCCGCCATGAAGAACGTCGGCCCGACCCGGGTCGAGCTTGCGACGCGCACGATCTTCAATCTGCTCGGCCCTCTCTCCAATCCGGCCGGCGTGAAGCGGCAGATGGTCGGCGTATTCTCCCGGCAATGGGTGCAGCCGCTGGCGCAGGTGCTGAAGAACCTCGGCTCCGAATCCGCCTGGGTGGTGCACGGCTCCGATGGTCTCGACGAGATCACCCTCACCGGCCCGACTTTCGTGTCCACGCTGCACAATGGCGAGATCCGGAATTTCGAAGTGACGCCGGAAGATGCCGGCCTGCCGCGTTGCGACGCGGGCGCGCTGAGGGGCGGTGACGCCGATGCCAATGCGATCGCACTGCAAAGCGTGCTCGACGGCAAGCCGAGTGCCTACCGCGATGTCGCCCTGATGAACGCCGCGGCCGCGTTGATCGTCGCCGGCCGCGCCAAGGACCTCAAGGAAGGCGTCGCGATCGGCATGAAGTCGATCGACAGCGGCGCGGCCAACGCGAAGCTGAAGCACCTGATCGCGATCTCGAACGGCTGAGCCTGACATGTCGGACATCCTGACCAAGATCGAAGCCTACAAGCGCGAGGAGATCGCAGCCGCCAAGCGCGCGCAGCCGCTCGCGGCGGTCGAGGCGCAGGCCAAGGCGCAAGGGGCCCCGCGCGGCTTCGTGCGCGCGATCAAGGCCAAGCACGTCCATGGCGACTACGCGCTGATCGCGGAGGTGAAGAAGGCTTCCCCGTCCAAGGGCCTGATCCGCGCGGATTTCGATCCGCCGGCCCTCGGGAAAGCCTATGAGGCAGGCGGCGCGGCTTGTTTGTCGGTGCTGACGGACACGCCCTCGTTCCAGGGCCATCTCGACTTCATGGTGGCGGCGCGCGCGGCAACATCGCTGCCGGTGCTGCGCAAGGATTTCATGTTCGACACCTACCAGGTGGTCGAGGCCCGCGCGCACGGCGCCGATTGCATCCTGATCATCATGGCGGCACTCGATGATGCCACCGCCCGGGATCTCGAAGACGCCGCGATGGCCTACGGCATGGACGTGCTGATCGAGATCCACGACCGCGCCGAGCTCGACCGGGCGCTGAAACTTCGTTCGCCGATGATCGGCGTCAACAACCGCAATCTCCGCACTTTCGAAACCACGCTCGCGACCAGCGAGGCCCTGGCGCCGCTGATTCCTGCGGACCGGCTGATGGTCGGCGAAAGCGGCATCTTCACGCCGGCTGATCTCGCCCGGCTCGAGCGCGTGGGCATGTCGACCTTCCTGGTCGGCGAGAGCCTGATGCGGCAGGCCGACGTGACCGCGGCCACGCGCACGCTGCTCGCGCGCGAAGGCGCAACGCGCGCCACGGGTACGCGCTGACATGGCGCGCAAAAATATGGCGCGCAAGCCGTCCAAGAAGGCCGTCCCCGCCCTTACCCATATCGGCGCCTCCGGCGAGGCCCGCATGGTCGACGTGTCGGACAAGCCGGCGACCGAGCGGCTCGCGGTCGCGGAAGGCCGCGTCATCATGACCAAGGCGACGCTCGATCTCATCGTGTCAGGCAACGCCAAGAAGGGCGACGTGCTGGGCACCGCCCGCATCGCCGGCATCATGGCCGCCAAACGCACCTCGGAGCTGATCCCGCTCTGCCATCCGCTGGCGCTGTCAAAGGTCATCGTCGACATCGAGCCCGACGCAAAGCTGCCGGGCTGTGTGGTACGCGCCAGCGTCAAAGTGACGGGACCGACCGGCGTCGAGATGGAGGCCCTCACCGCGGTGTCCGTCGCCTGCCTCACCATCTACGACATGATCAAGGCGGTCGAGCGCGGCGTGCGTATCGAAGGCATTCACCTCGTCGAGAAGCTCGGCGGCAAATCCGGCCACTACCGCGCCTGATCGCGCGGTCCGGTCTATTTCGCCTCGCGCTGCCGCTCGCGATAGGCGCGCGTCTTCATTCGGTTGCCGCACAGCGTCGACATGCACCAGCGCCGCGTCGACGGTTTCGACCGGTCGAAGAACACCCGGCGGCATTCCTCCGACGCGCACATCTTCAGCCGGTCCAGCGTTCCCACGAGCGCTGCATCATGAAGCTCGATCGCGATGGCCGACAGGCCGGCGAGCGCATCCTCGCGCGCAGCCGACAGCGTTGCGCCACGGCCTGCGCGCGCCTCCACCCGCAACGGAAACGGCGCGAGCGCGTCATTGAGCGCGCCGAGAACGCTTTTGTTCCGGAGCCGCTCGCTCGGCTCACATTGCAGATAGGCACGCAAAGCGCCCCGCAGCTTTAGCGCAAGCTCGAACATCGCGGGCGTGACGCGACCGCCCTCGACGCCGAGGCCGCGTTCCCGCATCCAGTCCGCCAGCTCCTTCGGCCCGCCAAGCTCATCGCTCTCCGGATGTTCAACGCCGAAATGCGTGAAGTGACGAACATCGAGCGTGTTGGCGAAGTCGTAGAGGTTCGCGAGCTCGTCTGGAACCTGGAATTTGCGTGACTCTTTCGACATCGGAACACCCGGAAATAGACACCAGTAAAACAGATTTACCGGTTGACGGCAAGCGACACCAGTATAATGATTATGATGGTGCTTACAGAGTCGCTTGGGGATCGTGTCCCTCTGCGATCTCATCACTGGAGAACCGCGCCGTGACCGACGCCCTGCACTATCTTGAACTCACTGCGCTCGCCGCGCGGCTCGAGGCGCGCGAAATCTCTGCGCTGGAGGTGACGCGCGCGCAACTCGACCGCATCGACGCCATCGACCGCGACCTCGGTAGTTACGTCCACGTGATGGCGGAAACGGCCGTCACGGAAGCGAAAGCCGCGGACGCCGAGATCGCCCAGGGCCGGTATCGAGGCCCGCTGCATGGCGTGCCGATTGCTCTCAAGGATCTGCTCTGGACCAAGGGCATTCCGACGGCAGCGGGCACCACGCTTCATCGCGACTTCCGTCCCGATGAGGACGCAACCGTCGTGCGCCGGCTGAAGGACGCCGGCGCCGTGATCCTCGGCAAGGTGCAACTCACCGAAGGCGCCTATGCCGACCACCATCCGCGGGTGAAGCCGCCGAAGAATCCCTGGAATGCGAGTTACTGGCCGGGTATCTCGTCGAGCGGCTCCGCGGTCGCCACAGCCGCCGGGCTTTGCTACGGCTCGCTCGGCTCCGATACCGGCGGCTCGATCCGCTGGCCCTGCGCCGCCAACGGCTTGACCGGACTGAAGCCGAGCTGGGGCCGCGTCAGCCGCCACGGAGCGTTCGAGCTCGCCGCAACGCTCGACCATATCGGACCGATCGGCCGCAGCGCGGCCGACGCCGGCGCGCTGCTCGGCGCCATCGCCGGACAGGACCCGAACGACCCGACGTCGCTGTTCGATCCGGTGCCCGACTATCTGGCTGCGGCTGCACGGGACATGCGGGGATTGCGGATCGGCGTCGATGCCGCCTGGAACAGCGACGACGTCGACATCACGACACAGCATGTGTTGGCGGACGCCATCGATGCTTTCCGCACGCTTGGCGCCGACATCGTCGATGTCCGATTTCCCGACGTCGTGCAGGCGATCGCCGATTGGACGCCGAATTGTGCGGTGGAAGCCGCGGTCGCGCACGAGGCGACCTATCCTGCCCACCGGGACGAGTATGGTCCGATCCTCGCCTCCGTAATCGAGGCGGGGCGCGCGCTCTCCGCCCTCGACTATCAGAAGATCCTGCTGCGCCGGCTGGCGTTTCGCGGCCGGGTGACCGCGCTGTTCGAGACCATCGACCTCCTGCTGACCCCGGTGCAGCCATTCCCGCCACTGACGCTCGCCATGATTCAGACACTCGGCGAGCAGCCGGACCTGATCGCAAAGCTGCAGCGCTACACCTGCCCGTTCGACATGACCGGCCATCCCACGATCACGCTGCCAGGTGGTGCGTCGGCGGACGGACTGCCCATCGCGTTCCAGTTGGTCGCCGCCCGTCTCGACGAAGCCACGCTCGTGCGTGCCGGCGCCGCGTTCCAGCGGGCGACGTCCTGGCACCGCCGCCGTCCTTCCCTCATTTCGCGGAGGCCGCAATGACCATTCAATCCACGATCGCCCGGCAAGGCATTTTCCATGGCTGGTTCGTCGTCGCGGCAGCCTTTGCCGTCACGTTCGTCGGCTTCGGCTCCGCCTACACGTTCAGCGCGTTTCTGGAGCCGCTCCAGCGCGACTTCGGCGCCTCGCGCGGTTCGATCTCGCTGGTGTTTTCGATTGCGGGCTTTCTGTATTTCGCGCTCGGACTCGTCAGCGGCCCCCTCGCCGACCGGCTCGGTTCGCGTTCGCTGGCCGTCGCCGGCATGATCCTGGTCGCGGTCGGACTTGCGGCCGCGAGCGCTGCACGCTCCCTGGTCGAGGTCTATCTCGCCTATGGGCTCGGCATCGGCCTCGGCGTCGGTTGCGCCTATGTTCCGGCCATCGGCGCGGTACAACGCTGGTTTGTGAGGCGCCGCGGCTTTGCCTCCGGGCTCGCGGTGAGCGGCATCGGGATCGGCACGCTTGCGATGCCGCCGCTCGCCTCATTGCTGATCGCATCGATGGGTTGGCGCGGCGCCTATATGGTGCTGGGCGCGATCGTGCTGGTGCTGGGTGGCGGGATGTCCCTGCTCATAGAGAACGATCCGAAGGACCGTGGCCTCGGACCCGATGGCGATCCGCCCCGCGATGCCGCGGCTGCAAACAACGCCGGCGGCGCATCGGTGCGCGAGGCCGTCCGGTCGACGCGATTCGCCGGCCTCTATGTGTCGTGCCTGGTTTGCTCGTTCGGCGCCTTCATCCCGTTCGTCCATCTCGTGCCTTACGCACGCGACCACGGGGTCGCGGCGTCCTCCGCGGTGCTGCTGCTCGGCGTGATCGGCGCCGGCAGCACCGCGGGCCGCTTCTTTCTCGGCGCGCTGGCCGACCGGATGGGCCGGGACCGCTCGCTGATCATGGTCCTGATCGGAATGGCGTTCGCGATGGTGATCTGGGCGATTGCCGCTGACGTCTGGACCCTCGCCGCTTTTGCCTTCGTCTATGGCGCGTTCTACGGCGGATGGGTCGCGGTGCTGCCCTCTGTGGTCATGGACTATTTCGGCGGACGCAACGTCAGTGGAATCATCGGCATCCTCTACACCAGCGTGGCGTTCGGCACGCTTGTCGGTCCGAGTGCGGCCGGTTTCGCCTACGACGTCAACCACAGCTACGTGTTGCCGATCCTGGTCAGCGCCGCCGCCAACGTCATCGCGGCGCTGGTCGTGGCGGCGATACTGGCGCGCAATGGCCCTCCGCGGATCAGCGCAATGAAGCGCTGATGGCGGTGAACTTGGCGTTGAGCTTGGTGCCCAGGCCATTCACGACGGTGATGATCGCAAGCGCGATGCCGGCGGCGATCAGCCCGTATTCGATCGCGGTCGCACCACGCTCGTCGGCAATGAAGCTCTTCACAATGCTCGTCATGATCGCGTCCCTCTCTGTTGTCGGTGGCTGACGAATTCGCAAATCACGTGCCAATACGCTTTCGAGCCCTGCCAACACGTTAGATGGTTAAGCCCTGGTTGATCGCGGCGCGGCCGGCAGGAACTGACCGGCATTGCGGATGCGGGCGGCAATTCCTGCCCGGTCCTCGCGCCCAGCGCATCGATTGCTTTTATGCGCGGCCGTTCACATCGCATTAACCGAGCTTCCTAACTTCGCCTCCATACCGTTCCCGTAAACCCACGGATGCTTTCGGGGCCAAGAATTGACCCCGACGTGTGCACGGCAATGACCCAGCATGATGACGAGATTCGGCAGTCGCCTCTTTGACCAGGCCTTCGTGCGAAGCGGACCGATCCGCTGGCTGGTGGTGGGCGGCACGCTGCTGATCGCGGCCATCGCCGTAGGCTCCGTCCTGATGGCGCAGAATTTCCGCGAACGGGCGCTGCGCAACGCGGGCCGCGAGCTGGAAAATACCGTGCTGCTGCTCGCCCATCATTTCGATCAGCAATTGCAGGATTTTGCGGTCATCCAGCGAGACTTCGTCGATCACGCGCGTACGATCGGCATTGCCAGCGTTGCAGACTTCCGCACGCGCCTCTCTGGTCAGGGCGTCCACCAGATGCTGCGCTCGAAGATCGATGCACTGCCCTATATCGGCGGCGTCAACATCATTGATGCCGACGGCAATCTGATCAATTCGTCGACGGCGTGGCCGGTCCCAAAGGTCAACATGGCCGACCGCGCCTATTTTCGCACTTTCAAGTACGACCCCAATTCGCCTGAAGTCCTGATCGAGCCGCTGCACAGCCGCATCTCGGGTGCCTGGACCGTCCTGATCGTGCGCAAGATCGTCGGGCCCAACGGCGAGTTCCTGGGTGTCGTCGGACGCGGCATCGAGCCCGCCAACTTCGAGAAGTTCTTCGCCACCGTCGCGCTCGGCGAAAGCGCGACGATCTCGATGCTGCATCGGGACGGCACGCTGCTCGCCCGTTGTCCGCACTCGGGCGAATTGATGGGACGAAACTTCAAGACCGGTTCGTTCGAACAACAGAGGGTTTTCGGGCTTGACCACTTCGCCGGCCGTTTCACCAGCCCGATCGACGGCGAAGACCGGCTGATTTCCTCGCGCGCACTGCCCCATTTCCCGATCCTGATGATGGCGACCACGACGCGTGCGGCGGCCCTGAGCGACTGGCGCGAGCAGATCGGCATGCTGATCTCGGTCGCCGCCGCCTCCGCGCTCGCCATCGCAGGCGTGCTGATCGCGGTCGTGCGCAAGCTGCTGGAGCAACACCGCGCCTCGCGCCAGCGGCTGACGCTGGAGAAGCAGCGGCTCGACCGCGCCGTCAACAACATGACGCAGGGTCTCTTGCTGTTCGACGCCGAGCGGCGGCTGGTGGTCTGCAACCAGCGCTACATCGAAATGTACGGATTGTCGGCCGAGATCGTGAAGCCCGGCTGCAGTTTCCACGACATCATCGCCCATCGCAAGGCAACCGGCTCGTTCACGGGCGACGTCGACCGCTATGTCGCGCGCGTGCTGAAGGGCATCCACGCACGCAACTCCATGGTGGTCGACACCTCCGATGGCCGCTCGATCCACATCCTCAACGAGCCGCTGGCGGACGGCGGCTGGGTGGCGACCCATGAGGACATCACCGAGCGCCGCCGCATCGAGGAACGCATCACCCACCTCGCCCATTACGACGCGCTGACCGATCTGCCCAACCGCACAATGTTCCACGAGCATCTGCGCGAGGAGCTCGCCGCCGTCGGCAACGGCGAAGAGATCGCGGTGCATTACATCGACATCGACGAATTCAAGGGCGTCAACGACGCGCTCGGCCACCTCGTCGGCGACGATCTGTTGAAATCGGTTGCCACGAGCCTGCGTCGCTGTGCGGGCCCGGCGGATTTCGTCGCGCGGCTCGGCGGCGATGAATTCGCCATCGTCCAGAGCGCAGTGACGTCGCGTGATCAGGTCGATGAGCTGGTCGCACGCGTGTTCGCGGCCATCCGCGCGCCGTTCGACTGCATGGGGCATCATCTCACCACCGACGCCAGCATCGGCATCGCACTCGCGCCGGAGCACGGCACGGCGCTCGACCAGATCCTCAAGAACGCGGACATGGCGATGTACGCCGCCAAGTCGGCCGGACGCCGTACCTATCGCTTCTTCGAGCCGGAGATGGATGCCAAGGTGCGCGAGCGCCGCCTGCTCGAGAGCGACCTTCGCCATGCCATCGCCGAAGGGGGTCTCGAAGTCTACTACCAGCCCTGCCTCAGCCTGAAGGATGATCGCATCACCGGCTGCGAGGCCCTGGTGCGCTGGCGCCATCCCGAGCGCGGCATGGTTTCGCCGGCGGAGTTCATCCCGATCGCCGAAGACACAGGCCTGATCAACGAGATCGGCGAATGGGTGCTGGCGACCGCCTGCCGGGACGCTGCGAACTGGCCCGACGACATCCGCCTCGCGGTCAACGTCTCTCCGGTGCAATTCAAGAGCGGCACGCTGGCGCTGAAGATCATGGCGGCGCTCGCTGCTTCGAACCTGCCGGCAAGCCGTCTGGAACTCGAGATCACCGAGGCGGTGCTGATCCGCGACGACGATGCCGCGCTCACGATCCTGCACCAGCTCCGTGCCATCGGCGTGCGCATCGCGCTCGACGATTTCGGCACCGGCTACTCCTCGCTGAGCTATCTGCACCGCTTCCCGTTCGACAAGATCAAGATCGACCGCTGCTTCGTCGACGACATCGCCGGTCCCGACGGCTCCGCCAGCATCGTCCAGGCCGTCGTCAATCTGGCGGCGGCGCGCCGCATGACCACCACGGCCGAGGGCGTCGAGACCGAGGAGCAGCAGCGCCTGCTGCGTGCGCTCGGTTGCTCGGAAATGCAGGGCTATCTGTTCAGCGCCGCCAAGCCCGCCGACAAGGTGCTGGAGCTGTTCGCGCTGCATCGCAGCCGGCTCGCCCAGCGCGAAGGCAACGGCGGCCGCCGCCGCGAGGCGGGTTAAAATTCGTCCGTCCCGTCAGGCTTGACGATCACGACCCGGCCAAAGTATTTCCCGACATGCAGCTGCCGAGACGGCGCTGCCGTAGGCGTTACCGTCATCCAACGCGTCCTTTGTCGAGAGGATCCCAGCAGGGAGTTCTCGATTCACGAGACGCCACGGTCATGCCATCACTTTTCCTGTCAGCGGATGCTCACCCGTTCAAGACGCTTAGGCAGGCGCGCACGCGCCGTGCTGCCGGCCGTCTTGCCGGATCGCTCGCCATGAGGATTCGCGAGGTTGCCGTGGCCTTTCCCAACCGAAAGGCGACCCCATGAAGATGACTGGCAATACGATCCTCGTCACCGGCGGCACCAGCGGCATCGGCCGCGCGCTGGCCGAGGCTTTTCACGATCGCGGCAATCGCGTCATCGTCACCGGCCGGCGGCCGGCCCTGCTCGAGCAGATCGCGGCCGAGCGGCCTGGCGTGATCGGCCTGCCGCTCGACCTCGACGATCCCGCGTCGCTGTCGCGCTTGTCGGCCGATATTCAGGCAGGCTTTCCCGGGCTCAACGTTCTGATCGCCAATGCCGGCATCTCGCGGCCGGAGGACCTGGCGGCGGAAGGCTGGGATGCCTCGGATGCGGAAGCCATCGTCGAGACCAACATTCTCGGTGTGCTGCGCGCTACGGCGGCGTTCCTGCCGATCCTGAAGAGGCAACCGGACGCGACGATCATCGCGACCAGCTCGAACCTCGCTTTCGTGCCGCGTGCCGATTTCCCGACCTACTGCGCCAGCAAGGCGTTCCTGCACTCCTGGCTGCAGTCGCTGCGGCACCAGCTCCGCAGGATTCCCGTCGAGGTGCTGGAGCTCGCGCCGCCTTATGTGCAGACCGAGCTGACCGGGGCGCAGCAGGCCAGCGACGCGCGCGCCATGCCGCTGGCCGCTTACATCGCGGAGGTCATGCAATTGCTGGAGCTCCGGCTTCACCCCCGCGACGAGGTGCTGGTGGAGCGTGACCGCGCCCGCCGCTGGGCCGAGCGCGATGGCCGCTACGAGGCGACCTTTGCGGCCATGAACTCAAGCTGAGGCGACGTTCCAGACGAATTCGCCCGGAAGCGGCTACCCGCTTCCGGGCGATCCGTAGACTGGGAGTCGCAGAATTTAGTTCGGCACCGCGCCTTTCGAGGCAGGCTTGGCCGCAACCGCGTTCGCGGTGACGCCGTGCAGGAAGTCGTAAGCCGCATGCAAGGCCTTGTCGTCTTCCTCCTTGGGCGGCACGTAGGACTGTGACCCCGTCTGCTCGCCACCCTCGCCCGCCGACAGATGCCCGCGCATCTGGGACTCCGCCATGGTGTCCATGCGGCCCTTCAGCTCCGGCGGCACGTCCTGCAGGATCTCGATGTCGGGGGCGATGCCCTGGGCCTGGATCGAGCGGCCCGACGGCGTGTAGTAGCGCGCCGTGGTCAGCGCCAGGGCGCCATTGCCGGCGCCGAGCGGAATGATCGTCTGCACCGAACCCTTGCCGAACGAGCGCGTGCCGATGATCGTCGCGCGCTTGTGGTCGTGCAGCGCGCCGGCGACGATCTCCGAGGCCGAGGCCGAGCCGCCATTGACGAGCACCACCAGCGGCTTGCCCTTGGTGAGATCGCCGCCATGCGCGGTGAAACGCTGGGTCTCCTCCGGGTTGCGGCCGCGGGTCGAAACGACCTCGCCGCGCTGCAGGAAGGCGCTCGACACCGACACGGCCTGGTCGAGCAGACCGCCCGGATTGTTGCGGAGGTCCACCACGTAACCGACGAGCTTCTCCTGCGCGACGTCCTTGGTGATCGAGGCGATCGCCTTCTTCAGGCCGTCGGTGGTCTGCTCGTTGAACGAGGTGATGCGGACATAGCCGATGTCGCCGTTCTCGACATGGAAGCGCACCGGGCGCACATGAATGATCTCGCGCTTGATCGCGACGTCGAGCGGCGCGTCGGCGCCCTTGCGCACGATGGTGAGCTTGGTCTGGGTATCGACCGGGCCCTTCATCTTGTTGACCGCCTGCTCGAGCGTCATGCCCTGCACGGCCTCGCCGTCGATCTTGCTGATGAGGTCGCCGGACATCAGGCCGGCCTTCGAGGCAGGCGTATCGTCGATCGGCGAGACGACCTTGACGAGGCCGTCCTCCATCGTGACCTCGATGCCGAGGCCGCCGAACTCACCGGAGGTGGTCTCCTGCATCTCGGTCCAGGCCTTCGCGTTCATGTAGCGCGAATGCGGATCGAGCGAGGTCACCATGCCGGTGATCGCGCCTTCAACCAGCTTGGCATTGTCGGGCTTCTCGACATAGCTCGCCTTCACGCGCTCGAACACTTCGCCGAACAGGTTGAGCTGGGAATAGGCATCATTCGCGTTTGCTGCCGCCCGCGCCGCCCATACGCCGCCGTGCGGGCTGGCTACCAGAAGGGTGAGACACGCTCCGGTGAGCGTGCCCAGAGGGAACAGCAGGGATTTCCGCATGGATGGGCTGGCCTTTTCGCTGGGCGGTTCGCTTTAAGCTTGTCTCTCGAGACTTGTCTTTCGGGACTTGTCTTTCGGGACTTGTCTTTCAAGACTTGGGAGGCGCCATGCAATTGGCGATCCAGTCTGCTTCTCACAATACCATTCTGGTTTCTTCAAGGCCGGGATGCCACGCCGACGGGTGCACCGCAGAAATCGCTTCGCCCGGACCTAAACTTTTGGCAACGTTGCAGGACTGGCCAGCCCGCAAGGGGAATCATCGGCCGGTCCACGCCCTGCTGCTATGCGATTTTAGGATAGTTTTGGAGGCCTGGACGGGTTAGGCGATGACATAAGGCTTCAAATTCTCGGGAGGATAACAATGAACGAAGCACCCCGCATCCGGCCGGAACGGAACGTCGAGCTCGGCGCCAGCAACGAGCCGTTCCAGAATCTGCACGAATTCATCCGGAAAGCGCGGGCCAACCTCAACCAGAACGCCTGGGACTACATCGTCGGCGCCGCCGAGACCGAAACCACGATGCGCCGCAACCGCATGGCGCTGGACGAGATCGCCTTCCGCCCGCGCGTGCTGCGCGACGTCCGCAAGGTCGACGGCGCGGTTCAGCAATTTGGCCGCAAGATGCGCCTTCCGGTGGTGCTGGCGCCCGTCGGCGCGCTCGAAATCTTCGATCCGGACGGCGCGGCGAGCGTCGCGCGCGGTGCCGGCACCTTCGGTGCGGCGCACATGCTGAGCTCGGTGTCCGAGCCGGGTCTGGAGAAGACCGCCGAGATGGCGCCCGATGCGCTCCGGCTCTACCAGCTCTATGTCCGCGGCGACGATTCCTTCGTCGCGGATGTCGTCAGCCGAAGCGAGAAGAACGGCTATGCCGCCTTCTGCCTGACCGTCGACACCGCCCATTACAGCCGTCGCGAACGTGACATCGCCAAGCGCTACGTTCGCGAGAGTCGCCTGCGCGCCACCGGCGGCGATTTCCAGAAGGGCCTGGAGTGGCGGACCGTGAAGATGATCAAGGACAAGTTCAATATCCCGCTGATCCTGAAGGGCATCGCCACCGCCGAGGACGCGCTGATCGCGGTCGATCACGGCGTCGAATGGATCTACGTCTCCAATCACGGCGGCCGCCAGCTCGACCATGGCCGCGGTGCCATGCATGTGCTGCCCGAAATCGTCGAGACCGTGAAGGGCCGCGCCAAGATCATGGTCGACGGCGGCATCTGTCGCGGCACCGACATCGTCAAGGCGATCGCGGCAGGGGCAGATCTCGTCGGCATCGGCCGGCTGCAATGCTGGGCGCTGGCGGCGGCCGGCGAAGCCGGCATCACGCGGATGCTGGAGCTGCTCGAAGACGAGGTGCTGCGCTGCCTCGGCCTGCTCGGCGCCACGTCGTTTGCCGAGGTCGACAAATCCTGCCTGCATCCGGCGACCGCCACCAACGCGCCGAGCGTGTTCAGCGCGTTTCCGCTGTTCGACCACGAACCTTATCGGTACTGAGTAAGAGGATTGCAGGTGACATCGCTCTCTCCCGGCAGCGCGGATGCGCTTCTGTTCGATCTCGGGCGCGTGGTGCTCGACATCGACTTTTCCAAGGCGATCGCTTGCTGGGCGGGACATGCCGGCTGCCAGCCCGAAAGCATCGTCGCGCGCTATGTGCGCGACGAGGCCTACCGGCTGCACGAGATGGGCAAGATCAGCGACGAGGATTATTTCGCCTCGCTACGCGCTTCGCTGGGGATCGGCATTTCGGATGCCCAGTTCCTGGAGGGCTGGAACGCGATCTTCGCCGGCGAGATGCCTGATATCGCCGAGTTGTTGCCGCGGGCGGCGAAACAGATGCCGCTCTACGCCTTCTCCAACACTAACCGGCCGCATGTCGATTATTTCTCGAAGGAATATGCCGATCTGCTCGGCCATTTCCGCGAGCTGTACCTGTCATCGAGCATCGGCCTGCGCAAACCGGATGCGGAGGCTTTCGACCATGTCGTCGCCGCGATCGGCGTTCCCGCCGGGCGCATCGTGTTCTTCGACGACCTCGCTGAGAACATCGAGGGCGCGCGAGCCCGCGGCCTGACGGCCGTGCACGTGACCTCGCCGCGCGACGTCGGGAAGGCCTTGAAAGCATTGGGCATCTGACGCCAGCCGCGGGTGCCACCCGGCCTCCCGGCAGCGACATCTTCCGGAACTAAATCTGCTGGAATTTTGGAACCTGATCACTTTGTGTATTTTTATACAGAGTTCCGGGAACGGAATACCGCCCTTCGGACTCTTGAGTCCGTTGGGACTTCTACATCGGACTGATCGACGTGCTGGGCAAAACCTATCTCACCAAGCAAGCCTCTCTCCTGCTTGAATTCGCAAGAAACACCTCGGATTCTGACCTTTCCGCCAAGCTGATCAGCAAGGCCGCCGACCTGAAATCGCAGGCCGATCCGCTCCCCGACAAGGATCAAGGGCCCAAAGCGCCCGACGTCGCATTTGAGATCAGTCCGGACGATCCGGCGGCACGGTGACCGTATCGGTGTTGGCGCTCGTGATTCTCGTCCTTCACGGCGCGCTGTCTCGGCTTCCTGATCATGCCCTGACGAACTTGCACTCCTCCACCACGGAGATCACGCAGGATAGATCATCCCGCGCGCTGCTTTGCCTCGCGCCTGCGGTCGGCTAGAACTCTCGCCGCCCCATTGAACGATGTGCGAGCAGGAGTTTTGCCCGTGGCCCTGATGCCGGTTTCCGACGCCCTTGCCGCGGTGCTGGCAGGTGCAGAGCCGCTGCCTGAACAGATGGTTGCCCTCGACGAGGCCTATCACCGCGTGCTGGCACTTGATGTCGCGGCGCGGCGCACGCAGCCGCCGCAAGCCATGTCGGCGATGGACGGCTATGCGGTGCGCGCGGCCGACGCGGCAGCGATCGATTCCCGGCTGACGGTGATTGGCGAGGTCGCCGCCGGCCGTCCTTTCGCGAGAGCGGTCGGCACCGGCGAAGCCGTGCGGATCTTCACCGGGGGCGTCGTTCCCGACGGTGCGGACGCGGTCGTGATCCAGGAGGACACCGTCGCGGACGGCAACAGCGTCACGATCAAGGAAGCCGCGATCACCGGACGGCACATCCGCCCGGCCGGCGTCGACTTCCGTGAGGGTGACGTCCTCCTCCGCAAGGGCACGCGTCTGACCGAGCGTGACCTCGCGCTCGCTGCCGGAATGAATTACCCGCAGCTCGCCGTCTGCCGCCGTCCCAAGGTCGCGATCCTCGCCACCGGTGACGAACTGGTGATGCCGGGCTCAGCGCCCGGGCACGGCCAGATCGTCTACTCCAACGGCTACGCCCTGCACGCGCTCGCCCGCAGCGAGGGCGCCGAGACCGTCGACCTCGGCGTCGCCGCCGACACGCTGGAGGCCACCACATCAGGCATCCGCCGCGCCCGCGAGAGCGGTGCCGATATCCTGATCACGACCGGCGGCGCGTCGGTCGGCGACCACGACCTGGTCCAGCAGGCACTCAGGGACGAAGGCATCGCGATGGCGTTCTGGAAGATCGCCATGCGGCCGGGCAAGCCGATGATGCACGGGCGGCTCGGCGCCATGCGCGTGATCGGCCTGCCCGGCAATCCCGTGTCGTCCTATGTGTGCGCCTTCCTGTTCATGGTGCCGCTGATTCGCGCCTTGTCGGGCCGCTCGGTGATTCATCATCGTCGCGAACGCGCCGTGCTCGCCTGCGATCTCGGTGCCAACGACCAGCGCGAGGATTACTTGCGCGCGCGCCTCGAGCTGCGCGACGACGGCACGCCGGTCGCGCTTCCCGTCAGCCATCAGGATTCCTCTCTGCTTGCGAATCTTGCTGCGGCACAGGTACTTCTCGTGCGCCCACCGTTCGCACCCAAGGCCGAGGCCGGCAGCCCCTGCGAGGTGCTGCGGCTCCCCGTCTGAGTGCACGGCCACACGCATTCCGCGAACCGCGCTTCGTTCACGGTAAATTAAGCAGTTGCGGAACATGTATCGAACATATAGTGTCCGTTCATGATTTGTTTCGAGGATGTAGCGGCTTATCGCTGAACTCATCGTCTCGGAATCGAACGACATCAACCGGGGGACTTTGGTCGAGATGTTAACGCGCAAACAATACGAGCTTCTGCGGTTCATCAGCGAGCGTTTGAAGGAAAGCGGCGTGCCGCCCTCCTTCGACGAGATGAAGGATGCGCTCGACCTGCGCTCGAAGTCGGGCATCCACCGCCTGATCACCGCGCTCGAGGAGCGCGGCTTCATTCGCCGGCTGCCCAACCGCGCCCGCGCCATCGAAGTGATCAAGCTGCCGGAGCTCCAGGCTGCCGCCGGCGCCCGGCGCGGCTTCACGCCAAGCGTCATCGAGGGCAATCTCGGCAAGATCCGCGCGAGCTCCAGCCCGCCCGTGGACGAGGGCGAGCGGCCCGTTGCGGTGCCCGTGATGGGCCGGATCGCGGCCGGCACGCCGATCGAGGCATTGCAGACCCGCAGCCACACCATCAGCGTGCCGCCCGACATGCTCGGCTCGGGCGAGCATTACGCTCTCGAGGTGCGCGGTGATTCCATGGTCGAGGCCGGTATCCTGGACGGCGACATGGCGCTGATCCAGCGCAACGAGAGCGCCGACACCGGCGACATCGTGGTGGCGCTGATCGACGACGAGGAGGCTACGCTCAAGCGCTTCCGCCGCCGCGGCGCGTCGATCGCGCTCGAGCCTGCCAATGCCGCCTATGAGGTGCGTATCCTGCCGCCGAACCGGGTGAAGATTCAGGGCAAGCTGATTGGGCTTTACCGGAAGTACTGAGTCCGGAAGGACTCAGTCCGAAAGTAGTTTTGGCGCCTGCGTGCGCCTTCGGTCGGCGTCGCCGATCTGAGATTGGAGCGGATGAATGTCCGCTCCGGCTGGATGATCATTCTGGTTCTGCACAGATTATCCGGCCCCTCCTCCACGGCCATCTTCGGCGGACCGCAGCAACATCGCGTCACGGCGTTTCGCGTTCGGAAGACCAGATCGTTTGGGCAGCGGTCGGGGCACGGGGCCGTTGCCGCGCCATCGCATTGCCATGTCCGCAACACCCAATTGCGCAGCGCCGCGATCGCGCCGGCAATGCGAAGTGTCGTGACAGGCGCCGGCGTAATGCACCGCAGCCAGCTTTGTTCCTGGCGAATTCGGGAAAGTTAAAGTGATCGCGGGGTGCGGATCCCAGCCGCAGATTTGCCTACAACCAAGCACAACGTTGGTGTTTAAACTCTGACAGAGGCCTGTGCCTCCGAGAGGCGCGGGTCGCTATCTTCACATGAGGAGCACCCGATGTGTGACTATAGCCTGCATGCCGTCGCGACGCGCCCCGCAGAAGTCGGCGAGACCATCGTCACGACAACCTTCCGCGGCACCTCGACGCGCGGCTTCGCCTCCGAAGCCGACCTCTCCGTTGCGGTCTGCCTGCTGCCGGGAACGGAGCTCGCCTTCGCAGACAACGTCCGTTACGACAACCGCTGGATCTGGACGCGCACCGTCAACTCCCGCGTCGGCAAGTTCGGCAAGATCGATCCGCACATTCCCGATCGCCATCACGATGCGATCGAATTCCCTGATGGCAAATACGTGCTGGTGACTCAGCTCGTCGAAGGCCAGCGCGCAACCGTGCTGCAATTGCCCGTGACCCAACCGGTCGGCGAGCGCGAGCACAAGCCTGAGATCATCGCCGATAGCCGTTCGCCCGTCACACCGCTGCCGCTGGGCTGACCGAGGCTCAGTCCTCCGCCTGAAGATCGGCCTCCGACGGGGTCGCATCCTTGGCGCGCGGAGCCGCCGCCCTCGGCATGAGGGCTCCTTCGAAATCTCCCTCGCCGGCGGCCGCCGGCGACCAGGGACGGTTCGTGCCCCTCGCCCTCACCGCCTGAACTGCAAATCCGTCGCCACGCCGTGTCAACGCCAGCGCGCCCTGGCGAAC
Source organism: Bradyrhizobium sp. T-12 (assembly GCF_058314695.1). Classification (NCBI taxonomy): domain Bacteria; kingdom Pseudomonadati; phylum Pseudomonadota; class Alphaproteobacteria; order Hyphomicrobiales; family Nitrobacteraceae; genus Bradyrhizobium; species Bradyrhizobium sp. T-12. Next base: position 3,445,027 of record NZ_CM177756.1, on the reverse strand, counting down.
GAGCCGCTGCCGATCCACCACCATCGCCGCGCAATCGGGCGGTGCGGGCCGTGACGTCACGACCAGTGCGGCACGGCTGCAATCGTCCGCGAGCGCATCGATGCGCGAGGCCAACGCAACCAGGCGCCCGTCGGCAAGCGGCGTGACGCAGCCGGCCTCGTCGCACGACACCCCCTCGGCCAGCGCGCTGCTGCCGGCATCGCGCGGATCGGCGTCGGCCGCCAGCCACTCCTTCAGCATGAAATTGTCCTTGCCCGTCCTGATCAGGTGCAGGCGCCCGTCCCCGCCCCGCACCGCGACGCTCGCGCCGTCCCCGGCGATCAGGATATCGGGCTGCCGCACCGACAGGCCCCACGCGATGGACGCCAGCAGCACCACGGCACCGCACCAGCGCAAGGGCGTGCGCAACAGGCCCATCACGATGATGCCGAGGCTCGCGGCGATCAGCGGCGCGATCCCGAACGCCGGGATGCGGCCGACCGCGCCCGGCAAGGCCGCCACCCAGCGCGAGACCGCGACCATCCAGTCGATGCCGAGGCCCATCAGCCACCAGAAGACGCCATCGAGCCCGAAGGGCGCGGCCAGCAATCCCAGCAGCCCCGCCGGCATCACCAGCGCCGAGACCACCGGCATCGCACCGAGATTGGCGAGCACGCCATAGGGCGTGACGCGATGGAAGTGGAAGGCGGCATAGGGCGTGGTCGCAAGCCCCGCGATCAGCGAGGCCAGGAACAGCATCGCGATCTCGCGCCCGCCCCACAGCGCGACGCGCGCGGTGGCCGAATGATCGGGTGAGGCCAGCAGGTTCGGCATGCCGATCTGCACCAGCGCCACCAGCCCGAGCGTTGCCGCAAACGACATCTGGAAGCTCGGATGCACCAGCGCCTCCGGCGCGACAGCAAGCACGATCAGCGCCGCCACCGCCAGCGTGCGGAAGGTGATGGCGCGGCGATCGACCATCACCGCGATCAGCACCACCGCCGTCATGAAGAACGACCGTTGGGTTGCGACCTCGGCGCCCGAGAGCAGCAGATAGAACGCAGCCGCGACGAATGCTGCAGCCGCCGACCATTTCTTGATGGCGAAGCCGGCCGCCAGGCCCGGGATCAACGCCAGCAGCGCGCGCACCGCGAAGAAGACGACGCCGGCGACCACCGCCATGTGATAGCCGGAGATCGAGAGAACGTGTCCAAGCCCGGAGATGAACATCGCATCGTTGACAGGGGCGGAAATCGCATCGCGCCGCCCGGTGAGTAGTGCAGTTGCGATCGCGCGGTTGTCGCCCTCGAGCGTTGCGCGGATGCGGGCGTCGATCGCATCGCGCAGGCCCTGCATGAAGGCGGCATAGCGCAGCCGCAGGCCGCCGGCATCAGGCGGGATCGACGCCGTAATTGCGCCCATCACGAAGCCGGAGGCGCCGATGCCCTGGAAGAACATGTCGCGTGAAAAGTCGTAGCTGCCGGGGCGGACCGGCGAGAGCGGCGGCATCAGCCGCGCCTTCAATTGAACGAAGCTGCCGACCTCGGGCGCGGTGCCCTTGCGCACGGAGAGGCGGACGCGGTCGAGCTTGACGTCGCTGCGCTGCGCCTCCATCGCGGTGACACGCAGCACGAAGCGATCGGTGCGCTCGCGGATGTCGCGCGTCTCGACGAAGCCCGACAGCGACACCGAATAGAGCGGCTTTGCCAGAACAGTGTGGGCAATGCGCGCGGTCTTCCAGGTCGCCACGGCAAAGCCCGCCGCGACCGCTGCGATCATGATCGCCGGCGCGAACAGCCGGCTCCGCCGCAACAGGGCCGCGCCGAGCAGCAGCGCGATCGCCGTCGCGGCGACAATCCACAGCACCGGCTCATGATCGGCGGCAAAATAGAGCGCGATGCCGCCGCCGAAGGCGACCGGCACCCACGGCAGCAGGCGCCCGGGGCCGGCCTCGGCCCGAGCCCATCCGCGGATTGTTTCGACGATCGCGGGCCAGATGCCGAAGCCCGCCGGAACAATGCCGCCAGCGGGCGAAGCGCGGCCGACCGGCCACGTCCCGGCAACACCTTGGGACCGTACTGGCCGGCCCGGCTCCGCCATCTTCCCTGCACCCTACGCGACGCGATTGCCGGCAAGGCTACCGGAACGTGCGGTCGGGCGAATAGCGGTACAGATCGGGAACGCGAGAGGACGTCTCTACTTTTCCTCTTCCATGGTCACGGCCACCGATGCCTTGGCCGACAGCCGCACCTTGTTGCCTTCGACATCGGCAACGAGGCCCTTGTCGATGAAATGATGATGGCCCTTGTGGCTGCCCTCACCGCTGTCCTTCTTGGTCAGCTTGATGCGGTTGCCTTCGACCTTGTCGACCGTGCCGATGTGAACGCCGTCGGCGCCGATGACTTCCATATGCTCTGCGATGTTCTGCATGGTGAGTTCCTTGTTGAACCCACCCAACGCACAGAAACGGCGTTCGTTCTGGCTCTCGGGAATGACGATGCCGTGTACGATGGCCGTCAGATCAACGGCGCCTGCGACGAGGCGTGGTGATTGACGATCTTCCAGTCGCCGTCCTCGCGGATGATGATCCAGCTCATCTTGACGACGAAATCATCCCGCTCGCCGGCGAGGTCGAACGAGATTGTCGCGGCCATGTTGATCAGATCGGGGCCGGCTTGCGCTGCGTTCACATCGGAGAACACGGCGCTTGGCCTCCGCCAGCGCGGCAGGCCGTTGAAATAGTCGGCGACGCCGGCCCTGCCCCGATACAGTTTCGGGTTGGAGCCGAAGAAGAACGCGTTCCTCGAATACAGCGACGAGAGCGCGGCCGCATCGAGGCTGGCGAAGCCGGCGCACCATTTCGCGATGATGGCGGAAACGATGGCGTCGGCTTCACTGCTCATGCCTCAATCCTCATCCTTTCGCGACTTCCTTCGCGAACGTATCGCGCAGACCGATGGTGCGCGAAAACACCGGCTTGCCGGGCGTCGAGTCCTTGTCGCGCACGAAATAGCCCTGGCGCTCGAACTGCATCGGCTCGGTCGCATTGCTCTCTGCCACCGATGCCTCGATCCGCGCGTCGGGCAGGATCTCCAGCGAGTTCGGATTGAGATCGGCCGCGAAGTTCGAAGCGTCCGGGCTCGGATTGGCGAACAGCTGGTTGTAGATGCGGATCTCAGCCGGCACCGACCTTGCCGCGGGCAGCCAGTGCATCGTCGCCTTGACCTTGCGGCCGTCGGGCGCGTTGCCGCCCTTGGTCGCGGGGTCGTAGGTGCAGCGCAGCTCCACCACCTCGCCCTTGTCGTTCTTGATCACGCCGGTGCACTTGACGAAATAGGCGTAGCGCAGCCGCACCTCGCTGCCCGGGGACAGGCGGAAGAACTTCTTGGGCGGGTTCTCCATGAAGTCGTCCTGCTCGATATAGAGCTCGCGGCCGAACGTGATTTTCCGCGTGCCGGCGCTGGGATCATCGGGGTGATTGATCGCCTCGAGCTCCTCGGTCTGCCCTTCCGGATAGTTCTCGATCACCACTTTCAGTGGCCGCAGCACGCCCATGCGCCGCTGCGACGTGCGGTTCAGCTCCTCGCGGATGCAGAACTCCAGCATGCCGACATCGACGACGCTGTTGGCCTTGGCAACGCCGATGCGCTTGACGAATTCGCGCAGCGCGGCCGGCGGCACGCCGCGGCGGCGCATGCCCGCCATGGTCGGCATGCGCGGATCGTCCCAGCCCGCGACATGGCCGTCGCGGACGAGCTGGGTCAGGACGCGCTTCGACAGCAGCGTGTAGGTCAGGTTCAGCCGCGCGAACTCGTACTGGTGCGGCTTGGACGGCACCGGCAGCTTCTCGATGAACCAGTCATAGAGTGGCCGGTGGTCCTCGAACTCCAGCGTGCAGATCGAGTGCGTGATGCCTTCGATGGCGTCAGACTGACCGTGCGCGTAATCGTAGCTCGGATAGATGTGCCACTTGGTGCCGGTGCGCGGATGGTGCGCGTGCAGGATTCGGTACAGCACGGGATCGCGCAGATTGATGTTGCCCGCGGCCATGTCGATCTTGGCCCGCAGCACGCGCGCGCCGTTCGGGAATTCGCCCGCCTTCATGCGGCGGAACAGGTCGAGATTCTCGTCCACGCTGCGGTCGCGGAACGGCGAGTTCTTGCCTGGCTCGGTCAGAGTGCCGCGAGAGACGCGGATCTCCTCCTGGGTCTGGTCGTCGACATAGGCGAGCCCGTCGCGGATCAGCTGCTCGGCCCATTCGTACAGGCGGTCGAAATAGTCCGAGGCGAAGAACAGGTTCTTGCCCCAGTCGAACCCGAGCCAGCGCACGTCGGCCTGGATGGAATCGATATATTCCTGCTCTTCCTTGACCGGATTGGTGTCGTCGAAACGCAGATGGCAGCGGCCCGGAAACTCCTGGGCGATGCCGAAGTTGAGTGCGATCGACTTGGCGTGACCGATATGCAGGTAGCCGTTCGGCTCCGGCGGGAACCGGGTCACGATCTCGCTGTACTTACCCTGATCGAGGTCGGCCTGAATGATGTCACGAATGAAATCGCGCCCAACCTCAGCTGCCACCGGTTCTGTCATTACGATAATCCTGTCGGGAAATCAGCGGTCCTTCTGCCAAATTCGGGAGGCTGAGCCAAGAGCTTAAGCACAGCCGCGAGCAAGGCCCGGCAGGTCCGCCGACGGGCTTTAGTTATGTCCCGGTCCTGCTATATACCACCGCCTCCAATGCATAGGCCCTGCCAAGAATGACCGATTCCGTCGTCACCCGCTTCGCCCCCTCGCCGACCGGCTTCCTCCATATCGGCGGCGCCCGCACGGCGCTGTTCAATTGGCTCTATGCAAAGAAGCACGGCGGCAAGATGCTGCTGCGGATCGAGGACACCGACCGGGAGCGCTCCACCGAGGCTGCGATCGGCGCCATCCTCGACGGTCTCAAATGGCTAGAGCTCGGCTGGGATGGCGACGTCATCTACCAGTTCAGCCGCGCCGCGCGTCACCGCGAGGTCGCCGAGCAGCTGCTCGCCGACGGCAAGGCCTATCGCTGTTACGCCACCGCGGAGGAGCTCGCCGCCATGCGCGAGAAGGCGCGCGCCGAGGGGCGCACCCGCCTCTATGACGGCATGTGGCGCGACCGCGATCCCGCGACCGCCCCGAGCGACGTGAAGCCGACCATCCGCCTGCGCGCGCCGCAGACCGGCGAGACCGTGATCGAGGATCAGGTTCAGGGCCGCGTGGTCTGGCAGAACGAGAACCTCGACGACCTCGTCCTGCTGCGCGGCGATGGCAACCCGACCTACATGCTCGCGGTGGTGGTCGACGACCACGACATGGGCGTCACCCATGTGATCCGCGGCGACGACCATCTGATCAATGCCGCCCGCCAGAAGCAGATCTACGATGCGATGGGCTGGACGCTGCCGAACATGTCCCATATTCCCCTGATCCATGGTCCGGACGGCTCAAAACTCTCGAAGCGCCACGGCGCGCTGGGGGTCGATGCCTACCGCGCCATGGGATACCTACCGGCGGCGCTGCGCAATTACCTCGTCCGGCTCGGCTGGAGCCATGGCGACCAGGAGATCTTCTCGACCGAGGAGATGATCGCCGCTTTCGATCTCGGCAGCGTCGGCCGCGCCGCCGCGCGCTTCGATTTCGCCAAGCTGGAAAACCTCAACGGCCACTACATCCGCCACGCCGACGATCAATCGCTCGTGAAGATGTTCGAGGACGTGCTCGACCATCTCGTGCCCAGCCGCAACGAGCTTAAGGCCAAGTTAAACGACACCACGCGCGCGCAGCTCGTGAAGGCCATGCCGGCCCTGAAGGAGCGCGCCAAGACGCTGATCGAGCTGATCGACGGCGCCTATTTCATCTTCGCCGACCGGCCGCTGGAGCTCGATCCCAAGGCGCAGGCGCTGCTGACGCCGGAGAACCGCAAGCTGATCGGCCAGCTTCATTCCGCGCTGGAGAAAGTCGAGACGTGGAGCGGCGCCAGCACCGAAGCCGCGTTGCGCGCGTTTGCCGAGGAAAATAGTCTCAAGCTCGGCGCGGTCGCCCAGCCCTTGCGGGCGGCGCTGACCGGACGGACGACGTCGCCTGGTATATTTGAGGTTTTGGACGTCCTGGGACGGCAGGAAAGCCTCGCCCGGCTTAAGGACCAGTCTACGACGTAAGTCGACCATGCGTGCGGCGATCTTGCAGCGCACATAGCAATAATATACCCATCTCCCCCGTACCTTCTGGAACATCCGGCGTGCCCCCCATGATCGTCTTAGGGGGCTCCGGCTCCGGCCCGTTTCACCATACATCGGGGACCTCTGATGGACGCAAAACCAAGCCCAAAGACCGCTACGCTGACGGTCGGAAACAAGAACTACGATCTCCCGATCCACAGCGGCAGCGTCGGGCCTGATGTCATCGATATCGGCAAGCTGTACGGCCAGTCGGGCCTGTTCACCTACGATCCCGGCTTCACCTCGACCGCGAGCTGCCAGTCCAAGATCACCTATATCGACGGCGACGCGGGCGTGCTGGAATACCGCGGCTACCCCATCGAACAGCTCGCCGAGAACGGTGACTTCCTCGAGACCTGCTATCTCCTGCTGTACGGGAACCTGCCGACTGCCGCGCAGAAGAAGGATTTCGACGACCGCGTGACCCGTCACACGATGGTTCACGAGCAGATGGCCCGCTTCTTCCAGGGCTTCCGCCGCGACGCCCATCCGATGGCCGTGATGGTGGCTTCCGTCGGCGCGCTCGCCGCGTTCTATCACGACTCCACCGACATCAACGATCCGAAGCAGCGCATGATCGCTTCCATGCGCATGATCGCGAAGATCCCGACGCTGGCGGCGATGGCCTACAAGTACACGGTCGGCCAGCCCTTCGTGTACCCGAAGAACTCGCTCACTTTCGCCGAGAACTTCCTCAACATGTGCTTCGCCGTGCCGTGCGAGGACTACAAGATCAACCCGGTGCTCGCTGACGCGCTGGACAAGATCTTCATCCTACACGCCGACCACGAGCAGAACGCCTCGACCTCGACGGTGCGCATCGCCGGCTCGTCCGGCGCCAACCCGTTCGCCTGCATCGCCGCCGGCATCGCCTGCCTGTGGGGGCCGGCGCATGGTGGCGCCAACGAAGCCGCGCTCGCGATGCTCGCCGAGATCGGCACCGTGGACAAAATTCCCGAATTCATCGCCAAGGTGAAGGACAAGAACTCCGAAGTCCGCCTGATGGGCTTCGGTCACCGCGTCTACAAGAACTACGATCCGCGCGCCAAGATCATGCAGAAGATGTGTCACGCCGTGCTCAAGGAGACCGGCCATGGCGACGATCCGATGCTGAAGGTGGCGCTCGAGCTCGAGAAGATCGCGCTCAGCGACCAGTACTTCATCGACCGCAAGCTCTACCCGAACGTCGACTTCTATTCGGGCATCACGCTGAAGGCGATGGGCTTCCCGGTCTCGATGTTCACCGTGCTGTTCGCGGTCGCCCGCACCGTCGGCTGGATCAGCCAGTGGAGCGAGATGATCGAGGATCCGCAGCAGAAGATCGGTCGTCCCCGCCAGCTCTACACCGGCGTCACCAAGCGCGACTACGTCGCGATCAAGGATCGCAAGTAAAGATCGGGCCTCAGGGCTTTTGAAGAAGCGGCGCCATCGCAGGATGGCGCCGTTTTCGTTTGGCGTAGATGCCGTAGGCCCCGGCGTGCTGCCACGCACAACAACAAGTCGGCACATCGCGCCGCCGGACGCTTGACAGCCGAAACGCTCCGCGCGCATTCTTACACTAAGTAAGAATGACGACAGGGATGGACATGCCGGAGCAGCCGCGAAGTCGGCGGCAGACGCGCGCTGCCATTTTGACCCATCTGCTTCAGTCGGGCGGCTCGTTTCGTCCGCCTCTGGCCAAGGCCGTGCGGCTGTCGGAAGCGAGCCTGTCGCGCATCCTGTTCGACCTGAAGGCCGAAGGCCTGATCGAGGAGGTGCGGCGCCCTGCCCCCTATGTCGGCGGCCCGACGGGCCTCGTGTCGCTCGATGGATCGGTGGCGCTGGCGGCCTTCGAGCTGACCACGCAGCATCTCAGCGTCGGTGTCGGTGGCCTGTCCGGTGAACTCCATTACACCGAGCGTGTGAAGCTGCCGAAGATGCCGACCGCCGAGGCCGTCGGCCGGGCGTTTCGCGAAGCCATGACGTTATTGCGCGACTGGACGCGACGCCGCCGCATCACGCTTTCCCAGATCGGCGTCTCCATTCCCGGCCTTGGCCGTCTCAGCATATCGGCCAATCCGATCATTCCCTGCGACGTCGGGCGCCTCAGCGACATGTTCGGCGAGATGTTCGCGGACGTGCCGCTTGAAATCACCAATTCGGTGGTCGCCCACGCCACCTTTCACCGCTGCCGCACCGAGAACTATCCGTTTGGTGACCCGCATCTGTTCGTGCTGGTCAGCCATGGCGTTGCCGGCGCCTGGATGGACGACCCGGCAAAGGCCGATGCCCTGCAACCGATCGAGCTCGGCCACATGGTGTTCGGGCCCGAGGGACCGCGCTGCCGCTGCGGACATCACGGCTGCGTCGAGGCCTATGCGTCGATTCCGGCATTGGCCGATCTGCTCGGTGTGTCCGAAACCGAGCTGCTCCAGCTCGGCAACGAATGGGTGAACGCGATTCCGATCTCGTCGCGCGTGCGGCAGGAGCTGCGCCGGCGGCTGTTCCGGCTCGGCCTTGCGATCGGCAACACGCTGAACGTGAAGCCATGTGGCGGCGTTGCCATCAGCGGCTGGCCGTCGCTTCTTGCCGAGGACGATCGCAACGCCGTGATCGAAGGGATCGACGCCTGCCTGCTGGGTGGACGGAAATTGGCGCAGGTGTCCCTCGCCTTCGTGCCGCCGTCGACCGGCAACGATCCGCAGGCCGCGCTTGCCTTTGCCGGCTTTTGTCTCGCCAGCCGTGGCGGCATGCCGGCGGCATCGACGGAGGCGGCCTGAGATGACCTGAGCCTGCACGTCCCACACGCGCGAAAGACTTCACACCGGGAGGAACTGCCATGACGATCACAACAACAAGGCGTCGTCTGCTCGCTGGATCCGTTGCCACGCTCGCGCTGCCGGCCTTTGCCCGCGCGCAAGGCGCGGCCAAGCCGCGCCTGACCGCGATCTCGCAATGGTCCGCGGGCAGTGACGGCGCGGCCATCACGGCGCTCGGCAAGAAGTTCGAGGAGAAGGGCGGCGTCTGGCAGCATTCGCCCGTCCCCGGCTTCACCACCGAGATGATGAACAAGTTGCGCGCCCAGATCATGGCCGGCGATCCCCCGGCGTGCTCGCAACTCAAGGGTCCCGAGATTGCGGCCTGGTCGAAGATCGCCCCGACCGTCGATCTCGACGCCGTCGTCGCGGCCGCCGGTTACGAGAAGGTCGTGGCGCCGGACCTTGCGAAACTGCACAAGCCCGGCGGCAAATGGATCGCACTGCCGCTGCAGATCTACAGCACCAACATGCTGTTCCTGTCCAAGCGCGCCATGGACAAGGCCAAGGCCGATAAGATCCCGGTCACATGGGCGGAGTTCAACGACCTCGCCGAAAAGATGAAGGCGGGCGGCGTCGCCTTTCCCATCGCCAACGGCGGAACGCGGCCGGACGACGGGCAGAAATTCGAGGCCGCTCTCGCCGGCATCAGTCCCCTCGCCTACCGCGCGGCCATCATGAATCTCGAGAAGAAGGCCCTGGAGGGTCCCGAGATCAAGGCTGCGTTCGCGCAGGTGCGCAAGATCGCCGACTGGATGGACCCCAATGTCGGCGCCCAGCACTTCTCGACCAATTTGAAGCGCTTCGTCGACGGCGACATGGGCATGATGATCATGGGCGGCTGGGCGCAGGGCGTGTTGCGCAACGCCGGCTTCAAGTTCGAGGATTTTACGATTGCGCCGGGCCCCAGCGACAACGGCAAGCCGGTGTTCCTGCTCAATGCCGATGCCTTCATCTTCTGGCAGCGCAAGGAGGCTGACCTGCAAGCCGGCCAGACGCTGATGGCCCAGCTCGTCATGGATCCCGCCATCCAGACCATGTACTCGCAGATCACGGGATCGATCCCCGTGCGCACCGATGTCGATCTGTCCGGCGAAGGCTGGTCGGACGGTCAGCGCACCACCGCAAAGGCGCTGAAGGACGCCATTGCCAGCAACCAGGCCGTCCTCAGCATGGCGCACAACATGGCGCAGGAAAACGGCATGACGGCCGCGATGATCGACGTGATCACGGAATACGTGAAGAACAAGACGATCAAGCCCGAGCAGGCGGCGACCCGCCTCGCCGAGGCGGTCGAGGGCGCGCGTTGAGCAATGCCGGCGCGATGAGACCGGCCCGGCCGGCGCTTCCCGAATGGGTGCGCCGGCTGCCCGAATATCTGATGATCTGGGTGCCGCTGCTGCTCTCCGCCGCGCATCTCGTGTCGTTCTCGCTGTGGACGATCTGGATCTCGTTCACGCCGTCCACGCTGATCCCTGTTACGGGCTGGGTCGGCTTGCGCAACTATTCCGCGGTCGCGGCCTCGCGAAACTGGCAGATCGCCTTCGACAATCTGCTGCTGTTCGGCAGTGCTTTCGTGGTGTTGAGCGCGGCGACCGGCCTCATTCTTGCGATCCTGCTCGATCAGCGCATTCGCGGCGAAAACGTGCTGCGATCAATCTTCCTTTATCCCCTCGCGGTGTCGTTCGTGGTCACCGGCACGGTCTGGAGCTGGCTGCTCAATCCCGGCCTCGGGATCCAGAAGCTGGTCCATGATCTCGGCTGGACTTCCTTCAGGTTCGATTGGCTGATCGACCGCGACATGGCGATCTGGACCATCGTCATCGCGGCGATCTGGCAATCCTCCGGCTTTGCCATGGCGCTCTTCCTTGCCGGCCTCAGGTCCGTCGACGCCGACATCATCAAGGCCGCGCAGATCGACGGCGCCGGACCCGTCCGCATCTACCGGCGCATCATCCTACCCTCGCTCTGGCCGATCACCATCACCGTCGTCGTGATCCAGCTGCAGTTCGCGATTTCGACATTCGACCTCGTCCGCGCGCTCACCAATGGCGGGCCGGGAATTGCGACCCAGCTGCCCGCCCTCGTCGTCTACGACCTGATGTTCCAGCGCAGCCTGCTCGGCCGGGGCGCTGCCGCAGCAGTCCTGATGCTGCTCATTCTTCTGGCGGTGCTGCTGCCCTATGCGGCGTGGCGATACGCCCAGCGACGGCGGGCCGCCTATGCGTGAGCGCAGCTTCACCCCAAGCCGGATTTTGATCTATCTCGCCGTTTCACTGATCGCTGTGGCCTGGCTCGCGCCGCTCGCCGTCGTCGTCCTGAACTCGCTCCGCACCAACGAGGAGATCGCGCAGGGCTCGATGATCGGCTGGCCGCAACACCTCGCCTGGGCCAACTACGCAGCGGCCTGGAGCGGCTTCTGCGTCGCCGAGACCTGCGCCGGCATCCGGCCCTACATGCTGAACTCCGCGCTGGTCACGATCCCTGCGACAATCTTCTCGACGCTGCTCGGCGCGATCGCCGGTTACGCCATATCGCTCTGGCGCTTTCGCGGCGACACCTGGATCTACGGGATCGTGACCCTCGGCCTTTTCCTGCCCCAACAGATGCGCCTGTTGCCCTGGACCATCGTGCTGCGCGACATCGGTCTCATTAACACGCTGACCGGCCTCGTGCTGATCCACACCATCCAGGGTCTCTCCTTCACCACGCTGTTCTGTCGCAACTATTATGTCGCCATTCCCCATGAATTGATCAGGGCCGCGCGGATCGACGGCGCCGGCTTCTTCCGCATCTTCTGGCGCATCATCCTGCCGCTGTCCGGGCCGATCCTGATCGTCACGGTGATCTGGCAGTTCACCCATATCTGGAACGAATTCCTCTATGGCGTGACGTTCACCACCGGCCAGCAGCAGCCCGTTACGGCCGCTCTGATCGCGCTCTCCGCCGCGGTCGCCGATATCCCGCAGCATGGCGTGCAGAGTGCGGCGGTCATTATCGCCGCGCTGCCGACGCTGCTGATCTACCTCCTCGGCGGCAAGTACTTCGTCCGCGGCCTGACTGCCGGGGCCGTGAAATGATGGAGACGTCATGGCAGCACTGAGCATCCGCGCGCTGTCCAAGCGCTACGCCAATCTGGAGGTGCTGAAGGACATCGCGCTCGACATCGAAAGCGGCGAATTCACCGTGCTGGTCGGACCGTCCGGCTGCGGCAAGTCCACGCTGCTCAACATCGTCGCCGGGCTCGACCACCCGAGTGCCGGGACGATCGAGATCGGCGGGCGCGTCGTCAACGACGTCGCGCCGAAAGACCGCGACATCGCGATGGTGTTCCAGTCCTACGCGCTCTATCCGTCGATGACGGTGCGGCAGAACATCACCTTCGGCATGGAATGCCGTCACGTGCCCAAGGCCGAGCAGGACAAGGCGGTCGCCAATGTCGCAAAGCTGCTGCAGATCGAGACGCTGCTTGGCCGCAAACCGTCGCAGCTCTCCGGCGGCCAGCGCCAGCGCGTCGCGATGGGGCGCGCCTTGGTGCGCGATCCCCTGCTCTTCCTGTTCGACGAGCCGCTCTCCAATCTCGACGCCAAGCTGCGCGTCGAAATGCGGATGGAGATCAAGCGCCTGCACCAGCGCATCGGCGCCACCATCGTCTATGTCACCCACGACCAGATCGAGGCGATGACGATGGCAACGCGGATCGCCGTGATGCATCAGGGCCGCGTCCAGCAATTCGCCGACCCCGATACCGTGTACCGCTATCCCGCCAATCTGTTCGTCGCGCGCTTCATGGGCTCGCCGCCGATGAACACCATCCCGGCACGGCTCGAGGCCGAAAATGACGGGCTGGTGGTCGTGATCGGCGCGGGCCGGCCGGACGAGATCCGCCTCCGCCTGAAAGATTATGCCGGCGCAGCGCCCTTTGTCGGGCGCGACGTGGTGTTCGGGATCAGGCCTGAATGCATTGCCGAGGGCAGCCGCGCGTTTTCGACAGACGCCCCCGTCCTCGTCGACGCGCCCGTGGACATGGTCGAGCCGACCGGCGCCGAGACCATGGTGTCGCTGCGCCTCGGGGGCGAGCCCGCGATGGCGCGCATCTCGCCCGATATCCGGCCCGCGCCGGGCGCGACCGCGTCCTTCGCGCTCGACACCCGCCGCATTTGCCTGTTCGACCCCGAGACGGAGCGACTGATCGCATGACCAAGACGAGCTATGCCGGCCTCGCGGACCGCGTGGTGCTGATCACCGGCGGCGCCAGCGGCATCGGTGCCGCCTTCGTGCGCGCCTTCGCCGCCCAAGGCGCCCGCGTCGCGCTCCTCGATATCGACGAGGCGGCGGGCAAGGCCCTGGTCGACGAGGTTGCCGCAGCGACCGGCGCAGCGCCGCTGTTCGTGCCCTGCGATCTCCTGGACATCGAAGCCTTGCGCGCCGGCATGGCAGAGATCCAGCGCGCGCTCGGCAACGCCGCAGTGCTCGTCAACAACGCCGCCAACGACCAGCGCCAGGTGCTGGCGGAGGTGACGCCCGCCGAGTTCGACTGGATGGTCGGCGTCAATTTCAAGCACGTGTTCTTTGCGGCACAAGCGGTGGTGCCGCAGATGCAGGCGCGCGGCGGCGGCTCGATCATCAACATGTCGTCGATCGCCTGGATGCGCGGCGCCCCGGCGCTGCCGGTCTATGCCGGGGCCAAGGCCGCGATCGTCGGCTTCACCAATTCGCTGGCCCGCTCGGTCGGCCCCGACCGCATCCGCGTCAACGCGATCGCCCCCGGCATGGTCGTCACCGAACGCCAGCGCCGGCTGTGGTATCCGGACGAGCAGGTCATCACCGAGATGCGCGCGCGCCAGGCCATTCCCGATGCGGTCACGCCCGAGGACATTGCCAGCATGGCGCTATTCCTCGCCTCAGATGACAGCCAGCGCATCACTGGACAATGTTTTCGGGTCGATGCGGGATTGGCGTAGGATCGCAGCAAATTGTGTCGGGTCCGCTTTATTCTTCGAAGCGGACGTGAAGCGTATGTTGACGCAAGTCGTCCTTGGGCCAAAAGGGCCTCGTCTTAAACCGCGCGTCGCTTCGCGATTTGGACTGCGGCCGAGGATAAGGCACGATTATGGCCGACAGCCAGCTCGCACAAGCATTCTTCCCTTGCCCGCCGCTGGTGTTTGGTCGCGATGTGCGGGAGGACGAGGCGATTGGATATCCCTCGGGGAAAAGACAACCAGGAATGCCCGCTCGCCACTTAGTCTTCCGACAGTCCGGCCTTGCGCAAGCCTTCGGCAATACGCATCCGCTGTCTGAGGCAGGTTGGATGGGCTGTTGGTGAGCTTGCGTGGAATTGGGAGAGAGTGAAGTTCGGATCGAGGACCAGTCCTGCCTGCATCGAATCCCGTGCCTCCTCGATCCGCCCGAGATGAGCCAGTGCCGCCGCCAGATAGAAGTGAACGAACGCCGCGACATTTCGGTTCGTCTCGATCGACCGCTTGAACCAGTTAGCCGCCGCTTCGTCGGCTGCAAGATATGACTGCGCGATTCCTGCAGTATTCATCCAGCTGGAGGCGCGGTTGTCTCGGGGCGAGAGCCGGAATGCATTCATAATGCAAGCCTCGGTTTCCTCGGCCCGGCCGAGATAGCATTTGCCAAGTCCAATCCACGCGTGGGCGGCGGCCAGATTTCGATCCAGCGCCAGTCCGCGCTCGCATTCGGCGATACCCCGGTCGGCGCGGTTGGTGAAGATCTGGGTCACACCCATTAAGCAATGGGCCATCGCATGATTTGGCGTTTGTACAAGTATCTTGATCAAGGACGCCTCGACTGCCAACAGGCGCGCGGTTCGGTCGCCGGTCATCACGGAGGTCCCCCTCATGGCGTCGACGAACGCCATACCGATCATGGCTTCAACGTTCCCGGGATCGAGGCGGATAGCCTGTTCGAAGAACGGGCGCGCTTGCGACAGACTTGTGGGATCCGACCCCCGGTTCGCATACGCCATGCCTTGGAAATAGAGGTCCATCGACGCCGGATGGGGCGCCCGCGCCGCGCGCCGCGCCTCCGCAGTTACCAACTCTGTACCAAGCTCACCGGCAAGACGCGAGCCAATCTCATCCTGCATGTCGAAGAGATCGCCAATCGGTTTGTCGAATCGGTCCGCCCACAGATGATTACCGGTTTCTGCATCGATCAATTGGACGTTGATCCGCATGCGGTCCCCACCACGCTGAACGGAGCCGTTGAGCACATAGCGAACGCCGAGTTCCCTGCCGATCTGCTCCAGATCGATCTGCTTTCCCTTGAAGGTGAAGGCCGTATTGCGGCCTATCACGAAGATACCGGCCATTCGCGATAGATCCGTTGTCAGGCTCTCGGTAACGCCGTCGACAAAATATTCCTGTTTGGGATCAGGACTCAAATTGGCGAACGGCAGGACGACAAGCGAGGGCTTTTCAGGCGCGTGGAGGGCGGATCTTAGTACGATGCTCGCCGCGGCCGCGCTCGGCGGCTCGTGTATTTCACGCACCGTGCCGACGAAACGAAACCCCTTTCGCGGAAGGGTCTTGATGAGGCGCTGTTCATCTCCGGAATCTCCAATCGCCTTCCGCGCCGCATTCACGCGGGTGGTGAGTGCTTCATCCGAAACGACACGGCTATCCCAGACGGCGGTTATGATGTCGTCCTTGCTGACGACACGTTCCCGATTGCCGATCAGGTAGTCGAGCAAGTCGAACACCTTCGGCGCGATAGCGATCATCTCGGCTCCGAGACGCAGCTCGCGCCGGTCGGTGTCAAATACATAATCATCAAAGAGATAGCGCAAGGCAATCCCCGCACCGCTTCAATCGTCACTGACCTGAGACCGCATCGGACGCCAATAGTAGGCGGATGGTAAGGAAAAAGTAAGCCGGAGATCAGGCGAGGAGCCAGATCCGAAGTAAAGTCTGTGCGGAACATCCAGATGAGTTCAGGAAACCGTCGATGATTACGCGCCGTGACTTGTTGACCGTATCGGCGGCTGGCGTCGCGATCTCGGTTGCTGGTCTTCCCCGGGCGGTCGCACAACCGCTCAAAAAAACCGTGCACATCCTGACGGGCTTCACGCCCGGGCTGCTCGATGCCTTGGCGCGGCTCGTCGCAGGCCAGATGAAGGACTATGCTGAAACGATCGTGGTCGAGACCCGGCCAGGAGCAGGCGGTCGTGTCGCAGTCGAGGCATTGAAGACGGCTGATGCCGACGGATCGGTCATGCTGATCGCGCCGCTCGGATTCATAATGTTCTTTCCACACGTCTACAAGAAGCTCAGATACGAGCCGCGAGATTTTACCGCGGTGTCGACCGTCGCCTCGACCCCCACATTGCTGACGATAGGTCCGAAGGTACCAGGTGAGGTGAAGACCCTCGACGATTTCGTCGCCTGGTGCCGGGCTAATCCAAATCAATCCACATTCGGCACGCCCGGTGCCGGGACCACGCTGCATTTCCTCGGCACAACGCTAGGGCGCACCGCTAAGTTCAATTTCCTTCACGTGCCTTATCAGGGCAATGGCGCGATTCAAGATCTCCTGAAGGGCGAGATTGCATCCGCTTTTATGCCAATCGCAAGCTCACTGGGCCTCGTCCAATCCGGAGAAATTCGCGCGCTGGCGACTACGGGCCCGCGTCGCAGCCCGTTTGTTCCGGCGGTGCCGACGATGAGGGAGGCTGGCTATCCGTCGCTCGAGGATCTCACTTGGTATGGGTTCTTCGTTCCCGCGGCGACGCCGGCAACCATCGTCGAAAAGCTCAATGCTTCTATCCAGGCGGCGCTGCGTAGTGATGAGGTTAGATCCGGCATGATCAAATTAGCTCTTGAACTCGACGCGATCTCCATGAGTGACTTTGCTCAACTGATCGCGTCCGAATCCGAACGCTGGAAAACAATCGTACAAGCAAGCGGGTTCTTGCCGACTGATTGAAGAGCCGAGAAGCCGCAAGCGGCAATCTATCTGTACTTCCGAGGCCGACGTACCGACCTGCTCCAGTTCACAGCAATCGTGGGAATACATGAGGCGATCAGAATCCATCCATGATCTCGTGCAGTCGCATCGCATCACTGCGGTGATCTATACGGCGGCAAAGCTCAATCTCGCCGAAGCCACCGGCGGGGAGGCGAAATCGGTGGCCGAACTCGCGAGCCTGGTATCCGCCAATGAGAGCGCGTTACGCAGGCTGCTCATCGCCCTGACAACGCTTGGTATCTGTAGGCAAGAAAGCCTTGACAGGTTTGCCATCACCGATCTCGGTCGGCAGCTCGACCGGGATGGCGATCCGTCTTTCAAGGACTGGGTTATCTTCGAGGGCGAAATGCTCATTCGGTCCTGGAGCGGTTTGCTTGACTCGGTCCGCACCGGCGCGACTGCGACGCAATTGCGTGGCGATGGCGACGATCGCTATGCGGCAGCCGGCGTTCCACCGGAATGGACACGCCAGTTCAACGCAGCAATGGTGAGCCTCACGCGGTCAATTGTTCCAAAGATCATCGCGTCCCATGATTTCGCGCCCGCCCACATAGTGATGGATGTCGGCGGCGGCACCGGCGAGTTGATCGGCGGGTTGCTTCAGCACACCCCGCATCTTGAAGGTGTTGCGTTCGATCTAGTGCGCTGCGAAGCACAGGCGCGAGCGCGTTTCGAACAGCTCGGTATCGCCGGTCGCGGCCGATTCGTCGCTGGCAATTTCTTCGAAACAATTCCGAGAGGAGCCGATACGATCTTGATGAAAAGCATACTTCACAACTGGAAAGACGATCGTTGCGAAACAATTCTACGCAATTGTAGGGATGCATTGCCTGCCAGCGGGACCTTGATCGTGATCGAACGGATCATGCCGGAGCGCGTCACAGCCAGACCGGAGAACCGATCTTGCGCCATGAGCGACCTCAATATGCTGCGGGGACCTGGCGGCCGCGAGCGCACCGAAGCCGAGTATCGCAAACTGGCCGCATCGGCCGACTTCACGTTCATCGGGACGAAGGACATTGGCATATTCAGTCTCATTCAATTCAGAAAAGGAGAGAACTAGAAGAGACTCCCGTTGCCATGATGCTGCTGGGGGATAGCGAAGACGACGCTGGTCTGTTGCGGATTTCCGCTTCGGGTCGATTCCGTTGAAAAAGGCGGGCAGTATTTCCTTGTAATGGCTCGGTCGCGATGTGGCCGAACTGCTCTACCGATCGCTATGCGAGCCTCGGGGTGGACATCGGGATCAGCTTGGCCATCTTTCTTAGGTTCTGGGCGGTGGCCGCCAGGATGAACTCGTCATGCGCACCGTTTGGACCTCGTAAGCGTAGACGGTCGAGTTTGAGGATGCGCTTGAGGTGCGCGAACAGCATCTCGATCTTCTTGCGGAGCCGACGCGAGGTGCGGCCCTCCCATGATCTTGCGATCTGGCGCGCCATGTCGCGAGCGCCCTCGTAGATCGAGCGTGGCACCCTCCGTGATGGCTGCTTGGGGCAGCATCGGGACTTCAATGCGCAGCGATCACAATCGTGCTTGCTGGCAAGGTAAAGCATGGTGGCGCCATCATTCACCAGCGTTCCGGTCGTGGTAAGAACTTTGCCGCCGGGGCAACGATAAACGTCCCCGGCGTGGTCATAGGTGAAGTCGTCGCGCGAGAAGATCCCGTCTGTGCGAGCCGACTTGTCGAAGACTGTAACGTGCGGCTCGATGCCATGCTCATAGACCAGCCAGGCGAGCATCTCGGCCGAGCCATAGCCGCTGTCGCCGAGGAGCCGGCTCGGATAGAGATCAAACCGCTCCAGCGAGCGCTCAATCATGCGCTTGGCAGCCAATACCTCCGCCTGCCGGATTGCCGTCGTCGCCTCAACATCGACGATGATCGCGTTCTCGATGTCGATCAGGTAGTTCGTCGAGTAGGCAAAGAAGGCTTGGCCGCCGTGCGCTCCCGTCCAGCGCGCCGCTGGGTCGGAGGGCGACACGAACTTCGGGGTCACTTCGGTGGCTGCTCCGAACGCGGCATCATCGAGGACAGCCAGATACTCGTCGATCGCTCGGCCGGCAGCCTCCGGTGGAAGTCCCTTGTCGCCTTCGATCCCCTTCTGCCGATTGGCATCGGCCTTGATCAGGCTCGCATCGACGGCGAATCCTTCACCACCGACCAGCCGCTCCTCGATACAGCGACGCAAAACGCTCTCGAACACGCACCGGAAGAGGTCGCTCTGTCGGAAGCGGCCATGCCTGTTCTTGGAGAACGTCGAGTGATCAGGTACTGCGCCATCTAGACCAAGCCGGCAGAACCATCGGTAGGCCAAGTTAAGGTGGACCTCATCGCACAGGCGCCGCTCCGATCGAATGCCGAAGCAGTAACCGATCAGCAGCATCCGGATCATCAGCTCGGGATCGATCGAAGGTCGACCGATACTACTGTAGAAAGGCGCCAGGTCCTGTCTGACCTCTTCAAGGTCGACAAATCTATCGATCGACCGGAGCAAGTGGTCGGCCGGGATATGCCTTTCCAGCGAGAACTCATAGAACAACGCGGCCTGCTCGACTTGCCGATGTCCCATCATGATCTTCAGTCCTGCCAATTAGACTGACTGAATCATTGATCCCTCTGCGTCGCAACCGCCGCCTTTTTCAACAGAATCGGTCAAAAGCCGCCAATTGCGCTCAAACCAAGCGGCTTCCGCTCCGCCGCCGCCAGCCCACGCTTGCGAGGCGCCTTAGCTCGGTCTCTCGCCCTTCCGCATCGTCTTCAGCACGATGTCGGCCGCGAGCACGCTCGGCGGCTTGTTGCCGGTCGACATGATCTGGTCGAGCTGGGCAAAAGCCTCGACCTGCTGCCGCCGCAGCGGGGAGTCCGTCAGCACATCGTGAAGCGCGGGCGCCAGCTTCTCCGGCGTGCACTCCTCCTGGAGATACTCCGGAATGACATCCCTGCCGATCACGAGATTGGCGAGGATCACCGAGGAGACGCGGATCGCGCGGCGCAGGATGAAGGCCTCGACCGCGCCGACGCGATAGGCAGTCACCATCGGAATGCCCGACAACGCGAGCTCCAGCGTCACCGTACCGGATTTGGCCAGGGCTGCACGCGCGATGCGGAATACGGCGCGCTTCTCGTTCTCCCCGGTCACGATCCTCGGTTTGACCGGCCAATTCGCGATGCCTTCGCGGATGGTGGCTTCCAGATGCGGCATGGTCGGCAGTATCAGCTCGAAGGCGAGACCGTCCGCCTGCAAGCGGCCGAGCGTTGCGCCGAACACGTCGAGATGGTGCCTGACCTCGCTGCGGCGGCTGCCGGGCAGCACCAGCAGCACCGGCGGCTCGCCGTCGCGGCGGGCCTGCTCCTCCGCGTTCGGGCGCAGCGAGGACAATTGCTCGACCAGGGGATGGCCGACATAGCTGCATGGCGGCCCGCCGAGCTTGCGGTATTCCTCCGGCTCGAACGGCAGCAGGCCGAGAACGTGGTCGACATAGCCGAGCATGGTCCGCGCCCGCCCCGGCCGCCACGCCCAGAGCTGCGGCGAGACGTAATCGACCACCGGAATCGCGGAATTCTTCGCGCGCACGCGGCGGGCGACGCGATGGGTGAAATCGGGACTGTCGATGATGACGAGCGCGTCCGGCGCAGCTTCGAGCACGGCGTCCGCGGTGTCGCGGATCAACCGCAGGATCTTCGGCAATTGCTGCACCACTGCGGCGAAGCCGACGATCGACAGCTCCTCGATCGGAAACAGCGATTCCAGCCCTTCGCGCGCCATGGTGCGGCCGCCGACGCCTGCGAACTCGACGCCGTCGCCGAGGCGCTGGCGCAGCACCTTCATCAAGGCGCTGCCGAGCCGGTCACCGGATTCCTCGGTGGCGATCAGGAAGATCCTGCGCTTGGGATCGCGGGATTGCATCACGCCGGCAGGCCGATGACGAAGAGGTATTTGGCATCGGCGAGCGTGATCATCGCCTGCGGCTCGGCCGCGATGGTGTTGCCGGCAATGACGGCGATGCCGGCGAGGCCCGCGGCGGCGACACCTTCGAGCGTGCGCGGGCCGATCGTCGGCAGGTCGAAGCGCAGATCCTGGTTGCTCTTCGGCGCCTTCACCAGCACGCCGCGGCCCCTAGCTGCGCGAATGCGCCCCTCCTCGCGCAGCCGCGCGACGCGCGCCAGCAGCGCGTCGGTGCCCTCGATGTCCTCGACCGCGACCACATGGCCGTCGATCACGACCGCAGCCTGGCCGATGTCGAACGGGCCGAGCGCGGCCAGCACCGCACGGCCGCGCTCGATGTCTGTCTTGCTGTTGTCGTTCGGCCAGGCGCGGCTGATGCAGCCCTCGGGCATCAGCAGGTCGGGTGCGACGTCCTTGATGCCGACCATGCGGAAGCCGTCCTGCTCGAGGATGCGGCCGACGCCGGACAACAGATGATCGTCGCCGCCGCGAAAGGCGCGGATCACGTTGCCGAGCAGGCGCAGCGTCTTGACGTCGAACCGGATCTCCGAGAGCGAGGGCCGCACCAATGTGCCGATGAAGATCAGGTCGCGGCAGCCTTCCTCGCGAAACAGCCGCATTGCGCGGCCGAGCTGGCCGACCGAAATCCAGCGGTGACGGAATTTCTCAAGCCGCGCCGGATCGCAGGCCCCCCGCAGCGGAAACAGCACCGGCGTGATGCCGCGGGCGGCAAGCGAGTCGGCGACCGCGAACGGCATCGCGCCGCCGCCGGCGACGATGCCGACCGGCGATGCGATCTCCGCAGCCGCCGATGTCATGCCCGCGGCCATCCCAAAATCACTTCGCGATGGCGGGAAGGCAGAGCGGGCGTTTGCCCTTGCCGATGAAGTCGAGGATTTCGGCGATCGCCGGATCTTCGCCCGCGAGCGGCCGGGATGCCTCCAGCCGCTCGGCGAAGGTGCCGGGGCCATGGAAGAGCTTTTGGTAGAATCCGCGCACCGTCGCCAGCCGCTGCTTGGTGAACTTGCGCCGCTTCATGCCGATGATGTTGAGGCCCTCGAGCACCGCGTATTGGCCGTTGACGAGACCGAACGGGATGATGTCGTCGCGCACGCCGCAGACGCCGCCGACCATGACCTGCGGTCCGATGCGGGTAAACTGGTGCACCGCGGACAGGCCGCCGATGAAGACGAAGTCGCCGATCTCGGCGTGACCGCCGAGCGTCGCCGAGGTCGCGAAGATCACGTCATTGCCGACATGGCAGTCATGGCCGACATGGCTGCAATTCATGAAGTAGCCGCGATCGCCGACCGTGGTGATGCCGCCGCCGGCGACCGTGCCGGCGTTCATCGTCACGGATTCCCGGATGGTGCATCCCGATCCGATCGTGAGCTTCGTCAGCTCGCCACGGTAGCTGAGCGACTGCGGCGGCGTGCCGAGCGAGGCGAACGGGTAGATGGTGCAATCATCGCCGACGGTCGTCTGCGCTGTGACATGCACATGCCCGATCAGCTTGCAGTTCGCGCCGATCACGACGTTCGGGCCGATGATGCAATAGGGCCCGATCTCGGTGCCCTCGCCGATCACGGCGCCGTCCGCGACCCGTGCGGTGGGATCAATCTTGCTCATCAAGCAATCTTACTCGTTAGGAAGCTCTGATTATGTATTGAAGTCGCTCGGTTTTCCGGTGGTTAGCGCGTCTATGCCCGATCTGTCCAGTGACGTATCATCTCTGCCTGTTTCAAGTATCGGATGAGGCAGCCGTCCCGGTCCGTCAACACGTTCATGCGGAGCTTCAACACTCGTGGTCAGGGCCTTGGCACTTCTGCTTGCACAGCTTGCAACCGCGCCGATCGTCTCGGAAACCGTCGAGACCGTCGATCGCCGGCCCATCGACCTTGCGACATTCGAATGCCGCGACATCAGTCGCAGCACGGTGCTTCAACGCGTCTGCTATGACCGCGCACAGCATGACCTCGTCGTTGCGACCGGCGGCTCCTATGCGCGCTATTGCGGCGTCGCGGCCGAGACGGTCGACAGCCTTCTGGGCGCGCCGTCCATGGGCCAGTTCTTCAACCGGCAGATCAGGCGCGAGGCCGCCGGCGGCCGCTACGATTGCAGCGCGTGAGGCCCAGCTTGCCGCCGAAGCCGCCTCAGTCCGTCAGCATGGCGCCGACATCGGCTTCCGCAACCACCTGGCCGTTGACCTTGGCATCGCCGTGAAACCACCACATGGCCTTGCGGCGGCCAAGCGAGCGCATGTGGTACTCGATGGTATCGCCGGGCAGCACGGGCTTGCGGAACTTGCACTTGTCGATGGTGAGGAAATACACCGCGCGGGGTTTCTCGGTGCCTTCGACCGACTTGATGCCGATCACGCCCGCCGTCTGCGCCATCGCCTCGATCATCATGACGCCGGGATAGACCGGGCGCTCCGGGAAATGCCCCTGGAAGGCCGGCTCGTTGAAGGTGACGTTCTTGATGCCGATGCCGCTGTAATCGGCGCGGATGTTGATCACGCGGTCGATCAGCAGCATCGGAAAGCGGTGCGGCAGGGTCTGGAGGATCGCATTGATGTCCACCAGCTCGAACTTCACAGGTGATTCCGCCGTCATTCCCGTCCCTCGTCCTTCGCATCGGCCTTGCTGTCGCGTACCAGACGCTCCACCGCGATGATTTCCTTGAACCATTGCTTGGTCGGTTTGGCAAAAAATCCACCCCAGCGTCCGCCTGCCGGGATGTCGTCCTTGACGCCGCTCATCGCGGTGACCTGGGCTCCATCGCCGATCTTGAGGTGGTTGTTGATGCCCACCTTGGCCCCGAGCGCCACGTTGTCGCCGATGGTCAGGCTGCCGGCGAGACCGATCTGAGCCGCCAGCAGGCAATTCCGGCCGATGGTCACATTGTGGCCGATCTGGACCTGATTGTCGATTTTGGTGCCCTCCCCGATCACGGTGTCGCGCAAGGACCCGCGATCGATGGTGGTGCCGGCGCCGACCTCCACATGGTTCTGGATCAGCACGCGGCCGGTCTGCGGCACTTTCAGGTGCCCC
This sequence comes from Bradyrhizobium sp. T-12, assembly GCF_058314695.1. Classification (NCBI taxonomy): domain Bacteria; kingdom Pseudomonadati; phylum Pseudomonadota; class Alphaproteobacteria; order Hyphomicrobiales; family Nitrobacteraceae; genus Bradyrhizobium; species Bradyrhizobium sp. T-12. The sequence continues at coordinate 3,421,019 of NZ_CM177756.1, read as the reverse complement.
TCGGGGCCGAAGAAGATGAAACCGTAACCGTCCTGGCCGATCGAGCAGCCGGGATGGATCAGCACGTCGTTGCCGATCAGGGCGCACTGGATGGCCGTGCGGGCGCCGACATTGCAGTCCCGGCCAATCTTGACGCCAGGGCCGATGACCGCGCCGGCGCCGATCACCGTGCCGCTGCCGATCTCGACGTCCGGGCCGATGACCGCCAGGGGCTCGACGATGACGTCGTCCTCAATCCGGGCCGAGGGATCGATGATGGCGGACGGTGCGATCCCCTCGATGCCGAACCAGGACTGCGGGCGCAGCGCATCGGCGTGCCATTCCCGTGCGATCCCGACGAAGGCACGGAACGGCTGCGCCACCCGCAGCACGGCCACGTGGGCAGGCACCTGGGCCTCGAAGCGCGGGCTCACCAGGCAGGCCCCGGCACGGGTCGCTTTGAGCTCCCCGATGTATTTGAGGTTGTCAAAAAAGGCCAAGTGCATCGGGCCGGCTTCGTCGAGCGAAGCAAGGCCCGTGATGATCTGGTCGCCCCTCGACGGGTCGATCAGCTGCGCCTTGGTCTGCGCGGCGATGCCGGCCAGCGTCGAGGCCGGCGGCTTTTTGAAGAAGGTCGGCTGCGCCATTCCACCCCGTCGCGGTCCGGCTTCGGCATGAAGCGGTCAAGCCGCATCATGCCCCATCTCTTGGAATGGCACGATCCCTTTCGGAAACCGGCTCCATTGATCCGGATCGTGCCGTGCTGATCGAATTAGAACGTGGTGCCGCCGCCGAACCGGAACTCCTGGACGCGGTCGTACTTGCCCTTGCTGAGCGGCACGGCGTAGTCGAAGCGCAGCGGACCGAATGGCGACTGCCAGATCAGACCGACACCAACCGACGAGCGGACGACCTTGCTATCGTCATAGACGAGGCCGGTACAGGTTCCGGTGCTCGACGGATTGATGGTCGAGGGGATACAGCCGGGAGCGTTGACCTCGTTGGTCGTGGTCCAGCTGGTCGGTCCCTTATAGTCGTAGAGGCCGCCGGCGTCGGCATAGACCGCACCCTTCAGACCCACTTCCTTCGGCAGGAACCAGAACGGCATCTGCAGTTCGAGCGAAGCGCCCCAATACTTGGTGCCGCCGAGCGCATCCTGCGTGCCGTAGGGATTCAAGTCGCGCGGGCCGATACCGTTCGGAGCAAAGCCGCGAACGAGGTTCGAACCCATCTGGAAGTGATCGAGCATGCGCAGGTCGCTGCCGATCTTGTTCAGCATGCCGCTCTGCACGCGGACGAGGCCGACGATGTCAGACACCAGCGGAGTGTAGTACTTCGCGTCGACCACGGACTTCAGGTAGGAGACGTCGCCGCCGACGCCGGCGAAATCCTGACGGAAGTCGACGAGCAGACCGTCGGTCGGGTTCTTGTTGTTGTCCAGCGTGTTGTAGGTCAGCGTGTAGCCGAGCGCCGAGGTCAGGGTCTTGCCGTTAGCAAGCTCCTTGCGCACCGGCAGCGAGGCTTCGCCGTCGCTGTAACAGCCGAGGCCGTTGGTCCCGCTCAGGTCGATGCCGTTGACGGCGGCAAAGGCCGGGCTCGGGTTGAACGCCGCGGTGCCGATGTTGTTGTTACAGTTCGCCAGATAGTACGGCAGCGTGATTTCCTGCCGGTAGATCGAGTAGCGCAGTTGCAGCGACAGATCCTCGCGCAGCGAGAAGCCGAGGCGCGGCGAGAAGCCGAGCGTCTTGGTGCCGTAGGAGATGTAGCTGTTGGACTTCTGCTCACGCTGATAGAGGTCGAGGCCGAGCGCGACGCGGTAGTCGAGCAGATACGGCTCGACGAACGACAGCGAGTAGCCGCGTGCATACTGACCATAGGTCACCGACGCCTTGGCGAACAGGCCGCGGCCGAGCAGGTTGCGCTCGGAGATCGAGACTTCGGCCAGCGCGCCGTCAGTGGTGGAGTAACCGCCCGAGATCGAGAAGTCGCCGGTCGATTTCTCTTCCATGTCGACGATCAGGACCACGCGATCGCTCGACGAGCCGGGCTCCGTCGTGATCTTCACGCTCTTGAAGTAGTCGAGGTTCTTCAGGCGCCGTTCGGCACGGTCGACCAGGGCGCGGTTGTAGGCATCGCCCTCGGAGATGTCGAACTCGCGGCGGATTACATAGTCGCGGGTGCGGGTGTTGCCGCGCAGGTTGATGCGCTCGATATAGGTGCGCGGGCCCTCGTCGATGTTGAACACCACGGAGACGGTGTGCGCCTCGAAGTTGCGGTCGCCGCCGGGACGGACCACGGCGAAGGCGTAACCGCGGCGCGAGGCCTCGATCTGCATCTCCTCGACCGACTTCTCGACCGATTCGACGTTGTAGAGCGAGCCGGCATGGACGCGCGAATAGCCGCGCATCGAGGTGGGATCGAAGTTCGGAATGCTGGAGCGGAAGTCGACCGCGCCGACGCGGTACTGGGCGCCTTCCTCGATCTTGAAGGTGACGTTGAAGCCCTTCTTCTCCGGATCGTATTCGGTGAGCGCGGCCACCACCTGGACGTCGGCGTAACCGTTCTTGAGATAGAAGCGGCGGATCAGGTCGCGGTCGGCTTCAACGCGGTCGGGATCGTAGATGTCGCCGCTGGCGAGGAAGCTCAGCAGGTTCGATTCGCGGGTCTTGATGACGTCACGCAGGCGATAGGACGAGAACGCGCTGTTGCCGACGAATTCGATCGACTTGACGCCGGTCTTGGCGCCTTCCTCGACCGTGAAGATGAGGTCGACGCGGTTGTTCGGCTGCTCGATGATTTCGGGCGTGACGCGCACGTCGTAGCGGCCGGACCGGCGATAGATTTCAGCGATTCGCAGCGTGTCGGACTGCACCATGGCGCGCGAGAAGGTGCCGCGCGCCTTGGACTGGACCTCAGTGGTGAGCTGCTCGTCCTTGATCTTCTTGTTGCCCTCGAAGGCGACGCGGCCGATCACCGGGTTTTCCACCACGGAGACGATGATCTGGCCGCCGGCACCACGGTTGATCCTGACGTCCTGGAACAGGCCGGTCTCGATCAGCGCCTTGAGGCCGTCGTCGATTGCGGCTTGATCCAGGCGACCGCCCGGACCCGGCTTGAAATAGGAGCGGATGGTCTCCACCTCGACGCGGCGATTTCCTTCGACGGAAATCGACTGAACGGTCTGAGCGAGCGCAGACGAAGACACAAAAACAGCCCCGACCGGGGCAACCACCGGCGCGCCGAACATGATCAGGGTTGCGAGCAAGCCCCCCCGGAGTCGCAGTCCAAACTTCATCGCGCAACGCGCCCTTATCATTCCGAGCCAGACCCAACCCCAACGCCGGTCTGGAAGATTCCCCAAGTCGAGGCCGCTTGTAGCCAATTTCACCGACGCCGCAAACGGCCGAAAGCGTCGTGATTTCAATTTCATTCCAAGACGTTGCTCAACAGCAACGCCACAAAAAGCCGCCATCAGGATGCCGCCATCCGCAGGATGTCGTTGTAGGTCGCAAACACCATCAACATCAGCACCAAACCGAGCCCGATTCGGAACCCCATCTCCTGAGTCCGCTCGGACAAGGGCCGGCCGCGGACCACTTCAGCCGCATAGAACATCAGGTGGCCGCCATCGAGCAGCGGAATCGGGAACAGGTTCAGCAAGCCGATCGACACCGACAGCACCGCACACAGGTTGATCACGAACTGGAACCCGGCGCTGGCCGCCTGCCCCGACATCTTCGCGATTCCCAGGACGCCGCTGACCTCGTTGGGGTTGCCGTTACCGACGAACAGCGAGCCCAGGAACTTGAAGGTGCTGGTGATGATGAACCAGACCTGCTCGACCCCGATCTTGAGCGCCTCGCCGATGCCGACCGGCGCGGTCGAGGCCTCGCCGGCCTGCGATTTGTGCTCGACGCCGAGCACGCCCAAGCGGTGACTGTTGCCGAACGGATCCTTGCGCTCAAGCAGCGCCGGCGTCGCCGTCAGCGATACGATCGTACCGTCCCGCTTCACCTGGAAGGCAAGCGCTGAACCGGCGTTCGTCGCAACGATTCGCTGCATGTCGGCAAAGCTCTCGATCGGCTTGCCGTCGATCTGGACGACGACGTCCCCGACCTTGAAGCCGGCCGCCGCCGCAGCACCGTCGGCGACGATGCCGTCGACGCGCGCGATCGTGCTCGGCTTGCCGTAATACAGGGCCATGCCCGCGAAAATCAGCGCGCCCAGGATGAAATTGGCGATCGGTCCGGCCGCGACGATGGCGGCGCGCGGGGCGACCTTCTTGTGGTGGAAGCTGCCGGCGCGCTCCTCAGCCGACATGGCCGCAAGCGTCTGCGCGGACGGGGTCGAGGCCTCGCTCTCGTCGCCGAAGAACTTGACGTAGCCGCCAAGCGGGATCGCCGAGATCTTCCAGCGGGTGCCGTGGCGGTCGTTGAAGCCGACCAACTCAGGTCCGAAACCGAGCGAAAAGGTCAGGACGCGCACGCCGGCCCAGCGCGCGACCAAAAAGTGGCCGAGCTCGTGGAAGAACACGACGATCGTCAGGACGAACAGGAAGGGAACCGCGTAGCCGAGGAGCCCATGGCTCAACGTATTGAAACTATGGGTAAAAAAGTCGATCATCGAATTCCCTCATCCAGCGCCGCAAGGCCCTGGCCCCGAACCATCTAGGATGCCTTTAAGGCAATTTGAGGCAATAGGGCGGCAGCTTTATTTCGCGCAACATGGTCAACAGAGATTGCATCATCGGCTGACGTCATGGGGCCCTGGTTCCCTTCGCGGATCCAGTCGTTCAGCGTCGCCTCCACCAGCCGGGCAATGGCCCCGAACCGGATCTTGCCGGCGATGAACGCTGCCACCGCAACCTCGTTGGCCGCGTTGTAGACGGTGGTGGCCCCCTTCCCGGTCCGGAGCGAGTCGAAAGCCAGACGCAGCCCGGGGAAGCGCTCGAAATCCGGCGCCTCGAAAGTCAGCTGGCCGATCTTGGCCAGATCCAGCTTCGCCGCCGGCCCCTTGATGCGGTCGGGCCAGCCGAGGCAATGCGCGATCGGCGTACGCATGTCGGGCGCGCCGAGCTGGGCCATCACCGACCGGTCGGAGAACTCGACCATGCCGTGGATGATCGACTGCGGATGCACGAGCACGTCGATCTCGTCGGGCGTGAGCGCGAACAGATAGGAGGCTTCGATCACCTCGAGCCCCTTGTTCATCATGGAGGCCGAATCGATCGTGATCTTCTGGCCCATGCTCCAGTTCGGGTGCTTCAGGGCCTGCTCGAGCGTGGCCTGCTCGATGTCGGCCGGCTTCCAGGTGCGGAACGGGCCGCCCGACGCCGTGATGATGACGCGGACCAGTTCATCGCGATTGCCGGATGCCAAGGCCTGGAACAGCGCGTTGTGCTCGGAATCGGCCGGCAAGATGCACGCGCCCGCCTTGGCCGCCCGCTGCATGAAGAAATCACCGGCGCAAACCAGGCATTCCTTGTTGGCCAGCGCCACATGCGCGCCGCGATCGACCGCGGCCAGTGCCGGCTTCAATCCGGCAGCGCCGCTGACGGCCGCCATCACCCAATCGGCCGGGCGAGCGCCGGCCTCGATCACGGCACTTTCGCCGGCCCCGCATTCGGTGCTCGTGCCCGCGAGTGCAGCCTTGAGCTCAGCGAGCTTGGAGGTGTCGGCGACCGCGACGTAGCGCGCGGAAAATTCCTTCGCGAGCTTTGCCAGCGCCGCGACATTGCTGTTCGCCGTCAAGGCTTCGACGCGATAGCGCTCGGGCGAGGCGCGCAGCAGGTCCATCGTGCTGTCGCCGATCGAGCCGGTGGCGCCGAGCACCGTGACGCTGCGGACGGACGCCGCCGCAGCCTTGTTGTTTCGCAATGGGACTGCGCTCATAACCTCACCAAACCATAAGACCGCTTCCGGCGCTATGCACACCATGGCGGAGAAAGCCGATAATCCAGGCCGCCAGGATGGCGGCGACAAAACCGTCCAGGCGGTCCATAAGCCCGCCATGGCCGGGAATTAAGTGACTGGAATCCTTGACACCGAAGCGCCGTTTCACGGCGGATTCGAACAGATCGCCCAATGCCGACACCACGGAGAGGATGGCGCTGACGAAAAGCAAGGGCGCCATCTTCCCGAGCCCACAAGCCGCGAACCCGACCGCAACCAGGAGGCTTGCGACAAAGCCGCCGATCGCGCCGGCCCAGGTTTTCTTCGGGCTGACGCGCGGCCAGAGCTTCGGCCCGCCGATACTGCGGCCAGCGAAATAGCCGCCGATATCGGTCGCCCACACCACCAGCAGCACGAACATCAGCGCGGAGAAGCCGTTGACGAGATCCTTCCGCACCAGGATCGAGGCCAGCAGCGCCGCCGCGGCATAGGCAAATCCCGTCGCCGCCCAGACGAACTTGCCGCGCGCGATCAGCGTCACGATCGCGCCGCCGACGAGCCCGACGACGACTGAGGTCTTGAGCCCGCCAAAGGCGACGGCGGCGCCCATCATGGCGATCACGATCGTCCCTGCCCCCGTCAGCGCGGCGGAGCCTGCGCCGACCACCGTCAGCCATTCCGCGAACAGCCCGATCGAAACCAGGGTGACGAGCAGCGCCCACAGCCAGCCGCCGGCATAAGCGATCGCGATGGTCAGCGGCGCCAGCACCAGCGCTGCGAGGACTCGCATCACGAGATTGCTCGGGGCAGGCTTGGCGCCCACCGGTGCGGATTCCTGTTCGCTCACGAGGCGGTTTTCGCGACCAGGCCGCCGAAACGGCGCTCGCGCCTGGCGAATTCGGCGATCGCGCTTTCCAGCGCCGCCTTGTCGAAATCGGGCCAATGGATCGGCACGAAGACGAGCTCGCTATAGGCCGCCTGCCACATCAGGAAATTGGACAGGCGCTGCTCGCCGCTGGTGCGGATGATGAGATCGGGGTCGGGAATGTCGGGCGCATCGAGATGCGCGCCGAGCGTCTCGGCGTCGATCGTGGCAGGGTCGCGCTTGCCTTCGGCGACCTCGCGGGCGAGCTTCTGCGCCGCTTTCGCGATCTCCTGCCGGGAGCCGTAGTTGAAGGCGACGACGAGCGTCAGGCGTGTGTTGTCGCGCGTCAGCTCCTCGGCCTCGTTCAAGAGCGAGCAGATGTCGCTCTCGAGCCCCTCGCGCTCGCCGATGATCCGGACCTTGACGCCGTCGCGATGCAGGCTCGCCAAATCGTTGCGGATGAAGCGGCGCAGCAGGCCGAACAGATCGCCGATCTCGCTCGCCGGGCGCGACCAGTTCTCCGACGAGAAGGAGAAGATGGTGAGATAGCGGATGCCGAGCTCGTGCGAGGCGCGCACCACGCGGCGCAGGGCCTCGACGCCGCGGCGATGCCCCTCGGCACGCGGCAGACCGCGCGCGGCCGCCCAACGCCCGTTGCCATCCATGATGATGGCGACATGCGCGGGCGCCTCGGACCGATCGGGTCCTTCCGTGACAGGCGCGGCGGCGTTGGACATCGGGGGCGGCCTTAAACGGTGAGGATTTCTTTTTCCTTGGCAGCCAGCAACTGGTCGATTTCGGCGATCGTGCCGTCGGTCGCCTTCTGCACCTCGTCGGCGTGACGCTTCTGGTCGTCTTCCGACATTTCGTGATTCTTCTCGAGTTTCTTGAGCACGTCGAGGCCGTCGCGGCGGACGTGGCGCGCGGCGACCTTGGCGGCTTCCGCATATTTATGCGCAACCTTCACCAATTCCTTGCGCCGCTCCTCGTTCAGCTCGGGGATACGCAGGCGCAGCACCTGGCCCTCGGTCGCGGGCGACAGGCCGAGATTGGAATCGACGATCGCCTTCTCCACCGCCTTGACCATCGACTTGTCCCAGACCTGCACCGAGATCAGGCGCGGCTCCGGCACGCTGACGGTGGCGAGCTGATTGAGCGGCATGTGGCTGCCATAAGCGTCGACCTGCACCGGATCGAGCATCGAGGCGGACGCACGCCCGGTCCGCAGGCCGCCAAGCTCGTGCTTGAGCGAGGCGACGGCGCCTTGCATGCGGCGCTTCACTTCGTTGAGGTCGAAATTACCCGTGGGCATCACGTTTCTCCTTCAAAATCCCGGCGACTGCTCCCGCGCCCTTCCCTTTCGGACGCGTCAGGGGAGCCTTCAGCCGGCGACGATGGTTCCGTGGCCGGCGCCGCGCAGAATCGCACCGATCGACCCCGGCTCCGCGATCGAGAATACGATGATAGGCAGCGACGTCTCGCGGGCAAGCGCGAAGGCGGTCGCATCCATCACCTTGTAGCCGCCCTCGATCGCCTGCGAATGGGTCAGCCGGTCAAACCGCGTGGCGGCAGGATCCTTCTTCGGATCGGCCGAGTAGACGCCGTCGACATTGGTTGCCTTCAGCACCGCCTGGGCGCCGATCTCGGCGGCGCGCAGCACCGCGGTCGTATCGGTGGTGAAGAACGGATTGCCGGTTCCGCCGCCGAGCAGCACGATGCGGCCCTCGGCGAGGTATTTGTGCGCCGCAGTGCGGGTGAACAGCTCGGAAATCTCCGGCATGACGAAGGCCGACAGCGTGCGCGCCGGCGCGCCCTTGCGCTCGATCGCCGCTTCCAGCGCGAGGCAGTTCATCATGGTGGCGAGCATGCCCATGGTGTCGCCGGTCGGGCGCGACACGCCACGGGCGGAGACCTCGACGCCGCGCACGATATTGCCGCCGCCGATCACGACCGCAACCTCGCAACCGAGCTTGCGGGCCGCGATCAGATCGTCCGCAACCCGGTCGACGGTCGCCTGGTCGATGCCAAACCCCTGCTGTCCCGCGAGATATTCGCCGGACAGTTTGATCACGACGCGACGATAGACCGGATCAGTCATGTGCACTTTCCTTGCCCGGGCGCCGCTTCCGGCCGCACGCCGGAAGGAGGTGTTCCGGCGCTTACTTCTTGCCGCTGGCCGCGGCGACCTCGGCCGCGAAGTCGCTTTCCTGCTTCTCGATTCCCTCGCCGAGAGCATAGCGCACAAAGCCCGCGATCTTCACAGCGCCGCCGACCTTGCCCTCGGCTTCCTTCACGGCCTGCGCCACCGACTTGCCGGTGTCGTGGATGAAGGCCTGCTCGAGCAGGCAGACTTCCTTGTAGTAGGTCTTGAGGCCGGACTCGACGATCTTCTCGATCACGTTCTCGGGCTTGCCCTGCTGGCGATATTTGTCGGCGAGCACGTCCTTCTCGCGCTTGGTGACCGCCGGATCGAGGCCGGAAGGATCGAGCGCCAGCGGGTTGGCGGCGGCGACATGCATCGCGATCTGGCGGCCCAGGGCCGCGAGCTCGTCGGCCTTGCCCGGCGATTCCAGCGCCACGATCACGCCCATCTTGCCGGCACCGTCGACGACGGCACCGTGGACGTAATGCGCGACGACGCCCTGGCTCACTTCGAGCGAAGCGGCACGGCGCAGCGTCATGTTCTCGCCGATGGTGGCGATCGCGTCGTTGATCGCGGCTTCGACCGTAACGTCACCGATCTTGGCGGCCTTGATCTTTTCGACATCGGCGCCGACGTCGAATGCGACCTGGGCGATCATCTTGACCAGGCCCTGGAACTGACCGTTGCGCGCGACGAAGTCGGTCTCGGAATTGACCTCGACCACGACACCCTTGTTGCCCTTGGTGAGCGCGCCGATCAGACCCTCGGCCGCAACGCGGCCCGACTTCTTGGCGGCCTTGGACAGGCCCTTCTTGCGCAGCCAATCCTGCGCCGCTTCCATGTTGCCGTCGTTTTCGGTCAGCGCGGCCTTGCAGTCCATCATGCCCGCGCCGGTCGACTCGCGCAGGTCCTTGACCATCGCAGCTGTGATCGTTGCCATCGTTGAAAATCCTTTGTGCCTGCCGGTTCGCCGCGGCGCGGCTTAATCGCCCCGCCGCGGTCCATCTCAGGGATTCGCGTCAATTGAAATGGTGGCCGGATCCACTCCGGCCAACCCATCGCTCTCTTTGACTTTATTCCGCTTCCGCGGTCAGCGCCTTGGCCTTGGCCACCCAGGCGTCCGCACGGCTCGGCAAACCGACTTCTTCGCCGATCTTGTGCGCGGTGTCGTGGTCGAGCTCGGCGAGCTGCCAATAGTGGAAGATGCCGAGGTCGTTGAACTTCTTCTCGATCGCACCCGACACGCCCGGGAGCTTCTTGAGGTCGTCGGCGGTGCCGCGCGGGCCGGCAAGACCCTGGAAACCGCTCGACGAGGCCGCCGGCAGTTCTTCAGCGAGCGGACGGGCCGACGCGCCGACGTCGATGCCCGAATCGCCCTGGGCGCGGGAGATGCCATCGATCGCTGCGCGCGCGATCAGATCGCAATAGAGCGCGATCGCACGGCCGGCGTCGTCGTTGCCGGGCACCACATAGGTGATGCCCTTCGGGTCCGAATTGGTGTCGACGATCGCCGCGACCGGGATGTTGAGGCGCTGGGCCTCCTGGATCGCGATGTCTTCCTTGTTGGTGTCGATCACGAAGATCAGGTCGGGCAGACCGCCCATGTCCTTGATGCCGCCGAGCGAGCGGTCGAGCTTGTCGCGCTCGCGCTGCAGCGTCAGGCGCTCCTTCTTGGTGTAGGAGCTGGCATCGCCGCCCGACAGCACGTCGTCGAGGTGACGCAGGCGCTTGATCGAGGCAGAGATCGTCTTCCAGTTGGTCAGCGTGCCGCCGAGCCAGCGCGAATTCACGAAATACTGCGCGCAACGCTTGGCAGCGTCCGCGACGCCGTCCTGCGCCTGGCGCTTGGTGCCGACGAACAGGATGCGGCCGCCCTTGGCGACGGTGTCGCTGACCGCCTGCAAGGCGGTGTGCAGCATCGGCACGGTCTGCGCGAGGTCGACGATGTGAATGTTGTTGCGGGCGCCGAAAATGAACGGAGCCATTTTCGGATTCCAGCGGTGAGACTGGTGACCAAAGTGCACGCCAGCTTCAAGCAGCTGACGCATAGTGAAATCGGGTAGCGCCATCGTTCTAATTCTCCGGTTGGTTCCTCCGGAAACGTGTGAGCAAGACGGAGCGTTCTCGCCCCGGCTGCCACCGGACGGCCTTGTGAGCCATGTTTCCGTGTGAGATGGCGCGCTGTATAGCGCCATTTCGGCCAGAAGCAAGGAAATAAGGGCCTGATCCGGGCGGTTTTCGCCCGCTCAAGGCTCCCTTCCGTAAAGACCACGCAGATCGCCCGGTGCCCCGCTGGTACCGGGTTAACACCTGGGCTGGTTCGGCGGGCACTTCTTTGCCGCCGCCGGCGGCGGCGCGGCAGGCCGCGGCGGAGGCGGCGCCGGGCGCGGCGGGGGCGCGACCGCCATCCGGGGCGGTGGCGGGGGTGCCGGCCGGGCGACCGGCGGTGGCGGCACCGGCCGCGCCATGGCCGGCGGAGGCGCCGGCCGCGCTGCCGCCGCGGGCGGAGCCACCCGTGCCGGTGGAGGCGAAGCGACACGCGGCGGAGGCGGTGGTGTCGGACGCGCGACGGCCGCAGGCGGCGGGGGCGTCGGTCTTGCCACGGCTTGCGGGTGCGCGGGTGGTGCGGACGGCCGGGTTGCCTGCGCCGGAGCAGCCGACGGCTGACTCTGCGGCCTGATCGGCTGGCGCGCGGCCGAAGGCGGCGGTGGGACCGGCCTCCCCGCGGCGCCAGGAGCGGAGCCCGGCACAGCCGGTGGTGGCGTGCCAGCCGGCTCGCGGATGGCAGATTTGGCGCGGTCCGCGGGGGCGGTCCCGGGCGGTGTCTGCGCCAGCGGCGGCTTCGGCGGTTGGCCGGGCGCAGCGACGGGGTTTGTCGTATTGGGCGCAACAGTCACGGGGGCGGCCGCCGTTGGCGCATTGGGATGAACCGGCGCTGTCACGCCCGGAGTTGCAGTGGTCGGCGCTGCCGGATGGGTCGGCGGGCTCGTGGGAGCGGTCGCCGTCGGAGCGAGCCTGCTACCCGGTACACTCCCTGCCCCCGCGGGCGGCGTCGGCGGCCCGCCTTGGGCACCGGGAACCGGCAGCGAGTTGGCCTGTGGCAGCCTGGGCTGTGGCGCGACGGATGGCACTGCGGTCGGCGCGACGGCGGTCGGCGTGGCCGGAGGCGTCGCGGTCCTCGCCGTCGGCTGGATCGTCGCGCTCGGCGGCATCGGCGCCTTGCCCTGCTGAATCAGGGTAGCGCGCTGCGTGGCGGCCTGCGGCAAGGTCGGGCCCGCGGGACTGGCGCGACCGGCAATCGCCGGCGCGAGATTGGCCGGTCCGCTCCCTGCTCCCACGCCCGCGGCTGGTGCCGGCGGACGATTGATCACGGTGTTGATGACAGTCGCATTATGGATGTTCTGGTAGATGATGTTGTTCGGCGGCGGCGCGACATAGACCGGCGGCCGGACAAACACCGGGATCGGCACGAACACCGGTTGCGGCAGCACGAACAGGCCAACCACCGGCATCGGTGGCGGCAGCACGACGAAATCCGGCGGCGGCGGCGGCAAATAATAGACCGGTGGCGGCGGTGGCGGCGCGAAGCCGAAATCGGGATCGCTGAAATACAGCACCGGGCGATCGACATAGACCACCTCCTCCGGCGGCGGTGGCGGCACGTCGTAGTCGATCATCGCAAAGCTCGGCGGCGGCTCGACCGGCGCGGTGAGAATCGCAAGGCGGCGGCGCGCATCGCCCGCGTGCGGCCCGCGCGGATAGCGGCGCAGATACGACCAATAGGCCTCCGGCGTGTCGTTCCGGTAGGTGCGGCGCCAGGTGATGGCTTCGCGGCGCGCCGCGACGATCGCCATCACGCGCTTTGCGAGGGGATCACCGGGATAGGCCGCGAGGAATTCCTCATAGGCCGCGAGCGTGTCGCGCTCGAGCGCGGCGGCATAGGCGTCCTGCACGCCGAGATCGCGGATCGGCTTGCTGCGGATGGCGGCGACCTGGTCGGGTGCGGCCTGCGGCGGCGGCGCGTCGGGCCCGCGCTCGAAGAACGAGAACTGCGCCGATATCTTCTGCTCGTTCCAGGGCACCTGCGCGCCCTTGCTGGCTTCGTTGACGCGCAGGCGGACGCGGTCGAACACTTCGGCCAGCGGCAGGCCGCCGGTGCGGATCATCTCCGCCAGCGACTGCGCATAGATGCCGTACGGCCCCGGCTCCTCCGGCGCGACGGTGCCGGGCGCCGCGTTGAACGCAATCAGCATGTTCGGGTCGGGCTCGACCAGCGCCAGACCGCTCGCGATCGGCTGACCGCTCTCGATGAAGGGCTGCGCGCGGGCAGCGTCGAGCACGACGATGTTGGCCTTGAGCGGAATGGCGGCGAGCTGGCGCGCATAGTCGCTGATGCGCAAGGCCTCGGTCGGAATGTCGGTGTCGCGGGTGATGTTGGAATCGACCGGGATGAAATAGTTCTCGCCGGCAAGCTGCACGCCATAGCCAGCGAGATAGACCATCGCGACCGTCCCCGGCCCCGAGGCCTGGGCCTTCTGGATGAAGTCGCGAAAACTCTTCCGTAGCGTGTCGCCGTCGAGATCGCGCGCGCCGACGACGTCGAAGCCGGCCGCCTGCAGCGTCTGCGCGATCAGGCCGGCATCATTCGCCGTCGTCGCCAGCGGCGACTTGGCATAGGCGCCATTGCCGACCACGAGCGCGATGCGCTTCTCCGGCTGCTGGGCGCGGGCCGCGTCCGGCGCGCCGGCGGCAAGGGCCATGATCGGCAGGAGAAGGCAGATGAAGACTTTGAACGTCCCGCGCATGGCTCTCTTGCCCGCTTTTGTTGTTGGCACCGCGCATCAGGCGCGCGGCCGGCTGAATGGCCGTTGAACGAAAGTCTCGGATTGAGGCGATGGCGTGGCTGCCCCGTCACCGGTGTCAGCCTGGCGTCAGTCTCGCTGCGACGGCCGTCTCGCCGCGGATCTCATTCGGCCAATTTCAGTTCGGCGACGGTCGTCCGCGCAGCCGCCTCATCGACGGGCGAGAAATCCACCGGACCCTGATTCTTGTAGGCCGACGTCATCGCCAGGGTAAGTCCGTATCCGAGGAGCCCGGTGCTGGCATTCGCGATCACCGCATTCTTGCGATCGCTGTTTCGGGCCAGATAGAAATGGGTTCGGCCGGACTGGACTGCGATGTCCTGATGCGTCTCGCCGGGAAAACCGGGCTCTGCCGCGAAGAACTGGTGCTGGCCGGCCGGCCGATCGACATAGAGGTAGGTGCCGGTCCTCAATCCCTTGAGCACAGTGCCATCCAACGCAAACTCCCAGCCTGCGTCGGCTACGCCACCGAACCCCTTCTCGCGAAACACCACGATGCGCGCCTGCCCCGCCTTCGGCGGTCCGATCTTCCGCATCGCGGTCGCGTAATCCAGTCCGCTCCGCTCTGTTTGACAGCCAACCAGCATTGCCGCCGCAATCAGCAGCACAGCCCCACGCAAAATCATCCACGCCCCCGCCTGTCCCGGCGTGAGGCTAGCGCAAGACAGCTTCTGATTGCAATACGCGCAGCATCGCTGCCCTATGCCGAAGCTGTGCGGCCGGCCTCTGCGAGAAAGAGGCGCGGCCATCCGGCATCCGATGCGCTCAGCCCTGGGTCTCAGCTCTGGGCAAGCAACTCGACGGCCCCCGTGCTCAGCCGATAGATACCGCCGACCACCTTGAGCTTGCCCTGCTCGACCGCTGCATTGAGGAGCGGGGCGGCCGATTTCAGCTTGGCGACGTTGTCGATGACGTTCTGGCGGATGGCGTTGTCGAGCGCGTTGCCGCTCTGCCCGGCCGCGGTCTTCACCGATGGCGCGATCGCGGAGACCAGCGTCGGGATGTGCCCGGGCAGCGGCTTGTCGTCCTTCAGCGACTTGATGGTCGCATCGACGGCGCCGCAATTGTCGTGGCCGAGCACCAGGATCAGGGGCGTGCCGAGCACTGCGACGGTGTATTCCATGCTCGCGACCGTCTCGTCGCCGGCGAAATTTCCGGCAACGCGGCACACGAACAGATCGCCGCGTCCGCTGTCGAAGGCATATTCGGGTGCGATGCGTGAATCGGCGCAGCTCAGGACGGCTGCGTAGGGATTCTGGCCGCCGACCAGAGCCTCGCGCTCATGCGTGAAGTCGTGGCGGCGCGACACACCCGAGACGTAGCGCGAATTGCCGTCCATCAGCCGCTTCAGCGCGGCATCGGGCGACAGCACGTTTTGCGGTTTCGGCGGCGCCTTCGCCTCCTTGGCCAATGCGGGCCCGCCAAACGCCGCCATCCCGAGCGCGGAGGCGGCGAAGAGCATCATCGAGCGGCGGGAGGGAGCCATCGATTGATGCAGATTTTCAGAGCATTTGTCACACATGGTTGTTCTTCCTTGGTTGCGCGCCGGGCGACAACTGATAGCTGTGCCCGGCACACTTCGAAACCATGCGTGACCTTGTTAGTTAAGCTTTGGTTTGCGGCAATGCGCGCAAGCGTCAGATCTGCTGCACGTCCACGACGCCGGCGACCGCCTTGATCGCGCCGGCGATCTGCGGCGAGACCTTGAAGCGGCCGGGCAGCTTCATCTCGACCTCGGTCTCGAGGTCGAGCATCATCACCAGCGAGACCTCACCGTCGCCGTTCGAACGCGGCGCGATGCCCGGACTGCCGATCTTCGGCGCCGCGCCGTTCGATGCCGCCATGTCGGGGCCGGCCAAACGCTTGGCGATCGACTCCAACGGCTTGGTGTCGCGCACGAAGATGCGCAGTCCCTTCTGCGTCTTGGCGGCGGCATCGTCGAGCGGCTCGGCATGCAGCACGCGGGCGCGGACGTCCTCGCCCTGCAGCTCGGCGCCCAGTTGCAGCAGCACGGCGGCGCCCGGCTCCAGCACGTCGCGATATTGCGCAAGGCCCTCGGAGAACAGCACCGCCTCGAAATGGCCCGTGGGATCGGAGAGCCCCATGATGCCCATCTTGTTGCCGGTCTTGGTGCGCCGCTCCATGCGCGAGACCACGGTGGCCGCGACCTTGCCAGCGGTGGCGCCGGTCTTCACCGCGCGCGAGAATTCCGCCCAGCTCTGCACCCGCAGCCGCTTCAGCACGGTGGCGTAATCGTCGAGCGGATGGCCCGACAGGAAGAAGCCGACGGCGTCGTATTCGCGGCGGAGTTTTTCGGCCGGCAGCCACGGCTCGATCTGCGGCAGCATGATGGTCGGCGCATCTGCCGACATGCCGAACATGTCGTTCTGGCCGATGGTCTCGGCCTGATGCGCGCGCTGGCAGGCGGCGAGGATCGAATCCGCGCCGGCGAAGACGCGGGCGCGGTTCGGCTCCAGCGTGTCGAAGGCGCCGGCGGCGGCGAGACTTTCGATGATGCGCTTGTTGATCGCGCGCGGATTGACCCGTGCGGCGAAGTCGGCGAGCGAGGTGAACAATCCCCGCTTGGTGCGTTCCTCGATGATCTGCTCGATCGCCTGGATGCCGACGCCCTTGAGCGCTGCGAGCGCGTAGTAGATCGTCTTCTCGCCGACCTCGAAGGTCGCGCCGGAGCGGTTGATGTTCGGCGGTTCGACCTTGATGCCGAGGCGCTGCGCCTCGGAGCGGAATTCGGAGAGCTTGTCGGTATTGTTGAGATCGAGCGTCATCGACGCCGCGATGAACTCGACCGGATAATGCGCCTTCATGTAGGCGGTGTGGTAGGACACCAGCGCATAGGCTGCCGCATGGCTCTTGTTGAAGCCGTAATCGGCGAACTTCGCCAGCAGCTCGAAAATGGTCTCGGCCTGCCCCTTCGGCACGCCGTTCTTCACCGCGCCCGCGACGAAGATGTCGCGCTGCTTGTCCATCTCGGCGCGGATCTTCTTGCCCATGGCGCGGCGCAAGAGGTCGGCGTCGCCGAGCGAATAGCCCGACATCACCTGCGCGATCTGCATCACCTGTTCCTGGTAGATGATGACGCCGAAGGTTTCCTTCAGGATCGGCTCCAGCACGGGATGCAGATATTCCGGCTCCTCGTCGCCGTGCTTGCGCGCGCAATAGGTCGGGATGTTCGCCATCGGGCCCGGGCGATAGAGCGCCACCAGCGCGATGATGTCCTCGAAACGGTCCGGGCGCATGTCGACCAGCGCGCGCCGCATGCCCTGGCTTTCAACCTGGAACACGCCGACCACCTCGCCGCGGGCCAGCATCTGGTAGCTCTCGGCATCGTCGATCGGCAGCGTGGCGAGATCGACATGGATGTCACGCGGCTTGAGCAGCTTGCAGGCGACGTCGAGCACGGTCAGCGTCTTCAGGCCGAGGAAGTCGAACTTGACGAGGCCGGCCGGCTCGACCCATTTCATGTTGAACTGGGTCACCGGCATGTCCGACTTCGGATCGCGGTACATCGGCACGAGTTCGCTCAAGGGGCGATCGCCGATCACGATGCCGGCCGCGTGCGTCGAGGCGTGGCGGGTCAGGCCTTCGAGGCGCTGGGCGATGTCGAAGGCGCGCGCCACGACCGGATCTTCGTCGCGGAATGCCTGCAGCTTCGGCTCGCTCTCGATCGCGGCCGCCAGCGTCACGGGCGCGGCCGGATTCTGCGGCACCAGCTTGGTCAGCTTGTCGACCTGGCCATAGGGCATCTGCAGCACGCGACCGACGTCGCGCAGCACGCCGCGCGCCTGCAGCGTACCGAAGGTGATGATCTGCGCGACCTGGTCGCGGCCGTAGCGCTCCTGAACGTACTTGATCACCTCGCCGCGGCGGTCCTGGCAGAAGTCGATGTCGAAGTCCGGCATCGAGACGCGTTCGGGATTGAGGAAGCGCTCGAACAGCAGGCCGAACTTGATCGGGTCGAGGTCGGTGATGGTCAGCGCCCACGCCACCAGCGAGCCCGCACCCGAGCCGCGGCCCGGACCGACCGGAATGCCCTGGCTCTTCGCCCATTTGATGAAGTCGGACACGATCAGGAAGTAGCCCGCATATTTCATGCGCATGATGACGTCGAGCTCGAACGCCAGGCGCTTGTTGTAATCCTCCTCGGTCGTACCTTGCGACAGGCCGTGGACGCTGAGGCGCTTGGCGAGCCCCTCCTCCGCCTGGCGCTTCAACTCGGCGGCCTCGACCGAGGCTGCGTCCGAGCTCTGCGCGGCACCGACGGTGAAGAACGGCAGGATCGGCTTGCGCGTCATCGGGCGGAACGAGCAGCGCTCGGCGATCTCCACCGTCGAGGCCAGCGCCTCCGGAATATCGGCGAACAGCACCGCCATCTCGGCGCGGGTCTTGAAGCGATGATCGGGCGTGAGCTGCTCGCGTTCGGTCTCTGCGATCAGCCGGCCGCCGGCGATGCAGAGCAGCGCGTCATGCGCTTCGTAATCGTCCGTCGTCGCGAAATACGGCTCGTTGGTTGCGACCAGCGGCAGGCCCTTGGCATAGGCGATGTCGATCAGGCCGCTTTCGACGCGCCGCTCCTTCTCGGTATTATGACGCTGCAATTCGACGTAGAGGCGATCGCCGAACAGGCCGGCCAGACGCTCGCAGCGCAAGGCTGCGAGCTCGGCATGACCGCCGGCCAGCGCCAGCGAGATCGGCCCGTCCGGTCCGCCCGTCAGCGCGATCAGGCCCTCGGTCTCGCCCTCGAGCCAGTCGAACTTGATGTGGCAGGCATGGGTGTCTGGCGTCTCCAGGAATGCGCGCGAATTCAGCCGCATCAGGCTGCGATAGCCGCGCTCCTGCGCTGCCAGCAGCACCACGCGCGACGGCCCCATCGCGTTGCGCGCATTCGGATCCTGATCGCCGAAATCGATCGCCAGCTCGCAGCCGACGATCGGCTGGATGCCGGAGCCCGCCATCTTGTCGGAGAACTCCAGCGCACCGAACATGTTGTCGGTGTCGGTGAGCGCCAGCGCCGGCTGGTGGTCTTTCTTCGCAAGCTCGGCGAGCTTGGCGATCTTGATCGAGCCCTTGAGCAGCGAATAGGCCGAGTGAACGTGAAGGTGGACAAATCCGGCGCTCGGCATGGTCGCGTGACGGCCTCTTGCAGATGGGGATGGAGCGGTCGCCGGCTCCCTGGGGCATCATGCACCCGCATCTGCCCTGTCCTGCCGACTCGCCTCGCAATGGTGAGGTGTCGCAGCTTCAGAGTCCACGCCGGAGCGGCCGATTGGCCACATCGTCCCTCTTTTCCCCAAGGCCGACCGGCGCCTCCCGCCTCAAGCCGGGGAATCA
This sequence comes from Bradyrhizobium sp. T-12, assembly GCF_058314695.1. Taxonomy (NCBI): domain Bacteria; kingdom Pseudomonadati; phylum Pseudomonadota; class Alphaproteobacteria; order Hyphomicrobiales; family Nitrobacteraceae; genus Bradyrhizobium; species Bradyrhizobium sp. T-12. The sequence continues at coordinate 3,401,930 of NZ_CM177756.1, read as the reverse complement.
GAGCTGCGGAATGACCTGGGCCCAGATCGCGATCATCCCGACGAACAGCGTGATCGACGCCAGTGCGGCGGCTTCTTCGACGAAAACCCTGAACATGTCTCGCTCCCTTTCTAGAACGTATGAAGAACATTGTTCTCATTTCGTTCTCAGGAGTCAAGCGCGACGGACGATCCCCAAGGACAATGGTTAACTCGCTGAATTCACGCAATAAAAAAGCCCCGGCCAAGGCCGGGGCTTTCGACGACCGCCCGAAGGCGAGCGATCAGGATCAGTAACGGCCGACCATCGGGCCGCCGAACTTGTAGTTCAGGCGGACGAGACCCATGTCGACGTCCTGCTTGATGCGGTCGGTACCCGCCAGGCCAGCGAACGTGACGTCCTTGTCCGACAGGAAGATGTGGTTGTACTCGACGCCAACCGACCAGTTCGGTGCGAAACCGTATTCGAGGCCGGCACCGACCGTACCGCCCCAACGGGTCTGGTCGTTCGACGACAGCAGCGCGCCCGAGGCGGTGCTGAACACATCGTACTTGACGCCGACCACAGCCGCACCGCCCTTGACGTAGAGCAGGACGTTGTTCCAGGCGTAGCCGACCTGACCGGTGATCAGACCGAACGAGTCGATCTTCGAGCGGTTGCGCGTTGCGAACAGCGCGCTGACATTGTCGCCCGAGAAGTCGGCCCAGTTGCCCTGGCCTTCCACGCCGAACACGAACTGGCCGGACTGCCAGCGATAGCCGATCTGGCCACCGACCGTGCCGCCGGTCGCATCGTGCGAACCTTCACGGCCGCCACCGACGAGATCCCAGGTCGAGTGCGCCGAACCGCCGCCGCCGTTGATGCCGATGTAGAAGCCGCTCCAGTCATAGATCGCGGCGACCATCGCAGGCGCCTTCGTGTAGGGCCGCGCTGCGAGGTCAGCAGCCAGCGCCGGCGCAGTCGCGCTCAGCGCGACAAGGCTCACAGCAGCAAGCAACAAATTCTTCTTCATTTGAGTCCCGTTCCAGTTTCGTCGTTAGGCCCCCTGGCCGTGCGCTGGTCATAACAGCGATCGACGGAATTGCTGTAACCTCGACGCCACAGTTCGCGCCAAAGGCCCGCGCTTCATTAATGAAGATTTATCAGAGCGCGTCCGAAACCCTGCGAAACAAGTGTTTTCTGTAGTTCCATTGTCGGCAACACGAGATAAATTGCATGCGCGCGTAACAACGTCGCGCGCACATTCGCGTGATGGAGAATTGAGATGCGAAGACGGACTACCCTCCCCATTGTCGCCACATTTTCGCTCGCTATCGCCACATTTGCACTCGTGTCGAGCGCGAGCACACCCGCGCGCGCGTTCGGCACGCATCACGCGTTCTGCCTGACCGGCGATGAATGGCCGGGGCTCAGCAATTGCAGGTTCGACACCTACGCGCAGTGTCAGGCAAGCGCTTCGGGACGCGCCCTGACCTGCATCGCGAATCCATATTTCGCCGGACAGAGCGATGATCCCTACGCCTATCAAAATCGTCCGCGCGCACAGACGCCGGGCTATTCACCCGGCTACTACCTGCCGCGCTGAGATGCGCAGCTCCAGCCTCGCGCTCGTTGCAATCGGCCTGCTCCTCGCGGGCGGATCCGCATGCGCGCAGACCTATGACCCCAACTATCCCGTGTGCATGCAGATCTACGGCCCCGTCGGCTATTTCGACTGCCGTTACGGCTCGCTCGCGCAGTGCAAATATCTCGCCGTCGGACGCTCGGCGAGTTGCGTGATGAACCCTTATTTCTCTGCGCGGAAGACGTCGCCGGCCCCTCGCCGCTCCAGAGGCGCCGCTGGCGCCGGACGAGCCAAGCAGTTGCGCCGGCTCAGCTTTGCCAAGGGGTGTTGCGGATGCGTGTGCACGCGTTCGGCTTGCGGAAGCTGGGGTCGTGATCCTCGATGTAGTCGAAATTCACGGTCCCGAACGTCGTCTGCGGCTTCTTCAGTGCCGAGCAGGTCTGCACCTCCAGGAACTCGTTCTTGAAGTCACCGCGCGGAAACGCCGATATCACCTGGTCGCGCTGCTCCGGGGTGTAGTCGTCGTATCCAACGCCGACGACGTCCACCAGAACGCCTGCGTTGGTGAGAGCGATCTCCGGCCTCATATATTGAGGAATGCCGGGCGTGGTGTGGAGCGCGATGGCTTCCCAGACCAGATCGGCCTGCGGCTCGGCGATCCCGCGTGCCCGAAGAAACTCCCGCGCAGCATCGGCCCCGTCGACCTCAAACCGTTTTGTCGGCGTGTGGTAGTGATCGACCAGGCCGAGATCGTGAAACAGCGCCGCGACGTAGAGCAATTCGGAATCGAATTTCAGCTTCTGACGCAGCCCCTTCATCGCACCGAACACGTAGACGCGGACGGAATGATTGAACAGCATCTCGTCTTCATAGCTGCGCACGAGGTCGGTGGCTTCGCGCGCCAGTTGGCTGTCGGGAATTCTGACGCCGGAAATTACGCTCGTCATCTTCAAACTCCTGCCTTTCATTGGATTGATGCCGCGCGATCCGTCAGGCCGCCTTCTCGAGCGCTGCCTGCGGGGTGTTTCTGAAGCTGATCGACATGCGGTTGTACGCGTTCATCATGCTGATGGCGATCGTGAGATCGACGAGCTCGCGCTCGCCGAAGACCGCGCGAACGGCCTGATACGCCTCATCCGGAACGCCCGTCTCCGCGACGCGGGTCACCGTCTCGGCCCATGCGAGTGCGGCGCGTTCACGTTCGTCGAAGAGATGACCGGCCTCGGCCCAGGCCTGGACCAATGCGAGTTTTTCGATCTTCACGCCGTTCTTGAGCAGGTCGCGCGTGTGCATGTCGAGGCAATAGGCGCAATTGTTGATCTGCGAGACGCGCAGGAAAGCGAGGGTCACCAGCGTCGCAGGAAGCCCGCTCTGCATGACGTAGCCATAGACGCCGCCCAATGCCTTCGCGCCGGCCGGTGCTATGTGGTTGTAGTTGAGACGCTCACCCATCTGGAACCTCCTTGATAACCGAGGGAGCAAGCACTCCCTTCCCTTCCTCCCTCAGATGCCCCTGCCATGGTTCATAAAAAAGGACCAAGAACGCACGAAAATCGTGTACCAAGAACCATGACCAAACCGCTGCGGCTGGAGCTCGATCGGTCCGCGATGACACCGCTGGCCGAGCAGATCCACAAAGGGATCCGGGCCGCCATCGAAAGCGGCGTGCTCGCACCGGGCGCGCGCCTGCCCTCATGGCAGGATCTGGCGGCCCAGCTCGGCGTCGCGCGCGGCACCGTGCGTTCAGCCTATGAAAAGCTCGCATCCGCCCAACTGATCGTCGCGGCCCGCGCGACCGGCACGCATGTCGCCGACCGACCGCGCTTCCCCGTGCGGCGGGACAAGGCCCCGGCACCGGGCTCGTTCATGGAAATGTACCAGGAGCTCATTGCGGGCCCGGCGATCTTCCAAATGGGCGTGCCTTCGCGAGAGACCTTTCCCGCGACGCTGCTCGCGCGCATGCACGCACGGGCGGCTCGTGTCGAAATGAGCGCTCCTGCGATCTACCCCGATCCGCGCGGCGAGCCGGACTTGCGACGCGAGATCGCGGCCTATCTTGCGCTGGCGCGTGGGATCGAGTGCATGCCGTCCCAGATCATCATGACCAGCGGCTTCGCCGGCGGCCTCGGCCTGGCGCTCCGAGCCCTCGGCCTCGAGCAGAAGATAAAGGTCTGGATGGAGGATCCCGGCTTTCCTTTCACCCGGCATGGGCTCGCGCTCGCGGGATTGTCAATCGTGCCGATCCCGGTTGACGCGGATGGCATCGACGTCGACGACGGCCTGCGCCATGCACCCGACGCGGCGCTGGCTGTCGTGACGCCCGGCCAGCAAGCGCCGCTCGGATCCACGCTGTCACTGGCACGACGCGCGCGCCTGCTGGACTGGGCGACCCAAAACAAGGCGTGGGTGATCGAGGACGATTATCTCAGCGAACTTCAACTGAAGGGCCGGGCCACGCCGGCGCTCGCCTCGCTCGATCGCTCCGGCCGCGTCGTTCACATCGGCTCGTTCAGCAAGACCATTAGCCCTGCCTTGCGGCTCGGCTTTGTCGTGGCACCCGCCGCTCTGGCGTCGCGATTTGCCGAGACTGCGGCGTGCCTTGCTCCGTCGCCTGGGCGCGCGGTGCAGCTCGCCACCGCCGATTTCATCCGCGAGGGCCATTATCTCCGGCATCTGCGACGCACCAAGCGCGCCTACGCCGCGCAAGGCGAGGCATTGCTGAAATACCTCCGGCCGCGGACCGTAAACGTTGCGATGGCCGGATTGGCCGCGGTGCTGCGATTGCCGGACCAAGCCCCCGATCTTGCCATCGCCAGGGAAGCAGCAGCGCTTGGACTGGCGCCGACGCCGCTGTCGCTCTGGTACGCGTCAAAGGCTTCGGCGCGCCCAGGACTGCTGCTGGGCATCGCAACGTCCCCGCTCAGGCGGATCGCGGCCTCCTCCGACCGGCTCCTTCAGATCATCGACCGCCTGACGTGACCTGCCGCCGGCCTCGGCGGCCTCAACCGGCCATCGTCACGATCAGAGGTCCGTTGCGCGTGGCGATCACAGTGTGTTCGTACTGCACGGTCGGCGCCTCGGGACTGCTGTAGAGCGTCCAGGGGTCATCGCCATTCTCTGCCCACGCGGCGCCCATGGAGAGGAACGGCTCGACGGTGAACACCAGGCCATCGTTCATGATGCGGCGTTCGGAGCGGTCGGGCCATGTCGCGATCTCCGTCGGCTCCTCATGGAGCGACAAGCCGACACCGTGACTGGCGAGATTCCTGACCAGGCTGTAGCCGTTCTTCCGCGCAAAGGTCCCGATGGCCTGGCCGATCCCGGCAATCGGCTTGCCGGCGCCAACCTGCTGCAGGCCTGTCCACATCGCCCGCCGGCCGTCCCGGCAAAGCCGTTCAAGCGCGCGGGCGACGGGCGGAACGGCGAAGGAGGCGCCCGTATCGGCGAACAAGCCGTTCTTCTCGGCTGACACGTCGATGTTCACGAGGTCGCCGCGCGCGATCCGCCGCTCGCCCGGGATGCCGTGCGCGATCTCCTCGTTCACGCTGATGCAGGTCGCGCCGGGAAAATCGTAAGACAGCTCCGGGGCCGAACGCGCGCCGGCGGCTTCCAGCAGCTTTCGCCCGATCAGGTCGAGCTCGGACGTGGTCATGCCCGGCTCGATCGCCTTCCCCATCGCCTCCAGCGTATTGGCGACGATGCGCCCGATCTCTTTCAGGCGCGTCAGGTCGTTGTCATCGGAGATCGTCATGTCGGGGCTCTCTACGAAAGCCGGGACATAGCTCTTGCGAGGCCGGCTTGCAAATCGGACCGATTCTTCGCCCGATATGTCCTCATCCCTCGTCGAGCAGATTGCGAACCTTCGTCGCCAGGTCTTCGATCGCAAAGGGCTTGGGGAGCAGATGCTTGCCGGCATCGAGCATGCCGTTGTGAACGATCGCGTTGCGCGTATACCCGGTCGTGAACAGCACCTTCAAATCCGGGTATCGTTTCGACAGCTCGGTAGCAAGTTCAGCGCCGGTCATGTCGGGCATGACGACGTCGGTAAACAGCAGGTCTGGAATGAGACCATTTTCAATGGTCCTGATCGCTTCCCTGGCAGTTGCGGCCTCGATGACCGTATAGCCAAGCTCGCGCAGGCTTTCGGATGAGATGCTGCGGACCCGCTCGTCGTCCTCGACAACGAGGATGGTCTCGCTCTGAAGGCTTGCACCAGGATGTGTAACGCCCTGCGACGACGTCGAAGGCGCCTCCTCGCCCGCAAAGCGTGGAAGATAGATTTTCACCGTCGTGCCAACGTCGACTTCCGAATAGACTTTGACGTGGCCGCCCGACTGCCGCACGAAGCCGTAGACCTGACTGAGGCCGAGGCCGGTGCCCTTGCCCACGACCTTGGTCGTAAAGAACGGATCGAACACCTTCCCCAGCACATCGGCCGGAATTCCGGTGCCGTTATCCGTGACGGCAATGAGAACGTACTGTCCAGGCGACAGGGCGTATTCGCGGGCATATTTCCGGTCGATCGAGGCATTGCTGGTCTCGATCGTCAGCCGGCCGCCCTTCGGCATGGCGTCGCGCGCATTCACCGCCAGGTTGATGACGGCGCTCTCCAGCTGGGCCCGGTCCGCCTTGACGCGCCAAAGCCCGGCCGCCAGGACGGCCTCGAGGCGAACCAGCTCTCCGAGCGAGCGCTCCAGCAGCTCGCTCATCCCGCCGACCATCTTGTTGAGGTCCACGACCTCGGGCGCCAGAGGCTGTTGGCGCGAGAACGCGAGCAGCCTTTGCGTCAAGGTGGCTGCGCGGTTTGCGCCATCGATCGCGCCCTCGATGAAGCGGTCGATGTTGACCTCTCCCTTGCCGAGCCGCCGCTTGGCGAGATTCAAGCTGCCGAGAATAACGGCCAGCATGTTGTTGAAGTCGTGCGCGATCCCGCCGGTCAACTGCCCAACAGCCTCCATCTTCTGGGATTGCCGCAATTGCTCCTCGGCCTTCATGCGCTCTGCGATCTCGTCGGCGACACGTTGCTCCAGCCCGGCGTTGAGCGTCTCGAGCCGGGTCAGAAGCCGGGCATTGTCGATGGCCGTGGCGGCGTGGCCGGCGATCCCGAGCAACGCCGCTTCATGCTCGGGCTGGAACATGGCCGTCTCGGCATGACCGAAGAAAAGCCCTCCAAGCACCTCACCCGTCCGCGAGATCACGGGGACCGCAAGATAGGATCGAACCGGAAGATGGCCCTCGGGCATGCCCTTCCGCGGTGTGTTTTTGCCATAGCGCGGGTCTTGCAGGATGTCGTCAGACCTCACCACGCTCGTGCCTTTGAAGGTCGGCTCGAACACGGCCGTGTTGCGAGGCATCGGGAAGTTCTCGAAGGCCGATCGCGGCACTCCGGACAGCGAATAAAGCATGTAGCTGCCGCCATCCGAGGTCAGAACATTGTAGAAAAATGCCCCGAACTGGGCGCCCGTCAGCTCGACGCCGGCGTCCGTGACGATCTGCACGATCTTCTCGAGATTGCGCTCGCGGGCGACCGATGCACCCGTGTCGTTCAGTATCCTGAGATGACGCTCGGTTTTCTTTTGCGCGGTGATGTCCAGCACCGTTCCGATGAAACGAACAGCCTGGTCGCTGGAGAAAATGGCCTGCCCCGTCGCTGCAATCCAGCGTTCGATGCCATCCTCGATGCCGACGGTTCGATACTCGATGTTGTAACTCGACGGCGCATGGGGATTGAGGGCCGCGGATACGGCTTCGTGGGCGCGCTGCCTGTCGTCGGGATGAATGCCTCTCAGGAACGCCCCTTCGTAGCTGACCTCGGCGTCCGGCGAGAGACCGAAGACCTCCTTGCAGCGACTGTCCCATCGCAAGACGTCGTTGACCGGATCATAGTCCCAGGTGCCGATGCCGGCTGCCTTGTTCGCCAGGACCAGCCGTTCGGCAGCTTCCCGGGCTGCCTGCTCCGAGCGGACGCGCTCGATATGCGCCCATGATCGCTCGGTGACCTCGGTGAGCAAGGCGAGTTCGCGCGCCGTCCAGCGATGCGGGCCGCGGTGATGAATGGCCATCAGGGCAGTGAGCTGCCCTTCCTTGACCAGGGGCATGCAGATCGTCGAGCCTATGCCGATATTCTGGAAGGTTGCGGCCTCCTCGGGCGCGATCTCCTTCAGATTGTCGTTGATGATGAGGGGCCTGCCGGCGCCGAGTTCTCGCACCGCCTTCGCGCCGAAGTCGGCCAGACTGTAGTGCCCAAGGATATGCATCGCGCCTGGGGCAGCCCAATCACCGCGAATGGTGAAGCCGTCCTGATCGGGATCCATGTCGGCATAGGCGCAATTGGAGACGCCGAGATGCTCACCCAGCATCCTGGTCGTCACCGCCATCACCCCGTCGGCATCACGGGTCCTCGCGGTCTCCTTGTTGAGCGCGTCCAGGAAGAGCAGCCGGGCCTCGTTCTCCCGCACGGCCGTCTCCGCGCGGCGGCGCTCGACCGCGGTGCGCGTGCGTTCGGCAACATCGCGGATCAGCTCCAGTTCGTCGGGGCTCCAGTCGCGCGGCGCCGCGTTGTTCAGATAAAGCAGGGCCACGACCCCGTCGGGCTCGGAGATCGGCATGTTGACCAGCGCACGCGCAGAGATGGCCTCGAGCGCTTGAGCGCGGTCGCCGACGCGGGGGTCTTTTTCCGCATCGGCACAGACCACCGTCTCGCCGCGCTTCAGGTCTTCGATGTAGCTGCCGTAGTCGCGGAAGCGCAGCACCCCTGCGAGGCTCTTGATGCCCGGAGCGTTCCAGTCGCGGGCGATGGTGATGGTCTCGGCCGACGTGTCGACGGTGCCGTAGCCGGCCCTGCTGACCTTCAGGCTGCGGCCGAGCAGCTCTGCCGCGGCGTAGGCGAGATCGTCAGGGTTATTGATCTCTCGGATGTAGTCGCCAAGTGCAGCCAGGACGGCATTGCGATCGGTCGAGGTCTCCCCGGCCGCCGTTGTCATCTGACTCCCCCCGCCGATTTGCTCGTTTCACCGAATACCGTTTCACAGCAATCCTGCAGCATCCGCGTCCAGCCGGCGGCGACGCCAGCGAGAGGCTGGCATCCCGCGCGCCCTGATAACCTCATGAAGGCGTTAAGGTTCCGCGAGGTCGCGCGGTGGGTCGCGGCTCCGCCCTGGCTGACATTGCAGGCAAATTGGCGGAGGCCAAAGCCGGTGAGCGCATCACGAATTGAGATGCGGCCAGCTCCACGTCGTGACCAAATAAACGTGAATCGGCGCGCCACCGAAAGTTGTGAAAGCGGCGGTCGTCCTGTAGCCTCGGCATCGATATTCACTTGGTGGTTTCATACTTGATGCTCGTCCGAGTCCTGCTTCTCCTGTGCTGCCTGTCGATTCCCGGTACCTTGCGCGCCGAAGAAGCCCCGGCCGAGAAAACCGGATTTGCCTCCAGGCTGACGATCTATCTCGCTAGAGGCGCACCCGACGCGTGCGGGCCGGGCTGCGACCGCTGGATCGCGATCGAGGGCCAGATCGACCAGGATGCGGCATTGCGTATTCGCCGCTTCCTCGACGGCGTCAAGGATACGCAGCGGCCGATCTACCTGCATTCGCCCGGCGGCAACGTCGAGCAGTCCTATGTGATCGGCCGGCTGCTGCGCGGCCGCAAGGCGATCGCGCGGGTCGGCCGGACGATCGCGACGGCATGCGCCGCCGGCACGCAGGTGGATGCCGCCTGCCTCAAGATCAAGAACACCACCGGCGAGGTCGAGGCCGAGCTCACCACCTATCACGCGATGTGCAACTCGGCCTGCGGTTACCTGTTTATCGGCGCCACCTCGCGCGAGGTTGCCCCCGATGCCGCGCTGGCGGTGCATAATTCCAGGCTGATCCTCACGTTTCGAGGCAGTCCACCGCCGGAGATGGTTGCGGAAGCGCGGCGGCGCCGGATCGCCAGCGCCGACCGCGACCGCGCCGCGTTCATTGCGTCGATGGGCATCAGCCGCGAGCTCGATGCGCTGATCCGCACCGTGAAATTCGAAAGTCTGCACGTGCTGACGCGGCCCGAGCTTTACCGCTTCGGGATCGACACGCGGCCGCTGGCCGAGACGACGTGGCGGCTGGAAAAAGGCACGCGGCCATTCATCAGCAAGGTCGCCGCGGTGAAGAAGGACAGCGACGCCTCGTTCCGGACCATGGAATGGCGCCTGTATTGCGAAAACAAGAAGCGCGTGCCGCTGATGGTCGCAAGCGAGATCGACGCCGCCGCCACGGCCAAGAAGACGATCCTGATGGCCGCCAGCGCCGATTTGAGCAAGGAGGCCGGAGGGCCTCCGGTGCGGCTCGGAAAGTACGAGGTCTGGAGCGGCGCCGTCGACCCCGACATGGTCAAGGCGGTGCTGGCCTCGCACTCCCTGCAGGTCCGCGAGACCACGCCGGAGCCGGAGGGAAAGGCTGACATCACCAGCTTCAACATCGACATGACGGGTTTGACGTCGGTGTGGACCCAGCTCGGGACCTCCTGCACCTCGGCGGCGGCAGGCCCGGCAAAATCGTGGCCGGCAAATGCTCTGCGACCGACGCCCTGGACGGACACGCCATGGACGGCAAGTGGCGCACTGCCGAACGTCAGCGCAACGCCTGCGGCCACGGCCGCGCCGTAGCGCAAGCTTGCCAATCGGTCTTCAGCCGCTTCGCCTGTCCCGTCCGTCAGCCCTCGACCGGCGTGTAAATCACCAGCTTCAGCGCGGGATCGTCGTTGGCCTGGAAGCTGGTGTGCTCGAAGCGGAGCAGGCCCCTGGTCGGATGGTTCATGGTCTTGAGGCCGGACATCGTGCTGCGGATGTCGTGGGCTTCCCACCATTTGACGAATTCCGGACTCCCCTGGCGCAGCCGCGTCAGCAGCTCTGTAAAGGCGGGATCGCCGGCCCAGACATCGTGGGTGGCGCGAAACATCGCAACCATGCTCTTGGCGACGTCGGCCCAGCCCGCGCCATAGATTTTTCGCGTCTGCTTGTTCGTCAGCACCAGCAGGAGCGTGTTGCGGTCCTGCTCCGGCAATTGCCCGAACGCAAAGACGTCTTCGGCCGCATCGTTCCAGGCCAGCACGTCCCAGCGCCGCCCCGTGACATAGGCCGGCTGGTGCAGGCTCGCGATCATCCGCCGGATTGGCGGGGGCACGATCTCGCGCGTGTACGCGGTTCTGGCACCGTCGCGCGCCAGCGCCTTCAGATGCGCGTGCTCGGTCTTGCTGAGGCGCAGCGCGCGGGCCAGCGCGTCGATGGTGGTGACGGAGGGGCTGACGGTGCGGCCCTGCTCGAGGCGGATGTACCAGTCGACGCCGATGCCGGCGAGCTGCGCGACCTCCTCGCGCCGCAGCCCCGCGGTGCGCCGACGCCTGCCGATCGGAAGCCCGACGGTTTTCGGCGACAGCTTTTCGCGGCGTGACCTGAGAAAATCGCCGAACTCGACGCGGCGTGGGTCGGCCATTGTCGTCGCTCCCGCGGATGGAGGGTCGCTAGAATACTAGGATAATACCAGGCCTTCTTGTTCCCGCCAAGGCGGCGCATATCGGCTTCACCCGACTTTGAGGTGAAACACCATGAAAGCTGCCGTGCTCAAATCCTTCGGCTCGCCGCTGGCGATCGAAAATGCCCCAGCACCGGTGCTCGGCACCGGCGAGGTCATCGTCGACGTCGTCGCCACGCGCGTCTTGTCCTACATGAACGAGGTCTTCGATGGGACGCGCAACTACGCCCTCGACCTGCCGATCATCCCGGGCCCCGGCGGCATCGGCCGGGTGCGCGCGATCGGGCCCGACGCAACCAAGCTCAGCGTCGGCGACTGGGTGTTCTGCGATCCGACGGTGCGCTCGCGCGACGACGTCGTGGCGCCCGACATCGCCTTGCAAGGACTGACTGCCGCAGGCCCCGGCGGCATGCGCCTGCAGCAGCACTTTCGCCACGGCTCGTTTGCCGAGCAGATGCGCGTGCCGACCGAAAATGTGAAACGGCTCGGCGCGATCACGTCGGAGGACGCGACGCGATGGTGCGCGCTGGGGACTCTGCTGGTGCCCTATGGGGGCTTTCTTGCCGCGAACCTTCAGCCCGGCGAGACCGTGCTGGTCAGCGGGGCCACCGGCAATTTCGGCAGCGCAGCCGTCTCGGTCGCACTGGCGATGGGCGCGACCTGCGTGGTCACGCCGGGCCGCAACGAAAAGATCCTCGCCGACCTCGTTCGCCGCTTCGGCGGCCGCGTGCTACCGGTCAAGCTCACAGGCAACGAAGATCACGACCGCGAAGCGATGAAGCGCGCGGCACCCTCGCCGATCGATTGCGCGCTCGACATCATGCCGCCCTCGGTCAGCCCGACCGTCGTGCGGGCCGCGATCATGACGGTGCGCCCCTATGGGCGCGTCGCGCTGATGGGCGGCGTCGGCATGGCCGGCGGCGCGGGCCTCGAACTGCCCTACCCCTGGATCATGCGCAACTGCATCAGCATCCACGGCGTCTGGATGTACCCGCCGGATGCCGCGAGCCGTCTGATCGCGCTGGTGCGCGCGGGACTGCTCAGGCTGGAGGAGTACGAGGCGACGGCCTTCGACCTCGACCATGCCAACGAGGCCGTGGCGCATGCCGCCGCCAATGGCGGGCCGTTCAAGCTGACCGTGATCCGGCCCTGACGCCCAAGGGCGTGGGGCAGCGCCGCCGCCCATTTTTTTCGCAAGTCCCGCCAGCACTTGGCTACTGTGCATGGGGTTGTTTTCGCAAAATTAGCTAGTCGAGCTCGATCACCTGGCCGTTCGACAGCGAGACCCGCCGGTCCATGCGGCCGGCGAGCTCCATGTTGTGGGTCGCGATCAGCATCGACACCTTGGTCGCCTTGACCAGCTGCATCAAAGCCTGGAACACGTGGTCGGCGGTGTGGGGATCGAGGTTGCCGGTCGGCTCGTCCGCGAACAGCACCCGCGGCGCGTTGGCGACCGCGCGGGCGATCGCGACGCGCTGCTGCTCGCCGCCTGACAGCTCGGCGGGACGATGCGTGATGCGGTCACCGAGGCCGAGATAACCCAAAATCTCTTTCGCGCGCGTGACGCTCTCGGACTTTTTCAGGCCGCGGATCATCTGCGGCATCATCACGTTCTCCAGCGCGGAGAACTCCGGCAACAGCCGGTGCGACTGGTAGACGAAACCGATATCGGTGCGGCGCAGCTGGGTGCGCTCGATGTCAGGCAGCTGCGAGGTCGGCGCGCCGTTGACATAGACCTCGCCGGAATCCGGCACCTCGAGCAGCCCCGCGATGTGCAGCAGCGTCGACTTGCCGGAGCCTGATGGTGCGACCAGCGCGACCGACTGGCCGGCCCACAGCGCCAGCTTGGCGCCGTCCAAAATCGTCAGCGGCACCTCACCCTGCAAGTACTGCCGCTTTATCTCGTGGAGATAAATGACCGGTACATCGTCAGCCCCCTGCTCAGCCCCTTGGCTCTCCATCAGCCCCTCACTCGTACCGGAGCGCTTCGACGGGATCGAGGCGCGCGGCGCGCCACGACGGATACAACGTCGCCAGGAACGACAGTGTCAGCGCCATGACGACGACCGCCGTGGTCTCGCCGATGTCGATCTCGGCGGGCAGCTTCGACAGGAAATAGAGCTCCGGCGAGAACAGCTCGGTCGAGGTCAGCCAGGACAGGAATTGCCGGATCGATTCGATGTTGAGGCAGATCACGAGGCCGACGAAGAAGCCGACCATCGTGCCGACCACACCGATCGAGGCTCCCGTGATCAGGAAGATCCGCATGATCGATCCCTGCGAGGCGCCCATGGTGCGCAGAATCGCGATGTCGCTACCCTTGTCCTTCACCAGCATGATCAGGCCGGACACGATGTTCAGCGCCGCGACCAGCACGATCATGGTCAGGATCAGGAACATCACATTGCGCTCGACCTGGAGCGCATTGAAGAAGGTCGAGTTGCGCTGCCGCCAGTCGACCAGGAACACCGGACGTCCCGCGGCCTCCGTCACCGCCTTGCGGAAGGCATCGATCTTGTCGGGATTGGTGGTGAACACCTCGATCGAGGTGACGTCGTTGCTGCGGTTGAAATAGGCTTGCGCTTCGGCGAGCGGCATGAACACGAAGCCGAGATCGTATTCGGACATGCCGATCTCGAACACCGCGACGATCTTGTACGGCTTGATGCGCGGCGTCGTGCCCATCGGGGTCACCGCCCCCTTCGGCGCCACCAGCGTGATGCTGTCGCCGGCATGCAGCGAGAGCTGGTCGGCGAGGCGCCGGCCGATCGCGACGCCCTGCCCCTCGTCAAACCCTTCGAGCGAGCCCTGCTTGATGTTCTTGGCGATCGAGGTGAGGTTGTTGAGGTCGTCGGAGCGGATGCCGCGCACCAGGACGCCCGAGGCGTTCCATGGCGATGACGCCAGCGCCTGGCCGTCCACCACGGGCGCGGCGAGCCGGATGCCCCCGACCTGGCTGAGGCGGTCGGCGACGTCCTTCCAGTCGGTCAGCGGCGATTCCAGCGGCTGCACCAGGATGTGGCCGTTGAGGCCGAGGATCTTGTCGAGCAGCTCTTTGCGGAAGCCGTTCATCACGGCCATGACGATGATCAGCGTCGCCACACCCAGCATGATGCCGAGAAAGGAGAACCCGGCGATGACCGAGATGAATCCCTCCTTGCGGCGCGCCCGCAGGTAGCGCGCCGACAGCATCCATTCGAATGGCGCAAAAGGCGCGGTTTGCACGGTTTCGGTCATGGTCTCATCCATCGCTCGATAATCCCATGATTCGGGGTCAATTGTGGCCGGATTGGCGGCCGCGATATCGCGCGATGAACAATATTCAGCCGATCAGCCGACAAGCCTTGCAACCGCGTCCGCAGGCGACATGGTCTCGCGGGAGCCGTCACTTCGGCGCTTGATCTCGACCTTGCCGTCGGCGAGCCCCTTCGGGCCGATCATGATCTGCCAGGGAATACCGATCAGGTCGGCCGCGGCGAATTTGGCGCCGGCGCGCTGGTCGGTGTCGTCATAGAGCACATCGACGCCCTTGGCCGTGAGCTCGGCATAAAGCTTCTCGCAGGCGGCATCGACGGCCGCATCGCCCTGCTTGAGGTTCAGGATCGAGACACGGAACGGCGCCACCGCCTCCGGCCATTTGATGCCGGCATCGTCATGGCAGGCCTCGATGATGGCCCCCAACAGGCGCGAGACGCCGACGCCATAGGAACCGCCATGGATCGGCACGTCGACGCCATCGGGCCCTGCCACCAGCGCACTCATCGCGTCGGAATATTTGGTGCCGAAATAGAAGATTTGCCCGACCTCGATGCCGCGGGTGTTGACCCGCTTCTCCGCGGGCACTTCCTGCTCGAAGCGCGCGGCATCGTGGACGTCCTCTGTCGCGGCGTAGAGCGAGGTCCACTGCTTGATGATCGGCGTCAGGTCGCTCTCATAATTCACGTCCTCGCCAGGCACCGGCAGGTCCAGCACGTCGCGATTGATGAAGACGCCGGATTCGCCGGTTTCGGCCAGCACGATGAACTCATGGCTGAGGTCGCCGCCGATCGGGCCGGTCTCGGCACGCATCGGGATCGCCTTCAGCCCCATCCGCGCGAAGGTGCGCAAATAGGCCACGAACATCTTGTTGTAGGCGACGCGCGCCGCGGCCTCGTTGAGGTCGAAGGAATAGGCGTCCTTCATCAGGAACTCGCGGCCGCGCATCACGCCAAAACGCGGGCGCTGCTCGTCGCGGAATTTCCATTGGATATGATAGAGATTCAGCGGCAGGTTCTTGTAGGACTTCACATAGGCGCGGAAGATCTCGGTGATCATTTCCTCGTTGGTCGGCCCGTACAGGAGCTCGCGCTTGTGGCGATCGGCGATGCGCAGCATCTCCGGGCCATAGGCGTCATAACGGCCGCTCTCGCGCCAGAGGTCGGCGAGCTGCAGCGTCGGCATCAACAGTTCCAGCGCGCCGGAGCGGTCCTGCTCCTGGCGCACGATCTGCTCGATCTTCTTCAGCACGCGGAAGCCGAGCGGCAGCCAGGCATAGATGCCGGCCGCCTCCTGCCGGATCATGCCGGCGCGCAGCATCAGCCGATGCGAGACGATCTCCGCCTCTTTCGGATTTTCCTTCAGGATGGGCAGAAAGAACCGCGACAACCGCATGGCAATACTCGTGGAATCAGTGACCGGGTGCAGTGAAACCGGATTGGGAGCGAAAATACAAGACCGGGAATGAGCAAAAGCCGCTAAGCAGCGGAATTCCTGTCATTTTTCCTTCGGACTTCAGGTTCATCTTGAGCTGCAGGTTACGGCGGCGTGACGTCGAGTTCATCTTCGAGCGTGATTTGCTCGAAGTCGGTTACCAGCGCATCGATCCGCACGTGCCAGAGGCCGGCGAAGGGAAGCTCGACCTTGCGCAAATGCCAGTAGCCGTCTGGCCCCAGCGAGGCCTTGCGCTCCATCGGCTCGATGCCGCGTTCCGGCAGGCTCAACGCCAACATTGCCTCCTTGGCGGCCAGCGGCGTGCCCTCGCCGGTCATGAGCTGCAGCACGACATCGTTGGCCCCGGGCCTGCCGGGCGACACCAGGACCTGGAACATCGCCTTGTCGCTGTGGATGTGGATCGCCAATGGCGTCTCGGGACCGATGGTCCGCGGCGGCGGCGTGAAGCGCCAGCCGGCGACCACGGCGAGGATCGCGAGTGCGATCGCACCTTCCAGCAGGATCGAGCGCTTGAGCGCGGGCGTCCCCGTCTCGCTCCGGGCCAGAGCCGGGGTCAGCCGGAACCGATTGAGCGCGGCCAGCGCCAGCAAGCCCGTGACCAGGACAAGCTTGATCGAGAGGATCAGCCCGTAGCGGGTCTCGATCAGCGCTCCCGGCTTTTCGAGCTGCACGATCGCAAGTGCAAGGCCGGTCAAGGCCAACACGCCGACGGCGAGCGCAGCGATACGGGAAAAGCGGTTCACGATCGGCAGCGTCGCAATCGTCGGCCGCGACAGCAGCGCGACGAGCGGCGCGAGAGCGCCGATCCAGATGGTGACCCCGACGCCATGGAGGAAGATCGCCGGACGCGTCAGCGCCTCCGGCGGCGCCGTTGCAGCGTGCCCGGTCATGGCGAGCGACAGACCGACGCCGACCAACGCGATGACCGCGAGAGCGCGCGCGTACCACGCGCTACGCAGCGCCATCCATGCGAACAGCATTGCTGCGGAGGCAACCAGCAACGCAGGGCCGGTACTCGTCGCAAATGCGACTTTCCAGGGATCAGACGTCGCAAGAGCAGCCGGGGCCAGCCCGAGCAGATCGAGGCCCAAGACACCAACGGACGCCACTGCGCTCGGAAGGCCGAGGGCGAGCGCCATGCGCGGGACGGCCATGCCGATCGTCGACCACGCAATCCAGCGCGCGAAGAACACGCCGCCGACGCCCACGAACAGCCCGATATAGAGGCCGATCCGCGCCAGCCAGATCAACGCGGTCAACCCGCGGTCCACGGCGGCCGGAGCCTTCGTCGCCGTCGGCGCGCCGATCGAGAAGACCACAGATCCCGTGACGGGATGGCCGTCTTGCGAGATCACGCGATAGCTGATGACCGCGGTTCCCTCCGGCAGATCCATCGGCATCGCGACAGAGATCGTCTCCCCGGATGAACTGATGCGTGCATCGTCCCGCGCCCTGCCCGCACCGTCGATCAGCCGGATCGCGCCCGGCGTCACCGGCTCGTTGAAGCGCAGTTGCACCGCCCTGGGCGCAGCCGCGAGCAGGCTCCCGCTCGCCGGCTCGACCGACATCAGCGCGGCGTGCGCCCATGCCGCGCTCGCGAAGCCGATCGCGAAGAGCAGCGTCGCGAGCGCAGCGAAGAGGCGCATCAGGGTTTTGGCAACAACTTCACACCCGGCGCTGGCGAATTGCCCTCAGACTTGCCTCCAGATTTGCCGCCATGCGAATGCCCTGCCCCCTCGGCGGGAATTTCGATCCAGCGGCTGACGCCGGTCTCGCATTCCTGAACGACCGGGAAGTACAGCATGGTGTTGGGCTTGAGGTTGTCGGTCAGGACCGTCTGCATGACGAACTCGTCATAGTTCTTGTCCGGCAGCTTGCCGCCGGACCACGCCACCTCCTTGACGCCGGAGGAGAGCTTGTTGCCGTGATAGTCGTATTCCCCGGCATATTTGCCCTCGACGACATCGACAGTCCAGCCCGCTTTCGGCATCGGCTTCACCGCGATCACCCCTTCCGGGACCTGAACGCGGATCTTCACCGTCGGCGAGCCCGCGCAGCCATGCGGCACGGTGAACACGGCCTTGTAGGACGCCCCGACTGTGGCTTGCTTGGTCTCGAGCGAGACATGCGCCGCGGCCGGCGAGGCCGCGAGCGCGGCAATCAGGAACAGACAGGATCGTTTCATGTGCGGTCTCCCGAAAGCCCGGATCGGACTCATTTCATCTTCATTCCCGAATGGTCCGGCATCTTCTTCATGTCCATGTGACCAGAATGCCCGGCATCGCCGGGGGCCTGCGCGCCGACGCCCTGGACGTCGAGGGAGACGGCGACCTTGCCGGCCTTCTCGAATTGCAGCGTCACCGGAACCTTGTCGCCCTGCTTGAACGGGCCCTTCAGCTCCTGCAGCATCAGATGATTGCCGCCGGGCGCGAGCTTCACCGTCTTGCCGGGATCGACGGCGAGCCCCTTGTCGAGCGGACGCATCTTCATGACGCCATTGTCCATCGCCATCTCGTGAATCTCGGTCTTGCCGGCGATATCGGCGGACGCACCGACCAGCCTGTCCGGCACTGTTCCCTTGTTCTCGATGACGAGGTAGCCGCCGGCAACCTTTGCGCCGCCCGGTGTCGCACGGCTCCACGCCTGCGAGATGACGAGATCGCCGGCCTTGATATCGTCGGCGAGCGCCGGCGCCGCGCAGACCGCAAGAGCGAACGCAGCCAGCAGCACGTTTTTCGAGATGGTCTTCATATCGGTATTCCCTTTGCAGACTGAACTTCAGTGTTTGGAGCGCTGTTGCTCCGACCATTTTTCGAGATCGGCCATTTCGGCCGAGCCTTCGATCGTCGTGACGGTCCCTTCCCGGGAAATGAGCATGGTCCTCGGGATGTCGCCCTGCCAAGCCGGGTCGATCTCGAACCGCAAACGCTCGACGAAGCCGTCGTTGAAGATGAAGTTCTCGGTCGACGACAGGCCCGCCTTGTCGAGCATCGCTTGCGTCGCCCCCGGCAGGTTCGGCACGAGATCGGCGCTGACCGTGACGATGTCGACGTCGGGATGATCCTTGGCAAACTGTCCGAGCAACGGCAGCTCGACCTTGCAGGGTCCGCAGGTCACGCCCCAGAAATGCACGAGCACGGGGCGGCCGGCGTGCCCTTTGAGGACGCCTTGCCACGTGCCGCGTTCAAATGGCTTCAGCGCGGGAGACGCGCCGAGCGCAGCCACCGAAGCGATCAGAACGATGAGAGCGGCGATGGCCGCAAATCGAAATCTCATGGCTGGTCCTCGATAGGTGTGAGCCGATAGCCGTCCGCCTTCGTCATCCACGATAAATAGATCCGCTTGCCGTTGGAGACCAGCAATGGGTGATCGGAGGTGTCGCTCGTGCTCGATATGGTCTTCGGCGGCGACCAGGTTTCGCCATCATCACGGGAGATCGCCATCTGGACCGAGGTCTTCTGGCCGTCGAACTCCTTCCAGACCATCACGGTCCCCGCAGAGCCGGCAAGCACGAAGGGGCGCGTCGGGTTACGGCCCGGCTGCCCCAGCGCCAGGGGTGCGGAGAAGGTGCGGCCTTCGTCGCGGGAGTGCGCGTAGAACAATCCCTTTCGCGCCTTCCCGTTCGTGTACCAGGCGACGTGATAGGTCCCGTTCGGCGCAACGGTGATGCTCGGGCCGTGATGCGGACACGCATTGATCTGCCAGTCATCATTGCTGACCCGGCGGACCTCACCCGGCGTCGCGACATCAGTGAACGTCATGACCGCATGGTCGCGCACGCCGCCCGCAAATATGTTCCTGAAGATCGCGACGGGCCGCCCGGGCGCAGCGAAGGCCAGCCCCAACCGGCAGCATTCGCAGGTGCCCTCGCGCGCCAGCTTCGCTTCTGCGTAGGTGGCCCCACCGTCGCTGGACGAGGTGAAAAACAGGCCGGCTCCCTCGTACTTCTGTCCCGCCTCCTTCGCAAAAATGCGATTGCGCTTGTCCAGCCACGCCGCAAAGACAGTTCCATCCTGATCAAGCGCCAGCGCCTCGAAGCGTTGGCTCTCGTTGCTGGCGGTGATCGGCTTTAGCTCGGCGAAGCTCTTCCCACCGTCGGCCGAACGCGTAGTGAGCACCTGGCCATTGAAGGCCTCGTCCCTGAAGGTCGAGAACGCGAGCGCGATGCCGCCCTTGCGGTCGACCACGATCTTCGGCCGCGCATCGGGCCCCCAATCGAGGTTGAGCCGCTTCGTCGTGACCTCTGTGGGCGCCGAAAAATGGCGCCCCTCATCCTGCGAATTGGCGACCGAGACCTGCCCTCCCGCCATCCAGACCAGCCACAGCGTCCCGTCCGGACCGAACGCAGGCGTCGCCTTGGTCGCGCAGCGCAGCGTCGGCTCCTCGCAGGCTGCTTCAGATGCAGGTGGGGCACGCATCTGCGCGAGCGCCGGACCATGCGCGAATGCGAGCGCGACGATCGCGAGCACGCCAGTTCGGATCATGGCCCCACTCCCCTCGAGAGTCCGGATCATTTGAATGCCACCTTCATACCCGCAACGAACGTGCGTGGCGAGCCGGCGTAGATCGACCCTGTCGTGTTTGCGAGCGTGCTCGCAGCATCTGGAGTGCCAGTCGCCGAAATCGAATTGCCGATGTTGTTTGCCGACGCGACGTAGGTGCGATCGAACACGTTTCTCACCTCGAGGAACAGGTTCAGGGATCTGAAGGTGTCGGACACGAGGTCAGTCTTGTAGTGAACGTTGACGTTGACCAGCTCGTAGCCCGGCGCCTTCAGCAGATTGGCATTGTCCATGTACAAGGAATCCTTCCATTGGACCTCGACGAAGCCTCCCAGGCCCGCCAGCGGCCCAGCGAACTCGTCGTAACCAATTCGGGCTGTCAGCTCATTGGGCGAGATACCGGGAATTTTGTTGCCGGCACGGTTGAAACTGAACACAGCCCCCTTGGTGATGTTCTCGACATATTCGGTATAGACCTCGTCGAGATAGGTATAGGCGATCATGAACCGCCAGCCCGGATAGAACTTCCAGTCCGCGGCAAGCTCAATGCCACGATGCTCCGACCGCGGCGCGTTGAACATATAGGTCGCATTGCTGGCGTTCGGATTGCTCGCGGCCTGACTGACCAGCTCATTCCGGAAGAACTCATAGAACGCGGTGGCACTCAACTTGACCGCATTGCTCGGCGTCCAATCGAACCCGAGATCGTAACCGACATTGGTCTGCGTCTGGAGCTGGGTGTTGTTGCCGAAATCGCCGTTCGGAAGAACGAACAGGTTCGACACCTGCGGCGTTCCGTATCCGGTCGCAACCCGTCCGCGAAACTGCCATTCTTGATTGAGCCTGTAGAGCAGCGCCAATTCGGGAGCCGTGTTCTCGATCCTGCGGTTGACGGTGATCGGCGCAGGTATCGTGGCGACCGGAACGTTGATCGTATTGTAAGTGTAGCGGGTATTGACGCCCTTCAGAATGGTGGTTTCCCACCCAATTCCGGCGATCGCGGTCAGGTCAGGCGTGAGCTTCAGCTCCTCCCTTGCCCGTATCCCGTAATTGGACGTATCGCTGTAAGTGTTGGCCGAGATCAATCCCAGCGTCGCGTTGCCGCCCGGCATGACGTTGCGCGTATCGCTCGACGCCGCCAGCGTATTGTACCAGGCGCCGACAAACGTGGTCGACTCCATGCCGAAGATTTCGCCGCGCTTGGTGATGTCGCTCATATAGTTGTACGAGGGGAAATCGCCGATCGCGCTGGTCGCACCGGTCGGCTGGCTGATGTTTCTGTCGTCGAAGACGAATTGGTTTCGCCAAGTCATCGTGTTGTCGAAGTCGTGCTCCCATCGTCCTCCGACAATGGTTCGCCGATCGGTTCGCCCAAGACCTGCTTGCGTCGCCGTCTCGGTATCCTTGCCACCGTTAAAGCCGTTCTTGAAAAGCGACACAGTGGGACATCCGGCAGCCAGCGCCGCGCCCGTCGTGCAGCCCTGCTGGAAGGGATTGGTGTAGAACTGGTTCAGCGACTGCCGGAGCGGCAGCCGCGCGCTGAGATCGTTGTTGATGATCTTGACCGTGAAGCGATCGTCCGACGTCGCCTGGAGCGTACCGAGGAAGTTGACGGTCTGGGTGTTGAACCAGCTGTTGCCGATATAGCCGTCGCCCCTCGTGTCGCTGGCGAACAGCGAGGCCTCGAAATTCCCGACCTTCTTGCCGGCCGCCAGGTAATTGTTGAGATAGCCGTAACTGCCGCCGTCGACGCCATATTCGACGCCGTCGATCGTTCCGCCGGGCCGTGTCCGGAAATTGAGCGCGCCGCCGGTCGCGTAGTTCCCGTACAGCGCCGACGAGGGACCGCGGATCACGTCGATCGCCCCATAGGCGTGGGGATCGATCAGGTCGCTGCGCGACAGGCCGTCCGGCTGCGTCACCGGGAAGCCGTCCTCGAAGATCACGAGATTGCGGATGGCGAAGCCGTTCCTCGCGTTGGAGCCACGAATCGAGATGCCGAAATCCCGGGGACCATTGCCCTGCTTGATCGAAATGCCCGGGCTGTCGCGCAGGACGTCGCTGACCGAGAACGACGGGCGATTGTCGAACTGGCTGCGATCGATGGTGGTGGCGGTCTGGCCGGCCGGCGACTGGTTGAGGCCGGCCCGCACTTCGCCGGCGCTTCTCGTGTTGTTTTGTCCCCCAGCGCCGTCGGTCCCGTTCGGCGCGACCGGCCGCGCCGCGCTGGCCGTCGAGGCGGCGCGCAGTCGCGAGGGCCGCGTGACGGGTTTGGGACGAGACCTCTGCGGCGCTTCGACCGTGACCGCGGGGATCGCTTCCGAGGTAGTCTGGGCGAGCGCGTCTGAACCGATCGGGGACACCAGTCCGATGAGCACGGGCAAGCCCGCGCGCCCCATCGCACGAATGCGTAACATTTCCTAGATTCCTGACATCCGGCACGTCGGCCGGTCATTGAGCACGCCGTCAGCACGACAACAGCGCGCGCCGACGGTTCGGTTCGTCGCGACGTCAGGAAAATTGAGGCGGGGCGCGCGCCTGGGCGCTCGAGCCCGTGTGAACGGCAATGGCGGCCTCATCCGCCGGATGCCACACCACCCGCTCGGCATGGCGGAAGGGACTCGGGAGCGCCGCGGGCGTCGGCGAATCGAGCGACGCGTTGGCCTGGGCCAGGCAGCACATGGCGCAGGCGCCCGCATGCGCGATCGGCACGCCAGTCTGGTCGTTGCCGCCCGGCTCGCTGGGACTGTGGCAGATGACGCCGGCAGACAGCGGATCGGCAACTGCAAGGCCCGTCGCCCAGCAGGCGACAATCGGCGCCAGCACCTGCATCGCCAAAGCGAGCAGGACCAGAGGCAGGAATTTTTGTAGCCGTGCGCGCATCCACCGAACCGTTCGTTCGTTCACTAACTAAACACCGTGCCGCGCCCCAAGTCGAGATCAGTTCCGCCGCCTTCTTGGCCCAGCGCAAATTTGACGAAAACCGTGGCGACGGTAACTCAGCACGGGACCGGGATGGGGCATTTGAGGCATCTCAAACGGCCCAGCCATCCGAAAATTTCTTATATTTGTCATATACTTGCGGAACACGCCGCCCGATCATTTCGTCTACTGATCGAATTTTGAACATTCGTTGCCGAAAATGATGACAAGTGAGAAAAGTTGATCTAGCATCCGCCTCGCTCAGACTGGCCGCGAGGTCGAAGTCTGGTGGTCCAAGTCTCGGGAGGAGCCCCTGACGCGCAAAATGCAGCGTCGCCCCGCCAATCAAGAGCAAATCTTAGAATCGGGGATAATAGGGTCGACACAATTTTTGAGCGGGGCCAGGGCCCCGCTCTTTTTTTGTCTGCAAGTTTCGTCGGCAGGCGGCTGAAGCACCGATGAATGCTTCGTCCAATCCCATCGAAATCAGCTTCGAGCTCGCCGCCTCACGTTGCGCGGATCTGACACCCCTCGTCTACCAACGCCTGTTCGATGCGCATCCCGAAACGCAAGCGATGTTCCGCTCGGACGGCCGCGACCTCGTGAAGGGCTCGATGCTCGCGCTCGCGATCGAGGCCATCCTCGATTTCGCCGGTCAGCGCCGCGGACATTTCCGGCTGATCGCTTGCGAAGTCGTCTCGCACGATGGCTACGGCACTCCGCGCGAGCTGTTCATCGCGTTCTTCGCCATCATCAGGGATTGCCTGCGCGACCTGCTCGGCGATCAATGGTCAATCGAGATCGCAAGCGCCTGGGACCAGTTGCTCGTCGAAATCGACGCATTCGCCGGCGCAGCAGTCTGACACTTTGCGCTGCACCAACGCGACCTGTCCTGATTGCGCGAGTGATTGCAGATTGAGTGGCGCCAACTCTTGTGAGACACTTTCGCCATCGGTCGCGCAACCAATGACGCGCCGACGATAAAATTTTATGGGAGCGAGCGATGTCCGGGACGAAAGATTTCTCGACGACGAGGCGCGATCTTCTTCAGGCGGCCGCGACCGCCGGCGCCGGAGCTGCCCTGCTCGGCAGCATGGGGATAAACCCCGCATTGGCCGCCGAGGTCGGGCGCAGCGAGAAGCCGCTGAAGGCGGCATTCTCCAATGCGGGCCTGCAGGCCACCTGGTGCGCGCAAGGAAAGCAGGCCGCCGAATTCTGGGGCAAGCTGTTCAACGTCGAGGTCACCTGGTTCGACGGCCAGCTCGACGCCGTCAAGCAGCGCGCCGCGATCGATAACATGGCCTCGCAGAAATGGGACTTCGTCGCGATCCAGGCTTTCGGCATCGGCACCCTCACCCAGCCCGTACAGAAGATGATCGACGCCGGCACGCCCGTGATCGACATGGACACGCTGATCGCGCCGCTCGACCAGATCAACGTGCACTCCTTCCTCGCTCCCGACAACGAGTTCATGGGCGCCTCGGTGACGCAGGCGCTGTGCAACGCGATGGGCGGCAAGGGCAAGATCATCATGACGCAGGGCGCGCTCGGCCACACCGGCGCGCAAGGACGGGCCAAGGGCTTCACCAACACGGTGAAGCAATTCCCGGGGATCGAGGTGCTCGACACCCAGCCCGCCGACTGGGACGTGTCGAAGACCGCCCGGCTCTGGGAGACCTACCTCACGAAGTATCCCCAGATCGACGCGGCCTTCTTCCACAATGACGACATGGCGCTCGCCGCCGCCAACATCATGAAGGCCCGCGGCCGCACCAACATTCTGATCGGCGGCGTCGATGCCATGCCGCCGGCGATCCAGGCGGTGAGCGAAGGCCGCATGTTCGCAACTGTCCGCAATCCGTCCTGCCGCATCCATGGCGGCGCCGTCATCGCCGGCGTCTCGGCCGTGGTCGGCGGCGAGAAGAGCGGACAGGGCATTCCCAAGAACGTCGTCACCGACGGTCCGGTCGTGACCAAGGCCAACGCCGCCGGGATGCAATGGATGCAGGATCACTTCCTGATCTGAGCCTCCAAGACCTGAACTTTCATGTCAGAGGGTCGTTCGCCCATCCTTGAACTGCAGGGCATCACGAAGAGCTTCGGCGGCGTCGAAGCCCTTCGTGGTGTCGATTTTGCGCTCCATCCCGGCGAGATCCACGGTCTCGTCGGCGAGAACGGCGCTGGAAAAAGCACGCTGATGAAGATCATCGCCGGCGTGCATACCGAGTTCTCCGGCCGCTTCTTGATCGACGGGGCGGAGACGCATTTCCGCTCGGCGCGCGATGCGCACGCCGCCGGCATCGCCATGGTGCACCAGGAACTCAGCGTCGCGCCCGATCTCACGGTCGCCGAGAACGTCTTCCTGGGCAACCAGCCGACCAATGCGCTCGGCCTCGTGCAATGGCGGCGGATGGCCCGCGAGGCCGGCGAGCAGCTCGCCCGCTTCGGCATCGACGTCGATCCGATGTCGCGGCTGGGCGATCTGCCCATCGGGCTGCAGCAGCTGATCGAGATCGCGCGCGTGCTGTTCTCCGGTGCCCGCATCGTCATCCTGGACGAGCCGACCTCCGCACTTTCCCCGCCCGAGGTCGAGCGTCTCTTCGCGACGCTCCGTCGGCTGCGCGAGCAAGGCACCAGCATCGTTTTCATCTCGCATTTCATCGAGGACATCCTGCTGGTCTCCGATACGGTCACCGTGTTCCGGAACGGGCGGAAGGTCGCGGAGACCGCCAGCGCCGCGACCAGCAAGGGCGCGTTGATCGAGGCCATGATCGGCCGCGGCGGCGAGGCGCTCGAGCACAGCTACACCGACGATCTGATGCTGCCGCAGCCGCGTGACAGCCAGATCGTTCTCAAGGTCGATCAGCTCTCGCTGTCCCGCAGCCTGAAGGACATCTCCTTCGAGGCGCGCGCCGGCGAGGTGCTCGGCATCTACGGCTTCATGGGCTGCGGCCAGCAGGAGCTGTCGCGCATCCTGTTCGGCAAGCTGAAGCCGGACAGCGGCTCGCTTCTTGTCGAGGGTCAGCCCAAGACCTTCGCCAGCACGGCTGCGGCGCGGCGCGCCGGCGTGGCGTTGGTGCCGGAGAGCCGGCGCGACATGCTGTTTCACCAGGAGCCGGTCTACAAGAACATCTCGATCAGCATCCTCGATCGCATCTCGTCGCTGCTGCTCAAGCCCGCGCAGGAGCGCGACATCGCGCAGCGTCAGGTCGAGCAGCTGCAGATCAGACCGCCGGTGGTCGGTCTCGATCTCGGCATGCTCTCCGGCGGCAACCAGCAGAAGGTTGCGCTGGCGAAATGGCTGACCTATCCGCCCAAGCTTCTGGTGCTATGCGAGCCGACCCGCGGCATGGATGTCGGCGCCAAGAACGACGTCATCAACATCGTCCGCGACCTCCGCACCAAGGGGCTTGCGATCATCGTGCTGTCGACCGAGCCGGAAACGGTGCTGTCGCTGGCCGACCGCATCCTCGTGCTCAAGCGCGGCGCCCTGGTGCGGGAATTCAAGAACGAGCCGGTCAGCAAGGACCGCCTGCTGGAAGCGGCGTGACGGAGAAGCACATGAGCAGTGACACGGCTTTGGCGGCGGGGCAGCGAGCGCGGGGCCTTGCGCCCTTCCTGCGCTCGCAGATGCGCAATATCGCCCCGTTCCTCACCCTGATCTTCCTGTCCGCCTTCTTCGCCTTCGCCAGCCCCTCTTTCGCGACGCTCGACAATCTCGGCAACATCCTGACCCAGGTGTCGGTGACCGGCATCATCGCGGTCGGCCTCACCTTCGTGATCCTCTGCGCCGAGATCGACCTGTCGATCGCCAGCATCGCCAACGTCACCGGCATCGCGGTCGCCTATTTCACGCTGCAGGAATCCTACGTCAACATCGCCAACATCCCGCTGCCCGGCGCCGTTGCGATCATCCTGTCGATCCTGCTCTGCGCCCTGCTCGGTCTCGTCAATGCGCTGGGGCTGACCGTGATCGGCATCCCCTCCTTCATCATGACGCTGGCGATGATGCAGATCGCCGCCGGCATCTCGGCGCTGCTGGTGCGCGGCCAGATCGCCTACAAGGTGCCGAGCCTGATCACGACGCTCGGCTCCGGTTCGGTCAGTGGCATTCCCTGGATCGTCATCGTCGCCGCCATAATGCTGCTCGGCGGCCACCTGGTGCTGACCTACACGCGCTTCGGCCGCTACGTCTACATGGTCGGCGGCAACCGCGAGGCCGCCGAATATTCCGGCCTCAACGTCAAGCTCATCCTCGGCGCCGTCATGGTGATCTCGGCGGTGTGCTCCGGCATCGGCGGCATGCTCGGCGTCGCCCATTTCGGCAGCGCGCAGCAGAACGAGTTCGACACTTACCTCCTCGACTCCATCGCCGCCGTCGTCGTCGGCGGCACCAGCCTGTTCGGCGGCCGCGGCGGCATCGGCAACACGATCGTCGGGCTGTTCGTGCTCGGTGTCCTCAACAACGGCCTCGACCACGTGAACATCGACAGCTTCCTGAAGATCCTGATCCGCGGCCTGATCCTGCTGGCGGCGCTGGTCATCAACGTTTATGCGCAGCGCTTGAGGGAAAAAACGGCGGAGTAGACGGCCGCCAAAACAAAAAACGCGAAAACAACCCCATGCACAGTACAAATCATTAAGAAATTTGGCGCGGGGTGGCGCGCGCCGGCGCCACAGGGGCGTTTGACACGTCGGGCAAAACAGGAGCACGCTGTCGTCGTGGCGGCTGTCCGTGACGCATCGTCGGCCATCCAATCGATTTGAGAAATTCGCGATGTCTACAATCAATCGCCGTGCCGCGCTCCTTGGTGGGGGTGCGCTTCTCACGACGGCCCGCCCGCTTCTCTCCGCTCCGTTCCAATGGCAATCGACAATGCCGCCCGATGCGGGCTTCGCCTCCGACCTCGATGAGCGGCTCGACAGATTGATCGCGGACAAGCGGGCCTGGGGCTTGCACGGCGTCGTGGTCACGCGCGAGGGCAAGCTCGTGCTCGAACGCTATTTTGCCGGCGAGGACGAAGCCTGGGGCACTCCTCTCGGCCACGTCGCGTTCGGCCCCGACACGCTGCACGATTTGCGCTCGGTCACCAAGAGCATCCTCGGCCTGCTCTACGGGATCGCGCTCGATCTCGGCAAGGTGCCCGCGCCCGACCAGAAGCTGATCGCGCAATTCCCCGACTATGCCGACGCCTCGACCGATCCCCGCCTGCAGCGCCTGACCGTTGCGCATGCGCTCACCATGACGCTGGGGTTCGACTGGAACGAGGACATTCCCTACCAGGACCCCAACAACAGCGAAATCCGGATGGAGCGCGCGCCCGATCGTCTGCGCTACATCTTCAGCCGGCCTTTCATTTCAGATCCCGGCACCCGCTGGATCTACGGCGCCGCCGGCACCGAGCTGATCGGGCAATTGCTGGTGAAAAGCGTCGGCCAGTCGCTGCCGGATTTTGCCCGCGCGCACCTGTTCGATCCCCTCGGGATCGGCCCGCCCGAATGGACCAAGGGCTTCAACGGAAAGCCGGCGCCCGCCTCCGGCCTGCGCATGACGCCGCGCGACCTTGCACGCATCGGGCAATTGATCCTCAACCGCGGGCAATGGGACGGACGTCAGATCGTCTCAGCGGACTGGCTCGCGAAATCGTTCCAGCCCTACGTCCCTTGCGACGAGCAGCGCCGATACGGCTATTTCTGGTACAGCGGCGATTTGCAATACGGCCAACCGCCGAACCGCCCGATCACGCACTGGATCGGCGGCTTCGGCTATGGCGGCCAGCGGCTGTTCGCGATGCCCGATCTCGGCGTGGTGGTCGCCATCATCTGCGGAAATTACGCCGACAAGACGCAATGGATGCCGCCGATCCGGGTGATCCGTGACGTGGTGTTGGCCGGGTTGAAATGAGCACGCGCTTTGAATATCCCAAGTCATGTCAGAGTGACGGGGCTAGAGCAGCGTTCGCTGCTTTGCTCGCAATCTCTTCAGCCCGCCAGCACCGCACCGCGTGCCCGTCGGGGCGCGTCTCCAGCACCGGCCCCGGCTCGTGCCGGCACACTGCTTCCGCGTGACGACAGCGCGGGCTGAAGGCGCAGCCGTTGGGTGGATTGAGCGGGTTGGGAAGGTCGCCGCCGGTCGTCGCCAGCGGGGCGTGGTGCAAGGGATCGGGGATCGCGGCGATCAGGGCCTGCGTGTAGGGGTGCGCGGGCCGTTCGAAGATCTCGCGCCAGTGGCCGTTCTCGACGATACGGCCGAGATACATCACGGCGACACGGTCGCTCATGTGCTCGACCACGCCGAGGTCGTGGCTGATCATGATGTAGGAGAGCCCAAGCGTCTCCTTCAATTCCAGCAGCAGATTGATGATCTGGGCGCGGATCGAAACGTCGAGCGCAGAGACCGGCTCGTCGCAGATGACGATCTTGGGATTGAGGATCAGGGCCCGGGCAATGCCGATGCGCTGGCGCTGGCCGCCGGAGAATTCGTGCGGATAGCGGCCCGCCTGTTCAGGCCGCAGGCCGACGTGCCGCAGCATGGCGGCGACGCGGTCCTCGATCTCGCTCTTCGCCGTGACCCCGTGCACCCGCAGGGGATCCTCCAACGTGCGGCGAACCGTTTGGCGGGGATTGAGCGAGGCGTAGGGGTCCTGAAACACCATTTGCACGGTGCGCGCCAACGCCTTGCGGTCGCCGGATTGCCTGGTCTTCACGACCTCCCCGTCCAGCACGATACGGCCGCGCGTCGGCGTCAGCAGGCCAAGGATCGACAAGGCGACCGTCGACTTGCCCGAGCCGGATTCGCCGACGAGGCCGAGGCATTCGCCTCGCTTCAGCTTGAGGTCAACGCCATCCACGGCACGCAACAGCCGCCGGCCGCGGCCCAGCAGGCCGCCGCCCAGTGGGAAATGAACCGCGAGATCCTCGACGCTGACAATGAGATCGTCGTCGGCCCTGCGCTCACCCGGCATGTTTTGCGGCTCATGCATGGTGATGACACCTCACCAGACCGCCCGCCTCCAGCACATCGGTCTCCGGTACGACCGTCCGGCAAATCTCCGTCGCCTGCGTGCAGCGCGGATTGAACCGGCAGCCATCGGGGAAATTCGTGATGGCGGGCACGACGCCCGCGATCTCCCGGAGCCTGGCCCGCCCGAGCGCGGCGCGGCTGCCGAGCCGCGGCAGCGAGGCCACCAGGCCTTGGGTATAGGGATGCGAAGGCGCGCGGAAAATATCGGCCGAACCGCGCTCCTCGACGATGCGGCCGGCATACATCACCGCGACGCGGCGGCAGACATTGGCGACGAGGCCGAGATCGTGGCTGATCATCAGGATCGCCGTTCCGCGCTCGGCGCAGAGATTGCGCATCAGCTCGATGATCTCCGCCTGCACGGTCACGTCGAGCGCGGTGGTCGGCTCGTCGGCGATCAACAGATCCGGGCCGCAGGCCAGCGCGATGGCGATCATCACGCGCTGGCGCATGCCGCCGGACAATTGGTGCGGATAGTCCTTCACCCGCCGCTCCGGCGCGGGCACGCGGACGCTTGCCAGTGCCTCGACCGCCAGCCGGTTGGCTTCCCGCCAGCTCTTGCCCTTGTGCAGCACGAACATCTCGGCGATCTGGCGGCCCACGGGCGAGACCGGGTTCAGCGCCGTCATCGGCTCCTGGAAAATCATCGAGATCCGGTTGCCGCGCAACTCGCGCTGTCTGGCTGCCGAAAGATGCTGGATCTCTTTCCCGTCGAACCGGATCACACCGCCACCGATCGACAGGGGATGCCGCAGCAGGCCGATCAAAGCGAGCGCCGTGATGCTCTTGCCGCAGCCGGATTCGCCGACGAGGCCGAAGGTCTCGCCGCGGTCGATGCGGAACGAGACGCCCTCCGCCGCGGGCATCCTCCTCGATCCGTCATCGAGATCGATACGCAGGTCCTCGACTTCGATCAGCGGCGTGCCGGTCATGTGCGCCGGCTCCGCGATTGCGGATCGAGAATGTCACGCAGGCCGTCACCGAGCAAATTGAGGCCGAGCACCGTCAGGAAGATGGCAAGGCCGGGAAATACCGAGAGCCACGGCGCCGTCGTGATCTGGTCACGGGCGTCCGACAGCATGCTGCCCCAGCTTGGAAAGGGGGGCCGGACGCCGAGGCCTAGGAACGACAATGCGGCTTCGGACAACACCGCGCTGCCCATGCCGAGCGTGCCGATCACGATGAGCGGTCCGAGCATGTTCGGCAGGAGCTGGGTGATCATGATGCGCAGATCGCCATAGCCAAGCACGGTCGCCGCCTGCACATAGCCTTGGCTCCGCAGCGACAGCGCCGAGGCCCGCGCGATCCGGCAGGTGAAGGACCAGTTGGTCAGCCCGAGCGCGATCAACAGGCTGGTCAGGCCGGGGCCGAGCACCGCCATGATGGCCAGCGCGAAGATCAGCGACGGGATCGCGAGCATGAGGTTGGTCAGGGCGTTGACGACATCGTCCCACCAGCCGCCGAAATAGCCGGCGCTGAGCCCCAAGGCCACGCCGATCACGCTGTTGATGAGCTGCGAGATGATGCCGACCGTCAGCGAGACCCGCGCGCCGTACACGACGCGGGAATAGATGTCGCGGCCCTGATCGTCAGTGCCGAACCACCAGGTCCAGCTCGGCGGCTCTTCCGCATTCATCAGGTTGGCGTCCATGACGGGATCGGTGTGCGCGATCCACGGCGCCAGCAGGCCGACCACGATCGCCAGCGCGAACAAGACGCCACCGATGACGAGATTGGCGCGGAGCTTCATGCGTATCTGATCCTGGGATCGATCACGCCGTAGAGCACGTCGATCAGCAGATTGATCGCGAGAAAGGCCAGTACCACCACGAGAATGGAGCCCTGGACAGCCGGAATGTCGCGCTGCAGGACACTGTCGACCAGCAGCGAGCCGATGCCGGGCCAGGAGAACAGTTTCTCGACGACGACCGCCTGCCCCATCAACCCGCCGAATTGCAGGCCGACGGTCGTGAGGATGATGACGAGTGCATTGCGCATCACATGCCACTTCACGACCCTGATTTCGCTCATGCCCTTGGAGCGCGCCGTGCGGACGAAATCAGCCGTCATGATCTCTAGGACCGCGGCCCGCGTCGTCCGGGCAAACAGCGCCATCGGCGAGACGCCGAGGGTGATGGCCGGCAGCAGCAGATATTTCAATCCGCCGTCGCCATAGCCGAAGCTCGGCAGCCAGCCGAGCTTCAACGCGAACAGATACATCAGGACGAGGCCAAGCCAGAATTTGGCGATGGACAGGCCCGACACCGCCACGACCATCGCCACCGTATCGACGATGCCGCCGGGCTTCAGCGCCGCGATGAACCCCAGGGGGACGCCGATCACAATCGCAAACGCCATGGCCGCGAAGATCAGCTGCAGCGTCGGCCATGCCCGCTTGGCGATCATGGTCGTGACTTGTTCCCGCGTCCGGAACGAGGTGCCGAAATCGCCGATCGCGAGCTGGGCGATGTAGGTTCCGAAACGCACATAGACGGGCTGGTCAAGACCGAGCTGCTTCTTCATGCGCAGCTCGACCTGCGGATCGCTGTCGTCGCTCATGGAGGAAACGATGCTGCCGGGAACGACGCTGAACAGCACGAAGACCAGCAACACGACGGCCAGCACGGTCGGGATGGTCTGCAGCAAGCGACGGATCAGGAAGGAGAGCATCGGCACCGTTCCTCTCTCCCTCCATCGTTCGAGGCGATGGAGGGAGCGCGAGAGCGCAGGTCACTTCGCGGGCGAGGTCTCGTCGACCCAGAGGTCTTCGACGTTCTGATGGGTCAGCTCCGTCGCGTTCAGCTGAATCCCCTTGAGCCACGGCTGCACCGCCATGACCGCCTTGTTGTAGTTGAAGAACCAGACCGGGGCCTCTTCATAGAGCAGCGCGTTGGCCTTCTGCAGCAATTGGGTGCGCTTGGCGGGATCGTCGGCCTGCCCGGCTTCGTCGATGATCTTGTCGAAATCGGCGTTCTTGAAGGTCATGTAATTGCACGCCGGCTGCGGCGTCGACGAGTGGAAGCATTTGAGGGCAGCTAGCGGATCCGGGCCGCTCGCCTGGGAATAGATGAAGGCCTGGTAGTCGCCGGTGCGAACCACCTCCGCCAGCACCGCGGTCTCGACCTGCTTGACCTTCGCCTTGATGCCGACCTTGTCCAGCATCGGGATGACGGCCGAGACGATCGGCAGGCCCCAGCTCTCGTTCTGGCTGGTGGTCCATTCGAATTCGAAGCCTTGGGGATAGCCGGCTTCAGTGAGCAGCTGCTTGGCCTTGGCGGGATCGTAGGGGTACGGCTTCATGGCCTTGTCGTAGGCCGGAGCGGTCAGCGGCAGCCAGCTGGTGGCGCGATAGGCTTTGCCCTTGACCAGCTTGTTGATGATCAAATCGGTATCGATCGCGTAGTTGATCGCTTGCCGGACGCGCTTGTCGGCAAACGGCTTGAACGTTGGATTCATGCCCATATAGCGCGTGAAGACCTCGGCGACCTCGACGATGGTGCCCTTGAGGGCGGCATCGGACTGGTAGGCGACATATTGCGCAGGTCCCAGCACCGAGGTGTCGATCTCCTTGTTGCGGAAAGCGACGTCGCGGGCCGCGGCCTCGCCCATGACCGCCACGATGATCTTGTCGGCGTAGGGCTTGCCGGGCTTGTAGAACCGGTCCCACCGCTCCAGCACGATGCGCGATCCCGGCACATGCTCGACGAACTTGAACGGTCCGAGGCCGATCGGCTTCTGGATGAAGCTCTCCTTGGCGCCCTCGTCGGCCGGATAGATCGAGGTCAGCGCCGTGAAGAAATAGAAGCCCGGATCGACCTTCTCGGTCAGCTTCATCTCGATGGTGAAATCGTCGATCTTCTTCAGGCCGGTGATCTCCTTGGCCTGGCCCTTTTCGACCGCGGCCGCGCCCTCGATCACGCGGACATATCGCGCGCCGGGAAACGCCTTGGTGCCGTCCATGATGCGGTTGTAGGACCAGATGATATCGCCGGCCGTCATCTTGCGGCCGTTGTGGAAATAGGCGTCGTCGCGCAGCTTGAAGGTGTGAACGAGGCCGCCGCCGGAGACCACGTCCTCCTTGGCGAGTTCCAGGACCGGTTTGCCTTCCGCGGAATTCCAGATGTAGAGCGAGCGATGCAGCGCTTTGGCGTATATCTCGTCCTGGGCGCGCTGCGTGGTGTGAATGTCGAGGCTGGTGAAGCTCGATCCGTAGGGTGCCGTCATGCGGATGGTTCCGCCCTTGCGCGGCGTCTGGGCCTCCGCCGCGCCGGCGAGCGCCAGGCCCAACCCCGCGACGATCGCAATCATCCTGAACATCATGTGTCCCCCAACAACGCAGGTGCATGTCGATCAGAGATTTGATCATTCGCAGCCCATCGAATGCAAGCTTCGTTTTTGCTGGAGACCAATGTCTGTTCCGGGAGGCCGGCCCTTCGAGAGAACTCCGGAGGGTCAGGTTGCATCCACCCAGCGATGCAAGCCGCTGATTGACGCGGTGCGTCATCGGACGAGCAGCCGATGGCCCCCTTCCCCCCAGCGATTCCGAATTGCTTCGCTGCGTTCGCAATGACGGAGCGTGGAGCGCGCTCCTCGCGCGACGTCTTCAGCCGGACAATTCCGGCTGCCAGTCCCTCAGCTTTCGCGCAGCACCCGTAACATCGGCGATCGTCCGAAACGCCGCGGCCTCCACCATCATCCCGCGCGCGAGCCGCACGGCGCGCGCCTCGCTCTCCGCCCGCTTCTTCGCATCCTCGATCAGCTCGAAGTCGATGTTGTGGGCGAGACCGAAGATGCGGCGGATGATCTTCGCCGCGGCGAAGCCGATGGTGTCAGCGAACAGGCGCTGCATGTAGGATTGCCGCTCGGCCTCCAGCCGCGCGGCGCCCTTCTCGCCGGCGAAGAGCGAGGCGGGATAGGCATCGCCTGCGGCGCCGGCGCGCCAGAGCTCGAGGAACTTACGCGCAAACTCGCTCCACACCGCTTCCACCGTCTTCAGAACCCAGGCCTCGAACGCGGCCCGCTCGCCCGGCGTGCGCTCGTGGCCGGCGGAGGCGAAATAGGCCATCAGGAGGTTGGCGAGCACGGCGCCGACGTCGAACCCCATCGGGCCGTAGAACGCGAATTCGGGATCGATCACCCGCGTCTGGCTCTCCGTGACCATGATCGACCCGGTGTGGAGATCGCCGTGCAGCAGCGCCTCGGGGCTTGCCATGAACTTCAGCTTGAGCCGGGAGATCGCGACGTGCAGCTCCATGTCCTCGCGCAGGCTTGCCGCGTGCGCATCGAGATACGGCGCGGTCCAGCGGTTTTGTTCGGCGATGCGGTACGGATCGGTGAAGATCAGATCCTCGGTGATCTTGCAGAGCGCGTGGTTGCCGGCGAAAGCCGCGATGCCCTCTTTCTTTTCGGCTGCGGACAGCGCGAGGTCGGAGGTGAAGAATAGCGTCCGCGCCATGAACGTGGTGATGTCGCCGACGAAGCCGGGATATTGCGTTCCCGCAACCAGCCCCTTGCGCATGATGATGTGGGGCTCGAGCAGCTCCATCACCGTCAGCGCCAGATTCTCGTTGTGATGCAGCAAAGCCGGCACGAGGCCGGGTGCGAGCTGGGCCTGCTTCGACAGCGCCAGATATTCGTAATGAGCCCGCGACAGCGGCAGCGGCCAGCTTTCGCCGACGAGGCGGACGTAAGGAAGCGCCTGCTTCACGGCGACGCCGCCCCGCGCGCCCTTGACGATGAAGACGAGGTTGAGATTGCCGTCGCCGACCTCGGTGATTGTCCAGCCGGCGGGATCGCCGCCGAGGAGCGCCTCGAGGTCCGGCAGGCCCGCGAGATAGTCCCGCAAGGCCGCCTCATGCAGAATCCGGTAGTCCCCCTGCCCCTGCGCCATGACGATCCCACCCCATTCCTATTTGAGCATGATCTTCTCGGAAAAAGCGCGTCACACCTTTCCGGATCATGCTCTATGGGCCGGACCGTTACTCCCGCTCCAGGAAGCTCGAGCCGATCTCGGCCTTTCTTTTGATGGGATCGTAATCACAATAAACGAGATCCGCCACCAGCGTGTAGCTGGCGCTGACATTGTATTTGTCTGTTTTGACCGAGTTTAGCCCGATCACCGAGGTGCTCTTGCCGCCGTTCCATTTGAACGGCGTCGAGCTCTTGGCCTGCTCGCAGGCCATCACGGCTTCGTTGAAGACATAGCCCTCGACGAACGCCTTCAGCGTTCGCACCTGCACCGCCATCTTCCACTCGACATAGCCGATGGCGCCGAGGCCGGCGACGATCAGCACCAGAAGCGCGATGACGATCCGCTGAAAAGTCATTCGTTCCCCCCGAAACAATATAGATGGAAAAATCTAGAACGGCATGCCCATCAGCTTCGACAGGCGCTCGATCGAGAGATAGCCCGCGTGATAGGCGACCATGGCGATCCCGTAGATGATGGCCGAGATGATCGTGGTCCAGATCAGCTTGCCGCCCATCCGGGTCAGGATCGGCGCACCGGGGTCGGTGCCGGGCGCGCCGACGCCGTCCTCGTGCTGGCTGCGCACGCCGAACGGCAGCGTCACGAACAGCGCGACCCACCAGATGACGAAGTAGATCGCGATCGCGGTTGATATCTGGATCGCCATGGGACGGCCTTACGCCTGCTCGATTTCGACCAGCGCACCGGAAAAGTCCTTCGGGTGCAGGAACAGCACCGGCTTGCCATGGGCGCCGATCTTCGGCACGCCGTCGCCGAGCACCCGCGCGCCCTCCCTCACCAGCGTATCGCGCGAGGCAATGATGTCGACGACCTCGTAGCAGACATGGTGGATGCCGCCGTCCGGGTTGCGCTCGACGAATTTTGCGATCGGCGAGGCCTCGCCAAGCGGCTCGATGAACTCGATCTTGGTGTTGGGGAGCGTGGCGAACACCGTGATGACGCCGTGCTCGGGCAGCGGCACGGCGTCGGAGATCTGCGCGCCGAACGCGGCGCCGTAGATCTTCGCGGCCTTGACGGCATCCTTGGTCGCGATCGCGACATGATTGAGCCGGCCCAGCATGGTTCTCTCCCGTTAGACTGTCAGTACGTGTACCAGACAGGGGGGCTTTTTGCCCCAATGTTCGTTGATGACGGCCCGGACAGCGCGTCGCACCGATTCAGCCAGCGCATCCGCATCGCGACGGCGCGCCTTCGGCAGGCCCTCGACGGTCGAGACCACGGCATCGAAGACGATGTCGTCGAAGGGCTCGCCGGCCCGGTTCTTCTCGGGGATGCCGACCAGATCGACCTCGGGATCGTCGGCGAGCTCGCCCTGCTCGGTCATGGCGATGGCGACGAAGGCGCAGCCGGAAAACGCCATGCGGCGCCGCTCGACCACGGCGCGGGACTTGGAATCCTCCAAAATCGTGCCGTCCTTGTAGAGACGGCCCGACGGGACCTCGCCGACGATACCGGGATCGCCGGGGCCGAGCTTGACGAGGTCGCCGTTGCGGCAGACCAGCACACGTGGCACGCCGGCGGCGCGCGCGAGCTTGGCGTGCTCGTGCAGATGCAGGGCCTCGCCATGGACGGGGATCAGCAGCTGCGGCCGGGTCCAGGCGATCAGGTCGCGCAATTCGTCGCGGCGGGGATGGCCGGAAACGTGGACCAGCGCGTCGCGGTCGGTGATGATCTCGACGCCCTGCAGCACGAGGTTGTTGATGATCGAGCCGACGGCCTTCTCGTTGCCGGGAATGGTGCGCGAGGAGAAGATCACGCTGTCGCCGCGGTTGAGCGTGATCTCGGGATGGTCGTCATTGGCGATGCGCGCGAGCGCGGCGCGCGGCTCGCCCTGGCTGCCGGTGCACAGCGCCAGAACCTTGTCCTGCGGCAGGTGGCCGTAGACCTCGGGCGAGCGGAAATTCTGCACGCCGTCGAGATAGCCGGTCTCGCGCGCGACCTGCACCACGCGCTCCATGGCGCGGCCGACCACGACGACCTCGCGGTCGGCGGCCTTGGCTGCGGCGGCCACGGCCTTGATGCGCGCAACGTTGGAGGCGAACGTGGTCACGGCAACGCGGCCCTTGGCCGATTTGACGAGGTCGATGATGGTGCGGGCGACCTCGGCTTCCGAGGGCGAGCGGCCATCGCGCACCGCATTGGTGGAATCGCCGATCAGGGCGAGCAGCCCCTCGTCGCCGAGCTCGCGCAGCCGCTTCTCGTCGGTCGGACGCCCCAAAGTCGGGGTCGGGTCGATCTTCCAGTCGCCGGTGTGCAGCACCGTGCCGGCCGAGGTGTGGATCGCCAGCGCGTGCGCTTCCGGAATGGAATGCGCGACGGGGATGAACTCGACGTTGAACGGGCCGACGTCGATGCGCCCACCCGACGGCACCAACGTCACCGGGATCTTCGGCGCGTTGCGCTCGGCGGCGCATTTGGCCTCGAACAAGGCGGCGCTGAACTGCGTCGCGTAGATCGGGCATTTCAGCTTCGGCCAGAGATCGATGATGGCGCCGAAATGGTCCTCATGGGCGTGGGTCAGCACGAGGCCCATCAGGTTCTTGCGCTCCTTCTCCAGGAAGGAGATGTCGGGCATGATCAGGTCGATGCCCGGCAGATGTTCCTCGTCGCCAAAGGAGACGCCGAGATCGACCGCCATCCACGCGCGCTGCTGGCGGTTGCCCAGGCCGTAGATCGACAGGTTCATGCCGATCTCGCCGACGCCGCCGAGCGGCGCAAATACCAGTTCCTCGGGCTTCGCCATCACGCAGCTCCCACCGAGCGGACCGGACCGAAGAACACCTCGCCTGCGGCCACTGGCACGCGGCGGCCCTCCGGGGTGCGGACGATCAGGCAGCCGGTGTCATCGATGGTGTCAAAAATACCTTCCAGCGTCATCGTCCCCGTATGAATTGCGACCTTCTCGCCGAGGCCGGCGGCGCGCGCCAGCCACAGCTTGCGTATCTCGGCAAAGCCGCGGCCGTTGTCCCAGATGCCGCGGAACTCGACCCAGGCGTCGGACAGCGCCGCGAACAGCTCTTCCGCGCTGATCTGGATGCCGAGCGCGGCGAGCGACACCGCCGGCGTCGGGGTACCCTCGGGCGCGGCGACGACATTGGTGCCGATGCCGACGACGATGGCAAGGCGATCGCCGATGGCCTCCGCCTCCAGGCCGATGCCAACCAGCTTTTTGCCGTTGGCCAGGACGTCATTGGGCCATTTCAGGGCGTAGCGGGGACGGCCCTCGCCGAGGCGGAGCGCAGCCTCGAGGCTGACCTTCTCGAGCGCGGCTTCTTCGGCGAGACCGGCGGCAAAGCCGATGGTGGCGGCAATTGCCGGCGCCACGTCCAGGACTTCGAGAACGCTGGCGGCGAGATTGCCACGCGGCGCGATCCAGGGACGCTGACGGCGGCCGCGGCCGGCGGTCTGCTCCGACGTGACGAACCACATCGGGCCGCGCTCCCCGGCCCTGGCGCGCTCGATCGCCTCGGTATTGGTCGAGCCGGTCCGCTCGAAAGCTGCGAGCCTGTAGCCCGCCGACAATGCGCGAGGACCGAGCGCGAAAGCCATCCTAAAACAGCGACTTTGCCGCGGCGGAGGCGACGCTCACCACGGGACCTGCGAACAGCGCGAACAGGATGTTGAACAGGCCGAAAACCGCCAGCACCGTCTTCACCTCGACGCGCACCGGATCGACCTGGCCGGCCGGCTCGTCGAAATACATCGTCTTGACGATGGCGAGATAGTAGTAGGCGCCGACCACGCTGGTCAGCACGCCGACGACGGCGAGCGTGAACAAATTCGCCTTGATGGCCGCGACGAACACGTACCATTTGGCGAAGAAGCCGGCCAGCGGCGGAATGCCGGCGAGCGAGAACAGCAGCATCGCGAACATGAAGGCGAGCAGCGGATTGGTTCGCGACAGACCTGCGAAATCGCGGATCTCTTCGACAGCCTGGCCGTTGCGGCGCATGGCGAGGATGATCGAGAACGAGCCCAGCGTCATCGCGACGTAGATCACGATGTACATCAGGACGCCCTGCGCGCCCTCGACCGTGCCCGAAGCGAGGCCGACCAAGGCAAAACCCATGTGGCCGATCGAGGAATAGGCCATCAGGCGCTTGATGTTGGTCTGGCCGATCGCGGCGAAGGAGCCGAGCGCCATCGAGGCGATCGACACGAACACCAGGATCTGCTGCCACTGCGAGACGATGCCCGGGAATGCGGTCAGCGTGACGCGGGTGAACACGGCGAGCGCGGCGACCTTCGGCGCCGAGGCGAAGAAGGCGGTGACCGGGGTCGGCGCGCCCTCGTAGACGTCGGGCGTCCACATGTGGAACGGCACAGCCGAAACCTTGAAGCAGAGGCCGACCAGCAGGAAGACCAAGCCAAACACCAGGCCGACATTCGAGACCGTCGCCGCCGCGGCGATGCCGGTGAAGCTGACCGTGCCGGTGAAGCCGTAGATCAGCGAGGCGCCGTAGAGCAGCATGCCCGAGGACAGCGCGCCGAGGACGAAATACTTCAAGCCGGCTTCGGTGGACTTGGCGTTGTCGCGGTTGGAGGCGGCGACGACGTAGAGCGCCAGCGACATCAGCTCGAGGCCGAGATAGAGCGAGATCAGATCGCCGGCCGAGATCAGCACCATCATGCCGAGCGTCGAGAGCAGCACCAGGATGGAATATTCGAAGATGCGGCGCGACGGGTCGGACAGGAACTCGGTCGACAGCACCAGCGTCACCGCCGAGCCGATCAGGGCCAGGATCTTCATGAAGCGCGCGAAATCGTCGACGATGAAGCTGCCGCCGAAGGTCACCTGCTTGCCCGCGGGCAGCATGTATTCGAGCACGCCGACCACGACCAGGAGCACCACGGCCAGCGAGGTGA
Organism: Bradyrhizobium sp. T-12; assembly: GCF_058314695.1. Classification (NCBI taxonomy): domain Bacteria; kingdom Pseudomonadati; phylum Pseudomonadota; class Alphaproteobacteria; order Hyphomicrobiales; family Nitrobacteraceae; genus Bradyrhizobium; species Bradyrhizobium sp. T-12. The sequence continues at coordinate 3,360,865 of NZ_CM177756.1, read as the reverse complement.
TCGCGCCGGTCGTCCCCTGCCCGCGATAGGCGCCCAGCATCAGCAGAGCCATGGCGCCGATCGCCAGCACGATCTCGGGCAGCACCGGCGCCAGTTGATAACCTGCAGTCTCAAAGCTCATGGCGATATCCTGACCTGCCCGATCACTGGAGCAGTGCGGCGGCCTTCACGGCCGTCACAGCGGTGTTGTAATTGTTGACGAGTTGCTGGACCGAGGCGGCCGACATGTCGAGCACCGGCTTCGGATAGACGCCGAACAGGATCGTCAGCGCGATCATCGGGAACAGAATCACGCACTCCCGCAAGGTGAGATCCTTCATGCTCGCCAGCGACGGCTTGACCATCGCGCCGAACACGACCTTGCGATAGAGCCACAGCGCATAGGCCGCCGAAAGGATCACGCCGAAGCTGGCGAAGAACGCCGTCGGGATCGAGACCTTGAAGGTGCCGAGCAGCGTCATGAACTCGCCGACGAAGCCGCTCGTGCCGGGCAGACCTACATTGGCCATGGTGAAGACCATGAAGGTCATCGCGTAGAGCGGCATCCGGTTGACGAGGCCGCCATAGGCCGCGATCTCGCGGGTGTGCAGACGGTCGTAGACGACGCCGACGCAGAGGAACAGCGCGCCGGAGACGATGCCGTGCGAGATCATCTGGAACACGCCGCCGGCGACGCCCTGCATGGTGCCGGCGAAGATGCCCATGGTGACGAAGCCCATATGCGCGACCGAGGAGTACGCGATCAGCTTCTTCATGTCCTCCTGCATCAACGCCACCAGCGAGGTGTAGATGATGGCGATGGCCGAGAGCGTGAACACGAACGGCGCGAAATCGTGCGAGGCCAGCGGGAACATCGGCAGCGAGAAGCGCAGGAAGCCGTAGCCGCCCATCTTCAGGAGGATCGCGGCCAGGACCACCGAGCCCGCCGTCGGCGCTTCGACGTGCGCGTCCGGCAGCCAGGTGTGCACCGGCCACATCGGCATCTTCACCGCGAAGGAGGCGAAGAACGCCAGCCAAGCCCAGGTCTGCAACGACCGCGGCACGGCGGTGTGCATCAGGGTCGGGATATCAGTGGTGCCGCCGTTCCAGTACAGCGCCATGATGGCGAGCAGCATCAGGACCGAGCCGAGCAGCGTGTAGAGGAAGAACTTGAACGATGCATAGACCCGGCGCGGGCCGCCCCAGACGCCGATGATCAGGAACATCGGGATCAGGCCGCCTTCGAAGAACAAATAGAACAGCACGAGATCGAGCGCCGAGAAGGTGCCGATCATCAGCGTTTCCAGAATCAGGAACGCCATCATGTATTCGCGGACGCGGATGCTGATCGCCTTCCAGCTCGCGATGATGCAGAACGGCATCACGGCGGTGGTGAGGATCACCAGCGGCAGCGAGATGCCGTCGACGCCCATGTGGTAGGTGATCCCGGTCGCGAGCCAGTTCGCCTTCTCGACGAACTGGAAGTCGGGATTGCTGGGGTCGAAGCGCATGACCAGGATCACCGACACCGCGAAGGTGATCAGCGTGGTCCAGAGCGCGATCCAGCGCGAGTTGCGCTTGGCCGCCTCGTCATCGCCGCGGCTCAAGTAGACGATCAGCGCGCCGACCAGCGGCAGGAACGTGGTGACCGATAGGATGGGCCAGGTCGTCATTTACTGGCCTCCAAAGCCGAACATGAACCAGGTGATCAGGCCGGCGGCACCGATCAGCATGGCGAATGCGTAGTGATAGAGATAACCGGTCTGGATCTTCACGACGTTGCGGGTGACGTCCAGCACGCGGGCCGAGACGCCGTCGGGGCCGAGGCCGTCGATGATGAAGCCGTCGCCCTTCTTCCAGAGCTGATAGCCGATCCACTTCGCCGGACGGACGAAGATGATGTCGTAGAGCTCGTCGAAGTACCATTTGTTGAGCAGGAACTGGTACAGCATCGGCTGCGTGTTCGCGAGCTCGACCGGCAGATAGGGCCGCCGGATGTAGAACAGGTACGAGACGAGGAAGCCCAGCACCATCATCACCGTCGGCAGGAACGCGATGGTCTCGGGGATGTGGTGCATCTCCTCGATGATATGCGGGTTCATCTTCACGGACTCGCGGAAGAATTCCTCGACGCCGTGACCGGCGAACAGCTCCTTGAACGGCAAGCCGGCAACGAACGAGCCGACCGCGAGCACGCCGATCGGGATCAGGATCCAGAGCGGGGCCTCATGCGCGGCCTCGTAGTGATGCTCGTCATGCGGTTCACCGTGGAATGTCTTGAAGATCAGGCGCCAGGAGTAGAACGAGGTCAGGCCGGCGGCGACGATCGTCATCAGGAAGCCGTACACCCCGAACGGATTATGCGAGGCGTAGGCCGCTTCGATGATGGCGTCCTTGGAGAAATAGCCGGCCGTGAGCGGGAAGCCGGTCAGCGCAAGGGTGCCGACCACCATCACCGCATAGGTGTAGGGGATCTTCTTCCAGAGGCCGCCCATGTTGCGGATGTCCTGCTCGTGGTGCATCGCGTAGATCACCGAGCCGGAACCCAGGAAGAGCAGCGCCTTGAAGAAGGCGTGCGTGAACAGATGGAACATGCCGACCGAATAGGCCCCTGCTCCCATCGCCACGAACATGTAGCCGAGCTGCGAACAGGTCGAGTAGGCGACGATGCGCTTGATGTCGTTCTGGACGAGGCCGATGGTCGCGGCGAAGAACGCCGTGGTCGCGCCGAAGAACATCACCACGGCCTGGGCTGTCGGGGCGAGCTCGAACAGCGGCGACAGGCGCGCCACCATGAAGACGCCCGCGGTGACCATGGTCGCGGCGTGGATCAGCGCCGACACAGGGGTCGGGCCTTCCATCGCGTCCGGCAACCAGGTGTGCAGCAGGAACTGCGCCGACTTGCCCATCGCGCCCATGAACAGCAGGAGGCAGGTCAGGGTCAGCGCGTCAACGTGCCAGCCGAGGAAGTCGATGGTCTTGCCGGTGAGGCCGGGCGCGGCATGGAAGATCGTCTCGAAATCGGTCGAGCCGACCAGCATGAAGACCGCGAAGATGCCGAGCGCAAAACCGAAGTCGCCGACGCGGTTGACGACGAAAGCCTTGATCGCCGCGGCATTCGCCGACGGCTTCTGGTACCAGAAGCCGATCAGGAGGTAGCTGGCGAGACCCACGCCTTCCCAGCCGAAGAACAGCTGCACGAGGTTGTCCGCGGTCACCAGCATCAGCATGGCGAAGGTGAACAGGCTGAGATAGCCGAAGAAGCGCGGCCGGTTCGGATCCTCGTCCATGTAGCCGATGGAATAGAGGTGCACGAGCGAGGACACGGTCGTGACCACCACCAGCATCACGGCGGTGAGCGTGTCGACCCGTAGCGTCCACCAGACCTGGAGGTCGCCGGAGAAGATCCAGGGCAGCAGCTGGATGCGGGCGTCGTGGTGCATGAAGCCGACATCGACCAGCGTCATCCATGACAGCGCGGCCGAGACGAACAGCAGCCCGGTGGTGATCAGCTCGGCAGCGCGCGAGCCGGCCGCGGCCGGCTCGGCCGGGCCGTGGCCGTGGCCGTGGCCGTCATGGCCGTGATCGTCGTGTCCGTGTGAATCATGGGCGGCCGAAGCGTGCGCATCGCCGTGACCATGGTCGCCATGATGATCGAGCTCGTCGCCCGAGGGGTTGCGGGCATGCGCGCCGGCCAGGGCGATGAGCCCTGCCAGAATGGCGCCCAGCAGAGGCAGGAAAACGATTGCCTGAACCATTTGAGAGCTCAGCCCTTCATCAGATTGACGTCCTCAACCGCGATCGAGCCGCGGTTGCGGAAATAGACCACCAGGATGGCGAGACCGATCGCGGCTTCAGCGGCTGCGACGGTGAGCACCAGCAGCGCGAAGACCTGGCCGACGATGTCGCCGAGGAAGGTCGAGAATGCCACGAGGTTGATGTTGACCGAGAGCAGGATCAGCTCGATCGACATCAGGATGACGATGATGTTCTTGCGGTTCAGGAAGATGCCTAGGATCCCGAGCGTGAACAGGATCGCGCCGACCGCCAGGTAATGTCCGAGCCCGATCGTCATTTTACCCACTCCGCCGCATCGGCATCCGAGAGCCCCTGCCCCGGCGCCACCTTGCGCATCGCCATCGCCATCTCGGGCGTGCGCGCGTTCTGAACGTTGATGTCCTGCCGCTTCACGCTCGCCTTGTGGCGCAGCGTCAGCACGATGGCGCCGATCATGGCGACCAGCAGCACCATGCCCGAAAGCTGGAAGTAGTGGATGTACTTCGTATAGAGGACCAAGCCCAGCGCCTCGGTGTTGGAGACGTTGGTCGGGATCGGCGCCGTAATGGTCTTGCTCAGGGTCGGGTTGATGATCCAGGCACCGACGGTCAGCAGCAATTCGAACAGGAAGATGCCGCCGATCACGAGGCCCACCGGCAGATACTGGATGAAACCTTCGCGCAGCTCGACGAAATCCACGTCGAGCATCATGATCACGAACAGGAACAGCACTGCGACCGCGCCGACATAGACGACGATCAGCATCATGCCGAGGAACTCGGCGCCCATCAGCACGAACAGGCCCGATGCGTTGACGAAGGCCAGGATCAGGTACAGCACGGAGTGCACGGGATTGCGCGAGACAATCACCATCACCGCCGAGGCGACGCAGACGCCGGCGAAGAGATAGAAGAACAGCGCGGGAAGGATCATGCCCTCACCTCACCGGTACGGCGCGTCGAGTTCGATCGCTTTCGCGATCTCGCGTTCCCAGCGGTCGCCGTTGGCGAGCAGCTTGGCCTTGTCATAGAACAGTTCCTCGCGGGTCTCGGTCGCGAACTCGAAGTTCGGGCCTTCGACGATGGCGTCCACAGGACATGCCTCCTGGCAGAGGCCGCAATAGATGCACTTCACCATGTCGATGTCGTAGCGCACGGTGCGGCGGGTGCCGTCGTTGCGGCGCGGGCCGGCCTCGATGGTGATGGCCTGCGCCGGGCAGATCGCCTCGCACAGCTTGCAGGCGATGCAGCGCTCTTCGCCGTTCGGATAGCGGCGCAGCGCATGCTCGCCGCGGAAGCGCGGCGAGATCGGGCCTTTCTCGAACGGATAGTTCAGTGTCGGCTTCGGCTGGAAGAAATAGCGCATGGCGAGGAAGAACGCCGAGACGAATTCCGACAGCAGAAGCGAGCGTGCAGTGGCGTTGACGTTGATACCCATGACGGCCCTCACTTCGGCGCGATGCCGGCGAACTGCAACACGCCCGCCACTATGACCACCATCGCCAGCGACAGCGGCAGGAACACCTTCCAGCCGAGGCGCATCAGTTGGTCGTAGCGGTAGCGCGGCACGATCGCCTTTGCCATCGCGAACAGGAAGAACATGAAGAACAGTTTCAGCGAGAACCAGATGATGCCCGGCACCCAGTTGAAGGGCGGCAGATCCACCGGCGGCAGCCAGCCCCCGAGGAACAGGATCGTCGCCATCGCGCACATCGTGACGATCGCGACGTATTCGCCGAGCATGAACAGCAGATACGGGGTCGAGCCGTATTCGACCATGAAGCCGGCGACCAGCTCGGATTCCGCTTCGACGAGGTCGAAAGGCGGACGGTTGGTTTCCGCCAGCGCCGAGACGTAGAACACCACGAACATCGGGAACAGCGGCCAGACGTACCAGTTCAGGATGGTGAGCTGCGGCAGCCCGATCAGGCTGGCAAGGCCGCGGACGTGCTGGGCCTCGACGACGGCCGACAGGTTCAGCGTGCCGGCGCAGAGCAGCACCGTGATGATGACGAAGCCGATCGAGACTTCGTAGGACACCATCTGCGCCGCCGAGCGCAGCGCGGCCAGGAACGGATACTTCGAGTTCGACGACCAGCCGGCCATGATGATGCCGTAGATCGACAGCGACGAGATCGCGAAGATGAAGAGGATGCCGACATTGATGTCGGAGATCACCCAGCCGAGATTGGTCGGGATCACCGCCCAGGCCGCGAGCGCCAGCACGCACGACACCAGCGGCGCCAGCAGGAAGACGCCCTTGTTGGCGCCGGCCGGGATGATCGGCTCCTTCAGCACGAACTTCAGAAGGTCGGCGAAGGACTGGAACAGGCCCCAGGGGCCGACCACGTTCGGGCCGCGCCGGATCTGCACCGCCGCCCAGATCTTGCGGTCGGCCAGCAGGATGTAGGCGATCGCCACCAGAAGGACGACGAGCACCAAGACGCTCTCCGCGATCATGATGATCAGCGGCCAGAGGAAACCGGTCCAGAATGCGCTTTCGAAGAATTCCATCAGATCACGCTCACTCCGCTGCGGTCAGCATGTGCCCGGAGGCGAGGCGCGAGCATTCCGCCATCACGGCGGACGCACGCGCGATTGGGTTGGTCAAATAGAAGTCCTCGACCAGCGGCTTGAACGGCGCCTTCTCCGGCGAGCCGCCCTTCCCCGCCAGCTTCTTGATCTGGTCGGCCGAGCCGGCCTCGATCTGGTCGAGACGGATCAAATGCGGCACGGCCTTGAAGATCGCCTGGCGCAGCTGCGCCAGCGAGTCGTAGCCGAGCTTCTTGCCGAGCGCCTCGGACAGCGCGCGGACGATCGCCCAGTCCTCGCGGGCTTCGCCCGGCGGGAACGCGGCGCGGCCCGTCATCTGCACGCGACCTTCGGTGTTGACGTAGATCGCGGACTTCTCGGTGTAGGCGGCCGCCGGCAGGATCACGTCGGCGCGGTGCGCGCCGCGGTCACCATGGGTGCCGATATAGACGACGAAGGTGCCATCCGGCGCGTTGATCTCGTCGGCCCCCAGCAGGAACAAGAGGTCGAGCGTGCCGAACGTCGTCATCTGCGCGGCATTGAGGCCGCCGCCCGTTGCGGAGAAGCCGATGTCGAGCGCACCGACGCGGGAGGCGCTCTCGTGCAGCACGCCAAAGCCGTTCCAGCCGTCCTTGAGCGCGCCGACATCGAGCGCGAGCTTGGCGCTAGCTGCGAGGATGGCCGCGCCGTCGTGACGGGCGGCCGCGCCCGCGCCGACCAGGATGATCGGATTCTTGGCGTTCTTCAGCACGTCCATGAAGGAGTGCTTGCCGGCCGCGAGCTCACCGAGCGTCTCGGTGCCCGCGCCGAGGTGATCGTAATCGTAGGTCAGATCGGGCTTGGCACCGATCACGCCGACCTTGAAGCCGCCGGCGCGCCAGCGCTTGCGGATGCGGGCGTTGAACACGGCCGCTTCTTTCCGCGGGTTCGCGCCGATGATGAGCAGCGCATCCGCCTGCTCGACGCCCGCCAGCGTTGGGTTGAAGATGTAGGAGCCGCGGCCGAGCGCGGGGTCGAAGGCGTCGCCGCCCTGCACCGCCAGATTGCCAGAACCGAACTTGGCAAGCAGATCCTTCAGCGCGAACATTTCCTCGACACCGGCGAGATCGCCGGCGATCGCACCGATGCGCTTGCCGTCGGTGCGCGCCGCCTTGGCGGCGATCGCGGCAAAGGCCTCCGTCCAGCTCGCCGCGCGCAGCTTGCCGGCCTCACGGACATAGGGCCGGTCGAGCCGCTGGGTGCGCAGGCCGTCGACGACGTGGCGGGTCTTGTCCGAGATCCATTCCTCGTTCACGGCCTCGTTGATGCGCGGCAGCACGCGCATCACCTCACGGCCGCGGGTGTCGACGCGGATCGCCGAGCCCACGCCGTCCATGACGTCGATCGACTGCGTCTTGCCGAGCTCCCAGGGGCGTGCCGCGAAAGCATAGGGCTTCGAGGTCAGCGCGCCGACCGGGCAGATGTCGACGAGATTGCCCTGCAATTCCGAGGTCAGCGCGTGCTCGAGATAGGTCGTGATCTCCATGTCCTCGCCGCGCCCCGTGGCGCCCATCTCCGGGGCGCCTGCGACTTCCGCCGAGAAGCGGACGCAGCGCGTGCACTGGATGCAGCGGTTCATCGAGGTCTTGACCAGCGCGCCGAGATATTTGTCCTCGACGGCGCGCTTGTTCTCGGCGAAGCGGCTGGTGTCGACACCATAGCCCATCGCCTGGTCCTGCAGATCGCACTCACCGCCCTGGTCGCAGATCGGGCAGTCCAGCGGATGGTTGATCAGAAGGAATTCCATCACGCCTTCGCGTGCCTTCTTCACCATCGGCGAACGCGTGGAGATTTCCGGCGGCTCGCCCTTGGGGCCCGGACGGCAGTCGCGCACGCCCCAGGCGCAGCTCGCGACCGGCTTCGGGCCGCCCTTCACCTCGACGAGGCACATCCGGCAATTGCCGGCGATCGACAGCCGCTCGTGATAGCAGAAGCGCGGAATCTCGGCGCCGGCCGCCTCGCACGCCTGAAGCAGCGTGTATTCGGCGGGGACATCGATCTCTTTGCCGTCGATGATGAGCTTGGTCATGTCTCTTACTCCGCCGCGACCATGTTCACGGGATCGCGGACGCCGATATCGTCAATGTCGGCCCTGTGCGAATAATGGTCGATGCGCGCTTCGATCTCGTGACGGAAATGCGCGATCAGGCCCTGGATCGGCCATGCGGCTGCGTCGCCGAGCGCGCAGATGGTGTGGCCTTCGACCTGTTTGGTGACTTCGAGCAGCATGTCGATCTCGCGCTTGTGGGCGCGGCCCTCGGCCATGCGGGTGAGCACGCGCCACATCCAGCCCGTGCCCTCGCGGCACGGCGTGCACTGGCCGCAGCTCTCATGCTTGTAGAAATAGGAGATACGGGCGATGGCGCGGATCAGGTCGGTCGACTTGTCCATCACGATCACGGCCGCAGTGCCGAGACCCGAGCGCAGCTTGCTCAAGGAGTCGAAATCCATGGGCGTGTCGATGATCTGCTCGGCCGGCACCATGCGCACCGACGAGCCGCCGGGGATCACGGCCTTGAGATTGTCCCAGCCGCCGCGGATGCCGCCGCAATGCTTGTCGATCAGCTCGCGGAACGGGATGCCCATGGCCTCTTCGACGTTGCAGGGCCGCTCGACATGGCCGGAGATGCAGAACAGCTTGGTGCCGACATTGTTCGGACGGCCGATGCCGGCGAACCAGGCGGCGCCACGGCGCAGGATGTCGGGCGCAACCGCGATGGACTCGACGTTGTTGACGGTGGTCGGGCAGCCGAACAGGCCGACATTGGCCGGGAACGGCGGCTTCAGCCGCGGCTGGCCCTTCTTGCCTTCGAGGCTTTCGAGCAGCGCGGTTTCCTCGCCGCAGATATAGGCGCCGGCGCCGTGCGCCACGTAGATGTCGAACGGCCAGCCGTTGACGTTGTCCTTGCCGACCAGCTTGGCCTCATAGGCCTGGTCGATCGCGGCCTGCAGATGCTCGCGCTCCCGGATGAACTCGCCGCGGACATAGATGTAGCAGGCATGCGCGTTCATCGCGCAGCTCGCGATCAGGCAGCCTTCGATCAGGAGATGCGGATCGTGCCGCATGATCTCGCGATCCTTGCAGGTGCCGGGCTCGGATTCGTCGGCATTGACGACGAGATAGCTCGGACGGCCGTCGGTCGATTCCTTCGGCATGAAGGACCATTTCAGACCGGTCGGGAAGCCGGCGCCGCCGCGGCCGCGCAGGCCCGACGCCTTCATCTCGTTGATGATCCAGTCGCGGCCCTTGTCGATGATGTTCTTCGTGCCATCCCAGGCACCGCGGCGCCGCGCACCCTCGAGCCCCCAGTCGTGGAGGCCGTAGAGGTTCTTGAAGATGCGGTCCTTGTCCTCGAGCATATCAGTGCTTTCCGATCAACGAATGGTCTGCTTGTAGGCAAGTCCGGCGGCGCAGACGGCAAAGGTCAGCGCCCAGAGCAGACTGGATTCCAGCGACGCGTTCAGGCTGAAACGCTGCAGCAGGAAAATGAAGGCGGCCGCAACCGCCGCATGCATCGCGATGAAGCCCCACTTCTTCACGGCACCGCTCCCCTGCATGGCCTGCGACGAGAGATCACGCATCAGGTGATCTCCTTCAGCGTGGTCGGCCCGGTGATCGGCGCCGAGAACTGGCGGCCGTTCTGCGGACCGGGCTTGGGCGGATTGCCCGAAGCGAAGCCGTCGAGCACCTTGCCGAAGCTTTCCTTGGTCAGGTCCTCATAGGTGTCCTTGCCGATCAGCACCATCGGCGCGTTCACGCAGGCGCCCAGGCACTCCACCTCTTCCCAGCTGAAATTGCCGTCCTTGGACAGATGGAAGGGCTCGTGATGGATGCGGTGCTCGCAGACGTGGATCAGATCCTCGGCGCCGCGCAGCCGGCACGGCGTGGTGCCGCAGACCTGGACGTGCGCCTTCTTGCCGACCGGGGCGAGCTGGAACATCGTGTAGAAGGTCGCAACCTCCAGCACGCGGATATAGGGCATGTCGAGCATGTCGGCGATGACGCGGATCGCGGCTTCCGAGACCCAGCCGTCGTGCTGCTCCTGCGCACGCCAGAGAATGGCGATGACCGCGGAGGCCTGACGTCCCGCCGGATATTTCGCGATCTGCTGCTTGGCGAACGCGAGGTTCTCCTCCGTGAACGCGAAGCTCGCGGGCTGGACTTCCTTCGGTGCTAATCGACGAACGGACATCTCTTCAATCTCTCACTGCATGCGGCGCGCGGTTTTGGCATTCAGGGCTTCGATCCTGTCCTGCCAGAATGCGCTTGCGGTGCCGAAAACGTTGTAGCCGACGTGGGTCGAGACCTTGATGCGGTCGAGGATCGACAGTTCGGTCACGGTCTCCATCCGGTTGCTGCGCGGATCGAACACGATCAGCTTCAGCGGGGTCTGTTCGAGGATGAAGCGCGACACGGAGTGATTGCGGTCGCTGCCGTGCTCCTCGCACATGATGACGCTGTCGGCCTGGAGCAGCCGTGCGCCGCCCTTGATCGCCTCGATCTCGACGCCCTCGACGTCGAGCTTGATCAGGTACTTGCCGCTGGCAGGAACCTTGCCGTCGTCGATGAGGTTGTCGAGCGAGATGACCGGCACCTCCTCGCCGCCCGCCGACGGATTGCCCGCGATGCTGAAGGCCTCGTGCTTTGTGCCCGACAGCCGCGCGGTGCCACGGACGGCGCCGATCGCGCATTTCATGGTGTCGAAGCGATTGCTGTTGACGCGCGCGTTGTTGACGAGCTTCGGGTAGTTCTGTCCCGACGGCTCGATCGCGATCGCCTTGTGCGAGCCGAACGGCTTGCTCGAGACCAGCACCGACCAGTAGCCGTAGTTCGCACCGCAATCGAGCAAGGTGTAGTCGACGTCGATGGAGTCGGCGAACAAGAGCTCGAGCTCGTCCTCGTAATTATACGAGCGATTGAGCAGCTTGCTCCAATAGCCGTCGCCATAGGGGAATTCGAACACGGCGTCGGGATTGAGCCTGATCGCGATGTTGCGCTCGGGCAGCGTCTTCCGCAACAGATTCGCGCAGGCGATGTAGCCCATATGCGAGAAGTGCGAGGAGATCTTCGATCCCGTCACCAGCGCCAAGGCAGCCGTCCGCTCCCACAGGTTGGCCCCTTCCAGGGCCCCCGAGGCGCGGTCAAACTGGATTGGCGCCTGCTGCCCCATCACCGATCGACCTCTCCGAACACGATGTCGAGCGAGCCGAGGATCGCCGAGACGTCGGCGAGCAAATGGCCGCGGCAGATGTGGTCCATGGCCTGCAGATGCGCAAAGCCCGGCGCGCGGATCTTGCACTTGTACGGCTTGTTGGTGCCGTCGGAGATCAGATAGACGCCGAACTCGCCCTTCGGCGCCTCGACCGCGGCGTAGACCTCGCCGGCCGGCACGTGGACGCCTTCAGTGTAGAGCTTGAAGTGGTGGATCAGCGCTTCCATCGAGCGCTTCATCTCGCCACGGCGCGGCGGCGCGACCTTGTTGTCTTCGACGACAACCGGTCCCTTGCCTTCAGGCGCGTTCAGCTTCTGGATGCACTGCTTCATGATGCGCACGGACTGGCGCATCTCTTCCATGCGGATCAGATAGCGGTCGTAGCAGTCGCCGTTCTTGCCGATCGGAATGTCGAAATCCATCTCGGCGTAGCACTCGTAGGGCTGCGACTTGCGCAAATCCCAGGCTGCGCCCGAGCCGCGCACCATCACGCCCGAGAAGCCCCACTCCCAGGCCTCCTTCAGCGGCACCACGCCGATGTCGACGTTGCGCTGCTTGAAGATGCGGTTGGCGGTGAGCAGCCGGTCGAGATCGTCCACGACTTTCAGGAACGGATCGCACCAGGCCTCGATGTCGTCGACCAGCTTCTGCGGCAGATCCTGATGCACGCCGCCGACGCGGAAGTAAGCCGCGTGCATACGGCTGCCCGAGGCGCGCTCGTAGAACACCATCAGCTTCTCGCGCTCTTCGAAGCCCCACAGCGGCGGGGTCAGCGCGCCGACGTCCATCGCCTGCGTGGTGACGTTGAGAAGATGAGACAGGATGCGGCCGATCTCGCAATAGAACACGCGGATCAGCTGGCCGCGGCGCGGCACCTCGATGCCGAGCAGCTTCTCGGCGGCGAGGCAGAAGGCGTGCTCCTGGTTCATAGGCGCGACGTAGTCGAGCCGGTCGAAATACGGGATCGCCTGCAGATAGGTCTTCTGCTCGATCAGCTTCTCGGTGCCGCGATGCAAGAGACCGATGTGCGGATCGACGCGCGCGACGACTTCGCCGTCAAGCTCCAGCACCAGGCGCAACACGCCGTGCGCCGCCGGATGCTGCGGTCCGAAATTGATGGTGAAATTGCGAAGCTGTTCGGGTTGCTCGTTCATGATCAGACCTTCGGCCCCGCTTTTTCATCCCCCGGGAGGACCGGATAGTCCGCGCCTTCCCATGGCGAGAGGAAATCGAACTTGCGGAATTCCTGGTTCAGACGCACGGGCTCGTACACCACCCGCTTCTCCTGGTCGTCGTAGCGGACCTCGACGAAACCGGTGGTCGGGAAATCCTTGCGCAGCGGATGACCCTCGAAGCCGTAATCGGTGAGGATGCGGCGCATGTCGGGATGGCCCACGAAGAACACGCCGTAGAGGTCGTAGGCCTCGCGCTCGAACCAGTCGGCGCCGGGGAAGATTTCGATCAGCGACGGCACCTGCGTGGTCTCGTCGGCCTGGGCCTTGAGGCGGATGCGCGCGTTCAGGGTCGGTGACAGGAAGTGATAGATCACGTCGAAGCGCTTTTCGCGCGACGGATAGTCGGCGGCCGTGATGTCGGTGAAGTTGACGAAGCGGCAGTTCGGATCGTCGCGGAGGTACTTGACCACCTCGACGATCTTGCTGGCCTCGACATCAACCGTCAGCTGGTTGAAGGCCACCGAATGACCGGTGGCGGCGCCCGGAAGCGCGCTAACGATCGTCTGCCCCAGGGCGTCGAGCTTGGCGTCGTCCATGACGTAAAACCTTAGCGTTCGATGGTGCCGGTGCGCCGGATCTTCTTCTGCAGCAGCAGCACGCCGTAGAGCAGCGCTTCCGCCGTGGGCGGGCAGCCCGGCACGTAAATGTCGATCGGAACGATGCGGTCGCAGCCGCGCACGACCGAGTAGGAATAGTGATAATAGCCGCCGCCATTGGCGCAGGAGCCCATCGAGATGACGTAGCGCGGCTCGGGCATCTGGTCGTAGACCTTGCGCAGCGCCGGCGCCATCTTGTTGGTCAGCGTACCCGCGACGATCATCACGTCGGACTGGCGCGGCGAGGCACGCGGCGCGAAACCGAAGCGCTCGACGTCGTAGCGCGGCATCGACACCTGCATCATCTCGACCGCGCAGCAGGCGAGACCGAAGGTCATCCACATCAGCGAGCCGGTGCGAGCCCAGGTGATGAGGTCGTCGGTCGCGGCTACGAAGAAGCCCTTGTCGGACAGCTCGGAGTTGACCTCGAGGAAGAACGGATCATTGGCCCCGACCGGCCTGCCGGTCGAGGGATCCAGGATGCCCTTGGCGGCCGGCGCGACGACCGGACCCGCGGACGATGCAGGGTTCAATCCCATTCGAGTGCTCCCTTCTTCCATTCATAGGCGAACCCGACCGTCAGCACGGCGAGAAACACCACCATGGACCAGAAGCCGGTCGCGCCAAGCTTGCCGAACGCCACCGCCCACGGAAACAGGAACGCCACCTCGAGGTCGAAGATGATGAAGAGGATGGCGACCAGGTAGAAGCGGACGTCGAACTTCATGCGCGCGTCGTCGAAGGCGTTGAAACCGCATTCATACGCCGACAGCTTTTCCGGATCCGGCTGCTGGAACGCCACGATGAAGGGCGCGATCAGCAGCACGAGGCCGATAAGGCCCGCGACACCTATGAAGACGACGAGTGGAAGATAGTTCTGCAGAATGCCGCTCATTGGCGAGCCCTTTTTCCCGCAGCCTCGGGACAGCCACGGATTCGTCCGATTTGGAATTATTCTGAGCCTTAGCGCAGTGCACCAATGGGCGCAAGACACGCTCTTTTCAGGCCCTTTGCCGCCCCCAGCACGGTGAAAATCCCGGAATCACCCCGCGCTGGTATGGAGCAGATCGGCAGGGCCAGCAAGGGCGGCCGCCGGTTTTCAAAGGACAGCGGTCCGGAGATTGCGGCGCACGGGCTGCGGCAGCGATTTGCCATGGATCGCCCGAGAAAAATGCCGGGTTTTCGGGTGCGGCGGCGCACCCAACCGGGATAAGGCCGACCTCAGGAACCCCGACTGTCACCCCGTCGACATAGTGGCTGGCCGTCTGCGGCAGCAACGACGCCCGAGAGCCGGTGATTGTCGCAGCCGTGAGCCAAGTCGGGTTGCAGCAAGTCACCTATCCACAGGCGCAAGTGATCAGACGAGCCATGCATCAGGGCAGGATCGGTCCTGCCTCCGGCGAGAACCACATCGTCTGCGTTATAGTGCAGTACGGCCGACCGCGAGCGCGGCGGCGACTTGCTGGGTCGTTGCACGCGCCGCGCTCGCATAAGCTTCCGGCCGGGGGGCATTGCCTGGAGCTCATCGATCTTTCCAACGGAAGATCCGCGGTCGTCCGGTCGGCAGGGCAGGAGGAGGACGCGATCAGGCAGGCACGAGACTGCCCTTCCCTGTCCTCACCCTCCCTTCACCATTTGTAGGAAACGCGGGCGGTGACCCGCCGGCGGTCGCCGTAGAAGCAGGACGTGGCCGACGCGCAGCTCGCGACGTAGATCTTGTCGGTCAGGTTGATGACGTTGAAGGCGGTACGCCAATTCTGCCATTCGTAGTGGAGCGCGAGGTCGCCGAGCATCACTGCAGGGACCTCGAGGGTGTTGGCCGTATCGGCCCACGACGAGCCGATGTAGCGGACGCCGCCGCCGAAGCCGAAGCCCTCGAGCGGCCCGTCCTTGAAGGTGTAGTCCGCCCAGCCGGAGACCAGCAGCTCGGGCGTGTTGGTCGGTGTCTTGCCGACCAGGGACGGATCGAGATCCCGGCTGTTGAACAGATGATAGGCCGTGAAGGCGCCGACCAGCTTCAGCTCCTTCGTGGGGTTCGCGACAGCCTCGAGCTCGATGCCCCGCGACGTGACCTCACCGGTCTGGTTCTGCAGGACAGGAACACTGCCCGGCAGCGTCGTCGCGACATTCTGACGGACCAGGTCGAAGGCCGAGACCGTGAAATAGCCGTCGAACCCCTTTGGTGCGACCTTCACACCGATCTCGGCCTGTTTGCCCGCCTCCGGCAGGAACAATTTGTTCTGCGCGTTGAGTCCGATGATCGGATTGTAGCTGGTCGAGTAGGAGACGTAGGGCGCAATGCCGTTGTCGAAATTGTAGATCAGTCCCGCGCGACCGCTGAACCTGCTGTCGTTGCGGCTGTCGACACTGGCGCCCGTGTCGCGGGCGTCCTGCGTCGTCTCGACCCAATCATTCCGCCCGCTCAGGACCAGCGTGAAATCGCCGAGCTTCATCTGGTCCTGGAGATAGGTGCCGGCCTGCTTCTGCGTAATCAGGAAGTTGCGGAACGGCGTGGTCGGCAGCGGCGTTTCGGCTCCGCCGTAGACGGGATTGAAGATGCTGATCGAGGGCACGCCGAACCCGAAGGCCTGGTAATCGTCGATCTGATAGCCCTTCAGATCGACACCGAAAAGCATGGTGTGCCTCACCGGGCCGGTGTTGAAGCGATATTCGAGCTGGTTGTCGAGATCGGCCTGATTGGCCGTGTTCTTCGCATACCAATTGTAGCGATTGAATGTGGCGGTCGCCTGATTGGCATCGTTGCCGACATAGCCGCGATAGGTCAGGTCGATATGCGCAAACCGCGCGTTCTGCCGGAACGTGAGGTCATCGGTGAGATGGCGCTCGAACTGGTAGCCGAGCATCTCCTGCTCGCGCGTGAACTTGTCGACGCTGGGATCGCCGCCGAAGAAGCTGGTCGGAATCCTGCCATAGGAGGCATTCGTCACCGTACCGACATAGGGCAGGAAGTTGATGCCGCGGGTGTCCTGCTTCGAAGCCGAGGCCAGCACCGTGAACGTTGTGTCGGCATCCGGCTTCCAGGTCACAGACGGTGCGATGAAGTAGTTGTTGTCGGGCGTGAAGTTGACCTGCGTCGCGCCGTTCTGCACTTGGCCGACGACGCGGTAGAACAGCTTGCCATCCTGGGGCTGCGTCGCGACCGGCCCACCGAAATCGAACCCGACATAGGCATTGCCGAAATTGTTGACGCCGGTCTCGACGTAGCGGATCGGCTCGGCCGGCGGCATCTTGCTGATGACGTTGACGATGCCGCTCGGGCTCGATCCGCCATAGAGCACTGCCGACGGACCGCGCAGCACCTCGACGCGCTCCATGTTGGACGGCTGGAGCTTCCAGCTCGCATAAGACGTGTAGAACAGCTGCATGCCGTCAAGGAACAGCCCGACATCGTCGGACTTGAAGCCACGGATCAGCCACCAGTCGTTGCGCGTATCCGCGCCAAAGGTCCCGGCCCGCACACCGGCGGTGTAGCGCAGCACCTCGTCGAGCTTGTTCGGCTTCTGGTCGCGGATCTGCTCCGCGCCGATGACCGACACCGATTGCGGTGTCTCGATGATCGGCGTGTTGGTCTTGGTGCCGGACGAGCTGCGGCCGGCGGCGTAGCCGTTCACCGGACCGCGCGGCGTCTCGACGAAGCCGACATCGCGCTGCGGCTGGGGCTTGTTCCTGTTGGTGGCCTGCACCGAGGAGCGCGGCACGCGGCGCTGGGGAGTTGCGGCCGCGCGGCGGCGGGCCTCCGGCGCGGTGACGGTCACCGCCGGCAGGCTCGTTGCGCCACTCTGCGCGGAAGATTGTGCAAGCGATGCCTGCGGCATCGAAACCAAAGCGGACGCGGCCGCCAACACGGCCGACCGCAGCATTCCCAGACTGTTCAACGCGCCACCCCAAACTGCATGTTCGATGCGTGATGCCGCCTGTCCCCGGACGGCATGCGCTTCGACGTGACGCTTATGGGAGCGCGCGAAAATCCCCTAATTGAAAAGGTCTTAGAAGGACTCTTAGAAGCGATCCAGGAAGTCCGGAGATGGCCGCGAAAATCAGCGCGCGCTCTTCTCGCTCTCGAGCATCTCGGCGGCGATCGCCGTGAGCTGGTCGACCTGCGCCAGCAGCGTGTTGAACTCGGCTTCGCTCAGTTGCTCGAGCAAGCGGCGGTTACGTTCCTGCGCGCCTTCGACGATCGCATCATGCGCGCCGAGACCCGCAGGGGTGAGCGAGATCAGCACCTCGCGGCTGTCTTTTGGATTTGCGGTCTTCGCGATCAGCTTGCGCGAGAGCAGATTGGCGAGCGCACGGCTGATCTGT
Organism: Bradyrhizobium sp. T-12; assembly: GCF_058314695.1. Taxonomy (NCBI): domain Bacteria; kingdom Pseudomonadati; phylum Pseudomonadota; class Alphaproteobacteria; order Hyphomicrobiales; family Nitrobacteraceae; genus Bradyrhizobium; species Bradyrhizobium sp. T-12. The sequence goes on along the minus strand of NZ_CM177756.1, from coordinate 3,343,172 downwards.
CCCTTGTCCTGGCCGACGGCCTCGGCGAGCCGCGCCACGCTCATCGGCGGCCGGCGGCCGAGCGAGGCGACGAGACCGAACTCGACCGAGGACAATCCGGTGAGGCGCTTGTAGCGCAGGATCGCGCCGCGCTTGAGCAGATTGGCAAGCACCATCAGTCGCGACGACAGCATCACGGTGATCGGGGCCGACGGTTCGCTCTCGTCCAATGCGGGCGACGTCGCCCCGCCCCTGCCTTCGGTCTGACTCATGACCCACCTCTGCCAAGAAAGCCGAGACCTGCCAAGCGCCGGTCGGCTCATCAAATGCCTCTAAGAGGCATTTAGAAGATCGTTGACATTGTCATCGAATTATTTTTCACTCCAGGCAAGGCGCAAGAATGCGCACGGCCCCATGGGCCGGAGCGGGAGGACCAGCATGACCATCACTCAGCGGGATCGCGATCTCGGCACGGCCTATGCGATGAAGCCGGCGCACACCCGCACCGAGCTGACCTCGGTCGTGCGCGGCACGCCGATGGGCGAGCTGCTGCGCCGCTACTGGCACCCGGTCGGACTGATCAGCGATGCCACCGACACGCCGAAAAAGGTGCGCACGCTGGGCGAGGATCTGGTGCTGTTTCGCGACAAGCACGGGCGCGCCGGGCTCTTGCACGCCCGCTGCTGTCACCGCGGCACCACGCTCTATTACGGCAAGGTCGAGGAGGACGGCATCCGCTGCTGCTATCACGGCTGGAAATTCGATACCGAAGGCCATTGCCTGGAGCAGCCCTGCGAGCCCGATGGCGCTCCGTACAAGGACAAGGTGCGCCAGCCCTGGTATCCGGTCGAGGAGCGCTACGGCCTGATCTTCGCCTATATGGGACCGGCCGAGAAACGTCCCGTGCTGCCGGCTTACGAATGTCTCGAGCAGATGGACGATGGCGAGTTCGTCGAGGCCGACGATTCCTCGATCGGCGGCGGCGGCCCCGCCATCATCCCCTGCAACTGGCTGCAGCATTTCGAGAACGTGGTCGATCCCTATCATGTCCCGGTGCTGCACGGCTCGTTCTCGGGGCCGCAATTCACCAACATGATGGCCTCGATCCCGGAGGTGAAGTTCGACAAGACGCCGCGCGGCATCGCCGTGCGCTCGATCCGCAAGCAGGACGACGGCAAGGTGTTCTATCGCGTCACCGAAGCCGCGCTGCCGACCTTGCGCGTGGTGCCGAACCCGCGCGTCGCGCAGTTCGCCCGCGTCGAATCGATCGGCTGGGTGCTTCCGATCGATGACACCTCGTTCCGGATCTATGTCGCCGGCCGCGTCAAGAACTCCGGCGACATCAGCCGCATGCGCTCGAAGTTCAACGGCAAGTTCTGGTGGGACATGACCGAGCAAGAGCACCAGCAATTTCCGGGCGACTACGAGGCCCAAGTCGGCCAGGGCGAGGTCACCGTTCATTCGGAAGAGCATTTCGGCCAGAGCGACCGCGGCATCCTCATGATCCGGCGCATGCTGAGCGACCAGCTCGAAGCGATGGAAGCCGGCCGCGATCCGATCGGCGTCTCGTTCGATCAAAGCGCGCCGCCGGTCGCATTCGAAGCGGGGAACTACATCCGCGAAGGCTGAGCAACCGGCTCAAGACAAGAGCTGGATCGACAACGATAACAAAGACAAATTGGGGGACGCGATGGTCGATGTGACATCACAGATGTCGGTGCAAACGGCTGCTGCGGCCACGCCCTCGCCGCGGCGCTATTACGTGCTGGGCCTGCTCACCATCATCTATGCGCTGAACTTCCTCGACCGCACGATCTTCAACGTCCTGATCGAGCCGATCAAGAAGGAGTTCCAGCTCAGCGACACCATGATGGGCCTGCTCGCCGGCTTCGGCTTCGCGCTGTTCTATTCCCTGCTCGGCATTCCCATCGCGCGCGTCGCCGACCGGCTCAACCGGCGCAACATCGTGGCTGTCGCCTTTGCGTTCTGGAGCGCGATGACGGCGCTGTGCGGCGCGGCCACCAGCCTGACGTCGCTGGCGCTGGCGCGCATCGGCGTCGGCATCGGCGAGTCCGCCGGCTCCCCCGCCTCGCAGTCGATCGTCGCCGATCTCTTTGCCAAGAACGAGCGTCCGCGCGCGCTCGGCATCTACGCCATCGGCACCTATCTCGGCGTCTTCCTCGGCTATTTCGTCGGCGGCTACGTCAACCAGCACTATGGCTGGCGGATGGCGTTCTATGTCGCCGGCCTGCCCGGCATCCTGCTCGCATTGGTCCTGTGGCTGACGATCTCCGAGCCGAAGCGCGGGGCGATGCAGGAAAGCTTCGTGCCCGAGCCGCTGGGGCCGACGCTGCGCTTCCTCGCCTCGCAGCGCAGCTTCATCATCGTCTTGATCGGCTTCTGCCTGACCACCTACACGAACTATGCGACCGCGGCCTGGATCCCGCCATTCCTTGCACGCGTGCACCATCTGTCGAGCGCCGAGATCGGCACCTATGCCGGCACCTTCAAGGGGCTCGCCGGCATGGCCGGCACCCTGCTCGGCGGCTTCGTGGTCGCCCAAATCAGCCGGCGCGACGACCGCTGGAAGCTGTGGGCGCCCGCGGTCACCTCAGGCCTCGCCGGCCCGGTGTTCGCACTGTGCATGCTGACGCAGGACTTTGCGATGATGGTGGCCATGCTGGCGCTGACCTCGTTCCTGGTCGGCTTCCATCTCGGCCCGATCTTTGCGATCGCGCAGACCGTGGCCAAGCCGAGCATGCGGGCGCTCGCCTCCGCGCTGATCGCGCTCACCGCCACCTGCTTCGGCCAGGGCGTCGGCCCGCTCGCGGTCGGCATGGTCAACGATGCCTTGAAGGGCAGCTATGGCGCCGAGGCCGTGCGCTATTCCCTGCTCTCCGCGGCGGTCACGACCGCGCTCGGCGCCCTGCTCTTCATCTGGGCGGCGCGGTCGATCCGGGCCGATATCGAGAGGGCGGCGGCCTGAGATCTTATCCACCGCAAGCCTGGCGAACGCATTAATGAAACCATTTTGCGGAACCCGCGAAACCATCCGGAAACAGACGGTCTTTAAGACAGGAGCCATAGACGGCGGCAAAGCCCGTCGGGAGGCTCAGATGAACCACTCAATTCACTCTGCTGATCGTGCGACCCACCTGAAGATCGTGGTGGTGGCGCTGGTGGCCGGCATCATGGTGGCCGGCTTCGGGATCGCAGCCCGTACCAATGCCGATTACAGCCAGACCGCTCAGTCCACCCACGTGATCAAAGCCGGCAAGCCGGTGGTGGTGACGAGCGCCGGGACCTCGGAGATTCGCTGATACGCCCTCTTCCGGGCTGACCCATGGCCGCCTTCGGGCGGCCTTTTTCGTTTTCCAGAGCAATGCTTAAGCGGAGATGCACCGGCGAAGCGCAACGTCCTTGACTTCACCCAGCCCCGCCTTTAATTCCCCCCTCGTTCCGCGCGCATCGAGCGAACCACGCGGGAGTAGCTCAGTTGGTTAGAGCGCCGGCCTGTCACGCCGGAGGTCGCGGGTTCGAGCCCCGTCTCTCGCGCCATTTTGGCAATCCCTTCATAGTGTTACCTCAAACCTTTCGCTCCCTTTCGCGGCTTTGCCCGCAAAGGCCGGGAACCTCTGGCCATAGTCAGCCCGTGCCCGAATCGTCTACGCCTTCCAGGACTTAGAGGGATCCCCATACGTTTTCCGGTTTTTCCGGGGCTTCCCTGTCATTGAGGAGGCCAGTCATGGCTAAGAAGGATTTGGCTAAGAAGGATTTGGCTAAGAAGGATTCGGCGAAAAAGGCCGCCGCTCCCGCCACCATCACGCTCAAGCATCTCGCCGCCGATATCGCCGAGAGCCAGGACCTGTCGAAAAAGCACACCGAGGCGGTCTTGACCGACATGGTCGATTTGATCGCCAAGCACCTGAAGAAGGGCGACCGCGTCCGCATCGTCGGGCTCGGCATCCTCCAGGTCCGCAAGCGCGCCGCCCGCACCGGGCGCAATCCCGCCACCGGCGAGCCGATCCACATCAAGGCCAGCAAGAAGGTCACCTTCCGCCCCGTGAAGGAACTGAAAGAGGCGATCTGAGGCAACGTTTCGTTAGGCCTGATCTCATCTCGTTCCGGCCGCAACGCGGCCCGCTTTCTGGTATACCGCCTCTCTTCCCCTGACCCGGCGGTTTGACCAGAAATGTCCTCCCTCACCTTTTCGCATACCGTGACCGAGCGCTTCCTGCGCTACGTCACCATCGACACCCAGTCCGATCCGGCCTCCCCGCGCTCGCCCTCGACCGAGAAGCAGAAGGATCTCGGCCGCGTCCTCGCGGCCGAGCTCAAGGCCATGGGCGTCGCCGACGCGCATCTGGACGAATACGGCTACGTCTATGGAACGATCCCGGCGAACACCGACAAGAAGGTGCCGGTGATCTGCTTCTGCTCGCACATGGACACCTCGCCCGACGTGACCGGCAAGGACGTGAAGCCGCAAGTTCTGAAGAACTATCGCGGCGGCGACATCGCCCTGCCGGGCGACACCAGCCAGGTGATCCGCTTCACGGAACATCCGGCGCTGAAGAACCAGATCGGCAACGACATCATCACCACCGACGGCACGACGCTCTTGGGCGCCGACAACAAGGCCGGCGTCGCCGAGATCATGGATGCCGCGCAGTTCTTCATCAACAATCCCGACGTCAAGCACGGCACCATCAAGATCCTGTTCACGCCGGACGAGGAGATCGGCCGCGGCGTCGACAATGTCGACCTGAAGAAGCTGGGGGCCGATTTCGCCTACACCATGGACGGTGAAAGCGCCGGCTGCGTCGAGGACGAGACTTTCTCGGCCGACGGCGCCACCATCACCATATCAGGCGTCAGCGCTCATCCCGGCTATGCCAAGGGCAAGATGGAGCACGCGATCAAGATCGCGGCTGCCATCGTCGAGCGGCTGCCCAAGGAAGGCTGCTCGCCGGAGACCACTTCGGGCAAGCAGGGCTTTCTGCATCCGATCGGCATCGAGGGTGCGCTGGAGCAGGCGACGCTGTCCTTCATCGTCCGCGACTTCACCGAGGAAGGGCTGAAGGAGAAAGAGGACCTGCTCGAGACCATCGTCAAGGACGTGATGAAGGACTATCCGCGCTCGACCTACAAGCTCGAGGTCCGCGAGCAGTATCGCAACATGAAGCAGGTGATCGACCGTCACCCGCATGTGCTCGAATACGCCATCGAAGCGATCCGCCGCGCCGGCCTGCGCCCGATGCGCACCGCGATCCGCGGCGGCACCGACGGCTCGCGCCTGTCCTTCATGGGCCTGCCCTGCCCCAACATCTTTGCCGGGGAGCACGCCTTTCACTCCCGGCTGGAATGGGTCAGCCGGCAGGACATGGAAAAGGCGGTGCAGACCATCGTCCATCTGGCGATGATCTGGGAAGAGAAGGCCTGACGTGTCTTGCAGGCGCGCATATGGCCGGGCTTGCGCCCGGCCATATGTTTAGGATTTACGGCACCGGCATCGCGCGCGGATTGCGATGGAAGCGGTTCGAACTCGCCATCCAGTTCGGCAATGGCTCACCGTCGCGGTGTCGTCCGCCGGCCACCGCCGCAGCCCACGCCACCGCGGCGCCGATCAGGGTCGCGGCTGCGACCGAGAACGCCACGATGATCGAGTTGCGCCGCGCACGGTTGATGGCGGTCTTTGAATCCGCAATCAGCGCATCGACGCGCCGTTCGGCGTCGGGGGCCTGCAGCCCCGTCAGACCAGCAACCTGTTGCACCAGATAGGTCCGGTCATCGGTGCTGACGCCGCTGTGGCTGGACGACGTCATCAGAATGCGTCCGGCCTCAGCACGCGCTTCCCTCAGATCGATGTTCGGCGCGCGGCGAGGTGCGCGGAACAGCCTGTCCAGCTCATAGCTTAGCAGAGGCTCGGCTGTGGACGTATTGCTGGCTGAACTGCGCATCGGCGAACGGTCGATCGCGGCAGCGCCCAGCAGCGCGAGCAGAGCCGCGCCGGCCAGCACGGCCAAGGCCCAGGCGGTCAGCCCGTGCAGACCGTCCCGCCGCTCGCCGTCATCTTCGATCGTCGCCAGCGCGGGCGCCGGTCGCGTCGTCCGTCCGGCGATGTAGCCGCCGAAGCCGAAGCTGATGATCGCCTGGATGATCAGGTACAGCCCGGACAGCAGCGCCAGCGCCGCCGAGGCATCGCGCCAGGTCGGCGAGGCCGAGCTGACACCAAGGCCAACCGCGACGCCGAAGCCGATCAGGATGAACGACATTGCGCCAGCGGCGAGAGCGCCTGCGAACACCGAACTCCACTGGATGGCCCGGCGGCCATCGGCGGTCGTCACGCCGCCCTCCATCATGTCTTCCCGTACGAGCGTTTCCATTGTCGTCCTCTCAGCGCAGGCCGAAGAACGACAGCACCGCCATGATCACGACGATCAAGCCGATCAGGTAAATCAGTCCGTCCATAGTCCCATCCTCCTCAACAAGTTTCTGCTCGCTAATCAGAAGACAGGAGGAACGTTCCTAAATTCGGCATCCGTTACGGAACGAACCGGCCGGATGCGCGTTGATTGTTCGAGTCCGAAGGATGAGATTGTGAGCACAAGGCCTCAGCCGGTCAGTTGCTGGCTGGGGCCTTTCCGCGTTTGCGATGGGGCAATCTCTCCCCTCGCCCGTCCTATGAAGCCATCAAATGGCTGGAGCGGGCGATGGAGAGCAGTCGCGCCACCTTAACCGTAAGGCCGACCATGGCAGACACGTTGCCGAACCGATCCGCACTGCCATCATTGAAACCACTGCCTCGCACCGACGCATTATCGCCCGCCAGTGAGTGATCGCGCCGGCCGCGCTGCTGCGGCAATTGTTCCCCGGACGTAACAATGTTGCGGGTCGACACTGTTCCTGCCGCCATGCTAGGCCGAACATCGACCGCAACCAGAGTGACGTCGTGCCTGCGAACCGCCAGCTTTCCGGAACATGCCGTCCGCGCAATTGGCGCGGGCTGCTGTCTGTGCTGATCGCGGTCATCTATCTGCTCGCGGGCGCGCTGCACGGATCGCACGATATCGACGTCACCACGCCCGGCGGTGGCTCGGAGATCGCCGCCGTCCTCGACGGCACCACGGGCCATGGCGATCACAAGGCCATCGGCGGGCATCATTGCCATGGCTGCTTCTCGCTGACGGTCACGCAGCCGGCGCCATCGGCCGTGTCGGTCGCGCCGGTGCCGGCAACGCACCCGCAACATGCCTCCCGGCTCGCCGGAATCATCACCGATACCGACTCTCCCCCTCCCAAGCATATTGCCTGAACGGATTGGTCGGGCGTTCCGCGCCCATTAGGTTCATCCTTCACAGGTCGGTTTCATGTTTCGCAGGGGAATGGCCGCGCGCCTGGCGTGCGCGGCGGCGTGTCTGATTGCAGGATCGGCGCTTGCACCGTCGTACGCCCAGACTTTGACGATGCGAAGCGCGCTGTCGCGCGCGCTGGCCGCGAGCCCGCGCCTGACGGCGGCCGAGCGCGACGTCGGCATCGCCACGGGCCAGCGCATCCAGGCCGGCGCGCTGCTCAATCCGGAACTGACCTACGAGCAGGACGATTCATTCGGCTCCGGCAAATATCGCGGGACCCGATCGGCCGAGACCACCCTCCAGATCAGCCAGGCCTTCGAGCTGTTCGGCAAGCGCGACGCGCGGATCGCGGCCGGAGCGGCCGGTGTCGAAGTCGCCGCGATCCAGCGCAAGGCCGTCAGGCTGGAGGTGCTGTCGGAGACCGCGATCGCCTTCCTCAGTGTGCTCGGCGCGCAGCGCCGCATCCAGATCCTCGATGAGCAGATCACCGCCATCGACCGCCTGACGCCGCTCTTGCGCCGCCGCGTCGAGGCCGGCGCCTCCTCCCCGGCCGAGACCGGCCGCGCCGAGGTCGCCTCCGCCCTGGTGAAGGCCGACCGCGAACGCTTCAAGGCGACCCTGGCGAGCGCCCGGCGCGAGCTGGCCGTGCTGATGGGCAATCCGTCCGCGAAATTCGGCGAGGTCTCCGGCCGGCTCGACACCATGGGCAAGCCGCCGACGTTCCAGTCCGTCGTCGCCGCCATCGACGCCAATCCGCAGCTGGTGCGCTGGACCGCGGTCTTTGCCCAGCGCAATGCCGAGCTGCTGCTGGCGCGGCTCAAGCCCTATCCGGACGTGCGGATCGCGGCCGGCTGGCGCCATTTCAACGAGACCAATGACGACGCGGCGCGCCTCACCGTCTCGGTGCCGATCCCCGTGTTCGACCAGAACCAGGGCAATATCCTCTCGGCGCAGGAAAGCCTCGCCAAGACCAAAGCCGAGCGCGATGCCAACCGCAACACGCTGATTGTGATTGCCGGCCGCGCCTACGACTCGCTGCAGGGATCGCTGTGCGAGCTCGCGGTGCTGCGTGAGACCGCGATCCCCAAGGCCGTCGAGGCGTCCGAGGCCATCTCGCAAGGCTACGGCCAGGGCCGCTTCACTCTGCTCGAGGTGCTCGATGCCCAGGCCAGCGTCACCCAGGCGCGGTTGCGCGAGCAGGAGGCCCTCCAGAATTTCCATGCCGGCGTTGCGACCATCGAAGGCCTCGTCGGCAATCCCTTCACGCTGGCGCGGGAGAGCGCACGATGAAGAATTCCTCCACCATTCTCGTAGCCATCATTGCCGCCGCGCTCGGCGCTTACGGCACCTCCCTGCTGGCGCCGGACAAGCCTGCGCACAGCGAGCATTCCGAACCGAAGAAACCGAACGACCATGTCGAGCAGGACGAGCACGGCGCCGACCGCATCCGCATCTCCGACGTCAAGCTGGCAGCCGCGGGCGTGGTGCTGGCGGAGGCTGCGAGCGCCACGCTGACCGACACGCTCGCCTTCAACGGCATTCTGCGCGCCAACCAGGAGGCCGTGGTGCAGGTGACGCCGCGCTTTCCCGGCCTTGCCAAATCGATCCAGAAGCGCATCGGCGACAAGGTCGCCAAGGACGATCTGTTGGCCGCGATCGAGAGCAACCAGAGCCTCACGGTCTACGAGCTGAAGGCGCCTATTGCCGGCACCATCATCGAGCGGCAGATCTCGCTCGGCGAATACGCCTCCGAACAGAAGCCGGCCTTCGTCGTCGCCGATCTCTCCACCATCTGGGTCGATCTGTCGATCTATCGGCAGGATCTCAGGCGCGTGCGCCTCAACGACGAGGTGCTGATCGATCCCGACGACGGCCGCGGCGAGATCAAGGGCACCATCTCCTACATGGCGCCGATCGGCTCGAGCGAGACCCAGACCGCATTGGCGCGTGTGGTGCTGCAAAATCCGGACGGGCGGCTGCGGCCCGGCCTGTTCGTCACCGCGCGGTTGATCCTCGCCGCCCGCAACGTCGCGGTCGCCGTGCGCCGAAGCGCGATCCAGACGCTGGAGAACCGGACCATCGTGTTCGTCCGCGAGGACGGCGACAAGATCGAGGCGCGCCCGGTGGAGCTTGGCGATTCCGATCCGCGTCATGTCGAGATCAAGGCAGGTCTTTCCGCCGGCGAGCATTACGTCGCCGAGAACAGCTTTGTCGTGAAGGCGGAGATGGGTAAGGGCGAGGCCGAGCATGATTGAGCGCCTCATCGCCGTCTCGCTTGCCCAGCGCTGGCTAGTCCTCCTGCTCGCGCTTGGCGCCATTGCCTTCGGAGCCTGGAACTTCCAGCGCCTGCCGATCGATGCGGTGCCTGACATCACCAACATCCAGGTCCAGATCAACACCCGCGCGCCCGGCTATTCGCCGCTGGAGACCGAGCAGCGCATCACCTTCCCGGTCGAAACCGCGATGGGCGGCCTGCCGAAACTCGACTACAGCCGCTCGCTGTCCCGCTACGGCCTCAGCCAGGTAACGGTCGTCTTCAAGGACGGCACCGACATCTTTTTCGCCCGCCAGCTGGTCGGCGAACGCATCCAGCAGGTGAAGGACCAACTCCCTGCCGGCGTCGAGGTCGCGATGGGCCCGGTCTCGACCGGGCTCGGCGAGATCTTCATGTACACCGTCGAGGCCAAGGCGGGCGCGAAGACGCAGAGCGGCCACGACTATTCGCTGACCGATCTGCGCACCGTGCAGGACTGGATCATCAAGCCGCAGCTTCGCAACGTGCCCGGCGTGATCGAGATCAACACCATCGGCGGCTTCGAGCGGCAATTCCACGTGCTCCCCGATCCCGGCAAGCTGATGGCCTACCGCCTCGGCTTCCGCGACGTGATGACGGCGCTCGCCGCCAACAACGCCAATGTCGGCGCCGGCTATATCGAGCGCAACGGCGAGCAATATCTCGTCCGCTCGCCGGGCCAGGTCGGCAATCTCAGTGAAATCCGGGACGTCGTGATCGGCTCGCGCGGCGGCAATCCCGTCAGGATCAGGGACGTCGCTGTAGTCACCGAGGGTCGCGATTTGCGCACGGGCGCTGCGACATACGATGGCGAGGAGACCGTGCTCGGAACCGCCATGCTGCTGATCGGCGAAAACAGCCGCACCGTGGCGCGCCGCGTCGCGGCCCGGCTCGAGGACATCGCCAAATCGCTGCCCGAAGGCGTCGTGACGCGGACCGTCTACGACCGCACGGACCTCGTCGAAGCCACCATCCGTACCGTCAAGAACAACCTGCTGGAAGGCGCGGCCCTGGTGGTGGCCGTGCTGTTCCTGATCCTCGGCAACATCCGCGCGGCGCTGGTGGTGGCCTGCGTCATTCCGCTGTCCATGGCGATGACCATCACCGGCATGGTCGAGACAAAAGTCAGCGCGAACCTGATGAGCCTGGGCGCGATCGATTTCGGCATCATCGTCGACGGCGCGGTGATCATCGTCGAGAATTGCCTGCGCATGCTGGCGGCGGCGCAACGCGAGAAAGGCGGCCTGCTCACGACAAACGAGCGGCTGCGCGCGATCCTGCGCGGCGCGCGCGAGGTGATCAAGCCGAGCCTGTTCGGCACGCTGATCATCGCGGTGGTCTATCTGCCCGTGCTGACGCTGACCGGCGTCGAGGGCAAGATGTTCACGCCGATGGCGCTGACCGTGCTGATGGCGCTCGGCGCTGCCGTGCTGTTCTCCATTACCTTCGTGCCGGCCGCCGTCGCCATCTTCGTCACCGGCAAAGTGTCCGAGCACGAAAACCTGTTCATGCGGATGGCGAAGCGCGCCTATCTGCCGCTGCTCCGTTTTGCCATCGACAACCGGGGCGCGGTGGCCATCATGGCGGTCCTCATCGTGATCGCAAGCGGCGTTGCCGCCGCACGGATGGGCGGCGAATTCATTCCGAGCCTGGACGAAGGCGACGTCGCCCTGGCCTCGATCCGGATTCCCGGCACCAGCCTCACGCAATCGCTCGATCTGCAGAAGGCGCTGGAAAAGCGCATCATGCAGGTCCCGGAGGTCAAGGAGTTCTTCACCCGCATCGGCACCGCCGAGATCGCGACCGACCCGATGTCGCCGGCGCAGACCGACGGCTACATCATGCTGAAGCCGCGCAGCGAATGGCCCGATCCGCACAAGCCGAAATCGGAGGTGATCGAGGCCATCGACAAGGCCGCCGACGACATTCCCGGCAGCGCCTACGAACTCTCCCAGCCGATCCAGTTTCGCGTCAACGAGCTGATCTCGGGCGTGCGCAGCGATGTCGGCGTCAAGGTCTTCGGCGATGACCTCGACATCCTGCAAGGCGCCGCCAAGCAGGTCGAGGCCGCGATCCGCGGCATCCGCGGCGCCAGCGACGTCAAGATCGAGCAGGTCGCGGGGCTGCCGATCCTCACCGTCCGCCTCGACCGTCAGGCGCTCGCCCGCTACGGCCTCAGTGTCGCCGAGGTGCAAGGCATCGTCGAGATCGCCGTCGGCGGCAAGTCGGCCGGAAAGCTGTTCGAGGGCGACCGCCGCTTCGATATCGTGGTGCGCCTGCCGGAGCACCTGCGCGGCAATCTCGAGGCTATCAGGGCGATTCCGATCCCGCTGCCGCCCCGCGAGGACGCCGCCACTGGCACGCCGATCCGGACGGCCCTGCCCGCCTCGCCCCTCGCCCAGATGCGTTATGTGCCGCTGTCGTCGGTTGCCACCGTCGATGCGACGCCCGGTCCCAACCAGATCAGCCGCGAGAACGGCAAGCGGCGCATCGTCGTCTCCGCCAATGTCCGCGCGCGCGACCTCGGCTCCTTCGTGGCCGAGGCCGAGGCCGCGGTGGCCGAGAAGGTCAAGCTGCCGCCGGGCTATTGGATCGGTTGGGGCGGCCAGTTCGAGCAGCTGGTCTCGGCGACCAAGCGGCTGACCATCGTGGTGCCGGTGGCACTGCTGCTGGTGTTCCTGCTGCTGTTCATGGGCATGGGATCGACGGCGGATGCGGCGCTGGTGTTCTCCGGCGTGCCGCTGGCGCTGACCGGCGGCGTCGCGGCGCTGCTGCTGCGCGGCATTCCGCTCTCCATCAGCGCAGGCGTCGGCTTCATCGCGCTGTCGGGCGTCGCCGTGCTCAACGGCCTCGTCATCATCGCCTTCATCGAGCGGCTGCGCAGCGAGGGGCGCCCCCTCGTGGAGGCCGTGCGCGAGGGCGCGCTGACGCGGCTGCGCCCAGTGCTGATGACGGCGCTGGTCGCCTCGCTCGGCTTCGTGCCGATGGCGCTTGCCACCGGCGCGGGCGCCGAGGTGCAGCGGCCGCTGGCGACCGTGGTGATCGGCGGAATCATCTCCTCGACGGTGCTGACATTGCTGGTGCTGCCGGCGCTCTACGTGCTGTTCCGTCGTGACGGGACGAGCGAAACGCCTACAATGGCGCCTGATTTGGCGACTTCCGGGGAGCGCTAGAATTGGGCGGCCACGACCATCACGGTCATCACCACCATGAGCATGCCGGCCATTCGCATGATCATGGCCACGACCATGGTCATGGGCACGGCCATGCACATGTCCATGCCCCCGCCAATTTCGGCAAGGCGTTCGCGGTCGGCATCACGCTCAACACCGCGCTGGTCGTGGCCGAGGCAATTTACGGCTATCTCGGCAACTCCACCGCCCTGCTTGCCGATGCCGGCCATAATTTGTCCGACGTGCTCGGCCTGGTCGTGGCCTGGGGCGCCTCGATCGCGGCGCGCCGCGCGCCGAGCGGCCGCTTCACCTACGGCTTCCGCGCCTCCACCATCCTGGCCGCGCTGGCCAATGCGGTGTTCCTGCTGGTCGCGACCGGCGCCATCGGCTGGGAGGCGATCCTGCGCCTGCGCCAGCCGGAGCCGGTCGCAGGCGTCACCGTGATGGTGGTCGCCGGCATCGGCATCCTCATCAACGGCTTCACCGCGATGCTGTTCGCGCGCGGGCGCAAGGACGACATCAATATCGAGGGCGCCTATCTGCACATGGCTGCTGACGCCGCGGTATCGCTCGGCGTCGTCGTCTCGGCCGCGCTGATCATCTGGACCGGCTGGCTCTGGCTCGATCCCGTCACCAGCCTCGTCATCTGCTTAACCATCCTCTGGAGCACCACCAGCCTCTTGCGCGGCTCCATCGACATGTCGATGGCGGCCGCGCCCAAAGGGACGGACCTTGCCGCGATCAGGGCATTTTTGCTGGCGCGGCCCGGCGTATCCGCCATCCACGATCTCCACGTCTGGCCGATCTCCACCACCGAGACGGCGCTGACCTGCCACCTCGTGATGCACGCCGGCACCGCCGACGCATTCCTGATGGAGACGGCGCAGCTCCTGAAGACATCCTTCCGCATCGGCCACACCACGCTCCAGATCGAGACGCATCCGGACAATGGCTGTGCACTGGCCCCCGATGATGTGGTGTGAGGGCCCGTTGCTGCACCAGCCTCGCGAAGCAGCCCTACCCCGCCTTCGCCGTCACGATCCAGATCGCACCCTGCAACGCCACGCTCTGCCCCTTCAGAAACGGCGTGAGCATGTCGCGGATTGAGGCTTTGGCCGCCGCGTAGGTTTCCGGCGGATGGCCCTGCAGCGCACGGCTGGCCGGGCCGATCTGGAGCGCGCCGTCCACCGCGGCATCGAGACCGCCGCCGATGGCGACGTCCATCGCAAGATTGTGCGGCTCCATCGCTACGGCGGTGAAGCCGGCTCCCTCGAGGATGCGCATCACGCGCTCCTCCGAGGCGAAGGCGAACGGACCCGGCTCCTCCGGCCCGACCGGCGGCATCTTGGGCACGTGTTTGTACACCGCCATCAGCGGCGCCATCATCCACGGATTCTCTTTCGGCTCGCGCCAGCACGCGAAGGTGAGCCGTCCTGACGGCTTCAGCGCACGGCGGAGATTGGTGAAGGACGCGACGGGATCGGCGAAGAACATCACGCCGAAGCGCGAGGCGAGCAGATCGAAGCTTGCCGGCTCGAACGGATGGACCGTCGCGTCCGCCAGCACGAAATCGAGCGGCAGGCCTTTTGGCGCGAACGCGCGCGCCTGGGACAGCATCGGCTCGGACACGTCGAGGCCGAGCGCAAAACCGTCGGGCGCCACCGCCTTCGCGAACGCAAACGTCGTCGCGCCGGAGCCGCAGCCGACGTCGAGAACACGCTCGCCGGGCTTCAACCTGGCGCGGTCGATCAGCACGTCGGCGATGGGGCCGAGCAGGCTCTCCTGGGCCGCGTGGCGATCCGCCCAGCGTTGTCCGCTCGGCCCGTTCCAATAGGCGATCTGATCGGCGTTCTGCTCGTGTCCGCTGGGTTGTTGCATCAAGCTCTCCGCAAAAGTACCGATCCCGTTCTGCCCAAAAGGCTTATCCGCATGTCGTTGCCCGCCGCAAGGCCGATTTCAGCCGGGCGCCGGAACGGCCGCCCGATGCGCGCCAAGTTGACACAACCGTAAGGCGCTGTGTTAAGTCGCCCGGAGAGGAGAAAGGCGTTGAAATCGGAACGATCGGTCGGCGTCGATTGCCTGCGCGCCATCTCCATCATCTGGGTGCTGCTGTACCACTTCGTCCCGATGCAGGCTTTCAACCGGGGCACGTTCGGCGTCCTGCTGTTCTTCATCATCAGCGGCTATTGCATCGCGTTCAGCGTCGAGACGTCGCAAACGGCGTGGCATTTCTACGCCAAGAGGCTTGGCCGCCTGCTGCCCGCGCTGATCGTCTGCGGCTTCCTGACGACGCTGTTCAAGATTCTCGCGCCCGAGTTGGTCGAGCCCGGCCGCGGGCTGAAATGGGTCCATTACGTCTACACGCTGATCGCGCTTCCGACGCTCAACGTCCTGCAGGTGAACTATAACCTGCCTGACGGCGCCTATTGGTCATTGCAGATCGAATTTCAGTTCTACGTCTTCTGCTTTCTGATGATGGCATTGGGCCTCAAGCATCGCCTGCTGGCATTGCTGTGTGCAGTGACCATCTTCCGGACCCTGACGACCAGCACCGAATATTACACCTCCAACGATTTCTTCCCGTTCTTCATCGCCGGCATGAGCGTCGCGGCCCTCGTCAGGGGACGCACTGGCGAGGCGATCGCGGGAATTCTCGTGGCATTCTCCGTCGAGCTCTATCACCTGAAATTCAACGTCAAGCAGCCGTCCGTCCCGATCGAGATGTACCGGTCGCTGCTGCTGTGGTCCGGCACGGCCGCCGTCTATCTTGCCGTGCGCTACGACCACGTCTTGCCGCGCGCCTGTCGCGCCCTCGCCTTCATCGGCGTCATCAGCTATCCGCTCTATTTGATCCATCAGGACGTCGGGATGATGATCCTGCGTTGGGCGCATGTGGGCCGTGACTCCACGGGCGACATGCTGATCCGCGCGTTCGTCCTTCCCGCGTTTCTCGCTGCGATCGCCTGGATGGTCTACGTGCTGGTCGAAAAACCCACCATCAAGCCGCTGACCCGCTTCCTGACCAATCCGCTCGCCTGGCTTGGTCAATCTAAGCCAGCGGTCCAACATCCCGCCGGCGCTGCCCCGGGCGAGGTCGCCCGGCAGGACCTTCAGCAGGACTTGGCAGCACGATAGCTTTGGCGCCGGCAAGCGGCGACGCAGCGCGGCTCGCCTCTGCGCATTGCGGCCGCATTGGTTTCACCGAACGGCCACATCGGAATCAGATGCCAACCAGATTTCGCCGATAGGTTTTGCCATTCCTCAAACTGGAAAAGGCATGCCCATGCGCAGATTTACCGCATCCGTCGTCGTTGCAGCTCTCTCGCTCGGAACACCTGCTCTCGTGCAGGCACAGGGAGCATCGCCGCAAGCCGGCACGGAACAGCCCTCCGCTCAGTCCAGCACGGTGATCCGAAGCATCGAGGTCGTCGACGTCAAGGAATTGCAGCCGGCGGTGCGCGCGAAAGTCGATGAGCTGGTAGCGCACACGAGCGACAAGGACATCCAGTCGCTTCGGCAGTCCATCGACGCCACGCCGCAGGCAGCCTCGGTCCTCAAGGCCAAGGGCCTGAGCTCGTCTCAAGTCGTCGCGATTAACATCGCCGACGGCGTCCTGACGATGTTCACCAAGACAGCCTGACAATCAGGCGGGGTTCCCGGCCGAGAGGTCGCAGCGCCCGCGAGCACGGCAGATGGACCACCGGCCGGATCCGGGATTCACGCGATGACCGAGCGTGCCCTGCAGCGGAGCCCGTTGCAGGGCTGCTCGTGCCTGGCGAAAAACCTCGGACCAAACTGCGATTTGGGGCGGCGCTCGGCCCTTGCTCCGGCACCCACCAAGGCGGTAAAGAGGCGCCGTGGGGCGGTTAGCTCAGCTGGTTAGAGCATCTCGTTTACACCGAGAGGGTCCGCGGTTCGAATCCGTGACCGCCCACCAGCCTTCGCTCGCTTCGCGGGCTACGGCTCGGCAGGCCAGGCCCGCGCCATCTCAATCCCCTGGCCTTCCCGGCAGCAGCGGCACCGCGTCGATCCACACCGCCGCCGACCGGCACCAGATCTGCCTGACAGGCCGCAGCTTGTCGCGCTGGCGGATGGAGCCCCAGCGGATGCCCCAATCATCGGCCGCCTCGCCCTCGCCGCTGGTGAACAGCGGGGAACCGCAGTCGGCGCAGAAGTGCTGGAAGCGCATCCGGCCGTTGTCGCCGCGCTTGCCGTAGATTTTTGGCGTGCCGGCAGTGAGCTTGACGTCCGCCGCGCCGCAGATCGCGGTCACCCGGAACGGCGAGCCGGTCAGGGTCTGGCAGTCAGTGCAGTGGCACACCGACACGGCCTCGGGGTCGACCTCGGCCTGATAGGTGATCTTGCCGCAATGGCATTGCCCGTCGATCTGCATCGCCCTCTCCCCCTCCACCGCCATGCCTTCTCCACTGGCATGCCTTGCCCCAAAACAAAAACGGCGCCCGAAGGCGCCGTCTTATCATCTTTTGCGATGGCCTAGTGAGCGGTCAGGCCGCCGGCGGCTTCGTCGCCGTCAGGCTTCACCGTCACCTTGGTGTCCTCTTCCCAGACGATCGGCGTCGGCTTCTTGACCAGCGCCTTGACGACGACGTCGTCGAGGCGGGAGACCGGAATGATCTCCATGCCGCCCTTGATCGCATCGGAAATCTCCGTGAGATCCTTGGCGTTGTCCTCGGGGATCAGCACCGTCTTGATGCCGCCGCGGGCCGCAGCCAGCAGCTTCTCCTTCAGGCCGCCGATCGGCAGCACGCGGCCGCGCAGCGTGATCTCGCCGGTCATCGCGACATCGTGGCGGACCGGGATGCCGGTCATGACCGAGATGATCGCGGTGGCCATCGCGACGCCCGCCGACGGACCGTCCTTCGGCGTCGCACCTTCCGGCACGTGCACGTGGATATCGCGGCGGTCGAACATCGGCGGCTCGATGCCGTAGTTGATCGCGCGCGAGCGGACATAGGACGCCGCCGCGGAGATCGACTCCTTCATCACGTCGCGCAGATTGCCCGTGACCGTCATCTTGCCCTTGCCGGGCATCATGACGCCTTCGATCGTCAGCAGCTCGCCGCCGACATCGGTCCAGGCCAGGCCGGTGACGATGCCAACCTGCGGCTCGCTCTCGATCTCGCCGAAGCGGTACTTCGGCACGCCGAGCAGCTCTTCCAGAGTCTTCTCGGTGACCTTGACCGACTTCTTCTTGGAGATCATCAGCTCCTTCACCGCCTTGCGGGCGAGTGTGGAGAGCTCACGCTCCAGGTTACGCACGCCCGCTTCGCGGGTGTAGCGGCGGATCAGAAGCAGCAGCGCGTCGTCGTCGATCGAGAACTCCTTGGAGTCCAGGCCATGCTTGGACACCGCGTTCGGGATCAGGTGCTTGCGCGCGATCTCGACCTTCTCGTTCTCGGTGTAGCCCGCGATCCGGATGATCTCCATGCGGTCCATCAACGGGCCCGGAATATTGAGCGTATTCGCGGTCGTGATGAACATCACGTTGGACAGATCGTAGTCGACCTCGAGATAGTGGTCGTTGAACGTCCCGTTCTGCTCGGGGTCGAGAACCTCGAGCAAGGCGGAGGACGGGTCGCCGCGGAAATCGGCGCCCATCTTGTCGATCTCGTCGAGCAGGAACAGGGGGTTGGACGACTTCGCCTTCCGCATCGACTGGATGATCTTGCCCGGCATCGAGCCGATATAGGTGCGGCGGTGACCGCGGATCTCGGCCTCGTCACGCACGCCGCCGAGCGAGACGCGCACGAACTCGCGCCCCGTCGCCTTCGCGATGGACTTGCCGAGCGAGGTCTTGCCGACGCCGGGAGGCCCGACGAGGCACAGGATCGGGCCCGTCAGCTTGTTGGCGCGCGACTGCACCGCGAGATACTCGACGATGCGCTCCTTGACCTTCTCCAGCCCATAGTGATCGGAATCCAGGATGGCTTGCGCCTGCTCCAGATCCTTCTTCACCTTGGACTTCTTGTTCCACGGGATCGACAGCAGCCAATCCAGATAGTTGCGCACGACGGTCGCTTCCGCGGACATCGGCGACATCTGGCGCAGCTTCTTCAATTCATGCTGCGCCTTCTCGCGCGCTTCCTTGGAGAGCTTGGTCTTGGAGATCTTCTCTTCGAGATCGGCGAGCTCGTCGCGACCGTCGTCGTCGCCGAGTTCCTTCTGGATCGCCTTCATCTGCTCGTTGAGATAATACTCGCGCTGGGTCTTCTCCATCTGGCGCTTGACGCGCGAGCGTATGCGCTTCTCGACCTGCAGCACCGAGATCTCGCTCTCCATCAGGCCCAGCACCTTCTCCAGGCGCGCGGTGACCGACAGCGTCTCCAGGATGCCCTGGCGGTCCGCGATCTTGACGGCGAGATGCGAGGCAACGGTGTCGGCGAGCTTGGCGAAATCGGTGATCGCCTGCACGACGCCGACGACCTCGGCCGAGATCTTCTTGTTGAGCTTCACATAGCTCTCGAAATCGGACACGACCGAGCGCGCCATGGCCTCGGCCTCGACCGACTTCGCGTCGGTGTCGGCGAGCGCAATCGCGGTCGCTTCGTAATAGTCGGCGCGATCGGTGTATTTCTGCACGCGCGCACGCTCGAGCCCTTCGACCAGCACCTTCACGGTGCCGTCAGGGAGCTTCAAGAGCTGCAGCACGCTGGCGAGCGTACCGGTCTCGTAAATGGCATCGGGCGCCGGATCGTCGTCGGACGCGTTCTTCTGCGTCGCGAGCATGATCAGCGCATCGTTCTTCATCACCTCTTCGAGCGCACGGATCGACTTCTCGCGGCCGACGAAGAGCGGAACGATCATGTGCGGGAAGACGACGATGTCGCGCAGCGGCAACACGGGATAGGCGTGCGTTTCGCCATGGACGATGGTTGGCCTGGGTTTTGGATTAGTCATGGCCTTTTCCTTTTGCTTTGCCCCCCTGCACGCAGTCCGCTCCGCTCACGCGCAACCGCCACAAGGTGCCGAGGTGATCCGCAAGACCGATCGGTCCCTTTCGAGTTGGACCGGCTCGCCGGATCGGAACTGAGGCGAATCTGGAAGAGAATTTTCGCTCGCCGCCGACATTAGGTGGCTATCGACCCGGGGGGTGTCAAGTCATTGAAAGACGCGCGCCATCAGGCGCTTACGCAACGCGGTAAGCGACGCAACACCGGCTGCGGAGATATGATCCGCAGCCCAATTTGCAGGTACGATTGGAGCGTTCCAGCGCCGCCGGATCAGGCGCTGGCGTTCTCGACGGCGCGATCGGACCGATCGGCGTAGATGTAGAGCGGACGTGCCGTTCCTTCCACGACTTCGCGGGAAATCACGACTTCTTCCACACCTTCCAGGCCCGGCAGGTCGAACATGGTCTCGAGCAGGATGGCTTCGAGGATCGAGCGCAGTCCGCGCGCACCAGTCTTGCGCTCGATCGCCTTGCGGGCGACCGCGCCAAGCGCCTCGTCGGCGAACGTCAGCTCGATGTTCTCCATCTCGAACAGCCGCTGGTACTGTTTCACCAGCGCGTTCTTCGGCTCGGTCAGGATCTTCTTCAGCGAGGTCTCGTCGAGGTCCTCCAGCGTCGCCACGACGGGCAGACGGCCGACGAACTCGGGGATGAGGCCGTACTTCAGGAGGTCCTCAGGCTCGACGTGACGGAAGATCTCGCCGGTCCGGCGGTCTTCCGGCGCCATCACCTGGGCGGCGAAACCGATCGAGGTCGACCGTCCGCGCGCGGAGATGATCTTCTCGAGGCCGGCGAACGCGCCGCCGCAGATGAACAGGATGTTGGTGGTGTCCACCTGCAGGAATTCCTGCTGCGGATGCTTGCGGCCGCCCTGCGGCGGGACCGAAGCCACCGTGCCTTCCATGATCTTGAGCAGCGCCTGCTGCACGCCCTCACCCGACACGTCGCGCGTGATCGAGGGATTGTCGGACTTGCGGCTGATCTTGTCGATTTCGTCGATGTAGACGATGCCGCGCTGGGCCCGCTCGACATTGTAGTCGGCGGCCTGGAGCAGTTTCAGGATGATGTTCTCGACGTCCTCACCGACATAGCCAGCCTCGGTCAGCGTCGTCGCATCCGCCATGGTGAACGGCACGTCCAGGATGCGGGCGAGCGTCTGCGCGAGCAGCGTCTTGCCCGAGCCGGTCGGACCGATCAGCAGGATGTTCGACTTCGCGAGCTCGACGTCGTTGTGCTTGGTCTGGTGGTTGAGGCGCTTGTAGTGATTGTGCACCGCGACCGACAGGACCTTCTTCGCATGGCTCTGGCCGATGACGTAATCGTCCAGGACCTTGCATATTTCCTTCGGCGTCGGAATGCCGTCGCGCGACTTGACCAGCGAGGACTTGTTCTCCTCGCGGATGATGTCCATGCAGAGCTCGACGCACTCGTCGCAGATGAAGACCGTGGGACCCGCGATCAGTTTGCGGACTTCGTGCTGGCTCTTGCCGCAGAACGAGCAATATAGCGTGTTCTTGGAGTCGCTCGTGCCGACCTTACTCATTCATGTCTCCGTCCGCGGTTCGATCCCGTTCCGCTCGATCGCTCCATTCCGACACGATGGCCGGCATGAAGCTTAAGTAGAGCAAATTCCGTACCAAAAAAGACCCTACGCATTACATCCCGTGCGAATCACGGTCGCTCGATTCTCCGCGATCATAGCCGATCATTCGTAGCCAACCATGCTGTCACCCGACTATCAAGAATTCGCTAATCGGGGGTCGCCGGCTACCCGTGACAATACCGTGATTTCCGGTCTTGGCACGGGCGAAGTGACCGAAATCACCGCGGCGTTGCTGGATTGCCACGAAAAACAAGCACGAAAGCGGAACTTTCTGCCTGTCGCAGGGCGCAAAACTGCGTTTTGCGATGCGCACACGCGTCCATAGCGTGAACGCAACCTGAAAGGTAACCGGCGGTCCCAGGGCCTTGCCGAGAGATCGCCGTCCACCCCAGTAGTGTTACTGGGTCTTCGCGGCTGCCGGCTCCTCAGCACGCTTGTCGATGACCTTGTCGACCAGGCCGAACTCCTTGGCGTCGTTCGCAGTCAGGAACTTGTCGCGCTCCAGCGCGTCCTCGATCGCCTTGTAGGTCTGGCCGGTGTGCTTGACGTAGATCTCGTTGAGCCGCTTCTTCAGGTTCAGGATTTCCTGGGCGTGCAGCATGATGTCGGTGGCCTGGCCCTGGAAGCCGCCGGAGGGCTGGTGCACCATGATGCGCGCGTTCGGCAGCGAGAAGCGCATGTCTTTCTCGCCGGCGGCGAGCAGCAGCGAGCCCATCGAGGCGGCCTGCCCCGTGCACAGCGTCGAGACCGGCGGACGAATGAACTGCATGGTGTCGTAGATCGCAAGCCCCGACGTCACCACGCCACCCGGCGAGTTGATGTACATCGAGATTTCCTTCTTCGGATTTTCCGCCTCGAGGAACAAGAGCTGGGCGACGACCAGCGTCGACATGCCGTCCTCGACCGGCCCGGTCAGGAAGATGATGCGTTCCTTCAGGAGGCGCGAGAAGATGTCGTAGGCGCGCTCGCCACGGTTGGTCTGCTCGACCACCATGGGCACGAGGTTCATGTAGGTTTCAACCGGATCGCGCATGAGTCACCTAGGGTTTTCGGAGACGGACATCGCCGGGAAGGCTTGCCAGCTTGGCTGGATTTGCCGGAAGGGCGAGTGGACGTCGTGTGATGCAGGAACTTGGGTAGAGGTAGAAGGCGTATCGACAGATATAGCCCAATTCGCTTCTGACAAGTGCGGAGCGCATTAAGGCTTAATCCGTCGGGCAGTTGAAGCTGATTCGCACAAAGAGGCCCAGCCGGCCATCTGGCTAGCTGGGCCTCTTCGCAGATCATTCTTAATGGATGGCTGACTCAACCTCTTAGGCTGCGGTCTTTTCCGCCTCGTCGTCCTTGTAGAGGTCCTCGCGGGAGACCTTCTTCTCGGTCACGTTGGCGAGTTCGAGGATGAAGTCGACGACCTTGTCCTCATAGATCGGTGCACGGAGCTGGGCCAACGCCTGGGCATTGCTGCGGTAATAGTCCCAGACCTCCTTCTCGCGGCCCGGCATCGAGCGCGCGCGCTCGATCACGGCGCGGCCGACCTCATCGTCGGTCACCGTGATCTTGTTCTTCTCGCCGATCTCGGACAGCACGAGGCCAAGCCGCACGCGGCGGTCGGCGATCTTGCGGTACTCTTCCTTGGCCTTGTCCTCGGTGGTGTCCTCGTCGGCGAAGGTCTTGCCGGCGGAATCCATCTCGGCCTTGACCGAGTTCCACATCAGATTGAACTCTTCGTCGACCAGCGAGGGCGGTGCCTCGAAGCGATGCGCTTCGTCGAGGCGGTCGAGCAAGGCGCGCTTGACGCGCTGGCGCGTTGCACCGGCAAACTCGGCGACCAGACGCTCGCGCGCGGCTTCCTTCAGCTTGTCCAGCGATTCGAGGCCGAGCGTCTTGGCGAACTCGTCGTCGATCGCGAGGTCCTGCGGCGCCTCGATCAGCGTCGCGGTGGTCTCGAACTCGGCCGGCTGGCCGGCGAGCTTCTCGTTCATGTAGTTCTTCGGGAACGACACTTTCAGCGTGCGGGTCTCGCCCGCGCCGATGCCGATCAGCTGCTCCTCGAAGCCGGGAATGAAGGTGTTGGAGCCGATGGCGACCTGGATGCCCTCGCCGGTGCCGCCCTCGAAGACCTCGCCGTTGATGCTGCCCTTGAAGTTGATGGTGACGCGGTCACCCGAGGCGGCCTTGGCGCCCTCGCCCTTGTCGGCAAAGGTGCGGTTGGTATCGGCGATGCGCTTGATGGCCTCGTCGACGTCGGCGTCGGTGACGTCGGCGACGGGCTTCTCGACCTCGAAGGTCTTGAAGTCGGCGAGCGCGATCGACGGCACGACCTCGATCGCGACCGTGTAGGTCAGGTCGGTCTTGCCGCTGAGGAGCTCCTCGACCTCGGCCTGCTCGCTCGGCATGGTGATCTTCGGCTCGGTCGCAAGGCGGAAGCCGCGCTCGGAGAACAGCTGCGTATTGGTGTCGCGGATGGTCTGGTCGATGGTCTCGGCCATTACCGAGCGGCCGTAGACCTTCTTCAGGTGAGCGACCGGCACCTTGCCGGGACGGAAGCCGTTGATACGGACCTTGTCCTTGAGGTCGACGAGCTTGGCGCCGGCCTTGGCGTCGAGATCAGACGCGGGAACGCTGATCTTGAACTCGTGCTTCAAACCTTCCGAGAGGGTCTCTGTGACCTGCATGGCGTCCAATCTTCTTCTCGTTCGGTCCCGGCGCGCATGCGTCGGGACGCTGTCATTAATCGATCCGGCGCAAGGCAAACGCCTCAGCGCCGGTGCTTCAATCGGACCGGCTCCCAGCGGACAGACATCCGCGCGAAAGCAGGCCCTCGTAATCCGTGCAAACGCGATAAGCGCTTGGTGCGGGCGGAGGGACTCGAACCCCCACAACTTTCGTCACTGGAACCTAAATCCAGCGCGTCTACCAGTTCCGCCACGCCCGCGTGAAGTTGCATCAAGACCGGCCGCGATGCCGCGGGCGGCCGGGCTTATAGCATGTGCCTGACTGTTCGCAGCAAAAAAATGGCCTGATGGAGGCAGGCTTGAAGTAGGCACGGCGGCTGGACTTATCCAGCGCGGCGTGGTCCGGATTGCCTCATGAAACCGCGGATCTTTCACCCCGATCGGCGCGAGGTTCTGGCCGGACTTCTGGCCGGGCTTGGAGCGTCCGCAGCCGGTGCGATGGTGGGCGGGGCAACCCCGCCTGTGACCGCCCAGCTCGCCCTTCAGGCAAGGGCGTCCACCCTGTCTCTCAAACCAGGACAGCCGGCTACACCGATCTGGGAGCTGGCCGCCGCAAGCCATCTCCGGGACGTCCGTCTGAGGCGTGGCGACCGTTGCGAAGTGGTGTTTCAGAACGACCTTCCTGTGCCACTTGCGCCAGTCTGGTACGGCCTCAACGGCCCCGTGACGACCGACCCGCTGCGGGGGCGCGCGCCCGCCCCACCGAATGCGGTCGAAACGTCAATTATTTCAGTGTCTAACGCCGGAACCTTGCTGGCCGACTTCCGCCTGTTCGAGGATGGCCTGAAGCATCCCGCGCGCCCGCTTCCGGTCATCGCAGCCGAGACCAGCCCGGTTGCCGCCGACCGCGACGAAGTGCTTTTGATCGAGGAATGGCGCCTGAGGCCGGATGGCACCGCTGTCCCACCGGGCCAGGACCCGAAGGACGCGACACCGCTCTATACGGTCAACGGGCAGACTTCATTCGAACTCTCAGCCTCGGGCCATCAACGGCTGCGGCTGCGCTTTATCAACGGCTCTCAACGCACTGTTCTCGCTATCAAATTGGAAGGCTACGACGTCCGCGTGCTGGCCCTGGACGGACAGCCGGCCGAGCCGTTTTCGGCGCGCAATGGCGCCCTAGTGCTGGCGCCCGGCGCACGCGCCGACGCCGTCGTGGATGCGGCGGCATCAGCCCAGTTCGTGCTGCATGACGGCAAGGCGGCGCAACCGATCGGCAGCCTCAAGATCTCGGACCAGCTGGAGCGGCGCGTTCCGCTGGCGCCGCCGCAGCCGCTCCCGTCGAACGACCTTCCCGAGAGGCTCGACTTGAGAGGCGCCCTGCGGTTCGATGTCGCGCTCGGGC
Source organism: Bradyrhizobium sp. T-12 (assembly GCF_058314695.1). NCBI lineage: Bacteria > Pseudomonadati > Pseudomonadota > Alphaproteobacteria > Hyphomicrobiales > Nitrobacteraceae > Bradyrhizobium > Bradyrhizobium sp. T-12. Next base: position 3,317,719 of record NZ_CM177756.1, on the reverse strand, counting down.
CCCCCGACGCCGGCTGGGCGCGGCCTGTGAATTTCTCCACCGCTTCCGCCCCCGTCTTCCGGGCCAGGACTGGCCGCACCGTCGTGCTCGCCCTGAAGAACCCCGCCCCCGTCACGACCGTCTTTCATCTGCACGGTCTCCCCTTCCGGCTGCTCGACAAGCTCGACGATGGCTGGAAGCCCTACTGGCTCGACACGCTCGCGATCGAACCCGGCCAGACCCACCGCATCGCCTTCGCGGCGACCGCGCCCGGCCGCTGGCTGCTCGAATCCGTCGCCACCGACTGGGCCGCACCACGGCTGGTGCGGTGGTACGCGGTGGAGTGAGTGCTCAGTACTCCACCCCCAGCGCGTCATAGATCCGCCGGTGCACGGCTGGCAGCGTCTCGGTGAGGTCCTCCGCAATCAGTCCCGGCCCGGCTTCGCGTGCCGCCTCGCCGTGCATCCAGACGCCGATGCTGGCGGCTTCGAACGCCGGCACGCCCTGCGCGAGCAGGCCGGCAATGATGCCGCAGAGGACGTCGCCGGCGCCGGCGGTGGCGAGCCAGGGCGGCGCATTGGCGGCAATGGTGGCGCGGCCATCGGGGGCGGCGATCGTGGTGTCCGGCCCCTTCAGGAGCACGACGGCGCCGGAGCGCTCGGCGGCAGCGCGCACACGCTCCAGCTTGGAACGGCCCGGAAATTTGTTGCTGAGGTCGGAGAACAGGCGCGGAAACTCGCCTTCATGCGGCGTCAGCACCACCGCGTTGTCACCTGAGGACTTGATCGATTCGAACAGGCGCTCGGGGGTTGCAGCAAAGCTCGTCAGCGCATCGGCATCGAGCACCAGGTGGCGCTGCGCGCTCAGCGCGGTGTGGACGAGATCGCAAGTGCGCTCACCGATGCCCGCGCCGGGGCCGATGATGCAGGTGCCGTAGCGCTTGTCGCCGAGCAGCTCGCCGAACTCGACCACGGTGTCGACGGGGCGAACCATCACCGCCGTCAGCGCAGCCGCGTTGATCGCGAGTGCATCGCGCGGGCTCGCCAGCGTCACGAGGCCCGCCCCTGCCCGCAGCGCGCCGCGCGCGGCGAGCCGCGCCGCCCCGGTTGCCGCGGCATCGCCCGAGATGGCCAGCACGTGCCCTCGCGCGTATTTGTGGCCATCGATGCGCGGTATCGGAAAGGCGGCGCCCCAGACCTCCGGATCGTTCTCGAAGGTCTGCGGCGCGATCTCGTCCAGCACCTGCGCGTCGATGCCGATGTCTGCGACGCGCACGCGGCCGCAATGCATCCGGCCCGGCAGCAGCAAGTGCGCCGGCTTCTTGCGAAAGAAGGTGACGGTCTCGGCGGCATTCACCGCCGCGCCCATCACGGCCGCGCTGGTGCCGTTGATGCCGCTCGGCAGGTCGATGGCGAGCACCGGGGCGCCGTTGGCGTTGATCGCCTCGATCATCGCGCGCGCCTCGCCCTCAACGGGCCGGCTGAGGCCCGCGCCGAACAGCGCGTCGATGATCAGCGCAGGCTTTCCGATCGCCTGCGGATTGAACGGGAGCAGCGGGTGCTTCCAGCCGCGCGCGGCGGAGGCCGCATCGCCCTGGAGCTGCTCGCGCTCGCACATGGCGATCACCGAGACCTCCCGTCCCTGGGCGGCGAGCTCGGCGGCTGCGACAAAACCGTCACCGCCATTGTTGCCGGAACCGGCCACGATCAGGATCGGCCCCTCCTCCACCAGCGCCTGGGCGGCCTCCGCGACCGCCTGGCCCGCGCTCAGCATCAGCTTGAAGCCGGGGGTGCCGGCCGCGATGGCGAGCTGGTCCGCGCGCTGCATTTCGGCGTTGGTCAGAACTTCCATGCCACTTCCCTAGTAGAATCGCCTTTTCAACAGGCATCTTCCGCGCCGATCCGACGCGGGGAACAAGGATCTGCACACATATTGAACCGTTTGCCTATTTCGTAGTCTTCGGTATTTTGTGCAGATCGGCGTCACCATTCAGAGATGCTCGTTAAAAGGCTGATAACGCTCCAATAATCAGGGCATTTGCAACTTGGCATAGACCCTGCTTTCGAGGAAGCCGCTTCGGTTTGTCGTGCTCACTGGCGTTTATCAGGGTGTCGCCGGCCGTTGTTGCCGGACAGGTCAGGACTCCCGGCATAGCGAAGACAAGATCGTGCGTTAGAGAAGCGCATCCTGACGAAGACGTTGCTATTTGATCGAAAGGCCGGGAGGCGCGCAGTGAAGAAAATCGAAGCCATCATCAAGCCATTCAAGCTCGACGAGGTGAAGGAAGCGCTTCAGGAAGTCGGCCTTCAGGGCATCACCGTCACCGAAGCCAAGGGCTTTGGCCGGCAGAAGGGCCACGCCGAGCTCTACCGCGGCGCCGAATACATCGTCGACTTCCTGCCCAAGGTGAAGATCGAGATCGTGATCGGCGACGATCTGGTCGAGCGCGCCATCGACGCGATCCGCCGCGCCGCGCAGACCGGCCGCATCGGCGACGGTAAGATCTTCGTCTCCAACATCGAAGAGGCGATCCGCATCCGAACCGGCGAATCCGGGCTGGACGCTATCTGAGCCGGGTGCTATCCCGAATTTTGCGACACTCCGACTAGAATGAAGGCTGCTTCGGCGGCCTGATTTCGTTTGTGCGGTCGCGCAAAACTCGCCCGAGCGAGAATAATTTTGCTCATCTGGAAACCGACCCGCAGAGCCAAAAGGGGTATGCATGAAGACCGCCAAAGACGTCCTGAAATCGATCAAGGACAACGACGTCAAGTACGTCGACCTGCGCTTCACCGATCCGCGCGGCAAGTGGCAGCATGTGACGTTCGACGTCAGCATGATCGATGAAGACATCTTCGCCGAAGGAACGATGTTCGACGGCTCCTCGATCGCCGGCTGGAAGGCGATCAACGAGTCCGACATGTGCCTGATGCCCGATCCGGTCACCGCGACGATCGACCCGTTCTTCGCCGAGACCACGATGGTCATCACCTGCGACGTGCTCGAGCCGACCACCGGCGAGCCCTACAACCGCGACCCCCGCGGCATCGCCAAGAAGGCCGAGGCCATGGTGAAGTCGATGGGCGTGGGCGACAGCGTGTTCGTCGGCCCCGAGGCCGAGTTCTTCGTGTTCGACGACGTGCGCTATTCGGCCGAGCCCTACAAGACCGGTTTCCGTCTCGACTCCTCGGAGCTGCCCACCAACTCCGACACCGAATATGAAGGCGGCAATCTCGGCCACCGCATCCGCACCAAGGGCGGCTACTTCCCCGTTCCCCCGCAGGATTCGGTGCAGGACATGCGCTCCGAAATGTTAGGGGCCATGGCCAAGATGGGCGTCAAGGTCGAGAAGCACCACCACGAGGTCGCCTCCGCCCAGCACGAGCTCGGCATGAAGTTCGACACGCTGACGCTGATGGCCGACCACATGCAGATCTACAAATACTGCATCCACCAGGTCGCGCACATCTACGGCAAGACCGCCACCTTCATGCCGAAGCCGATCTTCGGCGACAACGGCTCGGGCATGCACGTGCACCAGTCGATCTGGAAGGACGGCAAGCCGGTGTTCGCCGGCAACAAATACGCCGACCTGTCGGAGACCTGCCTGCACTACATCGGCGGCATCATCAAGCACGCCAAGGCGATCAACGCCTTCACCAACCCGTCGACCAACTCCTACAAGCGTCTGGTCCCGGGCTACGAGGCCCCCGTGCTGCTCGCCTACTCCGCGCGCAACCGCTCGGCCTCCTGCCGCATTCCCTACACCGCTTCGCCGAAGGCCAAGCGTGTCGAGGTACGCTTCCCCGATCCGATGGCCAACCCCTATCTCGGCTTCGCCGCGATGCTGATGGCCGGTCTCGACGGCATCAAGAACAAGATCGATCCGGGTCCGGCGATGGACAAGGACCTCTACGACCTGCCGAAGGAAGAGCTGAAGCAGATCCCGACCGTCTGCGGCAGCTTGCGCGAGGCACTCGAAAACCTCGACAAGGACCGCGGCTTCCTCAAGGCCGGCGGCGTGTTCGACGACGACTTCATCGACGCCTATATCGAGCTGAAGATGACCGAAGTCGCCCGCTTCGAAATGACCCCGCACCCGGTCGAGTTCGAGATGTACTATTCGGGCTAAGCGGCCCGGACTTTCTGCGACAAGCAAAAGGCGCTCTGAAAGGAGCGCCTTTTCGTTTGGGCACCTCTTCTGTCTTTTCGGATGCGAGCAATGGTGGGTTACGCCTTCGGCCAACCCACCCTACGCGTTACGTCCCCTCACCACGTCGCCGTGAACGCTTTCTGCAGCTCGGCCGGCGCGGTGACGCCGCCCGCGATCAGCAATTGAGTGAGTACGCGGGCCTTCTGCGGATTGAGGTCCTCGGACACCACAAAACCGTTCTTGTCGTCGTCGACCTCGACATTCCTCGTGACGAAGCCGGAACGAACCCGCGTGGAGCGAACCACGATGATGCCCTTCTTCGCCGCCGCCTCGAGCGCATCGAGCGCCGGCTTCGAGGTGTTGCCGTCGCCGACACCGGCCAGCACGATGCCCTTGGCGCCGTGCGCAATGGCGTCCTCGATCGGGACGGCGTCCATGTTGGCGTGCGAGTAGACGATCGCGACGCGCGGCAATTGCTCGCCAGCCGGCAGCGGATAGGTCGCGCGCCTGAGGCTCGCGGCCTGGGTCATGAACCGGATGCCGCCGGCGGTGTCGACATAGCCGACAGGGCCGTCATTGGCGGAGCTGAACGTCTCGATGCTGGTGGTGTTGGTCTTGGTGACCGAGCGCGCGCCCTGAATCTTGTCGTTCAGCACAGCCATGACGCCGCGCCCGCGCGAGCGCGGATCGGCGGCGACCTGCACGGCTTCGTAGAGATTGCCGGGGCCGTCGGCGCTGACTGCCGTGGCCGGCCGCATCGAGCCGACGATCACCACCGGCTTGTCGCCGCGCACCACATTGTCGAGGAAGAACGCGGTCTCCTCCAGCGTGTCGGTGCCATGGGTGATGACGATGCCGTCCGCTTCGTTCTTGTCGAAAGCATCCTGGATGCGGCGGGCCAGCGCGAACCATACCTTGTCGTTCATGTCCTGGGACCCGATCGACGAGATCTGCTCGGCGTTGAGCTTCGCCAGCTTGTCCAGGCCCGGCACCGATTGCATCAGCTGCTCGCCCGTGATCTGGCCGGATTTGTAGGCGCCGGTCGCGCGCGCGTCGGCCTGGCCTGCGATGGTGCCGCCCGTCGCAAGCACGAGAATGCGCGGCAGGCCGCCAGCCGGAGCATCCTTGCCCGGCTCGGCGGCCAGCGCTGCCGCGCCGATGCAGCCGGACCAGAGCGCGAAGGCCAGCAGTGGAATGGCAAGTCCCGATATCCGGCCAGGCCGGTGAGGGGCTGATGTGGCGGCGTCGCTGATCATCGAATATCTCCTGCTGTCCCCGGCAGGCTATTCGAAACCGCGCAATGGGGCCGAAGATGGGCGGCACACGTAGGGCGGGTAAGATCCTTGCCAGACATCATCTCGCCGGTCGTGTCGAGATGCGTCCCGCTCCGCCCTACCCGCCCAGGCAATTACGGCTTCGGCCGCGCAAGCCGCAGTCCGTCCGCGCCGATCGCACCGAACGTGCCGGCAATGATCTCGGCGGTCGGCTGCATGCCGCCAAGCGACCAGTGCGTGGGCTCCTGCTCCTCGATCCGGACCCAGACGTTGCGGCGGAAGTCCGCACTGCCCTGCCCCTCGACCTCGACCAGGAGGTCGGTGACGCGTTCGAGCAGCTGCTTCTTCTGCGCGGCGTCCAGGATGCCGCGGACGGTGGAAATGGTGACGTAAGGCATGTCTTTCTCCAATCATGTCGCGTGACGACGACGGCAGAGTGACCCGAACGCGACCGCCAAGGCAGTGGCGGATAAGACAGAGATCGGGCAATTTCCGCCACATCGCGGCGCGCAGATCGGATAGGATCGAGGCGTCCCATCTGGAGGTCTCATGAAGCTTGCAATTCTGGCCGTGGAAGGCTGCATGCATTCGGCGATCGCCGGCGTCGCCGACATACTGTCGCTCGCCAATCACGTCATGCAGCAGAGCGGCGCAAAACCCCGCTTCAGCTGGCAGACGCTCTCGCTCGACGGCAGAGCGGTGCGCGCCGGCGGCGGCCAGATGATCGCGGTCGACGGCGCGATCGGACAGCGCACGCGCTTCGATGCAATCCTCGTCCCCGGCAATCTCGTCGATCACGTCACGGCGGCGCGGCTGCAACCGCAATATGCCCGGGCCGGCGCCTGGCTCCGGCAGCAGCACGCCAACGGCCGGCTGATCGGCGCATTCTGCAGCGGCGTATTCCTGCTGGCCGGCGCCGGCCTGCTCGACCACCGCCGCGCCACCATCACCTGGTGGCTGCAAGGCGAATTGCGGCAGCGACATCCCAGCATCGACCTCGCCGCCGACGCCGTCATCACCGTGGCTGACCGCATCGTCTGCGCGGCCGGCCCGATGTCGTGGGTCGATCTCCTGCTCAGGCTGATCGCGATGGTCGAAGGCAAGGAGATCGCAAAACTATGCGCGGACTACGTCGTGATCGACACGGCCCAGCGCACCCAGTCGATCTTCATGCCGGTCGGCTATCTGCTCTCGCAGGACCCGCTGCTGACCAGGGCGGACCTCCTGGTTCGCCGCACCGGCAAGGCTCCGATGACCGTCAAGCGCCTTGCCGGCGCGCTCGGCCTCAGCGAGCGCACGCTGAACCGGAAGTTTCAGGAGCTCACGCACGAGCCGCCGCAAGCCTTCATCATGCGCCGCCGCGTCGAGCACGCGCGCACGCTGCTGGAGACGACGACGCAGCCGGTCAAGACCATCGCGCGCACGACGGGCTACGAGGACGAAAGCAGCTTTCGCAAGGCGTTCCGGAAATTGACCCTGATGTCACCGCAGGCCTATCGCGCGCGGCGAATGGAGCGGACGGCGTAGGACAGATCTTGCGAGTCGGATCCGTCAGCTTTCGTTCCGCATCTGACTCCACTTCGTTCTCAAAGAACAAATCAGAGTCGCAAAAATCAGGCCGGACCAATTCCTACTGATTGGTTTACGCCAAATGCACGGCGTTCGACCCAAGACGGCGGATTACGCCTTCGGCTCATCCGCCCTACGCGCTCACATCCTACTTGTCCGGAAAATTCACGCCGATCTCGGTCACGACGGGGGCCCATTTCACCAGCGCCGCGTTGTCGGATGCTGCCTTCACGCCGTCGCCGGACAGCGACCTCGGCGCGCCGCTCTTGCCGCCGAAGCGGATCGTCACCCGACAGCCGCCTTGCATCGGACGCGCAAGCGCGCCGCCTTTCCAGTCGGTGACGAAGCCGCCATAGTCCCATTCGAAGCCACTGACGAGGAATGGCTTGCCGTTGGCCTTCTGCACGTCGGCAAGGCTCGATCCGATCGTGATGCCGGCGATGGTCCACAGGCTGGTCTTGCCTGCGTCGCGCAAGGTCAAGCCGGAGGCGCGGCCGGCTTTGTCGTCGGTGAAGGCGACCTCGATGCGGCGGTCCCGCGCCTTCGGGAACAGCACGACGCCTTTGTAGGTCTCGCCTTCGGCGCCGGGCAGCTGCTGCACCACGGCGTCCTTGCCGTAGCGCTGTTTCAGGCTCCGTTCGGTGTCCTCGGGTGCCACGGGCGTGACACAGGTGATGGCGCCTTCCTGCGGCGGCGCGGTTTGGGCATGTACGGGACAGACGAGCAGAAAGGAGGTCGTGGCAATCAGGCTCCGTATCATCTGGATGCAATTCCGAACTTGAGAACCATGCGAAAAGGTAGCTACTCGGTCGGTTCGGTACAACTGAACATCATCGCAGCCCGCTGAGGCAATCGCAGATCGCGAGCAACTGAGCCACCGCGATGGCGCGCAAGGCTCGTTGCCGGCTTGCCGCCCACGGACTAGGATGGAACAGACTAACTTCGGGCGATCGAACGAGAAGTTAGATGTCGGACCCCAGGGACGAACGAGATCGCAACGCGTTCTGGCAGCAGATGCTGGCCGGCGAGCACCCCTCGCTCCGTCGCGGCCGCGCGGTGATGCGCATGCTGTCGCCGACCGCGGACAACCGCTGCCGGCTCTGCTGCGTCGGTTTCGACGGCTTCACGGCGCCGGCGTTGCGGCTTGCCGGCTTTCGGCCGTGGCGGCGCAATCCGCACATCTGCGAGCAGTGCGAGACAGTGCTCGCCAAGGAGCGCGGCGGCGCCGAGATCGAGATCGCAATGCTTTATGCCGACGTGCGCGGATCGACCGAGCTTGCTGCCCGCATCGGCCCAACTGAATTTGCCGCGCTGATGCAACGTTTCTTCCGCGTGGCGACCCACGTGTTCGCGGCGACCGATGCCGTGGTCGACAAGATGGTCGGCGACGAGGTGATCGGAATTTTTCCACCCGGTATTTCGGGCAGTGACTACCGCCAGCTCGCGGTCAAGGCCGGGCTCGCGCTTCTGCGCGCGACCGGCCATGACGATCCCGCCGGCCCCTGGCTGTCCATCGGCGTTGGCGTACATACGGGCAGGACCTTTGTCGGCTCGATCGGTGTGGAGGACGGCAACTACCAGTTTGCCGCGCTCGGAGACCCCATGAATTTCTGCGCACGTCTGGTGGCAGCGGCAAAAGGCGGCGAGATGGTCATTAGCTCGGCGGTCTGGGGCGACGCATCGACCGGCATGGCGGCCGAGCGGCGCAGTCTGCGTCTCAAGGGTTATGCCGACCTTATCGACGCCTATGTCGTAAAGCTCGCGGGGTGATGTTTAGGCAGACATTTCTCAATTTTTCTGCGGACCGAAATCGAGCCCCCGCGAGGCGTCAGGAAAAAACACCGGGTCAAGCCTCTCCATAAAAAGATTACCGGCACCCGGCCTTCCCTGCGTCCTCTGATCTTTCGAGGACGCCGAACGACAGCAAGCCTCGGGCGAAACGCGCCGCGAGAAGGCGAGTCTGCTATTGAGCCGAGAGTTGGAGGATGCGGACAGTGCACCTTGCTCCGGCATTGCGAGGAGCCCGCGACAAAATTGCGAAGCAATTTTGCGCTTGCGACGAAGCGATCCAGGCTGCCTCCGCCGAGAGATTCAGGATTGCTTCGCTGCGCTCGCAATGACGTGGAGCGAGCGTCCCACCCGCACTCTCGTGCCCCGGACGGCAGCGCAGCGGCCCGGCCGATGCGGAGCATCGTCCGGGGTGGTGTGCTGCAGAGCCGGGGCCGACCTATCAGCGAGTGCGCCTCCGCTGGGCCGGCTCTGCGCAGCAGCGCAAGAGCGCTGCAGCGCGTCCGGGTGAGCGCGAGATGCGTTACGCCGCCGCCTTCTGCCGCGCGAGCAGCGCTTCGCCGAACGCCTCGAACAGCTTGCGGTTGATCGGATTGTGCTGGGGATCGTATTCGGCGTGCCATTGCACGCCGAGCGCAAAGGTCGGGGCTTCCGCGATCCGGATCGCCTCGATGGTGCCGTCCTCGGCGATGCCCTCGATCAGCACGCGCTTGCCGGGCTCGAGAATGCCCTGCCCATGCAGCGAATTGACCCTAATCTTCTCGCAGCCGAGAAGCCTCGCGAACGCCCCGCCCGGCGTCAGGTCGACGTCGTGGCGGTCGGCGAACACGACGGTCGGGTCGGGATGGATCTCGCCATTCTCGAGCCTGGGCATGCGGTGGTTCATGCGGCCGGGAATTTCGCGGATCTCGGGATGCAGCGAGCCGCCGAAGGCGACGTTCATCTCCTGCAGGCCGCGGCAGATGCCGAACAGCGGAATGCCGCGGGCAACGCAGGCGACCGAGAGCGCCAGCGCCACCTCGTCGCGGTGGATGTCGTAGGGCTCGTGCTTCTCGCAGGGGTCGACGTTGAAACGGGTCGGGTGCACGTTGGCCCGCGCGCCGGTGAGGATAATGCCGTCCACGGTGTCGAGCAGGGCCGCGATATCGGTGATATCGGGGGCTCCAGCGAACATCACCGGTAAGCCGCCGGAGACCTCGGCCACGGCGCGCAAATTGCGCTCGCCCACCATCTGGACCTGAAATCGATTTTCGACGCGATGGGAATTCCCGATCACGCCGACGACCGGCTTTCTCATCTGTCGTTCCGCGCCTCTCCGAAAGAAGATTCCCCAAACATGCCCCTCCGATGGAACAAATTCAACAGAAGGGATCGCGGGACGGCAATGCTATTTTCGCGTAAATGCCTCCCTGGCCTCGCCTCCCGCGGGCAGGCCGGCGGCCTTCAGGGCGGTTGCCGCGCCGTCGCCAGGCGCGGCCAGCCAGGGCAACTTGGCGTCGATGCCGCGCGTCACGGGCTCCCCGAGCGGCCCACCGAAATCAATCGGCCAAAATCCGTTGGGCACGATCTCGGCGTTAAGACCACGGATCGCATAGCCCTCGCCCAGGACCGCCTTCGCATGGTCGCCGGCAACGGGACGCGCGGTCGTGGGATCGCTGGGATCGCCAAAACTCACGAGCACCGGAACGAGGTCGCCCTGCACCGAAACGATTCCGGTCTGCCGGTGGATATCGCTGAACGAGACGCGGTTGCCACGCGCGGCGCCGTAGGCACGGAGCGCGACATAGTTGATGTCGTCGAAATCCAGCCTGGCGTCCTGCCGATGCGCCAGCAAGGCCACCAGATTTCTGCCTTTGCCGCCGAGATCGACGAACACCGCCTCCCCGCGCATCGTGGTACGGCCACCGCGGTTATAGTTGCGGTCGGGCACGACGGCGAGAATGCCGGACCCGGTCTTGATGCCCTCAGGCGTCGTCACCTCGACCGTGAGGCGATATTTGTGGCCGGGCCGGTTGATCCGGATCTGGTCGCCGATCACGATCACGGCCAGAAGCCCGAGCAGACCCGCCCATTTGCTGATGAAGCTCAAACCGCCCCCATTGTTGCCCTCACCGCTCTGCACCGTCAGCGCGCCGCCGTCAAACCAGCGCGTTGACGCGGTCTTGATCGCAGCTGCGTTTATCGAGAGAGTGCGGCGCGCCTTGCGCTGAAAAGGACCCCGAAGTGACCATGTCCCAAGATGAACGCTCCCGGACCCGCGGCGACCTTGCTCGAGATCAGGCTTGGGCGATTTCGGTCGGGGGCATCGGCGTCGTGCTGTTCACCGCGCTGCTCGCCTTCACCTGGTATTTCGCCGCCACCCTGCTGCTGATCTTCACTGGCATGCTGCTGGGTCTCGGCCTCAACGCGCTGACGATCGCGCTCGGCCGCCGCGTGCCCCTGCCCCATGCGGTGCGGCTCGCGATCGTCTGCGTCGCGCTCGCTTTGATGCTCGCCGGCATCGCCTATCTCGGCGGCGCCACCATTGCCGAGCAGGCCTCGCTGCTGAGCAAGACCCTCAAGTCGCAGCTGGCCAATGTCAGGTCCTTCCTCGACAGCCACGGCATCGACACCAGCTTCTTCGATCTCGGCAACGGCGCAGCCGATGCCGCGACCACGGCGCCGGCGGAGACGACGCCCGCGCCGGCGACGCCCTCGCGCGGTGCCCTGCCCGGCGCGGGCGCGCTGGCCTCCAGCGGCGGTGCGATCGTGAGCCAGACCTTCAAGCTGCTGCTCGGCACCATCCACGGTGTCGGCAACATCTTCATCGTGCTATTCCTGGGCTTCGCCTTCGCCGCCCAGCCCGCCGTCTATCACGACGGCCTCTTGTTCCTGGCGCCGGCCAGGCACCGCACCCGCGTCACCCTCATCATCGACCGCATCGCCGAGACGCTCGAGCGCTGGCTGATCGCGCAGATCATCGTCATGCTCGCGGTCGGCGTGGTGACCTGGATCGGGCTTGCCCTCATCGGCATTCCCGGCTCGTTCATCCTGGGAATTCAGGCCGGCCTGCTCGCCTTCATCCCGACCGTGGGGGCCATCATCGCCGGCGTCATCGTGGTGCTGGCGAGCCTCGCCTCGGGCTGGATCCCGGCGCTATCGGCCTTCCTGCTCTTTATGGGCGTCCACGCCATGGAGAGCTATGTGCTGACGCCGATCCTGCAGAGGCAGGCGCTGGACATCCCGCCGGCCACGCTGTTCGCGTTCCAGATCGTGCTCGGCGTCGTGTTCGGCATCTGGGGCCTGGCGCTGGCGCTGCCGCTGGTCGCCATCGCCAAGGTCATGATCGACCATTTCAAGACGTATGAGGCGCCGCCGCTCGCAGCATGATCCGGAAAAGTGTGCAGCGGTTTTCCGAGAAGATCATGCTCAAACAACAAGACGCGGCGTAATCCTCAAGTCGTCAGAACGGTCTCGGTGTGCTCGACCTCCGGGGGCGCGGCGAAATACTGGCCGACGAGACCGCGCCATTCGGTGAAATTCTCCGAGCCGCGGAAATCGACGGTGTGGTTTTCCAGCGTCGCCCATTTCACCATCAGCCGGTAGCGCTGCGGCTTCTCGATCGATTTGTGCAATTCGAAGCCGTGAAACCCCTTCGAGCGGCCGAAGGCGGCCTTGGCCTTGGCGACGGCGGCCTCAAAGTCCTTTTCGCTGCCCGGCTTGACGTCGATTTGCGCGATCTCGGTGATCATCGGTTTCCACCCATTTTTGTTCGATGGGCGTGTCTAGCGCAGCCGGCGACAAAGAAAAAGGCGCCGAAACGGCGCCCTGGTCGGCTCAAAAACGCAGCTCTCTCAGACCAGCAGCAGGACCGTGCCCGCCACGATGAGGGCGCAACCGACGAACAGCGCAAGCGGCCAATAGCTGCGGCGGCTCTGCGCGTAGCGTCCCTGCGCGCGGCGCTCGGTGATCAGCGCGCTCTCATATTCATCCGCGGTCGAGAACAGGCAGGCGAAACCGCTGCGTGCCGAGGCCGCAGCGGCTTCGAGCGACATCAGGGCGGCTTGCGGGTTCTCTCGACGGATCGATTCCATGACCGCAATGGTAGGGATCGAATGGTAAACAGAGCATTACCGCGGGTGCCGCCTCTGTGCCTCAGGCGGTGGCCGGCCGCGCCTGTGGCGCAGCGGTCCGCGCGGCGCTCTGGCGGCGCCAGTTCTCCAGCGACAACGGCAGCTCCTCCGCCGCCTCGACCCGGTTACGGCCGCCGCGCTTGGCCTGGTAGAGCGCGGTGTCGGCCGAGGCCAGCAGCACCTCGAGCTCGGTGCCGGCCGGCCCACCGGCGACGCCGATGCTGACCGTGGTGTCGACCGGACCTTCGTCGACCACGACGCCGGAGGTCTCGAACGCCTCGCGCACGCGCTCGGCGACCAGCACGCCCTCCTCCAGCGAGCACGGCAGGAGCGCTGCGAATTCCTCGCCGCCGATGCGGCCCGACAGGTCGGTGATGCGCAAATTGCTGACGACGACGGTCGAGAACAGCTTCAGCATCTCGTCGCCGGCGGGATGGCCGAAGCGATCGTTGATCGACTTGAAATGATCGATGTCGAAGATCATGACGGTCACGGGACGTCCGGCCTTGGCCTCGCGCTCGATGACGCGGCCGCAGGCTTCCGAGAAGCCGCGGCGGTTGAGCATGCCGGTCAGCGGATCGGTCGACGCGGCGGTCCGGTGCGCAGTCACCGTGCGTTCGGACACCAGCATGAAGATCACGAAGACGGTGCCGACGGCGTAAAGGATGAGCTCGACCGCGAACACGGTGACCCAGATGCTCGAGGAGAAGCCTGCATCGTGCGGGCGCAGGAAGCTGCCGATCAGGATCGGCAGCATCAACACGCAGCCGTGCATCACCGGCACGACGAAGGCCGCCCAGCGGCGCTGCTGGCTCTTGCGCCGCTCGGTCCAGAGCTCACTGGCGGTCAGCGCCGCATAGACCGAGACGATGCCGGCACCGGCGATCATCCGCAGCATGGACGCCGCGGGATCGAGCAGCGTGACGGTGGCGACCCAGGCCAGTGCGCCGAGCACGAGGCCCGGCCAATTCGGCTTGCGGCCGTGAAAGACGCGCGCCGCATTCCACACCATGCCGCAGGCTACGAAGCCGACCGCATTTAACGCGAGATAGAGATGCGGGCCCAGCTTGTCGCCGGCCGCAGTCCATAACGCGACGGAGGCGGCACCGAGCAAATAGGCGGTGCCCCACCATTTCAGCGCGGGGCTGTTCTCCTGCTTGCCGAAAAACACCATCATGGCGCCGAGCAGTGCGGCGACCATGGTGGCGACCAAATAGAGCGTGATGCTATCGAGCGACATCATGTCGGCCCCCTCTAGAACATAGCAGTTACGCGATCGGCACATCCGATTTGCGCGCCCTTCCGAAGGCAACGCTAGGTGCGGCGAGTTCCATTCAGGTTTTCGCGGACGCCTAAGTTTTCCGGAAACACGCCATCAATTTGCGTACAAACGAACAACAAAAAGGGCGCTGAAATCAGCGCCCTTTTGCATCTCATTGAAGCCGCTTTCGCGGCGAATGTGACCGAAGCGATTAACGCTTCGAGAACTGGAAGGACCGGCGGGCCTTGGCCTTGCCGTACTTCTTGCGCTCGACCACGCGCGAGTCGCGGGTCAGGAAGCCGCCCTTCTTGAGCACGGAGCGCAGCTCCGGCTCGAAGTAAGTGAGCGCCTTGGAGATGCCGTGACGGACTGCGCCGGCCTGGCCGGACAGGCCGCCGCCGGCAACCGTGCAGATCACGTCGTACTGGCCCGAACGCTGGGCCACCGAGAACGGCTGCTCGATCATCATGCGCAGCACGGGACGGGCGAAATAGACCTCGACCTCGCGCGAGTTGACGGTGACCTTGCCGGCGCCCGGCTTGATCCACACGCGGGCGACCGCGTCCTTGCGCTTGCCGGTGGCATAGGCGCGATTGAACTTGTCGACCTTCTTCTCGTGCTTGGGCGCGTCGGGCGCCGCCGCCGTCTTGAGCTGCGAGAGCTGGTCGAGCGACTGGATGGATTCGGCCATGTTATGCGGCCCTCGTGTTCTTGCGGTTCAACTTGGCGATGTCGATCTTCTCGGGCTGCTGCGCCTCGTGCGGATGATCGGCCCCGCCGTAGACACGGAGGTTGCCCATCTGCACGCGACCGAGCGGGCCACGCGGGATCATGCGCTCGACGGCCTTCTCGAGCACGCGCTCGGGATGCTTGCCCTCGAGGATCTGGCGCGCGGTGCGCTCCTTGACGTGGCCTACATAGCCAGTGTGCTTGTAATAGGTCTTCTGCTCGCGCTTGCGACCGGTGAGGACCGCATGCTGCGCGTTGATGATGATGACGTTGTCGCCGCAATCAACGTGCGGGGTGTAGGTCGGGAGGTGCTTGCCGCGCAGGCGCATGGCAACGATGGTGGCGAGGCGGCCGACGACCAGACCCTTGGCGTCGATCAGCACCCACTTCTTCGTCACCTCAGCCGGCTTTGCCGAAAAGGTTTTCATGTCAGAGTTTCCGTGGACGGGGAGCATCGGCGCGAACACCGCGCCGGACTGCGCCGTTTTCTAGAGAAGAGACGCGCAACGGTCAATGCCCGTAGACGGAAATTAATACCGCAATATCAATAGGTTAAAAATATGGTGCTATATTACCTGCGAAAAGCTCAAATAGTTGGAATGGAATAGGTCGAGGTGACATGCGCGATCGGATCGGGCGAGGTGCCGGACAGCAGCTTCACCTCTCCGACCGCCAGCCGCTTGCCGAGCTTGAGCAGGCGCGCCTCGGCCAGCACGTCCTGGCCGGGCTGGCCCTTGCGCAGGAAGTTGATGTTGAGATTGGTGGTCACGGCGAGCCCGACCGGCCCGATCGCGGACAGCAGCACCACGTACATGGCGAAATCGGCCAGCGCCATCAGCGTCGGGCCGGACACGGTGCCGCCCGGCCGCAGCATCCTTTCGCTGTAGCGCTGCCGCAAGAGGCAGGTCTGGCCGTCGGCGCTTTCGATCGTGATGTCGTCGCCGCTGAAGGCCTGAGGGAATTCGTGACGGAGGAACTGCTCGACCTCTGCCACGCTCATTTTCGCTGACGCCATGCCGTTTCCCACCCTCGCTTCGCTTGCCCTGTTACATTAAGTTATCTGCGTCATCCAATTGCAATCATTTAGCGGAAATCGCGTCAATGTCCGTCAAGGCTGCCCGCGCCCCCTCCCCGCAACCGCCGATCCTGCTGCGCGAGACCGTAGGTCCCATCGCGGTCCTGACGCTGAACCGGCCCGCCGCGCGCAACAGCCTGTCGGCGGCGATGATCGCCAGCCTGCATGCAGAGCTCGACGAGATCCGCAACGACAAGGCGGTCCGCGGCGTCGTGATCGCGGCCAACGGCCCAGCTTTCTCGGCCGGCCACGACATGAAGGAACTCACCGCGCGCCGCACCGATCCCGATCGCGGCCGCGCCTTCTTCGCCGAGATGATGAATGCCTGCAGCGCGATGATGCAGGCGATCGTGCATCTGCCGAAACCCGTCGTCGCCTCCGTCCAGGGCATCGCGACCGCGGCCGGCTGCCAGCTCGTCGCCAGCTGCGATCTTGCGATCGCGTCGGAGGACGCGAAGTTCGCCACGCCGGGCGTCGACATCGGCCTGTTCTGCTCGACCCCGATGGTGGCGCTGTCGCGCAACGTCCCGCGCAAGCAGGCCATGGAGATGCTGCTGACGGGAGAGCCTGTAACGGCCGAGCGCGCCCGCGAGATCGGCCTCGTCAACCGCGTGGTGCCGGCCGGTACCGAGCTTGGTGCCGCGATCGAGCTCGCGCAGCAGGTCGCGCTGAAATCCGCCTACACCGTCAAGCTCGGCAAGGAGGCGTTCTACCGCCAGGTCGAGATGAGCCTTGCGGACGCCTATCGCTATGCGGCAGAGGTAATGACCGAGAACATGATGGCGCGCGACGCCGAGGAAGGCATCGGCGCGTTCATCGAGAAGCGCACGCCGACATGGCGGGATGAGTGACAAAAAGAAAAAGACGAAAATGAACCACGACGCCTATCCCGACAATTACATCCGCAGCATCCTCAACAGCGTGAAGTCGATCGCGATGGTCGGCGCCTCGCCCGTCAACGTGCGGCCGAGCTATTTCGCGTTCAAATATCTGGCGCAGCGCGGCTACGACATGATCCCGATCAATCCTGGCCATGTCGGCAAGGAGCTGCTCGGAAAGCCCTTCGTCGCCTCGTTGTCGGACATCGGCCGCCCCGTCGACATGATCGACATCTTCCGCAATTCCAGCCACATCATGCCCGTGGTCGAAGAGGCGCTCACGCTCGATCCGCTGCCCAAGGTGATCTGGATGCAGCTCGGCGCGCGTGACGACGCCGCGGCGGCGAAGGCGGAATCCGTCGGTATCAAGGTGGTGATGAACCGCTGCCCCAAGATCGAATATGGCCGCCTGTCTTCCGAGATCTCCTGGATGGGCGTGAATTCGCGCACGCTCAGCTCCAAGCGCGCGCCGGCACCAACGCAAGGCATGCGGCTATCCCTCAATCGGATGAGTGTCGGCGGCGGCGACACCGCGGCCTCCGATCGGGCCGCCAAAAACAAGAGCGAGCAAAGCTGACGCAATCGCGAAGGATTCATTTCGCGAACGCGACAATGCGTAGCAAGATCATTCCGATCTGACGTCGTGCCTTGACGGCGAGCGCGGCGCCGATCAGCATGCCGCGCGATTTTCAGGCCACAAGAACAGGACGCCCTCAATGAGCGATCGCCTTCCGGGATTTTCAACCCTCGCCGTGCATGCCGGTGCACAGCCCGACCCCACCACCGGCGCGCGCGCGACTCCGATCTATCAAACAACCTCGTTCGTCTTCAACGACGCCGACCACGCCGCCTCGCTGTTCGGCCTGCAGGCATTCGGCAACATCTATACCCGCATCGGCAACCCGACCAACGCGGTGCTGGAAGAGCGCGTCGCGGCCCTCGAAGGCGGCACGGCCGCGCTGGCGGTGGCCTCGGGCCATGCTGCCCAGGTCGTGGTGCTCCAGCAATTGCTGCAGCCCGGCGACGAGTTCATCGCCGCACGAAAGCTCTATGGCGGCTCGATCAACCAGTTCACGCACGCTTTCAAGAGCTTCGGCTGGAACGTGGTGTGGGCCGATCCCGATGACATCGCGAGCTTCGAGCGTGCGGTGACGCCGCGCACGAAAGCCATCTTCATCGAGTCAATCGCCAATCCCGCCGGTAGCATCACCGACATCGAGGCGATCTCGACGGTCGCGCGGAAAGCGGGTGTGCCGCTGATCGTGGACAACACGCTGGCCTCGCCCTATCTGATCCGCCCGATCGACCACGGCGCCGACATCGTCGTGCACTCGCTGACGAAATTCCTGGGCGGTCACGGCAATTCGCTCGGCGGCATCATCGTCGATGCCGGCACCTTCGACTGGTCGACGGGTGGCAAATATCCGATGCTGTCGGAGCCGCGGCCCGAATATCACGGCATCCGCCTGCAGGAGACCTTTGGCAATTTCGCCTTCGCGATTGCCTGCCGCGTGCTGGGCCTGCGCGATCTCGGCCCCGCGCTGTCGCCCTTCAACGCCTTCATGATCCTGACCGGCATCGAGACGCTGCCGCTGCGCATGCAGAAGCATTGCGACAATGCGAAAGCGGTCGCCGAATTTCTCGCGGGACATCCGGCGGTGGCCTCGGTGAGCTATGCGGGCCTGCCAAGCGACAAGTACAACCAGCTCGCCCGCAAATACGCGCCGAAGGGTGCGGGCGCCGTGTTCACCTTCAGCCTGAAGGGCGGCTATGACGCCGGCGTCAATTTGGTGTCGAAGCTGCAGCTGTTCTCGCACCTCGCCAATGTCGGCGATACCCGCTCGCTGGTGATCCACCCGGCCTCGACCACGCACAGCCAGCTCGACGACGCCGCCAAGGTGAAGTCCGGCGCCGGTCCTGACGTGGTGCGGCTCTCGATCGGCATCGAGGACAAGGAAGACCTGATCGCGGACCTGGAACAGGCGCTGGGGGCTTAGGTTCCTCTCGTAGCCCGGATGAAGCGAAGCGCAATCCGGGCTACGGAATTCCGTTGCTCACGCGCGCCCGACGGCCGCTTCGGCGACCGTCAGTTAACGATCATTAACCATATCTGCCCCATACATCGTCGTTGGATCGCCCCTTTGATTCGGAGCCGACGATGCTGCGCTGGATGGTGCCTGCCCTTGCCGCGATGCTGACGGTTTCAAGCGCGATCGCTGCGGACTTGCCGGCCACGCCGAAGCGGCGGGCCGCCGCGCAGCAAGAGCCGCCCAAGGTTTGGGTCGAGACCGATCCGGATGCGCTGATCTCACCGGCCTATGGCGTCGGCAGCTACATCCGCAACCTGCCGGGCACCCCGCTGCTGCCGGGGTCGCACACGCTGCCGGGCTATTACGGCCGCCCCTGGGATTACGACTATCAGGGCGCGTATTACGGCGGGAAGCAGGTCGATTATTTCTGGCGGCTGCCCTACGCGTGCGGCATCTACGGCTATTGCTGACCTGATCAGCCGGCCTGGCTAACCGGAACCGCGCGCGGCTGCGCCTGCGCGGACTGCCGCGACGCAAGCCGTTCCACCTGCATCACAGCAAGCGTCAGCACGGCGATCGCGACCGCCTGGTGCGACAGCGCGAGATCGATCGGCACCTGATTGAGCAGCGTGAGGATGCCGAGCACCGCCTGCACGCTCACCGCAGCGAACAGCCACAGCGCCCCGCCCGCGGCCGCGCCTGCGCGCGAGCGCACCGCGTCGATCGCGTGCAGCAGCGCCAGCACGAACAGTGCATAGGCCGTCATGCGGTGCTCGAACTGCACCGTCAGGACATTGTCGAACATGTTGCGCCACCACGGCGTCTCGAACCACAGCCGCTCGGCCGAGGGAATGAATGCGCCGTCGATCTGCGGCCAGGTGTTGTAGGCGCGGCCGGCGCGCAGGCCTGCGACCAGCGCGCCGAAATAGATCTGCACCAGCGTCACGACCAGAAGCAGCGCGCTCGTGAAGCGCAGCCGAACCGGGGCTGCGATCTGCGGCCGTTCCTTGAGCCGCCGCACGGTCCAGACGATGCCGGCGAAGATCAGGAGCGCGAGCAAGAGATGCGTCGCCAGCCGATATTGCGACACCTCGACCCGTTCCGTCAGGCCCGAGGCGACCATCCACCAGCCCACTGCGCCCTGCAGGCCGCCAAGCGCGAACAGCAACCAGAGCCGGCGCTTCAACTCACCGGAGAGACCGCCTCGCCAGAGGAAGAACAGGAACGGCAGGAGATAGGCGACGCCGATGAAGCGGCCGAGCAAACGGTGGCTCCATTCCCACCAGAAGATCTCCTTGAACTCCGACAGGCTCATGCCGGCATTGAGCTCGCGATATTGCGGGATCTTCTTGTAGGCCTCGAACGCCTCGGTCCACTGCGCCTCCGACAGCGGCGGCACGCTGCCCGTGACCGGCTTCCATTCGACGATCGACAGGCCGGATTCCGTCAGCCGGGTCGCGCCGCCGACCAGCACCATCAACGCAATCAACGCGGCGACCGAGATCAGCCACCAGCGCACGGCGCGATGCGGGTTGGTCGGAACGGAATTCGTCGTCATTTCAGGGGCTAAAACCAGGGCTTGAACTTAAGAGGCTTGAACCGGACTGCGTGCCCCTTATAGTCCCCCGCTCCCGCAGCGCAAGTTACGCGAAAGCCGCCCACGTTCGCCATGAATATCCGCACCCGCAAGTTCCTCGGCGCCATCCTGCTCCTGGTGCTGGCCACGGTCTGGGCCCTGCTCGGCATGGCCGCGGCACAGATGCCGTGGATTGCCGAGTCCGGCTGGCGGCAGGCGATCTACTACGTGGTCGTGGGCATGGGCTGGGTGCTGCCGGCAATGCCGATCGTGAGCTGGATGCAGCGGCCGGATCGCGTCAAGTCCGGTCGCTAGCGCTGCCGGTCGGCTTCACCGGCGCAAAGGCGACGCCCGACACCAGCACGCGCAGCATGCGCAGCGAGCGTACACGACCGTCCAAGGAGATCCGCGGCAGCGCGCGCAGATTGGTCCGCCCCTCCGCATCCACGATGCCCGGGATGGTCGACACCGCGCTGGCAAAGCCGGCCTCTTCCGCCATGATGACATGGCTGCGCCGGAACGAGGTGCGATCGCCGAACGGAAAGGCGAAATGCCCGACATCGCGGCGGAAGGCGGCTTCCGCCACCGCCTTGCCCATATTCATCTCGCGCAGCGCGGCAGCGTCCTTCATGTTGGCGAGGACGGGGTAGTTCACGGTCGCGCTGCCGATCGTAACGAGCGGATCGGCAGCGAGCTTCGCCAGATCCTCCCAGTCCATCGCCGCTTCGCGCGAGAGCGCGGCGAGGTCGACCCGGTAGCGCGTGCAGAGATCGGCGATCGCCGCCGACAGATCCGCCGGCGACAGCGAGCGCAACCAGCTCTCCAGATGCGAAAACAGCGCCTGCTTTTCGGCGCGATCAGCCACGTTGAAGCGCTGCTCCTTCTCGCCCATCATCAGGCTGATGCGGCTCTCGCGCGCGATCACCTGTTCGAGCCCGAGCCACCAGGCCTGTCCGACGCCGTCGGGAAACGCGGTGGGCACGTAGATCGTGAAGGGCACCGCGTGATGCGCCAGCACCGGACAGGCGAAGTCGACGAGATCCTTATGCGCACCGTCGAAGGTGAGCGCCACGAAACGCCGCTGCTCCGGCAATGTCACCGCGCGCCGGCAGACTTCATCCATGCCGATGAAATCGTAGCCCCAGCGCTTCAGCGCGTGAATGGCGCGGTCGAGGAATTGCGGCGTGATCTCGTGCGCGCGCAGCGGCTGAAACCCGCCGTGCCGCCGCGGCCGCACCCGTTCGAGGCGCAGGATGGCGCCCGCACCGCGGCTGCCCAGCGCGGCCCGGCCGGTGAACCAGGCCAGCTCGAGGCGCAGCCGTTCCAGCCATCTGTCGTCGGAAGCCAATATCCCCATCCTCGCGCCCGCGGGCGCCCGTTCCCGCTCCCATTGTCCTTACCCTTTGTTGACATTTCTTTGCAAAGGTCGGCCACAGGCCGAATTACGCATATTTCTGATTTCTCGACAGGTTTCGCGAATGACCATGGCTGCGGCGATGCAAAGCCGGACGGCAGAAGCGCCAGCGCGGTCGAAAGCGAGCCGTATCGCGCAGGTCGACATCGTCGCCGATCTCGACGCCACTGAAGCGGCCTGGCGCAGCCTCGAGGAGCCCGGCCACCTCTTCACGCCCTATCAGCGGTTTGATCTGCTGAGCCCCTGGCAGCGCCTGGTCGGCGCGCGCGAAGGCGCCCGCCCCTTCGTCGTGATCGCCCGCGACGCCGATCACAAGCCGCTGCTGCTGCTGCCGCTCTCGCTGCGCCAAAGCCACGGTGTGCGCACGGCCTGCTTCATGGGCGGCAAGCACACGACCTTCAACATGGGTCTGTGGGACGCCGCGTGCGCCGCGCAGACCGCCATCGCCGATCTCGAGGCGCTGCTGGCCCCGCTGCGCGAACATGTCGACGTGCTCGCGCTGACGCAGCAGCCGCTGCGCTGGCACGACCAGCAGAACCCGTTTGCGCTGTGGCCGCGACAGAGCGCGATCAACGGCTGTCCGCAGCTGGTGATGGAGCCGGGCGGACCGCCGGCCTCGCGGATCAGCAATTCCCTTCGCCGCCGTCTCAAGAGCAAGGAAAAGAAGCTCCAGACCCTCGCCGGCTATCGCTATCACCTCGCCACCACCGACGCCGACATCACCCGCCTGCTCGACTGGTTCTTCCGCGTCAAGCCGGCGCGGATGGCGGAGCAGAAGCTCCCGAACGTTTTTGCCGAGCCCGGCGTCGAACAGTTCATCCGCAGCGCCTGCCTGGCGCCGCGCGGCGAAGGCCGCGTCATCGACATCCACGCGCTCGAGTGCGACGAGGAGGTCATCGCGATCTACGCCGGGGTCGCCGACGGCCAGCGCTTCTCGATGATGTTCAACACCTACACGATGTCCGAGCACGCCCGCTACAGCCCCGGCCTGATCCTGATGCGCTACATCATCGATCGCTACGGCGAGCGCGGCTACCGCTCGCTCGATCTCGGCATCGGCTCGGACGATTACAAGCGGATGTTCTGCAAGGACGACGAAGAGATCTTCGACAGCTTTGTGCCCCTGACGTCGCGCGGCAAGCTCGCCGCGATGGCGATGTCATCGCTGAGCCACGGCAAGCGGCTGGTCAAGCAGAACCAGATGCTGTTCGATCTGGCCCGGCGCGTGCGGCAGGCGTTCGGGTAATCTATCCTCTCGCGAGATGCCATCCTCTCCCACAAGGGGAGAGGGCAAGAGGGATCACGCCGCCACCACGCGCGGCGCTTCTGCCGCATTCGACGGCTGCACCGGCTTGCTCAGCATCGTCACCTCGCTGAAGCCGACCGCTCGCAGCTGCTCGCACATCAGCGTGCGCGCATCCGGCGCCATCGCAGCATCGGGCACCACGACGGCGCGGGCATGCGCCGTCAGCAGCTCGGCCGGAAGGTCTGAGGCACTGCCGGCATCGATCAACACGTGATCGTAGGCGCGCAGCAGTGCGTCGATCGCGAGCGTCACCCGCGGCGATTGCAGCAGGCTGCGGTCGAAGCCGGGACGGCCGGCCATGACCAGATGCAGCCGCGACAGCTTGTCCCGGGTGATGACTTGCGCGAACGAGGCTTCGCCCTGCATCAGCTCGGCAAGTCCAGGTGCCGAAGCGTCGACGGACACCGCGGCGATCGTCGGCGAGGACGCGGCGAGATCGACCACGACGACACGCGCCTCGCGCGCCAGATGCCGTGCAAGCGTCAGCGTCGACAGCGTGATGGCTTCGCCCGAGGCAGTGCCGAGCACGGTGACCTTCTTCGCGGCAGCGCCGGCGGCGCCCAATCTGTCAGCCAATTGCTCGATCTCGGTGAATTCGGTGGATTCTGCATCATCAACCATCTCAGGCTGCAGCGGCGCGGGCTCTGCCATGACGGGATCGGTGAACGGCTCTGCCTCGGGCTGGACGATCGCTTCCCGGCGAATCGCCGCCGGCGCTTGCACCGGGCTGAACGCGGCCACCGCGCGCGGCGCGGTCTGGCGCAACAGCTCGCCGGTGACGACGACGCCGGACGACAGCAGCAGCGTCGCGATCGTTGCGATCAGCACGATCGGCAGCTTCTTCGGATAGGCCGGCGTGTTGGAGACGATGGCGCGCGAGATGATGCGGCCGTCGGTTGGCGCCGTGTCGATGGTCTCGCGGGTGTTGGCCTCGCGGTATTTGGCGAGATAAGTCTCGAGCAGATCGCGCTGCGCCTTGGCCTCGCGCTCGAGCGCGCGGAGCTGGACGTCCTGGCCGTTGGTCGAGGTCGCCTGCTTCTTGAGCTGCTCGAGGCTGGTGATCAAGCCGTCGACCCGGCCGCTGGCGATCCGCGCGTCGCTTTCCAGCGAGCGCGAGATCTTGGCCGCCTCGTCGCGAATCTGGTTATCGAGGTCGCCGAGCTGCGCCTTCAGCTCCTTGATCCGCGGGTGATTGCCGAGCAGCGTCGACGATTGTTCGGCGAGCTGCGCGCGCAGCGTCACCCTTTGCTCCGACAGCCGCCGCATCAATTCGGAGTTCACGACCTCGGATGCCTCGATCGGCTTGCCGCTCTGGAGCATCTCCTTGATCAGCCGCGCCTTTGATTCCGCATCCGCCTTCATCGAGCGCGCATTGTTAAGCTGGGTGTTGACCTCGCCCATCTGCTGGTTCGAGAGCGTGGTGTTGTTGGTGCCGACGAACAGGCTCGACTTGGAGCGGAAGTCCTCGACCCTGGCCTCGGCCTCGGAGACCTTCTTGCGCAAGCTCTCGATCTCGCCGGCCAGCCACTGGCTGGCGTTCTTGGCCTGCTCCTGGCGAACGCCCTGCTGCAGCACGAGATAGCCGTCGGCGATCGAATTGGCGACGCGGGCCGCAAGGTCGGGATCGGCGGACTGGAATTCGACCACGATGACGCGCGACTTGTCGACGGCATAGGCCTGCAAGCGATCGTAATAGGCATCGAGCACGCGCTCTTCCGGCGTCATCGAGAACGGGTCGCGGCCGATCCCGATCATCGCGGCCAGCGACTTCAGCGGCGAGACGCCCTGCAGCACCGGATCGAATTCGGGACGTTCGGCGAGCTTGTTCTTCTTGATGATCTCGCGCGCGAGATCGCGCGACAGCACGAGCTGCACCTGGCTGGTGACGGCTTCGGCGTCGAGCGCCTGGCGCTCCTCGGCGCGATCGCTGCTCGGGCGCAGGAACACGTTCTCGCGGCCATCGATCAGGATGCGCGATTCGGACTTGTAGCGCGGCGTGACGAGATTGACGATTGCAATGGAGCCGACGAGCGCCAGCACCGTCGGCACGACGATCCAGCCGCGCTTGCGCGCCAATGCCGCGCCGAGCGCGTGCAGATCGATATCGCCGGATTCGGTTTGCGGCTGCTTGGTGACAACAGGCGCAGGCCTCGCTTCAATCTTGGGCTCGATCTTGGGCTCGACCTCGACTTCGGCTTTGGGCGCAACTTCGGCTTTGGGCTTTGCAACGACCCGCGCCACCACCGCCTTGTCCTTGCCGGCACGCCAAAACGCTAAACGCATCGAACACTCCCGCAGGGGCAACGCCACCAAGCTACCTCAACGCCGGCGATTACACTCCATTAAGGTTGCCGCTGGGTTAATCGCGGGCATCCGGCGCACCTCGCGCGCATGCCCGTCACCGTTTGTTAACCACGAGGGCTCTTAATCCGTCTCGATATTTCCGAGGAATTGTTCGGCAATCGCCGTCGAGCGCTGGTTTTGATTCATGCCCCCCTCTCCTGACCGGCCGCTTCGTATCCTGCACGCCGTGCGTGCTCCGGTCGGCGGCATCTTCCGCCACATCCTCGACGTCGCCAACGGCCAGGTCGACCGCGGCCATCATGTCGGCATCCTCGCCGACAGCCTCACCGGCGGCGAGCGCGCCGACAAGGCGCTTGCCGAGCTCGCGCCGCGCCTGAAGCTCGGCGTGCACCGGCTCGCGATTCGCCGCGAACCCTCGCCGGACGACGTGCTGGTGTGGCTTCGCATGCGGCGGCTGATCGCGAAGCTCAAGCCCGACGTCATGCACGGCCATGGCGCCAAGGCCGGCGCCTTCATCCGGATGCGGCGGCGCTCCGACGACACCATCCGCATCTACACGCCGCATGGCGGCTCGCTGCACTACCCGCTCAACACCTTCAAGGGCGAGTTCTACGCGCGGCTCGAGCGAACGCTGATGGATTCGACCGACCTGTTCCTGTTCGAGAGCGCGTTCGCCCGCGACACCTATCAACGCATCGTCGGCACGCCCAAGGGCGTGGTGCATTGCGTCTTCAACGGCGTCACGCCCGAGGAATTCGAGCCTGTCGTGACCGCCGACGATGCCACCGACATCTGCTATGTCGGCGAGTTCAGGCACATCAAGGGCGCGGATCTCCTGGTCGATGCCGTGGCGCGCCTGCACGAGGGCGGCAAGAAGGTCACGCTGACGCTCGGCGGCGACGGCGAGGAAACGGCGGCACTGAAGGCACAGGTCGAAAAGCTCGCCCTGTCAGGCGCGATCCGCTTCATCGGCCACGTCAAGGCGCGCTACGGCTTCTCCAAGGGGCGGCTGCTCGTCGTTCCCTCGCGCGGCGATTCCATGCCCTATGTCGTGATCGAGGCCGGCGCGGCCGGCATTCCCATGATCGCGTCGCGCATCGGCGGCATTCCCGAGATCTTCGGGGACGAAAGCCCGGCGCTGTTCGCGCCGAGCAATTCCGAGGCCATGGCGGAAGCGATCGCCGCCGCGCTCGACGATCCGCAAGTCACCGCCCAGCGCGCGATCTCCTTGCGCGAACGCATCTCCGCGCATTTCTCGCAGGCCGCGATGGTCGACGGCGTGATCGCCGGCTATCGCGACGCATTTGCCAATCATTAACCATCCTTAAGCCCGCTTTAGAGAATCTTCCGATTTGTTCGATAATCGAAGCTCCAGGGGATGCTCGCCCGGGCGCTCAAGGCCGTGCCGCGGGCTTTGGAATGGACGTGGACGCCCGTGGAACCGCTCAACGCACGCTCGATGCTCGACGCCGCGACCAGCGCTGCGGCGAAGCCCGCTGACCAACCCTTCGTCGAGCGCCGTCGCCGGCTGACGCCCGCAGCGCTCGAAGTCGTCAACCAGAAGGTCGCCCGCGCCTATTCGCCGATCGTGATCGCTGGCTTCGTGCGCCTCGCCGACTTCACGCTGCTGAGCCTCGTCGGCATCGCGCTCTATGCCGGCTATGTGATGCCCCACGCCGGCTTCAACTGGCTCTATCCCGCGGAGATCATCGCGGTGGCGGTCGCCGCCGTGATCTGCTTCCAGGCCGCCGACATCTATCAGGTGCAGTTGTTCCGCGGGCAGCTCCGGCAGATGACTCGGATGATCTCGTCCTGGTCGTTCGTCTTCCTGCTGTTCATCGGCATCTCCTTTTTCGCCAAATACGGCAGCGAAATCTCGCGGCTTTGGCTGGCCGGCTTCTACGCCCTCGGGCTCACCACACTGATCGCCGAGCGCCTGGTGCTGCGCTCGCTGGTGCGCGGCTGGGCGCGCCAGGGCCGGCTCGACCGCCGCACCATCATCGTCGGCTCCGACAGCAACGGCGAGCAGCTGGTCGAGGCGCTGAAGGCGCAGGAGGATTCCGACATCCACGTGCTCGGCGTGTTCGACGACCGCAACGACAGCCGGGCGCTCGACACCTGCGCCGGCGCGCGCAAGCTCGGCAAGGTCGACGACATCGTCGAATTCGCCCGCCGCACCCGCGTCGATCTCGTACTGTTCGCGCTGCCGATCTCGGCGGAGACGCGCATCCTCGAGATGCTGAAGAAGCTCTGGGTGCTACCGGTCGACATCCGCCTCTCCGCGCACACCAACAAGCTGCGCTTCCGGCCCCGCTCCTATTCCTATCTCGGCGAGGTGCCGACACTCGACGTGTTCGAGGCGCCGATCACCGACTGGGATTTGGTGATGAAATGGCTGTTCGACCGCGTCGTCGGCAGCCTCGCGCTGCTCGCAGCGCTTCCGGTGATGGGATTGGTGGCGCTGGCGGTCAAGTTGACCAGCCCCGGACCAGTGCTGTTCCGCCAGAAGCGCTTCGGCTTCAACAACGAGCGCATCGACGTCTACAAGTTCCGTTCGATGTATCATCATCAGGCCGATCCGACGGCGTCGAAGGTCGTGACCAAGAACGATCCGCGCGTCACCCCCGTCGGCCGCTTCATCCGCAAGACCAGCCTCGACGAGCTGCCGCAGCTCTTCAACGTGGTCTTCTCCGGCAATCTCTCCCTGGTCGGCCCGCGCCCGCATGCGGTGCAGGGCAAGCTGCAGAGCCGGCTGTTCGACGAGGCCGTCGACGGCTATTTCGCCCGCCACCGGGTCAAGCCCGGCATCACCGGCTGGGCCCAGATCAACGGCTGGCGCGGCGAGATCGACAACGAAGAGAAGATCCAGAAGCGCGTCGAGTTCGACCTCTATTACATCGAGAACTGGTCGGTGCTGTTCGACCTCTACATTCTCCTGAAGACGCCGATCTCGCTGCTGACCAAGAACGAGAACGCGTATTGAGTTTCCGTCATGACCCGGTCAAGCTGGGCGATGACGGCGGAAGTTGTGGCGTGCGAGTTGCGTAAGCGTATGAGCGTGTGATGGCGTATGCGGCGACAGCCGGGGAGATGAATGCAGCGGTCCGTGCCGCGCCCGGCGTGCTGGCGCTGCAGCGCGCGCTGGTGTGGCTGGTCGGCGCCTCCGGCGCGGTCGTCTTCATCGAGCCGAGCCCCTACGAGATCATGACGCTGCTCGCGGCGGTCACGTTCTTCGCCACCGGCCTTCGCTTGCGGCTCGCGTTGATGCCGCTGCTCGCGCTGCTGGTCCTGCTCAATGTCGGCTACACGATCAGCGCGATTCCGCTGTTCGAGCAATCCGAGGTGGTGAGCTGGATCGCGACCTCCTGGTACATGGCGGTGACAGTGGTGTTCTTCGCCATGGTGATGTCCGAGGATACGCTGGCCCGGCTCGACATGCTCCGCCGCGGGCTCGTGGTCGGCGCGATGGTCGCTTCGGTCCTGGCGGTCGCCGGCTATTTCCACCTGGTACCCGGCGGCAACGACCTCCTCACGCTCTACGGACGCGCGCGCGGCACGTTCAAGGACCCGAACGTGCTCGGCGCCTTCCTGATCCTGCCCGCGCTGTTCTCGCTCCAGAGCGTGGTTTCGGACAAGCTCGGAAAGGCCTTCCGCAACGTCTTCGCCTTCGCCATCATGTCGCTCGCGATCCTGCTCGCGTTCTCGCGTGCCGCCTGGGGCGGCCTCGTGCTGACCTCCGCCTTCATGCTGGCGTTGATGGTGCTGACCGGCCGCACCAACGCGCAGCGCTCGCGCATCGTCATCATGGCGATCGTGGCCGCCGTGCTGGGGCTGGCGCTGATCGCGGTACTGCTATCGTTCGATTCCACCGCCGAGATGTTCAAGCAGCGCGCGAGTTTCGACCAGAGCTACGACGAAGGCCGCTTCGGCCGGTTCGGCCGCCACATCCTGGGTGCGGAGATGGCGCTCGACATGCCGTTCGGCATCGGCCCGCTGCAATTCCACCGCTTCTTTCCCGAGGACACCCACAACTCCTACCTCAATGCCTTCATGTCCGGCGGCTGGCTGTCCGGCGTGTGCTATCCGGCGCTCGTCTTCACCACCGTGATCATGGGCTTCAAGCACGTCTTCGTTCCCGTCCCCTGGCAGCGCGCTTATCTGGCCGTGTTCTCCGCCTTCGTCGGCACCGTCGGCGAAAGCCTCGTGATCGACACCGACCACTGGCGGCACTTCTGGATGATGCTGGGCGCGATGTGGGGCATGATCGCCGCCGCGCAGATCTACAAGGTCAGGGCTGACAACCTCAGGACTGACGAGGACGCGTCTTCAGCTTGAGGGCCGGACGCTTTTCCGGCGGCGTGTCGAGCAGGCTCTTCAGCGCTTCGGTTGCCGCGAGCACGCCCTTGTAGCCCTCATTGGCGAAGCGCAGCAGCAGACGCAGCTCCTCGTCGGAATAGCCGTTGCAGACCTTCTCCATGGCCTGCTGCATCGGCACGTAGAACTGGCTGAGCTTGTCGATCGCCTCGGGCACGACGGCGATGAAGACCTTGCGGCGGTCGGCCTCGTCCCGCTCGCGGCGCACCAGCCCCGCCGTCTCGAGCCGGTCGACCACGCCGGTGATGGCGCCCGTCGTGAGGCCCGTGACCTCGGCGAGCCTGCCTGCTGTGACGCGGCCCTCGAGATAGAGGATGTCCATGCATTCGAGGTCGGAATTGGCAATTCCGGCAACGTTCGCAACGGTCTGACCATAGAGCACGCCCTGCGCGGATGACCTGCGCATCGCCTCCTCCAATTCCCCGAGCAACACCGCGCGCGCCTTCGTCCTTGACAAGGCCGACCTCTTCTCTTACTCGATATATATCTTAGTCACTAAGATATTTAGCGACCGCAATTTCTCCTAGCACCACGGAAACGTCGGGAGCAAGCTATGTCCACTCGTCCCCGCAAGGCCCTGATCATCGGCGCCGGCATCGCCGGCCCCGTGGCCGCGATCCTGCTGCGCCGCGCCGGCATCGAATCCGCGATCTACGAGGCCTGGCCCTATTCGAAGGGCATCGGCGGCGGCCTTCAGATCGCGCCGAACGGCATGCATGTGATGGACGAGATCGGCCTTGCAAACGAGCTGATCAGCCGCGGCTCGGTCGCGGAGGCCTTCGACTTCTATTCGCAAGGAGGCGCCAAGCTCGGCTCGATCAACCGCGACATGGCACGGCGCTTCGGCCAGCCGGCCGTCAATGTCTGCCGTGCCACGCTGAACGAGATGCTGATCGACAAGGCCTGGTGCGCCTGCGTCTCGCTCTATTTCGAGAAGCGGCTGATCAAGGTCGAGGACCGCGGCGACCAGCCTGTCATTGCCTATTTCGCCGACGGCACCACCGCCGAGGGCGATTTCCTGATCGGTGCCGACGGCGTCCACTCCGTGACGCGCCGTCAGGTGGTGCCGGACGGACCGCAGCCTTTCGATACCGGACTGATCGGCTTCGGCGGCTTCGCGCCGCACGCCGTCCTCGACGGCAGGTCGATCAGCCGGCACGTCGAGACCACGTTCGGCCAGAGCGGTTTCTTCGGATACGGCTATTGCAGCCCGGATCCGAACGACGGCGTGATGTGGTGGAGCACGCAGCCTGCGCACGGCATGGACGCGGCGATGTTTCGCGCGCTCGACCACGCGACACTGAAGCAGCATCTGCGCGGCTTCCACCGCGGCTGGCACGATCCGATCCCTGGCATCATCGAGGCCGCCGAGAATATCGTGGTCACCGACACGCTCGACGTCGCGACCCTGCCGGCCTGGTCGCGCAAGCGTTCGCTGCTGATCGGGGACGCCGCGCACGCGACGAGCCCCCATGCCGGCCAGGGCGCCTCGCTGGCGCTCGAGGATGCGATGCGGCTCGCGCGCCTGATGCAGGAGGGCCAGGAGCTCGGCGCCACGTTCCAGGCCTTCGAGGCCGAGCGTCGCCCGCGCACCGAGAAGATCGTCGCCATCGCCCGCCGCAACGGCAACAGCAAGCGCGAATTCAGCGCCGGCGGCGCGTGGGTTCGCAATCAGATGATGAAGTGGCTATTGCCGCTCGGCGCCAAGGGCATGGACTTCATGTACGCATATGACGCTCGGGCGGTGTAGCGGCGAGCTGCCGGGTGGGCAAAGGCGCAATGTGCCGTGCCCACCATGTTTCCAGGCATTCGACAGAAGACGTGGGCACGCTTCGCTTTGCCCACCCTAGGGAAGCTACGCCTGGGCTTCCACCTCGAACCTCAAGCCGGCGTGATCGACCAGCCGTTTGATCAGTCTGTGCTGCATCGCTGCGCCCGGCGTCCAGAGACCGGCCGGAACATCCGGCGTGTCTCGTAGCAGGCAGATGGCGCATTCGGAGATGATCTTCGCCGTTGACGCATAGCCCGGATCGAGATCGCCCTTCACCGCCGCGCGGACCTGACGACCATCGGGCGCGGTCGCGACATAGAGCAGGTCGTAACGACCATTGTCGCGCTCTTCCTTCGACGGTCCGTCGCCCGGCTTGAGCGCTTCAGGGCCGGTCTTTTCGCTGTTGGCGGCCATGACGAGCTTCGCGTTGGCCTGCCCCTCATCGCCTGCACCGGTCAGCACCATCTCGTCGTAGACGAACTCCCTGCCATACGGAAATCCCATCAGCATGTTGGAGCGATGGACGTTGCGCGTATTGAGGATCGCCATCGCGAACGGGGCGGACCAGGATTGCAAATCCTCCTCGAAGACAGGCTTGTTGCCGCGCGGCTGTTTGGGCCCCTCGAAGCCGGGCGTGAATGCGAAGGGGTCCTTGAGGATCGGCACCAGGCTGAGGTCCCGCGCCACCGCTTCGAAAGTGACCCTTGCGCTTGCCGAGGTGCCGCCGGAGAACTTCCAGCTGAGGTCGCGGACGCGTCCCTTGACGCGCGGAGCCGGCGCACCGAACACGCGCCTTGCCTCCTCCTGCACGAAGAACGCACCGAGCTCGAACGGCACGGAATCGAAACCGCAGGAGAACATGATGCGCGCGCCGCTCGCCTTGGCGGCCGCCTCGTGCCTGTCGATCATCTGCTTCAGCCAGATCGGCTCGCCGCACAGATCCATATAGTCCGTGCCCGATGCGGCGCAGGCCGCAACCAGATCAGAGCCATAGATCTGGTACGGGCCGACGGTGGTGATGACCAGCTTCGCCTGATCGACCATCGCCCGCAGCGACGCGGGATCGGCTGCGTCCGCGACGATGAGCGGCGTGGCCTGAGGCGCGCCGATCGCGTCGCGAACGGAGGCGAGCTTATCCTTGCTGCGCCCCGCCATCGCCCATGTCGGCGCGCCGTCGCCGACATAGTGCGCGGCGAGATATTCGGCGACGAGCTGGCCGGTATATCCGGTTGCGCCATAGAGGACGATGTCGAACGTCGCGGGCACGGATCACGCCTCCTGCAGCACCGTGGACTCCTAAGCTTCCACCCTGAACGTCAGCCCCGCATTGTCCTGCAGCCGCTTGATCAGCTTGTGCTGCATCGCCGCGCCTGGTGTCCAGAAGCCGGCCGGAACATCCGTCGCGTCGCGCAGCAGGCACATCGCGCATTCGGAGATCATCTTCGAGGTCGAGCCGTAGCCGGGATCGCGGTCGCCGGTGACACCGGCGCGGACCGTGCGGCCATCGGGCGCGATCGCGACATAGAGCAGATTGAAGAGCCCCTTCTCGCGTTCCTCCTTCGACGGCCCCTCGCCCGGCTTCGGCGCGTTCGGACCGGTCTTCTCGGCGTTGGCCGCCATCACGCGCTTGGCGTTGGCCTCGCCCTTCTCGCCGGGGCCGGTCAAGACCATCTCGTCGTAGACGAAGTCCTGGCCATAGGGGAAACCCATCAGCATGTTGGAGCGATGGACGTTGCGCGTGTTGATCAGCGCCATCATGAACGGCGCGGCCCAGGAATTCAGGTCCTCCTCGAAGGCCGCCTTGTTGCCCTTTGGCTGCTTCGGGCCGCTGAACCCCGGCGTCAACGCAAAATGATCGTTGAGAATGGCGACGAGGCTGAGATCCTTGGCGACCGCGTCGAACGTCGCTTTCGCACTCGCCGCGGTGCCGCCCGACAATGTGCCGCGCATGTCGCGCACGCGTCCCTTCACGCGAGGAGCCGGCGCACCGAACACGCGCTTGGCCTCCTCCTGCACGAAGAACGTCCCGAGCTCGAACGGCACGGAATCATAGCCGCACGAGAACACGATGCGCGCGCCGCTCTCTTTTGCAGCCGCCTCGTACTTGTCGATCATCTGCCGCATCCAGACCGGCTCGCCGCAGAGATCCAGATAATCCGTGCCGGTGGCGACGCAGGCCGCGAGCAATTCCTCGCCATAGAGCTGGTACGGACCGACCGTCGTGATCACCGACATCGTCTGCTCCGCCATCGCCCTCAGCGAGGCCGCGTCCGACGCATCCGCAACGATCAGCGCCGTATTCCCGGGCGCGCCGATCGCATCGCGTACCGATTTCAG
This sequence comes from Bradyrhizobium sp. T-12, assembly GCF_058314695.1. Taxonomy (NCBI): domain Bacteria; kingdom Pseudomonadati; phylum Pseudomonadota; class Alphaproteobacteria; order Hyphomicrobiales; family Nitrobacteraceae; genus Bradyrhizobium; species Bradyrhizobium sp. T-12. The sequence continues at coordinate 3,283,789 of NZ_CM177756.1, read as the reverse complement.
CTTGCCGAGGCTGCGGCCTGCCATCGCCCATTTGAGCGAATTGTCGGTCTTGTATTGCCTCGTCAGATATTCGGCGACGAGCTGGCCGGTGAAACCGGTCGCGCCATAGACGACGATGTCGAATTTCGCAGAGCTCATGCTCGTCCCTTACTTTTTCGCGTAACTCACGCCCATGCCGGCACGAACGTCGCTTTGAATGCCATAGGGCGGAATCGGATAGCGCAGGCCGTTCTTGGCCAGTGCCTTCATGCCCTCGATTGCCTTGGCGAGATGCACGGGCTTCAAGGCCATCAGCATCTCCTCGTCCGGCACGCCGCCATAGCGCCGTTCGGCATAGCATGGCAAGGACAGGCTGGGCTCCCCGGTCTTGAGCGCCCGCCCCCACGAATCCGCGCAAGCGGTCTCGCCGACCACGCCCCATTCGAACTTCTTGTAGCCGGTATATTGCAGCCCGTTGATCAGGATGATCATCTGCCCGGGCGTCGCATAGACGAGGCAGATATCGGGCGGATCGAGCCGGCCGCTCGCGAGCGGACTGACGGCGAGCGCCTGATACTGTCCGAATGGAACCACGTCCAGCGCCTCCTGGCGCTTGCGCGCGTCCTCCGCCGTGCCGTGCCAGACCCCGACATAGTTTTCACCGGCGAGCCATTTGTCGTCCTGGGGGCTCAGCCCGATCACCGCGCGGCACTGCGCGCCGACGAGGTCATCCGCGGTAATGCCGACGGTCCAGCCGAGCCGCGAGGCCATGCTGACGATCTGATCGGTGGTGTGGATCGCATTCGGCCGCCGGATCTTCGGGATCGCTTCCATATCCGCGGTACGCGCGAACAGCTTCATGCCGATCACATTCGTCTTCAGCCGCAGCAGGCTGTTGAGATCGGCAACGAGGCCGGCAAGATCGATGCTGTCTGCGCTGTGCTGTTGCATGACTTCCTCCGGACGCAGCGATCGTGCGCCGCGTATTCTTGTTTTGCGGCTCTCGTTCTAGTCCTTGCCGGGTCGGGGAAGCAACTCGCCGGTCCGGCCCATCAGGCGGTAAACCACGAGGCCGATCCACTCGCGCACCGCAACTTCGGTTCGGCCGAGGCCATCCATGCCCATGTTGGTGAAGGACAGGAGATCGTCACGTCCGCCCATCCGCCAGTCGACCGGATAGGCCTCGACCTCAAATCCGGCCTGGCGGAAGATTCCCATCGAGCGCGGCATGTGGAAGGCCGAGGTCACCAGAAGCCAGCGCTCGCCCGGCTTCGGCGTCACCAGCTCTTTGGTGAAGATCGCGTTCTCCCACGTGTTGCGCGAATTGCGCTCGAAGATCAGACGCTCCTTCGGGATGCCCAGACTTTCCAGGATCGGCGCGGAGTAGTCGGCTTCCCGGGCGTCGTTGGAGACGATGTTGGCGCTGCCCCCGGTGAACACGATGCGCGCATTCGGATAGCGGCGCGCGAGCTCGGCCGGCGCAAACAGGCGATCGGCGGCGTGCGCGACGACGGGCGTGCGATGCGCCGCCGACAGATCGGTGTCGACCGAACCGCCGAGCACGATGATGCCGTCGGGCGCGCCGCGCGCGGCGTCCCACGCCGGAAAGCGCGTTTCGAGCGGATAGATCAGCAGATTGCCGAGCGGCGAGAACGCCGCCAGCGCCAGCAGCACCAGCGTGGTCACGGCAAGCTTGCGGCCGAGCGCGGCAAAGCGCGTCGCCATCAGCACCAGCGAGACGATACCGAGCTCAACCAGAAGATTGATCGGCAGCAGCGCAGCGCCAAGGGTCTTGGACAGAACGAAATACAGGGGAGCCTCGCGGGGATGATCTTGCCAGTCTGCGCGGGGCTTGACCTGCCCGGCGATCTTCAGACAGCTTCTTGAAAGATGATCGATCGCCGGGTCAAGCCCGGCCTGATGAAAGCGACCGGACGCGGCAAATGACCCATCACCACCTGCATTCCAGCCCCGAAACCTGCCATTGGGGCTTCTTCGAAGCCGCGCTGAAGCCCGTCCTCACCATCGCCAGCGGTGATGAGGTGACGGTCGACACCATCAGCGGCGGGCCGGACATGCTGCCCGACCGCGACAAGTTTCACATTCCGCCGGAGATGCACGAGGTTCACGCCAGGAACGAGCGCATGCTGCCCGGCCACATCCTCACCGGCCCGATCGCGGTCGAGGGCGCCGAGCCCGGGGACGTGCTCGCGGTCGAGATCCTCGACGTTCAGCTCCGGCAGGATTGGGGCTGGAACATGATCAAGCCGCTATCCGGGACCCTGCCCGACGATTTCCACGAGACGCGCATCCTGAACATCCCGCTCGACCGGACACGGATGACCGGCCGCATGCCGTGGGGCCTCGACCTGCCGCTCAAGCCGTTCTTCGGCGTGATGGGCGTATCGCCGCCGCCAGCCTGGGGCCGCATCTCCTCGCTGGTCCCGCGCGCGATGGGCGGCAATTTCGACAACAAGGAGCTGGGCGCGGGCGCGACGCTCTATCTGCCGGTGTTCGTGCCGGGCGCGATGTTCTCCTGCGGCGACGGCCACGGCGTGCAGGGCGACGGCGAGGTCTGCGTCACTGCGATCGAGACCGCGCTGCAGGGCCGCTTCCGCCTGACGCTGCGCAAGGACCTCAAGTTCGACTATCCCCGCGCCGAGACGGCGACCCACTACATGACCATCGCGATGGATCCCGACCTCGACCAATGCGTGGTGCGCGCGCTGCGCGACATGATCGCGCTGCTCGGCGAGACGCGAAACCTGTCGCGCGAGGACGCCTACACGCTGTGCAGCCTGGCCGCCGATCTCAGGGTGACCCAGACCGTCAACGGCTCCAAAGGCATCCATTGCATGATCGAAAAGGCCATCGTGCACGGCTGAGCGGACCGCCCTTCCCGACCTGCTGACCCCACGCCGCCGCCCATATCCCCGCGCGGTGCGCTGAGTCGTGTCTGATTTCCCGTGCGATTCTAACATGCTGAGCGTCAAGCGCAGCCTGCATTTGACTTCCGGCCCTGAACCTAAATAGAGTCTTAATCGTTACTTTTATGTACCCGAGTAAGAGGCTAGCGTTCGGGCCATGGCCACCGAAAAAGCCGAGACTGACCGTATTCCCGTAACCTTGGCGCTCTCGACCATCACCTATTTGGAGAAGCTGGTGAGACAGGGCACCCACGGCACCAGCGTTCCCGGCGTCGCACGTACCTTGATCGAGGAAGGCATCCGTCTCGCCATCAAGGACGGGCTTTTGTCGATCCGCGACAATGGCAGGACGTGAGCGCGCGCCGAACGTGAGGCGGACGGATCTCGAGGCGGATGGCCGACAGCTGCAACCTGGGACCGTTGACAAATGCCTGTTCTCTCACCGACCTGGACCGACGAACGAATTGAGCTCCTGAAGCGGCACTTCGAGGCCGGCCTTTCCTGCCGCGAGATCGCCGCCGACATCGGCGTCAGCCGCAACGCCGTGATCGGCAAGCTGTCCCGCCTCAACCTGACGCGTGGCCGCACCGGCGATGAGCGCAAGATTCAGGACAGAGGCCCGGCGCGCGCGAAGGCGGTCCCGCGGCTGCAATTCGAGATGCTCGCCACGATCTATGGCGACACCGACGCCCGCGTGGTGACAGGCCCGATCGACGAGGCCAATCGCTGCTCGCTGCTGGAGCTCTCGGAGAACCGCTGCCGCTGGCCGATCTCGACGCCCGGCGCCGAGGACTTCTGCTTCTGCGGCAATTCCGCGCCCGACGGTCAGCCCTATTGCGCCGGCCACAGCCGCCTCGCCTACCGGCCAACCGCCCGCGTTCGCGTGATGCGGGGCTGAACTCCACTTGCGGACATAAAAAACCTCCGGCGGGGCATCGCCGGAGGCTTCTGGAGGCTTAGCGTGAAGCTAAGAGCCGCAACTTTCGTATCTGGCTTTCAGCTATATAGCTTAGTAACTCATGTAAGTAAATTAATCTGGGACGCTTGAATCGCATGGCTCGTCTTCGTCCGCCGCACGGCGATGAGGCGTGCGAGCGCCTGCAAAGAAAAAGCCCCGGCGGTTGTCCGCCGGGGCTGTGTCGGATCGAAGAACCTAGAAGCTTACCAGTTGCGCTGGGCGCGCAGCAGCAGGCTGTAGGTGTCCTGGTCCTTCAGCTCGTAGGTCGCTGCCGGCTTGGCGACGCCCGTCAGCGCGGCGGTCGTGATCGCGCCCGAGTACTTCTGATCGAGGTGGCTGTAGGTGAAGTCAGCCGAGAAGGTCAGGTTCTTCACCGGCGTCCAGCGGGTGATGACACCGACCTGGCCGATGTTGAAGTCCGGGTTGCAGGTGCCGGTCAGGGTGGCGAACGCGGCGCTGCCGCAGATCAGGCCCTTCGCGGTGCCGTTGTAGTTGACCGCGGCCCACGCGCCGTAGAGCGCCGTATTCCAGTACGGGCTCCAGTTGTGGGTGAAGGCACCCCGGAAGCCGTAGGTCTTGGTCAGCTCGAGCTGGCCGCCCGGGGCGAACACCGCGTCAGACACGCCGGCGAAGCCGATGCTCTGATAGGCGGCGTTCGAGCTGCCGAACATCGAGTAGCTGGTCGCGGCCAGCTCCTGGAAGTTGTAGCGGCTCGCGCCCTCGGTGTAGACGCCCGAGATGTTGATCACGTCGCCGGCGCCGGTCGGGATGTTCTTGATGCCCCATGCGAGCTGAACGGCCCAGCCCCATTTGTCTTCGGGATGACCGGTGGCTTCGTTGGCGCCGTAATAGGCGACATGGTTGTCGTGGGCTGCGACCGACGCCTGGAAGATGCCCCAGGCCTGATCGACGCGAACCATCGCGACGAGATCGGGCGAGCGGCTGCCGCCGATGTCGTTCGAGCCGTACGCACCGCCGAGCACGCCGGTGGTCGACATGCCCGCGGTGTTCCAGAGGCTGGTCTGGTAGACCTGCGTCTGGTCCTGCGCCGAGAACGCCGCCGTGATGCCCTGGCCGAAATCGGCCGTGTAGGTGAACTGCGCCACGCCGTTGGTGGTGCCGCTGCCGCCGACGAGCTGGTCGAAGTTGTTGCCGGGATAGTTGATCCAGGGCGCGTCGAACTGCGACACCGCCTTACCCATGGTGAAGCCGGCGAACTGGATGAAGGCGTAGTACACGCCGAGCGCGCCGCCCGAGGTGTTGCCGTCGGTGCCGTTGATGGCGCCGCCGCTCGAACCGGTGAGGCCGGTGCCGGCCGCGTTGAGGCCGATCGTGCCGCTGTACTGGGTCGCGCCCGTGGCCGACCCCGTGCCGCCGTAACTGCCGGTCGTCCAGGTGAAAACCGCGTCGAAATAGGTGCGGACGACGCCGTACTCGGTCGCGGTGCGCGTGTCGATGTTGAGGTCTTCACGAGCACGCATCGAGTAGTAATTGGTCAGGCGGTTGTTGGCCGCGAACACGCCGTTGTACTGGGCGCTGTAATTGCCGCCCGCGTTCAGCGCCACTTCGGCACGCACATAGCCGCCGAGCTTGATGCAGGTATCGGTGCCCGGGATGTAGTAGTAGCCCGCACCGTAAAGCGAGCAGATCTTGACATACTCGACCGCCTTGGCCTTGACGGGAAGATCGGCCGCCTGGGCTCCACCGACGGCGATCAGACCCGCCGCAGTGCCGAGCAAAAGGCTCTTCACCACTTTCATTTAAAACCTCCAAGTTGCTCATTTTGCGGAGACGGACCGTGAGGCCCCCCAGATCCCCGCCTCTCAAATCCGCTCGGCCGCTTTCGGACACCCCCGCATCGCGACGCGAGGAACGTGAGCGAACCACCTGCAACGGGACGATCGAGTACCCCCCACCGTCGGGGAACAATATGCAGCGCGTCGTTCGCTAATCAAAATAGTTTATTAGATCAGCTTTATGGTTTCGCCCGACCTGTGCTCCGCGCGCAACACCGGAAGTCAACGGGCTAATGCTGAGCTGATCATCTTTGTAATTTTAGTGACGAAATTACCCTGCTCTGCACTTGCGTCAGAGCAGGCTTGCGTGGACTATGGCCCTCCACGAACACCGGCCTGAACCATCGTTCACTGGAGTGACGCTGTGTCCGCGACGAGGAAAGAAGGAGCGCGTATGCGCTCGGTCGGCAATCTGGATATCATCAGGCGCTTCACCTGGGAGATATCGTCGATCAACATGCATCTGGAGGAATTGCGTCAGTTGTGGGCGAAGACGCTCGGCATCAGCGGCCCGCAATGGCTGATCCTGATGGCCATCTCCGACCTCGACAAGGACGAGGGCATCCCGGTCAACGTCGTCTCCAAGCTGCTCCACGTGGATCCGTCCTTCATCACCACGCAGTCCAAGCTGCTGGAGAAGAAGGCCCTGTTGCGCCGTCGCCCCTCGCCGACCGACGCCCGCGTGGTGCGGTTGTCGCTGACCGACAAGACGCAGAAGCACATCGCGAGCCTCAACGAGCAGTACAAGACGATTCGCGAATTCGTCTTCCAGGAGTTCGACGAGGACGAACTGGCGGAATTCACTACCAAGCTCGCGACGCTGAAGACTCGCCTCGAGAAGGCCTGCGTCCGGATCTCGCTCGACTTCTAGGGCACATTGCGGAAAAGTGTGCCGCGGTTTTCCGACAAGATCATGCCCAAGCGATAAAGCCGGGTTCAGATCCGGCGGGCGGCGGCGCCGAGCCGCGATTCGAGCCAGTCGAAGATATATTCGTTGGCAAGGCTCGGATTGTCCGCGTGGGCCTGCGCCGCGCCGGTCTCGGCGGCCGTGAAGACCTTCAACATGACATCCGAGCTGCCGAGCCGGGAGCTCTGGACGATCTGACGGGCTCGGTCGGCCTTGAGCCAGCCGTCCTCGCCGAGCGTGATCAGCACCGGACAGTCGGCGCTGGAGGCCATCAGCGGCGCATGCGGCACCGGCACGATGCCGACGTCGCTCAGCGCGAATCGGCTGGCGAAGAAGGCGCGCTCGTGCAGGTCCCACAGGCCGCCGTCGCAGACGGCGGCGGCAAGCCGCGGCTCCTGCAACACCGCCCGCGCCACGAAGGAAGAGCCCCAGCCATCGGCAATGATCCCGACGCGCGCGAAATCGACCTCGCCGCGCGTCTCCAGATAGTCCATGACGGAAGGAATCGCGCTCTCGAGATCGCGGCGCCGCAACAGCGCATCGATGAAATCGTCGCGCTGCTCGCCGAACAGATCCAGCGCCAGCAGCGAGAAGCCACGCTCGCGCGCATGCGGCGCGAGCTTGAACAAGAACTCTTCCTTGCGGTGGCCGGGCTCGCCGATGCAGATCACGGTCGGCGCTCGCACGCTGCCCGACGGTGCCGGGAGGAAGTAGCCCTGCAGCGCATGTCCGTCGAGCCAGGGGATGGTCACGACCTCGCCGGCCGGACTGCGCGCCGAAAGGTAGCGGCGTGCGCATTCCTGCATCGCCAGCACCGCGACCCAGCGGCGCTCGTCGTCCTGCTCGAGCGGCATGGCCGCTGCACCATAATAGTTCATGGCGCGCAGCCAGTTGCGCTGTGCGCTCGCCATATGGCCTTCCGCGAAGGCGGCCTCGGCGCGCTGCCGGTTGGCTTGCGCCAGCCGCTTCCATTCGCGATGCCAGGAGCGATCGTCGCCGCGCTTCAGCTGCCGCGCGATCATCAGGCATTCGGCGATCGTGGCGCCGCCCTCCTGGGCCGCGGTGAGCAGCCGCGTGAATTCAGCGGAGATGTCCTCTCGCTCCGGGCAGAGGATCCAGTCGTCGGAGAGGCATGCGGGTATCATCGGAGCTGCGCTCTATCATCGCGTTACCCCTGATTGACTAAACCATTTCAGGTGTCCGACCAAGACGCCGCGCGCGGCATTACAAGCGTTCGAGATCACCTTCGCTTGAGCGACGATCCGTGACGCATGCATGACATTCCGATCCGACATGGAGAGCCGGGGATTGGCAAGAGGTGGCACGCAATATCACGCGCACACCCCTTGTCATGATGACTATCATACCTATATCGGCGCGCCCGCCGGCGGTCTCAACCGAGCTTCCAGCCGACCTCCTGCGTAAAGCTTTCGTAGAAGGCGCGGTCATAGGCCTGCTCGGGCGTGGCGCGCACGCGTTCGTCCAATCGCCTGGCGTCCTCGCCGACGAGGATGCGCCAGCGCTCCGCCTTGACCCCGTCGAGAATGATCTTGGCCGCTTGCGCGGCCGTCGTCGGCGCATCCTCCAGGAAGCTGCGGGCGCGCTCGGCGAACGCCGCCTGAATGTCCTCGTCCGACATCCTGTCGGCATCCGGCACGCCCGCCGCGACCATGCGCTTGCGGGTCAGCGCGACCTCGTCGGCATTGAGTCGCTCCGAGCCGTCGGCGCTCTGCACCTTGCGCGAATTGGAGACGATCGAGGTGCCGATATGGCCGGGCATCACCACCGAGCATTTGACGTGCGGCGCGTGCAGGCGGAGGTCGTTGATCAGGGCTTCGGTGAATCCCTTCACCGCGAACTTCGCCGAGCTGTAGGCAGTGTGCGCCTGGTTCATGCCGATCGAGGCCCAGAAGCCGTTGACGCTCGCGGTGTTGACGATGTGGGCCTCGTCCGCCGCGACCAGCATCGGCAGGAAGGTGCGCACGCCGAGATAGACGCCGCCCCAGCAGATGTTGAAGGTGCGTTCCCACTGCTCGCGCGTGTTGGTGAACAGGCTGCCGCCGCCGCCGATGCCGGCATTGTTGAACAACAGATTGACGCGATCGGTCTTCTGCTGCTCGGCGAGCTCGTCGCGAAACCGTTTCAGATGATCCTCGATCGAAACGTCGGCGACATGCGTGGTGACGCGCAAGCCTTGCGGCAGCTTCTCGGTCTCGCACAGCCGCTTGGTCTCGGCCATGGCCGCTTCCGAGACGTCGCACATCGCGACGTTGCAGCCCTCGGCCACCAGCTGCCGCGCGAGCTCGCGCCCCATACCCGTGCCGCCGCCGGTGATGACCGCGATCTTTCCAGCAAAATCCTTCATGGGACTGGAGTCCCTCCCTTGTCGGTATGTTTCTTCGTCGCCGCGCCGTTCGCCGACGCGCGCGCAAAATGTAGCAGCGCTGCACCGGCAGGTAAAAGCAGGCGCCCGCGGTGGCCGACATCGCTTATTTCGGCGGATGGACTATTCCGACGTTTCGTCGCGCCGCTGCCCCTCCGAGCCACACCCCCGCAATCGGACATAACCATCCGGTTCCCGTATTTGTCCGGCTTCGGTTTATAGGCAAATTTTTTACAATCCGAATCATCAAATGGACACCGGACGCTGGGTCGAGTCGGCCAGGCCAGCGTGTTGTTTGCGTGTCACAGGCTCTGGCACTCCGCTTGCATCCTCTTCGTGGTCCAGAACTACCGATGAGGTGACAGGAATGTTCGTGACCGTCGTAGCCGTGCTCTGCCGGCTTAGCGCAGCTAGCTCAGGCAGTTGCGTCGAGGAAATCGTGACCGACAGCAACATGACGCCCGAGATTTCGATGATGCAGTGCGCGGTCGGCGCACAGGCACCCCTTGCGAAATGGATGGGCGAGCATCCGATCTATCACGCCAATTGGCGCCTCGAGCGCTTCAAATGCGTGCCGGGTCACTACGAGATCAAGGGCCACGCCTGAAGATCCCGCAAAACTACTGACGCGAAGATAGAAGACGACGAGGAAACGCCCCGGAGGCCGCCTCCAATGGGCCCCGCGCCAGTCGACACGACGGCGCATCCCTGTGACAACGGTCACACGCCTCTCACGCCACCGCCCGCAAAATCATCGCCCGCGCGCGCCGGCCCTCCGGCGTCGGCATCAGCGCATAATTGTGCGGCTGGTCGCGGAGCAGATGCAGATCCACCGGCACGCCCACCGCCCTCGCCCGCTCCGCCAGATCGACGCTGTCGGGATAGAGCAGATCACGCGTGCCTGAGAAGATCGTCATGGGCGCGAGGAAGCGGAACGCGCCGTTGAGCGGACTGACGAAGGGGTGGCCGACATCGAGCTCGCCGGCATATAGCCTGGCAGCCTCGACGATGCCGGGAATGTCCTGGACCGGATCGCGCGCGGCGATCTCGATCTGCTCGGGACGGCTGACCGAGGCGTCGGCCGCCGGCGAGATCAGCATCAAGCGCGCCGGCTGTCGGTGCCCGCGATCGCGCAGCCATTGGCAGGCGGCGAGCGCAAGGCCCGCGCCGGCGGAATTGCCGACCACCGTCACCTTTGCGGACCCGGCATCCTCCAGCAGCATCCGCAGCAGCTCGGAAGTCCTTGGGACAAGGTCCTTCGCGGTGGCGCGCGGCGCCAGCGGATAGATCGGCACGACGCAGACGACGTTCGCCTTGCGCGTCATCTCGCCGACAAAGCGCCAATGCGCCGGCACGATCTCGTTGATGTAGCCGCCGCCATGCAGGAACATGACGAAGTTGCAGCCCTCATGGCCCGACGCCGGCGCGGTGTAATAGACCGGCCAGCCGCCCATCCTGGTCAGGATCGCTTCGACGCCGCGGCCAAGCCCGGTCGGCTCGAACGAGGCCGGCTGCAAGGCAAGCTTCTGCACATGCGCCTGCACCGCTTCGGCGGAGGCGAGCTGCTGCTTGTAGGGGAGCTGCCGCAGCACCGCGTTGAACAGACGGCTCTGCAGGCTCGGCGTGGGATCGTGGTTGCGCGGCGCGCACATCGCAGGACAAAACTGCAGGGACGACACAAGTCTTGCGACGCTCATGGTCCGTTCTCCGCCTGGCTTTCGCATCCATATGGCGACGAAGATGGTTGCGAGAAGGCCGCCATAGGCAGATATAATGCGAGCATTCGCTCGCTTTTCCTACTCGCATTCGGATCGCAATGCCATGGCCCGCACGCCACCGACAAATCCGCGCAAAAACGCCTCACAGGCGCGCTCACGCGCCACCGTCGACGCGCTGGTCGAGGCGACCGCTCGCATTCTGGTCCGCGACGGTTTCGAGAAGGCGAGCACCAACCGCATCGCGGAGATCGCCGGCGTCAGCGTCGGCTCGCTCTACCAGTACTTTCCAAGCAAGGAAGCCCTCGTCGCCGCTGTGATCGAGCATCACAACGAGGAGATCATGGGCATCGTCCGCGCCGCCCTCGTGGAAGTCGCCGACCTCCCGATCGAGAAAGCCGTGCGAAAACTCGTCACCGTCGCGATCGAAGCCCACCGCATCAACCCGAAACTGCACCGCGTGCTCGCCGAGCAGATTCCCCGCACCGGCCAGCTCAAAGACGTCGAAGCCTTCAACCGCGAGGTCCAAACCCTCGTGCGCAGCTATCTCGAAAGCCGCCGCAAGGAGATGCGCAAGGTCGATTTGGATGTAGCGACCTTCATCTGCGTCAGCGCGATCGAGTCGGTCGCGCACAACACGGTGCTGCACGGAGCCGAGATGCTGTCGGAGAAGATGGTGAAGGTGCTGGTGGACGAGACGACGCGGCTAGTGGTGGGATATTTGAGGTAGGTGGAACGATGCCCGAAACCTGGACGCGCTTGCTGGACTGCGAGGCCTAGTCGTGTTCGCTGTCGGGGCCATCACGCCTCTCCGGCTTTCGGCGTGGAAGGGAACGCCGGCTTTTCCCAAGGCTCCCCGCGCCTCAGCCCGTCGGCCAGCGCGCACGCGCATGCGGCCAGCAACGCCTCCCCCTTGTCCCGCGAGCTGCGTCTGGCGTCCCCTGCAACGCCAGTCGAAGTCACCTGCTCGAACGACACAAACCGCTTCAGCGTCGGCACCAGCGACGCAACAACGTCAAAGGCCGGCCCCTGCGCTTCCCCGAGACGATCGGCATCGACCAACTCGGGACATGCGGCCATCATCATGGACGTTTCAGCTTCGCATGCGTGCATGAGACCGGGCTGATCCTCCAGAATACTCGAGATCGCCTCCCGGGCCGCCATGAAATAGGTCGCTGTCGCGATCGGCGCATTCAGCTCACGCGTCAGATCTGTCGTGATCGCAGCCAAGGCCGCGATGTTTCCGGCATGTCCGTTGACAAGAACGATCTTGCGAAAGCCGGCCTCCAACACGGAGCGGCACAGGTCCCTCAAGAGCAGATAATATGTCTGAAGCGTCAGCGAAAACGTCCCTCCGAACGGGACATGGTGGTCAGCCAAGCCACACCATACCGTCGGTGTGACCACGACGGGCAGTTCTGAAGTCAACAAGCCAGCCACCCGTCGGCACACGTTCGTCACCAGCATGTCGTCGACGCCGGTCGGCAAGTGCGGACCATGTTGTTCCGTTGATGCGACGGGCAGAAGCACAATCGCGTCCCGCGCAGCGAGCGTTCGCAGAGTGGCCGCATCCAAGCAATTCCAAGTCGTGCATGCCATGACCATCATTCCGACGATATGACGACCGCGCCGGCGGCCCGGGTTACTTCTTGACCAACGGGCATTCGCTCTCGCTCAAGGGAAAGTAAGCCTCGCTACTCGGCACGGTTTTGATGATGTCATAGTAATCCCAGGGGGCGGTGATTTCCGACGGCTCCTTGACCTGCGCCAGGTAGAAGTCGTGAATAAGCTTTCCGTCTTCCCTGATGGTCGCTCCTCTCGCGTAGAAATCATCAATCGGGGTGGCACGCATTTTCTCCAGAACCGCATCGGTCGCGTCAGTACCGGCCGACATGGCGGCCTTGAGATAATGCAGCACGCCGGAGTAGGTGGCCGCCTGCGGCTCAGTCGGCATTGCGTTTCGAAGTTTGAAGAAGCGTTGCGAGAACGCTCTCGTTTCCTCATTCCGAGCCCAATACCATGCAGTCAGAGTGGTCAGACCTCGCGCGGTCTGGGCCCCCATGGCATGCACGTCGCTGATGAACATCAGTTCGGCGATCGGCTTCTGAGCGCCTGCGGTCATGCCGAACTCGTTCCATTGTTTCATGGAGTTTACGAGTTGGTCGCCGGCATTGGCGAAGGCGACGACCTTGGCACCAGAGGCTTGCGCCTGAAGAAGGAACGACCCGTAGTCGGCATTCCCGAGCGGATGGTAGACGGCCCCGAGGGCCTTGCCGCCGGTCGAGGCAAGCACTCGCTGCGACTCGAGCACCATGTTCTTCCCAAAAGCATAGTCGGCGGCGATGAAGTACCAGCTATCGAAGCCTTGAGAGACGAGTGTTCGAATTGGGCCTGCTACGAGGTTGTAGGAATCATGAAGCCAGGCCAGGCCTGTTTTGGTGCATTGTTTGCCGGTCAATTCGGTCGTCGCGACTGACGTATAGATGACGATCTTGTTCTTGTCTCTTGCCTGCGATTGGATGGCCAGCCCGACAGCCGAATTGCCGACATCCGCGACCATGTCGACGCCTTCGACATCGAACCATCTGCGCACGATGCTTACGCCTATATCCGCCTTGTTCTGATGGTCGGCCGATACGACCTCAACCTTGACCGAGGGATTCGTCCTCTGAAAGTCCTCAACCGCAAGCTTGGCCGCTACGACTGATCCCGGTCCATTGATGTCGGATAGCGGACCCGTCTGATCGTTGATGATACCGATCTTGATGAGGCCGCCTGAGAACTCCGCGGCATCGGCTTGGCCACAATGCGATCCGAACGCGATGATCGCCAGGAGAGCCGTCACGCGGGCACCTCGCCGCCCCTGACATCGCACCAACAATTCCTGCTTAGACCCATGGCTGGTCATTCGACGCTCCCAATATATGTCGCGTGGTCGCTTCAAGATTGCTGCCGTGAAGTCTGCCGTCGTGCGAAATGACATGGGCGTCGCAGCTGGTGGTCCGCGACCCCTGGCCTTGCCGCTTCCTAAGCCGGCACCGCCTTGCGCGACCGGAGCTTTTCCGCAGCCTGATCGACGGCGGCCTGACGCGCGCGGAGCCAGGGCAGCGAGGCTGATTTGATCTCCGACAGGAGCTCCGGAGGAGCGTTCTGGACCGTGAGATCGAACGGCGGCTCAGGTTGATATTCGAGGAACAGCTGCAACCTTTTCGCGACGTCCTCGCCGCAGATTTCGGCGGCGACCCGGAAAGCGAAATCCACCCCGGCCGTGACCCCTCCCCCCGAGATGCGATTGCGGTCGACGACGACGCGCTGGTCGACGGCGATGGCACCGAACGAGGCCAGCATGTCCCGCATCAGCCAATGGCAAGCCGATTCGTAACCCGTGAGAAGGCCAGCCGATCCCAGCACGAGGCTGCCGGCGCAGACAGACGTCACATAGCGCGCCGAACCACCCTTCTCGCGGACGAAGGCAATCACCTCGTCATCGCTCATGATCGACGTCATGCCCGGACCGCCGCCGATACAGAAAATGTCGAGGTCGGGGCACTCGCTGAACGTCGTTGTCGGCAGCAGCGGCAGTCCGACGTCGCTGACGATCGTCTCGATACGCTTCCAGAGCAGATGAACCTTGGCGTTCGGCAATCGGGCAAGAACCTCGAACGGCCCCGTCACATCAAGCTGGGTCATACCCGGGAAGCAGACGATCCCGATTTGAATGGGCTTGTCGGACATTTGTCGCCTCTTCCTTTGACTGATGCCGTCTCGTTCTCTGATTGGACAATGTTGACAGCCACTGGACTTTGCCGAAATGTCAATCTACACGCATTTTCTGCCAAGGCTGCCATGCCCGCCGCTTCCCCCCGACGTCTCGTCTTCGTCTTGTTCGAGGATGGGCTTCTGCTCGATTTTGGAGGGCCGCTTCAAGTCTTTGAGTTGGCTTGCGAAAATGACGCATCGAATCCGCCTTACGTGTGGGAGATCTGCTCCGCCAACGGGGGGCTTGTTCGGACCTCCGCCGGCCTTGAACTGATGACGCGACCACTCCCTGTCGATTTGGAGGGCATCGACACCCTGGTCATCGGCGGTGGGCCCGGCGTTCACCGAGCCGCCACAGATCTCAAGCTCATCGCATTTTTTCGCTCGGCCGCTCCGCACGTCAGGCGCATCTGCTCGGTCTGTACGGGAGCATTTGTCTTGGCGGCAGCCGGCCTCCTTGCTGGTCGTCGCGCCACGACGCACTGGGGCTCATGCGACTTGCTGAGGACCCGCCATCCCGACACCACGGTCGAAGTCGATCCCGTGTTCGTTCATGACCGGGGCATCTGGACGTCGGCGGGTGTCACCGCCGGTATCGATCTGGCGCTCACGCTTCTGGAGGACGATTTGGGCCATCGCGAAGCGATGAGGGTCGCGCGAAGATTGGTGGTCTTTCTCAAGCGACCTGGAGGCCAAGCCCAGTTCAGTGTGCCGCTTTCAGTACAATCGTCCGACCATCCGGCATTTGAGGAGATCACCGCCTGGATCCAAGACAATCTGGGAGGAGACCTGCGCGTCGAACGATTGGCCGAGCAGGCGAAGATGAGCCCTCGCACCTTTGCCCGGCTATTCCGGAAAAGAACAGGTCAGTCCCCCGGCAAGACCGTTGAGGAATTTCGTGTCGAGGCGGCACGGCGGGCTCTCGAGGAATCCGAAGCCAGTATCAAGGAAATCGCTGTCCGTGCCGGCTTTCAAAGCGAAGAGCACATGAGACGGGCTTTCCGTCGGCGTTTGAGTGTTCTGCCGAACGAATATCGCGCCAGGTTTCACGCAGGCGGTGATCAGCTTCGCGAGCCGATAGCAGGGCAATAATCGGCTCAGCTGTCCTGCGCATTATGCTGAGCTGCATAGATAGGAACGCGCCATCGCCGGAGCACTTGCGTGATGGCAGCCTTCGGCAATCCACCCATCAAAATCTTACGGGTTTTGATCATCCCGCTAGATCGCCTCCATCCTCCCGCCGATGAAAAGGCGGCCATGCCCCGTATGACCAACCCCCAAACCAATTCGGAAAACCGACATCCCCCCAATGACTTCGGTACTGTGCATGGGGTTGTTTTTGACATTTCCACTTTTAGCACCTCGTCGGGCAGCGATGTCGCGCAGCGCAACGCCGGCAGCAGGCTCGCGCCAACAGTCAATCCACCCGACAGATGCTTTGAAAAAATGGTCGGAGCGAGAGGATTTGAACCTCCGACCCCTAGTCTCCCAGACTAGTGCGCTAACCGGGCTGCGCCACGCTCCGAACGTCGTTCCATTAGCTAGGATCGGCGCGATGCGCAAGGCGAGGTCGCAGCATTTTGGTGCCTCTCCTTGATCGGCTCGGAGCCCGAAGCGCCCCGGGGAACTGGCCGCGCGGTCCGAATACCGCCCCTACCCGTCCTTCAGCGCGTGATCCAGCATCTCGCGGCAGGCGACGAGGTCTGCGAGCGCCTTCCCGAGGCGCTCCCGGTCCAGCGCGCTGGGCCCGGTGGGCGCGGCGGGGGTGCCGCCCTTGCGGAAGGTGGTGAGGATCTCCTCGTCGTCGATCTCGCTGAAGCGGAAGTCGATGCCCTCCTCTTCGTCGCCCTGGTAGTCGTCATCGTCGGTGTCGGTGACGCCCTTGATCGGCGCCTCCTCGTCCTCGGGCTCCATCAGGCTGGCGCCGATGGCGTCCTCGATGGCGCCGAACGAGACCGCGGCCGCGCTGTCGGCGAGGCCCTGCACCGATTTGACGCCGTGTTCCTTGAGGATCCGCTGCACGCCGCGGATGGTGTAGCCCTCGCCGTAGAGCAGGCGGCGGATGCCCTTGAGCAGGTCGACGTCGTCGGGGCGGTAATAGCGGCGGCCGCCGCTGCGCTTCATCGGCTTGATCTGGGAGAAGCGGGTTTCCCAGAACCGCAGCACGTGCTGCGGGATGTCGAGCTCCTGCGCTACTTCGCTGATGGTTCGGAACGCATCCGGCGCCTTGTCCAAATGCCAAATCCTTCGCGGAAGGCGTTACGCCTCGGGTTGAGCCTTGCTGGCATCACCATTGGTGCGATGCTGAGCATTGATCCGCTGCTTCAGGATCGCCGACGGCTTGAACACCATGACGCGGCGCGGCGAGATCGGTACCTCGGTGCCGGTCTTCGGGTTGCGTCCGATGCGCTGACCCTTCTTGCGCACCATGAAGGACCCGAACGAGGACAGCTTCACCGTCTCGCCCTTTTCCAGGCAGTCGGTGATCTCCTTCAGCACGAGTTCCACGAAGGCGGACGATTCCGTGCGCGACAGGCCCACCTTCTGGTAGACGGCTTCGCACAGATCGACACGCGTTACGGTTTTACTTTGATCGGTCATCGCCCTGCCCCACATCACGGCGAACAATTGTTGTCTGAAATTATGAGCTTACGATACGGCGGTCAACAGCGCTCATCAATGCAGGCGCATCGATAATCCCAGCTGATTCCGGCAAAATTTTATCGACTGTGGCTCTACCAGCGCACCAGCGCGGAGCCCCAGGTGAAGCCGCCGCCCATGGCTTCCAGCAGCACCATATCGCCCTTCTTGATGCGGCCGTCCTTGCGCGCCACCGTCAGCGCCAGTGGGATCGAGGCCGCCGAGGTGTTGCCGTGGCGGTCCACCGTCAGCACCACCTTCTCCGGCGCGATGTGGAGCTTGTGGGCGGAGGCGTCGATGATTCGCTTGTTGGCCTGGTGCGGCACGAACCAGTCGATGGTCTCGGCATTGAGCCCGGTCGCCTGGAAGGCGTCGACGATGACGTCGGTGATCATGCCGACCGCATGCTTGAAGACCTCGCGGCCTTCCATGCGCAGATGACCGACGGTCTGGGTGGAGGACGGCCCGCCGTCGACAAACAGCTTCGCCTTGTGACGGCCGTCGGAGCGCAGATGCGTGGTCACGACGCCGCGGTCGGTCGCGGCGTTGCCCGGCTGCTCCTGCGCCTCCAGCACGACCGCACCGGCGCCGTCGCCGAACAGCACGCACGTGCCGCGGTCGTTCCAGTCGAGAATGCGCGAGAAGGTCTCGGCGCCGATCACCAGCGCGCGCTTGAAGGCGCCGGTGCGCAGGAAATTGTCGGCCGTGGCGAGCGCGAACACGAAGCCCGAGCACACCGCTTGCAGGTCAAACGCCGCGCCGTGATTGATGCCGAGCGCGTTCTGCACGGCGACGGCGGTCGCGGGAAAGGTGTTGTCCGGCGTCGAGGTCGCGAGCACGATGAGGTCGATCGACTGCGCATCCACGCCGGCATCGCCGAGCGCGGCCTGCGCCGCCCTGATCGCCAAATGCGAGGTGAACTCGCCCTCGGCCGCGACGTGCCGCTCGCGAATGCCGGTGCGCTGCACGATCCACTCGTCGGAGGTGTCGATACGCGCCGCCAATTGGGCGTTGGTCACCACCTGCTCCGGCAGATAGGAGCCGCAGCCGAGCACGACCGAACGAATTTGAGTCACGAAACAGCCTCCTGCGCGGCCTGCACGGAATTGAGTGCACCACCCTCGCGGTTGAGCATCTGATTGATCTTGTTCAGGAGATCGTAGTGAGCCATCTCATAGCCAACATCGATCGCATAGGCAAAGCCTTCGGCGCTGGTTCCGCCGTGGCTCTTGACCACCAGTCCGTTCAAACCCAGGAACACGCCGCCATTGGACTTGTTCGGGTCCATCTTGTCCCGCAGGGCCTGGAAGGCGCTGCTGGCAAAGAGATAACCGAGCTTGGACAGCCAGCTCCGTTTCATCTCGTTACGGAGTAATTCGGCCATCTGCCGGGCGGTTCCCTCTGCGGCCTTGAGCGCGATGTTGCCGGCATAGCCTTCGGTCACGATCACGTCGGCGACGCCCTTGCCGATGCCGTCGCCCTCGACGAACCCGATATAGTCGAGCTCCGGCAGGTTCCGCGCCCGCAGGATTTCCCCGGCCTCGCGAATCTCCTCGTGGCCCTTGATCTCCTCGGTCCCGATATTGAGCAGGCCAACCGTGGGCCGCTTCTTGTCGAACAGCACGCTCGCCGTCGCCGCCCCCATGAGCGCGAGCGACACCAGATGGTGCGCGTCGCCGCCGATGGTGGCGCCGAGATCGAGCACGACGGATTCGCCGCGCCTGGTCGGCCATATCCCCGTAATGGCCGGGCGGTCGATCCCCTTCAGCGTGCGCAGGTGGAAGCGCGACATCGCCATCAACGCGCCGGTATTGCCGGCGGAGACTGCGACATCCGCCTCGCCCTTCTTCACCGCGTCGATGGCAAGCCACATCGAGGACGTCTTGCGGCCGCGCCGCAGCGCTTGGCTCGGCTTGTCCGAACCGCTGACGGCGACGTCGGTATGGATGACCTTCGAGGCGGCCTTGAGCTCGGGATGCTTCTCGAGCTCGGGCTCGATCTTGGCGCGGTCCCCGACCAGCAGGTACTCGGTGTCGCGATGCCTGCCAAGCGAGATGGCCGCGCCCGGAATGACCACGGCGGCGCCGGCGTCGCCCCCCATGGCGTCAAGCGCAATACGAACCTTGCTTGGCATAAAAGTCCTGGAAAACCTGATCTGGTGCGGTCTTGCGCGAGCGGGGCCGCAGAATGAGTTCGCCATGGACATGGCGACCGGTCAGGCGCCACGCCGCGCCCCGACCGGGGCGCGACAATAGCGTTTTGTTATCCCGAAACAACCTCTTGCCCCCAGGCTTTTGCATCCCGGGCGATCCGCGGGCGGACCCCGGAATTTGCAAGAAATACATTGAAATCAGCTAGATAAGGAGCCTTTTGAAACCATCCAGGCAGATGCCTCGTGCACCGTTGCAAGGCTATCCCAGGGGGAAGGGCCGGCTATTCGCCCTTCTTGTTGTCCTGCAGCGCCTTCAACGCGGCGAAGGGATGGTCCTCCGGATCGGGCGCGGTGACCTCCGCCTCGAACACGGCGCCCTCCTTGCGCGGATAGGGGTCGACCGCCAGGAACAGCGCGTCGGTGGCGATCCGGCCAAGATCGATCATGCCGTTGACGATCGGTTCCGGCGGATCGATCACCTCCGGCGGCTCCTCGTCGTCCTGCCCCTCCTCGATCAGGTCGGCCATGCGGCGCACCTCGGCCTCGGGGGCGAACATCAAGTCTACGTCCTCCTCGATCTCGCTCTCCATCGGATCCAGCGTGACCACGCAGGTCTGGCCGACCCTGGCCCTGATGGTGCCGGTCACCTGAACCCGGCCGCCGCTCCTGGGCACGACGTCGAGGTCGGCGTGGGCGGCCAGGACCTCCCGCAGGCCGCCGACCTCGGCGATGGCCTGCCGCTCGGCGGCGGAGGCCTCGAGCTTGCGATGCAGGCCGGTGTCGGGGATCTGCGCGACGATGACCGGGGAGCGCCAGGGATCAGGCCTGGATTCGGCATTCGATCGACTCATGGCGTGAGATCCTCCCTGGGCGCCGGGGGAAACGTGAAGGACGCGGCCAGCAGCGCGGCCTCGCCGGTCCGGCCGAGATCGGCCTCGCTGGCCCGGGCATAGGCCGCGAGCCGCTTGGCCTGATCCAGGCCGGTCCCATTCAAGATATTCTTGCAGATCGCCGCTGCCAGTGCCTCGCCGCCGGCCTCGATGGCTTGGTCATAGGCCTGAACCCGGCCGTAAAAGGCCTCGCCGAAGGCCCGCATCCGCTTCGGCACGGTCTGGTCGCCGATCCCCATCTCGCGCAGATTGTCGTCCATGTCCTCGCAGAAGCGGTCGAACAGCGCCTGCGACAGCTCGGTGGCGCTTTGGACCGTGCGCAGGCGCCGCAGCAGCAGCCACAGATGCAGCAGCAAGAGATCGAAACGCCCGTTAACCGTGTCGGGCACGCCCAAGTCCCGGTAAAATATGGGTTCTCGCGCCTGCGTCACGATCATGCCATAGATGGCTTCAATGGTGCCCCTCGGGGTTACCAGGGGTTTCCTGAAGTGATTGAACGGCCAAAGCATTGTGGTTTCCGCAAGCGGGCGCGCGCGTGTTGCATTCAGACGCCCTGCCCGGTACTTCAGCGCCTCGCGCGACGCAAGGGGACGGAATCAGTTCCGCTATGACGATAACGATCGAGACCAGCCAGCGCGCGGTTAAGCGGCGCGGCCTTCATGCACGCTGGCGCGGCGCTCATTTGCGCTGGCGCGGCCTGCGCCTGCTCGCCGCCGCCGCCCTGGTCGGCGCCGCGCTCGCGGGCTGCACCGGCGAGCAATTCCAGAAGGGTTACATCCTGCCGCCCGGCGCGCTGGAGCAGATTCCGATCGGCGCGAGCCAGGATCAGGTGCTGATCGTGATGGGCACGCCCTCCACCGTCGCAACCCTCGACGGCGAAGTGTTCTATTACATCTCGCAGCGCTCGGAGCGCATGGTCGCCTTCATGAACCAGAGGGTGGTGGACCAGCGCGTCATCGCGATCTATTTCGACAAGAACCGGCGTGTGCGCCGGCTTGCGAATTACGGCCTGCAGGACGGCAAGATCTTCGACTTCATCAGCCGTACGACGCCGACCTCGGGCCAGGAGATGAGCTACCTCACGCCGCTGTTCAAGCTGCTCAGCTTCAACTGAGGCCTCGACAAGCGTTTTCGCGCGACGCCAATTCCGCCGCAAGGTAAATGGGCTCGCGCCTGCGGCGTCGTGCCACCCTTCGCGCGCTCTTTGCCGTCGCGCGCGACTTGCCGTCGCACCCGCGGTTTCCTACGCTCCATGCAAAGCAAAAAGCTGGGAGCGGATTCGTGTCCAAGAAACTTCAGAACACTCAATTTCAAAACACTTTGCTGTCCCGCCGCCGCGTGCTCACCGCGGCTGCCGGCATTTCGGCCGCAGCCATCCTGCCGCGATCGAGCCTTGCGGACTGGAAGCCGACCGAAAACGTCCGTCTCGTGGTGCCGGCCGCGGCCGGCGGCTCGACCGACGTGATGGGCAGGCTCCTGGCCGCGCATCTGCAAACCGCATGGGGCCAGTCGGCCGTCGTGGAAAACCGCTCCGGCGGCGGCGGCACCATCGGCACGGCCGAGGTGGTCCGCGCCAAGCCTGATGGCCATACCATCCTGATCGGCAATCCCGGTCCGAACGCGATCGCCTACAGCATCTTCAAGAACCTCACCTACAAGCCGGACCAGCTTCAGCCCGTCAGCAACATCATCCGGATCCCGAACATCGTGTCGGCGCATCCGAAGACCGGCATCAAGTCGATCGCCGAGCTGATCGCCTATCTCAAGGCCAATCCGGACAAGCTCAGCTACGCCTCCTCGGGCGTCGGCCAGAGCCCTCACCTCACTGGCGCCTGGTTCCTCCAGCTCACCGGGCTGAAGATGACGCACATCCCGTTCCGCGGCGCCGGCCCTGCGCTGCAGGCCGCACTCGCCGGCGACATCCAGATCCTGTTTGACAATCTCTATCCAAGCCTGCCGCAGGTGCAGAACGGCACGCTCAACGGTCTCTGCGTCACCACCACCGAGCGCAGCGACCTCGCGAAGGACCTGCCGACCATGCGCGAGAGCGCGCCGGAATTGGCGAATTTCGACGTCTCGTCGTGGTTCTCGGTGTTCCTGCCGAAGGGCGTCTCACCGGAGGTGCTGAACGCACTCAATCTTCAGGTCAAGGCGATGCTGGAGCGCGACGACATCAAGAAGCAGATCCTCGCCATGGGCGCCCGCGCCGACTACGGCACGCCCGAGCAATTCGCCGCCTTCGTGGACGCCGAGACGAAGAAGTTCGCCGGCATCATCCAGAAGGAAGGACTGCAGATGGACGTGCAGTGACGCTGCGACGAACCGGCATCCCGCCTTGCGCGAGAGCGCGCTAAAGCGCGATGAGATTTGGATGACTCGTCATCGCGCTTTAGGTTCTTGTTTGCGCATGATCTTTTCGGAAAACCGCTTCGCGCTTTTCCGGATCATGCTTTAGGCGGGCTCGGCCGACGGCTGTCCGACCAGATCGGCGATGGCCGAAATCGAGTCCAGGCGCGTCAGGTCGAAACCAATGTCGGCAAAGTTGATCCCGTAGTCGGTCTCGATGCTCATCACCAGCTCGACTGCGTCGAGTGAATCGAGACGTCCGCTGGTGAACAGCAGGTCCTCGTCATGAAGCGGCGCGCCATCGCCCTTCATGAGCAGGCGCTGCTCGATATAGCGCCGCATTTGCGATCTGATTTCAGGGCCGGCTTTCGCGGTCATGTCGTCACTCCCAGGAGATAAAACAGGAATTCGGCGCGTTGCCAGAGCGTATGCTCGCGGTCCAACGGCGCGTCGAAGACGTGGATGAGACAGAAGAAGGTCAAGACCCACAGGCAAGGCAGCACGCGGCGACGCAGCCAGCCGCGCGAGGCCGGCTGCGGCGCGCGGCGCATCTGCGACAGCCCGACGCTGACGGCGAGCACAAACGTGTAGAACGCATGCGACTGCTCAGCGACCACGGCCCGCCACAGGCCCATGTCGCCGACGAAATGAATGTCGCGGATGAAATGGAACAGCAGATTGCCGACGCACGCCGCCATGAAGGTGGCGAAGAACATGCGCAGCCGGCGATGACCGCGGAAATAGCGGACGAAGGTCGGGTAGAAGAAGTGATCGACCAGCAGCTCCTTGTAATAGAAGTAATAGCGATTCCAGAACTCGGCGATCGTCGTCGATTCCAGCGGCCGCCAGGTGTTGCGCAGCAGGCGAAAACCGGCCAGCCGCGCCGTCGCGACGATGACGCCGCCGAACACCGTCATGCCCAGGACGTCCTGCACGAAGAAGCTGACGAGGCTGGCCCACCCGACAAGACGCGGCAAGGGAGAGCCTGCGAGATAGTGCAGCAGGTTGTCGTCGAACAAGGGCAGTTGCAAATGACCGTGGACGAGCACGCCGAGACAGAGCCTGACGTTCGCCAGCAGCAGGCTCCAGGCCGCGAGCTTGATCCCCTTCAATTGCGTAACTGCGAGCTCCTCGGGCGTCTTGGCCTCGAAGCGTTCGAGGTAGGACAGTCCCTTCCCGACCGGCGTCAGCGACGATCCCCAGAACGGATGAAAGACGCTCAAGCGTTGCCATATCGGAGACGGCGTCCTGCCGGCATCGGCCAGACCGTAAGCAAGGAACCAGAGATAAGGCTGCGATGTCATCAGAAACGACCAAAGCAGCACGCGCGGCATGCCGGCCGTCATCTCCGCTTGCGTCAGCGCGACGAGCCCCAGGAATGCGAGCACCAGGCTGAGCGTCGGACGGCGAAGCGCCGTGCCGGCTGAACCCTGCATGGCCAGCAGTCCCGCAAACAGCGCGAACACCGCTACCAGCGTGACCGCCTCCAGCAGCGGCTGATGGATCCGGTCCGCAACGCCTTCGTTGACGGCCACCCGCTCGAGAAACGCGCGGTCGATCAGGAACCCGCTCCGGTAAAGCAGCAGCACGGTTGCGAAGAGGATCAGAACACGCCGGTACCGCCCGGCATAGGCGCACGCCAGCGCGAGACCTGCCACTGAAAAATCCATACCGATCTGCCAGAACAGCACAGCGAGCAGCGCGACCGTGCAGCACAGCAGCACGCGGCCGCGACCTCGCTGGAGGCCTGCCACGAGATTCGGGTCCCGATCGATCTGCGGGATCAACCGCCACGACGGCTTCGCGAGAAAGCCTGTGGCCGCGTCGTAGAACTGGCTCTCGACACTCATTGGAATGCGCGCATGAGTGCTGCGGGCGATGGCATCTACGATGCCCTCGCGGCGGCCTCGCCAAGCAGCGCGGCGACCGAGCGCCGGTCCGCCTTGCCATTGGCGTTGACGGGAATGTCCTCCAGCCAGATGAAGCGGCTCGGCACCATATAGGCCGGAAGGCGCGCGGCGCAGTGCTGGCGCAAATCGCTGTCCGCCGTTCGCGCGCCCGAATAGGCGGCCAGGAGCCGGCTTGCGCCGCCGGCATCGTGAAGCACCACGGCGAGGGCCCGGGTGATGCCCTTGCATGCCGCCAGAGCATGGTCGATCTCTTCCAGCTCGATCCGATATCCCCGGAGCTTGACCTGATTGTCCGCACGACCGCGAAAACGGAGCACACCCGTTTCGGCATCGGCCTCGACGAGGTCCCCGGTCCGGTAGAGGATCGATCGATAACCGTCGACCAGCGGGTCCTGGCGGAAGCGGCGGGCCGTCTCCTGCGGATTGTTGATGTAGCCGAGCCCGACGCACGGGCCTCCCAGCCACAGCTCGCCGGCGATGCCCGCGGTGACCGCCTGCATGTCCTCGTCCAGAATGCGGTAGCTGAAATTGGGATTGAGCCGTCCCAACGGGGCCAACCCGTCGTTGGTGTCAAACACGGACTCGATGATCTCGAAGCCGCTGCAGATGCAGCTCGTCTCGGTCGGGCCGTAACAATTGATCAGCTTCGCTCTGCCGGCAAACGCGTCGTGGAAACGGCGCAGCCGCGCCAGCGGAAATCCTTCGCCACCGAACATGAAGCGGCTGACGCTCGGCAGCCATTCGGGACTCAACAGGTGCATGGAGTCCAGGAACATGAAGAGCGTCGGCACGGCGAAGAAGAACGTGCACTGATGCCTCGTGATCTCCGCCACCAGCTCCGCGGGCGGCCTTCCCTTCAGCGCATCGAGCGCCACAATGGCCGCACCGTTCAGCAATCCGGCATAGATGTCGAAGACCGAATTGTCGAAGTAGATCGGGTTGACGTTGGTCAGCCGGTCTTGCGGTCCAATTCCAAGGTCGCTCCTCGCCCACGCGATCAAGTGAAGCACGCCCTGATGGGGAATGACCACGCCCTTCGGCTCACCCGTCGATCCCGAGGTGAACATGACATAGGCCGGATCGGTCCCGGTGATCAGGGACGTCAGCGGCAGATTGTCGTCGTCAAGCTTCGACAACTCATGATGCAAGGCCGCTCGGGCGCCTGCATTGCCGATCACCGTCCGCGGCCCCATCCCCTCGCGCACGCTGACGATCTCGGCGGGCCGGCATCGCTCCAGCATCAACCGGGCCCGTTCCGCCGGGGCCACGGGATCCAGGAACGCATAGGGCGCACCGATCTTGATGCAGGCCAGCGCAAGAGCATAAGCCTCGGCAATCTTCGGCAGTTCAAGACATACGACGGCGCCCTTGCCCACGCCCCGCGACGTCAGCCATCGCGCCAACCGGTTCGCCAATTTGTTCAGCTCTGAAAACGTGCAGCTGTCGCCTTCGCAGAACAGCGCGACAGCGTCCGGCGCGCGCGCCGCGACCTCCTCGAAGCGCAGCCCCAAATTACAGGCGGTCATATCGCGGCCTCGTCCGCTTCATGGACGCCGGGATGGTCCGGCGCAGGCGACAACGAAGGTGCGATCTCGGCAAAATCGCGCTGGTCGAGCGCAATCACGGCCGCTGGCGATTCCAGCTCCGGAAACCTCGTCCGCAACATGGTCACGAGCTTCATGCCAAGATGCTGGAGGAACGCGGCGGCCATCGGGTCGGTCACCAACGGCCTGTCCTGACCGGCCAGAACGCGATCTTGAACCGGCGCCCGTCGGGGGTTTGCTCGATGCTGAGGACGGCGTTCGTCACGCCGGGATGCGCCATCAGGGCGCGCTCAATCTGGCTCATCGGCAGCGCACCCAACGGACCCTCCTGTGGCAGCCGGCAAGCAACGGGTACCTGACCATGTCGCGACCGCGCACGATGTGAATGGACTCCTAGGCCCGCGGCGGAGCTGGCCAGGTGCCGGCGGCAATCTCCCGTATTCTTAGAGCGCAGCCGGTTAAACAACCTTAAATGTGATGCACGCTCAGGATGCGGAGCTCCGGCATCCTCCGGTCCAGGTTCCACCTTCGACGCGGCGCGGACCGCGCCCGAGACATGGCTCGACCGGACCTGCCGACCGCCGGCGGCGCGACGCTCGCACGGTCCGGGCCAGAATGTCCCTTGACTTAGAGCGCGCTCGAACTCGTAGTTTGCCTGCGTCGTGATGAGAGACAGACATGAAGATCGGCGAACTTGCGAAGCGGTCCGGACTGACGGCTCATACGATCCGCTACTACGAGCGGATCGGACTGTTGCCTTACGCCGACCGGGATCGATCCAGCCGACGTGACTACGACGCCTCGATCCTTGCCTGGATCGAGTTTCTCGGCCGCCTGAAGACAACAGGCATGCCGATCCGGGACATGCTGCTTTACGCGGACCTCCGGGATCAGGGCAGCGGCACCGAAGCCGAGCGGCGGGCGCTGCTGGAGCGCCACCGCGAAAGCGTGCGTGCCCACGTCGACGAGCTCAATGCCTGTCTTCTCGTCCTCGACACCAAGATCGGCGGTTATGCCGAAACGGAACAGAGGATGAAGGATTATGATGCAACACTTTCCGAACGCCGGCGAAAGCCGGTTGGAGCGCGGTCGGCGCGCACTCGCTGAAATCGACGGAGAGGCCGGCCACAAGGTCGTGGCGGCGCTTGGCGAGATCGCCCCGGACTTCGCCACCTATATATTCGAGTTTCCATTTGGCGACATCTACTCACGGCCCGGGCTCGACGTCCGTTCGCGCGAAATCGCGACGATCGCAGCGCTCGCGGCCCTGGGCAACGCCGCACCTCAGCTCAAGGTGCATATCGAGGCGGGTCTGAATGTCGGGCTTGGCCGAGAGGAGATTGTCGAGATCCTGATGCAGATGGCCGTCTATGCCGGCTTCCCGGCGGCCCTCAACGGCCTGTTCGCAGCGAAGGAGGTCTTCGCGCAAAGAGCCGAGGACGGATCGGAGCCGAAAGCCTGAGGTTCGCCCCTCGAGGTGTTTCGTCGTGCAGCCGCGCCGCCCCCAACGAAAAACCCCGCGGCTTGCGCCGCGGGGTTTGTCTTGAGCCTCTACCCGCCGCTCAGTGCGCCAGGATCGCCAGCAGCAGCAAGGCCACGATGTTCGTGATCTTGATCATCGGGTTCACCGCGGGGCCCGCCGTGTCCTTGTAGGGATCGCCGACGGTGTCGCCGGTGACGGCCGACTTGTGGGCATCAGAGCCCTTGCCGCCGAAATGGCCGTCCTCGATGTACTTCTTGGCGTTGTCCCAGGCGCCGCCGCCCGAGGTCATGGAGATCGCGACGAACAGACCCGTCACGATGACGCCGAGCAGCATGGCGCCGACCGCGGAAAACGCGGCCGACTTGCCGGCCACGCCGCCACCCGCGATCGCGTAGATCAGGAAGTAGACGACGATCGGTGACAGCACCGGCAGCAGCGAGGGGATGATCATCTCCTTGATCGCCGCCTTCGTCAGCAGGTCGACCGCCTTGCCGTAATCAGGCTTGTCGGTGCCTTGCATGATGCCGGGCTTCTCGCGGAACTGACGCCGCACCTCCTCGACGATGGCGCCGGCCGCCCGCCCGACGGCGGTCATGCCCATCGCGCCGAACAGGTAGGGCAACAGGCCGCCGAACAGCAGGCCGACAACCACGTAGGGATTGTTCAGCGAGAAGTCCGGATTGACGCCGGCGAAGTAGGGATACTTCGCGGAGCCGGCAACGAAGTACTTGAGATCCTCGTTGTAGGCCGCGAACAGCACGAGAGCACCCAGACCGGCCGAGCCGATCGCGTAGCCCTTGGTCACCGCCTTGGTGGTGTTGCCGACCGCATCGAGCGCGTCGGTCGATTTGCGCACCTCCTTGGGCAGTCCCGCCATCTCGGCGATGCCGCCGGCATTGTCGGTGACGGGGCCGAAGGCGTCGAGGGCGACGATCATGCCGGCCAGTGCCAGCATGGTGGCGGTCGCGATCGCGATGCCGAACAGGCCGGCGAGGCTGTAGGTGACCAGGATGCCCGCGATGATCACGATCGCAGGCAGCGCGGTCGCTTCCATCGAGATGGCAAGGCCCTGGATCACGTTGGTGCCGTGGCCGGTCACCGAGGCCTGGGCGATCGACTTCACCGGACGGTAGTCGGTGCCCGTGTAGTATTCGGTGATCCAGATGATCAGCGCGGTGACGACGAGGCCGACCACGCCGCATTCGAACAGCGCCATGCCGGTGTAGTTGACGCCCTCGAGCTTGCCGAAGCCGATCAGGTAGTAGATCACCAGCGCAATGCCGATCAGCGACAGGACACCAGTTGCGATCAGGCCCTTATAGAGCGCGCCCATGATCGACTGGCTCGGCCCGAGCTTGACGAAGAAGGTGCCGATGATCGAGGTGATGATGCAGATGCCGCCGATCGCGAGCGGCAGCGTCATCATGTTGGCGAGGATCGGCGTCTTGGCGAAGAAGATCGCCGCCAGGACCATGGTGGCGACCGCGGTCACCGCGTAGGTCTCGAACAGGTCGGCAGCCATGCCGGCGCAGTCGCCCACGTTGTCACCGACGTTGTCGGCGATGGTGGCGGGATTGCGCGGATCGTCCTCGGGGATGCCGGCCTCGACCTTGCCGACGAGATCGCCGCCGACGTCCGCACCCTTGGTGAAGATGCCGCCGCCGAGACGGGCGAAGATCGAGATCAGCGAGGCGCCGAAGCCGAGCGCCACCATGGCGTCGATGACGGTTCGGCTGTCAGGCGCAAGCTTCAACGAATGGACCAGGAAGGCAAAGTAGAGGGTCACCCCTAACAGTGCGAGACCTGCGACCAGAAGGCCGGTGATCGCGCCCGCCTTGAAAGCGAGTTCGAGGCCGCCGGCAAGCGAGGTCGTCGCAGCCTGGGCCGTCCGCACATTGGCCCGGACGGAGACGTTCATGCCGATGAAGCCGGCCGCGCCCGACAGGACGGCGCCGATCAAAAATCCGATCGCGACATAGAGACCGAGGAAATAGGCAAGCAGCACGAAGATCACGATGCCGACGATGCCGATCGTGGTGTACTGGCGCCGCAGATACGCCTGTGCGCCTTCAGCGACCGCTCCTGCGATCTCCTGCATGCGCGGCGACCCCGCATCCGCGCTCAACACCGAAGACGTCGCCCAAATCGCGTAGACGACGGAAAGCACTCCGCAGAGCACTATCAACCATAATGCTGTCATGTGATGTTTGCCTCAGATCCTTGATGTACCCCCGGCGCCTTTTATTGTCCGTTGTGCAGTGCGGCGCCTTGATTTCGAACAAAGCCGCCCCTTGCCCAAAAGGGGCGGCTTCAGTCAGCCGCAAGCTTGCCAAAATCAAATTGAGGGTGCAACGCCGGATAACGCCGAAAACGCCGATCTCGGCAGGTATTTAGAACCAAGTGCTGAGAACCAAGATGCCGGTTTGGAGCAATTCCTAGAAGTGGCTGTAGGACAGCCGCGTCAAAGCCAGTTCCTGGCCCAGCCCATCCAGGAAGCGCGGCCTCTGCGTCCCCGCGACGATCGTGCCGATCGCCGTGACGGCAAGGCCGGCCGCCCGCCCCGCGGCAATCAGCGCATCGGCTTGCGCCGGCGGGACCGTGCACAGCACCTCGTAATCGTCGCCCCCCGCGAGCAGCGTCTCGACGCCAACGACGTTGCGGGCGACCAGGCCTGCTGCCGCGGCCGAGAGCGGCACGCTTGCCACGTCGACCGTGGCCGAGACGGCGGACGCCGCGCAGAGCTTCACCAGATCGCCGGCGAGCCCGTCGGAGACGTCCATCGCCGCGGTCGCATGATCGCGCACGGCCCGCGCCAGCACATTGCGCGGCTGCGGCACGCGATAGCGCGAGACCAGGGCGTCCTTTGCGGCGGGGCTGTTGGCGAGCGCTGCCGCGGCAGCGCCGCCGCTGAGCACGTCGAGGCCGAGCGCCGCGTCGCCGATCGTGCCCGTCACCAGAATGCGATCGCCAGGCCTTGCGCCGGTACGGCCGACCATACGCCCCTGCGGCACGCGGCCGAAGGCCGTGATCGAGATCATCTGCGGACCCGGCGTCGAGACCGTGTCGCCGCCGAGCAGAGGACAAGCGAATTCCCTTGCGTCTTCGCCCAGCGCGTCCGCAAAGGGCCGCAGCCAGGCATCCTCCTTGCTGCGCAACGCCAGCGACAGCACGAAGCCCGCCGGCACCGCGCCCTTGGCGGCGAGATCGGACAGGTTCACCCGCAGCGCCTTGCGCGCGATGGTGCCGGCCGGATCGCCGGCAAGATAGTGCACGCCCTCGACGACGGCATCTGTGGTGACGACGATGTCGTCGCCGGACGACGACAGCACCGCGGCGTCATCGACCAGACCGAACGCACCGGGATCGGTCGCCAGCGGCTTGAAATAGCGCGCGATGAGGCTGTCTTCGGCGGAGGGATTTTGTGGGTTTGCCACTGGCTTATCCCCACAAACAGGTGTCATCGCCCGACTCGACCGGGCGATCCAGTATTCCAGAGAGGCTCGTTTCAAATCGATAGGCCGCGCCGTACTGGATCACCCGCCTTCGCGGGTGATGACAGCGGAGAATGGGGCTCGCGTATTGCTTCAATGCAACGCCCCCCAGCACGACTATCGCCCGAACTCGTCGCCGCGAAACTGGCGGCCGATCTGGTCGAGCACCGCATTGACCATGCCGGTCTCCTCGCGGTCGACGAAGGCGTTGGCGACGTCGACATATTCGGAAATGACGACGCGGCCCGGCACGTCCTTGCGATGCTCCAGTTCGTAGGCCCCCGCCCGCAGCACCGCGCGCAGGATCGCCTCGATCCGCTTCAACGGCCAGCCCTTCGACAGCGCCTCGTCGATCAGGGGATCGAGCTTCTTCTGGTCGCGTACGACGCCGGACACGACGTCGCGGAAGAAGGCGGCTTCCGCCGGCAAGTAAGTGTCGCCCTCGACCTCGTTGCCGAGCCAATGGCTCTCGAACTCGGCGAAGATGTCGTTGATGCCGGCGCCGGCGATGTCCATCTGGTACAGCGCCTGCACGGCCGCGAGCCGCGCCGCACCGCGCCGGTTCGCTTTCTTCTCGTTAGGCCCCGCCGGCTTTTTGGTGTTGTCGGCCATGGCTCTAGGCCCGCGCCAGACGGCGTTTGATGCGCAGCATCGCGAGCGCCGCGCGCGCGGCATCACCGCCCTTGTTGAGCTCGCTGGCGCGCGCCCGCGCCCAGGCCTGGTCCTCGTTGTTGACGGTGAGGATGCCGTTGCCGAGCGGAAGCTTGCGCGCAACCGCGAGGTCCATCAGCGCGCGCGAGGATTCCTGCGAGACGATCTCGAAATGAATGGTGTCGCCACGGATCACGCAGCCGAGCGCGATCACCGCGTCATAAGGCTTGCCGTTCGCCGCAGCCGCATCGATCGCGATAGCCACGGCGGCCGGAATCTCCAGCGCGCCCGGAACCGTGATGACGTCATGGCTCAGGCCGGCCGCCTTCAGCTCGGCAATTGCGCCGTCCAGAAGTGCGTCCTGGAGATCGTCATAGAACCGCGCCTCGACAATCAGCGCGCGCGCGCCGGAAATGTCGGTCTGGTCCTTCAGGGGTGCGCGCCGCGCGTCTGCCATGGTCTACCTATTCTGTCATTGCCGGGCTTGACCCGGCAATCCATCGGGCAAGCCCCTCATAAGAGGATGGATGCGCGGGTCAAGCCCGCGCATGACGAACTTTATGCGCCGTCACTTCATTTCCGTCAGCCGCGCCGCATAGCGGGCCATCAGATCGACCTCGATATTGACCTCACTGCCCGCCTTCCAGCCACCGATCGTGGTCACCGTCAGCGTGTGCGGGATGATCAGCACCGAAAAGGTCACGTCCTTCACCGTATTGACCGTCAGTGACACGCCGTCGAGCGTGATCGAGCCCTTGGTGGCGATGAACCGCGCCAGCTCCCGCGTGGTCGAGAGCTCGAACCGGGCCATGTCAGGCAGGTCCTCGCGGCTGACGATGGTCGCAATGCCATCGGCGTGGCCGGCGACGATGTGGCCGCCAAGTTCGTCGCCGATCTTGAGCGCGCGCTCGAGGTTGAGCTTCGTGCCCTGCTTCCAGTGCTTCGCCGTCGTCAGCGCCAGCGTTTCCGCCGCCGCATCGACGTCATACCAGGTTTTGTCGCCTGCGACGCCGGAAGCAACCACCGTCAGGCAGACGCCGTTGCTGGCGATCGAGGCGCCGTCGGCGATTGTGGTCTGATCGTAGCTGCAGGCGATACGCAGCCGGTGCAGCTGGCCCTGTGCCACGGGCGTGAAGCTGACGATCTCGCCGATATCGGTGACAATGCCGGTAAACATTACGCGCGCTCGTAGACGGTGAGAGTATCCTTGTCGAATGTTTCGCTAGCATGAACCTTGTAGGCCTGCGACTGCGTGATTTTCGACAGGGGCAATGCATCGAGCGCATCGACGCCGTCACTGCCCACCGCTTCCGCGCCGCGGAACAGCCAGATCTCGTCGACCAGACCGGCCGCGACGAACGAGGACGCCACCCGGCTGCCGCCCTCGACCATCAGGCGGGTGATGCCCTTCCCGGCCAGCGCCCGCAGCACCGCCGGCAGATCGAGCCCGGAGGCATTTGCCGCCGGGACACGGATCACTTGCGCGCCGGTCGCACCCAGCCGCGTCGCCGCGGCGGCTTCCGCGAGCTCAGACCCCACCACCCAGAGCGGCGTCTCGCGCGCGGAGCCTATCAGTCTGCTCGCGCCGGGAAGCCGCAGGCTCTGATCGAGCACCACGCGCACCGGCGAGCGCGCTGCCATGCCCGGCAGGCGGCAGGTGAGAAGCGGATCGTCTGCCAGCACCGTTCCGATGCCGACCAGGATGGCATCGCTCTGCGCACGGAGCAGATGCACGCGGTTGCGCGCCGCCTCCCCGGTGATCGCGACCGGCTTGCCGCCGGCCGCGCCGATCTTGCCATCGGGCGACACCGCAAGCTTCAGGATCACATGGGGGCGCTTGTCGCGGATGCGGCGGAAATGCCCGGCATGGTCGAAGGCGGCTTCCGCCGCGCACAGGCCCACGTCCACAGTAATGCCGGCGGCGCGCAGGCGCGCATGGCCCTGCCCCGCAACTTCCGGATTGGGATCCTCGATCGCCGCCACCACGCGCTTGATGCCGGCCGCGATCACCGCATCGGCGCAAGGCGGCGACTTGCCGAAATGCGAGCACGGCTCCAGCGTGACGTAGAGCGTGGCGCCGCGTGCCGCTTCACCTGCCCGCCGCAACGCCTCGGGCTCGCCATGCGGCCGCCCGCCCGGTTGCGTCCAGCCGCGACCGACGATGACCCCGTCCTTGACGATGACGGCGCCGACGGCCGGATTGGGCCAGGTGCGCCCCTGCCCGCGCCTGCCCAGCGCCAGCGCCAGCCGCATGAAGCGAAGATCGGCGTCCTTGGCCTCGCGGGCCTTCTGCGCGTACTGGTCTTCCAGGATACGGAAGATCATTTGCGGATCGCGGCGAGCCGCGCTTCCTCCTCACCGGAGAGCTCGCCGAGCACATCGGCGAAATCCTTGGCCTCGCGGAAATTGCGGTAGACCGACGCGAAGCGCACATAGGCCACGTCGTCGAGCGTGCGCAGATGCTCCATCACGGTCTCGCCGATCACCTCGGACGAGATCTCGGCCTCGCCCCCGGTCTCGAGCTCGCGCACGATGGTGGAGACCATCTTCTCCACGCGCTCCGGCTCGACCTGACGCTTGCGCAACGAGATCTGCACCGAGCGCATCAGCTTGTCGCGATCGAACGGCACGCGGCGGCCGTTGCGCTTGATCACCGTGAGCTCGCGCAGCTGCACGCGCTCGAAGGTGGTGAAGCGGAAATTGCAGGCGACGCATACGCGCCGCCTGCGGATCACGGACGAGTCCTCGGTCGGACGCGAGTCCTTCACCTGCGTATCGAGACTGTTGCAGTTTGGACAGCGCATCCGCTTGACCCAACCTTACTGATAGATCGGGAACCGATCGGTGAGCGCCTTGACCCGTTCCTTGATCGCAGCTTCCACCAGCGGCGCCTTGCCGTCGGCGGACTGCGCGATCGCGTTGAGGACCTCGGCGATCATGCCGCCGACCTGCTGGAATTCGGCGACGCCAAAGCCGCGCGTGGTCGCGGCCGGCGTGCCCAGACGAATGCCGGAGGTGACGAACGGCGACTCGGGGTCGAACGGAATGCCGTTCTTGTTGCAGGTGATGGCGGCGCGAACCAGCGCCTTCTCCGAGGCGTTGCCCTTCAGGCCCTTCGGCCTGAGGTCGACCAGCATCAGATGGTTGTCGGTGCCGCCGGAGACGATGTCGAAGCCGTGGCCCTTCATCGCTTCCGCCAGCGCCTTGGCGTTCTCGACGACGTTCTTGGCATAGACCTTGAAATCCGGACGCAGCGCCTCGCCGAAAGCGACCGCCTTCGCCGCGATCACGTGCATCAGGGGGCCGCCCTGCAGGCCCGGGAAGATCGCCGAGTTGAACTTCTTGGTCAGCGTCTCGTCATTCCACAGCATCAGGCCGCCGCGCGGGCCACGCAGCGATTTGTGCGTCGTGGTGGTAGTGATGTGCGCGTACGGCACGGGCGAGGCATGGACGCCACCGGCAACGAGGCCGGCGAAGTGCGCCATGTCGACCAGGAGATAGGCGCCGACGCTGTCGGCGATCCCGCGGAAGCGCTTGAAATCCCAGGCACGCGAATAAGCCGAGCCGCCGGCGACGATCAGCTTCGGCTTGACCTGCTCGGCCTGCTTGGCGACCGCATCCATGTCGATGATCTGGTCCTCGCGGCGCACGGTGTAGTGCGCGGCCTTGAACCACTTGCCGCTCATGTTCACGGGCGAACCGTGGGTGAGATGGCCGCCGGCCGCGAGATCGAGACCCATGAAGGTGTCGCCGGGCTGCAGCAGGGCCAGAAACACCGCCTGGTTCATCTGGCTGCCGGAGTTCGGCTGCACGTTGGCGAAGTTCGCGCCGAACAGCTTCTTGGCACGATCGATCGCGAGGTTCTCGGCGACGTCTACCCACTCACAACCGCCGTAATAGCGCGCGCCCGGATAACCTTCCGCATATTTGTTGGTCATCACCGAACCCTGCGCTTCCAGCACGGCCCGGCTGACGATGTTCTCGGAGGCGATCAGCTCGACCTCATGGCGCTGCCGGCCGAGTTCGCCCTTGATGGCGGCGGCGATTTCCGGGTCGGCCTGTTCGAGCGAGGCGGTGAAAAACGAATCGGGCGCGGAGGCGGTCTTGGCTGACGTCATCTTGAGAATATCTCCACCGCCGCAGCCTTGTGGCGGGCTACGGGCGGTCTGGTGTGGCGATCGGAAGCGGCGCGCGCGATCTACCACATCGCCCGCAACAGGCCAAGGGTTTGCGGGTCGAGGACCGGATTTATGCCAGATATGGTGGAGAACGGAGTTTCCGGGGATCGGGCCGGTTAGAGAGAACCGCCCGTCCGCCTCATCCGGAATGGGGCCGCTTCGGCCCTAGCTGCTCATGCCTGGAGGCGCGGACTCCGGCAGGCGTCGCCTTACAGCCCCGTATACCCCGCCTTCACCGGGTCCACACTGCCGTCGAGCTGGCGCAGATAGGTCAGGCCGCACACCGTCAACCTGTGCGGGTCCTTCTCGCCGGCTTCCATCAACGTCGTGAGATAGCTCGTGACCTTGGCCCGTGCCTCCTCGCTGGCCGCAGCGGTGCGGTTGGCGAGCAGGTCATAGGTCTGCATGATGCGGTCGATCGCGGCTTCCATGGCACCCTCTGGTTCTCTTGGATTTTCGGAGTCTTGATCAGGCAACCGCGCGAGCCTCGGACTGCGTCTCGAACCAATTGATCGCCTTGTTGGCGAGCCTGATCTTGTTGAATTCGCCGCGCTGGATCAGCTTGATGATGACCTCGAGCAGGCGTTCGTCGGTGACGAGCGTATCGGGGATGGCGCCGGAGCGGCGAAGGTAGTTCGCCGCGATCGCGTAGGCCTCGCTCACGAGTTCCACGTTCATCGCCTGAAGCCCCCGCTCGACCAGCATCGTCCTGTCTCCGATCCGAAGGAGATAAGCGCCGGACCCGGAACTGGTTCCTCGCATCCGCGAATTTTTTTCGCAGTGCAAAAATGTAAACGCACCGGTCCGGGGCAACTCCGGACCAGTGCGCTTGGGGAAGTCAGGCACGTCAAGGGCAGGCTTGCCGGTCTTGTTGCGGGCCGGCTTGGCCTTGGTCCCTCCAGAAAACTCAGAGGCGATAGAGGATCTGGTCGGTCCAGAACCGCTCGAGGCGGTGCAGCGACTTGTTGAGGGTCGAGAATTCCTCACCCGAGATGCCGCCGACCTGCTCCACCGTCTTGACGTGCTTCTGGTAGAGCGCATCGACGATGCGGCGGACTTCCTGGCCCTGCGGGGTCAGGCGAATGCGCACCGAGCGGCGATCAACGCGCGAGCGCTGATGATCGAGGAAG
Organism: Bradyrhizobium sp. T-12; assembly: GCF_058314695.1. Classification (NCBI taxonomy): domain Bacteria; kingdom Pseudomonadati; phylum Pseudomonadota; class Alphaproteobacteria; order Hyphomicrobiales; family Nitrobacteraceae; genus Bradyrhizobium; species Bradyrhizobium sp. T-12. The sequence continues at coordinate 3,246,950 of NZ_CM177756.1, read as the reverse complement.
CCGAGCTCGACGAGCTTCTTCAGATTGTAGGAGACGTTGGAGCCGAGATAGTAGCCGCGCGTGCGCAGCTCGCCCGCGGTCAGCTCCTTGTCGCCGATGTTGTAGAGCAGGAGCGCCTGCACCGAGTTGATGTCCGCACGGCCGCGGCGATCGAATTCGTCCTTGATCACGTCGAGGAGCCGGCGATGCAGCCGCTCCACCAGAGTCAAAGCTTCCAGATAGAGCGACTGCACCGAACCCTGCTGGCCGGAGACGCGCTCTGCGGTATCTGCCGCAGTTGCGACGGCTTTCATCATGACACTTCCCCTGTTGTCGTTTTTATCGACACTTATTCGACGAAACTTGTGTCCCGTCTGATAGGTGCAACTTAAGGGGCTCGTTTGAAGATCGGCTTAAATAAGAGAATAAAGAGATCATGAATTTAAGACAGTGAATTGCGGATTAAGCCTGTGCCACAAGCACTTTTCGCAACCCTCTGTTGACCTTCGCAAGGTCCTGTTCACCCTCCGTCCGCCCCTGTTGTCGCATTCCAGAACAGCCCCGGTTCGTTTCGAAACGGGCGCGTAAGAGCTGTGGCGGAACCGCCCTGGTCAACGAAAACTTACCGCAAATTTTAGGCAACCAGCGGTCAACCAAACACAACACTCTCGTGTCCCGGACAAGCGCTGCAAAGCGGCGCGCAGAGCCGGGACCCGGATGTTTCAAAGCGAGAACGCGGAGAGATGGCCCCGGACGCCCGCAATTTTTGCGGCGACGTCGTCGCCTATGGCGGCCGTTCGCGCGCGGCCATCCAGGCCAGCGCGAGATAGGCGGCGAGCATGAAGGCCTCGACGCCGACGACGATCAGGCTGCCGCCGTAGATGCCCGGGAACATCAGCTCGATCACCGCCATCGACACCACGGTCGTCAGCCACACCACCGCGCCCCACGGCGTTGCCAGCCACAGGCCGACCGCGGCGACGAGCTCGATCACGGCGAAGTAGACCGTCGCGGCCTGCCAGGCCATCGCCTGGTTCTCGAACGCCTCGTCCTCGCCGCCGACAAAGCCCGTGACCTGCGCCCAGTGATAGAGACCTTTCAGGATCGAGAGCAGCGCCATCACCCGCAGGAACAGCACCAGGCGGCGCGTCCAGACATTGTCGTCGGACTCGGCCCGCTCCGACGAGATCGCAGCGACGGACATCGCATTGTCTCTGGCAGTGTCCCTGGCGCCGTCGCGGGCGCCATCGCGGGTGGAAATCTCGGACATGAGCCCCTTCTGGCTGCTTCGCCCTGCAAAATCAATCGGCTACCCATCCCTTGCGGCAGGTCAAGCCGCGGTGACGGGAACCGTGCGAGCTGGTATAAGAATAATTCCAGCCGGAGGAAGAGTGATGGCGATCAAATACGGACGTCCGATCGAATTGCGCGAGGTTTCGCGCAGCGAGGGCACCGCGGTGCCCCATGCCCTCGATCTGACCGTCCGGCCGCGCCGCAACCGCAAGGCCGAATGGGCCCGGCGCATGGTGCGGGAGAACGTGCTCACCACCGACGATTTGATCTGGCCGCTGTTCCTGATCGACGGCAACAACAAGCGCGAGCAGGTCGCCTCGATGCCCGGCGTCGAGCGCCTCAGCGTCGACCAGGCGGTGCGCGAGGCCGAGCGCGCCATGAAGCTCACCATCCCCTGCATCGCGCTGTTTCCCTACACCGAGCCGTCCTTGCGCGACGAGGAAGGCTCCGAGGCGACCAACCCGAACAATCTGGTCTGCCAGGCCGTGCGCGCGATCAAGAAGGAGTTTCCGGAGATCGGCCTGCTCTGCGACGTCGCGCTCGATCCCTTCACCAGCCACGGCCATGACGGCCTGATCTCCGACGGCAGGATCTTGAACGACGAGACGGTCGCCGTGCTGGTGCGCCAGGCCCTGGTGCAGGCCGAAGCCGGTTGCGACATCATCGCGCCCTCGGACATGATGGACGGCCGCGTCGCCGCCATCCGCGAGGGGCTGGATCGCGCAGGCCAGTCCGACGTGCAGATCATGGCCTATGCGGCCAAATACGCCTCCGCCTTCTACGGCCCGTTCCGCGATGCCATCGGCTCGGCCAAGACGCTGACCGGCGACAAGCGCACCTACCAGATGGACAGCGCCAATTCCGACGAGGCCCTGCGCGAGGTCGAGCTCGACATCGCCGAGGGCGCCGACATGGTGATGGTGAAGCCCGGCATGCCCTATCTCGACGTGGTCCGCCGCGTGAAGGACACCTTCGCGATGCCGACCTTCGCCTACCAGGTCTCGGGCGAATACGCGATGATCGCGGCCGCCGCGAACAACGGCTGGCTCGACGGCGAGCGCGCGATGATGGAGAGCCTTTTGGCGTTCAAGCGCGCCGGCGCCGACGGGGTGCTGAGCTATTTTGCGCCGAAGGCGGCGGAGAAGCTGCGGACGCAGGGGTAAGCTGGCGCGTCATCCTCACTGTCGTCCCCCGCCCCCGAATCGCCGGAATATTTCGGCTTGTTAATCCCAGCGCACCCTTGGCACGCGGACGGCCTGTTCCCATGTCCTGCCACGGGAGCTTCCCCCTTGAGCTTCCCCTTGGGAGAACGGACATGTCGTATTCGGACTCGGGCAATGCCTGGCGCAATGACGGCGGGGTGCAACCGCACGCCTACGACCCCTATTTGCACCCGGAACAGTTCCGCGGCGTCGCGACGCGCCGGGCCTTCGCCTTCCTGATCGACATGGTCGTGATCTCGGTGCCGGTGATCCTCGGCTACCTCTTCATCGCGTTGTTCGGCGTGGTCACGCTCGGCCTCGGCTGGGCGCTGTTCTGGCTGGCCTGGCCGGCCTCGGTGATCTGGGCCATCGTCTATTATGGCGCCTGCATCGGCGGTCCTTCGTCGGCGACGATCGGCATGCGGCTGATGGATCTGGAGCTGCGCACCTGGTACGGCGCGCCCGGCTATTTCGTGCTCGGGGCCACCCATGCCGTGCTGTTCTGGGTGACCGTCTCGTTCCTGACGCCCTTCGTGGTGCTGGTCGGCCCGTTCAACACCCGCCGGCGCCTGCTGCACGATTTCGTGCTGGGAACGGTCGTGGTCAACAATTCCGTCCGCGCGCCGGTGCCGCAGGCTTCGCGGACCTGGTGATCAACCGCCTACTAACCGGGATCCGCTAAGCTGACTGCCGATCTGCCTTGCTGATCTGCCTTGCCGAGCAGACCAATTGACCGGGGGCTTCCGTAGCGCGATGCTGACATTCACTTCGGAGGCCCACGACGTCCCTTGACCCAGCACTCGCGCGACACCCCCCAATTTTACCTGACGGCGCCCTCCCCGTGCCCCTATCTGCCGGGCCGGCATGAGCGCAAGGTGTTTACGCACCTCGTGGGTGAGCGCGCCGGCGACCTCAATGACCTCCTGACCCATGGCGGCTTCCGCCGCAGCCAGTCGATCGCCTACCGGCCGGCCTGCGACCAGTGCCGCGCCTGCGTTTCAGTCCGGGTCGTCGCCAACGAGTTCCGCCCCTCCCGCAACTTCCGCAAGGTGATGGCGCGCAATGCCGATATCATCGGCGAGCAGCGCAGCGCGGTGCCGACCTCCGAGCAATATTCCGTATTCCGTGCCTATCTCGACGCCCGCCACCGCCACGGCGGTATGGCCGACATGACGGTGCTCGACTACGCCATGATGGTCGAGGACAGCCACGTCGAGACCCGCATCATCGAGTATCGCAAGCGCGGCCCCGACAGCGGCATCACCGGCCGCGGCGAGGAGCTGATCGCGGTCGCGCTCACGGACGTCCTCAGCGACGGCCTGTCGATGGTCTATTCGTTCTTCGAGCCGGGCCAGGTCTCACGCTCGATGGGCACCTTCATGATCCTCGACCACATCGCTCGCGCCCGCAGGCAGGGACTGCCTTACGTCTATCTCGGCTATTGGATCGAGGGCTCCAAGAAGATGGACTACAAGGCCCGCTTCCTGCCGCAGCAGCGCCTCGCCCCCTCGGGCTGGCTGCGCATCGACGCCCAGGGCGATGCGGCATCCGAGCCGCAGGACTGACACCTTCCGGGATCGTGCCTGTCAGGAGGCGGCCGCTTCAAGGCGGTGCGTTGCGCCGATCTTCGCGCCGGCGATGAATTTCAGTGCTGCGATCCCGGGCAGGAAGAAGTAGCCGCCTCCGCGCGCGCCGGTGAACGAAGCCAGCGTGACCTCGCCGCCGCTCGGCGATCCCGGAATGGTGAAGCTCTTGCCGCCGGCCTGCGACCCCACGATCGGATCGTCCTGCTTCTCGAGCGTGCCGAAACGCGGATTTTGCAGCCAGCGCTGGTGGATGAATTCGAACTGACGCTCGAGATCGGCATTGCACGCGATGAAAAAGATGCCTTCGCGATGTCCGGTCTCGGTCTTCTCGCGATAGGGCCGCCCGCGGCGGAGCAGCCGGTGCAGCTTCGATGATTTGATGCTCGATGGCACGTCGATCCCGAGGGAATCGCGCGGGTTGGACCGGCGGATATGCGCGCCCTTCGGACAGACGAAGCCATTGGCGTCCTCGACGCGATAGCGGAAGGCGTCGGCCGCCGAATTCGACCCTGGAGGCCCCTGCCAGCCGAGCGGCATGCCGTCCTTCCGACGTCCCATCAGTTTTTCGCAGGTCGGTAAGCCATTGGCAGCTTCGAACTGCCTGAACGCATCGACATACTGCTCGATCTGCCGGACCGCCAGATAACTCCCGTTCAGCGTGAAGCGGTCTTCCGTTTGCGGCCATTCATTCACGTTGGGGCAGTAGGTGAGCTCGTCGTACTCGTTGCGATAGCCCAGAATGAATTCGCCGGGCTCGACGACACGATCCTCATAAAGCTTGCCGGCGTCCTTTCGGGCCTGCTGCGGGGTCGCTCCCTCCTCGTCCCGGAGATCGCGGATCACGGGTTGGGCGAGGCCGTCGCGGAAGCCGAACGGCTCACGCAACTGGCCATCCGCAAACGAGCAAGGATTGTTCTCGACGGTCTCGACGATGAACACTGCCGGGTCCGGCTCCTCCATGCGCGCGGTTGCGTCGAGCACCCACCATTGCGCAACGAGAATGTGAACGGTCTGGCGGCCGCTGGCGCCCTCGACATCCGACCAGCGCCAGTCATCGCGCGGAGCGTCTCTCAACAGATCCTGGCGCAACGCGCTGCCCATGCCGGAGCTGAAAGGCGTCGGAAACGGATGCGTCTCGGCCTCGGTACAGCCGAGCTTCTTCAGCCCCGCGAAGCTGAAGGCGACCGACACCGCCTCCCCGATCGACGCTTCCGGCTCCGTCTTGCCCTTGGTCTTGCCCTTAGTCTTGCCCTTGGCGACGCATTTGGCGCTGACGACCAGCTTGCTGTCGACGAGACGCGCGAGCCAGGCCCGCGCCTGATCCTCGCGGCCGTCGCGGATCGTCAGCAGCCAGAAGCGGCTGGATTTGAGCCAGCCGAAGCCGCTCTTCAGCATGCCCTGGATGTCGTGGCTTTGCTCGGAGAGGCGCGGAGCGTGCTTCATGTCTCGATGGCCCTCATGATCAGGTCGTCGTTCTTCTCGTTGCGCTCGCCGAACAAGGCGTCGCGCAGCCCCGTGGCGAGGTTGATCTGGTCGACCGTCCGGTTGCAGGCGTCGAAATGGTAGAGATGCGGCAGCATGCTGTCGCGCGCATAGGACTTGAATCTCAGCTCGCACTTCACGCCGCGAAACACCACGAAGCGCGTCGGCGGAAAGCTGCGCGCCTTGGCGATGCCGGGCTGCCCCTCCAGCGCCGGGGCGCGTGGATTCAGCTCGGTCCAACGCCAGGCCAGCGTGGTGCCGACGGCCGCGCCGTTGATGAAATCGTCGAGATAGCCGCCGAAATTGCCGTCATAGTTCGAGCAGAACAGAAAGCGGCGGCCGTTGTCGATGACGTGCCAATGGCCGAAATGGATGCCCGGCGCATTGCCGAGCCAGCCTTGCGTGAAGAACACCCGTCCGGCAAACGTCACGATGCGCAGCGCCAGCCGGATACACCACGCGCTCCACCATTGCGGACCGCGCAGCTCCGTCAGGCTGAACATGTGCTGGGTGCCACCGACCAGATCGGCCTCGCATCGCTCGACCGACGGATGGATCTGCTGGGCCCGCGGAACGTCCTCTTCGAGCGGATGAAAGAACTTTCTGCTCAGCTCGGTGAAATAGCGATTGAGCCAGTAGAACAGCGCGCCGATGCAAAGCACCGCGGCGATAACGACGATCGCGATGCCGGTGATCTGCAATCCGGTCAGCTTCGGCAGCTTCGGTTCGATGACGTCATGCATATAGGCCGGAGCTACCTCATAGGCCAGCGGCGCAAACGTGTAGGCGATGGCGCAGGCGGCGACGGCCAGCAGCAGCGGCACGCCGATCAGCCAGCCGCCCACATAGGTTGCGAGCGACGAGAGCGTCTGGGTCGGCCGATCGAGCTCCTGCTGAACGCTGTTCAGCCAGCGCCGCCAGGACACGAATTGCGCGGGCAGCGGCACCAGGAACAGCCAGACGAGGAATGCGATCACCCCGAGCGCCACTAGCCCGTGCCAGCTCATCGCGTGCAGGCATGCGCTCGTCTTGATGACGGTATCTTCGACCGCCCGCAGTCCGGGACCGGGCTCGCCGAAGAACCAGTTAAAGGCGCGCGGAAGTGCCCGCAGCAGCCAGAGCACGGCGAACCACAGCACGATCGCCGCCAAGGGATAAGCGAGCTTGGCACCGATGCTCGCCCCCGTCCCGCGCCAATAGGATCGCGGCGCAGGCTTGGCCGCCCACTCGAAACGTGGGTTGGCGTAGGCCCACCGGGCCAGCGCCAGGGCGAATGCGGTGCGATCGCTGCCGTATTTTTGCTTCAGATTCCGCGCTTCGATGCGCGTCTGATCGAGCAGGTCGCTCTCCATCTTGATCTGCCGGACCGAGCGATCGCGGGCGCCGACGAAGCCGCCGTCGGCGATGCTGTGCCAGCTCATCAGCTGGTTCAGCAATTGCTCTTTGTCCTTGGCCGTGGGCACGGCGACGTTGGGAGCGACCATGCCGCCGAACAGCGTCCACATCGCGCCGTCTGGATGATAGACGAGGCGGTACAGCAGGTCGTAAGGACGCAAGCCCTCCTCCACGGCAAGCTCGAGCAAGAGCACCGGCTGCTGGTTTGGGGCCCCGGCCAAGGCCGGCAGCAGCCCGATCGAAACGAAATGCACCACCGCGACGTCGTCCAGCAGGGCATCCAATGCACCGTGAAGTTGCCTTGGAATTTCAGCGCCGCCGGCCCAGCCTGGCGCAACGATGCAGATCATCTGCTGCCGGACGATCTCGAGCATGGCCGTGTTCTCCGCTCACTCAGGTCGTACACATCCGCATGCACAGCATCAGCGGCCCGTCATAGGCGATGGCCTTGCCTTCACCGCGCGCCAGTTGCAGCCGCGGCAAGGTGAGCAGGCCAATCAGCGCGCTGGTCAGGATCTCCACCGCGTGATCCCGCGCGGGACATTGGCGGTAGCCGTATCCGAACATGAGATAGCGCAAGGCATCGTTCTTGCCCCAATCGCGCTCCGGGCAGAAGCGACCGCTCTGGGGAACGGCGTTGGGATCGAACAGCGCTGCGATCGACAGCAGCGAGACCTTACCACCGCCAGGACATCCGGCGTTGTGCCGCGCCCCGGTTTTCATTTCCGTGTCGCGCGGCACGTCGCGCGCCAGCAGCGGAAAGATCGGCCGGAAGCGCATCAGCTCGAGCACATGGTTGCGCACGATCTTGCGGAACTCGGGATCGGTCCAGACGGCGGGCTCGCCGAGCTTGGCGGCCTTCGATCGCAGCTCCTCGTAGACCTTCGTTCGTCCCAGCAGCTCCTGGACGACGAGAGCGCCCGACTGGACGGTGACAGGATGCGAGATCCAGGCAAGGCCGACCGCGTTTCGTTCAATGTCGGCGGAGGAGCTCTTGACGCCCCAGGCGGCGCCGATGAGGCCGGTCACGCGATCGATCCGCGTCTGCAGCGCATCCCCGCAGGCTTCCGCCCGTCGCCGAAGATCGAGCGTCGCCAAGCTGCCGGCCAGCAGTTGCCCCGCAACATAGCGGATCTCGAGCATGTATTGTCGCTGCAAGCCCTCGTCGACATCGCCCTGCGCAGCGTCGACCGCCGACCCCGCCACCACAGCGCCCGTTGCCGCGCCGAACAGCGGCCGCATGGCGTGGAACACGACCCACATCAGATACTCATCGATCAGGTCGAAGCCGCCCGCGCCGCGCACGCTCAGAGCCTTGATGCGCCGCTGCGCCTCGGCATCGGAATCGGCGGGGACGTTCAGAGCCGCCAACCGCGCATGGACCAGGTCCCGATCGTCCGAATAGGTCGGCCCGGGATCCATCCCGATGAGGTAGTCGCCAGAGACCATGTTGGCCGCATGCGCCGTATTGGCGAAGCTGCGCGTGCGCGTCAGCACATCCTTGACCGCACTGGCGCGTGCCGCCAGGCCGAACCAGCCGCCAATGGCTGGCCAGTGCCGAAGCACTGCACCGACCGCACGCAAGACCGTAATGTGGCGATTGAGCCAGCAGAACAGACCATAGGAGAGGCTGCGTGCTCCCGGCGGCAACGCGTCGGGTTCATAGGTCGAGAGTTTCATGCTGCATACCCGTCCTTCCGCCAATCCGCGAGGGCCGCTGCGGCCTGTCTTTGATAGTGGGGCATGCCCAGACGCTCCGCGGCATCGGCGGCCCGCTTGAAATGCGCTTCGGCGCCGGCGAGATCGCCGGCCTGCCGCAAGGTCTCAGCAAGCTCGTACAGGGCTTCGGTCTGGTGGCCGTATTCTTCGGCGGCCTCCTCGACCGCCTTGCGGCCGACCGCGATCGCATCGTCCAGCCGGCCGAGCTTGCGATAGGCGACGCCCAGGCTCACGCGCATGAACGTCCTGCCGTAAGGTCCGGCCGCCGCGTAGATGCGATCGGCGAACCCCTTCTCCAGCATCGTCGCCGCCTCGGCGGCCTTGTCGTTGCGCGCAAGCGCGCTGCCGAGAACACCCGTACAAACCGAAAGCATGGTCGGAACGTTGTGCGTCATGCATTGCTGCACGCCCGCGCGCATCAAGGGCTCGGCCCTGTCGAGCTCCCGGCTCTCGATCCAGATCTGCGACTGGACGGTGTCGATCAGCAGCCGGGAATAGGGATGGTCGATGTTCGACAGGATCTCGTAGGCCTTGGCACAGAACGCGTGGGCGGTTGCACTGTCTCCCAGCCGCCAGAGCGTGCTGGCGTGAAACGCATAGAGATTGATGATGGGGATCGCGGCCCATCCGGGCTGAACGACATGCGCCGACAGCTCCCGTCCGTAATCGGAGAGCAGAACCTGGCCTTCCGTGGCCGCCTCTGCATATCGACCGAGCGCGTGGAGGTTCATCAGGCGGGTCTGATGCGCCGCCATCATCATGTGGCGGCGCTGCGCGAGGCGGGCCGCCTCGAGCCCCCGTGAAGCATAGCGCAGACCTTGCTCGAAGCGTCCGCGCATCCACAGGAACACCGCCGTCTCGGTCGACACCGCCGCTCGTGCGCGCTGATCGTTCAGCTGCACCGCGATGGCTTCCGCGCGCTCCATGTTGCTGAAGATGTCGTCGATCTGCCCGAGGGCTAGCATCGCCCCGATGGCTTCCAGGCGAAGCGCGAGTTCCAGGGTCTGGGCAATCGAGGCGTCGTCGACGCGGCGCGCTGCCTGAAGACCCTTCTCGAACAGTTGAAGGGCTTCCTGATTGGCCGAGCGCGAGATCGCACGGGCCATCGACTTGACGGTGAATCTCGCCGCCTGCTCCCACTCCTCCCCTTTGAAGGCATGGTGCGCCAGCGCCGGCGCGACATCCGCATCAGCCGCCCCCGGCCGCGCATGCAGCGCCAGGAAGGCCTGTCGATGCAGCGCCTTGAGACGAGCGCGCGTGAGGGCGCCGAGCACAACATCGCGCACCAATGCATGGCGAAACGCGAATGCGTGCTGCTCGAGCTGACCGCGCGCCTGATCCGCCCCCGCCAACAATCCGGATGCAACGCACAAGCCCAGCAATTCTTCGGCACGCCCAAGGTCCACGGCCTGCATCGCGGCGATCAGCTCGCGCGTGATGGGGTCGCCGAGGATCGCAGCGGCCTCGAGCGCGGACTTGGCGGCTTCAGGCAGCCTGTCGACGCGCGCGCCGATCACCGCGGCGATCGAGCCCGGCACGCGCAGCTCCCCCGGCGGCCGCTGCAGGCGGTATGCGCCCGGCGTTCCCTCGAGCGATCCGTCGTCGATCAGCGTGATGACCAGTTGCTCCAGGAAGAAGGGATTGCCGTCGGCGCGCGCCACCAATTCGTTCATGGCGCCGAGCACGGACAGGTCATCCCCCAGCAGGGCGCGCGCGAGCCTGAACATCTCGCCATCGCGGAGCGGCTCGATCATGCGCTCTGCAAACCAGGGGGCCTGGCGCCACTGATGGTCGAAATCAGGTCGATAGCTGACGCAGACGAGGATCGGCAGTCCCTGTAGCTTTGGCAGCAGAGCCTCGAACAACCGCCGGCTCTCGCGGTCAGCCAGGAAAACGTCTTCGAGCACGAGCACGAAGGGGCCCGCTTGGGCGCGCCTGCGCACGAGCCACAGCAACGCGTCGCCAATCCGGCGCCGCCGCTGGACCGGGTTGAGCTCCAGCCAAGCCTGGTCCGGCGCAGCCAGACCCAGCAGATCGTTGATCGCCGCGAGATGCGCGGCGCCCTCGGTGGCCCATTCGGCGGCCAGGGTCTGCCTGACGGATTGTGCATCGGTCAGGCTTGTTTGCGGCAACCCGGCCAGGCTTGCGATCAGGTCCGCGGCGGTGCTGTAGGCGCGCGCGCTCGCGTAACCTCGTGCCTGCGAAAGGCAGACCTCCATGCCCTGGCTTGCAAGCGCGGCAATCCAGTCGGAGATCAGGCGGGACTTCCCGATCCCCGCATCGCCGCACAGCCCGATCGTTCGCATCGCGCCGGTTCGAACGATGTCGAGATCCCCGGCCAGGATCCGCAAGGGATCTTCGCGGCCGACCAGGGGCGCCCAGCGCTGCTTGCGCGTCAGCGGCGCGGCCGCCGAACTTTCGGTGGCGACCACGACCTCATGGAGGTCGACCGGATCGTCCAGCCCTCGGACCGACCGCGTCCCCACCGGCTGCGTGTCGATCTGCTGCGCGACGAGGCGCTGCGTCGCGGCACTGATCAGAATGCCGCCGGGAGCCGCCATCTTTTCGAGCCGCGATGCAAGGTGAATCGTCTTGCCGTCCGCCCCGTAATGCGACCAGCCGTATTGTCCGACGACGCCGACCAGCACTTCGCCCGAATTGATGCCGATGCGCAGCATCGGGCTGGCCACGCCCTGAACCGCGTGGCCGGGAATGTTGGCTCTCTGCATCTTGAGAGCGGCAAGGCACGCCCGCAGGGCGTGATCCTCCTGCGCCACGGGCGCGCCGAACAAGGCGACGAGCCCGTCGCCGAGCAACTGGCTCACCGTGCCGCCATAGGTCGCGACCGCTTCGGCCAGATGGTTCAGCGTCTTGCCGAGATAGTTGCGGGATTCCTCGGGGTCGGAGTGCTGGAGCAGTGATGTGGAGTCGCAGACGTCGACAAAGAGGACGCTGACCTGCTTGTTCTCGGTCAGCATCTGTGACCGAACCGTCGCATGATCGTGCAGCGGAACAACCCGCGCGTCGCGGTCGACGATGCTGGCAAGTGATGGACCGGAGGGCTGCTCCACGGCGTGATCGAGGCGCGCGCCGCATTGAGAGCAGAAGCGATGCTCGCGAGTAACACGGGCTGAACATGCGGGACACTTGGTCACGGCAGTACACGCTCATCAATGATATCAACGCAGCAATCAACGCATTCTGGCTTGATCACCGTCCCCTAGGACGTGAACCCGCGCAGTCAAAATCAATCCATCAAGCCAGTGGTCTCGCCACCGGCTCCGCGCGCCGACGTCGCGCACAACTCATAGACGTAACCGGAGAAAATGCGGATCGGCGCACTTACTCCGGCGCGGGACCGCCGATTATCCCGCGGGGAGAAAAATCAATCCTGAAAAACGTAATGTCATAATATGGCCTGTCAGTAATACGCGGCCCCGCAGCAATTGAAGGTAGTATACCCTCTTCGCACCGATTGAAAAGCGGTAGTTCGCCGGCTCGCGACCGGAGCCGTCGGCCCTCGCATGGCGCGGCTTTTCCGAAATTGCCGGACCGAGCTCGCGCAAGGGCGGCTCGTCATGGGCCGCTCCGGACAGACGGAGCGATAGCGCCTGCCCTCACCCGAACAATGTGTCGGACAACAGCTTGAGGTTCAGGATCACGATCACGCCCGCGACGATCCACGCGATCGCGGCGACGTAGGTGGGAATCGCGAACTTGCCCATCTTGCGGCGGTCGGAGACGAAGCGGACCAGCGGGATGACGGCGAAGGGCAATTGCATCGACAGCACGACCTGGCTGAACACCAGCAGATCCGCCGTGCCGCGCTCGCCATAGATCGCGGTGACGACGATCACGGGGACGATGGCGATGCCGCGCGTGAGCAGGCGGCGCGCCCAGCTCGGCAGGCGCAGATCGAGGAATCCCTCCATCACGATCTGGCCGGCGAGCGTCGCCGTCACCGTCGAGTTCAGGCCCGAGGCGAGCAGCGCTACCGCGAACAGCGTCGAGGCGATGCCGAGACCCAGCAGCGGCGACAACAGCTCGAAGGCTTGTCCGATCTCGGCGACATCCGAATGGCCGCTCTTGTGGAAGGTCGCAGCTGCGACGACGAGGATGGCGGCGTTGATGAACAGCGCCAGCATCAGGGCGATGGTCGAATCCGTCGTCGCCCATTTGATCGCCTCGCGGCGGCCTTCGTCGTTGCGCTCATAGGCGCGCGTCTGCACGATTGAGGAGTGCAGATAGAGATTGTGCGGCATCACGGTCGCGCCGATGATGCCGATCGCGATGTAGAGCATCTCGGGGTTGGTGAAGATCTCGCTTCTCGGCATGAAGCCGTGCAGCACCTCCGCCACCGGCGGCGCGGCGGCGGCGACCTGGACCGCGAAGCAGACCGCGATCACCGCCAGCAGCGCGATGACGAAGGCTTCGAGGAAGCGGAATCCGCGGTTCATCAGGAGCAGCAGCAGGAAGGCATCGAGCGCCGCGAGCAGCGCGCCGCCGATCAGGGGAATGCCGAACAGGAGCTTGAGCGCGATCGCGGTGCCGATGACCTCGGCGAGATCGCAGGCGATGATCGCCGCCTCGCAGGCCAGCCAGAGCAGGAAGTTCGTCGCCGGCGAATAGGTGGCGCGGCAGGCCTGCGCGAGGTCGCGGTCGGTGACGATGCCGAGCCGTGCCGCCAGCGACTGCAGCAGGATCGCCATCAAATTCGAGAGCAGGATGACGGAGAGCAGCGTGTAGCCGAACTTCGAGCCACCGGCGAGGTCGGTCGCCCAATTGCCGGGGTCCATGTAGCCGACGGAGACCAGATAGCCCGGGCCGACGAAAGCGAGCAGCCGGCGCCACCAGCGGCCCGCGGCCGGAATGGCAACCGTGGCGTTGACCTCGGCGAGGCTCTTGGTGGCGGGCGCGTCAGTGCGCCAGCCGGCGGTGTCGCGCGTCAAATCAGGCGATCGGGCATCCATGGGGCGAGAATACCGAAGTCGAGGCTTATTGCAACTCATTTGCAACTGCATCTAGTGGCAGGGGTTCCCGTTCCGGGCGGTTATTCGCCGCCCTGTCGGGAAGCGGGTGGGTTTGGCGGCCCCCGGGGCCGGATACTGGCGCCAACCCGACTTTGCAGGAAATGAGCCATGTCAAACCCGCCCCGCCTCCCCGACACCTTTGCCCGGCTCGCCTGGTCCAACCTCGCCGCGCAGTCGGCCGAGCAGATCGCCTTGGCCGCCGCCCCCATCGTCGCGGTGCTCACGCTCGGGGTCGCGGAAGGCCAGACCGGCCTGTTGCAGACCGCTTTGACTCTGCCCTTCGTGCTGTTCGCGATTCCCGCCGGCTTGCTCGCCGACCGGATCTCACGCCGCTCGCTGATGGCGGGAGCCGAGGCGCTGCGGGCCGTGGCGCTCGCGACCATCGTGCTGCTGCTCGCGCTCGGCGCGCTCAATCTGCCGTTGCTGGCGCTGCTCGGCTTCGCCGCGGTGTGCGGCACCGTGGTCTACAGCGTGGCCGCACCGGCGCTGGTGCCCTCGCTGGTGAGTGCCGAGCTGCTGCCGGCGGCGAATGCGCGGATCGAGCTGGCGCGCACCATCGCCTTTGCCAGCGGCCCTGCGCTTGGCGGCGCGCTGGTGGGCTGGTGGGGCGCGAGCCCGGCCTTCGGCTTCGCCGCGGCGCTCTCGGCCATCGCCGTGGTGCTGCTCTCAGGCATCTTCGAGCCCGCCCGCGCGCCAGCGCCGCGCCGCCATCCGTTCCAGGACATCCGCGAAGGCGCGGCCTTCGTGTTTCACCATCCGCTGCTGCGTCCGGTGTTCATCACCCAGTTCATCTTCAACACCGGCTGGTTCCTGCAGATCGCCGTGTTCGTGCCCTACGCCGTGCGCCATCTCGGCCTCACCGCCGCGGGCGTCGGCACAGTGCTGACAATGTACGGCGTCGGCATGGTGATCGGCGCGCTGCTCGCCACCCGCGTGATGCAGCGTATCAGCTTCGGCACCGTGGTCGGCCTCGGCCCCGTCACCGGCTTCATTGCCGCGATGGTCATGGCGTTGACCGTGCTGGTCCCCTCGCCTTGGCTGGCGGGTTTGAGCTTCTTCCTGCTTGGCGTCGGGCCGATCCTGTGGGTGATCTCGACCACGACGCTGCGCCAATCGGTGACGCCGCCGCGCCTTCTGGGCCGCGTCTCCGCCATCAACATCATGAGCTACGGCGCGCGCCCGCTCGGTTCGGGACTGGGCGCGATCGTCGGCGGGCTATGGAGCGCGGAAGCTTGCCTCTACTTGGCGGCGGCCGTGTTCGGCGTGCAGGCGCTGGTGATCTGGCTGTCGCCGGCCGTGGCGCTGGACCGGCAGCCGGAGATGGTGGGGGATGAGGTGGCGGCGCGGTGCTAGTTCGCCAGATACCGCTCGTAGCTCCCCGTCACCGGCTCGCTCGCGTCGACATCGGGGTCGAGCGTGTAGAGATCCTGCGCGCGGCCGATGCCGCGCAGTGCGTAGCGGCCGGTGGAGACGAGATAGCGCCGCCCGGCGGCGTCGAGGCCCTTGTAGAACTCCGATGACGCCAGCAGCTCGCGGTCGACCGAGCGGCTCATCGAGGCGATGCGGCTGACCTCGTTCACGGTCGGACCGACCACAGTGAAATCGAGCCGGTCCTCGCTGCCGATATTGCCGTAGAAGACCTGCCCGACATGCAGGCCGATATAGGCCGACGTGGTCGGACGCCCCTCCGCCGCCCGGCGCGCATTGAGCGCCGCGATATTCTTGCGGAACAAGTGCTCGGCGCGCAGCGCGGCACGGCGCGCATCCGCCATGTCCTCGCCCCAGAACATCGCGAGGACGCCGTCGCCGATCAGCTTGAGCACATCGCCGCCGGCCTCGTGGATCGGGTCAATCACGGCCTGCGCATAGTCGTTGAGGAACGGGATGATCTCGTCGGGGCCGATGCTTTCGCTGATCCCGGTCGAGCCGCGCAGGTCCGAGTACCAGAGCACGGCATTGATGCGCTCGGTGACGCCGCGCGAGATGCGCCCGCGCAGCACCTGCTCGGAGGCGTCGCGGCCGAGATAGACGCGCCCCAAAGTGCGCACGATGTCGACCTGCTGTGCCGACTTGATCGCGAGCCCGAGCACCGGCACGAGATCGCGCAGCGCGGCCAGTTCGGCTTCGGTGAAGCCGTCGTCCCGCCGCGTCGTCCAATAGGAATAGAGGCAGTCCATCTGTCCGAGCGCTCCGCTCTCGCCGAAGCGGTGCACGAAAGCCAGGAAGTGCCGGTGGCCGTTTTCGGCGAGGTCGCCGATCTGCGAGAAATCGAGCGACGGCGCCTCGGCGAGATCGATCACCATCTCGTCGTTGCCGTGCTCGAGCAAATGATAGAACACCGAGCGGCGCCAGTTCGTGGCGGCGTCGCCCTCCGCCGTCGAGCCGTACTCGATGACGTCGCTCTCGTTGCTCGGCGTATCGCTCCAGCGGAACGCGCGGCCCTCGTAGATCGGATGCAGCGTGTCGATGATCACGAGCCCGCGCGACAGGTCCAGCCCTTCGTCGCAGCAGCGCTCGCAAAAGCCGCGGAGCAGTTCCTGCTCGGGCAGACCCGTGAGCCCCTGGCTGGCGATCCAGTTCATCAATGAAAGGCGCGAAGCTGTTTGCATGCGCCATTATGGCGTGCATTCGTGACGAGCGAAAGGCGCAAGCCGGGCACGCGCGCAAGGCTCCCCGTCCCGTGCAGATCGAATATGCCGAGGTTGCGGTTGACGCCCTCGCCGCACGGACGGCAAATGCCGGCAATGATGATTTCGTCGGCCAGAATCGAAAGTACGCGCGAATGAGCCAGCGCCAGCTTCCGATCATCCTGGCGCTCGGCACCACGCAGACGCTGGCCTGGGCCTCGAGCTATTATCTGCCGGCCCTGCTCGCCGATCCCATGGCGCGCGACCTCGGCGTCTCCTCCAACTGGATCTTCGGCGCGTTCTCGGCTTCGCTGGTGATCTCGGCGATGCTCGGCCCGCGCATCGGGCGGCAGATCGATCTCGTCGGCGGCCGGCAGGTGCTGTCGGTCTCGAACCTCACCATCGCGGCCGGCCTCGTGTTGCTCGGCGTCTCGCAGTCCGTCGCGGTCATGGCGATCGCCTGGCTTGTGCTCGGCGTCGGCATGGCGATGGGCCTCTACGACGCCGCCTTCGCCGCGCTGGGGCGGATCTACGGCACCGAGGCGCGCCGGCCCATCACCGGCATCACGCTGATGGCGGGGTTTGCCTCCACCGTCGGCTGGCCGCTCACCGCCTGGGGCCTCGCCCATATCGGCTGGCGCGAGACCTGCTTTGCCTGGGCGGCCGCCAATATCCTGATCGGCCTGCCGCTCAACTTCTTCGTGCTGCCGGCGATCAAGGGCGCCAGGCAGGCGGCGGCGACCGCCGAGAAGCCGCATCTGCCGCTCGACCGCACCATGCTGCTGCTCGCCTTCATCTTCGCGGCGGTCTGGACCGTCACCGGCGCCATGGCCGCGCATTTCCCGCGAATCCTGGAGACGACAGGCGCGACGCCCGCCGAGGCCATCGCCGCCGGCGCGCTGATCGGCCCGGCGCAAGTCGGTGCACGCATGCTGGAGGCCGGCTTCCTCAGCCGCTTCCATCCGCTGTGGTCGACGCGGCTTGCCTGCCTCACCCACCCGATTGGCGCGGTGATCGTGGCGATCTTCGGCGGCGCCGCGGCGAGCGCGTTCGCGCTGTTCCACGGCTCGGGCAACGGCATCCTGACGATCGCGCGCGGCACGCTGCCGCTGTCGATCTTCGGTCCGAAGGACTTCGGCTACCGTCTCGGCATCATCGGCGCTCCCGCACGCATGGCGCAGGCGGTGGCGCCGCTGGCCTTCGGCCTCTTGATCGACCTCATGGGCGCCAAGGTGCTGATCGTCTCCTCCGCGCTCAGCCTTTCGGCGCTGGCCGCGCTGTTCCTGATCCGCACCAGGCCGCGGCCGGATTGACCGGCCCCGAGCTTTCGCGCACAAGCGGGCCATGAGCGACGACAACGATCCGCCCCGCACCTTCAAAGGCCTGTTGCGCTGGGCAACCACGCCGCCGCAGGCCTGGGGCGTCTACCTCCTCGCCGTCCTCCTGGTCTGGCTGCTCTCGTTCTACGCCGGCACGCTGAAGCCGAAGAAGACGCCGGAAGCGAGCCCGCCGGGCGTGACCGCGCCGAAAGGCTGATCCACCGCTAATCGTAAAACTCCGGCGCCATCTTCTGGCTGTCGCGCTGGGCCTTGTCGTGGTTGATCCAGAGCTGCGCCTTCTCCTTGGCCAGAGTGTCGGCGATCTTCTGCATCGAAGCCGTGGTCTGGCCCTTGTCGACGTTCATGCCGGGCACGCGGCGATTGTCCCAATTATCCCTGAAGTGCACGGCGTCACCGGACAGCACCACCGCGCCGGTCTTGGGCAGTTTCACCAGCAGCGACTGGTGCCCGGGCGTGTGGCCGGGCGTCGACAGGATGGTCATGCTGCCGTCGCCGAAAACGTCCTTGTCGCCGGTGAGCAACTCGACGGGGTGCGAGGGCTTGAAGCGCGGCGAATTGTTGGCGCCGGGCCAGTCATATTCGGCCTTCTGCACGTAGAGCATCGATTGCGGAAACAGCTCCACATTGCCGGTATGGTCCGGATGGGTGTGCGAGACCGCCATGGCCTTGACGTCGTCGGGCTTCACGCCGAGCTGCTCGAGCTGGGCGGCAAGCGTCTTCGGCCGGCGCCAGGTCACGGCCTTGGGATCGGCGGGCGCAAGACCATTCGGCATCGCGGCGACGGCATCGGCGATGCCGGTGTCCCACAGGAACCAGCCCTTGGCGTGCTTGATCAGATAGCAACTGTCGACGAAGTCCATCGTCTTGCCTTCGTTCAGCCCGGGCGTCCAGCGCGAGATGTCGCCCGCGGCGCCCTCCCCGCAATTGAGCACGTAGAGCTTTTCGACGCCGGCCGATTGCGCGAGCGCCGCCGGGCCTGACAGCGCCAGTGCGGCAATGGCGAGAGCGAGCTTGGTCCTGCGCATCCTTGGTCCTCCCTGGCGGCCACGAGGCCGCGACTTGGCATCAACGTCGGATCAACCCCGGTCCGACGGCAGAATTCCCGCGAAGACCAGCGTCAATGCAGGCAGGTCTCGACCTCCACCGTGACATGGCTGAGGCCCTTCAGCCCGGCGAGCCGCCGCTTGTAGATAGCAGGCGTCTTCGGCTTGTCCGACACCACCGAGAGCAGCACGGCACAATGGCCGGGGCCGACCTGCCACAGATGCAGATCGGTGACGCGGTCGTCGCCGACCTCCATGCGCGCGCGGATCACCCGCTCCAGCTTCTCGTCGGCGCGCACGTCGAGCAGCACCGCGCCCGACGACTTGACGAGGCCGAACGCCCAAGCCCCGATCACCACGCTGCCGATCAGGCCAACGGCCGGATCGGCCCAGACCCATCCCGAATACATCGCGACCGCAAGCGCGGCGATCGCCAGCACGGAGGTCGCAGCATCGGTCATGACATGGACATAGGCCGCGCGCAGATTGTTGTCGTGATGATGGTGGCGATGGCCGTGATGATCGTGGTCATGATCGTCATGCTCATGGCCGTGCGCGTGCCCGTGATGGTGATGATCATGGCTGTCGCGCAGCAGCCACGCGCTGGCGAGGTTGACGCCGAGGCCGAGGGCGGCCACCGCCATGGCCTCGCCATAGACGATCGGCACCGGATTGATCAGCCGCAGCACACTCTCATAGGCGATCTCGACCGCGATCAGGCCGAGGATGATCGCGCTGGCGAAGGCCGCGAGATCGCCGAACTTGCCGGTGCCGAAGGTGAAATGCGCATTCCCCAGGTGACGGCGCGCGAAGCGATAGGCGAAGGCGGCGATGCCCAGCGCGGCCGCATGCGTGCCCATGTGCCAGCCGTCGGCGAGCAGCGCCATCGAGCCGAACACCGAGCCAGCGACGATCTCGCCGACCATCATGACCAGCGTCAGCACCACCACAAGCCAGGTGCGCCGCTCGTTCTCGTCGTGCTTCTCGCCGAGAAACGCGTGGTCGTGGGTCCATTGTTCGATGGAATGCGAATGCATCGAATTCTCCAGGAGATTCAGCTCTGTTGAGCCTAGTATAGACCGCGGGGCCGCACTTTTCGAAGGTCCAATCGCTCCCTTGGATTGACAGTGCTTCTTAGTTTCGCTGTAATCTGCGCCATGGGGATTTGAGCGATCTCCCCACGAGGCGACATGCCCAAGTATCGCGTCCCGTCTGATTTATGCGAGGACGCATCATGGCTACGTTCACGACCATATCATCCGATAAATTGGCGCGCCTGATCGGCACGGCCAACGCGCCTGTGCTGATCGATGTCCGCACCGAGGAGGATTTTGCCGCCGACCGGCGGCTGATTCCCGGCTCGATCAAGCTGAGCCACGAGACCGTCGCGGAATGGGGCGGCGAGTTTGCCGGCCGCTCGGCCATCGTCTCCTGCCTGCGCGGCGCCAAGCTGGCGCAGGGCACGGCCGCCTGGCTGAGGCAGCTCGGCGCCGAAGCCGAAACCCTGGAAGACGGTTTCGAGGGCTGGAAGGCGGCCAAGCTGCCGCTGGTCGACGCCCGCAAGCTGCCGCCGCGCGATGCCAAGGGACGCACAATCTGGGTCACGCGGGCGCGGCCGAAGGTCGACCGCATCGCCTGCCCCTGGCTGATCCGGCGCTTCGTCGACCCCAACGCGGTGTTCCTCTATGTGGCGCCGTCCGAGGTGGTCGCGGTCGGGGAACGCTTCAACGCGGCGCCCTTCGACATCGAGAACGTGTTCTGGAGCCACCGCGGCGAGCTCTGCACCTTCGACGTCATGATCGAGGAGTTCGGCATCGCCACGCCGGCTCTGCTCCGGCTCGCGACGCTGGTGCGCGGCGCCGACACTGCTCGGCCGGACCTCGCGCCGGAAGCGCCGGGCCTGCTCGCGGCCTCGCTCGGGCTGTCGCGCATGTATGATGACGACCTCGAACAGCTCGAGGCCGGCATGACGCTGTACGATGCCTTCTACCGCTGGTGCCGCGACGCCACGGCCGAGACCCACAACTGGCCGACCAACAAGGTGAAGGCGTAATGGACATTCGTAACGTTCAAGCAGGAGCTGATGCCGGTCACGGCATCAGCTTCGGCGATGCGTTCCGCGTCTGGCTTCGCGTCGCCTGTCTGAGCTTCGGCGGGCCCGCGGGCCAGATCGCGGTGATGCATCGCATCCTGGTCGAGGAGAAGAAGTGGATCTCCGAAGGCCGCTTTTTGCATGCGCTGAACTATTGCATGCTATTGCCGGGCCCGGAGGCGCAGCAGCTCGCCACCTATGTCGGCTGGCTGATGCACCGCACCGCCGGCGGGCTGATGGCGGGCGGGCTGTTCATCCTGCCCGGCATCATCGCCATCATGGGCCTCAGCTACATCTATGCGGCTTTCGGCAATGTCAGCTTCGTCGAGGCATTGTTCTTCGGCCTCAAGGCCGCCGTGCTCGCCATCGTCGTCGAGGCGGTGGTACGCGTCGGCAAGCGCGCGCTGAAGAATCGCATCATGATCGCGCTGGCGGCGATCGCCTTCGTCGCGATCTTCTTCTTTGCGGTGCCCTTCCCGATCATCATCATCGCCGCCGGCCTGATCGGCTATGCCGGCGCGCGCAGCGGCCGGCCGGAGTTCGCCCCGGCCGGTCACGGCCATGGCAGCGGCGGCGCCGCGATCGACAGCATGCTCGGCGAAGCCGTGCCCGAACACGTCAAGCCCAACACGGCGCGCGAGATCCGAACCGGCGCGTTGTGGTTGGCGCTCTGGCTGGTGCCTGTCATCGTGTTGTTGCTTGCCCTCGGACAAGGCAACGTCTTCAGCCAGATCGCGCTGTTCTTTTCCAAGATGGCGCTAGTCACCTTCGGCGGCGCCTATGCCGTGCTGGCCTATGTCGCCCAACAGGCGGTCGAGCATTATCATTGGCTGAAGCCGCACGAGATGCTGGATGGCCTCGGCATGGCCGAGACCACGCCGGGCCCGCTGATCATGGTGCTGCAATTCGTGGGCTTCATGGCGGCCTATCGCGACCCCAGCGGCCTGTCGCCGATGTTCGCGGCCACGCTCGGCGGATTGCTCGCGACCTGGGTCACCTTCACGCCCTGCTTCCTGTGGATATTCGTCGGCGCGCCCTATATCGAGCGCCTGCGCGGCAACACCGGCCTTGCCGGCGCGCTCAGCGCGATCACCGCCGCCGTGGTCGGCGTGATCCTGAACCTCTCGATCTGGTTCGCCCTGCACACGCTGTTCCGCGAAACAGTGCCGGTGCATGCGTTTCCGCTGAACTTCGACATGCCGGTGCTCGGGAGCGCCGACGTGCCGGCACTGGTGCTCTCGATCGCGGCGGCGACCGCGATCTTCAGGTTCAAGCTGGGGATGCTGACGGTGCTGGCGGGGAGCTGCGCGGCGGGCGTGGCGCTGAGGTTGTTAGGGGTGATTTAGGGCCTTGGCGCGAAGGATGGGTCGAGCCCTCGCGAAACCCACCCTGCCTCGTCGTCGGCGGAGGGGTTGATGGGTTCGCTTACGCTCCACCCATCCTACGAGCTGGACCGCCGACCCGGAGGCGCGGCCAAGGGACCGCTCGCCCTCCAACGGACAGCGCGGCGGTCCCACAGGTTCAACGTCAATTTGCGAAGCGCTCTCAGCGGCTCTTCTTTTTCGCTAACCGATCAACGCATACCCGCATATCGTAGTTTCTAGCCTCCTGCGCTGCTCCCGTCAGCGAACCAAATGGGCCATGCTTTGCGTACGACTGTTTGCAGCATGCCAGCGGAAAGCTTGCGGTGCATTGGGATAAATCTTGCGCCGAAGCTTCCGACAGCAATAGTTGAGAGCAGATCGAAGCGAGGGCAAGCGAAATAGACCCGCGTAACATTCAGCGGCCTCCTTACTCAAAAAGTTTAGTGATCAACTCGCTCAGTTAAGTCGTGGGCAGGCCCTTCCTAGCGAGACAGGCGCGCACCTTTTTGGCGGGCCCCTCTGGCACCCTGTAGGCACTCCAGTCCGCGCGAGTATAACCGGCGGCGGTCACGCAGTCGGTTACGCCTTGTTCTCTCTTTCTGGCCTGATCCACGCTGGTGCCGTCACGCTGAGCTTGGCACACAGGATCGTGGTGACATACGACGCGGGCGTGAGCAGACGTCAGCCCGGCCGACACGACGAAAAACGCGGAAGCGACAATCATTGATTTCATAATACACCCCCAAGTTGACAACGGCGACCGTAGCCTTCGAGAATGGAACCTTCAACCCCAGAGCGCAGGGGTCAGCCAGATTCTAAGCGTTCGCTCCCTTCGGAGGGATTGATGGGGTTCGCTTACACTCTACCCATCCTACGAGCTACCCATCCTTGGAGCTAACGTAGCCTCGCTTTTGCTGCGACGATCGAGCGCGTCGTTAGGGTGGATCAGTGTCGTATTTTCAGTGAATTCCCGCATCCTTCCCGCACGCGTCTGTCGGACTCCCACCGCGTGGGAGAGGCAGCAAGGAGCGCATATGCGGCCAAGTGTTCATTTGGACGGCTTGCGCGCCTCGTCTCGCGCCAACCGCTCCGCTCTCAGACGCTTGTGGTTTTCATGAAACTGGGGATCGGCTTGACTATCCGCGATCGACTGCCGCGCTGCGTTCGGGTTTTGCGCCCTGCGGTCGGCTTCATCGGCGATCTGCTGCTCGGCTGAGCGTTTCGATTTGGTCATGACTGGATCCTTGCACCCGTAGATTTGACGCGGCGAGAGTTTAGGTGTGGGCCACAAGTGTTGATCACCCCGTTTGCCGTGAGAGCTTCGGCCGCCAACGAGAGCCGCGGCTTCGGTCGAGGCAACTCGGATCGCAAAAGGACGGGCAGACGTTTACCGCAGCCATAGGTCAGACGGACGCGATGGCCGGACGGATTTCATCTCACTTGGCGTAGCCCTGTGACCGGAGCCAAGAAATCCGACGCTCTCCGTTCATCCAATCGTCGATTTCGGCTTTGCTCGCGAAGCCGGTTATTTCTCGGGGTTCTGAGCCTGGATACTCGGCGACGATGACCCAGTCGCCCTCAGATTTACGAAGCGGTTTGAAGCTCACTCTTATTTTTGCCATGCCGAACTATGGAGGAAAGTGGGCAAAAAGGAAACCTCGTCGAGCCCTTTTGAGCAACTTGCCGCCGGCGGCCGGAACGCGACTCCAGCGTAAAATGCTTAAAGCGGGGCCTTTTCGCCGGGGTTAGCTTCCATTGCCAGGAACAACTTACCTTGGATGAGAGCATGACCGACCTTTCCATCGATGCGCGGCTCTCCTCGGCGGCGGGCTCGGCCTGACACTTTATCAGGTTATGCTCGGAGGGGCGCAGGGCTCCGCGCGCAAATGGTCATGCTGTCGCTCGCAACGGCGTTGTTCTTCCCCGTGCTGGCGCAAGCTGCCGTCGGGCAAAACAGCTCAGCCATTCCGACGAGGCCGCCTGCCAACCCCTTCCTGCAAAAATATTCCACTTTACCGAAATTCGGATTTGTCGCACAAGCAAACCACCCTGGCCCGAGACAAGGGGCGGATCGCGATCGTCACGAACGGCGGACAGGTCGCTACGCTCGCAACGACGCGGAGAGAACCGCGAACACCGTCGTTGCCGCGCTACCGCATCATCATCCGCGCGATCGCCTCCCCGATCACCACCGTCGTGAAATGCGTGTTGGCGCGGCAGTCGGACGGCATGATCGAGGCGTCGGCGACGCGCAGACCCGAGATGCCCTTCACCGAGCCATCAGGGTTGACCACGCCGTCGGCATCATTGATGCCGCTCATCCGGCAGCTGCCGGCAGCGTGCTGGATGTCACCGGTCTCACGGCGCAGCACCGCGTCGAGCTCGTGATCCGGCAGGGCGGCTGCCTGCGGCAGCGTCAGGTCGGTATCGGCGAGCCGGATCCAGTCGGCGATGCCCGAAAGCGCCGGCTGCGAGGTGATCACCGCGAGCCGCCTCACCGCGTCGATCATGCGCAGCATGTCGCGGGGATCGGCGAGCATGTTCTCCTCGACGACAGGATCGATCGCGGGATCGGTCGAGGCCAGCTTGAGCGTGCCGCGGGAGTAGGCGTTGAACAGCCCGGCGCCGATCGCGCCGGGCACGCCGATGCCGCGGTGATTGAAGGCGATCAGGATCATGTCGCGCTTGCCGCCGTCCGCAAGGCCCGAGGAATAGGTCACGCAGCAATTGGTGTGGCGCGTATCAGGATCGGTGGGCCGCAGGTTCTCGTGGAGCTGGATGGTTGCGCGAAACAGCGGGTGATCGAAATAATGCTTGCCGACCGGCAGATCGCGCTCGACCGCAATTCCCATTTCCTTCAATTCGTCGGCCGGCCCAATGCCCGAGCGCAGCAGGATCGCCGGGCTATGGATCGCGCCGGCACACAGCACGATCTGCCGCGCGCTGATCTCTTGGGTGCCCTGCCCCTCCACGTGAACGCGGACGCCGGTGGCGCGGCCGTCGCTGATCAGGACGCGATCGACCAGCGCATGGCCGCGGATCTCGAGGTTAGGCCGGCCGCGCGCGGGCTCGAGATAAGCCTCGTTGGTGCTGATGCGGCGCAAGTCGCGGCTGTTGATGGGATAGCAGGCGACGCCCTCACCGTCGGGACCGTTGAGGTCCGTGCACCAGGGATAGCCGCTCGCCAGCGCCGCGTCCCGCAAGCCGCGGTCGATCGGTCCCCATTTTTCCGGCGGCGCGCGATAGACCGGCAGCGGACCGCCGCGACCGTGGCCCTCGGCATCGCCGAATTCAAAATCGTCCTCGATCACGGAGAACAGCGGCATCACGTCCTTCGCCGACCAGCCGGTGCAACCATGGGCGGCCCATTCGTCGAAGGCATCGGCAACACCGCGGATCGCGATCTGGCCGTTCATCATCGAGGAGCCGCCGAGCCCCTTGCCGCGCCAGTAGAAGCGCGGCTGCTGCCCCGCCACCCGGCGCGACAGCAGATCAGGCCACTGCCATTTCTCCTGGTACTTGCGCTTGTGGATGATCGGGATCGGATTCGGCGTCCGCACCTCCCACGGCGCCTCATCGGCACGCCAGTCGAGCCCGGCTTCGAGCAGCAACACGCGCCGCGCGCGATCCTCGGAAAGCCTTGCGGCCACAGCAGCGCCGGCGGAGCCGCCGCCGACAACAATGACATCGTACATCGCGCTCATTCTCGACATTCCAGACCACCGGCGTCGTGGACGGTATCAGACGGTGCTAAGCGGTGGAATGCGAATTGGAGAGCGGCGCTGTCGCAGCCCGTGAGCGCAGGTGCGCGTGCCCTGGACGCAGCGCAGCGCCACTTCAGCGGTGCGCTGCAGAGCCGCAGCCCATGTCTCCCAGCCACCTGTGCAGCGTGGGTCCCGACTCTGCGCAGCAGCGTTGCACGCTGCAGCGCGTCCGGGACACTAAACACCCTACCCGATCGCCTTGCCGAACTTGTTCGACTTCGGGAAACCCTTCGGCGGCAGGCGGCCGGCGTCGGCGCGGGTGCCCTTCCACTCGGCAAGCTCCTTCATGGTCGCGGAGAATTCGCGGCCCGCGGAGTCCTTCCAGGTCAGGCCGGCCTTGGCCTCGAACACGGCGACGTCCGAGAGGCCGCCGTCCTTGTACTTCTGCAAGCGCACGCCGCGGCCGCGCGCCATTTCCGGCACCTGGTCGAGCGGGAAGACCAGCATCTTGCGGTTCTCGCCGATCACGGCGACGGTGTCGCCGATCACTTCCGTGATCGCGCGCGCCTCGTTCGGCATGTCGACGTTGAGGACCTGCTTGCCCTTCTTGGTGGTACCGACGCAATCGTCCTCGCTCACCACAAAACCCTGGCCCTCGTGGCTTGCGACCAGGAATTTGCGTCCGCCCTTGTTGACGAACAGCGCGACGGGCGCCGCCTCCTGCTCGAGGTCGATGAAGAGGCGGATCGGTTCGCCATGGCCGCGACCGCCCGGAAGCTTGGCGACATCGAGCGTGTAGAACTTGCCGTTGGTGGCGAACAGCAGCAGTTTCGAGGTGGTCTCCGCGAAGAAGGCAAAGCCGAGCTTGTCGTCCTGCTTGAAGGCGAGGCCCGAGAGATCCTCGACATGGCCCTTCATGGTGCGGATCCAGCCCTTGTCGGAGACGACGACCGTCACCGGCTCGCGCTCGACCAGGGCTTCCTCCATCGCGGCGAGATCGTGCTCGGGAGCGTCGGCGAAGGTGGTGCGGCGCTTGCCGAGCGGCGTCTTCGGCCCGAACATGTCGCGGACCTTGCCGACCTGCTCGCCGACCTTCTTCCACTGCTCGGCCTCGGAGGCGAGCACCGCGTTGATGCCCTTGAGCTCGGCACGGAGGTTCTTGTCCTCGGTGCGGATCTCCATCTCCTCGAGCTTGCGCAAGGAGCGCAGGCGCATGTTGAGGATGGCTTCGGCCTGCACCTCGGTGAGCTTGAACTCCTTCATCAAGGCCGGCTTCGGCTCATCCTCGGTGCGGATGATCTTGATCACCTTGTCGATGTTCAGATAGGCGATCAGGAAGCCGCCGAGCACTTCGAGCCGGTGCTCGATCTGCGCCTTGCGATAATTGCTGCGGCGGATCAGGACATCGCGCAGATGGTCGAGCCATTCGCGCAGGCACTCCGCAAGTCCCACCACCTTGGGGACTCGGCCCTTGATCAGCACGTTGAGGTTCAGCGGAATCTTGTTTTCGAGCTCGGTGAGCCGGAACAGCGATTCCATCATCAGCGCGGGATCGACGTTCTTCGACTTCGGCTCGATCACGATGCGGACGTCTTCGGCCGACTCGTCCCTGATGTCGCCGACCAGCGGCAGCTTCTTCTGGTCGAGCAGCTCCGCGACCTTCTCGATCAGCCGCGACTTCTGCACCAGGAACGGGATCTCGGTGACGACGACGACCCAGGTGCCGCGCGCGCCCTCCTCTTGCGACCAGCGCGCGCGAACGCGGAACGAGCCACGGCCGGTGGTGTAGGCCTCGGCGATGGCCTGCTTGGAGTCGACGCAGATGCCGCCGGTCGGGAAGTCTGGGCCCTTCACCCACTTCATCAGGGCCCTGGATTTCGCGTCGGGCTTCTCGATCAGATGCAGCGCGGCCTCGCAGAGCTCGGCGGCGTTGTGCGGCGGGATCGAGGTCGCCATGCCGACCGCGATGCCCTGCGCGCCGTTGGCGAGCAGGTTCGGGAAGCCGCCGGGGAGCACGACCGGCTCCTTCGACTGGCCGTCGTAATTGGCGCGGAATTCGACGCCGTCCTCGTCGATGCCCTCGAGCAGAAGCCGCGCGACGTCGGTCATGCGCGCTTCGGTGTAGCGATAGGCGGCCGGATTATCGCCGTCGATATTGCCGAAATTGCCCTGGCCGTCGACCAGCGGGTAGCGCGAGGAGAAATCCTGCGCGAGGCGCACCATGGCGTCGTAGATCGCCTGGTCGCCGTGCGGATGGAACGAGCCCATCACGTCGCCGACGATCTTCGCGGATTTCTTGAAAGCGGTGCCGGGGTCGAGCCTGAGCAGGCGCATGCCGTAGAGGATGCGGCGGTGGACCGGCTTCAGGCCGTCGCGCGCGTCGGGCAGCGCGCGGTGCATGATGGTGGAGAGCGCATAGGCGAGATAGCGCTCTTCCAGCGCTTCCTGCAGCCGGACCTCGTGAATTTCGGCCGGTTCTTCCGGCGGAACGATTCGTTTTCCCATGCCGCCCGGTTAAACCGTGGAAGGGAATCGGGCAAGGATGGATTGTTCCCCTGGCCCGCCTAGTGGCCGGCCCAGCCGGCTGTCACGGTCTGCGTCTTGTCCGGGACAGGGGCCGGCATATTGGTCAGGCAACGCCGGGCGGCCTCGATTTCGGCCTCCGTGGCCCCCTTCGACCGCGCCCATGTCTCTGCAGCGGCAGCGGAATATTTGGCCACATAGTACCGGACGACGGTGCAGGATGCCCGGCGAAACACGCCGGGTTGCGGCTCGCCGGCCATTGCATCAGGCGCGAACGCGAGCAGCGCCGCGGACAAGGCGAATCCCTTGATCAACATTTAGGCTGTCCCCGTTGTGGAACCCGAAGGCCAATTCCGCTCGCCTGGATTTCGTTCCCTGGAACTGCATGTTTGAGGGAGATTGCAGAGTCCCGTTTCACTCATGGCGCGGGAATCGTTGCCCTCGCCTGTTGCCGGGTCAGCGCATTGATGAAGCCGGCGCGCGCATCGGAATGGCCCTGCCCGCGCGGCTCAAGCACATGGCGGAGCAGGAACAGGCCGGTGAGCCGAAAGCCGTCCTGGAGATCCTGGTCGGTCAGGTCGCTGGCAGTTTCGCCATGGCGCAGGAACGGGGGCAGCCGCAACAGCCGATCCCGCCACGGCTCGCCCGCCCCGCGCGACACCGCCCCGCCGGACTTCGGCGAGACATAGATGAGGTCCGTGGTCTCGCCGGTCACCGCGCAATTCTCCAGCGCCAGTCCGAAGCCGAGCTCGGCGAGCATCGCCAGCTCGAAATGGATCAGGTGCACGGCGGCACCGCCGATGTCGTCGAAATCATCCAGCGAATGCTCGAGCAGCGCAAAGATCTCCTCGTGCGGGTCGCGCTCCGGCAGCAGCCGCGCAATCGAGGCGAGATGCGTGACGCCGTAGACCCCATGGGAGGATCCCAGCAACGTGGCCGCGCGCAGCTTCAGTCCCTCGATCGCGTAAGTGCCGAGATGCTCGTCGAGCCGCGCCCGCCACACCGCGCTGACGCTGTTCCCCGGCTGCAACAGCGGCCGCATCCGCGAGCCGGCACCGCCCCGCACCAGACCGAGATGCCGGCCATGCGCGCGCGTGAGCAGCTCCACGATGGCGCTGGATTCGCCATGCCGCCGCACGCCCAAGACGATGCCTTCGTCGGTCCATTCCATGGGATCGAGTGTAGCGGATTTCGCCCGTTAATCGTAGGGCGGATTGGCCGAAGGCGTAATCCGCCAATAGCTCGTGCACATCAAACGGCGGATTACGCTCCGCCAATCCGCCCTACGGCACCGCGCAAGACCTCACGCGTTGAACCAGCCCTGCGCGTCGCCGCTGAAGGAGAAATACAGGCCCATCGTCGTCAGCACGCAGGACACGATCTCGATGGCGCTGTCGAGCTCCAGGCCCTTCTCGCCGATGATCTGGCCGAGCGAGATCACCGACAGCACCAGCGCCGCCGCCAGCACAAAGCGCGGCCAGTTCTTGCGATGATGCGCCGCCAGCCTGACGAAATAGACGAGGAGCAGGATCATGCCACCGGCGAGCAAGGTCTGCGTGGTAATCATCCGCTCGGTCATCTCGGCGCTCGGCGTGCGGTCCTGCACCGCCACCGACAGGGCGTCCAGCATCAACGATGCATAGAGCAGCGCTTCGAAGCGCCTGATGTTGCTGGGCACGCTCATCGGATACCGATCGTTTCTTGGTTATTCTTTCGGGAAGTCCAGGCCCATCTCGCGGTAGCGATCGGGATCGTCGCCCCAGTTCTCGCGCACCTTGACGAACAGGAACAGATGCACCGGTACGTCCAGGATCTGCATCAGCTCTTTCCGCGAGTCCGCGCCGATCGACTTGATGGTGGCGCCGCCCTTGCCGAGCACGATCTTGCGTTGGCTTTCGCGCTCCACGAAGATCGTTTGCTCGATCCGCACCGACTTGTCCTTGCGCTCCTCCCACTTGTCGGTCTCGACCGTGGACTGGTAGGGCAGCTCCTGGTGCAGCTTCTGATAGATCTTTTCGCGCGTGATCTCGGCCGCCAGCTGCCGCATCGGCGCGTCCGACATCTGGTCCTCGGGATAGAGATACGGCCCCGGCGGCACCATTTCCGCGAGCGTCTTGCGGATGTCGTCGACGCCGTCGCCCGAGATCGCCGCGATCATGAAGGTCCGCGCGAACTTCATGCGCTCGTTGGCGGCCTGCGCCAGCGCCAGCAGCTTCTCGCGCTGGACCAGGTCGACCTTGTTGATGACCAGAATCTTCTCGTGATTGACGCTCGCCGCCTTGGTGAGGATCGCCTCGGCCTCCTCGTCGATCCCGGTCTTGGCGTCGAGCAGCACGCAGACGAGATCGGCATCATGCGCCCCGCTCCAGGCGGTCGAGACCATGGCGCGGTCGAGCCGGCGCTTGGGCAGGAAGATGCCGGGCGTGTCGACCAGGATGATCTGCGCATTGTTCTCGATCACGATGCCGCGGATCAGCGCGCGCGTGGTCTGCACCTTGCGCGAGACGATCGTGACCTTGGCGCCGACCAGCGCATTGACCAGCGTGGACTTGCCGACATTGGGCGCGCCGATCAGCGCAACGAAGCCGCAGCGCGTTGCCGTCGGCGTCTCGCCGCTTGCTTCAACCGTCATTGCCGCCGCCAACACCTTCACGCGCGATCATCACTGAAGCTGCCACCTTCTCCGCTGCGCGCTTGCTGCCGCCGATGCCCTCCGCCGGCGCGAGCCCCGGCAGATCCACCGCGACGCGGAATTGCGGATCGTGATGCGGGCCGGTGCGCTCGACCTCGCGGTAAACCGGCGTCGGCAGCCCCTTGCCTTGCGCCCATTCCTGCAGCACGGTCTTGGGATCGCGCAACGGACGGCGCGGCTTGTGCATGCGCTCGGTCCAGTTGCGTTTGACGAACTCGGACGCCGCCGCGTAGCCGCCGTCGAGGAAGACGGCGCCGATCACGGCCTCGCAGATGTCGCCGAGGATGGATTTGCGCAGGCGCGCATCGGCGCTGGAGCCGACCGAGCCGAGCTTGATGTCGTCGAGCAGGCCGAGCGACTTGGCGACGTCGGCGCAGCTTTCCTTGCGCACCAGCTCGGCAAGGCGCTTGGAGAGCTCGCCCTCGTCGGCGTTCGGGAAGGCATGATAGAGCATGTCGGAGACGACGAGCCCGAGCACGTGGTCGCCGAGGAATTCCAGCCGCTGGTAGCTGTCACCGCGCTTGCGCCCGGACTTCAGCGCCGAGACGTGCGTGATCGCCTGCATC
The DNA here is from genome assembly GCF_058314695.1 of Bradyrhizobium sp. T-12. Classification (NCBI taxonomy): domain Bacteria; kingdom Pseudomonadati; phylum Pseudomonadota; class Alphaproteobacteria; order Hyphomicrobiales; family Nitrobacteraceae; genus Bradyrhizobium; species Bradyrhizobium sp. T-12. Next base: position 3,215,313 of record NZ_CM177756.1, on the reverse strand, counting down.
AGCATGTTCGGGTCGCTGAAGCTGTGGCCGATGCGGGCCTCGAGCGCCGCGTTCGCATCGGTGCCCTTGGCCTTGCTGCTTCGCGCGCGCTTCTTCTTGGCAGGCGTCTTCGGTGCAGCTTCGCTCTCAGGAGCGGCTTGCGCCTCGGTCGGTTGGATCGGGATGTCCTTGGCTTCGTCTTTCATCGGACGATTTTGAAGAAGCGATTCCAGCGTACTGCCCACGGCCAGCGCCAGAACATCCAGGCATGCTCGCCTTCGGCGATGGAGAAGAAGATCATCTGGGCGCGACCGATCAGATTCTCCTGCGGCACATAGCCGACCTGGCCGAGAAAGCGGCTATCGGTGGAGTTGTCGCGGTTGTCGCCCATCATGAAGAAATGGCCCGACGGCACGGTGTAGACATTGGTGTTGTCGACGTAGCCGTTGTCGGCGCAGTCGAGCGTCTCATAGGACACGCCGTTCGGCAGCGTTTCCTTCCAGCGTTTCACCCGGGAGATGCCGCCGCCTTCCGAGCCGCAGGGCTCCTCGCCGACATATTCGCTCATCCGCTGCCGCTCGACCGGCGTGTCGTTGATGTAGAGCAGCCCGTCCCGCATCTGGATGCGGTCGCCGGGAAGACCGATCACGCGCTTGATGTAATCGGTGGAATCGTCCTTCGGCAGGCGAAACACGACGATGTCGCCGCGCTGCGGGTCCGAGCCCCAGATCCGCCCGGAGAACAGGTTCGGTGAAAGCGGGATCGAATAGTGGCTATAGCCGTAGGAATATTTCGAGACGAACAGATAGTCGCCGACCAGCAGCGTCGCCTTCATCGAGCCGGACGGGATGTTGAAGGGCTGGAACAGGAAAGTGCGGATCACCAGCGCGATCAGGAGAGCGTGGATCACGACCCGGATCGTTTCGCCGACGCCGCTTTCAGTTTTCGTTCCCGAAGTCACGCTCATTGCTCTCTCAATTCCGGCCGGCGATCACAGAGCGCCCTCCTCCCGCGAACGGCCCACCGGTTCGCGGCGCAAGGAGATTGTCCTGATTCTGATAGTGAGGGCCAATTCCGGCGTAAAGCCGAATTCGCCCAGGCTGATTTGCGTCCGCGGACTTTTAGACGGTTGTCGGAGGCCACGCAATCAAGGATCGCATCAAAATTGGGTAAGGCGTTGATTCGTAACGAAAATCACAAAAATCCCGGCGCCCCGTCAAGGTTTCGGCAGCGGCACGGCGGAAATGATGACGAAGGCCTGCGCCAGCGGCCAGTCGTCGGTGATCGACACGTCGATCCGCGCCTCGAAGCCATCAGGCGTCAGGGCCTGGAGCCGGGCCAGGGCGCCGCCGGTCAGCTGCATGGTCGGCCGTCCGCCCGGCAGGTTGACCACCCCCATATCGCGCCACCACACCCCGCGCCGGATCCCGGTGCCGAGCGCCTTGGAGCAGGCCTCCTTGGCGGCGAAGCGCTTGGCGTAGGTCGCCACCACCATCTTCTCGTTCTTGGCGCGGCGCTCCGCCTTGGCCCGCTCCGCCGCGGTGAAGATGCGGTCGAGGAAGCGCTCGCCGTGCCGCTCAATCACCTTCGCGACGCGGGTGATGTCGATGAGGTCGGAGCCGATGCCGATGATCACGCCCGGCTCCGTCCGCGGTCCATCGCCGCGCGCATGCTGCGGACGGTCTCGGCAAGACCGACGAACAGCGCCTCGCCGATCATGTAATAGCCGATGTTGAGCTCCATGATCTCAGGCAAGCCTGCGATCATCTCCGCCGTCGCATAGTCGAGCCCGTGCCCGGCATGGACCTCGAGGCCGGCGGCCTTCGCGAGCTTCACGCCCGCCACGATCCGCTGCCATTCGGCCTCGGCCTTGGCGGTGTGGCCGTCGGTCACGGCGTCGCACCAGGCGCCGGTGTGGATCTCGATCACGGGCGCACGCAGCTTCGCCGCCATCTCGATCTGGGCGGGGTCGGCGGCGATGAACAGCGAGACGCGAATGCCGGCATCGTTCAGCCGCGCGATATAGGGCGCGAGCGCGTTGTGCTGGCCGACCACGTCCAGCCCGCCTTCGGTGGTCACCTCCTGCCGGCGCTCCGGCACCAGGCAGACCGCGTGCGGCCTGGTGGCGAGCGAGATCCGCATCATGTCGTCGGTCGCCGCCATCTCGAAATTGAGCGGCTTGGAGATCTCGGCCTTCAACCGCGCCATGTCCTCGTCGCGGATGTGCCGGCGATCCTCGCGCAAATGGGCGGTGATGCCGTCGGCGCCGGCCTCGATCGCCAGCAGCGCCGCCCGCACCGGATCGGGATGGCGGCCGCCGCGCGCGTTACGCACGGTTGCGACGTGATCGATATTGACGCCGAGGCGAAGCTTCGATGCGGGCATTTCAGAACTCACGAAATCAGAGAGACCGGCGCATGCGATATGCGCCTATCCATTAACACGTTCGACTTTGGCGACGACCGCCTTCGCGCGCAGCTGGGCCAGGATCGCGCTCAAATGCTTGAGATCGTAGACTTCGAGATCGATCGTCGTCTCCGTGAAATCAGGCGAGCGGCGCTGCATGCTGATATTGTCGATGTTGCCGTCGTGCTCGGCGATCACGGTCGCGATCTGCGCCAGCGCGCCGGGCTCGTTGACGTTCTCGACCCTGATGCGGGCCGGGAAGCGCTGCGGCGCGGAGTCCTCGATGTCCCAGCGGACGTCGAGCCAGCGCTCCGGCTCCTCCTCGAAATCCTTCAGGGCCGGCGCCTGGATCGGGTAGATCGTGATGCCCTCGCCCGGCGTGACGATGCCGACGATGCGATCGCCCGGCACGGCGCCGCCGTTCGGCGCGAACTTGATCGGCAAGTCGGAGTTGATGCCGCGGATCGGAATCGCGACCGGGCTGCGCGGGGACTCCGACGACTTCTCCTTGAGCTTGGCGGCAAGCCCCTTCTTGACGCCGTAGCGCGCAATGCGCTCCTCCTTGTAGTCGGGATACATCGCACGTGCGACGTGGGAGGCCTTGATCTCGCCGCGCCCCACGGCCGCCATCACGTCCTCGATCGAGGTCCGCGCCAGCCGCGGCAGCGCGCCCTTGAGCTTGTCGTCGGCATATTCAATCTTGGCGCGCTCGAACAGGCGCTCCACGATGCGGCGGCCGAGACCGGCATATTGATCGCGCACCGCGGTCCGCGTGGCGCGGCGGATCGCGGCACGCGCCTTGCCGGTGACCGCAAGCGTCTCCCAGGCCGAGGGCGGCGCCGATTGCGCTTCCGAAGTCAGCACCTCGACCTCGTCGCCGTTCTGCAGCTCCGAGGACAGCGGCGCGAACTGGCCGTTGATCTTGCAGCCGACCGCGCTGTTGCCGACGTCGGTGTGCACGGCATAGGCGAAGTCGATCACGTTGGCATGGCGCGGCAGCGCGATCAGCTTGCCCTTCGGCGTGAAGCAGAACACCTGGTCGTGGAACAGCTCGAGCTTGGTGTGCTCGAGGAATTCCTCGGGATTGGCGCTCTCCGAGAGGATGCCGATGGTGTGGCGCAGCCAGGCGAACGCATTGGACTCGCGCTTGAGGAATTCGGTCGGCGATCCCACGCCCTCCTTGTAGAAGACGTGCGCGGCGATGCCGCGCTCGGCGATCTGGTCCATCGCCTCGGTCCGGATCTGCAGCTCGACGCGCTGGTTGCCGGGGCCGATCACCGTGGTGTGGATCGAGCGGTAGTCGTTCTGCTTCGGCGTCGAGATGTAGTCCTTGAAACGACCCGGCACGACCGGCCAGGTGGTGTGGACGATGCCCAGCGCGCGATAGCAGGCCTCGATGTCGTTGACGACGAGGCGAAAGCCGAAGATGTCGGACAATTGCTCGAAGCCGACCGACTTGCGCTCCATCTTGGTCCAGATCGAGAATGGCTTCTTGCGGCGGCCGTAGACCCGCGCCCCCAGGCCCCTGTGGCGCAGATTGTTGGAGAGCTGGTCCTCGATCTCGCCGATCAGATTGCGGTTGCGTTCGGCGAGCGCGTCGAGGCGCTGCATCACCACCGAATAGGCTTCGGGATCGAGGGTGCGGAAGGACAGATCCTCCAGCTCCTCGCGCATTTCCTGCATGCCCATGCGCCCGGCCAGCGGCGCGTAGATGTCGAGCGTCTCCTCGGCGATGCGCCGGCGCGATTCCGTCGGCACGAAGTCCAGCGTGCGCATGTTGTGCAGACGATCGGCGAGCTTGACCAGAAGCACGCGGACATCGTCGGCGATGGCCAGCAGCAATTTGCGTAGATTCTCGGCCTGCTTGGCCTCCCGCGAGACCAGCTCCAGCCGCTTCAGCTTGGTCAGGCCCTCGACCAGCGCACCGATCTCCGGCCCGAAGATCTGGTCGATCTCGGCCCGCGTCGCCTCGGTGTCCTCGATCGTGTCGTGCAGCAGCGCGGCCACGATGGTGGCGTCGTCGAGCTTCAGATCGGTGAGAATCGCCGCCACTTCGAGCGGGTGCGAGAAATACGGATCGCCCGAGGCGCGGGTTTGCGAACCATGCGCCTTCATCGCGTAGACATAGGCGCGGTTGAGCAGGTCTTCGTTGGTGTTGGGATTGTAGGACCTGACGCGCTCGACGAGGTCATATTGACGCATCATGCGCGCGCGGGGCTTGGCCGGGCGGGCGACCGGCGCAGTCGGGGCCACGGCAACCGATTCGGTTGCGGCCTGCATCTGCGTGGATCTGCGGCGCCGATATACCATGCCGTCCTGCCTTCAAACGAGCCTGGGCCGGCCCGTTGCATACATCTTAGCTCCGATCGCGCGTGTGTCCGATCAATTCGGTGACAGGACGCATCGCCAACCACAACGCTATGGTAACCACGAAAACGTCAACAAAAGCAAAGGCCCGAACAATGGTTCGGGCCTTCGATAAAATCACAGGACATCGAGGATCACGACGGACGATTTACTCGTCTTCCTCGGGCTGCTCCTCGGGTGGCGCAAGGCCTTCGAGACCCTTCAGGAGCTCCTCTTCGGTCATGCGCTCGACGGCGACTTCGGTATCGTCGGCATCGACGCTCGCACCCGCGGAACCGATCAGCGGCACCGTATCCGGCTCGGGCTCGTCGACCTCGACGAACTTCTGGAGCGAGTGCACCAGCTCCTCGCGGAGGTCTTCCGGCGAAATGGTCGTGTCGGCAATTTCGCGCAAAGACACAACAGGGTTCTTGTCGTTATCGCGGTCAACCGTTAGTTGTGAACCGGACGAAATCATGCGGGCACGGTGGGCGGCCAGCAGGACCAGGTCAAACCGGTTGTCGACCTTGTCGATACAATCTTCTACGGTGACGCGAGCCATGGACTGTCGCTCCGTTGTGGGTGGGACGAAATATGTGGATGATTGGGGCTAGTTATAGGGGCCGGGCCGGTTTCGCAAGGCCAATTTGTGATTTGGCCTCGCCAAACGGCTCTGCTACCCCCACATTGGGGCTGGGATGGGTGGTTTCCCGGGCTGCCATCGAGGGCGGCGCCGGGTGTATGCAAGTCCGCCATAACTATACCTTGATTGCCCCGACTTCTCCGGATTTGCGGTTTCGACGGGTCTGAGCGGCACTCTAGAAATGCGCGGCCTGCTGTCGCCGCGCCAATAATAAAACGATCAATCACGAACACTACGCGAGCAACTGAATGTCACCTTCTCCTACCAACAAGATCGCGCTCTTCATCGATGGGGCCAATCTCTACGCGACAGCCAAGACTCTCGGCTTCGACATCGATTACAAGCGCCTTCTGAAGGAGTTTCAGGGCCGCGGGACGCTGCTCCGGGCGTTCTACTACACCGCCATCATCGAGGATCAGGAATACTCCTCGATCCGCCCGTTGATCGACTGGCTGGACTACAACGGCTACACCGTCGTCACCAAGGCGACGAAGGAATTCATCGACGCCTCCGGCCGCCGCAAGGTCAAGGGCAACATGGATATCGAGCTCGCCGTGGACGCCATGGAGCTCGCCGAGCACATCGACCAGATGGTGCTGTTCTCCGGCGACGGCGACTTCCGCTCCCTGGTCGAGGCCGTGCAGCGCCGCGGCGTACGGGTCACGGTGATCTCCACCATCGCCAGCCAGCCGCCGATGATCGCCGACGAGCTGCGCCGCCAGGCCGACGTCTTCACCGACCTCGTCGAGCTGCAGTCCAAGCTCGGCCGTGATCCGTCCGAACGCCCCGCCCCGCGCGACCGCGGTGAGCGCGAGGCTCGCCACCACGCCCCGCAATTCCTCCAGCGCGCAACCACGATGGCGCCGAGGGGCGATGACGACTTCGAGGAGTGAGGCGGCCCGGCCAGGCCGCCAGCCTCCCACCGTCGTTCCCGACCGTGATTGTCCGCTTTGTCCGCGCCTGGTGGCCTTTCGCGAGGCCAACCGCGCTCGCGAGCCCTTGTGGCACAATGCGCCGGTTGCGCCCTTCGGCGACATCAAGGCGCGCCTTTTGATCGTCGGCCTCGCGCCAGGGATGCAGGGCGCCAACCGCACGGGACGGCCGTTCACCGGCGATTATGCCGGCGACCTGCTCTACGCCACACTGCTCGAATACGGGTTCGCCGAGGGGACCTATCAGGCGCGTCCCGATGACGGCCTGAAGCTGGTCGACTGCCGGATCGCCAACGCCGTGCATTGCGTGCCGCCGCAGAACAAGCCGCTGCCGGTCGAGATCAACACCTGCCGGCAATTTCTGGTCGCCAACCTCGAGGCGATGCCGAAGCTGCGCGCGATCATCGCGCTCGGGCGAATTGCGCACGACAGCGTGCTCAAGCCGCTGAAGCTGAAGGCCTCCCAAGCCCCCTTCGGCCATGGGGCCGTGCATCAGGCCGGCGCCTTCAAGCTCTACGACAGCTATCACTGCTCGCGCTACAACACGAACACCGGCGTGCTGACGCCGGACATGTTCCGGTCGGTGTTCGCGAAGGTGAAGGCAGACCTCGACTAGCGCCTTGGTTCAGGCTTCGGCCGAATGGGCCTTCAGCCAGTCCAGCACGTCGCCGGCGTTCCGGTCGGGCGGAAACACGGGATAGAACACGTGCGTGATTCTGGCGTCGTCGATAACGAGCGCGAGGCGCTTGATCAGCGTCAGCCCCGCGACCTCCATCGTCGGCAGCTTCAGCGCGTGCGTGAGCGCCAGCTTGTCGTCGGACAGCACAGGAAACGGCAGATGCAGCCGTGAGGCCATCTCGGTCTGGTATTCGTTGCTCTGGGTGGAGAGGCCGAACACGTGGGCGGCACCGGCGGCCTTCAGCTCGGCGTACAGATCGCGAAACGCACAGGTCTGCGGCGTGCAACCGCGCGCACCGGGGATCATGTCCCAATCGTCCACCAGCGCGATCTTGCCGGGCTCGCCGGTACGCGGATAGGCGAACACCACAGTCCGGCCGCGCAGTGCCGACAGGGTGACCGAGGTGTCGTTGGTCGCGAGCAGGCTGATTGGAGGCAACACCAAGCCTGTGAGATGCGCGGTCGCGCCGTCATCGACGGGTGGGGGAATCTGGCTCCAATCGACCTCGAGCAGGTTCCGCTGAGTCATCTCGTCAACCCCTCGCCCGCATCAGGCGCCCCTTCTCCCGGCTCCAGTCACGCTTCTTCTCGGTCTCGCGCTTGTCGTGCAGCTTCTTGCCCTTTGCAACTGCCAGCTGCAATTTGGCGCGGCCTCGCTCGTTGAAATAGAGCTTGAGCGGGATCAGCGTCATGCCCTCGCGGTCGACGGCGCCCATCAGCTTGTTGATCTGCCGGCGGTGCAGCAGCAGTTTTCGCGGCCGCTTTGGCTCGTGATTGAAGCGGTTTCCTTGCAGATATTCCGGAATGGTGGCGTTGATCAGCCAGATCTCACCGTCCTTGGAATCGGCGTAGGATTCCGCGATCGTGCTCTTGCCGTTGCGGATGGACTTGACCTCGGTTCCGGTCAGCGCAATCCCCGCCTCGATCGTATCCTCGATCGCGTAGTTGAAGCGGGCCTTGCGATTCTCCGCCATGACCTTGATTGGACGTTCGTTTTTATCGGCCATGAGAGAACAAACCCGGTCGAGATGCGCAGCAAAGCTAACAGTTCGGATGAAGCGCGCGCGTCACTTCTTGAGGAGGTCGCGAATCTCGGTCAGCAGCTCGACCTCGGCCGACGGCTTCGCCGGCGCGGCGGGTGCCGCCTCCTCCTTGCGCTTTAGCGTGTTCATGGCACGGATCACCAGGAACAACACGAAAGCGACGATGATGAAGTTGATCGTGAGCGTCAGGAAGCTGCCGTAAGCAAGGACAGCGCCTTGCTTTTTCGCATCCGCCAAGTTGGTGGCGGTGACCGTCTTCGACAAGGGGACGAAGTAGTTCGAGAAGTCGAGGCCGCCGGTCGCGGCGCCGATGATCGGCATGATGATGTCGCCGACCAGCGATGTGACGATGGCGCCGAAGGCCGCACCGATGATGACGCCGACCGCGAGATCGACGACGTTGCCCTTCATGGCGAATTCGCGGAACTCCGTGAGCATCCGCCTGCCCTTTTCGTCAACGCTCATGGACGGGCTCCCCGATATGCTGGCGCGTCAGTTGATCAGGCCAGCGTGCACCATGGCGCTGCGCACCGCAACGCGTGTCGGCTCGGTGACCGGCACCATCGGCAACCGCAGCGTCTCGTCCAGCTTGCCGAGCAGCGACATCGCGTACTTGATCGGCGCCGGGTTGCTCTCGATGAAGAGGTTGTTGTGCAGCGGCATCAGCTTGTCGTGCAGCTTCAGCGCGGTGGCGTGGTCGCCCCTCGCCCAGGCGGCCTGGAACTCCGAGCACAAGCGCGGCGCGACGTTCGAGGTCACCGAGATGCAGCCGTGGCCGCCATGGGCCATGTAACCGAGGATGGTCGCATCCTCGCCCGAGAGCTGGTTGAAGTCCTCGCCCATCGCCGCGCGCTGCTGCGACACCCGGACCATGCTGGCGGTGGCGTCCTTGACGCCGGCGATGTTCTTCAGCTCCCACAGCCGCTTCATGGTGTCGACCGACATGTCGATCACCGAGCGCGGCGGGATGTTGTAGATGATGATCGGAATTCCGATCGCGTCGTTGATCGCCTTGAAGTGCTGGTACATGCCTTCCTGGGTCGGCTTGTTGTAGTAGGGCGTCACCACCAGCACGGCGTCCGCGCCCGCCTTCTCGGCGTGCTGGGAGAGCTCGATCGCCTCCTTGGTCGAGTTGGAGCCCGCCCCCGCGATCACGGGCACGCGGCCCTTGGCTTCAGCGATGCACCATTCGACGACCTTCTTGTGCTCGTCATGGCTGAGCGTCGGGCTCTCGCCGGTGGTGCCGACCGGGACCAGGCCGTTGGTGCCTTCGGAAATCTGCCAGTTGACCAGCGAGCGGAACGCCGCCTCGTCCAGCGACCCGTTCTTGAACGGCGTGACCAAGGCGGTGAACGACCCCCGGAATTTCGTCTTGGCTGCCATGGACTTCCTCCGTACGCGGCTATCTCTCGAGCAAGCGCCATTCATATCGGGTCTATCCCGCCGGTAAAAGACCCGCTTCCGTGTGACGCACCGTTTAGGCCGCGATTTTGCCGCGGTGGTGGTGCAAATCGGCCCGAGGTAAGCGGCTGTTGGTATTTTGTCCGCATATTCAATCAAATACAGCTAGATCTTGAGCCACTTGACTGATTCGGGGCGATAATACCCGTGACCTCATTCCCTCGTGCCGCTTGGCGGTCCACCGGCCTGGTCGTGTCCCTGATGGCAGGGCTGTCTGTCGGCTGCACTGCCCTCGCCAAGTCAAATGACAAGTCCAATGAGACGCCTGCGGAGGCCGCCAAGCCTGCGGCCACGGATGTCGCGAAGGGTTCGTCCAAGGGAACCAGCAAAGGCCCCGGCAAGGACGTCGCGAAGGATACCGCCAAGGGTGCGAGTATGGGCGCGAGCAAGGGTGCGGCCGCCCCCCCGGCCAAGGACGTTGCGAAGAAACCGGCCAAGGATGCCGGCAAGGACTCTGGCAAGGGCGCTGGCAAGGATACTGGCAAGAGCGCCGGAAAAGACGCCGCGAAAGACAAGCCCAAACCTGCCGCCGCGGCACCTGCGCCGAAATCACACCCGGCCGCCACCGCTGCGCATCCGAAAGCGGCCCCCGCGCCGGCCGTGACGGCCACGGTCAGACCGTCCGCCCCTGCGCCGAAACCCGCCGCAGCTCCCGTGCTGGCTCCTGCGACGCGCCAGCATGCCGCGCCGCGCAAGCCGGTCGTCCCGGCCGCGGTCGCAGCGACATCGTCGACGTCGCAGGGCGACAAGGAGACGCTGGAGAGCGTCATCGAGCTGGTGCGCAAGCGCAAGGCGGGTGACGCCACCAATGCCGCGGCGTCGATCTCGGATCCCGTCGCGCGAAAACTCGCGGAATGGATCATCCTGCGCAGCGAGGACAATGGCGCGACCGTGGAGCGCTACCGCGCCTTCCTCTCCGCCAATCCGAGCTGGCCGTCACAGACCTTCCTGCGCCGGCGCCTCGAAGCGGCGATGTGGGACGACAGGCGCGACGATTCCGTGGCGTGGTCGTGGTTCGAGACCGAGTCTCCGATCTCCGCCAAGGGCCGCTTCACGCTCGCCAAGGCGATGCTGGCGCGCGGCGACCGCGCCAACGCCGAGCGGCTGGTGCGTGAGGCCTGGCGCAGCGATCCGATGTCGGAGGACACCGAGAACAACGCGCTCGACCAGTTTGGTGCCCTGCTGACGCCGGGCGACCAGAAGGCGCGGATGGACACCCTGCTCTACGGCAGCGAGAACGAGGCCGCGATGCGCGCTGCAAAGCGCCTCGGCGCCGGCTACGTCGCGCTCGCCAAGGCCCGCATCGCCGCCGTCAAGAAAGCGCCCAACGCGCGCGCGCTGCTCGACGCGGTGCCGCGCGAGCTGCACAGCGATCCCGGCTTCATCTTCAGCAAGATCCAGCTCCTGCGCCGCGAGGAGAAGTTTGCGGAAGCGGCCCAGCTCATGCTGTCCGCGCCGAAGGATCCGGGCCGGCTCCACAATCTCGACGAATGGTGGATCGAGCGGCGCCTCCTGGCGCGCAAGATGATCGACACCGAGGAATTCCGCAGCGCCTATCTGATCGCGCGCGATGCCGCGCTGCCCTCGCGCGACATCTACAAGACCGAGCAGGAGTTCACCGCCGGGTGGATCGCGCTGCGCTTCCTCAATGATCCCGCGGCGGCCACCCAGCATTTCGCCCGCATCGGCGTCGGCAGCGTCAATCCGACCGCGCTGGCGCGTGCCGGCTACTGGCAGGGCCGCGCCGCGGAAGCGGCCGGACGCCAGCAGGAGGCGCGCAACGCCTATGCTCGGGCCGCCGAACAATCGACCAGCTATTACGGCCAGCTCGCCCGGGCCAAGCTCGGCCTGCCGCAGATCGAGCTCAACAGCCAGCCGCGCGGGCGCGGCGCCGAACGTCTGGAGATCGTGCGCGCTGCGCACCTGCTCTACGAGCTCGACGAGCGCGAACTCGCGGTGCCCCTGCTCGCCGACATGGGCGAGAACGGCGATCCCGAGGCGCTTGCCGGCCTCGGCGAGCTCGCCCAGCGCTACAATGACGCGCGCGGCATGCTGCTGGTCGGCAAGGCCGCGCTCAATCGCGGCCTGCCGTTCGACTTCTACGCGTATCCCGTCAACGGCATTCCGCAATTCACGCCGATCGGCCCCGAGGTCGAGCGCAGCATCGTCTATGCGATCGCGCGGCAGGAAAGCGCATTCAACCCTCGCGTGGTGTCGCCGGCGCAGGCCTACGGGCTGATGCAGGTGACGCCGGATGCCGCGCGCTATGTCTGCAAGCGGCATGGCGCGACCTACGATCTCGGCCGGCTGAAGAACGATTCGGTCTATAACGCCACGCTCGGCTCGGCCGAGCTCGGCGGACTGCTCGAGGATTACCGCGGCTCCTACATCATGACCTTTGCCGCCTACAATGCCGGCCGCGGCAGCGTGAAGAAATGGATCGACCGCTACGGCGATCCTCGCGACCCCAAGGTGGACGCGGTGGATTGGGTCGAGCTGATTCCGTTCTCCGAGACGCGCAACTACGTGCAGCGGATCATGGAGAACCTTCAGGTCTACCGCGCCCGCTTCGGCGGCGGCACGCGCTTGCAGATCGAAGCCGATTTGCGCCGCGGCGCCGGCAGCGTCGAGTAGCGAGCCGCACTCTTCGATTTGCTGCCGCGAGCCTGGGTGGCGCTCGCTGCCCTGGCAGAACCTCAGTCGCCGAACCATACCCAGCGATCGAAGGCGCTCCTTATTGCGGCCTTGCTCGACGCGCTCCCTGAGCGCTGCGCCAGCCGCCGTCAGAGCGGCAAGCTCGCCATAGCCCCGCCTGCGCCAAGATGAAGACGCGGCCGCTGCAAAGGCCAGATCAGGCCGGTGCGGTTTGCAATGCCCCCCGTTCTCTCATCGGCTCAGCGCTCCCTCTTTCGGCGGCGAGGCGTTGGCACGGTCCGGCTGGCCAACGGCCGTTCTCCCTTGCGCGCCTCGGTCGGGAACATGCGTGGAGATCCCCTCTCCCGCAACGACTTCCGTCAGACCGCACCGACGCCCGATCAACGGAGAACGACACACCAACCTGGCCCATTGCGCGAAGTGCGAGATCAAAGGCCGCGGCAAAGAAAAACCCCGGCGGTTTCCCGCCGGGGTTCTCTGTCAGGTCGTTAGACCGAACTTACCAGTTGCGCTGAGCGCGGAGGAGCAGGGTGATGGTGTCCTGATCCTTCAGCTCGTACACAGCGGCCGGCTTGGCCGTCGTGCCGGCACCAGCGTAACCAACCGTACCGGAGTACTTCTGGTCGAGGTGGGTCCAGTTCAGGTCAGCCGAGAACGTGAGGTTCTTGACCGGGGTCCAGCGGGTGATCACACCGACCTGCGCCACAGCGAAGTCAGGGTTACAACCGGTGACACCGGCGAGGCCACCGAACACGCCGCCTGCACCGCCAGCGCCGCAAAGCGTGGTCTTGGCGAGCGAGCCGAACTGCGCCTGAGCGTAGGCACCGTACAGCGCGGTGTTCCAGTAGGGATCCCAGTTGTGGGTGTAGGCACCACGGAAGCCCCAGGTCTTCACAGTCTCCTGCGAGGAGCCGGTGACGAACACGGTGTCCGGAGCGATGGCGAAGCCGACGCTCTGGTAGGCAACGCCCGAGTTGCCGAACATCGAGTAGCTGCCGCCCGCCAGGTTCTGGAAGTTGTAGCGGGACGCGCCGTCGGTGTAGACGCCCGAAATGTTGATCACGTCACCCGCACCAGTCGGGATGTTCTTGATCGACAGAGCGAGCTGAACTGCCCAGCCCCACTTGTCATCGGGGTGACCGGTGACTTCGTTGGCGCCGTAGTAGGCAACGTGGTTGTCATGCGCAGCGACCGACGCCTGGAAGAGACCCCAAGCCTGGTCGACACGGACCATACCGACGAGGTTCGGCGAACGCGAGCCGCCGATGGCGTTGGAGCCATAGGAGCCGCCGATCATGCCAGCCGCCGAAGCGCCGGTCATGTTCAGGTTGCCGGCCTGATAGTAGGCCGTCGCGTCTTCAGCCGAGAACGAAGCCGTCACGCCCTGACCGAAGTCAGCGGTGTAGGTGAACTGGTTGACACCAGTGACCGTGCCGGAACCGCCGACGAGGCTGTCGAAGTTGTTGCCGGGATAGTTGGTCCAGGGCGCGTCGAACTGCGACACGGCCTTACCCATGGTGAAGCCGGCGAACTGGATGAAGGCATAGTACACGCCGAGCGAACCGCCCGAGGTGTTGCCGTCGGTGCCGTTGATCGACGACCCAACGAGCGCCGGGGTGGCGCCGGAGGTGTTGAGCGCCAGCGTGCCGCTGTAGGCGGTGGCACCGGTCGCGCTGCCCGTGCCGGCGTAGTTGCCGGTGGTCCAGGAGAACACGCCGTCGAAGAAGGTACGGACGACGCCGTACTCGGTCGCGGTGCGCGTGTCGATGTTGAGATCTTCACGAGCGCGCATGGTGTAGTAGTTCGTCAGACGGTTGCGCGCGCCGTTGTTCGACGTCAGCTGACCGCTGAAGCTCGAGTTGGTGTTCAGCGCGACTTCAGCGCGCAGATAACCACCCAGCTTGATGCAGGTGTCGGTGCCCGGGATGTAGTAGAAACCCGCGCCGTACAGCGAGCAGATCTTCACGTATTCGACCGCCTTGGCCTTCACGGGGAGATCGGCTGCCTGCGCTCCGCCCACGGCGATCAGACCCGCCGCTGAGCCGAGCAAAAGGCTCTTAACCAACTTCATGTTAAACCTCCAAGTTGCTCTTCAGGGAAGGTCACTGACCGGACGGCCAATTCCCCAACCCCCTCTAAATCACCGCCTTGGCCCCCTTCGCGCCTTCGGACACACCCGCATGAACGCGAGGGACTTAAGCGAATGACCTAAACGGGACGACCTCGGGATGCCCCCCTCCGTCGCTCAGTCACAATTACCGAACGTCCTTGCACACACAACAAGAGAACGCTTCGAAACGGGCCCACGAAGCTTGTTTTCCGACGGGTGTTGCACAAATAACACGCAGATGTGATCGCAGCGCCCTCGCAACATATTGTTTTTGCTTTGATTTTTGAAACGGTTCCATTCGCCGCCAAAACTCCTCACCTGAGGCAACGGAGGCCAGGCACCGCGCTGTCGCGGCTCTGGCCGAACTCGAATCGCAGAATCGGACCGAGACTCACGGCTGAGACTCAAAGGCGAAACACGAGCCGGGGCGACTGGTCATCCGCTCGCGACGCTCACAGCAATCCGAGGGCACCCGAGCCGCGGCGCCTCTATATGCGGCGGCTCTATATATGTGTGGCTCGCTGGGGATGGCGCAGCGATATCGGGATCAGGGCCAGCTCGGGTCAGCGACGACCAAGGGATTCGGCACTCGACAGGCCCTCCCTGCCCCCGGCTCCAATTGCTTTAATCAATTCAATATCTTACGCGCGCACGCCATTCTGATCGGCGGAATCGTCTTTCGGAATGCGGCCGAGGCGCCAGCTCTGCACCTATTCTCGCAACGTGACGCTGCCGCCCAGGGGCGCAAACCCGTCTTGTTTCGAAATTCGCTGGGAATATTCGAGCGAAAACACACGCTTCCAAATTGACCGGCCCAAGCAATTAGATGCATAAGGCTCGCACCGGAGAGGTGGCCGAGTGGCTGAAGGCAACGCTTTGCTAAAGCGTCATACGGTCTCAAGCTGTATCGAGGGTTCGAATCCCTCCCTCTCCGCCACCCAGCGGCAGAATCGATCAGGATCTGGGCGTTCTTTCACCTGAAAGCGATTGCGAGGCCGAAGCGAAAGCCTGGCGCAGGAATCACCGCGCAAGAATCACCCGCGAGAATCGGCGCGGCTGCGCGCAGAGTCGATTCGCCTGACCTCATATGTGTGAGTCCGAATCTAGCGGTGGAACCGCCAGATCCGCCAATGCGAGGGCGAGATCAGCACGGCCTCGTCGGCCCAGACGTTGAACCAGACGCCGGACCTGCGCCGGCACGGAAACGACCAGGGCAGAATTCCCGTCTTGTGCAGGCGGCCGAGTTCCAGCTCGCACTCATCGGGAGCGATCTGAATCGGCAGCCATCGTCCATTGGTGTCGGGGTCGTTCATGCCGCCCGGGTCTTATGTGGCGGCACGACGGAAAAACTTGATTCAACGCAACCAGGCCCACCCGTGCGAACACGGGTGTGGATGCGATTTTGGATTCAGTGGGTGGAAACCCACGCCCTCGCCTCGCGCTGTGCGACCGAGATCTCGGCTTCCGACATCTGCCCGGCAACCTCCTGGCGCAGCGCTACGGCGTCCTTGCGGCCCTTCAGCGCGGCGAGGTTGAACCATTTATGCGCGGCGACGAGATCGACGAGGCCGGAGCGGCCGCTCGCCCAATAGATGCCGCGCTCGAACAGCAGGTCCGACAGCGTGCTCGTGTCGATCGGCGTTGCCGTCTCCAGATCGAAAGTACCCTGAAACATAACGCATCCCCTTTGTTCTTATGCCGCCTCGTTCCCCCGAGCGCGGCTCCCGTCCAACTCTGATGTGCATGACCCTTCCCGGGATCTTGCACTGTTCAACTCATCCCCAAGTCTGGTTGTCCAAATCTTGTTGCCGTTTGCCGGCTTGTTGGAGGCGATGATGGCGGGCAAATTTGAATGGCAGTTTAAGTATCGCGATGAAGCAGACGTAAACGCGCCCGCGCGGCACCGACGCGGGGATTTCAAGAAATCCCTGATTTGCAAGCACTTCTGCGATTCGTCAGATTCTGTTTACCGCAGGATTTTGGGACATCGATAACCATCGCGCGCTGTCGTGCGCGTGATGTGGGCGTCCATCCTCGCTGTCGTCACCGGCGACGCAGGCCCACCAAGGCTTCGCCGCGGTCTTGGGACGCCGACGCTTCAGCGAAGGCGGCGGCCGGGTATTCCAGAGACAGCAATGTCCCAGGAGAGAGTGCGGCGGACCGGATCTGGTCGGAGCCGGGCGACGATACAGGCCTTGGAGGAGAAGCGGCACGCAAGCAGCGCGCGATCGATCGGCGGCCCGCGCCTGCCTCAAGGCGGCGCAGCCATGCACAGCGCGATCGCGCCGTGGTCAGATCAGCAATATCTGGGAAAGGATTGCCGGCAATACCCCGGCCTCAAGAGAACGAGGGCGTCGGCGAACACGTCAGGACCAGATTCCACGATGGCCCGAAGGCCGCTTGTGAAATTGCGGAGCTCCTTGCGGAGAGCCGCACCGAACGAAGAAAACTCGTTTCTTCTGCCGGACCGCAACGAGAACGGTCCGACCGTTGACCTGATGTCTCGCCGACACCCTCTATCGTCGATCAGATCCTCCAGGAGGCGCTGATGACGTGCCGGCTGCTAGAGCCGGCAAATTCAGAAGTCGAAGTTACTTCTTCTTCTTGGCGACCTTGCGGGTCTTCTTCGCAGTCTTCTTCACTGCGCTCTTCGCCTTCTTCGCCTTCTTCGCTTTCTTGGCCATGTTGCCCTCCGATGTGTGAGATGGCTTTAATCGCTGCGTGCAGTCGGGGATCGAATGCACTCATCCCGAATACACCAACACGACGAAAAAAACAGCGTCTCGCTTAAAGAAGTGTTGACGACGCAACGCGCGTGCGCTTGGCGAGCGCGATGCAAGCGCACTGCACGACGCGCGCGATCGACTGCAGAGAGTGCTCGCAACATCGATGTTCGCGGCATATGCGATTGCAGAAAAACACTATGCAGCAAGTATTTTTCTGTAGGCGCGCATCGCGCACGATCATCGCGACGACATGCATCGCCAATCGCGCGACCACCTCGCGAAGGCGCTTCGCGGACTCTGAGTCGCGACTTTTGGCAACGAAAATATTTTCATGATTAACGGCGCGAGCGCCCGTCGAAGCGCGTGCGAGGCGCCGTTTTGCGCGAATCGCGTGACGGCGATTCGGTCGTCACATCGCAGCTGATCGGGATGAAGTTTGCCGCCGAGGATGCGCGCGAGCATCGCATCGAGAGCGGAAGCGAGGTGACGAAGCGCGTCCGTCACCTCGCTCGCGCGCGTGAGATCAGACGCCGAGCTTGGACTTGAGCAGGTCGTTGACGCTTTGCGGGTTGGCTTTGCCGCCCGAAGCTTTCATCACCTGGCCGACGAACCAGCCGAGCGACTGCGGCTTGTCCTTGACCTGCGCGGCCTTGTCGGGATTGGCCGCGATGATGTCGTCGACAACCTTTTCGATCGCCGAAAGGTCCGTGACCTGCTTCATGCCGCGACTTTCGACCAGCGCGCGGGGATCGCCGCCTTCCTGCCAGACGATCTCGAACAGATCCTTGGCGATCTTTCCGGAGATCGTGCCCTCGCCGATCAGGTCGACGATCGCAGCCAGTTGCTCGGCGCTCACCGGAGAGCCCGTAATATCCCGGCCTTCCTTGTTGAGACGGCCGAACAGCTCGTTGATCACCCAGTTCGCCGCCATCTTGCCGTCGCGCGCGCGGTTGCCGAGCCTGTCCAGCACGGTCTCGTAGAACACCGCGCTCTCACGCTCGGCGACCAGCACGCTCGCATCATAGGCCGACAGGCCGAGATCGGCGACGAAGCGCGTCTTCTTCTGGTCCGGCAGCTCGGGCAGCTCGGCCTTCAGCTCATCGACATAGCTTTGCGAGAACTCCAGCGGCAACAGATCGGGATCGGGGAAGTAGCGGTAGTCATGCGCCTCTTCCTTCGACCGCATCGAGCGCGTCTCGCCCTTGTTGGGGTCGAACCGGCGCGTCTCCTGCTCGATCTGCCCACCATCCTCCAGGATCTCGATCTGGCGGCGCGCTTCATACTCGATCGCCTGGCCGATGAAGGTGATCGAGTTCATGTTTTTGATCTCGCAGCGGGTGCCGAGCGGCGCGCCGGGCTTGCGCACGGACACATTGACGTCGGCGCGCAAGGATCCCTTCTCCATGTCGCCGTCGCAGGTGCCGAGGTAGCGCATGATCGAGCGCAGCTTGGTCACATAGGCCTTGGCCTGCTCGGCGTCGCGGATGTCCGGTTTCGAGACAATCTCCATCAGCGCCACGCCGCAACGGTTGAAATCGATGTAGGAGAGCGACGGCGACCGGTCGTGCAGCATCTTGCCGGGATCCTGCTCCAGATGCAGCCGCTCGATACCGATGGTGGTGGTCTTGCCGCCGTCGAGATCGACGATCACCTCGCCCGCACCCACGATCGGCGAGGCGTACTGGCTGATCTGGTAGCCCTGCGGCAGGTCGGGATAGAAATAGTTCTTTCGGTCGAACACCGAACGCAGATTGATCTTCGCGTTGAGGCCGAGCCCGCTCCGGACAGCCTGTCTGACACATTCCTCGTTGATGACGGGCAGCATGCCCGGCATCGCGACATCCACCAGCGACACCTGGCTATTCGGCTCTCCGCCGAACGCGGTCGACGCGCCCGAGAACAATTTTGCGTTCGAGGTCACCTGGGCGTGGATCTCGATGCCGATGACCATCTCCCAGTCGCCGGTTGCGCCTTTGAGAAGTTTGTGGGGTGCGGCAGGTGCGCTCATGAGCTTCGATGTCCGGATAAGGTCATATCTGGGATAGCTGGGCTTCGCGCAACGGATGGTGCCAGTCAAGCTGGAGAACGTGGCGCGTCGATGATGGAATGGCCAGCGCGGCACCTGCTCCCCGTCCGGGCTTGCGACCGCCCACGCAGACATTGACGCGAGGTCCCGGTGCGCCGTACAAGTTGTGCGCAGGGGGCAATGCATGTTTTTTCGCGTTACGATGCTGGCGGCTGCGACCGCCGTTCTCGTGTCGTGTTCGACACCTTACCAGCAACAGAGCATCACCGGAGGATCGGACGTCAAGGAATTGAGGCCTGACGTCTACCGCGTGAGCTTCCAGGGCAATGGCTATACCACCCGGGAGAGCGTTCAAGTCTATTGGCTCTACCGAGCTGCCCAATTGGCGCTCGAAAAGGGCTTCGCCGGTTTTGAGGTCCTCTCCGACATTCATTTTGTGATGCGCCGGCCGCCGGCGGAGGATCGGACAGGCCCGCGTCTTGCCAGCGCCGTGCCATCGTTGCGCACCTACATTCCGGTATCGCCGCAGGAGACGGCTGATTTCAGGGTCTGGGATCGCGGCGATCTCGCCAGCCGGTCGGATGAGCCGATCCGGCTCGCGCGCGGTGCCGTTTTCATCTACACGGGCGGTGGGGCGGTAGCGCCCAAGCCCGGCATCGAGGCGGACGTGCATTTCCTGCCGGCGCCTGTCGAGGCGGCGCCGCCGAAAGTGTTCAATGCCAAGGCGCTGATTGCCCAGTTGGAGCCGCTCATCAAGGCCGAGCGGTGCAACCTCGGCAATGTCTGTCCGCATGTTCACGAATATCTGTTGCCGAAAGGGACGCTGAGATAGCGCGGCCGCGCGACAAAGGCGCGGATCAAGCGAGCAGCGTGGTGGCGATCCGCTCCCACTCCGCCTCCAACGAATCCTTTGCCGTCGGCCGTCCGGCCTGGCGGTACCAATAGCCGGCATTGCCGAGATCGCCTTCGACGCGGTGCAAGTAAGCGTGCACCCAGGCGGCGTCGCGCCCCTGGTCGTCCTGAACGATCTTGTGGGCCTGGTCCCAGTCGCCCTTGGCGGCCCACCAGAGACCTCTAAGCGGCGCGTTCAGATCCGGCGCAGGCGCCGCGCCGTCGAGGCTCGCGATGAAGCCAGCGACATTCACCACCACCTCGTCGGCGTGAAGCGGCCGGCGGCCTGCTCGATCACCTCGCCGAGCGAGAACAGCGTCTCCTCGTCGAAGGGACGGCCGATCAATTGCAGGCCGAGCGGCAGGCCTTGCGCGTCCTTGCCGGCGGGAACGGCGATGCCGGGCAGGCCCGCCATGTTCACGGTCACCGTGAAGATGTCGTTGAGATACATCTCGACCGGATCGGCGCCGCCCTTCTCGCCGATGCCGAAGGCGGCCGACGGCGTTGCGGGGGTGAGGATCGCGTCGACGCCCTTGGCGAAGCAATCCTCGAAGTCCTTCTTGATCAGCGTGCGTACCTTCTGGGCGCGCAAATAATAGGCGTCGTAATAGCCGGCCGAGAGCACATAGGTGCCGATCATGACGCGGCGGCGCACTTCCGCGCCAAACCCTTCCGCGCGGGTGTTCTCGTAGAGCTCGATGATGTTCTTGCCCTGCTCGCGCAGGCCATAGCGAACACCGTCATAGCGCGCGAGGTTGGAGGACGCCTCCGCCGGCGCCACGATGTAATAGGCCGGCAGGGCGTATTTGGTGTGCGGCAGCGACACCTCGACGAGTTCCGCGCCGGCGGCCTTCAGCCACGCCGCGCCCTCGGTCCAGAGCTTCTCGATCTCGGCCGGCATGCCGTCGAGGCGATATTCCTTGGGAATGCCGATCTTCATGCCCTTCACGGACCTGCCGATCGCGGCCTCGTAATCCGGCACGGCAATGTCGACCGAGGTCGTGTCCTTCGGATCGTGGCCGGCCATCGAGCGGAGCAGCATCGCAGCATCGCGCACGCTGCGCGCGATGGGACCTGCCTGGTCGAGCGAGGAGGCAAAGGCGACGATGCCCCAGCGCGAGCAGCGGCCATAGGTCGGCTTGATGCCGACGGTCGCGGTGAATGCCGCCGGCTGACGGATCGAGCCGCCGGTGTCGGTCGCGGTCGCGCCCATGCACAAGAGCGCCGCCACGGCCGAGGCCGAGCCGCCGGACGAGCCGCCGGGCACCAGCGTGGTGTTGCTGCCCTCGCGCCGCCAGGGATTGCCGACGGGACCGAAGCACGAGGTCTCGTTGGCCGAGCCCATCGCGAACTCGTCATTGTTGAGCTTGCCGAGCATCACGGCGCCGTCGCGCCAGAGCTGCGAGGTCACCGTGGACTCATAGGTTGGCACGAAATTGCCGAGAATCTTCGAGCACGCCGTGGTGCGCACGCCCTTGGTCGCGAACAGATCCTTGATGCCGAGCGGGATGCCGGCGAGCGGGCCGACGTCGCCCTTGGCGATCTTCTGGTCTGCGGCCTTCGCCATGCTGCGCGCCTGGTCCGGCGTCTCCATCACGAAGGCGTTGAGCACGCGCGCGGCTTCGATCGCGTTCAGATGCGCGTCGGTCAGCTCGAGGGACGTGAAAGTCTTGTCGGCGAGACCCTTGCGGGCCTCGGCGAGCGTCAGTGATGTCAAATCGGTCATTTATTGATCGGGCTGCAGAAGAACGGAGACAGGGTCTTGTCGTTGGCCGGGTCGTCTTTCTTGGCGGCGGCGTTCGCGGCCGCCTCGATCTCGTCGAGCACGGCATTGACGGCGACATTGGGGTCGGCAGCCTTGCCCTGCCGCTCCATCTTGTCGAGGTAATTCATGTAGGCCTGATAGGCCTTCTCATCGTCGCAAAGCAGACACATCGGACTTGGTCCTGAGAATTATTCAACCACCTTCGGCACCAAGAAGAAGTGCCCCTCGGTCGCGGGCGCGTTGGCAACGATTTCGTCGGCAATCCCGCCGTCATCGACCACGTCCTGCCGCTTCTTCATCTGCATCGGGGTGACCGAGGTCATGGGCTCCACACCCTCGACATTGACTTCCGAGAGCTGCTCGACGAAGGCGAGCATGGCGTTGAGCTCGCCCTGCAGATGCGGAACCTCGTCCTCGGAAACCGCAATGCGCGCCAGATGCGCGATGCGGCGGACGGTAGCGGCGTCGACGGACATTATATAAGGCCTCTCACGGCAAAACCTATGTGCCGTATAGCAGAGGCCGCTTTTGCGCCGCAACCGGCCGGCGGGCTTAGCCGGCCAGCGCTTTCATGCGGGCCAGCGCCGATTTGGCGATATCCCGGGTCAATTCGGCCGCGGGAAGCTCCCGGCCCATGGCGATCGCCTGTCCAGCCCAGAGATTGGTGAAATCCGGGCGGCCCTGCTTCTCGGCTGCCGCCTTGAGCGGTGCCAGAGCCGTCGCGGCGTGGGGGAACGGCGGCGCATCCGCCGAGATCGGGCCCGCTTCGCGCATCAGCCGATTCTGGACGCCGCGCGCCGGCCGCCCCGTCATGACATTGGTGATGACGGTGGAATCGTCGCGTCCTTCGGCCAATGCGGCGCGCCCCGCCGCGGTCACCTTGGATTCCGGACAGCGCAGGTACGCGCTGCCGATCTGCACGCCGGAGGCACCGAGCGCGAAGGCCGCGGCGATGCCGCGTCCGTCCGCGATGCCGCCGGCGGCAATGACGGGCACCTTCACGGCGTCGACGATCTGCGGCACCAACGCAAGATTGCCGGGTTGCTCCGCGATCTTGTCGGTCAGGAACATGCCGCGATGGCCGCCGGCCTCCGCGCCTTGCGCGATCACGGCATCGACACCGCGTTGATCGAGCCAGACGGCCTCCTTCACCGTCGTGGCCGACGCAATCACGAGACATCCGGCCGCTCTGACCCGGTCGAGCAGCGCCTTCTCCGGCAGACCAAAATGGAAGCTGACGACTTCCGGCTTCAGCTCTTCCACAACCGCGCACATCGCCTCATCGAACGGTGCCCGGTTGGCCGCATTGACCGGCGCTGCCGGGTCGAGGCCGTGTTGCCGGTAGTAGTCTGCAAGGCGCTGCTTCCAGCGCGCCTCCGCCTCTTGCGTGAGTTCGACCGGCGTGTGGCAGAAGAAGTTCAGATTGACAGGCGCCGTCACGCCCTTGCGGATGGTGGCGACCTGCTCCCGGATCTTCTCCGGCGACAGCATCGCGCAAGGCAAAGAGCCCAGCGCGCCGCCCTGCGCCGCCGCAATCACCAGCTCCGCATCCATCACACCGGCCATCGGCGCCAGCACGATGGGAAATTCAGTCTTGAAGAGGTCGATCAATCGACGGTCAGGCCACATGGGTTTGCTCTCTCGTTCTGACCCTCTCCCCTTGTGGGAGAGGGTGGCTCGCCGCATAGCGGCGAGACGGGTGAGGGGTTTGCATCCGCGGAAGCAAACTTCTCGGATTGGACTTTATTCTCCGCGGATAGAACCCCTCATCCGGCGCTGCGCGCCACCTTCTCCCACAAGGGGAGAAGGAAAGGCACTCGAATTGCGTCTTCCTTCCAGCAGTTGCTCCGCTTCGGTCGCAATCCGTTCGACGATCTCGGCGGCAGGCGGGATATCATGGATCAGCCCGACTGCCTCGCCGGCAAAGACTGCGGCAACCTCGAAATTACCCGCGGCTTTTGCCGCCGCATATTCCACAGCGACCTCATCTACGCGCTGCATCAGCTCGACCTCGCGGCCGGTCCAGCGCCTGATGTGATCGTTGACCAGCGTTCGTGCCGTGAACGGGGCTGGCCAGAACAGGCCTCGCGACCAGTCAACGACGACGCCGCGCACCGTGTCGTTGCCGGTCGCCATGCGAATGCGTTCCTTGGCCTCCTGCGCGCCATTGGCCTCCACGCTCGCATAGAAACGCGTGCCGATCAGCACGGCGGATGCGCCCAGCATCATCATGGCGGCGAGGCCCCTTCCGTCGGCGATCCCGCCGGCCGCGACGACGGGCACCCGTCCGGCCGCGAGATCGACGATCGCAGGCACGATGTCGACCGTGGTGCGCGATGCGCCATGGCCGCCCGCCTCCGTCCCCTGTGCGATCAGGATATCCGCGCCGGCATCGAGCGCCTGCCTGGCCATGTCCTCGCTCTGCACCTGGCAGATCAACCGGGCACCGCTCGCCGCAATGCGCGGCGCGAACGGCGCGGGATCGCCGAATGACAGCATGATGGCCTGAGGACCAGCGTCGAGCGCGATGTCGAGCAGCTCGGGCTGCTTGGCCAGGCTCCAGGTGATTAAGCCGATCCCGAACGGCGCAAAGCCCTTCAGCTCTGCGGCTTCCGTCCGAAGCCGGACGGGGTCGCCGTATCCACCACCCAGGATGCCGAAGCCGCCAGCCTCGCTGACGGCGCGGGTCAGCCGACTGCCCGCGATCGTATCCATGGGAGCCGACAGGATCGGATGCCTGATCCCGAGAAGCTCCGTCAGCGGCGTGGCAATCGGCATGCGTCCTCCCACTCTGGACAGGAAGACTAGGCGCAAATATCATTCTTCAAAATTGAATTCTACAGAACGCTGCCATCTCAAAAGAGAAACGGGCCATGGAACTAAGCGATCTCCAGACCTTCGCGATTGTGGCCCGCACCGGCGGTATCACCCGCGCCGCGCAGGAGCTGAATACCGTGCAATCCAACGTCACCCAGCGCGTCAAGGCACTGGAGGCGGAGATCGGCACCCCGCTGTTCGAACGCCATAGCCGGGGCATGACACTCACCGGCGCCGGCAAGCGCCTCCTGCCCTATGCAGAGCGGATGGCTGCGCTGTCGCACGAGGCCGTGCTTGCCGCGCGCGACGATGGCGAACCCAAGGGACCACTTGCAATCGGCTCGATGGAAACGACTGCAGCGGTGCGGCTGCCGCCCCTGCTCGCCGATTTTCATCGCCGCTTTCCCGCCGTGCGGCTCTCCTTGCGCACCGCCCCCACGGCCGATTTGGTCGCAGCCGTGCTCGAAGGCGCGCTCGACGGCGCTTTTGTCGCGGGCCCCATCGCGCATGCCGACCTCACCGCAACGAGCGCTTTTCGCGAGGAGCTGGTGCTGGTCAGCGCGCGGCGCTGGGCTTCGCTCGCCGAGCTGCGCGCCGGCACGCCGGAATCCGGCCCGACCGCATTGGTGTTCCGCACCGGCTGCACCTATCGCCAACGGCTCGAGCAGATCTTCGTCGATTACGGCTGGCCTTCGGCCGCGCGCTTCGAGCTCGGCACGCTCGACGGCATGATCGGATGCGTCGCCGCCGACATGGGCGTGACATTGCTGCCGCGTGCGGTGGTCGAACGCAGCGCCATGAACGGCAACGTCTCGATCCACACGCTCAGCGCCGCGCATGCGCGCGTCGAGACGCTCTTCGTCCAACGAAGCGCCGGACATCAAGCCAGCGCGCTGAGCGGCTTTGCCGCTTGCCTGAAGACCGACGAGGAGGTCATCGCGGCCTGAGGTGCCATCGCCGCAACGCCACGACGGACCAGATCGCTTCGACGAGACCGAACGGCCAGGCTCCCTGAAGAAAGCCGTAGGCCGAGCCGAGCGCGCAGGACGCGGCGAACAGCAGCACGAACCAATGGCTGCGGTCTTCCATGGCGTAAGTGACCAGCATCGCCGTGACGGCGAACAGGCCGAATAATGTCAGCGCATCCATTGTTCCGGGTTCACTCCGCGGCGCAACGCGTGATATGCGCTACACATGCCGGCTCTTATCCTGCCACTCGTCGACGCTGCAACCCACTGGCCCGCGCGCGGCGCGCTGGTCGGGCTCGATTTGGGCACCAAGACCATCGGCGTTGCCGTGTCCGACCCGGATCGGCGGCTTGCGACCGGCGTCGAGACGATCCAGCGCAAACAATTCAAGCAGGACGCCGCCCGGCTGCTGTCGATTGCGGCGGAGCGCAGGGTGGTTGGTTTCGTGCTCGGCCTTCCCATCAACATGGACGGCAGCGAGGGCCCGCGCGCGCAATCCACCCGCGCCTTCGCCCGCAATCTTGCCGGTCTGACCGCCCTCCCCATCGGCCTGTGGGACGAGCGCCTCTCGACCGCGGCGGTCGAGCGCGAGCTGATCGGCATGGACGTCAGCCGCGCCAAGCGTGCCGAGGTGATCGACGAGCACGCCGCAATCTTCATCCTGCAAGGTGCGCTTGACCGTCTCGTCAATCTCGGTCCAAGGACCGCCTGACCGATGGCCGTCGTCATCGCGGCGCTGCTGCCGGTCTTCATCCTCATCGTACTCGGCGTCGTGCTGAAGCGCAGCCTGATGCGGCTCGACACGCAATGGCACGGGCTGGAGCGGCTGACCTATTTCGTGCTGTTTCCGATGCTGCTGATCCAGACGCTGGTGAAAGCCGATCTCTCCAAAGTGCCGGTCGCCGGCGTTGGCGGCGCGCTGCTGCTGTCGGCGCTGGCAATGTCGCTGCTCTGCCTCGCGCTCCGCCCTGCCCTGGCGCGGCTCGGGATCGACGGCCCCGCCTTCACCTCGATCTTCCAGGGCGCGACCCGCTGGCAGACCTTCGTGGGACTGTCCGTCTGCGCCAACATGTTCGGCGATGTCGGACTGGCGCTCGCTTCGGTCGCCATGGTCGCCATCATCCCGCTCGTCAACGTGTTCAGCGTCGCCGTGCTCGCCCATTACGCAGCGCCCGAAAAGCAATCCGGCCGCACCATCGTCATGACGGTGGTTCGCAATCCCCTGATCTGGGCCTGCGCGATCGGGCTCTTCATCAATGTTACCCATTTGCCGCTGCCAAAGCTCTGGCATGAGGTGGCCGACCCGCTCAGCCGCTCCTCGCTCGCGATCGGCCTGCTCGTCACCGGCGCCGGCCTGCATCTCGAAGGCCTGCTGCGGCCGAGCGTCGGCGCTGCGCTGGGCGTCGTCTTCAAGCTGGTGCTGATGCCGGCAATCGCCCTCGCTCTCGCCGTCTGGTTCGGACTGTCGGGCGAAAGCCTGGCGATCGTCGCGATCTGCTCGGCGGTGCCGACCTCGTCGAGCGCCTATGTCCTGGCACGCCAGATGGGCGGCGACGCGCCGCTGCTGGCGCAGATCATCACGCTGCAGACGATCTTGGCCGCGATCACGATGCCGATCGCGATCGCGCTGGCGGCCTAACTCCCCAGCCACATCGTCAGCACCACCGCGGTCAGATTGTTCAGCGCGTGCAGCACGATGGTGAGCCAGAGCGAATTCGCGCGATAGCGCATGTAGCCGAACCACAGACCGATGGTGAAGACTTCGGCGAGGAAGTACATGTCGTATTGCAGATGAACGATGGTCCACGCCAGGGACGACAGCAGGATCGCGCCCGGCACCCGCAGGAAGCTCGCCGACCAGCCGCGATAGAGGAAGCCGCGCGCCAGGATCTCTTCGGACATCGGGGCGGCCACGCTGAAGGCGAACAGAAGCAACAGCGCCGCGCCCTTGTCGCGGCCGGATTTCAGCAGATCGGTCATGAAGCCCGGCGTCGCCTCGCGGCCGAGCGCGCGCGACATCGTCTCCCAGACCACCACGATCAGGATGAGGCCGACAGCGCCGAACAGGAGCTGCTTCCAGGACGGCCAGTGCAGGGCGAGATAATCGATGAAGGAAGCCTTCTTGATGGCGATGGCGAGCCACACTGCCAGAAGCGTCGCCGGCAGGCCCATGACGACCGAGAGCGCAAGCGTCTGGGGCTCGTGGCCGACGAGCTGGAGCGAGGCGAAGTCCATGGGCAGACCACGCTGCGCCACCAGCAGGACGACGGCGCCGATCTGTCCGACGAACATCGCGACGAAGATGAAGAGGCCCCACAGGGCCGTGCCCCAGAACTTCCAGACGCGTGGCGTCGCTGGCGCCACGGTCAGCGGGGGACGGTCGGGATCGAGGGAGTCCATCAAGACGCTTTCGTTTGGAAGACTCACGGCAGCGCCCGATCCAGCAGCGCGCGGACCTCGGCGCTCTCCAGCTCGACCGCGCCGTACATGCTGGCGTGGTTAGTGGCGAGCCGCGTCGCCGCGAACAATTCGGCATGGCGCGGCGACACGCCGTTCAGCGCCGCAGCCGCGGCCAGCAGAGCGAGCTTCTCGACGGCAAGCCGCGCCATGCGTTCGCCATCGGCGCGGCGGAAGGTCTTGCCGATGAAGCCGACCGCATCCCCCGCCCCCGGCAAACCCTTCGTCTCGGCCGCCAACGATTGCAGCACGGCCGTCGCCGCCTCCGGCTCGCGCGAGAGTGCGCGGAGCACGTCGAGGCACATCACGTTGCCCGAGCCTTCCCAGATCGCGTTGACCGGCGACTCCCTGTAGTGCCGCGCCAGAATGCCGTCCTCGACATAGCCATTGCCGCCGAGGCACTCCATGGCCTCATAGAGGAACGGCGGCGCGCTCTTGCAAGTCCAGTATTTGATCGCCGGCGTGAGCAGCCGCATATAGGCCGCCTCCGCCGCATCGTGCGGCGTGCGGTCGAAGGCGCGGCAGAGTCGCATGATCAGCGCCGTGCTCGCCTCGACATGCAGCGCCATGTCCGACAGCACGGCCTGCATCAGGGGCTGATCGGCCAGATGCTTCTGGAACACGCTGCGGTGACGGGCGTGATGTAGCGCGTGCGCCAGCCCCGAGCGCATCAGGCCGACGGAGGCGATCGCGCAATCCTGCCGCGTCAGCTGCACCATCTGGATGATGGTCCGGATGCCCTTGCCCTCCTCGCCAACCGCTTGCGCATAGGCGCCGACGAATTCGACTTCGGACGACGCATTGGAGCGGTTGCCGAGCTTCTCCTTCAGCCGCTGGAACTGGATCGCATTCACGGAACCGTCGGGTGCAAAGCGCGGCATGAAGAAGCAGGTCAGCCCCTGCTCGGCCTGCGCCAGCACCAGGAAGGCATCGCACATCGGCGCCGACATGAACCATTTATGGCCGGTGATGCGATAGGCATCGCCCTCGCGCACCGCGCGCGTCATGTTGGAGCGCACGTCGGTGCCGCCCTGCTTCTCGGTCATGCCCATGCCGAGCGTCATGCCGCGCTTCTGCCACCACGGTGCAAAGCTCGGGTCGTAACTCCTGCTCGACAGCACCGGCATCACGCGCGCCAGCAGATCCGGCTGCATCGCCAGCGCACCGACCGAGGCGCGCGTCATCGTGATCGGGCAGAGATGGCCGGTCTCGACCTGCGCGGCCATGTAGAATTTGGCCGCACGAATGACTTCAGCGGCATCGCCCGCGGGCTTTCCGTCCGCCGTCCATGTCGAATTGTGCACGCCGGCATGCGCGCTGTGCGCCATGAGCTCGTGATAGGCCGGGTGAAACTCGACCTGGTCGCGGCGATTGCCTTTTGCGTCGAAAGTGCGCAGCTTCGGCGTGTTCTCGTTTGCGAGGCGACCGCGATCGGCCATCGCCGCCGAGCCCCATTGCTTGCCGAATGCAGAGAGCTCGCGCTCCGCCGCCGCACCGCCATTGGCCTTCACCGCATCGACCAGCGGCCGGTCCACCGTGAACAGGTCGATTTCCTCGAACGGCGGTGACTGATTGAAGACCTCGTGGGTCGCAAAGCTCGGCTGCGTCATCAGGTTCCTCGGCGCGGAATCAGTTCCGCCGCGGCTGGATCGGGAAATCATAGGCCGCTCCACCGGCCCCCGGCAGGGAAAAATGCCACCACTCTTTCGAATAGTTCACAAAGCCTTGCCTGGCCATCGCAGCCACCAGCCGCTTGCGCCAGCTGCGCTGCTCCGGCGTGATCGATGGTGCCGCAGTATGGCCCTTCGTGTCGGTACAGTCGTAGCCGGTCCCCATGTCGACACTGCCTTCGGGGGCGCGCGCTTCGACCGGCGCGGTGCAATCGGCATAGGTCCTTGATGGGTCGTATTTGGCGGAGTTGTCAGCTTTCAGATCGACCAAGGTCAAATCGAGCGCCGCACCGGTGGAATGCTGCGAGCGGCTGGCGATGTAGCCGAGGCGGAACAGCTCGGTCTTCGGGATCTTCGGATTGTAGCGCCGCCCGGCGGCGGTCTCGTGACCGTTCTGAGACCACTTGACCATGTCGAGCGAGGCCCGCGCCGGCCGGTAGCAGTCGAACATCTTGAGCGAGAGATTTTGCGCGGTGAGCTCCTGCTGCACCGCCTTCAGCCGCAGCCCGACTTCGCGCTTCACCACGCATTCACCCGCATTGTAGCCGGCGAGCGGACGGCCGACGAAATTGTTGGATGTGGCGTAGCGGATGTCCTGGATGATGCTGGGGTCGATGTCGCGCAAATAAACGAAATCGCCGGGGAGCGATTGGGCGTGGGCGGATGAGGCAGCAAAGACAACGACGATCGCAATTCGAACTGATTTCACAATATCCATCCACACGTCATGGCCGGGCTTGTCCCGGCCATCCACGACCTTTCTGCGGCCACAGTGCAAGAACGTGGATGCCCGGGACAAGCCCGGGCATGACGGAGAGGACAAACCGACAGATCAGGGGATAACTCCCCGCCCCGGCATTGGCCCTTGCTCACCCCGCCGTCCACGCCTATAGCTCTCGTTTTAATGACATCGAAATCGACCTTCGTCCTCGGCCACCGGCATTTGCTGGGCATCGAGGGCCTCTCCGCGGCCGACATCACCGGCCTGCTCGACCTGTCCGAAGAATATGTCGAGCTCAACCGCCAGGTTGACAAGAAGCGCACCGTCCTGCGGGGACGGACGCAGGTGAACCTCTTCTTCGAGGCCTCCACCCGGACCCAGTCCTCGTTCGAGCTCGCGGGCAAGCGGCTCGGCGCGGACGTCATGAACATGTCGGTCGCCTCCTCGTCCATCAAGAAGGGCGAGACGCTGATCGACACCGCGATGACGCTGAACGCCATGCACCCGGACATCCTGGTGATGCGCCATCACGCCTCCGGCGCGGTGGAACTGCTGGCGCGCAAGGTTGACGGTTCCGTGATCAATGCCGGCGACGGCGCGCATGAGCATCCGACCCAGGCGCTGCTCGACGCGCTCACCATCCGCCGCAATAAGGGCCGCATCGAGGGGCTCGTGGTCGCGATCTGCGGCGACGTGCTGCATTCGCGCGTCGCCCGCTCCAACATCATCCTGCTCAACACCATGGGCGCCCGCGTCCGCGTCGTCGGCCCCTCCACGCTGCTGCCGCCCGGCATCGAGCGGATGGGCGTCGAGGTCGCGCGCGACATGCGCGAGGGTCTCAACGGCGCCGACATCGTCATGATGCTGCGGCTGCAGCGCGAGCGCATGAACGGCTCCTTCGTGCCGTCGTCATCCGAATATTTCCATTATTTCGGACTCGACCAGAAGAAGCTCGCCTACGCCAAGCCGGACGCCCTCGTGATGCATCCCGGCCCCATGAACCGCGGCGTCGAGATCGACTCGATCGTGGCCGACGGCGCGCAGTCCCTGATCCGCGAACAGGTGGAGATGGGCGTCGCCGTGCGCATGGCGGTGCTGGAAGCGCTCGCCCGTAACCTGCCGAACGCGTGATGCCGATGTTGACCGATCGCCGCCCCATCCTGCTCGCCAACGCCCGCGTCGTCGATCCCTCCAGGGATTTCGACGGTGTCGGCGACGTCCTGATTGCCGACGGCACCATCCGCGAGACCCGCCGCGGCATTGGCGCGGCCGGCGTCCCCGAGGGCACCGACATCGTCAACTGCTCCGGCAAGATCGTCGCGCCCGGCCTCGTCGACATGCGCGCCTTCGTCGGCGAACCTGGCTTCAGCCATCGCGAGACCTTTGCCACCGCCAGCCAGGCCGCCGCGACCGGCGGCATCACCACCATCATCTGCCAGCCCGACACCTCGCCGGTGATCGACAATTCGGCGACGGTCGATTTCGTGATGCGCCGCGCCCGCGACACCGCGATCGTCAACATCCAGCCGATGGCCGCCCTCACCAAGGGCATGCACGGCCAGGAGATGACCGAGTTCGGCCTGCTCAAGGCCGCAGGCGCGATCGCCTTCAGCGATACCACCAGAAGCGTGACCAATGCGCAGGTGATGCGTCGCGCGCTGACCTATGCGCGCGATTTCGACGCGCTGATCGTGCACTTCACCGAGGACCCCGATCTCGTCGGCGAAGGCGTGATGAACGAAGGCGAGTTCGCATCGCGCCTCGGCCTGATGGGCATCCCGAGTGCCGCCGAAGCCGTCATCCTCGAACGCGACATGCGCCTCGTCGCCCTGACCGGCGGCCGCTATCACGCGGCCTCGCTGAGCTGCATCGACTCCCTCGACATCCTGCAGCGCGCCCGCGATTCCGGGCTCGCCGTCAGCGCCTCGGTCTCGATCAACCATCTGGCGCTGAACGAGAACGACATCGGCCCCTACCGTTCCTTCCTGAAGCTGTCGCCCCCGCTGCGCAGCGAGGACCACCGCAGCGCGCTGGTGGCCGCGGTGGCCTCCGGCCTGCTCGACGTCATCATGTCCGACCACAATCCGCAGGACGTCGAGGTCAAGCGCCTGCCGTTCGCCGAAGCGGCCCCGGGCGCCGTCGGCCTCGAGACCATGCTGCCGGCGGGCCTGCGCCTCGTGCACAATGGCGAGATGGACCTGAAGACGCTGATCCGCGCGATGTCGACCCGCCCGGCCGAGCTGCTCGGCCTGCCTGGCGGAACCCTGCGCGCCGGCAGCCCGGCCGACGTCATCGTGATCGACCCCGACGTGCCCTGGGTGGTCGATCCCGCCGACCTCAAATCGCCCTGCAAGAACACCCCGTTCGACGAGGCCCGCTTTACAGGCCGCGTGGTGCGCACCATTGTCGGCGGCCGCACGGTGTACGAGCATGTCTGACCTGAAATCCAGCCTTTGGAGCTTCCGTCATGGGGCTTGAAGCCTTCCTGCCGGTGGCCTTCGTCATCGGCTATCTGCTCGGCTCGATTCCGTTCGGCCTGGTCCTGACCCGGCTCGCCGGCACGCAGGATATCCGCTCGATCGGCTCTGGCAGCATCGGCGCCACCAATGTGCTGCGCACCGGGAGCAAGGGCCTTGCCGCCGGCACCCTGTTGCTCGATGCGCTCAAGGGCACCGCCGCCGTGGTGATCGCCGGCTACCTCGCAGGGCCCAATGCCGCCATGGTGGCCGGGCTCGGTGCCTTCCTCGGCCATCTCTTCCCGGTCTGGCTCCAGTTCAAGGGCGGCAAGGGCGTCGCGACCTATATCGGCGTCCTGCTCGGCCTGTTCTGGCCCGGCATGGTGGTGTTCTGCCTGCTCTGGCTCGCGACCGCCTTCACTACCCGCTACTCGTCGCTGTCGGCACTGGTGGCGGCGTTCATCACGCCGATCTTCCTGTGGTGGTTCGGGCACCTCGCACTCGCAGCATTGTTCGCGGTGCTGACGCTGCTGATGTTCTACGCGCATCGCGAGAACATCAAGCGGCTGCAAGCGGGCAAGGAAAGCCGGATCGGCGAGAAGGCGTAGTCGCGCCGACGACAGCCAGGGCATCTACGGATACCGAAGCCCCTCTCTGCATTATATGTCAAATCCTGTTCGCAACTCGCCGCTGACTCGCGGCAGGCAGTGGCGTACAGGTTCCACGCCTGTCATCCTGACAGGGCAAATGGCGTTACGCGGTTGCTCAGAATGAGCGAGAAGATTGACGGCACGCGGGATGACGGTGGTTCGCAGGGCACTGCGGCAAGCCGGCTGCTGTCGGCGACCTCCATCTGGTCCGATGCGCCCGCGCCGCCGCCTCCACCGCCAAAGCCCGCGTCCGTTTCGGCGCCCGCCCCCGTTGTGCCGGCGCCTGCGCCGATGGAGGTCGTAACGACCGCTGCGCGAGTTGAGCAGACGCGCCCCGGTCAATGGCCGCCGCGAAGACTCTCGCTGGCCCTGCAGGGCGGCGGCACCTTTGCCGCCTTCACCTGGGGCGTGCTGGAGCGGCTGCTGGAAGAGCCGATCGAGATCGACACGATCAGCGGCGCCAGCGCCGGGGCCATCAATGCACTCCTCCTCGCCTCCGGTCTTGCCGAAGGCGGCCGTGAAGCCGCGCGCAGCCGGCTGAGCCGGTTCTGGCTCCGCTTGATGCACGAGGCCTCGTTCCGCTCGCTGATGCTGGTCGGCGGTTTCTCGCC
Organism: Bradyrhizobium sp. T-12; assembly: GCF_058314695.1. Taxonomy (NCBI): domain Bacteria; kingdom Pseudomonadati; phylum Pseudomonadota; class Alphaproteobacteria; order Hyphomicrobiales; family Nitrobacteraceae; genus Bradyrhizobium; species Bradyrhizobium sp. T-12. The sequence goes on along the minus strand of NZ_CM177756.1, from coordinate 3,181,302 downwards.
GGCGGGAAGCTCGGTCGCGTTTGGTCCGACGCTGCGCTCCGGCCAGTTCGATCCGGTCGATCTCGATCCGCTCAGGCAGGCACTGTCGCGCGACATCAATTTCGCGGCGCTGAGCGATCCGAACGCACCAAGACTCCTGATCGCAGCGACGCGGATCCGCGACGGACAGCAGCAGATCTTCCGCAACGACGCTGTGACCGCCGACGTCGCGCTGGCCTCGACCTGTCCGCCGCTGGTTCACTGCGCCGTCGAGATCGACGGCGAGGCCTATTGGGACGGCGGCTTCGGCGGCAATCCGCCCCTGCTGCGCCTCGCGCAGGAGACGACGACGTCCGACGTCCTGCTCGTCCAGGTCACGCCGGCGCGCGACAGCTATGTGCCGATCACCCTCGCCGCGATCGACCGCCGGCTCGACCAGATCGCGGCCAACGCTGCGCTCAATGCCGAGATTGCGGCGATCACATGGGCCCAATCGCACGCGGCATCGTCGCTGCGGCTCACCCGCATCGCGGCCGAAGACTCCATTGACGGCCTGGCGCAGCGCTCATCGACCGATCTCGGCCGCGGCTTCATCCGGCTGCTGTACCGGAGCGGCCGCGCAGCCGCCGAGCGCTGGCTCGGGCAAGATGCCAAGACCGCCGCGCCGCCTTCCGCGTCTGCACAGACCCTCGCCGCTCCCGAGCCCGCGCTAACCTGACTTCGCCAGCGCTTCCTCCAGGAACCACGCCGTCGCGAGCGCGCGCGCGTCGTTGCCAAAGCGTGCGATCACCTGCACACCGATCGGCAGGCCACCCGCCTTCAGCACCGGCACGTTGACGCAAGGATTGCCCATCAAGGTCCAGAGCCGGTTGTAGCGGGGATCGCCTGTGGTCGCGAGCGCTTTGGCCGGCGCGGTGCCCGGCGCCGAATAGGTCAGGAGCACATCGATGCCCTCGAACAATTCGCCGAGTTCGCGGCGGCCCCGACGGCTGATCCGGCGGGCCTCGTCATATTCTTTCGGCGTCAGATGGGCCGTCGCATCGAGGCTCGCCCGCAGCATCGGCGCGATCTCGTCGTGACGCTCGGAAAACTCCCAAGCCAGCGCGCGATGCGCCTCGAAATCCTGGACGATGGGGTGGATGCGCCAGGCCTCCTGCACCGCCCCGGGCAGGTCGATGGCCTGCACGCTGGCACCGGCGCGCTCCGCCGCCTTGACCGCGGCCAGCAAGCCCTCTTCGGCCGCCGGCTCGACGCTGCCTGCAAACTCCTGCCTGACCACGCCGATGCGCGGTGCCTTCGCCGGAACGATGCCGGAGAATTCGGTACGGCCTGTCATCGCCAGGAGTCCGCGCGCAAGATCCTCCGCACGCGCGCCGAACAGGCCGACCGTGTCGAGTGCCCACGAATAACACTTCACGCCCACCGTCGGCAGCATACGGAACGAGGGCTTGATCGCGGCGGTCCCGCAATAGGCCGCGGGCCGGATCACCGAGCCGCCGGTCTGGGTGCCCAGCGCCAGCGGGATCATGCCGGCGCCGACGGCGGCCGCCGAGCCCGAGGACGAGCCGCCCGGCGAATGGCCGGGATTGTGCGGATTGAGCGTTGGGGTCGGATCGCGCGAGGCAAATGCCGTGGTCGTGGTCTTGCCGATGATGGTGGCGCCCGCCCGCTTCAGCATCATCACGACGGCCGCATCGGCGCGCGGCTGCCAGCCGCGATAGATCTCCGAGCCCATCTCGGTCGGCATGTCGGCGGTGTCGATGATGTCCTTGATGCCAACCGCGATGCCGCGCAGCGGGCCCGAGCCTTGCGCCTTCGCAGCCTTGTCGTGACGGACGAAGGCGCGGACGTCCTTCTCCTTGGCCTCGATCGCCGCATGCGATTGGGCGATCGCGGCATCGGGCGACAACTCGCCGGCTTCAATGCGGCGCTGCAGGTCGGCGAGTGAGATCATGGCAAAACCCTTCTTATTGGCATCGCTTTTAGCATCGCGATGAGGCCGCGCAAGCGCACGTCGCTGTTGCGTAACGCCCTCAGGTTGTTCCATGCTGCCCCCACAAGGAGACGCCGTGGACGCCATCAATCCGAGCGTAGAGCTGACCGAGGCCGAGCGGATCGACCGCCTGCGGCTGATCCGCTCCGACAATGTGGGCCCGCGTACCTTCGGTTCGCTGGTCGATCATTTCGGCACGGCGCGCGCGGCATTGGAGCGGCTGCCTGATCTGGCGCGACGCGGCGGCGCGCAGCGGTCTGGGCGCATCTGCAGCGCAGATGAAGCCAGGGCCGAGCTTGCCGCAAGCCGCAAATTCGGCATCGCCTGGCTTGCGCCTGGCGAGGACGGTTATCCCTCACGGCTGGCGATGATCGACGATGCGCCGCCGCTGCTCGCGGTGCGCGGCGACAGCAAGAGCCTGATGCGTCCGATGATCGCGATCGTCGGTTCGCGCAACGCCTCCGGCGCCGGGTTGAAATTCGCAGGTCTCCTGGCGCATGAGCTCGGCGAGGCCGGCTTCGTCGTCATCTCCGGGCTGGCGCGCGGCGTCGACCAGGCCGCACACCGCGCCAGCGTCGCGAGCGGCACCATCGCCGTGCTCGCAGGTGGACATGACTGCATCTATCCGCCCGAGCATGGCGATCTGCTCACGGCAATTCTCGATCACGCGGGCGCTGCGATCTCCGAGATGCCGCTCGGCCATGAGCCGCGCGCCCGTGATTTCCCTCGCCGCAACCGGCTGATCTCGGGCGCTTCGCTCGGCGTGGTCGTGGTGGAGGCGGCGCACCGCTCGGGCTCGCTGATCACCGCGCGCATGGCCGCCGAACAGGGCCGCGAGGTGTTCGCGGTGCCAGGCTCGCCGCTCGATCCGCGCGCTGCCGGCGCCAACGATCTGATCAAGCAGGGCGCGACGCTGGTCACCGAAGCTGCCGACATCATCAATGCAGTGCAGCCGATCATGGAGCGGCCGCTGATGATCCCTGCGGGCGAGCCGGACAGCGAGCCGTTCGAGAGCGATCCGCAAGGCCACGACCGCGACCAGATCACAGGCCTGCTCGGCCCGGCGCCAATCTCGATCGACGATCTCGTGCGGATGTCCGGCGCCTCGCCCGCGATCGTGCGCACGGTGCTGCTGGAGCTCGAGCTCGCCGGAAAGCTCGAACGCCACGGCGGCGGATTGGTGTCCCTGCTCTAGCTGTCGTTGCGCTTATCGAACCGCGTCCGTGCAGCCTCGATCTGCATCAGATGGTCCATGGCCCACTGTCCGAGCGCCTTCACCGGCTGCTGCAGGCCGCGGCCGAGATCGGTCAGCTCGTAGTCCACGCGCGGCGGAATGGTCGGGAAGATCGTGCGCGTGACGAGGCCGTCACGCTCCAGCCCGCGGAGCGTCAGGGTCAGCATCCGCTGCGAGATGCCGCTGATCATGCGCTTGAGCTCGTTGAAGCGCTTCGGCCCGTCGCTCAGGTTCATGATGACGAACACACTCCATTTGTCCCCGACGCGCGCGAGCACCGAGGCCACGCCGCGGCAGTCGGCATGATCCGGATGAGGTGCCTGCGGGGCAGGCAATTCCGTGTATGTCGGTTCCAAAGATGTGCCCATGGCTCAAAAAAGTGCGTTCTTGCGGGGATTTTTATAGTCACTCATGTAGCTCTGGTTACAAACTTATACCAGGGTGATCCCAAATGAAACTCCTCCATCTTGACTCCAGCGTCCTCGGCCCTCACTCGGTCTCCCGGCAGGTCTCCGCCGCCATCGTCGACCGGCTGCGCCAGGCGACGCCCTCGCTGGAAGTGGTCTATCGCGACCTGACCCAGACCCCGCTGGCTCACCTCTCCGGCTCGCATTTGGCGGCTGCGCAAGGCGCGCCCGCACCGGCGGAACTCGGCCCCGACCTTGCCGCGAGCGCGGCGGCGCTGGACGAGTTCCTCGCGGCCGACATCGTCGTGATCGGCGCGCCCATGTACAATTTTACAATCCCCAGCCAGCTCAAGGTCTGGATCGACCGCGTTCTCGTTGCGGGGAAGACGTTCAAATATGACGCGAACGGGCCGCAGGGCCTCGCCGGCGCCAAGCGCGTGATCGTCGCGATCTCGAGGGGCGGCTATTATGGCGCGGGCTCGCCCGCTGCGGCGCTGGAGCACCTTGAAAGCTACTTGCGCGGCGTCTTCGGCTTCATGGGCATCCAGACTCCCGAATTCATTATCGCCGACGGCATCCAGGTCGGACCGGAGCATCGCGAGAAGTCGATCGCCAGCGCGCTTCAGGCGGCCACCAGCCTGCGCGCCGCGTAAGATTCACATCGACACCAGCCGCTGCCGGACTCCGGCGGCGGCTGACTTGTCGGCGAAGCTAAAACCAGGCGCCCTGAATTCCCAGGATGACGGCGACGAGCGATATGAACAGGCCGATGCCGGCGAAAAGAGCCACTCCGATCAACTCGGAAGCGCCGGAACGACCGGCGGAAACTGTGGAATCTTCGGTGTAAATACGCGGTGTTGAAATCGACGGAAAAATGCGAGCTGCCTTTGGCATCACGGGCTCCCTGAAAATGAGTCTTGTGACCCCTGCCCGTAAAAATGTCTTGGTAGACCACGCGAAGGTTCAACGCCTCACGCAAGGTTCACGAAAATACAGCTATGGAGATGCAGGCACCGGTCGGCGCAACCGCGGCGGTCGCGCCGACCGATTCAATTTTCACTTCACTTGATCAGCCGCGATAGATCGGCGCGCCGCTCGGCGATGCCACCGCGCCGCCGTCGACGAAGATCTCCTGGCCCTGCACATGTGCAGAATCGTCCGAGGCGAGGAACAGCACCGTCTTCGCGACGTGATCCGTTTCACCAATGCGCCCGAGCGGCGTCGTCAGCGCAATCCGCTTCTCGAACGCCTTCTCGGCTTCCGGCGTCGAGGTCGCGGGTCCCCAGATCGGGGTGCGAATCGCACCAGGCGCGACCACGTTGACGCGAATGCCGCGCGGCGACAGCTCCGACGCCATGATCCGCGCCATCGCCCGCACGCCAGCCTTGGCGGCGCCATAGGCCGAATAGCCGGGAATGCCGAGCACCGAGATCACCGAGCCGTTGAGGATGATCGAGGCGTTGTCGTTGAGATAGGGCAGCGCCGACTGCACCGTGAAGAACACGCCGGTCAGGTTGGTGCTGATGACCTTCTCGAAGACGTCGAGCGTGGCCGACCCCAGCGGCGTGCCGCCGGCGATGCCGGCATTGGCGAACACGATGTCGAACTTGCCGAACTTTTCGGAGCCCTGCTTGATCGCAGCTTCGGTCGCGGCGATGTCGGTGGCATCGGCGGCGAGCGCGAGCGCGTTCGGCCCGAGCTCCTTCGCAGCGACCTCCAGCGTCTCCGTGTTGCGCCCGGTGATCACCACCTTGGCGCCCTCGGCCACGAACAGTTTTGCGGTCGCAAGGCCGATGCCGCTATTGCCGCCGGTGATCAGGGCCGTCTTGTTCGTCAGTCTCACATTCGCCTCCAGTGGTTGCATCATAAAACCAGATTGCCATCTAGGGCCTATGGTTTTATGATGCAACCACACAAGCGCGTGATCGGCGTTCGTGCGAACGCGACAGGACCGGGAACGATGGTGAAACGAACGAGCTTCGAGGGCGATGCCTGCCCGATCGCGCGCTCGCTGGAGGCGATCGGCGATTGGTGGTCGCTGCTGATCATCCGCGAGGCGCTGTTCGGCCTGCGCCGCTTCGGCGAGTTTCAGAACAAGCTCGGCATGGCCAAGAACATCTTGTCGGTGCGGCTGCGTTCGCTGGTCGACCACGGCATTCTGGCCACCGCCCCCGCCTCCGACGGCAGCGCGTATCAGGAATATGTGCTGACGCCGAAGGGCCGCGGCACCTTCCCGATCCTGGTGGCGCTGCGGCAATGGAGCGAAGAGTTCGACGACCACCCTGAGGAGATCGCGACGATTTTGGTGGATCGCGAGAAAGGGCGCCCGGTGAAGAAGCTGGAAATGCACGCCGAGGATGGGCGGCTGCTCAGCCCCGCCGACACCACGCTGAAGCCGCGGCCGGCACCGCGACGGCGCTCGGCGTCATGATCCCAAATGGTGCCTCATGTTGTTGCGAGCCCGTGCGGCTCCAGGCGCGGCACATGTGGAGCCCGACATCAGCTCATGCTTCCTGGCAGAAAGCACCGCACTTTCGGGTGCCCGTCGAGGTAATGCTTCCACACCATGGTCCAGCCGGCACGATTTGGCTGCTTGACGACGGCAGCTTCAGGTACATCCACCCATTCATTGTCGATGCGAACGCGATAATGCACGCCATCGGTGTCCCAATCCGGATCGGAAACGATGTATCCGTCGGCATTTGTGCAGCACTGTCCGAATTCGCTATGCAAACTCTCGAACCACGACTTGAGCGGTGAGCTGGCGTAACGGCCGTCGTCGCGGCCGACGGCCGGCGCCCCCAGGACGATCACCGCGAACAGTGGCACAACGCGTTTCACCCTGAACATGCTTGTCTCCACGACTACTCCGCAATGGCCGTGCGCATGCGAGCACGCACCCGCACCGCTTCGCCTGCTGGATTGTGTCAGTCGCATCTACGAATTGGCGTCGAGCGCGTCCGTCATCTCGCCGACACAAGGCTGCTTTGCATCGGCCCTTCGGCGAGGGCCAGCTCGAAGCCGTGCTTTCTGCCCTCTGCGAAGCCCTGCGCAATCATGCGTACGACAATATCGGTCTCGTCAGCCGTGAGCCGCCTGAGGGAGCCCCACGACCTCAGGATATGGCGGGCTCGCGCCAAATCCGTTGCCACGAACGGAAGCGGTTTGATCGACATCTCCGCAAACCTCAGTTTCGCGAAAGCCAAATCTACCACAGCCCGAATTGCTCTAGGCATGCATTTTGGGCGCCGAATCGGGATGTTCGCCTGACCAACCGCATGTCATCGCGCCTGGTAGGCCCCCTCAGAGCATCAGGACACGACGCTGCGCTGCGCACGTTTCCGAACTTCCGCTGAGCCCACCCTCACGACAGCTTGCGCTTGCTCCGCAGCCTCAAATGCTCGTCGGCTTCCAGCTGCGTCATGCCCAATAAATAATGTAACACGTGCAGCTTGTGGCGCTCGGCGAGCTTGCGCAGGGCAGCCGTCTGCTCAGCAATGAAGGCCACCGCCTCATCGGCCCCGCCTTCGCCCGGTTCCTCGTGACGCGAGCCTCCCGGCGCGCCTGATGCGGCGCGCGCCCGTTTCTTTCCCGGCCTAGTCACCAGACCCCACCCGAATCCATGCCCCGAATGAGAATACGCCGATAGCGGCCGCAACTCCAAGGTGGTATTTTGCAACTTTCTCGATATGAAACTTTTCCCATCCAGCCGGCGTTCAACACCCTTCGATTTGACAGGAACGGACTCACCACCCATGTTCGGGGCGAAACGGCCGACCCGAGTCCTTTCGTTTTCGGCCCCAAATTTTCCCGTAAGTTACTGGAACTACATGAATATCGTCATTGTGGAGTCGCCGGCGAAAGCCAAGACGATCAACAAGTATTTGGGCTCGTCCTATGAGGTTCTGGCCTCGTTCGGCCATGTCCGCGACCTGCCGGCGAAGAACGGTTCCGTCGATCCCGACGCCAATTTCAAGATGATCTGGGAGGTCGACCCCAAGGCGGCTAGCCGGCTCAACGATATCGCAAAGTCCCTGAAGGGCGCCGACCGTCTGATTCTGGCGACCGACCCTGATCGCGAGGGCGAGGCCATCTCCTGGCACGTGCTGGAGGTGATGAAGGAGAAGCGCGCGCTGAAAGATCAGAAGATCGAGCGCGTGGTGTTCAACGCCATCACCAAGCAGGCCGTCACGGACGCGATGAAGCATCCGCGCGAGATCGACGGCGCGCTGGTCGACGCCTACATGGCGCGCCGAGCGCTGGACTATCTGGTCGGCTTCACCCTCTCCCCCGTGCTGTGGCGCAAGCTGCCGGGCGCCCGCTCCGCCGGTCGCGTGCAGTCGGTGGCGCTGCGCCTCGTCTGCGACCGCGAGCTCGAGATCGAGAAGTTCGTCGCACGTGAATATTGGTCGCTGATCGCGACCCTGCTCACCCCGCGCGGCGATGCCTTCGAGGCCCGCCTCGTCGGCGCCGACGGCAAGAAGATCCAGCGCCTCGACATCGGCACCGGCGCGGAAGCCGAAGACTTCAAGAAGGCGCTGGAAGCGGCCAGCTACGCAGTCACCGCGGTCGATGCGAAGCCCGCCCGGCGCAATCCGCAGGCGCCGTTCACCACCTCGACGCTGCAGCAGGAGGCCAGCCGCAAATACGGCTTTGCGCCGGCGCACACGATGCGGATCGCCCAGCGCCTCTATGAGGGCATCGACATCGGCGGCGAGACCACAGGACTCATTACTTATATGCGTACCGACGGCGTGCAGATCGCCCCCGAGGCGATCACCCAGGCGCGCAAGGTGATCGGCGAGGATTACGGCAACGCCTACGTGCCGGACGCCCCCCGGCAGTACCAGGCCAAGGCCAAGAACGCCCAGGAGGCGCACGAAGCGATCCGCCCGACCGACATGTCGCGCCGCCCCGACAGCATGAGCCGCAAGCTCGATGCCGACCAGGCGCGGCTCTATGAACTGATCTGGAAGCGCACCATCGCGAGCCAGATGGAATCGGCCGAGCTCGAGCGCACCACCGTCGACATCGCCGCGAAGGCCGGCTCCCGCACGCTGGAGCTGCGCGCCACCGGCCAGGTCGTCAAGTTCGACGGCTTCCTCGCGCTCTACCAGGAGGGCCGCGACGACGAGGAGGACGAGGACTCCCGCCGCCTGCCCGCGATGAGCCCGAACGACGCCTTGAAGCGGCAGTCGCTCTCCGTCACCCAGCATTTCACCGAGCCGCCGCCTCGCTTCTCCGAGGCCTCGCTGGTCAAGCGCATGGAAGAGCTCGGCATCGGCCGGCCCTCGACCTACGCCTCGATCCTCCAGGTCCTGAAGGACCGCGGCTACGTCAAGCTGGAGAAGAAGCGTCTGCACGGCGAGGACAAGGGCCGCGTCGTGGTCGCCTTCCTCGAAAGCTTCTTTGCCCGCTACGTCGAGTACGATTTCACGGCCTCGCTCGAAGAGCAGCTCGACCGCATCTCCAACAACGAGATCTCCTGGCAGCAGGTGCTGAAGGATTTCTGGACCGGATTCATCGGCGCCGTCGATGACATCAAGGAGCTGCGCGTCGCGCAGGTGCTGGACGTGCTCGACGACATGTTGGGCCAGCACATCTATCCGCCCCGCGCGGATGGCGGCGACATCAGGCAGTGCCCGAGCTGCGGCACCGGCCGGCTCAACCTGAAGGCCGGCAAGTTCGGCGCCTTCGTCGGCTGCTCGAACTATCCGGAATGCCGCTACACCCGTCAGCTCGCCGCCGACAGCGAGCAGACCGCCGACCGTTCGCTCGGCCAGGATCCCGATACGGGGCGCGATGTCTGGGTGAAGGCCGGCCGCTTCGGCCCCTACATCCAGCTCGGCGAGCAGAAGGACTACGAGGAAGGCGAGAAACCCAAGCGCGCCGGCATCCCGAAGGGCACCTCGCCCGGCGATGTCGAGCTCGAGCTTGCGCTGAAGCTCTTGTCGCTGCCGCGCGAAATCGGAAAGCATCCGGAGACAGGTCAGCCGATCACGGCGGGCCTCGGCCGCTTCGGGCCGTTCGTGAAGCACGAGAAGACCTATGCCAGCCTCGAGAGCGGCGACGAGGTGTTCGACATCGGCCTCAACCGCGCGGTCACACTCATCGCAGAGAAGGTCGCCAAGGGCCCGAGCCGGCGCTTCGGCGCCGATCCCGGCAAGGCGATCGGCGATCATCCGAGCCTCGGCACCGTCACCGTGAAGAGCGGCCGCTACGGCGCCTACGTCACCGCGGGCGGCGTCAACGCGACGATCCCGGCCGAGTTCGAAAAGGACACCGTCACGCTCGCCCAGGCGATCGCACTGATCGACGAGCGCGCGGCCAAGGGCGGCGGAAAAGCGAAGGCCAAGAAGGCCGCCAAGCCGGCCAAGACCAAGAAGACCGCAGCGAAGGCTGCGGATGGCGAGGACACCCCGCCCAAGCCAAAGAAACCGGCCGCGAAGAAGGCGGCCAAATCGAAAACCGAATCCACCAGCAAGGCGCGCGCCGCCGTGTCGTCGACCGCAAAGACGTCGCCGACCAAGGCCGCTGCCAAGGCTCCGGCCAAGAAGAGTGCCGGCACCAATTAGAGGTTAAGTGAAACGCAAGAATGACCATGGCTTTCCCGACAGGGCAGCCATCGTCGCCTTCATCAAGGCAAACCAAGGAAACGTCGGCACCCGCGACATTGCACGCGAGTTCGGCCTGAAGAACGCCGATCGCATCGCGCTCAAGCGCATGCTGCGCGAGCTCGCCGACGACGGCACAATCAAGAAGAAGCGCCACAAGGTGTCCGAGCCGGACACGCTGCCGCCGACGCTGGTCGCCGACATCACCGGCCGTGACAGTGACGGCGAGCTGATCGCCTCCCCCACCGAATGGGACGAGGTCGAGAGCGGCGAGCCGCCAAAGATCCTCATCGAGATGCCACGCCGGCCCAAGCCCGGCACCGCAGCCGGCGTCCGCGACCGCGTGCTGCTGCGCGTCGAGCGCTCGGACGAGACCGAAGGCCCGGCCTATCGCGGCCACATCATCAAGGTCTTCGACAAGACCAAGTCCCGCATCCTCGGCGTCTTCCGCAGCCTGCCCGAAGGCGGCGGGCGGCTCGTCCCCGTCGATAAGAAGGCCGCCGACCGCGAGCTGAACATCGCCGCAGCCGATACCCACGGCGCGCAGGATGGCGACCTCGTGAGCGTCGACATCGTGCGCACCCGCAGCTTCGGCCTCGCCTCCGGCCGGGTCAAAGAAAAGCTCGGCTCGGTCAAATCCGAGAAGGCAATCAGCCTGATCGCGATCTACGCCCACGACATTCCCTTGCAATTCTCCTCCGCCGCGGAGCGCGAAGCGGAAGCCGCCGAGCCTGCGAACCTGAAAGGACGCGAGGACTGGCGCGACGTGCCGCTCGTCACCATCGATCCCCCGGATGCGAAGGATCATGACGACGCGGTGCACGCGCAAGCAGACGACGATCCCAACAACAAAGGCGGCTTCATCGTCAACGTCGCCATTGCCGATGTCAGCTTCTACGTGCGACCGGGCTCGGCGCTCGACCGCGACGCGCTCGACCGCGGCAACTCGGTCTATTTCCCCGACCGCGTCGTACCGATGCTGCCCGAGCGGATCTCGAACAATCTCTGCTCGCTGGTGCCGGGCGAGCCACGCGGCGCGCTCGCGGTGCGCATGGTGCTCGGGCCCGACGGCCGCAAGCGCTCGCATAGCTTCCACCGCATCCTGATGCGCTCGGCGGCGAAGCTGAGCTACGCACAGGCGCAGGCCGCGATCGACGGACGGCCCGACGACACCACCGGCCCCCTGCTCGATCCGATATTGAGGCCGCTCTACGCCGCCTATGCCTGCGCCAAGCGCGCGCGCGACGAGCGCGATCCGCTCAATCTCGATCTGCCCGAGCGCAAGATCCTGCTGAAGAGCGACGGCACGGTCGACCGCGTCGTGGTGCCGGAGCGTCTCGATGCGCACAAGCTGATCGAGGAGTTCATGATCCTCGCCAACGTCGCGGCAGCCGAGATGCTGGAGAAGAAGTCGCTCCCGCTGATCTACCGCGTGCATGACGAGCCGACGCTGGAGAAGGTCCACGCCCTCGCGGAATTCCTGGAGACCCTGGACGTTCCCTTCGCCAAAGCGGGCGCGCTGCGGCCCACCACGTTCAACCGCGTGCTGGCCCAGCTCGAAGGCCATGACTATTACCCGCTGGTCAGCGAGGTGGTGCTGCGCGCCCAGGCACAGGCTGAATATTCTTCCGAGAACTACGGGCACTTCGGCCTGAATTTGCGCCGCTACGCGCATTTCACCTCGCCGATCCGCCGCTATGCCGACCTCGTGGTGCACCGCGCGCTGGTCCGCGCGCTCGGCCTCGGCGAAGGCGCCCTGCCCGACAGCGAGACGCCGGAAACCCTGAGCGAGGTCGCGGCCCACATCTCGGTGACCGAGCGGCGCGCGATGAAGGCGGAGCGCGAGACCGTCGACCGCCTGATCGCCCATCACCTCGCCGACCGCATCGGCGCCAGGTTCCAGGGCCGCGTCTCCGGCGTCACCCGCGCCGGCCTGTTCGTCAAGCTCGCCGAGACCGGCGCCGACGGATTGATCCCGATCCGATCCCTCGGCACGGAATATTTCAACTATGACGAGAGCCGCCATGCGCTGATCGGCACGCGCAGCGGCACCATGTATCAGCTGGGCGACGTCGTCGATGTCCGCCTGATCGAAGCCGCCCCCATTGCGGGCGCGCTGCGCTTCGAGCTGCTGTCATCCTCCAGTGAGACGAACCCGCGCGACCGCAGGCGACCTGGTCCACAACGCCGCCCCTCGTTCAAGGCCCATCCCGGACGCAGCCCGGATAAAAAACGCAAGCCGTCGAAGCCAAAATCCGGCAAGGGGAAGAAGAACAAGGGGAAACCCAAGGGAAAACCCAAGGGCAAGAAGGGCAAAGCATGGTGACGATGAGCACGGTCTCAAAAATCTGGACGCGCGAGAGCGGCCTCGTCGAGAAGCGCGATGTCTTTGCGGCGATGAAGCGCGGCTTTCGCGGCCGCTGCCCGCGCTGCGGCGAAGGCAAGCTGTTCCGCGCCTTCCTGAAGACGGCAGACAATTGCGCCAAATGCGGCCTCGATTTCACGCCGCACCGCGCCGATGACCTGCCCGCCTATCTCGTCATCGTCATCGTCGGCCACATCGTGGTGCCGGCCGTTTTGTGGATCGAGACCAATTACACCACGCCGGTCTGGATCAGCTTCGCGGCCTATCTGCCCTTCACTTTCGTCGCCTCGCTCGCGCTGCTGCAGCCGGTGAAGGGAGCTGTGGTCGGCTTGCAATGGGCTCTGCGTATGCACGGGTTTGACGAGAGCCCTCCCGATGGTATTCCGCCGGTATAGGCCAAATAAGCAAGAAGAGTTCGGGTGAGGACATGACGGATATTGCGCAAGTCGCGGACAAGGCAAAGGTCCACGAGGAAAAGGAAGCGGACCATCATCCCTATTTCCGCCCCCGGGATGCGGCGACCCTGATCCTGGTCGATCGCAGCGGCGCCATTCCGAAGGTGCTGGTCGGCAAACGCCACGACAAGGTAGTGTTCATGCCCGGGAAATTCGTCTTCCCGGGTGGACGCGTCGACAAGGCCGATTATCGCGTGCCCTGCGCCGCGCCGATCACCGCCGAGCTGGAAGCCAATCTCGCCAAGGGCAGCCCGAAGACGCCGGCCTCGCGCGCGAAGTCGCTGGCGATTGCCGCGATCCGCGAAGCCTGCGAGGAGACCGGTCTCTGCCTCGGCCGCAAGACCGAGGCCAAGCTAACGAAGCTCGACGGTCCCTGGAAGCCATTCGCCGATGCCGGCCTGCTGCCCGATCCCTCCAGCCTGTTCCTGATCGCCCGTGCGATCACCCCGCCCGGCCGCGTCAAGCGCTTCGACACGCGCTTCTTCACCGCGGACGCCTCCGCGATCACCCATCGCGTCGACGGCGTCATCCACGCCGATGCCGAGCTGGTCGAATTGGTCTGGGTCGAGCTCGGCTCGAAGCCGCTGGCCGATCTGCATCCGATGACGCGCAACGTGCTCAACGAGCTCGACACCCGTCTTGCCACCGGCCCGCTCCGCCACGACGCGCCGGTGCCGTTCTTCCATTTCTACGGCGGCAAGATGCAAAAGGACATTTTGGGCTGAGGCTGTACTACGGGGCGCGCCTCTCTCCTCTCGTCATTCCGGAGCGCGCGTAGCACGAGCCCGGAATCCATTCATCCATCGTCTCCGCGACCCATTGGGTGCGCAATCGCGCACCCTCGTTCGCGCCATGCCGGCGCGCCCCGGAATGACGTGCTGAGAGAGCTGCAAAAAACAAAATAATCTTCCCGCTCCCGCCAATGGCGGAGTTCCCGCGCGTGCCTATGTCTTTCCGAACGACAATGAAGAAGGACACCGGGCGATGGCACAACGGCAACTCAAGCTTGGCGCGTTCATGCGCCCGATCAGCATTCACACGGGCGCCTGGCGCTATCCCGGGGCCTGGCCCGACGCCAATTTCAATTTCGGCCACATCAAGACCCTGATCCAGAAGCTCGAGGCCGGCAAGTTCGACGCCTTCTTCATGGCCGATCACCTCGCCGTGTTGAACATGCCGGTCAATGCGCTGAAGCGCAGCCACACCGTGACCTCGTTCGAGCCGTTCACGCTGCTGTCGGCGCTCTCCGCGGTCACCGAGCGGATCGGCCTGATCGCGACGGGTTCGACCACCTTCGACGAGCCCTATCACGTCGCGCGCCGCTTTGCCTCGCTCGACCATCTCAGCGGCGGGCGCGCCGGCTGGAATATCGTCACGACGTCGAACCCGGACGCGGCGTTGAATTTCGGCCTCGACGATCACATGGAGCACGCCGAGCGCTACAAGCGCGCCCGCGAGTTCTACGATGTCGTCACGGGCCTGTGGGATTCCTTCGCCGACGATGCCTTCGTGCGCGACGTCGAGAGCGGCCTGTTCTTCGATCCCGCCAAGATGCACACGCTCGACCACCACGGCAAATATCTGAAGGTGCGCGGTCCCCTCAACATCGCCCGCCCCGTGCAGGGCTGGCCCGTGATCGTTCAGGCCGGCGCCTCCGAAGACGGCAAGCAGCTCGCGGCCGAAACGGCGGAAGCTGTCTTCACCGGCGGCGGCAGTCTCGCCGACGGGCAAAAGCTCTACGCCGACATCAAGGGCCGCATGGAGAAGATCGGCCGCGACCCCGAGCATCTCAAGATCCTGCCCGGCGCTTTCGTCGTGGTCGGCGACAGCGTCGATGAGGCCAAGGAAAAGCGCGCCTTGCTCGACAGCCGCGTGCATTACGACAGCGCCATCGCCTCGCTCTCCGTCATCCTCGGCACCGACGCCTCCGGCTTCGATCCGGACGGACAGCTGCCGGAGATTCCGGAAACCAATGCCAGCAAGAGCGGCCGCCAGCGCATGGTCGACCTCGCCAGGCGCGACAAGCTCACCGTGCGCCAGCTCGCCCAGCGCGTCGGCGGCTATGGCGGGCTGTCCTTTGTCGGCACCGCCAAAACCATCGCCGACCAGATGGAGGAATGGCTGGTCGGGCGCGGCTCCGACGGCTTCAACATCATGTTCCCGTTCCTGCCCGCCGGCCTCGACGATTTCGTCGACAAGGTGGTCCCGGAGCTGCAGCGGCGCGGGATTTTCCGGAAAGAGTATGAAGGGCCCACTTTGAGGGAGAATTTCGGCCTGCCCAGGCCGAAAAACCGGTTCTTCGAGGGGTAAAGGGCCCGTTTCGGGCAGTTTTCGACCCCTAAAACCTTGACATCAGGCGGTTTCTGGCTAGGTTGCCGGCCAACGCGGGCCGTTTGGCCGGCTCCAGATTCCCTTCATTCCTGAGGTTCTGAACATGGCCAAAGCGGTCACCATCAAGGTCAAGCTCGTGTCCTCGGCCGACACCGGCTTCTACTACGTCGCCAAGAAGAATTCGCGCACCATGACCGACAAGCTGGTCAAGAAGAAGTACGATCCGGTCGCGCGCAAGCACGTCGAATTCCGCGAAGCCAAGATCAAGTAAGATCGGCTTAAGCGTCGAGGAGTTTTGCGGGGCCCTTTCGGGCCCCGTTTTATTTTGTGTCATCTCGTGTCCCGGACGCGCTGCAGCGTGCAACGCTGCTGCGCAGAGCCGAGACCCAGAAGCCAACACGGCACCATGGAGACATGGGCCCCGGCTCTGCAGCGCTTCGTTGGAAGTGACGCTGCGCTGCCTCCGGGACTCGAAAGCTGAGGACATCTACTCCCACACTGAGATCTGCACAGTCGGCGCGCTGGAGCATGTGTGACCCACCTCGCAGAGCACCCTGACCGGATTCACTATCTCCTGCGTCATCGTCGCATGAATCCGGTCGATTGCCGTGAAGAGCCATTTGCCCCTGCTGGATCCGCTGCGCTTCGCCGCCGCGCTCGGCGTTGCCATTTTCCACCAGATGTTCTGGTCCTGGGCCTGGACGTCGATCGGTGTCCCCGGCTTCGAGCGCACCGTCGCCGCCGACGTGATCTACCCCTCCGCCGCGGCCTTCACGTGGTTCGGCTGGGTCGGCGTCGAGATCTTTTTCGTGATCTCCGGTTTCGTCATTGCGAATTCCGCGAGCACATCTTCACCGGGCGCGTTTCTGCTCGGCCGCGCGCTCAGGCTCTATCCGGCGGTGTGGGTGTGCGCCACCGCGACCTTCCTCGTCCTGCTGCTGTTCGGCACTGGTCCGGCCTCCGAGCTCATCCTGCCCTACATCCACGCCATGCTGATGGTGCCCAAGGGCGTCACGGGCCAGTGGCTCGACGAGGTCTATTGGACGCTGGCCGCCGAGACGGCGTTCTATGGGCTCGTGTTCTGCGCGATGCGCACGAGGAAGATCATGCTGCGGCACCTGGCCTTCGGCCTCACCATCTACAGCGCGATCTTCAATGCCGTCGCGCTGCTGGTCGCGTCCTGCACGACGCCGTCCGACCTGCCCTATCTGGTCATCCTGATGTTTCGGGTGCCGTGCGCGGCCTTCCTGTTGAGCCATGGCTGCTTCTTTGCGCTGGGGATTTGGCTGTTCATCTCCGCGAACAGGGAATTGACGGCGCTGGAGCAGTTCGCCGTTGTCGTCACCTGTCTCTCGGGCGCCGCGGAGATCTACGTCTTCGCTTCCTTCTTCCTGACCTCGATCCCCGCCATCGCCGATCAATCGGCTCTCGTGCCGATCATGGTCTGGGCCCTTGCCGTGCTCCTCATTGCCCTTGCCGCGAGGAGAAACAGGCGCTCTGCGGGCGCCGCAGCACCCGAAGCACCGGCCTATTTGCGAACGCTGGGACTGATCACCTACCCGCTCTATCTCACCCACAACGTCATCGGCGCGGCGATCATTCGTGCCCTGATCGACGCAGGCTTCGATGCCACCTCGGCACTCTGGATCGCGCTCGGCCTGCTTGGGCTGGTCTGCTGGTTCATCTGCGCGAAGATCGAGCCGGCCATCCGGGCTGCGCTGATGCAAGCCCTCGCGCGTTTCGGCAAGCTGCCGCAGAAGCAGCCCGCATCGCGTCGCCCGGCTTGGGCACGGGGGCTGCGCTTTCCGCTGCCCGTCTCCATGAAGGTGAAGGCCGCAACATCCTAAGGGGTACCTCGCTACGCCCAGAGCACGAGAGCGACTATCTCCTGGAACTGTCGCGTCCGCTTTACGCGCGGAAGACGACGTCAACGGAGTCCCACTTGATGTCAGCGATGGGCCCAGGACCGGACATACGACGATTGGGAGCTAACTTCGTACAAATCTCGCGCTGCCAAACCAATCGTCCCACGTCAGGCCTTGGATCGTGTGGCCGTCGCTCTGAAACCGAAGCCGCGCGCGGTCACCCTGTGGTGGGCTTGCAAATGCCATGCGAGCCAAAGCCATGGCATCTCGCTCACCCTGATATTCAAACCCCAAACTCGAAAAGCGCATCAACGGACCGTCAAAGCCGGACAATCCATCAATGCGAAACCACAGATGGTTGTCTTTTGGTTCGATGTGGAGCAAGCCAAATCCTTCGTGTCTATAAGTACCGACAAACTCTTCCTGAGACCAACGAGATGTAGAGACCGGTTCCTTGCGCTTTTCCTCATTGAAGCTTGTAACCCGGTCAATGAATTCCTTCCGCAAGACCTCATCGAAATGGGTAATCCAGTCCGTTACGGTCTCACCACGCATTAGCTGTATTATTCGATTGGTAACCGCGAAGTGAGCGAAACCTGAACCGAGATTGGTCGCTACAAATATTGCCAGGCCGCCTGCCAAATCGCACCAAATGTTGGCTCGAAATCCGCGAATGCTGCCGTCGTGCTGAATGCGCCGGTTGCGAACGTGCCAGCCAAGACCATAACCATCATTGAGCGTTTGATCCCTGCGCGCAGTTTGCAGCAGATGCGTCTCTTTTATTTGCCGAGACGAGCCGACGGCGGATGATTTTCCTTCCGCGAGATGAAAGCGCAGCCACGTTGCTGCCTCACGAGCACTCATTGTCTGACCGATTGCTCCAAGCAGATTGTCCACGAACATGGCAGGGACAGCCCGAACCTTGCCTTCGATTTGATAGTGGGGAGCGGCAACATTGTCGTCCGCACGTGACATATTACCGGGCCGCAGTCCGAGTGGGGTCAAGAGATAGTCGTTTAAGATGCGGTCAAATGGATGCCCCACAGAAAGGGCCATTGCCTCAGCCGCAGCAGCGTAGCCGATATTGGAATAGGTAAATTGATCGCGAAATCCGGCTACCGGTTGAATGTGGCGGGCATTAAACAATATCTCCGCTCGGCTGAGGTCGGAGCCGTATTCCCCGGCACTAGCACGCGACAGTCCGGTCCGATTGGCAAGCAAATCACGCAACGTCACGTGATCACTTATCCAAGGATCATAGAGCTCAAATGAAGGCAGATATTTCCGGATGGGATCGTCCCAGTCAATCGCACCGGCGTCCACCAGCACAGCAGCCAATGCGGATGTGAAGGCTTTTGAACAGGAGCCAATTCCAAAAGCGGTGTCGGCATCGGCAGAAATGGACGTCTCGACACAGCGCACGCCGTAGGCTCTAACGAGAACAGGACCATCTCGGCGGACGACCGCAACGGACATTCCCGGTACAGCCCAATGCTGCAAGACCTTCGCAATGAAGGGATCCAATTCTGTCGCCAAATCGCTCAATCTGACATCTCCCAGGCGAATGCGGCGTTAGGGTGCCCAATATTAGTGAAGCAGCGTTAGTCCGCTTCGGGTCAATCGCGTCGATTTAGTCTGGGCGCGTTAGCTTCTGGTCGGACCCTATGAGCGGACATCTTCAGTGCTCATCGCAAGTTCTCAAACGAGCCACAGCCGTACGGAGTTGGTCACCGTCGCGGACGTTTGTTCCGTCTTCGACAGCCGATCAAGACCTTAGGGTCTTGGACCATCGCCTTTCAGCCTACAATGCCATCCGGACAATCCAGGAACAGGCACATGCCTTTCGCCGCAATCGGGCTGGGCTGCGAAGAGGAGAATTTCTGCGACAATCAGTGCTATCAAGACCGACGACCACAGCACACGCACAACCAAAATCCCGCTAAGTATTGGACGTGATCAACCTATACGCGATTTCTGGTCTAGTAAAGTTTAGCGAGTGCATTCGAGTCGTATCGACCAACGCAGGATGTCCAAGCGGTGGCCCAGAGGCGAAGACGCAAAGAGTCCGCTACGGGTCATTCACGTCGGTTTTGCGCCCGGATGCAAACGCCCGGTCTCCCCCTGTGAGGCGACACATAACTGCACCACGCCAACGGAAGCTAAGGGCCAACACCAGACTCGGCAACGCAGCATTTACTCAATCACCTCGTCGGCGCGGGCGAGAAGGCCGGTCGGTACGGTCACGCCGAGCGTCTTTGCTGTCTTGAGATTGGCTGCCAACCAAAATTTGGTGGGAAATTCGATGGGAAGGTCACCGGGTCGAACACCCCTGAGAATCTTGTCTACAAAATAACCGATGCGACGATAACACCAGCGCAAGTCAACTCCATAGCTGACGAGGCCGCCGTGGATAACGTGCTCGCGATATCCGAAGACGGTCGGCAGCCGCTTTTCAAGGGCAATGGCGGCGATCTGCTCGCATCGGACAAGCAACAGATTAGTCTGAATGACAACGACGACATCGACCTTTTCGTTCGCCAGCGCAGCGAGCGCACCCGGAATGTCGTTCGCCGTACTGGCATCGGTTTCGACCACGCTGAAGCCCAAACTTTGGCAAGCTGCCCTCAAGTCCCCAACTTGGGGCGGGCCCTTGGGGTCGTTCATGTTGGTAAGCAGTCCAACACGCCGCGCCATCGGCGCGATTTCTCGCACGAGTTCAATTTGCTTCGTCGGCAATCCCGCAATGTAGGGCTCAATGCCCGTTACGTTTCCTCCAGGGCGAGCTTCGCTGGCAATCAAGCCCAGATGAACCGCGTCCGCGAGAGCGCCACAGACAATCGGTATCGTCGATGTCGCCTTTCGGGCCTCGACAGCTTGCAACGTCGCGGGCGCGACGATGATATCTGGTTTGACCAGAGCCACCATCTCTTCCATGGTTGCTACTCGGTCAGCAAACATGTCAAATCGCTTTATGACGTCAACGTTTCGACCTTGCTCGTAACCGAACTCCAAAAGACCTTTAACAAAATTGCCAAATACTAGGTCCAGTATGAATTGAGGCACGTTTGCGCCTTCGGGCGCACCTGCGGGAGGAGCTCCCGCCCACGCAATGATCGGACGTTTCGGCGCAGACTGCGCGCTTGAGCCTTGACCAAACAGTATTGATGCGGCTGAGCCAATAAGGCCGAAACGTCCGATGAACTCCCGCCGTCGCATAAGTCCCTCCTCAAGGACCGCGCTCATGGGAGGCATAGACTACCATGTTGGCGCCGTTCCGTGACAGACCATTGAAGAGCATACTCGACGGTGTGTCGGGTCGCATGGGGTCAAAAAGTGGCGGTCGGCCGACCGCACCGAATGGTCGTCGATGGGCCAGAAGCTGACCTTTAGGCCAACTGTTGTGCACCCTGTTTCAGCCCGCAGCGTGAGGATTGACAACCGTATAGCCGCGCAATGATCGCGGGTGCATCCTCGTGACGTGGCCGCCTGAGTTGCGTCAAAGGCCGTCCAAATGTCGCCTCCGAGATGCTGTTCTAAAACGAACACGTGCCCGCGTCGCGCCGCGACCATGCCGAGCGCGGGCGAGGTACGCGGAAAGCGTAGCCAGTTGGCTGCGAGGTTTAGTTCAGGCACCACACGACCAAACACTCGCAGCGCCGGGCCACAACCACAAAACGAAGAAGGGCAGCCGGTCGGCCGACCGGCGACAATCCGGTTGTGAGCACCAGCAGGCAACGCCCTTGTGCTCTCGGCCGTGGCTAAAGTTGTTTTGGGCGATACGCCTGCAGTGGATGGGGTGAAATTCGTTCACCGCGCGTCTGCGTGGACGACAAGTCACATGGCATGATGACATTGCATTCGGGCGCTTGGCTGATGCGGTAAGGTCCCGCTTCCGAGCAGATTGGGCTGATGACAACAAGGAGATACGCAAAAAATACTTGCTTTAACATTGCAGGACTCCAAACTGAGATCCTGCCCCGGGCACAAAGAAACGAACAACAATTTGGCTGAAAAGCGACGGAAACAACTGCAATCGCGCTCCACTCTCGACATCAGGAGAAGCTCGTGAGTCGAATAGTAACGCGTCGCGCGGTGCTTACGACGGCCTGTTCGATTACTATCGCTGCTGTTGCAGATGCCGATTCATTGCGACCGCGGCGCATCGGGTTGGTTACCTCTGGCTCCGGCGAGCGAATTATCGGATGGTTCAGAGAAGCCTTCAAGTTGATGGGGTACCGGGAAGGAAGCGACCTAATCATTGATCTGCGCGAGGCGAAAGGTCACTACTCTCTGCTGCCCGGTCTAGTCTCGGAGCTCATCGCACTGAAGCCGGACGTTATCATCGCTGAAGCGACACCTGCGATTGCGGCGGCACAAAGGGCGACTTCGACGATTCCGATTGTTATGTCGCCAGCCACCGATCCTGTCGGTTCAGGCTTCGTCAAAAGTTTCACGAGGCCCGGAGGCAACATAACCGGCACAGCGAATATGTTCGCAGATCTCACGACCAAGACGCTGGACATTATTCGCCTGCTCTTTCCCAAGGTACAGAAAATCGGCGTACTCACCTCAAATAACCCGGTGCACCCGGCGATGGCACAAAGTGCAACGAAGGCAGCAGTGGTCATCGGCATTTCGGTGCAGCGCTTCGTTGCGCCGAACCCGGAAGACCTTGAAAAGGCGTTCGCAGACATGAAAGCGGCGGATTGCGATGTGGTTTATGTACTTGCAGACCCACCGCGCGATGCCTTGCCATCAATTGCTCTGAAGTATCGGCTGCCCACGGTATTCCAGGTCAACACTTACCCGGATCGGGGCGGATTGATGGCTTATGGGCCGGACCTCAAGGCTCTCTTCCTACTTGCAGCCGGCTACGTGGACCGCATTCTAAAGGGCGCGAATCCAGCGGACTTGCCGGTTGAGCAGCCGACCAAATTTGAGTTCGTGATCAATCTCCGGACGGCAAAAGCATTGGGATTGACTGTCCCTGAGCAAGTGCTTCTGATGGCGGACCGAGTGATTGAATAGGGGTCCCGCTTCCGAGATATGGACATGACCTAAGTCCGATCCGGGTCACAAGCGGCCCATCACGGCCAAGCAACGCGGCGTCCGCTCAAAGCTCGCAAGCTGACAATGGCGTTTTCACGCCGCTATCTACGCCGTCCGCAACACCGGCGCCGGCGGCTGTGACGGCCTGACCAGCGCGAATGCCACCTGGACGATGCCGCCGGCAAGGCCGAGCGCGACGCCGATGCGCCAGGCCATGGTGTAGGAGCCGAGCGCGTCGTAGAGCACGCCGCCTCCGTAGGCGCCGAGGAAGCTGCCGATCTGGTGGCTCATGAAGGCAAGACCCTGGATCATCGCCTGCCAGCGCAGGCCGAACATCTCGGCGACCGCGCCCGCGACCAGCGGGCCGACGCCCATCCAGAGGAAGCCCATGATGGCGCCGAACAGCAGCGTCGAGAACGGGGTCGCCGGCAGCATGAAGTACCAGGCGAGCGCCAGCGAGCGCAGGATGTAGATGCCGCCCAAGAGCGCCAGCTTGTTCCAGCGCTGGCCGGCCCACCCGAAGAACAGCGAGCCCAGCACGTTGAAGCCGCCGATCATGCCGAGCGTCTGCGCGCTCAGCATCGGATCGAGGCCGCAGATGGCGAGATATGACGGCAGATGCGTGGTGAGGAACACCAGCTGCATGCCGCAGACGAGATAGGCGCACGTCATCACCACGAAGGAGGCGTTGCCGAACGCTGCCTTCGTCACCGCCGCCGCACTGGCATCACCGATGTCGTCGGCGGCGGGCTTGGGCAGCGGGACCTGATCGACGCGGCCGGCATACCACGCCGCGGGGATCATCAGGACCGACATGACGACGAAGCCGGCGAGCCCTGCGCGCCAGCCAAAACCCTCGTTGAGCATCTGCCCGATCGGCGCCGACAAGAGCGCGCCGAGGGAGCCCGCGCCGGAGACGATGCCGAGCACGGTGGAGCGCACAGTAGCAGGCACCGCGCGGGCCGCCACCGACATCGCGATCGCAGCCGCGGTGCAGGCCAGCGACGTCCCGATCAGGACTCCGGCGCCAATCATGATGCTGACGAGGCCGTTCGCGGTCGCCATCAGAATGAGTCCGACGATGTACATCAGCGAGCCCGCGATCATGATCGGGCGGAAGCCGTAGCGCACCGTCATCGCGCCGGCGAGCGGCTGAAGAAAGCCCCAGGCGAGGTTCTGCACCGCCAGCGCCAGCGTGAAGTCCGAGATCGAGATGTGGATGTCATGCGTCAGCGGCTGCATGAAGATGCCGAGCGACTGCCGCAGCCCCATGCTCAGCGTCAGCATGATCGAGGCGCCGATCAGGATGGGCAATGTCGGACGCAGGACCTGCAGCAGGGGCATTTTCGTCTCCCTTTGGGCACGGCGCAATCGCCGCCGTCTGCTTTTGCCGTTGATTTTGGTTACACAGACCTGTGTACTTAGGCTATGATTGGCAGGTGCTGTCAAGCGAACAGGACCTTTTCTGCTGCATGGCTCCCCCGCCCGCCCCACAGACGATGAAAGAGCGGATCCTTCAGACCGCCGACAAGCTGTTCTATCTGCGAGGCATTCGCGCGGTCGGCGTCGACACCATCGCGGCGGAGATCGGCATCTCCAAGCGCACACTCTACAACCACTTCCCCTCCAAGGACGCGCTGATCACGGCCTATCTGGAGCGCCGCTTCGTGCACGCTTCGCCTTCCGACAAGCCGCCGGCCGAGCAGATCCTCGCCACCTTCGATTCGCTGGAGCGGCGTTTTGCGGCCAGGGATTTTCGCGGCTGCCCGTTCGTGAATGCGGTCGCCGAGCTCGGGCCCGCGGACCGCGCCGTGAAGAAGATCGCAGTGGCCTTCAAGGAAAGCCGCCGCCTCTGGTTTCGCGACCGCCTGACCGAGCTCGGCGTGACGGAAGCGGACGCGCTCGCAACGCAGCTCGTGCTCCTGGTCGACGGCTCCATTGCCCAGGATCTCGTGCGCGACGATCCGGCGATGGCCCGGGCGGCGAAGGAAGCGGCGAAGGTGCTGCTGCGGAATGCAGGGGTGGATGTGGGGGATGGCGCCCGGAAGCCCGCGAAGGGACGCTGACGCGCAGGCGGTCTTTCGCGTCTTTGCCTTGTTCGCAGCCGCCGTCGGGTTTCGCTCCAGCGCAGCGAACTTTAGCTGCGGCGCATTCATCGGCGCGCCCGGAATTTCTTGTCCTCAAACCCAAATTGCCGCGCTAAACAGGCGATGTCACTTTGGTTGTGCATGCGGCCCTGCCATCTGGGCGACCGAACCGCGCGAGGTCAGGATGAACCGGATCAGTTTCACCTCGGACCAGCTTCCTGCGCGCCTCGGCGACGCGGCGCGGTTCGCGCAATGGCATGAGCAATTCGAGGCGCTGACTTGCTGCGTCGACTATTCGCGTTTCGAGGACTGCGCCTTCCGGGCTCAATTTCAGTTTGCGCAATTTTCCGATGTGCGGGTCGCGTTGTTCGATGGAACGCTGAAACGGTTTGTCCGGTCGGCAAGCGCCATCGCGCGTGGCCCTGACGATGCTTTTTGCCTGCTGCTCAATCGCGGGACGGCACGAGTACAATTGTCACAGTTCGGCCGGGATGCTGCGGCCGGCCCCGGCGGCGCGTTCCTCGGGACCAACGGCGCGGCCGCCGAGATGATGGTCGAGGCGCCGGGCGAATGGGCGACCGTGACGATCGCCCGAGACCGTCTGCTGCAGCTCGTTCCTCGTGCCGACGATCTCATGGCAAGGCCGCTCGATCCCGGCCAGCCGGCACTGCGTCATCTCAAGCGCTATCTGGAGAGCGTGCTCGACCCAGACGAGGTCGGGCACGATCCCGATCTGGACCGGCACATCGGCACGACCGTACTCGATCTACTCGCGCTCACCTTGGGCGCCAGCCGCGATGCTGCCGAGGTCGCCAGCCTGCGGGGCTTGCGCGCGGCGCGGCTGCGCGAGATCCTTGCCGAGATCAGGGCGAGCTTCACCAATCCGGCGTTCTCGCCGCGCAGCCTGGCGCAGAAGATCGGATTGTCGCCCCGGTACATCCAGGTTCTCCTGCAGGAGACCGGTGCGAGCTTCACCGAGCGCGTGCTGGAATTGCGCCTCCAAAGCGCAAGGGCGGCGCTCGCCTCGCGCCAGCACGGCCGGCTCAAGGTGAGCGAGATCGCCTACGCCTGCGGCTTCAACGACATCTCGTATTTCAACCAGGCCTTCCGTCGCCGCTTTGGCGCCTCACCGACCCAGTTGCGCGGGTCGCCGTAGTCGACGTCAGCTGTCCGCGCAAGCCATTGATTTAGCTAGCGTCGGCTACTGTGCATGGGGTTGTTTTCGCATATTTTGCCGCGGACGGCGCTCACGCCGCCTGCGACACCACGCGGTTGCGGCCGTCGTGCTTGGCCCGATACAGCGCGGTATCGGCTCGCTTGAGAACGTCGGCGACCGCCTCGCCCTTCTGCTCCAGCGTGGTGAGGCCGATCGAGATCGTGACCTCGATGCGCTTGGCGCCCTTGTGGATCGCGAACGGCTCGCCCGCGATCGAGCGGCGCAGGCGCTCGGCGACCATGCCGGCGACGTGGAGATCGGTCTCCGGCATCACGATGACGAATTCCTCGCCGCCGTAGCGGCAGGCGAGATCGATGCCCCTGATCGACTTGCGCACCCGCACCGCGAATTCGCGCAGCACGTCGTCGCCGGCGTCGTGGCCGTAATTGTCGTTGATCGACTTGAAGAAGTCGATGTCCAGGATCATCAGCGCCAGCGGCTTGCCGCGCGTTGCGGCCTGCTCGGCCAGTGTTGCCAGATGGCTCTCCATGTAGCGGCGATTGTGCAGGCCGGTGAGCGCGTCGGTGATCGCCATCTCGATCGAGTTCTGCACGTTGTCGCGCAGATGATCAGTGTAGCGGCGGCGGCGGATCTGGGTGCGGGCGCGCGCCAGCAGCTCGGTCTTGTCGATGGGACGCAGCAGATAGTCGTTGACGCCGATCTCGAGGCCGCGGAGCAGCCGCGTCGAGTTCTCGGGGTCCGCGATGGCCAGGATCGGCACATGCCGCGTGCGCTCCAGCGAGCGCGCCTGGCTGCACAGCCTGAGGCCGTCGAAATTGTTGAGGTCGAGCGAGACGATCAGGAGATCGTAATTGCCCTCGGCCGCGTGGAACAGCGCCTCCGTCGGGTTCGGCTCGACATCGATGGTGTGCTCGGCCGCGAGGATCGTCGCCAGCCGCTCGTAGGAGGACTCGCGATCGTCGACCAGCAGGATGCGGCCGCCCTTGCCGGTGTCGGCCACGGCACTGCGCTCGGGCGCCTGCATGCCGATCTCGAGCGAGGTGATGGCGCGCATGCGCAGCTCATCGGTCATCATCTTCAGCCGCGTCAGCGAACGCACGCGCGCGATCAGGACGACGTCGGAGACGGGTTTTGTGAGGAAATCATCGGCGCCGGCCTCGAGCCCGCGGTTGCGGTCGGACGGACTGTCGAGCGCCGTCACCATGACGACGGGAATGTGATGCGTGGCCGGATCGGTCTTGAGGCGGCGACAGACCTCGAAGCCGTCCATGTCAGGCATCATCACGTCGAGCAGGATGATGTCGCATTCGGCACGGGCGCAGATCGCGAGCGCCTCGGTGCCGTTCGCGGCGGTCATCACGTCGAAATATTCGGCGGAAAGGCGGGCCTCGAGCAGCTTGACGTTGGCAGGGACGTCATCGACGACCAGGATACGCGCAGACACTGTGAACTCACTTCCTATCCGATGAAACGCCGGACCGTCTCGATGAATTTGCCGACCGAGATCGGCTTGGACAAATAGGCCTCGCAGCCGCCCTCGCGGATGCGTTCTTCGTCGCCCTTCATCGCGAACGCCGTGACCGCGACGACGGGAATGGAACGCAGCTCCGGATCGTCCTTGATCCAGCGCGTCACCTCGAGGCCGGAGACCTGCGGCAACTGGATATCCATCAGCACGAGGTCGGGCCGCATCTTGCGAACGAGGTCGAGCGCCTCGTAGCCGTTGCTGGTGCCGGAGGTCTGATAGCCGTGCGCCTCCAACAGGTCGCGGAAGAGCTTCATGTTGAGCTCGTTGTCTTCCACGATCAGGACGGTCTTAGCCATCCCGCCCTCCTGATTGGTCCGAAGGACCGATGCATGTGACGCCTCAGACGCCGCTCGCCGGCGTTTCGAAAACTGGATTCAAACTAGCCTCAGATTCGCTTGAGTTTCGTTAAACCCGAGGATCGACTTTCTGCGATGTGGTTTCCAGTTGCTTGTCTGGGGGTCGGAAGACTCAGAGGCGAGACTCGGGCATGATGCAAAGTAGACACCGAAAGTTAACGGAAAGGCAAACCGTCCCCTTGAAAAAGCCTGTTCACAACCCCCGCGAAGTCGCTGAAATCGTTGCGATTCAGGCGCTGTCCTTCGTTGCCAGCGAGCCCGAGCGGCTGGGCCTGTTCCTGGCCGAGACAGGAGTCGGACCGGAGACCCTTCGCAATGCCGCCGCCGACCCCAATTTCCTGCTCAGCGTGCTCGATTTCGTGATGCGGGACGATGCCACAGTGAAGGCTTTTGCCAGCTCCGCGGAACTGCACCCGACCAACGTCGCCGCAGCGCGGCAGGTCCTGGGCGATGCGCTCGGCGACCCCTCCTGGGAGCGCGATGTGCCGTGAGCACCCCCGTCCCGGCCGGGCCCCGCTGCTTCTGCCGGGATTGTCTGGCCGACCTGGATACGGCCGTTCGGCGCTGCGCGGCCTGCGGTTCCCCTCGCCTCGTCCGCCACCGGACGCTGTCCACGCTGACCATCGCGCATATCGACTGCGACGCCTTCTACGCCACGGTCGAGAAACGGGATAACCCCGATATTGCCGACAAGCCCGTCATCATCGGCGGTGGCAAGCGCGGCGTGGTCTCGGCCGCCTGCTACATCGCGCGCACCTATGGCGTGCGCTCGGCGATGCCGATGTTCAAGGCCTTGGAAGCCTGCCCGCATGCGATCGTCATCCCGCCCGACATGACGAAATACGTCCGCGTTGGCCGCGAGGTGCGCCAGGCCATGCAGGCCCTGACGCCGCTGGTCGAGCCGCTCTCGATCGACGAGGCCTTCCTCGACCTCTCCGGTACCGAGCGCGTGCACGGCATGATCCCGGCAAAGGTGCTGGCGCGCTTTGCCCGCGACGTCGAGCGCGACATCGGCATCTCCGTCTCGGTCGGCCTGTCCTGCAACAAATTCCTGGCCAAGATCGCCTCCGACCTCGACAAGCCGCGCGGCTTTGCCGCGCTCGATCAGGAGGAAGCGCGGCTGATGCTGGCGGACAAGCCGGTCGGCTTCATCTTCGGCGTCGGGCCCGCCACGCAGGAGCGCCTGGTCCAGCGCGGATTTCGCATTATCGCCGATTTGCAGAAGGCCGACGAGATCGAGATGATGCGGCAGTTTCCGAGCGACGGCCGCAGGCTGTGGCGGCTCGCACGCGGCATCGACGACCGCCGTGTCGAGCCTGACCGCGGCGCCAAGACCATCTCGAGCGAAACCACCTTCGAGACCGACATCCGCGATTTCGCGACGCTGGAAAAGATCCTGTGGCGGCTGTGCGAGAAGACCTCGTCGCGGCTCAAGAGCAGCGAGCTCGCCGGCTCGACCGTTACGCTGAAGCTGAAGACCGCCGATTTCCGCCAGCGCACGCGCTCGCAGTCGATCGCAGCCCCGACCCAGCTCGCCGCGAAGATCTTTGCGATCTGCCGCGAGATGCTAGCGAAAGAGATCGACGGCACCGCCTTCCGCCTGATGGGGGCCGGCGTCAGCGCGCTGCGCGACGGCTCGCCCGCCGACGACACCGACATGCTCGACCGCCGCGCCGCCCACGCCGAGCGCGCGGTGGACAGCCTACGCAAGAAATTCGGCAGCGCCGCGGTGATCCGAGGCATCGCCTATGAGGGCCCGGAGAAGGCGCAGGAGTGATGGCCGGTGAACGCGATATCCAGGTGCTGCTGCGGGACATGAGGCCGCAGTTGCGGCCGGGCACCTTCGTGTTCTGCACGATTCCGCTCGACGAGCGCATCCCCGCCGAGGTCAACCCGCTACTCACCTTTCGCGAGCAGGAAGGCACCACGTTGGTCATCTCTCGCGAGGACGCCGAGCGCGCAGGACTGCGCTACGCCTTCGTCTCGCGCCTGATCACTCTGGCGGTTCACTCCGCGCTCGATGCGGTGGGATTCCTCGCGGCCATCACGGCGCGCCTCGCCGAAGCCGGCATCAGCGTCAATGCCGTGTCGGCGTTTCATCATGACCATCTCTTTGTGCCCATTGACAGAGCAGACGAAGCGATGGCTGTCCTACGGGACTTGTCCAAAGTGCAGCGTTCGTAGCCCGGATGGAAATCAATCCGCGACCGCAATCGCCTCGATCTCGATCAGCCATTCCGGCGCGGCGAGCGCGGTGACGCCGAGAAGCGTGGACGCCGGCGGCTCCATGCCTTCGAAGAAGGCCGAGCGGGCCTTGCCGATGATCGGGCGCAGCTCCGGCTTGTAGTTCACGACGAAGGTCGTGATCTTGACGATGTTGGAATAGCTCGCGCCGGCTGCCTTCAGCGCATGGCCGAGATTCTGCATCACCTGCGTCGTCTGCGCGGCGATATCCCCCTCGCCGACGATCCGCCCCTCCTCGTCCACCGAGACCTGCCCCGAGATGTAGATGGTGCGCGCGCCCGAGGCGGTGACGACGTGGGAGTAAGCGGGATTGTGATGCAGGCCGCTGGGGCGGAGATGGTCGAGCTTGGGCATGAGGTTGCCTCCCTGAGGTTTGTGCTTGGGAGGGAGCGTAGCGGGAGAGTATGACGAGAGCTAGTCTGCCACTGCGAAGATTGATCTCGCACGGACAGAGCGAAGCGTGCCCACGATTTTGCCCACTGCTGAAAAGCGGTGGGCACGGCCCGCGAAGCGCGCGCCTCTGCCCCCTACGCCTTGCCCGCCCTTCGGCCACCGCTCGCGCGGAGAGCCCGTCAATTGCAGGGCTTGCTGTCCTTGACGTCGAACTTGCCCATCGCGCCGGAAATGACGAAGTCGTTGTAGTCGAGCATGAGCTGGCGCGAGACGCCGTTCTCGTAGAGCTCGAACGACATCGCATAGACCGGCGTCTGCTCGCCCTCTTTCTGCTGGGCGTCGCGGTCGAAATAGCTGACGGTGACGGGCCAGCGCTGCAGCGACTTCATGTGCTCGTCCGACGTCGAGGGATCGGCGGAGGTGGCGCGGTCGGCAGGGATCGGCTGGCCGATCACGGTCAGCGTGTTGTAGACCTTCTGGCCATCGTCGGAGCCGTCATAGACGGACAGCTCGAGCAGCGATTTGCCGTCCTTGGCGGCGGCGATGATGCGCTGGATCTGCTCGGTCGGAAACACGATCTTGCCGTCGAGGGTAAAGCTCTTCGGCGCCGGCAGCTTCAGCTTGACGTTGATATGGTCGCCGTCGCGCTCGGCCGAGCCGTCGACGCGGCCGGCGTCCGCCTCGTTCATCCGCGTCTCGATCTTGAAGCGATAGCTCTTGCCCGCGGCGTCCTCCCAGGAATTGGAGCGGAGGTCGCTGAGCGTGACCTTGCCCTCGCCGCTGTCGAGCTCGGAGACCTGGCGGAATTCGGAGGTGTAGCCCTCGCACGAGCTTCCGGTGAAATTGTAGAGGATGCGGCCACGGGCGCTGTTGACCGAATTGGAGCGCGATTTCACCAGGCTCAGATCATAGAGGGCCTGATGCGCCAGAAACGGACCGTTGGCGGCCTGCGCGCGGTCGCCAAGGCCGAAACTGGCCGCCGCGAGCGCCATCACACCGAGCGAAGTCCGGAAAAGGTGCACCATGTCTATTCCTTGGGGACGCGTCCTGGGAAGCGCAGATTCGACATTTTACTGACCGTTCCATTGCGTCGCAACTGAGGCCGTTTCACGTAAAGTTGCGGCCCTGGCGTTGAACCTACCGCCTCGCCGCGGGCCAAAGCATCTTCTTGCGGGTTGCTTGCATGTAGCGGCCCGATGGGCGAAACAGGGCGCGCCCGGCCACCTTGCGGACGCGCCGGGGCGAATGATTTTGGACAACGAGGTCGGACATGGCGGGCACGGTCGAGCAGAAGCTGGCGGAACAGGGCATCAAGCTGCACGAAGCCCCCACCCCCGTCGCCAATTACGTCCCGTTCGTGCGCACCGGCAATCTGCTGTTCGTCTCCGGTCAGGTCTGTTTCGATCCCGCCGGCAAGCTGATCGCAAAGGGCAAGCTGGGTGCCGGCGTCTCCATCGAGGACGGCGCGGCGGCCGCACGCGGCTGTGCGGTGAACCTGCTGGCCCAGGTCAAGGCGGCGCTCGGCGATCTCGACAAGGTGGTGCGCGTGGTGCGTCTCGGCGGCTTCATCAACTCGGCGCCGGACTTCCTGGACGGGCCGAAGGTGCTCAACGGCGCCTCCGACCTGATGGTCGCGGCCTTCGGTGACAAGGGCCGCCATGCCCGCACCACCGTCGGCGTCGCCTCGCTGCCCGCCGATGCGGCGGTCGAGGTCGATGGCGTGTTCGAGGTCGCCTGACGGAACATGCGCGCTCCTGATTGGCTGACGGCCCGGCCGGTCGCCCATCGCGGCCTGCACGACATCTCCCGCGGCATCGTCGAGAATATGCCGGGCGCGGTGCAAGCTGCGATCGCGGGCAATTTCTCGATCGAGGTCGACATCCAGCTCTCCGCCGACGGCGAGGCCATGGTGCATCACGACCATGCGCTCGGCCGCCTCACCGAGGCCACCGGCGAGGTCGTGTCGAAGACCGCCGCGGAGCTGAAGGCCGTCAAGTTCAGGGGTACGGACGAGCGCATGATGTCGCTGCCCGACCTCTGCGCCCTCGTCGCCGGCCGCGTGCCGCTGGTGATCGAGGTGAAGAGCCATTTTGGCGGCGACCGCAAGCTGGTGAAACGGATGGCCGAGGTGCTGGAATCCTATGACGGGCCAGCCGTCGGCATGTCCTTCGATCCCGATCAGGTGCAGGCGCTGCGCGAGCTGCTGCCCTCCCGCCCGCGCGGCATCGTCGCGCAGCGGACCTATGAGGACGACTACTGGGCCAAGCTGACCCGGGAGCAGCGCGACAGCATGCTCTATCTACGCCACGGATTTCGGACCCAGCCCCATTTCGTGGCCTTCCGGGTCGATGACCTCCCGGCCCCCGCCCCTTGGATCGCCCGCAACGTCTTCGGCTGCGCCCTGTTGGGATGGACGGTGCGGACCGGCGAGCAACGGACCCGGGTCGGACAGTATGCGGACCAGATGATTTTCGAGGGGTTCGTGCCGTAGGCCTTGCGCGTGGTCCGGACAAGCGGCGACGCGTAGCGTTGCTGCGCAGAGCCGGGATCCAAGGGGCCGGCATGCGAGCGCGGAGAGATGGGCCCGGCTCTGCAGCGATAGCGTGCCTCCCCACCCCCTTGAAGTCGCTGCTGCAATGCACGATCTTGGAGGTCGATGGCATCATCCGAAATCACGCTCGAGGCAGTACCGTCGATTGACCACGTGTCACCGGAGGATTGGGACGCCTGCGCCAATCCCGCCGGACGGTGCCATGGGGCTGGCAACGGAACCTCATCCGCTCTCCCAGGCGATTCCCTCGATCTCTTAAAACCCGCCTATAACCCCTTCGTCTCCCACGCATTTCTCTCCGCCGTCGAAAAATCAGGTTCGGCGACGATCCGCACCGGCTGGGGCCCGCGGCATCTCGTGGCCAAGATCGATGGCCGCGTCGCCGGTGTTGTGCCCTGCTATCTGAAATCGCATTCCCAAGGCGAGTACGTCTTCGACCGCGGCTGGGCCGACGCCTATGAGCGCGCCGGCGGACGCTATTATCCGAAGCTCCAGGTCTCGGTTCCCTTCACCCCGGCGACGGGCCCGCGGCTGCTGGTCCGCGACGGCGTCGACCGCGAGCGCATCATGGACGCGCTGGCGAGTGGCCTCATAGCGCTGTGCGGCGTCAGCAAGGCCTCCTCCGTCCATGTCACCTTCGCGCGCGAGGCCGAGTGGAAGCTGCTCGCCGAGCACGGCTTCCTGCAGCGGACCGACCAGCAGTTCCACTGGCACAATGAGGGCTTTGCGAACTTCGACGCCTTCCTGGCGACGCTGAACTCTCGCCACCGCAAGTCGATCAAGCGCGAGCGGCGCGATGCGCTCGCCTCGGGCGTCACGATCCACTGGCTCACGGGCAAAGACATCACCGAGGATGCCTGGGACGCGTTTTTCATGTTCTACATGGAGACCGGCTCGCGCAAATGGGGCCGGCCTTATCTCACGCGGGAATTCTTCTCGTTGATCGGCGAGACCATGGCAGAGGACGTGCTGCTGGTGATGGCCCGCCGCAACGAACGCTGGATCGCCGGCGCGATCAACTTCATCGGCTCGGACACGCTGTTCGGCCGCAACTGGGGCGCGGTCGAGCATCATCCGTTCCTGCATTTCGAGGTATGCTATTATCAGGCGATCGACTTCGCCATCCAGCGCGGCCTCACGCATGTCGAGGCCGGCGCGCAAGGCGAGCACAAGATCGCGCGCGGCTACCTGCCGCGCACCACCCACTCCGCCCACTTCATCGCCGATCCCGGCCTGCGCCGCGCGATCGACGATTACCTCAAGCGCGAGCGCGCCTATGTCGCCGAGGCCGGCCGCGAGCTTGCCGAGCTCGGCCCGTTCCGCAAGGGCATCGACGAGGCGCCTTGACGGTTCACCTTGGCTGGTGACAGTAAGCGCAAATTGTTCGAGGAGCCGCCGCCATGACCACCTACGACACCAACAATATCTTCGCAAAGATCCTGCGCGGCGAGCTGCCCTGCTACAAGGTGTACGAGGACGAGCACGTCTTTGCCTTCCTCGACATCATGCCGCGCGTCCCCGGCCACACGCTGGTGATCCCGAAGGCCCCTGCCCGCAACATCCTCGACATCAAGCCGGACGACTACGCCCATGTCGCCCGCGGTGCGCATAGGATCGCAGCGGCGGCGATGAAGGCCTTCAACGCCGACGGCATCACCGTGCAGCAATTCAACGAACCCGCCGGCGGCCAGGTGGTGTTTCACCTCCACATGCACGTGATGCCGCGCCATGACGGCGTCGCGATGCTGCCGCCCGCCAGCCGCAAGGAAGAGAACAAGGTGCTGGAAGAGCACGCCGCCAAGCTGATCGCGGCGTTGAAGGACTGATCGTCATTGCTGGACGCGACGAAGTCGCGAGCCCGGAATGACAGCCTACTCCGTCTCGAAATCACCCTTCTGCGGCGCCGCCAGCGGCGTGAATTCGCACCGATCCGGCTTGATGTCGATCAGCGGCGTGTTGTCGATGCAATCGAGACCGCGCACCAGGATCGTGTTGCCCTCGATACCGACCAGCTTCACGATCGACGTGCCGATCGGATTCGGCCGCACCGGTGAGCGCAGCGAAAAGGTGCCGCGGGTCTTCTCGTTGTTCTTCGGGCTCTGCAGGATGATGTCGCGGCGCGACTGGTCGAGCCAGTAGAGCACTTCGAGGTTGCTGTAGAAATCGACGCCCTTGATGGCCGGCACGAACGGCTCGAAGATCTCGAGGCGGCAGATCGGGCCGTCCTGACGCCCCTGCCGCGGCGTCTCCAGCCGCGATGTCCAGGGCGTGCGGATACGGCCGATGAAGACGAGACCGGCATCCTGCGTCGGTGGCAGCTCGATGGCGACCTCGCCCTCGCGGAGCTCCTGTTCGCGAACCATATTTCCTGTTCCTTGGCTGTTCGCCGGCAGTTTTAGCCCAACCACCACGTGCCGGCCAGCATGAAGACTTCACCGGTCACGACGCCCGCGAAGATCGAGCGGCGCGTCAGCAGGAAGGCGACGAGGCCGGCGGCCACCGCGCCATAGCGCAGGACATCAGGCACGCCGGCGAGCGCGCCCGGCGGTTCGACCACGATCTGCGCGATGACGCCGGCGAGGATCGCGGTGGCGACCGCCCGCACCCAGACCAGCAGCTCGGAGCCCTCGTCGATGCCGCCGCCAAACCACAGGCCCAGCATGCGCCAGATCTGGTTGGGAACGACGCCGGCGACGAACAGCACGACGAGCGCCTGCCAGTCGCCGATGAGCTGCGCGTAGCTCATGCGCGCACCTCCCGCCACCAATGCACGCCGTAGGCGATGGTGCCGGCGACGAGCCCGCTGACGAGAATGTCGAGGCCGGAGTTCATCTTCGCGGCGAGCGGATAGAGCAGAACCCCAAGCGCCAGCGCGACGACGTCGGCGGCCTCGCGACTGTTGCGCGCGGTCGAGAACAGGAACGACAGAGGTGTCAGCAACAGGATCGCCGCGCCAAGCGTCTGCGTCAGGTTTGCAGCAAGAAAATAGCCGACCGTGTTGGCGGTGAGGCACACCGAGACCAGACCGAAGCCAAGTCCGTTGACGAAGGCGATCCGCCGCTCGCGCGGCACAAGCGGCAGGAAACGATGGCATTCGACCCACAGCGTCACAGCCGTGAGATGTGCGGCAAACACCAGCTCGCGCCGCTTGGTGGTCGGCGTGCGCATCAGCGGCAGCACCGAGACGACCATTGGAAACAAGCGGATCGCGCTGACGGTCACCGCGATCGCCGACTGGATGATAGTGGCGCCAGAGCCGAGCGTGGTGATCAGGATGATCTGCGCCGGCCCCGCCCAGACGAACAGCGTCGAGCACAGCGCCCAGAGCAGGCTGAAATGGGTGTCATGGGCCAGCGCGCCGATGCCCAGATAGGTCGCGAACAGCACGAGGGTGAGGATCGTCTGCGTGATCGAGCGCAGGCCCCAGCCGAAGGCGAGCCAGGGGCTATTCCATTGCGGTGAATCGAGCGGAGGGAGCGCCACGGAAGTCTGGCCGGGTTGCGGAATCGAGCCTGCATAACGGGCAAGACGACGGCTCGCGTCAAGGAAGGGCACGGCGGGGCTGGCATGCGCTGTTCCGACACCCACCGCCGTCGTTCCGGGGCGCGCTCCGGAATGACGAGCGGAGTTACCCCGCGACACCCTTGTTCTTCAGCACGAAGCAGGCCCCGCCCGCCTTGCGGATCCGGCTACACAGATCATCCGCCTCACTGCGCGTATCCGCACCGATCCGCACCTGATAGAACGCGCGCGTGCCGCGGCTGCGCATCACCGACGACAACAGGCTCGGATCGCGCTCGCCGATCACCGAACTGAGACGCGTGACGGCACGGGAATACATCGCCAGCGCCCTGTTGCGGTCGAAGCCGGCGGCGAGCTGGACGCCCCAGGCCTTCGCGGCCGCAAGCTCGACATGCTGCTCGAGCTCGGCGACGAAGGCATTCGGCGCACGCTTGAGCAGCGCCATCAGATCGCGGCAGCTCGTCGGCGGTGAGCTGGGCGGTCCCTTGCCGGTCGCCCCTGCCTTAGCCCAGGCATCGACGCTCGTGCCCGTGATGGCGTAGACGTAGTTGCGGGTCTGCTCGGGCATTGCACCGGTGCCGGCGAGCCATTCCTGCACCCGGCGCGGGCCGGCATTGTAGGCCGCTGCGGCAAGGCCGAGATTGCCGAACTGACTGCGCAGCTCGCTCAAGAACTCCGCCGACTTCGGCAGCGCCTGCACCGGATTGAAGGGATTGAGCAGCCCGCGCTCGCTCGCGGTGCCCGGCATGAACTGCGCGATGCCCTGCGCCTGCTCGCCGCTGCGCGTTGTGGGGCCGACCGCGTCGGCCTGGAAACGGCTCTCCTGCCAGATCACCCGGGCGAAGAATTCCAGCGGCAGATTGGCATCGCGCGCGGCCGCCTCCACGATCAGGCAGATCGACTCCCGCGTATCGCTCTCGCGCGCGTCTGACTTCTCCGGCGGCTTCGCGGGCTCTGCGACGCCCGGAACGGCAGCGTCAGTCTTGTCGGGTGAGCTGTCCGACGCCGCAACCTGTGACGCTGCGACGAGCAGCATGGTGACGATCCTCCCTGCAATCTGCACCCATTGCGGGCAGGCATGGCGGTGGCGCACGCGGGCGCGGCATGCGACAAGATGATCTGCCATGCTGTGGCATCGTGCCATGGTTCGACGAGTCGCCAATTGATGCTGCCTGACCTGCCTCTTCCAATGCGCTCCCCCGCCAAACGGATCCGCTGCATTGTCGCCTTCGCCTGGATCGCGCTGGTCCTGAATGTCGCGCCGGCCCTCGCCGAGGTGGCCGCCAAAGTCACCTGGCAAATGACCACGGAATACCCTGAGAATAACATCTCCGGGATCGGGCTTGCGACCTTTGCCAGCCGCGTTTTCGAACGCACCCACGGTTTCGTGACCGCGGCCAACAACTTCGACAACAAGCTCAAGATCAATTCGGGCGAGATGCCGCGCGCCGCGCTCGATGGCCGGATCGCCGGCGGCGATGCGTTCGCGGGCGCGCTCTCCGGCATCGACCCGGTGCTCGGATTGTCCACCCTGCCGTTCCTCGTGCAATCGGTCGAGCTTGCCCGCGCCACCAATTTGCGGGCACGTCCGCTCTACGAGAAAGCGCTGGCGGCGCGCGGCCTCAAATTG
Organism: Bradyrhizobium sp. T-12; assembly: GCF_058314695.1. NCBI lineage: Bacteria > Pseudomonadati > Pseudomonadota > Alphaproteobacteria > Hyphomicrobiales > Nitrobacteraceae > Bradyrhizobium > Bradyrhizobium sp. T-12. The sequence goes on along the minus strand of NZ_CM177756.1, from coordinate 3,143,522 downwards.
CTCTATCTGACGATCTGGCCCGCCACGGGCCTGTGGTCGGAGCGCGCGCTCCAGGGCGCCGACGACCTGCCGACGCTCAATTTGCGGGCCTATGACGCCAATTCCAGCGCGGTCATGCGCGCGGCCGGCGCCAATGCACAGTTCCTGCCGATGGACGCCGCTCTCGCGGGGCTGAAGGAGCATCGCCTGAACGCGTTCCTCACCTCCGGCGACGGCGGCGCGGGGCGCAAGCTCTGGGACTTCCTGCCGCACTTCACGGCCATCAATTACGCGATGCCGGTCTCGATCGCGTTCGTCCGCAGCGACGCCTTTGCCGAACTGCCCGAGCCGATGCAGCGCGAGGTGCTGGCCGCAGCCGCCGAGACCGAGCAAAGCCAGTTCGCGCTATTGGCCCACCGCACTTCCGAGAATTATGCGCGCATGCGCGACAACGGCGTCACCATCGCCGAGCCGGCGCCGCAATCCCTCCTCGCCGCGCTCCGGAAGGCGGCAACGGCCACGGTCGCCGACTGGGAGGCGAAGACCGGCGCGGACGCCGCCGCGATCGCCGAATGGGCCCGGCAGCAATGACGCATCCGCTCTTGACTTGAAAGCCGATCCCACTAGCAACGGGGCAGCATCAACCATGGACCCCGGCGGCATGGCGACAATCTTCTTCGATCTCGACGGCACGCTCACGAACCCGAAGCCCGGGATTACCCGCTCGATCCAGTACGCGCTGGAACGGCTGGACGTCGCGGTGCCGAGCGAGGACGAGCTGACCTGGTGCATCGGGCCGCCGCTGCATGCCAGCCTGAAGAAGCTGACCGGAACCGACGAGCTCGCTGACCGCGCCCTGCTGCTCTATCGCGAGCGCTTTTCCGATATCGGCCTGTTCGAGAACGAAGCCTATGCCGGCATCGTGGATACCTTGACGACGATCGCCGCGACCAACCAGCGCATGTTTGTCGCCACCAGCAAGCCCGCAGTCTACGCGAGGCGCATCGTCGATCATTTCGGCCTGAAGCCCTACTTCGAGTACGTGTTCGGCTCCGAGCTCGACGGCACGCGCGTCGACAAGCGCGACCTGCTCCGTTATGCGCTGGACGAGACCAGGATCGATCCCGCCAACGCCATCATGATTGGCGACCGCAGCCACGACGTCATTGGCGCCCGCACCAACGGCATGACCGCGATCGGCGTGCTCTATGGTTATGGTAGCGAGGCCGAGCTCAAGGACGCCGGCGCGCATCACATCTGCGCCGCGCATCCCGAACTGCTCGGCCATTGCGTCGCCTAGGCGACGACGGTCTCGACCGCCGCCAGCATACCGGTCTTCGCGTGGCAGTTCAGATATTCGAAGAACTGCTCGTCCGCAGCCGCTACCGTGACCTCGTGATAGAGCCGCAATTTTGCTGACGGCCCGAGCGTCGACAGATATTTCATCGCCGCGCCGAAGATCTTCACGTGAGTCGGATGCGACTCCGCCCAGCGTTCGAGCGCCGCCAGACTCTTCCACCAGCTCTGGCCGTAGGACTTTTCGCTCATGCTTCCTTCGGCCGAGAGCACGCGCATGTAGCGGTTGGCATAGCAGCCGATCGCAATTCCATCGTCGCGCAGGAAATCCATGCCCTCGCGCAGCACCGGTTCGACGTCGTCAAGGTAGAGCTTGCGTTCCGACGCTTCGGTATCGCTCCAGTCCTGTCCCGAACGGATCAGGCAGAGATTGTCGTGCGCCTTTACGCGTAGCCGCCCGCCGTCGCGGATCAGCTCGGGAAGGCCGCCCGGCGACATCGGATCGACCTGCGAGAGCGGAATGCGATCACGCATGCCACCCCAATAGGCGTGCTCCTGCACCTCGCCGCTCATGCCCTCGGCAACCACCGCGACACCCTCGGGCCGGTCGGGCGAGGAGAAGAGCGTCTCGTGCCGCTCGACCGAGGGGCGCAACACCTCGATGAATGTGCCGATGCGCTCGCGCTGCTGTCCGGTCCAGGCCTCGCGCGCCGGTTCGAACCAGGCGTCGAAGCGCGCGAGGTCGTCCCAGTAGCCCACCGAGACGATGGTCTCATACCCGGCCTGATCGACATAGTGCGCGCGGTCCCAATGCGAGGGCCCGTCTTCCGCCGCAAACCGCCCCGCGATGTCGGCAAGCGCCTCCGTTGCGGCCACGGGCGCCGTGCCGCGAGACTGCACGCCGAAATATGCCATCACGACGCGGCTCACGGCCGGCTTGTAGCGTGCCACGAAGGACGGATATGGCGGCTGGTAATCGTCAGGCACGCGCTTGTGGCGCGTGCGCGTGGTTTCGAGATGTGCGGGAATTGCGGATTCCATAATCATGCCCTCCCCTCGATCGCCGTGATCAGCTCGCCGCCGCGGCAATGTCCGCGGGCTCAACGGTATCGGCCGGCAACGCGAACTGCTCGACGCGCTGATATCGCTTCCTGTTGAGCAGCAGCCGCGTCACGTCGGGGCGCGAGTAATGCCCGGCCGGGTCCGCCGCGTTCTTGGCGATGCCGATGGCGCCGAGATCGATCTCGGCGATCAGCAGCCCCTCCTGGTCCGGCGCCAGCTTGTCGCCGATCTGGCTGCCGTCAGGGCCGTAGATCGCGGCAAAGCCGCCGCCGGCATGGAGCAGCGCGTGCTTGTCCGGCCGGTCGCAGAGCTCGTCGATCATCGCCTGCGAGACCGTCGCGCAGGGCGCCAGGACGAAGCAGGAGCCCTCCACCGCGTAGACGCGCGAGGCGGCGTTGTTGACCTCGGCCCCCAGCGCCGGGGCAAAGGGATCGTAGAGCGAGAAGCTGGGCCAGGCCGCAACATGCACCTGCTCGTTCTGGGCATACATCGCGTATTTCGACAGCGGCTGCAGATGCTCCCAGCAGCACAGCGCACCGAGACGGCCGATGTCGGGCCGCGCATGGACCCCGAGATCGCTGCCGTCGCCCTCGCCATAGACGGTACGCTCGGCGTGGGTCGGCCGCAGCTTGCGCCGCTTGGCGATGGTCTCGCCATCGGGCCCGATCAGCCATTGCGCCAGATAGAGGCTGCCGCCGTCGCGCTCGGACAGGCCGATCACGGCGGTGAGCTTTGCCTTGCGTACGGCATCGCGCAAGCGTTCGGCCTGCGGGCTGTCATAGGCCAGTGAATTGTCGAAATAGCGCTGCACGAAGCCGCGGCCGATCGCCCAGGCCGGCGAGTCCATCCAGATATGCCAGGGGTAACCGGGGATGAAAGCCTCGGGAAAGGCGATCAGCTTGGCGCCCTTCTCGGCGGCCTCCCTGATCAGGGCGACCGATTTGTCGATCGAGGCGTCGAGATCGAGCCAGGCCGGCGCCGCCTGCACCACCGCGACCTTGTATTTCGGATGTTCGATGCCCATTGCCGCCTCCCTTGCCGGTTGATCGGAAACCGTCTCCGATGCAGTCTATTGGGCCAAGCTTGGCGACCGGGCGCTCGACCACGGCGGAACAAAAACTCGACTGGGAAGGGACCGCCGGCCGGTACGGGATTTGCCTCCGAACAGGCTGGAGCCCCGCGATCTTGCTGGATGCGAAAGGGAGGCTGTCCAGATGGCAATCCAGTTCACGACGGACGGCAGCCCGGGCTATCGGCGGCTCGCCCTCTGGCAGGACATCGTCTGCGACGTGTTCGTCGGGCTCGACTGCAAGTCCGATCTCGGCAGCGCCTCGGTCACGCAGGCGTCGCTCGGCAAGGCGGTGTGCTCAGAGGTCTGCTCCGATCGCCAGCATGTGTTCCGCACGCCCTCCCGCATTGCGCGCTCGGATCAGGATTTCGTCCTGATGGCGCTCGGCCATCGCGGCGACGGCGGCGTGGTGCAGGACGGTCGCGAAACCGTGATTCATCCCGGCGAGTTTGCACTCTACGACACCACGCGTCCCTATGAGCTGAAGTTCAACGATCCCTTCACGCAGACCATCTTCAAGGTGCCGCGCGAGATGCTGCAGCGCCGGATCAGTGGCACCGAAACGCTGACCGCGATGACGTTCGGCACCGAGGCACCGCTCGAGCGGCTCGCTTATGATTTCATCTTCCGGCTTTGCCAGAACGCCGACCGCCTCGCGTCCGACAACGCCGCCGCGTTGTCGGAGCAGGCCGTCGATCTGCTCGCGATGGCGCTGAGCGAGCGGCTGGGCAGGACGTCGCTGCCGTCCTCGACCCACCGCTCCGCGCTGATCTACCGGCTCAAGGCGCATATCCGCGCCCATCTCGCAGATCCCGACCTTTCATTGTCGGAGACCGCGGCCGCGCTCGGCATGTCGCCGCGCTACGTGAACGACCTTCTCGCCGACGAAGACACCTCGTTCCAACGCTTCGTCCTCGCCGAACGACTCGCCCAGTGCCGGCGCGACCTCACCTCGCCCATGCTCGTCCATCGCCATATCAGCGAGATCGCCTTCGCCTGGGGCTTCAACGACCTCTCGCATTTCGGCCGCGTCTTCCGCGAGCACTTTGGCATGTCGCCGCGCGACTTCCGGCAAAGCCAGTTGCGGCATTGAGCTGCCATCTTCGCGAGCCTTCGCCTTGAGCGAAGGCTGCGCTCGCCAAATCCAGATTGTCTTGTCAGTCTGTGTGGCTCAGGCTGTCCGTATGAGGATGCACGCCACGATGAGCGGATCGGAGCTGCTGCTGAGCGTGATCGCGATCCGGCTCGCGGTGCTGGTCGTGGTGGCCTTCGGCTTGACACTGCTGCCGCGGCAGGCGCGCAACGACGCCCTCGCCTGCAATGCGACTGTCGCAGCGGCAAGCGAGGCGCGGCCACCGGCCGGGATCACCGGCCCACGCATCGTCGATGCCGCATTCGCCGACATGCTTCAGCACGACTAGGCCGCTCCCGAGCAAGGCCGCCATGTGCGTCCGTGATAGGACAAGCCGCCCGCTTGCGCTAACCTCGGTGCAAGGCCGCATCGATCAATCAGCAGCCAGCCGAGGAGCATATCGATGGAATACCGACGCTTGGGCCGATCAGGCCTCATGGTGCCCGCCTTGAGCCTTGGCACCGGCACCTTCGGCGGCGTCGGCCGCCTCGCTGCGTGGGGAACGACGGACGCGACCGAAGCGCGGCGCCTGCTCGACATCTGCCTCGAGGCCGGCGTGTCGATGTTCGACACAGCGAATGTCTATTCGCTCGGCGAATCCGAGCGCGTGCTCGGCGAAGCCATCAAGGGCCGCCGTGACAAGGTGCTGATCTCGACCAAGGCCACTTTCCGCTTCGGCGATGGTCCCAACGACATCGGCTCGTCACGGCAGCATCTGCTCACCGCCATCGACGCTTCGCTGCGTCGGCTCGGCACCGACTACATCGATCTCTTTCAGCTTCACGGCTTCGACGCCTTCACGCCGCCCGAGGAGGTGCTCTCGACGCTCGACGTGCTCGTGCGCGCCGGCAAGATCCGCTATGTCGGCGTTTCCAATTTCTCGGGCTGGCACCTGATGAAGTCGCTCGCACTTGCCGACAAGCACGGCTTTCCGCGCTACGTCGCCAACCAGACCTATTATTCATTGATCGGGCGCGACTACGAATGGGAGCTGATGCCGCTCGGCCTCGACCAGGGGCTCGGCGCCGTGGTCTGGTCGCCGCTCGGGTGGGGCCGCCTCACCGGCAAGATCCGCCGGGGCCAGCCGAAGCCCGAAGTGAGCCGCCTGCCCAAGACCGCCGAGTTCGGCCCGCCGGTGCCGGACGAGCATGTTTATCGTGTCGTCGACGCCATCGACGAGGTCACGAAGGAAACGGGCAAGAGCGTGTCACAGATCGCGCTGAACTGGCTGCTGCAGCGCCCGACCGTCTCGACGCTGATCATCGGCGCGCGCAACGAGACGCAGCTTCGCGAAAATCTCGGCGCGGTCGGCTGGTCCCTGACCAAGGACCAGATCGCAAAGCTCGATGCGGCGAGCAAGGTGACGCTGCCCTATCCCTACTGGCACCAGCGCACGACCTTCACCGACCGCAATCCGCCGGCCGTGTAGGACGCTTGAGCTGCATCAAGCCCGCTTGCGTCGGCCGTGGCATTCTGCGGCCCTCGCGAGGCCGCCGATGCGCCGATTTGCCATGAAGGCCCTGTTCATGGTCCTCAATTTCAACCGCGCCGAGCGGCAGCGGATCGACTGGGATCGCGCCGTGCTCATTGCCTCGACGGCCGTCACGTTCGGCCTCGTCGCGCTGTACATCTTCGGAAAGTCGACAGCTCGCTGGTAAGCCCGCGGAGGCCGTACAGAGCCATGTTTGCCGCGCCGTTACGGGAACTGGCGGTATCCTGACGGGTTGCCGTCGATCCGGCAATTTCCTATTCGGAGATGAATCACGGCTCGAATCAACCGCGCCTCCATCATGTCGTCCGCCCCCATCGAGCACGCCGACGGCCTGCCGCAGCCGCAGCGCAATCAGGCGGTGCTGACGATCGCGCTCGGCATCATCATGGCCGTCGTCGACAGCGCCATCGCCAATGTCGCGCTGCCGACGATCGCGGCCGACCTCGACGCCAGTCCGGCCTTCTCGATCTGGATCGTCAACGGCTACCAGCTCGCGATCACGATCTCGCTGCTGCCGCTGGCCTCGCTCGGCGAGATCGTCGGCTATCGCCGCGTCTATCTGGTCGGGCTGGTGCTGTTCACGCTGGCGTCCGCCTTGTGCGCGCTGGCGCATACGCTGCCGCTGCTGACTGTCGCGCGCATCATCCAGGGCTTTGGCGCCGCCGGCATCATGAGCGTCAATTCGGCGCTGGTGCGCTTTACCTATCCACGCAGCCAGCTTGGCCGCGGCATCGGGCTCAACGCGCTTGTCGTCGCTTTTTCGGCTGCAATCGGCCCGACGCTCGCCGCGGGCATCCTGGCGGTCGGAAGCTGGCCTTGGCTGTTCGCCATCAACGTGCCGCTCGGCGCGGTGACGCTGTTGCTGGGCCTGCGCAGCCTGCCGCACACCAAGCCCGCCGATCGCTCCTTCGACTGGCAGAGCGCGGGGCTGTCCGCGATCACCTTTGGTGTCGGCATCGCCGCGGTCGACAGCGTCGGTCATGGCGAGGCAGCAATCACGTGCCTGATCCAGTTCGCCATCGCTCTTCTCGCCGGCGCGCTGCTGATCTGGCGCGAAACCCACATGACCTCGCCGCTGCTGCCGATCGATCTGCTGCGCATCCCGGTGTTCGCGCTGTCGATTGCCACCTCGATCGCCTCGTTCTGCGGGCAGATGCTCGCCTTCGTCGCGATCCCCTTCTACCTCCAGAGCCGCTTCGGCTATTCGGCCGTGCATATGGGCCTCCTGATCACGCCATGGCCGATCGCGGTGGCGTTCGCGGCGCCGCTCGCCGGCCGCCTGGTCGAGCGCTATCCGGCCGGCCTGCTCGGCGGCATCGGGCTCACGCTGTTCGCCTGCGGCCTGGCCGCGCTCGCGCTCCTGCCCGCGGCCCCGACGCCGTTCGACGTGATCTGGCGCATGGCGCTGGCGGGCGCCGGCTTCGGCCTGTTCCAGACCCCCAACAACCGCACCATGATCGCCGCCGCCCCGCGCGAGCGCGCCGGTGGGGCCAGCGGCATGCTCGGCACGGCGCGCCTGCTCGGCCAGACCACCGGCGCAGCGCTGGTGGCGCTGCTGCTCGGACGGTATCCGGTCGAGGGCACCAGGCTGGCGCTGCTTGCCGGCGTCGGCTTTGCACTCTGCGGCGCGGTCCTGAGCATGCTGCGGCTGTCGCCGGCCGGCGCGCGCGGCGCCGAACACGTCCGCGTGCAGGACGATCAGCGCTTGCGGGGCGATTGACGGCGTCCACCTTCCGGTACCCGCCATTCCCGTGCACAACCCCTGCGTGGCTTAACTATCCGGACCAATGACCTCTTGCCCTCGCGCTCCGGTTGCGCTTGATAGGCGCCGGGGAAATTAGGGGCATTTCATGCGTGTAGTGGGAATAATGGCGCTCAGCGTCATGCTGGGCGGCTGCGCGTCCGTCACGCGCGGCACGACCGAGAACATCAGCATTTCATCGACACCGTCAGGCGTGGAAGCCGTGGTCACCGGGCTTGAGGTGCCGACAACCTGCACAACACCTTGCGCCATCGTCGCCAAGCGTAGCGCCGACATTACGATCACCTTCGAAAAGGAAGGCTATCAATCCCAGACGGTGCAGCTCACCAAAGAGGTGTCGGGCACGGGCGCCGCCGGCTTCGCCGGCAATCTCCTCGCCGGTGGTTTCATCGGCATGGGCGTCGATGCCGCGACCGGGGCAGCCACCGATCACAAGCCCAATCCGGTCATCGTGACGATGCAGCCGTCGGCCCCTCCCCGTAGCGCGCGACCAGCCGCGCCGAAGAAGCCGCGTCCGCCAGCGGCCGCGCCAGAGGCCGGGACCTGAGCCTACGCTCCGCCTTAGAAACAAAAAGGCCGGCTTCGCAGCCGGCCTTTCGATTCATATTGCTCGTGATCAAGCCTTGACCAGCGGGCCCTTGGAGGTCGGCCCCTTCGAGCCGCCGGGGCCACCCGGCTTGGACTTGCCGGGCGGGCGCTTGCGGGTGCCGGGCAGCTTCTCCTGCTTCGGCGTGACCGGGCCCTCGACGAATTCGAAGCCGATCTTTTCCTTGGTCTCGTCGGCCTCGTCCTTGACCAGAACGACGCGGACGTGACCGCCGCCCTTCAGCTTGCCGAACAGCACCTCGTCGGCCAGCGGCTTCTTGATGTGCTCCTGGATCACGCGGGCCATGGGACGCGCGCCCATCTGCTCGTCGTAACCGTGCTGGACCAGCCAGGCCTTGGCCGGCTCCGACAGCTCGATGGTGACGTCGCGGTCGCCGAGTTGCGCTTCGAGCTGAAGCACGAACTTCTCGACGACGGTGCCGATCACCTCGACGCTGAGATGGCCGAACGAGACGATGGCATCGAGGCGATTGCGGAATTCCGGCGCGAACTGCCGGTTGATCGCCTCGTGGTCGTCGCCTTCCCGCTTCGAGCGCGTGAAGCCGAACGCCTGCTTGGCCAGATCGGACGCACCCGCGTTCGTGGTCATGATCAGGATCACGTTGCGGAAGTTGACCTGCTTGCCGTTGTGGTCGGTGAGCCGGCCGTGATCCATGATCTGGAGCAGCACGTTGTACAGGTCGGGATGCGCCTTCTCGATTTCGTCGAGCAGCACCACGCAATGCGGATGCTGGTCGACGCCGTCGGTGAGCAGGCCGCCCTGGTCGAAGCCGACATAGCCGGGAGGCGCGCCGATCAGGCGCGACACGGTGTGCCGCTCCATGTACTCGGACATGTCGAAGCGCAACAGCTCGACGCCGAGCGACGCCGCGAGCTGCTTGGCGACCTCGGTCTTGCCGACGCCGGTCGGACCTGAGAACAAATAGCAGCCGATCGGCTTCTCCGGCTCGCGCAGGCCGGCGCGCGCCAGCTTGATCGAGGCGGCGAGCGACTCGATCGCCTTGTCCTGGCCGAACACGGTGCGCTTCAGCGTCGTCTCGAGATGCTTGAGCACCTCGGCATCGTCCTTCGACACGCTCTTCGGCGGGATCCGCGCCATCGAGGCGATCGTGGTCTCGATCTCCTTGATGCCGATGGTCTTCTTGCGCTTGTTCTCGGCCAGCAGCATCTGCGCCGCGCCCGACTCGTCGATCACGTCGATCGCCTTGTCCGGCAGCTTGCGGTCGTGGATGTAGCGCGAGGAGAGCTGCACCGCGGCCTCAATCGCCTCGTTGGTGTACTTCAGCCGGTGATAGTCCTCGAAATAGGGCTTGAGACCCTTGAGGATCGCGATGGCGTCCTCGACCGTCGGCTCGTTGATGTCGATCTTCTGGAAGCGCCGCACCAGCGCGCGGTCCTTCTCGAAGTGCTGGCGATATTCCTTGTAGGTGGTCGAGCCCATGCAGCGGATGGTGCCGGAGGCGAGCGCGGGCTTCAGCAGGTTAGAGGCATCCATCGCCCCGCCCGACGTCGCACCCGCACCGATCACGGTGTGGATTTCGTCGATGAACAGGATGGCGTTGGGGTGCGCCTCGAGCTCCTTCAGCACCTGCTTCAGGCGCTCCTCGAAGTCGCCGCGATAGCGCGTGCCCGCGAGCAGCGTGCCCATGTCGAGCGAGAACACCGTGGCGGCAGCCAGCACTTCCGGCACTTCGCTGTCGACGATGCGCTTGGCGAGGCCCTCCGCGATCGCGGTCTTGCCGACGCCGGCTTCACCGACGAACAACGGGTTGTTCTTCTGCCGGCGGCACAGCACCTGGATCGCACGGTTGATTTCGGAATTGCGTCCGATCACCGGATCGATCTTGCCGTCGCGCGCCTTCTTGTTGAGGTTGACGCAATAGGTCTCGAGCGCCTCGCCCTTCTTCTTGGCGTCCTCGTTGCCCTTGGCCTCGGTCTCCTCGTCGACGCCGCGAACGGGGCGCGCCTCGGAGACGCCCGGCCGCTTCGCGATGCCGTGGCTGATGTAGTTGACGGCGTCATAGCGCGTCATGTCCTGCTCCTGCAGGAAATACGCGGCGTGGCTCTCGCGCTCTGCGAAGATCGCGATCAGCACGTTGGCGCCGGTCACCTCTTCACGACCGGAGGATTGCACGTGGATCACCGCGCGCTGGATCACGCGCTGGAAACCGGCGGTCGGCTTGGCGTCGTCGGCGCCATCGGTCACCAGGTTCTCGAATTCGGTCTCAAGGTAATTGACGAGGCTCGTGCGGAGCTTGTCGAGATCGACGCTGCAGGCGCGCATGACGGCGGCAGCATCGGAGTCGTCGATCAGGGAGAGCAAGAGATGCTCGAGCGTCGCGTATTGGTGATGACGCTCGTTTGCGATCGCCAGCGCACGATGCAGGGATTGTTCAAGGCTTTGGGAAAAAGTCGGCATTCGCGTCCTCTATGGCCCCCATCATCATGGTCGTGATCGCCCGGTCAGGCAACAACAACCTTTGTCACATATAGTTATACAAGACCGCGGCGAAAGACCGGTTCCGCGACTCGGCGGCGACACGCCCACGGTATTTTCGATGCAAAACCCGTTCCGATTTGGGCAGAACTACCCATTTGGGCAGGATTGACGCCGGTGCCGATGTTCACCGGATCATGCAGCAAGACGTGCTGCCAGCACACACACCACGCGAACAGAACCACGCTCGAGAACGCGAACGGCGTTTACTTCTTTTCCATCACGCATTGCAGCGGATGCTGGTGCTTGCGGGCGAAATCCATCACCTGCGTCACCTTGGTCTCGGCGATCTCGTAGGTGAACACGCCGCACTCCCCGATGCCGTGATGATGGACGTGCAGCATGATCTTGGTGGCCGCCTCGATGTCCTTGTTGAAGAACTTCTCCAGCACGTGGACGACGAACTCCATCGGCGTGTAGTCGTCGTTCAGGATCAGCACGCGGTAGAGGTTCGGTCGCTTGGTCTTGGGCTTGACCTTGGTGATGACCGATGTGTTCGGACCGGAGGGGTTACCCGAACGGTTCTCGTCATTGCTCATGCGAGGAGCGTAGGCAGCGGCTGGCGCGGACGGGTCGAGTCTGGAAGTCAATTGCGGCATGGCTCAGGCGTTCAAATTCCCCACGGAAGCGAATGGCGGTCGCCGCGCGACCCCGCCCTTCGGAGCCTGGCGCAGGCGCGCCGCCGTGTTGGATCGCCGCTCCCGACAAATCCGGTCCAAGCCGGATCGTTCGCCAGCAATATGGGCCTGCCTCCGGCCCGCCGCAAGCGCGCTGGAAGTCCGGCCACGGCAGTCCCGATTCCCGGTCCGGGCGATCCTGCCAAGGTTAATCAATCCGGACCGATTTGACAAAAATTTATGCCCCTCCTGCTTAGAACATGTTGACCAGGAACCAGGACATTTAACACGATTGCGACGTTTCGCCCGGGATACCCCGGTCTTCTACGGTGCGATTTACCAGGTCTTCAATGGCGTGGCGCCAAATCGGGCAAAACCACCGATTTCGGGGCTCGTCATGTTTCGCTCGCCGCTCGTCAGCCTGATTGGTCGACAGTTCGCCCGCTTCGCAGCGGCCGAGCAAGGCAATATCGCCATGATCTTCGCGATCGCGCTGGTCCCGGTGCTCAGCTTCATCGGTGCCGCAATCGACTATAGCCGCGCCGTCCAGGCCCGCACGTCCATGCAGGCGGCCCTCGACTCCGCCGCTTTGATGCTTTCCAAGGATCTGTCGTCCGGCACCATCACCACCTCGCAGCTCAGCACGAAGGCGCAAGCCTATTTCAACGCGCTGTTTACCGCGACGTCCGCCCTACCCTCGGTCAGCGTGGCCGCCACCTATACGGCGAGCACCAGCATGGGCTCAACGATCCAGCTCAGCGGAACCGGCACCTACACGACCACCTTCATGAAGATCGCCGGCTTTCCGACGCTCGACGTCGGCACCACGTCCACCAGCGCCTGGGGCAACGTCCGCATGCGCGTAGCCCTGGTGCTCGACAACACCGGCTCGATGGCCAACGACGGCAAGATGGAGGCGATGCAGACGGCCGCGAAGAATCTGGTCGATCAACTCAGCGCGCTCGCCAAGAATACCGGCGACGTCTACATCTCGATCGTTCCCTTCGCCAAGGACGTCAACGTCGGCGCCAGCAACTACAACAAGAGCTGGATCGATTTCAGCGATTGGGATGCCGCCAACGGCAGCTGGAGCTGCGCGTCGGGCAACTCCAACAACTGCAACAATTGGAAGTGGACGCCGGCCAACCACAACACCTGGACCGGTTGCGTGGCCGATCGCGATCAGGACTACGACACCAAGAACACCACGCCGACGAACGGCAATGTGGGGACGCTCTTCCCGGCCGAGCAGTACTCCTACTGCAACACGAGCAGCTGGTCCTACCTGCAGCCGATCATGCCGTTGAGCTACGACTGGTCCGCGCTCAAGAGCCGCATCGACGCCATGAAGCCCACGGGCAACACCAACCAGGGCATTGGCCTGGCCTGGGGGTGGATGACGCTGTCGACCGGAGATCCCATGAACGCGCCGGCCAAGGACACCTACAAGGACGCGATCGTGCTGCTGTCCGACGGTCTCAACACGCAGAACCGCTGGTACAACAACGCCGCGCAGATCGACGCACGGCAGAAGAAGCTGTGCGACAATGCCAAGGCCCAGCCCAACAACATCACGATCTACACGGTGCAGGTGAACACCGGCAGCGATCCGACCTCGAGCGTGCTGCAATATTGCGCCAGCAGCACCGACAAATTCTATCTGGTCACCTCGGCCAGCCAGACCGTCTCGGTGTTCAAGGACATCGGCACCTCACTGTCCAAGCTGCGCGTGGCACGCTGACCCGACCGGTTGAGCGCGCGCACAAAAAAGCCCGGCTGGATCAGCCGGGCTTTTCGATTCCAGGATGTCCTGAAAAACGTTTACTGGGCGGCCGGGGTGAACTTCGACACGATGGTCTCGACCGGCTTGAACGCCTGCTTGGCGAGGTCGCTGTAGAGGCCGGCGATCTTCTGCGATTCCGCAACGAAGGTCTCGTAGGCGGAACGGGCGAAATCGGTCTGTGCTTCGACGGCCTTGTCCAGCGACTTCACGCCGGAAAGCTTCTCGACGAAGGACTTGGTGTCTTCGAACGACTTCTTCGTATAGTCGCCATAGGCACTGGCGATCGCCTGAAGGCCGTGCTGCACCGAGGTCGCGGAGGCGACGTACTGCTCGAAGTGCTCTTTCCCGTAGTTCTGAAAGTCTTCAACCTTGAACATTTCGGAATCCTTTTCCCTGGCTTTGGTCGGAAGCCCCGGCTCCCTGACTGTGCCCATTATTAGTGCAATGCACAAATAAGTCAAGAATCTTTGTGCGACGCACAAAAACCAGTGCAAATCGCGGAAATTCCCGGGGTTTCCCGCAAGGGTTTCTTAAGCTTTTGGAAACCGCGGCCCCCTACCTTGATTCCCGGACGTGTTCAGCTTCCGCAAGCGGTCAAAAGCCGTTTGAGAACATCACCTTAGCCAGAATAGCGGCTCAGGCCGAACGTCCCCCGCGGCGAACACCAGCGGAGGGGCAGCCTGAGCAGGTAATGATCCCGGGTCCATTGGGCACAATTTCGCCTCACGAGCCGGTGATCAGTTGAGAAACGGGGACGGGGTTCCATGCTTCGTAAAAACTTGTCTTCCTCGCGCTTGGCGCGGGTTGGCGTTTTTGGGCTTCTTACGGTCACGACCGCGGTCATCTTCACCACCGATGCCGCCGAGGCTCGGCGCCACCGCCGCCACTACGCGCACCATCGGGTGCAGCGCGATGTGTCCGAGAGCTCGAGCCCGAAATTCGCGTCCATCATCGTCGACGGCAATTCCGGCTCGGTGCTGCAGGCAACGAGCCCCGACGGGATCCGCCACCCCGCTTCGCTGACCAAGATCATGACGCTCTATCTGCTGTTCGAGCGCCTCGAGTCCGGCAAAATGAAGCTCGACACCGAGATGCCGGTGTCCCAGCACGCCGCCGACCAGGATCCGACCAAGCTGAACCTGCGGGCCGGCCAGACCATCCGCGTCGAGGACGCGATCAAGGGTCTCGTCACCCGCTCCGCGAACGACGCAGCAGTGGTGATCGCGGAAGCGATCGCCGGCGACGAGGACGACTTTGCCCAGATGATGACGCGCAAGGCGCGCGCGCTCGGCATGTCTAGGACGGTGTACCGCAACGCGAACGGCCTTCCCAACGACGAGCAGGTCACGACAGCGCGCGACCAGGCCACGCTCGGCCGCGCCATCCAGGAGCGCTTTCCGCGCTATTATCGGTATTTCGCGACCTCCACCTTCAACTGGCGTGGACAGTCGATCCGCAATCACAATCACCTGCTCGGCAGCGTCGAGGGCGTGGACGGCATCAAGACCGGCTACACCCGCGCCTCCGGCTTCAACCTCGTCACCTCGATGCGCCGCGGCAACCGCCATCTGATCGGCGTCGTGCTCGGCGGCCGCAGCGGCGGCTCGCGCGATGCCATCATGCGCAACCTGCTCGCGGAAAATCTCGAAAAGGGCGCGACCACTCACACCGTCGTCGCGGTCACCGAGCGCAACGCTGCCGACACCGCGACCGATGTTGCTGACGCCTCGGATGCTGCACCGGTCCGGCCCGCTGCGCCGGTCCAGGCTGCGGCCCCCGCTCCCGAGTCTGCCCCGTCTCGTCTCGCTGCCCGCCTGTCGACGCTTGCCGCCGCGACGGCCGCGGTGCCGCCCGCACCGCACAAGCCGGAAGCCAGCAAGCCCGAGGTTCGGCCGACGGAATCCAAGATCGAGCCCGCGCCGCTCACCAATGGCGTGATCTCGAGCCAGCCGCTCTCCCTCATCCCCGGCTCGTCCGAGCCGATGAAGCCGGTCCGGGTCAAGACGGTTCAGGTCAAGGCCGGCGCCGTGAAGGTCGCCTCCGCCGCGCCCGCCCCGGTCCAGGTCGCCCCGCCGGTCACCAACGCCATTCCGTCCCGTTCCGAGGTCGCGGAAACCTCAGGCGCCGTGGTCGCCCGGGCCGATCTCATCAACAAGCCCGAGATCGCCAGCCATCCCGAAGCGCCGAAAGCAGACATGGCCCGCACCGAGCTGCCGCGGCAGCCGGCCGGCTTCGGTACCGGCAACGGGATCCTCGGCGTGCTGCCGGCCGCAACGGCCGCCGCGCCCGCCCATACCCCTGCCCCTGCCGCTCCGAAGCTCGCCTCCGCCGATCCGATGCCGGTCCAGATGAGCGCCACCACCAAGCCCGCCGTCACCCACAGCGGCTGGATCGTCCAGGTCGGCGCGCTCGAGAGCGAGAACGAAGCCCAGCAGCGCATCGACGCCGCGCGCAGCTCGGCCCGCGGCCTGCTCAGCAAGGCCGACCCGTTCACCGAGGTCGTCGCCAAGGACAATCGCAAGCTCTACCGCGCCCGCTTCGCCGGCCTCGAGCGCGACCAGGCCGAAGCGGTCTGCCGCACCCTGAAGCGCGCCGAGATCTCCTGCATCACCGTCCGCAACTGATCTCCTCCCCCCGTTCCAGACGAAATGCCCGCGCCTTGCGTGGGCATTTTCGTTTTGGCGATGTGTCGATGCGGGCACAGTCTCGACAAGGCTGTTCCGCGACAACCTCTCGTCAAGAATTTACGGTTAAAACTTTGCTCAAGGGATCGACCACGCCGAAATGGCGGGCATCGGGGCGACGGCAAACGGAGCAAGCGGAGCTCACACGGTACGGGCGTTTGTGGCGTGGTGCCGGAGTTAGCCGTTATGCGTACGAAGCAGAGTATCCTTGGCCTCGTTTACCCGGGCAGCGAGATAGTTCGAGCCCCCCTGGTCGGGATGGAGTTTCTTCATCAGGGACTTGTGCGCCCGGCTGATGTCGTCACGCCCCGCTCCCGGCTGCAGGCCAAGGATCTGGTAGGCCTCCTCCGCCGTCATTTTGCCGCTCGCCGCCGGGCGGCGCTGCCCCCCTGCCGCATCGCCCTGCGCGTTCTGACGCCAAGCGGGAAACCGGCGGTCCAGATAGCTTTCAAGTAAGGCGACGCTCTCGGCGTCGAAGGTCGGGACCATGGCCAGCAGGCCCGGGAGGTCGAACTCGCCGAGATCGCGCCCGGCGTGAGGCCCGGCGACGATCTGCCCACCAAGCTGGCCGGTATCGTGGTCGAGCCGCATATCCAGGAATTGCGAGCGCACGCGTGAGGCCTGCCCTGACGCGCGCGCAGCGCCACCGCCGCCGAACAACCCACCGATATTGCCGAATCCGGCGTTTGCCAGCGGCGTCCAGCCCAGCAGCCCGGCACCGAAAAACCCGAGCGGGATCGCCACCACCAGCTCGCCGCGCAAGCCCGTGAAGGCTGCGATCGCCAGCGCCAGGACGCCGCCACCGAACCTGATGGCACGCGCCAGCACCGCCGGGTTGGCGGCGCGGAACGTCTGGAGCAGCAGATAGAGCGTGATAACGGCGACAGCGCCGGCGATCAGAGTCATCTCGGGAATATAGTCGGCCTCGCGGCAAAATGCATGGCGTACGCCGGCCGCGAGCCAGGACGGGGTGAGCGCTATTTCATCTGGCCGATCAGCTTGGCCGCGCCGCTTGCGGTCTTCGCCAATCTCAACAAGGCCTCGCGACCGCCGGCAGCATAGGCCGCGGCTGCCTGCAGCAGCTCGCGCAACTGCGCGGCCGCGCCCGGATCGAACCGGCACCAGGCACCGCCGGTCAGGCGGGCGATCTCGCGAAAGGCCTGCTCGGCGACCGCGTCATGACCTTCCTGAAACACGAACACGGGCACCTTGAGCATGCCGAGCTCGCCGGCCTTGACACAGAGCTCGTCGACCTTCTCCTCCATGGCATCGCCGACGAAGACGACGGCGCGCACGCCCGATGCGACCGCTTCGCGTCGTGCCTCCGTCAGCACCTTGCCGATCTGGGTATCGCCGCCACGGCAGTCGATCTTGCTCATCAAGGCCGCGAGCCTGGTGCTGTCTGATATCCATCCCGTGGCGCGGCACTCGTTCAGGCCGCGATAGTAGACGAGCCGGATATCGAGACTGCCGAGTGTCGCGGTCTCGCGAAACATGTCGGCCTGAAGCGCGCAGGCCATGTCCCAGGTGGGCTGCCGGCTCATCGTCGCATCCAATGCGAAGATCAGCCGCCCCTTCGCGCCCGGCGCGTGGGGTGACAGCGCCCGCGCCTTGGCAACGAACGCGGCGATGTCCTCCGCGGTCGACGTTCCCGCCTGCGGCACCGCACCGCCCGATTGCGCCGCGACATTGCCGCGATGCGGCTTGATGGGTTCGCCCGACATCCCTTGACCCTGCGTGGACGGCTAATGTGGTCAGCGCGAGCGGTCGGGTCAATGTGCAAAGCCCCCGCAGGCGGAGGCCAGCGGAGGCTTTGAAAACGTGGCGGATGATTGACGTCAGCCGTTAACGCTTCAGCTCTTAACGCTTCAGCTCTTAACGCTTCAGCTCTTAACGCTTCAGCTCTTGGCAGGCGCCATCAACGCGACCGGGCCGGGCTCGAGGATGTTGGGCGGCGACGATTGCGTGTCGACGGGCCGGATCTCGCTGTCGGTCGCGCTCAGGAATTTGTCGAGCATGCTCTGGATCGAGCTCTTGGCAACATCCGGGCCAGTGTCGCGCATGTCGTTATGCTGGAATTCGGTCTTCACGACCTGGATGCCCGCCTTCTCGCATTCCTCGTCGGTCGGCAGAACGCCCGCATCGGTCTTGAACTGCGGATCCTGAGAGCGGAACGACAGGATCTTGAACTTGCCGGCGGTGACGAAGGGCACGCGCAGATTGTCCAGCGTGACGACCTTCTTGACCTCGTCCGGATATTGCTTGGCGAAATACATCGTGATGTCGCCGCCCATGGAGTGGCCGACCATCGTCACCTGGGCGTAGTCGGCATTGGGCTGAATCTTCTTCATCTCCTGCATGGCGAGATGGATGTTGGCAACGCCGCGCAGGATCTGCGGCAGCCGGCCGACATAGAGCTCGCCGGGCTTGGTGACCATCGGAGGATCTGTCGGCAGATCGTGCTGCGGGCTCACGACCATGTAGCCGCGCGCAGCGAAGATGTTGGCGAGGAATCCGTATTCGGTGTTCTTGACGGTGTTGCCGTGATTGATCACTGCGACCGGCAGCGTGATCATGCCGGCATTGGCCTGCATTTCCTTGTCGCGGCGCACCGCGATCTGGACGGGCACGGGACGATTGTCGCGCGAGGCGTCGTAGAAGGTGATGGTCTCGTGCTTGATCGCCCACTTGCTCGCCGTGAAATAGGCGATGCCGCAGAGGGCACTGACCGAAACCAGAACGGCAATTCCACGCTTCATTTTCGTCCTCAGCCTCAGGCTCTTGCGGCCTGAATCCCTGTTGAAAATCGTGTTCTTCCGGGGCTCTCCGGCCCCTGGTCGCCTATTCGCTAATATATGTCACAGGCGCGTGACAGGAAGGCCAAATATTGTGAACCGGCAGCCCTTTCGTTGTGCGCCGCACACGTTTTCTGGGCATCCCCTTCTTCCACGGCTACGCCAGGATGCATGTCACCATCCGACGCAACCGGTCTCGATCGGGTTCAATTTCGCGGTAAACGCAGGATGAAAACGGCCGAACGCGGCCGGGGTTCCCGGAGCAACCGCCCGGTCAGATCGACCGGAAGTAGCGCCATACCGTCTCAGGCGCCCAGGATGTCGTGGACTTCGAGCGGCTTGTCGACCTGGTTGAACCACTCGGCGCGATTTGCCGCACGGCGGCGGCCGCGCTCGTCGAGCGGCAGCTTGAGCTGGCGCAGCAGGCTCGTCACCTCTTCCCGTGCGGTGAGATGGCCGAGATTGGGCCGCATGCCGAGCGTGGCCTCGTCGATCTCGTCGAGGGCGGTCAGGCCGCGCGGGAAAAATTCGCGATAGACGACGCGTTCGGCGAAGCCGTCGACGTAGCGGAAGCCGAGCCGCAGCGACAGATCCTTCAGCCCCTCGGCGACCAGCTGCTTGTTGCGGGAGCCGAGCATCGAAAGGCGGTTGCGCACCACGATCCAGTCGGTGGTCGAACCATCGAGCTGGCGGCGCTTGCGGCGGACGTCGCGCACCATCTCGGCGTAATGGCTCTCGCCGGTCACCGCGTAGCTCGCGGGATCGACGGTGCCGAGCACGTCGAAGTCGAGGAAGCTGTCGTTGATCGGCGTGACCAGCGTGTCGGCCATCGAATGCGCTAGCCGCATCAAATAGCTGTCGGTGCCCGGCGTATCGATGACGATGAAGTCGAAGCTGCTCTCGACCGCCGAGACCGCCTCCATGAACTGCTGGAACTCGGAATTCTCGTTCTCGGCGATCTGCATGGTCTCGCCGAGCTTGATGCAGCGATGCACCGGCAGTTCCAGGTCGAGCTTGGTGCGGCGGGCCCAGGCGGAACGGTTGTTGATGTAGTGGGTGAAGCTCTGCTGACGGCAGTCGAGGTCGATGGTGGCGACGCGCTGGCCGGCCTTCAGGAGCGCAACAGCGATGTGCAGGGCGGTGGTCGACTTGCCGGAGCCGCCCTTCTCGTTGCCGAGCACGACCACATGCGCCGAGCCGGATTGGCCTTGGCTAGCCTGCACAAGCATGGCGATCCTCAACACCCCTGATGAATATCTTCGAGTTGGCCGCGTCTGCGGTCAAGTGAAATGCGTGACAGGTCATACAAATCGTACTGCGCCGTGCTTCATCATGAATAGCAGTGCCAATCTTCGTCTGTGATCCAGCCCACAATGTCGCGATGTCGCGTGCGGTCTTGCGCGGGATGCTGTGCCGCATCCGGATGCATGGCGTCCATGATCGCTGCTTGTTAAGGTTAGTCGCCCCGGGCGCAGATCACGTCGCGCCGATTCCCAACGCCGCCGAGTCCTGATGTCATCAAGCCCCCTGATCGCCCGCACGGTCCCGACCTTGCGCCGCGCCGTCGACAATCTTCGCAAGCGAAAGGCCACGATCGCGCTGGTCCCGACCATGGGAGCCCTCCATGACGGGCATGTGTCTCTCGTCCGCCTCGCCAAGCGGCGTGCCAGCCGCGTCGTGGTGTCGATCTTCGTCAACCCGACCCAGTTCGCCCCGACCGAGGATTTTGGTGCCTATCCGCGCACCTGGAAGGCCGACATCGCCAAGCTCGCGGCCGAGGACGTCGACATAGTCTGGCATCCGGACGTCAAGGCGATGTATCCGGAAGGCTTCGCCACCCGAATCGTACCGGAAGGGCCGGCGCTCGCGGGCCTCGAGGATCGCTTCCGCCCGCATTTCTTCGGCGGCGTTGCCACCGTGGTCGGCAAGCTGTTCACGCAAGTCCGGCCGGACTTCGCGATCTTCGGCGAAAAGGACTTTCAGCAGTTGCGGGTGGTGACGCAGATGGCGCGCGACCTCGACCTCGGCGTCAAGGTGATCGGCTCGCGCACCGTGCGCGAGCGCGACGGGCTCGCGATGTCCTCACGCAACGTCTACCTCTCGCCCGAGGAGCGGCAGACCGCCACCGTGCTCTACCGCGCCATGAAAGACAGCGCCGGACGGATCAAGGCGGGCGAAGCCATCGCGCCGGCGATGGCGCGCGGCGCGGAGACGATCAAGGCGGCGGGCTTTGCTCTCGACTATTACGAGGTCCGCCATGCCGAGACGCTGGCGCCCGTCACCTCGCGCAAGGACGGCGCGCTGCGGATCCTGGTCGCAGCCAAGCTCGGCACGACGCGACTGATCGACAACATCGCGGTTTAGAGCAGCCCCAGATCGCGCAATTCGCGCCGCATCGGCTCCGGCATCGCCGCGATCGAGCCGGCGGCGGACTTGCCGAGGTCGGGCGGCACGGAATCTTCGGTGAGATAGCGCCAGCCCTGGAACGGGCGCATCGGCCGCGGCGAGACCGAGACCACCTTCGGCTGCATCACGATGCGGCAGCGCCCGATACCGTCCTTGTCGCGGAACGGCTCGATGCCGATGATCTTTTCCCGCGCGGCGATCTCGCCCTTGATCACCCAATAAAGCGACCCGCCCGCGAGGATCTCGGCGTCGCGCTTGGGGACCATGCGGGTGATGTGGATGTGGTGTTGCGGCAGACCCTTCTTCTTGGCGGTCTGCATCCGTTCGGCGATCCACTCCTTCAATTCCTTGACGGAGTCGCAGCCGACGGCGAGCTTGATCAGATGTAGCGGCATGCCCAAGCATTAGCCGGGCAACGCCGCATTTGGAATGCCGATCTACTCGTTATCCGCAGCCGCGGGAGCCGCCGCAGTCGCCGGCGGGGGCGCGAGCGGAACCGGTGCTGCGGGGGCACGCGCAGCCTTCGGGGCCGGCGGCTTCTTCGCAGCAGGAGCCGAGGCCTGTGCCGAGGTCGGGGCCGGTGCGCGCGAAGCGGCCGGCGCTACTGCTGCGTTCGCGGCCGGCGCCGCCTGCCGCGTCGTCGCCGTGGGCTCCGGATTCATGATGCTCACCGGCGGCGTCGAGTTGGCGCTCGGGAACTCCGCATTGGTCGGCCTGCCCGTCGGCGCCGAAGGCGGCAGACCCGCGAGCGCCGCAGTCGGTGGCAGCGCCGCCGTCGCCGTCGCCGTCGCGGGCGCGTTCCAGGTCGGCGCATGGCGCGCGACCAGCGCGTCGTAGAGATGGGAATCCATGTTGGCCGCGACCTGCTGCTGGTCGGTCAGCGCACGGAACGCGGCACAGTCGAACTGGGTGCAGCCGTCGCGCACGACCAGTACCTGCGCCACGAGGCCGTAGCGATCGCGCTCCAGAGACTTGCGCAGCGTTTTCATGTCGGCCGTCAGGCTCTTCTCGGCGGTCGCGGCATCGCCGAGCGCCATCAGCCGGTCGATCCGGACTGCTGTGTAGGACACCGACGCAGCCACCGCGTCCGGCGAGCCGAACAGCGCCTTCTCGCAGCCGATGGCCACGGCATCGCCGGCGAGATCGTCAAGGCAGGACAGCGCCGGCAGGTTGGCGACGACCGCACCTTGTGTGCGCGCCTCGATCGGCCCGTCCGACCCCGCCGGTCCATAGACGCGCACGGTGGCAGCACCTGCGATCGCGATGGAGAGCAGCGTAATGACGGTCAGCGCGCCATTGGCGACCGACCTGTCGGCGCGCAGCAGCGTGATCAGCAGGATCAATCCGAAGAATCCTGCCGCGGCCAGCGTCATCCACATCGGAAAGGCCGGCGAGCGCCAGATTTGGTCGAGCGAAGTGGCCCATGCCCAGTTCATGCGCGACGTCCCCTCACGCGAGCAGAGAGCGAATGGTCAAGCGAGTACCGCGAGTCGGCAATTGCCCCCGGCCACCTTGTGAAGGTGAAGCGGGCCTTTTGACGGCGGCAGAACACTATTCCCTGATGGCACCAATGCGCGAAACGCGTCGGCCTTCGGGAACGCGATCGGACTTCAGGACAGCGCGAGCTGGCTTTCCTTGGCGACGCGTTCGAAAGCTTCGGTCGAGCTCTTGATCCGATACTGACAGTCGTCGCCTTCGGTCGGCAGCAGACGGATGACCTCGTACGAGCCGCTGGCAGCAGGACGCGCGACGTTGCTGGCCGTGAACAATACGCGCGTTCCAATCGGGAATTTGTGCTTCAACACCCTCTCCATCACTCA
This sequence comes from Bradyrhizobium sp. T-12, assembly GCF_058314695.1. Lineage (NCBI taxonomy): Bacteria > Pseudomonadati > Pseudomonadota > Alphaproteobacteria > Hyphomicrobiales > Nitrobacteraceae > Bradyrhizobium > Bradyrhizobium sp. T-12. The sequence continues at coordinate 3,120,522 of NZ_CM177756.1, read as the reverse complement.
AACAACGCCTGCCTCGCCCATGGTCCCACTACGACGGCCGGCCGGAAACCCAGGCGCTGTATAGCACGCGGGTTGTGGTTTTGGCCAGTGCCATGCCAGCATGGCAAACGCCCATATTTGGCAGTCTTTTCAGAGTGATAGAGATGGAACCGATGGGCCGATGATACCGCCGGGCCGCGCGTTCAGGCGGCGTGTCGCAGCCGGTGTCGCAGCCCGGGCAATCCAGGGGCCAGGTCAATTTCCGGACCACGATCACCGCCGGCCGGCAAGCGGCCAGCGGCCTCGGGCAGACCCGGCGATCAGGCGTCCTCGAACTTGGCAATGAGAAGCGTTTCGGCGAGCCCCTCGCGGGTCCATTCCTGGAACGCCGGCAGCGCCATCATCGTCTCCATATAGGCCTTGGTGTCCGGCGCGACGTCGATCGCGTAGGTGCGCAGGCGATGCACGACCGGCGCGTACATCGCGTCCGCCGCGCCGAAACGGCCGAACAGGAACGGACCTTTCGCGCCGTAACGCGCACGGCACTCGCGCCAGATCTCCTCGATGCGCGCGACGTTGGCTTTTGCGTCGGCCGACAATGCGATCGCACGCACCGGCCGATGCAGGTTCATGCCGCATTCGCTGCGCAGCGCCACGAAGCCGGAATGCATCTCGGCGCACACCGACCGGGCATGGGCGCGCGCGGCGACATCGTCGGGCCACAACTTCACTTCCGGATAGCGCTCTGCGATGTATTCGATGATGGCGAGCGAATCCCACACCGTGACGTCGCCGTCGACCAGCACCGGCACCTTGCCGGCGCGGCTGAAGGACAGGATCTGCTCCTTGTCCGCGGGATTGTCGGTGTAGAGCGGAATCAGCGTCTCCACGAACGGGATGTCGTTGGCGCGCAGCGCGAGCCAGGGCCGCATCGACCATGACGAGTAGTTCTTGTTGCCGATCGCGAGTTTCAGCGCAGCCATGCCATCAGTCCTTCCCGAGACGCTTTGAAGCGAGCCGCTTTTAACGCCATCGCCTGCCGCCAATCAATCGTTGCCGCCTCCTGTCATGCGTGGCAATCGTGGCGGCTTCCGAGGAGAGACAGATGAGCAGGCATTGGGTCGACGTCACCGCGGTCGGCTTCTTCATCGTCGAATGGCTGGTCTATGCCCTGACGCTGGAACATTCGGCTTACGGCCGGGACAGCCTGTCGGCGCGCATGAACCGCTACCGCGAGGTCTGGGTCCGCCGCCTGCTCGACCGCGACACCCGCATGGTCGACATGCAGATCATGGCCTCGTTGCAGAACGGCACCGCCTTCTTCGCCTCGACCAGCCTGTTCGCGCTTGGGGGCGCGCTGGCGCTGCTGCATGCCACCAACGACGCCATCACGATCCTGAGCAAGCTGCCGATCGACCTCAGCACCTCGCCGGCCATGTGGGAGCTGAAATGCGTCGGCCTCGTGCTGATCTGCGTCTACGCCTTTTTCAAGTTCGCCTGGGCCTATCGCCTGTTCAATTATGTCGCAATCCTGTTCGGCGGCATGCCGCCGGCGGAGCGGCGCGACACGCCGGAGGCGGAAGCCCACGTCATCCGCACCTCGCGCCTGTTCGAATCCGCCGGCCGCCATTTCAACCGCGGCCAGCGCGCTTTCTTCTTCGCGCTCGGCTATCTCGGCTGGTTCGTCAGCCCCTGGGTGCTGTTCGTCACCACCGCCGCCGTGGTGGTCGTGACCTGGCGACGGCAATTCGCCTCCAGCGCCTGGGCCGCGATGGCGCCGGAGGCGGACGGTGATGAGGGGATCAGGCGCGGTCATTGAGAGCGGCTGTGCGACGCGGCGCGGTGCCGTAAGGTGGGCGAAGGCGCAAAGCGCCCTGCCCACGTGTCCGACGACGATACGCAAAGTCGTGGGCACGCTTCGCTTTGCACGCCTACGAGACCGAGCTTGTGGCAGGCAGCTTGAATCGCGGACATGGCTTCTCGTCCTCGCGGCTGATTTCGCCCGAGCTTTGCTTCATCTTCGCACCCTCAAATCCAAGAGGGCACAGGGAAGGCCGGGTGCTGACATCGCACCCGCGGTCCGCTGCGCGAATTGCACGCGCACGCAGAAAACCGCACAGCAGCATACAGGTGGTGCCGATCACTCGGCCTTCCCTGCGCGATGGTCGGACGGCTTATGCCGCGCTCTCCCGGGAGCCGAACTTTCCTTTGGCCTCCCTCGCCCTTCGAATTGATGATGCCGTCCACCCGGTTGGGCTCGCGCGCATCTTCGAACGGGCTTGACCGTAGCAACGACGGCCAGGACCACACGGTTTTGCCGTACGCACGGCCCGCCATGTCGCCGCAGTATTTCCAACCCCGTCGACGGAGCTGCGAAACTTACAGTCGAGACGAAGCCTAGCAGCGCCGTTCGTCTGCACGCGGCCGCGGGCTCACAGGGACTACCCGCCCTGCCCGCACCTCTCGTGCCGACGCTGCCGCGTCCACCGCAAGCCCGGCTCGCGATCAAGACGACCTCGAGATCGCCCCTCCTGGATGAGCCGGGATGGCCGACACATACGCCAAAACCGAATTTCGGTAAAGTGGAATGTTTTTAGCGAGACGGATTGACAAGGGCCAACACAGGCACGGTCGCGTAGCCCGGATGGAGCGCAGCGAAATCCGGGGCCGCTCACCCAGCATTTTGCACCGTCGCGGATTACGCGGAGCCTGTCATCGGGCGGCGCTTCGCGCCGACCCGTTGGCTGCATCCGGGCTACGAGAGCTACCCTCCGAGATCCCGTGGGCTGAACGGCAGGTCCAGCACCTTCCATTCCTCGTAGAGATTGGCAGGCAGCATCTTGTAGGGCTGGCAGTTCTGCAGAGCGCTCATCGCGGACTTCACGAGGGCCACGCCTTTCGCGGACGGCGGGGCTTCGAGCAGGATCGGCTCGCGGGCCAGCGTGCCGTCGGTCGCAAACACCGTGCGCAGCTTGATGTGAATGTTGTCAGTCGAGCTAAGTCCGGCCGGCATTTTCGCACAGCTGCGCAAATGGCTGCGAAGCGCGGCGACGATTTCGGCCGGCAGCTTGGCTGCGATCGAATCCTTGGCGTCGCCGCCATCGTCCTTGGGGGCGTCTTTCGGCAGCGGCGGCGGCATTTCAGGCGGCAGTCCCAGCATGACGCCATACTTGACGGTGACGTCGGGCTGCGGCGCCTGATAGGCCGGCGGCGGTGCGGCTTGCTGCTGCGGCATCGCCTCGGGCTGCGGCGGCGGTTGAGGCTGGGGTTGCTGCGGCGGCTGCTGTTGCGCAGGCGACTGTTGTTGCGGCTGCGCGTTGGCCTCGCGCGGCTTTGGCGAAGGCTGCTGCTGCGGTTGTTGCTGCTGGGGCTGTTGCTGCGCGGGCCGTTGCGGTTCAGGCGACGGTGATGGCGATGGCGATGCGGCCGGCTGCTGGGCCGCAGGCTTCGACGCCGCGGGCGCCTTTTCCTTGTCGGTGATATCCAGCTTCGGCAGCTTCAGATCGGGGAGCGGCTCCGGGGGCTTCTCCTTGACCTCTTCCTTGACCTTCTCCTCCGCTTTGGCCTCCTCCTCTTTCACCTGCTCCGGCGTGACGATGTCTACCGTGACGGTTTCGGGCGGCTGGCTGCGAAACGGATGGACTTCGCTGATCACGATGATCAGCGCCACCAGCGTCAGATGCGCGATCGCCGACGCTGCAACGTCCGTCCGTATGATTGTCCGCAGTTCCATTGCCCGATCTTGGATTGCCGCCCTGCTGTTAGCATACCGCGGTCGCCCCTCAATCCCATTTCGGGGCGAAGCCGAAGTCGGTCAGGCGGCCCTTCGGATTGGCGAGCGCGGCGATCTGGCTCATCTCGTCGTCCGACAGCTCGAAATCGAAGATCTCGATGTTTTCAGAGAGGCGCTCGATGCGCGAGGTGCGCGGGATCGCAGCGACATTCTGTTGCATCAGCCAGCGCAGGCAGACCTGCGCCGGCGACTTGTGGTGGCTGCGCCCGATCTCGGCCAGCGTCTGGTCGGTCTTGATGCGCCCCTTGGCGATCGGGCTGTAGGCGACGAGGGCGAGGCCATGCTTGTCGCAGGCCGCACGCACCTTCGCCTGGTCGAGATAGGGATGGTACTCGACCTGGTTGCAGACGAGCGGCTCCGGCGATAGCGCCACCGCCTGCTCGATCAGCGCCACCGTGAAATTGGAGACGCCGATGTGGCGGGTCAGGCCCATCGTCTTGGCATGCGACAGCGCGCCAAGCGTCTCGGCCAGCGGCACGTGCGAATTGGGCCAGTGCAGCAGCAGCAGGTCGACGCTCGGAAGCCGCATTCGCGCCAGGCTCTCCTTGACCGAGCGCTCGAGATCGTGGGGCGCGAAATGGTTGGTCCAGACCTTGGTGGTGAGCAAGATTTCGTCACGCCGCACGCCAGAGGCGCGCAAGCCATCGCCGACCTCGCGTTCATTGTCGTAGACCTGGGCGGTGTCGATGTGGCGATAGCCGAGCCGCAGCGCCTGCTCGACCACGCGCGCGGCAGGCCTTCCGCTCAGCTCCCAGGTCCCGAGCCCGATCGCCGGAATTCTCGCGCCATTGGCCTCGACGAACAGCATGAGGACTCCTCTTCCGTTGCGTCAGCCCCAAACCTCATCAGGCGGCATTATGGACCCCGCCCATGACGCTGCCAACGGAGGCCGCAACAGTTCGGCGGGTTATTTGGCGCAATGCTAACGGGAGGTTCGCGTCGAAGCCGGTTGGTCCGTCAGGCCTTGGCGAGCGCCTGGAACACCGTATCCGGGGCGTGCGCGATCACTGCGAGCAGCGCGCGGGCCGGTCCCCGTGGAGCACGTTTGCCCTGCTCCCAATTGCGGATCGTCTCGACGGGAACGCCGAGCTTGGCGGCGAACTCCATCTGGGTCAGGCAGGCGCGGCGGCGCAAATCACGCACCGCGAGCGAGGAAGCCTCGGCGGGCGCGGCATTGGCCGTAGGCTCGACCGCAGACGGTTGGACCGGAAACTCCTGCCCGTCCCGCACTTCGACGATCCGTCCGTCCGCCTTCAATCGCACACGCATGCTTATTCCCCCAAGCGCGGGCGATGATGCGGCAGGTCGCTTAAGTTCGGATTAAAAGGTCGTGCATGGGTCTCGTGCCCCGGACGCGGCGCAGCGCGCCTTCGCGATGCACTGCAGAACCGGGGCTCATCTCGCCGGAGTATGCCGCCTTCTGGGCCCCGGTTCTGCGCAGCGCTACGCGCCGCAGCGCGCCCGGGACACGCCCTACCTCAGCCCGAACCAGAGCGTCGCGATGCCGAGGAACGAGAAGAAGCCGACGACGTCGGTAACGGTGGTGACGAACGTTCCCGACGCCACCGCCGGATCGGCCCTGACGCGCTCCAGCGCCATCGGGATCAGGATGCCGCCGAGCGCGCCGGCGATGAGGTTGCAGACCATCGCAAGCCCGATGACGATGCCGAGGCCCGGGATCTTGAACCAGGCGACCGCCGCGATGCCCGTGATGACCGCGAAGGCGAGACCATTGATCAGGCCGACCAGGCCCTCGCGCATCACCACGCGCCAGGCGTTGGAGGCGCCGAGCTCGCGCGTTGCCAGCGCCCGCACCGCCACCGTCATGGTCTGGGTCGCGGCGTTGCCGCCCTGGCTCGCCACGATCGGGGCCAGCACGGCGAGCGCGACCATCTTCTCGAGCTGGCCCTCGAACAGGCCGAGCACGGAGGATGCGAGGAAGGCGGTGGCGAGATTGACCAGCAGCCAGTTGAAGCGGCCGCGCGCGATGGTCAGGAAGGTGTCCGACAGCTCTTCGTCGCTGGTGACGCCGCCGAGCGCCTTGAGGTCCTCGTCCGCCTCCTCCTCGATGACGTCGACGACGTCGTCGACGGTGATGACGCCGACCAGGCGATCCTGGGTGTCGAGCACGGGGGCTGCGACGAGATTGTACTTGCCGAACATGCGCGCCACCTCCTCCTGGTCCTCCAGGACGGAGACGCGGCGGCGGTCCTCGTCGGTCAGCTCGGTCAGCGCGATCGGCCGGCGCGCGCGCAGCAGCACGTCGAGGGGGACTGCGCCCTGCCAGTGCTGGTCCTTGTCGACGACATAGATCTCGTAGAAGCGGTCGGGCAGATCCGGCGTCTCGCGCATGTAGTCGATCGCCTGGCCCACGGTGAAATCCTGGGGCACCGCGATGAACTCGGTCTGCATGCGGCGGCCCGCGGAATTCTCCGGGTACAGCAGGCTGCGCTCGAGCGCGACGCGCTCCTTCAGCGGCAGCTTCTCGAGGATCTCCTCCTGCTCGGCCTGGTCGAGCGTCTCCAGCAGCTCGACCGCATCGTCGGATTCGAGCTCGCGGACACCCTCGGCGACCGTCTCCGGCGGCAGTTCCTCCAGGATCTCCTCGCGGACGGCCTCGTCGACCTCGTTCAGCGCGGAGAAGTCGAAGTCGGCCCCGGTGAGCTCGACCAGGCGGACGCGGTCGTCGGGCTCCAGCGCGCCGATGAGATCGCCGAGATCGGCCTCGTGCAGCTCGGCGACGCAGGCACGCAGCGAGGCGCTGTCGCCGGCCTCGATCGCACGCGCGATCTCCTCGACGAATTCGTGCCTGATGTCGCCGTCTTCATTGCGCATCGGCACGTGGTCGAGTACCGAATCCGCAACGGGTGCGGCCACGTCCATATGTTCATCCATGGCGCGCCTCGCCGTTTGACAGGTTGGAACGGGTGATCTGGGCTGACGGTTCAGGCAATACCCACAAGGCAACTCCGAGCGCAATGACAAAGATGCTTCGACTGAGGTGGACCTCGATGGCGGTGGCAGCGACCCTCGCAGCACTCGCCGGCATCGCCGCGACGGAGGCCGCCGAGTGCCCGCGCAAGGATGCGCTCGGCACCTCGCGCGTGCTGAGCGTCGATGCCAAGACATATCCGCGCGTCGGCCTGAAGAGCTTTCCGCAGACGCTGCCGCTGGCCGATCGCGAGGTCGTGCTGACCTTCGACGACGGACCGAACCCGCCGACGACGTCGAAGGTGCTGGCGGCGCTGGCGCAGGAATGCGTGCGCGCGACCTTCTTCCTGATCGGCCTGCACGCCTCCCAGCAGCCTGACATGGTCAAGCGCATCGCGCGCGAGGGCCACACCATCGGCCATCACACCTACTCGCATCCGTTCATGGCGCGGATCCCGTTCGACAAGGCCAGGAGCGAGATCGACCGCGGCATCGCCGCCGTCGAGACGGCGCTGCACGGGGCCGCGACGACGACGCCATCGACGCCGTTCTTCCGCTTTCCCTATTTCGAGGGCACGCCGGCCCAGCTCGACCTGCTGCAATCGCGCGGCATCGTCGTGCTCGGGGCCGATCTGTGGGCCAGCGACTGGAACGAGATGACGCCGGAGCAGGAATTGAAGCTCGTCACGGAGCGCCTCGCCGCGAGCGGCAAGGGCATCGTCCTCTTCCACGACCCCAAGGCCCGCACCGCCGCGATCATGCCGGCCTTCCTGCGCTATCTGCGCGAGAACGGCTACCGGATCGTCCACATCGTACCGTCAGCCCCGCCGCAGAAGAATGCCGATGCGCGCTGATGCCGGAATGTCACGCCCACGCAAAATGGGGTGATTTGAGGCCTATTAACACTCTGTTCATGCTACGCCCTGCAAATGGACGGGGATCTTGTGGCGGAAAGGGCCTCTGGCGCCTGAACCGTTTCCTGATGTCTCCGACCTACTATGGCGGCAATCGCATATGAGGGCAGACCGGGTTCATGATCGGAAGTAGCGTTGTATTGCGGACGCGATCGTGGATCGTCCTTTGCCTCGGGTTGTTCACCGTCGGATCGCCGGCGGCGCTCGCGGCCGACTGTCCGGGCCATCCCGACGCGCTCGGAACCTCCCGCACCCTCGTGGTCGATCCGCGCGAGCACCCGCGCATCGGCACCATGCAGTACCGCGAGACGCTGCCGCTGAAGGACCACGAAGTCGTTCTGACCTTCGACGACGGACCGCTGCCGAAATATTCCAACCAGGTCCTCAAGATGCTCGACGACGAGTGCATCAAGGCGACCTTCTTCATCATCGGCAGCCAAGCCAAGGCGAACCCGGAAGGCGTGCGCAAGCTGGTGGCGGCGGGGCACACCGTCGGCACCCACAGCATGAACCATCCGCTGACCTTCGACCGGATGCCGCTCGAGAAGTTCGAGCCCGAGATCAACGGCGGCATCGAGTGGACCTCGGCCGCGATGACGGACCCGTCCAAGCTCGCCCCGTTCTTCCGCATTCCCGGCCTGATGCGCGCCGAGGGTGTCGAGAATTACTTGATCTCACGCGGCATCCAGGTCTGGAGCGCCGACTTCCCGGCCGACGACTGGCGCCATGTCTCGTCCGACCGCGTCTACCAGCTCGCGATCCAGCGGCTGGAGGCCAAGGGCAAGGGCATTCTGCTGCTGCACGACATCCAGGCCCGCACCGTGGCGGCGCTGCCGAAAATCATCCGCGACCTCAAGGCGCGCGGCTATCGCATCGTGCATGTGGTGCCGGCCACCGCCGACCGGCCGGCAACGCCGACCACGCCGGTGGAATGGCTGCTGCATCCGCCGACCGAGACGGTGCCGATCGCGCGCTGGCCGGCCGTGCCGCACTTCGTGTTCACGGAGACGCGGACGCTCCCGGCGCCCTCGCTCGCCGACCTCAATGCGGAAGCCGCGCATCGATCGCTGCTGCCGCGCCGGACCAAAGGGCAGATGGATCTCGCATCCACCCTGCCCGTGCCCGGCCGCGCGCTGTTTGCGATTCCGGAAGGCTCGGTCGAGGTGCTGCTGTCGACGACCTTGTCGCGGCGTGCCGCGACGCGGATGGCGATGGCGGCGGAGAGGCCGGCCGGAGGCAAGGTCGCAAAGGGCAAGACGGCCAGCAAGACAGCCAAGCCCCAGGCCCGGCACGCCGCGCATGCGGCACCGGTCGCGCCCAAGCACGCCGCGCAGGTCAAGAACGGTACGCCGCGCCCGACCCGCGTCGCCAGTCTGAAGAAGCGCGCCTAGTTCACTGCCGCATGATGGCGGCGACGCAGAGCAGCACGATCAGCGCCAGGAAGAACAGGTCCATATAGGACTTGAGCTCGCCGTCGCGCCGCAGCCGCGCGACGTCGGCGACGACCTGCTTGCGTGCGTTCGTCCCGCCGGCGCCGTCGTTGATCGGGCCCTGAAGGCGCCGCGTCTCAGCCTCGAGCTTCTCGATCTTCTGGTAGAAGTAGAACGCGCGCAGCGTCGAGACGGCGCGCATGGCGGCATAGACCAGCACCAGGATCGCCAGGATCGCCCGGTTCGGATATTTCTCCATGAAGTTCAGGCTGAAGTACACCATCGCCATGAACGCGAAATTGGTGAGAAAGCGGTAGACGAAGCTGAGAAAAACCATGCTGGCTCAAGCCTTGAAGGAGGCAACCGGGATCGTGCTGCCCAATGCAGGATCAAGGGCCCAGACCGGAACTGCCAGCCGACCCCTGCAGGCGTCCGTCTACGCCAACATTATTTCAACAAAGATACCACGGCCCCACAACTTGCCGCCTTTTAGCCACGCGCTGCCATAATGCAAGGGCGCGGCCTCCCGCAACGGCTCAATGGCGGTTTGGCGGAAGTCGCGATAGACTATCGCCCTGCCGCCACATCCGGGGTCTGCCGATGCCGAAGAAGGGAATCACCGGCCACGACGAGTGGGTTCTGACCGAGGCCCTCGCGACCGCCCTGGTCGCGCTGGAGCAGCTCGAACCCAAGCACCGGCCGAACGCGCATATGGACGACATCCGCAAGATGCTCTCGAGCGGCAAGGAGCCGGCGGCGGTGAGCCTACACCTCGCCCAGGCCAAGTGCCGCCTGTTTCCCGACCTCGATCCGCTGGAGATCTACCGGGAATACGGCATCGGCGAGGAATACGGCTGAAGAGCCAGCTTAAGGCCCGCCCGCCACCGATCCCGCGATCACCATGACCAGCGCGCCGAGATCGATCTTGCCGTTGACGGTCAGCTCGTCCGAGCCTTGCGCATCCTTGGCGCCATCGATCTGCAACGCTTGCGGCCGGTTGGCGGCCTGCCGTTGCAACTCGCCGATGATCGCGTCCTTCAGTTTCTCTTCCAGCATGGGATTGGGTCCTTCGCGCGTTCCTCTCACTCAAGGCCAAGCCGCGCCCTTCGTTCCGTCATGCCAGACGCCGTGGCAGGCTGTGGTGGATGTTGCACGCGGCAACGGCGGCGTGGCCGAAGGCGACAGAGATCTGATGCAGATCGGTAACGACATCGCCGATGCCGTAGAGGCCGTGGACCGACGTGCGCTGGTGCGCGTCAACTTTCAGATAGCCCTCGGTGTCGTGCTCGGCCCCCAGCGACACCGCGAGTTGCGAACGCACCTCGGCCCCCATCGCGGGATAGACCATGTCGAATGGCATCGTCCGGCCGTCGGCGAACACGGCCTCGATGCCGTCGCCCCTCCGCCGCAAATGCAGATCGGGCGCGAACACGAGTTCGACACCGGTATCGCGCAGCTCCGAGATTGCGCCCTTCTGGTCACCCTGCCCGGGCACCAGCAGCGTCACGTCGCGCGAATAGCCGCGCAGGAACAGCGCCTTGCTGGCGGCGCGGTGCAACGGGCCGACGACGCCAATGCGACGGCCCCTCGCCTCGAAGGCGTCGCAGACGGGACAATAGCGCAGCACCCCGTCCGCGACCGCGCCGCGCCACTCCGCGAACGGCGGATGGGTGTCGACGATGCCGCTGGCCAGGATGACGGTGGAAGCGGCATGCGCGTCGCCGTTCCAGCTCGCTTCAAAACCGTCCCCGTGCCGCCGCAACGCTGTGACCTCGGCCTGCACGCGCGCGACGGCGAGCTCCTCCAGTTGCGCCGACATCCGCTCGATCAGCTCGGTGCCTGAGAGGCCGTGGACGAAGCCGGGAACGTTGTGGCTGCGCGGGATCAGCGCGGCCCGGCTCGCGCCCGCGTCCACGACACAGACGCTGCGGCGGAAGCGCGCCAGATAGATCGCGGCCATCAGTCCGGCAGGGCCCCCGCCCACGATCAGGCAATCAAAGGGCGCACCGGTCATTTCGGGTTCGGGTCCTGGAGACCGGCGCCGGGCTCCTGCAGGCGCCCGCTCCTTGCCAAATGGACGGCATTGCCCAGCGCGCGCGCCGCGTTCCGCACCTCCTGCTGGAATTCGCCGTCTTCATCGAGCGCGTGATGCGAGGTTGCGTACGGCTCCATGTAACCGACATAGCCGTCGAGCTCGGCGAAGCGCCCCGCCGAGATCAGCTGCATGTCGGTCAGCCAGTCCGACAAGGCACGGCGCACGCCCTCGGCACCGACGGCATCGCCGTGAACGACGATGCCGAAATGACGGCCGGCGAGATGGCGCGGATAAGGCCAGCCCTTCAGCTCCAGCGCCTTGGCTTCATCCGCCTTCTTGCCGTGCGTCGAGGTCGGATCGGGATTGCCGCCGTCGGCGCAGACCATGCGGTCGATCATCGCCTTGAGGCCCGAGGGCACGTGATACCAGTTCACCGGCGTCACGATCAGGATGCCATGAGCGGCCACCCACAACGGATAGATCTCGTTCATCCAGTCGCCCGTCTGCGACAGCGAATAATTCGGATAGCAGCTGCACGGCCAGTGACAGAGCGGCATGGCGGTGCTGACGCAGGATTTGCAAGGATGGATCGTCTTGCCGAATTCCGAGGCGAGGCGCGAAAGATCGAGGATGTCGACGGCAAACCCCATCTCGACGAAAACAGGCTCGGCCAGCTTGACCAAGCGCCAGGTCTTGGACATCTCGCCGGGACAGGTGTGCTCGCTGCGGGCCGAGCCGTTGATGAGAAGGATGCGCGGCGTCTCGTTCGCATCATCGTGCCGCCGCTGGGCCTCGAGAATTTTTGCGCGCGCATCCAGCCAGTCGACGGCGATGTCGTAGTCGGGATCGGAAAAGCCTTCGCCTGCTTTCCGCGTCAAGGGCGCCTTGCGCGAATGGCTGTAGGCGTCCCAGGCCGCAGCGACGATGGCATCGAGCTCGCGCTGCAGCGGGGCAAAGGCGGGATCGACAAAGCGAGCCCTGTAGCGCCGCTCGAACTCCTGGCGCGTCAGCTTGACGGGCGGCATCCCCTGGCGAATTTCGGCGTCCGTCATACTGGCTCCGGCGAAGTCGGTCTCCGACCAACCCGGGGCGCACGACGCGGTTCCTTCCGGTTACTGGCGGGCCACTTCCTGTGGCGCCTCGAACTTCGCGATCCGCCGGTCCAGCCGCCACAGCTCGATGCGGTGGGCCAGCACGAGCGCGGCGGCTTCGCGCTTGGCCTCCTCGTCATCGTCGCAGACGAGGTTGATGCATCCGAACACGTGCCCGTCCGGATCGATCTGGAACGCGCGGTAGTGCTTGATGCTCCGCATGGTCATCCTCCTCGTCGAGGGTAGACGGGTGCGCTCAGCCAGTCCGTGAGGTTCGAGGTCAATTCGTTCTGCCTGGCGCGTTGCAGCAGCATCTCCCGCTCCCTGCCGGGCGGCAGGTTGCGCGCGCGCTCGCGAGCGCTTTCGGCGAAGGCGGCCAGCCGCTCCTGAAGCGATTGGGTCTGTTTCCTGCGGTTGCGTTTGGCGGTCATGTGACTTTCACAGCGGGTTTCGGATGGAAAGAACTGGCAGCTTCCGCCCCAATTTGCGGTTCCGGCATTTCCATAAGTTAACGCTGCGTGATTTTGCGCAAACGGCGGCACGCGGCGCCGATTGCGGCGGAACCGAAATGCTGATTCGTATGTTCAAGAACGACTTGAAGGAGGATCATCATGGCAAAAGCAGCATGGAAGCGGCCGGGCTCACCGATCGGCCGCAAGGGACCGCGCAAGGCAAACCCGGCCTACAAGCGTCGCGCGCGGCAGCCCTGGACGCCCGCGGACGTGAGCAAACTGAAGCAGCTCGCGAAGGGCAACACGCCGACCGGCGTGATGAGCATCAAGCTGCAGCGGCCGGTCGCGGCCATCCGCAGCAAGGCGCAGCGCGAAGGCATTTCGCTGCGGCCCGTCAACCGCTCGCCCTACAACCGGCGAACCAAAGCGGCGAAGCGGCGTTGACGACGCGCACCGCCGGGTGACAACCGGACACAACGGGGACGATGGACGTGGCGCTCATTTTTCCGGTTTCTGCCCACGACATCAGCGCATCGGTACGCGCCGACATCTAACCCGTTCCCGGCGCGTGCAGCCTTGGCAGGCTGCGCCCGCGACACCCTTTAGCTCGGCGGCTGCAGGCCCGGTGACCTCAGCCATTCGCTCATCTGGGAGCCCGTCTCTGCCTGACGCGCCTTGCGCAGGATCTCATCGCGGGCTGCGCCGGGCGGAAGCGATTTGGCTTCTTCGCGCAGCCGCTCCGCTTCAGCGGCAAGGCGTATCTCCAATGGATCCGTTTGCCTAACTCGACGCCGCGTCAACATGGGCCCTCTCCCTGATCATTGCGTCGGAGCGCTTCGTTGCCTCCTTACCGATTTGAGATCATCGCACCCGGGCGATTATCCCCATAACGTTCCAGAAGCGGAACGGTTGCGCGTGGTGCCAAAGGGCGCTGACGCTCGGTCAGAGCCGCAAGAGCTACGAGCCCTTCCCAAGGAGAGGCTCGACCCCGGTGACGGTCAGGGTGATCCAAATGATCGCGACGTTGAATGACCGATCGCCCGGCCGCCGCCACTGCCGCGAAGGTCTGGTCGCAGGTCAGCCGCCGGAATACAGTCCGGCGTCCCTGCGGCCGTCGCCACCGCCTTCCGCAACATGTTCGGCGACAATTTCAATTGAGCCGATGGCACCCTACTCCCGCCAGAACTCGGCCAGCTCCTCAGCGGTCACGAGGTCGACCTGGCCGTGGAAGCGGGTGCGATACATCGTCATGAGCGCGTCGTGCCCGACGTCCGACGATGAGCACAGCGCGTCCTCGACGATGACGACCCGGAAGCCGAGATCGACGGCGCTCAGCACCGTCGAGAGCACGCAAACATCCGTCTCGGCGCCCGAGATCACGACCGTGCCGACGTTCTTGTCGACCAGCGAGGTCGCAAGCGCGGGATTGCTGAACGCGGAATAAGCCGGCTTGTCGATGATCGCGGCCGGCGGAACGAACCTGGTCAGGGCCGGCACGAGATCGAGGGCGGACGGCGGAAGATTCCTGCGCGTTGCCTGGTGCCATCGATGAAAATATCGCTGCCACTGCCCGCGACGATCCGCGGGATCTTCCGGGGTAATGAAGCGCGTGAAGACAGTTCTGGCCTGATAGCGTGCAACGATCGAAGCGATCGTCGGCAGGACCCGCTCCATCCACGGCGTCGCCCACAAACCGCCGGGAGCGAAAATGTTCTGCATGTCGATGCAGAGGTGAACGGCGTCCCTGATCTCGGCAACGTCCGACGCGCTGTTTCTCATTGTCCTCCACCGGCGAACGCATGCCGCGGCACGTCCGCGGCGGCTTACCTGCAAATGCGATCCGGACGGCCCTCGTTCCGTATTCATGCATCCGATGATCGAGCAGACCGAGCCCGGATATGCCACGGCCCCGCCGAATCGAGGCCGGGATGAGCTGACGCCGGGGATGGGCGGCGGACGAAAGCAGCGCGGCACGAGGTCGTGCCATGCCCGATGAAGCTTTGAAAAAAGCTCAGCTATTTCAGTGACAAACGAGGATTTGGTGCGCTCGGAGGGACTCGAACCCCCACGATTTTACTCACTGCCACCTCAAGGCAGCGCGTCTACCAGTTCCGCCACGAGCGCTTTGGGGATGCCGGCTTGAGGCTTGAAGGCCGGCCGGATCAACGGCGCCGATCTAACAAATCCATCAGAGGGGTACAAGCCTGCAAAGGCCCTGAATTCCACAAGCTTTGCAGGAAAGTTCGGGCTCCTTGCCCAAATCGGCCCTGACCCGATGCGGGGGCCGCTACCGCGTGCCCAGGCCGGCTACCGCGTGCCCGGCGAGCGCGGCAGCATCTGCTTGACCTCGACCGCGATTCGGTTGCGATCCACCAGCACGACCCCGGAGGCGACCGGCAGGTTGTTGGCGAGGACCTTGACCTCGTCGGCCTCGGTTGCGTCCAGCTCGATGATGGCGCCGCGGGAAAGACGTAATACCTGATGGATCGGCATGGTGGTCGTCCCGAGGACGACCATGAGATCCACGGTGACTTTATCGAGAGTGGGCACTGTCAGGACCGCCGCAACTAGGGACTTGGCATTTGCACCTGCGATCATCACCACGTTATGGTTAGCCAATGGTTAATTCGCCTCAAAACCCCCGCGAAAAGCTCGATTTGACGTCGTTTTCCGCTGCCGGCGGCGAGCCCGTCGAATGGCGAATCTCGGACGCGCCGGTGGCCTATCCGGAGGCGGTCGCCGCCATGGAGGCGCGGGTCGCCGCGATCGCGGCCGGCGAGGCGCCGGAGCTGGTCTGGCTGCTGGAGCATCCCCCGCTCTACACCTCGGGGACCTCGGGCAAGGAAACCGACCTGCTCGATGCCCGATTCCCGACCTTCGCCACCGGCCGCGGCGGCCAGCTCACCTATCACGGGCCCGGCCAGCGCGTGGCCTATGTCATGCTCGACCTCAAGCGCCGCCGGCCGGACGTCCGGGCCTATGTCGCGAGCCTGGAGGAATTGATCCTGACGACGCTGGCCGCCTTCAACGTCCGCGGCGAACGGCGCGAGGACCGGGTCGGCGTCTGGGTGAAGCGCCCCGACAAGGGGCCTGAGCACGAGGACAAGATCGCGGCGATCGGCGTGCGGTTGAAGCGCTGGGTCTCGTTCCACGGCATCGCCATCAATGTCGAGCCGGAGCTGTCGCATTTCGCCGGCATCGTGCCGTGCGGGGTCGTCGATCCCCGCTACGGCGTCACCTCGCTGGTCGACCTCGGCCAGCTCGTGACCATGGCGGACGTCGATATCGCGCTGCGCCAGGCGTTCGAGCAGCTGTTCGGGCCGACCCGTGCGCCGGTGGCGGAAGCGGCCGCCTGATCTAGTCCTGTTGAAGACGCACTGTCTCGCGTTCTCCGCCGCCGCAGAATCGGCCATTCTCAAGTCAGGTGCCGCCCACGCCTCCCCCCTCCGCCGGGAAAGCAGACCTCATGCAGGGCGATGAGATCATCGGACCGACTGTTCGAGCGCTGGGCATAAGGAGGGATTGCGTTACCTGCTCGCAATGGGAGGTTTTGACGATGAGACTCTCTGCGCCGATCTATCATCTGAAGCGAGAAGCAAAGCGCCTGTCCCGCGACGAAAACATTCCGCTGCACGATGCACTCGACCGCGTCGCTGCGACGGAAGGGTTTTCCGCCTGGAGCATGCTCGCGGCGAAAGCTGCCGCGATGACGCCGGCGAACAGGCTGTTCCCTCAATTCCACCCCGGCGACCTCGTGCTCGTCGGCGCGCGGCCCGGTCAGGGCAAGACTTTGATGAGCCTCGAGCTTGCCGTGGAGGCCATGAAGTCGGGCCACCGCGCCGCGTTCTTCTCGCTCGAATATACCGAGCAGGATGTTTTCGATCGCTTGCGTGCGATCGGCGTCGAGCCCGCGCAATTCGATGACCTCTTCGAGGTCGACTGCTCCGACGCCATCAGCGCCGATTACGTCGTCAAGCAGATGGCAGCAGCGCCCCGTGGCACGGTCGTGGTGATCGATTATCTGCAGCTGCTCGACCAGAGGCGGGAAAACCCCGACCTTACCGTTCAGGTGCGCGCACTGAAGTCCTTCGCGCGCGACCGGGGACTGATCGTCGTCTTCATCTCACAGATCGACCGATCCTATGATCCCCAGGTCAAGCCCTGCCCTGATCTCGGCGACGTCAGGCTGCCCAACCCGCTGGACCTGACGCTGTTCGACAAGGCATGCTTTTTGAACAATTCCGAAGTCCAGTTCCGCACCGCGAGCTGACGATCGGGCCGTGGGTGAGACGCCTCACCCGCGGCCTGCAGCCTCACGCCGTCTGCAGCGGCACCTCGAGCTTGCCGGCGATGTAGCGCCGCTCCTGGGTCAGGCCGCCAAAGCCGTAGGCGTCACTCTTGACCTCGTCGACATGCGCATAGGTCTCGGGATGCAGCGGCCCGAGAATCTCGGCCATGCGCTTGAACATCGCAGCGAGATAGGCCGCCTTCTCGTCCTTGGTGTTGGTGCCTTCGCTGACGTGGATGTCGAGCCAGTAGCTCGCGAGCTTCTGCTCGGCCAGCGACTTGCCGCCGGCAAACCAGTCATCGGCATCCACCGACTTGACGATAATGGCGGTGACTTTCGGATCCTTATGCAGGATTTTTGCGGTGAGCTCGGACACGGCGCTCGCGATGTCGGCCTTCAGCGACGGCGCCTGGCGGGAGGTGGTGTAGGACACGGTGATCAGGGGCATTGTGGCTCTCCTCGAGATGCAGCGCTGCTTGCGCGGCGTCGGTGAGAAGCTAGACCCGCGGCCTTCATTTTGGTATCTTATCTCTATTGATACCAGTGATAAGACTTCATAATGGCAGCCACACTCGACATCTCCACCATCAAGGCCTTCCTGCTGGTCGCCGATCTCCAGAACTTTACGCGGACCGCCGAAGCGCTCGGCACGACGCAGGCCGCGGTCAGCCTCAAGCTGCAACGGCTGGAGACGTTGCTGGGAAAGCGCCTCGTCGAGCGGTCGCCGCGCGCGGTCCGGCTCACTGCTGACGGCGCCGGCTTCCTCGATCGCGCCCGCGCGTTGATGGCGGCGCATGACCGGGCACTGTCAGGCGAGGCACCTGCCGCGCAATCGCTCTCGCTCGGCATCTCCGATCATGCGACCGGCCCCGAACTGGTGCCGCTGCTCGAACGCCTGCACGCGATGTCAGCAAATCTCACCCTCGCCGTCACCATCGGCTTCTCGCGCGAGATGCAGGATGCTTACGATTCAGGCGAGCTCGATGCGGTGATCGTCCGCCAGGAAGGCAGCCGCCGCGGCGGCGAGACGCTGACCGAGGACGAGTTCGGCTGGTTCGCCGCACGGCGCCTCTCCCTGCCGAAAGGTGAGCCGCTTCCGCTTGCGACGCTCGCCCCGCCCTGCGGCGTTCGCGCCATTGCCGTGCGCGCGCTCGACAAGGCGGGTCTTGCCTGGCGCGAACGCTTCGTCGGCGGCGGGGTGACCGCGGTGGTCGCAGCGGCGCTCGCCGGACTTGCCGTCGCACCGCTGGCGCGCCGGATCGCACCTGCCGGGCTGGTCGACATCGGGCCCGCGCACAAGCTGCCGAAGCTCGGCAGCTCGAAGGTGATGCTGCATTCGAAGGTCAGCGATCCCGCGAAGCTTGCGGCGCTGCGTGCGGTGGCGGCGACGTTTAGAAGTGTCGCCGCCAACTGAGGTCTCACAAAATCGCCTCGAACGCGCTGCGCAGCGTTTCGTGCTTGAACACAAAACCGCGGCTGAGCGCTTTGTTCGGCAGCACGCGCTGACCGCCCAGCAAAAGCTCGTCGGCAAAACCGCCGCCGATCCGCCGCAGCAGGCCGCCGGGAATACGGAACACCGCGGGCCGATGCAGACGGCGGCCGAGCTCTTCGGTGAACTTCGCGTTGGTGACCGGAATCGGCGCAGTGGCGTTGACGGGCCCGGCGAGATCCGGCGTTGCCATCACATAGGCGATCAGGCGGATCAGATCGTCGCGCTCGATCCACGACATCCACTGCCGCCCGGTGCCGAGCGGGCCGCCGAGGCCGAACTCGAACGGCGTCAGCATGCGCGTGATGAATCCGCCCTCGGTGCCGAGCACGAGGCCGATGCGCAAATAGACCACGCGCACGCCGAGCTCCTCCGCCGGACGCGCCGCCTGCTCCCAGGCCGCGCATAGCTCGTGGCTGAAGCAGGCGTGCGATTTCGCGGACTCCGTCAGCACCTGGTCGGCCCATAGACCGTACCAGCCGATCGCGGAGCCGCTGACCAGCACGTCGGGCTTGTGGTCGAGCCGCGCGATCAGCTTGACCACCTCGCCGGTCATGTCGACACGCGAGCCGATGATCTTGGCGCGCTTCGCCTCGGTCCAAAGACCATTGCCGATCGGCTCTCCCGCGAGATTGACGATGGCATCGATCCTTGTTTCCGAGGAGAGCTGATCGAGGCTGGTGATCAGCGTCACCGGCGGCGGCAACATTTCGGCCTTGGCGGGGGTGCGGATCAGCGCAATGACATCATGTCCTGCCCCGCCGAGGCTCGCGGCAAGCCTACTGCCGATGAAGCCGGTGGCCCCCGTGATGAGCACGGTCTTGCGACCGGGCAGTTTCTCGACGAGCCCGGCAGCGGGCACGCTCCGCATCCGGCCGAGCCGGCGCATCGCCGCAAAATCCCTGACGCCGCACAGCGCAGCGCCAACCGCGCAGGCGGTGGCGGCGATGCTGAGTAGGCCCTGGTACACGACCGTCGCGCCGAACGGCTGCATCGCCGATTCGATCAGGACCGGCAGCAGCAGCACGAGAATGGCACCGTAATTGATTGCGAGCAGCGTGTGATTGATTCGCTCGCTCGGCGGCAGTTTCCGGCTCAGATCCTCCTCGACGAAATCCATCAGCGTGATGACGATCTCGGTGACCAGCACTGCGACGACCAGCAGCGCCAGCGCGCCGTAGACCTCCAACCAGCCGAGCACGAGGAACAGCAGCGCATAAAACATGTTGCGGATGCCGTGCAGCTTCAGCTCGAAGCGCTGTGACGGCCGCCAGGCCAGGCGCTCGGTGAATTCGTGATGATAGAAGGTGTCGAACACACCCATCACGATCTGGATGGCGATGAGCGTCCACAACAGCGGCGTCATGATACGGCCTCCCTGAAGGTGGCGGACTGATGGATCAGCGCGCCGTAACGCGGGTGGGTGACATCGAGGGTGAAACGGAAGGCGCCCTCGCCGAGATCGCGATGGGTCACCATGAGGTCGCCCGGCGTGAGCCATTGCGGCAGCGGGATCCAGAGCGAGCCGAGTTGGAGGCCATAACCGGCGCTGCGAAAGGTCAGCGTCTCGTCCTCGACCGCGATCCGGAGCGCCATCGAGACGCCGAAGCCGACATATTCCTCGAGCCCGGTCGGTCCGGCGAAACGCTTGGCGGAATGGATCACTTGCGGAAAGCCGCGCTTGCGCGCGCAGATGCGGGTCCAGGTCTGGCCGCCGGTCGCGCTGTCCTCGGTGACGGTCACGATCATCGGCACGCCGGTGTCACGGCCGGTCGGCAACGGCCCGCCGATCAGCCTTGCTGCCTGCGCGAACCACCAGCCGATGTCGCTGAAAGAGATCTCGTCGACCACGCCGACATAGACCACGCTGTCGCCATCGGCGACACGTTTGGAAAAGCGCCGCCAGGTCGCGAGCGGCAGACGGCCCCAATCCTCGTCCGACAACAGCGAACGGAAACGGCGATCGTCGAACAGTTTGGTGTAAACGGAGAAAGGTGCGCTGGAGCCTGATAATCGAGCCGACGTCATCGCACCCTCCCGACACTATTTGACCTTGCCCAGCGGCAGCAGGCTCACGATCTTCTCGCCAAGCCGCATCAAGGCGACCAGCCGCGGCCGCGGCACCTTCAGCATCTGCATGAACCAGTGGTCGGCGAGCTCGGTGAAGGCGAGCATCTCCTTCAGCCGCTTGCTGGCGACCGGATTGATGTTGGGATCGTCGGTGGCGTCGGACACGCAGGCCCTGAGCGCCGCGATCGCCGGATCGAGCTCCCGCTCCTTGCGCCGGGCCGCAATTCTGGCGGCGACCTCCCAGATGTCGGTCTCGGCCTCGTAATGGTCGCGGCGGTCGCCCAGGATCGGCACCCGGCGGATCAGGTTCCAGGCGAGCAATTCCTTGATCGAGTTGGAGACGTTGGAGCGCGCCATGCCGAGCGTGTCGGCGATATCCTCGGCAGTCATCGGTGCTTCGGAAAGGTAGAGCAGCCCGTGGATCTGGCTAACCGAGCGATTGACGCCCCACTCGTCCCCCATGTCGCCCCAATGCAGGATGAAGCGCTCGACGGCGGCGGGGAGTTTCTTCTTTCCGGTCATTTCTGTCATTACAGAAATATCTGATAAGACCGATCCGCTGTCAAGAGCAACGCCGTCGGCATACGAGGCTGGGAATCTGCTTAAAAATGTTCCAGGCCCAGGGAACCATCCGGCGCCTGTGGCGTTTGCTCCAGTCGAGGCGGGGTCCCGGAATGGTTGAAAAAGTCAGTCAACAGAGAGACTTGTTCGAGAGCGAACGCAGTTTCCGGCTGTTGGTTGAGGGAGTTGCGGACTACGCCCTCTACATGCTCGATCCCAAGGGGACCATCACCAGCTGGAACATCGGCGGCGAACGCATCAAGGGCTATTCACCCGAAGAGATCCTCGGCCAGCATTTCTCCCGCTTCTACACCGAAACCGACCGCGCCAACGGCAAGCCGGCCCGTGCGCTCGGCATCGCCAGGGACAAGGGCCGCTACGAGGAGGAAGGCTGGCGCGTCCGCAAGGACGGCACGTTCTTCTGGGCCAGCGTCGTGATCGATCCGATCTACGAGGACGGCAAACTGGTCGGATTCGCCAAGATCACGCGCGACATCACCGAACGCCGCAATACCCAGATCAAGCTCGAGGCGATGCAGAAGCAGCTCGCCGAGTCCCAGAAGTTCGACGCGCTGGGACAGCTCACCGGCGGGGTCGCCCACGACTTCAACAACCTGCTGATGATCATCAGCGGCAGCCTCCACATGCTGAAGCGAGGGGCCGACGACCCGGCCAAGCTTCAGCGCGCGATCTCCGCGATCGAGACCGCCACCAGGCGCGGCGCGGCGCTGACCAACCAACTGCTCACTTTCGCGCGGCGGCAGAGCGTCAACCCGCAGGCGATCAATTTCGCCGAACGCATCGCGGCGATCCGCGAGGTGCTCGATGCCGGCGTCGGCAGCTCCGTGCGGCTGGCCTTCGACATCGGCGGCGACGTCTGGCCGGTCAAGACCGACGCTTCCGAACTCGAGACCGCGCTGCTCAACCTCGTCATCAATGCCCGCGACGCGATGCCCGACGGAGGCACGGTGACGATCCGCGCGCGCAATGTCGTGCTGGACGAAGCGCCCCTCGCCGGCGATTTCGTCGCAATCGACGTCACGGATACCGGGCTCGGCATCCCCTCCGACGTGCTCGACAAGATCTTCGAGCCTTTCTTCACCACCAAGCCGATCGGAAAAGGCACGGGCCTCGGCCTTTCTCAGGTGCACGGCTTCGCGCATCAGGCCGGCGGCACCGTGAAGGTCGCAAGCGAGCTCGGCAAGGGCACGACGTTCACCATCGTCCTGCCGCGCGGAGAAGACGCGCCGTCGCAGGACACGGTTAGGGAGCCGGCGTTCCAGGGCAGCGGCACGGTGTTGCTGGTGGAGGACAATCCGGACGTCGCCATCGTCAGCATTGGCCTCTTGGAGCAGCTCGGCTATCACGTGCGCCGCGTCGCCGACGCCGAAGCCGCCTTGCGCGAGATCGAGACCAACGGCGTCGACTTCGTGTTCTCGGACATCGTCATGCCCGGCAAGATGGATGGCCTCTCGCTCGCCCATCATCTGCGCCAGATCCATCCCAACCTGCCGATCCTGCTCGCCACCGGCTACAGCGAGGTCGCCGCCGGCGTGCGCGGGGATTTCCCGATCCTGCGCAAGCCATATGAGATCCACGAGCTCAGCGAGGCCATCGCCAAGCTGCCAAGGTGAGCTCCTCGAGAGGTGAACACCTCGGGTGGGCGAAGGCGCGCGCTTCGCTTTGCTCACCCTCCACAGGCTTACGATTTCCGCAGCACCGAGACGAAAAACCCGTCCGTTCCGGTTCGCCGCGGCGTCATCAGCCAGCCTTCGTCCGAGCGCAGCGCGGCCTCGCCAAAACCCTCCGCTTGGTCCCAGAGCACGCTGGCGGTCTGCTCGGGCGGGACGACCGAAAACTCGCCATGGCGCCCGACGAACGCCCTCACCTGCTCGCCGTTCTCCTCTGAAAGAACCGAGCAGGTGATGTAGGCGATGCGGCCGCCCGGCTTCACCAGCGGAGCCGCCCGCGCGAGCGCCTCGGCCTGGTCGCGCAGGCGGATCTCCAGCGCGCCCGGCCGCATGCGCCATTTGGCGTCGGGGTTGCGGCGCCAGGTCCCGGTTCCCGTACAGGGCGCGTCGATCACGACCAGATCAGCCGAGGCGCGAATGTCGGCCAGCGGATCGGCCTCGCCCTTGGGCGTGCGGACATCGGCATTGTGGACGCCGGCGCGCGACAGCCGCTCGTGGATCGGCGCGAGCTGGCGCTTGTCGCGGTCGGTCGCGATCAGCCGGCCCTTGCCCTGCATCAGGGCGGCGAGCGCCAATGTCTTGCCGCCTGCACCGGCGCAGAGGTCGATCACCTGCTCGCCGGGCTTTGCCGCGGTGAACTGGGCCGCAAGCTGCGATCCCTCGTCCTGCACTTCAATGGCGCCCTTGATGAAATCCTCTTCCGCCTGGATGCCGGGGTTGCGCGCATCGGCCGAAAGCTCGATGCGCAAGCCCGTTACCGACCATCGCGTCGGTTTCGCATGAAGATGAGCAAGTGCCTTCAGCACCTTGTCGCGGTTGGATTTTAGCGTGTTGACGCGCAGGTCGAGCGGCGCCCGGCTCGCCATCGCGGCCGCCTCCGCTACACGGTCCTCGCCGAACACTTTTGCAAGGTGCGGATCCAGCCATTCCGGATAGTCGCCGGCGATCGCGGCCGGCGCATCTTTCAGAGACCGCGAGGCGAGCGCGGCCTGCTCGGCCTCCGTCAGCGGCGCCGGCGCGAAGCGGCTGCCGTCGAACAAGGCGCCCATCGTCGCCGTGTCCATGTCGCGCTCGAGGCGGAGCATGCCGATCAGCCGCGCGCGGGCGGTATCGGAATCCATCAGGAACGCGCTCGAGGCGTAGCGGCGCAGCACGTCCCAGACGAGGCCGGCGATGGCGGCGCGGTCGCCGGAACCGGCGAAGCGGTGCGCGGTGCCCCACTCCTTCAGCGCCTTGGCCGCGGGCACGCGATCCCTCTCGATGGTGTCGATCAGTTCGATGGCTGCGGACAGCCGGGCAGCGGGGGTCATTCTTTATCTTTCGTTGGCGGGCGAGCGCCTAGATCAGCAACAAGAGCTTCAGCGCGAAGTAGATCCACATGGCGAGCAGCACCAGCACGCCGGCGATCCAGACCGTGGAGCGCCGGCCGAGATCGTTCGAGGAGACGAAGACCCCGGCATGGGCAAAGCGCGTCACCACGAACACCCAGGACATCAGCACGATGAAGAGATCGGCGCGGCGCAAGGGCAAGGCCAGCGCGATCAGAACGTAGAACAGTACCGGCAGCTCGAACTGGTTGCGGTAGCAATTGGCGATCTGGGTGGCGCCCTTCGGCCAGTTCGGCTCGCCGAGCGCAACGTCGCGGATCTTGGTCTCGCCCGAGACCAGCGTCTTGCGGCGCGCGAAAACCATGCCGATCAGCAAGGCGAAGGTGAGCCCGATCTGGACGAAGACCGGCAGCAAGACCATTTGAACGGACATCGGAACTTTCCCGCAAGGCGAAACGTCGCCGCCCGTCATTAGCGGCGACTTCTGACGCTGACAATCAGCGAGTTGAACCGGCGTTCCCGCTCTTGCGACCAACCACCGATCGTTAAAGCGATTTCGGCCCTGGTCGGGGCCAAGCGAAATAGAGGCGAGATGGCGCCATGACCACCCTGTCCAGCCTATGGACCGAATCCGCCGATGGACAGCTCGGCATCCTGATGTCGGCGCTGTCGGGTATCGCCATGGCGCTCGCGGTCGCGCTTGCAATGACGGTGTGCTTCCGCCTGAGCTACCGGAGCTGGCGCGACGTCGTCAGGCATGGCTTGGCCGGGCTCGCGGCGATCGCCTTGTTCGCCTTTGCCGCCTACGACATGCGCCATGCCGCGCTTGCCTATCTCGGCCTCAATCCCTCCAAGCCCGCCGTCGAGTTCGAGATCCGCATGCCCCGGGAGATGCTGACCGCGGCGACCGACAGCCAGATCGAGCTGCACACCGACCGCAACCAGACGCTGGCGCTGGTCGATGGCGTGCGCGATCTCGATGACGGCCGCGCGCTGCTGCGCGGCGCGGTTGCGCTCAACCACCGCACCGCGGACCGCATGCTCGTCGTCAGCCTGCCGGGCAAGGGCACGTTCGAGTTCCGCCTCCGCCTGCCCGCCGAGCCGCATCGCACCGGCGAGTTCGGCCCCTGGCATCTCGCCGACCACATCGCCTCGCCGCTGGCAGGAGCCATCGCACCCCAGGACGGCTACACGATCCGCTACCGCGTGCTTTAAACTTTGTTCGTTGCGATCCGGGCCTGCGCCGTCATCGTTCCGACGCGCGAGGGCGGGTAAGTTGATCGCATGTCCGAATTTCGCCTGACCCAGATCTCCGACACCCATCTCGGCCGGCGCTTCCCCGGCCTCGTCGCCAACTTCCATCGCGTTTGCGAGCACATCGACGCTGATCGGCCCGATCTCGTCGTCAACACCGGCGACGTCTCCTTCGACGGACCGACCGGCCGCGACGATGTGGTCTTCGCAAAAGGCCTCCACGACGCCCTGCCCGTCCCGTGCCGCTATCTCCCCGGCAATCACGACATCGGCGATAATCCGACCGCGATCGGGCCGGCGCCGAAGCCGCCGGTCAGCGAAGCACACCGCCTGCAGTTCTGCGACATCATCGGCGAAGACCATTGGGCATTCGAGGCTGGAGGCTGGCGCTTCATCGGCCTCAATTCGCTGGTGATGACTTCAGGGCTCGCCTTCGAGGCCGAGCAGTTTGACTGGCTGGCATCCGAGATCGCGCAGACGAACCGCAAGCCGGTCGCACTGTTCCTGCACAAGCCGCTGTTTCTCAACCGGCCCGACGATCCGGAGACGCCGGAGACCTCGATCCGCTACGTGCCGCAGCCGGCGCGGGCCCGATTGATCGAGATGTTCGCGCATGTCGACCTGCGCCTCATCGCCAGCGGCCACGTGCACCAGCGGCGCGATTTCACTTGGCACCACACCCGCCATGTCTGGGCGCCGTCGGCCGGCTTCGTCATCAACGATGCGCGGCAGGACCGGATCGCGCTCAAGGAGGTCGGCCTGGTCGAGTATCGCTTCCGACCCGACAGTTTCGAGGTCCGCCACGTCAGGGCCGCCGGCCAGGTCGATGTCGACATCGAGGAGCTGCTCGCCCAGATGGGCGGCGAGCATTAAGGCCTGCCATCGGCTCAGGCGACGCTCTTGAGATCCTGCTGGATCGCGGCGAGCAGCGATTGCAGCGCTTCGCTGTTCACCGGCTTGGCCGCGAGATCATTGGCGGATGGCGACCTGACAGGCTGCGCGGCCTTGACCGGGCGCTTCGGGAATGGCGGCGGCGCCGGCATCGCGGGACGGACCAAATCGCCCTCCTCGTCGACATGGACGAACTTGCCATGGATGACGTCGTCGCGGCGGCCCATGACGAACATGGTCGTCCAATAGCCGGCCGCCAGCAGGATAACGCAGAAAACACTGATCTCTAACATCGCAACACCCAAAATATGCGCGATGATTCAACGTCTTCGTCGTGGGGTCAATGAACCGGCGGTCACACCTGCGGCTTTTGCGGAACAGGTGTGGCCGATCGGTCACTCTTTGTTAACCATGTTCGCCCCCGCCTTCGGAGGCGGGAGCGGCAGGTCAGGCCTTGTCCGGCCCGACCCGGACCAGTTGCTTGCCGAAATTGGCGCCCTTCAGCAGCCCCATGAAGGCGCCGGGTGCGCTTTCCAGGCCCTCGGTGACGAACTCCTTGTACTTGACCTTGCCGTCACGAACCCAGGAAGACATGTCGCGCAGGAAATCGCCGTGCCGCGCGGCGAAGTCGGAGACGATGAAGCCGCGGAAGGTCAGCCGCTTGGTCAGCGTCGCGCGCATCATGCTGGCGGCCCATTTCGGAGGCTTTGCCTCGGTGTCGTTGTAGTGCGCGATCAGGCCGCAGACCGGCACGCGGGCAAACGGGTTGAGCAACGGGAAGACCGCCTCGAACACGGCGCCGCCGACATTCTCGAAATAGACGTCGATGCCTTTCGGGCAGGCGTCCTTCAGCTTCGCGGCGAGATCAGGGTCGCGGTGATCGATGCAGGCATCGAAGCCGAGCTCCCTCACGACGTAGTCGCACTTGTCCTTGCCGCCGGCGATGCCGACCGCGCGTGCGCCCTTGATCTTGGCGATCTGGCCGACCGCCGAGCCGACCGCACCGGAGGCGCCGGCAACGACGACGGTCTCGCCAGCTTGCGGCTTGCCGATGTCGAGCAGCCCCGTATACGCGGTCATGCCGGGCATGCCGAGCACGCCGATCGACGTCGAGATCGGTCCGAGCTTGGGATCGACCTTGATCAGGCCCTTGCCGTTCGAGATCGCATGGGTCTGCCAGCCGGAACGAATGCGCACGATGTCGCCAACCGCGAAATCAGGATTGTTGGAGGCCGCAACCTCGCTCACCGCCTCGCCTTCCATCACGCCGCCGACCGGCACCGGCGCGGCATAGGACGGCCCCTCGCTCATGCGCCCGCGCATATAGGGATCGAGCGACAGCCAGATCGTGCGCAGCAGAACTTCGCCTGCGCCCGGCGTCGGCACCGCGAATTCCTCCAAGCGGAAATCAGACGGCTTGGGCTCGCCGACGGGGCGCGCGGCAAGAACGATGCGTTTGGCTTGGGACATGGCTTCCTCCTGATTGTCTTTCGACGTGGACGGAAGCGGAGGGAGTTAGCTGCGTCAATACAAAAGGAGTGGAGCGATAAGACGCAGAGGCACGCACATCTCTCGTGTCCCGGACGCGCTGCAACCCGCAGCGTTGCTGCGCAGAGCCGGGCCCCCAGAAGGCGACACGGCAGAATGCAGAAGACATGGGCCCCTGTGTATCGAAATCCTGTCATGGTGGAGTGGGCGGGAAGCCGTTGGGTCCTTGGCGCTTGACGCCGTGAGCCGGCTCGGTCTCCCGCCCGTTCCATCTATCAACCTGAACAGTTGCACGAGGCTGCGCCAACAGACCTCGCATCACAGGGACAGGCACCATGATCATACGCCCTCGTTACGTCGGAATCGACGTCTCCAAACGATATCTCGATATCTTCGATGAGAGCCTGGGCGTGCCGGAGCGCATCGCCAACGCGCCGCAGGCCATCACACAGATCGCGGCGCGTTGGCGCTGCGATGTGCTGGTCGTCTTTGAAGCCACGGGCGTCTATGACCTTGAGCTTCGTGAGGCGCTCAGCCAGGCCGGCATCCGCTTTGCCCGGATCAACCCGGCCCGGGCCCGGGACTTTGCGCGCGCCAGCGGCCAGCTCGCCAAGACCGACCCGATCGATGCCCGGATGCTGGCGAGCTTTGCCCGGGCCATGCAGCCTGCCGCTGAGCAGGCTGCCAATCCTGCCCGCAATGCCCTGGCGGGGCTTGCAAAACGGCGGGATCAACTGGTTCTCATGCGTGCCCAGGAGAAGAACAGGCGCAGCGAGGCCGAGGACCGCGCCATGGCCGATCGCATCGGTCGGCTCATTGAAGTCCTCGACAATGAGATCGCCGCAATCGAGGCCGATATTAGCGCACTGATCAAGACTGAGCCGGAGGTCTCCGATGATGCGCAGTTGATGCGGTCACTTCCCGGCGTGGGCCCCGTAACCTGCATGCAGCTGATCGCGCAGATGCCGGAACTCGGAAAAGTGGGACCGAAGCAGGTGGCCGCGCTCGCCGGCCTGGCTCCCTTCAACGTCGACAGCGGCGCTTACCGCGGCAAGCGGAAGATCGTCGGGGGCCGAAAGCGCGTCCGCGATGCCCTCTACATGGCCGCTCTCAATGCGGTCCGCCGGGCCGATCCATTCAAGGCCTTCTACGCTCGACTGCGACAGGCCGGTAAACCTGCCAAGCTCGCTCTCATTGCCGTTGCCAGGAAGCTGTTGACGGTCCTCAACGCCATCATGCGCGATCGAAAGCCGTACCTGTACACTAGACCAACATAACAGTTGCCGGCTCTGCAGCGCACCACTGAAGAAGCGCTGCGCTGCGTCCCGGGCACGAGAGCGAAGTAACTAACCCGCGCCCGGATAGTTCGGGCTCTCGCGCGTGATGGTGACGTCATGGACGTGGCTCTCGCGCAGGCCCGCGCCGGTGATGCGGACGAACTGCGCCTTGTCGTGCAGCTCCTTCATGTCGCGTGCACCGACATAGCCCATCGCGGCGCGCAAGCCGCCGGCGAGCTGGTGCATGACATTGCCGACCGGACCCTTGTAGGGCACCTGGCCCTCGATGCCCTCGGGCACGAGCTTGAGCGTGTCCTTGATGTCCTGCTGGAAGTAGCGATCAGCCGAGCCGCGCGCCATCGCGCCAACAGAGCCCATACCGCGATAGGCCTTGTAGGACCGGCCCTGCCACAAGAACACTTCGCCGGGGGTCTCGTCAGTGCCGGCGAGCAGCGAGCCGACCATGGCAATGTCGGCGCCGGCGGCGAGCGCTTTGGCGAGGTCGCCGGAGAACTTGATGCCGCCGTCGGCGATGACGGGGATGTCGGCCTTCTTCGCGGCTTCCACCGCATCCATGATCGCGGTGAGCTGGGGAACGCCGACGCCGGCGACGATGCGCGTGGTGCAGATCGAGCCTGGGCCGATGCCGACCTTGATGCAATCTGCGCCCGCATCGATCAGGGCCTGCGTGCCTTCCGTGGTGGCGACGTTGCCGGCGACGACCTGCACCGAATTGGACAGACGCTTGATGCGGTTCACCGCATGCAGCACGTGGCGGGAATGGCCGTGCGCGGTGTCGACGACGACGAGATCGACGCCGGCATCGATCAACCGCTCAGTGCGCTCGAAGCCGGTGTCACCGACGGTGGTGGCGGCGGCGACGCGCAGGCGCCCCTGCGCATCCTTGCAGGCGAGCGGATGGGCGACCGCCTTCTCCATGTCCTTCACGGTGATCAGGCCGACGCAGCGATATTGCTCGTCGACCACCAGCAGCTTCTCGATGCGATGCTGGTGCAGCATCCGCCGCGCTTCGTCCTGGCTGACATTCTCGCGCACCGTGACGAGGCCTTCATGCGTCATCAGCTCGGAGACTTTTTGCCGGCGGTCGGTGGCAAAGCGGACGTCGCGATTGGTGAGGATGCCGACCAGCTTGCCCGGCGTGTTCTTGCCCGCGCCGGTGACGACGGGAATGCCGGAGATGCCGTGATCGCTCATCAGCTTGAGCGCGTCGTCGAGCGAGGCCTCGGGGCTGATGGTGAGCGGGTTCACCACCATGCCCGACTCGAAGCGCTTGACCTGCCGCACCTGCGCGGCCTGCCCCTCGGGATCGAAATTGCGGTGAATGACGCCGAGCCCGCCGGCCTGCGCCATCGCGATCGCCATGCGCGCCTCGGTGACGGTGTCCATGGCCGAGGCCATGATCGGGATGTTGAGCGGAATGGCGCGGGTGACGCGGGAGCGGATGTCGACCTCGCCCGGCATGACGTCCGACAGGCCCGGCTTCAGCAGCACGTCGTCGAACGTAAAGGCTTCGCGGATGCCCTGAAGTTGCACCGTGGCCATTTGCCAACTCCTTCCTGCGGCCGTGCCGCAAATGCTAATGGATGAGCGCCGCCCTCGGCGTACCTTGCGGTTGGCCGGGAGAATCGGAGCCCATCGGTGGGGTTGACGCGGGTCGATAGCACGGCCGCGTGACGAATCAAAGCAAATCGGACCGCCGACCAGCCATGCACAGGCTTTTTACGCAAATTCGGTGGGGATAGCCCATGTCCCCGCCTACCCGCTGTCATTCCGGGACGCGACAAAGTCGCGAACTATGGTGCGCAATTGCGCACCTGGGCATCCATTCCACAGAGGTCCCGCGGCCCAATGGATTCCGGGCTCGCGCCAAGTGGCGCGCCCCGGAATGACGGACACGGAGGGTCATCCCGTCGTCACGCAGGATTTAGGTGCCATGCGTCGATCCGCAATGGTCGCAGGCCGGCGGCGGTGATAAGCCGCAAGCACACCTTCCTTCCGATTTCCCTTACCAATCCGTCATGGTCGACAAGCAACGCATCATTCCGCTGATCGTGGCCACCGCGCTCTTCATGGAAAACATGGACTCGACGGTGATCGCCACCTCGCTGCCGGCGATTGCGGCCGACATCGGTACCAGCCCGCTGACGCTGAAGCTCGCGATCACCTCCTATCTGCTGTCGCTCGCGGTGTTCATCCCCGCGAGCGGCTGGACCGCCGACCGGTTTGGCGCACGGATGGTGTTCGCGATTGCGGTCGGCGTGTTCATGGTGGGCTCGGTCGGCTGCGCGCTCTCCTCCTCGGTCACCGATTTCGTGTTCGCCCGCATCCTGCAAGGCATGGGCGGGGCGATGATGACGCCGGTCGGGCGCCTCGTGCTGCTGCGCTCGGTCGACAAGAGCGCATTGGTCAACGCCATGGCATGGGTGACGGTGCCGGCCCTGATCGGCCCCGTGATCGGACCGCCGCTCGGCGGCTTCATCACGACCTATGCGTCCTGGCACTGGATCTTCCTGATCAACATCCCGATCGGGCTGCTCGGCATCTTCATGGCGCTGCGCTTCATCGATCCCATCAAGAGCGAGACCCGGGAGCCGTTCGATCTCTACGGCATGGTACTCGCCGGCATCGGGCTTGCCGGCATCGCGTTCGGGCTCTCGGTTGCCGGACTGAACCTCTTGCCATGGAGCACGGTGGCCGCGCTGGTCGTAGGCGGTGCGATCTCGATGACGCTGTATGTCCTGCACGCCCGGCGCACGGGCTCGCCGGTGCTCGATTTCTCGCTGCTGAAGCTGCCGACCCTGCGCGCGGCCGTGCTCGGCGGCTTCCTGTTCCGGCTCGGCATCGGCGCGCTGCCATTCCTGCTGCCGCTCCTGATGCAGATCGGTTTCGGGCTGTCACCGTTCCATTCGGGTCTCGTCACCTTCGCCTCCTCGCTCGGGGCCATGGGCATGAAGACCCTGGCGGCACGCCTGATCCGCACCTTCGGCTTCCGCAATTTGATGACGGTGAACGCGATCGTCAGCGCGTTCTTCCTCGCGGTGTGCGCGCTGTTCACGGTGACGACGCCGCTGCTCATCATCATGGTGATCCTGGTGGTCGGCGGCTTCTTCCGCTCGCTGGAGTTCACCGCGATCAACACGGTCGCCTATGCCGACGTCGAGACCGCGCAGATGAGCCGCGCCACCACGCTCGTCAGCGTCAACCAGCAACTCGCGGTCTCGACTGGCGTCGCCGTCGGCGCGGCGTGCGTCGAGACCACCATGTGGTTCAACCATGTCAGCGAGATCGATGCCACCGTGTTCGCGCCGGCCTTCGTCGTGATCGCGCTGACCTCGGCGGCGTCGAGCTGGTTCTTCTGGCAGATGCCGGCTGATGCCGGCCACGAGATCTCAGGCCGCAAGGCCGTTGAGATCGCGAGCCGCAAGGGCGCCGGCAAAGGCATAGAAAAGGCGGCGGTCAAGGCGGCGAGCGAGGATACGCAGGACGTGCGGGATCAGCGGCTGGGGTGACGACCTCCTCGGTCATTTCGGGGCGATGCGAAGCATCGAAACCGGAATGACGGAGTTTGCGGCTACGCTGTTCCCTCGCCGCGAAACCCTGTCGCCAGCACGTAGCGTTCCGAAGAATCCTGTCGGCTCGCCGCCGGCTTGACGTGGCGCACGGCGGCGAAGTCGCGCTTGAGCTGGGCGAGCAGGTCGGCGTCGGCGCCGCTCTGGAACGTCTTGGCCAGGAAGGTGCCGCCGGGCTTGAGCACGTCGCAGGCAAAGGCGGCCGCGGTCTCGACCAGGCCGACGATGCGGAGCTGGTCGGTCTTGCGGTGGCCGGTGGTGTTGGCGGCCATGTCGGACATCACGACATCGGCGCCACCGCCCAGCATCGCGGTGAGCTTCTCGGGCGCATCGTTGTCCATGAAATCCAGCTGCGCGAAGTCGACGCCGGGAATCTCCGGCATCTCCAGGAGATCGATCGCGACGACCTTGCCCTTGCCCTCCGTCGATCCGACGCGCTTGGCGGCGATCTGGCTCCAGCCGCCGGGCGCGGCACCGAGGTCGACCACGGCCATGCCGGGCTTCAGAAACCGAAACTTGTCGTCGATCTCGAGCAGCTTGAACGCCGCGCGCGAGCGATAGCCCGCCGCCTTGGCCTTGACGACATAGGGGTCGTTGAGCTGCCGCTCCAGCCACAGCTTCGACGACAATTTGCGCTTGCCGCCGGTCTTGACCTTGGTCTTGACTTGGACGTGCAAGCGGCCGGTGGTGTCCTTGGCCATCTCACCAGCTCCTGAGCGCGCCGTCCTCGCGCATCATCTCGACCAGCATGCCCTCGCGCAGGCCCCGGTCGGCGACGCGCAGGCGCGGCAGCGGAAAGGCGCGGCGGATCGCATCGAGGATGGCGCAGCCGGCGAGAACGAGATCGGCGCGCTCGACGCTGATGCAATTGTTGGCCGCGCGCTCCTCGTAACTCATGCCGAGCAGCTTGTTGATGGTCGCGGTGATGTCGGAATCGTTCATCCAGATGCTGTCGATGCGGCGGCGATCGTAGCGCGCGAGGTTGAGATGGATGCCGGCGAGCGTCGTCACGGTGCCCGACGTGCCGAGCAGGTGCATGTCGGCGAGATCGCCGCCATGTTCTTCTGCGAACGGGGTGACGTGGTTCGCGACCTCCTGCTCCATCGCGGCGTAGATCTCCGGCGTCACGTCGCGTCCGCCGAACTGCTCGGCGAGCGTGACGACGCCATAAGGGATCGACATCCAGGCCTTGATGCGCGGCTCCGGATTGTCCGCGTCGCGCTCGATCCGCACCAGCTCAGTCGAGCCGCCGCCGATGTCGAACAGGATTGCGCCCCGCCCCCTCGGGTCGACCAGCGGCGAGCAGCCGAGCACCGCGAGCGAAGCCTCGGTCTCGCGGTCGATCACCTCCAGCTCGATGCCGGTCTCGGCCGCGACCCGGCTGCGGAACCCCTCCGCGTTCGAGGCTGCGCGGCAGGCCTCGGTTGCGATCAGCCGCAACCGGCGCGCCTTCCGCAAATTGATCTTGTCGCGGCAGACGCTAAGCGCGGCGATGGCGCGCTCGATCGCGGCATCGCTGATGCAACCGGTCGCCGAGACGCCCTCCCCGAGCCGGATGATGCGCGAGAAGGAATCGACGACACGAAAGCCGTCCTGGGTCGGACAGGCGATCAGCAGCCTGCAATTGTTGGTGCCGAGGTCCAGCGCCGCATAGACGCCGGTTCCCGGCGCCTGCGCGCCGACGGCCGGATCGGTGGCCAACGCCACCGCCGCCATCGACCCCTCCAGCTCACCGTGCGGCCCATGTTGGCTGACATGGCCGTCGCGGAGCCGCGTGTGGTCATTCATACAAACTGTCTTTCCGAGGCCGGTCGGGCCGGTCAGGAATTGCTTTTTCGCCTGAAACATTAGCAGCGCGGCAGGCCTGCGCAACATCGCATCACATGGGACCATGCCCATTCGTGCGTTGTCGTGAACTGAGCCGTGGGCTATTTTCGAAGGGTCCGGTCCCCCAGGCGCCCTCCCAAACGCGCAATTGCCGGCT
This sequence comes from Bradyrhizobium sp. T-12, assembly GCF_058314695.1. Taxonomy (NCBI): domain Bacteria; kingdom Pseudomonadati; phylum Pseudomonadota; class Alphaproteobacteria; order Hyphomicrobiales; family Nitrobacteraceae; genus Bradyrhizobium; species Bradyrhizobium sp. T-12. The sequence continues at coordinate 3,085,986 of NZ_CM177756.1, read as the reverse complement.
TTTCAGGTCAATTCCATGCAAGAACACACCAAATCGTCCACGCTCGAAAACGCTATTGCACTGCAAAAATATGGCGTCGGGCAGCCCGTCCGCCGCAAGGAGGACGACACGCTGGTGCGCGGCAAGGGCCGCTACACCGACGATTTCAACCTGCCCGGCCAGGCCCATGCCGTGGTCGTCCGTTCCACCCATGCCCATGGCACCATTCGTGGCATCGGCATTGATGCCGCCAAGGCGATGCCGGGCGTGCTCGGCGTGTGGACCGGCAAGGACCTCGATGCCGCCGGTTACGGCCCGTTCACCTGCGGCCTGCCGCTGAAGAGCCGCGACGGCTCGCCCTTGCTCCAGACCAACCGCCAGCCGCTGGCGACCGAAAAGGTCCGCTTCGTCGGCGATCCCGTCGCCTTCGTGGTGGCGGAGACGCTGGCGCAGGCCCGCGATGCCGCCGAGGCCGTCGAGCTCGACGTCGCGCCGCTCCCGGCCGTGACGGACCCCGAGGAAGCTGCCAAGCCCGGCGCGCCGCAGCTCTATGAGCACATCCCGAACAATGTCGCGCTCGACTACCACTATGGCGACGTGGACAAGGTCAACGCGGCCTTCGCCAGCGCGGCCCATGTCACCAGGATCGACATCGAGAACACCCGTGTCGCCGTGGTCTCGATGGAGCCGCGCGTTGGACTAGCCTCCTACGACAAGAAGACCGAGCGCTACACGCTGCAGGTGCCGACGCAGGGCGTCGCGGGCAACCGGGCCAATCTCGCCAAGAACCTGAAAGTGCCGAACGAGAAGGTGCGCATCCTCACCGCCAATGTCGGCGGCTCCTTCGGCATGAAGAACATCAACTACCCCGAATACATGTGCATCCTGTATGCGGCGAAGGCACTGGGCCGCCCGGTGAAATGGCTCGACGAACGCTCGACCGCCTTCCTCTCGGACAGCCACGGCCGCGCGCAAAAGATCCATGCCGAGCTCGCGCTCGACGCCGAAGGGCATTTCCTCGCAGCCAGGCTGTCCGGTTACGGCAATCTCGGCGCCTATATCACCGGTGTCGCGCCCGGACCGCTCTCGCTCAACACCGGCAAGAATTTTTCCAGCGTCTACCGCACGCCGCTGATGGCCGTCGACATCAAGGTGGTGCTGACCAACACCACGCTGATGGGCGCCTATCGCGGCGCCGGTCGGCCGGAGGCGAACTATTACATGGAGCGGCTGATCGACCGCGCCGCCGACGAGATGGGCATCAATCGGCTGACGCTGCGCAAGCGCAACTTCATCAAGCCGAACCAGATCCCGTTCGCGGCCTCGTCCGGCGTCACCTATGACAGCGGCGACTTCCAGGCCGTCTTCAACAAGGCGCTGGAAATCTCCGACCACGAGAATTTCGCCAAGCGCAAGAAGGAGAGCAAGAAAGCCGGCAAGCTGCGCGGCATCGCCGTCGGCTCCTATCTCGAGGTCACCGCGCCGCCGAGCCCCGAGCTCGGCAAGATCGTGTTCGAGCCTGACGGCAGCGTGCAGCTGATCACCGGCACGCTCGACTACGGCCAGGGCCATGCCACGCCGTTCGCGCAGGTGCTGAGCGCGCAGCTCGGGGTGCCCTTCGAGAGCATCAAGCTGGTGCAGGGCGACAGCGACATCGTCCACACCGGCAACGGCACCGGCGGCTCTCGCTCGATCACGGCGAGCGGCCAGGCCATCGTGGGGGCAGCCAAGCTCGTCATCGAGAAAGGCAAGCGCGCAGCCGCACACATGCTCGAAGCATCCGAAGCCGACATCGAATTCGAAGGCGGCAACTTCACGATCGCCGGCACCGATCGCAGCATCGACATCATGGAGCTCGCCAAGCGCCTGCATGACGGCAAGATGCCGGAGGGCGTGCCTGATTCACTCGACGTCGATCACACCAGTGAACCGATCGCCTCGGCCTTCCCCAACGGCTGTCACGTCGCCGAGGTCGAGATCGATCCGGAAACGGGCGTGGTGCAGATCGTGCGCTACAGCGCGGTCAACGATTTCGGCACCGTGATCAACCCGCTGCTGGTCGCAGGCCAGCTCCATGGCGGCGTGGTCCAGGGCATCGGCCAGGCGCTGATGGAGCACATCCGCTATGACGAGAGCGGTCAGCCGATCACGGGCTCGCTGATGGACTACGCTTTGCCGCGCGCCGAGGACGTCCCCAACATGACGGTCGGCGATCACCCGGTGCCCGCCACCACCAATCCGCTCGGCAGCAAGGGCTGCGGCGAGGCCGGCTGCGCGGGCAGCCTGTCGACGGTGGTCAACGCCGTGCTCGATGCGCTCTCGGATTACGGCGTCAAGCACATCGACATGCCGCTGACGCCGGAGCGTGTCTGGCGCGCGATCCAGGACGCGAAGAGCAAGGCGGCGTAGGGCTGTTTGTCATTTCCGGGGCGATGCGAAGCATCGAACCCAGAACCTCGAGATTCCGGGGTCGGTCCTGCGACCGCCCCGGAATGACGGTCTAGAATATTACGCCGCCGCCTGCTCCCGCGGCTGGTAGATCGCGGTGTGCTGGCAATGCGCCAATGGCGTCGTGCCGTTGCCGACGACCAGCGCGTCGAGCTCGACGAAGCGGTGGCCTTTCTTCTCGTAATTCGCGGTAACCTTTGCCCGCGCGGTGATCTCGTCGCCGGCGCGCGCGGCGGACAGCAATTGCATGCGGCTGCCGACATGGATCCACGGACCCAGGATCGTGTTGTCCACCAGCACGCGGTTCATGACGCGCTGGATCAGGCCGGGATGGCCGAGCCCCTCGCGCGCGAAGATCGGGTCCTTCTCCCTGACATCAGTGAGATAGTCCGCCGCATCCTGCCCGGCCCAGCGGCGCGGCGCCGTGCCCAGCCATTTGCCCGCCTCGAACGTCGCGGGACTGACCGGCTTGCGCTCGTCCACCACGGGCACCGCGAGATAGTCGCTGAGCGACACCGCCGGCGCGGCCGCCGGCAACGAGGCCGTGCCCGTGGCGCACAGTGTGGTGCGGCTGAACACCTCGATGGTCAAGAGGCCGTTGTGCTCGGTCGCATCGACATCGGCGGTCTCACCGTCATAGACCGGCTTGATGAAGCGGGCCTCGACCAGGCCACGGCTCAGGAAGTCGCGCCCCCAGCGCGCGATCGGCACGTGCATCATGTAGGCGAAGACGTCGACGCCAGGGACCAGCCCGCCTTCAAAGCCGAAGCGGCGCGCCACATTGTCATCGTGCATCTTGTTTTCGGATTGTTTGGCGGTGTTGTAGGCCTCGACGCGGTAGGTTTCGAGCCGGTTCGGCATGGCTGGCGTTCCCGATATTCTTGTTGTTTCGGGCCGATCGTAGGCCCCCGGGAACAGCGGTCAATCCCCTCGCCTTTGGGCCCTGAATGCGGTACCACGCGGCGAATGACCGACATCCCCACCCGCATCTATGTCGACGCCGACGCCTGTCCGGTGAAGGACGAGATCTACCGCGTGGCGCTCCGGCACGGCGTGCCCGTCAGCGTCGTCGCCGGCAATTTCATCCGCGTGCCGCAGGACCCGTTGATCGAGCGCATCGCCGCGGGCAGCGGCATGGACGCGGCCGACGACTGGATCGCAGAGCGCGCCCGGCCCGGCGATGTCGTCGTGACCTCCGACATCCCACTGGCCAGCCGCTGCGTGAAGGCGGGCGCCGATGTGATCGCGCCGAACGGAAAACCGTTCACCGAGGAATCGATCGGCATGACGCTGGCGGTGCGCAATCTGATGACGGATCTGCGCTCGGCCGGCGAAGTCACCGGCGGCCCGCGATCGTTCTCCCCGCGCGACCGCTCCACCTTCCTCTCGGCGCTCGACCAGACGCTGCGCCGCATTCAGCGCCGCCGCGCGGATACAGCCGCAACCAGCCAGAGCTGACCATGGCGCCCCCCCTGATCCAACTCAAAGACATCAAGCTGACCTTTGGCGGCACGCCGCTGCTGTCGGGCGTCGAGCTCAATGTCGCACCATCCGAACGCGTCTGCCTGATCGGCCGCAACGGCTCCGGCAAGTCCACGCTGCTGAAGATCGCGGCCGGCATCGTCGAGCCCGACGGCGGCACGCGCTTCGTGCAGCCCGGCGCCACCGTGCGCTATCTGCCGCAGGAGCCCGATTTCGGTGAGCACAAGACCACGCTCGCCTATGTCGAGTCCGGCCTCGCGCCCGGTGACGACCAGCATCAGGCGCGCTATCTCCTCGAGCAGCTCGGGCTCACCGGCGGTGAGAATCCGCACAATCTCTCCGGCGGCGAGGCGCGCCGCGCGGCGCTGGCCTATGTGCTGGCGCCCTCGCCCGACATTTTGCTGCTGGACGAGCCGACCAACCATCTCGATCTCGCCACCATCGAATGGCTGGAACAGGAGCTCGACTCCAGGCGCAGCGCGCTCGTCATCATCAGCCACGACCGCCGCTTCCTCACCAATCTGTCGCGCTCGACCGCCTGGCTCGATCGCGGCAGGATCAAGCAGATCGACCGCGGCTTTGCCTCCTTCGAGGCCTGGCGCGACGAGGTGCTCGCGGAAGAAGAGCGCGACCAGCACAAGCTCGACCGCAAGATCGTCGACGAAGAGCACTGGCTGCGCCACGGTGTCTCCGGCCGGCGCAAGCGCAACGTCAAGCGCCTCGCCAATCTGCACACGTTGCGCGACCAGCGCCGCAACTATCGCGGCACGGCCGGCACCGCCAGCCTCGCGGCTTCCGAAGCCGAGCAGTCGGGCAAGCTGGTGATCGAGGCCAAGGGCGTCACCAAGGCCTACGGCGAGCGCAAGATCGTCGATAATTTTTCGATCCGCATCCAGCGCGGCGACCGCCTCGGCATCATCGGCCCGAACGGCGCCGGCAAGACCACCCTGGTCAACCTTCTGACCGGCGGCATGGAGCCTGATTCCGGCACCGTGCGGCTTGGCGCCAATCTGGAGACGGCCACGCTCGACCAGCACCGCGAAAGCCTCGATCCCAAGTCGACGCTCGCGGAGGCCCTGACCGGCGGCCGCGGTGACCAGATCATGGTCGGCGGCAAGCCGAAGCACGTCGTCGGCTACATGAAGGACTTCCTGTTTGCGCAGGAGCAGCGTGGCACGCCGGTGGAGGTGCTCTCCGGTGGTGAGCGCGGCCGGCTGATGCTGGCGCGCGCCCTCGCAAAACCCTCGAACCTCCTGGTGCTGGACGAGCCGACCAACGATCTCGATCTCGAAACGCTCGACGTGCTCGAGGAGATGCTCGGCGACTACGACGGCACGGTCATCCTGATCAGCCACGACCGCGACTTCCTCGACCGCGTCGTCACCTCCGTGATCGCGCCGGAGGGTAACGGCAAGTGGACCGAATATGCCGGCGGCTACAGCGACATGCTGACCCAGCGCGGCGCGGATCTGAAGCGCGAGACGGCCAAAGCAACTCCGGCTGCCGAGAAGAAAGAGGGGCGCTCTGCTGCCCCCGCCTCCGCGCCGAAGCGCAAGCTGAGCTTCAACGACAAGCATGCGCTGGAGACGCTGCCGAAGAAGATGGAGGCGCTGCAAGCCGATATTGCAAAACTGCAGCGCGTGCTTGACGATCCCAACCTCTACGCCAAGGATCGCAAGAAATTCGACGACACATCAGCTGCGATCGCCAAGGCACATGAAGAATTATCCGCCGCCGAGGAGCGCTGGCTCGAACTTGAAATGCTCCGCGAAGAGATCGAACAGGCATAGCGCGCATTCCGCAAAAGCGGGCACCGGTTTTGCGATCAGAATGCACGCCAACCAAGAGACTCCCATGACAACTCCCCTCGCCGCCAAGATCGCCCGCGAATACGGCACGCCCTGTGCCGTCATCGACATGGACAGGGTCGAGCGCAACATCGCGCGCATTCAAAAGGCCTGCGACGAGGCCGGAATCGCCAACCGGCCGCACATCAAGACGCACAAGAACCCGACCATTGCGAAGATGCAGGTCGCGGCCGGCGCCAAGGGCATCACCTGCCAGAAGATCGGCGAGGCCGAGATCATGGCCAATGCCGGCATCGACGATATCCTGATCAGCTACAATCTTCTCGGCGAGGAAAAGATGGCGCGTCTCGGCGCGCTGAACGCCAAGACCAACATGACGGTCGCCGCCGACAATTCGACCGTCGTCGCCGGCCTGCCCAAGGCCGCCGCGGCGTCGGGCCGCCCGCTCTCTGTCGTGGTCGAGTGCGATACCGGTCGCAAGCGCGCGGGCGTCGAGACGCCAGCGGAGGCGATTGCGCTGGCGCGCGAGATCGCGGGATCGAAGGGTCTCGAGTTCGCGGGCTTCATGCTCTATCCGACCGAGACCGGCTGGGCCGACGCGCAGAAATTCTACGACGAGGCGCTGGCCGGCGTGCGCGCGCACGGGCTGGACGCGAAGATCGTCTCGACCGGAGGCACGCCGAACCTCGTCAACATCGGCAAGCTCAAGGGCGGCACCGAGCATCGCTTCGGCACCTACATCTACAACGACCGCATGCAGGTCGCGGCCGGCTCTGCCACGTGGGACGACTGCGCGCTGCACATCTACTCGACGGTGGTGAGCCGCGCCGCGCCCGAGCGCGGCATCCTCGATGCCGGCTCGAAGACGCTGACGACGGACACCGGCGGCCTCGACGGCCACGGCCTGATCCTGGAGCACCCCGAAGCCAAGATCGCAAAATTCGCCGAGGAGCACGGCTTCCTCGACCTCTCCCGCAGCAACACGCGCCCGAACGTCGGCGACGTCGTCCGCATCGTGCCGAACCACGTCTGCGTCGTCGTCAACATGATGGACGAGGTGGTGATGGTGCGCGGCGATGAGATCATCGGCACGCTGCCGGTCGCAGCACGCGGCAAGCTGCGGTAGCTAGCCCTCAATCAGCGCCCGGAGTTCCCGGACCAGACCATCACGGAAGAGTCTGATCGGCCGCTCCAGCCGACCGGCTGGGGCACGATGTACCACCCATGCGCGCACGGCAGGCTTGAAGTCGCGCGCGGCAATAGGCTTGAGCTTCTCGCGAAACGCGCTGTGCTTCAGCGCAATCGGGGTGACCAGCCCGACGCCGAGACCGCGCGACACCAGCGACAGCCGGAGCTCACTGTCCAGCGCCTCGACGGCGATACTGAACGGCAGATGCTCGGCATCGAACTTTCGCTTCAGCGTGTCGCGAAATCCGCAACCGTCCGGATTGATTACCCACGATAGCTGCGACAGCCGTTCAAGGTCGACAGTGCGCGGGATCTTCATGTCGCGCGCGACGACGAAGACGACGGGCTGCGCGCCGAGATCGTCGGCGACAAGATCGGCAGGCGGCACTGCGCCGTCAGGCAGACAAATCGCGGCCACGTCCAGCTCGTTGCGGCAAACACGCTCGAGCTGGTTCGGCGACCAACCGGAGACCACCCGCACGGCCAGCCCCGGAAATTCGGCGCGCACCGCATCGAGCGGTCCGGTCAGCCCAGCCTCTGAAAGAAACGGCGTCAGACCGAGCCTGAACTCGCCGCGCACGATGCCGTCGTTAGCCACACCCGACTTGAGATCGTCCAGCATCCTGAGCAGGCGCCGGCCCTGCTCATAGGCCTCATGGCCCGCCGCCGTTGGCTTCAGAGGCTTCGAGAGCCGGTCCAAAAGCTGCGCCCCCAGCATCTCCTCGAGATTCTGGATACGTCGGGTCACACCGGGCTGCGTGAGATTGAGACGCGCCGAAGCCGCGACGATCGATCCGGTCTCGACCACGGCGACGAAGGCCACGAGGTCATGGGTGTTCATAAGAAACTCGCATAATCTTTATAGACTTATTTGAATTGTAGCATATTGATAGTGCCGCTTAAAGGGTCTCCGCACCACGACTGCGAGGGCCCATGACCGCTTCCGAAACGACAACGCCTGAGTCTCGAAACCAGCTTGCCGAGCGGCCCCTGATCTGGCTCGGCGCGATCACCGCCGGTGTCGTCGTCACCAATCTGTTCGCACCGCAGATCCTGCTCGGCCTGATCGGCCAGTCTTTGTTCATGCCCGCCTGGCAGGCTGGCCTGATCGGCACGCTGACCCTGTTCGGCTATGCCCTCGGCCTGCTGCTGCTCGTGCCACTGGTCGATCTTGTCGAGAACCGGCTTGTCATCCTGCGGACGCTGGGCTGCGCCATCCTTGCAGCGCTTGCGACGGCGTTCGCGCCAACGCCGATACTTCTACTGCTCGCGACTTTCATCCTCGGCGCCTCCTGCGCTGCAATCCAGATGATGGTTCCGTTGGTCGCATCCATGGTGGCGCCGGATCGTCGTGGCGGGGCCATCGGCGAGGTCATGGGCGGATTGATGATCGGTATTCTGTTGTCACGGCCTGCGGCGAGCCTGATCGCTGATCTCTGGAGCTGGCGGGCTTATTACGTCGTCTCGGCCGCTCTGATGGCGCTGCTTGCCGGCGCGCTCGCCCGTTACCTTCCCACTCTTCAACCCTCGGCACGCGCGAGCTACGCCGAATTGCTCCTTTCCTTTCCACGGCTGCTGCGCGAAGAGCCCGTGCTGCGCGTACGCGCCTGGACGGCCTCCCTCGTCATGGCCTCCTTCACGGCCTTCTGGTCGGCGGTCGCGCTGCGGCTGCCGGAGGCACCGTTCAACCTCGACGCCCGGGGAATTGCGGCGTTCGCGCTGATCGGCGTCGCGGGCGCCGCGGCGACACCGATGGCCGGCCGATGGGGCGACAAGGGCCGGGCACGTCCGATGTTCTTCGCGGCACATTTGCTCATCATCGGCTCGCTCGCACTTTGCGCATGGGCGGGCATGCTGGAATCCCGCATCGCCGGCCTGCTCGTGCTGAGCCTCGGCACCATCCTGCTCGACGTCGGCATCACCACAGACCAGACGCTGGGCCGCCGCGCCATCAACCTTTTGCGTCCGGAAGCCCGCGGCCGCATGAACGGCCTGTTCGTCGCGCTGTTTTTTATTGGCGGTGGTGTCGGCGGGGCGGCGGCATCGCTGGGCTGGAGCTACGGCGGCTGGACGATGGTCTGCGCGGTGGCGGCAAGCTTCGGCGTGCTGGCACTCCTCACCAGCCTCATCACCCGAACCGGCACGTCATAACCGGGAAGGTCACGGCGATAATTGGCTGAGCCAACCCAATACACCCCTGCCCGCCGCGGCCCCGGTCGCAAACGAGGCCTGCAGCAGATAGCCGCCGGTTGGCGCCTCCCAGTCCAGCATCTCGCCGGCGGTGAACACGCCTGGCAGCTTGCGCAGCATGAAGTGATCGTCGAGCTCTTCGAACGTGATCCCGCCCGCGGTCGAGATCGCGCGCTCGATCGGGGCGACGCCGGTGAGCTGAACTGGAATGGCGTTGATCAGCTTTGCGAGCTCGGCCGGCGAGAACGCGGCCAGCGGCCGGCCGGAGGCGATGGCGGCCTCCTGCATCAGGCCGATGCCGACAGGCGGCACTTGCGCCGCCTTGCGCAAAAAGTTCGCCAGCGATTGCTTGCCGCGCACGCCTGAGAGTCGCGTCGTCAGCGCAGCCGTGTCGAGGTCGGGCCGCAACGCGATCATCAGCGTTGCCTGCCCCAGCCCAAGCACCGCCTCGCGCAGCTCCGCCGACAGCGCATAGATGGCGCCGCCCTCGATACCGCTGCGCGTGATCGTGGCTTCTCCGCGCACCGTATGCGCACCGACTGTCAACGCCACGCCCTTGAGCGGCTGTCCCTCGAAACGATCGCGGAACACATCTGACCAGGCCACCGTGAAGCCGGAATTGGCGGGCCGCAGCTTTGAGATGGCGACGCCCTTGGCACCGAGGAACTCGACCCAGCCGCCATCTGAGCCGAGCCGCGGCCAGCTCGCGCCGCCGAGCGCGAGGACCGTGGCGTTGGCAACGACAGCCGCCTCGCCATCCGGCGCTCGAAACACCAGACGCCCCTCGCCGTCCCAGCCCGTCCAGCGATGACGGAACGCAAACGATACGCCGCTCGCTGCAAGTCTCCGCAGCCAGGCGCGCAACAGGGGGGAGGCCTTGAACGCTTTTGGAAACACCCGGCCGCTGGTGCCGACAAAGGTCGGCTCGCCCAAGGCTTCGCTCCACGCCCGCAACGCCTCGGGCGAAAATGCCTCGATCGCGGCTTGCAGCTTCGGCGCTGCCTCGCGATAGCGCGCCATGAACTGCGGCAGTGGCTCGCTGTGGGTGAGATTGAGCCCGCCCCGGCCCGCCATCAGGAATTTCCGGCCCGCCGACGGCATCGCGTCGTACACGGTGACGCGGGCGCCGCCCTGCGCCAGCACTTCCGCCGCCATCAAGCCGGCAGGGCCGGCGCCGATGATTGCGATGCGGGAGTCGGTTGAGGTCATGGCTGGAGTTTAAGGCAGATTCTCGCGCCTAGCTCGTCATTCTGGGGCGCGCCACTTGGCGCGAACCCGGAAGGACAACTCAGAGCTTGATCCCCGCCCGTGCCGCGGCCTGCGCCACATATTTCTGCGTCTGCTCGAATGCGCCCGTGAGCGCCTTGGCCTTCGACATGTCGCTGATCTCACCGAAATGCGCGGCGACCGCGTCCGGGGTCCAATCGGATTCCGGCAGGTTGATGCCTTCGCTCTCCATGATCTTGATCACGGCGAACGAGCCGGCGCCAGCGCCCATGATGGTGCGGGTCGGCGCGTCCTCGCTGAGCATATACTCGACCGCCGGCGTGATCGCGTTCGGCTTCATCAGCTGCAGCGCCTGCGGCGGCAGCAGCTCTTCGGTCATGCGGGTCGCCGCCGTCGGCGAGATGATGTTGACGCGGATGTCGTTCTTGCGGCCTTCCTCGGCGAGCACGTTCATCAGGCCGACCATGCCGGATTTCGCCGCGCCGTAATTGGCCTGGCCGAAATTGCCGTAGAGTCCGGAGGACGAGGTCGTCAGCACGATGCGGCCGTAGCTGCGGTCGCGCATGCCGGCCCAGGCCGCCTTGCAGCAATAGAAGGTGCCGACGAGATGCACGTCCAGCACTTTCTGGAAATCGGCCGCATCCATCTTGCCGAACGACTTGTCGCGCAAGATGCCGGCATTGGCGCACAAGAGGTCGACGCTGCCCCATTCCTTGGTGGCGCGCTCGACCATGGCGGTGACCTGCTCGAAATTCGAGACGTCGGCGCCGTCGGCCATCGCGGTGCCGCCGGCCTTGCGGATCTCCTCGACCACGGCCTCCGCCGGTGACAGCGAGCCGCCAGTGCCATCGCGCGCGCCGCCGAAATCGTTGACCACGACCTTGGCGCCGCGGCTGGCCAGCCCAAGCGCATGCGCCTTGCCGAGACCATTGCCCGCGCCGGTGACGATGGCGACGCGTCCGTCGAACCTGATTGCCATGATGCAGTTCCTGCTTCTTCTTCCTTCTCCCCTTGTGGGAGAAGGTGGCATAGGCGGCAAGCGGCCGCCGTACCTAAAATGGACGCCGACGCGTAGCGTCGGCTACGGCGCCGGATGAGGGGTTGTCGCTACAGGCGAGTCCGCGGAGAGATACCCCTCACCCGGCTTCGCTCCGCGAAGCCACCCTCTCCCACAGGGGGAGAGGGTTACACCGCGCTTCGGGTCAGCTTTTGAGCAGCGATAGGTGGCCGGGTCAAGCCCGTGCCGCCCTACGCGAAATAGATCAACCCCAGCCAGTCCGCGACCAGCGCCGGCTTGTCTTCGCCTTCGATCTCGACCGTGACATTGGTGCGGGACTGCAGCTCGTTCGGCTTGCGCAGCTTGGCTTCCGCCAGCACGAAGCGTCCGCGGATACGCTTGCCCGAGCGCACCGGCGAGATGAAGCGCAGCTTGTCGAAACCGTAATTGACACCCATCGTGGTGCCCGCAATCGCCGGCATCACTTCATAGGACATTACCGACAACATCGACATCGTCAGGAAGCCGTGCGCGATGGTGGTGCCAAACGCCGTTTCCTTCTTGGCGCGCTCGGGATCGACGTGGATGAACTGGTGATCCTCGGTCACGTCGGCATAGGTGTCGATGCGGGGCTGGTCGATCAGATGCCACGACGACACGCCGATCTCCTTGCCGACCAGGGCCTGATAGGCCTCGAGCGTGATCGGCGGCGACTTCCAGATTTGGTTCACTTAGCTCTCACTCCGTGTTTTCGACAACTCCGGAAAATCCTCCTCGCGGAATTCCCGGCCACGCAGGGGATCCTCGCGATCGTCGTCGCGTTCGAGCCGTCGTAGCTGCACGCGGCGGATTTTGCCAGAGATCGTCTTTGGCAGCTCGGTGACGATTTCGAGGCGGCGAATGCGTTTGAACGGGGCAAGCCGCGTGTGCAGATGCCGGAAGATCGAGAGCGCCGTCTCCGGCGTTCGGTCTGCGCCGGAGGTCAGCAGCACGAACGCCTTGGGGACGGCAAGGCGGATCGGATCCGGGCTCGGCACGACAGCGGCTTCCGCAACGAGCTCGTGCTCCAGCAGCACGCTCTCGAGCTCGAACGGGCTGATGCGATAGTCCGACGATTTAAAGACGTCGTCGGAACGGCCGACGAAGGTGAGATAGCCCTCGTCGTCCTCGAACACGACGTCGCCGCTGCGGTAGAGCTCACCCTCGGCGCCGGACAGTTGGCCATCGGCACCCTGGTAACCCTGCATCAGGCCGGCGGGACGGTCAGCGCCGAGCACCAGCGTGACCTCGCCTTCTCTGGCAGGCTGGCCGTCGGCATCGCTGATCTGCACGCGATAACCCGGCAGCGGCCGGCCCATCGAGCCGACCTTGATCTTTTGCCCCGGCGAGTTGCCGGCCAGCGCAGTGGTTTCGGTCTGGCCATATCCGTCGCGGATGGTGAGACCCCAGGCCGCCCGCACCTGGTCGATCACTTCCGGGTTAAGCGGCTCGCCGGCGCCGCAGACCTCGCGAAGCGCGACCTTGAACGAGGCAAGGTTCTCCTGGATGAACAAGCGCCACACCGTCGGCGGCGCGCATAGCGTGGTGACGCCGCAGCGGCCGATGGTGGCGAGCAGGGCTTTCGCGTCGAAGCGCGGCTGGTTGACCACGAACACGGTGGCGCCCGCGTTCCACGGCGCAAAGAAGCAGCTCCAGGCATGCTTGGCCCAGCCGGGCGAGGAAATGTTAAGATGGACGTCACCGGGCTTCAGCCCGATCCAGTACATGGTCGACAGATGCCCGACGGGATAGCTGCGCTGGCTGTGCCGGACGAGCTTTGGTTTTGCCGTCGTGCCCGAGGTGAAATAGAGCAGCATCGGGTCGTCGGCGTTGGTCGGGCCGTCCGCCGCAAAACTTTCGGAGGCCTTCGCGGCTTCGTCGTAAGCGAGCCATCCGTCGGAGGCGCCGCCGACCATGATGCGAACGATGTTCTCCGCGCCAAGGCCTGCGAATTTCGCAACCTGATCCTCGGCGGCCACCACGGCCCTCGCCTTGCCGCGATCGAGACGATCGCGCAGCTCGTCCGCGGTGAGCAGCGTCGTTGCGGGAATTACGACGACGCCGAGCTTCATCGCCGCCAGCATCGTCTCCCACAGCGGAACCACATTGCCGAGCAGCAACAGAAGATGATCGCCACGTTTCAGGCCCTGCGCACGAAGGAATTTCGCGACCTGGTTCGAGCGCTTGGAAAGCGCCGCGAACGACAGCTTGGTCTGCTTGTCCTGCGCGGCATCGACGATCCAGAGCGCGGGGCGGTCCCTGCTCTCCGCATTCGCCGCCAGCTCGGCGTCGAACCAGTCGAGCGCCCAGTTGAAGGGAACCGGATCCGGCCAGCGGAAACCTTTGACCGCGGCCTCGTAATCCGTGCGGTGGTCCAGCAGAAACGCGCGTGCGTCCAAAAATGTCGTCATGATCCGGGCCCGTCGAATGAGCGTTCGAGCGTAGCCCGGATGGAGCGAAGCGCAATCCGGGGCCGGTCGCGCCAGTCGAGGGAATTGTCCCGGATTTCGCTTCGCTCCATCCGGGCTACGAAGCTTCGCTATTTTCCAGCGAGGCTGCGAACGTGCTTGATAATTCCGGAAAAATCCACCCCACCCTGGCCGGCTGCGTCGAAAGACTGATAGATCTCCTGCGCGTGCTTGCCGAGCGGCGTCGCGGCACCCGCGGCCTTGGCGGCGTCCTGCGCCAGCGTCAGATCCTTCACCATCAGCGCCGAGGCAAAGCCCGGCTTGTAGTCGTTGTTCGCGGGCGAGGTCGGCACCGGGCCGGGCACCGGGCAATAGGTCGTCAGCGACCAGCACTGGCCTGAGGAAGTCGATGCGACGTCGAACAGCGCCTGATGCGAGAGCCCGAGCTTCTCAGCCAACGCAAAGGCCTCGCTGACCGCGATCATGGAAATGCCGAGGATCATGTTGTTGCAGATTTTGGCCGCCTGCCCTGCACCGGCCCCGCCGCAATGCACGATCTTCTTGCCCATGTTTTCCAGCACCGGCTTGGCCGCGGCGAATGCCTTGTCCTCGCCTCCGCACATGAAGGTGAGCGTCGCGCCCTTGGCGCCGCCGGTGCCGCCGGAGACCGGCGCATCGACCGACAGCACGCCGCTCTTGGCAGCCAACGCATGCGCGGCCCTCGCGCTCTCGACATCGATGGTGGAGCTGTCGATGATCAGCGCGCCCTTGGCCATGGCGGGCACGACCTCGTTCCAGACGCCGAGCACGTGCTTGCCGGCGGGGAGCATGGTGACGACCACATCGGCGCCCTTCACCGCGGCGGGCGCGCTGTCGGCGATGCCCGCGCCGTCGGCCTTGGCTTGCGCACGCGAGGCCTCGACGAGATCGAACGCCACCACCTTGTGGCCGGCCTTCACGAGGTTAGCCGCCATCGGGCCGCCCATGTTGCCCAGACCAATGAATGCGATCGTGGCCATTGTCGTTTCCTCCGCTGTCGCGTTGTTAGGTAAACTTCAGCTCATCCGCGCCGATCTCGGCAAGATACGGCGCCAGCATCTGCGGCGTCACATCCTCGATTGCTCGCGGCGACCACGTCGGATTGCGATCCTTGTCGATCACCGCCGCACGCACGCCCTCGCGAAAATCATCGCTGCGGAAGACTTCCAGGGCAGCGCGGTATTCGCGCACCAGACACTCCTCCAGGCTCGATGAAGCGCGCGCGAGCCGCAACAGCTTCAGCGTCACCACCATGCCGCGCGGCGATTTCTCGCTCAGCGTCTTCAGCGTGGCCAGCGCAAAGTCGGAGCCATCGCGCTTCAGCGCCGCAAAGATGTCCTCCATGCGGTCGAAGCCGAACAAGGCATCGATAACAGGCTCCTTTGCGGCCACCGGCCCCGTGCTCTCGCCGGTCGCAAAGCCGTCGATGAGCTTGCTGACGTCCGCTGCGGTCGCACCGGAGCGGACTTTCGTCAGCGCCTCGCGCAGCTCCGGCAATCTCGAAGCCGGCACGACCCAATCGGCGAACTTCGCATGGATCGCGTCCGGCCCGTTCATGGTCTGGCCGGTCAGTCCGAAATAGGTGCCGACCTCGCCCGGCGAACGCGACAAGAGATAGGTGCCGCCGACATCGGGGAAGAAGCCGAGGCCAACTTCGGGCATCGCCAGCTTGGTGCGATCCGTGACGACGCGATGGCTGGCATGGGCCGACAGGCCGACGCCGCCGCCCATCACGATGCCGTCCATGAAGGCGACATACGGCTTCGGAAACTTCTTGATGCGGGCGTTGAGGATGTACTCCTCGCGCCACAGGATCTTGCCGAGGTCGCCGTTGACCTTCGAGCTTTCCCAGAGCGTGCGGATGTCGCCGCCCGCGCAGAGGCCGCGCTCGCCGGCACCTTCCAGCACGATCACGGCAACGGCAGGATCGGCCTCGAAACGGTCGAGCGCCTTGTCGACGTCGCGAAACATCTCCAGCGTCACGGCATTGATGGCCTTCGGACGGTTCAGCCTGATGATGCCGGCCGCACCCTCGACGCGGGCGACGAGATCGCCCTCCTCCGCTTCGCTCATCGCGCGCCCTCGATCAGCTTGCGCGCCACGATCAGCCGCATGATTTCGTTGGTGCCTTCGAGAATCTGGTGCACGCGAAGATCGCGCACGATCTTCTCGATGCCGTACTCGCTGAGGTAACCATAGCCGCCGTGAAGCTGCAGCGCGTGGTTGGCGACCTCGAAGCCGACGTCGGTGCCGAAGCGCTTTGCCATCGCGCACAGCATGGTGGCATCGGGGTCCTTGCGGTCGAGCGCCGCGGCGGCGCGCCACAGGAAGGTACGCGCGGCCTCGAGCTCGATTGCCATGTCGGCTAGGCGGAATTGCAGCGCCTGGAATTCGTCGAGGCGCTTTCCGAACGCCTTGCGCTCCTTCATGTAGGCGCGCGCCTTGTCGAGCGCGGTCTGGGCACCGCCGAGCGAGCACGCCGTGATGTTGAGGCGGCCGCCGTCGAGGCCGGCCATCGCGATCTTGAAACCGATGCCCTCCTCGCTCAGCCGGTTGGCGACGGGCACGCGGGCGTTCTCGAACATCACCGCACGGGTCGGCTGCGCATTCCAGCCCATCTTGCGCTCATTGGCGCCGAAGGAGACGCCCGGCGTCTTGCCGTCGATCACGAGCGTCGAGATGCCACCGGGACCGTCGCCGCCGGTGCGCACCATCGCGACCAAGAGGTCGGTACCGCCGGCGCCGGAAATGAACTGCTTCTGGCCGTTGAGGACGTAATGAGCGCCGTCGCGCACGGCGCGGGTGCGCAGAGCTGCCGCGTCGGAGCCGGCGCCCGGCTCAGTCAGGCAGTAGCTCGCGATCAGCTCCATGGTGCAGAGCTTCGGCAGCCATTGATGGCGCTGGGTGTCGCTGCCATAGGCATCGATCATCCAGGACGCCATGTTGTGGATGGAGATAAAGGCGGACGTGGTCGGGCAGCCCGTCGCCAGCGCCTCGAAGATCAGCGCCGCATCGAACCGCGTCATCGCGGATCCCCCGACATCGTCGCGAATGTAGATGCCGCCCATGCCGAGCGTTGCCGCCTCGCGCATGACCTCGACGGGGAAATGCTTTTCCTCGTCCCAGCGCAGCGCGTGCGGCGCGATTTTCTCCGCCGCAAACGCCAGCGCCATGTCGCGAAATGCGATCTGATCCTCGTTCAGAGCGAACTGCATCCCCGGCCTCGCTCCTGAAAGGATTACTTCATCAGCGGGATCGAGAACTCCGCGCCTTCCTTGACGCCGGACGGCCAGCGCGACGTTACCGTCTTGGTCTTGGTGTAGAAGCGAATGGAGTCCGGGCCGTGCTGGTTGAGATCGCCGAAGCCCGACTTCTTCCAGCCGCCGAAGGTGTAATAGGCGATCGGCACCGGGATCGGCACGTTGATGCCGACCATGCCGACATTGACCTTGGCCGCGAAGTCGCGCGCGGCATCGCCGTCGCGGGTGAAGATGGCAACGCCGTTGCCGTAGTCATGGTCCGACGGCAGCGCCAGCGCTTCCTTGTAGTCATGCGCGCGCACGACCGAGAGCACGGGGCCAAAGATCTCTTCCTTGTAGATCCGCATGTCCTTGGTGACGTTGTCGAACAGCGAACCGCCGAGATAGAAGCCTTTCTCGTAGCCCTGCATCTTGAAGCCGCGGCCGTCGACGGCGAGCGTCGCGCCTTCCTTGATGCCGATGTCGATATAGCCTTTGACCTTCTCGACCGCCTCGCGCGTGACCAGCGGGCCGTAATCGGCCGACGGATCGATCGAGGTGCCGATCTTGAGGCTTTCGACGCGCGGGATCAGCTTTTCCATCAGCCGGTCGGCAGTGGACTTGCCGACGGGCACGGCAACCGAGACGGCCATGCAGCGCTCGCCGGCCGAGCCGTAGCCGGCACCGATCAGCGCGTCGACCGCCTGGTCCATGTCGGCGTCGGGCATGATGATGGCGTGGTTCTTGGCGCCGCCGAAGCACTGGCAGCGCTTGCCGGTTTGCGCCGCGCGCTCATAGATGTACTGCGCGATCGGCGTCGAGCCGACGAAGCCGACGGCCTTGATATCGGGATCGTCCAGGATGGCGTCGACCGCCTCCTTGTCGCCGTTGACGACGTTGAGGATGCCGGCGGGCAGGCCCGCCTCGATCATGAGTTCAGCGAGCAGCATCGGCACGCCGGGATCGCGCTCCGAAGGCTTGAGGATGAAGGCGTTGCCGCAGGCGATCGCGGGCGCGAACTTCCACATCGGGATCATCGCGGGGAAGTTGAACGGCGTGATGCCGGCGACGACACCGAGCGGCTGGCGCATCGAATAGATGTCGATGCCAGGGCCTGCGCCTTCGGTGTACTCGCCCTTCATCAGATGCGGAATGCCGCAGGCGAACTCGGCGACTTCGAGGCCACGCTGGATGTCGCCCTTGGCGTCGGGTACGGTCTTGCCGTGCTCGCGCGCCAGCAGCTCGGCGAGCTTGTCGTAGTCGCGCTGCACCAGCTCGACGAATTTCGACATGACGCGGGCGCGGCGCTGCGGGTTGGTCGCGGCCCATTCGGGCTGCGCGGCGCGCGCGTTCTCGACGGCGGCGCGGACCTCGGCCTTGGACGCCAGCGCCACCTTGGCCTGGACGTCGCCGGTCATCGGCTCGAAGACGTCGGCGGTGCGGTTTGAGGTGCCCTTGACCTCCTTGCCACCGATGAAATGTCCGATTGAGCGCATGGAATGATCTCCTGAGGTCCGAGCTTGAACGCTTTGACAAATCCTATTGACCTGCATTTTATAGGATTCAAGTCTGAGATAATGCACCATAGATGTGCGAAAATGCTGGATCAAGGCGCTATCGATTGGGACGACTTTCGCTTCGTGCTGGCCATCGTGCGGGGCGGCTCGGTCTCGGCTGCGGCAAAACAGCTCGGCGTCGACCATGCCACGGTGATCCGTCGTGTCGACCGGCTGGAAAAGCACCTCTCGGCGAAATTGTTTGACCGGCGCAAGACCGGCTACCTCCTCACCGAGGCCGGCCAGCGCGTCGCCGACAGCGCGGAAGCGATGGAATCGACCATCGTCGCCAACCAGGAGCAGGTCGGCGGCTCGGTGGCGCGGCTGACCGGCACGGTGCGGATCGGCGCGCCCGATGGCTTCGGCACCGCGTTCCTGGCGCCGCGGCTGGCGCCCTTCGCCGACCGGTATCCCGATCTCGACCTGCAACTTGTGGCCACCGCGCGACTATTCAGTCTCTCCAAGCGCGAGGCCGATATCGCCATCAGTCTGACCATGCCGAAGGAAGGCCGCATCGTCGGCCGCAAGCTGCTCGACTACCGCCTCGGCCTCTATGCGGCCCCCGCCTATCTCGACCGCTTCCCGAAAATCACCTCGCGCGAGGTGCTGCCGCAGCATCGCTTCGTCGGTTACATCGAGGAGCTGCTGTTCACGCCGGAGCTCGATTATCTGCCGCAGGTGTCGCCGCGGATCTCCGCGCGCTTTCGCAGCGCCAATCTGATCGCCCAGCTCAATGCCACGCTCTCAGGTTTCGGTATCGCCGTGCTGCCCCACTTCATGGCGAGCGACTACCCGCAACTCGTCCCAGTGCTGCCCGATGAGATCGCGATCACGCGGACGTTCTGGATGCTGATGCACGCCGACAGCAAGGATCTGGCGCGCATCCGCGCGGTGGCGGATTACGTCAGTGAGATCGTGGAGCGCGAGCGGGCGCTGTTTGCGGGGCGGTAGCACCGGTCTCGCAGGATGCGCAACGCGCCTAGTTCTTTGCCTTCTTCGCCGCCACTTTCGGCTCGCGCTTCGCGCCCTCGAGCGTACTGTCCCTGCCCGCCTTCAACACCTCGTCCGACAGCTCGCTTGACCCCGCGATGCGGGCCAGCAGCATGGTGCCGGCCATCGTCGCCAGCGTCGCGATCGCCTGCTTTCGCGCCGCCTTGCGCGGCATGTTCGGGATGTAGTCCGTCAGTTGCTCGATCATCTCGTCGAGCTTGCCGGCGAACGCCTTGCGCGCCTTGGGGCTCTCGCGGGCAATCTCGGCGCCCAATGCGGGAATCGAGCAGCCATGGCCGGGATTGTCGCGATGCAGCGTGGAGAGGTAGGCCTCTGCGACCAGCGCCAGCCGCTTGTCCGGCGAGACCTCGTCGGTGATCTGGCGCCAGTGCTCCATCGAGCGGTCCATCGCATAACCGAACGCCTCGATTACCAGCGCCTCGCGGGAATCGAAATGCGCGTAGAAGCCGCCATGGGTCAGGCCGGCCTCCTTCATGAGGTCGGCGACGCCAATGCCGTGGGCGCCCTTTTCACGCAACCGCGTGGAGGCCTTCCTCACGATGCGGTCGTGGGTTTCCTGCTTGTGTTCCGGGGAATAGCGCATGCTGGTCTCATTGGATGTCGAAGGTCATCTCATAACACGCAAATGACGAATTAGGTGCATTAATTCATGTTAAGTTGCCGCCGATCATCGAAAACGTTGCAGTTGCGTGCACCGCAAGGGCGCCCTTGCCGTCCCGGACGAAGCCTTCGGTGTAGCTGGTCTGCCGCCCGAGCTTGATCACTTTACCTTCGGCCGAAATCAGCCCGGAACGAACCGAGAGCGGACGCAGGAAGGCCAGCTTCAACTCCAAGGTCACCGAACCCTGCCCGGCCGCGAGCCGGGTCGAAATGGCACAGCCCATCGCGGTATCGAGCAGCGCCGCGGCGGTCGCGCCGTGGAGAAGACCGATGGTATTTTCGAGATCCTCGCGCGGCTCTAGTTCCATGACGATCCGGCCCGGCTCGACCATCGCCATGGTGAAGCCGATCAGTTTCGCGAAAGGCGGCGGCGGCAGCCGGCCGTCGCGAATCCCCAGCATGGCATCCATGCCGGACAACCCCATGGCCGCTCTCGCGACCGGGGCGGGCATCTGCCAGTCCACCACGCGCTCACGCCGCTGTGCCGGCGAAAACAGGTCGAGTTGTTCGATGTCGGTCATGGCCGCCCCTTTGAATGACACGCGTCATACTATGTCGCGGACTTCGCGCTGGCAACTCCACCTCGCCTGCCCGCTTGACAAGCAGGACGCTTCGGCCCGGAAGTAATCTCCGACCAGTGCGCCTTGCGCGCCTACGAAAGCCAATCGAGATCCCACGATGGAAATGCTCAACCACCATTGCGGCGTGACGCGCGATGCGCGCGGCGTCGTCCATGTCGCGATCTGCAACGCCGGCCCGCTCAACATTCTCGGCTCAGCGGTGACCAATGCCGTGCGCGAAGGCTTGCAGCAGCTCGCGCCCGACCGCAGCATTCGCGTCGTGGTGCTGCGCGGCCAGAGCGAGAAGAGCATGATCGGCGGTGCCGACATCAAGGAGATGGCCAAGCTCGACCAGGCATCGGCCGAAGCCTTCATCAGCCGCCTGCGCGATCTCTGCGAGGCCGTGCGCCAATTCCCGGCGCCCGTGATCGCACGGATGCCCGGCTGGTGCCTCGGCGGCGGCCTCGAGGTCGCCGCGGCCTGCGATTTCCGCATCGCCGCGCATGATGCCCATTTCGGCATGCCCGAGGTGCGTGTCGGCATTCCGTCGGTGATCCATGCGGCGCTGCTGCCGCGCCTGATCGGCTGGGCCCGCGCGCGCTGGCTGGTGATGACGGCGGAGAACATCGACGCGCCGACTGCGCTCGCCTGGGGACTGGTCGACAAGGTCGCGCCGGAGGGCGGGCTGGATGCGGAGATCGAGCACCTGGTGAAGGCTTTGCTGGAATGCGGCCCCGAGGCGCTGCGCTCGCAGAAGGCCCTGCTGCGGCAATGGGAGGAGCTGCCGCTCACCGAGTCCGTGAATTTGAGCGTGAAGGTGTTCGGCGAGTCGTTCCTGACGGACGAGCCGACGCGCTTGATGGGCGCGTTTGTGAACCGGAAGCGGTAGGATGCAGGCTTCCGTGCCCCGGACGCAGCAGCAGCCGCCGCAATAAATCTCATCTCACCACGACAATTTCTCATCCTCGCCGCGGTTGCATTTTTTGCACTGCATAATATGATGATCATAATCTTACCCGCCATCGCCAGGGAGTTCCATCATGGCCGAAGCTGCCGATCCCGTCGTCATCGTCTCCGCCGCCCGCACCCCACTCGGCCGCTTCATGGGCGAATTGTCCCCACTCCCCGCGCACAAGCTTGGCTCACACGTGATCGGCGCTGCGCTGGAGCGCGCAAAACTCTCGCCCGACAAGATCGACGAAGTCTTCATGGGCTGCGTGCTGCCGGCCGGCCAAGGCCAGGCGCCGGCACGCCAGGCTGCACGTACCGCGGGTCTTCCCGATGCCACCGGCGCGACCACCGTCAACAAGGTGTGCGGCTCCGGCATGAAGGCGACCATGCTGGCGCACGACATCATCCGCGCCGGCTCGGCCCAGATCGTCGTCTCCGGCGGCATGGAGAGCATGAGCAACGCGCCGTACCTGCTGGCCAAGGCCCGCGGCGGCTATCGCGTCGGCCATGACCGCATCATCGACCACATGATGATGGACGGGCTGGAGGACGCCTACGAGTCCGGCCGTTCCATGGGTGATTTTGGCGAAGCAACGGCGGAGGCCTATCAGTTCACGCGCAAGGACCAGGACGCTTACGCCATGGAGACGCTCAGCCGCGCCCGCAAGGCGGTCGATGGCGGCGCGTTCCAGGCCGAGATTGCGCCGATCACGCTCGCCGAAAAGGCAGGTCCCCGCATCGTTGCCAATGACGAGCATCCACTGAAGGTCGATCCGGCCAAGATCCCGGGCCTGAAGCCGGCGTTCCGCGCCAACGGTACGATCACGCCGGCGGCCTCTTCCGCCAATGCCGACGGTGCGGCTGCGCTGGTGCTGACGAAGCGTTCGCTCGCCGACCGGAGCGGCCTTCCCGTTCTCGCCGAGATCAAGGGCCACGCCACGCACAGCCAGGAGCCGCAATGGTTCACCACGGCGCCGATCCCGGCGATCCGCAAGCTGCTCGACAAGGTCGGCTGGGCTGCGTCCGACGTCGACCTGTTCGAGATCAACGAGGCCTTCGCCGTGGTGGCGATGGCGGCGCAACGCGATCTCGGCATTCCCCGCGAGAAGCTCAACGTCAATGGCGGCGCATGTGCGCTCGGCCACCCGATCGGCGCCACCGGCGCACGGCTGATCGTGACGCTGCTGCATGCGCTCGAGGCGCAGAACCTCAAGCGCGGCATCGCCGCGCTGTGCATCGGCGGCGGTGAAGCCACGGCCATCGCCGTCGAGCGGTCGGCCCGCTGATCAATGATGTCCGAAATTGAGGGAAGTCTGTCATTTTAGACTTCCATTCCTTGTGCCAGATTGCAACCGTGATGCGGGTCTCCAGGGGCCCGCCAAAAAGATTGAGGCCCAATGATCTCGAACTGGCTCGCGGCAGCATTGTCCCGCCGCAACGTCCATTACGGCTGGGTGATGGTCGGCGTGACCTTCCTCGCCGCGCTGATCAGCGCCGGCACGGTCGGCGCGCCCGGCGTCTTCATCGTTCCCCTGCAAAAGGAGTTCGGCTGGAGCACGGCGGAGATTTCTTCCGCGCTGTCGATCCGCTTCATCCTGTTCGGGCTGATGGCCCCGTTCGCGGCCGCCCTGCTCAACCGCTATGGCCTGCGCAACGTCACGCTGACCGCGCAGCTGATCGTCGTCTCGGCGCTGGTAGCCTCCCTCGGCATGACCGAGGTATGGCAGCTCATCGCGCTCTGGGGCGTGGTGATCGGCATCGGCACCGGCATGACCGCCCTGGTGCTGGGTGCGACCATCGCCACGCGCTGGTTCGCAGCAAGGCGCGGCCTCGTCGTCGGCATCATGACTGCGAGCGTCGCCACCGGCCAGCTCGTGTTCCTGCCGCTGCTGGCAAGCCTGACCGAACGTTACGGCTGGCGGCTCGCGCTCGGCTTCGTCTGCATCATGCTGGGCGTCTCCGCGCTGGCAGTGCTGCTCGCGATGCGCGATCGGCCGAGCGATGTCGGCCAGCGTCCGTTCGGCGACGAAGGCACGACACCCCTGCCCGCACCGCCCGTCAGCCACGGCTCGATCACAGGCGTGGCGCTCGGCACGCTGCGCGACGCCTCGAAGTCGACCGCGTTCTGGATCCTGTTCGCGACCTTCTTCGTCTGCGGCGCCTCGACCAACGGCCTCGTCCAGGTGCACCTGATCCCGATGTGCCTCGATTTCGGCATCCCGCAGGTGCAGGCCGCAAGCCTGCTCGCGGCGATGGGCATCTTCGATTTCTTCGGCACCATCATGTCGGGCTGGCTGTCGGACCGCTACGACAACCGCTATCTGCTGTTCTGGTACTACGGGCTACGCGGGCTCTCGCTGAACTTCCTGCCGTTCAGCGATTTCTCGTTCTATGGCCTCTCGATCTTCGCGATGTTCTACGGTCTCGACTGGATCGCGACGGTGCCGCCGACAGTGCGTCTCACCGCGCAGAAATTCGGGCCCGAGCGCGCCAATCTGGTGTTTGGCTGGATTTTTGCCGGCCATCAGCTCGGCGCCGGCGCGGCGGCTTTCGGGGCAGGCTTCTCGCGGACGGTCTATCAGAGCTACCTGCCCGCGTTCTTCATCGCCGGCGCACTCTGCGTGTTCGCCGCGTTGATCGTGCTGGCGCTGTCGCGGCAATCGAAACCTCAAGCCGCGATGGCGCAAGCGGCGTAGGCAGACGGAGGACGCAACTCTTCCCTACTCGTCAAGTGCGGCGTTTCGCCTCTCGGTCCAAATCAGGTGTGGCCCTTCACGACATCTGCCGCAATTGCATGAGGACGGCAGTATCGACGCGAGGCAGATATCGACGAATGTTCATGAGTACGCGCCCTAACCCGACCGCAGAGTGCAGGCGCGATCCCCTACCCCGGACCCGGCATGTTGCCCGCGAACTGCGGATAGCATTCGCGCAGCTCCTCGCGGATCCGTCCCCGGATCAAGGCCAGCGTCGCGTCGTCCGGCGACGGCGTCGTGACCTCGCATTGCTCGTTGTCGTAGGCAAAGCCCGTCGTGCCGCGAATGTCGCGCCAACCATAGCCGGGATGCGTGCTCTCGAGGCGAAAGCGCCCCGCCTCCCGGTCGAAGGAGAATAGCGCCGCGTTGGTCAGCAGCGCATGCGGGCCGCCGCGCCGATAGACCGTCTCGTCGGTGACCCCAGGCGCAGACACGAAGTCCACGCGCTCTACCAGGGACCGCAGGCTGTGCTCCTCGCGGAACAGGATGACCCGCGGAACGAGGAAGTACAGATAGGCGGAGCCGAACGAGCCGGGCCACCTGACCGGATTGTTCGGGTAGTCGCCGGTGCCTACGAGATTGACATTGCCCTGGCCGTCGATCTGGCCGCCGCCGAGAAAGAAGGCATCCAGGCGCCCCTGCGCGGCACAATCGAACAACTCCTCGGCACCACCGGTGAAGGAATTGTGCTTGACCGATCCGAGGATCGAGAGCTGCACGCGCCCCGCTCCGTCACGCTCGTTGAGCGCACGCAACAGCATCGCACCGGCCGCCGGCATCGGCGAGGATTGACCGACCGCAACATGCCGCACGCCCTTCAGCAGCCGCGAGATCGTATGGATCATCAGCTCGCGGCTGGTGCACGCCTCGGTCATGCCGCGCTCCTTGAACCCCGGATATAGGCCTGGAACCCCTCCGGCGAGCGCGCCGCGCGCGCGTATTTCTCGACTTCCCGCCCATCCCTGGGATACTCGGCGTAAAGCCCCGTGGGCCACCCGCCGTTCTTCAACTGCGCCACCGCACTCACATAGATTGCAGGCAGGACGCCCGCGGCCATTTTCTCGTCCTCGAGCAGTGACGTCTCGGAGATGCGCTCGACGGTCACGAACGCCTTCTTCGAGGCGTGCGCCAGCAGCATGGTTTCGCGCCGGCGCCCCAGCCGAACGTTGCCGAACCGGTCCGCTTCAGGGGCATGAAACAAGGCAATGTCAGGCTGGATCGCCGAGACCACGACGATCTTCTCGCCGTCATCGAACGGATTCGACGTCACCTTCCAGTCGTCCCGCTTCTTGAGGACGTCACTGCCGATGATGCCGCGGATCGGCATGAACGGCACGCCCTTCTCGGCGGCCGTCAGGCCTGCGAACACCGCGGGACAGGTCGCATCGCGCAGGCGAATGGACCCGTCGCGGACGGCCCGGCTGAAACAGGGTGCGCCGCCGGCTTCGCCGAGACTGACGGCGCTGGTCTCCAGCGTCGTCACGGCGCCGGCGCCGATCAGCATATCGACTTGCATGCCCCCGATCGGCGCACACACTACATGGAGATCGCGAACGCCGCGATCGATCAGCAGCCGAATCATTCCGGGGGACGCAGCGTAATCGTCAGGCGCCAGACCGAGCTTGCACCCCGAGGGTATCATCTCCGCCATCTCTTGCGGCGTTACGAAGTCTGTCATCTCTTCACCTCTCTCAATCAAGACGCCGATCGAGCAAGATCAACTTCCGGATTCGTCGAAACGCCTAAGTCGCACGAACCGCCCGATCGTGAATGAGCGAACTCCGTCAGCCGCGTCCCATGCTGTAGAACTCTGCGTTCGGCCGCATACTGGTGACGTTGGCGAGCCGGTTGGACAGGCCGAAGAAAGCCGTGATCGCGGCAATGTCCCAGATGTCCTCTTCGGTGAAGCCGTGCGATTTCAGCGTGGCGAAATCGGATTCGGAAACCTCATAGGCCTCGGTCGAGACGCGCACGGCGAAATCGAGCATCGCCTTTTGCCGGTCCGTGATGTCGGCCTTGCGGTAGTTGACCGCGACCTGATCCGCGATCAGCGGATTCTTTGCGCGGATGCGCAGGATCGCGCCATGCGCGATGACGCAATATTGGCATTGATTGAGGTTGCTGGTCGCAACCACGATCATTTCCCGCTCGGCCTTGGTGAGATTGCCGGGCTTGTCCATCAGCGCATCATGGTAGGCAAAGAATGCGCGAAATTCGACCGGCCGGTGCGCGAGCACGAGAAAGACGTTCGGAATGAAGCCGGACTTCTCCTGGACGGCCAGGATACGGGCCCGGATGTCGTCCGGCATGTCGGCGAGATCAGGGACGGGGAAGCGACTGATGGCAGGTGCCTGGGTCATGGCTTGGATATCCTCGGGGCTGGTCGATGGGATTCTCTACCCATCGCGTTCCTCATGTTCTTGGCCCGGGTGATTGCAGGACATCCTCGGGCGGTTGCGTCGAGCGCGTCAGGGGTGGTCCGCGGTCGCCCGTAGCGCCCCCTCCCAGCGCGGCTATCGCCATCAATGCCTGCTTCGACGTCGTAAAGCAATGCGGGCTACCGTAACCCAGCCCCCCTCGCCGAGCGCGCCGGAACGATTGCAGGCGCGCGCCTGTACGCAGACGTCCCCGCCTGCAAGCCCCTGCTCTGGCGTAATGAACTGCTCGAAGAGACCGACGTGCCGCCCGGCACCATCCCCGATCGATCAACCTCGCTCCCGCGAGGCTAACAGGTCTTCTGCTGCAAATGCTGGACGCATGTGCAGGTGGTCGACGTCGGAGAAGTCGTTTTATACTTCACGTCGTAATATGGAAAGCTCGAGGCGTTGGTCGAGCAGCGCGGGAACAGATAGTAGCTGTCGGACAGTTTGACCGTGCCTGCGATGGTGAAGCCGAGGTTGGGCGTGTAATCGTAGGAGACCTCGCTCAGGATGAGCGAGATTTTAGCGTTGGTAGTCCCGCCCGGCGCGGTAAAGGACGACAAAGTCATGGCGGTCCCCGGCGTTCTCGCCCCCGACCCGCTGGTCGACTTGCTCCATTGCACCGTTGCGTTGCCGCTGCTGTCGGTCGATACTTCCGAGACCGTGATCGTCATCAACGAGTTGCTACCATTCTTGATGGGATATGGAGCCATGATGGCGGTCGCAGCCGCGAGGATACCGTCCATTTGGCTCGGGCTAACGGACGTGTTCTGCGTGATCATGTCGGCGACAGCATGCGCGGTCGCACTGACCTTGACGTTCATGGAGAGCGCGGTGCCGAGCTCGACGCCGCCGATATAGAGTAGCAGCATGAACGGCGTCACGATCGCGAACTCCGTCGCTGCCACGGCGCGGACATCGGATACCAGGTGCCGGACGCGAGATGACAGGGCCGAGATCATCAGGTAGCTCCTGGCTCGTTCTGGAACGCGGCGGACGACATGATCAGCCTGTTGCCGTTGCTGAGGTTCGACAGGTTGAAACCGAGCGGACCGAGGACGACCGGCCACTCGTACATGATGCGGAGCACGACGATATCGCCAGCCTGGCCCGGATCGTACTGCCAGACATTGGAGACCTTGCCCGTGCCGTCATAGGTCAGGGTCGGCATCGCCGTGTTCGCTGCTGTCCACGTGGTCGCCACCTGCATGTCGACCATCAGGCCACTGCAGTTGAAGAGGATCACGATCTGATCGCAGACCTTCTGCTTGAAGACGGCCTGCGACATGTTCGCAGACTGAACCTGTCCGGTCATCACGAGACGCGCCGACTGGCGGACGATAGATTCGAGCGTCTGCTGGGCAAAGAAAACCAGAAAGGTCTGGATCAGTGCGATGACAAGCGCGAGAAACGGCGCGGCGACGAGCGCGAACTCGACGGCCGTGGCTCCGCTGTCATTCGCGGCAAAAGCGGCGCAACGGTTGCGGCGTCTCTTCATTGTCGAAGCTGATCCAAGCATGGCCTCTTTTCCTTACTGCACGAGGCTGGCCGTGCTGGACGCGACCTTGATGAACAGATCCGTCAATGCCTGGTTGATGTCGCCGCCATTCTGAACGTTTGCGTACAGGCCCGGCGACGCGCAGGATTTCAACCGTTGCGCGATCGTGCCGGTCGACGAGGACGGGTTGTTGAATTGCGAGATACGGCTGGTGTACCAGCCGTCGCTCGGCAGTTGCAGATACTCGGTGTAGAGAATCGCGATGCGGATGTTCCGAGTCTTGATGGTATCGCAGATCGCCGTGTTGAGCGGTTGCTGGCATCGCAAAGTCGTCGAGTTGGCCGCCGGCAGCGCATAGGTGGCATTGGGATCGCAGCTGCCACCCGTCTTCGAGATCAACTTGTCCTCGACGCCGTCAGTGACGAGGAAGACCACCTCCTGCGGCGTACCGGCCGCGGTACCGTCGCCGGGATTGGGCATGATGGCGTTGAGGTCGGTCAGCCCCTTCGAGATGTCGGTGCCGTAGTCGGTGGTGTAGGTGCAGGCGCCCTTGCTGTCGAGAACCGGGCAGTTCTGGTGGTCGACCGTCAGGAGCTGAATGTTGCCGATCTGCGTGCCGGCCGTGGTCGGGGTGGTCAGCGTCTGGATCGTATTCAAGGCGTAGTCGAAGGTGTAGATGGCGGCCTTGTAGGTCGTGTTGTTGAGCGCCGACATGCACTGCATGACGCCGCCCGACGTCCCCGACTGCGGGCACGACCAGGGTCCGACCATCAATTGCTTGACGGCATTCGTCACGAGATCGATCCGCAGCGTGATGTTGTTCGCACGCGCGACCGTGAGATTGTCCTTGTTCGTCGAGCTCGGGGCTGCGTTGTTGGGATGCGCCTCGTGGCAGGCGAAGGCACAGTTCTTCGCGTAGTTGGGCTGGTTCTTCGTGGCGAGAACCATCGCGTCGATGTCGCTCTGGGTCGCCGCCAACGCCATTGACGGGGAATCATCCAGCAGCAAATAGAAATTCATGTTGGGGGCGCTGGACGCCTTCGCCGTTGCCGAACCGGCCACCTGCCAGGTCGACTTGCCGAGGACGCCGGGGAAATTGTTGACGGACTCTGCGGTGTAGGAGACCGTGATAGTCCGCGAGAGACCGGAATCGGTGACGGTGATCGTCGGCGTCGGCACGGCCGCCAACCCGGGCAGGTTCGCCTTCGCGGCAAAGACGGCAGCCGCCGTGTTCTCGATGACGGACTTGGTGGTCTGCGTCAGCATCGCGGGCCGCACGGCAGCGATCGCAGCCGCGTCGGCGGCTGCGTTCAATTGCTCGCGCTTGCGCAAGGCCAGCGTGTAGTCGAGCGTCATGCCCAGGAGAAAGATGATGGGAACCATCGTCAGCGCGAAGATGATGGCGACGTTGGCCTTCCGGTCTGTCGCGAAACAGAGCATTGCGCGGCGGAGCATGAGGTTCATCCTGGCTGCCGTCGTGGCGGCAACGGTCCTTTCCCTGTGACATCGACGGAAGAGGCTGCCCGGTTCGATCCCGGCACTCGCCCATCACGGGCGGAATATGGCGATTGGTCTCTTAATCAACACTTACGGGCATTCCGCAAACCGGAACCTCACATGATGCAGATGTCTCATATCGAGAAGGCATCATTAATGTCGCTTAAATGCGATCGCAGTGATTGACGCTAAACCCTAAGAAACACCCGTAAAACTCCGGGCTGCCCCGATGCGCTTGCCGACAGAACGCGCCTCAGGCGGTCCGGCCGCTCAAACGGCAAATCCGAAACAGCCCCACAGGGTCGTCGGCGCGAGCCGCCCTGCCCGCCTGGCTCTCCGGGGAAGAGGCATATTGCCGTTAGACTCCACGGCGCAAACGTGGACAATGCCCTGACGCACGCCAGCGTGCGCAGTGCACATCAAGATGCGCCAGGGGAAACAAGAAGGGAAACAAATGCCGGCTGCCGGCCCGTCGTCCGAACCCACCATTCCAACCATTCCGCTCACCGCCCAGGTCCGCGATTCACTGCGCGCGATCGTGGGCGAGAAGGGCCTGATCGAGGACGAACATGGCAAGCAGCCCTTCGTGACGGATTGGCGCGGATTGCTGATTGGAGGTGCCGGCGCCGTCGTCCGCCCCGGCAGCACCGAGGAAGTCGCGCAGGTGGTCAAGCTCTGCCACGAGCATGGGATCGCGATCGTGCCGCAGGGCGGCAACACCGGCCTGATGGGCGGCGCAACGCCCTGGCCCGCGCACACCGGCATCGTGTTGTCGCTCGGCCGCATGAACCGCGTGCTGGAGGTCGATGCCACCGGCTACACCATGACGGTCGAGGCCGGCTGCGTGCTGCAGATCCTGCAAGAGACAGCAAGCCGGCACGACAGGTTCCTGCCCCTCAGCCTCGGCGCCCAGGGCTCATGCATGATCGGCGGCAATCTGTCGACCAATGCCGGCGGCGTGCAGGTGCTCCGCTACGGCAATGCCCGCAATCTCGTCCTGGGACTCGAGGTCGTCTTGGCCAATGGCCAGGTCTGGAACGGATTGCGCGCGCTCAAGAAGGACAATACCGGCTACGACCTCAAGCACCTCTTCATGGGCGCGGAGGGAACGCTCGGCATCATCACCAAAGCTGTGCTCAAGCTCTGGCCCGCGCCGAAGGATGTCTGCACGGCGTGGCTGGCGATCCGCGATCCGCGCGCGGCGCTGGAGATTCTGTCGGAAGCCCATAGCGCATCCGAGGACAATGTCGGCTCCTGCGAGCTGATGAGCCGCAGCGCGATCGACATGGTGCTCCGTCACATACCCGGCGTGCAGGATCCGCTGAGGGCGGAGACGCCATGGTATCTCCTGATGGAATGGTCGTCGGCGCGCGCACGCCGGGATGGCGCCGAGGGCATGTCCGAGAAGCTGGAGCAATTTCTTAGCCAGCAGCTCGAGGCCGGACGCGTGCTCGACGCGGTGATCGCCCAGACCGGAAGCCAGTCGCGCAATATGTGGCGGATCCGGGAAAGCGTCGCGGAGGCCTCGCGCGCCGAGGGGCCGGGGCTCAGCTACGACATCTCGGTGGCCATCTCCAGGATTCCCGAGTTTATCGACCTCGGGCTCAAGGCGGCGCTCGAGATCCTCCCGACCATCCGGCCCTATCCGCTGGGGCATATCGGCGACGGCAATCTGCACTTTTCGTTCATGGCGCCCGTCGGCATGGATCAGCAGACGCTGACGCAATACAAGGCCGCCATCACGCGGGCCGTGAACGATCTCGTCACCTCCATGGACGGCTCGATCTCGGCGGAGCACGGCATCGGCATCGACAAGCTCGACGAACTCAGCCACTACCGTTCCAAGACCGAGCTCGACATCATGCGCACCATCAAGCGCGCGCTCGATCCGCAGAACATCATGAATCCCGGCAAGGTGCTTCGGGTGTAGGGGTCCTATTGCATGATCGCGGCCGCGATCTTCTCCGCAGACATCAACACCGGGAAATTGGTGTTGGCGCACGGCACCACCGGGAAGATCGAGGCGTCGACGACGCGCAGGCCCTGGATGCCCTTGACGCGGCCCTGGTTGTCGACCACCGCCATCGGATCGTCAGCGCGGCCCATCCGGCATGAACAGGAGGCGTGCCACACGCCGATGGTGGCCTTGCGCACGAAGGCCTCCAGCGCATCGTCGTCGTTCATGACCTGATCGAAGGTAAAACCTTCGACCACGAAATTGTCGATCATGTAATGGCGCAGCGCGGCCGGCCCGTCCATCAAGGCCGCGGCGAGCTTGGTCAGGATCTTGTTCTTGGTATTGACCACCCCGATCTTGCGGACCTTGTCGGTATAGGCGGCCGGGAACGGCTTGTCAGTCACTGTCCTGACGATGTCGCTCATCTGGACCGCAGCCATCTTGCGGAATCCGCTCATCAGCCGATCGAGATCGCGCCGGTCTGACAACAAATTGAACTCGACGAGCGGCTCCGCGGACGGATCGCGCGAGGCAAGCTTGACCTGCCCGGTTTCGGAATAGGTCTTGTTGACGAAGGTCAGCAGCGAGCCGATCTGCTCGCCGACCGCATGCCAGGCCGACTTGGAGAGCAGCACGACGAACATGTCGCCCTTCGGCACATCAGGCAGCCCCGACGAGTAGCGCAGCCCCAGCTGCATGTGGCGCCTGGTGTGCTCGTTCATGCGCGCGCCGCGGCGGACAAAGGACGACAGCGAGATCGAGGGATGATCCATCAGGCGCTGGCCGACGCCCGGCAGACCCATCAGCACGGGAATGCCGAGATCCTTGAGGTGGCCGACGGGCCCGATGCCGGCGCGGAGCAGATGCGCGGGCGAATGGATCGCGCCGCTGGAGAGGATGATCTCGCGTCCCCGGAAGTCCTGCTCGCGTCCGCCGACAACGGCCTTCACGCCCACGCATCGCGTGCCTTCGAACAGCAGCTCCTTCACCTGCGTGTTGGTGGAGATGGTGAGATTGGCGCGCTTACGGGTGTCGCGGTCGAGATAACCCATGGCGGCCGAGACGCGCTGCTCGGCCTGGTTGGAGTGCGTCACCGGGAAGAAGCCGTCGACGAACTCGCCGTTCTGGTCGGGCAGGAATCGGTGGCCGGCCTGCTGAAACGCCTCGGCAAAGGCCTGCGAGTGCTTCGTCCAGTGCTCCCTCGGAATCCGGCGGACCGGAATCTTGCCGTCCTTGCCGTGATAGGGACCGTCGAAATCGAGGTCGCGCTCGACCTTCTTGAAAAAGGGCAGCACGTCATTCCACGTCCAACCCTCCGCGCCGCGCGCGTCCCATTCGTCGTAGTCGGTCGGCGCGCCGCGGTTGGCCATCTGGCCGTTGATCGAAGAGCCGCCACCAAGCACGCGGGCCTGCTCGTATTTGCGCAGCGGCGGACGAGCCTCGTTCGGATTGTTGTGGCTGACGACCTGGGTCGTGACCTTCAGCTCGGTCCAGTGGAAGCGCGGATCGAAATAGGCTGTGCCGGGATAGCTGTCTCGAATTTCAGCCGGCTCGTTGCCGGGCGGCGTATCCTGTCCGGCTTCGCACAGCAGGACCTTGTTGGCGCTCCTAGCGGAGAGCCGGTGGGCCAGCACGGACCCCGCCGAGCCGCCGCCCACGATAATGAAGTCATACACGATTGGCGCTTCCTCTTGTTCTTGCCCGGGGAACGTAGCGCGTTCTTATTTGGAGGTCACGATGCAAGCTGCCCGGCAAGATGCCGCGCAGCCGCACCAGCAGCCGAACCTCACGGCCTGATCGTCATGTTCTCCGGCGGCCCCGCTTTTCGCAGCGGCTCCGCCAGCCGCGCGAACTCGCACAGCAGCGAGCGGGTCTTGCGGGGATCGATGATCTCCTCGACCCAGAATTTCTCGGCCGAGCGGAACGGCGAGCGCAGCTTGTTGAGGCGCTCCTGGATTTCCTCCAGCTTGCCCGCCTTGTCCTCGGCCGCATCGATGTCGGCGCGATAGGCGGCCTCGATGCCGCCCTCGAGCGGCAGCGAGCCCCAATAGGCCGAGGGCCAGGCGTAGCGGATCGAGAAGCGGTCGGCCGGCTGGTGCACGACGCCGGCAACACCGAACGCGTTGCGCAGGATCACGGTGCACCAAGGCACGGTGGTCTGGTTTACCGCGGCCATGGCGCGCACGCCGTGGCGGATGGTCGCCGCCTTCTCGGCATCGAGGCCGATCATGAAGCCGGGGCAGTCCATGAGATAGACAATCGGCAGGTGGAAGGTCTCGGCGAAATCGACCCAGCGCACCACCTTCTGGCAGGCATCCGCCGTCCAGGAGCCGCCATAGTGAAAACTGTCGCTGGCCAGCACCATCACCGCCCTGCCCTCGAGCCGCGCCAGGCCGACGATGATGGGCTTGCCGAAATTCTTCGCGACCTCGAAGAACGAGCCCTTGTCCACGACAGACTCGACGATCGGCCGTATCTTGTAGACCTGCTTGCGGTTGCGCGGCACCGCCTTTATCAGCGCGTCTTCGCTGCGCTCGGGATCGTCGGCGCAGGGCAAGGTCGGCGGCAGCTCATAGACCGACGACGGCAGATAAGACAGGAAACGCCGCGCGCAGGCGAACGCTTCTTCTTCGGTATCGACGGCATGATCGACCGCGCCGGCGCGGGTCTGGATGTCGGCGCCGCCGAGTTCCTCCTTCGAGAGATCCTGCCCCAGCGCCTTCACGACAGGCGGCCCCGCGACGAACATCGCGGACTTCCGGGTCATGATCGAATAGTGGCTGGCGGCAAGGCGCGCCGCCCCCAGGCCCGCCACCGAGCCGAGGCCAAGTGCGACCACCGGCACACGCGACAGGTTCTCCGTCGTGAAGCGGTACCAGCGCGTGCCGCCGATGCCTCCCGGCAAATTGGCTGCTCCCTTGGTCTCGATGGTCTTGACCGAGCCGCCGCCGCCGGAGCCTTCGATGATGCGGACGATGGGCAGGCGGAAGTCGTGCGCCATCTCCTCCGCCATCAACGGCTTTGCCGAGATCGACGCATCAGCCGAACCACCGCGGACGGTGAAATCGTCGCCGACGACCACCACGGTGCGCCCGTCGACGCGCGCCCGGCCGAACACGCAGTTCGCCGGCGTCAATTTCTGCAACTCGCCGCTGCTATCGTATTCACCGATGCCGGAGACGGCACCGATCTCGTGAAAGCTGCCTTTGTCGATCAGCTTGTCGATACGCTCCCGAACAGTCAGCCGGCCCTGGTCATGCTGTCGCTTGACCTTGTCAACGCCGCCCATCTCCCGCGCGAAGGCTTCGCGCCGGGCGAGCTCGTCGAGTTCCGGCTTCCAGTTCATTCACTCCCTCCGAACGGATCGGCTTGTTATTGTTGTGCACGGCCATTGCGACCGGTTTACGCGGGATGCGGTTGTTGAAGACGTCGCCTTCCGCGCCTTCCACCAGACTGCCGAGCGAGCGACCGAGTTCGAGCATCAATGGTGCGACTTCGGCGTGCAGCCGCTCCTCGTCGTACATCGACGAGAGAAGACCGATCGTGATGACCACGAAGGTCTGGTACTGCGGCGACCAGATCGGCACCGCGAGTCCGTTGATGTGCGGGCTCCACAGGCCGCAGGCCGTGACATAGCCGCGCTCACGCAGCGACTGCCTGTTCGCCTCGATGCGGGGCTTGAGGATCTTCGCAGCCTCGGGCGCTTCGCGCTCCATCTCCGCGATGAAGGCATCGCCGACTTCCGGCGACAAGGCCGCGGTGTAGGCCGCGCCCGCGGCCGTCGAGGCCATCGAGATGCGACTGCCGGTGCCCTCGTGCAGACCGAGTGCGGTCGCCGAGCGCGCGAACAGGAGATAGACGAGATGGAAGCGATCCGGAACGACGAAGCCGACCGTTCCCGGCAATTGCTCGGCGACGTCCTGCAGTCGCTGCCGGATCATGCTGCGCAGCTGCGCGCCCTTCATCATCGTCGCGCTCATCGCGACCGCGCTCGGGCCGATGCGATATTTCTGATCGCGCGGCAGGTAAACCAGTTGCCCCATTCGCGTCAGCGTGTGCGTGAGCCGCGACACCGTCGAGCGCGGCAGGCCGCAGCGATTTGAAATCTCGAGATTGCCGAGTCTCGCCTCGTGGCCCTCGAAGCATCGCAACACGTCGAACGCGCGCGAGACCACCTGGATGACATCTCCCTCACCGGCATCGCCAGCGAGCACGCCTTGCCTACTCAACCGCTCGGATCGTCGTCCCATGTTCCCTACCGTCTGTTCCGCTCTGCGGAATTAAATTCCACTTGCAGACGACGCTACCTCAGGCATTTTGCGACGACAACAAAAAGGCGATGGCATGCCAGAAATTAAGATCGTCACCGAAGTCGCGGGACGTGTCTGCGCAACTCCCGTGCAAGTTGGAGGAACCGTTGCGGATGGCGATGAAATTGTGGTGGTCGAAGCGATGAAGATGGAGATACCGGTGCCCTCGCCCGCGAATGGCACGATCACGTCACTTCTGGTGAAACTCGACGACATCGTTGCCGAGGGACAGGCGATCGCGATCGTCGCGAGCTGAGCATTCTCTCCGTCAATTGCGCGACAATCTGTCAGCTTCATCCCCGCATGCGCGGTACGGCGTTGCCATCGTTTGATGGCGGTGACATGATCTGCTGCAAACAAAACGTTGTTTCAAACAAAGAAAGAAAATCTTCGCGGCAAAGCGAGGATCATTGGAGGAAAACATGCTTCGTGGGCTGCTCATACTCGCGCCTGCCTTGGTGGCAGGCATTTCTTTTGCGTCTACACGCTACGCGTTCGCCGAAGACGTCAAGTTGCCGGCGACATTGACTTTCACCGCCTACGACACCGGAACAGCGGGCTTCAACATCGCCGTCGGCGTCGGCAAGATGATGAAGGACAAATACGGCACCGACGTGCGCGTGCTCCCCGCAGGCAACGACGTCGCGCGCCTTGCGCCGCTGCGTGCCAAGCGCGCGGCATCCGCGGCGATGGGATCGGGCACCTATTTCGCGCAAGAGGGCGTGTTCGAGTTCGGCGCGAAGGAATGGGGCCCGCAGCCGCTGCAGATCCTGCTCTCGACCGTCGACTGCAATTGCGGCTCGCTCGGTGTCGCCGCCGACACCGGCGTGAAGGAGCTGAAAGACCTCAAAGGCAAGCGTGTCGGCTTCGTGGTCGGCTCGCCGGCGTTGAACCAGAACTCGCTTGCCGTGCTCGCCTTCGCCGGCCTGACGCAGAAGGACGTCAAGGCTGTCGAGTTCGCAAGCTACGGCGCGATGTGGAAAGGCCTGATCAACAACGACGTCGATGCCGCCTTCGGCACCACCATCACCGGCCCCGCCAAGGAGGCTGAGACCTCGCCGCGCGGCCTGATCTGGCCGCCGCTGCCCGCGAAGGACAAGGAGGGCTGGGCGCGGATGCAGAAGGTCGGCTCGTTCTTCTTCCCGCAGGTCGCGACCTGTGGCGCCGGCATCTCGCCGGAGAAACCCGTCGAACTCGGCAACTACCCCTACCCGATCTTCGTAACCTACGCGTCGCAGCCGGCCGATCAGGTCTATGCGATGACCAAGGCCATGATCGTGAACTACGACGCCTACAAGGATTCCGCACCGGGCGCCGGCGGCCTCGCCGCCGACCGCCAGACCAAGAACTGGGTGGTGCCGGTGCATCCTGGCTCGGTGAAGGCACTGAAGGAAGCCGGGCAATGGAGCGATGCGCAGGAGGCACACAACAACAAGCTGATCAAGCGGCAGGAGGTACTCGGCGCGGCGTGGGCTGATTACGGCAAGTCCAGTCCGCCGTCGGACGACAAGGCGTTTCTCGCGGGCTGGATGAAGGCGCGCGCGGCTGCGCTTGCGAAGGCTGACATGACGAACGGGTTCGAGGAATAGAACGCGATGTTATTGCGCCCGATCGCGGCTCCGCGAGAAGTGCGCTCCCTCTCCCGCTTGCGGGAGAGGGTTTCTCCGCATTGCGATTCCTCAAGGGGCAAGAGCCCTCACACGGCGCTGCGCGCCGACCTCTCCCGCAAGCGGGAGAGGTTAAGGAGCCCGCGGCCCGACCGATTCAAACAACGGCCGTTCGCTTAATCTGCATTCAACTGCCCACGCGCGGGATCGATGATGCCTTCTGCTTCCACCTCCACCGCCCCGCAAGACGCGCCCAAGCGGATTGTGTTCGACGATCCGCACGGTGCCGCCGCTAACATGCAGGAAGCGGAGGTCACGCGCGTGCGCGCGCTTCGCGGCGCCTGGCGCTGGATGCTGGTGGCCGCGACCGCGGCGACCATCCTGCTCTGCATCAACCAGCAATTCTCGCTGCGATTCTTCGTCGGCTATACCCAGCTCAACACGGAGTATTTCTATCTCCTGATCGCGCTGATGCTGCCGTTCACGTTCCTGATCTTCCCCGGTACCGAGCGCGCGCCGCTCGACCGCATTCCCTGGTATGATCTCGTCCTGTTCGTCGTGACCTTCGCCGCGGCGCTGCTGTTGATGTCGAACGTGCGCAAGGCGGCGGAAGCCGGCTGGGAATTCGGCGGTGCACCGAACAATGTGATCGCCGCCGGGCTCGTGATGTGGGTGATGCTGATGGAAGCGCTGCGCCGCACCGGCGGCTGGAGCCTGCTCTTGAGCGTTCTCCCCTTCACCGTCTACCCGTTGTTTGCGGAGTCCGGCTGGCTCGGACCGTTCCGCGGCACGCAATCGACGATCGAACAGGCGACCGCCTATCACGTGCTGTCGGGCGAGAGCCTGCTTGGGATTCCCATCCAGGCCTTTGCCGACACCGTGATCGGCTTCCTCGTGTTCGGCACCGCGCTGATGATGACCGGCGCCGGAAAGTTCTTCATCAACCTCGCCTTCGCGCTGTGCGGCACCTTCCGCGGCGGCGCGGCAAAAGTCTGCATCTTCGCCAGCGGCCTGCTCGGCATGATGTCCGGCTCGATCATCTCCAACGTGCTGACCGCCGGCACCATGACCATCCCCGTGATGAAGAAGAGCGGTTTTCGCGCCTCCTATGCCGGCGCGATCGAGGCCTGCGCCTCGACCGGCGCGGTGCTGGCGCCCCCGGTGATGGGCGCAACCGCCTTCGTGATCGCGCAGTTCCTCAACGTCAGCTACGCCGACGTCGCGCTCGCCGCGATCATTCCGGCGGTGCTTTACTACGTCGGCCTCTTCATGCAGGTCGACGCCTACGCCGCCCGCCACAAGCTGAAGGGCATTCCGCGCGCCGAGCTGCCGCGCATCATGGATACGATCAAGGACGGCTGGTACTACGTCTTCGTCATCGCGCTCTTGATCGTGATGCTGCTCTACTTCAAGCGCGAGAGCCACGCGCCGTTCTATGCCACCGCGCTGCTGCTGGTGCTCAACCAGTTCTTCTCGAAGGATACGCGCTGGACGTTCGCGACCATCGGCAAATTCCTCGAGGTCAACGGCCGCACCTTCGTCGAGCTCGTCGGTATCCTCGCCGGCTGTGGCCTCCTGATCGGCGCGTTCTCGATGACGGGCGTGGTGTCGAGCCTCGCCAACGACTTGCTGCATATTGCAGGCGACAATCCCTTCCTGCTGCTGGCGATGTGCGCCCTCACCAGCCTGATCCTCGGCCTCGGGCTGACGACGACGGCCTGCTACATCTTCCTCGCCATCCTGGTCGCGCCCGCGCTGGAGAAGCTCGGGCTGAACAGGATGGCGGTGCACATGTTCATCTTCTATTGGGGCATGCTGTCGTCGATCACCCCGCCGGTCGCGATCGCGTCCTTCGCCGCCGCAGGCATCGCCGGCTCCCCGGCGATGAAGACGGGCTGGGAATCGATGTGGGTCGGCAGCATCATCTATTTCCTGCCGTTCTTCTTCGTGCTCAATCCGGCGCTGGTGCTGCAGGGGCCGAGCCCGTATCTGGCCGGGTTCGGCCTGATGGGGCTCGCGGCATTCGGGACGCTGTTCATCTGCGGTGGCATTCAGGGCTACCAGCCCTTCGTCGGTGACTTGCGCGGGACGGGCAGCCTGGAATGGCCGATCCGCGTTCTGCTGGTGATCGGCGGCTTCGTGGTGGCGACGCCTGGCGGCGGGATCATGCCGCTGTCGCAGCTGCAGGTGACGCTGCTGGGACTTGCGATCCTGGCGCCGACGGCTCTGCTCGCCCTGCTGCTGGTCCGGCGGCAGACCATGGTGCCGCACGGGTTGCGCGCTCCCTGATTGCGTTGCACAAGTGAGGCGATGACACCTCTCTCGCCTCTTGCCACCGCCTGGACCCGCTCGAAGCCGCCTTTGCTGCGGTTTCTGGACAATTGCCTCAACGAATTCTCTGCCGAAACCTCGGGCAGTGTCGCCGATTACATTCCCGAGCTGAGCAAGGCCGACCCTGCCTATTTTGGCATCAGCCTGGCTACGCTGGACGGCCATGTCTATGAGGTCGGCGATTCCAGGGTGCCCTTCACCATCCAATCGATGTCAAAACCGTTCGTGTTCGCGCTGGCGCTGGACCTGCTCGGCGCCGGCAAGGTTGAGAGCGCGATCGGTGTCGAGCCCTCCGGCGATCCCTTCAACTCGATCCGGCTCAATGCGGAGAACCATCCGTTCAACCCGATGGTCAATGCCGGCGCGATCGCCTGCACCGGGCTGATCTACGACAGCAAGGGCGCGGAGGCCTTCGAGCGAATCCGGCTCGCCCTCGGCCGCTTTGCCGGACGCGATCT
Source organism: Bradyrhizobium sp. T-12 (assembly GCF_058314695.1). Classification (NCBI taxonomy): domain Bacteria; kingdom Pseudomonadati; phylum Pseudomonadota; class Alphaproteobacteria; order Hyphomicrobiales; family Nitrobacteraceae; genus Bradyrhizobium; species Bradyrhizobium sp. T-12. Next base: position 3,045,370 of record NZ_CM177756.1, on the reverse strand, counting down.
GGATGTGGACGAAGCCGTCTACGCCTCCGAAAGCCAGACCGGCGACCGCAACCGCGCGATCGCGTATCTGCTCAAGACCAACGCGGTGATCTCAGACAACGTCGCCGCGGTGCTCGACGTCTATTTCCGGCAATGCGCCGTGCTGGTGACCGCACGCGACATCGCGGTGATGGCGGCAACGCTGGCCAATCGCGGCGTCAATCCGGTCACGGGCGAGCAGGTGCTGACGCCATACGCGATCTCGCGCGCGCTCTCGGTGATGACCTCGTCGGGCATGTACGACTATGCCGGCGAATGGATCTACCGGATCGGCATTCCCGCCAAGAGCGGCGTCGGCGGCGGCATCCTGGCGGCGCTGCCCGCTCGACTCGGTCTCGGCAGTTACTCGCCAAAGCTCGACAAGCACGGCAACAGCGTGCGCGGCATCAAGGTCTGCGAGGCGCTGTCGGCGCATTACGACCTGCACATGCTCAACCGCAGCGACGATGCCCGCAACGCCGTCATCGCCGATTACGATATCGGCAAGAGCCCGTCGCGCCGCGTGCGCCGGGCGCAGGAGCGCGAGATCCTGGCCGCGCACGACCAGGCAGTACGCGTGATCGAGCTGGTCGGCGTGCTGTCCTTGTCCGCGGTCGACTACGTGACGCGCAGGCTGGCGGGGCAACCGCGGCCGCAGATCGTCGTGTTCGACCTGCATCGCGTCACCTCGACCACCCGCGCCGGGGCGCGGCTCGTTGCCGAAGCGTTCGAGGAGCTTGCCGCACTGAATGTCACGGTCGTGCTGTCCGGCGTCAGGCGTGCGTCCAGGGAATGGGACTCTTTGCGCGAATGGACCGCCGAACTGAAGAACGTCCGCGACTTCTACCTGCTAGATACCGCGATCGAATGGGCGGAAGACCAGATTGTCTACCGCTATGGCGGCTCGATCGATTTCCACGAGACCACCGAGCTTGCCGAGCAGCCGCTGCTCGAAGGCCTCAACGAAGAAGAGCTGACGGATCTCGCCTCGATCTGCACGATCCGGACCTTTCAGGCCGGCGCGAAGATCATCACCACGGGCGATCCCGCCTCCTCCCTGTTCTTCCTGCGCAGCGGCGCGGTGCATGTCACGCTGCCCGACGGCGTGCGGCTGGCGACGCTGACCGCCGGCATGGCCTTCGGCGAGATGGCGCTGCTGGAGACGACGCGCTCGGCCGACGTGTTCGCCGACATGGCGGCGACCGCGTTCGAGGTCCCGCTGAAGGATTTTGAGCGTTTCCGCAAGCAGCACCCGCACGCCAGCGAGCGCGTCATGCGAAATCTCGCGCAGCTGCTTGCCGACCGCCTGATCGTCGCCAATGCGAAGGTGGATATTCTGACGTCGACGTGAGCGGCCTCATTCACCAGAGGTCGTCATGCCCGGGCCTGTCCCGGGCATGACCCTGCGGAGGGACTGTCGCCCGCGAACGTACACGTTTGCTCAGCGGCTCGCCGCCTCGCTCAGCCGCCGCTTGATCTTCCTTGCGCTGGCTTCCAGCAGCTCGGACGGCTGCTGGCCGGTGGCCGCGCACAGGCAGGCCCAGTAATAGATGACATCGCCGAGCTCATCGACCAGACCCGCCTTGTCGAGCCAGTCGTCGCGCAGCAGCTTCTTGATGTGGTCGGCGACCTCGCCGGATTCACCGGCGAGGCCGAGACCGAGATAGGACAACCGCTCGTTGGACGGATGCTCATCGACCTTCGCGATGGTCGCAGCCCAGGCCGCATATTCGTCGATCGTCATCGGCATCCCTCGCCGTTTCTGTCGGCTCAGCCCACCACTTCGGTAACAGGCTGAAGGTCGATCTCGAAAGTCTCCAGGAATTTCGAGGTCATGATGTAGAAGCCGACCGAGAGCTGCAGCTCGACCAGCGCGGCCGGCGTCAGCTTCGACGCGATCGCCTTGAAGGTCACATCGGTCGGCTTCTTCAGCTTCACGATCTCGTCGGTGAAGGCGAGCGCGGCGCGCTGCACCTCGTTGAAGCAGGTCGCGGCCTGCCAATTCTCGAGCGCCTCGTTCTGCTCGTCAGTGACGCCGACATTCTTGCCGATGCGCTTGTGCGCGACGATCTCGTACGGCGCCTCGCACAAGATGCCGGTGCGGGTGATCGCGAGCTCGCGGACGACAGGATCGAGCTCGCCCTTGTGGCGGATCGCGCCCCCGAGCCGGCAGTACTGCTCGAAATAGCTCGGCGAGTGCGACATCATGCGGAAGATATTGGCATTGCGGTTCTTTTCGAGGATCTCGCGGGTGCGGTCTGATGCCTTGGACGGGTCGCTGTACGGAATGCGGGCCATGATTTTCCTGAAGTTTTCCCTGAGTTTTTGATGCTTTTTGTAGGTACCGGCGAGATTTCCCTGAAACTCTATTCTTGCACCGACGCCGGAGCAACATCATCGAGTCAAAATGCCGCCGCATTGCTGATCGACCTTGAGACAGTCGATATTCGCCGTGTGGGGACACATCGCGGTGAGTACTCGAGAAGTGGGGTGTTCCGAGTAAAACAATTGGCCGTCGGGTGCGCTTGCCGCACAACGATGAGTCACGCCCAAGTCTAGGGAGAAAACGGCATGAAGGAAGCCACCAAGGGGGCGGCCTCGGGAGCGCTCGCGCATATGCTGGCGGTGACGGCGATGCTGGTCATCGCCAGCATCTTGTTCTACGGGCGTTAGTCAGCGTTGTGTGAGAGTTTTCGTCATTCCGGGGTGGCTCTCGCACAGGCCAGGCCCAGAATTCCCGTTCCAGGCTCGGTCTCTCAGGACCGCCCCCGAATGACGAATCCCATCGTTGCTCCGTAGCCCGGATGAAGCGAAGCGCAATCCGGGAAAGTCCAACAGCGAGGTGAGGACCCATTACGCTTCGCTCCATCCGGGCTACGGCAATCCCAATCTCACTATTTCTGTTTGGCGAAGAACGGCACGAGCTTTCCGGCGAACAGCTTGAAGCTCGCAACGACCGAATCGCCGATGGCGAGGTCATTCTCGCCGTGCGCCATCATGCGAAATCCCTCGGCGCAATCGACCAGCAGGATGTTGTAGGGCACGTGCGCCCGCGTCTCGGGCGTAGCGGCGCGGCAGACCAGCGAGGTGGCGTAAACTCTACCCTTGCCGCTGGCGCGCAGCTCGCGCGGATTCGATTCGCCGCACGCCGCGCAGAAGGCGCGGTGAAAATATTGCACATGCCCGCATGAGGTGCAGGCCTGGTAGGTGATGGCCTCCTCGCCCTCGGTCCAGTCTGCCACAGGCTCACTCATCGCACGCGCTCCAGGAACATGCTGACGTGCGACGACAGCACACCGCCGTCGCCATGCAACAGGGCGATCGAGGCGTCGCGCACCTGGCGATTCGCCGCCCGCCCCGTCATCTGCAAATGCGCCTCGACCAGATGCGCCATCGCGCCGCCGACACCGCAATGGCCATAGCTGAGCAGCCCGCCATGGGTGTTCAACGGCATCGCACCATCGCGGCCGAAATGACCCGCACGCACCTGCGCCGCCGCCTCGCCCCGAACGGCAAGGCCGAGGTCTTCCAGCAGCATCGCGAGCGTGATGGTGAAACTGTCGTAGATCGCGGCGTAGCGGACATCGGAGATCGCTAGGCCCGTGGCCTGCTTGGCGCGCGCGATCGAAATCTCGGCACCGAGTTCACTCAGCGCCGGCGCGGCCGTGACATGCTGATGCGTATGCGCCTGGGCGCAACCGCGGATGCGCACGCCCGCGTCCCCGGTCCGCTCGCGGCTGATGACGAAGGCCGCGCCGCCGTCGGACACCGGGCAGCAATCGAGCAGCTTGAGCGGCATCGCCACCGGCTTGGAGGCCATGACGTCGGCAATCGTGATGGGATCGTGGAATTGCGCGCCGGGATGGGTGCAGGCGTGCGCGCGCATCAGCACGGCGAATTCAGCGAGATCTTCTTCGGTCACGCCGTATTCGTGCATGTAGCGGTTTGCGACGAGGCCGTAATAGGCGGGAATGGTCGGCCCGAGCGGCACCTCGTAATCGGGATGGCCGACCTGCGCCAGCGCCTGGATCGAGGCGTCGCGGCTCTGCCCGGTGAGACGGTTCTCGCCGGCGACGACGAGTACGTGGCGCGCAACGCCGGCTTCCACGAGATGATGCGCCAGCATCGTCATCGCGAGCCCGGTGGCGCCGCCGACCTGCACGGCGTGGGCGTAAGACGGGCGGATACCGAAATGTTCGGCGAAGACGGTCGCGAGCATGATGTGCGGTGAGACCGTGGAATAGCCGCAGAGGATGCCGTCGATCTCGCTGCGCTTCAGCCCGGCATCGTCGAGCGCGGCTTGCGCGGCCTTGCTCATCAGGTCGAGCGAGGATGCGCCTTCGTGTCTGCCGAAGGGCGTGAGGCCTACGCCGGTGATGAAGCTCATGCTCTCTCTCCGCTGTCATTCCAGGGCGGCCCGAAGGGCCGAACCCGGAATCCATCGCGCCGCGTGTGCGGAGGACAGATGGATTCCGGGCTCGCGCCGAGGTGGGCGCGCCCTGGAATGACGGATGAGAGATTTATCGTCATTCCCTACTCCGGCGCCGCGCGCGTGACGCCGTCGCGCACCATGGCGGCGATCTCATCGGCCGAGTAGCCGATCTCGCGAAGGATCTCCGCGCCGTGCTCATTCAGTCGCGGTGCCAGCCGCACCGGCTCGGCTTCGGTCTCCGACCAGCTTGCCGTCACCTTCATGCTGCGGATTGGCCCCTCCGTCGGGTGGGTCACGACCGGGAAGAAATTCGTCGCCTCCAGATGCGGATCGTGCAGGATCGAGCCGAGGTCGTGCATCGGCATGACGGGGACGTCGGCCTTGGTCAGCAGGTCGATCCATTCGGCCGTGGGGCGCGTCTCGAAGATGCGGGCAAGCTCGGCATAGACGACGTCGATGTTGGCGGCGCGGCCGGCGAAGGTCGCGAATTTCGCATCGGCGCGCAGGTCGTCGCGTCCCGTCGCCTTGAAGAAATTCTCCCACTGCTTGTCGTTGTAGACGATGACGCTGAGATAGCCGTCCGAGGTCTTGTAAGGGCGGCGGTCGCGCGAGAGGTGGCGGGCATAGCCGCCCTTGTCGAGCGGCGGCTCGTAAGTGAGGCCGGCCATATGGTCGCCCATGACGAAGCCGGCCATGGTCTCGAACATCGGAATGTCCAGACGCTGGCCGCGCCCGGTGCGGTCACGATGGACGAGGCTGGCGCAGATCGCGCCGACGGCGGTGAGGCCGACGATGCGGTCGACCAGCGCATTCGGCACGTAGCGCGGCACGCCGTCGCCGGTCTGCGCCATCAGCGCCGGCAGAGCCGTGGCACCCTGGATCAGATCGTCATAGGCGGGTTTTGCCGCGTACGGCCCGTCCTGGCCGAAGCCGAACACGCCGGCATAGACCAGGCGCGGATTGATGGCGGAGACGACGTCGTAGCCCAGCTGCAACCGCGCCATCGCCTGCGGGCGGACGTTGTAGACGAGGACGTCGGCGTCCTTCAGCAGCCTCAGCACGACCTCGCGTCCCGTGGGCTTCTTCAGGTCGAGACAGATCGAGCGCTTGCTGCGATTGGTGTTGAGAAACACCGGGCCCATGCCGGCGTGGCGCATCGGGCCGATCAGCCGGGTGACGTCGCCGTCGAGCGATTCCACCTTGATGATTTCGGCGCCATAGTCGCCGAGCATCTGGGTCGCATAGGGCCCCATCAGCACGGTGGTCATGTCGACGACCTTGACGCCCTTCAGCGGCCCCATCGTTCGCTCCCGATTGCGCGGGAGCCAAGGCGCGGCCCCGCGATTGGGTCCAGCTAAAGGCAGCGAGGCCGCGCGCACAAGGGCGGCCGGCGTATGGCCGCATGCGCCGCGCGGCGTTACCGGACGCTATTTCTTCTGGCGGGATTCGCGGATCTTGAGCAGCCGGTCAAGCTCGTCGTTCTGCTGGCTGATCCGGTCGGCGATACGCGACTCGTTCTGCTCGCCCGAGGCGGCCGCGGCCTGCTCGATGAGCTGGCGGATATTGTCCTCGAGGATCGCGATGCGATCGTTGAGTGCGTCGAGGGAGAGAGAGTCTTCGTAGTCATTGCTCATGATGCATTCCCCGCAAATCAATCAGGAGCTTTAAGGGCCGCTGGCCGGCCCACCATGATCTAGCGCAAAGGTCGTAGGGTGGACTTAGCCGCATGCGTGATCCACCAACTCTGTCTCCGCGGAGACGAAAGAGGTGGGTTACGCCGGCACCTGCGCTTCGCGCAGCCGCAGGCTAACCCACCCTACAAGAGCCTATTTCAGCGGCTCCAGGATGGAGACGTAGTTGGCGACCGCGGCCCCGCCCATGTTGAAGATGCCGCCGAGCTTGGCGTTGTTGAGCTGCATGCCCTCGGGCGCCTGGCCGGCGAGCTGCATCGCGGTCATCACATGCATGGAAACGCCGGTGGCGCCGATCGGATGGCCCTTGGCCTTCAGGCCGCCGGACGGATTGACCGGCAGCTTGCCGTCCTTGAGCGTCCAGCCTTCCTTGATGGCGCGGGCGCCCTGCCCCTTCGGCGTCAGGCCCATCGCTTCGTATTCGATCAGCTCGGCGACCGTGAAGCAGTCATGGGTCTCGACGAAGGAGAGATCGGACAGCGTCACGCCGGCCTTCTCCAGAGCGCGCTGCCAGGCGACGGTGCAGCCCTCGAACTGGAGGATGTCGCGCTTGGACATCGGCAGGAAATCCTGGGCGTGCGCGGTGGCGCGGAAGCCGATCGACTTGCTCATGCTCTTGGCGGTCTCGGCGTCGGCCAGAACCAGCGCCGCGGCGCCGTCGGAAACCAGCGAGCAGTCGGTGCGCTTCAGGGGACCTGCGACGTAAGGGTTCTTCTCGCTCTCGGCGCGACAGAAGTCGAAGCCGAAATCCTTGCGCATCTGGGCGAAGGGATTGGCGACGCCGTTGTTGTGGTTCTTGGCCGCGATCAGCGCCAGCGCGTCGGACTGGTCGCCGTATTTCTGGAAGTAGGAGCTGGCGATCTTGCCGAACACGCCGGCAAAGCCGCCGACGGTGTCGCCGTCCTCGGGCAGATAGGACGCTTTCAGCAGGTTCTTGCCGATCTCCGGCCCCGGGGTGCGGGTCATCTGCTCGACGCCGACGACGAGGACGATCTTGGCGGCGCCCGCGGCAATCGCGCGCAGGCCCTGATGGACGGCGGCCGAGCCCGTGGCGCAGGCGTTCTCGACCCGGGTGGCCGGCTTGAAGCGCAGCTTCGGGTCGGCCTGGAGCACCAGCGAGGCGGTAAAATCCTGCGCCGAGAAGCCGGCGTTGAAATGGCCGAGCACGATCTCGTCGACATCGCCGGCCGAAATGCCGGCATCGGCCATCGCCTCGTTGGCGACGCGGGTGACGAGGCTTTCGACGGTCTCGGTGTCGAACTTGCCGAACGGCGTATGCGCCCATCCGACGATGCTGGCGGTCATGGTCTTTTCTCCCTGGCGGTCTCTTGCTGACCTAAGTCTTAGCGCAGGGATGGCAAGACTTCACGCAGGTTTAAGCGCCCCGAGGGTGCGCTGGCAGATGGCAGTTATGCCGGCCCAGTTCCCGGCCCTGACCTCGGCCGCCGGGCACAGCCAGGAACCGCCGACGCAGACCACGTTCGGCTCGGCCAGCCAGCTCGCCGCATTGGCCTCACCGACCCCGCCGGTCGGGCAGAACCGCACGTTCGGGAACGGACCGCCGAGGGAGCGCAGGCCCTTGATGCCGCCGGCCTGCTCGGCCGGGAAGAATTTTGCGACGTCGAAGCCATGGGACAGCGCCATCATCAGCTCGGACGCCGTGGCTATGCCCGGCGCGAACGGCAAGGAGCTATGGGCGGCCGCCTTGAGGAGGTCGGGGGTCAGGCCCGGGCTGATGGCGAACGCGACGCCGAGCTTCTCCACACGGGTGAAGTCGGCCGGATTGAGGACCGTGCCGATGCCGACGACAGCCTCGGGCACTTCGGCCATCATCGCCCGCGCCGCCTCGATCGCAACGGGGGTGCGCAGCGTCACCTCCAGCGTGCGGACGCCACCGGCGACCAGCGCACGCGCCAGCGGCACTGCGTCCTGGATGCGCTCGATGGTGAGAACGGGAATGACGGTCGCCGCCTTGAACAGCGCGACGAGGTGGTTCTGTTGGGCAGCAGTGGGCATCTCGTGGATCTTTTCGCTTTACTTGGTCGCTTGGCGCGTGGCCGCCGGCCGGTGCCGCTTCTTCGGCGGCATGGCATAGCCTGGAATAATGGCGCCGGGATAGCAGATCACGAGGCTGGCGAGGCGATGCCCGGCCTGGGCGGCCTCGACCGGATCGGAACCGGCGAGCCTGGCGGCAATGTAGGCGGCGGCAAAGCTATCGCCGGCCGCCGTGGTGTCGACCACGGGCTTGGTCATGGGCTCGGCGCGGACCTCGTGCGTAGCCCCGGGAACGCGCAGCAGGCTGACCGGCTCGGCGAGGCGGAACACCAGCTCGGGCGTCGGGATGCGCGCCATCAGTTGGTCATTGCTCTCGGCGGGATAGAGCGCAAGCAGATCCTCGGTCGAGGTCAGCACGATGTCGGCGGCCGCGAAGGCTGCGGCAAACACCTCGCGCGCGACGTCGCGGTCCGGCCAGCCCCGCGCGCGAAAATTGGTGTCGAACACGAAGCGGGTGCCGAGCAGGCGCGCGCGCTTGATCGCCGCGAACAGGCGATCGCGCCCCGAAGCGTCGTAGATCGAGAGCGTGATCGCGGAGAGATAGACGATGTCGTAGCTCATCAGCGAATTGAGCAGCTCGTCGGTCTCCGGCAGGCACATCAGCTGCCGCGCCGCCGCGCTGTCGCGCCAGTGAAAGAACTGGCGCTCGCCCTTCGCATCCGTCTGGATCATGTAGAGGCCGGGCAGCTTGCCCGGGATCCGCACGACGCGTCTGGTGCCGACATTCTCCGCGTTCCAGGCGGCGATCATCTCATCGCTGAGAGCATCGTCGCCGAGCGCGGTGAGATAGTCGACCTTGACCTCGAGCCGCGCCAGATAGACGGCGGTGTTGAGGGTATCGCCGCCGAAGCCGCGTGAGTAAAGGCCGCCCCCCTGCCCGGCAGACGCGCCGCCTTGCGCCTGCCTGAGCTCCACCATGCATTCGCCGATGCAAGCAACGCTCGCCATCACCAGGGCCCGCTCTGTCGGAGATCAGGCGACGAAATTGCCGCCGAGCTCGTCTTCGATGTGAATGCGGATGATGTCGTCGAAAGTCTTCTCGGCCGTGGTGAAGCCGAGCTCGAGCGACCGCTTGGCGTTGAAATTGCGCGGCCAGCCGCCGACGATGCCGACGATGAAGGGATCGGGCTCGCGCTTGATGCGCGCGGCGACCTTGTCGCCCGCAACCCGCTTCAACGCCGCGATCTGCTCGCCGACCGTGGCCGACAGGCCCGGCATGGTCAAATTGCGGCGCGGGCCGACGGCAGCGAGATCCATGGTGCCGGCGTGGAGCAGGAAGCCGACGGCCGAGCGCGGCGTGGCGTGCCAGTGACGAACGTCCTCGGACACCGGGAGCACCGCTTCCTTGCCGGCCAGCGGCTCGCGCAGGATGTTGGAGAAGAAGCCCGACGCCGCCTTGTTGGGCAGGCCGGGCCGGATGCAGATGGTCGGCAGGCGGATGCCGATGCCATCGAGGAAGCCGCGGCGCGAATAGTCGGCCAGCAGCAGCTCGCCGATCGCTTTCTGCGTGCCGTAGCTCAGCAGCGGGGTGTGGAAGAACTCGTCGCCGATCGCATCCGGGAACGGCGCGCCGAACACCGCGATCGAAGACGTGAAGACCACGCGCGGCTTGTAGCCGCCGCCGACGAGCCTGATGGCATCGAGCAGCATCCGCGTGCCGTCGAGATTGATGCGGTAGCCCTTGTCAAAATCGAGCTCGGCTTCGCCGGAGACGATGGCGGCGAGATGGAAGATCACATCCGGGCGGCCGGCGATCAGCTTTTCGGCCGCGCCGGGGACTGCGAAATCGCCCGACACCGTCTCGACCGGGAAACCGGCCTTCTCCGGCTTCTTCGGCTCGACCACGTCATGCATGGTCAGTTTCGTGATGTCGCTCTTGCCGAGCCGGCCGTCGCGCAGCAGCCGTTCACAGAGCTTGCGGCCGACCATGCCGGCGGCGCCGAGAACCAGAATGTGCAAGAGCTCAACTCCTTCTTATTGGCCTGGAGCGCACCGCTCCTGGCGCGCTCTTAAGGCAGCCCCGCGATCATTCCTTCACGGCGCCGGTCATCGCGGACACATAATGCTCCACGAAGAAGGCGTAAAGGATGACGAGCGGCAGCGAGCCGGCCAAGGCTCCCGCCATCAGCGAACCCCAGCGGTAGATGTCACCGTCCACGAACTCGTTGACGATCGCGACCGGCACCGTCTTGTTGCTGGTCGACTGCAGGAACGTCAACGCGTAGATGAACTCGTTCCAGCACAGCGTGAAGCAGAAGATGAAGGCCGATATCAGGCCGGGGATGGCGAGCGGCAGGACGATCTTGATCAGGATCTGCCAGCGGCTCGCCCCGTCGATCAGCGCGCATTCCTCGAGCTCGAACGGGATGGTCTTGAAATAGCCCATCAAGAGCCAGGTCGAGAACGGGATCAGGATGGTCGGATAGGTCAGGATCAGCGCCAGCGGCGAGTCGAACAGGCCGTACTGGAATACGACGGTGGCCAGCGGGATGAACAGGATCGACGGCGGCACCAGATAGGCGAGGAAGATCAGCCCGCCGACGAGATTGGCACCCTTGTAGCGCAGGCGGACGATGGCGTAGGCCGCGAGCACCGATGCGATGATCGAGAGAATCGTGGCGCAGATCGCCACGTACATGGTGTTCCAGAGCCAGTGCGGATAGTAGCTCTCGAACAACAGCTTGTGGAAATGCTTGAAGGTCGGATTCCAGGTCCAGAACGGGTTGAACCTGTCGAGATCGAGCAGCTGATCGTCGGGCTTCACCGAGGTCAGCGCCATCCAGTAGAACGGAAACAACAGCACCACGACGATGATCGTGAGCGGCAGGTACAGCGTCACCATGCGGCGCGGCACCGACTGCAGATAGCTCATGCCCTCGCTGTTATCGACGCGCGCCGACGTCGCCAGGACGGTCTTGAGATCCACTTTCGAGGCAGGAAGATCAGTCATTGTTCTCTCCCTGTTGCCAGTTGCGGCAGCGCGCGAGGGGCTTGCCGCGTTCGCGCAAAAAATACGGGCACAATGCGGAGATCAGTCATTGTTCTCCCCCTGCTGCCACTTGCGACGCTGCAGGCCGAACCATGACACCATGATCGCAGCGAGCAGGAACGGAATCATGGCGCTGGAGATCGCCGCGCCCTCGCCGAGCTGTCCGGCGATGATCGCGCGCTGGTAGGACAACGTCGCCATCAGATGGGTGGCGTTGACGGGGCCGCCGCGGGTCATCGCCCAGATCAGCTGGAAGTCGGTGAAGGTGAACAGCACCGAGAAGGTCATCACGACGGCGATGATCGGCGTCAGCAGCGGATAGGTGATGAACCGGAAATTCTGCCAGCGCGTGGCGCCGTCGAGCGTTGCGGCCTCGTAGAGCGACGGCGATACCGTCTGCAAGCCTGCGAGCAGCGTGATCGCCACGAACGGAACGCCGCGCCAGATATTGGCGAAGATCACGCAAATGCGCGCCCAGGTCGTGTCGCCGAGGAAGTTGATGTTTTGATCGATCAGACCAAGATGCCTCAGCGACCAGGAGATGATCGAGAATTGCGAGTCGAAGATCCACCAGAATGCCAATGCCGAAAGCACCGTCGGCACGATGAAGGGGATCAGGACCATCGCGCGCAGCATCGCCTTGAACGGCATGTTCTCGTTCAGCAGCAGCGCGAGATAGAGTCCGATCGCGAATTTCAGGGCGCTGGCGACGAAGGTGTAGAGCAGCGTGTTGAACACCGACAGCCAGAAGATGGAATCGTCCCACAACCATTCATAGTTTTCGGTGGCGACGAAGTGACCGACCCTGCCGATGCGAGTGTCGGTGAAGGACAGCCAGATGCCAAGCCCCAGCGGATAGGCCAGGAAGAAGATCAGGAAGGCCATGGCCGGCACCATGAACCAGAAGCCGAGCCAGTTGCGGTTGTGTTTGAGCTGGGTCCAGGCGCTGTCCTCGCTCATCTGAGGCTTGGCCCGGGGAATTGCGACATCAGCCATGCCCGATATCCCTGATCGAAATGTTGACGAGCGGGCGGCACGACTGCCGCCCGCTCCGTGATCTTCAGCGATAGATGCGCTTCAGCTGGCGCTCGGCTTCCGCCATCGCGCCCTTCGCATCCTTGGTGCCGGTGCAGTAATTGGCGAACATATCGACGACGATGAAGTCGGCGATTGCCGTTGCCGCCTTTTCGCCGACCGTGCCGATACCGGACGCCGGCAGCGTGCGCTTGGACGCCTGCGAGAACACCTCGTTCTTGGGATCGGCCTTCCAGATCGGTGCCGATTCATAGCCGTTCAGGGTCTGCGTCAGATAGCCCTGCGCGCCATCCAGCCACTTCTCGTAGTTCTCCTTCTCCAGCATGAAGGCGACGAAGGCCTTCGCCGCGTTCGGATATTTGGTGAAGTTGAACGCGAGGATCGGCAGCGCAAGCTGCAGCTCGGTCGGCTTGCCGACCGGTCCGACCGGCCAGAGCGCGTGATAGGTGTCCTCGGCGAGCTCCTTCTTGCTCGCATCGGTCTTGGCGGCGACGTAGATCGAGATGCCGTTCGCCGTGCAATAGAGCTCGCCGGCGAGGAACGCCTTGTTGTTGGAGGAATCGTTCCAGGACGCCGTGCCGGGAATGAAGCTGTCGTACAGCGCCTTGCAATATTCCAGCGCCTTCGCCGTCTCCGGCGAATTGATGATGATCTTGTCGTTCTGGTCGACCGTGTAGGCGCCGTGACCCCACAGCACCCAATGCAGCCACGAATTGCCGTCGCCCGAGGCATGGCCGAGAGCGAAGCCGGCCGGCGTGTTGTTCTTCTTCAGTGCCTTGCACATCTCGAGGAAGCCGGGGAAGTCCTTCGGGAATTCCTTGAAGCCCGCCTTCTCGAGCGCCGACTTGCGGTACGTCATGTAACCGCCGTTGGTTGCGACGGGAATGCCGAGCCAGTCGTTGCCCTGCTTGCAGGTCTTGGCCGCCGCATCGGTCCAGCCGCCGTACTTCTTGCCGAGGTAGTCGGCGACGTCATTCATCTTCAGCACTTTGGTCGGGAACAGCTGCGGCAGCGTGTGCAAGCCCCAGGCAAGATCGAGCCCCGAGCCGGTATTGGCCGCAACCGAGGCCTTCGGCTGCACGTCCTCGAACGACTCGCTGAACACGTTCATCTCGGTGCCGGTCGCGGCCTTGAAGGCCGCCACCATCGCGTTGAACGCATCGTCCTCAGCCGGCACGAAGCGCTTCCAGCGCATCACGGTCAGCTTTGCACCGGGCTCCGCCTTCCAGGGCGAGCTCTGCGCCCAGGCCTTTGCGAACTCGAAGAGTGCCGGCCCGGTGAGCATGCCGGTTGCAGCCAGTGCCGTTCCGCCCTGAAGCAGAGTCCGGCGGGTAAAGTCTTGCATGTCGTCCTCCCTGTGATGCTTTTTTATTGTCTTAAGTAAAACTCACGCTACGCGTTCAGGCGTTTTCCCGTCGCCTCGTCGAACAAGTGCACCAGTGACGGGTCGGGCTTCAGCCGGATCTTGTCACCCGGATTGAACTGGTGACGCTCGCGGAACACCGCGACGACCTGCTCGCCGCCGATCTTGGCGAACACCTGCGTTTCCGAGCCGGTCGGCTCGACCACGATGATCTCGGCTTCGGCGCCGTCGTCGGCGATGGTGAAATGCTCGGGCCGCACGCCGTAGACCGCGGGACGGCCGTCGGACGCCGCGGGCGCGGTCTTGAGCGGCAGCTTGACGCCGTTCGGCCCCTCGAAGGTCGCAACGCCGTTGGTGCGCACATGTCCCTTCAGGAAGTTCATCGCGGGCGAACCGATGAAGCCGGCGACGAACTGATTGTCGGGCCTGTCGTACAGCTCGAGCGGCGTGCCCATCTGCTCGACGATGCCGTCATGCATGACGACGATCTTGTCGGCCATGGTCATGGCTTCGATCTGATCGTGGGTGACGTAGACGGTCGTCGTCTTCAGCCGCTGGTGCAGCTCCTTGATCTCGGTGCGCATGGCGACGCGCAGCTTGGCGTCGAGGTTGGACAAGGGTTCGTCGAACAGGAAGACCTGGGGGTCGCGCACGATGGCGCGGCCCATCGCGACGCGCTGGCGCTGACCGCCCGACAGCTGGCGCGGATAGCGATCGAGCAGCGGCGTCAGTGCGAGAATTTCGGCAGCCCGCTTGACGCGCTTGTTGATCTCGTCGGAGCCGGCATTCCGCAGCTTCAGCGAGAAGCCCATGTTGTCGGCAACGGTCATGTGCGGATAGAGCGCGTAGTTCTGGAAGACCATGGCAATGTCCCGCTCCTTGGGCTGGACATTGTTGACGACGCGGTCGCCGATCGAGATCGTGCCGGAGGTAATGTTCTCGAGACCCGCGAGCATGCGCAGGAGCGTCGACTTGCCGCAGCCGGAGGGGCCGACCAGAACGACGAATTGGCCATCCTCGATCGGTACAGTCACGCCGTGCAGGACTTCAAAATTGCCGAACGATTTCCGCACGTCGCGGATTTGCACAGACGACATCTAGCTCCCTCCTCGAAAGTCCACGGCGCCTCTCGCGCCGCGACCGTCTTGTTTTTTCAGACTTCGCCAAACGAAGCCCGACCGTAGCGGGCAACATTGTCGGCAGTTTGTGCGGTTTTGGCAATTTGTCTTTGGTTAGTCGTTGCTGGTAGCGCTGTCAACGTTCCTTTGTTTGCGGGACTGACTGTGTTAAGAGCAGCAAATGGTTCGAAAACGCACCAAGTCAGGCAAAATCCGGCTGGCGGAAGTCGCCGAGCTTGCCGGCGTCAGCCCGATTACGGCGTCCCGTTTCTTTCGTAATCCGGAAGCCCTGTCGGTCGCCAAGCGGACGCGGGTCGAGAGCGCGGCCAAGGAGCTTGGCTATGTGCCGAACCTTGCGGCGCGCGCGCTGGCCTCGCAACGCACCGAGGTCATCGGTGTCTTGATTCCCTCTCTCACCAACAACGTGTTCTCGGACGTGCTGCGCGGCATCTACGACGCGTCCGAAGGCAGCCGTTACTCGATCCAATTGTCTAACACGCGCTACAGTATTCTCCAGGAGGAGAAGCTGCTGCGCCTGTTTCTCGCGCAGAAGCCGGCCGGGCTGATCGTCACCGGCATCGACCAGACCGCGGAATCGCGTGCAATGCTGGATGCCGCCGATTGCCCGATCGTGCAGATCATGGAGATCGGCCCCGATCCGGTCGACATGATGATCGGCTTTTCACACTATGATGCAGCCCGCGCAGCGGTTGCGCACCTGTTCGAACAGGGCCGCCGCAAGATCGGCTTCGTCGGTGCGCGCATGGATCCGCGGGTGCAGCGACGACTGGACGGATACGTCTCGGCCATGAAGGACGCGGCCTTGTTCGAGCAGCGACTCGTCGTCACCACGGCGACGCCGACCTCGGTGACGCTCGGCGGCGCCCTGTTCACCGATCTGCTGGCGCGGGAGCCCGACCTCGACGCGGTGTTCTGCGCCAATGACGACCTCGCGCTCGGCGTGCTGTTCGAATGCCGCCGCCGCGAGATCACGGTCCCCGACCAGATCGCGATCGTCGGCTTCAACGATCTCGAATTCATGGCCTCCGCGGTGCCCACCCTCACCAGCGTGCGCACCAACCGCTACGAGATGGGCAACACGGCCGCCACCATGCTGATCGAGGCGATCGACGGACGGCGTCCGGAGCAGCCGGTGCTCGATCTCGGCTTCAAGGTGATCGAGCGGCAAAGCTCGGCGTCGCGCCATTCGGACAGCAGGCCAGCCGGCTCGGGCGCGGGTGCGGCGAACAAAATGGTAGCGTTACCAAGTAGCCATGACTAGTATCGGAATTGTGAGGAAACGACCCGCCAGCGGGCCAGCGATCCATCATTCGCGCCGTTGGGCATCGCACAAGCCGACAGCCCAAGGACGGAAGCCAGTGCGTTTGCATTGCAGGAGAAACCAATGACAAAAAAGCCAACCAATGGGCATGCCCCCGCCGGCAACGGCTCTCGCCGCCACCTTCGCTCGCAGGAATGGTTCAACAACCCACATAATCCGGGCATGACCGCGCTTTATATGGAGCGCTACCTAAACTACGGCCTCACCCGCGCCGAGCTGCAGTCCGGCAAGCCGATCATCGGCATTGCCCAGACCGGCAACGACCTCTCTCCCTGCAACCGTCACCATCTCGAGCTGG
Organism: Bradyrhizobium sp. T-12; assembly: GCF_058314695.1. Lineage (NCBI taxonomy): Bacteria > Pseudomonadati > Pseudomonadota > Alphaproteobacteria > Hyphomicrobiales > Nitrobacteraceae > Bradyrhizobium > Bradyrhizobium sp. T-12. Next base: position 3,029,029 of record NZ_CM177756.1, on the reverse strand, counting down.
CCCACCGCGTCCGCGAAGGCATCCGCGAGGCCGGCGGCATTGCGATGGAATTCCCGACCCATCCGATCCAGGAGACCGGCAAACGCCCGACCGCGGCGCTCGACCGCAACCTCGCCTATCTCGGCCTGGTCGAGATCCTCTACGGCTATCCGCTGGACGGCGTCGTGCTCACCACCGGCTGCGACAAGACCACGCCCGCCTGCATGATGGCGGCGGCAACCGTGAACCTGCCCGCGATCGTGCTGTCGGGCGGGCCGATGCTGAACGGCTGGCACAATGGCGAGCGCACCGGCTCCGGCACCATCGTCTGGAAGTCGCGCGAGCGGCTCGCCGCGGGCGAGATCGACTATGAAGAGTTCATGGAGATCGTGGCCTCCTCCGCGCCCTCGGTCGGCCATTGCAACACCATGGGCACGGCGTCGACCATGAACGGCCTCGCCGAAGCGCTCGGCTTCTCGCTGCCGGGCTGCGCGGCGATCCCCGCCCCCTATCGCGAGCGCGGCCAGATCGCCTACGAGACGGGAAAACGCATCGTCGAGATGGTCTGGGAAGACCTCAAGCCTTCGGACATCCTGACACGCAAGGCGTTCGAGAACTGCATCGTGATCAATTCGGCGATCGGCGGCTCGACCAACGCGCCGATCCACATCAACGCGCTGGCCCGCCACATCGGCGTCGAGCTCACGATCGAGGACTGGCAGAAAGTCGGCCACGACGTGCCGCTGCTGGTCAACATGCAGCCGGCGGGCTTCTATCTCGGCGAGGAATTCCACCGCGCCGGCGGCGTGCCCGCCGTGGTGCGCGAATTGATGAAGCACAAGCGCATCCACGAGGACGCCGTCACCGTCAACGGCCGCGGCATCGGCGAGAACTGCAAGGATGCGCCAAAACCCGACAACGACGTGATCTGGACCTATGACAAGCCGCTGGTGAAGGACGCCGGCTTCCTGGTGCTGAAGGGCAATCTGTTCGATTCCGCGATCATGAAGACCTCCGTGATCTCCAAGGAGTTCCGCGACCGCTATCTCAGCAACCCCAAGGACCTCAACGCCTTCGAAGGCCGCGCCGTCGTGTTCGAGGGGCCTGAGGATTATCACGAGCGGATCGACGATCCCGCGCTCGAGATCGACGAGCGCTGCGTGCTGTTCATCCGCGGCACCGGCCCGATCGGCTACCCCGGCGGCGCCGAGGTCGTGAACATGCAGCCGCCGGCGGCCCTGATCAAACGCGGCATCCTGTCCCTGCCCTGCATCGGCGACGGCCGCCAGTCCGGCACCTCGGGCTCGCCCTCGATCCTGAACGCCTCGCCGGAAGCCGCGGCCAATGGCGGCCTTGCGATCCTCAGGACCGGCGACAAGGTGCGCATCGACCTCAACAAGGGCAGCGCTAACATTCTGATCTCGGACGACGAAGTGAAGAAGCGCCACGCCGAACTGATGGCCGATGGCGGCTTCAAGCATCCGGCGAACCAGACGCCGTGGCAGGAGATCTATCGCAACACCGTCGGCCAGCAATCGACCGGCGCCTGCATGGAGCTCGCCACGCGCTACCAGAACGTCGCCGGCACGTTCGGCGTGGCGCGGGATAATCACTGACGACGTCTGTCATTCCGGGGCGCGACGCAGTCGCGAGCCCGGAATCGATCGAACCTCACAACACGCTGCACAATGCATTCCGGGCTCGCGCCAAGAGGCGCGCCCCGGAATGACGAACCCACAAGGAGAAGAACAACATGGCAAACCGCCTCAAGGGCAAACGCGCCGTCGTCACGGCTGCAGCGGCCGGCATCGGCCGCGCCTGCGCCATCGCATTCGCGCGTGAAGGCGCAACCGTCATCGCCACCGACATCAACGAGGCCGGCATCGCTGGCCTCACCAAGGAAGGCATCGCCGAGGTCGCAAAGCTCGACGTTCGCAACACCGCCGACGTCAACGCCTTTGCCAAGCGCGTCGGCAAGATCGACATCCTGCTCAACGCGGCCGGCTTCGTGCATCACGGCACCATCCTGGAATGCTCGGAGGAAGACTTCGATTTCTCGTTCGACCTCAACGTCAAGTCGATGCACCGGACCATCAGGGCATTCCTGCCCGACATGATCGCGGGCGGCGGCGGCAGCATCGTCAACATCTCGTCCTGCGCGGCTCTGCGGCCGCCGGCGAACCGCTACGTCTACTCCTCGTCGAAGGCAGCGGTGTCGCTGCTGTCGCGTGCCGTCGCGCTCGACTTCATCACCAAGGGCATCCGCTGCAACTCGATCTGCCCCGGCACCGTCGAGACGCCCTCGATGCTGGACCGCGCCGCCGCGCAGGGACCGCAGGGCAAGGAGATGTTCATCTCCCGCCAGAAGATGGGCCGGCTCGGCACCGCCGACGAGATCGCCTCCATGGCGGTCTATCTCGGCAGCGACGAAAGCGCCTTCACCACCGGCGTCGACCTCGTCGTCGACGGCGGCTACATGCTCTGACGGCGCGGGGATCAGTCTCATGAACAAGATCGATCTCAACGGCCGCATCGCTGTCGTCACCGGCGGCGCGCAGGGCTTTGGCCGCGCCATCACCGAGCGCTTCGTCGCCTCCGGTGCCAAGGTCGCGATCTGGGATTTCGATGCGGCGCTGGCCGAGAAAACCGCGAAACAGATCGGCGATAGCGTCCGCGTGTTCAAGGTCGACGTCACCGACACCGTCGGTGTCGAGCAGGCGCGCGACGCGACGCTTGCCGCCTTCGGCAAGATCGACATCCTCGTCAACAATGCCGGCATCGCCGGTGTCAACAAGCCGGTCTGGGAGACCGATCTCGAGGAATGGCGCAAGGTGCTGCGCATCAACCTCGACGGTCCCTTCATCGTCTGCAAGGCGATCGTGCCCGCGATGCTCAAGCAGAAGTACGGACGCATCGTCAACATCGCCTCCATCGCCGGAAAGGAAGGCAATCCGAACGCCTCGCACTATTCGGCGTCCAAGGCCGGCCTGATCGCGCTGACGAAGTCGCTCGGCAAGGAGCTCGCGGCGCACGACATTCTCGTCAACGCGGTGACCCCGGCGGCCGCCAAGACCGCGATCTTCGACCAGATGACGCAGCAGCATATCGACTTCATGTTGTCGAAGATCCCGAAGGCGCGTTTCGTGCTGGTCGAGGAGCTGGCCGCGATGGTGAGCTGGCTGGCATCCGAGGATTGCGCATTCTCGACCGGCGCCGTGTTCGATATCTCGGGCGGGCGCGCAACCTATTGAGGACAGCATGATCCACGAGGGCGGATGCCTGTGCGGCGCGGTGCGGTTCAAGGCCGAGGGCGAGCCGCTCAACGTTCGCGTCTGCCATTGCCGCACCTGCCAGAAGGCGATGGGCTCGCCCTTCTTCGCCCGCGCACAGTTCGACCAGCGCGCGCTGACCGTCGAGGGCGAGACCGAGCGCTACGCGTCCTCGGAGAACATCGATCGCGTGTTCTGCAAGCGCTGCGGCACGCGGCTGTTCGCCTGGCGGCGCAACGGCACGCTCGCGGGCGCCGCGCTTGCGACATTCGACGACCGCAATGCCTTTGCGCCGACGGAGCACATCTGGGTGTCGGAAAAGCTCGCATGGCTGAAGCTCGACGACGGCCTGACCCAATATCAGACGACGATCCCGGCGTGACGTCAGGCAACGGTCGGCCGTTGCGCGGCATTATTCGCGGGTCATCTGCAGCGTGGCATTTCGGAACCGGCGCCCCTATCTTGAGCCTAAGCGTTGCTGCACCGCCGGTTGGCTGGGACGGCTGCAAGGCCGCAAGCAAACCGGGATCAACGAGCCGTGAACATTTCCATTTATGACTTCTCGGTCTGGGTGCTGCCGCTGGTGCTCGCCATTACCTTCCATGAGGCGGCGCATGCCTTCGTCGCGGACCGGCTCGGGGACAACACGGCCGCGCAGCTCGGCCGTGTCAGCTTCAATCCGATCAGGCACATCGACCCCTTCGGCACGCTGATCCTGCCGGCGATGCTGCTGTTCGCGCATTCGCCGTTCCTGTTCGGCTATGCCAAGCCGGTGCCGGTCAACTTCCGCAAGCTGAACAACCCCAGGCTCGACATGGTCTGGGTGGCGCTGGCCGGGCCCGTCACCAACATCCTGCTGGCGCTGGCCGCCGCCCTCGCCTTCCATGCCCTGCCCCTGGTGCCGGCGAGCTCGGCGAAATGGGTGGCCGACAACCTCAAGAATGCCCTCATCATCAACGCGATCCTGGCCGTCTTCAACATGATGCCGATCCCGCCGCTCGACGGCGGGCGCGTGGCGGTCGGGCTATTGCCGCGGCCGCTCGCCTTGCCGCTGGCCCGGCTCGAGCCGTTCGGGATGCTGATCCTGATCGGCCTCCTGATCCTGCTACCGCTCGCGGGCTCGCAGTTCGGTCTAAATCTTGATGTTATTTCAGCAATACTGCGGACGTTGACCGGTTATGTGATTCAGGCTGTTCTCTTCCTGACCGGCAATGCGTAGTTGAACAGCGACATTCGAACACAAGCCGAAGGGCCAGAGGCCGACTTGGTCAAAGCTGCCGATATGCTCATCGCGCGACGCGCCGATACCCGCGCCCGCGCCGATTTCGCCACCTGGAAGATGATGGCCAAGCTCAACGGATCGTCCGCGCTGCCGCCGGAAGCCCAGGAGTTCCTCGCAAGCTACCAGAACCTGCTGGCGCAGATGAGCGAGGGCGAAGCCACCGAGGCCACCATCGGCGCGATCTACAAGGCCTATTATGCGGAGATGGGCGGGGCGGGAACCCCGCCCGACGTCCGCCCACGCGCGGCCGAGCCGGCTGCGGACAATGTTACCGCCTTCCGCCGCCCGGCTCCGGCGCCGAAGAAGTCGGCGTCCTTCGGGGCGGCGGCGTTCGCCGGCCCTCAGAAGCGACCGCTCCCGGTGGCGCTGATCTTCGCGTGCCTGGTCGTGGTCTATGTCGGAATCCGGCTCTACTGGCGCTGAGCGGTCTTCTTCTTTTTCGCGTCCGGCGGCGTGAAGATGATATCGACGGTGCGCTCGAACCGGTCCTCGGTCAGGCCGGCAGGCGGCTGCGGGATGGGATCAGACTTGCGGACGATCGAGACCGCGGCCGCGTCATAGGCTGCATCCCCGGACGATTCCACGACATCCACCGACAGCACGTTGCCCTTGCGATTGATCGCGAAGCTCACCTTGACCTTCTGGTTGCTCGGTTGCTTGCCCTCCGGATTGACCTTGTGAGTCGCAAGGTGCGCGCTGATCTTGCGGTTCCAGTCGGCCGTGATCTTCAGGATGTCCTTGCCGAGCCCGATGACGGGCGCCAGCGCCTTCTCGGCCTCGCGCGCATCCTCGTCGAGCGTCTGCCGTGCCGTCGCCACCGATTTCGGCGACGCTTCGGCGGCCGGCGTTTCGACTGCCTGAATCTTCGGATCCTCTTCCGTCGGCTTCTTCGCGTTGTTCTCGGTCACGACGCGATCGGGATCCTCGACCTGCTGCGGCTGATCCTTTGGCAGCTCCGTCTCCTTGGTCTCGGCCTTTTGCTCGGGAAGCGCCTGCTGCTCCTGCATCGCTTCGCTGTCGGGCCCGGGCGGCAGGTCGGCTTCGGGCGCCTTGGGCGAGGCCATCTCGACCGCGAACTCCGCGCCGGCGGCCCCGAGACCGTCGCCGTCATCATCGGCGCGCAAATGCGCCAGCGCGAGTGCAGCACCACCCAGATGGAGCACCAGCGCCGCTACCGCCGCCAGGATCCAGAGTTTTCGGGATGGTCTGAGTTCGTCTGACATAACGGGTCTTCTTAAGGCTGAGCGGCGCCGGCCGCAGGCGCCCCCGGAGCGCCTTCCAGCGCCACCAGCTTCACCCTGGTATAGCCGCCTGAGCGCAGGAGCTCCATGACGCCCATCAACTCCCCATACGGTACCGACTTGTCGGCACGCAGGAACACGTATTTGTCCTTGCTCATGTCGGACAGGCCGTCGAGGGTCCCGATCAACTCGGCCCGCTGGACCGGATTTTCTCCGATCGCGAGCGTCAGGTCGGGCTTGATGCTGAGATAGGTCGGCTTGTCCGGCTTCTTCTGCGGCGTCGCGCTGGACGTCGGCAGGTCGATCGGCAGATCGACCGTGGAGAGCGGTGCTGCGACCATGAAGATGATCAGCAGAACCAGGATGACGTCGATGAACGGCGTGACGTTGATGTCATGCGTTTCCGAGAAATCGTCGTCGTCATCATTGTCTGCGAGCGAAACGGCCATGGTTCACTCCGCTGCGCGCGAATGCACGCTGCCGTGGCTGCGATCGAGATCGCGCGAGAGCAGCCGTCCTGCCGCGCCCGAGGCGCGGCTGACGAGCTCGAGATAGCCCTTCGTCACGCGCGAGAAGTGGTTGTAGATGATGACCGCGGGGATCGCGGCGACGAGGCCGATCGCGGTGGCGAGCAGCGCCTCGGCGATACCGGGCGCGACGACGGCGAGGTTCGTGGTCTGCGACTTCGAGATGCCGATGAAGCTGTTCATGATGCCCCAGACCGTGCCGAACAGGCCGACGAAGGGCGACGTCGAGCCGATGGTCGCGAGCACGCCCATGCCGATGCGGATGCGCCGCGCCTCTGCGCGCACGATCTCCTGGAAGCTGGAGGCCGCGCGCTCCTTGATGCCGGCATCGCTGGACAGGCCGGCCGACATCCGCGCCTCGCGCAGTGCCGCCGCCAGGAAGGACGGCAGGATGCCCTCCTTGGCGCCGAGCGCCATCTGCGCCTCGGCAAGCGAGCGCGTCTCGGCAACCTTCTTCAAGGCCGAGCGAAGCTTGGTGGAGGCGACCGACAGCTCGATCGACTTGGCGATGAAGACGGTCCAGGTCATCAGCGATGCGAAGGCAAGCCCGATCATCACCGCCTTCACGATGACGTCGGCCGACATGAACATGACCCAGGGCGACAATTCCTTCATCGCCGGCGCGATACCGGATGCCGGCTCGGACTTGGCAGGCGCTGGAGCTGCGACCACGGACGGGGTTGCCGGAGCCGTCGAAGCCGCAGGTGCCGTTGCCGAGGGCGCAGCCGCCGGAGCCGGGCTGGCTACGGGCGGCGGAGCCGCCTGCTGCGCGGCCGCCGTGGGAGGGGTTTGTGTCTGGGCGGAAACGGGAGATGCGAGCCAGGCGGCCGTCAGCATGACGGCTGCGGCAAGGCTTGCTTGGAGGGACATGATCTTCATACTTCGGCCCAGTAGCGAATGAGGTTGTGATAGATACCCGTCAATTTGACCGTTTCGGGATCGTCACGCCCGAGCCGTTCCACCAGCGCCTGAATCGCGGTGTCGAGGTCAAAGATCATGCTCCGGGCTTGATCGTCCCGTATCATGCTCTGAAGCCAGAAGAAAGACGCAACCCGCGTTCCCTTCGTCACCGACGTGACCAGATGCAGGCTGGTCGAAGGATAGAGCACGCAGTCGCCGGCCGGCAATTTGACCTCGTGCGAGCCGTAGGTGTCCTCGATCACAAGTTCGCCACCATCGTACTCTTCCGGTTCGGCGAGGAACAGCGTGACCGACAGGTCTGTGCGGATGCGAAGGCCGGTCAGGCGGTCGCCGCGGATCGCGTTGTCGACATGCAGGCCGAAATGGTGGCCGCTATCGGCCGCATAGCGGTTGAACAGCGGAGGGAAGATCTGCAGCGGGATCGCGGCCGCGATGAAGCGCGGATTCGACGTCAACGCCGAGATGATGCGGTTGCCGAGTTTTCGCGCGACCTCGCTATCAGGCGGCAGTTGCTCGTTGCGTTTGACCATCGCCGATTGCGCGCCGGCGGTCGAACGGCCGTCTTCCCATGCGCTGGCGTCCATGATGCGGCGGAAATCCGCCACATCATCCTTGCTGAGAACGCCAGGCAGGCATGTCAACATGATCAGAACTTCGCCGTCGTCACGAGGTAGAACGCCCGCCCCGGCGCGACCGCAACGAACGGCACGTTGCTGCGATAGAACGAGTCGTAGTAGAGCTTGTTGGTCAGGTTCTGCGCGTAGAACTTCATGGTCCAGTTCTTGTCGATCTTCTTCTCGACGAACGCGTCGAAGCGCCAATAGCTCGGCAGCTCGTTGGTGTTGGCCGCAAACGTGCCGCCATAGACCTTCGAGCGGTACACCGCCTGCCCGCCGAGCTCCCAGCCGTCGTCGAACTTGTACTTGGTCAGCATGCTGAACGACTGGTGAGCCACGTTGGCAAGCTGCAGGCCGAGATTGGAGGCGACGCCGCTCTGCGTGACCTTGGACTGCATCAGCACCAGGCCGCCGAAGATGCTCCAGCGATCGGTGATCTTGCCCTCGGCTTCGATGTCGATGCCCTGGATCCTGTAGGCAGCACCCGACGTCAGCAGGCCGTTGACGGTCTCGCGCGCGTTGTCCTTAGTGGTCTGGAACAGCGCACCGGTCACCAGCAGGTGGCGATCCGCAAGCTCCCATTTGGTGCCGACCTCAATCGCCTTGTTGCGCTCGGGCCCAAGCAAGATGGTCGAGTTGGCGGGAACGCCGCCGTAGTCGGTGCCGGTCGCGTCGAGCTCCGAACCGAACGGATTGGCCGAGGTGGCGTAGGCTGCATAGACGCTGCCGATCGACATCGGCTTGTAGACCAAACCGACGTTGTAGTTCACCAGATCGGAGTTCTGCTTCACATAATTGGTATTGTTCGACGCGCTCTGGCTATAACCGTCGTAGCGAACGCCACCGTTCACGATGATCGTGTCCTGCCAGTTCGCGGTGTCCATCACATACACGCTGCTGGTGTTGACGCCGTAACGCGTCGGATTTCCGATGAGTGACGGAATGCCGAAGCCGGAGAGATAGGTGTACTGGGGCGCATAGAGATTGACACCCGAGATGGCGCCGGTGCTCGTGAACGGCGAGCCGGACAGCTCCGCCGCGAGGCCGGAGTAACGGTCGATCGAGATGTTCTCGTTCGCATATTCGACGCCGAACACCGCAGTGTGCTTGACCCCGCCCGTGTCGAGCTTGAACGTAGCCTCGTTCTGGTTGGCCCACACGTCCACGGTCTGATAGCGGCTCTGCGCGCTCGCCGTCGTGGTCCAGAGCAGCGGATTGGGGCTGGTCGTAATCGGGTTCTGCGGCAGCGTGCCGATGTAGTTGAGCAGCGAGTGCTCGCCACGCACCTTGCTGGTCAGCGTGATGGCGTCGTTGACCTTGTACTCGACCGTGCCGGTGCCGAAATCCTGCCGCGCCGTCTGGAAGTCGCGGTTGAGGAAGCCGTACCAGTTGCCGCGCGGAATGCCGGCCGAGGTCACCGGCACGTTGCCCTGCTTGTAATAGGGCACGCCGAAATCGGGGTAGCCGCTGAGGTCGGTGTGGACGTAGTTGGTCGTGATCTTGAGGTCGCTGGTCGGGGTGTACTTGGTCGAGATGAAGGTGCCCCAGCGATTGTCGGTCACGTAGTCGCGGCCGGCAACATTGGCGTCCTGGAACAGGCCACCGGTACGCACCGAGAAGGTCGGGTCGATGACCTGGTTGACGTCGAGCGTGACGCGCTTGGTCCGGTCGGTGCCGAACTCGGTGTCCATGCGCTGGAAGTTGCGGTCACCGGCCTGCTTGGTGACGATGTTGATGGCACCGCCGGCGGTGCCGCGGCCGGCGTAGGACGATGCAGGGCCGCGCAGGATTTCGATCTGCTCGGTGAAGAAGTTCTCGCGGATGGAAACGGCGGGATCGCGGATGCCGTCGATGAACACGTCGTTGCGCGCATCGAAGCCGCGAATGAAGAAGCGGTCGCCAAACGCGTTGCCGCCCTCACCCGAGCCAAGCGTCACGCCCGCGGTCGAGCGCCCGATCTCCTTCAGGGTCGTCGCGTTCTTGTCCTCGAGAACTTCCTTGCTGAGCACCGTGATGCTCTTGGGCGTGTTCAGCATCTTCTCGGGAAACTTGCCCGAGGCCTGGACGTGGTCGACCTTGTAGGGAGCGGCAGGATCGGCATAGGGATTGCCGTCGACAGCGCCTGACGGCGTGGTCGGCGCGGCCTGCTGCGCCGCCTGTTCGCGTTGCGCGGCACGACGAATCGCGTTGCGGGCGCGGACCTGCTCCGGCGAGGGCTTCGATGCCGTCGGACGCGGCCGCTCGACGGGAGCGTCGACCGTCACCGGCGGCAGGTTCGACTGCTGCGCCTGCGCGCCGCTCGATACCGACGCCACCGCGATCAAGCTCGCAACCGCTGAAGCCTTCTTGCCAGAAACGCCCGCGAATTTTTCATCCACCAGATCGAATGCTGCGACCGAACGCAACGATTTCGGTGCGACCACCTGCCCCATTACCAAACGCCCCATCTTCCTGTTCGCTCATTCACTTCGACGAACGATGAGTTGTTGGTATCGGCGGCAAAATAGCGGGTCAATGCGAGCAGCTCGCAAGAACCCTTGAATCGATCCAGATCAAAACAATTCTAAACTGCAGTTTGAAACCGTTCTAAACTATGACTGGACTCATTCTAAAAAGCTGCGCCATTTGCCGGCATAAGCGCAGCCTCCTTCACATCATCGATCTCCCGCACGACATCAATCGCTGCTCGGCGGCTTCATCAGCGAAAACAATTCATCGACGGTCTTCTGCGCGACGGCGCGCACGCGATCGGTTGAGTCCATGCCGGCGATGTTGACACCGTTCACGACGGCTTTGATCTCGTCCCGGAAGTCGGTGAGGAAGCGCAAGGGATCGCGCTGCTCGTTGGCCACCCGCGCGATCAATCCCGTGATCAGAATCTGACACGCGATCAGCTTGCCGTTCAATTCATCCATTCTGCGCTCCATAGGTGGCGGCGCCGGATATGGCCGATGCACGAATTGCTGACAACCAAAACGGCTGCCATACGATTTAGAACCATTCTTGCGAGCAGTGCCGAGCGGCGACCCGGCGCGGCGCCATTCGGATCGAGCACACTGTCTGCGGGTGCCGCACAAGACTTGCCCGCCGTTCGAGCCGGCCAAGCAAATGCAGCCCTGCACACCGCCGCGCCAGAGCACTGCCCAGACGGTGCAAAGCTTTCCAATTGTTTAGGATTCTCAACCGATAGTGCTGTTTACACTGGAACTTGGCGTGTATTATACAAACTCGCTGGAACCCTGCGATTGCCCTGTCATTCGTTAGCTGAGGGCATACGAGCCGACACGAGACGACATGAAAAAGTCCCGGCCGATCCTCTGGCTTCTGATCATCGCGGCCGTGGCCTCCGCGGGTTACTATGGTTGGCAGAAATTCGGATCTGGGGCCGGAAAAACCCAGACCGCCCAGAAGGGTCCACCCCGCCCGCCCGCCGTCCCTGTAAGCGTTGCGCCGGTCCAAAAGGTCGACTTCCCGGTCTACTTGACCGGTCTCGGCACGGTTCAGGGCTTCAACACCGTCCAGGTCCGCAGCCGGGTGGATGGCCAGATCGACAAACTCACCTTCAGGGAAGGCCAGATCGTCCAGGAGGGCGAGCTTCTGGTCTCGATCGACCCCCGTCCCTATCAGGCCACGCTCGACCAGGCCAAGGCCAAGAAGGCGCAGGATGAGGCCAGCCTCGCCAACGCCAATCTCGAACTTCAGCGCGCCATGAAGCTCGGCGAATTCGCGACCGCGCAGCGGGTCGACACCCAGCGCTCGACCGTCGCCCAGCTCACCGCCCAGATCGCCGCCGACGAAGCCGCGATCGCCAACGCCCAGACCCAGCTCGACTACACCCAGGTCAAGGCGCCGATCACCGGCGTCGCAGGCCTGCGCCAGGTCGACATCGGCAACATCGTCAACGCCTCGACGCAGACGGGCATCGTCACGATCTCGCAGGTCGAGCCGATTTCCGTGATCTTCACCGCGCCGGAAGACCAGCTTCCCTATATCAGCGAGGGCCAGAAGAGCGGCGCGCTCAAGGTCATCGCTTTCAGCACCGACGGCAAGAAGACACTGGCCGAGGGCAAGCTTGCGGTCATCAACAACCAGGTCGACACGACCAGCGGGACGATCCGGCTCAAGGCGGTGTTCGACAACAAGGACCACGCGCTGTGGCCGGGCCAATCGGTCTCGACGCGGCTTCTCGTGCGGACGCTGAAGGACGCGACCGTGGTTCCGGATGACGCGGTCCAGCATTCCACCAACGGCCTCTATGCCTATACGGTCAATCAGGACAACAAGGCCGAGGTGCACAAGGTCAAGGTCAGCTATGCCATCGACGGCCATTCGGTCATCGAAGAAGGCTTGAGCCCCGGTCAGCAGGTGATTGTCGGCGGTCAGTTCAAGGTCCAGCCCGGGAGCCTCGTCTCGACGGCGGTGGCGAGCTCGGATCCGGCCCAGAGCAAGGTACGACGGGAATGACCGAGGGCGGGATTTCGGCACCTTTCATCCGTTATCCCATCGGCACCTCGCTGCTGATGGCCGGTATTCTCTTCATCGGTCTCGTCGCCTATCCCCTGCTTCCGGTCGCACCGCTGCCGCAGGTCGACTTCCCGACCATCCAGATCACTGCCAATCTGCCGGGCGGCAGCCCCGAGACGATGGCCTCGTCCGTGGCCCAGCCGCTGGAGCGCCAGTTCGCCCAGATCCCCGGCATCGCGCAGATGACCTCGACGAGCTATCTGGGCACCGCGTCGGTCACCATTCAGTTCGACCTCAATCGCAGCATCGACGGTGCCGCCAACGACGTTCAGGCAGCCATCAACGCGGCCTCCGGCCAGTTGCCGAAGAACCTGCCGTCGCCACCGACCTACCGCAAGGTCAATCCGGCGGACTCGCCGATCCTCATCATGTCCGCCACGTCGGACACCCTGCCGCTGACCACCGTGAGCGACTCCGTCGATGCGCAGCTGGCGCAGCAGATCAGCCAGATATCCGGCGTCGCGCAAGTCATCATCGGCGGCCAGCAGAAACCGGCGATCCGTATCCAGATCGATCCCGCCAAGCTCGTCGCCAAGGGCCTGTCGCTGGAGGACGTGCGCAGCCAGATCGCGATCACGACGGTCGATAGCCCCAAGGGCAACATTGACGGGCCCAACCGCGCCTACACGATCTACGCCAACGACCAGCTCACCCATTCCAAGGACTGGAACGACGTCATCATCGCCTACCGCAACGGCGGGCCGCTGCGCATCCGCGACATCGGGCAGGCCGTCACCGGCCCGGAAGATGCCAAGCAGGCGGCCTGGGCGAACGGCAAACGCGGCGTGTTCCTCGTCGTGTTCAAGCAGCCCGGTGCCAACGTCATCGAGACCGTAGACAAGATCAAGGCGGCCCTGCCACGCCTCGTTGCGGCGATCCCGCCGGCGATCAAGATCGAGCTGATGAGCGACCGAACCCAGACGATCCGGGCCGCGGTCGAAGACGTCCAGTTCACCCTGCTCCTGACCATCGTCCTTGTGGTCATGGTCATCTTCATCTTCCTGCGCAGCTTCTGGGCGACGGTCATTCCCACGATTACCGTCCCTCTGGCGCTGCTTGGCGCCTGCTCGCTGATGTGGGTGGCCGGCTATACCCTGGACAACCTCTCCCTGATGGCACTGACGATCGCGGTCGGCTTCGTGGTCGATGACGCCATCGTCATGCTCGAAAACATCTCCCGCTACGTCGAGGAAGGCGAAGCGCCGATGGCCGCCGCCTACAGGGGCGCGAAGGAAATCGGCTTCACGATCGTTTCCATCAGCATTTCGCTGGTCGCGGTGCTGATCCCGCTGCTGCTGATGGGCGGCATCATCGGCCGCCTGTTCCGCGAGTTCGCCGTCGTGCTGGCGATGACCATCTTCGTCTCGATGGTCGTCTCCCTGACGCTGACCCCGATGATGGCCTCGCGCTTCCTGCGCGCCCATGGCGAAGTCAAGCACGGCCGCTTCTATCAGTGGAGCGAAGGCGCCTTTGACGCGATGCTGCGCGGCTATGAGCATGTTCTCGACATCGCCCTGAGCTGGAGGCGCACCACGCTCGCCATCTTCTTTGCGACCCTCGCCCTGTCGGTCTATCTCTTCGTGCTGATCCCCAAGGGCTTCTTCCCGCAGCAGGACAACGGCCTGATCACCTCGACCTCCGAAGCCTCGCAGGACATTTCCTTCGCGGCCATGAAGGAGCGGCAAGAGGCGCTCGCCAAGGTCGTGCAGGCGGATCCAGGCGTCGCCAGCGTCGCCATGGCGATCGGCGGCAGCGGCAGGGCCGGCAACAACGGCGGCCTGTTCATCACGTTGAAACCGCGCAATCAGCGCGACGCTTCGGCGCAGGAGATCATCGCACGCCTCCGTCCCCAGCTCGACAAGGTGCCCGGCGCCCGCCTCTACATGCAGGCGTCGCAGGACGTCCGGCTCGGCGGCCGGCCGACGCGTACGCAGTTCGAATTCACGCTGCAGGACGCCAATCTGGAGGAGCTCAACGAATGGGCGCCCAAGATCCTCGCCAAGATGCAGACGCTGCCGGAGCTGCGCGACGTCGCGACCGACCAGCAGACGCAGGGCACCACCGTCCAGCTCAAGATCAACCGCGACACCGCCTCACGCTACGGCATCCAGCCGCAGCTGATCGACGACACGCTGTATGACGCCTTCGGACAGCGGCAGGTCACGCAGTATTTCACCCAGCTCAACACCTACAAGGTGATCCTGGAGATCCTGCCGGAGATGCAGGGCAATCTCGACAGCCTCAACAAGCTCTATCTCAAATCGCCGCTGACGGGCGATCAGGTCCCGCTGTCGACATTCGCGACCTGGACCACCGATCCGGTCCGCCCGCTCTCGATCAGCCATCAGGGCCAGTTCCCGGCGATCACGATCAGCTTCAACCTCGCGCAAGGCGTCGCGCTCGGCCAGGCAACCGAAGCCGTCCAGAAGGCGATGGCCGATCTCGGCGCGCCGCCGACGCTCAACTCGAGCTTCCAAGGCACCGCGCAGGCGTTCCAGCAATCGCTCGGCACCGTGCCGCTGCTGATCCTCGCCGCGCTCGTCGTCGTCTACCTGATCCTCGGCATTCTCTACGAGAGCTACATCCATCCGATCACGATTCTGTCGACGCTGCCCTCGGCCGGCGTCGGCGCGCTCGCGATCCTGATGGCGGCCGGCTTCGACTTCAGCCTGATTGCGCTGATCGGCATTATCCTTCTGATCGGCATCGTGAAGAAGAACGGCATCATGATGGTCGATTTTGCGATCGCCGCCGAACGCGACGAGCACAAGACGCCGGAGGAATCGATACGCCAGGCCGCGCTGCTGCGCTTTCGCCCGATCATGATGACGACGATGGCCGCCCTGCTTGGCGGCGTGCCTTTGATGCTCGGTCACGGCACCGGCGCCGAGATCCGCCAGCCGCTCGGCTACGCCATGGTCGGCGGCCTCATCGTCAGCCAGGCGCTGACGCTGTTCACGACGCCCGTCGTCTATCTCTATCTCGACAAGCTCAACAATTGGTTCTCCACCTGGGGCCGTTCGGACGACGACGAAGGCGACGAGGCGACCGCGCACGGCACCGTCAAGCAAGCGGCCGAGTAAGCTTGCGCCGCGCCTCCCGCGACGCTACAGCGGGGCCCCCGGTTCACGCCAACGCGGTTTCGTCATGCTCATGCAATCCAGACTTGTCGCCCTCGCCGCATTTATCCTGTTGTCCTTGGGCGCCGCGCATGCCCAGCAGGGCGCGAAGAAGAACGCAGCACCTGCCCCGGCCGTACACCCCTCGCCCGCGTCGACACAAGCACAGGCTGACGGTGCGCCCGGGCAGCCCGGCTGGATCGTCCGCTGCACCAGCGCCAGCCGCGATGCGCCGCTCGAATGCGCGATGGAGCAGAACGCGGTGCTGACCAAGACCGGCCAGACCGTCGTCCTGATCAACATCCGCATCGCGCCCGACACCCGCACGCCGGTTGCGCTGCTGCAATTGCCGCTCGGCCTCAACCTTCCCGTCGGCGCCAAGCTTCAGGTCGATGAAGGCAAGACGTTCGACCTGCAGATCCAAACCTGCGAGAATCGCGGCTGCTACGCCTCGACGCCGGTCGCGGCGGACCTCCTCGCCGCCTTGCGGTCGGGCAAGCAGTTGAAGGTCTCGTTCCAGAACATGGCCAAGGAGACGATCGCGATCCCGATGCCGCTGGGCGATTTTGCGGCCGCCTACGACAAGATCAAGTAAGGGGCTTCTCCGTCACTGCCGCGCCATCTGCGCGTTGCCGACGGCTTCGCCGTCGAGCTTCTGGTCGTCATGCATGGTGACAGTGACGCGCAGCAGCTTTCCCCCGTACGCGAACGGCGCCGCGTAATGCGAGACCGGGCTGCCGCGGTCGCGGCCGATGTCGAGGCCTGACCACGAGATCAGCGTGTGGAAGCCGAGCTGGGTCTGCAGCGACCCCGCCGGCTCGCCGTCGATCAGCAGCGTGTACGCGCTGACGCCGGTGCGCGCGCCCTTCGCCGGCGGCTCCTTGCGCACCAGACGCTCGACATGCACGCCGAGCCGCCGCGCGCCTGACGGTACCTTGCGGTCCGACCGCACGATCTGGTGGCTGCCGCCGATGTTGAGATCGTGCACGAGATGGCCGTCGCTGACATAGAGGCTGTAGCCCGACGTCGCATCGCCGTGCGAGATCAGCACGCCGTCAGCGCCCTGCTCGTCGGTCTCGACATGCGCCTCGATCGTGTAGCTGCGGCTGCGCACATCGGGCGCGACGTCGGTCGGCACGTGGCCCATGCCGGCGTGAAAGACGAAGTGGTGGCGCGCACCGTGGAAACGCTTGGCATTCTCCGCAAAGCGCGGCCCGAAGCGATCGTCGAGCGGCAGCACGTTGTGCTTCTCGGCCTCGTCCCACCACATCGCGATCATCCGGCCGAGACGCTCCGGCTCGGTTGTCGCAAGGTCGTTGGTCTCGGAGAAATCCGCATCCAGATGGAACAGCTCCCATTTGTCGTTCTCGAACGGCGTGCCCGACGGATGAAAGGCGACCGCCTTCCACCCGGCGTGCCAGAGACCGCGATGGCCGAACATCTCGAAATATTGCGGCGAGCTCTTCGACGGCGCGGATGCATCCGCGATCGACCGCGCAAAGCTCTCGCCTTCGAGCGGCATCTGCCGGCAGCCCGCGATATCCGCGGGAGCGTCGATGCCGATCAGATCCAGCAGCGTCGGCGTGAGGTCGCAGGCGTGGACGAACTGGTGACGCAGCTCGCCTTTGGCCACAATCCTCTTCGGCCAGTTGATGACGAAGGGATCGCGGATGCCGCCGCCATGGGTGTTCTGCTTGTAACGGCGCAACGGCGTGTTGGACGCCATCGCCCAGCCATGCGGGAAGTTGCTATGGGTGTCGGGCCCGCCGATATCGTCGATGCGGGCGAGCTTTTCGGCGATCGGCTCCGGCTTGAAGTTGAACGGCCCCATCGCATTGACGAAGCCGAGCGGCCCGCCCTCCTGGCTCGCGCCATTGTCGGACATCACGATGATCACGGTGTTGTCGCGGATGCCGGCCGTGTCGAGGAATGCGACCAGCCGCGCCAGATGGCGGTCGGAATGGTCGAGCATGCCGGCGAAGGCCGCCTGCAGCCTGGTGAAGACGCGCCGCTCGTCGGCCGAATGCTCCTCCCAGGCCTTCACGCCGTCATTGCGCGCGGGCATCTTCGTAGCCGCGGGCACCAGGCCCATCGCCTTCTGGCGCGCGAGACGCTGCTCGCGCTCGACGTCCCAGCCATGGGCGAAGGCGGCGTCATAGCTCCTGATGATCTCGGCCGGCGCCTGATGCGGCGCGTGGCAGGCCCCGAGCGCGACCCAGGTCAGCCAGGGCACATCAGGCCGATCGGCGAGGTGATCGCCGATGAAGCGGATCGACTGGTCGATCAGGTCTTCGGTCAGATGATAGCCGTCGGCGTAGCTGCCCGGCGGATCGACATGCGTGTTGTCGGAGACGAGCTCCGGCGCGTACTGGTCAGTCTCGGCATCGAGGAAGCCGTAGAAGCGATCGAAGCCGCGCCCGAGCGGCCAGCCGTCGAACGGGCCGGTGGCCCCGCTCTCGGTCAGCGGCGTGACGTGCCATTTGCCGACCATGTAGTTGCGATAGCCGTGCCCGCGCAGCATCTCGGCCAGTGTCCCCGCCTCGCGCGCGATCTTACCGCGATAGCCGGGATAGCCGGAATCGAAATTGGCGAGGCACCCGACCCCGACCGAATGATGGTTGCGCCCGGTGAGCAGCGCGGCGCGCGTCGTCGAGCACATTGCGGTGGTGTGGAAACCGCTGTAGCGCAGGCCTTCCGCGGCGAGCCTGTCGATGGTCGGCGTTTTGATCACCGAACCGTAGCAGCCGAAATCGGAGAAGCCGACGTCGTCGAACAGCACGACGAGGATGTTCGGCGCGCCCGCGGGCGGCTTCACGGCGTCCGGCCACCAGGGTTTTGACTCCGCAACCGTCTTGCCGACGCTGCCGCGGAACGGCGTACCGCTGCCTGCGCTCATCTGATCCTCCCTGCTGGGCCGTATTTCGTTGTCTTGAGCCCCGTTGTCTGTGGCGCGCCCGCGGTTGACCCGCGGTTCGTATCGGCCTAAATTATAATCCGAATTATGATTATGATTTTTGGCGGATGCAAGCCCGGATGCGCCCACGGTCAGACCAGCATGAGCTTCCCGATTTCGACCTGCCGGGGGTGGCTCCGTCGCGGCAGAAGCGCAGCCGGGAAACGACGCTGGCTCTGCTGCACGCCGGCGCCGCGATGCTGAGGACGCGCAGCCTTGGAGAGCTCTCGATCGAGGCGCTGTGCACCGAAGTCGGAGCCACCGTCGGCGCCTTTTACAGCCGTTTCGAAAGCAAGGAGAGCTATTTCAACGCGCTGATGGCACTGGCCACACGCGACGCGGAGCAGCGGCTCGGCGACATCCGTCCGCCCTTCCCCGGCATGGGCCTCGACGAGCTCTGCCATGTCGTCGTCAGCGGCGTCATCGTCTGGATGCGCAGCCACGAGGGCGTGCTGCGCGCCGCACTTCAGCACGACGACACTCGTCCGGACCAATGGACGCCGTTCAAAGCCCTCGCCCGGGCGACCACCACGCGCGCGACCCCGCTCCTGCTGCCGGCCATGGGCAAGGGCCGCAAGGCGGCAAAGACCCGCGCCATCGCCTTCGGCTTCCAGATCGTGCTGGGCACGCTGGTGAACGCGATCCTCAACGATCCCGGACCGCTGTCGCTCTCGTCGAAGGAGATGGAGACGCGGCTCGCCGACTGCCTGTTGCTGCTGCTCCAGGCCGAATGCGGCCGCGCGGCCCCGAGATAGGACTTCTGTCAGCCGACGACGTCGCTCGCCTGCATGAGCGTCGTGAAGCCGCCATAGATCATGCGCTTGCCGTCGAACGGCATGCCCTCCATCTTCAGCCGCGGGTCCGCCATTACCTTCTTGTTGACGGCGTCGCGGGTCTCCCGGTCGCGGTAGACGATCCAGGAGAACACCACGACTTCGTCTTCTTTCGCCATCACCGCACGCGGGAACGAGGTCAGCTCGCCATAGGGGACGTCGTCACCGATGCATTCGACGTAATCGAGTGCACCGTGCTCCATCCAGAGCGCGCAGGTGGTCGCCGTCAGCGTCTTGTAAGCCTCGATCTTGTCCTTCGGCACGGCCAGAACGAAACCATCGACATAGGGCATCACGGATCTCCCAAGGGTTGTATGGCCCAAGGACGATGCAGAGCGCGGCGATCCGACGGCGAGATGCGATTTTCAGCTGAGGCAAACCGTCGCGAGCGGCGCGGCTATCCGAACGAAGCCTGGATCGTGGAGAATGCCCGGGACTGGCTGGGGAACCTGGATTCGAACCAAGACAAACAGAGTCAGAGTCTGTTGTGCTACCGTTACACCATTCCCCAACGGAATAGTCGAACAAATTCAAACACTTGCTGATTTGTTCGACTGTCACCGGAAGCGCGTTTGGCGCAAATCACGGCTCGGGCGTGGCAGGGTTCTACCCGCTCGTTTCCGGGCTGGCAAGCGCCGCGGTGGATGGATCGCCGCCTAAAGCATGACCCGGAAAAGTGCGCAGCGGTTTTCCGAAAAGATCACGCTTTAACCATTAACCTCGAGCGCGATGGCGATTCCATCCTCATCGCATCGCGCTTTAGTCCAGCTTGATGTTCGCGGCCTCGATCACCTTCTTCCAGCGCGCCGTCTCGGCGGCGATGTAGGCCGCGAACGGTTCGGAATCCACGGCGACCGCGGTGGCGCCGAGCTCGGCCAATTTCTGCACCGTCTCCGGCTGCTGCATGAAGGCACGGATCTCGGCTGAGAGCTTTTCGACGATCGGCTTCGGCGTCCCGGCAGGAACGAAGAAGCCGTGCCAGGCCACGGCCTCGAAGCCGGGCAGGAACTCGGCGACGGCCGGCGCCTGCGGATCAAAGTCTGCGCGCTTGGGCGTTGCGGTCGCGAGCAGCGCGAGCTGGCCGGTCTTCACCTGCGGCAGCAGCAGCGGCACGTTGTCGAACGCGAGATCGATCTGTCCGCTCAGCAGATCCGTCAGCATCTGGCTCGAGCCCTTGTAGGGCACGTGCACCATCTTAGTGCCGGTCATCTGCTGGAACAGCTCGCCGGCAAGATGCTGCGAGGTGCCGACACCGGCCGAGCCGAACGAGACCTTGTCCGGATTCGCCTTCAGATAGGAGATCAGCTCGGGCACGGTGCGCGCCTTGATCTTGTTGGGGTTAACGACGAGCACGTTGGGCACGACGCTAATCTGAGCGACCGGCATCAGGTCCTTGTCCGGCTGGTAGCTGAGCTTCGGCCCGTAGAGCGACGGGTTGATCGCAAGCGCGGACGTGCTGGCAACGCCGAGCGTGATGCCGTCAGGCGCGGATTTCGCGAGCCGCGTCACGCCGAGGATCGAGCCGGCACCGCCGACATTCTCGACCACGAAGGGCTTGCCGAACTTCACCTGCAAATGGTTGGAGACCATGCGCGCGAAAATGTCCGCTGTGCCGCCGGCGGCAAAGGGAACGATCACCGTCACCTGCTTGGACGGATAGGCATCCTGCGCCTTCGCCGGTGACGTCGCCAGCAGCATGACTGAGGCAAGAGCAGCCCACATCGATCTCATCAAAGTTTCCTCCGTTGTCCGTGTCGTTGATTGGCCGCCGCGCGGAGCGGCGGAAAGAGCTAGAACGCGGCCTCGTACATGCTCAGGATCGAGTCCCGGCCGAGGTCGCGCGGATTGTTGTCGAGCAGGCGGCGAATGGCGTGCGCCTCGTCGGCCATCACGCCGAGATCGTTTCTGGGCACGCCGAGCGCGGCGAGCCGCATCTCGATGCCGAGCTCCTTGCAGAACCCATAGGTCGCGTCGAATGCGAGCTTCGGATCGTTGCGTTCCTGCAAGCCCAGTGCGCCCAGCACCGCGACCGTCTTCGCCTCCACCGCCGGCATGTTGAAGGCGAGCGTGTGCGGGAAGATCACCGCACAGGCCAGCCCATGCGCCACGTGGTGACGCGTGCCGAGCGGATAGGCCACCGCATGACCGGCGGTCGTGTTCACCGGCCCGAGGCAATAGCCGCCATAGAGCGAGGCCAGCGACAGACCCGCGCGCGCCTCGCGATCACCGCCATCGGCCACCGCGCGCTTGAGATAGCGTCCGACCAGCCGCGCGCCCTCGAGCGCGTAGAGATCGATCGTCGGATGCGCCTTGCGGCTGGTATAGGCCTCGACGCAATGCGCCAGCGCATCGACGCCGGTCGCCGCGGTGACGTCCTTCGGCACGGTCATCGTCAGGTCCGGATCGACGATGGCGATGTCGGCCAGCATGAAGCGGCTCTGCACCGCCTGCTTGTTCTGGCTGACGGGATCGGTGACGAGCGCGCGCGTGCCAGCCTCGCTGCCGGTGCCCGACGTCGTCGGGATCTGCATCAGGGCCACGCTGCGGCCGGCCACCTTTTCCGGCCCGACGATGTCGGCGAAAGGCACGTCACTCGTGCACATCACCGCAACCAGCTTGGCGAGATCCATCGCGCTGCCGCCACCGAAACCGACGACGAGATCGGGCTTGACGTCCTTCGCCATTGCCACCGCCTTCTCGAGATTGGGCAGGTCCGGCTCGGGCTTGACGTCGCCGAACACCTTGACGGCGCCCGGCAGCGCCAACGTGTCGACGCGGCGTGCGTTGAACGGATCGGAGATCACCAGCGGCCGCTTGGCGCCGATCCGCGCGGCGAAGCGCGCCGCGGCGGTGATGGTGCCGTTGCCGAACTCCAGGATGGTGGGGCGCTGGATTTCGATGGGCGTGAAGGCGTTGGTCATCTTGCGTTCGATCTCATGATTTGGATGCGGAGGCGCCGGCGGACAGCCGTTCGGCATAGTCGATGGCCTCGATCAGGCTGTGCTCATTGGCGATGCCCTTGCCGGCGATGTCGAAGGCGGTGCCGTGATCGACGGATGTGCGGATGATCGGCAGCCCCAGCGTGATGTTGACGCCCGAGAGCTCCTGCCAGCGGCCGGTCGCGGGATCGACCTGGAAGCCGAGCAGCTTGACCGGGATATGGCCCTGGTCGTGATACATCGCGACCGCCGCATCGTACTGGCCGGCGCGCAGCTTGACGAAGATGGTGTCGCCGGGCACGGGGCCGACGACGTCGAGACCATCCGCAACCGCTTTCGCGATCGTCGGCGCGGAGACGTCGATATCCTGCCGGCCGAACAGGCCGCCCTCGCCGGCATGTGGATTGAGCGCGGCGATCGCGATCTTCGGCTTGGCGATGCCGAGCCGCAGCAAGGCATCATTGGTGAGGTCGATCACCATGCGCAGGCGCTCCGGCGTCAGACGCTTCGGCACGTCCTCCAGCGCCACATGGGTCGAGACGTGGCTGACACGCATGTTGCCGTGGGCGAGCAGCATCACCGAGCCGCGCACGCCGGTGAGATGCGCCAGCATCTCGGTATGACCGGGAAAATGATAGCCGGCCTTGTTGAGCGCTTCCTTGTTGAGCGGCGCGGTGACGATGGCCCCGGTCCGTCCCGCCTGCGTCAAACGCACGCCTTGCTCGATCGCCTTGTAGGCAAAGCGGCCGCCATCGGCGCTGAGCACGCCGGGCTTGATCGGGTCTCCCTCAGCATCCGCCTGCAGGTAGCAGAGGTTCGGCCACTCACGATCCTCCGCGGAGACTTGGGGGATCGCAACATTGGCCCCGAGAGCCGCCTTCGCACCATCGAGCGCCGCGCCGCTGCCGATGATCAGCAGGCGCAGATCGCCGGTCGCGATCCGGTCCTTCAGCCCGACGCAGGCCTTGACGATGATCTCCGGGCCGATCCCGGCCGGGTCGCCCATGGTGATGGCAAGATGACGAGAGGTCATGTCGGACTCTCCATTCTGAGTAGATGATTGTCCCGCAGCAGATCTCGCCACAGCTCGCTGGGACCGAATGCACCGGATTTCGAGATGATTTCGACGCCGGCCCAGCGGCCGCCCTGCAGGATCGAGCGCGGCAGTCCCGGAACAACTCGCCCTGTCACCTCGAGCGCATGCGCGCCGAGGGCGACGCATGCGGCTCTCAGGGTTTCTCCACCGGCAACGATCAGCGTGCCCGGCGGTTCGAGTGCCGCAGTCAGTGCTGCCATTTCGCGCGCGATCCGCTGCGCCGCCTCGACGCGCGACAGACCGTCGGCAAGCGAGAACTTGACCAGCGCCACGCCCTCGTCGGCCAGCTTGCGTCGCACGCCCGCGCCACCCTCGCCCTCCGTCACCGCGATGGTGGCTTCGCCACATGCCGCGAGTTGGGCTGCGGTGGCAGCCTGGTCGGAGCCGAACAGCCCCAGCACCGGCGACTTCAATTGGCTCGGCGCATCGGCACGATGGCTGCGGGCCAGCGCACCCGCCAGGCCGCCGCTGCCGCACCACAGCACGGGCCCCGGCATGCGGCGCGCCATGTCGACGACGCGATCGAGGTCGAGGTCGCTCTCGGCATCGAACACCTGAACGCCGCCTTGCGAGAGCGTGTCGGGTGTGCCCGGCCGTGCATCGAAGCCGTCTTGCCTCAATTGATCCAGCAGATTGTCGCCGACCCGATGCCAATCGCCATGCACGGTGCGCGCGAAGTGCTGGCCGCCGACGGTGCGGCGCCCCTGATAGTCGAAGGCGGGCGCGACCACGCAGGAGGCCCAATGGCCAGTGCGCAGGCAGGCGCCAAGCTCGGCCGCCCACGCGCCCCGAAGAAGGCTGTCGACCTTCTTGTAGGCGATCGTCCCGCCCTGGAGGTACGGCGCCAGTCGGCCGACGATTCCGACGCTCTCCGCCTTCGACCGCTCACGGGTGCCGCTGTCGATTGCCAGGCTGCCGGAGCCCCGCGGCGCAAATGTTTCCGACCAGATAACGTCGAACGGCCCGCACAGGCCGACGAACTCCGCCGCGGTGTCGAGCGCGCCGGTGAGATCGTCGGCGAGCAGGCGGACGCTGGTCATCGCTGCACGCCTCCTGCGGCGAAAATCTTGCCCGGATTCATCAGGCCGTTCGGGTCGAGCAGCCGCTTGATGTCGCGCATCAGGTCGATGTCGTTGGGATCGGCGACGCGGGCGAGACGGCCACGATTGGTGATGCCGATGCCATGCTCGGCGCTGATCGCCCCGCCCTGCGCCGCGGTCTCGTCATCGACGATCTCGTTGATCTCGGCGACCAGCTTGGCCGTAGCATCCGGGTCCTGGCAATGCATCCGGTCGATCAGGGCCACGACGTGGATGTTGCCGTCGCCGATATGGCCGTGCATCACCACGTTCGCATGCGAGACGGCCGCCTTGATCCGGGCTTCGACATTGGTCACGAAGGCCGCCTGACGCTCCAGCGGAACCACGCTGTCATGCGACACGACATAGCCGCTACGCTTGTTGCCTTCGGACACACTGTGCCTGACGGCCCAGATCGCCTTGGCCTGCGCGAGATTGGACGCGAGGATCACGTCTTCAGCCAGACCGACCTCCATCGCGTCCGCCAGCACCGTGGCCAGCGGCTCGTCGAGATCGACGCCGGGAAGCGTGTCGGTCAGCTCGACGATCAGATACCATGGCGTCGTCAGCTCGAAGGGAATGGTGACATGCGGCACGGTCGCGGCAATCGCCTCGATCTGCGACCGCGACATGATCTCGAGGCTGCCGAGCCGGTCCCCGACCGTGCCGCGCAGGCGCTGCATGATCTCGAGCGCCTGCTCGACGCCCTGCAATTTCAACAGCGCCAGCGCCGTGCTGCGCGGCGGCGCGAACAGTTTCAACACCGCCGCGGTGACTATGCCGAGCGTGCCCTCCGCACCGATGAAGAGCTGCTTCAGCGCATAACCGGTGTTGTCCTTGCGCAAGGCGCGCAGCCCATTGAAGACGCGCCCGTCAGGCAGCACGACCTCCAGGCCGAGCACGAGATCGCGCGTTGGACCGTAGCGCAGCACGGCGGTGCCGCCCGCATTGGTCGAGATGTTGCCGCCGATCTGGCAGGAGCCCTCGGCGCCGAGGCTCAAGGGGAAATAGCGATCGACGTCCCGCGCCGCGTTCTGCACCTCCGCGAGAATGCAACCGGCCTCGACCGTGATGGTGTTGGCAAGCGGGCTGACGTCGCGCACGGCCCGCATCCGGTCGAGCCGGATCACGACATTGCCCGCGTGATCGTCGGGCGTCGCCGCCCCGCACATGCCGGTGTTGCCACCCTGCGGCACGATCGCGAGCCGCCTTGCTGCGCAGAACTTCACGATTGCGGCGACCTCGGCCGTCGAGCCGGGCTTCACCACGGCGACGGCCCGACCGTGATAGCGCCCGCGCCAGTCCACCACATAAGGCTCCTGGTCGGTCCCTGCCGCGATGACGTGCTTGTCGCCGACGATCGCGGCGAGCCCGGTCAACGCATCCTGGAATGCGCAGGACATGGCGCTAGACGTCCGCGGCGAACGCCGCCGCATTCGCGAGCAGCTCTTTCACCTGAGCTGGCGGCAAGGATTCCAGCGGCGGCCGCAGGCGCTGCCAACCGGCATGCCGGGTGCGATCGGCCACCAGCGCCTTCAGCGAGGCCATCTGCGGAAAGCGCGAGACCAGCTCGCGCGCCTTCACGATGCGCGCCTGCGCCGCCTTGAGGGGTGCGTCGTCGTCGCTGTCGCGAAAGTGCTTGTAGACATAGGCCAGGTCGCGCGCGACGAGGTTGGAGGTCGCGGTGATGCAGCCGGCGCCGCCCTTGCGCAGCAGCGGCAGGAGCAAGGGATCAGCCCCGACCAGAACCGAGAAGCCCGGGAAGCACTCGACCATGGCACTCATGTTGGCGAAGTCGCCCGAGGAATCCTTGATGCCGGTGAAGGTCGTCGGATAGGCGTTGCGCAGCCGCTCGATCAGAGCATGCGAGATCGGCTGCGCCGACATCTGCGGAATGTGATAGAGCACGATCTTCAACCCGGCATCGCCGATGCGCTGCACGACCTCGCTGTAGGAGGCAAAGATGCCGTCGTCGCTGACGCCCTTGTAATAGAACGGCGGCAGCATCACCACGGTCTCGACGCCGACCGAGAGCGCATGACGCGTCAGCGCGATGGTCTCGGTGAGCGCGGCGACGCCCGTTCCCGGAAGAAGCCGCTGCGGCGCGATGCCCGCGGCCACCGCCGCGTCGAGCAGTGCCATGCGCTCGGCCGCCGAGAAGGAGTTCGCCTCGCCGGTGGTGCCGAGCAGCGCAATGCCGTCGCAGCCCTCCTCCAGCAAATAGCGGCAATGCGCGACGAAGCGCGCATGATCGGGGGCAAGTTCGGCGTCGAGCGGCGTCAGCGCGGCGGAGAACACGCCATGAGGGTGCAGCGATGATGTCGACAAACTTCCTCCGATCGCCAAATCGATATTGTTCGGAATGCGAACATTTGTTATTGTGTTGACCTGTCGTAAAATCAGCCGGCCGCCACGTCAAGGGCGGTGCGTCATGGCGAGGCATTCGGGCATGACCAAGGTCGAGAAAAAGGCCACGAAGCGCAAAGCGGAATCGCTCCCGAAAAATCCAAAGAACTACGTTGCTTCCGTCGGCAAGGCCTTTGCCGTGCTCCAGAGCTTCAGCAGTGAGGCTTTCGAGCTGACCCTGAGTGAGATTGCCGCACGGGCCGATCTCGATCGCGGAACGGCGTTTCGCCTGATCCAGACCCTGGTCGAGCTCGGCTATCTCCAGGCTGTTCCACCGAGCCGGCGGTTCCGCCTCGGGATTGCGTGTCTCGACCTCGGCTACAACGTGCTCTCGCATGGATCGTTGCGGCCGATGGTCGAGCCGCTGCTGCGCGGCCTCGTGCCTGATGTTGGCGACGCGGCTTCCCTCGGCATCCTCGACGGCGGCGACGTCGTCTATCTCGCGCGCGTCGGCGCCGGCCTCGACCGCCACAAGATGGACCGCCGGCCCGGCACGCGCATTCCCGCCTACAGCGCCGCGCTCGGCCATGTCATGCTGGCGCATCTGGCGCGTGAGGAACAGATTGCGCGGCTGGAAGCGCGCCCACGCGTCAAGCTGTCAGAGCGGACGCTGACCGATCTCGATGCCCTGCTCGCCCGGCTCGACCAGGTGAAGAAAAAGGG
The DNA here is from genome assembly GCF_058314695.1 of Bradyrhizobium sp. T-12. Classification (NCBI taxonomy): domain Bacteria; kingdom Pseudomonadati; phylum Pseudomonadota; class Alphaproteobacteria; order Hyphomicrobiales; family Nitrobacteraceae; genus Bradyrhizobium; species Bradyrhizobium sp. T-12. The sequence continues at coordinate 3,001,581 of NZ_CM177756.1, read as the reverse complement.
CCACGCCGTCTCCGACGGCGAGAACGCCTACGGCTTGCGCACGCTGGCAACGCCGATCTTCGACGCGCAGGACCAGGTGATCGGAGGATTGAGCGTCACGGTCGATGCGATGCGCATGGACATGGCAGCCTTCCGCGATCAGGCGCTGCCGAAGTTGATGCAGCTGACGGCCCAGGTGCAGGATCTCGCGATCAAGTCGGGACTGACGAGCTGATCACGGGACGGGGTAACTAGATCTCGATATGATCGAAATCGGCGGCGATCCCGGTATTCGGAAAGATCCTCGCCGCCTCGGCCAAGATCTCATCGTCCTCGTACCGTCCCGACATGTGGGTCAGCACGAGTCGGCCGACGTTGCTGGCGGCCGCAAAGGCGGCCGCTTCCGCCGCGGTCAGATGGCCGTAATCCCGCGCAGTCGCGGCGTCACGATCGAGGAAGGTCGCCTCGATCACCAGCAGATCGGCGTCAGCGACGTAGCCGGACAGCCCGTCGGTGGTCTCGGTGTCGCCGATCACCACGAGCTTCCTGCCGCCGCTCGGCGGGCCCAGAACCTCTTCCGGATCGATCGTTCGACCGTCGATCACGACCGGCCGTCCTGCAGCCAGTTCGCCGCGCATGGGACCATCCGGGACGTCAAGCGCCGCGAGGCGATCGGGCCGAAGGTGGCGACGCGATGGACTCTGGAACACGAAACCAAAACTGTCGGTGTCGCGGTGACGGACCGGAAAGCAGTCGATGGTGAAATCACCGGCGTCGAGGAATTGGCCCGCGGCCAAGCCTGCGAACTCCACTGGAAGCGGTGCCCTGCCCGCGCCCCAGATCCTGGCCAACATCTGGATGACGATCTCGAGCGTGGCTGGGCCACCATGAACCGTCATCACCTCGGCCCTCTGCCGCAAGCGGAGCGTCGAGAACAGGCCGGGGATGCCGAGCACATGATCCAGATGCGCATGCGTGAGCAGGATGCGGTCGAGCCGCCGGAAGCCGGCGCCACTGCGCAGCAGCTGGCGCTGCGTGCCCTCGCCGCAATCGACCAGCATGCGCTGACCGGCCGCCTCGACCAGCAGGGCCGGATGGTTGCGTTCCGCCGAGGGAACGCTCGCCGAAGTGCCAAGGAATGTCAGGGCAAACATGGTCGTCGCGTGCCAGCTGTGGACGGTCTCACCGCCCCCAATGCCACGCGAGCAGCAGCGCGTACAGACCCATCGACGCCGCATAGAGCGCGGCAAGCAGTGTGTAACCTGCGATCTGGCGACTGATAGCCGCCTTCGGCGCCACCCACCAGTCGAGCGCCCTGAAGGCGGCGGGCACCAGCCACCAGCCGAGCAACTGGGTGCTGACGAGATTTCCGACGAACAGCGACAGCCAGACCGGCACGCCGTGGCTGTCGATCAGCGGTGCGCTGATGAACGTGCTCCAGAGGTAGACCACGGGGTAGAGCACGAGAAGGACGATGAGGTTGCTCTTCCAGATGAAGCCCGGCCCTTGCTCCGGCGCCCGCTCCTTGCCGGCCGGGAACCAGAAATTGAAGCCGTAGCTCGCACGCTTGACGTTCAAGCCGGCGTTGAAGCGCTCGCCTTCCTTCAGCAGCGTCTGCCGCACGGGCGAGCCGAGCCATGCATCGAGGTTGGCATCAGAGTCGAACGACAGGATGACGATCCATTCCTCGTGCAGTCCCGGAATCGGCCGCTCGATCTTGTGGCGCAAAAATCCCTTGAACTCGGCCTCCGTGGCCTGGATGCGCTGCTGCCATTTGAGGAACGAATCTTCCAGCTCGGCCGGGACCCTGAAGGAGATCACCGCGGACACCGCGTTGTCGCGCTGAACGCCGGTATCGGGCAGGATGTGAACGTCCTCCGAGCCGACGAAATAGCGCTGCACCTCCGCAATCAGCTTCGCCCGCACCTCGCTCTGAAGCCAGGCGCGCGCCGCGGCAGGACTCGCAAAGCGCAGGATCGTCACCCAATCGACGTGGGCCGGCGGCCGCGGCGGCACCACCTCCTGCCCCAGGAATCCGGGCCAGGCCTTGAGCGCCTCGCCGACCTCGCCGTTCCACCGCGCAAACGCGGCGAAGCCGTCATCGGCGATACGGCGCTGGATGACGAGGGCAACCGGCTGACCGGCGGTGTCTGACGATGCGCTCATGAGCTTGCCGCCGCTCAGCTCTTCTTGTAGAGGCGCTTGCCCATCACCCAGGTTTCGTCGACGCAGCGGTCGTCGCCGACCATCATGACGGCGAACAGCATGCTCGCGGCCTCGTCCATCGTGCGCGGGCCGGCGCCGTCGGCAATCAGCGACTGGTGCCAGGCTTGCGCGACCTGCCCTCCGTTCGGATCGAGCGCGACGAAATCGGCCTCCTTGCCGGCCTCGAAATTACCGAGCTTGTCGTCGATGTAGAGGCCTTCGGCGCCGCCGAGCGTGATCGACCAGAAGCCGCGATAAGGCGAGAGCTTGTTGCGCTCGGCCTCGGCAAGATCCTTGCGCGTTGGATCGATGCTGCCGTCGAGCAGCGTGTTGTTGCACATACCGACCTTGTAGGCGTCGTCGAGCACGGAAATCATCGAGAAGCGGTTGCCGCCGCCGACGTCGGTGCCGAACGACATCTTCACGCGGTGCTCCGGATCCGTGGCGCGGCCGAGGCGGAACAGGCCGCTGCCGAGGAACAGGTTCGAGCAAGGGCAAAACACCACCGCGGCGCCCTTCTTCGACATGCGGCGAAATTCGTTGTTGGAGAGATAGACGCCGTGGCCGCCGGAGAATTTCGGCCCGACCAGGTCGAACTTCTCGTAGACGCCGAGATAGTCCTGGCAGTCCGGGTGCTCGACCAGCACGCCGCTGCACTCGGCCGGATTCTCGGAGATGTGGGTGTTGACCCAGCAATCGGGATGCTCGTGCTTGAGGCGCTGGCACGCCTTGAGCAATTCGGGCGAGGCGCCGAAGGCGAAGCGCGGCGTGATGGCGTAGAGGTTGCGGCCCTTGTTGTGATATTCCGCAATCAGCCGCTTGCTGTCGCGATAGAAATTCTCAGGCGTATCGATGAAGTCGGCCGGCGCGTTGCGATCGATGCCGGTGAGGCCTGCAATGACGCGCATGTTGCGGCGCGCCGCTTCCTCGAACAATTCCTCGGTCGAAACCGGCGAGGAGCTCGTGAAGGCCTGGCAGGTGGTGGTGCCGGACGCCAGCAGCGCGTCGAGGAAACGCTTCACGCCCTCGCGCGCATAGTTGCGATCGCGGTATTTGAGCTCTTCCGGATAGACCCATTTCTGCAGCCATGGCAGCAGCTGCTCGCCATAGGCCCCGAGCACGCGGGTCTGCGGCAGATGGATGTGACCGTCGATGAAGCCAGGGACGATGATGCGGTCCTTGATATGAGTGACCTGCACGCCCGGATGCGCAGCAGAGATTTTGCCATAAGGACCGAACGCCTTGATGACGCCGTCCGTGACGATCATCAGGCCGTCCTGGTGAAAGCGCGCGGCGGCCTGCTCGTTGCCGACGTGCTTCCAGGGATCATCGACGAAATCGAAGAACGTGCCGCGAATACCGACGCTGGTCATGAATGGGTTCCTCCCTTAGGTCTGTGTGGCGTGGCGCACTGACGGCAGCGAGATCGCAAGCAGCGCGCCCGCAATTGCGCAGAGGCCGAGATAGAGCCATCCGATCGGCGCCTGCGTGGCTTCAGGCAGCACCGCCGCGATCGCCATGGCGCCGCTGACGGCGAGATAGCAGAGCGCGCTGATCAGGCCGCCGATCAGGCCGTGGTCGCGTTCGAACAGGCCGAGCGCCATGCCGTACATCATCGGGCACAACACGCCGCAGCCGCCGAGCACCAGCGCGCCGCCGATCGTGATCGACACGAAGTCGAGACCGACCGTCATGCCTGTCGCGGTCAGCACGGCCGAGCCGGCAAGAAACAGCGCGAAGGCGCCGAAGCCGAGGACGCGCGCCGGCATGAAGCGCGCGAAATGCGCGCAGCCGAGCTCGCCGGCGAGATTGACGCCGCCGAGGCCGAGCGCGACGAGGCCGTAGATCGCCGCCGAGTAGCCGAGCCCGGTCTGGTAGAAGAAAGGCGCGACGACGCCTAAGGCCAGCTGCGCGCTGGCCGCTGCGGCAAAGACAAGGACGAAAGCCAGGAAGCCCGGACGCAGCAGCGCATCGCGCAGGATGCCGGCCGTGCGGCGCGGATCGAACGGTGCCCGCCGGTCAGCGGGCAGCGTCTCTGGGAGAAAGAATGCGACGATCCCGGCTACGATCGCCGCGGCGATGGCGATGATGACGAAGACGCCGCGCCATGAGGTCAGCTCGACGATGAAGCCGCCGGCCGCGGGCGCCAGCACAGGCGCAAGACCCCAGGCCGCGCCGAGCAGACCGGAGATCGCCGTGAGCTCACGGCCGCGAAAGCAGTCGGCCGCGACGGCATAGGCGACGACGAGGCAGGTGCAGCCGCCGATGCCTTGCAGGAAGCGCAAGCCAAGCAGCAGCGAGGCACTGGTGGCGAGCGCGCAGGCGATGCTCATCGCAACGAGTACCGACAGGCCCGCGAGCAGAACTTTGCGGCGACCGAGCGTGTCGGAGGCGATGCCGACCGGCACCAGCGCGAGAGACATGCCGAGCATGTAGGCGGTGACGGTGTTCTGCATCGAGGCCGCGTCGGTGGCGAGATCCACCACCATCTGCGGCAGGCCGGGCGTATAGGCATCGAGCGGGATCTGGCTGAACGGCACGACGCACAGCAGGATCGGCACGATCCCGCTCCCGGCGCGACCGGCGTCCGAAGCGAGTGCAGTCATGAATTACGCCCCCTCGATTCCCGCGGGCCCGTCTTTTCGTGCGCGCAATGAGAGGCGACGATGCGGGTTGCGGACATTGACGCGCGGAACGTGCCAGAACTGTGTGTAGAAACTCTTAGGAGCTGCCGGCTGAGCCCCGGCCGTCGGCCTCCAAAACAAAAAGTGCGAAAACAACCCCATGCACAGTACAAATCATTGAAGAATTTTGCGAGCGGACAGTTCGATGTCGGCGAGCGCGCAGATTTGACACGTCGGGCAAAACAGGCGCACGGTTACATCATCAGCCTAGGATCAATTCGCCGTTGAGACGCCCCATTAACCTGTCGGAAGGCATGAGCAACGGCGACCACCCCGCGCCCTATCCGCATCGGAAGGCGCTCGATTCGGATGACGGTGCCATGGCTGCGATACAACGGAGTGCGTGGTGCAAAAGGGATTGAACGCAGATGCCGGCGACTTGAGCTACGGCTCGATCAGGACATTGCTGAGCGCCCTGCACACGCGCAAGATATCTGCGTCGGAACTGCTCGAACACACGATCGCGCGCATCGAGGCGCTGGACGGACAGATCAACGCGATCATCGTTCGCGATTTCGATCGCGCGAGAGCGGCTGCGCGCGCCGCCGATGCCGCGCTTGCGGCGAGCGGCTGCCGCTGCTCGGCATCCCCGTGACCTTGAAGGAGCCGTTCAACGTCGCCGGCCTGCCGACGACATGGGGCTTCCCGCATTTCAGGGATTACAAGCCGGCGGAAGATGCTCTCATCGTCTCGCGGCTGAAGGCGGCGGGCGCGATCATCATCGGCAAGACCAACATCCCGATCGGCCTCAGGGATTTCCAGAGCTACAACGAGATCTACGGGACGACCAACAATCCGTGGGACCTCGGCCGCTCGCCCGGCGGCTCCTCGGGCGGATCGGGCGCGGCGCTCGCGGCGGGCTTCGGTCCGCTCTCGATCGGCTCGGATATCGGCGGCTCGATCCGGGTGCCTTCGCATTTTTGCGGCGTGTTCGGACACAAGCCGAGCCTCGGCCTCGTCCCATTGCGCGGATATAGTCTGCCGCCGGCGCCGCCCGTTCCCGGTCAAGGCGATCTCGCCGTCGTCGGGCCGATGGCGCGCACCGCCTCCGACCTCGCGCTGTCGCTCGACGTGATTGCCGGTCCCGATGAGACGCGTGACGGGGTTGGCTATCGGCTTGCACTGCCTCCCGCGCGCCACGATCAGCTCGAGGATTTCAGGATTCTCGTGGTCGATACCCATCCACTGATGCCGACGGGCAATGCGGTGCGTTCTGCCATCGGGCGATTGGCTGAGCGGCTCGAACGAACCGGCGCGCGCGTTGCTCGTTCAAGCGCGGCCCTGCCCGATCTCGCCGAGTCCGCGCGGCTCTACATGAGGCTGTTGAACGGAGCGAGAAGTCCGCGCCTGACGGCGGCCGCGCTCGCCGAAGCGCAAGCAGCTGCCGCGACACTTTCGCCAGACGACCGCAGCCTGCAGGCCGAGCGCGCCCGCGGCTGGGGCATGAGCCACCGCGACTGGCTCGCGGCCGACGCGGCGCGGTTACAGCTGCAACAGAAGTGGCATCAGTTCTTCCGCGAGTTCGACGCGGTAATCTATCCGGCCGCGGCCGTGCCGGCCTTTCCGCAAGACCAGTCCGAGCCGTTCGACGCGCGGCAGCTCGACATCGACGGCAAGTTCTACAACTACGCCGATGCCTGCTTCATCTGGGCCGACCCGGCTTCGACCTGCGGACTGCCTGCAACCGCCATCCCGATCGAGCGCGCGCCGTCGGGCCTGCCGATCGGCGTCCAGATCATCGGGCCGTATCTGGAGGACCGCACGACGATCGCGCTCGCCGGTCTGATCGAACGCGAATTCGGCGGGTTCGTGGCGCCGCCGGGGCTGGCTGCAAAGTAATCTGCGCGATGATCGAGGCCGGCAGCGTTGACAGCCGCGACCAAGTCGTGCGGTCGCGACATGTCACGACGCGCCATGGACATTCAGCTCCGCCGGACCCAAGGCTGATGACCTAACCTCACGATCATGTTGGGGTGACGTTCACTCAAGGCTTTCAGTTGGAGCAGACTCTTTCGTTCGCTTTCCCGTTCGAAGGTGAAGCTTCCGGGCTCGACACCATGCTCCCACCCCCAGCGGGTATGGCAAGCATCGCCGGTAAACAGCACCGGCCCGTTGGGGTGCGGGCGAGATAGGAGAGGTGGCCGGCCGTATGTCCGGGGGTCAGGATCGCAAACAGTGAACCATCGCCAAAGACATCGATCACGCCTTCCAGTTTCCCATCGGGGTCCTTCGTGAACTGAAACTCCTGGATTGCGGGTCTACCTTCAAAGAAGCCATCCTCCATCCCCTGAACGACGACGTTTTCGAACTTCTTCTCCTCAGCCACACCAGGGCCTGTGTAGAACGGAACGTCTTTCGGAACGTTTCCAATCCGAACTCGCGACAGTCCTGACCGCGATCGATCCCGGTTGATTGATCAGGGCCTCCATGGCCGACGGACTGATCGGTTTGCCGAGGCCGGCTGCGGCAATCGCAAAGCGGGCCAAGGATTAAGAGGAAGGCTCGCCCAAACGCGCCGCTTGCCGCGAGTATTCTCGTCGAGACACGACCAGGACCTATCTGTTCCCCGACTGCGCCTCGACCGCCTGCACCGCGACATCAGCGACCTGTCGCAGCGCTTCACGATCGGCGCCAGAGGACGCCATTACGCCCATGCCGACCGACACCGCCGAAACATAGCGCGCGAGCGCCGCGGGATCGGCGCTGTCCTTGAGATCACCTTCGGCCTTGGCGCGGACGAAGCGAGCGCGCAGCTGGTCTTCGTTCTGGGCTCTCCGGGCGGCGAGCTCGAAGGGGACGTTCTCGGACCCGGTGCCGCAGGCGATGCCACCTTGCACGAGCAGGCAGCCGGGCGGATTGGCGGGATCGGTCTGCTTGTCGGCGATGCCCATCAGCATCCGCTCGGCGACGGCGCGCGCGGTGGGGGCCGCGACCACCTCGTCCATCCACGCGCCCCGCAATTTGCTGTAGCGATCGAGGGCGGCCTTGAGCAGGCCTTCCTTGTTGCCGAAGCAGGCATAGAGACTCGGGGGGTTGATGCCCATGGCCTCGGTGAGCTGGGCGATCGTGGCGCCCTCATAGCCATGGCGCCAAAACACTTCCATCGCCTGGTCCAACGCCGTTTCGGCGTCGAATTCGCGGGGGCGTCCCATGCGCATGTGCCAGTCTCCTCGGAATCAGCGGGCCTTATGAGTCTAACGCCAGTCCCTATCTATTTGTTCTGACTTTCTTTTTCTTATGTCTTCCAATCGTCGCGGTATCGGCGTACAATTTTCTTAGCGACTGATACATAAGTATCTTGCGCTGCGGTATCCAGCTCCACATCTGTAGTGAACACTACATATCTGGAGCGCGCAAATGCCCCCCTCCCAAGAAACATCTTCTGCCGGCCGTTTTCGCCGTCTTCTCGGCGGTGTCGCTATCGTCGGCGCCCTCGCCGCCGCCGGCTCGATTGCGACCGGCCACTACTTCCACGCCGCCCAAGCGACGGCAACGGCAGCCGCGGCCGAGCAAGCCGTCCCCGTTACGGTCGCACTGATCGAACCCAAGCAGACCGCGCTGTGGGACGATTTTTCCGGTCGGCTCGAGGCAATCCAGCGGGTCGAGCTGCGCCCGCGGGTCGCCGGTGCGATTTTGTCGGCGAATTTCACCGAGGGCGCGCTGGTGAAGGCCGGCGATGTCCTGTTCAAGATCGATCCGGCGCCCTACGCGGCCGAGGTCGACAAGGCCAACGCCCAGCTCGAGGCGGCGAAGGCGCGCGTGGTGTTCACCACCAGCGAGGTCGAGCGCGGCGCGCAGCTCGTCGGCAACGCCGTCGTGACGCGGCGCGATTTCGATCAGCGCGAGAACGCCAACCGCGAAGCGATCGCCAACGTGAAGGCGGCCGAGGCAACGCTGCAGACCGCAAAGCTCAATCTCGACTACACCGAGGTGCGCGCGCCCGTGGACGGCCGCGTCGGCAAGATCGAGGTCACCGTCGGCAACCTCGTCGCTGCGGGCACCGCCTCCCCGGTGCTGACCTCGCTGGTCTCGGTCAATCCGATCTACGCCTCGTTCGATGCGGATGAAGAGATCGTGTTGCGCGCGCTGAATTCGATTGCGGACAGCTCCGGCCAGCGCGGCAAGCTCGACCAGATCCCGGTGGAGATGACGACCTCCGGCGGTCTGGCGGCGAAAGGCCATATCCAGCTCATCGACAACCAGGTCAACGGCCAGAGCGGCACGATCCGTGTCCGCGCGGTGTTCCAGAACGACGACGGGCGTCTCATCCCCGGCCAGTTCGCCCGCGTGCGCATGGGCCAGCCGAAGCAGCAGACGCTGGTGATGATCGACGAGCGCGCGATCGGCACCGACCAGGACAAGAAGTTCGTGATGGCGGTCGGCGACGACAGCCGCGCGGTGTACCGGCCGATCACGCTCGGTGGCGCCGTCGACGGATTGCGCGTCGTCACCGAGGGCCTGAAGCCCGGTGATCGCATCGTCGTCAACGGCCTGCAGCGCGTGCGGCCTGGTGCGCTGCTCAAGACCGAGGTGGCGGCGATGGGTGCGCGGGGGCAGCAAGCTTCCAATCACAGCAACCAGGACGTGGTGCAACGCTGACGTCATTCCGGGGCGCACGCAAACGCGAACTACGGTGCGCAATTGCGCACCCGAGAATCTAGAAATTACAAAGCTCCGATCGCCTCACCTCTGGATTCCGGGTCGCGCGTGCTACGCGCCCCGGAATGGCGGGGGAGTTGCCGGAGAACCGCACAATATTGCCCAGGGGCAAGGCCATGAATCTCTCAAAATTCTTCATCGATCGTCCGATCTTCGCCGGGGTTCTGTCGGTCGTGATCTTCCTTGCCGGCCTGATTTCGCTGTTCGCGATGCCGATCTCGGAATATCCCGATGTCGTGCCGCCCTCCGTCGTGGTGCGCGCGACCTATCCCGGCGCCAACCCCAAGGTGATCGCGGAAACGGTGGCGACGCCGATCGAGGAGCAGATCAACGGCGTCGAGAACATGCTGTACATGTCGAGCCAGGCGACCACCGACGGCGCGATGACGCTGACGGTGACGTTCCGCCTCGGTACCGACCCCGACAAGGCGACGCAGCTGGTGCAGAACCGCGTGCAGCAGGCCGAACCGCGCCTGCCGGCAGTGGTGCGCCAGCTCGGCATCATCACCAAGAAGTCGTCGCCCGACCTCACCATGGTCGTGCATCTCTTGTCGCCCAACGGCCGCTACGACATGACGTATTTGCGCAACTACGCCGTGCTCAATGTCAAGGACCGGCTCGCCCGGATCGACGGCGTCGGCGACGTCCAGCTCTATGGCGCCGGCGACTATTCGATGCGGGTCTGGGTCGATCCGCAAAAGGCCGCCGAGCACGGGCTGACCGCGAGCGATATCGTGAGGGCGATCCAGGCGCAGAACGTCGAGGCCGCCGCCGGCGTGGTGGGCTCCTCCCCGAACGTTAAGGGCATCGATCTCCAGCTCTCGGTCAACGCGGAAGGCCGCCTCGCCAACGAGGACCAGTTCGGGGACATCGTGGTCAAGACCGGCACACGCGGCGAAGTCGTGCGGCTGCGCGACGTTGCGCGCATCGAGCTCGGCGCCTCCGAATACGGCCTCCGCTCGCTGCTCGACAACAAGCAGGCGGTGGCAATTCCGATCTTCCAGGCGCCTGGCTCCAACGCGCTGCAGATCTCCGACAACGTCCGAGCCACCATGGCCGAGATCAAGAAGAACATGCCCGAGGGCGTGTCCTACCAGATCGTCTACGACCCCACGCAGTTCGTGCGCTCCTCGATCGAGGCGGTGATCCACACCCTGCTGGAGGCGATCGCGCTGGTGGTGCTGGTCGTGATCCTGTTCCTGCAGACCTGGCGCGCCTCGATTATTCCGCTGCTGGCTGTGCCGGTGTCGATCGTCGGCACTTTTGCCGTGATGCATATGTTCGGCTTCTCCATCAATGCGCTCAGCCTGTTCGGCCTCGTGCTCGCGATCGGCATCGTCGTCGACGACGCCATCGTCGTGGTCGAGAATGTCGAGCGCAACATCGAGGCCGGGCTGTCGCCGCGCGATGCCACCTATCAGGCGATGCGCGAGGTCTCGGGGCCGATCATCGCCATCGCCATGGTGCTGATCGCGGTGTTCGTGCCGCTCGCCTTCATCTCCGGCCTCACCGGGCAGTTCTACAAGCAGTTCGCGCTGACGATCGCGATCTCGACCGTGATCTCCGCCGTCAATTCGCTGACGCTATCGCCAGCACTGTCGGCGCTGCTGCTCAAGGGCCACAACGAGCCGAAGGACCGGCTGACGTTGATCATGGAGAAGGGCCTCGGCTGGTTCTTCCGCGGCTTCAACAAGGCCTTCACACGCTCCTCGGAGAATTACAGCGGCACCGTCACCAAGGTGATCTCCGGCAAAGCCGCCGTGATGGGCCTCTATGTCCTGCTGGTAGGACTGACAGCTCTGTTGTTCCAGCAGGTGCCGAGCGGCTTCGTGCCCGGCCAGGACAAGCAATATCTCGTCGGCTTCGCCCGCCTGCCCGACGGCGCGACTCTCGACCGCAGCGAAGAGGTGATCCGCAAGATGAGCGACATCGCGCTGACCCAGCCCGGTGTCGAGAGCTCGGTGGCCTTCCCCGGCCTGTCGATCTCCGGCTTCACCAACTCGTCCAACGCCGGCATCGTGTTCTCGACGCTCAAACCGTTCGACGAGCGCAAGGATGCGGCCCTGAGCGGCAATGCCATCGCGGCCGAGCTGAACAAGAAATATGCCGGCATCCAGGAAGCCTTCATCGCCATGTTCCCGCCGCCGCCGGTCAACGGCCTCGGCACCATCGGCGGCTTCAAGCTGCAGATCGAGGACCGCGCCGGCCTCGGCTACGACGCGCTGAACGAAGCGACCAAGGCGTTCATGACGGCGATGCAGAAGGCGCCGGAGATCGCCGGCGTGTTCTCGAGCTTCCAGGTCAACGTGCCCCAGCTGTTCGCCGACATCGACCGCACCAAGGCACTACAGCTCGGCGTGCCCGTGACGGAGGTCTTCAACACGCTGCAGATCTACCTCGGCTCCTATTACGTCAACGACTTCAACAAATTCGGCCGCACCTATTCCGTCCGCGTGCAGGCTGACGCGCCGTTCCGCGCGCGTGCCGACGACATCAGGCAGTTGAAGGTGCGCTCGTCCTCGGGCGACATGGTGCCGTTGTCGGCCCTGCTCAAGATCCGCCAGAGCGCGGGGCCGGAGCGCGCGATCCGCTACAACGGATTCCTGTCGTCCGACATCAACGCGGCGGCTGCGCCCGGCTTCTCCTCGGGGCAGGCGCAGGAAGCCGCGACGCGGATCGCGGCGGAAGTGCTGCCGCAGGGCTTTGCCTTCGAATGGACCGACCTGACCTATCAGGAGTTCATCGCCGGCAATTCCGGCCTCTGGGTGTTTCCGCTGGCGATCCTCCTGGTGTTCCTGGTGCTGGCCGCGCTCTATGAGAGCCTGACGCTGCCGCTCTCGATCATCATGATCGTGCCGATGGGGCTTCTGGCTGCCATGTTCGGCGTGTGGATCTCCAAGGGCGACAACAACGTCTTCACCCAGATCGGCTTGATCGTGCTCGTGGGCCTCTCGGCCAAGAACGCGATCCTGATCGTCGAATTCGCGCGCGAGCTCGAATTCGCCGGGCGGACGCCGATCCGGGCCGCGATCGAGGCGAGCCGCTTGCGGCTTCGCCCGATCCTGATGACGTCGATGGCCTTCATCATGGGCGTGCTGCCCTTGGTGCTCTCGACCGGCGCCGGCTCGGAGATGCGGCGGGCCATGGGCGTTGCCGTGTTCTCCGGCATGATCGGCGTCACCGTGTTCGGCCTGTTCCTGACCCCGGTGTTCTATGTGCTGCTGCGGACCATCACCGGCAACAAGCCGCTGGTGCATCACGGCAGCGACATCAGCGCCGCGCCGGTTCAGACGGCGGGTCACTAAACCAGGGAAACTCCCGATATCAGCAACAGAACGAGCACGGTCTTGCGAAAGACCGTCTCGTTGACGCGATGGAAGGCGATCACGCCGAGCGCCGAGCCGGCAAACAGCGCCGGCAGACTGATGGCGAGATCGACGAAGACCTTTGACGACAGGTCCTGGTGCCCGACCAGCAGCGCGATGGCAAAGACCTGCATCGCCGCAATGAACGGCTGCACCAGGCCGCGTTGCTCGCTCTTGGGCATGCCGCGCATATCGCACCATATCGTCGGGATCGCACCGGGCATCGCCGTGAGGCCACCGACCAGCCCTCCCCCGAAGCCGATCAGCGCGACCCAGTGCCGACCGACGGCCTCACCGGCCGTCACCAGCGTCGGCCGCAGCAGCATGTAGGCGGCATAGAGCGAAACGATGATGCCGAATCCGCGCCTGAGCAGATGCGTGTCCGTAGACTGCAGCAGCGACACTGCGATGGGAACGCCAATCAATCCGCCGACGATCAGCATCAGGCTGCCCTCCCAGCGGATGTTGCGCCGGAGCGCCCACAGATTGGTCGCCTGCACTCCGATGCTGCACGCCATCATCAGCGGCACGGCTTCGAGCGGCTGAAACACCCGCAGCAGGATCGCGCCGGCGACCGCCGAAAACGCGAAGCCGGAGAGTCCCGAAACGAAGGCCCCCGCGAATACGGCAACGCTCAGCAGAATCAGAGTCGTAACATCAGGCACGGACCGTCCTCCGGTCAGTCGGTTGGAATCTGCGAAGCCTCGGCATCCAGGCCCTCGGAGCAGACGGCCGTCTCGTGCGGAAACGGCGTTTGCATCGCGTGGGCGTGGGACCGCTCCAGGATTGCGAGACCGATCAGTTGAAGAGCGACGAGCGCCGCGGTCAGAACGACCGCGACGATGTTGAAATTACGCGCGCTCGAGGGCCGGCTGGCCGGCGGGGCGCCCGCGCGCATCAGATCCGTGGGCATTTCCTGAAATATCCTCTTTCCTGCTGACCGAAATGACGTCGTTCAAGAGCAATGGTTGGTCCGGCTGAGCCAGCAAATGGTGATAGCGCTGCAACGCGCGCCGCGCGTCGATCTTGCGCTGCTCGTGAAATACAGCACCGACGCGAGCTAAGATGTCTCGGAACTTGTCGGCCATAACAAGTGACGTCCTTCGCATGACAATCTCCTCTCAACCTGCGCGAGAGAATGACGGGATTCACTCCAGCCTGCTGTGAGTTGCTTCACAGAAGCATCTGATGGGTCGAACAAGAACTCGTGTGATGCCTCTCTAGAAGAGGACAAAAAAAATCGCGTCATTCGATCGTATGACGCGCGATAACTTTCTAATGATGTTGCTGTTTGAACCCAGCGCGAGCTGCAGCGATCAGTCAGCGGCGCGGCTGCGCGTCAGTGCAGAAGCGGATTGGAAAATCCGGCCGCAAGCTTGACGAGATCGGCCTGGCGGGACACGCCGGTCTTGGCGAAGACCCGATGCAGGTGCGTCTTCACCGTCGTCTCGGCAATTCCCAGCGCCGCCGCGGTCTCCGGCACACCGCCGACCTCGACGATCGACTGCAGAACTCTCAGTTCCGCAGGCGTCAATTCGAACGTGCGGTCGATCAGGCCGGCACATGAGCGGCTGTCGAGTTCCGCTTTCCAGACGAGCAAGGCTCCGACAGCCGACGTCCGCTCCGTCGCGCCATCGCGCAACAGCGACGGCAGCGCGATCACATGAGCGACGTAGTACGACCCGTCATGCGACGTCAGGGGGATCTTTCGGCCCTCGGCCGCCGCCACCGCAACCTCTCCTGGATCGCGGAAGATATTGCGCAGGGCCCAGTTGGCGTCGGGCGATCTCGTCACCAGCCGGCCCGATATCGAGCGCAGGACATCGTCGGTCGCCAGGATCGTCTCCGCGGCCGGATTGCTGTGGACGATCCGGCAGGCCGCATCGAGCAGGACGACGCCGGCATTCAGGCGATCCACGACGTCGGCCAGCGCGGTCGCGCGTTGCTGTTTCCGCTCGATCGCGCGGTTGATCAGCAGCGCCCGGCTCGCATGCGGGACCAGCGACTGCATGCGCGCGCGTTGCCCGGCGTCGAGCATCTCCCGGCCCGGGATGACGGTCATCAACATCGGACACGGCGACTTCGATTGCTCGAGCACCACGTTGGCAACGTCGACGCAGCCCTGGGGGCGCAGCCATTCCTGATAGAAGCGCCCGCGGCGGTACTCGTCGAAATTCACGAGGTCCGGAATGTTGCGCACCTCGCCGTACTGGGGCAGCCGGGCGAGCGGATCGTATTGCGAATAGGTTTCGGAATAGAGCTGGATGTAGTGCGGATCGACCCCGCAATAATAATGGGTCGCACCTGATTTGCTGACCGTATCCTTCGAGATCAGGCCGCAGGCCTGGCTGCCGATGAACGCATTGAGCATGACGACGACGTCGCCCCACAACTCAGGGTGGAGCCCTGCATCATAGATGCTCTCGATCAGCTCGGCGTGATTGGGAACTCGGGACATCCGAACAGCCATGGTCAAACGCGATTGCGGAAATGTTCTACACGCCCAGAGGCTATGGTGAGTCTGTCCCGGCGACAAAAGGTTCAACGCCCACTGCGGTCGTGCCGGTCAATTGACGAGCGGATTGGCAAACCCTGCCGCGAGCTTGACGAGATCGGCCTGCCTGTTGACGCCGGTCTTGGCGAAGACGCGGTGCAGATGCGTCTTCACCGTGCTTTCCGCGATGCCCAGCGCGGTCGCCGTCTCCGGAACGCCGCCGATGTCGACGATCGACAGCAGCACGCGGAGCTCTGTCGGCGTCAGGTCGAAGGTCCGCCCGATCAATTCGCCCCAGGATTGTCCGTCGAGCGACACCTTGCGCAGCAGCAGCGCGCCGGCGGCATCGACGACGCGCTCGCTGCCGTTCCGCAGCACGGAGGACAACGGCAGCATATGAGCGACATAGCGCTCGCACGTAGACGACAGCAGCGGCATGGCATGGCCGCGAGCGGCAAGCAGCGTGGCATTGCGGCCCGAAAATGTCTCGCGGAACATCTGATTGGCTTCGGTGCTGCTGGTCACGAGCTGTCCGGCGATGGTGCGAACCACGTCGTCGGCTGCAAGCAAGGCGTGACCGGCCGAATTCGCGTGCACCACGCGGCAGAAGGCGTCGAGCAGGAAGATCCCGGCCGTCAGATTGTCGAGGACATCAGCCAGTGCCGTCGCCAGCGTGAGTTCCGCGGTCATGGTGCGGTTGATCAGGAGCGCGCGGCTGGCGTGCGGCACGAGAAGCGAGAGGCGATGCTTCATGCCGGGATCGACCATGCGGCGGCCCGACAGCACGGTCATCATCACGGGGCAGCTCGCATTGGACATCTCGAGCACGACGTTGGCCGCGTCGCTGCAGCCCTGCGGCTGCATCCATTCCTGGTAAAAACGCCCCTTGCGATATTCTTCGAATTCGACGAGGTCCGGAACACTCACAACCTTGCCGTGTGGCGGCAAAACCGTGAGCGGATCGAACTTCGCATGCGTGTCGGCATAGAGCTGGATGAAATGCGGATCCGCTCCGCAATAGTAGTGCGTGACGCCGGATTTGCTGATCGAATCCTTCGAAAACAATCCGCAGGCCTGGCCGCCGACGAAATCGCGGACGCCGGCGACGACGTTGGTCCAGAGCGAGGGATCGAGCCCGGCATCGTAGATGGATTCGACGAGGTCTGGCAGTTTCTGCGGTCCGGGCATGGCTCGAAATGGCACTGGAATGATCAATGCCGGCGAGATTAACACAGCGGACGCATGCGACATCATCCGATCGGAGGAGGCGCCGGCCGGGCGGATGGCACCCGGCCGGCGGCATCGCGTTCGAGCCGCCAGGGCTGATGCCGGCTCAGAACGCGACGCGAACGCCGCCTTTCGCCGTGCCGGTGCGGCTCTGGTCGGACATCATCACGCCCTCGACCGCGCCGAACACGGACACGTTCGCCCCGGTGCGATAGTCGAAGCCGAGGCCGGCCACCGCACCGACCGTGCTACGGCTGCCCGGCGTCACGAACGACAGGTTCTGCCCGAGCAGCACAGCGTTGATGCCGGTGTCGCCGGCACGCTGGAGCGCGATCACGCCGCCATGGATGTTGGCCTTCAGTTCGCCGCCGGCAAAGGCGGTGACGCGCGAGAGATCGACCTCGCCGCGCTCCTCGAAGTCCTGCAGCGTGCGGCTCCCGATGGATAGTCCTTGTGCCGAACCGCTCTCGCTGTAGCCGTCGAACCGGCCCGCGACATAGCGCAGCCGCGCTGTCGGCGTCAGCACATAGCCGTTGCCGATGTTGAGCCTGTAGCCGTAGGCGACCTCCGGGCTGATGTACCAGCCGCTGTAATTCGCTCTCGCCGTCTCCAAGCCGCCGACCGCAGCATTGTTCAGCACGAGGCGGCGCGATCTGTTGTCAGCGTTGCCGCCCTGGATCGAAAAGTCGAAGAACTGCGAGGCCCATTCGAAGCGGCTATAGGCGCCGGCGAAGACGTAGTTGGTGTCGACCGATTGCGAGTTCAGGTCGACCGAGAGGCCGCCCTGCCCGCCGCCGAGGAAGGCGCCGACCAGCCAGTCCGGCCGCACCTTGCGATCGATACCGATCGCTCCGCCCCACGCCGTCGAGGTCGCACGCAGCGTTGATGCCGTCTCGTCCTGGATGCGCTGGCCGCCAAAGCTGTTGGCCCAGACCGTGATCGGCGCGGGATCGGTCCACAGGCTGCGCGGCGCCTTGGTGAAGGGCCCGGCCTGCGCGGTCTCCGGCGCATAGGCCATCGCCATCATGTTGCTCCCGGCCGGCCCGGCGCCGCCGCTGAGGCGGCCCTGCACCAGCGAGGACACGCCGCCGGTAAAGTCCATCAGCGTGCGATCGGTCTGCGCCAGCGCGGTCGGATCGAGCGTTGCGAGCGTCAGGCCGGAGGCAACAGACGGGCCTTTGAAGTTGCCATTAGAGACGGTGGTGTTGATCGTACCCTCGAAGTTGACGAAGGTCGGGAGCTGAATCGTGGTCAGCGACGACACTCGCGTCGTCGGCGCAACGAGATTGACGTTGACGACGTCGGCCCCGAAGCCGAAATCAACCACGCCGTTGATCTTGGAGCCCGGCAGCAGGGTCAGCGTATCAGCCGCATTCGAGAGCAGGATCGCGGTGCCGCCGGTGCCGGTGATCGTGCCGGAGTTCGTGATGTTTGCTGCCCCGCCCGAGCCGATACCGGTGCCACCGGAGATGACGCCGGAGTTGAACAGGGTCGCGGTGGTCGCCGCTCCGACCGCCCCGCCCGCCGCTCCCGAGATCGAACCCGCATTGTTGAGGACAAAATGCCCCTGCGAAAGGACGCCATGGACACTGCCCGAGATGACACCGCCCGCAGCGTTCGTCAAATCGAGGCCGCCGAGGGTCTGTATGCCGTAGCGCCCCGAGATCGCACCGGCGTTGATGATTGTTGCCTGCCCTTGGGCGAAGACCGCAGGCGCCGTCGGCGCACCCTGGATGGTGCCCGAGTTGTTCAAGGTGAGATCACCGAAGACTTGAACCGCGCTGCCAGCCACCGACCTAAGGATACCGGAGTTGCTGATGTCAGCGGACTGCGCGTCGATGGCGGCCCCACCGAGCGTCGACTCCATGATGCCGGCATTGCTGACCTTGACCTCGTCCCCACTGACCGCAAACTGGCCAGCGGAAATCAGCCCACCGGCCGCGTTCTCGACGGTCGCCTTACCGGTGGCACGGATTCCAATTCCGCCGCCGATTCCGCCCTTGATCGTGCCTGCATTGAACACGCTGGCGTTTGGGCCCGCGGAAATCGCGACAGCACCGAGGCTCGTGCCCAGGATCGTGCCGCCTGCATTGTTGTTCACGGCCACAACGCCTGCCGACGAGCGGATCCCGAAGCTTTCGCCCGAAATCAGGCCGGTGTTGGCCGTCACATTCACGGTGTCGACGTCGATGCCGACGCCCCCGGTTGCCAACGCTGATATTTGTCCGGCGTTGGCAACCGTCGCGGTGGTCGCCCGGATGGCCTTGCCGTTGGCGTCGAGCGCCGAGATCGTGCCGCCCACACCGTTGGAAATTGTTGCCGTGTTTGCCAAAATACCACGTGTGCCGCCGGAGATGAGGCCAGTATTTGCTGACACCACCACTGCATCCGCTTCGATAGCCGCACCGTTGGTAACCTTTGCGGAGATTTCACCGGCATTGGTCACCGTCGCGGTACCGCTGACAACAAAGACGGCAATGCCGCTTGGGCCGGTGGCCTCGATCAGCCCGCCTGCGCTATTGTTGATGGTAGACGACGTGATGGCAGTGATCGCGGTGTGGTGACCTGCGATGCGACCCGTGTTGCTTGCAATGGTCACGGTCCCGCCGGAGATGCCGGTCCCGCCGGCTCCGGCTGCGGCAATGACGCCGGCGTTGTTGACGACGACATCGTTGCTCGCGACTATCGCCAAGCCGTTCGATCCGGCGATGAAGATCTGCCCCTCGCTGTTGTTCGTGACTGTGGCATTGGTGGCGACGATTCCGAACCGATCACCCAAAACAGTGCCGGAGTTGGCTGTGACGTTGACCGCATCCCCCCTGATCGCGGCCGCGTCGGTGCCAAATGCCACGATCGTGCCGGCGTTCTCGAGGCTCACTGTGCCTGACAGAGCGTCGACTGCAATGCTGTTCGCGCCACGCGCATCGATGCGGCCGGTGCTCGTGTTGATCAAATCCACGCCCTGAAGCGCGGATATCCCGGTTTGTCCGTTCGTTACATCGGTGCGGATCGAGCCGGCATTGTTGACGGTCACGCGACTCTGCGCGATGCCGATGTTGGTACCGATGACGCTGGCCCCCGCAACCACGTTGATGGTATTGCCGCTATCCGTGGCGGTGCCGTAGCCCGTCGTTCCGTTCGCGTCGGTCGTCGTTCCCGTGCAGGTCACGATTGCGCCGCTGGTCGGCGACGGAGGCGTGCACGCCGCCTCGGCACGACCGCCAAGGATCCAGGGCATCAGTGCCAACGTAAGCGCGGTGGTCGATCCCCAACTCAGGAGACGGCTGCGTTGCGCGACGGACCAATTCATTCCCGGCATCTTTATATCCCCAGACGATTTCACAGGCCGAAAGCGCCATCCCTCGCTGTCCGCGGCAAACGCGGGACGGAGATCGAAACGCATGATTCTTCGATTGGCAGCGTAGGCACGCGGTTTCCTTCCAGCTTGGAGGGAAACGTCAGCGGCTTTGCCGGAAACGAACCGGCGCATAATCCGCGGGCGTGTTGCATGAGCGCCATAGATCAGCATGCACCCGCTTTCAGAACGCGACGCGAACGCCGCCTTTCGCCGTGCCGGTGCGGCTCTGATCGGACATCATCACGCCCTCGACCGCGCCGAACACGGACACGTTCGCCCCGGTGCGATAATCGAAGCCGAAGCCGGCCACCGCACCGACCGTGCTACGGCTGCCCGGCGTCACGAACGACAGGTTCTGCCCGAGCAGCACCGCGTTGATGCCGGTGTCGCCGGCACGCTGGAGCGCGATCACGCCGCCGTGGATGTTGGCCTTCAGTTCGCCGCCGGCAAAGGCGGTGACGCGCGAGAGATCGACCTCGCCGCGCTCCTCGAAATCCTGCAGCGTGCGCCCGCCGACGGATAGTCCTTGCGCCGAACCCGTTTCGCTGTAGCCGTCGAACCGGCCCGCGACATAGCGCAGCCGCGCCGTCGGCGTCAGCACATAGCCGTTGCCGATGTTGAGCCTGTAACCGTAGGCGACCTCCGGGCTGATGTACCAGCCGCTGTAATTCGCTCTCGCCGTCTCCAAGCCGCCGACCGCAGCATTGTTCAGCACGAGGCGGCGCGATTTGTTGTCAGCGTTGCCGCCCTGCAGCGAGAAGTCGAAGAACTGCGAGGCCCATTCGAACCGGCTATAGGCGCCGGCGAACACGTAATTGGTGTCGACCGACTGCGAGTTGAGATCGACCGAGAGGCCGCCCTGCCCGCCGCCGAGGAAGGCGCCGACCAGCCAGTCCGGCCGCACCTTGCGGTCGAGACCGATCGCTCCGCCCCACGCCGTCGAGGTCGCACGCAGCGTCGATGCCGTCTCGTCCTGGATGCGCTGGCCGCCAAAGCTGTTAGCCCACACCGTGATCGGCGCCGGATCGGTCCACAGGCTGCGCGGTGCCTTGGTGAAGGGCCCGGCCTGCGCGGTCTCCGGCGCATAGGCCATCGCCATGATGTTGCTGCCGGCCGGCCCGGCGCCGCCGCTGAGGCGGCCCTGCACCAGTGACGACACGCCGCCGGTAAAGTCCATCAGCGTGCGATCGGTCTGCGCCAGCGCGGTCGGGTCGAGGGTTCCGACGGAAGTACCGGAGACAACCGAGGGGCCGTTGAAGTTGCCGTTCGAGATGTTCGTCTTGATGGTGCCCTCGAAGTTGACGAAGGTCGGGAGCTGAATCGTGGTCAACGACGACACCCGCGTCGTCGGCGCAGTGAGGTTGACATTGACGACGTCGGCCCCGAAGCCGAAATCGACCACGCCGTTGATCTTGGAGCCCGGTAGCAGGGTCAGCGTATCCGCAGCGTTCGACAGCTTGATCGCGGTGCCCCCGGTGCCGGTGACAGCGCCGGAGTTCGTGATGTTGGCAGCGCCAAGCGAGAGGATACCCACGATGCCAGCAATGGAGCCGCTGTTATTCACGTTGACGACGTTGGCGAGCAGCGCAGTTCCGTCGATCGAACTTGTCCCGCGAATCGTCCCGGCGTTCACGAGGTTCACCGTGCCCGCCGACAATATTCCGTCCGCGCCGATGATAGTGCCAGAAGCCGCGTTCGTTATCGTCAAAGGCACATCCGGGTTGGCAAAATGGAGGATCGCCGCCCGGTCTGCGACTACGCTTCCCGTGTTGACGATCGTTCCGCCACCTCCGATATGAAGGGCCTCTGATGCGCCGCTGCCTCGGATCGTTCCGGAATTCTCCAGCTCGAGCGTGCCGACCGTTCCTATCGCGAATGCGGTCCCCGCTCCCGAAATCAAGCCGGAATTCCTGACCGTGGCCTTGCTCGCGAATATTCCGAGAACGTCTCCGGAGATCGTGCCCGAGTTCGAAACCGAGACATTGGTACCTGAGACACCCCACGCTCCCGAGATGGAGCCGGTGTTGACGACCGTTGTCTGGAGACCCTGAATTGCAACGCTGTTTACGGCGAAGGACGCGATCTTTCCGTCGTTTGTAACCGTCACGGTCCGGCCCTTGACGCCTCCCAGGTCCGCCTGGATCAGTCCGGTATTGGTCAGGTTGACGATGTCGGAATCGATCGCAAGGCTGTTGCTGGCAAGTCCGACGATCTGCCCGGCATTCGAACCGGTGAGCGCCCTGACGGATATCACGCTGCCGTTCGGATCAATTTGATTGATCCGCCCCGTTCGGTCGTTCACCAGATTCATCGTGTCAGCCGCGATCGCAAAGCGACCGCCGGTAATTGTGCCCGTGTTGCCCAGGAGGTTCACGTTGGTGCTGCTGAAGATCGCCGTTCCGCCTGAAGCGGCTTCTATCCTTCCGGAATTGGTCACGGCGATCGTTCCGACGCTGCGGATGCCAGCTGCGGTTCCTTCTATGGCGCCCGAGTTGAAGACCTCGCTCCGCTCGGTGTTTCCCGCATTGACCGCAGTTCCGTTGATCCCTGATGCCGTAATGGAGCCCTCATTCCGCACATGCAGCTCAGATCCCACGACGGCACTGGCATTGTTTCCGGTGGCAGAGATGATCGATGACGTCCCGATGTTATTGATGATGGCAGTGCGATTGGAATCGACCGCAAAGTCGCCACCCGTGACGGTGCCGGAATTGTTGACTGTACCGGTCTCGAATACCAGACCGACGTCCGTTCCGGTCAGCGTCGCGCCGGGTCCGATCACGTAGGTGTTGCCGACGTCGATAAGCGTGCCATAGCCGTTGGTGCCATTTGAATCCGTCGTCGTCCCAGTGCAGCTCACCGTCGCGTTGTTGACGGGGGAAGCCGGCGAACAGGCGGCTTCCACCCGCTTGATCACGAAGCAGGGCGCCAGCAGCAGCGCCGCTGCTGAAATTCGCAAAAGCCGATCATTGACGGTCGTAAGACGCTTACGTTGCATAGCAATTCCCCGGTCGATGCCTTCACCGCCGGGGGCGTGCAGGCGTTCACCATCGACCTCCTCCGCTCGGATGAGGCCGATCGCCGCGAACTGGATTCGCGACCCCTAAGGTAGAAACTTCAGCAAGGTGCGACTTGGACGAACACGACCGCCGCTCGGCTCAAAACGAACCGAATGCGCTTCGCGCCGCACTGGTGCAGAGTTGCTACACCGCTGCGCCGCTCACGCTTGGTCCCAGCCGTGCTTCTCAGCACATTCCGACCAGACCGCGGCGCGATAGATCTCGGTCCCGCCGGCATCCCTGACGCGGATGAAGGCGTCGCGATCGCGCAAATCGTCGCGCCAGACGAACAGGTGCCGCGCCATCTCGTCGGCAACGACGAACGTCGCGTCGGCCTGCTCGAAGACCATGCCGCCGGGATCGATCTTGACGATGTTGCCGACCAGAAGGTCGAAAAAGAAACGGCGCATTCGATACTCCGGCTGCCGATGCCGCACGCAATGCCGTGGTCACGTCTTGGCGATCACGGAACGGGGCAATCTCCGTCCGCCGATCGAAATTGCAGATGACTGAATTCAGTCGCGCCCGGTCAGGGCATCTCGCCGCTCCTGACGTCGCTCGGCGTCGCGTTATAGGTCCGCCGGAAGCAGCGGTTGAAATAAGAGAGATCGCCGAATCCGACGTCGTAGGCGATCGAGCTCACCGTTCGCTCGGCGAATCCGGGTTCTCGCAGCATGCGATGCGCACGCTTGACACGCTGCTCGATCAGAAAGGAAGAGAACGTCTTGCCGTCCGCCTCGAACAGGCGCTGGAGATATCGCGGTGTGACGCCGAGCTCCTGGGCGACCGAAGCGACCGACAGATCCTGCCGCCAGCAATTGTTGGCAATGGAGACTTTCGCCTTCTGGAGCCGGGCCGCCTTGACGCCGCGCCGTCCGGCCAGCTCACGCGTCTCCCCGGTCGCGCCGAGGACGAGCGCCAGGAGATCGTGCAGATGCCCGACCCCGAGCTGCCGGAGCTCGGGCGTCGCGAACGCTTTCTCCCGCACCAGCGTCACCGCGTAGTCGACCAGCAATCTGAGCCCGGCGGAACTTCCCGGCATGACGCGCATCACGGCATCATCGACGTCCACGATCATCGGCGCCAGAACGCGCCTCGGGACGCGCAACGAGAAGCAGCTCCCCAGCGACAGACGCTCGAACGTCGTGACGTCCTCCGCACTCGTCAGGACCGCCTCCCCGGCATGGAGCCTCAAATCGTGTCCTCGCTCGGATATCCCGAGAACGCCCGACCTGTTCACGATCAGGGCGAGGCTGTCGTCGCCGTCGGACACGAGCTGCTTGGTGCGAATGACCCGCGCTCCGTACAGTCCGCCGAACAACAACTGGGCTTCCGGCAGGACGTGCGACGTGAAACTCGCCGCGGCCGGCTTTCCTTCTCTTGCCTCGACCTCCGCCTTCAACACTCCACGACAATAGAAATCGCGAAGCATCGAAATGCGCTCACCTTCTGGAACTTCGTTCGTTGAAACATTGAGAACCGAAAAATCAATCATGCTGCTCACTGCAATCTCTCCAACCGACGAGCAGGCCGGCCATTTGCTGTCGTTCCCCACACGCGCATTCGATGCCGTCGCGGCATGTCCGTGCGGCGCACGCTGCTCTTCTTCTCGGAAGCGCGATATACGAAAGTCTCGAATGACTCGCGTCCTGCGTTCGGAGGACCCGCGAGATCGACCCATCACAATGGATTGAGAGCGCGGCGCGTAACATCGAGGCGCGCGGAAACGTATTAGGTCGCCTTGTCGTCGCCGCTCGCTCGCCGCGCGAACGGCACGGCAAAGCCGGCAGCGATCTTCACCAGATCGGCCTGCCTGCCCGCGCCCGTCTTTTCAAACAGACGCCCAAGGTGCGTTTTCACGGTCGTCTCCGCGACGCCGAGTTTTGCAGCGATGTCGGGAACACCGCCGATCTCGATGATCGCCATCAGCACGCGCAATTCGGATGGCGTCAGCCTGAAGGCCGCCGCGATCGCGTCGGCGGCGAGCAAGGGCAGCATGGAAGCTCTTTGAACGAAGAGCATCGTGGCCGCAATATCGCGCGGCAGGTTGCGTTCCCGCTTCAACGGAAAGGCATGAAGCAGATAATGCTGCCCATCGGCCGACGTCGCAAGCTCAATCTGACGAGGAG
This sequence comes from Bradyrhizobium sp. T-12, assembly GCF_058314695.1. Lineage (NCBI taxonomy): Bacteria > Pseudomonadati > Pseudomonadota > Alphaproteobacteria > Hyphomicrobiales > Nitrobacteraceae > Bradyrhizobium > Bradyrhizobium sp. T-12. The sequence continues at coordinate 2,976,422 of NZ_CM177756.1, read as the reverse complement.
CTGCAGGGTGTACGCCTGAATCGATTTCGCACAAGCCGCGGAATATTTTGTCGGTCTGGGTGTTGCGGGCCACGATCCGGTCGCCAACCAGCGCAAGCAGATTGGCATCGACGAACAATTGCCGGCATGCCGCGTTGGCGTGGACGACCCGGCCATCCGCATCGAGCAGGCAGATCGCAATGTTCAATCCGTCGAGCACGTCGGCAAGGTCGTCCACCGTGTGAGAGCGAGCGCGGATCTGCCGGCCCATGGTCTGCGATCGCTGGATGTGCGGAGCGAGCAACCGCATGCGATCGCGCATCGCATCGTCGACGGTTCCGCGGGAGCGATGGCGCAACACCTGCAGAATCGTGGTGCGGGCGACGGTCTTCTCGAGTTCGACCGTCGCAAGGTCGATCGCCCCTTGCGGTTCCACCCACTCGCGATAGAAGCTCGTCTCACGAAACTCCGCATGGGGCATGATGTCGGTCACGCCGATCGCCTGTTCGGACCCGAGGGCGAGATGACGATCGAGCAGAGGATCGAGCTCCACGTAACGGTCCCGATAGAGCTGACGGAAACGGGCGTCGGTGCCAAAATGCTGGTGAATCTCGATCGAAAGCCGCGCTGAGTCCCTGGACACGATCATCGCGGCACAACCGCCGACGAAATGCGAAACCTGCTCCAGTGCGCGGCTACGTAGCGCTGGATCGACCGCCGCATCGTAGATCTCGCCGATGAGGGACGAGAACCGATTTGCCTGGTGGGTCGTCATCGGGCGGACAACGCAATCGGCGCGCGGCCCGCGCGAGTCGGAGAGTTCGCGATCGGGAAACTGACGGAGAAGACGGGCCGGTCAATTGCCGCCTTCGACGAGGGAAATACGTTGCAGCCGGAAGCTGGAATATCGAACATCGTCCTTGCGTAACGTCAACCGCAGGGTGCGGCTTGGACTGTTTCGCCAAAGACTAGGATAAATGCGAACACCACGCGGACTGTGTGCGATGAGTCACGCGCCTGCTCGCTGCCATCGACTTCTCGGCTGCCGTCCTGCCGGTTTTCACAGCCCGCATCGGCAATCTATTTCCGGTTCTCCTCACAGAACTTCAACGCGGCCAGCGCTTCGCCGGCGCGCGGTATCTGCATCTCGATACTGTCGTCGTCATCGTCCTCGAAGTCGAGCGTGAGGCGCCTCGCCTTCGACAGGCGGTCCATCATCGACTGATCGTATTCGAAGATGCCGCGCACGGTGGTCTTGTCCATGACCTCCCACTTCGCCCTCTTCATGATGTCCGCATCGTCCGTGCCGACATCGGCCCGCAGGATCTCGCCGACCGTCTCCCATTCCCAGCCATCGTAGATCATCACGATCACGATCGCCTTTTCGGAATAGGTGATCACGATGACATAGTCGCGGTTCTCGTCATCCTTGTCCTTGTAACCACGGCTCGCGTTGCAATGCGTGTCCTGCGTCCGCTTTTCGATGGTCCAGTCGCCGACCTTGGATTGTTGCGCAAGCGCCGGCGCGCTGTCCAAGACGCCCGCGGTCAGCAAAGCGGCGAGAAGAAATCGTTTCATGTCAGCCTCCAGCGCGTTCCCCAGGCCGAGATGACCACCTCCGCGGGAGAGCCGCAAGGGGAGAGCCATAAGGGCCGCGCCAGCCGCAAGACGTGCCTGAATCCCCTGTCCGGCCCCCGACATTCGCGCGGCCGCAGCGCACAAACCCACCTGCGGGTTCCCCCGCGAAACCCCTTTCCCGATGCGACGAAACACGCCTGAAACAGAAGGCCGTCTAAGTGGTTGTCAAAATAAATACAGGGACGGCCACCATGCAATTCCTTCTCGACCTGATCTACGACTATGCCTGCTGTCAAAACCTCGTCGCCCAGCCGCCACAGGAGGACGAGTTATGATCGAGCTGATCTCCGCCCTTCTCGCCCTTTGCAGCGTCGGCGTTTTTGCGGCGCATGCGGTGGATGCCTACCGCACCACGCACTACTGACCGCTTCGCTGCTCCGGCGCTAGAACGGCCGCCGGTAGAAATGCTCCGAATGCGTTGCCGGCGGAAACCGATTGGCAAGCGCCAACGCGCCCTTCTCGTCCGTTTCGAGCGCGATCTTCTGCGCCAGCATCACGTCGCCCGGCACCAGAAAGCCTGACGGGACGAAGCACCATCCCATCGTCGGATGCCCGGCCTCGTCGATCTCGTGGACATTGGCAGCCGTGCCGTAGTGAATGCGATAGGTCTTGCCGGTATCGCAACCTACGACGTCGAAATACCGGTACTGCTCGAACTGGGCGCGCTGCGCCGGCGACAGCCATTCGGCCAGAAGCCGGCGGCCACGCGCGTCCGGCGTGTTCTCGCCGAAGAACCGTCGATAGAGTTCCCGCAGCGCATGCAGACGCGCACGCGCCGGCGCGCGGAGCCAAACTGCCGCAATCATCTGCAGCTCAGATCAACCGCCGACCAAGCGGGGATAGAACAACGTTTCCTGCGCGGTCGGGTCGAACGATCTGATGCGGGTGACTTCGCCGGGTCCGTTGCGAAGGGCGGCGGTGAAGCCGGCGCCGGTCAGCTCCCGAAAGCGTCGTTCGGCTCGCGCCAGCGCTTCGGCATTGCCAGGATCAAACTCGTGGCGCGTGTCGCCAGTCTGGTCCATCACGATCTGGGTTGCCATGTTGAGTCTCCTCATGCCCACCCCTGAATCTGATCAAAGCAAACCTCGTGCCGTCGGTTCCCGATAGCAACAACTTTCTCGTGCCCGCGCATCACGCCTTGCTGAACATGACCGTTATCGAGCGAAGTCGTCAGCGGGAGGCCGCCGCCCCTCCACCTTCGTCGATTTGACGGCCCATCAAGGCGATCGCCTTCTGATAGACGCCGGCGGCATTCCAGGCCTCGATGGCGGCGAAATTCGGCTCGCCAGGCTGATAGCCGGCGCCGGCGCGCCAGCCATGCGCTTTCAGGAAATTTGCCGTCGAGTTCAGCGCGTTGGCGGCCACCTCGAGATTGCCGGTGCCATAGGCCAGGATGTTCTTGGGCATGAACTGGGTCTGGCCGACCTCCCCGTGCATGGAGCCGCGGGTCGCCCCCGACAGCGTGCCGCGGTCGATCAGCTTCAAGGCGGCGTAGAGCTGGTCGGTGAAGAATTCGGGGCGGCGGCAGTCATAGGCAAGAGTTGCGATCGACGACAGCATGTTCTGGTTGCCGCGCTGGCTGCCGAAACCGGTTTCCATGCCCCAGATCGCGATCAGGGGACCGGGCGGGACGCCGTAGCGCTGCTGGATGGAGGCGAACAAGGCCGCCTGCGACTGCTTGAGCTGACGCCCCTTGGCGACGATGGTGGTGGCGCCGCGCTTGGCGAGGAACTGGTCGAGCGTGAGCTGGAAGCTGCGCTGGCCGCGGTCGGCCGCGATGGTGGCACTGGCATAGTTGGTCTGCATCAGGGCCGAGAGCGCAGTCTGGCCGATGCCCTTGCCTTGCGCCTCCGCGCCGAACTCGCGCTTCCAGGCCTCGAAGCCGCCGGGCCCGTTGCCGCAAGTGGCGGCCTCGGCCATGGGCAGAGCGAGCAGCAGCGCGGTCGCGCCGATCACCGCCGTTGCGACTAACCTGCCCTTGATCATTGCGCGTTCCTTTTGCTGCTGCGCGACCGGCTCGCGCGAGCGCATGATCCTACGTCAGTCGCAATCGCTCAAGTCCCGACGGCACCAATCGATCCAGTGAAAGCCCTTGACACCAGCAGTCACGCCTCATCCGTTCCCAGCAGGAAATCCACCATGATGCCCTGGTGCTGTTGGTACATGTCCGTGCCGGTGGCCGTGACACAGCCGAGCTCTCGGGCCGCTGCGATGAACGGCGAGACCTCGGGCCTGGTGATAACGCAGCCGCAATAGGCAGACGGCGCGAGCCGCGCGACATCGACCGGCAGCGGGTCGCCTTGTTTCATCCCAGCGGGCGTCGCATTGGCGACAAAATCCAAGCCTTGGGGATCCCTGGTGCCGGCCCGCACCGGCGCTTTGCCGAGGGCGTTGAGCCGGCCGATCAAGGCGTCGCGGCGCTCAGTTGAGCTGTCATGAACGGCAAGCTCGCTGACGCCGGCCTCGACCAGTTCGCGTGCAATCGCCGAACCGGCACCGCCGGCGCCGACAAGCAGCGCCCGCATTCCCTTCGGATCGATCCCCTTCGCCCGCGCCGCACCGACGAAGCCAAGACCATCCACCATGTCGCCATGCCACGCGCCATCGGCGCGCCGGCGCATTAGATTGACGGCGCCCAGGAAATGCGCACGGTCGGTCGCACTTGCGCAAGCCAGGTAGCAGGCGAATTTGTGAGGGATGGTCACGACGATGCCGTCGAGGTTCTTCAGCCGCGCCGCGACCGCAAGGAAATCGGGCAAATCCGCCGGCGCGACCTGAACGGGCATGAGAATGCCGTCGTGCCCCCGCGCGGCGAAGGCGGCAGTCACGCCTGCCGGAGAGCGCACTTGGGCGATGGGATCGCCGACGATGACGTGGAGCCGGGTCGCGCCTGTCGGGGCCGGGATCATGCCGTTCGGGCCGGAACCGCGAAGCCGTCCTCCGAGGTCAGTTCGAGTCCCTCCAGATTGCCGTCCTTGCGCCATTTGTCGAGCAAGCGCAGGAACGCCACCGGCCCGCGCCAATACTGGCTGTTTCTGGCCGCGATCGGATCGAACACGCCTTCGTTGTTGTAGTAGCCGGGCGTGCACTCCGCGAGATAGGTCTGCCGGCCGATCGCGGCCTTGACGACCTCCTCGACCCAGGCGTTCTCGGCGGCGAGCGTCGGCTCCAGCGTTTTGGCGCCGCGCTTGCGCGCCTGATCGATGACATAGGCAATGTGTCGCGACTGCTCGTCGATGATGTGCGGGAAGTTGGCGCTCTGGCCGGCCTGCACCGTGACGATCAGGAAGCAGTTCGGGAAGCCGCGGCTGTAGAAGCCATGCATGGTCTTGACTCCGTCCCGCCAGCGCTCGGACAGGCTCATGCCATCGCGGCCATAGACCTCGAAGCCCATGCGGCGGGCGTAGTCGGTGCCGACCTCGAAACCGCTGGCATAGATCAGGCAGTCGAGCTCGTAGGCCTTGCCGTCGACGATCACCGCATTCTCGGTGATGCGTTCGACGCCCTGGCCCTGGGTGTCGACGAGATGCACGTTCGGCCGATTGAAGGTGTCGAGATATTCGTCGTGGAAGCATGGCCGCTTGCAGAACGCCTTGTACCAGGGCTTGAGCGCGTCCGCCGTCGCCTTGTCCTTGACGACGGCGTCGACGCGGGCGCGGATCTCCTCCATCTTGCGGTAGTCGGCCTGCTCGATCACCTTCAGCGCCTCCTCCATCGAGGTCACCGGCTGCGGCTGACGACGCGGCGCCAGCAGGATCTCGCCGAGCAGGCCGGTCCAGCCGTCCTGCACCAGGTCCCGCTCGAACGGCTCGCCCGAGATCACGGCGGTGAAATTGTCCATGCGCTCGCGCTGCCAGCCCCTCTTCAGGCTGTCCGCCCAGCCTTGATCGGTCGCGCGATCATCGCGCACGCCAATCGCCGACGGCGTGCGCTGGAAGACATAAAGCTCCTTTGCCGAACGGCCGAGATGCGGCACGCATTGCACGGCGGTGGCACCGGTGCCGATGATGCCGACGCGCTTGTCGGCAAGTCCGGTCAGGCCGCCATCGGCGTTGCCGCCGGTGTAGCCGTAGTCCCACCGGCTGGTATGAAAGCTGTGACCTTTGAAGGTCTCGATGCCGGGAATGCCCGGCAGCTTCGGCCGGCTGAGCGGACCTCCCGCGAGAATGACGAAGCGGGCAAGGATCCGGTCGCCCCGATCGGTCTCGACCAGCCAGCGCGCCTTCCGCTCCTGCCACACCATCCGCGAGATGACGGTCTGAAACAGCGCGCGCTCGTAGAGCTTGAAATGACGGCCGATGCGGCGCGAGTGCTCGTAGATCTCCGGCGCCCTCGCATATTTGCGCACCGGCATGTAGCCGGTTTCTTCCAGCAGCGGCAGATAGATGTAGCTCTCGGTATCGCAGGCAGCGCCGGGATAACGATTCCAGTACCAGGTGCCGCCGAAATCGGCAGCCTTTTCCACGATGCGGAAATCATCGATGCCGGCCTCGCGCAACCGCGCGCCGCAAAGCAGCCCGCCGAAGCCGCCGCCGACGACCAGCACCTCGGTCTCTTCAGTGACAGGTGCGCGCGCAAATCGGGGATCGGCCCAGGGGTCGTCGAGGTAGCGACCAAAATCGCCCGCTGCCTCGACATACTGGGCCTTGCCCTCGGCACGCAAGCGGCGGTCACGCTCGTCGCGATAGCGCGCACGGAGACCTGCGATATCGACGGTAGGTTCGCCGGCTGCACCGGTCTTGTGTCTTTCCGCTGACATGCATTTCCTCCACGACGAGCGCTGCTTCGCCGGCAGCTCATCTCACGTTAGCCCTGAAAAAGTGACGCATGCAATCGCGTCCGCTGTTTTTTGCGTGAACGCCGCCGGACGTTCCGCTAACCTCGCGCGCAAATCACACGCGTGCGCCACGCAACGACGTGGCTTCCGGAGGAGACCATGCAGGGATTGATGATGGACATGCCGCTTCTGATCAGTGGCCTGATCCAGTATGCCGCGGACTATCACGGCGAAGCCGAGATTGTCGCGCGCGAGATCGAGGGCGACATTCATCGCTATACCTATGCGGACGCCCACCCGCGCATCAAGCGGATGGCGTTGGCATTGAAGCGGCTCGGCATGAAGCAAGGCGACCGCGTCGGGACGCTGGCCTGGAACACGCACCGTCATTTCGAGATGTTCTATGCCGCGCCGGGCATGGGCTATGTGCTGCACACCATCAACCCGCGGCTGTTTCCCGAGCAACTCGTCTACATCATCAACCACGCCGAAGACCGCCTGCTGTTCATCGACCGCGCCACGCTGCCGCTAGTCGAGGCGATTGCGCCGCAGCTGACGACGATCGAGGCTTTCGTCGTGATGTCCTCGCGCGAGAGGATGCCCGAGACCAAGCTTGCCAACGTGCATTGTTATGAGGACCTGCTCGACAAGGAGAACGAGGCCGGCTTCGCCTGGCCGGAGTTCGACGAGAAATCGGCATCCACGATCTGCTACACATCGGGCACGACGGGCAATTCGAAGGGCGTGATCTATTCGCATCGCGCCGCGATCCTGCAGACCATGACCTGCTGCAATTTCGACTTCCTGCCGGGCCATGTCGAAGGCGTCCGCGAAGTGATGATGCCGATGGCGCCGCTGTTCCACGGCAATGGCTGGAACATGCCGTTCACCGCGCCCTACACCGGTTCGAAGCTGGTGCTGCCCGGCCGCAACTACGAGCCTGATAAACTCTATGAACTGCTCGAAGGCGAGAAGGTGACGCTCTCGGCCGGCGTGCCGAGCTTCTGGCTGATCCTGCTCGACTGGCTCGGTCGCACCGGCAACAAGTTCTCCACCCTGCGCGCAACGCTGTCGTCGGGCTCGGCCCCGCCGCGCGCGATGGTCGAGAAGCTCAAGCGCGACTATGGCATCGACTACATCCAGGCCTGGGGCATGACCGAGGCCCTGGGCTGCTCCATGCCAGGCCTGCGGCCCGGCTCCGAGCACCTCGGCGAGAAGGAAAAATTCGATCGGCGCCAGGTGTCGGGCCGCGCCTGTTTCGGCACCGCCTTGCGCATCGTCGACGATGCCGGCAACGAGCTGCCGCGCGACGGCAAGACCGTCGGCCATCTCCGAGCCCGCGGCCCCTGGGTCGCCTCCGGCTATATGAAGCTGGACGAAGGTCTCGACCGCGACGGCTGGCTGATCACCGGCGACATGGCGGTGATCGATCCTCAAGGCCACGTCACACTGACCGACCGCTCCAAGGACGTGATCAAGTCCGGCGGCGAGTGGATCTCCTCGATCCAGCTCGAGGACGTCGCACTGTCGCATCCCGATGTGCTGCAGGCTGCCGTCGTCGCGATCCACCATGAGAAATGGCAGGAACGCCCCCTCCTCCTCGTCGTCCGCAAGAAGGGCGCGACGGTTGATGGCAAGACGCTGCTCGACCATATGCGCCCGAAAATCGCGAACTGGTGGATGCCGGACGCCGTCGAATTCCTCGACGAGTTTCCGATGACGGGGACCGGCAAGGTGCTGAAGTCGGCGCTGCGCGAGAAATTTAGAGAGTATCGCGTCGCTTAAGCCGGTGCGCCCAAGAAGATTCCGTCCATCGATTAAGGAACGAATGATGCTTTACCCGATGTCGCCCAAGGTCGTCGAGCTCAAGCGCAAGCTCGAGAGCTTCATGGACCGGCACATCTACCCGAACGAGGAGCGCTTCTATCGCGAGGCGGAGGAGCTCGGACCCTGGAAGGTCTATCCTGTCGTCGAGGAGCTGAAGCCGCTGGCACGCGCGGAAGGCCTCTGGAATCTGTTCCTGCCCGAGAGCAGCCATGGCGCGGGTCTCACCAATCTCGAATATGCCCCGCTCTGCGAGGTGATGGGCCGCTCGCATCTCGCGCCCGAGGTGTTCAACTGCTCGGCGCCCGACACCGGCAACATGGAGGTGCTGGAGCGCTACGGCACGGAAAAGGACAAGCAGCGTTGGCTGAAGCCATTGCTCGCCGGCGAGATCCGCTCCTGCTTCGCCATGACCGAGCCCGCGGTCGCATCATCCGATGCGACCAACATCGAGAGCTCGATCGTACGGGACGGCGACCATTACATCATCAACGGGCGCAAATGGTACACGACCAACGCAACCGATCCCCGCTGCAAGATCTGCATCTTCATGGGCAAGACCGACCCTGATAATCCCGACCGCTACAAGCAGCAATCCATGATTCTGGTGCCGATGGAGACGCCTGGCATCGAGGTGAAACGCCCGCTGCCGGTGTTCGGCTTCTACGGCGTGCCTGATCGGGCCTCCGAGGTCGTCTTCACCAATGTCCGCGTCCCGAAGGAAAACATGCTGCTCGGCGAAGGCCGCGGTTTCGAAATCGCGCAGGGCCGTCTCGGGCCCGGCCGCATCCACCACTGCATGCGGCTGATCGGCCTTGCCGAGCGCACGCTGGAGAAGATGTGCCGGCGGGTGCGCAGCCGCGTCGCCTTCGGCAAGCCGGTCTCCGAGCAGACGGTGACGCAGGAGCGTATTGCGGAAGCCCGCATCATGATCGAGCAGGCCCGGCTGCTGACGCTCAACGCCGCCTCTGCCATGGATACGGTCGGCAACAAGGTCGCAAAGAGCGAGATCGCGATGATCAAGGTCGCCGTGCCCAACATGGCTTGCCAGATCATCGACTGGGCGATCCAGGCTCATGGCGGCGGCGGCACCTCGAACGATTTCGGCCTGACCCAGGCCTACGCCACCGCGCGGCTGCTGCGGCTCGCCGACGGTCCGGATGAAGTTCACCGGAACCAAATCGCGCGGTTCGAGCTGAAGAAGTATTCGAACGGGTGAAGCAAAGGCGCGTATCTTGCCGCGATAAGGCGGAGATGCCCCCTCCCACAAGGGGAGAGGGCGCAGTAACTCCCCGCCCTTGCCTCAGTTCGCCGTATACACATCCGGATCGGCGCTGGAGCTCGGCTTCTTGAAGGCGTTGCGCAAGGCGGACGACATCGGGACGTTGTAGTTGAGGCCGTTCGGCGGCGTCGGCGATTGCAGCCATTTCTTGTAGAGCACCTCGATCTCGGGGCTTGCATAGAGCTCCGCCGTGGCGCGATCGGCGAGCGCCTTGAACGGCGCATCCTCCCGCCGCAGCATGATGCCGTAAGGCTCCGGCTTCGAGAACGCTTCCTCGCAGATCATGAAGGCTTGCGGCTCCTTGGAGCGCGCGATCGCGACCGCGAGCTGCACGTCATCGAGTGCGTAGGCCTGGGCCCGGTCGGTTTCCAGCAACAGGAAAGCCTCGGCCTGGTCCTTCGCGGGCATCAGATTGATGCCGAGATTGCGTTCGGTATTGACCTTGGCGAGCTGCGTCAGGTTGACCGAGCCGGCGACGGCCGTGACCGCCTTACCCTTGAGGTCGTCGATGGTGTTGATCTTCGCCGCCTTCTTGGCCGCGAACCGCGTCGCACTGAGGAAATGCGTGTTGGTGAAGGCGACCTGCTTCTGGCGATCGGCGTTGTTGGTGGTCGCCGAGCAGTGCAGATCGAGCGTGCCGTTGACCATCAACGGGATCCGGTTCGACGAGGTCACGGCGAGCGTGTCGACGGCGATGTCGGGCATGCCCAGTTGCTTCTTCACGGCGTCGACGATCTTAAGGCAAATATCGATGGCAAAACCGACCGGCTTCTGGTTGCCGTCCAGATAGCTGAACGGGACCGAGGCCTCCTGATAGCCGAGGGTGATCTTCTTGGTCTCCTTGATCTTCTGGAGCGTGCCCGACAGATCTTCGGCCGAGGCCGCACCGGCAAGACATGTCAGGGCCAGGATAACGATAGGTAGACGCATCGGCTGCTCCTCAAGGGGTCTCGCGCCTCCATGCCGGGCGCAAGCGGGGACTTGATAGCGCAGCATCGCTCAAGTCGCCAGACGTGCCCGTGCCTAGCAGCTATCGCAGCTTTCGATACGACGAGAGGCGCTTACGCGTCGATGCCGCGCTGGACCAGGATGCGCTCGGCGCTGTCGTTCCAGACATCCATCTTGGTGATCTTGCCATTACGGACCACGAAGCGGTCGACATAACGGTTGCCCTCGAACGGGGTCCCGTCCTTCCACTCGCCGTAAAGCGTGCCGATGCTGTAGACCACGGTCTCGCCGTCCCCGGGGCAGACGTCGAACCGGTCCATCTTCTTCTTGACCCAGCGGTAGCGCTTGGCGTTGAAGGCGGTCGGGCCGCGTGGATGATCGAACGTGTTTCCGCCGGTGAAGGTGATCACCGTGCCCGGTGCCATATAGGCTGCGGCAGCGTCCGGATCAGGGATCATCGATGCCGTGAGATAGGCCTCCACGATCGCGGCGTCGGACAAATGAGCAGCTTCGGTTCTGACGGCAACGGACATGGCTGGTTCTCCCAGGATTGATGGAATACTACCGCCACCTGCGCAAGATCCATGCATATATTTTGAACATTTGCCTCGCTACACTGCCGACAATCTGGAGCCGCCGATCCCGGCTGATTGCTCTAAACTCCGTCCGCAAGAGCCCATGATCATCAAGCCTGCCTTCGACCTGATCTTCCGTAACGCACTGCTGCGATCATCCGCCGCGCCCGTCGACATCGGCGTGAAGGACGGCCGGATCGCCGCGATCGAGCCACGGCTGGCCTGCGAAGCAGTCGAGGTCGATCTCGGCGGGCATCTCGCCCTGCCCGGCTTCGTCGATACCCATATCCACCTCGACAAGGCCTGCCTGCTCGACCGCTGCGGGCATGATCACGGCAGCCTCGGTGATGCCATCCGGGCAGTGTCGGCGATGAAACGCGACTTCACCGTCGAGGACGTCTACGCCCGCGGTGCCAAGGTGCTGGAGCGCGCGATCGTGCACGGCACGACGCGCATGCGCACGCATGTGGAGATCGATCCACGGATCGGCCTGCGCAGCTTCGAGGCTGTGAAGGCGCTGAAGCGCGATTACGCCTGGGCGATCGACCTGTCGCTCTGCGTCTTCCCGCAGGAAGGCCTGACCAACGACCCCGGCGCTGAGGACCTGCTGATCCAGGCGTTGCGCGACGGCAGCGAGGTGATCGGCGGCTGTCCTTATACCGACACCGATCCGAACGCGCATCTGGAGCGCATCTTCGATCTCGCGCAGGAATTCGACGTCGACGTCGACCTTCACCTGGATTTCGACCTCGATCCCTCCTGGTGCCACCTCGACGAAGTCTGCCGGCAGACCGAGCGGCGCAATTATCTCGGGCGGGTCACGATCGGCCACGCGACAAAACTCTCGGCCCTACCGCCGGAGCGGATGAAGGCTGCGACCGCGCAACTGGCAAGAGCCGGCGTCGCCGTCACCGTGCTGCCCGCGACCGATCTCTATCTGATGGGGCGCGAGGCCACCCACAACGCGCCGCGCGGGCTGACCCTCGCCCACAAGCTCGCGGGCGATGGCGTCGTGTGCTCGGTCGCGACCAACAATGTGCTCAATCCCTTCACCCCGTTCGGCGACGCCTCGCTGCTGCGGATGGCGAACTTCTACGCCAATGTCGCGCACGCCTCGGTGAACGATTTCGACACTTGCCTCGATCTCGTGACCGAACAGCCGGCACGGCTGATGAACCTCGACGACTACGGCATCAGGACCGGAAATCCCGCCGATCTCATCGTGCTCGATACCAGGGATAGCCGCTTTGCCGTGGCCGAACTGCCTGATGTCCTGATGGGCTTCAAGCGCGGCCGACAGACATTTGAGCGGCAGCGGCCTGCCCTGTTCCGCCCCGGGCGCTGAACCCGTTTCCGGTCGAACTCGTAGCGGTAAAATGGTCGGGAACGCAGCCGATTGTCCAATCCTGCGCTCTGATTTCACGACCGATCTTGTCCAAAATGTGAGTCCGGTAGAATCCCGGACCGTAGCCCTGCGCATTGCACAAGAGCTGCCCGGATCATACGAAAGGGGCGCTCTGAACCACGTGGGTTCAGTGGGGAAGTCTGTACATGTTCAGCGCATTCAGTAGCATCGATTATCGCTCCATTCGGGCCAACACGCCTGCCGAAACGGCCGTCAAGCGACTGAATGGAATCGGCGAAGTTCTATCTGACCTCGATATCTCGGCGATCCACACGCAGGACGACATGACCCGCGCACTCTGGACGCTCGATACCGCCGACAAGTGCATCCGCATGATCCTCGCCGAGTTCCGCACGGCGCCCGCCAAGGAGCAGGTCGCGCGCAAGGCCAAGAGCCTGGTCGATCTGATCGAGCTCGCTCGCGACGAAATCTCGAACTATCGCGACGACGGCAGGGTCTTGAGCCGAACGCACGGGTTCGGCGTCAGCGCTTGATTCTTGCAAGTATCCGGTCTGCCTCGGTCCGCCAATCCGCGCTGCGGGCGAACTCCTCGGTTCCCCTGGCCCCGAACAGCCCTTCATCGGCGAGATCGGCCACCCACGCCTGCCGCTCAGCCGTGCCCTGCGCGGACCATGGTGTCAGGCCCGCCTCGCGCACGGTCTCGGCGACCTCCCGCACCTCCTCGGCACGGCGGCGGCCGTGCTCGATCACGCGCTGAAAGAAATAGGCGCCCTGCTTCTCCCAATTGATGGCGGGAAACGTCTCCGCGAGCGAGGCCAGCACGGCATCCTCGACGCCATAGGCGCGCGCGGTGGTGAAGCTTTCAATGACCATGGCCTCGAGGCCCTTGATCATGATGCTGCGGCACATCTTCACGGCTGAGGACACGCCGAGCTTGTCGCTGGCGACCTTCGCCGCAAAACCGATCGCATTCAGCAGCGGCTCCAGCTCCTTCGCGCCGGGCCCGCCGAGCAGCAGCGGCACCTTGATGCGATAAGGCGGCACCGAGGTCATCACCGCGCCCTCGACATAGCGACCACCCCCGCCATCGATCAGGTCCGCCGCGCGCTGCTTGGCACCGGGAGAGGCTGAATTGAAATCGAGGAACCAGGTGCCCTGGTTGAGCGCGGCGGCGCAGGCCTTTGCCACCGGCACAGCCTGACTGGCGGTGACGGCGGAGATGATGAAGTCGCATTTCGCCGTCAGTTCGGCGTGCGAAGTCGCGAGCGTCACGCCGAATTTCGTCGCATGCTCTTTCAGCGGTGCACCCTGCTCGCCTCCGAGCTTGATGTCGTAGGCGGAGACCTTGATGTCCTGCTGGCGCAGATCCTCGGCCAGGATCCGGCCGACCTCGCCATATCCGACCAGCCCGATCTGCCAGCGCTTCGGATCCGCCATCAGTTCAATCCTCCTGTCGTCGCGTCGTACAGCTCCTCGACCGCATAACGGCGCGGGATCAGCGCCTGCTGGAAGGCGTAGTCGACGATCAGCTCGAGCGGCTTCCTGTTGGCCGCGATCCCGAATGGAAGGAGATCGGGTGCTGCCGCAGGCCTCATCTGCTCCTTGTTGCGCTTGAGCAGATCATAGACATCAGCGACCACATCGGGGCGCGATTTCGCGAGCTGCTCGGTCACGACGACGAGATGATTGACCGGCACGACGCCGCGCCGGGCGTACCATCTGGCGGCTTCCGCGGCCGGATCAGGGAAGAGAGACTTGAGCTTGGGGTTATCAGAGGTTTCGCCGAGCACGGCATCGAGCTCGCCATCGAGCAGCATCTGCAGGATCTTCTTGTCCTTCGGGGCGCGCTCGGTGGTGTCGACATATTCGGCGACATGCGGATCCTCGAAGGTTACCCAATTGATCCTGTCGAGGTTGACGCCATAGTCGTTGGCGAGGATGCCCCTGATCCAGGCGCCGGTCGTGGTCGTGAACGAGCGGATGCCGACGCGCTTGCCTTCGAGGTCGGATGGGCCGAACGGTCCCCGTGCGGGATTGTAGAGCGCATAGGAGTGCTGGAAGCGGCCGAGCATGGTCGCCGGCAGCAGCACCAGCGGCTTGCCATGCGCCTTCGCCATCAGATAGGTGACGATCGCCATCTCGCAGACATCAAACGCCTGCTCGCGCACCATCGGCTTGAATGCCGTGTTGGTCGGCGCGTAGTCGATGAAGTCGAGATCGAAGAGGCCGGAGCGGAGCTCGCCGCTCTTGACCGCCTGGACATGGGGGTGACTGCCGAGCACGGCCTTCAGCTTGAGACGATCCATCCGCCCGCTCCGCTAACCTTCAGACATCCTCGGGATTGTCGACATAGACGAGACCCGCCTTCGCCAGCGCCTCGCGCATGTTGTACATGTCGAGGCCGAGCTCGCCGGAGCCGAGCCGCTTGCGCTTGCCGCCCTCGTCCGCGTTACGCTTCTTCGCCTTCTCGGCGACCTCGGCGGCATAGCGATTCGGCACCACGACGACGCCATCGTCATCGGCGACGACGATGTCGCCGGGATCGACGTTGACGCCGGCGCAGACAACGGGGACGTTGACCGAGCCGAGCGTGGCCTTGACCGTGCCCTTGGCCGAGATCGCGCGCGACCACACCGGAAACTTCATCTCTTGCAGCGCTTTGACGTCACGGCAGCCGGCATCGATGATCAAGCCTTGCGCGCCGCGCGCCTGCAGCGAGGTCGCCAGCAGCTCGCCGAACATGCCGTCGGTATTGTCGGTGGTGCAGCCGACGACGAGGATGTCGCCCTTCCTGCACTGCTCGACCGCGACATGGATCATCCAATTGTCGCCAGGCTGCGCCAGCACGGTGACGGCGGGACCGGCAATCGCAGCGCCCGGCCAGACGGGCCGCAAATAGGGCTTCATCAGACCGATGCGGCCATAGGCCTCGTGCACGGTCGAGACGCCGTATTCGGCCATGCCGGCGGGATCGGCACGCTTGATGTTGCGAACGACGATCGGCTTCATGCCAGCTCCTCCGCAACCGTCGGGAACAGGCGCTGATAGGCCTCACCATAAGTCATGGGCACGCCGGTGTTGCGGCTGCCCTGGATGCCGCGGTTGAGCGCGACGCGCTCGTAATAGCCCCAGAGGTGCTTTTGCGCGGCGAGGATCTGGAACGCTTCGTATTTCTCCTTCCAGACCTCGTCGATCTTGAGGATCGTGTCCGGCTTGTAGTTGCATTGCTCCGGCTGGTGCGGCTCGAACAGAAACACCGGCGGCGCGGAGTATTTGTATTGCGCGCCGGGCTTGTGGCCCATCGCCTGCGCGACTACACGCGTCTCCTGCGCGAAATGCGCCGCATTGGGATGATCGAAATTATAGGGATCTTCCAGCGCGTGCGTCAGCACGAAGCTGGGGTTGAGCTCGCGGTAGATGTCGACCATGCGGTCGAAATGCGCTTCCGTGAGCTTCAGCGGATAGTCGCCGCAGTCGAAGAACTCGATCTCGGCGCCCAAAAGCCTGGCCGCCCGCTCCGCCTCGTCCTTGCGGCCGGCCTTGACCGATTCCAGCGTCGCGCCCTTCTCCTTCCAGGCGAACTGGCTCTCGCCGCGTTCGCCGAAGGACATGCAGACGATCTTCATGCGATAGCCCTTCTTCGCATGCAGCGCGATGGCGCCGCCGGCGCGCCAGACGAAATCGCCGGGATGGGCGGTGACCACGAGACCTGTCTTCATGGGACGAACTCCCCTATTTCATTCGTAAGCATCATAGGCTCCCTGCTTCATGCGGGGAGCAAGTTCCTCAAGCTGCGACGGCCGCCTGTTCCTCACCGTCGAGCACGCGCCTCAGGCGCTCGACATCGAGCGCGCCCTCCCATTTGGCAATCGCGATGGTCGCAACCGCGTTCCCGATCAGATTGGTCGGGGTCAGCCCTTGCGACATCAGGCGATGGATGCCGAGCACCAGCGCGACGCTCGTGACGGGAATCGTGCCGGTGGCCGACAGGGTCGCCGCCAGCACGACGAAGGCCGCCCCGGCGATTCCCGCTGCGCCCTTGGAGGTCACCAGCAGGATCAGCAGCAACTCGATCTGCTCGGCGAGCCCGAATGGCGTGTTGGTCGCCTGCGCCAGGAACACCGAGGCCGCGGCGAGGTAAAGACACGTGCCGTCGAGATTGAAGGAATAGCCGGTCGGGATCACCAGCCCGACCACGCTCTTCTCGCAGCCGGCTTTCTCCAGCTTGATCAGCATCCGCGGCAACACCGTCTCGGACGAGGTCGTGGCGACGCAGATCAGCAGTTCCTCCCAGATATAGCGGATCAGCTTGAGCAGCGAAAAGCCGCAGAGCCGCGCGACGGGGCCGAGCGCCACGACGATGAACACCAGGCACGTCAGATAGAAGCCGCCCAGGAGCTTTCCGAGCGAGGCGAGCGAGCCGACGCCGAACTTGCCGACCGTGAACGCAATGGCGCCGAACGCGCCGATCGGCGCGGCCCACATCACGAAGCCGACCACCGCGAACACCATCTTGGCGGCGACGTCGATCAGATGAACCAGCGGCGCGCCGCGCTCGCCGAGCTGCACCAGTGCAAAGCCGCACAGCACGGAAATGAACAGAACCTGCAGAATGTTGCCCTCGGCGAAGGCGCCGATGAAGGTCGCAGGCACGATGTTCATCAGGAACGGCACGAAGCCGATCGCACCGGTCCGCTTGACATAAGGCTCGATCGCGCTGGCATTGATGCTGGCAGGATCGATGTTCATGCCGACGCCGGGCTTGAGCAGATTGACCGCGATGAGGCCGATGATCAGCGCAATCGTGGTCATGATCTCGAAATAGACGATCGCCTTGACCGCGACGCGCCCGACGCGCGCCATGTCGGCCATATGGGCGATGCCGTGCACGACGGTGCAGAAGATGATCGGCGCGATCAGCATCCGGATCGCCTTGATGAAGGCATCGCCCAGCGGCTGCATCTTGGCGCCAGCCTCGGGGCTGACGATCCCAAGCGCGATGCCGGCCACCATGGCGATGAGCACCTGGATCCAGAGCTCCTTCCACCAGGCGCGGCGGCGCGGCTTGTCGATCGAGAGCGCCGTCATCGGTCGAACTCGAACAGGCGCGCAGGATTGTCGACGAGAATCTTCTGCTGAAGCTCCGGCTCCGGTGCGAACAGCGGAATGAGATCGACGAGGTCGCCGTCATTCGGCATCGCCTTGACGTTGGGGTGCGGCCAGTCCGTGCCCCAGATAATGCGGTCCGGCGCGGTCTCGACGATTTTTCGCGCAAAAGGCACCGCGTCGGTGAATGGCGGACCGGCCGACGACACCCGTTCCGAGCCGCAGATCTTGACCCAGCATTTCTCGTCGCGCCGCATCAGCTCGATCAGGATCTTGAACGGAAGCTGGTCGAGCCCTTCGGAGGCCTTCACCCGGCCCATGTGGTCGATGGTGTAACTCAGCGGCAGCTTTGTCAGCATGTCGGCATAGTCAGGCAGGTCGATCGCATCGAAATGCAGGTCGATGTGCCAGCCGAGCGGGGTGACCATCGCGACGATGCGGTCGAACGCGCGCTTGTCGGGAACACCGCCGAGATGCCGGACGAAATTGAACCGGCAGCCGCGGAAGCCGCCCTCGTGCAGCACGCGAAGCCCGCTTTCGGTGATGGTGTCGTCGATATTGGCGACCGCGCGGTAGGCGCCGTTGCTCTGCGCGATGGCATCGAGCGCGACCGTGTTGTCGGTGCCGTGCACGCTGGCGTTGACGATGACCGCGCGCTCGACACCAAGCTTGGCGTGCAATGCCCTGAAATCCTCGAGCGGCGCATCCGGCGGTGTGTAGGAACGGTCGGGCGCGTAGGGGTATTTCGCGCCGGGTCCGAAGATGTGACAATGCGCGTCGCAAGACAGCTTCGGCAGCTTGAACTTCGGCGTGCGCGTGTTCGGATCGGGCGGCGGAATGGTCGGCGTGTACATCATTTTCATCAGCTGAATTTGAACAGGCGCGCGGGATTGTCGACCAGCAGCTTGTGCTGGATCTTTGCGTCGGGCGCGTAGAGCGGGATCAGGTCGACGAGCTCGCCGTCATTCGGCATGACCTTGACGTTGGGATGCGGCCAATCCGTGCCCCAGAACACACGGTCGGGCGCATTGTCGATCAGCGCCTTCGCGAACGGCACGGCGTCGTGGAACGGCTTGCCGGCGCTCGAGGCCCGTTCGAGGCCGGTGATCTTCACCCAGCACTTCTCGTCCTTCTTCTGAAGGTCGAGCAGCGCCGTGAAGCCGGGATCGTCGAGCCCCTTCGCGGCCTGCACCGTGCCCATGTGGTCGATCACGTAGGGCGTCGGCAGCGCGGTCAGGATCGGCGCAAATTCGGCGATCGTGCCCGGCTCGAAATAGACGTCGATATGCCAGCCGAGCTCGGCGACACGGTGCACGATGCGCTGGAACTTGTTCATGTCGCCGACGCCGCCGAGGCGCTTGAGGAAAGCGAAGCGGCAACCGCAGATGCCGGCCTTGTCGAGCGCCGCCAGCTCCTTCTCGCTCATCTCGTCATTGACGTTGGCGATGCCCTTATAGGCGCCCTCGCTCTGGGCGATGGCATCGGTGACGACGCGATTGTCGGTGCCGTGCACGGTCGCATTCACGATGACGCAGCGCTCGACGCCGATTGTCTCATGCACGCTGCGGAACGCTTCCAGCGGCGCATCGGCCGTGTTGTAGGGGCGCTTCTCCGCGAAGGGATAACGGGACGCCGGGCCGAAGATGTGGGTGTGGCTATCGCAGGATTTCGCCGGCAGCTTGAATGACGGAATCTTGGGATTTGGATCCGGTGGCGTGATCGTCAGCATGACTTTCGGCTCCACGCCTTGCGCGCGCGCTTCGTTCGCGAGCGCGGCGCCTGCCAAGCCGGTCAAAAGATGCAAGCACTCCCGCCTGTTCATGTCTCCAACACCCCGTCACATCGTCCGCTTGCGAGCGGAAGCGCTACGCGCCTCCCCTCGGTGGCTTCTTTCAGGTCTTGCTGCTGACGACCGGCCGGCGCCGTGCCGGCGCGGCCTGATCGAGCGGCGGCGCCTGGAACGAGGCAACCGTCGCCTGCACCAGTTGCTCGATCGCCCCTGCGGGATCGCCGCCGTCGGCCTCGCCGCGCGACAGGCGCGAAACGCGGTCCGGCGTCACCAGTGAATAATAGAGCGCGCCGAGCAGGAAGTGGCTGCGCCAGACGATGTCGGTGCGCGGGATGTGCGGCAGGCTCTCGTGGATCGCATCGATGAAGGCGTGGCTGGTGTCGTCAAATGTCTGCGCGATGATCTTTCGCGCGACCTCGTTGCCTTCCGCAGACATCACAGCGCGCAGCCGCGTGAAGCGCGCCCCGCCGCCGGCGAGATCGCTGCCCGAGGTGAAGGCCGGCACCACATAGGCGCGCACGATCGCTTCGAGCCGGTCCTGGAGATCGCGCACACGCCTCGCCGCCGCGAGCAACTCCGAACGGCGCAGGTTCATCGGCCCGCAATGGCGCCGATAGATCTCCAGCAGCAGGCCGTCCTTGGTCTTGAAATGATAGGTCACGCTGCCGGGATTGGCTCCGGCGGCCTGGGCGATGTCGCGCACCGAGACGGCATTGAAGCCGTTGGTGGCGAAGAGCTCCTCGGCCGCGGCGAGGATTGCCTCGCGCATATTCGGCTTCCGGGCCGTTTCCTTGCTGGTGGGCTTGCGTACCATGTGATTTGTACTATCGTACAAAAGATCAGGTCTCGTCAACAAAAACCACGGGCAGCGTGCGATCGTGCGCGAATGCCCTTAGGAGTGCTGGGAAATGCTGGGTTTGAACAAGAAGATCGGCCGTCTGATGCTCGGTGCCGGTTTGCTGCTCGCGAGCAGCGCCGCGCAGGCAGACAATTATCCGAGCAAGCCGGTCCACATCCTGGTGCCTTACGCGGCCGGCGGCGCGGTCGACGTGCTCGCGCGCACGCTCGCCCAGGCGCTGGCCAAGACCTGGGGCCAGCAGCCGGTGGTCGACAATCGGCCCGGCGCCGGCGCCATCGTCGCCTCGCAGGCGCTGACGCAGGCCGCGCCCGACGGCTACACGCTGATCCTGGTGGCGAGCGGCCATCCGCTCAACCAGTTCATCTATCCGAGCGTGCCTTACGACACCTTCAAGGACTTTACGGCCATCACGGAAGTCGCCTCCTCGCCGCTCGCGATCGTCGTGGCCAAGGACAGTCCCTACAAGACGCTCGGCGATCTGCTCGCTGCGGCGAAGAAAGAGCCGGACAAGCTCTCCTACGGCATGTCCGGCAACGGCACTTCGGCTCATCTCGCCGGCGAGCTGCTCAAGCACATGTCCGGCACCAAGATCGTCGCGATTCCCTACAAGGGCGGCGCGCCGGCGCTCACGGCCGTGATCGCCGGCGAGATCCCGCTCAGCATCAACCCGCTCGCCGAAGCGATCGGCCAGCTCGAAGGCGGCCCGGTGCGGGCGCTCGCCGTGACCTCGGCCGAACGCTCCAAGGCGCTGCCCAACGTGCCGACCGTCGCGGAATCCGGCATCCCCGGCTATGACGTCTCGGTCTGGTGGGGCGTTCTCGGTCCGGCCAAGATGCCGCCCGAGATCGTCGCGAAGCTCGAGACCGATCTCAAGGCTGCGCTGCAGGATGCAAACGTCCTGTCGACGCTCGGCAAGATCGGCGCGACTCCGGTCGGCTCCTCCGCCAAGGAGTTCGACGCCTATATGCACGCCGAGGCGACCAAATGGGAGCCGGTGCTGAAGGCTGCCAACATCCGCGCGCAGTGAGGCTGCGCGCGACTGAAATATGCATCAGCGAACTTTAATTCCGTTGCTGCAAATCAACGCAACAACATGGACAAAGCGTCATTTGTGTTTTGCACGGCTCTGCGCGAGCACGGTCCTGAGAACACCGAGGACGACGAATGAGCAAACCATTATTGTTGCGACTGCATCGCTGGATCACTCTGGTCTTTGCTCTTCCCCTGTTCGCGATCATCGTCACCGGCCTCATCCTGTCCATCGAGCCGCTCGTGCAAACGAGTGGCATTGGCGGTCCCGCGATCGACGCCGGCCGTGTCGTCGAGCTGGTGAAGCGGTATGACCCCGACGGCAAGGCGCGCGGACTCTCGATCAATGCAGCCAGCCGGCGGATGACCCTGCAGGGCACGAGCGTGCCCGCAATCGATCTTGCAACCGGCGAAGCCGCCGCGGCGGGTTCAACCCTGTCGAATGTCTTCCTCTGGGCGCGGTTCACGCATGAACGTCTCATGGGGCAGGCCTGGCTGGTGACGGCATCCACGCTGGCGATGGTGATCATCCTGCTGCTCGGTATCGTCATGGGACTGCCGCGGCTGCGCAACACGCTCTCGGGATGGCACAAGGCAACCGCCTGGTTCACGCTGCCGCTGATCCTGCTCAGCCCGCTGACCGGCCTTTGCATGGCGTTCGGTCTGACTTTTCAGACTTCACCTGCGCCCGCCGCGGCTGGCCGCCCGCTCGCCCTGCCAGATGCGATACGCATGGTCGCAGGCTCGCACGAGCTGTCGCACGTGATCTCGATCCGCATCCGCGGGGGCAGCATGATGGCGAGACTGTATGATGGCGGAGAGCTGCGCGCCTACGCCGTCACATCGTCTGAGGTCACACCGCTGCCGCGCAACTGGCCGCGCCTGATCCATGAAGGAAACTGGTCGGCCCTGATCGCCTCGCCGCTCAATGTCGTGACGTCAATCGCGCTGTTGACGCTGCTGTCGACCGGCCTCCTGATCTGGGCGCGACGGACATTGCGCAAGCGGCGACCGCGCGCGCAGGGGCCGGCCGACGCGGCCGTGGTCGGCGCCGGCTGATCGGGCGGAGGGTCAATTGCGCGCGCTCGCCCGCATTCTCTGCGGTGCGACGCGCTGGAGGAGATCGCCATCGTCGTTGGCCGACGGGATCAGGATCGCGCGATCGCGCGGCAGCGCCTCCGGCATCTCGTCGCGGATGAATGCGATCAACTTCTCCCGCATCTCGCAGCGCAGGTCCCAGGATTGCGGCGCGTTCCGCGCGCTGACCAGCGCCCGCAGCTCGATGGTGCGCGAGTCCGCGTCGATCACCTGGAGATTGACCACCGCCCCGTCCCAGAGCTTGGACTGCTTCACCGCATCCTCCAGCCAGCGCCGGATGCGCGGAACGTCGGCGCGATAATCGACATGGAGCGCGATCACGCCGATCAGGGACGCGGTGTCGCGGGTCCAGTTCTGGAACGGTTTTTCGATGAAATGAGACAGCGGCACCACCATGCGGCGCCAGTCCCACAGCCGGATCACGACATAGGTCGAGGCGATGTCCTCGACCCAGCCCCACTCGTTCTCGATGATCACCGCATCCTCGATGCGGATCGGCTGGGTGATCGCGATCTGCAAGCCGGCGATCAGATTGCTCAAGAGCGGCCGCGCGGCAAGACCGACGATGATACCGGCGGCACCGGCCGATGCGAACAGGCTGACGCCGTATTGCCTTACGGAGTCAAACGTCATCAGCGCGGTGGACACAGTGATGACGACGATGATGGTGTCGGTGACGCGCTTGAACACGCGGACCTGCGTGACGTGCTTGCGCGCGACGAAATTCTCAGTGACATCGCGAAAATTCTGCAGGTAGCGCGCCGCGCTCATATCGACGACCCTGATCGAGATCCAGCCGATCAGGGCGATGACGGCGACGACGAACAGCCGCATCAAGGGCGTACGGATGTTGTCGTCGAGCGGCGCAAGCGGCAGAACCAATGCAACGGCGGCCAGGCATAGCGCCAGCTGGGCCGGACCGGACGTGCGTTCGATGAACACGCCGAGAAGCGGAAGGCGGGTGCCAAAGGCGCGGTTCAGCAGCCATGTGGCGATCCGGTACAACGACAGCGCAAGGAGCATCGCTCCCACAACGAGACCGAGGCCGATGAACCACGACGGTATCCAGCCGAACATCCTGTCGATGTCGGCCATGAGAGCCTGCCAATTCATTGCTGTCCCCGTCCTTGTATTCGCGTAGCCGGCTCAACGCATCGCGGCCGGCTTCGCTCCCCCGCCCTGTGCAACGCAGCATTCCCCAGGTGCAAGCGTTGCCGAACTGGGCTAATTTGCGGCACCCATGACTCGACGTAGCG
This sequence comes from Bradyrhizobium sp. T-12, assembly GCF_058314695.1. NCBI lineage: Bacteria > Pseudomonadati > Pseudomonadota > Alphaproteobacteria > Hyphomicrobiales > Nitrobacteraceae > Bradyrhizobium > Bradyrhizobium sp. T-12. The sequence continues at coordinate 2,952,896 of NZ_CM177756.1, read as the reverse complement.
GCAGCGCCGATCTTCCCTTGCACACCGGACGGGTTCCACCCTGGCTGGCGAGCCGCATGGCTTCGCTCGGGTCGATCGTCACGCAGGCCATCGTGCATCATTACGGTCGTGATGCATTTCTGCAGCGGTTGTCCCATCCGTTCTGGTTCCAGTCGTTCGGCGCCGTGATGGGAATGGACTGGCACTCCTCGGGGATCACGACCTCGGTGATCGGCGCGTTGAAGCGCGGGCTGGGGCCGCTTCAGGACGAGCTCGGGATTTATGTCTGCGGCGGCCGCGGCCAGCATTCGCGCAAGACACCGGACGAGCTGATGCAGCTCGGCGAGCGCGTCGGATTCGATGGCGCGAAGCTGACCCGCGCCAGCCGCCTGGTGGCGAAGGTCGACAGCGCGGCCGTGCAGGACGGCTTCGACCTCTATCTCCACGGCTTCTTCGTCACCGCCGACGGCAAATGGACCGTGGTGCAGCAGGGCATGAACGGCGACAAGCGCCAGGCTCGCCGCTATCACTGGCATTCCGAGGCGCTCAAGAGCTTCGTCGATACGCCGCATAGCGCGATCGACGGGCCGCAACAGGGCGAGATCGTCAATCTCACCGACCATCGCGCCGACGTCTCGCGTAGCGCGCAGCTCGATCTCTTGGGGGATCTCGGCCCCGATCGCATCGTCTCCGAATTCGAACGGCTGGCCGGGACCGCGCCCGAGCCGGCGCAGGCCATGCTGCCGCATCTGATCATGCCCGCGCATCACGATGTCAGGCCCAAGGACGTGTTCGCGCGCCGCCTGCACGGCACGCTCGCCGCAGCAGCCGAGCGCGGCCCGGTCGACTTCCCGGAATTGCTGCTGACGCCCGGCGTCGGCGCGCGCACCGTTCGCTCACTCGCGATGGTCGCGGAGGTCGTGCACGGCGCGCCCTATCGCTTCAAGGACCCCGCGCGCTTCTCGCTCGCCCATGGCGGCAAGGACCGGCATCCCTATCCCGTCCCGATCAAGGTCTATGACGAGACCATTCGCGTGTTGAAGGACGCGATCCAGAACGCCAAGCTCGGACGCGACGAGGAAATGCAGGCGATGAAACGGCTCGACGATCAGGCACGGCGCCTGGAGCGGTCCGCGCACGGACCATCCGTTGAGGCCTACATCGCCGGCGAGCGCGCGGCTTCGCCCGATCTCGACGGCCGCTCCGTGTTCGGCTGGGAGCGCGATCTCGCGCCGACAAAAAAGCGGACCGGCTGAACATCGGTCCGCGAGTTGGTCGGGGAGGAACGCTCTCAGGTCTCGTCAGCCTCCGGCTTCCCGTCGAGCCGGTTGGCTGAATGATCCTGATATTGTTCGGTCTGGATCGTCTTGCCGTCCATGCCGCGGATGTCCGAATGCTGCTTCTTGTCGCGGTTGGACAGGACCATGTTGTCGCCGATCATCTCCTTGGGGATTTCGGTCATGCCGCCGGTGCCGTCGCCCTTGCCATGCATGCCGGATCTGAAATGCGTCTTGCTGCCGTGCCCAGATGGCATCGGTCTCTCCTCTTGCCGTGATCCTCGTTAAGGCTTCCGTTGCGGGCCTCGCATCGGATTCACTCTTTATCTGCCGCCGCCCTTGCCCGCCTCGTCGTGCGCGTGATGCGAGTCCTGCTCGCCTCCGCCACCCGAGACGCGGCTATGGCTGCGCTGCGCATTGTCAGCCGGCGGCTTCTTGACCTCCAGCGGCGCCTTCGCGTTCTCGTGCGAAGCACCGGGGCCACCCTGGCGAATGCTGCTTGGTGTCTTGGTGGATGTCGACATGGAATGTCGCCTTCCTCAGCGATCTTGCTGATATCCCTGATTGGTCGTGTTCTGCTTGATGTTGCCCTGCTGTCCCTGCTGGTCCGGATTTTCCGCGCGCTGTTGGCCGCGCGGCGTCTGATCAGCGGACATTTGTTTGCTGTCGCCGGTTCCCTTGCGGCTCTGATTTTCCGGCGGAATAGGTGGCATCTTGCTGGTCATGATTTGACCTCCGGGAGATGTGGAAACCTCGGATGCGGAGCCTGTTCCATGGCGTGCCCGCAGTCCCGATGACAACAGCAAGCGCTGGGGACCGTTCCTGGCAGATCACAACCAGCGACGATTTGCCGAATCCAGACGTCTCAGTCCGCGCGCGCGAGGGAGCGATCAACGATCGCGCCCTCAGACGCCGCGGCATGTGTTCCGCGCCCCTCTGGCGTGACAGGAAGCTTTGCGATGGCACGAAGCCCTGGCCGCTTGCGCCAGTGGACATCGACGGGGTCGACGGCCAAGCCAAGCTTGGGCCATCGCACGAACAGCGCTTCCAGCGCGCAAGCCGCCTCGATGCGCGCGAGCTGGTGGCCGAGGCAGAAATGGATTCCAGTCCCGAACGACAAGTGACGGTTCGGCTTGCGTTCGAGATCGAGGCTTTCGGGGCGGTCGTGCATCGCCGGATCCATGTTCGCGGCGGCGAGCATCACCATGACGCGATCGCCCTTCTTCAGACGGACACCTTCGACCTCGACATGCCGCCGCACATAGCGCGGCTTGGAGAACTGCACTGGCGAGACGAAGCGCAGGAACTCCTCCACCGCAAGCCCGATACGGCTCCAATCCTGCTCCAGCCAATCGCGCAAGCCCGGACTTCTGAGGAGCTCATAGGCGGAACCGCTGATGAGGTGCGTGGTCGTTTCGGAACCCGCCGCGAGCAGCAGGAACACCATCGAGACCATCTCGTCCGGCGAGATCTCGCCGCCTTCGCGCTCGACCTGGATCAGTTCGGCAATCAGGCCTTCGCCGCCCTGCACACGGGCGATCTGCAATTGCCGTTCGAGATAGGCGCGCATCTTGCGGAACGCCCACAACAGGCGGAAAAAGCTGACGACATTGGTCAGCGAGGACATCTCGTTGGCCCAGGCGATGAATCTCGGCCGGTCCGCCGGCGGCAAGCCCAGGAGTTCGGAGATCACCGCGAGCGGCAGGATGCGGGCGTAGCGCTGGACGAGATCGGCCGGACGTCCCGCCGAGAACAGCTCGTCGGCGAGACCGTCGGCGATGGCACGGATGCGCGGCTCCATGGCGACGATCGCGCGGCGGCGAAAGGCTTCATCCACGATGCTGCGCAGCCTGGTATGGTCAGGCTCGTCCATCGTCAGCATGTTGTTGGCGATGGTCCTGACGTATCGCGGCATCCACCAGCGCAGACCGGCGACGTCGCCGTCTTCCTTGCGTAGCGTGAAGGTCGCGCCGCCCTTCAGGACCTGCGCGGTCGCGTCATGGGTCGTGGTGATCCAGACGTCGCCGATGAGAGGGAATCGCGTCGCGACCACGGGCCCGGACATGCGCAAGCTCGCAATGACCTTGGGCGGATCGCGAAAGAAGGCCTCGCTGGTGAAATCGAGGCGCACTGTCATGGGATCACCGGACTGATTGCTGGCGTGTCACCCAGATGGTGCGCGGCGCGGCCGGTGCAAGGAGGCTGCGAACGAGGTGCGACTATCCGCGCCCCGGCGAGCGCTGGCCGGTCTTGCGCTGCTGCTGGTTGGTATAGGAGTCCCAGTGGCTCCAGCTGCCATTGCTGAGGCTCTGCATGTCGGTGCCGAGCGGACGGCGCGTGCGCTTGTCATGGTCGGCGATCACGCGTTCCGACTGCGCGATCTTCCGCTTGAGTTCCGCGATGGTCTTCTGGGTCTGACCGTTGCGCTTCGATGAGGCAATCTCGCCCATCGTGAAGCGCGCCGTCTCCACCGCCTTCAACTCGGCGCGGTTCTTCTTCAACTGGACCCGGTGCCAGGCGATGTTGCTGTCGCTGTCCGCAACCATGTGGGAACTCCGCTGATTCGCTCCCGCAGTGTATCAAGCGCCGAATCGACGCCGCAACGCCTGCCCGACGGCGAAAATACGGTCTTATTGCGGGCTTAGCGCTCGGCGAAGGCCTTTTCGACCACGAATTGGGCCGGTTCGCCATGATTGCCCTCGGCGAAGCCGCGCTCGCCCAGGAGCACGCGGGTATCGGTCACGAGCGCCGGGCTGCCGCAGATCATGACGCGATCGTGGGCGGCTTCCAGAGCCGGCAGGCCGATATCGGCGAACAGCTTGCCCGACGTGATGAGATCGGTGATGCGGCCGCGGTTGCGGAAGGGATCGCGGGTCACAGTCGGGTAGTAGATCAGCTGCTCGCGAATGTACTCGCCGATCAGCTCGTCCTTCGGCAGCGTCTGCGTGATCATCTCGCCATAGGCGAGCTCCTTCACGTGCCGGCAGCCGTGCAGCAGCACCACCTTCTCGAACCGCTCGTAGGTCTCGGGGTCCTTGATCACGCTCAGGAACGGCGCGAGGCCGGTGCCGGTGCCGATGAGGTAGAGGTTCCGCCCCTCCTCCAGATTGTCGATGACGAGCGTGCCGGTGGCCTTGCGGCTGACGATGATCTCGTCGCCTTCCTTCAGGTGCTGGAGGCGCGAGGTCAGCGGTCCATCCGGTACCTTGATCGAGAAGAACTCCAGCGTGTCCTCGTAATTGGCGCTGGCGACGCTGTAGGCCCGCAGCAAGGGCTTCTCGCCGACCTTGAGCCCGATCATGGTGAACTCGCCGTTACGGAAGCGGAAGGTCGGGCTGCGGGTGGTCTTGAAGGAGAACAGCGTGTCGGTCCAATGGTGGACGCTCAAAACGCTTTCCTGATTGAAATTGCTCATCTCACCTTCCCTGTCGCGTCAATTGCGGGTGTCGAGGCGGTCCAGCTATGCGTCGTTTGTACACGATCATTCGTATACTAATGAATAATCCCGCTTGATCCCGCGGTCAAGGCTGCCCAAGATCGAAAGCGTTGCAGTTAGGAATAAGGAGCCCCTTCCATGGCGCATGACGCACCCCAGGCCACCGGACCCTCGAAGCTCGTGATCCGCAATATCGGCCTGATCCTGTCCGGCGCCCTGGAAAAGCCGATCCTGGACGGCGACACCATCGTCGCAGAGAACGGCAAGATCACCGCGATCGGCCGCTTCAAGGACGTCGACATCGAAGGCGCGACCACCATCGTCGACGCCCAGGGCACCACGGTGGCGCCGGGCCTGATCGACAGCCACGTCCACCCCGTCGCCGGCGACTGGACGCCGCGGCAGAACCAGATCAACTGGATCGACAGCTACCTGCACGGCGGCGTCACCACGATGATCTCCGCCGGCGAGGTGCACATGCCCGGCCGCCCGCGCGATGTCGTCGGCTTGAAGGCCATGGCCGTGTTCGCCCAGCGCGCGTTCTGGACCTTGCGTCCCGGCGGCGTGAAGGTTCACGCCGGCGCACCTGTCATCGAATGCGAGATGGTGGAAGAAGACTTCAAGGAGATGGCCGCCAACGGCGTCAAGCTGCTCGGCGAGGTCGGCCTCGGCGGCGTCAAGGACGGCCCGACCGCACGAAAGATGGTGGGCTGGGCGCGCAAATACGGCATCCAGAGCACGATCCACACCGGCGGCCCCTCGATCCCCGGCTCCGGCCTGATCGACAAGGATGTGGTGCTGGAGGCCGACACCGACGTGGTCGGCCACATCAATGGCGGCCACACCGCGTTGCCCGACGACCAGATCCGCTGCATCTGCGAGGGCTGCAAGCGCGGGCTCGAGCTCGTGCACAACGGCAATGAACGCTCGGCGCTGTTCACGCTGCGCACCGCGCGCGAGATGGGCGATCTGCACCGCGTCATCCTCGGCACCGACGCGCCCGCCGGCTCCGGCGTGCAGCCGCTCGGCATCCTGCGCATGGTCTCGATGCTGTCCTCGCTCGGGGAGCTGCCGGCCGAACTCGCCTTCTGCCTCGCCACAGGCAACACCGCCCGGATGCGCGAACTCGATTGCGGCCTGATCGAGGTCGGCCGCTCCGCCGACTTCGTCATCATGGACAAGGCGCAGCACTCGCCCGGCAAGAACATCCTGGAGAGCGTCCAGCTCGGCGACCTCCCCGGCATCGGCATGACCATCATCGACGGTATCGTGCGCACCCAGCGCAGCCGCAACACGCCGCCGGCGGGGAAAGTGCCGGAGGTGGTGGCGAAGTGACGCAGCCGGAGCGGCGCACCGCTCAGCATCCTCTCTCGGAGGCGTTGAACAAGTCTGCGGCCTGCTGCGTCTAACGCAGGCAGCCCTCGGCGGCGGCAGTTCATTGCTGGACCCATCGAGGAGACATGAAGAGCTCATCTCGCGTAGCTATCGGCGTTGTCGCCGCAATGGCGGGCTATGTTGCGACTTTCGTGCTGCTCTCCCTGGTCGATTTCGGCAACCGGGCAGACCCGATCACATCGGGGCTGCTGGGACTGCTCGTTTACTCCCCCATGGGAGCGATCGCCGGCGCCGTGCTCGCCAACTGGCTGATGGGGAGTGCGGGCAAGCAAACCAGCAGTGGCAGCATCGCCAGCAATAGCTTGAAGTCGCTCGGCGTCCTCGCCCTGCTCTGCATCGCCGGGATCGGCATCTACATTGCCTATGCGTATGCGACGGCGACGCCCTGGCTCAACCGGAACGGCGCCAATCCCCTGCTCGTGTTCGAAGTCCGTTTCCCTGCAGGGGTAAGGGTCCCGACATCAGAGCAGGGCATAGCCATCGAACTGCAGACCGACCTCAACACCATGCCGGGAAAAGTGAACCAGGCCGCGTCTTATCGCGATGGCGACCAGGCTGTCATCGCGGGCGAGGTCGAGCTCGCGTTTCGAACCTCGCATCGGCAACTCGCGGTCGACATCCAGGGCCAACCGAGCCGAATCTATCCGATCGACTTGAGCGCCCGCGCGCCGCATACGCCGGAGTTTGGAACCTGGCGGCGGCTCGCGGATGGCAGCGAAATCAGGTACCGCGCAAAGTGGCCGGGCAAGACATGAACGTTCAAATCACCGTCGCTACCGCAACTTGTTCAACAGCGCCATCAGCGTCTCGCGCTCTTTGGCGTCCAGCGGCGCCAGCGTTTCGCGGGTGATGGCAAGCGCATTCGGCGCAACCTTCTCCGCAAGCTGCTGACCGGCCCGCGTCAGGCTCACCAGCAGCCGCCGGCCATCCTCGGGATCCTGGCTGGTCTCGGTGAGGCCGCGCGCCGTCAGGCGGTCGATCACGCCCTTGATAGTGGCGACATCCATGGCCGTGAGACGGCCGAGCTGGTTCTGCGAGCACGCACCGGTCTCGGCGAGCTTCGACAATGCCGCCCATTGCGTCGGGGTCAGATTGGTGCCGATGTCGCGGGAGAAGATCGCACTGTGACGCTGCCAGACCTGGCGCAGGATGAAGCCGACCTGCTCGTCGAGCACGTAAGGCGGTTTTGCCGGTTTGATGCTCTTCTTCGCCGCAACGCTTCTGGCCATCCGTCCGCTGCCTCTTCCCTTTGCCTTCACAACGACAGATGCGCGTCGCGGATGTCCGGACGCGCATCGAGCTCGGCCATGGTGCCGCCGAAGCAGATGCGGCCGCGCTCGATGATATAGGCGCGATCGGAGATCAGCCGCGCGAAATGCAGGTTCTGCTCGGAGACGACGATGCTGACGCCCTCCTTCTTCATGGTCAGGATGGCATCGACCATCTGCTCCACGATCTTCGGCGACAGGCCTTCCGAGGGCTCGTCGAGCAGCACCAGCGACGGATTGCCCATCAGCGTGCGCGCAATGGTGAGCATCTGCTGCTCGCCGCCGCTCATGCGGCCGCCCGGACGGTTCTTCATCTCGCCGAGATTGGGAAACAGCGCAAACAGCTTTTCGCGGGTCCAGTGCGGAGCGTTCGGACGCTTCGGCTGGCGGCCGACTTCAAGATTTTCCTCTACCGTCAGATCGGTGAAGATACGCCGCTCCTCCGGCACATAGCCGAGCCCCTCGCGCACGATCTCGTGGGTCGGCTTTGACGAGACGTCCTTGCCCTCGAACGTGATGCGACCGGAGCGCTGCGCGACGAGGCCGACGATCGAGCGGAACGTCGTCGACTTGCCGGCGCCGTTCCGTCCCAGCAGCGCCACCACCTCACCCTCCCCGACCTCGAAGCCGATGTCGAACAGGATATGCGCCGGGCCGTAATGGCTGTTGAGGTCCTGCACCGTGAGCTTCATGCCGAGGCCCCTTCGCGATGGCGGGCATCGTAGACGAGGCCCTCGCCGAGATAGACCGCCTGCACCTGCGGATTGCCGCGCACCTCGGCCGGCGAGCCCTCGGCGATCAGGGTGCCGCGATTAAGCACGAGAATGCGGTCGGCATGCTCGAACACCACGTCCATATCGTGCTCGGTGAAGAGCACGCCGATGGATTTTTCGCGCGCGATCTGCGCCGTGAGCCGCATCAAATCGACGCGCTCGCGCGGCGCCATGCCGGCGGTCGGCTCGTCCATCAACAGGAGCTTCGGCTGGTTGGCGAGCGCCACCGCAAGCTCGAGCCGCTTGAGATCGCCATAGGCAAGCTCGCCGCAGGGGCGATCTGCGTAACCGCCCATGCCGACCAGTTCGAGCAGACGGCCGGCCTCGGCGCGATCGAACTTCGGTGCCGAGCCGAACGGATTGAACAGCTGCTTGCCGTGCGAGATCAGCGCGACCTGCACGTTCTCGCGCACGGTCATGGTGGCGAAGGTCGCGGTGATCTGGAAGGTGCGCCCGACGCCGAGCCGCCAGACCTCACGCGGCTTCCTGCCCGTGATCTCCTCGCCAAGCAGGCGGACGTGGCCGGTATCAGGCTTGTTCTGGCCGTTGAGCATGTCGAAGCAGGTGCTTTTTCCCGCACCGTTCGGCCCGATTAGCGCCAGGATCTCGCCGGCGCGCAGCGAGAACGAGACGCCGCGCACGGCGTGGATGCCGCCATAGGATTTGGTCAGGCCTTCGACCGCGAGAAGTGTGGGTGCAACGCTCATTCGGCGGACTCGATCGGCTTGGCGAGCAGGGACGATCCCGGCGGCGAGGACTTCCGGCGGCGCTGCGCCAGCATCTCCAGCATGCCGACGATGCCCTTGGGGAAGACGACAACGATCAATACGATGAAGCCGCCGAGCACGAGTTTTGACAGATCGGTCTGGCTGACCAGCCAGATGTTGAGCGCCTTGTAGACGATGGCGCCGATCACCGCGCCCGACACCGTCTCGACGCCGCCGAGCAGCACCATGACGAGCGCATCGACCGAGAGCGAGATGCCGAGATTGTCGGGGAAGACGCTGCCCTTGAGATACGCGAACAGCGCGCCGCCGATACCGGCGGTGGTGCCCGCGATCACGAAGGCCGTCCACTGAATGCGTTTGGCGTTGATGCCGACCGCTTCGCTGCGCAGAAGCGAGTCGCGCGTGGCGCGAAGCGCGTAGCCGAATGGCGAGAACACCATGGCCCGGAGCGCGATGGTGACGAGCGCGGCGACGCCGAGCGAAAGCCAATAGAAATGCGACGGGCTCGCGGCCCAGCTCGAGGGCCAGACGCCCAATATGCCGTTGTCACCGCCGGTGACGCTGACCCACTGGAACGCGATCGACCAGACGATCTGTGCGAAGGCCAGCGTCAGCATCGCGAAATAGACGCCGGAGAGCTGCACGGCGAAGAAGCCGAACACGGCCGCGCCCATGCAGCCGAGCAGCGGCCCGAGCAGCAGGCAGACGATCATCGGCAGCCCCGCCATCTTGGCGAGGAAGGCGATGCCATAGGCGCCAAGGCCGAAATAAGCGGCATGGCCAAACGACGCGAGCCCGCCGACCGACATCAGGAAGTGCAGGCTGACGGCAAAGATGACGAAGATCGCGATCTCCGAGCCGACGGTCAGCGCATAATTGCCGGCGAACAGCGGCAACATCGCCGCGACGACGAGAGCTGCCAGCGCCGCGAGCCGCTCGTTCGACGTCAACGGCCGCCACGGATTGACGGTAAGGCCCGGCGTCTTGCGCGCGGCAGCCTCCGGCTTGCCGAACAGTCCCCAGGGCCGCACGATCAACACCACCGCCATCACCAGGAAGACCAGGATGATGGAGATCTTCGGAAAGATCAGGATGCCGAAAGCATTGAGTTCGGAGACCAGCACCGCTGCGACGAAAGCCCCGATGATGCTGCCGAGGCCGCCGATCACGACGACGACGAAGACCTCGACGATGATGCGCAGATCCATGGCGTGATGGACGGCATCGCGCGGGATCTGCAACGCACCGCCGAGCGCGGCGAGGAAGACGCCGACCGCAAACACCGACGTGAACAGCCATTTCTGATTGACGCCGAGCGCCGCGACCATGTCGCGGTCCTGCGTCGCCGCGCGCACCAGCACGCCCCATCGCGTGCGCTGGAACAGCAGCCAGAGAATGCCGAGCACGACGGGCCCGAGCACGATCAGGAACAGGTCGTAGCTCGGGATGTTCTGGCCGAAGAAATCCACCGCGCCCTTGAAGCCCGGTGCGCGGCGGCCGACGAGATCGTCCGGACCCCAGATCAGCACCACGAGGTCCTCGACCATCAAGGTCAGGCCGAAGGTCGCGAGCAGCTGGAACAGTTCTGGTGCGTGATAGATGCGGCGCAGCAGCACCATCTCGACCAGCACGCCGATCAGCGCCACGGCCAGCGCGGCCAGCACGATGCTGCCCCAGAAGCCGAACGCGCCCGACAGGCGCTCGGTCAGCGTGAAGGCGATGTAGGCGCCGATCATGTAAAAGGCGCCATGCGCAAAATTCACGATCCGCGTCACGCCGAAGATGATCGACAGACCCGAGGCCACCAGGAACAGCGACGCCGCGCTGGCGAGACCGGTCAGAAACTGTACGACGTAAAAGGCCATCGGCGGTCCGGGTTGGTTCGTGCGATGCCGCGGCAAGCGCGGACCTTGTAGGGCGGGTTAGCGACGCGTAACCCGCCCCTCTTTTCTCGTGTGGCGCCGAAGGCGGTGGGTTAGCCTTTGGCTAACCCACCCTACGGCAGCGGAGGTCGAAACAACTCCTCAGTCCTTCGGGCGAAGCTTCGCGACTTCGGCATCGCCAGGCAGGTAGTCCGCGCCCTTCTTGTAGGCAGATTCCACCATCACCCCCTTGCCGTCCTTCAGCGCGGTCTTGCCGACATAGGCACCGAGCGTCGACTGATGGTCGATCTTGCGGAAGGTGATCTCGCCGAACGGCGACGGCACGGAGAGGCCTTCCGCCGCGGCAATCAGCTTCTCCGGATCGCTCGAGCCGGCCTTTGCGAGGATCGCAGCCGCCGACTTGATGGTCTGGTAGCCGACGATCGAGCCGAGGCGCGGATAGTCGTTGTACTTGGCCTGGTAGGCCTTCAGGAACGCATCATGCTCGGGGGTCTTGATCGAGTACCAGGGATAGCCGGTAACGATCCAGCCCTCCGGCGTCTCGTCCTTGAGCGGGTCGAGATATTCGGGCTCGCCGGTCAGGAACGAGACGACCTCGCGCCCCTTGAACAGACCACGGGTGTTGCCTTCACGCACGAGCTTGACGAGGTCGGCACCGAAGGTGACGTTGAGGATCGCCTCGGGATTGGCGGCGGCAACGGCCTGCACCACCGGGCCCGCATCGATCTTGCCCTGCGGCGGCCACTGCTCGTCGACCCACTGGATATCGGGGCGCTTCTCCGACATCAGCTTCTTGAACACCGCGACCGCCGACTGGCCATATTCATAGTTCGGCGCGATCGTCGCCCAGCGCTTGGCGGGCAGCTTGGCGGCGGCCTCGACCAGCATCGCCGCTTGCATGTAGTTGGATGGGCGCAGGCGGAAGGTGTATTTGTTGCCCTTCGACCATGTGATGGCGTCGGTCAGCGGCTCGGCCGCGAGGAAGAACACCTTCTTCTGGTTCGCGAAGTCGCTGACGGCAAGACCAATGTTCGACAGGAACGTGCCGGCGAGCATCGCGACACCCTCGCTCGACACCAGCTCGTTCGCCGCAGTCTGCGCATCCGCGGGCTTGCCGCCGTCGTCCTTGGAGATGACGACGAGCTTCTTGCCGTTGATGCCGCCGGCCGCGTTGACCTCCTCGACCGCGAGCTGCCAGCCCTTGCGATAGGGCTCGGTGAACGCCGGCAGCAGCGAATAGCTGTTGATCTCGCCGATCTTGATGTCCTGCGCCAGGGCCGAATGAGCCATACCGCCCGCCAGAAGCGCGAAGGCCGCGCCTACAAAAGTGTTTCTCGCTCGCATCCCAACCTCCAGTTTTGAACTCTACGTCTTCAGCGTGTCTTGTCGGGAAAGCTGTGCCACCTCCCCGGTTCAAATCCTATCTCAGACCGTCCTCGCCCTTCACTTCCGCAACCGTGAGCCCACCGACGCGCGGCAATGGACGCCCGCTGTCGGTGACGGCAACAGCGACCATGATCTCGTTGGCGCGCGGCGCATCATTGATCTGAACTTCCATGCCATCGAAATGACTGCGCACGAAGGCAGCATCCTTGTGCCCGAGCGGAATGTCGAGCGTCGTACCGGGCCCGCTGCGCTTCTTCGACGACGGGATCAGCGCTGCGCCCTTGCTCAGAACCTTGCGTACTGGCGCACCCATTTTCGGATGAAGGATCGCGGCGGCGTGCTCAAGCTCGCCGTTCTCGCCGACGGCGGCCGCCTTGCCATAGCTCTGCGCTTTCGCGCCATCGATGCCGAGCGCAGCCACCGCGCGCTTCGATAGAAGTTCCCCCAGCTCCTCGCCGATCGCGATCAGCGGCGAGAGATCCTCGACATATCGTCCGGCGAAGGGATTTTCGATCACAGCGATCGCCGCGGCCCGCCGGGTCGGCGGCGAGACCTGGCGGCCCATCTCCATCTGCGTCTCTTCGACGACGGTGACGATCTTGCGGATGATCGCGCTCATGTTTCGCTTCCCTGCTCAGGCACAGACCGCGTTCTCCAGCACCAGCGGGCGCGATCGTCGCTGTTCTATATCCTTAGGTCCGATGACAAGCATATCACCACAAAGCTGCAACACGGCACCCTCGATCAATCCGCGATCGAACAATTGCCGTGCACATTCCGCGCCAGAGTCGAGGGCAGCGGCGATCTCATTCTGTGACAACTCACCGACATGTCGGGTGACGAGGCGCGCACCGAGATCGCTATCGGGCTGAAGCTCGCAGGCCGGTTGCCTGACAATGGCAGGATGTCCCGGCAGATCCACGGCATTGGCGATGACGGTCGCCGCCGCATCGGCTTGCGATGCCGTCGCCGCCAGCACCGTCACCGCGTCGGCAATCCCGAGCGAAAAACTGCGGCCGTGACGCCCGCTGGTCGCAACGCCCCGAACCGGGTCGTCCGCATCCACCCTCATGGCCCGCATCACGCCATCACGATCGGGACGATCCATCAGCCCAATCGAAAAATGCTCGCCTTTGCCGAGATGAAGTGCGATGTCGCCGCCATTGTTGACATAGGCCTGATCGAGCGTTGCCGCGCCCAGCATGGCACCCAAGATCTCCTCCGCCACACTGCCGGCAACGGCAGCCATCGGCGTGATGAAGCCATCAACGGCAAAGGGCGCGACCGCGGCGTGCATCCGGCGCGCCACCACGCCCCTCAGCGAGGTCCGCGCCGCGGCCGCAGCACGCAGCTGCGGCAGCTCCGCGCAGAGCTCGTCGAGCAGGCCCGTGGACCGCTGCGCCGCCGCCTCGTAAGCCGCGCGCACCGCATCCGCAGGCCCCCTCCCCTCAATGATCAGGTCGATCGGTCCATCCTGCAAATGCAGCCGCCGGCCATCAGACAGCAATGCGATTTGCGGGAGCCTTGTCATGCCCGAGGTCCCGGGATCGGGTTCTGCCAAGGCAGCTGGCGGACGTCGTCGCCGTTCTGCACCTCGGACAGCGGCTTCACGTAATCCATGTGACCGCCGAGCGCGGCATAGTCGGACAGCTTCATCGTGAACTCGATCGGCGCGACCAGCGCCGGCGTCGGCACGTAGCCGAACGCGCCGGCGGGCATCTGCGTCACGTCGACCATGTAGGTGATGCCGCCGCCGGGCCAGACATAAACAGGCGCGCCGCCGCTGGTGACGCGGGTCAGCGCGTCCTTCACCGAGCGCGTCAGCCGCACCGGATTGTCGGTGACGCCGGCGCGCAAGGATCCACCGGCGCCCGCCATGAACAGCACCGTGCACAACGCCGGTTCGCAATTCTCCTGGATGCGCTCGACCGAGAACTTCAGATCATCAGGCATTTCGGTTTCGACCGGCTTCAAGGTCTCGTCGAGCACGTAATAGGACGAGTGCTCGCCGGTGGTGGAGACCATCAGCATGGAGAGGCCGGGTCTTGCCTCCTTGGCATCGAACGGCCCGAGGATCGCCAGCGGATCGGAAATGTTGGTGCCGCCCCAGCCCGTGCCGGGATCGGCGACCTGGAAATAGCGGCCGGGCGTCGAGCGGCGGCCCTTCATCTTGATGCCGGTATCGGCGATATCGAGCAGCTTGCCGGCCTGGTGCTCGCTCAGCACGCCGGTGATGTGGTCGTCGACCACGACGACCTCGTCGACCTTGCCGTGCCATTGTTTTGCGAACATGCCGATCGTCGCCGAGCCGCATCCGACGCGCATGCGCTCTTCCTTCACGCCGTTGACGATCGGCGCCTGGCCGGCCTGCACCACCACGCTCGCGCCGCCGTCGATGGTAAGCTCCACCGCCTTGCAATTGGCGAGGTCCATCAGCGTGTCGCAGGTGACGCGGCCCTCCTTCTTGGAGCCGCCGGTGAGGTGATGCACGCCGCCCAGCGACAGCATCTGCGAGCCGTATTCACTGGTGGTGACGTGACCGACCGCTTCGCCCTGCGCGCGCACCGTCGCGGTTTCCGGGCCGAGATAGCGGTCGGTGTCGATCTTCACCTTGATGCCGCAATAGGAGAAGATGCCCTCGGTGACGACGGTCACCATATCGACGCCGTCGACCTCCGCAGAGACGATGAACGGCGCCGGCTTGTAATCGGGATAGGTCGTGCCTGCCCCGATCGCCGTCACGAAGGTTGAAGGTTCGTGGACGATCTTGCCGTCCCAATCTTCCGTGCGGCTGAACGGGACCAGCTTGCCGCCATGCGAGACGGTGCGCTCCAGGATCACGTGCGGATCCACCCGGACGAGCTTGCCCTCGTGATTGGCATAGCGGTCGCAGGCACCCGCCGCGCCCGGCTTGATGTAGCACATCACCGGACACGCATCGCAGCGGATCTTGTCGGCAACAACGCTCGTCGGTTCAGTCAGCATGTGCGAGCCTGCGGATCGAGGCGGTTATCATTCGTATACGAACAATGTTGCGCGCGGTCCCCGGGAGCTGTCAAGCGGCGGTGCAGTGCAAAAGATACGGCTGCCGCATAAAACCTCATTTGCCTATCCGACCTGTCCACAAAGAAGGCAGCGCGCTGCAGTGCGGCATGCACGGCTTGCACGTTTGTGTACAAACGGTATCGTCGCGGTCGAGATTTGGCAGCAATTTGCCGCGAGCCTGAGAATGAGGATGACGCAGACACCGATCCGCCTCACCGTGAACGGTGGGATCCACGAGATCGCCGCGGCGCCGGAGACGCCGCTGCTCTACGTGCTGCGCAACGATCTCGCACTCAATGGCCCGAAATACGGATGCGGCCTCGGCGAATGCGGCACCTGCACCGTCCTGATCGACGGCGCGGCGGCACGCTCCTGCGTGATTCCCGTCAGCGGCTGCGCGGGCCGCGACATCGTGACGCTCGAAGGGCTAGGCACGCGCGACAAGCCCGATGTCGTGCAGCAGGCCTTTATCGACGAGCAGGCCGCGCAATGCGGCTACTGTCTCAACGGCATGATCATGACCACCAAGGCGTTGCTCGCGATCAACCCGCGGCCGACCGAACAGGAGGC
Source organism: Bradyrhizobium sp. T-12 (assembly GCF_058314695.1). Lineage (NCBI taxonomy): Bacteria > Pseudomonadati > Pseudomonadota > Alphaproteobacteria > Hyphomicrobiales > Nitrobacteraceae > Bradyrhizobium > Bradyrhizobium sp. T-12. The sequence continues at coordinate 2,937,156 of NZ_CM177756.1, read as the reverse complement.
ACTGGCGGCGTTGCGCTACAATCTCTGCCGCTGCGGCACCCATGTCGAAATCCTGCGCGCCGTGATGCGCGCATCGGGCGAGCTCACCGAGGCCGCGGATTGATGGCCTCCCCTGTTTCGAACGGGACTGAGCAGTCCCCCGGTTCGCTCGTCGTCGTCCGCACCGTGGACGAGGTCACCTCCGAGACCTTCGTCCGCATCACCCCGGACGGATCGGTCACGGCCTATAACGGTCATGTCGATCTCGGCACCGGCATACGCACCGCGCTCGGCCAGATCGTCGCCGAAGAGCTCGACGTCTCCTTTGCGCGCGTCGTCGTGGTGCTCGGCGACACCGCTTTGGTGCCGAACCAGGGCGCGACGATCGCGAGCGAGACCATCCAGATCACCGCCGTGCCCCTGCGCAAGGCCGCAGCGCAGGCGCGTCGGTTTTTGATCGCGCGCGCGGCCGAGCGGCTCGAACTTCCCGCGACTGACCTCAGGATCGAAGACGGCCTCGTGCGCGGGCACGACAACCGCAGCGTCAGCTATGGCGAACTGATCGGTGGCGACGAGATCAGGCTCGAGCTTGCCGACGACGTCACGGTCAAACCCGTCGGCAACTACACGATCGTCGGTCAGTCGACGCCGCGCGTCGATCTGCCGGCCAAGGCCACAGGCGGGTTGACCTTCGTGCACGACATCCGCGTGCCGGGCATGCTGCACGGCCGCGTGGTGCGACCGCCCTATTCCGGGGTCGATGCCGGGCCGTTCGTCGGCACCAGCCTGATCGCGGTCGACGAAGCATCGGTCCGCGACATCCCCGGCATCGTCGCCGTGGTGAGCATCGGCGATTTCGTCGGCGTCGTCGCCGAGCGCGAGGAGAATGCGATCCGCGCGGCGGAGCAGCTCAAGGTGAGCTGGAAGCGGACGCCCGCCCTCACCGATCTGTCCGACGTCGAGACCGCGCTGCGCGCCAATCCATCGACGCCGCGCACGCTGATCGACAAGGGCGATGTCGATGCCGCGATCTCGGGTGCGGCCAAGCCGATGCAGCGCACCTACGTCTGGCCGTACCAGATGCACGCCTCGATCGGCCCGTCCTGCGCGGTCGCCGATTTCAGGGATGGCAATATCCGGGTCTGGTCGGGCACGCAGAATCCGCACATGCTGCGCAGCGACCTTGCGCTGCTGATCGAGCGGCCCGAGAGCGAGATCGACGTCATCCGCCTGGAGGCCGCCGGCTGCTACGGCCGCAACTGTGCCGACGACGTCACGGCCGACGCGCTGCTGCTGTCTCGTGCGGTGGGACGCCCCGTGCGCGTGCAGCTGACGCGCGAGCAAGAACACGCTTGGGAGCCAAAGGGCACCGCCCAGCTCATCGACGTCAATGGCGGGCTGAATGCGGACGGCAGCATTGCCGGCTACGACCTCGCCACGCGCTATCCTTCGAACGCCGCGCCGACGCTGGCGCTGCTGCTGACGGGACGGATCTCTCCGGATCCCGCGGTGCTGCAGATGGGCGACCGCACCGCGATCCCGCCTTACGATTACGACCACATGCGCGTCGTCGCCCACGACATGGCGCCGATCGTGCGCGCGTCCTGGTTTCGCGGCGTCTCCGCGCTGCCGAACACTTTTGCGCACGAATCCTACATCGACGAGGCCGCCACCGAGGCCGGCGTTGACCCCATCGAATATCGCCTGCGCTATCTGAAGGACTCGCGCGCTGTCGATCTGGTCAACGCGGTCGCCGAGCGCGCCGGTTGGAAACCGCGACCGGTGCGCGAGGAAAAGGACGGCGAAATCGTGCATGGGCGCGGCTTTGCCTATGCGCTCTATGTCCACAGCAAATTTCCCGGCTATGGCGCGGCGTGGTCGGCCTGGGTCACCGACGTTGCCGTGAACAAGACGACGGGCGACGTGAGCGTCACCCGCGTTGTCGCGGGACAGGATTCCGGCCTGATGATCAACCCGGAAGGCGTGCGCCACCAGATCCACGGCAACGTCATCCAGTCCACCAGCCGCGCGCTGATGGAGGAGGTTTCGTTCGAGCGCGGCGCCGTGGCAGCGCGGGAATGGGGCGCCTATCCGATCATCCCCTTCCCCGACGTGCCCAAGATCGACGTCTTGATGCTGCCGCGTCAGGACCAGCCGCCGCTCGGCGTCGGCGAGTCCGCCTCGGTGCCGAGTGCGGCGGCGATTGCGAATGCGATCTTCGATGCCACCGGCGTGCGCTTTCGCGAGCCGCCGTTCACGCCGGAACGCATCTTGAAGGGGTTGTACGGTGAGGCAGCACCGGTGGCGCAGGCCCTGCCCGCACCCGCCGCGGCAAAACCGTCGCGGATCTGGGAGAATCCCGTCGCCAGACGCGCCGGCGTCTTCGCGACGATCGCAGCCGTCTGCACCGCCGCGATCGGCATCGGCGCAGCCCTGCTGCCCGGCCGCGCCATCGCGCCGATCACACGGCCGGATGCCTCAGTCTATTCCACAGCGACGATCGCCCGCGGCGAGCAGCTTGCCGCGCTCGGCAATTGCGCGGAGTGCCACACCAGCCTCAAGGGCGTGCTCAACGCCGGCGGCCGCGCCCTGGAGACGCCATTCGGCACGATCTACAGCACCAACATCACGCCCGACGTCGAGACCGGCATCGGCGCATGGTCCTATCCCGCCTTCGAGCGCGCGATGCGCGATGGCTTGCATCGCGACGGACGACAGCTCTATCCCGCCTTTCCCTACACGCATTTCGCCAAGACTGCCGATGCCGACATGCAGGCGCTCTACGCCTATCTGATGGCACAGCCTGCGGTGCGCGCGACCCCGCCGGCGAATGAGCTCGCCTTCCCGTTCAATCTCCGCCCGCTACTCGCGGGGTGGAATGCGCTCTTCCATCAGAGCAAAGTTTTTGAACCCGACCCTACCAAATCGGAAGCTTGGAACCGCGGCGCGTACCTGATCGAGAGCCTCGGCCATTGCAGCGGCTGCCATTCGCCGCGCAACGCGCTCGGCGCCGAGCAGCGCAATGCCTATCTCGCCGGCGGCTTTGCCGAAGGCTGGGAGGCGCCGCCGCTGACCGCGCTGTCCCACGCGCCGATCCCATGGAGCGAGGACGACCTCTTCGCCTATCTGCGGACCGGCCATTCGCGCTATCACGGCGTCGCCGCCGGCCCGATGGCGCCTGTAGTCAGGGACCTCAAGGCCCTGCCAGATCAGGACATCCGTGCAATGGCGGTCTATCTCAATTCCTTTAACGACGCCGTGGCCGATGCGCCTGCTCTTGCAGGGAAGCTCGAGAGCGCAACGCAGGTCACCGTCGCCTCGACCGCCGGCGCGCGCATCTATCAGGGCGCCTGCGCGGTGTGCCACGAAGTCGGCGGCCTCCCGTTGTTCGGCAGCCGCCCCTCGCTCGCACTCAATAGCAACATTCACAGCACGAAGGCGGACAATCTCGTGCAGGTGATCCTGCACGGCATCACCGAGCCAGTCTCCAGCGATCTCGGCTACATGCCGGCCTTCAGGAACAGCATGAGCGACACGCAGATCGAGGAGCTCGCCACCTTCCTGCGCAAGCAGTTTGCGCCGGACAAGCCAGCGTGGACCGGTATCCGCGAAACGATCGCACGGGCGCGATCGTCAGTGCGCTAGACAATCCTGCACTCACCCGTGCTTCTTCGCCTCCACCGGCGGCGTGCCGTGGGTGTGGAAGGACTCGATCGTCTTCAATCCCCACGCCTGCCCCTTCTTGCGCTCCTCTTCCGTCCACACGATAGGCTTCCAGTCGGGCGCGAGAATGAGGCGGGCGCCGGCATTGGCGACTTCGACGCGGTTGCCGCCGGGCTCGTAAACGTAGAGGAAGAAGGTCTGCTGGATCGCGTGCTTATGCGGTCCGGTCTCAATGTGCACGCCGTTCTCGAGAAAAATATCGGCCGCGCGAAGGATCTCCTCGCGGCTGTCGAGCGCGTAGGTGACGTGATGGAAGCGGCCCGGCACGCCGGAATGGTCGAGCGAATAGGCGAAGTCGTAGCTCTTGTTCGACATCGTCAGCCACATCGCAGCTTCCCGGCCGTCGTTGAGCACGATCTGCTCCGTGAGGCGCAAGCCGAGATAGTTTTCGAAGAACTCGCGATTGGCCTTGATGTCGACGGCGAGGCAGTTTAGGTGATCGAGCCGGCGGACATTGACGCCGCGCGCCGGAAAGCGCTGCGCCTGGTTCTTCAGCGCGGGCTTCAGCTCCGGCGGCGCCTCGTACCATTCGGTCTCGTAATACAGCTCGACGATGTGACCATCGGGATCTCGGCAACGGAAGGTCGGGCCCTGCCCCATGTCGCCGTCAATCCATCCGATGTCGAAGCCTGATCCTTTCAGCGCGGCGACGCGCCGCTCCAGCGCTTGCTGGCTGCGCGCGCGCAGCGCCATGTGCTCCATGCCCGAGGTCTTCGACGCGGTGAGCTTGAGCGAATACCGCTCGTAATCGTCCCAGCCGCGCAAGTACACGGACTCGCCCTTCCGGCCGCTGATCGTCATGCCCATGACGTCGACGAAGAATTTCAGGCTCTCATCGGGCTTCGGCGTTAGCAGCTCCATATGGCCGAGATGCGCGAGATCGAGGATCGGTTCGGGCTGCATGTTGTTCTCCAGCACAGCTAGCGATCCGCCGGACCGGATCGCGCGATCGGGCGCAGGGCTGCAACAAGCTCACCCGCCCGAAGGCGGCATCTAAGCCGCCGGTTCATTTGTACTAATGTACAAATGATTAGGTCTCGTCAACAAATCAAACGACATCCCCTGGCTCTGACGAAGTTCGCTGCTCGAAGGCACCCTCCAAACGGCGGACCCGACTGGCCGGATGGTAAAATATTCCTTAATTGCTTCCGGCCTTCAACAGCCTGGAATTGCAGCATTTTCCCGCCGTTTCCGCCTGTAAAAGGGCAATCGGAACAAACCTCGCGGCCGAATTGTCGCGGATTTAACGAAGCGGCCGCGCCTGCCGCTTAACCGTTTGTGCAGCGACGGCCGCGCATAGTCCGGTGTAAATCGCTTGCTCTTGCCAGGTTCATCGATCGTGACATCCTTTGGACGCGTGATTTCGGTTCGCGGATCGCTCGCCCGGGTCGGGCTGCTGGCGGAAAGCCAGATGCCCATCTCGGAAGTTCGGGCGACCGTCGGCCGCTTCGTCAGCATTCGCAGCGCCAGCTCGGTCATCGTCGCGATGATCACCGAGGTGTCCTGCGAGAATTTGTCGAGCAGTGACAATTACATCGCGGTCGCCTCGGTCGACCTGCTTGGCGAGATCCTCAACGCCAGCGACAAGCCGAAATTCCAGCGTGGCGTCACCAACTATCCGACCATCGGTGATTCCGTCGATCTGATCACCAGCCAGGAGCTGCGCACGATCTACGCGCCGACCGGCTCGGACCAGATCAATGTCGGTTTCCTCCAGCAGGACCGCTCGGTCGTCGCCTATGTCGACGTCGAGGAAATGCTGTCCAAGCATTTTGCGGTGCTGGGATCGACCGGCGTCGGCAAATCGACCGGCGTGTCCTTGCTGCTCAACGAGATCCTGAAGGCACGTCCGAACCTGCGCATCTTCCTGCTCGACGTGCACAACGAATATGGCCGCTGCTTCGGCGACCGCGCGCTGGTGCTCAACCCGCGAAACTTGAAGCTGCCGTTCTGGCTATTCAATTTCGAGGAAATCGTCGACGTGCTGTTCGGCGGCCGCGCCGGCGTGCCCGAGGAGCTCGACATCCTCGCCGAGGTGATCCCGCTCGCCAAGGGCGTCTACACCCAGTACCAGAATGCCGACCGCATCGGTCTCAAGCGCATCGATCCCAAGCAGATCGGCTACACCGTCGACACGCCTGTGCCCTATCGCCTGGTCGATTTGATGTCGCTGATCGACGAGCGCATGGGCAAGCTCGAGAACCGCTCCTCGCGCATCATCTATCACAAGCTGATCTCGCGCATCGAGGCGGTGCGCAATGACCCGCGCTACGCCTTCATGTTCGACAACGCCAATGTCGGCGGCGACACCATGGCCGAGGTCATCAGTCATCTGTTTCGCCTGCCGGCGAACGGCAAGCCTATGACGGTGATGCAGCTCGCCGGCTTCCCGGCCGAAGTCATCGATTCCGTCGTCTCGGTGCTGTGCCGCATGGCCTTCGATTTCGGACTGTGGAGCGACGGCGTCTCGCCGCTGCTATTCGTGTGCGAGGAAGCGCATCGATACGCCTCCGCCGACCGCAACATCGGTTTCGGGCCGACCCGCAAGGCGGTGTCGCGCATCGCCAAGGAAGGCCGCAAATACGGCGTCTATCTCGGTCTCATCACCCAGCGTCCGGCCGAGCTCGACGCCACCATCATCTCCCAGTGCAACACGCTGTTCACGATGCGTCTTGCCAACGAGCGCGACCAGGCGTTGCTGCGTGCCGCGGTGTCGGACGCCGCCGCGAACCTGTTGTCCTTCGTGCCCTCCCTCGGCACGCGTGAAGTGCTGGCCTTCGGCGAGGGCGTTGCGCTGCCCACGCGCTTGCGCTTCAAGGAGGTACCGCCGCATCAATTGCCGCGCGGCGAAGCCACCATCTCGAGCGTCCCGTCCGTCACCTCCGGCCACGACATGCATTTCGTCGGCGCCGTGCTCGAGCGCTGGCGCGGTGCCACCTCGCAACGCGACGTGCCGAACGATCCGGTGTTCTCGGCCCCGCCCGCCAAGACGCTCTCCAACGTCGAGGCCCCGATGCTGCAGCCCTCGATGGGGCTCGATCCCGACCGCTTCTCGCTCCTGAAGAAGCCGCTGCGGTAGAGACTCTCGTGTCCCGGACGCGCTGCAGCGTGAGACGCTGCTGCGCAGAGCCGGGATCCAACCGCAACACCGCACATGTCAGTGAGATGGGCCCCGGCTCTGCAGCGAAGCGCTGAACCGGACGATGCTGCGCATCGCCCGGGGGAGCGCTGCGCTGCGTCCGGGGCACGAGACGTTCCGACGCCTCTGGAGCGTCGCGCCCGCGTGGACTATGGTTTGTCCCCTCGCAGCCGGCTTTCCTGACCGTGGCAAGCCTGCGCGCGCATTCCGACGACGTGACGGAAAAGACATGACCGAACTGGACTGGCCCGAAATTCTGCTGCGCCTCGGAGCTGCGACGCTCGCCGGCAGCGCGATCGGCCTGAACCGCGACCTGCACGGCAAGCCGATCGGGCTGAAGACGCTCGGCATTGTCGGGCTCTCCACCGCAACCGTCGTGCTGCTCGCGGTTCAGTTCGGCGAGCCCGGCAAGATTACCGACGCGGCGAGCCGGGTGATCCAGGGCATCCTGACCGGCATCGGCTTCCTCGGAGCCGGCGTCATCGTCCACGAGAGCGAACGGTTTCGCGTGCGCGGCCTGACCAGCGCGGCCTGCACCTTCCTCGCCGCCTGTCTCGGCATTGCCTGCGGCGCCGGGCAGTGGAGAATCGTCCTGGTCGCGCTGGCCTTTGCGTTCGTGCTGCTCACGATCGGCCGCCGCGGCGAGCGCTGGCTGCATCGCGCACTGGGCGGTAAAGACGATCCACACCACGCTGAAACCGCGGCATCTCGCGATCATGTCGAGAGTCGCTAGAACCGCAACCGCCGCGCCCAGATCGGCTTCAGCAATTCGAGCACCGTGAGCACCAATAGTCCTGCGCCGAGCGTGAACATCAGATCGTCCGGGTGCAGCGGACCGAACCGAAACAGGCTGGACGCCGGCGGCCAGAACAAGGCCGCGGCGAGAACGAGCGCGATCGACAGGAAGATCCAGAGCAATGCCAGGTTCGGACGGAAGAAGGCGGACAGGAACGACGCGCTGAAGGACCGGTTGACCAGCACCAGCGCGACGATACAGACGACCAGTGCAACGAAAGCCAGTGCGCGCGCGTCGTCGGGCGGCATGCCGGAACGAAGCGCGACGACGAAGATCGCGGCAATCAACGCAAATGCCAACACGCCCTGCAGAATGCTCCAGCCGACCAAGGCCCACGAAAACAACTCCGCATCGGCGCGCCGCGGCGGGCGCGTCATGACATCGCGCTCCTCCCGCTCGGCTTCGAATACGAGCGAGCAGACGGGGTCGATGATCAGTTCCAGAAACGCAATGTGCACGGGACCGAGAATCAGGGGCAGCCCGAACACCAGGGGAAGCAGGGCCAGCCCTGCGATCGGAACGTGGACGGCGAAGATGAAGGCCATCGCCTTGCGGAGATTGTCGTAGATCCGGCGCCCGAGGCGGATGGATGCAACGATGGATGCGAAATCGTCGTCGAGCAGGACGATCGAGGAGGCCTCGCGAGCGACATCCGTGCCGCGGCCGCCCATCGCGATCCCGATATGGGCAGCCTTCAGGGACGGCGCGTCGTTGACGCCGTCGCCGGTCATCGCGACGATCTCGCCGTTGCGCTTCATCGCCTGAACGATCCGCAGCTTCTGCTCCGGCAGGACCCGCGCGAAGACGTTCACGTTCCCAACGAGAGCCTCCAGCTCACTGTCGTCCGCAAGCTTGATCTGCTCGCCGGTCACGACCTCGTTGACGTCGAGCCCGGCCTGCCCGGCGATCGCCATGGCGGTCGCCGGATAGTCGCCCGTGATCATGACGACGCGGATGCCAGCCGAGCGACATTCGGCCACCGCTTCGGGGACGTGCGGACGAAGCGGATCGGCAAGCCCGACGAGACCGAGGAAGCGAAATGAAAAGCCGTCCTGCGAGGCCGGCTGCGACTCACTGTGGCAGGTCGCAGCGGCAACGCCCAGCACGCGAAGACCATTTTTCGCCATGTCCGCGACCGACTCGCGCATCGCGGCCTGCTCCGCGGCATCCAGCTTGCAGAGACGCGCAATCGCTTCGGGGGCGCCTTTCGCCGAGACGAAGAGCTCCTCGTGATGCGGCAAGCGCCAGACCTGGGTCATCGCCAGCAGTTCGGGCCGCAGGCCGTAGGTGCGTATCAAGGTCCGGGCGCCCTCGGTGTCCTCATCTTTCGGCAGGCTCGCCTGCACGAACGTATGCAGGGCCTTCTCCATCGGGTCGAACGGCTCCGGCGAGCTCGCCAGAACGCTGCAACGCGCCAGCTCGAAGAACTCCGCGCCTACAGCTGCAGCCTGCGACGCGGCAAGGCGCAGGCTCGTCCCGCCAGGCAGCCTCAGCTCCGCGACCGACATCCTGTTCTGCGTCAGCGTGCCGGTCTTGTCGGTACACAGCACCGTGGCCGAGCCAAGCACCTCGATCGCAGCAGCGCGCCGCGTCAGCACGCGCGCCTTCGAGATGCGCCAGGCGCCCATGGCCATGAACACCGTGAGGACGACGGCAAACTCCTCGGGCAACATGGACATGCCGATGGCGATGCCCCCGAGCAGCGCCTGCAGCCAATCCCCGCGCAATGTTCCGTAAAGCAGGACTGCGGCCAGGCTGATCACCGCGCCGCCGAGAAAGCAAAGCCGCACGAGCCGGGCGGTCTGTTGCTGCAGCCGCGGCGGCTCTGTCTGCAAGCCATGCAGCGACAATCCGATCTTCCCGATCTCGCTGCGGGGGCCGGTGGCCTCGACCTCGGCTAGGCCCTCGCCTCGCACGACCAGCGAGGCCGAATACACGAAGGGCTGATCATCGCCGCCCGGACGATGCTCGGCCAAAGCGCCGTCAGGGGCCGGCGTCTTGACGGCCTGCTTGCGCACCGGGACCGACTCTCCTGTCAGCAGCGACTCGTCGACCGCCAGATCGCGCGCGCTGACCAGCATAGCGTCCGCCGGAATACGGTCGCCTTCGGCCAGAACGAGAAGATCCCCACGGACGACGTCCCGGCCCGCGATCCGTCGCCGCTCCCCATCCCTGACCACGAGCGCCCGCGGACTGGTCAGCTCGCGCAACGCCTCCAGCACGCGTTCGGTGCGGGTCTCCTGCACGATGGTGATGACGACGGAGATGCCGCCGAAGGCCAGCAGCAGCAGCGCCTCGCGGAGGTCGCCGAGCAGGAGGTAGACCAGCCCGCCGCAAAGAAGGAGTGCGAGCATCGGCTCGCGCACGACCTCGAGCACGATGCGCAGCGGCGTGCGCCGTTCCGGCCGAGGCAGTTCGTTGTAACCGTCCTGTTGCAGTCGCAGCCGGGCCTCGGCTTCGCTCAGCCCCGCTGAATCTGCGCGTTCTTCCTTGCTCACGTCTTGCGCCGCACGCTCCAGAGACTTCCGGCTCCGACGATGGCCGTCGCAAGCAACACGGCGACGAAGGTCTGGAAGATGGTGAAGTTCAGGGCGTCGCGCGCGACGAACAGCGCGGTGATCGCGCCGGCGATGACAAAGAGGATGCGAAAGATGATGCTCATGGCCATGTCTCCGATCAGCATGACCTGGAGCCTACCTCGCCCTCGACATCGGGGCGCAATGCTCGTCGGCATTCATGCAGGCGGACAGTACCGGTCAGCACCGAGGAACATTTGCGGCATGTCAAGCCGCACCTGGGACGCGATGCCGCTGGTCCGGTGAACCGCTTGCTTTATGACATGTCCACGACCAGCACGGCCGGATGATCGGCGTGTGACTCGCATGCGAAATGACGCCGCCAGCGGGAACTAAAATTCGCGCTCGACGGGAACCGCAACGATTTCACAATCGAACACGTTTTATTAAGAGGTCTCGCCCGTTACTAGCGCAAACACTTCGGCACAACCTGCGCAGTTCCGTTCCCACCGCGGACGGAGACGCCGACGAGTCGTGCCTGCAAAACGAAAAGGGGGCGCCCTCTCATGAACCTGCGAGCATCGATCATCGCGACATGCGTCGGCGCGGCATTCCTCGGGGTTGGCTACGTCTGGAACTACCAGCCCGACATCGTCAATCCCGATGAAATATGGAGCATGTTTCAATCCGAGCATCGCAAGGCCCGAGCGGCGGTCTCTCGCATGCTCATCGAGCCGCATTCAGCTCACTTCAGCGGTCTGCGAACGGTCGAGGCAGACACGGCGAGATACGTATGCGGCGCCGTGAACGCGAAGAACAAGGCGGGCCATGCGGTCGATGCCGCGTTCGTCTACACCGTGGCCAGCGACTTCGCCCGGGTCGACGACGAAGGCCGGATCACCTCCCAACACTTTCCATACAAATCGTGCCCAACCGCAACCGACGTCAGGACTGCCGAACAGCAAATGCCGATATCCCCCGGCGCGCTGGCAGCGGCCAAGGTCATCGGGAAGGTCATTCCCCAATCCAGCGGCGGGACGATGGAGCAACAGCTTGGCCAACTGGCCGCGCAGACAACAGCCGTCGCACCGGCTGCGGGAGGCTCGTCGGGTCCGGCGGGGACAAGACCCTCCGCAACGGGATTGACGAGGATGGGACTGACCGGGACGGGAATGGCTGGGACGGGACTGGCGCCGGCAGGACAGCCTTCAGCTTCGCCGAAGGCTGTCCCGGACACCGAACTCACCTGGCAGGCCGATCGGCCGCCGGTCGCATGGCCGGCGCTCCCCACAGGCCAATGCCCGGCGAAATCGATGCAACCGCGGACGGCCGCTGAAGCCCTGGCTCTTGCGAAGGAGATCGAGGCGCGCTGGGATCAGCCGAGAACATTGCAGCCTCCGACGAAACGTGTGTCGTCGGAGGAGATCGGAACAGCACGCTGTGCGCTGCTTGCGATCGATCCCGCGGACAAGGACTATCCACAGGCCTGGGCAGCCTTCGTGCGGCTGCGCAACATCGATCGCGCACTGGCCGGTTAAAGCCATACGCTTGCCCGCGCAAGTCGCGATGCCGCTATTGCTTCGCCATCAACTCGAGCGCCGGAGCAAAGCGCTCGGCGAACGTCAATGTCTTGGCGTGATGAACCGCGGCAAAGGATGCCGAGATTCCTGCCGAAGCAACCGCGAGCAAGGCAACTACGAAAACCAGACGGCGCATGTTCGCCTCCCGTGTGAGCTCGACTCCTCCAAAGCATGGGGCGGCTATGTTTCAGGACGGTTTCGTGGGTGAGGAAATTGATTTCGCTCAAGCGGCTGTGATGAGATTCGGCTTATCTGGGCGCGTGCCGCAACTACCTAATAATGGTCGACGTGTTTTTGCAGCAGAGCGCGAGCATTGTCGGGAATTCCACACCCGCGGCCACGATCCCAAGCACTGCAGCGACAAGCAGCATACGCTGGAATGGGAGTTATCGAGGACTATCCAAATGAAGATCGTGATCCAGAAGCTCAATGGCCTGTGGCACCTCATCGTCGGGTCGTGCCAGATCCGAACGCCCTTCCTGGACACCCAGGACCGCGCCCTGGTGATCACCTACGCCCGCCGCGCCTACCCAGGCGCCAGGATCTTCCAGCGCGACTGACGGGCGATTGCGCATGATGGTCCACTCACTAGAGGCGCGGGGTGAATCCAGTCGCCTGCAGCCCCACGACCTTGCCGTTCGGACTGACCGACCACTTCATCGAGATGCGTGTGGACCCGCAGATGAAATTGACTGGCCCGCGGTACTCGTACGTCATCTCCCGTGAACCAGCGGGGCATGACCCGTAGCGGCGCATCGATCCCGGCGATATCTGGGGCAACCTGCATAACGGGCGCGGCTGCGCGACGTCCGAAAAGCCGTCCTTCAGCAGGGATGCTCTCAACACCGCCTCTTCTGTCCCCTCTGGGAACTGCGCATTCAAGGCCGCGGTCATCGGACCATCTCGGTCATTCAAAGGCGAGGCGAGCGGCTCCGCCAGGATTCTTGGCGGTGCCCAATTGTATGTGAGCGACAGCTTCAGCGCGTATCCCGTGATGGCGAAGAACAGCAATAGAACGCTATGGTGCGTATCCGAAGAGACGCCCCTGCCGAGACGGCCGGCAGACGCTGGCCCAATCCACCACACGCCAATCCAAACGACGCAATGATCAGGAGGATCGCAACCGGCACCAGATATGAATAGCTGGCGAGCCAGCACACCAGAACGACGGCCGGCAGGCTCCAGCTCAGCGCCCGGCCATCCCGGCGGAGGATGGCAATGAGTGGCGGAATGGACGCCATTATCGCGAGGATGAAAATGCCCTGCTGAGGCATCACAACGTCCAATTCCCGATGCCTCTAATCATCGTCCTCCGGACCGCACCAGCCGGGCAGATAGATCGCATCCTTACTCTTGGCTGCGGACATCGCCTTCTCGAGGGCCTTGTCGAAATCGCCCTCCACCACCTTGCGCGAGACTTTTCGGCGCAGGAAGTCGGCCCACAGGAATTCTGAGAACGGCGTCGTGTCCTTGGCGAAGCCGCCCATGCGGCGCAATTCGCCGGCAAGGCTGCGGAACGGATCGTCCTTGAGATCGGCGATCGATTTCGGCAGGTCGCGGAAGCGCTGCCGCTCCCCCTTGGCGTCGTAAGGATAGACCCAGCGCTTGTTGTCCATCACGCCCCAGAACGCCTCGCGCTCGACCATGCGGAGGTCGCCGACGATGGTCACCAGCACCTCCTTGACGCCTTCGTCGTGCAGCGCGCGGCCGAGATGATGGTGGTCGATCACGTAGTAGCGCGCGTCGGGGCCGTAGACGACGGGGATCATGTGCTTGCCGAGCAGATCGGCCTGTTTCTTCTTGTCATGCTCGCGCCAGCGCTTGCGCTTCTCCTTGACCTCCCGCATGCCGACCGTCATCTGCGTCGGCCGGAGCGACAGGATCGGAACCGGATGCACTCTTGGCTCGCGCGCGTTGGTCGTGGTCATGGTCGAAGCCCCTCGCATGGATGCAACTGACATTCAGGTTCCCAACTATGCCATGGGCCCTGCAGCGGCAAAACGTGCTCGGAAGGACGACGGGATCACAAGCCGCTGTAGACGGACAAGAAGGCACGAAGTCCCTGACTGTCGCTGTGCCCGTTGTTGCAACGCAACCCTCGCGTCGCGCGGGGGACGTGACCGCGAACGCTCCGCGCCGATCCATTCACAAATAGCGCGGGCGCTCGATTACACGCGGGCATTGAGAAGATTTTCTGCAACGCGTTCATCCCGTGTGCTATCAAAAACCGCTGCTTCGGAGTGATCCCCGCCCCATGACGACCCAGCGGCCCATAAGCTCTGACGACGAGCACCGGGTGCTCCAGTTCAGGCCGCGCACCTCGCCTTCCCCGTCGGTCCGCCACGGTAGCGGTACCGTACAGCCGTTGCGCGTCGCGCCCGAACCGCTCGACCTGTCACGCTACGAGCAGCCCCGCGCCGAGCCGGACGATTTCCGTCATCGCATGCTCGCCAATATCGCGGCGCTGGCCTTCACCATCGCGCTGACCGCCATCGGAATCTGGCTCGCGGTCAGCATTGCGGACCTGCGCCGGACCCAGGATTGCGTGCTGATGGGCCGTCGCGACTGCGTCAAGATCACGACACCGCATATCTAGGCCCGATCCGCCGGCCGGCCCGGCCGAAGGGGCTCCGGCGGGCATCCCCAACCCCCGTCTCCTCGCCTGCCCGGCTCCATTGAACTCAGGGCGGCGCTCCGATATACGGGCTTTCGACCCGGCCAGAGGGGGGTTTGAGGGCGTCATCAGGGGCGCGATGCCCACCCACCGTGCCACTCTGGACAATCTGACAAATATCCGCAATATATCAAAGGCTTAGTGATGTCTTCCACATTCGATCAGGTCGCCACGATCATCGCTGAAACCTGCGACATCCCGCGCGACACGATCACGCCGGATAGCCATGCCATCGACGATCTCGGCATCGACAGCCTCGATTTCCTCGACATCGCGTTCGCGATCGACAAGCAGTTCGGCATCAAGCTGCCGCTGGAAAAGTGGACCCAGGAGGTCAACGACGGCAAGGCGACCACCGAGCAGTATTTCGTGCTGAAGAACCTGTGCGCCCGCATCGACGAACTGGTTGCGGCCAAGGGCGCGAGCGCGTAAGCGCGCGGCCATGCAACTCGAATACTTCCACATGATCGATCGCATCGTCGACCTCAAGGTCGACGAGAAGACGATCGTCGTCGAAGCCCAGGTCCCGAAGGAGAGCACCATCTTCGAGGGGCACTTCCCGGGTTACCCCTTGATGCCCGGCGTGCTCCTGATCGAATCGATGGCGCAGGCTTCGGGCTGGCTTCAGCTCGGCGTGTTCAAGTTCGAGCGCATGCCGATCCTTGCCGCCGTGAAGGAGGCCAAGGTCCGCGGCTCGGTCTTCCCCGGCGATCTCATGAGCATCGAGGCGAGCCTCACCTATGAAGGCTCCGGCTATGCCATGACCGAGGCCAAGATCAAGGTCGGCGGCAAGCTGCGCGCGAATTCGGCGCTGACCTTCACGCTGATCCCCTTCCCCAATGCGGATATGCGCGGATACATGGCGAAAGTCGCCGAGCGTGTCGGCTTTCCGCAACAGGCCGTATCGCCATGACTGACACTGCTTCGAAGCCCGGCCAGACGGAAGTCTGGATCACCGGCATTGGACTCGCAACCTCGCTCGGCGAGGGCCTCGACGCCAACTGGGCTGCGCTTTCCGAGAAGCGCATCAACGTCGACGAGAAGGGCTTTGCGCCCTACATCGTGCATCCCTTGATGCCCGTGACCTTCGACAGCCAGATCCCCAAGAAGGGCGACCAGCGCCAGATGGAAGCCTGGCAGCGCATCGGCACCTATGCCGCCGGCCTTGCGCTCGATTCCGCCGGGATCAAGGGCAACAAGGATATCCTGTCGAAGATCGACATGGTGGTGGCCGCGGGCGGCGGCGAGCGCGACCTCAATGTCGACACCGGCGTCCTGACGGCCGAGGCCAAGGGCGCGAACGCGCCCGGCTTCCTCAACGAACGGCTGATGAGCGATTTGCGCCCTACCTTGTTCCTGGCGCAGCTTTCCAACCTGCTCGCCGGCAACATCGCCATCGTGCACGGCCTCGGCGGCACCTCGCGCACCTTCATGGGCGAAGAGGTTGCGGGCGCCGATGCCGCCCGCATTGCGCTCGCGCGCATCGCCTCGGGCGAGAGCGACATTGCCCTCGTCGGCGGCTCGCACAACGGCGAGCGCAAGGACCTCATGGTCCTCTACGAATTCGGCGACTTCAACCTGAAGGACAAGTTTGCGCCGGTGTGGGCGCGCAAGGACCATCCCGGCTTCGCGCTCGGCTCGGCCGGCGCGTTCCTGGTGCTGGAATCGAAAGCGCATGCAGAGGCGCGCGGCGCCAAGCCGTTCGCAAGGCTGTCGAGCGTCGTTGCCGATCTCGCCCGGCGCAAGCAGCCCGGCGACATGGCCGCGACGCTGGAGCAGTTGTGGGCCAAGCTGCCCAGGCGCGAAGGCAAGGGCGCGATCATATCAGGCGCGACCGGCGCGGAGCCGGCGACGAGCGAAGAGCGCGGCTTCCTGAAGGCTCACGCCGACTTCCCGGTGCGTTCGACCGGTACCATGTTCGGCCACACCATGGAGACGCAATTCCCGCTCGGCATCGCGCTCGCTGCGCTGTCGATCTCGCGTGGTGCGCTGTTCCCGCCGAACGATTCCACGGGCACCGAGATTGAAATGCAGGGAGCGCCCACCCAGATTGTGGTGGTGGGAGCCGGACACTGGCGCGGCGAAGGCATGGCGCTGGTCGAGGCAGTTGGCTAGCTCACCCGGGGGATCGACATGACTGCACCACGCGACAAACTCGGGCGTCCCGTCGTCGTCGTCACCGGCATGGGCATCATGACCTCGCTCGGTGCCGGCAAGGCCGACAATTGGGCCAAGCTCGTCGCCGGCGAATCCGGCATCCGCACCATCACCCGCTTCCCGGTCGACGGCCTGAAGACCACGATGGCCGGCACTGTCGATTTCGTCAGCGTCGATCCGTTCTCCTCCACCGGCCTGTCCGAGCGGATGGCTGAATTGGTGACGGAGGAAGCGCTCGAGCAGGCCGGCATCGGCGCCAAGGCCGATTTCCCGGGTCCCCTGTTCCTGGCGGTCGCACCGGTCGAGGTGGAATGGCCGCAGCGCCGCGAGCTCGGCCGCGCGGTCGGTGCGCCCGACTTCACCTATGACGATCTCTTGCGCATCTCCGGCGGCGGCAAGTACAGCGCATATCATCACCGTTTCATGTTCGGCTCGGTCGCCGCCCACCTCGCCGAGACCTTCGGCACCAAGGGCTCGCCGATCTCGCTGTCGACGGCCTGCGCGTCCGGAGCCACCTCGATCCAGCTCGGCGTCGAGGCGATCCGCCGCGGCGAGACCGATGCGGCTCTGTGCGTCGCGACCGACGGCACCGTGAATCCGGAGGCGCTGGTGCGCTTCTCGCTGCTCTCGGCGCTGTCGACCCAGAACGATCCGCCGCAGGCGGCCTCCCGCCCCTTCTCCAAGAACCGCGACGGCTTCGTCATGGCCGAAGGCGCCGGCGCGCTCGTGCTGGAAAGCTATGAAGCGGCCACCGCGCGCGGCGCAAAGATCCTCGGCGTGATCGCCGGCTGCGGCGAGCTCACCGATTCCTTCCATCGCACCCGCTCCTCGCCCGACGGCAAGCCGATCATCGGCTGCATGAACAAGACGCTGGCCGATGCCGGCATGACGCCGGACCAGATCGACCACATCAACGCGCACGGCACCGCGACGCCCGAGAACGACAAGATGGAGTTCAACACGACGTCGGCCGTATTCGGCGAGCTCGCGCAGAAGATTCCGGTCACCTCCAACAAGTCGATGGTCGGCCACACCATCTCGGCGGCCGGCGCGGTCGAGGCGATCTTCTCGCTGCTCACGCTCGAGCATCAGCGCATCCCGCCGACGATCAATTACGAGACCCCGGATCCCACGATCCTGTTCAACGTGGTCGGCAACAAGGCCCGCGACGCCCGCGTCACCGCCGTGATGTCGAACTCGTTCGGCTTCGGCGGCCAGAACGCCTCGCTGATCCTGACCCGCGAACCGGCCTGACCGGACGCAGCATGGCGCTGATTCCTATCAGCACGAAGATTCGCGCGCGGAATGCAGCCAAATCGCTCAGCGGCAGCCTGATCGGAGCTGCCACGGTCGGCATGCTGCGCACCACGCGCTATTTCGATCCGGTCAAGACTTCGGACTTTTTCGCACGCGTCGTGAAAACGATCGGCCCGCGCCTGCGCGAGCACCGCATCGGCCGTGCCAACCTCACTGCCGCCTTTCCCGAGAAATCGCCGGAGGAGATCGAACAGATCCTGATGGGCGTGTGGGACAATCTCGGCCGCGTCGGCGCCGAATTCGCTCACATGGACCACGTCTGGGATTACGACCGCGCCCATCCGGAAAACAGCCGGATCGAGCTGCCCCAGCCCAGCATCGAACGGTTCGACCGCATCCGCGACGACGGCAAGCCGGCGCTGATCTTCGCCGCGCACCTCGCCAATTGGGAACTGCCGGCGCTCGCCGCGGTCGCGCATGGGCTGGATACTGCAATCCTCTACCGCCGCCCCAACATCGCGTCCGCCGACCGCATCATCCAGGAGATGCGCCAGGTCAACATGGGCACCCTGATCCCCGCGGGCCGCGACGCGCCATTGCGGCTCGCGCAGGCGCTGAGGGACGGCAAGCACGTCGCGATGCTGATCGACCAGTATCTGACCGGCGGCGTCGAGGTCACCTTCTTCGGCCGCAAGACCCGAGCCAATCCGATGCTGGCGCGCCTGCTGCGCCAGGTCGAATGCCCGATCCACGGCGTGCGCATCATCCGCAAGCCCGGCGGCCGCTTCGCCGCGGAGCTGACCGAAGAGGTGCAGCCCGTGCGCGATGCCGAAGGCAAGATCGACATCCAGGGCACGACGCAGGCCGTCACCAACGTGGTCGAGGGCTGGGTGCGCGAGCATCCCGAGCAGTGGTTGTGGCTGCACAGAAGGTGGCGGTAGCTGCCGTCACGGCAGGAGCCCGTGGCAGCCCTCTACCGCCCCGTCTTCACCTTGGTCCAGAGCCGGTTGATGATGCGCTGGGTTGCCGGCTCGCGCGCGGTGATGACGAACAGTTTTGAAAGCGTCGCCTCGTCCGGATAGATATTCTTGTCGTTCAGGATCTTCGGATCGACCAGCTTCTGGCTGGCGAGGTTGCCGTTGGCATATGACAAAAAGTCCGAGTTCTTGGCGGCAACATCCGGGCGGTAGAGATAGTTGATCAGCTCATAGGCTTCGCTGACGTTCTTGGCGTCCGCGGGGATCGCGAGATTGTCGAAGAACATCTGCGCCCCCTCCTTCGGAATGGCATAGCCGATCTCGATCCCGCTGCTGTCGTGTTTCTTGGCCTCGGCCGCACGCGCGCGGGCCTGCATGATGTCGCCGGACCAGCCGACCACGAAGCAGATCTCGCCGGTGGCAAGCGCGCTTAGGTATTCGGACGAGTGAAACTTGCGCACCGACGGGCGGACCTTGGCGACGACATCGGCAGCCTTCTCGAGGTCCGCCTGTTTGGTCGAGTTCGGATCGAGCCCGAGATAGTTCAGCGCCGCCGGGAAGATGTCATCGGCGGAGTCGAGCATGTGGACGCCGCAATCCTTGAACTTGGCGAGGTTCTCCGGCTTGAAGACGATGTCCCAGCTGTCGATCTTGGCATCGGCCCCAAGGATCTGCTTCACCTTGGCGACGTTGTAGCCGATGCCCGTGGTGCCCCACATGTAGTTGGCGGCGTAGATGTTGCCGGGGTCGTAGGTCGCAAGGTTCTTGGTCACCATGGGCCAGGCGTTGGCAAGGTTCGGCAGCTTGGCCTTGTCGAGCTTCTGGAAGATGTTGGCCTTGATCTGGCGCTGCAGGAAATAGGCGGTGGGCACCACGACGTCGTAGCCGGACTTGCCGGCCATCAGGCGCGTCTCCAGCGTCTCATTGGCATCGAAGGTGTCGTAGACCACCTTGATGCCGGTCTCCTTGGTGAAGGCCTCCAGGACATCCGGGGCCATGTAGTTGGACCAGTTGTAGAAGTTGACGACCCGCTCCTCGGCGCGAACGGGCGCAGAGAGCAACGTCAGCGCGGCGGCGAACGCGAGACCAAGGCGACCCCCCGGGCGGCTGGCATTCGTCATCGCTATCTTACCTCTTTCGTCCGCGCACCGCGTCCGACAGCCGCTCCAGCGCGGTGTCCAGCGTCTGGTCCTTCTTGGCGAAGCAGAAGCGCACCACTGAAGTCACCGGGTCCTGCTCGTAGAACGCCGAGACCGGGATCGCCGCAACCTTGTAGTCTTTCACGATCCGCCAGCAGAACTCGGTGTCGCTCTCGTTGAGCCCGAGCGGCGACAGGTCGACGGTGAGGAAGTAGGTGCCTTGCGACTTCAGCACGGGGAAGCCGAGGCTCTCCAGCCCCTTGGTCAGGCGGTCCCTGCTCCGCGTCAGATCCTTGCGCATGGTCAGGAAGTAGTCGTCGGACTTGCCGAGGCCATAGGCGACGGCGGCCTGCAGGTTCGGCGCGGTGGTGAAGGTCAGGAACTGGTGCACCTTGGCGGCGACGCGCAGCAGCGGCGGCGCGGCACAGACGAAGCCGATCTTCCACCCCGT
The DNA here is from genome assembly GCF_058314695.1 of Bradyrhizobium sp. T-12. NCBI lineage: Bacteria > Pseudomonadati > Pseudomonadota > Alphaproteobacteria > Hyphomicrobiales > Nitrobacteraceae > Bradyrhizobium > Bradyrhizobium sp. T-12. Next base: position 2,916,768 of record NZ_CM177756.1, on the reverse strand, counting down.
CAGCGAGAAGATCTTGCCCGCCGAGCCGACCTTGATGGTGCGCTCGCGCATGCCCGGGAGGGTGATCAGCGGGATGTGCTTGTGCTCGTCGAAGGTGACGTGCTCCCAGACCTCGTCGCAGATCGCGATGACGTCGAACTCCTGGCAATAGCGCGCCAGCAGCTCGAGGTCTTCGCGCGGATAGACCACCGCGGACGGATTCAAGGGATTGTTGAACAGCACCGCCTTGGTCTTTGAATTGAAGACGCTTTTCAGCATGTCCTCATTCAGCCGCCAATGCGGCGGCTCGAGCCGGACCAGACGCGGGATGCCGCCGGCCTGGCGGATGATCGGCAAATAGGAATCATAGACCGGCTGGAAGCAGACCACCTCGTCGCCGGGCTGGACCACCGCGAGGATGGCCGAGGTCAGCGCCTCGGTGCCGCCCGATGTCACCATCACCTCGCTCATCGGATCGAGGTTGAGGCCGTGCCAATGGCCGTAATGGGTCGCGATCGCCTGGCGCAGTTCCGGCAGGCCCATCATCGAGGGGTACTGGTTGTAGCCGTTCAGCGAGGCGTCGGCCGCGGCGCGGCGGATGTCCTCGGGGCCGGGATCGTCAGGAAAACCCTGGCCGAGATTAATCGCATTGTTGTCGCGCGCGGCCTGCGACATCGCCTCGAAGATGGTGACGGGAAGGTCGGCAAAGACCTTGTTCAGCGAGGAGCTCTTTGACATCGAATTGGACATTGGGCCCGATCAGCCGCCGACCTTGCTGGGGAGACCCGCCGCCTTCCAGCCGAGCATGCCGCCGGCCAAATGCTTGTCGTAAGGCAGGCCCGCCTCCTGGGCGGCAAGGGAAGCTGTCACCGAGCGCTTGCCCGAGCGGCAGGCGAACACGACCTCTTTGCCTTGGGGATCGGGGATCGCCTTGGGATCGAAGGTCGAGAGCGGCACGACGACGCCGTAAGGATAGGCCTCGGCTTGGACCTCGTTCGGCTCGCGCACGTCGACCAGCAGATAGCGCCCTTCCGCGACACCTTTGGAGACCTCGTCCGGGGTCAGATCCTGTACCTGGTTTGCCACATCATCCTCCAACGTCGCGGGGCCGCATGCCGGGGCGTCCCCGGCCGGCGGCAACCTCGCCTCTCGGGAGACGAAAATCAAGCGCTACAAAGGCTTGAGCCGCGCGGCGCAAGTTAAAGCTAAATCGCAGCGACTTGAAGTGCGGCTTTCGGAATGTCTGAGTATCCCAGCTCTCTCACTCCGCGCTCGGTGTCATTCCCCGCGAAGGCGGGGAATCCAGTACGCCGCGGCTTCGCGGCTCAACCACACCCGTCTCGGCGTACTGGATCGCCCGGTCAAGCCGGGCGATGACAGCGGAGCTAAATTAGATCGCCACCTGGGTACCGACCTCGACCACGCGACCGCTCGGGATCTGGAAATAGTCCGTGGCGTCGTTGGCGGAGCGGCTGAGCGAGATGAACAGCCGGTCCTGCCAGCGCGGCATGCCCGAATGCGCGGCAGGCTTCAGCGCCCGCCGCGACAGGAAGAACGAAGTCGACATGATGTCGAACTGCCAGCCGAGCTTGCGCGCGATCGCGAGGGCCTTCGGCACGTTGGGCGATTCCATGAAGCCGAACTTGAGCGTCACCTTGGAGAAGGTCGGCGAGATCTGCTCCAGCCTGACGCGCTCGGCGGGATCGATCCGCGGGGTCTGCGCCGTCTCGATGGTGAGGATGACGTTCTTCTCGTGCAGGACCTTGTAGTGTTTCAGACTATGCATCAGCGCGGTCGGCGCGCTGAGCGGGTCCGAGGTCAGGAACACGGCGGTGCCCGGCACGCGCTGCGGGGGCCGCTTCTCCAGCATCGCCACAAGGTCGGCGAGCGGGAACTCGAGCTTGCGCGACTTCTCGAACAGCAGCCGGCTGCCGCGCCGCCACGTGTACATCAGGATGATCATGAGCGCGCCGAGCGCCAGCGGCACCCAGCCGCCCTCGAACACCTTGAGCAGGTTCGCCGTGAGGAAGGTCAGGTCGAGGCACAGGAACGGGGCGATCAGTGCCGCGGCCGCAAGCGGCTTCCATTGCCAGCCCTTCCAGATCACGACAAAACCCATCATCGCCGTGACCACCATGGTCCCGGTGACGGAGATGCCGTAGGCTGAGGCCAGCGCGCTGGATGAGCGAAACAACAGCACCAGCAGCACCACCGCGACCAGCAGCAGCTGGTTGATGCGGGGGATGAAGATCTGGCCGGAATGGGCTTCGGACGTATGGCGAATTTCGAAGCGCGGCAGCAGGCCGAGCTGGATCGCCTGGCGCGTTAGAGAATAGGCGCCGGTGATCACGGCCTGGCTGGCAATGACGGTCGCCATGGTGGCGAGCACGACCATGCAGCCGCGGAAGAAGCCTTGCGGGAAGAGCTGGAAGAACGGGCTCACGATCGCGCCGGGATCGCTGAGCACCAGCGCGCCCTGCCCCAGATAGTTCAGCGCCAGCGAGGGCAGCACGATCGACAGCCAGGCGATCTGGATCGGCCGTTTGCCGAAATGGCCGAGATCGGCATAGAGCGCCTCCGCACCCGTGACCGCCAGGAACACGGCGCCCAGCGTCACGAAGCCGATGATGCCGTGGTGGAGCATGAAGGACACGGCGTAGAGCGGGTTCAGGGCCAGCAGCACCTGGGGCTGCTGGATGATCGGATGGATGGCCGCCGCCGCGATGACTGCGAACCAGACGCACATGATCGGACCGAAGAAGGCGGCGACGCGGGCGGTGCCGCGCGACTGCACGGCAAACAGGCAGACCAGGATCACCACCGTCAGCGGCACGATATAGGGCTCGAACCGCAGCGTGACGTCCTTCATGCCCTCGATCGCCGATAGCACCGAGAGCGCCGGCGTGATCACGGCATCGCCGTAGAACAGCGCGCCGGAGATGATGCCGAGCAGGACGATGGTGGCGCCCCCAGTGCCGACCGCACGCTGGGCCAGCGCCATCAGCGCCAGCGTGCCGCCCTCGCCATTGTTGTCGGCCCGGAGCAGGATCACGACGTATTTGAGCGTCACCACGACGATCAGCGCCCACAGGATCAGCGAGAGCACGCCGAGCACCGCGGCCGGCGTCGGCAGCCCCTCGGCGCCCGAGGCAGCCATCACCGCCTCGCGGAAGGCGTAGAGCGGGCTGGTGCCGATATCGCCATAGACGACCCCGATGCTGCCGAGGGTCAGCGCACCGAAACCAGCGGTCGTGTGGGCATCGCCATGCCCATTGGCCGCCGCCGTTTCCGGGGCGGAAATCGCTACGTCACTTGTCATGGGAGAGCCCAATGGCCTCTAAAATGCTTCACTGCACAATGGCGGAAGAGCGCGCGGCTTATAGTCCTGCGCTGCCGGCATAGCCTAGCCCGATTCCGGGCCTTAGCCATGCAAATTTGCATAGATGCAGCAGTTGCGTTCTAGATGGTGACTTGGGTTCCGACTTCAACCACGCGCCCGGTGGGAATCTGGAAATAGTCCGTGGCATCGTTCGCCGACCGGCTGAGGGCAATGAACAAATGATCCTGCCACAGCGGCATGCCCGACTGCGCCGAGGCCTTCAGCGACCGTCGTGACACGAAGAATGACGTGGACATGATGTCGAACTGCCAGCCCTGCTTGCGCGCGATCGCGAGCGCCTTGGGCACGTTCGGCTGCTCCATGAAGCCGAAGCGCAGGCGGACCTTGGAGAACTTGTCGCTGACCTTCTCCATGCGGAAGCGCTCCGCCAAATCGACCCGCGGCGTGTGGGCGGTCTCGATGGTCAGGATCACGTTGTGCTCGTGCAGCACCTTGTTGTGCTTGAGATTGTGCAGCAGCGCGGTGGGGACGAACGAGGGATCGCTGGTCAGGAACACCGCGGTCCCCTTGACGATGTGCGGCGGCCGCTTCTCGAGGCTCCGGATCAGGTCGTCGAGCGGCACCTCGATCCGGCGCGTCTTCTGGATCAGAATCCCGGATCCCTTCCGCCAGGTCCAGATCGTTCCCGCCATGGCGACGCCGAACAGCAGCGGCACCCAGGCGCCCTCCAGCAGCTTCAGGAGATTGGCGCTAAAAAAGCTGATGTCGACCACGACGAAGGGCACGATCACGGCCGCCGCGGTGGCGGCGCGCCAGTTCCACAGTTTCCAGATCACGACGAAGCCCATGATGCCGTCGGCAACCATGGTGGTGGAGACCGCGATGCCGTAGGCCGAGGCCAGGTTGCTCGGGGTGTGAAACAGCAGCACCAGCAGCATCACGCCGATCAGGAGCAGCCGGTTCACGCGCGGCAGATAGATCTGGCCGGCATGGGTCTCGGAGGTATAGCGGACCTCGAAGCGCGGCAGGAGACCAAGCTGCACCGCCTGATAGACCAGCGAATAGGCCCCGGTGATCACGGCCTGGCTCGCGATGACGGTCGCCGCGGTCGCAAGCCCGACGAGCGGCAGCACCAGACTCTCGGGCACCATGCGATAGAACGAGTGCTCGATCGCGCTGGGGTCGGACAGCACCAGCGCACCTTGCCCGAAATAGTTGATCAAGAGCGCGGGCAACACGAAGAACATCCAGGCGAGCTGGATCGGCTTGCGGCCGAAATGGCCGAGATCGGCGTAAAGCGCCTCACCTCCGGTGACCGCCAGGAACACGGCACCGAGCGTCACGAGCCCGATCGTGCCGTGCGACAGCACGAACTGCACCGCGTAATAGGGATTGATCGCCGCCAGCACGGAGGGATCATCGACGATGTGGACAGCCCCCATCACGGCGATGACGGTGAACCAGATCACCATCACCGGTCCGAAGGCCGAGGCGACTAGCGCGGTCCCCTTGCTCTGGACCGCGAACAGCAACGCCAGAATGAGGACCGTGAGCGGCACGACATAGTGCTCGAACGCAGGAGTTGCGAGCTTGAGGCCTTCCACTGCCGATAGCACCGAGATCGCCGGCGTGATCATGGAATCGCCGATGAACATCGAAGCGCCGACCACGCCGAGGGCGAGCAGAACCCAGCTTCGCCGCCCGAGCGCCCGCTGGCCGAGCGCCATCAGCGAGAGCGTGCCGCCCTCCCCGTTATTGTCTGCGCGGAGCAGCAGCAGGACGTATTTGGCCGTGACGACGATCAAAAGCGCCCACAGGATCAGCGAGAGCACGCCGAGCACGATGACCCGCGAGACCGGCTCGCCATGGGCCGCGCCCTTGACCGCCTCGTGGAATGCGTAGAGCGGCGAGGTGCCGATATCGCCGAAGACGACGCCGATGCTCCCGAGCGTAAGGGCCCAAAAACCTGATGTGACCGGCCCTTCCTGGGTCTCGGCCTGTGTGATGCTCGCCGTCATGAAGGTGGAAAACGCTTCTTCCCTGGAATTGATCCGGCGCCTTTTGACGCTTCCGGCGCGCGTGTCAATCGGCGCACCACCATAGCAGGCGCCGAGCCGGAAGCTGTGACACCACAGCCACGCTTATCGTCAGCGCGACGACATGCCTCAGGTAAGATGGTAGCGCAAGGGAGCCTGTTGGAAGACCGGTGCTCACCGTCTCCGGATCGTGCTCACGGCTTCAGATTCGGCGGCAGCGGCGGATCCTCGCGCATCAGGGTGATGGTCACCCGCCGGTTGGCCGCGAGCGAAGGATCGTCCGGAAACAGCGGCTGGGTGTCCGCCTTGCCGGAGACGGCGAAGATGTGCGAGGGCGGCAGGCCCTCGCGCTCGAGGATCTGGCGCACGGCATTGGCGCGGTCCGCCGACAGGTCGAAGGCACCGTATTCGCTGCGGGTCGGCACGAAGCCGGCCGCGGTATGACCGGCGATGGAGACGCGGAGCGGCGTGGCCTTGAGCGGGATCGCGAGCTTCTCGACCAGGCGGCGGGTGCGGTCATAGGGCACCTTGGAGCCGTCGGCGAACATCGAGCGGCCGTCCTGGTCGACGATCTCCAGGTTGAGCCCCTGCTTGGTCTCCTCGAACATGATGTGCTTGGACATCTCGGTCAGCTCCGGCATGTCCTGCAGCGCCTGGCGCAACGAGGCCGCGGCAAGCGCGAAATTGCGGTCGACCTTGATCTTCGCGCCGGACGTCTTGTCGCGGTCTTCCTGGTCCGGCGTCGGCGTATTGGAGGCATCCTCGGGCTGGATGTGGTCGACGTTCTTCAGCCGCGGGCGGGTCGGCAGACCGTCGGATTCGACAATGCCGGCATAGCGCGCTTCGCTCTGCACGCCGAAGGCGTCGCGCATCGAGCCGGCGACGATCTTCAGCTTGTTGGCGTCCTGCGTCGAGAACGCGACGAGCATCACGAAGAAGCTCATCATCAGGCCCATGAGGTCGGCGAAGGTCACGAACCAGCCGTGACCGCCTCCATGCGCATCGCCGCGTTTCTTCTTGGCCATGGCTGAAAATCCCGGCGGCCGGGCTTACGCCGGCACCGGCTCGCCCTCGGCGTGACGATGCTTCTCCGGCAGATAGGCCAGCAGCATTTCGCGCACGAGCGTCGGGCTCTTGGAGTCGCGGATCATCAGGATGCCGTCGATGATCAGCGTGCGATTGGTCTCCTCGTCGAGCAGCTTGCCGTGCAGCTTGTCGGCGATCGGCAGACAGAACAGGTTCGCGACCAGCGCACCGTAAAGCGTGGCGAGCAGCGCGGTCGCCATGAACGGGCCGAGCTTGGAAGGGTCGGTCATGTTGGCGAACATCTGCACCATGCCGATCAGGGTGCCGATCATGCCGAACGCCGGGGCGCAGTCGCCGATGGCGCGGTAGATCTTGCTGCCTTCGTCGAGGTGCATGAGGAAGTTGTCGCGGTCGCGCTCGAGATTGTCGCGGATGAAGTCGAGGTCGTAGCCGTCGGCGACGTAGCGGATGCCCTTGGCGAGGAACGGCTCGTCGGTCTCGACCTTTTCGAGACCCACCGGGCCCTGCTTGCGGGCGATCTCGGCGATGCGGGCGAGTTCGTCGACGAGGTCGTGCGCGGACAGGCGGCTCATGGTGAAGGCGAACTTGGCGCCGAGCGGAAGGCCGTGCAGGAGTGCCGAGAGCGGAAAGCGGATCATGGTAGCGGAGATCGAGCCGCCGAAGATGATGATCATCGCATGTTCGGAGATGAACATGTGCAGGTCGCCGCCCATGAAGATCATCGCGGTGATGACGATGATGCCCGCCGTGAGCCCGACGCTCGTCATGATATCCATGGGATACTCCAACGCGTACGCAACAACGGCCGTCCTGGCCGCTGGCGCGGCCCAACCCCGAACCGCATCGGAAACCCTAGAGCGCTGCCCTTAAAGCCGCGTAAAGGTTAAGTCTGGACAGCGCAGTAGGCGCCGCTGGAGGCGTGTCGATTGCCGTCCCGCGATAGGAATTTCAACACTTCGCTAACCATACCGGCGGCAACCGGACGCCCCGCCGCTGCGGCCCTGCGCCACATCGAGGCCATGGAGCCTTTGGTGTCATGTAGCAGCACCGCATACCGATCGCGGGAGCAATCGCCATGTTGACGCTGTTCAGTCTTCTCACCGCGCTGCCTGCGGTGTTGGCGCTCCACCTGCTCGAGCCGGAGCTCGTGCTGCCCGCCTTCAGCCTTGCGCTGTTTGCCGAGGCCGCCTTCGCGGTGATCGCAGCGCGCCTCATTCATCTCCCCGACAATGCGGAGGGTCTCACGCTGTGGGACCTCGCCGGCGGCTTCACCCTGATCGGATGCGCCGCCGCGGTGTTTGGCGAGCCGGATCAGGCCGCGCTGTTTCTGACGGAACAAGGCGGCCTACGGCCGGCGTCGCGGCCGTAAGCCGTTCAGTCGCGTCAGTGAATTTCCGCCGAGCGCTTCAGCGCCGCCTTCAGCTTCTCCAGCGAGAAGTCTGGGCTGCGGGCGATCTCCAGGATCGGCGTCTCGCGGCGGCCGCAGAGCTCGGCGGCCTCGGGCAGCTTGGCAGCGATGTCGAGCGGGATCACGATGGCGCCGTGCTGGTCGGCATGGATCAGGTCGTCCGACCTCACGGTCATGCCGGCAACGCGCACCTCGCCGCCAAAGCTTTCCGCATGCACCCAGGCATGGGACGGGCCGATCGAGCCGGCCAGGGCCTGGAAGCCCGGCGCCCATTGCGGAATGTCGCGGATCGAGCCGTCGGTGATGACGCCGAGGCAGCCGAGCGCCTTGTGCACGTTGCTCTGCACCTCGCCCCAGAACGCACCATAGCCGACATCGGGGCCGTCGATGTCCTGGATCACCGAGATGCGCGGGCCATGGCCGGTGCCGACATATTCGTAATATTCGATGCGGCGCTTGGACTGCTCTTCGGGCGGGAGCGATGACTTCAGCACGGAGCGGATCGCGACCGTGCGGGCATAGCCGACGATCGGCGGCAGATCGGGGAACGGGCAGACCAGTTGCTTGGTGGTGTAGCCGATCAGCCGGCGCTCGGGCGCCACGATCTCCATGGCATTGCAGATCGTCGGCGTGTCGTAGCGGCCCAGCGCTTCGAGCACGGAAGCGGGCAGCGGCCCGGTCGCTTTATCAGTCACGGCGTTCTCTCCCAGATTGGCGGCCGCTGTTGGCGCGGTGCCGCCGGCACAGGGCGATATAGCCGAGATCGGGCCTCAACCCAACTCAGCACGCCTTCATGGCAGATATCCCCGAGAACCGCTCAGTGCAGCCGTCCGGGCCGGTCGTCGTCCTCGTGGGGCGGCTCCGACAAATTCGCCAGCGTCGGCGCCGAGGGCGGCGACGAGACCTCGCCGTCCGCCGGCCCGGCCGTTTCCAACGCACGCGCCTGGTCGCGATAGGATTTGTAGCCGAGCGGCAAGGCGAGAAGATACAGCACCGTGCCGATCGACAGCACGTGCCAGGGATAGGCGATCAATAGCGCGATGAAAACGATCACCGCGACGAACGCCGGCAGCACCAGCTCCGGCGGCACGCGCATGCGCTTGGTCTTGCCGGAGAACACCGGCAGGCGCGACACCATCAGGAACGCGATCAGCAGCGTGTAGGCGGCGGTCAACCCGGCCGGCCAGCGGCCGAGATCGAGGAACGCGACATAGATCGGCAGCAGCACGGTGATCGCACCAGCGGGCGCCGGCACGCCGGTGAAGAAATTGGCGGCGAAAGCCGGCTTGTTCGGATCGTCCATCGTGGCGTTGAAGCGCGCGAGACGCAGGCCGCCGGAAATCGCGAACACCATGGCGGCGATCCAGCCGGCATTGCCGAGCTCGTGCAGCTGCCAGAAATACAGCATCAGGCCGGGCGCGACGCCGAAATTGACGAAATCGGCGAGGCTGTCGAGCTCTGCGCCGAACTTGGACTGCCCCTTGATCATGCGCGCGATGCGCCCGTCGATACCGTCGAGCGCGGCGGCGAACACGATGGCGTAGACGGCGAGCGACATCCGCCCTTCGATCGACAGGCGGATCGAGGTCAGGCCGGCGCAGATCGCCAGCAGCGTGATGACGTTGGGCACCAGCATCCGCACCGGAATCGGACGGAACCGCCGCCGGCGCGTATCGGGATATTTGAAGTCATAGGGCGTCATGGCTCGTCCTCACCTTGAGGCGAGATATAGCAAGCCGCGTCCCCCTCCGCCATTGCGGCGGAAGGCCCTCGTGGACCGACTATTGGTTAATTGGCGCGGAAGGCGCGGTTGGGGTCCTCGCCCGCGAGATCGGCCAAGATCGTCTCGCCCGCGATGGCGGTCTGTCCTTCCGAGACCAGCGCCCTGGTCCCCACGGGCAGATAAACGTCGAGCCGCGAGCCGAAGCGGATCAGACCGAAGCGCTCGCCGGCGCCGATCGCCTGGCCTTCCCTGACGAAGCAGACGATGCGCTTGGCGACGAGACCTGCGATCTGCACCACGCCGATCCGCGCATTCGGCGTCGAGATGACCAGCGAGTTGCGCTCGTTGTCCTCGCTGGCCTTGTCGAGCTCGGCATTGATGAAGAGGCCGGGCCGGTAGGCGATGCGGTCCACCCTGCCTGCGACGGGCGCGCGGTTCACGTGGCAATTGAACACGCTCATGAACACCGAGATGCGCGGCAGCGGCCGGTCGCCGAGGCCGAGCTCGGCCGGCGGCAGCGCCATGGTGATCATCGAGACGCGGCCGTCGGCCGGCGACACCACCAGCCCCTCGCGCACCGGCGTCACGCGCACGGGATCGCGGAAGAACAGCGCGCACCACACGGTCAGGATCGTGCCGATCCAGCCCAGCGGCGACCACAGCCAGAACAGGATCAGGCTTGCCAGCGCAAAGCCGCCGATGAAGGGATAGCCCTCCTTGTGGATCGGCGGGATCTGACGCTGGATCGAATCGAGAATGGACATCGTTATCTGCCGCTCGGGGTTAATGGCGCGGATCGTCGCGCGGGCCTGTTTAGGCCAGAGTTGGGACCGGAGACAAGCTCACTCCGCCGCCGCGGGGGCCGTCAGGGCATCGTTGACCGGCGGCGGCTCCCGGTTGGGCGCCTCGCCGGTATCCGCCATCTTGGCCAGTTTCTCGCGTGCCTCCTCGGCCTCGCGCTGCCTGTTCCACATGCTGGCATAGAGGCCGCCATGCGCGAGCAGCTTGGCGTGGGTGCCCCGCTCGGCGATGCGGCCCTGATCCAACACGATGATCTCGTCGGCCCCGACGATGGTCGAGAGCCGGTGCGCGATCACCAGCGAGGTGCGGTTCTTCGCCACGCGCTCGAGCGCGCCCTGGATCTCGTGCTCGGTATGGGTGTCGAGCGCCGAGGTCGCCTCGTCGAGCACCAGGATCGGCGGTGCCTTCAAGACGGTGCGCGCGATCGCGACCCGCTGCTTCTCGCCACCGGACAGCTTGAGCCCGCGCTCGCCCACCTGGGTCTCGTAGCCCTTGGGCGACATGCGGATGAAATGATCGATCTGCGCGAGGCTCGCGGCCTCCTCGACTTCGGCATCGCTGGCGTCCCAACGGCCGTAGCGGATGTTGTAGCGGATGGTGTCGTTGAACAGCACGGTGTCCTGCGGCACCATGCCGATCGAGGCGCGTAGCGAATCCTGCGTCACGCTGCGGATGTCCTGCCCGTCGATCAGGATCTTGCCGCCGGAGACGTCATAGAGGCGGAACAGCAGGCGCGAGATGGTCGACTTGCCTGCACCCGACGGGCCGACGATGGCGACCGTCTTGCCGGCCGGCACCTCGAAGCTGAGACCCTTCAGGATCGGACGCGTCGGCTCATAGGCAAAGCGCACGTCCTCGAAGCGCACGGTGCCGGCGGAGATGACCAGCGGCCTGGCATCGGGCGCGTCCTTGATCTCGGCCTCGCGGCCGAGCACGCCGAACATCTTCTCGATGTCGATGATCGCCTGCTTGATCTCGCGATAGACCATGCCCATGAAGTTCAGCGGTTGGTAGAGCTGGATCATCATGGCGTTGACCAGCACGAAATCGCCGACCGTGTTGGTGCCGTTGCGCACGCCGATCGCGCACATCAGCATGGTCGCGGTCAGGCCCAGCGTGAAGATCACGGCTTGTCCCGTGTTGAGCACCGCGAGCGAGGTGTACGTCTGGATGCTCGCTTCCTCGTAGCGCGCGACCGATTTGTCGTAGCGTTGCGCCTCGCGGGCCTCGGCGCCGAAATATTTCACGGTCTCGTAGTTGAGCAGCGAGTCGATCGCCTTGGTGTTCGCCTCGGTGTCGGAATCATTCATCTTGCGGCGGATGCCGATCCGCCACTCGGTCGCAATGTAGGTGTAGTACATGTAGAGCGTGACCGTGATCAGCGTTGCGGCCACGTAGCGCCAGTCGAACTGCCAGAGCAGCACGGCCATCAGCAGCGAGACCTCGACGATGGTCGGGATCAGCTGCAGGATCACCATGCGGACGATGACCTCGATGCCCTCGCGGCCGCGCTCGAGCACGCGCGTCAGGCCGCCGGTCTTGCGTTCGAGATGAAAGCGCAACGACAGCTCGTGCATGTGAACAAAAGTGATGGTGGCGAGCTTGCGCACCGCGTGCATGGCGACGCGGGCGAAGATGCCGTCGCGCCATTGCGTCAGCAGCGCCATCAGGATGCGCATCACCCCGTAGCTCGCCGTCAGCAACAACGGCGAGGCGAGCACCCAGAGCTGCCAATTGTCGGCCTGCACCGGCGCCGAATTGGCCCCGGTCAGCGCGTCCGTCGCCCATTTGAAGCTGAACGGCACCGAGAGCGTGATCAGCTTGGCGGCGAGCAGCAGCACCAGCGACCACACCACGCGCATTTTCAGGTCGAAGCGGTCGCCCGGCCAGATATAGGGCCACAGATGGGCCAACGTGCCCATCAGCGTGGCCCGCTCAGGCGGGCCGCCGACAGGATTGGGAACGTCGGCGCCGTCGAACGATTGAGGTTGGTCCATCAAGAAGCCTGAAAGCCCGCCGGATGCGGGCGTCACCACGATTTACGATTTTCGCCTGTCATATAGAGCCTTCCCCGTGTCAGCGCACCCCGCCAGATGGCGAATCTTCGATTGTTTGTCGCCATTTACCGGTAGATTTCCGGGCGATCCGAATCACCTGAAGGGCTTGACGTCTCTTCGCTGCAATGCATCATGGCATCAATGAGCACGATCAAAACCGTCTGTGTCTATTGCGGCTCCGGCCCTGGAACCAATCCCAACTTCATCGAGGCGGCGAAGGCGCTCGGCAAATCGTTGGCGGACAACAAGATCCGCCTCGTTTATGGCGGCGGCTCGCTCGGACTGATGGGGGCGGTCGCGACCTCAGTGCTCGATCACGGCGGCATGGTCACCGGCATCATCCCTGACTTCCTGCGGATGCGCGAGAACGCGCTGACTCGCGTGCAGGAGATGGTCGTCACACCAGACATGCACGAACGCAAGCGGCTGATGTTCGAGCGCTCTGATGCCTTCGTTGCCCTGCCCGGTGGGCTCGGCACGCTGGAGGAGCTGGTCGAGCAGCTGACCTGGCAGCAGCTCGGCCGTCATGCCAAGCCGGTGCTGCTCGCCAATATCGACAATTTCTGGGAGCCGCTGTTCTCCCTGGTGTCCCACATGCGCCAAACCGAGTTCATCCGCGCCGGTCTTTCGGTCGATATCCTGAAGGCGGACAAGGTCGAGGAAATCGTCCCACGGCTGCGCGCCGCGGCCGCGCAGATTCCCGACAGCCAGCGCGATCTCGCGCCGGAAGTGGCGCGCAAGCTCTAGAGCTGCGCCCCTATCGATCCGGACCGGCCTGGATGATGCCCGCGACGTGGCTCACGCCGACGTCGCGGTCCATCACGCGCGGTCCGGGCTTCGGCGTGTCATGCCGCCTTGGCGGCAATACCGGCTTTCGCGTGCTCGACCTGCCGGGCAAGGTCGGCAGGATCGCCCGTCGTGGCCTCGACGCCGATCTGCTGGATCTCGGCGACGCCCAGGAAGCCCAGCACGAACTTCAGATAGTTGAAGCAGAAGTCCGCGCCGCCCAGCGGCCCGCCCGCGAGATAGCCGCCGGCGCCGTAAGCGCTGGCCACGGTCGCACGGCGCGCGGTCAGCAGTCCCTTGAAGTTCGTGCCGTCATAGGAGAACGTCAGGTTGATGCGGACGATCTGGTCGATCCAGGCCTTCAGCGCTGCCGGAATCGTGAAATTGTACATCGGCGCGGTGATCAGGATCTCATCGGCCGATTTGAGTTCGGCGATCAACCTGTCCGATAGCGCCGTCGCGGCGCGCAGCTCGGCGGTCATCTCCTGTGCGGCGGTGTAGAAGCCGGCGATCGTGGTCTGCGTGATCTGCGGGACCGGATCGGCGGCGAGATCGCGCCGCGTCACGCGAAAGTCCGACCCGCGCGCACGCCACGCCGCCTCGAATCCGTCGCCGAGGTCGCGGGAAACGGAGCCCTGAAGGCGGGCGCTGGAATCGATACGAAGCAAGACAGGCATTGGGCTCTCCGGAATGTCGAATTGACACCCGGACGCTATTCGCGGTGCCGCCCGGCAAAAACGGCTGGCGTCGCACCACGCTCATGCTTAATTTGCACGAATGGACATCGATTCAATTCGATTGGTGATCGAGGTCGCTCGCCAGGCGAGCTTTGCCGGCGCCGCGCGGCAACGCGACGTCGACCCCTCCTCGGTCTCACGGATGATCGCCCAGGTCGAAGCGGAGCTTGGCTTTCGCATCTTCCAGCGCACCACACGCAGCATGTCGCTGACGGAGGCTGGCGAACGCTACGTGGGCAGGGCCGAGCTCGTTCTACAGGAGCTCGATGCCGCCGCCGAGGAGGCGACCGCCCTTGGCACCATTCCCCGCGGCCGGCTTCGCGCGACCGCTTCAGTCGCATTCGGCAATCGCTGCCTGGTGCCGCTGCTGCCCGAATTCAGGGCGGAATTTCCCCAGCTCCAGCTCGAACTCATCCTGACGGACAGCAATCTCGATCTGGTCAGCGAGGGAATCGACCTCGCGATCCGTCTCGGTCCCGGATTCAGCGGCGACCTCGTCGGCGCCAAGCTGTTCGATACCCGTTACCGGGTCTGTGCAAGCTCGGCTTTTCTGCGTGGGAAGCCCCGGCCAAGACGGCCCGCCGATCTGTCCGCGATGTCCTGCCTTCTGTTCACGTTTCCCGATTTCCGATCCCGCTGGATGTTCCGCGACCGACGCGGCGAAATCACCGAGGTCGCCGTCCAGGGAGACCTTCTGCTTTCGAACGCGCTCGCGCTGCGCGATTGCGCACGGGCGGGGCTCGGTCCGGCGCTCCTGCCGGACTGGCTGATCGACGAGGATCTCGTCGGCAAGCGGCTCGTCGATCTGTTTCCCGATTGGCAGGTGACGGCGACGACGTTCGATACTGCGGCCTACGTGCTCTACCCAAACCGGGCATTCCTGCCAGTCAAGGTGCGTCGAACGATTGATTTCCTGCGCCGGCATTTGGTGAAGCAGGCAAAGCGCGCGCGACGGTGAGCTTCGCTACGCGCTCGGAAACGTCACCGCCTCGATCCGGTTGCCGTCGGGATCGGTGACGAAGGCTGCGTAATAGCGCACGCGATCGTGCGGGCGGATGCCGGGCGCGCCGTCGGAGGCCCCGCCCGCCGCGAGAGCTGCGGCATGAAACGCATCGACCTCGCCCGTCGTCTTCGCCCGCAGGCAGATGTGCACGCCGCTTTCCGCCGGTACGCGCGGCATGGTCTCGCGTAAGTTGACCCAGAACTCGGGATAGGCCTTGCCGAAGCCCACCGTCCGCGGCCGCGTGACGAGGCGCGTGAGGCCGAGCGCTGCGAGCGTCGCCTCGTAGAATCTTGCGGCGCGGTCGAGATCGCTGACGCCGACGGAAATGTGGTCGATCATTGGTTACTCTCCCCTCCGCTGTCATTCCGGGGCGGAGCAAGTCCTACGCCGGCGCGCCCGACTTCACGAGCTTGTAGATCACCGAATCCATCAGCGCCTGGAACGAGGCGTCGATGATGTTCGGGGACACGCCGACCGTGGTCCAGCTGTCGCCGTTCTCGTCCTCGCTCTCGATCAGGACGCGCGTGACCGCGCCGGTGCCGCCGTTGAGGATACGCACCCGGTAGTCGATCAGCTTCAAGCCCTCGATGTATTTCTGGTACTTGCCGAGGTCCTTGCGCATGGCGACGTCGAGCGCGTTGACGGGGCCGTTGCCTTCGGCGGCCGAGATCAGGTGCTCGCCGGCAACGTCGACCTTCACCACCGCGAGCGCCACGGTGACGCGCTCGCCGAGCGCGTTGTAGCGCTGCTCGACATTGACGTCGAACTGCTCGACCTCGAAATAATGCGGCACCTTGCCGAGCGTGCGGCGCGCCAGCAGCTCGAACGAGGCATTGGCGGATTCGTAGGCGTAGCCTTGCGCCTCGCGCTCCTTCAGCACCTCGACGAGGCGCGTCAGCTTCGGATCGCTCTTCTCGTAAGGAATGCCGGCACGGTCGAGCTCGGCAATGACGTTGGACCGGCCGGCCTGATCGGACACCAGCACCTTGCGGTGATTGCCGACCAGCTCAGGCAGCACATGCTCATAGGTCTGCGGATCCTTGAGCACCGCGGACGCATGGATGCCGGTCTTGGTGACGAAAGCGCTCTCGCCGACATAAGCCGCGTGCCGGTTCGGCACGCGGTTGAGCATGTCGTCGAGCGTACGCGAGACCTTGACAAGGGTCGCCAGCTTCTCCGTCGTGACGCCAATCTCGAAGGCATCGGCGAACCCCTGCTTCAACTTTAGCGTCGGGATCAGCGAACAGAGATTGGCGTTGCCGCAGCGCTCCCCAAGGCCGTTCAACGTGCCCTGGATCTGCCGCGCGCCGGCCCCCACGGCGGCGAGCGAATTGGCCACCGCCTGCTCGGTGTCGTTATGGGCGTGGATGCCGACGTGATCACCGGGGATGTGCTTTGTCACCTCGGTGACGATGGCCTCAACCTCGTCAGGCATGGTGCCGCCATTGGTGTCGCACAGCACCACCCAGCGCGCGCCGGCATCATAGGCAGCCTTGGCGCAGGCGAGCGCGAAGCCCGAATCTTCCTTGTAGCCATCGAAGAAATGCTCGCAGTCGAGCATGACCTCGCGACCGGCGGCCTTCGCGGCCGCGACGCTGTCGCGGATGGACGCAAGGTTTTCTTCCTTCGTCGTTTCCAGCGCCACACGCACCTGATAGGCCGACGCTTTCGCCACGAAGCAGATCGCATCCGCCTTCGCTTCCAACAGCCCGGCAACGCCTGGGTCGTTCGAGACCGAGCGCCCTGCCCGGCGCGTCATGCCGAAGGCGGTGAAGCGCGCGTGCCTGAACTCCGGCTTTGTGCCGAAAAATTCGGTGTCGGTCGGATTGGCGCCGGGATAGCCGCCTTCCACATAGTCGATGCCGAGGTCGTCGAGCATCGCGGCGATGACCTGCTTGTCTTGAAGCGTGAAATCGACGCCATTGGTCTGCGCGCCATCGCGCAGCGTGGTGTCGAACAGATAAAGCCGCTCCTTGCTCATGCCGCGGCTCCGAGCATCTTCTTCATCGTGGTGTTGGCGAGCCATTCGTCGTTGACGGTGACGCTGTTGCGCTGCTGGGCGACGTAGCCGCGCTTGGCGAAGAAGCCCTGCGCGGTGTCGCTGGCATCGACGGTGAGGCTTTGCGCGCCGCGGCCGCCGGCAAGCTTCTCCAGCGCATCGACCAGCATGGCGGCGATGCCCTGCCCGCTGACGGCCGGATGCACATAGAGCATGCGGATGTGGTCGGCACCGCGCAGCGAGGCAAAACCAACCGGCGAGCCCTCCAGCGTCGCGATCAGCGTCAGGTCAGCCGCAAGCCGCTTGCCGAACTCTTCGGTTTCCGCCGCCTCCATCCAGGCCTGCTGCTGCGCCTCGCTGTAATCGTCACCGGTCAGCTCTTGGATGCTCGCGGTGAAGATCGCGGCGAGCACGGGAACGTCATCCGGCAGGAACGGCCGCAATCCGGGCTTTGGCAAAGTCTGTCCCATCGTCCTCACCACATCCCATACAGCTTGAGCACGATCGCGACGGCGCCCACGAGCAGCGCGATCTTCAGCGCGATGTAATAGAGCCAGTGCCGCGGGAAAGGCGTGTCGGGCCGCTTCATCGCGCGACCTCCCACGTCGTTCCTTGCTTGGAATCCTTGATCGCGACACCCATCGCGGCGAGCAGATCACGGATGCGGTCGGACTCTTTGAAGTCCTTGCGAGCGCGCGCGGCCGTCCGCTCCGCGATCAGGCGCTCGACCTCCCCGGCATCGACGCCGCTCGCCTGTTGCTTGCGACCTTCCCACTGCGCAGCGCTCTCGGACAGGAAGCCGAGCAGCCGCAACGACCCCGCCAGGGCGGGCACATCGCTGCCGCGCAGGCTGTGCAGCGCCGCGATCGCCAGCGACGTGTTGAGATCGTCGAGCAGCGGCTCGACGACGGACGCGGCCGGCTTGCCGGGTTCGACGTCCGCCGCGACACGATACCAGTCGTCGAGCGTCCTGGCGCTCTCCTCCAGCGACTTCATGGTCCAGTCAATGGGCGAACGGTAATGCGTCTTGAGCATGTTCAGACGCAGCACCTCGCCCGGCCAATCCTTGAGCAGCTCATGGATCGTGATGAAGTTGCCGAGGCTCTTCGACATCTTCTCGCTCTCGACCTGCAGGAAGCCGTTGTGCATCCAATAGTTCGCCATGCGCTCCTGATGGAAGGCGCAGCAGGTCTGTGCGACCTCGTTCTCGTGATGCGGAAACACGAGATCGATGCCGCCGCCATGGATGTCGAAATGCTCGCCAAGATGCTTCCAGGCCATGGCCGAGCACTCGATGTGCCAGCCCGGCCGCCCCTCGGCCTTGATGCCTGAAGGCGACGGCCATGACGGCTCGCCGGGCTTCGACGGCTTCCACAGCACGAAGTCGGTATTGCCCTTCTTGTAGGGTGCGACGTCGACGCGGGCACCGGCAACCATCTCGTCGAGCGAGCGATTGGACAGCGCGCCGTAGCGCGGCAGCCCGTCATTGGCCGCGTTCATCGCCTGCGGCGAGAACAGCACGTGGTCCTCGGCGACATAGGCAAAGCCGCCCTTGACCAGCCGCTCGATGATCTCGCGCATCTCGGTGATGTGCTCGGTCGCCCGCGGCTCGACGCTCGGCCGCAGCGCGCCGAGTGCATCGACGTCGGCATGAAACTGCTTGCCGGTCTGCTCGGTCACCTTGCGAATGGCTTCGTTGAGCGGCAGGCCCGGGAAATCGCGCGCGGCGCGGTCGTTGATCTTGTCGTCGACGTCGGTGATGTTGCGGACATATTTGACATGCGCCTCGCCATAGAGATGGCGCAGCAGCCTAAACAGCACGTCGAACACGATCACCGGCCGCGCATTGCCGATATGGGCGAAGTCATAGACGGTCGGTCCGCAGACATACATGCGGACATTGTTGGGATCGAGCGGCACGAAGGGGCGCTTTTCCCGGGTCAGCGTATCGTGAAGACGCAATTCCATGACAACCCATCCCTTGCGGCCGGGCGTCCGAGGCTCTCAATGTTTTGAGAAAAGACGGCTCCAGCCAGCGAATCGCTAGCTCGTAATCTCGCGGCAAATGGCGCAAATGGCGAGGAGACCGTTCATGCGGAACATATGGGCTATCAGGCGCCCCGGCGTCAAGAGAGGCGCGAAACCGCCGTTTTATCTCCGCAAGGCGCGCTGCCCGCCACGATGGTTCATAATCCCCTAACCATTTGAGCCCATTTTGGAACCGGCGGTTCCCCTTTTTGCCCCCGGTGCTTTTTCATGCGATTTTTGCCCGCGCTCATTTCCAGCGCCTTCGTCTTTGCGGCCTCCAGCGCCCTTGCCGAGAGCCGCGTCTTCATCATCGCCAACCAGGCCAACGGCTATGACCAGTGCCTGGCCAAAGGCGACAAATGCGGCGCCTCCGCCGCCCGCAGCTACTGCCAGTCACGAGATTTTGCCCAGGCTTCGGCCTATCGGCGGGTCGATCCCGACGAAATTACCGGCTCCGTCCCCAAATCCGGCACAAATTGCTCCCATGGCCATTGCGACGAATATGTCGCAATCACCTGCCAGCGCTGAATTCGCTCGGAGCTGGCGTAGCTTAGGCCCGGTGCTTCGGCCCCGAAACGACGTGACGATGCCGCAGGAAGCGGCTATGGGAGGGCGCGCTTCGGCCCTTCAGAGTCATGCCGGGCCGTGACCTCGCTAGAATGGCGGATATGCCTGAATTTTTGCTCCTGTCCCGTACCCGCTTCCTCCTTGCCTGTACCGTGCTTCTGAGCACGGTCGTGCTCGCCACCGGCGCTTTTGCGCAGGCGGGTCCCCCGGGACCGCCGCCTCAAGCGGGCCAGAACGGTCTCGGCCCCAATCCGATGTGCGTGCGACTGGAGGGTCAGCTCGCGGCACTGGACCGCGGCGGCGGCGGTGATGCCGCGCGTGAGGAGCAGATCCGCCGCTACCAGGAGTCCCAGAGCCGCCAGCAGGCCGAGCTCGACCGCGTCACCATGCAGGCCAAGCGCATGGGCTGCGATTCCTCCGGCTTCTTCTCACTGTTCAACGGCCAGTCGGCGCAATGCGGCCCGGTGAACACCCAGATCCAGCAGATGCGCGCCAATCTGGACCAGATCACCGGCAATCTCGAGCGCCTGCGCGGCGGCGGCCAAGGCGGCTTCAGCCCGGAGCGCGACAACCAGCGCCGCTCGGTGCTGGCAGCGCTGGCGCAGAACAATTGCGGCCCGCAATACGCGGCGGCGGCGCAGCAGCAAGGCGGCGGCAACTTCCTCAGCAATCTGTTCGGCGGTAACAACGCCGGCAATCCGCAAGGCCTGCCGCCCTCCGATCTCGGACCGCAATCGCAATCCGGCACCTACCGCACCGTGTGCGTGCGCACCTGCGACGGCGCCTATTTCCCGGTCTCGTTCGCGACCGTGCCTGCGCGCTTCCCCGACGACGAGAAGACCTGCAAGGCGCTCTGCCCGGCCGCCGAAGCCGTGCTCTACACCCATCGCAATCCCGGCGAAGACATGAACTCGGCGGTCTCGATCAGCGGCCAGCCCTACACGGCACTGCCGACCGCCTTCAAATTCCGCAGCGAGTTCAACCCGTCCTGCTCCTGCAAGGCCGCGGGCCAGACCTGGGCGGACGCGCTGAAATCGGCCGACGATAAGGCGACAGCCGAGCAGCAGGGCGACATCATCGTGACCGAGGAAAGCGCCAAGAAAATGCAGCAGCAGCGGCTCAACAAGGGCACGCCTGCGAATGCCAGGAAAGGCGCAGCTCCCGCGCCGACGACGGCAACTGCACCGGCCGCAACGCCGCCCGCGGATACGGGCACCGCCGCAGGCTCCGAGAACAAGCCGATCCGCTCGGTCGGGCCGACCTTCCTGCCGCAGCAGCAGAAATAGGTGCAGCGGCGAGCCGCCACCTCCCACCCTACGCCGATCAACTCACCCCTCGAATGCGTCGATCGAGGCCTTGCTGCCGCGTGACACCAGCGTCTCGTCCGCCGCCGGCAGCTTCTCGCCTTTGTCGCGAAAGCGGTTGGTGATGGGATAGCGGCGGTCGCGGCCGAAATTCCTGGGTGTGACCTTCACGCCGGGCGCGGCCTGGCGGCGCTTGTATTCGGCGACGTTGAGCAGATGGTCGATCCGGGTGACGATCTCGCGATCGAAGCCGGCGGCGATGATCTGATCCAGCGGCTCTTCGCGCTCGACAAGACGCTCCAGGATGGCATCGAGCACCTCGTAAGGCGGCAGAGAATCCTGATCGGTCTGGTTCTCGCGCAGCTCGGCGCTCGGCGGGCGCGTGATGATGTCGGGCGGGATCACCTCGCCTGAAGGCCCGAGCGCGCCGTCCGGCTTCCAGCTATTGCGCAAGCTTGCCAGCCGCAACACCTGCGTCTTGTAGATGTCCTTGATCGGATTGAAGCCGCCATTCATGTCGCCATAGAGCGTGGCGTAGCCGACCGACATCTCGGACTTGTTGCCTGTCGTCACCACCATCAGGCCGGTCTTGTTGGAGATCGCCATCAAGAGCGTGCCGCGGGTGCGGGCCTGGAGATTCTCCTCGGTGATGTCAGGCGGGAGATTCTTGAAGAGGCCCGAGAGGATCATCTCGAACCCGCCGACGGCTTCCGCGATCGGCAAGACCTCGTAGCGGATGCCGAGATGGCCGGCGAGTTCGCCGGCATCCGCAATCGAGTGTACCGCCGTGTAGCGATACGGCAGCATCACGCCGTGCACCTGATCGGCACCGAGCGCGTCGACCGCGATCGCGGCGCACAGCGCTGAATCGATGCCGCCGGAGATGCCGAGCAGCACGCCGGGAAAACCGTTCTTGCCGACATAGTCTCGCAGACCGAGCACGCACGCGGCGTAATCGGCCTCGTCGCCCTCGAGCAGCGTAGCGATCGGCCCTGCGCAGCGCCAGTCGTCGCCGTTGCGAGTGAAGCGCAGCGTGACGATGCCTTCTTCGAATGCCGGCAGTTGCGCCGCCAGCGACAGATCACCGTTGAGCGCAAAGGACGCGCCGTCGAACACCAGCTCGTCCTGGCCGCCGACCTGGTTGAGATAGACCAGCGGCAGCCCGCTCTCGGTGACGCGCGCCACCGCGACCGACAGGCGCACGTCGTTCTTGTCGCGGGCGTAAGGAGAGCCGTTCGGCACCAGGATGATCTCGGCGCCGGTCTCGGCCAACGTCTCGACTACGTTCTCGTAGTCCTCGGACTCTTCCAGCCAGATGTCCTCGCAGATCGGCACGCCGATGCGTACGCCGCGCACCGTCACCGGGCCCGCGGCGGGCCCGCGCGAAAACAGCCGCTTCTCGTCGAACACGCCGTAATTCGGCAGATTGCATTTGAAGCGCAGGCTCGCGATGCGGCCGCCGTCGAGCAGCGCACAGGCATTGTACAGCTTGCCCTCCTCGACCCAGGGCGTGCCGACCAGCATGGCGGGCCCGCCATCGGCGGTCTCGCGGGCGAGAGCTTCGACCGCGGCGCGGCAGGCCGCCTGGAAAGACGGCTTCTGCACGAGGTCTTCCGGCGGATAGCCGGCGATGAACAATTCCGGAAACAGCACGAGATCGGCGCCGTCGGCGATCGCGCGCGCGCGCGCCGAACGTGCCTTGGCGGCATTGCCCTCGATGTCGCCCATGGTCGGATTGAGCTGGGCGAGCGTGACCGCGAATGCGTTGAGACGTTCGGTCATCGGGCGCCCTTATTCGATCCGCGTTAGACGAAACCCAACCGCTCGACGACGGCGAAGATCCAGAACGCGCCGGCCATCAGCAGCGCGACGCCAACCGCGGCCGAGCCCATGTCCTTGACCCGGCCGATCTGCTTGTCGTGGTCCATGGTCAGGCGGTCGGCGAGCTTTTCGATCGCGGTGTTGAGCAGCTCGACGACCAGCACGAAGGCAACGGCACAGACCAGCTCGACGGCCCGCATCGCGGTCGCGCCGATCAACCAGGCGAGCGGCACCGACAGCAGGAGCGCAAAGATCTCCTCGCGAACGGCCTGCTCCGATCCAATCGCAAAGGCCAGACCGTTACGGGAATTGATCGTGGCCTTCCAGATCCGCAACAAGGTTTTAGAGCCCCGCTGCGACCGGCATCGGCTGAGCCTTGCCGGCGCGCTCCTGCTTGAGGAGCTCTGCGACCAGGAAGGCCATGTCGATGGATTGCTCGGCGTTGAGGCGGGGATCGCAGACCGTGTGATAGCGGTCGTTGAGGTCCTCGTCCGTGATCGCGCGGGCGCCGCCGAGGCACTCGGTGACGTCCTGGCCCGTCATCTCCAGATGCACGCCGCCGGCATGGGTGCCTTCGGCGGCATGGATCGCGAAGAACGACTTCACCTCGGACAGGATGCGGTCGAACGGGCGCGTCTTGTAGCCCGACGTCGAGGTGATCGTGTTGCCGTGCATGGGATCGCAGGACCAGACCACTACCTTGCCCTCGCGCTTCACGGCGCGGATCATGTTCGGCAGGTGCTCGCCGACCTTGTCCGAGCCGAAGCGGCCGATCAGCGTCAGCCGGCCCGGCTCGTTGTCGGGGTTGAGCACGTCGATCAGCTTCAGGAGCTCGTCAGGCTTCAGCGACGGGCCGCATTTCAGCCCGATCGGATTCTTGATACCGCGGAAATATTCGATATGGCCGTGATCGAGCTGGCGGGTGCGATCGCCGATCCAGATCATGTGGCCCGAGGTCGCGTACCAGTCGCCGGTGGTGGAATCGACGCGGGTCATGGCCTGCTCGTAGCCGAGCAGCAGGGCCTCGTGGCTGGTGTAGAAATCGGTGGCGCGCAGCTCGGGATGAGCCTCGAGATCGAGGCCGCAGGCGCGCATGAAATTCAGCGCGTCCGAGATGCGGTCGGCCAGTTCCTTGTAGCGGCGCGACTGCGGGCTATCCTTGAGGAAGCCGAGCATCCATTGATGCACGCTGCCGAGATTGGCATAGCCGCCGGTCGCGAACGCGCGGAGCAGGTTCAGCGTCGCGGCCGACTGGCGATAGGCCATCAGCTGGCGCTGCGGATCGGGAACGCGCGCTTCCTTGGTGAAGGCGATGTCGTTGACGATGTCGCCGCGATAGCTCGGCAGCTCGACGCCATCAATCTTCTCGGTCGGCGATGACCGCGGCTTGGCGAACTGGCCGGCGACGCGGCCGACCTTTACCACAGGCACCGCGCCGGCATAGGTCAGCACGACCGCCATCTGGAGCAGCACGCGGAAGAAATCGCGGATGTTGTTGGCTCCGTGCTCGGCAAAGCTCTCGGCGCAGTCGCCGCCCTGCAGCAGGAAGGCCTCACCGGCCGCGACCCGGCCCAAGGCCTTCTTCAGATTGCGCGCCTCGCCCGCGAACACCAGCGGCGGAAAGGTCGCAAGCTGCGCCTCGACGTCGGCCAGGGCCTTGGCGTCGGGATAGTCGGGCACCTGTAGCACCGGCTTGCTGCGCCAGGACTCGGGCGTCCACCGCTCGGACATCACAATCTCTCCGTGAAGCAAAAAAGTGCAACCTGATCTAGGGGTTGCGAGGGCCGCCTTATACACAGGCTGGCTCCGCCCCGCCAGTTGTAAATCCGTTTCGCATGGCAAACCCTTGCAGGGAAAGCCAAATTCGCATTTGCTGGGTGGGCGAGGAAACTGGCAGGATAACCTTGCACCCATGGACGTGGCACTGGACGACGTTTTCATCGACGAGATCAGCTTCCCGGCGACCGACGGGTATGGGCTGACCGGCACCCTGTTCCTGCCGCGGGGCGCCAAGCGCCATGCCGTACTGATCAACTCAGCGACCGCCGTCCCGCGCAAGATCTATCGCGGCTTTGCGTCCTACCTCGCCCATCGCGGCTGCGCGGTGCTGACTTACGACTACCGCGGCATCGGCGATTCCCGCCTGCCGGCGATGGTCGGCTACAACCAGCCGAAATCGCTGGTCGGCTTCAAGGCCTCGATGTCGGACTGGGCCGCGCTCGACGTCACCGCCGCGGTGCGCTGGATGCGCGAGCGCTACAACACGCTGCCGCTCGCCTATATCGGTCATTCCTTCGGCGGCCAGGCGCTCGGGCTGATCGCGAACAACACCGACATCTCACGCGCGGCGTTCGTGGCCTCGCAGGCCGCGACCTGGCGGCTGATGACCTCGCCGGAAAAATACCGCGTCTTCGCCTTCATGAATTTTGTCGGTGTGCCCCTCACCTACGCGCTCGGTTATGCGCCGGGCTGGGCCGGCGTCGGCGAGGATCTGCCCAAGGGCGTCTTCCTGCAATGGGCCGAGTGGGTTTCGAGCCCGCGCTATCTCTTCGATTCCAAGCTGCCGGCGCTGGACAACTTTGCAAAGTTCAAGGGCGAGCTGCGCGCGCTGTGCTTCTCCGACGATCCCTGGGCGACGCGGCCGGCGGTCGAGCTGCTCGCGAGCGGATTCACTGCGATCAAGCCGGAGGTGCTGACGGTGACGCCGTCCGATGTCGGCGCCAAGGGAATAGGCCATTTCGGCTTCTTCCGCCCCGATCACCGCGACACGCTGTGGCGCGGGTTGGCGGAATGGGTCCAGGGCGAGTGAGGCCGCGTCAGCGAATGATGGTCGTCAGCGACGAGTAGCGCCGGGTCGGCTTGGCCTCGCCTGCCGAGAATAGAGCGAACGCTTCGCTGACGCGGACCGCCGGCGGCGTGTCTGTCGCAAACCGAAATTCCTTCGGTCGCGGCGCGTAGAAGCTCGCGCGGTAATAATTGTCGTCGAAGCGCACCTCGCCGACTCCGAACAATGCGTCGCAGACGAGCAGGAGTGCGTAGACTCCCGCAACCGCTGCGACGATCTCCCTGAGAATTGACATGCCGATAGCCCTGCCCTTTTCCGAGCAGGATGCAGATCGGTTCCAAAGACCTGGTTTAAGGCACCACGCTTCTTGTCCGCACGGTTTGCCGCCGCTGAGCGGATTGCAGACAATTTTATCTATCTCGAAAAGGAGCCCGCCGGATCTGAGGATCAGGCGGGCTCAGGATTGGCCGCTCGGGAGGTAATTGAGACGGCCAGGTTGATCAGTCGTGGGCGGCCTTCTCGCGATGGGCGCTCTCGCTGAGACGGTCGACCCAGGCGATGCCGACCGCCGAGATGATGAAGGTCAGGTGGATCAGCACCTGCCACATCACGCCGGTCTCGGTGAAATTGCTGCGCGTGGTGCCGAGATTGCCGGCTTCGATGAAGGTCCTGAGCAACGAGATCGAGGAAATGCCGATGATCGCCATCGCAAGCTTGATCTTCAGCACACTGGCATTGACGTGACTGAGCCATTCGGGCTCGTCGGGATGGCCGGTCAGGTTCAGCCGGGAGACGAAAGTCTCGTAGCCGCCGACGATCACCATGATCAGGAGGTTCGAGATCATGACGACGTCGATCAGCCCGAGCACGACCAGCATGATCTGCTGCTCGCTGGCGTCGAACGAGTGCGCAACCAGATGCCAGAGCTCTTTCAGGAACAACAGCACATAGACGGCCTGCGCGACGATGAGACCGATATAGAGCGGGAATTGCAGCCAGCGCGAGCCGAAGATGAGCTGGGCGAACAGGCCGAGGCGCGGCGGCACGGCCTGCGCCGAAGGTGCTTTGGGTTCAGACGTCATTGATCACTCCGGAATGCCGACAGGAAGCCTCGCCTCAGAGACTCGCGATGACGGGGGCGAGCTCGAGCGAGCCCCGATAGATCATCTCGAAGGCGACGTAAATGATGATCGCGAGGCCGACATAGGCGACCCAGCGATGCTTCTGGAGCACGCGACCGAGCAGGTCGGCGGCGACGCCCATCATCGCGACCGACAGCAACAGGCCGAAGGCGAGGATGTAGGGATGCTCGCGCGCGGCGCCCGCCACCGCGAGCACGTTGTCGAGCGACATCGAGACGTCGGCGGCGACGATCTGCACCGCGGCCTGGCCGAAGGTCTTGCGCTGCGCCGGAGCGGCATCCGCGCCGCCGCCATGGCTGAACGCGAGTTGTCCCGTATGCGACTGCTCGCGCAGCTCGCGCCACATCTTCCAGCATACCCAGAGCAGCAGCACGCCGCCGGCAAGCAGCAGGCCGATGACTTGCAAAAGCTGGGTCGCGACGCCGGCAAATACGATGCGCAGCACCGTGGCGGCCGCAATGCCGACGATGATGGCGCGGCGGCGCTGCTCGGCCGGCAGGCCCGCCGCAGCGAGGCCGATGACGACGGCATTGTCGCCGGCGAGCACGAGGTCGATCAGGACGACTTGAAGGAGCGCGGTCAGCGCATCGGGCGTGATGAATTCAATCATGTCTGGTCATTTTTCGGTGCAGACGGCTCGAGCCAATGCGGCTTCTTCCGCTCGACCCAATCCAGGACCTTCGAACGTGAGGAGCGCAGCGCAGGCACGTCCTCGGCGAGCAGCGCGAGACCGAGGGGCAGCATCCAGACGCCGAGAATCGGCAGGAAGGACAGCACGCCGCCGACAATGAGCAACGCGCCGGAGGGGATTCTGACCCAACGGCTCGACGGTTTGAGCAGATAGGTGACCGTGTCACCCATGCGCGGCGGCAGGCGATCGACGAGCCTCTCAAAGCGCGGGTCACCGCCCGCCAATTCGCTGGCGGGGCCTGCGGCCTCGTTGGTACGCTCGTTCGATGCTGCGCTCATGCTTACTCCTTTGTGGCCATCTGCTGCTTGATGCGCCCCTCACTCGAGTTGACCGGCTTGGCGCGCGGCAGCGCCAGCGTCAGCAAGCGCAGCAATTTGATCGCCTGCACTTCGTGGGGATGGACGTCTTCGTCGGCGGCCGCGACTCGCTCCGAGAGTTCCATCAGATGTGACGACAACGGCATGTTCGAGACCGGCCGCAGCGTGTCGATCACGACATTGGCAAAATCCGGCTCCTCCAGTCGTTCGGCGAGTGCGTCGAACATCGCAAACAGCCGCTCGTCGTCGATATGCGGCGCCAGTCCGCGATCCCTGATGAACCGGATCACCTCGTCGCGCTCGACCGGCGAAACCTGCCGGTCGGCCACGGCGACGAGCGCGCCGGCAATCACCAGCGCGGCCGCAGCCTGCTCGTTCAGGCTGGACGGCTCCGCGATCTCGATCTCGACAGAATTTGAATGCTTGGCGTCAGTCATCGTTGCTCCCTTATCTTGCGAAATGACCGCACGGAGCTGCGATGGGGACGAATGGTCGGAAAGAACGTCCAAGGCCCGACGATCGGCCAATCCATCGCATTCGCGCGGGACAGGTCATCCGACATCACGAGGTTTGCCGACATCGTCGGCGTCCTCGCCAGAGGGGCCCGGATTCTTGTTCGTGCCAGAGATAAAGGTGGGCCTGCCGGAATCAAGGCGAGATGACTGCGACCAGCCGCCGCATCGGGTTCCGTGTGGCGGGTTTGGTCAAACGTTCGTGCGACGCTCGACTAGATGTGCCCGCGACGGCGCAGGCTCGAAGCGGTCGCCGAAATATTGCGTCTCGTGCGCCACCAAGCCGTCGCGAAATTCCATGATGCTCACGACATACGACGGCACCCCGTCATAGCTCAGCACGAATTCGCTCACCCAAAGATTGCCACCGCCAACGATCCGTCGAACGGTGAAGCGTTTCCGGTTCGGCTGTACGAACCGGCTCTCCTGAATGTTCCCGCGACCGCTGATGCGCTCGCCCGACTGCGGATAGTCGAGCACAGCATCGTCGCGATAGATGTCGTGCTCGGTATCGAAATCATTCGCGTCCGAAGCGTCCCAATGGCGCTGAAGCGCCGCCAATATGGCTTGATCGTCCATCTCGGTCTCCGATCTCGACACCTGCATCCTAACACCGAAGGCTTTCGGTCGGGATAACCGCTTCGCGCCGGGAACCACCGTGCCGGCACTCGGTTAGTGCAACTCACGACCTATCCGCCGCCGACAGGGACTTCCATGTGCCGCTGGATCGCATACCGGGGCGAGACAACGTCTTTCGAGCCCTATGTCACAGAACCCGAGCATTCGCTGATTGCGCAGAGCATCCGCTCGCTGCAATCCACCGCGGGCTCGAATGGCGACGGCTTTGGTCTCGGCTGGTACGGCGAGCATCAGGAACCCGGCCTGTATCGCGAGACGCGGCCGGCCTGGTCGGACGAAAATTTGCGCTACCTCTGCCGGCATCTGCGCTCGCATCTGTTCTTTGCCCATGTGCGTGCCGCCACCGGCACGGCGGTGACGCGGCAGAACTGCCATCCTTTCGCATGCGGCCACTGGATGTTCATGCACAACGGATTCGTCGGAAGCTGGAATCGGCTGCGGCGCAAGGTCGAGGCGCTGATTCCCGATGCCTATTATCCGTCGCGACTGGGCACGACCGATTCGGAAGCCGTCTTCCTGGCGATGATGGGCGCCGGTCTCGACAGCGATCCGCTTCAGGCGACGCGGCGCGTGTTGCAAGCCCTCGTCGGCCTCGTCAACGAAGGCCACTTGCGCGAACGGCTACGCTTCACCAGTGCGATCGCCAACGGCAAGGATCTCTACGCCTTCCGCGTCGCGGTCAACGACGCCGCGAACACACTCTATTTCCGCGAGGACGGCGGCCAGGTCATCGTCGTGTCCGAGCCGTTCGATAAGGAAGAGAACTGGACCGAAGTGCCGCCCAATCACGCGTTGATCGCGCGCGAGTCAGAAAACGTGAAAATTGTTCCCTTTGACGCGGCAATTTGCAGTAGCAGCGGGCGGGAACCCGTCCCAGCTAAAAGGATTAGTGCCGGCAGGTGACCTTTGCCGGGTGGGACATGACTTTTGCTTCAGACGTTCTGAAACTCCTTCGGCTGGATCCTTCTGACGACAAGCAGCATCTGGTGATTCGCTCGGCGGGTGGCGGCGGCAAGGCGGCCGAATACTCGTTCGGCATCGAGGAAGAATACTTCCTCGCCGATCGCCGCAGCTTCGAGGTCGCGATCGAAACGCCCAATGCGCTGTTCGAATCGGCGAACTGGTCGACCGGCGGCCAGGCCATGCGCGAGATGCTGCAATCCCAACTCGAGGTCGCCACCAACATTCACGTCGACGTCAACGACGCCCGCGAAGAGCTCCGCTTCCTGCGGCGCGAAGTCGCGAACGTCGCCGCGCAATATGGCTTCGTGATCATGGCCTGCGGCACGCATCCGACGGCGGTCTGGCGCATGTCGCAGCCGAGCCCGAAGCCGCGCTATGAGGAGATGATCGAGGATCTGCGCAGCATCGGCCATCGCAACATGATGTGCGGCATGCATGTGCACGTCCAGTTGCCGGATCCCGAGAAGCGCATGGCGGTGATGCGAGCGATGCTGCCGCATCTGCCGCTGTTCATCGCGCTGTCGGCCTCATCCCCGTTCTGGAATTCGCACAAGACCGGACTGAAGGGCTACCGGCTCGCCGCCTATTCCGAGCTGCCGCGCACCGGCCTGCCCGAGCTGTTCGAGACCAGGCGGGATTACGACGAATATGTCGGCGCCCTGCAGCGCTCCGGCGTGATACCCGACGAGAGCCACATCTGGTGGGCGATGCGTCCTTCGATGCGGCACCCGACGCTCGAGCTTCGTGCGCCCGACACCTGCACCCTCGTCGACGATGCCGTTGCCATCGCCTCGCTGTATCGCTGCCTGACGCGTCACCTCTATCTGCGGCCTCATTTGTCGAGGGAGGTCACGGTGGTCGAGCGCGCGATCGCGGTGGAGAACAAATGGCGCGCCCAGCGCTACGGAACCGATTGCATCTTCGCCTCCCGAGACGGACCGGTCACGATCTCGGAGATGCTGTCGCGAATCATCGACGACACCGCCGGGGACGCGGACGCATTGGGCTGTGCCGCCGAGATAGAGCATTGCCGCGTCATTGTGAACCGCGGCAGCTCGGCCGAATTCCAGCTTCGCGCCTATCGCGAGAACGGCGAGGACATCGCAGCCGTGTCACGATGGATCGCTACATCGACGGTCTCAGGGACGAGCGCGCCCATCGGACGCTCTACGCCGGCGCCGTCATAGCGCTCGCGCAAGCTTCGCGAACGAGAACGTCATTTCTGAATTTGTACGCCTTGGGGGAACGCATGACTGACATCGCCTGCTGCGCCGGTTGCGGCCACAGCCTGGTTCCGATCCTGTCAGAGAACGGCCGCGCGCGGCCAAGCTGTTTCTGGTGCGAGGGCGTCGACGCCCAGGCCATGGAGATGGCGAAGTGGGCGGACAGCCCGGCCGGCAAGCCGGATCGGGCCGCGCCTCGCGCTTTTGAGTGAGCATCCTGCCGCGTCAAACCCGCGCCACCACGCGCGGACGGAATACGGATTCGGCGGTGAGGGACAACGCCGCGACCGGCTTTCGCGTCGGCCGGCGCCGCGGGATGAAGAAATTGTTCACGAGGATGGGGTCGTGATCGCCGAGCGCGATCCGTTCCTTCGCGAGCAGGCCCATGACCTGGCGCATCTTGATGACCTCATGCGCCACGAAGCTGCAGTCCTCGTCGCGGTTGATCTGCTCGTGCATGATCGCCTCAGCTTCGCGCATGCTGACGCGGAGTGCTCTGATGGTCTTTCGAATCTCGCTGATGCGGTTGTCCATGGCTGCCTCCATCTCGGTCTCAGCATAAGAACAAAACATGAACAATCTGTCAATCGCCGCCCTGAGGGTCGCGATGTTATTGCCGATCGCAAGGCGGCATCGCGCCGATCTCCGGCAACACCGCTGCACGCGTCCTGATGAGGCTTGCTGACAAATTAGACAGGTCCCGCCGCGCCCCGAAAGCGGGCGCGGCTCGCACGGCATCGAACGATCAGAGCAGGTCATCGTCTAACGTCCCGTGCAACCACCGGATTTTATCCCGAACGGCACGCGCGCATCACGGCGTAGGCGCGCTCGCTGCTCCGCAAATCAACTGGCCCGGAATTCGCAATGACGTCGTCAGCGAAGCAACGGCGCGGAGCGGAGAACGTCATGAACGTGCATGCCGTGGTTGATCTCGAGACGACCGGCCTCACCCGTCCGAATGGCGCGCCGCTCCGCCTCAACATGCAGGACTTCGTCGCGATCGACCGGGACCGGAATGCGACGTTCGAGGCGACTTATCGCCCGCAAGCGCTCTACAATCGCGCCAATGAAGGCTTTCACGCCAACAACGAGACCTTCCTGCTGCACGAAGTCGCGACCAACCTGCCGATCTACCGTCCCGACACCGGCCCCACCGACTTTCATCTGCATCTTCCACCCGGCGGCTTTCAGCTCGTGCTGGTCACCTCGGGCGCTTTCACCTTCGATTATGACGGGCGCTTCTACAATGTCGGCCCTGGCGCGGTGATGCTGCAAAGCGCGATCGTGCATCGCCAGCTGTTCTACACCTGGTCGGGCTTGCCAACCGAACAGAATTTGAGGACGCCCCAGACGGTCGTGCCCGACCCGATCTCGATGGGCTATTCCGGCAAATTCCTCGAAGCCTTCATCACCGATCCCACCACCTTTCCGAATCCGACCATCGTCGGTCCCGACCAGATCGACGAGGCCGAGACACCGCGCGTGGCTTGGAGCCACAAGCTGCACAACCGACCGGCCGATGCCGGCTTCTGGCTGCAGGATCCCCTGGCGCTGGATGCGCTGTTCAAGCCGCTCGCGGACGGCGCGATCAAATCGGCGCTGCCGGTTTACTTGCGCGATATCGGCATCGAGGTGCCGAGCGGTCATCTCGTCACCGGCCACATCATCGCAACCGACCCGCGCGGCCAGTCGCTGCTGCCGAAGAGCACGTCGGCCGCCGCGGACGCCGCCTCGCTCGCCAAGGGCGAGGTCGTTATCTATCGCCTCATTCGCGGCACGGCGGAATTCAGGAAGACGTCTGGCGAGAGCTTTGAACTCTCAGCCGGGGATGTCGTGACGGCGGGCAAGGCTTCGATCAGCCTTGTCGGCGTCGGCGAGAACACGCAGGTACTCCGGCTCGGCCTGCTCAAGGGCATGAACGAGCTGCGCAGCTGGACGCCGACGCAGCGCGACGAGATCGACGGCCTCGCCGGCCGGATCATCACGCAAAGGGACGTTCGCCCGCTGCGTACGGAGGGCAAGCCGGTCGGATATCTCTACGGCTGAGCGCCGGAGTTACTCCGCCGCCTGCCGCACGTGGCGCGCGCTCGGCGTGCGCATGGTAACGAGCTCCTCGGCCGCGGTCGGATGCAGTGCGATCGTCGCGTCGAAATCGGCCTTGGTCGCCTTCATCTTCACCGCGATCGCGACGGCCTGCGTGATCTCGGCTGCGGCATCGCCGACGATGTGGCAGCCGAGCACGCGATCGGTCGCACCGTCGACCACGAGCTTCATCAGCACGCGGGTGTCGCGGCCGGACATCGTCGCCTTGATCGGGCGGAACGTCGTCTTGTAGATGTCGACGTGACTGAATTGCGCGCGCGCCTCGGTCTCCGTCAGGCCGACAGTGCCGACTTCCGGCTGCGAGAACACCGCGGTCGGGATGTTGGCGTGGTCCACCTGCACCTCGCGCTTGCCGAACACGGTGTCGGCGAAGGCATGGCCCTCGCGGATCGCGACGGGAGTCAGGTTGAAGCGATGGGTGACATCGCCGATCGCGTAGATGCTGTCGACCGAGCTCTTCGAGAAATGGTCGACCGCGATGCCGCCATTCGCAGGATTGATGGCGACGCCGGCCTTCTCCAGGCCGAGATTGGCCACCGCCGGATGGCGGCCGATCGCGAACATCACCTGGTCGGAAGCAAGGCTCGATCCGTTCGACAGATGCGTGGTGAACTCCTCGCCGTGGCGATCGACCTTGGCGACCGTGCAGCCGGTGAGGATGGTGATGCCCTGCTTCTCCATTTCGCTCCGGACATGGGCGCGAACGTCCTCGTCGAAGCCGCGCAGGATGTTGTCGCCGCGATAGATCACGGTGACGTCGGAGCCGAAGCCGGCGAAGATGCCGGCGAATTCCAGCGCGATATAGCCGCCGCCCTGGATCACGATCCGCTTCGGCAGCTTCTTGAGATGAAACGCCTCGTTGGAGGAGATCACGTGCTCGATGCCGGGAATGGCGGCGCCGTGGTTGGGCGCGCCGCCGGTGGCGATCAGGATGTATCTTGCGGTGATCTTGCGGTCGTTCTCGAGCAGGCGGACGGTGTGCTTGTCCTCGATCACCGCGCGGCTCTTGACGATCTGCGCGCCCGACTTCTCGACATTGGCGGTGTAGGCCGCCTCCAGCCGCGCGATCTCCTTGTCCTTGTTGGCGATCAGCGTCGCCCAGTCGAAGGTGGCGGGCGGAACGGTCCAGCCGAAGCCCGCGGCGTCCTCGAGCTCGTGACGGAAATGCGAGCCGATCACGAACAGCTTCTTCGGCACGCAGCCGCGGATCACGCAAGTCCCGCCCATGCGGTACTCTTCCGCGATCATCACGCGCGCGCCGTAACCGGCCGCGATGCGGGCGGCACGCACGCCGCCCGAACCGCCACCGATGACGAAGAGGTCGACGTCGAATTCAGCCATTGTCCACTCCGACCTCTTTCAGCAATCACCCTTCAGATAGGTGCGCTCAGATCTCCTTGCCACGCTTGCGCATCTCGGCGCGGAAGGCGCCCATCACGGTCTCGGAGAAGTTCTGGGCCCAGGAGTTCATGAAGGCCATGCTGAGCCCGATGGCGCGCGGTTCGGCGTCGATCAGCTTCTTGCCGAGCGGCGACTTGTAGAAGGTGACGAGGTCCTTCAGCTCCTGCTCGGTGAACTCGCTGGCATAGATCTGCGCCATGCCCTCGCCGATCTCGTTCTGGCGGCCCTGGAGCTGCTGCGCCACGATCGGAGCGACCTCGTTGAGGTCCTTCTGATAATTCAGATTCTGCTGGGTCAGCGCGATCTTGGTCTTCTCGACGAGGCCGGGTACGGCGCCGGCATACATCGCATTGGCGTTCTTGATCTGCAAAATCTCCTTGGCCGCAGCGATCGCCGCGGGCGAGGCCTTCGGCTGGGCAGGTGCGGCGCCAGCCTTCGGCTGGGCGGGCTGCTGCGCCACGGCCGGGGCGGCCGTAAGGGCCAATCCCACGACGAGCGTCGCGGCCGGCAAGAATTTCAAAACGCTCTTCATTCCTGGTCTCCTTTCGGCTTGCGCCGTTCAATCACGCGAATTCCCTCGCCACCCGCCAGAACGGCAGAGCTGGCCAAGCCGATGAACAATCCATGCTCGACCACGCCGGGGATCGTGCTCAACGCCCTGGCGAGGCCGGGTGGATCCACAATACGTCCGAGCTGGGCATCGACGATCCAGTGGCCGCCGTCGGTGACGAAAACGTGGCCGTCCTTGCCCTTGCGGACCGCCATTTGCCCGGAAACGCCGCATTGCGCAAATGCCTTCTCGATCGCCCGCCGCGTCGCGCCGAGGCCGAAGGGGATGACTTCGACCGGCAGCGGAAATTTGCCGAGCGTCGGCACCCATTTGGTGTCATCGGCAATCACGATCATACGATCCGAAGCGGCCGCCACGATCTTCTCGCGCAGCAGCGCGCCGCCGCCGCCCTTGATCAGGTTGAGCTCAGCATCGATCTCGTCGGCGCCGTCGACCGTGATGTCGAGATGGTCGATCTCGTCGAGCGTGGTCAGCGGCACGCCGCAGCGCGTCGCGTCGAGGCGCGTCGCCTCGGAGGTCGGCACGCCGATCACTTTCAGCCCGGCGGCGACGCGCTCGCCGAGCAACTCGACGAAATGCTTGGCGGTCGAGCCGGTGCCGAGCCCGAGCTGCATGCCGTCCCGCACCTCTTCGAGCGCGCGGGCAGCAGCCTGTCGCTTCAACTGGTCCATGTTCACGTCTGGGCCCGCCTTCTGAAATCCGGGAGATCTGCCGCCGATCGTGGCCGCTTTCGGCGGCCTATGTAGCCTCGTTTTCCCCCGGAGAACAGGGTCTGGGAACAGGCCTATAAGGTGATCTTATGGGCCCGCCCCTTGCGCGGACACGGGGGGGCCGGTAGCGCTGGGGTCATGACCCCTCACACCATCGTCTTCGATCTCGACGGCACGCTTGTGGATACGGCGCCCGACCTGATCACCGCGCTGAACCACGTGCTCGACCGCGAAGGCCTGCCGCCGGTGCCGATGGCCTCGGCGCGCAACATGATCGGCGCCGGCGCCCGCAAGCTGATCGAGCGGGGGCTGGAAGCGGAGGGCCGCAGCGTCACCCCCGCCGACATGGACCGGATGACCGCGGATTTCATCGCCTATTACGCCGACCATATCGCGGTCGAATCCCGCCCCTTCGAGGGGCTCGAGGCCGCGCTCGATCATTTTGCGGCCCAGGGCCATCGCCTCGCGGTCTGCACCAACAAGCTGGAATGGCTGTCGAAGCGGCTGCTGGACCAGCTCGACCTCAGCCGCCGCTTTGCCGCGATCTGCGGCGCGGACACCTTTGGCGTCCAGAAGCCCGACCCGACCATCTTCCGGGAAACGGTGGCGCGCGCCGGCGGCGCGGTCAAAGCCAGCCTCATGGTCGGCGATGCCGGAACCGATGTCGGGGTAGCCCGCCGGGCCGGAGTGCCGGTCATCGGGGTCAGCTTCGGCTATACGGACGTGCCGATCGCCGAGCTGAAGCCGGACCGGCTGATCCATCACATGCGCGACCTGCCGGAAGCAGCCAGCAGCCTGATGACCGCCTAGCGCCGTCAAGCTACTGAAATCACATTGCTATTCTGCGAGGCTCGGCATTAACCATTCATCAACCATGCGCCGCCCGCCGGTTGCCTGCCCCAAACGACGCTCCTAAGGTCCGCGCGGGGTTGTGTGGCGGTTTGTCGCAGTTGAAGTGGATGGGTCATGCGTCGTGTCATCGCGGTTGCGTTAGCGGGAGCCGGTCTGTTGGGAGCGGCGGGTCTTGGCGGCTGCTCTTCGATGTCCTGGGACATGTTCAAATCGGCGCCGCCGGCCGTCCAGGTCCGGCTCGAATCCAACCCCCCGGGTGCGGACGCCACGACCTCGCTCGGTCCGGGCTGCAAGACGCCTTGCTCCGTCTCGGTTCCCGCGCCCGACGCCCCCTTCACGGTGGCTTTCGCGCTCCCAAAGTACCAACCGGCAAGCGTGCCGGTGAACGTGATCAGGAATCCCGGGGATTTCACCACGCCTGCCTCGGTGACGACGGACCCGAATCCGGTCTTTGCGGAACTCCAGCCGGCCACCCCGCCCAAACCGGTTCGCAAGCCTCACCGGCCCAGGAAGCCCAAACCCGCCGCAGCGGCGCCGACTGCAGCACCCGCCGAAGCGGCTCCGGCCGCCGCCTCGCCGTTCCCCGATCCGAACGCCGGCAGGCGCTAACCTACGTATACCACCCGATTGTCCTCGTCGCGTCCGATGCTTAGATTGCATCCTGAGCACCGCTGAAGCAAAGGTGCACCCGTCGCCGTAAGTGACAAGGCCTTTTCAATGGACGGACCTGCCGCGCTGTCGACCCCGATGACCGATCCGTTCGGGCGGACCATCAGTTATTTGCGCGTGTCCGTCACCGACCGCTGCGACCTGCGCTGCTTCTATTGCATGTCCGAAGACATGACGTTCCTGCCCAAGGCGAACCTGCTGACGCTGGAGGAACTCGACCGGCTCTGCTCGGCCTTCATTGCCAAGGGCGTCAAGAAGCTGCGGCTCACCGGGGGCGAGCCGCTGGTCCGGCGCAACGTGATGACGCTGGTGCGCTCGCTATCGCGGCATCTTTCCAGCGGCGCCCTGAACGAGCTGACGCTGACCACCAACGGCACCCAGCTGGCGAAACACGCAAGCGAGCTCGCCGATTGCGGCGTCCGCCGTATCAACGTCTCGCTCGACACGCTCGATCCCAAGAAGTTTCGCGAGATCACCCGCTGGGGCGAGATCGACAAGGTGCTGGAGGGCATTGAGGCCGCGCGGGCCGCAGGCCTTGCCATCAAGATCAACGCGGTGGCGCTGAAGAACCTCAACGAGGACGAGCTTCCCGAGCTGATGCGCTGGGCCCACGGCAAGGGCATGGGCCTGACGCTGATCGAGGTGATGCCGATGGGCGAGATCGGCTCCGGCCGCATCGACCAGTATCTGCCGCTCTCGCTGGTGCGCGCACGCCTCGCCCAGCAATTCACGCTGACGGACCTCGCCGAGAGCACTGGAGGGCCGGCCCGCTATGTCAGCGTCGCCGAGACCGGCGGCAAGCTCGGCTTCATCACGCCGATGACGCACAATTTCTGCGAATCCTGCAACCGGGTTCGGATTACCTGCACGGGAACGCTGCACACCTGCCTCGGTCACGAGGATGCCTCGGATCTGCGCAAACCCTTGCGTGCATCTGACGACGACGTGCTGCTTGCGGATGCAATCGACCGCGCCATCGGCCTCAAGCCCAAGGGCCATGATTTCATCATCGACCGCCGCCACGACCGTCCCAGCGTCTCCAGGCACATGAGCGTCACCGGCGGCTGACACCGTCGGACTACGGCCTTATTCCCCTTAACTATCAACAAACTTCCGATTGACTGGCGGCACGCCCGCTGGTTTGGTGCGGCGGCTTCATGCCTGCGCGGCGAAATAAGCCACGCGCCAGTTCGGCGCAGTCAAGACGGCCGGGGCATACCATCGGGGGAGGACCTATCGTTGCAAGCGCTCCTAAAGCTGAGCCAGGGGATTGACGCGTTCACACGCTGGACGGGCAAACGCCTGGCGTGGCTGATCGTCGCCGCCGTCATCATCTCGGCGGTCAATGCGATCGTCCGCAAGACCTTCGACACATCCTCCAATTCGTGGCTCGAGCTGCAATGGGTGCTGTTCAGCATCGTATTCCTGTTGTGCTCGCCCTGGACGCTGCTCGACAACGAGCACATCCGCATCGACATCGTGAACAACGCGCTGCCGAAGACGCTCCGCAACGTCATCGACGTGATCGGTCACCTGTTCTTCCTCATTCCGCTCTGCATCGTGATGATCATCACCGGCGTGCCGTTCTTCCAGCGCTCGTTCCACATCAACGAGCAATCCGGCAATGCCGGCGGCCTGCCGCAATGGCCCGCCAAAGCCCTGATCATGATCGGGTTCGCCTTCCTGCTCGTTCAAGGCATCTCCGAGCTGATCAAGCGGATTGCGGTGATGCGCGGAATGATTCCGGACCCGCATGAATCCCAGGTGTCCGCGCTGGAAGCGGAAGTCGAGCATCTCGTCGAAGCGATCGAGAAGAAGTAGCCGTTGGCGACGGTGTAGGGGAAATCATGACCGCTTTTATTATCGCCAATATGGCGCCCATCATGTTCGCGTCGCTGGTCGTCGTGCTGCTGCTCGGCTATCCCGCGGCATTCTCGCTCGGCGCCGTTGGCCTGTTCTACGCCATCATCGGCGTCGAGCTTGGCCAATTCCACCCTGACTTCCTCCAGGCGCTGCCGGAGCGGGTCTACGGCGTGATGAACAACGACACGCTGCTGGCCATTCCCTTCTTCACCTTCATGGGACTGGTGCTGGAGCGGTCGGGCATGGCCGAAGACCTGCTCGACACCATCGGCCAATTGTTCGGTACCATCCGCGGCGGCCTTGCCTATGCCGTGATCTTCGTCGGCGCGCTGCTCGCGGCGACGACGGGCGTGGTCGCAGCGTCCGTGATCTCGATGGGTCTGATCTCGCTCCCGATCATGCTGCGCTACGGCTACGACCGCCGCGTGGCAGCCGGCGTCATCGCCGCGTCCGGTACGCTCGCGCAGATCATTCCGCCCTCGCTCGTCCTGATCGTGATGGCCGACCAGCTCGGCAAGTCCGTCGGCGACATGTACGAGGGCGCCTTCATTCCCGGCCTCGTGCTCGCCGGCCTCTACGCCTCCTACGCCTTCCTCGTCAGCATGATCTTCCCGAAGGCGACGCCGGGCCTGCCCAAGGAAGCCATCGGCTTCCGCGAGGACAATGGCGATCGCGGCCTGCTCTCGCTCGGCGTGCTGTTCCTGGCGAGCTGCGTGTTCGGCTGGTTCATGATGCGCAATTCGACCGTACATGGCGCCGATTACGTCGTGCTCAGCATGTTCTGCGGCATCATCTTCGCCTTCATCGTCGCCGTGGTGAACTGGGTCATCGACAAGCTCACCGGCTTCCGATTCCTCTCGAAGATGGCGCAGCAGACCACCTTCGTCATGGTGCCGCCGCTGTTCCTGATCTTCCTCGTGCTCGGCACGATCTTCATCGGCGTCGCCACCCCGACCGAAGGCGGCGCGATGGGGGCCGCCGGCGCCCTCATCCTCGGTGCCGCGAAGCGGCGGCTGAGCTGGGACCTGATCCGGCAGGCCACGGAATCGACCGCGAAGCTGTCGGCTTTCGTGGTGTTCATCCTGGTCGGCGCGCGCGTGTTCTCGCTCACCTTCTACGGCGTCAACGGCCACGTCTGGGTCGAACACCTCTTGACCTCGCTGCCCGGCGGCCAGGTCGGCTTCCTGATCTTCGTCAACGCCTTCGTGTTCGTGCTGGCCTTCTTCCTCGACTTCTTCGAGCTGGCCTTCATCGTGATTCCGTTGCTCGGACCTGCGGCCGAGCATCTCGGCATCGACCTGATCTGGTTCGGCGTCATCCTCGGCGTCAACATGCAGACCTCGTTCATGCATCCGCCGTTCGGCTTCGCCTTGTTCTATCTCCGCTCGGTCGCGCCGAAGGATCGCTACACCGATCGCGTCACCGGCAAGCGAATGGAGCCGGTCACCACGGGGCAGATCTATTGGGGTGCGGTGCCGTTCGTCGTCATCCAGATGATCATGGTCGGTCTGGTGATCGCGTTCCCGTCGATGGTCATGCATTACAAGGGCGTGCAGTCGAATATCGATCCCTCCACGATCAAGATCGAGGTGCCGCAGATCGAGCTGCCGCCGCTGGATCTCGGACCGCCGTCGAAGTAGTGGGAACCACACCCGCCGTCGTGTTCCACGCAAGTGGCGCATGACGCGCGACGGCGCGCGTGACAAGCACGGGAAACGCGGGCATATCGGGCCATCCTCAGTCCTAGGGATGGCCGCTCATGCCCAGCTCGCACCCTGCTCCCTCCGCCCTCGGCCCATTGCTCACCTCGCTCTGGCTGACATGTGCCGCAGCGACGGTGCACGCCGAGCCGGCCGCCGACCTCCACGTGCTGGCGCAAAAGGAGCAGCAGCCGCTGCTCGACACGCTGCGCGATCTCGTCAATATCGAATCCGGCAGCAAGGACATCGAGGGTCTGAACCAGATCGCCGAGCGCGTTGCCGGTCAGCTCAAGCAGCTCGGCGGCACGGTGGAGATCCTGCAACCCACCGACATCCATCGCCTCGACGACAGCCCTGAGAAGATCGGGCCGGCCGTGCACGCCGTGTTCAAGGGCACGGGAACCAGGAAGATCATGCTGATCGCCCATATGGACACCGTGTACCTGAAGGGCATGCTGAAGGACCAGCCGTTCCGCATCGACGGCGACAAGGCCTACGGCCTCGGCATCGCCGACGACAAGCAGGGCGTTGCGCTCATTCTCCATGCCGTGGCGTTGCTGCAGAAGTTGAATTTCAGGGATTACGGCACGCTCACGGTTCTCACGAACGGCGACGAGGAGATCTCCTCGCCCGGCTGGCGCAGCACCATCACCAAATTCGCTGCGGATCAGGACGCGGTGTTCTCGTTCGAGGGCGGGGGCGCCGACGGCACGCTGCGACTCGCCACCAGCGGCATCGGCTCGGCCTATCTCACCGTGCAGGGCAAGTCGTCACATGCGGGCGCGCGGCCCGAGGGCGGCGTGAATGCGCTGTACGAGCTCTCGCACCAGCTGCTGCAGATGAAGGACCTGTCCAAGCCCGAGCAGGGTCTGAAGCTGAACTGGACGGTCGCCCAATCCGGCACCAACCGCAACGTGATCCCTGCGAACGCCATGGCGCAGGCCGATGCGCGTGCGCTCAAGGTGTCGGATTTCGACGCGTTGCAGAAGGAGCTGCAGGACAAGATCAAGAATCGCCTGCTGCCCGATTCCAAGGTCGACCTGAAGTTCGAGGTGCGTCGCCCGCCGCTCGAGGCCAACGAGGCCTCGCGCCGCGTGGCGGCCCACGGCAAGACGATCTATGGCGAGATCGGACTATCCCTCAAGGTCGACGAGAAGGCGACCGGCGGCGGCACCGACGCCGCGTTCGCCGCGTTGAAGACCAGCGGAGCCGTGGTCGAAGGCATGGGCCTGTCAGGCTTCGGTGCACACTCCAACGATGCCGAATATGTGCAGCTCGGCAGCATC
The DNA here is from genome assembly GCF_058314695.1 of Bradyrhizobium sp. T-12. Classification (NCBI taxonomy): domain Bacteria; kingdom Pseudomonadati; phylum Pseudomonadota; class Alphaproteobacteria; order Hyphomicrobiales; family Nitrobacteraceae; genus Bradyrhizobium; species Bradyrhizobium sp. T-12. Next base: position 2,874,705 of record NZ_CM177756.1, on the reverse strand, counting down.
GTGCCGCGGCTGTATCTGGCGACGCGGATGATCATGGACCTGTCGAGCGGCAAGGTGAAATAGCGACGGCGCTTCTTCCTTCTCCCCCTGTGGCAGAAGGTGGCGCGAACACAGTCCGCGCCGGATGAGGGGTTGCTTCAGCAAACTCCATTGGAGACGGCTCACACGCTGAGAGAGAGCCCTCACCCGTCTCGCCGCTGTCGCGGCGAGCCGCCCTCTCCCACAAGGGGAGAGGAAAAAGAAGCTTCCTCCTCCGCCAGCCGAAACCGCAGCGTGAACTCGGCTCCGCCTCCCGGAAGATTCTCCACCGCGACCGTGGCCGCGTGATCGTCCGCCACCGCGCGCACGATCGAGAGTCCGAGGCCCGCACCGTCGCTGCGCCGGCGGTCGGCGCGCCAGAAGCGCTGGAAGATCAGCTCGCGCTCGGCCTCCGCGATCCCCGGGCCGGAATCGCGCACGCGCACCGAACCGTCCTCGCCCACCTCGACGTCGACGGTGGTGTCCTTTGCCGTGAACTTGATGGCGTTTTCGGCGAGGTTGAAGATCGCGCGCTGCAACATCTCCGCATTGCCGTGGATCAGCACCGGCACGTCGGCGCCCTTCAGCGCGATGTCCTTGTGCTGCGCGATCGCGAACGGAGCGATCGAGGCCACCACCTCGGCGCTGACCGCGCGCAGATCCGCGGTCTCTGCGGGATCGAGCACCAGGGTGTCGAGCTCGGCGATCTCCAGGAGCTGGGCAACGAGGCGGCTCATGGTTTCGATATCGGCATGCAGCGCCTGCCGCGCCGCGCGATCGTCGAGCGTCTCGATCCGCGTGCGCAGGATCGCGAGCGGCGTGCGCAATTGATGCGCGGCGTCCGCCGTGAACTGCCGTTGCACCCGAAAGCCGCCTTCGAGCCGGTCGAGCGCCTCGTTGACGGCGGTGACCAGCGGCAGGATCTCGCGCGGGATCTGCTCCGTCGGCAGGCGAATGTCGGTGCGCGCCGGACCGATATTGCTGGCCTTCTCGGAGGCCCTCCACAGCGGCGCGATCGCCCGGCGAAAGATGATGATGTCGGTGGCGAGCAGGATCAGGAGGATCGGAATGGTGATCCATCCCACGCGCCGGAAGAAGTTCGAGACGATGTCGTCGATGATGACGTCGCGGTGTGCGAGGTCCTCGGCGACCTGGATGCGCACCGTCTTGCCGTCGATATCGCGGGTGACGGTGGCGCCGGAAATGCTCTCCGACGAGCGCACTGCGGCAGCGGAACGCCGGTGCGAGGAGAACAGCAAGCGGCCCTCGGCATCGCGAATGTCGTACTGATAGCGGCCATACGCTTCCGAATAGAGGCCCTTGAGACTGTCGGGCAGATTGAACGTCAACGAGCCGCCCGGCTGGGCAACGATGCGCTCCGCCAGCACTTCGGCCTGGGCGCGCATGGCATCGCGATGCAGCTGGTCGATCTCCGAATTGAGCAGCCAGAACAGCACCAGCGGCAGGAAGACCGCGACCACCGCGACCGCCAGGATGTGCAGGAAGACGATGCGCCAGATCAGCGATTTGAACGTCGGCGACCTGCCATAGGAGCCGGCAAGGGAGCCGGGATGGGACCCGATCCGGGCCACGCTATTTCTCCACGTCCATGAGATAGCCGACGCCGCGGATGGTGTGGATCACGACCTTGGCGCCGTGTTCGGCAAGCTGCTTGCGCAGCCGCGAGACATAGACCTCGACCGCGTTGGAGGCGACCTCGCCGTCCAGCCCGAAAATATGGTCCTCGACGTTCTTCTTCGGCACCACCCGCCCTTGCCGGCGCAGCAGGATCTCGAGCACCGAGGTCTCGCGCGCGGAGATGATCCGCGGCTGGTCGTCGACGAAGATCTGGCGGCTCTCGGTGTCGTAGACAAGGTTGGCGAGACTGAGCGAGCGGCCAAGCAGTTGGCCGGGTCGGCGCAGGATCGCCTCCAGCCGCGCCACCAGCTCCTCCATCGCGAACGGCTTTGCGAGATAATCGTCGGCGCCGCTGCGCAGGCCGCTGACGCGGTCCTGCAGGCCGCCTCGTGCAGTCAGCACCAGCACGGGGAGCGGTTCCATCTTGAGGCGCAGCTCGCGCAGCACCGACAGACCGTCGCCATCGGGCAGCCCGAGGTCGAGGATCATCGCGGCATAGCTGACGCTGCTCACCGCCTCGCGTGCCTCGGCCGCGCTGCCCACGATGTCGCTCTGGTAGCCGGCCGCCGCCAGCCCGCCCGCGACGAGCCGCGACAGTTCGGCATTGTCCTCGACGATCAGAAGACGCATCGCATGTCCGCAAGATACTCAAAGTCACCGCACGGCCCGCGCGCGGCATCTCTGCTCTCTTCCACCATTCCGGCCGCCTCGGCCAGCGAAAAAGTGACCGGAAGGCAGCTCAACCTGTCGTCAGGTTCGCGTCAGCAACCCTCGGCAGCGCCGGCTCCGGCCCCGTTGCGGGCCTCGGCCCGATGCCGCATCATCGACATCATGAGCCTCTCACCTGTACTCATTGTGTTCGGCGGCCTTCCCGGCACCGGCAAGACGACGATTGCTCGCGAGCTGACCGTTCGGCTCTCGGCCACATATCTTCGTATCGACTCGATCGAGCAGGCGTTGCGCGACGCTGGCTTTGCCGCCGGCGCAGAGGGTTATGCGATCGCCAATGCGCTGGCTGCCGAAAATCTCAAGCTCGGGCGCATCGTTATCGCTGACTGCGTCAATCCGGTACTGGCAAGCCGCGCTGCCTGGCGGCGATGTGCCGTGAAGACCTCGGCACGCCTGGTTGAGATCGAGACGCTTTGCAGCGAGCCGCCGCTGCACCGGCAACGCGTGGAAAGCCGCACCCCCGACATTGAAGGTTTTCGACTCCCACCCTGGAGTGATGTCGTGAGCAGAGCGTATGAACCGTGGGATCGTGAACGCCTCGTGCTCGACACCGCCGATGGTTCGCTTGACGATCTGCTGGAGCGGGCGGAGACCTACATTCGTGACAGGATTGGCCGGCTCGCAGGACCGTCGCCATAGTCGTTCCATTGACGAGGCTGCGACCAGACGGCTAGATTGGCCATGTCGGAAAAGGCAGACTTGGTCTGGTAAGCCCAAGTCCTTTCGGTAACGAAAGCTCTGGTCTTTGGCCTCGTGCCTGAGATCCCCACGACGAACACGATCGCTGTTTGGGCGATCAGGCGTTCGTCCGTGAGGTCCTCAGGTCTGGGAAACGCTCCGGTCGAACATCGACAATGGAGCCGTTCATGCAGATTTCCGACACTCCCCTATATGACGTCATCATCGCGGGCGCCGGTCCCGTCGGCCTGTTTCTGGCTTGCGAGTTGCGGATGGCCGACTGTTCGGTGCTGGTCCTGGAAAAGACAGACGATCCGCACGCGCCGCTCAAGGGCCTGCCTTTCGGGTTGCGCGGTCTTTCGGCGCCGACGATCGAGAGCTTCGAGCGTCGTGGCCTGCTGGAGCATCTGACAGATCGCACGGCGAGCCGGGAAATACCAACGGGTGCGCACTGGATGCAGCAGCAGCGTCGCCCTGCCGGTCATTTCGCCGGCATCCAGTTCTTCCACGATCAGATCGACGCAACGCAATGGCCATACCGCCTGCCCGGCCGGATCGGGAGCATCGCGGCCGACATGGCTAGCATCGAGGCCGTGCTTGCGATCCGCGCCGAGATTCTGGGTGCGGAGATCCGGCGCGGCTGCGCCGTCGAGGCTCTCAGGCAATCCACGGATGGCGTGACGGTGGAGTCGGCCGGCGGAGCCGTCACGGCCGCTGGCTCGTTGGTTGCGACGGCGGGCGCAGCAGCGTGCGAAAGGCGGCCGGCATCGGCTTCACCGGGACCGATCCGGAATTCACCGGCTATTCCGTGCAGATCGAGCTGGCCGATCCGGCCGCGCTCGCGCCGGGTCGCCATTACACACCTTTCGGGATGTACACCTATGCGGCGCCGGGGACGATCGCGATGGTCGATTTCGACGGCGGCGCCGCGCACCGCAGCGAACTGGAGCGCGATCATGTCGAGGCGGTGCTGCGCAGGGTTTCGGGCGTCGACCTGACGGTCTCCGCCCTGCTGCTCGCAACCACCTGGACAGACCGCGCCTATCAGGCAACGAACTATCGCGCCGGCCGCGTGTTGCTGGCCGGTGATGCCGCGCACATCCATTCGCCGCTGGGCGGCCAAGGCCTGAACCTCGGCCTCGGCGATGCCATGAACCTCGGATGGAAGCTCGCGGCAACGATTCGTGGCGATGCGCCCGCCGGGCTGCTGGACAGCTATTCAACCGAGCGACATCCGGTGGGAGCACAGATCCTCGACTGGTCGCGCGCCCAGGTCGGGCTGATGCGCCCGAGCAGAAGCTCGCGCGCGCTCGAAGCCATTATCCGTGATCTCATCGACACGCTCGACGGCGCGAGCTACTTCGCCGCGCGCGTATGGGGCCTATCCCTCCGCTATGACCTCGGCGAGGACCATCCGCTGGTGGGGCGCAGTGTGCCCGACTTCGAGCTCAGCGATGGGACAAGACTGAACGAGCTCCTCAGAACAGGGAAAGGGCTGTTGCTGGATTTCGGCGCGCAGCCATCGCTTCAAGCGCTCGCAAGCCGTTGGCACGGCCGGATCGCCTATGTTGCAAGCGAAGCAAAGGATCGACTGGGCCTGCTCGCTTTGCTCGTGCGCCCCGACGGCGTCGTGGCCTGGGCCAGCGAACAGGCTGCCGACAACGAGGACGTATCTCGGGCCGCGGCGCGATGGTTCGGTGAGCCCAATGCGAGCTGAAGCCGTTCGCGTCGTCGTCGGCAGCGTCGTTTCGATCTAGCGTGACTTCGGACAATGCAGCCGAAAAGCGCTCTTGAATTCGGCTAATTGAGGCGCCGTCGCGCCCCGCTCAGCGTCGGCCCGACTCGCGGGCAAGTCCAGATAATCGATCGACGCGTCGAACTGGCTTGCCGTGAAGTCGTACCTCTTGCCTTCGATCCTGTTGTAGAAATGATCGCCGGCCGGCAGCGGCGTCTTCAAAAGCTCGCCGCCGAACATGTCGTGAATGAGCAGCGAGGTGACATTGCACTGTCCCGCCGCCGGATTGCTCGCGGTCCATTGGCTCGCTGTCGATGGCGACCATGCCTTGCGCAGCGCTCTGCGAACGTCGTCGGGATCGAAGCTCATCGTCGTCTCCGGCTTGGCATCGACGAATGAAGTTTCGGATTATTCGATATTTGTCTTGTACGATTGTTTTGCCCGACAGATCAAGTGCAGCACTGCTCCGAGTCCGCGAATGCCGCTCGAACGGCCAATTTTTTCCGATGACTTATCAAGCCCTTGGCTACTGTGCATGGGGTTGTTTTTCATCTTTTTGAGTCTGGCCCTCCAGACACGACAACGCCCCGGAGCTTTCGCGCCGGGGCGTTGCCTGCAACAGGTGGCGTGATCAGCTCTGCGAGCGCCGCGCCATGAAGATGTCGTAGCCGACCTCGGCGACCTGGAACCAGGCGTAGCCGTCGCTCGTGAACTTGGCGAGCGAGTCGTGCACCTTCTTGAAGTTGGGGTTGGTCGCGGCGACCTCGGCGTGCAGCTCCTTGGCGGCCTTGTGGCAAGCATCCATGATCGACGGCGAGAACGGATGCAGCTTGGTGCCGCCCGCCAGCAGCTTCTTCAGTGCCAGGGGGTTGGCGGTGTCGTAGCGCGCCATCATGTAGTTGTTGGCGTAGTGGCCGGCCTGCTCCAGCACGCTCTGGTAATATTTCGGCAGCGCGTTCCACTTGTCGAGGTTGACGAAGGCCAGCAGCATCGGCCCGCCCTCCCACCAGCCGGGATAGTAGTAGTGCGGCGCGATCTTGTAGAAGCCGAGCTTCTCGTCGTCATAGGGGCCGACCCATTCGGCGGCGTCGATGGTGCCCTTCTCCAGCGCCGGATAGATGTCGCCGCCGGCGAGCTGCTGCGGCACCACGCCGAGCTTCTGGAGCACGCGACCGGCGAAGCCGCCGATGCGGAATTTCATGCCCTTGAGATCGTCGGGTGTGTTGACCTCTTTCCTGAACCAGCCGCCCATCTGGCAACCGGTGTTGCCCGCGAGCAGCGAGACGACGTTGTAGCCCTTGTAGAATTCGTTGAGCACGTCGCGTCCGCCGCCCTGCATGTACCAGGCCTGGTTGATGCGCATGTTGGGACCGAACGGCACGGCCGAGCCGAATGTGAAGGTCGGATCCTTGCCGAAATAATAGTAGGACGCGGTGTGGCCGATTTCGCAGGTGCCGTTCTGCACGGCATCGAGCACCTGGAGGCCCGGGACGATCTCGCCAGCCGCGAAGATCTGGATCTGGAATTTGTTGTCGGTCGCCTCCGCGACCATCTTGCACATCATCTCGGCGCCGCCAAACAGCGTGTCGAGCGACTTCGGCCAGCTCGTCGGCATACGCCATTTGATTTCCGGCATCGACTGCGCGATCGCGGGAGCCGCGAGCGTGGCGGCGCCGGCCGCGCCAAGACCTGTGACCTTGATGAAGTCTCTTCTCTTCATGATTTCCTGCCCTGATGTATCAGTGATTGTGGGCCTTCTTGCCGAGGCTTGGAACCAGCATGACGCAAGCCGGGACCGAATGCCATCCCGATCGCACTGCGGCAAAGAAAAAGCCCGGCCTCCACGGAGGCCGGGCTTTTAGTCTTGCGACTTTAGACCTAGGCGATCAGCCGCGCGTGCGCGAGCGGATCATGAAGCTGTCGTAGGTATATTCGGCAACCTGCCACCACAGATATTCGTCGGAGCGATAGGCCTGCATGGCGTCGATCGCCTTCTTGAAGTCGGCGTTCTTGGCCGAGACCTCGCCCCACAGCTCGTTGGTCGCCTTGAGGCAGGCTTCCAGCACCTCGTTGGTGAAGGGACGAAGCTGGGTGCCGCCGGCAACCAGGCGCTTCAGGGCCGCCGGGTTCTGCATGTCGTAGCGCGCCGCCATCCAGGTGTTGGCATTGGCCGTCGCGTTGGTGAGGATCGCCTGGTAGTTCTTGGGCAGCGCATTGAACTTTTCCAGGTTGGCGAAGGCGTGGACGGTGGGACCGCCCTCCCAGAAGCCCGGATAATAGTAGTACTTCGCGACCTTGGCGAAGCCGAGCTTCTCGTCGTCGTAAGGCCCGACCCACTCAGCCGCGTCGATGGTACCCTTCTCCAGAGCCGGATAGATGTCGCCGCCGGCGAGCTGCTGCGGCACCACGCCGACCTTCTGGAGCACCTGGCCGGCGATGCCGCCGATGCGCATCTTCAGGCCGGAGAGGTCGGCAACGGTCTTGATCTCCTTGCGGAACCAGCCGCCCATCTGGGTGCCGGTGTTACCGCACGGGAATCCGACCACGTTCGACTTCTTGAAGAACTCGTTGGCGAGCTCGTTGCCACCGCCCTGATAGAGCCACGAATTCTGTTGGCGCGCGTTCAGGCCGAACGGCACCGAAGCGAAGATTGCGAAGGTCGGATCCTTGCCGACATAATAGTAGGACACCGTGTGGCACATCTCGACGGTGCCGCTGGATGTCGCGTCGAGCGCCTGCAGGCCGGGAACGAGTTCACCGGCGGCGAACACCTGGATCTGGAATTTGTTGTCGGTCATCTCGGCGACATACTTTGCCACCTGCTCGGCACCGCCATAGATGGTATCGAGCGATTTCGGGAAGCTCGAAGTCAAGCGCCACTTCACCTCGGGCGAGGACTGCGCGATCGCCGGCGAGGCCACCGCGGTCGCTGCCGCGCCTGCTGCCGACACTTTCAGAAAATCACGACGCTTCATCTTCAGGTCTCTCCTTGCTGGGGCGTTTCCCCTTAACTTCTCTTTTGCCACCGCTCATTCCGGCGACGCGCCAGGGACGCGTCGAACCGAAGGGGCTTGACTGCGGTGGGCCTTTAACACGGACGGCCCGGTTTCGGAACGCGACAATGGCATGACGGGGCTCTACGAAAGTCGCATGTCCCCAGAAGTCATGAGGGCGCGCGCCGCGGGCGGCCGATTCAGGCCGCTGCGATCACACCCTTGAGCTGGTCCCGGACCTGACCCGCAATGGCGCGGTAGATCGCCGCATGGGGACCGTCCGGCTCGCTGTCGACGACGGGATTGCCGGCGTCCGACGTGGCACGAATCGCCATGTGCAGCGGGATCTCGCCGAGGAACGGGACCTCGAGCTTCTCGGCCTCGTGCCGCGCCCCGCCATGGCCGAAAATGTCGGACTTGGTGCCGCAATGCGGGCACTGGAAATAGCTCATGTTCTCGACGATGCCGAGCACGGGCACGTTGACCTTCTTGAACATGGCAAGCCCCCGCCGCGCATCGATCAGGGACAGGTCCTGCGGGGTCGAGACGATCACCGCGCCCTTGAGCGGCACGTTCTGCGCCAGGGTGAGCTGGGCATCGCCGGTGCCCGGCGGCATGTCGACGACCAGCACGTCGAGCTTGCCCCATTCGACGTCGCGCAGCATCTGCGTCACCGCCGACATCACCATGGGACCGCGCCAGATCATCGCGGTCTCTTCCTCGACCAGGAAACCGATCGACATGATGGCGAGGCCGAAACGCCGGAGCGGAATCATCTTGCGCTCGTCGTTCAGCTCCGGCTTGTCGTGCAGGCCCGTCAGCCGCGGCACCGAGGGACCGTAGATGTCGGCATCGAGCAGCCCGACCTTGAGGCCGAGGTCGCGCAGGCCGAGCGCCAGGTTCAGCGCGGTGGTCGACTTGCCGACGCCGCCCTTGCCGGAGGCGACTGCGATCACGGCGGCGACGCCGGGGATCTCCGACTGCCGCGCCATGGGCGATTGGGCGCCGCCCTGCGGCGGCGGCTTGTGGGCATGCACCGGCTGCACGCCCGGCGCGCCGCGGCTGGGTTGCGGAGGCGGCGGTGGTGAGGAGCCCGGCTTGCGCTCGGCGGTCAGCGCCACCATCACGGTGGTGACGCCGGGGATGGCGCGTACGGCGGCCTCGGCCTCGGCCCGGATGGATTCCCAGGCCCTGGCCTCGGGGGCGTCGACATTGATCGAGAAGAACACCTTGCCGTCGGACGCGCTGATCGCGCTCAGCACATTGGCATTGGTGAGCGCGACCCCGCGGGGCGACTTGATCCTGGCGAGGCTGTCGAGAACCTGTTGCTGCGTCACGCTCAAAGTACATCTCCTGGACGGAGCCTGATCCGGACCCGGAGGGCCGCAGCAGCGCAAAGCGTGGAGCGGCTTTCCGGCAAGGTCATGCTCGAAACTCTGGGATGCCCCATTAGAGCGGAAACGCCCAAAAGGCTACTGCCTGCCGATATCGTCAGCCATCTCGGCGGGCGCCGCTCCCTGCTCCCTGGCGGCCTCGTAATTCAGCTCGATCATGACCCCGTTGGGGTCGTTGACGAAGATCTGCCAGAGCTCGCCGCCGGGCACCTGGCGGGAGTCGAATTTCATGCCCTTGGTGGTCAGGCGCTGCTTCATGCCGTCGAAGCCGCGGCTGGCGAAGGCGACATGATGCACGACACCGGAATCCGGCTTCTGCGGCTCCGCCGTCGCCGAGATATCGACGAGGTGCACCACCGGCTTGCCTTCGCTGTACATCCAGGCGCCTGGGAAGGCGAAATTCGGCCGGGGGCCTTTTTCCAGGCCCAGCACGTCCTCGTAGAAACCGACAGTCTCGGCCAGATTCCGGGTCCGGATGTTGAAATGATCGAGGACGCCAACGCTCACGCCGCCCAAGCCCGATGCCATGTTTCGCTCCCTTTTTCGAAGTCCTTAGGTCCGCCATCCTAGCACAGGAGGCCGCCAAACGAAGCCGTTGCCCTCCGCCCTTAACGGTTTATGGTGCGCCTCCGATCCGCCCTCGCGGCGGAACTTCGAGGGTGCCGCCCGGCGCCCTCACCCGGCTACAACCGTAAATCTCAAAACTACGGACAAGGTACCACACATGGCTAAAGTCGCTTTCCTCGGTCTCGGCGTGATGGGCTTCCCCATGGCCGGACACCTCGTGAAAAAAGGGGGCCATGAGGTCACCGTCTACAACCGCACCGCGGCCAAGGCGAAGGAATGGGCGGACAAGTTCGGCGGCAAGACCGCGGCGACCCCGAAGGCGGCCGCCGAAGGTCAGGATTTCGTGATGTGCTGCGTCGGCAACGACAACGACCTGCGCGCAGTCACGATCGGCGCCGACGGCGCCTTCGCCGGCATGAAGAAGGGTGCGACCTTCGTCGATCATACCACCGCCTCGGCCGAGGTCGCGCGTGAGCTGGACGCAGCCGCGACCAAGGCAGGCTTCAAATTCGTCGATGCCCCGGTCTCCGGCGGCCAGGCCGGCGCCGAGAACGGCGTGCTGACGGTGATGTGCGGCGGTGCGCCCGATGCCTATGCCGGCGCCGAGCCGATCATCACGGCCTCCTATGCGCGGATGTGCAAGCTGCTCGGGCCCGCCGGAAGCGGCCAGCTGACCAAGATGGTCAACCAGATCTGCATCGCCGGTCTGGTGCAGGGTCTCTCCGAGGGCATCCACTTCGCCAAGAAGAGCGGCCTCGACGTCGCCGCCGTGATCGAGACCATCTCGAAGGGGGCCGCGCAGTCCTGGCAGATGGAGAATCGCTACAAGACCATGAACGAGGACAAGTACGATTTCGGCTTCGCGGTCGAATGGATGCGCAAGGACCTCTCGATCTCGCTGGCTGAAGCCCGTCGCAACGGCGCCAACCTGCCGGTCACCGCACTGGTCGATCAGTTCTATTCCGAGGTCGAGAAGATGGGCGGCAAGCGCTGGGACACCTCCAGCCTGCTCGCGCGCCTGCAGCGCTGAGGAACGCCTCGGCGGTCGCGGCCGGGCAGCCGCGACCGTCACGGGTCTCGAGGCCGCACCTGCGCCGCGATGCGGCCCGCATTGAGCTGAAGAACGAATACCGGGGGGACTGACTTGCTGAGCGTGATAGCCGCCGTTTTCATCGTTGCGTACGCTGCCATCGCGCTCGAACATCCGCTTGGCGTCAACAAGAGCGCGTCGGCTCTCTTGGGAGCGGGCCTGCTCTGGACCATCTACGCGGTGTCCGTCGGCGATGCCTCGCTCGTCAACCACCAGCTCGACGAATCCGTGGCCTCGACCGCGCAAATCGTCTTCTTCCTGATCGGCGCCATGACGATCGTCGAGGTGATCGACGCCCACAACGGCTTCGAAGTCATCACCTCCGTCATCCGCACCACGAAGCAGACCACGCTGATGTGGATCATCGGCTTCGTGACGTTCTTCCTGAGCGCGATCCTCGACAATCTGACGACCACCATCGTGATGATCTCGCTGATCCAGAAGCTGATTGGCCACAAGGGCGATCGCCTGCTGTTCGCCTCCATCATCGTGATCGCCGCGAATGCCGGCGGCGCCTGGACCGTGATCGGCGACGTCACCACGACGATGCTCTGGATCGGCGGCCAGATTTCGCCCGTCAACATCATGAGAGCGGTGTTCCTGCCGTCACTGCTCAACCTGCTGGTCCCGCTGCTCATCATCGGCTATTCGCTCAGGGGAAAGGAGATCGTCCCTCCGCTGCAAGGGCGCGATCAGGCCCTCAGGGTCGAGGTGTTCGAGCGCAATCTGATGTTCTATCTGGGCCTCGGCACCCTGGTGGCCGTACCGGTTTTCAAGGCCGTAACGCACCTTGCGCCGTTCATGGGTATCCTTTTCGGGCTGGGCATCCTCTGGCTGGTCGGCGAGGTCGTGCATCGTCACAAGGACGAGGATGCGCGCCGTCCCCTCACCCTCGTCCATGCGCTGACTCGAATCGACATGGGCTCGATCGTGTTCTTCGTCGGCATCCTCATGGCCGTCGCGTGCCTGGAGCACGCCCGTGTCCTCGAATTGTTGGCGAAATGGCTCGACGCCACGGTCGGCCGTCTAGACATCATCGTCATCCTGCTCGGTCTGTTGAGCGCGATCATCGACAACGTGCCGCTCGTCGCGGCGACGATGGGCATGTACAATCTGGTGCAATATCCGCCGGACAGCTTCCTCTGGGAGTTCATCGCCTATTGCGCAGGAACCGGCGGCTCGATCCTGATCATCGGTTCGGCCGCGGGCGTCGCCGCCATGGGCCTCGAGAAGATCGAGTTCTTCTGGTACGCCCGCCGGATCGCGGGCCCCGCCCTCGTCGGCTATCTGGCGGGAGCGATGGTCTACATCGTGCAGCACGCGGCGCTGCACTGAACCGCGCAGGCGGGATCCAAATTAACGCCGGGTTAACGTAATTCTTTAGCTCCTTAAGTCACCTCTTAAGGATTTCTTGCCAGAGATAGACAATGCAGAAGGCCCGCGTCCGGCGTGGGCAGGAATCGTTGTTGCTTGATGAGTAACCCCGCTGAAAAGCCAGAGGTAGTGCAGCTTCCGGCCGAGCCGGTGAGCGCTCCATCGGCGAGCAGCCGACGGGCTGCGGCGCAGCGGGTCCGCGAGGCGCGCGATAAGTTAACGTCGACCAGTGGAACCCGACCGGCGTTCGACGCCGAGATGCTGCGCCAATATGCTCAGACGCGGCTGTCGGCGTCCTATGTCGTGATGCTGCTGGTGGTCGCGACCGGCGTGCTGTTCGGCCTGTGGATGCAGCCAATCCCTGCCGCCGCCTGGACCGCCGGCATGCTCTGCATCCACGCGGCGATGATCCGCAGTTGCCGGCGCTTCCTGACCGAGCCCTCTTCCCCTGCGGCGACGCGTGCATGGCGGACGCGCTTCGTCGTGCTCGATCTGCTCTACGGCCTGTGCTGGATGGCGATCCTGATCCATCCCGTGCTCGACATGGTCACGGAAACGCTGATGATGTTCCTGATGCTGCTGGTGATCGCAGTATCGAGCATGGTCGCCGCGAACTTGCCGATCGCGGCCCTTGCCGCCACCGCGCCGGTTGCAGTCGCCATGGCGCTGAGCTTCGCGATGACCGGCTCGCTGGACAATTACATCCTGGCCGCGCTCGCGCTCGCCGCCGAAGGCTATTTCGTGCTGCTGGCGCATCGCCTGCACTCCTCCACCTTTGCCGCGCTGGAAGCGCGCGCCGAGAAGGACGCCCTGATCGGCGAGCTCGAACAAGCCAAGGCGATCTCGGACGAAGCCCGCCACCGCGCCGAATCCGCCAACGTCGCCAAGTCGCGCTTCCTCGCCCAGATGAGCCACGAGCTGCGCACGCCGCTGAACGCGATCCTCGGCTTCTCCGAGGTGATGAAGAGCGAGATCTTCGGCGCGCATGCGGTGCCGGTCTACAAGGAATACTCGGCAGATATCCATAATTCGGGCGTGCACCTGCTCAACCTCATCAACGAGATCCTCGACCTGTCGCGGATCGAGGCCGGCCGCTACGAGCTGAACGAGGAAGCAGTGTCGCTAGTCGGCATCGTCGCCGACTGCCATCATCTGATGAAGCTGCGTGCCTCGAGCCGCGGCATCACCATCCACGAAGTGTTCGAGCAGGCCATGCCGCGGCTCTGGGCGGACGAGCGCGCGATCCGCCAGGTCGTGCTCAACCTGATTTCCAACTCGATCAAGTTCACCCCGCAGGGCGGCGAGATCTGGCTCAAGGCCGGCTGGACCGCCTCGGGCGGGCAATATCTCTCGGTGAAGGATACCGGCTCCGGAATCCCCGAGGACGAGATCCCGGTCGTGCTCGCCTCGTTCGGCCAGGGCTCCAACTCGATCAAATCGGCCGAACAGGGCGCGGGCCTCGGCCTGCCGATCGCCAAGAATCTGATCGACCTGCATGGCGGCACGTTCACGCTGAAATCGAAACTGCGCATCGGCACCGAGGTGATCGTCACCTTCCCGCCGGAGCGGGTGATGAGCGCGCTTGCGCCGCTGTCGGATGATTCGCCGCCGCTCCAGCCGGAGAGTTCCGTACTGCCCGACGAGAAGCGTCGGCCGCGCCACAAGCCGATCATGAGCGCCGGCACCGGCTCTTAACCAGAAGCTTGCAGAGATGCCCGACCATCCCCCACTATGTCCGAATGAGCAAAGAAACGCCGTGCGTCGCCGTCTGCATGATCGATCCCAGGACCAAGCTGTGCTTCGGCTGCGGCCGGACCTTGCCCGAGATCGCGCGTTGGCACGCCATGGAAAGTGCCGAACGGCTCGCGGTCATGGCTCTGTTGCCGGCACGCATGACGGAAGCCGGACTAACTCCGATCGCGCCATCGCCGCAACGCAGCTGAACGGCCCGCGCGCCCGCGGAGGCGCACGATGATCCGCTTCCTGCTCGTTCTCGTCATGCTCGCCTGCACGGCAGGCGCGGTCGTCGCTTATGGCGATCCCGACCAGATCGCGCGCGCCAGCCACAAGGTCTCGCACATCTTTCGCACGCAGCCGGTGGCGCTTGCCCCTGCGGTGCAGATCCCGCGCGGCCAGGGCGGCGAATTTGCACTCAAGGCCAAGATCAACGGCGTTGCGGCGCCGATGGTGATCGATACCGGTGCGACGTCGGTGGTGCTGACCTGGGAGACCGCGAAAGCCATCGGGCTCCCGCTCGAGATGCTCGAATACGATGTCGATCTCGAAACCGCGGGCGGCCATACCAAGGCGGCGCGCCTCACGCTCGACCGTCTCTCCGTCGGCCATCTCGTCGAAAAATCAGTGCCGGCCCTCGTCGTTCAGCGCGGGCAGATGAAGACCAATTTGCTCGGCATGAGCTTCCTCGACCGCCTGGAGAGCTGGGGCGTCCGCGCCGACAAGCTGATGCTGACCGGCTATCCCGAGCTTCAGAGCAGCCACCGCCGCTCGCGCACCGCGATCGACTAGATCGCAGCGGGACGCAGCGCCACGGCCCGGGCTAGATCAGCGGAGATCCCTGCCGCAGATTCATGTGGCGGTTGACGTCCTTGTAGAGAAGGTAGCGAAACCGGCCGGGGCCTCCTGCGTAGCACGCCTGCGGGCAGAAGGCGCGCAGCCACATGTAGTCGCCGGCCTCGACCTCCACCCAATCCTGGTTGAGACGGTAAACCGCCTTGCCTTCGAGCACGTACAAGCCGTGCTCCATGACATGCGTCTCCGCGAACGGGATCGTCCCGCCTGGCTCGAACGTCACGATGGTGATGTGCATGTCGTGGCGCATGTCGGCGGGGTCGACGAAGCGCGTCGTCGCCCACCTGCCCTCCGTGCCCGGCATTGCGACCGGTTCGAGCGTGTCCTCGTTGACCACGATAGCTTCGGGCGCGGCCAACCCCGGCACGCGCTGATACAGCTTGCGGATCCAGTGAACCTGCGCAGGGCCCTCGCCGCGATTGCGAACGCTCCAGGCGCAGCGCGGCGGCAGATAGGCGAAGCTGCCAGGCCTCAGCTCAAACTCTCGCTCCGACAATTTGAGGGTCAGCTGGCCGCCCGCGACGAACAGCGCTCCCTCCGCATCGTCGTCCGGTTCCGGCATGTCGCTGCCGCCGCCAGCTGCGATCTCCATGAGATAGTGGGAGAACGTCTCGGCGAAGCCGGAGAGCGGTCGCGCCAACACCCAGACGCGCGTGTCGTCCCAGTGCGGCAAATAGCTGACGACGATGTCGCGTTGCACGCCGCTCGGGATGACAGCATAGGCGTTGGTGAAGACCGCGCGACCGCTCAGGAGATCCGTCTGCGGCGGCAGGCCACCCTGCGGTATGTGGTAAGTGCGCGACGACATGATCAAGCCTCGGGTTATCGACAGGATATATCAGCTTGCAGCTGGGTTGAAACCGAGCTGTATCGTCTCACCCAGCCACACTTCTTCGAGATTGTCGCCCTCACCCTTGCGGTCGACGACGAGGAACGGGCTTCTGTCCTTGAGCACCAACAGCGGGTGGTGCCAGCAATTTCGGGCATAATTCACGCCCTGATGGCCTTTTGCTGCGAACGCCCGGTAGCTCGACGAGATGTGGGGATCCGCGCAGACAACGACCAGCCAGTCCGCCCCGTTCAAGGGCATGAACATCTGGCTTCCCAGCGGATGGCGCTCCATCAGGCTGATCGCGATCGGCGCCGGCCGCACCGAGGCGACAAACCAGCTGATGTTGACCTGTCCGCCTTCCGCGGCAACGTCGATATTGGCGAGCCCGTTGAAGCGCTGAGCGTAGCCCTGGTTGATCGAGAGGGGCGTCTTCCCATCCGTCTCAACGACGTCTCCGAACAGAGCGAACGCCTGCTTCGTCAAAGGCTCGATCGCGAGTGTCACCATTGGGGGCCTCAAGCGCTACCGTGCTCAAAGGGGCTGCAGGCCCGCGACGGGAGCATCGGCATTAGCCGGATCGACCCGCAGATTGTCAACCGAAGGATCAATCTCGCCGTTCAGAATGCGACGCGCCTTGGCGTGATCGAGGTCGCCCTCCCACGAGGCGACGACGACGGTCGCGACGCAGTTTCCGACATAGTTGCCGAGCGCGCGCGCGATGCCGATGAACCAATCCACCGACAGGATCAGCACCAGTCCAATCGCCGGGATGGCCGGAATGGCGGCGAGCGTCGCAGCGAGGACGACGATGGCCGAACCCGGCACACCATGAGCGCCTTTGGAGGTGAGCAAGGCTACGCCGAGGATGGCCAGGAGATCGCCCGTGGCAAGCGGCGTATTCGTCGCCTGTGCAATGAAGATTGCCGCCAGGGTCAGGTAGATCGAGAACGCATCCAGATTGAACGAGTAGCCGGTCGGGATCACGAGACCAACGGTCGATCGCTTGATCCCGAGCAGCTCGAGCTTGCGCATGGTCTGCGGCAGCACGCTGTCGCCCGCGGCCGTCCCGAGCACGATCAACAGCTCTTCGCGCAGATAGGCCAGCAACTTGAACAGGCTGAACCCGGAGAGCCGCATGATCGCTCCGAGAACGACGACCACGAACAGAACCACCGCCAGGTAGAACAGGGCAACGAGGCCCCCGAGCTGCTTGAGCGAACCGATGCCGTATTTCCCCACGGTGAATGCGATTGCACCAAAGACGCCGATCGGCGCGAGCCGGACCACGAAGTTCATCATCTTGAAGATGATCTCGTTCACCCGCTCGACGAACTCGACCACGGGTTTCGCGCGCTCGCCGCACAGCGACACGGCGCAACCGAACATGATCGAGACGATCAGGACCTGCAGAACGTCGCCGGAGCTGAAAGCGCCCACAAGCGTCGAAGGAATGAGCTTCATCAGGAATTCGGAGACACCTCCGCCGGCGACCTGGGCGGCGGTCTGGCTGAACCCGCTGAGCGCCTTGGCGTCCAACGCCTTCGGATCGATGTTCATGCCGGCGCCCGGCTGGAAATAATAGGCGAGCGCAATGCCGAACACCAAGGCGACCGTGGTGACGACCTCGAAATAGACGAGCGAACGAATGCCGACCCTTCCAACCTTGGAAAGATCACCGGCCGCCGAAATACCCTGCACGACGACGCAGAACACGATCACCGGCACCAGCATCTTGATCAGCTTGATGAAGCCGTCACCCAGAGGCTTCAGCTGCACCGCGGTGTCCGGATAGGCGACGCCGAGCGCAATGCCGGCGGCGAGCGCGACGACGACCTGGAAGAAGAGTGACTTGAAGATCTTGGGCATGAAGATTTCCTCGCTCGCTGCACGTCGATCTGGCTTGGTCGGCCGAAGCCTTCGCCATTCTTGTCATTGGCAGCGACGCGAGGTCGCCGCGGAGGGAGCGTTTCGCCGCGACGGCACGCGTGGAAGGCTCCATCGGTCATTCGTTGACCAGGTGCGACATTAAGTCCAATATATAGAGCGACAGGATTGATAGGCTTTCACTATGGATCTCCGCCAGCTTCGGTACTTCATCGCCGTCGCCGAAGAGCGCAGCTTCACCCTCGCCGCCCGGCGCCTGAACCTGTCGCAGCCGCCGCTCAGCCAACATATCCAGGCTCTCGAGGCAGAGCTCGGGACCCGGCTGCTCTACAGGACCAGCCGCAAGGTGGAGTTGACGCAGGCGGGAGAAGCCATGCTGGTGCGGGGCCGCGCCATCCTGCAACAGGTCAAGGCCGCGGAGGACGAGGCACGGTCAATCGGCGCCGGCCTGATCGGAACGCTGGATGTCGGAGCGACCGGCTCGATCCTGCGCGGCCGTCTCGCAGAGCTGCTCGCCGCGTACCGGAAGGTCGCTCCGCAGGTGAGGATGACCGTGCATGAGCAGGCCCCGGCCCTGCAGATCGCGGCGCTCCTCAGCCGCACGACCAACATCTGTCTCATCCGTGGAATTCCCACCGAGCGCGACCTGACCAGCAAGCTTGCATGGCGGGAAGAGGTCGTCATCGCAATGCCCCGCACCCATCAGCTGGCGCGCCGCAAACGCATCGCCCTCGGTGAACTGGCGTCCGAGGATCACGTCATCCTCGATCCCAATAGCTCCGATTTCGCGCGATACGTGCAGACGTGCTGCGTCGATGCCGGCTTCCTGCCAAAGGTGTCCCAGCAGGTCGTCGACGCCCAGTCGATCCCGAGCCTGATCGCCGCGGGTTTCGGTGTGGCGCTCGTGCCGCAGTCGATTGCCCGCTTCACCACCGCCGACATCGCATTCCGTCCGGTCAGACCCTCGCCGCCCACGGCCGACGTGTTCCTGGTCTTCAGGGCGGACGAGACGTCGATGGTGGTGCACAACTTCATCAAGCTCGCGCTTCGATACCTGAATCCTCGGAAGGGGCTGGGGTAGAACCCACAACGCCGATCTTGGCCGGGCCTCTCGCGCATCGTTCATCATCAGACCCAGAGCGCGCAAGGGAGGATTCAGATTCAACTCGGCGAAAAACCACTCGACCTTTCCAGGATTTCATGAAGGTCAAACGCAGTTGCGGCGTGATCATTCGCCTACCTGCGGACATGCCGTCTTGCAGCGACAAGCATGACGCCGGCAGCGTGCGCGGACGATGAGAGCGTGATCAGATCGGATTTGATTGGCCCAGCGGAGGTGCCCCTCTCCCGCTTGCAGGAGAGGGTTGGCCCAGCACCAGCCGGGGCACACAGATCATTCGGGTCTCACGAGCGCGCCCCCAGCGCTGGCTTGACGGGATCGGTCACGACCGGTCGGTCACGGCCGGAGTTGCTCATCATCGCCGTAAGGTAGGTTCGCAGTTGCCTTGACGACCTCCTCGACCTTCTGCGATGCCGCCTTGAAGCCGTCTTGACACGCCGCAAGATCATCCTTCACCTCACCGGCGTATGGACGGCGCTGCGAGTCGAGCTTGGCAACCTCCAACGCATGCTTCCACAGATCCTTGTTCTGCTCGGCACGCAGATTGAACTCGTTCTTCGCTGCCAACAGCGACCCGGTTGCCAAGTCCCGCTCCGCTTTCGTAGCCTCGCGGTCCAGGAGACCCGCCGGCGTCTTCGTGAAGGCCTCTTTCACGTTCTTGTTCTTTGCAACTGTGAATTTCTGTTCGGCCTCCTGTATCGGCTGAGCCTGTCGTTCGGCCGATACAGCCAACCGCACCTTCGGGTCCTTCGCCTGCTCGAGCAGGTATTTGGCATAGTCGATGTGGACCGTCTGGTCGGTACGGTCGCCCAAGGCTTCGCCGACCTTCTTTGCAAACAGCTGCGTTTCGTAATTTGCCTCGGCGACGTCAACGGCATGTTGCTGGTATTGGGAATTGATCTGCCAATCCCTGCCGGGGGTGCGATCGTAAGACACGAAGTTCTCGACAGCGATGGCCGCCGCCCGCTCGCTTTTCGTTGCCGCCGCACCAATTCCGCTCGCCAGCAGCCCGGACGACACCGGAGGCTTCTGCGCTTCCGGCTTGGCGTCCTTGCTCTGGTCCTGCGCCGACACGATCTGGCTGTTCAGCCTGTCGGCGATATCCGCAACGATTCCCATTTTGACCCTTCACTGTTTCACCGGCGTCGCAGGCACGCGATTGCCGGGTGGCAACTGAGCTAACACGCCGATGCGCACCTGCCTGTGCCTGATGTGACTGTCATCGCAGCTCATCGATGAGTCGCGCCGCTGCGAGCGGCCTTCAGGACGCGAGGCGACGAGGCGGCAACGTCGCCCGACGGCGGCTCAAGGTTTGCTGGCTCCACCTGCCGCCGCCGCGGCAGCAACTGCCTTTTGCTGATCACGATACTGTGTCGCGTATCGAATGACGTCGTTTGCGTCGTCGACCGCTTTCTGGCGGATGCGATTGGTTGCGGCATTCGTTCTCGGCGTTTTCGGATCGTGGTCCGACTTCAGCCAGTTGATATGGTCTTGCTCGGCCTGCTTGGCCGCCTCGAACGCCTTCGTGAGCCGCTTATCCGCATCCACCGCGATGCCCGCCGGCGTCAGCGTCTTGGCCAGCTCTTCTGCGTGCGCGAGGCGATCACCCGCATCCAACCGCTGCTTATGGGTAGCGCCGGGATCCTGGTAAATCCTGTGATATTCTTGCTTTGCAAGCGCGACCTGCTCTTTTGCCAACGCCAGCGCCTTGACCTTGAGCGCAGCGTCCTTTTCCTGCGCCTCCTTCTTCTTCTCCGCCTTGAGCGGTGCGAAGGGATCGCTCTTGCCCGGTTTCGGGGCACTGTGCTTGTCGATCTCGGCGAATTCCTTGTTCAGACCATAGTGATGATCGAGAAATTCAGCGACCGCCGTCTCGGCCTTGGACGCTCCTGCCGGCATCGGCGGCGCGGCCGGCTGCGGCTTGACCGCGGGCGGAGGCGTCTGCACACCGGAAATACCTGCACTCTTCCGGGCAGGTGTGGATTCGGCTTGTGCGGTTCGCGGCGCAGACGGTTGATGTATCGTCCGCGTCGCCGCCGGATCTATCGTCGAGCCGCTCATCTCATTCTCCATGATAGCGCGTCAGATATCCGCCTCCATCGAGCGGTGTCGCCATCATGCACACCGCCGCCGGCCGCCGCGTCATGCGAAAGCAGGAGACTCGGCATTCCTGCGCTTCGCCGGACGGTCATCGGAGCATCGGCTCGGCCACGCCGTCCAGCTCGACGAGCAACTCACGCGCCAGCGCGGCGTCCGGCCTGTCGCCGGCGGTCTGCATGACTTCGAGCAGAATCTCGCGCGCCGCGGCGCGATCTCCGCTGCGATAGAGCGCCATGGCCAGGAAGGCCTGCTGCGTATCGGTCGGCGGCAACGCCCGCATTGTCCTGACTGCGCCGGCGTAATTGCCCGCAGCCAAGTCCACCAGGGCGGCGCCGATAAAGCCCGCCTCTTCCGCCGGTCGCGCAGCCTGGACGCCGGCAAAGATCGTCGCGGCCTTGGCCCCCTGTCCGCGCGACAGCGCCATGAAGCCCAATTCGGCGAGTGTCCGTACGTCGTCGGCCGTGAGCTCGATCATGCGGGTCCAATCCAGAAGCGGTTGCTCTTCGAGGCATCAACCGCCGAGGATATAACGCAGCGATCAAGCTGCAAGCGGACAACTGCACAGCACTTGTCACATGCGGCACACGGCTCGCCGCTTTCATGATCTATTACGACGCTCACTTCGTTTTCGTACCCGAGGGGATGACAGAGGGAGTTCGTTTACGGCACATGCTTTGTCGTCATTGACCAACCCGCCGGCGCCGCGCCTCCGACGATCGGAGGATTATTGCCCGATCGTGCCCCGCTATAACCGGAGCCGCCCTGCGGCACCCACGCCTTGAAACAACGCGAGCGCCAAGATGTCCGTTGCGATTCCACGAAGACCTCCCATGCACGATGCGGACGAACGCGCCGAGCTCGGTGAAGCGGAGCGCCTCATCGCCCAGGGAGCGGTTCGCAAGGCGCTCGGACTGGAGCCGGTTGATCTTCGCCTCGGCCTCGACGTCGCGCGCAATCAGCTTCAGAAGGGCGCGCCAATCGAGGCCTTCCGTACCTATGCTGCCCTCGTCGTATGCGATCCCAGCGATCCAGAGCTTCAGGCCGGACTTGCCAATTGCGCCTTGCTGCTCGGCGAACACAGCCTTGCCCTCCATGCCGCGTCGGCGATCGTTACGCTCGCTCCGTCGGATCCCCGCGGCTACTTCTTTTCCGGACGCGCCTGCCTTGCCATGGGCCAGCTCGCCGAAGCGATCGAAGACCTGACGGAGTCGACGAGGCTGGCCAGAGGACGGCAAGGTGATGCCCCTGCCATTCGCGAAGAAGCCAGGAAGCTGCTGGACCGGATTGCCTTGCTCAAGAAGTAACCGCCATGTCGGCCGAGCCCGCAGTCCATCGCGACATTCCGGAACCGGCCGATGCCTACCCGGCGGCGACCGAATTTCAACTGCTGGAGCAGCTCTTCGTCGCGGCCGCGGGCGCACGAGGCCTGCCGGGCCGCAAGATTATCGCGCGACTGAAAGACGGCGTCATGCTTGGCCAAGCGCTCGGAATCAAGCGCGAGCCCATTGAACTCCTGTACGCCCGGGCACATCGCTGGGGGACGATCGGCGAACACGCGAGGGCCGAACGGCTGTTCCGGGCGCTCTGCATCATCGAAGCCGGCTGCGCCGATCACTGGGTCGGCCTCGGAGTCTGCCTGAGGGCGCGTTCACTCTGGCCGGAGGCGGTGACCGCGTTCGAGCGTGCGGCGGCGCTGCGGCCACACTGGGACGTCCCGCATTTGCACCTGCTCGAACTGTGCGCCCGCCGCCGCGACTGGACCAAGGCCGCGGCCGAACTTGCCGCCTTCGACCAGAAGACGACGACGCAGACACCGCCTGCCCTGAAAGCGGAAGCCGACCGCTACCGCATCGCCATCGAACTGCACCTGTCCGAACAATCGGACGCGCACCACGCGGGAGAAGCCGGGCCATGACGCCGATCGAAGGCCTGCTTCACACGCTCGATGGCCTCTTGCGAACCAGCACGGCGGTGGAGATCGCCAAGGCGCTCGCGCCGGACTCGGATGATGCGACGTCGTCGGAGATGCCCGCGGCCGGCAGCTACGGCACCGGCGCCACGTCCTCGCAGGCGAACTCGCCCGGCTTTGCCGGCCTGCGGTCGCCTACGGCATTTTCCGACCGGCTCGAGGCCGAGATCGTCCGCGCGGTGTTGATGAGTCTCACCGGAAGCGGCAACCCCGGTACACCCGAGGCGCACTCACTCATGCTGACGGCCGCAATCCGCCAGGCCCTGGCCGCGCAGCCGGAGATCGCCGCGGAGCAGCAGGGCTTCGCCGGGGAAGATGCCGCTCAGTTGCTCGCCACGCCGCCTTCAGCCGCCCGTCTCGCGATGCCCTTGCATCAGCAGGTCGTCGCGAGCGGTTTCCGGACGGAGCTGTGGGACGGCGCGACATCCGGATCGAACGCGCAGCCACGGCACGGCGAAGCGACCGATACCGCGACGACGCTTTCTACCTCACAACCAACCGCGGACTCGACCGCTGCACCTGACCAGCCATCGCGGGCCGCGGACAAGGCGCTCAGTCCCGGCAATTTCATTGCGGCGGGCTCTTCCGTGAACGAGATGCGAGGCATCATCGCTTCGTTCGCGTTGAACGCCGCCATGATTCCGGGATGGCCCTACCAGACGCAGTTCGTGGCCGGCGCCCCGAAGATCAGCGAGGAGGAGCTTCTCGCTTATCTGGCGAACATGGGCGCTCAGGGCGAATTGGTCGAGAAGCTCCGGAAGTCGCGGCCGCCCGCCGGCAAGCGGTTGCTCTTGTGTCTGGCGGCCATGCTGACAGCAGTTGAGACGGTCGTCGACGCGATCGCCAGTGAGCTCGCCCTGCTGGCCGGGGACGAAACGGCGCTTGCGCAGGATCGGGCGGCCGCGAACGCGCATGGCCGGACCGGCGCACGGCATCGGCTCTACATCGAGTGATTTTCTGCACAACAGCCGCCGTGCGGCCCGACTAGGCTCGCGCCATCCATCAAGCGAGGGAAAATGCAATGTCCTCCGTCTCAGGCGTCTCCCCCTATGCGTCCTCCCTCTGGCTCGAACTGCCGAACGAGCCGGCCGGGGGCCCACGCCCGGACGGAACATCGGGGGCGTTCGCCACCGGCCTGCCGCCCATCGGGCCTTCGAGCGACGACGCCAGCCTGCAGCTCGTGCTCTCGATCCTGCGGAGCGACAGCGACAAGGCCGCGGCGAACCGGATTCGCGCGCTCCTGACCGGCTTCGCCGGCGTGATCGGTGCGTTCGGTGCCAATGCCATCCAGCGACAACGGCTGGTCGAGCAGAATGCCGCCAATGCGGCCGAGATCGCCGGCCTGCAGCAGCAGAAGAGCAGTGCCGCGTCCGATCTTGCCACTGCCCAGGACAGGCTGCAGCACGACCAACAACTCGACCCTCCCGATCCCGATCTCGTCAAGGCCGACATGGATGCCATCGCGGCGATCCAGGCCTCGATCGCCACGCTGACGCAGACGATCGGCAATCTCCAGGCTCAATCGGACGCAAACGCTGCCAGGATCGCCGGCCTGCAATCGGGCTTCCTCAACGGCTTCGCGTCGATCGCAGCCGCAATCAGCCGCAACCTCGCCAGCCAGCAGCGCGCCGTTGGCACCGACAACGACAGCTCGATCAGCCTGATCGAGAGCATCTACGCCGATGTACAGCAGTTCCTGAACGAGGCCCAGGCCATCAAGGAGCAGCGGCTGCAGCAGGACAGGACGGCCGACGAAAAGGAGATCTCGACGCAGCAGACCGAGGTCTCGACGCGGCAGAACGCCGACACGGCGGCAACGCCGCGAGTTACGGCTGAGACCGCTGCCGACAATCGGGCGGCCGCCTTGGAAACGGCAGCTCGCAGCGCGAGGGACGACGCGATCGCGCAAGCCGGCCGGCAATCGCAGCAGACGCTCGGCCTCGATTCCGCGCGCGCGAACGAGCTGGCCGGGCCATCGGCAGCGGCCGACGATCCGTCAGCACGGCCCGACGATATCGGACGGACTGACGCCGCGGCGATCATCGCCGCGCAGGCTGCACGCCCCCCAACGGACTCTACCGCAGATGCGCGCAAGGACGATCCTACGCGGGACGACCGCGGGCCTGACCGCGGCATCGCGCTGGGTCCTGACAGATCGGAAGCCCCTGCTCCTCAGGTCGACGCGCGCGACGCCGCGACCGCCGTCCTGCAACACGAACGCACCGCGAATGCCGATGCCGTCGCGTCTGCCGAACGGGCCGTGGCTAACCGCGAGATCGCGGTCCGGTTTCAGCGGCGCGATGCGACCGACCAGGGCGCGCTCCTCAACCAGTTGGTCGACCATGCCGACCGGCTTGTCGCGACGTTGAACCATCTCCTCAATCCGCCGGCGGCCTCAACCGGCCCGTCAGGACACGGCCTCACGCCCGCGAACCTGCAGGACGGCTCGGGACGGCTGCGGATCCCAATCTAGCCCGTCCGCGCGAGCCGAGAGGCGGGCCTGCCGCCGCGACCGCCGCCAGACGATACGAGGAATTGAACATGCTGACCGGTTTCCTGCGAACGATCTCCAAGCGAAACGACCTGATGCTGGCATTCATGCTGGTCTGCATCGTCTTCATGATGATCCTGCCGCTGCCGACGCAGGTGATCGATCTCCTGATCGGCATCAACCTGACGCTCGCGGCGATCCTGCTGATGGCCTCGGTCTATCTTCAGAACGTGGTCGAACTGTCCTCGTTTCCCTCGATCCTGCTACTCACCACGCTGTTTCGTCTCGCGCTGGCAATCTCCACGACCCGCCTCATCCTGATCCAGGCCGACGCCGGCCACATCGTCGAAACGTTCGGCCAGTTCGTCGTCGCGGGCAATCTCGTCGTCGGCCTCGTGGTGTTCCTGATCCTGACCATCGTCAATTTCATGGTCATTACCAAGGGATCCGAACGGGTTGCGGAGGTGTCCGCACGGTTCTCGCTCGATTCGATGCCCGGCAAGCAGATGTCGATCGATTCTGACATGCGCGGAGGCCAGATCGAGCTCGGCGAGGCGAAGCGCCGGCGCAATAAGCTCGAGAAGGAAAGTCAGCTCTACGGCGCCATGGACGGCGCCATGAAATTCGTCAAGGGCGACGCCATAGCCGGCCTCATCATCATCGCCATCAACCTCATCGGCGGCATCGCTATCGGGACGCTGCAGCACGGCATGACGGCCGCCGAGGCGCTGGAGCGCTACTCGCTCCTCACCATCGGCGACGGCCTGGTCTCGCAGATTCCGGCGCTGTTCATCTCGATCACAGCCGGCTTCATCGTCACCCGCGTCTCCTCCGAGGAGAACAAGGATCTCGGCACCGACATCGCCTCCCAGCTCATGAACGAGCCCAAGGCCCTGATGATCACGGCCGGCATCCTCGGTATTTTCGCCATCGTGCCCGGCTTCCCGCCGATCGTCTTCATCGCCTTGTCGATGGCCTGCGCCGGCGCCGGCATTCTGACCGCGCGCGCCCGCAAGCGCAATTTGTCCGACCAGCGCACGCAGGAAATGCCGGCGCTCGCGGCGGCCCTCTCCGGTGGCGACGTCCCCTCCTTTCCGAAGGAGGATGCCGAGGACAACGAGCCGATCGAGAACGTGAAATTCACCCTCGTCGTTCCCCTGATCGTCGACCTCTCCTCCGCGGTGCGCAACTCGATCCGTCCGAACAAGCTCGACCGCGAGGTGGCGCGCGTGCGCCGGGCGCTCTATTTCGATCTCGGCGTGCCGTTCCCCGGCGTTCACCTCCGCCTCAACGACAATCTGCGCGAGGGCCAATACCGCATCCTGGTGAACGAGATTCCGGTGGCCGCGGGCATGCTGCAGCCGAACTGGTTCATCGTTCGCGAGACGGAGGAAAACCTCAACATGTTCGAGATTCCATTCGAACGCGGCGAGGACTTTCTGCCGAACACGCCCAGCTACTGGGTTCAGATGAAGCATCTGCCGCTGGTCGAGCGTGCCGGCATGCAGGTCATGACGCCCTCCAGCATGCTGACCTATCACCTGGCTCACGTGCTGAAGAGCCACGCGTCGGAGTTCATCGGCATTCAGGAGACCATGTACCTAATGAACCAGATGGAGGACAATTTCGCCGAGCTCGTGCGCGAGGCCACGCGCGTCCTGCCGGTCATCACCATCACCGACGTTCTGCAGCGGCTCGTCATGGAGCAGATCTCGATCCGCGACATGCGCACCATCCTCGAAGGGCTGGTCGAGTGGGGGCAGCGCGAAAAGGATCCCATCATCCTCGTCGAGCACATGCGCGGCGCCATGTCCCGCTACATCACCCACAAGTTCTCGGGCGGCCAGAACATCATCCCCGCCTACCTGCTGTCGAAGGAGATCGAGGACGCCGTGCGCGGCGCCGTCCGGCAGACCAGTGGCGCCTCCTATCTGGCGCTCGCGCCCGACATCCATCGCCAGCTCATCGCCTCGATGAAGAACGTGATCCGCAGTTCCGGCCAGCACGGCCTGTCGCCCGTTCTGCTCGCGCCGATGGATATCCGC
The DNA here is from genome assembly GCF_058314695.1 of Bradyrhizobium sp. T-12. Lineage (NCBI taxonomy): Bacteria > Pseudomonadati > Pseudomonadota > Alphaproteobacteria > Hyphomicrobiales > Nitrobacteraceae > Bradyrhizobium > Bradyrhizobium sp. T-12. The sequence continues at coordinate 2,847,459 of NZ_CM177756.1, read as the reverse complement.
CGTTTCATGCGCAAGGTCATCGAGCGCGACTTTCCCGATCTGGCCGTGCTGTCCTATCAGGAGCTCGAGCCGAGCTCGAACGTGCAGCCGCTGGAGAGAATCAAGCTCGTCAACCAGCTCTCCGCCGCGTGACCTCGACCGCCGCCACCGCAGGGCCGGCCGGCCAGGTCGATACAAGGCTTCGCGTCGAACATTGGCGGGTGCGCATCTACAGCATCGGCTTCATCGTTTCCTACCTGCTTTATCTTGGCTCGGGCGGCTTCGAGCACTGGCCCGTGGTTGCTGCTGCGGTGCTCGTCACGACCGGCTTCGGCGCATGGAAGATCCACCACCGGTGGCTGCGCGGCGGCCTCGTGGCTGGAACGATCCACGCGCTGCTGTTTCCGTTCCTGGTGGAGGCCGTGTCGGCCGGCGAACCGCTCGTCGCCCTCGTCGCCCGCTTTCCCGTCTGGCCTCAGCTTCTCGTGACGCTGATGGCAAGCCGTGCATTGGCGAGCGAAAGCCACCTCGCTTTCGCGCGCTTCTGGCTACGGCCGCTCGACCGGACCGGACCGGTCGAGATGCAGTCGGCCGCGGCGCCGGTCGCCCTCGCCTGCTTCCTCATCCTCCTGTTCTATCTGGTGATACCTCACCTCTTCGCTCCCGGCTCCGGACAGGTGCAGTCCGTCGTCGTGTCCGCCGTGCTCGGACGGACCATCGTGCACAGCGCCATCGTCTTCCTGTTCCTTGTCGTGATGGCCTCGATCGTCGACGCCGCGTCCTTGCACATCGCCGACAGAAGGGTGATCGCCGGCTTCAGCCGCACGATCGAGGCCGAGCGCGGCAATGGTCGCCGCGTCGATCTCTCCGCCATCCTCACCCGGCAGCTCGCCCCGGCCGCTCACACCCGCGCGGTCCGGTTGCTGAATGCCGCGATCGATGGCGCGGGAGCGGAGGTTGCAGGTCCGTCGCGCCTGACGGCGCTGTCTTTCGATCGTTTCCAGTGGGCGTCACGCCAGTTCGTGCGGTCGCTGCTGCCGCTTCTGCCGCTGCTCGGCTTTCTCGGTACGGTGATTGGCCTCGCAAGCGCGATATCGGACCTCCCCCATGATCTGAACGCTTCGTCGGGCCACAATATCGACATTTCCGCGAGCCTCGCCGGGCTCGCGGTCAAATTCGAGACCACGCTGCTCGGCTTGATCGCAAGCATCATCTGCTCGCTCGCCCTCGGTCTGCTCGAGAAGCGGGAAACCGAACTGGCCGCGATGTGCATGCTGATCGTGGACAAGACACGGGAGGCCCGATGACCAACCCGCCCGGGATCCTCGGGGCCGTCATGCCCGATCACGAGGAATTCGATCCAGTGCTGGCGGGCGACCCGCTGGCGGATCTCCTGCTCAGCGTCGCAGCCATCATCGTGTTAGCGGTCCTCGCCATCCTGCCCAGCCTGCCGCAGCGAGACGCATCGACGGCGGAGGCGGAGGTCGAGTTTCAACTGGATGGGCGCCGCGTGACACCCTGGCTGGCCACCGCAGCCGGTCTTGCGATCGACGCTCCCCCGACAACTCTGATCCCGCTGGACCGCATGTTCCTCGACCAGACCCTGGCCGCGACATTGCAGGGGATGCAGCGCACCAGCGAACCGCTGGTGTTGTTCATCGCGCCGGGCGGCAGCGAAGCAGCGTTTCAGCTCGAGGTGATCGCGAGCCGGCATGGAATTCGGCGCATACGCCAGGTGCGGCTGGATTCCGGTTGCGAACGAACCATCGCGCTACACTGCGCGCGGCGGCCGCCTCTTCCAAGCGAGCAAGTTCGATGAAATCCGCGCCGGCCGGCCTATCCGCCCTGACCGACATTGCCGCGAATTTGTTCGCATTGTTGCTGCTCGTTCTCATCCTGCTGCTCGGCGCCCGGCCGGGATCACCGGGTTCCCCCGCGACGGCCCTTTCGCCCATCGACGTGGAGAACGATCTCGTCAGTGTCGACCGCACACCGCTTGGCAGCGAGGATCTCTTCGACCTTCTGTACGAACGCCGTCAGGACTCGGACTCGATCCGCATCGACCTGCTCAACCAGGGGATCGTCGTGACATCGCAGGGCCGGACCGCACGTCTCGGCCTCGCCGACGATGTCACGCCGCGCCTCGCTCGTCTGATCGCGCCGCGTAAGGTTTCCATCGGGCTCTATGTGTTCAGTCCACGCTTCTACCGGGCTGTGCTCGCGGCCCTTGAGGCATCGGGCGCGAGCTGGCGCGAAATGTCGGTGCCGCAGGCGCTCAAGAGCAGCTCGGTGACAAGCGACCACGGCTGGTCTGACGATTTCATGGGATTGGTCTCGAGGCCCTCCGATCGCGCGCGGTTCCGCCATGGACTTGCCCGGCTGCTCCAGTCGGGCGGCGACGAGGCAGCCGCACGGGCGTTCAAGGCCGCAGGCGACCAGATGCAGCCGAGCAGCACCGGCGATCGAATCGCGCGCTGGTCACGGGCGGCCCTCAACGCGATCGTCATCCTGGGCGGGCTGATCTTCATCATCTGGGTGGAATTCTGCCGACGCCGGGCATTGTCGGCCGCCACGACGTAGCGAGACACGGAGACAGCCATGCCCTTCGACAGCGATCCCATTCAGCGCACCGCCGCTCCCCTGCCGCGCTTTCAGACCGAGGCGGGCGGCCGAGACCCGCTGCCGCTCGGCTCGCCGCTGGAGACGAAGAAACAGGTCGAAGCCGCGCACAAATTCGAGAGCTATCTCGACAATCACGCGAGGCGATCCCACGAAGCGCGGGTCGAGGAGCGCTCCCTGCTGTTCAGCACCCTCGCGCATTTGCGCGAGGAGAGCATTTATTCGTTCCGATTCTGACGTAACGGCCGATCGTTCCATCGGTCGTTCCGCAGTCCGTGGGATCATTCGCGGATGCGCATCGCTCCGCGCAGTTGGCGCGTGATGTTCTCGATCTGGTTCGAGGCCCGGATCACCCGCGGCGTGATCAGGACGATCAGCTCGCGGCGGACCGCGCGTTCCTCCGATTGCTTGAATAGCTCACCGAGCACCGGAACCTTGCGAACCACCGGAATGCCAGTCTCGGTTCGATCGACGCTTTCCTGCATCAGCCCTGCCAGCATGACTGTGGCGCCCGACTGCACCATGATGTCCGACTTCACCTGCCGGGTCTTGATCGTCGGCGTCAATCCGCCTGTCGTGTCGTTCGGCACCGCGTCACTGACCTGCTGGTCGATCGTCAACAACGCCGAACTGTCGGCCCGGATCTTTGGCGTGACTTCCAGAACGATTCCGGTGTCCTTGACCGTGATCTGCTGGGTCACGGTGGTGCCGGTGTTGAGCTGTGCGGTCGCCGTCGAGGACGAGAACGGAATCTGGTCGCCGATGACGAGGCGCGCGGTCTTGCCGTCGACGACGGTCAGGTATGGCGTCGAGATGACCTTCACATTGGTCACCAATTGCAAGGCCCGCAGGACCACATCGACCGTCGCACCCTGTACCCCGAATTTCGCACGAACATACCCTCCGCCCTGGTTCGCGGTGACCGCGCCGTGCGGCGTCGAGCCGACCTCCAATCCCTTTCCGCTGAGAAACGCCTCGACGCCACGAGCCAGGGTATCGTTCAACGTCACTTCCGCGACCGTCGCCTCGATCACCACCTGCGCCTGCGGCACGTCGAGCACCTTCAACCGATCCCTGATCAGCTTGAAGAAGGAATAGGACGAATAGACCATCACGGCGTTGCTGCGCGTGTCGGCGACGAACTTCACGGGCGGCGCTCCAGCCACCGCGACGGCGACCGGCGCCTGGCCGATGAGGCTGGACGCGATGGCGGCAGCGGTGCTGCCATTGCCCGAAGGCGCCGCACCGCCTGCCGGCGGCGATGCGCCGCCCCCGAGCGCAAAACCGGGGCTGCTGAACCCGCCTTCTTCGGGCGCGACGCCGCGGGGCACCTGGACCGGAGGCACCGGGGCCGCCGACGGAGCGGACGCCGCGGCCTGGCCCGGTTGCGCGCTCGCGGCCACGGGCGCCGCCGCTGGCGCGGCGGCCGCAGCCGCAACGCCGCCGCTCGCGGCGTAGATCGCCGTCAGTTGCGGCACGATCTCGTCGGCACCGAGATGGATCAAGGGAATGATGCGCATCGCCAGATCACCGCCGGTGTCGCGATCGAGACGCCGGATCAGCTCCTTCAGGCCCTGCAGCGCCCTCCTGTCCTTGGCGCCGATCAACAGCGCCTGCTGGTTGTCGAGCGGAACGATGGTCGCGGCCTGCGCCTGCGCACGATAGAATTCCCCGAGCTGCTGAGCTATCTTCTCCGGCGAGCTCTGGCTCAGGGGAACGATGGCGACGCGATCGTCGCCGAGGCTGCTGTCGGAGATGCTCACGAGCTCCGCGATCTTGTCGAGCTCGGTCGCCGGTGCCTTCACCACGATCGAGGCACCGCCGCTTGCGGGGACCATCGTGATCTCCTCTGGCACCAGCTGCCGCACGAAGGCGATGACCTCATTGGCGCTGCCCTTGCGCAGCCGCAGCACGCGGGTCGTCTGATCGGTGGCTCGTCCGGGCGCCACGGTCTGCTGCAGCCCGGTCATCGCCTCCGAGGTCGCGATCTGGTACACGCCGTTCATGTAACGCATCTCGAGGCCGTTGCGGCCGAGCACGTCGCGCACGACTTGCAGCACCTGGTTCTTGGAGATCGGCTGCTCGGTGCGGAACGTCACCGACCCCGTCATATCGTCCGGCGCGACATAGTTGACGCCGAGCGCACCGCCCAGCATCTGCTTCAGGAAGAAGGCGAGCGACGCCTTCTCGAACTTCACCGTGACCTTCTCGTCGGGATCGAACTTGTTGCCTCCCGCCGACCGGATCTCCGCAGCATCCTTGCTGGTCACCTCCTCTTCCGAGGGAACCTCTATCTTCAGAGAGCCAGACCAGGCCGAGATCGGCGAGCGCGACGCCGGCGGCTGGTTGACCCTGCTTGGGTCAACATTGGCGCCGCGCCGCACTTCGGGCCCCGTCCAAAGCCGCGAGCTGTCATCGCCGCGATAGACAGTTTCCCGCGTCGTCTCGGCCGACAGCACACCGCCGTTGCAGCCCCTGAATTCGAGCTGGTCCGGCGGAAGGTTGGCGCGATCCGCACAGCTATCGGCGTTCAGGAACGCACAGCCCGACACCAGAAATGCGGCCGGGATCAGCGCCGCGACTGTCGCAACGGCAGAGCGCCCTGCACGTATCATCAGAGGGCGGTCCTTCTTTCGTCCGGCCTGGGCGGCGAGGCGTTCGGAAGCGTCACGCGATCGTTCAGGCTGCGGACAGGTCCGGCTTGGCGCCTGGGGGTCTCGCCGATAGCGACGGCTCGGTGAACCGGTGACGGCGTCGAACAACTCTCGCGAGAAACACACTTCAAGCTCAAATCTCCAGGTCCCGCGGACCAATATCGTCGCGGGCGCAAACACGAATGGTGTCCCCCGAACTCCTCCTTGCCAGACCAATGGAATTCAGGCGTCCTACGTTCGAACGATGCAAAACGTTTTCTCAGTCATTGCCCCAATGGACAGCTCCAAAAGTGCAGCCGTTTCAGTCCGGCGGGGGCAATGCCGGGCTAATCTGGAGCGGCGCCAAGCGAGATTTTCGAGCGTTGTTACAGCAAAGCCATCATCGCGCGTCATCGTGGATGACCTATCCCATCACGAGATCGAGCGATGGAGTTCGTCGAGCCGCGACAGCGCCTCGTCGAGCGATTGCAGATCGAAGCGCGGCTCGTCCATGTCGATCGCGAGCGCGAGTGCGCCATCCAGCGCCAATCCCGCATGGACCATGGCTCCGCTGAAGGGATCGTAGCCGGCAATGTCGAGCAGATCCTTCAGCACGGATGAACCCGCGCGGCGCGGCCTGCGCGATAGGCAGACGATGATCCGCTGGCCGTCCTCCGCCGCCACGATCGACAGCGTTCCCCGCTCGGCGAACTCGAATCCGTAGCTGAAATCCGGAGCCGCCTGGGCGACAATTCCGGCATTCCCGGCAAAGGTCTCGATGACCCGCCGCGCCATCACGGAAAGCTGGGCCATCTCGCTTTATGCCGCCGACGCGCCGCTGGCCTCTTCATAAAGGCGCTCCTCTTCCTCGGTGAGCCGTTGGCACAATGCGCCAAGTGACAGATGCTGCAGCATCCGTTCCTTGGCATTGGACCAGATTCCATCGGGCAATCTGCTGTGCAGATCCATCAGGCCGTTGGCAAACACCACCTGGCTTGCGAGCGCCGCGTTGGCGACTGGACCAAGCAGAGCACGCGAGTCGGACGGACCGACCACGGGCTTCGCACAGAACAACAGCAGCACCAACGTCAGCTTGACCGGCTCGGGACGCCATTCGACGCGCGGCAGATGCGGCTCGGTCAGGCGCAACATCTCGCGCGTGTCTTCCCACGCGCTCCTCAGCTGCCAGAGCTTCTTCAGTTCGGAGGTCAGCGAGCGCAGAAAAGCTCGATCGCTCTGCCTGGTCACGCCGGCGAGATCGCTCCCGATCTCGGTGAGCAGCGCCGACAGGCTGCTCTCCAACCCGATCTCGACGAGCTCCTCGAACAATTCGCCGAGATTTTTCCTCTCGCGAAGTCTCTTGCGGTACCGCCTGCGGACTGCGGCGGGGCTCGTTTCAAGCGATTCCGCTGCAAGCAGGGCTTCCTGCGCCGCAATCACCTGCGCCAATGTGGCCTGCGGGACGATACCGTCCAGCTTGGCCGACAGCAGGCTCAGCATGTTGAGGAAGAGCGGGTTCGCGCCCCTGGACTCGAAATAGCCGCGCGCCAACGCCACGGCCGTGGCCTTGTCGGTGGTGCTGCCGAACTTGCCGAGCGCCTGCGTGAGCTTGCTCTCCAGATCCTCTTCGTCCCGCGCCTGCCCCTCGCCGTCGCCGCCACCGCGGCTGCCTTCGCGGTCACCGATGGTGCGGACGCGCTCACTGTCGACCTGCGCCGCCTCCTGCTCCGCAAGCGCATCAGCGCCTTCAACCGGCTCGCTGTCCTCGGCTAGGTGCTCGTGCGCGGTATCGCCGCCGGCCAATTCCGCAAGGCCGTCGATAAATTCGAACATGCGCGGCAACGCCGTCTTGTCGATCTCGGGCAATTCGGCCAGCGTCTCATAGAGAGACGCCGTCGTCACCGGCGGGTCCTGCTGGACTCGGCGCGCCAGGTCCTGGACGTTGGTGCGCACCGCCGTCATCACCCCAGCACCCTGCGCCGCGGCCTTGGTGATCACCGCGTTCTCGAGCGTCGGCCGTACGGCTTCACTGCGATAGCTGCCCTGCCGCTCGGCCATCAGCCCGGTTCCAACCGGCGAGTTGGCGTTCTCGGCGGCGATCGACTGCCGAACCGTCTCGACCGATACTGCCAACGTCCTCTCCTTCGGCGAACCGTTTTCCTATCGACGGTATCAACCCGATCGCCAGCGACGTGTGCCGCAGGTTACAGGGCATGCATCTCTCGAATGGAACTGTGCAGCACACGCGTCATCGCGAAAAGCTGATCGACGATTCAACGACGCGTCATTCGATCGACGGATGTTGGGCGGAATTTTTGGTGATAAGCCCGTACCCACAAGGGGCTTTCACTGGATCGCCCGTACTTTGATTTTTTATTTCGGGAGAGTGGCTCGTGGCTAGCATTGGCTTGACGGATTTTGCGCGACAGGCGGGCACCCCAAAGGTCGGACGGCTCGAAGCAAGCGAAGCAGCTGGCCAGCGGTTTTCCGCCGCGATGGAAAGAACCGCGACGGACAGGTCCGCCACCACCTCATCGTCCCTCGACAGCACGACCGCGACGCGTCCCCCCGAGGTAAAGGTCGCTGCCAATAGCAGCACCACCGCGGACGCGCAGGAGCGCGCGCGCCGCGCACTGAACCTCAATCCGCCGAAGACGGCGCCTCAAGGCGACACGATCCTGCATGGCCTGCAGAATCTGCGCGGCGTGTTCGACAAGCAGGAGGCCCGCATCAACAATCTCTCCTCAGTGCGGGCGGCCGACACCAACACGCTGCTCTCCATGCAGATGGAAGTCGCAAAGTTCTCCGTGCTCGTCGACGTCACCTCGAAGCTGACCGGAAAGTCGACACAGGCGCTCGAGTCCCTGCTCAAGGGGCAATGACGGCCAACGACAGTCGCTTCCAGGACTCACAGCAAGCGGAGCCGCCCGCATGGGCCTGCGTATCAGGGCTTTGATCGTTCTAGCTACGCTCGTGCTCGCGGGGTGCCAGCAGGAAGTCTATTCCAATCTTTCCGAAGCCGACGCCAACCAGATGCTCGCCGTCCTCACGGCCAACGGCATCGCGGTGGACAAGGCCTCCAAGGGAAGCAAGGACGGCTTCGCCATCTCGGTCGACCAGCGCGACATGTTGCGCGCAATAGCGCTGCTCAAGGACGCCGGCTATCCGAAGAGCAGCTACGTGTCGCTCGCAAAGGCGTTCGAGAAGACCGGCATAATGTCGACACCGTTCGAGGAGCGGGTCCGCTACATCAATGCGCTCGGCGCCGAGGTGTCGCAGACGTTGAGCCAGATCGACGGCGTCGTCTCGGCGCGGGTCCATATCGTGCTTCCGGATTCTCCGACCCTCGGTCAACCGGTCAAGCCCTCCTCCGCGGCGGTCTTCATCAAGCACCAGCCCGGCGTCGACCTCGATTTCTTCCAGCCGCAAATCCGCCGATTGGTTTCGAGCGCCGTCGAGGGCCTGGACTACTCGGCTGTCACCGTCGTGCTGATGGACGCGGCGCCGACCAAGCTGAGCACGGCAGGACCGGCCGATCGGCCCCGGACCATCGAGGTTCTTCCCGGTCTGAGCGTCCTCGAAGGCAGCCAGGCCCGTTTCTGGCAGGTCGCCTCGGGAGCTGCTGCCCTGCTCGTCGTTCTGCTCGCCCATAGCGTGATCTCCCTGCTGTCGTGGTGGCGCAGCCGCCGGCACGAACGGAGCGCCCGATCACCAGCAACGGCAATGGCCATGGTGGAGCCGTCGTGACATCGGTCCTGGCAGCGCGAGCCGCGGAGCTCCCCGACCCGGCGCGGCCTCCGCTCACCGACATTCCCCCGACAGCGGATCCGCGCGCCGACGGCAGAATGCTGGAATTGGCCGTGCGCCTCGCATCGCTGCTGCGCCGTCCGATCGACTACATCGATCCGTTCCACCGCGCGCTCCATCCTTTTGATCCCGACATGATCGGCGCCATGGCCGATCATCGGGCGTTTCGGGCGCCGATCAACCGCGTCGTCGCCGGCCGGATCGGTTTCGATGCGGTTTCAATCGACGAGCCGATGCTCAGCCGCCTGCGCCGGGCGCCATCCTCTCGCCTCCCGGTCGCTATCCTGACGGCTCCGATGGTCGAGGTGACGCACGTGGCAAGGCTGCTGGCAGCCGCTATCCTGTCCCGGAAAATCCGTGGCACGGTCATGAAGGTCGATCGCAAGCGGATCCGCGATGCACTCGGCGACGGCGTCTTCGAATTCGCCATCCAGGAAGTCCCGGTGCTCTATCCTGCACTGTGCGAGCTCGACCTGACGCCCCGCGATGAGCCGGTACGGCCGGCCGAGGAGCACAGTGATATCGGACAGATCGAGCAGCTCGGGATGTCCGCGCTCGGCAGGTTTCTCGACGCCACCGAGCCCTCGCTCGCCGGGCCGTTTGCGCTCCGCCTGCCGCCGGCAACCGATTATGCCGCGCGCGCCAGCGCCGTTGGACGATTCGAGACAATCCATTGCGATCAGATCGTGAAGATCGTGCGCCGGAGACAGCAATCGTGGTCGGCTATTATCGATTGAAGGAATTCGACTACACGCTCGCGGCCGGTGCCCATGTCCTGCCGCGATCGGAATTCGCAGCCATCGAGGAAGCCAATCGGCTGATCGCGGATGCGGAAGCTGCGGCGGCGGAACTGCGCCATCGCGCCGAGCTGTCGTATCAGAGCGAGACGCGGCGCGGCTACGAGGACGGTCTCGTCGAGGCGCGCATTCGATCGGTCGGTCAGCTCATCGAGGAGAGCCGCACGCTCGATGTGGGACTGGTCGCGATCGAGCGCGATCTTTCCCGCCTGGTCGTCGAGTGCGTCCGCAAGCTCGTCGACGGGTTCGACGATGTGGCGAGGGCCGAGGCGCTGGTCAAGGCCGCGCTGCGGCAGATGCGCCGCGAGAAGAGCGCCGAGCTTCGGGTTTCGCCCACCCTGCACGCGCATTTTCGCGGACGCATCGCGGCCATCCTGCACGAATTCCCGGAAGTCCAGCTCGTCGACCTCGTCGAGGATGCGACGCTGCAGGGATCGCGCATCATCCTCGAGACCGGTGTCGGCCGCGTCGACGGCAACATCGCGGAGCGGTTCGCCGAGCTCGAAGCGGTCATCCGCAGCGCGCATGCGAAGGCCGCCGCCGATGTGCTCGACGCCCTCAGCAACCACAGCGACGCTTCGAACGAGATCCAGCCGTGAACAAATATGCAGGCTCGAACGACACCGCAGCCTTCGACGCAGCCTCGATCCGTGCCGCGCGGTCGGCGCGGATCACCTCCAGGCTGGCCGGCTTCGTCACCGACCTGCAATCGCGGATCGCGACATTCGAGCCGTTTCATCTCACGGGGCGGGTGCGGAAAGTCGTCGGCACCATCATCCACGCCGCGGTTCCGGACGTTCAGGTCGGAGAAATCGTCGAGCTCTACACGCGGTCGACCGGCAGCAGCCTGCTCGCCGAATGCGTCGGATTCCTGCAGGAGGAGGCGCTGCTGTCGCCGATCGGCGAAACTCATGGCGTCTCGCCGCGGACCGAGGTGCGCCGCACCGGCCGCGTGCAGTCGGTCGCAGTCGGTCCCGGGCTCAAGGGCCGCGTGCTCGACGGGCTCGGCAACCTCATCGACGGCCGACCCGAGCGTTTCGAGCCCGAGGCCTGGTATCCCGTCCACAAGGGCTCACCCGATCCGATGAAGCGGCGGGTGATCGACCGGCCGCTCACCACTGGGCTGCGAGCCATCGATGCCCTGTTGACGCTCGGCGAGGGCCAGCGGATGGGGATCTTCGCCGCGGCGGGCGGCGGCAAATCCACCCTGCTCTCCATGATGGTCAAGGGCGCCCATGTCGACGTCACGGTGCTGGCATTGATCGGCGAGCGCGGGCGTGAGGTTCGCGAATTCATCGAGCACGACCTCGGTCCCGACGGCATGGCCAAGGCGGTGCTGGTGGTCGCCACCTCCGACAAGAGCCCGATGGAGCGCGCCAAGGCCGCCTATGTCGCCACCGCGATCGCCGAGTATTTCCGCGACCAGGGCCAGCGGGTGCTGTTCCTGATGGATTCCGTGACCCGCTTCGCGCGCGCACAGCGCGAGATCGGCCTTGCCGCCGGCGAGCCGCCGACCCGGCGTGGTTTCCCGCCGTCGGTCTTCGCCACGCTGCCGAAGCTGATGGAGCGCGTCGGCATGAACGACACCGGTTCGATCACGGCGCTCTACACCGTCCTCGTCGAGGGCGACGACATGAACGAGCCCGTCGCCGACGAGACCCGGTCGATCCTCGACGGCCATATCATCCTGTCGCGAAAACTGGCGGCGGCAAGCCACTATCCGGCCATCGATATCCTCAACTCCAAGAGCCGCGTGATGGATACGATCGTCCCGAAACGGCAGACGGCCATGGCGCGCAAGGTGAACGCTTGGCTCGCAGCTTACGCGGATATCGAGTTGCTGGTGAAGGTCGGCGAATACAAGAAGGGCTCGGACCCGCAGTCGGACCTCGCGATCGACAAGCACGATCCGATCAACCAGTACCTGCAGCAGGCAACCGACGAATTCGACGACATGGAAACGACGCTCGCCAAGCTCGCGGAGCTCACCTCATGATCGAGCAGCTGAAGCTGTTGCTACGACTCAAGGAGCTGAAGGAAGACCGCGCATTGCGCGCGGTGAACAGCAAGCGCATCGAGGTGTCTGCCGCGCTCGCCGAGCTCGACCGCGCGCGAAGCCATGTCAGCGACAGCGAGAGGACGCTGCCGGAGCGCGAGGATGCCATTTACGAACCCATCATCGGCCGCGTGATCGACCACGACAAGATCGAAGAGACCAAGGGTCTGCTGTGGCAGCTGGAGAGCCAGCACGCCAGGCTGGTGGACGCCTCCGAACGCGCCGTGCACGTCCACGCCCGCCTCGAGCGGCAATTGAAGGACGCCGTTGCCGCGCATCGCCGGTCGATGAAGGAGCGCGACAAATATTCGATCCTCACCGACACGATCGGCGACGAGGTTCGCGGCGAGGCGATCTACCGGGAAGAGATCGAGATCGACGACATGTTCAGCTCGAGAAGCAGGAGGCCATGATGATCAATGTCGGCAAACCCGGCAGCGGCGCGTTGCCCGGGAACGGGCTCATGACGCCGAACAATGTCGGCGTCGATCCACGCACCGGCCCTCAGGCCGACCTGACGGACGGCGGATGCCTCGACTTCGACGAGGACGCCACCGGATCGTCCTACGCGATGACGGACCGCGAGGCCGGCTTTCTCCGCAGCTTCCGTGCCGCTCTCCGCGAGTCGAAACGCGATTCCCAGGGCCAGGATGGCCAGGAGCAGCAGATGCCGGAGCCGCGCGTGGTGGCCGTCGCCGAGCAGCCGCGCTGGACCGGATTGCCGACGCCGGCCGACGCGGCTCCCGCGTCCGCCGGCACATCGTCGACCGACGCGATCGTGAACGCCGTGACGGAAGCGATCGACCGCTCGATACGTGCCGAGATGGCGCCTCGCGACGGCACTCCGCTGCAGCTCGCCATAGCTTTTCCCCACGAAGGCCTGGGTCTGACCGGGCTCTACATCACGGTCACGCCAACCACCCTGGACGTCACCTTCGAGCGCGTCGGCCCGGAACTCTCGGAAGCGCTGGTCCGTGCCGCGGAGGCCCTCGCGGCCCGGTTGTTGACGCGCCAGTCCAAGAAGATCGTCCGCATTCTCGATATCGAAAAGCGTCCTGAATCGGCTGATCGGGAGCCCGAGGCTTCGTCGCCGCCGCTCAGCCTGTTTCTCTGACGGCTCACCCACCGCAATGATCGCTGCCTTACGCCCATGACCATCGCTCACTGGCACCCGCCCGCATTGTCAGGCGCGTTCAAGGACCACGAGCTGTGGAACGCGATCCTGTCGTATCGTGACGTGCCGCTGTCGCACGGCGGCTCCACCGCGGCGTTTCGGTTTTCGGCGATCGATCCGCCCGATCCGGCAATGCCGGCACTCTTGCTGCAACCGGATGGCGGTCCGCGCTTCGCGGCCATCATCGACGCCTTCCCGTTCACGGCGCTGTTTGGCGCCGATCTCGATATGCATGACGTTCGTGACCTGCCGCCTGCACTGCGCAGCTGCATCGAGGAAGGCGTCGTGCGAACCATCTGGGATGCAATTCCCGAAAACCACATGGGCAGGCCGCAAATCGTCGCGAGCGGCGCGCTGGAGACCGTGTCCCGGCAGATCGGCGAAGGCGTGCAATGGTTGTCGGTCAGCATCGACCGCGTCGCGGCCGAGCCGGTCAGGCTGTCCCTCGGCGCGACGATGTCCTCGTTTGGCTCACTGGTCGCGGCAAGAGCGTTTGCGCCCGCGGCTGTCAACAGGGGGCTGGCGGAGAGCCTCGCGGCCGAGGCCTGCCACACCCTCGGAAGCCTTCGGTTGACGTACCGCGATCTGGCGGGGCTCCGACCGGGCGACGTCATTGCGCTCCCGCAGTTGCCGCCCGACCTCATCGTGCTGCGAGCGCAAGGCCGCGCGCATGCGTTCCGCCGCACCGATGAAACCTGGGTCTGCCTCGGCCACGAAGTCACCGAGCGCTACCGACGATCCTTGCTCGAGAGGGTGAACAGCATGTCCGACGACCACGATCCCCTGCCCCGGATCGGCGAAGATCCGCACCAGGAATCCGCCACGGCCGAGACGCAAGTCGCGGCCATGGCCGAACTCGGCGTCATCATCGATTTCGACATCGGCCGCATGAGCATCCCGCTCGCCCAGGTGCAGGCGTGGCAGCCCGGCACCATCGTCTCGCTCGATCCGCCCGCGCTCGACAACGGCGTAGAGGTCGCGATCCGCGCCAACGGCCAACTGATCGGGACAGGCGATTTGATCCGCATCGACGGACGCATCGGTGTACGCATCACCCGCGTCATGTCGTCTCCGGCCTAACGCACCCCCGGCATCACGCGCCAATGACCGATCCTTTCAACCTCATCCTCATCCTCGCGGTCGCGGCGCTCCTGCCGTTCATCGCCGTGGTGACCACGAGCTTCATCAAGCTTTCGGTGGTGCTGTCGCTGGTCCGCAACGCGCTCGGCGTCCAGCAAGTGCCGCCGAACATCGCGCTCAACGCACTCGCCATGATCCTCTCGGCCTATATCATGGCGCCGGTGGTCATGGAGACGTACGATCTCGTCAGCACGGCCAAGCCGAACTACGGAACCGCCGACGGCCTGAAGCTCGCCTTCGAGACCGGCCGCGGCCCCTTGGAGCGCTTCCTCGGCAAACATGCCTCGGGCCGCGAGAAGGCCTTTTTCCTGGAATCGGCACGGGAGCTGTGGCCCAAGACCCTCTCCGACGGATTGACGGCGGACAACATCGTGATCGTCCTGCCGGCCTTCACCGTCAGCCAGCTCCGTGAAGCCTTCGAAGTCGGCTTCCTGCTCTACCTTCCCTTTCTCGCCATCGATCTGATAGTCACCAACATCCTGCTGGCACTCGGCATGATGATGGTCAGCCCGTTGACCATTTCGCTGCCGTTCAAGCTGTTCCTGTTCATCACGGTGGATGGATGGTCTCGGCTGATCCTTGGATTGGTGAAAACCTACTCCCATTGATCGCCTCACCGCGTCCCCCGCGACTCACGACGCGGACCATTCCCAGGAACGATCGCCCAGGAAAGATCACCATGTCTCCCAATGAAGCCGTGCACCAATTGAACGAGGCGATGATGCTGGTCCTGCTGCTGTCATTGCCGCCGATCCTGGTTGCCTCCGGGGTCGGTATCCTCGTCGGCCTGCTGCAGGCGCTGACCCAGGTGCAGGAACAGACGATCTCGTTCGCCGCCAAGCTGATTGCCGTCGCCGTTACCATCGCCGCCATGGCCGGCTTCCTCGGCGGCGAGATCTTCACCTACACCATGAATCTCTTCAACAACTTCCCGGCGATGACCTGAGGCTTCCGATGCAGGCCCTGGTCGAGGTGTTTCGGCTCTACACCGACTATTTCCTGGCGCTGCTGCTGTCCTTGCCACGGCTCTACGCGTTTCTCAGCGCCTCGCAGCTGTTGAACTCCGCCGCAGTTCCCATGATGCCCCGCACCGCGACGATCCTGTCGCTGGCCCTGATCGCCGCCCCCATCAATCTCGACTACGCGATGAGCTTCGACCATTCCGCCGCCGCGCTCGCGCTCTACTTCGCAAAGGAATATGCGGTTGGCTTCCTGGCCGGCTACGTCGTCGGATGGATGTTCTGGGCGATACAGGCCGCCGGCGGGCTGATCGACAGTCAACGCGGTGCGGCCGTGGCGTCCGCGATCGACCCGCTGCAGGGCGAGGAAACCTCCCTCTTGGGCACGCTGCTGTCTCAGGCCTTTCTGACCTATGTTCTGTCGACCGGGGCATTCCTCCTGGTGCTGGGCGTCGTCTTCAAATCCTACGCGATATGGCCGGCGACCAAGGCCATCCCGATTGCATCGGATCTGTTTCCCGGGATGGCGCTCGGCCTGGTCGACGTCGCCATGCGAATGGCCTTCGTGACCGCGGCGCCCGTGCTCGCCGTGATGTTTCTTGCCGAGTTCGCCCTCGCCATCGTCAGCCGCTTTTCGCCTCAGGTGCAGGTCTTCGTGCTGGCGATGCCGATCAAGAGCGTGCTCGCAATCCTGGTGCTGGTCTTCTACGCGCCAACCTTGATGCCCTTCGTCGAGCGCCAGTTCGCCTCCTTCGAGCGGAACGTCGGTCAGATGTATGGGCTTCTGAAGCTCGGCGACCGGATCGGCCCACCCGCAACCGCCACCGAACCGGCCGCGGGAGGCCGCAAATGAGCCAGTCGACGGGTGAAAAGACCGAGCCGCCTTCCCCAAAGAAGATTCGCGACGCCCGCGCCAAGGGCCAGGTGGCGAAGAGCCAGGAGGTCGTGACCACGGCATCGCTCGCCGCCGTGTGCGCCACCATCTGGTTCAACTGGCCGAACATGATGGCACGTCTGGTCGGGTTGCTCGACCAGATCGCGTATTTGCAAACCGGAAGCTTCAGCGACACCGCGGCCGTGGCGATCGAGATCGCCTCGCATGAGACGGTCGCGATCCTGCTCCCGATCCTCGCCGCCGCGCTGATCGCCGGCATCTTCGCCAACTATTTGCAGATCGGCACGATCTTCGCGCTGGAAAGCCTGATGCCGAAGCTCGAGAAGGTCAGTCCCGCCTCGGGCCTGAAGCGCATCTTCTCCATGAAGCAGCTGGTCGAGGTGCTGAAATCGCTGGTGAAGATCAGCTTCCTGTCCACCCTGCTCTACCTCGTCATCAAGGACGCGATCGGCCCCTACATCGCCTCGCTGTCGTGCGGGTTGATCTGCCAGACGTCGATCACCGTAGCGATGCTGCGCGATTTGCTGCTGTATTCGGCCCTGGCCTTCGTCGTCGTGGCCGGTTTCGACTTCATGTATCAGAAATACAGCTACACCAAGGGCCTCATGATGTCGAAGGAGGAACGCAAGCGCGAATACAAGGAAAGCGAGGGCGACCCTCACATCAAGAGCCATCGCCGCCGGCTGGCGCAGGAGCTGGTGATGGGCGATGCCGGCCAGAAGGCCCGCCGCGCGACCGCGATCGTCGTCAATCCCACGCACGTCGCGATCGCCCTGCACTACGACAGCGACAAGGTGAAACTGCCGATCGTGACGGCAAAAGGGCTCGGCAGCCAGGCTCATGTCATCCGCACCAAGGCCGAATTTGCAGGCGTGCCGATCTTCCGCAATGTCACGCTGGCACGCTCGCTCTACGCCAGAACCGAGCTGGAGGATATCGTGCCCGATGAGCTGTTCGATGCCGTCGCCGAGGTGCTGGTCTGGGTCCAGGCGAACCGGCACCTGCTCTACAAGGGCCCGCTCGAGCGCGGCGTGATCGACATGGACGCCGGCGACCACCGGCCGAGGAAATAGCCGATCGGCGCAGCGCACGCGGACCCGCTCCATTCCGTTGCAGGGCGCGATCAGGGCGCTCGTGCAGCGCAAAGCGTCACTTCAGATCACTCTCCAGCTTTTCGCCGAGCCTCTTGAAGGGACCCTGCAGGCTGGGGTCGACCAGCGTGGCCGCATATTTGATGCAGCTCACACGAATGGCCTTCGCGAGTTCCACCCGATGCGGTCCGTGATTCTGATCGACCGCGGTGGCGAGACGTCTAAGGACTATGAGCGCTTCTTTGGGGTCGTCCAGCTGGGCGATGATTCCCGGAACGAGTTCGCGGTGGTGTTGCAGCTTGTTCACCAGGGATTGCATCGTGCGCGGTGTTCCCTCGCGCACAACGTATTTCAGCACAGTCGCTCGGCTATAGGCGTCGAGCTTCTCGCTGCTCAGGCTCGCAATCTCCCTGTTCACCACCGTCTCTTGGCCGGTATATCCCGCGGCCTGCGAAACGGCTCGGCCGACAGTCGCCTGGTCACTGCTCGGATCGGCAAGCAATCTATTGAGCGTAATCACCAGCGCTCCTGCATACAACTTTCTCTCGTCTTCGCCAGGCAGGATGCCGATCGCCTGCACGAGCGGCAAGGCCGCAACGTTGGCCTGCCCGACGTCGAGCGCTTCGATCGCCTCGAGCAGCGGAACGGTGCCGCCGTGCTGAACGATGCTCGACATCACGTTTCGAACGATTTGGCCGGTCGCAACCTTGTCGACCTCGGTTTTTCGATGGGTGGCGAAGTACAGCAGGTTGGTGAGCTTTGCCGCGCGGTCCTTGGCATCGCCGGGCCCTTTGAACGATCGATCGAAGTCTTCGAGCGCTTCCAGCAGCGTGGATGGCCGCTTCGTAGCCGGGGCGCCTCCTCCGCTCGTGACGCCATCCGGACCGACGAAAGCCGATGCAGGCACCAGCGGTCCTTTCGCGTGAGCGGCAGGTGTCCCTTTCACCCCGACATGCAGATCCGCAACGACGGTCACAGGCGCCGAGGACTGCTGCGTCGAGATGCCCGATGAGACACGGCTTTCCGGTTTGGATGGCGCGACCCGGTTCTGCACGCCCTGGATCGAATTGTCGGCATCGACCTGCCGAGGTTGGGTCGTTTCGATCATCTGATCTGCTCCAGTCCCGTTCCTTGCGTCCGTCTTGCCAACCGGTAGCGCGCGCGGCCGCCAAATGATGTGTCGAACGTCATGGCAGGGTTTCCGCCCCTGGTCCCGCAGGACGCGGCGCTGACCTGCGCAGGCTCGCGTCAGATATCATCCCAGGGCTTCCGTGTAGCGGACGCGGACGAGGGCCTAGGCGACGGCGACTGGGACGGCCGGTTCGGCCAGACGTCGATGACACTCCTCTTGTCGTCGAATGCCCTGATCTGGCCCGGCGCCAAATGCTCCCTGCGGGTGACGTCGATGTCGAGGAACGGTTTGTCGTTATCCCTGGCGCCGCCGAGAACCACGAACGCACCATCGTCACCCGGCGCGCGGACCGGTTGCTCGCCCTTCTTCAGCACGCGGATCTCGATCCCTTGCTCGTGAGCGGCCTTCAGAAATCCAACGGCGGATTTCAGCCTCGTCGACAAGTCGGGCACGTTCTTGTGGTCGCTCGCGACCTTCTTGAGCATCATGTTCCAGTCTTGCTCACTGGGGCCGCCCTCTCGTGCCAGGATCCGGGTTACCAAGGGCTGGTCCGAAGACAGGGTATCGGTCCACACCACTTTCACCTCTGCCTTCACCAGAACGGGTATCAGCTTCTTCGTCATCCCGGTGAACATGTCATTGACATGCTCATAATCCAGCCGCCGGTCCGCGGATCGGTCAGCGATCTGCATTCCGCCATAGCCCACGATCTGCTCATAAACGAACTCGGGCGCGTCATGCGCGTCGATCACCCCGATCTTTCCCAGTAGCGGCAATTCCTCTGTCACCACGTGACCGGTCTGGCTTTCTGCGTGAGGCGCTCGCGCGTTCCAGGCAAAGGGTATGTCCGCCGTTCCCGGCGGGGGATCACGCATCGTCGCCGGCACATCGTCCTCTCCGAGACGCCAAGCCGGAATGGTCGCGCCGGGATGAACCGGCGCACCATCCTGCGCAGGTGCTGCGTAGCTCCCGTGCTGTCCGACAAGGACGGTCTGCGCGACGTCCTGGCTCAGATTTCCAGGCGTGACGCTCTCCTTGCGTACCGCCTCATCCACCCGGCCAGCCTCCGCCGGCGATTGGGGGACTGACGCGATGGACTGGCCTGCGCTTGCCGACACGGTCATGGGACGCTCTCCAGATCTCCGCGGCAACCATGCGGACGCCGCGATCGAGGTTACCATGGCGGCACCTCCGGTCAGACCTGGCTAACGCATCGCGGCGCCGGGTGGAGTGCGGTAGATGACAGCCTATCTCTGGTTCAACCAGTTCAGCTGCTGCGCGTAGATGACGGTCGCGTAACCGTTCTTCTGCTGGATCACGGAGCCGAGCTCGCCCACCAGCGCGAGACGGCTGGCGCCGTCGGGTGCTCCACCCTCGCGCATCCGCTCGCCGCTGCGGGTCTGCACGTAGCGGCTTCCAACCACGCTCGCGCCGGATACATCCAGGGCATATGGCCGAAAATCCCGCAGCAAGAAGCGAATGAAATCCGGATTGCGCGGCGCCTCGCTCAGATACAGCGAGATCGGCGCAATGTCCCCCGGAATGCGCGCAAGGCATTCGGTCGCCAGCCTCGGGTCCAGTGCGGCTTCCAGGATGAACGCCTGGTCCTCCTGCGCAAACTCCGTCAAGGAGTAGGAGTTCGAGATGCTGAGCAGGTCGAGCCAGAAGATCGCAGTTGGCAGGTTCTCGGTCGTGAGACGCGATCCGACGCGGCAAGCGTTGGCGATCCCCTGAAGATTCCCGGTCGCGAGCAGCGGCATGTATTTCTCAACGGCCTTGTCGCGGTCGGTCTGCCCGTCAGCATTGCCGCGCCGCGCGATTGCGAGCCGCTGCTGCAACAGGAACTCGAAGTCCCTCGCCGTCGCGTCGTCCGCCCCCCTCCGCCATCCCGCCAGCAGCTCGTTGGCACGCTCGGCGAGCCGCAACGGATCAGCGCTGACGCGCGGGGCCATGAGGCTGCTCGCGGCCGCTCTCACCGATCCCGTCGGCTTGGCATCGGCCACCTGCGGCGAGGCCCCGGCGAACAGATCGTCGATCCGGTATTGCCCTTGCAGCAGCTTGTCCCGATCGAGCGTACGATCACCCCCTTGCGCTCCGAGCGTGACCGGCAGGGTCGCCGCTCCCACCAACGTTCCGTCCGGCTTCTGCAGCTGGACGAAGGATCGCAACGGAATATCCTTGCTCACCCGACGCGAATAGGATGTCAGGAATCCGACCCAGGAGTCGATCTTCTCGATCGGGAGAATGCCGCTCGCCTCGATCAGCTCGCCATCGAGCCGGAGCAATACGAACTGATCGATCTGCGCCGTGCGCGCGATCTTCTGAACGTCGTCGAGCAGCGTTCGACCGGTTCGGATCCTGGACTCGACGGCGTTCAAGCCCGCTATCGACCCCCTCAACTTCTCGACGAACTGCCGAGCGGCTTCCTCGTTGAGAACGACGCCGTCCAGCGTGAGCTCTCCGTTGGGCGAGAGCGTGTAGCTCACGGGCATCTTTTCGGACTTGATCAGCCCTTCGATCTCGCTCCTGAGCGCCTCCAACACGCCCAGGCGGAAATAGACCTGCGCACCGGTCTTATCGACCGCGGCCACCAGAGCGCGGCGTTCGAAGCCGTCCTTGACGAAGCCGCTCGCGAACACCGTGCCGTCGACCTCTCGCTTCAAGGCGACCGCCCTGCCGAACGGAAACTGATCCAGCGCTGCGCGCGCCACCCGTTCGGTATCGGCTTGCTCGACCCGGGGCACCGAGCGCTCCCGGCTGCCGAAAGCGAGATAGGCAACGCCGATCCCGATAACGCCGAGCAGGGCTGCAACCGGCATCGCCAATCGTACGGTCCGGCCGTTCAGCTTCAGCGCTGATGGCAGCGCCGCCACGAAGGCCGACAGCCCGCTCTTCCGAACCTCGCTCTTCGGCTCGTTCTGCTCGATCAGCGTGGTCCAGTTGGCATTGGGCGGTGCCAGAACCAGGCGCATCATGCCAACGGTGATGATGTCCAGCGGCTCGACGTCGTGCCATTCCGACCCCGCGGCGATATCGGTCGATCCGCCGACCGTCACGCCGCCCGAGCCGCCTGCAATCTCGATCTTGCCCGGCGCAATGCGCAACCTCGCCTGGCCGCTCTGTAGGCTGACGTCGATCAATTGAATGTCATCATCGTTTCCGGAACCGATCGAATATTCACCCGGAACGAGTGAGACCTCGGCGCCGACCTGGACCCCGTTGAGGATCTTCAGGATGACACGGTCGAACAGTTTCGATTCATCCATCGCCAGCCCCGCAATCCGATCCGCATGTCAGCCGCTACGATTCCGGATCGTCCTTCTACTCCCAGACGATTCCGCCACATCCTCCGATCGAAGGATTGATCGGCACGCGTTTGCCGATATGTCTTCTAGTATGAAACGCGCTCCATGTTTGCTTGGACAATTGCGACCGTCGCTTCGACAGGAGCGCACTCGCCATCAACTTCGTGAGGTCGGCCTCTGCCGCAAGTCGTATTTGACCGTCGATCGCGTCGATACGTGACACCGTTCACCGACGAACGCTCGCGACCGCGCGACGATGCGACGGGTTCCATGATTGCGATGCTGCTGGACATCGGGTCTTTCAGCATCAGAACGATTTCGGATATTTATCGTGCGGGAAACTGGCGTGTCCTTACATGATCGAACAGTCCTGAATTCGGAATCGACGAGCGCACATCATCGCGCCGTTTCGGCATTCGACACCGATGTCGGTGCCGCGGTGGCGCGCACCACCAGTGCAACCGCCGCCGTGGGGTTTCGCGCGCTCAAATCCTGCTCCGATTTCGCATCCGTCGGCAACGATGCCTGGGACGCCCTGATCTCGGCATCGTCGCGCCGGCTCTACGGCAACAACGAAGTGATCTATCTTCAGGAAGAGCCGGCGCAGCAGCTCTATTTCGTGATATCGGGGCACGTTCGCCTGTCCTACGTGCTCGACGACGGCTCCGCGATTCTCTACGCGATCCTGCCGGTCGGCGCGAGCTTCGGCGAGCTCGGCGTGTTCGACGGCGGCGTGCATTGCGACATGGCGACCGGCATCGGGGCGACCATCGTGGGCAGCCTGGCCACCGCAAAGTTCAACGAGCTGCGCAGACGCTTTCCTCCGCTCCAGGACTGCATCGCGCACCTGATCGCGCGGCGCTATCGGTCCTACGTCGATCTCACCCGGCTCATGAGCCTGAAGACGCTGCACGGGCGCGTTGCCCAGGCGCTGCTCAGGCTGGCCGACGGCCTCGGCTCCAAGGAGGATCATGACGGGCAAGCGGTGCCGCGGATCGGGCCGATGGTCACGCAGGCCGACATCGGCCTGATGGCGCGGGGCGCGCGCGGGAGCGTCAACCGGACCTTGAAGGCATGGGAACGCGCGGGATGGGTCGTCTCGAAGGATCGCGCGATCTTGATCGTCGATCGCAAGGCACTGGAGACCGTCGCCATGGAGCAGGACTGCGATGGCTGACCTCGGACCGATCGGACTCTCCGGCTTCGCGATGACCGAGCTCGAGGAGCGGCTGTACGGTAGGGACCGCCTCGCCGTCATCGCGGCGACGCTGGCGCGGCTCGACCATATCGCCGCCGGGATCGCGGCATTTCAACGTTCAGGCCCTTCTCCCGGCGATTACGCGCGCGCAACGACGATCGGCAATGCCGTCGCCGCCGCGCGCGGCGTCATCACGGGAGCTCACCCGGCTCGATGAGCCTCGCTCGCGAGCAATGCTGCAGGCAACCTCGCCGGGAACCTCCCGGCGAGCAACACAGGAGAACTGACTATGGCCGGCTCAACCAACGCTGGATCATCGGACTTTGCACCGACGCTCGACTCGGGCTCGGATCACAACGGAACCATCACCCAAGGCGGCTTCAAGTATAGCTATCTCAACCGGGACGGCTTCGACCTGGTCTGGAACCAGCAGCATCTGCAGACCCAGATGAGCAAGATCGAAGACGACATTCGCAACATCCAGCAGAACGCCAACCTCTCCGATACCGAGAAGGCATTCTCGATGCAGATGGCCATGAACACGTGGTCGACCATCGCGAACTTGCGCACCAATACGCTCAAGGCGGTGTCCGACGTGCTGCGGTCCTGCGCCCGCAACATCGAGTAACCGGCGGGGCACCGATCCGGACGTTCCGGCGAGTGCATTCGCTGCTGGCGGAATGCACTCGCAACGACGGTTGCGGATCGCCCGCCCCTTCCGCGACCGGGATCAATCATGTCCTCGCAACGCCTCTTCGCCTTGGCCCTTGTGGCCGCTGGATTGGTCTTCGCGGCGCCGGCCAAGGCGCAGCTCGTGCTGATCTGCTACACGCTGCACAACGATCTCGCGAATTTCGACCGCCGCGCGCATCAGGTTGCGCATTTCTACGTGGGTGGCCCGCGTTCCCATCTCGGCGGCGCCGACGGCATCCGCCTGCGGATCATCGACCAGATGCGGCAGCTCGGATGCCCGTTGCCGCTCGAGCCGGTGACCTACAACGACTTCCGCATCCGTCCGCCGGTGCCGCGCGTTCCGATCGAACCTCGCCCAGCGCCGTTGATCGTCAAATAGACCGCCGAGATTTCGGTCGGTCGTCCGACGTCAGGCAAAGTGCAAGATCAGGAGCACACGCTGGGCGGCACGCAGCATTTCGGCAAAGTCCGGACGGCCGCGCGCGATCCGGGCGCCGACCGCCAGCAGCGACTGCGCAGCCTTGCGGTTGCCGCGCTCGAGCTCGCAAAAGCCCGCAATGCAATAGGCGCGTGGGTGCTTCTGCGGCAGCTTCAGGCATTCGTTGGCAAGCAGCAGTGCCTCTTCGAAGCGACCGAGGCGAGCAGCGCACAGCGCGAGCGCCGAGAGCGTCTCCGCCTCGTCGACCTCAAGATGAAGCAGCGTCGCGAGCAGGACTGCGGCACGGCCGATGGATTCAGCCGCAAATGCCTCGGCCACGCAGTCGCGCAGCAGCAGCGACGGCTCGCCGCATTCC
Source organism: Bradyrhizobium sp. T-12 (assembly GCF_058314695.1). Lineage (NCBI taxonomy): Bacteria > Pseudomonadati > Pseudomonadota > Alphaproteobacteria > Hyphomicrobiales > Nitrobacteraceae > Bradyrhizobium > Bradyrhizobium sp. T-12. The sequence goes on along the minus strand of NZ_CM177756.1, from coordinate 2,823,187 downwards.
ATATCCGCCCGACGCGCGGCGATCGTCTCGTGCAAGCCTTCGATGGCGTCATCGCTCCAGTCGTCCCGGACGAGCGCCAGCACCGCCGAGGCAACCGGATCGCCGCTCCACCGGCGGGCCTCGAACGCGCTGCGCGCCCCACGCAGAACGAGATCCGGCCGCGTCAGGTCGATCGCCCCGGCGATCGCCGACATCGCAAAGCCGACCCCGGCTGCGCGTGGCGCGAGAAGATCCAGCACGATATCGATATCCCGGCTTTCCAACGACAGCTCCACGATCATTCGGCGTACAGACAAGCCATCATCATTCAATCCGGGTTGTCACCTACATGACACCCGGCCGCAGAGCGGGATGATACGCGCTAGATCCGGGCTGACGACCCTGAGTGTCACTCTTCAATGCGACCTCGTACGAAGAGCGGCAGGCGCGCCGGCGGCGCGCGCAAACTGACGGATGCTGTCTTGGATACTGAACGGTTCGTGCAAGACCAGCCGCCCTCCCGCGAGACGCGGGAATGGGCTCGCGTACTCGGTGAGCTTCGCGCGCAGCTCGAGCGCATCTGCGCCGTTCCGCTGATCGCATCCGACGGCGAAGCCAGGCGCATCATCCTGACGATGCCGTATTGCGCGGACATGACCGAGGTCGACGCGCTGATGGATCGCCTCCTGATCCGCGTCGGCGAATTGCTGTCGGCGGCGACCGGCGACCCGTCACAACTCACCCGCCTCGTCCACAAGGCGCGCGCGCACGGTCGCACAGCCCTGCGCAGGAACAGCCTGCAGCACGACTTCGGCGAGCAGAACACCGCGGGCTTCGTCCCGCGCGCCCGCATCCACCTTTGATTCCTGGGGAACATGGCATGAGCGATTTCTGGAGCGGTGCGTTCGGCAATTCGCCGGTGATCCAACCGACCCGCGGCGAGCAGCTGCCGCCGCCGCAGAACACGCCCTATGACAATCTGCTGGGCGGGGCCGTTGGGCTCGATCCGTCGATCAACAACGCCGGTGCCCAGGCGGTGTTTCCGGTTCTGAACCCAGATCCGGATTCGCCGGACAGCCTGATCGCAAAGGCCGGCAAGCCCGCCCACTTCGACGATCCACCCTTCGCGCTCACCGCAAACATCTTCGCCAGCTGGCATAGCGCGTATCAGGCGGAGTACATCAATAGTCGCAGGAAAAAAGGCGAAGGCGATGAGATGGGCATCCTGACCATCGGCACCGGAAACGACGCGATCCACGTCATGCTCTCAGGCGACCAGACCAAGGTGTACATCCTGGAAGCCCTGCAGAAGGCGGATTTCGCCACCATGACCATGGCCGACCAGACGCGAATCTCATCGGAGGCGGCCGCCGATATGGACGGGACCGGCGCCGCCGCCAAGACACTGGTACGGTTGGGGATGACGGCAAAGGTCGACGAGGCGAGCAGTGCGATTGATGATTTGAAAACGGCGATAGGCAAGGACACGTCAGTGTCCAGCGCAGACAAGCAGGTATTCCTCGACGAGCTCGCCAACGTCCAGAAGCGCGTCGATGCCACCAAGGTCTATTCCGTCACCAACATCAACAGCGAGGTCAGCGCCATATCGGATCGCTTCCATCGTGTTGCGGTGTTCGCAAGAGCCAAGGCCGCCGGCCCGCTCGTCCCCGATCCGAGCGATCCCAATCAGTTCAGGAACGTCACCGGCCTCAATCTCGACGATGACGGCAACAACCTCGATATCCTGAACGGCCTTAAAGGCTTCATGAACGCGGAGAAGCAGATTCTGGCGGCGGACAACGCGGCGATGCAGATCGCCAACACCGGCACGCTGGTCGGGCTCACGAAACATCTCGACGCGCCGAACCTTCTCGCGGCATTTCAGCTCAGCGCCAACCTCAAGGACCAGGCCATCAACGCCGCCGACACCGAGGAGATCAACCAGATCAACCAGCTCCTGAAAACCTACAACGTGATCCAGGAGCTCATCAACCAGACCATCGCGACGTTCGATGCGTCGGAGACCGACGAGAAGCGTGGGCTGCTCGGCTACGACGCAAGCGGCGACGTCGGCAACAATTCGGGCAAAGAACCGGGCACGGAGGATCACGATCACGCGATCGTTACTCAGACCGCGATTGAGACACTGCAGAATCCCGTCGTTGTCGACCCCGGCAAAAAGAACCAGTTCACCCCGCCCGCCCTGAGCGATGCGCAGCTCAAGGCCGTCAGCATGTTCGAGAAGGACCTCAACAGCACCCTGAGCCCGATCGAAGAGTTGCTCGGCGTCACGCGGCCCAGCGGCCTCGATTTCTATGACAACGCGGGCAAGACGCTGAACTACTTCCAGAAGTCGACCTGGGACCAATGGTCGGCGACACTGAGCAACACGGTGCAGCAGATCAGCCAGGAGAACCAGCTCAAGTTCAACGACATCAACACGCTGGAGAAGGAGCGCACCACGCATTTCCAGGCGGCCACCAACGCGCTGACGAAGGCCGGCGACATCATCGCGAGCATCGGCCGAAACATCAGTTAGCGCATCGCGGGGAAGAGCTGGGATCTTCCGTCGGCCCCTCCTCCATGCTGCAACCAAGCGGAGTCGCCCATGCGGATCAGGAGCCTCGAAGTCGGCCTGGAGACGATCTCCCGCTACCAGGTGGGAGACGACGTCCACCTTCCCAAGGACAAAGGACTGCGTCCGGTCTTTCTGCCGGTCAGCCAGCCGCTCGACGACGTCTTGAAACGGCCATCGCTCGATGAACGCCTGCCGGCTCTGCTCCAGCCGGAATTCCTCGATCCCGACCTGCTCGAACCCTCGACACTGGCCGATATCCGGCTGCAGGCGCAGGAATTGATCGCGGCTTGTGCGAGCCGGGAGAGCGGCGCTCGCAGAGATCTGCTCGCGCGGGCGGCGAGTTGTCTCGAGGACGAAAACAGCCTCGACGAGGAGGTGCGCCGCTCGCTTGCCGCACTGCTGCGCGGCTAGACATGAGCCCGACCAACCTTCCAACCGTCAAGGACGCCTCGCGCACGGTGCGCGCGACCACCGGCCAGCCGCCGCTCGCCACGGGCCCGCTGTCGGTCAAGCAGCGCGACTTCCTGCTGCTCAACATCTACGTCCTGGCGCAGAACGGCTTCACCGAACGCGCCTCCACCCTCGCGCAGGCGCTGCACGTGCTGGGGGACAATTCGGCCGAGGTGACGCTGGCGCGTGCCGTGCTCGGCTTTTTCGCGCAGGACTGGCGCGCGGCGCTGGCCTGCCTCGACGAGCTCGACCGCATCGATCCGGTCGAACGCTTCGGCGCCTACAGGATGACCGATGCGCAGCGGCTGCGCCGCTATCTCAAGGCGCGGTGCTTCTATGAGCTCGACGACCTCCCCCGCGCCCGTGACGTGGTGGAGAGCTATCTGCGCCATGGCACGGAAGCGGCGGACCAGGCGGGATAGCCCAGCACCAGTTCCTTGCAAACTTCGCCAAGGCGCCCTGCGCGACGTGTCACGCCTGAGACAGGAGGCCGCGGCCTCTCGTGCAACAACACGCCTGAAGTCTTCGTACAGCAACCGCGGCATCGGCGCGGTGTAAACAGGAGAAATCGGATGTCGCCACGTACCGAAGCAGCTCCCCGGCCGGCGCTTCCCCCGACGATCCCAGGCAGCGACGAGCGGCCTGATGCGAAGGCTCAGCAATCTCGCCCGTCGGCGGGGCTTCTCGGGCCATCGCAGGCACCTGCTGCGCCCCTCACCCTGCTCCCAACGGCGCAAACGACGGCAGCGTCGGTGGTCAGTCCGCAGGCCATTCAGACCGCGTCGGATATCGTTGCGGCGGCGCTCAAGGACGCCCACGGCGACGCCCTGAAGACGCTGCAGCATCTGAGTACGAGCTGTCAGCAGCAGCCCGATGACGTGCGACGACTGGTGTTGCAGGACGCCATGACGTCCTACCTCGTCAACGAAGCCGTCAAGCAGATCAACGCGCCGTTGGCCGACACTGCTCTGCTGCCGCGCCAGCGGGCGGACCGAGCCGTGCACAATCTCGCGGCGGCGGCCGCTCTCGTCGATCGCGAATTCGCCGCCACGCTCGCGGAATGGGCGGCAGTGGAGTATCGCCAGGGCGCCGGAAACCATCAGAGCTTGCCGACGCTCGCGGCGCTCGGACCGGACGGCCATGCCGACGTCGTTGCGCTCTGCGACCGGATCTCCGGCGCGAGCAGTGGCGATCGCGTGGTCGCGGACTTCGCATCCCTCACCGCATGGGATGCGGAGGCCGTGCTCAGCGCCATGCAGCGCGGAGGCGGCATGGCCTACGCGGTCGCCAATGCCCGTCAGGCCCGGGCGCAAGGCGGCGATGCATCTGAAGTGTTTCAGACCCTCGCCGCCGGGACACCGGGATCGCAGGCCGAGATTCAGCACAAGACGAAATCCGACGTCGAGGCGCTCGCCAAGCATGACGGCGAACTGGCTTGGCTGTCGACCACACTGGGCCCGGCTGTCTCCGCGGAGCAGTCGCAAGCGGCGATGAATGCCTATTTCGCGCATAAGGGCCCGGAATGGCGAACCGAACACGACCGCTTGAATCAGGCGCTCATCGACGACGGCAGCAAATTGGTCCGGCACATGATCGCGCTGGGCAAGCTGACGGGCAAACTGAACGCCGGCCCCGAATTGCTCGGCCAGTGGATGGCCATTGCGAACGACAAGTCCGCACGCCTGGCAATCGAGATGGCGATTCAGGCAGACCCAAATCTGCAGAAGGACGAATCGCTGAGCGATATCGCCGACATGCTCAAGTCTATCAAGGACCACGACGGCTCTGCCTTCTCGCTGGCAACCGCAGGCAAACTCGGCTTTCTCGGCTTGCGGCTCACCAACGTCGCCGCAGGCGTGATCGTGCGCCGGATGGTGTCCAGCAAGCTCGCTGGTCTCAGCGTGACGGACCCGAAACGGATCGAAAAGGCGATGGAGGCCATCAAGGGATTGGCGGATACGCGCCTCGCGAGACTGTTGGGAGTTTCCAAGCCCGAGCTCGACAAGGCCGTCGCCGCCGTGACGAAGGTTTCGCGCCTGGCTACCGACGATGCTGCAGCGCTCGCGAGCTTGGAGGCCGAGTTGAAAGCAGCCGGACGCACCGCCGGCGCCTTCGCGCGGGAAACCCCGGCCGGCAAGTTGATGCGCGGCCTTGCGCTCGGGGTGGTTGCCCTCAACCTGTACAATACCATTAGCCTCGGGCATCTCGACCTGAACGGCGTGGCCAAGACCGGGGTGCTCGGCGCCCTCGCGGCGCAGAGGCTTAGTGAATCGTTGGTCAGTGTCGGTTGGGCCGACGCCACCAAGGGATTTGGACGGTTGGCCGGCGCGAAAGTGAGCGGCGTGGCCGCCGGCGAGGTCTTGATTGGTGTGTTCGCGCTGATCGAAGCCGTGAACAGCGTGCGCTCCGGTTTTGGACTCGGCGTTCCCCAGGACACCGCTGCAGCCCTGGCTTCCGCCGGCTCGGCCATCGGATTCGGTGCCGCGGTCGCACCGGCGTTCGGCGCGGCATCCTGGGCTGGACCCGCGGGAATTGCCGTCGCGACAGTATCGGTGGTCGGCAAGGCAGTCTACGACGGGCACAAAGCAGCTCATCAATACGAAGAGCCCATGCGAATCATGCTGCGCGCGGCCGGCTTCAACCCGTTGGCAGCGAGCGAACTGAGCAAGCAAAGCGACTATTTGACCGCGCTTCCCGGCGGCTCCCAAGTCGCCTTCCTCGCCCGATATGCAGAATACCGGCAGATGACGCCCGATCAGCTTCTCTCCTGGATCAACGGCCTCAATGCCGGCCAGCTGCGGCAGCTCTCCGAGAGCGTGCTGTCCGAGCTCGGACAGGGTGAGGACGGCCGCGACAGATCCGCTGAGGTCGGGCCGCAATGGGCCGGTGCGGCGATCGCCAAGGGCGTGAATTACGGGCTGGATCAGGACACCATCTTCGGGGTCTTCGACCACGGGCTCGATCGCGAGCGAATTCCTCATCCGCTGGCTGAGGAGATAAATCCCTATCGCTAGGGTCGATCGTCGGCCGCGGGATGAAAGCTTCCAGCCTCTGTCATCCCCGGCACAATTCCGATCAAGCAACCGTGTCAGCAATGTGTGCAGGCACGCGCGACAGGCGACATCGGCTGACGCGACAGCATGGGAGAAGACACAATGAGCAGTGAAGTCAGTAGCTCCACACCCCAACAGCCGGTGCACCTGCCGTCCCCGATCGAGGTTGCTGAAGCGCCTGCGGCCGGCAAGCCGGTCTCCGGCGGGATTGCCACGCAGAAGACAACGCCTCCGCCTGCCCCGCCCGAACCACGCACAGAGCTCGAGATAACGGCGGAGCACAGCGCCAGAGCGGCCAGGGATGCGGTCGCGCGCTACAGGCAGGACAAGAAAGAAATGGAAGCGATCGAGCAGTCGGACCTGCCGCGGAAGGCAAAGCAGGAAAAGCTGGAAGCCCTCAGGCCCAGCCTCGACCATCATTGGGCCGAAGCGTATCGGCTCACCAAATCCAATTTCGAGCCGCAGGATCTGATGCTTCGACCGGCCTGGGATGCATTGCAGAAGGTCAAGGGGGAACTGGAACAAGCCAAAAAGGGAAATGACCAACAGGCGATCCACGCGGCAGCACACAAATATGCGAACACCTACGACACCTATATAGGCGCCCAACAGCGCCACACCGAGGCATTCAATCTAAAGAATAGCAAATATTGGTAGACGTGAAGCGGAGCCAGACCGAACTGCGTGCTCCCCGACCGCTGCAGCGGACGTGACCGCTCTCGCCGCACGATCCGCCACGCTACGCTTCGTCTTCAAGCGCGGCCACCGCCGTCGGCGCCGCTTGCGATTTCGAACAGGAGGGACAGGATGGGCGATGGGATCGTACGTCCACAAGATCAACCGCTGCACGTCCAGGCGCAGATCCGCGTCGCACAAGCACCCGCGCCGGGCAAGCCAATCTCCAGCGGAATCGCCTCGCAAACGACGCCGCCGCCTGCGTCGGAACCCTTCAATCTCAACCACGAGATCGTCGAAGCGCTCAACAAGGCGACGGTCGATGCGCTCACCGTTTACGAGACCGACATCGGGACGAGGCGAGCGATCGAGCAATCGAACCTGGCACCCGCCACGAAGCAACACAAGCTGGCTCAGCTCCGACCCGCGCTCGAACGTCACGCCACCGAAGCGCGGAACATGGCCGACGCGAATGTCGAATGGCAGCAACGATTCCTGCGGCAGGCATGGGATGCGAAGCGCGAGGCCGGTGAGGCCTCGAAGCGCGCAGGAAAGACGCTTTGGCTCGCCAGGCACACCGTCCACTCGGAAACGCCTGGCGCCGCGCAATATTTCGACTCCGTCTACGGGGAAGTGGACAGGACGAGGATACAAAAGGAGCGGACCGAAAACGTCTATGACGAGGCGCAACGCCACGCCAGAGAGGCCCATAAGCTCCAATTGAGAGTCTATCACCTTCTGGGCGTCAAGCCGCCGCCGCTTCCCCTCGAATAGACGAGAGTTGCTCCGCAACGCCGGGGCCTGCGCATCGGAGCGGCGCAGCCTGCAAAACAGACCGGCGCTGTAACTCCTGCGACACGGGGCCGATGGAGCCGGGGCTATCGTGCCGGCACCGGGTTCAAGGACCTCATCGCCATGTCGATACTGGATGGACTGCCGAAGACCGAGGCCGATTGGCGCCGCCGGATCGAGATCGCCGCTCCGGTCGCGCAAGGGCTGATCGACGGCCTCGCGCTTCCGCCGAAGGTGCGGACCGTCCTCAAGCTGATGTCGGAAGGCATGGCGTTGGCCGACATCTGCGGCCTTACCAGCGAGGAGCGCGACGCCATGTTCATCCGCGGCTGCCGGATGATCCAGGCCGGCGACGTCAAAAAGGGGCGCGAGTGGATGATTGTGCTGCATCAGCTCGAACCGCTCGACGCCCGCGTCATCTACGCGATCGCCCTCACCTATCAGAGCGAAGGCAACGTCGCGCTCGCCGCCAAGCTCTACGTGCATTTCATCGCCCTCGACGCCGCCAATCCGGAGGGACATCTGCGGCTCGGCGAGTGCCTATTGTCCGCCCGCGAATATGATGGCGCGATCGCGCATTTCGCGGTGGGCGAACGGCTCAGCCGCGGCAGCAATGCGGCCGCCGCGGCACACGCCGTACGGATGCATGCGCATGCCATCGAGCGCCGCTCCGCGCAGAGGCACGCAGGCCGGGCCGCGCGATAGCGAATAGTCACCACCAGCAAGAGCAGTTCGCCATGGACGTCGCAGTCAAGCCAGCTTCGCCGATCTCGACCGGACAAATTGCGCCGCAGGTCGCGCCGGTCGATCCGAAAGTCGGCGCCGGTGTGGCCGGTGCCGTCGCCGGCAGCGGCAACCTGCCGCCGCCAGGCGGCGTTGCCGACGACCTCGGCGCGGCCTTCGCCAGCCTCGCCGGATTCATGCCGAACCAGGAGAGCCCGGAGCTGGTCTGCGCGGTCGCCGCCGCCAAGATCGCGGAGATTCTGGGCAAGGCAAGCCGTGACGAGATCAAGGTGGACGACCAGCGCCGCCAGGAGGTGGTTGCCCGGCGAATGGCGGCCGCGCAGAAGGCGATCGACGAGCTCGCCAAGCAGTCGGACGGCTCGTTCTGGGATGATCTCTCGAGCGTCTGCGACGCGATCGCCACGGCCCTCAGCATCGTCGCGGGAGGGGCCGCAATCGCAACCGGCGTCGGCGGACCGATCGGCGTGTTGCTGATCGCTTCCGGTGTCTGTGGGTTGATATCCGCGACCGATAGCATGCTGAACATGACGAACGGGCACGGCATTGCGGGCAACCTTCATCTGTTGATGCACCCGGGCGACGAGGATGGCGCCAAAGAGGCCGATGAAGGCTTCCACCTCGCATTCGGTATCGCGCAGACGACTGTCGGCCTGATGACGCTGGCATGCGGCAACCCAGCCGAGATCCAGAATGACATTCTCCTGGCCACCAATCTCGTGAAATTCGGAGGCGATGTGACGGCCGCCTATATCGATTACGAGAACGCCGGCCACCAGGCTGCAAGCAGGCGGGCGCATGCCGATCAAGAGATCGCCCAGGCCACGATCGAGCAGATCGACGAGTACGTGCAGCAGGCCATCAAGCGCCTGACGACCACGAGCGAGAGTTGGAGCCACGTCCTCCAGGACACGGCCGAGACCCTGCGCAACAAGGCAAACGTGACGTCGCGGGTTCGCTTCGCCTGACCATCCATTCACGCAAGGAGACACCAGATCATGATCGAGACCATTCGAAATTCCGGCCCTCGGCTCGACCAGCCGTTGCAGGACGATGCGCAACCGGTTGGCAGAACCGGCCGTCACACCGCTTCGGGCATCTCCAGCCTGCAAGGCACCGTTCCGCCATCCACGGCCTCGGCGTCGCCGAGCGTAGCGTTGGCCTTTGCGCCGACCTCCAAGGTTGCAGCAACCGTGTACGACGGCGCGGTGGACGGTGCCGCTGGCCGTTTCGCTGCCGCGGCGAGCGCCCTGGACCCCGCAATCGCAGCGAGCGGCGACGCGGGCCTCGCACTGTCGCCACTGGATGCCGCCCGTGCCCTGTTCAAGGCGGCTCTGGAATCGAACAATCACCAGCAGGACGACGCCCTCCAGAAGCGCAAGGACGCCATGGAGGTTGCGCGCGGGAAGGAATTGGCACAGGCCGCGCAGGAAAGGGCGGCCGCCAAGGACATCGACAGCAACTCTTGGAAGCAATTCGGAGCCGCGGCGACTGCCGCCGGCGCCGGTTTGGCAGCCTCCAAGTGGAACAACGACTGGCTCCTAGCGGGCTCCAAGGTGCTTGACGCTCGCGCGCAGAAGTATGGTGCGGCGACCCAAGCAGATACCAAGATTCATGACGCGGAGGGTCACCTCGCCGCGTCCGACGCCGCAGCCGCCAACAGCCAGAAAGCCGACGCCAACGACCTGACCGAGCGGCTGCGCCAGCAGTTTCAGCAGTTGTTCCAGGCCTTGTCGGAGATGCGGGCCGAGAAGGCCAACCAGCTTCGCGCGTTGGTCTGATCCGCCGGTCTGAAAGCGGCGAAGCGCGCGGGGCTCGATGAGCACATCCTTCATGATCGCACAAGCGTGCCGCACCGCCACCCGGCGGCTGCGGCACGGCCATCGAGACGGCCCGCGATGAACGACGAATTTCATCGCCTGATCGAAACGCTTTGGCAGTCGCTCGGCCTGTCGCCGCCCCGTTTCCGGTCCGGCGACGGCGCCTCGCTCAGCGTCGACGGCATCTCCGTCGCGCTGACACTGAGCCATGACGAACGCCATGTCGTGGTCTGCGCTCCGGTTGGCACACTCTCCGACGATCCCCTCGTGATGGAGGAGCAGATCGTCCGCCTGCTCAAGTCCAACCTGCGATGCCTGCCCTACCGGCGCGCCTGTTGTCGCATCGACAACGGATGCTCGCCGCCGGCCGTCAGGATCGAGGCGATCTCGCCCTGCCTGCGCGACGCGATGACCCGCCTGGTCGAGACCATCGGCGACGTCGCGCATATGGCGGTGGACTATGCCGCGGAGCTCGGCCATCCCAAGGCGCCGCGTTTGCGGGTGCCCGCGCCGAGCCAAGGCCATGACGAGACCATTCTGATTTTCCGACCCTGACGCCCGTCGGCCCAAGGCCGCCAATGATTGCCGGAGTCGAACCAATTGCCGAACGACTCATTGCGTGGAGAAGGCCTATGAGGACCATCACGTCCGACGCGGCGAGCAGCCTCGGAAGGTTTCTTGTCAGGGACTTTCACTCGATGTTCGGGCCGGCCGCCAGCACGCTGGCGGATCAGCTCGGATCGCTCGCGCGCATGACCATCGAATGCGTCGCAAGGAGCGATGCGCTCTATCACAATTACGAGCACACCTGGCTGGTGACGATGGCCGGCCGCGACATCCTGCACGGCCTGATGATGTCGCGGCGGATCGAGCCTTCCGACTACATGCACCTGATCCTGGCCTGCCTGTTCCACGACATCGGCTATGTCCGCGGCATCCTCGGCGGCGATACGGCCGAGGAGTTCGTCGCACACGAGGATGGTCGGAGGATCAGGCTTGCCCGCGGCGCCTCCGACGCCGCGCTGATGGGCTGTCACGTCAACCGCTCGAAGATGTACGTGCGCGAACGGCTGGCCAATATTCCCGGCATCGATGCCAACCGCATCGCCGACGCGATCGAATTCACGCGGTTTCCACCCTCGCCGGCCGACAGGTCCGCGACGACCGATTTCGTGCCGCGGCTGGTCCAGGCGGCGGACTTCATCGGCCAGCTCGGCGATCCCATGTATCCGCGCAAGGTGAATGCGCTGTTCTACGAATTCGAGGAGAACGGCCGCAACCGGCAACTCGGCTATTCCTCTCCCGCCGACCTCGTCGACAAATATCCCGAGTTCTTCTGGAACACCGTCTCGACCTATGTCGGCGACGGCATGACGTATTTGAACCTGACCATCTCGGGCCGGCAATGGATCGCCAATCTGCATCATCATGTGCTGTGCGCAGAGCACGCGCTGCGCATGATGGGTCCGCAGCTCGGGCCAAACAAGGCCGCGCGCGCGGCGCGGCAGAGGTCGTTGTCTCCGACTCTCTCCGGCGCGGGGTAGAGGCGCAAGTGCGCCTTTGCCTACCCTACGAGGCGGACGGCGCCCGCACCGTCAGCTCGTAGGTCACGCCGTCGGGCAGAAAGCCGCCGAGCCAGTTGTAGCCGCTCTTCTCCAGCTGCGGGAACAGGAACATCGGCTCGCGGCTGAGGAACGCGGTCAGCGTTTCTCCGGGCCCCAGCGTCTCGGCCGCGGCGAGGATTTTGGTCATCGGCTCCGGCGGATCGAGCTGTCTGGTGTCGAGCCGGATTTTCGACTCCGGCCATTGGATGCTGGGCCGCGCTTGCGACGCCGGCGCTTCGGCAGGTGCCCCGGTCGGTGTGAACAGCACCTGCCAATCGCCTCCGCCGATCTCCGTCGCGGAATGGGCAAAGCCCTTGCCGGCCATCACGTCGAACAAGGGCACGGGCTTGAAGGGCGCGTACAGCCGGATGCCCTGGCCCGGTTTTGCACTTTCAACAGCGGCCATGATCGTCGAAAAAGGCTCGCCCCCGGCGCGCAGGATCGGACGAACATCGACGTCAAGATACTCCGTCATCTCTCGTCCCTTTCCTGCAACGCCGCGCCATCAATCGACTGAAACCGCCCAGCCTCTCGGCGCCGGCGCAAGCGACGACGGCTCCGCGACCTGCACCGCGCCTGCGTCTTGCAGGGCCGCGACCACCGCCCGTGCGACGAGGTCCTCGATCCCAGGTCCGCTGCCCATGATGCCCGCGAACACGATGTCGCGGCGGCCGAGCCGCGCAACCAGCTTCGGCGCATCCTTGGCGCCATGCAGGCCTTCGCCGGAGAACAGGCCAAGGACGATCGCGGGCCCGCTGATCGATGCCGCGGCCTCTTCGAGCGACGGTTGCTCTTCCAGGAAGGCGACGACGACCTTCCGGCAGACCGCCCGCGTCTCGATCTCACGCGCGACCTGCTCGGTGGCCTGGCGCGAGGCTGGATTGCGCTTCGAGCCGTGCGCCAGCAGGACGAAGGTGCAGTGCTCCGGCGCGAAACCATGGTCGCGCGCGCAAGCCACGGCCTGATCGCACAGCAAATCCGGCAGGCCCGGATCGAGCCCGAGCGGCGGCAGCATGTCGATCCTGCGGCCATCGCCCCTGGCTTCGTCGAGAAGCTGGACCAGACGGTCACGGGTGAAATAGCCGCTGGAGGCAAATAGCGGATAGACCAGGATTCGACCGGCCGTCAGCGTCTCCAGGGCTTCCCGGATGCCTGGTTTGCCCGAGATAAAGCCGACGGCGACCTCGGCCACCAGGCCGCGCGCGGCCAGCGCGTGCGCAAGCTGGAACGCGCCCGTGTTGCCGGCACCCGGCCGCCGCTCGCCATGGGCTGCCAACAGCAATGCGATCGACGGGACGCTGCCCGGCTGCTCAATGACTGGTGCCATCGGAAAACGTGATCTTGTTCCAGACGTTGTATTTGCCCGAAGGACGCGACATCGGAATACGCTTCACCTCGGTAAAGGTTGCCGCATCATAGACCACCAGCGCGCCCTGGTCCTCCCAGATCGACACCAGGGCATAGCGCCCGTATCTGTCGAATTCGACATGCGCAGCGGTCTTGCCGGGTTCCGGCGTGACGCGACGGACCACTTCCAGCGAGCGCTTGTCGATGATCGAGAGCGTGTCCTTGCCGGCGCCCATCATGCTGTCGGTCCAGGCATAGGGCGTGTTCTCGTGGCTCCGCATGAAGAAGCCGGGGCCAGGCGTCTCGATCACCTTGATCTGCGACCAGTCCTGCATGTCCAGCACGCTGATCTTGCCGGCTTTCAAGAGCGGCGTCGCCATCACCAGCCGGCCGTTCCACGTCCAGGAGATCCCCGAGCCGAGATGGGGCAGCCCCGGCAGATCGAGCTGCTTGATATCGCGCCCGACCGTCAGGTTGACCACGATCGCCCTGCCCTCGCGCGCCGAGCCGATCAGATTGCGATAGGGCGGATCGAAGAAGAAGTCGTCGAGCGGCTCCGGGGTCTCGATCCGGCGCAGCGCGAAGAGCCCCTGCGAGGACGGCAGCGCCTCGATCATGCCCTTCTCGTGGCTGTGCACGAAGCCGGCATAGACCGGGCCGGCGTTCGGATCGGTCGCGATCTCCCAGATCTCGGGAACGTCCTTCAGCGCCGCGATGAAGCTGTTGCGCGAGGGCGCCTGGTACACCGCGGAGACCCGCGAGGACGTCCCCAGGCGGTCCTTCACGTCAAAGATCTTCTCGACCGACAAATCGTCCGCCGAGAGCATCACCAGCGTGTGGGGCAGATAATTGGCGACCGCGATGTGTTTGCCGTCGCGCGAGATCGCGATGTTGCGCGAATTGATTCCGGCGCGCACCTCGGTGAGCATGGTCAGCGTCCAGAGATCGTATTTGCTGACCCAGCCGTCGCGCGACATGAAGAACACGTAGCGCCCGTCGGGGGTGAATTTCGGACCGCCATGCAGCGCAAAACGCGTCTGGAAGCGCGCCAGCGGCTCGATGCGGTCGCCGTCCAGGATCGTCGCGTGGTGATCGCCGGCCTCGACCACGACGAACAGGTTCATCGGGTCGGCTTCGAAGCGTGGCCGCTCCAGTGGCGGTGCCTTGGCATGTACGACGCGGCTGGCGTCGATCTCGGCCGCGCCCCAGGCCGGCACCGCGGGCAATGGCGATGAGACATAGGCCACGAGCGCCGCGATCTCGTCCTTGGAGAGCTTATTGGAAAAGCCCGGCATCTGGGTGGCGGTCCGTCCGTCGGCAATCACCGCGGCGGCCCGCGCCCCCATCATGCGGCCGAGATTTTCCGGGAGCAGTGCCGGCCCGAGACGGCCAAGCCGGTCCGCGCCGTGGCATTCGGCGCAATTGTCCGCGAACAGCTTTGCCGCATCCGGCTCGGCGCGCGCAGGACCTGCCAGCACGAGGAGCGCGAGAGCGAGGAGACTGCGATCAAACAGAGAGCGGCGCTTCATGACGTGTTCCGCGATAGATGCTGGTCTTGACCCGGTCGCTTGGTGCCGCAAGGCCGATCTCGGCATCGCTGAGATAACAGCCGGGATCCTCCGCCCAGGCGTCGCCGGTGATCCGCTGGGCGCGCACGCGGGTGTTGCCGTTGCAGATGTCGAAATGAGAACAGGCGCCGCAGCGTCCGGAGACGCGACGCGGCTTCTGCTTCAGGCCCGCCATGATCGGATCGGAGGTGTCCGGCCAGATCTCGGAGAAGGCCCGCGTCTTCACGTTGCCCAGCGTATGGTGCCACCACATCGTGTCCGGGTGCACATTGCCGAGATTGTCGATATTGGCGACGTTGACGCCGGAGGAATTGCCGCCCCAGCGCACGAGTTTTGCGCGCAAGCTCGCCGCGCGATCGGGAACGGTTCGCTCGGCCCAATGCAGCAGGTAGACCGCGTCGGCATCGTTGTTGCCGGTCACGATCTCCATCTCGCTGCCCGACTGCGCCCAGCGCCAGGCACGGGCGATCACCATGTCCATGCGATCGCGCGTCGTCTGCCACATGGCGTCGTCGCCGCGGTTCTTGTTGCCGCGGCCGGCATAGACGAGGTGCGAGAGGTAGAATTTTGGAAAGTTCTCCTGCTCGACCAGATCGAGCAGGCGCGGCAGCTCGGCCGCGTTGTCCTCCGTCATGGTGAAGCGGACGCCGACCTTGATGCCGCGGTCGCGCAGCAGCCGCAGGCCGTTCAGCGCCTCCTGATAGGCGCCCTGCTTGCGGCGGAAGCGGTCGTGGGTCTCGCCGATGCCGTCGAGGGAGATGCCGACATAGTCGTAGCCGATGTCGCGGATGCGGTCGGCCATGGCGGCGTCGACCAGGGTGCCGTTCGACGACAGGCCGACATAGAACCGCATCGCCTTGGCGCGCGCCGAGATCTCGAAGATGTCGCGCCGCATCAACGGCTCGCCGCCCGACAGGATCAGCACCGGCACGCGGAACGCCTTGAGGTCATCCATCACGCCGAACACTTGCGCGGTGGACAGCTCGCCGGGAAAGTCGACGTCGCCCGAGATCGAGTAGCAGTGCTTGCAGGTGAGATTGCAGCGGCGGATCAGGTTCCAGATCACGACCGGTCCCGGTGGCTGCCGAACCGGTCCGCTCGGGGCCGGCTCGTCCAGCTCGCGTAAATATTGGCTGAGGCGAAACATGACCGGCTCCCGTCGTCAGGCAGCAATGCGAAGGCCGGTCTTCTTCAAGATCCGGGTCGAGAACAGAACCTCGTGGGCCCGCGCGGCGGGACCGACCAGCACGGCGATCTCGGCGACCTTCGCCCTCACCTCGTCGCGCGTCCGGCCATGGACCATGGCAAAGAGATTGTAGGGCCAGAGCGGCAGATGACGCGGCCGCTCATAGCAATGCGTGACGAAATCGAGCGCGCCGACCCCGGCGCCGATATCGGCAACGGCCTCATCGGCGATGTCCCATACGGACATGCCGTTGGCGGTGGTGCCGAGCGCATAGTGATTGGGGATCGCCCCGATGCGGCGGATCGCCCCGTCGTCGAGCAAACGCGCGAGGCGGCGGACGATTTCGGCCTCGTCGAGGCCGAGTTCGTCGGCGAGCGCGCGGTACGGTTCTGCGACGAGCGGAAGACCCGCCTGCGTGGCGGCGATCAGCTTGCGATCGATGGCATCGAGCATGTCTAGACCTCCACGCGGAAACCGACGAAGAACTCGCGCGTCTTGGGCATCGCGCGCACGGCAAGGCCCGTCTCCCGCTCGATCTCCGCAATCACCTGATCGATGCGTTCGGGAGCATCCGTCGACACGACGAACCACATGTTGAGCTCGTGATCGCGCTGGTAATTGTGCGCGATCTCGGGATGGGCGTTGACGAGCCCGGCGACCTCGTCGAACCGCTCGGGCGGGACGGCGATGGCGGCAAGACAAACGGCGCCGCCGAGGGCTTCGGCATTCCAGAGCGGCCCGAAGCGGCTGAGCTGTCCGCCGGCGAGCAGGTTGCCGATCTCCTCGATCATTTCGCCTTCGCTCAATCCCAGCTGCGCGCCGGCATCGCGGTACGGCCGGTGCGTCAGGGGGAAGCCGCCCTGCAGGCCATTGATGATCGCCCTTTCGGTCGGGTCCAGCGCGCGCATCAATTCGTCTCCTTAGGCCGCGAGAAGACCGCGCCGCGCTGCTTGAAGCAGCGCTTCGAGAACAGCACGGCCTGTTGCATCAGGCCGGTATCGGCGAGCAGATTCACTTCGTCGAGCGCGGCATAGGCTTCGTCGCGCGATCGCGCATGCACCATGCAGAACAGGTTGTACGGCCAGACCGTCGGCCGGCGCGGACGCTGGTAGCACAGCGTCACGCTGGGATGTCGGGCGAAAATCGCGGCGACATCGTCGATGGTCTCGTCCGGAATATTCCAGACCGCCATCGCATTCGACCGGAAGCCGAGCTTGTCATGGCGGACCACGCAGCCGAAGCGCGTCACGACGCCGGCGGCGACCAGGTGCTCCAGCCGCGCGATGACCTCGGCCTGGCCGAGCGCGAGCTGATCGGCGACCGCACGATAGGGATGCTCGACCAGCGGCAGTCCGTTCTCGATCGCGGCGAGGATGCGCTGGTCGCGCGGATCGGGGCGATAGTCCCCGGCGGCCGGCGCCGTGCGCTTCTGCGCGCGCGGCTCGCACAACGAAAAGCCGAGGCCGAGATGATAGGCCTGCACCATCGGCAGATCCACGACGGGGAGCCCCGTCTGCGCCTCGATCCTGTCGATGGTCTCTGTGAGCGCCTCGGCATCGCCGCCGGCGACCACGAACCACAGGTTCAGATCGTGCTCGCGCTCGTAATTGTGCGTGACCAGCGGCTCGCGGCTGACGATCTCGGCGACCTGATCGAGACGATCCGGCGGGACATGCAGCGCGGCGAGCGTGCTCGCGCCCACCGTGTTGGGGCGGACCACGGCCCCGACGCGGGAGATCAGATCGTGCGCCCGCATGCGACGGAACACGCCGATCGTCGCCTGCTCGTCGAGCGCGGCGGAACGGCCGACGATCTCGAACGGTTTCGCGACAAGCGGAAAATCGTGCTGCCAGCGATCGATCAGGGCGAGTTCGACGGAGCTTGGCGTCATTGTCCGATCCTCGTCGCGCGTGCGGTGAAGAAGATTCCCGACGGCTTCTGTGCCGGGATCTCGGTCTTTTTCACGAAAGAAGTGGCGTCATAGACATCGATGCGATCGGCATCGCGCACCGAGACCCAGACCTCGTTGCCGCGCGGGGTGAACTCCATGTGGAGCACCGCAGGCCCGGGCGTCAGGCGATGGATCACCTTCAGCGTCTCAGTGTCGACGATCTCGACCGTGTCGTTGAAGGGGTGCGCGTAGTTCACCCAGACATGGCGCCCGTCCGGCCGCGCCACGGCAAACACCGGCTGTCCGTGGGTGGCGGTGCGTCCGACCTCCGCAAAGCTGCGTAGATCGACCGCGATCAATTCGTGATGACCGACGGCGGGAAGCAGCAGCTTGTCGCCCACCGCGCCCCAGCCTTCCAGATGTGGCATCTTGTAGACCGGCAGCGCCTCCTGACCGCGGCCATAGCCGTTGAGGATGCGCTCGGCCTTCAGGGGCGCGCGCCAGGTATCGACGTGCACGACGCCGTCCTCGCCGAACAGACCCGCGAGATAATGGCGGCCGTCTGGCGTGACGTTGCCGTCATAAGGCAGCTTGCCGACATTGGTCAGCCTGGTGATTGCAGGCGTTTCGACATTGGTGAGATCGGCGATCCAGATCTCGCCGGCGTCGTAGAGCGCCCAGGCAAAACGCCGTCCGGGCAGGTCGACCAGCCCGACCGTCTTCGAGGCTTTGCCGCCCTCACCGATTGCCGGAATGTTGGCGACGGGATCGAGCGTCCTGGCGTCGAACACCTTCACTCCGCCCGGCTCGTAGTTCGAGACCGCGATCAGCGCGCCATCGTCGGAGATGGCGCCGCCGATGGAATTGCCGGCCTGCACGATGCGCTTGGCGATCGTGCTCGTGAGCATATCGACCTTGGTGAGGCCGCCGTCACGTCCGAAGACATAGGCGTAGCGCTGATCCGGCGAAAACACCGCGGAGGCATGCGAGAGATCGCCGAGCCCCTCGACACGGCCGATCGATTTGCGTTCGGTGGCGTCGACGATCAGCACCGAACCCGCCGCCCGCTCCACCACGAGGCCGAGATTGCCCGTGCCGCGCAGCTCGGCTGCACTCGCGAGCATCGGCATCAGCAGCAACAACGCCAGACACCATCGCGCCATAACTCTCATGGCAGATCTCCCTGCTGCAGGCGCTCTACGATCCAGCGCGCGTCCGCTTCGCTCAGCAGCGGGCGCCAGGGCGGCATCGGCGTGCCCGGCACGCCGTCGAGGACGATGCTGACGAGCTGGTCGCGATTCCAGGCGCGCAAATGATCCGGCGTCAGCGGCTTGCCGAGCCCGCCCTTCAGCGTCAGCCCGTGGCAGGAGCCGCAGTCCTGCCGCACCAGACTGGCGAGCCTTGCGGCATTGGCATTTGCTTCGCCCGCAGCGGCCGGCCCGATCGCAACGACTGACGCCAGGGCGACGCTAGGCCACAACTGAGATCGCCTCGCAAGTTGCCGCATCGCTCCGCGCGCTCCGTTCTGACGCGAGCCCTGCGACCTTTCCGATGATGAAAAGGACGGGACCGCTGAAGGAGACGTCTTTCAGAGCGACCGGAAGCGCCTCCAAGGGAGCACATATTCTGCTTTCCTGCGGCGTCGTACCTTGACACACCGCAAGCACCGGAGTGGTTTCCGGCAATCCCTGCGCGATCAGATTGCGGACGATCTCGGGAATATTGGCCAGGCCCATATAGACGACGAGCGTCGTGTCGGGATCGGCGAGGCTCTTCCAGTCGAGATCGAGCGGCGCGTTCGCCTTGCGATGGCCGGTCACATAGCGCACGCCGGAGGCCATGCCGCGATGCGTCAGCGGCATCCGCGCGGCCGCGGCGCAGCCCTGTGCCGCGGTGATGCCCGGCACCACCTCATAGGCAATGCCTGCCAGCTCGAGCTCGGCTGCTTCCTCCGAGCCGCGCCCGAAAATGAAGGGGTCGCCGCCTTTGAGCCGGACGACCGTGCGGCCGGCGCGCGCCAGCCGGACCAGCATCTCGTTGATCTCCTCCTGCGGCACCGGGTGATGGGCCGCCTGCTTGCCGACATTGATCTGCAGCACCCCGTCCGCGATGGTCGACAGGATCTCGGGCGGCACCAGACGGTCATAGACGACGACGTCGGCCTCACCAATCGCGCGGACCGCCTTCAGCGTGAGCAGCTCCGGGTCACCGGGACCGGCGCCGACGAGATAGACCTTTCCAACAGCCATGATGCGCTCCGCCGAAAACCATCTGCGAAAAAGCAGGCTGGTGCGGCGATCGCTCGCCGCACCAGCCCATGCTTGTCAGTAGACGTCGTTACGGGTGTTGAAGACGTTGAACTTGCCGGTCGGGGTGACCAGTCGCCGGTCACGAATGACCGTCTTCAGGGTCAGCGTCTTGTCGTCGACGACCACGATGGCGGAGTCCTGCGCCTTGTTGTTCCAGACCGAGAACCAGATCTCGGTGCCGTCCTTGTTGTACTCGCCCTGCACCACGCGGCGCGCGCCTTCCGAAATGCCGGACCATTGGCCGATCGGCAGCACCTTGTAGGTCGGCTTCTCCTTGGCGAGATCCTTGATCTTGAACACCGCGACCGACGAGGAAATCTCGGCGTCCGTGTTCAAGGGCGTGTCGACATAGAGGTTCTCCGACTTCGGATGCGTCTTGATGAAGAGCGATCCGCCGCCCTGCCCGTCGACCGTCTGCACGACCTTCCAGGCGAACTGCTTGTGCTTATCGGGATCCGTGCCGATGAAGGAGATATGCTCGCTGCCGAGATGGCTCGTCGCCCACACCGGCCCGAACTTGGGATGCTCGAGGTTGGCGCCGCGTCCGGGATGCGGGGTCTGGCCGCCGGTTTCGACGACGCCGACCAGCTTGTCTTCCTTGGTGTCGACGATCGCGACCTTGTGGCGAGCGTTCGCCGCGACCAGGAAGTAGCGGCCGGTCTTGTCGAAGCCGCCGTCATGCAGGAAGCGCTCGGCCTCGATCGACGTCACCTTCAGGTTCTTGAGATCCTGATAGTTGACGAGCAGGACCTGGCCGGTTTCCTTCACGTTGACGACGAATTCCGGCTTGAAGTGCGAGGCCACGATGGAGGCCACGCGCGGCTCCGGATGATATTCCTGCGTATCTTCCGTCATGCCGCGGGTCGAGACCACCTTGATCGGCTCGAGCGTCGCGCCGTCCATCAGCACGTATTGCGGCGGCCAGTAGGCTCCGGCGATCGCAAACTTGTCCTCATAGCCCTTGAACTTCGAGGTTTCGACCGAGCGCGCCTCTGTGCCGATCTTGAGCTCGGCCACCGTCTGCGGCGGGTCCATCCAGAGGTCGATCAGGTTGAGCTTGGAGTCGCGGCCGATGATGTAGAGATAGCGGCCCGACGCCGACATGCGCGAGATGTGCACGGCATAGCCGGACTTGATGATGTGCTCGATCTTCTTGGTGGTGCCGTCGATCAAGGCGATTTCACCGGCATCACGCAGCGTCACCGAGAACAGATTGTCGATGTCGAGCTTGTTCATCTTCTTGGTCGGACGCTGTGCGACCGGAACCAGGACCTTCCAGCTGTCCTTCATCTCCTTCATGCCGAACTCCGGCGGCTGCGCCGGGGTGTTCAGGAGGTAGCGCGCCATCAGGTCGATATCGGCGGCCTCGAGCTGGCCCGAGGTGCCCCAGTTCGGCATGCCGCCGGGCGAGCCATAGGTGATGAAGTCACGCAGATAGTCGAAGCCGAGCTTCTTGGTGAGATCCGGCGTCAGCGGCTTGCCGGTCGCGCCCTTGCGCAGCACGCCATGGCATCCGGCACAACGTTCGAAATAGATCTGGTTGGCCTTGTCGAACTCGGCCTTGGTGAGGTTGGGATCGCCCGGCTTGGTGCCGGGCTGCTCGGTCGCGCCCTTGCCGAGAACGTCCAGGCTCGGCTGGTACTGGCCGCCCGGTGTCGTCTTGTGCTGCTCGACGTCGGCAGGTTTCGGCGCCGGGGCCTGCTGCTGCGCGTAGCCGGCCGTCGTCGCACTCAGAAGCAAAAGGCCCGCTGCGGCTACGCCGCCCGCAAGCTTTGGAAACAGGGAAGCTCGGCCTCGCATTACATTCCTCCAGCATGAGAATCCGATGGGAGCCTTATGCAGGGAATTCGACGAACTCTCCTTGACCGCGGTTAATCGCAACATTGATCCACCTCAATGCGCGCGGCCAACAACGCTGCCTGATCCCAGCATGCGATCGCCTGGAATCATCTCCGCCGCCGCACGGCATGTCCTGTCCGCGCTGGCGGCGCTCGCGTCGATGGTGTGCGCTGCAAACGCAGCCGATCTCAGCGTCGCCGCGAAGTTCTTCTCCGAGCCCGTCGTGATCGATCGTGCCGACGGCAAGCCGCCGGCGGCGATCGTACGTGCCGCGGACGGGCGCTTGCTCGGCTACGCCTTTTCAAGCCTCGATGTCTCCGGCTCCGTCGGCTACGCAGGCCGGCCGCTCGACATCGTCGCGGCCGTGACGCCCGATGGCATCGTTGCCGGCGCGGAGATCGTCGCGCATGAAGAACCGATCCTCGTGATCGGGATTCCCCGCGATGCGCTCGCGGCCTATGTCGCCAATTTCCGCGGCTTCGACGTGCGCGGCGGCACCACGCTCAAACCCGCCGGCGAGTCCGCGCGCGGCCCGCACGCCGTCGCCGGCGCGACCATCACGAGCACCGTGATCCGCGATGCGATCGTGCGCTCGGCACGCGCCGTGCTGCGCAGCCGCACCAATGCGCCGGAGCGGGCTGCGCGGCTCGACCGAGAGACCCTGCGCCGGCTATCCTGGTCCTCACTGCTCGCCGAAGGCGCGGTGCAGCGACGGCTCGTGAGCCGCGGCGAAGCGGCAAAGCTGCTCGGGACGCGGGACAATGAACCCGACAAGGCCTTCATCGATCTCTGGATGGCGCTCGCCACGCCGCCGCCGATCGGCGAGAGCCTGCTCGGCCAGCGGACTTACGAAAGCGAGACGGCGAAGATCGGCCCCGATGACGACCTGCTCCTGATCGGCGCATCCGGGCTCTATTCGTTCAAGGGCACGGAATGGCGCCAATCCGGGACCTTCACCCGGATCGAGATCGTCCAGGGTTCGCGGACCCTGCGTCTCAAGCCGGCCGATCACACGGCGGTGGAGTCGCTGCACGCCGCCGGCGCGCCGGAGCTGCGTGAGATCGCGGTGTTCCGCATTCCGCAGGCGAGCGGCTTCGATGCGACCAAGCCGTTCCGGCTCGACGTCGATCTCGGCGCCGGCGCCGCAGCGAGCGGCGCCACCCTGGTCTCGCTCGATTATCGCATTCCCGATCGCTATTTGATCGCCGCACCTAGCGAGCCGCCCGCGGCATCGACGACGGCCGCGCCCGCTCCGGTCCAGACGGTGTGGCAGGAGATCTGGTGGGCGCGACGCTACGAGATCGGCGTGCTCGGCGCGATGCTGACCGTGCTCGCCGGCATCCTGATCTTCCAGGACGCGGTGACGGCACATGGCGTGTTTTACTACCGGCTCCGGACCTTCTATCTGCTCACGACACTGGTGTTCCTCGGCTTCATCGCCAACGCGCAGCTCTCGGTCGTCAACGTCCTGACCTTCATCCACGCCCTGCTCTCCGGCTTCCGCTGGGAGCTGTTCCTGCTCGATCCCCTGGTGTTCCTGCTCTGGAGCTTCGTCGCATTCAGCATGCTGTTCTGGGGCCGCGGCGTATTCTGCGGCTGGCTTTGCCCGTTCGGCACATTGCAGGAGCTCACCAATCAGCTCGCGCGCCGGCTCGGCATCAAGCAGATCGAGATCCCGTTCGGGCTGCACGAGCGGCTGTGGATGATCAAATATGTTCTGTTCGTCGCCATCCTCGCGATCTCGCTGCGTTCGATCCTGACGGCCTTCCAGCTCGCCGAGGTCGAGCCGTTCAAGACGGCGATCACCATGAAGTTCCTGCGGGAGTGGCCGTTCGGCGTTTACGCCGGATTGCTGCTGCTGGCTGGCTTGTTCGTCGAGCGCTTCTACTGCCGCTATCTTTGCCCGCTCGGCGCGGCGCTGGCGATCCCGGCGCGGATGCGGATGTTCGAATGGCTCAAGCGCTACCGGGAATGCGGTTCGGAATGTCACGTCTGCGCACGGCGCTGCACCGTGCAGGCAATTCATCCGCTCGGCCAGATCAACCCCAACGAATGCATCTACTGCCTGAAGTGCCAGGCCAATTATTTCGACCAGGACGTCTGCCTGCATCTGAAGAAGCGCGCACAGCGGCGCCAACCATTGCCGCAAGCCCCTTCCCCGCCGTCATGAGGAGACACGATGCTCCCTGATCATCCGACACGACGTCGCGCCATCACGATCCTCGCATCGGCCGCCGCAGTCGCCATCGCGGGTCCTGCCCGTCCGGCCCGAGCCGATTTCGAATGGCGGGGCACCGCCATGGGCGCGGATGCGCGGATCCTGTTCAGCGACATCGAGCCGGAGAGTGCAAAGGGCATCGCCGCGCTGGTCGAGGCAGAGATCGATCGCCTGGAAAAAGCGCTGAGCCTGTTCCAATCCGGATCGGAGCTGTGCAGGCTCAATCGTGCCGGCGCGCTCGCCGAGCCGGGCGGCGATCTGCGTCGCGCCGTGGCGCTGGCGCTGGAGATCGCGGATGTCACGGGCGGCCTGTTCGATCCGACCGTGCAGGCGCTATGGGAAGCCCATGTCGATTGGTTCGCGGACAAGACCCACACCGCCCTGCCGCCGCAAGCCGTCCTTGCCGACGCGCGGCGGGCGGTGGACTGGCGGCGCGTCCGGCTCGAAACGGATTCAATTCGTTTGGGCGAAAACCAGCGCCTGACGCTCAATGGTCTCGGCCAGGGTTACGTCACCGACCGCGTGGCGGAGCTGCTGGCGGCCAAGGGGTTCAGCAACATCCTGGTCGATCTCGGCGAGATGCGGGCGCTTGCCCCTCAGCGCGACGGATCGCCATGGCTGATCGCGCGCGGCGGCGCCGATCCGCTGCATCTGGCGGAAGGCGCCCTCGCCACCTCCGAAGCCTCGGGCTGCGTGCTCGGTGCCGAAGGCACGGCGCATCATCTGTTCGATCCGCGCAGCGGCCGCAGCGCCGCGCATTGGCGCACCATCACCGTGCACCATTGCTCGGCCGCAATGGCCGACGCGTTGTCGACGGCGCTTTCCATCGCGTCCGCGGAGGAGATCGAGACCTTGCTGCCACGGTTGAGCGGCACCGCGATCTGGGCCACCGATCCGGCCGGGCATCACTCAACCTGGGCCGTCGGCCAACACGACGGCATCGTCGGCTGAGCGACGATGCGCGCCGGTCTCCAGTTGGTCTTGGATTACTTCGTCTTGCCGTCGGCGTCGTATTGCTTGAGAAACGCCCAGAGATTCTTGGCTTCGGCCTCGTTCTTGATGCCGGCGAACGCCATCTTGGTGTTGGGCACCTTGGCCTTGGGATCCTTGATATAATCGAGGAAGCTCGCCTCATCCCAGGTGATGCCGGAACTCTTGTTCGCGTCGGAATAATTGTAGCCGGCAATCGATCCCGATTTGCGGCCGTCGAGACCATTGAGCACAGGGCCGACCTTGTTCTTCGCGGTCGCGCCGACGTCGTGACAACTGGCGCATTTCTTGAACGCGGTGGCGCCCGCCGTCACATCCTGCGCGTAAGCAGCACTGCCCGAAGCCGCAGCGACTGCAACTGCGATCAAAACACGCCTCATTTCGTCGTCTCCTGTTTGAGTGGTTCACGCCGGCACGGATTTCGCCTCGGGCCGCATCGCGCGTGGGGCGGACAGCTCGGGGCACATCATCCTCGGCTTCACGGGGCAGCGCGCGCTGATCCGGTCGCAGGCCACGAGCTTGCAGAGCTGCGCCATGTCGCGCACCACCACGTTCGAGGCGCGCACATCGACACCCACCATGCGCAGCTTGGCAAACACCCGCGAGAGCGACTCCGGCTTCAGGCCGAGCCTGCCGGCGATCAGCGATTTGTCGTATGGCAGCGTGATGGTGCATGGCCCCCTGGTACGCGGCGCGAGCGAGGCGAGAAACTCGGCCACCCTCTGCGTGGCGCTCTGCGCCATCAATTGCTCGATCTGCTGAACCATTCGATGCAGATGTTGCGACGTCGACGCGATCATCGCGATCGCGACGTCAGGCATCTGGCGAATGCAGGCGATGACGTGGTCGGCCGGAATGACCATCACACGGGCCGCAGTGACGGCGCTGGCGGTAGCTGGATAGCGGCCGGCCGTGAATGTGACCGCCTCGGCCAAGCTCTCACCCCTGGTAAGTACGTTGAGGACGGCCTCGTCGCCGGCGGGGGTGACCCGGTACAGCTTGATCCAGCCATCCATGACGACAAAGAAGGCCTGGGCCGGCTCGCCCTGGCGAAACAGCGTATGACCCGGACGGAGGTTGAAGATGTTGGCGGGCCCCAGCAAGACCGCGAGCTCTTGCGGTTCGAGCCCGCTGAAGACGGGTATTTCCGCGGCGATCTCAAGATCAACCGGAGTGGGCGCCATCATCGTCTCATCCCTGATGCTTGATCTTGCTGCCTGACTATTGATCATCCATCGCGTCGTATTTTGAGCTGGATCAATTCACCGAAGGGTCGTCTCGCCCGGCGCTCCATCAAGAGAACGGTCGGCGCGTCGGAACAGCCGCGATGCGACAATCGACCTATTTTCCTCCAAAGCTCTTTGTGGAAGCGCAAACTCCGGCGCGTTCGCAGCGTCGGGTCCTGAAGTCCCACACAGGAGAAACGAGGTCCGGCACGCTATGCATGATCGCCGATGAGCCGCCGCGACGTCCTCGAAAAGACATGCAGCAGCAGTGCGACAACAGATGTCGCCGCAAGAACGACCGTAAGTCCTTGAACCGGATCGCTGGAGAGGACTGCCGCAAGCGAGGCACCACAAGCTGCGCCCGCCATTTGCGAACAGCCGAATAACGCCGCCGCCTGGCCGGCCCTGTCGCCGAATGGCGACAGGGCCGCTGCGCTCGAAAGCGGGCTCGCAATGCCGACCCCGAATAGGAAAACCGGAACGATCATCAGAAATGAACCCAGCGCGACCTCGTCGACCAGTATCAGCCCCAGCAGCGCAACCGCTGCAACGGCGGCCAGAGCAAGACCGGCCGACGTCGCAGCTTGGCGGCTGAACCGGGCCGACAGCCTTGGTGCCAGCAGGCCGGCGCCGAACACGATGAAGACGACGCCCGCAAACAACCAGCCGAGAGCGATCGGCGACAGACCGAATCCCTCGAGAAGCACCCGCGGCGCGCTCGACAGGACTGCGTACAAGCCGGCCATGAGAAGGCCTGCGGTCCTTGCGGGCACGCTGAAGCCTGGGTCTCGAAGCAAGCCGAGATAGCAGCGGATGATCTCGAGCGGATGGCGCGGGCCGCCGACCACCTCCAGGGTTTCCCCGACGAAGGTCACATACGCCGCTCCTGCGCCGACGGCGATGGCCGCGACAAGGACGAACGCAAAGCGCCAGCCGAGGAGAAGATCGATCGCGCCGCCGAGGAGCGGTGAAAAACCCGGGGCCGCCGCGGTGGCGATCGTGATCGACGCCATCACCCTGGTCAGCGCCTGGCCGTCGAACAGGTCCCGGGCGATCGCACGCGACAAGACGGCAACAGCGCAGACTCCGGCCGCCTGAACCGATCGGCCGACCAGCAGGTTCAGGAAATCCCCCGCCAACGCGCACCATGCCGTCCCGAGCACGAAGATGCAGAGCCCGACAACGATCGGACCCTTTCGCCCGAGCCTGTCCGACAACGGACCGACGATGAGCTGCCCTCCGGCGAAGACGACCAGAAACACTGTTATGCTCGACGTCACGGCCGCGCTGGACACGCCGAGATCGACCGCGATCGCCGGCAGGGAGGGGAGGAAGATATTGGTCGACAGGAGCCCCATCGCCGCAAAGGCACAGATCACTGCTCTTGCAGCGATCCCAGTCCGTTGCTCGGGCTTTTCGGCAGCAGCCTTGCCCGTGACGACGTCGCTGCTCATTGCTGTGCCCTCGCTGTATGACATGCAGGATTGCCGGCCTGACCGTCAGCAGCGCCGACCGGACGCGGGCAATTCTGAGCCGTCGCTTGCGGGCGTGTCGTCCTAGGAATGTACGAGGATTTCGGCGGGAGAGGCCTTCAACCCGCCAGCGGGGTTGCATACTCCGCCACGAGCCTGACGAGATCGGCCTGCCGCGCCGCGCCGGTCTTTTCGAACAGGCTGCTGACATGCGTCCTGATCGTCGTGTCGGCAACGCCGAACGCGTTGGCGATCTCCGGGACCCCACCGATCTCGACGACCGCAAGCAGAACGCGGAGCTCTGTCGGCGTCAGCTTGAAGGCGTTGCCGATCGTCTGCGACGCGAAGGGCATCGCAAGCGAGGCCTTACGAACGAACAGAGCGGCGACGGCGGTAGAGACGATGCCGGCGCGCCGGCGCGCACCTGATGTCAGGGGCAGCGCATGGGCAACATAGCGTTCGCCGTCGCTGTCCGTCAGCGGCATGGCGATGCCCCTGGTCCCGAGCGCGGCGTCGCCCTGTCCTGCGCCCGCGAAGACCTCTCGCAAGGCCCGGTCGACCTGCGTGTCACGCGCAACGAGCCGCCCGCCGACGGAGTTCAGAACTGCGCATGTGGCGAGAATCGCGTTGCCGGCAGCATTCGCGTGAATAAGGCGCCCCGCCATATCGACCAGAAACATGCCGGCATCGAGCCCGTCGAGCGTATCGACGAACGTCGCGACTTCCGCCGCCCTGAACTCGAACATCCTGCCGATCAATACCGAACGCCGGATATGCGGCGCGATCAGCTTCATCTGCCGCCGCGCATGCTCGTCGGCGATGCCGTGTGCCTGATGACGAAAGACGCCGAATATCGCCGCGCTGATCGTGGTTCTGTCGACGACTGCGCTGAGAAAGTCGACCAGGCCCTGAGGTTCGGCCCACTGACGATAGAAGCCGGTCCGGGTGAGCTCATCGAGCGGGATCATATCTGCGGTCGCAACCGGCTCCTCGAGGTCACCTTGAAAATGCGCAGCGGCAGCCGGATAGATCTCGCGAAACAGCTCCACCGGCAGCGGCCTTTGAAATCCGAAGCTATGGGGGATGGTCGCGTGCTGGACGCCGACATCCTTGCAGAACAGCCCGCCGCCGGTGCCGCCGACAAACCGGGCGGTTCTTGCGATGGCCTCCTCCCACCGGGAAGGATCGATCGCGGCGTCGTAGACGATGCCGATCAGATCGCCGAACTCTCGCGGATCACCGGAATTGACTGGCACGGACAATGTCTGGACCGATCGCAGGTTTCGCGCACGTTTCAGGGGAGCCGGCGCATCTTTGGAGCCTTCCAACCCGATCATCGTCCGCTTCTTTCATGTCAAACCGCCCGCTCACACTCACTTGGCGCAGGCGCTCAGTCATCCTCCGTTCGGAGGATGACCGTCGCGAGGAGGCCGCGAGCAGGCCGTCAACGAGCGACGGTCTCCGCAACTATCACCGCCGGAGCCACTCCGCCTCCTGCAAACCTAGGAGGTCGCAGCCGTGCACCTCGCGCTCAAGCAGATGTGAGGGCTCATCGCGCGGCGCTTCGTCGAACGCCTGGAGGGCGTCACCGCCGCCCCTCTGGGCGATGACGGAACCGTTTCAGAACGACACGCGAAGGCCACCCCTTGCCGTGCCGATCCGGCTCTGGTCCGACATGGCGGCGCCTTCCACGGCGCCGAACAGCGTGACGCCCCTGGCCGTGCGATAATCGAAGCCGGCGCCGAACACCGCGCCCACCGTGTTGGCCTGGCCGGGTGTTACGAACGACAGGCCCTGCCCGATCAGCACCGTGTTGAGCGTCGTGCCGCCGACACGCTGCTGCGCGATGACGCCGCCGTGCACGCTGGTCTTCAGGGTGTGGCCGCCGCCAAAGAAGCTCATGGTACGCGACAGTTCGAGCTCGCCGCGCTCCTCGAAGTTCTGCAGCGTGCGGCTGCCGACCGCCAGGCCCTGGGCCGAGCCCGCTTCAGCATAGCCGTCGAAGAAGCCCGCGACGTAGCGCACGCGCGCCGTCGGCGTCAGCAGGTAGCCGTCGCCGATCTGATAGCGCCGGCCATAGGCGAGTTCCGGACTGATGTACCAGCCGTCATACGTCGCCCGCGCCGTCTCCACGGCGCCGTTGTTCAGCACCAGCCGGCTGGACCTGTTGGAGGAGCCGCCGCCCTGCACGGTGAAATCGAAGAACTGCGCGGCCCATTCGAAGCGGCTGTAGACGCCCGCGAATACATAATCCGTGTCGACGCGCTGCGAGCCGAGATCGACCGACAGCGCTCCCGAGCCGCCGCCCAGGAAGGCGCCGACCAGCCAGTCCGGCCGTATCCTTCGGTCAAGGCCGACCGCGGCGCTCCAGGCCGTGTTGGTGGCGCGCAGCGTGGCCGCCGTCTCGTCCTGGGTGCGCCGGCCGCCGAAACTGTTGGCCCACACCGTGATCGGCGCCGCATCGCTCCAGCCGCCGGCGCCGGGCGCCTTGACGAAGCCGCCGGCATGGCTGCTGTCAGGCGCATAGGCCATCGCCATCATCGCGCCGTTCGCAGATGGCTGCACGCCGCCGAGACGGCCCTGCACCAGCGACGACACGCCGCCGGTGAAATCCATCAACGCGCGATCAGCGAGCGCCAGCGCGGTCGGATCGAGCGTGGCGAGCGTTGTTCCGGTCGCGACCGCTAAATTACTGTTGGCGTTGGAAAAGCTGGTGTTGAGCACACCGGTGAAGTTGACGAAGGACGGCAGCTCCACCGCTGTCAGCGACGAGACCCGTGTCTTGGGCGCGGCGACGAGGACGTTGACGACGTCATCGCCAAGCCCCATGTCGACCACGCCGACGATGTGCGAGCCCGGCCGCAGCGTCAGCGTGTCGGCGGCCGAGCTCAACTTGATGGCTGTGCCGCCGGTGCCGATGACGGTGCCGGAATTGTCGATGCTCGTGCCGTTGGCCGGATTGCCCGCCTCGACGCCGATATTGCCCGAGATCGTGCCGGAATTGGCGAGGTTCAGCGTTCCCGCCGCTATGCCCCACTGGCCTCCCAGGATTGACCCGGTATTCACGATCCTTGCATTGGCGCCTGAAATGACCGCTTCGCCGCTCGACATCGTGCCCGAATTGAATAGGTCGACATTGATTGCGCTGATCGCCCGGTTTCTCCCCGATATGGTTCCTGACGTGCTCACGCTGACATCGTTTGCCGAGAGTGTGATGTCACCGGACTCGATGGTCCCGGAATTCGTGACGTCGAGCCTCCCGGTTGGGACGCCAGCACCGTTGAAGACGGCAAGTCCGAATTCGCCGCCCGAGATGAGGCCGCTGTTGTGGACGGTTGCGCTGGTCGAAGCGCCAATCGCAGTCAGCACGCCGGCGATGGTGCCTGTGTTGGCGACGTTGACGACGCCACCGATAATTCCATCCTGTTGAGCTGAGATCCTCCCCGCGTTGGAGAGGGTGACGGTCTCGGCGAGAACGCCGATACCGCCAGAGATGGTTCCATCCGCCGTGTTGTTGACCGTGGCGGCGACGGCGGCAATGCCGGCACCGATGCTACCTCCAGCGATGGCGCCCGCATTATCGACGCTGACGTTTCCGGCCTGAATTCCGACCAAACTCGATATGCGACCGAAGTTGTGTATGATCGCGGTGCCAGTGTTGCCTGCCTTGATTCCAAAGAAGCCGCCGGTGATGACCCCATCGGCCCCGTTGGTCACGTCGACGAACGCATTGGCTTCGATTGCGGCACCGCTCGGGTCCAGCACCGAGATGGTGCCGGAGTTATCCAACCTGACAATGTCCTGGAATTGCAGACCAGCGAGAACTCCCGTCACGGAAGCGCCTGACACGATGTTGATGGTGTTGCCGGTATCGGTGGCGGACCCATAGCCGACAGTCCCGTTCTGGTTATTCGTCACGCCGGTACAGGTGGCGATCGCATGGTCGACCGGCGAGACCGGGTCGCAGGCTGCGGCGGCGCGGTCCGTAGAGGCGACTATCGCGATCAGGGGCAGCAGGCGGACAAGGCGGCGGCGCAGCAGATCATGAGGTTGGACCAAACGCGGCATTTCCAGCTCCAGAGTGACTCGATTCCGTGTTGCCCATTCACGTACCGGTCGCGCACGACGTCCGCGTCCTGCAAACCTAGGAGACTGCTGCCCGCGATCCCTCCATTCTCGCGTGGTGAGATATTTTCGCCACGTCGCTGGTCGCATTGCGACCGTGGCCGATTCAGCTTCTCTCGCGCACGAAGACGTAAGTGGCGGAGTATGGGGCGACGAGCGAGGTGCCGGTTGCTTCGCAGGGGCCTTGCACGGCACCACCATGGGTGTCGATCCGCTGCACGGTCGTCACTTTCGAAAACACGCCCTCGCGCGCGTGCTGACGACGCTGAGCTTGAGCCAGGCGATGTCATTCGGCGTGGCGCCCGGAACGCTCGCGACGACCTTGCCGGTGATCGCGCTGCCGTCCACGTTCTCCCAGACCGGGCCCGCATAGTGACGACCGACCGTGGTGCCGTCCGAAATCAACGTCGCGATCGGCTCGCGGAATGTCCAGATCAGCTTGCCGTCGCTGCCGGCCTTGCAGTCGTAGGTCTGCGCGCCCTCGGCCAGCAGGCTCGCGACAACCGTTCCGTCGGCGGCGATCTCCTTCGGAATCACGGACTTCGTCGCTCCGCCGCCGAACGTGACGACCGTGAGGATCAGCGACAATGTCGGGACGACGCTCTGCATGCCTGTCTCCTGCCTGGCGTTCAGCCGACCGTTCAGGTAGCAGTCGCGCGCGAGATCTGCCTCCTGCAAACCTAGGAGGCCAGCGCCGGCAATCCCGGGATGACGGACGCTGTCAATCGGCAAGTCAATCGACCCGCGCTCCCCAAAAACCTAGAACGCCCCGGCGATGGTGAGGCGGAACGTCAATGGCTCCACGGGATGCAGCACGTAATCCATCACGCCATTCTGGCAGACCGACATTGGCGCGGCGCCCGATGTGCAGAGGTTATAGAGCGTGTCGGTCTTGAGCAGCGACCCGTAGGCATAGGTGATCTGGCTGGCCTTCGTGTTGAACAGGTTGAGCACATCGAGCTGAAGACGCCAGCCATTGTCGATGCGATAGCCGAGGCGGCCGTTGAAGATGCTGGTCGCGGCGGAGCGGAATGCGTTGTCCTCCGTCAGAGGACTCGACGCCAGATAGCGCCAGCGCAAGGCGCCGAACCAGCCGGTTTTCTCTCCCAGCGTGACGCCGGCCGACGCCACCATCGCAGGCGCGTTCGGAACGGAGTTGCCGGGTGCATTGCCGATCTGCGCCTCGGGATAACCGGCGAGCGAGGCGTAGACCTCCGCCTGCTCGCTGTCATAGCCACGGAAGC
This sequence comes from Bradyrhizobium sp. T-12, assembly GCF_058314695.1. Taxonomy (NCBI): domain Bacteria; kingdom Pseudomonadati; phylum Pseudomonadota; class Alphaproteobacteria; order Hyphomicrobiales; family Nitrobacteraceae; genus Bradyrhizobium; species Bradyrhizobium sp. T-12. Next base: position 2,790,080 of record NZ_CM177756.1, on the reverse strand, counting down.
GCGCATGGGTCATGGCGAGATCGACGTCGACATCGATCCATGACCGGGGCCGGTAGTGGTTGGTCCATTCAAAGCCGTAGCGGCGGCTGGCGCGGGTCGCCGCGGTGTCGCCGGCATCGCCGGAGAACAGGATCTCGGAATCCTGATCCAGAATGAAGAGGCTGAGCGAGGTGTCGAGGCCGGGAACGATCCTGCTGCGCACACCAACCTCTGCTCCCTTGGTCCGCACCAGGAGTGGCGATGGTGTCAGCCTCGTTGCGGGATCGCTGGGGTCTTCCGTCGTGGTCGCGCCGCGGGCGTCGTTGGAGTGCATGCCGTAGCCGGCACCGAGGAAGAATTCGGTCTGATGGAACGGGCCGACCACCATCCTGAATTTCGGGCTGCCGAGCGCCGCGTCCGCGCGGCCGGAATTGTTGGCATTGAACCGCGAGGTGACGTCGGCGGCATAATAGTCGCCGCGCCAGCCGACGCTGGTCCGCAGCCAATCGGTCCAGCGCACGGCATTCTCGGCGTAGACGCCGACGCTGCCCTCACCGGCCTTGTCACTGCGGATGTCGGCAAGGAAGCCGCGCCGGAAGGTGTTGCTGAGCGCGAGGTCGATCGCATCATAGCGCGATTGCAGGCCGAAGGTCGTTTGCATCGGCAGACCGGCAAGCGAGCCGTTCAGCGTGCGCGAGACGTTGGCACCCAGCATCAGGCGATCGTCATGCTGACGAAACTGATCGCCGAGCACGGGATCGCTGAGGAAATAGGTGAAGTTGTTGAAGAGATCGAGTTGGCTCTTCACCACATAGGCGTTGGCTTTCCAGGAGCCGAGATCGTCGCTCTGCGCGATGCGGCCCGAAAGCGCAAAACGGTTGGTGTTGCCGCCGTCGCTCGGATCTTCCGAGCCGAAGCGGTTGAGGAAGCCGGCCGAGATCGCGCGCTGCGGCACCTGATCGGTCGAATTCCATGCATTGGTGTAAGCCATGCCGGTGACGGCGACGCCGTCGGTCGCGGTGCCTTGGCTGTAGCGAACGAGGCCGCTGAGCTTGCGCACATTGTCCGGATTGTCCCACGGCCCGTTATAGCCGCCGATCTCGCCGGCCACGAGAAGCGCGCCGTCCCCGAGATTCGCGGAATCCATGCCGAGCAGGCGGCGATAACCGAAGCTGCCCACACTCACCTGTGCCAATCCCTTGGTGCGGTCGATCAGGCCGACATGGACACTGCCGACCGAGGCGAAATCGCCTTCATCGGCGAAGTACGGCCCCTTGCGCACATCCACGGCGGCGATGGTTTCCGGAATCAGCCAGTTGAGATCGGCATAGCCTTGGCCGTGCGCGTGGGTCCGCATGTTGACGGGGACGCCGTCGACGGTGATCGCAAGGTCGGTGCCATGGTCGAGATTATAGCCGCGCAAGAAATACTGGTTGGCTTTGCCCTCGCCGGAATGCTGCGTCACCATCAGGCCCGGCACGGCTTCGAGCGCTTCGCCCGGCCGCGTGAAAGGGCGGGCGTTGAGCTCTTCACCAGCGATTGTGATCTCGCTGGCCATGCCAGGCTGGCTCTTTGCACCGGAGGCAACGCTGCGCCCATCGGGGGTCTGCGCCGCCGCTGGATCGACGAAGATGCGGTGGCCCGCCGAAGGCGGCTTGGCGGTGCGGCGGGGTGCGACCGGCTTCCTGCGCGCCAAATCTTGGCCGCCACCGACCTCGATCGGCGGCAGCTCTCGTGAGGCGTTGCTGCTCTGCGCGAAGGCGCGGCCGTCATCCGCGAGCAGCACCACGGCCGAGAGTACCGTCAGCGCGCCGCCACGACAGGGCTCACGCCGCTTCGGTCGCATCGGCGCAGTCCAGAGCTTTCGTTGCGGCCTGCTGCCGACCGCCCTCGAAGATGCGACGATAGAGTAGGACCGAGACCAGCCAGGCGATCGCAAACAGCGCGATCACGGCGAAGCCGACATTGGCGAGCGACTCGTTGAGGCCGTCGACCAACGTCCACAGGCCCCCGGACAGGCCGAGCCGGTCCGCGGCCAAGCCGAGCGCCTCGATGCCGCCGATGAACAGCGCCACCGCCACGGAGGCGCCGGTGATCGTGAGGTTGTACCAGAGCTTGCGCAAGGGATCGACGAACGCCCATCGATAGGCGCTCACCATCAGCGCGGAATCGGCGGTGTCGACCAGCGCCATGCCCGCGGCGAACAGCGCCGGGAAGACCAGGACATCCGCCATCGACGCCCCGCGCGCGGCTTCGGTGGCGGAGATGCTGAGCAGGCCGATCTCGGTTGCCGTGTCGAAGCCGAGCCCGAACAGGAAGCCGAGCGGATACATGTGCCAGGGTTTTGTGACCAGCCGGAACAGCGGCCCGAGCAGCCGCGCGAGGAAACCGCGATTGGCGAGCAGCGTCTCGAGCCCTTCGGCGTCGTGAACGCCCTGCCCCCGCGCCGCGCGAAACGTCCGCCACAGGCCGATGAAGATGACGAGATTGATGGCTGCGATCACCAGCAGGAACAGCGCCGACACCGACGTGCCGATGAGACCGCCGATCTCCTTGAGCAGGCTGTCGCCACCAAGGCTCACCACGCCGAGCGCGAGCAATATGGTCGCAACCACCACCACGGTGGAATGACCGAGCGCAAAATACAGGCCGACGCTCTGCGGCGCGCCGCCCGTCTGCATCAACTTGCGCACGACGTTGTCGATGGCGGCGATGTGGTCGGCGTCGACGGCGTGGCGCAGGCCGAACACCCAGGCCAGCAGCGCCGTCGCCAGCACCGTCGGCCGGTCGCCGAACAGCGCGAAGGCCCAGGCCCAGGCGGCGATGTTGACGGCGATCAGCCCTCCGAACAGCACCAGCGTGCCCGGTTCGATCGCCCGCAAAGTCCGCCTCAAAGCCTGCTCCATCCACCCGATCCCGCAGTATGAGGTTTATCAAGACCCCTCATACTGGCAAGAGCAAGGGCCGCGCCATTTTTCGGCAGGCGGGCCGAAAAGCAGGCAGCGGCGGAAGTCACCCCGTTGATTCCATGGAGGCTTTTTCAGTCCGGCGCGTCACGGCGCCGGAACGGAATGCTGGCCTGCGTTTGACGCAAGCGCGTGCGCGACGATCACATGTCCACGGTCATCGACAGCAGATAGGTGCGCGGCGCTCCCAGAAAGAACGTACCGAACGAGGCCACGCTCGACCAGTAGCTCTCACCGGTCACGTTCTGGATGTTGGCGCGGAACACCGTCTTCCTGCCGTTGATCGCCGTTGTGTAGCGGGCGCCGAGATCGAGCCGCGTCCACTCCGGAATCGGCTGCTTGTTCGCGGAGTCGACGAACTGCCTGCCCGTGTAGATGACGGCTCCGTTCAACGTGAGGTCTCGCATCCACGGCAGATCCCATTCCGCGCCGATATTGGCCTGGACGTTCGGAACACCGATCGGCGTGTTGCCGACATTCGTCGCGACCGCGGTCTTCGTCAGGGTACCGTCCAGCAACGAGATGCCTCCGAGGACGCGGACGCCCTGCATGAGCTCGCCGTAGACGTTGAACTCGAGCCCACGGACTCGCTGTTCGGCGGTCGCCGCGAAGCGACCGGCGGACAGCTCGCCGCTCGCCTTCGAAATCTCGAAGGCGCTGAAGGTTGCTGCGATCCGGCCGAAATCCACCTTGATGCCGGCTTCGTACTGCTTGGCGACGTAGGGCTGCAGCACCTCGCCGAAATTGGACGCGGTCTGCGGCGCCACGTCGCCACGCGCGAGGCCTTCGACATAGTTCGCGTACAGGGAGACATTCTCCACGGGCTTGACGACGAGGCCGACCACCGGCGTAACGGCGCTCCTGTCATAGGACGACGCCAGCGTGCCGACATTGGAGGCATAGTTGTTCGTCTCGATGCCCTGGCGCCGGACACCCAGGGTCAACAGGATGCGCTCGTCGAGCACGGACATGGTGTCGGCAATCGAAAGCCCCGTGAGCTGGCTGTCAGAGAGCCGGGGCCGGTCGCTGATCTCATTGGCGAACTGGGTTGGCGCGACGGTGGGATTGTAGATGTTCGACGAGACCAGAGTGCCATTGGTCAGCCGCCGGTACAGCGCATCATGATAGACCGAGGCCTGGAATGCGAGAGCATGATGGACGAAGCCGGTATCAAAGCGGGCGCGAAGGCCGCCATCATAGGTGGTTCGATCGATACTCAGGCCGAAGTACTGAGGCGTCGAGGTCGTATTGCCGCTCCCGCTGACAATGGTTGGAAGACCGAAGAACCGCTCGACATTCGTCCTGGAGCCGCCGACATCCGCAAACAGCGTGACCTGGTCGCTGACGTCGTACTCGGTCCGCAGCAGGGCCGATTGATCGTTGATGCGCGACCATTCCCAGGGCTGGGTCACGTTCAACCGGCCATCCGGCGCCTTCGGCACCTGCAGGCCGGAAGGAATCAGAAAGGGCCGCGACGGCGCATCGAACCGGTCGGTCTGCGCGATCAGATAGAGCCAGGACCTGAACCGTTCCCCTCGATAGTCGAGGGCGAGTGATCCGACACCTGTCGTCTCGGATTGGCGGTTGATGGGCGTATCACCGTCGCGGAGGCTCCCGCTGGCGCGTACGCCCCACTCCTTGCCGTCGCCATAACGACGCGCAACATCCCAGTGCCCGCCGAAGCGGGCCGTCGAGCCGTAGCTTGCGGTCAAGCGGGTCAAGTCCTCGTCCGCGCGCTTGGGCACGACATTGATGACGCCGCCAACCCCGCCATTGGGCGCCATGCCGGAGAGCGCAGCGGAAGGACCTTTCAGCACCTCGATGCGCTCGACGTAGTCCGTGAAGATGCGATAGGTCGGCGCAATTCCGTAAAGACCCTCGAAGGCGAACTCACCGTTGTTGCCTTCGTTGACCGGAAACCCGCGAATGTTGAAGGAGTCCACCACGCCGCCCGTGGGATGAGAGCTTCGCACGGACGGATCGAGGATGAGGGCATCCGCACCCGTCGCCGCCTGCTGATCCCGAATGAACTTGTCGGTGTAGCTCGTCACGCTGAATGGCGACTTCATGGTGCCGGTGTTTCCGAGCAGTCCCAGCCGCGCGCCTTGCGCGACCTGACCGCCGGCGAAGGCGGGAACGACACCGGGCTGCGATGGCACTGCGACCGTTGGGGCTTGCGGAGCGCGCCGCGACGTCGATCGGACCGGAGCGTTGTTTCGCCTGGTCGGCGCGCGGCGGGCCGATTGTTTGACCGGGGCTTCGACAGTTACCGGTGGAAGGGAGGAGCTGCCGCCTTGCGATGTCTGGGATCGAGCAGGCAATTCAAACCACGTGAGCAACGCTACTCCACCCAGCAGCGCCACGCCGAAGCGCGCTACCGTCTCAACTCCACCCGCACGCCGCATTCCAGAAAGCCCCTCATCGATAGCCCTCTCTAGAAAGGCGCCGTGATGACGGCAACGAAAATGCGTGCGCGACGACTTAGAATGTCTCGATCATCAATGACTGCAGTGGACAGCGCATCTGGAACGATTCCAAAGGACGCTTCTCAGTCGCGCAGAATGACGCAGCGCGCTTGGATCTGCGACAGCACGTCACTTGCAAATGCCGCGCTAAGTTTTGGAGCGTGATCTCAGTCGCGCTTCAGCCCGATCGCCTTGACGATGGGAGCAAGGCGAGCCAGCTCGTCTTCGACCAGGCGCTGAAACCTGTCGGGACCTGAATCGACGTCCGGCTCCAGCCCCTGTGAGCGATAGCTTTCCTGCAATTTTGGATCGGCCATCGCCGTGCGCGTCGCCGCAGCGATCCGCTCCACGATCGTATCCGGCGTTGCTTTTGGAGCGAACAAGCCAAACCAGCCGGCATATCTGAGGTCCGGCATGCCCTGCTCGATCACCGTCGGAATATCAGGCGCGCCGTTCAACCGCCGATCGCTCGTCACGGCGATCAGCCGCAGCTTGCCAGCAAAGTGCAATTGCAGGATCTGGCTGGAGACCACCGCGATCACCGAAGATATCTGGCCGCTCACCAGGTCGTTGGTCGCAGGCCCCATGCCGCGATAGGGGACGTGGATGAAATCCGCTGCGAGGCCGGACTGCATCCTCAACATCTCCCCGACGAGGTGATTGCCGGTGCCGACGCCCGGAGTGCCATAGGACAGCTTGCCCGGATTGGCCCTGGCAAAGATGATCAGCTCCCGCAGATCCTTGACCGGCAAGGCAGGATGAACCGAGAATGCGAGCGTGCTGGTGATCAGGCGGTAGATGGCACGGAAATCACGAATCCCGTCATAGGCCGGCTGCGCCGAGGACAACGGAATCATCACTTGCGTGCTGCCGTTGCCGAGCAGCAGCGAATAGCCGTCCGGCGCGCTCTGCGCCACCGCGGCTGATCCGATCGCGCCGCCGGCGCCGCCGATATTCTCGACATAGACCGGCCCCAGCAGCGGAGCAATCCTGTCGGCCCAGGGACGGCCGATCTGATCGCCCGCGGCGCCGGCCGTATAGGGAATGACCAGCCTGATGGGCCGCGAGGGGTAATCGTCAGCGGCTGCGGCGCCGGGCCAGGCGGCCAGCGTCGCGATCTGTGTCGCCGTATTGAGCAATTCTCGTCGTGAGAGGGACATCGTCGACGTGTTCTGGACCGTACGGGACCATCTTGCATGATCGAGGAGATCGCGATCGGTGGATTAAGGGTTTGGTAACGATACGAACGCGGTTGAACACATTAATGCAAATCCCAGGCCGCTGGTGTCTAGCCCGTAACGAGCCTGCTATAAAGCCCAGCTACGGCTCGATCGATCGTCGCGAATTGTCCGGTTTCCCTGATTGCACATGAACAAGCCCAGCAACGATTTCGACATTGTCATCGAGCAGTCGTTCGACTTTTTGTCCGAGGACTACGCCGAGCTGTTCGATCGCTCGGCGGCGACCGCGTTCCAGCATCCAATCTGGCTGCACAGCCTTTATGCCCGGCTTGCTGCGAATGCCGGAGCAACACCTCTGGTCGTCGTCGTCCGTGACCGCACGACGGGAACGCTTGCGATGGTGCTGCCCCTGCTCCGGCTACGACGCGGTCCGATCCGAACCGTCGAGTTCGCCGACCTGCGTGTCTCCGACTATCTGGCCCCGGTCTGCAGCCCGGACGTGTTTGCGCGGCTGCTCGACGACGCCGATGCATGCGCGGAGATCAGGCGCCTCGTTCGTCCGTTCGATCTGCTTCGCATGACCAAGCTGCCCGACGGGCGGCTTCCGATCGAAAATCTCCTCGGGGCCTCCCGCCGCGTCTCGATGGAGACCAATGCCTACGCGACGGTTCTCGTCGCGCCGTTCGAGCAATGGCGTGCCAGCGCGATCGACCGCTCCTATCAGAAGGAGCTCGCAAAGAAATCTCGCCAGCTCCAGAAGAAGGGCGCGCTGAGCTTTGCTTGCTGCGACGACAACGCTTCCGTGCTCGAGGCACTGGAGGTGATGAAGAAGTTTCGCGGCCCGCGCTTTCAGGCGCAGGGCGACGGCGACCTGCTGCAGCGTCCCGAATATTTCGGCTTCTACTCCGACGTGGCCCTGCGTGGTCTCGGCGGCTTCGTGCGCCTCTACGCCATGAAGATGGACGGCGAAGTGATTGCGGCCGTGCTCGGACTATGCCATCGCGACAGCTTCCTCATCATCATGAGCGCCTTCGACATCGCCGGATACAAGAGCCAGTCCCTGGGCGCGCTGATGTTCGAGCAGGTGGCACGCGATTGTATCGAGCGCGGCGATCAGATGCTCGATTTCACCATTGGAGACGAGCCCTACAAGAAATTGTTCGGCGGACAGCCGTCGCCGATGTGGGCGGTCACGCAGGCCGGCAGCGCAATGGGCGCCGTCGCCCTGTTCGCGCTGAACCAGGCGCCCTGGCTCAAGCTCGCGGCCAAGCGGCTATCGGATTTGCGGCTCCTGCCCGCCCGCACGCCGACGCCGACGCGTTGACCGACAGCAGGCGAAAGAAGCGCAGGCCTCAGGCGCGCAGCGCGCCGCGAACGCGGCCGATCCAGCCCGGATGCATCTGATCGACACGGTGCGCCAGGCTGCGCCGCAGGAAGTGCAAGCGGCGCCGGACGTCCCAGCCGATATCGTCGCGGGACGTCAGCGCCTGGCGGAAGCGCGCCATTTTCAGGGACTGCTGATCCGCCGCGATCTTGTCGCGATCGGAATAGAATTGCGCAATCTTTTCCTGGCCCATGCCTGATGTCGCGAGCCATCCCGGCGCATATTCAGTGCAGAGACGATCGACGTCCACCAAGAGGCGCGCGACACCGGTGCCGGCGGCGGGGCAATTGGTCTGGAACGCATCGCCGATCAGCACGATTCCGGGCTGCAGATGTCCTTCGACGACGGTCAGGTCCATCACCCAGTTCTGGACCCGGTCGATGACGCGGAAATCGCCGAGATAGAGCCGCAAGCCCGGCAGCAGGCGCAAAACGGTCGCCTCCGGCTCGCGACGCAGCTCGCGCATGATCGGGTCGGTCGGGTCGCGGAACATGAAGAGATTGGCCCGCATCCCGGAGCGGACGGGAAACAGGCTGAGATAGTCGATGCCATCCGCCGTGCGCTCGCCATAGCAGGTCAGCGCCTCGAAATCGAATGGGCGGCCGTCCTGGCGGGCAATCGTAAAGCCGAACGAGACCGAGTGGCGCTCGGCCAGCACGCGCCGCTTGATGCCGAGCTTGTAGCCGAGCGCTCCCGCCATGCCCGTGGCGAGAACGACGAGGCGCGCGGTCACGTGCCGTCCGGAGGCCAGTTCGAGATGCTGGACGTCGTCGCCGCAGTTGATCGCGGCGACCTCGTCGACGATCAGGCTGGACGGATCGGGCATCTGGCTGCGCGCCATCGCCACGAGATCGGCATAGGGAAACCCGTAGGCCCGACCGACACTGACGTCGACCACCTTGCCTTCCCGGATATTGAGCACCTGATCATATCGACTGGCGACACTCTCGAGCGCATCGAGAAAGCCCAGCTTGCGCAGCATCGCCAATTGATGGCCGCCGATCTTTTCGACCCGGAATTCGTCCGGATAGACCGCCCGCTTGTCGATCAGGACGATGCGATGCCCTGCCCGCGCCAGCACGGCCGCCGCGAGCGATCCCGCAAGGCCGCCGCCGACGATCGCGATGTCCGCAGCGATCGGCTCGTTCACGGTTTTGTCCGCCGTCATGATCTGGGCTCCAACGGTCAACCAAAGTCGCACGTGCAATTCTCCGGCCTGATGTCGCATCACGCGGCCAAACGCGATCATTTCTCGATATCGAGGTTAACGGGCGGGAGGGCCGCTTATCCTGACAACAATCCGGCACACCTCTTGCTGGGAATTCCCCGTCAATTGCGGTTTCTGGCAGCCTGGCGGCCGATCCCGCGAGCCCTTCGCCATCCGACCGCTGATCTCGGCCTTCTCGGCCATCGTTGCGGCGATACGCCGTCAGACGGTCCGAGCCGGCCTTGCTTGATTTGGGACAACGGGAACGACGATGTTCCACAGTGAAGCAACCGACGTCACCGCGATATCGTCGCCGACGGCAGGATCCTGCATGTCGCCCATTAACACTCGTGTTTTTTCGGCATGCTAGCTTGTCGCCGGCGCCGTCTTCAGGAGAAAGCAGCTCCCTAAACTTCCATGATCGAATCCATCCTCCAGCTTCTGCGGCGTGACGTCACGCGCGGTGTCGTCGGGACCATCCTCCTCAAGGTTGGCAGCGGCGCGCTCGCGTTTGCGTTGTTCTCGCTGGCGGCACGAACGATGTCGCCAGATGGCTTCGGCATCTTTGCGACCTGGCTTTCGGTTGCCCAGATCGCCGCCGTCGTGGGACTGGTCGGCCAGGAATCCTTGCTGGTGCGCTTCCTGAACGAGTATCAGGTCGGCGACAGGCCGGATCTCACCAAAGGCGTCCTGCTGTCCAGCTTCAAGATCACCTCGATCGCCATGCTGATCGTGATCGCGGGGATTGCCATCGCGGCCAACATGAGAGGCGACTGGTGGGTGCTGATCCTCGCAGTGTCCGCGTACACGGCCGTGAACGCCGGCGTGATGCTTGGCAGCCAGATCGCACGCTCGCTGGTCAGCATTCTCATGGGCGAAGGTAATCGCGAGTTCTTCTGGCGGGTCATCGTCGTCCTGTTCCTGCTCGTCATGCTGGTCGGTCATCGGCAGCTCGATCCCGCCGAGCTGATCGCGGTGATGACGATTGCCATGTCGGTCGGGCTGGCTGCGCAGATCATTTCGATTGCGCGCGTTCTGCCGAATTTGCGCGGCACGGCGGCGGGCTCCGAAACATCCCGCTGGCGATCGAGCGCCCTGCACTTCTGGCTCGCGTCCATCCTCGAGGTCGCAAACCAGTATTTCGACGTCATCCTGGTCTACTGGATGCTGGATCCGGCGACGGCCGGTATCTACTTCGCCGCCTCGCGCCTCGCCAACATCTTCGCCATGGTGTCCGCGGCGCTGTACACATTCGGCGCGCGCCGGCTTCCCTCGCTGTATTTCAGCAAGAATCATCGGGAGTTCGAGCGAACCTTGCGGTTGATGGCGGAAGTGACCGCGCTTTGCGTGGCCGCCGGGCTCGCCACGATCTGGATCGGCGGCCCCTATCTCCTCAACCTGTTCGGACCTCATTTCACCGAACAGCATTCGGTCCTGATCGTCCTCGCCATCGGAACGGCCATCCAGGCTGCAGGCGGCCCGTCGGCTGCGATCCTGCAGCTGACCGGCCATGAACGAATCTACGTTCCCGTCGTTGCGGCCAACGTCGCGCTACGCCTTGCGGGATTTCTCGTTCTCATCCCCTGGCTCGGTGTGCTTGGTGCTGCGATTTCCGCCACGGTTTCGCTGGCGCTCGCGACCATTGCCCTGAACGTGCTCTGTCGCCGCCGGACGGGAGTGGATCCTTCAATTCTCGTGCTTCTGCGCTTCAGCGCATTCAAGCGCGGCAATTATGCGGTCCGCGGCGCCGACTCCGGTGAGTAGGTCGGGTTCACGCGCCGGCGGCGTGCAAGATCGATTGGTTAACAGGCTTGCTGCGCAGTGTTCTGGAACCCGTGAAATGGCTGCGCCAACGATGGCGATGGCAGGGCCTTGCATTAACTCCGTTTGTTTCTAGTCGGTGTCCACGCGGTGCCCGCATGATAGGTACGGAGTTAAGAAGGTGAAGATTTCGTTTCTCTAGCGGGTCGGGATCCGTGCTGCACTATCAGCCAAACAAGGAATTGGGCGAGACGACCGCGGCAGCACCAGCGCAGTCGAACGGCAGCGGACGAAAGCTGCACGTGCTTCTCGCGCAAACCCAGGCCGAGAACGCCGGCGCGCAGGAGATCTCCAGGCTGCTCGGCGCCGGGCTGACCGCGCGCGGCTACCGCGTCACCAATCTCTTCTTCTTCCGCAAATCGGAGTCCTTCGATGAGCCGCCCGATACGCTCTATTGCGCGCCGAGCCGGCCGGGCAATCCATTGGCGCTGCTGCGGATGCTGTGGACGCTCGCCCGTCATATCAGGACGGTCAGGCCCGACGCCGTTCTGACGTTCCAGCATTTCGGCAACGTCATCGGCGCCGGCATCGCGCGCCTCGTCAGCCGAGCACCTGTCGTCGCCAATCAGGTTTCATCTGCGCTCGCGATGAGCCGGCCGGTCCGCACCGCCGACATCGTCATGGGCAGCCTCGGCTTCTTCGACCGCATCACGCTCAATTCGAAGGACATGGAGCGCGAATATTCGCGCTACCCCGCGGCCTACCGTTCGCGCATGGTGCATGTGCCGCACGGCTTCGACGACAAGGCGCTCACGCTGTCGAAGGACGCGGCCCGGCAGAAATTCGATCTGCCGACCGATCGCGTCCTGCTCGGCTGCGCAGCGCGGCTGCATCCGCACAAGCGGCTCGACATGGCGATACGTCTGCTGCCGGATCAACCGTCCTGGCATCTCGCGCTCGCCGGCCAGGGCGCCGACCAGACGCGGCTGAGGCGGCTGGCTGACGAATTGAAGGTGTCGGACAGGCTGCATCTGCTCGGAGAAATTCCCCCGAGCCGGATGGCGGAGTTTCTCGCCTGCCTGGACGTGTTCGTGTTCCCGACGCAGGCCGAGACTTTCGGCCTGGCTGCGGTCGAGGCCGCGAATGCCGGTGTTCCCTCCGTCGTGACCGATCTTCCCGTCCTGCGCGAAGTGCTATCCTACGAAGGCAGACCGACCGCGCTCTTCGTCGATGCCTCCGATCATGCGAAGCTCTCGGCAGCCGTCTCGACGCTGCTGACGGACCAGCATTTGAGCGACGAGCTGCGACAAAACGCCAAAGGCCTGAGGTTGCGCTATTCGGTAGATGCCATGGTGGAGGAATACGTTCGAATTCTCGACCAGGTCATTTGACCGGACGATTGGAAGTGATGGGCTCGACATGATTATCGAGTTTCGCTGTGAACGTGAATACGCGCGGCGATGGATGGGCCGCGCGACGCTGTCGGTCGACGGCCGGGATGTTCCGGTTCAAATCGCCTGGGCGGCAACGGCCGAGCCGCGGCCCGCAGGTCTCGACGCCCTGTTCGAGCTCGAACGTTTGGTGTTGCACAAGGGCAAGCCCAGCGGCGCCAACAGGCTCGACGCCATTCCGGAGCGGACGCTGGCTCATGCCGGGAGCGCCGACGTGGTCGTCGATTTCACCGGCGGCGCGCGCGATCCGAACAGCTCCGCCCAGCTGTATCTCCGTCCGCTGTTCAATGGCGTTGCCGGCGAGAACGCCGCGCTCGCCGCCATTCTGGCCGGCGACCTGCCGGTGATCGACATCGTCAACGAGATCGACGGCTCAGTCCTCGATCGCGGCCATCCATCCGGTGAAATTGCCGCAGGGCTCAGCGGCGCTCTCGAAACCGTCATGGCGCGAACCCTGACCATGGTGGCGGCGATCCTGTCGGGAAGGCCGCGGATTGTGCCGGAGCTGGCGCGCCGCGCCGGACATGGTTCGGGCCGTGGCCCCGCTGGCTACGTCATACGTGGCCTTGCCGTCTCAATTGCCAAGGAGATCTATCGCCTCTGCTGCTATGCCCCGCATTGGCATGTCGGCTGGCGCTTCAACGACGGCGCAGGGGTCTGGCAGACCGGCGATCTGTCCGGACCGGGCTGGAACGTCCTTCCCGATCCAGGGCATCGCTTCTACGCGGACCCGTTTCCGATCAATTGGCAGGGGCGAACATTCGTCTTCTTCGAAGATCTCGACCACCGCGTCGGAAAAGGCATCATCTCGGCGATCGAGTTCAACGACGCCGGCCCGGTGGGAGAAGCCGTGCCGGTGCTGGAGGAGCCCTGGCATCTCTCCTATCCGTTTCTGATCGAAGACGGTGGCGCATTGTGGATGATCCCGGAGAGCTCGACCAACGGGGACGTCGCCCTCTACAAATGCGTCCGGTTCCCGGACAAATGGGAGCGGCACGCGACGCTGCTGTCAGGCCTCGAGCTGGCCGACGTCACGATCACGCGGCATAACGGCCTGCATTACCTGTTCGGCGCCTGGCGCGACGGAGCCGGCGGCTACTCGGATTCGCTGGCGATCTATCATGCCGATCACCTCCTGGGGCCCTGGCTGCCGCACGCCAGCAACCCGGTGCTGATCGACCGCGCGAGCACGCGGCCGGCGGGGAATTTCGTCACGATCAACGGCACATTGTGGCGCCCGGTGCAGAACTGCACCGACGGCTACGGCGCGGCACTCGCGCTGGCGGAAGTGGTCGAGTTGTCGCCGACCGCCTTCAGGCAGGTCGTGCGCCATTCGCTGAAGCCCGGACCGGCATGGCCCGGCAGGAAGCTCCACACCCTGAACCGTTGCGGCCGGCTCGAGGTGATCGACGGATCGCACGTCCAGCCCAAGACGAACGCTTTTGCCAGCAAGTCTCCGTCGAGTGTGTTGCCCGCGCGAACCAATCCTTCCGCCGCGCGCTGACGCAGATTAGATTTACGGCGTGTACTCATGAACGTTCGCTTCTAACGCAAAGCGGAAGTCCGCCACTTGAGGGTGACCGGCGGCTTGTGAGCCGTTGCGGACATATCGAAATCAAACCCAGACCGAAACGGCTGAGACGAGAAGCACTGCGGCTCGGCTAGGGGAGTCCTTTTGTCATCGTAAAGGGATTGAACCCACGTTCCGCGAGGGCTGCCCACGAAGCTGCGCCAAGATGTGACAATCGGAAATAGTTTCGCGGCTTGGTCGGGTCGGTGTCCAACACGAACCCCGTCGGTAACGCGCGGACACTCGTGGCATAGAACCCACCATCGGGCGACCTCTGGGATTCGATGACAGAGATCAACGATTCCGCCCTCTCGGTCTTGCCGAGCAATTTCATCAAGAGAGCCATTTGGCCCGTCCCTTCGGTCCACACACCATCCCGGTCTTCACCGTAAGAAAAGCCTCCGTCGACACTCATCCGCTGTTCAGCGGTCGTCATTGCCGTTGCAAATTTCCCGGCCGCTCCGTGAAGCGCTGTTAAAGGCCAGATCTGGGCATCCAGGGCCAAAATCGGATTATGCGTGACTCCGTCTTCAGCGGTCCCCGTGGCAAAACAGGCGCACCCCGGATCCCACATCGTATTTACGAAGTACTCGGCAACCGTTGCCTTATCGCGCCAGTGCGAGTCGCCTGTACGGATCGCAAGAAGGCCAAACGCGGCGGCGAGGTCAGTATTATGTTCAGTCGATTTCCACGTCCGCACTTCCGGCGTCGGTTCGTGCCCAAACGTACCACCCGTGAAGCCGCCAGTACCGCGCGTATCGGCCCATTGCGCGACCCAGGCGCCAAGCCGCGCTGCGCCATCGCGGAACCGAGAGCCGGTGTTTGCGCCATCGATCGACAGCAACGCCAACATGGCCCATGCCACGTTACCAACATCGCTGCCCACCTGATATCGATCCTCCAACCATTTGTTTTGAGTATTGTCCCACCACCCCGGAAGTTTGGCGGGGCCGTTCACCACCACACCCGCCGCGTAAGCGTTCCTGAGGCGACCATCATGCCAGGTGCGGTCGTTGTCGAGGGCCCAGAGAATTGCCGAGCCGATTCGAGACGCTTTGTCTCGCTCACCGCAACCGACCAACGCGATGGCGGCCACCGCATTGTCATAAAGGTA
Organism: Bradyrhizobium sp. T-12; assembly: GCF_058314695.1. Lineage (NCBI taxonomy): Bacteria > Pseudomonadati > Pseudomonadota > Alphaproteobacteria > Hyphomicrobiales > Nitrobacteraceae > Bradyrhizobium > Bradyrhizobium sp. T-12. Next base: position 2,775,002 of record NZ_CM177756.1, on the reverse strand, counting down.
TGCGGCGCCATGGAGAGGCCCCGATTCCACGGTCGGATAGCTGCGCAAAAACAACGGCCCTGGCGGTGCCTTATCGATTAGACCAGCGAGGTACCCGCATGCAGACGCTTCTGGTGTTGCTAAAGCCCGTAGGGAAGTGGCGGCCAAAAGGATTATGAAACTCGCTGCGATCCATACGAAGGTTTCTATTCGGGCCACTTGCTGTTCTCCGGGGTGGACGATGATTCCATATACCCATCGGCGACGTCTGGAAGTGGCCCTCAGCGGCCTAACTAGGGCGCATTAGCCATGCCCGGTGTGAAAAACTAGCGGACACGGCCCACGCGCAGGCCGGCCGGATTTATGAGTACACGCCCTGGCGCGAGCCTGCGGCCATGACGCCACGGGCGGCGTGAATCAAACACACCGCCCGCAATTCGTGGTTTGCCGCCTCAGCAAGGGAGGCTTACTGCGAACGATCGGAGGTCCAGCCCTTGTACTCGGCGACGTTGTCCCTGGTCACGAGCTTGGACGGCAGCAGCTCGACGGTCGAGGCCGGCTTCTGGCCATTGAGGATACCAACACCGACCTGCACGGCGCGGCGCGCCATGAAGAACGGATCCTGCGAAGCCGAAGCCTGAATCTGCGGCGACTGCGGATCTTTCAGCGCGGCCTCGATATCGGGCGCACCGTCGACCGCGGTGATGACGATGCCGGTTCGGTTCTGCTGGCGCGCCGCAAGGTCGGTGCCGATCGCCTGGGGATCGTTGATGGCGAAGATGGCGTCGATCTTGGGGAAGCGGGTCAGATAGCCCTGAGCAACGGTGAGACCGCCTTCGCGCGAGCCTTTGCCGTCCTGGTCGTTGGACAACACCTTGATGCCGGGATTCTTCGAGAAGACGTTCTTGCAGCCGACGACGCGGTCGATCACGGCGGAGACCTGCGGTCCGTTCTCGATGATGACCTCGCCCTTGCCGCCCAGCTTGTCGACGATGTACTGGCAGGAGATCTCGCCGGCCTGCACGTTGTTCGTGGTCACGGTGGCATCGGCGCCTTCGGCCGCGGTATCGACCGCGACGACGACGATGCCGGCGGCCTGCGCCTTCTTGATCGCAGGCCCGATCGCCTTGGGATCGCCGGGGTTGAGCAGGATCAGATCGACGCCGGCGGCGATGAAATTGTCGATCTGGGTGACCTGCTTGCCGAGATCGTATTCGAAGCCGACCGCCGTGATCTTCACGTTGGGATTGGTCTTCCTGGCCTCGAACTCGGCGCCCTTCGCCAGTGCGACAAAGAACGGGTTGCCCATCGACCCCAGCGAGACGCCGATCGACTTGAGCTCCTTCGCCGAGGACGGCACGGTGCTAAGAACAAGCGCCGTCGCGGCGCCGGCGAGCATGATCGTCTTCAACATGGACTTCCTCCCTGGTCTGTCTTGGTCCCCGGCGCGGCAGACCAGTTGCCGCAACGGAAGCTTTCATGTTCTGGCCGAGCCTTTAAGTTCTGGCGGAGCCTTTATGTTCTGGCGGAGCCTTGCAGCCGGTACCGATCCAGCGCCACGGCGCCAATGATGACGAGGCCCTTGATCACATATTGCCAGATGTCGGAGACACCGACGAGGATGAGGCCGTTCGACAGCACCGCGATGATCAGCGCGCCGACCAGCGTCCCCCAGATCGAGCCGATGCCGCCGACGAACGAGGTGCCGCCGAGGATCACGGCGGTGATCGCGTCGAGCTCGTAGGACTGGCCGAGCTGCAGGCCATTGGCGGCATAGAGCCGCGCCGCCTGCATGGCGCCGCCGAGCCCGGCGAAAAGCCCGGAAACACCGTAGACGAAGATCAGCACGGCCCAAACCTTGATGCCCGCAAGCCGCGCCGCGCTCTCGTTGCCGCCCACCGCGTAGATGTGCACGCCGAGCACGGTCCGGCGCAGCACCAGCCACGACACCAGAATGACGAGCAAGGCGATCACCGAGAGCCACGGGATCGATGCGACGCCGGGAACGAGCGTCAGCGAGCCGTTGCCGATGAAGGCATAGGGGATCGAGGGATTGAACACGGTGGTGTCGGCCCCGAGCAGTCGCGCAAGGCCACGCACCGCGGTAAGAGAGCCGAGCGTGACGATGAAAGGCGGCAGGCGGAGCAGCGCGATCAGCGCGCCGTTGACGATGCCGAAGCCAAGGCCCGTGAGCAGCGAGGCCGGCAGCCACAGCATGCCAAGCTCCGGCAGCTTGGACAGCGTCAACCCGGCCATCGCGGAGGCCGCCAGGATCGAACCGACCGAAAGGTCGATGCCGCCGGTGAGGATGACGAAGGTCATGCCCGCGGCGAGCACAGTGTTCACTGCGGCCTGCTGCAACACGATGCCGAGATTCTGTCCGGTGAAGAAGCGTCCCTCGGACAGAAAATGAAAGCCGATGCAGAGGATCAACAGCACCGGCAGCATGCCGAGCGCGCTGATCAGCACCCTCACCCGCTGGCGCTTTGTCTCGGCGGCAGCGCCATTGGTCGTCGTCGGGGCGGACTGGACCTCCGCAGCACCGTTGTCAGGCATCGAGATGCTCCATCCCCGTGGCAAGCGCCATGATGTCTTCTTGTGTCAGCGGCGAATTGGGTCCGCGGCTCACCTCGCCGGCGATGTGCCCGGCCCGCATGACGGCGACGCGGTCGCAAATGCCGATGATCTCGGGCAGGTCGGACGAGATGACGAGGATCGCGGTGCCGGCCTTGGCCAGATTGTCGATGATCGAATAGATCTCGGACTTGGCGCCGACATCGACGCCACGCGTCGGCTCGTCGAGGATCAGCACCTTCGGCGCGATGGCGAGAAGCCGCGACAGCAGCAGCTTCTGCTGATTGCCGCCGGACAGGCCACCGGCGGGGACGCCGACATTGGCGGCGCGGATGCTGAGGCCAGCGAAGGCCCGATCGGCGCGCTCGCGCGCCTTGTCACGGTCCAGGAACCAGCCGAGCTTGGCATCGCGGCCGAGCACCGCGAGGTTGATGTTGTCCAGACAGGACATATCCAGGAACAGGCCGAGCGCTTTGCGGTCCTCGGTCAGATAGGCGATGCCGGCCTCGAGCGCCTCACCGGGGGTGCGGATCTCGACCGGCTGTCCTTCCAGCTCGAGCCGGCCGGAGGTTTTTGGCAGCGCGCCGATGATGAGATGCGCAAGCTCGGTGCGGCCGGCGCCGATCAGGCCGGCGAGCCCGACCACCTCACCTGCATGCACCGTAAGCGAGCAGCCCTTGACGCGCTGGCCATCGGCTATGTCGATCGCTGCGAGCACGGGGTGCCCGCGCCCCGCGTCGGGATCGTGGTCCTTCTTGTAGAACGAGGAGACGTCGCGCCCGACCATCAGCCGCACGATGGTGTCGGCACGGATTTCGGGCTTGTCGAGCGAGCCGACCAGCCGGCCGTCCCGCAGCACGGTCACGCGGTCGCCGAGCGCGTAGACCTCGTCCATGCGGTGCGAGATGTAGATGATGGCGAGCCCTTCCGCCCTGAGCTGGCGGATCAGCGCGAACAGCCGCGCGCTCTCGCCCGCCGACAGTGCGGTGGTCGGCTCGTCCATGATCAGGATCTTTGACCTCGCATGCAGGGCACGGGCGATCTCGACCAGTTGCCGCTGGCCCATGGACAAATGGGCGACCAGCGTCGAGGGCAGGAAGTCTGCGCCAAGCCGCTTCAAAATGGGACCGACGCCCTCACGCATCTCCCCGCGCGCCAGCAGTCCTGAACGCGAGATCTCGCGACCGAGATAGATATTCTCGGCGACGCTGAGATTGGGAGCGAGCGACAGCTCCTGATAGATGATGGAGATGCCCGCCGCGCGGCCGCCGAGCGGACCTTCAATCCGGACCGGATGCCCTTCGATGCGGATCTCGCCGCCGGGATCAGGCTTGTAGGCGCCGGACAGGATTTTCATCAGCGTCGACTTGCCGGCGCCGTTCTCACCCATCAAGGCATGAATCTCGCCGGCATAGACGGTGAGATCGACGGCACGCAGCGCCTTGATGCCGAAGAAGGATTTGGAGACCCCGCGCATCTCGAGGATCGGAGCATTCATCGTGCCTCCCGGCGCACAATGCGTTTCCCACCCGCGTCTCGATCTTCTTGTCAGCGCGGCTCACGCATTAAACAAAAGGCCGCGGCACAGGGCAATACCGAACACAGCGAAATACGATATCGCGGCGATGCTAGTGGCGCGGCCGATACAGTTCGCGCCAGGCGGGAAGCCGTTCGGCGTAAGCATCGGTCAGCCCGGTGTCAGGTTCGAACGTCTCGACGCGTTGCGGTCGCGTGCACACGGTTGCGATTGCCTCACCCGTGACAGCAAGCCGCCCTAATCTTGCCGCACCGAACGCCGCGCCGGTCTCGCCGCCGGCGAAGCGGTGGATGGGAACATTCAGCACGGTTGCGAGAACCGAAAGCCAGAACGATGACCGCGAACCACCGCCGATGACGTCGGCTTCCGCGATCGCGATACCGGCATCCGCGAGAGCGTCGCGGCAATCGGTCAGCGCGAAGGCAACGCCTTCGAGCACCGCCTGCACGATCGCATTGCGATCGGTGCCATGGCTTAAACCATCGAGCATGCCGCGCACGGCGGGATCGTCATGCGGTGTCCGCTCCCCTGCGAGATAAGGCAGGAAGCTCACCGGCGACGGCGCCCGCGGGCGCGATCCTAGCGGCGCCAACAACTCGGTCTCAGTGACACCGAACAGGCGCGCGGCCCAAGCCAGGCAGGAGGCGGCCGACAGGATCGCGCCGGCCTGTATCCACATGCCCGGGATGGCATGGCAGAACGTGTGCACCGCGCGGTCCGGATTGGCGGCGATCGTGGCGGTCGGCGCCAACAGGGCACCCGATGTTCCCAAGGATATGAACGCGGTTCCCGGCTGGATCGCGCCGATGCCGATGGCGCCCGACGGATTGTCGCCGGCACCGCCCGCGATTACCGGCCGCCCGGTCATGCCCCAGCGCCGCGCCAGCTCGCTCCGCAGCCTTGCTGCGGGCGCGCATCCCTCGACCAGACTCGGCATGTGCTCGCGCGTCAGGCCCGTTGCGGCCAATGCGGCGTCCGACCAGTCCCGGCGCGCAGCGTCGAGCCACAGGGATCCCGATGCATCCGAGACATCCTCGACGGCCTCGCCCGAAAGCGCCAGGCGCAGATAGGCCTTTGGCTGCAGCACGAGCTTCGTCGCAGCGAAAATGTTGGGCTCATGCGTTGCGATCCAGAGCAGTTTTGGCGCGGTGAATCCCGGCATCGCCTTGTTGCCCGTCACCGCGCGCAAGGCGGGCCAGCGTTGCTCCAGGACACGACATTCCGCGGCGGCGCGTCCATCGTTCCAGAGGATGCAGGGCCGCAAGGGCCTCAAGCCCGCGTCGAGCAGCGTGGCGCCATGCATCTGGCCGGACAGCCCAATGCCCTTGACCGCCGCCAGCTCTTGTCCATGCGAAGCCTTCAGCGCATCGAGCGTGGCGAAGGCCGCATCGATCCATTGCGCGGGGTCCTGCTCGGAATGACCCGGCTGCGGCGAGGCGATCGTCAGCGGCCTGCTCGCGCTTGCGATCACGCGCTGGGTGTCGTCGACGAGAACCGTCTTGACTGCGGAGGTGCCGAGATCGATGCCGAGATACATGGATGCTTCCCGCTCACTTCGCCGCGTCCATCCAGATCCCTGGCTCTGAATGCTCACGGATGTGGCTGACCAGGAAGTCCGAGAACACCCTGATCTTGGCCGGCAGCCTGACGCGGTTCTGGTAAGCGATGTTCATGGTGAGCAGCGGCAGCTGCCAGTCGCTCAGGACAGGCACCAGCCGACCGGCCGCGATATCGCCCTGCACGATGTAGAGCGGCTGGATCAGGATGCCGAGCCCCGCACGCGCTGCACCACAAATGATCTGGCCGTCATTGCTGTCGAGCGTCGGCGCGATCCGCACCGTCTGCGTCGTGCTGCCCTGGCTCAGCCGTAGCGAATAGGGATCGTTGGCGAGATTGTAGATCAGCATGTCGTGGCGGGCGAGATCGGCGGGATGCTCGGGCCGGCCGTGCTTTTCCAGATAGGAAGGAGCCGCCGCGAGCACACGGTGCATCTGGCCAATGCGGCGGACGACGATGTTGGAATCCGGCTCATGCTCGCGCGTGCGGATCGCGACGTCGATGCCGGCCTCGATGAAATCCAGATAGCGGTTGGCGCTGATGATCTGCACACTGAGATCGGGGTAGAGCGCGCGGAAGGCGGGCAGCATCGGCGCGAGATAGATCATCGCAAAGGACAGCGAGGACGTGACGCGCAGCATGCCCTTCGGTGACAGCGCACGGTCGGAGACGGCGTCCTCGGCTTCGGCGAGTTCGTTCAAGAGCGTGCTGCAGCGTTGCAACAGCTCCTGCCCTGCCTCGGTCAGCCATTGCCGGCGCGTGTTGCGCTCGATCAGCCGGACCGCAAGCCGCTCCTCCAGGGCGCTGAGATGGCGGCTCGCGGCCGCGTTCGACATCCGCAATGTTTCGGCAGCTTTGGAAAGGCTGCCGAGCTCGGCCGTTTTGGAGAAGACCTCGAGTTGAAGCAGCCGGTCCATTTTTGCGTATATCGGAAAAGAGACTTACAAATTTTGGTCTTTATTTCCGATTTCTGCAAGGCAAAATAGCTCCCAACAAAGCACTGGGACAGGCGAGGAAATCAGGAAATGTCGGGCCCGATCAGGCACATCGTGATGTGGCGGCTGCGCGGGGAGACCCCCGAGGAGCGCTCCGCCGCCCGGGTCAAGGTCAAGACGCTGTTCGAGGGCCTCAAGGGCCGGATCGACGGCCTCACCCATATCGAAGTCGGCATGGATGTCAGCGCGGTCGATTACGCCTGCGACGTCGTTCTGTTCTCCGAATTCACCGACCAGACAGCGCTCAGCGCCTATGCCAACCATCCGGAACATCTGCGGGTGCGCGAGGCATTGGGCGACTTGCGGATCGGGCGCTTCCAGGTCGATTATCCCATCAAAGAGACCGGCGCATGATCGGTTCGTTCACCTTTGAAAACCTGCCCTGCCGCGTCGTGTTCGGCAGCGGAACGCTGGCTGAAGCCAAGGCCGAGGTCGAGCGACTCGGGGGCAAGCGCGCGCTGGTGCTGACGACGCCGCAGCAGGAGGCGCAGGGCAAGAGCCTCGGCGCGGCGCTCGGCCCGCTCTATGCCGGCATCTTTCCCGGCGCGACCATGCACACGCCGGTCGAGGTCACGGAGCGCGCGCTCGCCGCGATGCAGGCGTGCGAGGCCGACTGCGTCGTCTCGCTCGGCGGCGGCTCGACCACGGGCCTCGGCAAGGCGTTGGCCTTGCGCACCGGAATCAACCAGCTCTGCATTCCCACCACCTATGCCGGCTCGGAGATGACGCCGATCGTCGGGCAGACCGAGAACGGCCTGAAAACCACGGTGCGCGACGCGGCGATCCTGCCCGAGACCGTGATCTACGATGTCGATCTCACCTTGACGCTGCCGGCGAGCCTCGCGGCAACATCCGGCATCAACGCGATTGCGCATGCGGTGGAGGCGCTGTACGCACGCGACGCCAACCCCGTGACATTGCTGATGGCCGAAGAAGGCATTCGCGCCCTGGCCAAGGCCCTGCCCGCCATCGCCGCGAAAAGCGACGATCGCGAGGCCCGCACCGAAGCGCTCTATGGCGCCTGGCTGTGCGGCGTTTGTCTGGGCACTGTCGGCATGGCGCTGCATCACAAGCTCTGCCATACGCTCGGCGGCACGTTTGATCTGCCGCATGCCGAAACCCACACCATCGTGCTGCCGCATGCGCTCGCTTACAACGCCCCGGCCGTGCCCAATGCGATTTCACGCATCTCGCGCGCGATCGGCGCGGCTGACGCACCGCAAGGTCTTCACGATCTCGCCAAGCGGCTCGGCGCGAAGCTGGCGCTGCGCGACGTCGGCATGCCCGAAGCCGGCATCGACAAGGCGGCCGATCTCGCGGTGACCAATGCTTACTGGAATCCGCGGCCGCTCGACCGCAACGCCATTCGCGATGTGATTGCACGCGCCTGGGCCGGCGAGCCGCCGGTCCCCGTCAAAGCGGCGGTGTGAGGCGATGCGGCGCACGCTGATCAAATCCGCTATTGTCATCACCATGGATGACGCGATCGGCGATCTCGCAACCGGCGATGTGCTGGTCGAGGGCAGCCGCATCATCGACGTGCGGCCATCGATCGACGTCGCGACAGATGTCGAGATCATTGACGGCAAGGACCGCATCGTCATTCCCGGCCTGATCAACGCGCATATGCACACCTGGCAGACCGGCTTGCGCGGCTTCGCCGCGAACTGGACGCTGCTGGAATATTTCCGCCGCATGCATGCCGGCCTTGCGACCGTGTTCCGGCCCGAAGATATCCACATTGCAACCCTCGTCGGCGCACTGAACCAGATCAATTGCGGCACCACCACGCTGGTTGACTGGTGCCACAACAATCCGACGCCAGATCACACCGACGCTGCCGTACACGGCTTGATCGAGAGCGGGATCCGCGCCGCCTTCTTCCACGGTTCGCCCAAGCCGGAGCCGAAGCCGGGCGAGCCGCATTTCTCGGAAGTGCCACACCCGCGCCGCGAGGTCGAGCGGCTGCTGGCGGGCCCCCTTGCCGACCGCGACGGCCTCGTCACGCTCGGGCTCGCCATTCTCGGTCCGCATTATTCGACACTCGACGTTGCGGTGCAGGACTTCCGTCTGGCGCGCGAGCTGAACCTGATCGCCTCCATGCACCAGGGCGGCGGCCCGGCCAAGACGGCCGGCGGCTGGGAGAAGCTGATCGAGGCTGGCCTCGTCGGTTCGGGCACCAACATCGTCCATGGCAACGACCTGCCGGACACGTTGCTGGACCGGATGGTCGATCTTGGCGTGTCGTTCTCGGTGACGCCGGAGAACGAGATGATCCAGGGCCATGGTTTTCCGATCACCGGGCGTTTGCTCAAGCGCGGCGTGCGGCCGACGATCGGCATCGACCTCGAATCCATCCTGGCCGGCGATCTCTTCTCCGCCGCCCGCATCGCGCTGTCCATGCAGCGGGCGCTCGACAATGCCGAGTCGCGCAAGACCAGCGGCAGCATTCCGGCGACGACCACGGTTCCCGTGCGCGAGGCGCTGCGATGGATCACGACGGAAGGTGCCCGCATGCTCGGCCGCGAAAACCAGATCGGATCGCTGACACCGGGCAAGCTCGCCGACCTCGTCATCATCAACGCCTCCGACCTCAATCTCCACCCGGTTCATGATCCCGTCGCGACCGTGGTGATGCAGACAAGCCTCGCCAACATCGAGGCCGTCATGATCGGCGGCGCCTGGAAGAAGCGGAATGGCCGACTGCCGGTCGAAGGATTGGAGGCCAAGAAAGAGCTGCTAGCGCAATCGGGCCGGCGGCTGGTGCAGGACATCGAACGACAGGGACGCGCCGCCTGAAGGCGCCAACGGACGATAACAATGACAAACGCTTCGAAGAACATCGCTTTCATCGGAATTGGTAAGATGGGCCTGCCGATGTCGGCGCTCGTGGCCAAGGCCGGTTACGCCGTCACCGCGTTCGATCAGAGCGCGGCACGGATCAACGAGGCGCGCACGCAAGGCATTGCGACTGTGGCATCGCCGGCCGAGGCCGTCAGCGGCAAGGCCGCTGTCGTCACCTCCCTGCCCGACGATGCAGCCTTGCGCGGGGCGCTGCTCGGCTCCGCCGGCTTGGTCGCCGCAATGGCGCCAGACGCGGTCCTCATCGAGACCAGTACCGTCAGCGTCGAGGCCTCGACCGAAGTCGCAGCCGCCGCGCAGGCGCGCGGCATTGCCTATCTGCGTTCGCCGGTTTCCGGCAATGCCAGCATCGTCCACACGGGCGCGCTGACCTGCTTCGTCTCGGGCCCCAAGGATGCGTTCGAGAAACTCAAGCCGCTGTTCGCAGCCTTCACCCGTGCCCAGACCTATCTCGGGCCCGCCGAAGAAGCGCGCTACGCAAAGCTCTCGGTCAATCTAATGATCGCGGTGTCGGCCGCGATGATAGCGGAAAGCCTCGCGCTGGCTCGCAAGGGCGGCATTGCCTGGCAGGACATCCTGAAGGTGCTCGACGACAGCGCGGTCGCCTCCCCCATGGTGAAGTACAAGACCGCGCCACTGCGCAGGCGCGACTTCGAGTCAACCTTCTCCTGCAAGCAGATGGCCAAGGACCTCGACCTCATTCTCGGTGCCGGCCATGCCGTCGGCGTGCCGCTTCAGCTCGCCGCACAAGTGCGCGAGACCTATGGCTCGCTGGTCGCCCAAGGCGACGGCGACACCGACTTCATCGCCACCGTCAAACATCTCGAGCGGCTGTCCGGCCTTGGCGAACCCGAACTCTGATCCTCGGAGGCCCCATGCGTAACTTCAACGAGACCACGATCACGGAAGCAGTGCTGGAGCGGATCGCGGGCGCGACCGATCCGCGGATCAAAGAGATCAGCGAAGCGCTGGTGCGTCATCTTCACGCCTTCGTCCGCGAGGTGCGTCCGACCCAGAAGGAGTGGGAGTTCGGCATCGACTTCCTGACCCGCACCGGCCACATGTGCAACGACAAGCGCCAGGAGTTCATCCTGCTGTCGGACACGCTCGGTGTCTCCATGCTGGTCGATGCCATCAATCACCCGGTGCCGGAGGGCGCGACCGAGACCACCGTGCTCGGCCCGTTCTTCGTGCAGGCCGCGCCGGAGAAGGACAGCGGCGCCGACATCTCCGGCCCGATGGAAGGCGATTCGATGCTCGTCACCGGATCGGTTTCGACCGTCGACGGCAAGCCGCTGGCAGGCGCCGTCGTGGACGTCTGGCACTCCGACGATGACGGCTATTACGACGTGCAGCAACTCGACAGCATCGGCGATCTCGCCATGCGCGCCCGCTTCCACACCGATGCCAACGGCCGCTTCCATTTCTGGTCGATCAAGCCGGCCGCCTACCCCATTCCGCATGACGGTCCGGTCGGCGACATGCTGGAGGCCCAGGGACGCCATCCCTGGCGCCCGGCACATGTGCACTTCATGATCTCGGCGCCCGGCTTCGAGCAGCTCGTGACGCACGTGTTCGTTGCCGGCGACCAATATCTCGACAGCGACGTGGTGTTCGGCGTCAAGGACAGCCTGATCCGGGAGTTCGTCCGTCACCCCGCCGGCCGTGCGCCGGATGGTCGCATGGTGGACGGTGAGTATTTTCACCTCAATTATGATTTCGGCCTGAAGCAGGTCGCGAGCAACGCAAGAGCCGCCTAAGCTTGGCGGCGATGGACCGAACAAGAGTCCGGCAACAGGGAGCAGACAGGGAACCAGGATGGGACCGCGGGTCAGCACGAGCATATTGGCCGATCGCCTCACCGGCCTGATCGGCCCGCGCGCGAGCGTTGCGCGCGGCGTGCTCGATCAGCACGGGCAGAGCGAGTCGCATTACCGGAGCCTGCCGCCCGACATCGTCGTCTTCCCCGAGACGACGCAGGAGGTCGCCGAGATCGTCAAGCTGTGCGCTGGTGCGAATATGCCGATCGTGCCGTTCGGCGCCGGCACCTCGCTCGAAGGCAATGCGGCCGCGGTCGCGGGCGGAGTCTGCTTCGACTTCGCGCGCATGGACAAGGTGCTGGCCGTGCACGACAGCGACATGGATGTCGTGGTGCAGCCCGGCATCACCCGCAAGCAGCTCAATGCGGAGCTGCGCAATACCGGCCTGTTTTTCCCGATCGATCCCGGCGCCGACGCCTCGATCGGCGGCATGACCTCGACCCGCGCCTCCGGGACCATGGCAGTGCGTTACGGCACCATGAAGGATAATGTCATGGCGCTGGAGGTGGTGCTGGCCGACGGCCGCATCATCCGCACCGCCAGGCGCGCGCGGAAATCAGCCGCGGGCTACGATTTGACCCGCATGTTCGTCGGCGCGGAAGGCACGCTCGGCGTCATCACCGGGATCACGCTGAAAGTGCATCCCGTGCCGCAGGCGATCTCGGCGGCTGTCTGCAGCTTCGACAGCCTGCACAACGCCGTGGATACCGCCATCTCGGTGATCCAGTCCGCGATCCCCGTGGCCCGGATCGAACTGCTCGACGACGTCATGATGCGCGGCATCAACGCCTACGCCAAGCTCGGCTATCGCGAGGCACCGACCCTGTTCTTCGAATTCCATGGCTCCGAGAGCTCCGTTGCCGAGCAGGCCGAGGCCGCACAGGCGATCGCCGCCGACCACGGCGGACATGGCTTTGCCTGGGCCAAGGCACAGGAAGACCGCAGCCGGCTCTGGCACGCGCGCGACAACACGCTTTATGCGGGGCTGGGCCTGCGGCCTGGCGCGCGCGCCGTGATCACCGATGTCTGCGTGCCGATCTCCCGGCTGGCGGAATGCCTGACCGAGACGCGGCGGGACGCAGACCAGCACGGTTTTACGGCGCCGATCGTCGGCCATGTCGGCGACGGCAATTTCCACATGCTGATCCTGATCGACCCGGCGAAGCCCGAGGAAGCCGAAGGCGCCAAGGCGCTGCAGGCCCGTATGGTCGCCCGCGCCATATCCATGGACGGCACCTGCACCGGCGAGCACGGCATCGGGCTCGGCAAGATCGACTATCTCACGGACGAACTCGGCGAGGCAGTGGACGTGATGCGATCAATCAAGCGGGCGCTCGATCCTGACGGGTTGATGAATCCCGGAAAGATCTTTGCGAGCGGAGCCAACATATGAGCGACGCGCTTCCGATCGATGTTACCTCACCCACGCCGCTCTTGGAGCTGCGCGGCATCAGCAAGGAGTTTCCCGGCGTCAAGGCGCTGGATGACGTGTCCTTTGCAGTGTATCCCGGCGAAGTCCACATGCTGCTGGGCGAAAACGGCGCCGGCAAGTCGAGCCTGATGAAGGTGCTGTGTGGCGCCTATCGTGCCGATGCCGGGGAGTTCTATCACAACGGCGAGAAGGTCGCGATCTCCTCGACTGCGGATGCGCAGAAGCTCGGCATTGCCGTGATCTTCCAGGAATTCTCGCTGGTCCCCTATCTGGACATCGCCCAGAACATCTTCCTTGGGCGCGAGCCGAAGGGCCGTATCCCCGGCACCATCGACCGCCGCAGGATCCTGGCCGACGCCAGGCGCGTCCTCGACACGATCGGCTTTGACATCGATCCCTCCACCACCGTCGACAAGCTCGGCGTCGCGCAGCAGCAGATGGTCGAGATCGCCAAGGCGATCAGCCAGAACGCGCGGATCCTCGTCATGGATGAGCCGACCGCGGCGCTGTCCGACCGCGAGACAGAGCTCTTGTTCGCTTTGATCGCACGGCTCAAGGCAGACGGCGTGTCCATCGTCTACATCTCGCATCGCATGGCCGAAGTGTTCGCGCTCGGCGACCGCATCACGGTGCTGCGCGACGGCCGCCGCATCGACGGCGTCAGGCCCGCCGACGTCACGCCGGACCAGCTCGTGCGCATGATGGTCGGCCGCAACGTCGACATGACCTATCCCCGTCACTTTGCCGACAAGCCGGGCGAGCTGCTGCTGGAGGTCAAAGGCCTGACTTCGCCCACCGGCATCTCCGACATCAACATCGAGGTGCGCCGGGGCGAGATCGTGGGCCTGTGCGGCCTCGTCGGCTCCGGCCGCAGCGAGGTCGCGCGCGCCATCTTCGGCGCCGATCCCGTCACGTCAGGCGAGATCATCTTCGACGGCAAGGCGATTTCCGGCGAGCCTGACCTTGCCGCCCGCCGCGGCATCGCGCTGATCCCGGAGAGCCGCAAGAGCGAGGGCCTCGCGCTGCTGCGGTCGGTGAGCGACAACCTCGTGGTGTCGGCGCTGCGAAAACTGTTCCCGAGCGGCTTGTTCGACCAGCGCGGCGCGCAGCGCACCTCCGACGCCCTGATCCGGCAATTGCGCATCGCAACGCCGAGCGCGCGGCAGACCGTCGGCCTGCTCTCCGGCGGCAACCAGCAGAAGGTCGTGATCGGCAAATGGCTGGCGGCCGGCTCAAAGCTCTTCATCTTCGACGAGCCGACGCGCGGCATCGACGTCGGCGCCAAGTCGGAGATCTTTGCGCTGATCGACCGTCTTGTGGCCGACGGCGCGGCGGCGCTGATGATCTCGTCCGAGCAGGTCGAGATCTGCCACGTCTGCGACCGCGCCTATGTGATGCGCGAGGGCCGCATCGCCGGGCATCTGACGCGCAACGAACTCACGGAGGAAAACATCGTGCGCCTGGGGATGCATCATGCGTGAAGCCGCGGTCGTCTCACAGCCGAATCCATTGCAGCGCATTCCCGGCGTCGCCATCGTGCTGGTGCTGCTCATCGCCCTGTTCGGCGCGATCGCACCCGGCTTCCTGTCGGTCGCCAACCTCTCCAATGTGCTGGTGCAATCGACCATCCTCACCATGCTCGCTCTGCCGATGACGCTGATCATCATGACCGAGGGGCTGGACCTGTCGATGGGCGCGGTGCTGACGCTGACCTCGCTGTGCGTTGCCATTGTGTCGCTCGCGACCAAGTCAATGCTGCTGGGCCTCGGCGCCGGGCTCCTCGTCGGCGCAGCCTTCGGTGTCACCAACGGCTGGCTGGTGGCGATCCTTGGCATTCCGCCCTTCGTCGCGACGCTGGGCACGCTCGGCATGGCGCAGGGCCTGTCGCTGATCGTCAGCGACGGCCAGAGCGTGGTCGGCATCCCCCACAGCGTGCGCGACATCTATTCGGCGACGCTGCTCGGCATTCCCGTGCCGATCGTGATGGCGCTGGTCACCTACGCGGCGTTCCACGGCTTGCTCTATCACACCCGCTTCGGCACCTACATTTTCGCGCTCGGCGGCAACCGCGAGGCGCTGCGCTATGCCGGCCTGTCGCCGAACAAGCTGCTGATCGCGGTCTATGCGATCGGCGGCGCCATGGCCGGCATCGCCGGCCTGTTGATGACCGCGCGGATGAATTCCGGCCACCCGACCGCGGGCCTCGGCCTCGAATTCGATGCCATCGCCGCGGTCGCCGTCGGCGGCACCTCGTTCGAGCGCGGCAATGGCTGGCTGCTCGGCACCCTGCTCGGCGTCCTCTCCGTCGGCGTATTGCGTAACGGGCTGAACCTGATCTCGTTGCCGTCCTCCGTGCAGGTCGCCAGCGTCGGCGTGCTCGTCATCGTCGCGCTGTTCCTCGATGGCCTCAGGAGCCGGGCATGACCGACATCACCAAAGAGACGATCATGCCGCCGCGCTCTTTCCTGTCGCAAGACGCGATCCAGGTGTTCTACCGCCTGCTCGCGGCGCTGCTAATCTGCGCGGTGCTCGCCGTGCTCAGCGACTCCTTCCTCAGCCTCGGCAATATCCTCAACGTGCTGCGCCAGGCGAGCCTGACCTTCTTCATCGCCTCAGGCCTGACACTGGTGGTGCTGACCGCCGGCCTCGATCTGTCCGTCGGCGCCAATGTCGCGCTGTCGGCCTGCATCGCCGGCACCGTGATCCACAAGACCGGCTCGCCGGCGCTCGGCATCCTCACGGGGCTCGCCTGCGGCGGCATCGTCGGCCTCCTCAACGGCGTCATGGTCACCGCGCTGCGCATCCCCTCCTTCATCGCAACTTACGGCATGCTGTGGGTGCTGAACGGGCTCACCTATTGGTACATGGCGGGCGAAACGCTGCACGGCTTCCCCGCGGGCTTCCGCCAGATCGGCAGCGGCTATCTGTTCGGCCTGCCGATCCCGGTCTATCTGCTGCTGGTGTTCCTCGGCATCGGAACGTTCTTCGCGCAACGCACGATCTGGGGTCAGGAGATCTATGCGATCGGCGCCAATCCGGTCGCGGCCCGCCTCTCCGGCATTCCGGTCGCGCGGCGCCTGCTGCTGGTCTACACGGTCTCAGGCATCATGGCGGGGCTCGCCTCGATCATCTTCCTGTCGCGGCTCAATTCGGCCGAAGCCGACATCGGCGAAAGCCTGACCCTGCCCGCCATCGCGGCGGTGCTGATCGGCGGCACCTCGTTGTTCGGCGGCGTCGGCACCGTGTTCGGCACCTTCATCGGCGCACTGATCCTGACCTTGGTGCTGAACGGCATGAACCTGCTCTCGGTCAGCGCCAATTGGCAGCCGCTCGTCACCGGCATCATCGTCATTCTCGCGGTCTGGCTCGACATGAAGACGCGCCGCCGCGCGCAATGAGTTCTTAGAGTTCCAACAAGCAAAACGAGGGATGGAGGCAACATGAAACGGACACTGGGCTATCTGACGCTGCCGCTGCTGATGGCGGCGGCATTCACCACGCAAGCGCGGGCCGACGGCGAGACCATCGCCGTCTTCACCAAGAACCAGACCAACCCGTTCTTCCAGACGGTGCGGGTCGGCGCCGACAACATGGCGAAGACGCTGAATGCGAAGACGCTGCAATACATCCCGACCAAGCCGGACTCGATCCCCGAACAACTGAGCCAGATCGAAGACGTCGTGGTGAAGAAGCCGAGCGCGATCGTGTTCACGCCGGTCGACTACAAGGCCATGGTGCCTGGTGTCGAGAAGATCAACGAGGCCAAGATCCCTGTCGTCAACATCACCGACCGCTCCGCGGGCGGCAAGTTCCTGTCCTTCGTCGGCGCCGACGATTACAGCCTGGGCCTCGAGACCGCACGCTTCCTGCTGAAGACACTCGGCGGCAAGGGCAACATCGTCATCATCGAGGGCGTCAAGGGCTCGCTGACCAACGTCGACCGCGTCCGCGGCTTCAACGACGCGCTGAAGGAGAATGCGGGCGCCAAGCTGCTGGCCTCGCAGCCCGGCAACTATCAACGGCTGCAGGCGCTCCAGGTCATGGAGAACCTGATGCAGTCGAATTCGCAGATCGACGGCGTGCTCGCCGCCAACGACGCCATGGCGGTCGGCGCGATCGAGGCGCTCGACGGCGCCAACCGCAAGGCGCAGGTGATCGGCATCAACGGCACCAAGGAAGCGATCGACGCGATCAAGTCAGGCAAGCTGCTCGCGAGCGGCGACTACAACGGATTTGCGCAAGGATGCCTCGGCACCATGATGGCGATCCGCGCCCTGCGCAACCAGCCCGTCATCGCCGAGATCGTGCTGAAGCCGACCGTCATCACCAAGGACAATTACCAGCCATTCGACGTGCCGCTGGAGCAGCGGACGTGCCCGACCTTCGAGGACGCCAGCAAGCTCGGCGCGAAGTAACTCCACCCATCACGTCCGGACGGCCGCCATGGCGGCCGTCCCAACACTGAAGCAAGACACGGAGACACCATGCTGTTCGCCATTCACGCCGTCGACCGCGCCGGCGCGCTGCCGACCCGGCTCGCCAATTACGATGCCCACAAGGCGTTCCTCAGCGACACCTCGCGCTTCGGGGTCAAGATCGTGATGTCGGGGCCGCTCGTCTCCGACGATGGCCAGACGATGATCGGCAGCCTGTTCCTGATCGAGGCGCCCGGCCGCAGCGAGGTCGAGGCTTTCAACCGCGCCGATCCCTTTGCCGCGGCCGGGATCTGGGAAAAGGTTACCATCACAGGCTTCCTGCGCCGGCAGGGTTGAGGCCGGCCAAATCGAAAACGCGAAAACAACCCCATGCACAGTAGAATGGGGTTGTTTTTGTTGACGAATTTCCGACGAAAATCCAGTCCTCAGCTGCTCGTCGCGGCGGCACCGTCTTCGAGATGACAGGCCACCCACTGCTCGGCTCCGGCCGCGCGCAGCACCGGCTCCTCGGTCCGGCAGCGATCGAAGACGAACGGGCAGCGGGTGTGGAAGCGACATCCCTTCGGCGGATTGATCGGGCTCGGGACGTCGCCCTTCAGGATGATCGGATTGCGCTGGGCGCCCGGTTCGGGCAGCGGCACCGCCGAGAGCAGCGCCTTGGTGTAGGGGTGTCTCGGCGCGGCAAAGATCTCGCGGCGGGGAGCCACCTCGACGATCTTGCCGAGATACATCACCGCGACGCGGTGCGTCATGTGCTCGACGATCGCGAGGTCGTGGCTGATGAACAAGAGCGCTAGGCCGAACTCGCTCTGCAGATCCTGCAGGAGATTGACGATCTGCGCCTTGACCGAGACATCGAGCGCCGAGACCGCCTCGTCGCACACGATCAGTTCGGGCTCCGCCGCGAGCGCCCGCGCGATGCCGATACGCTGACGCTGTCCGCCGGAGAATTCGTGCGGCCTGCGATGGAGCGCCTCGCGCGGCAGGCGCACGGTGTCCATCAGCGCCGTGAGGCGAACCTCGAGATCCTCCGCCGACTTGGCGAGGCCGAAATTGCGGATCGGTTCGGCGAGAATGTCGCGCACCCGCATGCGCGGGTTGAGGCTCGAGAACGGATCCTGGAACACCACCTGCACGCGGCGGCGCATCTGGCGTATCGTGCTGGGTGCGGCGTCATCGATGCGCTGGCCGTCGAGAATGACTTGCCCTGCGGTGATGTCGAACAGCCGCAGGATGGCGCGGCCGACCGTCGACTTGCCGCAGCCGGACTCGCCGACCAGCGACAGTGTCTCGCCGCGCGCGATCTCGAAGGAGACGCCGTCGACCGCATAGACGAACTCACGCTTGCGGCTGAACAGACGGCCCTTGACCGGAAAATGCTTCTTGAGGTCGTTGACCTGGAGCAGCGGAGGGCTCATGCCGCGACCGCTCCCTTGGCCGCGTAGTGACAGGCGGCGATGTGGCGCGGCCCCTTCTCTTCGAGGCCCGGCGCGTATTGCCGGCACAGATCGGTCGCGAGCGCACAGCGGCCGGCGAAGACGCAGCCGGTGATCGGCTTGCGCAGGTCGGGCACCTGGCCGGGAATTTCGGCAAGCCGTCGTGCCATGCCCGTCAGGGAGGAGCCGAGCCGCGGCACGGCGCCCAGCAGGCCTTGCGTGTAGGGATGGCGTGGGGAACGGAACAACTCGGCGACCGGCGCCTCCTCGACCTTGCGGCCGGCATACATCACCATGACGCGCTCGGCGATCTCGGCGACGACGCCAAGGTCGTGCGTGATGAGAATGATGGCCGCGCCGACCCGGCGCTTGAGATCCAGCATTAGCTTGAGGATCTGCGCCTGGATCGTCACGTCGAGCGCGGTGGTCGGCTCATCCGCGATCAGGAGCTTCGGATTGCAGGCGAGCGCGATGGCGATCATGACGCGCTGGCGCATGCCGCCGGAGAGCTGGTGCGGATATTCGCGCACCCGCCGCTTCGGCTCGGGGATGCCGACCAGCGTCAGCATCTCGATCGCGTGTGCCTCGGCGGCCTGCTTGTCCAGGCCCTGATGGATCATCAAGGTCTCGCGGATCTGGCGACCGACGGTGAGAACCGGGTTCAGGCTCGTCATCGGTTCCTGGAAGATCATCGAGATGTCGTTGCCGCGGATCGCGCGCATCTCGCGGTCAGAGAGCTCGAGGAGATCCTTCCCCGCAAAGCGGATGCTGCCTGCGATCCTGCCCGGCGGCTCCGGGATCAGCCGCATCAAGGACATCGAGGTCACCGATTTGCCGCAGCCGGATTCGCCGACGATGGCAAGCGTTTCGCCTTCATTGACGTGGAAGGACACGCCATCCACCGCGCGGTTGATGCCGCCGGGGGTGCGGAAATGGGTCTGGAGGTTTTCGACTTCGAGCAGGGCCATAGCGGTCAGCCCCTCACAGGCTCTTGGCCATGCGCGGGTCGAGCGCATCGCGAAGGCCGTCGCCGAGCAGGTTTACCGCAAGCACCGTGACGGACAGGAACGCTGCCGGGAAGAACACGATGTAGGGCTTGACCTGCCACAGCGCGCGGCCCTCGGCCATGATGTTGCCCCAGGATGGAATGGTCGGCGGCGTGCCGGCGCCGATGAAGGACAGGATCGCCTCGGTGATCATGGCGCTGGCGCAGATATAAGTCGCCTGCACCAGCATCGGCGCCACCGTGTTCGGCAGGATGTGGCGCAGGATGATCATCGGCGTGCGCGTGCCGCAGGCCACCGCCGCATCCACATAGGGCTGCTCGCGCAGCGACAACACGACGCTGCGGACGAGACGCGAGACGCGCGGGATCTCGGCCACGGTGATGGCCAGGATGACGTTGCCGACGCTGCCGCGCGTCAGCGCCATCAACGCGATGGCGAGCAGGATCGGCGGGATCGACATCAGCCCGTCCATGAAGCGCATCAGGATGCCGTCGGCCCAGCGGATGAAGCCCGAGACCATGCCGATGGCAAGCCCCGCCGCGGATGCGAAAATCGCCACCGACAGGCCGACCGTGAGCGAGACCCGTGCGCCGAACAGCACACGCGAATAGATGTCGCGGCCGAGAACGTCGGTGCCGAACCAGAAATCAGCCGACGGCGCCCGCGTGCGTTTGGCCGGCGCAAGCGCGGTCGGATCAACCGTCCAAAGATAGGGCGCAAAAATCGCGATCAGCACCAATGTCAGCAGCAATGCGCCGCCGATCGCGACCGTGGGGTGGCCGCGCAACAGGCCGACGAAGCCGCGGCGTATCCTGACCGGCCGGAGAATCTCCGGCAATTGCGGCGCGAGGACGAGGCCGGTGGGTAGCGATTGCGGATTGACGGTGGTGTCGGTCAATAGCGAATCCTCGGGTCAACGAGCGTATAGATGACGTCGATCATCAGATTGACGAGGACGTAGACGAAGCTGAACAGCAGCACGATGCCCTGGATGACGGGATAGTCGCGGCGCAGGATCGCATCGATCGTGAGACGGCCGAGGCCGGGAATCGCGAACACGCTCTCGGTCACCACCGCACCGCCGATCAGCAGCGCAATGCCGATCCCGATCACGGTCACGATCGGCACGGCCGCGTTCTTCAAGGCGTGAATGAACAGGATGCCGCCCTGGCCGAGGCCCTTGGCCTTGGCCGTGCGGATATAGTCCTGCTGCAGCACTTCGAGCATGGCGGCGCGGGTGATGCGCGCGACCAGGGCGATGTAGACGCAGCCGAGCGCGATCGCTGGCAGGATCAAATTCTCCAGCCACGGCCAGAAGCCTTGATTGAGCGGCGTATAACCCTGCACCGGCAACCATTCGAGCTCGAGGGCGAAGATGTAGGCGAGCATGTAGCCGACCACGAAGACGGGGAGCGAGAAGCCGAACACGGCAAAGCCCATGATGACGCGGTCGATCAGGCTGCCGGCCTTCCAGGCCGCCACGACGCCGAGCGGCACCGCCACCACGATCGTGAGCAGCAGCGTGACGATCATCAGCGACAGCGTCGGTCCGAGCCGCTGCCCGATCATCGCCGATACCGGCAAATTGGTGAAGATAGACGTGCCGAGATCGCCGTGCAGGATGCGCCAGACCCAGCTTCCGAACTGCACCAGGAACGGACGATCGAGGCCGAGGCTCTGGCGGATGCGCTCCACATCCTCCGGGCTCGCCTGATCGCCCGCGATCACCACGGCGGGATCGCCCGGCGCGATGTAGAGCAGGCTGAACACGAACAGCGCGACGATCGCCATCACCGGCAAGGTCGCGACGACGCGACGGAGGATGTAGGAGAGCATCTGGCTTCAGCACACCATCATGCGGACTTCGACACGCCCCAGAAGAACGGCAGCGGCCCCTTGGCGATGCCGGAGACGTTCTTGCGCCACGCCGTGTAGGTCAGGAAGAAGCCGGTCGGCGCATAGACGACATCCTCGATCGCTGCCTTGTTGACCCGCCCGATCGCCGCCTTCTCTTCCTCGACACTCTTGGCGTCGAACCAGCCTGCAATCTCCTTCTCGGTGTTCGGGCTGTTGGGCCAGCCGAACCAGGCCTTGTCGCCGTTGGCGCGGATGGCGGTGTAGGCGGCGGGCGTGATGCAGTCGGCGCCGGCATGCCAGCTGTGGAACATGTTCCACCCGCCCTGCCCGGGCGGCGTCTTCGCCGCACGGCGAGAGCCGACCGTGCCCCAATCGGTCGCGACGAAGTCGACATTCATGCCGAGCCGCTTCAACAGATCCGCAGTGACGTCGCCCTGCGCCTTGGTGATCGGCTGGTCCTGCGCGACGAGACATGTCACCGGCTGGCCGGAATAGCCGCTTTCGGCCAGCAGCTTCTTGGCGGCATCGAAGTCGCGCTTGCCCTTCAGGATCTCGCCGCCCATCTCGTTGTACACGGGCGTATCCGGCGTGAAGAAGCCGGGCAGCGGCTTCCACAACGCGTTGTCGTCGCCGACGATCGCGCGCATGTAGTCTTCCTGGCTGAGCGCCATCAGCACCGCGCGCCGCGCCCGCACGTCGTTGAACGGCGCGAACAAATGGTTCATGCGGAACGAGCCGATATTGCCGAGGGGATCGCCGATGTCGACGCTGATGTTCTTGTTCTTCTTCAGGACGGGCACGAGATCGGCGATCGGGTTCTCCCACCAGTCGACCTCGCCGTTCTGCAAGGCAGCCGCCGCGGTCGCGGGGTCCGGCATCACGATCCATTCCACGCGATCGACCAGGATCTGCTTGCCGCCGGCGAGCCAGGAGGCCTTCTCCTGCCGCGGCACGTAATCGGTGAACTTCTCGAACACCGACTTGGCGCCTGGGACCCACTCGCTCTTGGCGAACTTCATCGGACCCGAGCCGACATATTCGGTGATCTGCTTGAAGGGATCGGTCTTGGCGATCCGTTCCGGCATGATGAAGGAGCACGGCGCGTTGTTCTTGGCGAGCGCATAGAGCATTTTCGGGAAGGGCTGCTTCAAGACCCATTTGAAGGTGCGATCGTCGACGGCCGTCAGTTCCTGCTGGATGGCGATGATCATCAGCCCCATCGGATCGCGCGCAGCCCAGCGTGACAGGCTGGCAACGGCGTCCTTGGCCAGCACCGGCTCGCCATCGTGGAACTTGAGACCGGGGCGCAAGCGGAACGTCCAGGTCTTGCCGTCGTCCGAGGTCTCCTCGGACTCGATCATCTGGCGCTGCGGCTGCAGCTGCGCGTCGATGCCGTAAAGCGTGTCCCAGACCAGCGCCGCGGCATTGCGCACGACATATTGCGTGCCCCAGATCGGATCGAAATTGGCGAGATTGGCCTGCGGCACGAAGCGGAGGGTACGGGCTGATGCGCCTTGCGCGATCGCCGGGGCCGAGAGGCCGGTCAATGCCAGACCGCCCGCGCCGGCAAGTCCCTTCAATACGGTCCTGCGATCCATGACGTCCTCCCAGTAATGCTGTGATGCCGGCCGTCGTTGGCCAAGGGCAGGTGAAACCAGAACCCATTGGCGTGCAAATGGTATGCCACTAACCGGACCTTCGCCAGCGGGATCTCACCGCCATTCGGGCCGGCTGGTTCGCCTGGAGTCAGACCCTCAGAGACAGCCGCAGGCGCCGCCAGCCGATGACGACGCCGGTCATGGAAAACACGAATCCGATTGCACAGAGCCCGACGATCAGGATATCGCGCAGAAGCGGATGCGCCATGAGGATCGGAAAATCCAGCGTGTGCAACGCGGCGTAGAACCAGCGATAGGCGCGCCGCGAGGCATCCAGCCTTTGCAGCACATTGCCGTCGGCGCCGTCGATATCGAACCAGAGCTCGCCGCAATGCACCCGGTAGACCGGCGCACTTGGTACGGCGGATCGTGCGGGATAATCATCATTGCCGGCCAAAACGCCTGGGATGCCGCAATCTTTGGCAAGGCGGGACGTCAAGCCCCGAACCTCGCCCGCGCTCAGGACGCCGGCTTGTCCCGCGCCGGATGTATCTTTGGTCCTGATCAATTTCTGCGAAGCCAGCGCGAGCCGATCGCGACGATAGACCTCGCCATCGAAGCCGAACCATTCGGCTTCCCAGACCGATGACGCCAGTGGCGTCCGCTCCAGCGACAGTGCCTCCGTCCAGCGGGGCACGGCGTACGCGGCGCCAGCTTCCGAGCCCGTCAGCTGTCCGCGCGAGAACAGCCGGCCATGGTCCATCGAGAGCCAGCCGCTGAAGATCCAGCTGAGCACGAACAGCGTCGCGGCAAGGCCAAGGACGTGATGCCATGCGTGCCACCCGCGATAAGGCGTTGCGGGGCGGCCATTCCTCGTCCTGATCTGCGCGATTCCGAGCGCCGCACCCAGCACGGCTGCGATCAAGGCCAACAACGACAATGTCCAGACGACGCCGTCCCACAGCGCCCAGTCGCGTCTCAGCACCGTCGGGTAGATCCAGTGCAGCACGCTGCCGGCCCAATTCCAGCCGCGCTCGCCTCGCGTCGTATCCAGGACGACCTCGCCGGTGCGCGAGGAGACATAGAGCTCCGTTCCGGCGGCATCGCCGAGGGCGATGCGAAACAACGGCCGGTGACGATCGAAGCCGTTCGGCACGGTCCATTGATCGTAATCCGCCTTCGCGAGCAAGGTTGCGTGCGCGGCATCGAGCCCGCGGTTGCGGGCGTGATCCCGCCCGATGGCGAGCGCCACATCGGAGGACACCACCTCTGCGTCGCTCCCGTCGGAGCCGCGCACGGCGCGCAGGCGCGATGGTCCCGTAATGACATAAGCGAGCCCATCGCTTCGCCGGATCAGCCTGACACGCGTGGCGTCCGTGATTCCGCTCGCGACGACGGCATCGGCAACCGCGATCCGCGCATCCGTCCGGTCCAGCGGCGCAAGACCGGCAAAGCGCTCCGCTTCCGTCAGCGACGGAAACGGAACGAAGTGCATCACGATTCCCGTCGCGAACCACATCGCGAACAGCAGGCAGAACGCGATCCCGAGCCAGCGATGCAGCAGGACGATCGCGGCCATCATGCGGTCAGCGCCCTACCATTTGAACGCCGCCGAGAGTTCATAGGTGCGCGGCGCGCCGAGCAGGATCTGATCGGGATAGAACGGATCGCCCCAGATCGCGTAGCGCTTGTCGGTGATGTTGCGGACGCGGAAGGTCAGGCGGGCCTGGTCGACAGCGCCAAATACGGTCTTGGGAATGTCGACGAAGGCGTAGACGTCGGCGACGGTGTAAGCCTTCATCGTCACCGTGTTGGCGTCGGTGTTGTAGCGGTCGCCGACATGGCGGCCGGTGATTCCGAGCTCCACCGGCCAGGGCGTGAAGAACCGATACGATGCGCCGGCATTGGCGACGATGCGCGGTACGTTCGGCGGCGTGTTGCCGGAGAACGATCCGCCGACGAAGTCGTAATCGGCATAGCGCGCATCGACATAGGCGATGTTGCCCCACAGCCGCAGCGGATCGATCGGGCGCACCGAGGCGGCAAGCTCGACGCCCTTGGACTCCTGCCGCCCGGCGATATTGAGCGCCTGCCCGCCGGCGGCGGCATAGACGTTCTTGCGCAGGATGTCGTAGGCCGAGAACGACCATTCCGCCCTGTTGTCCCAGAACAGGTGCTTGACCCCGGTCTCGTAGGTGCGCGCGGTCGTGAGATCGAGCGGCTGGGTCGGTGATAGCAAAAAGATGTTGTTGGCCGAGACGTCCGCGCCGGTGGCGTACTGGCTGAAGAAGGTCAGGCCCGGCACGGCTTCCCAGGTGTAGCCGATGCGCCCGGTCACCGGGGCCCAGTCCTTGGTGTAAGGGAAACCCGCGTTCACGAGCCCCGCGGAGTCCATCGAGTTGCGGTCGAGCCCGATATGCTCGACGCGCAGGCCGCCGATCAGCGAGAACGTCCGCGTCAGCTTCAGCCGGTCCTCGAACGACAGCGCCTCGTTGTCGATCCGGGCGGTCTGCCGCTTGGTCGTGAGCGTGCCGTAGAAGCCGCGGTTGGGATCGACGAGGGACACGGAATCGCCGGGGAAATTGGCGGCGCCCGGCCTGACGAAATCGAGATAGCTCGAGGACAACGTCGTGACCAACCGGTTGTCGAAGCCGGCGATGTCTGTGTCCCAGATCAGGTCTGTGACATTGCCGACGAGACGCTGGCTATGGGCGACGTAAAAGCGCTCGCGATCGACCAGGTTCGTTCCGGAATTGAACGCCTCAACCTCATTGTTGAACCACGTGCGCTCGGCGCCGTAGCCATAGGCCTGGCTCTTCAGGATCAGGTCGGGCGCCAGCTTCAGCTCGAAGCCACCGCGGAGCCACACCTCCTGCGCCACGTTGCGATTGTCGAGAACGTTGTAATTGGTGTTGAAGGTCCGGTCGTCGATGGTGACGGCGCCGAGGTTGGTCTTGTTGTAGTTCGAGACGTAATTGCCGGACACGATCCCGCTCGTCGCATGCGCGCCGCTGAAAGCGACCGGCACAAGCGGTGCGCCCCAATAGGCCTTGCCGCGATCCTCGCGATATTCGATCGCGCCCCAGACCTTGAGGCTGTCGGAGATGCGGTAGTTGAGCTGACCCGACACATCCAGCATCTTGGTATTGGTGTCGTCGACAAAGCCGTTGAGCGAGGAACGGCTGATGTCGAAGCGATAGTCGAGGCCCTGCACGTTGGTGCTGCCGCCCGAGCCGTAATGCGCGCGGAACGAGTTCAGCGAATCCCAGGAGAAGTCAGCCTCGTTCCGGATCGGCCCCGTATGCGGCTGCTTGGTGACGAAATTGATCGCACCGCCGGCGGCGCCCTCGCCCGAGATCAGCGAGGCCGGTCCCTTCAAGAACTCCACGGCTTCCAGATTGGCGGTGTCCATGATCCGCGAGGTCATGTTCTGCGGGCCGATCTTGATGCCGTTGTAGAGCGTGTTGATCTGACTGTTGGTGAAGCCGCGCATCGAGAAACCTGCCGGCTCCCCCGGCGCATCCCCGGAGGTGACGCCGACCGCGCCCTGCGCCACCTCGGACACGGTGCGATAGCCCTGCTCGCGCATGGTCTCGGCAGAGATCACCTCGACGGTCGCCGGCGTCTCGCGCACCGTCAGGCCGAGCCGCGAGGCGCTTTCGGCCACCGCATTGCTGTTGAGCGGTGTCGCCGCCTGCGTCTGTACGCCATCGCCAGGCACCGCAGGCTTTGGCGCTGCCGTAGCAGCGGATCTGTGCGAGGACGCGCGGCGGGCGCTTTGCCCCTCCCGGCCAGCAGGCTTCGCCTGCTTGCGGGATTGGGCCGGCGAGATTTCGACCGCCGGCAGCCGTTCGCGAGCCTGCTGCGCCATCGCGGCGGGCAGATCGGCCACTGCCAACGTGAGCGCTGCGGAGGCGATCAGGAAGCGGCGCGGTCGTAGGATGCGGATGGAAGACACGGCACAAAACCTCGGTATGACGTCAGTGGCACGTCACAGCGAACGAGGTCTCACCTTTGGCCTTGCGGCCGTCCGATGAAGCCGAATGTCTGTACTCCCCGACCGACATCTTCGCGTGTGACCACGGCTGACGGCAGGTCTCCTGGCTCGCGGGTCAGTACCTTGCGTCGCCTTCCCGGGACCGAGATGCCCAGTGGCTCGTGATGCAAGATTCGCCGCTTACAGTTGCGGGGGCAGCCGCGGCATTGGAGACAATGTCCCCGCACCGCATTCCCTTTTCATCCCCTCTCGGGGAAACCGTCGCGAGCATCTAGGATTACCATCAGGACAGAGTCAATGTATCCCGTGCGACGTTATTGCCACAGCAACCAACTTCCTTGGAGTGTTTGAGCATGGAAGGCGAGACCTTCCTCTGGCTGATCCGGCACGCGCCGGTCGACGGCATCAAAGGCACCATCCACGCCGCCGACGCACCGGCCGACCTCGGCGATCGCGCGCAATTGGAGGCGCTGCAGCGCCATCTGCCGCGGAATGCCGCCAGCTATGCCAGCCCGTCGCGGCGTACGGTCGAGACGGCGCGCGCGCTGGGTCTCGAACCGGAGCTGGTCAGCGAATTCCGCGAGCAGGATTTCGGCGACTGGACCGGCCATCGGCACGACGCGCTCGCTGCGACCGGCGACGAGACTTACGCCCAGTTCTGGAATGATCCGGCCGGCGGGCGGCCACCGGGCGGCGAAAGCTTTGCGGATCAGGTCACGCGTGTCCGGCTAGGCCTGTCGCGGATCGGGACCGGACCGGCCACGCTCGTTGTGCATTCCGGCACCATCCGCGCCGCGCTGTGCATCGCGCTGGATCTCACGCCGCAAGCCGCCTTGCGCTTCGTGATCGAGCCGCTGTCGCTGACCCGGATCGATCGCCTCGCGACCGGATGGCGCGTCGTCTCGGTCAATCAGCGGGTCAGCTAGGCCTGTCCGGCACATTGGCTTCGGCAAAGGTCGCCATGCCGTTGTGAAGTGCACAAGCGCTGCGCACCAAGGGTAGCGCGATGGCGGCGCCCGATCCCTCGCCGAGCCTGAGATCGAGGCTGATCAGCGGCTGCACGTTCAGCGCGCGCAGCACCAGCCGGTGCCCCTGCTCGGCCGATTGATGCGACGGCAGCAGGAACGGCTGACAGGACGGGTTCAGCCGCACTGCTGCGAGCGCTGCGACCGACACGATGAAGCCGTCGATCAATACGGGAATGCGGCGCTGCGCGGCCGCGATGATCGCGCCCGAGATCGCCGCGATTTCGAGACCGCCGACGGCGCACAGGATTTTTTCGGGCGACGCTCCCGCAACGCCATGATGCGCAATCGCAGCGTCGATCACCCGCGCCTTGTGCGCCCGGCCGGCGGCATCGACGCCGGTCCCGCTGCCTGCGATCTCCTCGGCGCTGATGCCGAGCAGGCTCGCGGCAATCGCCGCCGATGTGGTGGTGTTGCCGATCCCCATCTCGCCGAAGATCAGGAGATCGGGCGGATTGGCCGCCACGCGCTCCACGGCGCGCCGGCCCGCCTCGAAGGCGAACGCCAGTTCCGCAGGTGTGAGCGCGGCTTCGACGCTGAAATCGCGCGTGCCACGGCGCGGCTTGTCGGTGACGATTCCCGTCATCTCCTCCTGCGCAAGCGTGCCGGCGTCGACCACTTCCAGGCTGGAGCCAAGCTCGCGCGCCAGCACCGAGATCGCGGCACCGCCCGCGGCAAAATTCGCCATCATCGCGATGGTCACCGCTTGCGGATAGGCCGACACGCCCTGCGCGACGATGCCGTGGTCGCCGGCGAAGACGATGATCGGCACGCGCGCCGCGCGCGGCTGCTCGGTGGCCTGCAAGCCCGCGAGCTCGATCGCGAGCTGCTCGAGCCGGCCGAGCGCGCCGGTCGGCTTCGTCAGTTGCGCCTGACGCGCGATCGCCGCGTCGCGATGGACCGCGGAGATTTCGGGGCATTTGTCGGTGACCCAGTCGGGGAGCATGCTGCCTCGCTTAACGCGTCCGCTTGAGAATGTAGCTGTCCATGATCCAGCCGTGGCGCGCGCGCGCCTCCTGCCGCACGGCCACGATGCGCGGGCCGATTTCGGCGAGCGCGCCGGATAGGATGATCTGATCTTGCATGCCGAGATAGGCGCCCCAGTAAATGTGGAGGCTATCAGGATCGAGCGACTGGAACGCCGTGCCGCCGTCGAGCATCACCACCACGGTGTCGACGCCTTGCGGCCAGCCGCCTTCGCGCAGGCGCCGTCCCGTCGTGACCAGAAATGGCTCGCCGATGTCGTTGAGGGGCAGCGCATGGGCCGCGCACAGCGCCTGGATCGCGGTGATGCCGGGTACGACTTCGATTTTGGGCAAGGGATCGAGCCGCCGCGCAATGCGCAGCGAGGAATCATACAGCGAGGGATCGCCCCAGATCAGCAGCGCAACCTTGCCCTCACCCTTGAGATGATCTGCGACCGCGTGCTGCCAGGTCGCGGCAACCGCATCGTGCCAGTCGTCCACGCCCTTGCGGTAATCCGCTTCCTCTGTGTCGCGCACGGGAAGATCGAACTCGGCAATACGCGTCGTTTGATTGGTCAGAACATCCGCGCAGATCGTCCGCCTGAGATCGGCGAGATCGGACTTCGCCGTTCCCTTGCGCGGGATCAGGACGAGATCGGCGGCGTTGATGGCTTCAATGGCGGCGCGCGTGAGCTGGCCAGGATCGCCGCAACCGATGCCGATCAGGGAAAGCGTGAGCATCGCGGGCGCCGGGGGGGCGGCCATGACGGCCGCCCCTTGTCTCTTTAGGCCGCGTTGTGCAGGCGCGGGGTGACGAAGCCCGGCGCGGTGACGCCGCGCAGCGACTTCGCCAGCGCCAGCACGGCCAGATCGGCCAGCGGCTCGATCACGATGACCAGCGCGTAAGAGGCGGCGAACGTCGCGATGCTGGCGAGGTTGCTCATCGCAAAGCCCGAGCCGTAGAGCGCCCAGAACGCCACCCAGCCGATCACGCCGGCCTGATAGGTCGTCGACAGCGCCAGCGCCTGGCGATACTTCAAATCGACATAGGCGGTGTTGCGCGGGATGGTCCGTGTGGCGATCGCCTGGATCGCGAACAGCGGCACCAGGAGCGTCGTGACGTTCATGCCGTATTGCGGGATGTCGGCCGGCTCGAAGAACACGCCCTGAAGCAGCAGGCCGAACGCGAGGCCAAAGGCGGCGGGCGCCGCACCGAACAGCAGGAACAAGGTCGAGCCGAGAATGAAGTGGACCTCGGAGACGCCGACCGGGAAGTGCGGCAGGATCTCGAAGAAGACGAAGACGAGGACCGTCGTGGCCAAGGCGCGCGCGGCAAACGACGTCATGCCCTGCTCGCGTACGGTCTCGGCCGCGAGCTTCAGGGCAACGCCGCCTGCGGCGATGCCGGTTGCGTAACTCAACACGAGCTTGGCGCCCGTCACGATCCCGGGTTCGATATGCATGGCTCAGATCCTTCCTGCCGTCACACCCGACGGCCTTGGCCTCAAAACGTGCAGGGCCGGTCTCCTGGCTCGCGGTTCACTGGGTTCTCCGGCCTTCCCGGGCCTTGCGGCCCAGTGGCTGATCGGAGCCCCTCACCGCTTACAGTCGCGGGGGCGGCTGGGGTTTTGAGCGCCGCAACTTGGTCCGCCCATCCCCATTCCCGATTATGCTCCGGCGCTTTGCGCCGCGTTGAGCACCATGCCTCTCCTGTGTGCTCCTTTCGGCGCGCCTGCGTCAAGAGGCGAAGGGCGGCCGCGGCCGTCACGACGGATAATCCCCTGCCAGCGCGCCGAACAGGATCACGGCGGCGGTGGAAGCCGCGCCGCCGCGGGCAAGCTGCTCGGCAAGCTCGGCAATGGTGGTGCGGACCAGCCGCTCGTCGGAACGGCCGAGGGATTCGGCGACCAGCGCCGGCGTATCCGCGGCAAGCCCATGCGCGATCAATTTTGCGGCAAGCGCCGGAAAGGTGCGCCGGCCCATATAGACCACGGTCGTCGCTTCAGGGTCGGCCAGCGCCGCCCAATTCAGGTTCGGCGGCAGCTCGCCGGTGACGTCCGCGCCGGTGATGAACTGCACCCGGCGCGAGGTGTGGCGCCTTGTCAGGGGAATGCCGGCCTGAGCCGCGGCGGCGCAAGCCGAGGTGACGCCGGGGACGATCTCATAGCCGATGCCGGCTTCGCGCAGCGTCTCGATCTCCTCCTCGAGGCGGCCGAATATCCCGGCATCGCCGGACTTCAGCCGCACCACGCGCGCGCCCGTTACGGCATAGTCGACCAGCAGGCGGTTGACGTGATGCTGCTTGGTCGAGGGCCGCCCTGCCCGCTTACCGACCGAGACGAGATTGGCTTCGGGCCGGGCAAGATCGAGGATCGCGCCCGAGGCGAGATCGTCATAGAGCACGACGTCGGCCTCGCGCAGCCGCGCGGCGCCCTTGAGCGTGAGCAATTCGGGGTCGCCGGGTCCGGCGGAGATGAAGGAGACGAATCCGCTCACCGATCCTCCGCGATCAGATGAAAGAACGTGCCGCTGACACGGCCGCGCCGCGAGCCGGTTTCGGCGATGACTGCACCCGTCGCATCATGCACGACCGCGAGCGGCGTGTCAGGCTGGGCGAGAATGGTCGAATAGTGAAACTCGTGGCCGCGCAGGCGCGCCCCGGCGCGATATCCCGGCATCGGCGCGGCGAGCGTCGCGAGGCGATAGCCCAGATGCATGCGGCGTTTGGCAAAGCTGGTCTCGAGGCCAAGCAGGTCTGTCATCTCATGGCGGATCCCGTCCGCGTCGGTCAAAGCGGCTCCCAGCACCATATAGCCCCCGCATTCGCCATGCACGGGTCGCGTTTCGGCGAAGGCGCGCAGGCCCTCGCGAAAACGCGCATTGGACGCGATCCTGCCGGCATGAAGCTCGGGATAGCCGCCGGGCAGCCAGCACACATCGGCGCTCGCGTCAGGCGTTTCATCGGCCAGCGGCGAGAACGGCAGGATCTCGGCGCCCGCCGCGCGCCAGGCTTCCAGCATATGGGGATAGACGAAGGAGAACGCGGCATCACGCGCCAACGCAATGCGCTGGCCGGGCGGCACCACGGTCAGGCCATTTGCGGCCGGCTGCGGCGACCAGCCGGCTGCGGAGCGCAACACGGCAGCGAGATCGACATGCTCGGCGACGAAGCGCGCGGCCTCGTCGATCAGCTTGCCGATCTCGGCCTGCTCTTCGGCCTGCACCAGGCCGAGATGCCGCTTCGGCAGGCTGATCTCGGCATGGCGCGGCAGCGCGCCGAACACGGCGATGCCGGCATCTTTGAGCGCACGCCGCACCAGGTCTTCATGGCGTGGGCTGGCGACACGATTGAGCACGACGCCCGCGAGGCGCACGCCGGCGCGGTAATCGCGCAGGCCTGCGGCGATCGCCGCCGCTGTCTGCGCCTGTCCAGAGGGGTCGATCACCAGCAGCACCGGCCAGCCCAGCATCTCCGCGATGTCGGCGGTAGCACCGGTGCCGCAGACGCCGCGCGCGGCGACGCCGTCGAACAGGCCCATCGAGCCCTCGGCGAGCACGATATCGGCATCCGCGCCGCGGCTGGCGAGATGGGCGATCGTGCCGCGGTCCATCGCCCAGCTATCGACATTGACGGAGGCGCGGCCCGTCGCGGCCGCGTGGAAGGCGGGATCGATGTAGTCGGGGCCACTCTTGAAGCACTGCACGTTCAGGCCGCGATGGCGCCAGGCGCGTGCGAGCGCCAGCGTCAGCGTGGTCTTGCCGACTCCGGAGGCCGGTGCGGAGATGACAAGGCCCACCGCCATCACGACGCCTCCGGAAAGCGAGGCTCGGCGCCGACAGGTCGGTAGCGACGGTCGTAGTCGGCGGCGTAGAGGCGGCTCTCGTCAAAATCCGTAGCGCCAAGCGTCTTGCCGGCCAGGATCAGCGCAGTACGCTCCATCTCCGCGCCGACTGCTGCATCGAGCGTGCCGAGCGTCGCGCGCACGATACGCTGGTCCGGCCAGCTTGCGCGCCAGACGATCGCGACCGGACAATTTTCGCCGTAATGCGGCGTGAGCTCGGCGACGACTTGGTCGAGCAGGTGAATCGACAGATGAATCGCGAGCACCGCGCCGGTCGCGGCGAACGCGGCCAGCTTCTCGCCGTCAGGCATTGCACTGGCGCGGCCCGGCGTGCGCGTCAGGACGACCGTCTGGGCAAGCCCCGGTAGGGTCAGCTCAGCCTCGAGCGCTGCCGCAGCGGCGGAGAAGGACGGCACGCCCGGCGTGACCGAAAAGGGAATGCCCAGCGCGCGCAGGCGGCGGAGTTGCTCGCCCATCGCCGACCAGATCGAGAGATCGCCGGAATGCAGCCGTGCGACATCCTTGCCCTCGGCATGCGCCGTGGCGATCTCCGCGATGATCTCATCGAGCGACAAAGGCGCGGTGTTGACGATGCGCGCGCCGGGAGGGCAATGCGCAAGCACGCCGTCAGGGATCAGTGAGCCCGCATAGAGACAGACCGGACAGGCCGCGATCAGGTCGCGGCCGCGCAGGGTCAGCAGATCTGGCGCGCCCGGCCCGGCGCCGATGAAATGCACCGTCATGCGCCGTCTCCTTCCGCGATTGCGGCGGTTGCGGTGCGATCCTGCGAGACCGCCCGCGTCGCAATCAGCCGCGCGCGAGGGCCAGCCGCCGCGAGCGCCGCGGCTTCTGCGACCGATCCGGTCCTGAACTTCTCCATCACGAGATCCGACTGGCTTGGCGTTGCGATCCCGGCCAGCATCTCAGCCGGAACAGCCTTGATCGGCACACCGCACTCACGCGCGAGCTGCTTTAGCGGCTCCGCGTCGGCCTTGTCGCTGACAGTCGCCATCGCTGCGAGACCTTCGGGACCGCCCGCCGCCCGCAGCGCATCGCGCAGCGAGGCCAGCGTGACATCTCTCCTGAACCCGAAGCCAGCCACTTTCATCGGGTCACACTCCACTGCACCACCGGCCGTGCAGCTTCCCAGGAACGATAGCGGCCGAGCGGCGCGGAATGCGCGATCTCGACCCGCATCAGCTGACCGCCATGGCCCTGCTCTAGCTCGCCGAGCAGCGCTTCGGTTTCCAACGTGATCGAATGTGCAACGAGCCGCGTTCCAGGCGCGAGGCGCGACCAGACGGCATCGAACATCGCACGATCGAGGCCGCCACCAATGAAGACCGCATCCGGCGCTTCCAGTGTAGCGAGCGCTTCGGGCGCTTTCCCCGTGACGACGCTGATCCGGTGCGCCAGCCCGAACGCGGCTGCATTCTTGCTGATGTTCGCGACGCGATCCTCACGCGCCTCGATGGCGGTTGCCGTCCCGCCGCACAGTGCCCACTCGACCGAGATCGACCCCGATCCCGCGCCGATATCCCACAGCCCTTCGCCCGGACGCGGCGCCAGCGCCGAGAGCGCGAGCGCGCGCACAGGGCGCTTGGTGATCTGGCCGTCGTGGGCGAACAGATCGTCCGGTAACCCTGAGCTGCGGGGAATGCCTTGCGTGCCCCTCGCCCACAAGGCCACCGCGACCAGATTTGAGGTCACCTCCTCGGCAAAGAGGTCGACGCGATGCTGGTCGGTATATTCCTGTGGCCCGCCAAGCGCCTCGAGTGTCCACATCAGCGAGGCACCCCATCCGCGATCGGTCAGCCATTTCGCGAGAGCATCAACCGCCGTTGCATCACGCATCAGGCAGATGATGCGCGCGTCTCGCGCCAGATGCGGTACGAGACGCTCGAACGGCGCGGCATGGAGGCCAATGCATATCGTGGTCTCCAGCCGCCAGCCTAAGCGCGCAGCCGCGAGCGAAAACGTCGACGGTCCCGGATGCGCGATCCACTCGTCGCTACCGAGTCTCTCGGCGAGAACAGCGCCTGCGCCATGCCAGAACGGATCGCCAGAGGCGAGCACCGCCGTCGGCCGATCGCGGCAGCTCAGCACGACACCGGCATCGAATGGCACTGGCCACGCACGGCCGCGACTGCCCACACCGGCGAGCGCGAGGTGCCGTTCCCCGCCAAAGACGGTTTCGGCATCGGCAAGCGCCTTTCGGCTTGCTTCCGACAGCCCGGCAAGGCCATCTTCGCCGATACCGATGATGGTCAGCCAGGGATCAGCCATGATGCGCGCCCTCATACTGGGCGGGACGGCCGATGCGAGCTCGCTCGCAGCCGAGGTCGCGCGCGCGCGCATCGATGCCGTCTATTCGTACGCCGGTCGCACTCACGTGCCGGCCGATCAGCCGCTGCCGACCCGCATCGGCGGTTTCGGCGGCGTCAGCGGGCTTGCGGGTTACATCCGCGACGAGCGCATCACGCATGTGATCGACGCGACGCATCCATTCGCAGCCGAGATGAGCCGCAACGCGGTCGAAGCTTGCGCGGACACCGGGACATCGCTGCTCGCGCTGGAGCGCGCGCCCTGGGGCAGCATGTCCGGCGACAATTGGATCGAGGTTGCAGATATCAGTGCCGCCGCCGCCGCGCTGCCGGAGGCGCCCGCGAACGTGTTCCTCGCCATCGGCCGCCAGCATATCACGCCGTTCGCGATGAAGCCGCAGCATGCCTACACGCTGCGCTTCGTCGATCCGCAGGAGGCGGCCCTGCCCTTCGCCGCTGACGTGATCGTGTCGCGCGGGCCGTTCACGCTTCACAGCGAGCTCGAGATGCTGCGCGCCCGCGAGATCGCGTGGATCGTCGCCCGCAATTCCGGCGGCGACGGCGCGCGTGCCAAGGTCGACGCGGCCCGCATGCTCGGCCTTCCCGTGGTCATGATCTCGCGGCCGACGCTGCCCGAGCGCCGACGGGTCGAGAGCGTCGCTGAGGTGATGGAGTGGCTCGGTCATTCGACCCGCCTCGGTGCATAGACCCAGCGGCCGACACGGCGCGTCTGCGAATTGCCGACGATCACCAGCGTGCGCATGTCGGCCATCTCCGGCGCCGCTTCGTTCAGCGTCACGGTCACGATCTTCTCGTCGGCCGCGCTGACCGCGCGCGCAAAGATGACGAAGCGCTCGCCGCAGCCGGCGTCCTTCAGCACCGCGAGCGCGCGGCCAAAGCCCTCGGGCCGGCTCGCCGATCGCGGATTGTACATCGCAATCGAAAAATCGGCTTCCGCTGCGAGGCGCAGACGCCTCTCGATGATCGTCCAGGGCTTGAGATTATCCGAGAGGTTGATCGCGCAGAAATCATGGCCGAGCGGCGCGCCGGCACGCGCAGCCGCCGCCAGCATGGCGGTGATCCCGGGCAGCACGCGGATCGGCAGCGCCTGATATTGCGGCGCCTGCTCCAGCGCCTCGAACACGGCCGAGGCCATCGCGAACACGCCGGGATCGCCGGATGACACGACGACGACCTGCCGGCCTTCTGCGGCGAGCCGCAAAGCCTCGCCGGCGCGCTGCAGCTCCTCGCGATTGTCGGAGGGATGCAGCTTCAGCCCAGCACGCGGCGGCACGCGCGCGACATAGGGCGCGTAGCCGAGAATGTCGGTCGCGGTGGCAAGCGCGGCCGTGACCTCGGGCGTCACCAGGGCATCGCTGCCCGGCCCGAGGCCCGCGATGGTCAGCGTGCCCGTCATTCGGCGGCTTCCAGATGCCGGCCCTTGCCGTGCACCAGCACGATCGCAAAATAGGGACAGTCGGCGGCATCGATCTCCGCGAGCCGCGCCACACGCTCGCCCGGCATGGTGCCGCGCTCGACCAGCCAGGCGTCGTCCAGCCGGCCGGCAGATGCGAGCGCGCGGCGCACTTTCGCAAGATTACGGCCGGTCTTCATCACGACGAGCGCATCGGAATCCCGCATGCGGCGCTCGAGCTCACCTTCGGGAAGCGTGCCCATCAGCACGGTCGTCACATCATCGCCAAGCGCGATCGGCTGGCCGACGCCGTTCCAGCAGCCGACCATGCCGGGAATGCCGGCGATCACCTCGATCTCGACACGCCCTTGCAGGCGCGTGTGCAGATGCATGAAGGAGCCGTAGAAGTAAGGATCGCCCTCGCAGAGCACAACGACGTCGACCGCACGCGAAAGCCGCGCCAGACGCTCCGCCCATTCGTCGTAGAAACCGGCGAGCAGCTGGACGTATTCCGCACTGTCGAAGGCGATCTCCGTCGTGACAGGGTATTCCATGGGGTATTCGGTGACGTCAGTCGCGAGCATGCCCTCGACGATGCGCCGCGCCTGGCCCGGCCTGCCCTTCTTGCGAAAGTATGCGACGTGCTTCGCAGCCCGCACCGTGCGGTCTGAGCGCACGCTCATCAGATCGGGATCACCGGGGCCGAGACCGCAGCAGATGATGCGTCCCATCGCTATTCGCTCCGGCTCGCCAGCGCGTTGACGGCCGCGACCGTGATCGCCGAGCCGCCGAGGCGGCCTTCGACGGTCAGCGCCGGCGCCGGCGGAGCGGCCATCAACGCCGCCTTGGACTCGGCTGCACCGACGAAGCCGACCGGACAGCCGATGATCGCCGCCGGCCGCGGGCAGTCTGTATCCTCCAGCATGTTGAGCAGATGAAACAGCGCCGTCGGCGCATTGCCGATCGCGACGATCGCGCCGTCCAGATGCGGCCGCCACAGTTCGAGTGCCGCGGCCGAGCGGGTATTGCGCATGGATTGCGCGAGCGCGGGCACGGTCTCATCGCCGAGCGTGCAGATGACGGCATTGGCCGCGGGAAGCCTTGCACGCGTGATCCCTTCCGAAACCATGCGTGCGTCGCACAGAATCGGCGCGCCTCTTTGCAAAGCGGCGCGAGCGATCGTCGCCATGCCCGGC
This sequence comes from Bradyrhizobium sp. T-12, assembly GCF_058314695.1. Classification (NCBI taxonomy): domain Bacteria; kingdom Pseudomonadati; phylum Pseudomonadota; class Alphaproteobacteria; order Hyphomicrobiales; family Nitrobacteraceae; genus Bradyrhizobium; species Bradyrhizobium sp. T-12. Next base: position 2,737,149 of record NZ_CM177756.1, on the reverse strand, counting down.
GTGAAGCGGATATGGGCCTCCAGGCCGACCATGCCGGCGGCGTGGATCATCCGCACCACGACCTGCTCCTCGGCCGGCGTGAAGCGGGCAAGATCGGCCTCAGTCCGAATGGTGGCGAAGGACTGCCGGTAGATCGCCGCGCCATCGGTCTCGTAAATGTGCGGCATCAGTTCCCTCCGACGAGGATCGAGGGATCGCTGACGATGTCGGCGCCGTTCAACCCGCGCAGGACCGGCTCATCGCGGATCGAACCGTTGCGGACGAGATCGAAGCCGGCGCGCGTCGCAACCAGCGTGACGGCGGCCGTGCCGGAATGGGCGCAGCCCTTGCCGCAGCCGGAGACGTGCAGCCGCGCGTCGGCGGCGATGCGCGGCGCGAGCGCCGCGGCCAGCGCGCGGGTATCGGCATGGGCTTCGCGGCAGCGCGGCGCACCGCTGCAGGCGATGACGCGCAGCGCGGGATCAAAGGGCTCGGTGATGAGGCCCGGCGCGCTCGGCATCTCGCGCTTGCCTTCGCTGAGCACCATTCGCCAGGGCGTCATGCGTAGCGCATGGCCACAACCGGCGAACTGATGCAGCGTCGTGTGCAGCAGCTGCCCGAACGCGACGCCGACCATCGCGCCTTGCGGATAGTGCCCGGGCCGCGACGCCGCCATCACGGGCGCAGGCTCCGTCTCGCCGCGCAGCGATGGCGGCAACGCCGCGCCGGAGGCGATGTGGGCTGCCATCCGGCCGCGCCCGTCCTTCGCGCCGCCGGAGACCAGGAACCAGCTTGCGAGCGCCAGCGCCGTGCTCACGGCCTCGCCGCGCGCGACGGAGCGGCCGAGCCGCGCGCCGTCGGCCCGCACCAGAAGGCGGCCCGCGCGATCGCGCTCGATGCGGATGTCGGCGGAATCGCCGGCGAGCACCCGCGACCGTCCGTCATCGATGGCGAAGCCGAACTTGGTGGGAAGCGCGAGGCCGCGATCGGCCAGCGCCTCCTCCAGCCCAGCGGCGAGCGACTGGGTTTCGTCACCGCCGCTCCAGAACGGAGTCACCAGAATATTGCGTCGGGCTTCGATCTCGGCGTCGGGGTCGAGCAGCGCGAGTTGCGAAAGGCCGTCGAGCAGCGGCCGGTGGCTTTGCTCGCTGACGCCGCGGATCTGGAGATTGGCGCGGCTCGTCACATCGATCAGGCCGTTGCCGTGTTGCCCGGCGAGTTCGGCAAGCCCGATGATCTGTGGCGCTTCAAGCCGCCCACCGAACGGCCGCACCCGCACCACGAGCCCGTCGCCCGACAGCATCGGGCGCAGCGCGCCGGGACACCAGCCCTTGACCGCAGACGCGCTCATGATGCCTCCCGCAGCGCCGCCGCGATCGAGTTGCGGCGCGTTTGCCACAGCGCCGCATCGTGCAGGCGCGCAAAACAGGTTTCCATCGCGGCAAGCGCCGCAGGATTCTCGCGCGCCATGAAGGCACGGACGTCGTCATGGCCAAGCGTCGCGTCGTAATAGAGATCGAACAGATGCGGCGGCACGGCGCCGGCAAGATGCGCGAAGGCGGCCATATGCTCCAGCGTTGCGGTGATCTCCGCGGCCCCGCGAAAGCCGTGACGCATCATGCCGGCGATCCAGGCCGGATTGGCGGCGCGCGCCCGGACGACGCGCGATATCTCTTCCGTCAGCGTGCGCGCGTGCGGCTGTTCGGGACGCGTCGTGTCGAGGTGATAGAGCGATGGCGCTGCCGCGCCGAGATGCACGGCTGCCGCCGCAACCCCGGCTTCATGCGCGGCGTAATCGGCGGCAAGCAGCAGGTCGGTTTCCGGCAGATCCTGAACATGGACAAAGGCGTCGGCGGCCGCGAGGCGCTGCTCGATGCCGGCGCGGTCATGCTGCATCTCGCCATCCGCCGAGAACGCCCATGACGAGGCCGACAGCCAGGCTTCGCCCGCGGCATCCCGCGTCTCCGGCGTGAAGGCATCGGGGACCGCCGAGAGGCCGACGCCATATTGTCCGGGCCGCGGCGCGAACACGCGCGAGGTGCGATGGCGATACGGATTTTCCTCGCCCTCATCGTCGCGGCCTGCAAGCGTTTCGGAAGCGGCCTCGAACAATTGCGCGAGACCGGAGAAGACGTCGCGGAACAGGCCCGAGACGCGCAACGTGACATCGATGCGCGGGCGGCCGAGCTCGGCCGGCGCGATGATGTCGTAGCCGGTGACGCGGCCGGAGGCGTGATCCCAGCGCGGCGCGAGCCCGGCCAGATGCAGCGCCATGGCAAACTCCTCGCCCGCAGTGCGCATCGTCGCCGAGCCCCAGAGATCGACGACGAGGCCTTTCGGCCAGTCGCCGTGATCCTGCAAATGGCGCCGCAGCAGCTCCTCGGCGAGTTTGATCCCCTGCGCATGCGCCGACGGCGTCGGCACGGCGCGCGGGTCGACCGCAAAGAGATTGCGCCCGGTCGGCAGCACGTCGGCGCGGCCGCGATAGGGCGAGCCCGACGGCCCCGGCGCGACACGCTGCCCTGCAAGGGCGGCACGTAGCGCATCGCGCTCCGCCTCGCCACAGGCGCCGCGGCCGAACACGTGCAGACCGTCGCCGAACTGACTTTCCTTGAGATCGCAGACGAAGCGATCGATCCGCGGAATGGCTTCGGCCGGCGCGGCCGAGGCATCGAGGCCGAGATCGTCTTCGAGGCCCGCCGCACGCGCCTCGTCGCGGATCGCCGCGATCAGCCGCTGGCGGCGCGCGGGGTCGAGACCGTCGGCGGTCGAATATTCGTCGAGAAGACGTTCGAGCCGGCGCAAACCTTCCGGCACGGCCGATGTTTCCAGCGGCGGCGGGAGATGGCCGATGGTGACGGCACCGATGCGCCGCTTGGCCTGTGCAGCCTCGCCGGGATCGTTGACGATGAAGGGGTAGATGATCGGGAGATCGCCGATCAGCGCCTCAGGCCAGCACGCAGACGACAGCGCGACGGATTTTCCAGGCAGCCATTCCAGCGTGCCATGCGCGCCCATATGCACGACGGCATCACAGCCCTGCTGCCGAAGCCAGAGATAGAACGCGACATAGGCATGGCGCGGCGTGCGGGCGAGATCGTGATAGTCGGTATCACGCGCGGCGGCATCGCCACGCTCCGGCTGGACCGCGATGACCGACCGACCGCGTGGGATTGCGGCGAAATGGAATGCGCCATCGCGACAGCCTGGATCGTTCTCCGGCGCGCCCCAGGCCTGCGCGAGATCGTCCTGCAAGGATTGCGGCAGGCCCGAGAGCGCCGTGCGGTAGTCGGCAACGCTCCACGTCAAATTTCGCGTCAGCAGCGTCTCACCGAGAGCTCGAACCGGCGCGACATCAAAGCCAGCCTCGGCGAGATCGGACATCAGGGCCTCGACCGAAGCCAGCGCATCGAGTCCGACCGCGTGCGCGATCTGATGCGGCCGCCCCGGATAGTTCGAGAGCACGATCGCCAGCCGCTTCTCGGCGGTTGTCCTTTCCGCGAGGCGCCGCCACGCCGCAACGCGCGTGGCGACGGCTTTCACGCGCTCGTCATCGGGCCTGTGCGCCAGATGCGAGAACTGCAAATCCGGATCACGGTCGGCGGCGGATTTGAAGCTCACCACGCCCGCGAACAGCCGGCCGTCGACCTCGGGCAGCACCACATGCATCGCGAGATCGCCGGGCGACAGGCCGCGCAACGAGGTCGCCCAGTCCTCGCGTCGCGCCGTGGACAGCGCGACCTGGAACACGGGGCACGATGCGGCGTCGAACGGCGTCGTGCCGTCGTCGCCGATGGCGGAGAACGCCGTTGCGTTGACGATCGCCGCCGGAGGCTTCGTCGCAAGATACGCGCGCAACCAGTCCGCGACACCCGGAGCCTTCAGCGAGGTGACGAACGCGCCGAACGCGTCAAAACCATTCTCGCGCAGCGCCGCGATCAGCGCATCGACCGGGCCGGTGTCGGCGGCCGTGAGATAGGAGCGATAGAAGGTCACCAGCGCGAGGGGCTTCCCCTCGCCGCCCGCCGGCGCAGCAATGACACCGCGCGCGGGATCGTAGAATCCCATCTCGGGCACGGTCATGTCGCCGACAACAGGCCCGGCATAAAGTCCCGAGGCCAGTGCCAGTTGCGCGATCGCCGCCTGCGCCGCGACCGGGCCGCCGGTATCGCAGAGCACCTTGAGGCGGCGCAGCGTCGAGACCGGCAAGGTCGAATAGGCATCAAGCCTGACGTCGTCGCGGCCATCGGCCGGCAGCACGGCGAGCACGATGCCGCGATCCTTCGCCAGTTGCTGAAGGGCGGCGAGGCCGTATGGCCAATAGGATTCGCCGCCGATCAGCCGCACCAGAATGCCGCGCGCCTGCGACAAGGTGCGCTCGACATAGGTGTCGACCGACAGCGGATGACGCAGCTCGGCGAGGTTGGCGAGCCGCAGCGACGGCAGGCTGCCCCGGCCACGGCGCCAGCCGGCTGCGAAGGCAGCAAGGTCGGAATCCGAATACGAGAGCACCACGAGATCGGCCGGGTCCTGGCCGATGTCTCTTGGCGTCGCGGTCTCCTCGAGACCGCGGCTCTCGCGGAAGACGACGTGCATCAGATACCTAATCCCAACCTGATCGCGGCCTCGTCGATATCGCCATGCTCGCCGATCACGACGAGCTTTGATTGCCGGAGATCTGCGCCCCAGGGCTTGTCGAACTGGTGGCGCACGCGCTCGCCGACCGCCTGCAGCAACAGGCGCATCGGCTTGCCCGCCACCGCGATATAGCCCTTGGCGCGCAGCACATTCTGCTCGCGCGCCAGCTTCTGCACCGAGGCGACCAGCGCGTCGATGTCGGCGACCTCAGGGAGATCGATCACGACGGAGGCAAAATCATCGTGCTCGTGCTCCTCCTCGCCGTCGTGATGCGAGGGACGTGCGGCGAGATCGTTCTCGGCGGCAGCGCCGAGGCCGAGGATCAAGCGGGCGTCGATCGCGCCGTCAGTGACGGGCAGCATCGGCACGCGGCGCGGCATCTCGGCGGTGATCACAGCCCTGGCGGCTTCGATCCCGGCGGCGCCCGCAAGGTCGGCCTTGGTCAGCAGCACGATGTCGGCGCAGGCGATCTGGTCCTCGAACACTTCCGACAACGGCGTCTCGTGGTCGAGATTTTCGTCCGCCGCGCGCTGCGCTTCGACCGCATCAGGATCGGGCGCGAAGCGGCCGGCCGCGACGGCCTCGGCATCGGCCAGCGCGATCACGCCGTCGACCGTGATGCGCGAGCGGATCTCGGGCCAGTCGAACGCCTTCAAGAGTGGCTTCGGCAACGCCAGGCCCGAGGTCTCGATCAGGATGTGATCGGGCCGCACGGGGCGCGCCAAGAGCTGCTCCATGGTCGGAATGAAATCATCGGCGACGGTGCAGCAGATGCAGCCATTGGCGAGCTCGACGATGTTCTCTTCGGGGCAATTGGCGTCGGCGCAGGACTTCAGGATCTCGCCGTCGACGCCCTCGCTGCCGAACTCGTTGACGAGCACCGCGAGCTTCTTGCCATTGGGATTCGCGAGCAGATGCTGGATCAGCGTCGTCTTGCCGGAGCCGAGGAAACCGGTGACCACCGTCACAGGGACTTTTGCGAGCGAGCTCATTCGGCGGCCTCCGGCACGACGGCAACAGGGGGAATGCGGGCAAGCGACTGCTTGCGGAAGATTTCGGGCCGGCTGCGCCAGGGCACGAGGCCATCGGGCGCGGCCGCGTAGGCCGCCGCGCCCGCGACCACGTCCTGCGCATTCGCATCCGACAGGCGGCCATAGACATAGGACCAGCGGCCGGGCGCGCTGAGCGCGACCGAGCAGCCCTGGCTGCATGCAGAGAGGCATTCGACGGGAACCACATTGACGCCGTCAGGCACGCCAGCCTCGAGGATCGCACCATGCAGGCGCTTGCCGGGCGTCGTCTCGCCCTCGCCGAGCGTCTCGCCGGCACGGCAGGTGATGCAGACATGAAGTGTGACGGTCATCGCCTCTTCCAGATATCAGCGGGAGGCGATGAGGCACACGGACCATTCTTCAGAAGGCCCGTTTCCCCGTCGCGGAACACCCCGTCCGCCGGTCCAAAACTCGTCGCGCTGGCAGGTCTCCCGGCTTGCGGAGCAGGGTTTTGCCCTTCGATCCCCGCCTTCCCGATTCCCGTGGGAATCAGTGGCTTCGGGCATCTCTCCGGTCACGGTCGCGGGGGCGGCTGCATTTTGGACCCTAATCTTGCCGATTCGGACCCTATCGCATTCCCTCTTCGCCTGTCATAGGACAGGAACCAACGCCGGGCCACCATTTGCCGGTGGCCGCCTCTTGTCAAGCCGAAGGACCGGGACCCATGACGCCTGAACCGGATACCCAAACAACCGAGGACACCGACATCAGGCACGCCCAGAAAATGGCGAAGAAGAAGGCCGCCCGCGGCAAGATCATGGCGACCAAGAGCGGCGAAAAGGGCCTCATCATCGTGCACACCGGCGCCGGCAAGGGCAAGTCCTCCTCGGCTTTCGGCATGATCGTGCGCTGCGTCGCTCACGGCTTCCCCTGCGCCGTCGTGCAGTTCATCAAGGGTGCCTGGGACACCGGCGAGCGGCGCCTGCTCACCGGCCATTTCGGCGAGCTCTGTCAGTTCCACGCGATGGGCGAAGGCTTCACCTGGGAGACACAGGACCGCGCCCGCGACATCGCCGCCGCGCGCGCCGGCTGGGAGAAGGCCAAGGAGCTGATCCTTGACGAGAGCCTGCGCATGGTCGTGCTCGACGAGATCAACATCGCGCTGCGCTACGACTATCTCGACATCGCCGAGGTGGTGGAGTTCCTGACGACCTCGAAGCCGCCGATGACTCACGTCGTGCTCACCGGGCGCAACGCCAAGGACGAGCTGATCGAGATCGCCGATCTCGTCACCGAGATGACGCTGGTCAAGCACCCCTTCCGCTCCGGCATCAAGGCGCAGGCCGGCGTCGAGTTCTGAAGTCGATGGCACGGGCGCTGATGATTCAGGGGGCCGGCTCGGACGTGGGCAAGTCGCTCATCGTCGCCGGTCTCGCGCGCGCCTTCACGCGGCGGGGCTTGCGTGTGCTCCCCTTCAAGCCGCAGAACATGTCGAACAACGCGGCCGTCACCGTCGATGGCGGCGAGATCGGCCGCGCGCAGGCGTTGCAGGCGCTCGCCGCCGGCGTCGAACCGCACACCGACATGAATCCGGTGCTGCTCAAGCCCGAGACCGATGTCGGCGCGCAGGTCATCGTGCATGGCAAGCGCATCGCGACGGCGCGCGCGCGCGACTATGCGGCCATGAAGCCCTCGCTAATGGGCGCGGTGCTGGAGAGCTTCGAGCGGCTGAAGGCGCGCGCCGATCTGGTGCTGGTCGAAGGCGCCGGCAGCCCGGCCGAAGTGAATCTGCGCAAGGCCGACATCGCCAATATGGGCTTTGCGCGCAAGGCCGACGTGCCCGTCGTACTGATTGGCGACATCGATCGCGGCGGCGTCATCGCCCAGCTCGTCGGCATCAAGACGGTGATCGATCCTGACGATGCCGCGATGATCCAAGGTTTTGTCATCAACAAGTTCCGCGGCGATCCCACGCTGTTCGACGACGGCTACCGGCTGATCGAAGAAAAAACCGCCTGGCGCGGTTTCGGCGTGCTGCCCTGGTTTGCCCGCGCCGGCGAGCTGCCGGCCGAGGACGCGCTGGGGCTGAGCGACGCGCGCAAGCCGGGCCAGTGCAAGATCGCGTGCCTCGCGCTGTCGCGGATCGCCAATTTCGACGATCTCGATCCGCTCAAGCTCGAGCCTTCAGTCGATCTCGTGATGGTGCGCCCCGGCGAAGCAATCCCCGGCGACGTCAGGCTCGTCATCATCCCCGGCTCAAAATCCACTCGCGGCGATCTCGCCTTCCTGCGCGCGCAGGGCTGGGACATCGACCTGCTCGCGCATCATCGCCGGGGCGGCCACGTGCTCGGCCTCTGCGGCGGCTACCAGATGCTCGGGCGCCGCGTCGCCGATCCCGACGGCATCGAAGGGCCCGCGGGCGACACGCCGGGGCTCGGGCTGCTGGATGTGGAGACGGTGATGAGCCCGCAGAAGACGCTGACGCGTGTCGCGGCGGTGCATGCCGCCACGGAGCAGCCGATCGAAGCTTATGAAATCCACATCGGCCGCACCGACGGACCGGATCGCGCACGTCCCTTCGCGAAGCTGAACGACGAGCCGGAAGGCGCGATCTCGCGCGACGGCCGCGTGCAGGGCAGCTATCTGCACGGCCTGTTCACCTCGGATGATTTCCGCAAGGCGTACCTGGCAAAGCTCGACATTCCCGCCGGTAACGAGCCGTATGCGGCCCGAGTCGAGAGCGCGCTCGAGGCGTTGGCCGATCACATCGAAAAGCATCTCGACGTCGAAGGCCTGCTCGCGCTAGCACGCTAGCGCCTCTCCGAGCCGCGACCATTCGCTTTCGCTGCCGGGAAGGCCGAGCCTCAGCCATGTCGGATTGTGCGTGAACACGCGCGACCAGATATGGCGATGTGCCAGCTGCTCCTGCGCGGCAAGCGCATCCGGCGTTTCGTAGAGACGAAACAGCGACGCGCCGCCGACGAGCCGCCATCCCTGCGCACGCGCCATCTCGTCGAGACGAACGCAATCGCGCGCAAGCCGCGCGGTCGTGGCCTCGGCCCAGGCATCGTCGTGCAGCGCGCGACAACCGATGGCGATCGCTGCACCCGAGACCGGCCATGGCCCCGAAGCCGCCGCGAGCTTGGCCACATCAGCCGCACTACCAAGTGCGAAACCCAGCCGCAGGCCGGCAAGACCATAAAACTTTCCGAAGGAGCGCAGGACCAGCAGTCCAGGCCGATCCGCTTCGCTCGCGAGCGACAATGCCGGAACAGCATCGGCAAAGCTCTCGTCGATCACGAGACGGCCGACGCCCGGCAGAAGCGCGAGCAGATCCTTTGGCGCATGATTCCGGCCGTCGGGATTGTTGGGATTGACGACGATGGCGAGGTCTGCGTCTTCAAGCGCGCCGAGCTCGCCGACCTCCTGCACGTCCCAGCCCGCGGCCGACAGCACGCCCGCATACTCATTATAGGTCGGAGCCAAGATGCCCGCGCGGCCGGGCGGCCCGAGTTGCGGCAGCAATTGAATGGCGGCCTGCGCGCCGCCCAGTGCGACGATCGGCGCGCGCGTGCGGTAGGCGTGCCGCGCAGCCTGATGCAGAGCGTCGGTTTCGGCTCGCGATGGCAGCGCCGTCCACGCGCGCGCCGTCACCTCGCCCACGGGATAAGGCAGCCGGTTGATCCCGGTCGACAGGTCGATCCAGTCCTCAGCGCGTCCGCCAAAACGCTGCTGGGCCAGATCGAGATTTCCACCGTGCTCGCGCATGCCCCGTTCTTTCACGCGAAGGCCAGGATCGCAAGCACACCGGCTAGCAGCAACATGGCGCGGCGATAAACCGTTAGTCCCTCGCCGATATCCGCGGCCAGCGGATCGCGCGCGCCTTCATTGAGCCAGGGCTCGTTCGTGATGCTGCCGTGATAGATGCGGGGGCCGCTGAGCCGTACACCGAGTGCGCCGGCCATGGCCGCTTCCGGCCAGCCCGCATTGGGCGAGCGGTGACGGCGCGCATCCCGCGTCATGCACGCCAGCGCTTCGGATCGTCGCGGCGCCAGCAGCACGAACAGGAATCCGGTCAGGCGCGCCGGGATGAAGTTGACGACATCGTCGATGCGCGCGGCGGCCCAACCGAAGGCTTCGTGGCGCTCGCTGCGATGGCCGATCATGGAGTCCAGCGTGTTGATCGCCTTGTAGCCCAAAATGCCGGGCAATCCGAACAGCGCGCCCCAGAACACCGGCGCCACGATGCCGTCGGACGCGTTCTCTGCAAGGCTCTCGATCGCCGCACGCGCGATCCCGGCCTCATCGAGCGCCGCGGGATCGCGACCGACGATACGCGAAACCGCCTCGCGCGCGGACGCAATGTCCCCGGCCAGCAACGGAGCCGCAACCGCCGCGACGTGATCGTGCAACGAGCGCAGCGCGGCCAGGGGCCAGGCCAGGACACCGACCAGCACGATCTGGATCCAACCCGCGGGCAGCAAGACCTGAATCATCCAACCGATCGCAACGGCGGCTGCGATCACCAAGAGCGCTCCGGCGATACCGGCCGCGCGGCGGAGCGCCGGCGGATCGGAGGCGCGATTCCAGCTGCGATCGATGGCGCCGATCAGCCGACCCAGCCAGGTCACGGGATGACCGATCCACGCGAACAGCCATGACGGCCAGCCCAGGAGGGCATCCACCGCCATCGCCACCACCATCGCGCCCGCAAAGCCCAATCTCGCCTCCTGTCCCGCCCCTGTTGCGCAAAGCGAGGGCCAAGCGCAACCCCCTCCGCATCTGATTTCGGCTTTGTCTTTGGCGGCGATTGATGGTTAGTCAGGCCCTCGAGGAGAGTTTCATGGCCGTCATCTTGATCACGGGCGGAGCCCGATCGGGCAAGAGCAAGCGCGCGGAAATGCGCACGCGCACCTTTGCCGGCCAGCCGGTCTATGTCGCGACGGCCGAAGCGCTCGATACCGAGATGGAGGCGCGCATCGCGAAGCATCGCTCGCGGCGCGGAACCGACTGGCTCGAACGCGAGGTGCCGCTCGATCTCGTATCCGCACTGGCCGAGACGGACGGCGGCGGCGCACGACTGGTGGACTGCCTGACGCTGTGGCTCTCCAATCTGATGCATGCGACGCGCGACTGGGAGCACGAAGTGACCGAACTCGCAGCCGTCCTCCCCCGCTTGAAAAGCCCCGTCGTGCTCGTCACCAATGAAGTCGGCCTCGGCATTGTCCCCGACAATGCGCTGGCGCGCAGTTTTCGCGATGCCGCCGGGATCATGAACCAGATGATCGCTGCGATCGCTGACGAGGTCGAGTTCGTCGTCGCCGGCCTGCCGATGAAACTGAAATGATGCCGCGCGCCGAACTCCTCAAAGACATTGTCGCCGATCTCAGGATGGCGGCGTCGTTCGTCACGATCCTCCCGGTGGCATCGTCGAAGCCGGCGGCTGACGGCGCCATCGCGCGGGCGACCTGGGCGCTTCCCTTCGCGGGACTGCTGGTCGGCCTTGCCGGCGCCTTCGCCTACAAGGTCGCCTTCCGTTGCGGGTTGACACCGAACCTTGCTGCCCTGCTCGCCCTGGCGACCACCGCCCTCATCACCGGCGCGCTGCACGAGGACGGTCTCGCAGATACCGCCGACGGACTTGGCGGCGGACGCACGCGCGAGCGCAAGCTGGAGATCATGCGTGACAGCCGGATCGGAACGTACGGAGCCTGCGCGCTGATCCTGTCGTTCGGCCTACGCTGGAGCGCGCTCGCGACGATCGCCGATCCCATCGCCGCCGCGCTGGCGCTGTGCGCCGCGCATGCGGCGGCGCGCGCGGGCGTGCCGGCCTTCATGTCGCTGGTGCCGCCCGCGCGGCCGGACGGACTGTCAGCGAGCACCGGCGTGCCGCCGGGCCGCAGTGTCGCCATCGCCTTCGCGGTTGGAACGCTCGCGCTCGTCCTGGCGTTGGGGCCAGGCAAGGCGCTGGTCGGCCTGGTCCTGCTGTCGCTCGCCGGATGGACGTTGGCGCGGCTGGCCATCCGCCAGATCGGCGGGCAGACCGGCGACATTCTCGGAGCGTTCGAGCAGATCGGCGAAATCTTGATCCTGCTGGTCGCCGCAGCCTTTCAGATCGGACGTTGACCCCATGGTCGAGTTCGACGACAGCTTCCGTCGGCAACTGCACGAGCTGTTCGTGTGGCGCCGCGACGTCCGCCGCTTTCGCAGCGATCCGCTGCCGGAGGGCGCCATCGCAGGGCTGATCGAGACCGCCTGCCTGTCACCCTCGGTCGGCCTCAGCCAGCCCTGGCGCTTCGTCATCGTCGATGACGCCGCGCGGCGCCGGGCCGTGATCGAAGACTTCAGGGCATGCAATGCCGATGCGCTCAGCTGCTATTCCGGCGAGCGTGCCGCGCGTTATGCCACGCTGAAACTGTCGGGCCTCGAACAGGCGCCCGGCCATCTCGCCGTGTTCGCCGACAAGGCCAGCGACACCGGTCATGGCCTCGGCCGCGCCACCATGCCGGAGACCACGGAATATTCCGTCGTCGCCGCGATCACCGCGATGTGGCTCGCCGCGCGCGCGGAAGGCATCGGCCTCGGCTGGGTGTCGATCCTCAACCCGGATCGCATCCATGCCATTCTCGACGTGCCGGATACCTGGAAATTCATCGCCTATCTCTGCATCGGCTATCCCGAGGTCGAATGCGACCAACCCGAGCTCGAGCAGGCGAAATGGGAGCACCGGCTGGGCGCCGACGAGTTTACCTTGCGGCGCTGAGACGAACGGGATTTCCGCTACGGCAGCTCGACAATCTTGCGCTGCATGAGCATTTTAAGAGCCGCGCCCACCCCGCATCGCATGTCCTTCAAATTGGGATCAAAGGTGGCGTCACGTCCGAACTTTCCGGACACGTACAAATTGGTGCAGCCCCAGACATACGGCGACCTGGCATTGTGGTTTCGATAGCCGAGCCCGTTGAAGCTTTCCAGCCGGTACAAGACCGTTCCGATGCCGGACCAATCGAGACCTTGCCAACCAAGGAGGGTGAGATAGTCGATCGTGCTATCCTCCCAAGAGAACGGCGGATCGCCTGAGGGTCGTCCCTTCGGGACGTTCACGGTCTTGGCCGACAGCGGATCGCCGTTCAGGTGACGCGAAAAATCGAAATTGGTATCCGCGTGAATCAAGCCCACGACGTACCAGGGCACACTCATCCTGGCTTCGATGGACTGATATCGCTCCTTGTTGGCCTGGATGCGCCCAACGAACTTGTCCAGATCGGACAGGCGTTGGGGATCGAGGGTGGCTTGGTCAAAGAGTTGCTCGGCCTCCGACTGGATCGCTTTCCGATCGAACCTCGGGGCAACAGTCGGTTGGCTCGGCACGGTGATATTGCTGTCCTGTCTCGCGTATCCGACCTCCGCATAGTTCCAATCGAGCTCCCTGCGCAGGGCCGCAAGTTTGATCTGGTCGGCTTCGCTCGGTCGAGCATGCGCGCCCAGATGCGCAGCATCCATCTCCTTGTCGTTGATGCTCTGTCTGATCGCGTCGCGCCGCTTCTCCAAGCCGTCGTGATAGAGCCTCCATTGCTCCCTGCTGTCCTTGTCCGAGACATACGAGAAGTATTCGGAGAAGCGCAGGCGCAACTCGATGTCCTGGTTGAGGGCCGTGTCGATGAATTTCGAGATGTAGGTCTGGTGCAGATCCTGGGCCTTGCTCTCGATCTCCTTCTGCTTGAGGGCGACCTCCTGCTCCGCCTTCCTGAGATCGAGCCGCGCCTTGTAGGCATCGACCGCGGCTGGAATGGCAACGGCGACACCGCCGCTGATCAGCGTGCCCCAGATCGCCTGCCAGAAGCCGAGGCGCAAGCGATAGCGCTCGAGACTCACCGGGGCCTGCTCGGCATTCGGATCTGCTGCGGCCATTTTTCCCCGCCAACCAGTTATGGAACGAATTGGCGCCGCGGGATGACATGCTCTCCCTGGCGCAGCCCCGAAAAATGGGCTGGCTCCGTCCCGAGTAGATTGCAATGTCATATGCAACCGCAAGCCGCCGGTTTAAGCAACCGTCAAATCTCTCCCGGCGGGGTCATTTGCGGTCCGGCCCGGCAGGCGGAACGGCTATGACTTTCGCGCGGCTGCAGCGGCTGGCGCCACGCTGTCCTGCTTCTGGAACATCAACAGCGGCCGGAAGACGACGCGGCCATAGGCCTCGTAATGGTGCTGGGTGGACACCGCCATCTTCAGCGGCGTGGCGTAGTTCGCCTCGAACGTCATGAATTGCGCGTAGGTCCAGGAGAAGCCGACGCCGACAGAGGCCATCTCGGTGACGCCCGGGAAGGTCGAATACACCGCGCCCCAGTCGGTGAAGATGTAGGTGTCGAAACCCCTCAGCCATTGCGACCAGTTGTAGTGCAGCTCGGCGTTGAAGTAATAGCCGCTGTCGCCGGACGCCGCGTTGGAGGGGTAGCCGCGCACGGTGGTGGGGCCGCCGATCGAGAAGATCTGGTCGCCCGGCAGCAGCTTCTCCTGCGCGTACTGCCAGCTCGCCAGCACATTGGCACTGAAGTTCTGAGGTCCCGCGGCGCTGGTTGCGATCAGCGAGCCGGTAAAGGTGTTGAACGCGCGGTTGTTGCCGAGCACGTAATCATGCCACGCGACGTAGTTCACCGCCGGCGACACCGTGATCGAATAGGTGTTGCCGGACTTGGTCACCGATATTCCCGCGGTGGTCTTGTCGTAGTGATCGTCGGTGACGGCAACAGTTGCGAAGCGGCTGACCGTCTTGCCTTCGGTCAAGGCGGCATTGAGCAGCACCAGCCAGTCCTGCGTCACCCAGACCGGTTGGCTGAAATTGACCGCGGCCTGGCTCGAGCGACCGGTAACGTCGAGCGCGACGAACGGTCCCTGGACGATCTTGATCTTGCCTTCGGTATAGCTGACGCCGGCGCGGCCGCCCCAGGGATTGACCGGGATGCTGTAGGCGACATTGCCGTTGAGATTGCCGTCGGAGCGGACGCCGTAGAAGGTCAGGCGGTCGTCGACGCCGAACAGGCCGTGGCGCTTGTAGAAGGCTCCGCCCTCCCAGCGCCCCGTGTTGTCGGCCCCCTGGTTGTCGGTGAAGAGCTGCAAGGTGTCGACCGGCGGCTCGATCACGGCGAACTGCAGGTCGGTGAGACCAAAACTCGTGCCGGGCTGCAGCAATGCCTTGATCTGCACGTCATTGGTCCGGTTGAACCAGATCACGTCGCGGTTGAGCTTGGGAACGTCGAGCACCTCGCCTTCGGGCTCCTTCACACGCTGAAGGATGTAGTCGGTGCGGGTCTGCTTGTTGCCCTCGACGGTCGTCTTCTGGAGCCGGCCTTCGGTCAGCTTGATCCTGACGACGCCGCCCTTGGCGTCCTGCTCGGGCAGCGTCGCGATGCCCGTGACGATGCCGCGCGCGGCATAGACGGCGTTGATGTCGGCCACGAGCTGCAACAGCGAGGCGATGTCGACGTCCTTGCCGACATATTTCTTCGCGATCTCGTCGAGCTCTGCCGGCGTGATGAACTTGGATTCGTCGAACGTGACCTTGCGCAGGCGGAATTTCGGCCCGCCCGGCTTGAGGAGCTGGGACTTCTCGCGCTCGCCACCGATTACCGCCGGCCCTGTGAGCTTGGGCGGCGCGCTCTGCTGCTCGAGTTGCCGGCGCTGGCGGTCGACGTCGTTCTGGATCACGCCGGGATTGATCGACTGGGCGCGCGCGGATGCAATGCAGGACCCTGCAAGCCCGATCACCAGAGCTGCCCTCAGAACCCGCATTCTCTACCACGCCTCCGCGAGACGGCTCACGGCCGGCTTCGCCGTCTGCGCGCTTGCGTCCTTCCAGCCCGCGCGGCCCGCACGCTGCCCCTTCTGCCGCAGCTTGCGCATGTCGCTGAGGCCCTCGATGTTGACCGCGGGACCGGAGCCGATCGTCTCGACCGGCCGCGGCGTCAGCAGCGCGTCGAGACGCGCCTGGCCCGAGAGGCCGAGCAGGTAGAACGTCCCGCTGTCCTTCTTCGCGAGCCAGCTCTCGATGTTCTCCTTGCCCTCGCCATCGACCGAGATGTTGCGCATCATGCTCGCGCCGGTGAAATCGTTGCAGCAGGTATGGGTCGGACCGTAATTGGTGACGGTCGCCGAGATGTCGCCGGTATAGAACACCACATAGGCATTGCTGACATTGGCGTTGCCGACCTGGCTCATCGTGAACACGCCGCCGGGCTGGTAGAGCTGCAGCGTCGGCCAATTGGACGGCGCCGGCGTGCGGTTGTTCAGCAGCACCTGCTGGGTCGCCGTGGTCAGCATGAGCTGGCCCGGCACATAGCCGTTCAGGATCGAAACCGCCGGCGCATCCGTCCAGAAGGTCGCGTCGACCACCTTGAACTGGTTGATGATGATGCTGTCGGGATCGATCGAGATGTTGGCATATTTGGCGACGCCGCCGTTATAGCCGGTGATGTTCAGGATCAACGGAACGGCCGGGTTGGAGCGGATCTGCTCGCCCTTGACGTTGATCGTATCGGCCGCGAGGTCGAGCTCCCTCACGACGCTGACCCAGGCGATCGTCAGGTCACCCGACGAGGTCATCTTGACGACGTCGCCGCTGATCCGGTCGAACGAAACAGATCCGGCCACGTCGAAACGCGTGGCGCCGTTCGCGGAGATCGAGCCACCGCGGAGCGAGCCCCTGTCGGATTTGACCTCGAGGTCGCCGGCATCGCCCGGGATGCCCGTCGTGGTGAGCTGGCTGAAGACGATGTCGTTCACCGCGTGCAGGGTCTGCGTGCCGCCGCTGATGGCGGTGCCGACGGTGATCCCTCCCGTCGTCGCGGTGACGTCGAGGGTGCCGCCGACGTTGAGATTGTCCCAATGAACGACCGTTCCGCTGAGCACCGCGTTGCCGGTCGAGGCCGTGAGGTTACGACCGGTGTTGGTGCCCGCGGCGATCAGCTTCGCCGAGCCGTTGGCCGAGACCGAGCCCAGCGTGGTCGCCCCGCCCGACGTCACCGTCTGCGCCAGGATGAAGCCGCTGTCGGCGGTGACGTTGATGCTGCCGGCATCGCCATTGATGCCCGTCGCCGTCAGCGCGTTGAACGTCACGTTGTCGCGGGCGCGGATGGTCTGCGTGCCGCCGCTCTGGGCGGTTTGGACCATGATGCTGCCCTGCCCCGCCGTCATGCCCAGCGTGGTTCCGACGTTGAGCGTGTTCCAGTTGATCGGGCCGCCGCCCGCGGTCAGCAGGCCGGAGCCGGTCGTGGCGGCGAGCGTGTTGCCGGTGATGGTCGTGGCGGCCAGCAGGCTCGCCGAGCCATGGGCCGAGACCGAGCCCAGCGTGGTCGCCCCGCCCGACGTCACCGTCTGCGCCAGGATGAAGCCGCTGTCGGCGGTGACGTTGATGTTGCCGACGTCGCCGGCAGCTCCGGTGGTCGCGAGTGACTTGAACGTCACGTTCTGCGTTGCGTGGACCGTCTGCGAACCGCTGCTGTCGGCGGTGCCGATCACGATGCTGCCGTTGTTCGCGACGGCGCTGAAGCTGCCGCTCGCGCCGGTCGCGGTGCCTGCCAGCACCTGGTCGAGCGTCAGGCCAGCAGTGCCGATGATGTCCACGCTGCCCTTCACCGCGGACAGCAGGCTCACTTCGGCGTCGGTCAGCGCCTTCAGGTAGATGCTTCCGGCGCTCGCACTGGCCGACCACCGCGTGGCGTCGGCGGTGAACCGGCCCGTCGCGCTGCCGATGCCGTTCGATGCGCTCAGCGACACTTCGGCGCCCGCGCCCGACGCGATGAACTTGGTCTGGCCGTCGCCATTGTCGACGATCGCGCCGAGCGAGGCCACGCCGCCGGCGGTGACGATGATCGACGGGGTGTTCGAGGCGGCCGCGTAGGACAGCGACGAATTCAACTGGCCAAGCGTCGCATCGCCCGTGGTCGTCACGGAGATCAATCCGGGCGCGTTGATGGCGGAATAGGCGCCCATCGACAGCGTCGCGGCCACCAGCGTCACCCCGGCGGTGCTGCTGGTCGCGACCACCGGCGCCGCGCTGGTGCCGGCCGCGAAAATCATGCCGCGATTGGCGAGCAACTGCATCAGGCCGTCGCTGCTGATGCTGGTGTTGATGGTGAGCGCGCCGCGCGCCACGTTCAGCGTCATCGCACCGCCGGCCGTCAGCGTGCCATAGCTGCCGCTGCTGCCGACCGCGAGATCGCCGGTGACCGCGAGGAGGCTGAGGTCGCCCACCGCCGAGCCGGTCACCGCGCCGGAGATGTTCACCTGCAGCGGCTGGAAGGCGCCGCCATTGAAGCCGATGCTGGCGCCCGCGCGCAGATCGAGGTCGGTGCCGAGGATATGGATCGCGCTGCGGTCCGTGAAATCGGCCTCGGCATAGATGCTGCCGGTCGCAGCCAGCTGGATCGCATTGCCGGCGGAGATGTTGCCGAGGATGAGATCGCCGGTGGTCTGCTTCACATAGATGCCCTGCGCCGACGAGACCTGGTCGAGCTGGTCGTGGCTCGGATCGGCAAAGGCGATCTGAAGCGCGTTGGAATTGTTGGCGGGATTGCTTCCGGCGGTTCCCGAGGGAGCCCCGACATTGCCGCGCTCGGCGATCAGGGTCAGGTTGGCG
Organism: Bradyrhizobium sp. T-12; assembly: GCF_058314695.1. Taxonomy (NCBI): domain Bacteria; kingdom Pseudomonadati; phylum Pseudomonadota; class Alphaproteobacteria; order Hyphomicrobiales; family Nitrobacteraceae; genus Bradyrhizobium; species Bradyrhizobium sp. T-12. The sequence continues at coordinate 2,718,906 of NZ_CM177756.1, read as the reverse complement.
ATGTCGCCCGAGATCACGGCGCCGCCCACATTGGCGGAGATGCTGGTGACGGCATCGAGCTTGACGTCGCCGCGACCGGTCACCTGGATGCCGTTGGCCTGCGCGGCCGTGATCGGGCCGTAATTCGCGGTGACGCCGCCGAGCGCGAGGCTGTTCTTGCTGCCGAGATAGATGTTGGTCAGCGCCTTGGCCGAGATCGCGATCGGATTGTCGACGACGACCAGGTTCTGCTGCGACAGGCTGACCGTATAGGTCGTGACATGGGTCGTCGGGTCCGTGACCGCGCCGACGGTGAGCTGGCCGGGACCGGCCGTCGCCAGCAATGCCCTCTGCTCCGGCGTCAGCGACGAGGAGTCGACGCTGGTGAAGGTGAAGGTCTGGGGCGCGGCCGAATTGCCGACCGAGCCGCGCGGCGCGTAGAGCATGATCTGGTTCGCGCTGACATTGGCGATGACGTTGTCGTCGATCGGCGGCGGCGCCGCGCCGACGGCCGACGACGACACCGTGTAGGCGAGCTGGCTCTGCGTCCACTGCGAACCCGCGGTGATGATGCTGTAGACCCGCTCGGTCGACGCCAGCGCATAGCTGTAGCTCGCGTCATAGGTGTTCAGCGCCGTCTGCAGCGCCGTGTTGCTCGGCAAGCGCTGGTTGGCCGTCGAAACGCCGTCGAACAGCTTGGTGAACAGCGTCGTCGACAGCGAGCTGCCGAACAGCGTCGCCAGCGGATCAGCCGGAGCGGTTCCGAGCAAGGTCGTCAGCGAGCTCTTGAGCTCGTCGGTGGTGATCTTGCCGAGCAGGAACTGATCCCGCAGGAACCGCGTCGTGGCCTCGGTCTTCATCTGGGTCGCCGTGACGTTGGCAGGATCGATGCCGAGCTTGGCGGCGACCTGCGCCCGCAGCACGGTCAGCCCCACCGAGGTCGGGGCGTAGGTGCTGCCGTTGGGGAACGCGATGTTCTTGAGCTGGAAATAGTCGTTGTAGGCCGACGTCACCATCGACTGGTAGCTGTTGACGGCGTTGGTGGCCGCGTTGCCGCTGAGCAAGTCGAGGCTCGCCCAGACGTCCTGCAGGTGCTGGCTCTGCGCCGGGGTGAGACCGACCGCCGCCCGCCCGTTCAGGATGCTGGCCTGGTTGCCGTCGGAGCCCGCCGCTTCCAGGAAAACTGGGCCGCCGGTCGACTGGATCGTGCCGAGGCGCAAATCGCCCTTGGATTGGATGATGTAGGTGCCGGTGGCAGAAGTGCTGTCGAGCACGCCGCCATCGACGGCACCGCCGGCCTGAACCGTTCCCGTCGCCTGGATCACCAGCGGATTGATGTTGGTCAGCGTGCTCGCGCCGTTGACGACGGCGCTCGTCGCGCCGATCGCACCGGAGGTGGAGTTGATCTCGATGTTCTTGCCGGTCACGACGGGATTGGCGGGGTTGTAGGCAGAGACCGAGTTGATGTCGCCGGTCGCCGAGAGGAAGACGTTGCCCTGCGGCGTGGCGCCCGCCGAATTCACCTTCACCTGGTTGATCGACAGCGCGCCGATGGCCGAGATCGCGATGTCGCGGTCGATCGAGCTGGCAGTCAGGCTGCCGCCATAGAGCTGCACCTGGACGGGAGCCCCGTTGGCACCGAGCGTGCCGATGCCGCCGTCACCCCGAAGCGTCACGCTCGTGCCTGAGATCACGGGGTTGTTGGCATTGGCGCCGACCGTGATGGACGAGTTCGTGCCGGTGGCGTTGAGCGTCGTCGTGCCCTGAAGGTTGTTGATCGACCCATTCACGACGATGCCGGAGGTCGAATTGACCAGGACGTCGCTATTGCCGCCGCCGGTGAACTTGATATTGATCGGATTCGACGCCTTGACCGTGTTGGTCAGCGTCAGCGTCAAATGATCGTAGATCTGCTGGTACCAATTGAATTGAGCGTCCGCACCGCAACACTTGTCCGGATGCGTGCCGAGCGGATTGGGATTGCCTTGCGAGTCGACGCCGTCAGCCCAGTGATAGCTGCCGGTCGCAGTGGTGACCTTTTGGTAGTTGCTGCCCTGCACGCCGGAAACCAGGCTGGTCGTGGTGGTCCAGTTCGCCCCGGTGGCCTGATTGGGCGTGAAGTGCCAGCCGTAGTCGAACTGCGTGCTGTTGGTCGGGCGATCCAGTGTCGCGGTGTCGACCCACTGATAGAGCATGTTCGCCTGCGTCGCGTACTGGATGCCTGCAGTACCAGTCCTGGATGTGATCATCGACGGGTCGACCGCGGCCGCAGTGACGCTGTTGGTCTCGTATTTCGTGACCTGCTGGTTGCTCGCCGCCTTGGGATCGTAGACATACCACGTCGTCTTGCCCTGGAGCTGGTCGACGATCTCGACCACGCTTTGCGCGGTGGCGCCGGTATTGATGGTGTTGGTGACGAGCGCAAGCCCGCTCGTGTTGTTGACCGTGATCGTGCCGGCGCCGCCCTTGATCTCGATGTTGCCCTGGGTCTGGGTATTGTCGGTCGAGGTCGAGATGATCTTGCCGTTCAGATAAACATAGCCGCCGGCGCCCTGCACCACGCCGTTCAGCATGAACTGGTCGGTGAGAGCGTTGTACTTGACGCCGATCTTGACATCGCCGGTGCCCGACGTCGTCAGGTTGGCCCCTGAGATGTCGACATAGCTGCCGTTCCGCGCGTTGGCCTGGGCCTGGGCGAAGGCGGCGCTGTTGTTCTTGAGATTCGTGACCTGCTGCGCCGCGTCGGCGCCGATATTGACCGAGTAACTGCTGCTCGAGCCGGCCTGGATGGTGCCGTTGATGTTGATCACCGAGGCCGAAATGATGACCGCCTGGGCGCTGATGGTCCGGGTATCCGTCACGGTGGCCGGTGTCTCAGCGGTCTTGGGCGTGATCGCATCCGGCTGGATGTTGATGACCTGGAAGAAGGCCGAGCAGCCCGCGCAGTTGAACGGCGTCTTGTACGGACCGCTATCAGCGTAGACGTTGCGGCCGTCGTAGGTCGTCTTCTCCCACGGCGCAGTCGAGATCACCTGACTGGTCGGCCCCTCGATTTGCTGGAGCGTGCTGACGCTCGGCACGCTGCCGGCGTTGGGATTGCCGTTGCCCGGCGCGCCCTGGCCCATCGGCAGGAATATCGCCGAGTAGAGCGAGGTGCCGTCGTAATACGTCATCAGCATGCGCGCGGTGAAGATCGTGCTGGCGTCGGCGTTGCCGACGGGCTGATAAATGCCGTGGCTGCCGTCGGCGCAGCAATAATAGAAGTACGGGTGATCGCCTCCCGAGCCGATGTGCGGAGCGGTGTAGTAGTCGCCATAGGCGCCGAGATAGGTCGCCGCCGTCATCACCGCCGTCAGCGCGTCTTCCGGCCTGTTTTCGGTGCTCGCCCATTGCGAGGTGACCGCACTGCTGCTGTCGTAGAAGCTGCCGATGCCGCCGAGGAAGGTGAACGTGCCCTTGGGCACCACGATCTGCACGGTCGCAGCGCTGAGCGACTTCGATGCGACCACACTGCCGAGGTTGTTGACGACCTTGAGCAGGCCGTTCGGGTTGTTGACGGCTCCGTTGAAATAGATGTCGGGCGTGCGGGTCAGCACGTTGCCGTTCTGGTCGATGCCCTGGCCGCTGTCGGGATCCAGGCGGTTGTAGGTGGCCGAGACGTCGATCACGGGCGAGGCGCTAGGCATCGCGGTGAAGGTCACGTTGGAGTGCGAATCCGGGTCGACATGGTCGATCTGGCGGTAGGTGATGTTGCCTCCGCTCACGTCGGTGACCGTGAGGTTGCCGAGGCTCATGAAGTCGAGGCCCTTGTTCTCGATCTTGATCAAGGGCGAGCTGCGCGCGATGACCGCCGGCGCGGCCGGGTTCGTGCCGCTGTTGCCGGTCAGCTTCTGCGCCAGGATGGAGACGTTGCCGGCGGAGACCAGGATGTTGCCGAATGCGAAGGCGTTGCCGGGCGCGTCGGAGGTGAACGGCGCCTGCTTGATCAGCGTGTCGATCTGGCGCTGGATGTCGCCGGTCGGATCGGTACCGGAGGGCGACATCGTGGCCGGGTTCGTCGCCGTCGCCGCCGCAAGCTGGGAGCGGACCTGTGCCTCGGAGAGGCCGGTCAGCGTCGCCAACTGGTTGACCACCAGCTGATAGGGATTGAAGTTGCCGATGGTGGTGTACTGGACCATCTGGTGGTTCCAGCTCATCACCGGGTTGAAGTGATTGACGTCGGCAACGGATTCGAGCGTCAGCGCCGAGTACGGGCTGGTCGTGCTCAGGGCCGGCGTGCTCGCACCGAGGTCGATCGTGATGGTCACATCGTTGTTGATGCCCGCGACCACGAGGCCGTTGAGCGCGACATCGCCGGTGCCGCTGGTGTGGCTGTGGTTGTCGCTGTTCTTGGCGCTGAAGATATCGAGATAGGGATTGTAGTTGCTGCCGTTGCCGACGGCCGTGACCTGCCCCTGCGTGGCGCCCAGATAGATATTTCGGGCGCCCAGCACGCTCGAGGTGGGCGCGAGCGTCAGGCTCGTGGTGTCGTCGGCATTGGCCGTTCCGCGGTACAGCGTCGAGATCGGAATGGCGGTGTTGTTGTAGACCACCGTCGTCGCAATCGCCTGCACGCTGCTGAAGACCGAGCCGTCGCCGGCAAGACCGGCATAGATGGCGATGTCGCGCCAGGCCACGATCTTCGTGCCCGCGCCGACATTGACGGACTGGTTGGCGTGAACCCAGCTGTTGGTGCTGGCGCCGACGCCCGCGATCGCGCCGTAGAGGCTGGCATTGGCATTGTTGGACGCCGCCATCTTCGCCGCCGTGCCGACATAGATCTTGCCGGCACTGAACAGCTGGCGGGCGTTGATGTTGACCGCGAGCGTGGCATTCGCCGTCATGTTGGATTCGGCACCGCCGCCGGCGAAGAAGCTGGCGGTGGCGAGGCTCGCGGTGTCGTTGGTGTTCAGCGTGTTGTAGGCCTCGATGTTGATCACCGCGGTCGAGGTCCTGGGATCGTCGTTGAGGCTCAACACCGTGCCGGCGCCGATATTGGTGGTGACGGTCTGCGTCACATAGGACTCGCTGAGCGCGGCCGCTCCCGAGAACGAGCCGCCGGAACCCGAACGCGCACCGCCGCCGGCCTGGTTGACGATGTCGTTGGCGATGACGACGATGTCGCCGCCCGCAGAGTTGACGATCAGATGCGGTCCGACCTCCGCCGTGGTGGTGGAGTCGACGTCGTTCCGCGCCTTGCCGGCGGACACGCCGGCCGTGGACGCCTGGTAGGCGTCGCCGCTCGCGAGGTAATTCGTGGTGTGCTTGGCGTCGATGCGGAAGCCGCCGAAATAGAGCGTGTCGTCCGTCGCACCGCCGTCGAACCGCGCATTGGTCACCGCGGACGAGCTGGTGGTGGCGACCGCCGCCGCGCCGGCATAGGTGCCGCCCGCGCCGACCTTCGCGTTGGACAGGTTGGCATCCGTGCCGGTGGCCTTGATCCAGAGGACGCCCGTGTAATTGCCGTGGTTGAGGCCATCCATGTCCGCAGGCGCGCCCAGATAGGCATAGGTGTGCGCGCTGGATGACGTCTGCGCGACGGTGGCGCCGAGCGCCAGGAACCCGGTCGAAAGGCCGGTCGCCTCGGCGTATTGCGCGCTGTCGTTTTCAGCCTCGATCGTCACGTTGGCGTTGGGCAGCCTGATCCCCACCCCGCCATAGGCACTCACGGTCGCGTTCTGCGACGCCTTGGCGTAGCTGCCCTGCGCGCCGATCAGCGAGCCGCCGCCGCCGGCGAGCGCCTTGGCCCAGGTCGTCGTACCACTGGTCGGAACCAGCGCCTTGGCGCTCACGTCGAGCGCACCGCCCGAGAAGCTGACGCCGTCGCCGACATCGGCCGTCACCGTGGCGCCGACCGTGGACTGTGCGATGGCGACGCCGACGGCACCGCCGCCGACCGAAACGCCGATCGCCTCGCTCGACAGATTCGGCGCGATCGCTGCCGACACCAGCGTGCCGATCCCGCTCGCGGACGTCGTGATCGAGGCGCTGGCGCCGATCTCCGCGAGCACCGAGGAGTTCTCCGTCGCCTCCGCGTCCGCACCCGAGCCGGCGACGATGCCGCCGCCGAGTGCGGTTGCCGTCGTGCTCAGGGTGCCTGCCCCGGCAGCGCCAACCAACAATTGCGAGGTGCTGATGGTGGCACCGTTCAAGACCCGCGCTGCGACCGAACTGGTCCGGCTAGCCGTCGCGACCGAAGCGCCGACGGCGACAGCACCGGCGGAGACACCGCCCGTGAAGACCACCTGGGTCGTAGTATCCTGCGCCATGACGGCAGCGCCGGTCCCGCCCGTGCCGGTGATCTGACCGCCGAGCAGCGCCGCCACGGTATTGGTGACATTGCCGACCGCCACGGCGGCTTGGGCGCCGAAGTAAAGCGCCGCACCACCGGCGATCGCCTCGGTGTCGATGGTCTTGCCGCTATAAGGTCCGGTATCGGCGTCCTTGACCGCCGCCGCCACGCTGACGGAAGGCGCCGAGACGACCAAGGGCGTATCCGCCGCCTCCAGCACGCCGGAGCGGTTGCGACCGTAGTCACTCAGATTGGCCACCACGGTGCTGTTGACGCTGGTATAGCCGATGCCGGCACCGATGCCGACATTCTTCGCAAAGCCGGCGCCGAGCAGATACATCTTGGCCGCGTTGGCGCTGGTCGCAACGACGTTGACCTGCGTGGTGCTCGTGACGTGGCCGCCTGCGATCTGCGCGACGACGACATCGCTGCCTCCGCTCAGCACACCACTGACATCATAGGTCGAGCTGACATTGGCGCTGTTCGGATTGCCGGCGGTGCCGCTGGCGACGGCGTCGCTGCCATGCGTGCTGCTGGTGCCGCTGTTGACGGACGCGATGGTGCCGTTGCCGTTCTGATTCAGCTGGCCGGTCTGCTGGCCCTGGCTGTCGGCATCGGCGGTATTGGTGCCGATGATGATGACGCCGACGGTCGCGCCGATACCGACGCTGCCGCCGATGCCGGCGGTGACCGCGTAGGACAGCACCTCCTTGGTGCTGAGCCCGGTGACGTTGATCGCCCCGGACGAATTCAGGTTGCTGTTCCAGCTCTCCGCAACAGTCCGGCTCTTGAACACGATGACGTTGGCCGCGGCGCCGACGCCGACCCCTGCCCCGCTTGCGCCCACAGCAAGCGCGCCGGCGATCTCCTTGATCGCCACGTCTTCGTTGGCGTTGATCGTCACCGCACCGGCCGCGCCGCCCGTCACCCCCTGCAGCGTGGTGTCGTACACACCGGCGATGGTGGTATTGTTGGCGACCTCGATGTTGGCCATGCCGGCGATCGCCGCCGTGCCAGTCGAGAGCGCGCCGCCGATCGCATAGGCCTCGAAACGATTCTTGGTCTTGGCCTCGACGTCGAGCGCGCCGCTCAAATTGAGCGCGGTCGTGTGCGGCGCGCTGCCGCCCTCATAGTGGAACTCGTCGCCGACATAGGCCAGCGTGCGGTTCGCGGAGACCTGGACAAGGAACGCCGCGCCGATCGCGGCCTGGCTGCCATAGGCGCCGGACCCGTTCGCGGAGAAGATGCCGGTGTTGCTGTTGGCGTTCACCGTCAGAGACGAGGCCGTCAGCCCGCCGCCGTCGACATAGGCCTCCGTCGTCGCCTGGAACACGTTGAGCCCGACCGAGCCGGTGTTGAAGCCGATCGCGATCGAGGACGCATCCTGCTCCGCGTTGGCTTTCACGGTGACGGCGCCGACCGTCTCGCTCGACGACTGCACGCCGCCGACCGTGGCATTGGTGATAGTGGCGAAGGTCTCGCGCGACATCGTCGTCGAGACAATCGTCGCACCACCGCCGCCACTGCTGCCGTAGCCGATGCCGGCGCCGAACGCGCCGGAATAGGAGAAGCTCGACGCCGCCACTTCGATCTGCGGCTTGAGCGTCGAGGAGACCAGGCGCGTGTCGATGGCCGCGCTGTCGATATAGGCCCGCGTCGCCCCGCTCATCACGTTGGTGATGGGGTTGATCATGATCGAGATGCCGCCGCTCGCGGCGACCGAAGCGACGTTGGTCACGACCGCCTGATGCGAGCTCGCCACCACGGCAAGGCCGCGGACGATGTCCTGGTTCTCGGAGAGATCGGGCGTGGTGTCGGTCGGCGCATGGGCGGTGCCGAGGTCGAAGGCGTGGACCAGCGTGCCGTTGTTGACCGACAGCGTATCGGTGGAGCTGGTCCCGAGCGCGTCAACCTTGGTGTTCGCGCCCGTGATATAGGCCGCGGTGGTTCCGGTGATCTGGTTGGTCACCAGCGAGCCGGCGCCGCCGGCGGCGCCCTTGCTGATCGACAAGGCACCCGCGAACACGGCCGCCTTGTCGTTGTTGCCGGCGATCACGCCGACATTGTTGGTGGCGGTGACGTCGGCCCCGTTGATGCCGTTGGCGCCGGCGGCGGTGATGCTGGCGGTGACGCTGGTCCCCATCAGGTTGGTGGCGACCGAGCCGGCGAGGCCCACCTGCGAGGACATCGCAATGCCGACGGCGACGGTCGAAATGCTGGCATTCGAGTTCGCGTTGACCCCGACATTGCCCGAGGCGGTCAGCTTGGAGCCGGTGACGCCAGCACTGACATTGTTGGCGATGCTGCTGTAGACCAGCGCCAGGCCCGCGGCGCTGCCTTGCGTCGAGGCGCCCGCAATGGCGGCGGTGCCGGTGATGCTGGAATTGTCGGTCGCGTTGACGGATATGTTGCGCCCGGTGACGGAGGATTGCGACGCGCTCGACAGGTTGTTGCCGATCGCGGCCGAAACGGTGTTGGCGATCGAGCTGATCGTTGTGCCGCCGACGCCGGCAAACTGGCCGGTCGCAAGGCCGAACCCGATCGTAACCGCCTGGATCTTCGAGGAATCGACCGCACTGACGCGGACATTGCCCGGGGCCGACATCAGCACGTTGGCTATGTAGGCCGAATGCGTGGTGGCGATGGTGTTGTAGACAATCGAGGCGCCCGCATTGTTCTTGCCGGCCTGGACGAGACCCGCAACGGAGACGATGCTAGCGCCGGGACCATTGCCCGTGCCGTCGTTGAGCGCGGCCGCGCTGAAGTCGATGCAGTTCTGCCCGCCCGTGCCGCCAGCGACCGTGCAGGTGTCGGTGGCGAGATGGTTGTTGTTCGACTTCTTGACGAGGTTGCCGAGCGCGGTGTCCAGCGCCGAGACGGCGCCGCTGTCGGCCAGCACCGTCACGCCACCGACATTGATGTTCACCGTCGCGCCGCTGTTGATGTAGGCCGTCGTGGTCGGCGCGATCTCGCTGACGACGATCGCACCGGCAAGCCCGTTGGACCCCGCCCCGCCCGAGGCCGCACCGGCGGCAATCACGCTGGCGCTGTCGGCCAACACCAGCAGGGTGTCGTAGTTCGAGATTGACGTGCTGCGGATATGCGCATCTGTCGCGTTGCCGCCCGTGGGATCGGCGACCGACGCATAGGTCAGGCCGATGCCGACGCCGGCCTGGCCACCCGATATGTAGAGCGAGCCACCACCAATCGCGATGTTCGTGGTCTGGTAGGCATCGACCTCGAGCGCGCGATTGACGCCGGAGGACTGGCCCGTGACCGTCGAGCTCTCGATATAGGCGTTGGCACTGTCAGTGACGATGCCGACGGAGGCCGACAGTGACGCGGCATTGGATTTCGATCCCGCCACGCCGAGCGCGACGACGGTCTCCGAGCCGCCATTGAGCGCCTGCACCGTCACCGAACTCTGGTCGCTCAGGGTGGTGCCGTAGATATAGGCCAGCGTCGCATTGTTCGACATCGCCGCGGCGATCGCGCCGCCGATCGCGGCCCCTTGAGCGGATGCTCCGGCTAGATTGAGCGCCGCGGAGCCGGACCCATTGTTGAGCATGGTGTCGTTCAGCGCCTGGACGATCGTGTTGGTCACCACGGTCCCAGTCGTGGTGAACTTGTTGACCGCCGTGTTCCTGATATAGGCGCTGGTGCCGAGTGCGACGTCGCTGATCGACGAGCTGCCGGCGAGATCGATGCTGAAGCCTTCGGTGCTCGATCCCGAGGACGAGCCGATCTTGCTCGCGGCCGTCGCCACGCCCGCGGCCCCTCCGGTCGCGCCTGCCCCGGCAGCGCCCGCCTTGTCGGAGAAACTGGACGCCTGCGGCTCGGAGATCGATGCTGCGACGGCCGCTGCCGTGATGCGCCCCGAGGTGGTCGCGCTGAGCGTGAGATTGTCGACGTTGACGGCTCCGCTGCCGCCGCCATTGCCGGCAAACGGATCGTCGGCGCTGAACGGCCCCGGCCGGATGTCGGAATGATTGTCCCCGATATAGGCGGAGGTGTCGGTGTTTGCGCCGAGATAGGCGACAGCCAACCCGACGGCCGAACCGCCGCTGGTGTTTCGGCTCATCGCGCCGGCCAGTGTCACGACCGACAGATCCTGCTGTGCCAGGATATTGACGGTCGGGGCATAGACAGTGGCTTGGCTGGAGATTGACGCATGCGTCGTGTTGTTCAGGAAGCCGAGCGAGGTAATGCCGTTCAGCGCCAGCGCGCCCGCGGCCTTGCCGGACGACGGCGCGACGGCGACGAACTGGTCCGACGTGATCGCGTTGACGGCGATGTCGTCCGCCGCCCGGAGCGTCGCGCGGTCCGAGACGCCGGCAATGGTGTTGGTGTTGAACTGGACGAGATTGAGCGCGCCGCCGACCGAAGAGCCGCCCGACGTGTTGCCGGTCAGGAAGCCGAGCGTACCGACATTGCCGGCGGCGTCGATCGACGCGGTCGTCGTGGTCGCCGCAACCTGAATGCTGGTGTCGTAGGTGTGGAGGTCGCCATTGTCCATTCCGACCGACCAGCCGGTGCCACTGCCGCAGGCCGCCGCGGCGCAGGTTGCCGTCAGGTTCGCGCTGCCGGCGACCCACGCCGTCGTGTTGTTGTTCACGACGAAATGGTTCAGCGAGCCGGCGATGCCGATCGTGTCGCCCGCGTCCGCCGTGGCGTTGGCATAGCTGGTCAGGATGTTGCCCCCGACGCCGAGACTGCCGTTGAGGTGGCTCAGAACCGCGCCGAGCCCATCCCATTTCAGCCAGGTGTTGGTGATGGGCAATTCGGTGGTGGCGTCAACGGCGATGTTCGCCGCGTTGATCAGGGTTCCGTTGCCGACATAAGCATTCGAGTTGTGGGTGAAATTGCCCCAGGCGACGGCCGCGCTGATGGCCGTGCTCTCGCCGGACACCACGTCCTTCGTGATGGCGCTGGCCGTCGCGTTGCTGCGAACGCCGCGATCGATGACGTTGCTCGCGACGGCGACGTTGCCGCTGGCATAGATGCTTGGCGCGCCGCCGCTCGGGTTTTGCGCGATCGCAGCGGTCGCACTCTGCGTACTGTTGGCCAGGGAAAGCGCGCCTGCGGCCTTGAAATTGAAGTTCAGCGGCACGAGCGAGGACATGTGGTCCTGGATGATCGACGTCGGCGCGGTGACGGAACGCAGTCCTCTCTCGATCGCCGCGATCAGCGCCGGCAGGCCGGCGATGGACGAAGCCATCGTGGAATTGCTCGTCGTGTCGGACGTCGCCTCGACCAGAACGGAACCGTTCATCCGGTTGGCGGTATCGGTTCCGAGCGATGCGCCGAGCGTCGCGGTCACGGACGTCGTGATGTCGCTGATGGCGAACGCGCCGCCGACGGCGCCGCTCGCCCCCAATCCGGGTGCAGCAACCGACGTCGCGCTGGTTGAGAACGAATTGTTGTTGATCGCGCGTACCTTCAAGGTGCTGCCGCTCATGCTCACCGTGCCCGCCGCAAGATGCGCGCCGCTCTCGACGTTGGCGATCGTGGTCACCGATCCCTTGGAATAGGCCACCGTCGGGACGATCTGTGCGCTCGTCGATGCCGCGAGGGCAGAGACAGCGATGGTCGCATCATTGAGCGCCTTGATCTCGAGGTTATCGCCGGCGTTGATCGTCGCACCCGAGGCGACGTTGGTGGTGGCGGTGCCGTCGATCTTGCCGACGACCACGCCGGCGGCAACCGGCGTGAGACTGCCGAGCAAGGTGGAGGCGATCGCGGGATCCGAGGCGGTCTCCGATGTATGCGCCGAAATGGTGACGTCGCCACGGCCGTTGATGTCGGCGTGGCTGTTGATGTTGATGGTCGCCGTGGCGCTGGCCGCGACATAGCCGCCATTGAGCCCGAGCAGAGAGGCGGCAAGTGTCGAGCCGACGAGCGCGAAATCGCCGGCCAGCGAACCGTCCAGGAAGCTCGACACCGCCGTCGACGTCGCGGTGATCGAGACGGTGCCGCCGGTGATCTTGCCGTCGACGGTGATCGCCGTCGCAGCGGTGGCCTGGCCGGACAGCTTGATGTCGCTCGCGGTTGCCCTCAGCGTGACGTTGCCGTCGGCGTAGTTGGTTCCGCCGAAATTGACCGTCTGCGCCAGGATCTGCGCCCCGTTCCTGATATCGATGTTCGGCGCATCGATGATGACGTTGTTGGCGTTGCCGGTGGAATGGCCGGAGCCATCGAGGCGGCGGGCATCGATCACCGCATGCGCGGCGAGCGTGATGGAGTTGTCCGCTTGAATGAGGTAGTCGGCACCGGCACTGAGCCCCGCGAGCGCATTCGCGATCGAGCTGTTCGACAAGGTCACGCCGGTGTCGCCCTGACCGGCATCGCCGACCACCACGTCGGTCGGATCGAACAGCAGCGTGCCCGCCTTGCCGTTCGGCGCGGCAAGGTTGATTGCAACGCCCCTGCCCACGTCGATGATCCCGTTCGCGCTGAAGTCCACGAGACCGGCGTTGCCCGTCTTCGAACTCGCATTGAACCTGGCGCCGCCCGCCACGGTCAGGTTTTGCGTCGCCTTCAGGCGGATCTCGCCGGCATCGCCGGTCTTGCTCGCGATGTTCAGCCTGGCGTTCTTGCCGACATCGATATTGTTGCCGGCCTGAACGGTGATGTTGCTCGGCGTCGCGGTCTTGCTGTGCGCGGTCAGGCGCCCGTTGACGCGCGCGTTGCTGACGGCGCCGATATGGATCGACCCGTTGCTGACGGTGATCGCGCTGGCGCTGCGCAGGCCCCTGGAATTGACCGAGGCTGCGAACTTCGCGGCATGGTCGAGATTGGCGATGTCGCGCTGGCTGGCGCCGCCGACATAGACGTTCTGCCCGGTTAGGCGTACGCCGTCCTGGGCGTTGATGCGGCCGTAGATGCGGATATTGCCATCCGGCGAGACCGGGAACGAGCCCGCCATGAGGTTGCCGACCGCCGATTGGTTGATCTGCCCGCCCGCGCCGATCAGGCTGTCGGTGAACTCGCGCGTCGGCGTCGAGACGTTGAGGCTGCCGACATTGACCACGCCGCTGCGGCCGACCACGAAGCCCTTGGGATCGGCGAAGTAGACGTTGCCGCCGATCGCACCGTTCATGTAGGAGTTCAGCGTGCCGTTGACGTAGACCGGCGCGTCGCGAACGATGTTGACGAGATTTTGCGTGCCCGTCGGCAGTTGCAGGTTGACCGTGTTGCCCTGCCCGACGCTGAACTGCGAGAACGAGTTGAAGGCGCTGTTGCCCGAGACCGTCGACGTCGTGACATTGGTGACGCTGCCGGACGTCTGAAGGCTGGTCCCGGTGCGCCCATCCGGGAGGATGACGTTCGCCGTCTGCGCCCGGACGCGAACGCTGTATACCGGCAGGAAGACCATCTGCATCGCGCAGAGCAGCGACATCGAACGGAAGCGGGAAAGCTTCCGCAGCGTCGTCAGCTCGTCATTGCCTCGCGTCGCAGATGGCCCGCGCATGTCAGATCCTCATCATCGGCATTGGCGCCGATCCACAACCAGGTGGGAGAATGTCGGCGCCCGGCATCAGAACTGGCCGGGCGGCAGCTTGAAGATGTCGGGGCTCTTGGCGTCGGCCACGTAGAACAGCAGCAGGCTGGTCGGCGTCAGCATGCGTTGGTTGTTCTCCTTGTTCTCGAACGTGCCCTGGAGCAACAGGATCACCGAGCGATCCTTGGCGTCGCTGCCGCGGAACATCACGATGCCGCCGGCGACAGGCATGTTGACCGCGATGGAGTCGGGCTTGAAGCCTTCGCCCATGAAATGGGCGCGCAGGATGTTGGCGTTGGAGAACAGCTTCTCCGGCGTCATCGCCGTGTCGGTCCCCTTCGACCAGACCGCGCCGACCTGGATCAGCGATTTGGACTTGTAGCCGAACACGTAGGAGAGTTCGGCGGTCCCGCCGTTCGGCAGCAGCTCGGGAACCGACAGCAGGATGCTGTGCGTCAACTCGGACGCATTGTCCTGCGCCTTGATGGCCTCGGGCCTGACGCTGAAGTCCTTCGCCATCGCCGCGCGGACGTCGACCTCGTTCATGCCGAACTTCGCCGAGCGGAAGCCGTCGATCGCCTTGATCTTGTCGTCCGCGCCTGGTGCCTCCGCCGAATTCGTCCCGGCGGCGACGGCCGTGCCGGCTGCGGAAGGAGCCCCGGCAGCAGCGGCTTTGGGTGCCGGTGCAGCCTTCTGCTTCGGCACGGCGCCCTGGGCCGCGAGCGGCCCGGCTGCAAACGAGGTGAGCAGGCCGACGACGGCCGGAACGAGATAGATTTTGCGCATCGAAAACCTTCGAAACAACTTGAAAGAACGCTTCAAAAATCGGTAGCTGCGAAATCGACTTCCCCGAACCTTCACCGCAACAGAGGCGGAAAATGTTGCAACGCCATAAGGCGCTACAAGACGCCACCGAGGAGACCAAGTTCGAAACAGCGACTCTTTGGCGGCGTAGGAATACGGTATCGGGCTGCCAAACGCTGCGAATGAACATTCACAAGCGCATTTTTTGATCAATTGTGGACGCCGGCCGATCGCGCTAAGCATCCGAACTGGGGCAAGCCATCATGCAAAGAACTCCATGACCGAACGGCCTTCCGCTTTCGCGGTCGATCGCCGCGGCCTCATTCGTCTTGCGGGAGCCACCGCCGCAGGATGGATCGCGCTCGGCGCAAGTTCGGATCGCATGCGGATCGTCGCATCGTTGACTGCATTGCCGCTCGACGACGAGCTGACAAAGCGGGCCATGATCGACAGCGCGACCTCGCGCCTCGGCGGTCTCATCGTCGGCTTGAGGCAGCGCGGCTGGGTCGAAGGCGTCAACTTCCGCCTCGAGCTGCGTTCAAGCTTCGGCGCACCGGACCGGCTGAAGGCGGCCATTCAGGAGTTGCTCGACCTCAAGCCGGATGTGATCCTGACGGGATCCACCGTCGAAACCGCGGCGGTCCTTGCCGCCACCAAGACCATTCCGGTCGTCTTTGCCACCGCCAACGATCCCGTCGGCAACGGCTTTGTCGAAAGCCTCGCCCATCCCGGCGGCAACGTGACCGGCTTCACCAACAGCACCGCCGAGATGGGTGGCAAATGGCTGCAACTGATCCGGGAGGCGGTGCCCGACCTTGCGCGCGTCGGTGTCCTGTTCAATCCGGCGACCACACCTCGGGCGGGACGCTTCTTCCTAGACTCGATCGAGCAGGAGGCGGCGGAGTCCGGGGTGTCGGTCCTCGCCGCCCCCGTGAGCGCGCCGGCGGAAATCGAAGATGCCGTCAGGCGCTTCTCCGAACCGCCCAAGGCGGCGATGATTGCGCTGGTCGACAGCTTCCTCGTCGTCAACCGCCAGGCGGTCGTCGCCGCGGCGGACAAGTATCGCGTGCCCACGATCTATCCGTTCCATTACTTCATGGATGCCGGCGGGTTGATGAGCTACGGACCGACGCTGGAAGTGCGCTCGGCCGATTACGTCGATCTCATCCTGCGCGGAACCAAGGCCGGCGATCTTCCGGTGCAATCGCCTCGGAAATTCGAGCTCCTGATCAACCGCACGGTTGCTCGCACGCTCGGATTGACCATTCCATTCACGCTGCTCGCGCGTGCCGACGAGATCCGCGAGTGAACGAGACGATCGACCAGGGACATTTGCGGACGCCTCCCGGCCGGCTGTTCCGCAAATATCTCTACTCGATCCTCGCCCTCGCCTTTGCCGCGCTCGCCATCAACACCGGCTTCGACGTCTGGTTCTCCTATCGCGAGCAGAAGCAGCTTCTGGCGGCAACCCAGCGCGAGCAGGCAGCGTCCGCGGCGATCCAGATCGGCCAGTTCGTCGGCCAGATCGAGAACCAGATCAGATGGCTCTCCCGCCTGCCGCCGGAGCTGTCGAGCAACGAAGACGAGCGGTTGAACGCCATCCGTCTCCTGCGCCTGTCGCCGGCCATCGCGGAGATCGCCGAGCTGGACTCGCGCGGGCTCGAGCAGGTCCGGGTGTCCCGCCGCGTGGCGGACAGGATCGGCAGCAAGGCCGATCTGTCCGCCTCGCCTGCCTTCCGCGGCGCCAACGAAAGCCGCGCATATTATGGGCCGGTCTACTTCTTCGCCGACACCGAGCCGTTCATGACGCTCGCCACGCGCGGCACTGGCCGCAATCCGAACGTGATCGTCGCCGAGGTCAATCTGCGTTTCATCTGGGACCTCGTCACCGGAATCAGGGTCGGCAACACCGGCAAGGCCTATGTGGTCGATCGCATGGGAGTGTTGATCGCGCATCCGGATTTGTGGCGGGCCCTGCAGCGCAGCGACCTCTCCGGCCATGCCGACGTCCGCTCCGCGCTCGATGGTGTGGGACCGCCCTCCGGCGGATTGGTCAAGGAGGATCTGACCGGCCAGCGCGTGCTGTCGACCTATGCGACGGTCCCCTCGCTCGGCTGGCTGGTGTTCGTCGAGCTGCCGCTCACCGAAGCCTATGCGCCGATCTATGCATCGATCGGCCGTTCGACCTTCCTCCTCGTCGTCCTCCTGGTCGGTGCGGTGCTGGTCTCGCTTTTTCTCAGCCGGCGCATGACGGGGCCGATCCAGCTCCTGACGCAGGGCGCACGGCGGATCGGGAGCGGCGATCTCGGCCTTCGGCTCGCGATCAAGACCGGCGACGAGCTGGAAGCGCTCGGCGACCAGTTCAACCGCATGGCCGCGCACCTACGCGAATCCTATGCGACGCTCGAGCGCAAGGTGATCGAGCGCACCTCCGAGCTGGAGAAAGCGCGCGATCAGGCCCTGGCCGAGCACGATGCCGCCGAGCGCGCGCGCAGCCTCGCCGTGCAGGCCAACGAAACCAAATCGCGCTTCCTCGCCGTCGTCAGCCACGAGCTGCGCACGCCGCTGAACGGCGTGATGGGCGTGCTGCAATTGCTCGACGACGGCACCATCAGTGAAGCACAGCGGCGCCACCTCGCGACCGCAGCCGCATCGGGCGAAACGCTGATCGCGCTGGTCGACGCCGTCCTGGAATATGCCCGCCTGGAGGCCAGCACCGAGACGCTGGAGCCGCGCAATTTCCGCCTCGACCAGCTGATCGAGACGGCCGCCGAGCTGATGCGTCCGCAAGCCCTGGGCAAGGGGCTGACTTTCGACCTGGCCTGCGATGCGTCGGTCCATGCCTCGGTGCATGGCGACCCCGTCAGGCTCAATCGCATCCTGCTCAACCTCATCGGCAACGCCATCAAGTTCACGCCGTCAGGCGGGATCGCCGTGAACGCGGCCGCCGGGCGGCACGACGATCATGTCCTGCTGCGCGTCACCGTTCGCGATACCGGCATCGGCATCGCCCCCGACATGCACGAGCGGATCTTCGAGGATTTCGTGCAGGCCGACGACAGCATCGCGCGGCGGTTCGGCGGCACGGGCCTCGGCCTTGCGATCGCGCGGCGCCTCAGCCGCCTGATGCGCGGCGAGTTGACGGTTGCGAGCACGCCGGGCGCGGGCAGCACGTTCACCTTCGAAGTGCCGCTGGACCTGGCAGCAAGCGGTGTCGCGCAAGGCGCGCTTCCGCCACCGTCGCGGCCGCTCAACGTGCTGCTGGTCGACGACGATCCCGTCAATTGCGAGGTCGGAGAGGCGATCCTGAAACGGCTCGGCCATCACCCCATGATCGCCAGGAACGGTGCATCGGCCGTCGCGCTCGCCCGCGATCATTCATTCGACGTCATCCTGATGGACCTGCACATGCCCGACATGGACGGCGTGGAGGCCGCATCGCGGATCGCCAAGCTCGGCCTGCGGAGCACGCCGCGCATCATCGCCGTCACGGCGGACGTGTCGACCAGCGCGCGCGAACGGCTCGCGGATGCCGGCATCGTCCAGATCGTCAGCAAGCCGATCCTGGTCAACGCGCTGCGCGAGGCGCTCGAGGACGATCCGCACGTCGCGCCGGCCACGGCACGGCTCGCCGTGGGCGCCTTGATCGACCGGGACTTCCTCGACGACCAGAGGGAACTGCTGGGCCCGACCCAGATCGCAAAGCTGCATCATCTGCTGCAGGAAACCAGCGACAGACTGATCGAGGACATCACCAGGGCCGCAGCGACCGGCGACCACAAGCAGCTCGCGCGCTTTACCCACCAGCTCGGCAGCGCCGCCGGCGCGCTCGGCCTCGTCAGCCTGTTCGAGCACTGCCGCGAGGTCGAGGACGCCGCCCCATCACTGTCCGCGCCTGAATGCAAAGATGCCGCGGGAAAGCTCGCAGCGCTCCAGAAGGCCTCGATGAGTGCGCTGGACGAATTGCTCGCACCGGCCGAACAGCGGTCGGTCGGCTAGACAAATCACTTGGTATGCCATGCACGACATAGAACTCGATGCAAGCACTTGGAAAACTGCTCAGGATTTTCGACTAGCGCTCAAGGCTGCAATGGGAGCGCCAGAATGGCATGGCGATATTGTGGGAGCATTCCTCGACTCGATTTTTGGCAGAGGGATGAACGCTCTCAAAGCGCCCTATGTGATCAAAATCGTGAACACGGGCGAGTTGGCGCCCGAAGTGATACAGATGGTTCACGATTTCTCATCAGCGATCGCGGAGACACGAGCGCGCAGGCTTGCCCGCATTGGTGAGGATGTGGAAGTTCGGCTCGAAATCGAGGCCTGACAGAGGCGCGATCATGAGTTGTCCTCAGCGCGACCGCATGCCTTCCTCCTCGCGGCCAAACCGCTCGACGAGGAAGTCGATGAACAGCCGCACCTTCACCGACAGATGCCGCGTCGGCGGATACACCGCATAGAGTGCGAGCGGCGGCGCGGCATAGTCGTCCAGCACCGTCCGTAGCTCGTCCTTCTTCAACGCATCAGTCGCGATGAAGTCCGGAAGCAGCGCAAGCCCCCTGCCCTTGATCGCGACGTCGCGCAGCACTTCGGCGTTGTTGACGCAGAGCGACCAGGCCGGCTGGATCCAGTGATCGCCGTCGCTGCCTGTGAGCTTCCACTGGTTGCCGGTGAGCAGGAAGCCGTAGGTCAGCGAAGCATGGTCGCGCAAATCCTGCGGATGCTTCGGCGTGCCATGCCGCGCCAGATAATCCGGCGAAGCGCAGATCATGCGCGTCACCGGCATGATTTTTCGCGCGATAAGGCTGGAGGATTCCAGTTCCGCGATCCGCAAGGTCACGTCAAAGCCATCCTGGACCGGATCGAGCAGGTCGTCGCTGAGCACGATCTGGAGCTGCAGGTCGGGAAAGCGCGCCATGAAATCGGCGAGCACCGGCCCGAGCCGCATCGTGCCGAACGACATCGGCGCGTTGACGCGGAGCAGCCCGCGCGGCGCCGACTGGGCCTGCGTCACCGCCTGGTCGGCGGCCTCGACCTCCGAGAGGATGACGAGCGCGCGTTCGAAATAGCGCTGGCCGTTCTCGGTCGGACTGGCGTGCCGCGTGGTCCGGTTCAGGAGCTGGACGCCGAGGCTTTCCTCGAGGTCGGCGATGTATTTGCTGATCGCCGAGCGCGACAGCCGCAGCTGCCGACCGGCCTCGGCAAAGCTGCCGCTTTCCACCACCTTCACGAAGGCCCGGAGGCTGCCGAGCTTATCCAAAGGCTGCTTCCACCGATTGTTTCCAAATCGTAGACATAGCCGTCATATTTGCATGGATTGTCTTCAATCCAAAGCGGAACAATATTTCCACCCAGAGAGCGAAACCGCTCCTCGAGTTCTGGAGGACAACAATGTCTGGACTGCACCATGTCACCGCGATCGCCGGCGACCCCATCCGCAATTTCGGCTTCTACACACGGGATCTGGGCCTGCGCTTCGTCAAGAAGACGGTCAATTTCGACGATCCCGGCACCTATCACTTCTATTATGGAGACGAGACCGGCCGCCCCGGCACCATCCTGACCTTCTTCCCCTGGGCCGGCGTGTCACCCGGACGCCGCGGCGTCGGTGAGACCCATCAGACCGCCTTCCGCGTGCCGCAGCGCTCGCTCGGATATTGGACCCAGCGCTTCACCGAGAAGGGCATCGCCTACGAGGCACTTGAAAAGCGTTTCGGCGAGTCCGTGCTGCCGTTCACCGATCCTGACGGCATGGCGCTCGCCCTCGTCGGCATTCCCGGCGCCGAGAATGAGCCCGGCTGGAGCAATGGCGACGTGCCGGCCGAGCATGCCATCCGCGGCTTCCACGGTGTGACGCTGCTGCTCGACAGCGCCGCGAAGACCGCCGCCGTTCTCACCGACGTGTTCGGCTTCAAGGAGACCGGCCGCGAAGGCTCGGTGATCCGCTTCAAGGCCCCGGGCGATGCCGAGGGCAGCGTCGTCGACATCTACGAGGCCAAGGGCTTTCTGCGCGGGCATCAGGGCGGCGGCTCGGTGCATCACATCGCCTTCCGCGCGGCTGACGATGCCGAGCAGGGCCGGATGGCGCAGAAGCTCATGAGCAATCACGGCCTGCATCCGACCGAGCAGCGGGACCGCAACTACTTCCGCTCGATCTACTTCCGCGAGCCCGGCGGCGTGCTGTTCGAGATCGCGACCGACATCCCCGGCTTCGCCGTCGATGAGCCCGTCGCGACGCTGGGACGCGACCTCAAGCTGCCTGTTTTCCTCGAGCATCAGCGCAAGCAGATCGAGGGCGTGCTGCCGAGCCTGGAAGAGACCGCGTCATGACCGAGAATGCCTTCATCCATCGCTTCGAGCCCGCGACCCGCGCGGGCTCCCCTCCGCTGCTGCTGCTGCACGGCACCGGCGGCGACGAGAACGACCTGCTCGGGCTCGGCAGGATGATCTCAGCAGGTTCCGCCCTGCTTTCGCCGCGCGGCCGCGTGCGCGAGCACGGCATGCCGCGCTTCTTCCGTCGTCTCACCGAGGGCGTGTTCGACGAGGACGATGTGCGCCGCCGCGCGCAAGAGCTCGGCGACTTCGTGAGCGAGGCGCGGCAGCGCTACGGCATCGCCGCGCCTGTCGCGGTCGGCTTCTCCAACGGCGCCAACATCGCAGCCGCGCTGTTGCTGCTGAAGCCGGACGTGCTTGCCGGCGCGATCCTGCTGCGCGCGATGGTGCCGCTGTCGGATCCGCCAAGGGCCGATCTTGCAGGCAAGCCGGTCCTGCTGTTGTCCGGGCAAGGCGATCCGATCGTGCCGGCCGGCAATTCGGCCAGGCTTGCGGCCCTGCTCTCGCAAGCAGGTGCGAGCGTGACCCACAGGGTGCTGCCGGCGGGCCATCAATTGTCGCAAGCCGACGTGACGCTCGCCCGCGACTGGATCGGCAATGTCGACGCGGAAGCCGCATGAGAGGAGCGGCGCATCGTTTTCGAACGGTGCGCCGCCGCCTTGCATCGGTTACTTGACCTCGGCGACCTTCGGTCCGGATGACAGCATCTGCGCGTTGGCAGCCAAGGGCCGGTTCGACGGCGATGCAGGGTCAGGCAACCGGAAAGCGGCGTCGGGCGGCGTTCCCTGGGATGGTCGACGGGCAACACTCGCGGGAAGCACGATCACTTTCGCTCCGACCTTCACCCGCTCGTAGAGGTCCATGACATCTTCATTGGTCAGCCGGATACAACCGGACGAAACCCGCTTCCCGATCGTATCGGGCTTGTTGGTGCCGTGAATTCTATATTCGGTCTCGCCCAGATACATCGCGCGCGCGCCGAGCGGATTGCCGGGACCGCCCGCCATGAACCGCGGCAGATAAGGCTGACGTCCAATCATCTCTGCGGGCGGATGCCAATCCGGCCATTCCGCTTTGCGAGCCACGGTCTGCTCACCGGACCATGTGAAACCCTCGCGGCCAACACCGATGCCGTAGCGCAATGCCTGCGTATCGCTCAGGACGAAATAGAGGAACGTGTTTTTGGTATCGATAATCACGGTGCCAGGCGCCTGGCGGCTGGCATAGTCCACCACTTGGCGGGCAAGAGCGCCGGGACCCTCAGCGGCTTTCGGTGGTTCGACCAGAGGCGCCGGGGCCGGGGCCGGAACTGGAGCCGGAGGCGGCGCCGAGGCATGAACCGGAGGTGCCACGTAAACCGGAGTTGACGAGGCCTGGGCCTGGGATGCGGATGGTTTCCGTGCCGGTGGCACGCTCGCCGGGCGAGAGAGCAAACCGTACCCCAATGCGGCGACGGCCACGGCGCCGATTGCAACCCTCGCGACCATGGGTATTGCGAGCGTTTCCGCTTTCTTGCGCTTGGCCCGCTTGCTCATATCCGTCCCCAGGTCACCATGCCCGAAGTGGTAACCCGGCAAAATTTAAGAAACTTCGAAGCGATTGCGTTCAGGTTGAAACCGTCGATGATGGTTAACGCAGAACCAGTGGAGCACACCCGCTCCGCCTGGCGGCTGCGGGGCACGTCCAGGCGGGAAGGCGGTGGTCCTGTCGGGCGTCGAAGGCGGAACCCACCTCTCGCCCCGCTGTCGGCAGGGCGAGGTCGTTGCGCCCGAAGCAACTCGCTCAGATCAGGAAGTCGGTCGCATGCAGGTTCGCCGCCTGGACGCCGTCGAGCGTGATGGTATCGCTCGCCGACAGATGAATCACGGCATCGCCGGCGTCGTTGTCGCTGATCAGTTTCGACAGCGCCGTCCAGTCCGCAAACCCGTAGTTCTGCACGTTGATCAGATCGTGCTCGGTCACGGTGCTGCCGACCGCCTTGTTGCCTTGATCGAAATCGGTGATCAGGTCGTTGCCGGAGCCGGTGTTGAAGACGAAGGTATCGCTGTTTCCTCCGCCCGAAAGCTGATCATCGCCGGCGCCGCCGTTGAGGATATCCCTGCCGCCGGTAATCGAGCCCGGCGTTGCGGGGGCATAGTTCGCGGCATCTCCATAGAGGTGATCGTTAGTCCCCCCGCCGGTGAGAATATCGTTACCGCCTTGGGCATTGCCGGACATGGTCCGTGCATCGCCGAAGAGCTCCGGGTGCGCAAACTGGACGGTGTCGATGCCATCGAACGCAAGTGTGAGAATGTCATCGCCCCCTTTGGCATTGTCGGTCAGCGAGGTCACCGAATCTCCGTAGCCAAATCCGCCTGTCATGGCGACGTCAGTGCCGAAACTGAAGCTGATGTTGTCGTTACCGCCATGCGCATCGCCGCCGATGGAGCCGATGGCATCGCCACTGGCCGTCGCAAAGCCCTGCAGAGTGTCCACGTCGATGTCGATCGTGTCATTGCCGCCCTTGGCCGTGCCACTCATGGAACCACCGGCATCGCCGGCATACAGATGGTCGTAGCTTCGCCAGCCCACCGCACCCGTGATGGTGTCACTGCCGCCCTGGGAACTGCCCGACATGTCGCCGGCAACATCGCCGAAAACATGGACGTCGGTGTACAGCCCCCTGGCCTGGACATCGATCGTATCGTTGCCGCCCTCGGCGTCGTCGGTCATCGCCTGGGCATCGCCGACCACGAGGAACGAGTTCCAGCCGTAGTTCAGATTAACGGTCAGAGTGTCGTTGCCGCCGTGGGACTGGCCATGCAACGTCGTATTGTCGTCGCCGAAGATCGTGACATCGGCTTCGGGCTGGGTGACGGTTGCCGTCACGGTGTCGTTGCCGCCCCAAGCGTCCGTGGTGGTCGGAAAGTTCGGATCGCCGTAGACGGTTTCGATTTGACCAAACTGGTCGAGCAGGACGTCGATGGTGTCGTTCGGCAGATGCTGCATGGCGTAACTCCCATTTCATTGTCGGAAGCGGGCCTGACGTCGCTGGATTTTTTGCGACGTGCTGTGACCCGCTTCGCGGAGACGAATGTAGTTTTGTTGGATGGCGGAGGTTTGCTGGAATTCGGGACAGAGTTTGATAGCGACGAGTTTCGCTGCGTCGTGCAGCGAACTCGTCATGGCGCGGTCGCGATCGCGATGCCGCCCTTGCTCCGGGCCCTCAGATGATGAAGTCGGCTGGATGCAAGTCCGCCGCGTGAACCCCGTCCAGCGTGATCGATGCGCTGGCGGAAAGATGGATCACGGCATCGCCAGCGGTATTGTCGCTGATCAGTTTCGACAGCGCCGCCCAGTCCGCGAAGCCGTAGTCCTGCACGTCGATCAGGTCGTGTTCCGCTGCGGTGCTGCCGACGACCTTGTTGCCCTGGTTGAAGTCGTTGACGGTGTCGTTGCCGGAGCCCGTGTCGAAGGCGAAAAGGTCGCTGTTTCCACCGCCCCACAGCTGATCGTCGCCAGCCCCGCCGTTCAGCGTATCCATGCCGCCGGTGATCGACCCGGGCGATGCAGGCTCATAGCTCCACGCATCGCCATACATGAAGTCCCGGCCGGCGCCGCCGTTGAGGATATCGTTGCCGCCATGAGAATGACCCGACATGATCGGCGCGTCGCCATACACGAACGAGATCGCATCCGCATACTGGCCGTCGATCTTGACGTTGAGGACATCGTCGCCCCCCTGGGCAAGATCCATCAGGGACGTCGACGAATCGCCCGACAACCGTCCGCCGGATATGGCGCTGTCGCCGTTCAGCGTCACGGTCAAATTGTCGTTGCCGCCTTGTGCGAGACCTCGCAGGGCACCGATGGCGTCGCCGCTGATGGTCGCCCCTCCGTCGGTGGTGAGCACGCTCACATCGATCGTGTCGTTGCCGCCGTGCGAAGTGTCGATCATGGAACCGCCGGCATCGCCGGCGAACTGGTTCTCGCCACCGCGCCACCCGATCGAGCCGGTCATGTCGTCATGGCCGCCCTGCGCGTTGCCTGACATATCCCCCGCAACGTCGCCGAAGGCCGAAACCGTGGTGTAGACCGTGCCGCCGGCATCCGCGACGATGGTGTCATTGCCGCCCTTGGCGTCGTCGATCATCGACTGGCTATCACCCACTACGACGGCGGTGTCCCAGCCGCCGTCGATGTCGGCGATCAACGTGTCGTTTCCGCCTCGGGAATGACCAAGCAACATCGTGTGGTCGTCGCCGAAGATCGTGATTTTGGCATTGAGCGCGGCGACGGTGGCCGTCACGGTGTCGTTGCCGCCCACGACGTCGGTGGATGCCGGAAAGCCGGGATCTCCGTAGACCGTCGCGATTTGGCCAAATTGGTCAAGCGTGACGTCGTAGCTGTCGTTCGGCAGATGCTGCATGGCGTAACTCCCATTTCATTGTCGGAAGCGGGCCTGACGCCTGCAGAATGCTTTTCTTTTGCAAGACGCGTTGTTGACCACGCTTCACCGGGAGCGAATCTACCTTTGGTAGATGGCAGAGATTTGCAGGAATTCGGGAGAGAGTTTGATTGCCGCAGGGAACCGCGCTGCGTTCCCGCTGCACGGCGACGGCCGACGCGCCGATGCTGGATTGCCGGTGTTTTGCCCGACGGATCAATGCCCCGGCGCATCGCCTCGAGCATTGAATGCGCAAGACGCAAGCCATTGAAATGACTACGCCCGGCTACTGTGCATGGGGTTGTTTTTCAGATTCTTGTTTGGACACGCCAAAAAGATTGGCCCCTCCCGATGGGGAGAGGCCAGAATTGAAGCAACAGGCTCGGCTTGATCGGGCGTTCCTTACTCCCAGGACCAGGTCGAGAAATCGTTCTCGTATTGCGGGACGTCCTTCCAGACGCCCTTCAGCTTCTTGGCCGTGATGGTGATCAGCTGCGGCTGGTAGAGATAGGCGGAGACGGCGTCGGTGGCCAGCATGCGCTGGGCGTCGCCGAGCAGCTTGGCACGGGCGGCCTCCTCCGGCGTCGACACGATCTGCTTGTAGAGCGCGTTGAACTTCTCGTTGTTGTAGCCGAGATAGTAGTCAGGCTCAGTAATCTTGACGAGGTCGAACGGCTCGACGTGGCTGACGATGGTGAGATCGAAATTGTGCGGCCCGTTGCCGGCGAAGACCTGCGACAGCCATTGCGCCCATTCGACGTTCTCGATCTTGGCGATGATGCCGACCTTGGCGAGCTGGGCCGCGGCGATCTCGCCGCCCTGCCGCGCATAGGACGGCGGCGGCAGCTTGAGCGACAGTTCCAGCGGCGTGGTGACGCCGGCTTCAGCGAGCAGCTTCTTGGCCTTCTCGGGGTCGTAGGGGTTGACGCCAGTGGTGTCGACATAGCCGAGCGCACCAGGCACGTAGAAGCTGCCGATCGGCGTACCGAAACCATCGACGGCGCCGTCGATCATCGCCTTGCGGTCGATCGCGGCGAGGATGGCGCGGCGCACGCGGACGTCGTCGAGCGGCTTCTTGCGGTGGTTGATCGCGACGATGGTCTTGGCCCTGGAGCCGCCGACCAGAACGGTGAAGCGCGGATCGGCCTTGAACTGCGCCAGGGCACGCGCCGCGGCGACGCGCGGGAACGCATCGACGTCGCCCGAGAGCAGCGCCGCCACCTGCGCCGCCGGATCGGAGATGAAGCGGATCGTCACCTTGGAGAGCTTGATCGCCGAGGCATTGCGATAGTCTGCCCATTTGGTCAGCGTGATCGAGGACCCCTTGGCCCAGGCCCCTAGCTGATAAGGTCCGGTCCCGACCGGCTGCGTGACGTTGGTCGCCGCGCTCTTCGGCTCGACGATCGAGCCGCCCGCCTGCCCGAGCAGGAACGGCAGGTTCGGCTCGGAATATTTCACCGTGATCACGACCGTGTCGGCGTCGGGCGTCTCGACCTTCTCGAAAGCCTGGTACAGGCTCTTGTCCTTGTTGGTGCTGTTCGGCGCGGCGTTGCGCTCGAACGAGAACTTCACCGCGGCGGAATTGAACGGCTCGCCATTGTGGAATTTGACGCCCTTGCGCAGCTTGAACGTATAGGTCTTCAGGTCGGGCGATGCGGTCCAGCTCTCGGCCAGCAGCGGCGAGGTGGAACCGTCCTCGTTGATCTTGGTCAGGGTCTCGTAGATGTTGTAGAGCGTCACCTCGGCGATCGCGGCAGCCGCGGCGTTGGTCGGATCGAGCCCCGGCGGCTCCAGCGCCATCGCCATGACGACGCTGTCCTTCTTGCTTTGCGCCAGCACCGGCAAGGGCGCTGCCAGCAACGCGGCGGCAAAGGCGACGATCGATAGTTTCCTGAACATGCGTACTCCCCGGCCTGCTTTTGTCTTAAGCCTACGCCAATCCTGCTTGGGACGCTAACCTTCCATGGCCGTCCGCGGCAACGCCATCACGGCCTCCGCCCTGTGGCAGGCGGCAAGGTGCCCCTCGCCGACCTTGCGTAACGCAGGCAAGGCTTCTCGGCAATGCTGCTCGGCGAGCGGGCAGCGCGCGACATAGGGGCATCCGGCCGTCGCCGCCGATTGCGAGGCGATCGCCTGGCCGCCGCGCCGCCGCCGGCCGCCGACGGCACGCGCCCGCGGCACGGCCTCCAGCAGCGCCCGCGTATAGGGATGGGCGCAATGCTCGAACAGGTCTTCGGGGCGGCCCTGCTCGACGATGCGGCCGAGATACATCACCGCGACCTCGTCGCAGAGATAGTCGACGACGGCGAGGTCATGGCTGATCAGGATGTAGCTCAGGCCGAACTGCTCCTGCAGATCCTGCATCAGGTTCAGCACTTGGGCCTGCACCGAGACGTCGAGCGCGGAGACCGGCTCGTCGGCGACGATCAGCTTGGGCTGGGTGATCAGCGCGCGCGCGATGGCGATGCGCTGGCGCTGGCCGCCGGAGAATTCGTGCGGATATTTCTCCATGTCCGCATCGCGCAAGCCGACCTGGCGCAGCACGGCGGCGACGCGGTCGCGGAAGGTGGTGCGATCGGCGCCTTCCAGCACGGTCAAGGGCTCGGCCACGATGCGCGCGATGGTCTGGCGCGGGTCGAGCGAGCCGTAGGGATCCTGGAACACCATCTGGAAATCGCGCCGGGCGCGGCGCAGCTCATCCGCGGGAATGCGGTTGAGATCGCGCCCGAGCAGCGCGACCTGCCCCGACGTCGGCCGCTCCAGCGCCATCACCAGCCGCGCGAAGGTCGACTTGCCCGACCCGGATTCGCCGACGACGCCGAGGCTCTTGCCCGCGGCAACCTGCATGCTCACGCCATTGAGAGCACGGACCTGCCCCGGCGGACGAAACAGGCTCTCCCGCGGCAGTGCGTAGCGCTGCTCGAGATCCCTCACGTCGAGAAGCGGTGCGGCGGTCATGCGGTCAGCGCTCCAACACGTTCTGCCATCGAGACGTCAGTTCGGACGCAGCGCACGCCATGGCGAGGTCCCACCTCCACCATCGGCGGCAGCGCGGCGCGGCACGCATCGATTACCAGCGGACATCGCGCGGAGAAGGTGCACCCAGCCGGCAAATCAGCCAGCTCCGGCACGGTGCCCGAGATCGTCATCAGCCGCGTCCCCTTGCGCGCGCCGAGCTTCGGCCGGGCGCGGAACAGGCCTTGCGTATAGGGATGGCCCATGCGGCGGAAGACTTCGTCGGTCGGTCCGCTCTCGACGACGGTGCCGCCGTACATCACCATCATGCGCTGCACGTTCTCGGCGATGACGCCGAGATCGTGCGAGATCAGGATCATCGACATGCCGCGTTCCTCGACGAGGTCGGCAATGAGGTCGAGGATCTGGCCCTGGATAGTGACGTCGAGCGCGGTGGTCGGCTCGTCCGCGATCAAGAGATCCGGCTCGCAGGCGAGCGCCATCGCGATGGTGATGCGCTGACGCTGGCCACCGGAAAACTGATGCGGATAGGCATCGACCCGCCTCGCCGGATCGGGCAATCCGACGCGATCGAGCAAGGCAATGGCTTCCTGGCGTGCCTGTGCCGCCGAATGCTTCTTGTGACGTCGCAGCGGCTCGGCAACCTGATGCCCGATCGTGTGCATCGGATTGAGCGCGGTCATCGGCTCCTGGAAGATCATGCTGATGCGGTTGCCGCGCAGGCGGCAATAATCCGCATCCGGCAGCCCGGCGAGCTCGTTGCCGTCGAGCCTGATGCTGCCCGAGACCACGGCGCTATCAGGCAGCAGCCCCATGAGCGACATCGCGGTGACGGACTTGCCGCAACCGGACTCGCCGACCAGCCCGAGCGTCTCGCCGCGCTTGAGCGAGAAACTGACACCGCGCACGGCCTGCGCCGGCCCGCGGCTGGTGTTGAGGCGGACGCCGAGATTGTCGACCTCGATCAGCGGCATATCGGAGCGCTCAACCATCGTCATCGCTCCCGCGCCAGTCTGGGATCAAGCAGATCGCGCAAGCCGTCGCCGAGCAGATTGAGGCCGAGCACCGCGATGGCGATGGCAGCGCCCGGATAGACCGCGAGCATCGGCGACTGGAACAGCAGCGTCTGTGCATCGTTCAGCATCCGCCCCCAGGACGGCTGCGGTGGCTGCGTGCCGAGGCCGAGATAGGACAGCGCCGCTTCGGCGAGAATGGCGAGCGCGAACTGAATGGTGACCTGCACGATCAGGATCGACAGGATGTTCGGCAGCACGTGCTCGACCGTGATGCGGAATTTCCCCTTCCCAGCCGCACGCGCGGCCAGCACGAATTCGCGCGCCCAGATCGCGTTGGCCGAGCCGCGCGTCAGCCGGGTCAACGTCGGGATCTGGAAGATGCCGATCGCGACGATCGAGGTGACCATGCCCGGCCCCACCACCGCGGCGAGCATGATCGCGGACAGAACGGCCGGAAAGGCGAAGGTGAAATCGGAGAACCGCATGATGACCTCTTCGGTCCAGCCGCGCCGCGCCGAAGCGATCAGGCCGAGCGTGACGCCGAAAGTGAGACCGATGCTGACGGCGATGATCCCGACCATGATGGTGGAGCGGGCGCCGGCGAGCAGCAGCGAGACGATGTCGCGGCCGAAGGAATCGGTGCCGAGCCAATGCGCTGCCGACGGCGGCCGCAGCTTCGAGGCGATATCGATCTCGTAAGGCGACCACGGCGTCCACACCAGCGACAGCAACGCGGAGAGAAGCACCAGAAGGCTCAGCGCGCCGCCGAGCACGAAGCTGCGATGGCGCAGCGCGCGTCGCCAGAACGTCCGCGCCGGCAGCGGGCGCGTCGCTAGCGGTGCATCGATGATCAGGGGCTCGCTCACAGGTCGTGAACCTTGATGCGGGGGTCGATGAAGGCATAGAGCACGTCGACCACGAAATTGACGATGACGACCATGGTCGCGAGCAGCATCACGCAGTTGCGCACCACGATCAGGTCGCGGTTGGCGATCGACTGGAAGATCAGGCGGCCGAGGCCCGGCAGGTAGAACACGTTCTCGATCACGATGGTGCCGGCCAGCAGATTGGCGAATTGCAGCCCCATCACCGTCATCACGGGGATCATGGCGTTGCGCAGCACGTGGCTCCACAGCACTTCGCGCTTGCCGAGCCCTTTGGCGCGCGCAGTCCGAACGAAATCCTCCCGCAGCACTTCCAGCACGGCGGAACGCGTGACGCGCGCGAGGATCGCCGCCTGCACCACCGCCAGCGAGACGGCGGGGAGCAGCAGCGACTTGATACCGAGCCAGATGCCGTCCTCCCAGCCGGCAAAGCCGCCCGCCGAGAGCCATTGCAGCCGCACCGAGAACAAGAGGACCAGCAGGATCGCAAACCAGAAATTCGGCAGCGCGATGCCGATTTGCGTCAACGACATCACGCCGACGTCGCCGAGCTTGTTGTGGTTGGCAGCGGTGTAGATGCCGGCCGAGAGCGCCAGCGTCACCGTGATCGTCATGGCCATGATGGCGAGCGGAACGGTCAGCAGCAGCCGCTCAGCGATCAGGCTCGCAACCGGCGTGCCGTAGACATAGGAGTTGCCGAGATCGCCGATGAAAAGGCCCTTGATCCACTGCAGATAGCGAACCGCCAGGGGCTGGTCGAGCCCGAGCTTGACGGTGAGCGCGCGGACCGCATCCGGCGAGGCATCCGCGCCCATCAGCATCTGCGCGGCATTGCCGGGAAGCGCGTCGAGCACCAGGAAGATGATCAGCGAGGCGCCGACCAGCGTCGCCAGCAAGGTCACCAGACGTCGGAGGACAAATACGCTCATGCGCGCTCGGGCTCGAAGCTCACTTGCGGCACGATCAACATGTCCGGCCGCCGGAGGCAAGTCCTTTGACAACGGCCCTTTTGCTGCGTGGGCATGTCGTCACTCCGGCCAGCGCGACAGAAGGCCGCTCGAGGCCTCGAACAGCGCGCTCACGCGCAGCAATTCCGCGTCGGCCCGGAAGCGGCCGACCAGTTGAAGGCCGATCGGCAAGCCGTCGCGGGCAAAGCCTGAGGGCAGGCTGATCGCGGGATGGCCGGTCATGTTGAACGGCATGGTCCAGGGGAACCAGTGTGGCCGGACGCTGTCGAAATGCCGGCCATCGATCTCGATGCTGCCGAACAGGTCCTGGCTGATCGGAAGTGCGGTCCGCGTCAGGGTGGGCATCGCCAGCAGATGCCCGCGCGCAAGCAGCGATTGCACACGGCGGAACAGCGCGGTACGCGCGAACATCGCCTCCTGGTAGTCGACGCCGCTGACCTCGGTCGCGAGCGCGAGCTGCTTCAGGAAGGCCTCGCTCAGCTCGTCCTTGTGCTCGGCAGCGAGCTTGGCAAAGCGCGTGCGCCAGACCGTGTGGTTGATGGCACGCCAGATCGGCTCGATGTCGAAATCCTCGCCGGAGAATTCCTCGAGCTCCGCCCCTAACCCCGCCAGCCGATCGAGGCTCGCCCTAAAATTGGCGGCGACCTCAGCGGACACTGGACGGCCCGGCGGCGTCAGGCAGCACATGATCCTGAGCCCGCGCAGGTCACCGCCCGCCGCGCTCGTGCCGATGAAGTCAGGCACGGGCACGCCGATCGACCAGGGATCGCAGGCATCCTCTCCGGCCATTGCCTGCATCATCAATGCGGTGTCGGCAACAGTGCGGGTGGTCGGCGTGACATAGGTCTGGTTGCCGAAAACATCCAGCGCCTGGCTGTGCGGGATCACTCCGTTGCTCTGCTTCAAACCCACCACGGCATTGCAGGCGGCGGGAATCCGCGTCGAGCCGCCGCCATCGGTCGCAATCGCAAGCGGCGCGATGCCGCTGGCGACCGCCACCGCCGCGCCGCCGCTGGAGCCGCCGGAGGAGCGGCAGGCGTCCCACGCGTTGCGGGTCCGGCCGAACAGCGGCGAATCCGTCAGGCACTTGCTGCCGAATTCCGGCGTCGTGGTCTTGCCGATCAGGATCGCACCTTCGCGGCGCAGCCGCGCCACCGCCACGGCGTCCTCGGTCGGCACATTGTCCTTGTAGGGAACGGCGCCGAAGGTGGTCTTGACGCCCCTGGTGTTGACGATGTCCTTGACCGTGACGGGGATGCCGTGCAGCAGGCCGAGCTCCTCGCCGGTCATCACCTTGCGCTCGGCCGCGCGGGCCTGCGCCATCGCCTCGTCGCCGCAGATCGTGATGAAGCAGTTCAATTCGCCCTGCAGCGCCTCGGCGCGGGCGAGCACGGCGCGGGTGATCTCGACCGGAGAAATGCGTTTGGCGGCGATGAGGCCGCGCAGCTCGGTTGCAGACAGGAGACAGGGATCGCCGTTCATCGTCACACCACGCTCCGAAGCTGGCCCTCGTTGGCCAAAGCATTGACAGCGAGAATGACAGTTCTGTTAACTGGCCGTCCAATACGATTTTGGTCGCCAACCCATACGTTTTCGGTATGCCAATGGATCTTCGCCGGCTCCGCTATTTCGTCGCCGTCGCCGAGGCGCGCAGCATCGGCAAGGCCGCCGAGCGGCTGCGGATGGCGCAGCCTCCGCTCTCGGTGCAGATCCGCAAGCTCGAGGCCGAGATCGGCGCGCCGCTGTTCCGCCGCGGCACCCGCGGCATGGACCTGACCGAGGCGGGCCAGGCGCTGCTGTCGCGCGCGAGCGAGGCGCTGGCGCTGGCCGCCGACGGCGCCGAAGCCGCGCGCGCGGTCGCCGCCGGCAAGCGCGGGCGGCTCTCGGTCGGCTACATGTTCGTGCTGGCGAATGCGATGCTGCCGCGGCTGATCCCCGAGCTGCGGCGCTCGGTGCCCGGTGTCGACCTCGAGTTTGCCGAGCTCAGCGCATCGACGCGCGAGGCCCGGCTGCTCGATCGCAGCGTCACGGTTGCGCTGTGCATGCCGGCCATCAACCATCCCGAAATCCAGGTGGCTCGGATCGGTGCCCAGCCCTTCATGCTGGCCATGCCGATCCGCTCGCCGCTGGCGCGGCTCGGCACCGTGCCGATGGAACGGTTGCAGGGCCGCCCGCTGATCGCATTGCCGCCGCCGGAGCAGGATCCCGCCTCTTCCGCAGTCGCGGCCCTGCTGCGCCGGCATCAGATCGTGATGCCGATTGCGAGCCGGGTGGAGACGGTGCATTCGGCGCTGAGCCTGGTGCTCGCCGGCGAAGGTTTTGCGATCGTGCCGGCCTGCGCCAAGCTCGGCGCGCCAAGCGGCATCGTGTTCAGGCCGCTGCGCGATGCCGCCGATTCCATCGACATCGCGGTGTGCTGGCGACGGGATTCCCAGAGCCCGCTGATCTCCAGGTTTCTCAAATGCGCCGAGAAGGCCGTCGCGCGGATGTGAGGCGGGCTACCAGCGCCAATTGATCTCATGGCTCCAGGGCGGATCGGCGCCCGGGCGCGTGCAGGTGAGGCCGGCGCAATTGGCGGCAAAGGACAGGGCGCGACGGAGCTCGTCGGCACTGATGTCCTTCAATGCTTGCCGGGCAATGCGTCCCTGCTTGTGCAGGGCAAAGAGCAGTGCCGCCTGAAAGCTGTCGCCCGCGCCGATCGTGTCAGCAACCTCGACCTTGGGCGCGGCGACCTCGATCTGCCCTGCCCCCGCGTGCCACGCGATCGCGCCATGATTGCCGCGGGTGATGACGACGAGACTGGTGCCCTGCCCGAGCAGCATGC
This sequence comes from Bradyrhizobium sp. T-12, assembly GCF_058314695.1. Taxonomy (NCBI): domain Bacteria; kingdom Pseudomonadati; phylum Pseudomonadota; class Alphaproteobacteria; order Hyphomicrobiales; family Nitrobacteraceae; genus Bradyrhizobium; species Bradyrhizobium sp. T-12. The sequence continues at coordinate 2,684,864 of NZ_CM177756.1, read as the reverse complement.
GGGCGCGCTGCGGATAAGGCTCGTCGCCATGGAGATAGGCGAAGTCGACGTCCGACATCTTGATGAGATCGGCCCTCCCCGCAAATTCGCCCATGCGCGCGAGATAGGCCGGCTTGTCCTTGACCAGATTGGGGCGGCAGTTCGGATCGAAGGAGATCGTCGAGGACGTGCGCGCATCCGCGATCAGCGCCTCGGTCTCGGCTGCGCCCCGGTCGTTGACGAGCGTGGTTGAGCCGACATGGACGGCCTCGACCGTGTCGAACGGAATGGAGCCACGCCGATAGGTCCAGTTTCGTGTCGCGGTCTCGGCATCGTAGAAGGCGTAATGCGACTCGCCCGCGACAATGCGGACGAAAGCGAGCGTGGTCTGATGATCGCTCCGAGTGGCGAAGCTGAGGTCCACATGCGAGGCCGCGGCATGATCTGCGATCATCCGCCCGAACAAGTCTGTCGAGATGCCGCCGACGAAGCCGGCCGGCGCGCCCAGCCGCGCCATCCCGATCGCGACGTTGAGGCAGGAACCACCGACCGCCGGCATCACCGCCTCGCGCCCCTCGGCGTTTCGCGTCGGCACGAAATCGATCAGCGCGTCGCCGCAAGCAATCAGCATGTCTTTCAACCTCTCGCGATGTCGCCCATCGCCGCTCGGCTGCCGCGGTCGAGCTCGCGCAGCAGCTTGTAGACCTCGCGCTTGCGCCTGTGGAACGCCGCCATGTCGGGCGCGGTCGGCTCGCTCTTGCGGCCCAGCGCCGACATCCTGGCCATGGTCTCGCCGATCGAGGCGTAGGCTCCTCCGGCCACCGCCCCCAGCATCGCAGCACCAAGCAGCACCGGCTCCTTCGTCTGCGGCAGCGCGACGGTAAGCCCTGTCGTGTCGGCCATGATCTGCCGTACCAGCGGACTGCGGCTGGCGCCGCCGCCCATGATCATGATGCTGGAGCGCACGCCATGCGCGGCAAAGGCTTCGATCACCTCGGCGAGGCCATAGGCGAGTCCGCACAGGCCGGCGACGAACAGCCGCTCCATCGAGGCGATGTCGGTATCGAGATCGAGGCCCGCGATCACCGCGCGCGTGTCGGGATCGGCGTAGGGCGAGCGGTTGCCGATGAACTCGGGAAGCACATGGATATCGCGGGCAAGCAGCGCAGCATGGCTGGCGCTGCCGGTACGCACGATGATGCGGCGCTCGAGGAAGTCGATGAGGTCGAGACCCTCACCGCGCGCAGCGGCGCTGGCCTCGGCATGGCCGGGATGCGACTTGAGGAGATGGTCGATCGCCGCACCCGCTGCAGACTGGCCGCCCTCGTTGAGCCAGAAGTCCGGGACCATGCCGGAGTAATAAGGTCCCCACACCCCCGGCACGAAACACGGTTCTTTCGTCGTCGCCATGATGCAGGCCGACGTTCCCATGATATAGGCGAGCCGGTCGCAGGCATCGCTGGCCCCGCCCGCGCCGTCGCGGCCGCCGATCGCGCCGATGCCCCCGGCATGGGCGTCGATCAGCGAGGCGCCGACCGGTATGCCCGCTGGCAGGCCGAGTTCGGCCGCGGCCGTGCGGGTGAGTCCGGAGCCAAGCCGCGTGCCGGGGGCGACGATCTCGGTGCCGATGCGGGCGTATTTCTCGGTGACGAAGTCCGACAGGCCGATGCGCTTGAAGAATTGCGCGCTCCAGCCCCCGCCGTCATGGGCGAGATAGTTCCACTTGCAGGTCACGGTGCAGGTCGAGCGCTGCAGCGAGCCGGTCGCGCGCCAGGTCAGATAATCCGCGAGATCGAAGAAGTGGCCGGCGGCGTCGAAGCTCCCACGAAGGTGCCGCTTCAGCCATAGCAGCTTCGGCATTTCCATTTCTGGCGAGATCGAGCCGCCGACATAGCGCAGCACAGCATCCTCGGTCTCGTTGATCAGCCGCGCCTCGGCAACGGCACGATGATCCATCCAGACGATGACATTGCGCTCGGCCTCGCCGGATGCGCTGACGGTGAGCGGCTCGCCCTGTCTATCGAGGACAACCAGCGAACACGTGGCGTCAAAGCCGATGCCGCCGATGCTGTCAGGCGCGATCGACGCTTCGGCCATCGCGGCCCGCACCGATCTGACGCAGGCTTCCCAGATGTCCTGCGAGGACTGCTCGACAACGTCGCCGGGCTCGTGCCAGATCCGGATTGGATGCCGGGCGGTTGCAAGCAGTGTTCCAGACTCGTCAAACACCCCGGCCCGCGTGCTGGTGGTCCCCACGTCGACGCCGATATACGCTCGCAGCATTGTCGCTCCCGGTCGCTTTCCGTCAGTTTTGACGGTGAGCCTACCAGCAAGTGTAACCGCCATCCACCAGCACGATGCTGCCGGTCATCAGGCTTGCGGCCTCCGAGGAGAGGAACAGCACGACGGAGGCGATCTCCTCGACCTGTCCCATCCGCGCCATCGGAGTTCCACCGATCCAGGCGTCATACATCTTGGCGTTGCTCTTCACGAAGGCGTTGAGCGGCGTTTCGATATAGGTCGGCGCCACCGCATTGACGCGGATGCCGCGCGCGCCCCATTCGGCGGCCAGCGATTTGGTCAGGTGATGAACCGCAGCCTTGGAGGCGTTGTAGAAGCACTGCTCCTGCGGCTTGTTGACGATGAAGCCGGACATCGAGCCGACATTGACGATGGCGCCACTCTTCGCCTTCAGCATGTGCTTGCCGAATTCGCGGCAGCACCAGAAGGTGCCGTTGAGATTGACGTCGATGACGTTGAGCCAGTGCTCATCGGTGACGGTTTCGGCCGGAGTTTCGCTGCGGGCAATGCCGGCATTGTTGACGAGAATGTCGACCTTGCCGTGGCGGGCGACGAGGTCGTTGGCGACCTCCGCCACGCGCTTGGTGTCGGTCACGTCCATGATCGCGGTCTCGATGTCAAAGCCCTTCGCCTTCAGGCTGGCCTTGGCACTGTCGGCGATCCTGCTGTCGCGGTCGCCGATGATCACCCTGGCGCCCGCTTCAGCCAGCGCTTCCGCGCAGCCAAGGCCGATGCCCTGCCCGCCGCCGGTGATGAACGCGGTCTTGCCGTTCAGCTTGAATTTTTCCAGGTACATGGTCGTCTTTCCGTTTCTTGTCAGTTCCGAAGCGCGTTGCCGCTCGCATCGAAGCGGTGAATGCGGGCGGGGTCCGGCACCAGTGAGACGCAGTCGCCGGCGTGCAGGCTCAATTCCCCGATATAGCGCGCCGTCAGCATGCCGAGCGCGCCGGCATCGACATAGAGAAAGGTGTCGCTGCCGAGATGCTCGGCGACCGCGATCGTGCCCTGCCAGCCGCCCGTACGGTCGCGCTCGATCTTGAGATGCTCCGGCCGCACGCCGATGGTCGCCGCCCCCTGCTGCTGGGCGAGCTCGCCGGTGACGAAATTCATCTTGGGTGAGCCGATGAAGCCGGCGACGAAAAGATTGGCGGGCCGCTCGTAGAGCTCCAGGGGCGAGCCATATTGCTCGATCTTGCCGCCGTTGAGCACGACAATCTTATCGGCCATCGTCATGGCCTCGACCTGGTCGTGGGTGACGTAGATCGCGGTGGTGCCGAGCTGCTTCTGCAGCCGCGTCACCTCGATGCGCATCTGCACGCGCAGCGCGGCATCGAGGTTGGACAGCGGCTCGTCGAACAGGAACGCCTTGGGCTCGCGCACGATGGCCCGGCCGATCGCAACGCGCTGGCGCTGGCCACCGGAAAGCTCGCGCGGCTTGCGATCGAGATAGGGTGTGAGATTCAGTGTCGCGGCGGCGGCCTCGACCTTGCGGTTGATCTCGTCTTTCGCCAGCCCAGCCATCTTCAGGCCGAAGCCGATATTGCCGCGCACGCTCATATGCGGATAGAGCGCGTAGGACTGAAACACCATCGACAGTCCGCGCTTGGCGGGCGGCGTGTCGACGACGTTCCTGCCGTCGATCAGGATGTTGCCGCCGGTGACGTCCTCGAGCCCGGCGATCAGCCGCAGCAAGGTGGTCTTGCCGCAGCCGGACGGACCGACGAACACCACGAAGGAGCCGTCGGCGATGTCCAAGTCAGCGCCCTTGATGATGTGCACGGGGCCGAACGATTTCTGCACGCCTTGAAGTGTGATCTGACCCATGATCCCGCAGCCCCTCTACTTCACCGCGCCGAAGGTGAGCCCACGCACGAGCTGCTTCTGGCTGAACCAACCGAGGACGAGAATGGGCGCGATCGCCAGCGTCGAGGCAGCCGACAGCTTTGCCCAGAACAGCCCTTCCGGGCTGGAATAGGAGGCAATGAAGGTAGTGAGCGGCGCCGCGTTCGAGGTCGACAAATTGAGCGTCCAGAACGCCTCGTTCCAGGCGAGGATCAGGTTCAACAGCATCGTGGACGCCAGCCCCGGGATCGCCATCGGCGTCAGCACATAGACCAGCTCACGGCCGATGGTGGCGCCGTCCATGCGCGCGGCTTCAAGAATGTCGCGCGGGATCTCCTTGAAATAGGTGAAGAGCATCCAGATGACGATCGGCAGGTTTCCGAGGCACAGGATGAAGACGAGGCCGATGCGAGAATCCAAAAGACCGAAGGACTTGTAGATCAGGTAGATCGGCACCAGCACGCCGACCGGCGGCATCATCTTGGTCGAGAGCATCCAGAGCAGAATATCCTTGGTGCGCTTGGTCGGCGAGAACGCCATCGACCAGGCCGCGGGAACGGCAATCAAGAGAGCGATGAGCGTCGAGCCGCCGGCGATGATGATCGAGTTCATCGCGTGATGAAGGTAGTCGCTGCGCTCCTGCACCGTCGCGTAATTCTCGGTGGTCCAGTGGAAGAACAGGAAGGACGGCGGGATGGCAAAGGCTTCCAGCTCGGTCTTGAAGCTCGCCAGTACCATCCAGAGGATCGGGAAGAAGATCAGGAAGCCGAAGAACCAGGCCCCGATCGTCGAGACCACCACCTGCTGCGTCGTCGCCCTCCGTGCCACGATCTCACGCCTCCAGATTGCGGCCGACGATGCGGACCAGGAAGAAGGCGACGATGTTCGCGATCACGACCGCGACGAGGCCGCCCGCCGAGGCCGTGCCGACATCGTATTGAATCAGCGCCTGCGAATAGATCAGGAAGGCGATGTTGGTGGTGGACAGGCCAGGGCCGCCGCCCGTGGTGACATAGATCTCTGCAAAGACCGTGAGCAGGAAGATCGTCTCGATCAGGATCACCACCGTGATGGGGCGCGCCAGATGCGGCAGCGTGATGTAGATGAAGGTCGAGACCGCGCTGGCGCCGTCCATCTCGGCAGCCTCCTTCTGCTCTTCGTCGAGCGATTGCAGCGCGGTGAGCAGGATCAGCGTCGCGAACGGCAGCCATTGCCACGTCACGATCAGGATCACCGCAAAGAGCGGCACGTCGTTGAACCAGTCGATCGGCGTCAATCCGAAAAGCGAGGCGAGCCAGGCGAACAGCCCGGACACCGGATGCATCAACAGATTCTTCCAGACCAGCGCGCTGACCGTCGGCATCACGAAGAACGGCGCGATCACCATCAGCCGCACGAAATTGCGCCCGATCACCGGCTGGTCCATCAGCAGCGCGAGCGGGATGCCGAGCAGGATCGTCAGGGCCAGCACGGAGCCGACCAGCACCAGCGTGTTCTGAAGCGAGGCCAGGAAGGCGGGATCGGTGAGGAAGTAGCGGAAGTTCTCCAGGCCCACGAACGACTCGGAGCCGGGATCGAGCAGGCTGTAATGCAGCGTCGAGAAGTAGATCGTCAGCGCCAGCGGGACGATCATCCAGATGAAGAGCAGCCCGACCGCAGGCGTCAGGAGCGAGCGCGCAAGGAACTGCGTCTGCCGGGTTGCCATCCCTGACTTCTCCTTCAGAGCGTTTTCGCGCGGAGGTGCGACGGGTTCGCGGGAAGAAAACGCGTCAAAATGAAACCTCGGGAAGAAGGCGGCCATCCATCCGGGGATGGGCGGATGGCCGCAAGTCTGAGCTCAGGAGGTCGAGCCCGGGTTCACTTGATGTAGCCGGCGCGCTTCATCTCGCGCTCGGTCGCCGATTGCGCCGCGGTCAGCGCGGCATCGACCGTCATCGAGCCGGCGAGTGCGGCCGAGAACTGCTGGCCGACCTGGGTGCCGATGCCCTGGAATTCGGGAATGGCGGCGTATTGCACCCCGACGTAAGGCACCGGCTTCACCGTCGGCTTGTTCGGATCGGCCGCGTCGATCGAGGCCAGCGTCAGCTTCGCGAACGGGGCGACCTTCAGATAATCGGGGTTCTGGTAGAGCGAGGTGCGCGTGCCCGGCGGCACGTTGGCCCAGCCCTCCTTCGATGCGACGAGCTTGGTGTAGTCCTTGCTGGTTGCCCAGGCGATGAACTTCTCGGCAGCTTCCGTCTTCTTGGAGCCGGCGGGGATCGCGAGGTTCCAGGCCCACAGCCAGTTGGCGTTCTTGCCGAGGCCGGTGTTGGGCGCCAGCGCGAAACCGACCTTGTCGGCGACCTTGGAATCCTTCGGGTTGGTGACGAAGGATGCCGCCACCGTGGCGTCGATCCACATCGCGCACTTGCCGGCGTTGAACAGCGCCAGATTCTCGTTGAAGCCGTTGGAGCTCGCGCCGGGAGGACCGGCTTCCTTCATCAGATTGACGTAGGTCGTCAGCGTCGTCTTCCATTCCGGCGTGTTGAACTGCGGCTGCCACTTCTCGTCGAACCAGCGCGCGCCGTAGGAATTGGCCATGGCCGAGAGGAACGCCATGTTCTCGCCCCAGCCGGCCTTGCCGCGGAGGCAAATGCCGTAGGTGCCGGCGCTCTTGTCGGTGAGCTTCTTGGCGGCATCCACCACGAAATCCCAGGTCGGCTTTTCCGGCATCTTCAGCCCGGCCTTCTCGAACAGGTCGGTGCGATACATCACCATCGAGCTCTCGCCATAGAACGGCGCGGCGTAGAGCTTGCCGTCGACGGAGACCGCGTCCTTGATCTTGGGCAGGAGGTCGGCCACGTCGTAATCGGCCCCTAAATTGGCCAGCGGCACCAGCCAGCCCTTCTTGGCCCAGATCGGCACCTCATAGGTGCCGATGGTGAGCACGTCGAACTGACCGCCCTTGGTGGCGATGTCGGTGGTGACGCGCTGGCGCAGCACGTTCTCCTCCAGAGTCACCCACTTCACCGTGATGTCTGGATTCTTCTTGGTGAATTCGGCCGTCAGCCCCTGCATGCGGATCATGTCGCCATTGTTGACGGTGGCGATCGTCAGGGTGGTTTCGGCCATCGCGGGGACGGCCAGCAAAAGTGCAGACGCGCCGCAGACGGCGCCCAGGACGTGTTTCACGGTGACCTCCCCTCAACTCGCGTTTTGAGCATATGCCCACGCGTTGGGCGTATGTTCAACCGAGAGGGCGACGGTTGTCAAGCAGGCGCGCACGCATTTGCTCAACTTATGAGTGCTGCGGTGCGACAGGGATGAGAGTGGCAGCGCGGAGCGGCGGCAGTGGCTCGGGCGAACGCGCGGCTTGCTCCACCCTCTCCTGCTTGCGTGGAGAGGGAGCGCAGCGCCGCTGCCGCGCTAACTTCGCCTACCGCTCCAGGATCGCCCGCGCCGTCGTCTCGTCGGTGATGAGCCCGTTGACCAGGCCGCCGTTCAGCGCCGCCGCGATGGCCGGCACCTTGGCTGCCCCGACCGCGGCACCGATCGTCGTGGTCTTCGCCGGCACTTCCGGCGGAATGCTGGTGAGGCGCTTGTTGGTGCCGGCCTTGAGCAGGCGGCCCTTGGAATCGTAGGCCCAGCCGGTGATCTCGCCGATGGCGCCCAGCCGCATCATCTCGAACAACTCGTCGCGGGTGACGAAGCCGTCGATGTGAACCTGCGCCTTCTGGTCCATCTGGCCGATGCCGACGAGGCGCAAATCCGCCTTGGCCGCCACCGCCTTCACCTTGGCGATCGGCTCGATGCGGACCATCTTGTTGCGCTCGTCCTCGGACGACATCAGGAACGGCAGCGGCATCGGATAGTGCCGCGCGCCCGTGCGGTCCGCGAGCCGGCCGACGGTGTCGTAAAAGCTCGCCGAACCGTCGGCGGAGATGTTGCCGACCAGCGAGACGATCTGGTGATTGGGCCGGTCGATCGGCGTGACGCGCTCGACCGCGGCGCGCACGGCACGGCCGGTGCCGAGCGCGACGATCACGGGCGTCTCCGACCGCAGCGTCGCGTCGAGCAGATTGGCGCAGCGCTCCGCGATGCCTGCGGTGGCCTGCGGCGCCGCCGGATCGGCCGGCACCACCTCACAATGGGCAAGGTCGAAACGCTCCCTGAGGCGCGCTGCGAGTTCCATGCAGGCGGCGATGGGATGCTCCAGCCGAAAGGTGATGAGGCGCTCGGCGAGGCACAACGAGACCAGCCGCTGCGCCGAGGCGCGCGAGACCTGGAGCATCTTTGCGATCTCGTCCTGGGTGTGACCGGCGATGAAATAGAGCCAGCCGGCACGCGCGGCATCGTCGAGTCGCGATCTGTCGTTCTCGGCGGCCATGCGGGCCTCACGCCTCCCAGAAATCGCTCATGCGCGCGAAGACCCGGTCGGCCCCCGCGCCGGACAATATAGCCCGCCCGTCACGGCCGCGGTAATGGCTGCCGCCGACAAATCCCCAGACGGTCATGCCGGCCGCCTTGCCCGCCGCAACGCCGCTGACGCTGTCTTCGATCACCAGCGTGCGCGCAGGTTGCACCGCCATCTTCTCCGCCGCGAGGAGAAAGAGATCCGGCGCCGGCTTGCCGTGCCTGACCATTTGCGCGGTGTAGAGCCGGTCGCCGAAATGCGCCCGCAGGCCGGTGACATCGAGGGAGAGCGCAACGCGATCGAGGTCGCTGGACGATGCCACGCAAAACGGCACGGGGAGCTCGGAGATCACGCCGGCAATGCCGGGGATCGGCTGCAGCGATGCTGCGAATGTCGACAGCACTTGCGACTTCAGGCGCGGCAGAAAGCCGTCCGGCACGATCTGCCCGAGATCACGATAGTGCTGCTCGATCGCCTTGGTGCTGCGCCCGAGAAAGAGTTCGAGCGCCTGCTGCGGGCTGAGCGCGATGTCGAACTCGGCCAGCACCTCGGACAGGCACCGGCAGCTCAGCAGCTCACTGTCGACGAGCACGCCATCGCAATCGAAGATGATCAGATCGGGTCTTGGCCGGCCGGGGTCCATCCGGCTATACGATCATATACTCAACATATGAGCAATAGCTCACGCGGGAGCGGAACGACGCGGCCTTTCCCCTTAATGCGCGACCTGCCGGTAGATCGCCGGCAGCGCCGCAGGCAGCCGCTTGATGTTGCCGACGATCGCGTAGCCGCCACGGCCGAACAGGGTCGGGAAGTAGGATTGCGCGGTTGCGTCCACCGTCACGCCGAAGGCGGCGATGCCGAGCCGGCGTGCCTCCTGCACCGACTTGCGAGTGTCCTCGACCGCAAAGCGCCCTTCGTAATGGTCGACGTCGTTCGGCTTGCCGTCGGTGAGCACGATCAGCAGCTTCTTGCGCTGCGGCTGGCGGGCGAGCTCGGCCGCGGCATGGCGCACGGCCGTGCCGATCCGCGTGTAATAGCCGGGCTTCAGCGCGCCGATCCGGCGTTCCACCGTCCCGCTCATCGGCTCGCCGAAGGCCTTCACGGTTTCGAGCCGCACCCAGGAGCGCCGGCGCGAGGTGAAGGTCAGGATGCTGTGGTGATCGCCGCAGGCCGAAAGCCCGTGGGCAAGCACCAGCAGCGCCTCCTTCTCGACGTCGAGCACGCGGTAGCCGTCGACCCAGGCGTCCGTGGACAGCGAGACGTCGACGAGCAGCGTGACGGCGAGATCGTGCCCTTGCGGGCGCATCGCGACATGGATGCGATCGAGACCGCTGCCGCCGCTGCCGGCGCGCAGGTCGCACTGCGCGCGCACGAGCGCGTCGAGATCGAGGTCGTGGCCGTCGGCCTGGGCGCGCATCAGCTCGTGGCGCGGCCGCAGCACCTCGAAGCGGCGGCGCACCTGGCGGATGTGCCGGCGCGTGGCGTCGTCAGGCGTCCAGCTCTCGCCCTGCTCGGAGGCCGCAGCCGCGAGCACGCGGCAATGATCGGGCAGATAGGAGCCGCTGCGGTAGTCCCATTCGGGATAAGTGAGGTCAGCATTCAGCTTCGAGGCGTCGAGGGCTTCCGGCGGCAGGTCGAGATCGAACTTGAACCGGCTCGCCGGCTTGCCGGTGCGGCGGCTGAGCGTGATCTCCTCGAGATCGTCGGCGGCCTTCTGCGCATCCTCGTCCTCGCTGTCATCGGCCGGACGGTCGACATTGACCATCTCGGCCATCGCGAGGATCTTCTCGAAGCGATTGAGCACGAAAGGATCGCGGCGGTTGGCATTGTCCTCACGCTCGCGGACGGCAAAGCGCTTGCGATCGTTCTCGGCCGCCGCTTCCGCGCCCGGTGCGCATTCGTCCTCGCCGGCATGCGCGGGCGAGAGCTCGCGCGTCCAGCAATCCCCCCAGAGCGGGCACGGCAGGATCGAATGATAGCCCGGCGGCGCCTTGTCCGGCAGCGGGCCCGTCCCCATCATCGCCGGCCACAGTCTGCCCGAAGGCGCCTTGCCGGTTCCGAGCAGGGCCAGCACGATCTGCTCGACCTCCTGCTCGATGCGCGGCAGGGGGCGACGCGGCCGGGCCTCGGCAGTTGCCGCGGCGAGCTGCGCATAGTCGGCAACAAGCCCGGGAAATTGCGTGAGCACCCAGACCGCCGTCTCGCTGGCCCGGCGCAACACCAGAAGATCGCGCCGCAGCGGATCGGCTTCGGTGATCGTTTCAATCGGCGCGGCCGCGAACCACGCCGCAAGCCAGCGATAGAGCGCCGCGTTCAACGCGCGGTCGGGAAAAATCGAGATGCGATCGGGAAGAAAGATGGTCGCGGCGTCACGGCCCGGCTGCTCGAGCCGCTCGTCGCCGAGGCCGATACGCTGCCGCCAGCCGAGACGGTGCCCCGATTTTCGCGCGCCTGCGCTTGCGATCTGCACCCCGGTCTCGCCGCCGAGCGCGCGGAACATCACCGCGAGCCGGCCCCTCACCTCGGTCAGTGCGACGGCGTGATCGTCGTGAACCGGATAGCTCGCGGTGCCGCCGACCATCCTGTGCCAGGCGCGGCCGACCGTCTCCTCCAGTTCGAGGAAGTCGAGCATCGGCGCGGCCTCACCCGATGACGGCGCGTGCGACGTCGAGCAGCGCCGCCTTCACGTCGGAATCGTCGGTGAGCGGCTCGATCATGCCCGCCAGCACGGCATCGGCGATCGGCGTGCCCGCGGCGATCAGGGTCGCGCAATAGACCACGAGCCGGGTCGAGACGCCCTCCTCCAAATCGTGGCCTTTGAGCGCGCGCAGCCGCCCAGCCAGCCCCACCAGCGGCCGCACGCGCTCCGGCGACAGCCCGCTTTCGGCGGACACGACGCCGATCTCCTGCTCTGGCGGGAGGAAATCGAATTCGATCGCGACGAAGCGCTGGCGCGTCGAGGGCTTCAGGGCCTTTAGCAGCGTCTGGTAGCCGGGATTGTAGGAGACGACGAGCATGAAGCTGTTCGGCGCCACCAGCTCCTCGCCGGTACGCTCCAGCGGCAGGATACGGCGATCGTCGGTCAGGGGATGCAGCACGACGGTGACGTCCTTGCGGGCCTCAACGACCTCGTCGAGATAGCAGATGCCGCCTTCGCGCACGGCGCGTGTCAGCGGACCATCGGTCCACACGGTGTCGCCGCCCCTGAGCAGATAGCGGCCGGTGAGATCGGCGGCGGTCAGATCGTCATGACAGGCGACGGTGTGAAGCGGCAGTCCCAGCCGCGCCGCCATGTGCGCGACGAAGCGGGTCTTGCCGCAGCCGGTCGGCCCCTTGAGCAGAACCGGCAGACGCCGCCGCCAGGCATGCTCGAACAGCTCGCATTCCTTTCCGGACGGAACATAGGCCGGCAATTCGGGCGCCGAGGTGACCGTGTGAAGGGCAGCTTTCATGATGTCTCTCCGGAATTTCCAAGGAAGCTGGCGGCCGCCGCGAACCGCGGCCGCCCTTTCTCGTTTACTCGGCCGGCTGCAGCGCGGCGGGGATGACCGCCTGCTTCTCGCGGCCCGGCACAAGCACGGCCCAGACGAACATCAGCGCGGAGATCGCGACGAACACACCGGAGCCGAGCCGGACCCAGTAGAACATCGCGAGCTGGTCCTGCACGTCCATGTAACCCTGGCCGAGCACGCGCTGCAGATGGACCTGGACCACGCCGGCGAAGGTCAGCGCGAAGGTCATGGTCATCATCGCCGTGCACATGATCCAGAAGCTGGTCATGGAGAGCCACTGGTTATAGGGCGCCCGTCCCTTGAGCTGCGGGATCGCGTAGGCCATCACCGACAGGTTCAGCATCACATAGGCGCCGAAGAAGGCGAGATGGCCGTGCGCGGCGGTGACCTGGGTGCCGTGGGTGTAGTAGTTCACCGACGACAGCGTGTGCAGGAAGCCCCACACGCCGGCGCCGAGGAACGCCATCACCGAGCAGCCGACCGACCACAACAGCGCGGCGCGGTTCGGATGCTTGCGGCCGGCCTTCCAGGTCATCTGCACCGTGAAGATCACCATGGTGAAAAACGGAGCAACCTCGAGCGTGGAGAACAGCGAACCGATCCACTGCCAGTAGCCGGGCGCGCCGATCCAGTAGAAATGGTGGCCGGTGCCGAGGATGCCGGAGAACAGGGCAAGGCCGATGATGACGTAGAGCCACTTCTCGACGACCTCACGATCGATGCCGTTGAGCTTGATCATGAGATAGGCGAGCACGGAGGCCATGATCAGCTCCCAGACGCCCTCGACCCAGAGATGGACGACGTACCACCAGTACATCTTGTCGACGGCAAGGTTCGCCGGGTTGTAGAAGGCGAACAGGAAGAAGATCGCGACGCCCCACAGGCCGAACAGCAGGATGTTGGTGATCGTGGTCTTGCGGCCCTTCAGCGCCGTCATCGTGACGTTGAACAGGAACATCAGGCAGACGACGACGATGCCAACCTTGATGATGAAGGGCTGTTCGAGGAACTCGCGGCCCTCGTGATAGTGGAAGAGATAGCCGACCACGGCGACGCCGGCTGCGCCGAAGAACATCCAGAACTGGATCTTCGCCAGCAGCGGGCTGTAGAGCTCGGTCTCGGTTTCTTCCGGAAGCAGGTAGTAGGTCGCTCCCATGAAACCGATCAGCGACCATACGATCAGCGCGTTGGTGTGGATCATCCTGACGATGTTGAACGGCAGGATGACCGACAGGGTATTGGGCAGGACGTAGATCGTTCCGGCAAGGAGGCCAAACAGGACCTGGGCCAGGAACAAGGTCAGCGCGCCGTAGAAATACAGCATCGCGACTTTCTGGGTTTGATATTTCATCTCGGGTTCTCTCTGTCTTAAGAAGAAGAAAGCAGCATGCTCAGCCGGCCTTGTTCGGCGGCCAGCTCTGGCGCTTGATCGTGCTGGCCCATTGCAGGAAGTCAGCGAGATCATTGAGCTCCTGGTCGGTCAGGTTGAACTGCGGCATCTGCCGCCGCCCCTCTGCGCCCGAGGGCTGCGACTGCATCCAGGCTTTCAGCGTCTCGCGTGCAGCGGCCGGATCCTCCTTGCCGCCCCAGCGATCCCAGACATTGCCTACCTCGGGGGCGAAATAGGCGCCCTCGCCCAGCAGCGTGTGGCAGTTGATGCAGGAGTTCTTCTCCCAGACATGCTTGCCGCGAGCGACCGACGAGGTCAGCGTCGTCGCGTCCGTGGACGTCGTGGCCATGTAGTAATGGCTGTGCGCCGTCAGCCCTATGAAGATGGCGAAGAAAAAGGCCGAACCGCCGTAAAACACATTTCGCGCGGCCGACTTGGTTAGGCGTTCAGCCATTGCCAATCCTTTCCGGTTTGAGTCGAGAAAATCTGTGATGCTATTTATTGCCGATCGGTAGGGAGCGCTCTTTGACGAAGCGCAACGATGGCGACGATACGCAAACCGCCGGTCAGATCAGGGCGACGATGGCGGATGCGAGCCAGGCGAACAGCACCACGATGACAACCCATGCGCTGACGAGGCCGCGCCAAAGCGCCGGCGCCGAGCGAAGATCGAGGAAATCGAGCACGATACGGCGGCCCTTGAGGGCGGCGAAGGTCAGCAGCAAAGCATTGGCGAACAAGGGGCGCGACACCAGCGTCGGAACCAGAAGGGTCGCGAGCGCTAGGCCGATCAACGTCATCCAGGCGATGTCGAGACGATCGGGAATCACGGGTGCACCAGATAGATGATGGGAAACATGACGATCCAGAGCAGATCGACCATGTGCCAGAAAGCGGTTCCGGTCTCGACGCCAGCCGGCCGGGCACCCCGCAAGACTACGGCCAGGATGACGATGCCGAGGCCGACATGCAGGAGATGGAAGCCGGTAAGGAGAAAGTAGAGCGTGAAGAACGGGCTGGTCTCCAGGCCGTTTCCTTGCGCGATCTCGCCGGCATATTCGGTCAGCTTGACCGCGATAAAGACGCCGCCAAGGGCCATGGCGCCGAGCAGCCAACCGCGCGCGCGCCCTCTTTCCCCCGCCCGTGCAGCAGCCGCTGCCCGCGCGGCGGCCCAGCCACTGGTCACGAGCACGATGGTGTTGAGTCCCGCCAAATGTGGGTCGAGCGTGGCCTGTCCGGCGGCAAAGAGCGCCGGGTGAAGCGCGCGGGTGATGACGAAAGCGCCGAGGAACAAGCCGAAGGCGGCGAGCTCGCTGAAGATGAGCACCCAGATCATGGGATCGCCGGGAAGATCTTCCAGGATTCCCCAACCGGTTCCCTCTTGTTCGCAATCCGTCGCCGACATCTGATTTCCAAATCAAGTCGCCGAACAGATAGTCCACCGGCGCGATTCCGACTTTGTCGCCGGACAAATAGTGCAACCGGCCAGGGGCGCGTTTGCGCTATCGCAACGTTCCGGCCGCCCCGCCGTCATAGGGTGGATATTTAGAGCGGTTCCGCAAAACAGTGAGCGATGCGATGAGCGATGCACAAATCGGGCTGCTGACCGCGACCCCCATCATCATCGTGTTTGCCATCGCGCTCCGGCGCATGGGGGTGCTGTCGACCGTGGCGACCGTCTCGGCGGTGACCCTCTCCGTCGCGATCGCGACCGTGCTGTTCACGACGCAATCACCGCTGCAGTAGTGTCGGAGGCGTAGGGTGGATTAGCCCTACGATTGCGCAACGCGCAATCGCTCGGTGTAACCCACCCTACGGCATCGTTACCGCCGCTGGTTATACACGTCGATACACACCGCCCCGAGCAGCACCAGGCCCTTGATGACCTGCTGATAGTCGATGCCGATGCCGAGGATCGACATGCCGTTGTTCATCACGCCCATGATCATGGCGCCGACCACGGCGCCGCCGACGCGCCCTACCCCGCCATAGGCCGAGGCCCCGCCGATGAAGCAGGCGGCGATGACGTCGAGCTCGAAGCCGAGCCCGGCCTTCGGGGTCGCGGTGTTGAGGCGCGCGGCGAAGACGAGGCCGGCGAGCGCGGCGAGCACGCCCATGTTGACGAAGGTGAGGAAGGTCAGCCGCTCGGTCTTGATGCCCGACAGTTTTGCCGCCTTCGCATTGCCGCCGACCGCATAGACCTGCCGCCCGATCACGGTGCGCCGGGTGACGAAGCCGTACAACGCGATCAACGCGGTCATGATCACCAGCACGTTCGGCAGTCCGCGATGCGAGGCGATCAGATAGGTGAAATAGAGCACGGCGCAGGCGAGCAGGACGCTCTTGCCCAGGAAGAACGCATAAGGCTCGACCTCGATGCCATGCGATTGCTCGCGCGAGCGGCCCTTGGCGCTGGCATAGACGAGGCCGAGCGCAAGCACGGCGCCGATCAGCATCGAGGTCGGATGCAGCGTGCCGGCTTCGGGCAGAAGCTCCGGAATGAAGCCGGAGGACAGCTTCTGGAAGGTCGCCGGGAACGGGCCGAGGGACTGGCCCTGCAGCACCGCAAGCGCGAGCCCCTTGAACACCAGCATGCCCGCCAGCGTCACGATGAAGGACGGAATGCCGAAAAAGGCCACCCAATAACCCTGCGCCGCGCCGATCGCCGCGCCCAGCAACAGGCAGGCGACAAAGGCGAGCGTGTAGTCGACCTTGTAGGTCACCATCAGCACGGCGGCGACCGCGCCGACGAAGCCGGCGACCGAGCCGACCGAGAGGTCGATATGGCCGGTGACGATCACCAGCAGCATGCCGAGCGCCATGATGACGATGTAGCTGTTCTGCAGCACGAGGTTCGTCAGGTTGAGCGGCTGCAGCAGCGTGCCGCCCGTCATGACCTGGAAGAACAGCATGATCGCGACCAGCGACATCAACATGCCGTAGTTGCGCAGATTGTTCTTGATGAAGCTGCCGTGCCGGCGCTCCTCGGGCAGCGATACCGTCTTGTCGGTCATGGCTGCATTCCTCCCATTTCCGCGGCCGCGCGCGCGGCGTTCCCAATGTTTCGTTCGTTGCGCATGATGGCGCGCATGATCTTTTCCTGCGTCGCCTCGGCGCCTGCGAACTCCCCGACGAAGGCGCCGTCATTCATGACGCAAATGCGGTCGCAGATGCCGAGCAGTTCGGGCATCTCCGAGGAGATCACCACGACACCGCGGCCGGCTTCCGCCAGCTCGTTGATGATACAGTAAATCTCGTATTTGGCACCGACGTCGATGCCCCGCGTCGGCTCGTCCAGGATCAGGACTTTCGGGTCGGTCATCAGCCATTTCGACACCACCACCTTCTGCTGGTTGCCGCCGGAGAGCTGGCCGGTCTCCTGGTAGACGTCGGAGCAACGGATGCGCATGCGGGTGCGATAATCGCTGGCGATCTTCAGCTCTGCGATGTCGTCGATCACCCGTTTAGGCGCGACCTGGTCAAGGCTTGCGAGCGTGATATTCTTGCGAACGTCGTCGGCCAGGATCAGCCCGAGCTGCTTGCGGTCTTCCGTGACATAGGCAAGTCCGGCGTCGATCGCCGCCGCGACGCTCGGCAATGCCATCTCTCTGCCCTCAAGCCGGAGAGAGCCGCTGATCGCAGTGCCCCAGGAGCGGCCGAACAGGCTCATGGCGAACTCGGTGCGCCCGGCGCCCATCAATCCGGCAATGCCGACGACCTCGCCGCGCCTGACGCCGAAATTGACGTTCTTGATCACCTGCCGCTCGGGATGGATCGGGTGATAGACCGACCAGTTCGCGACGTCGAGCACGGGTTCACCGATCTTCGCGCTGCGCTCCGGGAAACGGTGCGCCATATCGCGATTGACCATGCTGCGGATGATGCGGTCTTCCTGGATCGGCTCGCTGCGGCAATCGATGCTGTCGACGGTGCGGCCATCGCGCAGCACGGTGATGTGGTCGGCGACCTTGGCGACCTCGTTGAGCTTGTGCGAGATCAGGATCGAGCCGATGCCCTGCTCGCGGAAGACCATCAGTCGTTCGAGCAGCGCGGCGCTATCGGCCTCGTTGAGGCTGGCGGTCGGCTCGTCCAGAATGAGCATCCGCACCCGCTTGGACAGCGCCTTGGCGATCTCGACCAGCTGCTGCTTGCCGACGCCGAGATCGGTGATCAGCGTATCCGGGGATTCCTTCAGGCCGACCTGCGCCAGAAGCGCGCGCGTGCGCCGATAGACCTCGTCGCGGTCGATCACGCCCAGCTTCGAGGGCGGATGCGACAGGAAGATGTTTTCCGCGATCGACATCAACGGAATCAGCGCCAGCTCCTGATGAATGATGATGATGCCAAGCGCCTCGGAATCGTTGATGTCGCGAAAGCGCCGCTCCTCACCGTCGAAGACGATGGTGCCCTCGTAACTGCCGGCGGGATAGACCCCGCTCAGCACCTTCATCAGCGTCGACTTGCCGGCGCCGTTCTCGCCGACGAGCGCGTGGATCTGCCCGGCGTGAACCGAGAAGTTGACGTCGCGCAGCGCCTGCACACCGGCAAAGCTCTTGCTGACGTTGCGCATCTCCAGCATGGCGGTCATCGTGTCATATCCCATCCGTTACCTCACCTCTCCCCGCTTGCGGGGAGAGGTCGAAATGCGCGCGTCGCGCGGATTTCGGATGAGGGGGAGTCTCCGCAGGAGCAATGTCCACCGTCCCCGTGGAGGCTCCCCCTCACCCACCCCTCTTCCCGCAAGCGGGGAGAGGGGAAGAAAACGTCTTACTGGAATTGCGACTTCTTGTAGTAGCCGCTCTCGACCAGGACCTTCTCCCAATTGTCCTTGTAGACCACGACCGGCTTGAGCAGGTAGGAGGGCACGGTCTTGACGCCGTTCTCGTAGGTCTTGGTGTCGTTGACCGTGACCTGCTTGCCGGCGAGCGCGGCGTCGACCATGTCGGCGGTCACCTTGGCGAGGTCGCGGGTGTCCTTGAAGATGGTCGAATATTGGTCGCCGCGCAGCATCGCCTTGATCGAGGGCACCTCGGCGTCCTGGCCCGAAATGATCGGCATCGGCTGATCGGCGCTACCATAGCCGACGCCCTTCAGCGAGGAGATGATGCCGATCGAGATGCCGTCATAGGGCGACAGCACGGCGTTGATCTTCTTGTTGCCGTAATAGGCGCTGAGCAGATTGTCCATGCGAGCCTGGGCGGTGGCACCGTCCCAACGCAAGGTCGCGACCTTGTCCATGCCCATCTGGCCCGAGGCGACGACGAGCTTGCCGCTGTCGATGTAGGGCTTCAGCACGCTCATCGCGCCGTTGTAGAAGAAGTAGGCGTTGTTGTCGTCGGGCGAGCCGCCGAACAGCTCGATGTTGAACGGACCCTTGCCGTCCTTCAGGCCGAGCCCCTGCTCGATCGATTGCGCCTGCAAGACGCCGACCTGGAAATTGTCGAAGGTCGCGTAATAATCGACGTTCGGCGTGCCGCGGATCAGGCGGTCATAGGCGATCACGGTGATGCCTTTTGCCTTGGCCTGCTTGAGCACGTCGGACAGCGTGGTGCCGTCGATCGCGGCGATCACCAGCGCCTTCGCACCCTTGGTCACCATGTTCTCGACTTGCGAGAGCTGGTTCGGAATGTCGTCCTCGGCATATTGCAGATCGGTGTTGTAGCCGCGCTCCTTCAGCACCTTGACCATGTTGTTGCCGTCATCGATCCAGCGCGCCGAGGATTTGGTCGGCATGGCGATGCCGACGGTCGCCTTGTCCTGGGCGGAGGCGGCGAGACCTGTCGCCATCGTCGCAGCGCCCGCCAGCGCCAGCGCGAGGAATGTGGTCTTCAGTTTCAGCATGTTTCACTCCCTTGGGTGTCAGATTATTTCTTCGTGTCGTCGCGAACGTGGTCGTGGGCTGCTTTGTCGTCTCCTATGCGAGCTTGACGTCGGGCTCCGCACGACCGCGCGCGGAGGCCTCTAGTAGAAAAGTGCAGCCGGCCTGCGGATCGGCGGCGCGTGCGGCTGCGTCCATATCCTGCCATGCGGACGTGACGAGAAGGCGCGACAGGTCGGGGTCGACGAAGGCCGGGCAGCTCGCCTGCTTGGCCGGCACGCTGAGCGAGCGCTGGCGTTCGCCTTGCGGGGAATAGACATCGATCCGGCCCGCGCCCCAGCAGGCGTTCCAGATGTTTCCGTCGGCATCGCACACCGAGCCGTCGAGACCGCCAATGCCGGTATGGCGCAGCAGCACCTCCGGCTCGCCGCGCGGCAGGCCGGTCGCGGGATTGAGCGGCACGGCATAGAGTACGGCGCGCGGGGTGTCGGTGAAGTAGCCGGTGGCTCCATCCGGCGAGAAGCAGATCGAATTGGGAATGCTGATGCCGGGAAACAGTGTGGAGATCTTGCCGCGATGGAGCGCGTAGATCGCGCCTGCCTTCGGCTCGGCCTTCTTGCCCATGGTGCCGATCCAGAACGTGCCGGATTGATGCACACGGCAATCATTGGAGCGCGTGACGGGATTGTCCGCCTCGAGCGGAAGGAACAGCGTCATCTCACCGTCGGCGAGCTTGCGGATGTAAAGCCCGTCCTCGGCGACGATCAGCTGCCGTTCGGCATCGATGCGCCCGAGCGCGCTCGCCATCCGGCCGAGCGTATGAATGCGGATGCTGCCGCTGCAAAGCTGCGCCTCGAACAGCCGTCCCTCGCGGATATCGAACCACCAGGCGGTATCGGTGGTCACGTCATAGGTCGGACCCTCGCCGAGATGGCAGGGATCGCTAGAGAGAACGGTGGTGGCGACCTGCTCCATCATGGCGTCCTCACTGCAAAGCGATAGACCGTGTGATGGCGATAGACCTGGCCGGGATCGAGGCGCGGGCTCGGAAAATCCGGCCGGTTCGGCGCATCAGGCCAGATGTGCGGCTCCAGGCACATGGCGTCCGACTGCCGGATGAGCTTGCCGCCCTTCCCCGAAATCGTGCCGTCCAGATAATTGCCGGAATAGACCTGAAGGCCGGGCTGGTCGGTGAAAAGCTCCATGATCCGCCCCGAGCGCGGCGCCTCCAGCCGCGCGGCGAGCGCGATCTTGCCATCACGTCCGAGGCAGTAGGTGTGGTCGTAGCCCCGGCCGTTCTGCAATTGCTGATCGCCCTGCCGGATGCGCTCGCCGACCGGCCGAGATTCGCGGAAGTCGAACGGCGTGCCGGCAACGGGACGCGGCGGCTCCGGCAAGGGAATGGCGGTGGGATCGATGGCGAGAAAATGCTCGGCGGCCACCGTCAAGCGGTGGTCGAGAATGGGAATGCCTGACGTCGCGCCTTCGAGATTGAAGAAGCTGTGGTTGGTCAGGTTGACGATGGTTGGCCGGTCGCTCCGCGCCTCCATGTTCAGCGACAGCTCGGTCGGCCCGGTGATACGATAGGTCAGGCGGACGTCGAGCTTGCCGGGATAATTCTCCTCCCCGTGCGGGCTGACATAGGTCAGCGTCACCGCAGGCGCGGCGCCCTCGTCGATCTCCACGATCTCCCAGAGCTTGCGGTCGAATCCATCGAGGCCACCATGCAGCGCATTCGGCCCGTTGTTGACGGCAAGCTGCACCGTCTTACCATCGAGCGAAAACTGTCCCTTGGCGATGCGGTTGGCGTAGCGGCCGACGGTGGCGCCGAAGAACTTTCGTTCCGCGAGATAGCCGGCGAACGCGTCATGGCCGAGCACGACGTCGTCATGGCCGCCCTTCGCGTCCGGCGCGATCAGCGCCTGAAGCACTGCCCCATGGGTGATGATGCGCGCCTCGAACCCGCCTGCCGCGCGCAGCACGATGCGCTCGACGTCGCGGCCATCAGGCAGTCTTCCGAAGACATCTCTTTCGATTTTTGAGCCAGCCATGTCTAATCCACGAACGGTTCGACAATTGTGCGCTTGCCGAGCAGGAAGGCGTCGGCGACGAGGCGAAGCGGCGTCAGATCGACGTCGCTCGCGCCGGTCGCCGCGAGCTCGACGAAGCGCCGGTAGAGTCCGCGATATTCCTCATCGGGAGCTTCGGCAAGCACCTTGCCGTCAACGGCCATGCGCGCGCCACCGCTGGACAAGGTCATCCGGCCGCGATCGGTGTCGACGACGATATCCCAGCTTTGCGGCCCGGACTGGCGGAAATCGAACTCGGCGGTTGCAGGCAGGCCGTCGACGTCGGTCATTGTCAGGTTCGCGGCGATCGGCGCCTGGCAATTGGCGGGAAAGGAAAGTTCAGCCGCGGTGACGAACACCGGCTTCGGCAGGATCCTGGTCAGGATCGACAGTGCATTGATGCCGGGATCGAACACGCCGAGGCCACCCGGTTCCCATATCCAGCCCTGACCGGGATGCCAGACGCGGACGTCCTCCTTCCAGCTGATGTGAACGGAGGCAATGCGGCGCGCGGCAAGCCATTGCCGGGCCGGCTCGACCGCCGGTGCGTAGCGCGAATGCCAGGTCGCAAACAGCGTTCGCATTGCCGCCGCCGCCATCGCGATCAGCGGGTCGAGCTCGACAACGCCGGCACCCGGCGGCTTCTCCAGCATGACATGCTTGCCGGCCGCGAGCGCCGCCGCGGCCTGCGCGCGCCTCACCTGCGGCGGCGTGCAGAGCGAGACCGCGTCGATCGGCGGTCCCTTCTCCAGCAATTCCTCGATGGTCGCAAAATGCGGCAATCCCGGCAACGAGGCGTTGCGGCTGGCGACTGCCGCCAGCGTCACGCCGGGCACCGCGGCAATCGCGCCGACATGCTGGTCGCGCGCGATCTTGCCGAAACCGACGATGGCGATGCGAAGTTCGGTCACGCTTGCTCTCCCGTATTCGCAGAAGACGGCGGGTCCGCCGGGGCTGTTTCGATCACCGTTCCCTCGTGACGCCTCATGCCGTTGTGAATGACATAGACCATCGCCTCCGACGCAGCCTCGGCATCGCCCGCTGCGATGGCATCGACGATCTTCTGGTGCCAGAGCAGCACGGTGTCGCGGTCCTCCGGCTCGACCGGCGCGCTCAGCAGGAACGAAGCGCGCAGCGCGGCCTCGATGACGTGTCCGATCGAGCGCATGAAGAGGTTGCCCGAGGCGCGCGCGACGGCGACATGCAGTGCGAGGTCGGCATCGGCGAAGCCGACCGAATCCGACGCCTCAAGCCGCATATGGTCCATGCACCGGCGAAGCTCGACGAGATCCTGCTCCGACCGCTGCGTGGCCGCCAGCATCGCCGCGCGCGGCTCGACCGCGAGACGGATCTCGGCGAGATCGTTGAGGAAACGCTTGTCGATGCCGGCGTCCAGATGCCAGGCCAGCACGTCGGCGTCGAACATGTTCCAGGCCGCGCGTTCGCGCACGACGGTGCCGACCCGCGCCTTGGTGGTGAGCAAGCCCTTGGCCACGAGAGTCTTCACGCTCTCGCGCAGCACCGGCCGCGACACGCCGAACATCGCGATCATCTCGGCATCGCCCGGCAGGCGCGTCCCTTCCGCATAGCGGCCGGCGATGATGTCGACGCCGATCGAGCGGGCCACCTCCGCATGGTTGGAATGGGCCCGCCGCGTCGGGATGATGACGATGCGCGAAGTCATATGGCAGCTCCCGCGCGTTTCGCCGCCGGCCGCCGCGCGAGTGCGACCAGGGCCTGCTGCAACGCGATGAACGCGAACAGCAGCACGCCGGTCGCGATCTTGGTCCACCAGCTCGACAGCGTGCCGTCGAAATTGATGTAGGTCTGGATCAGTCCCTGTATCAGGACGCCGAGGAAGGTTCCGATCACCGAGCCCTGCCCGCCCGTGAGCAGCGTGCCGCCGATCACGACCGCGGCGATGGTGTCGAGCTCGACGCCGACGGCGGAGAGAGAATAGCCGGCGCTGGTATAGAACGAGAAGACGATGCCGGCGATGCCCGCGAGCAGGCTCGACAGCATGTAGATCTTCACCGTCATCTTGCCGACGGCAACGCCCATCAGGCTCGCGGTCGCCCGGCTGCCGCCGAGTGCATAGACGTTGGCGCCAAACCGCGTGAGATGCAGCAGCAGGGCGCCGCCGATGACGATCACCAGCATGATGATCGCGACCGCGGTCAATCGCCCGCCGCCGGGCATCCGCAGTGCGAAGTCGGACACCGTGGAATAAACAGGTGCCGTGATCGGCACCGATTCCGTCGAGAGCAGGAAGCTGGCGCCGCGGGCCAGGAACATGCCGGCGAGCGTCACGATAAACGGCGGCAGGTCGAAGACATGGATGACGGCGCCCATCGCCGCGCCGAAGGCCGCCGAGAGCGCGAGGATGGCGACGAAGGCGACCAGCGGCGGCACGCCCCAACGCTCGATCGCCAGCGCCACGAAGACCGTGGTGAAGCCGATCACCGAGCCGACCGACAGATCGATGCCGCCGGAGATGATCACAAACGTCATGCCGGTTGCCACGATGCCGAGGAAGGCATTGTCAGTCAGGAGATTGCCGACCACGCGGGTCGAGGCGATATTGGGGAACTGCATGGCGCAGAGCGCAAAGCCTGCCACGAGCACGATCGCGGTGATGAGGACGGGCGGTAGGCCTCTCATGCTTTCGTCCTCCGCAGCCGTGCGGCGATACCGGCAAAGCCGGACAGCTTCGGCGATTGCAACAGCAGCACCGCGAGCACCACCACCGCCTTGACCAGCAGGTTGAACTCCGGCGGATAGCCGGACAGGAGAATTCCGGTGTTCATCGTCTGAATGATCAGCGCACCCAACACCGCGAGTACGAGGCTGAAGCGGCCGCCGAACAGCGAGGTACCGCCGATCACCACGGCCAGAATCGCATCGAGCTCGAGCCACAAGCCGGCGTTGTTGGCGTCAGCGCCCATGATGTCGGCCGCTGCGATCACGCCCGCGAGCGCGGCGCAGACTCCGCACCAGACATAGACCGACAGGATCATCGCACGGGTGCCGACGCCGGAAAGCTCGCTCGCGCGCGCGTTGCCGCCGGTCGCCTCGATCAGCAGCCCGAGCGCCGAGCCGCGCACCACAGCGCCAGTGAGAATGAGCATACCGAGGGCAATGACGACCGGCACCGGAAGGCCGAGCACCGAACCATTCCCGAGCCAGACCAGATCCGGCGAGGAGAACGTCACGATGCGTCCTTCGGTGATGAGCTGGGCGATGCCGCGGCCCGCGACCATCAGGATCAGCGTCGCCACGATCGGCTGCATGCCGAGCACGGCGACGAGAAATCCGTTCCAGAGGCCGCAGACAAGGCCCGCCCCCAGCGCGGCCGCCACCACCACCGGAAGGCTGTGACTGTCGGCAAGACTTGCGGCGATCGCGCCGCAGATGGCCATCACCGCGCCGACCGAGAGATCAATGCCGCGCGTCGCAATCACCAGCACCATGCCGAGCGAGAGCAGCGCCACCGGCGTGCCGCGGTTGAGCACGTCGATCAGGCTACCGAACAGACGGCCGTCCTGCAGCCGCAGATCGAAGAATTGCGGCGACACCACGCGGTCGACCGCGAGGATGACGATCAGCGCGAGAATCTGGGCGAGGCCGCGGCGCGGCAGCAGCGCTGTCATGTGTGAGCCTCAAGCGCAACAGTGACGCTATCGGCGGCGATGGCGGCGAGGATGTTGCCGACGTCGACCGCCTCGCCCGCGAGCTCCTCGACATGGGCGCGGTCGCGCAGCACCACGACGCGGTCCGAATAAGTCACGATCTCGTCGAGCTCGGAGGAGATCACGAGCAGCGAGAGGCCATCGTCACAGAGCTCGCGGATCAGCCGGATGATCTCGGCATGGGCGCCGACGTCGATGCCGCGGGTCGGCTCGTCCAGCACGAGGAGCCGCGGCGAGGTCGCGAGCCAGCGCGCCAGCAGCACCTTCTGCTGATTGCCACCGGACAACAGCCCGACGGGACGCTCGGGGTCGGCCGGACGGATGTCGAGCATCTTGACGTAACGCCGCGCGATCTCGTCCTGCTCGCGGCGGGACAGCGGGCGATGCAGGCCGCGCTTGGCCTGGAGCGCCAGCACGATGTTCTCGCGCACGGTGAGCTCGGCGACGATGCCGTCGGTCTTGCGCTCTTCCGGGCAATAGCCGAAGCCATGGCGGACGCCGTCGCGCGGCGACTGAAGGCGGACGGGCGCGCCTTCCACCCTCGCCTGCCCGCGATCGGCGCGCTCGGCACCGAACACCAGCCGTGCGGTTTCGGTGCGGCCCGAGCCGAGCAGTCCGGCAAGGCCGACGACCTCGCCATGACGCAGCTCGAGATTGAACGGCGCAACGTAACCGGCCTTGCCAAAATTCTCAAAGCTCGCGCAGACCTCGCGCACTTCATGTTCGCTCGCCGCCGCCCGCGCACTGGTGGTCTCCGCCAACTCGCGGCCGAGCATCATCCGGATCAGCTCGAGCCGCGCCAGGGACGCGGTCTCGCGCTCGCCGACAAGGCGGCCGTTGCGCAGCACCGTGATCCGGTCGGAGATCTCGTAGACCTGATCAAGGAAATGGCTGACGAAGACGATACCGATGCCGCGCCCCGCGAGCTGGCGCATGATTCCGAAGAGAATCTCGACCTCGTGGCGGTCGAGGCTCGCGGTCGGCTCGTCCAGGATCAGCACGCGCGCGGAGAGATCGACAGCGCGGGCAATCGCGGTGACGTGCTGGATGGCCACGGAATAGCTGCCAAGCGGCGCGGCGACGTCGATGTCGAGACCAAAATCTGCAAGCAGCGCCTTGGCGCGACGGCGCATCTCGCCTTCGCGCACGATGCCGAAGCGCATCGGCTGGCGGTCAAGGAAGAGATTTTGCGCCACCGAGAGGTTCGGCAGCAAATTGACCTCCTGGTAGACGGTGGCGATGCCCGCTGCGAGCGCCGCCTTGGCCGAGCGAGGCGCGATCTCTTCTCCGCCGATCCTGACGATGCCGGAGTCGCGCGGGAACACGCCGGTGACGACCTTGATCAGCGTGGACTTGCCAGCGCCGTTCTCGCCCAGCAGCGCATGGATCTCGCCGGCGCGCAGTGTGAAGTCGACCTCCTGCAACGCGTGCACGGCGCCGAAGCTCTTGCTGATCCCGCGCACCTCCAGCAGGGGGGCAGCAGGATCACGGCTGTTCTGCATGGCAAAAATCACTCCCACGGGTGTCCGCCAATGATGCGGACATCCAGCCTACGCGTTCGCGCGGCGGTTTCGAAGCGGGTTGCCGGACCACCGGACGACGGCGGTCCGGCAATGCGCCGCCTCAGTAACCGAGCCCCTTCTTGCTGTCGTATTCCTTCTGCGGATTGTCAGAGGCGGTAAGCAGCCTGGATTCAGTCTGGATCCATTTCGGCGGAACGGTGCCCTTCTCCTTGAAGGCCGCGACGGCATCGAAGGCCGGACCGGCCATGTTGGGCGTCAGCTCGACCGTGGCATTGGCTTCGCCAGCGACCATCGCCTTGAAGATATCGGGGACCGCGTCGATCGAGACGGTGAGGATGTCCTTGCCGGGCTTGAGGCCGGCTTCCTTCATCGCCTGGATCGCGCCGACCATCATGTCGTCGTTATGCGCATAGACCGCACAGATGTTCTTGCCGCCGCCTTCGGCCTTGATGAAGCTCTCCATCACCTCCTTGCCCTTGGCGCGGGTGAAGTCGCCGGTCTGGCTGCGTACCACCTTCAGGTTGGCGTGCTTGGCAATCGCCGTGTCAAAACCCTTCTTGCGGTTTGCGGCGACGCTGGCGCCGACCGTGCCCTGCAATTCGACGATGTTGCAGGCCTTCGTCCCGACGGTCTTGGCCAGCCAGTCGCCCGCGACCGCGCCTTCGTGCACGCTGTCGGAGGTGACGGCGGTGAGATAGAGTTCCTTGCCGGAGGGATCGATATCGCGGTCGAGCAGCACCACCGGGATCTTGGCCTCCTTGGCTTCCTTCAGCACCGAGTCCCATCCGGTCGAAACGACCGGCGCGAGGAAGATCGCATCGACGTTCTGCGCGATGAAGGAGCGGATCGCCTTGATCTGGTTCTCCTGCTTCTGCTGCGCGTCGGCGATCTTGAGATTGACCTGGCGCTTGGTGGCCTCCTGCTTGGAGACCGAAGTTTCGGCTGCGCGCCAGCCGGATTCCGATCCGATCTGCGAGAAGCCGATGGTGAGCTGGCCGGCATTGGCAGGCAGCGCGAGCAGCAAGGCGGCCGTGGCGCTGGCCGCAAAGAGGGCTTTGAGGGTCATCAGGCGTGTCTCCCAAGATGTTATCCGGGGCGCCGATTGGTAGCATGGCACCCGCAGGCCGGCCTCTGAGGCGGCGGGAGGCACTATTCCATAGGAGGCGAGTTCCGACTAGTCATATTATTTGACTATTTGGAGGAAAACGCGCGAGAGGGAGAGCGCGCGGTTTTATGACACGCTCAGCGCGACTTTGTTCCAGAGATGCAACGGGGAGATGAAGGGAATTTTGCGCGGTGGGTGCAGGCGCTCATCCGCAGCGACGGAGATAAACGACTCGTGGAAAGCGCCCTCACCCGCCACGCTCGCGTGTCGGTCTCTCGCCGCAGGCGAAAGAGGCGAAGAACTAGATCAGCTTCCGCTGCGCCAGGTTCTTCATCAGCGCGCCGATGCCGAAGGTCCAGGGCTCGCACTCGTCGCTGGTGCGCATGCGGTTCACCAGCTTGCCGAGCTCCGGCGCCGCGATGGTGACGATGTCGTCGCGCTTGTGCGTGAACCCCTGCCCCGGCGCATCGCGATCCTTGACCGGCGCGAACATGGTGCCGAGGAAAAGCACAAAACCGTCGGGATATTGATGGATCTTGCCGATGGTCTGCGCGACGAGGTCGGTTGGATCGCGGCTGATCTTGCTGATCGAGGAATGACCGTCGAGGACGAAGCCGTCCGTGCCCTTCACGTTCAGGCTGATGTCCAGCTTGCGCGCGTCGTCGAGCGTAAAAGTGTCGTCGAACAGGCGCAGCAGCGGGCCGATCGAGCAGGACGCGTTGTTGTCCTTGGCCTTCGACAGCAGCAGCGCCGAACGGCCCTCGAAGTCGCGCAAGTTCACGTCGTTGCCGAGCGCGCCGCCGACGATCTTGCCGCGGCTGGAGACGAACAGCACCAACTCCGGCTCCGGATTGTTCCAGGTCGATTTCGGATGCAGGCCCGCATCCATGCCGGTGCCGACGGACGACATCGTCGGGGCCTTGGTGAAGACCTCGGCATCTGGGCCGATGCCGACCTCGAGATACGGGCTCCAGGCGTTCTGGTCGATCAGCACCTGCTTCAGGTGCATGGCCTGATCCGAGCCCGGCTTGAGTTTTGACAGATCATCGCCGATCAGCCGCGTCACTTCTTTGCGGATGGCTTCGGCGGAGGCGGGATTGCCCTTGGCCCGTTCCTCGATGACGCGCTCCAGCATCGAGATCGCGAAGGTGACACCGGCCGCCTTCAATGTCTGGAGATCGACAGGCGCGAGCAGCCAGGGCTTGTTCGGATCACGCCCGTCGGGAGCGGTGTTGGCAACGATCGCCTCGAGTTCGCCGATGCGCTCGCCCTTGGTCGAGCCAAGCGCCTTGGCCGGATTGTCTTCCTCACACAGCGCGCTGACGGTCGGAAACCTTGCCGTGACGTCAAAGACGCCGTCACCGCGCACGGCGACGACGGCCGGACCGTTGACCTGTGGCAACCAGACGCGGCCGACCAGCGTCCCCTTCGTTCCATCCTCGGGGAGAAGGTCCTTCACCGTCAATGTCGTCATGGCCGCGCCCTCGCTGTTTCTAAGGACCAGCCGCGTTTGCAGCCGCTGATCCCATTGGCGAAGACCAATAAACGTCTGGCGGGGGAAGTCCAGAGCGGCCGCGAAAGGCCCGCTATGTCCCGGCCCTCCCCTTTACGCGCCGGCCCGCGCCTTGCGCGCCGCGATCTGCTGCAGCGCCCAACGCGCATTCTTGCGGACTTCGGGATCGGGATCGTCAGCGATCACGGCGAGGAACGCCTCGCCGTCGGGATGGGCGATCTCGCCGAGCGCGGCGGCCGCTTCTTTACGCAAATTGGCCTGGTCGTGATTGACGCAATAGCCAATCGGCCGCACTGCGCGCTCGATCTTCATCCGGCCAAGGCTGCGGATCGCTTTCAGCCGCACCTGCCAGAATTCATCAGCGAGCGAGCCGATGAGTTGGTCGGCCGCGATCGCGCCATTGGCGTTCAAGCCCAGCGTTTCCGCGGCCATCTCGCGGACCATCCAGTCGCTATCCTTCAACGCACGGGTGATGGTCTCGGCCGCGGGTTTCATCTGCGAGAACGCCAGCGCGCTCACGGCGGCACGGCGGACATGCGCGTCGGGATCGTTGATCAGCGCGGTCAGCGCGGGAATCGATTCTTCCAGCTTGAGAAAACCGATCACGCCGATTGCCTGCACGCGCACGGCGGCGTCCGTGTCTTGGAGCGCTTCCAGCGCCGGCTTCAGCGTGTCCTTGCTTCGCAATTCCTTGAGCGCACGCAGCGCGCCCATGCGGACAAAGGCGTGGGGGTGCTTCACCAGCGGCAGGATCACGCCCGCGCAAGCAGGATCCTTGAACTCGGCCATGCTGTCGGCGGCGGCCGCCGCGACGATCCTCTCCGGGTCGACCAGCAGTCTCACCAGTGCGCTTGCCGCCTCCGGACCGTCGAACTCGCCGAGCGCCATCGCGACCTGCTGGCGCACGCCTGCATCGGGGTCGGCGACCATGTTGGCGAGATGTCCGACCGCGGCCGGATCGCCGGAATGGCCCAGCGCGATGATGGCGACGCGGCGTTCGGCGGGATCGGCAGCCTGCAGCCGCTCGTCCGCGTCTTCGAGGTCGTCGTAGGACTCGAACGGGCTCGACATGTTCACCTCAACAGATAGGGAATATTGACGGTGACGGCGCCGGTCGGACAATCGGCTTCGCAGGGCATGCAGTACCAGCACTCGTCATAGGCCATGTAGGCCTTGTTGGTCATGTCGCTGATGCGCAAGACGTCGAGCGGGCAGACGTCAACGCAGACGGTGCAGCCCTTGTCGGCGATGCACTTGGCATCGTCGACGACCACCGGAACCGAGGTCTGATAGGACGCGAGAGGCATGTGATGTCTCCTGTTGCTGTGGCGCGGTGGGTCAGGCGGAGGCGCGGATGCGCTGCTTGTCGTAGAGATCCTTCTCGTCATCGGCGATCGGCACGACATAGGGCTCCACGGCGCGCTTCTCGCTGGTCATCTTGCCGTCCTGCTTCGACAGCAACGTGTGGCAGAACCAGTTCTCGTTGTCCTTCTCCGGGAAATCGGTGCGCCAGTGATAGAGGCCCCAGCGGCTCTCCTCGCGGTAGAGCGAGGCGTGCGCCGCCATGTCGGCGCAGTCCATGATCGACTGCACTTCGAGGGCACGGAGCAATTCGTGCGCGTTGCGCGCGATCATGCGCTCCTGCATATCCTCCCGCGCCTCGGCGAGGCGGCGCATGCCGAGCTCGTATTTGCGCGTGACTTTCGGCGGCTGGAGATAGTCGTTGACGAGGCGGCGGGTCTTGTATTCGACCTGGTTCGGCGGAATGCCGTCCTCGCGCTTGGTCGGCGCCATCACGCGGTCGCGCTCCATCGCGATGTCGGCGGCGTCGAACTCCGCAAAATCGTGGTTGTCGGCGTACTCCATCGCGTCGATGCCGGCGACCGATCCGTTGGTGAAGGCGCCAAGCATGTAATTGTGCGGCACGCTCGCCATGTCGCCGGCGGCGTAGAGACCCGGCACGGTGGTGCGGGCGTTGTCGTCCACGAACACGCCGGAGGCGCTGTGGCCGGAGCAGAAGCCGATCTCGGAGATGTGCATCTCGATCGACTCGCTGCGATAGTCGACCCCGCGTCCCTGCTGGAACAGACCGCGCGTCGGACGCTCCACCTTGTGCAGCGTGGATTCGATCTCGGAGATGGTGTCGGGATGCAGATGCTTGAGCTGGAGGAACACCGGGCCCTTACCGGACAGGAGCTCGTTGTAGAATTCCAGCATCATCTGGCCGGACCAGTAGTCGCATTCGATGAAGCGCGAGCCTTCGTTGTTCGCCGTATAGGCACCGAAGGGGCCGGCGACATAGGCGCAGGCCGGACCATTATAGTCCTTGATCAGCGGGTTGATCTGGAAGCATTCGAGGTTCGCGAGCGCGGCACCGGCGTGATAGGCCATGGCGTAACCGTCGCCTGAATTGGCGGCGTTTTCATACGTGCCAAACATGTAACCGGAGGTCGGCAGGCCGAGGCGGCCGGCAGCGCCCATGCAAAGGATGACGGCCTTGGCCTTGATCACCAGCATCTCTGCGGTGCGGGTGTTGACGCTGACCGCGCCGGCGATGCGACCGTCGGCGGACTTGAGCAGCCGCGTCGCCATATAGCGGTTGGAGATCAAGATACGGGCGCGGCGGAGCTGGCGGTAGAGCGCCTTCTTCACGGTCTCGCCGTTCGGCATCGGCAGGACGTACGTGCCGATGTGGTGCACCTTCTTGACGGCGTAGTCGCCATTCTCATTCTTCAGGAAACGGATGCCGAAACTGTCGAGTTCCTCGATGATCGAGTAACAATTCTGCGCGTATTTATAGACCGCCTTCTGGTCCACGATGCCGTCGTTAGCGATTGTGATTTCCTTGGTGTACTGCTCCGGCGTCGCATAGCCGGGGATGACGGCGTTGTTCAGGCCATCCATGCCCATCGAAATCGCGCCGGAGCGCTTCACGTTGGCCTTTTCGAGCAGGACGACATTGGCCTTCGGATTCTTCAGCTTTGCCTTCAGCGCCGCCATCGGGCCGGCCGTGCCGCCGCCGATCACCAGCACATCGCAGGAAACCTCCGAAAGTCCGTCGACGATCTGATCTAGTGACATCACTTGCTCCTGGTTCGCCGGCAGGTCCGGCGCCTTTGCATCAGATTTGTTCAGCAGACGTCCCGGCGATAGCAATTAGTTGTCGCTGGGGTGCGATTTGCGCGTCAGCGCTCGACAAAGGCCTTTTCGATCACGAAATGGCCGGGACGGCTGTGATTGCCCTCGACAAAACCGCGCGCGGAAAACATCGCGGGAAGTTCCTCCAGCATCGCCGGGCTGCCGCACAGCATGATGCGGTCGGTCTCGATATCGAGGCCTGACAGGCCGATGTCGTCGAACAGCTGGTTCGATGCGATCAAGTCGGTGATGCGGCCGCGATTCCTGAATGGCTCGCGGGTGACGGTGGGATAGTAGACGAGCTTGTCGCGGATCAGCGGCCCGAAGAACTCATGATTGCGCAGGCCTTCGACCAGGTGCTCGCCATAAGAGAGCTCGGAGACCTGCCGGCAGCCATGGGCGAGCACGATGGTCTCGTAATTCTCGTAGACGTCGGGGTCCTTGATCAGGCTGGCGAACGGCGCGAGCCCCGTTCCGGTCGAGAGCAGCAAGAGGCGCTTGCCGGGAATGAGATTGCCGGTGATCAGCGTGCCCGTGGCCTTGCGGCCGACCAGGATGACGTCACCCTCCCTGATCTTCTGAAGGCGCGAGGTCAGCGGGCCGTCCTGCACCTTGATCGAGAAGAACTCGAGCGCTTCCTCGTGATTGGCGCTGGCCATGCTGTAGGCCCGCATCAACGGTTTGCCTTCGACCTCGAGCCCGATCATCGCGAACTGGCCGTTCTGGAATCGAAAGCCGGGATCGCGCGTCGCGGTGAAGCTGAACAGGGATTCAGTCCAGTGCCTGACCGACAAAACCGTTTCCTTCTGAAAGGCGCTCATGATCTCTCCTTCTCGATGGCGTCAAGGTCACGGAGAGAAGAGAGTCCGGCAATTCGGAAGTGAGATTCCCTGTCGATTAGTTTCACATTTCGCGGACGATGATCGAGCGAAGGCCCTGAAGGGGGCACCACGCATCCGCTTCGGCAATTAGTTGCTATCCGTCCGGCTCCGCGTCGACGTAGGAAGAAGCCGGAGGTTTGTCATGACCATGACCCTGGTGGCACCGACCGTTGCCGACTACGAAACAAGTGCCGATCTGGCATCGCTGCTCGTCCGAACTGCGCAGGACGACGCACTGGCCGTGCCCGCCGAAACGCTCCGCCTCTCCTGCAAATGCGCCCATTGCACCCGCGCCCGCTTCGACGGTCGATTCCCGGAAACGTTCCCGGGCATTGCGATCACCGAGATCGGCGATCTCGGTTATGGGCTGAACATCGCGTTCTCGGATGGGCACAACCGGGGGATTTACCCGAAGCCGTATTTGCTGAGCCTGGCTGCAGCAGACAACCCTGCATCCTGAGCGTTCGGTTGCTCAAACCGGCGTCATGGCCGGGCTTGTCCCGGCTCCCTAAATTTCCTGCCGCTCCAAGAACGTGGATGCCCGGGACACGCCCTCGGGCATGACGGCAGAGGAAACCTCGCCCCCATCTGGCACGGACATTGCTCCTCTTTAGAACGATTTGAACGTTCCGGAGGCAGATGATGTTGCAGGCGGCAAACGTGGTTCGCGGGACCGTCCCCCCCGCAGTCCGGCCTGCGGGCAGTTCCTCGCTGCTGCTCACCGAGAACCAGCAATGGATCGGCGGCCCACCGCCGCTGATGGACAAGCTCACGCCGCGCGAGCGGGAGCTGGTGCTCAAGCAGGGAAGACGAAAGGTGCTGAACCGCGGCCAGACGCTGTTCAGCCAGGGTGGCAAGCATGACGGTATCTGGCTGATCGAGAGCGGCCGCATCCGCGTGTTCTACACCTCGCCGCTCGGGCGCGAGATTACGCTCGCCTACTGGCATGTCGGCAATTTCGTCGGCGGGCCTGAGGTTTTCGAAGGCACGGTGCATCAATGGTCCGGCGTTGCGTCCAGCAATTGCAGCGTCGTGCACCTCCCCGGAAAGGAACTTCGGTCCCTCGCCGCCGAGATCCCGAACCTCGCGATCGGCCTGATCGAGGGCCTCACCTTCAAGGGCAAATGCTATTCCGCCCTGGCGCAGATGCTGGGGACCCGCTCGATCACCCAACGCCTCGCGCATCTCTTGCTCCATCTCGTCGAGCTTTACGGCGTCGAGGATGCCGACGGTCGCGTGATCGCGGCCGCCTTCACCCACGCCGACATCGCCCACATGGTCGGCGCCACCAGGCAATGGGTTACGATCAGCCTGAAGCGCATGCAGGAAAAGGGAATCGTGCAGACCAAGCGGTCACAGATCGTGGTCTGCCGGACCGACATATTGGAGGAGATGCGTGGTCACGCATCTGACTAGGCGAATTTGCGGCCAAGGCCGGTGCACAGGCAAGCGGCTTTATAGTGCAGGACTGCCCAAGGAGTATGCAATCACCTTTTCCCGGCAACTAATCGACTGCGGTCACCATTCCGGATTTGCCCTGCCCCCTCCCTCCCCCAATCATGGCCACCACAGCACATCCAACCGAATGAGGATGAGAATGGTCCGCCATCTTCCCACGCTCTCAATCGCGATGTCGGTGACGTCGCTGGCGCTTCTAACTGCGCCGCCAGCCTCCGCGGAAACCGTCACGCTCGGCATCGGAACGCAGGACACCACGACCAACACGGTGACTGCGGGCGTCGTCATCCGACAGCTGCACCTCCTCGAAAAGTACCTACCGAAGGACGGCAAGTACGCCAACATCAAGTTCGAGCTGGAGTGGCAGAACTTCACCTCCGGTCCGCCCGTCACCAATGCGATGATGGCGAACAAGCTGCAGATCGGCATGATGGGCGACTATCCGCTGATCGTGAACGGCTTCACCTTCGAGAGCAATCCCGACAGCAAGAGCCGCCTCGTCGGCGTCGCGGCCTACAGCCTCGCTGGTTCCGGCAACGGTATCGTCGTTCACAAGGATTCGCCCTATTACGAACTCGCCGACCTGAAAGGCAAGCTCGTCAGCGTGCCGTTCGGCTCCGCGGCGCACGGCATGGTGCTGAAGGCGATGCAGGATCGCGGCTACGCGTCCGACTTCTTTCAGCTCGTCAGCCAGAGCCCCGAGGTCGGCTCGACCAATCTTCAGGAGAAGAAGATTGACGCGCACGCCGACTTCGTTCCGTTCGCCGAGCTGCTGCCCTTCCGCGGCTTCGCGCGAAAGATCTTCGACGGCGTCGAGACCAATCTGCCGACGTGGCACGGCGTGGTCGTGAGAACCGACTTTGCGGAGAAGTATCCCGAGGTCGTCGTCGCCTACTTCAAGGCGCTGATCGCCGCCAATCAGTGGCTGCGCGACGATCCCAAGCTCGCGGCCGAGAAAATCCAGGAATGGACCGGCATCAACAAGGAAGTCGTCTACATCTTCCTGGGCCCCGGCGGCAACATGACCACCGACCCCACCATCAAGCCGGCGCTGATCGATGCCGCAGCGACCGACGTCAAGGTGCTGCAGAACCTCGGCCGCATGAAGGAGTTTGATCCGAAGAAATGGGTCGACGAAAGCTACATCCGCAAGGCCTTTGCCGAGATGAAGCTCGACTATGACGCCCAGCTTGCAAGCACCAAGAATTACGAGATCTCCGGCGAAGATTCCTTCTGCAAGAAGCCGATCGCCGACCCCCGCAAGGCCGGCGAGGTCTGGGTGGATGGCGCCGGCATCATGCCCTTCTCGTCCGCCGCCTGCACACTTGGCGCCTACGCTGACTACAAGGCCAAGGGCAAGAAGATCAACGTGGCCTACGTCTTCGATTCGACCCGCGGCATCAAGCTGTTCGCCGATCAGGCCTTCTTCGCGATCGGCAATGGCGAGGTCGCCCCGTTCCTTCTCAAGAAGGATGCCGAAGCCTACGCCGCCAAGATCAGCGGCAAGGTGCTCGGCTTCGATGACGCAGTGAAGATCGCCGTCGGCGGAGGCAAGACGTGAGCAGTCCCGCCCTCCTCAGACATTCCGAGGACAGCATGCCGGCACCGGCCATTGCAGAGGCGGGCCTCGCGCCCGCCGTCACACCTCCCGTAACACCGCCCTCTTTCGGCACGCTCGCGCTGCGATGGTACCGGTTGAACCAGGGCCGGCTGCGCGCGACCGCCATCGGCGTCATCTCGCTGCTCGCATTCCTGCTGGTCTGGCACCTGCTCACGACCTATCGCGTCGTGTTCTTCGTACGCTTCACCAACGTACCCTCGCCGCTCGCGGTCTATGCAAGCTTCACCAAGGCGATTCACGACCCCAAATTCCTGATGCACATTCTGCTCAGCTGCCGGCGCATCTTCATCGGCTTCTCGCTGGCTGCGATCGTCGGCGTACCGCTCGGTCTGATCATGGGCCGCTTCAAGCTAGTGCATGAGGTGATCTTCCCGGTGGCGGAGGTGCTGCGGCCGATTCCCGCGATCGCCTGGGTGCCGATGGCAATCATGCTGTGGCCGACCAACGAGCAGAGCATCGTCTTCATCACCTTCCTCGGTTCGTTCTTTCCGATCCTCGTCAATACGCTGCACGGCATGTCGCTGGTCGATCCGGTGCTGGTCCGCGCCGCGCAATGTCTCGGCGCGCGCGAGCGTTCGATCTTCCGTGAGGTTTATTTCCCGGCGTCGATGCCGCACATCTTCACCGGCCTCACCGTCGGCATGGGCGTCGCCTGGGTATCGCTGATCGCCGCCGAGATGATCTCCGGGCAATACGGCATCGGCTACTTCACCTGGGAAGCCTATTCGCTGGTCCAGTACGCCGACATCGCGCTCGGTATGATTGCGATCGGCGTGCTCGGGCTCGGATCGAGCATGTTGATCCGGGGGGCCGGACGATTGGTGATGCCATGGAGGACGACGTGAACGAGATCATTGCGGCCACGCCGAAGGGCCATATCGAGGTCAAGAACTTCTCCCTCGCCTATGAGTCCATCGAGGGACCGGTACAGGCGGTCACCGATACTCAAATCCATGTGAAGCCCGGCGAGTTCGTCTCGATCGTCGGCCCCTCCGGTTGCGGAAAGTCGACGCTGCTCAACGCAGTCGCCGGCTTCCTCAAGCCCACCACCGGCATCGTCACCGTCGACGGCGAGCGCGTGAACGGCCCCAGCGCCGAGCGCGGCATGGTGTTCCAGCAATATTCGCTGTTTCCCTGGAAGACGGTGCGCGAGAACGTCGAGTTCGGCCTGAAGATGCGCGGCATGCCGCGCTCGCAGCGCGAGCGGGCGGCACGCACGCTGCTCGGCCTCGCCGGACTCGAGGCATTCGAGAAGCATTATCCGGAAAAACTCTCCGGCGGCATGAAGCAGCGCGTCGGCATCGTCCGCGCGCTCGCCACCGGTCCGAAAGTGCTACTGCTGGACGAGCCGTTCGGCGCGCTCGACGCGCAAACTCGTGTCATCATGCAGCAGATCCTCACCAATATGTGGCAGCGGCTGAAGATCTCGGTGCTCTTCGTCACCCACGACATCGACGAGGCGATCTTCCTGTCCGACCGCGTTTACTGCATGACCGCGCGCCCCGGCTCGATCAAGGCGGAGATCCCGATCCCGCTGGAGCGGCCCCGCCAGCAATCCATGATGATGTCGTCGGAGTTTCTGGCGCTCCGCCGTGGGCTGATGTCGCTGATCCGCGAGGAAAGCCTCAAGGCGATGGGCGGTGAGATCAACGACATGGGAATGCAGGGGCTCAACATCGAGCTGCACGGGCATTCGCTGGCGGATGTGCTTTAGATTTCGGCTCGCAGCGATGACGGTCTCATAAGGATGGGCGAAGCTTAAGCGAGCCCACCAATGTCGCGCACCGAAACGGATCGTGGGCACGGCGCATCGCGCCATTGCCCACTCTACGGCAGTTTGCCCTGATCACTTGAACCAGTGGACCAGCGCGATGCTGATGCCGAGCAGCAGCATCAGCGACATCGTCACGGCGGCCGTCACTCTGCCCCCGACATTGGCGAGCACGCGGACGTCGACGCCCAATCCGAGCGCGGCCATCGACACCACGGTGAGAAAGCTGGTGATCTTCGTGATCGGCGCCACCACTGTGCTGGGCACAATCTCCAGCGAGCGCAGCGTCGCCAGCGCGAGGAAGCCGAGGATGAACCAGGGGACCAGGCGGAAGAACCCCACATTGGCCTTCTTGGCGCCGGCCTGCCAGCGCGAGGCGACGAGCGACAGGCCGACAACCACGGGCCCGAGCATCAGGACGCGCATCAGCTTCACGAGCGTGCCGATCTGGGTCGAGACGAGACCAGCCGGCACCGTCGCTGCGAGCACTTGCGGGACCGCATAAACCGTGAGGCCTGCAAGGATGCCGTATTGTGTGGCGGACAAATGCAGCAGCGGGATCAGCAGCGGCAGACCCAGCACCATCATCACGCCCAGGATCGCAGTGAAGGAGATCGAGGACGCGATCTCGTCGTTGTTGGCGCCGATGATCGGCGCCACCGCCGCGATCGCGGAATTGCCGCAAATCGAGTTGCCGCAGGCGATCAGGATCGACAGGCGTGTCGACAGGCCGAGCATGCGGCTGAGCCCGAAGGAGACGCAGAGCGCGATCACGACGACCGCGGCGATCGAGACCAAAAGCGCGATACCCGAGGCGGCGATGGCCGCGAAGCTGATGGAGGCGCCCAGCAGCATCACAGCGACTTCGAGGAGTTGTTTGGCGCTGAAGGCGATCCCGGCCTGCCAGCGCGGAGCGGGCTTCCAGAAGCTGCGAAGCGCCATGCCGAGCAGGATCGCCATCACCAGCGCTTCGACATAGGGATGCTCGAAGAAGCCCAGTTCCAGGTGCTCGAGCAGGGCCGAGACGCCAGCGACGGCAACGCAGAGGAGAATGCCGGGAATCAGCGCGACGACGCGGCTCGTGGCAGTGGTCGGTTTGGCGTCGGTCGGGCTGGATGCTTGATTCTGCGACACAAATCTCTCCCAGAGGAGAAAGATTTATACGCACGGCGATCAGATTGGGGAATAAGTTTTCGGCATATCAGGGCCGAGGGAAGTTCTGCCGTCAGCTCGGAATAAGCGGCTGAGAAGATCAGGCGGCCTTAGAAGATCAGGCCCCTGGCCAGCGAAGCGACCCGGCTGAAGCCGTCATAGATACCCGGCTCGAAGAAGGCCGCCCGCGCCAGCACGATGCCCGCGACCAGCGACCAGAACACCGTCGTGCCGGCCCGCAGCAGGAGCTTTGAGGCACGCGACTTCGGCTGAGTGTCCGTTGCGGACACCAGCTGCTCGCCGAAGGGCTCAAATCCGGTGCGTTCCATGACCGTCAATCCATCAAATCGTGATGGGAATGTCGTCGTTTCGGCCGAAAACGGCAATGGAAGCGATTGGCGTTTTTGCCTCCCGGAGGGGAAACTCCTTCCGCCAGAGGCCCCTGAGACAATAGTTTTCTTCTGATGCCCTATTTGGGCACCGGTCCGCCCGTTACAGCGCCAGATAACGCCGCCGGATGGTATCGTTGGCCTTGAGCTCGTCGATTCCGGCGGCATAGACGATCTGGCCCTTGTCGATGACCGTGGCGTGGCTCGCAAGGCCCAAGCAGAAATGCATGTTCTGCTCGGCAATCAGCACGGTCGATCCCAGTGAACGGAGCTGCCGCA
This sequence comes from Bradyrhizobium sp. T-12, assembly GCF_058314695.1. Lineage (NCBI taxonomy): Bacteria > Pseudomonadati > Pseudomonadota > Alphaproteobacteria > Hyphomicrobiales > Nitrobacteraceae > Bradyrhizobium > Bradyrhizobium sp. T-12. The sequence continues at coordinate 2,645,038 of NZ_CM177756.1, read as the reverse complement.
GCAGCTCGCCGATCCGCTGCACGATGATCGGCGCGAGCCCCTCGCTCGGCTCGTCCAGCAGCAGCAGTGCCGGATTGCCCATCAGCGTGCGCGCGATCGCCAGCATCTGCTGCTCGCCGCCCGAGAGGCGCCCGGCGATGCGATGGCGCAGCGGCTCCAGCAGCGGGAAGACGTCGTAGATGCGCTTGATCGGCCATTCGTCCTGGCCCTCGGGCCCGCGCTTCTTCCCGATGACCAGATTGTCCTCGACGCTGTGCTCCGGGAAGATCTGACGATCCTCCGGCACGAAGCCGAGCCCGGCACGTGCGATGTGGTGCGGCTTGCGGCCGGAAATCACCGCGCCGCGCAGGCTCACCCGGCCGCGCCGCGGCGGCGCCAGCCCCATGATCGCCTTCATCGTCGTCGACTTGCCGGCGCCGTTGCGGCCGAGCAGCGCCATGGTCTCGCCCTGCCGCACCGACAGGCCGACACCGAACAGGATCTGGCTGGTGCCGTAATAGACGTCGAGATCAGCGACTTCGATGACGACAGCACTCATGCGGCCGCTCCCGCATGCTCGGCGCCGAGATAAGCATCGATCACGGCGCTGTTGTTGCGAATCTCGTCGGGCGTGCCCGTTGCCAGGATGCGGCCGTAGCAGAGCACGACGATTTTGGGCGCGATCTTGAACACGATGTCCATGTCGTGCTCGATGAAGACGACCGTGATCTTCTGGATCTCCCAGAGCTCCCGCACCTTGTCGATCATGCGCCAGCGCTCTTCCGGTCCCATGCCGGCCGTCGGCTCGTCCAGCAGCAGCACTTTCGGCTCGAGCACCAGCGCAAGGGCAATGTCGAGGAGCTTCTGGTCGCCGTGCGACAGCGTCGCCGCGATGCGATTGCGTTTGCTTGCGAGCCCCAGCAGCTCCATGACATGCTCGGCGCGGTCCCGCGTCTCCGGCAATGGAAAGCGTTTATGCAGCACCGCGGATGAACGCTGGTCCGCGCTGACAGCAGCGAGCATGGTCTCCTGCACCGTCAGCGATTTGAAGATGCTGGCGACCTGGAAGGCACGACCGATGCCGTGCCGCACGATCTCCGGCGGCGAGCGGCCGGCGAGATCGACGCCGTCGAGCAGGACTTGTCCGGTGTCAGGCTTGAGCGCGCCGGTGATCAGGTTGAAGAACGTGCTCTTGCCGGCGCCGTTCGGGCCGATCACCGCCGTCAGCGAGCCGTCGGGGAAGTCGAGCGAGACGTCGTTGGTCGCCTTCACGCCGCCGAAGGACTTTGCGAGGTTGCGGATCTCGAGCATGGCTAGGGCCCCTCGCCCGTCTCGCGCCGGCGCGTCACCCATTCGGCGACGAAATCGAGCAGGCCTTTGCGCAGGCCTAGCGCGAAGAATAGGATGACCACGCCGAGCACGATGCCGTGATACTCGGTGACGCGCGTGACGGTGTCGTTGAGCAGCAAGAGCAGCACGGTGCCGACTATCGGGCCGAGGAAGGTCGAGACGCCGCCGAGCATGTTGATGAAAATGCCTTCGCCCGAGATGGTCCAGTAGGCAAACTCGGGATAGGCACCCGAGACGAACAGCGCCATCACCATGCCGCCCATGGACGCGAACAGCGCCGCCAGCACGAAGACGGTGAGCTTGGCGCGCCAGACGTCGATGCCGAGGAAGCTCGCGCGCGCGGCATTGTCGCGGATCATGCGCAAGGTGTAGCCGAACGGCGATTGCGCGATCTGTCGCATCGCCAGCAGGCCGAGGACCAAAAGCGCGCAGCTCGTGACATAGAGATGGACGTGGTTGGACAGGTCGATGCCGAGAAATGCAGGCCTCGGAATGCCGCCACGCAGGCCCTGATCGCCGCCGGTGAAGGACGCCCAGGACAGGATGGTCGAGTGGATCAGCATCTGGAAGGCGAGCGTGACGAAGGCGAAATAGATCTCCTTCAGCCGCACGCAGATCGCGCCGATCACAGCGGCGACCACCGCCGTGATCGCGAGCGTCGCGACGAAGGCGACCGGAATGGGCACGGCAAGCTTCTGCATGATCAGGCCGAAGCCGTAGGCGCCAAGGCCGAAGAACATGCCATGGCCGAACGAGGTCAACCCGGTGTAGCCGACCAGGAGATTGAGCGACGTCGCGAACAGGCCGTAAGCCGAGCAGCGGATCACGAAATCGAGCAGCGCCTTGCTGCCAGTGAACAGCGGAAGGCTCGCCAGCACCGTGAAGGCGATCAGCGCAATCAGGACGTCGCGATAACGCCCAAGCGCGATGCCACCGCGCACTGGCACCAACCTCTCGGCACGCCCGGCCTCGAGCTCGGTCATGCCGCCTCCTTGCCGAACAGGCCGGTGGGTTTTGAGACCAGCACGATCACCATGAACAGATACATCAGCCCTTCCGTGAACAAGGGAAAGCCGAGCGAGCCGAACGAGCGGATGAGGCCCAGCAGCAGCGCGCCGATCAGCGCGCCCAGGATCGAGCCCATGCCGCCGATCACGGTGACGATGAAGGATTCGATCAGCACCGAAAAACCCATCCCCGGCGTCAGCGAGCGCACCGGTGCTGCGAGCGCGCCGGCAAGGCCCGCCAGCATGCCGCCGAGCGCGAACACGCCGCCATAGATCAGGCCGGTGTTGATGCCGAGCGCGGAGACCATGCCGGGATTATGCGCGGCGGCGCGGATCACCTTGCCGATGCGGCTGCGCGAGAGCCCGATGCCGAGCACGATCGCCGCGACGAGCGCGACGCCGATCAGCAACAGATAATAGGGCGGCACCACGCCGCCGGCGATGAACAGCGGCATCACCTGGAACGCCGAGGGCATGCCCATCGACTTGAATTCGGGTCCCCAGATGATGCGCACGATATCGTCGAAGATCAGCACGAAGGCGTAGCAGACGAGGAGCTGCATCAACACGTCGGCGCCATAGACGCGGCTCATGAACACGCGCTCGAAGATCAGGCCGAGGATCGCCGTGCCGGCTGCGCCGGCCAGCATCGCAAGGGCAAAGCTCTCCGTGAGCTGATACGTCGTCATCGCAAAATAGGCGCCGAACATGTAGAAGGCGCCGTGGCTGAAATTGACCACCTTGAGCACGCCGAAAATCAGGGTCAGCCCGACCGCGACCAGGAACAGCAGCATGCCGATGATGAGGCCGCTGGTGGTCTGCGTCACCAGGCAGGCGGAGCTGGCGAGGCAGCCGGCGAGCGCGTCGATGTCCACGGAAGCACTTTCATTGTCGCGCGCCCAAGACGGCGCGGAGGACCAAACGAAAACGGCGGAGACGGTCACCCGCCCCGCCGCGCATCGGATTAGGTGTAGCCCTTGCTCTTCTTCCACTCGGCCTCGAGCTCGAAAATCGTCTTCCAGTCGCCGGCCTTGACCTCGGGCACATAGGGCTCCTGCGGGATCGTGGTGCCCCAGCCGATGGCGTAGCCTACCAGCGTGTGGTCCTCGCCGCGCATCGTCACGGTGCCGTCTGCGCCGAACGGGCACTTGATGGTGAGGCCCTTCAGCACCTCCGCGAGCTTCTTGCCGTCCGCCGAGTTTGCCTTCTTGGCGGCTTCGGCCAGGAACATCACCGCGGTCGCGTTCTGCCACGACCAATTGGTCGGGTATTCGTTGTACTTGGCCTTGTAGGCATCACCCCAGGCGGCGTTCTCCGGCGTGGTCGGGAACGTCTTGATGTAGCGATTGCCGGAATGGATGCCCTTGGGCAGGTTCTTCACCACCGTGAGCGCGGTGTAATCGGCCATGTTGACCGCGAACACCTCCATTTGATTGAACATCGCGTAGATGTTGGCCTGGTCGATGTAGGAGGTGAGATCGCCGCCCCACAGGCAGGAGTACAGCGCCTGCGGCTTGGCCTGCAAAATCTTCGTCACCACCTCGGTGTAGTCGGGCTGGAACAGCTTCGGCCAGGACTCGCTGATGATCTCGACGTCAGGCGCAAAGCGCTTCAGGTACAGCGTGAACTCGCCGGTGGTGTCGCGGCCATAGGCATAGTCGGGCGAGCAGGTCGCCCATTTCTTCAAGCCCTTGGTTTTGGCGATCGAGGCGGCGTAGCTGCCGCCGACGATGGAATCATGAATGCCCTGACGGACGCAGCGGAACGCGTTGGGGATGTGCTGCTTTGGATCGGCCGTGAGCGAGGATGCTTCCGAGCAGGTGTGGATGCAGAGCACGCCGAGATCGCGCGCGACCTCGTGCACCGCGAACGATCCGGACGACGCCTCGCCGTCGAGCAGCAATTCGCAGCCGTCGGTGTTGACGAGCTCTCGCGCAACGCGCGCGGCTTCCTGCGGCTGGCCCTTGGAGTCGCGGATCACCATCTCGATCTGCCGGCCGGCAAGGCCGCCGGCGGCGTTGACCTTCTCGACCTCGAGCATCACCGCGTTGCGCGAGGACGTGCCGAGCTGCGCCACGCGGCCCGACAGGATCGTCGGCATTCCGATCTTGACGGTCTTGGCTTGGGCGCGCGCCACCCAGGGCGCGGCAAACGTCATCGCTCCGGCGCCCATCAGCGCCAGTGTTGAACGGCGGCTGATCCCCGGACTGCGGGTTCTCGTCATTTTCCCCTCCCTCTTTCGGGTCGGCGTTTTCCTGGTCCCTTGCCGGAGATCGTCTCGTCTCCGTGTTCTCAAGGATTTCAGAGGGCGGGGGGTGACGTCAAGCCAAAGATGAATTACGAGTCAGAATTCATCGAGGGAGGAATCGAGGCCGGCAACCGGCCCAACATCCGCAAAATGATCAATCTTTCGAGCTTCATCGCCTTCCATGCCCGACGCACGCCGGACCGGCCCGCGCTGAAATATCGCGGCGAGGAGATTTCCTACGCGGCGTTCGATGCGCGCGTCCGAACGGCGGCAGGCTGGCTCGCTGCGCGAGGCATCGGCGCCGGCGACGTCGTCGCCGTGCTCATGAAGAACAGCGCGGCGTTCCTGGAGCTCGTCTTCGCCACCAGCCATCTCGGCGCGGTGCTTCTACCGATCAACTTCCGCCTCTCCCGCGACGAGGTCGGCTACATCGCCAGCCATGCTGGCGCGAGGCTGCTGATCGTCGACGAGGAACTGGCCGCGAACGCCGCGGGCACAAGGACGGTCGTGCTCGACGAGACCGCGCAGCAGAGCATCACGCATCTCGCAGGCGACGCGCCGCCCGCGCCGATGCATCGCTGCGCGCCATCCGACCTGATGCGGCTGATGTACACCTCGGGCACCACCGACCGCCCCAAGGGCGTGATGCTCTCTTACGACAATTTCTACTGGAAGTGCGCGGACCAGACGATCGCGCTCGGCCTTGGCGCCGAGACGCGGCTGCTCGTCGTCGGTCCGCTCTATCATGTCGGCGCGCTCGATTTGCCCGGCATCGCCGTGCTCTGGCATGGCGGCTTCATTCGCATCGAACGCAATTTCGAGCCGGAGAGCGCACTTGCGGCGATCGCCGAGGACAAGCTCAACGCCGCCTGGTTCGCCCCCGTGATGACCACGGCGATGCTGACCTGCCCGAGGCGTGACTGTTATGACGTCTCCAGCCTGAAATGGGCGATCGGCGGCGGCGAGAAGACGCCGGAGATGCGCATCCGCGCCTTCTCCGAATATTTCCGGAACGCGCGCTATATCGATGCCTATGGCCTCACCGAAACGGTTGGCGGCGACACCTTCATGGAGGCCGGCCGCGAGATCGAGAAGATCGGCTCGACCGGGCGCGCCATCGCCCATGTCGAGATCGAAATCCGCGACGAGGACGGCAAGACTTTGCCGCCGAACGTCACCGGCGAGATCTGCCTGCGCGGTCCCAAGATCACGCGCGGCTATTGGAAGGATCCGGAGAAGACGGCGTCCGCCTTCTTCGGTGACTGGTTCCGCAGCGGCGACGTCGGCTATCTCGACGGGGAAGGCTTCCTCTACCTGACCGACCGCAAGAAGGACATGATCATCTCCGGCGGCGAGAACATCGCCTCCTCCGAGGTCGAGCGCGTCATCTATGAATTACCGGGGGTGCGCGAAGTCGCAGTGATTGGCCTCCGCGACACACGCTGGGGCGAGCGGCCGGTCGCCGTGGTCGTTTTGGCGGAAGGTGCCGTAATGGAGCTACCTGCTCTCACCGAGCACTGCCGCGCGCGGCTGGCGAGCTTCAAGGTGCCGAAAGAGCTGATCCTGCGAGACAGCCTCCCGCGCAATCCCAGTGGCAAGATCCTCAAGCGCGTCCTGCGCGCCGAGCTGGAGACGTCTGAATGACGCAAGCGACCGCCAAGGTGACCAAGCTGAACCGCGTCGAGCGCAACGCCTGGACCAAGCAGAAGATCTTTGAGGCCGCCACCAAGGTCGTCGGCAAGCATGGCTATGCGGAGGCCTCCGTCGCCCGCATCACCGAACAGGCCGGCGTCGCGCAGGGCACCTTCTATAATCATTTCGAGAACCGCCAGGAGCTGCTCGACCAGCTGCTACCGAAGATCGGCCTCGACATGGTCCAGTTCATCCGCGCCCGCACCGGCACGGCGGATGCGGCACGCCAGGAGATCGAGCGCTTCTCAGCTTTCTTCGACTTCATCCGCGAGGTGCCGGAATTCCTGCGCATCCTCAACGAGGCCGAGTTCTTCGCACCCATCGGCTATCAGAAGCATCTCGACAACATTTCGGTCGCCTATGTCCGAATCCTGCGCCGGGCGCGCGCGTCAGGCGCGATTCACGATTATAGCGATGAGGAATTCGAGGCAATCGTCCACATGCTGATGGGCGCGCGCGGCTATCTCAGCCGCCGCTATTCCTATTCGCAAGACGGCGTCACCGCCGTGCCCGAGCACGTCATCTCCGCCTATCGCAAGCTGATGACGCGCGGCCTCTTCACCGGATTCGGAGACATGCCATGAACATCGAATCTCCGCACAGGCTCGACCTTGCCTCGACAATCGCGGAAGGCGACATCCGCTGTCTCCTGATGGTGCTGGTGCACATGACCGGGGACGAGAAATGGCTCGCGCCGCCGTACTTGCCGAAGCGCGATATCCGCCTCATTCCCGATCCCGAGGCCGGGGTGCCGCGGGAGATCCAGGACGAAATCCGCGCCGCAGTGGTCAAGCTCTTCGTCGATGGTACGCCAAAACCCGTCATCGCCGACCCCGGCGAGGAGCTGCTGCTGAAGATGATGCGCGCCTGTCTCGGCGAGAACGTCGCGCCGGAATATGCGCCGCTGATGCGGGAGGAGATGGGCTTTGTCTCGCGTGAGCCGCGCTGGACCAAGCAGCCGTCGAACGACAAGCTCGCCGTGCAGCATGTACTGATCGTCGGCGCCGGCGTCTGCGCCATCGCGCTTGGCGTGGCGCTCGGCCATCTCGGCATCCCCTACACCATCGTCGAGAAGAACGCCGAGCTTGGCGGCACCTGGTGGATCAACCGCTACCCAGGCTGCGGCGTCGACACGCCAAACCATTCCTATTCCTACTCGTTCGGCTCGGGCAATGCATGGACCCGTTACTTCTGCCAGCGCGAGGAACTGCTCGGTTATCTGCTGAAGGTCGCTGACGAATACGGCATCCGAAAACATCTACGCGTCAACACCGAACTGACCTCGTCGCGCTGGGACGAGGGCAAGAAGCGCTGGATCTCGGCGCTCAAGACCGGGAACGGCGAAGAGACGTTCGAATCCACCGCGCTGGTCAGCGCGATTGGCCAGCTCAACGATCCTTCTCGCGCGCATTTCAAGGGCGAGGAGCATTTCAAGGGAAAAATCCTGCATTCGGCGCTGTGGTCCGACGACATCAAGCTCGACGGCAAGCATGTCGCGGCGATCGGCACCGGCGCGACATCGATGCAGCTGGTGCCGTCGATCGCCAGCCGCGTCGCCTCGATCGCGGTCTATCAGCGCAGCGCGCAATGGGCGCGGCCGGTGAAGGGTTATGCCGATCCGATCAGCGAGGGCGCGCGCTGGCTGCTGGCGCATCTGCCGTTCTATGTGCAGTGGTATCGCTTCAACATGTTCTGGCGCTATGGCGACGGCCTCTTGCCTTTCCTGCGCAAGGACCCGGCCTGGCCGCATCCCGAGCGCGCCGTCAACAAGGGCAACGATCGGCACCGCCAGGAGCTGACGGACTTTATCCTGTCGGAGCTACAAGGCCGTCCCGACCTGATTGAAAAATGCGTGCCGACCTATCCGCCCTACGGCAAGCGCATCCTGCTCGACAACAACTGGTTCAAGACGCTCACGCGCGACAATGTCGAGCTCGTCACCGACACGATCGACCATTTCGACGAGACCGGCATCGTCACCGCCGACGGCAAGCATCGTCCCGCAGACATCATCGTGGTCGCGACCGGCTTCAAGGTGACGGAAATGGCGGCCCGCCTCAACATCAGCGGCCGCGACGGCAAGGATTTGCGCGAGGCTTGGGCCAACGACAATCCAACCGCGTTTCTCGGCCTCACCGTGCCCGACTTTCCGAACTTCTTCTGCATGCTCGGGCCGAACTCCGGCCCGGCCCATGGCGGCAGCGTCATCTTCCAGTCCGAATGCCAGAGCCGCTACATCGCCGCTTGTCTCGCCAGCATGATCGAGCAAGACGTCGCCGCGATCGACGTCCGCCAGGACGTGCTCGACGACTATGTCCGCAAGGTCGACGCCGAGCACGAGGCGATGATCTGGACGCATCCGGGCATGAGCACCTATTACCGCAACTCGAGCGGCCGTGTGTTCTCGGCGATGCCGTGGCGCTTCGTGGACTATTGGCGCATGACGCACGATCCGGATCTGCGGCAGTACAGGGTGACGAAGGGGTAAGAAAGACGCCGGCTCCGCGGAGCTACAGGTGTACTCTTATGCCGCCAGCCCGCTCTCCACCGGCGCGAAATCCAGCCCGAGACTCTCCGCCACCGCCCTGTTGGTAATGCGGCCGCGATGTACGTTCAGACCGTCGCGCAAATGCGGTTTTTCCAGCACCGCAGCAAAGCCCCTGTTCGCCAGCGTCAGGCCGAACGGCAGCGTCGCGTTGTTCAGGGCCTGGCTCGAGGTCACCGGCACGGCGCCCGGCATGTTGGCGACGCAATAGTGCACGATGCCGTCCATCTCATAGGTCGGATCGGCATGCGTGGTCGGATGCGAGGTCTCGAAACAGCCGCCCTGGTCGATCGCGACGTCGACCAGCACGGCACCGGGCCGCATCGTCTTCAGCATGTCGCGCGTCACCAGCTTGGGTGCGCTGGCGCCCGGCACCAGAACCGCGCCGATCACGACGTCGGCGGCGAACACTTCCTCCTCGACCGATTCGATGGTCGAGAAGCGGGTGCGCACGCGTCCGGCAAAGAGATCGTCCAATTCGCGCAAGCGTGGAATCGAGCGGTCGATCACGGTGACTTCGGCACCGAGGCCCGCGGCCATGCGGGCCGCCTGCGTTCCGACCACGCCACCGCCAAGCACGACGACGCGCGCCGGCTGCACGCCGGGCACGCCGCCCAGCAGCAGGCCACGGCCGCCGGCCGAGCGCCTGAGCGCGGCGCCGGCGGCCTCGATGGCGAGGCGGCCGGCGACTTCGCTCATCGGGGCGAGCAGCGGGAGGTGGCCGTTCGCGTCCGTGACGGTTTCATAGGCGACCGCCGTGCAGCCGGAGGCAAGCAGCCCCTTGGCCTGCTCCGGATCCGGCGCAAGATGAAGATAGGTAAACAGAATCTGGCCTTCTCGAAGCTGGGCCCACTCACTCTTCTGCGGCTCCTTCACCTTCACGATCATGTCGGACCTGGTAAAGATGTCGCGGGCGCTGTCGGCAATGCTGGCCCCTGCCCGCCGATACACCTCGTCGGGCGCGCCGATGCCGGCGCCAGCGCCGGTCTCGACCTCTACCTGATGACCCGCCGCGACATATTCACGGACGGCGCCCGGGGTGAGCCCGACGCGATATTCCTGCACCTTGATCTCCTTGGGAACACCGACGCGCATCTTGCTCTCCCTGGCCAACGCATTGATTCCGCTCTTCATCGTAGCGAGGGGGCAGGTTTGGTTTCGTGCAAATATCCGCTAGTTTCATTGAGCCCGCGCCGGTTTCCGGCGCCGAAATGTCCTTTCACGCTGGAGACCAAACTTTGGCCCTCGACCGGAAAGACCTCGCGATCCTCGCGGAACTCACGACCAATGCGCGCGCCAGTCATACCGAACTCGCCAACAAGATCGGCTTGTCGAGCACCGCGCTGGCCCGGCGGCAGAAGACGCTCGAGGACGACGGCTACATCCAGGCCTACCAGGCCGCGCTCGACCTCACCCAGTTCGGCCTCACCACCACGGTGCTGGTCCGGATCGCGCTGGAGAGCCAGAGCGACGACGCGCTGAAGGCATTCGAGGCGGAGGTGGTGAAATGCCCTTCCGTCGTGCGCTGCTTCCTGATGTCGGGCACCGACGATTACATCCTCATCGTGCTGGCCCGCGACATCCAGGATTTCGAGCGCATCCATCGCACCGAGCTATCCCGGCTGCCGCGCGTCGCACGCGTGCAATCGAGCTTCGCGCTGCGCGAAATCGTCAACCGTGCAGTGCCGATCGTGGTGTTCGGCGAAGCCAAGCGCTAGCTGCGTCGACCGCGGCTCAAATCACTTGAGTGTGCGCCCTGCTTGCTCGAACAACGAGCCCTCACGACGGATAATCGGCCGGTCTCACATGGATGCGGTCGGCATGCAGCGACCAGTGATGCAGCGCCTGGTCCTTGCAGAATCTCGCTTTCGCCCGCTCCTTGGCCTCGTCCTCGTCGGCGGCGTCGATCTCCAGCGTACCCTGGCAAATCTCGCTCTGCCGGCCGTACTCGCCGAGCACATTCTTCATGAACTTGACGACATAGGTTGACATGGGACCTCCCTGCTGCCCCGGCGACACTCTAGTCCCATTTAGGCCGGATGGGGAAAGGAGATTTTGACGCGGATCAAGGCCAGGCAAAGTTCCCGGCGCCCATTCGGGCAGCAATCCGCCCTCATGTGGTGATGTCGAGCAGCGACTTTTCCGTTTCCGCGTAGGCCTGAATGACCTTTGCGCTGGCAATGAAGCTGTACTTTGCGGCCGCCAGTTGGACGAATTCGCTGGCGATATCGACATTCGGCGCGGCGACCAGGCCATCCTGGTTGGCGAAGGGAGCGCTTGGGTCGTATTGTGCGGTGTAGCTCGGCGATACCGTCGACACCGTCGCGACCGTGCCGCCCGGCGTCGAGCCGCTCGATTGGTCGACCTGGTCGACGCGCAATGGCATGTAAGCTGCGGGATACGTCGGAGCGATGCCCGAACTGCCCGTGGCGGCCTGCGGGCTCGATGCGCCCGACGCTGGCAGCGGGCCCGTCGTTTGAACGTTGGCGATGTTGCTCGCAGCAACATTCACACGCAAACTCACCGCAGAAAGCCCGGATGTCGCAATCGAGAATATGCTCATGGACTTTCAACTACAGGACAAGTGATACGCGTCCACTTACCCCGTCGATAAGATGCGGCGCTTTGCCTTTCCGTCGCGGTAACCAATGATCGGAGCGCGCTGACCCTTCGCGCCCCTACCCCGGCGTCACGCCGAACGCCTGCTTGAAGCGCTCCGCATAGCGCGGCCAGACCTCGGGATTGATGATACGCGGCGGGCGCTTGCCGTCGAGCGTGTCCAGCACCTGCTCGGCCGCGATCCGGCCCATGTTTTGGCGCGCCTCGATGGTGACGCCGGCGGTGTGCGGGCTCGCCAGAACGTTGTCGAACTGGAGCAGCGGATGCTCCGGCGGCGGGGGCTCCTTGGACCAGACGTCGAGGCCGGCACCGGCGATGCGCTTGTCGCGCAGCGCCTGGAGCAACGCATCCTCGTCGTGAATGAAGCCGCGCGCCGTGGTGATGAAGTAGGCATGCGGCTGCATCAGCGCAAACTCGCGCGTGCTGATCATGTTGCGGCTGCCCTTGTCGAGCGGACAGGAGATCGAGACGAAGTCAGACCGGCGCAAAAGCTCGTCGAGCTCGACCTTCTCCCCGCCCCGCTCGGCCATCACCTCGGCCGACAGATACGGGTCATAGGCCAGCACCTTCATGCCGAGCAGGCCCTTGCACAAAGCGGCGATGCGGCGGCCGACATTGCCGAGGCCGATGATGCCGACGGTCTTGTGCTCGACCTCGTTGCCGACCAGCTCGTTGCGGTTGACGTTGGCTTCCCGGCGCAGCCTGCGATCGGACTGGATGATGCGTTTGGACAGCGTCAGCATCATCGCCAGCGCGTGCTCGGCCACCGAATGGGCGTTGCCGCCGGACTGGTTGACGACCAGCACCCCCGCCTCCGTGCAGGCCTCGACGTCGACAGGATCGAAGCCGGCGCCATTGCTGGAGACAAGTAGCAGGTTCGGCGCGCGCTTCAGCAAGGCGGCATCGACATGGAAATGCGGGGCGAGTTCGTCGCGGGCCGCGCCGATCTGGTAGACATGCGCCGCGCTCATGATCGGCGCGTAGAAATCTTCGGGGCTCTCGTTCTCGATCCGATCGAGCCGGACGTCGGGCCGCGCCTTCAGGATGTCCACGTAGATCGGATTGGCCAGGTATTTGACGTAGAAGACGCGCTTGCTGTTGACGGACATCAGGACCCTTCCGGCTCTCTTGAGGGGCCGCAAGGTCAGCGCGATCCGCGCCCGTCCGTGCCTCCCTCCCATTTTGTAATTGTCGCCGCTTATGACACGGCGGTGCCGGCCATGGCAGGCCGTCTGGCGCAGATCACGGTGCCGGCCCGGACATGTTGACAATCCCGCTCGCTCCGTCAAGTTCGGCTGACAGCCGCGGCGGCCAAGGAAGAAGCATGCGCGGCGGCAAGGGAGAACGCAAATGGCGATTGCGGAACGGCAGGCTTCGCCCGAGGCGACCCAAGGGTCCAGCGACCGAAGCTGGCACGGCATCGTCCTGCAAACCCTGAAGCGGAACGAGATCAGCCTCGTCCCCTACGTGCCCGACCGCGTGCTGACCCCGCTGATCAAGAATCTGCATGCCGATCCCTTCTTCACCACCTTCACCACGGCTCGCGAGGAGGAGGCGGTCGGCATCGTCTCGGGCGCCTGGATGGGCGGTCGGCGCGGCGCGGTGCTGATGCAGACCTCGGGCTTTGCGACGCTCGCCAACGTGCTCGCCTCGCTCGCAGTGCCCTACCAGATTCCCCTGATCATGTTCGTCTCCGAACGAGGCACGCTCGGCGAGTTCAACTACGGGCAGTCGCTGGTCTGCCGCACCATGCGCCCGGTGCTGGATTCGCTCGCGCTGGAGCACCACACCATCACCCGGCTCGACGAGCTCGAATTCATCTCCGACCGCTCGATCAAGCAGGCCGTCACGACGCAGGCGCCGGTGGCCCTGATCCTCAACCCGCTGCTCACCGGCGGCAAGACCTTCGACAAATGAGTTTGGCGATGGATACCCGCAACACCAAGGTCATGAACCGCTTCGACGTCACCTCGCGGCTGATCGCAAAGCTCAAGCACGAGGAAGCCGTGATCGGCGGCATCGGCAACACCAATTTCGACCTCTGGGCCGCCGGCCACCGCCCGCAGAATTTCTACATGCTTGGCAGCATGGGGCTCGCCTTTCCAATCGCGCTCGGCGTGGCGCTGGCGCAGCCCGACCGCCGAGTCTTCGCGCTCGAAGGCGACGGCTCGCTGCTGATGCAGCTCGGCGCGCTCTCGACCATTGCGGCGTTGAAGCCGAAGAACCTCATCATGATCGTGATGGACAACGGCATCTACCAGATTACCGGCGCACAGCCGACACCTGCGGCGGGCGTCGCGGACATCGTTGCCATCGCGATCGGCTCCGGCCTTGCCAATAGCGCGTGGGCTGCGGACGAGGAGGATTTCGAACGCCTGGTTGACGCGGCCATGTCCGCCGCCGAGCCACACCTGATTGCGGTCCGGATCGACGACAAGCCCGGCGTCGGCGCCACGAGGCGTGATCCCGTGCAGATCCGGGAGCGGTTCATGCATGGGCTCGGCGTGCGCGAGCCACTTTAACGTTTCGTCATTAACTACACAGCGATCTGATGGAGGGACTGTACCGGCCCGCCGCAGATCTGTGCTAAGCGAAACGGATGTCCATTTTGGTACGTTCCTTTGCCTGGCTGCTCGCGGCCGCCGTGACCTTCGCGACCCTCGGTCCCCCCGGCCTGCGGCCTCATTCCGACCTCGGTCAGGACGGCGAACATGCAGTCGCATTCATCCTGGTGGGGCTGGCCTTCGGCCTCGCCTATCCGCGCCGGCGCCTGCTCAGTACAGCGGCCGCGATCGTCCTGATCGGGGTGCTCGAGTTGATGCAGTTTTGGGCACCCGGACGCCATGCCCGGCTGGAGGATTTTCTGGTCGACGCGCTCACCGCCTGCATCGGCTTTGCGCTCGCGGCCGTGGCCGATTGGCTGCTGACGCGCTTTCGCGCTGGCCCCGCCGTCACAAGCGAAGGCCCCGCGGAGTGACACTCCGCAGGGCCCGTCTTTCAACATATGGAATTGCCGATCAGTCGATGATCTTGACGACGCGGCGCGTGCGTGGCTCCACGATCACGCGGCGATCGTTCACGACCGCATAGCGATACTCGGTGTAGTTCGGCACCGGCCGCAGCACGACGGTGGGTGGCAGCGGCTCACCGACCACGACGCGCTCCTCGACCACGACGGAGTCGCTGCGAGGAATTCCGCCGAGGACCGCATTCGGAATTTCAAGACCGGCGCCGACGGCCGCGCCGACGGTGCCGCCGACCATCGCTCCGATCGGACCGCCGATGTCGCCGCCCGCACGCGCACCATCCCTGGCGCCCTGCTCGGTCGTCGACTGGGCAAAGGCGGCGCTCGACGCCAGCAGCGACGCGGCAGCCAACGTAATCGCAAGACGGGTTTTCATGTTGTTTTGTCTCCAGTGATTGTCCTGCGCCTTCAACCGCGGGGCCGGGGCATTGTTCCGGTTCCCCCGTGGCGAAAGACGCAGCAAACACGAAGACTGTTACCGCGTAACAGTTCAGGCTGCGGCGATCTCGTGGCTCGCCATCAGTTCCAGAGCCCGCACCATCGCCGAATGATCCCAGCCCTTGCCGCCATGCGCGGCGCAGGCCGAGAACAATTGCTGCGCGACCGCCGTGCTCGGCAGCGACAGGCCGAGCGCGCGCGCGCCTTCCAGCGCGAGGTTGAGATCCTTCTGGTGCAGCTCGATGCGGAATCCGGGATCGAAATTGCGCTTCACCATGCGCTCGCCGTGGACTTCGAGGATCCGCGAGGAGGCGAACCCGCCCATCAGCGCCTGCCGCACCAGCGCGGGATCGGCCCCAGCCTTCGATGCAAACAGCAGCGCCTCGCTCACCGCCTCGATCGTCAGCGCGACGATGATCTGGTTGGCGACCTTGGTCGTCTGCCCGTCGCCATTGGCGCCAACGCGGGTGACGTTCTTGCCCATCCTGTCGAAAGCCGGCTTCATGGTGTTGAAGGCCCGTTCCGGCCCGCCGACCATGATGGTGAGGCTCGCCGCCTTGGCGCCGACCTCGCCGCCTGAGACCGGCGCGTCGAGATAGTCCGCGCCGAGCGCCTCGATCTTCTTCGCAAATTCTTTCGTCGCCAACGGCGAGATCGAGCTCATGTCGACGACGATCTTGCCCTTGGAGATGCCGCTCGCAACCCCGTCCTTGCCGAACAGCACCGCCTCAACATGCGGCGTATCCGGCACCATGATGATGACGGCATCCGCTCCTTCCGCGACCTCCTTGGCCGACTTGCACGCAACGCCGCCCGCGGCGATCAGCTCCGGCGAAACCGGCGCGACGTCGTGCAGGAGAACGCGATGGCCCGCGCTCAGGAGGTGGCCGGCCATCGGCCGTCCCATGGTGCCAAGTCCGATGAAGCCGATGTCGATCATGTCTGGGTTTCCTCTCGATTTGGGCGAAGTCGTATCCACTGGCTCGGTACACCTTCCCCGCTTGCAGGAGAGGGAGCGCACCGTCATCGCAGCTGCATCTGAGCCCGAGCTCCTATGTCTCAAACGTCTGCGCGGCGTGCCACGAAAGCCCTTCCAGCGTCGTAGTGCGCGGCTTGTATTCGCAGCCGATCCAGCCGCGATAGCCGATCGCGTCGAGATGGCGGAACAGGAAGGGATAGTTGATCTCGCCGGTGCCGGGCTCGTGCCGGCCGGGATTGTCGGCGAGCTGGATATGGGCGATTTGCGGCAGATATTCCTGCATGGTGCGGGCGAGATCGCCCTCCATGATCTGCATGTGATAGATGTCGTACTGGACGAACAGATTGTTCGACCGCACCTCCGAGATCAGCTGTATCGCCTGCTCGGTGCCGTTGAGGAAGAAGCCGGGAATGTCGAGCGTATTGATCGGCTCGACCAGCAGCTTGATGTTTTCCCTTGCCAGCGTCGAGGCGGCAAAGCGCAGGTTTCCGACCAGCGTCTCGTTCAGCTCGCGCGGATCGGCGTCGGCAGGCGCAATACCCACGAGACAGTTGAGCTGCTCGCAATCGAGCGCCTTGGCATAGTCGATGGCGCGGAACACGCCGTCACGGAATTCAGCGGTGCGATCGGGCAGGATCGCAATGCCGCGCTCGCCCCCCGCCCAGTTACCCGCCGGCAGATTGTGCAGCACCTGCGTCAACCCGTGGGCCTCGAGCTGCTCGCGCAGCTGCGCCTTGTCGAAATCATAGGGAAAGAGATATTCGACCCCCGAGAAGCCCGCCGCCTTCGCCGCTGCGAAGCGGTCGAGGAACGGCATCTCGTTGAAGAGCATGGTGAGGTTGGCGGCAAACTTCGGCATGATGCTTCTTCCCTTATTCAGCCGGCTGCAACACGCCGGGCCTGACGGTCCCGACCTCGTCGAGCGGCAGATCCAGCACCTCCTCGAACTCGACGATGTTGTCGATCTCGGTGCCCATCGCGATGTTGGTGACGCGTTCGAGGATGAACTCGACGACGACAGGCACGCGGTGCTTGGCCATCAATTCGCGCGCGGTCGCGAACGCCGCCTGTGCGTCCTTCGGATCGGTGACGCGGATCGCCTTGCAGCCGAGACCCTCGGCGACCGCGACATGGTCGACGCCGTAGCCATTGAGCTCCGGTGCGTTGACGTTCTCGAAGGAGAGCTGGACATGATAGTCCATGTCGAAGCCGCGCTGGGCCTGACGGATCAGGCCGAGATAGGAATTGTTCACCACGACGTGGATATAGGGCAGATTGAACTGGGCCCCGACCGCGAGCTCCTCGATCAGGAACTGGAAGTCGTAGTCGCCCGATAGCGCAACGATGTCGCGATCCGGGCACGCGGCACGCACGCCGAGGGCGGCGGGCAAGGTCCAGCCGAGCGGCCCCGCCTGCCCGGCATTGATCCAGTTGCGTGGGCGATAGACGCCGAGGAACTGGGCGCCAGCGATCTGCGACAGGCCGATCACGGTGACGTAGCAGGTGTCGCGACCAAAGGCCTTGGTCATCTCCTCATAGACGCGCTGCGGCTTGATCGGGACGTTGTCGAAATGACTCTTGCGCAGCATGGTCTTCTTGCGGTCGCGGCAGGAAGCGGGCCACGCCTGGCGCTCGCGAAGCCTGCCTGCCCGGCGCCACTCCCTGGCGACGGTGACGAACAGCTCGAGCGCGGCCTTCGCGTCCGAGACGATGCCGAGATCGGGATTGAACACGCGCCCGATCTGCGTCGGCTCGATGTCGACATGCACGAAGGTGCGGCCTTTGGTGTAGGTTTCGACCGAGCCGGTGTGGCGGTTGGCCCAGCGGTTGCCGATGCCGAGCACGAAGTCCGACTCCAGCATCGTGGCATTGCCGTAGCGATGGCTGGTCTGAAGCCCGACCATGCCGGCCATCAGCACGTGATCGTCGGGGATCGCGCCCCACCCCATCAGGGTCGGGACAACAGGCACGTTGGCGATCTCGGCGAATTCGACCAGGAGATCCGAGGCGTCGGCATTGATGATGCCGCCGCCCGCGACGATCAACGGCCGCTCGGCGGCGTTGAGCATCTCCAGCGCCTTCTCGACCTGCTTGCGGGTCGCGGTGGGCTTGTAGACCGGCAGCGGCTCATAGGTCTCATCGTCGAACTCGATTTCGGCGAGCTGCACGTCGAGCGGCATGTCGATCAGCACCGGCCCCGGCCGGCCCGAGCGCATCACATGAAACGCCTGGCTGAACACCCGCGGCACCAGCGCGGGCTCGCGCACGGTCACCGCCCATTTGGTCACGGGCTTGGCGATCGACTCGATATCGACGGCCTGGAAATCCTCCTTGTAGAGCCGCGCGCGCGGCGCCTGCCCGGTGATGCAGAGGATCGGGATGGAATCGGCGATCGCGGAATAAAGCCCGGTGATCATGTCGGTGCCCGCCGGCCCCGAGGTTCCGATGCAGACGCCGATATTGCCGGCCTTGGCGCGCGTGTAGCCCTCGGCCATGTGCGAGGCACCCTCGACATGCCGCGCCAGGATGTGGCGGATCGAGCCGCGCTTCTTCAGCGCCGAGTAAAGCGGATTGATCGCAGCCCCGGGAACTCCGAAGGCGGTGGAGACACCCTCCTTTTCCAGAATTCGCACGGCAGCATCGATAGCTCGCATCTTCGCCATATCGGACCTCGCTCGAGTTGCGTCAGCGAGCGAGATCATCGGGCGCGCAGCATACGATCTCAACGAGATCGATTTTATTTTCCACGATGCGGCAGCCGTGGAAAAATCGCGGCAGCTTCAGTCAGTTAGGCTGAGGCACGCGTGAAAGCCATCACTCGAACAGCGGCGCCAGCTCCATTTGCGGCACCAGCACGAGGCCCTTGTCGGTGATGCGAATTTCCGGAATGACCGATAGCGGAATCAAATTGAAACCCATGTAGGGGATGGTGCAGCCGGCCTTGGCCCACTCTTTCTTCAGGGCCTTAACTTCTTCGGCCACTTCCGTGACGCGCTTGTCGGACAGGAGGCCCGCGATCGGCAGCGCGACCAGCGCCCTCACCTCGCCGTCGGCGACGACGCAGACGCCGCCCTGCTGCGCCTTGATGGCGGCGATCGCCGCCTGCATATCCGGCTCGTTGGTGCCGGCGACGATGATGTTGTGGCTGTCGTGGCCGACGCTGGAGGCCACCGCGCCGCGCTTCAGGCCAAAATCCTTCAAGAGGCCGTGCGCGACGTTGCCAGCCGACTTGCCGTGGCGCTCGACCACCGCGACGAAGCAGAGGCCATAGCGCTCAAACAGCGCCGGCCAGCCCTTGGCCGGCTCGATCTTGACCTTCTCGTGGATCAACGTGATGCCGGGCAGCGCGGTCTTGATCGCGTTGACCGTACAGGCCTTCGCCGGAAGCTCCGGCGTCAGCTTGACCTTCTCCGGCAGCTTCACGGTCGCGTAAGCCGCTTTGGGATATTGATAGCGCTGCGACAGCGCCCGATCGAGGCTATCAGTGATCTTGCCATGCTCGACCACGAGCTCGCCGCCGTACCAGGTGCATTGCGGCTTGAGCTGATCGTCCATCAGCACGAGATCGGCGCGGCGCCCGCCACCGAGCCCGCCGATGTCGCCATCCATGGCGAAGCGCGTCGCGCCATGCAGCGAGCCCATCGACCAGGCCTGCTCCGGCGACATCCCCGTCTTCACCGCTTCGCGCACCACCCAGTCGAGGCCGAACAGCAGGAGATCGTCGGCGTCGCGGTCGTCGGTGCACACCGCCGTGCGCTTGTGCGAGGCTCCGAGCTCGGTGACGGTGCGGATCGCCTGCGGCAGCGAATGCCAGGGCGTCGTCGGCGGGCCGCCGCGCAAAAATACCCAGACGCCGGCGTCGAGCAGATCGTCAGCGATGTCGCGGTCGATCGCTTCGTGGGTGTCGGTGACGCCTGACGCCGCATAGGCCGCGACGAATTCGCGGCCGTAGACGTGGCCAGAAACGGGACGGCCACGCTTCAAGGCGGCCGCGAGGATGGCGTGGCTGCGCTCGTCGCCCATCGTAACAGGCACAAAATCCATCTTCTCGCCGAGCGCCACGGCCTCCGGCCAGCGATCGAACAGGCCGGCGATCTTGTCCGGTGTGAGATCGCCGCCGGCGGTCTCCAGTTCGGCCGAGGTCGCCGGAACCGTGCTTGGCACCGTCAGGAAGATCGAGAGCGGCGCCTGCCGCGCGTCCTCCAGCATCGCCTCGACGCCGGCGACATCCATGACGTTGCCGATCTCGTGGCTGTCACAGAAGATCGTGGTGGTGCCGTTCAGCAGCGCCGCTTCGGCGTAGGCACAAGCCGTCACCATCGAGGACTCGATATGGATGTGCGGATCGACCAGACCCGGCGCGACGATGCCGCCGGCGGCGTCGTAAGTCGCAGCGCCGCTCCAGATCTTCTTCGCCGCGCCGGCCGGCTTCACCGCCGCAATGCGGCCGCCTGATATCCAGACCTCGCGGTTCCCATGGATGCGCTCCGAATAAGTCGAGAGCACCTGCGCACCGGTGATGACGAGATCAGGCGCGACGCGTGCTGAGGCCACATCGGCCAGACGCCGGGTCATGCTGTGCAGCGGTGCGACGGAAAAGCGCGTGAGTTTGGTCATGGGAACCCTCGCTTGGCGTTACGGCCGAACGATAGTTACGCCCTACGCCAAACCGGGCAAACTCAAATATAACGGCACGCCCTGCTTACGCCTTAGGCGTCGAACCGCCTGCCGCCCTCGACCTTGGACGCCTGCGCGACTTCTGTGCTGTCGTCGCTGGCGCGGCAACCTTGACCCTGATCCGCACCGACCGCCCGTTTGTCTCATCGATCTCGAACGAATTGGTCTTTCGGACGAGGTCGCTCAGCTTGCGAAAACCGAACGTTCGCGGATCGAAATCGGAAGCGAGGTTGGCTAGCCGCTGCCCGAGTTCACGGAGCGCGACCCAACCGTCCTCGCTTTCCATCTGGGTGATGACCTTCTTGATGATGGGCGTGGCCGCATCGGGCGGCTGAAGCGGCGCAGACTTCGAGGCCGCGTCGTGGGTGGTCGCGGTGCCGGCAAGCAGGTTCTCGGTGTAGACGAACCTTCGGCAGGCCTGTCTGAAGCTCTCCGGTGTCTTCTGTTCGCCGAACCCAAAGACATCGACGCCCTGCTCCCGGATGCGGGCCGCGAGGCGGGTAAAGTCGCTGTCGGATGACACCAGGCAGAAGCCGTCGAACCGGCCGCTGTGAAGCAGATCCATCGCGTCGATGACCAGCGTGATGTCGGAGGCGTTCTTTCCTGTCGTATAGGCGAACTGCTGCTGTGGGATGATGGCGTGCTTCGACAGGATGTCGGCCCAGCCCCTGGATCGTGCATTGGAGAAGTCGCCGTAGATACGGCGAACGCTGGCCTCGCCGATCTTGGCAATCTCCTCGAACAATCCGTCCGCGATCTTCGCGGAGGCATTGTCGGCGTCGATCAGAACCGCAAGACGCGGCGAGCGGAGCTCGGAAGGCATGACAGTTCTCCACGAATGGCCGCGACACGAGACGACAAGTGCGCCAGGACGGTCAGTCCTCGTTCGCCTTGAACCGCCCCAGCCCCTTCAGCACGAATGGGGCCAGCAGCGCAACCAGCGCGAGGCCGAGCAGCGTCGCCGAGATCGGACTCTGCAGCAGCGTCATGGGATCGCCGAGGCTGATCGCGAGCGCGCGGCGCAGCTGGCTCTCGGCAATCGGGCCGAGGATCAGGCCGACCACGACGGGAGCGATCGGAAAATCGAACCGGCGCATCAAGAAGCCGAGCACGCCGAAGCCTGATAGCATCGACAATTCCACCACCGAGGGCTTTGCCGCGATGGTGCCCATGGTCGCGAACACGAGGATGCCGGCATAAAGCCAGGGCTGCGGGATTGCGAGCAACCGCACCCAGAGCCCGACCAGCGGCAGGTTCAGCACCAGCAGCATCAGGTTGGCGATGAACAGGCTGGCGATCAGGCCCCACACGAGGTCCGGCCGCTCGGCGAACAGCAGCGGGCCCGGGTTGAGGCCGTATTGCTGGAAGCCCGCCAGCATCATCGCGGCCGTCGCCGAGGTCGGCAGCCCCAACGTCAAGAGTGGAACCAGCGTGCCGGCCGCGGAGGCGTTGTTGGCGGCTTCCGGCCCCGCGACACCTTCGATCGCCCCCTTGCCGAATTCTTCGGGGTACTTCGTGAGGCGCTTCTCGGTCGAATAGGACAGGAAGGTCGGGATTTCCGCGCCGCCCGCGGGCAGCGCGCCGATCGGGAAGCCGAACATGGTGCCGCGCAGCCAGGGCTTCCACGAGCGCTTCCAATCTTCCTTTGTCATCCACAGCGAGCCACGCACCGCCTCCAGCTTCTCCTCGCTGTGGTGGCGGCGCGACGCGACATAGAGCGCCTCGCCGACCGCGAACAGCCCGACCGCCAGCGTCGTCACCTCGACGCCGTCGAGCAATTCAGGAACGCCGAATGCAAGCCGCGCCTGTCCCGTCAGCTTGTCGATGCCGACGAGGCCGAGCGTCAGGCCGATGAACAGGCTGGTCAGGCCGCGGATCGGGGAATCGCCGAAGGTCGCCGACACTGTGACGAAAGCAACGCACATCAGCGCGAAATAGTCCTCGGGGCCGAAGCGCACGGCGAAATCGACCAGCCACGGCGCGAGGAAGGCAAGACCGATGGTGGCAATGGTTCCGGCTACAAAGGAGCCGATCGCGGAGGTCGCAAGCGCCGGCCCGCCGCGGCCGGCCTTGGCCATCTTGTTGCCTTCGAGCGCGGTCGCCATGGAAGCGCTCTCGCCGGGCGTGTTGATCAGGATCGCGGTGGTCGAGCCGCCATACATGCCGCCGTAATAGATGCCCGCGAACATGATGAGCGAGCCGCCGGGATCGAGCTTGTAGGTCACCGGCAGCAACAGCGCGACCGTCAGCGCGGGGCCGATGCCGGGCAGCACGCCGACGGCCGTGCCGAGGAACACGCCGATCAGCGCATAGAGCAGGTTGATCGGCTGAATGGCGACGAGCATGCCGTGCGCCAGCGCCGCAAAAGTGTCCATCACAGCAGTCGCTCCAGCGGGCCGGTCGGAAGGCTCAACGTCAACAATCGGTCGAACGCGAGATAGATGAGGGTCGACATCACGACGGCGATGATGCTGTCGACGAGGATGGCCCGGCGTCCGAAGGCCGCCGACGTCGTCACGAACAGCGCCGAGGTCGCAAGGATAAAGCCGCCGCCGAAGCCGATGATGGCGATCAACAGCGCCAGGCCGACGAGGATCAGAAACACCGGAACCGGATCGGTGCTCTCGCGCGCCGGCAGATTGCCGCGCACCGCGTCGATGAAATTGCCGATCGCGAGCAGCGCAAGGCCGCTGGCGACCACGACCGGCATCGCCTCCGGCCCCATGCCATACATCGCGGTGGATGACAGGCCGCGCGCGTCCCAGACCAGCACCGCGGCGAGCACGGCGAGCAGCGCAGCGATGACGATACCGGCGCGATCGACGCGCCGCGGCGGCTGGGTGGGACCGCCCGAGGTCATGACTTGACCAGGCCGACCGATTTCAGCACGTCGGTGACCCGCACGGTTTCCTTCTTCAGGAAGTCGGCGAAGGCGTCTCCCCCGAGATAGGCGTCCTCCCAACCCTTCTGCTTGAGGATCTCCTTCCAGGCATCCGACTTCACCATCTTCTCGATCGCGTCGCTCAAGGTCTTCTTCTGCTCCGGCGTGATGCCGGGAGGCGCGACCACCGAGCGCCAATTGGCGATCACGAGGTCAATTCCTTGTTCCTTGAAGGTCGGGATGTCGCTGCCGGGGATGCGCTTCTCCGAGGTCACGCCGATCGCGCGCAGCTTGCCGGACTTGATCTGCCCTTCATATTCGCTGAGGCCCGAAATCCCCGCGGTGACCTTGCCGCCGAGGATCGCGGCAAGCGACTCGCCGCCACCGGAGAACGGGATGTAATTGATCTTCTTGGCGTCGGCGCCGACGGCCCCGGCGAACAGTGCCGCCATCACATGATCGACGCCGCCGGCAGAGCCGCCGGCGAAGGTCACCTTGGCGATATCGGCCTTCACCGCGGCAGCGAGATCCTGCGCGGTCTTGATCGGCGAATTCGCGGGCACCACGATCACCTGGATTTCTTCGGTGAGACGCGCGATCGGCGTCACCTGTTCCAGCGTCACCGGCGACTTGTTCATGGCGAGCGCGCCCACCATGACGAAGCCGTTGACCATCATCTGGTTGCCGTCGCCCTTGGCGCCATTGACGAACTGGGCGATGCCGACGCTGCCGCCCGCACCGGGAACATTGGTGACCTGCACACTGCGCGCAACGCCCGAAGCCACCAGCGCCTGCTGCATCGAGCGCGCGGTCTGGTCCCAGCCGCCGCCCGGGGCCGCCGGCGCCATCAGCTTGAGTTCGAGCTGCTGGGCAAGAGAAGGCGTCGCTGCCGCAAGGGTCAGCGCGACGGCTGCGCCGACAAGGCGCGTGGAAAATCGAAACATTGGGCATCTCCAGGCTCATGCGGACGTTTGCCGCATTGTGTCGTTTGGTCGCATATCAGCCAAAACGACCGATGCTGTCCAGCGACAGTGCCCGGATTTTCCAATTAGCGGGGCGTCGGCATCACCCCGCCGAGCGCAAGGGTCAGCTCGCCGGCGACGTCGCGCACGATTTGGCCCACTTCCGGCAATCTGTCGTCGGTCAGGCGGCTGGTCATGCCCGAGACCGAAATCGCCGCCAGCGGCTCGGCGCAGTCGTTGTATACCACCGCAGCAATGCAGCGCAGGCCCATGCAGGCCTCTTCATCGTCGAGCGCAAACCCCTGCTTGCGGATCTTTTCGAGCTCCTTGAACAGGTCACTCGGGCGCACGATCGATTTCTCGGTCAGGCGGGGCATGCCGTGATGGCGGATGACGGCGCCGACGTCCTCGTCCGAATAGGTCGCGAGCACCGCCTTGCCCACGCCTGACGTGACCATGGCGACGCGGCCGCCGACCTGGGTCAGCGAGCGCATGATCTCGCGGCTTTCCATCCGGGTCAGCACGATGATGAATTCGTCGTCGACCACGGCGAGATTGGCGGTCTCGCGGGTGAGATCGCGCAGCTTGCGCAAGTAGGGAATTGCCTGTGTGGAGAAATTGCGCCGCCGCGCAAAGCTTGCGCCGACCGTGAAGGCGCGCGAGCCGACGTGCCATTTGGATGCCGCACGATCGAACTGGACGAAGCGGCGGCTTTCCAGTGTCGCCAGCAAGCGGTGCACGGTCGAGGCCGACAGGCCGGTGCGGATGGCGAGATCGCTGAGGCGGTAGCCTTCGTCGTCCTCGGCCAGTGTTTCCAGGATCGACAGCGCGCGGTCGACCGACTGCACGCCGCCGTCGCGTGCGTCATGGTCAGCCTCCGATGACGATCGAGGCTCAAGTGATTTGCGCCGGATCACGTTCTTGCTCATCGCGACCTGCATCTCTTCTTTCCCCTCTCCCCCGCTTGTGGGGCCGAGACGAGCTTCGCTCGCTCAGAGAGGGTCAGGGTGAGGGAGTCTCCGCAAGGACAGTGGCAGATAAACTCGCGGAGAGTCCCCTCACCCGGAATTTGCTGCGCAAATTCCGGCCTCTCCCCGCAAGCGGGGAGAGGCGAAGATCGTCAGAGCAGCCCTGCCCCGCGCGCCCACCTGTACTTGGCGCCGAGGACCTCGACCGGCAACTCGGTCGAATAAGCATAGGCCGGGATGCCGTTCTGGTAGAGATATTCGGCGGCTTCCTCGACCTCGACGTCGCCGGCGAGCGAGGCGACGATCGGCTTCACGAAGCCCTTGGCCTCCATCTCCTTCTTCACCTCGACCATGTTGCGGGCGAACACCATCGGCGGGGTGACGATGGTGTGCCAGTAGCCGAGGATCAGCGAGTGGATGCGCTCATCGGAGAGGCCGAGCTTCACCGTGTTGACGTAGGTGATCGGCGGCTCGCCGCCGGTGATATCCACAGGATTTCCGGCCGCACCGAACGGCGGGATGAACTTGCGGAAGGCCGCATCGAGATCCGGCGGCATCGACATCAGCGACAGGCCGTTGTCGACGCAGGAGTCCG
The DNA here is from genome assembly GCF_058314695.1 of Bradyrhizobium sp. T-12. NCBI lineage: Bacteria > Pseudomonadati > Pseudomonadota > Alphaproteobacteria > Hyphomicrobiales > Nitrobacteraceae > Bradyrhizobium > Bradyrhizobium sp. T-12. The sequence continues at coordinate 2,619,073 of NZ_CM177756.1, read as the reverse complement.
ACAGCAGCACGCCCGAGCCGCCGGCACCGGTGATGATCAGCACGTTCTCACCCTTCGGCGTCGGCAGCACCGGCACGCCGCGGGCGAATTCGAGCAATTGCCGCAAGCTGCGGGCCCGGATCACGCCCGACTGCGCCAGCACGTCCTCGTAGATCTTGTCGTTGCCGGCGAGCGCGCCGGTGTGCGACGAGGCCGCCTTGGCGCCGGCCGAGGTACGGCCGGCCTTGAGCACGACGACCGGCTTCTTCTTGGAGACGCGCTTTGCCGCTTCCGCAAAGGCGCGACCGTCCTTGAGGTCTTCGCAGTGCTGCGCGATCAGGTTCGTGTTCGGATCCTGCTCGAAGAATGCGAGCAGATCGTCCTCGTCGATATCGGACTTGTTGCCGAGGCCGACGATGGCCGAAACGCCCATCTTCGCCGAACGCGAGAAGCCGATGATGGCCATGCCGATGCCGCCCGATTGCGACGACAGCGCCGCGTGGCCCTTGACGTCGTAGGCCGTGCAGAAAGTCGCGCAGAGATTGGCCGGTGTATAATAGAAGCCGTAGATGTTCGGCCCCATCAGGCGGATGTCGTACTTCTTGCCGACCTCGACGATCTCGGCCTGCAGCTCCGGCGCGCCGGCTTCCGCGAAGCCCGACGGGATCAGCACCGCGCCCGGGATTTTCTTCTCGCCGCATTCGGTCAGCGCCGCCGCGACGAACTTGGCAGGGATCGCGAACACGGCGGTGTCGATCACGCCGGGCACGTCCTTGACGCTCTTGTAGGCCTTGTAGCCGAGGATCTCGGCCGCCTTGGGGTGGATCGGATAGATGTCGCCCTTGTAGCCGCCGTTGATGAGGTTTTTCATCACGGAGTTGCCGATCTTGCCGTCCTCGGCGGAGGCGCCGACCACGGCGACGGCCTTCGGCTGCATGATGCGGCTCATCGCCGCGACGATCTCTTCGGTCGGGCGCGGCTTCGGCTTCGGCACATAGGCGAAGTCGACGACGATGCGGACGTCGGCCGCGATCGCGCTCTTCGCCGTGGCGAACACCGGGTTGAGGTCGAGCTCGACGATCTCTGGGAAATCGGTGACGAGCTGCGAAACCTTGACGATGACATCGGCCAGCGCCGTACGGTTCACCGCTTCCCCACCGCGCACACCCTTCAAAATCTCGTGCGCCTGGATGCCGTCGAGCATCGAGAGCGCGTCTTCCTTGGTCGCGGGCGCGAGGCGGAAGGTGATGTCCTTGAGCACCTCGACCAACACGCCGCCGAGGCCGAAGGCGACCAGCTTGCCGAACGAGCCGTCGGTGATCGAGCCGACGATGACTTCGGTGCCGCCGGCCAGCATCTGCTGCACCTGCACGCCCTCGATCTTGGCATCAGCCTTGTACTTCCTGGCGTTGGACAGAATGGTCTCGTAGGCCTTTTCGGCGTCCTCAGCCGTCTTGAGGCCGACGATGACGCCGCCGGCTTCGGTCTTGTGGAGAATGTCCGGCGAGACGATCTTCATCACGACCGGGAAGCCCATCGAGGAGGCCATCTTGCCGGCCTCGCCCGCCGACTTGGCCACGCCCTCCTTTGGAACCGGAATGCCGTAGGCGTCGCAGACCAGCTTGCCTTCCGGGGCCGTCAGGCTGGTGCGGTTGTCCGCCTTGACCTGGTCAAGCACCTTGCGGACGGCTTCTTTGGAATTGGACATGTGGCTTCTCCCTTGACCTCAGTTCGTTCTTTTCAAAGCGCGCGCGTATTTGCGGCTGCCCGTGATGCTTGCCATTCGCCGCGCTCTGTTCCATGTCGCGGGCGGGAGCGGCATAAAGCCCAAGATTACTCCGCCGCTTTGGATCAAAAATGGCTGGCGATGGCATTTGGTATGCCAGAAGCCAACTTGTCAAGCTGCAGCATGGCTTAGAACGCCGCAAAAAATAGCCGCCTTGACATTCTGGCATGTGGTATGCCAAAAACTTTCCCGTTAATATTCCTGTAAAAGACGACTCCCACTGGAGGAGATTCGTCGTGTCACTACGGAAACCAACCAAGGCGTTGCCGAACATGGCCGAGGCAGACATCGCAATCGTTCGTATTGCCCCGGAGAGCAGCTTCAAGAACAAGGCGTATGACGCCTTGAAGGAAGCCATCCTCAAGATGGACATCTATTCGACGCCCGAGCCGGTGATGCTGGACGAGCGCGCGCTGTCCGAACGCCTGGGTGTCAGCCGCACCCCGATCCGCGAAGCCATCGCGATGCTCGAGCAGGACGGTTTCGTGAAGACGGTTCCGCGCCGCGGCATCATGGTGGTGCGCCGGACCAAGAGCGAGATCGTCGACATGATCCGCGCCTGGGCGGCGCTGGAGAGCATGGCCGCGCGCCTCATCACCACCACCGCGCGCAAGAAGGACATCACGGCGCTGCGCGACTATTTCAAGGACTTCGGCAAGGACCGCCTGCCCGAGGATCATGTCGAGGAATATTCGCGCGCCAACATCGCCTTCCATCAGGCGCTGATCTCGCTGTCGGAATCGCCGGTGCTGGTCGATCTCACCAATGACCTGCTGCTGCACGTGCGCGGCTATCGCCAGCTGACCATCGGACGCAAGGACCGCACCGCGACCTCGCTGCCCGAGCATCTCGCGATGATCGAAGCACTCGAAGCGCGCGATACCGAACTTGCGGAGAAGCGCGCCCGCGACCACACCCTCGGCCTTGCCTCTTACGTCGAAGCGCATGGCCAGGAATTGTTCACGTAACTGTTCACCTAGCAACGTTCACCAGAAGGGCGAACAATTCGCCCCGCTACTTGAGACCAGGGAGAGAAGGCCCATGCTGAATACCGCGACCAAGTCCGAGGCACCGGGCACCGAGCAGGAACTGACGGATGGCTTCCATCTCGTCATCGACGCGCTCAAGCTGAACGGCATCAACACTATCTATAATGTGCCGGGCATCCCGATCACGGATTTGGGCCGCATGGCGCAAGCCGAAGGCATTCGCGTGATTTCCTTCCGCCACGAGCAGAACGCCGGTTACGCCGCAGGCATCGCCGGCTATCTCACCAAGAAGCCCGGCGTCTGCCTCACGGTCTCCGCGCCCGGCTTCCTCAACGGTCTCACCGCACTCGCGCACGCCACCACCAACTGCTACCCGATGATCCTGGTCTCGGGCTCCTCCGAGCGCGAGATCGTCGACCTGCAGCAGGGCGACTACGAGGAAATGGACCAGCTCGCGATCGCCAAGCCGTTGTGCAAGGCGGCCTATCGCGTGCTGCACGCCCAGGACATCGGGATCGGTTTCGCCCGCGCGATCCGCGCCGCGGTCTCGGGCCGTCCGGGCGGCGTCTATCTCGACCTCCCCGCAAAACTGTTCGGCCAGGTCATGAGCGCCGATGCCGGCCAGAAGTCGCTGGTCAAGGTGATCGACGCGGCGCCCGCGCAGATCCCCTCGCCCGCTTCGGTCAAGCGTGCGCTCGACGTGCTCAAGAGCGCCAAGCGTCCGCTCATCATCCTCGGCAAGGGTGCGGCCTACGCGCAGGCCGACGAAGAGATCAAGAATTTCGTCGAGAAGAGCGGCGTGCCGTTCCTCCCCATGAGCATGGCCAAGGGCCTGCTCCCAGACACCCATCCGCAGTGCGCCGGCGCGGCCCGCTCGACGGTGCTGAAGGAATCCGACGTCGTCATGCTGATCGGCGCGCGGCTGAACTGGCTGCTCTCGCACGGCAAGGGCAAGAGCTGGGGCGAATCCCCGAAGAAGTTCATCCAGGTCGACATCGAGCCGCGTGAGATGGACTCCAACGTCGAGATCGTCGCGCCCGTGGTCGGCGACATCGGCTCGGTCGTCTCCGCCTTCAACCAGGCGATGGGAACGGGCTGGACCGCCCCTCCCGCCGACTGGACCAAGGCCATCTCGTCCAAGCGCGAAGAGAACGTCGCCAAGATGGCGCCGAAGCTCATGAACAACAAATCGCCGATGGACTATCACGGCGCGCTCGGCGTGCTTAAGAACGTCATCAAGGAGCACCCCGAGGCGATCCTCGTCAACGAGGGCGCCAACACGCTCGATCTCGCCCGCGGCGTCATCGACATGTACCGGCCGCGCAAGCGTCTCGACGTCGGCACCTGGGGCGTGATGGGCATCGGCATGGGCCAGGCGATCGCGGCCGCGCTCGAGACCGGCCATCCCGTGCTGGCCGTGGAAGGCGACTCGGCCTTCGGCTTCTCCGGCATGGAGGTCGAGACCATCTGCCGCTACAACCTGCCGATCTGCGTCGTCATATTCAACAATGACGGCATCTATCGCGGCACCGACGTCAACGGCGCCAATTCCGATCCGGCGACGACAGTGTTCGTCAAGGGCGCGCGCTACGACAAGATGATGGAAGCCTTCGGCGGCGTCGGCGTCAACGCGACCTCGCCCGACGAGCTGAAGCGCGCCGTCAACGAGGCCATGAAGTCCGGCAAGCCGACGCTCATCAACGCGGTGATCGATCCGGCCGCCGGCTCGGAAAGCGGCCGCATCGGCAACCTCAATCCGCAGAGCGTTCTGCAGAAGAAGAAGTAAGTCCACCCCTCAACCCTTTATTCCCTGCCGGCTGCAGGGGCAGACACAGTACGGAGCAACAAGATGACCAAAGCGCTCACGGGCGTTCGCATTCTCGATTTCACTCACGTCCAGTCCGGGCCGACCTGCACGCAGCTGCTGGCGTGGTTCGGCGCCGACGTGATCAAGGTGGAACGTCCGGGCGTGGGTGACATCACCCGCGGCCAGCTGCAGGACATCCCGAACGTGGACAGCCTGTATTTCACCATGCTCAACCACAACAAGCGCTCGATCACGCTCGACACCAAGAACCCCAAGGGCAAGGAAGTCCTCACCGAGTTGATCAAGAAGTGCGACGTGCTGGTCGAGAATTTCGGCCCCGGCGTGCTCGACCGCATGGGCTTCCCCTGGGAGAAGATCCAGGCGATCAACCCGAAGATGATCGTCGCCTCGATCAAGGGTTTTGGCCCCGGACCGTACGAAGACTGCAAGGTCTATGAGAACGTCGCGCAGTGCACCGGCGGCGCCGCCTCGACCACGGGCTTCCGCGACGGCCTGCCGCTCGTCACCGGCGCGCAGATCGGCGATTCCGGCACCGGCCTGCACCTGGCGCTGGGCATCGTCACCGCGCTCTATCAGCGCACGCATTCGGGCAAGGGCCAGCGCGTCACCGCCGCGATGCAGGACGGCGTGCTCAACCTCGCCCGCGTCAAGCTGCGCGACCAGCAGCGCCTTGCCCACGGCCCGCTCAAGGAATACAGCCAGTTCGGCGAAGGCATTCCGTTCGGCGATGCCGTGCCGCGCGCCGGCAACGACTCGGGCGGTGGCCAGCCCGGCCGCATCCTGAAGTGCAAGGGCTGGGAGACCGATCCCAACGCCTACATCTACTTCATCACCCAGGCTCCGGTCTGGGAGAAGATCTGCGACGTGATCGGCGAGCCCACTTGGAAGACCGATCCGAACTACGCGAAGCCTGCGGCCCGCCTGCCGCGCCTCAACGAGATCTTCGCCCGCATCGAGCAGTGGACGATGACCAAGACCAAGTTCGAGGCGATGGAAATCCTCAACAAGGACGACATCCCCTGCGGCCCGATCCTGTCGATGAAGGAAATCGCCGAAGACCAGTCGCTGCGCGCGACCGGCACCGTGGTCGAGGTCGATCACCCCACCCGCGGCAAGTACATCTCGGTCGGCAACCCGATCAAGCTGTCGGATTCACCGAGCGAGGTGGAGCGCTCCCCGCTGCTCGGCGAGCACACCGACGAGATCCTGCGCTCGGTGCTCGGCTTCAGCGACCATCAGGTCGCCGAGATCCACAAGTCCGGCGCGCTCGACCCGCCGCAGAAGCAGGCCGCGGAGTAAGCGGACACAACAGCGAATGACGAAGGCCGCCGGTTTCGGCGGCCTTTTTGTTTGATCCCGATTTCGAGCTTAGTGCTCTCCGAGCTGATCGCGAAAATACTTCACCACCGCTGCATTGAACTCGCGATGAAAGCCCACCCGGTCGAACCCGGCCGGCGTGTCGGTACAGATGCGGGGGACGGCTGCCGCGAGCTCGGCCGAACACGGCGCGAGGAACGCAAAATGGCCGGCCGGCACGACATGAATCTCCGGCTTGCCCGGCAATCCCTGCGCGACGCGCTCCGTGCCCGAGCCGTCGCCGACACCGGGGCCGCCGAACTGCGAGCGCCAGAACTGGAACGGCACCTTCACGACGGCGAGATTCTCCCGCGTTAGGGTGCCTGGCGCGGGATCAACGATGACAGCGGTGCGGATGCGCGCATCCTGGATCGGCTCGGGTGGCGTCTCGCCATTGTGAAGCTGCGCGCAAGCGCCGCTCGTCTCCTTGCAAAAGCTGGCGACCCTCGCGAAATCCGGCTTGGTCCCCATCAGCACGAAGCCGGTCGCACCGCCACTCGAGAAACCAAAGAACCCAACCTGGGCGGGATCGATCACCGCCCGGTCCTTCCAATTCTTCAGCATGAAATCGAGCAAACGAACGATATCCGCCGGACGCGAGCCCCAGAGGTACAGCGTATCGCGCCGCGAGGAATCGTTTGCGGTGTCACCGGGATGGTTGACGGCCGCAACGACGAAGCCCGCATCGGCCAGCGCCTCCGCGGTGTCGTGATGCTGGCCGAACCAGCCGCCACGACCGTGCGAAAAGATGATGAGCGGGAGTTTAGCGCCGGTGACGGGACAATCTCTCGCACCCTTCAGGTCGAAATCGGCGCCGACCGCAAGGCTGCCCAACGCCACATGCGCCGGCTCGGCCGCGCACGGATACCAGATCGCGCCTGACAGCGCCGGGCCGGATTCAAGGAGCTGAATGCCCGCAGCCTCCGCGGTCGACGTGAAACAGCAGAAAATGACGGCAAAAGCCCAAAGCATCCTGCGCAACGGAAGTCCCCCGGTTTCGCGCTAGAGTTGAACGAAGAAGGGCAGCGGAATTGTGGCTTCGGTTTTGAAGCGAAAGCAGATTGCCGGCGGCCGGTCACCCGCCAAAAAACTCGAGACCTCGTGTCGGATCGGCGGCGCCCCGGTCGTCCTCGTGACATGAAGGGGCCATAGACGCCAATCTCGGGCCCATCAGTCAATGAGGATAACAACCATGCCCAGCACGATCCGCCTGCATCGCGTCCTGACGACCAGCCCGCAGAAAGTCTATCGCGCCTTCCTGGAGGCAGATGCGATGGCGAAATGGCTGCCGCCGAACGGCTTCACCTGCACCGTGCATCATTTCGAGCCCAAGGTCGGCGGCACGTTCAAGATGTCGTTCCGCAATTTCACGACGGGCAACAGCCATTCGTTCGGCGGCGAATATCTCGAGCTCGTGCCCGGCGAGCGCCTGCGCTACACCGACAAGTTCGACGATCCCAACCTTCCCGGCGAGATCCAGGTGACCGTGATCCTGAAGAAAGTCTCGGTCGGCACCGAGATCGACATCACGCAGGCCGGCATTCCCGACGTCATCCCGCCGGAGGCCTGCTATCTCGGCTGGCAGGAATCGCTGCGCAATCTGGCGAAGCTCGTCGAGCCCGAGATCAATCAGTAGCGGCGACATCAGTATCGTAGGGCGGGCAAGCCGCACTGGCGCCGCGCCGCCATTCGTTTCTGGTCGCGTACGGGACGTGGGCACGCTTCGCATTGCCCACCCTACGGCGCTGCGCCCGCAATGGCGGAGAACGAGGAAGCGAGCGCTACGCGCCCGCCTTCTTTCCGATCCCGCCATCGGCGGTCCAGCGATCCGGCTCCGGACTGTGCCCGATCAGCGCAAGGCCATAGGCGATCGACTCGAACTGGTCGCCCGACATCAGCCGTTCGTTGCCGAAGCGTTCAGCGAACAGTTTTCGCACCGCCGGCACGAACGAGGTGCCGCCGGTCAGGAACACCTTCTCGACCTCGCGCGCGGTGATGCCGGCTTCGCCCAGCACCTTGTCGACGGTGGCGCCGAGGCGAGCGATGTCGTCGGCGATCCAGGATTCGAAATTCTTTCGCGTGACGGTCGATCCGATATCGACGCCGCCGCCTCTGAAACGGAAATTCACCTCGTCCTGCGCCGACAGCGCAACCTTGGCGTCGGACACTGCGCGGTACAGCGCAAAGCCGAGGTCGAGATCGACGATGGTGATGAAATCCTCGAGCAGTTCAGGCTTCAGCGCGGTGCGCGCAAGCTCCCGGAGCTCGCGCAAGTCCCCGTTGCTCTTCATCATCGCGAGTTGGTGCCAGCGCGCGAGATTGGTGTAATGGCCGCTGGGGATCGGCAGCACCTTGTCGAAGGAGCGGAAGCTGGAGCCCTTGCCCAGGCGCGGCGAGACCACGTGATCGACGATGCGGTAGTCGAACGTGTCGCCGGCAATCCCGATGCCGGCATGGCCGAGCGGCTCGGCGCGTAGGGCACCGCCTTTGCGCGAAAAGCGCATCACGGAGAAATCGCTGGTGCCGCCGCCGAAATCCGCAACCAGCACGGTGGCATCGCGCTCGAGCTTTCGGGCGAAGGAGAACGCGGCGCCGACCGGCTCGTAAACATAGCGCGCGTGGCCGGCGCCGAGGCGCTCGAAGGCGGCACGGTAGCGCTGCATTGCCAGCGCCTCATCCGGATTGCCGCCGGCAAAGCGCACGGGCCGGCCGACCGTGATGTTGGACGCCTCGAAGCCGAACTTCTCACCGCCATGGCGCGCCAGCGTGCGCAGGAATGCCGCCAGGATGTCCTCGAACTTGAAGCGCTGCCGGAACACTTGCGTGGTCTGGAAGCTGCTGCTGGCGGCAAAAGTCTTGAACGACTGGAGGAACCGGTAGACGTGGCGGCCTTCGAGGAACGTCTCGATCGCCCACGGGCCGCCCTCGGCCTGGGCCCCGGCGCCCGGCCGGTCCTCCCAGAAGCACAGCGCCGAGACATAGGTGCTGTGGCGCTGGCCGCCGTGGTCGAAGCGGATGGCCTCGACCCGGCGGTCGTCCGCCGCGAGCGCGACGACCGTATTGCTGGTCCCAAAATCGATGCCGATCGAGACGGCGGGCGAGGCGCTCGACATGAACCACTCTGACGGTTGATTGGATAAGGGGGCGGACCACTAGCCGCTTTGACTTGTCCTGCCAAGCCCGTCCGCTGCAGTGCGGCCGGAGCCTGGCGCCCGCCGCAATGAGATTCCGGGATTCCGCCCAGGCTTTCGCGCCTTTCGGCAATGATAGGGCCCGCTCAGCGGCTCAAGATGGGCAATTTTATGCCCGAACCGGCCGCATTAACCCGGCGTTATGCTGCAATGCGGCGCATTACATGCTGCCATGCAAACAAACACATGGACAGTGGCATCTGGTATACATAGATTGTTCCCAGACATGAGACGCAAGACTGACCGTCTCAAGAAAGGAAATTCCAATGTCCAAGACCGCTTCCGTTGCTTTGGCCCCCTCCGCCTCGCTGTTCGCCCGCCTGATGGCCGCGATCGACAGCTTCCTGATGGCGAGCGCCGAGATCTCAAACCACAACGGCGACCTGCCGCGGTTCGGCCTGTAAGCCGTTACTTTCCCGCGCTGCCACGCAGCGCGACGGTTTCAGAACGATCCACATGCTACTTTTGATGAATGGCCCCGCACGACGGGGCCATTTCTACTTGTGCTGTTCCGAGTCACAGTTGCCGCTGAACAAGGCTGCGACATTTGCGCACGGTGGCCGGACCAGCGCTTGAAGCTTGGCATAATGCATACAAGAATGCCTCTCCAGCGCTCGCAGAAAAATTAGAGGCGCCACGGGAGGCTTTATGACGGACATGGTGCAGGCAACCGCCCCTACTACCGCGCGCGTTAGCGACACGTATCGCTGGGCGCAACTGGCGATCGGTGTAGGCGCGATGGTGATGATCGCCAACTATCAATACGGCTGGACGTTCTTCGTCCCCGACATCCAGAAGAAGTTCGGCTGGGATCGCGCATCGATCCAATGGGCCTTTACCCTCTTCGTGCTGTTCGAGACCTGGCTGGTGCCGATCGAAGGATGGTTCGTCGATAAATACGGTCCGCGAATCGTCGTGCTGGTCGGCGGCGTGCTCTGCGCCATCGGCTGGGCGATCAACGCACAGGCCACCACGCTCAACGGCTATTACCTCGGCATGATTGTTGCGGGCATCGGCGCCGGCGGCGTCTACGGCACCTGCGTCGGCAACGCGCTGAAGTGGTTTCCGGACAAGCGCGGCCTCGCCGCGGGCATCACGGCGGCAGGTTTCGGTGCAGGCTCTGCGCTGACGGTCGCGCCAATCCAGGCCATGATCAAGGACAGTGGCTTCCAGACCACCTTCCTCTATTTCGGCCTCGGCCAAGGCATCATCATCTGCATCCTCGCCTTCTTCCTGCTGTCGCCGAAGGCGGGCCAGGTGCCGAACGTGGTGGCGAACGCCAATCTGCTGCAGACCCGCCGCAACTATCAGCCGACCGAAGTTCTGCGTCAGCCGATCTTCTGGCTGATGTACTTCATGTTCGTGATCGTCGGCGCCGGCGGCCTGATGGTGACGGCCAACCTGAAGCCGATCGCGGCCGACTGGAAGGTCGACAACGTGCCGGTCACGCTGATGGCGGTGACGATGACGGCAGTGACCTTCGCGGCCACGATCGACCGCGTGCTCAACGGCCTGACGCGTCCGTTCTTCGGCTGGATCTCCGACATGATCGGCCGCGAGAACACGATGTTCATCGCCTTCGGCATGGAAGGCTTCGGCATCTGGATGCTCTACCTCTGGGGTCACGATCCGATCTGGTTCGTGCTGCTCTCGGGCTTCGTGTTCTTCGCCTGGGGTGAGATCTACTCGCTGTTCCCCTCGACCTGCACCGACACGTTCGGCGCCAAGTTCGCGACCACCAATGCCGGCCTGCTCTACACCGCCAAGGGCACCGCCGCGCTGCTGGTACCGATCGCAAACTACATGCAGCAATCGTCGGGCACCTGGGACAGCGTGTTCATCATCGCAGCCGGCGCCAACATCCTGGCCTCGCTGCTGGCGATCGCGGTGCTCAAGCCCTGGCGCAAGGTCGTCGTCGCAAAATCGACGGTCGCCTGACGCCCACCACAGCTTCATCGAGCAGACGCCCGGCCTTGCGGCCGGGCGTTTTCGTTTGGGGAAAGCTTGCGGCGCCAGCTCCCCGCTGGAACCGAAGATTTGTGACAATCCGCCGCAGATAGCACTTGCTTTCTGGAATATGGTATACCAAGCTCCGCCCTGCGCTTGCGACGATAAGCCACAACATTTGCGACACTGGGTCATCTTGCAATCCAAAGTCGCAATCAATCAGGCGCGTTGGGAGGTTCTTGATGATTTCCAGCACGGATGGCGCCGTCACGGCCGCGCCTCTTCGCACCGGTTTCCGTTGGTTCCAGCTCGCCATGGGCATCGTCTGCATGGCGATGATCGCCAATCTGCAATATGGCTGGACGCTGTTCGTCGATCCGATCGACGCAGCCCATCATTGGGGGCGCGCCGCGATCCAGCTCGCTTTCACCATCTTCGTCGTCACCGAGACCTGGCTGGTGCCGGTCGAGGCGTGGTTCGTCGACAAATACGGCCCGCGCATCGTCATCATGTTCGGCGGCGTGATGATCGCGCTGTCCTGGATCCTCAACTCCTATGCCGACTCGCTCACGCTGCTCTACGCGGCAGCGGTCATCGGCGGCATGGGCGCGGGCGCGGTGTACGGCACCTGCGTCGGCAACGCGCTGAAATGGTTTCCCGATCGCCGCGGCCTTGCCGCCGGCGCGACGGCCGCGGGCTTCGGTGCGGGCGCTGCGCTCACCGTGGTGCCGATCGCAGCCATGATCGCATCCAGCGGCTATCAGCACGCCTTCCTCACCTTCGGCATCGGCCAAGGCGTGATCGTGTTCGTGCTCGCCTTCTTCATCCAGCCGCCGCGGCTCTCGATCCCGCCGAAGAAGAAGCAGCTCAATTTGCCGCAGACCAAGATCGACTTCACCCCGCCGCAAGTGCTGCGGACGCCTATTTTCTGGGTGATGTATCTCGTCTTCGTCATGGTCGCCTCGGGCGGCCTGATGACCGCGGCGCAGATCGCCCCGATCGCGCACGACTTCAAGATCGCGAGCACGCCAGTCACGCTCGCCGGCTTCCAGATGGCGGCACTGACCTTCGCGATCTCGCTCGACCGCATCTTCGACGGTTTCGGCCGCCCGTTCTTCGGCTTCGTCTCCGACACGATCGGCCGCGAGCACACCATGTTCATCGCCTTCGGCACCGCCGCCTTGATGCTGCTGACGCTGTCGGCCTACGGTCACATCCCGCTCGTCTTCGTGCTGGCAACCGCGGTGTACTTCGGCGTGTTCGGCGAGATCTACTCGCTGTTCCCCGCGACCTGCGGCGACACCTTCGGCTCGAAATTCGCAACCACCAATAATGGCATGCTCTACACCGCGAAGGGCACCGCCTCCCTGCTCGTTCCGCTCGCAAGCGTGATCTCGGCGGCCTATGGCTGGAAGGCCGTGTTCGTGGTCGCAGTGGCCTTGAATGCGACGGCGGCGCTGATGGCGCTGTTCGTGATCAAGCCGCTGCGCCGCTCCTTCATCCTCGGCAAGGAAGCCGAGAGCACCGAGACCGCGACCGGCAGTGCGAAGACAAGTGCAAAGACCGAGACGGCGTAGCCGCCGCACATTCGCAACAACGAGAAGGGGCGCAGCGATGCGCCCCTTTTCTTTTTGTCTCGACGGCAAACGTCAGTATCGCTGTCGCAAGATTTTTCGGATCGGCCAAATCCAGCGCTTGACGATTGGCATTATGTATACCACACTTCTCCCAACATTCACCCAGGGAGGTTGCAATGCTGGTCGGAGACATTCTGCGCAAGAAGACGCCGCGCGTTGTCACGGTGCGGATGAACGAAACGGTGGGTATCGCCGCCAAGCTGATGCGCGCCAACAACATCAGCGCACTGGTGGTCAAGGACGTGGTCCGCTCCGAGGGTAACACCGCGGTCGGCATGTTCACCGAGCGCGATGTGGTGCGCGCCGTCGCCGAGCACGGCACGAACGCCGTCAACGTCAAGGTCTCGCAGCTCGTCTCGGTGCAGCAGCTGGTGTCCTGCACCTCGAGCGACACGATCGATGACGTCCGCCACCTGATGAACCGGCACCACATCCGCCACCTGCCGGTGATCGACGATTACAGCCTCGTCTCCGTGATCAGCATGCGCGACATCGCAGCTGCCATCGACGAGGCCCTCAACGGCACGCCGCAAGCGGCCGCCTAAACGATACGACCCTTCCCCTGCGACTACCGGCCCCGGCTCGGATCCTTCCGAGCCGGACCGGATCTTTCGTCCCAAAAATCCGACTTCGGCTCCCTCCGCGAGGATTTCATGAAGATCTGTATCTACGGCGCCGGCGCGATCGGCGGATATCTCGGGGTTCAGCTCGCACGCGCAGGCGCCGATGTCAGCCTCATCGCACGCGGCGCCCACCTCGCCGCCATGCGCGAGCACGGCCTGACGCTGCTCGCGGGCGAGGAGAAGCACACCGTGCATCCGCGCTGCACCGACGACCCCAATGAGCTCGGCGTGCAGGACTACATCATCATCACGCTGAAGGCGCATTCGATCACGGGCGTGATCGAGAAGATGCAGCCGCTGCTCGGGCCGCACACCCGCATCGTCACCGCCGTCAACGGCATTCCCTATTGGTACTTCCACAAGCACGGCGGCCAATACGAGAACTCGACGCTGGAGAGCATCGATCCCGGCGGGCGGCAGTGGCGCGAGCTGGGCGCCGAGCGCGCCATCGGCTGCATCGTCTATCCCGCCACCGAGCTCGAGGCGCCCGGCGTGATCCGTCACGTCTACGGCAACAATTTCCCGCTCGGCGAGCCCTCCGGCGAGATCACACCAGACGTGCAGCGCCTCGCCGATCTGTTCGTCGCCGCCGGGCTGAAGGCCCCGGTGCTCGACCGCATCCGCGACGAGATCTGGCTGAAGCTCTGGGGCAATGTCTGCTTCAACCCGATCAGCGCGCTCACGCACGCAACGCTCGACGTGATCTGCACCGATCCGTCCACGCGTGCGCTGTCGCGCGCGATCATGGTGGAGACGCAGGCGATCGCCGAGACGTTCGGGGTCAAATTCCGCGTCGACGTCGAGCGCCGCATCGAGGGCGCCCGCAAGGTCGGCGCCCACAAGACCTCGATGCTCCAGGATCTCGAGCGCGGCCGCCCGATGGAGATCGACCCGCTGGTCACCGTCGTGCAGGAGATGGGTCGCCTCACCGGCATCCCGACGCCCGCACTCGACTCGGTGCTGGCGATGGTGACCCAGCGCGCCCGCATCGCCGGGCTCTACGACGGCGTATCGACGCCGGCAGATCCCCGCGCACTGGCGGTGGCATGATGGCTGGCGAGATCAAGAAGTGGCTGCGCTTCCGGAATAATGGCACGACCGGTTTCGGCACCCTGACCTCATCGGGCATCAGCGTGCATGAGGGCGAGATGTTCGGCCGCAACGCCGCCACGGCCAGGACGCTGGCGCTGTCGGAGGTCGAGCTGCTCGCGCCTTGCGCGCCCAGCAAGATCGTCGCGCTCTGGAATAATTTCCACGCGCTCGCCGCCAAGCTGAACCAGCCCGAGCCGCCGGAGCCGCTCTATCTCCTCAAGGCAACCACGAGCATCACAACGCCGGGCGCCGTGATCCGCCGTCCCTCTTACTACGACGGCAAGACCACCTATGAGGGCGAGCTCGGCATCGTCATCGGCAAGACCTGCGCGCGCGTCTCGCCGGCAGAAGCCGACGGCTTCATCTTCGGCTACACCTGCGTCAACGACATCACCGCCAACGACATCCTGACCAGCGACCCTACCTTCCCGCAATGGGCCCGCGCCAAGGGCATCGACGATTACGGCCCCTTCGGCCCCGTGATCGCAACCGGCCTCGATCCGGCAAAACTCACGGTGCGCACCATCCTCAACGGCGCGGAGCGGCAGAACTATCCGATCTCCGACATGATCTTCTCGGCGCAGGAGCTGGTCAGCAAAATCTCCCATGACATGACCCTGCTCCCCGGCGATCTCATCGCCGTCGGCACCTCGGTCGGCGTTGGGGTGATGAAGGAGGAGGTGAACATTGTGACCGTCGCGATCGACGGCATCGGCGAGCTCACTAACGAGTTTCGGCTGTAGCTGCGATGCCGTAGCCCGGATGGAGTAGCCCGGATGGAGCGAAGCGTAATCCGGGGCAGTCCATCGTCATGCACAGGTCCCGGATTGCGCTTCGCTCCATCCGGGCTACAGGCTATCGCCATCGTCGCCGCAGCGCGGCAAAATTGATCCTGCGCAAATCGCGCCGTCCCGGCCGCCACTATCCTTTCCGGCAAGAGATCGATGTCTCATGCCAGGGAGGAAGCCATGACAAATGCCAATAATGCACTTTTGTGGACGGCTCTGTACATTGCGCTCGCATTCGGCGCGATCTTCGTCGTCTGGTTCGCCGACAAGAAACGCGCGAGCTTCCTCGGCAAATGAGCGCGCCGCGTCGCGTCGGCGGCTGAGGCGAGTAACGAAATCTGCGTGGAATGGAGCGTAGTCCGGGTCCCGCGCGCGATGCTCCCGCGTGCGCCCATCCGGGCTACAGAAATGCTCGCTCCGTCATTCCGGGGCGGAGCCCCCACCGCTGCGGGAAGACCCGGGGCACCCCGCCGTGCCGTCTTTCCCTCAATCAGCGGTGGATCGCGCGTCCCGAGGCATCATGCACCTCCGACAGCCCCTTGCGCGGTGTTCGGCTCTCCAATAGCAATCATGGCGAAAATGTGTGCCGGCGTGAGGAATTCACGATGTGGCTGTTTTTCCTGATTGCCTGGTTGGTGCTGCTGGCCGTCATCGCGTTTCTCGCCCAGCAGACGTTTGGTTACGACTTTGCCCATCTGCCCGCCTGGTTCGCGGGGCTTCCCATGCCGCAACGCATCACTGTCGGCGCGATCCTGGCGGGGACGCTGGCCCTGATCGGCGCGTCTGCCTGGCGGCTGTCACGCCAGGACCGCAGCCTGAAGACGCTGCGCGACCGTCTCAAGAAGACCCGCGAGGACGTCGTCGTCGCCCACGCCCTGCAGAACCATCTCGACGCCACCGTCCAGCACCTGATTGAAAGCGATCCCCGGGAAGCGGTCTCCGCCCTCCACGACAAGCTCGGCGAGACCGAGCAGCGCGCGCTGCTGCAGCAGGGCCGCAACGAATCCACCGACATGCACGACCAGCTCGCCGAGATCCGCCGCCGCCAGCAGGCACTGCGCGAGATGGTCGGCAAGGTTGCCGATCAGCGCCGCGCGGTCGAGCCCGTCTTCACCGAGATCCGCGACCGCCAGAACCAGCTGGAACGCTCGCTGCACGACCTCGAGACCGACGACCGCAAGAACAACCTCGCCGACCGGCAGCGGGACATCGCGCGCGACGTGTCGGCGCTTCTGGGGCGGGTGAACGCGGTCCAGGACACATTCGCGACCCTCAACCGGCACAAGGAGGATCTGGCGAAATCCCACGCCGAGCTGGCGCCGCTGCGATCCTCGGATGCCGGCATCAACGCCTTGATCGGCGAGCTCAGCCTCAGCCACGACCGCCTCGCCAAGACCATCGACGAGCTCGAGACCGGCGGCGAGACGCCGCTCGCGACGCGCGTCGAAACACTCTCGAAGAACAAGATCGAGATCGAGCAGCGTCTCGCCCGCATCGACGACAGCTTCGACATCCTGAAAAGCATCCGGCTCGATTTCGAGGAGCTCGGCCAGCGCCAGGCCCAGCTCGAACGCGCGCTCGCCGACGTCGAAACCGATTCCGACGGCAGGACCCTCGCAGACCGCCAGCACGCGCTGAACGAATTCGTCCTCCAGTCACGCCAGCGTCTGGCTGCCTTGCAGGAGACACTGGCGACGCTGAACGCCTTCAAGACGGAGCTGTCGAAGTCGCAGGCCGACCTCGTCCCGCTCAAGGCGCCGGTGTTCGGCATCGAGGCCATGATCGCGGAGGTCGGCGCGACCCGCGATCTCCTCGCCAAGACCGTCAGCGAGATCGAGGCCAACGGCGACGTGACGCTGGCCTCGCGCGTCGAGACCCTGACCCAGAGCAAGCGCGAGGTCGAAGACCGCCTCGCCCGCATCTTCGACAATTTCAACGCGCTCGACGCCCTGCGCAAGGACATCGGCGGCATCTTCGCGACGATCAGGAATGGCCTCAATCGGATCGGGTGAGGCGCTTCACGCCGTCTCGAAACATCCAGACACATCACATCTTTGCGCGTCAGACATATGCCGCTGACATGCCCCGTGCGCGCCGCAACTTGGTCGCATTCGGACGCCCTTTTGTGAGGTGTGTCTGGGGACACGGCATGGCCGTGTTTGGGCCAAACCTTCTAGGGGTATCACTGTGAAGAAGATTGTAATTGCTCTGGGTGCCACGCTTGCTCTGGTGACGGCCGCGAACGCTGCGGATCTGCCGCGCCGCCAGCCCGTGCCGGTCTATTCCGAGCAGGCGCCGATCGGCAAGATGCCGATTGGCAAGAGCCCGGTTGGAAAGGCCCCGATCGGCAAGGCGCCGGGCCCGGTTGCGGCGCGCTACTGACGCTTTAGCGCGCAAGACCAGCGTAAGCGGCCGACAGTCGAGGGGCACAGCGTGACGAACAAACCTGATCGATCGGGATCCTGCATTCTTGCCGGGCTCGCTCTCGCGGCGATGATCGCCTGCCTGATGCCCTCGGCTTCGGCCCACGAAGCCAACAAGCGCGCTGCGGATGCCAATGCGCTTGCCACGACCGACTCCACGTCACGGCCGGCGCCGCAATCGACGCGGCGCTCGCTCGCGCGCGCGGAGAAAGGTCCCTATTACGTCGACTTCCGCGCCCGCACGGCCGCCAGCTGGGGCCATGCCTTCGTCTGGTACGGCAAGACCAGCGAGAAGGCCGTCGAGGTCGCAGGGCTGACGCCCGCCGGCGACACGCTCGCTTACGTGCTCGGCCACATCACCTTCGTGCCGTCGGAAACCGGCGCGAGCTATGGCGATCTCGATCCGGAATATCTGACCGCCAGCTACCGCGTCTATCTGAACGAGGCCGACGCCAAGCGCGTGTTCGCCTATATCAAGAAATTGCAGACGAACTCGCCGGTCTGGAACGCCGAGACCGCCAATTGTACCGGCTTCATCGGCGACATCGCCGAGTTCATGGGCCTCGAGGTCCCCAACCGCTGGCAGCGCCCGGAAAACTTCGTCAACCGCCTCAAGGAAATGAACGGCGGCCGCCAGATGGTGCGGCTGTCGGCGGAGTAGCTTTCCCCTCATTGCGAGGAGCGTAGCGACGAAGCAATCCAGAAAGCAGCCTCAGCGTCGCCTTGGCGGACGCCCCTGCAAAGGCGGCACACCCCAATTATCCGCCTCGCGGAATCTCCTCGTCCCCCGCATGCCGCCCCGCCTCCACCGCACGCTCGGCTGATAGACTTTTCCCACCCCCGGCGGCATCCTTGCGGCATCAACCGACAACAGAGCCTGCGGGCCATCGCTGGGGGAAACTTATCATGCTGCAGACAAGGTTCACTGAACTCGTGGGGGTCGAGCACCCGATCGTCCAGGGCGGCATGCAATGGGTCGGGCGTGCCGAGCTGGTCGCCGCCGTCGCCAATGCCGGCGCGCTCGGCTTCATCACCGCGCTGACCCAGCCGACGCCGGAGGACCTCAGGAAGGAGATCGCGCGCTGCCGCGACCTCACCGACAAGCCGTTCGGCGTCAACCTCACCATCCTGCCCGCGATCAAGCCGCCGCCCTATGCCGAGTACCGCGCCGCCATCATCGAGAGCGGCATCAAGGTGGTCGAGACTGCCGGCAACAAGCCGCAGGAGCATGTCGACGAGTTCAGGAAGCACGGCGTCAAGGTCGTGCACAAATGCACCAGCGTGCGTCACGCGCTCTCGGCCGAACGCATGGGCGTCGATGCCATCTCGATCGACGGTTTCGAATGCGCCGGCCATCCCGGCGAGGACGACACCCCCGGCCTGATCCTGATCCCGGCCGCCGCCAACAAGATCAAGATCCCGATGATCGCCTCCGGCGGCTTTGCCGATGCCCGCGGCCTCGTCGCCGCGCTGGCGCTGGGCGCCGACGGCATCAACATGGGCACGCGTTTCATGGCCACCAAGGAAAGCCCGATCCACCAGCTCATCAAGGAGAAGATCGTCGCCAATGACGAGCGCGAGACCGAGCTGATCTTCCGCACCATGCGCAACACCTCGCGCGTCGCCAAGAACGAGATCTCGACCAGGGTGGTCGCGATGGAGAAGGAAGGCGCAAAATTCGAGGACATCCGCGAGCTCGTCGCCGGTGCCCGCGGCAAGATGGTCTATGCCACGGGCAATTCCGATGAAGGCATCTGGTCGGCCGGCCAGGTTCAGGGCCTGATCCAGGACATCCCGAGCTGCGCCGAGCTGATCTCCCGCATCGTGCGCGAGGCGGAGGCGATCATTCGCAGCCGGCTCGAAGGCATGATCGTTCAGCCGCAACGCGAAGCGGCGGAATAATCACCTCAGGAGGCGAGAGGATTTCATGAAAGCCTATGTCTACGGTCCTGAAGGCGCTCGGATTTCCGACGTCGCTCAACCCAAGCCGAAAGGCACGCAGGTTCTCGTCAAGGTCCGCGCCTGCGGCCTCAATCGCGCCGACACCGGCATGCGCAAGGGCCACGCCCATGGCGCGGCCGGCGGCGTCGGCACCGTGCTCGGCATGGAATGGGCCGGCGAGGTCGCCGAGCTCGGGCCGGATGCGAAGGGCGTCAAGATCGGTGACCGCGTCATGGGCTCGGGCGGCGCGGCCTTCGCCGAATACACGCTGGCCGATCACGGCCGGCTGTTCCACGCACCCTCGAACATGAATTTCGAGGAGGCGGCCACCCTGCCCGTCGCGCTCGCGACCATGCACAACGCCGTGGTCACTGTCGGCGGGGTCAAGCCAGGCCAGAGCGTGCTGATCCAGGGTGCCAGCTCCGGCGTCGGCCTGATGGCGATGCAGATCGCCAGGCTCAAGGGCGCAAAGCTCGTGATCGGCTCCTCCACCGATGCTGTCAGGCGCGGCCGGCTGAAAGAATACGGCGCCGACCTCGCGGTCGACTCATCCGATCCCAAATGGGTCGACCAAGTGCTGAAGGCGACGAACGGCGAAGGCGTCGATCTCATCGTCGACCAGGTCTCGGGCAAGGTCGCCAACCAGAACCTCGCCGCGACCAGGGTGAAGGGCCGCATCGTCAATGTCGGCCGGCTCGGCGGCACCCATGCCGATTTCAACTTCGACCTGCATGCGGCGCGCCGCATCGACTATGTCGGCGTCACCTTCCGCTCCCGCACCATCGAGGAGGTCCGCGAGATCTTCGCGGAGGTCCGCAAGGACATCTGGGGCGCGGTGGAGTCGCGAAAGCTGCAGCTGCCGATCGACAAGGTATTTTCCTTCGACGACATCGACCGGGCGTTCGAGCACATGGAGGCGAACAGGCATCTTGGGAAGATCGTGGTGACGGTGTGAGGAAAGTCATTCCGGGGCGGTCCGCGGGACCGAACCCGGAATGACATCGCCCCGCTCCTGCAACTCACTCGCGACTACTCCTGTGGATCGCCGCTTGATGTTCGGCCCCGGGCTGCTAAATCCCCCGCCATGACCTCCCAGCACGACAAGACCTCGGTCGCGGCGATCTCGATCTTTGCCAGCGGCGCCATGGCGGCGGCCAAGTTCGTGGTCGGAATCGCGATCGGCTCGCTCGCGCTAATCTCCGAGGCCCTGCACTCCTCGATCGACCTGGTCGCGACCATCATCACCTGGGCGGTGGTGCGGGTGTCCGACAAGCCGGCGGACGATGAGCACCATTACGGCCATGGCAAGCTGGAGAGCATCTCCGCGCTCGGCGTCACCGCCCTGCTCTACGTGCTCGCCGGCGGCATCCTGGTCGAGGCGTATAGCCGGCTCCGCGAGGGGACGCCGCCGCCAACCATTTCGGCCGTGCCGTTCGTCGTGCTGGTGATCGACATCATCGTCAATCTCTGGCGCGCCCGAGCCCTGCACCGCGCCGCGCGTGCGACGCGAAGCCAGGCGCTCGCGGCCGACGCGCTGCACTTTGCTTCCGACGTGATGGGCTCGTTCGCCGTGATCGTGGGCCTGATCCTCGCCGCCCTCGGCTTCTGGTGGGGCGATGCCGCGGCGGCGGCGGCGGTCGCCGTGATGATCGCGGCTCTCGGCCTGCGCATGGCCGGCTCGACCGTGCAGACGCTCGTCGACCGCGCTCCCGAGGGTGCGCAGGAAAAGGCCACGGCCGCGATCTGCGGCGTGCCCGGGGTGATCGACGTCGAGCGCCTGCGCGTGCGCATGGTCGGGGCGACGACCTTCATCGACACCATCGCCAAGGTGCCGCGGACCTATCCGATCGACCGTGTCGAGGACATCAAGCGCAACGCGCAGGCCGCCGTCACCAAGACCTTCGGTGATGCCGACCTCACTTTCGCCGCGGTGCCCGTCGCGCGCGACAACGAGACCGTGCGCGACCGCATCATGGTCATCGCGCGCAATTCGGGGCTCGCCATCCACCACGTCACAGTGCACGATCTGGGCGGCAAGCTGATCGTCAGCATCGACCTCGAGGTCGATGGCGGCATGCAGCTCGACGCCGCCCACGACATCGCCAACACGCTGGAGCGCAACATCCAGGTGGAGTTCGGCGAGGACGTCGAGGTCGATGTCCATATCGAACCGCTGGAACCGGAACTTCCGTTCGGCATCGATGCCGCGCCGGAGCGGGTGCGGACGATCGCCGCCGCGCTGGCGGACTATGCCGCCGGCGGCGAGATCCACGACATCCACAATGTCCGTGTCCGCAACACCGATGCCGGCGAGATCGTCAACTTTCACTGCCGCGCGACACCCTCGATGAGCGTGATCAAGGTGCACGAGCAGGTCGATGCGATCGAGCGCGCGTTGCGGCGCGCGTTCCCGAGCGTCAAGCGCGTCATCAGTCACGCCGAACCGCCGCGCGCGTGACGAGTCGCACGACACGAAGAATGTGCGTGGAGTCACACGTTCCCGTTTCGGACTCCTCCCGCCCGTGAGTTTGCGGACGCGCGATGCACAAATCTCGCGTTGGATAAGAATAATTTCGCGTTAACGATTCGTTGACTCTCGACAGCCCGCGAAAACTGGATTCAAATCGCTGTGATTCGGAAGCGATGTGGGGCTGCTTCCGGACTTCAGTTGCAAGCTGGTTTTCAGGGGGCCGAAGGCATGTCGCGTGCAGACGCCGCGAACGCGTGCGTCCAATCCGATTCGATCAAAGGATTGGCGCAATCGATCGCGAAACCTGCCTATCATCGGCTCTTGATCGCGGAGCCGGCGCTTCGTCGCGCCGTGCCGACGCTGATCATCGCTTTCCTGATCACGATCTGTCTCGGCGCGTTCGTTCAGGTCGTCGACCAGACGCGTCAGAAGCGGCTGGTGATCCGCCACGACATCTCGGCGCTCGCCGATCTGCTGGCCGAGCGCATCGACCGCATCACCTCCGTGCGGCAGGAGCGGCTGAAGAACATCGAGAGCCTGCCGACGCTGCTGCCGGACCTGATCCCGTCCTGGGGCACGGCCTCGGGCCGCCACGTCATCGTCACCTCGGCCGGCATCGACCGACGCGTCCTCGCCCGCGTTCCGGTCGACAGCGACCCCTCGGGCAACGACCGTCTGCTCGATGCCATCACGACGGCACAATTGCTCGCGGCGCCGACACGCGACGGCAATATCTCCGACATGACGCTGCCGAACGGCAACGCCGCGATGGCGACCTCGCGGCAGATCAAGTCGATGCCCGGTTTCGTCACCGTGATCCAGGAGCGCAACGAGCCGATCTGGGGCTCGGACGCCGCGCTCTCGGTGACGCTGTCGGCCACGACAGGATTCGTCGTCCTGATCCTCGGCTTCGCCTTCCACTGGCAGTCCACCCGCGCCCGCGAGGGCGACCTCATCAACGACGCCGTGCGCGGACGCATCGACACCGCGCTCAACCGCGGCCGCTGCGGGCTGTGGGACTGGGACCTGTCGCGCGGGCGGATCTTCTGGTCGCAGTCGATGTTCTCGATGCTCGGCCTCGACGGCCGCAACGAGCTCCTCACCTTCGGCGAGGTCAATGCGCTGGTGAAGTCCGACGACATCGACCTGTTCGCGA
Organism: Bradyrhizobium sp. T-12; assembly: GCF_058314695.1. NCBI lineage: Bacteria > Pseudomonadati > Pseudomonadota > Alphaproteobacteria > Hyphomicrobiales > Nitrobacteraceae > Bradyrhizobium > Bradyrhizobium sp. T-12. The sequence goes on along the minus strand of NZ_CM177756.1, from coordinate 2,595,867 downwards.
TCGCCGACCAGCTCATCTCCGAGAAGATCGACCACATCGACCAGACCTTCCGCATGCAGCACGTCGACGGCCACTGGATCTGGCTGCGCGTCCGCTGCGAGAAGACCCGCGGCGCCACCGATTCCAGCGTGCACCTGATCGGGATCGCCGTCGACATCACCGAGCAGAAGAGCCTCGCCGAGAAGACGGTGGAAGCCGACCTTCGCCTGCGCGACGCCATCGAGACGATCCCGGAAGCCTTCGTGCTGTGGGACGCGAGCGACCGTCTCGTGCTCTGCAACTCGCACTTCCAGCGCCTGCACAAGCTGCCCGAGACCGCCGTTATTCCCGGCACCTCCTACGAGACCGTGCTGGAGGTCGGCCGCATGCCGGAGGTGCGCACCCGCCACAACGAGACCGCCGCCCAAGGGCCCGGCGCGCGCACCTTCGAGGCGCAGCTCGACGACGGCAGCTGGCTGCACATCAGCGAGCGCCGCACCAAGGATGGCGGCTACGTCTCGGTCGGCACCGACATCACCCGCATCAAGGAGCACGAGCAGAAGCTGGTCGACAACGACCTGCGCCTGCGCGCCACCGTCATCGACCTGAAGCGTTCGCAGGCCGCGCTGGAGCGCCAGGCGGTCGAGCTCGCCGACCTCGCCGAGAAATACCAGCGCGAAAAGACCCGCGCCGAGGAAGCCAACCAGACCAAGTCGAAATTCCTCGCCAATATGAGCCACGAGCTGCGCACGCCGCTCAACGCCATCATCGGCTTCTCCGAGATCATGGGCTCGGGCATGTTCGGCGAGCTCGGCAGCGAGAAGTACCAGGAGTATTGCCAGGACATCCTGACCAGCGGCCACTATCTGCTCGAGGTCATCAACGACATCCTCGACATGTCGAAGATCGAGGCCGGCCGCATGAAGCTCGACATGGAACAGCTCGACCTGTCGCGGACGCTGGCGGAATCTCTGCGGGTCGTCACCGGCCGCGCCCAGGACAAGCACATCACCCTCGACGCCGACATCGCCAAATCCATCGCCGTCGTCGCCGACCGCCGCGCCACCAAGCAGATCATCGTCAACCTCCTCTCCAATGCGGTGAAGTTCACGCCCGACGGCGGGCGCGTCGTGGTGCGCAGCCGGCAGCTCGACGACCGGATCGTGCTGATGATCGCGGACACCGGCATCGGCATCGCGCCGCATTCGCTGGCACGGCTCGGCCGCCCGTTCGAGCAGGTGGAGAGTCAGCTCACCAAGACCTATCACGGCTCGGGCCTCGGCCTTGCGATCGCCCGCTCGCTGGCCCAGCTCCACGGCGGCTCGATGCGGCTGCGCTCCAAGCTCGAGGTCGGCACCGTCGTGCGCGTGACCCTGCCACGCGACGCGATCAAGGCGGCGTCCGGGATATCGGCCGCGGCCTGAGACCCTACAGCTGCAGCTCCCTTCCCGCTTGCGGCGGAGGGTTGGGGAGAGGGTAGCTCCGCAATCGAGAACCCCCAAGAGGAGAGAACCCTCACCCGGCGCGTTGCGCCGACCTCTCCCGCAAGCGGGAGGTGCACCGAGCGCGCGGCCGCTTAATTCAACTCAACTGCATTCTGCTCTACAATTGCAGCGACGGCGCCACTTCCCGCGCGACATTGACCAGCGCCGCGATCAGCGGCGTCATCGGATCGCGCTGCGGGATGACCATGCCGATGCTGTAATTGACGTCGGGATCGACGATCGGGATCGAGCGCACCGTGTCGGACAGACCGAGCGTCTCGGCGAGCTTGGCCGGCATCACGCTCGCCCACCGTCCCGTCTTGACATGCGTGAACAGCACCAGCAGCGAGTTCGAGGTCAGGGTCGGCGTCGCCTCTGCGCCGACCGAGCGCAGCGCGCGGTCGATGATGCGGCGGTTCTGCATGTCGGGCGTCAGCAGGCAGAGCGGCACCTGCCCGACCTCGGTCCAGGTCACCGTCTCGCGGTCGCCGAACATCGCATCCGGCGCGGTCAGAAGACGATAGCTCTCGTTGTAGAGCGGAATGGTCCGCACCTTTCCGATCGGCTCGTTCTCGATATAGGTCAGCCCCGCATCGACTTCGAGATTTTCCAGCAGCCCGAGCACCTCGGACGAGGTGGTGGACTGGATGCGGAAGCGCACTTCCGGATGCTTTGCACGGAACGGCGTCGTCAGCGCGGCCACCATGCCGAGCACGGTCGGGATCGCCGCGATGCGGATCTCGCCGGAGAGCTGGTGCTTCAGCCCGTTGATCTCCTCGCGCATCGCGCGGGCATCGCCGACGATCCGCCGCGCCCAGTCGAGCGCCCGCTCGCCTTCGGGCGTAAAGCCCTGGAAGCGCGACCCGCGCTGGACCAGCATCACGCCGAGGATCTCCTCGAGCTGCTTCAGCCCGGTCGACATCGTCGGCTGCGTCACGCCGCAAACCTCCGCCGCGCGTCCGAAATGCCGCTCCTTCGCCAGCGCCAGCAATAGTTCAAGCTTGTCGATCAACCGCCAGTCCTCTCGGATCCATCGTGGCATGCAAGCTAGCACGCCTGGCCTGCACCAACACGCGAAAACCGGCAGCCGATCCAGTTTTCATTGCCATTTCGTATCGATCGATTGCGGTTGCAAATCGATCTGAATTCGCAATCGCAGCACGGGACGGCTTTATTGATCTTCGAATGATTCCAACTAGTTTGCGCTGAGGAAACGCTCAGGTTGAGAACGAAGAATGACAGCGCTTTTTGAGCCTTGGAACGAGACGCGCGGCGGCGAGATCATCGCCGAACATGCCAACCAAGAGGGCGCGACGCTGGTCATCCTGCATGCGTTGCAGGAAGCCTTCGGCTATGTGCCGGAGGCCGCGATCCCGATGGTGGCGCAGGCGCTCAATCTGTCGCGCGCCGAAGTGCATGGCGTGTTCACGTTCTACCACGACTTCCGCCACAAGCCCGCCGGCCGCCGCGTGCTGAAGCTGTGCCGCGCGGAGGCCTGCCAGGCCGCGGGCGGCGATGCGTTGGCTGCGCGCGCAGAAGCAAAGCTCGGCGTGTTGCTTGGCAACACCACGGCCGACGATCGCGTCACGCTGGAGCCGATCTACTGCCTCGGCCTGTGCGCGACCGCTCCGTCCGCGATGCTCGACGGCCGCCTGATCGGCCGGCTCGACCAGAAGCGCCTCGATGCCCTCGTTGCGGAGGCCCAGCGATGAGCTTGCGTCTGTTCGTCTCACGTGACGCCGGCGCAGTCGCCGTCGGCGCCGACGAAGTTGCCCTGGCGCTGAAGCAGGCAGCAAGCAAGCGCGGCGTAGGAATCGAGATCGTCAGGACCGGCTCGCGCGGGATGTATTGGCTCGAGCCGCTGGTCGAGGTGGCGACCCCCCAGGGCCGGATCGCCTTCGGTCCGGTCACGGAAGCCGACGTGCCCTCGCTGCTCGACGCGCTCGCCAGCAACACACCGCATGCGTTGCGGCTGGGGGCAACCGACGAGATTCCCTGGCTGAAGCGCCAGACCCGCCTCACCTTCGCCCGCTGCGGCGTGATCGATCCGCGCTCGCTCGACGATTACCGCGCCCATGGCGGCTACAAGGGCTTTGAGCGCGCGCTCTCGCTCGGACCCGAGGCGATCCTGAGCGAAGTCACGGCATCGGGCCTGCGCGGCCGCGGCGGCGCGGGCTTCCCGACCGGCATCAAGTGGAAGACCGTCGCGCAGGCCAAGGCCGACCGCAAGTTCATCGTCTGCAACGCCGATGAAGGCGACAGCGGCACCTTCGCCGACCGCATGATCATGGAAGGCGATCCTTTCCTGGTGATCGAGGGCATGACGATCGCCGGCCTCACCGTCGGCGCGACCAAGGGCTACATCTATATCCGCAGCGAATACCCGCACGCGGTCGAGGCGTTGAATGCGGCCATCGCAGCCGCCAAGCGCGGCGGCTATCTCGGCGACAGGATCGGCGGCTCGACTGACAGCTTCGATCTCGAAGTCCGCGTCGGCGCCGGCGCTTACGTTTGCGGCGAGGAAACCTCGCTGCTGGAAAGCCTCGAAGGCCGGCGCGGCATCGTGCGCGCCAAGCCGCCGCTGCCGGCGCATCACGGCCTGTTCAGCAAGCCGACCGTCATCAACAACGTGCTGTCGTTCGCGGCTATCCCCTTCGTCCTCGCCGAAGGCGCCAAGGCCTATGCGGATTACGGCATGGGCCGTTCGCGCGGCACCATGCCGATCCAGCTCGCCGGCAACATCCGCCATGGCGGGCTGTTCGAGACGGCGTTCGGCGTGACGCTCGGCGAGCTCGTCGACGATATCGGCGGCGGCACCTTCACCGGCCGCCCGGTTCGCGCCGTGCAGGTCGGCGGGCCCTTAGGCGCCTATTTCCCCCGCGCGCTGTTCGACACGCCGTTCGACTACGAGGCGTTTGCCGCCCGCGACGGCCTGATCGGCCATGGCGGCATCGTCGTGTTCGACGACAGCGTCGACATGCGCCGGCAGGCGCGCTTCGCCATGGAGTTCTGCGCCGTCGAATCCTGCGGCAAGTGCACGCCCTGCCGGATCGGCTCGACCCGCGGCGTCGAGACCATCGAGAAGATCATCAACGGCGAGCGCGTCCATGAAAACCTCGCGCTGGTCGAAGACCTCTGCAACACCATGAAATTCGGCTCGCTCTGCGCACTCGGCGGTTTCACGCCGTACCCTGTGCTGAGCGCATTGAAGCACTTCCGGGAGGACTTCATCCCGGCACCGACCACGCTTCAGGCCGCGGAATAGGAGAACGACGATGTCTCTGATCGAAGAAATCGACTACGGCACGCCGCGCTCGAAGTCGGAAACGATGGTCACGCTGACCATCGACGGCAATGAGGTCACGGTGCCCGAGGGCACCTCGATCATGCGCGCCGCGATGGATGCCGGTCACCAGATCCCGAAACTCTGCGCGACCGATATGGTCGACGCGTTCGGTTCCTGCCGTCTCTGCCTCGTCGAGATCGAGGGCCGCGCCGGAACGCCGGCGTCCTGCACCACACCGGTGATGAACGGCCTCGTCGTGCACACCCAGACCGAGCGGCTGAAGAAGCTGCGCAAGGGCGTGATGGAGCTCTACATCTCCGACCACCCGCTCGACTGCCTGACCTGCGGCGCCAACGGCGACTGCGAATTGCAGGACATGGCCGGCGCGGTGGGCCTGCGCGACGTGCGCTACGGCTATGAGGGCGAGAACCATGTTTTCGCCAAATCCCATGGCTGCGACAACGACCATTGGATGCCGAAGGACGAGTCCAACCCGTACTTCACCTATGATCCCTCCAAGTGCATCGTCTGCTCGCGCTGCGTCCGCGCCTGCGAGGAGGTGCAAGGCACCTTCGCGCTGACCATCTCCGGCCGTGGTTTCGACAGCCGCGTCTCGCCTGGCATGAGCGAGAGCTTCCTCGGCTCGGAATGCGTGTCCTGCGGCGCCTGCGTGCAGGCCTGCCCGACCGCGACGCTGACCGAAAAATCCGTGATCGAGATCGGCCAACCCGAGCACTCCGTCGTCACCACCTGCGCCTATTGCGGCGTCGGCTGCACTTTCAAGGCCGAGATGCGCGGCGAGGAAGTCGTGCGCATGGTGCCCTACAAGGACGGCAAGGCCAATCGCGGTCATTCCTGCGTCAAGGGCCGCTTCGCCTGGGGCTACACCAACCACGGGGAACGCATTCTCAAGCCGATGATCCGCGACCGGATCGAGGATCCCTGGAAGGAAGTGTCCTGGGACGAGGCGTTCTCGTTCGCCGCGACCAGGATGCGCGGCATCCAGACGAAGTACGGCCGCGATGCCATCGGCGGCATCACCTCGTCCCGCTGCACCAACGAAGAGACCTATCTGGTGCAGAAGCTGATCCGCGCCGGCTTCGGCAACAACAATGTCGACACCTGCGCCCGGGTCTGCCACTCCCCGACCGGCTATGGCCTTGCCACCACCTTCGGCACCTCCGCAGGCACGCAGGATTTCGACTCGGTCGAGGACACCGATGTCGTCGTGGTCATCGGCGCCAACCCGGCCTCCGCTCACCCGGTATTCGCTTCGCGACTGAAGAAGCGGCTGCGCCAGGGCGCCAGGCTGATCGTGATCGATCCGCGCCGCACCGAGATGGTGGAATCGCCGCATGTGAAGGCGCTGCACCTGCCCCTGATGCCCGGCACCAACGTCGCGGTCATGACCGCGCTGGCGCATGTCATCGTCACCGAAGGCCTCGTCAACGAAACCTTCGTGCGCGAGCGCTGCGACTGGAGCGAGTTCGAGGAATGGGCGGCTTTCGTCGCGCAGCCCAAGAACAGCCCGGAAGCCACCGCCATCCTCACCGGCGTCGATCCGAAGGACCTGCGCGAAGCCGCCCGCACCTACGCCACCGGCGGCAACGGTGCGATCTATTACGGTCTCGGCGTCACCGAGCACAGTCAGGGCTCGACCACCGTGATCGCGATCGCGAACCTCGCGATGGTCACCGGCAATATCGGCCGCCCCGGCGTCGGCGTGAATCCGCTGCGCGGCCAGAACAACGTGCAGGGTTCCTGCGACATGGGCTCGTTCCCGCACGAGCTGCCCGGCTATCGCCACATCTCCGGCGATGCCGTGCGCGACCAGTTCGAGGCGCTGTGGAACGTCAAGCTCAACCCCGAGCCGGGCTTGCGCATTCCCAACATGTTCGACGCCGCGGTCGAAGGCACGTTCATGGGGATCTACGTGCAGGGCGAGGACATCCTCCAGTCCGACCCCAACACCAGCCACGTGGTGGCGGCGCTGTCGGCGATGGAATGCGTCATCGTTCACGACCTCTTCCTCAACGAGACCGCGAACTACGCCCACGTCTTCCTGCCCGGCTCGAGCTTCCTCGAGAAGGACGGCACCTTCACCAACGCCGAGCGCCGCATCCAGCGCGTGCGCAAGGTGATGACGCCGAAGAACGGCATGGCCGACTGGGAGGTCACGATCGGCCTCGCCAAGGCGATGGGTTTCGAGATGAACTACAGCCACCCCTCGGAGATCATGGACGAGATCGCGGCGCTGACGCCGACCTTCGCCGGCGTCTCCTACGCCAAGCTCGACGAGCTCGGCTCGGTGCAGTGGCCCTGCAACGAGAAGGCGCCCGAAGGCACGCCGGTGATGCATATCGACGGCTTCGTCCGCGGCAAGGGCAAGTTCGTCGTCACCGAATATGTCGCGACCGACGAGCGCACCGGCCCGCGCTATCCGCTGCTGCTGACGACGGGGCGCATCCTCAGCCAGTACAATGTCGGCGCGCAGACCAGGCGCACCGAGAACGTGGTCTGGCATGCCGAGGATCGCCTCGAGATCCATCCGCACGACGCCGAGCAGCGCGGCGTCCGCGACGGCGACTGGGTGCGGCTGAAGAGCCGTGCCGGCGAGACCACGCTACGCGCGGAGATCACCGACCGCGTCGCGCCCGGCGTCGTCTACACCACCTTCCACCACCCGGACACGCAGGCCAACGTCATCACGACAGACTATTCGGATTGGGCGACCAATTGTCCCGAATACAAGGTCACGGCGGTCGAGGTCTCGCCCTCGAACGGCCCGTCGGACTGGCAGAAGGCCTATGACGCGCAGGCGCGGCAGTCGCGTCGCATCGCGCCGGCCGAGGCCGCGGAGTAACGGCATGCACGTCGCGGTTCAGGCGATCGATCGCGGAATCTGGCGCAACGGCGTGGCGTCCGAAGGAACGCGCTTCATTCCGGAGGAGACGCCGCTGGCGCTGACCTATAATGGCGGCACCTACGCCGTCATGATGGGAACGCCGCAGAACCTGGAAGACTTCGCGGTCGGCTTCAGCCTCAGCGAGGGCATCGTCAAGTCGGTCGACGATATCCGCTCGCTCGAAGTGGTTCGCCTGGACGACGGCATCGAGCTCAGGATGTGGCTTGCGCCTGAGGATGCCGCGCGCATCAGCGAGCGCCGTCGCCACGTTGCCGGACCGACCGGCTGCGGCATCTGCGGCATCGAGTCCATTGCCGAAGCCGTGCGGCCCGCGGCGGTCGTGTCGCGGGGCCAGCGCTTCACGCCGGAAGAGATCATGGCGGCGATGCAGGCCATCGCGCCCTTGCAGTCGATCAACCTGCAAACCCGCGCGGTGCACGCCGCCGCATTCTGGTCCCCCGCCGGCAACATCGTCGCGCTGCGCGAGGACGTCGGCCGCCACAACGCGCTGGACAAGCTCGCGGGCTCGCTGGCGCGAAGCCGCACCGACGCCGCGGCCGGCATGGTGCTGCTGACGAGCCGCGTCTCGGTCGAGATGGTGCAGAAGGCCGCCGCGATCGGCGCATCAGTGATGATCGCGGTGTCCGCGCCGACCGCGCTCGCAATACGCACCGCGGAAGCCGCCGGCATCACGCTGGTCGCGATCGCCCGGCAGGACGGATTCGAAATTTTTACGCACGGCAGCCGGGTCGCGGCTCGCCATGCTACGGAGGTTGCCGATGTCGCCTGACCGCCTGATCTACATGGCCAACCAGATCGGCACGTTCTTCCGCAGCCAGGGCCACGGCAAGGCCGTGCCGGGGATCGCCGAGCACATCAAGAAGTTCTGGGATCCCCGGATGAAGCGCGCGATCTTCGCCCATCTCGACGCCGGCGGCGCGGGCCTGGAGCCCGACGTGCGCGAGGCGCTCGCCTCTCTGAAGCAGGCTACACCCCTTCCAGCAGCGCCCTGAAGACGCGCCGCACCTCGCTCTGCGTCTCCTTCACGCGCGCCTCCAGCGACGAGAAATCCGGCGCGTCGCCGGCCCGCGCCATCACGCGCTGCAGATCGTTGCCGGCGGTTTCGGGCTTGAAGCGGTCGCTGACGCACAGCCGCAGGATCTGCGTCAGGTCGTGATAGAGCCGCGCGGCGGCACGCAATATCCCGGTCTCCGATTGGGGCAACACGCCAAGCCTGCAGGCGTTGTCGAGCACCTGCATGGTGCTGACATCGAGGATCTCCGGCTTGTCGTGCGCGTGCACGAGCTGGAGATATTGCGCGATGAAGTCGATGTCGACCATGCCGCCGGCGGCATGTTTGAGATCCCAGCAGTCGGCCTCGCCCTTCTCCTGGGCAATGGCGCGCCGCATGTCGGCGACGTCGTTGGCGGTGATCACGGGATCGCGGTGGCGGGTCAGGACGTCGCGGATGACGCGCTCGATCCGTTCCCGGAATTCCGGCGAAGCCGATACCACGCGGGCGCGCGTCAGCGCCATATGCTCCCAGGTCCAGGCCTCGTTGGCCTGATAATCGGCGAATGAGACGAGGCTCGAGGCCACCGGGCCGGCGCGTCCCGAGGGTCGCAGCCGCATGTCGATCTCGTAGAGCACGCCGTAATTGGTGCGCGTCGTGAAGGCGCTGATCAGGCGCTGGGTCAGCCGCGCGAAATAATGCGCGCCCTGCAGCGATTTCGGCCCATCGGAGTCAGGATTGTCGGCGTCGAAATCGTAGAGCAGGATCAGGTCGAGATCGGACGAGGCCGTCATCTCGCGGCTGCCGAGCCGGCCCATGGCGATGATCGCGGTCTCCTGCCCCTTGATACGGCCGTGCTGGGCGGCGAAGCGGTCGGCCACGAGTCCATGCACGGTGTGGACGATGCCTTCGGCGACATCGGCAAAGGCCGTGCTCGCCTGCTGCGCCGAGACGGTACCGGAGAGGATCCGCGTGCCGATCAGGAACAGGCTCTCCTGCCCGAACAGGCGCAGGCGATCGAGGAACTCTTCGTAGGAGCCGGCATCCTGCACGGTCGCAGCCAGCCGCCCCGACAATTCCTGCCGGTCCGGCATGGCGCCGAAGAAGCGCGGATCGATCAGGCCATCCATCAGCTGCGGCTGCCGCGCCAGCATCTCGCCTAACCGCGGCGCCGCGCCCAGCACCAGCGCCACCAGCGCGACGAGCTCGCGGTTCTGGCCGAGGAGCATGAACAGCCGACCGCCGCGCTGCAGCGCGCCCAGGAATTGATCGAACGCCACGACGGCGCGATCCGGCTCCTCGGCATGGGCAAGCCCGTCGATCAGCGCCGGCACGAATTCCACGAAGGCATTCCGCGTGGCGTCATTGCGGAACACGCGATAGTCGCCGGTGACCCAGTCGCGCACGGTTTGCGCCACTGCGGCAGGCTTCTTGAAGCCGAGCGCTGCGAGGTGCTGCAGCATGCGCGGATCGTCGGGACCGGCGCTGTAGTCGAGCGCCGGCAGCTTGGCCGTGCCGGTCGGATCGTCGCCCTCGAACAGCTTTTCGTAGTGCCCCTGCACGATCTTGAGCTGCCGCAGCAGGTCGCTCGCAAAGGCTTCGCGATCCCGATAGCCGAAGAAGCGCGCAAAGCGCTCGACCGCGTCCTTGTCTTCGGGCAGCGCATGGGTCTGCTCGTCCGCGATCATCTGGAGGCGATGCTCGACCCGGCGCAGGAATTCGTAGGCCGTCGTCAGCTCGTCGCGCGCAACAGAGGTGATCCAATTGCTCGACGCGAGAATGTCGAGCGCTCTCAGCGTCGGCCGCACCCGCAATTCCGGATGGCGGCCGCCGGCGATCAGTTGCTGGGTCTGTGCGAAGAACTCGATCTCGCGGATGCCGCCGCGGCCGACCTTGACATTGTGCCCCTCGACCGCGACCTCGCTCTGGCCGCGATAGGTCTGCATCTGCCGCTTCATGTCGTGGACGTCGGCGAGTGCGGCGAAGTCGAGATGCTTGCGCCAGACGAACGGCGCGATCTCGGCCAGCAGCGCCTCGCCCGCTTTGGCATCGCCGGCGCAGGCACGCGCCTTGATCATGGCGGCGCGCTCCCAGGTGCGCCCTTCCCGCTCATAATAGTTCAGCGCGGCGTCGCGCGAGATCGCCACCTGCGTCGAGGACGGATCGGGCCGCAGGCGCAGATCGACGCGGAACACATAGCCGTCATAGGTGCGCTGCTGCAGGATGCGCGCCATGCCTTGCGTGACGCGGACGAAGAACGGCTGCGGCTCGATGTCCGCGACCAGCGTCGTCGCATCGGGATCGAAGAACACGATGAGATCGATGTCGCTGGAATAGTTCAGCTCGCCCGCGCCCATCTTGCCCATGGCGAGCACGATCAGCCCGCAGCCCTCCTCGGGCGCCTCGGGATTGGGCGGCGCGATCTTGCCACGTGCGGCTTCCTGCCGCAGCAGGTATTGGAGCGCCGCCTGCACCGAAGACACCGCGACATCGGTCAGCGCCGCCGTCACCCGCAACACCGGCCAGACCCCGCCGATGTCGCACAGAGCCGTCAGCAGCGCGGCCTCCGCTTTCATGCGGCGAAGCAGCCGCATCACCTCGGCCTCATCCGCCGCCGCGAGCACCGCCTCCCTGGCGTCCGCGATGAGTTCCGTCAGATGCGCATCCGGATCGCATTCGAGCAGCCGGATCAGGCGCAAGGCATCGGCGCGCACCAGATCGAACAGATAAGGCGAGAATTCCGCGATACCGGCCAGGATGTCCCGGGCAAAGGGATGAGCCAGCAGCGTTTCGAGACGGGCCGATTGGGCCGGCTCGAGCTCGCTCAGCCAGCTTTCGAAACGTCGTTCGTCGGTTGTGGAAGCGGCAATATGGGGAGCCTCCGCGAAGCGCGCGGCCAGCCTCTCACCATGCTTGTCCGCGTTTCCCGGCGCGGAGTGGTTCATGCCACCTTCTGTGGCACATCCGGTATTGGCGGAGCAACCCTGTCGCCAGCACCGAGGCGCACCGGCAGCACTAGCGTGGCGACGAGGCCGGGCTGGGCGTCGTCCAATCTCAACTCGCCGCCATGCAATGTCGCGACCGCCGCGGCGAGGCTGAGACCGAGGCCGGAGCCCGGCAGCGTGCGGCTCGCTTCCAGGCGGACGAATCGTTCGACGGCATGCGCGCGGTCGGCCTCGGGTATCCCGGGACCGCGATCGGTGACGCTGAGCAGCACCTTGTCGCCGTCGCGCCTCGCCTCGATCAGGATCGGCCGGGCCTCCATGCTGACCACGGTTCCGCCCGCCTGCGCGACCGGCTTGCCGTATTTGATCGCGTTCTCGACCAGATTGGCGAGCGCCTGACTGATCAATTCGCGGTTGGCGTGAACAGGCGTCGGGTCGGCCTTGACCTTCAAGGTCATGCCGTCGTCCTCGGCGAGCGGCTCATAGAGCTCGTGAATGCCACCCGCGACCTCGGCCGCGTCGAAATCATCCATGTTGCCGCGCGCCTGTCCGGACTCGGCGCGCGCGATCATCAGCAGCGCGTTGAAGGTGCGGATCAGACCGTCGGATTCCTCGATGGTGCGCTCCAGCGCCGCCCGGTAATCGGCCTCGCAGCCCGATTTCGCGAGCGCCTCCTCGGCCCGGTTGCGCAGGCGCGTCAGCGGCGTCTTGAGATCGTGGGCGATGTTGTCGGAGACCTCCTTCAGCCCCGCCATCAGCGCCTCGATCCGCTCCAGCATGGCATTGAGGTTCTCGGCGAGGCGATCGAGCTCGTCGCCGCTGCGCCCGACCGGCAGGCGCTCGCTGAGATCGCCGGTCATGATGCGCTGCGCGGTCCCCGTCATCGCATCGATGCGCCGGAGCACGCGGCGCGCCACGAAGACGCCGCCGCCGAGGCCGAGCACCACGACGATCAGGACGGACCATTGCGCGGCCTTGGCGACGATACCGAACAGCCGCCGCCGCTCGGCAAGGTCGCGGCCGATCAGGAGGCGGAAGCCGTTCTCGAGTTCGGTGACACGCACCAGCGCACGATGGTCGCGGTCGTCGGCGTCCTCGATCCGCCGGTAGGCGGTCTCCGACCAGCCGCGCGTCGCCATCACGCCGGGCGCCAGGGAGCCGACATTGCCGGCGATCGCCTGCCCGGTCGGCGTGGTCACGAGATATAGGTTGGCGCCCGGCCGCAGCGCCCGGTATTCGATCGCCAGCACGAGAGCCCGCAGGCCCCGGCGGCCGTAGATCTCGGAGATCTCCGAGGTCTCGGCATTGACCGTCTGCGTGATCTCCTCGGTGATCAGCCGCCGCGTATTCCAGGCGAAATAAGCCAGCAGCGAGGCCGCGAACATCGCGAACAGCAGCAAATAGACCAGCGTCAGCCGGAATGCCGTGGTGCGGACGAGTTTACCGAATGCCGTCACGGATCATGTACCCGGCGCCGCGGATCGTGTGCAGCAGCGGCCGCTCGAATCCCTTGTCGATCTTGGAGCGCAGCCGCGAAATGTGCACGTCGATCACGTTGGTCTGCGGATCGAAATGATAGTCCCAGACGTTCTCCAGGAGCATGGTCCGCGTCACCACCTGGCCGGCATGCTTCATGAGATATTCGAGCAGGCGGAATTCGCGCGGCTGCAGCGTCAGCTCGTCCTTGCCGCGGGCGACGCGATGCGAAAGCCGGTCGAGTTCGAGATCGCCGACGCGGTAGAGCGTGTCCTCGGCGGGCCCGCCGCGGCGGCGCGACAGCACCTCGACCCGGGCTAGCAGCTCGGCGAAGGAATAGGGCTTTGGCAGATAGTCGTCGCCGCCGGCGCGCAGGCCCTTGATGCGGTCGTCGACCTGCCCGAGCGCGGAGAGAATCAGCACCGGCGTGGTGTTGCCTTTGTCGCGCAGCGCGCCGATGACAGACAGTCCGTCGCGCTTGGGCAGCATGCGGTCGACCACCAGCACATCATAATCGCCGCTCTCGGCCATGGCGAGGCCCTCCTCGCCGTCTGCGGCGTGGTCGGCAATATGTCCGACTTCGCGAAACGCCTTCACGAGGTAGTCGGCGGATTCGCGGTCGTCTTCGATGATGAGGAGGCGCATCGTGCGTTCGGCGGCGGTCAAGGAGGTCAACCTTCTCTAAACATGGCGCGAGCGGCAATCGCATGCAAGCCGAGTGGGAGACTCTGGCATCAGGAAAAAAGGCGGGCGGTGAAGCTGGGGGGACTCCACCGCCCTAGGCCTTCCGACGGAGGGGGGCGTTTTTCCACCGGAAGGTAGCAAGGGGAAGCTGACGTTACGCTGCTTCCCCGAAGGGCGCCGACGGCGGGGCGACTGATGCCGGCGACACCCTTCATCTCAAAACCTCCTGAAGGCCTACCCCTTGGCGAGGGGCACCGCGACGAAGCGCGACTGGCCGCCGCTCTTCACGCGCATCAGGACGCTGTTCTTGTTGTCGGCCCGCGCCGCGGTGATGGCATCGCGGACTTCACCGGCGGTGGCGACGCTCTTGCCGCCGACTTCGAGAATCACGTCGCCTTCCTTGAAGCCGCGTTCGGCCGCGGCGCTCTTCGGATCGACCTCGGTGACCACGACGCCTTCCTTGCCCGCGCCGGCCACGGAATTGGCAGGCGCAACGGTCATGCCGAGCTTGGGCACATCGGTGCCCTTGCTCGCACCCTTGCCGCTGTCATTGTCATTGTCGGCCTTGGCCTCGACCGTGTTCGGCAACTGGCCGAGGGTGAGGTTGATGACCTTGTCCTGGCCCTTGTGCAGCACGTTGAGCTTCACTGTCGCGCCGGGCGCCATGCCGCCGATTGTGCGGGCGAGCTCGCGGGCGTCCTTGACGGTCTCGCCGTTGACCGACGTGATCACGTCGCCGGATTCGATGCCGGCCTTCGCGGCCGGACCGTTCGCCTGCGGCTCCGCCACCAGCGCGCCTTCGGCCTTCTTCATGCCGAGGCTGTCGGCGATGTCGGACGTGACGGGCTGAATCTGCACGCCGATCCAGCCGCGGCTGACCGAGCCCTTGTCCTTGAGCTGGGCGACCACGCTCTTCACGGTGCTCGCCGGAATCGAGAACGCGATGCCGACGCTGCCGCCGGACGGCGAGTAGATCGCGGTGTTGACGCCCATCACCTCGCCGTTGGTGTCGAAGGCCGGACCGCCGGAATTGCCCTTGTTCACGGGCGCGTCGATCTGGATGAAATCGTCATAGGGACCGTTGCCGATGTCGCGGCCGCTCGCCGAAACGATGCCGGCGGTCACGGTGCCGCCGAGACCGAAGGGATTGCCGACTGCGAGCACCCAGTCGCCGATCCGCGGCTTGCTGTCGGCGAGCTTGGCGAACGGGAAATTCGAGCTGCCCTCGACCTTGATCAAGGCGAGGTCCGTGCGCTGGTCGGTACCGATCACCTTGGCGGTGTAGGTCTTGCCGTCGTCGGTGGTGACCTCGACCTTGTCGGCGCCGTCGACCACGTGGTTGTTGGTCACGGCAAAGCCGTCAGCCGAGATGAAGAAGCCGGAGCCCTGGCCCTGCACCACGCGACCACGGCCACCCCCCTTGAGGCCCGGGGGGAAACCGTCCGGACCGCCGAAGCGGCGGAAGAATCGCTCCATCGGCGAGCCCGGCTGGAATGGCGAGGAGGAATCGTCGCCATCGTCGTTGCTCGCGGTCTTCTCCTTGATGTTGACCTTCACCGAGATCACCGACGGCTTCACGCGCTCGACGATGTCGGCAAAGCCGATGGGACGTTCGACCTTGCGGACCTCGTTGTTGACCTGGGCATGCGCCGGGCTCGAGAACAGATCGGCCGGCGACGTCGATGGGCTGAAGCCGTAGACCGCCGCGCCGAGACCGGCGACGACCGAGGCCATCAGCGCGAATTTGCGCGCGGAGAACACCGACCGGCGCGGCTGCCGATAGGACGGAAGGTTCGAGAGGTCGATACGGTCGGTCATGCAGAGATCTCCAGGGCCTTGAAATCCATGTGATGCCTGAGGGCGGCACCTTACGGACCTGAAGATGGGGGCTCCCGCCTTACCGTGCGCTGGCGGCGGGGTTAAACTTTTGTAATGAACGGGAACGCGGATGCGGCAGTTCAACGCAGGCGAAAATTGTGATTCCCCAGGAACTTAACCAAGTTCCCGTGATGGCGCGAAAGGCGCCTTTTTTACGTGCTTAGCTCGCCCTGACGCTGACGATGAACTCGTCGACCTCGCGCTTCAGGGTCTCGGCCTGCTGCGACAGATCGACCGCCGAATCCCTGGCCTCGGCGGCCATTCGGCCGGTCTCTGCGGAGGTCGAGGTGATCTGAACGATATGGTTGGAAACGTCGAGGGTCCCGCGCGCGGCGTCCTGGGCGCTGCGCGTGATCTCCTGGGTCGCGTTACGCTGCTGGGCGGTGTCGATCTCGATGCCGGACATGATCGACGAGATCTCAGACAGCGTCTTGGAGATGGCGTCGATCGCGCCGCGGGTCTCGGCTGTGATGCCCTGAATGCTGGCGACATGGGAGGTGATCTCCTCCGTCGCCTTGCTGGTCTGATGCGCCAGATTCTTTACCTCGGAGGCGACCACCGCAAATCCCTTGCCGGCCTCCCCTGCCCGCGCCGCCTCGATGGTGGCGTTCAGCGCCAGCAGATTGGTCTGCGACGCGATCGCCTGCACGAGCTGGACGACCTCGCCGATCTTGTCGGCGGCATCGGACAGCGTGTGGATGGTGTCACGGCTCTTCTCCGCCTGCGACGCCGCACCTTCGGCGCGCTGGGTCGCGTCCGTGACGCGGCGGCTGATCGTGCCGATCGAATTCGTCATCTCCCCGGCAGAGCCTGCCACCGTCTGCACGCTGGCGCTGGCCTGGCTCGCGGCGCTCGCCACCGCATTGGCCTTGGTGCTGGTGTCGTTGGCCGTTCGCGACAGCGTCTCGGCGTTGCTCTTCAGATGCACCGCCGACGACGCCACGCTGTCGACGACGCTGGCAACGAGATCGTTGAAGCGCTTGATCCGGTCGTCCAGGAATTTCGATCGCTCGGCCTGGTGCTGCGCTTCGTGCAGCTGCCGTTCGGTGAGGTGGCGCCGCTCGATGCCGTTGGTCTTGAAGACCTCCAGCGCGCCGGCCAGCAGGCCGATCTCGTTGGTGCGGCCGAGCCCGGGGACTGATGTCTCGAACTTCTGGTCGGCGACCTCGCGCATCGCATGGACGATCGCCGCCAGGGGATTCAGGATGCCGTTGCGGACGGCGAACCAGGTGGTGAGGCAGATCGCGAAGGCGACGATTGCGATCACGCCGCAGGCGGCCAGGAAAAACGAGAACGCGGTCTGCGCCTGCTGATAGATTTGCATGGCGTGATCGCGCGCAGGACCGCTCAGCGCCGCGAAGTCCGCGGACAGGCCGGTGATCTCGTTGTTGAGATAGAGCACCGCGATGAAGCCGGTGCCGCCGCCAATGCCGAGCAGAAACAATAATGCAGCGACGACGGCGCCGACCAGGAAGCGGATCGTCAGATTGCTGTTCGCGAACATCGGGGACTCGGAGTCTGGAATCAAAGCTCGCGACAAACTTCCAGACAAAGGTCAAAATACCATGAACCGCGCGGCGGCGGGCCGCCCGTCTACGTAGCATTACGTAACCAGGGCGCGTGAGTTGCTAGGGAGATTTGGCTTCGTCGGACATCAAGGCCGCGACCCGTGCCTGTTCATCGGGCGTGAGTGGCGGCGCTGGTAAATCGGCACCATCACGCGCGCGACGCCGGATTTGCAGCCACAGTGCCGCGCCGCCCGCCATCAGCAGCAGCGGCCCGAGCAGCCACAGCACCAGAGTCTGACGCTCGAAGCGCGGCTTCAGCAGCACGAACTCGCCGTAGCGCGCGACCAGGAAGTCGAGCACCTGCGAATTGCTGTCGCCGGCGCCGATGCGCTCGCGCACCAGGAGCCGCAGGTCGCGCGCCAGCGGCGCATCGGAATCGTCGATCGACTGGTTCTGGCAGACCATGCAGCGCAGTTCGCGCGACAGCTCGCGCGCACGGGCTTCCTTGGCGGGATCCGACATGATCTCGTCGGGCTGCACCGCGTGGGCCGCAGGCAAAGCCAGCAGCATCAGCACGGCGAACGCAGCCATCATCCGGCGCATCGGATCACTCCGCCGGCTGGAGGCGCTGCTTGGCCCGCGCCGGCTTCGGCGCGCCGACCCGCAGGCGCCGGTCGGACAGCGACAGCACGCCGCCGAACGCCATCAGCACCGGCCCCCACCAGATCATGAGCACCATCGGCTTGTAGTAGATGCGTACGGCGATGGCGCCCTCGGCATTGGCGTCGCCGAGCGAAATGTAGAGCTGGCTGGCGCCGCGCGTCAGCAGCGCGGCCTCGGTGGTCGAGGAGCCGCGGGTGGTGAAGCTGCGCTTGGACGGCGTCATGACGCTGAGCGGGGCGCCGTCGCGGCTGACGTTGAACTGCGCGATCATCTCGCGAAAGTTCGGGCCCTGACGCTGCAGCAGTCCGTCGAGCTTGACGTCGAAGCCGGCGATGTGAGCGACGTCGTTCTGCTTCATCGTCGCGATGTGTTCGCTGTTCCAGGTGGTCTCGCAGACGATCCCGATCAGCGCGACACCGAGGCCGGCATGCGCAAACGCCGTGCCCCAGGCCGAGCGCGGCAGGCCGCGGGCCCGGTGCAGCACCGTTGCGAACGGCAGCCGCACGAGGCCGGTCCGCTCGACGATGTCGGTGATGGCGCCGGCGATGACGAAGACGCCAAGCCCGATCGCGAGCGGCGCCAGCGTGCTGCCGCCCGTTGCCCAGCCCCAGGCGACGGCGACGGCGACGAGCCCGGCAACGCCTGCAGCCAGCAGACGCTGCGTCACGCCGAGCAAATCGCCGCGCTTCCACGCCAGCATCGGCCCGAACGGCACGGCAAGCAGCAACAGCGCGAACAGCGGCGCGAAGGTCAGGTTGTAGAAGGGTGCACCGACCGACATCTTGAAGTCGGCGAGCATCTCCATCGCCAGCGGATAGAGCGTGCCGAACAGCACGACGGCGCAGGCGACCGTAAGCAGCAGATTGTTCAGGACCAGCGCGCCCTCGCGCGAGATCGGCGCGAACAGGCCGCCCTGCTTCAACGAGCTGGCACGGCCCGCGAACAGCGACAGGCTGCCGCCGATGAACAGGCAGAGGATCAGCAGGATGAATACGCCGCGGGTGGGGTCGGTGGCGAAGGCGTGCACCGAGGTGATGACGCCCGAACGCACCAGGAAGGTGCCGAGCAGCGACAGCGAGAAGGTCAGGATCGAGAGCAGGATGGTCCAGACCTTCAGCGCGTTGCGCTTCTCCATCACCAGCGCCGAATGGAGCAGCGCCGTGCCGGAGAGCCACGGCATCAGCGAGGCGTTCTCGACCGGATCCCAGAACCACCAGCCGCCCCAGCCGAGCTCGTAATAGGCCCAGTACGATCCCATGGCGATGCCGAGCGTGAGGAAGATCCACGCGACCAGCGTCCACGGCCGGACCCAGCGCGCCCAGGCCGCGTCGATCCGCCCCTCCATCAGCGCCGCGATGGCGAAGGAGAACGAGATCGAGAAGCCGACATAGCCGAGATAGAGCATCGGCGGATGAACGGCGAGCCCGATGTCCTGGAGCACCGGATTGAGATCGCGTCCCTCGATCGGCGGGCTCGCGATGCGCAGGAAGGGGTTCGAGGTCACGAGGATGAAGAGATAGAAGGCGCTGGCGACCCAGGCCTGGACGGCGAGCACATGTGCGCGCAGCGACAGCGGCAGATTATTGCCGAAGGCGGCAACCAGCCCGCCGAACAAGGCCAGGATCGAGACCCACAGGAGCATCGAGCCTTCATGGTTTCCCCACACGCCGGTGATCTTGTAGAGCAGCGGCTTCATCGAGTGGGAATTCTCGTAGACGTTGGCAACGGAGAAATCCGAGTTCACGTGCAGCATCACGAGCGCTGTGAACGAGGCGCCGACGAACAGCAGTTGCGCCAACGCCGCGGAGCGCGCCACGTTCATGAGCGCAACGTCGTGCAGGCGCGCGCCGATCAGGGGCACGACGGATTGGATCAGTGCGAGCCCAAGCGCCAGCACCAGCGCGTAATGTCCGGATTCTGCGATCACCGCACTGCTCCCTGCGGATTGCCTTGCGCGGTCGTCGCCGCGGGCTTGCCTGCATCAGACGTCTTGCCGCCGTCGGAAGGCTTGCCGCCGTAATCGTCCTTCCAGTGCCCCTGCTTCTTCAGGGCATCGGCAACATCCTTGGGCATGTAGGTCTCGTCGTGCTTGGCGAGCACGGTATCGGCCTTGAACACGCCATTGGCGTCGAGCGCGCCTTCGGCGACGACGCCCTGCCCCTCGCGGAACAGGTCGGGCAGGATGCCCTTGTAGGCCACCGGCAGCTTGGCGTTGCCGTCGGCGACCTCGAAACTCACCGCGAGATTGTCCCCGCGCTGCAGCGAGCCGGGCTGCACCAGCCCGCCGAGACGAAACCGCTTGCCCGGCTCGACGTGCTTCTCGGCGACCATGGTTGGCGTCGAGAAGAACACGATGGAGTCGCGAAGGGCGTTGAGCACCAGCGCGGCCGCAAGCGCGAGCACGGCGAGCGAGCCGCCGATGATGGTCATACGTCGCTGCTTGCGCGTCATGGCGTATCCGTTCTCCGCTGCTCTCGTCCCGACATCGTCATCCGCCGAGCCCGAGCGTCTTGAGGCCTTCGTTGAGCTGGCGAAGCCGCTCGGCATCGCTGGCAACCGCCTGCCGGGCATCGACTGATGCCCCCATCGCCTTGTCCCGCTCGCCCATCACGAGATAGGCGCGCACCAGGCGCAGCCAGCTCTCGACGTCGTCGCCGTTCTGCTTCAACCGGGTGGCGAGGCGCTCGACCATGCCGCGCACCATCGCGTTGCGATCGCCTTCGGCCATGTCCTTGGAAGCGGCAATCGTCTCGTCGGACAACGCGGGCATCGTGCCACCGCCGCCGACCCGCGCCAGCGAGGTCTGCACCAGGGCACGCCACGGCGCATCCGCGGGCGCTTTCGCGAGCAGCGCGCGCCAGATATTGGCAGCATCGTCCTTGCGGCCGTCCTGCTCGGCGGCAAGGCCCAGGAAGTAGTTCGCCTTGGGATCCTCGGCGTCCAGGGCGTGGGCACGGTCGAATTCGGACTTGGCCTCGGCGGTCACCACGCCGCCGGCGGCGGCCGAGAGCGCCTCGCCGAGATCGGCCCGGCGCTCCGCGCTCTCGCCATTGTAGGTGAGCGAGCTGCGATAGGCGCGCACGGCGTCGTCGAAACGGCCGAGCCGCTGCAGCACCGGCGCAAGCACGTTCCAGCCGCGCCCGTCGGTGGGATTCTTCTCCAGATGCTGCTGGACCTGCTCGACGAGATTCTCGAGCGACTGCGCCTTGCCCGGCGCGCGCTCGCGTTGTGCCAGCGGGAAGTCCTGGAGCTTGGGCGAGCCGAGCGGCATGTAGACGGCGATCGCAACGAGCGGCAGGCCGGCGAGCGCCGCTACGGCCGCGGCGCGGCGCCATTTCAGATTCGACGTCGGTGCCACCGCGGGCTCGCTGGCGGCCGCGGCAAGCAGCCTGCGGCTGATCTCGACGCGCGCAGCCTCGGCGTCCGGGGCCGGAATCAAGCCTGCGGCGAGATCACGCTCGACCTCGGCCAGCTGGTCCTTGTAGACCGCGACCTCGCTACCCTGATCTTGCGCGCGTCCCTTGCGGCCAAGCGGCCAAAGCACGGCGAAAATCGCCGCGACCGTCATCAGCGCGAACACGAACCATAGCGTCATCTGGCAAGCTTCCGGCAGCGCACGAACCGCGCCCATAGGTGGCTTTACACCACGGCCGGACGATGCGGCAATTGACAATTGTCAATTCGGCGCGACCGCGCACGGTCTCGAAACGGTGGAAGACCAACGGCTTAGCCGATCTCGAAATCCGCACTTTGCGCGGCGTCCTCACCGTGCCCGTTGAAGGCCTTCAGGAAGTATGTTCCCGGCTTGACGGCCTCCGGCAGTCTGATGCGCAGCGCGCCGACCGGAACCGGAGATGCAACCCTGGTGATGGTCTCGGACAATTGCCGACCGCTTGCCTTCTCGATCAGCACCACCTTGGCGCCGACCATCAGTCTTTGATACTTGGCAACAATGATGCGGTTCTCAATTTCGATCGAGCTGATAACGGGTTTCATGCGCCCACAAATAGAAGTTCCCCAGAGTTGCACGGGACCGTACGGCGCGCCATCGGCACCGTCAACCACAAATTGTGATCACGAAAAGATGCGCTTGAATCAGCTTGCGCGCGACGATTTGCGCTCGCCCGTCGCGGCGTTCTGCGCGGCCCGACTCATCAGCGAGGCGTAGTCGTCACCAAACAGCACCTGGCAGAAGCGAATCGCGGCGTCGACCTGCTGCTGCCTGTAGGTGCGGACCTTGTGGTCGGCGGCGCGCAACGACTGCACCAGCTGCTCGGTCGAACGTTCGACGTATTGCTGGAGATCGGAATAGGTGCGCAGCGTCACCTCGTTGATCGCAAGCTCGCTCGCATAATTGCGGCAGGTCGCGACGAAATCGATCAGCGCCACGGTTTCCTCAACCTCGGTGCTGTCGATGCGCGCGCCCGGTGGAATGTCCTTCTCGGGGCGCTGGCGCAGGATGCGGCGGACGCGACCGGGAACGCTGTCGATCTCGGATTGCAGCGCGTTGGAGATGTCGGCCCGGATCGAGGTCAGCTGCTTGCCCCAGGCGGAATCGTTGCGCAGGTCGAGCTCGGTGCGCAGGCCCCGCACGCCATCGTGCAACGTCTTGAGGTTGCCGGCCACGTTGTCGAAATGGCCGCGCTTGATGTCCATGCGCAGGGTGGCGGCGACACAGGACAGATCGTGCAGCGCGATCGTGACCGCGACGCCGTAAGGCGTCGCCGCAACGCGGATCTCGTCGTCGGAGGCGGCAATCTTGATGGCGAGGCGGATGATCTGCCACGGCGCGGTCATCCGCTGCACCACGATCGACAGCGCGAAGGGCAGCATCTGCGGCGTCTGGAGCACCGGAATGTTGAGCGCCGACGTCACCGAGGCGATCTGGGAATCGCCGAAGGCGCGCAAGGTCCGCGGCAGCTTCTCGTTCAGGCCGGCGATGGCCTCCCGGACCTGCAGCACCGCTCCGATCGAGTAGAGGTCCTCGATCACGTTGGGCGGGCCGACCCGGGCCAGCGCGCGCGATTTGTCGCCGCCGCCGGGACCCGTCAGCTCGAAAATGGCGTCCGCAGCCACCGCTTGGAGCTTCTGCGCCAAGGCCTCGACCTGCCCCGCACTGTCGGCGGGCATACGCGCCAGCGCGGCCTCGAATTCGTTGACCTTGTCCGGCGCGCCGTCGCGGCCGAGCCATTGCCAGATCGGCTGCAGCGAAGAGCGGCGGATCTGACCGACCCGGATCGGGGTGCCGGCTTCGACCAGGAAGGGTTCCAGCGCCTGGAACAGCAGCCGCGACAGATCATCCGTGCGCGGCGGCGGGGCTTCTTCGGCTTCGGTCTTGCGGACGATCTTGCGCAACTGCTCGAGCACGAGGGTCGCCACCGCGGTGTCCTGGCCGCGATCGAGCGCACGCTCGAACTCCCGCATCAGCAGCGCCTGCGACTGCGGCGGGAGCTGCGCGAGATATTCCCTCAGCCGCTCGATCGATGTCTGGCTCATGCGCCCGGGTAATGCACGGTAAAATGGCGGACATGGGATGCGTCCGGGCGCGATCATAGGAGGGCCCACTTAAGAAGCCGTTTAGGAAGTCGGGTCGAATCCCCTCGGTTGGCGTCCGCAGGCCTTGGGCGGGATCGAAAAGCCACGTCGGAACAAGGGATTATATTCCCGGAAGGACCAGTTCGGCCCGCAGGCCGCCGGTCGGCGCGCCACCGAGCGAGAGGCTGCCGCCGTAGAGCGCGGCAAGGTCGGTCACGATCGACAGCCCCAGCCCCGATCCGGGCTTGGACTCGTCGAGCCGCTGGCCGCGCCGGGAGACCTGGGCGCGCTCGGCCTCCGACAGCCCGCGGCCGTCGTCATCGACGATGATCCGCAGCCGCGGGCCCACCCCCGCCTGGTGCGGCGCCTCCACGAGGACCTCGATGAAGACGCGCGAGGCCGCCCATTTGCAGGCGTTGTCGACGAGATTGCCGACCATCTCCTCCAGATCCTGGCGCTCGCCGCGAAATTTCGCCGAATGATCCGCCTTGGCCTCGACCACGATGCCGCGATCACGATGGATCTTCTCCATGGTCCGCCGCAGCGCCTCGATGGCAGGCGCCACCTCCGTCACGGTCGCGACCACGGAGACCCGCGCCGCGATGCGCGCGCGCTCCAGATGATGGGCGACTTGGTCGCGCATCACGTCCGCCTGCTCCATCACCTTGGCTGCGAACGGATCGGCAATGTGGGCGCCGGCCTCGTTGACGATCACCGAGAGCGGCGTCTTGATGGCGTGGGCGAGATTGCCGACATGGGTCCGCGCGCGCTCGACGATCTCGCGGTTGGCATCGATCAGCGCGTTGGTCTCGCGCGCCAATGGCGCGATCTCGACCGGGAATTCGCCCTCAAGCCGCTCCGCCCG
The DNA here is from genome assembly GCF_058314695.1 of Bradyrhizobium sp. T-12. NCBI lineage: Bacteria > Pseudomonadati > Pseudomonadota > Alphaproteobacteria > Hyphomicrobiales > Nitrobacteraceae > Bradyrhizobium > Bradyrhizobium sp. T-12. The sequence goes on along the minus strand of NZ_CM177756.1, from coordinate 2,571,647 downwards.
CCCGGAGCGGATATCGGCAATCGATTCCGAGATGCGCTTGAGCGGTGCGAGGCCGAAGCGGACCTGGAACACGGTCGTCAGCAGCAGCACGATGCCAAGCGCGGTGAAGGTGCCGCCGAGATAATAGTCGAAGCTGCGCGTCTCGTCGAAAATCTCGGTGTCGTCGCCGGCGACGCTGACGAGAAATTTGCCGTCGGCGCCGAGATCGACGGGACGTTCGACCATGCGCAAATTCTGCCCCTCGGGCCCGTCGACATAGGCGAGGCGAATGCCGGCGGCGGTGAGCTCGGTGCCCTGCTCCTCCAGCTTCGGCAGCTTCTTGTCCCAGAGCGAGCGCGAGGACCGCACTTCCGGCTTCTCGGTGTCGGTCCGCGTGATCTGCCAGTACCAGCCCGACAGCGGCAGCTCGAACAGGGGCTCGCCCAGCGACTGGAACTGGCGGTCCGGCGGCTCGTCGGGGGTCGCGACCTCCGCGATCAGGGTGCGCAGATAGAGGTTGAGCCGGCGGTCGAAGGCGCGCTCCGTGGCGTTCTTGTAGACCGACGACAGCACCACGCCGGTGATGGCCAGGATCACCACGAGCCAGGCGGTCGCCGACAGGAACAGTCGGTTGGCAAGTGAGCTAGCGGCCATCGGAACGATCCCGGGAGGCGCAGGATGGCAGGGCGGCGGAGGTCATGATCGGACCAAGGCCCCTGTGGGGCGGCCCGTCAAGCCCCGGAACGCCTCAAGCGGCCGGCGGGGTCAGGAGATAGCCGAGGCCGCGGACGGTCTGGATGATGTCGACGTCGAGCTTCTTGCGGATGCGGCCGACGAACACTTCGATCGTGTTGGAGTCGCGGTCGAAGTCCTGGTCGTAGAGGTGCTCGACCAGCTCGGTGCGGGACACCACACGCCCGGAATGGTGCATCAGGTAGGCCAGAAGCCGATATTCGTGCGAGGTCATCTTGACGGGATTGCCGGAAACGCTGACCCGGCCGGTGCGGGTGTCGAGGGTCACGGGGCCGCAGCTGAGCTCGCTCTGGGCATGGCCGGTGGAGCGGCGCAGCAGCGCACGGATGCGCGCCAGCACTTCCTCCAGATGGAACGGTTTTGCGACATAGTCGTCGGCGCCGGCATCGAAGCCCTGCACCTTGTCGCTCCAGCGGTCGCGTGCGGTGAGGATCAGGACCGGCATGGTGCGGCCGTTGCGGCGCCAGGCCTCCAGCACCGAGATGCCGTCCTTCTTCGGCAGACCTATGTCGAGCACGACGGCATCATACGGCTCGTTGTCGCCGAGATAATGCCCCTCCTCCCCGTCGAAGGCCCGATCGACGACATAGCCAGCGTCGGTCAGCGCCTTGGTGAGCTGGCGATTGAGATCGGGGTCGTCCTCAACAACGAGCAGGCGCACGTTTCTCTCCAGAGATAGGCCGCATCAACACTGCGCCAGATGAGCAATTCCGGCGTGAACTGAATATGAACGCCGGGAACCTGCCGCGTTACTTTTTGGTCATATACGCCGTGTTCGCAGCCAACGCGACTGCGCCCGCCCTGCGGCCGGATGAGCCGGCAGCAGGACGGGCGCAGATGTGCCGCGGACTGCGGCAAGTGGAAGGTCCGCCCTTCCCGTGAATTTGGCCGTCAGGTCCGGAAGAACACGAACCAGATGACGGCGAGGATCAGGATCGCAAGCCCGGTCGAGATGGCGAGCAGGGCGGCAACGGACGGCCCAGGTTCACCCTGCCGCGCCTCGGTTGCCGTTTCGACGATCTGATGCTGCTCTCGCGTGGTTGCCATGATGCCCTCAATCTCTGGATGTCGCTCCCGATAGCCGCGACCTCCTCGCAGCCGATGTCCAGAGCCAACGCGTGATGGGATACGATGTTCCGGCTTTTGCGGCCGGATCGGGCGGCACAGCATGGCCCAGCGGCCAGTTAACGCAGTTGCAAGATTCAGCAGCCGACCTTGCTTTGATTCGTTGTTCCCCGATGGTATCCTAGTCGTCTGTCCCCGTTGCGTTTGGAGTAGCCCATGGCCCCCCGCGCCAATTGGAAGGGTTTTCTGCGTCTGTCGCTCGTGACCTGCCCGGTCGCGCTCTATCCGGCCACTTCGGATACCGAGAAGGTCTCCTTCAACCAGATCAACCGCAAGACCGGGCACCGGATCAAGTACCTCAAGGTCGACGCCGAGACCGGCGACGAGGTCACCTCCGAGGACATCGTCAAGGGCTACAAGGTCGACACCGACACCTATATCGAGGTCACCAAGGACGAGCTCGACGACATCGCGCTGGACTCCACGCACACGATCGAGATCGACGAGTTCGTGCCGAAGTCCGACATCGACAACCGCTATCTGATCCGCCCCTATTATCTCGTGCCGGACGGCAAGGTCGGCCACGACGCCTATGCCGTGATCCGCGAGACCATCCGCAGCATGGACAAGGTCGCGATCGGCCGCGTGGTGCTGACCAACCGCGAGCACATCATCGCGCTCGAGCCGCTCGAGAGCGGGCTGATGGGCACGCTGCTGCGCTATCCCTACGAGGTCCGCAGCGAGAGCGAATATTTCGACGACATCCAGGACGTGAAGCTCACCAGGGACATGCTCGACCTCGCCAAGCACATCGTCGAGAAGAAGTCCGGCGCGTTCGAGCCCGAGCTGTTCGAGGATCATTACGAGACCGCCCTGATCGATCTCATCAACAAGAAGCGCTCGGGCATGCCGATCGCGGCCAAGGCCGCGCCGAAGACCGGCAGCAACGTCATCAACCTGATGGACGCGCTGAAGAAGAGCATCGCGAACGAGAAGGATACCGCGCCCGCGGCGAAGGTCGCCAAGGAGACCAAGGCCAAGAAGCCGAAGAAGCGCGTCGAGGGCCAGCGCGAGATGCTGCTGCCGATCGCCGGCAAGGGTGGCAAGGAGGCCGCGGCGAAGGCCGCAACCGCACCGAAGAAGCCCGACAAGCCGGTGCGCGCGCCGGCGCGAACGAAGAAGGCCGGTTAGCCGCACCGCGCGCGCGATCACGCCGTGATGTCACCTCTCGCGGATCGGGCGGCCTGACATGCCCTGGTCGACGGCGTTCGACGATCCCGTTCGCGTGAGCAGCAAGCGCGCGCTGCTCACGCTCCAGGACGCCGCCGACTACATCATGCAGCTGCCCGCGGACGCCCAGCACGAGGCGCATTGGCAGACCGCCGTCGAGACCTTGATCAATGCGGCCGAGACGGGCGGCGGCTGGATGATGTTCGCCCGTATCGCCATGTTGCGGGCCCTGAACGCGCCTGGCGGGCGCCGATGACCGCGATGGCCCGGCAAACAGCCTCAACAATTCGTTAAGCGCCACCCCTCTCTCGATGCCGGTATCGTGCAAGCGCCTCCCGAGGCTTGACCAGCCACACGGGCCCCGCGATTTGAATCCATTTGGACAGGCCGGCGGAACCTTAATTTAATGACTGCCGTCGTATCAGCGGAGGCGCGATCGCCCGGTCTTAATTCTTTTGGCGCGCATAAAGACTTATTCGATCTATTGACGAATTCGATGACGACGCGGTCATACGTTGGATCGGACGAACAGGAGTTGGCAATGCCTTTGCTTAGGTCTTTCCTTGCCGATGAAAACGGTGCGACCGCGATCGAGTACGGTCTCATCGCCGCCGGCATCGCGCTGGCAATCATAACGGCCGTGAACACCATGGGCACGACCCTCCTCAACAGTAAGTTCGTCGCAATCAGCACGGCAATGAAGTAGCCCCGATCCCGATCTGGCCGGGGCCGATATCGGCGATATCGCCGCCGCATTCGGCTCCTCCCATTTCCGGACCGACGCGCCTGCAGCAGCACGGCTGCGTGACGGCACGCCGCAGCCCGCCCGTGCTGTAGCCGCGCGCGGGCCATGATCTGGGTCAACAGCATCAGGACCGCGACGTCTAAGCATGGACGCCGAGTTTCCTCCTGCCGGCCCGTCCATGCATCCAGACCTTCCGCACGCCCAACTGAAGATACGCCGTGTCCGGCTCGATACCGGACGCGAAAACGTCGTCGTGCTCTCCCGGCAGTCGAAAGCGCTGCGCGCCGAGATCTTCCGCGGCTTCAGCCGCGTCGAGCTGCGCCAGGGCGGCAAGGTCCTGCTGGCGACGCTGCTGATCACCGACGACGATACGCTGGTGGCCCCCGACGAGATCGGCCTCTCTGAACCCGCGTTCCACCGCTTCGCGCAAGGCGTGGGCACCCAGGTCACCGTCAGGCCGGCCTCGCCTCCGGAGAGCCTGGAAGCGGTGCGCGCAAAGATCCGCGGCCGAACCTTGAGCCAGGCCGAGATCGGCGCGATCATCGACGACCTCGCCCATTATCGCTACTCGGACATGGAGATCGCCGCCTTCCTGATCGGCTCGGCGAGCTTCATCACCAGCGACGAGCTGCTCGCCCTCACCGGCGCGATGGCCCAGGCCGGCACGCAATTGGTGTGGCCGACGCCTGTTGTCGTCGACAAGCATTGCATCGGAGGCATCCCCGGCAATCGCACCTCGATGGTGGTGGTGCCGATCGTCGCCGCGCATGGCCTGCCGATCCCCAAGACCTCCTCGCGCGCCATCACCTCGCCCGCCGGCACCGCCGACACGATGGAGGTGCTGGCGCGGGTCAATGTCGGCGTCGAGGAGATGAAGGCGATCGTCTCGGCCTGCAATGGCTGCCTGATCTGGGGCGGACATGTGAACCTGTCGCCGGCCGACGACGTCCTGATCTCCGTCGAGCGCCCGCTCAGCCTCGATACCCGCGAGCAGATGGTCGCCTCCATCATGTCCAAGAAGATCGCGGCCGGCTCGACGCATCTGTTGATCGACATTCCGGTCGGGCCGACCGCGAAGGTCACGAGCGGCGTCGAGGCGATGCGGCTGCGCAAGCTGTTCGAATTCGTCGGCGACCGCTTCGGCCGCTCGGTCGAGGTGATCATGACCGATGGCAGCCAGCCGATCGGCAACGGCATCGGCCCGGTGCTCGAGGCCAATGACGTCATGGCCGTGCTCGGCAACGATCCGGATGCGCCTCGCGATCTGCGCGAGAAGTCGCTGCGGCTGGCCGCGCATCTGCTGGAATACGATCCGAAGCTGCGCGGCGGCGCCGGCTATGCGCGGGCGCGCGAGCTGCTCGACAGCGGCGCGGCGCTGAAGCAGATGCAGAAGATCATCGACGCCCAGGGCCCGTCGACATGCGGCAGCGAGCTGGGATCGCTCAGCTTCGACGTCAAGGCGGCGCATGACGGCACCGTGTCCGCCATCGACTGCCTGCGTCTGAACCGCCTCGCCCGCACCGCCGGCGCGCCGCTCGACAAGGGTGCCGGCATCCGCCTGTTCAAGAAGATCGGCGATCGCGTCGAGCAGGGCGAGCCGCTCTATCGCGTCTACACGTTCGGCCGCCCCGAGCATGACCTGGCCACCGATGCCGCCACCGAGGAGAGCGGTTACGTCGTCAACGGTCATGAGCCCCCGCAGGGCAAGACCGCGCCATGAGCACGATCGCGCTGCAGACATTGTCCGGCGGCAACGATGCGGCGAAACGCCTTGCGGCGCGGCTTGGGTTGTCCTGCGCGGAGATCGCCGTGCATCGCTTTCCGGACGGCGAGCTGCGCGTCACCGTCGCGCCGGCGACAGACACCACCCTCCTCTATGCCCCGCTCGATCAACCCAATGACAAGCTGATCGCCCTGCTGTTCGCTGCGGAGGCCTTGCGACGTGGCGGTTCGAAGCGGCTGGTGCTGGTCGCGCCCTATCTCTGCTACATGCGGCAGGATGCTGCGTTTCATGCGGGCGAGGCCATCAGCCAGCGTGCCATGGGTGATCTGCTCGCAAGGACCGTCGACCGAATCGTCACCGTGGATGCGCATTTGCATCGCACCTCCGACATCCGCTTGGTCTTTCCAGGCATTGAAGCGGAGAATCTGTCCGCCATGCCTGCGATCGCGGCCGCACTGGCAAGCGGCGGCATCGACCCCTCGACCATCGTGATCGGACCCGACATGGAGTCCGAGCCCTGGGTCAGCGACATCGCGCGCCGGCTGCAATTGCAGCACACGGCGGCAAACAAGACGCGACACGGCGATCGTTCCGTGGCGATCAGTTTTGCCGATCCCGGGCTGCTGTCGGGACGGCCGGCGCTGCTGGTGGACGATATCGTCTCCTCAGGGACGACGCTGATGGAAGCGGCCAAGGCTCTGACGGCGATGGGCGCGACCGCCGTCGACGCTGTCATCACGCACGCGCTGTTTCCGCCCGCGATGACCGTCGCATTCTCCAGCGCTGGCATCCGGTCGATCCGCTCGACCGACAGCGTGCCGCACCCGACCAACGCGATCGCGCTCGACGAGATTCTCGCGACCGCGTTGCGGTCCGAACTGCCGACGACACATCTTGCGGAGACGATTCCATGAGCACTACCGTTCGATTTTGCGGTGCCGCCCGCACCGTGACGGGATCGAGCTATCTGTTCCAGACCGCAGGCGGCCGCTTCCTGGTCGATTGCGGCCTGTTCCAGGGCCAGAAGACGCTGAAGGAGCTCAACTACGGCGCCTTTCCGTTTCGCCCCGCCGATATCGATGCCGTGCTGCTCACGCATGCCCATATCGACCATAGCGGCCTGTTGCCGAAACTCGTGCGCGCGGGATTCGAGGGACCGATCCTGGCGACGCGCGGCACGATCGATCTCTGCTCCTACATGCTGCCCGACGCCGGCAGCATCCAGGAATCGGAAGTCACCCAGCTCAACCGGCGCAACGCCTCGCGAGGCCGCAAGGAAGTTTTCCCCATCTACACGCAGGCCGATGCGATCGCATCGCTGCAATCGTTTCGAGCGGTCGACTACGAACGCTGGACCGACGTGATCCCGGGCGTCCGCGCGCGCTACTGGAACGCGGGCCATCTGCTCGGCTCGGCCTCGATCGAGCTCGAGATCGCCGAGCAGGGCGCGCCACGTCCGCTGCGCGTGCTGCTCTCCGGCGACGTCGGGCCGGAGGCCAAGCTGCTGCAACCCGATCCCGAAGCGCCAAGCGATCTCGACTACGTCATCTCGGAATCGACCTATGGCGACCGGGTGCGCGAGGCGACGACGCCTGCCCTTCGCCGCAAGCACCTCGCGGCCGAGGTGCGCGATGCGGCGGCGGCCGGCGGCGCGCTGCTGCTGCCCGCCTTCGCGGTCGAGCGCACCCAGGAGCTGATCGTCGATCTCGTCGACCTGATGGAGCACGGCGAGATTCCGACCGCACCGATCTTCCTCGATTCTCCGCTCGCGATCCGCGCCACCGAAGTGTTTCGCCGCCATGCCGAGAGCCTCGACCCATCGGTCGATGCCGCGCGGCTGCTCAACTCGCCGCATCTCAAATTCACGGAGACGGCGGACGAGAGCAAGGCGATCATGCGCCTGTCCGGATTCCACATCATCATCGCCGCAAGCGGCATGTGCGACGCCGGCCGCATCCGCCATCATCTGAAGCGCTGGCTGTGGAACGAGCGCGCGACCGTGCTGCTCGCCGGCTTCCAGGCCAACGGCACGCTCGGCCGCTTCCTGCAGAACGGGGCCAAGGCGGTGCGGATCCAGGGCGAGGAGATCAAGGTCGCCGCCCGCATCCGCATGATCGACGAATATTCGGGCCATGCCGACGGTGCCGGCATGGCCGGTTGGATCGCGGCGCGCCGGCCGATCGCCCGCGGGCTGTTCCTGGTCCACGGCGAGGAAGCCGCCATCGCAGGCCTCGCCGAACGCGTTGCCAAGCGCATCATTCCGGCGGCGAAGGTCTATCAGCCGACGCTGGACGACATCTACGAACTCGCCGCGCCCGAACCGCGCGTGCTCGACGTCGATCACCGCCGCCGCCTCGCGCCGGAAGCCGTGACCCGCCTCGACTGGCACAACGAGATGTCCGAGCTCATGCTCGACATCAACGACCGGATTGGAGTCGCCGCCGACGACCGCGCCCGCGGCGTGATCATCCGACGGCTGCGCCGCGCGCTGGAGGAGACGACGTAGCGGCGCGTTGGCGCCTCTCCAACCGACGTCATTGGCGATATCGCACCGCTCTCGTGTCCCGGACGCGCAGCAGCGCTCTTGCGCTGCTGCGCAGAGCCGGGACCCATGTTTCCGACGGTCGCGCTGTGAGATATGGGCCTCGGCTCTGCGCCGCATCACTTCGTGCCGCCGCGCGTCCGGGGCACGAGACCGCTGTTTGGCAATGGACATACCTGCTCATCCTCGCGGCGAATCTCGCCCGAGCTTTGCTGTCTCTTCCGCCCTCTTCGAAAGCAAGGGCGCAGGGAAGGCCGGGCGCCGGCTGGCACCCGAAGTCCCGCGTGTGCTAGAGAACGCGCACGGGGTGGACGACAGGTGATGCCGGTCGCCCGGCCTTCCCTGCGCGATGGTTTTCACGGTGTCCTTCGTGCTCTCCTCGGGGAGCGTTGCACTATTGCCCCCGTCGCCTTGCGGATGTGTGATGCGCGCACCGGTTGGCCGCTGCATCTCCGCTAAGACTTGACGCCAGAGCCGCGGGCGTCGGGACCACACGACTTCTCCGTCCGCGCACGTCCTCGCTGGGCTCTCCGCGGCTGGCGTGCGCTCACCGCAAAGACCATTCGAAGACGCTGTCAGCGCCGTGTCGTATCGCGCCTGGCGCTGCTCACGGTTTCCCGCCCTGCTAGCCACCATCGCGCGCCGACGCCGTCGCGGCCACCGCATCCCGGCCCGCGTCTCGTGACGATCGCGAAACGCCCCTTGTGGCGGGCGGGATGGCGCGCGTTGTACGGCAAAACCGAACTTCTGTAAATACGAATATTTTTGCCAGGGCATATGGACCCAGCGCTGGCGTGTTTTGCCCGTCGGGCGACACAACGGATGGTGGGCGGCATCGGCTGGGTTGCTGCGAACACGGCTGCGTGAACTGCCGCTCCACCGCGCCCTTCCCGAAAAATCAAGCTGTTCTCAAGGAAAACAGGAGCCCATCGGAAGACTTCAGCCAAGCCGGAACCGGCATCCCGGCCTACAGACGAGATTGTTTGCCGTTCGCCTCGGCATCGCGAAAAGCGTCACGATACCGCCGCACGGCCTATTTCGATCACGCAGAGCGAGAAGTGCACATGGCTGTCACAGCAAATTTTTCCGCCGGAATTCTTACCGTCCTTGGCAACGGCCACAACAATTCGGTCACGTTGGGCCGCAACGCAGCCGGGACGATCGTCGTCAACCACGGCGCAGTCGCGATCAAGGGCGGCCCCGCGACGGTCGCCAACACGAAATTGATCCAGGCCTTCGGCCAGGACGGCAACGACATCATCACGATCGACGAGAGCAACGGCGCGATGCCCGCGGCGAACCTGTTCGGCGGCGCCGGCAACGATGTGCTGACCGGAGGATCCGGCGGCGACATGCTGTTCGGCCAGTCCGGCAACGACACGCTGTTCGGCAAGGGCGGCAACGACCTGCTGTTCGGCGGTTCCGGCAACGATGTGCTGGTCGGCGGCGACGGCAACGACCAGATGTTTGGTGAAGCCGGTAACGACCGCATGATCTGGAATCCCGGCGACGACAGCGACCTGATGGAGGGCGGCGAAGGCATCGATACCGCCGAGGTGAACGGCGGCAACGGCAGCGAAACCTTTGCCATCACGGCGAACGGCACGCGCGTGCGCTTCGACCGGGTCGACCCGGCCCCCTTCTCGCTCGACATCGGCACCACCGAGAACCTCGTGGTCCATGCCGGCGGCGGCGACGACATGATCTCGGCCTCAGGCAATCTCGCCGCGCTCATCGCGCTGACGCTCGACGGCGGGGCCGGCAACGACACGATCCTCGGCGGCAACGGCGCGGATCTGCTGCTCGGCGGCGACGGCAACGATTTCATCGACGGCAACCAGGGCAACGACACCGCCCTCCTGGGCGCGGGCAACGACACCTTCCAGTGGGATCCCGGCGACGGCAGCGACAAGGTCGACGGACAGGCCGGCACCGACACCCTGCTGTTCAACGGCTCGAACATCGCCGAGCACATCGCCCTGTCCGCCGCCAATGGCGGACGCACGCTGCTTACGCGCGACGTCGCCAACATCGCGATGGACCTCGACAGCATAGAGACCGTCACCATCAACGCCCGCGGCGGCAGCGACGATATCGTCGTCAACAACCTGGCTGGAACCGACGTCAAGCAGGTCAATATCGATCTCGGGTCGAACGGCACTGGTGACGGCGCGGCCGACGCCGTGACGCTCGTCGGCACGAACGGCGCCAATGCGATCGAAGTGTCCGGCACGGGCACCTCGGTTGCGGTCACGGGACTGCCGGCCGCACTCGCCATCACCAATGCGGAAGGCGCGAACGATGCGCTTCTCATCGAGGGCCTCGGCGGCAACGACACGATCTCGGCCGCCGCGCTGGCCGCCGGAATCGTGCACCTGACGATCGACGGCGGCGCCGGCAACGATACGATCCTCGGCAGCGCCGGCAGCGACACGCTGATCGGCGGCGACGGCAATGATTTCATCGACGGCAACCAGGGCAACGACGTCGCCCTGCTTGGCGCCGGCAACGATATCTTTCAGTGGAATCCGGGCGACGGCAGCGACACCGTCGAGGGCGGTGCCGGCGTCGACACGCTGCGGTTCTTTGGCGCCAACATTGCCGAGACCATGTCCATCGTGGCGAACGGCGACCGCGCCCTGCTGACACGCGACGTCGCCAACATTACGATGGATCTGCACGGGGTCGAGCATGCCGATCTCCATACGCTGGGCGGCGCCGACCATATCGCGGTGGGCGATCTGAGCGGGACCGAACTGACGCAGGTGAACATCGACCTCGGCGGCTCGACCGGTACGCCCGACGGAGCCGTCGATACCGTCTCGGTCGATGCCAGCCAGGCTGCCGACACGTTCGGCGTGCGCGGCAACGCCGGTGGCGTGACGGTGTTCGGCCTGCATGCGGCGACGCACGTGACCGGAATGGACGGAACCGATCAGCTGACCCTCAATGGCCTCAGCGGCGACGACGTCATCGACGCGAGCGGGCTCGCTGCCGGCGCGCTGCAACTGACGATCAACGGCGGCATCGGCAACGACACCATCCGCGGCAGTCAGGGCGACGACATCATCAACGGCGGCGACGGCAATGACGTCGCGCTGATGGGCGCCGGCAACGACACCTTCGTCTGGAATCCCGGCGACGACAACGACACGGTCGAGGGCCAGGCGGGCAGTGACTCCCTGCTGTTCAACGGCGCCAACATCGCCGAAACCATCAACATCTTCGCGAACGGCTCCCGCGCCGAGCTGACGCGGGACGTCGCAAATATCACGATGGACACGGGCGGCGTCGAGACGATCGCGTTCAACGTCCGCGGCGGCGCCGACAAGATCACTGTCGGCGACATGACCGGCACCGACGTGACGCAGGTGAAGATCGACCTCGGCGCCGTTCCCGGCACCCCCGGGGGCGACGGCGCGGTCGACAACATCGTGATCAACGGCACCGGCGGGGACGACGTCATCACGCTGTCGCTCAACAGCAACGGCGCGCTGGTGATCGACGGTCTGGCCAGCCAGGTCGTGATCGAGAATTTCGACTTCAACGACACCATCACCATCAACGGTCTCGGCGGCGACGACGTGATCACGGCGTCTGGCGTCGGCCCGGGCGGGCCGCACCTTGTGTTCGACGGCGGCGCCGGCAACGACGTGCTCATCGGCAGCGCCGGCAACGACACGCTGCTCGGCGGGCTCGGTGACGACGTGCTGATCGGCGGCGGCGGCATCGACGTGCTGGACGGCGGTCCCGGCGACAACGTCGTGATCCAGTCCTTGCTCGCCCACGCGGGCTTGCATGTGGACACGCTGGTCTGAACTTCGAAGGCCGCGCCGCTGGAGAATGGACAGAGCGCCGCCGGATGCCGGCGGCCCTCAGGTCAGCTCTCGGGGTCCGCCTGATGTCTCGATCCGGGCGCGGTAGCGCAGCTTGGGTCCTCTGACGATGTCCGGCGGCCGGTCGATCGTCAACGACCGATACAGCGTCTGCAGCGCGGCGGGTTCCGGATGCTCGAGCGTGAAGGATGTTAGCCGCGCGCCGAGATCCGCGATCGCAGCCATCGAGCGGGGCTTGCCACGCCTGTCGATGATCGAGGGAGCGGCGCCGTCGAGCGGGAGTGAGCCGTCGTTCGGAATGGCGAAGTCGAACGACGGATCATTTGCGGGAAGCGGAACCTTGGCGCCGAAGATATCTTCTCGGCCCGCGAGGACCGCGTCGATCACATCGGTTCGCGCGACCCAGCCGCGCAGGCGGCGGCCCTCATCCCAATCGGACCTGACCTGGTCCTGGTCGTCCAGGCCGAACCAGCGCGGGCGGCCCGGCGCAACGGCCTCGGGATCGAGCGCCACGATTTCCAGGTAGACGGAGTCACCGAGCTGAAGCAGGTGATTGTGGGTGCCCATATAGGCATGGCGCTGCCCGAATGGGACATCGAGATCGAGGCAGTTTCGAACATGGAGGACGCCTTCGGCCAGGCTCGGAGCGATGACCGTGATATGATCGAGCTGCAACATCTTCCGGGATTCCGCGGCGAGGTTGCCTCATCATGCAATCGTCATCTCCGGCTTGCAACGTCGTCACTCGGCTCCACTTTGGCCTGGTGACGCCCCTCCTGCATGGCTGACCTACCGCATCCGCGCCGCGCTTCGCTTTACCCTGCAGTCGATTCCTGATCCTCTCTGCCCAACCGGCCGGATCAACCGGCCAAAGCCTCAAGGGGAGAGACGCCATGAAGCTCGGCACCGCTATTGCGGAAATCATGCGGCGCGAGGGGATCGAGATCCTCTGCGGCTATCCCGTCAACCATCTGATCGAGCACGCCGCGAAAGCAGAGATCCGCCCGGTGATGGTGCGGCAGGAGCGCGTCGGCATCCACATGGCGGATGCGATCTCGCGGGTGACCTCGGGACGCAGCATCGGCGCGTTCTGCATGCAGCATGGGCCCGGCGCGGAGAATGCGATGGGCGGCGTCGCGCAATGCTTCGGCGAATCCGTGCCCGTGCTGGTGCTGCCGATGGGCTATCAGCGCCGGCTTTCGCATATCGAGCCGAACTTCAATTCCAGCGAAGCGATGAAGCCGTTCGCGAAATCGTCGGAGCCGATCATCCTCGCGGCGGAGGTCGCCAACATCTTCCGCCGCGCCTTCACCAAACTGAAGAACGGCCGCGGCGGCCCTGTCATCGTCGAGATCCCCTCCGACATGTGGAACGAGGAGGTGCCGGAGCCGCTCGACTACACGCGCACGCGCTACGGCGCCGATCCCGTTCATGTGAAGGAAGCCGCGCAACTGCTCGTCAACGCCAAACGCGCGGTGATCTATGCCGGCCAGGGCGTGCATTACGCGCAGGCCTGGCCGCAGTTGAAGCGGCTCGCGGAGCGGCTGGCGATCCCCGTCACCACCAGCTTAGGCGGCAAATCGTCATTCCCCGAAACGCATCCGCTCTCGCTCGGCTCCGGCGGCCTTGCGGTGCCGCGCGCGGTGCCGAAATTCCTCGGCGAAGCCGACGTCATCTTCGGCATCGGCTGCTCGTTCACGGAAACCAATTTCGGCATCGCGATGCCGAAGGGCAAGACCATCATCCATTCCACGCTCGATCCCAATCATCTCAACAAGGATGTGGAGGCAAAAATCGGCCTCGTCGGCGACGCCGGCCTGGTGCTCGATGCGCTGCTGGAGGAGATCGGCAAGACCGTCACCGCGGACCGAGATGCCTCATCCGTCGCGGCCGAGATCGCGGCCTCGCACAAGGAGTGGCTGGCGAAATGGATGCCGAAGCTCACCAGCAACGATGCGCCGCTCAGCCCCTATCGCGTACTGTGGGATTTGCAGCACACGGTCGACATCGACAACACCATCATCACGCACGATGCCGGCAGCCCGCGCGACCAGCTCTCGCCGTTCTGGAAATCGACAAAACCCCTCACCTATCTCGGCTGGGGCAAGACGACGCAGCTCGGCTATGGCCTGGGCCTTGCGATGGGCGCCAAGCTGGCAAGGCCCGACAAGCTCTGCGTCAATGTCTGGGGCGATGCGGCGATCGGCTTCACCGGCATGGATTTCGAGACCGCAGTGCGCGAGCGCATCCCGATCATGTCGATCCTGCTCAACAATTTCTCGATGGCGATCGAGTTGAAGGTGATGCCGATCTCGACCGAGAAATATCGCTCGACCGACATTTCCGGCGACTATGCCGCCATGGCGCGCGCTTTCGGCGGCTATGGTGAGCGGGTGACGCGGCCGGAGGACATCATCCCCGCAATCAAGCGCGGCATCCAGAAGACGCAGGAGGGCATCCCGGTGCTGCTGGAATTCATCACCAGCAAGGAGACGGAGGTGTCGCGGCCGGGCACGTGAGGCAAGCCGGGCGCTGGCTCCGGCCGCAGGGGATGTGATAATCCGGCCCGGTGCCGCGCCTGCCGCGGCACCAAGGCGGATTGCGAATGACCAATTCTTCCCATGATGTCGCCGTGGAGCTTGCGGCCGAGAATGCGCGGTTGCGCAGCGAGCTTGCCATTGCGCGCGACCGCCAGAACGCCAGCGCCGAGATCCTGCGCAACATCGCGGCCTCGCCCTCCGATGCCCGCCCGGTGTTCGCCGCGATTGCGTCGAGCTCCAAGCGCCTGCTCGACGGCTTCTCCGCCACCGTGCTCCAGTTCATCGGCGACGAGCTGCATCTCGTGGCCTACACGCCGACCAGCCCGGAGGCGGACGAAGGGCTGAAGGCCTCGTTCCCGCGCAAGATCGCGGAGTTTCCGACCTTTGCGCTGGTGCGCGGCGGCGAGACGATCCAGTTTCCCGACAGCGAGGCCGCTGACGTCCCCGAGCTGAATCGCGAGCTGGCGCGGCTGCGCGGCTTCCGCAGCGTACTGTTCATGCCGTTGATGAACCGCGGCACGCCGGTCGGCATGATCAGCGTCACGCGCGCCGAGCCGGGCGCGTTCGCTCCCGACCTCGTGCAGCTCTTGCAGACCTTCGCCGACCAGGCCGTGATCGCGATCGAGAATGCACGCCTGTTCAACGCGACACAGGAGGCGCTGGAGCGCCAGACCGCCACCGCCGACATCCTGAAGGTGATGGCGGCCTCGCCGTCCGACGTGCAGCCGGTGTTCGAGGCCATCGCCGCCAACGCCAACCGGTTGATCGGCGGCTTCTCGACGGCGGTGCTGCGCTACGTCGACGGCGCCGCGCACATTGCGGCGTTCACGCCGACCGATCCGGCCGGCGATCGCGTGCTGCAGGCCTCGTTCCCTGTGCCGTTCGCGCGATTCCCGCCCTATCAGCTCGTGGCCAAGGGGACCGCCGCGCAATTGCCCGACACCGAGCTTGAGCCGGCGGCGCGCGACATCGCGCGCGCCCGCGGCTATCGCAGCATGCTGTTCGCGCCCTTGATGAGCGAGGGCGGAGCGATCGGCATCATCATCGCGACGCGACGCGCAGCGGGCCCGTTCGCCGAGCATCACGTGCACCTGCTGCAGACCTTCGCCGACCAAGCGGTGATCGCGATCAAGAATGTCAGCCTGTTCAATGAAGTCGCGAGCCGCACGCGGGAGCTTGCCAGGTCGCTCGACGATTTGCGCGCGGCGCAGGACCGGCTGGTCCAGACCGAGAAGCTCGCTTCGCTCGGCCAGCTCACCGCCGGCATCGCGCACGAGATCAAGAACCCGCTCAACTTCGTCAACAATTTCGCCTCGCTCTCCGCCGAATTGACCGACGAGCTGAACGAGGTGCTCGCACCTGTCGACCTCGCCGACGACGTTCGCGCCGAGGTGGACGAGCTCACGGGGCTGCTGAAGGACAATCTCGGCAAGGTCGTGCAGCACGGACGGCGCGCCGATTCCATCGTCAAGAACATGCTGCTGCATTCGCGCGAGGGCGGCGGCGAGCACCGGCTGAGCGACATCAACGCGGTGGTCGAGGAGAGCCTCAACCTCGCCTATCACGGCGCGCGGGCCGAGAAGCCGCAGTTCGACGTGACGCTCGAACGCGACCTCGATCCGGCCGCCGGCTCGGCCGACGTATTCCCGCAGGAGATCACGCGGGTGCTGCTGAACCTGATTGGAAACGGATTCCATGCGGTCGCCAAGCGCAAGGCGGAGACCGCAGCGGGCGCTTACGAGCCGGTCGTGACCGCCGCGACCCGCGACCGCGGCGACAGCATCGAGATCCGCATCCGCGACAACGGCACGGGCATCCCGGATGAGGTGAAGGAGAAGATGTTCAATCCGTTCTTCACCACCAAGCCGGCCGGCGAAGGCACTGGCCTCGGACTGTCGATGAGCCACGACATCGTGGTGAAGCAACATGGCGGCACGATCGAGGTCGCGACGGAGCCGGGCAAGTTTACCGAATTCACGATCCTGCTGCCACGCAAGAGCAGCTTCCCGGTTCGCGCGGACTGAGCCCTACTCCGCCATCTCGACGGGTTGCTTCGCCGAAGGACCGGCCAGCGGCCGCTCTTCCATCGCGATCAGGCACAGCGCGGCAATGGTCATCAGCGCGGTGGCGGCGCCGAACACGTAGCGGAAGGCGTGCCGCATGTCCTCGGTGGGAATGGCGACGCTGCCCGCGGCGTGATGCTCGCCGGCGAGCGGAACGTCGATGCCGAGCGCGATCAGCAGGATCGCGGCGAAGGCGGCAACCGTGAACGAGGACATCAGCGAGCGGAAGAAGTTCATCGCGCCGGTGATGGTGCCGACCTGCGGGCGCGCGACCGAGTTCTGCAGCGAGACCACGCAGACCGGGAACGTGGTGCCGAGCCCAAGCGCGAACGCCGCCATCAGCGTGAGCAGGCTCCACAGCGGCAAGGTGGTGAGCGTGAGGCCGAGGCCGCACAGCGCGGCCCAGGAGGTGCCGATGATGGCGACGCGCTTGTAGTGTTTTGCACGGGCCATGGTGCGGCCGGCGATCGCCGCGCCGCAGGTCGAGACCGCCGCCAGCGGAATCAGCGCGAGACCCGCCTCGCTGGCGGTGAGATGGTAGACCGACTCGTAATAAAGCGGCAGCTGCACCGTGAGGCCGGTGATCGCGCCGAGCCCGCAGCCGCCGGCCGTCAGCGCGAACGGCGCCACCGATCCGGTCAGCAGCTTCAGCGGCAGGAACGGCTCGTCGGCCCGCCGGGCGTGCCAGACGAAGGTCACCGCGAGCGCGACGGCGCCGCCCACCATCGCCAGTACGGTCGGCGACAGCCAGGGATAGCGCGAGCCGCCCCAGGTCAGCACCAGCATGAAGACGACCGCAGACGCCATCAGCAGCACGCCGCCGAGCCAGTCGACCTTGCGCTTGCGGTGGAACACCGGGATCTTCTTCATGTTCGGCAGCAGCAGCCCAAGCGCCGCGGCGGTGAGCGGCAGATTGATCCAGAAGATCATCGACCAATGCAGATGCTCGGCGAACACGCCGCCGATGACCGGACCCAAAATGCCGCCGACCATCCAGACGCTGGAGAAATAGGCCTGGTACTGGCCGCGCTCGCGCGGCGAGACGACGTCGGAGATCACGGTCTGCACGACAGGCATGATGCCGCCGCCGCCAAGCCCCTGAAGGCCGCGCGCCAGGATCAGCATCGGCATGTTCGGTGCCACCGCGCACAGCACCGAGCCCGCCACGAACAGGCTGAGCGAGATGATGATCATGACGCGGCGGCCGTAGATGTCGCTGAGCGTGCCGAACACCGGCGCGACCGCGGTCGAGGCGAGCAGATAGGCGGTGATGACCCAGGAGAGATTGGAGACGTCCTGGAACTGGCGCCCGATGGTCGGCAACGCCGTCGCCACGATGGTCTGGTCGAGCGCCGCCAGGAACATCGTCAGCATCAGGCTGATGACGATGGTGCGGACCTCGTCCTGCGACAGCGGCGCCGGCGGCGTGATGGACGGCGCGTCATCGACACTGATGACCTCGCTCGGAAGCCGGGACAGCTCCTCGGCGATGTCGTCGGGCAAAGTCTGGATGTCGGCAGAACTGCTCTGCCGGTCGAACTTGTTCATCTCGCTCGGACGTCATGGGGCGGCGCAACGCCGCAAAGGATTCGTTCTATGCAGCCCAATCTAGACAGCAAAGTTTGTCCCGGGCAGGCACCCCGGCGCATGGGAGCATCCCGCCCCCGGGTCATCCCGAACAAGTGATCGGAGCCCGTGCGGCGGCTCAGTCCTTCGGACGTCGCTTCAAGCGCGCCCGTTTCGGCAGAAGCGCGGGCCATTGCACGATGTGGTCTTCGAGCTCCTCGTCCGGGATCTCCTCCTCGCTGCCCTCGACCCGGCCGCGCACGGAGACGCCGGCTTCGTGCACCGTGTTGGGATCACCGGAGACCAGCGGATGCCACCAATAGAGGTCACGGCCCTCGGCGACGAGCTTGTAGCCGCAGCTCGGCGGCAGCCAGTTCAGGGTGCGGACATTGGCCGGCGTCAGGCGGACGCAATCCGGAACCTTGTCGGACCGATTCGGATAGTCCTTGCAGGCGCAGCTCGCACCATCGAGCAGCTTGCAGCCGATATGGGTGAAATAGATCTCGCCGGTGTCTTCGTCCTCGAGCTTGTTCAGGCAGCAGCGGCCGCAGCCGTCGCACAGGCTTTCCCATTCGCCCGCCGACATCTCTTCCAACGTCTTGGTTTTCCAGAAGAATCCTTCCTGGCCTGAAGGTCGTTTGGGAGCTGCGGTCATGCGCCTCAACAAAGGTTCGAAAGAGCAACGAGCCATGCCATCTAGGGCGTGCGGCCGCCATGGTGCAAGCAACGCGCCTTTGAGGCCCGTAATGACCCGGGGTCAATTAGGCCTGTTGTTCAAAATCGCGAGCCTGACCATTGGTTTATGGCCCCCGCTCGGCTAGAAGGAACAGCAAGTCCCTCGGATGCTGGCCGGGCGCCTTGGGTTTGCCGCAACATTCCCCCAAGACGTCTCGACGCCGCCCCGGCCGGGTGCTTGGACGCTTTCGAAGCGAGCCTCAAGGGTTCTAGGTGCGCCAGATCATACCACCGCATTGGAAGCAGAAGATCCGGAATTTCTTCCTGGATCTCGATGCGCGCATCGACTCCTCGCTGTTCTCCTCGGCCAAGGGCATCCGCGAGCTCTACGAGCGCTATTCGACCTTCATGGACCGCTTCTATGTCGGGCGCTGGAAGCGCTGGGTGTTCATCGAGCCACTGTCGGAAGCCGCAACGCTGGGCCTCGGCGGCCTGGTCGTGATGCTCACGCTCGCCATTCCCGCCTTCCGCGAGACCGCGGACGAGGACTGGCTGAAGAAGTCCGATCTCGCGGTGACCTTCCTCGACCGCTACGGCAACCCGATCGGCAGCCGCGGCATCAAGCACAACGACTCGATCCCGCTGGAAGATTTTCCTGACGTGCTGATCAAGGCGACGCTGGCGACCGAAGACCGCCGCTTCTACGAGCATTTCGGCATCGACATCGCCGGCACCGCGCGCGCGCTCGTGACCAACGCGCAAGCGGGCGGCGTCCGCCAGGGCGGCTCCTCGATCACCCAGCAACTCGCCAAGAACCTGTTCCTGAGCAACGAGCGCACCATCGAGCGCAAGGTCAACGAGGCCTTCCTCGCGGTCTGGCTGGAATGGCGCCTGACCAAGAACGAGATCCTCAAGCTGTATCTGGATCGCGCCTATATGGGCGGCGGCACCTTCGGCGTCGACGGCGCGGCGCATTTCTACTTCAACAAATCCGCGCGCGACGTGACCTTGGCGGAAGCCGCGATGCTCGCCGGCCTGTTCAAGGCGCCGACCAAATACGCCCCCCACATCAACCTGCCCGCCGCCCGCGCCCGCGCCAACGTCGTGCTCGACAACCTCGTCGATGCCGGCTTCATGACCGAGGGCCAGGTGTTCGGCGCCCGCCGCAATCCGGCCTTCGCGGTCGACCGCCGCGACGAGGCCTCGCCGAACTACTATCTCGACTACGCCTTCGACGAGATGCGCAAGCTGGTCGACACCTTCCCGAAGTCGTACACCGAGCGCGTCTTCGTGGTCCGGCTCGCCATCGACACCAACGTGCAGAAGGCCGCGGAGGACGCGGTCGAGAACCAGCTGCGCCAGTTCGGCCGCGACTATCACGCGACGCAGGCCGCGACCGTGGTGTCCGATCTCGACGGCGGCATCCGCGCCATGGTCGGCGGCCGCGACTACGGCGCCAGCCAGTTCAACCGCGCCACCGACGCCTATCGCCAGCCCGGCTCCTCGTTCAAGCCCTATGTCTACACCACCGCCCTGCTGAACGGTTACACGCCGAACTCGGTCGTGGTCGACGGCCCGGTTTGCATCGGCAATTGGTGCCCGCAGAATTATGGTCATTCCTATTCCGGCTCGGTGACGCTGACTCAGGCGATCACGCGCTCGATCAACGTGGTGCCGGTGAAGCTCTCGATCGAGATCGGCCGGAGGAACGAGCCCAAAGCGCAGAACCCGGCCAAGGTCGGCCGCGCCAAGATCGTCGAGGTCGCGCGCCGCTTCGGCCTCAAGGCGCCGCTGCCCGACACGCCGTCGCTGCCGATCGGCTCGGACGAAGTCACCGTGCTCGAGCACGCCGTCGCCTACGCGACCTTCCCCAACCGCGGCAAGGCGGTGACGCCGCATTCGGTGCTCGAAGTGCGCACCGGCGCCGGCGACCTCGTCTGGCGCTGGGACCGCGACGGCCCGAAGCCGCGGCAGGCGATCCCGGCCTCCGTTGCCGCCGACATGGCCGGCATGATGAGCCACGTCGTCAGCGAAGGCACGGCGCGCCGTGCCGCGCTCGACGGCATTCCGACCGCGGGCAAGACCGGCACCACCAACGCGTATCGCGACGCCTGGTTCGTCGGCTACACCGGCAATTTCACCTGCGCGGTGTGGTACGGCAACGACGATTACTCGCCGACCAACCGCATGACCGGCGGCTCGTTGCCGGCGCAGACCTGGCACGACATCATGCTCGCGGCGCATCAGGGCGTCGAGGTGCGGGAGATCCCAGGCATCGGCATGGGCCAGAAGCTGCCGCCGCAGCACGTGAGCAACGCGCAGGCCAACGCAGCGCCGAAGATCCTGGAGACCAAGCCCGGTCCGCCGCCGGTGCTGACCAAGCGCGGCGCCGACATCCTGGTGCGCGTCGAGAAGCTGCTGGATGACGCGGCCAAGACGGCCAGGAAATCGGCGGATGCCGACGCCAAGGCGGCCAAGCCGGCCTCGGCGACGAGCGCGCTCGCCTTCCCGCAGAACTATGCGGAAGAGAATGCCAACGCCACCGCCCCGCGCAAGAACTGATCGAAACCCGTGCGGCTGATCCTGATCACATTGACGGCCCTTCTGCTCGCGACGGTGGTCGGCGTCGGCGCGACCTGGATGACGACGACGCGCGGCACCGAGATCGGTGCGCTGACCATCGGCGCCTGGACCGCGCGCCCGCGCACCGGCACCGCCGACGTCGATCCCTATTCGCGCGCCACCATCGTGCGCAACGGCGAGCTGCCGATCGGCACCGGCGACGGCGTCGCCTTCACCGCCACCACCGACGACAAGAAGAAGGCGCTCGACGGCCGCTGCGACGTGATCGTCTCCGGCGTGACGCCGCCCGCGCGGTTCTGGACGTTGACGCTCTACGACCGCAAAGGCCATCTCGTCGCGAATTCGCTCCAGCGTTACGGCTTCACCAGCCAGGAGATCGTGCGGCAGTCCGACGGCTCGTTCGAGATCCGCATCGCCTCGCGCTCGCGCGCCGGCAACTGGCTGCCGACCGGCGGCATCGAGCGCTACGCCCTGATGCTGCGCCTCTACGACACCCCGGTCGGCGTTGCGACGCGTACCCAACGCGATGCGCCGATGCCCTCCATCTCGACGGTGGGCTGCTCATGATCCGCCTGCTGTTCACCATCGTTGCCGGCATCGTGCTGGGCCTCGTCGTCCATCTCGTCAGCGTGCTGGCGCTGCCGCGGATCGCGACGCAGGACGCCTATTCCAGGCTAACGCCGATGACGAAGCTGAACGCCGTCAGCCAGCTTCCCCTCGCCGATCCCTCGACGTCGCCGATGCCGTTCATGGACCCGGCCTTTGCGCTGGCGATCTGCCGCTACGACCTTTCGGGTGGACCGATCAAGCTCACCGTGCCCGTCAGCCAGGCCTACACCTCGGTGTCGTTCTACACCCGCAACGAGATCGCCTATTACGCCATCAACGACCGCTCGGCGGGCCGCAAGGTGATCGAGCTCGATTTGATGACGGAAGCGCAGCACAACGATCTGCCCGAGGACGAAGAGGTCACCGCGGCCGACCGCCTCATCATCGATTCCCCCAGCACCACCGGCCTGATCGTGATGAAGGCGCTCGCCCCCGAGCCCGGCCTGATGCAGCAGGCGCAGGCCACGCTGCAAGCCGCGACCTGCGCGCCACAGACCGAGCCGCCCGCCAAGGCCGAAGCGCCGCGCGGCCGGCGGTGACGCGCGGCTGTTCGGCGGCCCTCAAGACCAAAATCTGAAAAACAACCCCATGCACAGTAGCAGGGGCATTGAAATCGTTGGGTTTAAGCCACGGACCACTCAAGCGGCCGCTGACCTGATGCCGGCCTGTTCGGATCTTGAAAGCCTTTGTCGGCGCGCATAGCCTTGCAGCCAATGTCGCCGGCTCGCACCATCGATATCGACGACCTCTGGCGCGCCGCCGCGCGAAAGCTCGGCGGTTGGAGCAAACCACCAGACGATGTCCATCTCGATGGATTGCGCTGCCTCGCCTCGGCGCTGGCGAGACCCGGTCGGTACACCGAAGGGGAGTTGCGTCTCCTCCAGCGCGAATTATTCGTCCGCATCCTGGCCGACCTCAGCGTATCCCGGGATATCGCTGATCATCCCGAGATCGCCGACATTCCGGTCAGGCGCCCGCTCTTGATCACCGGATACGGCCGCACCGGAAGCACTCTCCTCCATAATCTGATCGCGCTCGATCCTCACATGCGCGCGCCTCGGCTGTGGGAATTATGGAGCCCGTCGCCGCCTCCGCGTCCCGAGACGGCCGCGTCCGATCCGCGCATCGCGTTCGCGCGGCGACGGCTGAAGGCGTTTACTGCCGCCGATCCGTCGATCCTGAAGATACATCCGATGGCAGCCCTTGCGCCGGACGAGTGTCACTGGATGATGCGGCATAACACGCTGACGCCAATGTTCTATCAGGCACCTGAATACTGGGAATGGTTAAAGCAGCTGAGCAAGGGAGACCTCCACCAGCTCTACTCGCATTATCGGCTGCAGGTACAGCATTTGCAGCTATATGTCCGCGGCGATGTCTGGGTGAGCAAATCCCCTACGACCCACCTGCATTTCTTGCCAGTGTTGTTCGACGTCTTTCCCGACGCCAACGTGGTGCGGCTGCACCGCCATCCCTCCGAGGCGGTGCCATCCCTGTGCAGCCTCGTGTCAGGTTACCGGCGGTTGTTCGCGCAAAGAGTGGACTATGCCGAAATCGGCTCCACTCTTCTGGACATGTTCGTGGATAACATGGACCGGTCCATGGCGGCGCCGGCGGACAAGGCGGGCCAGATCACCGACATCCGATTTGAGGATCTCGTCGCAGATCCAGTGGCGACGGTACGCAGCGTTTACCGGCGCTTCGGCTATCCCTACGGCGGCGCGAGTTTTGAAGGCGCGATGGCGCGCCATCTCGAGAGCGAGCAGGCCGCAAAAGCGCGGCACACTTATGCGCTCGAGCAGTTCGACCTTTCCCCAAGCGAGGTGATCGATCGCTGCGGGAACTATCTCCGCTGGCTGGGGACGCACGGCAGCGGGTCCGTCGGTGGCACACCGTCGTGACGAACCCGAACCGCCTTGAGCCCCGCAGATTCAGCTGCCGTACGGCGGCTCGTTCGCCAACGGATGGCTGTCGGAGGGATAGCGACTCTTGATCAGGATGGTGATACCGCCGCGCGAAGTCCGGGTGTCCGGTGCCTGCCAAATCAAGACCTCGAAATCGTACCCAGGTGCCCAGGCAAATGTGATGGGCGTCGCCGGGTCAGTCCCAAGCGCGGCGAAAATGACGGCGCGGATCGCTTCCTGCTGCGCGATCGGTATCTGCCCCAGGAACTTCCTCCATTCGCCCTTGATCGCCATCTTGTCGTCGATGACGACGCCGCTCTGCCCAAGAGGCTGGCCTTCCTTGAAGGCGTCCCTGTGCGGCACCAACTTGGCAATCCTTTCCTTCGAGAAGGCGATGTTGAGCTTACCGAGCGCTGTTTGAAGATGAGGCATCCGCAATCTCCGATCAAATGGCTGAAGAAAACTCAATGCAGCTTAAGATTGACACCGCTCCATAGCCGGCGCAACGGCGATTATCTGCCCTGACCGTTTACCGCATCGCGTGCAGACGTCGGACCTTCATCGAACCTTGCCGCAACCTCATCCATCAAAGGCGCGTATAGCTTCGCGCCGGTTTCCTGCATCAGGCTTCGGGCGCGCGCTAAATCCGAGAGCGCAAGCTCGACCCGGCCCGCCTGTCGCTGTACATCCGTCCGGACGAGACGGGCGAGACATTCGGCAACGCGCGCCGTCCGTGCCGTCGCCACCTCGATTGCCTCTGCTGCCGCGAGTTGAGCCGCCTCCAGCTCATTGTTCAGCCGGTGTGCATTGGCAAGATCGGCCAGAATCCGCGCCTCCGATTCAAGCCCGGCCTTGCGCACTCGCGCAACCGACAGCGCCTTGTCGAGGCTTTCCACCGCCTGGGCAAACCGGCCGCCGACCAGATGCGCCAGGCCGAGACAGGCGAGCGCATTCACGAGGATATAGGGGCTGCCGGTTTCGGTGGCCATCGCCATGGCACGCGCGGCGTGAAGATCGGCGAGCGCCTTATCCTCAAGCGCCCAAGCCATGTCGACAAAGGCAACGTTGACGAGATGGAGCGTGATGTCGTTGGAATCGGCTTCGATCTGCAGCATACGGTCGAGCCAGGGCCTTGCCTCGTCGAAGCGCCCGAGCTGGACCAGGACCTGCCCGCGCATTACGGTCAGCCAGCGCGCGACGTCGAAGTTGAAGAGCTGACGGTCGAATTCGCTGATGGCGTCAGCGCGTCCGGTCGCGTCGATGATAGCCTGCAGCGCCTCGTCGAGCCGTCCCGACAACCGCGTTGCTTGTGACAGCACGGCGGTCAGCATCGCCTCGCCGCTACGGTCCTGCCCACTCGTCAGCGCGAGCGCCTCGCGCGTCCGCGCGACGTAGTCGTCCGCCGATCCGCTCACCGCGAGGTTCCGGCCATATGCGGCATGAATCCAGGCATGGGCCCGCGCATTGCCCGAGACGAGCGCCAGTTGCCGTGCTTCCTCGAACCAACGCCGCGCCTCCTCGGCCGAAATACCTTCGCGCCAGCCGAAGGTCAGGACCTGGATGCAGCAGGTCAGCCGCAGATAACCGATAGACTCGGATAACGGCTGGCCTTCCAGCAATTGATGGACCTTCCGCCAGCTTCGCAAGGCCTGGCTTGAATCGTGCGTACCGATCCATAGTGCGGCCCGGATATGGGCCTGCGCCGCTTCCATCGGCTGGCCGGCTTCTTCGAGATGATAGGCCAGCAGGCTGGCCCGCTCCTCCTTCCGGTCCGTGAAGTGCTGCTTCATGATGCGCGCGACGTCGCCATGGATGCCGCGACGGCGCTCGCGCAGGAGAACGCCATAGCAGGTCTCCTGAACGAGTGGATGCGAGAAGGCATGGACGCCGGGATCGAGCGCCAGTTCGCGCAGCAGCTCCGAGCGGCGCAGCCGGTCGAGCGCGTCGTCGAGCTCCGGAGACGACAGCCCCGTCAGCGCTTCGAGAATATCGCGCGGCGCTTCGCGGCCGATCACCGCGGCATACTGCAACACGCGGCGCGCTGGTTCGTCGAGGTGATCGATCCGGGCAGCGAGCAGGGCTCGGATCGTGGGCGGCAAGGGAATCGCCTCGATGCCTCCCGCAAGCCGGTAATTGCCGCGTTCCCCCTCCAAATCGCCGCGGTCGACAAGGCAACGCACCAGTTCCTCGAGAAAGAACGGGTTGCCCTGTGCGCGATGGGCGATATTGCGCGAAACCAGCGCCAGCGAGGAATCGGAGCCGAGAAGCAGGCGCAATAGTCCTTCGGACTCGGTATCGGCCAGCGAGGAGAGGTTGATTTGCCGGTAATGGCTTCGCTGCATCCAAGGCGCGCTGTAGCCATGCCGGAAGTTCAGCAGCAGCATGGTCTTGGTGCCGGTGATGGCATCGGCGATCACGTCGATGAATTCCTCGCTCGCGGCGTCGATCCAGTGCAAGTCCTCGAGGAGAATGAGCGCGGGCTGCAGCTGCGGTCCCGATCGCACGAACAGACGCACCAGTTCGACGAGCCGCTTCTTGCGCATCGCGGGATCGGTCTGGGCCGTCGGCTGATCCGGGTCGACGAGGCCCAGAAAGCCGAGCAACAGTGCCAGCGTCTCGTCGTCCACCCCGTATGCCGACATGACGCTTTCCACCCGCTCCTGCGCCTCGGAGGCCAGCATGCCGGGCTTGATGCCAAGAAAGTCGCGAGCCAGTTCGACGACGGGCTGATAGGGCGTCGCGTGGCCGTGCGCTGTCACACGAGCTTCGAAAACCCGATAGCCTCGATCGCGACAGCGCTCGGCGAATTCGAAGCAAAGCCGGCTCTTCCCCGAGCCGGCTTCTCCGACGACGCCGACAGCCCGCGGCTCGCCGGCGGCTGCGCTGGCGAGTTCTGCCTCAAGCAGGTCGATCTGAGCGGAGCGACCGATCAGCGGGGTTAGCGCAGTCTGACTGCGAAATATGACGCTAGCCGGCGCATGATGCAGGCGCTCCAGCCTGAAAACCTCCATTGGTTCGGTCACTCCGCGAACCACACGCAGTCCAAGCGGCGTCGCTTCGACGTAGTTGCGGGCCGCTGCGGCCGTGGCGCCGGTGATCAGGATTTCGCCCGGCTCGGCCATCTGCTCCATGCGCGCCGCCACATGCGCGGTGGACCCGGACACATCGTATGTGTGATAGAGGCTGTTGACGACCGCCTGCAGGATCACCTCGCCGCTGTGGACGCCGACCCGGATCCTCAGATCGCGATCACCGAGTTCCGCCAGGGCAGCCTGAAGCGCCAGGGCCGCGCCGCAAGCGCGCACCGCGTGGTCCTCACGGGGCACCGGTGCGCCGAACAACGCCATCACGCCATCGCCCTGCACCTTGTTGACGATGCCGTCGTAGCGCTCAACCCCCCGCCGCATGGCGTTGATCGCCGGCTGGATCCGACGCATTGCGTCCTCGGGATCGGCGTTTTGGATCAGCCACGTCGAGTTGCTGATATCGGCGAAGAGGACGCTGAGCTGTTTGCGTTCGCCGCCGGTCGCGCTCAGCGCGCGCAACCATTCTTCCGCCGACCGGCTCGAGGAAATGGTGAGCGGCGCGCTGCATTTGCCGCAGAAGCGGCTGATCGGGCCGTTGACGTGGCCGCACGCGATGCAGACCGTGCGCATCGGCTTTCCGCAGGTCTCGCAGAATGCATTCGTCGCGCTGTTGTCGCTATTGCAGTATCGGCAAAGCATACGCAGGACCTTGCATCCGATCGCCACGGATCAGGATAACGCGGGAAATGCGTTGTTGCCATAGTCATGGTCCCGCCGCGCATTCGACCCCCAACCTGCCGAGGTCCTAACGCTTTGCGAACGGGATCATCATCAGGAGCGGTCGCTGGACAAGCTGGGCGGAAAGTCCCGCGATGGCACCGTCGTTATCCCTATAATATTCGACCAGCACGGGGAAAAAGGTCCCGAACGCCCCCACTGTGAACAGGAAGGTCGTGTCGCCAAACTGATCCAGCTGCCAGCTCGACCCGTAATAGCTGATCGACAGAATGGTGCCATTCAGGCTCACCACGAGATCGCCATATCCGGGATTGCTGAACATTCCCGTGAATTTCGCGATTGCGGGCGGCGCCAGGGCCATGGCCACGCCCTTGGCCACCGGCGACGGCGGCTCGGCGGACAAGCTCAGGGCTCCCATCGGAGCGCAGCTGGGAAGCTCGACGGTATTGGAAAGCGAGTTGGTTAGCAAATGATCGTAAACGGCGGTCGCGATCTTATCGGGCCATTTGTTGCGCAGCATTTGGTTGGTGCAGTGCTGGTTGGTGAGGACGACCACCCCCATCCCGTCGTCCGGCATGAACGACACGTATGCCGAACCGCCCTGGGGATCGCCGGTATGGAACACCAATCTCTTCTGCCGAGGACCGTTGGGTGTCTTGATGGTCAGCTTCCCGACGTTCCACCCCAGTCCATACATGGTCCCGTCGCCGGCATCGCTGAACGGGTGATAGGTGAGTCCCAGCGCTCCCTCGCCGATCACGACCTTGCCGTTCCCTGTCATCCCCCTTCTCAGCAACAGCTCGACCCACTTCGCCATGTCGAGTGCCGATGAGTTGATCTCGCCCGCGGGACCAATGTTGGTGAAGTCCTTCAGGGCCAGGGGTGCCTCGCCGATATAGCCGAGCACGCGATTCGAATTTTGCAGATAGTCCGCAAACGACAGCGTCGTCTCAGTCATTCCGAGAGGACCGAGGATGCGGCTCCGTATGATATCCTCGTAGCTCTCGCCGGTCAGTATCTCGAGGAGATGGCCGGCAACCATGTACAGCAAGTTGTTGTAGATGAACTTCGCCCGGAACGGCACCGCTAACGGCAGATCGCGCAGGCGGTAGAACAACTCCGCCCGCGCGAAAGGACCGAGGTACCAGAGGCAATCATGCGGGGCGAGCCCGGTGCGATGACAGAGGAGGTCGATCAACGTTGCCTCGCCCGACGCGAGCGGGTCCGACATCTTGAAGGATGGAACAAACTGGCAGATCGGCCGGTCAAGCGATAACACCTTGTCCTCCGCGAAGATCGAGAGCAACGTGCTGGTGAACGCCTTGGTGGCCGAGCCGATTGGAAAGAGCGTGTGCTCATTGACCAGCGTCCCGGTCGCGCGGTTGCGGAAGCCGAAGCCACCGGCATAGACCATCCGGCCGTTCTGCAGGATCGCGACGCCAACGCCTGTATTTGCGACCGGCGGATCGGCAGCCTCGATTGCGTCCTCGACGATGCGTGCGAAATCCGGAGTACTCATTGGTTTGTCCTCAAATGCCGCCCACGTAAAAGAACACTCTTCCAAGATCACAGAACGGAAAACCTGACAGGCAGAGTCCGAGGGCCGCCTATAAAAATCGACGCCAGCCGGCGCGGCGTACCCGAAAGCTCGATGAACGTCAGCCGGCGCAGCAATTCCTCGAAAAAGACCTGCATTTCCAGCCTTGCCAGATGTTGACCAAGGCAAATATGCGCACCATGACCAAAGGCAACGTTGCGGCCGCGGTCATGGCCGATACGGAAATGGTCCGGCGAGTCGAAGGCCAGCTCGTCCCGGTTTCCCGAGAGATAGCACAACATCAACCAGTCGCCGGCGGCGATTTGGCGCCCGTCCAACACGACATTCTCCCTCGCGGTCCGCATGACATGCTGCACTGGCGCGGTCCAGCGCACCGCTTCCTCGACCAGATCAGGCACGAGACGGAGGTCGGATTTGACTTTGCGGAATTCGCCGGGATTTTCGCACATTGCCCAGATTGCGCCCGATATGGCGGAGCCAACGGGGTGATGACCGGCCGTCAGGAGCACCATCAGATAGCTGACGGCTTCAAACCGATCGATCGGCTCGCCGTCTACCGTGGCGTTTGCGATCACGCTGATGAGGCCATCGCGCGGGGATCGACGTGCCTGTTCGATCAGCGGCGCAAAATAGCTGTCGAAGTCGGCAACCGCGTCTCTCAAACGCCTGGCGTGCCGTGCCGGATCACGGCTGGCCCAGCGCGCGCGCGCCGGTGGGTCGTCCTGACTACGGAATAGTCCCTGGATGAGAGCGAGCAGATGCGCCTCGTCCTCCGCCGGTAGCCCGAGCATCGTCATCGTGACTCGCAACGGGTAGAGCTGGGCAACGTCGTGCACGAATTCGCAGGTCTCGCCCCGCTTGATCGTGTCGTCGACGAGGTCACGCGCGATCGCTCGAACGCGATCTTCAAGCATCGCAACGCTTTGCCGCGCGAACCATCGTTGCGTGACTTGGCGATATTGTGAATGGTCCGGGGCGTCCATTTGCAAAAGTGTCCGCATGAGATGCGGACTGCCGCCGGTCAGGCTGCGCGCCAGCCGGTCGGCGGCCTTGGGCACGAGTGTGCTGGCCCGATCGCCATTGCGGAAGAGATCGTGGCGGCGGCTGACCTCGACGATATCGGCATATCGAGTGACCGCCCAAAACGGGTCGAAGCCGTCCATCTCGAGCCAGCCAAGCGGCTTATTCGATCGCAACCAGCGAAAGCCAGCCATCAATGCATTCTGGGTGGCGTAGGCCCTGGGAGACACCAAGAGCGCACTTAACTCGGCGGGTATAGCGGAGGCATGACACATGGCCAAAACTAAACTGGCGGGCTGAACTGCACCAATGCTAGCGCTCGAAATTGGCCCGACCCCACATCAGAGCGAAGAGGCGAGCACCATCGCAATCAATGATCAGACTGGCAGGGCGCGAGCCTGCGAGGCTTGATCCGAAGGTAGATTGCAACCAAAAATTGGTGAGAACAATGTATTTTCCGGATCCCCGTCGTTCAGGGGGTCTCGGCTGGCTGTTTTGATTTGATTTCAGCGCTTTGCACTGTAATCCAACGCGACGAAAACCCCATCGCCTCAGGCACCTATGCGTTGCCTTGTCATCGTGAGCACGCGCGCCTCGTCACGTCTTGCCCAGATGCGATTGCCCCTACAGCGTGGCCGGCCTAGATCTTCACGGCTTTTGCCGCCTGCTCCAGACTGGCCGGCACGATCACGCGATGAAACGGTGCTATCGTCGCCAGATAGATGCGCCCGAGCCGGTTATGGCAATGCACCACTGTGCCCGCGACCAGCTCGCGCCGATTTGCTGCGTCGGCACGAAGCTGGATCGTGAGGCGGAAGTCGAGATGCCGGTCGTCCGCGCCCAGGATCAATTCCGTCGCGCTCTTTGACAGCACCGGGAAGAAGCCGATCACCGGCCCATGCGCCGCGCCGGCGAGACCGACGGCGCGCGAGGATTTGACGCCGACCGTCGACATCACCACATCGCGGAGGCGCGTGAGTGCACGAATCCACCACGCCTGTCGCTCGAGCGCGGCGCGTGCCAGCACCTCGACATCGTCGCTGGCGCCCGCCGGCAGGTGAATTGCAAACGCGTCCAGAAGGTCCGCGCCCCCGTAAAGCGGCGTGAGCGCGCTGTTGCTGGGCATGGGCACGGCGCGCGCTTTGGTCATGAGATCAGGTACCCGTGGGCGTTGCGCAGTTGACGTTACGCACGATCTTACCGCCATCATCTTTTCTATACCGATGCGCTGTGCATCGCAACAAGCTCGTAGCCGCATGTCAGCTGCGCGCACCGTCGATCAAGTCTGACCATGCCGAGGCCCGGTGATCCGCAAGCCGGAGGTCGGCGCCTCGTTAACCCAAGCGGCTGCGGAAATCAGTGCGCGAATTTGAAGTGGGCGACCGCCGCGGAAGCGACCGTGAACATTGCCGACGCAATCCAGATCGGCACCAGCAGGAAGATGGCAATTGCGCCCTGGCCACAGGCGCCGCACCCCAACTCAAACACGATGGGAAAAACACCTAGCAGGGTGACAACGGAAATTCCTGTACTGAACCAAACGCCCCTCCTTCCCCATCGCGCACCAAAAAGCCATGGCACGGCGGGAAAGCCGACGGAGAGAACGACCAGGGAATTCACCAGGGTGTCGAACATGATTTTACCCAATCGGCTGTTCGACGGCGTTCTCAAACCGCGCAGTTCAGCCCATTCACGCACGGATCTTGGTCGTCGGTACGAGGCCGATAGTTCAAACGCATCCGACAATCCGCGCGAGCTCTACCCAGTGCGTGATGACTAGCGATCCCCGCAGCGGCCGGGCTCACGATGAACGCTTGCCCGCATGATCCCGCCGCGCCCACAATAGCGCCAGCGGCCCCAGTGCGATTCCGGCCGCGAGCACGATGAACACCAGCAGCCAGCCGCTTGCGCTCTGCGGTCCGCCGGCGATGTCGAGCGCCACGCCGGTGCCCCAGGCGCCGAGCGCCGACAAGCCAAAGCCGACCGTCGAGTGCAGGGCCAGTGTCGCGCCGCGATGCTCGGAGACAGCCGCAGCCGACATGCCCGCGGTGAGCGCGCCTGAATCCGCCGGCACCGTCAGGCCGTAGAGCATCAGCAGCAGCGCGAGCACCCATGCCGGAGCCGTGGCGTTGAGTCCGATCACCAGCGCAACGCAGGCCGACGCGATCATCACGACCGTGATCGCGCGGTGGCGTCCGAATTTCAGGGCGGCCTCGTTGCCGAGGATGCTGGCGGGCATCGAGATCACCGCGAAGCAGAAGCTCATCAGCACGGGCGTCATCCAGGACGGCCCGCCTTGATGCGCAACGACGAAGGTCCAGAACCCGACCAGCCAGGTGCGGATGCCGTAGAGCTCGAAGCAGTGGGCCCCGTAACCGAGGATGTAGCCGAGCGCCTCGCGATTGGTGAAGACGGGTGCGAAATTCAGCAGCCGTCCGGCCTTCGGCGCCGGCCGCCGTTGCTCGATCAGCAGGCACGCGGCCACCATCGCGATCGGGCCGACGCCGGTAACGTAGAACGCGGTCCGCCAGCCCCAGCGATCGGCGAGGACTTGCGCAACCAGGAACGACAGGCCGACGCCCACCGAGAAACTCGACGTGTACAGCGTCACCGCCCGCGACGTGTCGCCGGCAGGCAATCGGTCGGTCAGCGCCTTCAGCCCCGGCATGTAGGCGCCGGCAAAGCCCAACCCCGCGAGCGACCAGATGATGGTGCCCGACCAGAACCCGTCGGCGAAGACGCCGAACGCCAGGGTCGCGAGGCCGCTGACGATGGAGCCGCACAGCAGCACGATCCGCGCATCGATGCGATCGGTCAGCGTCGTCAGGACCGGAACAGCCAGCATGTATCCGAACGCGTAGCCGCTCGCCATCAGCCCGCCTTCGGCAGCAGACAGCCCCCACGCCGGCATCAGATGCTGCGCCAGGTTCGCGGACAGCGTCACATGCGGCAGCAGATTGCCGAGCTGGCCGAGACACATCACCGCAATCAGCGGCGCCCCGCTCAAGCTCCGAATGCTCTCCTCCCGTCTGATCGCGTCATGAGCAGCCACACCCGGCGCGGCCTGCCTTCTTGGCCGATTCATCCGCCGCGCAGCAAGCCGAGAGATCCTGCTTCGCCGGGCCGCCGCAGCATCCCGCATCGGCCGTCTCGACCCCACCCCGCGTGCAGACGCCGGTCTCCGGCAGCACGAGCTCGACCCGAGCAGCGGCCTTCTTGTCACCTGAGATGTCGGCCGCGATCGAGCGGACCTGCTCGTATCCGGTCATCATCAGGAAGGTCGGCGCACGGCCGTATGACTTCATGCCGGCAAGATAGAAGCCCGGCTCGTCGTGCGCGAGCTCGCGCGCGCCGTGGGGACGGACCGTGCCGCAGCTGTGCTCGTTGGGATCGATCAGCGGCGCGAGCGCCACAGGCGCCTCGATGGCCGGATCGAGCCGCAGCCGCAATTCGGACAGGAACGATAGATCGGGACGGAAGCCGGTGGAGACGACGAGTTGATCGGCCACCACACTTCGCGCACCGCAGCCGCTGCCAGCCGAAATCTTCAGGCGACCTTCGGCCTCCCCGAGATGCGTGACTCCAAATTCGCTCTCCACCTTGATCTTGCCGGCGGCGACGAGTGCGGCAAAGGCCGAGCCCAGTTCGCCGCGCGCGGCCAGCTTGTCATTGCGGCCGCCGCCGAAGGCCTTGGCGGGATCGGCACCGCGCAACAACCAGATCGCTTGCGTGCCCGGTACCTCGCCCGCGAGCTGCGCGAGATCGATCAGCGTACCGACCGCCGAATGGCCGGCACCGAGCACGGCAACGGTCTTGCCGGCATATCTGGCGCGACCCGTGCCCCGCACATCCGGCATGCCATAGGAGATGCAGTCGGCCCGCTCGCGCTCGCCAATCGCAGGCAAACCGTTGCTGCCGGCGGGATTGGGAGAGAACCAATTGCCTGACGCGTCGATCACGGCATCAGCACGCAGCACCTCGGGACCCCTGCCGTTCTGATAACGGATCTCGAACGGCGCGTGCTCCCTCCCCTTCGTCTTCGCCTTGTCGAAGCCGGCGCGGCTGATCGCCGTGACGCGGCTCGAAGTCCGGATCGCCTCGCGCAGCTTCGTGCGCGTGGCGAGCGGCATCAGATATCGGTCGATCAGCTCGCTGCCCGTCGGATAGGATTGAGGGTCCGGCGAATTCCACCCCGTCGGCGCGAGCAGGCGCGCCGACGCCTTGTCGATATTATACTCCCACGGCGAGAACAGCTGGACATGCTGCCACTGTCGGACCGCGTGCGCGGCCTCAGGGCCGGCCTCGAGCACGATGGGAGACATGCCGCGTTCGAGCACATGTGCGGCGGCAGCAAGGCCCACCGGCCCGGCTCCGATGATGGCGACCGTCTTGGCGCTGATCTTGGTGCTCACTCCGACTTCTCCCATATTTCTAGAATCATCGAACAAATTCGTAAAAGAATCACGCCGCCGTTTGCGCCCCCTTGCATCCGACTTCGTCGGCGCAGCATTCCGCCGCCAAGAAGGCCACCAGGCCTCGCATCGCGTCAAAATTGGCGTGGCAGATCAGCGTGGTCGATTCCCTGACCTGGCTGACGAGCCCGACCGCAACCAGGGTCTTGATGTGATGCGACAGCGTCGACGCCGGGATCTTCAGCTTGTCCTGCAGGCGGCCGACGGGCATGCCCGCGTGCCCGGCCCGGACCAGGGCCCGGTAGATCTGGAGCCGGGTCTGATTGCCCAGGGCTTCCAATCGTGCTGCTGCGTCGGCGATCTTCATGGCAGTAACGCTGCGCCTGTTCTGCCTGCGCGTCAACCATATTTCTAGAATGTTCGAATTAATGCACGCCGCTTCGGAATTCCGATTGACCCGCCGGAAACATTTCCGTAAATCTGGATATATGGAATCAGAAGAAGCCGTCCTCGCCCTTGCCGCGCTGGCGCAGCCGACGCGCTTGGAAGCCTTCCAAACGCTGGTCAGGCATGAGCCTGACGGCTTGGCCGCCGGCGACCTCGCCCGCCTGCTGGAAGTGCCGCAGAACACGCTGTCTGCGCATCTGGCGATCTTGAGCCGGGCGCGCCTCGTCAGTTCCGAGCGGCACAGCCGCTCGATCGTCTACCGCGCCAATCTCGGCGAATTCCGCGACGTCGCGCTGTTCCTGCTGCGCGATTGCTGCGGCGGACGCCCGGAAGTCTGCAATCCCGTGGTCGAGACGCTGCAAGCCTGCTGCGCGCCGAAACGGAGGGAGCGAAGCCGTGCCTGACCAGGTCTACAATGTGTCGTTCCAGTGCAGTGGCCATTCGGCGCGCTCCATCCCGGCAGCGCGGGTGGCGTGACGATGGGCATCTTTGAACGATACCTCACTCTGTGGGTCGCGCTCTGCATCGTCGTCGGCGTGGCGCTGGGGCACGTCATGCCCGGATTCTTCGGCACGGTCGCGGCCGCCGAGGTCGCCAAGGTCAACCTACCGGTCGCCCTGCTGATCTGGCTCATGATCGTACCCATGTTGTTGAAGATCGACTTCGGTTCGCTCGGTCGGGTCCGGGAGCACTGGCGCGGCGTCGGCGTCACCCTCTTCATCAACTGGGCCGTGAAGCCGTTCTCGATGGCGCTGCTCGGTTCCTTCTTCATCGGCCATCTCTTCGCGCCGCTGCTGCCGGCCGGGCAGATCTCGTCCTACATCGCCGGCTTGATTCTGCTGGCGGCCGCGCCCTGCACTGCGATGGTGTTCGTGTGGTCGAACCTGTGCGAGGGCGAGCCTCACTACACGCTGAGCCAGGTCGCCCTGAACGATTTGATCATGGTGTTCCTGTTCGCTCCGCTGGTGGGACTGCTGCTGGGAGTCGCCTCGATCAGTGTCCCCTGGGGCACGCTGCTGCTCTCCGTCCTGCTCTACATCGTGGTTCCCGTGATCGTCGCACAGCTGTGGCGCAAGGCGCTGCTGCGGAATGGCGTGGCCGGTTTCGACCGCGTCATGCGGCTGCTGCAGCCTCTGTCGCTGGTGGCGCTGCTCGCGACATTGGTGCTGCTGTTCGGCTTCCAGGGCGAGCAGATCGTCAGGCAGCCGCTCGTCATTGCCATCCTCGCCGTGCCGATCCTTGTCCAGGTCTATCTCAATGCGGGCCTGGCGTACTGGCTGAGCCGACGGTTTGGCGTCGCCTGGTGCGTCGCTGCTCCGGCCGCCCTCATCGGCGCGAGCAACTTCTTCGAGCTGGCGGTTGCCGCGGCGATCAGCCTGTTCGGCCTCGACTCCGGCGCCGCGCTGGCAACCGTGGTCGGCGTGCTGGTCGAGGTCCCCGTGATGCTGTCGGTTGTCCGCATCGTCAAGGCGACCCGGGGCTGGTATGAGGGAGGCGCTGGCAGAGCCCGGGCGGCCCTGGAAGCGCGCCAGTGAGTTGCGGAGAACCGATCATGAGCGTCACGATCTATCACAACCCCGCCTGCGGCACCTCGCGCAACACGCTGGCGATGATCCGGCAGAGCGGCACCGAACCCGTCGTGATCGAATATCTGAAGACGCCGCCCTCGCGCGAGACGCTCAAGGAGCTGATCGAGACAATGGGCGTTTCCGTGCGCGCGCTGCTGCGCGAGAAGGGAACGCCGTACAAGGAGCTCGGCCTCGAAGATCCCAAATGGTCCGACGACGAGCTGATCGACCAGATGCTCGCACATCCCATTCTCATCAACCGTCCGATCGTCGTGACCTCAAAGGGCACGCGGTTGTGCCGCCCATCGGAAGCCGTCATCGACCTGCTGGACAATCCCGTCGGCCGCTTCGTCAAGGAGGACGGTGAAGTGGTGGAAGCGCGATAGACGGGTCGATGGCAGCAGCTGTCACGCGACAGTAGGACGCAAGCGCAAACCGATTGCATCGTTGATGCCGCAAATCGCGGACGCTATCGATCGGCAAAGCAATATCCGGTCGGGAGAGACGCATGAGCACCATCACCGGCGGCTGTCACTGCGGCGCGATCCGTTATGAGGTCGAGGGCGAGGCGATCGTGCATGCGCTGTGCCATTGCCGCGATTGCCGCCTCCATGCCGGCGCACCTGTCGTTGGCTGGACGATGTATGCGGATGGCGCCGTCAAACTGACCAAGGGCGAGCCCAGGATCTACAGCTCGTCGGAACACGGCCGGCGGCACTTCTGCGGCGATTGCGGCACCGGCCTGTTTTACGTCAATGCCAGCCTGATGCCGGGCGTGATCGACATCCAGAGCGCGACTTACGACGATCCCGAGGCCGTGCCGCCCACGATGCAGATCCAGGTCGCCGAGCGCCTGCGCTGGATGGAGCACGCGCATGAATTGCCGGCGTTCGAGCGCTTTCCGCCGCAGCCGTAGTACCCTGCGACGCTGATCTTACTCCGCCGCTTGCGACGCCTGCACGGCGCTGACCGCTTCAACGGCGTGGTTATCGGCCAGCGCC
This sequence comes from Bradyrhizobium sp. T-12, assembly GCF_058314695.1. NCBI lineage: Bacteria > Pseudomonadati > Pseudomonadota > Alphaproteobacteria > Hyphomicrobiales > Nitrobacteraceae > Bradyrhizobium > Bradyrhizobium sp. T-12. The sequence continues at coordinate 2,534,064 of NZ_CM177756.1, read as the reverse complement.
GGCTGCTCGCCATCAGGCAGTCCCCGCCCCTTCACCAGGCCGAAGATCGCGGGGATCACGATCAGCGTCAGCAGGGTCGACGAGATCATGCCGCCGATCATCGGCAGCGCGATGCGCTGCATGATCTCCGATCCCGTTCCGGTGCTCCACATGATCGGCAGCAGGCCGGCCATGATGGCGACCACGGTCATCATCTTGGGCCGAACGCGCTCGACCGCGCCGACCATGATGGCGTCGTGAAGATCGGCACGGATGAAGACCCTGCCCTCGGTGCCGCACCTTGCCTTCATCTCGGCCAGCGCGTGGTCGAGGTAGATCAGCATCACGACGCCGGTCTCGGCGGCAACGCCCGCGAGCGCGATGAAGCCGACGGCGACCGCGACCGACAGGTTGAAGCCGAACCACCACATCATCCAGATGCCGCCGACCAGCGCGAACGGCAGCGACAGCATCACGATCAGGGTCTCGGTCAACGCCTTGAAATTCAGGTACAGCAGCAGGAAGATGATCGTGAGCGTCACGGGCACCACGATCTTCAGGCGCGCGGCGGCGCGCTGCAGATATTCGTACTGTCCGCTCCAGACCACATAGGTGCCGGCGGGAAACTGGATGCTCTCCGTCACCGCGCGTTGCGCGTCCGCGACGTAGCTGCCGATGTCGCGATCGCGGATGTCGACATAGATGTAGGTCGCGAGCTGGCCGTTCTCGGTCCGGATCGAGGTCGGCCCACGCGCTGGCTCGACCTTGGCGACTTCGCCGAGCGGCACGGCGCCGCCCGCCGGCATCGGCACCAGGATTTCGCTGGCGATCGCCTTGGGATTGTCGCGGAGGTCGCGCGGATAGCGCATGTTCACCGTGAAGCGCTGCCGGCCCTCCACGGTCGTCGTCACCGTCTGGCCGCCGAGCGCAGCAGCGATGGTGTCCTGAACGTCCTGGATAAGGATGCCATAGCGCGCGAGCGCTTCGCGGTCCGGCACGATCTCGAGATAATAACCGCCGATGCCGCGCTCGGCATAGGCCGAGGACGTGCCCGGGACGGTCTTGATCACGCGCTCGACCTGCCGTGCAAGCCGGTCGATCTCGACGAGATCGGTGCCCATGACCTTGACGCCGACAGGCGTGCGGATGCCGGTGGACAGCATGTCGATGCGCGCCTTGATCGGCATGGTCCAGGCGTTGGAAACACCGGGGAATTGCAGCGCCTTGTCCATCTCAGCGATCAGGCTGTCGACGGTGACGCCGGGGCGCCAAGCCTCGTTCGGCTTCAGATTGACCACCGTCTCGAACATCTCGGTCGGCGCCGGGTCGGTCGCGGTCGCCGCCCGTCCCGCCTTGCCGTAGACCGAGGCGACCTCCGGGAACGACTTGATGATGCGGTCCTGGGTCTGCATCAGCTCGGCCGCCTTGGTGACGGAGATGCCGGGCAGCGTGGTCGGCATGTAGAGCAGCGTGCCCTCGTTCAGCGTCGGCATGAATTCGGTGCCGAGCCGGCCTGCCGGCCAAGCGGTGACCGCGAGCACTGCGACGGCGGCGAGGATCACCAGCGTCTTGGCGCGAAGCACGCCCTTGATGACGGGCCGGTAGATCCAGATCAGGAAGCGATTGATGACATTCCTGCCCTCCGGCACGATCCGGCCGCGGACGAAGATCACCATCAGCGCCGGCACCAGCGTGACGGACAAGAGGGCCGCAGCGGCCATCGAGAACGTCTTGGTGAAGGCGAGCGGACTGAACAGCCGCCCCTCCTGCGATTCCAGCGTGAAGATCGGCATGAACGACACGGTGATGATCAGCAGGCTGAAGAACAGCGCAGGACCGACTTCCGAGGCGGCATCGATCAGGATTTGCACGCGCGACTGATCGGGCTTGGCGCGTTCGAGATGCTTGTGCGCGTTCTCGATCATGACGATCGCTGCATCGACCATGGCGCCGATCGCGATCGCGATGCCCCCTAGGCTCATGATGTTCGAGCCGAGGCCGAGCAGCTTCATGGCGCCGAACGCCATCAGCACGCCGACCGGCAGCATCAGGATCGCGACCAGCGCGCTGCGGACGTGCAGCAGGAACACGATGCAGACCAGCGCGACGACGATGCTCTCCTCGAACAGCGTGTGCTTGAGCGTGTCGATCGCCGCGTAGATCAGGCTGGAGCGGTCGTAGACCGGGACGATCTCGACCGATGCCGGCAGGCTGCTCGCGATCTCCTTGAAGCGTCGCTTGACGTTCTCGATGACGTCGAGGGCGTTGACGCCGAAGCGCTGCAGCACGATGCCGCTTGCGACCTCGCCCTCGCCGTTCAGCTCGGTGATACCCCTGCGCTCGTCCGGTCCGAGCTCGACATGGGCAACGTCGCGGAGCAGCACCGGCGTGCCGTTGCTCGTCTTCAGCACGATGTTGCCGAGATCGTTGATGCTCTTGATGTAGCCCTTGCCGCGGATGACGTATTCGAACTCGGCGAGCTCGACGGTGCGCCCACCGACATCGGCGTTGCTGGCGCGGATCGCGTCGCGGATCTTCTGCATGCTGATGCCGCGATCGCGCATCCGCTGCGGATCGAGCACCACGTTGTACTGCTTGACGAAGCCGCCGATGCTGGCAACCTCGGCGACGCCTTCGGCCTTGGCCAGCGCGAATTTCAGGTTCCAGTCCTGGATCGTCCTGAGGTCGGCGAGATTCAACTCTTTCGACATCACCGCGTACTGATAGACCCAGCCGACGCCGGTGGCATCGGGCCCGATGGTCGGGCTGACGCCGGCGGGAAGCCGCGACGCCGCGCCGTTCAAAAACTCCAGCACGCGCGAACGCGCCCAGTAGATGTCGGTGCCGTCCTCGAAGATCACGTAGACGAACGACACGCCGAAGAAGGAGAAGCCGCGCACGACCTTCGATTTCGGCACGGTCAGCATCGCCGTGGTCAGGGGATAGGTCACCTGATCCTCGATCACCTGCGGCGCCTGGCCGGGATATTCGGTGTAGACGATGACCTGGGTGTCGGAGAGGTCCGGGATCGCATCCAGCGGCAGATGGATCAGCGCATAGAGACCGGCGGCGGCCGCAAAGCCGGTACCGAACAGCACCAGCAGCAGATTGCGCGCCGACCAGGCGATGATGCGGGCGATCATTTGTGCTCTCCCGCGGCGTGGCCGGATTCGGACGCCTGCGGCGCTCCTTCCGCAAAGCCCTTGAGCGCGGCCTTCAGATTGCTTTCCGCATCGATCAGGAAGTTGGCGGAGGTGACCACTGCCTCGCCGTCCGCGAGTCCGTCGCGCACCTCGATATAGCCGCCGCCGCGCCGGCCAAGCTTCACCTCGCGCGGCTCGAAGCGGCCCTCGCCCTTGTCGACCAGGACGGCCTGACGCGCGCCGGTGTCGAGCACCGCGCTGTCCTGGATCGCCAGCACGGGCGCGCCATCGGCCGTGTCGATGTCGGCATCGACATACATGTCCGGCAGCAGCGCAGCATCGGGATTGGCGAGCTCGATGCGGACGCGCACCGTCCTGGTGTCGCGGTTCACCTGCGGATAAACCACGGCGATCTTGCCGCTGAAGATGCGGCCGGGAAAGCTCCGCGCGCGCACCGCCACGCCCTGCCCGACTGCGATCGTGCCGAGATCGCGCTCGGCGACGTCGACCAGCGCCCAGACCAGCGAGATATCCGCGATCCGGAACAACACGTCGCCGGGATTGGCGCGCATGCCTTCGATCGCGCTGCGTTCGAGCACGATGCCGTCGCGCGGCGCCGACCAATGCACGGTGACGGGCGCGACGCGCGTCCGCTCCATCTCGGCGATGATTTGTTCGGGCACGTTGAGGTTCATTAGCCGCTGCCGCGAGCCGCGGCCATACATCTCGACGCCGCCCACCGTCTTCGAGGTAATCGTCGCGAGATATTCCGCCGCGGCGGAGGCGACCGCCGAACTGTAGATCTCCATCAGCGGCTGGCCTGCCCTCACGCGCGTGCCGGTGGTGACGTCGGCAACCTCTTGCACGAAGCTTTCGGCGCGCATCGCGATCACCGAGATGCGGCGCTCGTCCAGCTGGATCGTGCCGGGCGCCTTGACCGAGACGCGGATCGCGCGCCGTTCGACGGGCTCGGATTTCACGCCGGTACGTTGAATCTTGCCCGGCGAGAGTTTTACCGTGCCGTCGTCGACCTCGTCGCCTTCGTAGACGGGGATGTAGTTCATCCCCATCGGGTCCTTCTTCGGCACCGGCGAGGTGTCGGGCAGGCCCATGGGATTGCGGTAGTAGAGGATCCTTCGCGATGACGCCGCCTGCGGCGGCTTTGGTGCCGCAGCGGCGGCTTGGCCGTCCTCGTAGACCGGCAGATAGTCGCGGCCGCGGTCATCCTTCTTCGGAGCGGCGGACCAGAACGGCGCGCCGCTGGGATCGCGGTAATAGAGCGGAGCCCGGTTCGCCTCGGCCACAGCCGGCGTTGCCTCGGCGTAAACGGACCAATGCCCGTCGAACAAGGCCCATGTCGCGCCCAGCGCGAGGCCACCGCCCAGCGCGAGAACAGTCAGGAGACGCAGCGTTGTCATGATGTGATCGTGTCCATGTGAAAGGGACAGAGAAGTGCGGACGCCGCGGGGCGTCCGAACGCTCACTTGATCGCCGTGACGATCACCTTGCCGGTGACGGTCTCAGCCTCGCCCTGCACCTTGGCCGACAGCGTGACCTGGTAACGGCCCGCCATCGGCAGGTCGGTCCTGAAGGCGTAGACGCCCGGCTCCTGCGACGGCAACGGCGCCACGGCCGATTCCATCTCGGCCATGCCGTCCGGGGCCATGTCGACGCGGGTCTTGAAGATGACGGCGTCCGCCACCGGCTTGCCGGTCTGCTTGTTGGTCAGGCGCACCGAGAGCGTGACGTCGTCGCCCTTCTTCATTTGCGTCGTGACGGGCTCGAAGGCGTAGTCGCCGGCGCCCGCCATCGCGGCGGATGCGGCAAGCGAAAGGGTGGCGGCGAGCGCCGCTGTGCTGAATCTGGCAAGCATTGTCTTGTCCTCATGATCTGATCTTCGCCGTGGCGCAGGAAGCGCGCACGTCAGTTCTCGCGCGCGGGCATGCCGCACGTGTCTTTGGGCTTGGCGAGATCAGATTCGAGGAGGTCGGAAGGGAGGAGGGCCGCCGCGGACGGAGACGACCTGGTCCTCAGGGATGGGAAGCGTGCTCGCCGCGACGGCGAAATGCCCGAAGACGACGGGCCTGACGTCATCGAGCGCAACGAGCCCGCCGACGCAGCAGAAGCCCATCCCGCATTTGTAGCCGCCCGTGGAGGAGGCCGGTCCCTTCATGTCGGGGCAGCAATCGTCCATCGCCATCTCGGCGTCGCCGCCCATCTGCATGGTCGCGTGCATGTCGTCCGACGACGTGGCAAGGCTTGATGCGGACACGCCAACCGGCAGCATCGCCAGGGAGATGGCGATGGCAAATGCCAGGATGGTACGGACGAACCGCATCTGGATGAATTTACCTTTCGGGCCGCAATGCCTTCTTCCTAGCATATCCCAGAGCCAGCGGCGCTTGTTGATCCGGATCAAGCATTCGTGAGCAGGGAGCCCGGCCGGCATCGCGCGGTCCCCTGCCCGGCTCAGATCCGCGGGATCTTTGCCCGCTCCACCACGCCGGTCCATTTGGCGATCTCGGTCTCGATCAGCTTCTTCATCTCCTCCGGCGAGCTGCCGCGGACCTCGCCGCCGACGGCCGTCTCCAGGCGCTGCTTGAGCTCGGGATCCCTCAGCGCATCCAGCGTTGCGGCATTGAGCGCGGCGATGATGGCGGGCGGCGTTCCCTTGGGGGCCAGCAGGCCGGCCCAGGTGCGCACGTCGTAGCCCTTGATGCCGGCCTCCTGCACCGTCGGGACATCGGGCAGCAACGCGGTGCGCGCCGGCGAGGTCACGGCAAGGCCGCGGATCGCGCCGCTCTGGATTTGCGGGGCGAGCAGAACAGGCGTGCCGACGACGACAGGAACCTCGCCGCCGAGCAGCGCGGTGGTGGATTGGGAATCGCCGCGATACGGCACGTGCACCATCTCGATTCCGGCGGTGGCGTTGAGCAATTCGCCCGCGAGGTGATGGGTCGAGCCGAAACCCACCGATCCGAAGCTGAGCGAGCCGGGTTTTGCCTTGGCGATCGCAATGAGCTCGCCCAGCGATTTCGCGGGATAGTCGTTGCGCACGGCGATGACGAGCGCGTAGTAGACCAGCGTCGAGATCATCTCGAAGCTGTCGGCCGGCTGATAGGCGAGGCTCTTGTAGGTCGCCGCGGAAATCGCGTGGGCGCCGGTGACGAGCCCGAGCGTGTAACCGTCAGGCGCCGCCTTGGCGACCGCGTCCGCCGCGATGTTGCCGCCGGCGCCCGGCTTGGCCTCGACGATGACCGGCTGGCCCAGCTTCTTCGACAGTCCGTCGGCGATGATGCGCGAGAGCGTGTCGGCCGCACCGCCGGCGGCAAAGCCATGCAGCAGGCGGATCGGACGCGACGGATAATTCTCCGCCGATGCCGGACCGGTCAGACAACTGGCAAGAAAAACGCCGAGCAGAAAAATGGCCGCAGCAAGCCGCTTCATCCCTCGCATGGATGCTTCTCCCCTTGATTGTTCTATCGTTGGCCGCAGCGTGTGCGGCGTCTTCAAGTCGTGATCGCGCTAGCGCGCGAACTCCGTGCATTCAGGCGATGGCGGCATGCCCCAGACGTCGCGCGGCAGCCCGACCCAGACCTTCGGCCGCTGCGGGCGATCGCGGTGCCAGGGACGCGGCTCGAAATAGCCGAGCTCCTCGTCCACCATCCGGTCGAGATCATGGAACAGCTCGACCAGGTGGCCATCGGGATTGCGGTGATAGATCGCGGTGTTGTGGCCGGGGCCGTGACGCACCGGCCCCCAGAGCACGGGCAGCTTGTGCCGCGCGAGATGATCGCAGGCACGATGCATGTGGTCGGGGCCCCGCAGCTCGAAGGCGAAGTGATGAAGACTGCGGACGGGCGCGCGGGCAAAATTGAGCGTGTGATGCTCGAAGCCGCTGCGCATGAACACGAAGCGGTCCTCGATCCAGTCGGAGACGCGCAGGCCCATCACGTTCGCGTAAAACTCCGAGGCGGCTTTCGGGTCAGGCGTGCGCAGCGCGACATGGCCGAGCTTGCTGACGGCAAACCCGCCGATTCGCTCCTGCGCGGGCGTCGGCGTCCAGCCCTGGATCAGCTCGAAGCGCGTGCCTTCCGGATCGGTAAAGGACAGCAGTCTGGAAACACCGGGCAACGGATCGCTCCGCAGCTCGGGCCGCAGATCAGCCTGCTTCAGCGCGGCGCCCAGTGCGTCGATCTGGACCTCCGGGGAGATTTCAAAGGCGATGCTGCCGAGCGCGGCATCGCCAGGCTCGATCACGAGCGAGAGCTGCTCGGACTCGCTGGCGAGGAACAGGCGATCGCCATCGCGGGCAACGAGGCCAAGGCCGATCACGCCGCGATAATAGTCGAGCAGCCGCTCCGGATCCGGCGAGGTGAAGGTCGCGTGCCGCAGCCGGGTGAAGCGTGCAATGGGTGCTTGTGTGCTCATCGTGCAATCCACCCCTTCATGGAATCATGATGATCTTGCCGAGCGCCGAGCCCTGCTCCAGCAGCGTATGCGCTTTCCTGACCTCGTCGAGCCTCAGCACGGCCGAGATCGCCGGCTTGATCGCGTTGCGGCCGAGCGCATCGATCACGCTGCGCATCAGGGCGCGGCGGCCGTCGCGATCGTGGTCGTAGATGTGGAAGGAGAAGCATCGTATCGCCGGACAAATGTCGAGATGGTTGCGCATCGCCGCCATCAGGTTTTCTTCCGGAAGTCCCGCGAAGGCGTTGTAGGACAGCAGCGTGCCCCATTTGCCGAGTGCGCCAAGATAGCCGGTGAACTCGGGACCGCAGACATGATCGAGCACGAGGCCGACGCCCTCGCCCCCCGTCAGCTCGCGGGTGCGCGCCACCACGTCCTCGCTGCGGTAGAAGATGATGTGATCGGCGCCGTTCGCTTTCGCGAAGGCAGCCTTCTCCTCGGTGGAGACCGTGCCGATCACAGTCATCCCGGCGAGCTTGGCCAGTTGCACCAGCGCGGTGCCGACGCCGCCGGCGGCGCCAATCACCAGCACGCTGGCCGGCGAGCGCGGATGGCGGCACTCGTGCAGCAGGGCATAGGCCACCTGGTAGTTCGACAGGCACCCCGCGGCTTGCAGATCGACATTGTCGGGCAGCGCGTGAACGGCATCCGCGGGCGCGACCACATAGTCGGCGTAGCAGCCGCCGCGCTGGGAGAGATCGCGCGCGCTCAGCAGCACCTTCTGGCCGATCGCAAAGCCTTCGACGCCGGAGCCGAGGGCGGAAATGCGCCCCGCGACGTCATTGCCGGGATTGGCCGGCAATGGCGGCATCCATTTGTAGACGCCGCGCCGGATCAGCACGTCGGGCTGACCGACTCCGAACGCCTCGGCCCGGATCTGCACCTGGCCGGCGCCGGGCGCAGGCACCGGAAGCTCGACCATTTCGAGTGCATCCGGCCCACCCGGCTGACGCACCAGCACCGCTCTCATGACGTCCTCAGCCTCCCAAGCCGTATTTTCGAAAATCATACTCATTACGAAAATTATTGCAAGATGGTCGTTGGCACGGCATCTTGAGCCATCGATTCAATGGCAGATCTCCATGGCTGACAGCGCCGTTCGCCCGCGCAAGGAATTCGGCAAGACCATCGCCGCCGACATCACGCATCGGCTGCGCGAGGAGATCATCGCCTGCGCGCTTGCGCCCGGCGAGCCGTTGCGCTTCGACGTGCTGCGCGAGCGGTTCGGCGCGAGTTTCACGACACTGCGGGAGGCGCTGACCGCGCTCGCCGCTGAAGGCCTGGTCGACGCCCAGGAGCAGCGCGGCTTTCGCGTCGCGCCGGTCAGCCGCCAGGATCTGATTGAGGTCACCGACGCGCGGGTGCTGATCGAGGTGGAGTTGATCCGCCGGTCGATCGAGCGCGGCGACGACGACTGGGAAATCGCTGTCATCTCCACGCTGCATCGCCTCAAGCGGATCGAGCAGCGCGATCCCGAGCATCCCCTGCGCGACCCCGAATGGAAGATCGCGCATCGGCAATTCCACCAAGCACTGGTGTCTGCTTGCGGCTCGGCGACGTTGCTCGCCATTCGCGCCGAACTGTTCGACCGTGCCGAGCGCTACCGGCACCTGTCGGCCAATTTCCGGCCGCGCCCGCGCGACAAGGCCGGCGAGCACCAGGCCATCATGCAGGCCGCGATCTCGCGCAACGCCGATCTCGCCGTGCAGCTGATCGAGACCCATATCCGCACCACCGCGGATAATGTCGCAAAATACGCCGCCCACCTGCTCGACAGCGATTAGGCGATGGCATTTTCACAGGGCGGGCTTGCGCCTCGGCTCATTTTCGAAAATAATAGATTAGATCGAAAATAGGAACCCTTGGGGCGAAACCATGAAGCTGCTGTCGTTCTTGGATGGAAATCGGGAAAGCTGGGGCGCCGTTGTCGAAAACGGCGTGGTGGATCTGGGCCGCGCTCTGCCCCAATACCCCACGCTTGCGGACTTCCTCGGCAGCGATGACTACGCCAAGCGCGACGCCATCGTCGCCCAGCACAAGCCGACGCTGGCGTTGAGCGACGTCAAATACCTGCCGGTGATCCCGCGCCCCGAGAAGATCGTCTGCGCGGTCCGCAACTATCTCGACCACCACAACGAAGCCGTGGCGTTCGGCATGAAGCGCGAGATCACGGAGTTTCCGCCAATCTTCCTGCGGGTCTGGCGCTCCCAGGTCGGCCACAACGCGCCGGTGATCCGGCCCAAAGTCTCGGACAATTTCGACTGGGAGGGTGAGCTCGCCGTGGTGATCGGCAAGGGCGGCCGTCACATCAGCCAGGCCGACGCCTGGACTCACGTTGCGGGCTACTCGATCTACAACGACGTCAGCGTGCGCGACTGGCAGCGCCATGCGCAGCAGATCGCCTCCGGCAAGAATTTTGTCGGCACCGGCCCGTTCGGTCCGTGGCTGGTCACGCCGGACGAGATCGGCGACCCGACGAAACTCAAGCTGGAGACGCGCGTCAACGGGGCGACCGTGCAGTCCTCCGACACCTCGATGCTGATCTTCTCGATCCCGCGGCTGATCGAATATTGCTCGACCATCTTCGACCTCGTGCCCGGCGACGTCATCGCGACAGGCACGCCGGCCGGCGTCGGCTTCACCCGCAAGCCGCCGGTCTTCCTCAAGCCGGGCGATGTGGTCGAGGTCGAGATCGAGAATATCGGCGTGCTCCGCAATCCCGTCGTGGACGAGGCGTAAGACGTCGCATGTCCCAAGACATGTCTTACGACATTCGCAAGACCGCGCTCGGCGTCGAGACCGTCTGGCACGAGCGCGGCCCCCGGCTGGAGAAGCCGCTGCTGGTCGGCACCGCGATTGCCGTGATCCGCAATCCCTTCGCCGGCCGCTATGAGCCGGACCTGATGCCGTTCCAGGCGTCCTTGCGCGGCCTGGGCCGCGAGCTCGCTGGCGCACTGATCGCGCAGCTCGGCGGCGCCGAGCGCATCGAGGCCTATGGCAAGGGCATCATCGTCGGCGAGGACGGCGAGCTCGAGCACGGCGCGGTCTGGCATGAAGCCGGCGGCCAGGGCATGCGCGCGGTGTTGGGACAACCGAAGGCGATCGTGCCGGCGGCAAAGACCATCGGCGGTCCCGGCACGCGGCTGATGGTGCCGCTCGGCCACATCCACGCGTGTTACGTCCGCAGCCATTTCGGCACGGCGGAGATGACGCTGTGGGACGCACCAAGACGTGACGAGATCGCCTTCGGCCTCGTGATGGCAACCGGCGGCCGCCCCCACGCTCGCATCGGGGGCCTGAAGGCATCCGAGATCTCCGTGCACGACGGGCAGCGCTGAGGCGCTGCCGCGCGCTCAATGCGCGCCGCAGCGGCAGCGCTCGTAATCGGCGGGATCGTGACTGTTGACGATCGTCACGCGATCGCCGTGATCGCGCTTCAGCGCGCGCAGCCGGGCCTGGTTGGCGATCCGCATCGCGCGGTCCATGTCGCCGCGGCGCTGGAAGTAGCCGAGCATCAGGGGCACGCGCGGCGATGCGTCGAGCTGAGCATGATGGAAGTAGCTGTCGCCGGCATGCAGCAGCCATGTGTCGGCCGAGCGCACCGCGATGCCGCAATGGCCGAGCGTGTGCCCGGCGAGCGGGATCATCAGGATATCGGCTTCCGTGTCGCCGAGCGCACGCACGCCTTTGAAGCCGAACCAGTCCTCGCCGGCTTCGCCATAGAATTGCCAGCGCGGTCCGTGGCTCCACTGCCCCGTGACATAGCGCCCTTCGGGCGGCGCCGGCTTGCGCTCTACCGCCATGTCGTATTCGGCGCGATGAACGTGGATCGCGGCGTGAGGGAAGTCGGGCACGCCGCCGGCGTGGTCTCGGTCGAGATGCGTCAACAGCAGGTGACGCACGTCGTTGGGTGAATAGCCGAGCGTCCTCACCTGTTCGACCGCCGTCTCCGCGGGATCGAGCTTTGGCGCGGTCTGCCGGACCCACCGCCGCCCCAGCCGCTCGGGCGTGCCGATGTCGCCAAGACCGATGCCGGTATCGACCAGAGCGAGTCCGTCCCCGGTCTCCATCAGCAGGCAATGGCAGACCAGGCGGGCGCGCTGGAACAGGCCGCCAGAGCCGTTCACCAGGCGGCGGCCGAGCGGGCACATCGTGCCGGTGTTGAGGTGGTGGATTTTCATGGATGACCCTCGCCTGTCCTGAGCAGCCGTTCTTGTCATCGCTCTCGTCATAGGTAAAATATCGATTATTGATGCTATCTCTAGGCTTATCCTATGGACATCCGCGAGCTTCGCTATTTTGCCGCCGTCTACCGCGAACGCAATCTGACTTCCGCCGCACGGGCCTGCTTCGTATCGCAGCCGTCGATCTCGACCGCTATCACCAGTCTCGAGGCCGAGCTCGGTACCACGCTGTTCATCCGGCACAAGAAGGGCGTGGCGCCGACCGCCTCGGCCGAGCAGTTTCACATTCTGGCGCGCCGCATCATCGACGAGACCGACGCGGCGCGCAGCCTGTTCAGGAAGCCGAGCACGAAGACCAATGTCACGCTCGGCCTGATGCGCACGCTCGACGTGCCTCGCACGATCGCGCTCTTGAAGCCGCTGACGGCGCGCAGCGACGTCGCGCTCCGCCTCGTCGGCAGCGACGAGCAGGCGGATGCGCGGATCATCTCGAAGAGCATGCGGCGCAAGGACGAGCAGTTCGTCGCGATGTGGAGCGAGCGCTACGTCGCCGCGCTGCCGCCGTCGCATCCGCTGACGCTGAAGGACAAGCTTCGCACCGCCGATCTCGCCAGCGTCCCGCTGATCGACCGCTGCCATTGTGAGCAAAGCGCGTTCTTCGGCCGCAATGCGCAGCGGCGCCAGACCGCTGCGATCGCACAATCCGAGGATTGGGCCATCGCGCTGGTCGCGGCCGGTGTCGGCATTGCCATCGTCCCCGAGGGCGCGGCGCGCGGCAATCCCGACATCGCGGTGCGCGAGATCGAGGTCAAGGTGACGCGCGAGGTCGGCCTCGCCTACCGCGCCTCGGTCCCGCTGGCGGATGCGCTGAAGGAGTTTGTGGGGAAGCTGCAGAAGCAGCGGCCGGCCGGACCGCGCGCTGGGGCTAAAGACCGAGCTAACCCAACAAGCCCTTCAAGCCGGCATAGATAGAGCCGATACCGGTCGCGGCCACGCCGGCCAGCGGCCCGACGGTCTGCATGAGATCCTGAATTAGGCGGGCGCGGCGGCGCAGTTGCTCTTCGCCGACGTGCTGGCCGAGCAAGCGCGCCACGCGAAAGGCAAACGCATTCGGCTTGCCGCCGTGGGTCAAAACCCGCGGCAGCACTTGGAAGATCACCACGCTCAATATGTTTCCGGAGACGAAGGCAAGCAGGATGCTAGCGCCATATTCGAACACCTCGCGCCATTCGATCCAGGCTTCCGGCAAGATCGGGACATGATCGTGAACTCCGGTTACCGTCAACATCGACAGGATGCTGACACCTGCCGTCAGGAACGCCAGCACGAAGGCGGGCAAGGTAGAGACGCGGTGCAACGGATAGGCCACGAAGCCGAACAGAAGTGGTATCGCGATCGACGCGATCCGTAGCGGGAGCGCGGATACGTTGAAAGTGATGGTCACGAGCACATGCGCGACCACCAGCAGGAGGGATGGAATGGCAACGTAGAGCACCGCGTGCGTGCTGTAATAACGCAGCGGATTGTTGTAGCGCTCCAGCCGGACATTGATGCGGTCGAGATCGCGCCTGAGCTTGTCCAGATCGGCGACAATGTCGTCGATCTCGCGCAGCATCGGCTGCACGACGCGTAAGTCCCGCGAGCAATGCTTGCACGCGATCGCTTCATCCTTGATGGTTTCGGCGCAGAACGGACATTCCATCGCTAACGCGACTTCCTTCGCCTTGTGACGGCTTCGATTTCGGCTCTGGCGCGCGTCAGTTCATCGCGCAGCTCCTCCCGTTTGCGCAGGAGATCGTCTCTTTCGGCGATCAACGTGGCGGGCACGGCGATGTCGCGCCCGCAGGCAGCGCAGACCAGCGCACCCTCGGCGCTGTCAGCCCGGCAGTAAGGACACGTCACTTGGGTGCAACCTTCAAGGTGAAGATGGTCGTGCCGGGCCGACCATCGCTGTCCTTGACGTCGACCCGCACGGTGTATTCCCCCGGTGGCAGCTCCGCGTCGAGCATGTTGATGCCTTCCGCTTTCACGAACGGCTTGACCCGCGGAGTGAGGTCCACGTTGGGCGTGCGGAGGAAGATCACCTTGACCGATTCCGGGTCGATCTTAGCCCCGCCGAACGACTCGAACTTCAACACCAGCGGCATCGGCGAGCTGACGGCACCGCCGGGCGAGATGAATTCGACCTTGGGACCGCGCAGAATGCCGCGCCGGTCGGCCGCGACCGCTCCCTTCGGCGGCGGCAGCTTGGCTTCTTCCTCGGTGATCAATTGCGTGGCGTGCGCAGGTGCCGAAAGCAACAAAGCTGCCGCCACAACGCCCAACAAGACATTCCGCGTCATCGTCCGTTCATCCCTTCCCTCATCTTTTTGTCAGCGCACGCCGCCATCGCCGATGATCGTGTACGGCGCCCAGAACAGCGGATGCGCATAGGCAAACTCGGTTTTTCCTTCGCTGTTGAGATAGCCCGGACCATCGACGAGAGCCATCGCCGCCTGACGCAGCGCTTCGCTGCGCGACAGCTTGGGATCGTCGGCCTGCCGTTTGAACAAGTCCGTCACCAATTGCCGCGCCGACTGCGAATGCACCGACCAGTTCGTCACTAGGAGCGCACGCGTTCCAGCGTAGAAGAATGCGCGCCCAAGCCCGGACGCCGCCTCAGCCCCTGCGCCAGCGCCCGCACCGGTGTTGCAGGCCGACAGGATCACCCAGTCAGCATCGAGCTTGAGACCCAATATCTCCTCCATGGTCAGGAGGCCGTCGCCGCCCTCTCCCGTCACCGCCGGAGAGGACAAGGCGAGTGCTGGCTGCGTGAGCCCGTTCAGCTCGCCCGGGACGAGGCCGTGGGTGGCAAAGGCCAGGATCCTGAAGCCGGACAGATTCATGGTCTTTACCGCATTCTCGGTGGCGTCCTTGCCTAGGAACAGGACTTTCGAGGGATCGGCCTGCAGCGCCAGCGCGATCGATTTCAGCTCGTCCGCGGTGTCGGGTAGCCGCGGCAGCAAACCAAGCTCGGCGCTGTCGACGCCATCGAGCTTCGGACTGTTGCGGCGCTTGAGCGGGCCGCCGCGCGTGACATTGCCGCCCGCGTCGGCGACCTGAACCTTCTCCCCGGCGCCGTCCGCCTCAGCCTGCTGATCCCTGTTGAAGTAGGGATCGCCGAAGGCGACGAGGTCGCCGCGTCCCGGCTTGCCCGGCGGCAGTTGCCGCAGCGTGCGCAACGCCGCCGCGGATGGGACCGTCGACACGGCATGGGTTCGCGCCAGCCACGCCACGTTGCGGTAACCGATGAACAGCGGATCCTCGTCGGCGGCGACCTCCGCCGGCGCCGTCGGCAACAATGACAGTGGCAACAGGCCGAGCGCGCCATTGGTCACGACGATCAGGTTCCTGGCCGGCTTCCATCCGCTCTCAACGGGCTTGAGCAACAGCTCGTAGAGTTCATAGCCGAGCTTGAGGTCGAACGGCGGGATGTCCGAGATCATCGCGGCCTGCGGTTCGAGCGCTTCGCGCAGCTTGCGGATCTTGCTTTCGATATCGCCGATCTTCGCCTGGACGGCGGCGAACGCGACAGGCCCCGACTTCGGCACGGCCCAGACGAAGCTGCCGTTCTGGCCGAAATAGAACGACAGCATGGCCTCGTTGTCGGCCAGCGTGGCGCGGATCTCCGCGACACTCGGCGGCCGGGGTGAGACGAGATCGGCGTAGATCGGGAATTTCTGCTTGATCTCCTGGCGTGCCTTGTCGCGCTGTCCGCGCAGTGCCGCGATCGAGGCCTGGATTTGCGCAACGCCCTTGTCGTCCCGTTCCGCCGCGGGGAGCGCAAGCACGTTGTTGAGCGTACCGAGCTGGGCGTTGACCTGCTTGGTCAAATCCTGCTCCTTGCGCACGAGTTCGGCGAGCGCGGGATCCTTTGCCGCCGCGCGCGCACTCGAAGCCGCCAGCGCCTGCTGGACCGAACGGCCGCGGACACCGTCGGCGAGGCCGAACGTCTCCTCCCCGACGTCCTTGCCGGTCCCTTCGGCCCTGGCGAGCAGCATCAAGTAACTTTCGACGATGGTTTGCAGCCGCTGGCTGCGCGCGGCCACCACCGTGGTGTTCTCGTCATCGGCGTTCTCATTGGCGCTCGCCATCATGACCGGAATGGCCGCCTTGAACTCCCTGATCGCATCGGAGTCGCGCCGAGCGCGCATCAATCCGACGGCCAACGTGCCGCGCGCCGAAGCGGCATCGAAATGGTTCTCGCCGACCCGGGCGATCTGCTTCTTCACGAGCTGCTCGGCGGCGGCAATGCCTGCGTCCAACTGTCCGGAACCATAGAGCGACAGGATACGAGACGGATTGAGTTCGAACACCTGACGGCGTTGCGAATCCCAGCCGGCGACGGCCTTGTCGATCCTGGCAAACATCTCGCCCGCCTCGGCGGTCTGGCGGCGCAGCGTCAGGATGCCTGCAAGCTGCGACAGCAACTGCACCGTCGCCTGCGACTCCTCCGGCACGCCGACCTTCTTGTTGATCTCGAGGGCGACACGGCCGAGCTTCTCGGCCTCCTCGTAACGACCCTGGTCGACCAGAATGCCCGCCAGCCCCATCACGAAGCGCGGCGTGACGGAATTGTACTTGCCGGTATCCTTCAGGCGCGAGAGCAGCGCGCGGCGCGCATCCACCTCAGCCTCGGCGAGCCTGCCCTGCCTGGCCTTCATGCGGGCTTGATTCAGCACCATGCCGTCGATCGCCTGCAGCAGGATGGTCTCCGCCGGCGGATTGTCGGATTCCATGACTGCCTTCGTACTTGCGCGCTTGCGCAGCTCGGCCTTGCGATATGCGGCCTCGGCGTCGGCAAACTGCCCGCGCGCCTCGAAGATCAGGGCGCGCGAGAGCTCCAACTCGCCTTCCCAGCTCTGGCCGAACTTCGCGTAAGCCGACCGCCAATTGGGATGACCGCTGGTGCGGGCCTCCTGGATCGCAATCTGGCTGCGGCGGACATAGGCTTCGGCCTGGGCGACATCGCCCATCTGGATGAGGACGGACGCGACGGCGCGGTTGGTGTTGAACTGCAATCCCTTGGCGCCCGGCATGCTGGCCGATTCGCGCAGAAGCCTCTGCATGATCTCGAGCGAGCGCTTCGGATCGCCGGCGAGAGCATATTGCAGCGACTGGAGTTGAAGAATCCGTCCTAGCAATTGCGGACCGACCGCGCCGCGCCCCACCTCTACGGCCTTGTCGGAATCGGAGATCGCTTCGGCCAGCCGACCGAGCTGAGCGCGTGCGTTGGCGCGATCGAAATAGAGCTGAGCGAGATCCTGGCGGGATTCCTTACCGCTGGGCGCGGCGTCGGCGTCCGATTTCAATTCCGCGATCATCTTCTCGTCGGGCTTGTCGCCGTCGAGGACCGCGGTGATGTCGGCAATGCTGCGCGGCGGCGCAACGAAATCCTTCGGGAGCGCGGCACCCGCCTCGAGCTTGGGCGCCGTTTCCTTGGGAAGCTCGACCGCGATATTGGCACGACCATTGGCAGCATTCAGCGCCGCCATCACGCAAGCCTTGACCTGAGGCGAGGCCTTGGCGCGGCAGGCTTCGAGATTGGCGCCCCCGGCGGGTCCGCCGCCAGCGCGCATGCAGGCCTGCACGATCGGTTTGCCGACGCTCATCCGGCAATTCTCGATCGCTGCCTCCTTGGTCAACGCGGCCGCGGAGCCGGTCGACCCGAGGAAAATGGCAAGCGCGAGCAGGTGATGGCGCGGGGTAACGTCCGGACGGCTCTTGAACGGACGCAGGGCGTCTAAGCTCATCGCGAAAGACCTTCGGGGTAAAATGACTTTGAAGAAACGGGACAATCCTATCCGGCCGGTCCGGAAGGACAAGAGCCATGAATCCGGTTCCCTGAGGCCTCAACAGAGTTGGGCGGCCCAGGGACGGCACAGGTCCTCGGGATTTCGAACTGACGCGCGGCCTCGGGCTGAGCGCGCTGATTGGCCGCGGCGGGCAGGATCGCCTGGCGCGAGTGCCGACAGGGCCGCGCCCTCAGCCCTTCGAGATGACCGCGCGGCCGTACGGCGGTTGCGCCTGGACCGGCGGGTTGGCGGTCTGGGCGGCGAGCTCGCCGATCAGGCGGTCGGCGTCGGCGGCCATGCCGTCGGGCGCCTGGATCACCAGGCGCTCCAGCGCCCAGCGGTAGGACGAGACGCGCTGCTCCAGGCATTGCTGCACCCACTGCACGATCAGCGAGTTCTCCTGCATGCGCGCGACCGCGTCGTCCTTCTCCTTCGGCGAGAGCGCTGAGACGCGCGCCATGCTGGCATCGCGCTTCCTGTCGAGATCGATGACGCGGATGGCGCTGCCGAAGAACGGCTCGAAGCGGGTGATGTCGTTGCGCACGTCCTCGATCAGCTGCGCATAGCGCGAGGAGTGCGAGCGGTGCGGTTCGTCGATCAGCGTGCGCCCGTACATGGTGCGGTCGAACACGACCTTCTGCCGCCAGGGCGAGGGCATCGCCTTGTAGTCGCCGAACACGCTCTTCCAGGCGGGGCGCGACAATGGCGGCTCGATCATGGGATAGGCGAGGTCGCGCAGCTGGCGCTCCTCGTCGGTGAGCTGGAATTGCGAAGGCTTCAGGCCGACGCTGGAAGTGACCTCCGCACCCAGCCAGCGATGCATGTCGTCGCTGCGCATGTCGGCGCGCGTACGGCCGAAATCGCCACCGCTGCACGCACCGAGCGTGGCAGCGAGCAGCGCGAGCAGGACGGCCGATATGACGGGCCGGATCTGGCGGATGGTGTCCGGCATTGCACGCAGCCGGATGTCAGCGGCGGCGACGACGGCGTCCCGGCGCTGTGCCCTGCTCAGGGCCGCGATCGCCGCTGGTTTCATCTGCCTCGCGCTCGATACGGATGACGGGAAGGATCAGGATAGTTCCCATGTCCGCGCGCGGAGCGACATCCCCCGACGAGCCCACCCGGCGACCGGCCGGAAATTCAATGATGGTCCCCATGTCAGCTCTCTTCAATTGCCGCGCGACCGAACGCGCCCCTGCAACATGCAATTCATTAAGATCAGTTCATGGTTAACGGGGTGTAAACGCGGCGTTCCGACCGTAGCCGCACGGGCCGGCCGCGACGTCCCTTCAAGGCACGGGATCGATACAAGTCGAGCGTTCGGCTTCACGCCTCGTTTTCCTTAACGAGCCTTTAAAGGAGCCTGCGCTAGGCTGGCGGCGAGCATGTTTTCCAGGTCGCGTATCCCTCCATGACCAAGTCGCTGTTTCCCGGATTCGACGGGCTGATGTCACTGTCCCGTCGCGAAGGCGTCGATGTTCGGCCGACGCTGCTGCGCGTGCTGACCGACCTCTATGTCCAGACGCGCGTCCACAGCGAGGACGAGCAGCGGCAGTTCACCGAGCTTGCAACACGGCTGATCGACCAGGTCGACGATGCGACGCGCGCGGCCATCAAGGCCAAGCTCGCGGTCTATCCGCAGACGCCCGTGGCGGTGCTGCAGAAGCTCGGGCTGGTCGCAGCCCAGGAAGGCCGCAGGATTCCGCTCGCCCGCGAGATTCCCGTTCCCGCCCCCGCCCCCGCTCCGGTCCGCACGCCCTCCGACGCCGAGCTGCGCATGGCCGCCAGCATGGCGATGCAGCCGAAGGACGCCGCCGAGATCCACGACATGTTCTTCGGCGCCGGCCCCTCCGAGCGCGCGCTGATCCTGCACAATCTGGCGCAGACCCCGCTGAAGGCCGCCCCTCGCATTCCGACCGTGCGCGCCAAGCGTGCGATTCAGATCCTGGAGATGGCGGCGATCGCGGGCGATGTCGAGAACTTCGCCCTGGAGCTCGGCGACAGCCTGATCCTGCCCTCGCGCGTCGCAGCCCAGATCGTCGACGATGCCGGCGGCGAGGCCCTCGCGGTCGCCGCGCGCGCGCTCGACATGCCGAGCCCGAACTTCCAGCGCATCCTCTTGTTCTTCAAGCCGGAGATCGGCACCTCCGTGAACGAGGTGTACCGGTTGTCGCGGCTCTACGACCGAATCAGCGAACGCGCGGCGCTGGTGATGCTGGCGGCCTGGCGCGGCTCGACGCTCGCCGTCACCCGCGCGAAGTACCAGCCGTCACTGCACGACGGCGAACGCCAGCGCGCCCGTGCCGGCGCGAGCCAGACGCGGCCAAGCGTGCAGCCGGGCGCGATGCCGCCGCGCCGCACCGGCACCGACGGGTCGTCGGAGCGCTAGAGCCGGCCCTGAGGCATCTTCAGCTCGTGCCCCGGACGCAGCGCAGCGCGCTAGCGGTACGCTACAGAGCCAGGGTCCATCTCACCGCGTCACGCCGTGCAGCCCACTGGGTTCCGGCTCTGCACGGCGACGCTGACGCGTCGCCGTTTGTCCGGGATACGATCGAAGCAGCCGTTACGTCTTCGCCAGCTCCAGAAAATGCCGCCCGGCGCGGTCCTCGGTCTCGACGATCCAGGCGTCCGGGTCGAAGCGGACTTCCTTAGCGAGACGTTCCTCGATGGTGTGCTCCGGCAGAGGCTGCGGCGCGACCGGCACGAAGAAGCGATCGACGGGGCGGCCGTCATCGTAAGAGGTCTGCGGGGCCGGCGCATACAGCATCGCCTGGCCGTCGAGCAGCGACACCTTCACGAACACCGCGCCCGCCTCCTCGGCGCCGCGACGGCGGACTGCTCCGAACACGCCCTCGGTCTGGCACCGGCGCAGGTAAGCCGCGACCCATATATTGGATTTCAAACGCATGAGTCGAACGATAGGCCAGCGTGACGCGCGCCGCCAGTCTCAGCGTCCGATTGTCACGCCTTGCTGACGCCCCGCCCGCCGCGGATCTGAAGCGCAACGAGGTATGACAGCGGCACCGCAAGCGCAAATCCCACGGCGACCGCATAAGGGATGTTCCTGATCGCATCGGCGGCGAAACTCGGCACCATCAGCACGACGATCAGACTGACGCCCGCCAGCACCGTACCCAGCATGATCCAGACCAGGACCGAGACCTTGAACATGACACCCTCTCTTCCTCGTTGAAGATGGGCGATCATGGTCCACGTAACTGTCGGCCGTCATTGATCCCAAGCAAATCGCGCCTGCCGAACACGCCATGATGTGCCGGTGCGGCATGCCCGACAATTGATCGGCGTCAATGACAGCGAGCGGCGTGGCTATTCGACGGGATGACCGATCGCGGCACCGAGCTCGCGCAGCAGCCGGTCGGACAGCTGGCCGGTGACCTGCATCTTGTGCTCGCGCTCGAACTTCTGGATCGCGGACTGGGTCTCGCCGCTCATCGTGCCCGTGATCTTCAGATTGCCGTAGCCATATTCGGACAGCGCGCGCTGCACGCCGGCGATACGTCGTGCGGCAGGGTTGTGGGTTACGGGAATCGGGGCCGGCGGACGCATCGCGGAGGGCGGCGTCGAGGTCGTCTGCTTGACCAGATTGGTCATGGGATCGTTCGCGCGCGTCGATGCGGTCGCTTCGACGGGTTTCTCCGGCGGCTTCTCGGCGGCGCGCTCGGCGGGTTTGGGCTCAGCGCGGAATTCGGTCGCGCGCGGCTCGAGTGGCGAGCTGTCGGCGCCGACGGGGCGCGGCCGCGGCAAGGGATTCGACAGCGCCACGGAGGACGGCGCGGGCAGATTGATCACGGTGCCGAACATCGGCGCCGGATGCCGGCCGGTCTGCAGGAACAGCGCATTGGCAACGATTGCGCCGATCGCGGCGACGGCGATGAGACCGGCCAGCGTGTCCTTGGGGCTGTGCAGCAGCACGCGCATCACGAGGTTGCGCTCGGTCTCGATATCGACAATTGCGGCTTTGGCACCACGGCGGCGCGGAGCGGCTACGTCCTTGGCAGATTTCTTAGGCACTTTTCTTCACCAGAGCGGATTGGTCCTGAGAGGGGGCGCGAGCCTGGTCTTGAATCTCCCGGCCTTGAAGTTCCTGACCTTGAATTTCCTGGCGCAGCACCGGCGTCAGCGTCGCGATCTTGCTCTCGGCCGGCTTGGCTTGCGACGGCGTGTAGACGAGCGGCAGCCTGACGGTGACGGCGGTGCCCTCGCCCAACCTGCTTTGTACCGTCAATTCGCCGAGATGCAACGCCACGAGGCTCTTCACGATCGACAATCCGAGGCCGGTGCCTTCGTGACGGCGCTGATAGGTTTTGCCCGCCTGGAAGAACGGCGCGCCGATGCGCTTGAGATCGTCGGGCGAGATGCCGACGCCGGTATCGCTGATGCGCAGCGTCAGCTGCGAGCCGGTCACCGCTGCGGACACGGACACCTGGCCGCCGCGCTCGGTGAACTTGATGGCGTTGGCAACGAGGTTGAGCACGATCTGCTTGAAGGCCCTGGGATCGCCGGTCATGACGGGCAGGTCCTGCGGCGCGTCGGTGATGAGGTCGATGCCGTTCTCCCGCGCCTTCAGCGCCAGGAGATTGCAGCAATGCAAGAGCGAGGCGCGCGGCGCGAACGGCTCGGACGCGATCTCGAAATTGCCCGACTCCATCTTCGACATGTCCAGGATGCCGTTGACGACCGACAACAGATGCTGGCCGGAATCGTTGATGAGCTGGGCATATTCCCGGCGCTGGGCCGCACCCAGCATCAGGGTCTGCTCCTGCGCGATCATCTCGGAGAAGCCGATGATGGCGTTCAGCGGCGTCCGCAGCTCATGGCTCATGGTGGCGAGGAAGCGCGTCTTGGCGGCATCGGCCGCTTCAGCGGCGCTGCGCGCCTGCTCGAGCGCCTGCTCGGACAGCTTGTGACCGGTGACGTCGCGCATCACGGCGACGACTTCCGCCTCGCGCGCGGCGTCACGTCCCAGATCCTGGTCGAGCGGGCGGCAGCGCATCTCGACCCAGAGAAAATCGATCTGGCCGCGCTCGGTCCCATCCGGCTCACGCCGCAGCCGGAACTCGACACTGCGCACCTCGCCGCGCGCGGCATCGGACAGCGCGGTGAGATAGGCCGGGCGATCGGCGACATGGACGCGGTCGAACAGGCCATGACCGAGCAGTTGCGCCACCGGCATGCCGAGCATGGCCTCCGCCGCCGGCGAGATGAACTGCACGGCGCCGTTGCGCTGATGCCGCGAGACGACGTCGCTCATGTTGCGGGCGAGCAGGTGGTAACGCTCCTCTTCGCGGGACAGCAGTGCAACGCTGGTGCGCGCGAGCGATTCTGCACCGAAGGCGAGGCCCGCGGCATAGACCGTCGCCGAGACGACACCGCACGCCATCAGCACGCCGCGTTCTGCGGCGCTGGTGTCTGCTGACGGCAGCCAGCCGAGCTGACTGAGAAGGGTCAGCAGTCCCGCACAGGACAGTGCGAGCAATGCTGCGAAGACGGTGACGCGGCGCGAGGCCGACAGCGCGGCTTCGAGCGGAACCACGACCAGCCACACCGCGCCGAACGATTCGATGCCGCCCGTTGAGCCCGCGACCGCCATGATCAGGCCGGCGAGCGCCAGCGACGACAGCACATGCGCGCCTTCATAGCGGCCGGTGCGCGACAGGAACCAGGACAGCATGATCGGCGCGATCAGCCATGCAAAGGCGGCGACCTCGATCGCGCTCGGCGCGCCGCGCAGGACGAGATAGATCGGGAATGCGGCAAAGGCGGCCAGGCTGCCCAGCAGCCGCGGCGCCATGAAGGCACGGTGCCGCGCGCGCATCAGCGCATCGTAACGCGCGGAGGGATGCAGCAGCGCATCGAGACAATCGCGGATGATACTCAAAACTGTCACGGGTCTCGCGCTTCGGCTCAATCGTCTTAGAAGACGCGCCGGAACGCCTCCTTGTCGTTGAGCCCACCGTGTCAGAGCGACCTTAAACGAGTGCTAAGGCGGCGCGGCACGCGGCCGGACGCCGGGACATCGCGGGGCTTTTTAGACGATTTGGCGACGTCTTCAGTGAGGATGGTGAACACAGGGTTTCACCGTTCCGCTCATGGTTTCGAATTGGTGGAAGGCCCGCCAGCAGTAACACGGGCCGCGGCGTCAATCGAAAATTTACGACACCTTCGATCGCGAAGAAATTTGCGCCAATTTTCCGCGAATTAAGCTCAAGGCAATCACTTGCGATTTATCGAGAGTTGCTAGGTCCGACATCCCCGGAGTTCGCCGCGGACGGGATCTACCATACAGGTCGATAGAGATGCGCTTTCTGCTCCGCATCACATTCTGGCTCGGGCTGGTGCTGGTGCTCCTGCCGCGGGACAAGACGCCCGAATCGGACAAGCTGCCGCAGATCGGCGCTGCCGACGCGGTTCAGGCTGCGACCGCGGCCGTCTCCGACATGACCCAGTTCTGCAAGCGCCAGCCGGCGGCTTGCGAGGTCGGCGGGCAGGCCGCGACCATCATCGGCCAGCGCGCCCAGGACGGCGCGAAGAAGATCTACCAGATCATCAACGACAAGAAAGATCAGATCACCAACGACAAGAACGAGAAAAACGACAAGAACGACAAGAAGGCGCCCGACCATACCGGCTCGATCGCCATGGCCGGCGAAGGCGATGCCGTCTCGAGCGAAGCGCCGCACGACACCCTGAGCCAGGACGATCTCGCGCTGGAATGGCGCGGCCCTCAAGCAGCGAATTAGGCCCCAAACCCTATCGATTTCGGCGCTTCGCATCCCTATATTGGCGGGAAGCGGGAACACGGGCCAGCATGACGACAATCGACGAAATCAGGGACAATTTCGAGCTTCTGGACGAGTGGGACGACCGCTACCGGTACGTCATCGAGCTTGGCCGCACCCTGGAACCGATGCCGGAGGCGGAACATTCCGCCGCGAACAAGGTGAACGGCTGCGTCAGCCAGGTCTGGCTGCAGAAGCTGGTCGACCGCAGCCATGGCGCGCCGATCCTGAAGTATCGCGGCGACAGCGACGCCCATATCGTGCGCGGGCTGGTTGCGATCGTGTTGTCGCTCTATTCGGGCCGCACGCCGCAGGAGATTCTCGATACCGACGCGATCGCGGTGTTCAACGAGTTCGGCTTTCGCGATCATCTGACGCCGCAGCGCTCCAACGGCCTTCGCTCGATGGTCGAGCGCATCAAGACCGACGCGAAAGAAGCGCTCGCGGAAGCGTCGTAAGTAGCTTTCGCAGGGGGCGCAAAGCGAAGCGTGCCCACGTCCTGAGCGTGATCGGAAAAAACTCGTGGCCACGGCGCGCAAGAGCGCACCTTGCCCGCCCTGCGACACCTCCCGAGCAGCGGCGTGTCACGCTACCCGCGCTACTTCCCCTTCTTCCGCTGCTGCTGCCCGAGGCCCATCTGCTTGGCCAACTGCGAGCGCGCCACTGCGTAGTTCGGCGCGACCATGGGATAGTCGGCCGGCAGGCCCCATTTCTCGCGATATTGCTCCGGCGTCATGTTGTACTGCGTGCGCAGATGGCGCTTCAGCGATTTGAAGCGCTTGCCGTCTTCGAGGCAAACCAGATAATCCGGCGCGATCGACTTCTTCAGCGAGACCGCGGGCTTCGCCGGTTCGAGCGGTGCGGTCTCGGTGCGGCCGGACGACACCCGCACCAGCGCGCCATGCACCTGGCTGATCAGGTTAGGAATATCGGCGGCCGGCGTCGGGTTGTTGCCGACATAGGCCGACACGATGCTCGCCGTCAGCTCGATGAAATTTTTCGCCCCAGCGTCCGACATCGGCCCGCCCTCTCTCCACCTTGCGCCTCACGGGATAGACGACGCCGAACTATCCGTGTCAACCAGCCGTTCGGCCGAAATGCGACAACTGGCGAGGATGAGCTGACGACGTGTGGAGGGAGCTTTATCTCGCTCAGCCGCGCTGGTCGAGATGCGAGCGCAGTTCGTCGATCGAGGCAAAGCGCATCATGCCCTCCGGCATCTGCGCTTCGATCGAGCCGTCGGAATAGAGCGAATAGGCCATGCCGTCGACGATGCCGGATTTGAGCACGGTGACAGGCGGCTGCTCGACAGGTGGTGGAGGCGCCGGCTCCGGCGCAGACGGGGCGGCCTCCGCGAAGGTCGATGGCGAACGCGGCGGCGGGCGGCGCAAGGCAGGCGGCGGCTCCGGCGGACGCATGCGGTCCGGCTTCGGCCAGGCATCGTCAAAGCTTGCAGACGGAGTCTCCAGGGCCTCACTGGGCTCGGCAGGCAGTTGCGGCGGCGCGCCGTCGGTGGCCTTCGCCTCGGCACGCTCCCGCTCCTTGCGCGAGGTCGATGCGAACAACAGATTGCGTCGGCGCGGCGTTTCCGGAGCCGCGAGCGGCGTTGCAGCCTCAGGCTCCGGCGGAGCCTCGACACGCGGACGCTCCCGCGCGGCAGCTTCGCTCTGCCAAGGCGGGGGGCCTGCAGCCGGTGGCGGCGGTGGCGGCGCCGAGTCGTTTCTTGCCTCGCTCCTTGCCGCCGATGCAGGCATCGGCTCGGGCGCAGCGGCGCCCGGCCCGGATGCAGCGAGGCCCGGCAGCACGGGCCTGACCCGCACCTCGGACGGCGCACCGGCCAGCCGGCGCGCGATGCCCCGCAGTTCCGCGACCACGACGTAGAGGCCGGCCAGTAACAATCCGGAGCAGACGGCGATGGTGCCCGAGATTATGAGGGGACTGCCGAGGCTGAACTCCCTGACTGAGAAGCCGAACAGGATCGAAAGGAGGCCCGCCACGACGGCGAAAATCCCCGCGATCAACAATGCCAAGGTCATCGAACTCACCCCCGGCCGCACGTCCACACGCGACCCGTCACGCCACGATACCGTCATACGGTGTTCCACGCCAACGACCAAATACAAGCAGCGTTCCTAATGGGAAGGAAATCAGGGACTTATTCACATTCCCTTCAGCTAGGGCTCGCTACTGCTGGGTGACTGCCGCTGATCCGGAATTGCTGCGTCGCATCAGGAATTTAGCCATAATGCCCAATTACTTGGTAATGGAACTGCGCTATAGGGAGTCCGGGGTTGAGGCCCGCGCGCACCAGCAGGGCCAAGAGGGGATTCCGGGGCACCGATAGCCATGACATCCATCACGACTTCGGCGATCGACACGCCGCAGCGGCGCTCGGTCGAACGAACTTGCGACGATCTTGCCATGCTGGTGCTGGCTGCGGTCGCCGTCATTGCCGGCTTGACCTTCCGCGACTACGGCCTCGGCTGGGACGATTACACCCACGCTGAATATGCCGACCTGCTGCTGCGCATGTTCGGTTCCGGCTTCAAGGACACCGCGGCGCTCTCCTTCGCCAATCTCTACATGTATGGCGGCGGCTTCGACATGGTCGCGGCCCTCCTGCACAAGATCATTCCGCTCGAATTGTTCGAGACACGACGCCTGGTCGGCGCCATCGTCGGCGTGATCGGACTTGCGGTGACCTGGCGCCTCGCCCGCCGCATCGGCGGCCCCCTCGCCGGCCTGGCCGCACTCCTGCTGCTCGCGCTGTGCCCGATCTTCTACGGCCACATGTTCATGAACCCGAAGGACGCGCCCTTCGCGGTGGCCATGATCATCCTGATGCTCGGCCTCGTCCGGCTCGCCGAGGAATATCCTCAGCCGTCGCCGCGCACGATCCTGATCGTCGGGCTCGGCGCCGGCCTCTCGCTCGGCTGCCGCATTCTCGGCGGGCTTGCGCTGGTCTATGCCATGCTCGGCTTTGTGCCGCTGTTCCTGGAGGAACTGCGCGGCGAGGGTCTGCGCGAGGCTATCAGGCGCTTCGCCCATGTCGTCTATGTGCTGCTGCCCGGCCTCGCGTTCGGCTATCTCGTGATGGGCCTGATCTGGCCGTGGTCGATCCTGGAGCCCGGCAATCCCTTCGAGGCGCTGACCTATTTCTCGCACTTCTTCGAGAAGCCGTGGAAGGAGATGTTCGACGGCGCGATCGTGTCGGTGCCCGACATGCCGTGGTCCTATCTGCCGACGCTGTTCGCGCTCCAGTTGCCCGAAGTGATGCTGGTGCTGACGGCCGGCGCCGTGGTCAGCACCTTCGCCATGCTGCCGCGAGGCCACGTGCCGGCGCGGCGCAAGACCATCATGCTGATGCTGACGCTGGCTGCGACCCTGCCGCTCGCGATCGCGATGGTGAAGCGGCCGGCGCTGTACAACGGCATCCGCCATTTCGTGTTCGTGATTCCGCCGATGGCGGTGCTGGGCGGCGTCGCATTCGCGAGGGCAATGGAGCGCCTGCGCGCCAATCACCGCACCTGGCAGCCGGTCGTGCTCGCGACCTTCTGCTTCGGCCTCGCGCTGTCGCTCGCCGAGATGATCCGGCTGCATCCCTATCAATACACGCATTTCAACCACATCGCCGGCACCGTGCGCGGCGCCGACGACCGCTTCATGCTGGACTATTGGGGTCTGGCGCTGAAGCAGGCCTCCGACGAGTTGCGCGAGCAGATCGTCGAGCGCCAGGAAGTGCCGCCGGCTGGCCGCAAATGGAAGGTCGCGGTGTGCGGTCCGCAGCGCCCGGCGCAGGTCGCCCTCGGGCCCGACTTCACCATTGGCTGGGATTCCAACGCGGCCGATTTCGCGATGACGCTCGGCGAGTTCTACTGCAAGGGCCTCACCGCGCCCGTGATGGTCGAGATCAAGCGCGACGACGTGGTGTTCGCCCGCGTCTACGACATCCGCGGCCGCAGCATTTCCAGCCTGCTGTCGATCCCCGCGCCGTAATGATCTTCGTGGCCCGCTCCATGCGGGCTACGCTGGACTGCCGCGCTCTGTGTGCCTTGCTGCCAACCTGGAGCGGTACTACGCTCCTCCCCGCAACAACGATGTTCGGAGAGACCAGCCATGTCGCCAGCGGAAGCGCGCCTGAAGGAAGTGCCGTCCAACATGACGGAGGCCGAGTGGCAGCAACGGGTCAATCTCGCCGCCTGCTATCGCTTGGTCGCGCTGTACGGCTGGGACGATCTGGTCGACACCCACATCTCCGCCCGCGTGCCCGGTCCCGACCATCACTTCCTCATCAACCCCTATGGGCTGATGTTCGACGAGATCACGGCATCGAGCCTCGTCAAGGTCGACCTGCACGGCAACCAGCTCTCCGAGAGCGAATACAGCATCAACCCGGCCGGCTTCACCATTCATTCTGCGATCCACGAGGTGCGCGAGGACGCGATCTGCGTGCTGCATCTCCACACCCTCGACGGCACCGCGGTGTCGAGCAGCGCGGAAGGTCTGCTGCCCCTGAACCAGACCGCCCAGCTCGTCACCCACGACCTCGCCTATCACGACTACGAGGGCATCGCGCTCGACCACGACGAGCGGCCGCGGCTGCAGAAGGATCTCGGCGACCACAATCACATGCTGCTGCGCAATCACGGCACGCTGACGGTCGGCCGCTCGGTCGCCTCCGCCTTCGAGCGCATGTACCACCTCGAGCGCGCCTGCTCGATGCAGGTGCGCACGCGCGCGCTCGGCACGCCGGTCTATCCGGTCGAGGAGATCGCGATCGAGAAGAACACCGAGCTGCTCGCCAACCGCGATCGCGCCGAGCTGCGCGCGACGAACCTCGTCTGGCCGCCCTTGCTGCGCAAGCTCGATCGCGAACTGCCGGGCTACCGGTCTTGAGATTTTCGGGATTTGGTGTAGAGTAGCTCTCAACGAACCTCTACGCCTTTTGGAATGAAACGCCGCCCAATTCCGGGCGGCGTTTTTATTTGGCCCACTCGTCATTGCGAGAAGCGAAGCGACGAAGCAATCCGCGGCGGGATTTCTGGATTGCTTCGCTGCGCTCGCGATGACGCGGACAGAGTGCCCTTATTTCACCTCCGCCAGCGCGGCGAGGATCCTTGCCCACGACCGGATGCCCTTCTGGAAGCTGCGCAGGTCGTATTTCTCGTTCGGCGAGTGGATGTTGTCGTCATCGAGGCCGAAGCCGACCAGCAGCGAGTCGAGGCCGAGCGTGCGTTTGAAGTCGGCGACGATCGGGATCGAGGCGCCCGAGCCCATCAGCACGGTCTCCTTGCCCCATTCCTCCGTGAGCGCCTTGCTGGCCGCCGCAAGCGGCTTCATGTTCCAGTCGAGCGCGACGGCGGGCGCGGCGGAATGGTCGCCGAACTCGACCTTGCAGTCGCCCGGCAGCCGCGCCGTGACGTAGTCGCGGAAGGCTTTGCGGATCTTTTGCGGGTCCTGCCCTTCGACCAGGCGGAACGAGACCTTGGCCGAGGCATGCGAGGGGATCACCGTCTTGGAGCCCTCGCCGATA
This sequence comes from Bradyrhizobium sp. T-12, assembly GCF_058314695.1. Classification (NCBI taxonomy): domain Bacteria; kingdom Pseudomonadati; phylum Pseudomonadota; class Alphaproteobacteria; order Hyphomicrobiales; family Nitrobacteraceae; genus Bradyrhizobium; species Bradyrhizobium sp. T-12. Next base: position 2,504,121 of record NZ_CM177756.1, on the reverse strand, counting down.
TAGCCGCCCCAGATGCCGTTGACGTCGCAGGTCGGGCGCGACGATGCCTGCTCGATCAGCAGGCGGCCCTTTTCGCCCGCCGGGATCGACAGGCCGATCGGCTTGAGGAACATCTCCGGCGTCAGGTTGAGCTTCTTCCATTGCGCGAGGATGTCCGGCGGCAGATCCTTCACCCCGTCATAGAAGCCGGGAATGGTGATGCGGTTGTCATCGTCGAACAGGCCGCCGAGAATTTTCGTGAGCACCCGGATCGGGTTCATCGCGCTGCCGCCGAACACGCCGGAATGCAGGTCGCGATTGGCGGCGGTGATCTTCAGCTCTTCATAGAGCAGGCCGCGCAGCGAGGTCGTGATCGCCGGCGTGTTGCGATCCCACATGCCGGTGTCGCAGACCAGCACGTAGTCGGCCTTGAACTCGTCCTTGTTGGCCTCGATGAAGGGCACGAAATTCTTCGAGCCGACCTCCTCCTCGCCTTCGATCAGGAAGGTGACGTCGATCGGCAGCGAGCCGGTCACTTTCTTCCAGGCACGGCAGGCTTCGACGAAGGTCATCACCTGGCCCTTGTCGTCCTCGGCGCCGCGCGCGACGATGATCTTGCGGCCGTCGGCGTGGTCGGTCACGACGGGCTCGAACGGCGGACGGTGCCAGAGATCGAGCGGATCGACCGGCTGCACATCGTAATGGCCGTAGAAGATCACATGCGGCCGCCCGCCGGACTTGCCGTCTCCCTGGGTCTTGCCGACGATGGCGGGATGGCCCGCGGTCGACCTCACCTCGGTGGCGACGCCGAGGCTCGCGATGTCCTTGGCGAGGTGGTCCGCCGCCGCCTTGCAATCCCCGGCAAAGGCCGGATCCGCGGAAATCGACTTGATCCGGAGCAGTGCGAACAGACGCTCCAGGCTGTTGTCGAAGTCCTTGTCGATGTGATCGAGCACGGATTGAAGCTGCGCATGGGCCATGGTCATGTTCCTGATTTCCGGTGTCGAGATATCTGCGCTTTTAGCGCCGCCGCCGCGCCGGTGCCAGCCACGACACGACGTAGCAAGCCTGCGCACGGCGGGCGTCTCGAAGGTGGCGACGCGAGAGCTGCCTACCTTCGCAGCAATCCGCCGAGCGCGCCGCGAACCAGCGTGCGGCCGATCGAGCCGCCGAGCTGGCCGCCAAGCGATTTGCCGATATTGGCCGCCATCCCGCCGATCACCTGGTTGGTGACCGATCGCGTCACATCCCGCGCGATGACCTGGCCGGTCGACATGCGGCCACGCTTGACGTTGGTGCCGAACACCGTGCCGACGATCGAGCCGATCTGGCCAAGAATCCCGCCGCCGCTTCCGCCAGCCGATCCGTCGGCCGTCGCCGCCGTGCCGGCGATGCGCTTCTGGATCATCTCGTAGGCGGACTCCTCATCGACCGCGGTGTCGTATTTACCCTTCACCGGGCTTGCAGCCATGATCGCCTTGCGCTCGTCCGGCGTGATCGGTCCGATGCGGGCCGACGGCGGACGGATCATCACCCGCTCGACCATGGTCGGCGTGCCGTTACCTTCGAGGAAGGACACCAGCGCCTCGCCCTTGCCGAGCTCCATGATCACCTTGGCGGTATCGAGCTTGGGGTTGGGCCGGAAGGTCTGGGCCGCGGCCGCGACCGCCTTCTGGTCGCGCGGGGTGAAGGCGCGCAGCGCGTGCTGCACCCGGTTACCCAACTGTCCGAGCACACGGTCGGGCACGTCGATCGGGTTCTGCGTCACGAAGTAGATGCCGACACCCTTGGAGCGGATCAGGCGGACCACCTGCTCGATCTTGTCCATCAGCGCCTTGGGCGCGTCGTTGAACAGCAGATGCGCCTCGTCGAAGAAGAACACCAGCTTCGGCTTGGGCAGATCGCCTGCCTCGGGCAACTCCTCGAACAGCTCCGACAGCATCCAGAGCAAAAATGTTGCGTAAAGCCTGGGGTTCTGCAGCAGCTTGTCGGCGACCAGGATGTTGACCATGCCTCGGCCGTCGCGGTCGGTCTTCATGAAGTCCTTCAGCGTCAGCGCCGGCTCGCCGAAAAATTTGGTGCCGCCCTGGTTCTCCAGCACCAGCAGCTGGCGCTGGATGGTGCCGACGGTGGCCTTGGTGACGTTGCCGAACCCCTGCGCCGCCTTTTTGACGTCGGCCAGCGGGCTCTCTTCGGCGTCCGCCCCCTTCTTCCCGCTATCGGGCACGATTGCGTCGAGCAGCGCGCGGAGATCCTTCATGTCGATCAGGGTCAGCCCGGCGTCGTCGGCGACGCGGAAGGCGACGTTGAGCACGCCTTCCTGCACGTCGTTCAGATCGAGCATGCGCGCGAGCAGAAGCGGCCCCATTTCCGTGACGGTCGCGCGCACCGGGTGGCCCTGCTCGCCGAACACATCCCAGAACACCGTCGAGAACTGGTCGGGCTGGAATGTCAGCCCCATCTCGGAGGCGCGCTTGAGGATGAAGTCCTTGGCTTCGCCGACCTCGGAGATGCCGGAGAGGTCGCCCTTGATGTCGGCGGCGAAGACCGGAACGCCGGCGCGCGCAAATCCTTCGGCCATGACCTGCAGCGTCACGGTCTTGCCGGTTCCGGTTGCACCGGTGACGAGGCCGTGGCGATTGGCGAGCGCCAGCGCCAGCCATGCCTGCTCGTCTCCCTTGCCGACGAAGATCTTGTCGTCGGTATCGCCGAGCTTGCTGTCCTGTGCGGTCATACTTCTCTCTGATCTCTTCTGTCGGGTTTCGCGTATTGAAACTCGAATGCACCAGTTCCGTAGTTTAACGCATGTCGCGCGCCGATTAAAACCATTCAACGCGCTCCGCCCATGCGACATTGTCGGAAACCGACGAATGCTATCAGCCAAAAGTAGGGACGAGCCGTTCGCAACGCGGCAATTTTTCGCCGATTCCATCTCCGCTCTTGCAACGCTGCAACACCTCTTGCGCGTTCGAAGGTGAATCGCGGCGAGGCCCGCGTTCATCGCTTGTATTTCACATCACACCGGCTCAAGATCATTTTCGAAAGCAATACTCCGGCATACAACCGGCTGAGGGGCGGGCCTTATGGACGAGCTGATCGGGCGGCTGGCGACAAACGCCAGCATAGATGGTGCTGTCGCTGAAAAAACCGTCGGCATCATCCTGGGCTTCCTCCGCAGCGAGGGTCCTCCCGATAGCGTGCAGGCCCTGATCGATCATATCCCCGGAGCGGAAGCCGCGATCGAGGCATCCAGGAGCGGCGGCGGACTGTCGCGGCTGATGGGCGGCGGCCTGATGGCGGTCGGCACGCGCCTGATGGGCCTGGGGCTCGGCATGTCGGAGATTCAAAACGTCGCCCGTGAACTTTTCCGCTTCGGCCGAGACAAAATCGGAGCGGATCAGATGGGCAAGATCGTTGCGGGGACGCCGGGCCTCAGCCAATTCGCCTGAGCCTTATTTCGCCTGAGCCTTGGCATTTCATATCGAGTATCATGACATATCCGATCTCCGAGATTGAGGGCCTGTCGGTCTTTGCCGCCAACAAGTTGAAGGCGGAAGGTATCCGCACCACCGACGCGCTGCTGGAGGCGGCCGGCACGGTGAAGGGCCGCAAGGCGCTGTCCGCCAAGACCGGCATCAGCGAGCAATTGCTGCTGGAATGGGCCAACGTCTCCGACTACATGCGTATCCCCGGCATGGGCCGGGCCAAGGTCGGCCTCGTCCGCGCCGCCGGCGTCACCACCGTGCGCGAGCTCGCCTATCGGAATCCGGCAAGGCTGGCCCAGAGCATGCGCGACGCCAACGAGAAGAAGAAGCTGCTCCGTATCCTGCCCTCCGAAAAGTCTGTCGGCGACATCATCGCCAAGGCGAAGAAGCTGCAGCCGAAGATCACGTATTAGCTGTGGCGTATCGGTCCGCCCTCTCCCCGTCATGCTGAGGTGCGAAGCACGGGACGCAGCGCGTCCCGTGGAGAGCCCCGAAGGATGAGCGGCGACACCTCGACAGCCGGGCCGTCGCCCTTCGAGGGCCGCTGAAGGAGCGGCCACCTCAGGGTGACGGGAAAGCGAGGCTCGTAGCCCTCGGCATCCCGACCCCGCTTGACTCCCCCTCCCCGACCGCTAAAGCCACCCGCATGAATGCCTCGCCCTCCCCAACCGTCTCCCCGGCCGGCTCGGCCGGGCCAGATGCGCTGCGGACGCTGCTGGAACGGCCTGTCCCGGCGGTGATGGGCGTGCTCAACGTCACCCCGGACTCCTTCTCCGACGGCGGCGAGTTCATCACGCCCGACAAGGCGCTCGCGCGCGCGCGGGCGATGATCGCGGACGGCGTCGACATCATCGATATTGGGGCCGAGTCCACCCGGCCGTACAAGGGCGCGAAGCCGGTCACGGCGGGCGACGAGCTCGCCCGGCTGAAGCCGGTGCTGGCTGGCGTCGCGGCCCTTGGCGTGCCGGTCTCGATCGACAGCATGAAGGCGGAGGTTGTGGCCTTCGCGCTCGACCAGGGCGCGTCGATCGCCAACGACGTCTGGGGCCTGCAACGCGACCCCGCCATGGCGCCGCTGGTGGCCGCAAGAGGCGTCCCCATCATCGTCATGCACAACCGCGACGACGCCGATCCCGCCATCGACATCGTCACGGACATGAAGACGTTCTTCCTGCGCTCGCTGGATATCGCCGCCAAGGCCGGCATCGCCCGCGACAAGATCGTGCTCGATCCCGGCATCGGCTTCGGCAAGACCGCCGAGCAGAGCATGACCGCGCTGGCGCGCTTGCGCGAATTCGAGATGTTCGGCCTGCCGATCCTGGTCGGCGCCTCGCGAAAACGCTTCATCGCCTCGGTGTCGCCGTCCGAGCCATCGGAGCGTCTCGCCGGCTCGATCGCCGCGCATCTGATCGCCGCGCAGCGCGGCGCCAAGATCATCCGGACCCATGACGTCGCCGAGACCCTGCAGGCCCTGCGGGTCGCGCACGCGATCGAGGGCAAGCCAGAGGGCAAGTAATGACCGACACGATCTTCGTCACCGGCCTGTCGATCCATGCCCGCCACGGCGTGATGGATCACGAGACCGAAGTCGGCCAGCGCTTCGTCATCGACCTCGAGCTCTATACCGATCTCTCGGAGCCCTCGCGCAGCGACCGGCTCGCCGACACCGTGTCCTATGCCGACGTGGTGGCGACGACGACGGCGGCGTTCAAGAACACCAATTACAAGCTTCTGGAGCGCGCCGCCGGCGCGGTGGCCGACGCCATCCTGTCGCATTTCCCGCGGATCCGCGCCGTGAAGATCACAGTGCACAAGCCGCATGCGCCGATCGCCGCGATCTTCGACGATGTCGGCATCATGCTGACGCGCTCGCGGCATCCATAAGATGGCAAGCGTGCTGATCGCGCTCGGCGGCAATGTCGGCGATGTCCGCGGGACATTCACCAAGGCGATCGCCCATATCTGCGGCATGGCGCAGGGTGCGCTGATCGCGCGCTCCTCGGACTACGCGACGCCGCCCTGGGGCGACGAGGATCAGGCCCCCTTCATCAATGCCTGCGTCGAGATCGAGACCGGCCTCGATCCGCACGCGCTGCTGTTCGTGCTGCAGAAGGTCGAGCAGAAGTTCGGCCGCACGCGCGGCAAGGATCGGCGCTGGGGCCCGCGCACGCTCGATCTCGACATGATCGCCTATGACGATGTGTCCTTGCAGAAGCCCGACCTGACCTTGCCGCATCCGCGCCTGTTCGAGCGCGCCTTCGTGCTGGTGCCGCTGGCCGAGATCGCGCCGGACCGCGTGATCTCGGGCATTCGTGTGCGCGACGGGCTCGCCAGCGTCTCGACGCAAGGCATTGAGCGGCTTCCGGATACCGGTTAACCAAAAACGACCGTTTGCAGGGACGGTCCGCCGTGGCAAATTCGCCCCGCGAATAGCAAGACGTTTGGGAGCCCCTCGCCGCATGACCTCCGTGACTGACGACCTGCCGCTGGCGGCGGATTTTCCCAAGGCGACCGTCGAGGACTGGCGCAAGCTGGTCGATGGCGTGCTGAAGGGCGCGCCGTTCGAGAAACTGGTCGGCAAGACCTATGACGGACTCAAGATCGATCCGCTCTATCCGCGCGCCAAGGGTGTCGCGCCCGTGGCGGGACGGGCTGCGGCCGCGCCCTGGCAAATCATCCAGCGGATTGACCATCCCGATGCGGCGCTCGCCAATGCGCAGGCCTTGCAGGATCTGGAGAACGGCGCGACCGGGCTCGCGCTGGTGTTCGCCGGCGCCAACGGCGCTTACGGTTTCGGGCTGGAACCTTCGGCCGACGCGGTCGCAAAGGTCCTGAAGGACATTCATCTCGATGCCGGCATCGGCCTAGAGCTTCAGATCGGTCCGCAGTCACGGATGGCGGCGATCCATGTCGCGGAATACGTGAAGATCCAGGGCCTCGATCCCGCGGCCTGCAACATTCGCTTCGGGCTCGACCCGCTCGCGGCCGGCGCGGTGTGGGGCCACAGCCCTTACACGTGGGAAGAGATCGCTCCCGCGATCACCGGCGCCATCAAGGGCCTCGCCGGGCTCGGCTTCAAGGGACCGTTCGCCTCCGCCGACGGACGCGTGATCCACGATGCCGGCGGCTCCGAGGTGCAGGAGCTCGCCTTCGTGCTCGCTTGCGGCATCGCTTATCTGCGCGCGATCGAAGGCGCCGGTATTCCGCTCGAGCAGGCGCAAGGCATGGTCTACGCGCGGCTGTCCGCCGACGCGGACCAGTTCCTGACGATGGCCAAATTCCGCGCGCTGCGGCTGCTCTGGGCGCGTATCGAAACAGCGTGCAGGCTGACGCCGAAGCCGCTGTTCATCGCTGCCGATACGGCCTGGCGCATGCTGACGCAGCGCGATCCCTATGTGAACATGCTGCGCGCGACCATCGCGACGTTTGCTGCCGGCCTCGCCGGCGCCAACGCGATCACCGTGCTGCCGCATACGCTGGCGCTCGGGCTGCCCGATCCGTTCGCGCGCCGCGTGGCGCGCAACACGCAGCTTTTGCTGCTGGAAGAAAGCAACCTCGCCAAGGTCAGCGATCCCGCAGCGGGCGCCGGCGGCATCGAGACGCTGACCGCGCAGCTTTGCGAAGCCGCCTGGGCCCTGTTCCAGGAGAGCGAGAAGGCCGGCGGCGCCTTTGCCGCGCTTCAGCGAGGCCTGTTCCAGGGCAAGGTCGCGGCCGCGCGAAAAGCGCGTGACGCCAACATCGCAAAACGCCGCGACGTGCTGACCGGCGCCAGCGAGTTTCCGAACCTGCATGAAAGCGAAGCTACCGTCCTGACGGCGACGCCGGTCGCGCTCGCCCCCTATGGCGAGCAGAAATATAAATTCGATCCGCTGCCGCCGATCCGGCTGGCGGAACCGTTCGAGGCGCTCCGCGACAAATCCGATGCGACGCTGAAAGCGCGTGGCGTGCGGCCAAAAGTGTTCTTGGCCAATCTTGGTACGCCCGCCGATTTCACGGCGCGCGCGACCTTTGCCAAGAGCTTCTTCGAGGCCGGCGGCATCGAGGCCACGGGCAGCGAGGGCTTTGCCGATCCAGCGAAGCTTACCGCCGCCTTCAAGGCTTCCGGCGCCGAGCTGGCCTGCCTGTGTTCCAGCGACAAGGTCTATGCGGAACACGCCGAAGCCGCGGCCAAGGCCCTGCAAACCACGGGCGCGCGACATATCTATCTGGCGGGTCGCCCTGCTGATGCCGAGGCGACGCTGCGGGCCGCCGGCGTCACGGGCTTCGTCTTCGCCGGAGGCGATGCGCTTGCCACGCTGCAAGACGCCTATCGACGGATGGAGCAGCCATGACCGACACCTCTAAACCCGTTCTCACCGGCGGCTGCCAATGCGGGGCGGTGCGCTTCGGCGTCGCGACGGCGCCGAACCGGGTCTCGATCTGCCACTGCCGGATGTGCCAGAAGGCGGCCGGCGCGCCGTTCGCCTCCTTTGCCGACATCAACAAGACCGATTTCACCTGGACCAAGGGGCAGCCGTCCTTCTTCCGCTCCTCCACCATTGCCGAACGCGGCTTCTGCGCCGCCTGCGGCACGCCGCTGAGCTTCGGCCGGATCGACGGCGACCGGATCGAGATCATGACCGGCGCCTTCGACCGCCCCGACCGCGTGATCCCGACTCGACAGTTCGGCACTGAATCCCGCCTCGGCTGGGTGGTCGGCATCGCCAATCTGCCGAGCCAAACCACGCAACAGAATTACGGACCGGAGAAGATGGCCACCATCGTGAGCCATCAGCATCCGGATCATGATTGATGATATGGTTGAAGCCATGAGCCGCATTCCGAATTTTGCCGACATCGCCTTCGCAAGGGCTACCACCGCCGCGCCTGCGGGCAGCGCCGAGCCGTGGCTGACGCCCGAGGGAATCCTGGTGAAGCCCGCCTATGGCGAAGCCGATCTTGCGGGCCTCGATTTCCTCGAGACCTATCCGGGCATCGCGCCCTATCTGCGCGGTCCCTATCCGACCATGTATGTCAACCAGCCCTGGACGGTCAGGCAATATGCCGGCTTCTCCACGGCGGAAGATTCCAACGCGTTCTACCGCCGCAACCTCGCTGCCGGACAGAAGGGCCTCTCGGTCGCCTTCGACCTCGCGACCCATCGCGGCTATGACTCCGATCATCCGCGCGTCGGCGGCGACGTCGGCATGGCCGGTGTCGCCATCGATTCCATCTACGACATGCGCACGCTGTTTGCGGGCATTCCGCTCGACCAGATGAGCGTGTCCATGACCATGAACGGCGCGGTGCTGCCGATCCTCGCGCTCTACGTCGCGGCCGCGGAGGAACAGGGCGTGCCGCCGGAGAAGCTGTCGGGCACCATTCAGAACGACATTCTGAAAGAGTTCATGGTGCGCAACACCTACATCTATCCGCCCGCGCCCTCGATGCGGATCATCTCGGACATCTTTGCGTACACCTCGCAGAAGATGCCGAAGTACAATTCGATCTCGATCTCCGGCTATCACATGCAGGAGGCCGGCGCGACGCAGGACCTCGAGCTCGCCTATACGCTCGCCGACGGCGTCGAATATCTGCGCGCCGGACTTGCCGCAGGCTTGGATGTCGACCGCTTCGCGCCGCGCCTGTCGTTCTTCTGGGCGATCGGCATGAACTTCTTCATGGAAGTGGCAAAACTGCGCGCCGCGCGGCTGCTCTGGGCGAAGCTCCTGAAACCCTTCAACCCGAAGGATCCGCGCTCGCTGTCGCTGCGCACGCATAGCCAAACCTCGGGCTGGTCGCTGACCGCGCAGGATGTCTTCAACAACGTGATGCGCACCACTGTCGAGGCGATGGCGGCAACGCAAGGCCACACCCAGTCGCTGCACACCAACGCGCTCGACGAGGCCTTGGCGCTGCCGACCGATTTCTCGGCGCGCATCGCCCGCAACACCCAGCTGTTCCTGCAGCAGGAGAGCGGCACCACCCGCATCATCGACCCCTGGGGCGGCTCATATTATGTCGAGCGGCTGACGCGCGACCTCGCGGCCAAGGCGTGGGGCCACATCCAGGAGGTCGAGGAGCTCGGCGGCATGGCCAAGGCGATCGAGGCCGGCCTGCCGAAGTTGCGCATCGAGGAAGCCTCAGCCAAGACCCAGGCGCGGATCGACGCCGGCAAGCAGGCGGTGATCGGCGTCAACAAGTACAAGCCGACCGACGAGGACAAGATCGAGATCCTGAAGGTCGACAATTCCAACGTCCGGCGCCTGCAGATCGACAAGCTGACGCGGCTGAAGAGCGAGCGCAATCAGAAGGACGTCGATGCCGCGCTCGCCGCGATCACGCGTTCGGCCGGCGAGGGCAACGGCAATCTGCTGGCGCTCGCGATTGATGCTGCGCGCGCCAAGGCGACCGTCGGCGAAATTTCCGACGCGATGGAGAAGGTGTTCGGCCGGCACTGCGCCGAGATCAAATCCATCACCGGCGTCTACAAGCGGGAGGCGTCCAGCATGGGCAACCAGGTCGAGAAGGTTCAGGCGCTGATCGACGCCTTCGAGGAAGCGGAAGGCCGCCGCCCGCGCATCCTGGTCGCCAAGATCGGCCAGGACGGCCACGACCGCGGCCAGAAGGTGATTGCGTCCGCGTTTGCCGATATCGGCTTCGATGTCGATATCGGGCCGCTGTTTGCCACCGCGGATGAAGCCGCCCGGCAGGCGGTCGAGAACGACGTGCACATCCTCGGCGTCTCCTCGCTCGCCGCCGCCCATCTGACCGCAGTACCGGAGCTGAAGGCAGCGCTGAAGAAGCAGGGCCGCGACGACATCATGATCATCGTCGGCGGCGTGGTGCCGCCGCAGGATTACGATGCGCTCTATGCCGCAGGCGCGGAAGCCATCTTCCCGCCGGGCACGGTGATCGCGGAGGCCGCCGAGGAGTTGATCCGCAAGCTGAACACCCGGCTCGGGCATAGCGAGGCGGCGGAGTAGCTTCGCCGTCTATTTTCCGGCAAGAAAGGTTTGCGTGATGTTTCTCGCGCCAGGTTTCATGCGCGCGCTCGCTGTTGCCGCGATTTGCAGCGCGCTGTTCGGTCCCACCCACGCCGCCGACCCCAAGCCCGACACCGTCATCAAGACCAAGAGCATCGAGGCGCGCCTCTTCCTCGACGACAAGATCAAGGCGGATGCGGCACTGGCGGCGGACTGCCTCGCCGAAGGCAAAAAGTGGCTCGACAAGAATGCGGCCGAAGCTGCCGCCGCGCGCAAAACCGATCCGCAGTTCTTTAAAGACGGCGGCTGGGATTTTGAGCGCAAATACTCAATCCGCTCGGTCGTCGCCGATCGCTATGTCAGCATCCTGCGCGACGACTACATGAATACTCGCGGCGCGCATCCCAATTCGGACGTGAACACGATCCTGTGGGACAAGGTGGACAACAAGCGCATCTCGATCCGCCCGTTCTTCACCGAGACCGCCGACAACGGCGCGACCATGAAGGCGATGGTGAAAGCCATCGTCACCTGGCTGAAAGCCGAGAAGAAGAAGCGCGACGCCGGCGAGACCGCAACCGACGAATGGTTCAAGGAGCTGAAACCGAGCCTGCTCAAGGTCGGTGCGGTGACGCTCGCGCCGTCAACCGAAGCCGGCAAGAGCTCCGGCCTCACCTTCCACTATCCGCCCTACGCCGTCGGCCCCTATGCCGAAGGCGAGTATGTCGCCTTCGTGCCGTGGGAGACGCTGAAGCCTTACCTGGCGGCGGAAGGCACCCGCATCTTCGGCGGCGCGCGGCCGAAGGGCGATGCGGACGAGCCGTGAGCGATCACTAGCCGGATCGCGGTTGGGTCCGCGCCAACGTCCGCGCAAGTGAATCCGTCCAATCCGGAATCCAGGACGTAAACAGGGCCTGCCAGCGATCAGCGTCCGCGGGCTCGGTCTCGAGGGCGACCGACCATTCGATGAGGGTGCGATCGCCCTCGGTGATCGGGCGCAGATGCATGGTGCCTTGATAGCGTGTCGGTGCCGGCGCTTGACGTCCGTCATCTTGCGGATAGGGCAGCGCTTCGAGGCCGGCATAGGTCAGGGTGTGCTTGCGGTCCGAATGATCGACCAGGCGCTGGCGGATCCAGTTTCCGAGATAGCAGAAGCGCCTGACGGCGCCGACTTCATCGCCGGGCTTGTCGTCTTCGATCACGCTCTCGCTGACGCCGTCGATATAGGCGGGATAATTGTTGAAATCCCGGATCAGCGACCAGACTTGGTCCAGCGGGCGGTCCAGCACGGCGCTGTAATAGGCTTGGGTCATGTGTGTGGCTTGCCTCTTGTCATCCATTGCGCGCTCAGGTTGGTGGGGCGCGCAGACAAAACCCACCCGATTTCCGATTGCACATCCGATGGGCATGCGGTTTTCACACAACATGTCGATCTCGTTGGTAGCGCTACCTTGCGGCGGCGCTGCAAAGCCGACTAGAATGTCGTCATTGACAAGAGCGCCCGACGTCACGGGCGCCGCTGGGAGGCATTCAATGTCCAAGATTTCGCGCCGCACCTTTGCGGCTTCGACCGCCGCCGTCGCGGCATCCGCCGCTTTCGGGTTCAAGCCGGCACTCGCACAAGCCTATCCGGCCCGTCCGGTCACCGTGATCGTGCCCTGGGGCGCCGGCGGTGGCACCGATGCGACCGCGCGCATCGTCGCTGCGCTGCTGGAAAAGGACCTCGGCCAGCCCTTCAACGTGGTCAACCGCACCGGCGGCTCCGGCGTGGTGGGCCATAGCGCGATCGCGACCGCGCAGCCCGACGGCTACACCATCGGCATGCTCACCGTCGAAATCTCGATGATGCACTGGCAGGGCCTCACCGAGCTGACGCCGAAGAGCTACACACCGCTGGCCCTCATGAACGAGGATCCCCCGGGCATCCAGGTCTCGTCCTCCTCGCCCTACAAGACGGTCAAGGAGCTCGCCGAGGCGATCAAGGCCGCCCCTCCCGGCAAGTTCAAGGCTTCGGGCACCGGCCAGGGCGGCATCTGGCATCTGGCGCTGGTCGGCTGGATGCAGGCGATGGGCCTGCCCGCCAATCAGGTCGCCTGGGTGCCGTCGAACGGCGCCGCGCCCGCGATGCAGGATCTCGCCGCCGGCGGCCTCGATCTCACCACGTGCTCGGTTCCGGAGGCGCGCGCCATCATCGAGGCCGGCAAGGCCAGGAGCCTCGCCATCATGGCGCCTGCGCGCAATCCGGTCTTCAAGGACGTGCCGACGCTGAAGGAGGCGATGGGCATCGACTACGCGACCGGCGCCTGGCGCGGCATCGGCGCACCGAAGGGCCTGCCGCCGGAGATCGCAACCAAGCTCACCGCGGCGCTGAAGAAGGTCTACGAGTCCGCCGAGTTCAAGGACTTCATGAGCAACCGCGGCTTCGGCACCGTATGGGGCGATGCAACCCAGTTCGCCGGTTTCATGGACAAGGGCGACGCCCAGATGGGCGAGGCGATGAAGGCGGCGGGCCTCAGCAAGGCTTGATTTTTTCACCTCGCCCCGCTTGCGGGGAGAGGTCGAACTCGAGCTTCGCTCGAATTCGGGTGAGGGGGAGCTTCCACGAGTCCAACTCTCACCGTTGTCGCGGAGACTCCCCTCACCCCACTCTCTCCCCGCATACGGGGAGAGAGAGAACTTCTCTCACAGGACTTCTCTCCATGCGTCTTCCCGACTCCATCACGGGATCGTTTCTCGTCGCACTCGGCGCTGCGGCCGCCTATGGCGGCTATATCCTGCCGCCGGTGCCGGGCCAGCCGGTCGGCCCCAACGTGTTTCCGCTGGTGATCGGCAGCGGGCTCGCGCTGTGCGGGCTCGCGATCGTGTTCGGGATCGGCCACTCCTTCGAGGAAGAGGAAGAGCTGATCCCGCTGGAGGACGGCCAGGCCGCAGCTCCGCCGCCGCAGAGCAAGCTCTACGGCCTGCGCGCGTTGCTGCCGCCGGCGCTGCTGCTGTTCTACGTGTTTGCAGCCGACCGGTTCGGCTTCATCATCACCGCGGCGATCATGGTCTATGTCACCTCGACCGCGCTCGGGGCCAAGTGGAAGCTGGCGCTGCCGCTCGCGGCGCTCTCGCCCTTCGCCATCCACCTCATCTTCGGCAAGTTGCTGCGTGTGCCGCTTCCTGCCGGCCTGCTGCCGACGCCCTGGTAATTCCCCATGCTCAAGACCTTGATTGAAGCGTTCGCCTTGATCTCCACCTGGGAGGTCATCATCGCGATGGTCGCAGCCTCCGTGTACGGCCTCGTGATCGGCTCGCTGCCCGGCCTGTCGGCGACGATGGCGACCGCCCTGCTCGTTCCCGTCACCTTCTACCTGTCGCCGATCGCGGCGATCGCGACCATCGTCGCGGCCTCCTCGATGGCGATCTTCTCGGGCGACATTCCCGGCGCGCTCTTGCGTATTCCCGGCACGCCCGCCTCAGCCGCCTATGCCGATGAAGCCTACGCCATGACGCGCAAGGGCCAGGCCGAGCTCGCGCTCGGCGCCGGCGTGTGGTTCTCCGCCGTCGGCGGCATCGCCGGCGTGCTGTCGCTGATGATCCTGGCGCCACCGCTCGCCGAGATCGCGCTGTCGTTCTCGACCTTCGAATATTTCTGGCTGGCGCTGCTCGGCCTGATGTGCGCCACGCTGGTGGCGCGCTCCTCGCCGGTGAAGGCGATCGCCGGCATGTTCATCGGCCTGCTCGTCTCCTGCGTCGGCATCGAGAATCCCGGCGGCGTCCCACGCTTCACTTTCGGCCTCACCGATCTGTTCGGCGGCATCGAGCCGATCCCGGCGCTGGTCGGCGTGTTCGCGGTGGCGCAGGTGATGCGCGCGATGCTCACGCCGGAACCGCCGCCCCTGCCGCGCCGAAAATTCGGAAGCATCATGGCGGGACAGTGGAAGCTGACCAAGCAGTATCACTGGCAGATGACGCGCGGGAACATCGTCGGCATCATCATCGGCGTGCTGCCGGGCGCCGGCGCCGACATGGCCGCCTGGGTGTCCTACGCGATGTCGAAGCGCTTCTCCAAGGAGCCGGAAAAGTTCGGCACCGGCCATGTCGAAGGCCTGGTCGAGGCCGGCGCCAGCAACAATGCCAGCATTGCCTCCGGCTGGGTGCCCTCGCTGCTGTTCGGCATCCCCGGCGACACCATCGCCGCGATCGCGATCGGCGTGCTCTACATGAAGGGGCTCAATCCCGGCCCGACGCTCTTCACCGAGAAAGCGTCGAGCATGTACGCGATCTATCTGATGTTCATCATCGCGAACATCCTGATGATCCCGCTCGGCATCGCCATGATCCGGGTCGCCGCCTACATCCTGCTGGCGCCGCGCGCGGCCATCATGCCGATCATCATGCTGTGCTGCGCGGTCGGCTCGTTCGCGATCGGCAACAACATGTTCGGCGTCGTCACCGTCGCCGCCTTCGGCGTGATCGGCTATGTCATGGAAGCGAACGGCTATCCCGTCGCTGCGATGGTGCTCGGCATCGTCATGGGCACCATGGTCGAGCAGGCCTTTGTCACGTCGCTGATCAAATCCGACGGCAGTATCCTGCCGTTCTTCGAGCGGCCCGTCGCGGCCATCCTCGCGTCGATGGCGATCGGCGCCCTGCTCTGGCCGGTGATGGTCTGGGCCTGGCGCAAGGTGAAACCGGCGCAAGCCGCGGCAGCAACAAGCAGGTGATTTGAGGCGAGCGGCCCTCGCCTGCCCCGCATCGGCGTTGTAAAGCAGGGCATGACTGAGAAGAAGGCCTCGCTCGACATCAAATCCCTCGCCAAGGAGCTCCGCGCCGGCAGCCGCGCGGCCCTCGCCCGCGCCATCACGCTGGTGGAGAGCCGGCGCGGCGACCATCAGGCGCTGGCGCGCGAGCTGGTGCAGATGCTGCTCCCGGACACCGGCAAGGCATTCCGCGTCGGCATCACGGGATCGCCCGGCGTCGGAAAATCCACCACCATCGATGCGCTCGGCACGTATCTCATCGAACAGGGCCACAAGGTCGCAGTGCTCGCGGTCGATCCCTCCTCGGCGCGCAGCGGCGGCTCGATCCTCGGTGACAAGACGCGGATGGCGCGGCTGTCCGCCTCCAGCGACGCGTTCATCCGGCCCTCGCCGTCCTCGGGCACGCTCGGCGGCGTCGCGGCCAAGACGCGCGAGGCGATGCTGCTGTGCGAGGCGGCGGGCTTCGGCGTCGTGCTGGTCGAGACCGTCGGCATCGGCCAGTCCGAGACCGCGGTCTGTGACATGACGGACTTCTTCCTTGCGCTGATGCTGCCGGGCGGCGGCGACGAATTGCAGGGCATCAAAAAGGGCCTGGTCGAGCTCGCCGACATGATCGCGATCAACAAGGCCGACGGCGACAATCTCAAGCGCGCCAAGGTCACGGCCGCCGACTATCGCGGCGCGCTGCACATTCTCAGTCCCCGGTCCGAACATTGGCACCCGCCGGTCGAGACCTATTCGGCGCTGACCGGCGACGGCATCGCAAAGCTCTGGCAGAAAGTCCTCGACCACCGCAAGGCGATGAATGCCTCCGGCGAGTTCGCCGCGCGGCGTCGCGAGCAGCAGGTGAAATGGATGTGGTCGATGCTGGAGCAACGCATGCTGGCGCGGCTGCGCAGCGAGGCATCGGTTCGCACCAAGGTGAAGAAGATCGAGACTGAAGTCGCCGAAGGCCACCTCACCCCGGCCCTCGCCGCCGAGCAGATTTTGGAGTTGCTGCAATGAGCGACAGGCTCCGCGTTCTCCTCACCGGCTTCGGGCCGTTTCCCGGCGCGCCCTACAACCCAACCCAGCCGCTGGTGGCGCGGCTCGCGCAATTGCGCCGGCCAGCGCTCGACGATGTCGAGCTGTTCAGCCACATCTTCCCGGTCACCTACGCCGCGGTCGATCGGCAATTGCCTGACGCGCTCGCGAAAGTGAGGCCGGATGCGCTGTTGATGTTCGGCCTCGCCGCGCGCACGCCTTACCTGCGCATCGAGACCCGCGCGCGCAACGCCGTCACCATGCTCTGGCCCGATGCCGCCAACACCCGTTCGAGCAAGCGCGGCATCACAGGCACCGCGGACGCCATGGCGTTCGGCCCGCACACGGCAAGGCTGCTGCGCGCCGCGCGCCTCACCGGCATCGACGCACGGTCCTCGCGCGATGCCGGCGCCTATCTCTGCAACTATTTGAGCTGGCGCGCGATCGAGAACGTCAAGGCCGGTGGTCCGCAGCTTGCGGCGTTCTTCCACATCCCTCTGCTTGGGCGCAGCGGCGCGGTGCGACGGAAGGGCGCAGCCCGGATCACGCTGGAGGAACTCGTTGATGCCGGCGAGGCCATGCTGATGGAAATGGTGGGGTTGGCAAGGAAGCGACGGAACACGCTGGCACCTCCGCCGCGGTAAACGTTTAACCCTACCGCGAACAATCCCCGCGCCCGCGTCGGCCCTGCGCTACCTAATCCGCGCGGAGGACGCGTCATGGACCTCAATCGCCGCCACCTCATCGGAGCTTCCACTGCCGGCATCGCCGGTGCGCTGGCCATGCCGGCCGACGCCGCGCGCGCGGCGCCGCTGGCGTCCCTGCTCGGCCGAGATGCCACGCAATACGGCGTGCGACCCGGCAGCAGCGAAGATCAGACACGCGCGCTGCAGCGTGCGATCGACGAGGCGGCGCGAGCGCAGATGCCGCTGGCGCTGCCGCCCGGCGTTTATCGCAGCGGGCTGCTGCGGTTGCCGAACGGCGCACAATTGATCGGCGTGCGCGGCGCAACGAAACTCATCTTCACCAGTGGAGCTTCGGCGATCCAGAGCGACGGCTCCGATGCGATCGGCCTCACCGGCCTCACCTTCGACGGCGCCGGCATCCCGCTGCCGACGCGGCGCGGACTGATCCATGTTCTCGGCGGCCGCGACGTCCGCATCACCGATTGCGAGGTCACGCGATCGGGCGGCAGCGGCATCTGGCTCGAGCAGGTCTCCGGCGAGATCGCCGGGAATATCTTCACCGACATCGCGGTGACGGCGGTGGTGTCGTTCGATGCCAAGGGCCTCAACGTCTCCCGCAACACGATTCTCGGCACCAATGACAACGGCATCGAGATCCTGCGCACGGCGATCGGCGATGACGGCACGCTGGTCACTGATAACCGCATCGAGAACATCAAGGCGGGCCCCGGCGGCTCCGGCCAGTACGGCAACGCCATCAATGCTTTCCGCGCCGGCAACGTGATCGTGCGCGGCAATCGCATCAAGAACTGTGATTACTCGGCCGTGCGCGGCAACTCCGCCTCGAACATCCAAATATCAGGCAACAGCGTCAGCGACGTGCGCGAGGTCGCGCTTTATTCCGAGTTCGCGTTCGAAGCCGCGGTGATCGCCAACAACATTGTGGACGGCGCGGCCGTCGGCGTCTCCGTCTGCAATTTCAACGAGGGCGGCCGCATCGCGGTGGTCCAGGGCAACATCATCCGCAATCTGATTCCGAAGCGGCCGATCGGCACCGCGCCTGATGACGATGCCGGCGTCGGCATCTACATCGAGGCGGATTCGTCCGTGACCGGGAACGTGATCGAGAACGCGCCGTCCTACGGCATCGTCGCCGGCTGGGGCAAATATCTCCGCGACGTCGCGATCACGGGCAACGTGATCCGCAAGGCCCTGGCCGGAATCGGCGTCTCCATCGTGCCGGGCGCCGGCATTGCGCTCGTCAACAACAACATGATCTCGGAGACCCCGCGCGGCGCCGTCGTCGGCCTCGATCACGCGCGTGCCGTGACCTCGGATCTGTCGGCAGAGGGCGCGCAGCGATTTGCGCAGGTGGTGCTCGGTGGAAATGCGGTCCGAAGGTAGGCGCGGCTGGCAGCCAGGCCGTTCATCCTTCGAGGCTCCCCATGGGACGCATTGCGTCCCATGCCTCGCACCTCCAGCGACAACCGCTTCGCGGTTGCGCGGGGATGACGGATGCAATCCCTTGCTGAGCGTCTCTTAGAACGCGTTCCGCAGCAGCGGGTACTTGGCTTCCAGGCCGTCGAGGCTGAAGGTGAATTCGACGACGCGCTCGGGGGCTGCGACGATTTCCTCGGCCGGCGGGGTGAATTGCGGCAAGAGCGCCGCCATCGCGGCAGGCGCGGCCTTGGGCGGCTTCGCGGCAGGCACCGCCAGCGGCGGCTTCACGTCCGGCGCGGTGAACTGAGCCATTGCGGCGGGCGTGTCGAGCGGTGACCTCACGGCGGGTGCAGTGAGCGGGGCCCTCGCAGCGGGAGCCCTGAGCGGTGGCACCTCGGCCGGCGCGGTAAATGACGCCAACGCTACGGGCGCGGCGAGCGGCGCGAGCGGGGCTTCGGTGATTTCGGCAAGAACGTTCGGCTTGGGATCAAGCCTGACCGGCACGGCGGTCTCGGAGGCGATATGGACGGCCTTTGGCTGCAGGGTCTTGGGCTGCACGGCCTGCGCCTGCTGCTCACGCGGAAATACGCGAGGCATGGTCGCCGGCGACCAACCGAATGCCGGCGTCACGCTTGCGGCCGCCTCCGCGACGTCCCCGCCGGTTGCGAGCGCGCGCCAGGTCTGGACGGCGCGCTTGGCTTCCTGGATGTTTTCGAGGAATGCGATCTCGGAATGATAACGGCGCCAGCGGCCGGTCTCGAACATTTCGGAGAGATGCTGCAGCCGCTGCTCGGCGAGAGCGCACCAGCGCGCCGCGACGTCGCGGCCAACGGCCACGGCGCGAATAGACGCGCCGTTAGATTCTTGGCGAAGTGTCATAGACCAGCCCGTCAGGAGAGAACACGGACGCGGGGACGCAACGCACACGAATCAATTTAGAAGCGACATGAATATTTTGTGGAAAAGTTTTGACTTGTCCAGCAACGACACCCCGCGCGTCGCCAAACTCCGTAGTCGTGCGGAGATTTACTGCGTTTTCGAGTCAAGCTTCGCACAAGCATAGCGGGCTTGCGGCGTGTCGCTCGAGCGGCGGCCGGAATGCCGACGCGACCTTTCAACCGAAAGCTGAACGCATGCAGAGTTTCAAAAAATCGGACGCCCAAAAAGAAAAGACCCGTCCGGGGGGACAACCGGACGGGTCGAGCCATATGGGCGCTTGGGGTGGATGGGCGCTCGCGCCTGATATGACTGATGGGGAGGGATGACCGCTCCCACATAATTTGGTCGTGGCAGCGGGCTGAACGTTCAACGCGGGGTTCGCTTTTTTGAGCTTCGCTCTGCCGCGCAGCTTTGCCGCAACCGCTAGCGCGTCGCCGGCCTATCCGCCTGAGAAACCGTGGCTTTATCATCCGCGCTCGACAGCGAGGGTTGTTCGATCGCGCGGCTATTGGGCTCGTCGCGACGCTTGCCGGCATCTTCACGTTTTGTTGTACCGGACGCAGCCGCGACCGGCGTCGCGTTGTCGGCGGGGACGGCCATGACCGCGGCAAATGCATCGGCCTGCCCGTCGCCGAACAGATCGTCACGCCCGGGCGAGCCGAGGTCGCGTGCAGTCTTCGAAAGCGTCATGCGCAACGCTTCCGGCTTCAGGGCGTAGTTGCGCTCAAGCAGCAACGCCGCGACGCCGGAGACATAGGCGGCCGAGAACGAGGTTCCCGAGGTCATCTGGTATTTGCCGTCCGGCGCCGGCAGGAAGATGTCGACCCCGGGCGCTGCGACGGCGATGTAATTGCCACGGTTGGACGCGGTGAACAGCCTGTCCTGCTGGTCGGTCGCGCTGACCGCGATCACGTTGGGATTGGCCGCCGGATAGAGCGGCGGCGATTTCGCGCCGGCATTGCCGGCGGCCGCGATCAGCACGAGGCCGCGCGCGGCGGTCGCCGCGATGGCGCGCTCGATCACCGCGTCCTTTGGACCGGCAAAGCTCATATTGACGATCTGCGCGCCGTGCTCGGCGGCGTAATTCAGCGAGCGCAGGATGATGTAGGACGAGCTTTCGGCGCCGCCATTGGCACCGCCAAAGGCACGGATCGCGATGATGCGCGCCTCGGGCGCGCTGCCCATCAGGCGGGCATGCGCCACGATCGCGCCGGCGATGCCGGTGCCGTGGACGTGCGGCCCCTCGGCGCTGCCGAGCGCATCGAAATTGTCGGAGACGGAATCGGCGAGCTCGGGATGCTTGGCGTCGATGCCGGAGTCGATCACGGCCACCGTGACGTTGGCGCCGTGCGCCAGCGTATGCGCCTGCGGCAGGCGGAGCTTGGCCAGGGCATATTGCGCGGGATCGCCCTCGCTCTGCGTCGTCGATTTCTGGTCCTGGAGCACATACCGGAAGTTCGGCTGGACCGAGCGGACACTGCCGTCGGCCGCGAATTCGCGTTTCACGGTCTCGTACGGTCGGCCGTCCGTGATGCGGAAAAGGCCGAACGTCGCCCCGATCAGCGGGAAATTCTCCGAGGAGACGCGCGTCAGGCCGTGCCGGCGGGCAAGCGCGTCGGCATCGCCAGGCGACAGCGTGCCGTCGATCTCCGCCACGAATTCGTTGGCGAAGCTGCGCACATTGGCGGCGCTTGGCGTGGCATCGCCCCGGCCCTTGCCGGCGCTCTTCTTGCCGGATTTGGCTGAGCCACCGCCGCCTGCATTCGGCTGCGCCAGGCATTCGCCATCGGCATCGCGATAAGGCGCGGTGCAGGCCGGGTACAGGTTCGGCGAGTAGTGCGCATAGGGCAGCACCGTCGTCGTCGGCCGGATGCGCGACGTCGTGGTGTGGGGAATGGTGGCCATCGTCCGCGGGCCGCGGCCGACGCTGACCGCGCGCGCGGCGATATTGGGACTGACCCGCGGCGTGATGTTCGTGGAGATGGTCGGCGTTCGCGAGGGCACGCTGATCGTGGGCGTGCGCATGATCGCCTGCGCCTGTGCAACCTCGACGCCGAGACAGGCGGCGATCAGAAGCGCAGCGCCGACCGATGAAGCGTAGGCCCCGGCGCGCACCCTGCTCTCGGATTTGCCCGTCATCGGTTCAGCGGCGCGCTTAGGGCGCCGCGACGGCAAGGTTGACGAACTTCTCGCGCTGCATCCTGCCGAGCAGCGAAGCGAGCTCGTCCCGGTTCATGGCCTTGTCGAACTGGAGGCGGAACATGCCGCCCTTGGCATCTCCGATGATCGAGGCCTGGTAGCTGTCGAGCAGCCCGGTGATGTCGGAGACGCGCGCCTCGGGCGTGAAGCGCACCAGCGCGCGGGCCGGCGCGGTTGCGCTGCCAAGCTCGCGCGTGATCGGCGCGCTGGTCGAGAGCGAGGCGGTCTGGAAGGTCGCGGGCTGGTTCTTCATCAGCACGGCGCCGATGATGCCGGCCTGCAGCACGAGCGCGACGGCGCCAAGGCTTGCCGACCACGCCAGCGTGCGCGGCGACAGGCTCGCGAAGAAGGTCGAGATGCGCGCCGACAGCGGCAGCGAGCCGATCGCCCGCGCCGGCTCGGCGTCGATGGCGGCGAACAGCTTCTGCATCGCGCGTGCCGACGGAGCGCCCAAGCTCTCGTTCAAATGAATGGTCTCTTCGTATTCGCCGCGGATCACGGCATATTGCTTGGCGAGCTCGGGATCGCGCGCCAGCGCCTCCTCGACACGGCGCGCATCGCGCGCGTTCAGCGTGCCGGCAGCGTGCCAGGGCAGCAGCAGTTCAATTTCACTGGGCTCTTGCTCCAGCATCTTCTTGCTCAAAGCCATCATGGCCAGCCTCGCTCAACGCCGGCTGCCTTCAGCAGTTCGGCCAGTTTCTTGCGCGCATAGAACAAGCGCGTCTTAACAGTGTTCTCGGGTATCCCGACGATTTCGGCCACCTCTTCCACGGACTTCTCGTGGTAGTAGACGAGATCGACGATTTCCCTGTGTTCCGGCGAGAGGCCCGTCAGACACCCTCGCAACGCTTCACTGGTATCCTTCTTCTGAGCCACCGTTTCCGGATTGTCGGACGTGTCCTCAATCGCGTTCGCGGCGTCTTCGTCCAGTTCGAAATCCTTCCTGCGCCGGAGCGCAGACAGGGCCTTGAACCGGGTAATTGCCAGCAGCCAGGTGGAAACGGCGGATCGGCCCTCGAACTTGCCGGCTTGACGCCAGACGTCGAGAAACACCTCGCTGATGAGGTCTTCCGCCGCCTGCTCGTCTCGCACGAGCCTCAGCCCGAAACGATACACCCTGACATGATGCCGCCCGTACAGCACCTGCATGGCGAGCCGGTCACCTTGAGCGATCCTGGCGATCAGGACCTCGTCCGAAGCCGCCTGTGTCACGCTCAATTGCCGTCTCGCAAAGTTGGTCGGGTCGATACGGCGGACGGTTCGACGGGGGGTGCAAAATTGTTCAACATACCGCAGTCATACGGGCGCCTGTGTGATCCACCCCACATACGCGCGTTTTTCTCGTCCCACCCGCGGCGGTCGGCCGCTACAATCCAGATCGGTAACATAATACTGAGATACTTCCCTGCGGAATGCCTGTCCGGCACAGGCGGCCCGGCCTCATCCGGTTCCCATAGCAGTTTTGCCCGACAGCAGTCTTGCCCGACATATGTCGCGCCAAGCACGACTTTGGCTCGACCGCATCGCAGCGGATGCCTGATCCCCGTAAAATTTCCTCCGCCGGCCCATCACCTTGTTCCGTGCTGCACGGTTCGGATTCGGTTTCAAAAGGATACCAAACCTAAAGGCTTGCCACGTAGATTTTTACGCTGACATCCACCATTGGCGGGACCATGAGCACGGCCGCGACGTCCTTTCCCGAGAGGAATGCCGCTGAGGTCGCGGATCTCGTCCTCGCGCCCGAGGCCGCGGCCCCCGAGGTCCAGGGGCGCCGGACCCGGCAGCGCCGCCAGATGTATATCGGCCAGGTGGCAAGCTATTCGCTGGGCGCCTCGGTCCTGTTGCTCTACGCCTATGGCGGCGCGGTCGATATGGCCGTTCCGTCGCTGTTCTGGCTCGGCGGCCTCCTGATCATCGGCACGTTCACCGTGCTGTCGGAAGCCGGCTTCGGCGACCGGTTCGAGGATCATTACCTCACCGTGTTCCAGATCTCGGCGCATATGGCGCTGCAGCTGGTGTTCCTGCTCGCCGTGCCGACGGTCGGGGTCGCGTTCCTCGCCGTGCTGTTCCTGATCTTCGCGTTTGGCACGCTGCGCATGACCTCGCGCCAGGCGATGGTCACCTGGGGCCTTGCCACCTGCGGGCTCGCCCTGGTCTTCCTGGGCTCGGACCTGCCGATCGGACTGCCGGTCGGCACCCGCCTGGAGCGAACCGCCTCGATGCTCTGCTTCGTGCTGGTGATCGGCCAATGCGCCTTTCTCGGCCTGTTCGGCGCCACCCTGCGCAAGATCCTGTACCGGCGCAGCATCGAGCTGAAGGCCGCCTATCAGCGCATCGAGGAACTGGCCGAGCTCGACGAGCTCACCGGCTCCTACAACCGCCGCTGCATCATGCGCCTCCTCGACGTCGCGATCGAAAAGTCGCGACAGGCCTCGACGCCTTGCGCGATCGCGCTGATCGATCTCGACTGGTTCAAGCGCATCAACGACGCCCACGGCCATCCCGTCGGCGACGAGGTGCTGCGCACCTTCGCGATCACCATTTTCGCCAACATCCGCCCGGCCGACAGCTTCGGCCGCTACGGCGGCGAGGAATTCCTGCTGCTTTTGCCGGACACCCCGGACGACGCCGCCCAGCGCATGCTCGATCGCCTGCGCAGCATCGTCGCCGATCTCGACTGGAGCGCATTCTCTCCGGGCATGCACGTGACCATTTCCGCGGGCGTCGTCACGCTGCGCGACAATGATACCGCCGACACGTTTCTCGCGCGCGCCGACCGCGCGCTCTATTCCGCCAAGGCGCAAGGGCGCAACCGCATTGCAACGAGCTGACCAATCCATTTTTCTCCGGTGCGGCAGAAGCCGCAGCCGGACCGAGCGCTCCAGGACAGGGCAATGAGATCCAAATCCGCAAAATCATCCGAGAATCTGCTGGAAGAACTACAGACCGCACTCTCGCACGGCACCGTGGCGCGCCGGGTCGAGACGTTGCGCCGCGTCACCGATCTCTTCGTGGGCAACGCGGTGGATTATTCCGACGACCACATCCGCGTGTTCGACGACGTATTCCAGTGCCTGGCCGAGCAGATCGAGACGTCGGCCAGGGCGCTGCTCGCCAACCGCCTCGCACCGATCGCGGCCGCGCCGCCGAAAATCATGCGCACGCTCGCGCTCGACGAGGTCATCGAGGTCTCCGGGCCCGTGCTGTCGAAATCGGAGCGGCTGGACGAGACGACCCTGATCGAGATCGCGCGCACGAGGGGCCAGGCGCATCTCAAGGCGATCTCGCTGCGGCGCGTGCTGTCGGAAGCGCTGACCGACGTGCTGGTGACGCGCGGCGACGCGGACGTGGTGCAGTCGACCGTCAAGAATCCGGGCGCGCGGCTCTCCGAGGGAAGCCTCACCGACCTCGTCACCCGCGCCGAACGGGACGACGACCTCGCCACCTGCATCGGCCTGCGGCCCGACCTGCCGCGTCATCATTACCTGAGGCTGGTCGCCAAGGCCTCCTTGAGCGTGCGCAGGAAGCTCGAGGCCGCGCATCCCGAGCTCGCGGACGAGGTGTCGAGCGTGGTCCAGGAAGTGGCCCAGAGGGTCCGCGCCGCCGCCATGACCAAGCAGACGGAGATGGCGCGCGCGCTGGTGAAATCGCTGCACGAGGACGGCCGTCTCAACGAATTCCAGGTCACCAACTTCGCCGAGCAGGGCAAGTTCGACGAAACCAATGCGGGGCTCGCCGCGCTCGCGGGCATCCCGGTCGAGACCGCCGAGACCATGATGATCGAAAGCCGCACCGAGGGCGTGATGATTCTCGCCAAGGTCGCGGGCATGACCTGGCCGAGCGTGCGCGCCATCATCGCCATGCGCGAGAAGCTCTCGGGCAGCTCGCAGACCGACATGCTGACGCTGCGCGATACTTACGAGGCGCTGCGCTCGTCGACCGCGCAGCAGGTGCTGCGCTTCCACCGCATGCAGCAGGGCACGATTCCGGCATGAGACTGGCTCGTCAGTAGCGCAGGACCCTGGATCCGACCGCCGCGCCGATCGCCGTCACCAGCGCGGCGGCAAGCGTGTACCAGGTCGCGACGAACAGGGGCGAGTCATCGGTGCAGTGCGAGGCGTAGAGCGTCGCGGCCAAGCCGGCCGACACCAGGCCGGCGAGCGCGCCGGCCAGCGCGGGTTGCGAGGGTGCACCATGTCGCAGGCCGAATAGTGCACCCGCGAGCAACGGCAGCGACATCGCGGGGATCGCGAGCAGGCACACCCTGGAATTCTTGCCCACCAGCCGCATCGTCATCGGCATCGCCGGCGCCATCATCGCCTCGCTGCCGATCGCGACCGCAAGCAGCCCAACGGGGAGCAGCAGCAGCCAGCCCCAGCCGCGCATCAGGGCTTCGGGACGCGACAGATGCAGGCTGACGATGATCGCCGGGATCGCGAGCGACAGCGTGACCGCGAACTTCATGTCGAAGAACGGATTGCGCATGGCCGTCATCACGTCGGCGCGCACGCCGAGGAAGGTCGCGAAAATCAGGATCGACAGGGGCGCGGCCACCAGCAGCGCCATGGTCAGCACGGCCCCGACGCGCGGGGCGCGGTGGGCGTTGTCGGCTGCGAGCGAGCGGATCAGTTGGTCGGTATCCATGACTAGTGGTCCCGCAATTTGGCAGTCAGTGCCGCAAGTCCGCGATGCAGTGCGACCCGCACCGCGCCTTCGCTCATCGAAAACTTCGACGCCGTGTCCTTGATCGAGGCGCTCTCGACCGCGATCGACTGCAGCACGTCGCGCTGGCGCTGCGGCAGCGTGCCCAGTTGCGCTGCGACCTCGCCCGCAGAGACTGTTTCCTGCGCAGTCTCGCCCGGCAGCGTCTCGGCGAAATCGTCGATGTTGACGAAGACGCGCCTGCCGCGTCGCCTCAGCGCATCGATCAGCTTGTTGCGGGCGATCGCGAACAGCCAGGGGGCAAAGGGGGCCTCGCTGTCCCAGGTGTGCCGCTTCAGGTGCACCGCCAACAGTATCTCCTGCACGATATCCTCGGCCTGATCAGGGGGTTGCCCGGCCCGCGCCAGGCCACGCCTCGCCGCGGCGCGCAGCACCGGCGTGATCGCCTTCAACAGGCGATGATATGCCGCATCATCGCCTGCCATGGCCGACCGCATCAGGCCGGTCCATTCGTCCTCACGTCCGCGCACGCGCGCCCCTCACCATGCAATTCGGCCGTTCGTTCAATTTGTTACGCGGGCCGAACGAGATCACGAATTCGTGATCAATGCCCGGACCTCGCGACCGATACGGCCGTCAACCTCTGCGACGGCTCATAACACCGATCGGCCCGTCCCGCACCCGGCGGCCGGTGGCAGCGGGCCGGTTTGCCCCGTTTTTGCCCGGTCTAGCTCGAAGATTCCCATTTTCTGCCCCGCTGTCGTCACGCCCCGGGGTCTCTGTTCGCTCCCGGGACGGGCGGAATTGGGGAGATCATCACCATGATGAAAGCCAGCGGGCGCGCGGCATTGATCCTTCTTGCCGGCCTTTTCGTGCTGTTCGGAGGCGTTGCACAGGCGGCGCCGGACCAGGCCACCGGCGGAAAATCGGACAGCGCAGGCAAACAGGCTGACGCGGCCAAGCCGAGCAAGCACCGGCGCCATGAGTCGCGCCGCGCCAGCAGCAGCAGCAGCAAGACCGCACAGAAATCCGACGACAAGACCGACGCCCCGGCAAAGACCGAGGAGCCGAAGGCCGCCGCCAAGGCCGAGAATGACACGCCGGCCTCGAGCCAGATGCCGCCGGCGGTCGCCAATGCCAATGCCCAGCTCGCCGCCGCCGATACGCCGACCGCGGCGGCGGCCTCCGCGATGACTGACCGCGCCAACGACAATGTCCAGGCCGCGGCCGATAATCCCGGCGCCCCGAACCCCGAGAGCCAGGTCGTCGCACCCGATCAGCTCAACGACATCGACCGTGCCGTGCAACAGGACAGCCCGCCGGCGCAGAAGACGGTGATTGCCGCAACCGAGGCCCAGCCACGGCCGGCGCCGGTGATGGCAAGCAGCCAGCAGAGCTCGGCCTGGGACCAGAGCTCCCTGATCGGGAAGATCTTCATCGGCGTAGGCACGCTGCTGACGCTGGCATCCGCCGCACGCATGTTCATGGCGTGATTGCAAGCCCGGCCCGGCCCGAATTCTTCGTCTGAAACACCTCTTCCGGAACGCGCGCTCGCCGCGTGTTCCGGGGCCTTGAGCCCCCTTGAAGGCATCCGCGCCAGCGGGCACATTGCCCGCCCAATCAAACGCGTGGGTGGAGCATGAGCACGTTCGAACACATCATCGTCGAAAGCAAAGGCGCGGTCGGCATCATCAAGCTGAACCGGCCGAAGATGCTCAACGCGCTCTCCTTCGGCGTCTTTCGCGAGATCGCAGCTGCCGTCGATGATCTCGAAGCCGACGACGCCATCGGTTGCATCGTCGTGACCGGCAGCGAGAAAGCCTTTGCCGCCGGCGCCGACATCAAGGAGATGCAGCCGAAGGGCTTCATCGACATGTTCTCCGAGGATTTTGCCGCGATCGGCGGCGACCGCGTCGCACGTTGCCGCAAGCCGACGATTGCGGCAGTTGCCGGTTATGCCCTCGGCGGCGGCTGCGAGCTCGCCATGATGTGCGACATCATCATCGCCGCCGACACGGCAAAGTTCGGCCAGCCCGAGATCACGCTCGGCACCATTCCCGGCATCGGCGGTACGCAGCGCCTGACGCGCGCGATCGGCAAGTCCAAGGCCATGGATTTGTGCCTCACCGGTCGCATGATGGATGCGGCGGAAGCCGAGCGCTCAGGCCTCGTCAGCCGCATCGTCCCCGCCGACAAGCTGATGGACGAGGTGATGGCGGCGGCCGAAAAGATCGCCGCGATGTCGCGCCCTGCCGTCGCGATGGCCAAGGAGGCGGTGAACCGCGCCTTCGAGACCACGCTCGCCGAGGGCATGAGCGTCGAGCGCAACCTGTTCCACGCGACCTTCGCGCTCGAGGACCGCTCCGAGGGCATGGCGGCGTTCATCGAGAAGCGCAAGCCGCTGAACAAGAACCGGTAATTTCGGCGAGCGGTCAGGCTGGTGTAAGGCTCTGCCGCGCTCCCTTAAGCCCCCTGTGACGAAGCTGCAACAAGCACGGATTTCATGGGGGTTTCCCCCGCGGCAGTTTGCCTGCGGGACCTCGGCTGGTTAAACAGTTAAGAGGCCACCGTCGGCGGGGGCGGACAGCCGGATTAAGCGGGATTACATGATTGGACGTACCGCCAGAGCTGGTCGCGTGATGACGCGGCATCGATCGGGCGTGGGTCCTGCGCTTGCGACATGGACCACGCTGGCGCTCTGTTGCGCCCTGCCCTCCAGCGCCTGGGCCGAAGCCCTGCCGGAGGCGCTGGCCAAGGCCTACCAGACCAACCCGCAGCTCAATGCCGAACGCGCGCGACAACGCGCCACGGACGAGAACGTGCCGCAGGCCCTCGCCGGTTACCGGCCGCAGATCGTGGCGAGCCTCAGCGCTGGCCTGCAAACGGTGCGCAATCTCTTGCCCGACAACACGATCCAGACCGGCAATTTGAAGCCATGGATCATCGGCGTCACCGTGACGCAGACCCTGTTCAACGGGTTCCGTACCGCCAACAATGTGCGGGCCGCCGAACTCCAGGTGCAGTCGGGCCGCGAGGCGCTGCGCAATGTCGGCCAGGGCGTCCTGCTCGACGCGGTCACCGCCTACACCAACGTGCTCGCCAACCAGTCGCTGGTCGAGGCGCAGCGTTCCAACGTCGCCTTCCTGCGCGAGACGCTCGCGGTCACCCAGCGCCGCCTCAACGCCGGCGATGTCACGCCGACCGACAGCGCGCAGGCCGAAGCGCGCCTCAATCGCGGCCTTGCCGATCTCAACGCCGCAGAAGTCGCGCTTGCCATCAGCCAGGCGACCTATGCGCAAGTGATCGGCAATTCGCCCTCGCAGCTTCGGCCCGCCGAAGTCGTCGACCGCTATCTGCCGAAGAGCCGCGAAGACGCCATGACGATGGCGATCCGCCAGCATCCGGCAGTGATGGCCGCCAGCTTCGACGTCGACGTTGCCTCCACCAACATCCGCATCGCCGAAGGCGCGCTGCTGCCGAGCGCCACCATCCAGGGCAGCGCCAGCAAGAGCCGCAACAACGACCCGACGCTCGGTACCTTCGCCGAAGACCAGGCTTCGATCGTCGCCAACGTCACCGCGCCGATCTATGACGGCGGCCAGGCCGCCGCGCAGACCCGGCAGGCCAAGGAGATCACGGCGCAGAGCCGGCTCGTGCTCGACCAGGTGCGCAACCAGGCGCGCACGGCCGCGGTCAGCGCCTGGGTTGCCAATGAGGGCGCCAAGGTCGCGGTCTCCGCGTCGGAGTCCGAGGTGAAGGCCGCGACCGTCGCGCTGCAAGGCGTGCAGCGCGAGGCCGCCGGCGGACAGCGCACGACGGTGGACGTGCTCAACTCGCAGGCCGACCTGATCCAGGCCAAGGCCCGCCTGATCGGCGCGCAGCGCGATCGCGTCATCGCCTCCTACACGCTGCTCAGCGCGAGCGGCCATCTCGACGTCAAGACGCTGAGCCTGAACACGCCGGACTACCTGCCCGAGGTGCACTACCACCAGGTCCGCGACGCCTGGCACGGCCTGCGCACGCCGTCGGGACAGTAGGCGCCCGCGCAGCATCGCTTCACAGCATCTTGGACCGCCTGCCGTCTCGATGCGTCCCCCGGTTTCTTTGACATGCTGTCGCCCATGGGCTACAGTTGTGTCCCATGATCGAGGTGAGGCAGACCGAGCTTTTTTCGGAGTGGCTGAATCGCCTCAAGGACGCGAGCGCAGTTGCCCGTATTACCGTCCGCCTTCGCCGCATGGAGATGGGTAATCCCGGCGACAGCAAGGGCGTCGGCCACAACATCCGGGAAATGCGCATCGACCACGGTCCGGGCTACCGAATCTATTATGTGCAGCGCGGAACGCAGATCGTGGATCCTGCTATGTGGCGGCGACAAACGCACGCAGCGACAGGACATCAAGCTAGCTCAGCAACTAGCGGAGACATTGTGATGCCGAAAGCAGCAAAAACGGCGGTCAAAGCGGCATCCAAGACGACGCGCTTCGATGCCGCCGACTATCTCGACACTGAAGAGCGCCAAGCCGCCTATATTGCCGCCGCGCTGGAAACCGGTGACGCCGATTTCGTGCGCGACGCCCTCGGTCTCGTTGCGCGTGCGCGCGGCATGAGCACCATCGCCAAAAAAGCCGGCTTGAACCGCGAAAGCCTGTATAAGGCCCTCGGAGAGACGGGAAATCCCGAGTTCGGCACGGTCATGCGCATTGTCGCGGCGTTGGGCCTGACATTGTCGGCTCAACTCGCGACCAGCGGACGAGCGACGAAGCGCCGCCGCGCCGCCTGAGGGAGCCCGCCGCAAGGCGCCCTGGACGTCGCGATTGCTGCGACCAGCCGCCCGACCGGTTCAGACAATGTCAGGTGAACATGAAGAGCCGCCGCATCCATCTGACGGGAGCCTCGGGCGCCGGCGTGACGACGCTCGGTCGCGCGCTTGCCGGCCGGCTTGCGCTGCCGCATCACGATAGCGACGATTATTTCTGGCTTCCGACCGTGCCGCCCTACCAGACCACGCGCCCGGCCGCTGATCGGCTGCGTCTGATGCGCGAGATGTTCCTGCCGCGGCACGACTGGGTCTTGAGCGGAACCGCCACCGGCTGGGGCGACGAACTCGTCGCGTATTTCGACCTCGTCGTCTTCGTGGTCACGCCGCGCGAACTACGGCTGAAGCGATTGCGCGCCCGCGAGGCCGCGCATTTCGGTGCTGATGCCGTCGCGCCCGGCGGCTGGCGTCGTGAGGAGACCGAAGCCTTCATCGAATGGGCGTCCCATTACGAAATCGGAGATCGCGAGGGCCGCAGCTTCGCAAAGCATGAAGCGTGGCTCGCTGGCCTGCCCTGCCCGGTCGTGCGTGTTGACGGCGCACGCCCGCTTGCGGACCTCGTTGAGCAGCTATGCAGTGACGTGCAGCGGTTGCCGGGCTGATGTGATACTGTCCCGGCATCGTCTTCAAGAACGATGCAGGGAGAGAAACCATGCTCAGCCGACGCGGCGTCCTCTTCGCCTCCCTTGCCGCCGGAGTAGCCATGACCAGCAAAGCCCACGCCCGTGCGGCGCAGCCTGCAACGCCGGTGAATTTCGACGTCCCGGCGCATGCCTGCGACTGCCACACCCACATCCATGGCGATGTCGAAAAATTTCCGTTCTTCGCAGGGCGCGTCTACACGCCCGAGCCCGCCAGCCCCGAAGAAATGGCCGCACTGCACAAGGCGCTGCATATCGAGCGCGTGGTGATCGTCACCCCGAGCGTCTACGGCACCGACAACTCGTCCACCCTGTTCGGCATGAAGGCGCGCGGCGCGACCGCGCGCGGCGTCGCCGTGATCGACGACAAGACCACCGAGGCGCAGCTCGACACGATGCATCAGGACGGCTTCCGCGGCATCCGCCTCAACCTGGCGACCGGCGGCGTCAACGACCCCAATGTCGGCCGGCCGCGCTTCACCGCGGCCGTCGAGCGCATGAAGGCGCGCGGCTGGCACGTGCAGCTCTACACCACACTGACCATGATCTCGGCAATCAAGGACCTGGTCGAGACGGCGCCGGTGCCCGTCGTGTTCGACCATTTCGGCGGCCTCGAAGCCGAGCGCGGCGCGGAGCAGCCTGGCTTCTCCGATCTCGTCGCGCTGGTGAAGTCCGGCAAGGCCTATGTGAAGATCTCCGGCGCCTATCGCTCGTCGAAGCTCGCGCCCGACTATCAGGACATGGTGCCTTATGCGCAGGCGCTGATCGCGGCAAATGCGGACCGCATCGTCTGGGGCACGGACTGGCCGCATCCGGATTCGAGCCGGGTCGAGGGACGCAAGGCCACCGACATCGCGCCGCTCTACCAGATCGACGACGGACGTCTCCTCAATCAGCTTCCGGTCTGGGCGCCGGATGCCGGCGTGCGCAAGAAGATCCTGGTCGACAATCCGGCGCGGCTCTACGGCTTCTGACGCTCAGCGCGCGCGGCGCGAGAAGAACGAGATCAGGACCGGCAAGGTCACGAGGATCACGACCGGCGCCAGCATCATGCCGGTGACGACGACGACCGCGAGCGGCTTCTGCACCTGCGAGCCGATCCCCTCCGACAGCGCCGCCGGCAGAAGGCCGACGCCGGCGACGACGCATGTCATCAGCACCGGCCGGAGCTGCAGCTCTCCGGTGCGCACCACCGCGGTCATGCGATCCATGCCTTCTTCGATGAGCTGGTTGAACTGCGACAGGATGATGATGCCGTCCATCACCGCGATGCCGAACAGCGCGATGAAGCCGATCGCCGCAGAGACGCTGAATGCCGTGCCTGATATCAAGAGGCCGAGCACGCCGCCGAAGATCGCCATCGGGATCACGCTCATCGCGAGCAGCGTGTCGGTCATCGAGCCAAAATTGAACCAGAGCAGCACGCCGATCAGCGCCAGCGAGATCGGCACCACGATCGACAGCCGCCGGATCGCATCCTGGAGATTGCCGAACTCGCCGACCCAGTCCATGTGCGCGCCGGGCGGCAGCTGCACCTGGTCCGCGATCTTCTGCTGGGCCTCGCTGATCGCGCTGCCGAGGTCGCGCTCGCGCACCGAGAACTTGATCGGTAGATAGCGTTCCTGCTGCTCGCGATAGATGTAGGCCGCACCCGAGACGAGGCTGATATTGGCGACCTCGCTGAGGGGAATCTGGGTGACGGTGCCGTTCGGCCCGGGCGCACCGATCCGCAAATTCTGGATGGCCTCCGCGCTCCTGCGATATTCCGGTGCGAGGCGGACGATGATCGGGAAGTGACGATCGCTGCCGGGCTCGTAGAGGTCACCGGCCGTGTCGCCGCCGATCGCGACCTTGATCGTGGCATTGATGTCGCCCGGCGCAAGGCCATAACGCGCGGCCTTGGCGCGGTTGATGTCGATCTGGACGGTCGGCTGGCCAAGCGAAGTGAACACCGCAAGATCGGTGACGCCCTGCACGGTCGACAGCACCTGCTTGATCTTGTTGGCGGTGTCGGTCAGCGCCTGGAGGTCGCTGCCGAACAGCTTGATCGAGTTCTCGCCCTTCACGCCGGAGACGGCTTCGGAGACGTTGTCCTGGAGATATTGCGAGAAGTTGAACTCGACGCCGGGGAAGCGATCGTCGAGCTGCTTGAGCAGCTGCGCGGTCAGCTCTTCCTTGTCGCGGGTCCCGGGCCATTGGCTGATCGGCTTCAGCGGCGCGAAGAACTCGGCGTTGAAGAAGCCGGCGGCATCGGTGCCGTCGTCGGGACGGCCGTGCTGCGATACGACGGACTCGACCTCGGGCCGGGCGCGAATCACCTTGCGCATCTCGTTGACGTAGGAGTTACCCTCCTGGAGCGAGATGGTCGGCGGCAACGTGGCGCGAATCCAGAGATTGCCCTCTTCCAGCTTCGGCAGGAATTCGAGGCCGAGCAGCCGGGCGAGCGCCACCGTCATCAGCACGAGGCCGACCGCACCGCCAAGCACGATGCTGCGATTGGCGACCGCCCATCGCAGCAGCGGCGAGTACAGCCGGTGCAGGATCAGCATGACCCTGGTCTCGGTTTCCTCGACATGCGCGGGCAGGATGATCGCGGACAACGCCGGCGTGACGGTGAAGGTCGCAAGCAGCCCGCCGGCCAGCGCATAGGCATAGGTGCGGGCCATCGGTCCGAAGATATTGCCCTCGACGCCCGACAGCGTGAACAGCGGCAGGAAGGCCGCGATGATGATCGCCGCCGCGAAGAAGATCGAGCGCGAGACGTCGGCCGCCGCGCTGAGGATGGCGTGGCTCTTCATGCCGAACAACGTCTCATTGGACATGTGCTCGGATTCCGACATCGGCGTCGTCTGCGTCAGACGACGGAAGATCGCCTCCACCATGATGACGGTGGCATCGACGATCAGGCCGAAATCGATCGCGCCGACCGACAGCAAATTGGCCGATTCCCCGCGCAGCACCAGGATGATGACGGCGAAGAACAGCGCGAACGGAATGGTGGCGCCGACGATCAGCGCGCTGCGCAGATCGCCGAGGAAGATCCACTGCAACAGCACGATCAAGAGAATGCCGACCACCATGTTGTGCAGCACCGTATGGGTGGTGAGCTCGATCAGATCGCCGCGGTCGTAGATGCGCTCGATGCGCACGCCGGGCGGCAGGATGCTGGAATTGTTGATGGTCTGGACGAGCTGATGGACCCGCTTGATGGTCGGCGAGCTCTGCTCGCCGCGCCGCATCAGGACGATGCCCTGCACGATGTCGTCGGCCTCGTCGAGGCCGGCAATGCCGAGGCGCGGCTTCTGGCCGACGGTGACGGTTGCGACGTCCTTCACCAGCACCGGATTGCCGCCGCTCTGTGCCACCATGGTATTGGCGAGATCGTCGATCGACCGGATCAGGCCGACGCCGCGCACCACGGCCGACTGCTGGCCGATATTGACGGTGTTGCCGCCGACATTGACGTTGGAATTGCCGACCGCCTGGAGCAATTGCGGCAGCGTCAGCCCGTTGGCGACCAGCTTGTTGAAGTCGACCTGGATCTCATAAGTCTTGCTTCTGCCACCCCAGCCGGTGACGTCGATGACCCCTGGCACGGCGCGGAAGCGGCGCTGCAGGATCCAGTCCTGAATGGTCTTGAGATCGAGCACGCTGTAGTTCGGCGGCCCCACGAGGCGGTAGCGGAAGATCTCGCCGATCGGGCTCAGCGGCGAAATCTGCGGCTGCACGTTGCCCGGCAGCGGCGCCAGCTGCGCCAGGCGGTTCAACACCTGCTGCAACGCCTCGTCATAGGTGTAGGCGAAGGAGAACTGAATCTTGACGTCGGAGAGACCGTAGAGCGAGATGGTGCGGATGGTCGTGACGTTCTTCAGGCCTGCGACCTGGGTCTCGATCGGGATCGTGATGTAGCGCTCGATCTCCTCCGCCGACAGTCCGGGGCTCTGCGTCACGATGTCGACCATCGGCGGGGTCGGATCGGGATAGGCCTCGATGTTGAGCTGGTTGAACGCGATCACGCCGCCGATCAAGACAGCGACGAACATGCCGACCATCAGGAAGCGCCGGTTGACGGCAAGGGCGACGAGACGATCCATTCAGGTCTTCAATTTTCTTGGGTCGTCGATCAGCTGCCGGACGCCGCGCGGTCGATGAACAGGCTGCCCTTGGTGACGATCTGCTCGCCGGGTTTCAGATTGCTGGTGACTTCGACGAGGTTGCCGTTGATGAGGCCGATCTTGATCTGGCGCAGTTCGACCGATTTGTCCTCACGCGCGACCCAGATACGAACCTTGTCGGCTTCATAGATCAGGGCCTGTTTCGGCACGGCCGGAGCGGCGCGGTCGCCGGCCGAATAGATCGTGACGTTCGCGAACATCTCCGGCTTGAGCAGGCCGTCCTTGTTGTCGATGGTGGCGCGGACCAGCAGGCGGCGGGTGTTGGGATCGATGGCGGCGGCGACGTAGTTGATCCTGGCGGTCAGCGGCCGGCCCGGCAGCGCCATCACGTTGACGGTGATGTCCTGCCCGATGCACACGGCGGCCGCGTCGCTCTCGCGCACGAAGGCGGTGAGCCAGACCGTGGAGAGGTCGCCGATCACGAAGACCGGATCGCTGGCACCGGAATTGACGTACTGGCCCGGGCCGATCTTGCGCTGTACCACCGTGCCGGCGATCGGCGAATAGATCGTGACTTCCGGATTGATGGCGCCCTTGTCCTGGAACGCCTTGATGGTCTCGTCGGTGAAGCCGAGGATGCGGAGCTTGTTGCGTGCGGCTTCCAGCGCGGTCTGCGAGGAGCGCATGTCGTTGCGCGCCTGAACCTGCGTCGCTTCCGCCTGCTGATAGTCCTTCAGCGGAATGGCATGGCCCTCATAGAGGTCCTTGGCGCGCTTGTACTGGATATCGGAAAGTTCGAGCGCCGACTTCGCCTTGTTCTGCGAGGTCATCGCCGCGATGAAATCGTTCTGGGCCTGCACCGTGTCGGCGGCCTCGATTGTGAACAGCGGTTGACCTTGCTTCAGCGTCTCACCCGGCTTGGCCAGCAGCTTGGTGACGCGGCCGGCATAGGGCGAGAACACCGGCGTCGAACGGTCCTCGTCGACGGCGACCTTGCCTTCGGTGACGTATTCGGCGCGGAAGGCCCTGGCTTTGACCGGCTCGATCGTCAGCGTCGCCCATTCGGACGGCGTCGGCGTGAAGTTCTGCGCATTCCTGCGCGACTGGCTGGAGATCTCGGAGTGCTTCTTTTCCTTGGGGCCCAAGGACAGGAAACCGTAGGCACCGGCGCCGGCAAGAGCTAGTAGAACTACGGATGTGATCACCCGTTGTTTTGTAAACACCTGCAATAGCTTGGTATTTTGATCTACCATGGAGCCCGGTCGTGTCTGCGACGATCTCGGCAGGTACCTGCCTTATCGGTTGCGCTAATAGTGCCGAATTAGGATTTCAGACAACCTAAAAAACGCTGCGCACCTTTCGGTTTGCGTTAAATTTTTGCGACGTGTCAGCTTCACGTCAGCTTCGCTCCGGCCACCGTGCCGGATGAGAGCCGAGCGGCATCGCCGGACGAGACCATTGTGCCGGTGTCGTCGATAGCAGCGCCGAATGGCGCACCGCCTTCAATATGCCGAAGCCAGATGGCATGCTCTCGATGAACGCAGCATGTACGGCCTCGCCCGTAAGATCCGGGG
This sequence comes from Bradyrhizobium sp. T-12, assembly GCF_058314695.1. Taxonomy (NCBI): domain Bacteria; kingdom Pseudomonadati; phylum Pseudomonadota; class Alphaproteobacteria; order Hyphomicrobiales; family Nitrobacteraceae; genus Bradyrhizobium; species Bradyrhizobium sp. T-12. The sequence goes on along the minus strand of NZ_CM177756.1, from coordinate 2,466,849 downwards.
TGTTCAGTCCGCCGTCGAGCCGGCCGAGATTCCAGAGCCAGCGCCCGGTCTGCGCCAGCGACACGCGTACGTGCCAGCTGCCGCCCTCGCTCGCCTGACGCGCCTTGGCCATCATCGCGCCGAACGCCATCAGATAGCCGGTGGCGTGGTCGAGCATCTGCGCCGGCAATTCCTTGGGACCATCGAGGCCGGCCGCGCGCCCTTCGGCGTGGTTGAATCCGGTCGTGGTCTGCACGAGCGAGTCGAAGCCGCGGCGCTCGGCCCAGGGACCGGCATGGCCATAGGCCGACAGCGTAACATAGACGATGCCGGGATTGATCTTCGCTGCATCCTCCGGCGCGAAGCCGATCGCGGCGAGCGCATGCGGGCGATAGCCTTGCGAGAAGATGTCGGCATCCGCCAGCAATTCGCGCAACTGCGCCCTGCCCGCTTCGCTCTTCAGTTCGATGAAGGTGGTGAGCTTGCCGCGGCCGGTGTCGATGGTGAGCCAGTCGATGGCGGGCAGCTCCGGACCCGACACCAGCAGCACATCAGCGCCGTGCGCGGCGAGCGTGCGGCCGGCGACGGGACCTGCGATGACACGGGAGAGATCGAGCACGCGAAGGCCCGAAAGCGGACGATCGTCGCTCGATGATCCTTGTGGCCACGGCTTCGGCGCGGCTTCGCCGATCTTTTCGATCGAGATCAGCGGCAATTGCGCGAGCGCGCACGCCTGGGGCAGCGCGGACCACTCGTCGTAGCTGCGCATCAGGGCAACGACGCCGCCCGCGGCGTAAGCCGCAGTCTCGAAATCCTCGCCCTTCCAATGCATGAGCGCCGCCTGCACCTTGTCGCGCTCCGGCTCGCAGGCAAGCACCTTGCAGACGGCGTCACGATGGTGCGGGAAGTTGGTGTGGCAGCGAACGAAGCGGCCATCGCCGGTCCTGTAGACGCCGGCGATGGCGTCCCAGGCCGGCGGCGGCGGTTTGTCGTCGAGACGGAGATAGCGCTCGGAGCGGCATTCGGCGACGGCGTGGCGCATGTCGACGGAAACTTGCTGCGTCTCGCCGCTGCGCAGCCGCCAGATTTCAGCAGCAGCAAGGCCGGCGGCAGCGATCGTCGTCTGCCCGGCGACCGCGACGCGAAACGAGGACGGGATTTGAGGCTCCTCGCCGGTCAGCCGCACGCGATCGAGGGCGGCCGCGTCACCACCTGCAGAGGTCCAGATGTCCTTGAGAATGTCGGCGGGGCTTTGCATGCCGCTTCTCTCCCTTTAGTTTTCCCGACCATGTCACGTTCACAGAAAGGTTTGCAATGGCCGCCATCGATCCCCTCATCGCAGGTGCCGTATTCATCGCGACGGCGGCCACCGATGCCGTCTATGTCATGTTCACCTCGGCCGTGATCGCGCGCAAGCGCATTCCGGCGGCGAACTGGAGCGCGGTCTGGTACCTGCTCTCCTCCTATGCCGTGATCAGCTACACCGAAAACGCCTTCTACGTCGCCTTCGCGGCCATCGGCTCCTGGGCCGGCGCCTATGCCTCGCTGACTTTCCTGCACCGCCCGCCCGGCGGCCCGCCGGTGGGAGCGGCGCCGGAATGAGGGTCTCTCCCCGTCATTGCGAGGAGCTCTTGCGACGAAGCAATCCAGACTGTTTCCGCGGAAGCATTTCTGGATTGCTTCGCGGAGCCTGTCATCGGGCCGCGCTTTGCTCGGACCCGTTGGCTCCAATGACGATGTGAAGGCTTATGCGGATCTCCTGAAACAGCTACACTCGCGGCACCAAAAAAAGGAGCCAACAATGGATCTCGGTCTCAAAGGCAAGAACGCCATCGTCCTCGGCGGCACGCGCGGCATCGGGCGGGCGATCGCGGCGACGCTCGCCGGTGAAGGCGCCAATGTCGCGGTGTGCGCGCGCAACGCCGATCAGGTCGCGGCCACTGTCGCGGAACTGAAGGCGAGCGGCATCAAGGCGACCGGCGGCGCGGTCGACGTCACCGACGGCGCGGCGCTGAAATCCTGGATCGAGGACGCGGCCAAGGAGCTTGGCGGCGTAGACCTTTTGTTCGCCAATGCCGGCGCGATGGCGCAGGGCCACGATCCTGCCTCGTGGGAGCAGAATTTCCGGCTCGACGTGCTCGGTGCCGTGCACGCGTTCGACGCTGCGCGGCCGCTTCTCGAGGCCAGTGGGGCGAGCAGCGGCGACGCCGCCTTCGTCATCATTTCCTCGATCTCGGCAGCGCAGGCCGACACGGCCAGCTCCTACGGCCCGATCAAGGCGGCGCTGATCCACATGGCCAAGGGACTGGCGCGGCAATACGCCAGGAAGAGGATTCGCGTGAATGTCGTGTCGCCCGGCACGGTCTATTTCAAGGGCGGCGTCTGGGAGATGATCGAGAAGAACATGCCCGAGCGTTACAACGACGCGATGAAGCGCAATCCGACCGGCCGCATGGCAACGCCGCAGGACATCGCGAACGCCGCGGTGTTTCTGGCGAGCCCGGTGTCGGGATTCACCACGGGATCGAATCTCGTCGTGGATGGGGCGATCTCGAACCGGGTGAATTTTTGAGGATGCGGCTTGCCGGGCTCTCTCTTCCGTCATGGCCGGGCTTGTCCCAGCCATCCACGCGTTGCCGCGCTCGCTGAACAACGTGGATGCCCGGGTCAAGCCCGGGCATGACGACCGAGAGTGTGGCGCACCGTCGTCGCAATGACGGTGTAGAGGCATCCCGCGCCATCCCTCAATGGAAATCCCGCGACGGCGGCAGGATGCGCACGTTTCGGGGGTGGCGGATCTTTTGCGCGGGCATATCCGCGAGCGCGCGGGGGTCTTCATTGAGCGGCTCGACCAGTGTGGCGCCTGCCGGCGCCGAATGCTTGCGGCTCAGCGCATCGTTGGCAAGACCGACCAGATCGTGCGAGCGGTCGATCATGCGCTGGGCGATCAGATGCGTCACCTTCTCGGGGCTGCTCTGGATATAGCCGTGAACCTCGATGAGGCGCGCGCCCATCACTTCTTTCCGATATTGCTCCATGATCTTCGGCCACACCACGACATTGGCGATGCCGGTTTCGTCCTCCAGCGTCATGAACACGACGCCGCTGGCGCTGCCCGGCCGCTGCCGGACCAGCACCACGCCCGCACAGCGGACGCGGCGCCGCTCGTTCTCGTGGCTGATCTCCCTGCAGGCGACGATCCGCTCACGCGAAAACATCTCGCGCAGAAATTCCATCGGATGACCCTTCAGCGACAGCCGGATGGTCTGGTAATCCGCGACAACCTGCTCGGGGAGCGGCATCTCGGGCAGAGGCTTGGCATGCTCGTCCGGCTGCTCGCGGGCGGTCGCCGCCTCGAACAGCGGCAGCGGCACATCATCAGGCAGCCGCCGCACCTGCCACAGCGCTTCGCGGCGGTCGAGCCCGAGCGAGCGGAACGCGTCGGCATCCGCCAGCAGGATCAGCGCGCGCTTGGGCAGACCGGTGTCGCGGGCAAAGTCTTCCAGCGAGGTGAAGGGCCGGCGCTTGCGGGCGGCGACGATGCGGTCGGCCCAGTCTTCCTTCCTGTCATTCCAGGACGCGTCAGCGTCGAGCTCTGATGCGCAATTGCGCATCTGAGAATCCATTCCTCCAGGCGTATGCGGCCCGATGGATTCCGGGCTCGCGCCAAGCGGAGCGCCCCGGAATGACAGCTGAGAGCGCTTCAGCCGCTCCTCATCCTCGTCCAGCCAGTGGAATCCGTCGATCTGACGGAAGCCGAGACGCACCGCGCAATATTTGCCGTTCCCCTCCTCCAGCGTGTTTTGCGCAAAGCTGCAGGATACGTCGATGTCACGAATCTCGACGCCGTTCTTGCGGGCGTCGCCGACAATCTGCGCCGGGGCATAAAACCCCATCGGCTGCGAGTTCAACAGGCCGCAGCAGAACGCGTCAGGGTGATGGTATTTCAGCCACGACGAGATATAGACGAGTTGCGCGAAGCTCGCCGCATGACTCTCGGGAAAGCCGTAGGAACCAAAGCCTTTGATCTGGTCGAAGCAGTTTCGCGCGAATTGAGGATCGTACCCTCGACGGATCATATTGCCGATCATTTTCTCTTCGAAATTGCCGATGGTCCCGACGTTGCGGAACGTTGCCATGGCACGCCGCAATCCGTTGGCCTCTTCCGAGGTGAACTCTGCGGCCACGATCGCAATCCGCATGGCCTGCTCCTGGAACAGGGGCACACCGAGTGTTTTGTGCAGGACCTCACGAAGCTCGTTCTTATTGCCACCCTTCGGATAAGGATACTCGATATCCTCCGGCTTCATTTTCCGACGCCTTAAGTAAGGATGCACCATGTCGCCCTGGATCGGCCCGGGCCGCACGATCGCGACTTCGATGACGAGGTCGTAAAACGTCCGCGGCTTCAGGCGCGGCAGCATGTTCATCTGGGCGCGACTCTCGACCTGGAACACCCCGAGCGACTCTCCCCGCTGCAGCATTTGATAGACTTCGTCGTCATCTTCTCCCTTGATATCCGCGAGCGCGTAGCGCTCGCCCTTATGCTGGTCGATCAGATCAAAGCACTTGCGGATGCAGGTCAGCATGCCCAGCGCGAGCACGTCGACCTTCATCATGCTGAGTGCGTCGACGTCGTCCTTGTCCCATTCGATGAAGGTGCGGTCGTCCATCGCGGCATTGCCGATCGGCACATAGGTGTCGAGCCGGTCCTGCGTCAGCACATAGCCGCCGACATGCTGGGAAAGATGGCGCGGGAATTCGATCAGCTCGGTCGCAAGCTCGACCGCGAGGTTGATCATGGGGTTTTTGGGATCGAGCCCGGCCTGCCGGACCTGCATGTCGTTGAGGCCCTTGCCCCAGCTGCCCCAGACGGTGTCGGCGAGCGCGGCGGTGACGTCCTCGGTCAGGCCCAGTGCCTTGCCGACGTCGCGAATGGCACTGCGCGGGCGATAATGGATGACGGTGGCGATGATCGCGGCGCGGTGGCGGCCGTAGCGGCGATAGACATATTGCATCACCTCCTCGCGGCGCGAATGCTCGAAATCGACGTCGATATCGGGCGGCTCCAGCCGCTCCTTGGAGATGAAGCGCTCGAACAGCAGATCGACCTTGGTCGGATCGACCGAGGTAATGCCGAGCACGTAGCACACGGCCGAATTCGCCGCCGATCCCCGCCCCTGGCACAGAATGTTCTGGCTGCGCGCGTAGTGCACGATGTCATGCACGGTGAGGAAGTAATGCGCGTATTTCAGCTCGGCGATCAGCGCGAGCTCCTTGTTGAGCGTCGCGCGCAGCTTGGCGTCGATATTGCCACCAAAGTATTTGTCGACGCCCGCCCAGGTCAGGTCCTCCAGATGTCCCTGCGCGGTCTTGCCCGGCGGCACCGGCTCGTCAGGATATTGGTATTTGAGCTGGTCGAGTGTGAATGTAATCCTGTCCGCAAAGCGCATGGTCTGTGCGATCGCATCGGGGATATCGCGGAACAGCCGCGCCATCTCGCGCGGCGTCTTCAAGAACCGTTCGGCATTGGCCTCGAGCTTCCGCCCCACAGCTTCGATCGTGGTCTTTTCCCGGATGCAGGTCAGCACATCCTGTAGCGGACGGCGATCGGGATCGTGATAGAGCACCTCGTTGGTCGCGAGCAGCGGCACCTTTGCCTTCATCGCGAGATCATCGAGCCGCGCGAGGCGGCGGCGGTCGTCACCGCGATAGACCAGGCTCGCCGCCAGCCACACGCCCTCGGCGCGGCTTGCTTTCAGCTTTGCGAGGACATCCAGCGCCTGCACTGGCTCGAAGCGATGCGGCAGCGTCAGGACCAGGAGCTGTCCTTCCGAAAACTCCAGGAGATCGGCAAAGGCGAGACGGCACTCGCCCTTCTCGATCCGCGTGATGTCGTCGCCACGCTTGCCCCGGGTCAGGAGCTGGCACAGCCGGCCATAGGCGGCGCGGTCGCGCGGGTAGACCAGAATGTCGGGCGTGCCGTCGCTGAAGACGATGCGCGCGCCGATCAGCAGTTTCGGCTTGTGCACCACCTTATCGTTGTCGAGCTCACTCCACGCTCGCACCACGCCGGCTAGCGTGTTGTGGTCGGCGATTCCGATCGCGGGAAGGCCGAGCTCGCTCGCCTGACGCACATAGGCGCGCGGATCCGAGCCGCCGCGCAGGAAAGAGAAGTTCGTGGTGATGCCGATCTCGGCATAGGCGGGGGACGTCATGCGAAGAGACCGTGCACATACCAGCCGGGAGAAGCGGGCTTGCCATCGCCATCGAACACCTCTCCCTCGTAAAGACCATCGCGAAAGATCCAGAAGCGCAGGCCCTCGGCATCCTCGATGCGGAAATAATCACGCGTCAGCTGCTTGCCGTCCTGCCGCCACCATTCCATCGCGATGCGCTCGGGCCCCTCCACCCGCACCACGGCATGCAGCGCGCGGCGCCAGGTAAATTGATGCGGCGGACCATCCGGCACGGCCGCGAACGGCACCTTGATCGGCTCCGGCTTGTCGAACAACCTCAGGGGACGCAGCGGCGGCTCGCTCTCGACACGCGCGGGCCATTCGGCCTGCATGGCGGCTGCGAGATGATGCTGCGCCGGCGCGGCCATCACCGCACATTCAGGAATATGGGTATCCTCCGGCAGGTGCACGACGACGCGTTTCCCCCCGATGCGCGCGGCGATGCGGTCGATCAGCGCGGCAAGCTCGTCATTGTCATGGACATGGGCGTCGAGATCGCGCTGCTCCTGCACCACGATCTCGGTGCGGCTCGCCGACAGGCGCACCATGTCGAAGCCGAAACCGGGATCGAGGGGATCTGCGAGCGCATCGAGCCGCTCGCGGAACAGGCGGTCGATCACCGCGCTTCGCGTCACGGGACGTCCGGTCTCGACCATGATGGCGCGCACCACGCCGTCGGTGCGGAAGAAGGCGGCTTCGAGCCGCCGCGCGCCTTTGCCCTGTTTCTCCATCGATGCGATCAAGGTGTCGGCGAGCCGCGACAGCGTCATTGCGATCATGGTGTCGGTCGCGATCGGTTCGGCAAAGCGCTTCTCGACGATGTAATCGGGCAGCGGCTTGCGCGGGCTGATCGGCGCATCGCCCTGCCCCAGCGCATGCGCGAGCAGCGTGGAGAACCGGGCGCCGAACCGCGCCGTGATCTCGGAGGCGCTGCGCGATGCGACGTCGCCGATGGTCTTGAGGCCGGCGCGGCGCAAGCCGGTGGTGATGGCCTCGTCCGCACCGAGCGCGGACACCGGAAACCGCTCGATCGCCGCCGCCTCGTTGCCATCGGCAACGATGCTGCCAGATGCCTGCCGCGTCAGCGTACGCGCGCAGATCGACGTGCCGGCGATCGCCGCACCGACGGCAAAGCCCTGGCGGGCGAGCGCGCGGACCAGCGTCTTGAGCAGCGCAGCCTCGCCGCCGAACAGATGTGCGCAGCCGGTGATATCGAGGAACAGCCCATGCGGCGGATCGAGCGCCACCAGCGGCGTGAAGCGATCGCACCAATCGGCGATGTCGCTGAGCGTCTTCGCATCGGCCACGACATCGGCGTCGAATACACGCAAATCCGGACACATCGCCCGCGCATTCGCCAGCGGCTGGCCGATATACAGGCCGAGGCGCTCGGCGGCCTCGTCCAGCGCATGGATCACCAGCGCATTGTTGTCCTTGATGACGACGATGCCGGGTTCATCCTGCGCGCCGCCGCTCACCTGCAAGAACCGCTGGATCCGGTCGATGGGCAGGCGCGGCAGCCACAAGCTGAGAATACGCCTTCGGCTCACTGAACTGGCACTCATCACAATTCCATTCCATGATCCACCGGCCGCAGGGGCCATGACGATTGCGCAAGAGCTCGGCATCGAAGCGCGGCGCGCCCCAGGCACTCCACACAGCTCCCGGCGGCGAATGTGCCGCGCGCAACATCCACCTGGTCTCTGCGGTCGAGGGCAGCGGCTGCGCCGCCATGCGCAGCAAGAGACCGGTGACGCCGGAGCCTTGCGCGGCCAGCGTCAGCTTGCGGCTCGCCACGAGATCGAACTGCCTGGTCTCCCCCCAGAGCTCGAGCACGACGGCCCCCAGCGCGTCGCAGGCAAGCGCATCGGCCGAGGTTCGCAGCGCGCTCTCGACATCGGCGGCGCGCACCGTCACCACGCGGCGCGGGTCGAGGCCGAGCTCTTTGAGCCCGCTCATCGACAGCGCGCCGGCTTCCAGTTCCGAAAAATCCTGCCGCACCCACAACAGCGGCCGCTGCGCGCTCACGCGTCCCGCAAGACCCATGACGAATCCTGTGGCGGTCGTACCCTGCCGCCCCTCGCAAAACACCTCATGGATCGCCGCGCGCGCGAGCCCGCCCTTCAGCACGGCATCGACCTCGTTATGGCCGAGCGCGACCCGATCGTGCTGGTGCACGATCTCCGCGGTCTCGATGCGTTCGATCTGGCCGCGCAAGGTCGCAAGCGCGCTTAGACGTGCGCCGCTCATGCTCGCCGCTCCTTCAGAGGTGATTGCCGGTGGCTCTCGAAGAGAACCAATGGCTGGCTCATTTGTTCATGATATGTTCTAATATAAAGCTAACGGCGCGCGGAGAGTCAATCGAATTGGCGCGCTTGCGGATTCATCAGTGGAATCAACGGGATTCAAACATGGACGTACAACGCAAGCTGGAAATCCTGGCCGACGCCGCCAAGTACGACGCGTCCTGTGCCTCCAGCGGTACTGAAAAGCGGGATTCCAGCGACCGCAAGGGCATGGGCTCGACCGCGCCCGGCATGGGCATCTGCCATTCCTACGCACCGGACGGACGCTGCATCTCCCTGCTCAAGGTGCTGCTGACCAACGCCTGCAATTACGATTGCCTCTATTGCGTCAACCGCGCCTCCTCGAACGTGCCGCGCGCCCGCTTCACCATCGAGGAAGTGGTCAAGCTGACGCTCGACTTCTACCGGCGCAATTACATCGAGGGCCTGTTCCTTTCCTCCGGCATCATCCGCAGCCCCGATTACACCATGGAGCAGGTGGTCAGCGTCGCGCGAAGACTGCGCGAGGAGCATCACTTCCGCGGCTACATTCATCTCAAGACCATTCCCGAGGCCGATGACGCATTGATCGCGGAGGCCGGCAAATATGCCGACCGCCTCTCCATCAATATCGAGATGCCCGAGGAGACCAGCCTGCAGCAATTCGCGCCCGAGAAGGACGTGCGCGCGATCCGCCGCACCATGGGCCGGCTGCGGCTGAAGCTGGACGAAGCCGAGGACGACCGCAAAGCAAAGACGAAGGCGAGGCCGCAGCGCTTCGCGCCGGCGGGCCAGAGCACGCAGATGATCGTCGGCGCCGACAGCGCCTCCGATCACACCATTCTCCACACCAGCTCCAATCTCTACGGCTCGTACAAGCTGCGGCGCGTCTATTATTCCGCCTTCAGCCCGATCCCCGACGCGAGCCGCGCCTTGCCGCTGGTGCAGCCGCCGCTGCTGCGCGAGCACCGGCTCTATCAGGCCGACTGGCTGATGCGGTTCTACGGCTTCGACGTTGCGGAGATCGTCGACGACAGCGCGATGCTGCCGCTCGACATCGATCCAAAGCTCGCCTGGGCGCTGCGCCACCGCGACCGCTTTCCGCTCGACGTCAATCGCGCCAGCCGCGAGGAGCTGCTGCGTGTGCCCGGCTTCGGCACCAAGGCGGTCGAACGCATCATCGCGACACGGCGCACCACCACGATCCGCTTCGCCGATCTCGCACGGCTGCATGTGCCCAAGCACAAGGCGCTGCCGTTCATCGTCCTCAGCGATCACCGCCCTTCGCCGTACCGTCTCGACGACGCGCGGCTGATCGAACGGTTCAAGCCGAAGGCAACACAATTGGGATTTGGCTTCTGATGCAGTACATCACCCTCGAGACCGAAACCGATTTCGACGGCTGGCGCACAGCCGCCCGCAGCCTCGTGCTTCACCACGTGAGGCCCGCCGATGTCACCTTTGCCGTGCAAGGCGGCGAAGCCGAGCTGTTCGCCCCGCCCGCGCCGTCACCAATCCTCGAGGTGAACGACGGCACCTTCAACGTATCAGGCAAGTTCATCGAACTCGCGAAAGCAGCGATCCTGCACCGCGATCCCGAGCGCTTTGCCATCCTCTATCGGCTGCTGTTTCGGCTGAAGGACAATCACGATCTCATCGAGGCCGCGACCGACCCTGACGTCGCGCAAGTCACCGCCATGGCGAGAGCGGTCCATCGCGACGAGCACAAGATGCATGCCTTCGTGCGCTTCCGCGAGATCGGCAGGGAACGCGCAGCGCATTACGTCGCCTGGTTCGAGCCGGAGCATCACATCGTCGAGCTCGCAGCGCCGTTCTTCGCCAAACGCTTCGCCGACATGCCCTGGTCGATCCTGACGCCGGACCTCTGCGCGCATTGGGATGGCCATGCGCTCGCGTTCACACCGGGTGTCAGCAAGAGCGAGGCGCCGGGCGAGGATCGACTGGAGGAAACCTGGCGGCGCTACTACGCCAGCATCTTCAATCCGGCCCGGCTCAAGGTGAAGGCGATGCAGGCCGAGATGCCGAAGAAATACTGGAGGAACCTGCCCGAAGCCTCGATCATTAAGCCCTTGATCGAGGACGCCGAGCGCATGACCGGCGCCATGATCGCCAACGCCGCAACCGATCCGCACAAGCCCCAGAAGCGGCCGGAGGCTCCGATGCCACGCAAGACCGCCGCCGACGATCTCGAAACCCTCCGCGAGGAGGCCGCGCATTGCCGCGCCTGTCCTCTCTACAAGGACGCGACACAGACCGTATTCGGCGAAGGCCCGAGATCGGCCAACATCATGCTGGTCGGCGAGCAGCCCGGCGACAAGGAAGACCTCGCGGGCCACCCCTTCGTCGGCCCGGCCGGGCAGATGCTCGACCGTGCGCTTGCGGAAGCCGGGGTCGACCGCAAGAAGGTCTATGTCACCAACGCCGTCAAGCACTTCAAATTCGTGCCGCGTGGAAAGATCCGCCTGCACCAGAAGCCGAATACGCCGGAGATCCGGGCGTGCCGGCAATGGTTCGAGCGGGAAGTCTCAGTAATCCAACCCGATCTGATCGTAGCGATGGGTGCCACCGCGGCGCAGAGCGTGTTCGGCAAGATCACCCCGATCGGCAAGACCCGCGGCCGCCTCATAGACCTTCCCGACGGGCGAAAGGCTCTGGTGACGGTGCACCCGTCCTATCTGCTGCGACTGCCCGATCCGGAGGCCAAGGTGCTGGAATATCGGCGCTTTGTCGAAGATCTGAAGATTGCAGCGGGCCTGCAGAGGAAAGCCGCGCACGCCGCCTGAATAGTGGTGGGAAAGCGGCCTTCAACCGCCGCTTGTCATCCAGCCTTCAAATCCATCGCGGACAATGCCCCTCAACTGCAAGGTAAGGGGCGTCCAGACATGACCGATGTTGCATTCGACCGCGCGGTAGCCGATCCCGCGCCCGTTCAGCCGGCCTCGCGGCCGAATCTCGACAAGGGCTTCAATCCACTGACGATGATTTTGTTCTTCGGCATCCTCGCCGCGGGCCTGCTGTTCGTCGCCTACAGCATCTATGCCGACGTCAACGCCACCGGCACGAAGGTGACGACCTATCTGCCCTACATCCTCCTGCTCGTCGCGCTGCTGATCGCGCTCGGCTTCGAATTCGTCAACGGCTTCCACGACACCGCCAATGCGGTTGCGACCGTGATCTACACCCATTCACTGCCGGCCGAAGTCGCGGTGATGTGGTCGGGCTTCTTCAACTTTCTCGGCGTGCTGCTCTCCTCCGGCGCGGTCGCCTTCGGCATCGTCTCGCTGCTGCCGGTCGAGCTGATCCTCCAGGTCGGCTCCAGCGCCGGCTTCGCGATGGTGTTCGCGCTGCTGATCGCCGCGATCCTGTGGAATCTCGGCACCTGGTTCTTCGGCCTGCCCGCCTCCTCCTCGCACACGCTGATCGGCTCGATCATCGGCGTCGGCGTCGCCAACGCCGTCATGCGCGGCCGCGACGGCACTTCGGGCGTGGACTGGACCAAGGCGACCGAGATCGGCTACGCACTGCTGCTGTCGCCGCTGTTCGGCTTCATCTGCGCCGCCGTGCTGCTGCTGCTGCTCAAGTTCATCGTGCGCAACCCGGCGCTCTACGCCGCGCCCGAGGGCAACAAGGCGCCGCCGCTCTGGATCCGCGGCCTCTTGATCGCAACCTGCACCGGCGTCAGCTTCGCGCACGGCTCCAATGACGGCCAGAAGGGCATGGGCCTGATCATGCTGATCCTGATCGGCACCGTGCCGACGGCTTACGCCCTCAACCGCGCGCTGCCGGAATCCCAGGTCGCCCAATTCCAGAAGACCTCGGAGGCCGCGTCCAGGGTGATCGCGGCGAAAGGCGCCGGCCACAGCATCATCGGTGATCCCCGCCCCGCCGTGACGCAATACATCGCGCTGCGTCAGCTCAACGAAGGCACCTATCCCTCGCTCGCCGTGCTGGTGAAGGATGTCGGCAATCAAGTTGCCCAATACGGCTCGCTGAGCAAAGTGCCGGCGGAGGCCGTCGGCAACACCCGCAACGACATGTACATGACCTCGGAAGCCATCCGCTTCCTGATGAAGGACAAGGAGAACGATCTCGGCAAGGACGAGATCGCGACCCTGAACGCCTACAAGGGCTCGCTCGATGCTGCCACCAAGTTCATCCCGAATTGGGTGAAGATCGCGGTTGCCATCGCGCTCGGCCTCGGCACCATGATCGGCTGGAAGCGCATCGTCGTCACCGTCGGTGAGAAGATCGGCAAGACCCATCTCACCTACGCGCAGGGCGCCTCGGCCGAGCTCGTGGCGGCCGCCACGATCGGTGCCGCCGACGTGTTCGGCCTGCCGGTCTCGACCACCCACGTGCTGTCGTCAGGCGTCGCCGGCACCATGGCGGCGAACGGCTCGGGCCTGCAATGGTCGACCATTCGCAACCTGCTGATGGCCTGGGTGCTGACGCTGCCCTGCGCGATCATGCTGTCGGCCACGCTCTACGTGATCTTCTCGCGGATCTTCTAAAGCTCTTGCCTCTCAAGACTGCACAGACGTCGTCATGCCCGGGCTTGTCCCGGGCATTCACGTTCTCAGCGCGTGGAAAGGCGTGGATGGCCGGGACAAGCCCGGGCATGACGTCGTGGTTGGTGTCAATGCCCCAGCCCAAACCTCATTCGCGATGCCCGACCGCAAGCGGGGCTAGGTGAAGAAAAAGCCTTACGACGCCGCCAGCGATTCCTCGACCAGCTTCACCCAGTACGACGTGCCATACACGATCGCCTCGTCGTTGAAATTGTAGGCGGGGTGATGCAGGCCGGCGCTGTCGCCGTTGCCGCAGAAGATGAAGGCGCCGGGCCGCGCTTCCAGCATATAAGCGAAATCCTCGCCGCCCATCAGCGGTGGCATCTCGTGCACATTCGCATCGCCTGCGACCTGCCTGGCGATGCGGCGCGCCACCTCGGTCTCCGCGGCGTGGTTGTTCACGACGGGATAATTGCGTTGATAGCGCAGGTCGATCTTGGCGCCGGTGATCTGGGCGACGCCCGCGACCACCTCGTGCACGCGCTTCTCGACGAGCTTGCGCACCTCGGGCGAGAGCGTGCGGATGGTGCCCTTCAACGTCGCGGTCTGCGGAATGACGTTGCGGGCGTTGCCGGCGTGGAATTCGCAGATCGAGATCACGGCCGATTCCAGGGGATCGACGCTGCGTGCGACGATCGACTGCAAGGCGGTGATCACCTGCGCCCCGACCAGCACGGAATCGATGCATTTGTGCGGACGCGCGGCGTGACCGCCGACGCCTTCGATGTTGATATCGAGCTCGTCGGTCGCCGCCATGATCGGACCGGGCCGGATCGCGAACGAGCCGATCGGGATGCCCGGGCCGTTGTGCATGCCGTAGACTTGCTCGATGCCGAAGCGTTCCATCAGGCCGTCCTTGACCATGGCCGCGCCGCCGGCGCCGCCCTCCTCGGCAGGCTGGAAGATCACGATCGCATCGCCGGCGAAGTTGCGGGTCTCGGCGAGGTAGCGGGCTGCCCCGAGTAGCATCGCGGTGTGACCGTCATGACCGCAAGCGTGCATCTTGCCCGGGGTCTTGGAGGCGTAAGGCAGGTTGGTCTGCTCGTCGACCGGCAGCGCATCCATGTCGGCACGCATGCCGATCACCTTGAGCCCCTCGCCGGCCGGCTTGCTGCCCTTGATCACGCCGACGACGCCGGTCTGGCCGAGGCCGGTCACGACTTCATCGCAGCCGAACTCGCGCAACCGCTCCGCCACGAATGCTGCAGTGCGATGAACATCGTACAGCAGCTCGGGATGCTCATGGATGTCCCGGCGCCAGGCCTGAATATCGGGTTGGAGGTCGGCGACGCGGTTCACGATGGGCATGGAGGGTCTCGAGCTTTGTTGAAAATGCAGGACTGTCTACCATGCAAGCGGCAGTCCACCTAACTCCCGCAGATTGAGGGTAGCTCTGTCCTGTCGTCATGGCCGGGCTTGTCCCGGCCCGCAGCGTCTGCCTATTAGGACGAAACGTTGAGTGACCATCCGGGTGGAAGCAGAATGCCAAGACGGCTCGAAGGTGAGTTTGACTACATTGTCGTTGGGGCCGGCACGGCCGGCTGCATCGTCGCCAACCGGCTCTCGGCCGAGCCCAGGAACCGCGTCCTCATCCTCGAAGCCGGCGGCGACGACAACTGGATCTGGTTCCACATCCCCGTGGGCTATCTCTTCGCGATCGGCAACCCGCGCTCGGACTGGATGTTCAAGACCGAGGCCGAGCCGGGGCTGAACGGCCGCTCGCTCGCCTATCCCAGAGGCAAGGTGATCGGCGGCTGCTCGGCGATCAACGCCATGATCTCGATGCGCGGACAGGCTGCCGATTACGATCACTGGCGCCAGCTCGGCATGACCGGCTGGGGCTACGAGGACGTGCTGCCGCTGTTTCGGAAGCTCGAAGACCACTTCCTCGGCGCGAGCGAGCATCACGGCGCCGGCGGCGGCTGGCGCATCGAAGCGCCGCGGCTGTCATGGGACGTGCTCGACGCGGTCGGCGACGCCGCCGAGGAGATGGGCATCAAGCGCATTCCGGATTTCAACACCGGCGACAACGAAGGTACCAGCTATTTCCACGTCAACCAGAAGCGCGGCCGGCGCTGGTCCTCGGCGCGCGGCTTCCTCAAGCCGGCGCTGAATCGTCCGAACCTGCGGCTCGAGAAGCATGTGCTGGTCGATCGCCTGATCATCGAGCAGGGCCATGCCGTCGGCGTGCGCTTCATCCAGAACGGCGAGATCATCGAGGCACGCGCGAAACGCGAGGTGATCCTCTCGGCCGGCTCCATCGGCTCGGTGCAGGTGCTGCATCGTTCGGGCATCGGACCCGCCGACTGGCTGTCGCCGCTCGGCATCGACATCGTGATGGACAAGCCCGGCATCGGCCGCAATCTGCAGGACCATCTGCAGCAGCGTGCGATCTACAAGGTCGAGGGCGTGCGCACGCTGAATGAGACCTATTACAATCTGTTCCGCCGCGGCTTGATGGGCCTCGACTACGCCTTCCGCCGCCGTGGTCCGCTGACCATGGCGCCCTCGCAGCTCGGCATCTTCACCCGCTCGGATGCGACGCGCGCGCGCGCCAACATCCAGTTCCACGTGCAGCCACTGTCGCTCGACAAGTTCGGCGATCCCCTGCACCGCTTCCCCGCCATCACCGTCAGCGCCTGCAATCTGCAGCCGACCTCGCGCGGCACCGTGCGGCTGCGCTCGGCGAGCCCGGACGAGAAGCCGATCATCGCGCCGAATTACCTGTCGACCGACGACGACCGCCAGGTCGGCGCCGACGCCATCCGCACCACGCGCCGCCTGATGCAGCAGAAGGCGCTCGCCAAATATCGCCCGACCGAATACCTGCCCGGCCCCACCGTCGGCGATGACGACGCCTCGCTGGCCAAGGCTGCCGGCGACATCGGCACCACCATCTTCCATCCCGTCGGCACGGCGAAGATGGGCGCGGTGAGTGATCCCATGGCCGTGGTCGACGAGCGCCTGCGCTTCTACGGCCTCGAAGGCTTGCGCATCGTCGACGCCTCGATCATGCCGACCATCACCTCGGGCAACACCAACACGCCGACGGCGATGATCGCCGAGAAGGGCGCGACCATGATCCTGGAGGATGCGAAGTAGCGTCCCGCCATCATGAACCCCCACCGCTTTTCAATCGGCCCGGCCGGCGCAGAGATCGCGATGTTGCAATGGGGCGAGAGCGGCAGGCCGCCCGCCTTGCTCGTGCACGGCACCGGCTTCGTCGCCGCCGTCTGGGACGAGGTCGCGCGCGAGCTTGCCTCGACCTACACCGTCTATGCGCTCGACCGCCGTGGCCACGGCGCCAGCCACAAGCCCGGTGCTTATCATTTCCTGGATTATGCCGATGATATTTGCCGGGTGATCGAGGCGCTCGAGCTGCGCGATGTCTACGGCATCGGCCATAGCGCGGGCGCGACCGATCTTCTGCTCGCGGCAAAGCTCCTGCCCGGACGTTTCACCCGCCTGTTCGTGATGGAGCCGACCGTGATGGACCCGCGCGCGGCCCGTTCCGGAGGACTGAACGACGAATCCCTCGCTCGCGTGCAGGGCACGCTGCGCCGGCGCGCCGAGTTCGACAGCGCGGATGCCGTCTTCGAGCGCTACCGCACGGCGCCAGCGTTTGCGGATTGGACCGAGACCTCGCTCCGCGCCTATGTGCGTCACGGCTTCGTGTCGCTCGACGATGGGCGAGTGCGGCTCTGCTGCACGCCCGAGATCGAGACCGCGATCCTGCGCCCGATCTACGAGGCAATGGAGCAGGTTTACGTCGGCGATGCCCGCGGCAATCCGTTCGGCTCTCTCACCGAGATCGACTGCCCGGTGCGCGTCACGACCGCAGCGAAGTCGGGGCCGATCTACAAGGAGATGGCAGCGCGCGCGGTCTCGCTGATTCCTCGCGTCAGCACGATGGTGTTCGAGGGTGCCGGGCATTGCGTGGCGCAGGAAATGCCGGCGGCTGTGGTGGATGCGGTAAGGGAATTCACAAGATAGGTCTCGCGCCCCGGACGCGGCGCAGCACGCAGTGATGCGCTGCTGAGCCGGGGCCTATCTCGCGGCGCGCAGTGCAGCTTGCTGGGCCCGGCTCTGCGCAGCAACGCTTGCGCGTTGCAGCGCGTCCGGGACACGAGATCGTCCTCCTCACGAAAACGTCATCCCATCCGGGAATAAGTTTCCCCCTCCCGCAATCACCTCCCCGAAGCCCAATTCAGGGCGAGCGGGAGATGCGCGATGAGCGGACACGATCACGGGAACGACGGCGTCAGCCGCCGCAAGGTGCTGGAATGCATGACATGGGCCGGCACCGGGGTGCTCTGGACGGTCACGGGCGGCGTGCCGCGCTCGCTCGGCATCATCGATTCCGCGCAAGCCGCGACCGCGGCCGCGCCCGGCATGACCTTCCTGCAGATCAGCGACAGCCATGTCGGCTTCGACAAGCCGGCCAATCCCAACGCGCTCGGCACGCTGGAGGAGGCCGTGAACAAGATCAACGCGATGCCGGCCAAGCCGTCCTTCATGATCCACACCGGCGACATCACCCATCTGTCCAAGGCCGCCGAGTTCGACAACGCCGAGCGCATTATCTCGCAGACCAAGCTCGACGTGCATTACGTCCCCGGCGAGCACGACTTCATCGATGAGGAAGTGAAGCTCTATCGCGAGCGCTACGGCCGCGGCACCAAGGGCCACGGCTGGTATTCGTTCGACGCCGGCGGTGTGCACTTCGTCGGCCTCGTCAACGTGGTCGATCTCAAGGCCGGCGGTCTCGGCAATCTCGGCGCCGAGCAACTCGCATGGCTCGAGAGCGATCTGCGCGGCAAATCGAAATCGACGCCTATCGTCTTGTTTGCGCACATTCCGCTCTGGACCGTCTATCCCGAGTGGGGCTGGGGCACCGAGGACGGCGGCCGCGCGCTCGAATACGTCAAGGGCTTCGGCTCGGTCACCGTGCTCAACGGCCACATCCACCAGGTGATGCAGAAAGTCGAGGGCAACGTCACCTTCCACACGGCGCGCTCCACCGCTTTCCCGCAGCCGGCGCCGGGCGCCGCCCCCTCGCCTGGTCCGATGAAGGTCGAGGACGCCAGGCTCCGAAGCATGCTCGGCGTTGCCAGCGTCAACTTCAAGCAGAACGAGCAGCGGCTCGCGATCATCGACACGCCGCTCCAGGGCTAGGGTGGAAGCTGACAATGAAGACACTCAACCGCCGCGACTTCGGCGTCGATCTCGGTCTCGCCTTGGCCGCTTCCATCCTGTTGCCCGCAACAAGCGCCCGCGCCGACGACATGGAGATCCATATCGACAATTTCGTCTTCCAGCCGCCCGAGCTCACAATCAAGGTCGGCACCACCGTGACCTGGACCAACCGGGACGACATCCCCCACACCGTGGTGTCGGCCGGCAAGTTCAGGTCCAAGACCCTGGACACCGACGACAAGTTCACGTTCACCTTCACCAATGCGGGCGACTACAAATATTTTTGTTCGTTGCACCCGCATATGACGGGGATGATCAAGGTTGAGTAACGTCTCCAACCAAGGCATCAACGTCTTGCCCGGCCGGTGGTCCCACGCCGGCCGGGCGCGTGCGCCTTCGATCGCGACAACAAAAGAAGCAGAGGCAAAGCGAGGAGCGATGCCCGCCACCGACGATTTGCAGAAGGCGCAACGCTTCCGCGAAGCGGCGCTGCCCTATCTCGACGACGTCTACACGCTCGCGCGCTATCTGCTGCGCGATGCCTCCGACGCCGAGGATGCGGTGCAGGAATGTTATCTGCGCGCGCTGAAGCACTTCGACAGCTATCGCGGGCCGGCCATGAAGCCCTGGCTGTTCGCGATTCTGCGCAATGTCTGCAACGCCGAATATGCGCGGCGCGCGTCGAGGCCCAGCCCGATCGAGGATACGCCCGGTGCCGCCGAGCAGACGCCGATCTGGCAGGAGAACGAGGCAAGCCCGGAAACCGAGATGCTGCGCAGCCGCGATGCCGGCGCGATCCGCAAGCTGATCGACGCGCTCGCCGAGCCGTTCAAGGAAACCTTCGTGCTGCGCGAGATCAACAACCTGTCCTATCGTGAAATCGCCGACGCCGTCGGCGCCCCCGTCGGCACCGTGATGTCCCGCCTCGCCCGCGCCCGCGCCATGCTGCGCGCGGCCTGGACGGCGGAAGAGGAGCAAGCGAAATGACCTGCGACGAAGCAAGGATCCTGCTTCACGCGCTGCTCGACAACGAGCTCGATGCCGGCCATGCGCGCGAGGTCGAAGCCCACATCGCAATCTGCCCGGACTGCGCCGCGGAGCTCGCCGCGCAGCGCGAGATGCAGCGCGTGCTTGCCGACACCAATCTGCGTTACACCGCGCCGGCGAGCCTGCGTACTCGCATCGAAGCCTCGCTGCCGCAGGCACCAGGCCAGCAGCCGTCACGGCGCTCCGTGCTGCGCGGCTTTGCGATGGGCTCGGCCGTCTCCGCGCTCGCGGCGTCCGGCGTCGTCGCATTTGTGCTGCGCCAGGACGACCAGCAGCGCATCCTGTCGGAGGTCGTCTCCGCGCATCTGCGCTCGCTGCAGGCGGGCCACCTCACCGACGTGGTCTCGACCGACCAGCACACGGTCAAGCCGTGGTTCAACGGCAAGCTCGACGTCGCCCCGCCCGTGATCGACCTCACCGCGCAAGGCTTCACGCTGGTCGGCGGCCGGCTCGACTATGCCGACGCCCGCGCCATCGGCGCCGTCGTCTACCGGCGCCGACAGCATGTGATCAACCTGTTCGTGTCGCAGACCTCGAACGCCGAGTATCGCGCGCCAAAGACCGAGACGATGCAGGGCTTCAACTGCCGCCGCTGGGGCAATCGCGGCCTGAACTTCTGGGCCGTCAGCGACATCGGAGCCGACGAGCTCGCCGAGTTCGTCGACAAGTTCGAGGCAGCGATGAAGGCGAATGTGGAGGGGTAATTGCCGGCAGCGGGCGAAGCGCCGCACCATGGTTTGAAGAAGTGACGCCTCTCACAGTCCTCGCGAGCGCAATTTGGCAGATTGCAGCTCCATTGGGAGGACAGACATGATTCCGTCACTGATTATCTGCACCACGCTTCCGTCGATGTTCGCGGCGGGCTGCGCTGCATTGCTGGCCCTCAAGGAGCGCAAGCAATGGATTTGGTTCGCGCTCCTCGCCGCCATTGCCGGCTTTGCCGGCCTGTTCACGCTGAACATGCTTCATATCTGGGACTACGCCGGGCGCTGCTGATCGGCGCGTCGGCCGAAGATCAGGCCGACCTTCTCACCGCGTTGTCCACCAGCGTCTTGCCGAGCGACCAGATCGCGCCGGGGACCTTGTGGCTGCCGGCGATGACGTCGTCGAACGCCTTCTCGATCCAGGTGCAGTCTTCCTCGGTGATGGTGAGCGGCGGCAGCAGCTTGATGGTGTGGCTGCCGTGGCCGGCAACCTGCGTCAGGATCTTGTGGTCCTTGAACAGCGGCACGGTGATGAGCTGGCAGAACAGGCCCTTGTTGGCGGTCTCCAGCACGTTCCAGGAGGCGCGCAGACGCAGCGACTTCGGCGGGCCGAACTCGACGCCGATCATCAGGCCCTTGCCGCGCACTTCCTTCATCAGCTCATAGCCGGGCACCATGCGCGTCAGCGCGAGGCGCAGCTCGGCGCCGCGCTTGGCGGCGGACTCGATCAGCTTCTCGGACTCCATGACGTCGAGCGTCGCAATGCCCGCAGCCATCGCCAGATCGTTCTTGGAGAACGTGGAGCCGTGCACCACGGCGCGGTCCATCTGGTTGAAGATCTTGTCGAAGATGGCCTTGCGCGTCAGCACCGCGCCGACCGGCACGTGGCCGCCCGACAGCGACTTCGACAGCAGCACCATGTCGGGCTCGACGTTCCAGTGCTCGACCGCGAGGAAGCGGCCGGTACGGCCCATGCCGGTCTGGATCTCGTCGGCGACGAACAGCGTGCCGTACTTCTTGCAGAGCGCGGCCGCGCCGGGCAGGAACTCGTCGGTGGGCATGTTGACGCCCTTGCCCTGAATCGGCTCGACGACGAAGGCCGCGACCTCGCGCGAGGCCAGCGCCTTTTCCAGCGCCGCCAGATCGTTGAACGGGATCGAGGTGCAGCCCGGCAGCAGCGGCTCGAAGCCGGTGCGGAAATTCGAATCACCGGTTAGCGACAGCGCGCCATAGGTCAGGCCATGATAGCCATGGGCGCAATAGACGATGCCGGGGCGCCCCGTGGCGCCGCGCGCGAATTTGATCGCGGCCTCGACGCATTCGGCGCCGGAATTGGCGAAGAACGCCTTGTCGAGATAGGGGACGTATTTCAGGAGCCGCTCGGCGAGCACGCCGGCGAGCACCGAGACGTCGAACTGCACCAGGTTGGGCAGGTCGGCATCGAGCACGCTCTTGAGCGCATCGCGCATGACCGGATGATTGCGCCCGATCGCAAACACGCCGAAGCCGGACAACAGGTCGAGATAGCGCGCGCCATCGCGATCGTAGAGATACTGCCCCTGCCCCTTCTGGAAGCCGACATCGTAGCCGATGGTTTTGAGGACCCGAACGAACTGCTCGTTCAGATACCGATTATGCAGGGTGCTGCGCTGGGCCTGACGGTCCGCGAATAGCTGAGACATGTCTGGATTTGGGCTGTGCATCCGTTACATACTTCGGTTGAGGGTCGTCTCGTCAACTGAAAAGGGACCGTGACTGAAAACGGTCTGTGCGGCCTTTTGCCCTTTTTCGGACCATCTTCGCAAGCACAGCTTTAAACCATGTTGCACTGCCGAGGAACTATCATGCGTTTAGCCCTTTACACCGGACTAATACTGGCTGGCGGTTACACCTGCCTGACCCCGGCGCTCGCCGCCGACCCGACCGGCGACTGGCGGGTCGCTGACGGCGTCGCCAACATCCGCGTCGCCCAATGCAATGGCAGCATGTGGGGCGCCGTTGCCTGGGAAAAGAAGCCCGGCGGGCGCGACGAGAACAATCCGGATGTCTCGAAAAAGAACAGGCCGACGCTCGGCATGGTGACGCTGATCGACATGAAGAAGAAGGCGGGCGCCGATCAGTGGGAGGGACAGGTCTACAACGCCCAGGACGGCCAGATCTACAGCGCGACCATCACGCCTGTCAGCACCGACCAGCTTGAAATCAAGGGCTGCGTGATGGGCTTCCTCTGCGGCGGCGAGACCTGGACCCGGGTCGGCCCGCCGATCCCCTTGAGCCCCGCCAACGCCATGGCCAAGGGCGGGCCGAAGCCCGCCGGCGCGGCGCCGAAAGCCGCAGGCACGACGGTTGCCGCCGCGCCCGCGCCTGCTCCCGCAGCCCCGAAGGCGGCCGGCGCCGCCAAACCCGCTCAGAAGGGCGCCGCCGATCCGGTCGGCGACATCTGCCTACTCCCTGAGATTGCGGGGTTTGCCCATTAGGGCCGGCTGGAACAGCAACACGGCTGCGAGCGTCGTCACCAGCGAGAGCGCCAGCAGCTTGCCCATGCTGGACGTGCCGGGATGGCTCGACAGCCACAGGCTGCCGAACGCCGTCGCGGTCGTCAGAGCGCTGAAGAAGATCGCGCGTGTCAGGCTGGTCTGGAGCAGGTTTGTCCTGCCTGAGCGCCAGGCCACGACATAATAGATCTTGAAGGCGACGCCGACACCGAGCAGCAGCGGGAACGCGACGATGTTGGCGAAGTTGAGCGGCAGGCCGATCAACACGCAGATCTCGAGCGTCACCGCGCCTGCAACCAGGAGCGGCACCAGGGTCATCAGCACGTCGACGAACCGGCGCAGCGTGATCCACAGCAAGAGGCTGATCACCAGCAGCGCATAGATGCCGGCGTGGATGAACGCCCGCACCACGGTGTCGCCGGATTTCAGGATCGAGACCGGCCCGCCGATCGCGGTCGGCTCGGCAACGAGCACCGCCGCCGCAAATTTGCGCAGCGTGTCGTTGTCGTTGGGATCACCCTTGGGCAGCGCCTCGACGCGGATGATGCCGTCCTTGCTCTTCCAGGCACTCGCGAGGTCGGGCGGCAGCGAGTTCAGGGTGACGGGCCCCGCCTGCATCGCGTTCCTGAGCTGGTCGAACACGACCTTCAGCGGCGCGACGAACACATCCTGCGCCTTGTTGCGTGTCGCCTCGTCGCCATTGGCGAGCTTTTCGAGCGCGTCGGCGAGACGCCGCGAGGCGACCGCGCCCGGGCCTTTCGCGTCGCCCGCGGTTCGGCGGAGATTGTCGACCGAGGATTTCAGGGCCTCGACGTTCTCCTGGTCGGACGGCGCCGCATCGATCTGATCGGGGTTGAGCGCGGGGTTCAGCACCTTGGCGCCCTGCGCGAGCAGCTTCAGCTTCGGCGGCTGGTCCGGCGGCACGAAGCTGTTGAGCGACATCACCCGCAGCACTTCGGGCACCTTCTCCAGCTTCGCCTCTATCTGCCTTGCCTGCTCCTCGGACGTCGCCATCACGTTGATGGCGTTGGCGCCGGTGTTGGGGTCCTTGCGCAGATCGAGGAAGGTCGCGATCGATTCGGCACGCGGGTTACGCAAGTTCATCGGGTTGAAGTCGAACTTCATGAAATAGAGCAGCGGCAGGCCGGCGAGCGCCAGCAACAGCGTGCCGCCGACGACCAGCACGCGGTGCTTCTCCAGGAAATTGTCGAGCGGCGCCAGAAAGGCATAGCCGACCGGCTCCTTCTCGCCGGGCGGGTTCAGCAGCTTCAGCATGGCCGGCAGCACGGTGATCGACGAGAGGAACGCCACCAGCATGCCGACGCCGGCGATCTGGCCGAGCTCCGCGATGCCCTTGTAGTCGGTCGGCATGAAGCAGAGGAAACCGGCGGCCGTCGCCATCGCAGCGAGCGACAGCGGCACCGCCGAGCGCTTGGCCGCCAGCACCAGCGCGCCCGAAAGGTCGTTGTGCTTGTAGCGCTCCGAGCGGTAGCGGACGCTGTACTGGATGCCGAAATCGACGCCGAGGCCGACGAACAGCACCGCGAACGCGATCGACAGCAGATTGAACGATCCGACCATCATCAGTCCGGCCGCGGTCGTGATCGCAAGGCCGACGAAGAGATTGATGAACACTGCGAAGATGATCTTCGACGAGTGCAGCGCCAGCCACAGGATGACCAGCACGACGAGAACGGTGCCGACGCCGTTGACGACGGCGCCTTCCTGCACGGTGGCGTATTCCTCGTTGGCGATCGGAATCGGGCCGGTCAGCCGCACGCGGGCCTGGTACTTGGTCGAAAAATCCAGATCCGTTGCGGCCATGCGGATCGCGTCGGTAGCGTCCTTGCCGGGCTCCAGCGCGTTGTAGTCGAGGATCGGCTTGAACTCGATGAAAGCGCGCCTGTCGGAATCCTTCAGCGGCTCGTCGCTGACGAGCTCGCGCCAGGAGAAGCTCGCATTGCCCTTGTTGAGCAGGGTCTCGACCGTCTGCGCGATCAGGTTGAAGGGCCGCTCGGTGTTGTCGAGCTTGACCTGCCCGCGCTTGACGCCCGCAAGTCCGGTCTCCAGCGCGCCGGTCAGGCCGCGGATCGAGGGATCGCCGGCCATGATCTCGATCAGGGGCGCGGCGGATTCGAACTGGCTGGTGATCTTGCCGACCTCTTCCGTCGGCAGGAACAGCAGGCCGTTCTTCTCGAAGAACTCGCCGCTGCCGAGCTGCTGCATCGACTGGAAGTTGGTCTTGTCGCCCTTCAGCTTGGCATAGAGCGCGTCTGCCGCAGCGCTCGCCATCTCCGGCGTTTGGGCTTCGACAACAGCCAGGATTAATTCATTCTGATCGAACGCCTTGTCGAATTGCTGGTCACGCTTGCGCCAATCGAGGTTCTGAGAAATCAGCGAATTGATGTCGGTGTTGATGGCGAAGTGCTGGGACGCGTAATAGCCCGCACCCACCGCCAGCAGGAGCCCGAGGACGACGACGAGGGAGGCAAGCCGGGTGCAGGCCCTGACGATGGCAACGACTACGCTTTGCAGCACTTCTTTTCTTTCTGCGGTTAACAGCTTGCCGGAAACGCCCGCTGTTTATCGGAGTTCCCGGGCGAAACCTATTGCTGTTTTGGGTGGTTCTCGCCGCAACAAGGTTCGAAGTAAACGGCGCGAGACCGGGCAAAATCATGCGGGGCGGCCCCGGTATAGCCGGCGAGTTGAGGCGGGAAAGTGGCCAAGTGTGAGCGCAAATGTCGCCATTTTGCCTGAGATGAAATCTATACTATAATACCTTCAAGCGGGTGGCTGGGTATCCCAGAGTTTCATTCGACCTTTCCTTGCTGCCGATTTTTTGACACAAAGTATTGCGCCTCCATGCGCCGGAGCCCCAACGGGGGTGGGTGGCTACCGCGTGCGCGAACCAATGGTGCGGATATTGCAACTCATTGGTCAGTATCGGGGTGCCGCCGGGGACTTGCGGAAAGCGGATTGGTGCAACTTGCGTGATGGGCGTCCTATGGAAGTTTATCTGGCGCAACCGCGTGGCTTCTGCGCGGGCGTGGTGCGTGCAATCGAGATCGTGGAACGGGCGCTGGAGAAGTACGGCCCGCCCGTCTACGTGCGCCACGAGATCGTGCACAACAAATACGTTGTCGAGAGCCTGAAGAACAAAGGCGCCATCTTCGTGGAGGAACTGTCCGAGGTTCCGCCAGGATCGGTGACGGTCTTCAGCGCCCATGGCGTCGCCCGGAGCGTCGAGGAAGAGGCCACCGCGCGCGACCTTCCGGTGCTCAATGCCACCTGCCCCCTGGTCACGAAAGTTCACAATCAGGGGAAGCGCTACATCACCAGGGGCCGCACGCTGATCCTGATCGGCCATGCCGGCCACCCCGAGGTCGAGGGCACGATGGGCCAGGTTCCCGCCCCCGTGCTGCTTGTTCAAAGCGTTCAAGAGGTTAAGGCGCTCACCCTGCCGGCGGATACGCCAGTGGCCTACATCACCCAGACCACCCTGTCGGTCGACGACACCAAGGACATCATCGCGGCCCTCCAGGCCCGCTTTACAGACATTCAAGGTCCGGATATCCGGGATATCTGCTATGCGACACAGAACCGCCAATCTGCGGTAAGGGACTTGAGCAAGCTGGTCGACGTGATCTTGGTGGTGGGCGCTGCCAACAGCTCGAATTCGAACCGGCTTCGCGAAATCGGCACCGAGGCCGGCGTCGCGAGTTATTTGATTGCCGACGGCAGCGAGCTCAATCCGGAGTGGTTGAAAAATGCCAGGACCGTCGGCATCACGGCCGGCGCTTCGGCGCCTGAGGTACTCGTGGATGACGTGATCGAAGCGATGCGGCGGATCGGACCGGTGAAGATCCAGGTGTTGCCGGGCCGCGAGGAAAACATCGAATTCCGGCTTCCGGCCCAACTGGCTGCGAGCTGACCCACCCGAATTGAAAAGCCCAGAAAGAAACTTGTAATGGCAATCCCCTTCTTCAAGGAAATGCGTATCGGCGGCTATTTGCTCAAGCAGAAACTGCTTGGCCGCAAGCGCTACCCGCTCGTGCTGATGCTGGAGCCGCTGTTTCGCTGCAACCTCGCCTGCGTCGGCTGCGGCAAGATCGACTATCCGGATGCGATCCTCAACCGCCGCATGACCGCGCAGGAGTGCTGGGACGCGGCCGACGAGTGCGGCGCGCCGATGGTGGCGATTCCCGGCGGCGAGCCGCTGATCCACAAGGAGATCGGCGAGATCGTGCGTGGCCTCGTCGCGCGCAAGAAGTTCGTCTCGCTCTGCACCAACGCGCTGCTGCTCGAGAAGAAGCTCGACCTGTTCGAGCCCTCCCCGTACCTGTTCTTCTCGGTGCATCTGGACGGCCTGAAGGACCATCACGACAAGGCGGTGTCGCAGAAGGGCGTGTTCGACCGCGCCGTGTCCGCGATCAAGGCGGCCAAGGCGCGCGGCTTCACCGTCAACGTCAACGCCACCATCTTCGACGGCCATCCGGCCGAGGAGATCGCAAAGTTCCTGGACCTTACCGTCGAGCTCGGCGTCGGCGTCTCGATGTCGCCGGGCTATGCCTATGAGCGTGCGCCGGACCAGGAGCACTTCCTCAACCGCACCAAGACCAAGAAGCTGTTCCGCGACGTCTTCGCGATGGGCAAGGGCAAGAAGTGGAACTTCATGCATTCCGGCCTGTTCCTGGACTTCCTCGCCGGCAACCAGGAATACGAGTGCACGCCCTGGGGCATGCCCGCGCGCAACATCTTCGGCTGGCAGAAGCCCTGCTACCTGCTCGGTGAAGGCTACGCAAAAACCTTCAAGGAGCTGATGGACACCACCGACTGGGAAACCTACGGCACCGGCAAGTACGAGAAGTGCGCCGACTGTATGGCCCATTGCGGCTACGAGCCGACGGCTGCGACTGCCGCGCTCAACAACCCGCTGAAGGCGATGTGGGTGTCGCTGCGCGGCATCAAGACCTCGGGCCCGATGGCGCCGGAGATCGACATGTCCAAGCAGCGCCCGGCGCAATACATCTTCTCGGCCGAAGTGCAGAAGCGCCTGTCGGAGATCCGCAAGGACGAGGCCGAAGCCGCGCAGGCGAAGGCCGCGCAGAAGGCTTCGACCGCGGCGTAAGCGGACGCCATCAACTCTCACGACAAAGGCCCGGCCGCGATTGCGACCGGGCTTTTTGTTTCGAGCAAGTGTCGTGGGGCTCGGAGGCACGCTGGCCAACCCAGCGTCATTGCGAGCGCAGCGAAGCAATCCAGACTGTCTCCGCGGCAGCAGTCTGGATTGCTTCGTCGCAAGGGCTCCTCGCAATGACGGAGCAAGTTGAATCGCCGGTGTCCTCCAGCTCGCAGCTCAACTCAACGTGCAGACACGCCTTCGCATTCCCGCGGCTTCTTTCGCCCGAGTTTTGCTGTTCGTTCGCCCTCGAAAGACCAGAGGACGCAGGGAAGGCCGGGCGCCGGCGGCACCCGCGGTCCGTGCGCAATGAAAATGCACACGGGATGGATCACAGGTGTTGCCGGTCGCCCGGCCTTCCCTGCGCGGATGGTTTTCGCGGTGTCCTTCGTGCTCTCCTCGGGGAGCGTTGCACTATTGCCCCCGTCACCTCGCAGCTGATCGATGCACGTGCCGGTCGACCGCCACATCACCGCGAGGTTTGACGCCAGAACCGCGGGCGTCGGGACCACACGACTTCTCCGTCCGCGGACGGTTTCGACCTGATCGCCGGGAGCTCGCGTGTGCTCACCTCCGACGGCGACCGAAACCGCTGTGACCGCGCCGTGTCGTAGCGCGTCGCGCATGCCTCAACGGTCGCCCGTCCCTGTCATCGCCTGTCGCGCCGGCGCTACCGCGTCCACCGCACCCCAACCCGCATCTCGTGCCGATCGCGAAGCGCCCCTCTGGCAGGGCCGGGATGAACGCTCTATGCTACAAATCCGAAATTCGGGAAAGTGGAATATTTTTGTACGGAGGGGTTGACGGGGTTTGCGGTGTTTTGCCGACGGCTCTCGCTGGCACCAGTCCAGTACTGTCAGCGAGTTACATCCGGATCAGGACACCAAACAAAAAGGCCCGGTCGCGCGACCGGGCCTTTCCTTATTCTAGGGATCGACGTCCCGCTCAGGCCGCCTTCGACACCATTGCCTCGCTCTCGATCAGCTCGGTCCCGATCAGATAATCGCGGCAGCCGCGCAAGGATCGCAGCGCGCGGTTGAAGTCGATGCCGGTCGAGACCAGGGCATGCAGCGTCGCCGGATTGCGGACGATGCCGCGCAGCACGGCGGCGAGATCGATCTGGCCGTTCGGCTTGATCGCGGCACGGGCGAGCGCCGGCAGCGCGCGGTGGGCGGGATCGCTGATGACGCGGACCGCGGCGAAGGGCAGCCCGGCTTCCGTGGCGTAGGCGGCGGCGATGTGGCTTTCCATGTCGACGGCGGCAGCGCCCGTCTCAGAATGCAGCGCGGCCTTGCAGGCGCGCTTGGTGACCACTTCCTCGGCACCGGCGAGGCTGCCGCGCACCACGCGGCGGCGTCCCGAGGTCAGGCGGTCGATCAGATCGTCACCGAGCGAGAGGCCCGCGGCCCAGCGGGTGTCGCCGGAGAGCACCTCGGTCGCCAGCACGACGTCGCCGGAACGCAGAGTCGGGTCGAGCCCGCCGGCCACGCCGAACGAGATCACGCCGCGAATCGTCTCAGGATCGACCACCGTCAGCAGCGCCCGCAATTGCGTCGGGCTGCTGGACGAGCAGATGACCGCCATTCCTGGCCCGGCTGCGATGCGGGCCTCCTGCACCAGTCCGGTCACGATCAATATCGGCCGCGGGTCGATGGCCTGACCCGCGGTTAAATAGTCCCCCGTCCCCAAAGTCACATTCCGACCCCTACCACCCTGCTGTTGGTGTTCCGCAAGTTCCGATACCGCGCCAACGCCCACAGCGGAAAGAACTTTGGGTAACCATGATAACGTAGATAGAACACGCGGGGGAAGCCTGTGGCGGTGTACCGCTGCTCGTCCCACAGTCCTTTTTCGTTCTGTGTTGCAATCAGGTACTCCACCCCGCGGGCGACGGCCGGGTGATCAACCTCGCCTGCCGCCATCAGGGCAAGCAAGGCCCATGCCGTTTGCGAGGCGGTCGAGGGGGCGGCTTCCCAGCCCCGGTAGTCCAGCCGGTAGCTCACGGCATCCTCGCCCCAGCCGCCGTCCTCGTTCTGGATCGAGGCCAGCCAGTCGGCGGCCTTGCGAATCATGGGATCCCCGTGGTCGACGCCGGCCACGTTGAGGGCACAGAGCACCGACCAGGTTCCATAAATGAAATTCATGCCCCAGCGGCCGTACCAGGACCCCTCGGGGTGCTGGGTCTTCCGGAGGTAGGCGACCCCGTCGGCCACGTGCTTGCTGGTCTTCGCGGTCTCGCCGAGCTGGGCCAGCATCGAGATGCAGCGCGCCGTGACGTCCTCGGTCGGCGGATCGAGCAACGCGCCGTGGTCCGAGAACGGGATGTTGTTGAGGTAGTATTCGAGGTTGTTGACGTCGAAGGCAGCCCAGCCGCCGTCGTCGCTCTGCATGCCCTCGATCCACTCCCGGCCGCGCGCGATGGCGGCGTCATAGCCGGTGGCGCCGTGCTCCCGTCGCATGCGGTCCATCGACATCACCACCACCGCGGTGTCGTCGAGGTCGGGGTAATGCGCGTTGTTGTACTGGAAGGCCCAGCCGCCCGGGCGCACGTCGGGCCGCTTCACCGCCCAGTCGCCCTTCACCTCGAGCTCCTGCCGCGGGATCAGCCAGTCGAGGCCCTGCTTGGCCGCGGGCACCGCCTTGTCGCCGCCAGCCTCGAGCAATGCGTGCGCGGTCAGCGTCGTGTCCCAGACCGGCGAGACGCAGGGCTGGCAATAGGCCTCGTCGTCGTGGATCACCAGCAGCTTGTCGATGCCGCGGCGCGTGATCGCGCGCGGCGGGAAATTCTCGTCCTTGCCGAGCGCGTCGTACATCATGACGATGTTGGCCATGGGCGGATAGATCGCGCCCATGCCGTCCTCGCCGTTGAGCCGCTCCTCGGTGAAGGCGAGCGCGGCATCGATGGCGCGCTTGCGCAGGCTCTTCGGAAACATCGGCTCGACGACGCGCAGGATGCCGTCGAGCGCGCGGAACAGCACGAACCAGGCCATGCTCTGGTGCGGCGCCTTGGCGGTCATGCCGATCGAGCGCGGATCCTGCAGGAACAGTTCGTCGATGCCGACGCCCTTCGGGTTCTTCGCGCGCGGCTTCAGCGCCGCGAGCACCATGAGCGGCACCATGGTCGTGCGCGCCCAGTAGGAGATCTTGTTGAGGTGGAACGGCGACCAGAACGGCAGCAGCACGATCTCGATCGGCAGCACCGGCACCGCGCGCCAGGTCACCACGCCGTACATCGCAAGCAGGAAGCGGGTGAAGACGTTGCTGTTGATCGCCCCGCCGCGGGCATGGATCGCCTCGCGCGCACGCACCATGTGCGGCGCGTCCACGGAATCGCCGATCATCTTCAGCGCGAAATAGGCCTTCACGCTGGCGCTCATGTCGAACTCGCCGTCATGCACCAGCGGCCAGCCGCCATGAGCGCCCTGGATGCGGCGCAGGTAATTGGCGATCTTGGCTTCGAGCGCGACATCGACGGGCTCGGCGAGATAGTGGCGCAACAGGACGTATTCGGCGGGAATCGTGCAGTCGGCCTCGAGCTCGAACACCCAATGGCCGTCGGATTGCTGGACGTCGAGGACGCCCTGCGTCGCCGATGCAATGCTCGATTCCAAAGCTTCGCGGCTGGTCGCGGTCACGGAATCCATGTCGCTCGATTGCTCCGATAGTCGATTGAAATAGGCCGGGACATTTGCCCGTCAGGGCCGCCTACCCTTTGGCGGCCAGAACCAGATCGGCGGCGCGATCACCGGACCGGACTGATCCCTCGATGGTTGCAGGCAATCCCGTAGCAGTCCAATCCCCCGCAAGGAACAGGTTTTTCAGCGCTGTGACCGGCCCCGGGCGCAGGGCATTCTGCGCCGGCGTCGCCGCAAATGTGGCACGGCGCTCGCGCACGATTTGCCACGGAGGCAGCTCACCCGACACCCCGCCCGCCTTGCAGACGTCGTTCCAGATGCTCTGCGCGAGTTCCTCGCGCGGCATGTCGACCAGACGATCGCCATTGCTGATGGTGACGGACAACCGGTTCGGAAACGCGAACAGCCATTCCACGACGCCGCCGATCACGCCGAGGATCGGCGCCGAGCCCGCCGGCGGCGTGATGCGGAAATGCGCGTTCACGATGGCGCGGAATTCGGTCGGCGTCTTCAGCCCCGGCAGCAGGCCGGCGGCGGCGCGCGGCGGCACCGCCATCACGACGACATCGCCCTCAGCGAGCTGGATGACGTCCTCGCCGCCAAAATGCAGCGCACTGGCCTTGCCGTCGCCGCTCGCAAACGAACGCAGCTCATGGCCGAGCTGAACGGTATGTCCACGATCCTGCAGAAACTTCACAGCGGGCTCGATCAGCACGGCGCTGAGGCCGTCGCGCGCGATCAGCGGACGGCAGGCCTGCCCGCCCGCAAGCAGCGTCTCGCGCACGATCGCGCCGGCGAGCCCGGCCGAGCCCTCGGGCGGATCGACGTTGAGCGCTGCCAGCAGCAGCGGCTGCACCAGGCGCTGATAGAGGATGCCGTCGGTCGGAATGGACTTGCCGACCAGCGTCTCTTCCGACGCCCATATCAGCGGCGCCAGCTTCAGATAATCGGTGAGACCCGTATCGGGAACGCGACGGCCCTCGTCGAGCACCCAGGTCGGCAGCCGGCCGGTGCCGAGATCGATCTGCCAGCGCTGCCCGGTCTTGAGGTCGACGAACGGAAACTGCGCGCTCTCCGGGCCGACGAGGCCGGCCTCGGTGCCGATCGCGCGCGCATAGGCGCGGGCGTGGCTGTTGCCCGACAGCAGCAGATGATTGCCGTTGTCGATGGTGAGGTTGGTGGCGCCGTCGAAATAGGAACGGCAGCGGCCGCCGACCTGCTGCGTGGCCTCGTGCACGGCGACCTTGAAGCCGGCATTGGCGAGCCGCACGGCGGCGGAGAGGCCGGAAATTCCAGCACCGATGATGTGAGCTGTCTTTTGCATCAGATGAAAGCGTAGCGGAGCAGGATCAGGATGCGTGTGATCTTTGACACACGCACCGGCTGGCGCGGCGCATTGAAACCGCGCGCAATCAGGAGATCCAGAATGGAATGATAGTATTTCGACATGATCCGCGGCGCGCGCACGGTGCGGCGCTTGTTGCGGTTCATGATCTCGTCCGACTTCTCGAAATGCGCTTTCGCACGCTGCGTCAGCGGCAGGCAGACCTTCGGCAGCGCGCGCTCGGCGATCACGCGGTTCGGATCGTCGGAGGTGATGCCGGCATGAAGCAGCGCCTCGCGCGGCAGATAGAGCCGGCCGAGACCCGCGTCCTCGTCGATGTCGCGCAGGATGTTGGTGAGCTGAAGCGCGCGGCCCAGATGATAGGCGAGCTGGATGCCGTCGTCTTCGGGCAGGCCGAACACCCGCACCGACAGCCGTCCCACGGCGCTGGCGACGCGATCGCAGTACAGATCCAGCGTCGCCATGTCGGGCGCGCGGATGTCCTGCGGCACGTCCATCTCCATGCCGTCGACGATCGCCAGGAAATCCTCGCGCTTGAGGCCGAAGGTCTTCACCGAGGCGACGTAGTCCTTCAGCCGCGGCGGCGGATTGCCCTGGTAGAGCGCGTCGATGTCGTTGCGCCATTCCTGCAGCGCGGCGAGCCGCTCTTCGCGCGGGCCATGAGAATCGGCGATGTCGTCGACCTGGCGGCAGAAGCTGTAGATCTGGAACATCGCTTCGCGCTGGTCGCGCGGCAGGATGCGCATCGCGGCGTAGAAGGAGCTGCCGGATGCGGTCGAGCCATAATTGGCGCCGGGCGCTGTCGCCTCAAGCGTCATGTGCGGTCCCCGGTCTGGAAATGGCCTTGCGTCCCATCGCGCGGCGGCCTCCCTCACCGAGCATTCCGGCAAGGCTGAAGACGAGCAGCTCGAACTTGTTCAGATGCACCCGCTCGCGCAACGGATCGCGCACCTTCAAGAGGCGCACGATGCGGTCGGCATAGGCCTGGATCACCGCGACGTCGATGCCGAGACGGAAATCCCGGATCTCCGCAGCCAGCGACCTGCCCTCGTCGAGCAGCGCTTCGTTGCGCGCGGCGAGCGCCTGCAGGCAGGCCAGCATCGCCGGCGGCGACTGCGAAAGCCCGAGCTGCTCGACCGAGGCGCCATGTGCTGCCAGCGCATCGCGCGGCAGATAGACGCGGTTGAGCTCGCGGAAATCCTTGCCGCAATCCTGCAAATGATTGGTGATCTGCAGGCCCGCGCAGAGCGCATCCGATGCCGCCCAGGTCGAGGTGCTCTCGCCATGGACGTCGAGCATGAAGCGGCCGACCGGCATCGCCGAATAGCGGCAATAGTGAATGACCTCGTCCCAGGTCTCATAGCGCAGCTTGGTCACGTCCATGCGGAACGCGATCAGCACGTCGAGCGCATGGCGCGGCGCCATGCCGCGCTCGGCGAGCGCACGGCGCAAGCTGACGGCCTCTGCCTGGGTGTCGCCCTTGCCGAGCAGCTCCGCCTCGAGCAGGTCGAGATAGGCCAGCTTCTGGTCGGGCGGCAGCGTCGCGTGGTCGGCGATGTCGTCGGCGGTGCGGACGAAATTGTAATACGCCAGGATCAGGGCGCGATGACGCGGATGAATGATCCAGGACGCGACGGGAAAATTCTCGTCGCGGTCTCCCTTGCCGGATCGCAATTCGCTCGCAGAGGTCATCGAGGGCTGGCTACAATCGTTTGGATAGAAAGGGCTTCTTCTCGCGGGCTCATGCCGGCGATCCGCCGCGGCCCCCATATAGGGGAATACGGCCGCAAAACCAATCCTGTCTGGCGATGGCTGCCTTCCGCGAATCGGGCCCGAAAAGGCGGCCCTCGAGGCCGCCTTTTGTGGGCCAGTGGCCGATCTTACTGGTTGTGGTTCTTCAGGACCTGGTCGCAGGCCTGCGAGATCTTGGACCGGTTCTCCTTGAGGCAGGCCAGGATGGTGAAATCGCCCTGGTCGATGACCGGACGGCAGAACTTCTGCACGTCGCGCGTGCAGGCCTTCTGCTCGGACTCGGTGCCACGCCCCTGCTGGGCGAACGCCACCGTCGAAACAGATGCCGACAGCAGGGTGAGAGCGACGAGAAGCTTACGCATTGT
Source organism: Bradyrhizobium sp. T-12 (assembly GCF_058314695.1). Classification (NCBI taxonomy): domain Bacteria; kingdom Pseudomonadati; phylum Pseudomonadota; class Alphaproteobacteria; order Hyphomicrobiales; family Nitrobacteraceae; genus Bradyrhizobium; species Bradyrhizobium sp. T-12. Next base: position 2,432,039 of record NZ_CM177756.1, on the reverse strand, counting down.
ATTCCTTCATTCTGACGGCAGAATCGCACCGAACCCGGACTGCACAGGGCGGACGACCGGAACGGATTGTTCTGATGGCAAGTCGCCGCGCGGTAGCGGCCTCGGAGAAGGCACAAGCACTGGCAAATGCGGCCAAATTGGCGCCGCGCCCACCAAATCAGGTCTTCCCTTCGCCTTCATTGGCAGATGTAAGAGATTGATACTACGTCATAATTCAGGACCGCTGCGTTTTACTGCATACCTGTTGCAGAGCTGCATCTCTCCTCCCGGCCTTTTCCGCCGGAAACATACCGAAACAGAGCAAATCGGCGGATCCAGGCCTGGCGCAAGGCGTTGTGAACCGCCATCTCTGGCAGCCTGGCTTTGAACCTGACACCGGCTCGGAGCACTAAACTTTCGATGTGGCGAGACGTTCTCGAGCGTGAGCGGGCGTCGTTCTAAAACGGGATATTTGAGATGAAATTCTTTGGGCGATCTGGACTGGCAATCAAGGCGGCCGGCATCGGGGCGGCACTGCTCTTCTCGGTTTCGGCAGGCCACGCTCAGTCCTCCGGCCCGTTTGCCGGCTTCGACGGCGCCTGGACCGGCACCGGCACGGTGTCGCTGTCAGACGGCTCAACCGAGCGCATTCGCTGCAAGGCCGATTACAAGGTCGCCGGCAGCGGCCTCAATTTGAAGCAGGCTCTGCACTGCGCGTCCGACAGCTACAAGTTCGACCTCACCAGCGACGTGACGAGCCAGGGCGAGCGCATCTCCGGCAATTGGAGCGAGTCCAGCCGCAACATCTTCGGCAATCTGCAGGGCACCGCCGGCGGCGGCCAGATCGACGTGTTCGTGGAGGCCAACGGCTTTGCCGCCAACCTCTCGCTGCGCACCAACGGCACCAAGCAAACGGTGCAGATCTCGTCCAAGGGCGAGATCCGCGGCGTCAACATCACCATGACGAAGAGCTGATCCTTTCTTCTCAGCCATGTGACATGCGGCCCCCGGTTCTCGCGAGCCGGGGGCTTTTTGCTGACCTGAACCCACCGAGACGGACTTGCCGAGATGGACCCGATCCGCAGACATCTGCTCAAGACCGCCGGGCTGTTCGTGGCCACGCGCGCCTTCGCCAATGACCCGCCTGGAGCGAGCATGCAGCCTTCGTCCGTGAAGCCGCGTCACGTGCTCTGCTTCCTCGGCAAGAATGAAAATCTGCTGCAGCCGCCGAAGGCAGTTGCCAAGACCATCGCCGATTTCGGTTTCGAGATCGACCGCACCTATTCGCAAGCAAAGCCCGATGCGAACATGGCGCGATCATTCGGCGTGTGCTGGGACCGCGTCTTCCCGAAGGCATGGTCGGCGGCGGACGAGGCGGCGGTCGCCAACCACAAGGCGGTGCTCTACGTGCTGAGCCCGCGGATGGATCAGCAGAAGACAGTCGCCGGCTCGGCCGCCGCACTGCAGATCGTGGACGAGATGTTCGATGCAGGCGCCATTGCCGCAAAAGGCGAAAGCGCCGGCATCGCCCATGGTGTCGCGCGGTGGCGCAGTCTCGCGGATCAGGCGCGCAACGGCGCGAAGACTGACCAGGGCCTGCGCATGACGCCCGCCGTGACCAGGGCCTGTCGTCTCGCCCTCGCCAAGCGTCCGCTGGCCGGCGATCGCTATTACGAGACCGTCGGCTACCACCTCGTCGGCCTGCCGGACGTCTATGTCGCAAGATCGCGCGGCAACGATCGGTCCGCGGTGTTGCTGATGGATGAGATCGCCGACGCCATGGCCGAGCACGGCATCGATGCGACCTTGCGCGATCGCAAGCTCACGCTGTCGCGCGAACAGGACTACGCCGAGGCCGACTTCAAGTTCAATCCGTACGGCATCGTTCGGATCGAGGCGTGAGCGCTGGGCGACGTCCGCCGTCCCAGTCTCAGATCGCCGGCTTGTCGGTGCCCTGCAGCTTGCCGTGCAAATTGATCAGCCACATCGCCGTCGGCCTGAGGATGAAGAGGTCGGCGACGAGGGCCATCACCATCGAGAAGGCGCTGAGCCAGCCGAACAGCCGCAGCGACGGCAGGTCGGAGAACACGGTGACGACCAGGCCGCAGGCCAGCACCACCGTGGTCAGGATCAGCGCAGGTCCGACCAGCACGGTCGCCCGCTCCACCGCGAGCGCCGAGCCGACCCCCGGCTTGCTCTCCAGGCGCAGGCGGTTGAGGAAGTGGATGGTGGCGCTGAGGCCGAGCCCGAACGAGACGGTCAGCGCGACGACGCTGGCGAATTGCAGGCCCTCGCCCATCGCCCACAGCACTGTTCCCGACATCACCACCGGGAAGATGCCCGGCAGGATGCAGGCGAACATCACCACCCAGGAGCGGAAGGCAAGGCCGATGAAGATCGCGACCAGCGCGAATTCGACGGTGAGCCCGCGGTTCAGCTTTTCGATCATGCTGGCCGAATTGCGTGCCGCGATCGCAGCAAGACCGGTCACCGCAACCTCATAGCCGGGATGCTTCTTGCGGACGGCGTCGAGCTCGGCATCGAGCTTGTCGACGATCGGCAACAGCTGGCTGGAATCCTTGTCCGGCACGCGGCCGGCGACCACGACGGCGTCCTGCTCGGCGTCGATGAACCGACGCACCAGATGCTCGGGAATGACGCTGACATATTCCTTCAGCGTCGCGACGTCGGCGCTGCCGGCCTTTTCCGCCAGCCAGCGGCGCAGGGTCTCGACCGACCAGACATTGCCGACGCCGGCCGCCTTCTCCACGGTCGCATGCACGTCCGCGATAGTCTGGAGCGTCTCCGGCGAATAGAGCGATTCACCCTTCGGGAACTGGATCAGCACGTTGACCGGATTGGCGCCGGTGAGCTTGGCATCGAGCCGGTCGCTGGCGGCGACCGCCTGCCGCTTGTCCGGCACCTGGTCGGCGAGCCGGTAGCGTGGCTCCAGATTGGCGTAGATGACGCCGAGGCCGCCGACGAACAGCACCGCGATCAGGCTGAACAGGCCGGGCCGGCCGACCATGCGCACCGCGATCCAGTAGCAGAAATTGCGCAACGCCTGGACGCCGGCATCCGCACCCTGGAACTTGACCGCGAACGTCTTCTCGTTGCGCACGAGGAGCACGCCGAACACCGGTACCAGCGACAGCACCGCGACCAGCGCGATGATGGTGGCGGCCAGACCCGCCTCGCCGAACTTGCGGATCAGGTCGGAGTTGGAGAACTGCAGCGCGATGAAGGAAATGCCGGCGGTGCCATGCGTCAGCACGCAGGCCGGTCCCACCACCAGCACGGCGTTCTTGAACGCGGTGAACTTGTCCTGGCCCGCGATCAGCCGGTCACGCGCGGCAAAGGTGAGCTGCATCGAGTCCGAGAAACTGATGACCATGATGAGCGGCGTCATCACGTTCAGAAACATGTTGAGATTGAAATTGGCCCAGCCGAGCGCGCCGAGCGCCAGCAGGATCGCGATCATCGGCGGGAACGCCGCGGCGACCATGAAGGAGATCTTGCGGAAGAAGATGATGGCGATGATGCAGCCGGCGAGAATGCCGAGGATGTTGTAGGTGAGGCCGTCGCGCTCGACGGCGTTGCGGATCTCGAGCTGCATCACGGGCACGCCGGAAAGCTGCACGTTGAGCCCGGTATCGCTGAGATCCTCCTTCATCAGCGCGCGGATGTCGGCGACGGTCTTGGTCAGCCTGCTGGACGCCACCACCTCCGGATCGAGCGACAGCACGATCAGCGCCAGCGTGCCGTCTTCTGACAACAGCTTGCCGCGGATGATCTCGTTGTTTTTGACCGTCTCGATGAACTTGTCGTAGTCGGCGCCTTCGGGCAGCTCGGCCGGGAACAGGGCCGCCGGCAGCTTGCCCGGCGCCGGCGCCTGGCGGGCGGAGAACAGCGAGACCAGCCCGCGCGTGCCTTCGACCAGCTGCATGTCGGTCACGAAGTCGCGCAGCTTCTCGAGATTATTCCGCGCCAGGAGGTTCTTGCCTTCGACCACGACGAGGACGTCGAATTCCTCGGCCGGGAACTTCTTCGTCACCTCTTCATACTGGTGGAATTCGCGGCTGTCGGAGCGGAAGAGCTGCGACAGCGAATCGTCGATCTTGATCCGGTGGATGCCGAACACGGCGCCGACGATCAGGACGAGCAGGACGATGCAGGAGACGATCGGCGCCCGGACGGCGATCAGCCCGAGACGCTCCAGCCCGAAGGCGATCGAGGACGTAGGTCCCTGCTCGACCTTGTCGACATGAACCTCATTCTCGCTGTGCTTTTCGAGCATGCCTTATCCAGTTCCTAAATCGGCTCGGTCTTGAGAGCTTGTTGCGCCCCGCGAACGGCTTGAAAATGCCATACCAATGGGAGGCTTGCCCTTTGAAAATGCGCGGAAAATCGCCGCGAGGGGTTTAGCAGGTCAACTGGTCTTTTCGCAAGCAGGCGAAGTGTGGGCGAATCGATCAAGATGCGGCGATTTTGGGTCCTGCGCGGGTCATCCGGCCGAGAATGTGCCAATTCGACGCGGCGCGCGGTCCGCGCTCTCGTCCTTCAGCGCCACGCCGCTGACCTGACGCGCCAGCCCCTCGCGGACCAGCCAGGCGATCTTGCAGGCAGCCTCGTCATAGCTCAGTCCGGCGTGGTGGATGTTGGACACGCAATTGCGTTCAGCATCGGTGCGGCCCGGCTTGGGCGCGAAGGTCAGATAGGCGCCGAGACTGTCGGGTGCCGACAGGCCGGGCCGCTCGCCGATCAGCGTCACGACCATGCGCGCGCCGAGAAGGGCGCCGATCTCGTCGCCGAGCGCAACGCGCGCGCCTGAGGCGACGACGACAGAGCCGAGCGCGACAGCATCGCCTTCGGCGAGCAACGGCAGCAGTCGCCTCACCAGGGCCACCGCATGGGCATGGACCGCCGCCGCGGACAGGCCGTCGCCGATCACCAGCGCGAGCTGGCATGGCGCGGAAGCCGCTCGCGCCAGAACATCGGCCGAGCCGGGCTCGAGCCGTCGCCCCAGATCCGGCCGCCGCAGATAATCCCCGCGGTCGACCGCCTGGCTCCTCGCCTCGGTGACGTCGAGGCCGAGGCCTGCGAGATCGGCGACCAGACGCGGCGCATCGAAGGCGGCATGCACGGCATCGCGGGCACGGGCATGATCGAGCGTGAAATCGAGCAGCGCCTTGGTCGGCACGCTTGCCCCGCTGCGCCCGAGCGCAACGCGCGCGGGCGTGAACGACCTGAGGTCGATGATCGGGCGAGCCGGAACGGACGGATCACTCATTCGGCGGGAACGGCGGCCTCGCGCAGCCGGATCGAGTAGTTCGAGGCGTTCTGCCTGCCGCTGGAGGCCGCGCGCGCGAAGGTGATGAGATGGTGCGCGATCAGGGTGCAGCCGATCAGGCCTTCGAGATCGCCGCGCTTGATGCGCCCCAGCGCGAACTTCCAGAACACGCGCTTGTAGTCGCCGAGCACGCCGACCTTCCAAAAGATGTTGCGCAGCATGACGAGGCCGCGCCGGATGTTGGGCCAGGTCTTCATCTCGTCCGGTGTCGGCATCTTCAGGCGATGCACATAGACGTGGTCGCATTGGTACTGGAAGCGCGCGTAGACCCTCTCGGGCTCATAGGCGACGCCCATGGCGTGCTTCCAGGACGCGACGACCTCGTCATAGGGCAACAGGAAGTCGACGTTGGAATCGCGGCCATCGTCGTGGACAAGACGACCCTCGCGCTCCAGCCGGTCCCACAGCGGCGTCTTCGGCAGCGCCTGGAGCAGGTTGATCGTGAGCAGCGGAATGCGCGATTCCTCGACGAAGCCGAGCAGCGCCTCCGACGTATTCGGCTTGTCGGTGTCGAGCCCCATGATGATGCCCGAAACCACCTCCATGCCGTAGGAGTTGATGGTGCGCACGCCCTCCAGGATCGGGACCATCATGTTGTGGTCCTTCTGCATCGCCTTCAGCGCGTCGGGATCGGGCGTCTCGATCCCGCAGAAGATGGTGATGAAGTAGGCCTCGCGCATCTTCTCGAGGATCTCGGGCCGCTTGGCGATGTTGAGCGTCGCCTCGCAGGCGAGCCGGACCACGTAGCCGGTCCGCTTCTGCCATTCGATCAGGTGCGGCAACAAATCCATCGCCGCCTTGCGGTTGCCGATGAAATTGTCGTCGACGAAATAGACCGTGTCGGTCATGCCGCATTCACGTAGACGATCCAGCTCGGCGATGATCTGCTGCGGCGACTTGATGCGCGGGTTGCGGCCGTAGAGACCGGGGATGTCGCAGAACTCGCACTGATAGGGACAGCCGCTGGAATACTGGATGCTGCCGAGGAAGTACTTCTTCACGTCGGCAAGCTCGTAGGCCGGGATCGGAAACTCCGTCATCGGCACGCGGTCCTTGGTGGTGAGGACCACCTGTTCGTCTGGACGCGCCGTGTCGCGCGACAGGATCTCAATCAGCTGGTTGGTGGCATCGCCGAGCTCGCCGACATGGAGATAGTCGAACGACGGGTAATAGTCGGGACAGGCACTGACGGAGGGGCCGCCGAGCGCGACCGGCAGATCGAACTCATGGGCGCGGCGGCAGATGTCGTTCATCTGCTGGCGCTGGATGTGCATGCCGCTGACGAAGACCGCCTCGGCCCATTCGAACTCTTCCCTGGTGGTACGACGCAGGTTCTCGTCGACGAATTTGACCTGCCAATCCTCAGGCAGATAGGCCGAGATCAGCAACAGCCCCTGCGGCGGCATGAAGGCACGGACACCGTCGGTCAGCGGATAGGAATGCTCGAACGTGCCGAACGAGGAGGTGTAGCGCGGAAACACACAGAGAATCCGCCGGGATGTTCCGTTACTTTCAGCTCGCATCTAAGCTCCCCCGCCACGCTCGACTGATGTTGCGGAAATTGCCAGCCAGACACATAGCGTAATGCTGCCGCCGGAATTTCTCAATATTGTGGCACAAGCATAATTCCGGGAGGCGCAGATAGTTTCCTCGAAGGGAGTTTGGCGCTGCGCACCGCCTCACGCAATCAGCCGCGAGGCAAAATCGGGCAGCAGGCCTGCATCGCCGGCAAGCCGGAAATCTGAGCCTGTAATGCCCGACCGAGCCAGCCAATCGTCGAATTCCGGCGCGCGGCGCAAGCCGAAGACGTCACGGACATAGAGCGCGTCGTGAAAAGACGTCGATTGGTAGTTCAGCATGACGTCGTCGGCGCCGGGGACGCCCATGATGAAGGTAACGCCGGCGGCGGCGAGCAGCGTCAGCAGATTGTCCATGTCGTCCTGGTCCGCTTCCGCATGGTTGGTGTAGCAGATGTCGATCCCAAGCGGCAGGCCGAGCAGCTTGCCGCAGAAATGATCCTCCAGTCCCGCCCGGATGATTTCCTTGCCGTCATAGAGATATTCCGGGCCGATGAAGCCGACCACGCTGTTGACCAAGAGAGGCGCAAAGGCGCGGGCCACCGCATAGGCGCGCGCCTCGCAGGTCTGCTGGTCGACGCCGTGATGGGCGCCGGCCGACAGCGCCGAGCCCTGGCCGGTCTCGAAATACATCACGTTCTGCCCGATGGTGCCGCGCCGCAGCGACAGCCCGGCCTCCTGCGCCTCCTTGAGAAGCGCAAGGTCGATGCCGAAACTGCGGTTGGCGGCCTCGGTGCCGGCAACGGACTGGAAGACGAGATCGACCGGCACGCCCTGCCCGATCAGCGACAGCGTCGTCGTGACATGGGTGAGCACGCAGCCTTGCGTCGGGATCTGCAGCCGCGAGATGATCTCGTCGAGCAGCCGCAGCAATCGCGCGATAACGGCCGGATCGTCGCTCGCCGGATTGATGCCGATGCAGGCATCGCCGGCCCCGAGCAGGATGCCGTCGAGGATCGAGGCGGTGATGCCCCTGGCATCGTCGAACGGATGGTTGGGCTGCAGCCGCGTGCTCATCCGGCCCTTGAGGCCGATGGTGTTGCGGAAGGCGGTGGTGACCTCGCGTTTCCGTGCCGCCAGGATCAGATCCTGGTTGCGCATCAGTTTTGAGACCGCTGCCGCCATCTCCGGGGTGATGCCGGGGGCCAGCGTCTTCAGGACCTCCGGCGTCGCGGCGTCCGACAGCAGCCAGTCGCGGAAGGCCCCAACCGTCAGGGAGGCCACCGGAGCCAAGGCCTTGGCGTCGTGGCTGTCCATGACGAGGCGGGTAACCTCGTCGGCCTCATAGGGGATGACGGCTTCCTGCAGGAATCTTGCGAGCGGGACGTCGGCGAGCGCCATCCGCGCCGCGATCATCTGCTCGGCCGTGTCGGCGGCGATCCCGGCCAGCCGGTCGCCGGAGCGCGGCGGCGTCGCCTTGGCCAGGAGATCGCGCAGGTCCGGGAAAATGTGGGTCGTGGCGTCGATGGTGTGGCGGTAGACCAAGGGCCTCTCCGAGAGGTGGTCGGCCAACGGCCGACGCAAGGACTATCCTGAAACTCTACCTTTTGATCAAGACGCTGAAATAACTTGCCTTTCCTTCGACCAAGGACGGAGGCCGCGGAGCGGCGCGTTAACGCCGCATCCATCTTCGTTCTGCATAGTTTTGCATCAATTTTGTAGAATCCCCCTCACCGGCCACTTCAGGCCAATCCGGGCACCTGAATGACCATGACATCAGACCGATCTGGGAATGCCGCCGGTCCCGCCGGCCGCTTCACGCTCGCCGCCAAGCTCTATGCGATCTTCGCGCTGTTTGCGCTGCTCACGGCGGCGATCGCCGGGCTGTCCGACTACAACAGCCGCCGCGGCGCCGAGTTGACGAGCGCGATCGAGACGGCGAACGCCGCCGCGCTGAACGTCGAGCGCGTCAACTCGCTGGTCTATGCGGTCGTGATGGAATCCCGCGGAGTCTACATGTCGACCGAGCCGAAGGTCGTGAAGAAATACGGCGACGGCCTGCTCAAGTTCAACGAGCAGATCCTCGATGTCGTGAAGCGCTGGCAGACCATCGTCAAAGCCGACGATGCCGAGCAGTTCGCCACGTTCAAGAAGCGCATCGAGCAATTCGTCGAGTTCCGCAAGGAGCTGGTGCGCCGCGGCGTCGAGATCAATGCGGCCGCGGGCCGCGAATGGGGCGACAACGACGCCAACCGCGCCGTGCGCTCGGCGCTCAACAAGGACCTCGAGGCGCTGTCCAAGGTCTACGCCGAGCGGGCCAAGCAGATCGCGCACGAGACGGAGACCAACCGCACCCTGTCCTTCGTCCTGACCTGCCTCGGCGGCGTGGCGCTGGCCCTGGTCGTGATCGGCATCGTCATCATCGCCCGCTCGATCGCAAGGCCGCTGGCCGCCATCACCGACACCATCAAGCAGGTCGCCGACGGCGCCGAGGACGTCGTGGTGCCGCACTCCGGCCGCGCCGACGAGATCGGCGCGCTCGCCCGCGCGATCCAGGTTTTCCAGGAGGCCATGGGCCGCAACCGCAACCTCGCCTCGCAGGTCTCGCAGGACTCCGCCGCGCGCGAGGAGCGCGCCCGCCATATCGAGCAGTCCGTCGAGCAGTTCCGCGAGGCGATCGGCGCGATCATGCGTGGCCTCAGCGACAACGCCTCCACCATGCGCGAGACCGCGCAGACCATCACCCGCGTCACCGCGGATGCGAACAGCCGCGCCGGCACGGCGGCCAACGCCACCGAGCAGGCCTCGCACAACGTCACGGCGGTGGCGGGCGCGGCCGAGGAGCTGTCGGCGTCGGTGGTGGAGATCGGGCGCCAGGTGCGGCAGAGCGCCGGCGCGGTCGAGCAGACCGGCCAGCGCACCGAGAAGTCGATCTCCGAGATCGAGAGCCTTGCCGCGGCCACGCAGCGCATCGACGGCGTGCTCAACCTGATCCAGGCGATCGCCGAGCAGACCAACCTGCTCGCGCTCAACGCCACAATCGAGGCCGCCCGCGCCGGCGATGCCGGCCGGGGCTTTGCCGTGGTCGCCCATGAGGTGAAGGCGCTGGCTGGCCAGACCGCCAAGGCCACCGCCGAGATCTCAGAGAACGTCGCGATGATCCAGGCCTCGACCCGCAACGCGGTCGATGCCGTGCGCGAGATCGGCGGTGCCGTGCGCGAGATCAACGAAGTCACCTCGGCGATCGCCGGCGCCATCGGCCAGCAGGACGCCGCCACGCGCGAGATCTCGTCCAACGCGCAAAGCGCCGCGCAAGGCAACGAGACGCTGGTCGCCAACATCACCTCGCTGCGCGACGCCATCGGCAAGACCGATACGGCAGCAGCCTCTGTGTTGACGGCGGCGGGCAGCGTGGCCGAGACCGCGGACACGCTGTCCCGGGAGGTCGAGACGTTCTTCCAGAACCTGCGCGCGGACAGCCGCATCGCCAAGGCGGGGTGAACGCGCCAACGCCACCGCCGGGCGGCGGTGGGGGCCTCCAAACAAAAATCTGGAAAACAACCCCATGCACAGTAGCCGGGGTCAGGTTTTTCAATGGCTTGGCGGCCCGCGCGAAACCTGAAGCTCCTGCGCAATTGATTTTGACTCGTCGGGCAAAACAGGGGCACGATGCGGTCATGCAGTGCCGAGCAGGAGACGGCGCGTGTCGGCGCGGCTGACTTGTGAGATTGCATAAGAAAAAAACAAAGGAATCCCATGAGCCAGACGCGGCGCGTTCTCTCGGCGCAGATCGCCCACGAGACCAACACTTTCTCGGTCATCCCGACCACGCTCGAGGACTACCGCAAGCGGCTGTTTCTGCGTGACGGCGAGATCGCCGCGGCGCTGGCCGACACAAGAATGGAGATCGCCGCGCACCTGGCCGCAGCCAAACGTTACGGCTGGACCCTGGTGCAGCCGCTCGCCGCCGCGGCCACCCCGTCCGGCAAGGTGACGGCGGCGTGCTGGGCCGAACTGCAGCGCCTGGTCTACGCGGCCTGCGAGAGCGGGCCGCTCGACGGCGTTATCCTGGCGCTGCACGGCGCGATGGTGACCGAGACCGACGACGACGCCGAAGGTGCGCTGCTCGAAGGACTGCGCCAGCGTCTCGGTGAGACGATTCCGATTGCGGTGACGCTCGATCTGCATGCCAACGTCACCGAACGCATGGGCCGGCTGGCCAACATCATGCTGCCCTACCGCACCTATCCGCACATCGACCAATACGAGACGGCGTTCCGGGCCGCCGAGCTGCTGCAGGCGGCGATGGACGGCACGACCCGCCCGAAGGTCTTCCGCTCGCAAGCACCTCTGCTCGACGGATGCAATCACGGACGGACCCAGGGCGGCGTGATGAGCGACCTCTTGGCGCGCGCCGCGGACATGGAGGCGCAAACGCCGGGCCTGTTGTCCGTCGATGTCTGCGCAGGCTTCAGCCGCTCTGACATTGCCGAGGTCGGCCCCAGCATTCAGATCACCTACGATGCCTCCCACAACGCCGCCGAAGCGGCCGCGCGGCAGGCCGCGGCGGCGCTCGAGGACGAGATGGTCCGCCGGCGCGCCGAGGTCACCGTCACGGCGCTCGACTTGCCTGATGCAACGAAGCTTGCCGCCGCAGCCGCGACTGACGTCGCCGACACCCGTCCCTTCGTGATCGCCGACTTCAGCGACAATCCCGGTTCGGGCGCCTACGGCGATGGCATCCGCCTGCTGGAGGCGCTGCTGCAGGCCGAAGTCCGCAGCGTGCTGTTCGGCGTCCTCGGCGATCCCGAAGCCGCTTCCCGCTGCCACGCTGCGGGCCTCGGGGCCAGCGTGGATGTCGTTCTCGGGGCCAAGCGCCATCCCGAAAGCTACGGACCTCCGCTCACGCTGACCGGGCGGGTGACCGGCCTGTCGGACGGCGCCTTCGTCTGCGAGGGGCCGATGAATGCCGGTCAACCCATGACGCTCGGGCCCAGCGCCTTGCTCGAGGTCGACGGCATCTCCATCGCGATTTCGACCAACACGCTGCAGACCTATGATCGGGAAATGTTCCGGATTCTCGGGGCAGAGCCGGCTCAATTCCGGGTCGTCGCCGTCAAGTCGGCGCACCACTTCCGGGCGGCCTTCGCGCCCATGGCCAAGGAGGTGATCCTGGCCGACAGCGGCGGACTTGCCACCTTCGATCACAGCAAGCTCACGTATCGAAACGTCCGCCGTCCGATCTGGCCGCTCGACGAGATCGTTCCGGGTTGACGCTTGCCCACCCGGGCTTCACAGGCTTCCGGGTTGCCGCGGCAGCGGCGGCCAGCGCGGAGGTCCACGACGTCCTGAAGAGAGACTTTAGGCGATCTACAGAATGGCCAAAGCAGCCTTCTCGGCGTCGTGCGGGAAGATCCATTCCGCCGCCGACATCCAGGCTTGCGATCGCTGCGCCTGTTCAGCGCGATCGCTGCCGGCAGACCGGTAGAACCGGCCGGCGAGGCGCGAGGCGGCCTGAACACGACTGGTCCGCCCCAATCTCAGTTCCTGATAGGCGTTCAGCCGTGCCGGAATCTCGTCACGCCTCGCGCGCTCCAGCAGGACGGCAAGTGCGAAGCCATCCTCGATCGCTTGCCCCGCGCCTTGCCCGAAATGGGGCACCATCGGATGCGCGGCGTCGCCGAGAAGCGTCACATGTCCGCGCGACCAATACGGCAACGGCGGCCGATCGTAGATGCCCCAGCGAAACGTCTGGTCGAGCGCCGAAATCAAGTCTTGGACAAGCGCATCCCAGCCCTCGTACTCGGCTGCAAGAGCCCTGACGTCGCCGGGTGCGTACCAGGTTTCCTCCATGTCACGCATGCTCGGGACAAATGCAACGATATTGATCAATCGCCCCTGCGATACCGGAAAGCAGATGAAGTTGCGGCCCTCGCCCATCCACATGTTCAGGCCACGCAGTTCTGCGCCCCATGACAGCTTTTGCGACGGCACCAGGCCGCGGTAGGCCACGATGCCTTCGCTGGTCGGGTGGGCTGCCAGGCCGATCTGGCGCTGGACGACTGAATGAATGCCGTCCGCACCGATGACAACATCCACATCGCAGACGGCGCCATTGGCAAAGATCAGGCGCACTTCGGTCGGCGTGTCTTCAACGGCTGCACACCGATGTCCGAACCGGACCGGCCCTTTCACCTCACCAAGGAGCATCTCGAGGAACTCCACGCGGTGAATCTGATAGCTGAGCACGGTGGGCGAGCCGGGCAAGACAAGCTCTCCCCGTGACGTCCGTCGCGTAAGACCCTGGCTCCTGGTGGTGATCTTCTCGATTTTGTCACAGAGCGATGTACGTTTGAGCAAGATCAGTGCGTTCGGAGGGATGGACAGTCCGGCCCCGGCCTCGCGCGGGGTCTCTGCGCTTTCGAAAACCGTAACATTCATGCCCCGCGCGCCCAGCGCGAGCGCCGCAGACAATCCGCCGATGCCCGCGCCGACGATGGCGATATTCAGGCTGTCGGTCATTTCGCAATCCCCCTCGAACACTTCGCTCTTGCGAACAACCGATCGTCAGTTACCGACGACGTCATCGAGCAGCACCCATCTGGTGCCGTCGAAACGTGCCATCCTCGCCTTTGTCCAGCCGATCCGGCGCGATGGAGAGACGTTGATCGTAAGGCCCGGCAGGAACGTCGGCAGTTGAACCTCCCGGATGTTGGTGGCCTGCCTGATGAGATTCTCGCGCGACAGGTCGTCGCCGCACTTCTTGAGGACCTCGACGATGATCTGAGCCGTCGCATAGGGAAAGATCGACTCCTCGATATCGTCATTTGGCGCCCACCGCTGCATGAATGCCCGAAACTCGCGCATGCCGGCATCGTCGTCCCACATCGGATCCTCCGACGTCTTCAACCAAAACGCGCTGACCGCGCCTGTGGAGGCCACAAGTCCCGCCGGACGCAGGACAGCCGAAATGCTGCTGACGCCGGAGAGCAGCACATGCTGGACCTTCCAGCCGATCTCGTGCGCCTTTCGAATAGATTGTGCAGCAAATCGTGCGTTGGAGGCATGAAACAACGTATCGGCACCCGATGCTCTCAGCGCGAGGATCTGTGAATCGACCGTCGGCTCCGCGATATCGTAGGCCGCCTCGGCCACCACCATGGTCGAGGCCTTCGATCCCAGAGCCGCCTTGAAGCTGGCCAGATTGCCCTTTCCGAGATCGTCGTTCTGATAGATCACGGCGACCTTCGCGTCAGGTTTGGTCTTCATCAGATACTCGGCGTAGATCCTGGTCTCGACCGGCTGCGGCATCATGAACGTGGTCGTCCATGGCAAATTCTCGGGATCGTCGAGCTTCGGCGTGCTGGCGAGCAGCAGGATCTGCGGAACTTGCTTGCTGTTGAGATACTTCGCTACCGCGAGATTGGTCGGTGTGCCGATTGATCCCACGATCGCAAGCACGTCGTCGTCCTCTACGAGTTTGCGCGTCTGTTGCACTGTCTTGGCCGGCGAAAAGGCATCGTCGAGCGAAATGAGCGTCACCTTGCGGCCGTTGATACCGCCGGCCGCGTTGATCATTTTGAGATAGGCTGTTTCAATCCGGCTGAAGCGGCTCAACGACGAGATCGGCCCGCTGTAGGGCGCCGTCTGGCCTATTCTGATTTCGGTATCGCTGACACCGGGACCGTATTTTCTGTCCGCCCCGGCAACGGGCGAAAGGCCGACGATCAAGAGACTCAACGCAGCAGCGATGGGGGTCCGGATCATGGAAGCTTACCTCGCGTTGGTGGCTTCGATAGGGTGCGTTTTGCTATCCCGCGCTGCAGGATGATGCTGTACAATCCCGTCGGCGTCCCGAAACTGCGCCGAAATTTTCCGAAAGCAAGGTTCACGAGGCATCCTTGTTGAAGGCATCGCAGCATTCCATCGTCATCGGCGATCGGATCGTGGACCTCGCCCACGAAACTCTGCGCGACGGGAGCGGCGCTGTCGTTCCCCTGCGTCCGCGCGCCTGGGCGGTACTGCGGCTGCTGGCAAAGCGGCCCGGGCAGCTGGTCGACAAAAGCGAAATCATGGATGAGGTCTGGTCGGATTGCGAGGTCACGGAGGATTCCCTCGTCCAGGCCATCGGCGATGTCAGGCGGGCCCTGGGAGATGTCGGCCGATCTGCGCTGAAGACGCTGCCCCGCCGCGGCTATATGCTGGTGCCCGACGAACAGTTGGCCGCGCCCCTTGTTGTTTCCGGCGAGACGCCGCGGCTATCCGATGATGGGGAACCGCCGCCGCCTCCCACGGTACCGCATTTGTCGATCGTCGTCCTGCCATTCGCCAACATCGGAGACGATCCGGCGCAGGATTATTTCGTCGATGGCGTGACGGAGAGCCTGACGACGGACTTGTCGCGCATCGCCGGCTCGTTCGTGATCGGCCGCAACACGGCATTTACCTTCAAGGGCAAAGCAGTCGATGCCAGGCAAATCGGCCGCGACCTGAACGTGCATTACGTGCTCGAAGGCTCCGTGCAACGCGGCGGCAACCGTTTTCGCCTGAACGCGCAGCTGACCGACACAGAGACGGGGAGCCAAGTGTGGGCCGACCGCTTCGACAAGCCCGCCGCCGAGCTCCTGGACATGCAGGATGAGATCGTGTCTCGACTCGCCAACACCTTGAATGCGGAGCTCATCGCCGCCGAAGCACGCCGCGCGGAGCGATCGCCCCGCCCCGATGCGATGGACCTGTACTTCCAGGGCCGAGCCCTTCAGAACAGGGGCGTGACGCGCGTCCTTCTAACGCAGGCAAGGGATTTTTTTACCCGATCCTTGACGCTGGATCCCGGCAACATCGAAGCGGCCGTCGCGGCGGCTCAGGTCGATGTGTCCGTTGGATCGGCTTTCATGGCCGATGACGTCAAGGTGCATTTCGACGCTGCGGAAGCAGCCTTGAACAGCGCGTTGCTCCGCGCCCCCAATCATCCCAGAGCCCACATGCTGCTCGGCGCCGTGCAAATTCAGACGAACCGCATCGATAACGGTGTTGCACAATGCCGGCGCTCGCTGGCGCTCGACCGGAATCTGGCCGATGCGCATGGATTCATTGGTCTCGGCAAATATCAATCGGGCCTTAGCGAGGAGGTGGAGGGGCACATCCAGGAAGCGCTTCGGCTCTCCCCGCGGGATACGCGCGCCTTTCTGTGGTACATGTTCGTCGGGCTGGCCAGATTGAGCATCAATGCCGATCGCGAAGCCATCGACTGGTTCCGGCGCAGCATGGAGGTGAACCGAAATCACGCGCTATCGCATTTTCATCTTGCGACAGCGCTGGCGCTGGCGGGAGACCTCAAGGAGGCGCGATCCGTCGCCGATGCAGGGCTTGCTCTCGATCCCAGCTTCACGATCCGCCGCTACCGCTTCAACGCCAAGGGCGACAATCCCATCTACCTCGCACGACGCCAGCGCTACTTCGAGGGGCTGCGCCTGGCCGGCTTGCCTGAAGGATGATCGGAAGCGGACGGTAAGTCGCTACGCCATCACGAGGCGCGAAGACGGCGGGCCAAGCGCAGGGCGCGGACCCACGCCGATCATCCTGCCCCTCATTTCCCGTCGAGGAACGCGCGCACCTTGCTCACGGTCTGCGCAGGCTGCTCTTCCATGATCCAATGTCCGGAGCCGGTGATGATACCGCCGTCCACCGTGGTGCCGACGTCCCGCATGATGGCGGCCTGCTGCTCGCCAAAGGACTTTTCGGCGCCAAGGGCAAGGATCGGCATGTTCAGCTTGGTCGCGGCAAAAGCCTTGTTGTCCGTAGCGTCCTTGCCGAACGCTGCGAACTGCTCGAAGGCGTAGTGCATGTTGCCCCGCCGGGCGTACAGCTTCGCATAATGATTGCGCGTCGCCTCGTCGATCGCCCTGGGGTCGGCCGAGAGCTCGTTGTAGAAGCGGTCGAGATAGATGCGCTCGCGGCCCTTGACCAGGCGATCGACGTCGGGGCCGCGGAAATTGAAATGCCACAGCATGGGGCTCTTCAGGATTTCGTCCCAGGGCCCGATGCCGGGCAGCGGCGCGTCGATGACGACCCATTTGGTGATGCGATCGGGGTATTGCGCCGCGAGCGCATAGCCCACCATGTTGCCGATGTCGTGTGTGACCAGATCGGCTTTCTGCACGTTGAGCTTGTCCATGACCATGGCGATGTCGACGCCCTGGGTCTTCTTGTCGTAACCAGCTGGGGCCTGCGACGACAGCCCCATGCCGCGCAGGTCCGGAACGATCACGGTGTGGTCCTTGTAGAGCGCCTTGGCGAGCGGCGCCCACATGTCGCCGGTGTCGCCGAAGCCGTGCAGGAGGACGACGGCCGGCCCTTGTCCGCCCACGCGGACATGCAGCGTGACGCCGTTGACCGAGATACGCTGGATTTTGAAATCCGAAGGAAAGGGCTCAATCGCCGCAAATGCAGATCGGCCGCTCAAGAGGATCAGGATGGAGACGAGAACGGCCGCGATGACTCGCACGCCGGACATCCGGCTGCTCGGGACGAAACTGTACATTGTTGACCTGCTCGCTCAAGTGCCGAGCGCAACAACGTCGGCAGTGACGCACCAATCATCTGGTTCATCAAAGCATACCGTGCTACCGCCTGACCAGATGCCAGCACCAATTTTTGCGCGAGCGCCCGAAAATCTGTCTGCCTACCCCATCACCCCGCCCCGCTTGATCAGCTCTTTCCCCACCGCGGCGAGGTGCACCTGGTCCGGGCCGTCGCCGATGCGGATGAAGCGGGCGTAGACGTAGGCGCGCGCGAGGAAGGTGTCCTGCGAGACGCCGGCGGCGCCGTGGATCTGGATGGCGCGGTCGATGACGCGGGCGGCCATGCCGGGCACCACGATCTTGGCCGCGGCGATCAGGTCGCGCGCGGCCTTGTTGCCATCGCGGTCCATCTTGTCGGCGGCCTGCAGCGTCAGCAGGCGCGCCTGCGCGATCTCGCAGAAGGAGTGTGCGATGTCCTCGCGCACCGAGCCCTGCTCGGCGAGCGGCTTGCCGAAGGCGACCCGCGACACCGCGCGCTGGCACATCAATTCCAGCGCGCGCTGGGCGCAGCCGATCAGCCGCATGCAATGGTGGATGCGGCCGGGACCGAGCCGGCCCTGCGCGATCTCGAAGCCGCGGCCCTCGCCGAGCAGGATGTTCTCGGCGGGCACGCGGACGTTGTCGTAAGAAATCTCGGGGTGGCCGCTGGGGGCATCGTCATAGCCGTAGGTCAGCATGTCGCGGACAACGCGCACGCCCGGCGTGTTCCTCGGCACCAGGATCATGGATTGCTGGCGGTGGCGGTCGGGGTCATCAGGTGCCGTCTTGCCCATCACGATCAGGATCTCGCAATCCTCGTTCATCGCGCCTGACGTGAACCACTTCCGGCCGTTGATGACGTAGTCGTCGCCGTCGCGCGTGATGGCGCACTGGATGTTGGTGGCATCGCTGGAGGCGACCTGCGGCTCCGTCATCGAGAAGCCGGAGCGGATGCGTCCCTCCAGGAGCGGCTTCAACCAGCGCTCCTGCTGCGCTTTGGTGCCGTAGCTTGCCAGCACCTCCATGTTGCCGACGTCGGGCGCCGAGCAGTTGAACACTTCGGGCGCCCAGAGGATGCGGCCCATGATCTCCTTCACGGGGGCATAGTCGAGATTGGAGAGACCCGGTCCGTGCTCGCCTGACAGGAACAGGTTCCAGAGCCCCTGCTCGCGCGCCATCTTCTTCAGGTCCTGCAGCACCGGCGGGGTCCTGTAGCGCGCAGCTTCCGGCTTGACCTGCTCGTAGTAGAGCTCCTCGACCGGCTCGACATGCGTCCGCATGAACTGCCGAACGCGCTCCTGCAGCTCCAGCGAACGGGCGGAGTGTTGAAAGTCCATGGTGGTCTCCTCTTTCCTTCTCTTGCGGGAGAAGGTGGCGCGAAGCGCCGGATGAGGGGTTCTCTCCGCTAGCGATACCGTTCGTGAGGATAGATACCCTCACCCGGCTCGCATCTTCGATGCGATCCATCCTCTCCCGCAAGGGGAGAGGATGCACCGTCTCCACGGCAGCCCCTCACGTCCCCTTCAAGAGCTCGCTGGCCACCACCCAGTCATTGCCGTCGAACTGCAGCATGTAACCGTCCTTGATCGGGCGGAAATCCCGCGGCGTGGTGTTCAGCGTAATGCCGGGCATCAGCAGCGACAGCGGCACGTTCTTCAAATTCGCGGCCTGCGCCATGATGTTCTCGCGCGTCAGATTGTCCTTGCATTGTTTCAGCAGCACCACGAGGGCTTCGGCGACGGTGTAGCCGTAGAGGCCGGCGACGTTGTTGACGTCGGCATTGGGCAAGCGCTTCTTCATGAAGTCGATATAGGCCGTCATCGCCGGATCGTCCTTCGGCTGCTCGACGAAGGGCTTGAGCGAACCGAGCGACAGCACGCCCTTGCCGGCATCGAGCCCCGCAGGCACCATCACGGTCGCCTTGTTGGCGCAGCCGCTGGCGAGGAAGCGCGCCGGCTGCCAGCCGACCTCGTGCGCTTTCCGGATCGCCTGCGCGCAGGCGCGCGGCGTCACCGAATAGATCATGAACACGTCCGCCTTGGTGTTCGCCAGCGTCAGCACCTGGGAATCGACGGTGGGGTCGGTGACCTCGAAGCTCGAGGCCATTGCGATCGCCTTGTCGGCATCGGCGCCGAGCGCCTCCTTGACCCCGCGCAGATATTCCTTGCCGGCATCGTCGTTCTGATAGAGCACAGCGAAGCGCGCATTCGGGTTCTTGGCGCGGGCATAGGCGACGTCGATCGCGGCCTCGCTGGTGTAGTTCGGCGCCCAGGGCAGCGCCATCGACCACGGCATGTTGGCGGGATCGTTCCACTTCGAGGCCGAGCTGATCAAGAACAGCTGCGGCACCTTGTTGCTGTTGAGATATTTTGCGATCGCCGAGCTCGGCGCCGTGCCCATGGTCGCGAAGATGAAGGCGACGCCGTCGCCCTCGACGAGGCGCCGCGCCGCCTCCATGGTCTTGGGCGGCGAGAATGCGTCGTCCAGCGAGATCAGATTGAGCTTGCGGCCATTGACCCCGCCCTTCTCGTTGACCTCGTCGAAATAGGCCGCAATGACCCTGCCCGTGATGCTGAGCGGCGAAGCCGGCCCGCTATAGGGCATGGTGTTGCCGATCTTGATCTCGGTGTCGGTGATACCAGGACCATAGGATTTTTGCGCGGAGACAGGCGTCGACAGGCAGCCGGCAGCCAATGCTGCGGCCAGGACCAAGGCAGCTTTCATGGTTTCTCCCCGATGATCATCGTCCGCGCGAAGAGGCGCGCGGCGTGCTGCTTTATAGTCAGCACGTCAGATCAGCGGAGTTCCGCCAGGCGGTCTTGCGTCGAGTTGCTGATGATGCGTTCGCACCATGGGTCGGCGCTTCACCTCTCCCATCGGTGAGATGGCAAACCGAACTCTTGGGCGCGTCGCGATTCAGTTCGCTCTCATTTCGCCTAGCGGCGCTGCTTCAGGCTGAGGCCAAGGCTGACCCAGCCGGCACCCGCCATGATCAGGTCGATGCCGAGAAACAGGCCGAGAACGTAGACGCTGTTCACCGGCCAGCGTGCCAGGATCAGCAGCCCGAGCAGCAGGGTGACGACCGCCGACAGCGCCACCCAGACCCACGGGCTTTCCCGCTTCATGCTGAAGGCGAGAAACAGCCTGACTGCCCCGGAGGCCAGCAGCGAGGCGCCGAGGAACAGCGTCAGCAGAACCGCGGCAAAGAGCGGGTTCTCGAAGGTGAGGAAGCCGGCAATGATGTAAAGCACGCCGAGCAAGGCCCAGATCAGAAACTTGCCCCAGCTCTTCATCTGGAAGGCGCCTATGACCTCGGTCACGCCGGCGACGATCATCATCGCGCCGACAACGATCACGCTCGCCACCGTCGCCATCACCATGCTGCCGAGCGCGACGAAGCCGGCGATGAGGTACACGACGCCAAGCGCAACGATCCAGCCCCATTTGCCATGGAGCGCCGAGATACCCGAGCCGAGACTGGGAGGATGAGATGCATCTGAAGCACTGGTCATGGGCCACTCCTGCATGCGAAGCCCGGGGCACACGCCAGGATAGCACGCGCCGCACCGGGACCACAGCGATCAGAGCAGCCCTCACCTGCTGCAACGTTGACGCAAATCAAGATCGAGCGCGCAGCTTCAGCCCTGCGAGCGCTCCATCTCCAATTCGGCCTTGAGATTGTCGAGATCGCGATAAATTGAAGCGACCGCGAGCACGCGGCCGTCCTTGCGGTACTTCAGCAGGCAGTCCTTTCCGGAAATGCTGCCGTCGATGGCGATGTCGTCGAAGCTCTCGGCGTGGCCGACATAGTTGATCGGCACGTCGTAGTGCTGGCTCCAGAAGAACGGCACGGCGTCGAAGCGCTCGCGCCTGCCGAGCATGTTGCGCGCCGCGGTCTGTCCCTGCCGCTCCGCCACCACCCAATGCTCGACGCGGATGGTCTGCCGGGAATGCGGATCGGGCCAGCGCGCGATGTCGCCGGCCGCGAAGATGCCCGCGACGCTGGTCTCCAGATATTCGCTCACGCTGACGCCACGATCGGCCGCCAGTCCCGCCTGCTCGGCAAGCGCGAGACGCGGCTTGACGCCGATGCCGACGACGACGAGGTCAGCCTCGATGACCGCGCCGCTCTTCAGCGTCGCAAGCATGCCGTCGAGCTTCTCCACCGTGTCCTCCAGGTGAAAGATGACACCGTTCTCCTCATGCAGGGAGCGGACGAAATCGCCCATCTCGGCGCCCAGCACCTTCTGCATCGGCCGCTCGTCAGGCGCGACGACATGCACCTCGATCTTGCGCGCCCGCAAGGAGGCCGCGACCTCGAGGCCGATGAAGCTGGCGCCGATCACCAGCGCACGCCTGGCACTGCCTGCAGCCTTGATGATGGCGCGGCTGTCCGCGAGGGAGCGCAAGGTGTGAACATGCGGCTGGTCCGCGCCCGGAATCCGCAGCTTGACCGGCTCGGCGCCGGTCGCGAGCAGCAGCCGGTCGAACGGCAGCTTGTCGCCATTGCCGAGCGTGATGCTGCGCGACTTGGCATCGATGGCGGTGACCTCGGTGTTGAGCCTGAGATCGATGCCTGCGTCCCCATAATAGTCCTCGCCGCGCAGCGGCAGCCAATCTTCCGGCGCGTTACCCGCAAGGTAATCCTTGGAGAGGTTCGGCCGGTCGACCGGCATCGCGCCGTCATTGCTGAGCATGGTGATGGCGCCGGCAAAGCCCTCGCGCCGCAGCGTCTCGGCGGCGGTGAAGCCGGCGGCACCGCCGCCGACAATGACGAATTTCTCCCGAGCGGGCGCGCTGCGATGCGCGGCCGGTGGCTTCGGTGCCTCGCGCTTGCGCCGGACGATAATGCTGTCGCGATCGCGCTCGACTTCCCAGACCGCCAGCGCGTTCAAAGCCGGCGGACGGCTGGCTTCACCCGTACGCAAGGAGAAGCAGGCATGATGCCAGGGGCAGCGGATGGTATCGCCCACCACGAGGCCCTCGGCGAGCGGGCCGTGATAATGGCTGCAGGCCGGCTCGATCGCAAAGATCTCGCCGCCGGCCTGCACCAGCAGGACGTCGTCCTCCCCGACATGACCGAGCAATTTGCCGTCCTTGAACGCGGTCAGCGGCACGCCCTTGCTCAGGTCCGGTCCGCTCGGCTTTTTGTCCTCGGCCATGGCAACGCCTCCTTCGTGCGTGCGGATCAATCGTTCGAATTGGCGAGCCCCAGCAATTCCTGGCGCGTCAGCGCATTGTCGCGGAACACGCCCAGCATGCGGCTGGTGACGAGATCGGTGCCGGGCTTGTGCGCGCCGCGCGTGGTCATGCAATGATGCGTCGCCTTGATGATGACGCCGACACCTTCGGGCTTGAGCACGTCGTTGATCGTGTTGGCGATCTGCGCGGTCATCTTCTCCTGGATCTGAAGCCGCTTGGCGTAGACGTCGACCACGCGCGCGAGCTTGGAGATGCCGACGACGCGCCCCTGCGGGATGTAGGCGACCCAGGCGCGGCCGACGATCGGCGCCATGTGGTGCTCGCAATGGCTCTCGAAGCGAACGCCGCGCAGCACGATCATCTCGTCATAGCCTTCGATCTCCTCGAAGGTCTTTTGCAGGATTTCGGTCGGGTCCTGCGCGTATCCGGAAAAATACTCCTCGAAAGCTCGCGCAACGCGATCAGGGGTCTCGCGCAGACCGTCGCGCGCGGGATCATCGCCGGCCCAGCGGATCATGGTCCGGATCGCCTGCTCCACCTCCGCCCTGTCGGGCCGTTCGACCGGCGCCTGCGCCACCGCGACCCGTTCCAGCTTACGCACGTGCGACTTCATCGAGATCCTCCCCTGCAGCGAGCCCGGATCCAGAAGCGGGCCCACAGCTTGGACGGCTGCGATCGGAAAAGGTTCCCGCAGATGAGGGAAATTTGGGAGGGCCGAGCTTAGGCCGGCTGTGACGCCGCCGCTTTCCGCACGTCGACCACGGCCTGCGCCCATTCGGCCGGCCGCTCCTGCGGCAGATTATGGCCGGCGCCAGCGAACACGCGCCGCTCGAAGAAGGCCTCGAACTTGCGGGCGTGATGGGCCGTGCCGGGATTGACGCCGTCGCTGTCGCCGTCGATCGCAATCGCGGGGACGCGGATTGCCGGCTGCGCGGCGAGCTTCGCCTCGATGTCCGCATAGGCGGGATCGCCCGCGACCAGCGCGTAACGGTGGCGATAGGAATGGATCACGACGTCGACGAAATCAGGATTGTCGAACGACGCCGCGCTGGTCCCGAACGTGGCATCGTCGAAGCTCCATGTCGGCGACCACATGGCCCAGAGCTGACGCGCAAAGCCGCGCCGGTTGCGCTCCAGCGCGCGGCGGCCGCGCTCATTGTGGAAGAGATATTGATACCACAGCGCCGCCTCTTCCGGCGGCGAGGCCGGCTCCATGGCGCGGGCGATGTTCTGGATGTTGTAGGAATTGCCGGAGACGAGGCCAATCACGCGCTCGGGATGGAGCGCCGAGACCACGCAGGCGGCGCGCCCGCCCCAATCGTAGCCGCCGACAACTGCGCTTTCGATACCAAGCGCATCCATGAAGGCCAGGAGATCGGCGCCGAGCGCCGCCTGCTCGCCGGAGCGCAGCGTGTCGGGAGAGCGAAACCGCGTCGGCCCGTAGCCGCGCAGCCAGGGCACCAGCACCCGCGCGCCGGCCTCGGCGATGACAGGCGCCGTCTCGGCATAGGCGTTCACGTCGTAGGGAAAGCCGTGGCCCATGATGCAGGGCCAGCCGTCGGGCGCACCGTATTCGCGATAGGCGATGTCGAGGATGTCCGTGGTGACGGTTTTTTGTTGCATGGTTCTCACGGAGCTTGCGGGGGCGTAGCCCGGATGGAGCACCCCTACTTCTGCGGTCCCGACAGCGAGATGTCGCGCTCGGCGCGGAACACGTTGCTGTAGAGATTGGCGATCCACTGCCGGCCGATCTCGGTCTTGTTGAGATAGCCGATCTCGGTCTGGATGTACGGTGCGACGCTGTTCCAGTAGAACTGTGGATAGCGGTTCACGATATCGGCGGGCGAATCGTAGCCGAGTTGGCGGTTGATGCCGACCTCCTCGAACTCGTAGTAGAGCGCGTTGGCCTTGCGCAGATAGTTGGGATCGCCGAGCTGGCCGATGAAGTCGGCGGCGCGCAGGATCGAGGCTTCGTCATCATATTCCTGCCCTTCGCGCGCCGGGAAGCGTGTGCCCTCGATGGCGCGGGCAACGCGCTCCGGATCGACTCCGGGAATATGCCGCAACCGCCGAGTCACATACAGCTTCGAACGATCCACGTGATACATCATCAGGCTGGCATCCGATGCACCGCGCGGCAGCGAGATCTTGGTGTCGGCCGCGTCGATCACGAAGCCGTCGGCATCGTCCTCCTCGAACAGTCCGCGCACATAACCGATGTCGTGGGCGAGGCAGGCGATCAGCACGTGGACGTAATCCTCGGCCGACAGATGCGCATGAAGGCTTCGGCCGCCGAGGATCGCCTGGGCCGCCAGCGTCACCAGCATCGTATGCTCGATATTGTGATAGAGCGCATCGCTGTTGCCGATACATTCCATGGCGGTGCGGGTCGCGCTCTCGACGATATTGGCAGAAGTCTCATCGTACCGGCGACGCATGAACTTACCGAGAAAGTTCTCGAGGGATTCAGCCGCTAGTCTCGGTAAGGTTATCATGGATGCAGCCCCCTCCGCCGCTGGTGTCCCATGCCATCTCCCGAAGTCTCTATTGTTCTCGACGCGACGCCAGCATAGCCCATCTTGGGCCGAGTAACCAAATGCTGGAACGAGAACACGAAAAAATGTTGCGGTTGTGCTGTGCGACATCACGGTTGCGCTAACGTCTCGCTACACCCCGGGAAACGGGCTGCGGGACGGTGATCGCGGTCATTCCACCAGCAACACGTCGACGGCGACGCCGAGCTTCTGTTTGGGCGAGCCGACGATGATGCCGTCGATCGGCGAGACGTCGGAGAAGTCGCGCCCGACCGCGAGCACGATATGGTCGTTGCCGATCAAGAGGTCGTTGGTCGGGTCGAAATCCACCCAGCCCAGCACCGCACCGCACCACAGCGAGACCCAGGCGTGGGTGGCGTCGGCGCCCTGCAGGCGCGGCTGGCCCGGCGGCGGAATGGTGCGCAGATAGCCGCTGACATAGGCCGCCGGCAGACCGAGCCCGCGCAGCCCTGCGATCATCACATGGGCAAAATCCTGACAGACGCCGTGGCGCTTGTCGAAGACCTCGGTCAGCGGCGTCGAGATCACCGTCGCCTTCGGGTCGTAGCGAAATTCGCCGCGGATGCGGTGCATCAGATCGACGGCACATTCGAGGATGGCCGCGCCGGGCGGAAAGCTTTCCGCCGCATAAGCGCTGACCGGACGGAGCACCGGCACCAGCGGGCTCGCAAAGACATAGCCGATCGGCGAGGACGGCCCGAGGCTGGTCGCCTCGAAGGCAATGTCGCGAATGCTCTCCCAGGCGGGGCTCGCTGCATCGCGCGCCGGCGGCTGCCGCGAGACGGAGACTCGCGACCGTGAATCGATCCGCAGATTGCGATGCGCGGCTTCGATCACCACGCTCTCGGTCAGCGTGCCGAAGAAATCGCGCCGCACATTGCGCTCGGCAGGACGCGGACGGATCTCGACACTGTGCGAGATCAGCTCCTGGCCGGCGCCGCTTCTGGGCTCCAGCCGCAGCGTGCAGCGGGCGAAGCTGACCGGACTCTCGTATTCGTAGGTGGTGACGTGACGAATGTCGTAGATCACGCCAGCCCCGTCAGCTTTTCCGGCCGGGCGGCATTGGGGCCATGCGGGAAGTAGTGCTGCCCGATCGCATCCGCGAGGCTGAGCAGGTCCTGCTCCAGCGCGAACAGCGTCTTGACCTCGAGCTTCTCGGCCTCCGCCGTCGCAAGCATCGCCTGCATCGCCACCGCCAGCCGCTCCGGCTTCTCGATCAGGCCGTGCTCCCTCAGGCTCGGCAGCGCGGCGATGTGCTCGTTCAGCGTCGTCACCTGGAACGCCACCGACCGCGGATTGTAGCCGTCGAGCACGGCGAGGTCGCGCACCGGCGCCAGGATCGGCGCCAGCAGATAACGCGAGCGGTATGTGATCTGGCAATCCACCAGGGTGAGCAGGATGTCGAGGTCCTCGTCGCCGGCTTCGTCATAGGCGAATTGGCGCGTGAAGCGCGTGGTGTTGATGGCACGCTCGGTGCGGCGGCCGATGTCGAGGAAGCGCCAGCCGGCGGCGCGGTTCATGTTCTCCTGCGCGAGGCCAGCGAAGCTCGCGAGCTCCTGCAAGGTCAGCTCGGCCGCGCTCAGCACGCTGTCGTCGTCCTCGACTTCGTACGCCAGACGCTCGGCCATCTCGGTGATGACCTGCCAGGCATCGGGCGACAGCCGCTCGCGCAAGGAGGTCGCCGTGCGCTGCGCCGCGCGGACCAGTGACAGGGCCGAGCCGAAACGATCAGGGCTCTGCAGCGCTTCCGCCACGATGCGCCCGGACGCGGTGCGCGATGTCTGCGAGACCGCGCCCCAGGCTACCAGCAGGCGCTGGATGCGTTCGGCCGATTGCAGCGAGGCCGCAGTGCCCTTGTTGGGTCCGCTCGGCGAGCCCAAAGCGCGCACCAGGCGCAGCGTCGCCTCGGCGCGTTCGAGATAGCGGCCGAGCCAGAACAGATTGTCGGCGGCCCGGCTCGGCAGCACGCCGGCGATGCGGCGGATGCGGACCTTGTCGGTCGCCGGCAGCAAGGTCGCGGTCGAGACCTGCTTGTCGGAGACGATCCAGACGTCGGCGGCGCGCGCACCGTCGCCCATCGACACGGCGCGCGCGTCCGGCTGTTCGGCGATCCGGCAGAAGCCGCCGGGCATGATGGCCCAGCCGTCGGGCGTTGCGGCGGCGAACACGCGCAGCACGAAGGGACGCGGCGTGATCTGGCCCTGCTCCCACACCGGCATGGTCGAAAGCCGCACCACCTCCTGGCCGACATAGTCCATGCCGCGCGTGGTGATGGCGTCGACCAGGCGCTGGCGGTCGCTTGCATCGAGCTCGCTCGCGAGCACCGGCCCTGCGCGGTCGAAACCGGGCACGCCGCGCCGATAGGCGCCTTCGATCGCGACCTCGTCGAGCCGCGCCAGCACCTCCTCGCGCGCGCAGCGCTGGCCGCACCACCAGGTCGCGATATGCGGCATCTTCAGCTCTTCGCCGAGCAGGCGCCGGCTCAGCGCCGGCAGGAAGCCGAGCAGCGCCCGCGCCTCCAGGACGCCCGAACCCGGCATGTTGGCGACGACGACGCCGTCCTTGCGCAGCACGTCGATCAGGCCGGGCACGCCGAGATGCGAGGACGCATCGAGCTCGAGCGGATCGAGCGAATTGGAATCGACGCGGCGCAGCAGCACGTCGAGCCGCTTGAGGCCGGCAACGGTGCGGATGTGGATGCGGTTGTCGCTGACGGCGAGATCGTCGCCCTCGACCAGGAGGAAGCCGAGATAGCGCGCCAGCGTGGCGTGCTCGAAATAGGTTTCGCTGAAGCTGCCGGGGGTGAGCACGCCGATGCGCGGCTCGTCGCGGTCGGCGCGTGCGCGAAGAGAGTCGCGAAAGGCCTCGAAGAACGGCGCGACGCGCGGCACGTTCATCGACTTGTAGAGGTCGGAGAAGGCGCGCGACAGCACCAGGCGGTTCTCCAGCGCGTAGCCCGCGCCTGATGGGGCCTGGGTGCGATCGCCGAGCACCCACCAGCGGCCGTCGGGACCGCGGCCGACATCGGCGGCATAGAGCGAGAGATAGCGCCCGCCCGGCGGCGGCACGCCACAGACGGGGCGGAGGTATTCCGGGCTACCGGCGATCGCGGCCGCCGGCAGCGCGCCCTCGGCGACCAGCCGGCCCTCGCCATAGATATCGGCCAGCACGCGCTCGAGCAGCTCGGCGCGCTGGGTGATGCCGGCGCAAAGCTGCCGCCAGTCGGTCTCGTCGATCAGAAGCGGCAGATGGCTGATCGCCCAGGGCCGGTCGGCGCTGTCGCCGGGGGCGCGGTAGGTGACGCCGGCCTCGCGGAGGTGGCGGTCGGCCATGCCGAATCGCCGCTCGATCTCGTCGGGCGCGAGCGCGCCGAAGGCATCGAAGAAGCGGCTCCAGACCCCGCGCGGGGCGCCGTCCGACCCCAAGAACTCGTCGGGGATGCCGGGCAGCCGGCGATAGTCACGGACCCATTGCGCGAGGCGGCGCTGGCTCTCACGTTGTCCATCACGTTGACTTGGCGCCCTACCCGCCTTGTCGTTCTCTTCGGCTGCGCCCTCGGCCATGCGCCTCTCCCTGCCCCACCATCATACTCATTGCAGGAGCGGAGTCCGCAAGTCGAGGGTCAGCGGGAACTCATTTGTGCGTTCCTCGGGCGGCGGCTGGACCGGTCCCGGGGTATGGCCGTGGTCCTGGAAGCGCGCCAGCCGCCGCGCCTCGGCCTCATAGGTGTTGACCGGCTTGGTATCGTAGCTTCGGCCGCCGGGATGGGCGACATGGTAGACGCAGCCGCCGAGCGAGCGGCCGTTCCAGGTATCAATAAGGTCAAACGTCAGCGGTGCGTGGACCGGGATGGTCGGGTGCAGGCCGGAGGCCGGCTGCCAGGCCTTGAAGCGGACGCCGGCGACAGCCTCGGCCGAGCGGCCGGTCGAGGTCATGGGCAGGCGGCGGCCGTTGCAGGTGACGATGTGGCGGCCCTCGACGAAGCCCTCCGCCTTGACCTGGAGCCGCTCGACCGAGCTATCGACATAGCGCACGGTGCCGCCGGCCGACCCCTCCTCGCCCAGCACGTGCCAAGGCTCCAGCGCCTGGCGCAATTCCAGCGTGACGCCGCCGTGATGGACGCGGCCAAAGGCGGGGAAGCGGAATTCGAGCTGGGCCAGATACCATTCCGGCTCGAACGCGTAGCCGAACTGCTTGAGCTCGCCGAGCACGTCGAGGAAGTCTTCCCAGATGAAATGCGGCAGCATGAAGCGGTCATGCAGCGCGGTGCCCCAGCGCACGAACTTGCCAGCTTGCGGCTCGCGCCACATCTTCGCGATCAGCGCGCGGATCAACAGCTGCTGCGCCAGCGACATGCGCGGATCGGGCGGCATTTCGAGCGCGCGGAATTCGACGAGGCCGAGCCGGCCCGTCGGCCCCTCCGGCGAGTAGAGCTTGTCGATGCAGATCTCGGCGCGGTGGGTGTTGCCGGTGATGTCGACCAGCAGGTGGCGGAACAGGCGGTCCACCAGCCATAGCGGCGTCTGGTACCCCGGCGGCGGCACGTGCGAGAGCGCGATCTCGAGCTCGTAGATGCTGTCGTGGCGGGCTTCGTCGATGCGCGGCGCCTGGCTGGTCGGGCCGATGAACAGGCCGGAGAAGAAATAGGACAACGAGGGATGCCGCTGCCAATACAGCACGAGGCTCCTCAGCAGATCCGGCCGACGCAGGAACGGCGAGTCCTGCGGGCTCGAGCCGCCGATCACGACGTGATTGCCGCCGCCGGTGCCGGTGTGGCGGCCGTCGACCAGGAAGCGGTTGGCGCCGAGACGCACCTTGCCGGCGTCTTCATAGAGACCGGAGGTGATCTCGACCGCTTCGCGCCAATTCTTTGCCGGCTGGATGTTGATCTCGATCACGCCAGGATCGGGCGTCACCTTGATCACCTCGATGCGCGGATCGAACGGCGGCGGATAGCCTTCGACGTGAACCGGGAGCTGCATTTCCTCGGCGGTGGCTTCGAGCACGGCGACCAGCTCGAGATAATCCTCGATGCGCTCGACCGGCGGCATGAACGCGCAGATGACGCCGTCGCGGACTTCCACCGACATCGCGGTGCGCACCGGGACGACCGTATTGAGGTTTTCAGGGGCGGCCCGCGGTGGTGATTCCGGACGCGCCGCGAGCGTGAACACCGGCAGCTTGCCGCGGGACTCCATCGGGTCCTGCTCGACGATGTAGCGATATTGGTTCGGCGGGACGTAGCCGAGCGAGCCGATCGGCAGGCGCAAGCCCAACGGTGAATCGCCCGGCATCAGGAACAGATGATTGCGCCGCAATTGCCAGCGCTCGCTGCGCCAGCGCGGCGGCGCGTTCCAGCGCTGCACCGGCAGCACGAAGCCGCGCGGCGTGTTGAGGCCCTCGTCGAACACCCGCGCCATCCGTGCGCGCGCTTCCGGATCGGACAATTTGGCGTCGGAGGGATCGACATTGAAAGGAAGCTCGGCCTCCTTCTGCAGCCAGTAGGCGGCGTCCTCATAGGCCGGCATGATGTAGCCGGGATCGAGGCCGAGCCGGGCCGCGGTGCCTTCCATGAAGGCCTCGGCGTCTTTCACCTCGGCGCGGCGCGGATGTTCGATCCTGGCGATCAGGTCCGCATTCTTCCAGATCGGCACGCCGTCCTTGCGCCAGTACAGGCCGAAGGCCCAGCGCGGCAGGCTCTCGCCCGGATACCATTTGCCCTGGCCGTAATGCAGCAGACCGCCGGGCGCGAAGCGCGTGCGCAAGCGGCGGATCAGATCATCGCCGAGCGCGCGCTTGGTCGGGCCGACGGCTTCCGTATTCCACTCCGCAGCTTCGAGATCGTCGACCGAGACGAAGGTCGGCTCGCCGCCCATGGTGAGCCGCACGTCGGCGCTCGCGAGATCACCGTCGACCTGCTCGCCGAGATCGTTGAGCCGCGCCCAGGATTCGTCGGAGAACGGCTTTGTGATGCGCGGCGCCTCGCGGATGCGCTTCACGCTCATGTCGAAGGCGAACTCGACCTCGGCAAAGCCGGCGCCGCCCGAAATCGGCGCGGCGGAGCGATAATGCGGCGTGGCGGCAACCGGGATGTGGCCCTCGCCCGCCAGCATGCCGGAGGTCGCATCGAAGCCGATCCAGCCGGCGCCGGGCAGATAGACCTCGACCCAGGCGTGCAAATCGGTGAAGTCGTTCTCCACCTCCGGCGGGCCCTCGATCGGGTCAATGTCGGGGCGGATCTGGATCAGATAGCCGGAGACGAAGCGCGCGGCGAGCCCGAGATGACGGAAGATCTGGATCAGCAGCCAGGCGGAGTCGCGGCATGATCCCGCACCCGAGGCGAGCGTCTCCTCCGGCGTCTGCACGCCCGGCTCCATCCGGATGATGTAGCGGATCTTCTTCTGCAGCTCGCGATTGAGCTCGACCAGGAAGTTGACGGTGTTCGGAGCGTCCTGCGGGATCGTATCCAGATATTTCGCAAACAGGCGATCGGGCTTGATGGTCTCGAGATAGGGCGCGAGCTCGGTCTTGAGATCCCTGGGATATTCGAACGGAAAGCTGTCGGCGTAGGGCTCGACGAAAAAGTCGAACGGGTTGACCGTGGTCATCTGCGCCGTGAAATCGACCTCGATCTTCAATTCGGTCGTCTTCTCCGGGAAGACGTAACGCGCGATCCAATTGCCCAGTGGATCCTGCTGCCAGTTCACGAAATGGTTGGATGGCGTGACCTTGAGCGAATAGCTCAGGATCGGCGTACGCGTATGCGGCGCCGGGCGCAGGCGGATGGTCTGCGGACCAAGGTCGATCGGGCGGTCGTATTTGTAGTGCGTGACATGATGCAAAGCGACGTAGATCGACACGGGGTGCGGTGCTCCAGCAGCTTTTTTGAGCAGAACACCTGATGTGGGTGCGATCAAGCACTAACAACGGGCAGCGGGTGCCTAGGTAAGTTGCGGCCGGGTGCTTTCCTCCTTCTTCCCTTGCGGGAGAAGGTGGCATAGGCGGCCTTCAGCCGCCGTTCCTAAGAACGCCGAAGCGAAGTTCGGCTATGGCGCCGGATGAGGGGTATGTCTCTGCAGACTCGGTGCAGGATCACTTGCGGAGAGAACCCCTCACCCGTCTCGCCGCTACGCGGCGAGCCACCCCTCTCCCACAAGGAGGGAGGGAAGACGGCGCCGTCCTCTCCGCGACAGCCTACGCCGCCGAGGTCAGTCTTTGCAAAAACTGCGTCACCTCGCGGCGGAGCGTCTCGACTTCGCCGTGGACGCGCTCGGAGGCGCTGTTGACGCGGCTGGCGACGCGGCCGGTGTCGGCGGCGGCTTCACTGATGCCTGTCACGTTGGAGGAGACCTGCGAGGTGCCGGCGGAGGCCTCCTGGACGTTGCGGGCGATCTCCCGGGTCGCGGAGCCCTGCTGCTCGATCGAGGCCGCAATGCTCGCGGTGATGCCGTCGATCTCGGCGATGGTCTGTGCGATCGCCTCGACGGCTGCGACCGAATTGGTCGTCGATTGCTGCATCTCGCCGACCTTGGCGCTGATCTCCTCGGTCGCCTTCGCGGTCTGGTTGGCGAGGCTCTTGACCTCGGAGGCGACGACCGCGAAGCCGCGGCCGGCCTCGCCCGCCCGCGCCGCCTCGATCGTGGCGTTGAGCGCCAGCAGGTTGGTCTGCTCGGCGATCTCGCTGATCAGCTTGACGACGTCGCCGATCCGCAGCGCGGCATCCGCAAGGATGCGGATCTCGCTGCCGGCACGATTGGCCTCATCGACGGCGCGGCCGGTGCTGGTGGTCGAGCCCTCCACCTGGCGGCTGATCTCCGCGATCGAGGATGTGAGTTGCTCCGCGGCGCTCGCCACCGTCGCGACGTTGCTCGAGGCCTGATCGGACGCGTTGCGCATGCCGGAGGTTTGGCGGCTCGTCATCTCCGCCGCGGCCGCCATCTGGCCGGCGTCGGATTCGAGATCTGTCGCGGCGCTCATGAGGCTGCCTGCGACGTCGTCGAGATGCGTGCCGAACTGCTGGGCGAGGCCCGCGATCTCGACCACGCGGCGGCCGAGGCTGTCGGTGCCGGCATTGATCACGGTGGCCGAGCGGCGGAACGAGCCGGGCAAGCCGCGCGCGAGGATCTTGCGGAAATACTTGCCGCGGCTGGCATAGTCCATCGACGCCGAAGCCTCGCGCACGAAGGCGTCGGTGATGTCGAGCATGTCGTTGACGGATTTCTGGATGGCGCCGATCCGCCCGGCCTGGCGCTCGCTCAGGATCCGCGCTTCGAGATCGCCGCGCGCCGCCTTGCGGCAGACGTCGGCGACTTCGTCGACGGCCAGTGCCGCGCGATGCTGGCACCAGAGCCCATAGCCGAGCAGCGCGACCGTCGCGCCGAGCAACGCGGCGCTGGCCACTCCGGTCACACCGATAACAGAGAGAACAAAAGCAACGACGGCAACAACACACGCGAGCGCGGTCGCTCCCTGCGCCTTAGAGAGAGAGCACAAATTCATCGTAACCGACACCGTTTTGCTTGAGCAGACCGACCATCACGTCGAAGCTCGCGCGCATGCCGTCCTTGGCATTGGCGTGGCGCGCCTCTTCGGCGCAGAGCGCCTTGTAGATCGGCTTGATTTTCTCGACCGGCGCCGGATCGGGCCTGCGCCGATTGGAATGATAGCCGATGATGTTGCCGCGATCGTCGAGCGTCGGGGTGACATGAGCGAACACCCAATAATGGCTGCCATCCCCGGCGAGATTGACGACGTAGGCGAAGATTTCCTGCTTGGCCTGGAGCGTATCCCATAGCAGCTTGAAGACGCAGCGCGGCATGTCGGGATGGCGGATCAGGCTGTGGGGCGCCCCCATCAGTTGCTTCCAGGGATATTTCGCCATGCGCAGAAAGACGTCGTTGGCGTAGGTGATGCGTCCCTTGAGATCGGTCTTCGATACGATCAGCTCCTCCTCACCGAGGAGATTCTCCACCCCAGTAGGACGTATCGCTTGCATCGTCTGATCCCTGAACAAAGGCCGGCCCCACCACGCTGTGGAGCCGCATCACGCCCTGTCTACGGCAACAGTGTTAATCAGGTGTAAGCTTGGGAACTTGCGGGCGCGATACGCGCCTCCGTATCATTACTTAGCGAGCGATCGTTGCGTCGGGCGCAACTGCACGCGCCGCCGTTATCACTTGATTCAATTGCGACTGCATCGCGATTGCATCGGTGCGTAGCGCGACTACATCGTCGCGCCGAGCACCCAGGGCGCGAACTCGGCGCCGCCGAAATCAAAACTCTCGCTCTTGGTCGGCTGGCCCGAGGCCGTCTTCAGGATGAGGTCGAAGATGCGCTGGCCGCATTCCTGCACGCTTTCCTCGCCTTCGAGGATGGTGCCGCAATTGACATCCATGTCCTCTTCCATGCGCTTGTACATCGGCGTGTTGGTGGCGAGCTTGATCGAGGGCGCCGGCTTGCAGCCGAACACGCTGCCGCGACCGGTCGTGAAGCAGACGAGGTTGGCACCGCCGGCGACCTGGCCGGTCGCCGCGACCGGGTCGTAGCCGGGCGTGTCCATGAACACAAAGCCCTTCTTGGTGATGGGCTCGGCATAGCGCAACACCTCGACGAGATTGGTGGTGCCGGCCTTCGCCATCGCGCCGAGCGACTTCTCCAAAATGGTGGTGAGGCCGCCGGCCTTGTTGCCGGGACTCGGATTGGCGTTCATCTCGGCGCCTTCGCGCGCGGTGTAGTCGTCCCACCAGCGCATGAGATCGACCAGCTTCTCGCCGACCTCGCGGCTGACGGCACGGCGCGTCAAGAGATGCTCGGCACCGTAGGTTTCCGGCGTCTCCGACAGGATCACGGTGCCGCCGTGGCGCACGATGAGATCGCTGGCAGCACCCAGCGCCGGATTGGCGGACACGCCGGAATAGCCATCTGAGCCGCCGCATTGCAGAGCCACGGTGAGTTCGCTTGCCGGCACGGTTTCGCGCCTGACCTTGTTGGAATCCGCCAGCGCCTCGCGCACGAAGGCGATGCCCGCCTCCACCGTCTTGCGGGTGCCGCCGACCTCCTGGATGTCCATCGCGCGCAGGCGGCCGGCGAGCTTCTGCTCTTCCATGAGTCCGCCGATCTGGTTCACCTCGCAGCCGAGGCCGAGCACGATGACGTGGGAGAAATTGACGTGCCGCGCATAGCCGCCGAGCGTGCGGCGGAGCAGCGCGAGCGGCTCGTTCTGTGTCATGCCGCAGCCGGTCTTGTGGGTCAGCGCGACCACGCCGTCGACATTGGGGAAATCGGCCAGCGGATTGTCGCCGGTGAAGGGATTCTTCTTGAAGACGTCGGCGACGAGGCTTGCGACATGCGCGCTGCAATTCACCGAGGTGAGGATGCCGATATAGTTGCGGGTGGCGACACGGCCGTCCGGACGGCGGATGCCTTCGAACGTTGCCGGCAGATCGAAATTCGGTGTCGGCTTGACGTCGGCGCAGTAGGCGTAGTCCTTGGCGAAATCGCCCATGCCGATGTTCTGCACGTGCACGTGCTGACCCGGCGCGATGGCTTGGGTCGCAAAGCCGATGATCTGGCCGTAGCGGATCACAGGTTCGCCCACAGCGAACGGCCTGATCGCGACCTTGTGGCCGGAGGGAATGCGCTCGACCGTGGTCACGCCGTCGGCCACCGATGTCCCCGGCGGCAGGCTGGCGCGCGCGATCAGCACGCCATCATCGGGATGCAGGCGGATGACGGGGCTGATGGTCATGGGAGGTCTCCTTGGGTCTTCAAGTATCGTGCCCCGGACGCTGCGCTGCGCGACAGCGGTGCGCTGCAGATCCGGGGCCCAGTGTTACGTCATGTGCTTGACAGCGACTGGGTCCCGGCTCTGCGGAGCAGCGCTTTGCGCTGCGCCGCGTCCGGGACACACAAGCTCAAGCCTTGCCGCCGGAATCCTTGCGGGTCGCGTTGACCTGCATCTTGGCGTAGGTCGTCATCAGGCCGACCTCATTCGACAGCGTCACCAGCTTGAAGCCCATGTTGATGGCGCGCGCTGCGCCTTCGGCGCCGCTGCAATGGATGCCCGGATTGAGGCCGCGCTTGCCGCACTCCTTGATGATCTTCTCGTAGATCGCGAGGATCTCGGGCTCCGAGCGGTCGAGCTTGGGCTCGAGGCCGTAGGAGAAGCCGAGATCGGACGGGCCAATATAGACGCCGTCGATGCCCTCGACGTCGAGGATCGCTTCCATGTTCTCGACCGCGGTCTTGGTCTCCATCATCGGCAGCAGGATGGTGTCGGCGTTGGCGGTCTTCTGGTACGAGCCCGCGGTGCCGTACATGCCGGCGCGGATCGGGCCGTTGGAGCGGACGCCCTGCGGCGGATATTTCGAATAGGAGACGAGGTTCCTGGCTTCCTGCGGCGTGTTGACCATCGGGCAGATCACGCCATAGGCGCCGCCGTCGAGCACCTTGCCGATGATGCCGGGCTCGTTCCAGGGCACGCGGACCATCGGGGTGACCGGATGCTTGTCCATCGCCTGGAAGCATTGCACCATCGACAGATAGTCCTGCACGCCATGCTGCATATCGACGGTGACGCTGTCGAAGCCGCATTGCGCGATCATCTCGGCCGAGAAGCCGGAGGGAATAGCCAGCCACGCGTTGACCACGGCCTTGCCCGACTTCCAGATGTCCTTGACCTTATTGCCCACGTTGCTTTCCTTCCCTGTTGCTTTCACTCGCCGCGGATCGGGTTCGGCCGCACTTTGAGCGAAAAAAAGCGTGAATGTCCATGGCTCTCGCCGCGCACGCGCGCATATCTGGGTTCACCCCTCCGCGAGGGTATCATCCGCGCTTCCGAGCCCGGCAAGACTGTGTTCGAGTTCGCTCAGCATGTCCTGCAATTCGGCGAGCTTGCGTGCGCCAAAGCGTCGCGTGATCTCGGCATAGATCGCTTCGGAATTCGGCGCCACGGCGGCCATCAGCTTCACCCCCTCTTTGGAGATCGAGACCATGCTGCGGCGTTGGTCGGCTTTCGCGATTCTGCGCTCGATCAGATTGCGCGCCTCGAGATCGCGCAGGATGCGTGACAGGCTCGGTCCGAGCAGGAACGCCGTGCGCGCGAGTTCCGTGACCTCGACCGCTTCGATCGCCGCCAGCGCGCGCAGGATACGCCATTGCTGCTCGGTCAGGCCGTGCTCGCGCAGCGAGGGACGAAACTGCCGCATCACCGCTTCGCGCGCCCGCAGCAGCGACATCGGCAGCGAGCGCGAGAAATCGCGCATCGGCACCTGACGTGTGGCGGACACGCTTCCGTTCGCTGGATCAGCCGGTTTCTTCACCATGATGCCCTTTCAAACCGCAGGAAGTTTGCGGTGCAGCAAGCCGAAATGGGGTTTGACGCATTCATTTAACATGTTAAGCATCTCGCGGCACCTCAATTTGTAAGATCGCAAATGGCGCTTTCCGACGACGATATCCAAGCCTGCGCGAGGCGTCTGCACCAGGCGGAGAAGACCCGTACGCAGATCCGGCAGCTCTCGCAGGATTTCCCCGGCATTACCATTGCCGATGCCTACGCGATTCAAAAGGCCTGGGTCGACGTCAAGATCGCGGAGGGGCGCACCGTCAAGGGCCACAAGATCGGCCTGACCTCGAAGGCGATGCAGAGCGCGCTCAACATCGACGAGCCGGATTCGGGCGTGCTGCTCGACGACATGTTCTTTGCCGATGGCGGCTTGGTGCCGACCGAGCGCTTCATCGCGACGCGGGTCGAAGCCGAGCTCGCCTTCGTTATGAGCAAGCGCCTCTCGGGCCCCGACTGCACGCTGTTCGACGTGCTCAACGCCACCGACTTCGTCGTGCCGGCGCTGGAGATCCTCGACACCCGGATCGAGCGCGTCGATCCCGCCACGAAAGCGACGCGGAAGATTTTCGACACCATCGCCGACAATGCGGCGAATGCCGGCATCGTGCTCGGCGGCCGGCCGATCCGCCCGCTCGACGCGGACCTGCGCTGGATCGGTGCGCTGTG
Organism: Bradyrhizobium sp. T-12; assembly: GCF_058314695.1. Taxonomy (NCBI): domain Bacteria; kingdom Pseudomonadati; phylum Pseudomonadota; class Alphaproteobacteria; order Hyphomicrobiales; family Nitrobacteraceae; genus Bradyrhizobium; species Bradyrhizobium sp. T-12. The sequence continues at coordinate 2,393,862 of NZ_CM177756.1, read as the reverse complement.
TTTCAAGAACGGCCAGCTCGAGGAGACCGGCCTTGCCGCCGGCGTGCTCAATCATCCGGCGACCGCGGTGGCGTGGCTCGCCAACAAGATCGCGCCGCTTGGGCTCGCGCTCGAACCGGGCCAAATCGTGCTCGCGGGCTCCTTCATCCGTCCGATCGAGACCCGCAAGGGCGACACAATTCAGGCCGATTATGGCGCCTATGGCTCGGTGAGCTGCTACTTCGCGTAAGGCAACAAGACGACAGGGAGTGAAAACGCGATGCCGCATTTCACGATCGAATACTCGGCCAATCTCGACGGCCGTCTCGACATGAAGCTGGTGTGCGAAGTCGTGCGCAAGGCGGCGGTCGAGACCGGCATCTTCCCGCTCGGCGGCATCCGCGTCCGCGCCATCCGCTGCGAGCATTATGCGATCGCCGACGCCAGACAGGATTACGGCTTTCTCGACATGGTGCTCCGCATCGGCGAGGGCCGCGACCTCAAGACGCGACAGCAGGCCGGCGAGCACGTCTTCCAGGCGCTCTCGCGCCATCTCGATCCCGTTTTTGCCGCCAGCAAGTTCGCCTTGTCGTTCGACATGCAGATCAACGACAAGGACACCAGCTGGAAGCGCAACAACATCCACGACGCCCTGAAAGCGGATGCACAAGCGGGTTGATGTTTTTCGAAGCCGCGGGCGTCCGAGTTCTGCCAAAATGGCAGTGTCGCGGATACCCGAACGTCAATTGAATTGGATTTAGCGCAATGACCACCCTCACCGGCGGCGAAGCAATCGTAAGCGGCCTGGTCGCCCACGGCGTCGACACCGTGTTCGGCCTGCCTGGCGCACAGGTCTACGGCCTGTTCGACGCCTTTCACCAGGCCCAGCTCAAGGTGATCGGCGCGCGGCACGAACAGGCCTGCGGCTACATGGCGTTCGGCTATGCGCGCTCCAGCGGCAGACCCGGCGTGTTCAGCGTGGTGCCCGGCCCCGGCGTACTGAATGCCAGCGCGGCGCTGCTCACCGCCTTCGGCTGCAACGAGCCGGTGCTGTGCGTCACCGGCCAGGTGCCGACGCCATTCCTGGGCAAGGGCCGCGGCCATCTGCACGAGATGCCGGACCAGCTCGCGACCCTGCGCACCTATGTGAAATGGGCCGACCGGATCGAATATCCAGCCAACGCGCCGACAATCGTGGCGCGCGCCTTCCAGGAGATGAATTCGGGCCGGCGCGGCCCCGCCTCGGTCGAGATGCCCTGGGACGTCTTCACGCAGCGCGCCGCAACTTCGGCGGCCCGGGTGCTGGAGCCGCTGCCCTCCCCGCAACCAGATCCCGATCTGGTCAAGCAGGCGGCGGCGCGGATCAAGGCCAGCAAGGCGCCGATGATCTTCGTCGGCAGCGGCGCGATCGAGGCCGGCGAGGAGATCCTCGAACTCGCCGAGATGATCGATGCGCCCGTCGTCGCCTTCCGCAGCGGGCGCGGCATCGTCTCCAACGCGCATGAGCTCGGCCTGACCATGGCCGCGGCCTACAAGCTGTGGCCCACGACCGATTTGATGATCGCGATCGGCACGCGCGCCGAGCTGCCGGCGTCCGGTTTCCGCTGGCCCTATCAGCCGAGCGGCCTCAAATCCATTCGCATCGACATCGACCCGGCCGAGATGCGCCGTCTCGCCGTCGATACCGCCATCGTCGCCGATGCCAAAGCCGGCACGGCCGACCTGGTCACGGCGGTGAAGAAAGCCGGCCATGCGCGGACGCGTGGGCGGCGGGAGGAGATCCGCGAGGCCACCGCGGCCGCGCAGGCCGAGATCCAGCGCATCCAGCCGCAGATGGCCTATCTCAACATTTTGCGCGAGGTGCTGCCGGCGAATGCGATCGTGACCGATGAATTGTCACAGTTCGGCTTCGCCTCCTGGTACGGCTTTCCGATCTACCAGCCGCGCACCTTCATCACTTCGGGTTACCAGGGCACGCTCGGCTCGGGCTTCCCGACCGCGCTGGGCGCCAAGGTCGCCAATCCCGACAAGCCGGTGGTCGCCATCACCGGCGACGGCGGCTTCATGTTCGGCGTGCAGGAGCTTGCCACCGCGGTGCAGTTCAACATCGGCGTGGTGACCTTGGTGTTCAACAACAACGCCTACGGCAATGTCCGCCGCGACCAGCGTGAACGCTTCGACGGCCGCGTGGTGGCGTCGGATCTGGTCAATCCGGATTTCGTCAAGCTCGCGGAGTCATTTGGCGTTGCGGCTGCGCGCGTTACGGCGCCGGACCAGTTCAAGGCAGCGATGGAGAAGGCGCTTAGCCATGGCGGGCCGTATTTGATTTCGGTGGAAGTGGCGCGGGATTCCGAAGTCAGCCCGTGGGCGTTCATCCACCCGCCGAAGCCTTGATCTGAGCACCGCCGCCCTGTAGCCGCGCCGCCGCGATCACCAGCAAGCCCGCGCCTGCGACCGACCAGCAGGCGACCGGCGCCCAGTGCAGCAGCGGCGCGTATTCGGGCATCTTCTGCAGGCCGCCAGCGACGGCCGCCATGCGTGCGAACGTGCCGAGGGCGAGTGCGGAGAAGACCAGGCCCGTGACCTTGCCCTCGGCGCCGGTCGAGCCGATCGCGAGCGCAGCCGAGATCGCGCTCATCAGCATGCAGCCCCATGCGGCGCCGGCGAGAAACTGCGCCGCGATCAGCGTATTGAGGTTGCCGGCGAGCTCGGCCGCCGCGATCGCGACGGCGCCGAGCAGTCCTGCGGCGCCCATCACGATCAGGCCGCCGCGATGCTTGACGACGAGACTCGCCGGAAACATCGCGATGTTGAAGCCGATCCAGAACACCGGCATCAGCCATTGCAGTTCGCCGGATGCCGCGAACCGCAGATAGGCCGGCGCACTGTTCATGGCAAAATGCAACTGGTAGCCGAGCGCGAGCGCGACCATCGCGACGATGAAGGCGATCGGCACGAGACCGAGCGGCTTTGCCGCCTCGTCCGGCCTCGGCGGCATGGTGTCGCGCGCCACGTCGTGCTCGATCCGCGACAGCCCGAGTGCCGTGAGCAGCAGCACCACGCTGGAGATGACGAAGGGCAGCTGCGCATCGTGCTCGCGCAGCACCACGCCGAGATAGGGCGAGACCGCGCCGGCGACGCCGTAGCCGAGCATCGCCAGCGCCGCGAGGAACGGCGCCTGCGGCTTGGCGCGGTGCTTGCCGAGCAAGGTCAGCGGCGGCGCGCGCAGCGCCGAGGAGGTCGCCGACCAGATCACGATCAGTGCGATGAACCAGCCTTGCGCAGCCGCACCGGTTCCGGCGACGAAGGGCAGTGCCACGAATGCGGCGCAGGAGATCGCGGTGACGATCCCGACGAACAGGCCGAGCCGGCCGGCGTAAGGCGAGAGCTTGTCGGCGGCGATTCCCATCGCGGTGTCGGCAATGGTGAAGATGGCCTGATCCAGCATCAGGATAAGGATGACGGCGCCCGGCGCGATCCCGACCTCGGCGGCGAGCTTCGGCAGGTAGATGACGTAAGTTGTCCAGCCCAGCGTGAACACCAATTGCAGCGCGGCCAGATAAAGGCCGGTGCGATTAGCCGTCCCGGCATCCGCCGTGTGCTCGATGGTCGTCATGTCAGCCGCCTCCCCCCGGTCCCGAGCTTAGACGAGCCAAGCGGGCGAGGAAACGCCTCAGCGCGTTCGGCGGAAGGTCAGATTGATCCGCTTCCGCCCGAGCAGCGCATGCTCGCCGTAGGCGAGCGGCGCGACGCCGTGATAGGCGAGCCTGGACGGGCCGCCCCAAACCACGACATCGCCGTGGACCAGCCGGAAACGCCGCGGCCTGTCGGCGCGAGCGAGGCCGCCGAACAGGAAGGTCGCGGGCAGCCCGAGCGAGACCGAGACGATTGGCGCCGAATAATCCAGCTCGTCCTTGTCCTGATGCAGCGACAGCCGCGTGCCGGGCTCGTAGCGGTTGACGAGGCAGGCATCGGGCGCGAAGCCGGTAAAACCGCCCTGCTCCGCCGCGCGGCGAGCGAGATCGCGCAGCACCGGTGGCATCGCCGGCCAGGGCGCGCCGGTTCTGGGATCGATGGGATCGTAGCGATAGCCGGTGTGATCGGTGATCCAGCCGCGCTCGCCGCAATTGGTCATCGCCACCGACATCAGGTGGCCGCCGGGCGTGGTCATGCGGCGGAACGGCGATTGCGCCACGACGGCGCGCACGGCGTCGATCAGCTCGCTCTCGATCGGCGTGACGAAGCCGCGCAACAGTACGGCGCCGTCTGCGATCTCCTCGCGCGACGGCTGCGCCTCGGCAACGCTGTCGAACAAATCAGCCGTCAATGGCTCCGCTCATTTCGCGTCGTGAAAGATCACACCCAGCGTGTGGCGCTGACCGGACCTGATCCGGCTGACGCCATGGCGGAGATTAACGCGATAGGCGCCGCGTGTCCCCTGCACCGGGCGGTGATGCACAGCGAAGGCGACCGCGTCGCCCTGCGCGAGCGGCACCACCTCTGCGCGCGATTGCATGCGCGGGCGCTGCTCGGTCAGCACGAACTCGCCGCCGGTGAAGTCGCGGCCCGGCTCGGACAGCAGGATCGCGACCTGCAGCGGGAACACGTGCTCGCCGTAGAGGTCCTGGTGCAGGCAGTTGAAGTCCCCGGCCTCATATTGCAGCAGCAGCGGCGTCGGCCGCGCCTGCCCCGCCTCGTGGCAACGCTTGAGGAAAGCGGCATGCACGGCGGGATAGCGGATGTCGATCCCCATCGCTTCGTTCCAGCGATTGGCGACGGGTTCCAGATGCGCATACAGCGCAGGCCGCAATTGCGCGATCAGGTCGGGCAGCGGATAGGCGAAATATTTGTATTCGCCGCGGCCAAAGCCATGGCGGCTCATCACGATGCGGCTACGAAAATGCGCATCGTCAGGATAGAGCGCCGCGACGGCGCGGCACTGGTCCGGCGTCAGCAGGTTTTTCAGGACGGCACAGCCCTGGGAGTCGAGCTCGGCGGTGATCTGCGACCAGTCGAGGGCATCGACGTGCGATGCAAGATCGGGCGCAGCATCGACATCGGTAATACGTTTCGCGATTGCCATGGCGATGATCCTGTCTCTCCGTCATTCCGGGGCGCGACGCAGTCGCGAGCCCGGAATCCATTCCTCCACCGATTTGCTCCACGATGGATTCCGGGTTCGCGCCAAGAGGCGCGCCCCGGAATGACGAAGAATGTTTGGCAGAACGCAACGGCTACGACCACCCGATTCCCGTAGGGAACCTAGCCCCGCACCGGCAGCGTCACGACGTCGTAGCCGTGCCTGATTGTACGTTTCAGCACGGGGTCCTCGAGCTCGAAATCGAACCGCTCCGCCGGGCGAATGCCGCCTTTGGCGGCGAAGGTACCGCCGAACATGGCGCAGCCGTCGGGGAACTTGCCGCCATCGAAGCCGCGCGCGATCAGGTCATTGACCGGCAACATCGCGTCCAGTGTGCCCTCCTGGTAGAGCACGCGTTCGCCCTTGATGGTGGCGTAGGAGCGCAGGATCATCTTGTCCCAGTGGCCGATGACGTCCTCGAGCTCCCACAGCGTGGAAGCGACCGGCTTGTCGCACATCTGCTTGGAGACCGTGACGTTGTAAGCCTCGACCTTGCGGTCGGTATGATCCGAGCCGCAGCCGACGAAGATGCGGCCCTGCCAGCCGATCAGCACGAACTCGACCTCGCCGGAGGAATCGCCGCCCGTGCATTCGATGCTGTCTTCCTGGGTCAGCCGCCGCGCCGAGGCGCGGTAGTAGATCGGCGTCGAGGCCGGTGGGGCGATGCCCATCTCCTGCAGCTCTTTGATGTGCTTGTCGCGCGCGACGGGATCGCGGCCGGTCCAGCCGGCGATGACCATCTGGTCGATCGCCAGCGTCAGCGGCGTGGTGGTATCCTGGGCGTCGACGGTGAAAGTGAGGTCAAACACGAATGACGGCCTCCATGCCGGCAGCAAGTTCGAAGATGCGGCGGTCCGAACCACCGCTACCAGCCAGCATCAGGCCGACGGGAACGTCGCCCTGGCGATGCGCAGGGAGCGAAATGGCGCAGCCGTCGATCATGTTGATCAGGGTGCAGTTGCGCAGCGCGCGCAAATTCTGCGTGGTGAACGCCTTGTCGTCGGCCAAATCCGAAATCTTCGGCGGCGTGTTGGCCGTGGTCGGCAGCACCAGCGCGTCATAGGGCGCGATGCGTGCATTGACGCGGGCGATCAGCGAGCGGCGCTCGTTGAGCAGATCAATGTAGTCGGCCGCGCTCTGCGCCTCGCCGCGCATGATGCGAACGGAGACGCGGGGATCGTAGACGTCGCCCTTCGACGTGAGGAGATAGCGATGCCAGGCATAGCTCTCGGACGCGGCAAAGCCGCCCTTGGCGTTCATCGGTCCGATGTCGTGGAATTCGGCCATCTCGATGCGCTCGATGATGGCGCCGTGGTCGGCCAGCGTCTTCAGCGCGCGCTCGAAGGTCTCGGAGACCTCTGCGTCGAGGTCGTCGAGCGCGATGGTGGTCGGCACCGCGAGCCGCATGCCCTTCACCGGGCGCGGCTTGAGCGCAGTGATCGGCTCGTTCGCGAGCACGGCATCGAGAATGGCACAGCAGCTGACCGATCGTGCCAAGGGCCCGATGCTGTCGAGCGAGAACGACAGCGGCACCGAGCCGTCGAGCGGCACGCGCCGCTGCGTCGGCTTGTAGCCGACGATGCCGTTATAGGCCGCGGGAATCCGGCAGGAGCCGCCGGTGTCGGTGCCGAGGGCGCCATGTGCCATGCCGTCGAGCACGGACACCGCCGCGCCCGAGGACGAGCCGCCCGGCACATGGCCGGCAGCCCGGTTCCAGGCGCCTTTCGGCGTGCCGTAATGCGGATTGATGCCGATACCGGAATAAGCGAACTCGGTCATGTTGGTGCGGCCGATCACGACGAAGCCGGCTTTGCGCAGCCGCGCCACCGTCGCAGCATCCTGCTCGGCCGGCGGCGAATCGTCGAGCGCGCGGGAGCCGGCGCGCGTCACCTGGCCCTTGATGTCGAAGAGATCCTTGATCGAGACCGGAATGCCGGCATAGCGCGACGGCGCCGCCTTCACCTTGCGCAAGCCGTCCATCGCATCCGCCGCGGCAAGCGCAGCGTCCTTGTCGACATGGAGGAAGGTGCGCCGGCCCTCGCCCGAGGGATCGGCGATCCTGGCGATGCACGCCTCGACCAGCTGTCGGGAGGTGGTGCGGCCGCTTTCGAGGTCTTCGGCGATTTTTGCCAGTGTCGGAAAATCGGGCATGTCTGTCTCACGGAATATTGTCGCGCGCAATCTATAGCGCTGGCTGAGTTCGACACAAGCATTGTGCGCATGATGGCATGCATGCGTATTGCTGGACCGTTGACGCACGATAGCCGATTGTCGCATCAAGATCGAAACAGGCGGGCGCCAAGCCTGTCTCTTGGAGGAGCCGCCGAGATGGCCGAACCGCAGCGCGCGCGACCGAAACCGACGCCGGAGACCCAGCATTTCTGGGACGGCACCAAAGCCGGCGAATTGCGCCTGCAGCGCTGCGACGCCTGCGCGCATGTCTACTTCCCGCCGCGCCCGTTCTGCCCGTCCTGCGCCTCGCGCAAGGTCAGCATCTTCAAGGCAAGCGGCAAGGGCTTCCTCTACAGCTACGTGATCAACCACCGGCCCGCCGCGCCCGGCTTCACGCCGCCCTACGCGATCGCCGTGGTGGAGCTTGCCGAGGGGCCGCGGATGATGAGCAACATCATCGACTGCCCGCAGACGCCGGAGGCGCTCGAGCTCGACATGAAGCTCGAGGTCGCCTTCGAGGCGCTCGACGACAAGATCACCCTTCCCGTCTTCCGTCCGGCGAAGGGGTAAGCCATGCGCAAGAACCAGGTTGCCGTCGTCGGCGCGGCCGAGACCACTGAGCTCGGTGTTATCCCGAATATGTCGCAGCTCCAGCTTCACGCGGATGCGGCGCTGAATGCCATCGCGGATGCCGGGCTGAAGTTGTCCGACATCGACGGCTTCGCCACCGCGGTCGAGACGCCGCAGCAGGTCTGCCATTATCTCGGCATCAAGCCGACCTGGGTGGACGGCACCTCGGTCGGCGGCTGCTCGTTCATGCTGCACGTTCGTCACGCCGCGGCAGCAATCGAGGCCGGCCTGTGCAAGACCGTGCTGATCACTCATGCCGAGAGCGGCAAGTCGATGATCGGCAAGGCGCCGCGCTCGATCCCCGCCGATAGCCTGCAAGGCCAGTTCGAGGCGCCCTACGGCGTCTACGGCCCGCCCAGCATGTTCCCGATCCCCGTGCTGCGCTTCATGAAGACCTACGGCATTACCCACGAGCAGCTGGCTTCGGTCGCGGTGGTGCAGCGCGAATGGGCGGCGAAGAATCCGCGCGCGATGATGAAGGACCCGATCACCGTCGCCGACGTTCTCAACTCGCGCATGATCGCCTATCCGTTCCGCCTGCTGCAGTGCTGCCTCGTCACCGATGGCGGCGGCGCGCTGATCCTGACCTCGGCCGACCGCGCCAAGGACTTTCCGCGCAAGCCGGTCTACATCATGGGCACCGGCGAGAGCGTCGAGACGCCGATGGTCAGCCAGATGGAAACGTTCAATTCTTCGCGGGCGTTCAAGACCGCAGGTCCCCTCGCGTTCAAGGAAGCCGGGATCGCGCACAAGGACGTCGATCATCTCATGATCTACGACGCGTTTGCGCATCTGCCGCTGTTCGGCCTCGGCGATCTCGGATTCATGCCCCATGAGGAGACCGGAAAATTCATCGCGGACGGCAATACGCGGCCCGGCGGGAAACTGCCGCTCAACACCAATGGCGGCGGATTGAGCTATATGCATTCGGGCATGTACGGCATGTACGCGCTGCAGGAGAGCGTGCGACAGATGCGCGGCATCGCGCCGGCGCAGGTGCCGAACGCGACAATTTCGGTGTGTCATGGCGTCGGCGGAATGTTCGCGGCGAGTGGCACGATCGTGTTTACGAACGAGAGGTAGCTGGCTGTCATTCCGGGGCGGCGCAAAGCGACGAGCCCGGAATCCATCGTGCAGCGAGCGAGGCGGAAAAATGGATTCCGGGCTCGCGCCAAGAGGCGCGCCCCGGAATGACAGCGGAATTTCGAACACATAGCGGAGAACCCACATGAGCAAATCACTGCAGGACAAGGTCATCATCGTCACCGGCGCAGGCCGCGGCATCGGGCGCGAGATTGCGCTCTTGTGCGCGGGCGAAGGCGCCAAGGTCGTCGTCAACGATCCCGGTGGCGCCTCCGACGGCGCGGGCTCGAACGCGGCACCGGCCGAGGAAGTGGTCGAGGAGATCAAGAAGCGCGGCGGCACGGCGGTCGCCAATTTCGAGAGCGTCGCGGAAGCCATTCCCGCCAGCAAGATCGTGAAGACGGCGACCGATCATTTCGGCCGGCTCGACGGCGTCGTCAACAATGCCGGCATTTTGCGCGACATGATCTTCCACAAGATGAGCGTGGAGGCGTTCGAGGCCGTCATCAAGGTGCATTTGATGGGCTCGTTCTACGTCTCTCACGCCGCGGCGCGGATCTTCCGCGAGCAGGAGAGCGGCTCGTTCGTGCACTTCACCTCGACCTCGGGCCTGATCGGCAATTTCGGACAAGCCAACTACGCTGCAGCCAAGCTCGGCATCGTCGGCCTCTCCAAATCCATCGCGCTCGACATGGGCCGCTTCAACGTCCGCTCCAACTGCGTCTCGCCGTTCGCCTGGACGCGCATGATCGGCACGATCCCGACGGAGACTGAAGCGGAGAAGGCGCGGGTCGAAAAGATCAAGCAGATGGGACCCGAAAAGATCGCCCCGCTGTGCGGCTATCTGCTCGGCGACTCCGCCAAGGACGTCACGGGACAGATTTTCGGCGTGCGCATGAACGAGATCTTCCTGTTCAGCCAGAACCGCCCCATTCGCTCGGTGCAGCGGAGCGAGGGCTGGACGCCGCAGTCGATCGCGGAACACGGCATGCCGGCGCTGAAGGGCTCGTTCTACAAGCTCGACCGCTCCGCCGACATCTTCACCTGGGATCCCGTCTAGCCGGATCCCTTCTATTGCTGCATTGCGATCTCCGGTTGTTCGGCCGGAGATCGCCCGCTTTACGCCCGAATGCGGGCGGATGGTCTCCTCCCAACAAAAAAATCGGGAGGCGACCATGACGATACCCCAGCCTATCATCACCGATTCCGGCGAACCCGTTCTCGCCCGCCGCACCCTGCTCAAGGGCGCCGCCGCAGTCGCGGCAACGGGCATGACCATCGGCGCGGCCGGCGCTGCTTCCGTGGCGCCCCTGGGCCAGACCGGCGCGCCGACGATGTCGACGGCGCCATTGCCGCTCGGACCGTTGCCCGGCAGCCGCTACCCGGATGCCCACCTGGAATCCGCCAAGAAAGGGCCGCCGACATTCGGCCCCTCCGGTTTTCCCGCCTTCGCAGGCACCATGGCGGTCGAGCGCGTCGCGACCGGCTTCCGCTGGGCCGAGGGGCCGGTCTATTTCGCGGCAGGCCGTTATGTGCTGTTCAGCGACATCCCGAACAACCGCATCATGCGCTTCTCGGAGGATGACGGTCACCTCAGCGTCTATCGTCAGCCCTCGATGAACTCGAACGGCAACACCATCGATCGCGAAGGACGCCTCATCACCTGCGAGCACAGTGGCCGGCGCGTGACGCGGACCGAGCTCGACGGCTCGATCACCGTGATCGCCGACAAGTTCAACGGCAAGCGGCTGAACTCGCCGAACGATGCAGTCGTCACCGCCGACGGCGCGATCTGGTTCACCGATCCCGCCTACGGGATCGGCGGGTTCTACGAGGGGATCAAGGCCGAGCCCGAGCAGGAGAAGAAGAATGTCTACCGGGTCGACCCCAAATCCGGCGAGGTCAAGGTCGTGGTCGACGACTTCGTCGAGCCGAACGGGCTCGCCATCTCGCCGGACGAGAAGAAGCTCTACATCTGCGACACCGGCTTCACGGACGGGCCGGACAATCCATCGCATATCCGCGTGTTCGACCTGGACGTCGCCGCGGGCAAGGTCTCGAACGGCAAGGTCTTCGCCGAGATGCCGAAACCTGGCATCACCGACGGCGTCCGCTGTGACACCGAAGGGCGGGTCTGGTGCTCGGTCGGCTGGGGCGATCCGAACGAGGACGGCGTGCGCTGCTATACGGCATCGGGCGAATTGCTCGGCAAGATCCACATTCCGGAGACCGTGGCCAACCTCTGCTTCGGCGGCCAGCAGCGCAACAGGCTCTATATTTGCGGCTCGACCTCGCTCTATGCGGTCTACACCAGCGTGCAGGGCGCGATGAAGCCGTGAGGTAGCGCGAGTGGCGAGTGGCGAGTCGTTAGGGAATATGTCTCCTTTTCGCTACTCGCCATTCGCTACTCTCCCCTATCCCGTATTCCGCAACCCCGCCGAGATCCCGTTGATCGTCAGCTGAATCCCGCGCAGCACCTGCTCGTCCGGGTTCTGCGCGCGGTGCTCTCTCAGGAGCTCGACCTGCACGTGGTTGAGCGGATCGAGATAGGGGAAGCGGTGGCGCACGGAGCGCTCCAGCAACGGATTACCCTGCAGCAACCGGTCCTGGCCCATGATGTCGAGCAGGCTCTCGATCGAGGCGTGCCATTCGCGGCGGATGCGGCCGAAGATTTTTTCACGCAAGGCTTCATCCGGCACGAGCTCGGCATAACGCGAGGCGATCGCGATCGAGCTTTTCGCGAGCACCATGTCCATGTTCGACAGCAGCATGCGGAAGAACGGCCATTCCCTGTAGAGCTCCTTGAGGAACGGCATGCCCTTGTCGGGATGCTCCGCGATCCACTGCTCGACCGCGCTGCCAAAGCCGTACCAGCCCGGCAGCATCAGGCGGCATTGCGCCCAGGAGAACACCCAGGGGATGGCGCGCAGGTCCTCGATGGCGCGGGTCTTCTTGCGCGAGGCCGGGCGGCTGCCGATGTTCAGCGTCGCGATCTCGTTGATCACGGTCGATGACCAGAAATAATCGACGAAGCCCTCGGTCTCGTAGACGAGGCCGCGATAGGCTTTGAAGGCGAGGTTCGACAATTCGTCCATCGCGGTCAGATATTCGCGGCGCGGCGCGCTCTGGCGCGGATGCAAGAGACTCGCCTCGAGCGTCGCGGCCGCCAGGATCTCCAGATTGTTGCGGCCGACCTCGGCGTTGGAATATTTCGACGAGATGATCTCGCCCTGCTCGGTGATGCGGATCTGGCCGTTCACCGCGCCGCCGGGCTGCGCGATGATGGCGTCATAGCTCGGTCCGCCGCCGCGCCCCACAGAGCCGCCGCGGCCGTGGAACAGGCGCAAGCGCACGTGATGCCGCTCGAACACCTCGACGAGATTGATCTCGGCCTTGTAGAGCTCCCAGCCCGAGGTGACGAAACCGCCGTCCTTGTTGCTGTCGGAATAGCCGAGCATGACCTCCTGCACGCTGCCGCGGCTGTCAACGAGGCGCCGGTAGTCGTGCAGCGACAGCATGCGATCCATGATGCCGGAGGAGGCCTGCAGATCCTCGATGGTCTCGAACAGCGGCACGATGTTGATGGCGCTGCGGCCGGAAGGATGGACGAGGCCGACCTCCTTCAAGAGCACCGCGACCTCGAGCATGTCGGACATGCCCTTGCACATCGAGATGATGCATTGGGGAATGGCGTCCGAGCCGAACTTGGCGTGCGCCTCCGCGGCGGCATGGAAGACGTTGAGCTCGCCCATGGTCTCGTCGCTGTATTTGACGAAGGGCGACACCAGCGCGCGCGTCGAGCGCAGCTCGTTGGTCAGCAGCGAGATGCGGGCGTCTTCGCCGAGCGCGAGATAGGACATGCCGGGGTTGGCGGCATCCATCAGCTCGGCGATGGTGCGCTCGTGCACCGCGGAGTTCTGGCGGATGTCGAGCCGCGCCAGATGGAAGCCGAAGCAGTCCACCGCGCGCCGGAGCAGCCGCAGCCGGCCGCGCGCGATGACGCGGGCGTTGTTGGAGATCAGCGAACGGTGCAGCACGTCGAGATCGGCCTGCAGCTCCTTCACGCTGGTATAAGGCGCCCCCTTGCCGACGGGCCGGCGCGTGATCTCGACCTCGAGCTTTTCGGCCGTCGCGGTCAGGCGCGCATAGATGCCGGAGACCGCCAGCCGATAAGGCTCGCCGCTCCGGTGCGGCGAGGTGTCTGGCGAGCGCTCGGCGAGGTTACGCAGCTCCTCGGAGACATCGGCGAGGTGCGCCGCGATCGACAATTCCGAGCCGAGCACGTGCAGCTCGTTCAGATAGAACTGCATCACGCGGCTCGACTGCAGCCGCAGCGTGCCGCGCATCACGTCGGCGGTGACGAAGGGATTGCCGTCGCGGTCGCCGCCGATCCAGCTCCCCATGCGCAGGAACGAGGCGAGCTCGCCGGCCGCCTGCTCGCCGCCCTCCTCCAGCCGGTCTTCCAGCGCGTTGACGAGGCGCGGGACCTCGCGCAGGAAGGTGTAGTCGTAGAACGACAGGCCGTTGGCGACCTCATCGAGCACGGTGAGCTTGGTGCGGCGAAGCAGATTGGTCTGCCACAGCGTCAGCACCTCGCGGCGGAGCTGCTCGTCGCTGGCATCCGCCTCCTCCGCGGTCAGCGCGACGCGCTCGCGGCGGTCGAGCAGGCCTGCGACCTCCATCTCGCGATCCATGGTGCTCTTGCGGCGCACTTCGGTTGGGTGCGCGGTCAAGACCGGGCTGACCAGCGCGGACTTGAAGAAGCTGCGCAGCGCGTCGGGGTCGATGCCCGCCGCCTTGGCGTGGGCCAGCGTTTCCGCCAGCACACCTGAGTTCTTGCCTGCGCCGCGAGCCCGCATCTGGCGGATGTTGTTCTGGTCCTCGGCGATGTTGGCGAGGTGGGAGAAATAGCTGAAGGCGCGGACGATCCGCACCGTCTCGGAGGTCGACATGCTGTCGAGGATCTGCTCGAGCTCGCGGCGGGCGAGCCGGTCCTCGTCGCGGTGGAACCGGATCGAGGTCTGCCGGATGCGCTCGACCAGGTCGAACACGTCGGCGCCCTCCTGGTCGCGCACGGTGTCGCCGAGGATGCGCCCGAGCAGGCGGATGTCGTCGCGCAGCCGCGCCTCCGCTTCCGTGGCCTGGGCGTCCTCGGGCCGGTTGGCGCGATGCTCAGTGGCGTCGGATGAAATGGTCTGGAGGGACATGGCTCGCTCCTCTTGCAGAGCTCCCTGTGGCTCCCCGGCGCGAACGAGTGTGCGATATTTTTCTACCGCAGCGCAAGATGAACTTGGGAGCGGTGCACACGGTGGCATCCGTGTCCCGGACAAGCAGCAACGCCGTTCGTGCGTCGAAGACGCGCGTAAACGCGCTGGCGGCGTTGCTGCGCAGAGCTGGCCGGCAACTGTTATGTTGGCCTAGTGTACAGGTACGGCTTTCGATCGCGGATGATGGCGTTGAGGACCGTCAACAGCTTCCTGGCAACGGCAATGAGAGCGAGCTTGGCAGGTTTACCGGCCTGTCGCAGTCGAGCGTAGAAGGCCTTGAATGGATCGGCCCGGCGGACCGCATTGAGAGCGGCCATGTAGAGGGCATCGCGGACGCGCTTTCGGCCCCCGACGATCTTCCGCTTGCCGCGGTAAGCGCCGCTGTCGACGTTGAAGGGAGCCAGGCCGGCGAGCGCGGCCACCTGCTTCGGTCCCACTTTTCCGAGTTCCGGCATCTGCGCGATCAGCTGCATGCAGGTTACGGGGCCCACGCCGGGAAGTGACCGCATCAACTGCGCATCATCGGAGACCTCCGGCTCAGTCTTGATCAGTGCGCTAATATCGGCCTCGATTGCGGCGATCTCATTGTCGAGGACTTCAATGAGCCGACCGATGCGATCGGCCATGGCGCGGTCCTCGGCCTCGCTGCGCCTGTTCTTCTCCTGGGCACGCATGAGAACCAGTTGATCCCGCCGTTTTGCAAGCCCCGCCAGGGCATTGCGGGCAGGATTGGCAGCCTGCTCAGCGGCAGGCTGCATGGCCCGGGCAAAGCTCGCCAGCATCCGGGCATCGATCGGGTCGGTCTTGGCGAGCTGGCCGCTGGCGCGCGCAAAGTCCCGGGCCCGGGCCGGGTTGATCCGGGCAAAGCGGATGCCGGCCTGGCTGAGCGCCTCACGAAGCTCAAGGTCATAGACGCCCGTGGCTTCAAAGACGACCAGCACATCGCATCGCCAACGCGCCGCGATCTGTGTGATGGCCTGCGGCGCGTTGGCGATGCGCTCCGGCACGCCCAGGCTCTCATCGAAGATATCGAGATATCGTTTGGAGACGTCGATTCCGACGTAACGAGGGCGTATGATCATGGTGCCTGTCCCTGTGATGCGAGGTCTGTTGGCGCAGCCTCGTGCAACTGTTCAGGTTGATAAATGGAACGGGCGGGAGACCGAGCCGGCTCACGGCGTCAAGCGCCAAGGACCCAACGGCTTCCCGCCCACTCCACCATGACAGGATTTCGATACACAGGGACCCAGGAGCCACACGGTCCACGTGGAGAGATGGGCCCCGGCTCTGCAGCGCACCGCTGAAGGAGCGCTGCGCTGCGTCCGGGGCACGAGAGCTTCGACTGGCACGAGAGCTGCCTGGTTTATCTCTGTAAACACGCCTTCGCGATCCCGCGGCCGTTTCGCCCGAGCTTGGCTGTCCGTTTCGCCCTCGTCGAGAACAAAGGGCACAGGGAAGGCCGGGCGCCGGCTGGCACCCGAAGGTCCGCACGCGACAAGAACGCACGCGGGGTTGACCACAGGTGATGCCGGACGCCCGGCCTTCCCTGCGCAATGGTGTTACGGCTTATGGCGCGCTCTCCCCCGGGAGCGATGCACTATTGCCCCCGTCGCCTTGCGGCTGATCGATGCACGCGCCCGGTCGGGCCGCCACATCACCGCAAGCCTTGACGCCAGAACCCCGGGCGTCAGGACCACACGCTTTTGCCGTCCGCGGTCGTCCCTCCCCGGACAGCCGGAAGCTCGCGCGTGCTCGCCCCCGACGCCGAAAAGAAACGCTGTGACCGCGCCGTGTCGTATCGGGGATCGTGATGGCTCACGAGGGTTGCCCGCCCTGCCATCACCTTACGCGCCGGCGCTGCCGCGTCCATCGCATCCCGGCTCACGTATCGTGACGATCGCGAAACGCCCCCTTGGCAGGCCAGGATGGAATGCGGTTTAGCCGAAATTTTTAATTCGGTCAATCAGAATATTTGAGACGCAGCCCCGTCGCCCCGCGTTGTCGGAGGATGCCTCGACATGATGGGGGCGCAGGATCGGTCGAGCCCTTGCGAAATCCATCGTGTTTCGTCAGAGGCGGCGGAATTCATGGGCTTCGCTGACGCTCTACTCATCCTCCGAGCTGAACCTGCTCTCCGCCTCGATGCGCTTGGTACAGCCAGATTTTGCAATCTTGGTACTGGTGTCATGACGAGGCGCGAAGCATCTACCCGCCAGTACCACGACCGAAGCATCCCGATCAGTCTCAGTGGGAGCCCCGGTCCATGCAGACAGCGAAGATAGCCGTCGCGCTCGCGCTGCCTGCAACAGTTGCATGAGGAAACAATGACCGAGGAGATAATCCCATGAAGGCGATCGTTGTAACGGAGCAGGCCGCGGGAACCGCCGGGATGAAGCTGGCCAACCGGCCCGAGCCGCAGCCATCGATAAACGACGTCGTTGTTCGAATTCATGCGTCGGGATTTGTTCCGACCGAGCTGACGTGGCCCTCGACCTGGACCGATCGCCTCGAGCGTGACCGAACCCCGTCGATCCCCGGGCACGAGCTGGCTGGCGTAGTCACCGCACTCGGATATGGCACGACGGGGCTGTCGGTGGGACAGCGGGTGTTTGGCCTCGCGGACTGGTATCGCGACGGCACGCTCGCCGAATATGTGGCGATCGAGGCGCGCAACCTCGCGCCGCTCCCGGGTGACGTCGACTTCACGGTGGGCGCGAGCCTGCCGGTCTCGGGCCTCACCGCATGGCAAGGGCTGTTCCAGCATGGCCGTCTCCGGGCGGGGCAGAGCGTCCTGGCACACGGCGCGGCCGGCGCAGTCGGTTCGATGGTGACGCAACTCGCGCGGGAGGCCGGCGCCTACGTCATCGGCTCCGGACGCGCCGCCGACCGTCAGACGGTGCTCGGCTTCGGCGCAAAGGAATTCGTCGACCTCGACAACGACGCCCTGGAAGACATCGGCAAGGTCGACCTGGTGTTCGACGTCATCGGCGGCGACATCCAGAAGCGGTCCGCAGGACTGATTCGAGCCGGAGGAATCCTGGTCACCATCGTCGGACCGGCCGAGGCGCGGCCCTCCGACGGCCTGGCGATCGACTTTGTCGTCGAGGCCGATCGTGCCCAATTGAGTGAGATCGTCCAGCGGGTACGTGGCGGACGATTGCGGACGAACATCGGCAACGTCTCGAACTTCAACGACGCGCTCGCCGCCCTGAACCCGACCGGACGGCGCAAAGGGAATACGATCATCCGCATTCGCCCCTGAGTGAACAGCGCGCAGGATGGATTGAGCCCCTGCGAAACCCATCATGCCTTGCCATCGACGAACAGGGCGTTGGACTTCGCTGGCGCTCTAGCCATCCTATGAGCTGCGCCAACATCTGGTTCCCAGAATTGCTTGTTGAAAAGAGCTTGTTTCTTCCGCCGAGCTTCCGATAGGGAGGGATAAGGGCCAAGCAGCGCCCGCGAGGAAACAAGCAGTGAGCAAATCGCCGTTCCGGCGGATCATCGACGCACCGGACTTCTGGCGATTGTGGTGGGTTGGGCTGATCATCGCCACCGTCCGCTGGGTGGAGACCGTCGCGGTCGGGGTTGTCGTCTACCAGCGCACCGAATCGGCGTTTCTCGTCGCGATGATGACCATGCTCCGTCTGCTTCCGATGGGGTTGTTCGGCGTGTTTCTCGGCGCGCTCGCCGAGCGCCTCGACCGCGGCCGGATGCTCTTCGTCGTCGTGGCTCTGATGGCCGGCACCTCCGCAGTGCTCGCAGTGCTGAACGCGATCGGGCAACTCGCGATCTGGCATCTCGCCTTCGCCAGCTTCGTCAATGGCTGCGGCTGGTGCACCGACAATCCGGTGCGCCGGGTGATGATCGGCGAGGCCGTCGGCCGCGACAAGATGAGCCTTGCTATGTCGCTCGACGTCGGCGCCAGCAACGCCAGCCGTATGGTCGGTCCGGTGATTGGCGGAATCCTGCTCGCCGGCGCGGGTCTCCAGGGCGTCCTGCTCTTGAGCACGCTGATGTATGGCGCGGCGCTGGCGACCGTTCTGACGGTCCGCGCACACCATGCTCACGCTGTGCAGACGGGGCCCGTGCTGGCGCGCATCGCCGAGGGTCTCGCCCTCGCGCGCAGCGACAAGCGTATCCGCGGCGTGCTGATCGTGACTGTGATCTACAATGTGTTTGCCTGGCCGTTCACCAGCATGATCCCGGTGATCGGACGCGATCGCCTGCATCTGGGCCCCGAGGGCGTCGGCCTGCTGGCGACCATGGACGGCATCGGCGCTTTCGCAGGCGCCCTCGTGCTGGCGCTGTGGCTCACGCCGAGATGGTACGGCCGGGCCTTTGTCGGCGGCGTGCTCTGCTACATGCTCACCGTCGTGACGTTCGCACTGTCACAAAGCCCGGTGCTGGCGGGTGCGGCATTGATCGTGACGGGGATCGGTGGCGCCGGGTTTGGAACGATGCAGGCCACGCTGGTCTACCTCGCATCCCCGCCGGACATGCGCTCGCGTATCCTCGGCGTCCTCACCGTCTGCATCGGCATCGGTCCGCTCGGCTTCTTCTGGCTGGGCTGGCTCGCCGACCGCATCGGATCCCACAACGCCACGGCCGTAACAGGCGCGCTCGGCCTGCTGGCGATGGCGACAACCTGGCGCTGGTGGAAGGAGATTTGAGGGCCAAGCTGCGTAGCGCGTAGGATGGGTAGAGCGTAGCGAAACCCATCATGCTTCGTCCTCGGAAGACGGAACGATGGGTTTCGCTGGCGCCCCGCCCCTCCTGCCGGCTAATTGCCTCCCGCGCAGCGATGCAGGCCCGCAGTCTCTCGTCCGGAAGCGACGAAGCGGCCGTCGCGTGCGGTGTAATTGCCGGCGTCGTCCCGGTTAAAGATCGAGCGCAGCGTCCCATCCGCCTGCAGGACAATTCCATTCTCACGCGTCTTTTGAAAGTTGGGAAACTCTGTGCGGAGGATGAGCATGTTGTTCTCGCCTCTCGTCACCTCCACCACCTCGTACCCGCGATCCCTGTCAGCGGGATCCTGCCGGTAGATGAGACGGCCTTCCCTCGTAATCTCATAGGCCACGCCGTTATTCGCGCCACGCTGAACCGGTACGGCGCAGTCGATGGCCCATCTGCCAATCAATCCCCATTTACGGACGATCTCCGCCGGCGTCGCGGCGCTTGCTGATCCAGCCGTCAAAGTGAGGATAATGAGCGGAAGGGATTGGCGAAGAAGGGTCATGAGATCATGCCGTCGCGCACGGCAGCTTCCCCGGTTTGGAAACAACAGCGACGACATCCCGGCCTGCGCATTTGGCTCCCCACTCCCGAGCTTGGCGAGAACGAGAATACAAAATCAACCAGGGACTGCAACAGAACTCATCATGCACCTGACAGCGGGGGCAGGATGGGTCGCGCCCCTGCGACGCCCATCGCGCTTCGTCACCGGCGGACGGGTCGATGGGGTTCGCTTTGCCCACCCCATCCTGAGATTCCCTCACGCCGGCACGATCACCTTGCCGATCGGCCAGAGCGCGATGCCGGCAAGCTTGAGGTGAGCCCA
The DNA here is from genome assembly GCF_058314695.1 of Bradyrhizobium sp. T-12. Classification (NCBI taxonomy): domain Bacteria; kingdom Pseudomonadati; phylum Pseudomonadota; class Alphaproteobacteria; order Hyphomicrobiales; family Nitrobacteraceae; genus Bradyrhizobium; species Bradyrhizobium sp. T-12. Next base: position 2,374,031 of record NZ_CM177756.1, on the reverse strand, counting down.
GGCGAAGGGGATGCCGATGATGGTGATTGCGAGCACCAGCGCCGTCAGGAGATGGCCGAGCGCGAGCCACCAGCCGGCGAGCACGAACCAGATGATGTTGCCGATCACCCCGAGCGGGCCGGTGCCGATATCCTCGATACCGGTGACGTCGTAGCGGTTGACCGCGCGCGAGCCGAACGGCAGCAGCGTGTAGACGGCGATGTTGAATGCCGCCCGCGCCCAGGGCAGGCCGACGATGGTGATGGCCATGATGACCGCGGCGATCAACCAGCCGAACGCCATCCAGGCGCCGCCGATGAGGATCCAGAGGATGTTGAGGAGGATGGAAACGGGGGTCATGGGATGATCCGTTAGACGATGACGCCCTCTATATAGGATCGAAATCTGTCTCTGCTAAGACGGCAAGGTAGCCCGGATGAACGAAGCGAAATCCGGGACCTAACTCTCACCGTCCCGGGTATCGCTGCGCTCACCCGGGCTACCGCCCTTCAAATTTCGGCTCCCGCTTTTCCATGAACGCCTTCATGCCCTCGGCCATGTCCTGGGTTTTGAACAGCGGCAGCAGCTGGAGATAGACGTGATGGACGTGGTCGTGGAAGGTCTCGTTGAGGCCCATCCGCATCATCCGCTTGGAGGCCTGCACCGCAAGCGGCGCGTTGGCGGCGATCTCCCGGGCGATCGCGGTGGCACGGGTCATCAGCTCCGCGTCCGGTACGACCTCGTTGGCGAGGCCCCATTCGAGGCATTCGCGGGCACTGAGGGTGCGGCCGGTGAAGATGAGTTCGGACGCCTTGGCCCAGCCGAGCATGCGCGGCAGCAGCCAGGTGCCGCCGGATTCCGGCACCACGCCGCGCTTGACGAAGGCAGCGGCTAGTTTCGAGGACTCCGCCATGATGCGGATGTCGCAGCCGAGCGCGGTGTCCATGCCATAGCCGGCCGCGCCGCCGTTGACGGCGCAGATGGTCGGCTTGTCCATCGCCTGCAGGACTGTCGGCGGCGTGTTGCGGAGGTTGATCGTGGTTGGCGACGACGCGGCGCTGAGGCCGTTGCCGTCGCGCTCTTTGCGCAGATCGAGCCCGGCGCAGAACGCCCTGCCCTTGCCGGTGAGGATCACGACGCGGACGTCCTTGTCCTCGTTGGCTTCGGTGAGCAGCCGCGCCAGATCGTTCAGCATCGGCCCGGAGATGGTGTTCATGCGTTCCGGCGCGTTCAGCGTGATGGTCGCGATGTGATCGGCGGTCTCGTAGAGGACTTCGTGGGTCGCAGCTGCCGCGTCGTTCATGGAGGTCCCTTCCCTGATCGGTTCTGTAACCCGGATCAACGAAGCGACATCCGGGGCTCGACTCTCATATCGGCCCGGCTATCGCTGTCGCTCATCCGGGCAACGGACTGTCAGATCTTCCGGCCCGCCTGCTCCCAATAGGGATCGCGCAGGCGGCGCTTGAAGATTTTTCCGGAATCCTCGCGCGGCAGGCCGCTGCGGATCTCGATGTGCTTGGGCACCTTGTAGTCGGCCAGATGCGCCTTCAGCGCGGCACGAACGCCGGCGGCCTCGAGCGTGACGCCGGCTTGCGGCTCCACCACGGCCATCAGCGCCTCGCCGAACTCGGCATCGGGGATGCCGAACACGGCGCAATCATGCACGCCGGGAACGGCATGCAGCACGGACTCGATCTCGGCCGGGTAGATGTTGACGCCGCCCGAGATCACCATGTCGCGCTTGCGGTCGCAGATGAAGACGTAGCCGTCCTCGTCGATATAGCCGACATCGCCCGAGGTGATAAAGCCGTCGCGGTCGATCTCGGTGCGCTTCTCCGGCTTGTTGTGGTAGGTGAAATCGGCAAGCTCGGTCATGCGGGAATAGATCTCGCCGATCTCGCCAGTGCCGAGCACACGGCCGTCCTCACCGAGGAAGCGCAGCTCGGCGCCGGGCGAGATCTTGCCCACCGTGCCGGGCTTCTTCAGCGCGTCCTCCGAGGTCGCGAAGGTGACGGCGCTGGATTCGGTCGAGCCGTAGAACTCGTAGATCACCGGTCCCCACCATTCGATCATGGCGCGCTTGACGTCGGCCGGACAGGGCGCTGCGGCATGGATGACGTGGCGCAGCGAGGAGACGTCGTACTTCTTGCGTACCTGCTCGGGCAGCTTCATCAGGCGGATGAACATGGTGGGCACCATGAAGATGGTGTCGATCTTGTACCGTTCGATCGCTTCGAGAAATTCTTCCGCTTCGAAGCGCGGCATCAGCACCAAGGCGCCGCCGAGCTTGCCGGCGCGGATGCCGAACGAGTTCGGCGCGGAATGATAGAGCGGGCCCGGCAGCAGCGCGCGGGCGCCGGGCTTCAGCCCGTAGATCATCGCGCGCATGCGCTCGCCGGCGGCCTGCTGCTCCGGCGTCGGGGCGTTGCGCCGGACCCCTTTGGGGTGACCTGTGGTGCCGGACGTGTAGATCATGTTCATGGGCTGCGGCACGACTGGCCCGGCATAGGGCTGATGCTGCGCAAGCCAGGATTCGAAATCGATCGCGAAGTCGGGCGTCGTCAGATGACCCGGATCGATCTTGTAATTGGACAGGATCTCCGGCGGCGTCGGCACGCTGAGCACCGTGACGCCCTCAGGGATGGCATCGCGCAGGGCGTGCAGCATGTCGGCATGCCCGATCAGCACGGACGTGCCGGTGTCGCCAAGGATGTAGTTGATCTCCTCCGGCTTGAAGTGCCAGTTGATCGGCACGCCATAGGCCCCGAGGCGCATCGCGGCATAGGCCGCCTCCAGGAACGCGATGTCGTTGCGCATCAGCATGCAGACGCAGTCGCCTGGCTTGACGCCGATCCTGGCGAGGCCGGAGGCGATGCGGTCGGCACGGGCTGCGACTTCGGTGTGGGTGCGGCGGCGGTCGCCGGAGACGATGCCGAGGAAGTCGGAGGTTTCGCTCATTGTTGTTTTCCGATCTTTCGTCGGGTTGAGAAATGGGTACCAGTCAGATCGTCATTTAGGGACGATGCGAGCATCGAACCCGGAATCCATTTGGCGACAGAGCGTGCGGCTCGATGGATTCCGGGTCTTCGGCGCATCCCGGAATGACAGGAGGGGCTAATCCGCATACTTCGCCGCACGCTTCTCCAGATTGGAGCGCACCGCCTCGGTCTGATTCGGGCTGCCGATCAGCTTCTGCTGCTCGACGGATTCCGCGAGCAGCGCCGGACCCGGGTCGACCGAGAGATTGTTGAGCAGCCGCTTGGCGGCGCGGATCGCATCCGGGCTCTTGCCGGCGATCTCGCGCGCGACCTCCAGCGCCGCCGCGCGCGGGTCGTCGCAGATGCGGGTGGCGAGGCCGTAGGTCATCGCTTCCTGCGCCGAGAAGATGCGGCCGGTGTAAGTGAGATCGCGCAGGATATCGTCGCGCACGAGGCTTGCCAGGATCGGCGTGCCCGCCATATCGGGCACGAGACCCCATTTGATCTCCATGATCGACATCCGCGCATCCGCCGAGAGGAAGCGCATGTCGGCGCCGAGCGAGAGCTGGAAGCCGCCGCCGAAGGCGACGCCATGCACCGCTGCGATGACGGGCACCGGAAGCTGGCGCCAGCCCCACACCGCCTGCTGCGGGAAGTTGGCCTGGCCATGCGTGCGCTTGGTGAGATCACGATTTTCGCCACCCGGAATTCCGTTGCCGCCCTTCTCCTTCATGGCGGCAAAACGCCCCATGTCGAGCCCGGCGCAGAAGGCGCGGCCCTCGCCTGAAAGCACGACGGCGCGCACGCTCTTGTCCCTTGAAAGCCGGTCTGTGGCGGCGACAAGCGCCTCGAACATGGCCTGATCCAGCGCATTCATCTTGTCCGCACGCACCAGGCGCACGTCGGCGACGCCTTCCGAGATCGAGATCGAGACGCGCTCTTCCATGGATGAATTCTCCCCTAGTTCTTGCCTGTTCTTGTTCAGTGCCGCTTTACAGGACGCTGGCGGCCGGATTTAGTCAATCGACCAATTAACTGACAATCCGTACGGGAGAAACAGCCATGTTCAAGGAAAATCTTCTGGCTGGACGGCGCATCCTCGTGACCGGCGGCGGCACGGGCCTCGGCAAGTCGATGGCGGCGCGCTTCCTCCAGCTCGGCGCCGAAGTGCACATCTGCGGCCGGCGCAAGATCGTGTGCGACGAGACCGCGACCGAGCTGATGGATCTCCATGGCGGCCGCGTCACCAGCCACGGCGTCGACATCCGCAACGCGCTCGCGGTCGAGGAGATGGTGGAGACCATCTTCCGCGACGGCGGCCTCACCGACCTCATCAACAACGCTGCCGGCAATTTCATCTCGCGCACCGAGGAGCTGTCGCCGCGCGGCTTCGACGCCGTCGCCAACATCGTCATGCACGGCACGTTCTACGTGACCCAGGCGGTCGGCAAGCGCTGGATCGCGGCCAAGCAACCCGGCAACGTCGTCTCGATCACCACGACCTGGGTGCGCAACGGCTCGCCTTACGTGGTGCCGTCGGCGATGAGCAAGTCGGCGATCCACGCCATGACGATGTCGCTCGCCGCCGAATGGGGCCGCTATGGCATCCGCCTCAACACCATCGCACCCGGCGAAATTCCGACCGAGGGCATGAGCAAGCGCATCAAGCCCGGCGACGAAGCCGGCGCGCGCACCAAGGCGATGAACCCGATGGGCCGCGTCGGCACCATGGAGGAGCTGCAGAACGTCGCGGTGTTCCTGATCTCCGGCGGCTGCGACTGGATCAGCGGCGAGACCATCGCGATGGACGGCGCGCAGGCGCTCGCGATGGGCGGCAATTTCTACCAGCTCCGCGACTGGAGCGACGACGACTGGAAGACCGCGCGCGAGAGCATCATGGCGCAGAACGAGAAGGACCGGGCGAAGCGGGGATAGTGCTCTCTCGTGCCCCGGACGCAGCGCAGCGCATCACTCTGTGGTGCGCAGCGTCCGGGACACGAAACTGCGGCATCCCCCTCCGTCTTGTCTTCCTCCGCGATTGACTTCACACTCCCCCGCACAAAAACAAGACGCCACGGGAGAAACATGTCCACACAGAAATTGGCAACTCTCGCCGACATCGTGCGCGAGCGCGCCGGGAGCCGCGGCGATGCCATCGCCTACGAGTTCGAGGGCCGCCTCACCAGCTTCGCCGAGTTCGACGTCAGGACCAACAAGGTCGCCAACGCATTGATCGCGATGGGCGTCAGACATGGCGACCGCATCGCCTATCTAGGCAAGAACAGCGACATCTATTTCGAGCTGCTGATGGGCGCGATGAAGGCCGGCGTCGTGATGGCGCCGGTGAACTGGCGCCTCGCCGGGCCCGAGGTCGCCTTCATCGTCGAAGACTGCAAGGCGCCGGTGCTGTTCGTCGGGCCGGAATTCATCACGCAGGTCCATCAGATCAGGGATCAGATCCCGGGCGTGCGCACTGTCATCACCACGGAAGGCGGTGTGCCGGAATGGCAGGATTTTACGGCCTGGCGCGATGCGCAGGGCGGCGACGATCCGAAGGTGGCGATCGACACCAAGGACATCGCGATCCAGCTCTACACTTCGGGCACCACGGGCAAGCCGAAGGGCGCGATGCTCTCGCACGCCAACTTCCTCAACCTGGTGCAGTCAGGCAATGCCGAGGACAAGCCGGAGTGGAACCGGTGGTCGAACGACGACGTCTCGCTGGTCGCGATGCCGGTGTTCCACATCGGCGGCTCCGGCTGGGGCGTGATGGGCCTCTATCACGGCGCCCGCGGCGTGATCGCGCGCGAGTTCGATCCGACCAAGGTGCTGGACTTCTTCGAGCACAGCGGCATCACAAAGCTGTTCATGGTGCCGGCGGCGATGCAATTCGTGGTGCGGCAGCCGCGCGCCAAGACGGTGGACTTTTCACGATTGAAATACATGCTGTATGGCGCCTCGCCGATCCCGGCGGCGCTGCTGAAGGAGTGCATCGAGGTCTTCAAATGCGGCTTCGTGCAGCTGTACGGGATGACGGAGACCACCGGCACCATCGTCGCGCTGCCGCCTGAAGATCACGTCGAGGGGCTGGAGCGGATGCGTTCGGCCGGCAAGGCGCTGCCGGGCGTCGAGATCGCGATCCTGGACGCCGACGGCAAGCCGCTGCCGCCGCGCGAAGTCGGCGAGATCGCGACGCGGTCGGGCTCGAACATGGCGGGCTACTGGAACCTGCCGGAGGCGACCGCTTCGACATTGCTCAGCGACGGCTGGCTGCGCACCGGCGATGCCGGCTACATGGACGAGGACGGCTATCTCTATATCCACGACCGCATCAAGGACATGATCATCTCCGGCGGCGAGAACATCTATCCCGCCGAGGTCGAGAGCGCGCTGTGCGATCATCCTGACGTCGCGGAGGCCGCCGTGATCGGCGTGCCCGACGACAAATGGGGCGAAGCGGTGAAGGCCGTCGTGGTGATGAAGCCGGGCAAGGAGGCGACCGCCACCGACATCATCAATTTCACCCGGACGCGCATCGCCGGCTTCAAGACGCCGAAGAGCGTGGAGTTCCTGCCGGCGCTGCCGCGGAACCCGTCGGGAAAGATTTTGCGGCGGCAACTGCGCGAACCGCACTGGGCGGGGAAGGATCGAAGGGTGAATTAGGACGAGATGCCGTAGGGTGGGTTAGCCGCAGGCGTAACCCACCTCTTTATTTTCCGGGGCGACGGAAGTGGTGGATTAAGCCTGCGGCTAATCCACCCTACGAGAGCGGTGCAAGCCTCAATGCTTCCCCGGCCCCATATAGCCGAACAAGAACCCCGCGACTTTCCGCATCTGGATCTCCTCGCTGCCCTCGGTGATGCGGTAGCGGCGATGGTGGCGGTAGATGTGCTCGAACGCCTTGTGGCGTGAATAGCCCATGCCGCCATGGACCTGCATGGCGCGGTCGGCGGATTCGCAGCAGAGGCGGTTTGCCCAGTAGTTGCACATCGAGACGCGGTCGGAGAGCGTGCGCTCGATCTGCTCCTCGGTGAGCTGGTCCATCTCCCAGGCGGTCTTGCGGATCAGAAGGCGCAGCATCTCGGCCTGCGTCGCAAGCTCCACCAGCGGGAACTGGATCGCCTGGTTCTCGGCGAGCGCCCTGCCGAACGGCTTGCGCTCGCGCGCGTATTTGACGCTCTCGTTGATGCAGTAGACGGCAGCGCCGAGCGAGCTTGCGGCCTGCCGGATGCGGTTCTGGTGCACGAAGCACTGCGCCAGCGACAGGCCGCGGCCGACCTCGCCGAACAGTGCATCTTCAGGGACGAACACATCCGTAAAACTGACGCGCGGATGATCGGTCGGCATGTTGAAGGTCCACATGTATTCCTCGACCTTGACGCCATGGCTCTTGGCCGGCACCAGGAAGCACGTGATGCCGCGCGCGTCGCCGTCATTGCCACTGGTACGCGCGAACAGCGCGCAATGCGTGGCAACATGCATGCCGGTGGTCCACATCTTCTCGCCGTTGATGATCCAGCCCTTGACGTTGTCGCGGGTCGCGGGCACCGCGCGCGTCTCCATGTGGGTGGCGTCCGAGCCGTGATGCGGCTCGGTGAGGCCGAACGTGATGCGATACTTGCCCTTGATCGAGCCGTCGATCATCGCCTTCTGGTCGTCGCGACCGTAGCGGTCGAGCATGGTGACGACGGGGAAATTGCCGACGACGGAGTGCTCGTTCTGGAGATCGTTGTGCAGGCCGAGGCCTTTTGCGGCGAAGTGCTCGCGGATCACGGCCATCCAGAGGTTGGAGCCATCCTTGCCGCCATATTGCTTCGGCACCGGAAAGCGCAGATGACCCGCGGCATCCGCGAGGTCCTTGGCCTTGCGCAGCAGCGCCTCCCATTCGTGGCGCGGCAGGCCGCCGTTCTCGAAATCGGTGCGCGCCCATTCGCGGCGATGATCGAAGAAGCGGATGTTGTCATCGGCCTCTTCCAGCGGCTTGATCTCGCGTGCGATGAAACGGTCGAGCTCTCCGAGATAGGCGACGAGATCGGCTGGCAATGAAAAATCCACAGGTTCTCTCCCGGATTGATTTTATCGTTTTGCGTTAAGGCGCTAGGCGCGCTTTTGCTTCGCACGATTAAGGTGAGAAGAGCGCGGCCGAGTCAAGCAATGCGAGGCGTGCCGGATGCGCAAGGCGCACCCACGCAATTCGATGGTGCTTGAGCGTGGGCGCGCGGTAGTATGGCGCCAATATTCCTTCGAAAGAAAATCCGGGAGCGCGCGATGGAGCTGAAATTTTCCAAGGTGGAACGCAAGGGGCCGATCACGATCGTGACGCTGTCGCGGCCGGAGGTCTACAACGCCCTGCACACCGATGCGCATTTCGAGCTGCAGAAGGTGTTTGACGATTTCTCCGGAGATCCCGAGCAATGGATCGCGATCGTCACAGGCAGCGGCGACAAGGCGTTCTGCGCAGGCAACGACCTGAAGTGGCAGGCGGCGGGCGGCAAGCGCGGCTGGGACAAGGGCGGCTTTGCCGGCCTCACCGCGCGCTTCGACTGCGACAAGCCTGTTATCGCGGCGGTGAACGGCGTCGCGATGGGCGGCGGCTTCGAGATCGCGCTCGCCTGCGACCTCATCATCGCCTCGGAGAACGCGACCTTCGCCCTGCCCGAGCCGCGCGTCGGCCTCGCCGCGCTCGCCGGCGGCCTGCATCGCCTGCCGCGGCAGATCGGCCTCAAGCGCGCCATGGGCATGATCCTCACCGCGCGCCATGTCAGCGCCAAGGAAGGCCTCGAGCTCGGCTTCGTCAACGAAGTGGTGCCGCAGGGCGAAGCGCTCACCGCCGCGCTGCGCTGGGCCGAGACGATCGCCAAGAACTCGCCGATGTCGATCCGGGCTTCCAAGCAGGCGATCCAGAAGGGACTTGGCGTCTCGCTGGAGCAGGCGATCGCGGAGCAGCGCGAGTACCCGGCGGTGCAGGCGATGGTGGCCTCGCAGGATTACATCGAGGGCCCGAAGGCGTTCTCGGAGAAGCGGCCGCCGAAATGGGTGGGGAAGTGATCGGGCTTCTCGCCGCTCGTCATTCCGTGGCGCGCCGACAGGCGCGAGCCCGGAATCCATCGAGCGCCAAAGCGAGCCGATGAATGGATCCCGGGTTCGTCGCTGTGCGACGCCGCGGAATGACGGCGGATGGAACGTCGTTTATCCGCCCCGCCCCAGTTCCCGCTTGTAGGACGCGTAGTTCGGCTGATCGACGGCGAGCTTGTCCATCGTGGTCGCCCACAGATGCTCGGCGAGGCCTGGCGTTGCGAGGTCGATCTCGCCTTTGGCGATGCGATCCGCGAGCGCACGGTTGAGATCGGTCACTGATCCGTCGATTCCGAGCAGCGCGCGCAGCCGCTCCACCTCCGCCGCATCGCTCCCCTCTTCCCGCGTCAATTGCCTTGTCACGAGGTCGAGGATGTTGATGGCGACGCGGAGCTTGAAGGCCTGGTGGCCGGAGATCAGCGGGGTGATGTCGCTCCGGAGGAAATCGGCGACCGATTTGGTCAGCTCGATCGGGGTCGGCTCGTCCTGCATGGCTCAGCTCCCGCGCGGCGCTAGCAGCCGCAACAGATCGATCTCGGTCTCGCTGGCGCGGCGGCCGATCATGGCGCGCTCCATCGAATGGTCGGGGCCCTCGCGGAAGCGCTGCATCATGCCGCCGCACATGATGCCCCAGCGCAGCGTGCCCATGACTTCCCAGAATTCGACGCGCGTGGGATCGACCTTGCGGCCCGCGGCTTCATAACCCGCAAACAGCTCCTCACGCGAGCCAAAACCGCCGACAGGCTTGTCGATCTCGCCGAAGCGCCACGAATTGACGCAGACCCAGCCGAGATCTTCCATGGGATCGCCGAGATGGGCGAGCTCCCAATCGAGCACGGCGCGCACGCCGTCGGCACCGATGATGAGATTGCCGTTGCGGAAATCGCCGTGCACCAAGGTCGTCTCGCCCGAGGGGCCAGGATCGTGGTCGCGCAGCCAGCGCAGCGCCAGCTCGAACACGGGCTTGGGCCAGTTCAGGCTGCGATAGTCACGCTCGAACTCGGAAATCTCCTGCGTCGCCGACCTGCTGCGCAGTTTTGGCAGCTTGTCCTGCGGCAGCCGATGCAGGCCGGCGAGAATGCCGCCGATCTGGCGCGCCAGATGCGGCCGCGCCGCCGCGAACTCATCGTCGCGCAGAATCTTGCGCGCGATGGTCTCGCCTTCGACGCGCTGCATGATGAAGCCGGTTCCAAGATCGTCCTCCGGCACGAGCACATGCATCACGCGCGGCGACGGCACACCGGCCTCATAAGCGAGCTGCATCAGCTGCGCTTCAGCCCCAAGACCCGCCGCGCGCGTCGGCGCAGCGCCGTAGCCTTTCGGCGAGCGGCGCAGGATCGCGCCGATCGGCCCATCAGGGTGCGTGATGTCGAAGCGCCAGGTTTCCTGGCTGGCGCCGCCCGACAATTTGGCCGCGCCGATGACGCCGGTCGCGCCCTTGCACCAGCGCTGGACGCTGCGGGAAAGCTCCGCCTCGATCATTTGCCTTTGATCATCTGCCGTTGAATTTGGCGGGCCGCTTCTCCAGGAATGCGCCGACGCCCTCGCGGAAATCCTGGGTGTCGCCCGCACGAAGCTGGCATTGGAATTCGAGATTGAGCTGATCCTCAAAGGAATTTTCCGGGCTGTCCCAGTAGAGCTTGCGGATCAGCGACAGCGCCACCGTCGGACCGCTGGCGAGGTCGCGCGCGAGCTTCATCGCCTCCTCCATCAGCACGCCGTCGTCATAGACGCGGTTGACGAGGCCCCATTCCAGCGCCTTCTCGGCCGGCAGCCGCTCGCCCATCAGCGACAATTCGATGGAGCGCGCGCGGCCGACCAGCCGCGGCAACAGCCAGGTCGAGCCGCAATCCGGCACGAGGCCGATGCGGCGGAAGGCTTGCAGGAAATAGGACGAGCGCGCGCACAAGATCATGTCGCCGAGCAGCGCGAAGCTCATGCCGGCGCCGGCGGCCGGGCCGTTAACTGCGGTGATGATGGGACAGTGCAGATTGCGGATACGGCGGAGGAAGGGATGGAAACCGGTCTCCAGCGTCAGGCCGGCCTTGGTCTTCTTCGACTGGTTGTTGCGGCCTTGCAGATTGGCGCCGGTGCAGAAGGCGCGGCCCGCGCCAGTCAGCACCACGCAGCGCACCTCGTCCTTCTTCTCCTCGATCGTATCGAGCGCTTCGGAAAGACCGCCCAGCATGTCCACGGAGACCGCGTTCATCACCTCCTGATGGTCGAGCCTGAGGATAGCGACCGAACCATCGAAATCGAGCGTGACGTGTTTGAACTGCATGGTTTCCTCGTGAGTTGCGGCCTGCGCCAGTTTCGCAGACCGGAATTCGTTTTGCCGGGGCGCATATTTGATTTTTGACGCGGTCTTGTCCATGGTGATCAGAGCATAGCAAGCAATCTTGCGCGCAGCGGCTGATGCGCGTCTGTGCCAAAAAACGGGAAACGCGCCATGAACCTTTTCGACCTCACCGGCCGCGTCGCCGTGATCACCGGCGGCAATGGCGGCATCGGGCTCGGCATCGCGCAGGCGCTCGCGGGCCAGGGCTGCAACGTCTCGATCTGGGGCCGCAATGCCGAGAAGAACAAGGCCGCCGCCGCGAGCCTGTCGGGGCTCTCCGGCAAGGTCGACAGCCGCGTCTGCGACGTCACCGATCCGGCCTCGGTCAACGCCGCGATGAAGGCGACGCTCGACACTTTCGGCCGGGTCGACGGCTGCTTCGCCAATGCCGGCATCGGCGGCGGCGGCCGGCGCTCCTTCATCGAGCGCACCGAGGAGGAATGGCGCACGATGTTTGCCACCAATCTCGACGGCGTGTTCCATGCCTTCCAGGCTGCCGCGCGGCACATGACCGAGCGCGCCAATGCCGGCGACCCCTTCGGCCGACTGGTTGCGACCTCGAGCCTCGCCTCGATCTTCGGCACCGCGCGCAACGAGCATTATGCCGCGACCAAGGCCGCGATCAACGCGCTGGTGCGCGCGCTCGGCGTCGAGCTCGCCCGCCACGGCGTCACCGCGAACGCGATCCTGCCAGGCTGGATCAAGAGCGACATGACCGCAGGCATCATGGCGAACGAGAAATTCGTCGCCAACGTGATGCCGCGGATTCCGGTGCGGCGCTTCGGCGAGCCATCCGATTTCGGCGGCATCGCGGTCTATCTGATGAGCAAGGCCTCGTCGTACCACACCGCGGATACTTTCGTGATTGACGGCGGCTATACGGCATTTTGATTTTATAGCCCGGATGGAGCGAAGCGCAATCCGGGACCGCACAAGCAAACAAGACCCGGATTTCGCTTCGCTCCATCCGGGCTACAATACTGAGGGAATGGGCAAATGTTCTCGCACATCATGATCGGCACCAACGATCTCGACAAGGCCAAGACGTTCTACGACAATTTGCTGAGCACGCTCGAGGTCCGGCCCGCCAGGGTCGACGGCCACCGCATCTTCTACATCACCAAGACCGGCGTGTTCTCGGTGTCGAAGCCGATCAACGGCGAGCCCGCGACCTGCGCGAACGGCGGCACGATCGGCTTTGCCGCCAATTCGCCGGAGCAGGTCGATGCCTGGCATGCGGCGGGCGTTGCCGCCGGCGCAAAATCGATCGAGGATCCGCCCGGCATCCGCCAGGGCCCCGGCGGCAAGCTCTATCTCGCCTATTTGCGCGATCTCGACGGCAACAAGATCTGCGCGATGCATCGGCTACCGAACTAAACCTCACGCTGGGTGTCATTCCCCGCGAAGGCGGGGATTCCAATACGCCGCGACATCTCGATCCAATCGTCGCTCTCTCTGGAATACTGGATCGCCCGGTTTTCACCGGGCGATGACAGCGGCGTGTAAGGCGCGGACCTGCCGCCTCTCCACCCCATTCAAACAACATTTCAAACGAGCTCGCCAAATTCCATCGCGTGGCATGGCTCCGCGTGAAAAATGCGCGCTCGCACTTTGGCCGCGCTGGCACTATTCTGCCGCCAGAACGATCTCAGCGTCCCCGGGAGGAACAATGACAAAACACACCTATATTCCCCGCACCACCAACTACACCCTCAATCCCGGCGACGAGCTCAACGACCTCCGGATGTCGGACCAGGTCCGGCCGCTCTACGATCACGTCAAGAAGTTCATCCGCGACACGGTCGAGCCGATGTCGATCGAGTTCGCCAAGGCCGGCGAAGGCAAGGAAGACCGCTGGAGTTTTACGCCGAAGCAGCTCGAGGTGCTGGAGAAGGCCAAGAACAAGGCCAAGCAGGAAGGCCTCTGGAACTTCTTCCTGCCCGACGACGAGACCGGCCAGGGCCTGAAGAACCTCGACTACGCCTATATCGCCTCCGAGCTCGGCAAGAGCCCGCTGGCGTCGGAGAGCATGAACTGCTCGGCCCCCGACACCGGCAACATGGAGGTGCTGGAGCGCGTCGGCACCAAGGAGCAGAAAGAGAAGTGGCTGAAGCCGCTGCTCAACGGCGAGATCCGCTCGGCCTATGTCATGACCGAGCCGAACGTCGCCTCCTCCGACGCCAAGAACATCTCGACGACCGCAAAACTGGTCGGTGACGAATGGGTCATCAACGGCGAGAAGTACTACATCTCCGGCGTCGGCGATCCCCGCTGCAAGATCCTCATCGTGATGGTGAAGACCAACCCGGATGCGGCGCCGAGCAAGCAGCAGTCGCAGATCCTGGTGCCGCGCGACACGCCCGGCGTCGAGGTGCTCGGGCCCATGTACGTGTTCGGCCAGGACCATGCGCCGCGCGGCCACATGCACATGCGCTTCAACAATGTGCGCGTGCCCAAGGAGAACATGCTGCTCGGCGAAGGCCGCGGCTTCGAAATCTCGCAGCTCCGCCTCGGCCCCGGCCGCATCCATCACTGCATGCGCACCATCGGCAAGGCCGAGAAGGCGCTCGACCTGATGGTGCAGCGTGGCCTCACCCGCGAAGCCTTCGGCAAGAAGATCGCCCATCTCGGCGGCAACATGCAAATCATCGCGCAGGCGCGCTGCGAGATCGAGGCGATGCGACTGATGGTGCTGAAGGCCGCCAAGGCGATGGACGTGCTCGGCAACAAGGAGGCCCGCGTCTGGGTCTCCATGGTCAAGGCCATGGTGCCGGAGCGCGCCTGCAAGATCATCGACCAGGCCATCCAGATGCACGGCGCCACCGGCATCTCGCACTGGACTCCCCTCGCCGAGATGTACCAGGACGTGCGTCACCTGCGCTTTGCGGATGGTCCGGACGAGGTGCACTGGATGGTGGTCGGGCGCCACGAGCTGAGCATGGCGTGATCCCAACTCCTCATGCGCGGGCTTGACCCGCGCATCCATCGTGAGGAGCATGTCTTCAGGATTGACTGATTGCCGGGTCAAGCCCGGCAATGACGACTTGCCCAGGAGCCACTATGGACTACGCCGCCAGCGAGCTGACGCCGCGCGAGCGCTACAAGGTGCTGACGTCCTTCATCCTGCCGCGGCCGATCGCGTGGGTCACGACGCTGGGGCCGACCGGCGTCGTCAACGCAGCGCCATTCAGCTTCTTCAACGCCTTCTGCGAGGATCCGCCGCTCTGCATGTTCGCGGCCAACCGCAAGCCTGGTGGTGAGGACAAGGACACCTTCCTCAACATCCAGCGCACCGGCGAATTCGTGGTCAATATCGCTGATGAGCCGCTGGCGCGAGCGATGCACGAGAGCAGCGGCGACTTTCCGCCTGAGGTCGGTGAGCCAGATTATCTCGGCCTCAAGCTTGCGCCCTCGACGACAATCGCGGTGCCGCGGCTCGCCGACACGCCCTGGGCGATGGAGTGCAAGCTCTGGAAGCTGATCGACGTCAACGACGATCGCAAACTGATCATGGGCGAAGGTCTCCACTTCCACATTCGCGACGAGCTGTGGGATGACGAGACGATGCGGGTGCACATGGACCGCTATCACCCGATCGGCCGCATGTTCGCCGACCGCTATTGCCGCACCGACGACCGCGTGGTGTTTCCGGCGGCGGAAGGCGCAAAGACCAAATAGTCGAACCCAGGAGCGAAACGATGCCGGAAGCCTTTCGCGACAATGAAGAACGCGAGCGGTTCGAGCTCGACGTCGACGGGCCGATCGCCTTCGTCACCTACCGCAAGACCGACGGCGCGATCACGCTGGTGCACACCGAGGTGCCGCCGGAGCTCGGCGGCCGCGGCATCGGCTCGAAGCTCGGCCGCGCCACGCTGGATGCGGTGCGGGCGCAGGGCCGCAAGCTCTTGGTCGAGTGCGATTTCATTCGCAATTTCATGCGGAAGAGTCCTGAATACAACGATCTCCTCGCCGAGGGAAGGAACACGCATGCCGAGCCACAGGCGAGCTATCGCGCCGGCTGTTTCTGTGGCGCGGTCGAGGTCGCGGTCACCGGCAAACCGATGTTTGCTGGCTATTGCCATTGCGCCGATTGCCAAGCCTGGTCGGCGGCGCCGATCAACGCCTTCAGCCTGTGGAAGTCGGACGCTGTGCGCATCATTAAGGGCGAGGCAGAGCTCGGGACGTTCAACAAGACCGAGCATTCCTATCGAAAGTTCTGCAAGCGCTGCGGCGGCCACGTCATGACCGAGCATCCGCGGATGCGGCTGATCGACGTCTACGCCAATCTGCTGAAGGGATACCGACACCAGCCGACCCTGCACGCGAACTACGCGAGCAAGATGGTCTCGGTTAGGGATGGCCTGCCGAAATATGCCGACCTGCCCGCGGATCTTGGCGGCTCCGGGGGAATTTTGCCGGATTGATCGCGTAGGGCGGATTAGCTCCCGGCTGCGCAAAGCGCAGTCCGAGAGCGTAATCCGCCGAACGCCTACGTGACGAAGAGTGGCGGATTACGCCTTCGGCTAATCCGCCCTACGCACCTACGTCGCAGGCTCGATCTTGTCCTGCGTCTTGGTCTCGAAATCGCTGGCGTCGTGGCGTTCGTGCAGCTGGCTGGCGGGATCGCCGGAGACGCGGTTGACCATGCGGCCGCGCTTCACGGCGGGGCGCTGCGCGATCTGGTCGGTCCAGCGCTGCACGTTCTTGTAGTCCTGCACCGACAAAAACTCGCCGGCGCCATAGACCAGCCCCTTGGCGAGAGCGCCGTACCACGGCCAGACCGCCATGTCGGCGATCGTGTACGCCTTGCCCGCGAGATATTCGTTGTCGGCAAGGCGCCGGTCGAGCACGTCGAGCTGGCGTTTGGTCTCCATCGCAAAGCGGTCGATGGCGTATTCGATCTTGGTCGGCGCGTAGGCGTAGAAATGGCCGAAGCCGCCGCCGAGATAGGGCGCGCTGCCCATCTGCCAGAACAGCCAGGACATCGCCTCGGTGCGGGCCTTGACGTCCTTCGGCAGGAAGGCGCCGAACTTCTCGGCGAGGTAGAACAGGATCGAGCCGGATTCGAACACCCGGATCGGCTCCCGGCCCGAGCGGTCCATCAGCGCCGGGATTTTCGAGTTCGGGTTGATGGCGACGAAGCCGCTGCCGAACTGGTCGCCATTGCCGATCTTGATCAGCCAGGCGTCGTATTCGGCGCCCTTGTGGCCGAGGGCCAGCAGCTCCTCCAGCATCACCGTGACCTTGACCCCGTTCGGGGTGGCCAGCGAATAGAGCTGCAGCGGGTGCTTGCCGACCGGAAGCTCCTTGTCATGGGTGGGGCCGGCGATCGGGCGATTGATGCTGGCGAACTGCCCGCCATTCTCCTTGTTCCAGGTCCAGACTTTGGGCGGCACGTAGGCGGGGGTGTCGGTCATGCGGGGGCTCCGGCGGAAAGATGCGCCTGCATTAATTAGCCCTGGAATGGCCGATGACAAGGGCACGGCAACGCATTGCCGGCCGGGACAACTTCACGTTTTGTCATGGCAGGCGGCCCTCCCCGTCATTCCGGGGCGCCAGCAGGGCGAACCCGAAATGACGGGCGGTCGGCGTGAGGGAAGCGCGCGACGCCTACACACAAGATGCCTCGCCGAATCCGGCATGTCATCGATTGGCTCGCGTCACTTTGCTTCGCCAGCGAAAACAACGAAAATGCGAAGGCCGCCGGGAGAGAGAGCCATGAAATCGCCGATCTGCGACATGCTGGGAATCGAGTTCCCGCTGCTGGCCTTTAGCCATTGCCGCGACGTCGTCGCCGCCGTCAGCCGCGCAGGCGGCTTCGGCGTGCTGGGGGCGACCGTGCACACGCCCGATACGCTCGAACGCGAGTTGAAGTGGATCGACGATCACGTCGACGGCAAGCCCTACGGCATCGACGTGCTGATCCCCGAGAACATCTCGACGGCGGGCGAGAAGGACGTCACCTGGAAGAGCCTGGAAGCGCGCGTGCCGCAAGAGCACCGCGCCTACACGCGCGAGCTCCTGAAGAAATACGACATCGAACTGGCGAGCACGGAGGTCGCAGCCGATCAGCCGCAGCCGTTCGACGGAAAAACCGCGCTGCAGCTGCTCGAGGTCTCCTTCAATCATCCGATCCGCCTCATCGCCAACGCGCTCGGCGTACCGCCCAAGGCGATGATCGAGATGGGCAAGAAACACGGCGTGCCGGTCGCAGCGCTGGTCGGCGCCAAGGAGCACGCGCTGCGCCAGGTCGCGGCCGGCGTCGACATCCTCGTGGTGCAGGGCACCGAAGCCGGCGGCCACTGCGGCGAGGTCTCGACCATGGTGCTGGTGCCGGAGGTGATCAAGGCGATCAAGCCGATTCGCGACGTGCCGGTGCTGGCGGCCGGCGGCATCATGACCGGACGGCAGATGGCGGCCTGCATGGCAATGGGCGCGGCCGGCGCCTGGACCGGCTCAGTGTGGCTTGCGACGGTGGAAGCCGAAACCACGGAGATCTTCCGCGAGAAGATGATCGCGGCATCCTCGCGCGACGCCGTGCGCTCCAAGGGACGCACCGGCAAGCCGGCGCGGCAGCTCCGTTCGGTCTGGACCGACGCCTGGGACCGCGCGCCGGACAGCCCGGGCGCCTTGCCGATGCCGCTGCAGAGCATCATCAGCCGCGACGCGTTTCATTCGATCGATCGAGCGGCCGCGAGCGGCAACGCCAGGGCGCGCGATCTCGTCAGCTATTTCGTCGGCCAGGGCGTCGGGCTGATCGACAGCGTGAAGTCGGCGGGTGCCGTGGTGCAGGAGTTCAAGGTAGATTTCGCCGAAGCCGTCGAGCACATGAATGCGCTGGTGGCGGAATGATAGACCCTCGTGGTGAGCAAGCGCGCAAGCGCCGTCTCGAACCATGAGAGCCCGCGGCCCGTCCTTCGAGACGCCTGCTTCGCGGGCTCCTCAGGACGAGGTCGGAGATTTCTGAGAGAGTGAAGAAGCAAGAAAAATGACGATTGTTTCCCCCGACCGCATCCCCGTCATCGTCGGCATCGGCGAGATCGTCGACCGCCCGAAGGAGATCACCGAAGGCCTCGAGCCGCTCGACCTGCTCGAACAGGCGCTGCGGCGCGCCGAGGCGGATGCCGGCGCAAAGCTGCTCGGCGAGGTGCAGTCGCTCGACGTCGTCAACTTCCTGAGCTGGCGCTATCGCGATCCGGAAAAGCTGCTGGCGCAACGGCTCGGCATTACGCCAGCGCATTGCTATTACGGCCCGGTCGGCGGCGAGAGCCCGATCCGCTACATCCACGAGGCAGCCAAGCGCATCGCCCGCGGCGAATGCAGCGTGGCGGCGATCTGCGGCGCCGAGGCGCAATCGACCGCGACCAAGGCGGAGCGTGCCGGCGCAAAGCTGCCATGGACGCCGTTCGCCCATGACGTCGAGGAGCCCAAGCGCGGCGCGGCGTTCCAGAAGCCGCTGGCGGTGAAGCTAGGGGTGTTCCGGCCCGTCACGGTCTATCCATTCTACGAGGCCGCCTCCTCCGCGCATTGGGGCCAGACGCCGCGCGAGGCGATGGCGGAATCGGGCACGCTGTGGTCGCGCTATTCGGAGGCCGCCGCGCAAAATCCCAATGCGTGGCTGAAGCGGCGCTATGCGCCGGAGGAGATCACGACGCCGAGCGCGGACAACCGCCTGATCGCGTGGCCCTACAACAAGCTGATGGTCGCCAATCCCAGCGTCAACATGGGCGGCGCACTGATGCTCACCAGCCTCGCCAAGGCGCGCGCGCTCGGCATCGCGGAGGACAAACTGGTCTATCCGCTCGGCGGCGCCTCGGCGGAAGAGCCGCGCGACTATCTGCTGCGCGACCAGTTCTACGAGAGCCATCCGCAGAACGCGGTGCTCAAAGCGGTGGTGGACCTCGCCGGCGGCGACGGGAAAAAGTTCGACGCGATCGAGCTCTATAGCTGCTTCCCCTGCGTACCCAAGATGGCACGGCGCACGCTCGGCCTTGGTGCCGACGTGCAGCCGACCGTGACCGGCGGCCTCACCTTCTTCGGCGCACCGCTCAATACCTACATGACGCATGCGGCCTGCGCGATGGTGCGGCGCCTGCGCGACGGCGGCAGGCTCGGCCTGCTCTATGGCCAGGGCGGCTTCGTCACCAAACATCACGCGCTGGTGGTGGCGAAGGCGCCGCCGCGCGAGGCGCTGGCGCAGGAGACCGGCGTGCAAGCCGAAGCCGACCGCAACAAGCGCGCGGTGCCGGAGTTCGCTAGCGAGGCCTCGGGCAAGGGCAGGGTCGAGAGCTTTACGGTGCTCTACGGCCGCGGCGGCAATGTCGAGCATGGCGTGGTGATGCTGCGGACGGCGGACGACCGGCGCACATTGGCGCGGATACCGGCGAGCGATGAAGCGACGCTGGCGCATCTGCTCGATATGGACCGGACGCCGGTGGGATCGCTGGGCGAGATCACGATGGCCGCGGATGGTGTGCCCGAGTGGCGCGTGGCATAGCTTGTTCTCGTGTCCCGGACAGGGTGCAGCGCGAAGGGCCGCTCCGCAGAGCCGGGACCTAGAAAGCGACATGCTACGGCGCGAAGAGACGGGCCCCAGCTCTGCAGCGCACCACTGCGTGCTGCGCTGCGTCCGGGGAACGAGACTGCCCTACCCCTTCGGCGCCTGCTTCTCCGACGCCGTCGCCGGCTTGCCCCTGGCGCCGACCACGCGCACCGGATCGCCGTCGGAGAGGCCGTCCGGCGGGGCCGTGATGACGCGGTCATCTGCCGCGATGCCCGAGGCGAGCTCGATCTCGCGGCCGAGGTCGCGGGCGATGGTCACGGGCTTGAACAGCACCTTGTCGTCCGCGCCGACGGTGGCAACGCGCAAGCCGCTCCCGTTGAATATCAGGGCGCTGGCGGGGATGCTGAGAGGCGCGGAGTCGCGCTGCAGGTTGAGCTTCACGCTGGCATAGCCGCCGGGCATCAGCTCTCCGCTCGAATTGTCGAGCCCGAGCTGCATGCGCGTCGTGCCGGAGGCGACGTCGACGGCCTGCGAGGAGGCTTCCACGGTCGCCTGGAAATTCCGGTTCGGATATTCCGGCAGCGTGATGGTCGCCTTGGCGCCGATCTTGATCGCCGGCACGTAATTCTGGGGGACGTTGACGTAGACGCGCAGCTTGGTGATGTCCGAGACCACGAACATCGCCGGACCGGAGCCGCCGCCGGCATTGATCAGGGCGCCGACGTCGGTGTCGCGCGCGGTGACGATGCCGTCGAACGGCGCGGCGATCTTCTTGTAGCCGGCCAGCGCCTCCAGCCGTTCGACATTGGCCTTGCCCGAATTGACGGCGGCGTTCTTGTTGGAGAGGTCGGCAGTGCGCTCGTCGATCTCCTGCGCCGAGACGAAGTTGGAGGCGACCAGCGTCTTGCGCCGGTTCAGCGTTGCCTCCGACAGCCTCGCGCTGGCCTGCTGGCTGGCGAGGTCAGCTCTGGCTTGCAAGAGCTGCTGATCGAGGTCGGGCGCCTCGATCTCGGCGATCACCTGCCCCGCCTTGACGCGGGCGCCGATGTCGGCGCTCCAGCTCTTCAGATAACCCGACACGCGGGCGAAGATCGGCGCGCGGTAATAGGCTTCCAGCCGGCCCGGCAGGTCGATGGTGGCGCTCTGCGCCTTGGCGCTCGGCTGTATCACCGCCACGCTCGGAATGGCCTGGTCATCGGTCCATTCCCTCAGCTTGGAGCCCTGCTCCTCGCGGGCACGGATGCCCGTGCCGACGACGAGGCCAGCCGCGATCAGCGCCACCACGCCGAAGATGCCCAGTTTCCGGCGCGACACCGGGGAGCCGGATTCAGTGGGCGACATGCGAGGTCTCCAAAGGGGCGGCGACTTTGGCGCCTTGTTTCTTGTGTACCATACTGAACACCACGGGAACAAACATCAGCGTGGCGAAGGTCGCAAAGATCAGGCCGCCGATCACCGCGCGGCCAAGCGGCGCATTCTGCTCGCCGCCCTCGCCCAGCCCCAGCGCCATCGGCGCCATTCCGATGATCATGGCGAGCGCGGTCATCAGCACCGGGCGGAACCGCACGAAGCCGGCCTCGAGCGCGGCGGCAATGGGATCGCCGAGCGCCTCGTAGCGCTCGCGCGCAAACGAAATCACGAGCACGCTGTTGGCGGTGGCAACGCCCATGCACATGATGGCGCCCGTCAGCGCGGGGACCGACAGCGTGGTCCCGGTCGTGAACAGCATCCAGACGATGCCGGCGAGCGCAGCCGGCAACGCCGTGATGATCACGAAAGGATCGGACCAGGACTGGAAGTTCACCACGATCAGGAAATAGATCAGCACGACAGCACCGAGCAGCCCGAACAACAGGCCGGTGAAGGCGCTGTTCATGGTCTGCACCTGTCCGAGCAGCACCACTGAGGAGCCTTTCGGCACCTCTTTGGCCGTATCCGCGATCACCTGGCGGATGTCGGCGGCGACTGCGCCGAGGTCGCGGCCCGAGGTGGTCGCAAAGATCTGCACCATCGACTGGATATCGTATTGCGAGACCACCGCGCTCGAGGCCGAGCGCCTGATGTCGGCGATGCCGCCGAGGATCGGCGACTGCGCATTGCCCGCGGCTGTGATCGGCAGCGTCTGCAGCGCGCTGAGCGAGTCGATCTGGTATTGCGGCGTCTGCATCACGATCGAATAGGACACGCCGTTGTCGGGATTGAGGTAATAGGTCGGCGCGACCTGCGAGGATCCCGCGAGATTGACCACGAGGCTGTTGGTGACGTCGCGCTCGGTCAGGCCGACATATTGCGCGCGGGTGCGATCGACGTCGATGTTGAAGGTCGGCGCGTTCGGCGATTGCTGGATCCGCGCGTCGGCCACGCCCGGGATCCTGCGGACCTTTGCCAGCAGGGAGTTGGCGTAAGCGAAGTTGGCGGCGAGATTGGCGCCGCGAATCTGCAGGTCGATCGGCGCCGGCGCGCCGAAATTCAGGATCTGGCTGACGATGTCGGCCGGCAAGAAGGCGAAGCTGACGCCGGGGAACAACCGCGGCAATTGCTCGCGCAGCACGCGCACATGCTCTTCGGTCGGCTTGTGGCCCTCCTTCAGCTTGATCTGGATGTCGCCGTCCTGCGGGCCGATCACGCCGGTGTTGTTGTAGGTCATGTTGATGCCGGAGATCGGCATGCCGATGTTGTCGGTCATGGTCTCGATCTCGCCCGGGATCAGCTTGCGCACCGCCTTCTGCACGTCGGCGAGCTGGTTGGCGGTCTCCTCGACGCGGGTGCCGACCTGGGTGCGGACATGCATCAGGATGTTGCCGGCATCGACCGCGGGAAAGAAGTTGCGCCCCAGGAACGGCACCAGCGCGAAGGACGCGCCGACCACGCAGAGGAAGCCGATCACGAACACCGCACGGTGGGCCAGCGCAAGGCCGAGGAAATCATGGTAGCCGCCGCGGATGCGCTCGAACCGCGCCTCGAAGCCGCGCTGGAACCAGACCAGCGGATTGCGCGATTTCGGCGGGGCGCCCTCGTGGTGGACATGCGGCTGCAACAGATAGTTCGCCATGGTCGGCACCAGCGTGCGCGACAGGATGAACGACCAGATCATCGCGAACATAACGGCTTCCGCCATCGGCACGAACAGGAAGCGCGCGACGCCGCTGAGGAAGAACATCGGGACGAACACGATGCAGATGCAGAGCAGCGACACGAAGGCCGGCGTCACGATCTGGTTGGCGCCGTCGAGGATCGACTGCTCGACCGGCTTGCCCTGCTCCAAATGGTAGTTGATGTTCTCGATGGTCACGGTGGCGTCGTCGACGAGGATGCCGACCGCGAGCGCGAGGCCGCCAAGCGTCATGATGTTCAGCGTCTCGCCGATCGCCGACAGCATGATGATGGCGCCCAGCACCGAGAGCGGGATCGAGACCGCGATGATGATGGTCGAACGCCAGCTGCCGAGGAACAGCAGAATCATGACGCTGGTCAGCAGCGCCGCGATCACGCCCTCGACCGCGACGCCTTGAATCGCGCCGCGGACGAACACCGACTGGTCGCCGATGAAGCCGATCTTCAGCGCGTCGGGGAGCTGGTCCTTGACGTCAATCACCTTCTGCTTGATGCCGGCGATGATGTCGAGCGTCGAGGTCGCGCCCGCCTTCAGCACCATCATCAGCACCGAGCGGTTGCCGTCGACATGGACGATGTTGGTCTGCGGCGGATTGCCGTCGCGTACGCTCGCAACGTCGCGCACATAGACCATGGCGCCGTTGACGGTCTTGATTGGAAGGTTGCCGAGCTCGTCGATCTTCAGCGGCGAATTGTTGAGCTGGATGTTGTATTCGAACTGGCCGATCTTCTGGGTGCCGACCGGCGTGATCAGGTTTTGCGCGGCCAGCGCGTTGGCGACGTCCTGGCCGGATAGCCCGCGGGCCTGGAGCGCGGTGGGATCGAGATCGATCTGGACGTGGCGCTGCTTGCCGCCGAACGGATAGGGGATCGCCGCGCCGGGCACGGTGACCAGCGGCGTGCGCAGCTGGTTGATGCCGATGTCGGCGAGGTTCTGCTCGGTCAGGCCATCGCCCGACAGCGCCACCTGGATGATCGGCACGGTGGAGGCCGAGTAGTTCAGGATCAAGGGTGGCGTCGCGCCTGGCGGCATCTGCTTGAGCAGCGTCTGCGAGATCGCGGTGACCTGCGCATTGGCGGTGCGGATGTCGACGTTGGGCTGGAAGAAGATCTTGATGATGCCAAAGCCGTTGTAGGAGTTGGCGGTGATGTGCTCGATGTCGTTGACGGTCGTCGTCAGCGCGCGCTGGAACGGCGTGGTGATGCGGCCGGACATCTGGTCGGGCGGCAGGCCGGTGTACTGCCAGACCACGCCGATCACGGGAATGCGGATGTCAGGGAAGATGTCGGTCGGCGTCCGCAGCGCCGCCAGCGGTCCGATGATCAGCAGCAGGAGCGCGAGCACGACGAACGTATACGGCCGACTCAGGGCAATACGGACCAGAGCAATCATGCGCCAGGCAATTCCAGGTCAAATGAGACTACGGAAGCCGCCCCCACGGCGATCCCCATTTCCCTTTACCGGAGCACCGCCGGAAACGCTAATAACCAGAACTATCCTGCCTTCACTTCCCTGCTACCGCACTGCAAAATCGACATCACAGCCATGCACCAGCCTGTCTCAGGCGGCGCGGACCGCGTTCAGGAACCTGCACACCTCGAGCTTGAGACGATTGGAGTCGCGCGACAGCATCTGCGCCGCCGACAAGACTTGCGAGGACGACGCGCCGGTCTCGGCGGCTCCCCGCTCGACCTCGCCGACATTGGTCGAGGCCTGCTGCGCACCCTTGGCCGCCTGCTGGACGTTGCGCGTGATCTCCTGCGTCGCCGCGCCCTGCTCCTCCACCGCCGCGGCAATGGCTGCAGCGATTTCGGACAGCCGCGCGATGGTGCCGCCGATGTCGCGGATGGCCGTGACGGATTCCTGGGTCGCCGACTGGATGCCGGTGATCTGCTGTGCGATCTCGCCGGTCGCCTTCGCCGTCTGCGCGGCCAGGGCCTTGACCTCGGACGCGACCACCGCGAAGCCGCGCCCGGACTCGCCCGCTCTTGCCGCTTCGATCGTCGCGTTGAGCGCGAGAAGATTGGTCTGCCCTGCGATCTGGTCGATGAGTTCGACGACGTCGCCGATCTTGGCGACCGCCCGCGACAATCCGTCGATATGCCCATCGGTCAACCGGACCTGATCGACGGCCTCGTTGGCCATTCGGGCCGAATCCTGCACCCGGCGGCTGATTTCGGTGACGGAGGACGACAGCTGCTCGGTCGCGGAGGCGACCGACTGGACGTTTGCGGAAGCTTCCTCCGAACCGTCGGCGACGGCGACGGCGAGCGTTTGCGCCCGCGCGGCCGTCACGTTCATCGCACCGGCAGAGGCTTCCAGCTCGGTCGAAGCCGAGCTCACGGCATCCACGATCTCGCCGACTGCGGTCTCGAATTGACCGGCAAGCCTGTGCATGTCGGCGCGGCGCTGTTCGGCCGCGACCTGGTCCTGCCTGATCTTGGCATCTGCCACCTCGTGCGCCTTCTCCTCGGCCTTGACCTTGAACGTCTCCACCGCGTGGGCCATGTCGCCCACCTCGTCCTTGCGGCCAAGTCCGGGGAGAACCACCGCGAAATTGCCGCTCGCCAACTCGCCCATCGCACCCGTCAAAGCCGACAATGGGCGCACGATCCGCGACAGCGCAACCCAGAAGCTCAGCAGCGTGAGGCCAAGGCTCGCGAACAGAATCGCAACGCTGACGATCAGATTGGAGGCGCTCGCCTTCGCCTGTTCGGCAGCCTCCATATCCGCCGCCGCGCCGATCGCGTCCGCCAGGGCGAGAATGGAATTGATGGCCGTCGTCGCGCGGCTCACGTAATCCCGGCCACCGATCCTGTACTCACCGGTCGGACCGACCGCGAGGATTTCGGCACGCAGTGCGCCATAGGTCCGAAAGTAATCCTCATTCACCGACTTGATCGCTCTCGCGAGTGCTGCCGGAACGTCGCTGCGTTCGGCGATCGGAGCGACCGTCTCCCAGGCGAGCTCGACGTGGCCGCGGAAGGTGGCGATCCGGCCGATGCCGTCCGCTGCAAGTTTCGCATGCGAGCTGATCAACCCGCCGAGGAAAGCACGTTCGCGGCCGGCGTTCTCGGCCATCTCCGCCGTCAGGTGCCGAAGGCCGACGAGGCGTGCCATGGCCGCCGAGGGCGAGCTGGTCAGCGTCTCCAGCGTGAGGCGCAGCCTGTTGGTGGCAATTTCGATCAGGTCGGTGATCGCCGGGGCAAAGGCCTTGATCACCTCGCCGTCGCGCTCCGGCAAAGGCTTGGCGAGATTCGCATCGACCTTGCGGCGCAGGTTTTCGAAGTTCTGGAATGCCCGCTCCGCTTCCGAGACACGCTGTTCGGCGCCCTTCATCGCCGTGACGCCGCGCAGGCGTTGCACGGCATCGCGGAAGGCCTGATCCGACGTCGCACGCACGCCGTCGATTTCCGAGCGTCGATCGGCGGCAAGCACCTCGGGCGAATTTAGCGCCGCATTGGTCATGCCGCGCTCCTTCGCCCATTGCCCGGCACCGTGCAGCAGCAATTGCGAAATGCCGTTGAGACCGACGAAGACCTCCGCCTCCTGACGGTCGTGGTAGGCTTGAACGGCCGTGTAGCCGGTGGCCGCCACCCCCATCAAGGCAAGCGCTGAAATGATGACGGGTAGTACCGTGCCTATTCTGAGATGCACCGCTGGCTTCCTTCTTCCGAGCACCGCTTCCAATGACGGAACCGGTCGGCTTCACGAGAACTACCCAACGTTCGCAACGCGATGTTGTCTCACGTCAAAGTGCAATCGTAAGGCCCTGGGCTTCACTGCTTATGCTTATCAAAACGTTGCCCGCGAGAACCTGCGCGGCGCAGCGCCGCCGCACCGTGCCACTCACGCGCCGGCTCAACGAAACGAGCGGCGCTCTTGGCGCCGCTCGTCGTTCGATCGGACAAGGATTATGCCGCGCGGACGTTGGTCAGGAACTTGCTGACCTCGTTCTTCAGCCGGCCCGAGTCGTTCGACAGCATTTGCGCGGCCGACAGCACTTGCGAGGAGGCCGAGCCGGTCTCGGTCGCGCCGCGCTGCACGTCGGTGATGTTGGAGGAGACCTGCTGGGTGCCCTGCGCCGCCTGCTGCACGTTGCGGGCGATCTCCTGGGTCGCCGCGCCCTGCTCTTCCACCGCGGCTGCGATCGCGGAGGAGATTTCCGAGAGACGCTCGATGGTGGAGGAGATCTCCTTGATGGCGCCGACCGAATCGTTGGTCGCCACCTGAATGCCGGAGATCTGCTGGCCGATCTCGCCGGTCGCCTTCGCGGTCTGCTCGGCGAGCGCCTTCACCTCGGAAGCGACCACCGCAAAGCCGCGGCCGGCCTCGCCCGCGCGCGCCGCCTCGATCGTGGCGTTCAATGCCAGCAGGTTGGTCTGGCCCGCGATGGTGTTGATCAGCTCGACGACGTCGCCGATGCGCGCGGCCGCCTTGGACAGCTCGCTGACGCGCTCGGTGGTGGCGCGTGCCTGACCGACGGCATCGTTCGCCATCCGCGCCGATTCCTGCACCTGACGGCTGATCTCACCGACAGACGAAGCCATCTCCTCGGTCGCCGAGGCCACCGATTGCACGTTGCCGGACGCCTGATCGGACGCGGCGGAGACGACGGAGGCGAGTTGTTGCGCCCGCTCGGCGGTCGAGCTCAGCGATCCCGCCGATGTCTCCAGCGCGCCGGATGCGGCCGAGACCGTCTCCACGATGCCGCCGACCTGCGCTTCGAAACTGTCCGCCAGCTCGTTCATCGCGCGCTTGCGTTCGCGGTCGGCAGCGGCCTGGTCCTGGGCGCGCTGCTCGATGCTGCGCTTGATGTCGCCCTGCATCGAGCCCAGCGACGTCGCGAGCCTGCCGACCTCGTCAGCCTGATTGATCTCGAGCTGCTGGTTGAAATCGCCCTTGGCGATGCCATCGGCGAAATTGGCGCAATCCTGGATCGGCCGCGCGATCTTGCGTGCCGCGAACGAGATCAGGAAGATGGCCGCCAGCACGATGACGAGGCCAACGCCGAGCTGCCAGAACGTGTTCGACGTCGCTCGGGCGCTGAGCGAAGCATCCAGTTGGCGGGCGGAGGCCAGCACCACGTCGCGCGGGATCGAAATCACGACCGACCAGGCGTTCTCGGTGAGCCCGAAGCGGATCGGCGCATAGATGTCGATATTGGCGTACTTCGGATCGTCCTGCACCGTGCTCTTGCCGGCCTTGACGATGGCGAGGCTCTCGCTCCAGCGCGGGTCGGCTTCCGACGCATTCTTGCCGATCACCTCTTGGTTTGCGCTGTTGGCGACGATCAGGCCGGTATCGTTGAGGATCGCGACCTTGCCCTTGCCTTCGAACAGCGAGCCGTTGATCTTGATTGCGAGCTTCTGCACGAAATCGAGATTGTAGTCGGCGCCGGCAACACCGCGGAACTTGCCGCCGATCATGACCGGGACCGACATGGTCGCCAGAAAGACCGCCTTGCCCTGCACGATGTAGGGCAGCGGGCCTAGGATGTTCTCCTTGCCCGTCGTGTTCGGATTGATGTACCAGGCGCCCTTCACGAGGCCGTTGGGGTGCCGCTCACTGCTGTCGTACTCGACCAGCGGCTGGACTGCGATATCGCCGTTTGCGTTGCGCGTCCAATACGGCAGGAAGCGGCCGGTGTTGTCCGATCCGACCTCCTTGCGACCCTTGAACGCCGCGTCATCGCCATCCAGCGCCCCGGGCTCCCAGGCCGAATAGGTGCCGTTGAAGGCGGGGTTGAGCTCGAGCACGTGACGCAGCAGCGCGTTGAACTGGGCCCGCCGCGCCGCGATCGGAGTGCCGGTCTTCTCGTCCGCCAGGGTCGCGAAGGCATGCGCCGTGGTGCGCGCAGCATCAAAGCCGACCTCGAGCTCGGCCTTGATCGCGTTGGCTTCGGTGGAGGCCCGGTTCATCAGGCTCTCCTTGGTCTGATGGTCCACCAGCTGCATGACCTCGTGGGTCACGTACTGGTTCATGCTCTGCGTCGAGAAGAGGCCGTAGCCGATCAGCACGACACAGGTGACAGCAAGGCAGAGGCCGGCGATCAGCGCGATTTTCAATTGGATGGAGCGAATGGCGGAAAATGAAAGCAGCTTCACGGGTTGAGTCTCCGAAACACTGCGAGGAAAGTTAAAGTTCCCTCAGTTCGGAACCCGTAAAGATTTGGAACCGTACGACCCACGTGAAAAATATGTCAGTGCGCGCAGGCTCTCCCCAAAAGCAAAGAGCGGCGCCGAGGGCGCCGCTCTTGCGTCATCCGATACCTGACGGAGGGATCAGGCCGCGCGGACGTTGGTCAGGAACTTGCTGACCTCGTTCTTCAATCGGCCCGAGTCGTTGGACAGCATCTGCGCTGCCGACAGCACCTGCGAGGACGCCGTGCCGGTCTCGGTCGCGCCGCGCTGCACGTCGGTGATGTTGGAGGAGACCTGCTGCGTTCCCTGCGCCGCCTGCTGCACGTTGCGGGCGATCTCCTGCGTCGCCGCGCCCTGCTCTTCCACCGCGGCCGCGATCGCCGAGGAAATCTCGGAGAGGCGCTCGATGGTGGAGGAGATCTCCTTGATGGCGCCAACCGAATCGTTGGTCGCTGCCTGAATGCCGGAGATCTGCTGGCCGATCTCGCCGGTGGCCTTCGCGGTCTGCTCGGCGAGCGCCTTCACCTCGGAGGCCACCACGGCGAAACCGCGACCGGCTTCACCGGCACGCGCGGCTTCGATGGTCGCGTTCAGCGCGAGCAGATTGGTCTGGCCCGCGATGGTGTTGATCAGCTCAACGACGTCGCCGATGCGCGCGGCGGCCTTGGACAGCTCGCTGACGCGCTCGGTGGTGGCGCGCGCCTGGCCGACGGCATCGCCTGCCATCCGTGCCGATTCTTGCACCTGACGGCTGATCTCGCCGACCGACGAGGCCATCTCCTCGGTGGCAGAGGCGACCGACTGCACGTTGGTCGAAGCCTCCTCCGAAGCGCCTGCAACCGTGGTCGCAAGCCGCTGGGAGCGGTCGGCAGTCGAGGTCAGCGTCGAAGCGGAGGCTTCGAGCTGCGTCGAAGCCGACGACACGGTCTGGACGATCTCGCCGATCATGGTTTCGAATTCGCGGGTGATGTTGTCGACGCGGCGGCCGCGCTCGATCTTGGCTTCGGCATCCGCGGCCGCAGCTTCGTCCGCGGCCTTCTTGGCGATCAACGCCTCCTTGAAGATCTGGAGCACGTCGGCCATGGCGCCGATCTCCGTCTTCTCGCCGCGATGCGGGACCTCGGCGGCCAGATCTCCCCGGCCCAGCGCCTGCATCGGCTCGGTGATGGAATTGATGCCGTTCGAGACGTCGCGGACCAGATAGAAGCTGAGGCCGATCCCGATCACCACAGCGGCGCCGAGAATGACCGACACCAGCATGAAAGCGTAGGAATAGTTGTCGGCGGCATCCTGAGCGGCCTGTTCGCCGCCCTTGGTGTTGAGCTCGATGTCCTTGTTCAGGACCTCATCCGCCTGAAGGCCGATCTTGTTGACCGTCTTGGAGTTGAGCTCCTGTGCCTCGCGCGGGATCTTGCCCGCCTCCTTGCGCGACAAGGCCATGACCTCGTCGGTGCCCTTCTTGTAATCGTCCCAGAGTTTCGACCACTGGCCGTAGAGCGCGCGCTCTTCCGGGGAGCTGATCATGGCTTCATACTTGCTGCGCGTCTTGGCGAGCGCCTCGGTCACCGTGCCAGCGGTCTTCTCCACCACGAGCTTGTCTTCCAGGGCCTCGGCCAGCATGTGCTGGCGAACCACGTTGCGGTATGTGATGACCGCGGCTCGCAGGTCGCCGATCACCCTGACGCTCGGCATCCAGTTCGTGGTGATATCGACGGTACTGGCATTCATCGACCGCATCTTCGACACGGCGAGCAGGCCCATGCCGGTCATCGCGAGCAGCAGGAACGCCACGACGCTGATGATCTTGGCGCGAATGGAAAGCTTGGCAAACATAATCGGGTCTCGTTGTGCTGGCGCGGCGGCGCGTGCGGAGGTCTTACGAATCAACCAAAAGGAGCAGCGCCGACATCCAACACCAGAGCACCTGAGCAGACGTTAACTACGACTCCGTACGAGTACGGAAGCCAGAAAGAAATGAATGGGCAGCTAAGAACGCCCTGCGCTCAGCGCATGAGCCCAAGCGCGTCGGAGAAGAACGCGGGGCCGCCGAAATTGCCGGATTTCAGGGCAAGCAGCATCTCGCCTGCAGCCGCACCGACCGTGCGCAACACGGGGACCCCCGCCGCAATTTCTACCCCCACGAGAAATCCGGGGATCTTCAACCGATCGACCACGGCGCCGGACGTCTCGCCGCCGGCAACGACGAGGCGCCTGACGCCGGCCTGCACCAGCCCTTCGGCGATATCGGCCATGGCCTGCTCTATGGCGTGGCCGGCGGCGTCGCGGCCGTGGCGCGCCTGGACGGCGGTAACGGCCTCCGGCGTCGCGCTCGAAGCAATCAGAACGGGACCTTCCGCCAGAAGTGGCCGAGCCCAGGCGAGCGCGCGCTGCGCTTCGCCTTGGCCTGAGACAATCTGCTCGGGATCGAGGTGCAACACCGGCATGACACGTTCGGCATTGGCGATCTGCTGAAGCGTCGCCTGCGAGCAGCTTCCGGCAAGACAGGCGGCCGGTCCGCCGACCGCTGCACCGGCGTCGCTGCTCGCAGCGGTCGATTTGACCTTGCCCGTCGAGACCAGCGCGCGCGCAAGCCCGAGGCCCATGCCGGAGGCACCGACCGACAAGCGATGTTCACCGGCCACGAGGCCGATGGTCTCGAGGTCGCGGTCGAACACGGCGTCGATGATCGCAGCGCCGATCCCCTTGCCGGCGAGCTCGGTCAGTCGCGCCCGCACGGCATCGGCGCCGCGCGTGACGGTCGCGAGGTCGACGAGACCGATCCGCGTCCTGCTCTGACGCGCGAGCACGCGCACCAGGTTGGAATCGTGCATCGGGTTGAGCGGATGGTCCTTCAGCGGGCTCTCGTTGAGCGGCACGGCGCCGACGAAGAGGTTGCCCTGGTAGACGGTGCGACCGGTCTCCGGAAAGGCCGGCGTCACCAGCACGATCGCCTCGCCGCACTCGGCGCAGAGCGCGTCCATGACAGGGCCGATATTGCCGGCGTCGGTGGAATCAAAGGTCGAGCAGATCTTGAACAGCACATGGCTTGCGCCACGGCTGCGCAGCCATGTCTCCGCCGCGCGCGAACGCGACACGGCAAGGCCCGCCTCGATCGAGCGGCTCTTCAGCGACACCACGACGGCATCGACCTCGGGCAGTGCTAGATCGTCCGCGGGCACGCCGATGGTCTGCACGGTGCGCAGGCCCGCGCGCGTCAACGTGTTGGCGAGATCGGACGCGCCGGTGTAGTCGTCGGCGATGCAGCCAAGAGCAATGTTCGCTGCAAGTGTCACGGCTTCACTCCAGCGTAGGGCTTGAACCAGGCAAGGCCGTCGGCGGTCTTGCCGCGCGGATTGTACTCGCAGCCGACGAAGCCGGTATAGCCGAGGCGGTCGAGCTCTTCGAACAGGAACGGATAGTTGAGTTCCTCGCCGTCGGGCTCGTTGCGCGAAGGGATGCTGGCGATCTGGATGTGACCGATGATCGGCATCATCTCGCGCAACCGCATGGTGACGTCGCCATGGATGATCTGGCAATGATAGATGTCGAACTGGAGCTTGAGGTTCGCAAGCCTCAGCTCCTGGATCAGGTCGCGCGCGAAGCCGAAATCGTTGAGGAAGTAGCCGGGCACGTTGCGCGCGTTGATCGGCTCGATCACGACGTCGATGCCGTGGGGTGCGAAGAACTCCGCGGCCCATGCCACCGATTTGTAGAAGGCCTCGATCGCGACGCGCTCGCCGCGGTTGGCGATGCCGGCCATCAGGTGCAGGCGCTTCACGCCGGTCGCCCTGGCGTAAGGCAGCGCCGTCTCGAGGCTCGCCTTGAGATCGTTGAACCGCGCCGGCAACGCCGCAAAGCCCTTCTCGCCGGCATTCCAGTCGCCTGGCGGCAGATTGAACAGCGCCTGGGTCAGGCCGTTGCGCTTGAGCCGCTCGCCGACCGCCTCGGCGGGATGATCGTACGGAAAGAGAAACTCGACCGCGGTGAAGCCGGCTGAAGCGGCGGCATCGAAGCGATCGAGGAACGGCACCTCGGTGAACATCATCGAGAGATTGGCGGCAAAACGCGGCATGGAAGTCCTCTTGCTTACTTGTCGCCGGGCAGCTTCACGCCGGTGACCTGCGCATACATTCGCGCCACCGACGCGTCGTCGTCGCGGCCCATGCCGGCGGCTGATGTCATCAGGAACATCTGGAGCGCGGCGGCGGAAACCGGCACGGGGAATCGGGCGCTGCGCGCCATGTCCTGGATGATTCCGAGATCCTTGACGAAGATCTCGACGGCGCTACGCGGCGTGTAATCGCCGTCCAGCACGTGCGGCATGCGGTTCTCGAACATCCATGAATTGCCGGCGGACGCGGTGATCACCTCGTAGACCTTGCGGATATCGAGGCCCTGCTTGGCGGCAAACGCCATCGCCTCCGACGCGGCGGCGATATGCACGCCGGCGAGCAGCTGGTTGATCATCTTGAAGGCGGCGCCCTGCCCTGCGGCATCGCCGAGCTCGTAGAGCTTGGCGGCCATGGCATCGAGCGCCGCCCGCGCCTTTGCAAACGCGGCGGCACTGCCGGAGGCCAAGATCGTCAGCTCGCCTTGCGCAGCACGCTGCGCGCCGCCTGAGATCGGCGCATCGAGATAATGCCGGCCGGTCGCCTCGAGCTGCTTGGCGAGACGTCGCGCCACATCGGGATCCATGGTGGCGGAGGAGACGAACACGCTGCCCTTCGGCATGGTCTCGGCGGCGCCATCCTTGCCGAACAGGATCGTCTCGGTCTGCGCGGCATTGACGACGACACTGACGACGATATCGACGCCCTTGGCGGCATCTGCCGGCGTGCTGGCACCCGCACCGCCATCCTTGACGAAACGCGCCACGGCGTCAGCCGAAACGTCGCAACCGGTGACCGCGTGGCCGGCGCGCTTCAGCGAGGTCGCCATGCCGTACCCCATCGAGCCGAGCCCGATGACGGCGATGCGCTGATTTTGAGACGTGGAGGCGGACATATGCAACTGACCCTTGCGAACGTTTCCTGGACGGCCGGCCTTTGCGGCGGGCTCGACGAACCGATAACACGGCTTGGTCGCGCTGCCAAAGCGTGAGACAAAGGGGCATGACGGCCATGAGGACTGAAAGCAGCAACGAGACCCGGCTGCGCGAGGACATCTGCCGCTTCGGACGGTCCCTGTTCGAGCGCGGGCTGACGCCGGGCTCCTCCGGCAATATCAGCGTCAGGCTGGACGGCGGCGGCTGGCTGGTGACGCCGACCAACGCCTCGCTCGGCTTCCTCGATCCGGCAAAGCTGTCGCGGCTGGACGAAACCGGCCGGCTGCTCTCGGGCGATGCGCCGACCAAGGAAGTTCCGCTGCACACCGCGCTTTACGACACACGCGGCAGCGCGAAGGCGATCGTGCATCTGCACTCCACCCATTCGGTCGCGCTGTCGATGCTGCCCGAGATCGACCCGCGCGCCGCGCTGCCGCCGATGACGGCCTATTATTTGATGAAATGCGGCGCCACCGCGCTCGTGCCGTATTATCGGCCCGGCGATCCCGCAGTGGCCGATGCGATTAAGGGATTGGCGGGAAACTACTCATCGGTGCTGCTCGCCAATCACGGCCCGGTGGTTGCCGGTGACACGCTGGAAGCGGCGGTGTTCGCGACCGAGGAGCTGGAGGAGACCGCGAAGCTGTATCTGCTGCTGCGCGGGATGAACCCGCGGTATTTGTCGCCGGAGCAGGTGGCGGATCTGGTGAAGGTGTTCGGAGTAACGCTGCCGGAGCATGGGCACGGGCATTAGGGCCGTGTTTCCATAAGCGCACCAGCGCGGCCTCACCCACCGCTGTCATTCCCCGCGCAGGCGGGGAATCCAGTACGCTGCGGCTTATCCGTATCTCGTTGGCGTCTCGGATTACTGGATCGCCCGCCTTCGCGGGCGATGACACCGGGTATGCGGGGACGTTCGCCCCACACGTCGTACCTACAGCCCCAGATACGCCTTGCGCACATCCGGATTGCCCTTGATCTCCGCGGCCGGGCCCTGCATCAGCACACGGCCGGTTTGCAGGATGTAGGCGCGGTCGGCGATCTCCAGGCACTCGGCCATGCGCTGCTCGACGATCAGCACGGTCATGCCGGCGTCGCGGATGCGCAGCACCGCCTGGAAGATCTCGTCGACCAGTTTCGGCATGATGCCTTGCGAGGGCTCGTCCAGCATCAGAAGCCGCGGACGCGTCATCAGCGCGCGGCCGATGGCGAGCATCTGCTGCTCACCGCCGGAGAGCGTTTCGGCGCGCTGATCGAGGCGCTCGGCGAGGCGCGGGAACAGCTGGAAGACGAGATCGAGCGGTCCCTCGCGGTCGGCTTCGCCGCGATAGAGATAGCTGCCGAGGCGCAGATTGTCGCGCACAGACAGGCGCGGAAACAGGCGGCGGTTCTCCGGCACATAGGCGATGCCGGCCGCCGTGATGTGGTGCTGCGCCATGCCGTTGAGCGGCCTGCCGTCGAATGTCACGTTGCCCGAGCGCGGACGCTCGGCACCGGCGATGGATTTCAGCAGCGTCGACTTGCCCGCGCCGTTGGCACCGGCGACGCAGACGATCTCGCCCTTCTGGACCTCGATCGAGACCGCGGAGATCGCGACCAGACCCTGATAGGCGGTCGTGACTTCACGCACCGACAGCATGACGATCTCCCAGATATGCCTTGATCACCTTGGGATCGCGGACGACATCGTTTGGCTTGCCCTCGACCAGCACCTTGCCGAGGTCGAGCACGATGGCGCGGTCGACCAGCGGCATCACGATCTCCATGACGTGCTCGACCATCAGCACGGTGATGCCGGCATCGCGCACCTTGCGCACCAGCGCGACGCCGGTCTGCGCCTCGGTCGGCGTGAGGCCGGTGAGGACTTCGTCGAGCAGCAGCAGTTTCGGCTCGGTCGCGAGCGCACGGGCGACTTCGAGGCGGCGCTTTTCGGCCGGCACGAGGTCGCTGGCCAGCACGTCGGCGCGCGCGGCAAGGCCGGTGAACTCCAGCACCTCGTGCGCCTTGCGACGCGCTTCGCGCATCACGGTGTTGCGGACGAGCGCACCGACGATGACGTTGTCGATGACCGTCATGGTCTCGAAGCTCTTGACCACCTGGAAGGTGCGCCCGACGCCGCGCTGGCAGCGCTGGGCCGCCGGCATGCGGGTGACGTCCTCGCCGTCGAACAGGATCGAGCCTTGCGTCGGCGGCAGCACGCCCGCGATGAGATTGAACAGCGTCGACTTGCCGGCGCCGTTGGGGCCGATCAGGCCGACGATCTCGCCGCGGCCGACGGAGATCGAGACGTCGCTGTTGGCGACGAGGCCGCCGAAGCGCTGCCAGACCCCGCGGGTTTCGAGAAGCGCGGTCATCGTGTGGCTCCCGTCTTCTTCGGGCGTGAGAACAGGCTGAGGAGGCCCCGCGGCAAGGCCAGCGAAATCAGGACGATCAGCGTGCCGTAGACGATGAGGTCGACACCGCGCCCCGAGCCGCCGAACTTGAAGCGCGTCAGCTCGGTCAGCGGGATCAGGATGGCGGCCCCTAACACCGGCCCCCACAGGGTGCCGATGCCGCCGAGCACGGCGGGCAGCGCCATCAGCAGCGAGAACTGGAAGCCCATGACGCTCTCAGGGTCGATGTAGGAGACGAACTGCGCGTAGAAGCTGCCACCGACGGCGACCAGGAAGGCGGAGACCGCGGCCGCGCCCATCTTGGAGTTGAACACGTCGACACCGAGGCTCTCGGCCGCGTCCGGATTGTCCTTCACCGCGCGCCACCAGAAGCCCCATTTGGAGTCTTCCAGCCACCAGGTGACGAACCAGGCGAGGCAGCACAGAGCCAGCGCGAAATAGAAGTATGGCAGCTTGGTGCGCAGGAACTGGAATTTCAGCCAGCTGTCGCCGCGGATCGGAATGGTGATGCCCATCGCGGCGCCCGCCCATTCCCAATTGTGGAACAGCAGCAGGCCGATCTCGGCGATGACGATGGTGGCGATCACGAAGTAATGGCCACGCAGGCGGAAGAAGGGATAACCGAGCCCCATCGCGATCAGCGCCGACACCACGCCGCCGGCCAGCATGCCGAACCAGGGCAGCACGCCGAACTTGGTGAACAGCAGCTCGGTGGTGTAGGCCCCGAGGCCGAAATACAGCGCGTGGCCGAGCGAGATCTGCCCGCAATAGCCGGACAGGATGTTCCAGCTCTGCGACAGTCCCGCATACATCAGCGTCAGGATCAGGATGTTCTGGACGACGACGTCCTTCACGAACAAGGGCGCCGCTGCGGCAATCGCGGCGAGCACCGCGGCGATGATCAGGTCGCGGCGGCGCCGCGCTGCAAATTCCTTGTCCATCAGATCGATCCGAACAGGCCGCGCGGCCGGATGAAGACGACCAGCAGATAAACCGCGTAGATGCCGACCGATTTCAGCGACGGCGGGAGCACCAGGGCGGTGGTGGCTTCGACGAGACCGACGATGATGCCGCCGGCGAAGGCGCCGAACACGCTGCCGAAGCCGCCGAGCGCCACCGTGACATAGGCGATCAGGGCAAAGGACGCGCCGACGTCGGGATAGATGTAGAAGAAGCTCGCCATGATCGCGCCGGCGAGGCCGACCAGCGCGGCGCCGAGGCCCCAGCCGAACGCGAACACGCGGTTCTTGTCGATGCCGACCAGCGCGACCGCACCGGGATCTTCGCGGGTGGCTTCCAGCGCACGGCCGAAATCAGTGCGGTGGATGAAGAAATAGAGACCGGCGAAGGCGAGGATCGAGACCAGCGCGCCGACCAGCTGCGGCTCCGGCAGGAAGATGCCGGCAATCGAGATGGTCTTTCCGCCGAGCCAGGACTGCGGAATACTGCGATAGTCCGGCGTGAAGAAGAACTGCGCGAGGCCGCGCATGACGATGGCCAGGCCGAAGGTGGTGAAGATCTGCACCATGCCGGCGTTGGCCTTGGCCCGCATGGCGAAGCGTACAATCAAGAGATAGATCACCGCCCCGAACACGAAGAGTGCCGCGGCGACCAATGGCGCCGACAGCAAGGGGTCGATGGCGAAGAACGCGAACAGGAAGAAGGACAGGTACATCGCGATCATCAGGAACTCGCCATGGGCGAAGTTCGTGACGTCCATCAGGCCGAAGATCAGCGCGAGGCCGACCGCGATCAGTCCGTAGAGCAGGCCCATGAGCAGGCCGCTCGCGAGACTCTGGATAATGGCTTGGGCTGTCAAAAGTCTGTCCCCCGAAATAGATCCTCATCCTGAGGAGCGCGCACAAGCGCGCGTCTCGAAGGATGGCCCAGCCCCCGTCCTTCGAGACGCGGGCTACGCCCGCTCCTCAGGATGAGGGCGGGAGCTACGTCTGAGCTCCCGCTTTCCCAATCTTACTTCATCGGCCAGATCGCCTCGGCGATCGCGGCCTGCGGCGGGAAGATGGTGACGAACTTGCCGCCGACATATTGCAGCAGCACCGGATCGGCGTCGTTGTTCTGGCCCATCTCGTCGAACTTGACCCGCTTCCAGGGCATGATGGTCTGCTCGCCCGGGATGTCGGTCGCCGCCAGCGCATCGCGGATTTTCTCGCCGTCGGTCGACTTGGCGCGGCTGATGGCGTCGGCGAGGATGATCAGGCCCATGAACTGGCGCGAGGTCAGGTCGTTGAAGTCCTTGCCCGAGCGCGTCTTGAACATCTCGTTGATCTTGCCGACCATCGGGCGCTTCTGCGCGAGGTCGAGCGAGAAGGTGCCGCGCGAAATCACGCCTTCGAGCTTGTCGCCGACGGCATCGTAGAGCGCCTTCTCGGAGAAGCCGGCATCCTGCGCCACGATCGCGTTCGGCTTGTAGCCGAGCTCGGCCATAGTCTTGACCAGGAGGATGCCGTCGGTGGTGTAGCTCGAGGGCATCAGCACGTCGGCGTTGGCAGACTTGAGCTGCTGCACCTCGGCCGAGAGCGAGGGCGAGTTGGCGCGATACTTGATGTCGGTGACGATCTTGTAGCCGCGCTCGCCGGCGATCTTGGTCTGGGCATTGCCGGAATCGGTGCCGAAGATGGTGTCCTCGTGGAACAGCGAGAGCGTCTCGATCTTGGTGCCCTTCTTCTTCATGGCGTCGAAGAAGTCGAACATGGCGGCCGAGTACATCTCGTCATGCGGCGCGGCGCGGAAATAGTACTTCAGGCCGCGGCGATGCAGGCTCGGCGAGGAATTGTCGGCGGACACGAACGGGACCTGATAGCGCTCGCAGATCTGGCTGACGGTGACGGCGACGGCGCTCTGATAGGTGCCGATGATGGCGCAGACCTTCTCCTGCGTGATCAGGCGCTCGGCCTCGGCGCGGCCCTTCTGCGGATCGGCCTGGTGATCGGCGAAGACGAGGCGGATCTTCGCGCCGCCGAGGCCCGGCAAGCCCTCGCCCTTGGCCAGCGGCAGATCGAAATCGGTGTTCTTGTTGATGACTTCGAGCGCGGTCTCATAGGCCTTCTGCGCGTCGACGCCCTGCTGTGCGCTGCCGCCGGAGAACGGATAGATCACACCGATCACGACTTCCGAGGTCTGCGCGCGCGCTGCCAGCGGCACGAGAGCGGCAGTGGCGGTGGCTCCCAACAACACGTCGCGGCGAGTGATCGTCATGGCAAAGTCCCCTGTACTGAATTTCGGTTGATCGAATGAAGCGATTGATGGATGCGGTAAAGCCCGAAGAAGCAGCAAACGCTGCCCACTAAATCACGGCCATGGTCCTGTTCTTGAGATCCGTCACCAGCATCAGGCCGGGCGAATGCGTGATCGCGAACGGAAGCTTCGCGGCGTTGATGACCGATTGCGGCGTCACGCCGCAGGCCCAGAACACCGGGATCTCGTCCTCGGCGACCGGCACGGGATCGCCGTAGTCGGGCTTGGCGATATCCTTGATGCCGATCAGATGCGGGTGGCCGAGATGCACGGGCGCGCCGTGCACGGCGGGATAGCGCGAGGTGATCTGCACCGCACGGATCGCGTCCGCCGGCTTGAACGGCCGCATCGACACCACCATGGGGCCGGCGAACGGACCGGCCTCGCCGCAGGCGATGTTGGTGCGGTACATCGGCACGCGCACGTTCTCTTCGATGTGGCGGATCGGCATGCCCTCGTCGAGCAACGCCTCTTCGAACGAGAACGAGCAGCCGAGCACGAAGGTGACGAGATCATCGCGCCAATGCTTGGTCACGTCGGTCGGCTCGTCGACGACTTCGCCGTCGCGCCAGACGCGGTAGCGCGGCACGTCGGTGCGAATGTCGAGATCGGCGCCGAGCGCGGGAATGTGGGGGCTGCCGACATCGGACATGCCGATGATCGGGCACGGTTTCGGATTGAGCTGGCAGAAGCGGTGGAAGGCGCTGGCATATTCCGCCGGCAGGATCGCCAGATTGCCCTGGACGAAGCCGGGAGCGACGCCGGCGGTGGAAGCGACCAGTCCCTGACGATAGGCAAGCCGCGCCTTGCGGCTCGGGAGCGTGTCGGGCGTTTCAGTTTGCTGCGCTGCCACCAAAACAGTCATGAGATCGACCTGCCTATAAACTCGACAAAGACAAGCCAACACCAAGCGTGCTATAAAGTCTAATCGTCGTTTCTAATCAATCTCGATAAATCTGATTTATCGACTGGGAAAATCCTTCCAATGCTGGACTTCAGGTCGATCGAGACGTTCCTCTGGGTTGTGAAGCTCGGCAGCTTCCGGGGCGCCGCCCAGCGGCTCAACACGACCCAGCCGGCGATCTCCCAGCGCATCGCCCAGCTCGAGCGCGAGATGGGCGTGAAGCTGCTCAACCGCGATCATCGCGTGGCCTCGCCGACGCCGAGCGGCCGCCAGATGATGGTCTATGCGGAGAAGCTGATCGGCCTGCGCGCCCAGATGATGGCGGAGATCGGCGATCGGTCGGCGATGCGCGGCGTGATGCGGCTCGGCGTCGCCGAGACCATCGTGCACACCTGGCTGCCGCGCCTCGTGAAGAGCGTGAACCAGGTCTATCCGAACCTGTCGCTGGAGATCGAAGTCGACATCACGCCAAACCTCACCGCGCGCCTGCTCGCGCAGGAGATCGAGCTCGCGTTCGTCGTCGGGCCGCTGTCCGCCTCCGGCGTGCACAACCGCGTGCTCGCCGATTATCCGATCGGCTTTCTCGCAAGCCCCTCCCTCGGCCTCGGCAAGGGCCCGGTGACGCCGGCGGATCTCGCGCGATTTCCGATCATCACCTTCCCGCGCAAGACCAAGCCTTACGAGGTCGTGCGCGAGGTGTTCGACCGGCCGGACCTGCCGCCGATCCGCCTGCACGCGTCGGCTTCACTGGCCACCGTCATCCACATGGCGGTCGAGGGGCTGGGCGTTGCCGTCATCCCCGACGCCATCGTCGAGAACGAGCTTGCCGACGGGCGGCTGCAGCTGCTCGACACCGATCTTGCCATCGCGCCGCTGACCTTCACCGCGAGCTGGCTTGCCTCGCCCGACGTCGTCGCCGTAGAGCGCGTCGCCGAGCTTGCACGGCAAATTGCGCAGAGCAGCCTCGCGGTTGACGCGCCCGCGCTGGCGGGTCATTGAAAAAGGCGCCGGACAATCGAGAGACCGAACGCATGAGCCGAGCCGTCACCAATTTGCAAATCGATTCTGCCCGCCTCTGGGGCTCCATCCACGAGACCGCGCAATTCGGCGCGACGGCCAAGGGCGGCGTGCGGCGGCTGACACTGAGTGCCGAAGACAAGCAGGTGCGCGACTGGTTCCGCAAAGCCTGCGAGGAAGCCGGGCTCGAGGTGCACACCGATGCGCTCGGCTCACAATTCGGCCTGCGCAAGGGACGCGACATGTCGAAGCCGCCCGTCGGCATCGGCTCGCATCTCGACACCCAGCCGACCGGCGGCAAGTATGACGGCATCCTGGGCACGCTCGGCGCGCTCGAAGTCATCCGCACGCTGAACGATGCCGGCATCGAGACCGAGGCGCCGATCTGCGTCGTCAACTGGACCAACGAGGAAGGCTCGCGCTTCGCGCCGGCGATGATGGCCTCCGCAGCCTATGTCGGCGACTTCACCACCGACGACATTTTGTCGCGCAAGGATATCGACGGCACGACCGTCGGCCAGGCGCTCGACAGCATCGGCTATCGCGGCGACAAGCCGGTGGGCTTCCAGAAGCTCGGCTGCTTCGTCGAACTGCACATCGAGCAGGGCCCGATCCTAGAGGCCGAAGGCAAGACCATCGGCGTGGTCGATTCCGGCCAGGGCGTCTTGTGGTATGACGGCAAGATTTCCGGCTTCGAGAGCCATGCCGGTTCGACCCCGATGCCGCTACGACGCGATGCGCTGGCGACGCTGTCGGAGATCGTGCTGGCGATGGAGGCGATCGCGAAGAAGCATGGGCCCAAGGCGGTCGGCACCATCGGCGAGGCCGTGATCGCCAATCCCTCGCGCAACGTCATTCCCGGCGAGATCGCCTTCACCGTGGATTGCCGCAGCGCGGATGGGGCGATCATGGACGCGCTCGACCGCGATCTGCGCGCGGCGATTGCCGAGATCTCCGCGCGTCGCAAGGTCGAGGTGAAGCTCGATCTGGTCTGGCGCAAGCCCCCGACGCATTTCGATCCCAAGCTCATTGCAGCGGTCGAGAGCGCGGCGAAGACGCTCGGTTACTCCTCGCGCCGTATCACCTCGGGCGCCGGCCACGACGCGTGCAACCTCAACACCAAAATGCCGGCGGCGATGGTGTTCGTGCCCTGCAAGGACGGTATCAGCCACAACGAGCTGGAAGACGCCACGCAGGCCGACTGCGCCGCAGGAACCAACGTCCTCATGCATACCGTGCTGGCGATCGCCGGCGTCGCGTCCTGACCGGAGAGAGCCATGCGCGGAGTTTTCGTCGACGCCAACGAAGCCCTCGCCGTGATCATGGAGCGGCTGGAAAAGCCCGGTGATCCCAAGGTGCGGATCCACCGGAATCCCGACATCAAGCCGGAGCAATATCCGGAAGTTCTCGACGGCGCCGAGATCGCGATCGTCGACCACACCGCACTGCCGACCGAGGTCGCCAAGAAGTGCACAGGGCTCAAGCACGTCGTGTTCCTCGGAACCGGCGCACGCAGCTACATGAATCCGGAGGAGCTCGCCGAGCTCGGCATCTCCGTGCATCTGATCAAGGGCTATGGCGACACCGCGGTCGCCGAATCCGCGATCGCGCTGATGTGGGCTTCGGCCCGGGTCATCGCGAAGATGGATCGCGAGATGCGCGTCGGCAACTGGCTGCGCGAGGACGGCATGCAGCTCACCGGCAAGACGCTCG
Source organism: Bradyrhizobium sp. T-12 (assembly GCF_058314695.1). NCBI lineage: Bacteria > Pseudomonadati > Pseudomonadota > Alphaproteobacteria > Hyphomicrobiales > Nitrobacteraceae > Bradyrhizobium > Bradyrhizobium sp. T-12. The sequence continues at coordinate 2,330,574 of NZ_CM177756.1, read as the reverse complement.
GGCTGATCGGCTTTGGCGGCATCGCAGCTGAAGTGGCGCGCATTGCGTCCGGCAGCGGCATGAAGGTGATCGCCTGGAACCGCTCGCCGAAGAGCTATCCGGGCGTCGAGTTCACCGATCTCGACACCTTGCTGGCGCGGAGCGACGTGGTGTCGCTGCATCTGCTGCTCAACGACGAGACACGCGGCATGATCACGCGCGAGAAGATCGCTCAAATGAAACCGGGCGTCATCTTCGTCAACACCGCGCGCGCCGCGATCGTCGACGAAGCCGCGATGATCGACGCGCTGAAGTCCGGCCACATCCGCCATGCCGGCCTCGATGTCTTCAACACCGAGCCCCTGCCCGGCGATCATCCGCTGACGAAGATTCCAAACGTGACGCTGTCGGCACATTCGGCATTCCGGACGCCGGAGGCCAGCGAGAACCTGATTGGCGCGGCGTGGGAGCACTGCCGCCGGATCGTGAAGGGATAAGAGCAACGACAATGGCCGACTATCGCATCATCAAGGCTGAGCCGCTCACCAAGGCCATCCGTGCCATCGTCAAGGCCGGCGGCTCCTCGGACCGCGAGGCCGAGCTCGTGTCCAGCAACCTCGTCGAGGCCAATCTGAAAGGACACGATTCCCACGGCGTCGGCATGATCCCGCGCTACGTCCAGAGCGTCACCAATGGCGGCCTCGCCGTGAACGCGCATGTCAAGATCGTGCTCGACACCGGTCCGCTGCTCACCCTCGACGGCCTCACCGGCTACGGCCAGGTGATCGGCCATGAGGCGATGGAGCTTGCGGCCGAGCGCGCCAAGCAGAACGGCGTGTGCCTGGTCGGCCTCTCCAACTCGCACCACATCGGCCGCATCGGCCATTGGGCCGAGCAGTGCATCGACCACGGCCTGGTCTCGATCCACTTCGTCAACGTGATCTCGCGGCCGATCGTGGCGCCCTGGGGTGGCAGCGATCCGCGCCACGGCACCAACCCGTTCTGCGTCGGCATCCCGCGACGGGGCAAGGACCCGATCGTGCTCGACTTCGCCACCAGCAGAATCGCGCAAGGCAAGACCCGTGTCGCCCACAACAAGGGCGTCGCGCTGGAGCCCGGCACCATCATCGACAATGAAGGCAAGCCCACGGTCAATCCGCGCTACACCGTGATCCCGCCCTACGGCGCCATCCTTCCGTTCGGCGAGCACAAGGGTTCGGGCCTTGCGCTGGTGTGCGAAATCCTCGGCGGCGCGCTCTCCGGCGGGCAAGTCGTCAAGGGCCCGTCCGACGGCAAGTACAACGTCCTCAACGGCATGCTCTCGATCGTCATCGATCCCGCCAAGCTCGGCACCGGAGACAATCTCGCGCGTGAAGTCGAGAGCTTTATGGCCTGGCACACCGGCTCACCACCCGCTTCCGGCGTCGACAAGGTCAAGATCGCCGGCGAGCCCGAGCGCGAGATCAAGACAAAGCGCCTCGCCGAAGGCATTCCGGTCGATCCGACCACCTGGCAGGAGATCCTGGAGGCCGGGAAGAAATTCGGGTTGGATCAGGCGGCGATCGAGAAGATCGTGAGCTAGTCGCGCGACATCGCTCGGCATGAGCCGGGGCTCCTGGACAATTGCGCAAGGAAATCTGGACTAGGGCGAAGCTTGCGGAGCGGAGATGAACCGGCCCCCATTGTGTTGCGACAACGGGGATATCCCGGCCCATATCCGCTCGAGGTTCACATGCTCTCCCGTCTCGCAAAGCTCATGTCCGGCTCCAGCGAGCCCTCTCCCGCAATCGACCTCTACCGGCATCGGCTCGACGTCTATGAAAGCGAGCTAGGCGAGCCCGAGCACAGCTTCACGCACGACGCCGAACGTCGCATCGACATCCATGCGTTTGGCCGTGATTTCGTTCCTGAATGCCGGGAAGGCTCCGACGAAGGCTATGTCCTCTTGACCAACGGCATGAGCCAGCAGCGGATGCACGGCGTGCAGGGCGACGCGAAGCCGCGCGCCGAGCTGATGTGGTATGTCCGCGAGCCGACACCGGATGTCCGCGACAATCTGCGCTGGCTGGCCAATCTGCCGTTCGTCGACACGACCTGGTTCGGGTTCGGTCACCGCATCGCGTTGCCGTGGCCACCGGTTGCAGGAACGGACTTTCAGACTTTTCTGTTCCTCACGCCGATCATCGGCACCGACAAGCAGATCGCCGAAGCGCTGGAAATCGCGGGCGATCCGGTCGAGATTTTGACCGTGAACCTGATCTCGGATCGGGAGCTGGCGTTGATCAGGGCCGGCGGGCTCAATGAGTTTCTCGACCTGCTCGACGACAACGATTATCCGCCGATCTTCGATCCGGCGCGGACGTCGTATGTGTAGCACGAGCCAAACGCACGGCTGTCCTACCCTTCTCCCCCTGTGGAAGAAGGTAGCGCGAAGCGCCGGATGAGGGGTTCTCTCCGCACGTAATCCTGCGACGGATGATCGGTGTTCGCGGAGACAGACCCCTCACCCGTCTCGCCGCTGCGCGGCGAGCCACCCTCTCCCACAAGGGGAGAGGGGAAGCCCCGCCTCAATCCACCATATCCGCAACCGCCTTGCCGCAGGCCGTGGTGTCGGCGTTGCCGCCGAGGTCCTTGGTCCGCAGCGTACGCTCCGCCAGTGTACGCTCGATCGCCTCGACGATCGAACGGCCGGCTTCCTTTTGGCCGAGATGCTCCAGCATCATCGCCCCCGACCAGATCATGCCGATCGGATTGGCAATGCCCTGTCCCGCAATGTCGGGCGCCGAGCCGTGCACCGGCTCGAACACCGAGGGGAAGTCGCCTTCGGGATTGATGTTGCCTGACGGCGCGATGCCGATCGTGCCGGTGCAGGCCGGGCCGAGGTCGGACAGGATGTCGCCGAACAGGTTGGAGCCGACCACGACGTCGAACCAATCGGGATGCAGCACGAAGTTCGCGGTCAGGATGTCGATGTGGTACTTGTCCCACTTCACGCCGGGAAACTTCTTCGCCATCGCCTCCACGCGCTCGTCCCAATAGGGCATGGTGATGGAGATGCCGTTCGACTTCGTCGCGGAAGTCAGGTGTTTCTTCGGCCGCGACTGCGCGAGCTCGAAGGCGAATTTCAGGATGCGGTCGACACCGGTGCGGGTCATCACCGTCTGCTGCGTCACGAACTCGCGGTCGGTGTCGGGGAACATGCGGCCGCCGACGGAGGAATATTCGCCTTCGGTGTTCTCGCGCACCACCCAGAAATCGATGTCACCGGGCTTGCGGCCCGCCAGCGGCGACGGCACGCCGGGCATCAGCCGCACCGGGCGCAAATTCACATATTGGTCGAACTCCCTGCGAAACTTGATCAGCGAGCCCCAGAGGGAGACGTGGTCCGGAATCTTGGCCGGCCAGCCGACCGCGCCGAAATAAATCGCGTCGTGCTTGCCGATCTTCTCCTTCCAGTCATCCGGCATCATCTGGCCGTGCTTCTCGTAATAGTCCCAGGACGAGAAATCGAAATGGTCGAAATGCAGGGCGATGCCGTGCTTCTTCGCCGCCGCCTCCATGACGCGCAGGCCCTCGGGCATGACTTCCTTGCCGATGCCGTCGCCGGGAATGACCGCGATCCGGTATTGTTTCTTGCTCATCGAGAACGTCCCTTTTTGGTCAGGCAGCCGCCGCCTTTTTGACCGCACTGCAATGGACCAAACGCGGCGGCAGTGCAACGCTGCACTGCAATGTTGACCGTGGCGCGGCCGAGCGCCTACTGGTTTGATCCAGTTCCAATTCCGAGAGTACCCCCAATGGATCTGCATCTGCGTGGCAAGCGCGTCCTGATCACGGGCGCGTCGAAGGGCATCGGCGCTGCCGCGGCCGAGGCATTTGCCGAGGAGGGCGCGCATCTCCTGCTCGCCGCCCGCAGCGGCGATCAGCTCAAGGCGCTGGCCGAGCGCTTACGCTCGGCGCATCAAATCGACGCCGCGACAAGCATCGTCGATCTGCGCAAGGCGGAGGACGTGGCACGGCTGGCGAAAGAAGCCGCCGACATCGACGTGCTCGTCAACAATGCCGGCGACATTCCCGGCGGCTCGATCGACAAGATCGACGAAGCGACCTGGCGCCACGCCTGGGAATTGAAGGTGTTCGGCTATATCAACCTCACGCGGCAGATCTACGCGCAGATGAAGGCCAAAGGCGGTGGCGTCATCGTCAACGACATCGGGGCCGCCGGCGAGAAGTTCGACGCCAATTACATCTGCGGCAGCGCCGGCAATGCCGCGCTGATGGCCTTCACCCGCGCGCTCGGCGGCAAAAGCCTCGCCGACAACATCCGCGTGGTCGGCATCAATCCGGGCCCCGTCGGCACCGATCGTCACGTCACGCTGCTGAAGACGCGGGCCAAGCACCAGTTCGGCGACGAGAGCCGCTACAAGGAATTCCAGAAGAGTCTGCCGCTCGGCCGCCCTGCGCATGCGCGCGAGATCGGCGACCTCATGGCGTTCCTGGCCTCGGACCGCGCGGGCTATACGTCGGGTGTGATCTACACCGTGGACGGCGGCATCAGCGCAGGCTGGGGTTAGCTGCCTCGTCCTTTTTGACACCGTCGTTCCGGGGCGATGCAAAGCATCGAACTACAGTGCACAATTGTGCACCAGAGGACCTCGAGATTCCGGGTTCGCCCTCCGGGCGTCCCGGAATGACAATCTAGGTAGGAGTAAAATAATTGTCTCAAGACCTGATCCAACAAACCGCCTGCGCCGTCGTCGAGAAGCTGCGCTCCGGCGACGTCTCACCGCTCGAACTGCTGGATGTGGTGGAGAAGCGCGTCAAGGAGGTCGACGGCAAGGTCAATGCGCTGCCGACGCTCTGCTTCGATCGCGCGCGGGACAGCGCCAAGGCCTTGATGCGCAAACCCGCCGGCGCGCGGGGGCTGCTCGCGGGCCTGCCGGTGCCGATCAAGGATCTGACCGACGTTGCGGGCGTCCTGAACACGCAGGGCTCGCCGATCTTCAAGGACAACATTCCAGCCAAGTCCGACCTGATGGTCGAGAACCTCGAGGCCAACGGCGCGCTCGTCTACGCCAAGTCCAACACGCCGGAGTTCGGCGCCGGCGCCAACACCTTCAACGAGGTGTTCGGCGCGACGCTCAATCCCTGGGATATGACGAAGTCCGCGGCCGGCTCCTCCGGCGGCGCCGCGGTGGCGCTGGCCACCGGCATGGCCTGGCTCGCGCAGGGCTCGGACATGGGCGGATCCTTGCGCAGCCCGGCAGCCTTCTGCGGCATCGTCGGCATGCGGCCGAGCATCGGCCGCGTCGCGCATACGCCGAAAGTGGCGATCGATCGCAATCTCGGCGTGCAGGGCCCGATGGCACGCAATGTCGAGGATCTCGCGCTGCTGCTCGATGCCATGAGCGGCGATTATGCCGACGATCCGCTGTCGCTGCCGGCGCCGGCGACCTCGTTCCTGACATCCGCGCGGTCCGGCAAGAAGCCGAAGCGCATCGCCTATTCGGCTGACCTCGGCATCACCCCTGTCGATCCCGAGGTGAAGGCGATCACGCGGAAGGCTGCGGAACGCTTTGCCGAGGCCGGTGTCATCGTCGAGGAAGCGCATCCGGACTGGCGCGAGGCGCATGAGTGCTTCCACGTGCTGCGCGCCTTCGATTTCGCGATCAGCAAGGCGGAGCTGCTGCGCACCAAGCGCGACCTGCTCAAGCCCGAGGTGATCTGGAACATCGAGGAAGGCCTCAAGCTCACCGTGGAGCAGCTCGCGCGCGCCGAGGCCCAGCGCGTTGGCATGACCGCGCGGGCGGTCGAGTTCTTCAAGACCTATGATCTGCTGCTGACACCCACCACGATCGTGCCGCCCTTCCCGATCGAGCACCGCTACGTCGCCGAATGTGCCGGCAAGAGATTCGAGAACTACGTCGAGTGGCTCGGCATCGTCTACGCCATCACGCTGGCCTGCTGCCCCTCGCTATCGCTGCCCTGCGGCTTCACGGCCTCGGGCCTGCCGGTCGGCGTGCAGGTGGTCGGAGCGCCCAGGGGCGACGCGGAGGTGCTCGCGGGCGCCAAGGTGCTTGAGGATATTTTGGGCCTGCGCGGAACGATGCCGATCGATCCGAAGGGTTAAGACGTAACGCTTCTTTGCACGACAAACTCCCCAGTACCCTCTCCCCTTGCGGGAGAGGGTGGCTCGCCGCAAAGCGGCGAGACGGGTGAGGGGTTCTCTCCACAAGGGACTCTCTCACCGCCTGAATACGGCGACAGAACCCCTCATCCGGCGCTTCGCGCCACCTTCTCCCACAAGGGGAGAAGGAAGATCATCTCCTGCTCGCGCCCTCCAGGCCGCGGCTGTACCGCGACATCGCAAAGCAAAAGACAAAATAGATCGCGGCGACGAAGATGTAGACCTCGACCGAGAACTGCTGCCAGGCCGGATCGATGATCGCGGTCTTCGCCGTCGTCAGCAGGTCGAAGATGCCGATGATGAGGACGAGGCTGGTGTCCTTGAAGAAGGCGATGAAGGTGTTGACCAGCGGCGGGATGACGTGGCGGATCGCCTGGGGCAGGATGATCAGCCGGTTCTTGCGCCAGTAGGACAGCCCGAGCGCATCGGCCGCCTCGTATTGTCCGCGCGGCACGGCCTGGAGGCCGCCGCGGATCACCTCGGCGAGATAAGCGCCCGCGAACAGGATGATGGCGATCTGCGCGCGCAGCAGCTTGTCGATGTTGAACCCGCTTGGCATGAACAGCGGGAACATCACGCTCGCCATGAACAACAGGCTGACCAGCGGCACGCCGCGGATCAGCTCGACATAGAGCACGCTGAGCGAGCGGATCGCCGGCAGCTTCGAGCGCCGGCCGAGCGCGACGAGGATGCCGAGCGGAAAGCCGAATGCGAGCCCAAAGGTCGCGAGGATCAGCGTGACCGGCAATCCGCCCCAGCGGTCCTGCGAGACGAAGGAGAGCCCGAGCACCCCGCCCCACATCAGCACGCTGATCAGCGCCAATACGCCGATCCAGAGATAGACCAATTCGCGCCGCCACAGGGCGCGACGGCTCGAGAGATAGAACAGCGCGATGAACAGCAGCACCGATAGCGCCGGCCGCCACTGCTCGTCGAACGGATAGGTGCCGAACAGGATGAAGCGGTACTTTTCGGGAATGATGGCCCAGCAGGCACCGACGCCGCGCACCGCGCGGCAGGCGCTGGAATCGTTCGCGGGCGTCAGCCACACGGCGTTCGCAACACCCCACTGCACGAAGCTGAAAACGCCCTTGGCAAGAATCGCCAGCAGCACGATCGATAAGATACCGTTCGGGACCGACGAGAACAGATTGGCGCGCAGCCAGCGCAGCACGGGATTTCCAATCTGCGGACGGCGGGCGCGGCGCGGCGCATCGGGGATATCGACGATCACCGTCATGATCAGCGCTCCACCAGCGCAATGCGCGCATTGTACCAGTTCATGAAGAAGCTGATGGAAAGGCTGATGGTCAGGAACACTGCCATGATCAGCGCGATCGCCTCGATCGCCTGGCCGGTCTGGTTCAGCGTGGTGTTGGCGATCGAGACCACGTCCTGATAGCCGATCGCGACCGCGAGCGAGGAATTCTTGGTCAGGTTGAGATACTGGCTCGTCATCGGCGGCACGATGACGCGGAGCGCCTGCGGCAAAATGATCTGCCGCAGCATGAAGCTGCGGCGCAGGCCGAGCGCGTTGGCGGCGTCCCATTGCCCGCGCGGCACGGACTGGATGCCACTGCGGACGATCTCGGCAATGAAGGCCGAGGTGTAGGTCACGAGCGCGATCAGCAGCGCGAAATATTCCGGAGCGAGCGTCAACCCGCCGACGAAATTGAAGCCGCGCAATTGGGGCCACTCGATCGTCCAGGGCACGCCAAGCACCAACGAGACAGCCGCCGGCGGCACGATGATGAGGCCGAGCGCAACCGGCCAGGCCGGGCGCGGCTTGCCGTCGCGCATCTGCTGCGCGATCAGCCGCCTCCTGACGAGATAGAACACGGCAGCTCCGAGCACGGCGGCGCCGAGCACCCAAAACTGCAGCGGGCCAATCGGAATGGCCGGCAGGATCAGGCCGCGATTGGACAGGAACACGCCCTCGATCGGCCGCCATGCCGCACGTGCGGCCGGCAGCGCCTGCATCAGCACGTACCAGAACAGCAGCTGGAGCAGCAGCGGGATATCGCGGAGCGTTTCGACATAAACGGCGGCCAGCCGCGACAGCAGCCAGTTGGCCGATAGCCGGGAGATACCGATCAGCGTGCCGAGGACGGTCGCGAGCACGATCCCGATGACGGCAACGCGCAGCGTGTTGCCGACACCGACGACGAAGGCCCAGAGATAGGTGTCTCTCGGATTATAGGCCAGCAAACTATCGGCAATGGGCATGCCGGCCTCGCGGCCGAGGAAGGCAAAGCCGGTCGTGATGCGGCGAGCCGAGAGGTTGGTGACGGTGTTGGACCAGAGGAAGCCGATCACCGCGAGCGCGATCCCGACCACCAGCACCTGCCAGAACAGGCCTTGCAGCTCGCGGCGTCCCCATGCGCCGTACAGGCGGCGCGGCGGCGGTCTTCGAGCATCGGTGGTCACAGCGCAAAAATCCTTCTCGACAGGGACGATTTCCGGCAGCGCACGTCAACTGTTGCACTGATATAAAATTCATGCAACAAATGTTTCATGGCCGAGCCCGCGAAATCCTCGCCGTTGAGCGAACTGCGCATTGCATTGCCATCGCTCCCGATGCGGCTGCAGGAGGTCGGTCGCTTCGTCGCCGCCAACGATTACGACGCCACCACCCGTTCGATGCGCGACCTCGCGGCGGAAGCCGGCGCCGATCCCGCCGCGTTCACGCGCCTCGCCAAGGCGATCGGCTATTCGGGCTGGGACGAATTGCGCGCGGCGCTGACCGAGGCGCGGCGGCCGTCGCAGGCCTCGCCGTTCTCCGGCCGCGCCAGAGGCCGCAGGCCTGGCCCGAACGCCGATGTTGCGCTCGTCACCGAGAAGCTCGAGGCGGAGGCCGCCGGCCTGCCACGGATCCCGGCCCAGCCCATTGCGGAAGCTGCCCGCGCGCTGCACGAGGCCAAGCGCATCTGGATCGCTGGCTATCGCAGCTGCCGCAGCGTTGCAGAGCTCTTGAACTACGAGCTGCGGCTGTTCCGCCCGGAGCAGGTGCAGCTCGTTGGCGTCTCGGGCCCCGACGATCTCGACCTCGGTGCGTTCAGGCCCGGCGAGGCCGTCATCGTCATCGGCTTCCTGCCCTATACCCATGCGAGCGTCGGTGTCGCACAGGCCGCCTATCGCAGCGGCGCAACGCTGATCGCGATTGCGGACAGCCTCTCGGCGCCGATGGCCGAGGGCGCCGACCACGTGCTGCTGTTCGAGGCGGCCTCCTCTCCCGGCTTCTTCCCCAGCCTCACCGGCGCGATCGCGATCGCGCAGTCGCTTGCGGCGGTCACATTCTCGCTCGGCGGTGTCGCCGCGAAGAAGCGACTGGAAAATACCGAGGCGCGTCTCACTGCTGCCGCCACCTACGTCTCGGAGAAAGGTTGATCCATGAGCACTCGCACCAGCCGCGTGCTGCACCGTTCGCTCCGCGAGACGCCGCCCAAGGCGATCGGCGGCGAAGGCGTCTATCTCTTCGCCGAGGACGGACGGCGCGTGATCGACGCCTCCGGCGGCGCGGCGGTCTCATGCCTCGGCCACCAGCATCCCCGCGTGATCGCGGCGATGGCCAAGCAGGCCTCGACGCTGGCCTATGCCCACACCGCCTTCTTCTCGTCCGAGCCCGCCGAAGCCCTCGCCGAGGCGCTGGTCGGACACGAGCCCGGCGGTCTCGCCTATGCCTATTTCGTCAGCGGCGGATCCGAGGCGATCGAAGCGAGCATCAAGCTGGCGCGACAATATTTCATCGAGCGCCGCGAGCCACAGCGGCAGCATTTCATCGCACGGCGACAGAGCTACCACGGCAACACGCTCGGCGCGCTCGCCGCCGGCGGCAATGCCTGGCGCCGCGCGCCCTACGCACCCCTGCTCTCCGGAGCCTTCAGCCACGTGACACCGGCCTTCGCCTATCACGAGAAGCACGACGTCGAATCGGATGCGCAGTTCGTGGCGCGGCTGGCGGCCGAGCTGGAAGCCGAGTTCCAGCGGCTTGGCCCTGAGACCGTGGCGGCGTTCCTGGCCGAGCCGGTGGTCGGCGCCACCGCCGGCGCCGTGGCGGCACCAGACGGCTATTTCAGGGCCGTGCGCGAGATCTGCGACCGCCACGGCGCGCTGCTCATCCTCGACGAGGTCATGTGCGGCATGGGCCGTACCGGCACCACGCACGCCTGGGAGCAGGAAGGCATCGCGCCCGATATCCAGGCGATCGCAAAGGGGCTCGGCGGCGGCTACCAGCCGATCGGGGCCATGCTCGCCAGCGGCAAGCTCATCGACACCATCCGCGCAGGCTCAGGCGCTTTTCAGCACGGCCACACCTATCTCGCACATCCCCTCGCCTGCGCGGCCGCACTCGCAGTGCAGGATGTGATCCGCGAGGATCGCCTGCTCGACTGCGTCAGGGAGCGCGGCAAGCAACTCGAGCAGCGGCTGACCGAGCGCTTTGGCAATCACCGCCATGTCGGCGATATCAGGGGCCGCGGCCTGTTTTGGGCGATCGAGCTGGTCGCTGATCGCGCCAGCCGCACCCCGTTCGACCCCGCGCTCAAGCTTAATCAGAAGATCAAGGCGGAAGCATTCGCTGGTGGGCTCGGCTGCTATCCGGGCGGCGGCACCGTGGACGGCGTGCGCGGCGACCACGTGTTGCTGGCGCCGCCCTATATCGCCTCCGCCGACGAGATCGACCTGATCGTCGACAAGCTCGGCACGGCCGTCGACAAAGTGTTGCGTAGTGTCAATCACTGAGGGGAGTAGCATGATGAGGAAAGTGGTTATCGCGGCGGGCGTGCTCGCTGCATCGACAATTGTCGCATCCGCCGCAACGTTGGACACGGTGAAGAGCCGCGGCACGCTGGTGTGCGGCGTCAGCGCCGGCTTTGCCGGCTTCTCCGCGCCGGACTCGCAAGGTGATTACCGGGGTCTCGACGTCGATTATTGCCGCGCGCTCGCAGCCGGCGTGCTCGGCGATGCCAGCAAGGTGCGCTACGTTTCGCTGACCGCGCAGAACCGCTTCACCGCCCTGCAATCGGGCGAGATCGACGTGCTCTACCGCAACTCGACGCAGACGTACTTGCGCGGCGTCACGCTCGGCCTGCGCCAGGGACCGATCAACTTCTACGATGGCCAGGGTTTTGTCGTGAAGAAGGACCTCGGCGTCAAGGAGATCAAGGACCTCAAGGGCGCCACCGTTTGCGTCGCTCAGGGCACCACGCACGAAGTCACGCTCGGCGATTACGGCCGTGCCAACGGCATCGACTGGAAGCCGCTGGTGTTCGACCGCGTCGACACCATGTATCAGACCTTCTTCGGCGGCCGCTGCGATGCGATGACCCAGGACGCCTCCGCGCTGGCCGGCGCCGTGACCACCGCGGCACCGAACCCTGCCGACTACGTCGTGCTGCCGCAGACCATCAGCAAGGAGCCGCTCGGCCCCTTCACCCGCAACGGCGACGAGGTCTGGAGCGACATCATCACCTGGCTGCATTACGGCCTGATCGAGGCCGAAGAGCTCGGCGTCACCCAAGGCAATGTCGAGGAGATGACGAAGTCGCAGACGCCCGCGATCCAGCGTCTGTTAGGTGCCTCCGGCGATCTCGGCTCCCGGCTCGGGCTCGACAACAAATGGCTGGTCACCGCGATCAAGGCCACCGGCAATTACGGCGAGATCTACGAGCGGAATGTCGGCAAGGCGAGCCCGCTCAAGCTCGACCGCGGCCTCAACGGCCTCTGGAGCAAGGGCGGCTTGATGTACGCGGTGCCGTTCAAGTAATTGTCTCCCGTGTCCCGGACGCGCTGCAGCGTGCAACGCTGCTGCGCAGAGCCGGGACCCAGGAAGCCACGACTTTTAACGCCAAAAAGGATGGGCCCCGGCTCTGCAGCGCAATACTTCGCATTGCGCAGAGCCGGGGCACAAGATCACCCAGGTAGCCACCTTCAATGACGACGCCCCCACGCATCGCCCTGATCCATGCCCTCAAGCACTCCATCGCTCCGATCGAAGCGGCGTTCGCAAAGGCGTGGCCGGCGGCGCGGCTGATGAACCTGCTGGACGACAGCCTGTCGGCGGATCTGGCCCGCGACGGCAAGCTCGACGATGCCATGACCGAGCGCTTCCTCGCGCTCGGCGACTATACCGCGGCAACCGGGGCGAGCGGGATCCTGTTCACCTGCTCTGCCTTCGGCCCCTGCATCGAGGCGGTCGCGCGCGCGCAGGCGCCGATGCCGGTGCTCAAGCCGAACGAAGCGATGATCGAGCGTACGGTGACGATGGGCAGGCGCATCGGCCTGCTCTCGACCTTCCCGCCGACCCTGGTCTCGATGCCGCCGGAGTTTCCGGCCTCGGTCCAGGTCGTTCCGAAACTCGCCGAGGGCGCGCTGGCGGCGCTCGACCGCGGCGATCGCGCCACGCACGATCGGCTGATCGTCGAAGCTTCGAGGGACCTGCGCGATTGCGACGTCATCGCGCTGGCGCAGTTCAGCATCGCCGCCACTGCTCCAGGGGTCGCGGAAGCCACCGGCCGTCCCGTCGTGACCACGCCCGACAGCGCGGTCGACAAGTTGATGAACATGCTGAAGGCGAAAGCCTAAGCGCCGGTCTTCTTCCGACGCCGCGCGTCCTTGATCGCCACGGCGAGGGCCGCCTTCGTTTCGTTGACGAAATCCTCGACCAGTTCCTCGCGCGTGGTCTGTGCAGCCTCGCCGGTGAACAGGCCCTGCTCGGCCAGCATCACCACGCCGTGCAGCGCCGCCCAGATCTTGAGAGCCTGCCGTTCGCGCAAATAGCCGACGGCAGGTACCTCGAGGGCCTCGATCACGAGCGCAAACGTTTCGCGCGTGGCCTCGTGCAGCTCGCTGCCCTTGGCCGCACACGACACGGTACGAGACGCGAACATCAGGCGATAGATACCGTTGCGGCGCAATCCGAAATCCAGCATGGCCTGCGCCAGCCGCGACAGCTTCGACTGCCTGGACGGTTTCGCCATCGCCGTCCGAAAGGTTGCGCTGAGCTGCCGGAACGCCTCCGCCGTCACCGCCGCAAGCAGCGCCTCGCGATCGGCAAAATGCCGGTACGGCGCCGGCTGCGAGACCCCGAGCTGCTTTGCCAGCGCCTTGATGCTGATCGCCTCGGCGCCGCCCCGCTCCGCCTCGCGTAGCGCGGCCTTGATCAGGGCGTCGCGGAGATCGCCATGATGATAGGTGTTTTCGGGCTTGCGGGCGAGTTGAGAGCGCATGTTGTGGCCAAGCCTACAAGTTTGCGCTTGACAGGGAAAGCCGGTCGCGAATGTAATAGTATATAACTTAAAGCCTGCGGCAGATGCCGCGGATAAAATCGACACGAGGAACGCGCCGCCCTCCCGGGCCACGCGCATACGACCAAGGATGCCGCCATGACAGAGCGATTGAGGGTTCACGTCGACCCCGACAAATGCCAGGGCCACGCACGCTGCAAGGCACTCGCGCCGGAACTTTTCGAGCTCGACGAATTCGGCAACGCACATGAAGCCGGCGACGGCACGGTCCCGCCCGGGCTCGAAGACAAGGCCTGGCTCGCCAAATCCAATTGCCCGGAAATCGCAATCGATGTGATCGAGGAGTAGCGCGGCCCCGCCGCTTGCGTCCTGTCAGCGACCACGAGCCAAGGATTTCCTGCCATGTCCGACGTCAGCCAGCCTGTCGCCCATCCGCCCGTCATCGACTGGGTCAACGACTTCGACCACACCGATCCGCAGTGGACGGAAGACCCGTTCCCGATCTGGGATGAGCTGCGCGCCGCAAGTCCGGTCGTGCACACCGAGCGCTTCCTCGGCTGCTACATGCCGACGACCTATGAGGCCGTGCGCGAGATCGCCAACGACACCGAGCATTTCTCCTCACGCCGTATCATCGTCCGCGACGTGCGGCCGGAGATCGCCAGGAACGCAGCCCCTCCGATCACCTCGGATCCGCCCGTGCACAAGCCGGCCAAGCAATTGCTGCTGCCGCCCTTCACGCCGGATGCGATGAAGAAGCTGGAACCGCGGATGCGCGCGATCTGCAACGAGCTGATCGACGGGTTCATCGCCGACGGCAAGGTCGACGCCGCCGCTCGCTATAGCAAATACGTCCCGGTTCGGGCGATCGCGCACATGCTGGGCATCCCCGAGAGCGACAGCGACCTCTTCATCAACTGGATCCACATGATCCTCGAGCTCGGCATCAGGGACGAGACCAAGCTGCTCCAGGCCGTGCAGGAGATGAGCGCCTATTTCAGGACGCATATCGAAGACCGCAAATCGAGGCCGACCGACGACCTCATCTCCTACCTGATGAACGCCAAGGACAAGGAAGGCCAGCCGCTGGAAGAGTCCCACGTGCTGGGCTCGCTGCGCCTGCTTCTGATCGCCGGCATCGACACCACCTGGAGCGCGATCGGATCTTCGCTATGGCATTTGGCGAGGGTGCCGGCCGATCGCGAGCGGCTGATCGCCGAGCCCGCATTGATCCCGACCGCGGTGGAGGAACTGCTGCGCGCTTATTCCCCGGTGACGATGGCCCGCGAGGTCGTCAAGGACACCACCATTTCGGGCTGCCCGGTCAAGGCGGGCAACATGGTGCTGCTGTCCTTCCCGGCCGCCAATCGCGATCCCAAGATGTTTCCGGATGCTGACAAAGTCGTGATCGATCGCCGCGAAAATCGCCACGCCGCCTTCGGCCTCGGCATCCACCGCTGCGTCGGTTCCAATCTCGCCCGCATGGAGATGCAGGTTGCGCTGGAGGAATGGCTGAAGCGCATTCCGGACTTCGCCCTCGATCCGGCAGGCACGGTGACCTGGTCGCAAGGCACGGTGCGTGGGCCTCGCCAGTTGCCATTTTTGCTCGGAAAGGCGATGTAAAGCCTTTCCAGACAGCGGAGAGGCCGGACGTGACAGAGCAAGCAACCCAACCGGCCTCTGACCACATCGACCTCGCCGATGCCAGGCGGCGGATCAAGGCGATCTTCATCGGTTCGATCGGCAATCTCGTCGAGTGGTATGATTTCTACGCTTACACGGCGTTCGCGCTCTATTTCGCGCCGGCTTTCTTCCCCGGCAACGACCCTGTCGTGCAGCAATTGAACGTCGCCGTCGTGTTCGCGGCGACCTTCCTGATGCGCCCCCTCGGCGGCTGGTTCTTCGGCTATCTTGCCGACCATTTCGGCCGGCGCATCTCGCTGACCCTCTCGGTCGTCTTCATGTGCTTCGGCTCGCTGATCATCGCGCTGACGCCGACCTATGCCACGATCGGCTTCGCCGCGCCGGTGATCCTGGCGCTTGCCCGCGTGATCGAGGGCCTCAGCCTCGGCGGCGAATATGGCGCCAGCGCCACCTATCTCAGCGAGGTCGCCGATCCCAGGCATCGCGGCTTCTATTCCAGCTTTCAGTACGTGACGCTGATCGGCGGCCAGCTCACCGCGATCATCGTGCTGCTGCTCCTGCAAAAGGTCTTCCTCACGCCGGAGGAGCTGAAAGCCTGGGGCTGGCGCATCCCGTTTGCGATCGGTGCGGCGCTCGCGATCTTTGCCGCGGTGATGCGGCGCGGCTTGCATGAAACCGAGGCGTTCGAGGAAGCCAAGAAGGTGGTGAAGCCCACCGGCTCGATCACCAATCTCCTGCGCTATCCGCGCGAGCTCCTGCTGGTCGTCGGCCTCACCGCCGGCGGCACCGCGGCGTTCTACACCTTCACCACCTACATGCAGACTTTCGTCAAGCTGTCGGTCGGCTTGACCGAGGACCAGACCACGCTGGTGATCTTCGGCACCCTGATCTTCGCGACCATCCTGCAGCCGATCTATGGCGCGATCTCCGACCGGATCGGGCGCAAGCCGCTTCTGATCTTCTTCGGCGTCGCCGGCACGCTTGCGACCGTTCCGCTGTTGATGACGCTGAAGGAGACCAAGTCACCCTTCGTCGCCTTCATCCTGATCTGCTGCGCCTGGCTGTTCGTCGCCGGCTATACCTCGATCAATGCGGTGGTGAAGGCCGAGCTGTTCCCGACCAATGTCCGCGCGCTCGGCGTCGGCCTGCCCTATGCGATCACGGTCTCGATCTTCGGTGGCACGGCGCCGGCGATCGCGCTCTACTTCAAGAGCATCGGGCACGAAGACTGGTTCTACTTCTATCTCAGCGCCATCATTTGCGTGTCGCTGATCATCTATTCCACCATGCGCGACACCAAGCACGCCTCCGCAATGCACCGCCACGAGTAGCCCATGTCCGTCGACAACGACCCGCCCGACAGCAAGCTGACCCGCACCAAGGAGAAATGGGCGCGCGAGGGCCGCTTCCTCACCGGCAAGATCACGCGTCCGGAGGAGCAGCGCCTGCCGCCGGGCCAGCACCTCACCAAGGATTGGCCGGTGCTCGACCTCGGCGTCGTGCCGCCGGTGTCGCGCGAGCGCTGGCGCCTCGACGTTTACGGCGCGGTCGAAACGCCGGTGTTCTGGACCTTTGCGGAGTTCGCGGCGCAGAAGCAGGCCCACTTCACCTCCGACATCCATTGCGTCACCACCTGGTCGCGCTATGACAACGAGTGGGAAGGGCTTGCCACGCGCGAGCTGCTGGCCGCCTGCCAGCCGCGCGAGGACGCGCGCTTCGTGACACTGCATTCCTACGACGGCTATACCACCAACCTCGCGCTGGAAGACTTCGCCGCGGAGGACGCGCTGCTCGCCCATAGCTGGTCCGGCCAGCCGCTGACGGACGAGCATGGCGGGCCGGTGCGGCTGGTCGTGCCGCATCTCTATTTCTGGAAGAGCGCGAAATGGCTCCAGGCCATCGAATTCCTGACCAAGGATGCGCCGGGCTTCTGGGAAGTCCGCGGCTATCATAACCGCGGCGATCCCTGGGCCGAGCAGCGCTATTCGAACGATTAGCATTCAAGCAAGAATCGGGGAAAGCCCATGCCGACGGAACGTTTTCAATTCACCGGCGAAGGCGGCCATCAGCTTGCGGCCGCGCTGGAATTGCCGGACGGCGAGCCCGCGGCCTACGCGCTGTTCGCGCATTGCTTCACCTGCGGCAAGGATACGCTTGCCGCCAAGCGCATCGCCGTTGCGCTCGCGGCCAAGGGCATCGCGGTGCTGCGCTTCGACTTCACCGGGCTCGGCTCCAGCGAGGGCGATTTTGCCAATTCGACATTTTCGTCCAACGTCGCCGATCTCGTCCGCGCTGCCGATCATCTGCGCAGCGTCCGCAAGGCGCCGTCGATCCTGATCGGGCACAGCCTCGGCGGCGCCGCGATCCTTGCGGCCGCTGGAAAGATTTCGGAAGCCAGGGCGGTCGTGACCATCGCGGCCCCCTCCGATCCCGCGCATGTGACCGGGCTGTTCAAAGAGCATCTCGACGACATCCGCGCGCAAGGCGAGGTCGAGGTCACGCTGGCGGGACGCCCATTCCGGATCAAGCGCGAATTCCTCGAGGACATCGCCGAGCACGAACTGATGAGGGATATCACCGGCCTGCACAAGGCGCTGCTGGTGATGCACTCGCCGGTCGACGACACCGTCGGGATCGACAATGCGACCAAAATCTTTGTGGCAGCGAAGCACCCCAAGAGTTTCGTCTCGCTCGACCACGCCGATCACCTGCTGAGCAGGCCGGCTGACGCGCTTTACGCGGCCGACGTGATCGCCGCCTGGGCCAGCCGCTACGTCGACACGGCAAAGCCCGCGAGAGTGATGGATCTCCCGGAGGAACCACGGAAGGTCGTGGTCCAGGAGACCCGCAAAAGCAAGTTCAACCAGACCATCACCGTCGGTCCGCATCATCTGGTGGCGGACGAGCCCGTTGCGGCCGGCGGCGCAGATGCCGGGCCCGGCCCGTATGACTTCCTGCTCGCTGGCCTCGGGGCCTGTACATCCATGACCATGCGCCTCTATGCCGACCGCAAGTCGCTGCCGCTCGACCGCGTCACAGTCACTTTGAAGCACTCCAAGATCTACGCAAAGGATTGCGCGGAGTGCGACACGCGCGAGGGCATGCTCGACCAGATCGAGCGCGACATCACCATCGACGGCGCGCTCGATGCCGAGCAACGCAGGAAGCTGATGGAGATCGCCGACAAGTGTCCGGTGCACCGCACGCTGACGTCGGAGATTCGTATCGTGACGAAGGCGGTGGGTTAACGCGCCAGGCTATTGTTTGAGTATGATCTTGTCGGAAAACCGCTGCGCACTTTTCCGGATCATGCTCTAGAAGCACGAGGCCATCGTCCGCACGGCGGCGCTGATCTCGCTCTCGCGCCACGCCGCAAAGCCGAGCAGCAGGCCGTGATCTCGCGGCCGTCCGAGCGTCAGGCTCGACAAGGCGCGCGTTTCGACCCCTGCCTCGACCAGTCGTTTGACTGCTGCCTGATCGGCGCGGCCGCGCTTGAGGCGCGCCACGAGCTGGATGCCGCCCGAGGGTACCTCGACCGTGAGCACCTCGCCGAGATAGCGCTGCAGCCCCTCGACGAGATGATCGCGCCGCGCGTGATAGAGCCGGCGCATCCGCCGCAGATGTGCGAGAAAATGCCCGTCCGCGATGAACTCGGCCAGCGCGTCCTGGACGGCGCTAGCGGCGATCAGCCCGATATGCCGCTGCACGATCTCCAGCGTAGAGACCAGCGCCGGCGGCGCGACGAGATAGCCGAGCCGGATGTCCGACGTCATCGCCTTGGAGAAGGTGCCGACATAGAACACGCGGCCGTGGGCGTCCAACCCCTGCAACGCCGGTACCGGCCGGCTGTCATAGTGGAATTCGCCGTCATAGTCGTCCTCCACGATCCAGGTCTTGCCGGGCCTGCTCAGCTTCAGAAACTCGGTGCGGCGGGCCAGTGACATCAGCCGCCCGGTCGGATGCTGGTGCGACGGCGTCATGAAGATCAGCGTTGGAGGCGCCAGGCCCGCCATCCGCTGCATCCCCTGTTCGTCCAGACCGATGCCAGTCACGCGCGCGCCGGAGGCACGAAAGGCGGCCGCAGCACCGGGATAGCCGGGATCCTCGACCCAGACATCGTCGCCGGGCGTGATGACGGCAGCCGCAATCAGGGTGAGCGCAGCCTGCGCGCTCGGCAGGATCAGGATCTGCTCCGCGTCGGCACGAACGCCTCTACCGGTCGCGAGGTAATGCGCCAGCGCCGCGCGCAAGCGCGGCCGGTTGACCGGACCGGGCTCGCGCCTGGTTGCCCCCACGGCGCTCCGACGCAGGCAGCGCCCCCAGATTTCGTTCGGAAACTCTCTCGCGTCGCCATGCCCCGGACGCAAGGGCTTTAGCGGCGCCAGATAAGACATCGGCCAGTCCGTCTGCTCGAGCTTTGAGGCCCAAGGGGAGAGCCGCGGCTTACCGGAGCGCGGGCGCGATGCCGCTGCCCCTGCCGCGTCCAACCGCCCAGCACCGTCGACGGTCACGACCGCGCGCCGCCCTTGCGACGCAGCCAGATACCCCTCCGCGGCGAGCTGCTCGAACGCGTAGGTGACGGTGTTGCGGGACACGCCGAGATCGCTCGCGAGCCGGCGGCTCGACGGCAGCTCATGGCCCTTACCAAGTCGACCACTCGCAATCAGGCTTCGGAGCTGCACCGTCAGCCGCGCCGTCAACCCCTCGTCGTCGGCGCGATCGAGGTCGATCAGGCCCGCGATCATGCCCTCGGACACTGGCCCCTCATTCTTCTCCAATCTGGCACTTTTTCAGGTGCCAAGCGGAATGCTATCCGCCGCACTGGACTGTTTCAAGGACCATCGAAATGAACACCCTGTCCCCTCGCGCCGCCGTCGGCCTGTTCCTCATCGTCGTGCTGGCCTGGGGCGTAAATTGGTCGGTGACGAAACAGCTCGTCCAGTTCCTTCCGCCGCTGTGGACATCGGCGATCCGGAGCTGGATCGCGCTGGCTGGCTTGTTCGTGATCCTGGGGCTCAGCAACAATCTGGTGATTCCGGAACGGCGCGACATTCCGGTGGTGCTCAGCGTCGCACTGCTGCACATGACAATCTTCTCGGTCCTGGTCGCGGCCGGCGTGCGCTTCCTGCCCGCGAGCAAGGCCATCGTGCTCGGCTACACCACGCCGCTCTGGGTCGCGATCGCCGCGCCCTTGCTCGGGAAGGACACGCTGACCGCGCCAAAAGTCGCCGGCGCCTTGCTCGGACTGGCCGGCCTTGCCGTGATCCTGAATCCCACCTCGATCGACTGGACCAATAGCAACGTCGTGATCGGCGCCGGCATGGTCATCCTGGCCGCGATCTCCTGGGCCGCGAACATCATCTACATCCGTGCGCACCGCTGGATCGCCTCACCGCTCCAGCTCCTGATCTGGCAAGTGCTCGTGGCGACGATCGTGCTGACGGGATCGGCGGTGGTCACGGACGGCCCGCCGCACGTCGAATGGTCGTGGCGGCTCGTCCTGCTGTTTCTGTACGCCGGCCTGATCGGGACGGCGCTGGCCTATTGGGCGATGTCGATGGTCAACAAGAGCATCTCGGCCTTGACGACGGCGCTCGGCACCACGGGAACGCCGCTCGTCGGCATTGCCAGCGCCGCCATCCTGCTCGGTGAGCCCGTCGATGTGAGTCTCGCCGTCGCGGCCGGGCTGATCGTCAGCGGCATCGGTCTTGCGACGCTAGGCGACCGGTTCCTGCGAAGTCAGGCTACGGCGAGAGGCTGAACCCGCAGCGCGCCGCGCAGGCCCGCCGCAGTCCCGAGCAGGATGCCGGCGATCGCGACGAACGAGCCCAGCGCGAGGGTCGAGACGCCCGTGAGCCCCTGCCCGATCGAGCAGCCGAACGCCATCACGCCGCCGATCCCCATCAGCGCAGCGCCGGTGCCCGAGCGCAGCATGTGGCGTGGCGATGAATAGCCTTCGAGCTTGAAGCGGCCGGTGGCGAGTGCCGTCATCAGGCTGCCGACGAAGACGCCGGCAACCGTCGCGATGCCGAAGTTGGGCGTCAGGCCGGTCGAGAGCATGGCGTATTGCAGGCTGTCGGCGATCGGCGCGATGAAGGTGAGCGAGGTCACCGGGACGGGATTGAAGTCGTCGGCACCGAGACAGCCGGTCACGTACCAGCCGCCGGCAACGAGGAGGCCCACGATGATGCCCGCGACGATCTGGCGGGGCGAACGGCGGAACGCCGGATGCGCGAAGGCAAACAGCATCAACGCGACGACGATCGTGACGGTTGCGAGCGCGCGCGAAAGCGCCTCCGTGAGACCGAGCGTCGCCAGCAAGGACGGCAGCGAATTCGCGTTGACCGTGGTTTGCGAAGCCTGGACCAGCGCGATGCGCGCCGGCGCGATCAGGCCCTTGAGCGTCATCTGCGCGGCGATGGCCAGCACGACCACGACGACGAAGGAGCGGAGATTGCCGCGGCCGAGCAGCACCAGCGCGCGCGAGCCGCAGCCGTTCGACAGCACCATGCCGTAACCGAACAGCATGCCGCCGATGAACAGCACCGGCACCGAGAACGACGGTTGCAGGTAGATCGTCTTGCCGAGATCAACCATTCCGTTGCCGGCGAGGAATTGGCTCGCGGCGATCGCGACCGCGATCGCCAGCGCATAGGTCCGCACCAGCCGCCCGTCGCCCTCGGCCAGCCAGCCGCGCATGCTGCTCATCAGGCAGAAGCCGCTGAGCAGGCCGACGGCGCCGTAGACGAGACCGATGCCGAGGCCGGCGAGGATGACGAGCAGGGAGGACGATTCCATGATTACGGCTTCATAATCACCCGGTCGCGCGAGGAGCCGGCGACGGCAACATAGGCCTCCTTGGCTCGATCGAGCGGATAGACGGCGCTCGCTTTGATCGGGAACGGCTTCAGTTGGCCGCCGGCAAAGCCCGGGCCGAGATCGCGCAGCACCGCGCCGGTCGCGGCCGAAGACAGGCCGAGCGTGTCAATGCCGACATAGGTGTGCTGGCCCCGATAGAATTCGAGGATGTTGAACTGCACGATGCGGTCGATCGCGGCAATCAGGATCTGGCGACCGCGCAAGGCGAGCGACTTGTGTGCCGCCTGGAAATAGGGATCGCCCACCGTATTGAAGACGATGTCGGCGCCTTTGCCGCCAGTCAATTCGCGCACGCGCGCGGCAACGTCGGTCGTGGAGGCATCGACCACCTCGATCGGCGCGTTGCTGTGGCCTTCGTAGGTTTCCGCCTTGCGCACCACGCCGATGACGCGCGCACCCTGCCACGTCGCGATCTGCACCGCAGCCTGACCGACCTTGCCGTTGACGCCGAACACCAGCACGGTCTCGCCGCTCTTCGGCACGCCGGCGCGGCGAAAACCTTCCATCGCGGTGACGAAGGGCACGCCGATGCCGGCGGCCTCCTCCCACGACACCGTCTTCGGCTTCTCGACGACCGCCTCGGCCTCGACCACGAGATGGCTGGCATGGGTGCCGTCGCGGCGGATCCCGAGATCGCCGGAAGAGCCGAACACCTCGCGGCCGGCGGTGCCGGCCGGCCCGTCGATGACGATGCCGGCATAATCGCGGCCCGGCGTGCGCGGGAACACGGCATAGGGCATCAGCCCGGTCGCGGCCTTGACGTCGGACGGATTGACGGCTGCGGCCTTCACCTCGATCAGGAGATCGTTCGGACCGCGCGTCAGCGTCTGACGCTCGACCACCGGCGCAAGCGCGGCGGCGTTCTCGGCTTTGGCATTGAGGCGCACGCAGCGCGCTTCGACGGTTTTGGCATCGGCTGGCGACATGAAAAGACCCGCGATTTCTCGCGGGCCTTGTCGCCTCTGGGACCGGTCAAGTCAATCCGCCAAGTCGATCCGCCATGTCAATCCGCCAAGTCGGTCCTTCCAGTCAGTCCTTGGGCCGCTTGTCGTAGAGCCGCTTGGCCTTGCCGAGCGAGCGCTCCAGCGTATCCGGCGCGACTACCCTCACCCTGGAGCTGATCCCGATCGTGTTCTTGATGTGGGTCGAGATCCGGTCGGCGTGGTCGACGAGGCCTCGTCCGTCCCAGCTTTCGGAGCGCGCCTCGGCGATGATGGTGAGCTCGTCCATGCGGCCTTCGCGGGTCAGCTCCAGGATGAAATGGCCGCCGCACCAATCGGTCGCGAGCAGCACCTCCTCGATCTGGGTCGGGAACAGATTGACACCGCGCAGGATGATCATGTCGTCCGAGCGTCCCGTGACCTTCTCCATGCGCCGCATGCCGGGGCGAGCGGTGCCGGGGAGAAGCCGCGTCAAATCGCGGGTGCGATAGCGGATCACCGGGAACGCTTCCTTGGTGAGCGAGGTGAAGACCAGCTCGCCCTTCTCACCGTCGGGCAGCACCGCGCCGGTCTCGGGGTCGATCACCTCGGGGTAGAAATGATCCTCCCAGATGTGCAGGCCGTCCTTGGTCTCGATGCATTCCTGCGCGACGCCTGGGCCGATCACCTCGGAGAGGCCATAGATGTCGGTCGCGTCCATGTCGAAGGCGTCCTCGATCTCGCCGCGCATCGCATTGGTCCAGGGCTCGGCACCGAAGATGCCGACCTTGAGCGAGCATTGGCGCGGATCGAGCCGCTGGCGCTTGAACTCGTCGAGGATCGCCAGCATGTAGCTCGGCGTCACCGTGATGATATCAGGGCGGAAATCATTGATGAGCTGCACCTGCCGCTCGGTCATGCCGCCTGAGATCGGCACCACGGTGCAGCCGAGCTTCTCGGCGCCGTAGTGCACCCCTAATCCACCGGTGAAGAGACCGTAGCCATAGGCATTGTGAATGATCATGCCGGTGCGGCCGCCGGCGGCGCGGATCGATCGCGCCATCACGTCCGACCATGTGTCGATATCGGCCTGCGTATAGCCGACCACGATCGGCTTGCCGGTCGTGCCGGAGGAGGCATGCACGCGCACTAGCTTTTCGCGCGGCACCGCGAACATGTTGAACGGATAATTGTCGCGTAGATCCGTCTTCACCGTGAACGGATATTTCGCAAGGTCGGACAGCTCGCGAAAGTCGGACGGATGCACGCCGGCTTCATCGAACGCCTTGCGATAATGTGCAACGTTGTCATAGGCGTGCTTGAGCGACCAGGCGAGCCGCTGCTTTTGCAGCGCCATGATCTCGTCGCGCGAGGCGCGTTCATGCGCGTCCATCTCGGCGCTATAGCCGCCGATTTCTTTCAACCTCGTCAAAGCCATCCTCGCTTCCCCACAACATTGATTTGTTCTTTCTTGGTTGGTTATTGCTCTTGTGTCGGCAGCCACGTGCCGGGAATGACGCGCGAGTGTCCGCGGAATTCCGCGATCACGGTGTCGCCTGCAGTGACGCGCACGTCATAGATGCCGGAGCGCCCGCCGCGCGTGATCTCGCGCGCCCTGGCAACGAGGCGATCGCCGAGCTTGCCGGGCTTGATGAAGGTGATCTGGCCCTGCGCGGCAACGACGCGGTCGTTGTGCGAGTTGCACGCAAAGGCGAAGGCGGAATCGGCGAGCGTGAAGATGAAGCCGCCATGGGCGATGCGCTGGCCGTTGACCATGTCCGGCCGCACCGTCATCGCCAGCGTCGCGAAGCCCGGACCGATCTCCACGATCTCCATGCCGAGTCCCTTGGAGGCATCGTCATCCGCCCACATTGCGTCGCCGCAGGCGCGGGCGACATCGTCAGGCGACACAGCGGCTTTGAGGTTCACGCGCCTCTCCCGGTCAAATGCTTGCACATGATGTTCTGCTGGTTGGCCAGGACTGTCAAATAATGCGACGCATTTGCAACGTCAGGCACTGATACGCCTCCTCAGACATGATCATAATCGACCACGACGCGCTCCGACGATGGCTTGGCCTGGCAGGTCAGGATGAAGCCCGCCTTCAGCTCCCACGGCTCCAGCGAATAGTTGATGTCCATCGGCGCTTCGCCTTCGACCAGCTTGGCACGGCAGGTCGAGCACATGCCGCCCTTGCAGGCGAAGGGCAGATCGACGCCGGCGCGCAGCGCGGCATCGAGGATCGCCTCGTCCTCGGCGACCGGCACGTCGCGCCGCTTGCCGTCGATGATCAGCGATGCGATCGCCTTCGGCGGCGCGTCGGGCGCAACCAGCTTCTTTGGCCTGGGCTTGCCGCCGAATTCGGAGACGAAACGCTCGACGTGGATACGGTCCTGCACGATGCCGAGCTCGCGGCACGTTGCCTCGATATCCTCGCTCATGCCAAGGGGACCGCAAACATAGACATGATCGACGCTTCCCGCCGGCACCAGCGAGCGCAGCAGCACCCTCACCTTGTCGCCGTCGAGCCGGCCATGCAGGATCGGGATGTCCTGCTCCTCGCCGGAGATGACGTGGAAGATCGAGAGGCGATCGATGAAGCGGTCCTTCAGCTCCTCGAGCGCTTCGAGGAACATGATGTTGTCGGTGCTGCGGTTGCCGTAGAATAGGAAGAAGCGGCTGCCCGGCTCGCGCGCGAGCACGCCCTTCACGATCGACAGGATCGGCGTGATGCCGGAGCCAGCAGCGAAGCCGACATGAACACGCGCGCTTTCTGCCGGCGGGACCACGCCGAAGCGGCCCGTCGGTGTCATCACGTCGAGCTCGTCGCCGCATTTGAGATCTTCGGCTGCCCAATTCGAAAACGCGCCGCCGTCGACCTTCTTCACGGCGATGCGGATCTCACCGTCGTCAGGGCCGGAACAGATCGAATAGGAGCGGCGCACCTCTTCTCCATCCAGCGTAGTGCGGAGCGTCAGGTACTGGCCGGGCGTGAAGGCGTAATCGCCGGCGAGTTCGCCCGGGATGGCGAAGGTCATGGAGATGGCGTCGGAAGCCTCGCGGCGGAGATCGTTGACGGCCAGGCGATGAAAGCGCGGTGCGGCTGCTGCTGACATGGTCAATGACACTTGAAGTAATCGAACGGTTCGCGGCAGGACTTGCAGCGCCACAGCGCCTTGCAGGAGGTCGAGCCAAATTCGGATAAAAGCTCGGTCTTGTCCGAGCCGCATTGCGGGCACGTGATGGTCTGCTCGCCGAACAGCGCGCGGCGCGAGTTCGAGGCTTGCGGCGGCGCAATACCATAGGCGCGCAGCTTCTCGCGTCCCTCCTCGCTCATCCAGTCGGTGGTCCAGGCGGGCGACAGCACCGTGCGCACCTTCGGACGGCTAAAGCCGGCGCGCTCCAGCGCCAGCTCGATCTCCAGCGCGATCATGTTCATCGCCGGACAGCCAGAATAGGTCGGCGTGATCGCGACCTCGACATGATCGCCGGCCAACGCAACCTCGCGGAGCACACCGAGATCGGCGATGGTCAAGACCGGGATCTCCGGATCGACCACGCTCGCCGCAGCGTCCCAGGCGCGCTGGCGCAGCTCGCTATCGCGCTCCAGCACGCTCACCATGTCTGCCCCGGGAAGGTGCGCTGCATCGATTGCAGCTCGGACAGGAGATGGCCGAGATGTTCGCTGTGCCGGCCCGTGCGGCCGCCCTGCTGCATCCAGTCGTTCTGCGGCAGCACCAAAGTGGCCTCGCTGACGACATCGGAAAGCGTCTGCAGCCAGCGACCGCGCAAGGTGCCGGGATCGGCGGCGAGACCGGCATGGATCAGGGCGCGTTCGGCCTCGTCGACGGCAAACATCTCGCCGGTGAAGGCCCAGAGGTGACCGACCGCGGCCTGCGCGCGTGCGTGGCTCTCGTCGGTGCCGTCGCCGAGCCGGATGATCCACTCCGAGGCGTGGCGCAGATGATAGGCACTCTCCTTCTCCGACTTGGCGGCGATCGCAGCCAGCGTCGCATCACGCGAGCTCATCATCGCGCGCCAGTAGAGGTCGGCGAACGCCGAATAGAAGAACTGCCGCACCAGGGTGTGCGCGAAATCGCCGTTGGGCTGCTCGACCAGCAGCAAATTGCGGTACTGCCTGACGTCGCGCAAGTAGGCGAGCTTGTCCTCGTCGTTATCCCTGCCTTCGACCTTGGCGGCGTAGCTGTAGAGCTCTCGCGCCTGGCCGATCAGGTCGAGCGCAATGTTGGAGAGCGCCATGTCCTCTTCCAGCATCGGCGCATGCCCGCACCATTCCGACAACCGATGGCCGAGGATCAGCGCATCGTCGGCGCGGCGCAGCGCGTAGAGCACCAAAGGCGTTTCGGAGACCTCGATGTTGGCGGTCGCCATCACATGTGCCCCACTTCCTCGGGCACCTCGTAGAACGTCGGATGCCGGTAGATCTTGGATTCCGCCGGCTCGAACATCATGCCCTTCTCGGCGGGATCGCTCGCGGTGATCGCGGTCGACGGCACCACCCAGATCGACAGGCCCTCGCCACGCCTTGTGTAGATGTCGCGAGCGGCCTGCAGGGCCATGGTGGCATCGCTCGCGTGCAGCGATCCCACATGCTTGTGCGCGAGCCCGTTGCGGCTGCGAATGAAGACTTCCCACAGCGGCGTGTTCGGCGTGGCCATATCGATCTCCCTATTCCGCGGCTTGCGCGGTCTGGCGCTGTGCGCGCTTGGCGGCATAGGCTGCGGCCGCCTCGCGCACCCAGGCGCCCTCTTCGTGGGCCTTGCGGCGCGCGGCCATGCGGTCGCGATTGCAAGGGCCGTTGCCGGCGAGCACCTGCTTGAACTCGGTCCAGTCGATCTCGCTGTAGCGCCAGTGCCCGTCGGCATCCTGAATCATGCCGGGATCGGGAACGGTGAGGCCGAGATATTGCGCCTGCGGCACGGTGGCATCGACGAATTTCTGGCGCAGCTCGTCATTGGAGAAGCGCTTGATCTTCCATTTCGTCGAAGTGTCACTGTGCTGGCTGGTCGCATCGGGCGGACCGAACATCATCAGCACCGGCCACCACCATCTGTTCAGCGCGTCCTGCGCCATCGCATTCTGCTCGTCCGAGCCGCGGCACAGCGTCAGCATGATCTCGTAACCCTGGCGCTGGTGGAACGATTCCTCCTTGCAGACCCGGATCATCGCGCGCGCATAGGGGCCGTAGGAGCAGCGGCACAGCGGGATCTGGTTCATGATCGCGGCGCCATCGACCAGCCAGCCGATGGTGCCGATGTCGGCCCATGTCAGCGTCGGATAGTTGAAGATCGAGGAATACTTCGCTTTGCCGGCGAGCATGGCGTCGACCAGCTCCTCGCGTGAGGTGCCGAGCGTCTCGGCAGCGGCGTAGAGATAGAGGCCGTGGCCGCACTCGTCCTGCACCTTGGCCAGCAGCGCGGCCTTGCGGCGCAGCGTCGGCGCGCGCGTGATCCAATTGCCTTCGGGCAGCATGCCGACGATTTCGGAATGGGCGTGCTGGGAAATCTGGCGGGTGAGCGTCTTGCGATAGGCCGCCGGCATCCAGTCGTTCGGCTCGATGCGCTCCTCGGCATCGATACGGGCCTGGAACCGCGCAGCCCTGCCGGCGTCCTCCAGACCGCGGTCGTCGGTCTCGGCCGTGTTCAGCGCCTGGGTATACATGCGCATCCTCCCGATTGATTGGGAGAGAATATATAACAAGAATTACTTCATGCAAGATATTTCTGTAACATAAATCTCAGGCGCCAAACCTCCGTTCCAGCAGCTTTCGCGCCGGCGGCAATGGCCCCTTTTCGTTGGTTCCATGATCATCGAGCCATTGCTCGGAGGGAGCGAGCAGCGCGCGATAGATATCGCCGCAGAGGTCACGGGCCGCCCTGCCCGGCCAGTCCGCCGGCAGTAATTCGCCCGGCAGCAAGGGATCACGCAGCACAACACGGCGATAATGGTGGATCAAGAGGATGCGCGCGGTGAAGGCGTCGGCCTCGGACAGATCCGTGCCGCGCGCGATTGCGGCGCGGAGCGGCTCGAACGTTTTCATGAATTTCAGATAAGCGTCCGCGGTGCGCTGCAGCGGCCAGCTCGCGCTGAGCAGACGGCGGCCGCTATCGTCTTCGGCGGAGACTTCCAGACGGATGGCGCCCGCGGCTTCGTCCGGCACCGGCACACCCGACGGCGCGACCCAGACGCCCGGCAGCGGACTGCCGAAGCCGGCGTTGCGAAGCGCCTCGCGGGAAACGTCACGGTCCTCGCCATTGCCGATCAGGAGCAGCTCGAAGCGTCCGGTCCAGTCCGACGGCGGCGGATCGTAGATGTGGCGCGTGGCAGCTTCAAACGTCTGGCGTCCTTTGTCGGCAAGCCGGTAGAAACTGTTGCGGCCGACCTTTTCGCGCGTCAGCCAGCCATCGGCGGCAAGGCGCGACATCGCGGTGCGGACGACGCCGCTGTCGATATCCAGGCGTTGGAAGAATTCCAGCAGCGTGCCCAGCCACACGGATCCGCCGCGCGGCACGATAGCATCGCCGAACACGGTGATGACGATGGAGCCGGTGCGCGACGGTTCACGCTTGAGCTGGTCGATGATGCGGGAAAGCGGATGCGCCATGCGGCAGGCATAGCGCGTTTGGTGCGGGCGCGACAATGGATGGAAGCGACAATGCCTCCACTCCTTCTCCCCGCTTGCGGGGCCGCGACGAGCTTCGCTCACGCTGAGAAGGTCGGGATGAGGGGGAGTCTCCGCGGAGTCGGTGAGAATTGGACTCGTGGAGAGTCACCCTCACCCGGAATTTGCTTTTCGCAATTGCGGCCTCTCCCCGCGAGCGGGGAGAGGCGAAGAAATCACCTGTGCGGGTCGGGATACACCACGCTGCGCCAGCCGCTGCGGTCGAACGGACGCCATTGGCCTTCCTTTTGTGCGAGGCGGTCGGCCACCGCATAGACCGCGGCCGGATGATGGCCCATGCCGCAATGGCTGCTCTCGATCTCAATGCTCTCGGTCTGCGCGCCCGATTTCTCCATGCAGCCTTGCCAGGCGCAGACGCCGTCGGTGCGGCTGAAGATGGCGGTGGTCGGCACCGGCGGCGGGACGGCAAGCTCGCCACCGAACTGCGGATCGACCTCGTCGGACTTCCGTCCGCTCGCCCATTCATAGACGCGCCAGGCGTTGGTGGAGCGGGGATTGCCGGCGAAGGGGCTGCCGAGCGTAATCACCTGACGCACACGCTCCGGCATCATCTTGGCGAGCTGGCGTGCATAGAGACCACCGAGGCTCCAGCCCACAAGACTGATCTTGCGGCTGTGATTGTCGCTGAGCTCCTGGACCAGATCGACCATCGCGTGCTGCACGCCATCGCGCAGGCCGTAATTGCGGCCTTGGCGCCACCCGCTCACCGCGTAGCCCTTGCCGGACAGGAAGGTGCGCAGCGCGCGCGTGGACGCGTCGGAGGCGACGAGGCCCGGCAGCACCAGCACCGGATGCCCATCGCCGCGCGGCGCGAGGCTCAGCAGCGGCAGCGCGCCGAGGAATGCGCCGAACTCGTGGATCGCGCGCCCTTCCAGAAACATCAGAGTACGGGACGGCGGACGCAGCGTCTGGGCAGTAGCGGTCATCAATGGTCCCCTGGAAGAATTGCTGAAAAGGTGGCCGGACGAGGCCGGCAAATGCATGGAGATTCCAACTCGCCGGCTTCTTGATCGTTCCGCAGCGCAACATGAATCAGCTAGGCGGCCGGTTCCCGGCATTCAAGCGGGAGAGATGCGGGGCGACAATAGGCCTGCGTGTGAATGCCACCGGCCGTGACGCAAAAGTCACAGCCATCTCAGCAGGGATTCTACGGAGTAGAGCGCGAGCCCGGCGAGGCCGCCGATCAGCGAGCCGTTGAAGCGGATGTATTGCAGGTCGCGCCCGATGTTGATTTCGATCAGCGAAATCAGCTGCGCCATATCCCACGCCTTGACCTGGTCGGAGATGAAGATCGAAACGCCGCTCTTCTGGTCGGCGACGAAGCTGCGCAACACCGTCACCAAGCCCTTGTTGATCTCGCCGCGCAGTTCGGCATCGCCCGCGAGCGCTTCGCCGGCCGCGACGAACATGCCGGCGAGATGATGCTGCAGCACCTGCGTCTCGCCGCTCGCGCTGCGCTCGATGAAGGAGCGCGTATTGGACCAGACGGTGCGGGCAAGATCCGCGAGCTCGGGCCGCGCCAAGAGATCGCGCTTCAAGCCGTCGATGCGGTCGATATAAGCCTGATCGGTGCCGAGCCGGTCGACGAAGCTCAGCACCATGCGGTCGAACTCGCCGCGGAACGGATGCTTGGGATCATTGCGCACCTCGTTGAAGAACGCGGTGGCGGACGCCACGATCTTGTTCACCAGAAACTTGTCGGCGCGATAGAGCCGGAGCAGGGTCGGCAACTCCGCGCGCACCTTCTCGCGGATCATCCCCATCGTCTCTTTCTGGTTCAGCGTCTCATGCATCACGTGCAGGAGATCGTCGAACAGGATCTGGTGGCGCCCTTCCGCCACGAAGCCGCGCAGCGTGCCGGCCGCGAGCGGCGCAAGGTCGACCGCCTGGAGCTGCGACGACATGCGGCGAATGATGAAGGTCATCAGGCCCGAGCTCTCCGTCGCAGAGACGGCCTCGGGCAACAGGCGTAGCGCAAAGCGCGCCAGATCGTCACTGCGCTTGCGATCACGCAGCCAGTCGGCGACGAAGGATCCGAAATCGATCTCCTTCAGCTTGGCCTCGACCGGGCCGGCCTCGAGGAAATGCACCTGGATGAACTCGCCGAGCTTGTCGGCGATGCGGGCCTGATTGCTCTGGATGATCGCGGTGTGCGGGATCGGCAGGCCGAGCGGCCGCTTGAACAGGGCAACCACGGCATACCAGTCGGCGAGCCCGCCGATGGTCGCGGCTTCCGCGAAGGCGGCGATGAAGCCGAAGACGGGATGCACGTTCAAGAAGATCTTGGCGACGATGAAGAGCCCAAGCGTGGACGCCAGCACCAGCGTCGCCAGCGCCTTGACGCGGCGCAGCTCGGCCGCACGTTCGGCATCGCCGGGAGTGTCGAAGGAAAAGGTGGTGGGCGGAGTCATGAGGGATACTTAGCGCGTCGGTCTCTTCGTGTCCCGGACAAGGCGCAACGCGCAGCGCTGCGACGCAGAGCCGGCAACTGTTATGTTGGCCTAGTGTACAGGTACGGCTTTCGATCGCGGATGATGGCGTTGAGGACCGTCAACAGCTTCCTGGCAACGGCAATGAGAGCGAGCTTGGCAGGTTTACCGGCCTGTCGCAGTCGAGCGTAGAAGGCCTTGAATGGATCGGCCCGGCGGACCGCATTGAGAGCGGCCATGTAGAGGGCATCGCGGACGCGCTTTCGGCCCCCGACGATCTTCCGCTTGCCGCGGTAAGCGCCGCTGTCGACGTTGAAGGGAGCCAGGCCGGCGAGCGCGGCCACCTGCTTCGGTCCCACTTTTCCGAGTTCCGGCATCTGCGC
Organism: Bradyrhizobium sp. T-12; assembly: GCF_058314695.1. NCBI lineage: Bacteria > Pseudomonadati > Pseudomonadota > Alphaproteobacteria > Hyphomicrobiales > Nitrobacteraceae > Bradyrhizobium > Bradyrhizobium sp. T-12. The sequence goes on along the minus strand of NZ_CM177756.1, from coordinate 2,298,206 downwards.
GATCAGCTGCATGCAGGTTACGGGGCCCACGCCGGGAAGTGACCGCATCAACTGCGCATCATCGGAGACCTCCGGCTCAGTCTTGATCAGTGCGCTAATATCGGCCTCGATTGCGGCGATCTCATTGTCGAGGACTTCAATGAGCCGACCGATGCGATCGGCCATGGCGCGGTCCTCGGCCTCGCTGCGCCTGTTCTTCTCCTGGGCACGCATGAGAACCAGTTGATCCCGCCGTTTTGCAAGCCCCGCCAGGGCATTGCGGGCAGGATTGGCAGCCTGCTCAGCGGCAGGCTGCATGGCCCGGGCAAAGCTCGCCAGCATCCGGGCATCGATCGGGTCGGTCTTGGCGAGCTGGCCGCTGGCGCGCGCAAAGTCCCGGGCCCGGGCCGGGTTGATCCGGGCAAAGCGGATGCCGGCCTGGCTGAGCGCCTCACGAAGCTCAAGGTCATAGACGCCCGTGGCTTCAAAGACGACCAGCACATCGCATCGCCAACGCGCCGCGATCTGTGTGATGGCCTGCGGCGCGTTGGCGATGCGCTCCGGCACGCCCAGGCTCTCATCGAAGATATCGAGATATCGTTTGGAGACGTCGATTCCGACGTAACGAGGGCGTATGATCATGGTGCCTGTCCCTGTGATGCGAGGTCTGTTGGCGCAGCCTCGTGCAACTGTTCAGGTTGATAAATGGAACGGGCGGGAGACCGAGCCGGCTCACGGCGTCAAGCGCCAAGGACCCAACGGCTTCCCGCCCACTCCACCATGACAGGATTTCGATACACAGGGACCCAGCATGGCCCGCGGGATCAGCAGTGCACCACGCCACCTGGACGATGCATCGCATCGCCCGGGCGCGCTGCGCTGCATCCGGGGAACGCAGCAGACAAAAACAAAAGGCCCGCCGAAGCGGGCCTCAAATTTCAGTTTGCACTCAGGGCGCCGGATCAGGCGGTCTTGTTGTAGACCTTGGCGAAATTGTCCTGAACGGACTTCGCACCGTTGGCGGCGAGCTTGCCGAAATAGTCGGCGGTCGCCTTGGCACGCGAGACGAACACTTCGCCGCGCGAACGGAGCAGGCCCGACTGGATCTCGACGGCCTCGCTGAACGACTTGGCGGAAGCGAGCTTGTCGATGCTGGAGAAGAACGCCTCGGCGTCCTCGTAGATCGCCTGCTGGATGTTGCGGCTGATCTTGCCGGCTTCAGTGACGGATTCGGTCACCGCGTTCTCGACGGCGGCAGTCACGCGCTCGGAACCGGCGAAAGCCTCGGCAGCACGGTCCTTGGCGGTGTTGGCGGTCTTCTTGACGAACTCGCGGGCGGCCTCGGGAACTTCCAGGTTCTGGATGTTCTTGAAAGCGTCCTTGAAGCCCTCGAAAGCGGTGTTGGTTTCAGTGGTCATGGGGTTCTCTCCATCCTCATTAGGTTGAGCTATGGGCTCACCCCGTCCGTATCGGCCCGGGGCACGTCCTATATGGCATAGTTAATTGTGCGATGCAATATTCATATTGCAGTGCGATATCACGAATTCGTGAACAGCCTTAATGGAAGGCACTTCGATGCCTCCCTGGCCAACGGGTTCTCAGCGGAGCTTCCGGCGCCGGCTGCCCGGCCCCTAGTGTTGCACCGCCCCCGGCAGCCCATAGGCCTCCATTTGGGCCTGAACCTGCGCGATGTTGTGGCCGAGCACCACGATATCATGGGTCTTGCCCTCGACGTCCCGGACGTGGTCGCGCAGCAACGCTTCGGCCTTGAAGCCGAGGCTCTCGAACAGGGCGATGGCGGCCTGCTGGTCGACCGTCATCTGGACCGAGAGCTTTTCCAGGCCCGCCCCAAGTGCGAGCGCAAAGGTCTCCTGCGACAGCGCCCGCCCCACTCCCTTGCCCCGCACATCGAGCGAGACCACCATCCGGATCTCGCCGACATGGGGCGACCATGAATGAGGATCGCGCACCAGCGTGCCGCAGCCGACGACCTTGCCGTCCCTGACCGCGAGCAAGCTCGTGATCGCGCCGCGCTCGATCTCCTTGACCCAGGCCGACAGCACCTTCGGCTCGCTGATGTTGCGCGGCAGGAACAGCAAATCGTGCGTCGGCAGGCCCTTGCCGAAGGCGAGCACCGCAGCTTCGTCTGAAGGTGCCATCAGGCGAATCTCGATATCGCCGGCGTCGGTCTTGACGTGACGCGGATAGGAACGCTGCTCGCTCATATCGATCTCTTTCCCAGCCAGGTATCCAGTTTCGGCCACAGCCGCTTCACGGCGTTGGCACCTGCGACCAGCGAGACGTGACCGCCTTTCAGCATCACCTCTTCCTTGTCCGCGGATCCAATCTTCGTAATCAGGTGCTTGGCGGCCTCATACGGCACGATGTGGTCGTGCTCGGCCACCGCATGCAGGATCGGCACCTTGATATTCTCCAGCTTCGCCGCGCGGCCACCGACCGACATGGTGTCGTTGAACAGCTTGTTGTCCCACATCAGGTCCTTGGTGATGGTGCGGAAATACTCGCCCGCCAACGGCAGCGTGTCGGTCGCCCAGCGGTCGAACATCCGGTAGGATTTCACGAACTCGTCGTTCCAGATGTTTTCCCAGAGCTGGATCTGGCTCACGGTGCGCGAGGCCGGGCGCAGCATCTCGAACGAGGACAGGATCATCTCCGGCGGCACGTTGCCGACACTGTCGACGAGATGGTCGACGTCGAAATAGCGACGGTCGGAGAAGTTCGAGAACAGCTTCATCTCGCGGAAGTCGATCGGCGTGGTGAAGCAGATCAGGTTCTTCATCGGCCCTTCCGCGTGGATCGAGCCATAGAGCAGCGACAACACGCCGCCGAAGCAATAGCCGATGACGGAGACGTCCTGCTCGCCGGAGTCCGCCTGCACGCGGCGAACGCAATCCGGGATGAAGTCGAGGACATAGTCCTCCATCCGCAGGCTCTTCTCCTCCGGCCGCGGCGCGCTCCAGTCGAGCATATAGACGTCGTAGCCGCGCTTGAGCAGGAACTCGATGAAGCTCTGGCCGGGGACGAGATCGAGAATATAGCCGCGGTTGGTGGTGGCCATCACGATCAGCACCGGTACGCGGTAGATCTCGTCCGACATCGGCCGGTAGTGATAGAGGCTCATCGTGCCGCGCGAATGCAGCACGTCCTTCGGTGTCGAGCCGAGCGAAGGGCCCGAGGTCGAGAAATATTCAACGCCCTTGATGCTGCGCTGGATGGCGCGCTGCACCTCGGACTGGATGCGGTCCGGGATGGATGCGAAATCGAGTCCCGTCGGCGCGTTCATGTCGGCTCTCCGTTCTCGGAGGGCGGACGCTTGGTGCGCGGCGGCCGCGGCGTGCCATCCAAGCCTTGCGCGATGCCGGAACTCGCCGCCATCTGGTTCAGCATCGACTTCATCTCGCCGATCTGGGCCTCGATCGACTGCAACCGCTCCGCAAGACCCGTGATCTGCTCCCGGCTCGGCAAATTCATCGTGACGAGGTATTTCTCCATGAGCTCGCCGAGCTGCTTCTGAGCACCTGCAGCAACTCCGCCCGCACGGTTCATCGCCTGCGAAAATTCCGGCGACGACATGGCCTGATTGGCGAAAGAGTTGAACCCTTTCTCCATCTCACCAACCATCTTCTGCCACATGGCAACGGGGTCGTTGGTCTTGTCGGTCATCGGCGTCCTCCTGAAATCGAGAGCTGCGATGCCCTTCTTTTCTCGCCATACCACACCGTTGCGCGATGCCGGTCAACCGGCAAGCACGCCCGCCACTTGGCACGCCGCTTCTTTGAGACGGGAAACCGTGCGATACAGCATCGATCAGCAGGAGGGACCCGTGACCAGCCATCAGCCGCCCCAGACCGTCCGCGCCAACGGCATCGACATCTGCTACGAGATTTTTGGCAACGACAATTCCGAGCCGCTGCTGCTGATCATGGGGCTCGGAGCGCAGATGATCCACTGGGACGATGCGTTCTGCGAGCAGCTTGCCGCGCGCGGTTTCCGCGTGATCCGCTTCGACAACCGCGATATCGGCAAGTCCAGCCATCTCACCGGCGGCAAGCGCCTGACGCCGCTCGAGCTATTGAAGCTGCGCTTCCTCAGGATTCCCGTCGCCGCGACCTACAGACTGATCGACATGGCGAAGGACACGGTCGGGCTGATGGATGCGCTCGGCATCAAGTCGGCGCATCTGGTCGGGGCGTCCATGGGCGGCATGATCGCGCAGGAGGTCACGTTGTCGTTTCCGCACCGCGTCCGTTCGCTGACATCGATCATGTCGACGACAGGCAATCCGCGCATCCCGCCGCCGTCGCGCGAGGCTGCCGCGATGCTGATGGCGCCACCGCCGCGCAGCAAGGAAGAATTCATGGTCCGCTACGGCCAGACCTGGAAAGTGCTCCGCGCAGGGCATTTTCCGGAGGAGGAAGCCCTGGACCCGGGTCGTGCCGAGCGCGTGTTCGCCCGCGGGCTCAATCCGGCCGGCGTCGGCCGTCAGCTCCGCGCCGTGCTGGCATCCGGCAGTCGCAAGGAACGGTTGCACGCCGTGCAGACGCCGACACTCGTCATTCACGGCACCGTCGATCCGCTGGTGCGCCCCGAAGGCGGCAAGGACACGGCGGCGTCGATCCCGAATGCAAAGCTGCTGATGATCGAAGGCATGGGCCACGCGCTGCCGATGCGGTTCTGGCCGGAGATCATCGGCGCCATCGACAAGCACGCGCATGGCGCGGCGGCACAGGCCGCTTAACTCTTCCTCGCGATCCAGATCACGTGGCGCGCGCCGCCGCCTCTGCCGGTGGCGCGGACAGCGACTTCGTTGACGTCCAAGCCGACGCGCTTGAGACGCTTGGTGAATGCGGGGTTGGGTCCGGACGACCACACCGCCAGCACGCCGCCCGGCCGCAGGGCCGTCTTCGCCGCCGTTAGCCCGCTCGCATTGTAGAGCGCGTCGTTGTCCTTTCGGGTCAAACCCTCGGGCCCGTTGTCGACGTCCAGGAGAATGGCGTCGTAGGCTGCGCTCTTCGCACGGATGATCTCGCCGACGTCGATTTCCCTTATGTCCACCCTGGGATCATCGAGGCTGTCGCCGAAGACCTCCGCCATCGGGCCTTTCGCCCAGCTCACCACCGCCGGCACGAGCTCGGAGACCACGATCTTCGCCTTGGACCCGAGCACGGCGAGCGCCGCGCGCAAGGTAAAACCCATGCCGAGGCCGCCGATCAGAACGACGGGTTTTGCGACTCTCTCGATCTGCTTTGCGGCAAGCGTCGCGAGCGCGGCTTCCGACCCGGACAGGCGATTGTTCATCAGCTCGTTGGTGCCGAGCTTGATGGAGAACTCCTTGCCCCGCCGCATCAGGCGAAGCTCTTCGTCGGAGCCGGGGATCTTGGCGGTGTCGATTTTTTCCCAGGGAATCATGGGCGACGTTTAGCACGGTCGGACGAATAATCACCCGCCCGCCCAGACGTCGAGCACATAGCGGTTCTGCGTCCCCATCTCCTCGATCCAGCGCGCACTGGCGGCGGCATCACTGCCGCTCTTCTCGCGATGGATCGCAACCAGCGCCGCCTTCACGTCCGGCTCCATCTTGCTGCCGTCGCCGCAGACATAGATGATCGCGCCCTGCTCGATCAGCGGCCAGACCTTGTCCTTCTGCGCGGCCAGCACGTGCTGCACATAGGTCTTCGGTCCGTCGGCACGCGAGAACGCCGTGAACAGCTCGGTGATGCCGCTGGCCGCCAGCGCCTTCAGCTCCTCCGCGTAGAGAAAATCCTGATCCGGATGGCGGCAACCGAAGAACAGCATGGATGGCCCGAGGCTGGCCCCCTTCGCCTTGCGCGCGGCGCGCTCCTGCAGGAAGCCGCGGAACGGCGCAAGGCCGGTGCCCGGGCCGATCATGATGATCGGCACGGATGGATCGTCCGGCAGGCGGAAGCCAGCCTTGGTCTCACGCACGGTGGCATAGACCGTATCGCCCACGCGGCGATTGGCCAGATAGTTCGAGCAGATTCCCTTGTAGACCCCGCGGCCGGAGGCGGCGGGACCTTCGACCACGCCGACCGTGACGCTGCAGCGCGCCGGGTCCACCGACGGCGAGGACGAGATCGAGTAATAGCGCGGCGCCAGCAGCGAGAGCATCTCCAGATAGACGTGGAACGGCAATTCGCAGGCGGGATATTCGAGCAATAGATCGAACACCGATTTGCGCTTGGCCAGGATCTCGGCGCGATAGCGCTCGAGCGGCTCCGTCTCCTCGCCGACGAAGGCCAGCAACTTCGGCTTGGTGACAGGACAGCGGGTGTGCTCCGCCATGATCTGGATCTGCTTGCGCGTCGCGACCTGCTGCAGCTCGACGAACTCGCTGAGCAGGCGCCCGACCGACACGGCATCTCCCACCGGCAATTGCGCGCGGCGGCCTTCGGCGACCTGGAGCCTGATCTGGTCCGCCGGCAGGAAGCCGAAGCGACGGGCGACCGAATCCACCAGGGTCGGATCGTTGCGCGGGACGACGCTGAGGTGATCGCCGACGCGGTAGCTGACATTGGACGGCAGCTGCACCTCGATATGGCGCGTCGAGCGCTCCGACGGATTGGCCCCGCCCTTGTTCTGAAGCTCGTCGTTGGCGAGCACCTTCATCGCCACAGCGCCGCCCTGGGCGACGATGGTGTTGACGGCGGTCACCGCCACAGGCTCGATCGCATAGAGCGGATCGTCCTCGGCGGTGCGGGTGAAATTCCAGTCGATGCCGAATTCCTTGGTCGCGACCTGGGCGGCGGCCGGGAACCATTTTTGGAACTGGCCATCGAGATCGCTGCGCGCATCGCCCTCGCCACGCGGATAAACCGCACGTGCGCCGTGCTTCGACAATTGCTCGTCGATCAGGCGCGGCACCGATTGATAAGTCGCAGCCCAGTCGCTGTTGCCGCAGCCGAACACGGCATAGCGCACACCCGCAAAGGCATCCTTCGGCAGATCGTCGCCCAGCCATTTGACGAACTGCGTCGCGTTGTCGGGCGGTGCACCATTATAGGAGGCGCAGATGATGAGCACGCCACCCTCCCGCGGCAGCTTGCCGACATAATCGTCGAGCGGGCCGAGATGCACGGCAAAGCCGTTGATCTCGGCAAGGTCGGCCATGCGCGTCGCGAGTTCCTCGGCGGTGCCGAGGTTGGAGCCGTACAGCACCAGCATCGGCGTGTTATGGCCGGGCCGGGCCGTCGGCTGACGCGGCGCCTTCGGCGCTGAACCGGTAGCCGCAACGGGCCCTCCGTAGGCACCCCGCTCGCGATCGGCGCGCGGACGTACCTTGATCTTGAAGCCCTCCGGCTTCATCGTCAGCGTTTCCTTCAGATGCATCTGGTAGCGCTGGTGATCGATCAGCTTGAAGCGCTGCAGGATCATGCCGAGCGCTAGCGCGGCCTCGTGCATCGCAAAGCCGCGGCCGATGCAGGCGCGCTGGCCGTTTCCGAATGGCTTCCAGGCATTGATCGGCCGCTTCGCCTCCGCCTCGCGGCTGAAATTCTCGGGATCGAAGGCATCGGGATTCGGCCCCCAGACGGAGGGATCGCGATGCAGCGCGGTCACCAGGATCGTGGTGAAGGTGCCTTTCCGAAGCTTGTACTTGCCGCCTCCAATGGTCTCGTCGTTCAGCGGGGAGATGCCGTAGGCCGGCGCCGGCGGCCACAGTCGCAGCGCTTCTTTCAGGATCTGCGTGATGTAGGTGAGCTGCGTCACCTGCTGATAGGTCGGCTTCGCGTTGACGTCGGGACCGAAGACGCGGTCGACCTCGTCATAAGCCTTCTTGAGAATGTCCGGATGCTTGAGCAGCGCATAGAGCGTGTAGGACAACAGCCCGCTGGTGGTCTCGTGGCCCGCGATCAGGAACGTGTTGATCTGATAGCGGATGTTGACGTCGTCGAGTTGCTCTCCGGTCGAACGATCGACGCCGGTCATCATCGCGGCCAGCATGTCCTTCTTGTCGTCGATCCCCTCCGCGCTCTTGCGCCGCTCGGCGATGATCTCGTCGACCATCTTATTCATGAAGGCGACGTCTTCGGCCAGCGTCTTGCGCCGCTTCTGCATCCAGATCTGCTCGAACGGCAGGCCGCGCGTCATCATGATGGTTTCGAGCGAGCGCACTAGCGACTCGACGAAGGGATGATAGTCCCGCCGGTAGAACGAATTGAAGCGATAGTCGAAGCCGCACAGCCCGATCGTATCAAGCGTCAGTGCGGTCATGTCGTGGACGACATCGATCTCCTCGTCGGCGTTGAGCCGTTCCCATTTCTGGACGAGCTGCTCGGCGATGTCGACCATGCTCGAATGATAGGACTGCATGGCGCGGTTGCCGAAGGGCTGGAGCAGGATGTTGTGCGCCTTGCTCCAGTTCGGCTCCTTGGTGTCGGCCGTGAACAGCCCGTCGCCGCCGACCGCGCGCACGCGCCGCAGCGCGCCGCGCACTGTCTTGTCGAACCGCTTCTCGTCGGAGAGCTCGTCGACGAGGTCGTGGCCTGACACGACGACGATCGGCGAGCCCATCATGTCGAGCCAGAAGATCGGGCCGAGCTCCTTGGCGAGCCGCGTCAGGTGCTGCACGGGAGCGGCCGAATCCAGCGACAGCATGTTGCCGACCACGGGCTTGGTGGGCGGATGCGGGATCGGGTCCAGACGGTTCTTGGATGACATTTAACTTCGCTTCCCCCTCTTGCCGTCATTCCGGGGCAATGCGCAGCATCGAACCCGGACTGTCGAGGTTCCGGGTCTGGTCCCCAGGGTCGCTTCGCGATCCCTTCGGACCATCCCGGAACGACGGTGCCACTTACCTGGACGACCGCGTCGTCAACCAAACCGCCTTCTACGCCATTCGATCAGCTTGGCGCTGACCTCTTCCGGCTTCTCCTGCTGCGTCCAATGGCCGCTATCCTTCACCAGATATTTCTCGAGATCGCCGATCAGCTTCTCCATGCCGTCGGCCGCGGACGGCGGCAGCACCGCATCGTTCTCCGCCATGATCATCAGCGAGGGCACATGGACGTTGTGATCCAGGCCCTTCGACCGCTCCCAGTTACGGGAGAAGTTGCGATACCAGTTGATACCGCCGGTGAAACCAGTTTTCGTGAAGGTGTCGACGAACACCTTCTTCTCGTCGGCCGACAGGATCGGTGCGCGCGGATCGACTTTGGCATCGTAGGCTGCGATCATTTGCGGAAACGCCAGATTGGTCTTCGACGAGGCGCCGACACCCGCGATCGGCGGCTCCTCGGCCTTTGCCGGCGGGCGCGCCAGCGGCTTGCGCATGAAGGCATCGAACGTCTGCTCGACGCGGCTGCCGAAGATCCTGTCCGGCCCGCGCGCGGGATCCTGGAACTGGACAATATACATCTGATCGCCGAAGCGCTGGCGAAACAGGGCGATGGGGTCGATCGGCGTGCGGTCCCAATGCGGGGTGTTGACGCCAACCACGCCGGCGACGCGCGACGGGTGCCGCAACGGCATCTGCCAGACGACGAAGCCGCCCCAATCGTGACCGACGAAGATCGCCTTGTCGATATTGAGATGGTCGAGCAGACCGACGAGATCGCCGGTCAGATGCTCCATGTCATAGTCCTCGACCGGCTCGGGCCGGTCGGTTGCGCCGTAGCCGCGCTGGTCCGGGGCGATCACCCGGATGCCCGCCTCGCTCAGCGCCTTGATCTGGTGACGCCAGGAGAAGGCGAGCTCGGGCCAGCCGTGGCACAGCACGATCGGCGGCTTGTCGTCGGCCGGGCCTGCCTCGTAATAGCCCATGCGGATTCCGTTCGTCTGCGCGAACTGGAGCGGCGGCATTTCAATCATCACAAACTTCCTATTCCGCGGCGCCCTTGATCTCGGCCGCCGGTGGCGCATAGGCCGCCTCCAGCGCGGCGAACTCCTCCGGCAGCATGTCGCACATCACCTGCACATGCGGAATGATGTTGGCGCCGACGATGAAGCCGAAATCGAGCTGGTCGCGGTAGCTCTGCACGGTGATGTTGAGCGCCTGTCCGTGCGTCGAGATCGACACCGGGAAGATGTGCAGCAGCTCGGCGCCCGCGGCATAGAGCGTCTGCCGCGGCCCCGGCACGTTGGACACCGTGATGTTTGCAGCCGGCGGCAGAACGTCCGAGAGGTTCGAACGGCTGTAGAGCAGCGCCAGGATCTGCACCATGATCGGTGCGCCCAGCATCGAGATGTTGGAGACCTGCGGCATCAAGGCACGCAGCGGATGCGACATCTCCTTGGATTTGGTCGACTGCGCGATGATGGCCTCGAGCCGCGCCTTGGGATCGTCGATATTGGTCGCAATCGCGCAGATCATGCCGAACACCTGGTTGTTGGCCTCGGTGTTTCCCTCCTCACGCAGCGAGATCGGCACGGCCGCCGTCAGCGATTTCGCAGGCAGCGTGCCATATTGCAGAAGATAGCGGCGGACCACGCCGGAGGCGAGCGCCAGCACGACGTCGTTGAGCTTGCCGCCCGCGCGCTTGGCCAGCGCCTTGGAGCGCGACAGCGAGATCGACACGCCGGCAAAGCTGCGCTCCGAGGAGATGGTCTTGTTCAGCATGGTCGGCGGCGACACCATGCTGGCAAGGCTCTCGCGCGATTTCGGATCGGAGACCTTGCCCAGCACCTCGGAGACGCTCTTGACCATGGTCGGGATATTGCCCGCGAAGCGCACTGCGCTCTCGATCTGGTACATCGCGTTGTCGAACAGGATCGAGCCGATGTCGCTCTTGCCGGTGCGCGGCAGTTGCAGGTTCTGGGCGGCCTTGCCGGCATCGAGGGGCTGGTTGAACAGCTGCTGGTAGGAATCCAGCAGGTTCGCCGCGATGTCGCGCGGCTCCTGCCCCGGCTTGCTTCCGGCCGTCGGCGGCTCGACCTGCCGCGGGATCGGCGAGATATCGTAGATCATGTTGGTCAGCGCCGCGCCGGCGCCACCGTCGATCGCGGCATGGTGCATCTTGGAATAGAGCCCGACCTCGTTGTCCTTCATGCCCTCGAACACGTAGAACTCCCAGAGCGGGCGGGCACGGTTCAAGAGCTTGGCATGCATCCAGCCGACGATGCGCTCGAGCGTGGCGCGGTCGCGTGGTTGCGGCAGGCTGGCGCGGAAGATGTGACGATCGATGTCGAACTGATCGTCCTCGACCCAGGAGGGATGGTCGATGTCGAGCGGCGCCTTCTCCAGTCGCGCCTTCAGGATCGGCGCGATGTGCAGGCGCGAGACGATCATCGCCTTGAAGTCTTCGAAGAAGTCGCCCTTGTAGTCGTCGGGCAGGCGAAAGATCGCCATGCTCCCGACATGCATCGGCATCTCAGGCGTTTCCAGATAGAGAAACGACGCGTCCAGCGACGACAGCTTCTTACCGTCAGCCATAGTTCCCTCCCGCAAGATTTGACGGGCGCCTTTGGCCGGCGCTTCTCGTCAGGCCGATATTGCCTGTTCCGGCGGGGCATATGCAATGGCAAACGGCCCTGCCCGGTCAAATGGCGAGAATTCTCCCTCCGGCTGGGCCAGACGATCGGCCACGGCCCACAGCGCCGCGGGATTGACCCCGAGGCCGATATGGCTCGCCAGGTGCACTTCGATGTTCTCGGCACGGTCGGAGGGACGCAGCAAGCAGGTCCGCCAGTTCACCACACCGTCGGCACGCGAATAGATCGAGGTTGTCGGCACAGGCAGATCGCCGGCGATCGGCTCGCGCGCTTCCGCAAGATCCTCAACCCGCTCACCGGATAGCGCTTCGTAGAGCCGCGTGGCGTTGGTCGCCCGCACGTCATTGGCAAAGGGGCTGCCGAGCGTGACGACGTAGCGGACCATGTCGGGTGCCCACAGCGCGAGATCGCGGGCGTAGACGCCACCGAGACTCCATCCGACCAGGCTGACCTTGCGTCCGCTCGCAGCATGAATCTCCGTGAGACGGGCACGCAGAGCGTCCCGCATCCGGCCGAGACCGCCGAGATTGCGGCCCATCCGCCAGGCCTGTGCCTCATAGCCCAGCTCGCTGAGATAGCGCCGCATCGGCACCATCGAGAGGTCGCTGGCCAGAAAGCCCGGCAGTGCAAGCACCGGATGGCCGTCGCCCCTCGGCGCCCGCATCAGAATCGGCGACAGCAGCAGGCTCGCATTGAGCTCGAACAGGCCGCGGGCTTCGGCGAGCAACAGACCAAGACCCGGCGGACGAAGCCGGCCTCTCTCCTGCCCCTCCTCCTGCCCGGGCGACACTATTTCTTCTTGTCGCTACTGCGCGTGCCGCCGAGGCCCGCCATCGTGACGAACATGTCCTGAAACCGCTCGGCGATCTTCGGATCGAACGTGAACCAGCTCTGGATCAGCGATTCCGGCGAGACCTTCTCGATGTTGCTGAGCACCTGCTGCTGCAACTTGTCCATCACCGCCGTTTGCATCGGCCCGACGTCGGGCAGACCGAAGAACTGGCGGGCCTCGAGGGGGGTGCAGTCGATTTCGATGTTAACTTTCATGTCCCCTCCAGATGAGATTCGAGCGGCTTGGCGGGAGTATCGCCGCGACACGGTGTGCAACGCAAGCGACCTGAGGCGGACGGCAAGGCGCCAGCTTCCGCAATCCAGGGGTATGGTCAATCACCCCCCTTTGGCGACGTCCCGCGGCAGAGACGTCACCGCACTGCCCCGGGGAATGCACAGGTCGAAAGTCGAATATCTCCCACGGGCCTCCACCCCAAATTGCTGGTCAGCATTGCTGCACAGCGGTGCAACTTGGCGCGTTCCTTGCTGGAATGGCGCTTGCACCGGTCGAGAACTCTGGGCAACATGGATTAATCGGCCGGCCGAACAATCAAAAACCACCGGCACGGCGGCGTGGAGAGGGTCAAGAATGTCTGTATGTCGAAGTCTGTTTGCGGCGACGCTCGCCGGTGCATTTGCGTTGACGGTCTCGCCGGCAACCAGCCAGACGCTACGCTATGCCAACCAGGGCGACCTGAAGTCCCTTGATCCCTACACGCTCAACGAGAGCACGACACACGCCCATCTCGGTCACGTCTATCAAGGCCTCACCGCGCGCGACAAGGAGCTCAAGATCATTCCGGCGCTGGCGGAGAGCTGGGAAACCCCCGAGCCGACCCGCTGGCGCTTTCATTTGCGCAAGGGCGTGAAATTCCACAACGGCGACCCCTTCACCGCCGACGACGTCGTGTTCTCCGCCGATCGCGTCCGCAAGAAGGGGTCCAATATGCAGACCCGCCTTGCGCCCGACGTCAAGGTCGTCAAGGTCGACGACTACACCGTCGATTTCGTCCTGCCTTCGCCCAATCCCATCCTGCATAATTCGTGGGATGTCTGGTACATCATGGACAAGAAATGGGCCGAGGAGAACAACGTCGTCGATCCGACGCCGGTGGCGGCGACCACGCCGAGCTACGCCTCGCTGCACGAGAACGGCACTGGCCCCTTCATCATCGAAAGCCATCAGCCCGGCGTGAAGACGGTCTTCAAGGCCAACCCCAATTATTGGGGCAAGATGGAAGGTAATCTGAAGGAGATCATCTTCACCCCGATCTCCTCCGACGCTACCCGTGTCGCCGCGCTGCTCTCCGGCGAGGTCGACGTCATCGAGCCGGTGCCGATCCAGGACATCTCCCGCGTCGATTCCAGCCCGAACGCCCAGGTACTGAAGGGGCCGGAGCTGCGCACGATCTTCATCGGCTTCGACCAGACGCGCGATGAGCTGCTCTACTCCAACATCAAGGGCAAGAACCCGTTCAAGGACGCTCGTGTCCGCGAAGCCTTCTACAAGGCGATCGACATCGAGCTGATCAAGACGCGCGTGATGCGCGGGTTGTCGACGCCGTCAGCCCTGATGATCGCGCCCGAGCTGTTCGTGCTGTCCAAGGAGTTCACGCGGCCGAAATTCGATCCTGACGGCGCCAAGAAGCTCCTGACCGAGGCCGGTTACCCCGATGGCTTCGAGGTCACGATGGATTGCCCGAACGATCGCTACGTCAACGACGCCGCAATCTGCCAGGCTGTCGTCGGCATGCTCGCCCGCATTGGCGTCAAGATCAATCTTTTGGCGCAGCCGAAGGCGCAGTACTTCGCCAAGGTGCTCAAGCAGGGCGGCTATCAGACCTCGTTCTACCTGCTGGGCTGGACGCCGAGCACGATGGACTCGCACAACGTGCTCTACGACATCATGGGCTGCCGCGACGATGCGAAATCCTCGCGCGGCGAGGCCAACCTCGGCGGCTATTGCAACAAGGAGTTCGACGCCATCACCGACAAGGTGCTGGTCGAAACCGACACCGCCAAGCGCAACCAGCTGATCAAGCAGGCCTACGAAATCAGCATCAAGGACTGGGCCTACATTCCGCTGCACCAGCAGGCGCTGGCCTGGGGCGTATCGAAAAAGGTCAACCTGCCGCAGCGCGCCGACAATCTGGTGATGTTCCACTGGGCGACCAAGAAGGAATAGAAGTCGATTGATCACAAGGTCCCGGCAGCGCGAGGCTTCCGGGACCTTTCCTTTTTCCGGCTGACAAAGTCGTCGGCCGCAGGCTCACAAGGACAGTGGAAGGCATGCTCGCTTTCACTCTTCGCCGCGCCATTCAGGCCATCGGCGTCATGTTCGCCGTCGGCATCATCGCCTTCTCGATGTTCCGTTTCGCCGGCGATCCCGTCAACCAGATCGTCTCGATCGACACGTCGGCGGCCGAACGCGAAATCGTGCGCAAATCGCTCGGCCTCGACGACCCCGTGCCGGTGCAGTTCGTACGCTATTTCGCCGATGCCGCGCAGTTCAAGTTCGGTGTCTCCTATCAGTTCCGCCAGCCGGTCTCGACGCTGTTGATGGAGCGCATGCCCGCCACGCTGGAACTTGCGATCTGCGCCACCGTCTTTGCCATGGTGTTCGGCATTCTGATGGGCGTCTATTCGGCACTCAGGCGCGATACCATGTTGGCCAAACTGTTGCAGGCGGTTTCGTTGATAGGCATCTCGTTGCCGACTTTCCTCATCGGCATTCTGCTGATCTATCTGTTTGCGGTGACGTTGGGCTGGCTGCCCTCGTTCGGCCGCGGCGAGGTGGTCAAGCTCGGTTGGTGGAGCACGGGCCTGCTCACGCTGTCGGGACTGAAGGCCTTGATCATGCCCTCGATCACCCTCGGCCTGTTCCAGATGACCTTGATCATGCGGCTGGTGCGCGCGGAGATGCTGGAAGTGCTGCGGACCGACTACATCCGCTTTGCCCGCGCCCGGGGCCTCACCACCCGCGCCATCCATTTCGGCCACGCGCTGAAGAACACGCTAATTCCCGTGATCACGGTAGCCGGGCTCCAGTTTGGCTCGGTTATTGCATTTTCCATCATCACCGAGACCGTATTCCAATGGCCGGGCATGGGGCTGCTCTTCGTGCAAGCCGTGCAAAACGTCGACATCCCGATCATGGCCGCCTATCTGCTGATGGTTTCGCTGATCTTCGTCACCATCAATCTGGTGGTCGACATCCTCTACACCGTGGTCGACCCGCGCCTGCGCGCGACGGTCGGCCGCGCCACATAAGGCAATCCTGCATGTCCGACGCAGTCGCCTCCAGTCCCGACAAGCCGAGCGCACCGCCGGCGCATGCCGGCCGCAGCTGGCTGAGCCGCGCGCTCGACAGCGACATCTTCTATTCGTTCCGCCGCTCCAAGCTGACCATGGTGGCGGCGGCCATCACCGTGCTGTTCTTCCTGCTCGCGATCTTTGCATCCGCGCTCGCGGTTCAGAATCCGTTCGATCCGGCGCAGCTCCAGTTGATGAACTCGCGCATCTCGCCGCTATGGACCGCCGACGGCCAGGCCCCGTTCCTGCTCGGCACCGACGAGCAGGGCCGCGACGTGTTCTCCGCCATCCTCTACGGCATGCGCATCTCGCTTGCCGTCGGCGTTGCCGGCGTGATCTTCGCGGGTGCGCTCGGCATTGCGCTCGGCCTGATCGCCGGCTATTTCGGCGGTGCGGTCGATGGCGTGATCATGCGGATCGCGGATGTGCAGCTCACCTTCCCAGCCATTCTGATCGCGCTGCTCGTCAACGGCATCGCCAAATCGATCTTCGGCAACCGGCTGGATGCCACCAGCATGCTGGTGGTGCTGGTGATCTCGATCGGCCTGAGTTTCTGGGTGGGGTATGCCCGGACGGTGCGCGGCTCCGTGATGGTCGAGAAGAACAAGGACTACGTGGCGGCCGCGCAGCTGATCGGCCTGCCGGCGCCGAAGATCATGCTGCGGCACGTGCTGCCCAATACGATGGGTCCGATCCTGGTCATCGCCACCATCAACCTCGCGCTCGCCATCATCACCGAGGCGACGCTGTCCTTCCTCGGCGTCGGCCTGCCCGACACGATGCCCTCGCTCGGCACGCTGATCCGCATCGGCAACAACTATCTGTTCGCCGGCGAATGGTGGATCGTCGCCTTTCCGGGCCTCGCGCTGGCCGGGCTGATCCTGTCGATCAATCTGCTCGGCGACTGGTTGCGCGACGCGCTCAATCCGAAACTCCGATGAGCAACACTCTGATGAGCAATCCTTCGATGAATACGCCTCGCTCATGACCGAACCCATCCTCTCCGTGCGTAACCTTCAGGTGGAGTTCGCCTCCCGCCGCGGCACGCTGCGCGCCATCGACGGCGTCTCCTTCGACATCGCCAAGGGCGAGGTGCTGGGCGTGGTCGGCGAATCCGGCGCCGGCAAGTCCGTCACGGGCCTTGCCGTGATCGGCCTGATCGATCCGCCCGGCCGCATCGCCGGCGGCGAGATTCGCCTTGCGGGCCAGCGCATCGACAATCTGCCGCCGGAGGAGATGCGGCGCATCCGCGGCAAGCGGATCGGCATGATCTTCCAGGATCCCCTCACCTCGCTCAATCCGCTCTACCGGGTCGGCGACCAGATCGTCGAGACGATCAGGACCCACCTGAACCTGTCAGAATCCGCCGCGCGCCGCCGCGCCATCGACCTGCTCGCCGAGGTCGGTATTCCCGCGCCGGACAAGCGCATCGACGGCTATCCGCACGAATTCTCCGGCGGCATGCGCCAGCGCGTCGTGATCGCGCTCGCGATCTGCGCCGAGCCCGAGCTGATCATCGCCGACGAGCCGACCACCGCGCTCGACGTCTCCGTGCAGGCGCAGATCATCTCGCTGATCAAGCGGCTTGGCCGCGACCACGGCACCGCTGTGATGCTGGTGACGCACGACATGGGCGTGATCGCGGAGACCTCGGACCGCGTCGCGGTGATGTATGCCGGCCGTGTCGCCGAGATCGGTCCGGTCCAGGATGTCGTCAGAAATCCGCTGCACCCTTACGCCAAGGGCCTGATGGGCGCGATCCCGACGCTGGCCGGCGACGACAAGCGCCTGCAGCAAATTCCCGGCTCTATGCCGCGCCTCTCGGCGATCCCGCGCGGCTGCTCCTTCAATCCGCGCTGCGCCTTCGCGTTCGACCGCTGCCGGGTCGAGCGGCCGGAGCCGTTGCCGCGGGGCGCGCAATCGGTCGCCTGCCATCTCTATGACAGCGTGCCGGCGGAGAGCGCGGCATGAGCACTCCCTTCGTCCAGGCGACAAATTTGCGCCGGGTGTTCGACGTCTCAAAACCCTGGCTCAACCGCGTGCTCGAAGGCGGCCACCTCGAATTTCTCAAGGCGGTCGATCACGTCACCTTCGACATCAGGAAGGGCGAGACGTTTGCGCTGGTCGGCGAGTCCGGCTCGGGCAAGACAACGGTCGCTCGGATGGTCGTCGGCCTCTTGCCGCCGAGCGCGGGCGACGTGCTGATCGACGGCGTCTCGATGACCGATCCGCGGCAGGCGCCTGCGCGCCGCAAGCTGCGCCGCCGCATCCAGATGATCTTCCAGGATCCCTATGCCAGCCTGAACCCGCGCTTCCGCGTCGATGCCATCATCTCCGAGCCGATCCGCGCGTTCGACCTGATCCAGGGCGAGCGCGACATCCAGGCCCGCGTCGGAGAATTGCTCACCCTGGTCGGCCTGCATCCCGACGACCGGCTGAAATTTCCACACGAATTCTCCGGCGGCCAGCGCCAGCGCATCGCGATTGCCAGGGCGCTCGCCTCGGATGCCGAGTTCATCGTCTGCGACGAGCCGACCTCGGCGCTCGATGTTTCCGTGCAGGCGCAGATCCTCAACCTGATGCGCGACCTCCAGGACAAGTTCGGCCTGACCTACATGTTCATCAGCCACAACCTCGCCGTGGTCCGCCACATGGCGAGCCGCGTCGGCGTGATGTATCTCGGCCGCATCGTCGAGATCGCGGAGGGACGCGAGCTGTTCGCCAATCCGCGCATGCCCTACACCAAGATGCTGCTGGGCGCCGTGCCTGACCTTGCCATGAGCGGCCGCCAGCGAATTCCGGTGAAAGGCGAGATCCCGAACCCGATCAATCCGCCCCCCGGCTGCGCCTTCAATCCGCGCTGCCCGCTGGCGTTCGATCTCTGCCGGAAGGAAACGCCGGAACTGATCAACGGCGTCGCCTGCCACGCTGTTAACACCGCGCCGGTCCCAGCGTGACGCGCGCGTGCCATGCGGCCTGCGCATTTGGCATCCCAGCATCGGCTGTGATCAATTGCGCGCGCCGCAAATGAGGTAGCCCATGGCCAGCAACGTCAATCCCGATCCGTTCACAACACGCCCCGAAATCGAGGGCACCTTCGGGGTCGTCGCCACCACGCACTGGATCGCGACAGCCGTCGGCATGGCCATCCTGGAAAAGGGCGGCAACGCCTTCGACGCCGGCGTCGCCACCGCCTTCACGCTGCAGGTGGTCGAGCCGCATCTGAACGGCCCCGGCGGCGACGTGCCCGTCATCGTGCACGACGCGAAGCGCGGTCGCACCGAAGTGATCTGCGGCCAGGGCCCGGCCCCGGCGCGTGCCACGATCGCGCATTACAAGAGCGAGGGCCTCGACATGGTGCCGGGCACCGGCCTGCTCGCCGCCTGCGTCCCCGGCACCTTCGAATCCTGGATGATGCTGCTGCGCGACTACGGCACGATGCGCGTGCGCGACGTGCTGGAGCCCGCGATCTCCTACGCCCGCGATGGCTATCCGCTCGTGGAGCGCGCCTGCGCCACCATCCAGACCGTCGAGCAATTGTTCCGCAAGCATTGGCCAACCTCCGCCGCGGTATACTTGCCGAACGGCGAGGTGCCGAAGCCCGGCACGCTCTTCACCAACAAGACGCTGGCCGCGACCTACGCGCGGATCCTGAGCGAAGCCGAAAGCGGCGGCGGTGGCCGCGATGCCGAGATAGAGCGCGCGCGCAAGGCCTGGTCGCAAGGCTTCGTCGCCGAGGCCATCGACAAGTTCTGCCGCACGCAAGAAGTGATGGACGTCAGCGGCTCGCCACATCGCGGCGTGTTGTCCGCCGACGACATGGCGTGCTGGCAGCCGACGATCGAAGCGCCGCTCACCTACGATTATGGCCGCTACACTGTTTGCAAGGCCGGCGTCTGGAGCCAGGGTCCGGTCACCCTGCAGCAGCTCGCACTGCTGAAGGGCTTTGCCCTCGACGGCCTGGATCCGACCGGGCCCGAGTTCATCCATCTCCAGATCGAATGCGCAAAACTCGCCTTTGCCGACCGCGAAAAATTCTACGGCGATCCGAAATTCAGCGAGATCCCGATCGCGACGCTGCTATCGGATGCCTATAATGACGAACGCCGCAAGCTCGTCACCGAGAAGGCTTCGCTCGATCTGCGGCCCGGGGCGGTCGAGGGCCTTGGCGGCGTGGTCAAGCTGCGCCGCGCTGAAGGCCAACGCGAAGCCGTTGGCGCTTTAGGCGCCGGTGAACCGACCGTGGGGCGCTTCGGCGAGGTGCGCGGTGACACCGTGCATTTCGACATCATCGACAAGGCCGGCAACATGGTGTCCTCGACACCTTCAGGAGGCTGGCTGCAATCCTCGCCTGTCATTCCCGAACTCGGTTTCTGCCTCGGCAGCCGCGCACAAATGTTCGATCTGGAGGAGAACCAACCTAGTTCGCTCGCGCCGGGCAAGCGCCCGCGCACCACGCTGTCGCCGAGCATGGCGCTGAGGGACGGCGAGCCCTATCTTGCCTGGGGCTCGCCCGGCGGCGACCAGCAGGATCAGTGGATCACCCAATTCTTCCTGCGCCACGTCCATTGCAATCTCAATCTGCAGGAAGCCATCGACGCGCCGGCCTGGCATTCCGAGCATTTCCCGATCTCGTTCTGGCCGCGCACTGCGCGTCCAGGCGTGCTCGTGGTCGAGAATCGTGTGCCGAAGGCGACGATCGAAAACCTTCGCGAGCGCGGGCATATCGTCGAGGTCGGCCCCGACTGGTCCGAAGGCCGCCTCACCGCGGCCTCGCGGGTCGGCGTCCGCCGGCGCGCCGCCGCCAATCCGCGCGGCATGCAGGGTTACGCCGCGGGACGCTGATAGGCAGCACATGACCTGGTCGATCATCGCGAAAGATCCTGCCACCGGCCAGTTCGGCATCGCAGTCGCGACCCGGTTCTTCGCCGTCGGCGCGCGCGTGCCGTATATTGAGGCCGGCCTCGGCGCCATCGCGACGCAGGCCTTCGTCAATCCCTATTACGGCATCGACGGCGTCAAGCTCCTGCGCGATGGCCTCAACGCCCACGACGTGCTTGCCGCCCTGCTCGCGGCGGACGACGGCCGCGAGAGCCGGCAGGTCCACATCATGGATGCGAGCGGCGAGGTCGCTGCACATACCGGGCGCGACTGTGTCGACTGGTGCGGTCACACCGCGGGCAGCGGCTTCTCGATCGCCGGCAACATGCTCGCGGGCGCCGACGTGCTTGCCGAGACGGCAAAGACTTATCTCGCCAACGACAGCCTGCCCTTCCCGCGCCGCCTGCTCGCGGCGATGCGCGCAGGGGAAGCTGCCGGCGGCGACAAACGCGGCAAGCAGTCCGCGGCGCTGCTGATCCACGGCGAGGAGGAATGGCCGGCGCTGGACATACGCGCCGACGACCATCCCGATCCACTCGGCGACCTCGAACGGCTCGAAGCGGTCAGCCATGAGCTGTGGGTGCACTTTCGGCCCTCGATGCCGACGCGGCAGAACCCGGCCGGCAACACCGATCGCAGCGTCATCGACGCCAGCATCCAAGCAGCGCGCGCAAGACGATCATGAGCGCGAGCCCCCTCATCGAGATCACCGAGCTGCGCATCCGCTTCCATGGCGACGACGGCCGCGTCACCCATGCCGTCGACAGCGTCGATCTCAGCGTCGCCAACGGCGCCACGCTCGGCCTCGTCGGAGAATCCGGCTGCGGCAAGAGCGTGACGTCGCTGGCGATCATGGGCTTGTTGCCGAAACAAAGCGCGGAAATATCGGGCGCGATCCGCTTCGACGGCATCGACCTCCTGCGGACGCCGGACCAGACCCTGCGCGACCTGCGCGGCAACCGGCTCGCGATGATCTTCCAGGAGCCGATGACCTCGCTCAACCCGAGCTTCACCATCGGCGACCAGATCATCGAGACCATTTTGCGTCACCGCGGCGGCCCGCGGAAGAGCGCGCGCGAGCGGGCCATCGAGCTGTTGCGGCGCGTCCACATCCCCTCGCCGGAGCGGCGGATCGACGAATATCCGCACAAGCTCTCCGGCGGCATGCGCCAGCGCGTGATGATCGCGATGGCGCTCGCCTGCGACCCGCGTCTCCTGATCGCCGACGAGCCGACCACCGCGCTCGACGTCACCTTGCAGGCCCAGATCCTGGAGTTGATGCGCGAGCTGAAGGCCGCAAGCGGCGCCGCCATCATCCTGATCACCCACGATCTCGGCGTCGTCGCCGAAGTCTGCGACGAGGTCGCGGTGATGTATGCAGGCGAGATCGTCGAGCGCGCCGCCGTCGATGAGCTGTTCTCCGCGCCGCAGCACCCCTACACCGTCGGCCTGCTCGGCTCGATCCCACGGCTCGACCATCGCGCCGAGCAGCTCGCCACGATCCAAGGCATGGTGCCGAACATGGCGCAGCCGCCGGCCGGCTGCCGCTTCGCCGCGCGCTGCCCGTTCGTGCTGGAGGCTTGCACCAAGGCGCCGCCGCCCTTGATCAAAGTCAGTCCCGGCCACCTCTCGCGCTGCATCCGCGCGCCGCTCGAACGCCTGGTGTCGTGATGGCGCTGCTCGAGGTGACCGGCCTGGTCAAGCATTTCGTCGCCCAGCGCTCGCTGTTCGGCCGGCCGCTGGCGCACGTCAAGGCGGTCGATGGCGTGTCCTTCTCGCTCGATGCCGGAAAGACGCTGGCCCTGGTCGGCGAATCCGGTTGCGGCAAATCCACCGTCAGCCGCCTCCTGCTGCGGCTGATCGAGCCGGATGCAGGTACGGTGCGCTTCAATGGCCGCGACCTGCTCGCGCTGGATGCCGACGGCTTGCGAAAATTCCGTCGCGAGGCGCAGATCATCTTTCAGGATCCCTACGCCTCGCTCAATCCGCGCATGACCGTCGGCCAGATCCTGACCGAGCCACTGGCGCTGCACGATCTCGTGCCGCCGGCGCAGCGGCGCGCGCGCGTCGCGGAGATCCTGCGGCTGGTCGGGCTGGAGCCGCGGCTGGCGCGGCGCTATCCGCACGAATTCTCCGGTGGCCAGCGCCAGCGCATCGCCATCGCCCGCGCGCTCGCGGTCGAGCCGAAGCTGATCATCTGCGACGAGCCGGTCTCGGCGCTCGACGTCTCGATCCGCTCGCAGATCCTCAACCTGTTGCGCGAGCTGCAGGACCGGCTCGGTCTCGCCTACATCTTCGTCTCGCACGACCTCGCCGTGGTCAAGCACATCGCCGACCACGTGGCGGTCATGAATCTCGGCCAGATCGTCGAGACCGCGGAAGCCGACGCGCTGTTCGCATCGCCGCGCCATCCCTATAGCCGGGCGCTGCTGTCCGCGATCCCGCTGCCGCAACCGAAGGCGAAACGAGCGACGGTCCTGCTGCAGGGCGAGATCCCGAGCGCGCTCAATCCGCCCGCGGGCTGCCGCTTTCACACCCGCTGCCCCTTCGTGATCGAGCGCTGCCGCAGCGAAGCGCCGAAGCTCTTGGCCGACGGCACCGGCCATGCCACCGCCTGCCACCGCATCGCGGAGCTGCCGCCAGCCGACGCCATCCTGCCGGCCGCCGGCGGATTTTCGCCCACTCTTGCAAAATTGGTCGCGGCCTTCAGCCAAAAGACGGAAGGCGGAAGCCTCGCCGGGGTTGGTATACAAGGCGCCGCGTCCACAACGACATAGCCGAAGCAATGGGGATTGACCGATGAAGATGTTTCGCCTGGCCGCAACGGCCGCCGCCATCCTGTTGTCGATCGCAGCCGCGCAGGCCCAGAGTACGTTGCGCATCGGCCTCGCCGAGGACCCCGATATCCTCGATCCCACGATGGCGCGCACCTATGTCGGCCGCATCGTCTTTTCCGCCTTCTGCGACAAGCTGTTCGACATCGACGAGAAGCTCAACATCGTGCCGCAGCTCGCGCTATCGAGCGAGACCGCCGACGACGGCAAGAGCCTCGTCATCAAGCTGCGCCCCGGCGTGAAATTCCACGACGGCGAGCCGTTCGACGCGGAAGCCGCAAAGTTCTCGCTGGAGCGGCATCTGACCTTCCCCGGCTCGTTCCGCAAACCGGAGCTGGCCTCGGTCGATCATATCGAGGTCGTCGATCCCCTCACAATCAAGCTGGTGCTGAAGTCGCCGTTCTCGCCGCTCTTAGCCCAGCTCACCGATCGCGCCGGGATGATGGTGTCGCCGAAGGCGGCGAAGGAAGCCGGCGACAAGTTCGGCCTGCGCCCGGTCTGCGCCGGCCCCTACAAATTCATCGAGCGGGTGCAGCAGGACCGCATCGTGTTCGAGAAATTCGCGGACTACTGGAACAAGGACAATATCTTCATCGACAAGATCGTGTTTCAGCCGATCGTCGATGCCACCGTGCGGCTCGCGAACCTGAAGTCCGGCGGGCTCGACCTGATCGAGCGTGTGCTCGCCACCGATCTGAAGGACGTGCGCGCGGATTCGCGGCTGAGGGTCGCGACCGCCATCGAGCTCGGCTATCAGGGCATCACGCTCAACATCGGCAAGGACAAGGCCAAGGGACCGCTCAGCCAGTCCGCCAAGGTGCGGCAGGCACTCGACCTGGCCATCGACCGCGAGGCGCTCAACCAGGTCGTGTTCAACGGAGAGTTCCAGGTCGGCAATCAATGGGTAAATCCTGACCATCCCTACTATCAGAAATCGCTCCCGGTCCGTCCGCGCAACGTCGAGAAGGCCAAGGCGCTGCTGAAGGAAGCCGGCGTAACGCCGCCGGTGAGCGTCGACTTCCTGGTGCCGAAGGGCGCGGAGACCGAGACGCCGGCGCAGGTGATCCAGTCGATGGCGGCGGAAGCCGGGTTCGACATAAAGATCCGCCTCACCGAGTTCGCAACCGGACTGAAGCAGGCTGAGGCCGGCGACTACCAAGCCTACATGCTCGCCTGGAGCGGCCGCGTCGACCCCGACGGCAACACCTTCGTGTTCCTGCATAGCGGCGCGCCGCAGAACTATGGCGCGTGGAACAATCCGCAGGCCGACAAGGCGCTGGAAGACGCGCGGCTGGTCACTGATCCCGCCAAGCGCAAGGCCAGCTATGAGATGCTCGCCAAGCTCGTACAGGACGAAGAGCCGCTGCTCTACCTCTACCACCGCCGCATCATCATCGCGCACACGACCAAGCTCGAAGGCTACAAGCAGATGCCCGACGGCCTCGTGCGCGTGGTCGGCCTCAAGCTGAAGTGACGACGAGAGGATGCTGAACTTCCTCGCCCGCCGCCTTGCGCAGATCGTGCCGACGCTGTTCTTCGTCTCGGTGCTGATCTTCTCGCTGCAGCAATTGCTGCCGGGCGATCCCGCGCTGGTGATGGCGGGCGAAGAGCGCGACCCCGCGGTGATCGAGCAGATCCGCCGCCAGTACAAGCTCGATCAGCCCGTCCCGGTGCAGTATGCCTACTGGATCAAGGGCGTGCTGTCGGGCGATTTCGGCGAGTCGCTGCGCAACAAGATGCCGGTGCGCGAGCTGATCGCACAGAAGCTGCCGGTGACGCTGCAGCTCGGCTCGATGGCGATCGTGATCGCGTTCCTGATCGGCATTCCCGCAGGCATCGTCGCGGCCGTGAAGAAAGGCTCGGCTTGGGACTATGGCGCAAACCTGTTTGCGCTATGGGGCATCTCGACGCCGAACTTCTGGCTCGGGATCATGCTGATCTTCCTGTTCTCGATCGAGCTCGGTTGGCTACCGGCGTCCGGCTACGTGCCGCTCACCGAGAACTGGCGCGCCAGCCTGGCTGCCACCATCATGCCGGCTTTCGTGCTCGGCAACGCGATCGCCGCGGTGCTGATGCGGCATACGCGCAGCGCCATGCTTCAGGTGCTGGAAAGCGACTACGTCCGCACCGCACGCGCCAAGGGATTGTTGGAGCGCTCGGTGATCCTCAAGCACGCCATGCGCAATGCGCTGACGCCCGTCATCACGCTCGGCGCGCTGGAGCTCGGCACGCTGCTGTCCGGCGCCGTCTTGACCGAGCAGATATTCTCCATCCCCGGCTTCGGCAAGCTGATCGTGGATGCCGTCTTCAACCGCGACTACGCCGTGGTGCAGGGCGTGGTGCTGGTGACGGCGACCGTCTACATCACGCTGAACCTCGTGGCCGATATCGCCTACATCCTCGTCAATCCGCGGCTTCGAGGCTAGATCCATGACCGACGCCGCGCTGCCGAGCCCTCTCACCCTCGCCGACGAGCTGGATAGCCCGGCCCGCCGCGCGCGTCGGCGGCTGTTCAAGCGCAAGGCGGCGGTGTTCGGGCTCGTCGTGCTCGTGCTGGTCATCGTGCTCGCCGTGCTGGCCCCGCTCATCGTGCCCTACGATCCCATCGCGACGAGCTGGAGCCTGGTACGCAAGCCGCCCACCGCGGCGCATTGGTTCGGGACCGACGAGCTCGGCCGCGACATCCTCAGCCGCGTCGTCTACGGCGCACGCGCCTCGCTGCTCGCGGGCCTCATCTCGGTCGCGATCGCGCTCGGCATCGGCGTTCCGCTCGGCCTCCTCGCCGGTTATCGCGGCGGCTTCCTCGATGCGCTGATCAGCCGGATCACGGACGCGATGCTGGCCTGTCCCTTCCTGATCCTGGCGATCGCGCTCGCCGCGTTCCTCGGGCCGAGCCTCGGCAATGCCATGATCGCGATCGGCATCTCGGCGACCCCGATCTTCGTCCGCCTGACCCGCGGCCAGGTGCTCGTCGTCAAGGCCGAGGATTATGTCGAGGCTGCGCGCGCGCTCGGCAATCCGCCGTGGCGGATCGCGCTCTCGCATATCCTGCCGAACATCCTGCCCGCACTGCTGGTGCAGGCGACGCTCTCGATCGCCGCCGCCATCATCGCCGAGGCCGCGCTCTCGTTCCTCGGCCTCGGCCAGCAGCCGCCGGCACCGTCCTGGGGCAGCATGCTCAACGCGGCGCAGCGCTTCCTGACCCAGGCGCCGTGGATGGCGATCTGGCCGGGGCTTGCGATTTTCCTCGTGGTGCTGTCGCTGAACCTGCTCGGCGACGGCCTGCGCGATGCGCTGGATCCCAGGCAGCGCTAACGCTGAAGGAACGAGCCTCGCTTGGCGCTCCGACGAAAGGGACTTCCCTCCTCAGCACAAGGACCTCAAATCACCACCTCCCGCATCACGCGGCGGCAATCCATCTCGTATTCGAGATCGACCACAGGCGGCCGTGCGAAATGCCAGGTCAGGCCGGAGCGCAGCGCGCCGCGGCGGACCAGTTCATCGACGAGCGCGTGGTGGAAGTCGTGGACGGAATAGGCCTGCACGCCGGTCGTGTCCTTCCAGCCGAAACCGAACGCCGCCATCCGGTTCTCCATCTGCGACGTCGTGGTGAAGCGCACCTTTTCCCGCAGCCCCTCCGGGCTGAGGTCGCGATAGCGCACGGTGCGCTCGACATAGGTCCCGCTGCCCTCGCGCGCCTCGGCGCCGCCGGCGATCACGAACGACGCTGCCTTGGAGCGCGTGGGGCGGGTGAAGGAGAACGCATAGAACGACGGCTCGGCCGGCGGATCGATCTCAGGGCAGACATTGCTGCGTGCCACCGGGTTGGTGGTGCCGTCGAAGATGCCCCATTCCGACAGCGTCTTCACATAATGCAGGTTGAACGCGCGAAAGCCCTCCTCGCTGAAGGCCGCCGGCGAACGCAGTTCGCAGGCGCAGAACGCCGTCAGGGGACGACCCGCCTCCTGGATGAACTTTGCCGCCATCGCAAAGCCTTCCGCGAGCGGCATCAGGCGATCGAAGCGGACGCGCTCGATCTCATAGCCCTCATCCGCGGCTGCGCCCGCAGAATATTGAAACACGGACGGAATGAACCGGTAATTGCCGGCAGAGAACTCACGAACCATGACGCACTCCTATTCAAGCTGCATGCGAATGCCCTTGGCGCCGTTGAGCAGGCGCTTCAGGTGAAAGCCGGCCAGGGAATCGTCGGCATGCATGCCGACCAGCGCGGCAAAGGCCGGCATGGCCGCCGCATCGCCGGCTTCCATCTTGGCGAAAGCCTCAGAGTACAGCGCCGTTTCCGGCGCTTCGAATTTGCCCGGGGGCAGCGGCTCGAACGCGCGTAGCGGCTCGCTGCGCCCACGCAGCATCAGCTCGCCCACGGGGCGGCCTTGAAAATTCTCAGCCGCTGCGGCAACGCTGGCGCTGACGCAAATGCGGGTGCCCAGATGCTTGTTGGCGGCCTCCAGCCGCGCCGCGATGTTGATGGAATCCCCATACGCGGTGTAGTCGAAGAAGCGGTTGCCGCCAAAATTACCGACCAGCGCCGGGCCGGCGTGAATGCCGATGCGGGTGGCGCCAAAGGCAACACCCATGGCACTCTGGCGCGCGCGAAACTCCTGCGCCCAGGCATCGAGCTCGTGGGCGCAGGCCACCGCGCGCGTGGCATAATCGGGCTGATCTCCGGGCGCGTTGAAGAGCACCTGGATCGCGTCGCCGATGATCTTTGCGACCGTGCCCTCATGGGCAAAGACGACCTCGGTCATGCCGCCGACATACTCGTTGAGCAGCTTGCCCAACGTCTCGGGCGGCGCAGTCTCGACCAACGAGGTGAAGCCGGTGATGTCGGTGAAGATGGTGGCGACGTCGCGCCACTGCACTTCGATGCCCTCGCCCTCACCGCTGGCGGCCAGACGCCTGGCGAGCTCAGGCGAGAAATGACGCGACAGCGCGGCGTGGGCGCGCTCGGCTTCCATCTGGCGGCGCTTCACCTCGCGCAGCATCTCGATATGACGGATGGTCTTCCCGATCGTGGCTTCCAGATCGGCAAAGTCGATCGGCTTGGTCAGGAAGTCGAACGCGCCGCGGTTCATCGCGGTTCGGATGTTGCTCATGTCGCCATAGGCGGAGACGATGATGGTCGACTTCTTGTCCTCGGCTTCCTGGAGCTTCGCCAACAGCGACAGCCCGTCCATCCGGGGCATGTTGATGTCGGAGACCACCATGTCGACTTGCGGATTCTGCTCGAGCGAAGCAAGCGCCTCGATACCGTCGCGAGCGAACATGATCGTGACCTCTCCGCCGCGAATCTGCCTGCGGAACTTTTGCAGGACCAGCGCCTCGAGATCCGGCTCGTCATCGACGAAGAGGATGGTCGCGCTCATGCGGCTTGCTCGAGCCTCGTGTCGATCTCCTGCCGCAGCAGCGCGAAATCGATCGGCTTGGTGAGAAGCCCGACGGCGCCGCGCTCGATCGCCTTCCGCCGGGTCTCGGCGTCGCCATAGGCCGTGATCATGATCACGGGAACGTCCGGGTGTGCGGCGCGAACTTTCGGCAGCATGTCCAGCCCGCTCATGCCGGGCATATTGATGTCGGACAGGATCAGGATCAACGAGGGGTCGCGAACCTCCGCGGCGCGCTTGAGCGCATCGGGCGCTGAAGAGGCGAACTCCATCTGGAAGCGGCCGGCGCGCAGCTCGCGGCGGAATTGCTGCCGGAACAGCGCCTCGACGTCGGGCTCATCGTCGACGACCAGGATGTAAACGTTCAAGACTTGCCTCCGGAAGTGTCGCCTGCCGTCATCGTGCGCGGCAGGGTGATGACGAATTCGGTGAATACACCGGGTGTGGAGTTCACGTCGATGGTGCCGCCGTGCTGTTTCACGACGATATCATGGCTCATGGACAGGCCGAGGCCGGTGCCCTCGCCGGCCGGCTTGGTGGTGAAGAAGGGATTGAACATCTTCTCCATCACCTCGGGCGGAATGCCGGTGCCGTTGTCACGGATCCTGATTTCGACCCTGGCGCCGAGGTCCTTGGTCGCGGCGCTCAAGGTGGGCTCGAACGCGTCGCCCGCGCTCTCCCTGCGCTTGGCGGCGGCATAGAATCCGTTGGAGATCAAATTGAGGAGGACGCGCGTGATCTCCTGCGGATAGATGTCGACCATGCCGGCGGCGGGATCGAGGGCGCGCTGAAGCGCGACGTTGAAGGACGGTCGTTCGGCGCGCGCGCCGTGATAGGCGAGGTTGAGGCTCTCCTCCACGACCGCATTGATATCGACGGCGCGATGCTCGCCGGAGCCCTCGCGCGAATGCAACAGCATGTTCCTGACGATGGAATCGGCGCGCTTGCCGTGCTGCACCACCTTCTCGAGGTTGCCCTTCAGCATGTGGGTGAGCTCGTCGACCTCTTGTTTGGTCTTGCCGTCGAGGCTCGCCGCTGCGAGCACCTCGCTGAGCTCGTCGATCAGCTCCGTCGACAGAGCGGAAAAATTATTGACGAAGTTGAGCGGGTTCTTGATCTCGTGGGCGATGCCGGCTGTGAGCTGGCCGAGCGAGGCGAGCTTCTCGGTCTGGATCAAGCGATCCTGCGCGGTGCGCAGATCGTCGAGCGATCGCGACAGTTCTGTCGTGCGTTCCTGAACCTCCTCGAACAGTCGGACATTCTCGATCGCGATGAGGGCCTGATCTGCGAAGGTCGTAGCGAGTTCTATTTGCTTGTCGCTAAAGGGCCGCACCATATGCCGCGTCAGGACGAACACGCCGATCGGTGTCCCCTCTCGAAGGAGAGGGACACCGAGCATCGTACGTACGATGGAACGCCGGCGCGCGGCCGAGGGGGCATAGTCCGGGTCGGCCTGCACGTCCGGAACATGGACCGTCTTGCCATCGAGCAGTGTACGCCCGACCACACTCCCACGCTCCGGTACGGAGGCGAAAGTCCGAAGCTTGCTTTCCTGCTCCGCGTCGAGCCCGCAGCTTGCCGCCAAATAGAAAACGCCGTCGCGAGGCCGGAAGATCGTGCCCTCGTCCGCGTCGCACAAGCGCGCGGCCGATGCGACCAGCGTGTTCAGCACGGTCTGCAGATCGAACGCCGAACGGCTGATGACCTTCAGCACGTCGGCGGTCGCGGTCTGCTGCTGCAAGGACTCGCTCAATTCCGCAGTTCGCCGTTCGACCTTGTTTTCGAGGTCCGCATAGGATTCCTGCAGGCGCGCGCCCATGTCGTTGAACTGGTCGGCGAGCCCTTCGAGCTCGTCACCCGTCCGGATCGAGATGCGCTGCGAGAAATCGCCGCCACCGATCCTTTCGGCGCCGCTGCGCAGCACCTGGATCGGCCCGACCATGCGGCGCGCCAGGAATATTCCCGCAAGCACCGCGAAGATCGATGCCGCGAGCAACACGATCGCGAGCCGCTGCAACGAGGCGTAGAACGATGCGTAGGCCTCCTCGACGGGCAGCTCGACGAACATGGTCCAGTGCAGCGGCTCGATGGGAGCCGATGCCGTCAAGACCTTCTGACCCTGGATATTGCACGCTTCCTCGAGCGCATCCGGCATCGTGCCGCCGGCAGCTTGCGCGGCGCGCACCTGTGCGAGGCCGGACATGTCGGTGTTGCGCAGCACGAGGCTGATGTCGGGGTGGGCGATCAGGCGGCCTTCCGGGCCGACCACATAGGCGTGCCCGCGCTGGCCGACCTTGATCTGCGAAACCACGTCCCAGATCAGCTTGAGATTGACCTCGGCGATGCTGACACCGGCATCCTTGCGCGCGCCGGCCAGCGCCAGCGTCATGTAGGGCTCGGACTCCCGGCGGAAATAGACCGGCCCGTAATAGACCTTGTGGGCGACCGCCTCGATGAACTTGGGGTCACCGGACAGGTCGGTCCCGCTCTCGATCGCGTCCATCGCCAGCCGCGAGACCCGCAACCGTTCCTTGCCGGTCGAATCCACCTGGGCAAGCTCAGTGATGGCAGGTACCTGACGCAGCAGCCGCAGCGCGTCGAACCGGCGCTGCTCGATCGAGCTCGCCGACCACGGCAGTTGCGTGGTCCAGCCGAGCTGGCTCTCGATCTCCTTGACGAACTGGCCGATCTTGGCCGCGGCTGCTTCGGCCTGCTCATGCTGGACCTGGATCAGCGAGGCCTTGTGCTCACGATAATAGAAGAAGACCTCGAACAGGCCGTTGGCCAGCAGCGCGATGGCGACGACGGCCACGAACAGCGCAACGTATTTGGTGAACAGCCGCGCCCGGATCCCCCGTCCCGCGCCGGAGGCGGCGCCAGCCGGAGCCGCGCTCGGCAGCGTCCTCGCTTGCGGGGTGTCAGGATGGAGGGAAAGGCTCATCCCGCGAAACTAGCAAGAAGCGCGGACCTTGTCTCTTGCGAGCGCAGGAGGCCGCGTCCCCAGGGCTGCGGCGCCGACTGCGGATGCGGTGGCACAACGAAAAAGGGCGGCAGCGGATGGACCGCTGCCTCCCCTTGGTTCGCTTGCTGACAGCTTCAGGTCGGCCGCAGGGCCTTGGCGTCGAGGTCGAGCTCGGCAACCTGCTTGTTCCGCTCGGAATCGGCCGCGGCGCGGTGATCGGTCGCCAGCACCACATACACCGCCGGCAGCACGAACAGCGTGAACAGGGTGCCGATCGACATGCCGGCGACGACGACAAGACCGATCGAGAAGCGGCTGGCCGCGCCCGCGCCGGTCGCGGTCAGGAGCGGGATCAGGCCGGTGACCATCGCGGCCGTCGTCATCAGGATCGGCCGCAGGCGGATGCGAGCCGACATCTCGATGGCCGAGCGACGGTCGAGCCGCTCGTTGACCTGGAGCTCGTTGGCGAACTCCACCATCAGGATACCGTGCTTGGTGATCAGGCCGACCAGGGTCAGCAGCCCGACCTGGGTGTAGATGTTCATGGTCGCGACGCCGAAGAACAGCGGGATCAGCGCGCCGACGATCGCCATCGGCACCGAGATCATGATCACCAGCGGGTCGCGCAAGCTCTCGAACTGCGCCGCGAGCACCAGGAAGATGATGATCAGGGCGAAGCCGAAGGTGATCGCGAGCTGGTTGCCCTCCTGAACATATTGCCGGGAATCCGCCAGATAGTCATGGCTGAAGCCCTGCGGCAGCTTCTTGGCCTCGCTTTCGAGGAAGTCGACCGCCGCGCCGACCGTCACGCCGGGCATCGGCACCGCCGAGAACGTCGCCGAATTGAGCTGATTGTAGTGCGTCAGCGAATTTGGATCGGTCTTGGTCTGGATCGACACCACCGTCGACAGCGGAAGCTGCTGGCCGGTATTGGTCGTCACGTAGTAACCGCCGAGCGATTCCGGCGACAGCCGCTTGGCGCGCGGCACCTGCGGGATCACCTGATAGGACCGCCCCTCGAGATTGAAACGGTT
This sequence comes from Bradyrhizobium sp. T-12, assembly GCF_058314695.1. Lineage (NCBI taxonomy): Bacteria > Pseudomonadati > Pseudomonadota > Alphaproteobacteria > Hyphomicrobiales > Nitrobacteraceae > Bradyrhizobium > Bradyrhizobium sp. T-12. The sequence continues at coordinate 2,265,502 of NZ_CM177756.1, read as the reverse complement.
GACGTAGTTACCGCCGAGCAGCACGGCGAGCGTCGCACCGAGGTTCTGCATGTTGACGCCGAGATCCTGCGCCTTGCTGCGGTCGATCGTCACCTTCACATTGGGCTGGTTGAAGTTGAGATCGCTATCGGAGACGATGAACATGCCGCTCTTGCGGGCTGCGTCCTTCAGCTTCTCCATCTGCTCATAGACCGTCTGGAACCCCGCCGTGGAGTTGATCACCATCTGAACCGGCAGGCCGCCGGGCCCGCCAGGCAGGGGCGGCAGGTTGAAGGCGAACGCTTGCACGCCCTCGATCTTGGAGAGTTCGGCCTGCACCAGCGGCTTCAGAGCGATGGACGAGCGCTTGCGCTCGTCCCAGGGCTTGAGCAGCATGCCGGCGATGCCGCCCTGCGGGCCGTTGATGCCGTTCAGCACGAAGCGCAGATCGGTCTCGGGGAATTGCTGGAATTTCTCGTCGAGTTTCTCGCCGTAGAAATCGACATAGTCGATATTGGCGTATTTCGGTGCCTTGGTGACCGCGAACACGATGCCCTGGTCTTCCTCCGGCGCCAGCTCTTTCGAGGTGTGCATGTAGAGGAAGCCGACGAGCCCGAGGATGGTGATCGCGAACAGGCCCGTGATCGCCTTGTAGTCGAGCGAGCGGTCGAGCCTGCGGCCATACCAGCGCGTCAGCGCGCCGAACACCCGGTTGACGAGCTTGGCGAAGCGGCCCTCTTCGGTGTTCTTCAGCAGCACCGAGCACATCATCGGCGACAAGGTCAGCGCGATCACGCCCGACACGATCACCGAACCCGCCAGCGTAAAGGCGAACTCGCGGAACAGCGAACCGGTGAGGCCGCCGAGGAAGCCGATCGGCGCGTACACGGCGGCCAGCGTGATGGTCATCGAGATGACGGGACCGACGATCTCGCGCGCGCCTTGCAACGACGCCTGGACCGGCGTCTTGCCCTCCTCCAGATGGCGATGGATGTTCTCCACCACGACGATGGCGTCATCGACCACGAGACCGATCGCCAGCACCATCGCGAGCAGCGTCAGAAGGTTGAAGCTGAATCCCAGCGCCAGCATCAGGGTGCAGACGCCGATCATCGACAAGGGAATCGTGACGACCGGGATGATGACCGACCGCAGCGAGGCCAGGAACAGGAAGATGACCACGATCACGATGATCACGGCTTCGCCCAGCGTCTTCTCCACCTCGTCGATCGAGGACTGGATGAACTTGGTCGAGTCGTAGGCGACCTTCATCTTCATCGACGGCGGCAGATTGCGTTCGAGCTCGGGGAACAGCGCGCGCACGCCCTTGACCAGCGTCAAGGGGTTACCCTGTGGGGTGGCCTGCACACCGATGAAGATCGCGTGCTCGCCGTTGAAGGCGACGCTCGCATCGGTGCTCTGGGCGGCGAGCTCGACGGTGGCGATGTCCTCCATTCGTACGAAGCCGCCGTCCTTCGCCTTGACGATCATCTTCTTGAACTGGTCGACGTTGGTCAGGCCCGTATTCGTCGAGACGTTCGAGACGATCAGATAGCCCTTGGCCTGTCCGGCCGCGGACTGGAAGTTGTTGGCCTGGATCGCCGACGCCACGTCCGCCGGCGACACGTTGCGGCCGGCCATCTTCTCGGGGTCGAGCCACAGCCGCATCGCGAAGGTCTGCCCGCCGAGGATGTCGGCGGAAGCCACGCCGTCGACGGTCGACAGCACCGGCTGCACCACGCGCGTCAGATAATCCGAGATCGCCGAGCCCGAGAGCTCCTCGGACGAGAAGCCGAGATACATCACGGCCGTGGTCTGGCCGGTGGTCTTGGTGACGATCGGGTCGTTGGATTCCTTCGGGATCAGATATTTGACCGAATTCGTCTTCGCCAGCACCTCGGTGAGCGCCTGGTTCGGATCGAAGTTCAGCTTGATGTAGACCTGGATCGTCGAGGTGCCGAGCACCGAGGACGACGTGATGTAGTCGACGCCCTCGGCGGACGCTACCGCCTGCTCGATCGGCGTCGTGATGAAGCCCTGGATCAGGTCCGCAGATGCGCCCGGATAGACGGTCGTGATGTTGATGACCGTGTTCGACAGCTTGGGATATTGCCGGATCGGCAGCACCATCGCCGCACGCAGGCCGATCAGCAGAATCAGCAGGCTGACGACGACCGACAGAACCGGGCGCTTGATGAAAATATCGGTAAGGGCCATCGCGGCGATCTCGATTTCTTTGTCTCAAGAGAAGTGATCCGGCGAGGCCGGATCACTCGAATGTCATGGATCAGTAGCGCGGCGGCTGCGCCGGGATCTGCGGAACCGGGTCGGTCGAAATCGACACCGCAGCGCCCGATTGCAGCTTGAGCTGGCCGACCGCGACGACCTTGTCACCCGCCTTCAGACCCTTGATGATCTCGACGCGACCTTCGACCCGGCTGCCGGTCTGCACGAAGGTGCGCACCGCGGAGAGACTGGTCTTGCCATCCTCTCCTTTCTTCTCGGTGATCACGAACACGGAATCGCCGTACAGCGTGTAGTCGACCGCCGTCTCCGGCACGGTGATCACGGCCGGCTTGTCCGGCAGCACCACCGTGGTGTTCACGAACATGCCGGGCTTAAGGATCTTCTCCGGATTGGCAACGGTCGCCTGCACGCGGATGTTGCGGGTGTCGGCCGAGATCTGCGGCTCGATCGTGGTGATCTTGCCCTCAAAGATCCGGCCCGGATAGGCATCGACCTTGAGGCGGACGGTCTGGCCGACCTTGAGGCTGCCGGAATCCTTTTCGGTCACCGTGAAGTTGGCCCACAGTTCGGAAAGGTCGGTCAGCGACACGATCGCCGTGCCTGCCGTCAGATATTGACCGACCTCGACCTTGCGGACGCCGAGATCACCGGCGAAGGGTGCGCGCACCAGCTTCTGCGAGATCAGCGCTTCAGTCTTGGCGATGCCGGCCTGCGCCTGGTCATAGGCAGCCTGCGCGGAATCGACGGTGGCCTGCGGCCCGAACTGGCGCGAGGCGAGCTGCTTGGCGCGATCGAGCGACAGCTGCGCGACGGTTGCCTGAGCCTTGTAGTTGGCGAGGTCGCCCTGCTCCGGCGCGTCGAACAGTTGCACAAGCGGCGTGCCGGCCTCGACACGCGTGCCCGGCTCGAACTTGATCTCGGTGACGCGGCCGTTGACGTCGGCGCTGACGTCGACCTGGTGCACGGCGACGAGGCCGCCGACCGCGGTGAGCAGGTTCGGCACCACTTCGGATTTCGCCTCCGCCGCGTTGACCGCGGTCGGCGGCGGCTTGTTGTTGGCGAAGAACTGCTTGATCATCTGGCCGCGGAAATAATTGAACCAGACGAGGCCGCCGACGAGCGCGGCCAGCAGCGTGCCGACGATGATGAACCAGAGCACCGGCCGGACCGGACGCTTGGGAGCCTTGTTGTCGATCGGTTCGCCCGAAATCTTGTGTTCGGTTACGATGTTCATGTCATGCACTTTCTGCAATCGCCGTCCTGCCGGCATCCGCGGCCTCATCGTGGCCCAGATGCGAAGCAATTGCGGCGTCGTTAAGTCCGATACCTCTCAGGAGAAACTCACACAGCTGCCGCTCGAGGTCGTCAGCCTTGCCGTAGACCAGGCAAGGCGTGGCCGAAAGTCTGGTCAGCGCCGTGGTCATCACCGTGTGATGCGCAAACCAGAACAGGTTGAGCGGATCGCCGCTGCATGGCCGCGCGTCCCCGGCGACAACGGCACGTTCGAGCGAGGCGACGAAGATCGCCCCGATCAGCGTCTCGATCTTGGCATACAGCAACCGGGCGAATTCGCCATCATCCAAATGGCTCGTGGCCATCAGTCGCAACCGCTGTGCCTCTTCCTGATCGGGACCATCGGCGATGTGGAGGAAATGCTGGACCATGCCGCGGATCACCTCGACCAGTGTGGCGGTCGAAGGCTCCCGTTCGAGAAGTTCGGTGAGCGCCGGATCGGCCTCGCATTCGTCGCTGAGGATTTCGGCGTAGAGCGCCGCCTTGGACGGGAAATGCTTGAACAGCAGCGCCTCGGAAATGGCAGCGGCGGCCGCCACGCTCTTCGTCGTGGTGCCGGTATAGCCATGTCGGGCAAAGCAGCGCTTCGCGGCACCGAGGATCAATTGACGCCTCAGGTCGCTCGTCATACGCAATGAGCTCATGCTGGGTGAGTAAGCACTCACCCACGCAGAAGTCAAGCATTATGTTGCATCGCAACCTAAGTGCGTTGTAAATTCAGTGGAAATTGATCCCGCCCGCTCGGTTCGCGTGCAGGACCTAGGCGCCACCGGAAGGGACAGGGCCGCCCTAGATCGGCTGGAAGCCGAGGTCGCCGCGGATCCGGTTGAGAATGTAAGTCCCGTCCCGGCTTGGCAAAATCCGCTCCAGCTCGGCGCTGCCGATCTTGATATTGGCAAAGCGCGGCCCGGCCGAGACGTCATGGACGGCTTTGGCGAAGGCCTCGACCTCGGCCATGGTCGTGACAGAACGGCTGTCATTGATGCCGCAGGCGCGGGCGACGCCGACGAGATCGGCGGCCGCCGAAGTGTGGCTGGTCTGCCCGCCCGTCTCGCCATAGGCCTCGTTATCGAGCACCGCGATCGACAGGTTGGACGGCTTCTGCAGGCCGATGGTGGCAAAGCTGCCCAGGCCCATCAGCATCTCGCCGTCGCCGGTAATGACCAAGACCGGCAGCTTCGGCTGCGCCAGTGCGAGGCCGAGCCCGATCATCGCAGCGCCGCCCATGCCGCCCCAGAGGTAGAAGTTACGGGCGTGGTCGCCGGCCGCGCACATGTCGTTGGTGGAGGCCCCGAGGCCGCCGATCGCGACGACGTCCTTGCGGTTCGCAAGTAGTGTGGAGACCACCTGCCGGCGGTCGAGGAGATTGGCCTTGCTCATTTGGTGAAAACCTTGGCGCCGATCAGGCGCTGCGACAGGAGGACAGCGGTGGGCGTCAGCGCGTTGTAGGCCTGCGATGCAGCAGCCTCCAACACGGCCGGCACCTCGGCCGCGTGCGAGGCGCGCAGCACCTGGACGCCCGAGAGCTCGAACACGCCCTGCGTGGTCGATCCCATCGGCACCTGCCACGGGTTGAACTCGCCCCACTCGCCGCGCATGGTCACGAGGGTGAGGAATGGAAAGCGCAGGATCGGGATCAGCGACAGCATGTTGATGCAATTGCCGACGCCGCTCGACTGCATCAGCAGCACGCCGCGCTGCCCGCCGGTCCAGGCGCCGGCGAGGAGCGCAACGCCCTCCTCCTCCGTCGTCAGGGGAATGCCGCGCATCGTCGGTGAGGCCAACACGCGGTTGATCAGCTTCGAATGGCCTGCGTCAGGCACATAAGGCACCTGGCGGACGTCGAAGCGTTGCAGGGTTGCAAAGATATCATCGGGCCAAGTCGGGGCCGTGTCGGGAGCGTCAGCGCGCGCGTGCATTTTCCTGTCCGGTCGGCTAGCAGTGTTCGAAGACTGTAGACGCATGCTCGCGTCGACCGAACAACAAAAACGGCATATCGGCTTTAACCGGCGAGTATAACGGGATGAACGCAGATGCGAAGGAGCTGGCGGCAAGCTTCGACCTCGAGAAGCTGACGCCCGAGTTCTACGACAACCCCTATCCGACCTATCGTGCACTGCGGGAGAACGAGCCGGTCAAGCGCCTGCCGAATGGCACCGTGTTTCTGACCCGCTACGACGATCTGGTCACGACCTACAAGAACACGAAGTCGTTCAGCTCGGACAAGAAGCGCGAGTTCGCGCCGAAATACGGCGACACCCCGCTCTACGAGCACCACACCACCAGCCTTGTCTTCAACGATCCGCCGGCGCACACGCGCGTGCGGCGCCTGATCATGGGGGCGCTGTCACCGCGTGCAATTGCTGGGATGGAGGGTGATCTCATCAAGCTGGTCGACGGCCTGCTCGACGCCATCGCAACCAAGGGCGCGTGCGAGCTGATCGAGGACTTCGCAGCCTCGATTCCGATCGAGGTGATCGGCAATCTGCTCGACGTGCCTCACGAGGAACGCGGGCCGCTGCGCGACTGGTCGCTGGCGATCCTCGGGGCGCTCGAACCCGTCGTGTCGCCCGCCGCCGCCGCGCGCGGCAACAAGGCGGTGACGGATTTCCTGGCCTATCTGGAAACGCTAGTGGCGCGCCGGCGTGCGAAGCCGGGCAATGCCGAGCGTGACGTGCTGACGCGGCTCATCCAGGGCGAGGAGAATGGCGAGCGGCTGACCGAGAAGGAGTTGCTGCACAATTGCATCTTCCTGCTCAATGCCGGCCACGAGACCACGACCAACCTGATCGGCAACGGCCTCGTCGCGCTGGACCGCAATCCCGACCAGAAGCAGCGCCTGATCGACCATCCGGACCTGATCAAGACGGCCGTCGAGGAGATGCTGCGCTACGAGAGTTCGAACCAGCTCGGCAACCGCATGACAACCGAGCGCGTCGAGCTCGGCGGCGTCATGCTCGAAGCCGGCACCTCGGTGACGCTGTGCATCGGCGCGGCCAACCGCGATCCCGCGCAGTTTCCGGACCCCGAACGCTTCGACGTCGCGCGTACGCCAAACCGGCACCTCGCCTTCGCCACCGGCGCGCATCAATGCGCAGGCATGGCGCTGGCGCGTCTGGAAGGCGCGATCGCGATCTCACGCTTCCTGGCGCGCTTCCCGAACTATGCCGTGAGCGGACAGCCGGTGCGGGGCGGCCGGGTGCGGTTTCGCGGCTTTTTGAGCGTGCCCTGCACGATCGGCTGAGGCGCCAAAACAAAAATTGCGAAAACAACCCCATGCACAGTAGCCAACCCTCTGATTCAACTCGTCAATCAGACGGGCAGGCGCACGGTGTCAAATTACCTACACCACCGTCTTGTGCCTGGTGATGCAGGTGCTGAGCACCTCGTCCATCGGCTTGCCCCACCAATCGTTGGAAAAGATCTCGATCTCGGAATAGCCGGCAAAGCCCTGCGCCTCGACCGCAGCACGCACAGATTTGATGTCGATGACGCCGTCGCCCATCATGCCGCGGTCGTTGAGGATGTCCCTGGTCGGCACCAGCCAGTCGCAGACGTGGAAGGCCAGCAGGCGATCCTGACCGGCACGCGCGATCTGCTCCATCAGATCCGGATCCCACCAGATGTGATAGACGTCGAGCGCGACGCCGAGCATGCCGGTGCGGCCGGGGTCGAGCCGGTCGCAGATATCGAGCGCCTGCTTTGTCGTGTTCACGCAGGCACGGTCGGCCGCATAAGCGGGATGCAAGGGCTCGATGGCCAGCGGCAGCTTTGCCTGTTTGGCATAGTCGAGCATGTCGGCCAGCGCCTCCTCGACCTGCCCGCGCGCTGCCGCGATGTCCTTCGACGCATCGCTGCCCGGCCGCGAATATTGCGGCAGGCCGCCGACGACGAGAACGATGCAGGGCGCGCCCAGCGCCTTGGCTTCGTCGACGCAGCGGCGGTTGTCGTCGCGGACCTCGCCCCGGCGCGAAGCGTCCGAGGTGAACATGCCGCCGCGGCAATAGCCTGAGAGATCGAGGCCGGCATCCCGCACCGCGCGCGCGGCACGCTCCAGACCGACGGACGCAACCTGGTCGCGCCAGGGATCGATGGCGCGGACGCCGTGCCTGGCACAGGCCTCGATGATTTCGACGAGGTTACCCTGCTTGCGGACGGTCGCCGTGTTCAGCGACAGCCAGCGATGGTCGGACGAGAAATCGCGCATCAGGATTCGATACCGTGGGTAGCGAGCACGGTCTTCATCCGCTGCGTCGCGAGTTCAGGATTGGCGAGCAGGCCGGCCTTGTCGGCGAGACGGAACAGCTCTGCGAGATGCAGCGTGGAGCGCGTGCTCTCCTGTCCCCCGACCATGGTGAAATGGTCCTGGTGGCCATTAAGGTAGGCCATGAACACGACGCCGGTCTTGTAGAAGCGCGTCGGCGCCTTGAAGATGTGGCGCGACAGCGGCACGGTCGGCCCCAGCACGTCGTGGAAGCCGGCCTCGTCGCCGGCCGCCAGCCGCGACAGCGCATAGGACGCCGCCGGTGCGATGGCATCGAAGATGCCGAGCAGCGCGTGTGAAAAGCCTTCGCTGTCGCCGGCGATCAGCTCCGCATAGTTGAAATCATCGCCGGTATACATCTTGATGCGCTTGTCGAGACGACGGCGCATGTCGATCTCGCGCTGCTTGTCGAGCAGCGAGACCTTGACGCCGTCAACCTTGGCGGCGTTGCCGTTGATAATGGCGACGGCCGTGTCCATCGCCTTGTCGAGATCCCCGGTGCCCCAATATCCTGACAGCGCGGGATCGAACATGTCGCCGAGCCAATGGATGATCACGGGCTCGCGGACTTGCGACAGCACGCGGTCATAGACCTTGGCGTAGTCGTCGGCGTTGCGGCCGAGTTTCGCCAGGGCACGCGAGGCCATCAGGATGATGCGGCCGCCGACCTTCTCGACGGCCGAAATCTGCTCCTCATAGGCGCGGATCACATCATCGAGGCTCCCGGCGTCCTCGACCGCGAGATGATCGGTGCCGGCGCCCGAGAACAACAGCGCGTTGCGCCGCTTGGCGGCGCCGACCGAGCGCGTGATCAGCTCGAGCGAGGTCGGCCAATCCAGCCCCATGCCGCGCTGCGCGGTGTCCATCGCTTCGGCAACGCCGAGGCCGAGGTCCCAGACGTGTTCGCGAAAGGCGATGGTCTTGTCCCAGTCGACGGCAACCGAGAGCCAGGGATCATTGTCCGCGAAGGGATCGGCCACGGTATGCACCGCGGAGAACGCGATACGGTTCAGCGGCCCCTCGAGCTTTGCGGGAAACGTGCGCGAGGCAGCTAACCGGTAAGTCTCGATCGAGCGATCGGCCTTCGGCAGCTTCAGGGACAACGACGACATGGGTTGGACGGGCTTGTTCATGTGTCCCTCCTCAGGCCTTGATTGGCGCGACGTCGATCCAGCGCCGCTCCTTCCAGCTCTTCAGCGCGCATTCGGCGAGTTGCACGCCCTTGACGCCTTCAAGCAGCGTGAACTTGTAGGGGGCATCCTCGTAGACGTGGCGGATGAACATCTCCCACTGCTCCTTGAAGCCGTTGTCGTAGGCGACATTGTCGGGCAGCTTCTGCCAGTCGCCGTAGAAATCATGCAGCCGCTTCTCGTCGGGATTCCACACCGGCCTCGGGGTCGCCTGCCGCGCCTGGATCATGCAGTCGGTGAGGCCAGCAACCGCCGAGCCGAGCGTGCCGTCGACCTGGAAGGCGACGAGGTCGTCGCGATAGACGCGCGTCACCCAGGACATGTTGATGTGGGCGATGATGCCGCCCTCGAGCTGGAACGTCGCGTAGGCGGAATCGTCCGCGGTCGCCTTGTACTTCTTGCCCTGCTCGTCGAAACGCTCGGGAATGTCGGTATTGCCGATGCAGCTCACGCTCTGGACGTTGCCGAAGAGGTTGTCGAGCACATAGCGCCAGTGGCAGACCATGTCGAGAATGATGCCGCCGCCGTCCTCGTCGCGGTAGTTCCAGGATGGCCGCTGCGCCTCCTGCCAGCCGCCTTCGAACACCCAATAGCCGAACTCGCCGCGCACCGAGAGGATGCGACCGAAGAAGCCGGAGTCGCGCAGGAAGGCGATCTTCTTCAGGCCGGGCAGGAACAGCTTGTCCTGCACCGTGCCGTGCTTGACGCCCTTGGCGTTCGCCAGCTTCACGACCTCGAGCGCCTCCTCGAAATTCGTCGCGATCGGCTTCTCGCAATAGACGTGCTTGCCGGCATTGATGGCCTGGGTCAGCAGTCCCGGCCGCGCCTGTGTGGTCGCGGCGTCGAAGAACATGGTGTCGTTCTTGTCGGCGAGCGCGGCATCGAGATCGGTGGTCCAGCGCGTGATGTTGTAACGCTTGGCGAGCGCCTCGACCTTCTCGGCGCTGCGGCCAACCAGGATCGGATCCGGCATGACGCGATCGCCGTTCTTCAGGCGCACCCCGCCCCGCTCGCGGATCGCGACGATCGAGCGGATCAGATGTTGGTTGAGCCCCATGCGGCCGGTGACGCCGTTCATGATGAGACCGAGGCGTTGGGTGGTCATGCCAATTGCTCCCTAGGTGATTTTGGCTGTTCGAGCGGGCTGAGCGCCGACCAGTCCGGATGGACCGACGTCGCAAAGCCCGCAGCATGGAGCGATCCCGTCAGGAGATCGCCGTCGTGAATGGAGAGGCGGATGCCCTGCCCGGCATCGGCGTAGAGATCGGGATGCGCGGTGGCAAAGGCCTGCGCTTCGGCGAGAGGCGTTTCACCGAAGCCATCGACATAATGATGGCCGTTGCGCTCGGCGTGGGTGGCGCCGATAAACGCGCCGAGCGCGAGGTCCTGCTGCACGGCAAGGCCGGCCTGGCAGGTGAGGTCCTCGCCGGAGACGAAGAACTGCTCGCCTTCCCCGCTCCATTTCGCTGCGCGCGTTGCATTGACGATGGATTTGTAGAGGCCCTTGCAGGACTTCGAGGAGATGCCGCGATAGCCGAGCGCCCGCGCCGCCGGGAAGGCATCGTAGGAATCGTCGGCTTCGTCGACGATGAAACCGCGGGCGGCTAGAGCGCCGAGCGGGGACTGCCGCGTGATATCGCGCGGCATCGGCTGTTCGACATAGAGCAAGCGCGAGGCGATCGGCCGCAGCGCGGCGTCATGATCGAGCCGGTCCATCAAGGCCTGCAACGGGGCAAGGTCGGCATATTGCTCATTGGCATCGAGCGTGACGCTGGTGTCACCCCCCAACATATCGAGCTCCTTGCCGATCCGCGCCAGGCGCGCCCCATCGGCGACGGGGTCGCCGGACAGCTTGAGCTTGTAGTAACGAGCACCAGCGCTCTCGCGCGAGTCGGCAACGCCGCCCTCGCCTTCGATCGTATCATCGAGACCAACCGTATGCCTGATAGCAACACGCTGCAGCGGCACCCGGCTGGCGAGAAAAGTCGTGATGTCCCTCTCGCTCAGGTCAGGAGAAAGCCGCGCATCGATGCCGGCGACGTTCGCGGCCATTCCGCGGAAAAAGCTTGTCTCTGCGGCGCGCAGCAGCGCATCGAGGATTGCCTTGTCGATTTCCGCGGGACCATACGCGGCGGCAAGCAGCGGAATGTTCTCTTTCGCGCAAGCCGCGACCTGGGCATTCATGCACGAGGCGTGCAGACCGAACGCCGTCTGATATCCCGTGCTCGCCAGATAGAGCCCGCGCGCGATCTCCAGCGACCGTCGCAGCCCGTCGACCGTCTGCGCCGGCGACAGCTCCGGCCGCTTGTCGAACCATTTCGGCACCAGCAGCTCGGCGCTGGCGCCGACCTCAACGCCCCTGCCCTCGACCTCGATCTCGACCCTCACGAAGAGCTGCGGCGTTGCATTAATTGTAATCGCGCCGAAGCGGAACGGCCGCGCGAAATGCACGGGACGTTCGAAGAAGGCGATGTCTCGCAGCTTCAGGCGCGGCGCCATGGTGTTAGTTCTTTCCCGAGATGCAGCTCAGGCGGCGTTGCACCTCTCCCGCTTGCGGGAGAGGTCGGCGCAAAGCGCCGGGTGAAGGCTTTCTCTTCCGGGGGGTTCTCGCGAGTGGAGACACCCTCTCCCCAACCCTCCCCCGCAAGCGGGGGAGGGAGCGCACCGCGCTTGAGGCGATCAATGAGAATCCGATGACCACTCTAATCCAACGCCCCTTGCGAGAAGAAATGCTTGCGGATGCGCTGCACGAGCTCGGTGAACACTGGGTCGGCCATCACGTCGAGCGAGCGCGGGCGCGGCAGCGGCACGTCGTAGATCGCGGCGATTGCGCCGGGGCGCTCGGTCATGACCAGCACGCGGTCGGCGAGGAACACGGCTTCCGGAATCGAATGCGTGATCAACAGCACGGTCTTCTTCGTCTCGCGCTGGATTCGCATCAGCTCGACGTTCATGCGCTCGCGCGTCAGCGCATCGAGCGCGCCGAACGGCTCGTCCATCAGCATGATCCTGGGATCGTGCACCAGCGCTCGGCAGATCGAAGCGCGCTGCTGCATGCCGCCGGAGAGCTGCCAGGGCAGCTTCTTCTCGAAGCCCTCGAGACCGACCAGCTTCAACAGTGACTTGGCGCGATCGAGGTATTCCTGCCGCGGCAGTCGCTTCATGTCGATCGGCAACATCACGTTGCTCAGGATGTTGCGCCAGGGCAGCAGCAACGCGTTCTGGAAGACGATGCCGACATTGCCGTGCGGCGTCGTCACCTTCTCGCCCTCGACCAGGATCTCGCCCGACGTCGGCGGCAGCAATCCCGAGATCAGCTTGAGCAGCGTAGACTTGCCGCAGCCGGAGGGGCCGACCACGACGAAGAACTCGCCGTCATTGATATGGAAGTCGAGCGGCCGCAGCGACGGCACGTCGCCATCGCGCGTCCGGTAGGTCTTGGACACGCCCGATAGTCTGATGCCCGAAGCATCGCCCGCGCGGTCTGAGACCAGGCGCAGATGGGTGGACGGTTGCATATCGATTGGCTTGGTCGCTGGGTTCATCTCACCTCTCTCCAACCGTCGTCCCTGCGAACGCAGGGACGACAGCGGAAAATCATCGCTCACGAACCGCTCTTCGGCAGGTAATCATTGGTGTAGAAGGCCTTCGGGTGGTCCTTGGCCTTGGCATCCAGCCCGCCATATTCAACCAGCAGATTGACCGTTTCCGTCATGTTCTGATCGGTGACCTGGAAAGGCCGCTTGGTCTTGGTCTCCGCGGTCCGGTAGAGCGGGATGGTCAGCTCGAAACCTTGCGTCAGCGTGTCGATCTTGCCGCCCTTGGGGTTGGCATCGAGGATCGATTGCGCTGCCGCCTTCGGCTCCTTCTCGGCGGCCTCGACGGCCTTGGTCGTCGCCGACATGAAGCGGCGGACGAGGTCGGCATTGGCCTTCACGTAATCGGTGTTGGCGATGATTCCGGAGGAAACCATGTTGATGCCGTAGTCGGCGAACTTGATCGGATAAACGTCCTTGCCGGTGGCGTCCTTGATCTTCATGGACTGATCCATGACATAGCCGAGCAGCAGATCAGCCTGGCCGTTGATGACGGCATTGAGCTTGGTCTGGCCGTCGCCGGCAACCGTCTGGAAGTCGCTCTCCTTCAGGCCGGTCTTCTTCAGAAACAGCGGCCAGATCTGGGTCATGGAATCCGCGGGCGTGATCGCCACCGTCTTGCCCTTGATGTCCTCGGGCTTCCTGATGTTCTTGTCGACGAAGCCCATGGCGGACATCGGTGAGGTCTGCAGCAGCACGCCGGTCGCGACCACGGGCGCGCCCTTGATCGCCGCGCGCATCATAGTGGGCACGTCGACATAGCCGAAATCGGCGGTCTTCGCCGCGACGGCCTGCGTGGTCGCAGCCGAGCCGCGGCCTTCCTGGATCTCGAGGTCGATGCCCTCGGCGGCATAGATGCCCTTGGCCTTGCCGTAGTAGAACGGCGCGTGCTCGCCATAGACGTACCAATTCAGCATCAGCACGACCTTGTCGGCTGCCTGCGCGGGCATGGCCGCGAACAGCATCAACGCCGCTGACGCAGCCCCAATCAAACGCTTCATCGTCACTCTCCCTTGTCGTTATGTTTCGGCCATTGACGGCCGTTGCTTAAGTTAAGAGGCGAAAATCACGTCCTCGCGCTGGCTGACATGCCAGGGAATCACCAGCTTCTCGATGCGGTCGACGATCCAGAACAGGACCACGCCGAGCAGAGCGAGGATCACGAGCGCTGCGAACATCGTCGGCAGGTCGAACGTGCCGATCGAGCGCTGCATGACGTAGCCGATGCCGGAATTGGAGCCGACGAACTCGCCGACGACGGCGCCGACCACGGCGAGCGTCACCGACACTTTCAGCCCTGAGAAGATCGCCGGCAGCGCGTGCGGCAGGTTCACCGCGCAAAACACCTGGAAACGGCTGCCCTGCATGGCGCGGGCGAGATCGACCATATCAGGGTCGACCGATTTGAAGCCTTGCACGGCGGAGACGACCACCGGGAAGAAGCCGAGCAGGAACGCGGAAATCACCTTGGGAATGATGCCGAAGCCGAACCAGACCACGAACAGCGGCGCGATCGCGATCTTCGGCACGGATTGCGAGAACACCAGCAGCGGATAGACGTAGCTCTCCACCGTCTTCGAGCCCGCGATCAGCATCGCGACGGGAATGCCGAACAGCGCCGACAGCAGGAAGCCGCAGACGGTCGCATAGGTGGTCGGCCAGGACTGGCGCAGCAGCTCCGGCCATTCAGTCCGCAGCACGGCGACGACATCGAGCGGCGACGGGATCTGGTAGGCAGGGATCCTGAACAGACGGATCGCGAGATCCCAGGCAACGACGATGAAGACCAGGAACAAGAACGGCCGAACCCAGGCTGCATTCAGCATCTTGGAAACAGCGTTTTGCGGCTTCGGCTCGGCCAATTTTCACTCCCGGCAGTCTTCTTCGTTGTGGGGAGAAATTAACCCGTTGGATAAATACTGTCCAGAGCTTTCCCTGTGACGTTTTGTGCCGGGGTTCCGTTGGGGTGGCGGGACGGTCGCGCCCATGTCCCGGCTCTGCGGCGCACCGCAAGAGCGCCCCGCTGCGTCCGGGCCACGAGAGCGACCCACCCTCGGTGTCATTCCCCGCGAAGGCGGGGAATCCAGTACGCCGCGGCTTCTCGGCTCAATCAAAACCGCCTTTGGAATACTGGATCGCCCGATCAAGTCGGGCGATGACAGCAAAGAGAGTGGCAACGGAACGTCGCTAGACCGTCTGCGCCAACGCGGTGCGCGACTTCGGCGCCTTCGCGATCTCGAACAGGGCAACGGACTGTCCGGTCAGCGCGGCCAGCACCAGGCCCACCATGTGCGCCAGCCGCTCGTCCTTGGCCTTCTTGTCCAGGAGATCGCGGCCGAAGATCACGCTGAGCGTCGCCGAGTTGGAGAGATAGAAGAAACAGAGCCCGGCGATCGAGATGTAGAGCTGCACCGGGTCGACCGCGACCTGGAAGTCGCCGCTGTCGACGCCGCGCCGCACCACGGT
The DNA here is from genome assembly GCF_058314695.1 of Bradyrhizobium sp. T-12. NCBI lineage: Bacteria > Pseudomonadati > Pseudomonadota > Alphaproteobacteria > Hyphomicrobiales > Nitrobacteraceae > Bradyrhizobium > Bradyrhizobium sp. T-12. The sequence goes on along the minus strand of NZ_CM177756.1, from coordinate 2,250,467 downwards.
GCGGATCATCTCGACGAAGGGCGAGTGCATCGACTTGACCTTGGTCGACTTCTTCAGATGCTTGGCGCGCGCGAGGTTTTCGGTCTGGAGCAGCGACAGGAATTCGGGATTGCGCAGGAAGTAATTCCAGGTGAACTCGATCAGGCGCCTGATCGCTTCGGGCGGATCGAGATGTTCGAGATCGAGCCCGCGCTCCTCGCTGCGGATCTTGTCGTAGGCGCCTTCGAGCACCGCGAGATAGAGCTCGTCCTTGTTGCCGACGTGATAGTACAGCATGCGCTTGTTGGCGCCGGCCTTGGCCGCAATGCGGTCGACCCGCGCACCGGCGAGACCATGGGCGGAGAACTCCTGCTTGGCGGCTTCGAGAATGCGCAGCCGCATCCCCTCGGGGTCACGCTGCCATTTCAGAGTTCGCTTTGCCTTCGCCAAACCGTGTGCTCGCTGGGTGGTCTCTCGTCAGCTGTAACACGCGGGCGAGCGTTTGAGAACGATCTCATGCCCCGGACGCAGCGCAGCGCTTCTTCGGCGGTGCGCTGCAGAGCCGGGCCCATGTTGCAGCGGATTCGTGGAGAGATGGGTCCCGGCTCTGCGCAGCAACGCCAAGAGCGTTGCAGCGCGTCCGGGACACGAGAGTGAGGTCCCTCACTCGACCGGCTTTGGAGAGCGCTCGAGCAGCACCGTCTGAATCCCGCAAGTGCCATTCCGCACCGTCATGATCCGCGTCCCCGGCTTGCGGCCGTTGCGGACTTCGGTGACGTCGAGGCCGGCCGCGATCAGGCGGGCGCGGGTGGCGTCGATGTCGGTGACGCGCCAGCTCAGGCCCCAGAGACGGTCATGCGCGAGGTCGCTGCCGGCGACGGGCCGGCGCACCACCTCGACGATGAGGTCGCCGCAGCGGAAGAACATCAGCTGGCCCCAATCCTGGTGCGAGCGGTCGAGCGCCAGATCGAGGCCGAGCCGCGCGCCGTAGAGCGCGGCGGCTCGTTCGGAATCCTCGGTGGTGACCACGACGTGGTCGAGCGCGTCGATCGGCGCGATGTCGGTCGCCGGGGAGAGCGGCCGCTCGTCGGCGAGCTCGAGGAAGAACATGCGCACGCCGCGCGTGAGTTCCGTGGCGGCGCGTGTGCGCTTCCAGTGCAGCACGTTGCCTGTTTCCGTATCGCTGCTTTCGACCTCGGCGACCGGATCCGGATTCAAGGCCACCCGCTCCAGCCGCCGGTGCATCCGGCTCATGTCCGCGACACGAAAGCACAGGCTGGCGAGCACGCCCTCCTGGTCGTCCAGCAGCGCGCGCATGCGATCCGCCGTCACGCTGAAGCCGCTGGGCGCCATCAACTCGATCGTCATGTTTGCGAGGGTGAACAGCACGCGGTCGGCGCCCTCACCCGAATTTTGCCAAGACGGCGCACGGGCCAGCAGCGTCTGATAGGCCGCCTTTGCCGCCCCGATGTCCCTCACTAGAACGACGACATGATCGAGGCCGGTGATCATCTTTCCCCCTCTTGATCGCCCGTTTCAGGGCTCTGGAACCCCCGGGCAGAAACACGGCGTTTGTCCGGGCTTGGCATTGCCCGGTGATGGTCGTATTCCCTGACCATGCTGACCTCAAGCGCTTCGGGCGGCAGATTTGCGAATAATTTCAGCGTCCCGCCGGAGCGGAACCGGTGCTACAGTAAGCGCGCCGGCCGGGACCACAAGCGCATGACGGACAAGCAATGCAGGCTCTCTTCATCGGACAGACCTATATCGACGTCGTCTTCATCACCGACCACATGCCGACCGGCGACGAAAAGCACGTGGCCTCCGACTACGCCGTCTCCTTCGGCGGCAATGCGGTGACGGCGGCGTTCTGCTGCGCCAAGCTCGGCATCGTCCCCGATCTCATCGCCACCGCGGCCAATGACTGGCTGGGACGCATGTTCCAGGACATGTGTGCGAAATACGCGATCTCGCTGCACGGGCGGAAGGTCAACCAATCCTCGCTGTCCTTCATCATGCCCAAGGACGGCAAGCGCGCCATCGTGCGCTGCCGCGACGACGAGCACATCCATCCCTTCCCGATGCTCAATCTCGGCGGCTGCCGCGCGCTGCATGTCGACGGCCACCAGCCGGACGCCGCGATCCATTATGCCAAGGTGTGCCGCGAGGCCGGCATCCTGACCTCGCTCGACGGCGGCGGCCTGCGCACCAACACCCATGAGCTGCTGGAATTCATCGACGTCGCGATCGTCGCCGAGCGCCTGTGCGAGCAGATGGACCTAACGCCGGAGAAAATGCTCGACTATCTCAAGAGCCGCGGCTGCAGGATCGGTGGCGTCACCATGGGCGAGAAGGGCCTGCTCTGGTTCGACGAAACCGGAACGGTGCAGGTGATGCCGGCGATGCCGATCCCGCGCGAGCGGGTGATCGACACCAACGGGGCCGGCGACGTCTTCCACGGCGCCTATGTCTATTCCTACCTCGCCCATCCCGGCAAAAGCTGGCGCGAGCATTTCGATTTCGCGCGGGCCGCCTCGACCTACAAGATCCAGCGCCTCGGCAACGAGGCCGGCCTGCCGACGCTGGTCGACATCGCCAAGGTCAGGCACGAGTTCGAGGTCAGGGTCTAGCGTTCGCCGAGGTTTCCCATGGGGCGCGTCTTTGTCGCCGGCAGCATCAACATGGATGTGGTGGCGACCGCCCATCGCCATCCCCGCGTCGGCGAGACGGTCGCCGGCAAGCAGGTGCTGTATTTTCCGGGCGGCAAGGGCGCGAACCAGGCGGTGGCGGCGTCTCGGCTCGGCGCCGGCACCACGCTGATCGGCCGGCTGGGCAAGGATTTCTTCGGGGCCGAGCTGAAAGCCTTCCTCGGCGACCAGGGCATCGACCTCGGCTATCTCAAGGAGAATGCGGAGGCCCACACCGGCACCGCGATCATCACGGTCGCCGAGGCCGACAATACCATCGTCGTCATTCCCGGCGCCAACGCGCTGGTGAGCGCCGATGATGTCGGCGGCGTGCCGCTCCTGAAGGGCGATGTCGCGGTCAGCCAGTTCGAGATTCCGTTGCCGACGATCGCCGCGTTCTTCCACCGGGCGCGCGAGGCCGGCGTCGTCACCGTGCTCAACCCGGCGCCCGCGCAAAAGATGTCCGATGAGCTGCTCGCGCTGGTCGACGTCCTCGTGCTGAACGAGACCGAGCTCGGCTTCCTCGCCTGCATGGAGCTGTCCGAAGACGATACTGCCACACGGATCATCGACGTCGCGCGACGACTTCAGGCGCGCGAGGACCAGACCATCTGCATCACGCTCGGCAAGCGCGGCGTGCTCGCGCTGGCCGGGCGCGAAGAGTTTTCGGTGCCCGGGCGCGTCGTGAAGGCGGTCGACACCACCGGCGCCGGCGACTGCTTTGCCGGCGCGCTGGCGGCGCAACTGGCTGACGGCGTGCCTCTGCGCGCCGCCCTCGCCTTCGCCAACGCGGCGGCGTCGATCAGCGTGCAGCGCATGGGCGCGGGGCCGTCGATGCCGGCGGCCGCGGAGGTTAAAGCTGTTCTCGCCGCTGGTTGATCACGCCAGCGCGCTCTTCAGATCAAAGCTTTCGTCCGCGGCCTGCTCCGGCGTGATCGAGCGGTCCATGGCCTGCAAGCGGCGGCCGAACATGTGATCGCCGGCGCGGTTGATCGATTCGATGCCGAGCAGCCTGTCGCCCTTGTAGCAGAACGCCGAGAACGCCTTGTTCGCGGGACTGCCGCGCAGCACGACGCGGTCATAGCCCGTGGTCAGGCCTGCGATCTGCAGCTTGTCGTCGCCCTGGTCGCTCCAGAACCAGGGATGGCCGTCATAAGCTTTCTTGTCGCCGGTCAGCCGCGCCGCGAGGCAGCGGGCGTGATCGGTCGCGTTCTGCACCGATTCCAGCCGCAGCGATCCGCCGAATCTGGGACTCGCGAACAGCGCGCAATCGCCGATCGCGGAGATGTCAGGATCGGCCGTTGCAAGATATTCGTCGACGATGATGCCGGCGGCGACCGGCAAGCCCGCCTCCGCCGCGAGCTCGATGTTCGGCAGCACGCCGACGCCGACCAGGACGAGGTCGGCCGGCAGATGCCGTCCGTCGCTCAAGGACACGCCGGTGACCTTGCCGTTCCCTGCCTCGATCGAGGTCGCCTGCACGCCGAGATGGATGCGGACGCCGGCCGCGCGATGCCGCTCCTGGAAATACTCCGAAACCTCCGGCGTCACCGCGCGCGCCATCACGCGAGGGGCAAGCTCGAGCACGTCGACCTCGAGGCCCTTGATCCGCGCGGTCGCCGCGAATTCGAGGCCGATGAAGCCGGCACCGATGATCACGGCGCGCGTCTTCGACGGCATGATCGCCCGCAACGCCTCGCTCTCGTCGAGGATGCGCAGATATTTCACGTCGGGCAGATTGGCGTTGGGCAGATCGAGCAGCCGGTTGCGCGCGCCCGTCGCCAGCACGAGGTGGCCGTAGCCAAGAGTCTCGCCCGAAGCGAGATGAACTTTCCGCGCCGCGCGGTCGATCGACGCCGCCCGGCCGGCGATCAGCTCGATCTTCTGGTCCTGGTAGAATTTTTCGGGCCGGAACATCAGGCTCTCGGGACCGGCCGAGCCCTTGATGTAGGCCTTGGACAAAGGCGGCCGCTGATAGGGCAGATGCGCCTCGTCGTTGATCAGGCAGATGCGGCCGGCAAAGCCTGCCTGCCGCAGGGATGCCGCGACCTGGTAGCCGCCATGGCCGGCACCGACGATGATCACCGGACCGTCGCTCATCGGACAGCCCATTTCCGGAAGACACGAGCGTGACCCATGCCGTCTCCTCTCTCGCTGATTTTGGTTGCTGACCTTACGAGGAGCCGGCGCTCGTGTCCGTCCCTTGGAAAAGGCGGGTCCATTTGAGCCTATCGTTCCGCCCAGTGCAAGGGCGCAGCGCGGGGATTGTCTCCCCCGCCCTTCTGCGATTTAGTCGCTGCCAGCCACCTCATGCCGGGGATATCCAGATGCCAGTTCCCATCTCCCAGCCCGACGATCCCGCCTTGCTCAAGGTCGACGGCCCGATCGCGACCATCACGCTCAACCGCCCCGCCGCGTTCAACTCGATCAACCTTGCGATTGCGCAGAAGCTCGAGCAGCTCGCCGCCTGTATCGAAGGCGACGACGCCATCAAGGTCCTGGTGATCGAGGGCGAAGGCCGCGCCTTCTCGGCCGGCGGCGATCTGCAGACGATCGGGGCGGCCGCCGAGGCCGGCACTGTGACACCGGTCGTCGGCGAGCTGTTAAGGCACTATCATGCCTTCATCGAGATCATCAGGCGCATGCCGAAAATCTCGGTGTCGAGCGTGCACGGCTCGGCCGCCGGTGCCGGCATGGGCCTCGCCTTCGTCACCGACCTCTGCATCGCCGCCGACGATGCCAAGTTCACGCCGGCCTATGCCAAGATCGGGGTATCGCCGGACGGCGGCTCGACGGTCGGAATCGTCGGCACGGTCGGCTCGCGCCGGGCGCTGCAGATCTTCCTCGGCGAGGACAATTTTACCGCACAGCAGGCCTACGAATGGGGCCTGGTGGCCAAGGTCGTTCCCGCCGGGGAATTGAAGGCGGCGACGCGACAGCTCGCCGAGCGGCTCGCGCAGAACCCGCCGGCCGCGATATCAGGCACCAAGTCGCTGGTGTATCAGGCCGCCACCACACCGGTGAAACAGCAGCTCGATGCCGAGGAGCACAAGATCATCATGGCGATGAACACGGAAGACTTCCGCACCGCCGTGAAGAAGTTCACCAGCAAGGGCAAGTAGCGCCTATTGCGGACAGATATAGCCCGTCCCGGCCGGCGACTTGAAGCAGCCGACCGATTCGGGCAGCACGTGCCGCGGCAGCCACAATACCACGCTCGGGAAATAGATCGCGAACGCGATCGTCGCCAGGAACACGACATAGATCGGCAACGCCGCGCGCAGCGCCTTGGCGAAGCTGACGCCGACGAATTTCGAGCCCATCAGCAGCACCAGCCCGTAAGGCGGCGTGATCAGGCCGAAGGCGAGCGTCGCGATCAGCACTACGCCCATGTGCACGGCGTTGATGTCGCCCGCTTCCGTCAGCGCGTTGACCAGCGGCATGAAGATGATGATGGTGGGCACCGGCTCGATGAAGTCGCCGACGATGGTGAACAGCAGCACCATCAAAAGCATGATCAGATGCGGGTCGGTACCGGCGATCGACGTGATCCACTCGGCGATATAGGTCGCACCGCGCAGATAGGCGAGCATCCAGCCGAACGCATTGGCGGCGCCGATGGTGATCAGCGGCAGCGAGAAGATCAGGCCGGCGAGGCAGAAATCGTAAGGGATCTTCTTGATGTGTCCGCGGTTGAGCGCGGGGATGACCACCAGAATGATCCAGACGACGGCAACGACGCCGGCCTCCGTCGGCGTGAACCAGCCCGTCAGGATGCCGCCGAGCAGGATCACCGGGATCATCAGCGGCAGCGCCGCATCGCCAGCCGCGAACACCACCTGGCGCAGCGGCGCGCGGGGCTTGCGCAGGCCCGAGGGGCCGAAGAAATAGCAATAGATCATCAGACCGAAGCCGATCATCAGGCCGGGCACGACGCCGGCCATGAACAGGCCGGCGATCGAGACGTTGCCGACGGCGCCATAGACCACCGCGGTGATGCTCGGCGGCACCAAAGCTGCAATCGTCGAGGCCGAGGCAATGATGGCGGCGATGAAGGCGGGCTCATAGCCCTCGCGCTTCATCGGGCCGCCCAGCGCGCGGCTCATCACGGCGACGTCGGCGGTGGTCGAGCCCGACATCTCCGAGAAGAACATGCTGAAGACGACCACGACCTGCGACAGCCCGCCCCTGATATGGCCGACCAGCGATACCGAGAGATTGGCTATTCGCACAACGACGTTGGCGGAGCTCATGAGCTCGCCGACCAACAGGAAGAACGGGATCGCCAGCAGCGCCTCGGAGTCCACGCCGTCGAAGATCTTCTGAATGATCGCGGCGAGCGAAACATCCGACAGCAGCGCGCCGACGAAGACACCTGCCATCAGCGAGAACGGCACGGGCACGCCCAGATAGCCGAAGAACAGGAAGCAGAACGTCATCAAGGTCAGGACAACAGGTGCGCTCATAGCTGAGCCCTCGCCTGCGCGTCGGTGACGACTGGCGTTCCGTCCTCCTCGGGCGGCTCGGGATGGTCAAAGCCGTTGCGCAGGCCGTTGACGAGCTGCTCGATGGTGAACAAGCCGATCAGCACGCCTGACAACGGAATGATCGCATAGAGCGAGGCGATCGGCGTGCCCGACGGCAGCCGAAAGCTGCCGAAGCCGCGCAGATAATTCTGATAGCCGTACCAGACGAGGCAGAAGGCGACGCCGAGCACCACGATGCGGATGATGACCTCGACGATCAGCCGCGAGGTGCCGTGCATCGCCTCGGAGATCGCGGTGAGATAGAGATGGTCGTTGCGGCGCGTCGCCGCGGCCGTGCCGACGAAGATCGCATAGATGAACAGCGTCGAGGTCACCTCCTGCAGCCAAAGCCAGGGATGGCCGATGGTGCGGGTGACGATGTCGGCGGTGACCGACAGCGAGAAGCCGAAGCATAGCACGCCGCAGAGGATCATCAGGGCGAGCTCGAGCCAGTCGAGCGCGCGCCATTTGAGATGGCGTTGGCGTTGCACGAGCAGTTTGTCGGCGATGGCCATGATTGTTCCCGGCTGCGGCTTTCCATCATGGCCGGGCTTGTGCCGGCCATCCACGCACTCGGCGCGGACTCGAAGGAAGAACGTGGATGCCCGGGACACCTGGCGCGAAGACGCGCTTCGCGCTTCCGCCCGGGCATGACGACCTTCTTGGCGGTCAGTTGATCGACCGGATCAAATCCTTGATCTTCTCGGCGTGCGGGCCGAGCTCCTTGGCGAGCTTGTCGAGATAGGGATCGGCGATCGCCGTGAAGCTCTTCTTGTCGACGTTGTCGACGATCTTCACGCCCATCTTCTTCAGCTTCTCGGCCGCGCTGCGCTCGAGGTCGAACGCCTTCTGCGGCTCCTTGGTGCTGACCTCGTTGGCCGCGGCCTGCACCCAGCCCTTCTGCTCGGCAGACAGGCTCTGCCAGAGCTTGTCGGAGATGAACACCAGCGCGTTGTTGGCCTCGTGCTCGGTGATGTTGAGGACCGGCGCAACTTCGTAGTGCTTGTTGACGAGATAGACGTTGATGCTGTTCTCGGCGACGTCGACGACACCGGTCTGCAAGCTGGTGTAGACGCTGCCGAACGGCATGTGCACGGTCTGGGCGCCATAGGCCGGGAACATGGTGTCCTCGGTTGCGGTCGCCTGCACGCGGATCTTCGCGCCCTTGATGTCGCCCACGTTGCGGATCTCTTTCCTGGCGTACATGTGGCGCACGCCCTGCGAGCCGGTCGCGATCACATGCAGGCCCTGCGTGGTCTCGTCGATCATGGTCTTGAGCGCTTCGAACACGCGGGGATCGGCCAGCCCCTTGACGACGTGGTTCTCGTCACGGAACAGATAATGCAGCGACATCACGCCAGCCTGCGGCGAGATCGTCGCCGTGTTGGCGGAGGAGATGATCGAGAATTCGACGTCGCCGGCTTTCACGAGCTGGAGCACTTGTGGCTCCTGCCCGAGCTGTGCACCGGGATATTGATCGATGATCATGGTGCCCTTGCTCAATTCCTTGAGCTTCTCGGCAAACAGGTCACCCGCGATGGAATAGCCGGTATTGCGCGGCTGGTCATAGGCGAAGCGATAATGCTTCACCTCCTGTGCCCCCGCTCCGGTGACGACAAGCATGGCGGCCGCGGCCGTCAACCCATGGAAGAATCTCGGCATGGATCGTGCAATCATCGTTTCCCCCTGTTGTATCGCCCGCCGCTTTAAGCGGTCTGAGCGTTCGTCGTTCGGTCAGCTCGTCTCGGTCTTCCCAGTCCTCTGCATGAAATCGAAATCGCAGCCCTCGTCGGCCTGCATGATGGTCTCGTTGAACAGCCAGGCGTAGCCGCGGCGTGCTTCCTCCGGCGCCGCAGCCGGTTTTAGCGCAGCACGGCGCCGCTCCAGCTCGGCCGCGTCGACCAGCAGCTCGATGCTGCGCTTGGCCACGTCCAGGCTGATCATGTCGCCGTTCTGCACCAGTGCCAGCGGCCCGCCTACGGCGGATTCCGGGGTGATGTGCAGCACGATGGTGCCGAACGCCGTGCCGCTCATGCGCGCGTCCGAAATGCGCACCATGTCCTTGGTGCCGCCACGCGCGAGCTTCTTCGGGATCGGCAGATAGCCCGCCTCCGGCATGCCGGGCGCGCCCTTGGGGCCGGCATTGCGCAGCACCAGCACGTCGTCGGCGGTGACATCGAGATCGGGATCGTCGACGCGCAAGGTCATGTCCTCGACGGATTCGAACACCACCGCGCGGCCGGTATGCTTGAGCAGCTTGGGGCTCGCAGCCGACTGCTTGATGACGGCGCCGCGCGGCGCGAGGTTGCCGTGCAACACGGCGAGGCCGCCTTCCTTTTTGATCGGATTGTCGCGCGAGCGGATGGCGTCCTGCCCTGGCACGTCCTCGGCATTGGCGACGACATCGCGCAGCGTCTGGCCCGAGATCGTCCTGGCGTCGAGATCGACGAGGTCGCCGAGCTGCGCGAGCAGTTTTGGTACGCCGCCGGCGTGATGGAAATGCTCCATGTAGTGCTCGCCCGACGGCTTGAGATCGACCAGCACCGGCACCTCGCGGCCGATCTGGTCGAACACTCCGAGATCGAGCCGATGCGGCGAGCGATGCGCCATCGCGGTGAGATGGATCAGGCCGTTGGTCGAGCCGCCGATGGCCTGAAGCACCACCTGCGCGTTCTTGAAAGACGCCGGTGTCAGCAGCTCGCTCGGCTTCGGCCCCTTGGTCTTGGCCATCTCGGCGGCGACCTTGCCGCTGGCCTCGGCAAGACGGAAACGCTCGGCATGCGGCGCGGGAATCGTCGCGCTCATCGGCAGCGACAGGCCCATTGCTTCGATCATGCAGGCCATGGTCGAGGCGGTGCCCATCACCATGCAGGTGCCGACCGACGGCGCCAGACGCCCGTTCACCGCCTCGATCTCGGAATCGTCCATTTCGCCGGCGCGGTATTTGGCCCAGAGACGGCGGCAGTCGGTGCAGGCCCCCAGCACTTCGCCCTTGTGATGGCCGACCACCATGGGGCCGACCGGAATGACCACGGTCGGCAGGTCGGCGCTGATGGCGGCCATGACCTGCGCCGGCAGCGTCTTGTCGCAGCCGCCGATCACGATCACCGAATCCATCGGCTGGGCGCGGATCATCTCCTCGGTGTCCATCGCCATCAGATTGCGCAGGTACATCGAGGTCGGATGCGCAAAGCTCTCGGCGATCGAGATGGTCGGGAACACGAACGGCATCGCGCCCGACAGCATCACGCCGCGCTTGGCGGCTTCGATGATCTGCGGAACGTTGCCATGGCAGGGATTGTAGTCGCTATAGGTGTTGGTGATGCCGACGATGGGGCGCTCCAGCGCGTCGTCGGAATAGCCCATGGCCTTGATGAACGCCTTGCGCAGGAACAGCGAGAAGCCGGCATCGCCATAGCTCGTCAGACCCTTGCGCAACCCACTCGTCATCATGCCACTCCTCAATTTGCCATTGTGGTACAGCCTGCGTCCTGATTGTCAATAAGATTGGTCCATATTGTCGCATTTTCGCGCCTGGGACACCTCTACGGACTTGGATTATTGACAATCTGCCTTGTCCCTGCTCCACAGGGCAGACCGGCCGCAGCCGGAGGCCGAGGGCATGTCCGACATTCATACCGCAGACAGCATGCCCGTCCGGCGCGACGATCCGGACAACGTCGTCGCGCGGCTGGAGGAGGACATCATCTTCGGCCGCCTCGCGCCGGGAGCGCGCCTGACCGAGGACGCGCTGATGTCGCGTTACGGCACCTCACGCCATTTCGTGCGCCAGGCGCTGGTGGACGCGGAACGACGCGGCATCGTCCGTCGCGAGAGGAATGTCGGCGCCACCGTGCGGTTCTACTCGGCCGAGGAGGTCCGGCAGATCTACGAGGTCCGGGAGATGCTGACCCGGCAGGCCGCGCTGATGATCCCCCTGCCCGCGCCGCAGGGCCTGATCGACGAGCTGACCGCGCTGCAACGGCAATATTGCGCCAAGGCGGATGCGCAGGACCTGCGCGGCATCCATGAAGCCAACGATGCCTTTCACCTCGCGCTGTTCACCGCCTGCGGCAATCCCTATCTGGTGCGCTCGCTGCAGGACTACATGAACCTGACACTACCGATGCGGGCGAAGAACCTCGCCGATCGCGACGGCCTCGCACAATCACGTCGTCAGCACGAGATGATGATCGAGCTCCTGCGGGGCCGCGACAGCTGGGCGCTGGCGCAGCTGTGCGTGGACCACATGCAGTTCAGCAAGAAGGATTATCTGGCGCGGATTGGAGGAGCTCGCGCGTAGATCGGTCGAGCTGCGGTTAGAATGACGCCGAAGACCCCTTCAATACCGCCTCAACAACCCGCGATCCACGCTCGCCTCGCCATATTCGGCGCAGGCCCTTTTTGGGTTCCTGATCAAGTCCGTCCGAACATGCCTGAACGTTCTGCTGGCCGCATCGGACACTTCGGGACGGAATTTGGCGGGATCGTAGCTCTCGCCATCGCGGGCCTTGATGGCCGCGGCATAGGCGTCGATCATGGCCATCGCCGCATCCGGACTGCCGAGCAGCCGGGCGCCGAGCTGAACGCTGCCGCTGCCATCAACCTCGTAACCGTCACATCGCTGTTCCAGCACCACAGATGCGATGACCATCTGATCGAGGAACGCCGCCTCGGCGTCGGTGAGCGTCGCGGCTTGCGCCGGTCTGGAGACGATCATCGCGAGTATTGCAACTGACAATTTGAGTTTCATTGTCGTGACTTCGCTACCGTCCTTGCGTCGTCATCAACACAACCGTTGCTGAATTACGATTGCAGATCGAAAGCCAAAAGACAGGAGCACCATTGATCCACATCAAGGGATGGGACACCAAAGCAAGCGGCGGCGCGCGCTGACCTGAACGAAAAATCTATGCCGCTGACAAGGCTGGGCAAGTATCGCGACGGTCGCTAGGCAGCTCGTCCCGTCGCTCGCGTATCGGCCTCGCCTCGCAAAGCCGCACACGCAGCCTCGAACTTCCGCGAACCGAGTTCGCCAGCCGCAAGCTGGGCTGCGTGAATCTCCGCCGATGCGCCTCGCACGTCATCATGAGCCAATTGCAGCTTCGCGATCCGCAACCTCAACCTGACGGCCTGCACTCGCCCGTCGATGCTCGACCACAATTGCCGGGCGAGATGCAGATGTCGCAGCGCTGCCTCATAGTCATCGCGCGCGTGCGCGAGCACCGACTGCGCTTCATTCGTCAATGCCCGGATCGACGGCATCGGCCATCGGTCGGGACTTCCGGAAAGCTCTTCGATCAGCTCCCGGGCCTGCTCATGGCGGCCTGTATGCGCGGCGGCAAGCGCCAGATGCGCGAACAATATTCCTCGCCGCTGCAGGGTCCACCAGGATTTTCCGATCAAGCTACGCTCGAGACTGCTGTAGGCGGCTTCGGCTTCGCCACGTTCCAGCAAGAGCATGGCGCGGCCGGGCTCGGGACACCAACCGAGGGCATAGGCCTTTTCGTAGGCCTCGAACGCGGCGTCGTCATTCCCGATCGCAGCCTGAATGTCAGCGAGCACGCGATTGGCATCGCCGGTCGCCCATGGTGCATCACTGGTCAGCCGCGCCAGCGAATCTTGAATGCGCGACAGGGCTTCGCCGAGCGAGCCCCTGACGCCAAGGACTTCCGACCGATGAAGCTGGCAGGAGCCGGTTAATTCCATCCCGCTCTCGGTGCAATATTTCTGATAGCCCAGCGTCCACTGGTCGGCCCTCGCCCAATCCCCGAACATCCGCGCCGCCCACAGGATGTTGCAGTAGAGGATGCCTCCAATGATTGGATCGATATCGCCGCTGGAGAGTGCCATCGCAGCGGCGAGGTCCTGATCCGCCAGTCCTGCGCGTGTATCGCCCAGACACAGCCGGTAGAACCCGCGATAAGCAAGACTCAGGGCCTCGATGCCAAGAGCGTTCTTGTGCCGGACCGTGCTGTACGCGACATCGGCAAGCGAAAGCGCCTGTTCGGGCTCGCCTTCGAACGCCGCGACCTTCGACTTCATCCAGAGAATAAGCGCAGTCGTGGCGGGATCCTCGACTTCGGAGGCCCAATCCTCCGCCCGTGCCAGCCAGCCCTTGGCAATCGCCGCCTGGCCGCGCTCGAAGTGCAAGCCGGAGAGCGTGACGGCATCGACGACAGCCAGCGGCACCTTGCCGGCTCTGGTATGGGCGGCAACTGCGCGAGCCAAGAGCGGAAGGGCTGCATCGGCCTTGCCGGTGCACTGCAGGGCCAGCGCCCATTGATGCAAGTCCGCGCCCTCGAGCGGTTGAACGGCATCGACGGCCTCGAACAGTGCTGCGGCTTCGTCCCAGGCTTGCGCGGCAGCGGCACGCTGCGCTTGCGCCCGCAGGTCCGGAGCTTGCTCATCCCTCGCCCCGGGAGCGGCAACCTGCAGCTCCGATACGCCTTCGATACAGAAACGATAACCCCTGCCCGGCATATTCCGGACGGCGCCATCCATGCCACCCTTGCGCAGCACGCCACGCAGCATGCTCACCGCACGTTGCAAGGAATTGTCGGTGACGGTGACATCAGGCCACAGGGTATCAAGCAGCTCTGCCTTGGTGACGACCCGGTCGCGGTTGCGGGTCAGGTAGACCAGCAGATCGAACACACGCGGCTGCAACGGGACTTCCCGCTGCGCATGGATGAGCGCACGGCCCTCTTCATCGAGCTCGAAGGGTCCAAACCTGAGGGTCATATCGTTAAGTCCTGGCAAGGTCGAAAAGGTTCAGACAAGGATCAGGCAATGATCAGCCCACGGTAAGGACGGTCAGCGCTAGCCGCGCCTATAGCTCCTCACGGCCTGGGTCGCTCCCGACCCGCAGGCGACAACCCCTGAGGAGATGTTTGATGGAACTCTATGTCATTCGCCGCCCGAGCGCCTGGGCGAACCTGAACGAACTGGAAGCCGCCGGCGCGAAGTCCGCGCGGATCGGCAACGAACAGATGTCCGACCGCGTCCGTTGGATCCGCAGCTACGTGGTCCATGAGGCCGACGGGCGCATCGGCACCTTCTGCATCTACGAAGCGCGCGACGGGGAGTCGATCCGCGAGCATGCGCGGCGCGTCGGCATGCCGGGCGAGGAATTCTACAAGGTCGCCACGACCGTGGTCGTCCGCGACGATCCCACACCGCAGACGGCTGCCGCCGAATAGCAATCAGCGCGGGCGCCGTCATCGTCTCGTGATTCCGCGAAAGGATAAGGAAATGTCCGTTCAGTCTCAGGCGCCGCCCGCGCCAAGCCCTTTGCAGCGACATCTCGCCGCCATCCTGCTGCGGCTTCGCCGGCTCATCAATCGGTCTGTCGCCAGCATGCTGGCGAACCGCGAGAAGGCCGCAATGCAGTTCGCGAAGGGGTGCAGCACCACAGCCAACGACCACAGCACGGCTCGAGACACGCTGCAGAGCATTTGCATTCCCCACAACGATTTCATTTCGAGGACATAGTCATGAATTCCTTCATCCAACCCGAGGCCGAAGTCAGGACCTCCGATTTCAAGATTTCCATGCTCGGAAATTTCAAGTTGAGAACCGCTGCGCTGGCGACCGGGACAATCGGCGCCATCATGATGTCGCTGGTTCTGGCTTCGGCCGCAACGACGTCAGACGACCTTCGGCCCGAGGCGGCGAGTGCCGCAAACGCCCGGAAAAGCCCCGGCAAATGCAAGGCGCCCATGGTCCCGACAGTCCTTGCAATGTGACGAAGGCAACAGTGGCACGCCCCCAACTCAGCCATTCAATGTCCACCACAAGATCGGAACTTTATCATGTCCATCACCCTGCATAACGGACCAGCTCAGACCACAAGCGCGCTGGCGGCACGAAGCTTCGTGCTTGGCTACGGCGTGCTCGCTTATCTCATCTTCTTCGGGACTTTTCTTTACGCTGTCGGCTTCGTTGCGCAGCTCGTCGTGCCCAAGACGATCAACAGCGGCGCGACAGGCTCGACCGGACAGTCCCTCTTGATCAACCTCGCGCTGATGTCCCTGTTTGCCGTTCAGCACAGCGGCATGGCGCGCCAGGGCTTCAAGAAGCTGTTCGCCGCCTTCGCCTCGCCCGCGCTCGAGCGCAGCACCTATGTGCTGCTGGCAAGCCTGAGCCTGGTCCTGCTGTTCTGGCAATGGCGGCCGATCACGGCCATCGTCTGGGAGATCGAGACGCCGATGGCAGCTTACGCCGCGGTCGCCGGCAGCTTCGCCGGCTGGCTGATCGTGCTGTACAGCACGTTCCTGATCAGCCATTTCGAATTGTTCGGGCTGACGCAAGTCGTCAGCCACTTTGCAGGCCGGCTTGCCGAGCCGATGAAATTCAGGACGCCGGGCCTCTACCGCCTGATCCGGCATCCGATCTATCTCGGCTTCATCATCGCGTTCTGGTCGACGCCCACCATGACGCTTGGGCACATGCTGTTCGCGACGGTGACGACAGCCTACATCTTCGTCGGCATCTGGCTGGAGGAGCGCGACCTGGTCACCCTGTTCGGAGATCAGTACCGGCACTACAGGCAGAAGGTGGCGATGTTGATCCCCGGCCTGTTCTGATCCCGCGCGAGCGTCCGGTGAGAGCGGCCAGGCAGAGCTTTGGCCGCTCTCACCATGTCGAGCGCGCTCCCTACCGCTTCTTCCAATCAATGATCCGGCTCGGATCAGCATCGAACTCCATGCTGCAGAACGTGCCGCCCTGGAAATAATCGCCGACCGGATCCGGCTTCAGCTTGGCCTGCTCGGCCATTGCGTGCTCGCGGAAATCTTCGGCACGGCCCGTGGGGCGGTAGCCGAACTCGTAGGCGCGGTGGTTGTCCCACCAGGCGCGCTCGTTGAGGGAGGCGCCGTAGAACACTTCGAAATGGATGTCGGGATGCTCGAGCCCGATGCGGCAGAGCTGCACGAGGTCGTCTGGCTTGAGCCAGATCGAGAGCCGGCGCTGGTCGAGCGGCATGTCGCCGAAATTGCCGATGCGCAGGCACGTCACCTTCAGCCCGTGCTTGTCGGCGTAGAGCGCGCCGACGGCCTCGCCGAACACTTTGCTGACGCCGTAGCGCCCGTCGGGGCGCGGGGTCACGTCGGTGCCGATCTTGTGGTGGCGCGGATAGAAACCGACGGCGTGGTTCGACGAGGCGAACACCACGCGCTTGACGCCCTTGCGGTAGGCGGCCTCGAACAGGTTGTAGCCGCCGATAATGTTGGCCTGGAGGATCTGATCCCAAGTGCCTTCGACCGAATAGCCGCCGAAATGGATGATGCCGTCGACGCCCTCGCAGATCGCCTCGCATTGCGCGAGGTCGGCGAGGTCCGCCGCCTTGAACTTTTCATTCGCGCCGAGATCGGCCGGCGGCTTGATGTCGGAGAGCAGGAGATCCGGATAGATCGGCGGCAGCAGTTTTCGCAGGCTCGTGCCGATTCCGCCCGAAGCTCCCGTCATCAAGATACGCGGCATTGTCGTCCCTCGCCGTTAGTGACCGATTTGCGGTCACGTGTCTCTAATGATAGCAGAATTGTCCAGAGGGAACGAAACGAGAGAACCGACATGAATGAGGCATCGTCCCACTCCCCGGATTTCGGCCAAGGCTGGCGGCCAGCGACCTATTACCCCGACCCCGCGATCAGGGCATTGGATCCCCGCTTCGAAAAATACTGGCTAAAGCTGTCGGCGGTGGAGCGGCTCGCGACCGGCCTGCGCTGGGCCGAGGGTCCCGTGTGGTTCGGCGACGGGCGCTATCTGCTCTGCAGCGACATTCCGAACCAGCGCATCATCAAATGGGAGGAGGAGACCGGCGCAGTCAGCGTGTTCCGCAAACCCTCCAATTTCGCCAACGGCAACACGCGCGACCGGCAGGGCCGGCTCGTCACCTGCGAGCATGGCGGTCGGCGCGTGGTGCGCACCGAATATGACGGCAGCATCACCGTGCTGATGGATCAATTCAACGGCAAGCGGTTGAACTCGCCGAACGATGTCATCGTTAAATCGGACGGCTCGATCTGGTTCACCGATCCGACCTTCGGCCTGCTCGGCAATTACGAGGGCTACAAGGCCGAGCCGGAGATCGAGCCGAATGTCTACCGGTTCGATCCCGCGACGAATAAGGCAACCATCGTCGCCGAGGGCGTGCTCGGGCCGAACGGGCTGTGCTTCTCGCCGGACGAGAAGATCCTGTACGTCGTGGAATCCCGCGGCGTGCCCAACCGCAAGATCCTCGCTTACGACGTCTCGGCTGACGGCACGACGATCTCCAACAAGCGCGTTCATATCGACGCGGGCCCGGGCACGCCCGACGGCATGCGCTGCGACATCGACGGCAATCTCTGGTGCGGCTGGGGCATGGGCGATCCCGAGCTCGACGGCGTCGTGGTGTTCGCGCCCGACGGCGTCATGATCGGCCGCATCGCCCTACCCGAGCGCTGCGCCAATCTCTGCTTCGGCGGCGTCAAGCGCAACCGCCTGTTCATGGCGGCGAGCCAGTCGATCTACGCGCTGTATGTGAACACGCAGGGAGCCTTGGGAGGATAAGCGCTTCTCTCTGGCGTCATTCCGGGGCGCGCCTCTTCGGCGCGAGCTATGGTACGCAATGGCGCACCTGAAAATCCGTTGTGCAGCAGAGGCTGCGGACAAATGGATTCCGGGCTCGTCGCTACGCGACGCCCCGGAATGACGAGAGAGAGAGATCAACAAAAACGCCGGAGCGGTTGCCCGCTCCGGCGTCATGTCCGTCAGTCGCGTGCGCTTACGCCGCGTTGAAGCCGGCAACCGCCTTCACTTCGAGGAAGTCCTCGAGGCCGTACTTGCCCCACTCGCGGCCGTTGCCGGACTGCTTGTAGCCGCCGAACGGCGCGGTGCGGTCGTTGGGCACGCCCTGCAGGTTGACGTTGCCGGCGCGGATCTGGCGGCCGACGCGCTTGGCGTCCTCGACCGTCGCACCCGTGACATAGCCAGCAAGACCGTACGGCGTGTCGTTGGCGATCTGCACCGCCTCGGCTTCGTCTTTGGCGCCGATGATGGTCAGCACCGGTCCGAAGATCTCTTCGCGGGCGATCGTCATGTCGGGCGTGACGTCCGCGAAGATGGTCGGGCGGACATAGAAGCCCTTGTTGACGCCTTCGGGCAAGCCCGGGCCACCGGCGACGAGCGTTGCGCCCTCGTCGATGCCCTTCTTGATCAGGCCCTGGATCTTGTCCCACTGGCCGCGGTTGACGACGGGGCCGATGGTGGTGCCTTCGGCGCGGGGATCACCGGCCTTGGTCTTGTCGGCGACGGCCTTCGCGATCGCGGCGACTTCCTTCATCTTCGCGGCCGGCACGATCATGCGCGAGGGCGCGTTGCAGGACTGGCCGGAATTGTTGAACATGTGCATCACGCCGCCGGTCACCGCCTTGGTGAGGTCGGCACCTTCGAGGATGACGTTCGGCGATTTGCCGCCGAGCTCCTGGCTGACGCGCTTCACGGTGGGAGCAGCGCGCTTCGCCACATCGATTCCGGCGCGGGTCGAGCCGGTGAAGGAGATCATGTCGATGTCGGGGTGCTCGCTCATGGCGGCGCCGACCTCGGGGCCGAGGCCGTTGACGAGGTTGAACACGCCCTTGGGCACGCCGGCTTCATGGAGGATTTCCGCGAAGATCAGCGCCGAGGTCGGCGTGAATTCGGATGGCTTCAGGATCATGGTGCAGCCGGCGGCAAGCGCGGGCGCGACCTTGCAGGCGATCTGGTTTAGCGGCCAGTTCCAGGGCGTGATCATGCCGACCACGCCGATTGGCTCGCGCAGCACCATGGCGGTGCCGACCGGCTCCTCGAAATGATAATTCTTGAGCACGTCGAGCGTGGTCATGAGATGGCCGAGGCCGGCGCCGGCCTGCAGCTTCTCCGCCATCGGCAGCGGCGCGCCCATCTCGTCGGAAACGGCGGCGCCGATCTCCTTGAGACGGCCTTTGTAGACCTCGATGACTTTCGAAAGCAGCGCGACGCGCTCGTCACGGCTGGTCTGGGAGAAGGTCGCGAAGGCGCGCTTGGCGGCGGCAACCGCCTTGTCCACGTCGGCCTTGGAGCCCAGCGCAACCTCGTACATCGCCTCTTCCGTCGCGGGATTGACCACGGCGGTCGACTTCTTGACGGCGGGATCGACCCAGGCGCCGTCGATGTAGAATTGCATGCGATTGACCATCGTTAACCTCTTCTTGGGGGCATGGTGGGGGCGTTTCGGCAGGCATCCTTGCACGAAAGCGCCGGCAATTGAACCCGCCATATGCGGGGCCAGCGTTGCGGCGGACGGGCGGAATATGGGACTTGGTTTGAACCGAGGCAAGCGCGGCCATGGGTCCCGCTTCAGCACCGCGGCACTTCGCGCCGCAGTGCGCCCGGGACACGAAATTAGAACGCGTGCAAATACTCTCGTGCCCCGGACGCCATTAGCGCGTTTACGCGCGTCTTTGACGCGCTATGGCAGCGCTTCTTCAGCGGAGCGCTGCAGAGCCGGGGCCCATGCGCCGGGGTTACCTCGACTACACCGCCATCTTCCGATGCAGCACCGGAGCGCCGGTGGTGAGGCTTTCGGCCGCGTCGATGATGGCATTCGCATCGATGCCGTAGTGCCGATAAAGGTCGGCGATGCTGCCGGTCTGGCCGAACTGCTCGACGCCGAGCGCCTCGACGCGGTGGCCGCGGACGCTGCCGAGCCAGCCGAGCGCGGACGGGTGGGCGTCGATCACGGTCACGATGCCGCAGTCGCGCGGCAACGGCGCCAGCAACTTTTCGATATGGCTGAGATGCTGCACGCCGCGCCGATCGCGCCGCAATTTCCGCGCGGCGGTCCAGCCCGCATGGAGCCGGTCCGCGGAGGTGATTGCGAGCAGGCCAATGTCGCGGCGGCTCTCGCCGATGAAGCCGGTGGCCTCGATCGCCTCGGGCGCGACCGCGCCGGTATAGGCGATCACGAGTTCGGCATTCGGGCCAGGCTTGCGTAGCCAATAGGCGCCATCGGTGATGCCCTGCTGCAATTCCGGTGTCATGATGCGCTGCGCCTGCTCGATGCTGCGCGTCGAGAGCCGCAAATAGACCGAGCCGCCCTCGCCCGGATCGCGCTGCATGTGCTCAAAGCCCCAACCCATGATCACGGCGAGCTCGTCGACGAAGGCCGGCTCGAACGAGGCGAGCCCGTCCTGTGCCATGCCGATCAGGGGCGTCGCGATCGACTGGTGCGCGCCGCCTTCGGGCGCGAGCGTGATGCCCGACGGCGTCGCCGCCACCATGAAACGCGCGTCCTGATAGCAGGCGTAATTCAGCGCATCGAGGCCGCGCTCGATGAAGGGATCATAGAGCGTGCCGACCGGCAGCAGCCGCTCGCCGTTGATCTGGTGCGATAGGCCGAGCGCCGAGAGCATGATGAACAGGTTCATCTCGGCGATGCCGAGCTCGAGGTGCTGACCCTTTGGCGAAGCGTCCCAATTGTAGGTGGATGGAATTTTCTCGCTGCGGAATAAGTCCGCCTTCTCGGCGCTGGCGAACAGGCCGCGCCGGTTCACCCAGGGACCGAGATTGGTCGAGACGGTGACGTCGGGCGAGGTCGTGACGATGCGCCTCGCCAGCTCGCTGTCGCCGCGGGCGATCTCGTTCAGCACGAGGCCAAAGCCCTGCTGGGTCGACATCTGCGGCGTCGGCTTGAACGCGAGTTGCTGGGGGACCTCGATGACGGGCGCGGTCAGGCGGCGGCCGTCCTGGTTGAACGGCACGCGCGCGAGGAAGGCGTCAAGCTCGGCGGCGGATTGTGCGAGGCCCTCGTATTTGTCCCATTCGTGGCCGGGCCGGATGTTCTGGCTGTCGCGATATTTCTCCATCTGCGCGACCGTCATCAGGCCGGCGTGGTTGTCCTTGTGGCCCTGGAACGGCAGGCCGACGCCCTTGATGGTGTAGGCGATGAAGCAGACCGGGCGGTCGTGGTCGATCGACTCGAATGCCTCCAGCATGCTCGCCATGTCGTGGCCGCCAAGGTTCGACATCAGCGCCAGCAGTTCGTCGTCGCTGCGCCTGTCGATCAGCCTAGTGATCGGCCCCTGGTCGCCGATCTCATCATGAAGATGCTTGCGGAATGCAGCGCCGCCCTGGAAGCACAGCGCGGCGTAGAGCGCGTTCGGGCAATTGTCGATCCAGCGCTTCAGTGCCTCGCCGCCCGCTTCCGCAAACGCCTCACGCATCAGACGGCCGTATTTGACGATGACGACGTCCCAGCCGAAATTGCGGAACATGGTCTCGAACTTTTCCCAAAGCCCCTCGCGCACGACGGCGTCGAGCGACTGGCGGTTATAGTCCACCACCCACCAGGTGTTGCGCAGGCCGTGCTTCCAGCCCTCGGCGAGCGCCTCGAAGATGTTGCCTTCGTCCATCTCGGCGTCGCCGACGAGGGCAATCATCCGCCCTTCGCGGCGATCCTTCATCCAGCCATGCGCCTTGACGTAGTCCTGAACCAGCGAGGCGAACAGCGTCTGCGCGACGCCGAGGCCGACCGAGCCGGTGGAGAAATCGACGTCGTCGACATCCTTGGTGCGCGAGGGATAGGACTGCGCGCCCTTGAAGCCGCGAAAGTTCTCCAGCTTCTCGCGGCTCTGCCGGCCGAACAGATATTGGATGGCATGGAACACCGGGCTCGCATGCGGCTTCACCGCGACGCGGTCCTCAGGGCGCAGCACATGGAAATACAGCGCCGACATGATGGTGGCGAGCGAGGCCGAGGAGGCCTGATGTCCGCCGACCTTGAGTCCGTCCGCGCTGGGGCGGATGTGGTTGGCGTGGTGGATGGTCCAGGACGACAGCCACAGCGCCTTGCGGGCCAGCGCTGTCAATGTGTCCAGACGGGCGGAATCAACGGGCATGGCAATGCTCCCGGAAAACAGGTGGCGCGATGATACGCCCGCGAGCGGCCCCAAACTTCTCAATTTTTCGCGCCATACCTGACGATATTGGGATATTTTACCAACCGACCGCCCCAATGACAGGTTTCATCCCAATGCCCGAGCTCGACGCCATCGACCGCAGGATCCTCAGCCATCTCCAGGCCGACAGCCGGCTGACCATGCAGGAGCTCGCCGACAAGGTCGGGCTATCGGTCTCGCCCTGCCATCGCCGGGTCAAGCTGCTGGAGGAGCGCGGCGTCATCTCGCGCTATGTCGCGACGGTGGACCAGAAGGCGCTCGGCCTGCATGTCAGCGTCTTCATCTCGATCAAGCTGGCGCGGCAGAAGGAAGAGGATCTCAACCGCTTCGCGCGCGCGATCTCGAAATGGGACGAGGTGCTGGAATGCTATCTGATGACCGGCAACCGCGACTATCTCTTGCGCGTCGTCGCGGCCGACCTCGCCTCCTACGAGACGTTCCTGAAGACCAAGCTCACCAGGCTCGACGGCATCGCCTCGATCGAATCGAGCTTCGCGCTCAGCCAGGTGAAGTATTCGATCGCGCTGCCGGTGTAGCCCCTCACCGCCACGGCTGCACGATGATCTTGGTGTGCGCCTCGGGATTGGCGAGATCCGCGAACGCCGTGGCGACGCCGTCCAGACCCACCTCCGCCGTCACCATCGCAGCCGCGTCCACCTGCCCTTCCGCGATCAGGCGCAGCGAGGCGGCGAATTCCTCCGGCGTGTAGCCGAGCACGTATTGGACGTTGAGCTCCTTCATGATGCCGAGCATCGGCTCGTTTCTGTCGCTCTCCATGCAGACCCCGACAACGACGATACGCGCGTCGCGCGGCGCGCCCTCGAACACCTGCTGCAGCAGGCCGGGCACGCCGACGCATTCGAAGATGATCGCAGGCTTCAGCGCCGGCAGCATGGCCTGGAACGGCGGCCGCGCCGCCTTCTCGGCCTCCGACATCTGGGCGTGCTCGGCCCAGGTCGCATAGGGCTGCGACACGCTGGGATCGACGACGATGTCGGCGCCGAGCTTGGCTGCCAGCGCGCGCCTTGCCGGTGAATAGTCGGCCGCAACGATTGGATGCAGTCCCCTCAGCTTCAGCGCGGCGATCACCGCAAGCCCGACCGGGCCGCAGCCGATCACGAGCGGCACCTCGCCGCCGCGGATATTGGCTTTCGCCACGGCATGGACCCCGACCGCGAGCGGCTCGGTCAGCGCCGCGTGTTCCGGCGCCAGACCGTTCGGCACCTCGAGCAGCAGCGCTTCGCTCAGCAGCATCGCCTCGGCATAGCCGCCGATATTGTCGTTGGAATAGCCGATGCCTTCGATACCACCGGGCGTCACCAGCGCCGGCAGCGAGCAGACGCGGGTGCCCGGTTTAAGCTTGCGCGCGGTGCCGGGACCATGGTCGACGATCTCGCAACAGAACTCGTGGCCGAACACGACGTCGCGGGTGAGGTCCATCGGCTTGCGCCCGGTCTTCCGCGCCATCTCCACCATGCGATGGGCGTGCTGGCGCGCGTGCAGGTCGGAGCCGCAGATGCCGCAGGCGAGCGTCTTGACCAGCACCTGGCCGGGCCCGGGCTTGGGTTCGGCCATCTCGCCGACGACAATCTCGCCGTTTCTGAAAATCGCAGCGCGCATCCGGCTCCTCCCCTTTTCGTTGGAGCCATTGATAGCACGAAGCAGGCGGGGCGACTTGCGTCAGGGATTCGGGGAACGCTCTTCGAGCACCAGCAGTTGGGCCCGTCGGACCCGCTCGCGATGCGCGATGTAGAGGCCGCTGGCGACGATGAAGGCGGCGCCGACGACGGTCCAGACGTCAGGCACCTCACCGAAGATGAAGAAGCCCAGAATACTGACCCAGAGCAGTTGCGTGTAGGAGAACGGCGCCAGCACCGAGGCATCGCCGTAGCGATAGGCCAGCACGATGATCCACTGGCCGACGGTGGAGGCAACGCCGATCACGATGCCGAGACCGATCGCGGTCCAGCTCGGTGTGACCCAGACAAACGGCACCATCACGGACAGGATCGCAACGCCGGTCAGCGCGGAATAGGCCATGGTGGTGAGCACGGCTTCGCGGCCGCTCATCATGCGCGTCAGGATCAGCGCGGCAGCCCAGCAGAATGCCGAGATGATCGGGAAGAACGCGGCGGCGTGAAACGCGCTCGTGCCCGGGCGCAGGATGATCAGCACGCCGGTCAGGCCGATCGCAGTGGCGATCCAGCGCCGCATGCCGACCTTCTCGCTGAGAAAGATGATCGACAGCGCAGTGACGAAAAGCGGCGAGACGAAACCGGTGGCTGAGGCTTCGGCAATGGGCAGGAAGCGCAAGCCCGTGATGAAGAACAGCGACGAGCCGAGCAGCCCGGCGCCGCGCATCAATTGCAGGCCGAGGCGATCGGTGCGCATCGCGTGGAGCGGCGAGCCCGGCAGCATCACCGGCGTAAACATCAGCGCGAAGGTGACGAAGCGGATCCAGGTGATCTCGATCGACGGCAGGCTGGTCGAGAGGTATTTCGCGGTGACGTCGGAGGTGCCGAGAAACACCGTCGACAGCAGCACCAGCGCAATGCCCTTGAAGGGATGATCGACGCGCGCGGGGGCACGGCGAGCCTCTTGCTTCTTCTCCGGGGCGGGCATGGGAATACTGTCGAGCCTTGCGGCTACGGCGGGCGGCGGTGTCACGGCTGGAACCCGGGCAAAATGCGAATCGAGAGCGGTTGTAAAAAACGACAAATGCGCCGCGTTCACAACTTCCGAAAACAGGATGCCGATATGCGCGAGCCGCCGCGCGCGTCAATGCTCCGTTAATAATGGGCGTTTGTGCGTTACAGCATGGGCAGGCTGCGCGGCTTCGGGCCGCGCGGAAACGCCGCATCGAGCGCCGCAATCTCGTCTTTCGTCAGCACGAGGTCGCCGGCCGCCGCATTCTCGGCAGCATGTTCCGCGGACGAGGCCTTCGGAATCGCGAACACCGTAGTTGCACGGGTCAGGAAGCTCAGCGCGACCTGACGCGGCGTCGCGCGACGCGCTTCCGCAATCTTCGCCAGCACCGCACCGCCCTTGCTGCGCGCGTCCGGGAAGTCGTCGTGCCCGAGCGGCGAATAGGCGACCACCGCGACGCCATGCCGCTCGCACCACGGGATCACCGCGTGCTCGATCGCGCGCTCCTTCAAATGATAGAGCACCTGATTGCAGGCGATGCGCCCCTTGCCGGCGACGGCGAGAATCTCGTCGAGATCGTCGGCGTCGAAATTGGAAACGCCCCAAGACCCGATCTTGCCAGCCTTCACCAGCTCCTCGAACGCGGCGACGGTATCCTCGAGCGGATAGGAACCGCGCCAATGCAGCAGATAGCAATCGAGACGGTCGGTCTTCAGCCGCTTCAGCGAGCGCTCGCAGGCGGTGATGGTTCCGCGACGCGAGGCGTTGCTCGGCAACACCTTGGAGACCAGGAACACGTCGTCGCGGCGGCCCGTGATGGCGTCGGCAATGACGAGCTCCGCATCACCATACATCTCGGCGGTGTCGATATGCGTCATGCCGAGATCGAGCCCGCGCTGAAGCGCTGCAATCGCGCGGTTGCGGTCGCCGTGGTCGAGATACCAGGTGCCTTGCCCGATCACGGAAACATCGGCGCCGGTCTTGCCGAAGGATTTGGTGTTCATGTCAAAGCTCACAGTCCACTGATATCCGCCACCAGCACGCTGCCGGTCGACGACTCCGTGATATAGAGACGATCCTTGCCGGCGCCACCGATCGCGACATTGGTGCAGTTCGGCCCCGCGCATGACTTGATCCGCGCGATCAGCTCGCCGTTCGGCGCGAACACGAAGACGTGGCCGAGCGAGGCATGGCCGACGAACAGGCGGCCCTTGGCGTCCATGGTCAGGCCATCGGGACCGCTGGTGCCGAACAGCGAGCAGAAGCGGCCGACCTTGGACACGCTGCCATCCTTCATGAACGGCAAGCGCCACACTGCATTGTCGCGCGTCATCGCGACGAACAGCACGGTTTCGGTTGCGTCGAGAACCAGGCCGTTCGGGCTGATGCCGGTGTTGATCAGGCAATCGAGCCGGCCGTTCGACGCCAGCCGATAGACCCGGCCGCTTGGATCATGCAATCCGGTCTGGCCCTGATCGGTGAAATAGATGTCCCCGTTGGAGGCGAGATGCAGATCGTTGCAGCCGCGAAAGGATTCCGAGTTGCGCGCGGTCATGACCGGCGTCATGCGGCCGGCTTTGACGTCGAGCTCCATGATGCCATGCATGTAGTCGGCCACCAGGACGCGGCCGTCGGCCGCGATCTTCAGCCCGTTCGGCCATCCCTCATATTCAGCGATTTGCGACCATTCGCCGTCAGGCGCGATACGGAAGATGCGGCCGAAGGGAATGTCGACGACGTAGAGGTTGCCGTTCTTGTCGAAGGATGGCCCTTCGATGAAGCTGTCGGTGGCAATGCCCGGCCGGTTGGCGTCAGCCCAATCGGTCCGCACGCCCTTGCGGCGGAATTTTTCGGGCATGGCGGAGAAGAGTTTCGTCTCGATCAGACGCGGCGGCGTTTCCAGGTACATCATTGTTGTTGTGATTGTTGAGGGGAGCGCGCGGCACCATAAGGCACAATCGAGCGCGCGTCGAATGGGGCGAAGGCGCGGCGGAATCGCCGCTCACCCTCCTGTCCCGGACGCGCAGCAACGCGTCAGCGTTGCGGCGCAGAGCCGGGACCTGGAAAAGCCCAGCACTCGAGGCAACATGGGCCCCGGCTCTGCAGCGCACCGTCAAGAGGACGCTGCGCTGCGTCCGGGGCACGAGACCGTCATTTCGGCAGAGGAAGAGCGGTGGATAACGCTGCGCTAAACCACCCTAGGAAACCGATCCCACGGCCCGCGCGAGCTTGGCCTCTTTCACGGGCGCATCCGTCGTCGCGATCAGGCGCTTCAATTCGGGGATGCAGGAGCCGCAATTGGTGCCGGCCTTGAGCTTCGCACCGATCTCGGCCGCCGTGCGCGCGCCAGTGGCGATGGTGTCGCAGATGGTGCCGCGGCCGACGCCGAAGCAGGCGCAGACGATCGGTCCGGTCGAGGCTGCCCCCTCCGTCGACTTGCCCGACAGCAACATACGGCGCTGCTCGTCGCTGACGTGATCGGCCGCAAAGGCGGTTTTGACCACCTCCCAGTCACCGGCATCATGCCCGGGGCCGACGAACAGACAAGCCTCGATCCGATCGCCGGTGAAAGAGGCCGCACGATAGATACCGCCGCCGAAATCGCGATATTCGGCGACATCCTCGCCGGCGACGCCGTCGAGCCAGGCCGGCCAGCGCGACAGGTCCGCATTGTCGGCGAACAGATAGCCGAAACCGCCGGCGACCGTGACACGGGTCCACATCAGGTTCGGCGGCAGATCGAGCTGCTGCCGCGACAGCGCAAAACCGCGGAAGACGTATTCATAGGGCGCGATCGCGGCCGGCGTCGCCTTCGATTCCGGCTGCCCCGAGAACGGATCGGTGAACGACTGCACCAGCGCCCCGACGCGGCCGTGCGAGGCGTTCATCGCGCTCCAGTGGATCGGCACGAACAGAGCGCCGCGCTGCTGGCGATCGCTCACAACCGCTTTCAGGATACATTGGCCATAGTCGGTGGTGATGCGGGCGTAGCCGTCATGGACGATGCCATATTTGCTGGCGTCATCGGGATGGATCTCGACGAACGGCTCGGGCAGATGCGCACCGAGCCGCTGGCTGAGGCCCGTGCGCGTCATGGTGTGCCACTGGTCGCGGATGCGTCCGGTGTTCAGTCGCAGCGGACGCGATGGTCCGGTCTCGCTGCGCAGCGCCGGCACTTCCGGCGCGACGAAGCGACCCTTGCCGTCATTGGTGAAGAAGCCGCCGCTCGCGAAGAAGCGTTCGCCGGGCGCCCCGCCTTCGCGCACCGGCCACTGCACCGGCTTCAACGCGTCGAAGGCTTCGTCGGAGAGCGAGGTCAGCGCGCCAATGTCGAAATCGCGGCCGCCCTCGTTCTCGAACGCCGAGAGCGCGGCATGCTCGCGAAAAATATCGGCGGCGGATTTGTAGTTGAAACTGTCGCCGAAGCCGAGACGCTTTGCGGTCTCGCTCAGGATCCACCAGTCGGGGCGCGCCTCGCCCGGCGCCGGCAGGAACGAGCGCTGTCGCGAGATGCGGCGTTCGGAGTTGGTCACCGTGCCCGACTTCTCGCCCCAGGCCAGCGCCGGCAGCAGCACATGCGGACCGGCCTCGACCGTGTCGTTGGACAGCACGTTCTCGGAGACCACGAACAGCTCGAGCTTCTTCAACGCCTCGCGCACGAAGTCCGCATCCGGCAGCGACACCGCGGGATTGGTGCCCATCACCCAGAGCGCCTTGACCTCACCGCGATTGATGGCCTCGAACAATTGCACCGCCTTCAGCCCCTCATGGGTGGCGATGCGTGGCGCCTTCCAGAACCGCCTGACGCGGTCGATGTCGGGCGGCGTGAAGCCCATATGCGCGGCCAGCATATTGGCGAGGCCGCCGACCTCGCGGCCGCCCATCGCATTGGGCTGACCGGTGAGCGAGAACGGCGAGGCGCCCGGCTTGCCGATGCGGCCGGTCGCGAGATGGCAGTTCAGAATCGCGTTGACCTTGTCGGTGCCCTGCGCCGACTGGTTGACGCCCTGCGAATAGAGCGTGACGACCTTCTCGGTGTCGCGGAACATCTTGAAGAAGGTCGCGACGTCCTGTTCGGAGAGGCCCGTGGCGAGCGCAGTCGCGGGGACGCTGCCGGCAATGCTCCGCGCGCGCGCCAGTGCGTCGTCAAAACCGCTCGTGTTCTGCGCGATATAGTCTTGATCGAGCGCGTCATTGTCGGCGAGATGGACGAACAGGCCGGAGAACAGCGCGGTGTCGGTGCCGGGCTTGAGCCCCAGGAACAGATCAACGTCATCAGCCGTGTCGGTGCGGCGCGGATCGATGACGATCATGCGCGCGCCGCGCTCCCCGCGATTCTTGAGCATGCGCTGGAACAGCACCGGGTGACACCAGGCCGCGTTCGAGCCGACGAAGACGAGCAGATCGGCCTGGTCGAGATCCTCGTAGCAGCCGGGCACGGTGTCGGCGCCGAAGGCGCGGCGATGGCCGGCAACCGACGACGACATGCAGAGCCGCGAATTGGTGTCGACATTCGACGTGCCGACAAAACCCTTCATCAGCTTGTTGGCGACGTAATAGTCCTCGGTCAGCAGCTGGCCAGAGAGATAGAACGCGACCGCGTCGGCGCCGTCGCGGGCCACGATGTGCTGCATGCGATGGGCGACATGATCGAGCGCATCGCTCCAGGCGACGCGTTCCAATAGGCCTTTGCAGCGGATCATCGGATAGAGCAGACGGCCTTCCAGCCCGACGGTCTCGCCGAGCGCGGAGCCCTTGGAGCAGAGCCGGCCGAAATTGGCAGGATGATCGGGATCGCCGGCGATTGCCGCCCCGCCCCTGCCGTCGGGCGTCGCCAGCACGCCGCAACCGACGCCGCAATAGGGACAGGTCGTCTTGGTGGCGCGGAGCGTGGGATCGATCGCCGTCATATCAAGCCGCTTTCGAAGGAAGCGCGAGCGCGCGGCCGAACATCATGTCGGTGCGGATCGCCGCGACCTTGTCGCGATTGCGGATCAGCTCGAGATACCAGAGCGCATCGACGGTATCGCCGATCAGCACCGCACCGGTGAGCCGGCCGTCCGCGATCACGAGCTTCTTGTAGGTGCCACGCCTGCGG
The DNA here is from genome assembly GCF_058314695.1 of Bradyrhizobium sp. T-12. Taxonomy (NCBI): domain Bacteria; kingdom Pseudomonadati; phylum Pseudomonadota; class Alphaproteobacteria; order Hyphomicrobiales; family Nitrobacteraceae; genus Bradyrhizobium; species Bradyrhizobium sp. T-12. The sequence continues at coordinate 2,220,571 of NZ_CM177756.1, read as the reverse complement.
TCGGTCAGCACGAGGCTCTCGCTGCCCTCCCCGCCCATGAAGTCGCCGGCGGAGAACACGCTGACTCCGGACACCTTCAAATTGGTCGAGACCACGCTGCCCTCATAGGCGGCGGGCCGGCCGGCCAGGTGCCGCGCCAGCACCCGCGCCTGCTCATAAGCGGGCTCGACCAGGCCGTAGCAGGTGCCACGATGCTCGGCACACTCGCCGAGTGCGAAAATGTCGGACGAGGAGGTCTGCATCACGTCGTTGACGACGACGCCGCGGTTGACGGCGATCCCCGCCTCTTTGGCCAGCGCGACGTTCGGCTTGATGCCGGCAGCGAAGATCACGGCGTCGGCCTCGATACGGCTGCCATCGGCAAGCTCGACGGCCTCGACATGTCCATCGCCATGGATCCGGGCGGTCGAAGCGTTGAGCAGGATGCGGATGCCCTTGCGCTCGACCAGCGTCTTGAGCAGATCGGCAGCCGGCCCGTCGAGCTGGCGCTCCATCAGCCGGTCCATCAGATGCAGCAGCGTCACCGGCGCGCCGGCCTTGGCAAGGCCATAGGCTGCTTCAAGCCCGAGCAGGCCGCCGCCGACGACGACAACGCGCTTCTTGGCCGCGGCCAGCGTCAGCAAAAGGTCGACGTCGCGCGTATCGCGAAACGTGTGCACGCCGGCGAGATCGGCGCCCGGCACGTTCAGCCGCAGCGGCGTCGAGCCGGTGGCGAGCACCAGCTTGGAATATTCCATGCTCTCTTCGCCGTCGATCTTCAGCTCGCGGCGGCCGACGTCGATCTCGCTGACGCGATAGCCATAGCGCACGGTGACGCCGCGATGGCGCCACCAGTCCGCCGGCCGGAGCTCGATCTCGTGCGAGCCGGTCTCGCCGGCCAGCACGGATGAGAGCAGGACGCGATTGTAAGCGAGCCGCGGCTCCTCGCCGATCACGGCGACCGCGTAGCGGCCGAGTGAGGTCTTGGCGAGCTCGTCGACCAGACGCGCGGCCGCCATACCGTTACCGACGATGACCAGCGGTTCACTCACGAGGCATCTCCTATTCAGCGGCCTGCGGCTGTGCGCCGTAGGCTTCGGACATCATGTAGCCGGACAGCACGCCGTAGGCGTCGGTCCAGGCCTTTGCCAGTTCGGGCGTCCAGGCTTCGCCAAGACCCTTCTCCAGGGTCCACAGCAAGGTCTCGCCGACCACGGGATAGTGCTCGGCCACCGCGCCGTAGGCGACGTGGCGCTTGGCCAGCGCGGAGGCCGCGGGAAGAATCGTCTCGAGGTTCGACAGGCCACCGACGACGGCCGCGAGCATGCCCATCAGCTTCTTGCGCTGCTCGGTCATGTCTTCAGGGAACATCGCGCGCACCGACGGCGCCACTTCGAAAAGACGATCGTAGAACAGCACCGCGGCCTGCTCCGATATCGGCGCGACCTTGGCGAAGCTCTGCTGGATGAGGGCGATCTGTTCTGGCGTCATGATGTTCTCCTGTCTGTTTCGGTCTGCCTTCGTCCGCGCCGTTGCGGAAAAAGTTCATGGGTCAAACGTCATCAGAGAGACTTCTCCCCGCGTACGGGGAGAAGCGAGATTCGTACCAAGTATCAGACCCTGGCTTCGGCAAGGCCTGAGACGCCTTCGCCCTGCGGGCTGCGACGCAGGTAGAACCACCAGGTCAACGCGAGGCAGGTGGCGTAGAAGGCGAGATAGATCACGAGCGCGAGTTGCGGCCCGCCGGTCATGGCGATCGACTTGCCGAAGCCGGTCGGGATCAGATAGCCACCAACGGCGCCGATGGCGCCGATGAAACCGACTGCCGCGCCGCTCTCGATGCTCGCCGTCTTGAGCGCCATCGCGCGCGCCGCATCGCCCTTGCCGCGCACCTTGAACAGGTTCTCCTCGCGGAAGATCGAGGGGATCATGCGGTAGGTCGAGCCGTTGCCGATGCCCGTCGTCACGAACAGGATCAGGAACATCGACAGGAAGCCGATGAAATCCTTCTGCCCGACGAAGTAGAGCACGCCGACCGTCGCGCCCGCCATCACGATGAAATTCCAGAACGTGATGATCGAGCCGCCGATCCTGTCGGCGAGCCAGCCGCCGAGCGGACGCGACAGCGAGCCGACCAGCGGCCCCAGGAACGCGATCGCAATCGTGACTTGCGGAAACTGCGTCTTGATCAGCAGCGGAAACGCGGCGGAGTAGCCGATGAAGGATCCGAACGTGCCGATATAGAGATACGCCATGATCCAGGTGTGCTTGCGCTTGACGATGGCAAGCTGGTTCTTCACCGACGATTTCGCCATGGTGAGGTTGTTCATGAAGAACACCGCGCCGAACACCGCGATCGCGATCGGCAGCACCCACATCAGGCCGGCATTCTGCAGGAAGATGCCGTCGACGGGCGTTGCCTGGAACAGGTTGAAGACGGCGAGCGTCATCAGGATCGGGGTCAGCAGCTGCACGCTGGAGACGCCGATATTTCCGCCAGCCGCGTTCAGGCCGAGCGCCCAGCCCTTCATCCGGTCGGGGAAGAAGAAGGAGATATTGGTCATGCTGGAGGCGAAATTGCCGCCGCCAAGGCCCGCGGTCGAGGCAACCAGCAGCATCAGCCAGAACGGCGTGTCGGGCTGGCTCACGAAATAGGCCAGCGACAGGGTCGGAATGAACAGGATCGCCGCACTGAAGATGGTCCAGTTGCGGCCGCCGAACGTCGTCACTGCGAATGTATAGGGAAAGCGCATCAATGCGCCGATCAGGCCCGGCACCGCGACAAGCTGGAACAGTTGGTCGGTGGTGTAGTGGAAGCCGGCCTGCGGCAGCTTGGTGGTGACGATGCTCCAGATCAGCCAGACCGAGAAGCCGATATGCTCGGCCACGATCGACCAGATCAGGTTGCGTCGCGCGATAGTCTTGCCGGTCGCGTTCCAGAACGCCTCATCTTCGGGGCGCCAGTCTGAAATCCAAGTCGGATTCTTCGTCATTGAGTATCCCTTCCAGGCTCACCGCTGCGTCGTTGCAGGCTCAGCCTCCGGCCACGGAGGCACGCTCCGAGGCTTCACCCCGGTGGCGAGTTACGATGCTGATTGATGATGTTGAGGGACGTCGTCGTTGGCGTCGCGCAAAGACGCTTCAATTTCCGTGCCAGTTGCGTGCACGCTGGAAATACAGGGAATTCAGAACGTTATTCGCGTTGCCCGAATTTTTCGCAGGGCCTTTCCGCACGCTAAATTTGCGATTCGCTCAATCCTTGTGCGACGCACAAGGATTGAGCTTGATGTCGATTATTTGGGCGCGTCGCGGATGGACGATCACGCCGCTTCAGGACTTGCTGCAGAGGTCGCCACGGGCGCCTTGGGTGCAGCTCCGTGCTCATAGGCCTCGAGGAAATCGAGCAGCTCGCGGCGGTAGCGGTAGTAGTCCGGATGCTCGAGCAAGGTCTTGCGCGTGCGGGGTCGGGGAATGTCGACTTCCATGATATGGCCGATCCGCGCGTTGGGCCCGTTCGTCATCATCACCACACGATCGGCAAGCAGGATCGCTTCGTCGACATCGTGGGTGACGCACATCGCCGTCACCTGCGTGCGCTTCCAGACCTCCATCAGCACTTCCTGCAGGTCCCAACGGGTGAGGCTGTCGAGCATTCCGAAAGGTTCGTCCAGCAGCAGCAGCTTCGGGGACAATGCGAAGGCGCGCGCGATTCCGACGCGCTGGCGCATGCCGTTCGACATCGCCGCGGCCGGCTTGTCGAAGGAATCGGCGAGACCGACCCGTTCGAGGTAATAGTCGACGATCTCGTCGCGCTGCCGCCGCGTTGCATGTGGATAGACACGATCGACGCCGAGCGCGACGTTCTCGCGAGCCGTGAGCCACGGAAACAGCGAGGGCGCCTGGAACACCACCGCCCGGTCTGGGCCGGCCGCGGTCACCTCGCGGCCGTCGAGAATGATGCCGCCGAGGGATACGTCGTTGAGGCCCGCGGTCATCGACAGCACCGTCGACTTGCCGCAGCCGGAATGTCCGATCACCGATATGAACTCGCCCTTGCGTACCTTGAGATCGAAGTTTTCGACCACGGTCAGCGGCCCAGCCGGCGTCGGATACACCTTCGACAACTGGGAGAATTCGAGGTAGCGATCGAGATTGAAGGTGACGGCGGCTGCCCGTTTCTGATAGGCCGCCGGCGGTTTCTCGGTTTGGGTGATCGGCACGACGTTTGGCAGCGTTCGTACCGCGCCGTCGGACCGCGAGGCGCGCTCGTCGACCACGTCGAGAAGATAGCTGGTGACGGCCTGGCGCAGCCGCTTGAACGCAGGGTCCTCGTTGACCGATGTGCGGTCGCGCGGGCGCGGGATGTCGACCTTGAATTCCTGGCCCAAGGTCGCGTCCGGGCCCGGCAACAACGGGATGATGCGGTCGGCAAGCAGGATCGCCTCGTCGACATCGTTGGTGATGAGCACCACGGTACGCTTGTCGCGCGACCAGATGTCGACGATCTCGTCCTGCAACTTGGCACGGGTCAGGGCATCAAGCGCCGACAGCGGCTCGTCGAGCAGGAGGATCTCCGGACTGGTTGCCAGCGCGCGCGCAACGGCGACCCGCTGCCGCATGCCGCCGGACAACTCGGCGGGCAGGCGCGTTGCGGCATGTGACAGCCCGACCATCGCGATGTAGCGATCGACCCGGGCCGCGCGCTCGGCCTTGCTCTCGCGGGCGAAAACTTGGTCGACCGCGAGCGCCACGTTGCCGCGCACTGTAAGCCACGGCATCAGGGAGTAGGACTGAAACACGACGCCACGGTCGGGACCAGGCGCGGTCACCGGCTTGCCCTTCAGCGTGATCTCGCCCGAATCGGGCTGCACGAGGCCTGCGATGGTCGAGATCAGCGTCGTCTTGCCGCTTCCCGAGAAGCCCACGATGGCGATGAACTCGCCTTCGGCAACATCGAGGTTGACGTCGGAGAGCACGCTGGTCCGCTTGGCGCCGGTACCATAGGCCTTGCACAGACCCTTGAGAGACAGAAACGACATGGGCCGTCCTCAGCGCTGGCCGGAGAAGGTGAAGGCGGACTGCAACGCGTACATCACCCGATCGAGCAGGAAACCGATGATGCCGATCGTCAGCACGGCGACGATGATCCGCGCGAGCGACTGCGAGGAGCCGTTCTGGAATTCGTCCCAGACGAACTTTCCGAGCCCGGGATTCTGCGCCAGCATCTCGGCCGCGATCAGCACCATCCAGCCGACGCCGAGCGAGAGTCGCAGACCGGTGAAGATCAGCGGGAGCGAGCTCGGCAGCACCAGCTTGGTGATGGTGCGCCGGGTCGGCAACTGGAGAACCCGTCCGACATTGAGCAGGTCCTTGTCGATGGAAGCAACGCCAAGCGAGGTGTTGATCAGCGTCGGCCACAGCGAGCAGAGCGTCACGGTGATCGCGGAGATGACCAGCGACTTCGGCAGGAATTCCGATGGATTTACGTAAAGCGCCGAGACGACCATCGTCACGATCGGCAGCCAAGCGAGCGGCGACACCGGCTTGAAGATCTGGATCAACGGGTTGAGCGCGCCGTTCATGGTCTTGGACAGGCCGCAAAGGATGCCGAGTGGAACGGCGACGATCGTCGCCACCACGAAGCCGAGCGCAACCGTCATGAGGCTGGTCATGATCTGGTCGAAATAGGTCGGCTTGCCGGCGTAGTTGCGATGCCGGACCTCCTCGGGATGGCCGTCGGCGATCACCTTGGCGTTCCGCGCGTCCTGACGCTCATAGAACGCCGTCTGTTTGGCGCGCTCGGCACGGTGATCGGCGTAGAGGTTCTTGGTCTGGACCCAGACCTCAGCCGGCCCGGGAATGGCGCCGAGCGAGGTCTTGACCTGAGGCGCGGCCACGGCCCATGCGAGGAGAAAGGCGCCGATGCCGAGGAGCGGCACCACCAATCCCTGCCGCAGTTCCTTCAACTGGGGCTTGACCATATCGCCCGCGGCGATGCGCGCAAGCGGCGCAAGCCAGCCGAGGCCCAGGATGTTCAGATAGACGGCGGCGCCGTTGATGCGCGCGAGCATCCGCTCCCGCCGCGCGCGCTTGGCCTCTTCCGCGCTGACGTCGACGTATTCGCTAACCAATGCCATTTGCGTATTCCCTTGGCGTCCACCGCCGGATTGCGAGCAGGGAGCCGGGCCGCGCTGCAGCGGCCCGGCTGCGATTTCTCAGCCGTCGATGACCTTGGCACCGTCGATCTTCTGCTTGCCCTTCAGGCCGATCTTCAGGCTGTCGATGTAGGCATTGGGCTTGCGGCCGTCGTAGCTCAGACCGTCGATGAATTCGGATGTCGGCGCCCGATAGCCGTCGCTGTCCCAGGGAAAGTCTTCCTTCCTGGCCTTGCCATCGGCGACCAGAAGCTTGGCTGCAGCCAGATAGAGATCCGACCGGTACACGCTCTTGGCCGTGTCGTGATACCACGCGTCACTCTTGGCTTCGCCGATCTGTCCCCAACGGCGCATCTGGGTCAGGTACCAGACCGCATCGGACAGATAGGGATAGGTGGCGAAGTAACGGAAGAAGACGTTGAAGTCCGGGATCGGCCGCTTGTCGCCCTTTTCGTACTCGAAGGTGCCGGTCATCGAATTGGCGATGACTGCCTTGTCTGCACCGACATATTCCGGCTTCGAGAGCAGCTCGACCGCCTTGGTGCGGTTGGCATTGGCGTTCTCGTCCAGCCACATCGCCGCGCGGATCAACGCCTTGGTGAGCGCGAGCACCGTGTTGGGATTCTTCTCGGCGAATGCGGCGGTGATGCCGAACACCTTCTCCGGGTTGTTCTTCCAGATTTCGTAATCGGTGATCACGGGCACGCCGATGCCCTTGAAGACGGCGGCCTGATTCCAGGGCTCGCCGACGCAATAGCCGTTGATGGTGCCGGCCTCCAGAGTTGCCGGCATTTGCGGCGGCGGCGTCACCGACAGCAGCGCTTCGGCCGCAACCGTTCCGCTCACGTCCTCGGCCGAATAATAGCCGGGATTGATGCCGCCCGAAGCGAGCCAGTAGCGCAGCTCGTAATTGTGAGTCGACACCGGGAACACCATGCCCATCTTGAAGGCCTTGCCGTCAGCCTTCAGCTTCTCGATGGCAGGGCGCAACGTCTCGGCCTTGATCGGGTGCACCAGCTTGCCGCTCGCATCCTTCGGGATGCCCGGCTTCATCAACGCGAAAATCTCGTTCGACACCGTAATGGCGTTGCCGTTCAGATCCATCGAGAACGGTGTGATGATGTGCGCCTTGGTGCCGAACCCGATCGTCGCGGCCAATGGCTGGCCCGCCAGCATGTGCGCACCATCGAGCTCGCCGCTGATGACGCGGTCGAGCAGAACTTTCCAGTTGGCCTGGGCCTCCAGCGTGACGAACAGGCCTTCGTCTTCGAAATAACCGTTCTCCTTGGCGACCGCCAGCGGAGCCATATCGGTGAGCTTGATGAAGCCGAACTTCAGCTCCTCCTTCTCCGGCTTGAGCGCGGCTGCGCGCACGCGACCGGCGGAGACTGCATAAGCCGCGGCGGCAGCTCCCCCGGCAAGGAAGGTACGGCGGTCGAGACCGGTGAGCGGGTTCGCGCCAGCTCCGCCGAGCAGATTGCTCTTATGGCGGCCGCGCAAGGACTTATCAGTTGGCTTCGTCATTGAATGTGATGCTCCTTTGTGAACGAAGGACCATCCGCGCACGCCAGCCACCCCCACGCGCACAGGTGCACGTCTCCGGGAAGGCCCCGGATGGCGAAGGTCACGATTCGGATGGAGATCTTCGAGGGACGGCGTCGATGGCGTCGACCACTATCAAACAAGAAGCGTGCCAGACCGAGCCATTCCGGAATAACCAACAGGATCAGATAGTTATCTTAAAGTCGCTTGTAACGCGGGGCTCGATTGCGCCCGCAAATCCAGCGGGCCGCCCAGTCCTTGTGCGACGCACAAAAAATGGGCAGACCTCACTTCGAGGGCAGGGATCACCGCACTGCTCTGATCTCAACAGCATCCCATCCTTGGTCGAAATCGGCATCAGGACAGCTCAAAGACCACCCGCAAGGCTTGGCACGCAGATTGCTTTCTCACAGATCGCTCAGTCAACGACGACTGCGGTTCGCCGAAATGTTGAGGCCTCCAGGGGCTGAAACGCGGGGAAAGCTTGAGCGTGCTTCGCTGGACCCCCGGCGCAGTCGTCGTGATGCGATTCCGCGCGAGATTCTCCCTGCCCTTGGGTCCGCTGGATCTCGGCTCGCCGATCAGCGCGCCAAGGAACGCCGCGAGACCGGCGCCGCCCGAACGAACGTACCTTCATTCATACGAAGCAAAGGAACCATTGATGTCGTATCTCGCGCCTTCGGAATTCGTCACCAAGATGGTGGATGCGGGCGAGTCCAAGATCTTCATGTCCACCCGGGATACCATCATCCGCGCCTATATGGCCGGCGCCATCCTGGCCCTGGCGGCCTGGTTCGCCGTCACCATCAACGTCAACACGGGCCAGCCGATCATCGGCGCGCTGCTGTTCCCGGTCGGCTTTTCCATGCTCTATCTCCTTGGCTTCGACCTGCTGACTGGCGTCTTCGTGCTCGCCCCGCTGGCGCTGATTGACAAGCGCCCGGGCGTCACGCTCGGCGGGGTGCTGCGCAACTGGAGTCTCGTCTTCGTCGGCAACTTTGCCGGCGCCTTTACCGTGGCCTTCATGATGGCCTTCGTCACGACGTTCGGCTTCACGCAGGCGCCCGACAAGGTCGGCGCGGCGATCGGCAACATCGGCGAGGGCCGAACGCTCGGCTACGCCGCGCATGGTGCGGCCGGCATGGCGACGCTGTTCATGCGCGGCATGCTCTGCAACTGGATGGTCTCCACCGGCGTCGTCGGCGCCATGATCTCAACCTCGGTCCCCGGCAAGGTCATCGCGATGTGGATGCCGATCCTGGTGTTCTTCTACATGGTGTTCGAGCATTCCGTCGTGAACATGTTCCTGTTCCCGTCGGGCCTGATGCTCCATGCGAAGTTCTCGATCATGGACTATCTGATCTGGAACGAGATCCCGACCGTGCTCGGCAACCTCGTCGGCGGCCTCGCCTTCACCGGCATGACCCTCTACGCCACGCATGTCATGACCAAGCCGAAGCGCCAGGTCGACAAGGCTGCGAAGCCCCGCGTCGCGGCCTGATCGAATACGTCTCGACAGGGGAGCCTCGCCCGAGCAGGGTGAGGCTCCCCTCTCATGGTGACGACGATGACCCGCGGACTCCTGATTTCGGTCGGCCAGCACTCCGACAAGGGTCGCAAGCCCGTCAACCAGGATTTCCACGGCGTCCTGATTCCCGAGGAGCCGCTACTCGGCCTGAAAGGGATCGCCGCGGTCCTCGCCGACGGCATCTCGAGCAGCAGCGTGAGCCAGATCGCCAGCGAGTCGGCGGTCAAGAGCTTCCTGATGGACTATTACTGCACGTCGGAATCCTGGACGGTGAAGACGTCCGCGCGCCGCGTGCTCGACGCCACCAATTCCTGGCTGCATGCGCAAACGCGCAAGAGCCAATACGCCTATGACCGCGACAAGGGCTATGTCTGCACCCTCAGCGCCATGGTCATCAAGGCGACCACCGCGCACATCTTCCATGTCGGCGACTGCCGCATCTACCGCGTCGCCGGCAAGGCGCTGGAACAGCTGACCGACGACCACCGCATCATCGTCTCGTCCGAGCAGACCTATCTCGGCCGCGCGCTCGGCATCAATCCGCAGCTCGAGATCGACTATCAGGCTTTCGAGGTCGAGGCCGGCGACACGTTCCTGCTGGCGACCGACGGCGCCTACGAATTCGTCGACGCGCGTTTCGTCACGAGCGCGCTGAACGAGCACGCCGCCGAGCTCGACGGAGCGGCCAAGGCGATCGTCGAGGAAGCCTACCGGCGCGGCAGCGACGACAACATCACCGTCCAGATCATTCGCATCGATGCGGTGCCGCAGCGCGAGCCGGCCGGCATCTTCAATCAGACCTCGCAACTGCCGCTTCCCGCGCTGCCGGAGCCGCGTGCACTGTTCGACGGCTACCGGATCGTCCGCGAGATCCACGGCAGCAGCCGCAGCCATATCTACCTTGCCGTCGACACCGAGACCGAGCAGCCGGTGGCGCTCAAGCTGCCGTCGGTCGATCTGCGCGACAACGCCGCCTATCTCAAGCGATTCCTGATGGAGGAATGGATCGCCCGCCGGATCGACAGCCCGCATGTGCTCAAGCCGCTGTCGCAGTCGCGGCGGCGCAGCCATCTCTACGTCGCGACCGAGTTCGTCGAGGGGCAGACGCTGAAGCAGTGGATGACCGACAATCCGCGCCCCGATCTCGAAACCGTGCGCGGCATCGTTGAGCAGATTGCCGCGGGCTTGCGCGCCTTCCATCGCATGGAGATGCTGCACCAGGACCTCAGGCCCGACAACATCCTGATCGACAAGACCGGCACCGCGAAGATCATCGACTTCGGATCGGTCAGGGTCGCCGGCGTCGCCGAGGCCGCGCCGCCGGACGAATCCGATGAAATCCTGGGCACGGTGCAGTACACTGCGCCGGAATATTTTCTCGGGCAAGGCGGCTCACCGCGCTCCGACATGTTCTCGCTGGCCGTGATCTGCTACCAGATGCTCACGGGAAAGCTGCCTTATGGCACCCACGTCGCCAGGATCCGCCGCAAGGCGGACGTGCGAAAGCTCAAATACCGTCCGACCGACGACGACCGCAACGTGCCGGCCTGGGTCGACGGCGCGCTCCGCCGCGCGCTGCATCCCGATCCCTACAAGCGGCACGAGGATCTGTCCGAGTTCGTCTTCGAGCTGCGCACCCCCAACCCGGCCTATCTCGACACGCGGATCACGCCGCTGCTCGAGCGCAGCCCGCTGATGTTCTGGAAACTGACCTCGGCCGCGCTTGCCTGCGCGGTGGTCGTGCTGCTGGCGCTCTTGCACGCGCGCTGATCCGGGCTACCCGCTCACCACATGATCAGTGGCGAGCGATTCAGCCAGGCGCCAGCGCGCACCTGCTCGAGCAAGCCCTCAGGCCGAGGCCATGATCTCGGCGACGAAGTCGCGATAGGAGCGCAAGAGACGTCCCAGGGTGTCGGTCAGACGCTTGACGTCACCGGCTTCGGGGATCATCCCCTCCGTGACGAAGCGCTCGCTCATCACCCGCATGTCGAACGCCATCCAGCCGGGCATGAACTGCCTGAGATTCTTTTCGAATGCCGCGGCGTCGTCGCCACCATAGGCGATCGAGCGTCCGAGCACCTCCGACCAGATCGCGGCCGCCTTGGCGCCGGTGATCGTATCGGGGCCAACGAGATTGATGCGCTCGATCGGAAGCGTCGCGGCGGACGTCTCGCGGCGGATCAATTCGATCGCCGCGATCTCACCGATATCGCGAGCGTCGATCATCGCAAGCCCCTTGCTGCCGATCGGCATGGGGTAGACGCCATATCCGGTCACGGCGTCCTTGATCATGAGCTCGTTGTTCATGAAATAGGCGGGGCGCAGGATGGTCGCATTGAAGCCCATTTGCTCGATCATCCGCTCGGCACCGAACTTGCCGGCGAAGTGCGGAACGTTCACGTAGCGGTCGCTGTGAATGACCGACAGATAGACGAACCGTTCGATGCCGGCTTCGCGGGCAAGGTTGAGCGCCGTCAGCGCCTGGGTGAATTCGTCCGGCACCACGGCGTTGAGCAGAAACAGCGTCGAAACGCCGGAGAACGCCGCGCGCAGGGAATCGACGTCCAGCAAGTCGCCCTGCACCGCAACGACGCTTGCCGGGAAGTTGGCCTTCGCGGGATTTCGGACCAGCGCGCGCACATCGGCGCCACGCTTGACGAGTTGCTCGACGACGTGACGGCCGATCGTGCCGGTGGCGCCTGTAACGAGGATGGTCATGGGGATCACTCCGGTTTGGTTGAGACACCCGGAAATTAGTGATCCACATGTGAGCCGATAGACGCTATATCTGGACAGGCCGTCTCACTGGTGGAACAGATGGATTTGCTTGCGCTCGCCGACTTCAATCTCGTCGCCCGACACGGAGGGTTCGGAAAGGCCGCGCGCGCCGCGGGACGTCCGAAAGCGACCTTGTCCCGGCGCGTGTCCGAACTTGAGAGCAGCCTCGATTTGCGCCTTTTCGAGCGCGGCGGCCGCACGCTCAAACTCACCCAGGAGGGACGCGCGCTGTACGAGCGAACGGGCGCGCTCCTCACCGAGCTCGACGAGGCGGCGGCAGCGATCGCCGCGGGCGGCGACAAGCCGAGAGGCAGATTGCGGATCAGCGCTCCCCTGCTCTTTTCGCAGACCGCCATGGGCCGGCTCGCGGCCGGCTTCGCGCTCAAGCATCCCGAAGTAAGGCTCGAGGTCACGACGGATGATCGCTACGTCGACATGATCGAGGAGGGTTTTGACCTCGCGATCAGGGTCAACCCCCATCCAGATGAAAGCCTGGTCGGCCGCATCTTCTTGCACGACCGCCTGGTGGTCGTGGCCAGTCCCAATCTCAAGCGACCGAAGGGCGATCTCGCCGTTCCTGTCGTCGTGCGCGGAGCGGACAACGAGGCTGCCGCCTGGAACATCAAGCGACCAAGCGGTACCTCGCGTCTCGCTGTCGACCCCGTTCTTCGACTGTCGTCGCTGATGATGGTTCGCGATGCTATTCGAGCCGGCGTCGGCGCTGCGCGGCTGCCCCTGTCACTGGTCAGCCACGACCTGGCCAGCGGCACGCTGCTACGCTGGGGCGATGTTGAGGGATCCGATATCGCCCTGTGGACGCTCTATCCCTCGCGGCGATTGCTGAGTGCTCGCGTCTCCGCTTTCCTCGATCATCTCAAGGAAGCATTTCCGAAGGGAACGCCCGACGAGTTGGCAGCCTACATCGGGGGATGAATCCGCGCCCTCACGCCGGCTCTCCGGCCTTCACGCCCAGCGGCTTCGGCGCCATGCCGCCACCGGGCTTGAGGTGGAATTCGTAAGACATCAAATGCCAGCGCCCGCTCGCCTTGGTGCCGTCGGGCATCGTGGGGTCGGTGCGCGGCTCGACCCTGGCGACGAGATCGTCCTTCACGCCGAACACCACGTCGGAATCCAGATATTTGTCGCCGTCCATGAAGACGTGGGTGATCAGCGGCTCATAGCCTTTCGCATTCACCAGGAAATGCACATGCGCGGGGCGCATCGGATGGCGGCCCGTCTGCACGATCATCTCGCCGACCGGGCCATCGGTCGGGATCGGGTAGCTGCATGGCAGGATGGTGCGGAAGAAGAAGCGGCCGTCATCGTCGGTGATGAAGCGCGCCCGCGCCGAGGCGCCGACCTCGTCATAATTGGCCTTCTGGGAATCGTAGAAGCCGTCGTCATCGGCATGCCAGACGTCGACGGGGACGTTCGCGAGCGGCTTGCCCTTCAAATCCGTGACGCGGCTCTGCACGAACATCCGCTCGCCGGTCTGGTTGTTCGGCGAGATGTCGGTGCCGTGCGCCGTCACCTTGTGCTCGCCGACATAGAACGGGCCCAGCACGGTGGTCTGGGTGGCACCCTCGCGGTCGCGATGGTTGACCGCGTCGACCAGCATGGAGACGCCGAGCACGTCGGACAGGAGAATGAACTCCTGGCGGGTGTCGGTGCATTTCTGCCCGGTGCGGGTCAGGAAATCGATAGCGTAGTCCCATTCCTCGAAGGTCAGGCCGGTCCTGCTCACGTAATCGTGCAGCGACTTCACCAATTCCTGGAGCAGGAATTTCGCGCGGGGATTGGGCGTGCTGTCGAAGCTCCTGACGACGGCTTCGGTGAGGTCAGTCTCGTTGAACTGGGTCATGATGGCTTGCCCTGTGTTTTTCTCGTTCGCCCATTCTGAAGGCCTTTGGGGCTCCTTGGAGGCGTTCCAGGGGCAGCCTACACCAGCCGACCCCCCTGCGTTAAGCGCGAGCGGCTTGGAATGCAGTCGTCATTTGGCTATCAACGGAGCGACAAAACTGCCCGGAGGAACTGATGCTCGCGCCCACCCCTGCCTCGCCCGAATCCGTCGGCATGTCCAAGGCCGCGCTCGACCGCATCGATGCGCATCTGAAGAGCCGGTACATCGATGCCGGCCGCTTCCCGGGCACGCATCTTCTGGTCTATCGCCGCGGCAAGGTCGCGCACAGCTCGATCCAGGGCCTTGCCGATGTCGAGCGCAAGCTGCCGGTCAAGGACGACACCATCTACCGCATCTATTCCATGACCAAGCCGCTCACCAGCGTCGCCTTCATGATGCTGGTCGAGCAAGGCCTCGTCGCGATCGACGAGCCCGTCGCCAAGTACATTCCGGAATGGAAGGATCTCGGCGTCTTCGTCGCCGGCACCTACCCGGCCTTCCTGACCCGGCCGCCGTCCCGGCCGATGCTGATCGTGGACCTCCTGCGCCACACCGCGGGCCTCACTTACGGCTTCCAGCAGCGCTCCAATGTCGACGCCGCCTACCGCACTGAAAAGATCGGCGAGGTCGAGAAGTCGGGCACGCTGCAGACCATGATCGAGGGTCTGGCCAAGATCCCGCTGGAATTCTCGCCGGGCGAAGCCTGGAACTACTCGGTCGCGACCGACGTGCTCGGTTATCTCGTCGGCAAGATCTCGGGCATGCCGTTCGAGCAATTCCTCAAACAACGCATCCTCGATCCGCTCGGCATGACCGACACCGATTTCCATGTGCCCGCTTCGAAGGCTCACCGCTTTGCCGCGTGCTATTCTGCCGACCCCGGCGGCGGCATGACGTTCCATGCCGGCCAGCGGCGCGAGGGCCTGACCCTGCAGGACGATCCGTCGACGAGTTCGTTCCTCACCCCGCCGTCCTTCATCTCGGGTGGCGGCGGCTTGTGCTCGACGGTTGCCGACTATCTCACCTTCTGCCGCGCGCTGCTGAATGGCGGCGAGCTCGGCGGTGTCAGGCTGATCGGACCGAAGACGCTGGCGCTGATGACGAGCAACCACATTCCGGGCGGACGCGCGCTGCCGGAGGTCTCCCGTTCGCTGTTCTCCGAAGCCGCCTATAACGGCATCGGCTTCGGCCTCGGCTTTGCCGTGACGATGCGGCCGGCCGAGACGCTGATCGCCGGCAGCCCCGGCGAATACAATTGGGGTGGCGCGGCCACCACCTCGTTCTGGATCGATCCGGCCGAGGAGCTGATTGCGATCTTCATGACGCAGGTGTTGCCGTCGAGCGCCTATCCGATCCGGCGCGAGCTGCGCAGCATGGTCTACGCCGCGATCACCGAGAGCAACCTGTAGCCAATTGCCTCGATCCCGCGGCCCTCGTCCGCGGAATCGCACTTTCAGAAGCTCATTTGCAGAAGCTCACTTGCAGACGCTCATTTGAGCATTTGCGGCACGATCAGGCGCGGCAGGAACAGCGACACGCTGGGCCAGACGATGACGGCCGCCAGCACGAGCAGCATCGGGATCAGCATGATCACCGTGTCCTTCAGCGCATAGCGCAGCCGCACGCCCGCGATCGAACAGGCGATCATCAGACAAAGACCATAAGGCGGCGTCACCAGTCCGAAGGCCAGCGACACGATGGAAATGATCGCAAACTGGACCGGATGAAGATCGACCGATTTGGCGAGCGGCTCCAGCACGGTGCCGACGATGATGATGGCCGGGATGGCGTCGAGAAAGCAGCCCACCACCAGAAAGCAGAAGGAGATGAAGAAGCCGGCCGCAACGGCCCCCATGCCCCAGGTCGAGACATTGGCCAGAAGCTCTTGCGGGATCTTGTAGTAGGCGAGCAGCCAGCCGAACGCGCTGGCGGTGCCGACGCAGAACAGCGCCACGCCGGCAAGGCGCCCGGTGTCGAGCAGCGCCTTGTACAACTCGCGAATGCCAGTCTCGCGATAGAAGAATGCCGAGAGCACCACGGAATAGAGCACGGCGACACAAGCCGACTCTGTCGCAGTGAACCAGCCGAGCAGAATGCCGCCCACGATGATGAACGGCGTCATCAGCGCAGGTATCGACTTCCAGATGGCGCAGCGCATCTCCACCCAGGTCGACTTTGGATAGGTCGGGTAGCCGCGTCGGACGGCGTAGACGTGCACCGTCGCCATTTGCGCGCCCGCGATCAGCAGACCCGGCACGATGCCGGCCAGATACATCGCGGCAATCGAGGTCGAGATCAGCCCGCCCCAGACGATCATGAGGATCGACGGCGGGATGACGACTGCGAGCACCGCGGAAACCGCGGTGATCGCGATCGAGAACGAAAGGTCGTAGCCCTCCTTGGTCTGCGCATCGATGAAGATTTTTGATTGGCTCGCCGCATCCGCGGTGGACGAACCCGAGATACCGGCGAAGAATACCGACAGCACGACGTTGATCTGCGCCAGCGAGCCCGGCCAGTGCCCGACCATCGAGCGCGACAGCGCCACCAGGCGGTCGGTGATGCCGCCGATGCTCATCAGGTTCGCTGTCAGCAGGAAGAACGGCACCGCCAGCAGGATGAAGGAATTGTAGGCATTGAAGGTTTCCTGCGCGAGCATCATCAGCGACAGGCGCGGCTCGATCAGCAGGATCGGCACGCAGGCGAGGCCAAGCGCGAAAGCGACCGGCACGCGCACGATGAGCAGGCCGACGAAGACCCCGAACAGCACCATCGCGGCCTGTCCGGCGGAGAGTACATTGCCGCTCATTGCCGTGCCCCGACCAGTACGCGCATTTCATCGACGATCTGTTCGCCCGCGAAGACGATCCACGTCACGCCGGCAACGGGCCAGGCGACGTGAATCACCCAGAGTGGCAAATCGGCAAGTTCTGACGTCCTGTTCCAGGCAAAGCGGGTGAACTCGATTCCGGCCGTTACGAACACCAGCGCCAGCGCCAGGACGCCGAGCCGCGCCAGGATCCGCACGGCAGCCTCCGATCGCCGCGACAGATCCGGCCACACGTCGACCTCGAAATGCTGCGCTTCGCGGACGCCGACCATGGCACCGATCATGATTGTCCAGATGAACAGGAAGCGCGCCATCTCCTCCGTCCAGATGTAGGACGGAATGAAGGGCGTGTAGCGCGAGATGATCTGCAGCGTGACCGGAACGACGAGGATGCCGACGCAGGCGGCCAGCAGGAACTCCAGCAATTTCGCATAAGCCGCCGTAGCGCGGCGCCACAGCGACGGTGTGGACGGGACGGGCATGTCAGACATTGGGACTCCCAGCGGCAGCACATCCGCCACGTCCGGGCAAGAAGCGGGGCTTGCCCGGAGATGCTGTCGGCGGACGCAGAGACCTCAGACGACGTTGATCTTCTCGAAAATGCCTTCCGCGCCGATTTCCTTGGCGTAGGCGGCCATCACGGGGTCGGCGAGCTTCTTCATGGCGTCCCGCTCCTCGAAGGGGACGCGCTTGAGCTTGCCGGCCTTCTCGAGCGTGTCGAGCTTGACGACCTCTTCGCTCGACTCGAGCTGTCGGCCGTAATCGCCGGCCTCCTTGCCGGCCTTCATGATCGCGTCCTGCAGATCCTTCGGCAAGGTCTTCAGCGTCTTCACCGAGAAGCAGATCGGCCGGATCGACACGGCGTGCTGGGTCAGGCTGAGATGCGGAGCCACTTCGTAGAACTTCATTGCCTCGACGCCGGCCGCCTCGTTTTCACCGGCGGCGATCACACCGTTCTGGATCGCGTTGTAGATCTCGTTATAGGCGATCACCGTCGGGCTCATGCCGACCGCCGCGAAGGTCTTCGACCAGATCGGCGCGCCCTGCACGCGAACCTTGAGCCCCTTGAGATCGGCAAGGTTCTTGAGCGGCTTGTTGGCGAAGATGTTGCGGATGCCGCCGCCGGAATAGCCGATCAGGACCACCTCGGCCTTCGCCGCGACCTCGTCGGCAATCGGCGCCAGGATGTTGGCTTCGACCACCTTGTTCATGTGGTCGATGCCCTTGAACACGAAGGGCGCATCGATGAACGGGGCGGCCTTGGCGAAGGTCGACATATGGGCCGGCGAGACGATGCCGTAATCGACCGCCTTTCCTTGCGACATGTACTCGAAATACTGCTTCTCGAGGCCGAGCGAGGAATTTCTGTGCAGGGTGAAATTGATAGGCTTGCCGTAATACTTCTTCACGAGCTCCTCGAACCGGAGCAGCGCCCGGTTGAAGGCGTGGTCGTCGTTGAACTGCACGGCTCCGTTGAGCGTGATCGGCGCTTGCGCCCTGAGGATCGACGGCATGCCGATCGTAGCCGCCGCAGTGGTCGCGCCGATACCAGCGAGAAATGATCTTCGCTTCATCGTCTCCCCTCCCTTTGATGCTCCGACCCTGTCGCCGGGGCGTGAGCGCAGCCGGTATGCGGCTTGCGAGGGCAAGCGTATGAAAAACCCCGGCCGGACGGAAGTCATTTCGCCTGCGTAGGAGCGACTCCTTCGTCGCAGGGCCACTGCTGCAGTGCAATCGGCCTCCAGCCGGCCTGCACTTCTGTCCCTCTCTTCAATACGCAGAGGCTTGCGCTCGACGCGAAAATCGTGGCGCAGCGCCAGTCCCGCCCGTATGGTCTGGCCAAAATCATACTCCGGCGCCGCCGCGCCGGAACCGGGACACTCGCGTTTGTCAAAGCTTACCCTGCCGGTCCGCCTCGCTCTTCTGGTCACGGGAACGATGTTGCCGCTGATCGTCTTCGCGGTCGGCATTGCCGTCTACAATTACCAACAGGACCGCGGCGACGCCACGCGCCGCGTGCTGGAGAACGTGCGCAGCATGCGCCTCGTGCTGGATTCGGAGGTTCAGCGCATGACCGGCGGCCTGCAGGTGCTGGCGCTGACCAATTCGTTGCGCAACGGCGACTTCGAGAGCTTCCGCCGCATCGCGCTCGGTTTTGTCGAGCAGTATGGCAAAGGCGGTCTGGTGCTGGTCTCCGACCGCAAGGGCCGGTTGCTGTTTTCCTCCGCGACGGACGACACCGCGAGCCTGCCGGCGCGCGGCAATCTCGCGATCGTCGAAAGGGTCTTTGCGAACAAGTCGCCGCAATATTCCGATCTGTTCACCGGTGCGATCAACGGACGGCAGGTGCTCACCGTCGAGGTTCCGGTGTTTCGCGACGGAGAGGTGATCTACGATCTCTGCTTCAGCCCGCCGATCAGCATCTTTCAGGAGCTTGTCGAAAAGCAGCGGCCCGACCAGCTCTGGACCGTGTCCCTGGTCGACACCAAAGCCATCGTTTTCGCCCGCGTACCGAACCCGAGCGCGACGATCGGCAAGCAGGCGTCCGGCGCGATTTACGACGCGATGTCGCGCAGCTCGGAGGAGACCTTATCGACGGTGTCGCTCGACGGCGTGGCGCTGTCTTCCGCCTTCACGACCTCGCACCTGACCGGCTGGAGGGTCGTGGCCGGCGTCGCCGAGAGCTCGCTGATCGCGCCGCTCTGGCGCAACATCGCCATCACCAGCCTGATCGGGGGCATCCTGCTGCTGACCGGCCTGACCTTCGCGGTCAGGATGGCGACGACGATCGCGCGCGGCGAGATGCTGCACAATCTCCTGATCGACGAGCTCAACCATCGCGTCAAGAATACACTGGCCTTGATGCAGGCGATCGCGGTGCAGACCTTCCGCAGCGCCAGCCGGGACGAGCGGACAAAGTTCGAGGGCCGGCTCGGCGCGCTGGCCGAAGCGCACAACCTGCTGAGCCAGGAGAAATGGGCCGGCTCCGAGCTCCGCGACGTGATCGCCCGCGCGCTTCAGCCATTCCTGCTGAACAGTCCCGACCGCATCCGCATGGCCGGTCCCGACGTGCCGCTGTCGCCGCGTCTTGCCGTGGTGCTGTCGATGATCGTGCACGAGATCGCCACCAACGCCGCGAAATACGGCGCGCTGTCCAACGAGACCGGCCGGGTGACGCTGGACTGGGAGGTCATCACCGATGCGCCGAAGCCGCGGCTCCGGCTGATCTGGACCGAGATCGGCGGACCGCCGGTGACGGCGCCGGTGCAACGCGGCTTCGGCTCGCGCCTGATCGAGCGCAGCGCCCGCGACCAGCTCGGCGGCGAAGCAACCGTCGACTTCCTGCCGCGCGGCGTGGTCTGCACGGTGGTCTGCACGCTGGACGAGGCGCGGTAAACGGGGACGACGCTCTATCCGATGGTCTGCAGCGCCGGAAAGGTCTCGAGCAGCCAGATGCTCACATTGGAGACCGCGCCGGTGAGAAAGCCGATGCCGGTGATCACCATCAACACGCCCATGGCGCGCTCGACATTGACGAGGTGGCCCTTCATGCGCGCGAACAGCGCCGAGAACTGCTCGATCATCAGGGCGGCGATCAGGAAGGGAATGCCGAGGCCGGCGGAATAAACCGCGAGCAGGCCGGCCCCCTTCGTCACCGTGGCCTCGGCCGCGGCGATCGACAGGATGGCGGCGAGGATCGGGCCGATACAGGGGGTCCAGCCGAACGCGAAGGCAAGGCCCATGATGTAGGCGCCCCAGAGGCCGACCGGCTTGGGAATGGGCAGCCGTCCTTCGCGCATCAACAGGCCGATGCGCGTCAGTCCGAGGAAGTGCAGCCCCATGACGATGATGACGATGCCGGCGAGGATCGACAGCTCCGCCGACCAGGCTCGGATCAGCCCGCCGACCAGCGAGGCGCTGGCGCCGAGCGCGACGAAGACCGTGGAGAAGCCGAGCACGAACAGCAGCGCCGACATCATGATCGCGCGCTTGGAGGCCGAGGACGGCTCGTCGCTCTCGACATGCTCGATCGTGGCGCCCGTGAGGTAGATCAGATAGGGCGGGACCAGCGGCAGGACGCAAGGCGAGAGGAAGCTGACGAGGCCGGCAATCAGCGCCGCCGGGATCGAAACATTTTGCATGATGCCGTCTGAGCCATCTCAGGTGCCGGTACGGCGCGCGGGGAATGCGCCCGGCCCGGAGCCGAACCGGCTCAGGTGTAGCCGATGCCGGAGAATGCGCAACAGAGGCGCGCGAAACCAGGGCTCCTCCCGATGCCGTCTGTGATCACAGGTGCGGCATCGGGACGCGCACAAATCTCGCCAAAAAGCGAGACTCGGCGGCGTGGCTATTTCACCACGCGGAGCAGCGGACGCCGGGGCTGGTCCTGCGTCTGCTTGGAAGGGTGCGACGGTTCGCTCGCAGCGCTCCGCAGCATTTCGTCGCACAATGCCTTGAGATCGGCACTGTCGATTCCTTTGAGTTTCATCCTGACGTCGAGGATGACAATGGACAGCAGCTCGGCCGACTCACGGCTGTTGCACGCGTTGAGAACCTTGCGGCACTCCTCGAGCGTTTCCAGCACCGACTGCAACTGTTCGTCTGAATGCGACACCGGCGTTCTTTCCGTTAATTCGGCCTGCGAGACGTAATGGTGACGACCCCCTCGGCCCCCATGGAAGACCAAGGATAGCACGAGGCCGCTGTGCCTCTGAACCTGATTTCAGCGGGATTCCGCTGTGGAACCGCGGTTCCGGCTGCCATCGCCGCGTTGCGATGTCGCTCGGTTTCGAAATGATCGGCGAGGAAACGCTTGGTGCGCTGTGATTGATCCATCGAGGGAGACGGCGCCAGCTCTCGCGCAACGGCATCCATTGCGGACAGTGCCTGCAATCCCGCAGCCATTTCACGGCTCGCAACGGAACTCACGCCACACCCCTCATCCGGGCGAACAGTCTGCCCGATTCCCAGCCCCTGGCAGCATTCTGATACCACCCACGGGGTAGTAAGGATGACGTTCAAAACTCATCATCCCCCAACCCGCAGTGGTTGTGGTTTGCGCCAGATTCTGCCAGTTTAGCTGTCCGAAGGGACTTGTATGCACTCCTTGGCGGAAAGGGGCGTTCCTGTGGCGGAACGCCCAAAGACAAATCTCAGCGGCCTCTCTGATTGGGATGCGGCCCGCATATTCCTCGAAGTCGTCCGATGCGGAAGTTTCCGTTCGGCGGCCGAACGCCTGTCGCTGTCTATCAACGCCGTGCGCCGGCGGATCGACGATTTCGAACGCCAGACCGGCACCACGCTGTTCACCCGCGACGTCCACGGTACCCATCTGACCGATGAAGGCGCGCTCGTGGTGTCCGCCGTCGAGCGCATGGAGGCTGCCACCTTCGACGTGCTGCGCGCCAGTGATTCGATGGCCAACGCCCTGTCCGGCGAGGTCCGGGTCGCCGTCACCGAGGGGCTCGGCACGTTCTGGCTCGCCCCGCGCCTGGTCGAGTTCCAGCAGGCCTATCCGAAAATCCTGGTCGACCTGCATTGCGCGATGCGCTCGGCCGACGTCTCGCGCCATGAGGCCGACGTCGCCATCCATCTGTCGCGTCCCTCGGCGCTCGACATCAAGCTGGTGCGGCTCGGCCGCATGCACCTGATGTTCTGGGCCTCCGAGAAATACATCGAAAAGCATGGCGCGCCGCGTTCGGCGGCGGAATTGATCAAGCATCGCCTGGTGCTGCAATTCGCCGACCAGCTCGCCGCCAAGGAATCCTTCGAGAGCTTCTTCCCGGGCGTTTCGGAGCGTGACCTTCTGGTCATGAAGACCAACGTCTCGAGCGCCAATTATTGGGCGGTCGCGAATGGCGCCGGCATCGGCGTCTTCCCCAGCTACGCCATTGCGCTCGGCGGGAAATTGATTCCACTGGAGGTCGAGCTGAACCGACCGCTGGATATCTGGTTGTCCTACCATCCCGGTAGCGGCCGTATTCCGCGCGTGCGGCACATGATCGACTGGCTGATCGAAGCTTTCAGTCCAGCTCGTTTCCCGTGGTTTAAGGAAGAGTTCGTGCACCCGCATGAATTCAAGGACTCGTATATGGGCGAACCCCTGACCCAGCTCTTCGGGGGATTTTCAACCGAAGAACAAAGGTGAAAACCAAAATGAAAGCAGCGGCGAAGAGAATGAAGCAGCGTAGTGCCGGCAAGCCGGACATCGAGCTCGGCAAGCGGATTCGTTTGCGGCGCGTCGAGATGAAGATCTCGCAGGCCGAGCTCGGCGAAAAGCTCGGCGTCAGCTTCCAGCAGGTCCAGAAATACGAGAAGGGCGTCAATCGCGTCGGCGCGGCTCGTCTTCAGCAGATCGCTTCCGCCCTCGACGTGCCCGTGACCTTCTTCTACGACGGCGACAACAAGGCGCGCGAAGTCGAGAGCCTGCTGTTCCTCGATTCGGCGTTCAGCCTCCGCCTGCTGCGCGCCTACAGCAAGATCAAGGACCAGACGGTGCAACGCCAGCTCGTCTCGCTGATGGAATCGATCGCAGCGAACGAAAGCTGAGATCGACCGACGCTCCGGTCTTCAAGGCCGATCTTTCAATCCGCCGCGTCGCGGGGGCGCGGCCGGATTGAACGAGCATATTCCGGCCCGCGCACCTGCGCGTGGCCTTTCCAGGGCGGCTCGACCGCCCCTTTTTCTTTGCGCGCACGACACTCGGGACGACGCGCCATGCAATCCCGGCACAGGCTGATGCAGACAAGCCCACCCGGCCCCGGTTGACCCCGCAAGGGCCCGCGCCCCACATTGCCCCCGGCCTACGACCAGCGAGCGCGCAATGCCCGACATCTCCCGTGAAATAGCCTACGCCGACGGCAAGATCCTCCAGCACGTCACCGACGGCGTCGGCGTGATCACCTTCAACAATCCCGACAAGCGCAACGCGATGTCGCTGGAGATGTGGGAGGGATTTGGCGAGGCGCTGACGGCCTTGCGCGACGACGATGCCGTGCGCGTCGTGATCCTGCGCGGTGCCGGCGGCAAGGCCTTCGTCTCCGGCGCCGACATCAGCCAGTTCGAGAAGACCCGCCATAACGCGGCGGCGTCCGAGGAATATGCCAAGCGCAGCGCCGCCCAGCGCGCACTGCTGGCCAACTATCCCAAGCCGACCATCGCCTGCATCCAGGGCTTCTGTCTCGGCGGCGGCATGCAGGTCGCGATGCTCGCCGATATCCGCCTTGCCGCATACGGCAGCCAGTTCGGCATTCCCGCCGCGAAACTCGGCATCGCCTATGGCTATGACGGCTTGAAGCATCTGGTGTCGCTGGTCGGCCCGTCCTGGGCACGGCTGCTGATGTACACGGGCATGCGCATCGAGTCCGCGGAGGCGCTGCGCATCGGCTTCGTCGAGCGCGTGTTCCCCGAGGGCGAGCTCTGGGGTGAGACGATGGCGATCGCGCAGACCATCTCCGAGAATGCCCCGCTGGCGATCAAGGCCGCAAAGATCACGATTGCAGAGGTGCTGAAGGACGAAAGCCGACGCGACATGGACGCGATCAAGTCGATCGGCACCGCCTGCATGGACAGCGCGGATTTCCGCGAGGGCCGGCAGGCCTTCATGGAAAAGCGCAAGCCGCAGTTCCAGGGCAAGTAGCTGAACCTTTGTTCAGGAAGATTAAATTCCTCGCGCGGCTCAGCGCGCTAGCAACCAGTTGATCCCGCGGTAGTTCTCCCGCCACCAATAAGGGAGATTGCGATGAAACTGAAATTTGCTGTGCTTGGTCTGGCTGCCCTTGGCGGTGCGGCGCTCGCATCAGGGCAAGCGCTTGCCGCGATGCCGAACGGCATTCCGCAGGCCGACCGAGTCGCGAGCGGGCCGGCCGCGAATGTCGATCAGGTGCGCTGGGTCTGTAACCCCTGGGGCCGCTGCTTCTGGCGCCCGAACTATTACGGCGCCTATGGCTATTATGGCGGCCCGCGCCGCTTCTACGGCCCGCGTCCGTGGGGCTGGGGTCACCGCCACCACTGGCGCCGCTGGTGAACGACAAAGGGGCCGTAAGGCCCCTTTTCTTTGAGATGAACTGGAGCCTTCGATTGCTTTTCAGAGCGCGCCCAGCACCGCTTTCGTGATGTCCGCGGTGCCGTTGCTGCCGCCGAACTCCATCGGCTTGATGCCGCCGGCATAGACCTGATCCACCGCACGCTCGATCGTCTCGCCCGCTTCCGCCGCGCTCTCGATGCCGTGCTTGTCGGCGAGCCAGTCGAGCATCATCGCCGCCGACAGGATCATGCCGGTCGGATTGGCCTTGCCCTGCCCCATGATATCGGGCGCCGTGCCATGGCAGGGCTGGAACACCGCGTATTTGTCGCCGATGTCGGCCGACGGCGCCATGCCGAGGCCGCCGATCAGGCTCGCGGTGATGTCGGAGACGATGTCGCCGAACATGTTCTCCATCACCATCACGTCGAAATCCCAGGGGCGCTTCACCAGCATCGCCGAACAGGCGTCGACATAGAGCCGGTCGGTCTTCACCCCAGGATGCTTCTTCTCGATCTCGTCGAAGATGCCGCGGAAGAATGCAAAGGCCTTGAACACGTTCGCCTTGTCGACGCAGGTGAGCATCCCCGGCTTGCCGCGCGCCTTGCGCCGCTCGGCCAGGCGAAACGAGAACTCGAACAGGCGCTCGGAAGTCCTGCGCGTGATCACCATGGTCTCGCGCGCGTCCTCGTGGGTCACGACGCCCTTGCCCATCGAGGCGAACAGCCCTTCCGTGGATTCGCGGATCACGACGAGATCGATGCCGCGCTGGTCGGCACCGACGATCGGGCTCGGCACGCCAGGAATGAGGCGCGCGGGCCGCACGCCGGCATAGAGATCGAAGATGAAACGCAGCTCGATCTGCGGCGCGATCTCGGTATTGTCGGGGTAGCGCACCGACGGCAGCCCGCAGGCGCCGAGCAGGATCGCGTCGGCCTCCTCGCAGAGCTTGATCGTCGAATCAGGCATCGATTTTCCGGTCGCCAGATAATTGGTGGCGCCAGCCGGCGCCTCGGTGAAGCGGAAGCTCAGGCCAGATTTGTCGCCGACCTTGCGCAGCACCTCGAGCGCGGGCGCCATGACTTCGGGACCGATGCCGTCACCGGCGAGCACGGCAATGTGGAAGGCGTTGTTTGCGGACATGGATATTCCTAAGACAAAGGCGTCATTCCGGGGCGGTCCGCAGGACCGAACCCGGAATCTCGAGGTTCCGGGTTCGATGCTTCGCATCGCCCCGGAACGACAACTGAATTACGGCGTCAGCACCGTGCGCCCGACCACCGCGCCCTGCTGCAATTGCAACAGCGCGTCGTTGGCTTTGGCGAGCGGCGCCGTCGTCACCGGGATCGGCGGCACCTTCTTGGTGCGAACGAGGTCGAGCAGCTCCTGCGTTTCGCGCAAGTTTCCGACATAGCTGCCCTGGATCGTGATCGCCTTGATCGGAATCAGCGGCAGCGCCCAGGTCGCGCCGCCGCCGAACAGGCCGACGATGACGAGCTTGCCGCCCTTGGTGAGGCAATCAAACCCGAGCTGGGTCGTCGCGGCGTTGCCGACGAGGTCGATCACGGCGCGGATCGGCCCGCCCGCTTTCTTGGCAAGCTGCTCCAGCGCGTCGGGCGCCTTGGGGTCGACGGTGGCAAGCGCACCGGCCTTCTCGGCGGCTTCGCGTTTCCTGGCGTCGATATCGACCATGATCGCGCCCTTGCCGCCCATCGCCTTCAAGAGCGACAGCGCCATCAGGCCGAGGCCGCCGGCGCCGAACATCACGATCGGCGTATCGAAGTACTGCTCGACCTTCTTCAGCGCACTGTAGGTGGTGACGCCCGAGCAGGCATAGGGCGCGGTGGTCGCCGGATCGAGCCCTCTCAAATTGAGCAGATAGCGCGGATGCGGCACCAGCATGTGATCGGAATAGCCGCCGTCGCAATAGACGCCGAGCGAGCGCGGCGTCAGGCACATGTTTTCGTCGCCAGCCAGGCAGGTCGCACATTTGCCGCAGCCAATCCAGGGGTAGACGAGACCGACGTCGCCGAGCCTGAGATCGCCCTGGTCGGTCGGCTTCACATCGGGGCCGAAAGCCAGGACTTCGCCGACGGTCTCGTGTCCCATGGTCAGCGGCAGATTGATGCCGCGGTCCTTCAGCGAGAGCGGCTTGCGGCCGTGGCCGAGATCGTAGCCGCCTTCCCAGATGTGGAGATCGCTGTGGCAGACGCCAGCCGCCTTCACCTTGATCAGCACCTGCGTGCCCGACGGCTGCGGCGTCGCTTCGTCGAACTCCTGCAACGGCGCCTTGAAATCGGCAACCTTGAAACTCTTCATCGGCGTCCTCCCGCATGCTTCTTGTCGCCGCGCCACCATGCCATGGCCGGCAAGGCGAGACAAACCGGTCTTAGTTCAGGCCAGCGGATGATGGCAAGCCACGAACTGGGCGGGTGCGACTTCGCGCAACTCCGGTATCTCCGCGCTGCATCGCTGATCGGCCCGCGGGCAGCGGGTGCGGAAGCGGCAGCCGGACGGCGGTGCAATCGGCGATGGCGGCTCGCCGCCCGCGACACTCTCGGCGGGACGAACGTCCGGATCGGGCACCGGGATCGCCTGCAACAGCAGTCCCGTATAGGGATGCGCGGGCCTCGCGAACAATTGCTCGGAAGGGCCGACCTCGCAGAGACGGCCGAGATACATCACCGCAACGCGGTCGCTGACCGCTTTGACCACCGCAAGATCATGCGCGATGAACAGCAATGTCAGGCCGAACCGCGCCTTCATCTCCTCCAGTAGATTGAGGATCTGCGCGCGAATGGAGACGTCGAGCGCCGAGACCGGCTCGTCGCAGACGATGAACTCCGGATTGAGCACCAGAGACCGTGCGATACAGATGCGCTGGCACTGGCCACCGGAGAACTCATGCGGCAGGCGGTTCGCCACCAGATCAGGATCGAGCCCGACCGCGCCAAGCACCTCGTAAACCCTGCGCTTGCGCTCGGCGGCATCCTTGACGCCGGCGATGATCAGCGGCTCGGCCACGATGTCGCCAATGCGGCGGCGCGGATTCAGGGAGGCGATCGGATCCTGGAAGATCAGCTGCACGCGGCGGCGCATCTTGCGCAACGCCTCGCCCTCCATCGCGGTGAGATCCTCGCCATCGAACAGCACACGCCCGGATCTGGCGCGTCGCAACTGCAGCACGGCGCGGCCCAGCGTCGACTTGCCGCAGCCGGATTCGCCGACCAGCCCCAGCGTCTCGCCGCGCGCGACCTGAAAGCTGACGCCGGAAACGGCATGCACCGTCTTGTTGCCGAGACCGTATTCGACGACGAGATTGTCGACGTTCAGGAGCGGTTCGGCGCGCACGGCAGGCTGCATCATGCGCCAACGCCCTCCGTCATCTGGATCGGATGGAAGCAGGCATAGAGATGTCCGGGTGTCTCCGCGCGCGTCAGCGCGGGCTTGGCGTGGTGACAATCGCTCGCCGCATAGCGGCAGCGCGGCGCGAAGGAGCAGCCACGCAGCGGCCGCGTCGGATCGGGCGGACGGCCGGAGATGGCCGGCAGCGGCGTATGCGGCGCGGCATCCAGCTTCGGGATCGCCGCCAGCAACGCCTCGGTGTAGGGCATATGCATGCACTTGAACAAGGCCGAGGTCGGTGCGCGCTCCACCACCCTGCCGGCATACATCACTGCGACCTCGTCGGCACGGCCGGCGACGACGCCGAGATCGTGAGTGATGATGATCATGGCCATGTGGCGGCGGCGTTGTTCGCGCGCGAGCAGATCCAGGATCTGCGCCTGGATGGTGACGTCGAGCGCGGTCGTCGGCTCGTCCGCGATCAAGAGCTTCGGCTCGCAGGACAGCGCGATCGCAATCGCGATGCGCTGTCGCATGCCGCCGGAACATTGATGCGGATATTGCGCGAGCCGCTGCTCCGGCGCGGGAATGCCGACCGCCGCCAGAAGCTCGATGCTGCGCTTCCGTGCCTCGGGCGCATCGAGCTCGAGATGCTCCTGGATCGTCTCCATCAACTGTGTGCCGATGGTCAGGACCGGATTGAGCGAGGTCATGGGATCCTGGAACACGACGGCGAGGTCGCGCCCGCGCAGGCGTCGCAGGCGTTCCGGCGCGAGCCGCACCAGGTCATGGCCGTCGAACATCACGCGACCCGTGAGCTTTGCCTTTTTCGGCAGCAGCTGCAGCACCGCGCGCGACAGCATGGTCTTGCCGCAACCGGATTCGCCGACGATGCCGAGCGTGCGGCCCGCCTCCAGCGACAGGTCGACATGATCGACGGCGCACAGCGTTCCGCGCGGGGTCGGCAGCTCGACCGCGACGTCCGCGATGGTCAGAAGCGGGCCGCTCACAGTGCCCCCTGACGCGGGTCGGTCAGGGCCCGCAAGGTGTCGCCGACCAGATTGAAGGCCAGCACGGTCAGAAACAGTCCGGCCGCCGGCAGAAACGCCAGCCGCGGCGCGACGTCGAGGCTGTCGCGCCCCTCGCCGATCATGCTGCCCCAGCTCGCCACCGGCGGCGGCACGCCGAGACCGAGGAAGGACAGCGCACCCTCGACGACGATGGTGACGGCGACGCCGAGCAGGAAGAAGGCCAGCAGCGGCAGGATCACGTTCGGCAACAGCTCGCGCAGGAGGATGCGCGCATGGCTGGCACCGAGCGCCTCAGCCGCAATCACGAATTCCCGCCGCGCTAGCGTCAGCGTCGCCGCCCGCGCCACCCGCATGAAGGCGGGTATGCCGAGCACACCGAGGATCAGGGTGAGGTTGGGGACCGACTGGCCGAGATAAGCGGTCACCGCGAGCGCAAAAATCAGCGGCGGAAAGGCGAGAAGCACGTCCATGCTGCCGACCACCAGCGTCTCGAACCGGCCGCGGAAATAGCCGGCGAGCAAGCCAAACGCGCCGCCGATGGTCAAGCCGATCATCGGTGCGATCAACCCGACCGTCAGCGAGGCCCGCGCGCCGAAAATCAGGCGGGCGAGCTCGTCGCGGCCGAGCCCGTCGGTGCCGAACCAATGCTCGCTGGAGAACGCCGCACGCCGCTCCAGCATGTCCATGTCGACGGGATTTTGCAGCGGCAGCACCGGCGCGAGGATCGCGAGCGCAAGGATGATCGCGAGCCAGGTGCTCGCGATCCAGAACAAGAGGCCGAGCTTTCGCTCGCGGCCAGCCGACACGGGCACCGCCTCGTCCTGCATCGAGAGCTCAAGCGCGGCCATGGCGGATCCTGGGGTCGAGCACGGCGTAGAGCATGTCGACGATGAAGTTCACGATGACGAAGCCGCAGGCGACCAGCAGCACCACGCCTTGGAGAATGACGAGGTCGCGGGTGTAGATCGCACCGACAAGGAGACGGCCGATGCCGGGCAGCGCAAAGATCGATTCCACGATCAACGTGCCGCCGAGCAGGCGGCCGATATTGATGCCGGTCACCGTCACCAGGGTCAGGGACGACGGCTTCAGCGCATGCACGAACAGGATACGAGCCGGCTTGAGGCCCTTTGCCTTGGCGAGCGCGATATAGTCCTCCTGCAGGGTCGCGATCATGTCGGAGCGCAGCACCCGCATGATGCCAGGCCATTCCGCCAGCGCCAGCGTCAGCGCCGGCAGCACGAAGAAGCGCAGATTGCCCAGCGGCTCCTCGGTGAACGGCACATAGCCGGTCGCCGGCAGCCAGTGCAGCTCGACCGCAAACAAATAGATCAGCAGGATCGCCATCAGGAAAGACGGCATCGACAGCATCGCGAACGCGCTGCCCGTCATGAAGCGGTCGAACGCGCCGCCGGCCCGCGCAGCACAGGCGATTGCGACGGGAACGCCGATCAAGAGGCCGATGAACTCGGCCATCAGCATCAGCTCGAGCGAGACGGGAATGCGCTCGGCGACCGCCTGCAACACCGTCTGCCCGGTGCGGAACGAGCGGCCGAGGTCGCCTTGCAGGACGTGACCGAGCCAGCTCAGATAACGCCACCACAGCGGCTGGTCGAGCCCCATGTCGCGGCGCAGCGCCGCTACGTTCTCCGGCGTCGCCTGATCGCCGAGGATGACCAAAGCAAGATCGCCCGGCAGCAGCGAGGCGATCAGAAAGGTCAGCAGCGAGACCGCGAGCAGCACCGGGAGCATGGCAAGCAGTCGCCGAACGACGAAGTTCAGCATCGCGCGGTCATTCCAGCCAGGTCGTCGAAACGTCGATCACGCCGTTGTAGATCTTCGGGAAGCCCTTCAGCTTGGCGCTCGACAGCGCGTAATAGGTGTTCTGGAACGTCCAGAACCAGATCGCCTCCTTGTTGATCAGGCGTCCGATGGCGCAATAATCCTCGGTGCGCTGGCCGACATCGGCGGTGACGCGCGCGTGGTCCAGCAGCTTGTCGAGCTCGGGGTTCGAATACCCGGCGAGCGCCAGCGGGCTGCCGGTGCGGAAATTCGCGTACATTTGCGGATCTGGATCGGCGAGATCGACGATGCGCCACGGCGTCATCTGGAACTGGCGGGTGAAGGCACGCGAGGGAATGGTGGCCTGATCGACCTGCTCGATCTCCATGTTGGCGCCGACGCGCTTCCAGAACTGCTGCAGCACCTGGCCGACCATGCGGCCCCTAGGCGTCGCGGTCACCAGCGTCTTGAACTCGACCGGCTTGCCGTAATCCTTGATCAGCGCCTTGGCCTTCTCGACGTCGAACGGCAGCGCGCCGTCGTCCTTGCACTTGACCCAGGAGCCGTCGCCATAGGGGTTGGTCGCGGGCCGGCTGAGGCCATTGGTGATCGCCTGTGACATCTTCGGGCGATCGATCGCCATCACGAGCGCCTGTCGCACACGAACGTCGTCGAATGGCGCCACCTTGGTGTTGAAGGCGTAAACCTGCGCACCCGAGCCCTTGTAGGTGTGAACGGTGAGCTTGGGGTCCTTCTGCGCCTTCATGATGTTGTCGGCGTCGTTCTCGTCGTCCCAGATGATGTCGGCCTCGCCCGATTGCAGCGAGGCGAAGCGCGACTGCGCATCTGGCAACGGCTTCAGGACAATGCGGTCGAGATAGGGACGGCCCTTGTCCCAGTAATTGGGATTCTTCTCCAGCACCATGCGGTCGCCGGCGGTCCATGATTTCAGGATGTAGGGACCGGTGCCGACGGGGTTGCGGTTGTAGTCATCGCCCTTGGTCTTCCAGGCCGTCGGCGAATGCACGACATTGTTTTGACTCTGGATGGTGATCGTTGCCGGCAGGTTCACGGAGGGATCGGTCAGATTGAAGACGACGGTGTGTTCATCCGGCGCCAGCACCTCCTTTATGTTAGTGATGTAGAAGGCGCAGCGGCACTTGTTGGCGGGGTCCTTCTGCCGGTCGAAATTCTCCTTGAAGGCCTGCGCATTGAACGGCGTGCCGTCATGGAATTTCACGCCCTCGCGCAGCTTGAAGGTCCAGCTCTTGTAATCGTCGGAATGGGTCCAGGACACCGCGAGCTTCGGTGCCGGCTCACCCTTGTCGTCGAGCGTTGTCAGCGTGTCGAAGATCGCGGCGGCAGCGGTGTTGGTCGAGGTGTCGTAAACGCCGACCTTGAGCGGGTCGAAGCCGGGGATGTCGAGCTCCTGACCGACGGTGATGCTGCCGCCGGACTTCTGCGCCTGCGCAGGCTCGGTCAGCGGAAGGATGCCAAATGCCGCAACAAGGAAAATCGGCGCGTGCTTGCGCGCCGCGGCAGCAATCTTCGTCATGGTTCCTCCCCGGGATCCCTCGTCCGATGTTTCGGATCGCTGAATGACTGGAGGCGAGATTGACGACAAAAGCGCGCGGCGGCAAGAGGAACGCGCGCGAGATCACGCCGCATGTGCGACGCAATGCTGCTCAGAATGTCGCGGCTGTTTTGCCTGTCGGAATTGGCGCCTCGTCAGCGAGGCCGAGCTCCTCGCGCAGCGCATTCGTATGCTCGCCGAGCGCAGCCATCGTCTTGGCGGGCGTGGTGTCGGCGCCCGACATCCGGAACGGCAGGTTGAGCACCCGAAAGGAGCCGCCCTCGTCCTGCACGGACGTGAGCGCCTGCCGGTGCGCGAGCTGCGGATCGGCCAGCGCCTCGGACACGGTGCGATAGGCCGAAGCCGGCACGCCGGCCGCACTGAGCGCTGCGAGACACGCATCGGTCGTGAACTGCCGCGACCAGGCTTCGACGCCGTCCATCACCTCCGCCCAATTCTCGCGGCGCGGGGCATAGGTGGCAAAGCGCGCATCGGTGATCCATTCGGGACGGCCGATCACACCCATCAGCGCCTGAAATGTCTTCTCGCTGGCGACCGTGATCATGACATAGCCGCTTGCCGTCTCGGTCGGCCCGAACATCGGGCGTGGCGGCGGCTTCACGGCGAATTGCGCACTCTGTAATTCGGTCAGCGTCAGTGACAGCATCGATTCCAGCATGGACACGTCGATGTGCTGGCCGAGCCCGGTCACGGTCCGCTGATAGAGCGCGGACGCGATCGCGCCGAAACCATAGGTGCCGGTGACGACGTCGGCGTGATAGATGCCGCAATAATCGGGGCGATTGCGGCCGGGCTGGTAGGCGAGATGCGCCATGTCGTAGCCGGAGGCGGCATGGATCACCGGCGCGTAGGCCGGTAGCTCGGCCGAAGGGCCGCTCTGCCCGTAGCCGGAGATCGAGCAATAGATCAGCCTCGGATTGACGGTGCGCAGCCTGTCGTAGTCGAGCCGCAGCCGGTGCATCACGCCGGGGCGGAAGTTCTCGACCAGGATATCCGATGTCGCGGCCAGCCGGCGGACCGCCTCCTTGCCGTCCTCGGATTTGAGGTCCAGCACCACGCTCTTCTTGCCCACATTGAGCTGGCCGAACGTGGTACTATGACCCTTGCGCAGAGGCGGCCGGGTTCGCATCGTCTCGCCGCCGTCGGTCTCGATCTTGATGACCTCGGCGCCCATGTCGGCAAGCATCCGCGCGCAGTGAGGACCGGCGATGGTGGTCGAAAAATCCAGGACCCTGAGGCCCGCGAAGGCCTTTGTCGTCATCCCCTCATGCTCATCTGCTAGCTGCATACTTGCTGCGTCCTCGGTCGCGTAGGAACAATCAATGTTCTCTCTTGTTGATGCGCCGACCCTAGAGGGCGGCGGCTGAGTAGGAAAGTCTTTACCGAACCGACGTGTCTCGTAGGCGGGCTTGGGAATTTCCGGGACAACTGGACCCGTTCTTGCATAACAGCAAACGGGATCGGAAGAGGGCAGCTGTTCTTGAGGGTCTTGTTCGTCACCACGGAGATGGACGATTTCGTCCGCGTCGGCGGACTCGGCGCCGTGTCCGCGGCCCTGCCCCGCGCCCTTCGCTCCTTCGCTGATATCCGGATCATGCTGCCCGGCTATCGCGACATCATCGAACAACTCACGCATATTCAGGTCGTTGGCCGTTGTCCGGCGTTCGCGGAAATGCCTGCCTGCTCGCTCGGCCGGGCCGCGACCAAGGACGGAATGCCGGTCTACGTGCTGCTCTGCTCGCAACTCTACGACCGGCCGGGCAACCCCTATGGCGACGAGTCCGGACGCGACTGGCCGGATAACGACATTCGCTTCGCGCGCTTTGCCTCGGCAGCCGCTGAGCTGGCCATGGGCAGGCTGGACAAGAATTGGGCAGCAGACCTGATCCATGCCAATGACTGGCAGGCCTCGCTCGTGCCGGCCTATCTCGCCTGGGGCGGCGCCAAGCTGCCGTCGATCCTGACGATTCACAACCTCGCCTATCAGGGCCTCTTCCCGAAGGAGGCGCTGCGGCGGATCGGCGCACCGGAGAGCTCCTTCCACATCGACGGCATCGAGTTCTACGACCAGCTCTCCTTCCTCAAGGCCGGCCTCGTCTACGCCTCGCACCTCACCACCGTGAGCGGCACCTACGCGCGGGAGATCACCACGGCCGAGTTCGGCTGCGGTCTGGAGGGCCTGCTCCGCCAGCGCTCAGACGCGGCCGAGCTCACCGGCATCCTCAACGGCATCGACGAGAGCTGGGACCCGCGCTCCTGTGCCCAGCTGGCCCAGCAGTTCGGCGCCGGTGACTGGGTCGGCAAGAGGGCCAACGCGGATTACGTCCGCAAGCAATTCGGCCTTGCGGTCTCGCGCGGCCCGATGTTCGGCATCGTCGCGCGCCTCGTGCACCAGAAGGGCATCGACCTCGTGCTGTCGGCCGCCGACGAGATCGTCGATGCCGGCGGGCAGATCGTGGTCACCGGCTCCGGCGAGCCGGCGCTCGAGCAGGCCCTGATCGACGCGCATCGCCGCCGCCCCGACGCCATCGGCGTGGTGATCGGCTTCAACGACGCTCAGGCCCGCCGCATCTTTGCGGGCAGCGATTTCACCCTGATGCCGTCGCGCTTCGAGCCTTGCGGCCTCAGCCAGATGTACGCCCAGCGCTTCGGCTCGCTGCCGATCGGGCACCAGACCGGCGGCCTCGCCGAGACCATCACCGACGGCGAGACCGGATTCCTGTTCTCGAAACCCTCGCGCGATTCCTTCCTCGGCGGCGTCCGCCGGGCCTTCTCGGCTTTCAGGGCGCAAGACCAACTCGACACCATGCGCCGCAGCGCCATGGGACGTTCGTTCTCCTGGAGCATCTCGGCGGGAAGCTACAGCGCGCTGTACCGGAAGCTGGCGTCGGTGTGAGGTAGGCTCCTCGCAATGACGGCGTTGAGAGAGTCTGCGCTCCACTCCGGCGCATCATGGGTCCCGGCTCTGCGCCGCAACGCGCTTTGCGCGTTGTGGCTTGTCCGGGACACGAGAGATCAGGCTTTCACACCTTCCCGCGCATGTCCATCTGCGGCCGACCGATCCAGGCGCGGTTGAGACAGCGCGTCATCCAGTCGGGCTGCGGTTCGCCGCGCAAGCGCGCCTGCGCTTCCTGATAGGGCCCGACGTAGCGCAGCCTGGCCGGCAATTTCGGATAGACGCGCCGGATCCTGCGCAGCGCATTGTCGGCCGCCTTCTCGTCGCGCGCGTCCGGCTCAAACCCAAAGCCTGCACGTATCGGCTCCGGCAACATCCGCGCCGTCAGCGCGCGGTACCAGCGCGGCGGCCGCAGCCAAGGTCTCGCACCGCTGAAGATTTGCGTCGCGATCTCGCGTGCCGCCGGGCTCACGGTCAGCGCCTCCGACTGCGCCATCGTCGCGGTGTAGGCGGTAAAGCCCGACCAGTCCGCCGGCAGATCGTCCGAGGTCAATCCGAACAACGCACCGAACAGCCGGCTCTCCGTCCAGTAACGCTCGCGCTCCTCCGCCGAGAATGACGGCAGCACCAAATCGTGCGCCATCAGCGCGGACTCCACCAGCGTCGCGTGAACCCAGCGCAGCGACGGAATGTCGTTGGCACAATAGCGCGAGCCTGCCGCGAACGGGCCGACGGTCTCGGGCATCTCTCCGACGATCATGCTGTGACGACGGTGCAATTGCCGGGCCGACAGCAAGGCACGGTCGAGCGAGCCGAACACCATGGCAAAGACGATGTCGAAGGTGCGATGGAAGCGGCCGATCGGATCGGCAAACGTGCTGGAATGCTCGGCGATGGCGGCAGCGACCCAAGGGTGGGCCAGCTGCAGCAACAACGCGCGGCCGGCGCCGAGAAAGACGATGGCCTCGCGGTCGATCCGCCAGGTCAGCGTGTCAGGGCCGAACACACCAGCCACCGGCCCCGCTGCGCAAGCGCGGACCTGATCGAGCGTTGCCTCGAGATCGTTCGCGGACACCATCTGCACGCCCTTCGACTGCGTGGGATGACCGACGATCGGCAAGCCCTGTGGCAATTCGATGAAGAGCGGCGCGTCCCTATTCCGCCGCCATCGGCATCTCGTCCGTATGCTCGTGCAGCACCACACCGGCGAGCGGATCGAATTCGCCGATCCAGGGCTTGCGCGCCAGCACCGACTTCGTGTGAGCATAGCCGGCGTGCCAGCGCCGCGTGA
The DNA here is from genome assembly GCF_058314695.1 of Bradyrhizobium sp. T-12. Classification (NCBI taxonomy): domain Bacteria; kingdom Pseudomonadati; phylum Pseudomonadota; class Alphaproteobacteria; order Hyphomicrobiales; family Nitrobacteraceae; genus Bradyrhizobium; species Bradyrhizobium sp. T-12. The sequence continues at coordinate 2,183,897 of NZ_CM177756.1, read as the reverse complement.
TCCCGGCCGGGCTGAAGTCGATATCCTTGGTATGGGTCTCGCGCTCGAGCTGCGGCGCCAGCAGCCGCACGACATGCATGCGGGTCGGACAGCCGTAGCTCGTCAGCTCCCTCACCGCAGGATCGTTGCGTTCGCTCTCGGGGAGCCGCGCCGCGAGCTGGTTGATGACATGGCGCAGGCGATGCGCCTGCTGCTGACGGACGATCTGGCTCGCGATCCGGCTGGAATATTGCACGTCCTTGTGCCGGTTCAGCACCTCCGCCATCGTGGTGGGTTCGGGCCCGACCGGGTTCCACAGATGAACGGAGAAGATCAGCGAGTCCCTGCGTGGGTTGTCGTCGAACACCGCTTCGGTTGGCGTGTTCGAGAGGATGCCGCCGTCCCAATAGAGCTCGCCATCGATCCGCACGGCGGGAAAAGCGGGCGGCAGTGCGCCCGAAGCCATGACATGCTTCACCGTCAGTTCGCCGTCTCGGCTGTCGAAATAGCGCATCTCGCTCGTGCCGACATGAGCTGCGCCAACCGTCAGGCGCGGCGTGCAGCGGTTGGCGAGATCGAAATCGACGAGCTCGCACAGCGTCTTCTCCAGCGGAGCGGTCGAGTAATAGCCCGCGTGATCGGCACCTAGCGGGTAGGAATCGCCGGCATGTGCCAGTGGATTCGGGCGGAAGAAACCTGGAATGCCGTGGGTCACGGTCGCCCAATAGGCCAGCTTCTCGTTGAAGCCCGGAAACGCGGTGCGCCAATCCCAGACCGGCTGCTGCTCCATCCGCTTCCAGAACTCCTTCAGGCGCGCAAGCCGGTGCTCGGGCGCGTTGCCCGCAATGAGGCTCGCATTGATCGCGCCGATCGAGGTGCCGATGATCCAGTCCGGCTCGATGCCGGCTTCGTGCAATGCCTGGTAGGCCCCGGCCTGATAGGAGCCGAGTGCGCCGCCGCCCTGAAGCACGAGAACCACCTGCCCCGGCAGGTCCTTGCGCTGGATGTTCGTCTGCGTACCATTCATGTGTCGCTCCTGATCAGCTTGCACTGCCGCTGCGGAAGGCCGCTTGTTGCGCCGGCTCATGTTAGTGCGCGGTCCAGCCGCCGTCGACCGGAAGCGCGATGCCGGTGATCGAAGCCGCGGCGTCCGTCGACAGGAACACCGTGAGCGCGCCGAGCTCCTCGACCGTGGCAAAGCGCTTGTTCGGCTGCTGCGCGAGCAGCACGTCGCGGATCACCTGATCGCGCGAGATGCCGTGCGCCTTGGCCTGCCCGTCGATCTGCGCTTCGACCAGCGGCGTATAGACGTAGCCGGGACAGACCGCATTGCAGGTGATACCCGCCTCCGCGGTCTCCAGCGCCGTGACCTTCGTCAGACCGACGATGCCGTGCTTGGCAGCGACATAGGCCGCCTTGAACGGCGAGCCGACCAGGCCGTGAGCCGAGGCGACGTTGATGATCCGGCCAAAACCGTTCTGACGCATCGCCGGCAGCGCGAGCCGCGTGGTGTGGAAGGCCGACGTCAGGTTGATCGCGAGGATCTGGTCCCATTTCTCGACCGGAAACTGCTCGAGCGGCGCGACATGCTGGATGCCGGCGTTGTTGACGAGGATGTCGAGCCGGCCGGACTCGGCGATGGTCGCCGCGATCATCTCGGCAATCGATTTCGGTCTCGTCATGTCGGCCGGCGAGTAGCTCGCCTTGACGCCGAACTCGGCGGCGATCTGTTCCCGTGTCCGGCCGATCTCGGCGACGACACCGAGACCGTTCAGCACGACATCGGCGCCGGCTGCCGCCAGGGCACGTGCGATGCCAAGACCGATGCCACTGGTCGAGCCCGTGACCAGCGCGACCCTGCCGGCGAGCGCGCGCGCAGGTTGGGATGTCTGCGGCTTCAGCGGTATGTTCATGACACGGTCTCCGTTGGCGATGACTGGCTTCCAGCCTTCGCAATACTTGGAGGATCGCCAGCCCAAACGGAAATACCGGCTGGCTTCCGACTCCATACGTCCGCGCTATTGCGGGCGGGATGTCATTTCCCGTTCCGATCGGCTAGATTCGAGCCCATCTTGCTGGGGAGCCGATCCATGGAAATGCACCAGGTCCGCTATTTCCTCGCGGTGGCGCAGCTTTTGAACTTCACGCGCGCGGCCGAGGAGTGCAACGTCACGCAGCCCTCGCTGACGCGCGCGATCAAGCAGCTCGAGGCCGAGCTCGGCGGCGACCTGTTTCGCCGCGAGCGGCCGGCGGCGCAACTGACCGAGCTCGGCCAGCGCATGCATCCGCTCCTGAAGCAGTGCTTCGACGCCGCCGCCGGCGCGCGCTCGCTCGCCTCCTCGTTCAGGAGCGGAGAGATCGGCGCGCTGCGCATCGCGCTGACGCATTCGATTGATCTGGCATTGCTGATCCCGCACCTCAACGAGATCAGGCGACAGTTCAACCGGCTCGAACTGCGCTTCCTGCGCGGGACGAGCCGCGAGGTCGGTGAATTCCTGAAGAAGGGCGAGGCCGAGCTCGGCATCGCCGCGGAGATCGACGAGGCCTGGGACCGGCTCGACGCCTGGCCGCTGTTCACCGAGAGCTTCGAGCTCGTCGTTGGCGACGGACATCGGCTGGCCGGACGCAGCAGCATCGAACTGGAGGATCTGCGCTCGGAGCAATTGCTGAGCCGGACGTTCTGCGAGCATTCGCGCCGCATCTCCGCCAGCCTGCGCGAGCACGGCATCGAGCATGGCCACGAGATTTCGAGCGAGCGCGACCTGATCGAGCTCGTCGAGGCCGATATCGGTGTCGCCATGATGCCGCACACTTCCCCCTTGCCGGAAACGCTGACGCGCGCCACTGTCGCCGGACTGGACGCCCGTCGCACCGTCAGCCTTTACGGAGTGGCCGGCCGGCAGCGCACGGCGGTCGCCAATGCCGTGATGCGCATGCTGCGCGGCGCCGACTGGCGCGAGATTGCGGGATAATAGGGACGGCTTTTTCCCATCTCCCCTTGCGGAAGAAGGTGGCGCGAAGCGCCGGATGAGGGTCTGTCCGCGTATTCGACGCAAAAGATTCACGCGCGGAGAGAACCCTCACCCGTCTCGCCGCTTCGCGGCGAGCCGCCCTCCCCCACAAGCAGGGAGGGGAAGAGTGTGCGCGGCCTCAACCCCTGCTCGCGCTCTCCAGCGCCTCGAGCAGATCATCGATCTCCATGCGCTTGCGGAAATCGGGGTCGACGAAGCGGGCTTTGACGATCCCGTCGCGGCCGACCACGAACACGGCCGGGATCGGTAGCAACCAGCCGTCATTGCCGTGGAATTTCGCCATGTCCTGATACGACAACAGGCCCTGGATCTCGGCGCCGAGCCAGATTGCGAGATTGAGCGACAGCGCATAGCCGTTGTCCAGATCGGTCAGGATCGGAAACGGCGCGCCGGATTCGGCCTTGAGCTGCCGAGTGTATTCCTGCGTCTCCGGCATGACCGCGACGACCTGCGCCCCCATCGCCTTGATGCGATCGAGCGCCTGGACCACGGCGCGGACATTGAGCCGGCAATAGGGACACCAGTGGCCGCGGAAGAACATCACGGCGAGCGGACCGCGCTCCAGCAGCGCAGGCAGCGTGACGAGATGGCCGCCCTCGTCGGGCAGCATGAACGGCGGCATCGCATCGCCCGGACGCGGCGCGGTCTCGCCGCCGCCGTTACCGCCCAATCTCGCCACCAACCGGTCGACGGCCTCGCCATAGGCCGGAAAGACCGCGCGGCTGGCATCAGCATAGGCGCGGAGCTGCTCGTTCAGCGTGCCGTCCATGTCGCGACAGCGCTGGAAGGCAAGCCTGAGCTGTTCGGCATCGGCTGGCGAGAGAGACGTCATCTTCTGCTCCGGCATTGCATTCGGTGAATATTAGTTTCCCGGTTCGGCCGCCCGCAAGGGGCGGCCGCGATACCAGGACCCGTTCAGTTCACGTAGAAATTGCCGGTCGGATCGAGCCGCCCCGAAGTATAGTACATCGATCCGTTGCTCATGAAGAAGACGGTGTTGTCGGGCACCTTCTTGGCGTTCTTCATCATCGCCTCGTGGTTCTTCTCGGCCGGGGCCATGGCCATCGCCGACATCTTGCCCGGGCCGCCATAGACATAGGCCATGCCGGCCTTGAAGTCCCAGGCGGCCTCCGAGAAAGCCGAGGTGGCGATAATGGCAAACGCTGCGGTGGCGATCAGGGTCTTGGACAATTTCGGCATGGGGGTGCTCCTCCGGATTGACGTGAACGCCCGCCAATCGGGCGCCCTGTCATCGGACGCCGAATGACGCGAAAGCGGAAATGCAATTGCCCAATCGGATCGATAGCCGCCGCGCATCAACATAGCACCGCGCTATCGCATCGAGAGCGAGCCGGCATTTCAGGATGGAGACGATCTCGATGAAGCTCCCGTCATAGCCGGCAACCAGCGTGGTTGCGGTCAACACAGGAGACTTCTCATGTCCAAGCATCCCGGATTGTCGCGCCAGGCCTGGTCCGGCCTTGCCCTCGTCGGCGCACTGACATTCGTGTCGCAGCCGGCCGCCGCGGGCGAATGCCCCGCCGACAAGGTCAAGCCGAACGCCCAGCAGATGGTCGACTACAAGCCGGTCGGCGTCACCGATGTGACGCTGGGAGCCATCGACCTCGGCAAGCAGCCCGCCCATATCGAGGGCCGCGAGCTGCGTTTCCGCAAGCTGACCATCGCGCCTGGCGGCATCGTGCCCTGGCACAGCCATGACGACCGTCCCGCGTTGATCTTCGTGCAGCAGGGCGAGATCGTCGAATACGCCTCGAACTGCGTCGATCCGATCGTGCACAAGGCCGGCGACATCCGTCCCGAAGTCCACGGCACCTCGCATTGGTGGAAGAACCTCGGCAAGGACACCGTCATTCTCTATGTCGGCGACGTCCGCAAGGATCCCAACGACCACCACATGTAACGAGCGCCCCCAGCCCCAGCGCGCTCGTTACGAGATGTGGCGCCCGGGACTTCCCCACCCCGGGCGCCGCATCCCTACAGGACGACCGACATGACCGATCTTTCCGCACTGATCAAACCGGCCACACCGACAATGGAGACGCACGCGCCGGGTCTGGCGCTGCGCTCGCTCGTCATCGGCCTCACCGCGTTCCTGACCGTCGTCGACCTCTTCGCGACGCAGGCAATCCTGCCCTCGCTGACGCGGCACTACGGCGTCACGCCGGCGGCGATGGGCTTTGCCGTCAACGCCAGCACCTTCGGCATGGCCACGGCCAGCCTCGTGGTCGGCCTTTTCAGCCCGCACATCGACCGTCGCAGCGGCATCCTGCTCAGCCTGGCGCTGCTGGCGATCCCGACCAGCCTGCTGGCCTCGGCGCCGAATCTTGCCGTCTTCACCGCCCTGCGGGTCGCACAGGGCCTTTGCATGGCGTCAGCCTTCGCGCTCACCCTCGCCTATCTCGGCGAGCAATGCAGCGCGATGGACGCCGGCGGCGCTTTTGCGGCCTACATCACGGGGAACGTTGCGAGCAATCTCGTTGGTCGGCTGATTTCGGCGGCGGTTGCAGACAGTCTCGGTCTCGCCTGGAACTTCTATCTGTTCGCAGCACTCAATCTGTCCGGCGCGGTGTTGGTCTATTTCACGATCGGACGCGTGCAGCCGATGCATGCGATGATGCCGGCGGCGGCTTCGCCGCTTAAAGCAACCATTGCGCATTGGCGCAATCCGCGGCTGCGCGCTGCCTTCGGCATCGGCTTCTGCATCCTGTTCGCCTTCATCGGCACCTTCACCTTCGTGAATTTCGTGCTGGTGCGGCCGCCGCTGGCGCTGGGGATGATGGATCTGGGCCTGGTCTATTTCGTCTTCCTGCCGTCGGTCGTCACGACGCTTCTGGCCGGCAGGGTGGCGTCCAAGCTCGGAACGCGTCCGACCATCTGGGGCGCCCTCGCCATTGCCGGGCTGGGCCTGCCCTTGATGCTGATGCCGCATCTGCGCGAAGTCCTCACTGGTATGGTGCTGGTCGGCGTCGGCACATTCTTCGCGCAGGCAGCAACGACGGGGTTGGTCGGACAGGCGGCCGCCGACAACCGCGGCATCGCCAGCGGGACCTATCTTGCGTGTTATTTCAGCGGCGGGCTGATCGGTACGGCCGTGCTCGGACGCCTGTTCGACGCCTTCGGCTGGCACGCATGTGTGGCCGGAATCGGCATGGCCCTGGGGGTCGCAGCCCTGCTCACTTTCGCCCTGAAGCGCTAGCGCTTGGCCGGGGCTTCCTGCGGCGGCTCGTCGTCGGCGATGGCGCGCCAGGCGGCCCCGTCGAGATCGTCGTACTGGCCGCTCCGGAGCGACCACAGGAAGGCGACGAGGCCGGCACCGCCGAGCATCAAGGCCAGCGGGACCAGGATAACCAGGATCTCCATCACACGATCTCCCGCGAGGCGCTGCGAGCGCGCAGCGAATTCAGCATGACCAGGATCGAGGATCCGCTCATCGCCGCCGCCGCAATCAGGGGCGTCACGACACCGCTGACCGCAACCGGCACGGCGAGGACATTGTAGCCGATCGCAAGCCAGAGATTCTGCCGCATCAAATGCAGCGCTTTGCGCGAGGCGTCGATTGCGGCGACCACCGGAGCCAACGGCCGGCCGAGGAAGACGAGATCGGCGGTGGCCTGGCTCAGATGCGCGGCCGAAATCGGGGACATCGAGACATGGGCCGCCGCGAGCGAGGGCGCATCGTTCATGCCGTCGCCGACCATCAGCACCTTGGCGCCGCGCTGCTTCAATTCCTCGATCCGCGCGATCTTGTCTGCTGGCGTCACGCCGGCGCGCCATTCGGGGATTGCAAGCGCATGCGCCGCCGCCTTCACCGCCGGCTCGCGGTCGCCGGAGAGGATCTCGATGCCGATGTTGCGCGCCTTCAGCGCTGCAATCACGGCCTGCGCATCCGGGCGAAGGCCCTGGCGAACCGAGAGGATGAACCTTTCGTTGCCCTTGCTGAACGCGACGATGGAGGCTTCGGGATCGACCATGGCGCTGCCGACCAGCGCTTCAGCGCCGCAGAAGGAGGGGCGGCCAAGCCGAAGCTCGATGCCGTCTACGGTCGCATGGACGCCCTGCCCGGCCTCTTCGACCGCACCGACCACAGGCGACTTGGCGCCGGCGGCCTGCGCCACGGCGGCGGCGACCGGATGATGGCTCGACAGCGCAAGCCGGCCAGCGAGTTCGAAGATGTCAGTGGGAATGTCGGCGGCATTCATCACTTCGAGATCGGGCAGCGTCAGCGTGCCGGTCTTGTCGAAGATGACGTGGTCGGCCTCGGCCAGCCGCTCGATCGCATCGCCGGAATTGAGCAGCACGCCGGACTTGAACATCGCGCCGGAGGCGATGGTCTGCACGGTCGGAATGGCAAGGCCCAGCGCACAGGGACAGGTGATGATCAGCACGGCAACGCCGGTCACGATCGCATCATGCCAGGACGCGCCTGCAACGACCCAGCCGAGGATGGTCAGAAGCGCGGTCGCATGCACCACCGGCGCGTACAGCCGCGAGGCGCGGTCGGCGAGCCGCATGTAGCGCGAGCGCGCCTGCAGCGCGTTGTCGAGCAGCCGCGTGATCTCGGCGAGCAGCGTCGCCTCGGACGCGGCCGAGACCCGCACCCGCAGCGTGCCGGAGATGTTCATCGATCCCGCATAGACAGGCGTGCCATGCTCGGCCGTGACATAGAGCGTCTCGCCGGTGATCAGGCTCTGGTCGATTTCGGAGCGGCCCTCGATCACGGTGCCGTCGACCGCGCAGCGCTCGCCGGGCCTGAGCAGCACGATGTCGCCGGGATGGATCGCGGCGACCGGCACCTGGGAGATCTCGTCGGGACCTATGAACTTCGCGGCCGTCTCCGCCTTCAGCGCCGCGAGATTGCCGGCGACCGCGCGGGTCCGCCGCCGCATGTTCTGGTCGAGGAAGCGGCCGACCAGGAGGAAGGTCAGCAGCATGATCGCCGCATCGAAATAGGCGTGCTCGGCGTGGTGGATGGTCTCGACCACGGACATGCCGAGCGCCAGGATCACGCCGATCGAGATCGGCACGTCCATGTTGGTCGTCTTCGCCGACAGCGCGCGCCAGGCCGACCGGAAGAACGGCTGGCCGGCATAGGCCGCCGCCGGCAGCGCGATCAGCGCCGAGAGCCAGTGGAAGAAGTCGCGCTGCTCGGGCAGCATGTCCGAGACGTTGCCCGACCACACCGGGATCGACAGCATCATCACGTTCATGGTGGCGAAGGCGGCGACGCCGAGGCAGCGCAGCAGGAAGCGCGATTCGGCAACCTCCGCCACCTCCGCGCTCTCGGTCTCGAACGGATAGGCCTTGTAGCCGAGCTCCTCGAGCCGGTCGATGAAGCGGCCGGGGTCGAGCGTGCCCGCCTTCCATTCCAGCGCGACGCGGCGGTCGGTGAGGTTGACGCGCGCCAGCGTGACGTCGGGGATGGCGGACAGGCCGCGCTCGATCTTGGCCATGCAGCCGGCGCAGTGAACGCCCTCGACCGCGAGATCGATATGCTGGACCCCCTCGCCCGCATCGCGAACATAGTGAGAGAAATCGCGCGTGACCTGCATGACAAAATCCTTCAGTTCAGGATCACGCGATTGCGCGACATGAACACGCGCGTCCCTCGCGCCTCTCCCTCGATCACCAGGTCCCATTGGCCCGGCGCGACGGACGCGGCATCGCCGCGATAAAGGCCGATGCCGGCCTCGGTGAGCTCGACGGCGAGATCGGCGCGCTTGTCGGTCGGCCGTTCCAGGCGTCCGCCGAATTTCAGCCCGGAAATCGGCTGGCCGCCGGCATCGCGCGCCTCGACCTGGACCATTGCGCCGCCGTCGTTGCGGCGCTCGATATGGGCGTTGACCTTCCATTTGCGCGAAGCCTGGTCGTGCGCCGCCGAGATCTCGCGCTCGTAGGTCAGGCCGGCGGCATAGGGGCTGTCGACGTCGGTGCCGGGCAGCGTCGCGATCGCCAGCTTCATCATGGTGACGTTGACGCCGATCACGAGGCCGAAGAAAGCGACCAGCATCAGGAAGACCTTGGTTCCGGTCAGTGGCTTGGATGACATGACGGTCTCCTGAACTTACGGCGCGACGAAATTGTCGGTGGCGCTCGCGGCGACGCCGAGGCCGATATCCATGACGTGGAAGCGAACCGGAATTGACTTCTCCGGGTTGTTTTCAGCCGGTGCGGTGACGAGCAGCCGCAGCTCGCTGGTGGAGTCGCGCGGGATCACGATGATCGGGCGGTCCGGCGTCACCGAATCGACGCCGACGACGTGCATGGTGGGATTGACCGGCCCCTCGACGTCGATGGCGATCGCACGATCGTAGCCGCTCTTGTTCAACAGCCGCACCGTGTAGGCGTTGCGGATCGAGCCGTCGCTGAGCTTGACCGCGACCGGATTGCGATCATGCAGCACGTTGACGTCGAGCAGGCTGCGGGTCGCCAGCGTATAGACCATGAAGCCGCCGATCGCCGCGATGATCGCGCTGTAGACGATGGTGCGGGCCCGGACGATCCGGTAGATCGGCGCCTTGCCTTCCTGGCGGCGATGGATGTTGATGTCGTTGTCGTAGCCGATCAGCCGCTTCGGCCGGCCGATCTTGGCCATCACGTTGTCGCAGGCATCGATGCACAGGCCGCACTGGATGCACTCCATCTGCGGTCCGTTGCGGATGTCGATGCCGGTCGGGCAGACCGCGACGCATTGGTAGCAATCGACGCAATCGCCGACCTGTTCGCCGAGCGCGCGCAGCTCGGCAGCCTTCTTGACCGAGGTGCGCTTCTCGCCACGGTCGTAGCGGTAGGTGACGTTGAGCGCCCATTCGTCGGTGAGCGCGGCCTGAATGCGCGGCCACGGGCACATATAGGTGCAGACCTGCTCGCGCATGTAGCCGGCGAGGATGTAGGTCGTCGCAGTGAGGATGCCGATCCAGATATAGGCGATCATCGGCCCCTGGAAGGTGACGAGCTCCTTCACCAGGGTCGGCGCGTCATTGAAGTAGAGCACCCAGGCGCCGCCGGTCCACCAGGCGATCATGAGCCAGATCGAATGCTTGAGCACGATCTCGGAGATGCGCTCGAGCTTCAGCGGGTCGGACGATTTGTCCTTCTTCATCCGCTCGCGCCGGTCACCTTCGATCAGACGTTCGACCGCGTAGAACAGGTCGGTCCATACCGTCTGCGGACAGAGATAGCCGCACCAGATGCGGCCGCCGACCGAATTCATCAGGAACAGCGCCACCGCGGCCACGATCAACAGGCCGGTGAAGTAGTAGACCTCCTGCGGCCACAGCTCGATGAAGAAGAAGTAGAAGCGGCTGTTGGGAAGATCGATCAGCACCGCCTGGCTGGGGGCGCCGAGGCCGCGGTTCCAGCGCACGAACGGCAGGAAATAATAGACGCCGAGGCAGATCGCCATCAGGCCCCATTTGATCCGGCGGAAGGTGCCGGAGACGCTCTGTGGATAGACCTTCTTGCGGGCCGCGTAGAGCGGTCCGTTGTCGTCCACAGGCTTGAGCTCGTTCGGGTTGACGGTCTTGTTCATCGCTTGGAACTTCTGAAAGAGGTGCGATTGAACCTAGACCCGACACCGCCGCATCAGTTGATCCAGCTCAAACGGGGGCACTTTTGTTCACCCCCGCCTGAACCGTTCGAGCCGCGGATCCGCTATTTTCCACCGCCGAGCGAGTGGACGTAGACCGCCATCGCCTTGATGGTGGCGGGATCGAGCCGCCCTTCCCAGGCCGGCATCACGCCGGCACGGCCCTGGCTGATGGTCTCGATCAGGCTCGCCTCGTCGGAGCCGTAGAGCCAGATCTTGTCGGTCAGGTTCGGCGCGCCCATCTCCTGGTTGCCCTTGCCGCCGTCGCCGTGGCAGGCGACGCAGTTTTCCGCGAAGATCTTCTCACCCTTGGCTTTATCGAAGCCCTGGCGGGTCGACAGGCCCGACAGCGACCGCACGTAATTGGCGACCGTGACGATCTCGTCACCCTTCAGCACGCCGTCCTTGCCGAAGGCGAGCATCTGGCCCTCATGCGTCTTGGCATGACCGGAGCGTGCGCCGAACTGGATGGTCTGCATGATCTGGTCGAGCGTGCCGCCCCACAGCCAGTCGTCGTCGTTCAGGTTCGGATAGCCCTTGGCGCCAGCGGCGCCGGAGCCGTGGCAGGGCGCGCAATTGTCGCCGAACACGGTCTTGCCCTTGGCGCGGGCGAGCGCCAGCAAGGCCGGGTCCTTCTCGATGTCGGCGAGCGAGGCCGCTCCCAGCGCCGTCATCTTGTCACCGCGGATCTTCTCGAGATTGGCGAGCTCGACCGCGACGTCGGCGCGCGAGGAATAGCCGAACATGCCCGTGGTGTTGCTGGAGACGAGCGGCCAGGCCGGATAGACGACCCAGTAGCCGATCGACCAGACGATGGTGAGGTAGAAGCAGATCACCCACCAGCGCGGCAGCGGCGTGTTGAGCTCCTTGATGCCGTCCCACTCGTGCCCGGTCGTGGACTTGCCGGAGACGGAATCGATGTCGCTATGATGATCGGTCATGGTCTCTCACTCCTCCCGCAACGGCAGGTGTGCTGCTTCATCGAAAGCAGCCTTGTTACGGGGCCAAAATGCGTAGGCGATGATCGCGAGAAAGATCGCGACGAACACCGGCGTCCAGATCGTCGTCACGAGCTCGGACGCTAGATTGTGGACTGACAGGATAGCTTTCATCGTACGTGCCTTCTCAGCGTAGATTGGCTTTCTCGTTGTAGATCTTGAAGTCGACCAGCGTGCCGAGCATCTGCAGGTACGCGATCAGCGCGTCCATCTCGGTCGGCGTGCCGGTCTTGCCGTCGAAATTGCGCACGACGGCCTTGGCGTAGCGCTTGTTGAAGGCGTCGGCGCCGGCGTTCTCCGGATCGGCCTGGGCCTTCATATCGGCGGCGGCATTGGCGATCTGCTCGTCGCTATAGGGCACGCCGACGACCCTCAGCGTGCGCATGTCTCCGGCGATCGCATCCGGGTCGACCTCGGTCTTGCTGAGGAACGGGTAGCCGGGCATCACCGACTGCGGCACGATCGCGCGCGGGTTGGTCAGATGGGTGACGTGCCAGTCGTCGGAGTATTTGGCGCCGACGCGGGCAAGATCCGGGCCGGTGCGCTTGGAGCCCCACTGGAACGGGTGGTCGTACATGCTCTCGGCGGCGAGCGAGAAGTGGCCGTAGCGCTCGACCTCGTCGCGCAGGGGGCGGACCATCTGCGAATGGCAGAGATAGCAGCCCTCGCGGACGTAGACGTTGCGCCCCGCCAGCTCCAGCGGCGTGTAAGGCCTGACCCCGTCGACCTTCTCGATCGTGCTCTTGAGGTAGAACAACGGGGTGATCTCGACGAGACCGCCGATCGCGATCACCAGCAGGATGCCGACGATCAGGACGATCGAGTTCTTTTCGAAGACTTGGTGGCGTGTCCAGAACGACATTGCTTTAGCTCCTCATTCCGCCGGCTGAAGAGCGACGGGCATCTGAACTTCCTGTTCGCCGACGCGCACGGTCATCCAGAGATTGTAGGCCATGATCAGCGCGCCGATCAGGAACAGCCCACCGCCGGCGGCGCGGATGATGTAGAAGGGATGCATCGCCTCGACGGTCTCGATGAAGGAATATTCGAGGAAGCCGAGCGAGGTGTAGGCACGCCACATCAGGCCCTGGAGGATGCCGGACACCCACATCGCCGAGATGTAGAGGACGATGCCGAGGGTCGCGACCCAGAAGTGCCAGTTGACGAGCTTCAGGCTGTAGAGGCCCTTGCGATTCCACGCCCACGGCACCAGGCAGTACAGCGCGCCGAAGGAGACGAAGCCGACCCAGCCGAGCGCGCCGGAGTGCACGTGGCCGATGGTCCAGTCGGTGTAGTGGCTGAGCGAGTTGACCACCTTGATCGACATCATCGGGCCTTCGAAGGTCGACATGCCGTAGAAGGCGACGGAGACCACCAGCATGCGCAGCACGGGGTCGGTGCGCAGCTTGTCCCAGGCACCCGACAGCGTCATCAGGCCGTTGATCATGCCGCCCCAGGAGGGCATCCACAGCATGATCGAGAAGGTCATGCCCAGCGTCTGCGTCCAGTCCGGCAGCGCCGTGTAGTGCAGATGGTGGGGCCCTGCCCAGATGTAGAGGAAGATCAGCGCCCAGAAGTGGATGATCGACAGCCGGTAGGAATAGATCGGCCGCTCCGCACGCTTGGGGATGAAGTAGTACATGATGGCGAGGAAGCCGGCGGTCAGGAAGAAGCCGACCGCGTTGTGGCCGTACCACCACTGGAACATGGCGTCCTGGATGCCGCCCCAGGCGACGTAGGACTTCGAGCCGAACACCGAGACGGGAAGTGCCGGATTGTTGCCGAGATGCAGGACCGCGATCGTCACGATGAAGGCGAGATAGAACCAGTTCGCGACGAAGATGTGCGGCTCCTTGCGCTTGATGATGGTGGCAAGGAAGACGAGCAGATAGGCGACCCAGACGATGGTCAGCCACAGATCGGCGTACCATTCCGGCTCGGCATATTCCTTCGACTGGGTGACGCCGAGCAGATAGCCGGTGCCGGCGATCAGAATGAAGAAATTGTAGCCCACCACGACGAACCACGGCGCGAGATCGCCGGCGAGCCGCGCGCGGCAGGACTTCTGCACCACGTAGAAGGAGGTCGCGATCAGCACGTTGCCGCCGAACGCGAAGATCACGGCCGAGGTGTGCAGCGGCCGCAGGCGGCCGAAGCTGGTCCAGGGCAGATCGAAGTTCAGCGCGGGCCAGGCCAGCTGCGAGGCGATGATGAGGCCGACCAGGAAGCCGGCAATGCCCCAGAACATCGCCATGAAGGAGGAGAACTTGATCGGACCCATATTGTAGTTGGGGCGACCGTTGATCTCCTCCGGCGGCAGCGCCGCCGGGCGATCGAGGTAGCGGTTGACGATGACGAACACCGCGGCCAGGCTCGCCGCCGCGCTGAGCGCGGCATGGAAGGCGAAGGGCGCATCGAGCGCCTTGGCTGCGGCGATCACGCAGAGGAAGGCGGTGACTGCGAACACGACAGCCAGGCCGCTTTCACCGATGGTCATGGATTTGGACATGGAGGGCTGGCTCATGCGGATTCTCTCTGAAAGAACACAGCGCCAGAAACCACATCCGCTCTCACCGGGAATTGATTTCAATCAAGAGCAGCACTTAAGTTCTTCGGATCCGTCGACGATCTTGCCCGTTCCCTCGAAGATCGCGGCGCACGAGGACGCCGGCCCGGCGTGACACACGCGAACGGAAGCCGCCTCCGTAGATTCCCGGAGGCGACGATGAATCTCGATCAGGGATGGTCCGTCAGTCCTGCGCTGTCGCCTTGAGTGCTGCGATGACGTCCTCGCGGGCGATGATTCCGACCAGCTTCTGCGCGCTGTCGAGCACGATGATGCTCCGGATGCGGTGTTCGACCATGATCTGGAGCACGCGCGTCAGGCGCGTGTCGGGACTGACATAGATGAATTCGGGCGTCATGACGTCGCCGACCTTGCGGCTCATCAGGTCGTGATAGCGCGGCAGCATCTGGCTCGGCGTGAAGGCGAAGCACTTCAGGATGTCGAATTTGGTGACGATTCCCACCACCTGTCCGTCGTCCACGACCGGATAGGAGTTGAAATCGTCGGTCTCGAACATCTCGCTGAGCTCGAGCAGATCACGGTCGCGCTGCACCGCCTTGACGTTGCGCGTCATGTAGCCGTCGACGGTCTGTTCAAGAAATTTGTACACGGCGCGTCCTCCTCGATTCGATTCCGGCCGGCCGTCAGTGCGACAGCAGCACGATGCGGGCGGTCTGCGTGACCAGATACTGGGTGACGCCTCCCAGGATCAGTTCGCGAAACCTCGAATGACCATAAGCGCCCGCAACGATCAGGCCGGCATCGACGTCGCCTGCGACTTGCTCCAGTTGCGCGGCGGCGGTCTCGTTCCGCGCGCCCTCGCAGATGCGCGCCGTCGCGGTGACGCCGTGGCGGGCGAGCCAGGCGGCCACGTCGGTGACGCCGGCCGTCACGACCGAACGGTCGTCGTCGCGCTCCGGAATTGTGGCGATGGTGACGTCCCTCGCCTTGCGCAGCATCGGCAGCGCATCGGCCACCGCCCGCCGCGCCTCCGGCGTGTCCTTCCACGCCACCAGCACGCTGCGCAGATCGAGCCAGTTGGCCCGATCGGGGACGACGAGAAGCGGGCGACCGGCCTGCATCACCAGATCCTTGGGACTTGCGAGCGCGAACGCGTCGGAGAAGGCCGGGCTCTGCCCGCCGCTGACGACGATGTCGGCGCAGCGCGCCTGCGCCAGGGCGAATCGCGCCGGAAAGTCCACGGCGCTGCGCCACTCCGCATGTCCGCCACGATTCCTGGTCGCCGCACGGAATTGCGCCTCGAGGCCGGCCAGCCGACCCTTGACCGAAGCTTCGCCGTCGTCGATCAGCGCTTGCGCCTCGGCGCCGTCGGTGAAATAGAGCGGCGGTGCAAACTGCGCCGCGGCAACCCCGACGATGGCAGCCTCGAATCGTTCGGCAAGCTCACCGGCGACCTGAAGACGCGCTTCGTTGGGCTGATCGAGCGCCAGGCTGACCATCACCGTCGCGTATGTCATCGGAATTCTCCAGTGCAAAGACTTTGGTGAAACTTACGCCTGCCTCCGCACATGGAGATGAGATAGATCAAGGAGGCCGCCGACGCCCGGCTTGCCGTCAACGGGCGGGCAACAGAACTTGCCTCCGGCCCGGCCTTGGGCGACATTAGGCGAGCGGTAACCCCGTCCGGGGCCGCCGCATCAGGACAGGAGCATCATGTGTCGCCGACCCGCGTAACGCACTCGCAGGACGACGGTCGGGGCGAACGCTTTCGCGTTCGGATCGAGGGCTTTGGCGTCGGCACCTGGGATCTCGACCTCGCGACACGGGAATTGGACTGGTCCGACACCGCCAGGGCCTTGCTCGGCATCGAGCGGGATCGACCGGCGACCTACGACCTCTTCCTGTCGCGGCTTCAACCCACGGACAGAGAGCGGGTCGAGAGCGCAATCAAGCGGGTTTCCGAGCGTGGCGGCAGCTTCGACGTGTCCTTCAGGGTCACGAACGCCTCCGGCAGCGGGCAGTGGATCCGCGCCCGGGCCGGGGTTATCAGGGACGACGCAGGGACCGCCCGGCATCTCACCGGCATCTTTCTCGACATCGACGAGGAAAAGCAGGTCGAGGAGGCGCTCCGCACGCGCGAGACCCACCTCCGCTCCATTCTCCATACCATTCCTGACGCCATGATCGTGATCGACGGCCATGGCATCATGCAGCTCTTCAGCACGGCCGCGGAGCGCCTGTTCGGCTGGTCCGAGCACGAGGCGATCGGCCAGAATGTCAACATCCTGATGCCGGAGCCCGATCGCACCCGGCACGACAGCTACATCGCCCGTTACCGCACCACGAGCGATCCGCACATCATCGGCATCGGCCGCATCGTGACCGGCAAGCGCCGCGACGGTACGACTTTTCCGATGCACCTGTCGATCGGCGAGATGGAATCCGGCGGCGAGCCCTATTTCACGGGCTTCGTCCGCGACCTCACCGAGCATCAGCAGACCCAGGCCCGGCTCCAGGAATTGCAATCCGAGCTCGTCCACGTCTCCCGGCTGACCGCGATGGGCGAAATGGCCTCTGCGCTCGCCCACGAGCTCAACCAGCCGCTGGCGGCGATCAGCAATTACATGAAGGGGTCGCGGCGCCTTCTCGCCGGTAGCAGCGATCCCAACACGCCGAAGGTCGAAAACGCGCTGGATCGCGCGGCGGAGCAGGCCCTGCGCGCCGGCCAGATCATCCGGCGCCTGCGCGACTTCGTGTCCCGCGGCGAGTCGGAGAAGCGGGTCGAGAGCCTGTCCAAGCTGATCGAGGAGGCCGGCGCGCTCGGGCTCGCCGGCGCGCGCGAGCAGAACGTCCAGCTCCGCTTCAGCCTCGATCCCGACGCCGATCTCGTGCTCGCCGACCGGGTGCAGATCCAGCAGGTGCTGGTCAATTTGTTCCGCAACGCGCTGGAGGCGATGGCGCAGTCGCCGCGCCGCGAGCTCGTCGTCGCCAACACCCGCGTTGCCGACGACATGATCGAGGTGGAAGTCTCCGATACCGGCTCCGGCTTCCGGGACGACGTCATTCCAAATCTATTCCAGACCTTCTTCACCACCAAAGACACCGGCATGGGCGTGGGGCTCTCCATCAGCCGCTCGATCATCGAAGCTCACGGCGGCCGCATGTGGGCCGAGAGCAACGCAGCGGGCGGAGCGACATTCCGCTTCACCTTGCCGGCAACCGACGAAAGCTGATCATGACGACCAAGGGACACGTCTACGTCATCGACGACGACGCAGCGATGCGCGATTCGCTGAATTTCCTGCTGGATTCCGCGGGTTTCGGCGTCACGCTGTTCGATGACGCACTCGCCTTTCTCGATGCCCTGCCCGGTCTCGGCTTCGGCTGCGTTGTCTCCGACGTGCGCATGCCCGGCCTCGACGGGATCGAGCTGCTCAAGCGGATGAAGGCGCAGCAAAGCGCATTCCCGATCCTGATCATGACCGGTCATGGCGACGTGCCGCTCGCAGTCGAGGCGATGAAGCTCGGGGCGGTCGACTTCCTGGAAAAGCCGTTCGATGACGACCGCCTCACCGCCATGATCGAATCGGCGATCCGCCAGGCCGAGCCTGCCGCCAAGAACGAAGCCGTCGCGCAGGACATCGCCGCCCGCGTCGCGTCCTTGAGCCCCAGGGAACGCCAGGTCATGGAAGGTCTGATTGCGGGCCTTTCCAACAAGCTGATCGCCCGCGAATACGACATCAGCCCGCGCACCATCGAGGTCTACCGGGCCAATGTCATGACCAAGATGCAGGCCAACAGTCTCTCGGAACTGGTCCGGCTGGCGATGCGCGCGGGCATGCTCAACGATTGAGGCATGTCAAGGCGCCTTCCCGGCGCGGTGGTAACCAGACAACATGATCGAGGTCAGCTCACATCGTGTGCGGCCGTCGTCCCCCGCACAACTCACCGTCTTTGTGGTCGACGATGACGCCGCCGTCCTGGGATCCCTGCGGTTCCTGTTGGAGACCGACGGCTTTGCCGTGCGAACCTTCAGGAGCGGCACGGCGCTGCTCAACATCGGCGGAGCGGCTGGACCGGACTGTTACGTCATCGACTACAAGATGCCGGACATCAACGGCATCGAGTTGGCCAGCCGCTTGCGCAAATCCGACCGCCAGGTGCCCGTGATCCTGATCACCGGCTATCCCGACGAGAACATCTCGGCCCGGGCTGCGATGGCGGGCATCAAAGACGTGGTTTTGAAGCCGCTTCTCGACGAAAACCTGGTCAAGTGCATCCGCCACGCCATCCAGGACCATCCCCGCGCCTGACCTACGGGATTCTACGTAAGGCGACACCCTTAAGATATCGATCGAAATTTTCGAAGCGCCGGATACCGCGTACCAAAGCGCCATCACAACGGAGATGGCGAAGATGCTGACCCAGACGATCAACACCCCGGCGATCAACACCCAGATTATCGGCAAGGCTGCTCCCGCCCATCCCGTCACCGACCAGTTCGGCGCCATCACCGGCCATGTCGGTCTGGTCGCGACCGAATTCTCCTACCGCAAGGACGAGGAGATCTATGGCGAGGACGAGCCGGCCGAATATGTCTACCAGGTCGTCTCCGGCGCAGTGAGCAGCTACAAGCTGCTTTCCGACGGCCGCCGCCAGATCGGCGCCTTCCATCTTCCCGGCGACGTGTTCGGCCTCGAATCCGGTCCTGCCCACCGCCTTGCTGCCGAAGCCATCATCGACACCACCGTGCGCCTCGTGAAGCGCGCCAGCCTCGAGAAGGCTGCAGGCACCGACGTCCAGGTTGCCCGCAAGCTCTGGGCGATGACGGCTGGCGAGCTGCGCCATGCCGAGGACCACATGCTGCTGCTGGGCCGCAAGACCGCGATGGAGCGCGTTGCCACCTTCCTGCTCGAAATGGACCGCCGCCTCGCCGTTGCCGGCATGATGGCGCTGCCGATGTGCCGCCGCGACATCGGCGATTATCTCGGCCTCACCCTCGAAACCGTGTCGCGCGCGCTGTCACAGCTTCACACCCAGGGCATCCTGGGCTTCTCCGGCGCCCGCCAGATCGTGCTGCGCAACCGTCAGCGCCTGCAACATCTCGACGCCTGATCCTAGCTTTCCTCCTCCCTACAACTTGGCCGGCCGAACTCGTTTCGGCCGGCCATTTTCTTGAGGCGGCGATCATGCCGTGCGTCGCGTCTCCGGCATCACGAAGAGAATCAGCAACAGCCCCGTCGCGGCAACGCCGGACAACCCGATGAAGGCGGTCGCGTTGCCGAACTTGTCGCTGACATAGCCGCCGAGCACCGTGCTTAGCGACGCGCCGATGCCGGTCGCGGTGCCGACGATGCCCTGGGCCAGGTTGAAATGGCCGCTGCCGAAGGCGACGTCCGCCACGATCAGCGGAATCATCACCGCGAACACCGCCGCGGTGATGCCGTCGAACACCTGCACGGCGACCAGCAGATATGGATCGCGCACGGTCGCAAACAGCAGGCCGCGAATCATCAGCGCGCCGAAGCCGATCAGAAGCAGAGGCCGCCGGCCCCATGCCTGTGCCTTGCGGCCGACGGTTGGCGACAGCAGCGCCACGATCGCCTGCGGGACGACGATGCAAAAGGCGACAAGCACCGTCGCCCATTGCGCGGACCGCGCCGTCACGGCGCTTGCCATCAGCGGCATCATCGAGGCGTTGGCGAGTTGCAACAGCAGCACGCTGAGGGCGAAGATGATGAGCGGACGCTGCCGGATCAGGTGCCAGATGTTGGTGTCGCCGCGCACGGCTGCGTCAGCCGGCATCTCGCCATGACAGCGCCTGATGTCGACCTCGTTCTCGCGGATGCGCGAAAGCGCGATCAGGGTCGGAATCGCGAGCAGGAAGGTCACCAGGAAAACCGAGCGGCTCGACAACAGATAGCCCGCGGTGCCCATCACGGCCGCCGCCACGCCGTTGCCGAGCGAGGCAAAGCGCGCATTGCGGCCGAGCCGCTCGCCGATCGCGAAGGGGCCGACGAGACCGAGGCTGATCGCCGCGATCGCCGGCCCCAGCACGCAACTCGCCGCCGCGTGCAAGGTGGCCGCGGCCACCACGACGGGGAAGATCGGCATCGCGGCATAGGCCAGCGCGCAAGCGCCGATGGTCGCGATCGCAAGGGCGGCAACCAGTCGCTCCGATTTCGCGGCATCGATGATCGCCCCGCCCGGCATCTGCCCGATCAACGCGACGATGCCGCCGATCGATAGCACGAGACCGATCTCGACCTGGGTCCATTTCTGGGTGGTCAGATAGACCGCGATGAACGGACCGAATCCCGTCTGCACATCAGCGAGGAAGAAGATGAACCAGTCGAGGCCACGCAGGCTCTGGCGCGACGGCGCCGGGATGCCAGCGACCGATGGCGCGGCGACGTCGTCCTGTTCAACGCGGCCCTCGCGATCTGCATGGTTCGGCTTCCTCGACAACAGCACAGGCGGTCAGCCCTCCCCGCACCTCACTGGATTGCTTGCAGCGGTTGAAGGCTGCCGGACGCACCGAGCACGACGATCGGCGTGTCTTCCTTGTATTCCGGCGCGGCCGCGACCTGCGCCTTGGTCAATTCCAGCGTGATGCTGTCCTTCTTGTTGGCGATCTTGCCGAAGCGCAGCGCGTTCCAGTCCACCACGATCTTGCGGCTGCCGACGCCGAGAAACCCGCCGAAATCGATGGCCGCGGCGCGGACATGGCCGGTGCGATCGACGATGACGTCGACGATGCGGCCCATGTCCTCGCCGGCCGCACTGCGCACGTCGCGGCCGAGCACGCCATGGGCCTCGCTCGCGCCGATGATGGTCACCGACGGCGGCGGGGCGGCATCCTTCGGCGTGACCGGCACGGTCGAGGCCGGCGGCTGGGCCGCCGGCGCATTGGCCTCACTCGGACTTGTGGGCGGCTCGTCTGCAGCGTGCGAGGTCGCGCCCGCCAGGCTCGCAACGATGGCTATGCCCAATATTCCGATCGCACGCATGACGCCCTCCATGCGCGCCGCTAGCGCGCCAGCACGATCGAGACCTGGATCTGGCCGCGGGTGCGCAACACCTCCAGCGCCACGTCGTCGCCATGGCGGCTGACGCGAAGATCGACGCTGGACTCGCCCAGACGCAGATCGCGCAGGATCACCTCGTTGAGGAACGCCGGCAGATGCGGGTTGCGCAGGCGAATCTCGCCGCGCACCACGTCGAACTCGATGCCGAGCGCCGCTTCCAGCAGCGTGAACGGCGTCGCGCTGGCCCAGGCCTGCGGCGCGCAGGCGACCGGATAGAGCGTCGGCCCTCGCCGCTTCTCGCGCCGGAAGCCGCAGAACAATTCGGGCAAACGGCGCAGGTCCATGTAGGTCGCCGCGTCGAACAGCCCCTTGAAGACGTGCGCCACCGAGTGCTTGAGGCCGTAGCGTGCGAGCCCGAGCGCGATCAGCGCGTTGTCGTGCGGCCAGATCGACCCGTCATGGTAGGACATCGGGTTGTAGCGCGCTTCGCCCCGCGCGACGGTGCGGATGCCCCAACCCGAGAAGAAATGCGGCCGCATCAGATCGGCGGCGACGAGGCGGGCGCGGTCCTCGCGGATCATGCCGCTGAACAGCACCTGACCGGCGTTCGAGGTCCGCACCTTGCAGGGCCGCTTCTTGCCGTCGAGGGCGAGCGCATAAGTGCCGAGCTCCTCGCACCAGAATGCCTTCTCGAAGCGTTCGGCCAGCGCTCTGGCGTCGGCCTCGAGCTTGCGCGCACGGTCCGGCTTGCCGAGCCGCAAGGCGCAACGCGCGGCGAGCTGCTTGGCGGCGTAGACGTAGCCCTGGACTTCGGCGAGCGCGATATTGCCTTCCGCGAGCTGGCCGTCGGCATGGAAGATGGCATCATACGAATCCTTCCAGCCCTGGTTGGCCAGTCCTTTCTCGGTGGCGCGCTGGTATTCGACGAAGCCGTCCTTGTCAGGATCGCCGGGACCGTCGATCCAGGCCAGCCCCGCCTCGATCGCCGGCCATAGCTCGATCAAGGTCTTCTCGTCGCCGGTCCGTTCGAAATAGCTCCCGGCCAGCAGGACGAACAGCGCGGTCGAATCGACGCTGCCGTAATATTGCGCGAACGGCACCTCTCGCAGCGCCGCCATCTCTCCGCCGCGCATCTCGTGCAGGATCTTGCCGGGCGCGGCATCGGCAAGCGGATCGACCACCTTGGCCTGGAAATGCGCGAGCCGGCGCAGGACGCCCTTGGCGACGCGCGGATCGACCCACAGCATCTGCAGCGCGGTGATCAGGCCGTCGCGGCCGAACGTCGTGGAGTACCAGGGAATGCCGGCATAGGGATAACGCCCCTGCGGCGTCTCCGTCATCAGCATGTTGAGGTCGGCCATGGCCTGGCACAGCACCTCGTTGAAGATGTTGTTGGAGGTTTCGATGCTGGCGGCGCCCATCGTGGACTGGCGCATCTCGCGGCGGTGGGCGAGCAAGCCCCTGAAAAAGCGCGCGGGCTTCTCCGCGACCGGCCGGTTGCAGGATACGGCTACGAACAGCGATTTCGATTCGTGAGGGTCCAGTTCGAGCTGCCAGGTCGCCGCGTTCACCGACAGCCGCGTTGGACGCGGGTCGAAATGCAGCCCCGTGGTGCGCTCGGCGTCATCCAGACCGCGATATTCGAACAGCACGTCGGTCGGCCCGAGCAGTCTGCTCGTGCCGGTCCCGCGGCGCGGCCTGCGCTCGCCGCGGACCTCGAACAGATCGGCGAAATCGTTGTCGAACAGCAGCGTCAGTTCGAAGCTGGCCCGCCCGTCACCGTGGTTCTGCACGCCGATGCGCTGATAGGCCGTGCCGCGCCAGAGGAAGATCGTGCGCACGATGTGCAGCAGATCCTTCTGAAACGCCAGGCGGCCCTGACGGTAGATGTCCGGATTGGTCAGATCGACGGTCAGCGCCGAATTGTCGTCGCGCAGGTTCGAGCCGAGCAGCAGCGGCTGGAGATCGTCGAGCACCAGTTCCAGCCGCGCCAGGTAGCGCGTGTCGTAGTGAAACAGGCCGTCCGGTCCGCCGGCCGA
Organism: Bradyrhizobium sp. T-12; assembly: GCF_058314695.1. Lineage (NCBI taxonomy): Bacteria > Pseudomonadati > Pseudomonadota > Alphaproteobacteria > Hyphomicrobiales > Nitrobacteraceae > Bradyrhizobium > Bradyrhizobium sp. T-12. Next base: position 2,160,688 of record NZ_CM177756.1, on the reverse strand, counting down.
CGCGCCGATGTCGCCATGGCTGTCGAGCACGATGAACATGTCGTCGTGCTTGAGGGACCGCCGCGGCCGGGCCGACGGCCCGGTCATCGGAATATAGAAGGGCTGCTCCGCGACCTGTTCCGGGGTTCGCGTCACGGAGACGAGTTGGGTTACGGCTTCAGCCGACATGAACTGCTCCCCTGCGCTTGTTTTGAAACGCGACCGACTCGAGAACGCGACTGTTGGCTTTACGCGGCGGCTTGCGCGAGCCGGCTCATTTCCTGCGTGACCAGTTCACGATAGGGTCCGTGACCCTGCATGAGGCGCTCGGGCGATCCGTCTTCGATGATCTTACCATTTCTCAGCACGACCACGCGATCGAAATTGCGCAGCGTCGCCAGCCGGTGCGCGATCGCGATCACGGTGCGGCCGCGCATCAGGCGCGACAGCGCCTCACGGATGGCCTCCTCGGATTCGCTGTCGAGCGCCGCGGTGGCCTCGTCCAGCAGCAGGATCGGCGCGTCCTTCAGGAAGGCGCGCGCGATCGCGATGCGCTGGCGCTGGCCGCCGGACATCTTGACGCCGCGGTCGCCGACCATGGTGTCGAGGCCTTCGGGCAGGCTGTCGATGAAATCGCAGCGCGCCGCGATCGCCGCCCGCAGCACCTCGTCGTCGGTGGCGTTCGGCCGGCCGTAGCGGATGTTCTCGCGGATCGAGCGATGGAACAGCGAGATGTCCTGCGGCACGACGGAGATCGCCTCGCGCAGGCTCTGCTGCGTGACCTTGGAGATGTCCTGGCCGTCGATGGTGATGCTGCCCTCGTCGGTATCGTAGAAGCGCTGCAGCAGCGTGAACAGCGTCGACTTGCCGCCGCCGGACTGGCCGACCAGGCCCACCCGCTGGCCGGGCTGAAGCCGCAGGCTGAAGCGCTCGAAAATCTTGTCGCCGCCGGGATAGCCGAAAGTGACGTTGTTGTATGCAATCGCGGCGCCGCTCTTGACGAGAGGTTCCGCCTCGGGGTGGTCGCGCAATTCGTGAGGCACCAGCAGCGTAGCGATCGCCTCGGTCAGCCGCGCGACGTGCTGGGTGACATCGACCAGCGCAACCGCGAGATCGCGCGTCGCGCTCAGGATGGAGATACCGAGCGTACAAACCAACACGACGTCACCGGTGGTCGCCTCGCTCTTCTGCCAGAGCGTGATGGCCCAGGCCATCAATGCGATCGTCAGAACCACAGTCACTGCGGCATGCAGCAGCCGTAGCTTCTCGAGGTATCGCAGGCTACGGCTCCGCGCCGTCAGTTCGCGGTTCACGGTCGCGTCGAACCGCTCATGCTCATGGCCGATGCCGCAGAAGGCGCGGACCAGCGGCATGTTGCTGATGACGTCGATCATCTCGCCGTCGACCGCGGCGGCCTTGTCGGCGAAGTCGTCATGCAGCGGTTTGCCGGCGGCGGCGAGGCGGAACATCGCGAGGACCATGCCGCCGGCGATCACGCTCAGGCCGAGCGCCATGTAAGGACTGACGGTTCCAATCAAGGCGATTGCCGCAACTGTGGCAATGCACGGCGGCAGCACGTTCCAGACGAACATGTTCTCGACCGTGAACACCGCGTTCGACGTCGCCGTGATGCGGCTCGTCAGCATGCCGGGCATGCGATCGGAGAAGTAGCTCGGCGCGTGCCCGGTCAGATGACGAAATATGTCACGGCGTAAATCACCCGTGACCCGAACGAAGGTGAAGCTCGCCGTCCAACTCGCAATCCGCCACAGGAAATTGTCGGCGGCGATCAGCGACATGAGTAAAATGAATGCCAGCCATACGCCACCGTCCTGCGACGGGCCAGCAGACAAGGCGTCGACCAGGGATTTGACCCCGTATTGCGTGCCTACGGAGCAGGCAACCGCTGCAACGACCGCGGTCAGGATCACCAGATGCGACGCCATTCGCATCCGAAGATAGCGCAAGACAAAGGCAAATGGTCTGCGCGCGTATCCAGAAAGATGATCCATGTGGCTATCGCCCCGTTATGCTTGGTTTTCGTTTGTTACTGATCGACTGAACATCGACCTCTTCGCCTCGGTTCCCGGGCCGGGCGATCACGACATGCGGATGCAGACGATCTGAGAAGATGTCGTGGCAGCATCGAGACGCTCCGCGGACGTGTCGAATAAGTAACGTTCGCAGGGAGGAACTTCGCAACTGCGGGAACGTTCCCCTGTCTGGCATGCCGGTGCCGTACTGGCGGGGGTTTCAACTTTCATGATCGCAGAGGAGATGGTGAGATGCGCATCGCGCAGGTAGCTCCGTTGACGGAGGCTGTTCCACCCAAGCTGTATGGCGGCACCGAGCGGGTGGTGCATTGGTTGACGGAGGAGTTGGTAGCGCTTGGGCACGACGTGACGCTGTTCGCCAGCGGCGATTCCCAGACCTCAGCCAAGCTGGATGCGCTGTGGCCGAAGGCCCTTCGTCTCGACGGTTCCGTGCGCGATCCCAATGCGTTGCACATGGTGCTGCTGGAGCGCGTGCGGCAGAAATGTGACGACGAGGAGTTCGACTTCCTCCACTTCCATCTCGACTATTATCCCTGGTCGTTGTTCCACCGGCAGCCGACGCCGTTCCTGACCACGCTGCACGGCCGGCTCGATCTGCCGGAGCATCAGCCGGTCTTCAACACCTTCTCCAAGATGCCCGTCATCTCGATCTCCAACGCACAGCGGCGGCCGGTGCCGCAGGCGAATTGGGTGACGACGATTCATCATGGCCTTCCGGAGAACCTGCTGACACCCAAGCCGGCGAAGCAGGAATATCTCGCCGTGCTCGGCCGCATCGCGCCCGAGAAGGGCGTCGACCGCGCCATCAAGATCGCGACCCATTGCGGCATTCCGCTGAAGATTGCGGCCAAGGTCGATCGCGCCGACCAGGATTACTATGACGAGCTGATCCGGCCGATGATCGAGAACAACCCGCTGGTGGAGTTCATCGGCGAGATCAGCGATCACGAGAAGTCGGATTTCCTGAGCGGCGCACTCGGGCTTCTGCTGCCGATCGACTGGCCGGAGCCGTTTGGTCTCGTGATGATCGAAGCCATGGCCTGCGGAACGCCGGTCATCGCCTTCAACCGCGGCTCGGTGCCTGAAATCATCGACGACGGGCTGACCGGCTTCATCGTCGAGGACGTGCTCAGCGCCGCCGGTGTCGTCGGCCGCCTCGGGCAACTCGACCGCGCCGCGATCCGCAAGCAGTTCGAGACGCGCTTCACCGCGCGGCGCATGGCGCTCGACTATCTCGCGGCCTACCGTAGCCTCGCCGAAAAACAGGCGCCGCGGATCAAGCTGGTGAGCAGCGCGGAGTAGCGCTGAGGCACTTGCTACTCTCGTGTCCCGGGCGCACTGCGTTGCGTCCGGGGCACGAGCCCTCTACACCACCACCGTCCGCTTCGGCTCGACGATCTCGAACATCCTTGGAAACTCGTCCATCAGCCCCATCAGCTCGGCAAGCTTCATCGGATTGCCCGCGAGCTGGACCTTGCCGGCGGCGACGGCTTCCGGAAAGCTCGTCAGCTTGGCGATCACCTCGTCGAGCGTTGCGCGAGCCAGCGTGAAGCTGGCATCGGCCCCCTCAGCCTGCACGCCCTCGGTGTAGGTCAGCGCGCAATTCTCCAGATTCAGCACGAAGCTTTCGCCGGTATCGGAAAAGCGCCAGTTCAAGACGATGTGCTTGCCCTCCGCCTTGGGGCCGTTGAGGCGGATACCCAGGACGTCCCAGAGCTGCGAGGTGCGCAGCGCGGCCAGCGTCTCGCGTGGCATCGGCGGACGCGCCGGCACCTTCGGCATGCCCTGGCGCAATTCCTGCGCGCCGAACAGATAGGCGTTGCGCCAGGTCGCGCTTTCGGCAGCGTAGCCGAGCTGCTCCAGCGTGTCGGCAAGCAGATCGCGCGCCGCCGTGTTATCCGGTTCGGCAAAGACGAGATGGCCGAGCACCTGGGCGACGAAGCGAAACTCGCCTTTGTCGAAATCGGTACGCGCCCGCGCCAGGACCGCGTCCGCCCCGCCCATATAGTCGACATACTTCCTGCCTGACTCGACCGGCGGCAGCGGATCGAGATTGACCGGATTGGCGTCGTACCAGCCGAGATATTTCTGGTAGATCGCCTTCACATTGTGGCGGATGTGGCCGTAATAGCCGCGCCCGTGCCAGGCTCCCTCCAGGCTCTTCGGCAAGCGGATGGTCTCGGCGATCTCGGCGGCGTTGAGGCCGTGGTTCATCAGGCGGATGGTCTGGTCATGCGCGAATTTGTAGAGGTCGCGCTGCTGCCGGATCATCGTGCCGATGCGCTCGCGCCCCCATACCGGCCAATGATGCTGGCCGCACATCGCCTCCGCCTTGCCGTCCCACAATTGCAGGGCCTCACCCAGATATTTCGACCAGGCCAGCGCATCGCGCACGTCGGCGCCGCGGAACGGCAGCAGATTGTGAAAATTGTGCGTGCAGTTCTCGGCGAGGTTCAGAACCTTGTAGCGCGGGATGAAGAAATGCATCTCCGCCGGCGCCTCGCTGTTCGGCGCCATCTGGAATTCGAACGCGACGCCATCAATCACACGCGTATCGCCGGTCGCCATGATCAGGTCGGTCGGCCGCAGCAGCGCGACCGATCCTGCCGCCATCGACTTGCCGAGCCCGCAATCGACCTGTCCCCGCGCGCCCTTGGCGAGCAGCGAGCCGAACTGATACTGCGCCCGGCGCAGCATCGCCGGCCCCGCAATGATGTTCTCGGAAACGGCATGCTCCATGAACAGATTCGGCGCGATGATCGGCACGCGGTCACTCGCCAGCGCATCCTCCTCCAGCACGCCGCGCGCGCCGCCCCAATGGTCGGTGTGCGTGTGCGTGAAGATGACGGCCGCAACGGGCTTTAGGCCCCGATGCCTGAAATAGAGATCGAGCGCGGCACGGGCGCCCTCGATCGAGGTCAGGGTGTCCACGACGATGATACCGCTGTCGCCCTCGATCAGCGTCATGTTGGCGATGTCGAGCCCGCGCACCTGATAGACGCCGGGCACGACCTCGAACAGGCCGTGCTGCATGTTGAGACGCGACTGCCGCCACAGGCTCGGATTGACCGTGGGCGGCGCCTGTTCAGAGGACAGGAAGCCGTAAGGCTGGAGACTCCAGACCGTCCGCCCTTGCGGGTTCGTGATCGCTGCGTTCTCGACCGTGCCGAGGAAGCCGCGCGCGGCATCGTCGAAATCCCGCGTGTCGGAAAACGGCAGCGCGTTCAGCAGCGCGTTCTGCTGCGCGATGACGGAAGGCGTCGCGTCCTTGGGCTCGCTGCTGCGTTCTGTCATGCTGGCATCCTCCCGGCTTGTCGCGCGGCATCTAACCGCATCTGGCGGATGATTGCCATTGCCGGCGGAAGCATGCGTAGCCCGGATGAAGCGACGCACAGGCCCCCCTCCCACAAGGAGAAAGGGGGCACCGTGTGCGCAGTTACATCCCCAGCAGCCGCGGCAGCCACAGCGACAGGCCGGGCCAATACGTCACCACCACGAGGAATCCCAGCATCGTCAGCAGCCACGGCCACACCGCGACCGTGAGTTCGGTAATTCCCATCTTGGCGATGCCCGAGGCGACGTAGAGATTGAGGCCGACAGGCGGATGGCACAGGCCGACCTCCATGTTGACCGTCATCAGGATCCCGAAATGAATGGGATCGATGCCGAGCTTGATCGCGACCGGGAACAGGATCGGCGCCATGATCAGGATGATCGAGGACGGCTCCATCACGTTACCTGCCACCAGCAGCAGCAGGTTGACGAGCAGCAGGAAGCCGATCCACCCCAGGCCCTGGTCGATCATCCATTGCGCGAGCGCCTGCGGCACATTCTCGTAGGTCATCAAGAACGAGAACAGCACGGCGTTGGTGATGATGTAGAGCAGCATCGCCGACAAATTCGCCGATGACAGCAGCACCCGCGGCACGTCGCGCAGCTTCAAATCCTTGTAGATGAACACCGCGACGATGAAGGCATAGACCGCGCTGACGGCGGCGGCTTCGGTCGGCGTGAACAGGCCGCTGTAGATGCCGCCGATCACGATCACGATCAGCAGGATGCCCCAGATCGACTTGCGGAAGGCGTCGAGACGCTCGACGAAGGTGGCTTTCCGCATCCTCGGATAGTCGTTGCGCCAGGCCCGATAGAACGTCGTGGCGCCAAGCAGCGAAGCGAGCACAAACCCCGGCACGATGCCGGCGATGAACAGCTTGCCCACCGAGCTGTTGGTGGAGACGGCGTAGAGCACCATCGGGATCGACGGCGGAATGAGGATTCCGAGCGAGCCCGACGTCGTGATCACGCCCGCGCCGAACCGCTTCGGGAAGCCTTGCGCGACCATCGCCGGCAGGATCACCGAGCCGATCGCCACCACGGTCGCCGGCGAGGAGCCGGAGATCGCCGCGAACAGTGCGCAGGCCACCACGCCCGACAAAGCGAGACCGCCGTACCAATGGCCGACCAGCGAGGTGGCGAAGGTGATCATCCGCCGCGCCACGCCGCCATGGGTCAGGAAGTTGCCGGCGAGGATGAAGAACGGGATCGCCATGATCTCGAAATTCTCGATGCCCGTGAACAGCTTCAGTGCCACCGATTCCGTTCGCACATCGGTCAGCGTGAACATGAAGCTGAGCACGGTGAGACCCAGCGCGATCGAGATCGGCATGCCCGTGAGCATCAGGGAGAGCAGCAGCGCGAACACGATGGCGACGCGCAGGCCCTGCGGCAAGGTGATGAGATGGCCCGCATGCGCGAAGCAGATCGCGACGATCAGCACCGGCAGCAGCATCAGGATCCAGCCGAGCGGGCTGCGCTCGTCCCGGACCACTTGGGTGGGCGTGACCGGCGCCGGATGCACCGGGTCCACCTCGACGCCTTCGACGCCCGCCATGTCGTGATGCGGCAGCTCGCCGGTGTGGTAGAACGACCAGGCGACCTGCAGGAAGCGGAAGCACATCAGGCCGGAGCCGAGCGGGATGGTGAGATACACCATCCACATCGGCGCCTCCAGATCGTTGGACTGCTGTCCGGTCTGCCACATCTGGCCGACGAACGCGGCGCCGAAATAGGCGACGATGGCGGTGAAGAGCGCGCCGCACAACAGCCCGAAGGTGATGACGCGGCGGCGCGATCCGCCCGGAAGGATGTTGACGAGCACGTCGACGCCGACATGGATGCCGGTCCGCACGCCGTAAGCGGCGCCGAACTTCGCCATCCAGATGAACATGTAGATGCAGAGCTCCTGCGCCCAGGACAGATCGAGCGCGGCCAGCCACACGAACGCCGCGCGCGCCGGGACGGACAGGAAAGCCAGGTTGCGGGCTTCCGCCCATTTGGCGATGTCGATCGACAGCCCGGCGCCGTAACGATGCAGCACGGCGACGAAGATCAGCGACGTCGCAGCCGCGATCATCGTCGCGATCAGCCATTCCTCGAGATGATCGAGAAAACGATTCAGCACACGCAGCAACTTGATCCCCCCAGCATCGGCTCATCGTTCAAGAGCGAAACGGCCGGGAGTGCGATCACCCCCGACCGTTGGTGTTGTTCTTATTGGGCCGCGGCCGTCAGTTCATCTTGACGTCGAGTTCCTTGGCAACGAGATCGAGCACCTCCTGCCCGACCCTGCCCTTGGCCCATTTATAGGTCGGCTGCATCGCCTCCTGCCAGGCCTTGCGATCGGCGTCGGTGAGATAGTGCAGATTGGTCTTGCCCGTCTTTTTGATCTCGGCCAGCGCGTCCTCGTTCTCCTGGCGCGCGATCGAGTTGGTGTAGTCGGACGCTTCCGCCATTGCCTTGTCGAGCTGGGTGCGGATATCGGGCGGCAGGCCCGACCAGAACTTCGAATTGACGATGACGGCGTATTGCAGATGGGCGTGATAGGACACGGTGATGTCCTTCTGCACCTCGTAGAACTTCTGCGTCAGATAGTTGGACGCGGTGTTCTCGCAGCCGTCGACCACCCCGGTCTGCAGGGCCTGGTAGACTTCCGAGAACGCCATGATCTGCGGGATCGAGCCCATGATACGAAGATATTGGTCGGCGATCTTCGATCCGGAGATGCGGAATTTAAGACCCTGGAAATCCGTCGGCTTCAGCAAGGGACGATTGGAGGAGAGCATGTGGAAGCCGTTGTCCCAATAGGCAAGCCCGGTGATGCCCTTGGCCTCGAGCTTCTGGAACAGCCACTTGCCGAGCGTGCCCTTCATCGCGTTGGAATAGGTCTGGTCGTCCTTGAACAGCCACGGCAGGTCGAGTGCTTCGAACTCCTTGACGCCCAGCGGCGCGAATTTCGCGGTGGAGGGCGCGAGCATCTGCACCGAGCCGAGCTGCAGCGCCTCGATCTCCTCCTTGTCCTTGTAGAGCGTGGAGTTCGGATAGACTTCGACCTTGACCTTGCCGTCGGTGTATTTCTCGGCGAGCTCCTTGAATTTCAGCGCGCCCTTCCCCTTCGGGGTGTCGTTGGCGACGACGTGACTGAACTTGATGACGATCGGATTTTGGGCCTGCGCAACGGCAGGGGCCAGAACCAACGCGGCCGCAGCGACCGCGAGAAGCAGTTTGCGCATGAAGACCTCCCCAACAACCTCGAAGACCGGGTTCTTTTTGTTTTACAGGTCAGTAGTGGCAGCAATCCGCCAGCCGAACAACTAGACCTAAGCCCAATTTGCCGCAGCCAAGCTAGCTTGACGGGTGCGGTCGGCGCAACCCGGCACGCGCGCCCGGCCTTCCGAACGAGCGCTTATGTCGCATTGCGGCAATGCATCAGCCCTTGCGCTGGGCCACCATGAAGAGACGGCGGAACGGGAACAGGGTCTGCCCAGCCGCATTCTTCGGATAGGCCTTTGCAACGCGCATCCCATAGGCGGCCTCGAACGCGATCTTCTCATCGTCCGCCAGCACGTCGAGATAGCGCGTCAACCAGGTCCCCTTGGTCCATTCCTTGACGGGATTCTCGCCTTCGAGCACTTGCAGATATTCGGTCTCCCAGATGTCGATGTTATCGGACATCGGCGCCAGAAGATCGTGATAGAAGGCCGGCCCCTCGACCGGCGGCGGGGTGACGAGATGCTCGACCTTGGACCGCCACGGACCATCAAGCGCCGTCTCGCCGATCAGCACGTGCGAGGGCGCCAGGAAGTTGCGCGGCATCTGCACCGCAAGCATGCCGCCAGGCTTCACCTTCTCCATCACCGACGGAAACAATGCCGCGTGATTGGGCAGCCAGTGCAGTGCGGCATTGGAATAGATCAAGTCGTATTGCCTGGCGGGACGCCAATGGCCGAGGTCCTCATGCGACCATTCCACGTCGGGTGCGGCCTTGCGGCCCGCGGCGACCATTTCGGCCGAGCCCTCGACCCCCGTCACCGCCGCGGCCGGCCAGCGCTCCTTGATGAGCTTTGTGACATTGCCGGCGCCCGCGCCGAGATCGGCAATCTCGCGCGGGCCGAAATCCGGAATCCGCATCAGGAGGTCGACCGCGGGCCGGAGCCGGTGGCCGGAGAATTTCAGATATTGCTGCGGATCCCAGACCATCGCTCAGGTGCCTTTTCTTTTTCGTGTTTCCTTCAACGTCGCTCTTGGTTACCACTGCTCGTCCCGCGGAGGCAATTCAAGGCCCGCGGGACGGGCAGGAAACGGACGGCGCAAAAACCAACAAGAGAGCGTGTGACCATGGACCTCGGGCTCAAATCGAAAACCGCTGTTGTCACCGGCGCGAGCATCGGCATCGGCCGTGCCATCGCCAAGGGCCTCGCCGCCGAAGGCGTGCGCGTCGTCGGTGTGGCGCGGCGCACCGATCTGCTCGCCGAGCTGGTGCAGGAGGTCGGCGGCGGGCTGATCACGCCGTTCGAGCAGGACGTCATGGCCAAGGACGCGGCGGAGAAGATCGCGGCCTTCGCGTTGAAGGAGCTCGGCCATGTCGACATCCTCATCAACAATGCCGGTGGCAGCCGGCCGCTGCCGGTCGACGCACCCGACAGCAAATGGGACGAGGCGATCGCGCTGAACTTCACCAGCTACCGCCGCATCGCGCATGCGCTGCTGCCGCAGATGATCGAACGCAAATGGGGCCGCATCGTCAACATCACCGGCAAGTCCGAGCCGGAGGGCCTCAACGCCGCGTTCGCCGCCAAGGCCGCGGTGCACGCCTGGGCCAAGGGCCTGTCCCGCGAGATCGGCGAGCACGGCATCACCATCAACTGCATTCCGCCCGGCCGCATCATGAGCGAGCAGATCCGCCGCAACTATGCGCCGGATTATCGCGAGCGTTTTGCGGAGGAAGAGATCCCGGTCGGCTATTGGGGCGAGCCGGAAGACCTCGCCGCGCTCGCGGTGTTCCTGGCTTCACCCGTGGCGCGGTACATCACGGGCACGGTGATACCGGTGGACGGGGGACTGCGGCGGTATCAGTTCTAGGGCGGGATGCGGAATCGCCACGCCGGCACGGAGATCGTGGGGTGAGTTAGGGCGCGCCGACAGACTGTGCCGTCCTCATTGACGCTGTGCCGGCCTCTTCAACCACCATCGGCGGATCATCAGGCACTGCATGGCGCAAATCGTCACGCCGGTGACAGCGACCATGCCGTAGACGGTCAAGAGCGAAACGAAATTGAACGGATCGCTCTCAAATGTGACGAGCTGCCACCTCCTGAGGTGATCCGTGCCGCGAAACAAGCCGAGCAGCGCGCCTGTCGTGCACCAGCGCCACAGCTCGGAAAGCCCGATCCACGCCATGAACAGGCAGGCTCCCCAACCGGTGATGTAGGCACCGATCGATTTCATGATGGTCAGCCATCCCGCCATGACGCGGTATCTGCCATGATCTCGGCAGGAACGGCCACCGCGAAGTCAAAACAAGGCTACCGGAAGTTGAATGCCGTGAGTCTGGACGACGCCTGTAGATGGCGGAGCGCCGTGAACCCGACGACGGCTTTCGACACGGAGCATCTCGGGTTTCGCAGGTGCTCAGCCGTCCTTCGAGCCGCATCCAGAAAATTCGCGGATCCAAATTAAACGAATCTTTTGCTTTTCATCCTCAGGTAGCAGCCGAACCTGCCCTGTTCGGAGCGAGCGAAATGGCATTCGGCAAGCGTCAGTCCGGAGTTGGTGCCGCAGCTCAAACGTTCGACGTCGGCCTGCCCGCCGCGCCCGCAGCCAGCCAGGCCACTTCCGGGACTCCGGTGGCGACAGGCAGCCCGCTCCGCTGGCTGGTTGCGCTGCTGGCTTGCGGCGCCATGCTCTACGGGCTGATCGCAAGCTACGGCGCGGGCATTCTGCGCGACCATCGCCTTTCCGGCACCTGGCAACCTGCCTATGACCTGCGTGCCACCGAAGGGACGTGCGAGCGAACGAACTTCGTGATCACCTTCTGCAGCACCAAGATCATTTCAGTCGCAAGGCCCGACCAGCCGGCCGTGATCCACAAGTTCATGATGCTCTTCAGCAGCGGCGGCGGAGAAACCCTGGTGCCGGCGCGTTCGACGACCGACCGCGCGGCGATCACGGTTCTCTATGCCGCGGAAACAAAGCTCTGGAACCGGACGGTCTCGTTTGTTTCCGTGGCGGGCCTGGTGGCGTTGTTCACCTTCGGCTCGCTGCTCCTGTTCTGGCGATCGCTCAATTCGTGAACCTGGGCGAGTAGAGCATGTCACGGCTCGTAACCGTCCTCGGTGCCGGCGGCATCTTGCTGCTGTGGGGCATCTGTCAAATGCCGTCTGGTTCCAGGGAGGCAGCGTCACGCCAGACGCTGTCCATCAGCAAAGAGCCGGACCGCATCCTGCTCGGCTGGAGCGGCCCCGTCCAGGAGCCCATGAGCGAGCGGGTGGGCGCCGCCCTTGATCAATTCAAGTCCGATCAACGCCGGCTCGTGCTGGTCCTCAACTCGCCCGGCGGCTCGATCGAGCACGGCCGCAAGGTCGTCGCCGCGATCCGCGCCCGCAACCGTGCGATGGACACGTTCGTGCAGAAGGCCGGCGTCTGTGCCTCCATGTGCGTTCCGATCTTTCTCGCGGGCACAAGGCGCGTGGCCGATCCCGACGCCTACTTCATGTTTCACGAGGCCAGCCTGACCGGCAGCGCCAGGGACATGATGAAGCGACAGGAATTAGGCGAGGCCAACAGGGCCGTGGTCGCGGAGGTCGTGAAGACCGTCGAGACGCAAGCCACCGACGACCTGTTCCACAAGGACATGGGCATTCGCCGCGTCAACACGGCCTGGCTCGCGGGACTGCGCAAGAAGATTCCCGGCCGCGATATCTGGATGAGCGCTCAACAACTCGTCGACGAGGGCTCCGGCGTCGTCGACAGCCTGAGCGTCACACCGTCCCAATAGAGGCGGTGCTGGCTGACCCATTTCGGAATCGCGGCATGTCGGAAGGGTTCCTCGCGAATCCGCGCGGCTCTATGCCGGAACGGTCGATCCGCCAACGCGTTAGCTCTCATATATAGAAGGAGAACATCATGAGCGTTGAAGGCAAGATCAAGGAAGGCGCCGGTTACATCAAGGAAGAGATGAACGAGCACGGCAAGGATCCCGAGAGCCAGCGCAAGGCCCAGGAGGGGCGCGATCTTCGCAACGAGGGCCGCATGGAAGACGGCAAGCCGCCGAAGACCACCAAGCCCGGCACCGGCCACTGAGCCGATCTGATTCAACACCGCCTCCGGTCAAAGCCGGGGGCGGTTTTTGTTTGAGCGATACGAGAGCGAGGAACGTGAGGTTCATCCCGCCGTTGCTCAAGCCTCATTGGAGGAAAGTTCATGCCCAAGACGTCGCTTGCCGAAATCGCGAAGGACATGGCCGGGATCGACATCGCCATTCTTTCGACCCACACCGAGATCGGCGAGATCGCCAACCGTCCAATGAGCAACAACGGCGATGTCGCCTATGACGGCACGTCCTACTACTTTGCTTATGAGCAAACGCGGACCGTGTCGGACATCCAGCGCAATCCGAAAGTCGCGCTCGGGTTTTCGTCGGAAGCGGGCCTGTTTTCGAACGGGATCTACGTCGCCGTCGAAGGGACCGCCGAGCTGATCCGCGACAAGGCGGCTTTCCAACAGCATTGGATTAGCGATCTCGACGATTGGTTCGACGACGGCATCGATACGCCAGGCCTCGTCCTGATCAAGGTCAAAGCCAACCGCATCACTTATTGGAAGGGCGGTGAAGAGGGTGAGGTTAAGCTCTGACCTGCGCGGGAACGTGCGGCGATTTCTTGAGTGGTTCTTCAGAAGCCGTGAAACTGGTGCCATCACCATCGCGCAGTGGCCGAATCTCGTCCTCTGGATCGTGATCGTTGCGGGAGTTCTGCTTTGGATCTGGCCTGCCGCAGGCAAATCCAGCGTCGCTTTGACGATCGTCATGAAAGCCGGACTGATCATCTGGGGCGCCGACGAGATCTTTCGCGGCGTGAATCCGTGGCGACGCTGTCTCGGCGCCGCCGTCGTCGTCTATGTGGTCACGACCGTTCTGCCGTGAAGCCATGGACATGACCGGCGGGGGGGGTGACCCTCAGGACAGACGAACGCCCTTCATCCCTGGCCCGCCGGCGGCACCACATAGAGCGTCAGCGCGAAAACCGCATAGATGAAGATCATCAGCGCGCCGACGAACCATGCCGAGCGGCCGCTGGCGGTGATGTAGGCCGACGTGACCGTCGCGATCATCACCATGGTGACGGCGCCCGGCCAAAACTGCAGGTCCATCGGCTTCGGCCCCACGACATAGCTGAGCAGCACCAGCGCGGGTGCGACGAACAGCGCGATCTGCGAGGCGCTGCCGAGCGCGATGCTGACGGCCATGTCGAGCCGGTCCTTGCGCGCCGCACCGAACGCCACCGCGAATTCGGCGGCGGCGCCGACCAGCGAGACGACGATGAAGCCGACAAAGGCCGGGCTCATTCCGAAGGTTTCCGCCGCCTTCTGTACTGATTCCACGAAAATCTCGCTGACCAGCGCGACCAGCACGGTGACGACCAGCAGCGTGCCCACGGCTAATCCGATCGGCCAGTGCGCCTCCTTGTCGTCGCCGTGATCGGCGCTGGCGAACAATTCCTTGTGGGTCACGAGTGAGAACCACAAACCGAGTGCGTAAGCGAGGATCAGGAGGATTGAAATGCCGAGGCTGAGCTTATTCAGAACGCCCCCGTCCGGCGGCAGGTGCTCGAGATCGGCGACCGCCGAAGGCGCAAGCAACGCCACGGTTGCCATCAACAGCAGGCCCGACGAGAGCCGCGCGCCGGCGCGGTTGTACTCCTGCACGTGGTAGCGCAAGCCGCCGAGCAGCAGGCAGGCCCCCAGCATGAACACCGCGTTGGTGACGATCGCGCCCGCGATCGAGGCCTTCACCAGCATGTACTGGCCTGCGCGCAGCGCGGTGATGGCGATGATCAGTTCGGTGAGATTGCCGAGCGTGGCATTGAGCAGTCCGCCCACGGCATCGCCTGTCTTCGCGGCGACCGCCTCGGTGGCATGGCTGAGCAGGGCCGCGAGCGGCACGATGGCCAGTACCGCCAGCACGAACAGCAGCGTGTGGGAATGCGGGGCCGCCTTCTCGGCCACCAGCACGATGGGCACGAACACCAGCATCCAGAGCAAAGGAGTATTCCGGATTTCCCTGAGTAGGATCTGCATGTCGGCCGCTCTTTCCATCGATGCCTCATGGAAAGGTCCGCGAGCTTGCTGCGGGAGTGTTGATCTGGCTCAACGTCGGCCGACAGATGCGCGCCGCCATTAGCGACCGATCCGGGCAAACTAGGTGGGAGTGCACCGTGCCCCAGTCCCCAGGGCCAGGCAGCGGCTCAGTGTTTTGCCCGATGGCTCAACTTGATCGCGGCTGCGGACGCCCCCTCGGAAACGTTTCGAAAATCCCTTATCAATCAAGGGACTTCTACTGTGCATGGGGTTGTTCTTCGACTTTTTGGTCTGGAGCCTCACCCCGCCTGCAGGATCTCCGCAACCGCCGCCCCCGCCGCGATGGTGCCGAGCTTGCCGCCGACATCCCGCGTCGCCCTGCCCTCGCCGATCGCTTTGGCCACCGCCGCCTCGATCGCACGCGCGGCCTCTTCATAGCGGACGGCGCCCGTCTTCTCGCCGTGCCAGGCGAGCAGCAGCGCTGTCGACAGGATCAGCGAGATCGGATTGGCGACATCCTGTCCGGCGATATCGGGCGCCGAGCCATGCGCGGCCTGCGCCATGGCGTAGCGCTCGCCGACATTGAGCGAGCCGCCGAGGCGGAGGCTGCCGGAGAGCTCTGCCGTGAGATCGGACAGGATGTCGCCGAACATGTTGGTGGACACGATGACGTCGAAACGGTCGGGACTGCGCACCACATGCGCCATCATGGCATCGACCAGGATGTCGTCGACCGCGAGGCCGGGATAGGCCTTCGCCGCCTCGCGGCAGATGTCGAGGAACATGCCGTCGCCGATCTTGAGCACATTGGCCTTGTGCACGATGGTGAGATGCCTGCGCCGCTTCATCGCCAGACGGCAGGCGGCATGGGCGATGCGTTCGCAGCACAGCCGCGTGATCCGGCGCAGCGAGATCACGACGTCGGGCGTGACCAGCATCTCGCCATTGCCCTGTTCCAGATTGCGGTCGGCATAGAAGCCTTCAGTGTTCTCGCGGACCACGACGAGGTCGAAATCACTGATGCGGCCCGGCCTCCCCGCATAAGTGCGCGCGGGCCTGATATTGGCGTAGAGGTCGAGGTTCTTGCGAAAATGACGGGACGGATTGATCTCGCCACGCGCCTCGTCCTTGAAGTCGAACGTCGCGGTCGGGCCCAGGATCAGGCCGTCGGCGGCCCGGACGATGTCGAGCAGCTCTGGCCGTACCGTGGTGCCCGACAGCTTCAGGCTGGCATGCCCGACCGCATGCTCCTCGAGGCGCAGGTCGAGCTGGAAGCGCTCGGACGCCGCGCGCAGCACGCCCGTGGTCGCGGTCGTGATCTCAGGTCCGATGCCATCACCGGGCAGAACGACGATTTGCATGGCGCTTCCCTCGTTGCAGCAGCTGGCGCGATCATACGCCCGCGCGAAGCACCATCGCCCAGCCTTCGCGCATACACATCATGCACGCATATGCCTGTGGAAGCAGCGCGGGCCGTAGTACATGCCAATGTCCCCTCAGCGAGGCCGCCGGAGCAACGCGCCAACGCAATGACAATCACGTTACCTGCCGCCGCGCGCGAGCCCGATCATCCCATCGCCGATGGCCTTCCGGCCGCCCAGCGCCGCTGGGCGATCGCGGCGATCTTCACCGCGCTGGCGATGGCCTCGCTCGACACTGCGATCGCCAACATCGCCTTGCCCGCGATTGCCGCCGATTTGCATGTCTCACCGGAGCAGTCGGTCTGGGTGGTCAACGTCTACCAGATCGCACTGGTGGCGACGCTGCTGCCGCTCGGGGCGCTCGGCGAGATCGTCGGGCACCAGCGCATCTATCTCGGCGGCCTGATCCTGTTCACCATCGCCTCGTTGTTCTGCGCGGTGGCGTGGTCGCTGGAGAGTCTCCTGGTCGCGCGCACGCTGCAGGGCTTAGGTGCGAGCGGCATCATGAGCGTCAACACGGCGCTGGTGCGCTTCGTTTATCCGGGCCGGATGCTCGGCCGCGGTTTTGGCCACAACGCGCTCGTTGTCGCGACCGCCTTCACGTTCGGGCCGTCGATCGCCTCTGCCATCCTCGCGCTCGGCCCGTGGCCCTGGCTGTTCGCCGTCAACATCCCGTTCGGCCTCGTCGCGATCGGCATCGGCTTTGCAATGCTGCCGAAAACGCCGCGCGCCGATCATGGCTTCGATTTCCTCGGCGCGGTGCTGGCGTCGGCCTGCCTCGGCCTGTTCATCACCGGCATCGGCAGCGCCGCGCACAATCTCTCGCCTGTCCTCGTCGGCATCGAGCTGGTCGCCGCCCTTGCGCTCGGCTTGATCCTGACGCGGCGGCACGCCGATCATCCGGCGCCGATGCTGCCGATCGACCTGTTCGCCCGGCCGATGTTCGCGCTGTCGGCGGCGACGGCCGTGTGCTCCTTCGCCGTGCAGGGCCTCGCCTTCGTCTCGCTGCCGTTCTATTTCGAGGACGTGCTCGGCCGCTCGCAGGTCGAGACCGGCTTCTTCATGACGCCATGGCCGCTCGTGGTCGGCATCATGGCGCCGATCGCCGGGCGCCTGTCAGACCGCCATGCGGTCGGCCTGCTGGGCGGCATCGGCCTCGTGCTGCTCGGCCTCGGCATGGCGCTGCTCGCAACACTGCCGGCCAACCCCGCCATTGCCGACATCATCTGGCGGATGGTGATCTGCGGCATGGGGTTCGGGTTCTTCCAGGCGCCGAACATGAAGGCGGTGATGTCGAGCGCGCCGCCGCATCGCAGCGGCAGCGCCTCCGGCATCGTCGCCACCGCGCGGTTGACGGGACAGACGACGGGCGCCGCGCTTGCCGCGGCCTGCTTTGCGCTCGCCGGCCACGAGGGCGCAACGCTGGCTCTGGCGCTCGGTGCCGGCTTTGCCGCCCTCGGCAGCGTGATGAGCTTCCTGCGGCTGGCGGTGAAGTAATCCTCAGGCCAAATGGCGGGCCGCCGTCACATCGACGGCCGCCGCCGGAACGATCGTCTCGTCGTCCAGCGCGGCCAGGCGCGCATCGATGGCATCGATGACCTTTCGCGAGAACGGCCCGAGATGCGCATAGGCCGCGATCATCTGCACCGCGATCCGCGCGGATGACGTGTCACGCTTGGCGCAATTCATGAAGGTCTGCCACAGCGGCCCGCGCGCCTCGGGAATGGCGGTGACGACCTTGTGCACGGTCTCCATCGCGCCGACCCTGGCGCGGATGTCGCCCTCGGCGAGCTCGTGGCGCTGCCTGGAGCGGTCGAGCAGCGTCATCAGCTTGTCGACGCGGCCGGCGTAGGCGGCCGGGCTGTACACGCGCTCCAGCACGGTCTTGTAGTCCGTCAGAATGTCGCGCAGCGGCCGCACCGGATCGAAATTGATGCCGCCGGTGCACTGGTCGCCGCCCGTTGTCGAAGCCAGATCATGATCCGGATGCAGCCGGCCCTCCTTGGCGAGCCGCCGCGTCAGCTGCGTGTTCGGCAACGCATACAGTAGCCCGACCATGGCGACGGGAATCGCGGCCTCCTCGATGAAGTCGATCATCGCCTCCGCCATCGAGACCTTCTCGTTGTCGAAGCCGACGATGAAGCCGGCGGTAACAAGCATGCCGGCCGCGTAGATCTTATGGATGCTCTCGGCGATGTTGCGCCGCGTGTTCTGCTTCTTGCGCATCGCGACCAGCGTTGCGGGATCGGGGCTCTCGATGCCGACGAAGATGCCGAAGAAATTGGCGGCGCCCATCAGCTCCAGCAATTCAGGATCGTCGGCGAGATTGACCGACGCCTCGGTCGACAGCTCGAAAGGATAGTTGTGGGCGCGCTGCCACTCGGCCAGCTGCGGCAGGAACTGGCGCAGTGACTTCTTGTTGCCGATGAAATTGTCGTCGACGAAGTCGAGATGGCCGCGGTAGCCCATGTTGTAGAGCGTCTCGAGCTCGACGAACATCTGCTCGGTCGTCTTGGTCCTGGGCACGCGGCCGTAGAGCTCGATGATGTCGCAGAACTCGCAGGTGAACGGGCAGCCGCGCGAATATTGCACACCGAGATAGAGATAGTCCTCGAACTTCAGGAGGTCGAAACGCGGCACCGGCGTCCTGGTGACGTCGGCCTGGAATTTCGGCGCGGTGAAGATGCCGGAGCGGGCTCCGCCCTCCCAGGCCGCGATGAATTCGTCGATGACGCTCTCGGCCTCGCCGAGCACCCGGAAGTCAGCCTTTTCATAGACGTGGGGGCTCGACGTGGGATCGGGACCGCCGACGACAACCGGCTTGCCCGCCGCACGGCATTTGTCGATCAGGTGCAGCGTATCCGCCTGCTGCGGCAACATGCCGCCGGTGAATACGACGTCAGCCCAGGCGAGATCGTCGTCACCGAACGCCTGCGTGTTGCAGTCGATCAGCCGGACGGTCCAGCTCGACGGCAACATCGCCGCGACCGTAATCAGACCGAGAGGAGCGGCGGGACGCCGGACGCCCATCAGCTTGCAGGATTCGCCGAAGCTCCAGAACGATTCCGCCGTGAACAGCGGATAGAGCATCAGCACGTTGCAGGGGCTCGGCACGATCATGGAACTCCTCTGGCGTCGTTCGCACTGTAGCAAAGCATCGCCGACTTGCATCCCGACATTGGTGGCAAATTACGCTGGGCGGAACACCGGAACGTCGTCTCAGGCCGCCTGTTGGCGGCAAGAGAGAAGCCTCCGCTCGGACCCGGGCGGGCTTCGACGCGACCCCGCTTGGCCCATGATCTTCCCACACCCGCGAAAATTTTCGGCAGCCACCCCGCGGACTGTTGATTTGAACAGTTCCATTTTGCCGGACACATTGCGCGCCTGCGTCCAATCGGTGGATTGGGCCAATCAGGGGACTGCGATGGCAAACCTAATAATCAACGGAAAAACCTTCACTCTCGACGTCGAGCCGGATACGCCGCTGCTCTGGGCGATTCGCGAGAATGCCGGCCTGACCGGCACCAAATACGGTTGCGGCATTGCACAATGCGGCGCCTGCACGGTCCACATCGAAGGCGTCGCCACCCGCTCCTGCGGCGTCTCGGTCAGCGAGGCCGAGGGCAAGAAGATCACCACGATCGAGGGGCTCGCCTCGGGCGGCACCCTGCACAAGGTCCAGGAGGCCTGGATCGCCCAGGACGTGCCGCAATGCGGCTATTGCCAGAGCGGCATGATCATGGCGGTGGCGGCGCTGCTGACCGAGAAGCCGAAACCGACCGACGCCGACATCGACGAGGCCATCACCAATATCTGCCGCTGCGGCACCTTCCAGCAGGTGCGCGAAGCGATCCACACGATCGCAAGCGCCTAAAGGAGCCGCCCATGAACAAGCATGTTTCTCCCAAGATGAATCGCCGTGCCTTCGTCATCGGCAGTGCCACGCTCGGCGCCGGCCTCGCCATCGGCCTCGACATCCCCTTCGGCGGGCCCGCCATTGTGCGCGCGGCCGACGGCTCGCCCGAAATCGGCGCCTGGGTCGTGGTCAGGCCGGACGACACCGTGGTGATCCGCATCGCCCGCTCCGAGATGGGCCAGGGCTCGCTGACGGGTCTCGCCCAGCTTGTCGCCGAAGAGCTCGAATGCGACTGGACCAAGGTCACGACCGAATATCCGACACCGGGCCAGAGCGTCGCACGCAAGCGCGTCTGGGGCGATTTCTCGACCGGCGGCAGCCGCGGCATCCGCTCCTCGCAGGACTATGTCCGCAAGGGCGGCGCCACCGCGCGCGTGATGCTGATCCAGGCCGCCGCCGACGCATGGAAGGTGCCGGCCTCCGAATGCTCGGCCGAAAACAGCGTCATCACGCATAAGGCGTCGGGCCGGACCACGACCTACGGCAAGGTCGCCGAAGCCGCCGCGAAGCTGACGCCGCCGGCCGAGGTCAAGCTGAAGGACCCGAAGGACTGGAAGCTGATCGGCAAGGGCGTGAAGCGCCTCGACACCGTCGACAAGACCACCGGCGCCATGATCTACGGCGCCGACGTCAAGCTGCCGGGCATGCTGAATGCCGCGATCAAGGACTGCCCGGTGTTCGGCGGCAAGCTGAAGAGCTTTGACGAAGCCAAGATCGCCGGCATGAAAGGCGTCAAGAAGGTCGTCAAGGTCGGCGACACCGCCGTTGCTGTGGTCGCCGACACCTGGTGGCACGCCAAGACCGCGCTGGAGGCCCTGCCGATCGTCTGGGACGAAGGCGACAACGCCAAGGTCTCCAGCGAGTCGATTGCGAAATGGCTCAACGAGGGCCTCGACGATTCTCAGCCGGCCTATGTCGGCAACAAGAACGGCGATGCCAAGGCCGCGATTGCGAGTGCGGCAAAGAAGGTCGAAGCCGTCTACTCCTATCCCTACCAGAACCACGCCACGATGGAGCCGATGAACGCCACCGCGCTCTACACCGCGGATAAATGCGAGGTCTGGTGCGGCACGCAGAACGGCGAAGCCGCCTTCGCTGCAGTGCTGGAAGCGTCCGGCCTGCCCGCGGAGAAGTGCGACGTCCACAAGGTAATGCTGGGCGGTGGTTTCGGCCGGCGCGGCCAGACCGACTATGTCCGCCAGGCGGTCGTCATCGCCAAGCAGATGCCGGGCACACCGATCAAGCTGTTGTGGTCGCGCGAAGAGGACATGGCGCATGGCCGGTATCACCCGATCACCCAGTGCAAGATGACCGGCGCGTTCGATGCCAACAACAATCTGGTCGCGCTGCACTACCGCCTGTCCGGACAATCGATCCTGTTCTCGCTGCGCCCCGAGGCGCTGCAGAACGGCATGGATCCGGCGGCGTTCCAGGGCGTCGCTCAATCGGGCGAAGCCGCGTTCGGCTATTCGGTGCCGAACCTGCTGGTCGAGCACGCGATGCGCAACCCGCACGTTCCGCCCGGCTTCTGGCGCGGCGTCAACGTCAATCACAACGCGATCTACATGGAATGCTTCATGGACGAGCTGGCCCAGGCCGCAGGCCAGGACCCGCTCGAATTCCGCCGCAAGCTGATGGGCAATCACCCCAAGCACATCGCGGTGCTCAATGCGGTCGCGGAGAAGATCGGCTGGGACAAGCCGGCGCCACAGGGCATCTATCGCGGCATCGCCCAGGTCATGGGCTATGGCAGCTATGTCGCCGGCGCCGCCGAGATCTCGGTGACCGACGGCAGCAAGATCAAGGTGCATCGCATCGTCGCCTCCACCGACCCCGGCTACGTCGTCAATCCGGCGCAGGTGGAGCGGCAGATTGCGGGCTCCTTCGTCTATGGCCTCTCCGCGCTGTTCTACGGCGGCTGCACTGTCAAGGACGGCAAGATCGAGCAAACCAACTTCGACACCTACAACTCGATGCGCATCAACGAGATGCCGAAGGTGGAATCGGTGATGGTGCCGAGCGGCGGGTTCTGGGGCGGCGTCGGCGAGCCGACCATCGGTGTTGCCGCGCCGGCGGTGCTGAACGCCTATTTCGCCGCGACCGGCAAGCGCATCCGCTCGGTGCCGCTGCGCGACCAGAACATCACCTTCGCCTGAGAAACGCCGCGGCGGCCACGATAGCCGCCGCGGCACATTTTTCCGGACAAGCCTCATGAATGTGCCGGTGACACGGCGGAATGCCGTCCTCGGCATCGCCGCCGCGGCCGCATCGCTCGCCACACCTTCGATCCTGCGTGCGCAATCGGCAGGCCGCATCGTCGTGGTCGGCGGCGGCTTCGGTGGCGCGGCCTGCGCGCGTGCGCTCAAGCGCGCCGACGCGAACCTGCAGGTCACCCTGATCGAGCCGAACAAGGTTTTCACGTCCTGCCCGTTCAGCAACGAGGTGATCGCCGGGCTGCGCAAGATGGAGACGCAACGCTTCGGCTATGACAGGATCGCGGCCGAGGGCATCGTCGTGGTGGCTCAGGCCGCGACGGCCATCGACCCGCAAAAGCGTAGCGTGACCACAGCCGAAGGCACCGCGTTTGCCTATGATCGTCTCGTGCTCTCCCCCGGCATCGACTTCCATGGCGAGGCCCTGCCCGGCTATGACGAGGCCGCATCGGACAAGATGCCGCATGCCTGGAAGGCCGGCGCGCAGACGCTGCTGCTGCGCAAGCAGCTGGAAGCGATGGCAGATGGCGGCACGGTCGCCATTGCAATCCCGGCCAATCCGTCGCGCTGCCCGCCTGCGCCTTACGAGCGCGCCAGCCTGATCGCGCATTACCTGAAGACGAACAAGCCACGCTCGAAAGTCCTGATCCTCGACGCCAAGGACAATTTCTCCCAGCAGCGGCTGTTCGAGAGGGCGTGGAAGGAGCTGTACGGCGACATGATCGAGCGCGTTGGCCTGTCGCAAGGCGGCCGCGTCACCTCCGTCGATCCTGGGACCATGACCATCGTCACCGAGTTCGGCAATTACACCCCTGACGTCGCCAACGTCATCCCGCCGCAACGTGCGGGACGCATCGCCGAGATCGCGGGCGCTGCAGATACGACCGGCTGGTGCCCAATCGATCCCGTGAGCTTCGAGTCGAAACTCGTCAAAGACATCCATGTCATCGGCGATGCCTGCCTCGGCGGCGGCATCCCCAAATCGGCGTCGGCCGCAAGCGGGCAAGGCAAGGCCTGCGCCGCCGCCATCGTCCGTCTCCTCGCCGGCCGCGCGCCGGAAACGCCGCGGCTCACAGGCGTCTGCTACAACACCGTCGCACCCGGCTACGGCTTCTCCCTTGCCGGCAATTACCAGCCAAGAGGCGACATCTTCGCCGAGGTCGAAGGCGGCGCGACCAGTCCGGTCGATGCGCCACGCGAATTGCGGGCCCGCGAAGCCGCGGAGGCGGAGCGCTGGTTTCAAACCATCACGGCGGACACCTTTGGCTAGAGCGATGATGGACCAAGCTTGCCGCGAACACCTCGGTGCGCTCCCTCCCCCGCCTGCGGGGGGTGTCTCCACTCGCGAGAATCTCCAAGAAGCGAGAACCCTCACCCTCGCCTTCGGTTCGACCTCTCCCGCAAGCGGGAGAGGTAAGTGGAGTTCGCGGCAGTCGCAGCCATCCTTCCCGACATCTGCGATTGTCGCATTCCTCATAATGGGCCTCACCTTTGCCAGCGTTGTGCACGCGGACGAACTCGTCTCCTACAACATCGTCGGCGATGGCATTCCAACCTCGCTCACCGGCTCGCCTGGCGATGCCGCGCGCGGACGGACCCTGGTGCTCGCACGCAGCACGACCTGCATCCTCTGCCATTCCGGCCCCTTCCCGGAAACGCGGTTCCAGGGCGACCTCGCGCCTGACCTCACCGGGGCCGGGAACCGATGGACGGCGAGCCAGTTGCGGCTTCGACTGGTCGATGCCTCGCGATTCAACGCAGAGACCATCATGCCGTCCTACTATCGCAACGACGGCCTCGTGCGGGTCGGACGCAATTTTGCCGGCAAGGCGATATTGTCGGCCGCCGAGATCGAGGACATCGTGGCCTTTCTTGCAACGCTTCGTGACTAGGACTGTTCATGCCAACCACGCGACGACAATTCTTGAGCCTCGCCGGAGGCATCACCGCCGCCGGAACGCTCCCGATCGTCACCCTGCGTCCGCTTCGGGCAACGCCCGCGATGCTCAATGGTGCGATCCGCAACATCGTCGGCGAAGCATCCGTCAGCACCGGCAGGGTGAAGCTCGATATTCCTCCGCTGGTCGAGAACGGCAACACCGTGCCGATGACGGTGAGCGTCGCAAGCCCGATGACGGCTGACGATTACGTCAAGAGCATTCACGTCTTCAACGAGAAGAACCCGCAGCCGAACATCGGCAATTTCTATCTCGGCCCCTCCTCCGGCCGGGCCCAGGTCTCGACCCGCATCCGCCTTGCCGACACCCAGAAAGTGGTGGCGATCGCGCGTATGTCCGACGACACGTTCTGGCAGGTTGTCGCCGACGTGGTCGTGACGCTGGCGGCCTGCACCGAGGAGATGAACTGATGGCCGCGCTCATCAACGTTCCCGCGAAGGCCAAACGCGGCGACGTCATCGAGATCCGTACGCTGACCTCGCACATCATGGAAACAGGCTTCCGCCACACTGTGGACGGCAAGCTGGTGCCGCGCGACATCATCACGAGCTTCATTTGCCGTTACAACGGCGCCGAGATCTTCCGCGCCGACCTGTTTCCGGCGATCGCGGCCAATCCCTATCTGTCGTTCTTCACCGTCGCCAAGGAGAGCGGCAAGTTCGAGTTCGAATGGATCGGCGACAACGGCTACTCGTCCACCGCGTCGGCATCGATCACGGTCGAATGAGCGTTTGGCGCGCGATAGCCGCGGCGACCTTGTTCGCTGTGGCCCCTGCCCTGCTCGCCGGTGAAATTCCGCCCGATGCGCGCCGGTCCGGCTATTCGTTCATGGGACCCGACACCCGGGCGATGCAGGACGACGACACCTCCAATCCGGCCATGCTGTTCGTGCTCGACGGCGAACAGCTGTGGGCGAAGAAGACCGGCAGCGCGGAGAAGGCCTGCGCGGATTGTCATGGCGATGCGCGCGGCAGCATGAAGGGCGTCGCGGCGCGCTACCCCGCGATCGACACGACGCTCGGCCGCCCCGTCACGCTCGACCAGCGCATCAATCTCTGCAGAGCCGATCATCAGCAGGCGACGCCGCTGCCCTACGAGAGCCGCGACCTCCTCGCGCTCTCCGCCTTCGTCGCCCATCAATCGCGCGGGGCCGCGATCACGGCCGGGGACGATCCGCAGGCCAAACCCTTCGTGGAGCAAGGCCGCGAGCTCTTCATGCGGCGCGAGGGTCAGCTCAATCTCGCTTGCACCAATTGCCACGACGACAATTTCGACAAGCGCCTCGCGGGCGCGCCGATCACGCAGGGACAGCCGACCGGCTATCCGCTCTACCGCCTGGAATGGCAAACGCTGGGATCGCTGGAGAGGCGCTTGCGCAGCTGCATGAGCGGCGTGCGCGCCCAGGCTTATGAGTACGGCTCGCCCGAGCTGGTCGCGCTCGAGCTCTATCTGATGTCGCGGGCGCATGGCCTGCCGATGGAGACACCGGCAGTGCGGCCCTGAAGCGAAAGCGGCCGGCACAGGCCGGCCGCTTCACGGAAGGCCGCGCTGTTCTGCTATTCCGCCGGTGCGGCAGACATCTCCGGATGCGAGGCATAATGTTCGCCGGCGCCGAGCCTGCTGGCCGCGAACAGGCCAGCGGCCATCGCGGCATAGGCCAGCGCGACCGCGGGTGTGACGCCGAAGCCGCCGCCGATGCCGACCGCCTCGCCATGCATGAAGCCGAAATAGGTCAGCACGGCACCGACCAGCGCAAACGCCGAGGCTTTCTCGAAATCCCGCTCGATGATGAAGACGCCGATCGCACCCAGGATGAGGCCACCGAGGATGGAGCCGCCGCCCATCACCTCGAGGCCGTGGTAGAACACGCCCTGCTGCGGCAGCGCTGCGATCGCGGCAGCCTTCACCGCGTCGGCCTTGTCGGCGGCCATCCCGCCGACGGTTGCCGCCGCATTCATGGTCGAACCGAGCATCGTGTCGATCTGCAGCTTGGCCCAGGCGGCCAGATGCGGCGTCAGCGCCAGCACGATCGCGGGCGCGTGCTTGACCGGCGTGGTCTGGAACGCCTGCGCGCCGATCAGCATGCCGATGTAGAGCAGGATCGGCGAGATCGCGACCACGGGCACGAGTGCCAGCAGCACCGAGATGATGCCGAACCAGGCCAGCACGATTACCATGATGCCGGTTGCCGCCGAATAGCCGATGCGGCCGCCCATCGCCTTCCAGCCGGGATGGCCGATATAGACGGCATTGATGAAGGGATTGCCCATCAGGCAGCCGATCAGGCTGACGACGCCGTCGGCCGTGAGCACCCGCGTGGTCGGATATTCGTCGCCGGCCGCTTCCGCGCTCTCGACATTGTCCATGGCCTCGACGAGGTCGTAGATGCCGAACGGAATGGCGGTGACGAGGATGATGCCGAGAAATTCGAAACCGGAGAAGACGTGGCCGATTGCCGGGATCGGCACCGAGAAGCCGAAGTTCGCGAAGGCATCGCCAACGCCCTTGATGCTCAAGCCTCCGAGACCGAGCCCGAACAGGTTCGAGCCCCAGGCGATGACCATGCCGACCGCGATGGCGACGAGGCCTGCGGGAATGCCCCGCGGATATTTCACGCCGCCGAACCAGCTCACCAGGATGATGGCGAAGCAGACCAGGCCAATCTGCGGCGTCATGTACATTTCCAGCGCCGGCCGCATCGAGATGAAGGTGACGGAGACGCCGGCGAGCGTGCCGAGCAGTGCCGCGCGCGGCGTGATCTTGCGAATGAACGGCGCAATGAAGCCGCCGATCATGAGAATGAAGCTCTGGAAGAACACCCAGACCAGGCCGGCGGACCAGCCCTTGAGCGGATCACCCGTCTTCAGTGTGATCGGCAGCATGATCACGAAGGTGACGATGAACATGTGCGGCACGCTGACGCCCGAGGGCAGCGCGCAGACATCGTTGCGACCGGTCTTCTGCGCCAGACGGTAGGCAAGGTAGGCGTAGTAGAACGTCGAGAGGCACATCATCAGCCCGAGCGCGGGCAGGATGCGGCCGAACACCAGACTGTCCGGCATCTTCAGGACGAAGCGCAACAGGCCCGTGAGCACCAGCATGTTGACTAGGATGTTGGTGCCGAAGCCGAAAAACGCGTTCCAATCGCCAGATGTCCATAGTGCCGGCTTGAAACCGGACGTATCGATCTCAGACTTGCCGGCCGTCCCCGTCAATGTGCTCATGATCGTCCCCCTGATGTGGTCGAAGTCCTCATTGCCTCCAGAACTGCGGCCGAGTCCGTGACCCAGCCGAAGATGCCGCCTTGGGCCTTGATCATCTTCAGGCCCATCTCGTGAAACTCGGGAAAGTAGGACGCGCAGCCGTCCGACATGACGACGCAGCGGTAGCCGCGGTCATTAGCCTCGCGCACCGTGGTGTTGACGCACACTTCGGTGGTGACGCCGCACACCAGCAGGTTTTCGATACCGTATCTCTCCAGGACGTCGCCGAGCTCAGTGGCGTAGAACGCGCCTTTGCCGGGCTTGTCGATCACGACCTCGCTGTCGAGCGGATAAAGTGCGGGAATGATGTCGTGGCCGGCCTCGCCGCGAATGAGGATGCGGCCCATCGGGCCGGGATCGCCGATGCGAAGACTCGGCGCGCCGCGCTCGATCTTCGCCGGCGGCGCATCGGAGAGATCGGGCAGATGGCCTTCGCGGGTGTGGATCACCAGCATGCCGGTGTCGCGCGCCGCCGCCAGCACCGCGCCGATCGGCTTCACCGCGCGCGCCAGCTGGCTGACGTCGTTGCCCAGCGTCTCGCCGAAGCCACCGGGCTCCATGAAGTCGCGCTGCATGTCGATAATCAGAAGCGCGGTGGCGGACCAGTCGAGTGCGATCGGCTCGGGCTCGGCGCTGATGACGCCCAATGTCGGCTTGCTCAAGTCCAGCATGACGCCCGCCCCTCGCGAGAACTGCGCCAGGAGTTCTGCAAGCGGCGTGCCATTGTGTACAATTGCGACGGCGTGCAGGCCGCGGAGGAATTCGAAGCACGCTCAGAAGGTTAGGAAGAACGCCTGTGCCTGCTTATTCCCTGTGCGACGGCTTTGCGGCGTGCATTTGCCTAGAGGATGAGCGGCGCGACTTTGGTCTCCATCATTCCGAGGCACGCTGCGCCTGCGAGTCTCGGCAGCAACGCCGTCTCCCCCGGCAGGTCAGCGTTAGATAAAGCCGAGGCCCGGCCGCGCATCCTGCCGCTTGGCGGGTGTCCCGTCCCCACCCGATCTTGCACCGGCCGACAAATCGGGTAGCATTCTCTCATTGCGCAACATTTGATTGTGGAGTTTTCCGATGGCCATTTCACTGGGCGACCTCGTCCCGGAATTCCGCTCGCTGGTCAGCGAGTTGCTTCAAGCCTGTGCGGCAAACGGCGTCACCATGGTGCCGACCGAAAGCGTCAGGACGCCGGCGCAGCAGGCGCGCTACTGGCGGCAATCGCGTTCGATCATCGAGATCAACAATGCGATCGCGACGCTTCGGCAAAACGGCGCGTCGTATCTTGCGGACGTGCTGCAGTCGGTCGGCCCCCAGAACGGAGACGAGGTGACCAAGGTCCTTCCGGGGAACAGCTGGCATCAATGGGGCGAGGCCGTCGACTGCTTCTGGGAGGTCGAGGGAAGAGCCGAATGGTCCACGACCAGGAAGATCAACGGCATCAACGGCTATCAGGTCTACGCCCAGGAAGCGAAGCGGCTCGGTCTGACCGCAGGCCTGCTCTGGCCGCGGTTCAAGGATGCGCCGCATGTTCAACTACGGTCCGACGACAATCCGATCTCGTCCGGTCTGACATGGCCGCAGATCGATCAAACCATGCGCGAACGCTTCGGCGGCGCGCCTGCCGTCGCCAATTTTGGTGCCGAAATGCTGGGGGTCGCGCCGGCGCACGACCCCATCCGGCTCGCCTATAGCGCTCCCGAGGGTTGGCAGGTCTACGAGACGACCGATGTCTGCGCGGCCGTCTTCCGCGGCCGCTTCGCGGTCGACGCAGACGGGGCGCCGAAGGCCTATCACCAGAACAACGCCATCGCGCTCGATTTCCTCGCGAACGCTGGACGGCCCGGAAACTGGTGGGCGCTCGTGACCGATGCGCACGGCGTTCCCAGGGTTCAGGACAATGCGGATCCGGCGCCCGGCTATTATGTCGCAACGACATCGCTGACCAACCCCGGTTTCCCTGCCGATCGGCCCAGCCACTACATCGATGCGAGCACCATTCCGTTCGTCGTCCTGCCCGGCGGCCGCTTCCGGCACTTCACCTCGGCGAAAGTGCTGCGGCTCGGCGACCTTGGAGTCGCCTACAACAAGCTGAACGGCAAGCTCTGCTTCTGTCAGTTTGCCGAGACGGGCCCGGCCGACAAGATCGGCGAAGGCTCGATCGCGCTGGCTTCCAGCCTCGGCATCAATGCCGATCCCAAGCGGGGCGGCCTCGGAACGCGAGACGTGATCTGGACGGTGTTCGCCGGTTCGGGCGTGGGCCGAGGAATGTCGATTGCGGAGATCAATGCGACGGCACAGCCCATCTTCGAGCAATGGGGCGGGATGGCGCGCATGCGGTCATACGAACAGCTCTGACGTCGCCTGGCCTACGCGCCGTATAGCAGCCGATACTCTTCCTCGTACGGCG
This sequence comes from Bradyrhizobium sp. T-12, assembly GCF_058314695.1. Taxonomy (NCBI): domain Bacteria; kingdom Pseudomonadati; phylum Pseudomonadota; class Alphaproteobacteria; order Hyphomicrobiales; family Nitrobacteraceae; genus Bradyrhizobium; species Bradyrhizobium sp. T-12. The sequence goes on along the minus strand of NZ_CM177756.1, from coordinate 2,130,850 downwards.
CGTAAGAATCCTTCAGCGTCGCCATGTTCAACAGCATGGTCGCAACCAGCGTGTTCGTCTTGTCGAACACGCTGGTCCTGGCCCAGGCGCTTTCGGTGCGGCGGCTGCCGGAGAGCGCAACCACCTCGCGCTCGACCTGGTACTCCTCGCCCTCGAAGAGCGGCCCCTTCACCAGGCGGATCTGCTGGTCGGCGAACAGGCCGACGGCCGGTCCCTTGGCCGGCAATGGATCGTCCTTGGAGCGATACTGGAACAGCACGCTCAGCATCTCCATGGGGATGATGGCCCTGCCCCACGGATTGTCGGCGCCGGAATAATAAGGCGAACTCTCGGTGATGACCGCGAGCTTCTGCCTGAGGGAGAACGGATAGAGGTCGCCCATGATCTGGTCGAACGCCATCCGTACCGTCTGCCGCTTGCCGGTCACGCCGACCCGCACGTCGCGCAGGATCACGGGATCGGCCAGCGGTTTGAGCTCGGCAAGGCGGGCCTCCAGTGCCGTCGCTGCATGGGGTTCACCGACGGACGCCGTGCCGCGCAGCACCTCCGTGCCGTCGTGCTTGACCATCTGGACCTGGCACTGACTGTTGCCGGGCAACGGCTTCGACAGGATTGCCTGCACCTCCTCGCCCTCATAGCAGACGCTGCGATAATGCGCGGACAGACATCCGGTCTCGAACCAGGCGCGGCCCCACAGACGCGCGCCGAGCGGCGCAAACTGGCTGAAATGCGTGGGACCCTCGATGGTGCCGCCCTTGAAGCCGAGCTTCTGCGCGGTGGCGTCGTCGTGGATCGAGGCATGCGCGTCGTAAGTTTGGGCCTGCAGCATCTGACGCGGCTGGCGCCATGGGCCGACCAGGGCCTCGGTCGTCTCGGTGATTTGAGTGTCGAATGCGTTTGCAGCCATGATGTCCTCCGCCAGCAAGCCATGACGAGCAGGAGCGCCACGGATGCGGCCAGCGATATTGACTTCGCCGGCCCATGCTCTTGACTGGGTATCTTCCGCTTCGCAAAGCCGCAAGCCTCCCGCGGCGCAAAATCCCTCCCGGACCAGGACAACAAGGACCTTGAAATGACGCTGTTGCAGGTCGAGCTGGACGACAAATACCGGCTCGAATCGAAGCGGATCTTCCTGTCCGGCACACAGGCCCTGGTCCGCCTGCCCATGCTGCAGCGCGAACGCGACCGGCTCCAGGGGCTGAGCACTGGCGGCTTCGTCTCCGGCTATCGCGGCTCCCCGCTCGGCATGTACGACCACGCGCTGTGGCGCGCGAAGTCGCATCTCCAGCAGCACGACATCGCCTTCGTCCCCGGACTGAACGAGGACCTGGCGGCAACCGCGGTCTGGGGCAGCCAGCAGGTCGGCCTGTTTCCCGGCGCCAAGGTCGATGGCGTGTTCGGCATCTGGTACGGCAAAGGCCCGGGTGTGGACCGCTCGGTCGATGCGCTCAAGCACGCCAATGCGGCCGGCACCGCGCTCAACGGCGGCGTGCTCGCGCTCGCCGGTGACGACCATGGCTGCCAGTCCTCGACGCTGGCGCATCAGAGCGAGCAGGTGTTCGCGGCGGCAATGATCCCCGTGATCAATCCCGCAACGCTGCAGGACTATCTCGATCTCGGCCTGTACGGTTTTGCGCTGTCGCGCTTCTCCGGCTGCTGGGTTGGCTTCAAGGCGATCAGCGAGACCGTCGAGAGCTCTGCGTCGATCGACAGCGATCCCGAGCGTATCAAAATTGTCCTTCCTGATGATTTCGAAATGCCGCCCGGCGGCCTCAACATCCGCTGGCCCGATCCGCCGCTCGAAGCGGAGAAGCGCCTGTTCGGGCCGAAGATGGCGGCCGTGCAGGCCTTTGCCCGCGCCAACCAGCTCGACCGCATCGTGCTCGATTCCAAACCCGCGCGGCTCGGTATCGTCGCGACCGGCAAGGCCTATCTCGATCTGCGGCAGGCGCTGGCCGATTTGGGCATCACCGACAAGGACGCGCAGGATCTCGGCCTTCGCATCTACAAGGTCGCGCTGACCTGGCCCTTGGAGGAAAGCGGCGCCAAGCGTTTTGCGGAAGGCCTGCAGGACGTGCTCGTGGTCGAGGAGAAGCGCGGCTTCATCGAAGACCAGCTGATGCGAATACTCTACAATATCGACGCCTCAAAGCGCCCGACCGTCACAGGCAAGCGCGACGAGCGCGGCGCGCCGCTGCTGCCGAGTGAGGGCGAGCTGACGCCGACCATCGTCGCGGGCGCATTGGTGGCGCGCCTGCGCAAGCTCGGCCATCACAGCCCGGTGCTGGAGCAGCGCCTTGCCCGGCTCGAGGCCTTCGACAATCCGGTCGCCGCAAGCACGCAGATCAAGCTCGCCCGCACGCCGTTCTTCTGCTCGGGCTGCCCGCACAACACCTCGACGCGCGTGCCCGAAGGCAGCCGCGCCATGGCCGGCATCGGCTGCCACGGCATGGCGCTGAGCATGCCGACCCGCCGCACCGATCTGATCTCGCATATGGGCGCCGAGGGCGTGAACTGGATCGGCCAGTCGCCCTTCACCAGCGAGACGCACATCTTCCAGAACCTGGGCGACGGCACCTACACCCATTCGGGCTTGCTGGCGTTGCGCGCGGCATCGGCCGCCGGCATCAACATCACCTACAAGATCCTCTACAACGACGCCGTTGCCATGACCGGCGGTCAGCCGGCGGAAGGCGCCTTCAATGTCGCGCAGATCGCACACCAGGTCTGGGCCGAAGGCGTCAAGCGGCTCGCGATCGTCTCCGACGATCCCGCCAAGTATCCGCAAGGCAATTACTTCCCGCAAGGCGCGACCATCCATCATCGCCGCGAGCTCGATGCCGTGCAGCGCGAGCTGCGCGACATCAAGGGCCTCACGGTCCTGATCTACGACCAGACCTGCGCCGCCGAGAAGCGCCGCCGCCGCAAGCGCGGGCTCTATCCGGATCCTGCCAAACGCGCCTTCATCAACGAACTGGTCTGCGAAGGCTGCGGCGATTGCTCGCAGGCCTCCAACTGCGTCTCGGTGCAACCGCTGGAGACCGAGTTCGGCCGCAAGCGCCAGATCGACCAGTCGAATTGCAACAAGGACTTCTCCTGCGTCGAAGGCTTTTGCCCCAGCTTCGTGACCGTGCATGGCGGCAGCCTGAAGCGCATGAAGACGTCGGCGGTGGATTCCGGCCAGCTGTTCGCCGATTTGCCGCTGCCGCCGGCGCGCGAGCTCGACGGCCCCTACAACATCCTCGTCACCGGCATCGGCGGCACCGGCGTCATCACCATCGGCGCAGTGCTCGGCATGGCCGCCCATGTCGATGGCCGCGGCTGCTCGGCGCTCGATTTCACGGGCCTGTCGCAGAAGAACGGCGCGGTGATGAGCCATGTTCGCATCGCCCCGAAGCCGGAAGATATTTCGGCAGTCCGCATCACCACGGGCGGTGCCGACGTCATCCTCGGCTGCGACATGATCGTCTCGGCAGGTCCCGCCGCGCTCAGCCGCGCCGAACGCGGCGTGACCAAGGCCTTTGTCAACGCCGATCTGCAGCCGACCGCGAGCTTCGTGCAAAACCCCGACCTCGATTTCGAGATGGGCACGATGCAGACCGTGCTGCGTGACGCCGTCGGCGACACGAACCTCGACATCATCGATGCGACAGGCATCGCCGCGGCGCTGATGGGCGACAGCATCGCGACCAACCCCTTCATGCTCGGCTTCGCCTTCCAGAAGGGCGCGATCCCGCTGTCGTTGGAGGCCCTGCTGCGCGCCATCGAGATCAATGGCGCCGCGATCGAGATGAACAAGCTCGCCTTCACCTGGGGCCGTCTCGCAGCCCATGACATGTCGCGGGTGCGCAGCGTGCTGCAGTTCAAGAACCGCGCCGCCGCGCCGACCAAGTCGCTCGACGACATCATCGCGACGCGCGCCGAATTCCTGACCTCCTATCAGGACAAGGCCTATGCCGACCGCTATCTCGCTGAGGTCGCCAGGGTGCGCAAGGCTGAGAATGCCGCCTCGCCGGCGTCCACGGAGCTGACCGAGGCGGTCGCCAAGAACCTGTTCAAGCTGATGTCCTACAAGGACGAGTACGAGGTCGCGCGGCTCTACACCGACGGCAGCTTCGCGAAGAAGGTGTCGGAAAAGTTCGATGGCGATTTCACGCTGAAATACCATCTCGCACCGCCGATCTTTGCCAAGCGCGACAAGGTGACGGGCCGGCTTCAGAAGCAGGAGTTCGGCGGCTGGATGCTCCACGCCTTCCGCGTTCTCGCCAGCCTGAAATTCCTGCGCGGCAGCGCGTTCGATCCGTTCGGCCGCACCGACGAGCGCCGGACCGAGCGCAAGCTGGTCGAAGATTATCTGGCGATGATCGACCGGCGGATCGTCGGGCTGAAGGCCGGGCAGATCCCGCTGCTGACGCGGCTTTCGCGCGTGCCCGAGACGATCCGCGGCTTTGGCCACGTCAAGGAAGCCAACGTCAAACTGGCGGCGGCCGAGACGGCGCGCCTGGAAGCGGAGCTGGAGAACAGCCGCTTTGCCGCGGCGGCGGAGTAACCTTCAGAGCCCGCGCTCCCTCCGCGTCATTGCGAGGAGCCCTTGCGACGAAGCAATCCAGACTGCCTCCGCGGAGAGATTCCTGGATTGCTTCGCTGCGCTCGCAATGACGGGGGTCGTAGGACGCGCTCGTCACACACTCAGTGTCATCGCCCGCGAAGGCGGGCGATCCGGTACTCCGAGACGGTTGTGATTTGACCGATAGGCCGCGGCGTACTGGATGCCCCGCTTTCGCGAGGCATGACAGCGGTGGGGATGGCTAGACTGAAGTCGTGGCGACGGCGGGCGTTGTCGCAAACGTCATCGCCCCCTCCGCCAGATGCCGCCCAGCGATGTACCCGAACGTCAGCGCCGGCCCGAGCGTGATCCCCGGCCCCGGACAATTCCCGTTCATGATCGAGCCCATGTCGTTGCCGCAGGCATAGAGGCCGGCGATCGGCGTGCCGTCCGCGCGCAGCACGCGGGCCTGCGCGTCTACCTTCAGGCCGATCGCCGTGCCGAGATCGGCCGGATAGATCCGCATCGCGAAGAACGGCCCCCGCGTGATCGGCGCGACGCAGGGATTGGGCTTGTGGCTGATGTCGCCGAGGTGGCGTTGATAGATGGTGCTGCCGCGGCCGAACTCGGGGTCACGGCCCTCCTTTGCCCCTTCGTTGTAGCTCGCCAGCGTCGCCGCGAGCACGGAGGGCTTGACGCCGATCTTGCCTGCGAGCTGTGCGATATCAGGCGCCTCGATCAACTCGCCGCTCGCCACATAACGCCGATAGCTGCGCGTGAACGGCTTGATGCGGCCAAGGCCATAGGTCCAGAGGAACGCGCGGTCGCAGATCAAATGGAACGGCCGGTCCGGCTCGCCATTGCCATCACGCAGCATGCCGAGCACGAATTCATGGTACGACAGCGCCTCGTTGACGAAGCGCCGGCCCGCGGCGTTGACGGCGATCACCCCCGGCTTGGCGCGGTCGGCTACGGTGTGCGGGAACACGCCGCGGCTGCCGTCGGCGCGGCGAAACAGCGAGGCCGGCACCCAATGGGCCGGGCTGGTCGCGTCCGTATTGAGCGCCGCACCTGTCGCTGCCGCAAGCCGCAGCCCGTCGCCGGTGCTGGAGGTGTGGGCCACCGAGACAAATCCAGCCGCCGCCGGAAAATAACGCTTGCGCAACACGGCGTCGTGCGAAAAGCCGCCGGTCGCCAGCACCACGCCGCGGCGCGCCGCGATCGGCCGGTCGCGGGAGCCATGGCGGATCACCACGCCGCTGACGCGATCACCCTGCATCGAGAGAGCCTCGACGTCGGCGCTGAAGAGAACTTCAACCTGCCGCGCCAGCAGCGAGGCGTATAACTGGGCGGCAAGCGCGTTGCCGAGATGCAGCGTCGTGCCACGCCGGCTTCGCAGCCGCTGCAGTGCATAGGCCGAGACGAGCCGCGCCGCGCGCATGGTCGAGCGCAGCGATCTTCCAACCCTGTGCAAATGCTGACTATCGGGGCGATTGACCATCATGCCACCGAACAGCGTGAACTCCGGCAGCGGTGGCCGCAATCGCGCAAAAGCTCTGCCCAGCCCCGTTCCGTCGAACGCAGCCGGCTCCAGCACGCGGCCGCCTGATGTGGCGCCCAGGCGTTCCGGATAATAGTCCGGACAGGCCTTCACCGACTGGAGACGAACTTCCGTGTTGGCTTCGAGCCAGGCGATCGCCTCGGCCCCGCGCGTGAGGAAGGCGGCGCGCAGGCCGGCATTGGCGGTTTCAGGCACCGTGCTCGACAGATATTGGACGGCATCGGCGATCGTGTCCGAGAGCCCCGCCTCCTTCATCTTGGCGTTGGCGGGGATCCAGACCATGCCCTCGGACCAGGCCGTGGTGCCGCCGACAAAGGCGGTCTTCTCGATCACCAGCACGTGCAGACCTTCGGCCGCGGCAACGGCCGCCGCCGTCATGCCACCGGCACCGGCGCCGATGACGATGACATCGTAGGTCTCATGTGTCGGCATCATGCGGCGGGTGTCCGAAAGCGAGGCATGACAAAGTCATACCTCGCCTCGCCCGTCGGACGCTAGCGGGCGGGCTTCCGCTCTACGGGATCGATATCGATCGCCCGCAGTCGGCCGAGCCGCAGCACGTCCATGGCGAGCCGCCGGCCGATCCGGTCGCGGTCGAGCACGCGGATCAGATCGTCGACGCCGTTGATCTCGACGCCGTCGAGCCTGATCACGACGTCGCCGGGCAGCAGGCCCGCCTTTGCCGCAGGTCCATCCGGCTCGATCTGCATCAGAAGCGCGCCCATCTTGTTCTCGACGCCGGCCGCGACCGCGTGCCGCCGCGGCACCGGCGCGGTCTGCCCGGCGACGCCGATATAGGCGCGGCGGACATAGCCGTGGCGGATGATCTCCGACAGCACGAATTGCGCGGTGTTGCTGGCGACAGCGAAGCAGATGCCCTGCGCCCCGTTGATGATGGCGGTGTTGATGCCGATCACCTCGGCATGCGACGACACCAGCGGTCCGCCGGAATTGCCGGGATTGAGCGCGGCGTCGGTCTGGATCACGTCCTCGATGGTGCGGCCGCTCACCGAGCGGATCGAGCGACCGAGCGCGGACACCACGCCGGCGGTGACGGTCGATTCGAAGCCGAGCGGATTGCCGATGGCGATCACCAGCTGGCCGCGCCGCAAGCTCTTGGAATTGCCGAGCGAGGCATAGGGCAGATGGCGCGCGCCGTTGGCGCGCAGCAGCGCAAGGTCGGTATCGGGATCGACACCGAGCACCTGGGCCTCGCCGACATGGCCCTCGACATCGCGCAGCCGGATCTCCTTGGACGTGCCGACCACGTGGCTGTTGGTGAGCACGAGGCCATCAGGCGAGATCACGATGCCCGAGCCGAGCCCGCCGCGCTCGCGTCTATCAGGCACCTTGGGCCCGGTCTCGACCCGCACGACCGCAGGGCCGACGCGGTCGGTCACGTCGATCACGGCATTGGAATAGGCGTCCAGCAGCGTTCCGTCATCGACCGGAGCAGCCGCCGCCGTTCGCGATGACGGTGCGTCATCGACGATATCTGAGGTGAAATCCAGCATGGCAAGAGTCCTTGAAGGCTCACACAGATGGTGGCCTGTTCCCTGCCGCGCAAGGTGCGCAGGGCTGGACTGCCCAGATGGCTAGGGCGCCCGCCTTAGCGAGCCGCCTCTTGCCTTGACCGGATCGAGCAGCGACCAGTCACCGTCAGGCAGCACATAGCCCTTGGGGAACGGCGCACGCAGCTCGAGCCCGAGCGAGCGCAGCACGCGGTCGTCGCGGTAATAGCATTGCAGGACGACGCGGACGAGCGTCGCCGCAGCAGCGCCGCCGTGCTTACGGAACTCCTGCGCGACGCCGTCGCGCGCGGTGGGCTCGAGGTCGGCAAATGGCATCCCCGCGAGCCGCGCCAGGTGATCGAGCGCTGCGGCCACCAGCCCGGTGTCACGGCCGAGCGTTGCCAGAATGTCGGCCTGGATTGCCGCATCGTCGGCGCCGGGCACCTTGTATTCATCGCTGGCGGGAATGATCATCGCGGCGATGATACGGAGGTCATCGCGCTGCCGCGGCGTCAGTTGATTATCTGCGGACATGACGGCCTCAATCGAACAAATTGGTCAGGCGCTGCTTCATCTGGTCGGCAATGTACAGCGCGAGAGCCTGGATGGTGGAGGTCGGGTTCACCCCGCCCGATGTTACGAAGATGCTGCCGTCGACGATGAAGAGGTTCTTGACGTCGTGCGAGCGGCCCCATTCGTTGACCACGGAGCGCTCCGGGTCGGTGCCCATCCGCGCGGTGCCGAGCAGATGCCATCCGCCCCACGGGATCGGCGAGTTGATGCAGATATCGGTCGCACCAGCGGCCTCGAGCACCTCCCGCCCGCGGGTGAGTGCGTGCTCCATCATCTTCCGGCTGTTCTCACTGATCGTGTAGTCGATCTTCGGCGCCGGGATGCCGTGGCTGTCCTTCAGGACCGGATCGAGCGTGACCTGGTTGTGCTCCTCCGGCAAATCCTCGCAGATCGCGGAGAAACCGAGACGATGGCCGTTGAGCTTGCGGAAAACGCGGTGATGATCCTCGCCCCACGGCAAAATGCCCTTCTGCTCGCTGACGACGGCCTCAAACACCGGCCCGGCGCCGCGCACGAACTGCACGCCGTAGCCGCGCACGAAGCCGCGCGACAGGTCGGTGTCGTACCATTCCTTGCTCCAGAGGCAGGTCGGCGGCGCGCGGTTGCTATCGGTCGGCTCCTTCACATAGCCGTAGATCTGCGCGTAGGGATGGAACATCAGATTCTTGCCGACGAGGCCGGATGAATTGGCAAGGCCGTTCGGGAAGCGGTTTGATTTCGAGTTGAGCAGCAGGCGGGGCGTGCCGACGCCGTTGCAGGCGATGATGACGACATGCGCGGGCTGGAACTGCTCGACGCCATCCTTGTCGTAATAGACCACGCCCGAGGCCATGCCGTTCTCGTCGGTGGTGATCTCGCGCACCCGGCAATGGGTGCGCAACTCGACGCCGGCGCGGATCGCATGCGGCCAATAGGTGATGTCGGTGGACGACTTCGCGCCTTGCGCGCAGGCCGGCGTGCAATGGCCGAGATTGATACAACGCGCCCGCCCCTCATAGTCCATCGTCGCGACCGTCGTGTCCGACGGCCACCAGTGCCAGCCGAGCTGGTTCATGGTCTTGCCGATGATGGCGCCGGACAATCCCATCGGCTGTGGCGGCATCGGCGGATGCGTCAGCGGCGAGAGCGGATCGCCCGAGAGGCCTGACGTGCCCATCATGCGATCGTTCTCCTCGAAGAACGGGGTCAGGGCGTCGTAGTCGATCGGCCAGTCGTCGGCGACGCCGTCCAGCGTCTTCACCTTGAAATCGGAGGGATGCAGCCGCGGCCAATGCGCGGTGTACATCACGGTCGAACCGCCAACCGCATTGTAGTTGACGACCTTGATGGGCGAATTGTCGTCGTTGATGGGATAGTCCTCGGGCCGGCCACGCACGTTCGGGCTCGACGACCATTCGCCGTAGAATTTGGCCTCCCAGTCCCGGCCCGTGCTCGGATATTCAGCCGGGTTCATCCAGCCGCCCTGCTCCAGGCAGAGAATGTGCATCTTGGTCTCGGCCAGCGACCACGCCACCGCCGCGCCCGAAGCGCCGGCGCCGATGATCAGGACGTCCACGGGGTCTTTCATCGCAACCTTGTCCTCCCGCCCTCGCCGCTTACCGGGCGATTCGGCCTGCACGGTTCGCAAGCTCCGCGAACGATAGGATCAGAGCGGCCGGGGAGTAAAGCCGCGAGGCCGGAATGTCGCACTTCGCAGGGCGCAGACCATTGGTATCGCCACATCTGGATGCTAGGAACAGGCGGTCCGAGCCATCGATAGCGAGACCTTATGTCCTTCCGAAATGTCTTTGCCGCCGCCCGCGCGTTTGCGCTTCTTTGTTTCTTCGCCTTGTCCGGATTCCTGGCGTCGTCCCAGCCGGCCTCCGCGCTGACCGCCGCCGCGACGGTGCGCGACGGCAACTCGATCCAGCTCGGCGACGTCACCTACCGGCTCGACGGCGTCGACGCGCCCGAGTTGGACCAGGTCTGCATCGACGATCATGCCGATCCCTGGACCTGCGGCATCGATGCGCGGGACCAGCTGGCCAAGCTGATCAACAAGCGGCCCGTGCGCTGTGACGATGTCGGGCCGGAGAAAAGCTTCGGCAAGCGGCACCGGGCGATCTGCACGGCCGAGGGCGACAAGTCGACGCTGAACGAGCAGCTGATCAAGCTCGGCTTTGCCATCGCGCGGGAGCCGATCAAGGCGAACGTCAAGCCGGCGGCAGGCGAAGCCAGGACGGCCTCGGCCGGAATCTGGAAAGGCTGCTTTGTTGCACCGCAAGACTTCCGCGCCGGCAAGAAGGACGGCGCACTGCTGGGCGCGGCCTGCCGCCAGGACCGCGACAAGGAGATTCGCGCCGCGCTGTTCCCGGAGGAGCTGACGATGCCGCCGAGCTGCAGCATCAAGGGCAAGCTTGCGGTGCGCGCGCGCGTTACCGGCAATATCGGCATCTATCATTTGCGGGGTTGCCCGAGCTACCCGGCGACCACCAAACCGGACCGCTGGTTCTGCTCGGAGGACGACGCCCAGGCGGCCGGCTTCCGCAAGGCCTATAATTGCCGCCGGCCGAAGTGAACAAACCCGCTCACGCATCCGTGAGTGGTAGTCCGGGACCGTATTGATCCGGAATTGAACTCCTTCGCGAGTTGCTGCACTTATGAACATACGCAAGCGCTTGCGCATGCGTTTCCTTGGCGGACGATCCTCATTGGATTGTCTTTGCTTGGGCGTTTCCTCCCTAGACTTGGGCCGCTTGTCACAACAAGCGGCTCTTCTTTTTGGGCGGCCTTACGTCCTCGCGCGCTAGTGCCGCATCATGATCTGGTCCATCGGCGGCATGTTGGCGTTCAGATGCGCCATGATCCAGACCGTGCCCCCGACCACGAGGAAGACCACCAGCAATCCGAAGGCCAGCGCCAGCACGTTGTTGGTGTTGTCGGGGCCGGTCGTGATGTGCAGGAAGAACACCAGATGCACGCCCATCTGCGCGATCGCCAGCACGATGAGCGCAACGGGAATCGAGGGCTGCCAGACCAGATCAGTGCCCGCGATGAAGAACGATGTCGCCGTGAGCAGCAGCGCAAGTACGAGCCCGATGACGTAACCGAGGATTCGGGTCCCGACACTGTGTTGCTCTTCCTCACCCGGCGCGAGGTCGTGTCCGATGTGCGATTGATCGCTCATGCGCCACTCCCGAGCAAATAGACGACCGAGAACACCCCGACCCAGACGATATCGAGCGCGTGCCAGAACAACGCAAAGCACATCACCCGGCGCAGGACATCGGCGCGAAAGCCTTTTGCGAAGACCTGGGCCATCATGGTGAGCAGCCACAAGACGCCGGCGGAGACGTGCAGGCCGTGGCAGCCGACCAGCGAGAAGAACGCGGTCAGGAACGCGCTGCGCGACGGACCGAAGCCGCGCGCGACGAGGTCGGCGAATTCGCGGAACTCGATGGCGAGGAAGATCAGCCCGAGCGCGCAGGTCACGCTCATGCCGAGATAGAACCAGAACCGGTTGCGCATATCGGCCGCGATGCTGGCCATGCCGCAGGTGAAGCTCGACAGCAGCAGGCAGACCGTCTCGATCGCGACGTTCCTCTGCTCGAAAATCTCCGAGCCCTTGGGGCCGCCGGCGGTCTGGCCAGCCAGCACCGCATAGGCCGCGAAGAAGCAGGAGAACATCACGATGTCCGAGAGCAGGAAGATCCAGAAGCCGTAGGCGGTCACGATCCGCTTCGGCGCAGGACCGGGATGCTCGATCACCACACCGATGTGATGGGGATCGGCCTGCGCGTGGCCGGCGGTCGCGATCATCGCCATCAGACCGTCCCCGCCATGCTGACGAGGCTGCGCCGCTCCTCGAGATTGACGCGGTCGACCGCAGCGACTTCCTCGGCCGGAATGACGTATTCGTCATGGTCCCGCCAGGCGAACACCACGAAGGTCGCCCATGCGCCGAGGCCTCCCAGGATCACCATCCACCAGATGTGCCAGATCAGCGCAAACCCCATGATAGTGGCGAAGAACGCGCAGACAAAGCCGGTTGGGGAATTCCGGGGCATTTCGATGTCGCGATATTCGCGCTTGTCATGCTCGAGCGATTGCTGCTGCGCGCGGGCTTTCATGTCCCAATAGGCGTCTTCGCCGCGCACGTCGGGATTGAAGGCGAAATTGAACACCGGCGGCGGCGACGAGGTCGCCCATTCCAGCGAGCGGCCGTCCCAGGGATCGCCGGTCCGGTCGCGCAGCGCCTCGCGATTGCGGATGCTGACCACGAGCTGCACGATCTGGCAGATCACGCCGATCGTCAGCACCGCCATGCCGATTGCAGCAACGATCATCCAGGGCCGCCACGCCGCGACGTCGTAATGCTGCATTCGTCTGGTCATGCCGAGCATGCCTACGATGTAAAGCGGCATGAAGGTGACGAAGAAGCCGACGAAGGTGAACCAGAACGCAGCCTTGCCCCAGCGCTCGTCGAGGCGGAAACCGAACGCCTTCGGAAACCAGTATTCGAAGCCGGCGAAGGCCCCGAACAGCACGCCACCGATGATGACGTTGTGGAAGTGCGCCACCAGGAACATGCTGTTGTGAAGCACGAAATCGGCCGGGGGCACCGCCAGCAGGACGCCCGTCAATCCGCCGATGATGAAGGTGACCATGAAGCCGACCGACCACAGCATCGGTGTCGCGAAACGGATGCGGCCGCCATACATCGTGAACAGCCAATTGTAGATCTTCACCCCCGTCGGGATCGCGATGATCATGCTGGCGATGCCGAAGATGGCGTTGACGTCGGGACCCGCCCCCATCGTGAAGAAATGGTGCAGCCAGACCATGAAGGAGATGACGCAGATCGCCATGGTCGCGAGCACCATGGAACGATAGCCGAACAGCGCCTTGCCGGAGAAGGTCGAGACCACCTCGGAGAAGATGCCGAACGCGGGCAGCACCAGGATGTAGACCTCGGGATGTCCCCAGGCCCAGATCAAATTCATGAACATCATGACGTTGCCGCCGGCTTCGTTGGTGAAAAAGTGGAAGCCGAGGTAACGGTCGAGCAGCAGCATCGCGAGCGTCGCCGTGAGGATCGGAAAGGCCGCGACGATGAGGAGGTTCGAAGCGAGCGTGGTCCAGCAGAACATCGGCATGCGCAGATAGTTCATGCCCTTGGTGCGCAGCTTCAGCACTGTCGTGACGAGGTTGATGCCGGCGACCAGCGTGCCGACGCCGGAGATCTGCAGCGACCAGGCGTAATAATCGACGCCGACGCCCGGTGAATAAGACAATTCCGACAGCGGCGGAAAGGCGAGCCAGCCGGTGCGCGCGAACTCACCGATCACGAGCGACATGTTGACCAGCAACGCGCCGGTCGCGGTCAGCCAGAAGCCGACCGAATTGAGCGTCGGGAACGCGACGTCGCGCACGCCGAGCTGGAGGGGCACGACGAGATTCATCAATCCGATCACGAACGGCATCGCCACGAAAAAGATCATGATGGTGCCGTGGGCCGAGAAGATCTGGTTGTAATGCTCCGGCGGCAAGTAGCCCTGCGACTGATAGGCGACCGCCTGCTGGATCCGCATCATGATGGCGTCGCTGCCGCCGCGCAGCAGCATCACCGAGGCCAGCAGAATGTACATCACGCCGATCCGCTTGTGATCGACGCTGGTGATCCATTCGTGCCAGAGGTATGGCAGATGCCCCTTCACCACGACCCAGGCCAGCACGCCGAGGATCGCGACCAGCACGATCGCGCCTGCGACGAGCGGAATTGGCTGATCGAACGGGATAGCGGACCAGTCGAGCTTACCGAGCATCAACGCCTCCACTGTGCGGACGGCCGGCCTCGGAGATCAGCTCCGGCCCCGGTCCCGGCGGAATGTGCTGGGTCGCGATCAGGTCGAACAGGCGCGGATCTTCGAGGCGGTAGGCCGGCCTGCCCTTTTCGATGCCCTGCTGCATCAGCTTCCTGTAGCTGTCCTCGTTCAGCACCGCGTCGGTCTTCGCCGTGCCCGCCACCCACTCGGGAAAAGCCAGCGGCGATACCACGTTGACGTCGAACATCATGTCGGGAAAGCCGTCGCCGGAAAAATGCGCCGACAGCCCTTGCAGCTTGCCTTCGTTGTCGGCGCGCAGGTTCAGCTTCGTCACCATGCCGTTCATGGTGTAGATCATGCTGCCGAGCTGCGGGATGAAGAACGTGTTCATCACGCTCGACGAGGTCAGCTGGAAATTCAGCTCAGCGCCGGCCGGCACCGTCAGCGTGTTGACGGTGGCAATGCGCTGGTCGGGATAGATGAACAGCCATTTCCAGTCGAGCGAGACGGCCTGGATGCGCACCGGACTGCCCGTGCCCGGCACCGGTGCCGCGGGATCGAGCTGGTGCGAGCCAATCCAGGCGACGCCGCCGAGCAGGATCACTGTCAGCGCCGGGATCGACCACACCACCATCTCGACGCGGCCGGAATAGACGAAGTTGGGCTGGTAGCGCGCCTTGGTGTTGGAGGCGCGAAACCAGAACGCAAAGGCCAGGATCGCGACAATGGTCGGCACCACGATCACCAGCATGATGAAGACGGAATCGACCAGGATGGTTCTGTTGGCCGCAGCCACGGGCCCTTGCGGATCGAGCAGATTCATCGGCAAGCCACTGGCGGTTGGGAAGCCCCGGGACAGAGCCTAGCGCGGGACAGGCTCCGCAACAAACGCGATCGCGTGAGGTCGGTTCCCACACAACGGAAAGCTGCTGGCCCGCATGCGCCTTCGCCGTCGCGATACAGCCATGCGCACCCGGCGGGACGGCGTGCGGCACGATCGGTCTTCTGCCGCGCATCGTCCGTGCTATCGTGATGAAAAAGCAGGGAGAAAGCGTCATGCGCCTCAAGGACAAGGTCGCCATCGTGGTCGGAGCCGGACAAAGCCCGGGCGAAGGCATGGGCAACGGCCGCGCCACCGCGCTGACCTTTGCGCGGGAGGGCGCGAAGGTGTTGTGCGTCGACCATCATCTGGAGTCCGCGCAGGAAACCGTTGCGATGATCGCCGCCAAAGGCGGCACCGCCGCGGCCTTCAAGGCCGACGTGACGAAGTCGGCCGACATCGAGGCGATGGTCAAGAACGCGCAGTCGCGCTGGGACCGGATCGACGTGCTGCACAACAATGTCGGCGTCAGCCTGTCGGGCGGCGATGCCGAATTGCTGCAACTGACCGAAGAGGCGTTCGACCGCGTCGTCGCCATCAATCTGAAGAGCTGCATTCTCGCCGCGAAAGAGGTGATACCGATCATGCGCGCGCAAGGCAGCGGCGCCATCATCAACATCTCCTCGATGGCGGCGATCACGACCTATCCTTACGTCGCCTACAAGGCGACGAAGTCGGCGATGATCGCCTTCACCGAACAGCTCGCCTACCAGAACGCCGAATATGGCATCCGCGCCAACGTCATCCTGCCCGGCCTGATGAACACACCCATGGCCGTCGATACCCGCGCCCGCGAATGGCACAAGACCCGCGCCGAGGTCGAAGCCGAACGCGACAGCAAGGTGCCGCTACGCAGGAAGATGGGCACGGGCTGGGACGTCGCCAACGCCGCGCTGTTCCTCGCGTCGGACGAGGCGAACTTCATCACCGGCGTGACGCTGCCGGTGGATGGCGGGGCCAGTGTAAGACGGGGGTAGGTCCTCCTCTTCCTTCTTCCCTCTGTGGGAGAAGGTGGCGCGAAGCGCCGGATGAGGGGTTCTTTCCACGCGCCGAAATGAAAGTTGGACTCGCGGAGAGAACCCCTCACCCGTCTCGCCGCGAGCCACCCTCTCCCACAAGGGGAGAGGGTGCACCGTCACTGCCGCGCGCTTGTCACCCGCCAGATCGTGCCGTTGCCGTCCTCCGACATCAATAGCGATCCATCCTTCGTCACGGCAACTCCCACCGGCCTTCCCCAAACTTCGATGTCGCTCACCACGAAGCCCGTGACGAAATCCTCATACTCCCCCGTCGGCTTGCCGTCCTTCATGCGGATGCGGACCACCTTGTAGCCGGTGCGCTTCGACCTGTTCCACGAGCCGTGCTCGGCGGCAAAGGCATCGCCCTGATACTCGGACGGAAACTGCGTGCCCTGGTAGAAGGTCATGCCGAGCGAAGCCGAATGCGGCTGGATCAGCACATCAGGCACCGTCACCTTGTCCTTGAGATCCGGCCGCGCGCCGGCATGGCGCGGATCTTCATTGTTGCCGATGTAGAACCACGGCCAGCCATAGAACGCGCCTTCCTTCATGCTGGTGACGTAGTCGGGCACGAGATCGTCACCGAGGCCGTCGCGCTCGTTGGTCGAGCACCAGGGCAGCCCGGTCTGTGGCTGGATGGCAAGGCCCACGCAATTGCGGATGCCGGTGGCGTAGATCTTCCGCTCCTTGCCGTCGGGCGTGAAGGCCAGCACGGCGGCGCGCTCCGTCTCGCTGGCCCAGGCCGCGCCGAGCGGTTGCGCTTTCGACCAGGCTTCCAGTCCGCCCGGCGGCGTGCCCAAGCCCTCCGCGACATTGCTGAGCGAGCCGACCGACACCAGCATGCGCTTATTGTCGGGCGTGAAGACGATGTCGCGTGTGGAATGGCCGCCGTCATGCGGCAAGCTTGCCACGATCGTCTCCGCTTTGCCGCGCGCCTTGAGATCGCCGGCCTGATAGGGAAAGCGGACGACGCTGTCGGTGTTGGCGACATAGACCCATTGCGGATTGTCGCCGTTCGGGAAGAAGGCGATGCCAAAAGGCTGCCGCAAGCCGCTGGCAAACATTTCGTTGGTCGCGGCCTTGCCGCCCTCCCCGGCCCGCAACACGCGGATGGCGCCGGCCCGCGTCTCCGCGACGAAGACATCGCCGTTCGGCGCGACCCTTATGATGCGCGGCGCGCGCAGGCCTTCGGCGAACAGCTCGATCTTGAATCCAGCCGGCACCTGAAGCGCGACCTCCGGCGGTCGCGGCACCACCCGCGACGAGCTCGCAACCGACCGTGTCGCGCCGGGCTTGACCAGATCCTGCGACCGGATCAGCCTGATCGTACCGGGCTTGTCGGCCTGCCAATCGCCGTAGGCCTCCTTGCCCTGCAGCACCGGCTCGGCCCGCGCTCCGATCGCAAACAGAAGCCCCGCGGATATCGCGACGGACAAGATTCTGCTCTTCAATTTGTCCTCCCGGCCTGCAATCCCGATGATCGACACCATCGCAGCATATCAAAGCTCTGCCGCATCACACGTCAGCTGGTGCATGCACGATGTGCATCAGCCGCCGGCCATCGTACTGGAAAACCCCGCGGATAGGTGCGACACATTGGTCAAGCGGGGGTTGCGGTCATCAAAGCTGCGGCATCGCTGTCGCAATCGACGGGATGATCATGTGGGGATCCATCATATCGGAATGGGCGAGCCTGCTGCTCCGCTGGCTGCACGTGGTCGCTGCGATCGCCTGGATCGGCAGTTCATTCTATTTCATCGCCCTCGACCTCAGCCTCAGGCCCAACAGCGACCTGCCGAATGGCGTCCAGGGCGAGGCCTGGCAGGTCCACGGCGGCGGCTTCTACCGGATCATGAAATATCTGGTCGCGCCCAGCCAGATGCCGGACGAGCTGACCTGGTTCAAATGGGAGGCCTACACCACCTGGCTGTCCGGCTTCGCGCTGATGGTGGTGGTGTATTATCTCGAGGCCGATCTGTTCCTGGTCGACAAGTCGATCCTCGATCTCACGCCGTTCCAGGCCGGCCTGTTCAGCCTCTTCAGCCTCGCGCTGGCGTGGCTGCTCTATGAAGGTGCCTGTCGGAGCGGGCTTGCGCAGCGCGAATTGCCCTTCACTATCGGCGGCTATCTGTTCCTGGTCGCGCTGACCTACGCCTTCACCCATGTGCTGAGCGGCCGTGGCGCCTTCAACCAGATCGGCGCGATCATCGGCACCATCATGGTCGCCAACGTCTTCGCGCTGATCATCCCGAACCAGAAGAAGATCGTCGCCAGCCTGATCGCGGGACAGGCGCCCGATCCGAAGCTCGGCAAGGCCAGCAAGGAGCGCTCGCTTCACAACAATTATTTGACGCTCCCCGTCGTCGTGCTGATGATCAGCAACCACTATCCCCTGCTCTACGCCACCCGCTTCAACTGGATCATCGTCGCGATCATCCTGGCGCTCGGCCCAGTGATCCGTCATTTCTTCAACGAGCGGCATGCCGGGCGAAAGTCGCCATGGTGGGTGTGGGGCGTGGCGGCCATCGGCGTGATTGCGATCCTCTTCCTCTCCGCCGCCGGCCCGCGCGAGGCGAAGACGGCCGCGCTCCCGGCGCAGCCGAGCCTCGCCGCTGTCGAGGAGATCGTGATGTCCCGGTGCAGCATGTGCCACGCGGCCGAGCCGGTCTGGACCGGGATCGTGACCGCACCGAAGGGCATTGTGCTCGATACGCCCGCGCACATCCATCGCAACATCCGCCTGATCGGCCGTGTCGCGGCCTGGTCCAGCGCGATGCCGCCGGGCAACGTCACCGAAATGACCAGCCAGGAGCGCGCCGTCCTTGCTGCCTATCTCGAGCAGCGCCCTTGACGCCGTCGCGCCAATCATTTCGTGAAATGAAATTCCGCATCTCGCACTGAATTGAAAATGACTTGACGGCCTATCCGGCGTAGACAGAACTAGCGGCCGCCGGCGCGGCTCACTTCAGTTTGCAATCGAGGAAGAACAGTGGCCCTCAAGAACGTCATCGGTATCGACCACGCCGTCGTCATGGTGAAGAACCTCGACAAGGCCGCCGAGAACTACCGGCGGCTCGGCTTCACAATCTCCCCGCGCGGCACTCACAGCGCGCATATGGGCACCGGCAATTACACCATCATGTTCGACCCCGATTACATGGAGCTGCTCGGCGTGCTTGCCGCAACCGAGCACAATGCCCCGGCACGCGCCTTCCTCGACAAGCGCGGCGAAGGCATCGAGCGCATCGCCTTCACCGCGGTCGATTCCGCCGCCGGCGCGGAGGAGATCCGCGCCCGCGGCCTGACGCCGATCGGCCCAACCGATTTCGAGCGGCCGGTGACGCTGCCTGACGGCACGGTCTCGGCGGCAAAATTCCGCACCTTCATGTGGCCGACCGCCGAAGCGCCCGGCGGCGTGCGCATTTTCGCCTGTCAGCACAAGACGCGCGAGACCGTGTGGATTCCCGAGTTGATGAAGCACGCCAACGCGGCGAAGCGAATCAAGCAGATTCTGATCGCAACGCCCGAGCCGGCGCAGGACGCGGCGCATCTCGGCCGGCTGATCGAACGCGAGCCGAAGGCCGAGACCGACGGCGCCGTGACAGTGCCCTCCGGCGGCGATCGCGCCGACTTCGTCTATCTCACGCTGGAGCAGCTCGGAAAGCGTTATCCCGGCGTGTCGCTCGCCGGCCTCGCCGAGCGCGGCGGCGCTACGCTGGTGCTCGTCAGCGATGACTTCGCCGCGACGGCGAAGGCGCTGGGTTCGGCTGCCGTGCGCAGCGGGCCCGCGATCTGCGTGCCGCCAGCCAAAGCCAACGGCACCCTGCTCGCCTTCATTGACGGCTGACTTGAACGAATTCTCTAACGCGTATTGGCAGCGCGCTTGCCGGTGGTCTTGCCCTGCTGCTTCGAGGAGGAGTCCGTCGGTGCATCGAGAAAGACGACGGGCATGCCGCGTTTGACGTTCTCGCCGAGCGCGCGCGCGTCCCAATTGGTGAGCCTGACGCAGCCGTGAGAGGCGGACTTGCTGACCCTGTCAGGCTCCGCCGTCCCGTGGATGCCATAGCCCTGCGCCGACAGCCCGATCCAGTACGATCCGACCGGGTTGTTGGGGCCCGGCTTGATCTCGAAGGGCTTGTTGGATTTCACGCTCTTGAACTTGTACTCGGGATTGTAGTGATAGGTCGGCAGCTCGTTGGTGCCGGTGACCTTCAGCGTCCCCGTCGGCGTCGGCCGATCCGGACTGCCGATTGACGCCGGATAGAACGCGACCAGACGCCCGGAGCCCTCGTAAGCCTTCAGCGTCGCGCCCGCCTTGTCGATCTCGATCCGGGCGATGCGCGGAAGCTCACGCCGCGCCGGCACGCTCGCCACCACAATCGTCTCGCCGGCCTTGTCGAAGGACTTTCCCGGATTGAGTGCCTTCAACAGCTCTTCGCTCATGTGGAATTTCTCGGCGAGGCCTTCGAGCGGACTAGCGTAGCCCACCGCCTCCAGCGACTTCATGTCCTCGAGCTTGGCCGGCAGCTTTTTGAGGAAAGGCCCTTTCACATCCGCGTCGGTGATCTTGTAGTCGACGACGACAGGACCCTCGCTCGCTGCGTTCAGCTTGTCCCATAGTTCCGGGGCAATGATCTTGTCGAAGCCGAGACCGTTCTGCTCGGCGAACGCCTTCAGCGCCTTCTGCGCGTTCTCGCCGAGCTTGCCGTCGATCTGGCCGGGAGAGAATTGCGCGCGATCGAGCAAGATCTGAAGCTTCGTCACCGGCGCGTTCACCTTGTCCGCAGCCGGCGGCTTTTCCGGACGCGCTGCATCGTTCACGGCCTTTGCGTCGAGATTGCCTGCGAGCGCCGGGCAGACGAGCCCCAGCAACATCGCCGCGCCAAGCATCCATCGCACCATGATCGCTCGTCCCTTTGAAAATAATGATCCGCAAAATCGCGGGCAGTTTCTCTTTGGGAACACCGTAGTAACACCGAAGGAACCGACGAGACCGCAGCTTTGCCGCAATCGGAAGGTTAAGAACTCCCTATCGCCGGCGCATCGCTGGCCGTTCATCCCACAGTTCGAGGTTGCCCCAGCAAATGCGATTTGTCGTCGCGGCGTGCGCCGCGTTTCTGGTTCTGATGTGCGACCTCGATCCATCGGCGTCGCGGCAAACATCAACTTTCGACACCGCCATTCTTCACAACAATCATGCCTCCCCACTGGTTCCGGTGGTCGAACTCTTCCTCGCCAGCGTGCAGGCCATTGAGCTCGCCAACGCGCGCGCGGCGCATGAGGAAACGATCGAGCCGCCGCGCGCGGGCGAACCGGTCGCCGAGGAGCCGGTTTCACCGACAGATCGGTTCTGCCATGCGCTTCGCGAAGCCGCCGAGGCCAGCGGCATTCCCGTGCCGTTCTTTGCCCGCCTGCTCTGGCAGGAGAGCCGCTTCAAGTCCAACGAGGTCAGCCAGGCCGGCGCCCAGGGCGTCGCGCAGTTCATGCCGGAGACGGCCGCCGAAGTCGGGCTCGATGATCCCTTCGATCCCATGAAGGCGCTGCCGGCATCGGCCAGGTTCCTGCGCAAGCTGCGCGATGATTTCGGCAATCTCGGCCTTGCCGCAGCCGCCTACAATGCAGGCCCGGGCCGCATTCAGAAATGGCTTGCCAAACAAAGTGAGCTGCCACGCGAGACGCGCGACTATGTCCGCATCATCACCGGCACCAAGGCCGAGGACTGGACCGAACGGTCGGAGGCGCTTGCGATCCGGATCGACCTGCCGCGCGAGGCGCCTTGCGAAGGTGTGGGCAGTCTCTCGAAGGCCAAGGACGTGGCTTGGGTTCCAGTCAACCTGACACCTTCCGCCATCGCTTTCATTCGCAAGGCGGAACAGCTCGCCGCGCGGCTGTCGACGAGCCGCGCCAGCAAGCGGTTCGCAACCCTGCTGCGGAAAGGCGCTTCAGCCCACGGCAAGGCGCGCAGCATGATTGCAGCACGCGCGGCCGGAAAGAGCGCGAAAGCCCGCGCCATTCGCTTCGCATCGCGCGAACGGCCTTCGGGCTAGTGTTCGGAGCCACTCGCACGCGTGGCTCCGATATTGCTTGCTCCTCGATCTCCTCGATCCGGCGCATCTCGATAGACCGTGCCGGGAGAACGGCTGCCCCCTTCTGCACGGAACCAGCGATGCCATCGAAGAGTGCCGGGATCATCGCCTATCGCAAGCGCCGGACGCTCGAGGTGCTTCTGGTTCATCCCGGTGGCCCCTTCTGGCGCAACAAGGATCTCGGCGCATGGTCGATTCCCAAGGGAGAATACGCGGACGAAGAAGCTGCGGACGTCGCCGCGCGGCGCGAGTTCGCCGAAGAGCTCGGGCTTGAGCTGTCCGAGCCGCTGACCGCGCTTGGTCAGGTCAAGCAGCGCGGCGGCAAGCTCGTCACCGCCTTCGCGGTCGAGCTCGATCTCGACCCACGCAGCGTTCGCAGCAACAGCTTCGAGATGGAATGGCCGCCCCGGAGCGGCAAACGGCAAGTCTTCCCGGAGGTCGATCGTGCCGAATGGTTCACGCTCGAAGAAGCGCGGGAGAAGATCAATGCGGGACAACGCCCGCTGCTCGACCGCCTGGCGCAGCTGACCGGCGGCGAATAGAGATCGCCGCCATCAAGCGCCCCTACTCCGCCTTGATGTTCGCGGCTGCCACGACCTCGGCGAGGTCCTTGGTCTCCTTGGCGATCTTGGCGGCGTAGTCGGCGGGGCTGAGCACGCTGACGACGCCCTGCGAGCTGAGCTTCTCCGCGACCGCCGGGTCCTTGGCCGCCGCGACGATCTCCCGGTGCAGCGTTTCGAGGATCGGCGCGGGCGTCGACTTCGGCATGAAGAAGCCGACCCAGAACGAGATGTCGAAGCCGGGATAGCCTGCTTCCGCAACGGTCGGCACATCAGGCAGCGACGGCAATCGTTCGGCCGACGACACCGCGAGCGCGCGCAGCTTGCCGGCCTTGACCAGCGGCACGGCGGAGAGCGGATCGAACACAGCCAGCACCTCCTGCGCGAGGATGCCGACCTCCGCGGCCGAACCGCCGCGATAGGGCACATGGATCAGCTTGATGCCGGCCTTCTGGCTGAGCAGCTCCATGGCGAGATGGGCAAGGTTGCCGTTGCCGCCCGAACCGTAAGCCAGCGCGCCGGGCGCAGCCTTCGCCGCGGCGACGAGATCGGCCACGGTCTTGATATCGGCCGTCTTGGGATTCTCCGGATTGACCACCAGCACGAGCGGCGCCGACACGACGGTGGTGAGTGGTGCAAAATCCTTTTCCGGATCGTAGCGGATATCCTTGAACAGCGTCTTGTTGAGCGTGATGGTGGAGGAGTTGCAGGCGAGCATGGTGTAGCCGTCGCCGTCCGCGCGCGCGACGCCTTCGGCGGCGATCATGCCGTTGGCGCCGGCGCGGTTCTCGACCACGAAGGGCTGCCCCAGCCTATTGCTCAAGCGATCGCCGATGATGCGCGCGGCGACGTCGACCGGACCGCCGGCGCTGAAGCCGACCATGACCTTGACCGGCCGCACCGGATATTTCTGCGCCAGGGCCTGCGTCGACAGCGCACAGGCGCACATTCCGGCGATGACGGCCAGCAGGCGGATGGTTCGTTGCATTGGTTTCTCCCCAGACCTCACGGCGCCGCTTGTGCAGGCTTGTTGGTGCGACGCATCCGAAGATCATGAATAGCGGCCATCGCGGATTTCGCAATCGCGTTCGGGCACCGGCATTCCGTCGCACGGCACGTACGCCCCCCTGCAAACAAAAAATGCGAAAACAACCCCATGCACAGTAGACGGCCTCAGTCGAAACAGGGGCTTAGGCAGGGGCGCCAATCTTCGGATGTGGCGAAATCGATTTTGACTCGTCGGGCAAATCAGGGGCATATTGGCATCGTCGCGACAACCGTGAGCTCCACGGCCCGCTGGGCCAGGGCTGCCTCGTGCGATCGCGCATAAGCCCTTCATCGACATCTGAAAATCGAACCCGCTGCGCGGCAGTTGCGCGGATTGGTCTCGCCCGGCGAGCCTCCGCGCGCCTGCTGCGGGCCTGAGGAGATATCGACATGACGACAGCCCTGACTTGCAACAGCACGACGCCCGCCACCAAATATGACGGCAGCAGGCCGACCCCGCGGATCAAGCTCACCCGACGAAGCATCGTGATCAAGCATCCCGACGCGCAGGCCGGCGAACGGCTGATGGCCGGGGCGCTCGGCGCCGTCGACCGCGACGCGCTGCATGGCATCCTCAAGCAATTGATGAAGGCCAGCGTGATCCTGCAGAAGCCTGACGAGGCCAATCTCGCCTTCATGGTCTCGATGATGAAGGGCATCGCGCCCAGGGATTCGCTCGAGGCCATGCTGACGGCGCAGATGGTGTCCGTTCACGTCGCCACGATGCGCTCGGCCTGCCGCCTCGCCTTCACCGAAGACCTCGCGCAGCAGGAAGGCATCACGCGCACATTGACCCGGCTCGCCCGCACCTTCGCAGCCCAGATGGAGGCGCTCAACCGCCATCGCGGCAATGGCGAGCGTCCGATCACGGTGCAGAAACTCTCGGTGCAGGACGGCGGCAGCGCGATCGTGGGGAACGTCGCGCAGCATGCGCACCTGGCCGTCGGCGAGCCCGGCGCGCCGATCAACGCGGGACCGGTCCCGTCGCGCGAAGCCGGCAAGCGCGAAAACGACCGGGCCGCAGCCATGCAAGGCGCCACCGCATGAGCGCCGGTCACATCCGCAACACGCGCGCGATGGCCGCAAGCCCGCGCTGCGGCGCCGCGACCCGCAGAGGTTTCGCCTGCCGCGCTCCAGCCGTGTGCGGCAAGCTCCGCTGCCGCATGCACGGCGGCGCGCCCGGATCGGGCGCGCCATGGGGAAACCACAACGCGCGCAAGCATGGCACTTTCACGCAAGCGCGGATCGCGGAGCGACGGGCGATCCGGGAGCTGCTGGACGATGCAGGAAAGCTGCTGAGGGAGCTGGACTCGGACTCGTGTTCACAAAGCAACATCGAGGCTTAACGGCGCCACCGGCTCGCCAGCAGAAAGACCAGGGTGGGATGGGTTTGGATTGAATCGGTTGCCGCGAGGGAAAACCTCTCCCGCTTGCGGAAGAGGTCGGCATCTCCGGACGATGCGAAGCATCGTCCCGCGCGCCGACTAAGAGCTGTATCCTCTCGGGACTATCCCATTGCGGAAACACCCTCTGCCCACCCCTCTCTCGCAAGCGGGCGAGGGAGCGCACCTCCGCTGTCGCTATCAAACTCGATCTCATCACGCTTTAGGGCCAAAAGCGGCTGTCGTGGACCGTCGCTTGAATTGGAAGGAGAGGCTGCCTTGCAAACGGCATCTCCTTCGTGCGCAGGCGATGATGGATGAGAGATGTCGTCAGGATCTGATGAACGACAGCAGGTCGGGGTTGAGGACATCCGCATGCGTGGTCAGCATGCCATGGGGGTAGCCGGGATAGGTCTTCAGCGACCCGTTCCTGAGCAAGTCGACCGCACGCGGCACGGAACTAGCGAATGGGACGACTTGATCCGCCTCGCCATGCATCACCAGCACCGGCACGGTGATCTTCTTGAGGTCTTCAGTATAATCTTCGAGCCAAGAGGCGACAGTCGCGTAGTGAGCGAGAGCACCGCCGGCCATGCCTTGGCGCCACCAGTTCGCAATGATTGCCTCCGAAGGCTTGGCCCCATCGAGGTTGTACCCGTAGAACGGATTCTCGGGGACGAAACGGTAAAATTCCGACCGGTTGCCCAGCACGCCTGCCCGGATCGCTTCGAACCACTCCGGCGGTTGACCGGACGCGTTGTTCTCGCTCCGGTACATGTTCGGCGTCAGTGAAGCGACCAGAACCGCCTTCGCAACGCGCTTCTGGTGGCGAGCGACATAGCGAGCCACCTCACCGCCGCCTGTCGAGTGCCCAATGTGGATCGCCTCGCGCAGGTTGAGGTGTTCTGTCAGGGCCGCGAGGTCGTCAACCCAATGGTCCATGTCGTTGCCGGTGCTGGGCTGGTCGGACCGGCCGTGGCCGCGCCGGTCGTGGGCGATCACCCGATACCCGTGATGAAGGAAGAACGTCATCTGGGCATCCCAGTCGTCCGCTGTCAGCGGCCAACCGTGGCTGAAGACGATCGGCTGACCTGATCCCCAATCCTTGTAGAAGATGTTTACACCGTCGCTAGTCGTGATCGTGGACATCGAGTCGCTCCATCTGCGCTGTCAGGCATTTCATTGAAAGGACAGCGATTGATTGATCCATTGAGCCACGCGTTACTCAACTTCACGGGTAGAGTTCTGGAATTGCGGCCCCGGTGAGCCATTGCCTTGGCACCACCCGACCGCCGGCTTGCAAAGTCGGGATCACCTTGCCGAAGCAAGGTCGCGACTCCAAACCTCATCATGATGATGGTGGAAGAACACAGCTACGTCTTTCGAAAAGACACGACGTAGAAGCCTTCATGCGCGACGAACTCGCCGATGATGAATGGGCTGCCATCAGGCCGACGCTGCCAAGCAAGCCCCGCGGCGTTCCTGGGGTGAACAACCGCCGTGTACTTAGTGATATCTTCTGGGTTTTGCGATCGTGGCGGTCTGACGAGAAAAATTCACGCCCTGGTCGATAGCGATGGTCTGCGGGTCCGACAGGCTTGCCGCCAACTCCCGCGCCTTCGTTCAACTCGCTTCCATCAAATTATGGCTTCGCGCTAGCGCGTCCGCGTCCTAAAGCCCGATGAGATTTGGATTGAATCGCCGTCGCGCTTTAGGTTCTTGTTTGCGCATAATCTTCTCGGAAAACCGCTTCGCATTTTTCCGGATCATGCTTTAGTGCGGCGCGTGCGCTGGATTGACGGCGGCAATCTGCAGCCCTGCCTCATCCAGCGCCTGGGCAATCTGCTTCGCCAGCAGCTTGGCCTCTTCGGTCCCGATCTGCGCGTCGGGATGTCCCTTGAAGAACGCGCAAATGGTCGTGGCGATGATGGTATTCACCTGGTGCAAATCGTCCATTTGATGCACCCGAACTTGCCGACTGCTTCACCCCCGGATGGGGTGACGCGGCGGCCCGGCAGAGAAGAACCGTCAACGCAAGCCAAAGAATGACAGAATGGCCGCGATCACGACGACTAGTCCTACGAGGTAAATCAAGCCGTTCATGGAAGTGCTCCTTTCCGTTTGGTGACTGGATCTATCAGGGGGCCGTGAGCCCGCCCTTGTTGCTGGCCTGCTCATCGAGCGCGAGCTTTTCGAGCTGCACTTCCTTCTCTATGTCGTGCAGAGAGTTTCCGATCTTGTCGACGATCCTGATCAGATCGGCATCGGAGATCTTGAGGCGCCTTCGAACGGACTTGACCTGCCTTGCGTTTGCAAGATCAAGCGTTGTGCGAATGACGCGTGATGGTTTTGAGCACAGCATGAGCAGGTTTCCTGACTGGGGTAAGAGCGATCACGTCCCTTTGTTCCGATTTTTCCCGAATCAACCGGCGATGAACGACGGTAAAAGCGAGAGGCGACGAAAGCGTCGCGATCGACAGCAGGATGCGTGGCGGCACGAAGGCTTCGTCCGCGTCGGAAAGCGGCGCGCACAAGCATAAGTTGATCCGCTGGGCTCTACCCTCAATCCGTCGACATTGCGGCCAATTGCGCCACGTTTCAGCAGCCGCATTTTCGGACCGCCTCAGCCTCGCGGTGCGGCCACCGCGCCCCGCACGGGTTCGAGGTTGGTCCGCTGCAGCGCGGTCCGTCTCTCCGCGATAGCACTGCTCAACAGACCGAGCACCAGACCAAATGCCGCGAGCTCATCTTCCTCGATGGCGCCGTCGTCGTAGCACGCGAGCGTTTCGCCGATGATGGTGTCGGCTTCGCGCTGCAAAGCCAGAAGCTCCTGGCTCGATCCCGCGGTTCGTGCGCTGGACACCATGGCCAGGATTCTGTTGCGGTGGCTGTTGGTTTCCTCTCTTTCGTCGCGATTCAGATAGCGACGCAGCCAGGCGGCGGCCGAACCGATCCCTGACAGAAGCAGCAGCCCGAACCAGAAGTAATCGCCGTACCGGTCGAGGAAGGTCCGCTCGTTGCCGTCGATAACAGCCGCCGCGCCCCGGTGCACAGGCAGTTCGGTATCCTTGTCGACGTCCGGCTTGGTAATGTGCGCTGCACCCGGCACCTGCCGTGCAATCGCCTGGCGAACTGCGAAGAGCTGACGGAAAAAAGGCGGCGACCGTCGTTTCCGGCAGTGACTTTCTCGCGACGATGAGGTGGCTGACGCTGACCGTTTCAACCTTGTCATCGGGCCAGGCCGGATCCGCATTGAAGACGCCGGGTGGAATTTCCTCCGCTTCATACCGGGGGTGCTTCAGGGCGATGGCTTCCGACGTCTCGATGGCAAGAAACTTCGGCGCGCCGCGCGTCCGCGCGGTCGCGGCCACGGCATCGGATGTGATCTTGCTGTCGAGCGGCCCGACCGCCATGAATGCATCGATGGCCGGATCGCGCGCCAGATCCTCGATCTGGTCGGCACCGAAGTGTGTCACGACGACCTTGTCTGCCTCCACGCCGGAGGCGCTCAGGATGACGCGCAGCAACGCCGCATTCGCAGGCGTCCGGCCGATCACGCCGACGCGGCGACCTGCGAGATCGGCGACCTCCTTGATTTTCGGCGAAGCCTTTTGTTTCGAGCCCTTGCTTTTCGAACCCTTGCCAGCGGGGCCGGACGGAGCCCACAGCACGACGAAGTTCTTACGGACGACGGCGACGGTCTGCGCCTCCGCAGGCATGTCCAGATCTCCGCGGCCGACGGCGAGGTCGGCCTTGCCGGCCCGAAGCAAAGCAAGAGCCTCCACCGCCCCGTCGGTCTTGATCGGGCGCAGCCGGAGAGCCCGGCTTTCGCCGCCAAAGACATCGGCCATCGCCTGAATGGCTTTATGATCGTCGCTGCCAGCTGGTCCAACGGCGATCCGGAGGATATCGGGCCGCAACGCATAATAGAGTGCGCCGGCCGCGGCACTAAAAACGAGAAACCCGACCGCGAAAACCGCCAGCAAGGAATTGCCTCTCCTCCGCTCCCTGCGGGCCGCCTCGCTGGTCGTCTGACCTGTACTCTCGGAGGAAGACATTGCCGCTGCCCAACCACAGATCAGGGCTTCCCGCTTTCCAGGATGCCACGTTTCCCGATCATAACGTCCGGACGATCGCCCTGGTTCATCACGGTCCGAAGCCTGAACACCCGTTAAGCTTCGTCTCGACGGCCGGCAGGCAACCGCTGCCAGTAATGCGGAGAAGCCACATTCCGGAATAATGGGGTCCCGCTGCCGCCATTGGCGCACGCCCCCCAATCATGTACGCCAATCCGAAATCTCTCCGGGACGAACGCTCATGACGACGGCTGCCACGAACGAGGCGGGAGACGGCACCCGCGCGCTGGTCTTTGCGCTGCTCGCGCTCGCCTGCGGCCACATGCTCTCGACCTTGCTGCGCACCATTCCGGCCGTGAGCCTCGATCTGATGGCGGCGGACTTCCGCATCGAGCCGCAAGCCCTCGCCAGCCTCACCTCGATCTATCCTTTCGCTTTCGCCGCGGCGCAGATTCCAGTCGGGGCGGCCATGGATCGCTTCGGCGTGCGCCCGGTGTCGCTGAGCCTGCTCGCAGGCACCGTGCTCGGCGCGGTGGCGTCGGCATTTGCCACCGGCGCAGCGAGCTTCGCGGTCGGGCAGTTCATGCTGGGCGTCGCCACCTCGGGCATGCTGATGTGCCCGATGACGCTGGCGGCCAAGCAATTGTCGGCAAGCCGCTTCGGGCTGTGGTCGGGCGCGATCCTCTCGATCGGCAATATCGGCATGCTGTTGTCATCGAGCCCGCTTGCCTTCGTGGTCGACAATTGGGGCTGGCGCGCCGGGTTCTGGATCTCCGCAGCTGGCGGCGTTGCGGTCGCGCTCGCCGTGTTCGCGCTGGTGCCGCACCAGCCGGCCGAGCACAAGGACGAATCCTCTCCGCTGTCGCAGATGATCGAGGTGCTCAGGCTCGGCCTCTCGCGTCCCCTACGCGGCCTGATCGCTCTGGCGCTGGTGTCGCTCGCGACCTCGCTGGTGCTGCGCGGCTTGTGGGGTGGGCCGTGGCTGATGCAGGTCAAGGGACTGTCGCGGGTCGAGGCCGGCAACCAGCTCGGCGCGTTCACGCTGGCGATGATCGCAGGTCCGCTTCTCATCGGCATGATCGACCGCAGGCTCGGCCGCCGCCGCGATCTGGTGGCGGGCACGCATATGGCGGGAGCGCTGCTGGTGGCGCTGATGGCGCTCGGGGCGCCGCGTTACGCGGTGGCTGCGTTATTCGGGATGGCTGTGATGCCGCCGCAATACGACCTGGTGCTGTTCGTGCTGATCGGCCTTGCGACCTCCGCCCAGCCGCTGATCTTTGGCATGTCCCGCCAGCTGGTCGAGGCGCAAGTCGCGGGCAAGGCGCTTGCGGCCGTGAACCTCGCCTTCTTTCTCGGTGCGGCCCTGATGCAGTCGGTGACCGGCGCGGTGGCGGCGTTCGCCGGGCTGCCGGCGGTGCTGCTGTTCATGGCCGCGATGCTGGCGCTCGGCGTGCTGGTCTTCCTGGCCTACACGTCTCCGCTTCGCGGGACGGGCTGAGCGTTTCGCTCACGCCGCCCGCGCGTGCTTCCAGACCGTCATGGGGCCCGAAGATCAGTACTTCGCGATCACCGGTCCGCCGAAGCGGTAATTGACCCTGAGCGTCGCCTGCTCGACGGTCAGCCGGGAGCTCGAGGTGCCCGTTGCCAGCACGCCGCCCAACCCGTCGGGAACTGTGAAGGCGACACTGCGGCTGCCGAAGTCGGTGTAGCGATATTCGCCGGCCAGGCTCCAATTCGGGTTGAAGGCCCATTCGATGCCGCCGCCGACGGTCCAGCCCCAGCGCGTGGTCGAGCCGCCGTTCGCTGCCGAGAACGACCCCGCGGGGATGGCAATGCCGGGACCGTTGACGACGGTGGTCCTGGAACCGCCGATCTCGGCGACGGCAGCGCCGCCGGTGACATAGAACAACGCGCGGTCCACCGTGACGCCGGCGCGGCCGCGGAAGCTGGCCATCCAGTCGACATGACCGAAATCGACCGTCACCGTCTGCGTCACCGCGGGCGCAAACAGCGGGGCGCCAAAGGTGCGCGAAGCGCTGGCGCTGGACCCGTTCAAACCGGTGCCGACCACGTCGGCCTCCACGCCGAGCACGAACTGCTGGACCTGCCAATTGTAGCCGATCTGGCCGCCGCCGATGACGCCGCTGCGGCGGCCGTCACCTGCAAGGGTGCCGGTCTGTCCCGGAACGAGCGTGATGATAGCTGAGACCGGGGGCAGGACGATGAAACCGGGGAACAGCACGCCGCCATCGCTGCTGCCGGTGCTGGGAGTCCAGGCGCCGCCGACATTGGCACCGACGTAGAATCCGGTCCAGCTGAAGACCTGCGCGGCGACCGGCAGCGGCCTCGCTTTGACCGCCATATCCGCAGCGTCAGCCGCGACGACACCGAACAACAAGGCACTTCCCGCAATTGCCGCGATCCGCATCATCGTCCCCAATATGTCTCGGCAAAGTCGGCGTGGCGCGGCGCCGGAAAACACCTTTAAGTTAGGAGCGAATCGCCACCAAAGCTGTCACCGGACAGCAACATCCGGACACATTATGCTGGTCGCGCGACATATTTGTGCGACGCGATGCCCGCCCTATACCGCCCGGCCATGGGCGGTAGCCGAGGCCGCTTTCGGGACCATGCGCGCCTGGCAACGCAAGGGCGTGGCTCATGCGTCGAGGCCGCCTTGCACAACCGAGTACCGCAGGGGATGCTGACAGGCATCGTGCATCAAGGGAATGAATCATGCCTGTCGACACCAAAGCCGCCACCGATCGTCTCATGCGCTTTCTCGCAGTCGAGGGCGTCACCGGACAGGAGGCGGCGATCGGGCGTGAGCTCATGGCCGCGCTGAAGGAGAGCGGCGTGCCGGCGAAGGCGATCCGGCTCGACGATGCCAACAGCCGCATTCCCGTACCGACCGAGACCGGCAACCTCATCGTCGACCTGCCCGGCCGCGGCGCGCTGCACAACCAGCCGCGCATCATGTTCATGACCCACATGGACACCGTGCCGCTCTGCGCCGGCGCCAAGCCGAAGAAATCGGGCCGCAAGATCGTCAACGAGGCCAAGACCGCGCTGGGCGGCGACAACCGCTGCGGCTGCGGCGTGCTGGTGACGCTGGCCGCCGAGCTCGAAAAGCAGAAGCTCGACCATCCCCCGATCACGCTGCTGTTCTGCGTACGCGAGGAGAGCGGGCTCTACGGTGCGCGCCACGTCAAGCTGGACGAGCTGGGCTCGCCGGTGATGGCCTTCAACTATGACGGCGGCTCGGCCTCCAATGTCGTCATCGGCGCGGTCGGCGCCGACCGCTGGACCGTCGAGATCTTCGGCCGCGCCTCGCATGCCGGCGTCGCGCCGGAGCGCGGCATCTCCTCGACCATGATCATGGCGCTCGCACTTGCGGACGTGAAGGCCGGCGGCTGGTTCGGCAAGGTGGTGAAGGGCAAGGGCGCGAGCGCGCGGATGGGCACCAGCAATGTCGGCCCCGTCACCGGCGGCGAAGGGCGCCCGGCGGGCGATGCCACCAACGTCGTCACCGATTACGTGCATGTGCGCGGCGAATGCCGCAGCCATGACGGAAAGTTCTTCAAGGAGATCACGAAAGCCTACAAGGCCGCATTCGAGAAGGCGGCCAAGACGGTGACGAACGCGCAAGGAAAGTCCGGCAAGGTGAAGTTCAAGGCCGAGACCGACTATTATCCGTTCCGCATGAAGGACAGCCAGCCCGTCATCAAGCGCGCGGTCGAGGCCGTATCGGCGGTCGGCGGCACGCCGAACGTCCGCACCGCCAATGGCGGGCTGGATGCCAACTGGATGGTCCGCCACGGCATCCCGACCGTGACCTTCGGCGCCGGCCAGAACGAGGCGCACACGATCGACGAATGGATCAATCTCGACGAATACGACCGGGCGTGTGCACTGGCGGTGCAGCTTGCGACGATGCGGTGAGGCAAGGGCGCAACCGACCGCTTCTGCCGCCGCGGAGATCAAAGTGGTGAGTTACGCCAAGCACATGCGCTTTGCGCATCTGCTCGGCTAACCCACCCGACGCAACAAGAACAACAAAAAGGGAGGCACCATGCCGCGCATTGCTCACATCGAATCCGGACTCTACCGGATCCCCCTTCCCGTCACGCTGTCCGACTCCACCCATGGCGAGATCACGGCGTTCGAGCTGATCACCTGCCGCATCCGTGATGCCGATGGCGCCGAAGGCGTCGGCTACACCTACACCGTCGGCCGCAATGGCGGCGCTGTCGCGGACATCCTCAGGCGCGAGATCCCGCCGCTGGTCGAGGGCCGCGAGGCCGACGATACCGAAGCGATCTGGCATCACGTCTGGTGGGCGCTGCATTATGGCGGGCGTGGCGGGCCGGTGGTGCTGGCGCTATCCGCTCTCGACATCGCACTGTGGGATTTGAAGGCGCGGCGGGCGAAGCTGCCGCTGTACCAATTGCTCGGCGGCTTCGATGCCCGCGTGCCGTGCTATGCCGGCGGCATCGACCTCGATCTCTCCGTGGACGAGCTGCTCGCGCAGACCGACGGCAATCTCGCGAAAGGCTTTCGGGCCATCAAGATGAAGGTCGGCCGGCCCGACCTGAAATCCGACGTCGCAAAAGTCGCCGCGATGCGGCAGCATCTCGGCGACGGCTTTCCGCTGATGGTGGATGCCAACATGAAGTGGACCGTGGAGGAAGCGATCCGCGCGGCGCGCGCGTTCGTTCCTTATGACCTCACCTGGCTCGAGGAGCCGATCATTCCCGACGACGTGGCGGGCCACGCTCGCATCATGCAGGAGGGCGGTGTCCCCATCGCGGCGGGCGAGAATTTGCGCTCGCTGTGGGAGTTCAAGAGCTACATCGCATCAGGCGCAGTGTCCTATCCCGAGCCCGATGTCACCAATTGCGGCGGCGTTTCCACCTTCATGAAGATCGCGCGGCTGGCGGAAGCGTTCAACCTGCCCGTCACCAGCCACGGCGCCCACGACATCACCGTGCATCTGCTCGCGGCGTGCCCGAACCGCTCTTTCCTGGAGGCGCACGGGTTTGGGCTCGACACATATATCGAGCATCCGCTGGTGCTTGAGGATGGCAAGGCGCTGGCGCCGGATCGGCCTGGGCATGGGATCAGCTTCGACTGGGCGGGGCTGGCGAAGCTGGCGTGATGCCCAATGCTTGTCATTCCGGGGCGCGACGACGTCGCGAACCCGGAATCCATTGGGCCACGGAGCTTGCTGCGCGATGGATTCCGGGCTCGCGCCAAGAGGCGCGCCCCGGAATGACTTCGGCGCGGCGCGCTTTGCTGCACGCGAGCCATTCCAAGGCGCTTGATGCATGGCGCGGATAATCCGCTATTGTGCCGGCAACCTACATCTTGCGAGAGACCCTGCCTTGACACCCGAGCTGCATCAGAAACTGACCGAATGGCGCCGGCACCTTCATGCCCACCCGGAGCTGTCGCTCCAGGAGAAGGAGACCTCCGCCTTCGTGCGAGCGAGGCTCACCGAACTCGGCATTCCGTTCGAGGCGGGCGTCGGCGGCCACGGCGTCGTCGCGACCTTGAC
Organism: Bradyrhizobium sp. T-12; assembly: GCF_058314695.1. Lineage (NCBI taxonomy): Bacteria > Pseudomonadati > Pseudomonadota > Alphaproteobacteria > Hyphomicrobiales > Nitrobacteraceae > Bradyrhizobium > Bradyrhizobium sp. T-12. Next base: position 2,096,248 of record NZ_CM177756.1, on the reverse strand, counting down.
CCGCGGTCATGCACAAAGGCGGGTCGGCCTGCGCGCCGACATGGACGCGCTGCCGATCACCGAGGACACCGGCCTGCCCTACGCCTCCAGGACATCGGGCGTGATGCATGCCTGCGGCCATGATGGACACACCGCCTCGCTGCTCGGCGCCGCCGCGCTGCTCGCCGCCGATCCCAGCTGGAGCGGTACGGTCGATTTCATCTTCCAGCCGGCGGAGGAAGGCTTTGGCGGCTCGCGCGCGATGGTCGCGGCCGGGCTGTTCGACCGCTTTCCGATGGAGCGCGTGTTCGGCTTTCACAATTGGCCGGGCCTCGCCGCCGGCACCATCGCCGTGCATGACGGCGTCGTGATGGCCTCCGGCGGGCGCATCACCATCACCATCGAGGGTCATGCCGGCCACGCCGGCATGCCGCATCTGACGCGCGATCCGGTGATGGCGGCCGGCCATCTCATCGTGGCGCTGCAATCGATCGTGGCGCGCGGCGTCGATCCGCTCGACACGGCCGTGCTCTCGCTCTGCACCATCGACGGCGGCACCGCGCCGAACCAGATCGCCGGACGCGTGACGATTCGCGGCACGCTGCGCTACCACCGCGAGGCGGTCAAGGACGTCATCCTCGCCGGCATCGAACGGACCTGCGCCGGCATTGCGACCAGCTTCGGCGTCAAGGTCACGCCCGACATCGTCTGGGGTGTGGGTGTGGTGGTCAACACGCCCGACGAGGCGGACCTCGCGCGCATCGCCGCGCAGAAGGTGAAGGCGCCCGTGCGGCGCGACCTCGCGCCCAGCATGGCCGGCGAGGATTTTGCCCATTACCTGCAGCAGCGGCCCGGCGCCTTCGTCTGGATCGGCAACGGCGAGTTGCGCGACGGCGCGGAGCTGCACGGCCCGCGCTACGATTTCAACGACGCGATCCTGCCGGTGGCGTCGAGCTGGATGGCGGAAGTGGCCAAGGCGGCGCTGGCGTCGAACTGATCCAGCCGCACGCCGCCACGCCGACAGCAACATATTTCGTGCACGAACGTTGCCCCGGAGAAGGCGCGGCCTGCCGCCGCGTCCGAGGGATGACGGATCGATGGCGCGCGTACTGATCGGAACTTCGGGCTGGCACTACGATTCATGGCGCGGCCCGTTCTTCCCTGAAGGCGTGACGCTGAAGCAGCAGCTCAGCTATTACGCCGGACAGTTCGACACGACCGAGCTGAACGGGGTGTTCTATCGCACGCCGACGCCCGAAGCCGTGACGGGATGGCGCGAGCAGACCGGGCGCGATTTCGTCTTCGCCTGGAAGGCGTCGAAATTCATCACGCACTGGAAGCGCCTCTCGGAGCGCTCCGTCAACAGCCTCGCGCTGCTGGAGGACCGCATCTCCAGGCTCGGCGGCAAGGCCGGCCCGATCCTGTTCCAGCTGCCGCCGCAATTCGAGGCGAACGCCAACCGCCTCGCGTCTTTTTTCAAGCTGCTGTCGCGCAAGCGGCGCTACAGCTTCGAGTTCCGTCATCCGAGCTGGTACCAGCCGCGCATCCTGCGCATGCTGGCAGACGAGAACATCTCGCTCTGCCTGTCCGACCATGCCGACGCGCCCGCGCCATGGAAGCGCACGGCGGATTTCGTCTATGTGCGCGGGCACGGGCCGAGCGGGCGTTATCACGGGCACTATAGCAAGGCCGCGCTGGCACAATGGGCCAAGCGCATCAAGTCCTGGAAGCGGCAGGGCTGCGACGTCTACGTCTATTTCGACAACGACCAGAAGAGCGCGGCGCCGGCCGACGCGCGGGCGCTGAAGCGGCTGCTGTAGCGCAAAGACGCCAGCTCGAGCGGCGCCTGGCCCTTGGCCACTCTGGACCGGTTGCTGTACCATGGATCTCGCTCGAGCAGGCGAGATCCAATGAACCGACGCGAGTTTGTTTCGGGAGTGACCCTCGCAACCGCGTTTGCGGGCCTGGTACCGACCGGCGCCGCGGCGGACGGCAAGCGTGTCGCGCTGGTGATCGGCAACGGCGCCTACCGGAACGTGCCCTCCCTGCTCAATCCGCCGAACGACGCCAGCGACATCGCCGCGGCGCTAAAGCGGCTCGGCTTCACGGCCTCCCTGATCACCAACGCAGGTTTCGATGACATGCGCCGCGCCCTGCTCGCATTCGGGCGTGAGGCCGCGGGCGCCGACATGGCGGCCGCGTATTTCGCTGGTCATGGCATGGAAATCAATGGCGAGAACTGGCTGATCCCGATCGACGCAGAGCTGAAGCGGGACACCGACGCGGCCAACGAAGCCATCAGCCTCAGAAGCGTGATGTTGCAGGTGTCCAACACCACGAGCCTTGGCCTCGTCATCCTCGACGCCTGCCGCAACAATCCGTTTGCCGCCAGGATGAACCGCTCGCTCGCGACGCGGGCAACCCCGAACGCCGGGCTCAGCCGCGTCGAGCCGGCCGGCAATGTTCTCGTGGCGTATGCCGCAAGAGACGGTACCACCGCGCTCGATGGCGACGCGCGCAACAGCCCGTTCGCAACCGCGCTACTGCGCAACATCGAGACTCCGGGTGTCGAGATCACATTCATGTTCCGCAACGTCCGCGACGACGTGATGGAGGCGACCCGCAACGAGCAGCAGCCCTTCGTCTACGGCTCGCTGTCGCGCAAGGCGATCTATCTCGCCGGTCGACCGCCTGACGGCGCGGGGGACACGGCGCCGGTCAGTCCGCTTCCAGCCGCCATCTCCCCGGTTCCAGCGCACGCGCCGACGTCATCGACGATCGATCCGGCGCTGGTCGGCACCTGGGAAATCATGGTGCCGAGCCGCCGCGGACAATCCCGCTGGATCTGGCAGATCATGATCGACGGCACCTACAAGTTCCACGCCGAGCCTCCACGTTCTGCGCGTTCGCACGAGGGGAGGATCACCGCCGCGAATGGCCGCTGGAGCCTGCAAGCACTCAGAGGCTTGTCAGGTTACAGCGATGGCGGCGCCTACGAGGTCCACGACGCGCTGGCGACGATCACGGGCAAGCTCGGCACCGGTGCCTGGAAGCGTAGCGCGGACTGACGGCGCGGCCTGGTGCGTCGAGCGCTAGATGATCCCGCCCTGCCGAAGCGCCGCGATCTCGGCGTCGTCGTAGCCGAGCTCTGCGAGGACGAGATCGGTGTGCTCGCCGAGCGTCGGTGGACGGTGCGCGATTTCGCCCGGCGTTTCCGAGAGCCGGACCGCAGCACGCGTCACCGGTGCGGGCTTCGGGAGGCCGGGATAGCCGACATCCTGCATGAACCCGGCGGCGCGGATGTGCGGATGATCCAGTGCCTGTTGCGGCGAGAGCACGGGTCCGGTCGGAATCATGGCCTGGCCGAGCGTATCGACGGCCTCCTGCGTGGTGCGCTCGGCGCACCAGCGCGCCATCCGCTCGCTGATGACCGCGCCGTTGTTGCCACGGCTGATATCGTCGGCAAAGCGCGGATCGTTCAGCCACACCTCCTCCTCGCCCATCAGCCGCGCCCAGCGCTTGAACAACGGATGTCCGGTGACCTGGCATAGCACCCAGCCGTCCTTCGTGCGGTAGATGTCGGCGGGCGCCGCGGTCTGGCCGAGATTGCCCGTGGGCACGCGATTGACGTTGATGACGGCCTGCTCGATCAGCGTCGCATTGGTGAAGGACAAAGCGGTTGCGAGCAGCGCGCCCTCGACGATCTGCCCGCGTCCGGATTTGCCGCGCTCGATCAGCGCGGCGAGCGTGCCGAACGCACAATGCAGCGCGGTGCCGAAATCGACCCAGTTCACCGCGGCGCGAAACGGCGGATCGCCTGCGCCCGTCATGTACACCGATCCCGACATGACCTGCCCGACGCCGTCGAAGCCGACGCGGTCGGACCAGGGCCCCGGCCCACCGAACGCGGTTGCCGTCGTCAGGATGATGTCGGGCTTGATCGCCTTCAGCGAGTCGTAATCCAGCTTCATCGCGCGCAGGGTCTGCGGCGGCAGATTGGCGACGACGACGTCCGCGGTCGCGATCAGGCGGCGCATCACCTCCTGCCCTTCCGGCTTCATCGGATCGAGCGTGATGCACTTCTTGTTGCGGTTGACCTGGAGAAACAGCGCGCCCTCGCCATTTTCGCCGACCGGCGCCACGAAGCGGTCCTCGCTGCCGTCGCGCTTCTCGACGCGGATGACCTCGGCACCGAATTCGGCCAGCAAGGTCGCACAATAGGGGCCTGCGATATAGCGTCCGAAATCGAGGACGCGCACGCCCTCCAAAACTCCTCCCATCGATCCCTTCCCTGTTGTTGGTAGCAGATTACAGGGAAAGGCTGCCAGGGCAAGCTGCGAAGCGGCTCGCATAAGTGCTTTTGGTCATCGCATCGCGAACAGCTCCTGATGAAACCGCCGTCCGACAGGGAAGCCTTGCGCACCGAAGTCTCGTCTGAGTGCCTCCCCGAACGCCGCCGGGCCACAGAACCAGATGCTCGCCTCGCGCCATTGCGGGACGGCTTGGCGAATCCGCTCGCCGGTCAGTCGTCCATCGCGGGCGTCGATGAGGACGTGGAGACGGACATCTGCCGGGTGCGCGTCTGCGGCAAGCTTGCCGAGCGCTTCCTCATCCACGTCAGCGGTGGTGTGAAAGAGGTCAACCGCCTGCGCGACAGAGCAACCGGGAATATCCTTCATGGCCGCCTGCTTCATGCGGGCAACGAAGGGCGTGATGCCGATACCGCCGCCGATCCAGATCTGATGCGCGCAATCATCGTCGAAAGTGAAACACCCATAGGGGCCTTCCACCTTCACCTCCTGCCCGACGCGGAGCTTCTCCCGCAGCCGGCTGGTGTGGTCCCCGAGCTCCTTGGCGATGAAGACGATCCTGGGGTCTGCTGCGTTCCAGCCGGAGGCGATCGTATAGGGATGCGCACCCTCGGAGACATCGGACGTGGCGAATGCGAACTGGCCCGGCCGATGCCCCGGCCAGCCGTGAGGCACCTCGATCTCGGTCTCGATGGCTCTGACGCCGGGATAATATTTGAGCGATGTGATCCTGCCTTGCGCCTGCCGCCGAGCCCCGATGCGCCGCAGCAGCGCGACAGCCGCAGCCCACGTGCCGAAGGCGAGCAGCACCGCGACGATCCAGCCGAGCGGCGACATCCAGTAGCTGAACTTGATCAGACTGACCGCATGAAAGACCAGAACCAGATACGCGATCGCAAGCAGCCGATGCGTCTTGTAGAAGAGCCGATAGGGAAACATTTGAATGAGCGCCAAAGCAATCAGCACCACGGCGCCGTAGAAGGCCCATTCGCCCAGCCCCTCCGCTGGCTCACGAAGGCTGCCAAAGAACGCCTCGATCGGATTTTCGATGACGGGCCTTGGTCCACGCTGTGGTCGAGTCAGCACCCCTCAGCCGACCGCCCATTTCGGACCGTTGGCCCATAGCCAATGGATAGCGGCAGTCACCAGGGCGGCGATACCGAACCATTTGTGCAAGCGGTACATCTTGTCGAGACCGCTCAACCAAGCCTCCGGCCAGCGCGGTCGTAGCGCGAGGATCATCGCCATGCTCATGCAACCGATTGCCAGCACGCCGCTCAACTGCACCATTCGTTCGCGAAGCGGGAAGAAGGAGCCCGGGCCGAACGGCTGCGGCTCCGCAACCAGCCACAGCAGGACGAGAACCACCAGACTGCCCCAAAATACCCGTTTTAGCTTGTGCATGCCGTCCTTCTCTCACGAGGTTGCCGCGCAAGCTTGAACCGATCGGGCTGCGTTGCATTGAGCTGACTCAACCCCGTTCGTGATGAGCCGCATTCCGTGCATTGGCCGACGACAGTCTGATGCCTGTCCGGGCATCCTGCGTCGCCGGGCCGCAGCTCGTTCCGCTCGAGACTTTGCTCCAGCACAAACTCCTGCCCGTCGCGATCCCCCACCTGAAAGCAAAGAAGCTTTCGGAGGAATTCCGTGATGATCCCGACCAAATCGTTTGCGCTGACGGCCCTTGCACTTTGTCTTGTCCTCGGACAGCCTGCTCTCGCTGCCGGACCACACGCGCATGAAGGGCCGACCGCGACCACCCGGCCGCAGCTCGACCATGGCAAGAAGTGGCCGACCGATGATGTCTTGCGCCGCGGCATGAACGACATCAGCCTTGCGATGAGGCAATCGCTGGGACCCATTCACAGCAATGTGTTTACGTCCGCGCGGTACGAGGCTCTGGCCGCGCGAATCCAGGCGCAGGTCGATGACGTCGTGGGCAACTGCAAGCTGCCCGAGCAGGCCGACCAGCAGCTCCACCTCGTTCTCGAGCAGATCATCGACGGTGCAGCCAGGATGAAGAGCGGCACCGGCCGCGACGAGGGAGCCATCAAGATCGTGCGGGCGCTCGCTCAATATGGCGAATACTTTGACCACGCCGGCTGGCAACCGCTGAAACACTGAGGTCGATTGCCGCCTATGCCGCCACGGCCTCGTAGATGTCCTCCTCCTGGGCCGTGTGCATGCGCACCAGCGTCTCGATCGCCTCGATCACGCGTTGGGCGTCTCGAATGAGGTAGCGGTCGATCTTCTCTGACGGCAGATCCTCCGCGATCCGGGCGAGCAGCCGCGCGAGATGCAGGATCTCGCGATGCGCACGGCTCATGGCAGAGAGCCCGTGGCGGTCGCGCAGCACTTGCGTGAGCTTCGGATAGACGCTGTCTTCATCCTCGCGTTCGTGCAGCACGACGCTGCTCTGGACCAGTCGGTGCGCCTCACCAATCAAGGCGGCCGTGGATTCGGGCTCCGCATCGTCAAGCGCATCGACGATCTGGCGCAAGCGATCGAGGTCTTTGAGCAGCGCCTGATGATCGTGATGCAACGTCAGTCCCTGCTCTGCGGTGAGGCGCGGACCATTCCTGAGCAGGGGCGGATTGAGTGCCCGCAGCGCGTTCAGGATGACGGCGACGTCGATCACCTCCTGAACGATCGCGGCGGGCACGGGATCGAGCCAGCCGAGGCTGGCGGCAGCCATTGCCGCAAATGACAATCCCATCCCGACGAAAATGCTTTGCAGGGCAATGCGCCGCGCCCGCTGCGCGATGACGATCGCTTCGCCGACCCGATCCAGCCGGTCCGTGAGAATCACCACGTCCGCCGCCTCGGAGGAGGCGCTTGCACCCCGCGCGCCGAGCGCGACGCCGGTATCGGCCACGGCCAGCGCAGGGGCGTCATTGATGCCGTCCCCGACCATGATGGTCGGATGCAGACGCTGTTCGCTCCGCACCGCCTCGACCTTGTCCGAGGGAACGCGATCGGCCAGCACGGCATCGAGATCGAGCGCCGCTCCGATGGCCTGCGCCGCCGCGGCACGATCACCCGTGACCATCACCATCCGCGCGATGCCTGCATCGCGCAGCAGCCGGATCGCCCGTGGCGTGTCGGCGCGCAATTCGTCTGCCAGCAGCAACGCGCCGACGAGACGGCCGTCCACCGCGACAAAGACGATCAGCGCCGAGCGCCACGACGCACGACGAATTGCCCGCAACTCCCACGGCGACATCTCGGCGTGCGAAAGAAGCATCTCCCGCGAGCCCGCCACCACCTGGCGTCCGTCGATCCGGCCGCTGAGGCCGGACCCCATGGTCTCCTTGACGTGATCCGGCGGCTTCAGCGCGAGCCCGCGGGCGAGCGCCGCACCGACGACGGCTTTGGCAAGCACGTGATGCGAAGCTTGTTCGAGCGACGCCCCGAGCCTGAGGACCTCATCCGGATCCTCTCCCGGCGCAACTTCGACGGACAGCAATCGCGCTCCGCCGACCGTCAAGGTCCCGGTCTTGTCGAACAGCACGGTGTGCGCACGGGCCAACGCCTCCAGCGCCTTCCCGCCCTTGACCAGAATGCCGCGGCGAGCGGCTCGCGCCACCCCGGCGATGAAGGCGACGGGCGCGGCCAGGATCAAGGGGCACGGCGTCGCCGCCACCAACACGGCAAGACTGCGGGTCACGTCACCGGAGATGTACCAGGCCACAAAGGCGATGACGAGAGTCACCGGCAGGAAGATCAGCGCGTACCGGTCGGCGAGCCGCACAAAGGGAGCTCTCGCAGTTTGCGCTGCCGTCACCATGCGTACGATCCCCGCGTAGGTGCTCTCGCTGGCCGCCGCGGTCACGGTCAATTGGAAGGTCTCGCCCGCATTCAGAGACCCGGACAGAACGGCGCTTCCGCGTGTCTTCTCCACCGGGATCGGCTCGCCGGTCACCGCGGACTCGTCGATCACCACGAAGGCCGAGGCGACCACGCCGTCGACCGGTATGATCTCGCCCGCCTTGACCAGAAGCTCTTCGCCGGTCGTGACGTCCTCGATCGCGACATCCTCGATGCGCTCGCCGGACTTGCGATGGACCTGCCGCGGCGCGCGATCGACCAGGGACCTGAGATCATGCTCCGCCCGTGCGACCGCGATCTCCTCCAGCACGTTGCCGCCGGAATACATCAGCGCGACCACGGCGCCTGCGAGCGGCTGTCCGAGCGCCAACGCCGCGCTCATCGAGAGCAGAGCGATCGCGTCCACTCCGACGCGGCCTCTCAGCAGATCCTGGATGATCGAGACCGCCAATCCTGCAATCACAGGCGCCGTGCCGAGCGACCACGCGACCTCGGCCAGATCAGGTCGGCCCGCGGCCCGCGCGAGAATGCCGGCGGTCAACCCGGCGATTGCGATCGCAACCAGAGCCCATCGCAGGACCCGATCAAACGATATGGCCTGGCGCGCCTGCCCTTCGGTTCGGCTCACTGCTGTGGCGCGACGTGGCTCTTGTTCCTGTGCATGAACGCCACCATCTCCTCAAAGGTGAGCTTTCCGTCCTTGTCGCGATCCATTGCCTTGAAAATTCGCTCGTGAGCGAGCTGAAACTCCGGCAACGAGACGGTTCCGTCGCCATCGGCATCCATCAGCGCGAAGATGATGCGGAAGACGACCGGCGACTGCACGGCATCACCGCCTGTCGCGCCATGCCCCTTCATTCCTTGTCCCATCATTCCCATCATATCTCCACCGCGCATCGAGCCTTGCCGCTCGGCGGACGGATTTGCAGGAGAACTCGACTGCGGCGACGCCGGCGCCTGGTCCTGTCCTGGATGATGGCTCTGATGGTCCGCTGGCGATTGAGCCAAAGCTGGCTGGCTCAGGACGGCGAACAGCAACGCTGCGGCAACGGTTCGGCCTACCATGGGGCTTCCTCCGACCTTGGTGTGGCCTGAGAGGATGGCGAACTTCGCCGAGCTCACCTTGAGCCAAGTCAAGAAGAGGTGCCCCCGTGGCTTTTCGACGCGAGCGACCTCGGCGCCGCATTCAGCCGGCGAGATCGCGCGACAGGAACCCGGCGCCGCCTGCGGCTTCATACGACCTCTTGCCTCGATGCGGCCGGCGTCCGCGACCTAGCCGCCGCCTCTGCGGGCGCAGCCGATCGCCTCCGTCAGCACCTTGCGGTCGCCGATGTGATTGGCGAGCAACAGGACCAGGCGGGCGTTCATGCGCAGGGCCTGCTCCTCGTCGAGATCGCGCTGGCTGTTGATCAGTTCGGCGTAAAAATCGTCGGGGTCGGCGATGTTCGGCGACAGATTCAGCGTCATGCGGCAAGCTCCGTCCGGTCGGCGGTGTCGTGGCCGGCGGCACGCAACAGCGCCTGGGTGATCTCCGCCTCGTCGAATCCGCTCCAGCGCGCGGCAACATATTGATCCGGGCGGAACAGATAGGTGGTTCCGGGCGAAGCGCCGTAGCGCTGCGCAAGGAGACCTGTGGGGTCCTCGATGTCACGGCCGACGAGAATGAGTTTTGCCGCGAATGGCCCCGCCGCAATCTCGGTCTTGTCGCTTACCTTGCCGAAGGCCACGACCGTGAAGCCGTCGCCGAGACAATGCAGGAACCAGGCGGGCTTGCCGTCCACCGCAATCGGCGCATCCGCCGCATTCGTGCCGGGCCGCATGCCGTCCGGCACCGCGTCGTGGTCGGGAGTATTGAGCACTGATGTCACATAAGGGGTCGGCGTCGAAAGCCGGCCGCTGTTGACCAGCGGTCGCGCAAAACCGTGATGCCGGGCGAGCTCCAGCACGGCGTCGCGGAAATAGCGGCTCGATTTCGTCTTCGGGGTGATGAAGTCGGTGGCCCGCGTCGAGTTCAGGATGTTGTCGTCCGCGGCATAGGCACGCTCCTCGTGATAGCTGTCGAGGAGGGCTTCCGAGGCTTCGCCGCGCAGCACCATCGCGAGCTTCCAGGCGAGATTGTCGACATCCTGGACGCCGGTATTGGCGCCGCGCGCGCCGAACGGCGAGACCTGATGCGCGGCGTCGCCGGCGAACAGCACCCTGCCCTGCCGAAAATTGTCGATGCGACGGCAGGCGAACTGATAGATCGAGATCCATTCGAGCGTGAATTCGGTGTCCTCGCCGAGCATCGCGCGGATGCGCGGGATCACCCGCTCCGGCCGCTTTTCCTCATCGGGATCGGCCTCCCAGCCGAGCTGGAAGTCGATCCGCCAGATGTTGCCGGCCTGCCGGTGCAGCAGCACGGACTGGCCGGGATGGAACGGCGGATCGAACCAGAACCAGCGCTCGGTCGGGAAATCCGCTTTCATCGCGACGTCGGCGATCAGGAAGCGGTCCTGGAAGAACTGACCGGTGAACTCGGCGCCCACCATCTTGCGCACGTCGGAATTGGCGCCGTCACAGGCGATCACCCATTGCGCCTCCATGGTGAAGATGCCGTCGGGCGTTTCCACCGCCAAGGTCGCATGGTCGGCGGCCTGCTTGAGGCTGATGAGACGGTGCTTCCACCGCAGCTCGATCAGCGGATTGGCCTTGCATTTGGCCACCAGCATCTCTTCCAGATGATATTGCTGCAGATTGATCATGGCCGGCCATTGATGGTCGGCCTCGGGCAGCAGATCGAACTGGTAGGACAGCTCGTCCCGGAAGAACACCTTGCCGACGTTCCAGCTGACGCCGCGCTCGACCATGGGCGCGGCGCAACCGAGGCGGTCCCATATCTCGAGCGGACGCTTGGCGTAGCAGACCGCGCGCGAGCCGATCGAGACCGTGTCGTTGTCGTCGAGCACCACGACCGGCTGGCCGCGGGCCGCGCAGTCCAGCGCCGCGGTGAGGCCGATGGGACCTGCACCGATCACCACGATCGGATGCCGCTTCACGATCCCCTCGGCCTGCTCCTGGGAACGCCGATAGCCGAACTTCGGATAGATGTAGCTCGTCATGTTCGCTTCCTGATGCACGGCCGGAGATCAATGCGCGTCCGCGAATTCCTTCTCGTGCATCCAGGCGGTGTGGCGCGGCGGACGCTTGGTGCGCGACCATTCCTCGACCATCTCATGCGCGACCGACTTCATGCGGTCGATCTGATCGGGCGTGGCCGTCCAGGCCGCGATCTCCAGGCGATGGCCGCTGGGATCGCGGAAATAGATCGATTTGAAGATGGTGTGGTCGGTGACGCCGACGACGTCGAGGCCGGCGGCCTCCGCGCGCGCTTTGGCCTCTTCGAGCTCGGCGAGGTCCTTGACCTGGAAGGCGATGTGCTGGGTCCACTCCGGCGTGTTGGGATCGCGGCCCATCGGCGGCGAGTTCGGCAGCTCGAAGAAGGCGAGGATGTTGCCGTTCCCGGCATCGAGGAAGATGTGCATGTAGGGATCGGGCGCCTTGGTCGAAGGCACGCGGTCCTCGGCTATGGCGCCGAGCAGATCCATGTTCATGACCTTCTTGTAGAACGCGACGGTGGCCTTGGCGTCGACGCAGCGATAGGCGACGTGATGGATCTTCTCGATCTTCATGATTTCGCTCCCTGGATTTGCGGTTGCGAAATTCGTATCAGATGTTACTATTTCCTGGATTTGATCTAAATCAATCGGCCCGGAAGAATCTGGCTGTGGACCTAAAGGCGCGGAAACGGCGTGATGGGATGTTCGGGTGAAGCACGAGGCCGGGCCGCAGCCGCCGACCGTGTCACGGCGCCGGATGGCGGCGAGCTCGATCTGCAGCAATATTTTCCGTACCGGCTGGCGCGCCTCGCCGAGCAGGTGTCGCTCGCCGTTGCCGAGGTCTATTCCGAGCGTTTTGCGCTGACGCGGCAGGAATGGCGCGTGCTTGCGATCCTCGGCGGACGGGCGGAGATTGCGACCAAGGAGATCGGTCCGCTGACGACGCTCGACAAGATGCAGGTCAGCCGCGCCGTGCAGGCCCTGGAAGCGCGCGGCATCGCCAGCCGCAAGCATCATCCGGACGATCGGCGTGAGCTGATCGTCTCACTGACCTCGGCCGGCCGCACGCTCTATCGCAAGATCGTGCCCTTCGCGCTGGCGCGGGAGACGGAGCTGCTGAGCGTGCTCACCGCCGAAGAAGTGAAGGTGCTCGACCGGGTGATGCACAAGCTCTCGGCAGCGCTCAGCTAGCTGGACCGTCTAGATCGCTGTGATGAACCTTTCCTTCGCGACCTGGCGCCCTCCGCAGCACGCGTCTCGGCAGGGATGAGGTGCCCAAGCGGCAATTGCGAGGTCTGCTTCAAGCGGTCGAGAACGATGGACGAGCGCACATGCGCGACGCTGTCGTGCGGCAGAAACACCTCGTTGAGCAGCCGCGAGAGCGCCTTCAGATCGGTGATCGTCGCCTTGACGAGGTAGTCCGCTTCGCCCGTGAGCGCATAGGCTTCCTGCACCTCCTCCAGGCTCTCGATCAGCTTGAGGAAGCGCCGCGAATTGTCCGGCGAGTGGGTCGCAAGCGTCACCTGCACGAAGACGACGATGCCGAGTCCGAGCGCTTCTCGGTCGAGATGGGCGTGGTAGCTCGCAATCGCGCCGGCATCTTCGAGCGCGGCGCGGCGGCGTGAGCATTGCGATGCCGACAAACCCACGATGTCGGCCAGCTCGAAATTCGACAGACGTCCATCGGATTGAAGCGCCTGCAGCAATTTGACGTCGAACTGGTCCATGCGTAATCCTTGCGCGAAACTGCAGATATTCGCATGTTTCACGCATAGCTGGGCTTTGTCGAGCGGATTTTGCGGAGATCGTGCAGCCGGGCGGCAGTATATTTCGTGTCGGAGCAGATCCCATTCCAGGAGCGCGACATTGGGCCCCTTCCCTCACGATGCCCCACCCGCCACCATTTCGGCAATCAACCCGGCCGGCACCGATGGCTTCGAGTTCGTCGAGTTCGCCCATCCGGAGCCGCAGAAGCTCGCCAAGCTCTTCGAGCAGATGGGCTACACGGAGGTCGCCCGGCACAAGACCAAGGACATCTCCCTTTGGCGCCAGGGAAAGATCAATTACGTCCTGAACCGGGAGCCGAACTCCAATGCCGCGCGCTTCGTCGCCGAGCACGGGCCTTGCGCGCCGGCGATGGCCTGGCGCGTCGTCGACGCCAAACACGCGCTGAAGCGCGTCCTCGACCTCGGCGGCACCGAATATACCGGCAACGACAAGTCGCTCGACGTGCCGGCCGTCGTCGGCATCGGCGGATCCCTGCTGTATCTGGTCGAGACCCATGGCGCGAAGGGCTCGCCCTATTCCGCCGAGTATGACTGGATCGGTGAGGTCGATCCGGCTCCGAAGGGCGTGGGGTTCTACTATCTCGATCACCTCACGCACAACGTCATGCGCGGAAACATGGACACCTGGTACAAGTTCTACAGCCAGACGTTCAATTTCCGCGAGATCCGCTACTTCGACATTTCGGGCAAGCTGACCGGCCTGACCTCGCGCGCCCTGACGTCGCCCTGCGGCAAGATCCGAATCCCGATCAACGAAAGCGCCGACGACAAGAGCCAGATCGAAGAATATCTGCGCCAGTACAAGGGCGAAGGCATCCAGCACATCGCCGTCGGCACCGACGACATCTATGCGGCGACCGACGCCATCGCCGGCCGCGGGCTCGAATTCATGCCGGGCCCGCCCTCGATCTATTACGACAAATCGTTCGACCGCGTGAAGGGCCACACCGAGCCGCTCGATCGCATGCGCAAGCACGGAATCCTGATCGACGGTGAGGGTGTCGTCAATGGCGGGGCGACCCGCATCCTGCTCCAGATCTTCTCCAAGACCGTGATCGGCCCGATCTTCTTCGAGTTCATCCAGAGGAAGGGCGACGACGGTTTTGGCGAGGGCAATTTCAAGGCCCTGTTCGAGAGCATCGAGGCCGACCAGATTCAGCGCGGCGTGCTTAAGGCGTCCTGAGGGAGGCAGCCATATCTGACGCATGGAAGAGCTATCGCGGCGCTCCAGCCGAAGGCGCAATCCTGTGCGAGGCCGTTGACATCGGCGAAGGAAGCCTCAAATCCATCAAGTTCGGCCCGGCTGATTTTCCGGTCCTGATCGTGAGGTCGGCGGGCACTTTGGTGGCCTATGTCAACGCATGTCCCCACCAGTACCTGCCGCTCGATCATCGCGGCTCCAACGTGCTGAGCGCGGACGGTGCGGTGCTTCGGTGCACCAATCACAGCGCCGGATTCCGCGTTCGGGACGGCGTTGGCGTCGAAGGACTCGGCCAGGATTGCGTGCTCGATGCCATTCCGATCGTCGTGGACGACGAGGGCCGCATTCGCGTGCGTGCCGCCTCGCCGACGTGATCAGGGATCACGCCTCATCCGCGACCGTGTTGCGGAGCACGCCGATGCCCTCCGCCTCCACCTCGACGACGTCGCCGGGCTTGAGCCAGATCGGCGGATCGAAACGCGCGCCCGCACCCGTCGGCGTACCCGTCACGATGACATCGCCGGGAACCAAGGTCGTGAACGTCGAGATGTAGTTGATGATCTTGCGGAAGGAGAAGATCATCCGGCTGGTGCGGTCCTGCTGGCGGACTTCACCGTTGACCCGGGTTTCCAGCCTGATGTCGGCAAGCTGGCTCTCATCGGTATAGGGGACAAGCCAGGGTCCGATCGAACCGGTACCGTCAAAATTCTTGCCTTGCGTCACGTTGAACTTGGCGTGCCGGACCCAATCGCGGATCGTGCCTTCGTTGCATAGCGACAGCGCGGCGATATGGTCGAGCGCCGCGGCTTGCGCAATGCGGCGACCGCCCTTGCAGATCACGATGACGATCTCGCCTTCGTAATCGAGCTGCGGGCTCTCGGGGGGACGCAGCAGGGCTTGTTCATGGCCCGTGAACGAGCGCGGAAAGCGGATGAAGAGCGAGGGATTGGAGGGGGCCGCCTGCCCGTCTTTGTATTCCTCGTTGCGGTCGGGAAAGTTGACGCCGACGCAGATGATCTTTTCCGGTGCCGGCACCGGAATTTCATAGCGGATGTCCTCGACCGGAAAATCCGCCGACAGCGCGGCGCTCTCTTCGGCCAGGGACTGCAACGCGCCGTCTTCGATCACTTCACGCAAAGAGGACCAGCGCTTGCCGTGACGCCGGGACAGATCGATGACACCGCGATCCACCAGCAAGCCATAGCCGAGCGAGCCGTTGCGGGTGAAGCTGATGAACCTCGGACGAGACATGCGTGGCCTTTCTTCTACTGTGTTCTCGGCCCGATCAGGGAGCGATGATCGGCTGGGCCGCCAGCTCGGCGTCGCGCGGCGCAACTCCGGCGAAGAGGCTGCCGTGCTCGAACCAGGATTTCGGCGCGGGCGCTCCCCACAGCGTCTGACGCTGCGGATCCTTCAGGTCCCATTTGATCGGCTCGAGATCGGGATCGACCGTCTGGTAGTCCGAGCAGTAGATTTCGATGCGGTGGCCATCGGGATCGAGGATGTAGAGGAAGAAGGCATTCGAGATGCCGTGGCGACCTGGACCACGTTCGATGTTGGAGACCCACCCCGTCGTTGCCATGAGGTCGAGCAGATCGATGATGTTGAGCGGGGTCGGCACCCAGAAAGCCGTGTGGTGCAGGCGCGGGCCGCGGCCATTGGTGAAGGCGAGATCGTGAACGCCGCCTTTGCGGTGGGTCCAGGCGGCCCATAAGCGTCCGGTCTCCTCATCCGCCGTGTACTCCGTCACGCGGAAGCCGATCTCGTTGTAGAAGGCGACGGATTCATCGACGTTCGGCGAGAAGCAATTGAAGTGGTCGATGCGGAGCGGCTTCACGCCCTTGTAGAGGGCGTATTTCTGGTGGATGGGCGGCAGCCTGTCCATCCTGGAATAGAACTCGAGCGGAATGCCGTGGGGATCGCGGGTGCGGAACGTGCGCGATTGATAGGGACGCTCCACCCATTCGACCGGCAAATCCTTGCTCTTGAAGAAGTGGACGGCCTTGTCGAGGTCTTCCTCGCCGAACAATTTGAAGCCGAGATCGCGGGCCTCGATCTTGTCGGACTTCCTCAGCACGATGCAATGGTGCCCGCGCTCTTCCATCGCGCGAAGGTAGATCGCATCGGAGCCTTCGTCGGTCACCTGCAAGCCGAGCGTGTCGACATAGAACGCGCGGGACTTGGCAAGATCGCTCACGCCAAATTCGACATGACTGAGACGTACGATATTGAACGGCGGATAAAGGTTAGGCGTCGGCAATGCCATGATGTCCTCCTTGATCTGCTGCGGACCGCTTAGCCGCCCAACTTTTGGATGTTATGCGCCTTGGTCGCAAACGCCACGTTCTTCGTCTCCATATAGAAATCGAACGACCAATCTCCACCGTCGCGTCCGATACCGGAACTCTTCACGCCGCCGAACGGCGTCGGCAGATGGCGCACGTTCTCCGAATTGACCCAGATCATGCCGGCCTGCAGCCGGTCGGTGAAACGGAAGGCGCGCGTGACGTCCGATGTCCAGAGATAGCCGGTGAGGCCGTACTGGACATCGTTGGCGAGCGCGAGCGCCTCGGCTTCGTCCTTGAACGGAATCGCCGTCAGGACGGGGCCGAAGATCTCCTCCTGCGCGATGCGCATCTGGTTGTTGGCGCCGGTAAAGAGCGTCGGGGCGACGTAGCAGCCGCCGCCGGGACCATCGACCTTGCGGCCGCCGGTAGCAATCGTCGCGCCCTCCGACCTGCCGATCTCGAAATAGCCGAGCACCTTCTTCTCGTGGACGGGATGGATCAACGGACCGATGACGGTCTCGGGATCGAGCGGATGCCCGACCTTGATCCGGCCGGCCTTCTCCGCAACCATCGCCGTGAACTTGTCATGGATGCTCGCCTCGACGAGCAGGCGCGAGGACGAGGTGCAGCGCTCGCCATTGAGCGAGTAGATCATGAACACCGCCGCGTCCGCGGCACGATCGAGATCGGCATCGGCGAACACGATCACCGGGTTCTTGCCGCCGAGCTCGAAGTGAACACGCTTCAAGGTATCGGCGCCCTGCTTCATGATCATGGAGCCGGTGCGGCCCTCCCCGACGAAGCCGATCGCCTTGACGAGCGGGTGCTCGGTCAGCGCCTTGCCGGCGTCCTCGCCAAGACCGTTGACGAGATTCCAGACGCCCTTGGGCAGGCCGGCCTCTTCCGCGATCTCGACCAGGAGACGCGCGGTCAGCGGCGAAAATTCGGCCGGCTTGTGAACGATGGTGCAGCCGGCCGCAAGCGCCGGCGCGATCTTCCACGTCGACAGCATGAAGGGCGTGTTCCAGGGCGTGATGATGCCCACCGGACCGATCGGCACGCGGGTGGTCATGTTGACCTGGCCGTCGGTGCGAAGCGTCTTGCCATCGCGCGCCTCGGGCGCGCGGTCGGCGTAGAAGCGGAAATTCTCGGCGCCCCGCAGCGCGGCCTTGGCCATGAATTTCAGGGACTGCCCGGTATCCATGCATTCGACGAAGGCAATTTCCTCGGCGCGGGCGACGATGGCGTCGGCAACTTTGTGCAAGAGCGCTTTCCGGGCTTCCCCAGATGTCTCGGCCCATTGCGGAAAGGCTGCGTGCGCGGCCTTCGCGGCCCGGTCGATATCCGCAGCCTTGCCATGCGCCACCTTGGCAAGCGGCTTCAGATCGACGGGAGAGATCGTTTCGAACGTCGCACTGTCGGCAGCCGGGACGTCATCGCCGCCGATCCGGTTCAGCACGCCCTTCTCCTTGAAGCGAGCAAGGTGGCGCTCCGCCTTGTCGATGTTTTCCTGAAGCTTGGACACGACGGTTCACTCCCTTTGTGCCGGACCGCATGTGGGCAGCGACCCGCTGTTTGTTTTCGCAAAGCCAGTGACGAACGGCATCGCCCCTGCCGACGGCATCAAGCCGGGGCGTCATTCGATATATTTAACATGTTAAGTATTACGACCCGTGTCAAGCGCTTTCGCGCCCCGAGCGCGAACCTGGCTCGAGAGGTTCCACGACCGAACGCCCGGATCTTCCCGATGTCGTCGGGAAATCCCAATCGGATCAATTCCGGATGGAGGGAATGTTGCGCTTGCATCGAGCGAAGCGACGGACGTCGACGCACTTGCAGGCGCGGTCCTGGCGCAGCCGCCTCAGATCCAGGCCAGCGCCGTCGGCAATTCGGGGGTCAGCAGCTTGCCGGCTGGGCCGGAACAGCGAACCTCCGAATGCCGGCATAAGAACAGTTTGATAGAAGCGGGGAGTTTCTCGAACTCCCCCTCAAACGCCGATCTGCCTGGTCCGCCGTTCAATGCGGGTGACCCGAACCCGTCTGCGCCGGGACGGGCACGATGATGAGAGCAAAGGGCGAACCTTCGCCGGCAACGAAGGCCGCTCCGCCCTCCGCTTCGCCGCCCGAGCCGAGATCGGCGTTGGTCAGGTAGGGGGCGTAGAACATCACATGAGGCGGGAAGCTTTCGGTGCCTCCCTTTGAGTCAGGCACGATATTCTCCTTCGACAGCATGTAGATGATGCCCGGGCGGGTCGGCGGCCGGAACAAGCCCTTGATGAGCCCATCGGCCATGAAACGCCTGATCTCTTCGGGGCTCTTTCCCTGGCCGCGCAGGTCGGCGGCCTTCAGCATGCGCGGCAGATGCGAGCGCGCTCCTTCTGCATCCAAGCATTCGGGCTCCTGGCTGGTGGTCATCGAATGCTGGACCAGGGCCGTGAAACCATTCTCGCTATCTCGTATTTTGACGTAGCCAGACTTCTCGAGAACATAGACTGCCGCCTTGCTCGCCACCGCCGGCGGGCAGGCGCTGAGCGCCATGGCAACCTCTGTTTCCCGATCCATCAGCCGCGGCATCCCGCTCGGAGCAGACGCTGACTGAGCCATCGCCGTACTGGCCACCATCGGCGCGAGCAGCCCCAACAAGCAGATGGCGTCCAACGACGGGATGATCCCGTGATGTCGGCTTGTCATGAGATGTTCTCCTGGTTTTGGCTTGATGCCGGACGAGAACCGCCGAGGGCCCGGCGGGCCGAGCCAGCTCGGGCGCGAGATCGACGTCGTGCCCTCTAGACGTTCGAGCCGGTGCGGAATCGACAGAAGGCCAACATTTTTTCGGCGGGCATTGGCGTGCCGGCCGTCCGGCGCCCTCGCGCGTCGTCAGTGACCGGACCAATCGGCGCTGTCGCGCCGCGAAGACCGCCGCCTGTTCGATTGGCCAGCCGGCTGTGCCAATGGCCATAGGACATCCCGGCCCGGCGGATTTAACCTCGGGGCGCGGGACCGACACTTCGCCGGGAGAATAGCGATGATCGCCACCGCGAACCCACAGCCGTCCGACGAGCACGCGCCCTTCAGGCTCAATGCCTACCAGCAGGCGGCCGCTCGAGACTACAATCACGGCGACTTCGCCCGCCTCGCGAGTATGGAGTTCAAGGACTTCAATGAATTCCAGGATCACCTGCGCGCGACGGTGAGCGACGAACTCTTTACCTCCATCCTGATCGAGCTCAACGACGTCGACTGTGAATCGATCGGGCAGGCGCGCGATCGTATCGCGCGCGCGCTGATGAACAACCTGTTCGGGACCCCCTATGAGCTCGATCTCGAATCGAGGGCTGCGCGGCGCATTCCTGTCACGCGCCTCTGACGAGACGAGCCTGATCGCCGTAGCGCTGTTCAGTGCGGCGGCGAGATCGTCCCGGCAGGCGCGGGCCTGCGATCGACGGGCAATAGCGCAGGTCCACCAGGCTCGCTGCGACGGCGCCGATTATTGCGAAAGCCAGTTGACCCGCTCCGCTCCACCGCGGCGGCACGGAGGACAACGACAGTGCCAAGGCAGGCAGACAGACGATCGGCCACAGCGCCGCCTTGACGAGCCGTATCGGTCTCGGCTCCCACCGCTTGACGTGTCCGCCATGGAGAAGCCAGTCGAGCATCAGGCTCACGACTGAAAGCGCCATAAGAACGCCATGCCGGAGCATTCCCGATAAAGAGCCAGGAGCAGCGGGCTGCCTTGCCTAGAACTCGCTCTACATGCTAAGGTAGAGCGCTGGGAATTTCGCCCGGAAAATTCCAGCAGATGGTGCCCGTCTCGATCGAGAATGTCGCGCCTGATCGGGCCGCTATGCGATGCGAGCTTGGAATTCGAGCGCCAGGGTCGTAGCCGAGAGTTGGTCGCCATTCGTATGCCGGTGAATGCATCGCCCTTCGATCAGGTTTTCCGGGAATCGGGTGCGCGGATTGTCGCCGCTCTGACCGCACGCTACCGCGATCTCGATCTTGCAGAGGAGGCCTTTTCGGAGGCCTGCACGCGCGCGGTCGAGGCGTGGCCCAGTCCCAGCGCACCAAGCGATCCGGCGGCTTGGCTCTATCGCGTGGCCGATCGCCACGCACTCGACCTGCTACGCCAACGGCGTGTCCGCGCGCAACTGGCCCCCGAGCCGCCACCGCCAACGCCGACGATCGAAGATGCGCTTGCGGACGACGCCAATCTCATTCCCGATGAAAGGCTGAGGCTCATTTTCATCTGCTGCCACCCTGCGGTGACGCCCGACGCCCGCGCGGCGCTGACCTTGCGGCTTGTCTGTGGTCTTTCCGTCCCCGAGATTGCGCGTGCGTTCCTGGTCGCCGAGACGACGATGGCGCAGCGGCTGGTGCGCGCCAAGCGCAAGATCGCCGAAGCCGGCGTGCCGTTCCAGGTGCCGGGACCCGAGGCGTGGCCGGAGCGACTGAACTCGGTGTTGTCGACCCTCGAGGTCGCCTATGCCAAGGCGCATGAGGATGCGGCCGGCGCAGGACCTCATGCCGGCTATGCGGCCGAGATGCTGGGCCTGACGCGGATATTGGCGGAGCTTCTGCCGCACGAGCCGGACGTGATCGCCTTGGCCGCTCTGGTCAACTTTGCCGAAGCGCGCCGTCCCGCACGCCTCGATGCGCATGGCGCCATGGTGCCGCTGTCCGAGCAGGACCCCATGTTATGGCAACGGCTGCTGATCGAGGATGGCGAGCGCTATCTTGCCCGCGCCACGAGCCTCGGGTCGCAACGCCCGCGCGTGCTGCAGGCGGCCATTCACGGGGCCTGGTGTGCCCGCCGCAGCCTCGCCGAACCTCCACCATGGCCGGAGGTGCTGCAGCTCTATGACGCCCTGCTCTCCGTTCGAGACGATCCGATCGTGCGATTGAATCGGGCGGTCGTCCTCGCCGAAGTTGCCGGCGTCGCCACAGCCCTGGCGGAGGTGGAGACGCTCGACGGCGCGGCCTTCGCGAAATTCCCACCCTATCACGCGGTTCGCGCCGATCTGCTGGGACGGAATGGGCAGAAGGAAGCGGCATGCGAGGCCTACGCAGCCGCGCTCGCGCTGGGCTTGCCGTCGGCGGAGCAGCTCTGGATGGAGCAGCGCCTCGCAAGCCTCGGCGAATAGCGCGATTGGCCCCCGCGAGGAATTCCAACCAATCGATCCGGCGCAAGACCCGCTTACGTCACGGACGCCCCGTCGGCGGGCCGACCATCGGGAAGCGACGGTTGGCGCGCCCCGCCATACCCATCACTAGCCCAATACGGGCCGGATCTCGACGGCGCCGTCTTTCAGAAACGGAATCTTCTTGGCGATCATGATGGCGGCGTCGAGGTCAGGCGCATCGATGACGTAGAATCCGCCAAGCTGTTCCTTGGCGTCGGCAAACGGGCCATCGTGAACGACCTGAACGCCGTCGGCGGCCGTGCGAACGGTTGTTGCAAGAGCGACGCTCTTGAGGCCTGCGCCGGCGATCCTCGCGTTACCGACCTCCTGACTGAATGCAATGTGCCTGGCGCCGAGGTGCTGCATCGCGGCGGCATTGCCGCGCTCGGCGTCAAAAGCGGCTTCGTCTCGATAGATCAAGAAAGCGTATTGCATGGTTTTCTCCTCTTTCCTTAGCGAAGCGACGGCGTGCTCCTTCACACGACAGTCGATTCAACCTCTCCGAGTCGGATATTTCGCGATGTCCTCGTTCGTCATGCCGTTCGACGGCGCCAAGAGCCAAGCCCGAAGGCCAGCGCAGTGCCGCCACCATAGATGATCAAGCCGACATTGATAGCGGCATAAACCGCCTCGAGGCCACCGCCGAGCACGATGCCGGCCAACGCACCGCCCCCGACGGCGACGACGAGCCGCGTGCTCGCAAAGAAGAGCGCCCAGAACGGGCGGCCAGCGCCGAGCGACGCGAAGAAGAGCGTGCCGGCAATGCCGACGAATGGGAAGGCCGGCGCAACCGTACGCAGATAGCCGATGCCGGCATCCAGCACGGCTGGATCGCTGCTGAACAAGCCGATCCAGACCGCCGGCAACGAGAATCCGAACACCCCGATTGCACCGGATACGCCGGCGGCGAGACCGGCGCCGATCCAGGCGATGCGCTCGGCCCTTGCCACCTGGCCAGCACCCATGTTCGCGCCGACCATGGCGATGACCGCAGTGCCGATGCCGGCAAAGACCGGGATCTGCGCCCCCTCGAGGCGCGAGCCGATTCCGTAGCCGGCAAGAGCCTCGGTGCCGAAATGCGCGACCAGCCATGCGATCAGCAGCAGCGTGCCGCTCGTCACGAGGTTGTTCGCCGCTGCCGGCAGACCGATGCGCAGGACCTGCCAGAACACGCGGAGCTCGATCCGTCGGCAGCGAAGCGGATTGATCTGCGTGCGGCCCGACAGGATATAGACGGCCAGGAAAGTGGTCGCGCCGACGTAGAAGATCACCGTGGCCAGCCCGGCGCCGACAATCCCGAGCTGCGGCAGCGGCCCCCAGCCCATGATGAGTGCCGGCGAAAGGATCAGGGTCACCGCGGCCCCGACAAGCGTCACGAGGGACGGCAGGCGCAATATGGCCGCCCCCCGCAGGATCGAGGTCAGGATATTGTAGAGCCAAAGCGCAGTCATGCCGGCGAAGAACACCCCGCCATAGGTGACGGCGGCTTCGAGCGCGCCGCCCGTGGCCCCCATGGCACGAAACAGGGCTGGCCCGCCGAGCAGCTCGGCGGCGGTGAATCCAAGACCGAACAGGATACCGAGGATGATCGCGTGCAGCGCAGCGGCGTCGGCCAACTCCAAGCGCCGCGCGCCCAGAGCCTGAGCAACGACTGCCGACACGCCACCACCGATCCCCGCCGTCGACATCGTCAGCATGAGCGTCACCAGGGGGACCACCAGCGTAATGCCCGCTACCGCGTCATATCCGAGCCAGCTGATGTAGTAGGCTTCCATCAGGACAAGCGCCGCCTGTACGACGATGACGGCGAGATTGCCGACGATGAGCCGCAGCATCGTGGGAAGGATCGCGCCCTCCAGCATGGCACGCGTGCGCGGTGACACCGCCGGAAGGGCGACCTTGGGCGGCTCGGCGGCGGTCTGCGCTGAAATGGTATAGGTCGGCGCCATGGTCAGCTTCCCCTGGGAGGAACTCTGCCTCGTAGACGGCCGACTTCGCTCGGAATCGACACTGCGCAGGATTTTTTTTGCGATTGCGCGTCGCGAAGCAATCGGACGGCGATGGGCGGACACACCCCACCGTCACCTTTCCTGCAACGAGCCCCGTTGGCGCGCGCCTCGCGTCGATCCGAATGTTCTTTCGGCCATGGCCGATCGTCTTCCTGATGATGCAGCCGCGAAGCTGCTAGCGTTGATGCGACAGGAGCCGCACCGGAGACGTCCCATGACCAGCACGCTTGAGTTGGTAAGGGCGGCAATCTCCTGATCGGAGTAGCCGTGAGTTCTTCTTCGCCACGTTATCGATGATGATCTTGAACACATGCCCATGTACTTCGGTGCGGATTCGGCCGGCCCGGGTCTTGGTGTCGCTCGTTGCATGTCTCCGAATTGCTTCCAGGAGATTGCACAATGACGCGCACGCCTCTGCCATCGACCGGCGCGCGCCGATCTTCTTTGGCAACCAGCTTGGACAGATCGCCGGAATGCCGGCCACCGAATATTTGGATAACCTATATTCAGCGGCGACGCAGCCGGGCTTCGCAACCCGTCATCGCTGAGCCTTAGTTCAGCGCAGCGAACGCAGTCCGTTCGAAGGCCATCAATTCTCCCGTCCTGCCGTCGCGTATCTTCAGGAGCCATTGGGGATCCTGAAGCAGCGCCCGCCCCACCGCAACAAGATCGAACTCCTCTCGATCGAGGCGGCGGATCAGTTCGTCGAGGGACGCCGGACGGGAGCTCTCCCCGCCATATGCGGCGATGAATTCGCCGGTCAGGCCGACCGACCCGACCGAGATCGTCGGCACCCCCGTCACCTTTTTGGCCCATCCGGCGAAGTTCAAATCGGAACCATCGAACTCCGGCTCCCAGAAGCGCCGTTGCGAGCAATGCAGGATATCGACCCCCGCGTCGACCAGCGGTTTGAGCCAGGCTTCCAACGCGCGAGGCGTATCGGCCAGTTTCACTTCGTAGTCCTGCTGTTTCCACTGGCTGATCCGCAGCAATATCGGAAAGTCGGGTCCGACCGAGTTGCGCACGGCGTGAACGATATCAGCGGCAAACCGCGCCCGGCCCGGCAGGTCCTTGCCTCCATAGGCATCCTCGCGGCGATTGGTGCCTTCCCAGAAGAATTGATCGATCAGATAGCCGTGCGCGCCGTGCAATTCGACGGCGTCGAACCCCAGGCGCTTCGCGGCAAGCGCCGCATCGGCGAAAGCGCGGATGGCGTCTGCGATGTCCTCTTCGCTCATCGGCTCGCCGAATTTCTTCTCCGGTCGCGACAGGCCGGACGGACTGTCGTAGGGGCCCGGAGGAGACCAATCCTTGGCGCGGGTGCGAACGGCTCCGACGTGCCATAGCTGCGGTGCCATCAGGCTACCGGACGCATGCACCTCGTCGACCACACGCCGCCATCCTGCCAACTCCTTCTCCCCGTGAAAACGGGGAACATTCGGATCGTTCAAGGATGCCGGACGATCCACACCCGTGCCCTCCGAGATAATGAGGCCGACCGCTCCTTCGGCACGCCGGCGGTAATATTGCGCGACGTCCTCGGTCGGGATTCCGCCCGGAGAGAATGAGCGCGTCATCGGCGCCATCACGACCCGGTTCGGCAAGTTCAGCCCTTTCAGCTTGAAAGGCCGGAAAAGAACGCCGCTGGACATCCGTGCTCCATGATTCAGTTGATCGCGTTACGGGCTCAAAACACCTGCGCAGCAGGTTCAGCAGGTGCAATTCACTTCCCGTCGGCGCTGAGCACACTGCCAAATTGCTCCCACGTGGTCCCGTTCCAGCGTTGCAGCTGCAGCTGCGTATACGCCATACTGCTTTCGGGGCCCGTGTTGATGATGACACCTGGTATGACAGTGGGAAGCGACAGCCCGCGGATGCTGCGCGATTGCCTGACGATATTCTCCCGCGAGAGATCGTTGCCACATTGCTTGAGCACCTGCTCCAGGAGCTGTCCCTGCTGGGTCCCGAACAGGTAATTGTTGTCTCCGATATCTGCGCCCGGCAGGTATTTGGCGAAGAATTCGCGATACCATTTGATGCCGGGATCGTCGGCCCACTTCTTGTCATTCGGGTCCTTCGTGATCGTCGCGGCGACTATGCCGACGGCCTTTTCCGGTCCTGCGGGGACGATGGTCGAAGACACCGAGCTCGAAACGAAGTTGATCAGGAACAGCGGCTTCCAGGCTATCTCATCGGCCTTCTTGATGGCCTGCGCTGCAAATTTTGGTGTGCCGGCCACCAAGAACGCCGATGCGCCAGACGATTTCAGCGAAACGACGTGGGAATCAATGGTCGGCTCCGTCACTTCGTAGGACGACGCGACGACTTTCTTGTCGAAATCGTCCTTCAAATAGCCCTTGAATGCATTGACGAAGTCCTTACCCAGATCGTCGTTCTGATACAGGATGGCAATCTTCGCGTCCGGCCGGGTCTGGGTGATGTATTTCGCGTAGATTCGTCCTTCGGTGTCGTAGCTTGGCAATCCCGTCGTGGTCATGGGGAATTCAGCGAAGTTCGTGAATTTCGTGACTCCGCTCACGACAAACAGATGCGGGACTTTCTTCGCGTTGACGTACTTGATAGTAGCGCTGATGCCGGGCGTACCCAGCGGGCCGAACAGGAACGCCACCTCGTCACTTTCCACAAGTTTCCTGGTCTGCTCCACCGTCTTGGGGGGACTGTAGGCATCGTCGTAGGTGACGAGGTTTATCTTCCGCCCGTTGATGCCGCCACGCTCGTTGATCGAATTGACGTAGGCGATCATGCCCTTTCCGGTATTGCTGAGCGGCGAAGCGGGGCCGCTGAAAGGGAACGTCGCTCCTATCTTTATCTCGGATTCAGTGACGCCCGGCGTCTGCGCATGCGCGCCGGCTATGGATGCCGCGAGCGCGGCTACAATCATGGCGCCTCTCAACATTGTCATCTCCCTTCGGCGACAGGTCCGTCGCTCACCGTTTTTTCCTGTGGGCATATTCCGTTCAGAGCACTCCCGACATCCGTCAGCCAGCAGCTGCAGCGCGGGACGTCTTCGGGGCGGCCTGTTCGTTCGCCATCTCCCGTAGCTTGTGCTTCAGTATCTTGCCGGTGGAGGCCGAGGGCAGAGCGTCAAGCACGATCAGTTCGCTCGGACGCTTGTAGGACGTGAGCAACTGGGCCGTGTACGCCTTGAGGTCTTCCGCGCCGATGCTCGCGCCGGGGAGAAGCTGAACGAATGCGACGACCTCCTCGTTGCCCTCGACCTTTCGTCCGACGACGGCCGACTGAACGACCTGGTCGTGAGCGTTCAGGACCGCCTCCACCTCGGCGGGATAAACGTTGAAGCCGGAGCGGATGATAAGCTCCTTGGTGCGACCAGCGATGTAGAGATTCCCCTTGCCGTTCACCCGCGCGAGATCCCCCGTGTTGAACCATCCCTGCTCATCGATCGCCGCCGCTGTCAGGTCGGGCGCACGATAGTAGCCGAGCATGATGTTCGGACCTCGAACGTGCAGTTCGCCCACCTCTCCGGTCGCCACCTCTTTTCCTCGCCCGTCCACGATCCGGTGCTCAATGCCAGGAAGAAACGGGCCGACCGACTCGTCCGGGACAGGCTGCTCCGAACGGACCCCCGTGAGTCCCGGTGAGCATTCCGTGATGCCGTAATTGTTCAGCAGCGGAATTCCGAACTCGTCCTCGATCCGCTTCTTGAGATCGAGGTCGAGCGGAGCGCCGGCGACGGCCATGATCCGCAGGCTGCCCCGTTCGAGCTGTTGGATGCCCTTGACCGCCTTGTGTTCGAGCAGACGCTGATATGTGGCAGGTACGCCAAACAGGCTCGTAATCCCTTCCTCGGCGATGGCGTGAGCCAGCGCAGCGGGATCGGCCTTGGCCACGACATGCAACGTGCCGCCGTGCATCAGCGTCGAGATCAGCAAGATCGAATACCCGACGATGTGCGACATCGGCAGCACGCCGTAAATGCGGTCGCCTGGACCGCTCCGGCGAAGGATCCCCGACGTCCTTGCGGTGAAGAGGAGGTTGCGGTGACTCAGCATGACGCCCTTCGGTGCACCGGTCGTGCCCGAGGTGTATAAAAGGCCCGCGACCTGGCGAGCGCCATCCTCCTCGACGGGCTCCGTTTCGGCATCCGCATTGAGAGGACCGATGCCGATTCCGCCGAACGGCCCGACGGCGCCGATTATCGCACCGGCGCGAATGGCATGATCGGCCGCTTCCTTCGACAGCGCCGAGTTGAACAGAACGCGTCTGGCGCCGCTGTGCGTCGCGATCAGGTCGATCTCTCGTGGCGAAAGGCGGGGATTGACCGGAATACCCCAGGCATCGAGCTTGCTCGCTGCGAAGAGCATCACGCCGAGGGCCACGCTGTTCTCGCTGGCAATGATCACGCGATCGCCGGGCCTGATGCCCGATCCGGCGAGATTCTTTGCCGCAGCGTCGACCGCATCCGAGAACTGCCGGTAGCTCCAGGCACGCCCGCCTTCCATGAAGGCCGGATGATCCGGAATATCCCGCACGAACGGTGCGTAGACCTCGTGCACCCTGGACGGCAGGCCGTCCAGCAGTTCGGCTGCTGTGAGCTCGTCCACGCTCCTCATGACATCCTCCCTCGCGCCTTGTTTTCGGTAACGTGCGCGGCCCCCTTCAGCCGGGAGGTCCGCACCCATCCTTCTTATCGGCTGGCGGAGTAAACCGTTCTAAAATAGAACTGTCAAGACGCGCGATCGTCAATAGGTCGAGCACGAAATGGGCATTTCTGGCGCGGATGAAGAATTCCAATTTAGAATTGGCTACATCCACGCAATTGTTTGGAGGGATCAGCTGAGCGCGATTACCATTTCTCGACCCACGGCCGCAGCACGACTTCAAAAGCCCAGGTCGACCGGTGCTGGCGGTGCAGCTGCAGATAGGTTTCCGCGATATGGACAGGGTCGGCCATGTTGTCGTCCACGGTCGTTCCCGCCAGCCGGTGCGCGCGGGTCCCGTCCTCCTGAGCCCAACCGATCGCGGCATCGATCGGCACATTCGCCACATGGATTCCCTGCGGCATCAATTCTCTCGCCATGCTTTGCGCGAGTCCGGACTTGGCATGGCACGCCATCGCAAATGCACCACTTGATGGAAAGCCCTTGAGCGCCGCGCTGGCGTTCGTAAAGATGATCGTTCCTCTCGCACCATTGACGTCGGGTTCGTTTCCGAGCATGAGCCGAGCTGCCTGTTGACCTACCAGAAACGCGCTGAATGCCGAGTTTCGAATTGTTTCGAGCGCCATCATCGGGTCGGCTTCGAGAATGCCCTTGCGGAAAATGCCGGGAACGCGGCCATCGATGTTATGCACGACGAGCCTCGGCGCTCCGATCTCTCGAGCGACGTTCGCGAACAGTTGAGCCACGGCCGCCGGTTCGCTTGCATCGCAGGCGTACCGACGCACGCCGTGCATCTTTCCGAGAGTCTCAAGGACGGCTTTTCCCGGATTCCTGGCCGCGACGGCGACACGCATCCCGTTTTCGGCGAACAGCCTGGCGCAACTCGAACTGATGCCCGGGCCACCACCCACTATGAGCGCAACCTCCTCTGTAGAAGTCCGAGTGCCGGGGCTGGACTGGGTCATGTTGCTTCCTCCGATGCGTTTGATGGCTTCAGGATCTGCTTTCCGATCGTACACGCGAGAAATGGGGCCGCGCCTGCGACAGGATTCTTGGCCATGATCCTGTTCTTTCTCGAGGTGCTCTATGAGGCAGGATCGTAATTTCCGGTTGGTCCGCCGTGGATGCTAGTCTGCCACCTTGATCACGACCTTGCCCTTTGCGCGCCCGGTCTCGACATAGGCGAGCGCATCGCCGGTTTTTTCGAACGCGAAAACCTTGTCCACGAGCGGACGGATCACGCCGGATTCGATCAAGGACGTGATTTCGCGTAGCTGCTGTCCCTGCGCGCGCATGAACAGGAACGAGAAGCGCACACCAAGTTTTCCGGCTTTCTTCCGCACACCATGGCTCAGCAAGCGCATCACCAATTTCAGGAAAAGGTTCATGCCCTGCTCCCTGGCGAATTCGGGGTCGGGCGGCCCGGAGATCGAAATGAGCAGGCCGCCCGGCTTGAGCACCCGCAGAGATTTATCAAGCGTCTTGGCGTCCTGGCTGTGCAGGACCAGATCATAGCCTGACAAGATCTTCTCGAAATCCTGCGTCTTGTAGTCGATGACCAGGTCGGCGCCGAGGCTCTTGACCATTTCGACATTCTTCGCGCTCGTCGTCGTCGCCACGACCGCGCCGAGATGCTTGGCGAGCTGGATCGCGAAAGTCCCCACCCCGCCGGAACCGGCCTGGATGAAAACCTTTTGGCCAGGCTTCAGCTTGCCCACCTCGACGAGCGCCTGCCAGGCCGTCAGCCCCACCAGCGGGATCGACGCTGCCTCTTCCATGCTGATGTTCGCAGGCTTCGGCGCGACGTCGGCTTCATTCATGGCAATGAATTCGGCGAATGTTCCGATCCGATGATCGCGCGGCCGTGCATAGACCTCGTCGCCTGCCTTGAACCGCCTGACATTGCGGCCAACCCGGACGACCGTCCCGGCAACATCGTGGCCCAGAATGAAGGGCGGACGATACGGCAGGATGAGTTTGAATTCTCCATCCCTGAGCTTGGAGTCCAGCACGTTTACGGCAGTTGCGTGAACCCGGACCAGGACATCATCGTCCCGCAACTCCGGTTCTGGCATGGTTACCGGGCGCAGAGCGCCTTTCGTCTGGTATTTGTCGACGACGAATGCCTTCATGATGTCATCTCCAATTCGAAATTTGGTCGCAGCGTCAAGCGTCGAGGAAGGACAGCGCCTTCAGCACGAAATCGGCGTGGTACTGGAAAATCCCGCCATGCCCGGCATCTTCGTAGATGACCAATTGTGCGCCAGGGATACGCCGTGCCATGTCGGCGCTGTTTGCGGTCGGCACCATGATATCGTTATCGCCATTCGCGATCAGGACCGGGATGCGGATGCTGCCGAGATCCTGAGGCGCCTGCTGGCCCCAGCTCTTGATCGCCTCGAGTTGCCGCAACAAGGCCGCTGGTGTGGCTGCTTTGTCCCGATCTGCCTTGCGCTCCTTCAGCCTTGCGAGAAAAGCCTTTGCGGCTCGGCGGCCATTGGCCGTCGAGGTGAAGAACAGGTAGAATTTCGGGTCTCGCAAAGTCAGCAAGCCTTTGATCATCAGCGGCCACGACACCGGCCCAACTTTCTCGATACCTTCGCCGCCTGCCGGGCCCGTGCCGGTCAGAATCAGCTTTCGCACGAGACCAGGGGCCTTCAGCGCGATCTCCTGCGCCACGAAGCCGCCGAGGGAAAAGCCGAGCAGATCGATCTTTTCAAAACCCAGCGCGGCGACCAGAGCAATTGTATCTCGCGCCATTTCGCCAACGGTAACAGGCGCTTTCCCGCTTGAAGCGCCGATACCCTGGTAGTCGATCGCGATCACACGATGCCTAGTGGCGAGGCCATCGACGATCCGCGGATCGAAATTGTCGAGAACGGCGGCCCAATGGTTGAGAAGGATCAGCGGCACGCCGGTGCGCGGACCGATATCGCGATAGGCGAAGGTTATTCCTGCGGCACTGATCGAGAGATTCGGCGCATCGACATAGCGCACGACCGATCCCGGGTGGCTGACATAGTTTGACATCACTGCTCCACCGCTCGGCTGGCACCGGAAGCACCCGGAATCAGCGCACTTCCCTGTTCTGTCTTGCTCATTCCGGCCTTCTCAATTTGCTCTGGAACATCGACGAACGATACGTTACTATCAATTTAGTACGAAGTCACTACTAAAACGAGACTTACATGAAAAAACTTTCGACCCAACCCTGTATGATCGCCCGGTGCCTGGCGATTGTCGGGGACGCGTGGAGCATGTTGATCATGCGCGACGCCCATGGAGGCCTGACCCGCTTCGATGACTTTCGAAAGAGTCTCGGTATCGCGCCAACGATGCTGACAGGGCGGCTTTCAGCCCTCGTCGAGGAAGGGCTGCTGGAGAAACGTCGTTATTCGGACCGTCCGCCACGGGACGAATATGTGCTGACGGAAGCCGGGCGCGACTTTTTGCCGGTGCTCTTCGCGATCGGCGCGTGGGGACGCAAGCATCGCGGCGGAGGCAAGATGATCCGGTTCTACGACGCCGAGGGCGGAACGGAGATCGATCCCCTTACGATCGACCGTGCGACCGGGGCTCCGATCGGAACGCGTTCCATTCGCATCGCGCCAGTCGAATGAGCAATTCGCTTGAAATCTCCGGCTTGTGCGGTCGCGAGCGCGGCAGCCTAGAACTTCGGAGCAATAAATTGAGAGAGTCTCACCTGTAAGTCGGCGGACGTTTCTCGATAAATGCCCGGACGGCTTCGGTGTGCTGCGCAGTGCCCGCCGCGAGGACCATCCTCTCGGCCTCCTGATCCAGTGACGTCAGGAAGTCGGCCGACAGCGCAAGGTCGAGATTGTCCTTCATGGAGGCATAGGCGCTCGCCGGGCCATTCGCCAATGCTCTCGCCATTTCGAATGCTTCGCTTTGCAGTTCGGAATCGGGCACCACGCGATTGATAAGGCCCAATTCTTCGCAGCGCCGTGCAGTGATCCGTTCAGACAAGAACATCAGTTCGCGGGCACGCGCCGTCCCCGCCAGCCGGGTCAGCAGCCACGAAATGCCGTAATCGCCGGTGAGCGCAATCCTGGCGTAGCCAGTCGTCATGATCGCGGATTCGGCTGCAATACGAAGGTCGCAAGCGAGTGCGATCGCAAGCCCGGCGCCAGCCGCCGGTCCCGGCAAAGCCGCGATGGTGGGCTTGCGCACCGAAACAAGTACGCCGGTCAGGGTTCGCTGACGTTCCCGCAACCGCGCAACCTTGTCGCTGACTGACATGGCCGGCGGGGCAGAGTTGCCGCCCATCCCCTTGACGTCGCCGCCCGAACAGAACGCAGTGCCTGCACCGGTAATCAGGAGGGCTCCGACCTGAGGATCATCTCCATTCCGTTTGATCATCCGGCGCAACGCTGGCGTAAGATGATCGGATAACGAATTTCGGGCTTCGGGTCGGTTCAAGGTAATCACCGCGACGCGATCCCTGATCGCGCACAGCAGTTCGTCCGTCCCCGTGTCAACCAAGATGGATCCATCAGTCATGCTTCTGACCTTTCAAGTCCCGCGGAGAGCTATCCAAAGTGACCCAGCGCGCCGTGTCCGTGTTCGAGCATCACCAATTTTCGTTGAATGGCCGCAGTTCCGTGAGAAACGACCAGGCCGAGCGGTCCTGACCGTAGAGATGCAACAATTCGTCGGCGATCGCCGCCGGCTTGATGAAGAATTCATCCGGTTTGTCGCTCATCCGCGCACGCATCCGGGGCGTATCGATAACGGCGTCGATGAGAACATAGGAGACGTGCACACCGAGAGGTCCCAGGTCACGTGCGATCGACTCGGCCAAAATGCGCTGTGCCGCCTTGGTCGGCGCGAAGCCGGCGAAATTGGCTTTGCCTCGGATCGAAGACGTGTTTCCGGTCACAAGGATTGCACCTCTGCCGCGATCGATCATGTGAGGCGCCACTTCCCGGGCCAAGTACAATAGGCCCATCACATTGACTTCGAAGTTGCCCCTCAGCATCTTCGGATCGATCTCGCGAAAATTCCCCCAGCCCCCGCCGACCGCGTTGTGGATGAGAACGTCAGCCGGGCCAAAACGCCGCTTTACGTCTGTGACTACAGTCCGCACCTGGCTTTCGTCCGATACGTCGCAGGTCATCGCGTGCACGTCGGGAAGCTCTTGCGCAAGCCGATCGATGAGCCCTGCAGAGCGGGCAAGCGCGATGATACGGAAACC
The DNA here is from genome assembly GCF_058314695.1 of Bradyrhizobium sp. T-12. Classification (NCBI taxonomy): domain Bacteria; kingdom Pseudomonadati; phylum Pseudomonadota; class Alphaproteobacteria; order Hyphomicrobiales; family Nitrobacteraceae; genus Bradyrhizobium; species Bradyrhizobium sp. T-12. The sequence goes on along the minus strand of NZ_CM177756.1, from coordinate 2,062,710 downwards.
ACCGGCAGAGAAGCGCTTGACGATGGCAGCTCCCGTGCCCGGGCCCACCCCGGTCACGATCGCGATTGGCTTCTCGGTCATTTGACGCTCCCTTCGACTATTGTCCGGCCGATCTCTTGTGAATTCGCTCGGATTGCGACTGATGGGCGGCAGCTTCGTGCCCGGACACCAGGGACAAGCGCACCGGGACGTTCTTGTGGTAGGGCGTGCCCGCGATGGGATCGCGGTTGCCGCTCTCGGTGAGCAGATTGATGCGCGGTCCGTTGATCAGGCGCTCTCCGTCCGGTGTCGGGTATGCCTGACCGTAGCCGTGCGGCAGCGCCAATTGGCCGTTCCGCATGGCGTCATCGACCTTGCAGCGGACGACGAGCCGCCCGACCGACGACTCGACGGCGATCCAGTCGCCATCCTTCGCACCCAGCTCGCTCAGATCGCTCGAATTGATCAACAGGGCGCCGTCCGGATCGTCGCGACGCCACGCCGGATCGCGAAATATCTGGTTGGCATTGAACATGCGACGGCCACCAGCCGCCAGCACGAACGGGAACTCCTTTGGCGCGCTAGCGGCTTGCGGATCGAGACGCGCCAGCCATTCCAGCATCTGCGGGACGACCAGCCGAACCTTGCGATCCGAATGGGCGATCAGTGACCAGACCTCGTCATACGCGTGCCGGGTAACCGCCGAGCCTTGCCGGGCGGCCACGATGGTGTCGAACAGGAGATCTCCGAGCTGATGGTCCGCCACCTCCTCGGATGCGCCGATCGCCCGCCGCACGGCTTGCGGCGATCGCTTCGCGCAAGCCAGTGCCGCGCTCCACAAGGGAGCCGCGGCCGCCGTGCCATCCGGAAGCATCTGTCCCAGCGTATGGTAGAGCACCAGGGCAGGCACCGCCGCAGGGTTTTCCGCGATGAAAGCACGAAAGGCAGCGGCGAATTCAGGTCGCGAGCGCCTCGCTATTTCACGGAGCGGCGCGAGCACATTGTCACCCGGCAGAAGCCCCAGGGCGATCGCAAGCCGCGTATAGATCTCCGGCTCCGGCAAGGTGCCCGCGAGCGGCGGCAGAACACCGGCACGAACATGGAAATAGTTTGTCGGGAACTCGTAGTTGAAGAGAGTAAATTCGGTCTTCTCGTATTGTGTGGACGCCGGGAGAACGTAATGCGCGAGCTTGGCGGTTTCGGTCATCGCAACGTCGACCACAACGCATAGTTCGAGCGAGCGCAGTGCGCGTTCCACGGCCTCAGTGTTTGCGGCTGTGTTGGCGGGATTGGAGCTGTCGATCCAGGCGCAGCGCAACCGGTCCGGATGGTCCTTGAGAACGGCTTCGGGGAAAATGTTGGGCGGCAACAAGCCGCCAATGATGGCGTCGCCGGTCGGCGCGAATGTCTGGTTCGGAGAATTTCCCCATAGCGGCTGAAGCCAGCTATGCAATTGGTTGGTACCTTCACGGCCGAAATTGCCGGAAAGCATGATCAAGAGCTTCTCGAGATAGGAGTTGAGAGTCGAGTTGACGCCTTGCTGGATGCCGAGTTCAACGCGAACCACCATGGCCTTCGCGGCCGCGATCATCGCCGCGCAGCGCTCCAGCTCCGCGAGCGAGATATCGGCAGCGGCCGCCCATTCCTCAACGGGGATGTTCGATAGCGCTTGCCGCACTTCCGCGAAGCCGATCGTGTGCTCCTCAATGAACGCATGGTCGATCCGGTCGGACCGGACGAGCATGGCCAGCAGCGCGCCAAGGAGAAACGTATCCGCACCGGGACGAACCGCGAGATGCAGATCCGCCATCTCTGCGGTTTCGGTTCGCCGGGGATCGATGACGATCAGCTTGCGTGCGGGATCCTTGCGGATCTGATTGAGATGGTCGCGCGCATTGGGGAAGCCGTGCGCGATCCAGGGATTTGCCCCGATGACAAGCAAGAGATCGCAATGATGGACGTCCTCCGAAGTGTGGCAGGTTTGGCTGCCGAACATGTGCCCATTGACCCAGAAGTCTCCGGTTTTTTCCTGCGAAAGAGCGTTGAAGACGCTGCGCGAGCCCAGCGCGCGCAACAAGCCACTGGCGTAGGCGCCGCCAGCGTGGTTGCCCTGCCCGCCGCCGCCATAAAGGGCAATACTCTTGCCGCCAAAGCTGTCAACGATGTGCCGCAGCCGCTGTGCGATTTCTGCGATCGCGACGTCCCACTCGATTTCATCAAAGCCGCCATCGGCGCGACGACGTAACGGGGTCGTGAGCCGATCCTCGTGATGCGCATAGTAGGGAATGCGCGCCGCCTTGTTGCACAGATAGCCTTGCGACTTCGGGTTTGAACGGTCGCCTCGTACCTTCTCGAGGCGCCCCTCATTCACCCAGACCTCGATGCCGCAATTTACGTAACACAGGTTGCAGGCTGTCTTGAGCCATTGGCCGGCCGTCATGGGCACCTCCCAAATTATGGTTTGTCGCAGCTCATCGCCTTCGCCGTTCTGTGCTGCCGCTTGTGAGGCCGGCCGCAGACAGTCATCCGTCCGGCGTCGAGAATATCGTCGGAAAGCTTCCCGGCGCCGACAGCACGCGACAGCACGATCGATCCAACCATGGTCGCAATGGCGCTCGTCGCGATTTGGCGCACCTGTTGAGGACCCTCGGCGGGAAGCACGTCGATCAGGATGTCAATCATCTCCTCCAGCTTGGAAGCAAGCGCCCGTTGCTCACTCGGGCTCGATCGAGCAACATCAGCGGCCAGAGCTGGAAGCGCGCAACCTTGTCTGGGATTGTCGCGGTGACGGGAACTGAGATAATCGGCGATCAGCGTCTCGAAGCGATCCCCGCTGGCCTTTCGGTTCGCCAGCTTTTTCCACCGCTCGACCATTTGGTCCATTGCAAACGCGATTGCCTCGCCAACGAGTGCGGCACGTGACTCGAAATGGTTATAGAACCCGCCGTGCGTAAGACCCGCGAGCTTCATCAGCTCGACAACGCTAAGTCCTTGAGCACCGTTTTGACGCAGGCCGTAGGAGGCATTTTCGACGATCCGGCGATGGGTCTGGCGCCTATGGTCTCCTAGGTAACGCATCTCCCCTCCGTGCAGGCTGCTGGGTGACCGCTTGTTCGAACCCGTTCCCATCCACCAGCGCCTCTGGACCGCTTTGAGAGCGGGCAATATTCCATTGCAATGTCGCCAGTGTTATATGACTATCGTCATATAACGAAGCGATCAATAGGAGAATTCGCCATGGCCGCCGCTTCCGATCCCGTCGTCATCCTCTCCGCAGCCCGTACGCCGCTCGGCCGCTTCATGGGCGAGCTCTCGCCGCTCAGTGCCCACAAGCTCGGCTCCCACGTGATTGGAGCAGCTCTGGAACGGGCCAAGCTGTCGCCAGAGCGGATCGACGAGGTGTTCATGGGCAACGTGTTGCCAGCCGGACAGGGCCAGGCGCCGGCACGCCAGGCCGCGCGCGGCGCCCAATTGCCGGATGCCACCGGCGCCACCACCATCAACAAGGTCTGTGGTTCCGGCATGAAGGCCACCATGCTGGCTCACGATATCATCAATGCGGGTTCCGCCGAGACCGTTCTGTCTGGCGGCATGGAGAGCATGAGCAATGCGCCGTATCTGCTGGCCAAGGCGCGCGGCGGCTATCGCGCCGGCCACGACCGCATCATCGACCACATGTTGATGGATGGACTGGAAGACGCCTACGAGACCGGACGCTCGATGGGCGATTTCGGCGAGGCCACGGCGGAGGCCTATCAATTCACCCGCAAGGATCAGGACGATTATGCAATCGAGACGTTGACGCGGGCCCGCAAGGCGGTTGAAGGCGGCGCCTTCAAGGCTGAGATCGCTCCGATCACATTGACTGAAAAGGCCGGGCCCCGGATCATCTCCAATGACGAGCATCCGCTCAAGGTCGATCCCGCCAAAATCCCGGGACTTAAGCCAGCGTTCCGCGCCAACGGCACCATCACGCCCGCCGCCTCATCCGCCAATGCTGACGGCGCTGCGGCGCTCATCTTGGCGAAGCGCTCGCTGGCCGATCGCGACGGCCTCCCAGTGCTCGCCGAGATCAAGGGCCATGCCACCCACAGCCAGGAGCCACAATGGTTCACCACGGCCCCGATCCCGGCTATTCGCAAGCTGCTGGACAAGGTCGGCTGGAGTGTTGGCGACGTAGATCTGTTCGAGATCAATGAGGCATTTGCCGTCGTGGCGATGGCGGCGCAGAAGGATCTCGGTATCCCCAGAGAAAAGCTGAACGTCAACGGCGGCGCCTGCGCGCTAGGTCATCCCATTGGCGCCACGGGCGCGCGGTTGATTGTGACGCTGCTGCACGCGCTTGAAGCGCGAAACCTCAAGCGCGGCGTCGCGTCGCTCTGCATTGGCGGCGGCGAAGCTACCGCCATCGCGATCGAGCGCGTCGTCCGCTGAGAACACGGCCGGTCGGACAAGAAAGAGCTCGGCGAGCGGCGCGGACCGCGTCACTCGTCGCTTAACGTACCTGTCCTAATTTCCGAAAGTTCCCATGGCCGACCTGATCAATCCCGTGCGCCGGGACGTTCCCGCGTCCAGCACCCTGCCGATCGCGGTCCTTTCCGTCCTGGCCGCGATGGGAACGCTCGCGACGAACATTCTGCTGCCGTCCTTACCGCAGATTGCGATCTCATTGAATGTCACGAGTGCGGCGGTCACGTCCGCCATCACCGTCTTTCTTGCCGTGTTCGGCTTGGGCCAGCTCCTGGTCGGACCGCTGTCGGATCGCTACGGAAGGCGTTGGCCGGTCCTGATCGGATTTGCCGTGTTCTTTGCCGGCAGCGTTTGGTGCGGTCTGGCGACCGACCTGCCCAATCTCCTGGCCGGCCGCGTTGTGCAGGCCACGGGTGCCTGCGCGACCTCCGTGCTGTCTCGCGCCATCGCCCGCGACATGTTCAGTGGCGCGGCACTGGCGCGCGCGATGGCGCTCATCATGATCGTGATGTCCGCAGCGCCCGGATTCTCGCCGCTGCTTGGCGGCGCCCTCGACTACGGCCTGGGCTGGCGCGCCGAATTCGCACTGGTCGGGATATTCGCCGCCGTCGGCGCCGTTGCCTACAGCATCGTTCTCGGCGAAACCCACCATTCGATCGGCACGCCGCTCAATCCAGCTGCCATCGGCAGGACCTATGCCGGCCTGATTGGCGACCGCCGCTTCGCTACCCCCGCGGCCGCGTCGAGCCTCACCATGGGCGGCTTATTCTCGATGTTTTCCGCTGCGCCACGTCTATTCATCGAAGCGTTGCACTTCACGCCGATCCAGCTAGGCCTCTTTTTCGCCGGCACCGTCTTCATCGTATTCGCCGCGGGTATGCTCGCAACAAGATTGGCGCCCCGCTACGGGCTCGATGGCCCGATCCGGGCAGGTTTGTGCGGGACGGCCGCCAGCAGCCTTGCAATCCTGCTCATCTCGATGATCAGCCCGACTTTCCTGCCGTTTCTGGGCGCGATGTGCGTTTTTCTTCTCGGCATGGGTGTTGTCAGTCCATTGGCCACTGCGCGGGCACTCTCTCCATTCGGCGAGAAGGCCGGCGCCGCCTCGGCGCTGCTCGGTTTCTTGCAGATGATGATCGCCGCGATCGGCGTATGGCTTGCTGCCACAGTGTCACATGAAGCAATGTTGGCGCTGGGCGTCGTGATGAGCGCGTTTTCCCTGCTGGCTCTTGGCCTTTACGCGCGGGGCCCGGGGTCTTGATGGGCATATGACTCCGCACAGGCTTTCCGTTCAGTTTCTCATCGGCTTTGCGAAGCCGTGCTCAGGCCTGTCGACACAATGCCTGGCTAGCCCGACAGTTGAGCCTGTTTCCGGCGCAATCAGGTGCCGTGGAATTCCGGTTTGCTGCTGCCAGCCGGGCGCTTCATCTCGAACATGTTTTCGGTCCTGACCTCGAGGTAATCTCCACCCCTGCCGGCACGCAGTATCGGGCGCGCAAGCGCCGTGTTGTAGACACCGTCCTCGATCAATGCCTTGTCGATGTAGACTGCGACGACCTCGCCAAGCACGAACCAGCCTTCGACCTTTTCACCGCGTGCGTTGGCCAGTTGAGAGACCTCGACCACCTTGCATTCCATGGCGGCCCTGCTCTCGCCCACCCGCGGCACGGCAACGTGGCGTCCGGGTATCGGCGTCAGTCCGGCTGTTTCGAACTCGCTCACGCCGTGATCGAGCGGCGTCGCTGTCACGTTCATGCGCTCGCCGAGATCCATGGTGACAAGATTCCAGACGAACTCACGGGTTTCGCTGACGTTCTTGACGGTGTCCTTCCACGAAATCGACGAGAATCCGATGATGGGAGGATCGTAGAGGAACGCGTTGAAGAAACTGTACGGCGCCAAGTTCAATTGACCGGCTGCGTTGCGCGACGAAATCCACCCAATCGGACGCGGCGCGATTATCGCATTGAACGGATTATGCCTGAGTCCGTGCCCTTTCGACGGCTCATAGTAGTGGAAGTCGGCCTGGTCCATAAGCTACCCCCGAGGCTGCCGAACGCCGTTGATCTGGCCTATCGAGCTTCATCAAAGATCGACGCACGCATGACCATGCGTGCGCATAGCCTCCGTCAGAACGTCGGGAAGCGGTAAGTCCTTCCGTCTACGCGATCGCCCGAGCCGCAGCCGGCCGCTGCCCGGTGCCGTCGAGGAAGCCAGTCAGGCGCTGCCGGATGAGTCTTTCGGCATCCGCCATGATGCGATCAATCAGCTCCTTCACCGTCGGAATGTCGTGAATGAGCCCGACGACCATGCCGCAGCTCCACGCGCCCGCATCCATGTCGCCGTCGATCATCACCTTGGGATAGACGCCCGCCACCTGCTCATGGATGTCCTCGATCTTGAGGCTCTTGCCCTTCTCGCGCTCGATCTCGAGCAGCTGCTCGACACCCTTGTTGTTCAGGACCCGCTCGGTGTTGCGTAGCGCGCGCATCACGAGCCTGGTGTCGAGTTCCGTCGCCGCGACCAGCGCCTTCTTGACGTTCTCGTGCACCGGCGCTTCCTTGGTGGCGATGAAGCGCGTGCCCATGTTCATGCCCGCAGCGCCCATCGCCAGTGCCGCAACCAGGCTGCGCGCGTCCGCCATGCCGCCGGAGGCAACGAACGGGATCTTCAGCTCCTCGGCCGCGCGCGGCAACAGAATCATGTTCGGCATGTCATCCTCGCCGGGATGGCCGCCGCACTCGAAGCCGTCGACGCTGACGGCATCGCAGCCGATCTGCTCGGCCTTCAGGGAGTGCCGGACGGAGGTGCATTTGTGGATCACCTTGATGCCGCCCGCCTTCAGGGCCGGCATGTACTGCTCGGGGCTGCGCCCGGCGGTTTCGACGATCCTGACACCGCCCTCCCTGATGGCCGCGATGTATTCCGGATAGGGCGGCGCGCTGAACGTCGGCAGGAACGTGAGGTTCACGCCGAACGGCTTGTCCGTCATATCCCGGCAGCGTGCGATCTCCTTGGCCAGCAGTTCCGGTGTTCTCTGCGTCAGGCCCGTGATCAAGCCGAGCCCGCCCGCGTTGGAGACGGCCGACGCCATTTCCGCGAAGCCGACATAGTGCATTCCGCCCTGGATGATCGGGTGCTCGATGCCGAACAGTTCAGTGATCGCTGTCTTCACGAATGATCTCCCGCGTTGCCGTTCAGTGGATGATTTCGAACAGTCCGGCCGCGCCCATGCCGCCACCAATGCACATCGTCACGACGCCGTACTTCGCCTTGCGCCGCCGGCCCTCGATCAGGAGATGGCCGGTGAGCCGCGACCCGGTCATGCCGTAGGGATGGCCGATCGCGATCGAGCCGCCGTTGACGTTGAGCTTGTCCGGATCGATCCCGAGCTTGTCGCGGCAGTAGATCACCTGCACCGCATAGGCCTCGTTCAACTCCCAGAGGTCGATGTCGTCGATCTTCAGGTTATGGCGCTTGAGCAGCCGCGGGATCGCGGCGACCGGGCCGACGCCCATCTCGTCGGGCTCGACGCCGGCGGCAACGAAGCCGCGGAAGATGCCGAGCGGCTTGAGGCCCTTCTTCGCCGCAATCTTGTCGCTCATGATCACGCAGGCCGAAGCGCCGTCCGAAAGTTGGCTGGCATTTCCCGCGCTGATGGTCTTGCCCTCGAACACCGGCTTGATCTTGGCGAGGCCCTCGGCGGTGGTCTCGGGACGCGGTCCCTCGTCCTTTGTGAGCGTCACCTGCTCGTAGGTGACTTCCTTGGTGTCCTTGTTGAACAGCGCCATCCTGGTCGTGAACGGCACGATCTCGTCGTTGAAGCGGCCGGCCTGTAACGCAGCGCCGACGCGGCGTTGGCACTCGAGGCTGTATTCGTCCTGCTTGTCGCGGCCGATCTTGTAGCGCTCGGCGACGACCTCGGCCGTATCGAGCATCGACATGTACATTTCGGGCTTCATCGCCATCAGCTCGTCGTCGACGGCGTGGAATTTGTTCATGTGGTCGTTCTGCACGAGGCTGATCGACTCGATGCCTCCGCCGATCGCGACCTCGACGCCGTCGAGCATCACCGAGCGTGCGGCCACCGCGATGGCCTGCAAGCCGGAGGCGCATTGCCGGTCGATGGTCGTGCCGGCGACCGTCACCGGCAGGCCGGCGCGCATCGCGCCCTTGCGCGCCACGTTCATCACCATGGTGCCCTGCTGCATGGCGCAGCCCATGACCACGTCTTCGACTTCGCCCGGGGCGATGCCGGCGCGCTTTACCGCTTCGGCCATCACGTGCCCGGCCATGGTCGGACCGTCCGTATTGTTGAGTGCGCCGCGGTAGGCCTTCCCGACGGCCGTCCTAGCGGTGGAAACGATGACTGCTTCAGTCGTCATGCTGGCCTCTCTGTTTACGCGGCCGCGTCCAGCTGCGCGTAACGCAGCACGTGGAACGCGGGGTCGCCGAACTGGATGTTGATGGAGGAGAGTCGCTTGAAATAGTGCCCGACGTTGAGCTCGTCAGTCATTCCCATGCCGCCGTGAAGCTGCACCGCCTGGTCGGCGACGAACTTGCCCGCATAGCCGATCTTCGACTTGGCACCGGAGGCGAGCCGCGACAGGCCGGCATCGCCGTCGCTGAGGCTGAGGCTCAGATGCTGCATCAGGGAGAGCGCCTCCTGATGGGCGATGAACATGTCGACCATGCGGTGCTGCAGCACCTGGAACGAGCCGATCGTGGTGCCGAACTGCTTGCGCGTCTTGGAATATTCCAGCGTCGCCGAGTTCAGCTCGCCGATGGCGCCGACGGCTTCCGCGCAGAGCGCGCCGATGGCGCGGTCGCGGCAGGTTTCCAGCGCGGCAACGCCCTCGCCTTCCACGCCCAGCAATTGGCCGCGGACATCGCGCAGGCTGACTTCGGCGGCCCGGCGGCCGTCGATGGTCTTGAAGCTCTGGAGATCGACGCCGGTCGCGCGCCGATCGACCACGAACAGGCTGACGCCGCTGCGTTCACGGTCATCGCCGGAGGTCCGGGCCGAGACGATCAGATAGTCCGCCCAAGGCGCTGCGATCACCGCGGTCTTTGCGCCTGCCAGGACGTAATCGCTCCCTTCGCGCCGCGCTCTCGTGGCGACATGGGCAAGATCGAAACGCGATGCCTTCTCCGTCCAGGCCAGCGTCCAGATCTTCGAGCCGTCGATGATGTCCGGGATGAAGCTTTGCTGCTGCTCCGGCGAGCCCGCATGCTCGATCAATCCGCCGGCCAGCACCACCGTCTCGACGAATGGCTCGACCACGAGGTGACGGCCGAACTCATGCATGACGATCATGGTCGACAACGGACCGCCGCCGAGACCGCCGGCGCCCTCGGAGAACGGCGCAGCGAGAAGGCCTAGCTCGGCAAAAGCCGCCCACTGCTTCCGGCTGAAGCCTTCCTCGCTCGCCACGCTCTTGCGCCGCGCCTCGAAGTCGTACTGGTCGCGCAGCAGCCGCTGGACGCTGGACCGCAGCAATTCCTGCTCTTCCGTGAACTGAATATCCATCCGATCCTCCCGATCCGCCGCGGCTAGAGCCCGAGCACGGCTTTGGCGATGATGTTGCGCTGGATCTCGTTGGATCCGCCGTAGATGCTGAGCTTGCGCGCGTTCAGATATTTCTCCGACGCGGTATGGCCGTAGGCGGGACCGGGCATGAAGCGATTGGCGCTGACCGGATGCTCGCGGATGGCAAGACCGTAATTGCCGATCGCGCGATGGGTGAGTTCGGTGATGGCCTGGAAGATTTCGGTGCCGCGGATCTTGAAAAGCGAGGCGGCCGGGCCAGGATCTATGCCGCGCGCCAGCTGGGCGACGACGCGCAGCTCGGTCGCCTCCAGCGCCAGCACGTCGAGCTCGACGCGGGCAATGTCCCGCAGAAATTCGAGATGCGCGGGATCCTCGGCCGGTATTTCGGCCTTCACGATCTGTTTCAGCTTGTTGATGTAGCGGGTGGACCGGCCGATGCCGGCCATGCTGGTGCGCTCGTTGCCGAGCAGGAACTTGGCGTAGGTCCAGCCCTTGTTCTCCTCACCGATCAGGTTCTCGGCGGGCACGCGGACGTTCTCGAGGAAGACGTCGTTGACCTCGTGGCTGCCATCGATCGTGATGATCGGCCGCACGGTGACACCGGGCGACTTCATGTCGATCAGCAGGAAGGAGATGCCGGATTGCGGCTTCGCGCTCGGATCGGTCCGCACGAGGCAGAAGATCCAGTCGGCATGCTGCGCCAGCGTGGTCCAGGTCTTGTGACCGTTGACGATGTAGTGGTCGCCGTCACGCACCGCCTTGGTTCTGACGGTTGCGAGGTCGGAGCCCGAGCCCGGCTCCGAATAACCCTGGCACCACCAATCCTCGCCGGACAGGATCCGCGGCAGAAATTTCTTCTTCTGCGCCTCGTTGCCGAACGTGTAGATCACCGGCCCGACCATGGTGACGCTGAAGGCGAGCGGCGGCAGCGTGCCAGCGCGAGAGGTCTCCTGCTCGAAGATGAAGCGCTGGGTGACGGACCAGCCCGGGCCGCCATATTCCTTGGGCCAGAGCGGGGCGATCCAACCCTTGTTGTGGAGGATCCGGTGCCACAGCAGCGACTGCTCCTTGGTCAGGTCGGTCTCCGGATTGGGAACGCGCATTTCCGGCGGATAGTTCTCCGCAATGAAACTGCGCACCTCGTCACGAAACTCGGCGTCCTCGGGCGAAAGCTTGAGCTCCATCGCAGCAGGCCCGCTACCACTTCTCGCCGAAGGGACGGATCTCCAGCTCGAACGTCCATGCGCTTCTCGGCTGCTGGTAGAGCTGCCAATAGGAAGTTGCGACGGAGGACGGAGGCATCAAGGCGTCCGGATCATCCAGCGCAGTGGGCCCCAGAGCCTCCAGCCGGCGTTGCCGAACCCACTCGGTATCCACGCCGGAATCGATGATGAGATGCGCGACGTGAATGTTCTTCGGGCCAAGCTCGCGGGCCATGGCTTGCGCGACCGCACGAAGGCCAAACTTGGCGCTTGCGAAAGCAGCATAGCCGCTGCCGCCTCGGAGCGAGGCGGTCGCCCCGGTAAAGAAGATGTTGCCACCCCCGCGCGGAAGCATGAGGCGGGCCGCCTCGCGACCGGCCAGAAAGCCGGAATAGCAGGCCATTTCCCAGACCTTGCGGAAAACGCGTTCTGTGGTTTCCAGAATGGGGAAATTGACGTTCGCCCCGATATTGAAGATGCAGACTTCCAGAGGCGCGTGCTTGTCCGCATCGTTGAGAAAGGAGATGATCTCGTCTTCCTTGCGGGCGTCGAGCGAACGGGCGTGAATCTCTCCGCCGGCAGCCTCGATATCCTTGACGAGCGGAGCCAGCTTGTCGCCGTTACGACGGCCGGCGAAGACCGTGAAGCCTTCTGCGGCGAACTTTTTGGCGATCTCGCCGCCGATGAAGTCTCCGGCGCCGATGACGGCCACGGTTGCGTTTCTCTTTTGCAAGATGTCCTCCCGGTAAAGTTAGTTATGTTGCCTGCGGAATTCGGGCGTCTGCACCGCGGGGGTTGCGCCACCTCCGCGCAAGGACTCCGCGAGCTTGTGCTTGAGTATCTTGCCGGTCGAGGTCGCCGGCAAGGCATCGAGTATGACGATTTCGGACGGCCGCTTGTAAGAAGTCAGCTGAGATCGGACGAAATGCATCAGGGTCTCTGGTGTCGTGCGCGATCCTGGCAGCAATTGCACAAAGGCCACGATCTCCTCATTGCCGTCCGCGGCACGACCGACCACAGCGGATTGCACGACGTCCTCGTGTGAGCTGAGGACTGCTTCGACCTCCGCGGGATAGACGTTGAAACCGGAACGAATGATCATTTCCTTGGTGCGGCCGGCGATGTACAGACAATCGCCATCGAAACGTGCGAGATCGCCGGTATTGAACCAGCCCTCGCTGTCAATCACCTTCGCGGTGAGCTCGGGGGCACGATAGTATCCCAGCATCACGTTGCGCCCGCGAACATGCAGCTCGCCGACTTCACCGGATACAGTCGGAAATCCTTCGATGGTTCGCACCCGCGCTTCCACACCAGGCAGCAGCGTGCCGACAGCCTGATCCGAGCGTGGCCTATCGAAACGTACGCCTGATATTCCCGGCGAGCATTCGGTGATCCCGTAGCCGTTGAGCAACGGAAGCCCGAACTCTCTTTCCACGCGCAACTTCAGGTTCAAATCCAGCGGCGCGCCGGCGACGGCAATCAAGCGCAACGAGCCTCGGGACAGTTGTTCCACGCCTGATACGCTCTTGTACTCCAGCAGGCGCTGATAGGTGGCAGGCACGCCATTGAGGATGGTGACGCCCTCCTCCGCGATGGCCTTTGCGGTCGCCGCAGGATCGTATTTGCTGACCATCCGCACCGTGCCGCCGACCATCAGCGTCATGATCAGGAGCGAGATGCCGACGATATGCGAGATCGGCAACACAAGATAGATTTTGTCGTCCTCGTTCATCCTGCGGAAGTACGCAGTGGTCTTTGCGCTGATCAGAAGGTTGTGATGCGAGAGCATCACGCCCTTGGGAGTCCCCGTTGTCCCTGACGTGTAGATCAAAACCGCGACTTGCTTTGCTGGATCAGCCTCCACCGGCTCGACTGTCGCGCTTTCGTTGAGCGGGCCAACGCCAATTTCCGGCAGCGCGCCAATTCGCCGATTCTCGGCGTCGTAGCGAGAGGCGTGAGCTGCGGCCTCTTTCGAAATACCCGACGTGAACAACATCCGCCGGGCGCCGCTGTGATCGCGGATCTGATCCAGTTCGCGCGCCGACAGGCGCGGGTTGGCGACGATTGCCCAGGCGTCGAGCCGGCTCGCCGCCAGCAGCAAAGCAGCAAGCGCAATACAGTTTTCGCTGACAATGATCATCCGATCGCCGGCCCTGATCCCCAGCGATGAAAGCACGGTGGCGATCTGGCTAACGCGCTGCTCCAGGTCTCGATAGCTCCAGGAAGCCCCGTCCTCGACCAGCGCAATCCGGTCGGGCGCTCTGGCAAGCGGCCCTGCCGTTACTTCATGGATTCGGCCCGGCAAGCCGACAGCAATCTCGTCGCCACTGATCGTCTCTGAAAGCTCCAGCACGACTGACCTCCCGACCGACCATGCCGACTTTGCAATGCGGCACACTTGGTTTCGACTTATAGTTCTTTTTTAGAACTTGTCAATCGATAAATCATCGTCGGACTTTTCCCGGAGGCGAATGGACAATCCATGTCTGATTACGGTTTTGCGTGACTGATAAAACCGCCGTTTACAATGCACCATCGGACAGCTAGTCTACAGTATCAAATAAGAACTTAATGGGAGAATCGAGGATGGCGGCGAGCCGCGGTGTAGCGATACTTGTTGGCGCAGGCGATGCCATTGGCGCGGCGGTCGCCCGGCGTTTTGCCCGAGGCGGCTATACGGTTTGCATCTGCAGGCGCGATGCCTCCAAATCGCAGGAACTGGTGGCCGAGTTGAGGGCTGCGGGGCATGACGTTCACGCATTCAGCGTGGATGCGCGCCAGGAAGCAGACGTCCAAGGCATTTTCGCGCGGGTCGAGAAGGAGCACGGGCCCGTCGAGGTTTGCCTCTACAATGCCGGCTCGAACGTCAACAAGCCTCTGCTCGACACGACGGAGAAGTTGTTCTTCAAAGCCTGGGAACTCGCCTGCTATGGTGGATTCCTGGTTGGACGTGAGGCTGCCCGCGTGATGCTGTCGCGCGGACGCGGCACCATCTTCTTTACCGGTGCGACGGCAAGCGTGCGTGGCGGCTCGGGGTTTGCAGCATTTTCATCAGCTAAGTTCGGACTTCGAGCAGTGGCCCAGGCGATGGCGCGCGAGCTTGGACCGAAGAACATTCACGTCGTGCATCTCCTGATCGACGCTGGCGTGGATAGCGAGGCGATTCACCAACGCATGAAGGCAGCGAAGGGGATCGAAGCAAGCGATATTCCGCCGGATAGCCTGACCAAGACGTCTTCCATTGCCGAAGCCTATTGGTTCACCCACCAGCAAAGCAAAGATGGCTGGACCCACGAGCTCGATCTCCGTCCGTCCGTGGAGAAATGGTAATATGGATGCGGCATCAAACCTGACCCTGTGGGGCGTTGGAACGAGTCGCACCATTCGTCCGCATTGGGCCATGCACGAACTGGGCTTAGCCTACAAGACAAAGCCCATTGGCCCGCGAACCGGTGAAACCAAGACCGCAGAATATTCGAAGCTCAATCCGCGCCAGAAGATCCCGCTGCTTCAGGATGGCGACTTCTGCATCGGCGAGAGCGCAGCGATCGTTGCCTACCTGTCGCGCATGTATTCCACGCCGGAACGATCGCTGATTCCGGAAGCCCCGCGCGAGTATGCCGCGTGGCTGGAATGGTGCTTCTTTATCGTCGCGGAGCTGGATTCCACCAGCCTTTACGTGATGCGCCGCCATCGGGCCGACGCGCTCGGACCGATCTACGGCATTGCACCCGAGGTCGTTGCCCAGGCCGGCGAGTATTTCCGCCAGCAGTTGCGCCATGTCGAAGTCGCGCTCGCAGATGGCCGGCAATTCCTGATGGGCGACCGGTTTACGAGCGCAGACATCCTGCTCACGACCTGCCTGGAGTGGGCCATCGCCTATGGCGTCGGCATTTGCGACAACGCTCAGCCCTATCTCGAACGCATCAGGAAACGGGAAGCCTTTCAGCGAGCCGTTGCGGCGAATGTTCCGATGGCACCGATCACGCCGGCGCCGGCGAAGGTCTAGAATACCGTCGCCAACGGGCTTCGCGGTTAGACCGCGACGCGCAGGCTGCGCTCGGCGACCATCTTGTCGATGGCGCCGTCGTCGTAGCCCAGCTCGTGCAACACGTCGCGGGAGTGCTCACCCACCCGGGGAGCAGGCCCACCGATCGCGGCCTCGTTGATCGCAAAACGCGCCGCCGGCTTAGGTTGCCGCACCCGCCCCACTTTCGGCTGATCGAACTCCGCAATGATGTCGCGCGCGACCACCTGTTCATTGTGGATGATCTCGCTCCGCCGCAGGATCGGCGAACAGGGGACATCGGCGGCATCCAGACGCTCCAGCCATTCTGCGGTGGTGTGCTGGCTGATATATTCGGCCATCTTGTTGATGCGTGCCGTGGCGTTGACCGAGCGCGCCGATGGCGTCGCAAACCGGGGATCCTTGGCAAGCTCGGCGTCGCCGGTGGCGCGGCAGAAACCCTGCCATTCGGAATCGGAAATTGTACCGGCGGTGATGTAGCCGTCGCTGGTCTTGAACACGAGATCGGGGCGATCGTTGGGATCGGCAGCAGCGGCCTCGGCACCCACCACCGTGTATTGCATCATGCCTTCGGGCCACAAATACGAGATCATCGCATCCAGCATGGCGACCTGGATGTGATCACCCTGCCCTGTCTTCTCGCGAGCGTAGAGGGCTGCTGCGACCGCCTGGGCGGTGAACACGGCGGTGGTCTTGTCGCAGACGATAGTCCGGATCATCTGCGGACGGTTCGTGACCGGCTGCGACTGGATATCGGCAAAGCCCGAGAGGCCCTGAATGATCGGGTCGTAAACACGCTTCTTCACATAGGGTCCGGTGTCGCCGACACCGCTGATCGAGACATAGATCAGGCGCGGATGGCGCTGGCGCAACTCCTCGACGCCGAGACCGAGGCGCTCCATGGTGCCGGGCCGGAAATTCTGCACCAGCACGTCCGCCTTCGCGACCAATTTGGCCAGAACCTCACGGCCGGCCGCGCTTTTGACGTCAATCGACAGCGAGCGCTTGCCACGGTTTGACGAGATGAATAGCGCGGAGAACTCGCCTTCCTTATCAATCGTGGCACGGCTGCGCCGGGTAATGTCGCCGCCGATCGGTTCGATTTTCAGGACGTCCGCGCCCTGATCCGCCAGGAACATGGTCGCGAACGGGCCCGACACCACGCCGGTCAGATCGAGGACACGGACGCCGTTGAGTGGACCGGGCATGACATTCTCCCTGAATTGGTTTTGTTATGACGCCGACTGAATTTTCGTCCACGCAGACGCCGGACATCTGCCGGCTCTGCAGGCTCAGGTTCTGCCCTAGGCCGTCTTCGAAACGGGCTGGCCGATCTGCTCGACGATCGACTCTTCGACATCGCGGAGTTGGTCCTTGCCGAAGAACATTTCCTTTCCAACGAAGAAGGTCGGCGAGCCGAATGCGCCGCGATTGACCGCCTCGGTGGTCCGATCGATCAGCCCCTTCTTGACGTCGTCCTGCTGTGCACGCGCAAGCAACCGGTCGATATCGACGCCTGAGGAGATGAACGCTGTTCGGAAGATTTCGAGGTCATCCATCTTCTTCGGCTCCTCCCACATGTGGTGGTAGGCCGCGCGGAAATACGGCTCGAACACGCCTTCGAGCTGCGCCGCGACGGCGCCGCGCATCAACATCAGCGTATTCACCGGAAAGAACGGATTGGGACGAAACTTCGTCGCGTTATGGCGGCGAATGAAGCGCTGGGTCTCCAGAGCCTGGTATTCCGGCTTGTTCTTGATGCCACGAAGGGAATCGAACGGGGACATGTTGCCGGTCGCCTTGAAGATGCCGCCGAGCAGGATCGGGACATATTCGAATTTCACGCCGGTGCGCCGTTCGATTCCCGGAAGCGCCAGTTCCGCGAGGTAAGCATTCGGACTGCCGAAATCGAACAGGAATTCAACTTTGAGGGACATGTCAGCTCCTCCCGCAGAGCGCGATGTTGGTCGGATTTGGTGATCTTCCAGGCCGAACGCAGGCTGTCACTCATTTCTATAGTTCTAAAATTGAACTGTCAAATCTGCTCTGAAATCACGAGGTTTCGGACGAGCGGCGGGGGTATTGTATCCGCTTTAGTACCTATCTAGAATGGTGTGAGCGGCGCTGCCGCTTCCCCCTGATTCGAGCGGAACAGGCGCCGGCCGACCGGAGAGCAGAATGAAATGGGATGAACTTGAGGAAGAGCCGTGTTCGATGGCTCGTACCATCGGTGTGATTGGTGACCGCTGGACTCTCCTGATTCTCCGCGAATGCTTTCTGCGCACGCGCCGCTTCGAGGGTTTTCAGTCGGCGCTTGGAATCACACGGCACTTGCTCGCCGAGCGGTTGAAGAAGCTGGTCCGGCAGGGCGTCCTGCGCCGCATTCCCTATCAGGAATCGCCCAAGCGCCACGAGTATATCCTGACGCAAAAGGGCCTCGACCTCTATCCGATCATGATGGCGCTCGTGCATTGGGGCGACACCCACATGGTCGACGAACGCGGACGTCCCCTGCTGCATGAGCACCGCAAGTGCGGAAAGATGTTCGACCCCGTGATGGTGTGCTCGGAATGCGGCGAGCCGCTTTCAGCCAAGGAAGTTCATGTCCACCCTGGTCCCGGCGCGCGCCCGGCGCCTGAGCGGGTCTTGCTCGACAAAAAAGCAAAGCCGAAGCCCCGCAGGAAAGCGGCGTAACGGCGACGAGCCGCGTCCCCCGCAACGGCCGCAGCGTCACGGCGACAAACTCTGCGCCATCGGCTGGGTGAACTACAGCTTGATGCAGGACATCGCTTGGTTCGATTCTGGACCGGGCATTAGAAGCTCAGTTTCCAAACGCGCCGAACAATTTGGCAGGAATGGAGCTGCTTACCCAACGAACTCAACAGCTTGTATGCTGGCTGGGGCGGGAGGGTACTCACCCCCCGACCCAACCCGCTGAAACGACTGAAATCGTTAAGGTTTTTCCAGCAGCACGTCTTTGTGTATCACCTCTGTGAAGCACGGCACAAGAGCTGATCGTATCGGCAGATTCAACGGCGTGCTGATCGGCGTTGGAGCCAATCCTGAACAAGCTGATCAATTTGTCCAAGAGCCGCTTGGAGCTTCGGAAGAAGCTCATCGCACTCGTCGGGGGTTCTTCCTAGTTGGACAGGGCCGAGTGCACGAACATTCCATACCTCACGAAGGAAATCGTCTGCGAATTGCAGACGTCTGGAATCGTCTTCGTCCGGAGAAAGTCCTCGCTCAGCGGGGGCGAGCGCCTTAATCCTTCGCAAAAGAAGAATGCGGGCGTTCTCCAACGCAATCGCCATAGCTTCTTGTTTGTTAAACTCTTCCGGGGTGAGGACTGACATTTCTTCCTAATACTCCACGTCACTGAGCGACATAGAGCACGCTCTTACTAATAACGATGGCTTGCGTTACTTAAAAAGCGCTTCAGTTCTTCGCCCTATCGTAAGAATTCTTCTGGTTTGTAGCGATCAGTCAACGAGAAGCGTCTTACTGATATGAATCTGACTTATCCAAAAATATTGCTCACACTCACCATTGTTTGTTTTGCGCTCACGATCGGCTATCCCATCGCCTTTGTTGCGCAGCATGGTTGGCTTGCAGTGAGCTGGCCGCCAGAACTCGCTGGCGTTTCGCCTGCCGCCTGGGCACTTCATTTTTTCGATCGCTTTATCAACTTTCCGATGATCTTCGGCACATATCTGGACATGGCGCGGGGTCAGTTGCCCGCGTTCGCTGGTGGCGGGGTTGTCCAGTTCTATGCCATCTGGGGCGTGACAGCCTTCATTGCCTCGCTTCTTCTGCTCAGCGGCAAGCTTGCCTCGCTCCGCGACCACTCAGGAGTCTATGGCGATGCCAGGTGGGCGTCGGACAGAACTGTCAGTAAAATGAATAAGGGGTTAGAGGTCGGAATCGACCCCATCACCGGCAAAGCCGTACGGATCCAGGTGGAGGGAAATCTTCTCACCATCGCGCCACCTCGAACGGGGAAGACGGGCGGCTTCATTATTCCAAACCTAACATGTCCGGAACCTGACGCTTGGGCAGGGCCAGCGGTTGTGATTGATCCAAAAGGCGATGCTTACCGAGCCGTGAAGCGCCGCCGCGAATCAATGGGACGGATTGTGCGCTGTATTGATCCTCTCAATCTCGCCGGCGGCGCGGACCGATGGAACCCCCTTCTGCTCGTAGATCCATCAAACATCCTCTATCTTCAAAGTATGGCCCTGTCTCTTTTGCCTCCTGCTAAGGAGGCAAGTGACAACAATTATTTCCAAAGCCGAGCAAGCGATCTGATCGTTGCTGCAATTTTGGCAACGCTGCGGAATGGAAAGGCCGATCCGGTCGGAGCCGCCCTGCTTCTCATGAACCCCGACGACATGCTGAAGGCGGTCCGCACCGCAACGGATCACTCATCACAGGCTGCGGCCGCAATACTTGAGATGGATCCGAAATCCCGCGACAGTATCACGTCGACCGCACAGCAATCCACGCAGTGGTTACGCGACAGCCGTATGCAAGCTGTCGTTCAAGCGCATACATTCGAATTGGCGGACCTTGCAGCCGGCAATGTCGACCTCTTCATCGTACTACCAGCCGGGGAGGAAAAAAAGATTCTTGCGCCTTATGTTCGTTGGCTGCTCGCCGATCTATTTGTGTCTGTGCGTAAAAATCGACCGAGTGAACGGATCATCGCGTTCATCGACGAGGCCTTTGTTCTCGGCCGGTTTGACGCCATTTTAAACGGCGTAGGAGAATTGCCAGGTTACGGATTGTCAATTTGGACGTTTTGGCAGTCTCGATCGCAGCTCGTCGACACATACGGCGTCAACGGCGCCGATACCATGATTGCCACCGCAGAAATGCTCAATGTCTTTAATCTTCCAGCATCTCTGCCAAACGAGAACGAATATTGGTCGAACGCGATTGGCACGTACACGGGAATCAAAGTCACAACGACGCCGGACTCCCGGACGGGCAAGCCGGTTCAGACGAAAACGACTGAAGCATTGCGGCTTGTGCCCCCCTCTAATCTTCCCAAATTGCTACAAAAGAATCAGATTGTGTTGTTGAACAGCCTGTCGCACACCCCGGACCGGGTAAAGCTAAAGCGCACGGTTGCTCATGACGACCGGCGCTTTGCATCGCTCGTCGATTTTCAGCCGCCCGTCGGCAAGAGCGGCTGATCGCCTCTATCGATTATTTGCAACGTTGACTTTGGCGGTCGCGTACCCTTCTTGCGCATACCACTTCCGGACGACATAAGATCCATCGTGGCGCTTCAATAGCACAAGACTTTCGCCGGCTGGCACTGTGCGCCTGAGAATTCCGCCGTTTGGCATTCGCCAGTCCACGGTCATTGGACTTGAGGTGACGATAAGCTGGCCCGTGTTGCTCCATGCCGCGTAGAAAACGTATCCTACTGGTACGACAAGAGCCGCGACGTAGAGCCCTCTCAGAAGGTATGAGACGGATAGCATCCGGCGACGAAGTAGAGCCGCAGGCCGCCAGCCTAGAGCCTGCCACTTCGGTCGGGGGCCGTCGATCAAAATCGACTTCCGAAGTTCGTTTTTTTCGTTTGGAAGCAGATCAACATCATCAAACGCGTTGAGCCGATGCGCCTTCGACTGCTTCAATAGTTCTGCCAACCGGCGTTTGCTTACTAATTCGAGCTGCCGCTCAACATCTCCTACTCGTTTGGCGGCAGACTTGTATTTTTTGCTCAGTGCTTGATTGTTGGCGCTCATCCAATCAGCCATTCTGCGGCAGGCCTCACGGCCTCCATGGCCTCTTTCCGAAATCGTTCAAGATCCTTCTGAATGCGTAAGGCAGGGCCAAGTCCATGTTTTGCACGCAGCTTCGCCGGATCGAGTTGCACGATGCTGGCCAAGCCTCCGTCCTGCAGAATCTCGTCGGCGCCTTTTTCAAGCACCTGCTGATCGAAAGATGTGACTTTCGTGCCGACACTGCCTTTTCTCATCCATTCTGCGTCAACGGCTTCATGCAATCGATTTTCGATCAGGAACTGAGCCTTCGCCCAAGGCTTTGTTGATGTCAGGATCGATGAAGCGGCAGCCATGGCGGCGTGTTCAGTTGTAACGATCGCACAGACGCCGAATTCGACTCCATGGGTGGACAAGACGGGCGCGATCTCAGAAATGACGCTCAGGAATGTAAGAGACGTGTTCGCTCCGACATCGACGATCGTAGGAATTGTTGCAGCTTCTAGAGCGGCCAGCACACCGTCAAATTCCGCGCGAGACGCCTTGCCGCCCGTCTTCTCGATAGCGGCGCGGTCAGCTCGCATCTTGAAGAATGTGACACGGTCGCCAAGCTCGATCATACGGGGGCTTGAATCGATTTCAATAACAGGCGCGCCGTCGATCGCTTCAGCCAAGGCTCGCGCGAAAACGGTTTTGCCGACTCCGCCCTTTTCTTGCGTGACGAGTAGAATCCGCGGCATCCTTTATTCCTTCTTCAGTAACGATTGGATCTTGTCGAAAGCGGATCGACGCAATTCCTCTTCGGTGGACTGCGTGCGAGGTTCCGTGCCGACCGGAGGACCTATAAGGTCCGGCGACAGCCTGAGCCTGAGTTGCCGTTCCGCCGGCTCCTGGACGGAGTCGCGCCGGACCCGCTCCCTCCGGGTGGCTTTTTTTCGCTCCTGGCTTTCCAGCTGGCTGACGATTGCCGTAAGGCGCTTTGTCGTCAGAGGGATCCGGTCCTTACCCTGAACGACACCCTGCCCGGCCAGCGCTTGAGCAATCACAGGCCATGAGACCCCCTCTTTTCGGAGGTCATAAATGATGGGGAGAGCGGCTCTGATGGCCGAGGTGGTCCCGGTCGTCTCCTTGCCCACTCTCGTCGGCGGATGGGCCTTCTGGAGACGTCGGGCGTCTTCTCGCAGCTTCTTGGGGTCAAGGGGCATGGCAGGCCACATATAGGCTGCCGGCGCAGGGCCTAGCGAGGACTAGTCGGACTAGTGGATACCAGTCAGTTTACCAGCTACTGACCATTTATTTTAATTTGCACACCACACGCACTAAAGTTGCTTCCGGCTAACCACGAACGAAATCCGTGGGAGGCGAGCCTTGATGCGCGGGCCGTCGCGTGCGACGGCCAAAGCGTCGGCGGCACCGCCCACGCCATTTCCGACGGCGCATCTGGAGAGATCGCATGAGCTCCTACACGGTCCAGATTGACAACAAGCTCGCTGAGCGGCTTGAGCAGGCTGCCCGTGCCGCAAAGATTCCCTCGGCTGACCTGATTGTCGAGTGCATTGTTCAGCATCTGGATATCACGATTCGACACCTTGCCCTTGTCGAACGGCTGGAAGCCGTGGATCAGGGGCTGCTGGAATTAGCAAGCTTCGTCGGCGAGGCAACTGCCGGGAGCAACGTTGACGTCTCCAGCTTGTGCCGGTACGCGCCTCCGAAGGTATGACCGCATCCCTTCACGCGCTGGGTGGCGGTCGCGACGCCGGGCTTTATTATGTCAACGACCCCAATCGCGAGGCAAGGCCCGCAAGCCGCGACGAATACTACGTCCGTGATGGAGGCGGCACCTGGTGGTCGACCGGCGAAACCATTGTCCGAACCGGTGCCGAGATCGATAAAGAAACATTCCGGGATCTATGCGGGGGAATTGATCCTAGCACGGGAAGACCGCTCGTACGTGGTTCGGGATCAGGCCACCGGGCGGGATGGGACGTAACATTTTCGGCTCCGAAATCTCTGTCCATACTGTGGATGGCCGGAGACCAAAATCAGCGTACCATGCTGCAAGAATTGCATCGTGCAGCGGTGCAGGACGCTCTCAGATTTTTGGTGGAAGAACGGCTCGTGGAAGTTAGATTGGGCCCGGGCGGATATGTTCGCCAAGCGCCTGCAGATGTCATCGTCGGCCGCTTCGACCACTTTACCTCGCGCGAGGGCGATCCGAATCTCCATACGCACGCCGTTCTCATGAACGTTGCCGGCTGTCACGATCAGAATAAATCCGGCAATCGGAATAAGCACCGCACACTTGAACCGGAGAAGTTATTCGAGAACCAGCTCGTCGTAGGCGGGGCGTTCAGGGCATCGCTGGCGAAGCGTCTTGCGGAACTCGGCCTCTCGTTGCGCCCGGCCGGCCGCCAACAATTCGAGATCGCCGGCATTCCGGACGATATGATCGAGACATTTTCGAAGCGATCCCACCAGATCGAAGAGCGCATCGGGCGGCACGCCAGCGGTGCTCAGAAGGAACTTGCCGCGCTGGCAACGCGCGGTTCAAAAGATGAGGTCCCTGTCGGCGATGTTCTGGAGCAGCGCTGGAAAGGAGAACTCGCCGCAATAGACATCGATCCGTGGAAGGCGGCTCGCGACTTCGTGCCAGCTCGTGAGTTAGAAGTGGTCGCCGAGCGTGATTTTGATCCTCCGGAAATTGAAGGGACAGGTCCGGTTGCGGTTGCCGCCTCAAAGATCTTTGGGCATCAAAGCGTGATCGGCCGCAAGGAGCTCCTGCATGGCGCCCTCGTCGAGGCAAGCTTCCTCGCTGTCGGCATAGATCAGGTCTGGGCAGAACTACAGTCATATGAGGAGCGTGGGATTCTTCAACGGCTCGCGGGTGGCGAGAGGGCGGAATGCTGGACGACGCCCTCCATCGCAGCCGCTGAAGCGCGCCTGCTACGAGCAGCCGATCGCTCCGAGGAGCATGATTGGTTTCGAGCGGACGCGCTTGAAGCAGCGCTCGCCAATGCGCCTCACCTATCTGGTGAACAGGCACAGGCCATAAGAGTTGCAGCCAATCGCGATGGAGTGACCATCTGCGAAGCACCTGCCGGCACCGGAAAGACGGTTCTAACCCGCGCGCTGGTAGAAGCTGCGCATCGCTCCGGGCTCAAGGTGCTAGGACTGACGCCTACTTGGATTGCGGCGGACGAACTCTCGAAATCATGTGGTATTGACGCGCTGGCAATTGCTAAATGGCGATACGACTACGTCCGCGAACGAAGCTCCCCGATTGATGCCGCGACTCTGATCGTTATTGACGAGATCGGAGTGGCCGGCGTGCGTGAGCTCGAATCCGTGTTGACGGTGGCGTGCGAGGCGCGTGCGAAGGTCGTATGTTTCGGAGATCGCCGGCAGCTTCAATCGGTACAAGGTGGCAGCGCGCTGCGAGCGGTCGCCGATGTGGTCGCGCGTAGCGCAGTTCTTTCGCAAGTGCGCAGGCAAGAAGTATCATGGCAGCGGGCGGCTTCGATGGTAATGGCGAAGGGCGATCCGGAAGCCGGCCTGCGTACATACAATAAGAATGATAGATTGGAACTCGTCTCAGGTGAAGCAGAGGCGCAGGCCCGCGCAATCCAGGTGTGGAATGAGTATCGCGCGACGCATGGCGATGATGTTCTGATCATTACCCGGCGAAATTCCGACGCGGCAATTCTCAATAAGGCGGCCCGCGTCGTGTTGCGTGCTGACGGCCTCCTTCGGGGCCCGAATCTTTCGCTCCCTGCCGTTGGCCGGGACAAGAAGATTGGTCTAATCGAGATTGCCCAAGGCGATCGCATTCGGTTCGGCGAGAACCTACCCCAATTTCGCGTTCGGAATGGCACGCGCGGGACGATCGAGCGCATTGGACTTGATCATGATCAATTAAAGATGGCCATTCGCCTCGAGGATGGCCGGTTGATCGAGGAGCCGTGGACATCGTTGGTCCGGGAGCAAACAGGGCGCGTGGCCGGCCCGCCTCGCATTTCGTCGGCCTATGCAGGAACCGCCTATTCGGTCCAGGGGCGAACGTCGGCCGCGGCCGTGGTCTACATTGCGAAACCGACCGATGCACGAGAGGTCTACGTCGGTCTCACCAGGCACAGAATCGATGCTCGCGTCGTCGTCGAACGCGATCGCCTTGAGGCAGCCGTCCAGCGACGCCAAATCGATCTGCGTAACGCCCCCTCACATACTGCAATCTGTGAACGGCTGTTCTCGGAAGCAAGATCGTACGCGGAAAAGGCCAACGTCGCCGACTATGTCGACGACCGAATTGATTTCATGAGCCGCGGCCAAATCAAGCTACGGCGCGATGCAAGGTCGCTTAATCTCGGCGTCGTTGCGCGGGCTGCACAACGGACATTGGAGGCTGCCCGGGAAATATCAGAGCACCGGTCCCTAATCCTCCCAAATTGGCGACTGGTTGAAAGTATGCGCCATATGCGGCGACAGGTTTCGCAACGCGTTGCTGAAGTTGTTCGAGCAATCAGCGATCGCATAGAGCTCCGAACCAAAGCGCATGTGGTTGCCCAAGATAGGGACACTAGCCGCTAAGTCGATCTGAATCATCTCGTCGGCCTGTAACATACCGCCCCCGAAGATCGGACCCACAGTTCCCGCCGCCTTTTGAACCTCAACCGGTCACAGAAGGTCCTGCGGCTATTGGCTTTTGTCCGGCGCGGCTTCGAGGGGCAAAACCAAATGCAATAATATCGCAATCAACTCCGTTAGCTCACGAGAAGTAAGCACGTGAAATGCCGCAAAGCTCTTCTGAAATAGCGTCGAGCCAACGCTCGACGGATCTCTGACCCTAAACCGCAATTCGTCACCGACATGAACCATCGTGCTCATGACGCTCCCAATGTTCGGGTGGACCAAATCGCAAAACAAGTCGTACAACGTCCCGACCCCGGGCTCCGCTTCTGCCCATTTTTCCAGACATGTGGTCACGTTGATTTGCTCGATTGGCGGGAGCCGCCCGGGCGTCCATTTTTTTGCGTTCTTGTCTTTCTTCTTTTCGGTAAGCCATTCTGCGTAACGCTCATTGAGAGGCCGAAATCCGCCATCAAAAAAGCTCACCCAGTCAAAGCGAGTGCCCCGCAAATAAACATTCTCTTGCTCAATCAGCTGCTTTACCTGTGCCGCGGTGTAATGCTGCGATGAAGCCATCTCATGCACAACAGGTGCAATTTTTTGGCGTACAAAGTAACGAAACGTAGCAACTATTTCGATGATTGATCTGGCGGCGAGCGCGTAGCTGATGAAATCGTACTTGTTGACCGATTCCACTAGCGAAAGCGATAGAGATACATATTTGGTGCCGGTGCTCGCTAGAATGGCTTTAATAAAGTTGTTGTGCGTCTCGCGAATGTCTTCGGCCTGCGACAAAGAGAAATGACCGGCTTGTTGATCTATCGCCGACTTCAGTGAGGTCTGCTGGCCCTCAAACGTATCCATTACCGAGCGGGTTTGCGGATCAACCGTCGCCCGAATCGCATCCGAGAATCTAAATTTGGTACCTGTTAAGTCCATTCCAGCCCCGACTCATGAGAAGCACAGAGAGATACACTCAACACCTCCGCGAGAAGTATGGAGATCGGGCTCGCGTGACGCAGATTCATTTTAGATAGCAAGCAACTTCTTCAACTGGCGTTGAATCAATGCTGAGTCGATACCACGCTCTTCGGTGGTCGTCACAAGGATCCCTGACTCGCCGCCACCTTCTTCGGAAGGAAGAACGCCCTGGTCGCGATACCAGCCGAGTTTGCTCTGCCAGCGGCGACGGTATGCCGGCTCCGTCATCATTCCGAGGTGTTCGAGAAAGACCTTTTGGCCGGTTTCCGCGTCGTCTATCGTAAAGTCTGGATATCGGACGCTGCCATCGCGACCGACTAAAGGTTGTTCGTAAGTATATGCGATATCGAGCCCGTGAAGCAGATTGGCTATTATCACTTCTGACTTTGAACGCACGAGCTCGCCCCTGGCAGTGCGGTGGATCAAGCCATCTTCGAGGAATTTACCGATGTATTCGACGGGCTTCGGATTCCTGAAGAGATTTGTGATTCGACGGAATGTTTCCGAATGCTCGGCGGACGACAACTTCAGGAGATCACGGACGTCGCCTTGATGCAGAATAACCACGCGTTCTCGTTGACGCGTCAGAGCGGTGTAGAGTAATTCGCGCGATAGCAAACGACAGGGGTTCGGAACTACCACGAAGGTGATCCCAAATTCGCTACCCTGAGATTTGTGGATGGTTAGCGCATAAGCGAGCTCTAAAGGTGCATCACCCTCATCACCAAAATCCCGGGCTCCGAATCCGTACTTAAACCCGAGCTGAGAGGAGAATTCGACCTCCATCTGCCACGGCAAGCCTTTTGGCTTCCAATTTCTTCCTTTGAATTGTCCTACGACTAGCCCAATTTCGCCGTTGGCCAAATAGGCCTTATCCAACTTAGGGTAGACGTCGTAACGTCGCGAATTTGAAATATTGATGACCTTATCGCCGTACAGAATACCCTGCGCTCCCAAAGGTTTGCAGGTTTTTCGCTCCCATGGCTTCTCCGGCTCAGCCCAGGCGCGAGACTGCCGACGAAACGATTTCTGTAGCCATCGGTTTAGGCCGTCAACTCCAGTCTCACCTGCGCGTATCGGCGACAGAATTTGCCAGGACTCAACGTCGGCGCCTCCACCCCGGCGACGCTCCACTCCCTTTTCATCCACTTCACTTCTCGAAGCATTGAAATAGACAACGTCGTTGAAGGGCCGGCCTCCCAGACTAACTTCAAAGAATGCACTGTCATTGGCATCATCAGCGACTTCGTTTTGTGCTATGGTGCGAACAGCCGTTTTGATTTCCGCGAGCAATTTGGACTGAAGATCATTGTCGCCCTCCCATCGGATCGCGCGGATACCGATAGCTTTGCCGGAAGCCAGGCGATCCCACGATTCGTCGGCGCCCGGATCTGGAGCTTCGTTGCCAAACCAACGAGAAAGAATAATGTCATCCCGAGCTCCTAGCGTATTTGCGTCAACTTGCTCGGTCTGGCGGCGGACGATCTTTAGTTCGGCATATCCTCGCGGCCCCTTTCCAGTCTCACGCGAGCCGTTAGCCGCGACAAAAGCGATAATATCTACGAACGGGCGCCCGGCTCCTATCGGAGGCAGCTGCCTGGGATCGCCCACAAGAATCAACCGTTCGACCGCCGTGGTCTCGATGGCGTCAAATGTTGCAGCGAGCTGATCTTCGGTTAACATCGAGGACTCATCGACGATCACAGTCTTGTAGCCTCGTTCTCGGTTTGCGGCTTCGGTGACGATGTACCTGCCCGTTTCCGGATTATACCGACCCAGACCCAACAAGAACTGTGCAAGCGTGAACGCCTGAGCGTTCTTTGCGCGCTTCTGCATCTGTACTCGTGCCTTACCGGTGGGCGCGAGCAAAAGGACTCCACCCTCGACAATGGACGGCAGGGAGAGCAAGGCGGAGAGAAGACTAGTCTTCCCGGTTCCCGCGGGGCCGATCAACACCGAGAATCTTGATCGGTAGATTTCCTCCAGAGCTGTCGCTTTTTCGTTCCGCGCGAGCTCCTCCGTCTCGGGATCGGTTGCTTCGACAAACGCCGGCAGTTGTCTATCGATCAAGGCACGCCAGTCGTGCTCTCCACTATGGATTTTGCCCGAGAGGCGCCGCTTTACGCGGGCCGAGATTAGATCGCGGGTTTGGTCGTATTCTTTGAGTTGCCAGGCAGGCGCGCCGTCCGCCATTAGCGCAGGCGTCAAGCGCTTGTGCAGACCCGGACCGAAGGTCTCCATCCAATCTCCGCCGATGTTGCACTGAGGCGCGACTTCCATATCGCGTACCCGCTGGACGAGCCACGACTGTGGCAGGAGGGTATGCCCCTGCCCCGCCCCCTCGTCCAAAGTCGCCATACACAGCCCGCGGACACGGCGAGGGTCGATCGCCTCCGAGCAACGCGACGGCTCGGGAATCGGCAGAGCTTCCGAAACTGTAGCGTCCGGGAAAAGGCCGCGATCGACGGTTCTTACCGTGATAGGATCAATGCGCGCCCTATCTTCCTCAAAGCAAAGGAACGGGTTCGCGATGATTTCGGCATCTGATGCGACAATACCCGCACGATCCCGTTCTTCTGGCACAAACCAGCGCGTCGCTTGATCGGACGAAATCTCGAACCGCGCCAGCAATTTCAACAGCGCGCGCCGTTCCGGCTTGAGGCTATCCCACAATTTCGCCGCGCTTGGCCCGATAGTGGAGGCGAGATCGGCAGGCAGCGACTTTGGATCATGCAGGATCTTACCGACCAACGGCCAGGGATCCCGGATTTCCTTGGAACCGTCCGCGTGAAGCTGCTGTCCAATGGCGTGTGCAATCAGCGTCCCATGCGTTAGGCCGAATGCTGTCAGTGACGAGCCCAGACCGGGAAAGGCCCCCCTAAGTCGCCAGAGCCGGTTTAGTTGCGCATCAACCCAGGCACGCGCAACGTGCCAGTTGCCCGGCACCAATTTCGCAAGCCTTTCCAACAGCGAAGCACATGAGAGAAGCACCGTAATTGCTTGATCGTGAGTGACGTGCTCCGTACCCATCGAGAAAGCATCCCAATGCTCATCGGGAGCATGCAGCACCAGGCTGGCTAGATCGATACTAGGATCCTTTGCCGCAAGTTCGAGCAGATCGTGATACGGCAACAGAAAACCGTCCTCAATCGTCGGACGAATAGAGTGATGCAGGTTGCCCTCCCACAACACGCAGCGCATAGCACCAGAGGGTGCATCTTTCTCATAAACATACTCGACCGGTGGATCGACCTTGAGAACGCGACCGATGCCAACAATTGTCCGCCTGCGATCCTCAGTCAGCGGAGTGCGTTTTGCGTAAAAGAAGACGAGCGACTCTTCGGGTGTAATGGCTCCAAAGAAGGTATCCAACATTGCAAGCTGGTTGCGTCGCTCTTGTACCCAGAGCTTATCAAAGGCGAGATCCGGCTCCAATTCGGGTTTGAAACCGATCTTGTAAGCTTCTGCCTTCGCAGGAATTCCGGTGTCAGGGTCTTTCATCATCCATGCGAACGGCACCGCCGCCGCGGAATATGCTGGGTGATGGAATTGACTGCCTACAAAGTGTTTGTAGAGGGGATCGTGGCTATATGGATGCTTGACTCGACGCGAATACCCGAATGGAGACATGAAGGCGCCCCGCTCCGCAGCGCAGGCCGGCAAACCAACCCCATCTGTATTCCACGCTTTTCCCGCGATCCCAATTTCGAACTCATCTTCCTTAGTTTCCGCAATTCGGGGAAGGATCAAACAGGACGTGTTGCCGCCAGGATTGGCACAAACCGTTCCGGCCCATCGACCGTCATGCCAGGGCACGCGAACGGAAACGTGCATGGTTGGCAACTGCCTTGCACCCTGAATCATAGCCCCACCCCATCTTTGTCAATTATCGTTCTTCTGAAATGCCCGCTTCATCGGCAACGCGAGCCCATGAGGTCGTGGCTACCTCAGTCAGGTTCCTCTGCCTAACGGATTTCAACCGGATCTTCGGATCTGTGAGCCGTCGCTTTCCAAACGATCTTCGCGCAGCAGTCCATTGATCAGCGAACGTGCAGTATCATCTATCGCAGGCCCGGTCCGGCGGAATCCCATCCACCGGGCGAAGGCGCGCACGGCATCTTCACGTTCGGTCCACTGCCGGCCATTCAGGGAGGCTAAGAATTGCTCTTTCAGAAACTCCCGGTCGTATTGTTCGATCGTCCGCGCGAATAGACAAAGAACGCCGCGCTCGCTTGCGATGATTCTCCGCCGTACTGCTGCTCGCAATACGTTGTCGAGTTCTCCGTAAATCCGGGTTCCCGTGCGCTGGTAACCCACCTCTCGGGCAAGCGCGTCGATCGCCGCATCCCGCTCCCGTTCCTGGCCGTCGCCGAACAGATGGCGAATACGGCAAATCAAATCTTCCCGGTCGAACTCGTCCGGACTGGGGAGTGTAGCATCGAGCTCGGTCGATGCGGCTGTCTCGTAGGACTGCGTTTCAGGTTCGGCTGCTTTGAGCACTCGCGGCAGGGCCATCCCATATGCGGCGGCCGTGGACCTCGGATGCGCGAGTGGCACTAAATTGCTTGCGTCGAGCCCCGTCTCCATTTCGATCCCACGGGTCGCTTCATATCCTTGCGCAAATGCGCCCGGCCAGCCGCCATGGGCTTCGACGACTTCGTCGATCTCCTTCATCAAACGGATAGTCTCAGCGAGGGCCGCGACAATCTTCTGGTAGTGAGCAATGTCCGCCTTGGAGAGCATACGGCCTTTACGGTCCTTGAGCCACTTCTCACAAACTTGATACCCGCCGATTTGGAAGTTCCAAACAGCCTCGGGCACACCGCGGAAGCCAGTGGTGCCGGCCGTGGCCGGCTGACCTCTCTTTGCCGTGACGGCATCGAGCCAGACGGTATCGTTTGACCAACCGACGCGCTCGACCTCCAGGCCTTTCGACCCAACGTATTCAGGCCCGGATTCGCCTAGCTTAGCGGATTCCATCAGATGTAGAGCTACGAGCTCGCCGCCCAGCCGGGCCAGTTCGACAAACAGCGCAAGGTTCGAGGCCAGAGGCACACGCGGAAACTCAACTTTTAAAAACTGCGCGTAGCGGACTCGGTAAGTCGGACTGTACAGTATCGCATAGATGAAGTTGAAAATATCTTCGGGACTCAAGCCGCGCGGGAGATTGTGCGGCTTAACTTGCGGCAAATTCAGCGTTGCTGCCAGTTGTCTGAGAAATGCAGGCGCGAAATTCGGCGCACCTGCAACGCCTAACACCAAGCCTTCTTCGTCGTCATAGACGTATAGTGGATGTATGTAGCCACGCTCCCGTGACTTGTTCGAGACGTAGCAATCGTCTATTAACCCCCGAGCGACGAG
Source organism: Bradyrhizobium sp. T-12 (assembly GCF_058314695.1). Taxonomy (NCBI): domain Bacteria; kingdom Pseudomonadati; phylum Pseudomonadota; class Alphaproteobacteria; order Hyphomicrobiales; family Nitrobacteraceae; genus Bradyrhizobium; species Bradyrhizobium sp. T-12. The sequence continues at coordinate 2,030,781 of NZ_CM177756.1, read as the reverse complement.
TACGTGTGACCACGCTTCACCGACGCATTGACGACAGACGTGAAAAGCTACGTTTCTTCCACCTAACATGTGGCCGGAGACCTCAGGCCGCGGCCAGTCTATCATCCAATCGGCCCAATAGACGTACCGTTGATCGAACGGGCGGTAGCTACATTCCCGAATGCGTTCTTTCCATTTTTTGTCACTGGCAACTTGTTTGCGAGCTTTAGGTACTTTCCATCCGCGTGTGTCACCATCGGGATACTTGTCCGAGCCACAGCCTTCAAAATACTCTTCCCGAATTGTAGCGTCAGACTTTCTCAAATCGGCAAAGTCGGCGATGCGGGCAAGGAGGGCGGCCTTATCGAGATCAACAACAAAATGGTCGCGCGCAGTGATGAAGCCAGCACAATTCAGCGGCATTAGATTATTAATTTGCCAGCCAGTGTTGTATTCTTCTCGGAACTCTATGTTCAGTGCTTCGAAGAAGTAATAAGGAGAATCTGGCGCCAGCAGCGAATGGCTAACTGTGCCAACCGAGCTCTTGGCCAACCACGAATACTTAGCGTCGCGCGTCCCCCACAAGTCAGCGTGTTCAACGCCACATTCCGAACCGCCTCGTGTTGCCAAGCAGATTGCAACGCCCTGCTTGATGTCAAAGACGTTCTCGTCGCCTACTCCTACCGGAGGCCGCTCGGCTCTTGTCGTATTGCCATGCAAGTCAAGTAAGCGGAGACATTGGAACGTGCCCATGAGGCTCTGCCTCATCCCGCGAAAAGTCGGATTGCTCAAATACCCATGATTAGTGATGTAACCTAATACACCGACGTGTGCGGTTTCTACAGTCGTCTGCGCCTTGCGAATAAACTTGACGTAATCATCTTGCAGCCAGAGTTTTCGTTCTTTCAGCGCCTCACCGTCTACAAGTTTATATGCATCGACGAGGTGCTGCGCGTCTTCAGTCATATTCGATGAAACGCCCGCATACGGCGGATTTCCTATCACCACCGTAAACCGATGCGCGCTCTTGATCTGGCTGACTGCTTGAGCCTCATGAGCAAGCGCCGGAATCATGAACTCAAACTTTGACGAGAAATCGTGCGCCGGTTCGAGTGCGTTGGTGAGGTAGACTCGCGCTCGCTCTTCACTGCCGAAATGATATCCCGTCTCGTGGAGTTTGATGCCGATCTTAAGATGTGTGATCGCATAAGGCGCCATCATCAGCTCGTAGCCGTGCAACCGCGGCAAAAGATGCCTCGGTACGTACTCATTCCAAAGCGTTTCAATCTCCTTTTCGTCGTAACGCTGCGCCTTCCATTTGGCGATCAGCGTTTTGTGGATGAGGTCGACAATTTCTACGAGGAAGGTGCCCGTGCCAGTCGCGGGGTCTAGGATTTGAACGAAGGCCTGCGAGGGCGGAACCCCTTGAGGTATCGTTAGACCTTTGTGGCGTTTCGCCATTTCGCCCCAGGTGCTGGTGTCGGCCAGACCATCGTGAAGACCGAACTCTGTGCGCAGCAGTTCATCTACCGAACGCACGATGTACGAGACCACCGGTCGGGGGGTGTAGAAAACACCGCGCTGCATTCGCTTCTCGGCGTCGTATTCCTTAAGGAATAACTCATAGAAGTGGATGACAGGATCTTCTTGAGGATTTCGGTCGTCGAAGTCGCGAACGACAGCTTCCATGTTCGCGTCGTCGAGCAATTCTACGACTTCGCTCACCCCTAGCTCGTCGAAATCAATGCCCGGCCCCCCCGCTTTGCCGCGGCGTCCGCCAACCTTTAGAAAGGTTTCCATCAACTCGCGAAGAAATGGGTTAGTACGCATGTGGCCCGCGAAATCATCCGCGGTCTTCTTCTTGGGGTCCGCGATGCGGGCCGATAGGAGACCGTAGGCGATAGTCTGGGCGTACATATCCGCGAAGCCGTCAGCATCAAGATCGTGAACCAACGCCTGCTGAAACGCCTTCATCAACTTGGTAAGCGGACCGAATTCGGTCTCGATTGCAAGCGCAGTATTAATACGATCACGGATGGCACGGGCCAACTCGGCCAAGCGGATCGAAAGCTCTTTCGACGTGCTGACGACTTCACGGTGACCGAGGGTAAATGCCGCCCGCCAATTTTTTCGCCAGGCATCGACATCAGCATCGTTGTCAGGCCAAGCGAGGTGTTGCGTTAGCTCCCTGGCAACAGCATCGAGATGCAACGCAGTATCCAGGTTGTCCCAGCCCAACACCTTAAGAGTCGGCAAATCATTACCATCCCGAGCCGTTGAGAAATGGGCAAAACTGATCTGGCGCTCGTTGCCCTCACCAAAGTTGGAGATAAAGAGCAAGTCATCCGCTGCCCACGCCGCGCGCTCGGCATTGTTAGCGGAAGCACGCTTCTTCAGCGCGACGGCGCTGAGGATGCGACGCAACGCGACAACCGGTAGATTCTTTGGCTCGAATTTGACGAAAAATATGCCCCAAGGTTGATTTGGAGACAGCGGACGCAGACGTTTGATTTCCTGGATTTTGGCTGCGCTCTTGGTGTCGATGCCGAGTTCTTCCGGTGTGTACTCGAAAGTCAGCTCCTCGAAATCGCCGCCGTCGATTGGCCAGCCCATAGGATCCCGGAGATAGCGGACAAGCTGGTCGAAGCGCTTAATAGCGGCAAGTTCAATCCGGTGGTCGGTTGGCACAGGCTCAGCCCTCGTTGATTTCCATCCAGCACTTGAGCGCCGGCTTTATACCCACGGGGGCGTCTACCCGCTTAAGGTACGTGTTCTTGATGTGCTTCTCGATCCTGCCGCGGAGATCGACCAGAGCCTTTTCGGCCATCTCGCACTGCCGCGAGGTATCCGGCTTGGAGCGAATGCTGGTGGCGATGTCGCCCGGCTCTTCCAAGATTGCGTTCCGGTTGAGGTCGTATAGATACCAACGTGTTGTGCCCGCCTCGTGCGTGAACTCTCCGGTCTCCTTGTCGAGAGCGGGCAGAGCAAAACAGAAGAACACCCCGGCTATTCCTTTAGCCGGCCTCTGCCTTCCGCTAAATATGCCCCCAGGTAATCCCCTGAGACGATCTTGGAGCGCAGGATCCGCTAGAAGCAGCGCTTGATATTCGAGATGCATGTCCTCTACGGCGGTTTTGGTACCCTCGTACGCGTGATTGAACTCTTTAAGAGCCTCGTAGTCATCTTCGGGCGTCAGGAGCTTCTTTCCTTCGATCCCAAGAGTCTTAGAAATCAAAAGTGTCTTCTGGGTCACCTTGGTGTACAGCGTCAGAATTGCATTCAATTCGTCAGGTGGCAGGAAATTCCAGAAGCTCACCTTGCCGCGTGATGCAGCAACTTGCGGATGGTCGTTGATCAGACGCTTTTCCACCGCGGGATTCATTCGGCGGTCAACACGCCCAATACGCTGCATCAACCTCACCGGATTCCAATGAATATCGTAGTTGATCATCCGGGATGCATCTTGAAGGTTCAAACCTTCGGAAAGCACATCGGTTGAGATCAACACTCGAATTTCGTCGCGACCGCTGTCCGCCAACATTTTCGAGGTGTAAGCATTGTAATAAGGTGAAAAGCGCTGAATGACATCGGCCCGATTTGCCTTCGTCGCGCTGTCAACCTGTGCGACGCCCTCTACACCGGCCTTGTCCAACTGACGCTTCAGATAGCGGGCGGTATCGGCGAACTCAGTAAAAATTAGGACTTTTTGGTCTGCCAGATCCTTGGATTTCAGCAAACGAATGAGCTTCTGCAACTTGTCATCATGCCGTGTTTCGAACTTTCTAGCTTCCTCGATAAACTGGACAATCTGGTCGAGGTCTAGAAACGTCTCCGACATCATTTCGGCGACGTTGTAATCCTCTCGATTGAGGTGTTCGACCGCGTCGAGCATTTCCTGCGGCACGACGTCGTCATCAGGATCGCTGTCCTCATCTTCCCAGAACTCCAGTTGCCGCGCCGCCGCGTAACCCAGGAGCTCTGCATTTTGGGATTTCCACCGCTCCAACCGTCTCTTTTCTGAATCGGTCTCGCTGTGAACTTCAAGGAATGCCAGCAGCTTCCGGAGAAGCCTATCGCAAGACAGCTCGAATGCGGCGACGGAACTCTCGAACCTCTTGAGAAAATTAGTCCTGATAAGACCAACGACCTGTTCCTGTCGCCCTTCTTCGAGGGGGTCTATGCTCTTATCGGCGCCCTTGTACCAGGCGAGTGGGTAGTACATCGGTAGAGTGAACAATGGCTTGGTGCGGGTAAATGCCTTTTCAAACATCTCCAATAGGCGGCCATAGGTCTTCCGGATGGAGTACTCGGCCACCTGAGGAGCCTTTCGATCCGGAAAGACGGCTGCATTGCCCGTCTCGCGCATCTGGCTCTCGCGCGCATAAGCCCTACTTCGCTGCACAACGAGACTTTTGAAGATCTCGTCGGCGGCGAGAAAATCCTGCACCTCCGCGATGTGTCCTGAAACATCAGCGACTTCGTGGCCCACGGTCTTTCGTAGTTGCTTCTCGATGTTGTTGAAATGCGATCGCAAACTATTTACGCCGAGCGTTTGAGCGAAATAGGCCTCGTTGCCGCGAGTAAATAGCTCCGCCATATGCCGGAAATCGCTGATGCGATTATTGATCGGCGTGGCCGTTAACATGAAAAGGGTCTTCGGCCGCACAGTCGAGTCCAGTAGATCGTAGAGCCGATAATAACGGGATGGAACGCCGGTGCCGTCCGCGCCTCCTCGGCTTCCCGGATTGCGGAAATGATGAGCTTCGTCAATGATCACAACGTCGGCCAGTTCTGCAATTCGACGGAAACGCTCTGGGAATTCGCCCTTTCGCCCCAGATCCGTGTGGCTAAACACCGCCAAGTTGCTGAAGTCTGCGTTGCCGCCTACCCCGCCAATGTGAGGGAGATATTCGCGCAAGTGAGGTTCCCAAACGCCGTCCTTTGCCGCTTTCGGCGCAAAGAGCACAACGCGTTTTCCTTCGTGTAAGACGAGGCGCTCGATCAACATCAAGCCGACAAAGGTTTTGCCGAGGCCGACGCCGTCACAAAGAAACGCGCCGGAATGTTGGCGCGCGATCTTCATTAAGGCCCAATACGCCTCCTTCTGGTAGCGATCGATTTTTGGAAACATCTTTGAGCGGGTCTCATCCCACTCAGTGGCGGTCAATTCATGGCCGCGGAAGAACTCCTGCAAGGCTTTCGTGTAAACATCGAACGGTGAATACAGCCGGACGTGACGAGATATCGCCTCAAGAATGAGATCTGTTACGTCAGCCGCTTCGTTCCAATGAGCATCAAACCATTCCTGGAGCTGGGTGACTTCACGCGCGCTTTGAATTTGAACATTCAGTTCAATATTCTTGGTCAAGCCCGGCATCGTAAAATTGCTTGAGCCAACCAAGGCTAGCGAACCGACCACATCAAGCTTCGCATGCGTGATGTATGTCTTCGCGTGAAATTTCTCACGATCGTAAACCCGACATTCTATCTGCCGGGACTGAAGCGCCGCGATGATTGCCGACGCACCTCGAAGAAATGGATTCGGATCTTTGGTCGCTTCCAGGCTTTTGTCTAGCTCCTCGACAGCTTTCTTGACCACGGCATCCAAAAAGGCCTTTCGGGTCCTATGCGTTGTGTCGGCGCCCATAAGTATTCGGATTTTGCTGAGCGACTGCCACTTTCCGTCGAGCGCCAGAATGGTGCCGATGTCGAAATAGCCGGTAGCAATGTCGAAGCCCTTGGCTATTTCCGTCCATTCTTCGAGATAACGTAGCGCAGTCCAGCCCGACACACTATTGTCGACGATAAAGAGATCACGTCCCTTCGGTGCATCGCTCATACCCGCGCTCCCTGAGCAGAAGCTGCCATGGCATGACGCTTCAGAACCTCTGTCTCGAAAGCGTCAAGGACGAGGTCGTACGATCCTTCGTTCTTGCCAACCTTTTGCGGATCAGCGCGGAACGCGTCGAGAATCACGCGGTACTTTTTCACAATGGATTCTAGATGCTCGTCCAGGAAGCGGAAGGGATCCTCTTTCCAGCGGACGTGTCCATTTGCGTCCTTCTCCATGAGTGCCCGTAGGCCATAGACCAGCGGCATTATCAAGCCATCCGGATAGGCATACTCGACTTCCACATCCGTGAAATGGGTACGTGGCTTTGATCGCATTCGTTCCGCCATCTTGACTACAGCAAGGCCGCCGAAGCGACCTTCACGATCACCATTGTAGGCCGCCGGAAAATCGCGATAGATCTTATCATAAAGCTCCGGGAGCTGGCCGGCGATGACAAGGGCGCTATGCACCGCGCTGTTGTGGAGCTCATGTGTATAGTCGCCCTCCGCAGCGCTGGAGACACGCTCGTCGCTCATCAGCGTATCAAAGTGTTTGGCGAGCTCGCCTTTGTTTCGATAAAGATTCTGCGGCGGGATCTTGAATTCCACAGGCAAATCAATCACCGACAAAGGAATCCATGCGAGAGCTATGAGGTCGCGCACTTTGACCTCGCCACCGTCGTTTGTTTTCCATTCGACGCGCCTCGCAATCGGCGGCTGTAGTGACTTACGGAGATACTCGTAGAACCCTTTCTTATTCGCCTTGGTCTCCAGCGTTAACTCGACGTTGTTGTTGCGGGCCGCGCAAATATCGAGAAGAGAGCTATTGAACTCGTCCACAGTCTCGCTGTTCGTGATATCGGCAGGAACAAGAACTTCCACAGGCACAAGAAAATCAAGCGGTCCACCTGCCGATTCTTCGCCGGCAATCCGTTTTAGCTCGGCAATCTCTGCACGATTAGCGGCCCAGGCATCCTTCAATTCTGTCCAACGCTTGATCTTCTTGAAAACCCGGTCGTCCCCGAGAGCCCGTGCCAGAACAAAGGTTCCGATAGCAAGCATGTTGTGCCCGCCATCCAAGATTCCCTCAATCTTGGTGTTCTCGAAGCGGATCTCGTAACGCTTGCGTTCGAGCGCGGCGTAATTTGAAGCGCCGACGAGGACGCCCTTCGTCTTGAACGGAAAAGTGTCCGGCGTTTCGCAAATGCTGTCGATAATGTCTGCGGTGACTGGACCGGCTTTGGCTTCGCGAGGGTTTGCTTCAAGGTCTGCTGCATCAAATAGTTGCAGCATATTCTTCGCCCTGACAAAGCCCACGATACGGCGAACAGGTCCCTCCGTTTGCTCGGATACCTGCTCAAAACGGATAACAACTTTAGCGGGGTTCATTCGGTTCTCCAAAAAGGAGAGACCGATTCTAGCGCGGGCTCACGCAATATGACGGCTCAACAGGGCGCAAAAAAATCGCAAAATATCCCGCCAAAGCCATCGCTATCCAGCGACACCACTACCAGAACCGTCTCGGGTTCTTCTTTCAGCTTCCGTCCGGAAGCGTTATCAACATGCACAATCGGCGGTTGTTCGTCAAGACGGGTGTCAGATTGGTGTTATCACTCCGGCTGAGCGCTTGTTGCATTGCGGCGCAAGACATCTACCGCCCGGGTTTTACGAGCTTTATGGCGCGCCGACGTCATGATTTTGAAATTACCGAATTTCATTTCGTCGCTATCCAACCTGCCGTTAGCGCGTAGGTTTATCACTGTCATCGACGCATCGTCTTCCGAGGGCCGAGCCGGGCGCTTTGGACCGGGACCTATCCAGCCACAGGGTAGCCCGGGCTTCGTGAGCAACATGCCGGGACAAGTCGGCCCCTGACTTGTCGGGTGCGATGACTCGTCCTTACCGCGAGCTCAGTGGGGCGCCGATGAGCGCGCAATCATGATAACCAAGGACTGAAGATCTCGCGCCCTGTGAGCAAACGCGAGCAGTCAGGCGGTCGCTGCTCGCGCCATCTTTGGCAGGCTGCTACATAATACCGCCCGCTCTGGACCGATCATCGTACGCAGTCTTTCCAGGTACTCAGAAGGCACATGCATGCGAGCACCGGTTAAAGCGCTCGTCAATGCGTCGGCTTGCGCCTGGACACCGAGCGCCAATGCAATGGCGTCGTGCATCAGAAACTCTACGGTGCATCCGACCAGAAGCGACGGATAACGACTAGAGCATAGCGACCTTGCTTTGCGCTCGTCTATGAGCGCAATCCCCGAAGTCTCTTGAGCGTAAGCGATGGTCGCAGCCTCGCCGTCGTCGAGTGTCTGCTTCGCAGACCCGCCGATAAGACTTTCATAAACCACCATGCCTGGGGTGCCGAGAGGAGCGCGGCGTATGAGGCCGGCATCAATCAACTCAAGAAGCTGCTCGTGATCTCGGTGACCTTTCTGCGATCCTGCTTTCAGCTCTGCCGCGGCGTTTTCCGTAATGAAGAAAGGGTTCGGCACCGCTCTGATTATATCGGCAGCGCGACCCGTCGCGTTCAAATTGATCGCGACGCTGGCATCGGCAACTAGGCTCGCACGGGGATTAGTGAGGAAGCTTGACAAGCTCATTGGCTTCGCTTTCCTCTTTCTCAGCGCCGTCAAGAAGCTCTCTTACTTCGTGACGATTCAGTTGCAACAGCCGGGCAAGTTGCCCTTCACTATAGATGTCCTTCTTCCACGCCTCGCGGGCTAGGAGCGCGAGACGCGGTGGGACGAGGCCTTGGGCCCGCGCCATATAGACTTTTTTGTCGGGCAACTCACCAAGCACCTGACGCACTTGGTCGTCCGTAATCCCGCCGTTCGCGACGAACCAATCCCAGGTGCCCTCGCGGGCGAGTTTGAGTTCCTCCAGGCGGCGCACAATGGCCTCACGAGAAACACCCGAAGCGTGAGCAAGTAGAATGATGTGGCGGCGGGTTAAGTAAGACTGTCCAGCGGTGATTTCCGCGAATTGTTGACGTACGACCCGCGCAGGCGTGATGAAGGAACGCTGAAATGCGTTGGCATATCGTTCTTCGCGAGACGTAAACCGCTCGTCATCCGTCAGCACTTCGGCCTGACGTCGGGTCGAGATCAAATGCGCGGTTTCGTGCACTCCCGACTGCAACAGACGTTCAGGAGGATGGTTCGCGTTTAGCAGAATACATGCGCCCGCAGTCTCATCGTAAGCAAATAGACCCGAGACCTTGCCATTTAGAGGACGCACGTAGACGCGAACGCCGAGCTGCAAATCAAGGATGGATACTATGTCGGTAATTGGACCAGATCCAAGCCCGAGCCAGTCGCGCAGCTCTTGCGCGTCCTGCTCCGCTTGCGCCCGGATATCCCCAGGCAAGATTGGGCGCTCGGGAGGATAATTGCGCGTGCGGACCACGCCTAGCGCGTTCTCAAGCTCTACATCGGCGCGGACAAGGTCATTCAGGAGCCGAGTTGCGGCTTCTACCGCGTCATCGCTGCTTTCCTGCAATTTGCGAAAGCGAGGCACCATATCAAGATGTACGGCTTCACGGCGGAGGAGAGCGTTCGCAGAAGTCCGATAAGCGGTAGCGAGCTTTTGCAATTCCTCCATCTGCACGCGGCGCTTTCCCTGCTCGATCGCGACGAGAGTGGTTCGCACAACCCCTATTTGGGCAGCGGCATCAACCTGCGTCAGCTTCGCGTTTTCACGCGCCAGCCGCAGGCGCTCGCCGATTTCCTTGTCCGAAAGTCTTTCTCCATTCATTGACTTGCCCGCGTCCATTTCCTGATGAACGAGTTTGGTCCCAACTCGTCCAAAAAATTGCTCCACTCCGCAGCATGCCGTTCGAGCATGCTGAGAATCTTTTCTTCGGCGACTGAGGCCGAAATTCCAAGTGCCATCCCTGTCAAAATGGCATGCCGCTGGATAGCGGGACGCGCATCCGCGCTTGCCATGTCTGCCATGTGATCCAGATGAAGCGTGCCTGCGATTGCGTATTGCTCGAATGCGCGGTTGCTTCGAGTGAAATCGGGATGGATCGCCGCGTCGAGTGACGGCGCACTCAAATTCGTGCAAATATAAATTCCATCCTCTTCACGTAAACCGGCAGCGTGAACGCTCATGCGGCGCAGCATGCAGGCAGCGCATATACCGCACTGTAGATGTTTGTGATCTAAGGCGCTCCAGCGTACATCTCTCCAGCAGGATCGCGTGGTTTTCCACGAGTCACTTTCCGGCAGCTCCGTGAATTCTCGCAGCGTCTCGCCTTTTGTGTGCCAAAGACGCGGAAATACAAATTCCACCGGGTTCTTTAGCAAAGCCGCGAGGAAGCGAGCCATTCGTTTGGTGAAGAGAGGATGATTGCGGTAGTCCGGGTAAGCATGGCTGACGGTCAAGAGGGCAGGGCCGATTGATCCTTGGCCGCTTTCTGGAACCAGAATTTGGCGCGCATCAGCAAGGTAAGCGGCTAATCCGCTGATCATCGCGAATTTGAACCCGCGGGTCCGGGCGCTCGATTCGCGATTGCTCATTTTGATCTTCTTGAATCTATAAGGAACTCTCGCGAAGGGCAGTAGCTGACCGTCAAAAACGGTCTTGTCGGCAGCCTTAGACCCAATGCGGACGCGCACAAGCTTGTCGCCAAGCGCTTTACCGGCAAGACCCGCAACAGCCCGCGAGTCCATGCCCTCGCTGTAGGCGATCACCGCTTCGGTCGGCCGCGGGAATGGCAAGCATTCTTGTATCGGGGCTGGAACAGGTTTTGATCGCTTTATGAATTCCAGCGTCCAAAAGTCTCCCGTAAGGAAGCCGAGTGCGTCGTGCAGCGAGTTTGAAACAGCTGGATCACTCCATCGGGCGGGATCATGCACAGGAATGCGCAGGCTAATGCGCCGCGCCCAGCCGCGTGAAGGCCGCTTGACTGACAGGTCAGCGAATTCAATGGAAGCCGAAACGACCATTGCATCATAGATCACGGTTTCCCAGCGAGCGAAGGCATAGGACCGTAGCGCCTCGATGCTAAATTCGAGATTTCGGTCGAGGTTAAATGCGACGCGCCCTTTGCGCGGCTTGCGGCTCGCTTCGACAACATCGATCGATTTCTCGCTGATCGTCTCTTTATAAGCCGTGACGGTCATAGGGGCGGTCCTTCGTCAACGCCCGACTGGCGCGGCAACGTAATAGAGCGTGGGGACGGCGGGGTCCCCGGTGCCAGGAGTTCCCCAGCAAGAGCGCCGCAGTCGAGTTGTTGGCTGGCGGCATCCAGCCGCGTGCGCACGTATCCGGCGCTGCGGGAGCTGGCTTCCCGCTGATAGTGTTCTTCAATTCCGCGAAGGGCGCTGCGCGTCGTGTCTTGGAGCGCATTTTGGAGCGCTGCGTGAGTGCCCGCTTCTCCGGTCAATCCAGAAGCAGCGGCAGCGATGGCGCAGTCGATGACATGAGTAGCAGCTGCCGAGCGGTGAGCCAGCCGCAATGCATCCAGGCACTCTATTCGCCATTCGGGAAACAGAGTGTCGGCGCCCATAATGTCGCGGATTTCCTTGATGGGCGCTGCGAGGATTTCTTTCTTCAGCGCGTGCGGCAGCGCTTCGGAGACTTGGTCCGGCGAGAACGCAGCCTTCGCAGATCGCTCCGCGAGGTCCTTCCAGTGCCGCCGCATGGGCAGGCTTCTATGGGGTCCATCAGTCACTGGGTGCCTCCAATGTCACATTCGTAATATAAGAATGCTGACAATGTCAAAATGTATAGGTTTGCGAATGGATCGATTGCGTAAAGTATTGAAATTTGATACTTTACGCAGATGATTTCAGAAAACCGCTTGTATGCCCGAGATTACCTGACGCGACTCGCTGCCAACGGGCGCTATCATTTTGGGTCCAGTGACGCCCAAAAAGCGCTTGGGGTCTCACCGGCCGCGGTGAAGCTGGCTCTGAACCGTCTCGCCAAGCAAGGTCTGATCGCGTCACCAGCCCGGGGCTTCTACGTTATCATCCCGCCCGAATACCGATCTCTGGGATCTCTCCCCGCAGACCAGTTTATCCCCGCACTCATGCAAAGGCTGGGTCTTACTTATTACGCCGGGCTGCTAACTGCCGCTCAGTATCACGGCGCGGCCCACCAACGACCGCAAGAATTCCAGGTGATGCTGGCAAAAAGCCGTCGTCCGCTCATCAGTGGCAGGGTTCGGGTCGCCTTTTTCGTCCGAAAAGACATTGCCGCGATTCCAACCCAGAGCTTTAACACTCCGCGCGGCACTCTCCTGGTTTCCACGCCGGAGGCGACAGCCGTCGATCTGGTCGGCTACCCCGGTCCTATCGGGGGAATCGATCAGGCCGCAACTATCCTCGCAGAACTGGCGGAGAGCATAAATCCCGAAAAGCTCCTAACAGCGGCCCAAACTGCACCCATGCCGTGGGCGCAGCGGCTCGGTTATCTTCTCACGAAAGCCGGTGCGGGCGACCGTACCGATGCTCTCAAATCTTACGTCCGGCAACATGCGCGGCAGACCGCCGTGCTATTGCCGACCGCGCCTTACGATAAGGCCCCTCGCGACAGCGACTGGAAACTGATCATCAATGCCGAAGTGGAGCCAGAGCTATGATTCCGCGCGACTACATCTCGGAATGGCGGGCTCACGTTCCCTGGGTGCAGGATATCCAGGTGGAACAAGATCTTGTAATCTGCAGAGCGCTCGTCGAGATATTCACGCACCCTGTTCTTTCAAAGGCTTTGGCGTTCCGCGGGGGCACGGCCCTCTACAAGCTCTACATCATTCCCGCTGCCCGCTATTCAGAAGACATCGATTTGGTACAGGTTCGCGCAGAGCCAGCTGGCGCTGTCATGGAAGCCTTGCGATCCGTGCTCGATCCATGGCTCGGCACACCCCGCTGGAAGCAGACCGAAGGCCGCGTGACCTTCGTCTATCGTTTTGCGTCTGAGGATACGCCGCCGATCAATATGAGGCTCAAAATCGAAACTAATACACGGGAGCATTTTGCCGTCCATGGCTTCAAACAGATGCCATTCAGCGTCGCTTCGCGTTGGTTTGCAGGAAAATGCGACATCTCAACTTACGAGCTTGACGAGCTCCTGGGCACCAAACTGCGGGCCCTCTATCAGCGCAAGAAAGGCCGCGATCTTTTCGATCTTGCGATTGCGCTGAAACAGGAAGGGGTCGATCCGGAGCGCATTGTCAAAACATTCGCGTCCTACATGGATCATGGCGGTCATAACATCACCCGCGCTTTATTCGAGCAGAATATGCACCAGAAAATGACGGATGCTCAATTCACTGCCGATATCAGCCCACTGCTGGCCAACGGATATTCGTGGGATATGAAGAAGGCGGCTGACGAGATTGCAGCGGCCTTGATCCAGAAGTTACCGGGAGATCCCTGGAAAGCAGGGGCTTGAAGCTCCAAGGCCGCAGACCAAAATAATCTGAGCCCTTTTGAAATTCGTGCGTTTCGCGCACCCATCAACAAAGCCAGAACTGTGTGGAGAGCAACTTGAGTAAATCAATTTTTATCAGTCATGCCGTGAGGGACAAAGACCTCGTGAAGGAGATTGTAGAGCTTATCGAGGAAGGGATGGGGGTGCCGGAAACGGAAATCTTCTGCTCCTCTCTGGATGGCTACGGCATCCCCAACGGCCAAAACTTTGTGACGTACATCAAAGAGCAACTGCTTAGCCCCAAAGTTGTGGTCTTAGTTCTCACGCCGGCATATTTCGAAAGTAAGTTTTGCATCAGCGAGCTTGGAGCCGCGTGGATCAAATCACACGACATTTTCCCGATCCTCGTTCCACCGCTCGAATACAGCGATGTTAAAGACGTCTTGCTCGGTACGCAGGTTGCGAAAATTGCCGACGACATAAAGTATAACGAGCTTCTCGAGACCATGAAGAAAACTCTTACGTTCACGCCAAAGTCTCAAACAAAATGGGATACTAAACGCCGGGCATTTTTGAAGGCAATTGATCCGCTTCTGAAAAAGGTGTCAGGACCAACTATGGTTTCGGCTGCCGAACTTGAGGCAAAGAGCAAACAGCTCGCGGAAGCTCAGGCGGAACTGGATGCGTCAGAAACGGAAATCCGTCAGTTGAAGGAAAGGCTGGAAGCAACCGAGGCTTTGAAGGACAAAACAGAACTCAAGGCGCTTCAATCCCAGCACACCGATGCAGATATTTTGAAGCAGTTCAATGCACTCACGGGTGAGGTTAAGGCATATAAGTCGGTGGTGAGAAGCGGAGAAGTTCTCAAATTTATATTGAGCGAGTATTACTCCAAACCTTACAAGGTCAATTTTTTCCAAGATCGCGAAGATTTCGAGCAAGCGGCTCGGCTTGGATTTATCGACGTTGAAGATGGCGAGCGAGTTGTCTGGGAAAAACGTCAGATGAAGCAGCTCAGCCAAAAGCTGGATGAACTCGGTACATTTGTTAACGAGAACCAACGAGCCTTGGAGTCTAGCGAAGACGACGATGCGCCGCTTGATCCGGGCGCCCAAGACTTTTGGGAGTGGCACTACGAACTCTAGTAATAAGCGGAATACGACGCGCAAAGTTCGCGCCGGCCAACGCAATTTACGAAAGCATTGCTTTCTTTACCCGACTGGGATGTGAGAACGGCGCCGTTTTCTTTTCGCTTACCCAATGAAACAGATTGATTGGATGGGCGACGAGATGGCCGGTCACTATCGGCATCGTGCAGACTATTTTGAACATGGCCTCGATCTCGGTGGCTTCACAATACCGCTCGGAGGTTTCCGACTTTCCACTGTGACCCAACAGATCAGCCCGATGCTCTTCTCTCACGTCATGCTTCTTCAAGATGGCTCCGAACGCATGTCGAAGCGCATGCGAGCCAAGCCCTTCTTCGGTAATTCCCGCTGTAATCAAGACCGGCTTGAACAGCTTGTAATACCGATTACCCAACGGCGATTTGGTTGTAGGTGAAAACAAATCAGGAAAAACAAGTTCATATCCGAGCAAACGGATGAGCGCGACATACTTCAGGAAGCCCAACCTAATGAGCTCGGGGTGGATGACGATATTTCGCTTGGACTGCGCGTTCTTGATGCGACGGAACTTGTTCTTCGCGATGTGCAGATACGGATGTTCGCCGTTAGTCTCAATGACGTCGCCCGTCATCAGCCCGCAGTATTCTTCGCGCCGCCCGCCGCCATAGAACATCAGCATTGGCACGAAATAAAGAGCACCGTGGAAAACTAGGGATTCGTTATGGGCGCCTTCTTCCGAAAGCCGATTCCACCCAGCGCAGTTTACGAACGGCGGTTGATTGAACAGATTCTTGATCTTCAGAAGCGGCAACTTGAGGCGCTCATCGCGCTCGCGTTCGTCCGTGTTGTTGATGACACGCAGCTTTGTGATCTTGAGCTTAGCATCCAGCTCAACACCTTCGGCTTCGGCGAGATCAAATAACTGATCGATGAACGTCAGATGGCGGTTGAGCGTGCCCGGCTCCAGGCCGCGAAGTTCTTCCGGTTTCGACAGCGCAATGATGCGCATCTCCGCAAGCGATCGATCTTTGTCGTTCTTACCCTTGCCGTGGTGCTTATAAATTTCAGTTTCCAGAAAATTAGCCAGAGCGGCCAGATCTTTCTGCCTCACCGCGCTCATGTTCTCGATACCGCGCTCTTCCTTCATAAATCTCGCCAGCAAGTCGAAGATTTGCGTCGCCTGCTGTTTGCTCTTCGCACTCCAACGCTCTGCCTTGCTTCGCTTCCTAACGAGCAGGTCAGCCATTGCCTTGAATCGATCATCGACAGCAGCAGCATCCTGCTCCTGAACGCGATCGGCGCTATCATTCAGCTCCGGCACGTATGCCGGTTGCACTAAATCGAGTGGCCTCGCAGCTACTTGATATGCTGGCTGGACCCTGTCCTTGAGGATCCGGTCGATAAATTCCTCGGCCTCGACGATCTTGCCACCATATCGCCGCTCAGATTGCGCAAGCGCCATCCACATCCCGCGGAAATAGACATCCTGCGCCATCGCCAAATTACTTGCGTCGGCCGGTGCACCGTTGGCGGCGAGCAAATTTTGCAGAATTCCGTGCCTGGTGGGCACGAGGTCATTGACGCGTAGCATCGCCAAATGATCTTGGACGGCAGCAATGTCAGCCGCAGTCAGACCTTCCGCAGACATCTGTGTTTCGTCGGTCGGGCGAACGACGGCGTTGGATCCTTGCGTATGAAGCAAGCGATAGGCCCACGCGGCGCGGCGGTCGTCTCGCTCGGCTTGAGCTGCGTCGAAGCCGGCGAACGATTTCGCCGCAGCGGACAAGCGCTCCAGCTTGTTCAAATGCTTCGTCACGACATCGCGCAGGAGGTCGTCCACTTGGCGCGGCGTCAGATGCATTTCCGAATGCTCGAAGGCCGTCACGACCTCCTCCAATTTGGCATCGAGCAGCACCACCAAACGCCGTGCGAAATTTGGATCGGGTGTCTGCAAGCTTAAGAACAGATGCCGTCTATGAAACCAGCTGGCGAGCGCATTCGGAAGACGTCGGCGCCAGTAGTACATGGCTTTTCTTCGATAGAGATGAGTTGCGGCTGGCACGATCGCTCCGTGAAGCAGTCATGTGCTGCACGCCGTGGCGCGGCGCCCCACCTAGGTCGAAAAACTTAGCATTTTCAGTGATTTGCAATTTTCTGGCTGGGGCGGGAGGGATCGAACCTCCGAATGGCGGAATCAAAATCCGCTGCCTTACCGCTTGGCTACGCCCCAACAGGGGGGAACGACGGAAGACCGGGCTACCGCAGATTCCCTCAGGTGCTGCCGGTCTATAGGGAGAGAAGCAGCATTTCAACCGCTCGGAGAGGCAAAATACCACGGCCGCCGGGATCGGCCGCGCCGACACCTTATTATCGGACCGTACGAGAGGGCCCCGCAAAATCCTGATGCGGTCCCGTATCGCGACCATTGAGACCTCCCCCGTTTCATGGGAATACGGCGCCAAGACCTGTCCACGGGAGTGAACCATGACCTACCGCGCGCCGATTAATGACATGCTGCTGTCGCTCAACCATGGCGCCGGCCTCAAGGCTGCCGTGGAAGCCGGTCATTACGGCGAATTCGACATGGATATCGCCGCCGCCGTGCTGGAGGAAGCCGGCAAGTTCGCGTCCGACGTGCTGGCGCCGCTCAACAAGGTCGGCGACGAGCACGGCATCAAGCTCGACGACGGCAAGGTCACGACCGCGCCGGGCTGGCCGGACGCCTACAAGCGCTGGACCGATGGCGGCTGGAACGCGGTGGCCGGTCCCGAAGATTTCGGCGGTCAGGGCCTGCCGATCGCGATCAATGCAGCCTGCACCGAGATCTGGAGCGCGGCCAACGTCGCCTTCGGCCTCTGCCCGCTGCTGACGGCCTCGGCGATCGAGGCGCTGGACGCGCATGGCAATGACGAGTTGAAGAAAATCTATCTCGAAAAACTCGTCTCCGGCGAATGGACCGGCACGATGCAGCTCACCGAGCCGCAGGCCGGCTCCGACGTCGGCGCGCTGCGCACCCGCGCCGAGAAGCAGGCCGACGGCACCTATCGCATCAAGGGGACGAAAATCTTCATCACCTATGGCGAACACGACATGACCGACAACATCGTGCATTTCGTGCTGGCCCGCCTGCCCGATGCGCCCGCCGGCACCAAGGGGATTTCGCTCTTCCTCGTGCCGAAGTTCATGGTCAATGCCGACGGATCGCTGGGGCAGCGCAACGATATCTTCGCCAGCGGCGTCGAGCACAAGCTCGGCATGCATGCCTCCCCCACCTGCACCATGACGATGGGCGATCGTGGCGGCGCCATCGGCTTTCTGATTGGCGAAGAGAACCAGGGCATGCGCTGCATGTTCACGATGATGAACCAGGCTCGCCTCGGCGTCGGCCTGGAGGGTGTCGGCGTCGCCGACCGCGCCTATCAGCAGGCCTTGTCGTATGCCCAGGAGCGTAAGCAGGGCCGCGCCGTCGGCAGCAAGGGCGACGGCTCGGATGCGATCTTCGTCCACCCCGACGTCAAGCGCATGCTGATGCGGATGCGCGCACAGACGGCCGCCGCGCGCACCATCTGCTATGCGACCGCGGTCGCGCTCGACGTCTCCACGCGCGCCAAGGATCCGAAGGTGCGCGCGGATGCCGCCGCGCGCGCGGCGCTGTTGACGCCGATGGCCAAGGCCTATTCCACCGACATCGGCAACGAGGTCGCCTATCTCGGCGTGCAGATCCATGGCGGCATGGGCTTCATCGAGGAAACCGGCGCGGCGCAGCACTACCGCGACGCGCGCATCACCGCGATCTACGAGGGCACCAACGGCATCCAGGCGATCGACCTCGTCACGCGCAAGCTCGCGGCCAATGGCGGCGCGTCGGTGTGGGCGCTGCTCGACGAGCTCGCGGCAACCGTCAAACAGGTCGAGGCCTCCAACGATCCCGCTTTCGGCACCACCGGAGCGAAGCTGCGCGAGGCGCTCGAGGCGCTCACGCGCACCAGCAAATGGCTGCTGGAACGGGTTGCGTCCGCACCGAACGAGGCGCTTGCCGGTGCAACACCCTATCTGCAGCAATTCGGCGCCACGCTCGGCGGCTGCCTGCTCGCCTCCGAGGCGCTTGCTGCCAAGGCCGACGGCAACACGGACGCCGCGCGCTACGTCTCCCTCGCGCGCTTCTTCGCCGAGAACATCACCGTGCAGGCCGGCGCGCTGGAGCGCACCGTGACGGAGAGCGCGGAATCGGTCGCGGCGGCGGATGCGGTGCTGCTGGGGTAAGGAACGCTGGTGTCCCGGACGCGCTGCAACGCCATAGCGTGTCGACGACGCGCGTAAACGCGCTTTTGGCGTTGCTGCGCAGAGCGGGACGCAGATGGCAACAACCGACACTGCTGAGCATGGGCCCCGGCTCCGCAGCGCACCGCTGAAGTCGCGCTGCGCTGCGTCCGGGGCACGAGAGCGCCATCCGACCCGGGCTACGAAGCTGCGAGCTTCGCCCTTCTCCCCGGCCGCCACAGCACAATCCCCGCCGCCACGAGATCCAGCGCGACGCACATCGCAAACGCGCTGGTGTAATCTCCGGTGAAACTCCGCGCCAGGCCGACGATGCCGGGACCGAAGGCGCTGACGACGCCGCTGATCGACGTGCCCAATCCCATTGCGGTGGCGAAGGCGTCGGCGCCGATCTCGCGCTGGATGATCAAGGGCGGGAAGGTGATCATGTTGCCGATCGAGAAGCCGTAGACGGCGCAGCACGCCAGCAGCATCGTCGGGTTCGTGCTCTGGAGAAGCACGAACAGGGCCGCCGCCTGGCTCGTCATCGACGCGGCGCAGGCCAGACGCGGATCGAGGCGGTCGACGAAGAGGCCGAGCGACAGGCGGCCGACCACCGCCATCGCCGCCATGATGGTGACCGCGAGCCCTGCGGCGGAGCGGCCGATCAGCGGATCGAGAAAGCTCACCTGGTGAATGATGAATCCCATCTGCGCCAGCAGCGCGATCGCGATCGGCAGCACCATGGTCCAAAATGCCGCGTTGGCGAGCAGGGCCTTGCGCGAGTGGGCCGGCGTCGGCACGCCTTCACCGGAGCGGCGGTGGCCCGGCGCCTGCGCCGTCCCGGCGGGCCAGCCGATGAACATCATCACCACCGGCAGCACCAGCACCATCATCGCAAGCGTGGCCGCCAGCATGGCGGAGCGAAAGCCGATGCTGCCGGTCAGCGACAGAAGCAACGGAACGAGGATGATGCCGCCGCAGGTCGCGCCGTTGAACGCGAGACTGAGCGCGAGCCCGCGCCGGCGTTCGAACCAGGAGTTCAGCACGGTCGCGATCACCACGGTACCCATGCCGGTCCAGCCGACCGACATCAGCGCATAGGCGAGATAGAGCTGCCAGGGCGTCTGCATCAGCGCCAGCAGCGCGGTCGAAGCGCCCAGCGCCACCAGGCCGCATAGGATCAGTGCGCGCAGCCCGATACGGTCGAGCAGATCGTCGGTGAAGATGACGAGCACGGACGTCAGGAGAAACGAGAAGGTGCTGGCAGCCGAGACGATCGAGCCCGGCCAGCCATGGGCACGCTGCAGCTCGGCGAGATAAACGCCCTGGCCGTACAGGCCGAAGCCGAACATGAAGAAGGCCATCAGAAAGCAGGCCAGCACGACGCGCCAGCCGCGGTAGTGCGGCGAGGATTCGTCGACGCGGGTCGCAGCAATCATCAATCGAGCAATCGGCTAAATGGAACCGGGTCATCGTGCACTACAACCACCGGTTTTTCAAATAAAACATTGTAGCTCATTGTTGCAGTGCGCGACAGCGGCGGCTGCCCCGTGCCGGCCTTGCAGAAATTGGCGCCGAAAAGGTTGAGCCAGCGCATTGGCAGGCTTGCGAGATGATGTAGGCTGATGCCCGACGAGACTCGCAAAGCAGCGGGCATCGCGGCGACCGCAGGGGACCCTCATGCCGAATGGCAACATCGTCGTCACCGAAGAGCGTGGAACGCGCGTGATCACCCTGCGCCGTCCCGGCAAGAAGAACGCGATCACCCAGGACATGTACCGGGAGATGGGCCACGCGATCGACACCGCGCAGAACAATCCCGATATCCGCTGCATGATCATCACCGGCGGCTCCGGCGTGTTCACCGCGGGCGACGACATCGACGATTTCATGCACGCCGACACCTCGCGCCCCGAAACGCTGTCGGAAGGCGCAAAATTTCTCTATTCGCTCGCCCTCAACGTCAAACCGATCATCGCGGCCGTCGACGGAGCGTCGATCGGCATGGGCACCGTGATGCTGTTCCACTGCGACTACGTGCTCGCCTCGAATGCCGCGACCTTTTCCGCACCCTACATCCATCTCGGGCTGGTGCCGGTCGGCGCAGCCAGCCTCCTGGTGCCGAACACGATGGGATATCAGCGCGCCTTCGCGATGCTGGTGATGGGGCGGACGTTTTCCGCCGCGGAGGCGCATGCCGCCGGCCTCGTCAACACCGTGGTGTCGGCGGGACATACCGAGGTCGAGGCGCGCAAGGTGGCGCGCGATATCTGCCGGCTGCCGGCCGAAGCGGTCGCAACCTCGCGCAAGCTGCTGCGCGCGCCGGCCGAAGAGCTCACCCGCCGCATCGACCAGGAGGGCCACCTGTTCGGCGAACGGCTGAAGTCGAACGAGGCGGTGGCGGCGTTCACTGCGTTCGCGAACAGGAAGAA
Organism: Bradyrhizobium sp. T-12; assembly: GCF_058314695.1. Taxonomy (NCBI): domain Bacteria; kingdom Pseudomonadati; phylum Pseudomonadota; class Alphaproteobacteria; order Hyphomicrobiales; family Nitrobacteraceae; genus Bradyrhizobium; species Bradyrhizobium sp. T-12. The sequence goes on along the minus strand of NZ_CM177756.1, from coordinate 2,009,765 downwards.
GCGGTAGGCGCTCGCGCATTTCCTAGGCTTGCCAGTCATTCCGGGGCGCGACGAAGTCGCGAGCCCGGAATCCATTTATCCACCGTCACTGCAGCCCAATGGATTCCGGGTTCGCGCTACGCGCGCCCCAGAATGACGGTGAGAACTTTCGTGAAATCTTCGCGCGGGGTGGCTACTCTACTTCCATGAGATACCGATCCGCCCTTGCCGCTCTCGCGCTGACCTTTGCCCTCCCCGCCACGGCTCAGACCGCGGCCCCGGTCGAGCTGCGCATCCTCGCGATCAACGATTTCCACGGCAATCTGCGCCCGCCGCCGGGTGGCATCCGTATCGGAGATCCCGAGGACAGGAGCAAGAAAGTGATGGTGGCGGCCGGCGGCGCTGAATACATGGCGACGCTGGTCAAGCAGCTGCGCGACGGACACAAGAACACGATCCTCGTCGCCGCCGGCGACCTGATCGGCGCGAGCCCGTTCCTGTCGGCGATGTTCCACGACGAGCCCTCGATCGAGTCGCTGTCGATGATGGGGCTCGCGATCAGCTCGGTCGGCAATCACGAATTCGACGAGGGCAAGACCGAGCTGCTGCGGATGCAGAACGGCGGCTGCCATCCGGTCGACGGCTGCCAGGGGCCGCATCCCTTCACCGGCGCCAAATTCCGTTATCTCGCAGCATCCACCATCGAGGCCGCGACGGGCAACAGCTTGCTGCCGCCTTATGAGATCAGGGAGTTCGAGGGCGTCCCCGTCGCCTTCATCGGGCTGACCTTGAAGGAGACCGCGGGCATCGTCTCGCCATCAGGCATCCAGGGGCTCGAATTCCGCGACGAGGCCGAGACCGTGAATGCACAGGTCGCGCAGTTGAAGGCGCGCGGCGTCGAGGCGATCGTGGTGCTGATCCACCAGGGCGGCGAGCCCGCCGGCGACTACAATGAATGCCCCGGCATCACCGGGCCGATCGTCGACATCGTGAAGAAGTTCGACCGCGCCGTCGACGTCGTCGTCAGCGGCCACACCCATCGCGCCTATGTCTGCGATATCGACGGGCGGCTCGTCACCAGCGGTGACAAATACGGCACGCTGGTCACCGCGATCGACCTGAAGCTCGATCCCGCCACGCGCGACATCGTCAGCGCCAGGGGCGAGAACGTCATCGTCGCCAATGCCTCGCTGGCGAAAGATGCGGAGCAGACCGCGCTGATCGAGGCCTATGACAGGCTCTCGGCGCCGATCGCCAACCGGCCGGCCGGATCGGTGATGCAGACGCTGTCGCGCGTGCCGAACGAGGCCGGCGAAAGCGCGCTCGGCGATGTCATTGCGGATGCGCAGCTCGCCGCGACCAAGGACGCCAGGGATGGCAGCGCTGTCATCGCGCTCACCAATCCCGGCGGCATCCGCACCGACATCGTCCCGAAGGAGAACGGCGCGATCACCTTCGGCGATGTGTTCGCCAGCCAGCCGTTCCGCAACCGCCTGGTCACGATGACGCTGACCGGCAGCCAGCTCAAGGACATGCTCGAGCAGCAATGGCTGGACCCGAAGCGGCCGCGGATCCTCCAGGTGTCGAACGGATTCAGCTATGCCTGGGATGCGTCGAAGCCATTCGGCGAGCGCGTGATCCCCGAGAAGATGACGCTGGGCGGCAGGCCGATCGAGCCTGGAAGCGGCTACCGTATCACCCTCAACGATTACCTTGCCGTCGGCGGCGACGGTTTTACCGTCGCCAAACAGGGCGCCTCGCCGCAATATGGCGGTTACGACGCGGACGCGCTGTTCGCGTTCTTCCGGGCGCACGGACCAATCGGTCCGCTACCGCCGACCCGCATCCTGCGGGTGAATTGATCCGGATCAAACGGCAGCAGCCCGGGACGCCCCTTTGCCATTGCCGCCCAAGCGCATAGATTGTGTCAGGCATTGCGTTTTGGCGCCGGATGCGCCAAGCGACGACGAAAGCCCGTTTCTTGTGAGGCCGACCTGATGAGCACGCTCCTCCTTTCCCACAAGGCCTGCCTCGACCATGTCACGCCGCCGGGACACCCTGAAAGGCCCGATCGCCTGCGCGCCGTGGAGGAAGCGCTGTCGCATGAGCGCTTCCAGTTCCTGGCGCGCGACCAGGCGCCGGAGGGCGATCTCGATCTCGTCACGCTCTGCCACAACGAGCACTACGTCACCGAGCTGCGCCACATCGCGCCGAGCAGCGGGCAGGTCTATATCGACGGCGACACGTCGATGTCGCCGGGCACGTGGGAGGCGGTGATGCGCGGCGTCGGCGGCGCGGTCGCGGCGACTGAAGCGGTGATGAAGGGCGAACACCGCAACGCCTTCGTCGCGGTGCGTCCGCCCGGGCATCACGCCGAGATCGGCAAGCCGATGGGCTTCTGCTTCTTCGACAACGTCGCGATCGCCGCGCGCCATGCGCAGCGCAAATACGGCATCAAGCGCGCCGCCATCGTCGATTTCGACGTGCATCACGGCAACGGCACCCAGGACATCTTCTGGTCGGACCCCACCGTGATGTACTGCTCGACGCATCAGATGCCGCTGTTTCCGGGCACCGGCGCCAAGGGCGAGCGCGGCGACCACGACACCATCGTCAACGCACCGCTCGCCTCCGAGGACGGCGGACCGGAATTCCGCTCCGCGTTCGAGAATCTGATCCTGCCGCAGCTCGAAAAATTCAGCCCCGAGCTGCTCGTCATCTCCGCCGGCTTCGACGCGCATTACCGCGATCCCCTGGCCTCGCTGAATTTGCGCGCGGAGGATTATGCCTGGGTGACGCGCAAGCTGATGGATCTCGCCGACAAGACCGCCGGAGGGCGTGTTGTCTCGGTGCTCGAGGGCGGCTATGACCTGCAAGGACTGAAAGAATCTGTTACGGCGCATGTCGGCGCCCTGATGGGCGCGTAGAGACGCCCGCCACATTAAGCCCGCAAAACCCGCCTTCACTCCAGCGAAAGCGAATCGGGCAATCGGAAACGGATATGGCCGAAAATACCCAAGTCGACGTCTCCAAGCTCACCTTCGAGCGCGCGATCGAGGAACTCGAAACGATCGTGAAGCGGCTCGAGGACGGCAAGGTGCCGCTCGAGGAATCCGTGACGATCTACGAGCGCGGCGAGGCGCTCAAGCGTCGCTGCGAGGAGTTGCTGCGCCAGGCCGAAGCGCGCGTCGACAAGATCACCACCGATGCCAGCGGCCAGGCCACCGGCACGGCACCGCTCGACGTCCAGTAAGCGGAGCCGAGAATTTCCTGCGGTCGCCTGACAACTGGGCGAAGCAGCTTCACGGCAAGCGTGGCCGCCGCATTGTTTTCATGATCGCACGGCGTCGTTCCGAAGCTTCGCGGTTCCGTGCAGACGGATCGATTGCCCGTCCGGTCCGGAATCGGCCTGCTGAGGGCAAAAAAGACGTCATTCAGGTAAAATAGCCTGCATAGGGGCGGGCCTGGGCCGGAACCCATGGCCCCCGCCCACGGTTAACCACTCTGGCCCGCCGGTTGCATCTGCATACCCCTAATCGGTCCGGCGGGTTGGCTTTGGCCCAAGCTTTGGTGTAAAGCTGCGCGGAGTGTGGCTTTTTGCAAGCCTTGCGTAGGCACCGATTACCGACGACAAGCGCTTCAATCTGCTAATGAAATTGGCTGGGACGGACGAAGCCGATCTAAGTGACAGGGATCACAGAGACTGAACCGGAGCGCACTTAAGCTTACCTAAGCTTGAAGACGGGGCCTTGCCCCATGCAGGTGGCTCCGACGGTTTGAGGACTCGCGCTGCGCCGATATTGTGCAAACCCATCGCGCACCGGAATGACCTTCCGGCGCTGACAAATTGGAAATCGCCGTGAACGCATACAGTAAAACGCCGCTTCTCGACACCATCCGGACGCCGGAAGACCTGCGCAAGCTCAAGATCGAGCAGGTTCGCCAGGTCGCCGACGAGCTGCGGCAGGAGACCATCGATGCCGTCTCGGTGACCGGCGGTCACTTCGGCGCGGGCCTCGGCGTGGTCGAGCTCACCACCGCGATCCATTACGTCTTCGACACGCCGCGCGACCGGCTGATCTGGGACGTCGGCCACCAGGCCTATCCGCACAAGATTCTCACCGGACGCCGCGACCGCATCCGCACGCTGCGCACCGGCGGCGGCCTGTCCGGCTTCACCAAGCGCAGCGAGAGCGATTACGATCCGTTCGGCGCGGCGCATTCCTCGACCTCGATCTCCGCCGGCCTCGGCATGGCGGTGGCGCGCGATCTCTCCGGCGGCAAGAACAACGTCATCGCCGTGATCGGTGACGGCGCGATGTCGGCGGGCATGGCCTATGAGGCCATGAACAATGCGGGCGCCATGAACTCGCGCCTGATCGTCATCCTCAACGACAACGACATGTCGATCGCGCCGCCGGTCGGCGCCATGAGCGCCTATCTGTCGCGGCTCTACTCCGGCAAGACCTATCGCACGCTGCGCGATGCGGCCAAGCAGATCAACAAGCGCCTGCCCAAGATCATCGCCAGCCGCGCCAACCGCGTCGAGGAATATTCCCGCGGCTTCATGATGGACGGCGGCACGCTGTTCGAGGAGCTCGGCTTCTACTATGTCGGCCCGATCGACGGTCACAATCTCGACCATCTGCTGCCCGTGCTGAAGAACGTGCGCGACATGGAGACCGGTCCGATCCTGGTCCACGTTGTGACGCAGAAGGGCAAGGGCTACGGCCCCGCGGAAGCGTCCGCCGACAAGTACCACGCCGTCGTCAAGTTCGACGTCGCGACCGGCACGCAGGCCAAGGCCAAGCCGAATGCGCCGGCCTACCAGAACGTGTTCGGCCAGAGCCTCGTCAAGGAAGCCCAGAAGGACGACAAGATCGTCGCCATCACCGCGGCGATGCCGTCGGGCACCGGCGTCGACATCTTCAACAAGGCCTTCCCCGACCGCACGTTCGATGTCGGCATCGCCGAGCAGCACGCGGTGACGTTCGCCGCGGGACTCGCGACCGAAGGCTACAAGCCGTTCTGCGCGATCTACTCGACCTTCCTGCAGCGCGGCTACGACCAAATCGTGCATGACGTCGCGATCCAGAACCTGCCCGTCCGCTTCGCCATCGACCGCGCCGGCCTCGTCGGCGCCGACGGTGCGACGCATGCCGGCTCGTTCGACAACACCTATCTCGGCTGTCTGCCGAACATGGTGATCATGGCGGCGGCCGATGAGGCCGAACTCGTGCACATGGTGGCGACCCAGGTCGCGATCAACGACCGTCCGAGTTCGCTGCGCTATCCGCGCGGCGAAGGCCGCGGCATCGAGATGCCCGAGGTCGGCATTCCGCTCGAGATCGGCAAGGGCCGCATGATCCGCCAGGGCAGCAAGATCGCCCTGCTCTCCTTCGGCACGCGCCTCGCCGAATGCGAGAAGGCCGCCGACGAGCTCGCCGCGCATGGCCTCTCCACCTCGATCGCGGATGCGCGCTTCATGAAGCCGCTCGATACCGAACTGGTGCTCAAGCTCGCGCGCGACCACGACGTGCTGATCACGATCGAAGAAGGCTCGGTCGGCGGCTTCGGCTCGCATGTCGCGCAGTTCCTGACCGACCAGGGCGTGCTCGACACCGGCATGGTCAAGTTCCGCTCGATGGTGCTGCCCGACGTGTTCCAGGACCACGACACCCCCGCCGCGATGTACGGCCGCGCCGGTCTCGACGCCAAGGGCATCGTCGCCAAGGTGTTCGAGGCGCTCGGCAAGGACGTCAAGGCCGAGACGGTCAAGCTGGCTTGAGGCTGGTTTACCTCTCCCGCTTGCGGGAGAGGGCGACGCGAAGCCTCGGGTGAGGGCGTTCTCCTCTCGGGGGTTCTCGATTGAGGACACAACCCTCTCCCGTAGCCGATGCTTCGCATCGGCGTTCCCTAAGAACGGCAGCCAAAGGCCGCCTTTGCCTCCCCCGCACGCGGGGCAGGCAGCAATCCGCACGCTATGGCTTGCACCTCGACCCAAATTTTCCGGTACTAACGCCATGAAAATCTATCTGGCAGGTCCCGACGTGTTCCTGCCGGATGCCATGGAAATCGGCCGGCGCAAGGTCGAGATCTGCGCGGCGCATGGCCTGACCGGCCTCTATCCCCTCGACAACGCCATCGACCTTTCCGCGTCCGACGCTTCGCGGCAGATCTTCTGCGGCAACGAGGCGATGATGGACGAGGCCGATGCCATCATCGCCAACCTCACCCCGTTCCGTGGCGCCGGTGCCGATCCCGGCACCGTCTACGAACTCGGCTATATGGCCGGGCGCAGCAAGTTCTGCCTCGCCTATTCCAACGACGGCGCCACCTATGCCGACCGCCTCGGCCGCTTCATGGACGTCACGTCCGAGGACGGGCGGCTGGTCGACGCGCAGGGCCTGACCGTCGAGGATTTCGGCCTCGTCGACAACCTCATGATGATCCACGCGCTGGAGCTGCACGGCTGCCCGCTGGTGACGCCGGCCACCATGCCCACCGACGTCTGGCACGATCTGGCCGCGTTCGAGGCTTGCGTCCGGATGGCGGCCGCGCGATTGATCGCTACATAAGCGCCAGCCCTATCTGGAGAGTCGATTGTCCCCTGCCCGCAAGCGCGCGGATGTTCTTTTGGTCGAGCGCGGCCTGTTCGAAAGCCGGGCGCGGGCGCGCGCGGCAATCGAGGCCGGTCGCGTCACGGCCGACGCCAAGCCGGTTTCAAAACCGTCGGAGACGATTGCCGAGGACGCCGTCATCCAGGCCGAGCCCGCGCACCCCTACGTTTCCCGCGGCGGCGTCAAGCTCGCCGGCGCGCTGGAGCGCTATCCGATCGAGATCGAGGACCATGTCTGCCTCGATGTCGGAGCGTCCACCGGCGGCTTCACGGAGGTGCTGCTGGCGAACGGCGCGAGCCTGGTGTTCGCCATCGACGTCGGCACCAGCCAACTGCATCCCTCGCTGCGCGGTCATTCCAAGATCGTGTCGATGGAGGAGACCGACATCCGCCTCTATGACGGCAAGAGGCTGCCGGCGCGGCCCGATGTCGTCGTCATCGACGTCAGCTTCATCTCGCTCAAGACGGTGCTGCCGGTGGCGCTCTCCCTCGCCGCCGCTCCGATGAGCCTGCTGGCGCTGATCAAGCCGCAGTTCGAGGCGGACAGGAAGCACAACAAGAAGGGCATCGTCCGCGACGCCGCCGTGCACCGGGAAATCTGCGACGATATCGCCGCCTTCGCCGCGTCGCTCGGCTGCACCGATATCGAGGTGTTTCCCTCCCCGATCGCGGGCGGCGACGGCAATGTCGAATTCTTCCTGGGCGCGCGCCGTGGTTGAGCGCCTGACCATCGATCACGTCGGCCATCGCGGCGACGGCGTCTGCCTCACGACGGGCGATGCGGTCTATGTGCCCTATACGCTGCAAGGCGAGACCGTCGAGGTCGATCACGTCGTCGGCCACCATCCCGATCGCCGCAAGCTGCTCGCGGTCGATATCGCAAGCCCCGAGCGCATCGAGCCGTTCTGCCCGCATTTCGGCGTCTGCGGCGGCTGCGCGATCCAGCACTGGGCGGCAGCGCCCTATCATTCCTGGAAGCGCGGCATCGTGGTCGAGACGCTGGCGCAGGCCGCCATCGATTGCCAGGTGGCGCCGCTGGTGGGTGCCCATGGCGCCGGCCGCCGCCGTGTCACGCTGCATGGCCGCTTCGGCACGCACGACATCCTCAAGGTCGGCTTCTCCGCGACGAGCTCGCACGACGTCATCCCGATCCACCGCTGCCCGATCCTCGATCCTGCGCTCGAAGGCGCGCTCGATGCCGCCTGGGCGCTCGCCGAGCCGCTGACGTCCAGGATGCCGGTGACCAAGCCGCTCGACATCCAGGTGACCGCCACTCTTAACGGCCTCGATGTCGACGTGCGCGGCTCCGGGCCGCTGCCGACGCCGCTCGTCACCGCGCTGTCGCGCGTCGCCGAGCAGCACCGCCTGGCGCGGCTGACGCGGCATGGCGAGCTGGTGCTGCAACGCCTGCCGCCGACGGTGAAGATGGGCCGCGCCGAGGTGACGCTGCCGCCGGGCTCGTTCCTGCAGGCAACCGTCGCAGGCGAAGAGACGCTGGCCGCGCTCGTCATCGAGCGCATCGGCAAGGCCAAGGAGGTTCTCGACCTCTTTTGCGGTGTCGGCCCGTTCGCGCTACGGCTCGCCGAGAAGGCGCGAGTCACCGCCTATGACAACGACGCCGGGGCGGTCGCGGCGCTGGCGAAGGCCGCGCGCACACCCGGCCTGAAGCCGATCAAGGCCGAACCGCGCGACCTGTTCCGCCGCCCTCTGGTGCCGCCGGAGCTGCGCGACTTCGACGCCGTGGTGTTCGATCCGCCGCGCCAGGGCGCGCAGGCGCAGGCGCTAAAGCTCGCTGCGAGCAAAGTACCGGTCGTGATCGCGGTGTCCTGCAACGTCGCGACCTTTGCCCGCGACGCGCGTCTGCTGATCGACGGCGGCTATCGGCTGGAGGCGGTGGTGCCGGTCGACCAGTTCCGGCACACGCCGCATGTGGAGCTGGTGGCGCGATTCAGCCGTTGATGGCTACGCCGACGGCTCGAATTGCGGCTGCCATCGCAAGAGGTAGGACTGCAACGAGCGCACCGCGACCGCGAGCAGGATGCCGACGAACATCATCACGAAGATGGCGACCATCATCTCACTGGCATTGGCCCGCGCCTCGGCTTCGATGATGAGCTTGCCGAGGCCGCGCTCGGCGCCGATGAACTCGCCGACGATGACGCCGATCAGCGCAAAGGACACCGCCGGCAGCAGAGAAGCGAACACCCAGGCGAGCGCCGACGGGATCACGACGGTCCGCAGCACCGTGAATTCGCTGGCGCCGAGCAGGCGGGCGGCGGCGATCTGATCGCGGTCGACCGCACGCGTTCCCTCGAAGGTGTTGAAGAACACCACGAAGAACACGACGAGCCAGGCGGTCGCGATCTTGGAGAGGTCGCCGAGGCCGAAGATCAGGATCACGAGCGGCACCAGCGCGATGCGCGGGATCGAGTTGAGCGCCACGATGTAGGGCCCGAACACGCGCGCCAGGAACTCCGAACGGCCGAGAACGAGGCCAGCCGCGATGCCGCTCGCCGAGCCGAACAGGAAGCCCCACCAGGTGTTCTTCAAGGTGACGAGCGTGGCAAGCCACAGATTGTTGTCATTGCTCTTGACGCAGGCGGCAAAACCGCCGGCGTCAGCAAAGCAGCCGAGCCGCAAAAAACTTTGCCAGATCAGCGACGGCTTGGCGACGAAATAAGGATCGAGGATTTTTGGCACAAAGGCTTTCGGCAGCAGCGCCTTGCTCCATTCGAAGCCCCACTGCCAGACGACGAGAATTGCTGCGAGAATGGCCAGTTGCCAGAACAGGATGACGATGCGGCTGTTGGACATGGTCAGTCGGCCCTGGTACGGCGGAACTCTTCGCCGAGCGAATGCCAGATGTGGGAATAGAGGCGGCCGAATTCGGCGGTCTCGCGTATGGCAACGGGATCGCGCGGACGCGGAATGGCGACGTCGAAATCTTCCTTGAGGCGTCCGGGCCGCGCCGAGAGCAGGATGATGCGGCTCGCCAAGGTCAAGGCCTCGCCGAGATCGTGAGTCACGAACAACACGGTCTGCCGTTCGCGTTCCCAGATCTCCAGTAGCGTCTTGTGCATCTCCAGCTTGGTGTGGGTGTCGAGCGCGCCGAACGGCTCGTCCATCAGCAGGATCTCGGGCTCGAGGATCAGCGTGCGCATCAAGGCGACGCGCTGGCGCATGCCGCCGGACAGCATGCGGGGAAAGCTCTGCGCAAAGCCCGTCAGCCCGGCCTTCTCGACGGCCGAAGCGACGCGCCCCGCACGCTCGACCTTCGGCAATCCGGCGATCTCCAGCCCATAGCCGATATTCTGCTCGACGGTACGCCAGGGAAACAGCGTATCGCGCTGGAAGACGTACCCGACCCCGGAGCTGACTTTGCCGGTCTCGACCGAGTCCTCGTCGATCAGGATACGTCCGCCGGAGCGCGGCAGCAGCCCCGCGACCATGTTGAGAATGGTGCTCTTGCCGCAGCCGGACGGCCCGAGCAGCGCGACGAACTCACCCTGCTTGACCTCGAAGGAGACGTCGTCCACCGCTACGAACTCTCGCCCCGACGCGTTGAAGCGCTTGGTGAGCCCCTGCACCGCTATGCGGATGCGCGCCGCCGCTGCATGATCCTCGTTGCGCGCGAGCGCAAGACCCTGGCCTGACGCGGCGATCATTTGTATTTCGCCCTGGCTGTCTGGAGGAAGCTCATGTCGACGACATCCTCGTACCTGGTCTCGGGGATATCCGTGCCCTTGCGGTACCAGGGCTTGGCGCCGCGTTCGAACGCAGCCTTGTCGATGACACCGTCATAGGCCCAGGTCGACTTGTCGAAGCCGAGCTCGGCGCTGATCGCATCGGGATCTATCCCTGAGAAATATTTCGGCGCAACGAGCGCCTGCACCTCCGCGAGCGGCGTCGCCTTCACGAAGGCCATCGCGCGATAGATCGCGTTGACATAGGCCTGCACCATCGCCTTGTCCTGCTCGACCGTGTCCTGCAGCGTGTAGATCACGAGCACCGGTAGCGTCCCGCCGAAATCCCTCTCGAACACGCCGGGTTTGGAGGTGTCGTAGATCGTCTTGCCAAAGCCCTTCTTCTCGACCTCGACGATCCAGCTCGGCGGCGCCATGATGGCGTCGAACTGCTTGGTCTGGAGCGAAGGGAACATCGTGTTGGGCCCGCCGCCCGCGACCCAGTTCACCTTGCTGCCAAGCCCGCGCGCTTCGAACACATAAGTGCCGAATACCCAGGTGCCGGACCCGATCGCGGTGGCGGCAACGATCGGCTTGGCGCCATCGGGGCGCTTGAAGTCGGCGAGCTTCTCGACCGTAGTGATGCCGCTCTCGTAGAGGTCCTGCCGGACCATGATGCTGGCGTAGGAGCACACCATCTCGGTCGCGAGAAGGATCTTGCACGGCTTGCCGCGCGCACCGAGCTGGAGCGGGTGGCTGGCATCGCCATGGGCGAACGACGCCTGCCCTGCCGCCAGCGTCTGACGCCCGAATGTGCCGGCGTTGCCGGTAATGAGCTTGGAATCGAGTCCTTCGTCTTTGAAGTACCCCTTCAGCTCCGCGATCATGCCGATGGCATACACCGGCGAGACCGGTCCGAAGGCGAGCGAGACCTGCTTGGCCTCGGCGCGCGATTGTCCCGGCAGCAGAGATGCGCCGGCCCATGCGGAGCCGGCGATCAACGCCTGGCGTCTGGTAATGCTCATGTGCTCCTCCTCCCTTTGCTCTTGTTCGATGGCACCGATCGATCAGGACGGCGCGACCTTGATCGTCCCGGCCTGTCGGAGCGCTTCGATCTCATTCGGCGACATCCCGATCTCGTTCAGGATCTCGCCGCTGTGCTCGCCGATCCCAGGTGGATCGTAGCGATTGGGCAGGCGCCTTCCGTCCATGGAAATCGGCAGCAGCGGCGTCTTGGCCTCGCCGCCGCCGGGCAGCCGAATCTCGGTCAGGCCGCCCGACCGGTTGAGATGCGGATCATCGAAGAGGTCGCCGGGTTTGTTCACCGGGGCGTAGGGCAGATCGAGTTGTTCAAGACGCGCTGCGAGATCGGCCTTGTCCCATTGCTTGAAGATCTTCGCGATCTCGGGGATCAGCCAGCTGCGATGATCGACGCGATCGTTGCTCGTCGCAAAGCGCGGATCAACGAGCCAGGCTTCGCGATCGAAGGCCCGACAGAACGCCTCCCATTGCTCTTCGCCGACGATGGTGACGAACAGCTTCGAGCCGTCCTTGGTGTCGAAAAGATCGTAGACCGGCCACGGACTGTCCTTGATCGAATATGGAATGGACGGCTGGCCGCTGACCACCTCGCACATCATGGCCTGCGCCATCAGGAACACGTTGTTCTCGTACAGCGCGCTCTGGATGTAGCGGCCCCGGCCGGTCCGCTGCCGCTCGGCGAGCGCAGCCTGGATCGCGATCACACCGAACATGCCGCCCATGACATCGTTGACCGAGGCGCCGGCGCGCATCGGACGGTCGGGCAGGCCGGTCATGTAAGCAAGGCCCCCCATCATTTGCACGACCTCGTCGAGCGCGAGGCGGTTCTCGTAAGGTCCGGGCAAATAGCCCTTGAGCGAGCAATAGATCAGACGTGGCGCGAAGGCCGCGACGCTCTCGTAGTCGAGGCCGATCCGCTTCAATAGGCCCGGCCGGAAATTCTCGATCAGGACGTCGCTGTTCTCGATGAGCCTGCGCGCGACGCCCTGGCCTTCCGCCGTCGACGTGTCGAGCGCGATGCTGCGCTTGTTGCGGCTGTAGGTGGCGAAGAAGCCGGCGGCGGGTCCCTTGAAAAACCGGGTGCGGTCGCCCTTGGGCGGCTCGACCTTGATCACGTCGGCGCCGAGATCGGCGAGGATCAAGCCGCAGCTCGGCCCCATCACCATCTGGCTGAACTCGACGACCCGAAGGCCGGCGAGCGGGCGGAGCTCCGATGCCGTCTCACGCGCAGCCATGCTCATGCCGCGCTCCGCAGGACCTTCGGGATTCCGGCCTCGTGCAGATGCCCCGTCAAATGTGCTGCCGGAATATGGCGGGCGAGAATTTCGCGCGTCTGCATCAGGCGATCGAGGTCGATGCCGGTGGAGAGGCCCATGCGTTCCAGCATGAACACGAGGTCCTCGGTGACGATGTTGCCGCGCGCTCCCGGAGCAAAGGGACAGCCCCCGAGGCCGGACACCGCGGCATCGAACCGGCGGATGCCGGCTTCGAGGCCCGCGACGGCATTGGCGAGGCCGGCACCGAGCGTGTCGTGCAGATGCAGCCGCAGGGTCATTTGCGATCCGACCTCGCGCCGCACCGCCGAGACGATCTGCCCGATCGATTTGGGCGTCGCATAACCGACGGTGTCGGCAAGCCCGATCTCGTCGGCGCGGGCCTCGGCAAAGGCACGCGCCACCTGGCACACGGCCGCTTCACTCACCTCACCCTCCAGCGAGCAGCCGAAGGAGGTGGAGATCGCGCCCATCAATTGCGGCCGCTGGCCCACAGGCCGGTCGTCGATCGCGGCGCGGACCGCGCGAAATGCTTCGATCTGCTCGTCGACCGAGCGGCGGACATTGGCCTGGTTGTGCGTCTCGCTCGCGGAGATGACGAAATAGACGGCGTCAACGCCTGCCGCGATAGCGCGCCCGGCGCCCTTCGGATTCGGCACCAGCGCGCCGATGGTCGCGGACTTGTGGGTCAGCGCATGCGCCATCACCGCATCGACGTCGGCGAATTGCGGCACGACCTTTGGCGGCACGAACGATCCGGCATCGATCTCGCGGACGCCGGCAGCGGCGATCGTGTCGATCAGTGCGCATTTGGCTTCGGTCGGAACGAAGATGTCCAGGTTCTGCAGACCGTCGCGCGGAGCAACCTCGCAAATGTAGACATCGGGCGCGCGCACCATCGGGCTCTCTCCCTGGGTCGATTGTATATTGTTGCAGAAAAGAACAATCTGTGGGACAGTCTGTCAAGCCCTAAAACTTGCATGCACTGCAATGAGCGCATCCGATAGTTCCCGACCGCGCAGCGACAAGAATGGTTCCGAACGCGCCGAGCACCTCGCCGGGCTGATCATGGCGCTCGCCCGGCGCGAGGGCATGAAGGCCGGCGACCGCCTGATCGAGCAAAGGCTTGCGGATGCGCTGGACCTTTCACGCGCGCCGATCCGGCTCGGCCTCAAGGCGCTGGAAGCGGCGGGATTGGCGCGCGGCGAGCCGCATCGCGGCTTCGTGCTGGCGAAGAATCCGACCAGCGGCGCAGCCCAGCCCGCGCTCGCGGCGGTCAGGCGCAACGAGCAGGTGTATGCGACCGTCGCGGGCGACGTGCTCGCGACACGGCTGCCGGTCGACGTCACCGAGGCGGAGCTGATGCGCCGCTATGACGTCACGCGCGCCGAGTTGCAGCGGCTGCTGGACCGGATCGCCGCCGAGGGCTGGATCGCACGCCTGCCGGGCTATGGCTGGCGTTTTGCGGAGACGGTCTCCAGTCCCGAAGCGCAAGCGCAGGCCAAGGCATTTCGCGCGGTGATCGAGCCGGCGGCCATCGCGCAGCCCGGCTTTTCGCTACCGCAGGAGGTGATCGTGCGCCTGCGCGAACGCCAGCAACGCGTGTTTGAAGGCGAGATCGAGAAGATGACGATCGGCGAGATCTTTCAGTCGGGCTGCGAATTCCACGAAGAGATTATCCGTGGAGCCGGCAACCCCTTCTTTCTCGAAGCGCTGAAGCGCGTGAACTCGATCAGACGCCTGTTCGCCTATCGCAGCTTCGCCGACCGCGAGGGCATGCGGCGGCACGTGCGCGAGCATTTGCGCCTGCTCGACGTTCTGGAGACGCGGCGCTACACCGAGGCGGCCGAGCTCATGGCCCGGCATCTGCAGCGGCCGCTGGTGGCGGGCTTGTCGTGATGCGCAAACCCGGATTGCGCGGAATTCGGTGTCCGATCTTGATTCCGGTCAATCGTTCCGGAGCCCGCCACTGCTAGACGCATCCTGCGCAACGGCAGGGAGCGGACGCTTGTGGTTGACCGGCGACAGTTCATCGCAACCGCGCTCGGGTTGTCCGCGACTGCGATCAGCGGTCTTCCCGCCGCAGGGGCGGCGATGACCTATGACGCGGCGGTGACGGCATCTCGGGCTCCGCTGCGGGCCGTGCCGCGGGATCGCGAACTCGTGCGCTTTGCCACTCTCGCGGCCAACAGCCACAACACCCAACCGTGGATCTTCGCCGCACGCGGCAACGACATCGCGATCGCGCCGGATTTTTCGCGCCGCTGCCCGGCCGTCGATCCGGACGATCATCACCTGTTCGTCAGTCTCGGCTGCGCCGCCGAAAACCTCATCCTCGCGGCGTCCACGCTGGGCTGGCGCGCCGACCCAGTCATCGACGGCGACCGGATCGTGATCGCGCTCGAGCAAGCGCCGCCCGCCCCATCTGCGTTGGCGGCCGCGATTCCGATCAGGCAATGCACCCGCGCGGCGTTCGACGGCAGGCCCGTCGCGCCCGAGACCTTGCGTCGGCTCGAGGATGCCTGTCGTCAACCTGACGTCACAGCCATCCTGATGACCGAGCGCGCCGCGCTCGCCGGGGTCGCCGACTACGTGCTCGAAGGCAATTCGGCGCAAATGCGCGACAAGGCCTTCATGCGCGAGCTCGTGAGCTGGATTCGCTTCAACGAGGCGGAAGCGCTCGCGACCATGGACGGGTTGTTCGCGCCTGCCTCGGGAAATCCCTCCCTGCCGTCATGGCTAGGGCGGCCACTTCTGAAACTCTTCTTCACCGAAAGCGGGGAAAACAAGAAGTACCGCGAACAGCTTGCCAGCTCGGCGGGTGTCGTCGCGCTCGCTGCAGATCGCAGCGACAAATCGCACTGGATCGCGGTCGGGCGCGCCTGCCAGCGCTTCGGCTTGCTGGCAACCGCGCTGGGACTGAAATATGCCTTCGTCAACCAGCCGGTCGAGGTGGCGGCGCTGAGGTCGCAATTTGCGGCCTCGCTTGGACTGGGCGAACGGCGATGCGATATCGTGATGCGCTTCGGAGCCGGTCCGGACCTGCCGAAATCGCCGCGGCGTCCGCCGGAGCTGGTGATGCGATCCTAACGCCGCAGCCCGCTCAGCGCCGGCGACTCGCCGGGCAGCATGTTCGATCGGATATCGCTGTCCATGCGGCCCGAGTCCTGCTGGATGAAACCGGCACCGAACGACAGGCTGAGATTGGAGGTCGGCTTGAATTCCACGCCCGCAAACGCGCTGTAGCCGGGTGCCGCGCCCGAGGTTAGCGGCGCAATCGAGCTGCCGATGCCATTGCCATATTTCAAAGTGTCGAAACCAGCGAAGAACGTCACGGGCAAGCCGCCCGCGGTCTTGGTGCTGTAGCCGAACTGCGTACTGTCATAAGAGAGCGCGTTGAAATTTCCGGCAAATCCGGCCTGACTGAGTCCGGTCTGACCGAGCGCGCTCCAATTGAGATTGCCGCGCTGGCTGCCGACGAAGAAGCCGTTCGCCGCGCCGCTACGCGAATCCGCATCGCCAGCATTGAGGCTGGTGAAATTGCCATATCTATCGGAACTCTGGTTGGCGCCGCCACTGAGACCGAAAGGCCCGCCGGGCACCCAATATCTCAGCGGCGCGACCTGGGCCTGAACCGGGGCCGCGATCGGGCAAAGCACAGCGAGCAAGGCTACGACAACGGATGAAGGGGCAAGGCTGGACATTGAAGCTACCGTCAAGACTTTTGCAGATTATACTGCCTTGATATCGCCAATGCCAGCGCCGCGGCCGCACCAATGTCGCGGCCGTGAGCCGTCCCGACAACTGAACCTCATGCCCCCCGATCCGTTGCTCTCGCGCCTGATATCCGCGTTCCGCGACGTCCCCGGCGTCGCGGCCATCGTGCTCGGCGGCTCGCGCGCGCGAGGCAGCGCGCATCCCACTTCCGACCATGATGTCGGGCTCTATTTCGCCGCCGCGAGCCCGCTCGACACCGAGCGGCTGCTGGCGGCTGCGAAGGAGATCGCCGACGATCCCGCCGCCACGACCGTGACGCCGGTCGGCGAATGGGGACCATGGATCGTCGGCGGCGCCTGGCTGTCTGTGGAAGGCCGCAAGGTCGATCTGCTCTATCGCAATGCCGATACGGTCGAAGCCGTGATGAAGTCCTGCCATGCCGGCCTCGTCACCATGGATTATCAGCCCGGCCATCCGCACGGCTTCTGCTCGGCCATCTGGATGGGCGAGATCGCCTATTGCCAGCCCCTGCACGATCCGGAGGACCTGATCGCGCGGCTGAAATCGATCGCCCTGCCCTATCCACGACCGCTGCGCGACGTCCTGATCCAGCGCTTCCAGTGGGAAATCTCATTCGGCATCGAGAACGCCGAGCTCGCCGTTGCGCGCGGCGACCGGACCCACGTCGCGGGCTCTCTCTACAGATCGCTCGCCTGCATCGCGCAGGTGCTGTTCGCGCTCAACCAACGCTATCTCATCAACGAAAAGGGCGCGCTGCACGAAGCCGCCCTGTTGCCGCTGACGATCCCGCATCTGGCGGAACGGACCGACGACGTCTGGCGGCTGATCGGCGATGGCGCCCTTGCACCCGCTTGTGACGTCTTGCGCAACATCGACCGCGAGTTGAAGGTGCTGTCCCAATGAAGGCATGGAGAAAGCGGTGACATCTGACAATCCCGTCGCGTACCAACGTCTCGGCGACGTCGCTCGCATCACGCTACGCCGCCCGCCCGTCAACGCGCTGAGCCTCGAGATGATCCGCAGCGTCGTCGCAGCCTTCCGCCGCGCGGCGGACGATGACGGCGCGCGCGTCGTCGTGCTGGCGAGTGCGATTGCAAAACGTTTTTCGGCGGGCCTCGATCTCGACATCCTGCTCGGCAAGTCCGGCGCCGAGATCCGCGAATTCCTCCAGGCGCTCTATATCGACCTCTACGATGCGCAGTACAGGCTGGGAAAGCCGTCGATCGCCGCGGTCGGTGGCGCGGCGCGCGGCGGCGGCATGACCATGGCGGTGTCGTGCGACGTGGTGCTCGCGGCGGAGAGCGCGACGTTCGGCTATCCCGAGATCGACGTCGGCGTCATTCCCGCGATCCATTATGCGCATCTGCCGCGCATCGTCGGACGTCATCGTGCCTTCGAGCTGCTGTTCACCGGCCGGGTCTTCAGCGCCATGGAAGCGCGCGAGCTCGGCGTGCTGAACCGCGTGGTGGATGATGCCGAACTCGAGACGGAGGTGCTGAGGCTTGCGGCGCAATTTTCCGCTAAATCGGCCGCGGTGCTGCGGATGGGCCGCGCCGCCTTCATGCGCCAGGTCGATCTCGACTATCGGCGCAGCATCGCGAGCGCCGTGGATGATTTCTGCAATGTCGCAACGACCGACGAGGCGCAGGAGCGTTTGAGAGCGTTCGTGGAGAAGCGGGCGCCGAACCGGTGATGGAGAGACCGACGAAAGACGGCGCGCTCAGGCGGTCCTGTCCACGGAGGACGATGAATCGGCCGGCGGATATTTCGTCACCGGCACCATGAAGGATTTCGTGCCGACCTGGTAGATCACCTTGCCGTTCTGCCCGTCGTCTGTCGCGATCTGCGTCTGCCCGAACATGATGACGTTCTTGTAGACGTAGCCGGTGCCCTGGCGAGTGACGCCGTCGGTGGTAACGCTGACCTGCGCTTCCTTGCCGTTGACGGCCAGCACCTTGAAGCTCGCGCTCTTGCCGTTGGCGCTGGAATAGCCGCCCCAGCTTCCCATCAGACGGCTGTCGGAAGCCGGTGGGGCCTGCTTCTCGAGATTGGCGGTCTGCTTGCCGGCGCCTCCGAAGGAGAACAGCATCACCATGTTCTTGCCGTCCTTGGTGCCGACCGTGACCCCGCCGAAGGTGATGAGCGTGCCCTGGACCTCGGCAAAGCCGCGCTCAGTGTGGCCGTTATGGGTGTACTCGACCTGCGCCCGGGCGCCGCGGATGTTCACGACCTTGAAGCCGACGGGCTGGTTGTTGCCGACCCAATTGCCCTTCCAGTCGCCGACCAGAGCGCTCTGGTGATACAGCCGCTCGTTGGCGGGCGAAATCTGGTTGGTGCTCGATGAGACGATGGCCATTGGATTGCTCGGAGACGGGCCGGATAAACCCGCTTTCATTCGCTTCGGCAATGTCAGGATGCCGACTGGAAACGAACAGAAACCGGCTGATTAGGGCCCTGCACCGGTTAACGAGCCGTTAAGCTCGGGCATGGGCCGGGCGGGCAAAAGGTCTCAGCCGGCCCTTCAGCGCCCCCAGCGGTCCGACCAGATCTTTTCGCCGATCAGGCAGTTGACGCGCGGCTCCTTGTCGGCGACCCGCATCACCGGACGCTCAGGCGTGCGGCCGGCGACCTCCATCAGCAGCTTGGTGCGGATCGCTTCCTTGAATTTGTCGCGGTCCTTGATCGTGATGACGAAGGAGCCAGGGCCGCCGATGACGCAGTCCTCGTAGTAGAAATCGAGATTGTCGATATCCATGGTCGAATAGGACGGCTCCTTGACCATGATCGGCAGGCCGTTGATGACGATGCCCTTCTCGAGCGCGGCATCGCGCGCCACCGTGACCGGGCCGCCATTGTTGTTTGGGCCGTCGCCGGAAATGTCGATCACACGGCGCAGGCCCCGATAGGGATCCTCTTCGAACAGCGGCATCGCGAAGGTGATCGCGCCCGAGATCGAGGTGCGCGAGGCGCGCCGGATCGGCGTCTTCATGATCTCGGCGGCGACCGCATCCGCCGTTTCAGGACCATCGACCAGCCGCCAGGGGATGATGATCTTCTGGTCGCTGGACGCGGCCCACTCGAAATAGGTCACCGCGATCCGTCCATTCGGGCCGAGCTTCAGGGCCTGGAGGAACTCCTTCGACTGGATCGCCTGAGCATAGCCCTCGCGCTGGATCGCGAGCTCGTCCATGTCCATGGAGTAGGACACGTCGACAGCGAGGACCAGCTCGACGTCAACCGTCTGCGCGTCTCTGTCGGCCGCCGACCTCTGTGGCTGACTTTTGGGCGGCTCGAATTTAGGTCCTGGCGCCGCGATGCCCGCGACGTCTCCTCCGGCAAACATGCCGGCCGCCAGCACAGCCCCGATCGAGAACAGCAAGCGCATCGCAGCCTCTCCCGTCGTATGATGCGATGGTGACATGCAATCGCCTTGCCGCAAAGCGCGAAGATCGCTTGCGCTTCACATTCAAGTTAGGAATCTGCGGGTTAGAAGGACGCGCGCTTTGCGCAATGCTGCCGCCATGTTGCGCTTGCGCTGCCGGAACAGGCGCGATCATAAGCACTGTCATTCCGGGGCGACTCGAAGAGCCGAATCCCGAATGACGGCGCCGGCCGAGACGCGCCCGCCACTTGTTCCAAGCGATTTCCATGCTAGGTTGGCCGCACAGATGGGGATGGAGTCCCCCGACAACCGCCCGGCGGCCTTGACCCGCAATCTTGGACCGTAGTGGGCTGATGACTCCTGCTTGAGGAGGGGCAATCTTTGAGCCTCTGCCTTCGGCGGGAGCATGGACAAACCCGCCGGTGGCGGGTTTTTTGTTGTCTGGTGCAAGGCCAGGAGAAGGCGAAGACGTGACGACGACGACATCGAATGCCGCACGTAGCGGGCTACCGAGAGGAATCTGGGTGCTCGGCTTCGTCTCGATGCTGATGGACATCTCCTCCGAGATGATCCACGCGCTGCTGCCGGTCTATCTCGTCACCGTGCTCGGCGCTTCGACACTGACCGTCGGCTTCATCGAGGGCATTGCGGAGGCGACCGCCTCGATCACCAAGATCTTCTCCGGCGCGCTGTCGGACTGGCTCGGCCGCCGCAAGCTGCTCGCCGCACTCGGCTATGGCCTCGCCGCATTGACCAAGCCGCTGTTCCCGCTTGCGCCCAGCGTCGGATGGCTGGTGGCGGCGCGGTTCATCGACCGCGTGGGCAAGGGCATTCGCGGCGCGCCGCGCGATGCGCTGATCGCCGATATCGCTCCCGTCGGCCTGCGCGGCGCGAGCTTTGGCCTGCGGCAATCGCTCGACACCATCGGCGCCTTCGTCGGACCGCTGGTAGCGATCGGCCTGATGTGGTGGACGGCAGATAATTTTTCCATCGTGTTCTGGGTCGCGGTGCTGCCGGCCTTCCTGTCCTTCGGCTTGATCGCGTTCGCGGTGAGCGAGCCGGAGCCGGACCCAAGCCGGGAGCCTGCAAAAAATCCGCTCAACCTCGCCGCGATGCGGCAGCTCGGAGCGGTCTATTGGCGCGTCGTCGCCGTCGGAATCATCTTCACGCTGGCGCGTTTCAGCGAGGCCTTCCTGATCCTGCGCGCACAGAACATCGGGCTGAATGCGATGTGGGTGCCGGCGGTGCTGGTGCTGATGAACATCGTCTACGCCATGTCGGCCTATCCGGCCGGCGTGCTCTCGGACCGGATCAACCGGACCGGCCTGCTCGCGCTCGGGCTCGTCTTCCTCGCCGGGGCCGATCTGGCGCTTGCGCTGCTGCCTAATCTGGCAGGCCTCGCGCTCGGTGTGGTGCTGTGGGGACTGCATATGGGGCTGACGCAGGGCCTGCTCTCGGCCCTCGTCGCCGATGCCGCACCGCCGAACCTGCGCGGCACCGCGTTCGGCTATTTCAATCTGTTCACCGGCCTTGCTCTGCTGGCCGCGAGCGTGATCGCGGGCGCGCTGTGGGACGTCTATGGTCCGGCGGGAACGTTCCTTGCGGGACTCGGCTTCGCGCTGGTCGCGCTCATCGGGCTGCTCGCCGTCGGCAACGGTCTGGCGGCGGAAGATAAATCATGACGGGAGGCTGTTCATCGTGCTGAGCGGAGCAATCGCGATCGTGGTCGGTAGCGCCCTAGGGGGCTGCACACGCTATTTCGTCTCCGGTGCGATCGCGCGGCGGCTGGGCGAGACCTTTCCGTGGGGCACCATGACCATCAACGTCACCGGCGCCTTCCTGATCGGCATTTTCGGCGCGCTGGCGACCCATCCCGGCTCGGTGTTCGCCACGCCCGATCCGTGGCTGTTCGCGGTGACAGGATTTCTCGGCTGCTACACCACGGTGTCCTCGTTCAGCCTGCAGACGCTGACGCTCGCGCGAAGCGGCGAGCCGATGCACGCGCTCGGCAACATCGTGTTCTCCGTCGGACTGTGCCTTGCCGCCGTCAGTTGCGGCTTCCTCCTTGCGGATCGTCTGGGAGGCTAGCGGCTGATGAACTCCCCTTCCGCCGAGCGCTGGCGCACTGCAATGCTCTATGCCTGGGTTGCCGCCGGCAGCATCGTCGGCGGCCTGACGCGTTATCTGGTCGGGCTTGCACTCGATACCGGACCGGGCTTTCCCTTCGCTACGCTGTTCATCAACGCGACGGGCTCGCTGATCATCGGCTTCTACGCGACGCTGACCGGCCCGGATGGCCGGATGCTGGCGCGGCCCGAGCACCGGCAGTTCGTCATGACCGGGTTCTGCGGCGGCTACACCACCTTTTCGACTTTCAGCCTGGAGACCTTCCGCCTGCTCCATGGCGGCATGAAATACACGGCGCTCGCCTACATCGCCGCTTCCGTGATCTGCTGGCTGGTGTCGGTATGGAGCGGCCATATCATGGCGAGCCGCTACAACCGCTTGACAAGGAGCTGACCATGCAAATTCCCAATCAGGCAGTTTCGCTCCGGATTTTCATCGGCGAGAGCGATCATTTCGAGGGCAAACCGCTCTATGAAGCGATCGTGATGACGGCGCGCGAGCGGCACCTTGCCGGCGCCACCGTGCTGCGCGGGCCCATGGGCTTCGGCAAATCGAGCCGGCTGCACACCTCGAAGATCCTGCGGCTTTCGGAAGATTTGCCGCTGCTGATCGAGATCGTCGACAGCGAGGACAACATCAACGCATTCCTGCCCATCCTGGATGGCATGATGTCGAGCGGGCTGATCACCTTGGAGAAGGTGCAGGTCCTGCAATATGGTGAGAAGGCTGCGAGCTGATCGCCGCGGCTGGAACCGAGCCCGCCGATTCCAGGAGGCGGAATGAACGACACCGTTACCAAGCCGAAAACCAGGACGAAGACCAAGGTCGAGCGGCCGAAGCTGCACAAGGTCATCCTGATCAACGATGACTACACGCCGCGCGAATTCGTCACCATGGTGCTGAAGGCCGAATTCCGCATGACGGAGGATCAGGCCTTTAAGGTCATGATCACCGCCCACAAGCTAGGGGCCTGCGTCGTCGCCGTATTCACCAAGGACGTCGCCGAGACCAAGGCGACCCGCGCCACCGACGCCGGCCGCGCCAAGGGCTATCCACTGCTGTTCACGACCGAGCCGGAGGAATAGCGGCTCAATCGACCAGCGCCGGCGTCTCTTCCGCCAGCCCGTACACGCGCTGCGCCTTGGAGAACCCGGCAATCGGAAATTCGCCGAGCTCGTGCCAGTCGTGCCGGCAGACATTGGCAAAACCTTCCGAGGCGACGACGGTCCGCCCCAGCCGACCCGTGATCTTCTCAAGCCTTGCGGCAAGGTTCACCGCGGGGCCGATGCAGGTGAAGTCGAGGCGGTTGCCGCCGCCGATATTGCCGTAGAGGATGTTGCCGACATGCAGCGCGACACCGAAGCGGAAGCGCTCGACGGCGTCGCCGACTGGAAAGGCCAGCGCCTCGACGCTGGCGCGGGATTCGCGCGCCGCTTCCAGCACGCGCGCGCAGACATGAGCGGCGTCGCCGACATATTCGTCGATCGGAAACACCGCGAGCAGGCCGTCGCCCATGAATTTCAGTACCTCGCCGCCATGGCCACGGATCGCGGTGACCTGGCAATCGAAATAGTGGTTGAGGATCTCGACGACGGTCTCGGCGGGCAGCCGGTCCGAGAGCGCGGTGAAGCCGCGCAGGTCCGAGAGCCAGATCGCGGCCTGCATCGTGTCGTTATGGCCACGGCGGATCTGGCCGCCGAGGATGCGCGCGCCGGCGCGGTTGCCCACATAGGTGTCGAGCAGCATCTCGGCGGTACGGCGCAGGGTGATGATCTCGCTGACGCGCGCCAGCGGCGTCACGATGGACCGGATCGCCGCGATATGGTCATCGCTGAAGCCGCCCGGATGCCGTGTCACCCAGCTCGTGGCATGGACCGAGCCGTCGAGAAACGGCATCGGCACCGCGACGTAGTCGGTCGCGCCTTCGGCCCGCATGTCGTTGACGAACGGAAACCGCGTGCTGTGGGGATCGCTTGCGCGTCCCCTGACCTCGATGCCCTGCTCGAAGACGATGCGGAGCGGACTGCGGGCGAATTCGGGGGTGTCCAGGATGTCGAAATCGACGGTGCCGACTTCGACCTCCTCCCCCTGCCGCCAGATGAAGTTGCGGCCGAAGACTTCGGGATGCAGCGTACGGATGAAAATGCCGAAACGCGTCAGCGGCAGGCCGGCCGCGACGAGATGTTCGCAGAAATCGGCAATCCCTACGGTCGACTCCTGAGCTGCCCAAGCGCCGTCGATCAGCCAGTTAGAGACGCGCTGGAGCTCGGAGCTTTGCATGCCCGCATTTGCTGACGAAGTTGCGGGATCGTCAAGCTGCGCGGTGGGTAGTACCGCGGCGCGACGCCCTACTCGGCGCTAGCGCCCCACCTGCCCGCGGTCGCGCAGAAAGTGGTCGGCCAGCACGCACGCCATCATGGCCTCGCCGACGGGAACGGCGCGGATGCCGACGCAGGGGTCATGGCGGCCCTTCGTGAAGATTTCGGTGTCTGCGCCCTGGCGATCGACAGTCCGGCGGGGCTGCAGGATCGAGGAGGTCGGCTTCACCGCGAAACGCACCACCACCGGCTGCCCCGTGGAGATCCCGCCCAGCACGCCGCCGGCATGGTTGGACAGGAAGCGCGTACCGTCATTGCCGGTGCGCATCTCGTCGGCATTCTCCTCGCCGGTGAGCTCGGCCGCGCCAAAGCCGGCGCCGATCTCGACGCCCTTCACCGCGTTGATGGTCATCATCGCCCCCGCCAGATCGGAATCGAGCTTGGCGTAGATCGGCGCGCCCAGTCCGGCGGGCACGCCTTCGGCGACGATTTCGATCACCGCGCCGATCGAGGAGCCGCTCTTGCGGATGCCGTCGAGATAGGTCTCGAAAAACGCGGCCTTGTCCTTGTCCGGGCAGAAGAACGGATTCCTTGCGATCTCGTCCCAGTCCCACTTGGCGCGGTCGATCTTGTGCGGGCCCATCTGCACCAGAGCGCCCCGCACGCGGACGTCGGGCAGCACTTTTCGCGCGATCGCACCGGCCGCGACGCGCGTCGCGGTCTCGCGCGCGGACGAGCGGCCGCCGCCGCGATAATCGCGCAGGCCGTATTTGGC
This sequence comes from Bradyrhizobium sp. T-12, assembly GCF_058314695.1. Classification (NCBI taxonomy): domain Bacteria; kingdom Pseudomonadati; phylum Pseudomonadota; class Alphaproteobacteria; order Hyphomicrobiales; family Nitrobacteraceae; genus Bradyrhizobium; species Bradyrhizobium sp. T-12. Next base: position 1,984,829 of record NZ_CM177756.1, on the reverse strand, counting down.
TTCATAGGTGAAGTCGGCGTGCCCGGGGCGAAACTTGTCCTTGATCTCGGAATAGTCCTTCGAGCGCTGGTCGGTGTTCTCGATCAGGAGCCCGATCGGCGTGCCCGTCGTCACCTGCACGCCGGTCTCCGGATGCGCCATCACGCCGGAGAGGATTTTGACCTGGTCCGGCTCCTGGCGCTGGGTGGTGAAGCGCGATTGACCGGGCCGGCGGCGATCGAGGTCGCCCTGGATGTCGGCCTCGGTGAGCGGGATCATGGGCGGACAGCCGTCGACCACGCAGCCGATAGCCACCCCATGGCTTTCGCCGAAGGTGGTGACGCGGAACATGTGGCCGAAGGTGTTGAAGGACATCGCTGCTCGGTGGTTCGTAAGTCAGTTCTGACTTGTGGTAGCGCCGCGGAACACGGCGTTCAACCCCGTTCCTTCATTCCAGGATGGTCCGAAGGACCAGACCGCAGGTGCGCAATTGCGCACCGGGGAATCTCGAGATTCCGGGTTCGGTGCTTCGCACCGCCCCGGAATGACGATGGTGGCCTAACTGAACTTCTCCAGCCGTCCCTCGCGGAACACGTAGACGGCGCCCTGCTGGATATAGAGCTCGGCGGCGCTGGCTGGTGTCTCCAGCCCAAGCGACACCATCAGGGCCCGGCAGGTGCCGCCATGGGCGACCGCGACGGTGTCGGCCTGGAGCTGATCGTACCAGGCGCGCACGCGGATTTGGACGTCGGCATAGGTCTCCCCGCCCGCCGGACCCACCGTCCATTTGTCGGCGAGGCGCCTTGCGTAAATGTCAGGATCTTTCGCCTCGCTCTCGGCCAGCGTCAGCCCTTCCCAGCTGCCGTAGCCGATCTCGCGCAGCCGATCATCGAGCGCATAGTCGGCAACCGGTAGTTCGAGCTTGCCGCGCGCGAGCTCCATGGTCTGGCGCGCACGGCCGAGCGGGCTCGACACGTAAGGCAGCGCCGCCTTGTCGCGCCCCTCGCGCTTGAACAAATCGGCGAGGATGCTGCCGGCCTGGATGGCTTGATCGCGCCCGCGCGCGTTCAGCGGGATGTCCTTGGTGCCCTGAAGCCTGCCGAGCGCATTCCACTCGGTCTCGCCGTGGCGAAGATAGTAGATCGTGGGCACGGCCATTCCGGATTTGAAACTAGTCCTTGCCGCCGAACGAAATGTCCGGGGCATCGGGCCGCTTCATGCCCAGCACGTGATAGCCGGAATCGACGTGATGCACCTCGCCGGTGACGCCGCGCGAGAGGTCGGAGAGCAGATACAACGCGCTGCCGCCGACGTCTTCCGTCGAAACGTTGCGCCGCATCGGCGCGTTGGTCTCGTTCCACTTCAGGATATAGCGGAAGTCGCCGATGCCGGATGCCGCGAGGGTCTTGATGGGACCGGCCGAGATCGCGTTGACGCGAATGTTCTTCTCGCCGAGATCGGCGGCGAGATAGCGTACGCTAGCCTCCAGCGCCGCCTTGGCCACGCCCATCACGTTGTAATGCGGCATCCACTTCTCGGCACCGTAATAGGAGAGCGTGATCATCGAACCGCCATCCGTCATCAGCTTCTCGGCGCGCTGCGCCACGGCCGTGAACGAGTAGCAGGAGATCAGCATCGACTTGGAAAAATTCTCCGCCGTGGTGTCGACGTAGCGGCCCTCGAGCTGCTCGCCATAGGCGATCGCGTGCACCAGGAAGTCGATCTTGCCCCACTTCTCCTTCAGCACCGCGAACGCGGCATCGATGGTCGCAGCATCGGTGACGTCGCAATGGCCGAGCACGAGACCACCGATCTCGGCGGCGAGCGGCTCGACGCGCTTCTTCAGCGCATCGCCCTGATAGGTGAAGGCGAGCTCGGCGCCGGCGGCGTGGCATGCCTTGGCGATGCCCCAGGCGATCGAGCGGTTGTTGGCAAGACCGAGGATCACCCCGCGCTTTCCCTGCATCAGACCTGAATTCTGCGCCATTTTTGAACGTCCCGTCGAACTCTTGGTGAGGTCTGGAGGTACACCAGCCCTCCCCTGCGGTACAGCCCTAATACGCCGTGTTAACGCTGTTTAGAGCGGCGGAATAGCCGTTCCATTCGGGTGTTATGATCGCTATGGGCGCTCGCGCCTGACACCAGGACGTCAAGACCGCAATGAGTGCGTTTCGCCAGAGTGTGGAAGCCATGATCCCGGCGTTGCGCCGCTACGCCCGCGCGCTCACGCGCGACGCGGACGCAGCCGACGATCTGGTGCAGGACACGCTGGTGCGGGCCCTGCGCTCGGAGCGATTGTTTCTCGGGGGCGACGTCAGGAGCTGGCTCTACACGATCCTGACCAACCTCAACAAGAATCGGCGGCGCTCGCTGGCAAGGCGTCCGCAGTTCATGCAGCTGACGGACAACAACCCGGATGCCAGCGGCACCGAAGCCGAAGGCCGCGACATCGAGAGGGCGCTGGCGACGCTCGTCGAGGAGCAACGCTCGGTGTTGCTGCTGGTCATGCTGGAAGGCATGAGCTACCGCGAGGTCGCCGACATCCAGGGTGTGCCGATCGGCACCGTGATGTCGCGCCTCGCCCGCGCCCGCGCCCACGTCAAGGCCTCGCTGGAAGGCGAGCGCCCGGCACTGCGGCGGGTGAAATGATGGCAGGATTGATGCATCGCGTATTGTCCGCCGGCAGCATGCCGATGAGCGACGCGAAGTTGAACTTTGAACGACATTCAGGGCCACAGAGCCAGAGACGATCGAAATGAACGAGCGCAAGATCCCAGTGACCGAGGACGAACTGCACGCCTATGTCGACGGCGAGCTGCCGGCCGAGCGCCGCGCCGACGTCGAGGCCTGGCTTGCCGCCCATCCTGAAGAGGCCGAGCGCGTGCAGTCCTGGCGCGCGATGGCGGAGATGCTGCACGCCCGCTACGATTCCATTGCCCAGGAGCCGGTGCCGGCGCGGCTGGAGCTCGAGCGGCTGGAACGCCGCCCGCGGCAATGGCTCTATGGCGCCGCCGCGGCTGTGCTGGTTGCTTTCGTCGCCGGCGGCACGGCCGGCTGGGTCGCACACGGCGCCGCCAGCGCGCCCTCGACCTTCCAGAGCTTTACCGCGGACGCGCTCGACGCACACCGTCTCTATGTCGTCGAGGTCCGCCACCCCGTCGAGGTCGGCGGCAATGAGCGCGACCACCTCCAGGCCTGGCTGACCCGGCGCTGCGGCTGGACCGTGTTCGCGCCGAACCTGGAGGCCAGCGGGCTGAAGCTCGTCGGCGGCCGGCTTTTGCCGGGGCCAAGCGGTCCGGCCTCGTTCCTGATGTATGAAGGTGCCTCGGGCGAGCGCTACACCATCTACACGGCCAAGACCGAGAATGGTGCAACGCAAATGCGCTACGCCAAAACGGACAAGGACGGCGCGCTGTTCTGGGCCGAGCGCGGCGTCGGCTACGTCGTCAGCGGGGGCGGTGATCGCGACCGGCTGACCAAGGTGGCGCAGGCGGTCTATGATCAGGCCGAGAAAAACGGCACCTGAGAGACTGCTGCACCGCAGTGCCCAGATTCCGACATTGAAAATTTGGAATGAAGACATCGGCGCGTCTCATTATCGCACCGGATGATCACGCGAAAATGAGCAGCGTTCGATCCGCCGATCGACGCGGGCGGCCTCGATTGGGGTTTTTGGTACCGCGCTGGTCCCCCTCTCGAGGCCGCACCTTTTTATCGGCTGCCCCGCCGGACAGCCGACACGTCGAATTCGTGAAGCGCTACCACGCCTCAGGCATATGATGAGCATCATCTCCCGGACGATGCCCTAGGCCTTTAGGAGAACCCCTTCAGTTCGAATCGCCTAACCAAGCCCGCTACGTGGATTGTAGGGGTGTTGGTCCCGCCACTTCTCCATCAATGCTTCAAGCTCGGCGTCGTTCCCGTCCGGTAGCATAATCCTGACGGTGACGAAGAGATCCCCGGTTCCACCGGATTTTGGCAGGCCCTTGCCCTTGAGGCGGAAGGTCCGGCCGCTGGAGGTGTTTTTCGGTACCGAAAGCTCCACGGCGTTGCCGAGGGTAGGCACGCGGACCTTGGCCCCGAGCACGGCCTCGTAGAGCGTGACCGGCAGGTCGATCCTGAGGTCGGCGCCCTCGACCTTGAAGAACGGGTGCGGGGCAATGTTGATGGTGATCAGGAGATCGCCGGGCGGATGGCCTTGCGCGGACTCGCCTTGCCCCCGGAGCCGGATCTGCTGGCCCTCGGTGACGCCGGCGGGAATCTTGACGTTGAGCTCCTTGCCCGTCGGCAGCCGGACGCGTTTCTCGCCGCCCTTGACCGACTCTTCCAGCGAGACGGACATGGCAACGTTGACGTCGAGATCGAGCCCGACGCCGCCGGTGTCGAATTCGAACTGGGCTCCACCGCCGGCCCCGGGACGGGCGCCGCGCATCCCGCCGCCGAACATGCTGTTGAGGATATCCTCGAAGGCGCCGCCGCCCTGGCCAGGGCCGCCGCCGGAGCGGAACGAATAGCTTTCGAAGCCGCCGGGACCGGCGCGGCCACGAGGCCCGCCACCGCCCGGAAACCCCTGGAAGCGCGGCTTGCCCTCGGCGTCGATCTCGCCGCGGTCGAACTGCTTGCGCTTGTCCTCGTCGCCGATGATCTCGTTCGCCGAGTTGATCTCGGAGAAGCGCTCGGCGGCTTTGGGGTCGTCCTTGTTGCTGTCGGGATGGTGCTTCTTGGCAAGCTTGCGATAGGCGCTCTTGATCGCGGCAGCGCTAGCGCTCCGCGGCACCCCCAAGACCTCATAGGGGTCGCGCATCCGTCACGTCTCCTTCAAGAAATCGAATTGTTCAAAGGGCTCCCCGCCCCACCTGCGATCCATGTGGGGGCGGAGTGGCATTTTTGCAACTAGGCTTGCCGACCGAATCCTAGCTCCGCCACGGCTTTAGCGTATGAATCTCCCAACGGCCACGGGTGCTTTGGCAGCCGGCGCCCTGGAGCCAGCTTTCGGTCGCCCCGTTGACATAGCTCGCCAGGAAATCGCGGCATTTGCGGCCGTCCTCGGCGGCATAGGATTGCGCGATCGGCGTCACCGAGCCGCGCGCCCCGGTCTCCGGATTCTCCCAATGCTGACTGGAATCCTTGTCGCCCTTGCTGAGGACGTCGGAGGCGGCGTTGCGGGCGAAGGCGAGATCGGTCTCGGTCGGCGGGGCCTCCTTCGCCGGTCGCGCGATCGAGCCGGTGAGGTCGCTGTCGTCGGCCTTGGCGTAGGCGCTCTGGTCCTTGCGGGAAAAGCTGCATCCCCCGGTACCGAGTCCGATCAGAATGATCGTCATGACGAGGCCTGTGGGTCGGATCGCCGATAGGCCAACGCGTCCCCATGCCCTATATAGGGCGGTAGCGGACGACAACGCGTTTTGGGCCGCGGGACGCAACTCGGACTCCAGACATGACCGACACGACCTCGATGAAACACCAGACACCCTTAACATCCGGTGATTTCACCGCCGCCGACGAGCCATTTGCGCTGTTCGAGAGCTGGCTGAACGAGGCGATCGAGAGCGAGCCGAACGATCCGAACGCCATGGCGCTCGCAACCGTCGACCCCGACGGGCTGCCTGATGTGCGCATGGTGCTGATGAAAGGCTTCGATACCGAGGGTTTTGTCTTCTACAGCCACATCGCAAGCCAGAAGGGCCGCGAACTCGCCGCAAATCCTAAGGCCGCTTTACTTTTTCACTGGAAGTCGCTGCGCCGTCAGGTCCGCATCCGCGGCAACGTGACGCCGGTGACGGAGGCCGAGGCCGACGCCTATTTCGCCACCCGGCCCAAGCAGGCCCAGATCGGCGCCTGGGCGAGCAAGCAGTCGCAGGAGCTGGAGAGCCGCTTCGCCTTCGAACAAGCCATCGCGAAAGTCGCGGCCAGACACGTCATCGGCGAAGTGCCGCGGCCGCCGGGCTGGAGCGGCTGGCGCATCACGCCCGCGCGGATCGAGTTCTGGCACGACCGCCCATTCCGCCTGCACGACCGCATCGAATTTCGCCGTGACGCGGCCGGCCAACCGTGGTCCAAGACGCGGATGTACCCTTAAGACTTTGGGCCGACCTGAAAGATGTCCATGCCGCATTCGTCCAATGCGCCGCGCCGCACGCTGCTCCTGACCGGAGCAAGCCGCGGCATCGGCCACGCCACCGTGATCCGCTTTTCCTCGGCGGGGTGGCGCGTCATCACCTGCTCGCGGCATCCGTTCCCGGAGGATTGTCCGTGGGATGCCGGCCCTGAGGATCACATCCAGGTCGATCTCAGCAATCCCGCGGACACGACCCGCGCGATCTCCGATATCCGCGACCGGCTCGAAGGCGGCATGCTGCATGCGCTGGTCAACAACGCCGCGATCTCGCCGAAGGGCCCCGGCGGCTCCCGGCTCGGCTCGGTCGACACCGATCTCGATACCTGGACGCATGTCTTCCACGTCAATTTCTTCGCGCCGATCATGATCGCGCGCGGACTGATCGAGGAATTGAAGGCGGCCAAGGGATCGGTCGTGAACGTCACCTCGATCGCCGGCTCGCGCGTGCATCCGTTCGCGGGCGCCGCCTACGCCACCTCGAAGGCCGCGCTCGCCTCGCTGACGCGTGAGATGGCGTCCGACTTCGGCCGCGTCGGCGTGCGCGTCAACGCCATCGCACCGGGCGAGATCGACACCTCGATCCTGTCGCCTGGCACCGAGAAGATCGTCGAGCAGCAGATCCCGATGCACCGCCTCGGCACCCCCGACGAGGTCGCCAAGATCATCTACGTGCTGTGCACGGACACCAGCTCCTACGTCAACGGCGCGGAGATCCACATCAACGGCGGCCAGCACGTATAGGTTCTTCTCGTCATTGCGAGCACAGCAAAGCAATCCGGAATCTTTCCGCGGAAAGACTCCGGATTGCTTCGTCGCCTTGCAGGCATGCCTTCGCGTTCTCGCGGCTGAATTCGCCCGAGATTTGCTTCGTCGCTCCACCCTCAAGCCAAGAGGGCGCAGGGAAGGCCGGGTGCTGGCACGCACCCGCGGTCCGCTGCGCTAGAGCACACGCAGGAAGAACCGCACAGCAGCATACAGGTGTGGCCGAACACTCGACCTTCCCTGCGCGATGGTCGGACGGCTTATGCCGCGCTCTCCCGGGAGCCGAACTTTCCTTTGGCCTCCCTCGCCGTTCGAATTGACGATGCCGTCCACCCGGTTGGGCTCGCGCGCATCTTCGAACAGGCTTGACCGTAGCAACGACGGCCAGGACCACACGGTTTTGCCGTACGCGCATTCGCTGGTCACCACGTTATCTCCCGGCCTAGTCGACGTTACCGAAAGAACGTGGCGAGACGAATTGAACAGCGCCGTTCGTCTGCACGCGGCCACGGGCTCACAGGGACTACCCGCCCTGCCCGCACCTCTCATGCCGACGCTGCCGCGTCCACCGCAAGCCCGGCTCGCGATCAAGACGACCTCGAGATCGCCCCTCCTGGTGAGCCGGGATGGGCGACACATACGCCAAAACCGAATTTCGGTAAAGTGGAATATTTTTGCGCGAGCTGGTTGACAGCAGCCGACACAGGCTCTGTTTCGGCTGAATGAGCGGTTCAGTCGACCGCTAGCGCACCTGCCCATCAGGCGTCACAGCTGACAGACCTGAAAGATAACGAAGGAAGGAAGCAAGGCGATCCAGACAACGCCGCCGCAAGACCTGGATCGCCCTTACCTTCCGTTCCTCAATCGATTCGAATCCGACGTGACCTGTCGCGCGGCCGCGGAGCGGCCGAGCTGAATGCGGTCGAGCAGTCGTCGTCATTCTCACCGTCGAGCAGCGGAGCACCACAGTGCCGGCACATGCGCACCGACATCGACGACGCCTTGCCGATCGTCATCGCCTGACGATAGTTCGCCAGATCGATGACGTTGCGGGGCGACGTTATGTGTTTCTCAACCATGGTTGTTCCTCGCGGCTACGCACTGCTTATCGCAGACAAGTTTCGCGCAAACGTTCAGCCCACCGCTCAAATTTTACCGGAGGAATTGCGGCACGGTGCACCCATCACCGCGACGCCTCAATCTCGATCTATTCTGCGACACGATGAGCCGTGTCTCTGCGTCCGGCGTAAGGTCTCGGTCACTATTTTCCGAGAGCGCGACGCGTTCAGAGCCACTTCTTGAACTTGAATATCCAGTACGGGACGATCGCGGCGATCAGCATCATCACCAGCGCCATCGGATAGCCGTGCACCCATTCGAGTTCCGGCATCACCTTGAAGTTCATGCCGTAGATCGATGCGATCAGCGTCGGCGGCATCAGGACAACGGCCATGACCGAGAACAGCTTGATGATGTTGTTCTGCTCGAGATTGACGACGCCGAGCATGGCGTCGAGCACGAAGGTGATCTTGTTGGAGAGATAGGAGGCGTGGTCGGTCAGTGATGCCACGTCACGCTGCATGGTCTTGAGCTGCTCGCGCATGTCCTTTGACCATTTCACGCCCTCCACCACCGCGGACAGGAACGTCACGACGCGGCCGATCGAGACCAGGCTTTCGCGAACCTTCGAGGTCAAATCGCCCTTGCGGCCGATCGAGATCAGGATCTGGGAATATCTCTTGGCCTGCCCGTGGCGCTCGCTCTCGGGCTCGAAGATGTCGTGGCTGACCTGGTCGATCTCGGCGCCGCATCGCTCCAGGATGTCGGCGCAACGGTCGATGACGGCGTCCAGCAGCTCCATCAGCACGGCCTCGCCGGTGATGGACGGCGCGCAGGAGCGGGCGAACTTGGCCTCGACCAGGGCAAACGGCTTGGGCTGGTCGTAGCGCACCGTGACCAGGCGATGATCGGCGAGGATGAAGGTCACCGCCGTGGTCCTGGGCATGTCGGTATCGGAGTGGCACATCAGCGTCGCGGTCATGTAGCGCGCGCCATTCTCGATATAGAGGCGGCTGGAGATCTCGATCTCCTGCATGTCCTCCCGGGTCGGAATGGCGACACCCGCGAGCCGCTCTACCGCCTTGTCCTCGGCCCCGGTCGGATTGACGAGATCGATCCAGACCGCGCTTTCGGGCAACGCGGCGAGATTCTCAACGACAACCTTCTTCAGCGCGGACTCGGAGGGAACAAACACCGAAAACATGCACGACTCCGAGGATCTGCGACAGAATGACAGCCCTTAGCGCGATTCTGGCCAGTTCACGATGACAACTGCATTAAGGAAGCGTTTGCATTTGTGGCGGTGCCATGGCCCAACTGTGGCACGGAATCGACAGTCCGGCGTTCCCCGCCCCAAAACCTCCACGCGGCCGCAAAATTTGCGGCAGAAAAGCCACAGGTAGGCTCTCGCAGCGCGGGAAAAGGGCTTCAGTGCTGGAATTGTGGCAGATTTCAACGATAATGGGATTAAACGGAGTCGAGGAACTTGGGCGTTAAGCTCAGGCGTTCCGCACGGTATTGTTTTGATTGGAACCAAACCATGTCGTCGCTGAAAGTTAAATTTGCGATTTTGGCCGCTGGCCTGATGCTGTCGGGCTGTATGCAGGCCACGCGTTACGAGGCGACCGACACCAAGGCCTTCAAGCCGAAGGACAAGGAACTGCTCGCCAAGGTCCGGTACGAAAACACCGCGGTTGCCGAGCCGTTCCGCCGCGCCATCGTCGAATACCACCGCAAGGAAACGCCGGGCTCGATCGTGGTCGATTCCGACAACCATTATCTCTACTACGTGCTGGATGGCGGCAAGGCGATCCGCTACGGCATCACCGTCGGCGAAGAAGCCATGGCCTGGTCGGGCATCGCCAAGGTGGGCAGCAAGACCGAATGGCCGGCCTGGCATCCGACCCCCGGCGAGATCTCGCGCCTGGGCGTGCCGACCTATGTCGCGCCGGGTCCGGACAATCCGATGGGCTCCCGCGCGATGTACCTCTATTCGGGCGGCAAGGACACGCTGTTCCGCATCCACGGCACCAACCAGCCGGAATATATCGGCGCCTCGATCTCCTCGGGCTGCATCCGCCTGACCAACGAGGATGCGATCGACCTCTATGATCGCGTCAAGGTCGGCACCCTCGTCGTGGTGCTCGAGCCCAAGCACGGCGACTCGCCCTACAATTCGCGGCTTGCGCTCGGCAGCAGCCAGACCGGCCAGGCGGGCAGCTACTGATCGCCCCCTGATCTCCTGACATCAGAAGCGCCGGTTTCACCGGCGCTTTTTTGTTGCCGACTTGTGCGGCCGGGACTTGCTGCCCTCGGCTGCCGGCTTGTCCGCAGGCGCGGGAGCCTTCTCGGCCGCCTCGTCGTCGGCTCCGTCCTTGACGTTCTCCTTGGCCTCGGGCTTGGCGGCGATCTCGCGTGGCGGCGCCTCCTCGGGACGCTCCGCCGGCAGCAGCGGGGCGACCTGGGGCAAGGGATCCCAGACATTCCACTGGCAGATCCGGTAGTCGTTGCGCCGCTGCGCCAAATCGAGATGGATGTGGTCCTCGTGGTACCAGTCCGAGCCCGGACCGAGCACGGTGGAAAACCGCGTGCAGACCGAGTGCAGCACGCGCTCGCGCACGTCGCGGGACATGGTGCGGTCGGTGAGGCCGATCGACTGCCCGTTGGCCAGCTTGATGGCGCGGACATCGATGGCGTTGGCCTTGCCGTGCTCCGACAGCATTGCGCCGGCGACGCGGTTGCGGCCGCGGCACTCGAAGCTGTCGAAATTGTCGAGTTCGCCAATGGTCGTGCCGAGGCTGTTGGCCAGCGGCACCATGTCCTTGCGCAGCCAATCGGCGAGCGCGGTCGCCATGGTGCAGCGAAGGATCGCCGCCGGCTTGACCGCCACCTTCCGCTTGTCCGGCAGCACGACGGCCTCCAGCCGCACCAGATCCTCGCCGCCGCAGGCGCCGGGGCCGCGGATATCCGGAATGGAGGGCGCGATCGCGATCTCCTCGGTCAGCGCGAGACGGCAGGCCGAGACCGGTTTTGGGGGTGGCGTCGCTGCCTCGGCAGGCTTGTCGGTGCCGGGCTTGTCTGCAGAAGCAGGCTTGCCCTCGGCATCTGGCGGAGCCTCATCCGAGGCCTTGGGCGCCTCCTCGGGGCGCGGTCTCGGAAGCGGGATCTTGGCGGCATGGACCGCCGGACGCGGCCGGGGTGCGGCGATACCGAAGATGTCCAGCGGGGATGTCGATTTTCGTGCCTCCGCCCTCTCGGTGAGCACCAGCGACAATCCCAGCGCAGCGGTAACCATTGCCGCGCCAGCGGACATATAGCCGCGACAAGACCATTTGCGGCGAAAGTCCGGCAGGCTAAAACTCATGGCAATCTTTGGCCCTACGCTGAGAGCGATAACGCGCCCAGCGACTTCTCGGAGGAACGTCGGAATGCTTGGTTTGATGCAAGATTGGCCCCTGCTCTGCCACCGGATCATCGAACACGCCGCCAAAATTCATGGCAAGCAGGAGGTTGTCACACGCTCGGTCGAGGGACCGATCCATCGCACCACTTACGGCGAGATCCACAAGCGCGCGCTGAAGGTCTCGCAGATGCTGGAGCGCGACGGCATCAAGCTCGGTGACCGTGTCGCAACGATCGCCTGGAACACCTGGCGCCATCTCGAGGTGTGGTACGGCATCATGGGAATCGGCGCCATCTGCCATACCGTCAATCCCCGCCTTTTCCCCGAGCAGATTGCCTGGATCATCAACCATGCGCAGGACCGCATCGTGATGACCGACATCACCTTCGTTCCGATCCTGGAGAAGATCGCCGACAAGCTGCCGAGCGTTGAGCGCTACGTGGTGCTCACCGACAAGGCGCATATGCCGCAGACCACGCTGAAGAACGTGATCGCCTACGAGGACTGGATTGCGCAGGCGGACGGCAAATTCAAATGGAAGGACTTTGACGAGAACACGGCAGCCGCGATGTGTTACACCTCCGGCACCACCGGCGACCCCAAGGGTGTGCTGTATTCGCATCGCTCCAACGTGCTGCACGCGCTGATGGCCAACAATGTCGACGCCCTCGGCACGAGCGCGTCCGAGACAATGCTGCCGGTGGTTCCACTGTTCCATGCCAACAGCTGGGGCATCGCCTTCTCGGCCCCTTCGCAGGGCACCAAGCTGGTCATGCCCGGCGCCAAGCTCGACGGCGCCTCGGTCTATGAACTGCTCTCGACCGAGAAGGTGACGCACACCGCCGGCGTGCCGACGGTGTGGCTGATGCTGCTCCAGCACATGTCCGCGAACAATCTCAAGCTGCCGGACCTGAAGATGGTGATCTGCGGCGGCTCGGCGATGCCGCGCTCGATGATCAAGGCCTTCCTCGACATGGGCTCGAACGTGCGTCACGCCTGGGGCATGACCGAGATGAGCCCGATCGGCAGCGTCGCGGCGCTGAAGCCGCCGTTCCAGAACGCCACCGGCGATGCACGGCTCGACGTGCTGCAGATGCAGGGCTATGCGCCCTTCGCGGTCGAGATGAAGATCACCGACGATGCCGGCAAGGAGCTGCCCTGGGACGGCAAGACCTTCGGCCGCCTCAAGGTCTCCGGCCCCGCCGTCGCCAAGGCCTATTACCGCGTCGATAGCAACATTCTCGACGAGGACGGCTTCTTCGACACCGGCGACGTCTCGACCATCGACGAGGACGGCTACATGCGGATCACCGACCGCTCCAAGGACGTGATCAAGTCCGGCGGCGAATGGATCTCCTCGATCGACCTCGAAAACCTCGCGGTCGGTCACCCCGCCGTGGCGGAAGCCGCCGTGATCGGCGTGTTCCACCCCAAATGGGACGAGCGGCCGCTCCTGATCGTGCAGCTCAAGCAGGGCCAGCAGGCCACGCGCGAGGAGATCCTGAAATACATGGACGGCAAGATCGCCAAATGGTGGATGCCCGACGACGTCGCCTTCGTCGAAGGTATTCCGCACACCGCCACCGGCAAGATCCTGAAGACGGCGCTACGCGACCAGTTCAAGGATTATCGCTTCCCGAACGCGGCGGCGTAAGGCCATCGTTCGAATGTCATTCCGGGGCGATGCGAAGCATCGAACCCGGAATGACGGTTCGTCCGGGCCGTAACAGTCCGGTCTCCCTTGAATTTGCCCCCGCGCCGTGGTCTCAACGGCGCATCGTCGCGCCGCACTGGCCGGCATCGCCAACCCCGGCAGAGCTCACTCGATGGCCCGCAGGTTTTCCGCTCCCTATCAGTCGGAGCCCGTGTCCAGCCTCGCGAGCTGGGCGCGCAATCTGGCCGTGTTCGCGGTGGTGGCGGTGGTGGTGTCGGTCATCATCGTCCGCTTCGACTTCCTGGAGCCGAAGCCGGCGCTGGCGACCTTCTTCGGTGGGCTCGCGATCGCGGGCCTCTCGATCCTGTTCGGTCTCCTAGGCTTTGCCGCGATCTGGCAGAACGGCTCGCGCGGCATGGCGCGCATCCTGCTCGCGTTCCTGATCGACGGAGCGATCCTCGCCTATCCCGCCTATCTGGCCTTGCAATATCGCAAGCTGCCGGCGATCTACGACATCACCACCGACCCGATCGACCCGCCGCGTTTCGAGGCCTTAGCGCGCCTGCGCACCGGCGAGGGCACCAACACCGCGGTCTATGCCGGCCTCTATTCGGCGGAGCAGCAGCGCCACTTCTATCCGGACATCGAGCCCGTCGAGCTCGAGATTTCCGTCGACCGCGCCTATGCGATCGCGCTCCAACTCGTCAACAAGCGCAAATGGATCGTCATCGATGAGCGTGCACCGCAGCCGCCGCGCCGCATCGGCCGCATCGAGGCGGTGGCGCGGACGCCGATCATGGGTTTCCGCGAGGACGTTTCGATCAGGTTCGTGGCGGACGGCGATGATTCCCGCGTCGATATCCGCTCGGCCTCGCGCAATTTCGACAGCGATCTCGGCAGCAACGCCGCGCGCGTCAAGAAATTCATCGACGATCTCAACACCGCCGCCGATGCCGACGCGCTCAAGCCGGTGAAGAAGACGCCGGTGACGCCGCCGAAGGCACCGGCAAAGACGGTGAAGAAGTAGCGAATGGGAAGTGGCGAATAGCGAGTGGACGCCACCCTATTCGCTACTCCCTATTCGCCATTCGCCCTCAAGCCATCCGATACGTCCCGCCGATCACGGGATCGCCATCCGTCGCCACCACGCCGCGGGCGACCAAATCTTCCAGATGCGCCAGCACCGAATAGCCGGCGGCCGTTGTCAGCCGGGGATCGATGCCGATATAGATTGCGCGGACCATGGTCGGGATGTCGGTCTCGCCCTTGGCGAGGCGGTGCAGGATCGAGGCCTCGCGCGCCTTGCGGTGGCGGATCAGGAAGCGCACGAAGCGCCGGCCGTCGGGAATCTCCGGGCCGTGGCCGGAGAAATAGAGGTCCTCCTCGCGCGCGGCGAGCCGGTCGAGCGAGTCCATGTAGTCGATCATGGAGCCGTCGGGCGGCGCCACGATCGAGGTGGACCAGCCCATCACGTGATCGCCGACGAAAGTGAACTTTCGCTCCGGCCAGGCGAAGGCCAGATGATTGGCGGTGTGCCCCGGCGTCGCCACCGCCTCGAGCCGCCAGCCGTCGCCTTCGACGACATCGCCATCTGCGATCTTGATGTCGGGCACGAAATCCCGATCGGAGCCGGATTCCGGATTGTGCTTCTCGCTCTCGAAACGCGGGCGCGAGGCGCGGTGCGGGCCTTCGGCATAGACCGGCGCGCCCGTCACCTGCTTGATCCGCGCGGTGTTCGGCGAATGGTCGCGATGGGTATGCGTGACGAAGATATGGCTCACCGTCTCGCCGCTGATGGCATCGAGCAGCGCAGCCGCATGTGCCGCGTCGTCCGGGCCGGGATCGATGATCGCGACATTGCCCCGGCCGACGATGTAGCTGACCGTGCCGGTGAAGGTGAACGGGCTCGGATTGTTGCAGAGCACGCGGCGCACGCCGGGCCGGACTTCCTCGACGATGCCGGGCTTCAGCGGAAAATTGCGGTTGAACGGGACGTCGTCATTGTCGGACATGGCTTGCTCATACCTTGCTGACTTCGTCATGCCCGGCCTTGTGCCGGGCATCCGCGTTCTTCGCGTGGCCCTGAGACGTGGATGGCCGGGACATCTAGCGCGAAGACGTGCTTCGCGCTTTGCCCGGCCATGACGTCAGAGTTTCCTACCTCGACTCTCGAGCTCAGAAAAACGCCTGAATGCCCGTGATCGCACGTCCGAGGATCAGGGCGTGGACGTCGTGGGTGCCCTCGTAGGTGTTGACCGTCTCGAGGTTATGGACGTGGCGCATCACGTGGTACTCGATCGAGATGCCGTTGCCGCCATGCATGTCGCGTGCGACGCGGGCGATGTCGAGAGCCTTGCCGCAATTGTTGCGCTTCATGATCGAGATCATCTCGGGGGCGAACTTGCCCTCGTCCATCAGGCGGCCGACGCGAAGCGAGCCCTGGAGGCCCAGCGCGATCTCGGTCTGCATGTCGGCGAGCTTCTTCTGCACCAGCTGGGTCGCGGCGAGCGGCTTGCCGAATTGCTTGCGGTCCAGGGTGTACTGGCGGGCGCGATGCATGCAGTCCTCGGCGGCGCCGAGCACGCCCCAGGAGATGCCGTAGCGGGCGCGGTTGAGGCAGCCGAAGGGACCCTTCAGGCCGGAGACGTTGGGCAGCAGCGCGTCCTCGGGGACCACGACGCCGTCCATCACGACCTCGCCGGTGATGGAGGCGCGAAGCGACAGCTTGCCGCCGATCTTCGGGGCGGAGAGGCCCTTCATGCCCTTCTCCAGCACGAAGCCGCGGATCTGGTTGTCGTGCGCGGCCGACTTGGCCCAGACCACGAACACGTCGGCGATCGGCGCGTTCGAGATCCACATCTTGCTGCCGGTGAGGCGATAGCCGTCCGCGACCTTCTCGGCACGCGTCTTCATGCCGGCCGGATCGGAGCCCGCGTCAGGCTCGGTCAGGCCGAAGCAGCCGACCCACTCGCCGCTGGCGAGCTTCGGCAGGTACTTCTTGCGCTGGTTCTCGTCGCCATAGGCGTAGATCGGATACATCACCAGCGAGGACTGCACCGAATTCATCGAGCGGTAGCCGGAATCGACCCGCTCGATCTCGCGCGCGACCAGGCCGTAAGCCACGTAGCTCGCATTGGCGCAGCCATATTCCTCAGGCAGCGTGATGCCGATCAGGCCAAGCTCGCCCATCTCGTTGAAGATCTCGCGGTCGGTCTTCTCTTCGAGATAGGCCTTGGAGACGCGCGGCAGCAGCTTGTCTTGGGCGTAGGCGCGGGCGGTGTCGCGCACCATGCGCTCGTCTTCGGTGAGCTGCTCGTCGAGCAGGAACGGATCGTCCCACTGGAATGAAGCCGCAGCCGGCTTGTCCTTGGCCTGAGGGCGCACGCTCATGAAACGTCCTTTCGTCTGGTTCCGTCAAAATTTGCCCGACAAAGTAAAGCGCCGCGGCAACAAGTGCAATTGCATCCTGGTTTCGTCATTCCGGGGCGCTTTCAGCGCCATCCCGGAACGACACGACGTGTCAGCTCTCGAGCTGCTCGTTGGCGACGATCTCGATGCCGAAGCCCGACAGGCCCTTGTAGTCGTGCACCGAGGAGGTGAGATGCCGGATCGAGGTAACGCCAAGATCGCGCAGGATCTGCGCGCCGACGCCGACCTCGCGCCACTGCCGGTTGCGGTCGGCCTCCGTTGCGGTCTCGTCCGGCAATGCCGACACCGGCACGCCGGCCGCGCCATCGCGCAAATAGACCAGCACGCCACGGCCCGATTTCTTGAAATGCTCGAGCACCGCCGCCATGCGCTTGTGGCCCGTGAAGATGTCCTTGACGATGTTCGGCTTGTGGAAGCGCGTCAGCACGTTCTTGCCGTCACCGACGCCGTTGTAGACGAACGCGACGTGGGCGATGGAATCGAACGGCGAGCGGTAGGCATAGCCCTGCAACGGTCCGATCGGGCTTTCGGTGACGAAGGTCGAGACCCGTTCGATCAGCTTCTCGCGCGCCTGGCGGTAGGCGATCATGTCCGCGATGGTGACGTGCTTCAGCTTGTGCTGGGCGGCGAAGCGGGCGACCTGCTCGCCCTTCATCACGCTGCCGTCGTCGTTCATCAACTCGCTGATGACGCCGACCGGCGGCAGCCCTGAAAGCTTGCAGAGATCGACGGCGGCTTCCGTATGGCCGGAGCGCAAGAGCACGCCGCCGTCCTTGGCGATCAGCGGGAAGATGTGACCGGGCCGGGCGAAATCGTTGGCGCCGACGTTGGGATTGGCCAGCGCGCGGCAGCAGGAGGCGCGCTCCTCGGCGGAGATGCCGGTGCCGCCATCGGGCTTGTAGTCGATCGAGACCGTGAACGCGGTGGTGTGCGCGGAATCGTTATGGGCCACCATCGGGTCGAGCCGCAGGCGGCGAGCGTCCTCGGTGGTCACGGGCGCGCAGACGATGCCGGAGGTGTGACGGATGATGAACGCCATCTTCTCGGCGGTGCAGAGCGAGGCGGCGACGATCAGATCGCCCTCGCCCTCGCGGTCCTCGTCGTCGGTGACGACCACGAGCTCACCCCGGGCAAAGGCCTGCAAAACTTCCTGGACGCTATCGGGCATGTCCCAATCTCTATCGGTTATGAGCGGGAGGCTTAGCCGGACTTGGGGCGGGGCGCTAGTGTCCTGGACGCAACCGCTTATTCCGGGTCGCGGACCATCCGGGGCCCGGCTTGCACCGAAGATACCAGGGATATGGGCGCAGACAGCCGGAGCGGAAGGCGGCCGGCCGCCCTCAGGGCAACACTTCGCGGCGCTCGCCGAGACGCTGATCGAGCTCGGCGCGCTTGTCGGCGAGAAGGCCAGCCTGGGCCGCCTCGATGACCGTGAACAGCTCGTGCGCATCGCTGAGCCGGGTCACGGTGACGTAGCTGGCGCCGGCCTCGTAGAGCGCGCCGACATCGGCCAGCAAGTCGGCGGTGGCGACGATCAGGGCGGTCGGATTGAGCGCGCGGACGTGGCGGACCAGCTTCTCGTTGGTGGCGCCCTTCAGCAGCGAATCCGGCACGCTGAGGATGATCATCTCGGACTTGCCGATGCCGGCATGGAGCAGCGTATCGACATTGCTGATATCGCCGTAGATCACGTGCAGGCCGCGCGAAAGCAGGGTCTGGTACACATTGGGGTTGAAGTCGACCACCGTGATCTGCTCGAGCAGCACCGGCGCCTGCCGTTCAATCTCGGCCAGCAGCGCGCTCGCCGCACGGAAAAACCCGAGGATGACGATACGGCGGGCCTCGCCGTGCCCGCCCTCGTGCCCCTCCTCGCCATGGCCGCTGCCATGGTCGAGATCCCTAAGGCCGATCCGCTTCAGGGGGCCGATCGCCCAGCGGGTGATCTCGTCGCTCCGGCTCATCGCGAAGGTCGAGAGCACCGCCAGCACCACGAAGGCGAAGGAGGCGGCGTTGGCTGTCTGCGCTGCGATATGGTGATCGTTGACGCCGGTCTGGATAACCACCAGCGAGAACTCGGAGATCTGCGCGAGATTCAGCGCCGGCAACAGGCTGGCGCGCAGGCCCTGCTTCATCAGATAGAGCGGCGTGAAGGTGGTGACGATGCGGCTCACCACCGTGAAAGCCGCGATCATCAGCGCCAGTCCGATCACGGAGAGGCCGGGGATGGGAATGGTCATGCCGAGCGCGACGAAAAACAGGGTGATGAAGAAGTCGCGGAGCGTGGTGACCTTGGCGGTGACGTCGAGCGCGTAGGGAAAGGTCGAGAGCGAGACGCCGGCGATCAGGGCGCCCATCTCGCGCGACAGCGACAGCCGTTCAGCGGTCTCGGCGACGAGAAAGCACCAGGCCAGCGCGCCGAGCAGGATCAGCTCGGGGCGCCGGGCGATCTGGTGGAACAGTCGCGGCAGCACGTAGCGGCTGACCAGGAGCGCAGCAGTGACCAGCACCGCGACGCGGCCGATCGAGAGCAGGATGACGCTGGCCTGCAGATTGGCAAGACTCGGCTGCACCGCCAGGAACAGGATGGCGAAGATGTCCTGAAGCACCAGCACGCCGAGCGTGATGCGCCCCGGCAGCGTGTCGAGCTCGCGCTTCTCGTAGAGCACCTTGACGATGATCACGGTGCTCGACAGCGCACAGGCGACGCAGAGATAGACCGCATCGAAGTGCCCGCCGCCGAGCGACAGGCCGATGCCGACGAAGAACAGCACCCCGAGCAGGCAGCCGCCGAGCAGCTGGCCGCCCGCCGCGAACAGGATCACCTTTCCCGCCCGCACGATCTTCTTCAGGTCGATCTCGAGCCCGATCATGAACAGCATGAAGATCAGGCCGAGCTCGGAGATGACGCCGATCGATTCCTGCGAGTGGACCCAGCCGGTGCCGAATGGACCTATGCAGAAGCCGGCGATAAGATAGGCCAGGATCAGCGGCTGCCGTGAGAAATGGGCGAGCAGGCCCAGCATCCAGGCAAACAGAATACAGAGAGTGATGTCGCGAATGAGCTCGTGCATACCAAATTGGTCCGTTTTGCCGCACCCTAGAGGCGGGTTGCGGCGCGGCAAGCGAGCAATTCGTCACATGCGAGAAGCGTCGTTCGCAGCAATGCTGCTATGCTCTCTCGCCTTTGCCGTGCCCGCCGCCGCACAATCCAAGGTCAATATTGAACAGAACTTTGCCGATTCCCTCACCGCAATGCCGAACCAGGAACTCGCCGTCTCCGGCGGGTTCTACGTGCCCGCCTATTCCAGCGTGGCGATGAGCCAGGGCAAGCTGCGCGTCGACTTCTCGGTGACCTTGAGTGTTCACAACGCCTCCGAGACGCAAGCACTGGTAGTCAAACGCATCGCCTATTTCGACACCGCAGGCAAGCAGGTCGAGACCTACCTGAAGGGACAGGTCGCCCTGAAGCCTCTGGCGACGATCTCGATCTTCATTCCGACCGACGACGTGCGCGGCGGGACCGGCGCCAATTTCCTGGTCGACTGGGCCGCGACAGGCGAGATCGCCGAGCCCGTGGTCGAGGCGCTGATGGTTGGCGGCGTCGCCAATGCGCATTACGCTTTCATCAGCCAGGGCCGTCCGACCCGGACGGCCGGCAAGAAGTAGGCCCGCCCGCCCCGGGGGCGGACGGGAAAGAACAAGGCGCCCGGTGCAACGCCGGCTGCTCAACAAGAACAAAACGAGGAACGCCCCCATGACGTCCAGCTTCGACTTCGCCCCCCTGTTTCCGGCAGGGCTGCCGGCCCCTTCTGGTCGCTGGACGGGCCTTGCCAAATACAGCTTCGTCGGCGGCAACAACGATTCCGAACAGGTCCCGCTCGACGAATTGGTCGAAGCGGCCAACGCGGTGCTGCGGCGCGAGGGCCGGTCGCTCGCCACTTACGGGCTGGCGCATGGCCCGCAGGGTTACCTGCCCCTGCGCGAATTCCTTGTGACCAAGCTCAAGCGCGATGCCGGCCTCACGTGCACCATCGACGATCTCCTGATCGTCTCCGGCTCACTGCAGGCGCTCGACCTCGTCAACGCGACGCTGCTGACCCGCGGCGACACCGTGATCTTCGAGCAGGACAGCTATCAGGGCTCTCTGACCCGCCTGGCGCGGCTCGGCGTCAACGTCGTCGGCGTCCCCCTCGACAAGGACGGCATGCGCATGGACCTGCTGGCCGCGACGCTGGCCGATCTGAAGAGCCGCGGCATCCGGCCCAAATACATCTACACCATCCCGACGGTGCAGAATCCGACCGGCAGCATCATGCCCGAGAGCCGCCGCGCCGAGCTGGTGCGGCTCGCGACCGAGTATGGTGTGCCAATCTTCGAGGACGATTGCTATGCCGACCTCGTCTGGTCGGGGCAGCGTCCGCCGGCGATCTACGCGATGAGCGAGAGCGGCGGCGTCATCCATATCGGCTCGTTCTCCAAATCGATCGCGCCGGCGCTGCGCGTCGGCTTCATCGTGGCGCCCTGGGAGGTGATGTCGCGGATGCTGGCGCTGAAGACGGATGCGGGCTCCGGCGCGCTGGAGCAGATGGTGCTGGCGACCTATTGCAAGCCGCATTTCGCAAGCCATGTACCGGCGCTGACGAAAGCACTGCGCACCAAGCTCGACACGCTGATGGAAGCGCTGAACGAGCAGTTCGGCACGGCCGCCGAGTTCGAGGAGCCCAAGGGCGGCATCTTCCTCTGGGTCAAGCTGCCGGATCAGGTCGATACGTTGAAGCTCTATCAGGCCGCGCTCGCCGCCGGCGTCTCGATCAATCCGGGCCCGGAATGGTCGACCAACAAGAGCCATTCCAGCTCGCGGCTGCGGCTGTGCTTTGCAAGTCCCTCGCATCAGCAAATCCGCGAGGGCGTCGCCGTGCTGGCCGAGGTCTGCCGCAAGGAATTCGGCGTGCCCGCCCGCAGCGCCAATGTGGAGAAGCGGGCCTGAGGCCGCAGCCTCACGCCTCGACGTGAAACTCCACGTTGACCTGGCCGGAGCCGGACGAGGGAAAGTAGTCGCAGAGCTGTTCAGCGGCGCCGCGATAGTCGTACCAGCCGAGCGCGGCGAACAGCATGATGGTGTCGGCCATGCCGCCCTCGCCGTTGCACTTGGTGGCGTAGTCCGGGAGCATGTCGAGGAATTCGCGGTAGCGACGGCTCTGCCACAGCTCGAGCACGCGCAGATCGACCTGGCGGTTGAACTCGCTGGCGACCGAGGTCCACGCCTCGGGGCCCAGCTTCTTGTTCGGCCAGAGCCGATGCGAGAGCGAGCCGCTGGCGAGGATCGCGACCCGCTCACCGGATTCGTCGATCGCGCGGCGGGTCGCTTCACCGAGGATCCGGCTCTCCTCGAACGAGGTGAAGAGCGGCGAGGCCACCGAGACGACCTTCGCAAAGCCGTCCGGGTTCAGGTAGTGCATCGGCACGACGGTGCCGTATTCGAGCCCGAGGCTCGCCACCTCATGGGCGATCACGTTGAGGCCTGCGTCCCCGGCCCTCTCAGCGATGGCTTTCGCCAGGCCCGTGTCGCCCGGCAGATCGTAGCGCAGATCCTGGATCATCTGCGGCGCTTCGTGGCTCGTGAACGAGCCGCGATGCCGCGCATTGGCATTGATGTGGTAACCGAAATTGGAGAGCCAGTGGGTGTCGAACACCACGAAGCAGGTGACGCCGCGTTCTTTCGCCCGCCGGCCCAGCTCGCGCAAGGAACTGACCGCCGGCTCGCGCGCGGCGCGGAGCGGGCTGCCCGGTAGCTCCGACAGCATCAATGATGGAACGTGGGTGACCTTGGCGGCGAGTACGAGCTGCCCCATGGCGGTCCCCTCGAAGCGTCAGGCCGCCTGCGGCTGACTGCCGTGGATTGCGGAGGCCAGGCGCAGCAGCAGGACGATCGAGACATTGCCCTTGCCGGCCTCGATCTGGGCGATATAGCGCTCGGAAATCCCGGAACGGCGGGCCAGCTCGCGGCGCGACAGGTCGCAGCGCATGCGCGAGGACCGCAGGCGATCGCCCAGCTCGGTCAGAAACTCGGTCTCGGAATAAGGCGGCACGGCACAACTCCCTGGCAGCACTTCGCCCGCAAAATCCATGACTTGATTCAGCATTGGTCTATCCAGGTTCGCCTTCGGGAAGCGTCATCCTACCCCGGAAAAGTCCGGCTTCATTGACGCGGATCAAATTCGCGAGCGATCGGCGGCCGCCATGGACGGCAGCCGACGGGATGCTACACTTTGGAATTCTTCGAGGCGGGGGTTCTTTCAGGACATGACGCGTGGTTTGGGCCGCTGGATCGCGGCCGCGATGCTGTGGGGGGCGGTCACCGCAACTGCAAGCGCCGAGACGCTGGCCGCGACGGTCGAGCAATGGGGCCTGCTCGGCTCATGGGCGGTCGACTGCGCGGCCCGGCCCGACCGCGACAAGGGCGCGCTCTTGACCTACGAGATCCGGAAGGACGGCCGGGTGATGTACCGGCGCAATTTCGGCGAGGCCAGGGACGAGAACGAGGTGGTGTCGGCCACGGTCAACGCCGAGGGCCTGCTCAATGTGATGGTGTACTTCCCCTCGCTGCACCAGGCCCGAGAATTCGGGCTGCTACTCCTCAAGGACGGCAGCCTGCGCGCGATCTACAATCGCAGCGAGCGCGGCGAATATACGATCAAGGACGGCAAATACGTCGCCACCGGCGCGCCCACGCCGACGCAGCAGCGTTGCGACTAGCTACCTGAACAGCTGTTCAGAATTCTCCTGCGATTCTCCCGGAACGTTCGCATCAATGCGCGGTTTAGATGTGCATTCGAATTTCGAGGAGGACATCATGAAGAAGCTTGGTTATGTGGTTGCGGCCCTGGGTGCACTCGTGATCGCGGCGCCGACGCTGGCAAGCGCGGAAACGGTCGTGATCAAGCGTGGCGGTTATCACCATCATCATCACGGTCCCTACGGCGCCCGCGCCGAATTCCGCGGCCATCGCGATTACGGCTGGCATCGCGGCCATCATCGCGACAAGGTCGTGGTGATCAAGCGCAGCCATCGCCACTGGGACTAACTGAGAGCGCATATGGAAATGGCCCCTCACGGGGCCATTTCTTTGCGCATCAAGGATCGAACTAATCCCACGCCGGTGCGAAGCCCGGATTGACGCAGCGGCGATCCTTCGGCAGCGCGGCGATCTTCTTGCGATCGGCATCGTCGAGCGTGATCTTCAGCGCATCGAGGTTGGCCTGCTGGCTCTCGCGGCGCGAGGCTTTCGGGATCGCGGCGACGCCGTCCTGGTCGAGCAGCCATTTCAGCGCCACCTGCGCGGCGGTCGCGTTGTGCCTGGCGCCAATCTCGGCCAGCACCGGCTCCGATGCAATGCGCCCCTGCGCCAGCGGACAATAAGCGACGAGCGGGATCGACTTCGCCGCGAGATAGGCGCGCACCTTCGATTGATCGAGCATCGCGTGATATTCGACCTGGTTGCAGGCGATCGGCGCCCTGACGTCCTCGACCGCGATCTTGAGCAGCGCCGTGGTGAAATTAGCGACGCCGATGGCGCGGGTACGTCCCTCCTCCTTCAGCTTCATCAAGGTCTCGAACACTGCGCCCCAGTTCGCGGCCGTCGACGGCCAGTGCACGAGATAGAGATCGACATGGTCGAGCCGGAGCTTGTTCAGGCTCGCATCGAAGGCACGACGGATCGCGTCGGGACTGAGGTTCTCGTGCCAGACCTTCGTCGTGACGTGAAGCTCGGCGCGCGGCAGGCGGGACGCGGCGATGGCTGATCCGATCGGCTCCTCATTGGCATACATCTCGGCGGTGTCGATATGGCGATAGCCGATCGACAGCGCGCTCTCGACCGCGGCGCGGCAGGCATCTCCCTGCATGCGAAAGGTGCCGAGGCCGAGCTTGGGCATGCTGATGCCCTGTGTCTTCAGATTGTCCATGAACAGGCTCCTGACATATTGCATCCCGCCGACCACACCGTGAGGGCGTTGGAAGCAGACTCTTTGGTGATGGAAAAGAGGTGGCGGGAATAGCCAATCTAGCGCGGGAGCAGCCCTGCGGCCAATCAAGATCGGGTTAGAGCGGGGATGCGCGATGCGTCCTCGACGTCATGCCCGGGCTTGTCCCGGCCATGACGACGCGGAGAGGTTATCCGCCCCTCACGAATGCTGCGCAACCACCGCAGGTCGCGCCTGTGGCTGCGGCGCGATGTCGACCGACCAGAGGCTGCGGTTGTCGACGTCCTTCAAGGTCACGGTCATCACGCCGGTCGGGCCGTCGATGTCGACGCGGCCGAAGAACTGCAGGCCGAAGCACGGTGCCAGATTATCGCCCTGCGCCGCGCTGCAGCCGTTCTGGTACATCGCGACGGGCCCAAAGGTGTTGTCGAGCTCGGCGGGACCCCAGGTGCCGGCATGCAGCGGGCCCGAAACGAACTCCCAGAACGGCTCGAAATCCCTGAACTGCGCCTTGTTCGGATCGTAGTAGTGCCCGGCGGTGTAGTGCATGTCGGCGGTGAGCCAGACGATGTTGCGCACACCGGCGCGCTTGATGGAGCCGAGAAGATCGGCGATCTCGTGCTCGCGCCGATCGGGCGGCCCGTCGCCGAGCGCGACGGCGTCCAGGCTGATCAGGCCGAGCGGCAAATCGGCCGCGATCACCTTCCAGGTCGCGCGCGAGGCGGCAAGCTCGCGCTTGAGCCAGGCGAGCTGTTCGGCACCAAGGATCCAGCCGCGATGGTCGCTGCCCTTATTCCAACGGTCGTCGCGATAGCTGCGCATGTCGATCATGAAGATGTCGAGCAGCGGGCCGTAAGCGATCTTCCGATAGACCCGGCCCTGCCGCACGCCGATGTCGCGGATCGGCATGAAGTCGAAGAAGGCACGGCTAGCGCGTGCGACGAGGCGCGGGGTGCCGTCATCCTCAAAGCCTGCGTCATCGTAGCTGCCGGTCGGTGACCAGTCGTTGGTGACTTCGTGGTCGTCCCATTGCGCGAACATCGGCACCTCCGCGTGGAAGGCGCGGAAGTGCTCATCGAGATGGTTGTATTTGTAATTGCCGCGGAACTGCGCCAGCGTGTGCGCCACATCTGACTTCTCCTCGGTCACGAGGTTGCGCCAGGTCTCGCCGTTCGGCAGTTTCTGCTCGGCAGGAATCGTGCAGTCGGCGTAGATGTGATCGCCGGAATGGATGAAGAAGTCCGGTCGGTTGTCAAGCATGGTGCGATAGCTGCGATAGCCGCCGCGCGAGATGTCGATGCCCCAGCCCTGCCCTCCGACATCGCCGGACCACACGAACGAGATCGACCGGCCTGCTGCCGGCGCGGTGCGGAAATGGCCGATGCGGCTCTCGCCGCAAAGGCCGGTTGCGATGTCGTCGAAGCGGACGCGATAGAACATGTCCTGTTCGGGCGGCAGGTCGTCGAGCTGCAGCTTCGCGGTGCAATCCGCGTCCGGCAGCGCGTCGCGCGAAGCCGACGCAATGATGGTCTTGAAGCTCTCGACGGTCGAGCACTCCACGTGCATTCGCGCGGGACGGTCGGCACGCGCCCAGATGACGGCGGATCCATCGCAGACGTCGCCCGACTGGATGCCGCCTGCGACTTGCGGCCGATCAGCGGCGCGGCTGAGATAGGGTGTCGCGAGCGTGCCGAGCGAGGCAACCGCCAGGCTTGAAGTCGAACGGACCAGGAATTGCCGCCGGGTCCATGCGCGCGAGGCGCGGAGCGTTGCCATTCAGGAAACCTTCGTCGAATCGCGACGGAAGGTGCCTGCGCTCCTTAACTTCCAGCTTACGGTTTCTTGACTCCCCGCCTACGGTTTTGCGACGCGGGGATGACGGGGTGCCCCCCGTTCAGTGCTTCCAGTTGCAGATGCCGCCGGAGCGGCAGGGCCAGGTCTGGATGCGGGTGTCCATCGCCTGCGCGTCGAGCGGGTTGCCGTGACGATGCGCAAGCTTGGTGCGGGCTGCGCCGCGCGGCTGCGCGGGCCTCGCATGCGCGACCTTCGGCTCGACCGCACGGACGCGTTCGGCGGCCACCTTCTTCGGCACGTCGACGGGCTCCGCGCGCGCCTGCGCCTCGTTGCCGCCGCGCGCTTCGAGGGCGACCGGTGCAAATTGCGTCTCAGGCCCGAGACGTTTTGGAGACAGCACGGCCCTGGAGAGATCGAGACCGAGATATTCGTTTGGCTTGTAGTCGTCAGCGCGCGCGATGCCGCCCCATGCGAGCACGAGGGCAACGGCAATTGCAAAAGAACCGCTTTTCAGGACCACGGACGCCTCCTGAAATTGATTTTGAAAGGGTAATTTACCCTTATTTGGGAGGCTTCGCCTGGAATTCCAGTGGCCAAGTGCCGCCGTGGTTAAGAAGTTTGCCGGTGTCAGGCGACCTTTCGCGTCGCCCCCGTCCCATCCAGGAACCCCATCAGACGGCTGCGGATGATCTGTTCCGCCTCCCCCATGATCCGATCGATGAGTTCCTTGCAGGAGGGGATGTCGTGGATCAGCCCGGCGACCATGCCGCAGCTCCAGGCGCCGGCGTCCATCTGGCCTTCCAGCATGATCCTGGGGTAGACGCCCGCAACCTGGTCGTGGATGTCGTCGATCTTGAGCTTGTCGCCCTTCTCGCGCTCGATCTCGATGAGGCGATCGACATTGGCGTTCCTCAACACGCGCTCGGTGTTGCGCAAGCTGCGCATGATCAGGCGGGTGTCGAGCTCGGTGGCCGCGACCAGCGCGTTCTTCACGTTCTGATGCACCGGCGCCTCCTTGGTGGCGATGAAGCGCGTGCCCATGTTCATGCCGGCCGCGCCCAGCGACAAGGCCGCAACCAGGCTGCGCCCGTCCGCCATGCCGCCGGAGGCGACGAACGGAATCTTCAATTCCTCTGCCGCACGCGGCAGCAGGATCATGTTGGGAATGTCGTCCTCGCCGGGGTGACCACCGCACTCGAAGCCATCGACGCTGACGGCGTCGCAGCCGATGCGCTCGGCCTTCAGCGCGTGGCGGACCGAGGTGCATTTGTGGATCACCTTGATGCCGGCGGCCTTCAGCGCCGGCATGTACTGCTCCGGACTGCGGCCTGCGGTCTCCACCGCCTTGATGCCGCCTTCGACGATGGCCGCGATATACTCCGGATAGGGCGGCGCCGCGAAGGTCGGCAGGAAAGTGAGGTTGACGCCGAACGGCTTGTCGGTCATGTCGCGGCAGCGCGCGATCTCCTTGGCGAGCAGCTCCGGCGTCTTCTGCGTGAGACCGGTGATGATGCCGAGCCCGCCGGCATTGGAAACGGCTGCTGCCAGCTCGGCGAAGCCGACGAAATGCATGCCGCCCTGGATGATGGGGTGCTCGATGCCGAACAGCTCGGTGATCGCGGTCTTCACGTAACTACCTCCCGGAATTCTGCCTTGGATTGGGTGCAGTCTAGCCGGACTTTCGCGCCGCGGTCACCCTTTCTCTGAGATTGCAGGCAAGGCTTCCTCAATGCCCCCGCGCCGGCCCACCGAGCTTGATCGGCCGCAGCACGGCTGCCGTCGGGATCATCAGCACCGCGACGATCGCAAGCGTCCAGAACACGTCGATATAGGCGAGCAGATCGACCTGCTGCTGCAAGGTGCGACCGACCCAGGCGACCGCCTGCGATGCCGCATCGCTCGCATTGGAGCCCTGCGCCTGGAAGTAGCGCGTCATCGCATCGATGGTCTGCTGATAGCCGAGATCGGAAGGTGCGGCGTGCTCGATCAGGCGGCTCTGGTGGAATTGCTGGCGCTGCGCCAGCACCGTCTGCGCCAGCGCGACGCCCATGGATCCCCCGATGTTGCGGGCGACGTTGATCAGGGCCGAGGCCTGGTTGGTCTTGTCCGGTGGCACGCCGTCATAGGACGCGGTCGTCACCGGCAGGAACAGGAAGGGCAGACCGAGCGCAAGGAAGATGCGGGACAGCGCCGCGTAACCGTAGGTGATGTCGCCGGTCAGTCCCGTGAGATGCCACATTGAGAACGCGACGATCGCCGCGCCGAACATGATGAGGTATTTCGGTTGCACCGAGCTGACGAGGCGGCCGACCACGGGCATCAGCACCAGGGTCGCAATGCCGCCCGGCGATAGCGCGAGGCCGGCCAGCATCGCCGTGTAGTTCAGCTCGGTCTGAAGCAGTTGCGGCAGGAGCTGCGTGGTCGAGATCAGCACGGCACCGGTAGCGAGCATCACCAGGAAGCAAGCGGCGAACTGGCGGCGGCCGAGCAGGCGCAAATCGACGATGGGATCTTCGCGCGTCAGCTCCCACGGGATCAGCGCGAGCAGGCAGGCGGCGGCCAGCAGCGCGAACATGATGATCATGTTCGAGCCGAACCAGTCGTTGCGCTGGCCTTCATCTAGCACGAACTCGAGCGAGCCGAGCCCGATCGCGACGAGCAGGAAGCCAATATAGTCGACGCGCAGGCCCTTGCTGAGCAGCCTCTCCCTCTCCTCCTCCGCGCCTGAGGGCTCCCGGACCAGCGTCCCGACCAGGAACAGCGACAACAGACCCATCGGTACGTTGATCAGGAACACCCAGTGCCAGGTGTAGGTGTCGGTTATCCAGCCGCCGAGTGTCGGGCCGATCACCGGTGCGACCACGACGGCGACGCCGTAGATCGCGAAGGCCTGGCCGCGCTTGTGCGGCGGGAAGGAGTCGGCGAGGATCGCCTGCTCGCTGGTGGCCATGCCGCCGCCGCCGAGGCCCTGAAGAATGCGAAACAGCACCAGCGACTGCAGATTCCAGGCGAAGCCGCACAGCAACGAGGACAATGTGAAGGTCGCCACGCAGATCATATAGAAGCGCTTGCGGCCGATCACCGTCGACAGCCAGCCCGAGATCGACAGCACGATGGCGTTCGCGACCAGATAGCTGGTGATGACATAGGTGCTCTCGTCGATGCCGACCGCGAGGCTGCCCGCGATGTGACGCAGCGCGACATTGGCGATGGTGGTGTCGAGCACCTCCATGAAGGTCGCGATCGAGACCACGAAGGCGATGAGATAGGGATTGTGCCCGCCGGCCGCCGAACGTTCCGGCGACCAGCCGCCCGCAGACGCGCCGCCTTGCGCAGCGTCCGTCATCGCACCCTGGTCCAGGGCACGACCGACATGCCGGGACCGACAGGCAGATCGGCCGGCCAGTTGTCGACCACGATCTTCACCGGCACGCGCTGCACCACCTTGACGTAGTTGCCGGTGGCGTTCTCGGCCGGCAGAAGACTGAACGCGGTGCCGGAGCCCGGCTGCACGGAATCGACATGGCCGGTGAGCTTGCGACCGGGATAGGCATCGATGCGAATCTCGACCGGCTGGCCCGGACGCATGTCGTTCAGCTGCGTCTCCTTGTAGTTCGCGACGATCCAGACCTCGTCGGGGACGAACATCATCAGGCTCTGGCCGGCGGTGACGAACGTGCCCTTGGCGCCCGAGAGCTTGACGACGCGGCCGGACTGCGCCGCGACGACGCTGGTGTATTGCAGGTTCAATTTCGCCTGGTCGAGCTGCGCCTGCGACTGCGCGAGCTGCGCCTTGGCGCCTTCGAGCTGGGCCTGCAGCGTCTTGATGCCGAGTTGCGCCGACGTCACCGCCGTCTTGGCGCGCTCGGTGTTGGCCTGCTGCGCCTGGAGATCAGAGCGGGTCTGTTGCTGGCGCTGCACGGTGCCGGCGCCCTTCTCGACCAACTCTTCCGCGCGCTTGAACTCCTGCTGCGCGAATTGAAGCTGGGCCTGCGCCTGCTCGAGCTGCGCCTGGGCCTGCTTGATCTGCTCCTCTTGCGAAACAATCTGCGCCTCGACATTGTCGATGTTCGCCTTGGAGACGGCGACCTGCGCGCCCGCCTGCTCGATGGCGATGCGATAGTCGCGCTCGTCGATTTTGGCGAGAAGATCGCCGTCACTGACATGCTGGTTGTCAGTGACGGGAATGTCGGTCACATAGCCGCCGACCTTCGATGCCACCGAAAAGCTGCGCGCCGCGACGAACGCATCGTCGGTGGATTCGTAATGGCGCACCTCGAGCCAGTAGAGCAGACCGCCGACGATCGCGGCGATCAGCACGATGGCGCCGGCGGTCGCGAGCAGCCAATGCTCGCGAAGCCGGTCTCGCAGCGACGGCGCTGGCTTCTCCGGCTGATCCTTGGCGTCGCGCGGCGGATCGGGATTCGGTGGTGGAGCGTCCTTCGCCCTCTGCGGCTGCTCCGCGGACGGGCCACGCTCCCGTGTCTGAGCATCCACGGCCAACAACCTCTCTTGGGATTGAGCTGGCGCCAAGCCGATTTGCACCGGTCGTGCGCGCCGCGGGCCTAACCACGGCGCCGCAACATGGTTCCGCACACCCAGCGCGCCGCCGTCATTCGTGATCGCGCTGCCAACAAAAATAGAGCGCAGCATTGTGCCTGCTGCGCTCCTATTTATTCCGCGAAATCGTTTGGTTCAGTGCGTCTTGGTCCGATGCCATTTCTCGAGGTCGGGCTTCACCTCGTCCGTTCCCTGCTCCTTCTCCGGATTGCCCTTCCAGGGCTTGTCCGTTTGCCTGTGCGAACCCCAATCATTCTGATTACGGGGATCGTCGGTGGGCCGTTCCTTGCTCATTGGTTGATCCTTCTGCTACGCGAACGGGACGCCATAATAGGAATTGATACCGCGAACGGCAGCGTCATCGCTCCAGTTCCATTCGGTCTGCTCGCTATATTTGGGAGCACCTTCCAGTTCCTTGGCGGTGATCGCGGTAATGTAACCGCCAAGTTCGGTGTCGTATTTCAACGATTGCCAGGGCAGCGGATAATGATCATTGCCGAGGCCGAGGAATCCTCCGAAGCCAAGCACCGCGTAGGAGACCTTGCCGCTGATCTTGTCGATCATCACCCGTTCGATCGAGCCGATCTTGTTTCGATCGGCTCCGAAGACCGATGTTCCCTCGACCTTGTCGCTTCCGATCAGCCGACCCATTTCGTCGCGGTCCAGTTCGCCCTGATTCAGCATCGTCATTCTCCACTCAGCCATTTCTGAATCAACCGCGAGGGGGCAGCGATCGTTCCGGTCCGTGTTCCCAGGCACGAGACAGGAACATCGCAGGGAAGCAGCCGTTCTGAGCTCATCCACTCAGCCAAGGTTCGCGCGATGTCCCAGACCGTCTCCGACTTCATCGTCCAGCGTCTGCATCAATGGGGCGTGCGCCACATCTTCGGTTACCCCGGCGACGGCATCAACGGCGTGTTCGGCGCGATGAACCGGGCCCAGGGGCAGGACGGCGAGATCGGCTTCGTGCAGGCCCGGCACGAGGAGATGGCGGCGTTCATGGCGACCGCTTACGCAAAATTCTCAGGCCAGCTCGGCGTCTGCATCGCGACCTCCGGACCCGGCGCCTCGCATCTCGTCACCGGGCTCTACGATGCACTGCTCGATCACCAGCCGGTGCTGGCGATCGTGGGCCAGCAGGCCCGCAATGCCCTGGGCGGGCACTACCAGCAGGAGCTCGACCTTCTCTCGATGTTCAAGGACGTCGCGGGCGCCTATGTCATGCAGGCATCCTCGCCTGCGCAGGTGCGGCACCTGATCGACCGCGCGGTCCGGATCGCGCTGGCGCGGCGGACCCCGACCGTGATCATCCTGCCCAACGACCTGCAGGAGGAACCTTACGAAAGCCCGCCCCACGCCCACGGCACGCTGCATTCCGGCATCGGCTACAGCGCACCCAGCATCACGCCGCGCGAGGCCGACCTCGATCGCGCCGCGGAGGTGCTCAATGCCGGCAAGAAGGTTGCGATGCTCGTCGGCGCCGGCGCGCTTGGTGCCACCGACGAGGTGATCGCCGTCGCCGACCGGCTGTCGGCGGGCTGTGCCAAGGCGCTGCTCGGCAAGGCCGTGCTGTCCGACGATTTGCCATGGGTCACCGGCTCGATCGGCCTGCTCGGCACCGAGCCCAGCTACAACATGATGATGGAGTGCGACACGCTGCTGATGGTCGGATCCGCCTTCCCTTACGCCGAATTCCTGCCGAGGGAAGGCGCCGCGCGCGGCGTGCAGATCGACATCGACGCCAGCATGCTGTCGATCCGCTTTCCCATGGAGGTCAGCCTCGTCGGCGACGCCGCCGAGACACTGCGCGCATTGCTGCCGCGATTGAAACCCAGGAGCGACGGCGCCTGGCGCCATGGAATCGAAGATAACGTGGCGAAATGGTGGAAGACGCTGGACGGAAGGGCACATCAGCCCGCAGCCCCGGTCAATCCGCAGCTCGTTGCCTGGGAACTGTCCCCGCGCCTGCCCGAGCGTGCGATCGTCACCAGCGATTCCGGCTCTTGCGCCAACTGGTTCGCGCGCGACCTCAAGATGCGGCGCGGCATGACGGCCTCGCTCTCCGGCGGCCTCGCCTCGATGGGCGCCGCCGTGCCCTATGCGCTCGCCGCAAAGTATGCCCATCCGGATCGGCCGGTGATTGCCCTCGTCGGCGACGGCGCGATGCAGATGAACAACATGGCGGAATTGATCACCGCCGCGAAATATTGGCGCAGCTGGAAGGATCCGCGCCTCGTCGTCTGCGTCTTCAACAACGAGGACCTCAACCAGGTCACATGGGAGCAGCGCATCATCAACGGCGACCCGAAATTCGGGGCCTCGCAGCGCATTCCCGACGTCTCCTACTCCCGCTTCGCCGAGCTCATCGGCCTGCGCGGCATCTTCGTCGACAGCCCAGACCTGCTCGGCTCTGCCTGGGAGCAGGCGCTTGGATGCGAGATGCCCGTCGTGCTCGAGGTGAAGACCGATCCCGAAGTGCCGCCGCTGCCGCCGCATATCACGCTGCAACAGGCCAAGAACTTCTCCCTCGCCCTGATGAAGGGCGACCCGAACGAAGGCGGGATGATCAAGGGAGCAGCACGGCAGGTGCTCGAAACGATCCTGCCCGGAAAGCAATGAGGTGAACCATGAGCGACTTCCGCGACATCCAGCACGGCGTCAACGATCCCGTTCACGGCCTCGATGTGAAGCGGCAGATCAACGACAATAAGACGGCGCATGAGCGCGCGCAGCGGCATGCCGACGTGCGGGCCGACGCCACGGCCGCCTCCGACGAGCCGTTTCTGCCCGAGCGGCTTCGACGCAAGCCGACCGATCCGATCAATCCGCGCACCGGGCGCAATCCCACGGATTGATCGTTAGGAACCACGGCCCCCGAGGCGTGTTGATCGGCGCAACATGGCGCGGCTAGCGGCCGCGCGTCCAATTGGAGGGACCACACATGAAACGTGCCGTCATCGCCCTTGCTTGCGTGCTCTTCGCAGGCCCCGCGCTCGCCCAGTCGCTGGGCGAGAAGACCGGCGTCAACTCGGCGCTCGGCGTCGCACCTTCGACCGCCGACTTCGTCAAGGAGGTCGCGATCAGCGACATGTTCGAGATCGAGTCGAGCAAGCTCGCCGAGCAGAAGGGCAACGCCCAGGAGAAGAGCTTCGCGCAGCAGATGATCACCGATCACACCAAGACCAGCACCGAGCTCAAGGGCCTGGTCGGCGACAAGAAGGTCGAGGCGACGCTTCCGACGGCGCTCGACAGCTCGCACCAGAGCAAGCTCGACAAGCTCAAGAATGCCTCGGGCAAGGATTTCAGCTCGGACTACAACTCCTACCAGGTCAGCGCCCATGAGGATGCGGTGTCGCTGTTCGAGCGCTACGCCAAGGGCGGTGACAATTCCGCGCTGAAGGACTGGGCCGGCAAGACGCTGCCGGCGCTCAAGCACCATCTCGACATGGCCAAGGAGCTCGGCAAGGCCCCGAGCGTCGGCCAATCCACCAAGTAACACATTGCTGAAGGACGTCGGGCATGCCCGGCGTCCTTCGCTTAGCAACATCGACCGTCTCCGCGCATTGAGCCCTGGCCACCGCGGAGAGCATCATGTCGAATCCCAGCAAACCTCACTATCCCGCCGCCACGTCATGCACGGCGCGAGCGCAACGCTCGCGGCGGCTTCGCTGGCGTCTGCAGCGAAAGGAGAGACGTCCATGGCCGAGCACGCCTTGATCGATCCCGTCAGCCGCTATCCGAAGCCGCCGTTCAAGAAGCAGTCGCAGCCTTGGCCAGGCCTCGCCGGCCAGATGGAGCCGCGGCCCGATCATGGCGAGACCAGCTACAAGGGCTCCGGCCGGCTAGCCGGCCGCAAGGCCCTGATCACCGGCGGCGATTCCGGCATGGGCCGCGCCGCCGCGATTGCCTACGCTCGCGAGGGCGCCGACGTCGCCATCAATTACTTGCCGGCGGAAGAACCCGACGCCCAGGAAGTGATCGCGTTGATCAAGAAGGAAGGACGCATCGGACTTGCGGTCCCCGGCGACCTCAAGGACGAAGCCTTCTGCGGCAGGCTGGTCGAGCAGGCGGTGCAAGGCCTCGGCGGCCTCGATATCGTCGTCAACAACGCGGCCCGGCAACAGACCCGCGCCTCCATCCTCGACGTCCCGTCGGAGGATTTCGACGCGACCATGAAGACCAACATCTACGCGCCGTTCTGGATCATCAAGGCGGCCTTGCCTCATCTCAAACCCGGCGCTTGCATCATCGGCACGACATCGGAGCAGGCTTATGATCCCTCGCCGGATCTCTACGACTATGCGCAGACCAAGGCGGCGACGATGAACTACGTAAAGTCGCTGGCCAAGCAGCTCGCTTCCAGGGGCATCCGTGTCAACGGCGTCGCGCCGGGGCCGATCTGGACGCCGCTGCAGGTCTCCGGCGGAGCCACGATGGAGAAGCTGGAAAAATTCGGCGGCATGACACCGCTCGGCCGTCCGGGCCAGCCGGTCGAGCTCGCTTCGATCTATGTGCAGCTTGCCGCCGCCGACGCCAGCTATGCGACTGGCCAGGTATATGGCGCCGCCGGCGGATCCGGACAGCCGTAGTCAGGCCTCGCGGCGGAAGCTCCCGAAGCTCAGGAACCATCCTTGTCTCCCAGCTTTTACAAAACTGTCATGGAGGAAACATCGCCGGCTGACCGATGGCGCTCGTAACAGTCAAACCCACCCGGATCGATACGGCGATCGCGAACGGGATCGCAGACAACACGACCTCAAGCCTCGAGCACGCCGCGCAAGCACTGACTTGGGGCGCCGACGAGCATGTGCTGCTCGCGCTCGCGGCGGCCGGATGGCTTTACACCCGCCTCCATCCGCAGCATCGCCCCGTTGCCAATCACATCCTGATGGTCTCCTTCGCAACGGCCGTACTGCCGCATGTTCTGAAATCCGTGTTCGATCAGACCAGGCCTGACCGATTGACCGTCACAGGGCACCGGCATGGCGTCCCCTTCTCGGGACGGTCGCGAGACGCGTTTCCTTCCGGTCACGCCGTGCATATGGGCGCCCTCGCCTCGGCCGCCGGCCTGTTGCCGGCCATCTGGCGCCGCTTGGCACGCACGCTCGCCGTCACCTTGTCATCGACGCGCGTCGTGCTTCTCGCACATTGGGCGAGCGACGTGGTGGCGGGCTTTATCCTTGGCGTCATCGTCGAGCGATCGTTCAGGCCGTTCACGCTGGGAAGGTCAAGCCAGCAGCGAGCGTCGGCTTCGCGAGGCTTGTCATGATGGAATATGTCATGCGTTTCGTTGCCGGCGGCTTGATCGTCTCCGCCTTCGCGATCGCAGGCGACATGCTCCGGCCGAAGAGTTTTGCGGGGCTCCTCGGTGCCGCACCATCCGTCGCCCTCGCCACGCTCGGCATCGCCGTCGTCCAGCACGGCCCGCAATATGTCGCCGCCGAAAGCTGGACGATGATCTACGGCGCGGTTGCCCTCGGCTGCTACAGCCTCGCCGTCTGCCATCTGCTGATGCGGTTTCGTCTCGGGGCGCTGCCGGCGACGATCCTCGCATTTGCGGTTTGGATCGTCGTCGCGTTTGGTTTGCTTGCCGGTTTCGGAGGCGCCGCGTGATGCCGGTGAAACTGTCGACATCTTCGCTTAAGCAAACGCATTGGTACGAATACGCGGTGCGTTTCGCGCTTGGCGGCCTTGCAACGGTCGCAGCAGGCCTCCTCGGCAGCTATTTCGGGGTCTCCGTCGGCGGGCTCTTCCTGGCACTCCCCGCCATCTTCTGCGCCAGCGCGACGTTGATCGAAAGCCATGAGCGCCGCGCCAAGGAAAAGGCCGGCCTCAGCGGAGACAGACGCGGGCAACAGGCCGCAGCGCTCGACGCTGCAGGTGCCGGCCTGGGAAGCATTGGTCTCGCGGCATTCGCGAGCGTCTTTTATGTCGTGGTTTCGACGACCACGATTGGCGCGTTCGTCGCCGCCATTCTGGCATGGGCGACCGTTTCGGTCTCGGCGTGGTGGCTGAGACGAAAGCTTCGCATCACCGCTCGCACCGTGCGCATCGGGGCATCAGCGAACGGCCGCGGCATCTCCCCGTAGCATCAGAAAGCCGTACATCTCGGCTGCGGTCTGAAGCTGGTCGATACGCGCAAGAACAATCTCGCGCTGGCGTCCGTCCGGCAGGCCCGACAGCTCGTGCTCGAGCCGCAGCTTCTGCGCCGTGAGACGTTGTTCGAATGTATGGGGCTCAGACCGTCTTCGCATCTTCCGTCCTCGGTGGTTGCAGCCCAGGGCTGTTGGCCCAGCGCTCGACTTGTTCGATGACCTTCTGGTGGCTCGGCCGCACCGGTTTGGCGGCTTCGGGCTCTTCGGAGAGCTTACGGGGCAACCTGACTTCATCCGTCATGGCTTTTCTCCCTCTCAAGGAGAATGCGCGACCGCTGCCATTGTTCAATGCTAAATCATTGATTTTACTGCTTATTTTTACTCATTTGGGGACTCCACCGCCTCTTGTGGAACTTTCCCCAAGTTGGGTTGTTGAGTAACCTACTCAATCTACTCATTTGCGTGACGACCATGAACGATCTTCGCGCCGAGCGGCTTCAGGTCATGCTCTCGCCGGACGAGTTGGCCGCCGTTGACGATTTCCGGTTCAAACATCGCATGCCGACGCGGGCTGCGGCGGTCCGCGAGCTTCTCAGGTTCGGGCTGGCTGCCGCGAGCGTGGACGCAGCCGCCGGCGTGAAGTCGAGCAGCTTCGGCGTGTTCGGCCGCGGACCCGACGGGCACACGCAGGGAGAGCCCGAAAGCGGCGCCGAAGACTAGCCGGGAGACCTCCACAAGCAAACGGCCCGGGCACGGTGAGCGCCAGGGCCGTCCTTGGAGATTGCTTCCGGCGCACCGGGGGCATGACAACCGGAAGCAACCTGTCGACGCCACGCGCGAAGATTCGTTCCTCGCGCGAAATCTGCCGTTCCTCGAGTAGCTCGACGTCTAGCCGCTCGGCGCGCCGCCGGAATCATCCGGTGTCATGCCGGAGCCCGGAGTCTTGCTGTTATCGTTCAGCTTGGGATCGCGCGTCGCCTCTCGCGATGGCGAGCCTTTCGCATCGGCGTTTTGCGGATCGGTCTTGTGCACGGATTGCGCGCGCTGCTTGTCACGCGGCTGCTCCTCCGCCCGCTTGTCCTTGACGATGCCGTGGTCGGAATGGGCCATGATGTGCCTTCGCCTCTTCTGATGTCTCGAAGCGGTTACGCACTGCGGCCTCGAATGTTCCGGCGTTATGCTAGCTGTGCGCCGCGTGGATGGCGGGCGTCTTTTCCAGATGCACCTGACGCACCGTCGTCACCGTCGCAAACGCGACCGAGACGCCAAAGGCGAGAATGAGTGAAAGCAGAGCCAGACGTGGAGCCATCGCAAAACCTCCTTCTGGAATCGAAACCAACGCGATTGACTATCCCTGATCATCCTGGATTGGTCGCAAGCATTCCGTGAGCGGTCTCACACGCGCCCTCACGAAAAGGCGAGCCCTCACGCGCTCCGATGTTGAGGGGGACGGGCCGCGACGGGCGGGATCTCGCCATCCAGCCAGTCCTGCTCGTGGGCGAGCGCCGTCCAGGCGTCCGCCATGCGCGAAAAGCGCTTGTGTGCGGGTTGTCCCTCGGCGCGCTCAGCGAGCTGAAGGCAATTGTCGGCATTGTCCCTGAAGATGTCAGACTGTTTCATCGGGAAGACGTGGGGACGGAACTCCGGGGTCGCAATGCCCTTACCGCATCGTAACGTTCGGGAACTTCGCCCGCCATCCGCGGTTGATATCGATGCGAGTTCTCGTCGCCATCATATTGGCATTGATCAGCACTGTTGCGCTTGCCGACAGCACCGGCGAACGCAAGCCGCTCGACCGTCCGCCGAACGCAACGGACGTCATCGGCGGCCTGTACGATTTCAGCCGCTTTCAGCAGGGTCTGCTCGAGAGCACCGATCTGAAGGGCAACACCGAGGTCAAGAACCTCGCCGCCTTGCGGGCCGAGGAAGCGGCCAAACGCGACAAGGCGCTGAAGCAGATTCAGGAGACGATTGGCGCGGAGCCCCGCGTTGGCAAGACGACGTCCGTCAGCGCCAGCCTGGTCGAGCCCGACGCTTCGGACGGGCCGACCTACATCCGCAGCTTCTATGCCTCCCAGATTCCCGAATACGAATCGGCCATCAAGCTGCTCGAAAGCTATCTGAAGGCGCCCGACAACGCCGCGCTCGCAGCCTTCGCGCGCGAGCAGCTCCCCCTGCTGCACGCGCAGGTCAAGGATGCCGAGCGCACCATGGCCGACAAGTAGCCCTACTTGTCGTTCGGATGATGCTGCTGGCTGTGCGGACGCACGGTGCGGTCGCTCTCCGGCATCTTGTCCCGGCCCGCGTCGCCATTGTCGTCCTTGCCGCCCGACGAGGAGGTGCCGCTTCCGCTCGGGTTCGATCTGGTTGCGGCCCCCGTGGTCGGCGTATCGGCCTTCGGGGTGGCGGAGCTTGCGGCTGGGTCGCCGGTCACTGCCCCGCGGCCGCTGGGCGCACCGCCCTGCGCCAGGGCCGCCCCGGCGAACAGCATGGCCACGATCGCAGCAAGTCCTGCTTTCATGTTTGTTCTCCTCTTTGCGCGGGCTAACCGCGGGGCTCGAGCTCCGTTCCGAAGGAGGCCGGCGCCTCCCCCCGCATGACGCCCAGACAGACGGCAACCATTCTCGGAGCCGCATGGAACCAATTCGGCACATTGC
This sequence comes from Bradyrhizobium sp. T-12, assembly GCF_058314695.1. NCBI lineage: Bacteria > Pseudomonadati > Pseudomonadota > Alphaproteobacteria > Hyphomicrobiales > Nitrobacteraceae > Bradyrhizobium > Bradyrhizobium sp. T-12. Next base: position 1,945,340 of record NZ_CM177756.1, on the reverse strand, counting down.
GGTTATTAATGTCGGGCTGAGCAAGGCAGGTTCCATTCCTCGCGTCACACCTTGGCGCTTGATTTCGAATTTGGCTGACGCTCTATTTTGACAAATTGCGTCTGCCTTGGATTCGGCCGAGGCTTGCGGGGGAATCAGTATGAGCGACCTCGATCCCGGAGCTGCATCACGGTCCGGTCGTCGCGTCCCAAAGCCAAAAGCCAACGGTATGTCGGATCCGGATTCCCGGGCTGAACTGCTGCTCGCCTTGCAGGCGATGCGGAGCGGCGATTTCTCCGTGCGCATGAGCGGCGACTATCTCGGCATCGACGGCAAGATCGCCGACACTTTTAATGAAATCATCGCCGCCAACCAGCGCATGGCGCAACAGCTCGAGCTGGTCGGCCAGGTGGTCGGCCGCGAAGGCAAGACCCGGCAGCGCGTGAAATTCGGCCTCGCCTCGGGCTCCTGGGCCGACATGGAAGGCTCCGTCAACACGCTGATCGACGATTTGCTGTGGCCGACGCGCGAGGTGACGCGCGCGGTCGCCGCCGTCGCACAAGGCGACCTGCTCCAGACCGTCAAGCTCGACGTCGACGGCCGTCCGCTGCGCGGCGAGTTCCTGCAGTCGGCGACCATCGTCAACACCATGATCAAGCAGCTCGGCGTGTTCACCTCCGAGGTGACGCGCGTGGCGCGCGAGGTCGGCACCGAAGGAAAGCTCGGCGGCCAGGCCCAGGTGCCCGAGGTGACCGGCGTCTGGAAGGACCTCACCGAGAGCGTCAACTCGATGGCGAACAACCTGACCAACCAGGTTCGCAACATCGCCGAGGTGACGATCGCGGTCGCCAACGGCGACCTCTCCAAGAAGATCACGGTGGACGTCCGCGGCGAGATCCTGCAGCTCAAGGAAGCCATCAACACGATGGTGGACCAGCTCCGCTCCTTCGCCTCCGAAGTGACGCGCGTGGCGCGCGAGGTCGGCACCGACGGCAAGCTCGGCGGCCAGGCCATCGTGCCCGGCGTCGCCGGCACCTGGAAGGACTTGACGGACTCGGTCAACGCGATGTGCGGCAACCTGACCGCCCAGGTGCGCAACATCGCCAACGTCACCACCGCCGTGGCGCGCGGCGACCTCTCGCGCAAGATCACGGTGGACGTGCGCGGCGAAATCCTGGAGCTGAAGGACACCATCAACACCATGGTGGACCAGCTGAACTCCTTCGCCTCGGAAGTGACGCGTGTGGCGCGCGAGGTCGGCACCGAAGGAAAGCTCGGCGGCCAGGCCCAGGTGCCCGGTGTGGCCGGCACCTGGAAGGACCTCACCGACAACGTCAACTTCATGGCCTCGAACCTGACCGCGCAGGTCCGCAACATCGCCGACGTCGCCACGGCCATCGCGAGCGGCGACCTCTCGAAGAAGATCACGGTGAACGTCTCGGGCGAAATCCTTCAGCTGAAGGAGACGCTCAACACCATGGTCGACCAGCTCAACGCCTTTGCCGGCGAAGTGACGCGCGTGGCACGCGAGGTCGGCACCGAGGGCCGGCTCGGCGGCCAGGCCAACGTGCTCGGCGTCGCCGGCACCTGGAAGGACTTGACGGAGAGCGTCAACTCGATGGCGTCGAACCTGACCGCCCAGGTCCGCAACATCGCCGAGGTGACGACCGCGGTCGCTGGCGGCGACTTGTCGAAGAAGATCACGGTGGACGTGCGCGGCGAGATTCTGGAGCTGAAGGACACCATCAATACCATGGTGGACCAGCTCAACGCCTTCGCCGGCGAAGTCACGCGCGTCGCGCGCGAGGTCGGCACCGAAGGCAAGCTCGGCGGCCAAGCCGTCGTGCGCGGCGTCGGCGGTACCTGGAAGGACCTCACCGACAGCGTCAACTCGATGGCCTCGAACCTGACCGGCCAGGTCCGCAACATCGCCGAGGTCGCGACCGCGGTCGCAAAGGGCGATTTGTCGAAGAAGATCACGGTGAACGTGTCGGGCGAAATCCTTCAGCTGAAGGAAACGCTGAACACGATGGTGGACCAGCTCAACGCCTTCGCCGGCGAAGTGACGCGCGTCGCCCGCGAGGTCGGCACCGACGGCAAGCTCGGCGGTCAGGCCGGCGTGCCCGGCGTCGCCGGCACCTGGAAGGACCTCACCGACAGCGTGAACTCGATGGCGGGCAACCTCACCGCCCAGGTCCGCAACATCGCGGAAGTCGCGACCGCGATCGCCGGCGGCGACCTGTCGCGCAAGATCACCGTGGACGTGCGCGGCGAGATCCTTCAGCTCAAGGACACGCTGAACACGATGGTCGACCAGCTCAACCGCTTCGCGGGCGAGGTGACGCGCGTGGCGCGCGAGGTCGGCACCGAAGGCCGCCTGGGCGGCCAGGCCAACGTGCCCGGCGTCGCCGGCACCTGGAAGGACCTCACCGACAGTGTGAATTCGATGGCGGGCAATCTCACCGCCCAAGTCCGCAACATCGCCGAAGTGACTACCGCAGTGGCGCGCGGCGACTTGTCGCGCAAAATCACCGTGGACGTGAAGGGCGAGATCCTCGAGCTCAAGAACACCATCAACACCATGGTGGACCAGCTCAACGGCTTTGCCGGCGAAGTGACGCGCGTGGCGCGCGAGGTCGGCACCGAAGGCAAGCTCGGCGGCCAGGCCGAGGTGCCCGGCGTCGCCGGCACCTGGAAGGACCTCACCGACAACGTCAACTTCATGGCCTCGAACCTCACGGCCCAGGTCCGCAACATCGCCGAGGTCGCGACCGCGATTGCCGGCGGCGATTTGTCGAAGAAGATCACGGTGGACGTGCGCGGCGAGATCCTGCTGCTCAAGGACACCTTGAACACCATGGTCGAGCAGCTCCGCTCCTTCGCCGCCGAAGTGACGCGCGTCGCGCGCGAGGTCGGCACCGAGGGCCGCCTCGGCGGTCAGGCCGTCGTCCCGGGCGTCGGCGGCACCTGGAAGGACCTCACCGACAACGTCAACCTCCTGGCCGCGAACCTCACCACACAGGTCCGCAACATCGCCGAAGTGACCACGGCGGTGGCACGCGGCGACCTCTCGCGCAAGATCACTGTCGACGTGAAGGGCGAGATCCTCGAGCTGAAGAACACCATCAACACCATGGTGGACCAGCTCAACGCCTTTGCCGGCGAAGTGACGCGCGTGGCGCGCGAGGTCGGCACCGAAGGCAAGCTGGGCGGCCAGGCCCAGGTGCCCGGCGTCGCCGGCACCTGGAAGGACCTCACCGACACCGTGAACTTCATGGCGGCGAACCTGACCGAACAGGTGCGCGGCATCGTCAAAGTGGTGACCGCGGTTGCCGACGGCGACTTGAAGCAGCAGCTCACCGTGAAGTCGAAGGGCGAAGTCGCCGCGCTCGCCGACACCATCAACAACATGACCGAGACGCTCGCGACCTTTGCCGATCAGGTGACCAGCGTGGCGCGCGAGGTCGGCGTCGAAGGCCGGCTCGGCGGCCAAGCCAACGTGCCGAGCGCGGCCGGCACCTGGAAGGACCTCACTGGTAACGTCAACCTGCTCGCCGCCAACCTGACTTCGCAGGTGCGCGCCATTGCCGAGGTCGCGACCGCCGTGACCAAGGGCGACCTGACGCGCTCGATTCAGGTCGATGCGCGCGGCGAAATGGCCGAACTGAAGGACAACATCAACACGATGATCACGAATCTCCGTCTTACGACGGACGTGAACACCGAGCAGGACTGGCTGAAGACCAACCTCGCCAAATTCACCAACATGCTCCAGGGCCAGCGCGACCTCACCACGGTCGGCCGGCTGCTGCTGACCGAGCTGTCGCCGCTGGTGAATGCGCATACCGGCGTGATCTACCAGGTCGAGAACGAGGACAATCCGCAGCTCCTGCTGCTGGCCTCCTACGCCAGCGACGGCATCTACCCCTATCAGCGCGTGCTGCAGTTCGGCGACGGCCTGATCGGCCAATGCGCTCTCGACAAGCGGCCGCGCGTGGTCGCCGACATTCCGCCCGACGTGGTGCCGATCAACTCGGCGCTGTTCCGCGTCGCACCGAAGAACCTCGTCGTGCTGCCGGTGCTGTTCGAGGGCCAGGTCAAGGCCGTGATCGAGCTCGCCTCGCTCGTCTCCTTCACGACGTCGCAGATGACGTTCCTGGAACAGCTCACCGACTCCATCGGCATCGTGCTCAATTCGATCGAAGCGACGATGCAGACCGAAGGCCTGCTCAAGCAGTCGCAGCAGCTCGCCGGCGAGCTGCAGACCCAGCAGCGCGAATTGCAGCAGACCAACGACCAGCTCGAGCAGAAGGCGCAGCAGCTCGCCGAGCGCAACGTCGAGGTCGAACGCAAGAACCAGGAGATCGAGCAGGCCCGCCGCGCCCTGGAGGAAAAGGCGACCGAGCTTGCGCTGACCTCGAAGTACAAGTCCGAATTCCTCGCCAATATGAGCCACGAGCTGCGCACACCGCTGAACTCGATCCTGATCCTGGGACAGCAGCTCACCGACAATCCGGACGGCAACCTCTCGGCCAAGCAGGTCGAATTCGCCCGCACCATCCACGGCGCCGGCACCGACCTGCTCAATCTGATCAGCGACATTCTCGACCTGTCCAAGATCGAATCCGGCACGGTGACGGTCGACGCCGAGGAAATCCTGACCGCGAACCTGCTCGATACCGTCGGGCGTCCATTCCGGCACGAGGCGGACAACCGCAATCTGTCGTTCAAGATCGACATCGATCCGAACCTGCCGCGCAGCATCGTCACCGACTCCAAGCGCTTGCAGCAGGTTCTGAAGAACCTGCTCTCCAACGCTTTCAAGTTCACCGCCGAGGGCGAGGTCCGCCTCAAGGTCGCCGGCGCGCTCGGCGGCTGGGGAACGGATCACCCGGTGCTGAACTCCGCACCGGCCGTGATCGCGTTCGAAGTGTCCGATACCGGCATCGGCATTCCCCTGGAGAAGCAGAAGCTGATCTTCGAGGCGTTCCAGCAGGCCGACGCCGGCACCAGCCGGAAATACGGCGGCACCGGCCTTGGCCTCGCCATCAGCCGCGAGCTGGCGAGCCTGCTTGGCGGCGAGATCCATCTGCGCAGCTCGCCCGGCAAGGGGTCGTCCTTCATTCTTTACCTGCCGCTGAAATATTCCGGCCCGACGCTGGCACCGCGCGCGGCGCCAGCGCCGCAGCAGCATAACCAGCCGCCGGCGCTCCAGACGGCCGCGCCGGAGCAGCGCGTCATCGAGCAGCTTCCCGACGACCGGCTCAACCTCGAGCCCGGCGACAGCATCCTCCTGATCGTCGAGGATGACCCGCATTACGCGCGCGTGCTGGTCGACCTCGCGCGCGACAAGGGATTCAAGGTGCTCGTCGCCGCCCGCGGCGCGGAGGCGCTGGAGCTCGCCAAGCAATACCAGCCGAGAGCCGTCTCGCTCGACGTGTTCCTGCCCGACATGCTCGGCTGGACCGTGCTGAGCCAGCTCAAGCACAATCCGCTGACCCGCCACATCCCCGTGCAGATCATCACGCTGGACGAAGACCGCCAGCATGCGCTGGCGCGTGGCGCCTTCTCCTTCGTCAACAAGCCGACGACGACCGAAGGCGTTTCCGCCGCGCTGACGCAGATCAAGGAATATGCACGTCCCAGGCGCAAGCGGCTCCTGATCGTCGAGGACAACGAGGCCGAGCAGCTCTCGATCCGCGAGCTGCTGCATCACGACGACATCGAGATCGTGACGACGGACACCGGTGCCGGTGCGCTCTCGACGCTGCGCGAGGCGCCCTGCGACTGCGTGGTGCTCGACCTCCGGCTGCCCGACATGAGCGGCTTCGAGGTGCTGGACCAGATCCGCAACGACGAGGCGCTGTCGAACATTCCGGTGGTCGTCTTCACCGGCCGCGAGCTTTCGGCGGAGGAGGACGCGGAACTCCACACCATGGCACGCAGCATCGTGGTCAAGGGCGTGGAATCGCCGGAGCGGCTGCTCGACGAGACCGCACTGTTCCTGCATCGCGTGATCACGGAACTTCCGGTCGAGAAGCAGCGCATGCTGGAGAAGCTGAACAGTTCCGACGAGGACCTGATCGGCAAGACCGCCTTGCTCGTCGATGACGACGCCCGCAACATCTTCGCGCTGTCGAGCGTGCTGGAACGGCGCGGCATGAAAGTGCTGACGGCCACGACCGGCAGCGAGGCGGTGACGCTGGTCGAATCCAATCCGGAAATCGCCATCGTGCTGATGGACATCATGATGCCGCAGATGGATGGCTATCAGACCATCGGCGTCATTCGCGAAAACCCGGCCTTCGCCCGTCTTCCGATCATCGCGCTGACCGCCAAGGCGATGAAGGGTGACCGCGAGAAGTGCCTGGAGGCCGGCGCGTCCGACTATCTCGCCAAACCCGTCAACACCGATCAATTGCTGCTTGCGATCCGCATGTGGCTGCACCGCTGAGTTGGACCCGAGAATGGACCACGAAAAGGTCAACATCCTCCTCGTCGACGACCAGCCGGCCAAGCTGCTCGCCTATGAGGTGATCTTGAAGGATCTCGGCGAGAACCTCGTGATCGCCTCGTCGGGGCGCGAGGCGCTGGAGGTGCTGCTCAAGACCGAGATCGCGGTGATCCTGGTCGACGTCTGCATGCCCGAGCTCGACGGCTTCGAGCTCGCCGCGATGATCCGCGAGCATCCGCGCTTCCAGAAGACCGCGATGATCTTCATCTCCGCCATCCAGGTCAGCGACATCGACCGGCTGCGCGGCTACGAGATGGGCGCGGTCGACTACGTGCCGGTCCCGGTCGTGCCGGAAGTCCTGCGCGCCAAGATCAAGGTGTTCGCCGAACTCTACCGCAAGACCCGCGAGCTCGAACGGCTGAACCAGGAGCTGGAGGATCGCGTCCGCGCGCGCACGGCGGAGCTGGAGAACTCCACGGCGAAGCTGCGCGAGAGCGAGCAGCGGCGCAGCATGGCGATCGCCGCCGGCAAGATGGGATCCTGGGATTGGGACTGGATCAGCGGCGACTGGATGTGGGACGAAGGGCAATATCGCATCTTCGGCGTCAGCCCCGAGAGCTTCGAGGTCAACCCGGCCAACGTTCAGGCGCTGTTGCATCCCGATGACGTCGACCAGTTGCGCAAGGCGATCGCCGAGTTCAACAGGGGCACGCGGGCCTACGAGACCGAATTCCGGATCATGCGGCCCGACGGAGAAGTGCGCTGGTGCGTCGGCACGGCGGCAGCGACGGTGGACGATAGCGGTCGCGTCGTGCGCGTGAGTGGCGTCACCGTGGACATCACCGAACGCAAGCGTGCCGAGGAACGGCAGAATCTGCTGGCGCGGGAGGTCGATCATCGCGCCAAGAACGCGCTGGCGCTGGCGCAGTCGATCGTGCGCCTTACCCGGGCCGACGAGGTCAAGGCCTATGTCAACGCAGTCGAGGGACGCATCAACGCGCTGGCGCGCGTGCACACCATCCTGTCGCTGTCGAGCTGGCAGGGTGCCGAGCTCTCCAGGCTGATCGACGAGGAGCTGGCGCCCTATTCGCTCGGCGGCCAGATCATCCTGGCAGGTCCGGAGGTCCAGTTACTGCCGGCAACGGCCCAGACGCTGGCGCTCGCCCTCCATGAGCTCTTCACCAACTCGGCCAAGTACGGCGCCCTCTCGACCAGGTCGGGACGGCTCACGATCGGCTGGCAGGTCGAGGACCAATTGCTTACGCTGAACTGGGAGGAATCCGGCGGCCCGCTCGTCATGACTCCGAAATCGCGCGGCTTCGGCACGCGGAGCCTGCTGGCGAGCGTGGAGTCCCAGCTTGGTGGACAGGCCAAGTTCGATTGGCGAGCCGAAGGCCTGTTGTGCCGGCTCGAAGTGCCGTTGACACGCAAGACGGCGGCGGCGCCCGCATCCGGCGAGTTCGAGGACGCCGGCTCCGCCGAATTGCAGCGCGCATCCGGTTAGAGCGTTTTCCAGCGAAATCGCGACCGGCTCGCGTCGAGAGCCGGCGAGAACCGAGAGCTTCCGCTCCGATCCAGGCGGAGCGGAAAAGCATCAACCGGACGCCACGCTCATCATGCGTCGCATCGTCCGCGGTTCGCGCGCAACCCGCCCCTCGAGCCAGGCTTCCGTCTGGGCGAGATCGCGTAGCGCCCTGGCATAGCGGCGAGCCGCGCTTCGCTCCGCCCCGCGCGGCAGCTTGCGCGCCTTGCGCAGAATGTCCGCGGCCGCGTTGCGATAGGCCAGCGAGCGGTAAAGAAAGACTACCTTACCCATGTCGATGTTCCCGTTTTGCTGGTGCTCATCCTCGCAAGCCCGGCATGAACGTCGGATGAAGCCGTTGATGACAATTCCTTCATTCAAATGGAACCAGCGAATTATCGCCCGCGTTGCATGCCAAATTGGGATGCTGTTCCCATGCGCGCAAAAAAGTCGTCGGACTTGATCTCTGCGACCGGCCTCATCAGGCTGATGACGCATACCTTGATGGGCGCAGCCCTCGGCCTCGCCTTCAGTCTCGCGCTGATCCTCTGCAATCCGGCCGTCGCCGGCCTGCTCAGTCACGGCGGAAACCAAGCCGCGATCATCTTCGCTCTCACATTGGTGACGACTTTCGCCATCGGCGCGACACTTACCGGCGTCGTGTTCATCCTCGCCGAGGACAAGCAATCTTGAAGCGTGCGCTAAGCGCCCGAAGGCTTTGCGGGGAACTCCTGCGCTCAACGGCGGTTGGCTGCCTGCGTCAATTTAACCCAGGGAGTTCCCTCGCATGACAACGACCAAGCTCGTTCTCACCGCAATGCTGGCGACCGGTCTCGCCGCCGCGCCGCTCGCAGCACAGGCCAAGTCGCACAAGGCGAAACATGGATCGTCGATGTCGTCGTCGCAGACCACCGGCGCCAACACCAAGGCGTCCAAGGGCGCCGATCCCTCCGGCCAGGGCGGTTCGGGCCCCGGCTCCGACCAGGGCGGCACCATGACGAACAAGACCAGCAAGGGCATGACCAACACCAAGTGAGCCCAGGCCGGCACGACATCAAAAGCCCCGCGGCGACGCGGGGCCTTTTTCTTGGTCTCAGTCTGCAATCAAACACCAAATGGTCAGGCGTCAGCTCATGGCGGCCGGCGCGTTCCGAGATTGAGCCCGCGCCCCTCAGCATTCGTCTTCACGAGATGATCGAGCTGCGCCCGTTTGCGTCCGATCAGAAGTTGGGCCGCAGCATCATCAAGACCCGCGCGCTGCAACTGCCGGATGGCAGAGCCCAGTTCGAGAATCTCGGCGCGCAACCTCAAGATCCGGTAACTGTCCGGGTCCTCATCCACGGCGCCCCCCTCAAAGATTTCATCGCCCTCTGCTCGCGCGCTGGGGAATACCGGCTGTCTTCACGAGACGAAGGCGCACGCGGTCTCGGACGTCAGGCAGGACATCGGGACCGCCGGCGGCATTCCATTTCCCGATCAGCAAATTGACCTTTCGGCGCAGATCCATCTGCGCCAGGGCCTGTTCGGTGCAATCGCGATCGCCGTTGACGGAAGCGCGCACGGACGCCTCGACGTCGGCCATCTCCAGCCTCAAGGCACTGATTTTACGTCGAATTTCATTAATTCTGTTGTCCATGGCTTGTTAGAACAAAATAAGAACATATAGTCAAGCCACGAATTCAGGACGGAGATGCCAGATGCAGGTTCAAGGTAAATACGACGCCAGGATCTTTCTTGCCCAGCAGATGACGCGGGCGCAATCGCTGCGGCTGAAACGGCTGAGCGAAGAGGCCTATCAGCCCGCACAATATGCGCGCGACCTGTCCTCCACCGAGGCCGCACGGCGCATCCAGGTGCTGGAAGCGGAGATCGAGCTGGCGAATTCCTTCTAGGCTTTCGCCTGGAAGGTTGCGCGCTCTTCGGAACCATGCCCGTGTCGAACGGTTCTTCCGGCCAAGGGAGAACATGCATGGCACGCAAGGCAAAGAAGCGCCGCTACTCACGCAGCTCCGGCAGCGATGTCGAAAGCGAGATGCGCCGCTACAAGAAGGGCACGGCCAAGAGCGGCCGCAAAGGCCGTGGCGGACGCGTGAAGAGTCGCAAGCAGGCGATCGCGATCGGGCTGTCGAAGGCGCGCAAGAAGGGCAAGAAGGTCCCGAAGAAGGCCAGCAAGAAGACGTCCAAGAAGAAGACGACCAGGAAGCGGACGACGAAGAAGACAGCCAGGAAATCGTCGAAGCGCAAATCCAGCACGCGTTGATGCTGACCTGTCTCAGATCATGCTGCCCGGCATGAAGCAGCGGATCGAGACTCCGAAAGCCGTCTTCACCGGCCACACCATGGTGCGGCCGGCGCGGTTCGGCTCGGTGATGACGGCTTCATCGGGCACCTCGACCCACTCCCCGTCGAGCCGCACGCGATAGTGCCCGTTGTGCGACTCCCAGTCGGGATCGGCGACGGCAAAACCGTCGGCGTCCGAGCAGCACGGACCGAGGTGGCTGCGCAGGCTGTCGAACCACGGCTTGAGGGGCGAGTCCGCGTAGCGGCCGTCATCGCGACCAAGCGCGTTTCCACCCCAGAGCACGAACGGCGCCGCAAGCAGCGCCCCCCTCAGCGAGAGCTTCAATCGATCCATGTCGGCACCGATCAAGTGCGAACCACCGGCCAGTTCCACAAGACGGCGGCGGGTTCGAAGTTCCACGCTTGCAACTCTCGACTGCCTCGTTGCCGCCGAGCATATCCACGACTCGGAACTGTGATGACCGAACGCGGCTTTTTCGTATGAACCGGGTCACCATCGCTGCCGTTAACGAGAATGTTATCCGCGCTTGCCGTACATCCTGGCGGCAAAGGAAAGGGCGGCCCGAGGGCCGCCCTTTGGCTTGTTGGGAAGATACGGGTCGCCTCAGGCGAGCGGCACCGCGACGAACCTCGTCGCCTCGGCGCTCCTGACCTGCAACAGCACGCTGCGCTTGCCGGATGATTTGGCCTGCGCCAGCTCCGAGCGGACGTCGCCGACATTGGCGACGGCCTTGCCGCCGACATTGAGGATGACGTCGCCGGTCTGGATGCCGCGCTGCGCCGCCGGTCCTTGCGGATCGACTTCGGTGACGACAACGCCCTTCTGGCCGGCACCCTGGACGTCACCGGCCGGAGCCAGACCGAGCCCGAGACGGGGCGTGCCGGCGCTCGGCTGCTCTACGCCCCCGTCGGCGCCGCCATTTGCCTTGGCCTGCCGCTCGTTCGGCAACTCGCCGAGAGCGAGCGTCAGTGTCTTGGTCCCGCCGTTGCGGAAGACGTCGAGCTTCACCGAACTGCCCGGCGCAATCGTGGCGATGGTGCGGGCGAGGTCGCGGGAGTCCTTGATCGCGGTGCCGTTGACGGCGGTGATGACGTCACCCGCCGCGATGCCGGCCTTCGCCGCCGGGCTGCCATCCTGCGGCGTGTCGACGATGGCGCCGCGCGCTTCCTTCAGCCCGAGGCTGTCGGCGATCTCCGACGTCACCGGCTGGACCTGCACGCCGAGCCAACCGCGGGTCACCGCGCCCTTGTCCTTCAACTGCGCAACGACGAGCTTGGCGGTCGATGCCGGAATGTCGAAACCGATGCCGACCGAGCCGCCGGAGGGCGAGAAGATCGCGGTGTTCACGCCGATCACGTTGCCGCTCATGTCGAAGGCCGGGCCGCCGGAATTGCCCTTGTTGATGGGCGCGTCGATCTGGATGAAGTCGTCATAGGGACCGTTGCCGATGTCGCGGCCGCTGGCCGAGACGATGCCGGCGGTCACCGTGCCGCCGAGACCGAAGGGATTGCCGACCGCGACCACCCAGTCGCCGATGCGCGGCTTCTGGTCGGAGAATCTGACGAACGGAAAGTCCGTCTTGCCGTCCACCTTGATCAGCGCGAGATCGGTCTTCGGATCGGTGCCGACGACCTTCGCGGTGTAGCTCGTGCCGTCGTCCAACGTCACCTGCACCGAGGTGGCGTGGTCGACGACGTGGTTGTTGGTCACGGCATAGCCGTCGGCGGAAATGAAGAAGCCGGAGCCTTCGCCTGTCATCGTCTGATGGCGCTGGCGCGGCATGCCGTTCGGGCCGCCGGGGAAACGGAAGCCGAACTGCCGCGAAAACTGGTCGAACGGCGAGCCCTCGTCGGAGTCCATCCGGTTCTGTTGCAGCATCGCGCTCTTGTCGCTGTCCTGGTCGATCCTGACCCGCACCGAGATGACGGCCGGCTTGACCCTGCTGACGAGATCACCGAAGCCCGGCGGCGTCGCGGCGGATTCCGCAGCCTCCGCCGGCGCAATGAAGGAGCTCGGGCCGAATTTTGAAGAGCCGGGAGAGGCCGCCAGCACGGCCACGCCGAGCGCGGCCACGGTGCCGAGCAGCGCGAGCCGGCGCGGCTTCAGGATCTTGCGGGACGTCGGGGTGCCGGAATTGACGCGATCGTTCATGTCGAAATGTCCATGTTGGAAGCTGTCGCCTTGCATCCAACATGGACATCGTCACCTTACGACGTCCCGTCCGTCCGATTAAATCTTGGCAAAGAACATGCGAGCGGACACCAGTCGGAAGATCGTTTCCGCACATTTGATGCAGCTCAACGCAAGTCCTTCGGGCAGTGAAAAACTGCGGCCACCGGATGATGTTCATCGGAGGCGCCCCATGTACAAAGATATTCTCGTTCACATCCCCACCGAACGCCCCATGCGCTCCGCGATCGATGGCTCGATTTCGCTGGCAGCGCAGTTCAACGCCCATCTCGACGCGGTCGCGGTCGGCTATGTCGCAACCAGTGCAGCCTATGTGATGGAAGGCGGCGCTGCGGTTGCCGCCGTGTTCGAGCTGGAACGCGAGCGCGCCGTGGAGCGGGCCGAGGCGGCCCTCTCGGTGTTCGAGATCGAAGCGGCGAACGCCGGCATCTCCTACGCCTGCCGTCCGCTCGGCGCGATCCCGGTGGATGCAGCCGGCTCGCTCGGCGAGATGGCGCGGCTGCACGACCTCAGCGTCGTGCTTCAGCCCGAGCCTGCGCACGGCTCGTTCGACAACGACGTACCCGGCGAGATCCTGTTCCAATCCGGCGGCCCGGTGTTGTTCCTGCCCTACACCTTCCATGGCGCATTCAAGGCAGGCCGGATCGGCATCTGCTGGGACGGCAGCCGCGTCGCGGCCCGTGCCGTGCACGACGCAGCGCCATTCCTGGCGCGCGCCGAGGAGATCGTGATCATCACCATCAACGAAGCCAAAGCGGTCTCGGACGAAGCGTCAGCGAACAATCTGGCAAGACATCTCGGCCGGCGTGGACTGTCGACGCGCACGGTCGGCCTGTCGGCGACGCGCGCCGACATCCAGCCGACCATCCTGTCGCTGGCGGCCGACAAGGGGCTCGATCTCCTGGTGATGGGCGGCTACGGCCATTCGCGCTTGCAGGAACGCGTTCTCGGCGGCGTCACCCGTGCTATGCTGGAAGCCATGACGGTCCCGACGCTGATGTCGCATTGAGACCAACAGGCACCGTCACGCCGCGACCGGAGTTTCCCAGGCCTCGGGCGCTGCGGCGCCCTCGTCGTGCTTCGCGTTGCAGGCGTCGAAATGCGCCTTGAGCTCGACCTCGGCGAGATACTCGAAATGTTCGGCCTGGCCGAGGAGTTCCCAGTTCTGAAGCGGCCGGTAAGCCGCCTGCTGACGACAGAGGGACGCCAGCGCCCGGTAGCGACGTACGTTCTCCATGAGACCCTCCCTCGCATTCGCAGAGCTTATTGCCCCTATTTACGTCAGGCCGATGGCGGTAGTGCATAAGATTTGCTGCGCCCCCCGCGGCGCTTGGCCTCGGCTCGCTATTAGGAAATATATGTCCGGGTCAAAGTTCCAAATGGTGTCGGACTGACGCCCGGAACCGCGCCGCTGGACTTGGGCTAGGCGTAGAGCCGGCGCTCCACGGTCACGCCGATCAGGTCGAGGTAGCGTTCGATCAGGTCAGGCCGGCCGACCAGATAGCCCTGCATCTCCTCGCAGGCCTCGCGCGCCAGGAAGGCCCGCTGCGCTTCCGTCTCCACCCCTTCGGCGATGACCGGGATGTTCAGGGCGTGCGCGAGGCTCAGGACCGCACGGACGATCTCGGCCGATTGCGGCGACGCCTCCAGGTTGGAGATGAAACCGCGGTCGATCTTGATCTTGTCGAACGGGAAGGACTGGAGATAGGACAGCGAGGAATAGCCGGTGCCGAAATCGTCCATCGCGATGCGGACGCCGAGCGCTTTCAGCCGCCGTAGCAGGTTGAGCGCGCGGGTGAAATCGCCGATCAGCACGCCCTCGGTGATCTCGACCTCGAGCCGCGTCGGCGAAAGCCCGGTCTCCAGCAGGATCTGGTGGATACAACGTTCGAGATCGCCGGCCTGGAACTGGACCGGGGACAGATTGACGGCGACCTGCAAAGGACGCGGCCAGGATGCCGCCTCGCGGCACGCTTCGCGCAAGACCCATTCGCCGATCTCGACGATCAGCCCAATCTCCTCGGCAAGCGGAATGAACTGGTCCGGCGGCACGAAGCCGCGTGTCGGATGGTTCCAGCGCAGCAGAGCCTCGAAGCCGATGACTTCGCCATCCACCCGCGCCTGCGGCTGGAAGTAGACCAGGAACTGGTTCTGCTCCAGCGCCTGTCGCAGATCGTGCTGCAACAGCCTGCGGTCGCGCAGCTCCTGGTCCATCTCGGATTCGAAGACCCGGACCCGCCCCCTGCCCTCGCGCTTCGCGCGATAGAGCGCTGAATCGGCGTTGGCGAGCAGCGTGGCGGCATTGACGCCGTCATCCGGATAGAACGCAATGCCGATGCTGAGGCCGACATGGGGGAGATAGTCGTCGACCTCGAGCTCCTTGCCGATCGTGTCGACCAGGCGTTCGGCGAGCGCCAGAACGTCCTCCCGGTTGATGTCGTCGGGCATCAGGATCATGAACTCGTCGCCGCCGATCCGGGCGACGAAGGCACCGTCGGCTTCCGCGGCAAGCCGGTCCGCCGCCGCCCGCATCAGCATGTCGCCGACGGGATGGCCGAATACGTCGTTGACCTCCTTGAAGCGGTCGAGATCGAGGCTGAGCACGGCAAAACTGGTCGCCGCCTCCTGCGCCCGCTCCAGCCGCTCGTCGAGCGCGGCGTTGAAGGCGCTACGGTTCGGCAGGTCGGTCAACGCATCATGATGCGCGAGATGGCTGATCCGCGCCTCGTTCGTGATCCTCTCGGTAATGTCCTCGATCACGCCGACCAGATATTGCGGCGCGCCCGCACCGTCCCTGATCAGCAACTTGCGCGAGTTGACGAGACGATCGCGGCCCTTGACGCCGACTTCGAGCAGATGCCCCTCCAGGAACATCGGCGAGCCGCTGTCGACGACGCGGCGATCCTGCTCGTTGACGACACGGGCGATACTGTCCGGAAAGATCTGCTCCGGAGTCTTGCCCAGCATCTCCTCGCGCGGCATTCCGTAATATTCTTCGCCGGCGCGGTTGAGCAGGACGTAGCGGGAGTCCTTCGCATCCTTGGCGAATACCGCGATCGGGATGTTCTCGATGATGCTGTCGAGGAATTCGCGCGCCCGCAGCAGATCCTGCTCGGCGCGCTTGTGCGTCTGTTCGAGCTCCTCGATCATCAGCTTGATAGCACGGTCGGTGCGACGGCGATCCCGGTCGCTCTCCTCATAGGCCGCGCCGACGAGCTCACAGAGCTTGGTCACATCGACCTGTCCGGATTCGTCCGTCGCCTGGCGGATCTGTCTTGCGAGCAACCGATGCATGGTCAAGCGGCCGCCTCCGCGATGACAGTGACGGTCATGGTCTGGTTATGCAGCTCGCAGCGGCCGGATGCGGCCGGCGGGGCGATCTCGCCGTAGGAGTAGAATCCGATCCGGACGACGTCCTCGCCGAGTTCGGCGGCAACGGCATCCAGCTCGTCCTGCGTACGCTGCCCCATCACCCTGCGGCGGCCGGTACAGCTGACCAGAATCGCAAGCTTGTCGCCGGCGACCCCTTCCGCGAGGGCGCTGCGTGCCTGCCTGCCGGCCTCGCCGGCACCGGCGGCGAGACTGTCGAAATTGGCGCGCATCAATTGCGCGGTACATCCTTCCGGAATGTCGGCGGCGAATGTCAGGGTGCGGGCATTGCGATCCACCGCGAACACCGAGCGCACGATCTGCCGGTTCGGCTCCGCCTCGTCGTGAATGCGCAACGGGAATGCCAGGCCCGAACCCGGCATCGCCTCGGCCTCCTCCTCGCCGAGATAGCGAGTATAGAGGTCCAGCGGCGGCTCGCCGTCGAGCTCCACGACTACCGATCCTTCCGCCTTCGTCACCTTGCGGCGAGGCCCGAACACATCCCAGCCGCCGGCGCAGCCATGCGCGAAACGGAACGAGGCGCCGTAGAATGCGATTGCGGCGACACGGTTGGGCGACGGCTCCGCGTCGGCTCCGACGATCGTCTGTTCAAATCGGGTTCCATCGCCGGCGAGCCCGCCGGTGACGGGCAAATCCGGCCCTAGCACTTCAGTGATTCCGGCAAGCAGTTCGCCCCCGTTCACCGCCAACCCGTCCGACAGGACAAACAGGCCCGCCAAATCGGCCGCCATAACCTGGCGAGCAAGACGCGCGCCACAGGCCCGAGACGCGTCGCGGCTCTCAATGAGCTCCTGCACCAGCCGCACCTGCGTGCGGGCAAAGCGCAAGGCGACCGCGACCACTTCGTCGTCGCAAATGTCGTCGCCATGAATTTGTCCGCCGGTGCTGCAACCGACGATATGGCTGTCGGGATAGAGCCCGCGCAGCTCGCCATAACGTTCGCCGTCCACCAGTTGCTCACGGCTGCCGAAATAAAGCACGAGCTGGGGAGGCTCGCGCAGGGCATCCGCTCCGCGCCAGCCATGGGCAGCATTCCAGTGAAGATATTGAATCTGCATCCCACACTCTCTGCAGTCCTTGAACCACAGATTGTGAAGCGGCGCATTGCGTCGCCGTTAATCGCCTGCGTACTTCGGCACCGTTGGTTACCCCGACATGAAAGCATTGCGGAGTCGCGCCAAATTCTCCGTAAGACTCCGGAAAAACTTCGATACCGCCGCGCAATAGCCTGGAGATGCCACCCGTAACCTACCGGGTGCACGCGCCTTCGCCGACGCGCATCGGCTGCACGGCATTATCCTGCCGCTTCGGAACCCGCCCCGACTCGGCAGCGCTGCGAATGGCCTGGATGTTCGCGGCATAATCGGCAACGCTCTTGCCGCGGAAGACAGCGGAACCCGCCACCAGCGTATCGGCGCCGGCTGCCGCCACGGCAGCGGCATTGTCGCGCGTGATACCCCCGTCGACCTCGAGCCGGATCGGCCGGTCGCCGATCATGGCTCGAATGCGCCTGATCTTCTCGAGCTGGGATTCGAGGAAGGACTGGCCGCCGAAGCCGGGATTGACCGTCATCACCAGCACGAGATCGAGACGGTCCAGCACGTATTCGATCGCGCTCTCGGGCGTCGCGGGATTCAAGCTCACGCCGGCCTTCTTGCCGAGTGCGCGGATCGCCTGGAGCGAGCGGTCGAGATGGGCGCCCGCTTCGGCATGCACCGTGATGACGTCGGCTCCGCACCTCGCGAACGCCTCGAGATAGGGATCGACAGGCGCGATCATGAGATGCACGTCGAAAATCCTCTTCGTCGTCGGCCGGATCGCCTTGATAATGTCGGCGCCGAAGCTAATGTTCGGCACGAAGTGCCCGTCCATGACGTCGCAATGGATCCAGTCGGCGCCGGCCGCGTCGATGGCCGCGACCTCCTCGCCGAGACGCGCGAAATCCGCAGCCAGGATCGACGGCGCGATGATGATCTCTCTGCTCATGATTTTGCACTCCGCGCATCAGCGCCGCCGCTGAAGACGCGGCTCGCCAGGACGTCCATGGGATCGATGGTTTCGAGGTCGGCGACATCGAGCATGCGGTCGAGATCGGACACCAGGCGATCGGCCTGCCGCAGCCGGATGCGGTCGACGGCGTTGCGGATCGAGCGCGCATTGGAGAAGAAAGGCTGGGTCCGGCGCAGCGCGATGTATGTCTCGAACGCCTCGCGCGCCGCCGCCGAGAAGCGATAACCGCGCTCCTTCAACATCAGCTCGGCGATGACGAGCAGCTCGGCCTCCGCATAGTCGGGGAATTCGATGTGGTGGGCGATGCGCGAGCGGAAGCCGGGATTGGAGGCGAAGAAGCTCGTCATGCGCTCGCCATAGCCGGCGAGGATCACGACGAGGTCCTCGCGCTGGTTCTCCATCACCTGGAGCAGGATCTCGATGGCCTCCTGGCCGTAGTCGCGCTCGTTGTCGGGGCGATGGAGATAGTAGGCCTCGTCGATGAACAGCACGCCGCCCATCGCCTTCTTCAAGATCTCCTTGGTCTTCGGCGCCGTGTGGCCGATATATTGGCCGACGAGATCGTCGCGCGTCACCGAGATCACCTGCCCGCGCCGCACGAAGCCGAGGCCGTGCAGAATCCTGGCCATGCGCAGCGCCACCGTCGTCTTGCCGGTGCCGGGATTGCCGGTGAACGACATGTGCAGCGTCGGCGGTGCCGACGCCAGCCCCGCGCGCTGCCTGATACGTTCGATCAGCAGCAGTGAGGCGATCTGGCGCACGCGGCTCTTCACCGGCCTCAATCCGACCAGCTCCTGCTCGAGCTGCTGCAGCGTGTCGGTGATCCCGGCCGCTTCAGCTTCCTTGCGGAGATCGAAATGGGTCTCGCCGGCCTCGGCCGGGGTTGCGTGGGGAACATCCAGCATGGCTACCCTCGAAGAAAAGAGCTTCGCCGCGGGGGAGCGGCGAAGCAGTGGTCCGCCAACGAAACGGAGCAGGGAGTGCTCCGCGCGGAGGAGAATGGTTATGGAGAGGCGTGCGCAGCCGGCTTCCGCACCGTGGTGTAACGGATCGCGCGACCGCCGACTTCCTGCCGTACCAGTTCGAACTCCGCCTCTTGCGGCGGCCGGTTGACGAGGAAGGAAATCCGCACCGATTCCCAGCCATGGCTGGAATCGAATCCGCTGATGCGAATGTAGCTATTACCATACACCCTGCGGCACTCGGCGAGCTCCATCATCACGCCGGCGGCATCCTGAAGGTCGAACATCGGCAGGCCCCACATCTCCCAATAGGTGTTGCGGGGATGCGGATCGTCGGTGAACTCGATGTTCACCGCCCAGCCATTGGTGAGGCAATACTGCACCTGCTTGTAGATCTGGTCGTCGGTCAGATCCGGCAGGAACGAGAAGCAGCCTTGAGTCAGCTTCATGTCAAATCTCCCTAAACGGTTTCGAGCGCGGTCGGCACGAAGTCCGGCGTGTCGGTGGATTGATAGTTGAAGGTCACGTCCTTCCAGACTTCGAGCGCCGCCTTCAGCGGCGTGCAGGTCTCGGCCGCCCGAGCCAGGATTTCCGGACCCTCGTGGACGTAATCGCGGCCCTCGTTGCGGGCGAGGATCATCGCTTCCAGCGCGACGCGGTTGGCGATCGCGCCGGCCGCAATGCCCATGGGATGGCCGATGGTGCCGCCGCCAAACTGCAGCACGACGTCTTCGCCCAGGAGATCGAGCAGCTGATGCATCTGGCCTGCATGGATGCCGCCGGAGGCGACCGGCATCATCTTGTTGAGGCTCGCCCAGGACTGGTCGAAGAACAGGCCATGCTCGAGCTTGGTCGGGTTGAAGTCCTCGCGGCAGACGTCATAGTAGCCGCGCGTGGTGTTGGGATCGCCTTCGAGCTTGCCGACCACCGTGCCGGCATGGATGTGGTCGACACCGGCGAGCCGCATCCACTTCGCGATGACGCGGAACGACACGCCATGGCTCTTCTGCCGCGTATAGGTCGAATGACCGGCGCGATGCAGATGCAGGATCATGTCGTTGCGCCGCGCCCATTTGGCCATCGACTGGATCGCGGTGTAGCCGATCACGAGGTCGATCATGACGATGCAGGAGCCGAGCTCCTTGGCGAACTCCGCGCGCTCGTACATGTCCTCCATCGTGCCCGCGGTGACGTTCAGGTAGGTGCCCTTCACTTCGCCGGAAGCCGCCTGTGCGCGGTTCACGGCTTCCATGCAATAGAGGAAACGATCGCGCCAGTGCATGAAGGGCTGCGAGTTGATGTTCTCGTCGTCCTTGGTGAAGTCGAGTCCGCCCTTCAGCGCCTCATAGACCACGCGGCCGTAGTTGCGGCCCGAAAGCCCGAGCTTCGGCTTCACCGTCGCGCCCAGCAGCGGCCGGCCGAACTTGTCGAGCCGCTCGCGCTCGACCACGATGCCGGTCGCGGGTCCCTGGAACGTCTTCACATAGGCGACGGGGAAGCGCATGTCTTCGAGACGCAGCGCCTTCAGCGGCTTGAAGCCGAACACGTTGCCGATGATCGAGGCCGACAGGTTTGCGATCGAGCCCGGCTCGAACAGGTCGAGATCATAGGCGATGTAGGCGAAATACGAGCCGGGCGAGCCCGGGACAGGATCGACGCGATAGCATTTTGCGCGATACTTCTCGGCGGCGGTCAGGCGATCGGTCCACACCACGGTCCAGGTCGCGGTAGAGGATTCACCGGCGACCGCGGCGGAAGCCTCGATCGGATCGACGCCCTCCTGCGGCGTCACGCGGAACAGCGCGATGACGTCGGTGTCCTTCGGCGTGTAGTCAGGCTCCCAATAGCCCATGCGCTTGTATTCCATCACGCCCGAACGATAGCGTTCCTTGCCGCGGACGGTGCCTGCGTGTGCATTCATGGCTCTCTCCTGCTCTTCTCTCTCTGAATGATTAGGCCGCAACAGGCTCGCGCGCGCCGATGCGCGGATCGAGCTCGCCGGCGCGGTAACGCCGCGCCATCTCGCTCAACGGAATGACCTTGATCCTGCTGGCGTGGCCCGCGGTGCCGAACTGCTCGAAACGATCGCGGCAGAGCTCGCGCATCGCATCCATCGCCGGCTTGAGGAATTTGCGTGGATCGAACTCTGAGCGCGTCTCCGCCGCAACCTTGCGGAACACCGCGGTCATCGCCAGCCGGCAGTCGGTGTCGATATTGACCTTGCGCACGCCGCTCTTGATGCCGCGGACGATCTCCTCGACCGGCACGCCCCAGGTCTGCGGCATCTCACCGCCGAACTGGTTGAACATGTCCTGCAGCAGCTGCGGCACCGAGGAGGAGCCGTGCATGACGAGATGCGTATTCGGCAACCGGCGGTGGATCTCCTCGACCACCCGCATCGCCAGGATGTCACCGTCCGGTTTCCGGCTGAACTTGTAGGCGCCGTGCGAGGTGCCCATCGCAATCGCGAGGGCATCGACCTTGGTGGCGCGGACGAAGTCGACGGCCTGGTCGGGATCGGTCAGGAGCTGGTCGTGGCTGACCTTGCCCTCGACACCATGACCATCTTCCTGCTCGCCGCCGCCATGTTCAAGCGAGCCGAGCACGCCGAGCTCGCCTTCGACGGAGGCGCCAGTCCAGTGGGCGAGATCGACGACGCGGCGGGTGATCGCGACATTATAATCGTAATCGGCGGCAGTCTTGGCATCGGCCTTGAGGGAACCGTCCATCATCACCGAGGTAAAGCCATGGGCAATCGCGGACGCGCAGGTCGCCTCGTCGTTGCCGTGGTCCTGGTGCATGCAGAGCGGGATGTCCGGATAGGTCCGCTCCAGCGCATCGATCATGTGCGAGAGCATGAGATCGCCGGCATAGCTGCGCGCGCCGCGCGAGGCCTGGATGATCACTGGCGCATCGACCTCGGCCGCCGCCTGCATGATCGCGATGCCCTGCTCCATGTTGTTGATGTTGAACGCCGGCACCGCGTAGCCATGGCCGGCCGCGTGATCGAGCAATTGGCGAAGGGTGATACGAGCCACGATTGATCCTCCTTATTGGCGCTTGCGGGCGATTGCCCGGCGGGCGGCTTCCGCAATGCTCTGGGGCGTGATGCCGAATTCGCGATACAGCACCGGCGCCGGCGCCGAAGCGCCGAAACCGCGCATGCCGACGAATTCGCCGTCCGTGCCGATCCAGCGATGCCAATCGCCGGCGACGGCGGCCTCTACACCGACGCACGGCGCGGTGCCGAGCACGGCGGCGCGGTAATCGTCGGGCTGCTCCTCGAACAGGGCGAAGCACGGCGCGGACACCACGGCCGCGCGGATATGCTCGGTCGCAAGCAGGCGAGCGGCTTCCAGCGCAATCGAGACTTCCGAGCCGGTCGCCATCAGCGTCACGTCGCGGCCGCCGTCCGGCGAGACCACGAGATAGGCGCCGCACGCGACGCGGTTTCTGCCGCGCGCGTCGCTGCGGAAGGTCGGCAGCGCCTGCCGCGACAGGCACAGGACGGACGGACGGTTCTCGGAGCTGAGTGCGCAGTCCCAGGCCTCCAGGGTCTCCACCGCGTCGGCGGGGCGGAACACGAGGAGATTGGGGATCACCCGCAGCGCCGCGAGATGCTCGACCGGCTGGTGCGTCGGGCCGTCCTCGCCGAGGCCGATCGAGTCGTGCGTCATCACGTGGATGACGCGCAGCCGCATCAGCGCCGCAAGGCGGATCGCGGGCCGGCTGTAATCGGAGAACGCCAGGAACGTGCCGCCATAAGGAATGAAGCCGCCATGAAGCGCGAGGCCGTTCATCGCCGCGGCCATGCCGTGCTCGCGAATGCCGTAATGGATGTAGTCGCCAGCGAACGCGTCGCGCTTGACGGGCGCCTGCGTCTTGGCATGCGTGAGGTTCGAATGCGTCAGGTCCGCGGAGCCGCCGACCAGGCCGGCAATCGTCCCGGCGATGCCATCGAGCACCTGTTGCGAGGCCTGCCGCGTCGCGAGCTTCGGACGTTCGGATGCGAAGCGTTCGCGCAATCTCGCGGCGGCCAGCGCATAGGCGGCAGGCAGAGCGACGGCCTTGCCTTCGACGAACATGTCGCGCTGCTCCGGCGTCGCGCGTTCATAGCGATCGAGCCAGGCGAGCCGATCGACCTGCCCGCGCTGCCCGATCATTCGCCACGCCTTGAGGATCGGCAGCGGCACCACGAAGGGCTGATAATCCCAACCGAGCGTCCGCCGCGCCGCCGCGGCCTGCTCGGTCCCGAGCGGCGCGCCGTGCGCCTTTTCCGTGCCTTGCCTGTCGGGCGCGCCGTAGCCGATGATGGTGCGGCAGGCGATCAGCGACGGCTTTGCGGTCTCCCGCTCATCCGCGATCGCCTGCGCAATGGCATCGGGATCGTGCCCGTCGATGCTGCGCACCGACCAGCCGGAGGCGGCGAAACGCGCGAGCTGATCATCGGAGGTGGCCAGCGAGGTCGGTCCGTCGATCGAGATTCCGTTGTCGTCGAACAGCACGATCAGACGGCCGAGCCCGAGATGGCCGGCGAGCGAGATCGCTTCCTGGCTGAGGCCTTCCATCAGGCAGCCGTCGCCGGCGATCACATAGGTGAAGTGATCGACGAGGCCGTCGCCATGCCGCGCGTTCGCCATGCGCTCGGCGAGCGCCATGCCGACCGCCGTCGCGATGCCCTGACCCAGCGGCCCCGTCGTGGTCTCGACACCAGGGGTGTGCCCGTATTCCGGATGCCCGGGTGTCTTCGAACCCCACTGCCGGAAGGCCTTGATGTCGTCGAGGCTGACGTCTCCACCGGTCAAATGCAGGAGCGCATAGAGCAGCATCGAGCCGTGGCCGGCCGAGAGGACAAAACGGTCGCGGTCCGGCCAATTGGGATGAGCCGAGTCGAATTTCAGGAAGCGCGAGAACAGCACGGCTGCGACATCGGCCATGCCCATGGGCAGGCCGGGATGGCCCGACTGCGACGTCTCGATGGCATCGACCGCGAGGAAGCGGACGGCGTTGGCGAGATCATTGCGCGTGACCGCCGAGAGGTCGGCTTCGGCGTGGACGGAGATGTTCATCGGTGTCTCTCCCTGTTCACTTCAGGCTGCGCTTGCGCTCGATCAGCTGCATGATCAGTGGCGTCAGGATCAGCTGCATCGCCAGATCGAGCTTCGCGCCGGGGCAGACGATGGAATTGGCGCGCGACATCCAGCTCTGCGGCAGCATCGACAGCAGATAGGGGAAGTCGATGCCGCGCGGATTCTTGAAGCGGATCACCACCATCGATTCATCCGGCGTCGGGATCCAGCGCGCGATGAACGGATTGGAGGTATCCACCGTCGGCACGCGCTGGAAGTTGATGTCGGTCTCGGAGAATTGCGGGCAGATGTAGTGGATGTAATCCGGCATCCGCCGCAGGATGGTGTCGGTGACGGCCTCGGTCGAATATCCGCGCGCGCTGCGGTCGCGGTGCAGCTTCTGGATCCATTCGAGATTGATGACCGGCACGACGCCGATCTTGAGGTCGGCATAGCGCGCGACGTTGACCTTGTCGGTGACCACGGCGCCGTGCAGGCCCTCGTAGAACAACAGGTCCGAGTTCTCCGGCAGCTTCTCCCAATCGGTGAAGGTGCCGGGCGCCGCGCCGTGCAGCGCGGACTCTTCGGCGTCGTGCACATAGTGCCGCGTCACCGCCGTGCCGGTCTCGCCATAGTCGCGGAAGGCCCGCTCCAGCTCCTCGAACAGATTGGTCCCGGGGCTGAAATGGCTGAAATGCCTGTTGCCGCGATCGGCTTCCTTGGCCATCTGCGCGCGCATCTCGGCGCGGTCGTAGCGGTGAAAGGCGTCACCCTCGATGTAGGCGGCGTTGACCTTCTCGCGGAAGAATATCTGCTCGAACGTCTTCTTCACCGAGGTGGTGCCGGCGCCGGAGGAGCCGGTGATGGAGATGATCGGATGCTTCCTGGACATGCGTCACCCTCCTCACAGCCGGAAGAAGCCACGCCGCGCGAACAGCGGCGCCGAGACGCTGGCAACCAGCAGCGGATCGCAATGCAGCTCCTCGACGCGGTGCACCTCGTTGCTCGAGCCCATGATCAGCGGCGCGCGTTGGTGCAGGCTGTGCGCCGAGAGGTCGAGGATGCGCTCGCGCCCGGTCGTGGCCGAGCCGCCCGCCTGCTCGATGATCATGGCCATCGGATGCGCCTCGTAGACAAGGCGCAGGCGGCCGTCGCCATAGCCGGGACGCGCGTCGGAGGGATAGAGGAACACGCCGCCGCGGGTGAGGATGCGATAGGCCTCGGCGACCAGCGAGCCGATCCAGCGCATGTTGAAATCATGGTTGGCGGGGCCTTCGACGCCGGCGAGACATTCGTCGATGAAGGCGCGCACCGGCGAATCCCAATGCCGGCGGTTCGAGGCGTTGATCGCGAATTCCTCACACGCCTCGGCGATCTGCACGCCGCTGCGGGCGAGGCGGAAGCAGCCCGCCTTGCGGTCGAGCGTGAAGATGTCGACGCCCTCGCCAAGCGTCAGCACCAGGGAGGTCTGCGGGCCGTAGGTGACGAAGCCCGCCGCGAGCTGCGCCGAGCCGCGCTGATGGAAGGCGAGCGTGAGGTCATCCGGGGCAGGCAGGATCGAGAAGATCGTGCCGACGGTCATGTTGATGTCGATGTTGGAGGAGCCGTCGAGCGGGTCGATCGCGACGCAGATCTTTGCCTCGCGATCGCCGATCTGGGCCTCGCGCATCTCCTCCGACGCCAGCGCTGCGATCGGCAGCTTGCTGAGGCAGCGGCGCAGGATCGCATCCGCCTGGATGTCGAGGTTGCGTTGGACGTCGCCGTCGCTGTTGAGCCCCCTCGTCAGGCCGGAGGCATCCGCGAGATCGCCTGACGCGATGAGGTCGGCGATCTCGATGGCCGCTGCCGCGATGGCATCGACCGCGGCGGCCACGGCCAGCGCATGCGGCGCGGTCTCGGAATACCGTTGAAGGTGATCGTCCAGCCTGAGTTGCCCGGTCATCTGCGTTCATCCCCTTTGCCGGCGCCGCATCCGTTCCCTCCCCTCTGGAGGTCGTTGCGGTCAGTCCCGGCATCAGGAGATTGACAGGGGCAGCTTAATAAGGAAAATTTCTATTCATAATGACCGTCAAAGAATTTTCTTATAATGGTCTCAGCCATGCGGCGGCTCAGCTCCGGCATCTGACGATCCGGCAGCTGCGTTCGCTTGCCGCGCTCTCAGCCAAGGGCAGTGTGACGGCCGCGTCCGGCCATCTCGGGCTGACCCAGCCGGCCGTGACCCAGCAGCTCCGGCAGCTGCAGGACCTCGCAGGCTTGCCGCTGGTGCAGCGGACCGGCGACGGCATGCTGCTGACGGAGGCGGGCAAGGAGGTCCTCGCGCTGGCCGAGCGGGTCGAGGCCGCGATCACGGATTGCCAGGGCGCACTCGATCTGCTCGCGGGGCGGACCGGCGGCACGGTGCATCTCGGCGCGGTCTCGACCGCGAAATATTTCGTGCCGCATGCGATCGCGGCGTTCTCCAAGCGCTATCCCAAGATCGAGATCAAGCTCACCATCGGCAATCGCGAGGAGATCCGAGGGGCCATGCACGGCTACGACCTCGATTTCGCAGTGATGGGTCGGCCACCGGCCGACGTCAGCGTCGACGTCCGCCAGCTCGGCCGCAATCCGCACATCATCGTCGCGCGCAAGGGACACTGGCTGGAGAAGGATTCCGGCCTCAACCTGACCGATCTCGTGCACGAAACCTTCCTCACCCGCGAGCCCGGCTCGGGCACGCGGACGCTGATGGAGGGCATGTTCCAGAAGTCGGACCTCGAGCCGATCATCGGCATGGAGATGAGCAGCAACGAGACCATCAAGCAGGCTGTGATCGCCGGGCTCGGCATCGCCTTCATCTCGGCCCACACCGTGGCGCACGAGCTCACCGAGGGCCGGCTCGTCGTGCTCGACGTCGCGGGCCTGCCGATCGTGCGGCAATGGTACGTGATCCGCCGCAGCGACAAGGTGCTGCTGCCGCCGGCGCAGGCGATGTTCGATTTTCTGGGCTCGGAAGGGTCGAACTATCTGCCCGACGTGCCCGAGTTCGGCGGGCGATAATGCGCCGGCGCTCAGCTCATCAGCTTCATCGCGACGGTGGCCGCCAGGATCACGATGATCTGGAGCAGGCGCTCCGTCGTGAAGATGCGGTTGAACGTGGTCATCGCTTGCCCCGGCCGGCGTGAAGGTGATTTGGATCGGCCCGTTGCTAGCACAGGTGGGCCGCGAGACAACTCCGTAATTGCCACGGGTGCAGCGGGGTAACTACTCACGCCCTCCCCGACCGACGATCGATCCACCACGCAAGGCCGCGTGCGGCCCCCTCTTCGAACCCGATGGACGGTATGCCTGCGATCACCTCGCGAAGGCGGCGGACGTCGGCGGCCATGATCGGCTCGGCGTCGACCCCCGTGGCGGTGACGGCGCCGAACCTGACCAGATGGCGCGCATCGAGGAGCTCAGCGACGTGCTCGATTACGCTGCGCAGGCTGCGCACGTCACCGCTGGCGAGATTGACCGCGCCGGTGAGATCGCTGTCGAGCACGGCAGCGATCAACTGTGCGAGGTCATCGACATAGACGAAGTCGCGCAGCTGCCCGCCATGCGAGCAGTCGAAGGGCTGTCCCGCGTGAAGGCTTCGGATCAGCGACGGGATGAGGCGCGCTTCGGGCTCGTGCGGGCCGAACGGGACAAACACGCGGCCCCACGCGGCGCCCGCCGCGATATAGGCTTCGGCCGCGGCGAGCTTGGCTTGTCCGTACAATGTCGTGGGACGGCATTGGCTGGTGCGCTCCTCGCAAGGTCCGCCCTGCGGTCCGTATTCGAGGCAGCTTCCGATGCCGAGGATGCGCTCGGTGCCGCAGGCCCTGGCGCGCGCGAGCAGGTCGATGCTGGCCTCCGCCCAGAGCCGGTTGACCGGATCCTCGCGGTAGTGGCCCGGCCGGGCCTCCCAGGCGAGATGAACGAGGTGCGTCGGCCGCACTGCGGCCAGTGCCTCCTCGCGGCCGGCTTCGGTGAGGAGATCGGCCGCACGCCACGTCATGCCTGACATCGCCGGCTGCGCCGTGCGCGCGATGCCATGAACCTCGAAGCCGCGAGCCGCCAGCACAGGCAGCAATGCGCGGCCGATGAAGCCTGACGCGCCCGTGACCAGCACCCGCCTCATGCGAGATACGGCAGCGCGCGGTCGCGCGCGGACAGGATCGGATCAGGCAGCGGCCATGCGATCGCCAGCGACGGATCGTCCCAGCGAATGCCGGCTGCGCCTTGCGCGTCATAGGGCACGTCGATGCAATACATCAGCTCGGTCCCGTCCACGAGCGTCTGGAAGCCGTGCGCGCATCCGGCGGGAATGAACACGGCGTTGTGCCGATCGGCGGCGAGCTCGACCGAGCACCATTGTCCATAGCTCGGCAGCGACCGGCGCAAATCGACGATCACGTCGAAGGCGCGGCCGGCAATGCAGCGCACCAGTTTGGCCTCCGGCCGGCTGGCCTGGTGGTGCAGCCCTCGCAGGGTGCCGGCGCGTTCGTTGCGGGAGAGGCTATGTTGCGCGAAATGCGTCGGCAATCCATGCGCCGCGAACGCCTCGGCGTCGAACAGTCGGGCGAAGAATCCGCGCGCATCAGGCTCCGGCTCGATCCCGATTTCAACCACGCCCGGCAGCGCCAATGGAGTGAACTTCATCTCGGGCCCCCGCAACGCGACACCGCCGTTGCGAACATCCGTTCACCGAAACGCCTTTTCGGTTGCATCATGCGCAACGTTGGCGGAATTTCCGTGACGTGTGAGAATTCACTAACAGCCGCCGCACGACGGCACAACGGGACGCCCCGTTCATGGACAGGCATCGATGCCGCTTCTGCGCGCGGGCGCTCGACGAGACCTTCGTCGATCTCGGCCTGTCGCCTTTGGCGAACTCCTTCGTCCCGACGGAGCGGGCGGATGCGGCCGAGCCGACCTATCCGCTGCATGCCCGCGCGTGCGGTGCCTGCGGGCTGGTCCAGCTTCCGCAATTCGAGCCTGCGGCCAACATCTTCGACCGCTATCTCTACTATTCGTCCTATTCCGAGAGCTGGCTGCGTCACGCGGAGAGCTACGCCGACGAGATGATCGCCCGCGCGAGGCTCGGTGCAGCGTCCAAGGTGATCGAGATCGCCAGCAATGACGGATATTTGCTGCAATATTTTCAACGCGCCGGCATCCGCGCGCTCGGGATCGAGCCGGCCAGCGGTCCGGCGGCGACGGCGATCGCCAAGGGGATTCCGACCCGGACCTGCTATTTTGGCCGCGGTGCCGCCGCAGCGCTTCGCGCCGAAGGCCACGAGCCGGACCTGATCGTCGCCAACAACGTGCTGCCGCATGTCCCCGACCTCAACGATTTCGTCGCGGGTCTGCGCATTCTCCTGCCCGAGACCGGCCGTGCGACGCTGGAGCTGCCGCATCTGTTGCATCTGATCGAACAGATCCAGTTCGACACGATCTATCACGAACACCTCTCGTACTTCTCGCTCGCGACGCTGGAGACGGTGTTTCGCGCGCATGGCTTGCGCGTCTTCGACGTGGACGAATTGCCGACCCATGGCGGCTCGCTGCGCCTGCATGTCTGCGCCGAAGCCGCGCCTCAGGGCGCTTCGCCCACGCTCGAGAGGTTGCGTCAACGCGAAAGGGACGCCGGGCTCGACCAGCCTGCGACCTATCGTGATTTTCAGGCGAAGGTCGCGGCGAAGCGCGAGATGATCCGCGGCTTTCTCGTCGGCGCGCAGCGCGCGGGCAAGACGGTGGTGGCCTATGGCGCGCCCGCGAAAGGCAACACGCTGCTCAATTATTGCGGCGTCACGCGCAAGTTGATTTCGTTCACCGTGGACCGCAATCCGCACAAGCAGGGCCTGCTGCTGCCGGGAACGTATCTGCCGATCCGCGATCCCGCCGCCTTGATCGCAGCTAGGCCCGATTACGTCTTCATCCTGCCCTGGAATCTGAAGGACGAGATCATCGCGCAGCTGGCGGAGGTTCGCGCGTGGGGCGGACAATTCGTGGTGCCCGCGTCCGATCTTTCGATCGTATCCTGAGCGATGGTTAACGATCAGGCAGCGAGCGGAGCGGAATGGTCCGCGCGCAAAGCGAAATAGGCTTCCAGCTCCGACAGAGCCCGCTCTTCCCAATCCTTCGCCTGCTCCAGCAGCGACCAGCTCTGGCCCGGGCGGAAAGCAGCGGTCTGGCGATAGAGCGATGCGATGCCGCGATAGCGGCGCACATTCTCCAAGATGGCGTGACCGTTCATGTCCGAAAACTCCCTCGTCATTCCCGGGGGAGAAATTGCGGCCAAATCTTTTTCGAAAAGTTAGCGGCGCGCGGCAAGCTCGCGGATGGTTGCCGGACTGTTGCGCGCACGCAACGCGCGACGTGCTGCCAGGACGATTTCGGAGACGATTTCGAAAGCGATTTATTGCGGATTCGTTGCCGCGCTCTCGGCCGGGGACTTCAGCCCGCCGCGGCTGATGATCCTCACCGTCTCGCGGCAGAGATCGGCAAGGCCGATCAGCAGCACCGCGAGCAGGCAGAACAGGTTGATGGAATCGGTATTTGCGCTGCTCAGCGCGTTGAACTCGAAGAAGGGCGGAATGAACGCCCACCACACCAGCGGAATGGTGAACAGTGCGGCAAATCCCGCCGCCGGCGTGCCCGCGACGAGGCCGAGCACGAACAAGCCGGGCAGGAACACCGCAAAATAGAGCTTCGCGCCGAGCGCGATGCAGATGCCCTGAAGCACAGCCGACACAGCGACGACGACGCATCCAAGCAGAAATGCCTGCCACGACCATGGCCGTACCCGCGGTACGCCAAACAGTCCCGCACGCCTCATCAGCCTCCCCCTGCCGCCCTTTGACCGGGCCCGCTTGAGACGAAAGTACTACAGCCGCAGGCAAACCGCGAGATGGAAATTGCAGCCGAATGGGATTGGTAAACGAGCCGCAAGGCACGGCCCGGGGAGGCCTGCAGGCTGGTTGGGGTGCGTGTCCCGGACGAGCTGCAGCGCCGTTTGGCGTTGCGGCGCAGCGGCCGGATCCAGCAGCGGCACGGTCCAATGCGGTGCGATGGTCCCCGCCTCTCTAGCGCACCACCCCGGACGATGCTCCGCATCGCCGGGGGCGCGGCGGTGCGTCCGGGGCACGGGAGTGACAGCGGGCGAAACGGGCGACGGCCACGGCCTGTCCCCGGGTATCGCTGCGCTGATTCGGGCTACGACGAGGAGATCATGCCTTTGCCCGCACGGGCGATCCATCCGCCATCGTCATCACGCCCTTCCGGTCCACGATCATGCCATAGGTCTGCGGCTGACGGTGGACGTCGAAATTGAAGGTGGTGCGCTTGTAGGAATTGCAGAGGTCGAGATCGCAGCGGGCGAGCGCGAGCTCGTCGCCCTTGGTGGCGCAGCGCGCGATGATCTCGCCCGAGGGCGCGATGATGCAGCTGCCGCCGATGTGGTCGACACCCTCCTCGACGCCGGCCTTGGCGACGCCGACCACGAAGGTCCCGTTCTGATAGGCGCCGGCCTGCATGACCAGGTGGTTGTGGAACAGCGAGAGATCGTCATGCTCGGGCGCGGGCGGATTGTGCACCGGCGTGTTGTACCCGATCATCACCATCTCGACGCCCTGCAGGCCCATCACCCGATAGGTCTCGCTCCAGCGGCGGTCATTGCAGATCGCCATGCCCATCACACCGCCGAACGCATTGGCGACGCCGAAGCCGCTGCCCGGCTCGAAATAGCGCTTCTCCAGATGCTGAAATTTCCGCCAAGGCTCATGCTCGGCATGACCGGGCAGATGAACCTTGCGATACTTCAAGGTGATCGCGCCGCTCTTGTCCACGAGAATGGACGTGTTGTAGCGCCTGACGATTCCGGCCTCGACCGCCAGTTCGGCATAGCCGAGGCTGAAACCGATGCCGCTCGCGCGCGCAAGATCGAACAGGGCTCGCGTCTCCGGGCCCGGCATCTCGCGCTCGAAGAAGCTGTCGATTTCGGCCTGATCCTCAAAATACCAGCGCGGAAAAAACGTCGTCAGCGCGAGCTCGGGATAGACGATGAGGTCGCAGCCACTGGCCTTCGCCTCGCGCATCAAGGCCATCAGCCGTGCCACGACTTGGGTCCGGCTCTCGCTCCTCGCGATCGGGCCAAGCTGGCCGGCCGCAACAGTCACAAATCTCGTCACGCGTGATTCCTTCATGTCCCGGAGTGCGTCGGGCCTGAGCCTAATGAGCGGCGCACCGCGCGCACAGGCCGGCTCGCCCGTCGTCGTGACGGCACACAATCAAATTTCATGCCTGCGGGTATCATCGTGCGGAGCCGCGCGCGCCTTGGCAAAGAATCGGGAACTTCGTTGCGGATATGCAACGGTTCCCCACGGTCTGAAGCCGGACAAAACAAACTCCCAATCCGGCCACGAACCGCTCTCACAAGGCCGTGAGACTATCAGGGGAACGACGATGCGTGCACAACGCGTTTGGAAAGTGAATGGGGACGCCAGCATCGGGCATCTCCAATCGAAACTGGACGATCTCAATAAGCGCCTGGGTCAGCTGGAAAGCCTGCATTCTTCGAGCGGGAAGCTCGAAGAGCTCAAAGCGAGCGCGCTCAGCCTGTCCCGCGAGATCGACGACATCCGCTGCGCCGAGGCGACGGCGGCCTTGAGCGAGTTGCTGCGGAAGTAATCAGCAGGGCTGAGCTTGTCGATTCGGGGCGCTGAAGGAACCAACGTCACGTGCCGCCATTTCCATGAGAGCATGGAGCACGATCATGACCAGGCACCTGACGCGAGCCCATCTCGCACGCGGCGTGGCCGGCGCGGTGTCCACGCTGGTCCTTTGCGCGACGGCGGCCTTCGCCCTCGCGCGCCATTTTGCGCTGTGAGGGATTTGGCATGACCTCCGACCCCGAGGAGCAGGTACGGCTGCAAGGCTTTGGCGAGATGACGTTGCGCACCGCTGTCGCGACGCTGATGCAGCTCGCGCCGCGCGAGCGATCGGAGGCTGCGATCTTCCGCGTGCGCGACGGCGTGCGCCTCGCGGAAAGCGAGGTTGCCGAGCTCGCCTCGAACTGGGGCATCGAATCCGCACCAAAGGTGCGATCGCCGCGACTGGTCCCCGAGCAGCACTGGCCGGACATCGTCCGCGGCATGGTGCGCGAGGCGCCGCTGCCGGCGCTGATGGTCGCGTTCCTCGCGGGCGTTGTGATAGCGCGGCGGTAGAGCCCCGCGCCAGACTGCCGACGACCTCGTCCCGCAAATGCCTGGCCGCCGCAGCGGCCAGGCGGATGAGGCAGTCGTCTCAATGGTGCATTTTCTTTCCGCGGGCCGGCGGCAGCAGAACGGTGTCGATGACGTGGATGACGCCGTTGGACGCTTCGATATCCGGCTGGATCACGTGCGCATCGTTGACGCGGACACCGAGACTTCCGTCGACGTTCACGGGCTGACCTTGAACGGTCGCCACCTTGAGCGACTTGCCGGCGACATCGGCAGCCTTCACACGGCCTGGGATGACGTGATACTTCAGAATGGCCGCCAGCTTGGCCTTGTTCTTCAACAGCGACTCGACCGTTCCGGGCGGCAGCTTGGCGAAGGCTGCATCATTGGGCGCGAACACGGTGTAGGGGCCCTTGCCCTTGAGCGTATTGACGAGGCCGGCCGCTTTCACGGCCGTCACCAGCGTGGTGAACGAGCCGGCAGACACCGCCGTGTCCACGATGTCGGCGGCGCGTGCCGCAGACGAACCAAGCAGGCCAGCGACCATGGCCGCTCCGGCCACGAACGAACGAATTGCGGGCGTCATCAAATTCTCCAGATGTGATTGATCCATGCCGACGCGATGGGTGCACGCGCTATCGCGCATCCATCGTCCGATCCGTTGCGATCGACCCCCTTGAAACGAAGCCTCGCGACGGCTGGATCACCGCTCTTTTGAAAATCGACGGGCAGTGACGAGACGCCGCACCGACGTTCCACCGGTCCGGGCCGGACATTCAGCTCAAGGTCTTGATCACGAAACTCTTCAGCCGCTGCGCCGGCAGCGGAAGACGGTCGCGTTCAAGGATCGCGATCTCCGTGTCCTTAAGATCGGGCATTGGCTTTCCGTCCACCACGTGGAGATCGGGAGGGACCATATCCTTCGGAAGCACCGTCACGCCAAGCCGCGCGCGGACCGCGGCAAGTGTCCCGGCCAGCGAACCGCAGGTGTAGGCGACACGCCATGATCGTCTGGCGCGGTCGAGGGCTTCGGTTGCGCGCTTCCGGTAGACACAGGGTTTCGGCGAGACCGCGAGCGGAAGCACGCCTTGCCTGAGATCGACGCCGCCGGTGACCCAGACCAGCGGCTCACGCCACACGCGGGTGCCGGGGATTTCGATCGAGCGCTCGCGTTTGATCAGCGCCAGATCGAAAGCACCTTTGCGAAAGCGCTCGATCAGGTTCATCGTCAGATCGCAGGTGACTTCGAGATCGACCTGGGGATAGGCGTGGGCGAACCGGGCAAGCACATCGGGAAGATGGCGGGTCGCGAAATCCTCGGGCGCGCCGAGGCGAACGAGGCCCCGCATCGCCGGCTCCTGAATGCGCGCAACCATTTCGTCATTCAAGTCGAGCATGCGCCGGGCATCGTCGAAGAACGTCTCGCCTTCCGGGGTCAACGCGACCGCTTGCGGCGACCGTTCGAGCAATTTGCCACCGACCATTTGCTCGAGCCGGCGGATTTGCAGGGAGATCGTCGACTGCTGCAAGCCCAGCGTCTGCGCGGCGCGCGTGAAGTTGCCGAGCGAGACGATGGTGACGAAGGACCTGATCAGGTCGATGTCGAGGTTTTGGCGCGGACGAGCCATTATCATTGCCTTTTTCAATGATGATCCTTGATACAATCAATTTTGGCAAACACCAACGAAAAGCTATGCAGCCCTCCGTTCGCCCCAACCCGCCAGGAGGTCCCATGCTCGCGCTCGCCGTTCAGAATCTCGTCTCACCCTCGGTGCTGTTCTTCGGCGTGGGCCTCGGCGCCTCGCTCGGCCGCTCGGACCTCTCCGTGCCGGAGGCGATCGCGCGCTTCCTTTCGCTCTATCTGCTGATCTCGATCGGCTTTCGTGGCGGCGCCGAGGTCGCCCATCAGGGCCTGACGCTGGCGCTGGTGTTGACGATCGGGGCCGGCGTGGTGCTGTCGGCCGGCCTGCCCTTCATTGCCTACGCCCTGCTGCGCTATGGCGCGGGCCTCGACCACATCAACGCCGCCGCCGTGGCCAGTCACTACGGGTCCATCTCGGCCGTGACGTTCGTGGCCGTGACCGGCGCGCTCACCCAGCTCGCGCTGCCCTTTGACGGCTATATGATCGCGGTCGCGGCCGCGATGGAGACACCGGCGATCTTCTCGGCGCTGCTGATCGCGCGCAGCGGACAAGGGAAAGCGAAAGGCGAGTTCTCCGGAGGCTTTTTGCGCGAGATCGCACTCAACGGCTCGATCGTTGCCTTGCTCGGCGCGTTCGCGGTCGGCTGCATCACGGGTGAACGCGGGATGACCTCGCTGAGGCCCTTCCTGCTCGATGCATTCCCCGGCTTCCTGTGCGTCTTCCTGCTCGACATGGGCCTGATCGCCGGGCGCGGGCTGCGGGACGGCTGGAAATCGCTGTCTGCTGCGGTCGTAGGCTTTGCCTGGGTGATGCCGCTGATCGGCGCCGCATTCGCTGCGACTTTCGCCTGGCTCATCGGGCTGTCGCCAGGCAGCACCGCGATCCTGATGACGCTAGGGGCATCCGCCTCCTATATCGCCGTTCCGGCCGCGATGCGACTGGCCCTGCCCGCCGCGAACCCGGCGATCGCTCTGACGCTCTCGCTCGGCCTGACCTTTCCCTTCAATCTGATCGTCGGCATCCCGCTCTACATCGCCGCCGCCCAGATCATCGCACGGTGAAGACAGCATGCAGATGTTTGCCAAGAAGCGGATCGATATCCTGATCGAGCGGGCGCTGCTGAAGCGGCTGACCGACGAACTCGAGCGCACGGGCGTGAGCGGTTACTCCGTCGCGCCCCTCGCCGGCGGGCGTGGCCACGCCGGTCGGTGGGAAGCGGATGGCCAGATCAGCGATGCCGCCGGAATGTTCGCGCTGTGGTGTATCGTGGACGCAGCTCGCCTCGACGAGCTGCTTCAGGCCGTCTTCGCCATCGTCGCCCGGCAGGTGGGCCTGGTCTCGGTCAGTGACGTGCAGGTGGTGCGTCCGGAGCTGTTTTGACGGCAACAGGCGCGGCTGGTCGGGCCGGCGCCTGGACCGACGAACCTTGGCGGTGTGCAAAGCTTCATGCCATGCCGCCGCAGCAAGCCGCCCTGCCCCGCCAAATCGGCCGTGGACCCGATCCCGAAATCGTAGCAGAAAGGCGCTCCGAGGCGCTGACAGCCGGTCTGCCAAGCCTCTGGAAAACGTCAACTTTTGGAAGAATGGTCGGAGTGGCAGGATTCGAACCTGCGACCCCTGCGTCCCGAACGCAGTGCTCTACCGGGCTGAGCCACACTCCGACAAGAGGCCGGCTTATAGCGTCGGGTTTGGCGCACCGCAAGCGGCCGAGATGAGGAATTTTGTCCCTGTGAAAACGGGTGTTGAAACGCTGATTTTACCGGCCGGTGCGGCCGGCGCGGAGGCTGCCGCCCGGCGGCTGGCGGCCGGCGGGCTGGTCGCGTTTCCGACCGAGACGGTCTACGGGCTTGGGGCGGATGCCGCCAACGCCACCGCGATTGCCCATCTCTACGCCGCCAAGGGGCGGCCGGCGTTCAATCCGCTTATTGCCCATGTGCCTGATATCGCCGCCGCGCGCCGGATCGGGCGGTTCGACGCGCGCGCGTTGAAGCTTGCCGAGGCGTTCTGGCCGGGGCCGCTGACGCTGGTGGTGCCGAAGACGGAGAACTGCCCGGTGGCGGATCTCGCCACCGCTGGCCTCGACACGGTCGCGATCCGCATTCCCGCCCACCCGGTCGCGCAGGCGATCCTGCGCGCCTTCGGCGGGGCGGTGGTGGCACCGTCCGCCAACATCTCCGGCCACGTCTCGCCGACACTGGCCGCCCATGTCGAGAGCGACCTGTCAGGGCGGATCGACCTGATCGTCGACGGCGGGCCCGTCGCGGTCGGCGTCGAATCGACCATCGTCGGCTGCTTCGAGACCGCGATGCTGCTGCGGCCCGGCGGGCTGTCGCGCGAGCGGATCGAGGCGGTGCTCGGCGTGCCCCTGGCGCGGCCGCCGGTGGAGGCCGAAATCGGCGACAGCCAGCCGCTGGCGCCGGGCATGCTGGCCTCGCATTACGCGCCGCGCGCGCCTGTGCGGCTGAAAGCGCAGGACGTGGCGCCAAGCGAAGCGCTGCTGGCGTTCGGTCCTGCACGCCTACCCGGCATGGAGGCCGCCGCCGCTGTCATGAATTTGTCGCCCACCTCTGATCTCGATGAAGCCGCCGCCAATCTGTTCGGCTATCTTCGCGAGCTCGATGCGAAGGGCCCGCGGGCGATTGCGGTGATGGCGATCCCCGAGGAAGATTTGGGTGAAGCGATCAACGACCGGTTGCGCCGGGCGGCGGTTGCGCGCTGAGAAGCTTGAGAAGAGACACGACAATGAACGTCAACACACCCGCCGTCCCGCCGCTTGCGCCCGAGCTGATCGAGCAATTTCGTGAGATCGTCGGCGAGCGTCACGCGATCACCGATGCCAACGATATCCAGCCCTACGTCACCGAGGAGCGCAATCTGTTCCACGGCCGCTCGCCGCTGGTGCTGCGCCCGGGCTCGACGGCCGAAGTCTCCGACATCTGCAAGCTCGCCTCCGCGCACAGGATCGCGCTGGTGCCGCAGGGCGGCAACACCGGGCTCGTCGGCGGCCAGACCCCGCACAATGGCGAGGTCGTGGTGTCGCTGCGCAGGCTCGACAAGATCCGCGAGGTCGACACTGCCTCCAATACCATGACGTGTGAGGCCGGCGTCGTGCTGCAGGTGGCGCAGCAAAAGGCCTCCGACGTGGACCGGCTGTTTCCGCTGTCGCTGGGCGCGGAAGGCAGCTGCACCATCGGTGGCAATCTCTCGACCAATGCCGGCGGCACCGCCGCGCTCGCCTATGGCGTCGCGCGCGAGATGGCATTGGGGCTCGAGGTCGTGCTCGCTGACGGGCGCGTCCTCAATACGCTCTCGAAGCTGAAAAAGGACAACACCGGCTACAATCTGCACAATCTCTTCATCGGCGCCGAAGGCACGCTCGGCATCATCACCGCGGCGACCCTGAAACTGTTTCCGAAGCCGCGAGCGGTCGAGACCGCCTATGTCGGGCTGAAGTCGCCGGCTGCGGCCTTGAAGCTGCTGACGATCGCGCAGGGCGAAGCCGCCAATGCGCTGACGAGCTTTGAGCTGCTGTCGGAGATGGCCGTCGACTTCTCGGTGCGGCACGGCATCGACGTGCGCGATCCGCTCGCGGAGAAACATCCCTGGTACGTGCTGATGGAATTGTCCTCGCCCGGCGACGACGCCCGCACGCCGCTGGAGACGATCCTGGCCCGCGCCATGGAAGAGGAGATCGTCGACGACGCCGTGATCGCGGCGAGCCTTGCCCAGCGCAACAATTTCTGGAAGCTGCGCGAGGAGATGTCAGCGGCGCAGAAGCCCGAGGGCGGCTCGATCAAGCACGACATCTCGGTGCCCGTCGCCGCCGTGCCCGCCTTCATCGCCGAGGCAGATGCCGCCGTGGTGAAGCTGATCCCGGGCGCGCGGCCGGTGCCGTTCGGCCATCTCGGCGACGGCAATCTGCATTACAATGTCAGTCAGCCGGTCGGCGCCGACACCGCCGATTATTTGGCGCGCTGGCACGATGTGAACGCCGTGGTGTTCGAGATCGTGCTGCGCATGGGCGGCTCGATCTCCGCCGAGCACGGCATCGGCGTGCTCAAGCGCGACGAGCTGCCCGACGTCAAGGACAAGACCGCGATCGAGCTGATGCGCGCGATCAAGGCGATGCTCGATCCGCAGGGCATCATGAATCCGGGGAAGGTGCTGTGAGTGCGCTCGCGATCTCCGCGATCACCGATGCCGACGTCGAACCGGTGGTGGCGCTGTGGCAGCGCTGCGGCCTGACGCGGCCCTGGAACGATCCGCATGCCGACATCGCCCTGGCGCGGCGGCGCGACAATTCCACCGTGCTGATCGGCCGCGAGGGCGGCGCGATCGTGGCGACAATCATGGTCGGCCATGATGGCCATCGTGGCTGGGTCTATTATGTCGCGGTCGATCCAGACTGCCAGAAGCGCGGCTTCGGCCGCCTCATCATGGCGGCGGCCGAGGAGTGGCTGCGCGCGGCCGGAATTTCGAAGCTGCAGCTCCTGGTCCGCCGCGAGAACGAAGCGGCCAATGCGTTCTACGGCTCGCTGGGCTTCGAGCTATCGACCTCCGTGATGTTCCAGAAGTGGCTCGACGGCCGCACTCCCACCTAGTTCCGGAAGAAGATCATGACCGTTTCCGACCGCGTCCGCATCAAGGACGTCCGCGTGCTCTCGAACAATTGGACCACGCTCAAGAACACCACGTTCGAGTACCGGCGCGCCAGCGGCGAATGGCAAACGCAGCATCGCGAGACCTATGAGCGCGACAACGCCGCCGCCGTGCTGCCGTATAATCTCGCGCGGCGCACCGTGATCCTGGTGAAGCAATTCCGCCTGCCGGCCTTCATACGCGGCTACGACGACCTGTTGATCGAGGCGGCCGCCGGCGTTTTGGATAATGCCGAGCCCGAGGAGCGCATCCGCGCCGAGGCGGAGGAAGAGACCGGGTATCGCCTGCATCACGTCCACAAGGTGTTCGAGGCGTTCATGAGCCCGGGCGCCATCACCGAGAAACTGCATTTCTTCGTCGCCGAGTACGAGCCGGAGATGCGGGTCAGCGACGGCGGCGGCCTCGAGCACGAGGGCGAGGACATCGAGGTGCTGGAGCTCTCG
The DNA here is from genome assembly GCF_058314695.1 of Bradyrhizobium sp. T-12. NCBI lineage: Bacteria > Pseudomonadati > Pseudomonadota > Alphaproteobacteria > Hyphomicrobiales > Nitrobacteraceae > Bradyrhizobium > Bradyrhizobium sp. T-12. The sequence goes on along the minus strand of NZ_CM177756.1, from coordinate 1,905,490 downwards.
ATCGACGAGGCCCTGGCGATGATCACTGACGGCCGCATCATCGACGCCAAGGCCATCATGCTGCTGCAATACGCGGCGCTGCACGTGTTCAGGTGAGCTTCTTACCCTCCCCTGGAGGGGCCCCTCCAGGGGAGGGTAAGTGGCAGCACCGATGCCGCAGCATCCTCACATGCAATTCAGCCCTGCGCTGCCCCGCTCCCCTGTTGAGCACCCCCAAAACTATCTCTAGTCTGTCGCCAACCAAGAACCAGGAGACGCGCCCATGACCGCGCCGCGCGACGACGAATTCGGCTTTGCGCCCGACTATGATTCTCCCATCCCCTACATGCAGCGCACGCGCGAATATTACGCGGCGATCGGCTACACCACGGCGTATCGCTGGGCGCATTACACTGCAGCGCCGTTCCAGCCGCTGAAGAAGCCGCTGGCGAAGTCGCGCGTGACCATCATCACCACCGCCGCGCCCTACGATCCCGCCAAGGGCGACCAGGGGCCGGGCGCGGCTTATAATGGCAGCGCGAAGTTCTACCAGGTCTATGACGGCGACACGTCGAGAGAGCACGACCTGCGCATCTCGCATATCGGCTACGACCGCAAGCACACCAGCGCCACCGACAACGGCACCTGGTTTCCGCTGCCGCAGCTGTTGAAGGCGAGCGCGGCGGGCCGGATCGGCGAGGTTGCCCCGCGCTTCTTCGGCGCGCCGACCAACCGCAGCCACCGCGTCACGCTCGACACCGATGCACCGGAAATTCTGGCGCGCTGCCTTGCCGATAAGGTCGACGTCGCGGTGCTGGTGCCGAACTGCCCGGTCTGCCACCAGACCACGGCGCTGGTGGCGCGGCATCTCGAGGCCGGCGGCATCCCGACCGTGATCATGGGTTGCGCCAAGGACATCATCGAGCACGCGGCCGCGCCGCGCTTCCTGTTCTCCGACTTCCCGCTCGGCAATTCCGCCGGCAAGCCGCACGACGTCGCCTCGCAGGCGCAGACGCTGGAGCTGGCGCTTCAGCTGCTGGAGACCGCGAGCGGCCCGCAGACGACGATGCAGTCGCCGCTGCGCTGGAGCGAGGACGCCTCCTGGAAGCTCGACTACAACAACGTCGCGCAGCTCTCTCCGGAAGAACTGGCACGCCGCCGCGCCGAGTTCGACAAGCAGAAGGAGATCGCGCGCGGCAACCGCGCCGCCTGACGGCTCCAGGAACAATAATTATCGGGAGAACGACGTGACGCGACCGTTCGAGGGCGTGAAGATCCTGGATTTCACGCAAGTGCTGGCCGGCCCCTATGCGAGCTACCAGCTCGCGCTGCTCGGGGCCGACGTCATCAAGGTCGAGCGGCGCGAGGGCGAGGACATGCGCCGCACGCCGCTCTCACGCGAATGGGCCGAGCGCGGGCTGGCACCGGCGTTCCAGGCGATCAACGGCAACAAGCGCAGCCTGACGCTCGATCTGCAGAAGCCGGAGGCGATCGCGATCGTGAAGAAGCTTGCCGCGACCGTCGACGTCGTGATGGAGAATTTCCGCCCGGGCGTGATGGACAAGCTCGGCATCGGCTACGAGGCGCTTTCGGCGATCAATCCAAAACTGATCTATTGCGCGGTGTCGGGTTTTGGCCAGACCGGCCCGGATCGTTTGCGGCCCGGCTATGACGGCAAGATGCAGGCGCTGTCGGGCATCATGGCGATCACCGGCCATCCCGAGACCGGGCCGACGCGCGCGGGCTTTGCGGTGTGCGACGTGCTCTCGGGCGCGACCGCTGCCTTCGGCGTCTCGAGCGCGCTCTACCAGCGCGACCGCACCGGCAAGGGACAGCTCATCGACGTCTCCATGCTGGAGGCGACAATGGCCTTCCTCTCCGGGCAGATCGCGGACTGGTCGGTCGCGGGACATCGCCAGCAACTGTCGGGCAACCAGGCGGTGAGCCGCCGGACCACGGCAAACCTGTTCAAATGCGGCGACGGCCATATCCTGCTCGCCGTCAACAACGAGAAGCAGTATCGCGCGCTGATGTCCGCGCTCGGCCGCGAAGACACGCTGAGCGACCCACGCTTTGCCGACTGGTTCTCGCGCAACGAGAACGAGCCGGCCTTGCGCGCCATCATCGAGGAGGCGCTTGCGGCGAGGCCTGCGCGCGAATGGGAGACCATTCTGGAAGACGCCGGCGCGCCTTGCGCCAGCATCTGGAAGGTCGAGGAAGTCATCGACCATCCGCAAATCAAGGCGCGCGGCGCGATCCAGGAACTCGACACGCCCTACGGCCGGCTGCGCTTTGCCGGCAGCGGCTTCAAGCTCGCCCATGGCGGCGGCCGGCTGGACCGGATGGCGCCGGAGCTGGGCGCCGATACGGATGCGGTGCTGGACGAGCTGGGATTCGATGCCGCCGAGATTGCGGCGTTGAGGGCGAGGGAGATCGTTTAAAACACCGCTGCCGCAGGGTGGCAGTGATTAGAACAACGAGCCCTGTCCGTCATCCGATGATGCAGCAGTAACCTTCCGCGCCGCCTTCTTCGGCTTGGCCGCTTCAGCTTCCGCCGCCATCTCCTCCGCACTGACCGGCAAGAGCAGCTGCTCGTCGTCATTGGCGACGCGGTTGACGCGGGTGGAGACGGGGTGCCAGGCGAATTCGCCGATGCGTGGGGCGGCGAGCAGCGGCAGGATCGAATCGACATCGTCGCCTTTGATGTCGAGCCAGCGTTCGACATCGCGCTCGCCGATGGTGACGGGCACGCGGTCATGCAGCGCGGCGAGATCCTCGCCCGCCGCGGCCGTGACGATCGCGACGGTGTCAAGCTCCTCGCCGTTCGGGCCGGCCCAGGTCTCGAACACCGCAGCGAAGCCAAGCGGCGCGCCGTCGGCGCGGTGGATGAAGAAGGGCTGCTTGCGGCCGTCCTCCACCTTCCATTCGTAATAGCCATCGGCCGGGATCAGGCCGCGCCGCCGGCGAATCGCCCGCTTGAATGCGGGCTTCTCGAGGATCGTCTCCGAGCGGGCATTGATCAGGAGGGTAAAGCTCTTGGGATCCTTGACCCAGCCGGGCAGCAATCCCCAGCGCATCAGCCGGAAATGCCGCGCGCCGTTCTCGACCAGCACGACCGGAATCGGTTGTGTCGGCGCGACATTGTACCGAGGCGGGAAATTCGGCTGCTCGACATAGCCGAACAGTTGCCGCAAAGCCGCGGGGGCCGAAGTTATGACGAAGCGTCCACACATCTCAGGGCGTCTATATAGGGTCCGTTCAGGTCCTTTTAACCCCGAACGTTAACACTGTGGCAGATGAGCTCAACGGCCTCCCAACCCGCGCGGACGCATGTACAGACGGGCCCCGAGGCCGCCGCCTGGGCCGAGCGGCTGCGCGTGGCCAATATCAACCCGCGGACCGGGCTTGCCACTGACTATCTCAACCATTTCAATGAAGCCGTGATGCTGCTGGAAATGGTTCCGGACATGCCGGAATGCGCCGAGGATTTTTTGACCTGGTCGCCCCTGTCCTATGCCGAGCATTTCACGGCGTCGAATTTCAAGGCGCGCGACCTCGCCATCGAAGCCTATGAGAAGGCCGATCCCAACGTGCGCGCCCAGTTCGACCACCTCACGGATACCATGACCTCGATCCTGACCGCGGTCGGCACGGCCATGCGCGAGGTCGAGAAGGACACGACGCGGATCCGCCTCGCCGAGCAGGCCGCGCTCTGGGTCAAGCCGCTGATCGCGGCCTGCGGCGGTATCATCCACGGCGGCGCCGAAGCCGACGTCGATACCATCATGGCGAACTGAGCCAATTCCTGTAGGAACCAGTCCTGTAAAACAGGTCTCGTAAGAAATGGCGTCGGTCGTCCAGCCCACCCACCCCCAGCTTGCCGTGAGTGCCGCGATTTTCCGCGACGGCAAGGTGCTGCTGACCCGTCGCGCCCGTTCGCCGGCGAAGGGGTTCTATTCGCTGCCCGGCGGCCGGGTCGAGTTCGGCGAATCGCTGCACCAGGCGCTTAAGCGCGAGGTCGATGAGGAGACCGGGCTCGACATTGCCGTCGCAGGCCTTGCCGGCTGGCGCGAGGTGCTGCCGGCCGCGCCCGGCGCCGGCCATTATCTGATCATGTCGTTTGCCGCCCGTTGGGTGGCCAGGGAGCCGTCCCTCAACGACGAGCTCGACGATTACCGCTGGATCTCCCCTAGTGCCCTGGCGAGCCTTACCGACCTGAAGCTGACCGGGGGGCTGGAAGAGGTGATCCAGTCCGCCGCGCGGCTGATTGGCCCCTGAGCGCCCCCGCCTTGCGTCCACCGCCTCGAGGGGGCATACACCCCGCCGATGTCCACGCGATTTCTGGCCATTTTTGTCCTGATTCTCGCCTGCGCCTCCGGACCCATTCGGGCCCAGGACGTGGCGGCGCCGTTCGACGCCGATTTGCAGCGGCTGGCCGAGATCCTCGGCGGGCTGCACTATCTGCGCGGCGTCTGCGGGTCCAACGAGGGCAACAAATGGCGCAACGAAATGCAGGCGCTGATCGATGCCGAAACCCCCTCCGGGGAGCGCCGCACCCGCATGATCGCCGGTTTCAACCGCGGCTATAACGGCTTCCAGCAGACCTACCGCAGCTGCACGCCGGCCGCGACGGTGGCGATCCGCCGCTATATCGAGGAAGGCTCGAAGATCTCGCGGGATCTCACGGCGCGTTACGCGAACTAGTTCTCTCCTCGTGTCATTCCGGGGTGAGCGCAGCGCGAGCCCGGAATCCATTCATCCACCGACTCTGTAACGCGATGGATTCTCAGGTGCGCAATTACGCACCATAGCTCGCGACTTCGTCGCGCCCCGGAACGACAGCCGGGCCGGAACTCTGTCGTCGACTTTGTACACAGCCGTTAACCGTTCCTAAAGATGTGGCCTAGCGGTCGTTAACGCCCGTGCTACACCTCTCGCACAGCGCATCGCCGTGGATCGCGCCCCAGCCCTGATCGAGTTTCATGAGCCAGCCGATTTCCTACGCCCCCGCCCGCGCGCCGCTGCCCGATCACGAGCAGAAACAGGCCGCACTGAGCTATCTCAACGAGGCTTGGGCCGAAGCGCGCCATGACGGCGTGGACGGCGACTGCCTGGCACAGGCGAGCCTGTTCGCGGCCTTTGCCGAGCTCGTCGGCACCTATGGCGAGGACGCGGTCGCCAAATTCGTCGAAGGCTTCCCCGGCCGTATCCGCAACGGCGAATTCTCGGTCGACATCTGCAGGCAGTAGGCTTCCGAAAATGACCCCGCCGCTTGGGCGGGGCCAGTCAACGGATGAATGACTTTGCGAAGAGATTTGGCCGAAAGGCTTCGCAAAAGTCTGCCGGCTTTATCGCACGGAAGCCGCTTGCCCCCGACAAGCATTAGTCTCGCAATGGCCGGGAGATGTTCCTGACGGAGTCGGGAATGCGCTCCCTCCCCTCACGGCTCGATCTTGAGCGTCGCTTTCATGTTGGGATGATAGCGGCAGTAATATTCGACCGTTCCCACCTTTTTCAGAACTGACGTCGCCGATGCCTTGGGCGGCAACTTCACGTCGAAATCACCGTTCTTCGCGGTGGCGGTATGGGCGAAGACGTCCTTGTTGATCCAGCTGACGGTATCGCCGACTTTGGCCGACACCTCAACCGGCGAGATCACGAGGTTCTCCATCGTGATCTCGATCGTCGCGGCGTGCGCCGGGACGACCATCGCGGCGAAGACAAGCGCGATGGGAAACGAAGTCAGCCGCCCCGACATCATCGCACACTCCCTATTTCAGCTCGGCCGCGACATGTTCGGCGTGCTGCTGATGGCCCTGGAAGATCTTCAGGCCGGTCTGCAGCAGGCTCTTCAGCTCGGCGTTGCTCGCCGACGGAATCAGCTGCGTCTCCAGCGCGCCGTTGACCGCCTTGTGGTAGGCGACCTCGTTGGCGACATAGGCCTTGTCGAAGGCAGCACCGCTCAGCTTGTCGAGCTCGGCCAGCTTGTCGCTCGCCTGCTTGGACAGCGCCTTGCTGGTGTCGTTGTCTTCAGGGGTGACGTTCAGCTTCTTGACCAGCGCGAGCGCCTGCCTGTTGACGGCCTCGTGGTCACGCAGCATGTCCTCGGCGAACGCCTTCACGTCCTTGCTCTTGGCCTTCTTCTGCGCCTGCTTGGCCGCGTTGATGTCGATCACGCCAGCGGTGTAGGCGATATGGGCGATCTGCGGATCGGTGGGCTTGTCGGCGGCGCTGGCGCCTTGCAGCAGCGCGGAGCTCGACAACAGAATGGCCGCGGCGATCGCCGCGCTCCGTCGGGTGAACATGGCTTGGTGCTCCTGTGGTGCCGGCATTGCCCGGCGCATTGCGTCACAGGGATTGGATGGGAGTTTCGCGCAAACGTTCCCGAAAAATGACGCGCCGATGCCAATCAACAGATGCCAATCAGCCGATGCCGAGGCGTTTGAGCACAGCCTCGGTCAGGCGTTCGCAACGCTGCCCGGCAAACGGAAAGGCGTCCATCACGACGGGGCCGATCTTTTTCTCGACGTTCTCGCGCAGCAGGGCGCGCGCACGATGCAAACGCGTCTTCACGGTCTCGGGCTTGATGCCGAGCAGCTCGGCCGTCTCCTCCATGCTCATTCCCTCCATCACCCGCGCGATGAAGACCATGCGGAAGGCGTCGGGCAATTCGTCGACCGCGTGTTCGACGACGCGCTGGATTTCGCGTTGAGCCATGGATCTTTCCGGATCGGTTGCGGCGGACGAAAGGGGGAACTTGATGATCTGTGCTTCTAGCGCTGCCTCCGGCACCGATCCCAGCTCGACCTGCGGCCTCCGGCTGCGCAGGCGCCCTAGCGCTTCGTTGATGGCAATGCGCGACAACCAGGTCGACAGCGCCGACGTACCAAGAAAGCCGTCGAGATGCGTGAAGGCGCGGACATAGGTTTCCTGCACCACGTCCTCGGCCTCACTGTCGCTGCGCAGAATGCCGCGGGCGAGGCGATAGAGCCTGCGGTTGTTGCCCTGCATGATCTCGCGCAATGCGGCTTCGTCGCGGTGCCGTGCGCGCGCGATCAGCTCGACTTCCGACGTCCTGGCGCCGACGGACAGGCCGGCTGCGGTCCCTGGCATGGCTACCTCTCTCCATTGGTTCCGGACATTGGATGCAAGTCCAGGGAAAAGGTTCCCGATTTGTTAGTCCTCGCTAATCCGTCTCGATCGGCAGCGACGGGTCCCTCGCCCATTCGCCCATGGAAGCGTCGTAGAGCGTCAGCCTGTCGTAGCCGAGCTGCGTCAGCAGGAACAGGTCGATCGTCGCCGAGATGCCGCCGCCGCAATAGAGGATCACGTTCTTGTCGCGCGTGACGCCGGCAGCAGTGAATTTGGCTTCGGCGTCTGCGAGGCTCGTCAAGGTCTTGTCGGCATTGACGAGCGTCGCGGCCGATACGTTGACGCTGCCGGGCACACGGCCGGGCCGGCCGTAGCGGCTCGGCTCGAGGCCGCGATGAAATTGCGGACCGAGCGCGTTGACGATCACCGTCGCGGGATCGCCGATCCGCGCCTTCACGGCGGTCTTGTCGACGAAGAAATCCGCGCGCGGCGTGGCCTTGAAGGTCGTCGCGGGATAGCCTTTCGGTATGCCAGTCTCGATTGGGCGTCCCTCCTCCTTCCATTTGTCGAAGCCGCCGTCGAGCACCTGCGCATCGACGCCGAGCGAGCGCAGCATCCACCAGAACCGCGTCGCCCACATCATGGTGCCGATGCTGTAGAGCACGACGGTCTTGCCTGCATCGAGGCCGTGGCGGCCGAAGGCGGCTTCGAGTTGGGCCAAATCGGGCATCATGAAGAATTGTTGCGACGAGGTGTCGGAGAACTCGCCCTGCAGGTCGAGGAAATCGGCGCCGGGAATGTGGCCGGCTGCAAACGTCTTGTCGCCGGGGACCGCGCGATACGGCACGTCGCTGCCCGGCGGGACGGGTTCGTTATAGGTCGTGCAGTCGTAGAGGCGGAGGTTGGGATCGCCGAGGATGGCGGCGAGCTGGTCGGTGGTGATGAGGGCGGCTGGCTCTGACATCGGAATGCACTCCCGTTCGAAAGGAAGTGTAGCTCTCTCCTCTCGTCATTGCGAGCCACCGGGTCCGCGCGAAGCGCGGCCCGATGACAGGCTCCGCGAAGCAATCCGGAATCTTTCCGCGGAGGGCCGCTGGATTGCTTCGTCGCAAGGGCTCCTCGCAAGGACGGGGATGGTGCGTTCGTCCCCGACCGAAGCGTCCTACTGCGTCAGCGTCTCCAGAAACCGCACCGGCTCGCCCTGCGATGGCGTCACCAGCTCGCCCTGCCACATCACGCGGCGGCCGCGGACAAACGTGCCGACGGGCCAGCCTGTGACACGCAGGCCGTCATAGGGGGTCCAGCCTGCCTTCGACGCGACCCATTTGTTGGTGATGGTTTCGCTGCGCTTGAGGTCGACGACCGTGAAGTCGGCGTCGTAGCCCGCGGCGATGCGGCCCTTGCAGGCCATGTTGTAGAGACGCGCGGGGCCGGCGCTGGTCAGGTCGACGAAGCGCGCCAGGGAGAGCCGGCCCGCGTTGACGTGGTCGAGCATCAGCGGCACCAGCGTCTGCACGCCGGTCATGCCGGAGGGCGAGGCGGGATAGGTCTTCTGCTTCTCCTCCAGCGTATGCGGAGCGTGGTCGGAGCCAAGCACGTCGATGATGCCCTGCTCGATGCCGCGCCAGATGCCAGCACGGTGATCGGCGCCGCGCACCGGCGGGTTCATCTGCGCCAGCGTGCCGAGGCGCTCATAGCATTCCGGCGCGACCAGCGTGAGATGATGCGGCGTCGCCTCGCAAGAGGCGACGTCCTTGTGATCCCTGAGGAACTCGATCTCTTCCTTGGTCGAGATGTGCAGCACGTGGATGCGCTTGCCGGTCTCGTGCGCGAGCTTGACCAGGCGCTGCGTGGCCATCAGCGCCGCGGTTTCGTCGCGCCAGACCGGATGCGAGCGCGGATCGCCTTCGAGACGCAGAGATTTGCGATTGTTGAGACGGTACTCATCCTCGGCATGGAAGGCGGCTCGGCGGCGGATTACCTGAAAAATGCGGCGCAGGCTTTCGTCGTCCTCCACGAGGAGCGCACCGGTCGAGGAGCCGATGAACACTTTGACGCCGGCGCAGCCGGGCGCGCGCTCCAGCACCGGCAGGTCCTGCACGTTCTCGCGGGTGCCGCCGATGAAGAAGGCGAAATCGCAATGCATGCGGTGATGGGCGCGCTTCACCTTGTCGGTGAAGGTGGCCTCGGTCACGGTGAGCGGCGAGGTGTTCGGCATCTCGAACACGGCGGTGACGCCGCCCATCACGGCGCTGCGCGAGCCTGTCTCGAGGTCTTCCTTCTGCTCCAGCCCGGGCTCGCGGAAATGCACCTGGGTGTCCATCACGCCGGGCAGGATGTGCAGGCCCTTGCAGTCGATCACCTCCGCGGCGGAGGCCTGCGACAGCGGACCCAGTTCGGCGATGCGGCCATTGGTGATGCCGATATCGCGAACACCCTCGCCGTCCTGGTTGACGACGGTGCCATTCTTGAGGATCACATCGAAGCGTTGGGTCATGGCTGAAGGCCTCTCTCGTCCCCAAGCGCAGGGCTCGAGGTCTTGTCGTTTATGCCTCGCGGGCTTACGTTCCGGAGCAACATGTCGCAAGAGATTTTCGCATGAAATCAGCGTTTCTTCCCGACCGGGGCGTGGTCAAGGTCGCGGGCGAGGATGCGCGCAACTTCCTCAACGGCCTGGTCACGACCGACGTCGACAGGTTGAAGCCGGGCCTGGGGCGATTCGGCGCGCTGCTGACGCCGCAGGGCAAGATCATCGTCGATTTCCTGATCACCGAGGTGCCCGCAGGCCATGGCGGCGGGTTCCTGCTCGACTGCCCGAAAGCGCTGGCGGATAGCCTCGCCACCAAGCTGAAATTCTACAAGCTGCGCGCCAAGGTCACGGTGGAAAACCTCGATCTCGGCGTGCTCGCCGCCTGGGATGGCCAGCCAGCGGCCCAGCCCGATCTTGCGTTCGCCGATCCGCGCCAGGACGGGCTCGGCTATCGCATCCTGATCCCCGAGGATCTCAAGCAGAAGCTCTCCGACCTCATCGGGGCCGAGCTTGTCGATGCGACCGAATACGAGGCGCACCGCATCGCGCTCGGCGTGCCGCGCGGCGGGCTCGACTTCTCGTACAACGACGCCTTTCCGCACGAGACCAACATGGACCGCCTTGCCGGCGTCGATTTCGACAAGGGCTGCTATGTCGGCCAGGAGGTCGTCTCGCGCATGCAGCATCGCGGCACCGCACGCACCCGCAGCGTCAAGGTGCTGCTCGACGACTTCTCGCCGGAGGCCGGCGTCAGCGTCATGGCCGGCGACAAGCCGGTCGGCACCATGGGCTCGTCGGCGCAAGGCAAGGGCATTGCCCTGGTGCGCATTGACCGCGTCGCCGAGGCGCTCGATGCCGGCCAGCCGCTGACCGCTGGCGGGCTCGCGTTGAAGCTGGCAGACCCGGACGTCGTTCGTATCCCCGCGAAGCAGCCCACCGCATGAGCCGAGCCCCTCGCCTGCATCCCGACGGAAAGACGCGTTGCCCCTGGCCCGGCGAAGATCCGCTTTATGTCGCGTACCACGACACCGAATGGGGCGTGCCGGAATATGACGACCGCGCGCTCTACGAGAAGCTGATCCTCGACGGTTTCCAGGCCGGCCTGTCCTGGATCACCATCCTGCGCAAGCGCGACAATTTCCGCCAAGCCTTCGACGATTTCCAGCCGGAGAAGATCGCGCGCTACAACGAGAAGAAGGTCCACGCACTGATGAACGATGCCGGCATCGTGCGCAACAAGGCCAAGATCGACGGCGCGATCCTGAGCGCGAGATCGTATCTCGACATCATGGAGAAGGGCCCGGGCTTCTCGAAGCTGCTGTGGGACTTCATGGACGGAAAGCCCAAGGTCAACCATTTCAAGACCACGGCAAGCGTGCCCGCCTCGACGCCGCTGTCGACCCAAATCTCGAAAGAGCTGTCCTCGCGCGGCTTCAAATTCGTCGGCCCGACCATCGTCTATGCCTTCATGGAAGCGACCGGCATGGTCAACGACCATCTCGTCGACTGCCATTGTCACGCGACTTGCGGCAAGGCGCCGCGCAAGCCGCGTCTCAAGTCCAAATGACCGTGAAGAAGACCCCGCGCGACGCGCAGTCCCGCGCCTGGCAGCGCATGCTGTCGGGCCGGCGGCTCGATCTGCTCGATCCCTCCCCGCTCGACGTCGAGATCGCCGACATCGCGCACGGGCTGGCGCGCGTCGCGCGCTGGAATGGCCAGACCATCGGCGCGCATATCTTCTCGGTCGCGCAGCACACGCTGCTGGTGGAGATCGTGCTGCGGCACGAGATGCCGCGCGCCGATCAGCGCATTCGGCTCGCCGCACTGCTGCACGATGCGCCGGAATACGTGATCGGCGACATGATCTCGCCGTTCAAGGCAGTGCTCGACGGCCATTACAAGGCCGTGGAGAAGCGCCTGCTCGGCGCCATCCATATCCGCTTCGGCCTGCCACCGGACTTGCCGGAGGAGATCACATCAGCCATCAAGGCCGCCGACCGCGGCGCGGCCTATCTGGAAGCGACCGAGCTTGCCGGCTTCAGCGAGAGCGAGGCGCGGCGCCTGTTCGGCAAGGATCCCGGCCTCACCGACAGCGTCCGGCGCGATTATCTCACGCCTTGGACCGCGGCGCGGGCCGAGAAGCAGTTTCTGGAGCGGTTTGGCGCGGTGTCTGCGTAGCATCATCCCTTCGTAGGGTGGTCAAAGCGAAGCGTGCCCGCGAAACCAGGCGAGATGCGCGCAATTGCGAGATGGTGGGCACTTTGCGCCTTTGCCCACCCTACGAGCGCTCGTTATAATCGCGGCAAAAAGGTCCACCATGATCCACGTCTGTTCGCTCGCCGCGCTTCCCGAAACCGTCCGCCTCACCAAGGCCAGCCATGTGCTGACCGTGATGGCCAATGTCGAGCAGGTGGCCCGGCCGGTCTCCGTGCTGCCGGCCAATCATCTCAAGGTGTCGATGGACGACATCACCGAGGAGATGGACGGTTTCGTCGCACCCTCCGAGGGGCACATCGACCAGGTGCTGAATTTCGTGCGCTCCTGGGACCGCGGCGCACCGCTGGTGGTGCATTGCTATGCCGGCATCAGCCGCTCGACCGCGAGCGCGTTCGCGGCGGTCTGCGCGCTCAATCCCAACCGCGACGAGCTCGAGATCGCCAGGAAGATCCGCGCGGCCTCGCCGATCGCCTCGCCGAACCGGCGCATCGTCGGCCTTGCCGACCGCGCCTTGGGGCGCAACGGCCGCATGCTGCGCGCGCTCGACGAGATCGGCCCGGGCGCGATGATGGTCGAGGGCCGCCCCTTCGTGATCGAGCTCGAATGACAGCTGTGATATCAGCCGCATGAGCGAGAAGCTGCTGACGCCGATCGAGATCGGCCTGACCGCGGCGATCGTGGCGATCGAGGGTCATGAGCCGCTGATCCTGACCGCGCGCGACAGTGAAGGGCTTGCCGGCCTGCCGTTCGGCCCGTTCGACGCGCTCGCGCACCGCACCTTCGAGATCGGCCTGCGCGCCTGGGTCGAGGAGCAGGCGGGCTTGCGGCTCGGCTATGTCGAGCAGCTCTACACCTTTGGCGATCGCGGCCGCCATGCCGAGGCCGGCGACACCGGGGCGCATATGGTGTCGATCGGTTATCTCGCATTGACGCGCGCGGTGGACGGCGAGCTAGCGGCGAACGCGGCGAGCTTCGCGCCATGGTATCGCTTCCTCCCCTGGGAAGACCGGCGCGAGGAGCCGCCGGCGATCATTGCCCGCGACATCATTCCCGCGCTGACCGAGTGGGCCGCGGAGGAGACGCCGGAGACGACCCGCGCGCTGCCGCGCAAGGATCGCGTGCGGTTCTATTTCGGCCTCGACGGGGCGGCCTGGGACGAGGAGCGCGTGCTCGACCGCTACGAGCTCCTGTACGAGGCCGGGCTGGTCGAGGAAGCCAGGCGCGACGGCCGCCCTGCGGCATTGGCGCGCACGGCGCTTCCCCCGCTCGGGACCTCGATGCGGTTCGACCATCGCCGGATTCTTGCCACGGCGATCGCGCGGCTGCGTGCGAAACTGAAGTATCGTCCTGTGGTGTTTGAACTTTTGCCGCCCGAATTCACACTTACGGAACTGCAGTATACGGTGGAGGCGATCTCCGGCCGGCACCTGCACAAGCAGAATTTCCGCCGCCTGGTCGAAATGGAAGCCCTGGTCGAACCGACCGGGGTGATGTCGACACAGACGGGCGGACGGCCGGCGGCGCTCTACCGCTTCCGCCGCGACGTGCTCCAGGAGCGGCCCGCACCGGGGTTGCGCGTACGCTCCCGGCGCTAACTCAAGATTTGCGCGATCGGCCCCTGCCCGCCGGTCGCCTGGAGGCTTCATGTTCGACGGCCCGTTTGACGTCTTTGCGCTGATCATCGCGATCATCGCCATCCTGATCGCAGTCAAGGCGTCAAGCCAGGCGACCGAGCTGCGTCGGCGCTTCAGCGCGCTCGAAGAGAGGGTTTACGCGCAGCAGCGACCGGTCCAGCCGCCGCCACCGTTGCCGGCATACGTGCAGGCTGAAGCTCCCGCAACGGCGACCACCGAACCTCCGCCGCTCGCGCCCGAGGCCGAAACGGCGCCGCCTCCGCTCGTCACCGAAGAGCCGCCGCCGCTCGCAGCGAGTCAAGGGGCCGATGCCCCGCCGCCGCTCCCCGGGCGCGCGCCTGATAGTCGTGAACCCGGCTTCGAGGAGCAGCTCGGCACGCGCTGGGTGGTGTGGATCGGCGGCCTTGCGCTGGCGCTGGGCGGCTTCTTCATGGTGCGCTATTCGATCGAGGCCGGCCTGCTCGGCCCAGGCGTGCGCGTGTTCCTGGGCGGCCTGTTCGCAGCAGCGCTGCTCGGGGCCGGCGAATGGACGCGGCGCAAGGAGAGCATCTCGGCCATCGCCGCGCTGCCGATGGCCAACATCCCCGCGATCCTCACCGCGGCAGGTACGGCTGTGGCGTTCGCGACCATCTATGCGGCCTATGCGCTCTACGACTTCCTCGTGCCCGCCACGGCCTTCGTGCTGCTCGGCATCGTCGCGATGTGCACGCTCGCGGCCGCGCTGCTGCACGGCCCCGCGCTCGCCGGCCTCGGCGTGGTCGGCGCCTTCGTGACGCCGGTGCTCGTCTCCAGCGGCAAGCCGGACTATTGGGCGCTCTACATCTATCTCGCCGTCGTCACCGCCGCGAGCTTCGGCCTCGCCCGCATCCGGCTGTGGCGCTGGCTCGCGGTCACGACGATTGCTTTTGCCGTGCTCTGGATCTTCCCGGGCCTCGACGCGAGCGAATTGCAGGTCGCGCCGCACGCCTTCCATGCCGTCGCGGGCTTCGTGCTGGCCGCGCTGCTCGTCGTCTGCGGCTTCATGTTCGGACCCAGCATCGAGGACGGCGAGATCGAGCCGATCTCGTCGGGCTCGCTCGGTGCCTATCTGTTCGGCGCGATGCTGATCGTGCTGTCGAGCGCGCATGCCGATTTGGCGCTGATCGCGTTTACGCTGCTCGTCGGCGCAACCCTGCTCGTCGCCTGGCGTGCGCCGGCCGCCACCGGCGCGCTCGGCGCGGCCGCAGCGACCGTCTTCATCGTGTTCGCCGAATGGGCGGTGCGCGCCAATCCCGACATGCTGGTGCTGCCGGGCGGTGCGATGTCCGGAATCGGGCCCAGCGCCATCGACGGCTCCGTGACGCTGCATCTGGTGACGGCCGCGATCTTCGCCGCGGGCTTCGGCATTGCCGGCTTCCTCGCGCAAGGCCGGTCGAATTCGGCGATCATCCCGGTGGTGTGGTCGGCGACATCAGTCGCGACGCCGATCGCGATCCTCGTCGCGCTCTACGCGCGGATCGCCCATCTCGACCGCTCGATCCCGTTCGCGATCCTCGCGGTACTGCTCGCGGCAGGCTTCGGCGCCGCGACCGAGGCTCTCTCGCGCCGCGAGACCCGGCCGGGCACCATGATCTCCACCGCTCTGTACGCGACCGGCACGCTCGGTGCGCTGGCGCTGGCGCTGACCTTCGCGCTGGAGAAGGGCTGGCTGACGATCGCGCTGGCGCTGATGTCGCTCGGCACCGCCTGGATCTCGCTGCAGCGGCCGATCCCGTTCCTGCGCTGGCTCGCCGCGATCTTCGCGGGGCTCGTCACGGCGCGCATCGCCTACGATCCCCGCATCGTCGGCGACGCCGTCGGCACCACGCCGATCTTCAACTGGCTGCTCTGGGGCTACGGCCTGCCGGCGGCCTCGTTCTGGGGCGCGAGCGTCTTCCTTCGCCGCCGCGCCGACGATCCGCCGCTGCGCATGGTCGAGACCGCCGCGATCCTGTTCACCGCGCTGCTCGCCTTCATGGAGATCCGGCATTTCGCGACCGGTGGCGACATGATCTCGCCGCCCTCGCTGCTCGAATTCGCACTCCAGGTCTGCATCACGCTCGCGATGGCGATCGGGCTGGAGCGCCTGCGGCTGCGCAGCCACAGCATCGTGCACGATATCGGCGCGATCGTGCTCACGGCGATCGGCGGGCTGATCAGCGTGTTCGGCCTCCTGATCCTGGAGAACCCGCTGATCTGGCGCATCGACGTCGGCGGCGCGGTGTTTAACCTGCTGCTGCTCGGCTATGCGCTGCCGGCGGTGCTAATGCTGCTGCTGTCCTATGCGGTGGTCGGGGCGCGCGGCAAGGCCTACGCCAACACGATCGCGGGCGGTGCGCTGGTGTTCGCGCTCGCCTACGTGACGCTGGAGATCCGCCGCTTCTATCACGGCCCGATCCTGTCCAGCGGACCGACCACGGGCGCCGAGCAATACACCTATTCGATCGGCTGGCTGACCTTCGGCGTCGTGTTGCTCGGCGTCGGCATTCTCGTCAACTCCGAGCGCGCGCGGCTGGCCTCGGCCGCCGTCATCGCATTGACGATCCTGAAGGCCTTCGTCATCGACATGTCGACGCTGACAGGCGTCTACCAGGCGCTGTCGTTCATGTGCCTCGGCATCGTGCTGGTTGCGATCGGCTGGCTGTACCAGCGCATCCTGTTCCGGCGGCAGGTCGCACCGCCGCCGGCTCCGCAGACGGGCAGTTGATCATCAGGCCGCGCGGACCGATTCCAGGAACTGCGCGACCTCGACCTTGAGACGCGTGCTGTCGGATGCCAGCGATTTCGCGGCCGACAGCACCTCGACCGAGGCCTCGCCGGTCTCGATCGCACCGCGCTGCACGTCGGTGATGTTAGCCGAAACTTCCTGCGTACCCACCGAGGCCTGCTGGACGTTGCGCGAGATCTCCTGCGTGGCCGCGCCCTGCTCCTCGACGGCAGCGGCAATCGCCGCCGACACCTCGGACAACCGCTCGATGGTGCCGCCGATCTCCTGGATGGCGCTGACGGATTCCTGCGTCGCGGCCTGGATGCCCGACACCTGCGCCCCGATCTCGCCGGTCGCTTTCGCGGTCTGCTCGGCCAGCGCCTTGACTTCGGAGGCGACGACGGCGAACCCGCGGCCGGCTTCGCCCGCACGCGCCGCCTCGATGGTGGCGTTCAGCGCCAGCAGATTGGTCTGGCCCGCGATGGTGTTGATGAGCTCGACCACGTCACCAATGCGGGAGGCGGCCTGGGACAGCGCGTTGACGCGCTCGTTGGTCCGTGCCGCCTGCTCGACGGCTTCCGCCGCCATCCGCGCCGAATCCTGCACGCGGCGGCTGATCTCGGTGATGGAGGACGACAGCTCCTCCGAGGCGGAGGCGACCGCCTGGACGTTGGTGGAGGCTTCCTCGGACGCCGCGGCAACCACGGTCGCGAGTTCCTGGCCGCGCTGCGCGGTGCCGGTCAGCGTCGAGGCCGAGGCCTCGAGCTCGGTCGAGGCCGAAGAGACGGTGCCGACCACCTCGCCGATCATCGCCTCGAACTTGCGGGTGATGGCATCGACGCGGCGGCCGCGCTCGATCTTGGCTTCGGCATCGGCGGCCGCGGCCTCGTCGGCGGCCTTCTTGGCGATCAGCGCCTCCTTGAAGATCTGCAGCGCATCCGCCATCGATCCGATTTCGGTCTTCTCGCCACGATGCGGCACCTCGGCCGAGAGGTCACCCTCGCCGAGCGACTGCATCGGGCGGATGATCGAGGCGATGCCGCGAGAAACGTCGCGTACCAGATAATAGGCGGCGCCGATCGCGATCAGGACGGCCGCGATGATAATGCCGACGAGCACGCGGAAGATCAGCGCATAGCTGTCGGCCGCTTGCTTAGTCTCCAGCTCGGCGCCGCTGTTGTTGAGCTCGATGCCTTTCTGAAGCAGCGGATCGGCGGCCTGCGCCATCTTGGCGACCTTGGTCTGCAACATCTCGTTTGCATCGGTCGGGAAGCGGCCGACGCTCTTGCGCGACAGCGCCATAGTCTCTTGCACGCCGTTCAGGTACTCGGCCCACGCCTTGCTCCATTGCTCGTAGAGCGAGCGCTCCTCGGGCACATTGATCAGGCGCTCGTAAACCTTGCGGGTCTTCTCGATTCGTTCGCGCAAGCCTGCCAGTCGCTTCTCGGCGGCCTCCTTGCCCTCGGCACTGTCCTGCATCAGGTGCAGTCGGAGCGCGACGCGCAGCTCATTGATGTCGGCCCGCATGGAGCCTAGCGCACGCACGCTCGGCAGCCAGCTCTCCGCGATCTCGACCGTGTGGGAATTGATGTTCTGCATCGTGCCGATCGCCATCACGCCGACACCGGCGAGCGAGAGCACGAGGACCGACAGCACGGTCAGAAGCTTGAAAACGATCGACAACTTCGACATCACAAAAAATCCCGTTGAGACCTACGACGCACAAATCACCTGCGCCGTGATCGTCGCGAGGGCGATAGGGCGGAGGGCATTCCAACGATGATGGCTGGTTCTTATCCCGTAAAATTGCGCCCATAGTTGCAAACAGGCGTTAACAGGAAGCTACGTTAAATTACGGAACTCGGCACCGCAGCCGTTATATGTTCCGCAGCCATCTGTTGCAGCGCAGCCGGCATCGCGCGGCACGCACCGCCTCCAGAAAGCGAGAGACCCCGGTCCTGAGCCGCTTGCCCTCCCCTGCGAGAGCGACTGCGGCGGAATGCACCTGCGCCGAGGCGGCCCCGTCTCGCCGGCCCCGTCAGGCGGCGCGCACCGTCTCGAGGAACTTCCCGACCTCGAGCTTGAGGCGGTTGCTGTCGCCCGACAGCATCTGCGCAGCCGACAGCACTTGCGAGGATGCCGAGCCGGTCTCGCTCGCGCCGCGCTGCACGTCGGTGATGTTGGACGAGACCTGATGCGTGCCTGCCGCTGCCTGTTGCACGTTGCGGGAAATCTCCTGCGTCGCGGCGCCCTGCTCTTCCACGGCGGCTGCGATGGTCGAAGAGATCTCCGACAGCTTCTCGATGGTGTCGCTGATGTCCCTGATGGCACCGACCGAATGCTCGGTCGCAGACTGGATGCTGGCAATCTGCTGCCCGATCTCGCCGGTCGCCTTCGCGGTCTGCTCGGCAAGCGCCTTGACCTCGGAAGCGACGACGGCAAAGCCGCGTCCGGCCTCGCCGGCGCGAGCGGCCTCGATGGTTGCGTTCAGCGCGAGGAGATTGGTCTGGCCCGCGATTGTGTTGATCAGCTCAACCACATCGCCGATCCGCGCCGCTGCCTTGGACAGTTCGCCGACGCGGTCGGTCGTGGTGCGGGCTTGGCTGACTGCCTCGCCGGCGACGCGCGCGGATTCCTGCACCTGGCGGCTGATCTCGGTGATCGAGGAGGACAGTTCCTCCGTTGCGGATGCCACCGACTGCACGTTGGTCGATGCTTCTTCCGATGCGGCCGCCACCACAGTGGTAAGCTGTTGCGTGCGCTCGGCGGTCGAGGTCAGCGTGGTAGCGGAGGCCTCAAGCTCGGTCGAGGCCGAGGACACCGTGCCGACGATCTCTCCGACCGCAGACTCGAAACTGTCCGCGAGCTTGTACATTTCGGCCTTGCGCCGTTCGGCCGCGATCTGATCCTGCCGCACCTTGCCCTCCGCTTCTTCGCGCGCCTTCTGCTCGGACACGACCTTGAATTTTTCGACGGCACCAGCGACCTCGCCGACTTCGTCCTTGCGGCCCAGGCCCGGGAGCACCACCGAGAAGTCCCCGCCGGCGAGCTTCTCCATCGCCAGCGTCAGCGCGCGCATGGGCCGCGCGATGCTGAACACCGAGAAGATGCAGGCTCCAATCAACACCAGCGCAACCAGCACGCCGGTCACGAGCGACGTCCGGGCGACCGAGGCGGCCTCGGCTTCCGCTTCCGCACGCGCCTCAACGGTTCTCTGCTTGGCGAAATCGGTAATCTGGTTGGCCAGCTGGTTGATCTCTTCGTTGATCGGCGCCAGCGTTCCCTTGCGGAAGCGATCGACCTCGCTCACGAGCTTGGCGATCTGCGCCGCCCCTTCAGCGTCTTTCTTCTCCTCGAGCGCCAGCTCCTGCTTGCGGATGGCTTCGATCTGCTGCTGGCCCTTGCCGAACTCCCCGATCAGCACGGTCAGACGATCGATCCGCTTGCGGTTCTCCGGCGAGCGTGAAAGCTTCGCCATTTCGTTCGAGAATTTTGTGGCAGCGCTCTGACGGTCGTTGAAATAGGTGACCGCCTTCTGCAGCTCGGCCGGCGATGCAGACGTCAGGATGTCGCGAATGCCGATCTGCATGCCCCGGACCGACGCCTTCGCTTCCGCGGCATTTTGCGCGATCGCCTGCTGTCCTGACGCGGCATTGTTGAGCCTTTGGACATCGGCATCCCCTCTCATCTGCAGAAAGATCATCAGCGCGACCAGCCCTATGGTCAACGCGGAGGTGACGGCGAGCTTGGTGCCAATTCGCAGGTTCTGAATGAACATCATCGAAATTTCCCCGGACGTATGCGACTGCCGCGACGAAGCACGTGCACAACCCGGGAAAGCTAACAGCGACGTTCCTCATTAACGTTAAGCAGCACCGCGACAGCCTAAGTAGAAGTACTGAAATACCCGCTCAGCCTCGCGATTTTTCGCAGCTTCTACGTGCAACAGCCCGGACTTCGCGGATTTGCATGCACTGACATTGGTTAACGCCGGTCGCACGTTGGCGAACCGTCAGGGCACGTTCTCGCCGACGAGACTGATGCGAAAAACCGGCTTCTTGTTCTCGTCGAGCAGCTCCATGCACCATTCGGCGTTCGGCTTCAGGCCGCGCGCGATGCTCCCGAGCAAATTGGCGCAGACCTCGGTCATCTCGGTCCAGGCGGCTGCGCGATCCTCGAACTCGTACGGCTGGTCGGCGGCGCCGGAATAGCGACCGGTGCTGATGCGGAAGAAGTACAGCGACATCGTTGAACCCTTGTGTAGGGCCGCGCCCCCCGGCCGGACGTAAACTGGGACGCGAACAGCTACCAACGCATGAAAGCCGCCGTCCGTATGACTACGGCGCGGCGGCTTCATGTTTGATCAACGTCTTCAACGACTAAAGCGTGCAGATAGTCCCCGCAGGGCCATCTCACTGAGTCGAACGGCGCAGCTCCAGCGGACCTTCGTTCTTGGCGGGCTCGGACCTGACTTCCGCTTTGACCGGCTCGAGCCGGCTGCTCTCGACGCGGGGCGTTTCCACGCGCGCGGCGACTTCGGTGTTGGCCGGGCCGACCGAACCGGTGTGCTCCGGCCTGTGCAGCGAGCGTGGCCGCGCCGCAGCGCGCGCCATCAGCATCTGGTTGCCGCCCTGGTGATGGAAGTCGCAATAGGCGAAGCCCATGCCCGACACCGAGCCGCGGAAGCTGCGATCGTCGGTCTTTTCCAGGTTGAAACAGGGCTCGAATGGAATGCCCTTGATCGAGGCGCAGACGTTCTGGCCGCGGATCTGGAGCGTATTTCCGGGCAGGCGGAGGTGCTTGACGGGGCCCGCGCCCGAGAACTGCACCGCACCGGCGGCGCCGAGATCGTCGAGGATACGGCCTGCGCCGCGGGTGCCGTCGAAACAGGTGAAGGCAAACACTTTGCCGGCCACGAAGCGACGCGCTTCGTCAGCGTTCATGCTTCCGGCAATGGCCGGCGCAAACGTTGCTGCCGCCGTGACAGCCCCCAACACAATACGCGCAAGCATGCTCAACTCCGAACCCAACCCCGCAGCGGGCGATGCCTTAACTCTTTACCCGCTGCTTACCATACTAACCATGGCGACATTGAAGCAGCTTGGTTGGCAAAGTCTAAACGCCGTTAAGCGATTTTTACCACGATGCGCCCGCGCACCTCGCCGGCGAGGATTTTCGCGCCCCATTGGGGAACGTCGTCCAGCGAAATTTCATGAGTAATTTCAGTTAGTTTGGCTCGATCGAGATCGGACGCCAGACGCTGCCAGGCAGCTTTCCTCGGCTCAATCGGGCACATCACGGAATCGATGCCGAGAAGGCACACCCCGCGCAAAATGAAGGGGGCGACAGAAGACGGCAGGTCCAGGCCGCCGGCGAGGCCGCAGGCCGCGATCGCCCCGCCGTACTTGGCCATCGACAGCAGATTCGCCAGCGTGGTCGATCCGACGCTGTCCACGCCGCCCGCCCAGCGCTCTTTGGCGATCGGCTTGGCCGCCCCCGACAATTCGTTGCGATCGACGATCTCGGCGGCGCCAATGTGTTTCAGGTAGTCCGCTTCGGCGGCGCGGCCGGTCGAGGCGATGACGTGGTAGCCGAGCTTCGACAGCACCGCGGTCGCCACCGATCCGACACCGCCGGCGGCACCGGTCACCACCACCGGGCCGCTCTTGGGCGACAGACCGTGCCTTTCCAGTGCCAGCACCGACAGCATCGCGGTGAAGCCGGCGGTGCCGATCGCCATGGCATCGCGCGCCGAGAGCCCCTGCGGCAGGGCGACCAGCCAGTCGCCCTTGACCCGCGCCTTCTCGGCATAGGCGCCGAGATGGGTCTCACCCATGCCCCATCCGGTGCAGACCACCTTGTCGCCCGCCTTCCACTGCGGATGCGAGGATGCCTCGACCGTACCGGCAAAGTCGATGCCGGCGATCATCGGGAAGCGGCGCACCACCGGCGCCTTGCCGGTGAGCGCGAGGCCGTCCTTGTAGTTCAGCGTCGACCATTCCACGCGGACCGTGACGTCGCCGTCCATCAGCTCGGCTTCATCGAACTGCGTGAGCGCGGCGGTGGTGCCCTTGTCCGCCTTGTCGATCCGGATCGCCTTGAATGTGGCCACGACTGAACTCCCTGACTTGTTTGCCGGGGATGTTTAGCCGATCAGGCAGGCTGCGCAACCGCCCGTGCAACGGGTTTTTCCACGATCGGAAGATTGATCAGTGCGGAGAGCACGCCGAACAGGATCGAGAGCCACCAGATCGGCGTGTAGGAACCGAATTTCTCGAACACGATGCCCCCGAGCCAGACGCCGAGAAAACCGCCGACCTGATGGCTGACGAAGGCGAAGCCGTAGAGCGTCGCAAGCCAGCGCGTGCCGAACATCAGCGCTACCAGCGCCGAAGTCGGCGGCACCGTGGAGAGCCAGGTCAGGCCGGAGACCGCACCAAACGCAATCGCCGAAAACGGCGTGATCGGGAACGAGATGAAGGCCAGTGTCGCGAGCGCGCGCGTGAAGTAGATGGTCGAGAGGATGTAGCGCTTGGGCACCGAGTTCTGGAGGTAGCCGACACTGAGGGAGCCGATGATGTTGAACAGGCCGATGGCGGCGATCACCCAGCCGCCGGTTTGCGCGGAGATGCCGCGATCGACCAGGAACGCCGGCAGATGCACGGTGATGAAGGCGAGCTGGAAGCCGCAGGTGAAGAAGCCGAGCACCAGCAGCACGTAGGAGCGATGACCGAAGGCTTCCGCGAGCGCCTTGGTGATGGTCTGATCATCCGCAGGAGCTGCATTGGCCTTGGTCGTCACCGGCGGCGTCGAGAGCGCCAGCGCTAGCGGGATGATCAGCAGCATCAGGAAGCCGAACACGGAGAGCGCCTGCTGCCAGCCGAAATTGTCGATCAACGCGACGCCGATCGGCGCGAACAGGAACTGCCCGAACGAGCCCGCCGCCGTGCCTGCACCAAGCGCAAGGCCGCGCTTCTCGGCCGGCAGCAGCTTGGTGAACGCCGACAGCACCAGATTGAACGAGCAGCCGGCAAGACCAAAACCGACCATGACGCCGGCGCCGATGTTGAGCGATAACGGCGTCGAGGAGTAGCGCATCAGAAGAAGGCCGCCGGCATAGAGCAGAGCGCCGACGCACATCACCCGAAACAGTCCGAAGCGATCCGCGACCGCACCGGCGAATGGCTGGCCCAGGCCCCACAACAGATTCTGTACGGCAATCGCGAGGCCGAACACGTCGCGGCCCCAGGAGAATTCGTGACTCATCGGCTGCACGAAGAAGCCGAGCGCCGAGCGCGGACCGAAGCCAAGCATGCCGATCGCACAGCCGCAGAGGATGATGACGGCCGGGGTGCGCCAATTGGAGGAACGTGAGCTGGGAAGTTCGCCCGCTGAAATCGACATGGTGTTCCTCGTCTGTCATTGGCGGATTCGCAGGAGCGGCCGCGAAGTGCCATTTAATGCACTTGCATGAAGATCCCAAGTCAAAAACGATTGCATTCCACGGGGAGCTGCCGCGGGAGCCTTGCGTTTCAATGTGGCCTCGCCAGAGGCGACCGGCCCGGACCTGACGAAAATGTGTGCGGGCGCATCTGGCCATTCCCGGCAGAGCATGATATCTGATTTGCTCATACTGAGTATATCAATCCTGACAAAGTCCATGCCCGCCCGCCGGCGGATTCTTCAGGCTCAAGATATACTCATTATGAGCATAATCGACATGCAAGGGAGGCTTCGATGCCGATCGCTGGAATTTACGGTCCCGACGACTTTGCCAACCGGCCGCAGGGCCAGCACCAAGGCCAAGCTACCGCCTCCCCCCGTGCCGCACCGGCGCGAACGGGACCCACGCTGCCGACGCCCTCGCTGGCATGGACGCCGGAGGTCGCGCGCGCCACCGCGCCGCTCTACGAGCGTGTGAAGCATGTGATCCCGCCGATCGAGTGGCCGCTGATGGCGCCGACGATCCTGGCGATCAACGAGCTGAAGCGCGCGCGCGGCGCGGTGATCCTCGCGCACAATTACCAGGCGCCCGAGATCTTCCACTGTGTCGCCGATATCGGCGGCGACTCGCTCCAGCTCGCCGTCGAAGCCACCAAGGTGAAGGCCGGCATCATCGTCCAGTGCGGCGTGCACTTCATGGCGGAGACCTCGAAGCTGCTCAACCCGGACAAGACGGTCCTGATCCCGGACTCGCGCGCCGGCTGCTCGCTCGCCGCCAGCATCACGGGCGCCGACGTCCGCCTGCTCCGCGAAAAATTTCCGGGCGTACCTGTCGTTGCCTATGTCAACACCTCGGCTGAGGTGAAGGCCGAGGTCGACATCTGCTGCACCTCGTCGAATGCGGTGCAGGTGGTCGAGAGCTTGGGTACGCGAAGCGTGATCTTCCTGCCCGATCGCTATCTCGCCACTTACGTGGCCTCGAAGACCGACGTGAAGATCATCGCCTGGAAGGGCGCCTGCGAGGTGCACGAGCGCTTCACAGGCGAAGAGCTGCGCGCCTTCCGCGAGGCCGATCCCTCGGTGCAGATCATCGCGCATCCGGAATGCCCGCCCGACGTGCTGGCGGAAGCCGACTTCACGGGGTCGACCGCGCACATGATCAACTGGGTGCGTGAGCGGCGGCCGCGCCGGCTGGTGATGATCACGGAATGCTCGATGGCCGACAATGTGCGGGCCGAGCTGCCTGACGTCGAGATGCTGCGACCCTGCAATCTCTGCCCGCACATGAGGCGCATCACGCTCGCCAACATTTTGGAAAGCCTGCTGACGCTCCGTGAGGAGGTGACGATCGATCCCGCGCTTGCGGATCGCGCAAGGCGCTCGGTCGAGCGGATGATCAATCTGAAGAATTGAAGGCAAGGATCGGCAACAACCACCGCTGTCGTCCCGGACAAGCGCGCCTCAGGCGCGCGCAGATCCGGGACCTCCGAGCGAGCGCTCGCGCTCGTCGCGCTAGCCCCAGGAAAATGTTTGGCGACGACTCGGAGTGACGAGCTCGCGTCACAACTGCTCCCTGGGGTTATGGGTCCCCGCCTTCGCGGGGACGACAGCGGAGTGAATGGAGAGAATAATGACCAACGACATCCACAATCCCACCCGCACCGACATCGTCATCGTCGGCGGCGGTCTTGCCGGATTGTTTTGCGCGCTGAAACTCGCGCCGCGGCCGGTGACCTTGATCTCGGCCGCGCCGCTCGGACAGGGCGCATCATCGGCGTGGGCGCAGGGCGGCATCGCCGCGGCCGTGGCCGAGGGCGACACGCCGGAGGCGCATGCGGCCGACACGATCGCGGTCGGTGGCGGCCTCGTCGACGCGGCGGTGGCGCTCGGCATCGCGCGCGAAGCGGCACCCCGCATCCATGACCTGCTCACTTATGGCGTCCCCTTCGATCGCGATCTCGAAGGCAGGCTCGCCGTCGGCCGTGAGGCGGCACATTCCGCCCGCCGCATCGTGCATGTCAGGGGCGACGGCGCGGGCGCCGCGATCATCGCGGCCTTGAGCGAGGCCGTGCGCCGCACGCCGTCGATCCGCGTCATCGAAGGTGTCGTCGCCGAAACGCTCCTGACCGAGGATGGCGCCGTCACAGGACTTCAGTTGCGCGAAGCAGACAATCCTTCGGCACGGCCGCTCGTGCTCGCCGCCCGCGCGGTGGTGCTTGCCACCGGCGGCATCGGACATCTCTATGCCGTCACCACCAATCCGCGCGAGGCTGGCGGCTCCGGCCTTGCCATCGCCGCCCGTGCGGGTGCCGTGATCGCCGACCCCGAATTCGTCCAGTTCCACCCGACCGCCATCATGACCGGAGGCGATCCGGCGCCGCTCGCCACCGAAGCCCTGCGCGGCGAAGGCGCGACGCTGATCAACGGCAATGGCGAGCGCTTCATGGCGGCGCGTCATCCGCTCGCCGAGCTCGCGCCACGCGACATCGTGGCACGCGGCGTGTTCGCCGAGATCGCGGCCGGGCGCGGCGCCTTCCTCGATGCGCGGGCGGCGCTGGGCAAACGTTTCGCCGACAGATTTCCGACCGTGCATGCGAGCTGCCTCGCCGCCGGCATCGATCCGGCGACGCAAGCCATCCCGATCGCGCCCGCCGCGCATTACCATATGGGCGGCATCGCGGTGGACGGGCGCGGCCGCAGCTCGATCGATGGGCTTTGGGCCGGCGGCGAGGTGTCGTCGACCGGCGCCCACGGCGCCAACCGGCTCGCCTCGAATTCGCTGCTCGAGGCCGTGGTCTACGCCGCGCGCATCGCCGAGGACATCGCCGGCCGCGTTCTCCCCTCGCCTGCCGGCGTCCCCGACGCACCGGTTGCTTCGCGTGGCGGCGCGCCGGATGCCGCGATGGTGAAGCGGCTGCGAGCGATGATGAGCGCGCATGTCGGCGTGGTCCGCGACGATCCCGGCCTTGCGGAAGCCGTGCGCCACATCGCCACGCTCGAACGCGAGGCAACCAGCACCGCGCTGCGCAATATGGCGACATCCGCCCTGCTCGTCGCAGCCTCGGCGTGGAGCCGGCGCGAAAGCCGCGGCGCGCATTTCCGCATCGACCATCCGACGGATGTGCCCGCGCTGGCGCAGCGAACGATGACCGATCTCGCGGCGGCGCGCCAGATCGCCGAAAGCCTGAGCGAGCAGCCCCTGCCGCGCACCGTCCAGCCCATGATTGCCTGAAGGAAGCCTCTGATGAACCCGACCTCACTGCTCTATCCCGACGCCTTCCTCTCGCCGCTCGCCATCGACGCGGCCGTGCAGCGCGCGCTCGACGAGGACCTCGGCCGCGCCGGCGATATCACTTCGCTTGCGACGATTCCCGAAGCGACCAGGGCCCAAGCGATCCTGGTCGCGCGCCAGCCCGGCGTGATCGCAGGTCTGCCGCTCGCGCTCGTGACGCTGCAAAGGCTCTCGCCCGACATCGAGGTGCGCGCGCATGTCCGTGACGCCGCACGCGTTGCAAGGGGACAGCAGGTGCTGACGATCTCGGGCCCCGCGCGCGCCATCCTCACCGCGGAGCGAACCGCGCTGAACTTCGTCGGCCGCCTGTCGGGCGTTGCGACGCTCACGGCGGATTATGTCGCGCGCACCGAAGGCACGACAATGCGCATCTGCTGCACGCGCAAGACCACGCCGGGGTTGCGCGCGCTGGAGAAATACGCGGTGCGCTGCGGCGGCGGCTTCAACCACCGCTTCGGCCTCGACGACGCGATCCTGATCAAGGACAACCACATCGCGGTCGCCGGCGGCGTCCGAGCGGTGCTGGAGCGCGCCCGCAGCCACGCCGGCCATCTGGTCAAGATCGAGATCGAGGTCGATACGCTGGCGCAACTGCGCGAGGTGCTCGACAGCGGGCTCGCCGACGCCGTGCTGCTCGACAACATGGATCTTGCGACGCTGCGTGAGGCGGTGCGGCTCAACGAAGGCCGCCTCGAGCTGGAGGCATCCGGCGGCGTCACGCTGGATTCGATCGCCGCCATCGCCGCAACCGGCGTCGATTACGCGTCAGCGGGCGCGCTGACCCATTCGGCGCCGAATTTCGATTGCGCGCTGGATATCGAGATGTGAGCGGTCTTTCCGTCATGGCCGGGCTTGTCCCGGCCATCCACGCCTTAGCCACGCGGAACGAAGAACGTGGATGCCCGGGACAAGCCCGGGCATGACGGTGTCTTTGTGAAGACGACTACCTCCGCTCGCTCGCGCCCATCTCGGCGGAGCTCTTGGCTTCCTGGGCGAGCTCGGCGGAGAGCGCGGCGGTCTGGGCCGGCGTGCCCCAGCTCGGTTCCTCGCTGCCGTCGCCCCAGGCGCGCGGGCGGTAGAAGGTGTGCACGCCGGTCTTGTACATCTTCTTCATCTCGGCGACCCAGGACGGGCGCACCCAATAGGCATGATAATGCGTGGACTTGCCGACTTCGGGCAGCCAGATCTGGCCATCGAGCATGGCTTTCGCGATCTTCTTGGCGCGCTCCCACATCTCGGGCTCGCGGATCACGTCGGCATTGTTGTCGCAGGCAAAAGTGAACTGGCAGGCGAGATGGCGGTGCTTGTTCTGATAGACCGCGCCGCACACCGTATCGGGGTACTTGCCGGAGAACACGCGGTTCATCACGACTTGCGCGACGGCCATCTGGCCGCGGACGGCCTCGCCGCGGGATTCGAAGTAGACCGCTTCCGCGAGGCACTTCTCGGATTTCGCGCGCGACTTGTCGTCGAGCGCGAGCCGTTCCGCCGGAGACCTGGTCCGCTGGTTGTCGGCGTTGACCTCGCCCTTCGGAGCAACGCTCTCGCCGCTCTCGATGTCCTTGGCGATCTCCACCGTGGGCGGCGTCAGCGAGGCCGTCACCTTCATGTCGGGGTCGGGCATCACGATCAGCGGTTCGGCGCCGGGCTTCCAGCTCTCTATGCTCTCGAGATTGCCGCCGAGCGAGGAGCTGCCGAAGAACAGGTTCGAGGTCTTGACGCTGAAGGGATCGCGCACAGGCGTCGTCGGCGCAGTCGCCCGCTTCAGCGCTTCGAGGGGCTGGACCGCGAACGCACGCGCGGCATCGCTGGCTTGTGGCGGATTTGCATATTGCGGCAGCGGCGGCGCGCGCAGCGCCTCCTGGAGCTCGGGATCGAGCGCGGCCGCGGATTCCGGCGACATCGCCTGCGGCAACGCGGCCGTCTTGGCCCCGAACACCGAGCTGTTCGACGTCGCGGGATCTTCCTGCGACGGTGCCGCTGCGGGCGCATTCGTCTCCGGAGCCTGGCCCGGTGCAATTGTTGCGAGGCGATCACCCTTCATGGAGCGATCGACCTTGGGAAAGTCGGAAGCCTGGTAGCGCGGCGCGGTCTGCAGCGCCGGATTGCGGCTGATCGCGCCAGTGACGTCGCGGCCATCGAGGCTCGCGAGACGCACCATCGCGCTCTGCGGCACGGAGGTGCCGATGGGCCGCGAAAAACTGTAGGTGGCGAGCTGGATCGAGGACGCCGCAGAGAACACCTGCTTCTGCCAACGCTCGGCAACGCCAGGTTGGCGCGCCAGCAAGGAGGCAATGTCCTGATAGCCGGTCTCTCTCGGCATCAATGCGAAGATGCAGAGACCGATTCCGAAGGACGCGAACCGCGCGCCCTTCGGATGGTTACGCAACACTGACATCGTTACGCTCACGCTACGCTTACGCCAGAAAAATCGAGCAGCAGTACATCCGTGCAATTCGATCTTTATCGTAAGTATCCAATTTAGGTTGCCGGGGCGTTAATCGGCGTTGCGCGTGCGGCACACTCAAGCGAACACAGGTGTTTTCACGGGGCGATCGCGCGCGCTGGTAAATGCGTCGTCACGTGAAGCGGTAAACGACCCGTCAACGCGAATGGTGAAGGAACTCTTGACGGCGCGTATCACTACGGATGCGCGACGAGTTCCCCGTGTTGCGCGGTGCATCCGCGATGCTCGTCATTGCGAGCGCCGCGAAGCAATCCAGAATCTCTCCGCGGAGACGATCTGGATTGCTTCGTCGCAAGGGCTCCTCGCAATGACGGGGGGAGAGAGCATCGGCCAAAACGGAAAGAGGCGGAGCTTTCGCCCCGCCTCTTCATTCCAGCATTTTAGTTCTGCTTACGCCTGGCTCGCGATCGCTTTGCCGAGCGCTGCTTGCGCGGCGGCAAGGCGGGCGATCGGCACGCGGTAGGGCGAGCAGGAGACGTAGTCGAGACCGATATTGTGGCAGAAGGCGACCGAGGCCGGATCGCCGCCGTGCTCGCCGCAGATGCCGACCTTGAGCTTCGGCCGCGTCTTGCGGCCGCGCGCGACGCCGATCTTGACCAGCTCGCCGACGCCTTCCTGGTCGAGCGCGATGAAGGGATCGACCGAGAGGATGCCCTTCGCCACGTAGGGACCGAGGAAGCTCGCCGCGTCGTCGCGGCTGATGCCGTAGGTGGTCTGCGTGAGGTCGTTGGTGCCGAACGAGAAGAACTCGGCCGACTTCGCGATCTCGCCCGCGAGCAGACAGGCGCGCGGAAGCTCGATCATCGTGCCGACCTGATAGGTCAGCTTGGTGTTGGTGTCGCGCATCACGGCCTGTGCGGTGGCGTCGATCCGCGCCTTGACGAGATCGAGCTCGGCCTTGGTCGCGATCAGCGGCACCATCACCTCGAGGCCGACGGCCTTGCCGGTGCGCTTCTCGGCTTCGACCGCCGCCTCGAAGATCGCACGCGCCTGCATCTCGGCGATCTCCGGATAGGCGATCGCGATGCGGCAGCCGCGGAAGCCGAGCATCGGATTGAACTCCGAGAGCTCGCGCGCGCGATCGGCGAGGCGCCGCGGGTCGGTGTTCATGGCGCGCGCCACTTCCTCGACCTCGGCGTGGGTGTGCGGCAGGAATTCATGGAGGGGAGGATCCAAAAGCCGGATCGTGACCGGCAGGCCCTTCATGATCTCGAACAGCTCGACGAAGTCGGCGCGCTGCATCGGCAGCAGCTTGGCGAGCGCGGCGCGGCGGGACTGCTCGTCCTCGGAGAGGATCATCTCGCGCACCGTGCGGATGCGCGTCTCTTCGAAGAACATGTGCTCGGTGCGGCAGAGGCCAATGCCTTCGGCGCCGAACTTGATCGCGGTCCGCGCGTCGTCGGGCGTGTCGCCATTGACGCGGACGCCGATCTTGCGGACCTGGTCGGCCCAATTCATCAGCGTGCCGAACTCGCCGGACAGCTCCGGCTCGATCATCGGCATGCGGCCGGCGAGCACCTGGCCGAGCGAGCCGTCGATGGTGATGACGTCGCCGGTCTTGAAGGTGCGCGAGCCGATGCTCATGGTACCGCGGCCGTAATCAACGCGGATGGTGCCGCAGCCGGAGACGCAGGGCTTGCCCATGCCGCGGGCGACGACCGCTGCGTGCGAGGTCATACCGCCGCGGGTGGTCAAAATGCCTTCGGCGGCGTGCATGCCGTGGATGTCTTCCGGGCTGGTCTCGATGCGGACCAAAATCACCTTACGCCCGTCGCCCTGAAGCTTGGCCGCCTCGTCCGAGGAGAACACGATCTCGCCGGAGGCAGCACCCGGGGATGCCGGCAGGCCGGTCGCGATCACGTCGCGCTTGGCATTGGGATCGATGGTCGGGTGCAGGAGCTGGTCGAGCGAAGCCGGATCGATGCGGGTGACCGCTTCCTTCTTGCTGATCAGGCCTTCATTGGCGAGCTCGACCGCGATGCGCAGCGCGGCTTTCGCGGTACGCTTGCCGCCGCGGGTCTGCAGCATCCACAGCTTGCCCTGCTCGACCGTGAACTCCATGTCCTGCATGTCGCGGTAGTGCTTCTCGAGCAGCGTGTAGATCCGCGTCAGCTCCTTGAAGGCCTCCGGCATCGCCGCTTCCATCGACGCCTTGTCGGAGCCCGATTCCTTGCGCGCTTCCTCGGTGATGTCCTGCGGCGTGCGGATGCCCGCCACCACGTCCTCGCCCTGCGCGTTGATCAGGAATTCGCCGTAGAGCTTGCTCTCGCCGGTCGAGGGGTTGCGGGTGAACGCAACGCCGGTAGCCGAGGTCTCGCCCATATTGCCGAACACCATGGCCTGCACGTTGACCGCGGTGCCCCAGGATTCCGGAATGTCGTGCAGCTTGCGATAGGTCACAGCGCGCGCGTTCATCCAGGATGAGAACACGGCGCCGATCGCGCCCCAGAGCTGGTCGTGCGGATCCTGCGGGAAGTCCTTGCCAGTCTCGCGGGCTACCGCGTCCTTGTACTTGCCGACCAGGTCGACCCAATCGTCGGCCGACAGATCGGTGTCGAGCGTGTAGCCCTGGCTGTCCTTGAAGGTGTCGAGGATTTCCTCGAAGTGATGATGCTCGAAACCGAGCACCACGTCCGAATACATGGTGATGAAGCGGCGATAGCTGTCATAGGCGAAGCGACGATCGCCCGACAATTCGGACAGCGCTTCCACGGTCTGGTCGTTGAGGCCGAGGTTGAGCACGGTATCCATCATGCCCGGCATCGAGGCGCGCGCGCCGGAGCGCACCGAGACGAGCAGCGGGTTCTTGGTGTCGCCGAAGATCTTGCCGGTCAATTTGCCGACATGGTCGAGCGCCTTCTCGACCTGCGCCTGCAGTTCCTTGGGGTAGGTTTTGCCGTGGGCATAGAAGTAGGTGCAGACCGAGGTTGGGATGGTGAAGCCGGGAGGCACCGGCAGGCCGAGATTGGCCATTTCGGCAAGATTGGCGCCCTTGCCGCCGAGCAGGTCGCGCATCTCCGTCCGGCCTTCGGCCTTGCCGTCACCGAACGTGTAAACCCATTTGCCGGCCTTGCCCGCGGCTGGCGTCGTCTTCGCGGGCGCAGCCTTCTTCGGCGCGGGCTTCGCGGCGACTTTGGGCGCGGCCGCCTTGGTTACGGCCTTTGCCGCCGGCTTGCCCGCGGGCTTGGCGGCAGCCTTTGCAGCGGGCTTGGCGACCGGCTTCGGCGCGCTCTTGGCCAACGCCTTGCGGGCCGGCGGCGCGGCCTTCGCGGCGGCGGAGGACTTTGATTTCGCTGGCATTTTTTTAGGCTTCGAGGCGGCTTTGGCCATAGCTTGCACACAACCTGCGAGAGGAATGGGAAATCGCGGGCCTTACACCATTTTGGGCGGGCCCGCGCAAGTCGGACAGTTCCGAAAAGTGAACGCCTAGAAGCGGAGCCACTTCAGGAGCCCGAGCCCGATCGCGCCGTTCACGATGAGGAAGATCGCGACGATCAGGTTGAGGAGCCGCGGCATGATCAGGATGAGCACGCCCGCAATCAACGACAGGATCGGCGAAATGTGGGCGACGGTGATGTGCATGAATTATCTTTCTGTGGAGGCGGTGCGAATCGCGGGCGGATCATAGCCCTCCCGGTTCCGGGAGTAGAGACGCGCAACAGGCGAGTCGAGTTCCGGCTCCCACGAAAACTGCCCGAAATTGCCGCTGTTGCGGCGGGGCTTTTCCCGGAACATTGCCAACACGCATGCATTGGCAACCGGTCGCGCCGCTGGCGCGCCCGAACCATCACGTCGAAGGAGTTGTCCATGCGGAACAGGATTCTTGCCCTTGCAGCGCTCGCGGCCGCGATCGGCTCGCCCCTGGCGGCGCAGGCGCAAAGCGGTGTCACCGTCGGACGCGCACCCGCCGTGGTCGACAGCGCTCCGACCATTGCGGCCGAACAGCGGCCCGCTTTCCGCGAATATGTCGTCGAACAACGCGTGCCCGCCTTCCGGATTCCGGATCGCATCGTGGTCGGCGCCACCTTACCCGAAAGCGGCGTCACTTATTATGACGTGCCGCAACGCTTCGGCGCCACCACCTACCGCTACACCGTCGTGAACGGCGAGACCGTGCTCGTCGAGCCGCGCTCGCGCCGCATCGTCGAGGTGCTGGACTAGTTCAACTAGATGTCCGGCGCGTCACATCAGGCTGGCGCGAGCAGTTTAAAAACGGACATCAGGCCCCGCCCGGTCTTCCCCCCGCCGGGCGGGGCACTTTTTTGGGACTATCATTCCGGGGCGCGCGAACCCGGAATCCATCGTGCCGCGCATCATGAAGTGAAATGGATTCCGGGCTCGCGCCAAGTGGCGCGCCCCGGAATAACAAGCGGTGATTGAGGCACGCAGCCTCAATCCTGGATCTTCGAGAAATCCGCCACCGCGCGCGTGGCGCTGCGGATCTCGTTCAAGAGCTTCAGGCGGTTCTCGCGCACCTTGGCATCGTCGTCATTGACGCGAACCTTGTCGAAGAACGCATCGACCGGCGGACGCAACTTCGCCATCGCGCGCATCGCGGCGGCAAAATCCTCCTTGGCGACGGCGGCACTGGCTTCCGCCTTCACTTCGTCGATCGCTTTCGCCAGCGCCTTCTCCTCAGCGAGGCCATAGAGCGCGGCATCGGGCGCGCCGTCGAACGTGCGCTTGTCCTTCTTCTCCTCGATGGAGAGGATGTTGCTGGCGCGCTTGGTGCCAGCGAGCAGGTTCTTGCCGTCATCGCTTTCCAGGAATTTGCCGAGCGCCTCGACGCGGCGGACGATCATCAGGAGATCGTCCTGGCCGCCGAGCGCGAACACGGCATCGACGAGATCGTGCCGCGCGCCCTGCTCGCGGAGCTGGACCTTCAGACGGTCGGCGAAGAAGGCGAGGAGGTCGCTTGGCACCTTCGAGGCATCGGCTGGCTTGACCGACAAGCCGACGAGCGCGGACGCTGCCACCTTCATGAGCGACAGACGAAGTGCGTTCTCGGCGATCAGCCTGATCACGCCGAGTGCTGCGCGGCGCAGCGCATATGGGTCCTTGCTGCCGGTCGGCTTTTCGTCGATGGCCCAGAATCCAACGAGCGTGTCGAGCTTGTCGGCGAGCGCCACGGCGACGCTGACCGGATCGGTCGGCACGCGATCCGCAGGACCTTGCGGCTTGTAATGCTCCTCACACGCAGCCGCGACGGACGCATCCTCGCCCTGCGCCAGCGCGTAATACTTGCCCATCAGGCCCTGCACCTCGGGGAATTCGCCGACGACTTCGGTCAGCAAATCCGCCTTCGCCAGATGCGCGGCACGCGTCGCCTTGGCGACATCGGCGCCGACCAGCGGCGCGATCTCCGCGGCGAGGCGCTCGATGCGCTTGATGCGCGCAGCCTGGGTGCCGAGCTTCTCGTGGAACACGATCTGCTCGAATTTCGGCAGCCGCTCCTCGAGCTTCGTCTTCAGGTCGGTCTCATAGAAAAACTTCGCATCCGACAGCCGCGCGCGAATGACGCGCTCGTTGCCGGCGATGATGGTCGCACCACCATCGGTCGCCTCGATGTTGGCGACCAGGATGAACTTGCTCGCGAGCTTGCCCGTTTTGGGATCGCGCACCACGAAGCATTTCTGGTTGTTGCGGATGGTGGCGCGGATCACTTCAGCAGGCGTCGCCAGGAATTCCGGCTCGAACGAGCCCATCAGCACGACCGGCCATTCGACGAGGCCGGCGACCTCGTCGAGCAGGTTCTGGTCCTCGACGAGCTCGAATCCTTGCGCAAACGCAAGCTGCTTGGCGTCGGTGAGAATCGCGTCCTTGCGGCGTTCGGGGTCGAGCACGACCTTGGCGTTGAGAAGTTTCGCCTCATAGTCCTCGAAGCGGCGCACCTGAATGGGCGCCGGCGCAAGGAAGCGGTGGCCATATGTCGTCTGGCCGCTCTGAATGCCATCCACCTCGAACTTCACGACATCCGGCTCTTCGGTCTCGAGCCCGAAGGTCGCGGTGATCGCGTGCAGCGGGCGCACCCAATTGAGCGAGCCCGGCTTGCCCGATCGCGCGCCCCAGCGCATCGATTTCGGCCAGGGAAAGGTGCGGATAATGACAGGGAGGATTTCGGCGAGCACGTCGATCGCATCGCGGCCGGGCTTCTCGATCAAGCCGATGTAGAAATCACCCTTGGGATCGCGCTGGATTTTTGCTTCGTCCAGCGACTTCAGACCCGTCGCTTTCAGGAAGCCCTGCACGGCCGCATCGGGCGCGCCGATTTTCGGGCCACGGCGTTCGGTCTTGAGGTCCGGCTGACGCGCGGGAACGCCGTGCACGGTGAGCGCGAGGCGGCGCGGCGTCGCGAACGCCTTCGCGCCCTCGTAGACGAGCCCTTCGGCGACCAGCTTGTCGGTGACCATGCGGCGCAGATCGTCGGCCGCCTTGGCCTGCATGCGCGCGGGGATCTCTTCCGAGAACAGTTCAAGCAAAAGATCGGGCATCAGGCCGCTCCGCCCGCTTTAGTATGGATCCAAGCCTCGCCACAGGCTTTTGCCAATTCGCGCACGCGCAAGATGTAGCTCTGACGTTCGGTCACCGAGATCACGCCGCGCGCATCCAGGAGGTTGAAGACGTGACTGGCCTTGATGCACTGGTCATAGGCCGGCAGCGCCATCAAATGCGCCTCGCGCTTGTCGTCCTTCCAGCCGGCATCGAGGTACTTCCTGCAGGCGGCTTCCGCCATCTTGAACTGCTCGAACAGCATCGCCGTGTCGGCGACCTCGAAATTGTGCTTCGAATATTCCCGCTCCGCCTGCAGGAAGACGTCGCCATAGGTGACCTTGGCGTCGCCATCGCGGCCGTTGAAATTGAGGTCGTAGACGCGGTCGACGCCCTGCACATACATCGCGAGGCGCTCGAGCCCGTAGGTGAGCTCGCCCGCGACCGGCGCGCATTCAAAGCCCGCGACCTGCTGGAAATAGGTGAACTGGCTCACCTCCATACCGTCGCACCAGCACTCCCAACCGAGGCCCCAAGCGCCCAGCGTCGGGCTCTCCCAATCGTCCTCGACGAAACGGATGTCGTGCTCGGCGCTATCGATGCCGATCGCGGCGAGCGACTTCAGGTACAGCTCCTGAAGGTTCGGCGGCGACGGCTTCATGATCACCTGGAACTGGTAATAGTGCTGCATCCGGTTCGGGTTCTCGCCGTAGCGGCCGTCCTTGGGTCGGCGCGAGGGCTGAACATAGGCGGCGTTCCAGGGCTTCGGCCCGAGCGCGCGGAGCGTGGTCGCCGGATGGAAGGTGCCCGCGCCCATCTCCATGTCGTAGGGCTGCAGGATCACGCAGCCCTGCTCGGCCCAGAACCGCTGTAGCGCGAGGATAAAACCCTGGAACGAGCGTTCCGGGCGCATATGGGCGGGCAATGAGGCGTCCATCGTCAGATCAGGCTCTCGCGGGGGTTTTGAATCGCGCGGGACCGTATCGACGGCGGGGGTGGGAATCAAGGCAAAGGGGGGCAAAGAGCAGTCATTCCGGGGCGCCCGGAGGGCGAACCCGGAATCTCGAGATTCCGGTTCGATGCCTCGCATTGCCCCGGAATGACGGCGCAAATGGGAAAGGCGCGGCTACCCCGGCCTGAACGCCCCGGTCACGGGGTCACGTTTCAGCGTCTGGATATCCCCCATGTGGGCTGCCTCGGCGACGCGTGACAGGCGCATCTCCTCCAGCTCCTGGTTGATCTTGATGGCGGTCTTGTAGGCCCAGCGGACCACGGCAAGCCCGCCCAGCACGCCCGCGAAAGCGACGAACGGCGGCATCGGTCGATCCTTGTTGAGTGCTCAGCCCCCACGCACATTCTTGCGCAGACCGGGCCGCGCCGCAATTGGCTCGCCCTCAAGTTCCCCCGGACCAAATGGCGCGGAAGGACTCCGGCTAGAACCCGAATTTCGCCCAAATCGCCCGCGTCTCGACCGCCGAAATCAGCTCGTCCGGCAGCCCGGCCATTGATTCCAGGGCCGAAAGCTGCCCCGCGCCGGGCGATTTCCGGCCCAAAAGACCTGACAGCAACCCGGTTGGCTGCGCGATCACGGGGGTGAGAACCTTGTCGCCATACCGGGCACGAAGAGTTGAGCGGAGATCGCCGATGCTGTCGGCAAGTCCCAGCGCCACCGAGCTCTCGCCGGCCCAGTATTCGCCCGTGAACAGGGTATCGTCCGCGCCCTTGAGGCGCGCACCGCGGCTCTCCTTCACCAGCGAAATGAAGATCTGGTGGATCTCACGCTGGATCGTCTTCAGCTTGGCGACGTCATCGGGATTTTCGGGCAGGAACGGGTCGAGCATCGCCTTGTGTTCGCCGGCCGTGTAGAGACGCCGCTCGATGCCGAGCCGCCTGATCGCCTCCTGAAAACCGAAGCTGCCGCCGACCACGCCGATCGAGCCGAGGATCGAAGATGGATCGCAGATGATCTCGTCGCCGGCGCAGGCGATCATGTAGCCGCCGGAGGCGGCGACGTCCTCGACGAACACCAGCACCGGCAGCTTCTTTTCCGCCGCGAGCTGCTTGATGCGCAGATAGATCTGACGCGACTGCACCGGCGAGCCGCCGGGCGAATTGATCACCAGCGCCACCGCCTTGGCGTTGCGCATCGAGAACGCACGCTCCAGCGCTTTGGCGACGCCCGCGAGCGTCATGCCGGGACGCAGCGGCGTCACCGCGCCGATCACGCCCGACAGCCGCACCACCGGCACCACCGCAGTGCCGGGGCGGAAGCGCGCCGGCAGATATTGCATGAGCTTGTCGGCCAGGCCGGAACTCTCACGATCGTTCAATTGTTCGGCCATGCCGTTACCTCTGATTAACCATTTCTTATCACGCGACTGTCATTGGAAGTGCCTGGAACGTGTTTTGCAGATTTCTCGTTGGGAGGCTGCAATGAGGCAGCGGAGAACACCATGAAAATCTATCTGCTGATGCTGCTGATCGGTGCGCTGTTCATGGCGATCCGCCTGACGACTCCGCAAGAGCAGCAGTCGGAATCGCTTCCGCAGTAAGCCGTCAAGGTTCCATCAGCGGTAAGGCCGCTCTCCCCTCCAAAATCTCGATCATCTCGTTTTTTGAAACGCGCGCCTCATCATTGAGCATGAGGCCCGGCAGCAATCGCGTCGGGGCCCGGCCACCTTTGACCGCACGCACCAGCACGCGGATCGCGGGCCGCCCCGCCTCGCCGTGAACCGGCAGGATCGCAAGGCTGCCGAAGCCGCGCGACAGGGCCTCCAGGACATCGGCGATACCATCTGCACGCCAGATCAATGTCAGCACGCCATTCGATCGGAGGATGCGCCGCGCTGCATGCACCCACGCATGCAGCGTCTCCTCCGTTGCTACATGCGCGGTGTGACGCAGCCGATCGGGCGAGCCGCGATGCCGGGCCGGATCGTTGAATGGCGGATTCATCAGCACCACGTCGACGCTGTCGGGCGACAGCCCATGTGACGCAAAGCCTTGCGCGTCGGCCGTGACGTCGAGCACGATCGTCTCGGCGCCAATCGCATTTGCCGCCGCGTTGTCGCGCGCGAGCTCGGCCAGCTCCGGATCGATCTCGACCAGGCTGAGCCTGATCCCGGGAATACGCCGGGCCAGCGCCAGCCCGGCCGTGCCGACGCCGGCCCCGAAATCGACCACGCGATCTCCAGTGCGCGCCTCGGTCGCCGCCGCGAGCAGGATCGCATCGTGCCCGGCGCGATGGCCGGACCGCTTCTGCTTGAGGCGCAACCGCCCGCCGAGAAAGGCGTCTTCGGTAATATCTGTCGCCTCACTCATCGCCGCGCAGTTCGTGGCTGAGGCCGGCCT
Organism: Bradyrhizobium sp. T-12; assembly: GCF_058314695.1. Lineage (NCBI taxonomy): Bacteria > Pseudomonadati > Pseudomonadota > Alphaproteobacteria > Hyphomicrobiales > Nitrobacteraceae > Bradyrhizobium > Bradyrhizobium sp. T-12. Next base: position 1,866,271 of record NZ_CM177756.1, on the reverse strand, counting down.
CGGTCAGCAGCTCCCTCGCCTCCTGGGCGTCGTCCTCGTGGACGAGGATCCGCCGCGGCAGGATACCGAGCGAGCCCTCGATGATGCTCATGTTCTGGTCCAGCACCAGATGATGGATGTTGGCGCCATCGAGCAGCGCGCCGATCGCCGACACCAGCACCATATCGTTGGTCCGAACCAGTTCACGCAAATCGCAGGTCTCCTGCCTGAAAAGGGGGGGACGGCAAATGTCAATGGTTCCGCAGCACTTGCCGCATCCGCCGCCAGTTTCTATTGTCTTTCCGTCAGAATAGCCCTTCTGGGGCAAATATTGGAGACCGGCGTGGCCGTCATCGTACCTTTCGAAACTCCCGGCGCGTCGATCGAAGAGCTGGTTGCCCTTGTCGCCCCTGACATGGAGCGCGTCAACGCCACGATCCTGTCGCGGACCGGTTCGGACGTGACCATGATCCCGGAGGTCGCCAACCATCTGATCTCCTCGGGGGGCAAGCGCCTGCGGCCGATGCTGACGCTCGCCATGGCCAACCTCGCCGGCTACGCCGGCGACGGCCACATCAAGCTCGCTGCCTCCGTCGAGTTCATGCATACCGCCACGCTGCTGCACGACGACGTCGTGGACGAGAGCGAGATGCGCCGCGGCAAGCTTTCGGCCCGCATGCTCTGGGGCAATGAGGCGAGCGTGCTGGTCGGCGACTTCCTGCTCGGCCAAGCGTTCCGCATGATGGTCGAGGTCGGCTCGCTGCGCGCACTCGACATCCTCTCCGCGGCGGCCGCCACCATCGCCGAGGGCGAGGTGATGCAGCTTGCGGCCGCCAAGAACACCGCGACCACCGAGGACGAATATCTCGCCGTGATCCGCGGCAAGACCGCCGAGCTGTTCGCGGCGGCCTGCGAGGTCGGCCCCGTCATCGCCAACCGCCCGAAGGCCGAGCAGACCGCCTGCCGCTCGGTCGGCATGAATCTCGGCATCGCTTTCCAGCTCGTCGACGACGTGCTCGACTATGGCGGCAAGAGCGCCAAGCTCGGCAAGAACACCGGCGACGATTTCCGCGAGGGCAAGATCACGCTGCCCGTCGTGCTCGCGTTCCGCCGCGGCAACGACACCGAGCGCGCCTTCTGGATCCGGGCGCTGGAGCGCGGCGAGATCGGCGACAGCGATCTCGATCACGCCATCGGGCTCATGAACAAGCACCGCGCGCTGGAAGACACGCTGAGCCGCGCCCAGCACTACGGCGCGATGGCCGTCGACGCACTGGCACTGTTCCCGTCCTCGCCGATGAAGAGCGCGCTGGAGCAGGTGGTGGCGTTCTGTCTGGCGCGGTCGCATTAGGCGGCGGCTGACGCTCTTCCTGGATTGGGCGCTGGGAGAGTGTGCGCGCAACTCTCTCCCCGTCATTGCGAGCGCAGCGAAGCAATCCAGAATCCCTCCGCGGAAAGAGCCTGGATTGCTTCGCTGCACTCCCACTCACCGAGCAAGATGCCCCACTTCTTCTCATGTCCCGGACGCTCTGCAGCGTGAAACGCTGCTGCGCAGAGCCGGCAACTGTTATGTTGGTCTAGTGTACAGGTACGGCTTTCGATCGCGCATGATGGCGTTGAGGACCGTCAACAGCTTCCTGGCAACGGCAATGAGAGCGAGCTTGGCAGGTTTACCGGCCTGTCGCAGTCGAGCGTAGAAGGCCTTGAATGGATCGGCCCGGCGGACCGCATTGAGAGCGGCCATGTAGAGGGCATCGCGGACGCGCTTTCGGCCCCCGACGATCTTCCGCTTGCCGCGGTAAGCGCCGCTGTCGACGTTGAAGGGAGCCAGGCCGGCGAGCGCGGCCACCTGCTTCGGTCCCACTTTTCCGAGTTCCGGCATCTGCGCGATCAGCTGCATGCAGGTTACGGGGCCCACGCCGGGAAGTGACCGCATCAACTGCGCATCATCGGAGACCTCCGGCTCAGTCTTGATCAGTGCGCTAATATCGGCCTCGATTGCGGCGATCTCATTGTCGAGGACTTCAATGAGCCGACCGATGCGATCGGCCATGGCGCGGTCCTCGGCCTCGCTGCGCCTGTTCTTCTCCTGGGCACGCATGAGAACCAGTTGATCCCGCCGTTTTGCAAGCCCCGCCAGGGCATTGCGGGCAGGATTGGCAGCCTGCTCAGCGGCAGGCTGCATGGCCCGGGCAAAGCTCGCCAGCATCCGGGCATCGATCGGGTCGGTCTTGGCGAGCTGGCCGCTGGCGCGCGCAAAGTCCCGGGCCCGGGCCGGGTTGATCCGGGCAAAGCGGATGCCGGCCTGGCTGAGCGCCTCACGAAGCTCAAGGTCATAGACGCCCGTGGCTTCAAAGACGACCAGCACATCGCAGCGCCAACGCGCCGCGATCTGTGTGATGGCCTGCGGCGCGTTGGCGATGCGCTCCGGCACGCCCAGGCTCTCATCGAAGATATCGAGATATCGTTTGGAGACGTCGATTCCGACGTAACGAGGGCGTATGATCATGGTGCCTGTCCCTGTGATGCGAGGTCTGTTGGCGCAGCCTCGTGCAACTGTTCAGGTTGATAGATGGAACGGGCGGGAGACCGAGCCGGCTCACGGCGTCAAGCGCCAAGGACCCAACGGCTTCCCGCCCACTCCACCATGACAGGATTTCGATACACAGGGACCTAGGCGGCACCCCGAGATCAGCAATATGGGGTCCGGCTCCGCCGCGCACCGCTGAAGAAGCGTTGCGCTGCGTCCGGGGCACGACAGCGGCTCAGCTTCGGTCTCGCCTACCCTGTTACTTGCATTTTGCAAGTTACTTACCTACTTTCTGCCCATGCAGCCCAAATTACCTTCCATCCAAGAATGCCCCGTCGGCCGGGCCGTTGAGACGGTCGGCGAATGGTGGAGCATTCTGATCCTGCGCGATGCGTTTCAGGGGGCGACGAAATTCGACGAATTCTCGCAAAGCCTCGGCATCGCACCGAACATCTTGTCGCGGCGGCTCGCCCATCTCACCGCATCAGGCATGTTCGTCCGGCGCCGCTATCACGAACGGCCGCCGCGCTACGAATATGTGCTGACGGACAAGGCGCGGGATTTCTTCCCCGTGGTCGCGGCGCTGCTGGCCTGGGGCAACAGGCATCTCGCGCCGAAGGGCGAATCCATTCTGCTGGCGAACCGCAAAGATAGTCGTCCGTTCGATCCGGTCGTGGTCGATGCCACCGACATGCAACCGATCACACTCGCCAATGCGGTCGTCATCGCAGGTCCCCGTGCGAGCCGCGGGATGCGTACACGACTCGCTTCGCTTAGGGCTATGAACCCGGCCGTCGCGCCGGCTGGAGACTGACATGCGTCGTATCGTCGTGACGGGAATGGGCGCGGTGTCGCCGCTCGGCTGCGGTGTCGAATTATCCTGGCGCCGGCTGCTCGCCGGCCAAAGCGGGTTGCGCCCGCTGCCGGAATGGTCGCAGGCGCTGCCCGCGCGCATTGCCGGGCTCGTGCCCGACAAGGCCGATGACGCCGACGGCGGCTTCGATCCTGCACAGGCGGCCGCGCCAAAAGACCAGCGCAAGATGGACCGCTTCATCCTGTTCGCGCTGCTCGCCACGGCAGAAGCCGTCGCACAGGCGAAATGGACGCCGCAGGATGCGGCCGCGCTGGAACGGACCGCGACGATCATCGCCTCCGGCGTCGGCGGCTTCCCGGCGATGGCGGAGGCGGTGCGCATCACCGAGCAGCGCGGCGTGCGCCGGCTGTCGCCGTTCACGATCCCCTCGTTCCTGGCCAACCTCGCCGCCGGCCACGTCTCGATCAAATACGGCTACAAGGGCGCCTTGGGCACGCCGGTCACCGCCTGCGCCGCCGGCGTGCAGGCGATCGGCGATGCCGCGCGCATGATCCGATCAGGCGAGGTCGACGTCGCGATCTGCGGTGGCGCAGAGGCCTGCATCGACATCGTCAGCCTCGGCGGCTTCGCCGCGGCCCGCGCGCTGTCGAGCGGCTTCAACGACGAGCCCGCGCGCGCCTCGCGCCCGTTCGATCGGAATCGCGACGGCTTTGTCATGGGCGAAGGCGCCGGCATTCTCGTCATCGAGGAGCGGGAACATGCGCTCGCCCGCGGCGCCGCGCCGATCGCGGAGCTCGTCGGCTACGGCACGACGGCCGACGCCTATCACATGACATCGGGCCCGCCTGACGGCGACGGCGCCCGCCGCGCCATGGAGATCGCACTTCGGCAGGCGAAGCTTGCTCCGGAAGATTTGCAGCACCTGAATGCCCATGCGACCTCCACGCCGGCGGGCGACGAGAGCGAGCTCGGCGCAATCGCCGCATTGTTCGGCCGCAACCGCGGCATTGCCGTCAGCGCGACCAAATCGGCCACCGGCCATCTGCTCGGCGCCGCCGGCGGCCTCGAAGCGATCTTCACCGTGCTCGCCTTGCGCGACCAGATCGCGCCGCCGACGCTCAATCTCGAAAACCCCGATGCGGGCGCTGACGGCATCGACATCGTCTCGGGCCACGCGCGGCCGCTGCCGATGCAGCATGCCATCTCCAACGGCTTTGGCTTCGGCGGGGTGAATGCCAGCGTGATCTTCCGCCGCGTGGACTAAACGAGGGACCGTTCCAGCTAGAAGACTTGCAATCGCGGTCCGCTGCGCTACGAAAACAGGATGATCGAAACCAATTTCTGGCTGTTCCTGGCCGCAGCCTGTCTCATTGCCGCCGTTCCCGGCCCCGGCATCTTCTACGTCGCGGCACGGACCTTGTCGGACGGGCGCGCCAGCGGCTTTGCCTCGACCGCGGGCACGGCCCTGGGCGGGCTTGTTCATGTGGTCGCCGGCAGCCTCGGCATCTCCGCAATCATCCTTGCGAGCGCCGAATTGTTCGCCGCCGTCAAATTCGTCGGCGCGCTCTATCTGGTCTGGCTCGGTATCAAGACGTTTCGCAGCTCCGGCCGCGCGCTGTCGCTCGAGAGCGACGCTGTCGGCGACAAACGCGCCTTCCGCGACGGCGTGCTGGTCGAGGCGCTGAACCCGAAGACCGCCGCGTTCTTCCTCGCCTTCATTCCGCAGTTCCTCGATCCCGCCGGATCGAGCCCCACGCTGCAATTCATCATGCTCGGGGCGATCTCGGTGGCGTTGAACACGCTCGCCGACATCGTCGTGGTGCTGATGGCCTCCGCGACGCGCACGCAGCTGATCGGACGGCCGCATCTGATGCGGCGTCTCACCCAAAGCTCCGGCGTCTTCATTGCAGGTCTCGGCCTTTCGTTGGCCTTGGCGCGGCGACCGGCAAATGGCTAGCATCCCGCAGGACCGCTTCTATGAATCCCACGGCCTGCGGCTGCACTACGCCGATTGGGGCAATGAGAGCGCGCCGCCTCTCATCCTGGTGCATGGCGGGCGCGACCACTGCCGGAGCTGGGACGTCATCGCCCGATCGCTGCAGCCGCATTTCCACGTAATCGCACCCGATCTGCGCGGCCACGGCGATTCCCAATGGACCCGAGGCGGCAGCTACGCGCTGACCGAGTACGTCTACGACCTCGCCCAGCTCATCCGCGTCGTCGCAGCGCCGGCGGTCACTCTCATCGGCCATTCGATGGGCGGCATGGTGAGCCTGATCTTTTCAGGATCGTTCCCTGAAAAGGTCACGAAGCTTGTCGTGCTCGACGGCGTGACAATGCTGCCGGATACGCCTAAGGCCCCAGTGCATGAGCGCATCGGCAAATGGGTCGGCCAGCTCGACAGACTGCATGACCGCACGCCGCGCCGCTACGCGACCCTCGAGGACGCGGCAGCGCAGATGGTGCTGCACAACAAGCGTCTCACCCGTGACCTCGCGCTGCATCTCGCCACTCACGGCGCGCGGCGGAACGAGGACGGTTCCTATAGCTGGAAATTTGATCCCTATCAGCGCGCCTCCGCGCCGCACCGGCTCTGGCCGGACGATCACATAGCGCTGTGGCGCCGCATCGCCTGCCCGACGCTGCTGCTCAACGCCGGCGAGAGCTTTCTCGCCGGTGCCAGGGCGGCGGGCCTCGAACGGTATTTCCAGCAAGCGCGCGTCGAGACCATCGCCGGCGCCGGACACTGGCTGCAGCATGACAAGCCGCAGGAAGTGCTGGACGAGATCCGGCGGTTTCTTGGGCTGGCTGAGGACGCCGCAGATTTAGTGCGACTGCCGTAGGGTGGCACGCTCCAGCGTCTTCGGCGAAAGCCCTAGCTCAACGTCCCCGCATGCACCCACCAGCCGGGGTGGTCGCGCCGGATCTTTTCGGCGGCGGTATGCGCTTCGTTGGCCGCGCCGTAGATCGCAAAGCACGTCGCGCCCGAGCCGGACATGCGAGCGAGCTTGACGCCGGGGGAGTCGCGCAGGGCTTCCAGCACCTCGCCGATCACGGGCTGGATCCGCAGCGCAGGCGCTTCGAGATCGTTGGGAACGCGTTCGAGAACATCGATCCAATCGGCGATCGATCCGCCCTCCTCCGGCCAGGCCGGAGCGCGGATGACGTCGGCGACACCGACCAGCAATTGACCGTTGCGCAGGCCCAATTCGCTGAACACGTCCTTGGTGGCAACGGGCACGCGCGGATTGACCATCACGCAAGGCATGCTCGGCAGTGCGAGCGGCAGCAGCTGCTCGCCGACGCCGGTCATGTCGCAGGCACGCGAGGCCAGGCACACCGGCACGTCGGCGCCGGTCGCGAGCGCGACCTTCTGCAGCCGGGGATCATCGAGCGACAGATCGTTGAGGCGCGCCAGGAGCCGCAGCGCCGCCGCAGCGTCAGCCGAGCCGCCACCGATGCCGGCGGCCACCGGCAGCACCTTGTCGAGCGCGAACGCGCCCAGCTTCAGGCCCGGCACCGCCTCGGCAAGCAGCTTGGCGGCCTTGAACACGAGATTGTCGGAGGTATCGCCACAGGCCGCGGCCAGCGGCCCGGTGGTGGTGAGCCTCAGCTCGCCGCCCGGCTCCAGCGTAAGGCGGTCGGCGCAGTCGGCGAACGCAACCACACTTTCGAGATCATGATAGCCGTCGGCACGACGGCCCACGACGCGAAGGCTCAAATTGACCTTCGCGCGCCCTTCTTCAATCAACGCCGGCATCGGCGACACGCCCCAACTTCGCTTAAGACTAACCGCCCTTGCCGTCGTCCTTCTTCTTCTCCGCCTGCGCGGCCGAAGAGTTCGAATTGTCCTCGGTCAGCCCGTTCGCGATCTTGGCCTCGATCTTCGGCAGCTCTTCCGGCTCGGGCTTGAGATCGCGGGCGTGCGCCCACTGGAATTTGGCTTCCAGCGTGCGGCCGACGCGCCAATAGGCATCGCCCAGATGGTCGTTGATGGTGGGATCCTCGGGCTTGAGGTCGATCGCGCGCTCGAGATTCTTCACCGCTTCCTCGTAATTGCCGATGCGGTAATAGGCCCAGCCGAGCGAGTCGACGATGTAGCCGTCGTCGGGACGCTGCTCGACGGCGCGCTTGATCATCTTCATGCCTTCGTCGAGGTTCACGCCCTGGTCGATCCAGGAATAGCCGAGATAGTTGAGGACGTGAGGCTGGTCGGGCTGCAGCTCGAGCGCCTTCTTCATGTCGGCCTCGGCCTTGGCCCACTGCTTGGAACGCTCCTCGCAGATGCCGCGATAATAATACCAGACGCTGTTGGCCTTGTCGTTGCCGGCCGGCAGCACGTCGATGCCTTGCGAATAGGTCGCGCCGCAGTCGCCGAACTTCTTGCGGCCGCGCTCGATATTGCCGAGCGCCATGATGGCTTCGAGGTCCTTGGCATCCTCCGTGGTGACGCCCTTGAGGATCTTGATCGCTTCCTCGGTGCGGTCGGCGGAATCCAGATCGATGGCGAGCTGGATCTGCGCATTGCGCTTGAGCGGCGAACTCGACGGCACGCGCTCATAGACCTTGATCGCCATCTGCGGCCGCTTCACCGATTCATAGAGATCGGCGAGCGAGAGCAGCGCCAGCGGATGCGTCGGCTGCAGGTAGAGCGAGAGCTGGAGATAGACCAGTGCCAGATCCTCGCCGCCGCGGCGGGTCAGCGTGGCGCCGATGCCGTAGAGCGCTTCGGCGGCGCCGGCCTGGGCGGAATCGACCAGCGGCGGCATCTTCTTGCCGGCCCTGGTCTCGCGCAGGCCTTCCTGGATCAGCGGATGACGCGCCAGCTTCTTGTCGAAGGCCTGGTAGACATTGGTCGCGGCGGCGGAGTCCTTGTTGCGCGACAGCCAGCGCGCATAGGCCTCGGTCACGCGCAGCATGGAATCGTCGAGCTTGTAGGCGCGCTCGAAGCGGGTGCCGGCGTCCTTCTCCTTGCCGGAGAGTTCGAGGATCATGCCGGCGTGAAGGTCCTTGAACAGCGGATACCATTCCGGACCTGCCAGCTTGTCGATGGTGGCGACACCGCCCTTGGCATCGCCTGCACCATAGGCGGCCCAGCCCGAGAGCAGCGTGGCAACGAGATCGGTGATCGGACCGCGGATCGACTGGTTGATGTTGGTCTGCGCGGCCGCGTACTTCTTCACCTTGAGATCGTGCACGCCGACGACGAGACGCGCGACGCGGTTGGTCTTATCGATGGTGAGGACGCGCTCGGCGAGCTTGACCGCCTCCTCGATGTCGCCGTCGGCGACCGACGAAATGAAGGCGCGATCGAGCAGCTCGTTGTTCTTGGGATCAGTGCGCAGGGCGGAGCGGTAGAACGCGGCGGCAGAGGCCGCGTCACGCTCGACGCTGGCGTGGCGAGCGGCGAGATAGCTGCCGGCCCCGGTAAGCGACTTCAGATCGTTTCGGGTCGGAAACTGCGCCGCCGTGTTCTCCGGGTGATCCGGCGTCTGCGCCAGGACCCTGCCCGGGACGGTCGCGATCGCTGTGCTCATGAGGGCGATGGCGGCAACAGTCCAGCGGTTGAAACGATTTGAAAACATCAGGGCTCGCCTTGAGTTGGTAGTGCCTGGGTTTGCAGCAGAGGGCCGTCTCGCATGCGAACGCGGCCGGTGGCATCGGGACCCGGAACCGTCGGGCCGACAATGCCGCTTTTGGCGCTTCGCCGCAAGGATTCGGACCGGACGCCCCCTTCCGCACACCCCAAAACGGCCAGGTCACCGGTCAGGAGCAGCCCCAAGACGCCGCTACTATGGCCTTATCGTGGCCAGGACCGGGGGCGCCGGCCCCCTCCTCACGCGAACGTGCACCGGACCACGTCGTGACCCGATCCGCTTGCCCGGCCGGCCGTTACATCGCCTCGTAGTTCGGACCGCCACCGCCCTCGGGGGGAACCCAGGTGATGTTACCGTTGGGATCCTTCACGTCGCAGGTTTTGCAATGGACGCAGTTCTGGGCGTTGATCTGGAAACGCGGGCTCGATCCCTCCTCGACCCACTCATAGACGCCGGCGGGACAGTAGCGATTCGAAGGACCCGCGAAGACGTCGTGCTCCGAGGTCTTCTGCAGGTTCATGTCCGTGACCTTGAGATGGACCGGCTGGTCCTCCTCATGGTTGGTGTTGGACAGGAACACGGAGGACAGCTTGTCGAACGAGATCTTGCCGTCCGGCTTCGGGTAGTTCTTCGGCGCATGCTGTTTGGCCGGATCGAGCGTAGCGCGATCGGGCTTGGCATGAGACTGGGTACCGAACAGCGAAGCGCCGAACAGCGTGTTGCACCACATGTCGAAGCCGCCGAGCGCGACGCCGAGCACGGTGCCGAACTTCGACCACAGAGGCTTGACGTTGCGCACCAGGAACAGGTCCTTGCCCACCGACGAGGAGCGCCAGGCGTTCTCGTACTCGACAAGTTCGTCATTGGCGCGATCGGCGGCGAGCGCTGCCGCGACGTGCTCGGCTGCGAGCATGCCGGTGCCCATCGCATTGTGCACGCCCTTGATGCGCGGCACGTTGACGAAGCCGGCCGCGCAACCGATCAGCGCGCCGCCGGGGAAGCTGAGTTTCGGCACCGACTGATAGCCGCCCTCGGTGATGGCGCGCGCACCATAAGCGAGCCGCTTGGCGCCTTCGAAGGTGCTGCGGATCGACGGATGCGTCTTGAAGCGCTGGAACTCGTCGAACGGCGACAGATAGGGATCGTCGTAGTTCAGATGCACGACGAAGCCGACGGCAACGAGATTGTCGTCGTAATGATAGAGGAACGAGCCGCCGCCGGTCTTCAGGTCGAGCGGCCAGCCGAATGAATGCTGGATCGTCCCCTTCTGATGCTTCGCCGGATCGATCTGCCAGACTTCCTTGAGGCCGATGCCGAACTTCGCCGGCTCGCTCTTGGCATCCAGCGCGAACTTCGCGATGAGCTGCTTGGTCAAGCTGCCGCGCGCACCTTCGGCGAATAGCGTATACTTGCCGAGCAATTCCATGCCACGGGTGAAGGAGTCCTTCGGCTTGCCGTCGCGGCCGATGCCCATGTCGCCGGTGGCGATGCCCTTGACCCTGCCCCCCTCGTCATAGAGCACCTCGGCGGCAGCAAAGCCTGGATAGATCTCGACGCCGAGCGCCTCGGCCTTGCGCGCCAGCCAGCGGCAGACATTGCCGAGCGAGCCGATGAAGCAGTGATGATTGTTCATCAGCGGCGGCATCACGAAGTTGGGTAGCCTGATCGCGCCGCCGGCCGTCATCCAGTAGAAGCGGTCGTCCTTCACCTGCGTTTTCAGCGGGCAGTCGGAATCCTCGCGCCAGTCCGGGACCAGCTTGTCGAGCCCGGCCGGATCGATCACCGCGCCGGAGAGAATATGCGCGCCGACTTCGGAGCCCTTCTCCACCACGACGACGTTGAGATCGGCATTGAGCTGCTTCAGCCGGATCGCGGCCGACAGGCCCGAAGGGCCGGCGCCGACGATGACGACATCGAATTCCATAGATTCGCGCGGGGGAAGTTCTTCAGTGCTCATCTGATCTCAGCCCTTGAGACGGTCCTCGGTCGTTTGCGCCCTCTTGTTTCCGATTTTTCCGGGTAGGACAACCTCGGAATCGCATTTCGCTGGGATGCAAGGCGGTCTAAGATGAACTAATAGTCTGACTTTCCAGATGATCCCCGAACCCGCACCCACCGTCCGAGAGCTTCTCGCCTTCTATCTGGAGGCCGGCGTCGATTGCGCGCTCGCCGAGGAACCTATCGACCGCCTGGCGGAATTGGATGCCCCACCGCCGGCCCCGCGCGCGGCGCCTTCGGTCGAGGCACCGCGCCCCGTCGCCGCCCCCGCGGTCATGCGCGGCGAGGCCGCCCCTGCCCCCGACATCGCCATCGCCTCCGCGCGCGAGGCCGCGCGCACCGCGCCGACGCTGGAGGCGCTGCGCGAGTTGATGCAGAGCTTCGAGGGCTGCGCGCTGAAGCACACAGCGACGCGGCTGGTGTTCGCCGACGGCAATCCGCAGGCACGCATCATGTTCGTCGGCGAGGCGCCGGGCCGCGACGAGGACATCGAGGGCCTGCCCTTCGTCGGGCGCAGCGGCAAGCTGCTCGACCTGATGATCGGAGCCATCGGCCTCAACCGCAGCACCGCCTACATCGCCAACGTGATTCCCTGGCGGCCACCCGGCAACCGCACGCCGACGCCGCAGGAGACGCAGATCTGCCTGCCCTTCATCCAGCGCCAGATCGAGCTGGTGGATCCCGACGTGCTGGTGACGCTCGGCAATCCCTCGACGCAGACGCTGCTCGGAACGCGCGAGGGCATCATGCGCACCCGCGGACGCTGGTTCGACTACGAGACGGGCCAACGCACCATCCGCGCGCTGCCGACGTTCCATCCCGCCTACCTGCTGCGCTCGCCGTCGTACAAAAGGCTGGCATGGCAGGATCTGCGCGCGATCGCGAAGGTGCTGGCGGGGTAGGTAGCGAGCTCTCTCGTGTCCCGGACGCGGTGCGTCACGCAGTGGCGCTCCTCAGAGCCAAGGCACAGACCTACGCTACGTCCCCTTCGGCCGCACGATGGCCCAGCCGATGCGCAGCAGCTGCTGGCGGCCGGTCACCAGCCATTCGAAGGCGCGCGGCACTTCCGGCACGATGCCGGGAAAGCGTTTGAGGATGTCGGGCGGGGGCGTGCCCGCGGTGTCGGAGGCGCGCCAGACCACGACGCCCCCGGTCTCGGCAAATTTCGTCTGATTGATCCATGGCGTGCGCGCAGGGTCGGCGTCGATGAAGAGATGCGGCCGGCCGGAATGCAGCGTGATCAGGCTCGCAAGCTGCGTCTCTCCGGCAACGGCGCGCAGGCGATGGTTGGTGCGGCGGGCGAAGCTGTCGTCGAAGAAATCCGAAATCGCGCGCGCCGGCATCGAGGTCGCAATCTCATTGGCACCGGTCCAGGGCAGCAACAGGACGGCCAGCACGACGCCGATGGCCGGGGCCACGACGGCCGCGGCCCAGACCGTCCGCAGCATTCGCGCACGGCGCATCGCGATGAGATCGCCGGCCGCGACCACCACGGCGAGTCCGGACACGATCAATACGACCCCGGAACCACCGACGACGGAATCGAGCCCGAGCAGGCCGGAGATCATCACCCCGCCGAGCGCCGGCGCCAGCGCGAAGAAATAGACGAAGTTGCGCGCGAGCGGCGCGACCGGCGGACGATAGATGATCGGCGGCTCCTCGCCCTTTGTGGCGAACAATCCGGTGTTGAGGAAGGCGAGCGCCGGAATCGCGGCGGCCCCGAGCACGAGGCCGCCGAGCAGCCAGGCCGCGTGCAGGGCTCGGGCATTCAGCTCCGAGATTTGCGGCAGGGCCGGCATCACAAGCGTCTCGGCGCGCATCAGCCAGACCGCATAGGGCAGTGCCAGCACCGCGACGACGACAAGCGCGAACAGCGGATCGAACGCGCGCAGCGTCCGGCGGCCGCCTGCGGTCGAGACCGCGAATACGACGAGCAGCAGCAGCAGGAAGATCGCCGCGGGCGTCGTCAGCAGCAAGAGACCGGCCTCGATCGACCAGGCGAACCAGGCATTGCCGCGGCGCTGGCCGATGATCTGCCAGGAGTGCAGCAGCAGCAGCGCCCACAGCGGCCGGGCCAGCACAAGGGGGCCGAAGTCGAGCGCCGACGAGGAGAAGGCGAGCACCGTCATGGTCAGGAGCACGGCGAGCACTGCCTGCTGCGAGCCGACCACGGCGCGGGACAGATGATAGAGCGCAATGAACGTCGCGATCTCGCACAGCTGGGCCAGCACATAGACGCCGAACATGTGGCCGCCGGCGGCGCGATAAGCGATGTCGGCGAGCCAGACCGGCAGGGGCGGCCCGAGGTCGGTGCCGACCTGGTATTCGCGTCCGAAAGCCAGCAGCGTCGCCAGCGTGCCGGGCGGGCTGCGGTAGAATACCAGCGCCACGAACAGCCACATCGCAGCCTGCAGCAGCACGGCGATCCACACGATCAGCCGCGGCCGGGCGCGAATGAGCTCGATGACCAGGGAGGTAAACCGCATGCAACGCCCGAAAGATGCAGCCAACCCGTCCAGCCGGCCCTATTCGCTCACATCTGTTTTGATAAAGGGCGTCACGCGTTGTGGCAACGACGGTCTGCTCCCTCTCCCCGTTCTTACGCGGAGCGAAAGGCACACGCACAACAGATCATTCATGGCCGGGCTTAGTCGTCCGAAGGACGGCGTCGCTTCCGCTCGCCTATGACCCGGCCATCCTCGTCTTTCCTGTCGCTCCGGAGACCGCGGATGCCTGGGAATGACGGACAGAGGGCTGGGTTAGGTGCCTAGAGCCCAGCCGATACGTCGATCTCGACGCTGGCTTCCACCTGTATCTCGCCCTCGGTCACCGTAAACAGGTCCTGCACCGGCTCGACCGTCCACGGCATGTGCTTGGCACGCGCGGCGGCGACGGGAGCGAAGAAGCTGCGGTGGTGGATGGTGGGACCGAGGCGATTCAGCGCATCGAGGTGCTCGGGGACGCCGTAACCCTTATGCTGCTCGAAGCCGTAGCCGGGGCAGTCCTGTGCCAGCGCGCACATCAGGCGGTCGCGCGTGACCTTGGCGATGATGGACGCTGCGGCGATCGACAGCACGATGCCGTCGCCGCCGATCACGGCCTCGCAGTCGCATTGCGTGTCGAGCCGGTCGCGGCCGTCGACGAAGACATGCCGGGGCGCCTCCGGCAGCGCCACCACGGCGCGCTTCAGCGCCCACAGCGAGGCACGCAGGATGTTGTCGCGATCGATTCGCGCGGGCGAGGCGACGGCGACCGAGACCTGCGCTGTGGCGCAGATCTTGTCGAACAGCTTTTCGCGCTCCTCGGCCGTCAGGCGCTTGGAATCGTCGATGCCGCGCGGGATGCGGTTGGGGTCGAGAATCACGGCAGCCGCCACTACGGGCCCCGCCAGCGGCCCGCGGCCGGCCTCGTCGCAGCCGGCGACCGGCCAGACGCCGCGCTTGATCAGCGCGCGCTCGCGGCGAAAGCTTGGGGTGGTGATGGCAATGATACCCTTCTTGCCGGCTGGAATGGCCGTGGTGACATTTGTCTTGGTCGCAGCCGCTCTTGCCGCCTTGGCAGGCACTGCCTTCTTCGCAGCAGCCTTCTTCTCAGCGGCCTTCTTTTCAGCAGCCGTCTTGGGCGCGTCTTTGGCCGGCTTCGTTGCGGACTTGTCTCGAATCATGGCCGGGATCGTGCGCAAGCGGCCCGGCCTGCGCAACCGGGAACCCGGCGCAATTCCCGTTATTCAGGCCGCCCTACTCGGCCAAATGAACCCGCCTGTCGTCGCCGACATCGATGCCGGGGGCGACCACGACCTCCCAAAGATGGCCGTCGGGATCGGCGAAATAACCGGAATAGCCGCCGTAATCGGTCTCGTGCGCGGCCTTCACCAGCTTCGCGCCCTTGCTGAGCGCGAAGGCCATCACCGCATCGACCTCCTCACGGGTCCGACAGTTCCAGGCGAGCGTCATGCCGCGGAAGGCCTGCGGCCTCGGCTGGTCCGGCAGCGCGGCGTCGGCTGCAAGCTGGTCCCAGCGATACAAGGCGAGCACTGGACCACCGGTCTCGTAAAACGCGACAGCCTCGCCGGTCGCCTTCAGCCGGCGCGAGAAACCGAGCGCGTCGTAAAAAGCGATGCTGGCGCGGATGTCGCTGACGCCGAGCGTGATGACGGTGAGCCGCGGCACCGGCACGTTGGGTTCCCTGACCATGCTGCGCCTCATCCACTCCAAGTCAGAACAGGGGTCAGAACAGGCTGAGCTGATCGCCGTTCCGCTTCGGCCGCGCAAAGTGATCGGTCGTCAGCTTGGAGCGCCGCTTGTTCAGCCCTAGCCGCTCGCAGGCGATCTCGAAGCGGCGGCCGATGGTCCAGGCCATCGGTCCCGTGCCCTTCATGCGCTCGCCCCATTTGGCGTCGTAGTCGCGGCCGGCGCGCATGTCGCGGATCAGGGTGAAGACGTGGCGATAGCGGTCCGGATAATTCGCCATCAGCCATTCGCGGAAGAGATCGCGCACCTCCAGCGGCAGCCGCAGCAACACATAGGAGGCTTCCTTGACGCCGGCATGGGCGGCGGCATCAAGAATGCGCTCGATCTCGGAATCGTTCAGCGCGGGGATCACGGGCGCGACCATCACAGTGGTCGGAATGCCGGCGTCGGCGAGCTGCTTCAGCGCCTCCAGCCGCTTAGGCGGCGTCGCGGCGCGCGGCTCCATGGTTCGCGCCAGTTTCGGATCGAGCGAGGTCACGGAGATCGCGACCTTGGCGAGGTTGCGCTTGGCCATCCGCTGGAGAATATCGATGTCGCGCAGCACCAGCGCCGACTTGGTGACGATGCCCACGGGATGGCCGGCCCGCTCCAGCACCTCGAGGATGCCGCGCATGATCTTGTGCTCGCGCTCGATCGGCTGGTAGGGATCGGTGTTGGTACCGATCGCGATCATCCGCGGCTCGTAGCCGGAGGCGGCGAGCTCCTTCTCGAGCAGCGCAGGCGCCTCGGGTTTTGCGAACAGCTTGGATTCGAAGTCCAGCCCCGGTGACAGGCCGAGATAGGCGTGGGTCGGCCGGGCGAAACAATAGACACAGCCGTGCTCGCAGCCGCGATAGGGATTGATCGAGCGGTCGAAGCCGATATCGGGGGAATCGTTGCGGGTGATCACCTTGCGCGAGGTGTCGATTGCGACCGTGGTCTTGAACGGCGGCAGCTCTTCCAGGCTCTGCCAGCCATCGTCGAACGCGACGCGCGCCTCGGCCTCAAAGCGGCCGCTGGCATTGGACTGCGCGCCCCGCCCGCGCCGGCGCGCGCGGTCGATGGCGACGCCAAGTTCTGGAAAATCGGCAGGGAAGTCAGAGTCCGCACCCGCCGGCTCGGAGGGCGCCTTGACCGGCGGGTGCTTGAGAGCATGTGAGGATGCTGCTGGACTCATGCAGCCAAGATAGCATGCAAAAGGAACAAATCAAGAACGCAAACCAAAAACCGGAAAACAACCCCATGCAAAGTAAGCCCGCCCAAATTTCGGGCGCGGTCCTTTGACCTCACGCAACATGGCTGTCGCAACGATCTCGTTTGATGCCGGTCAGGGATCGATCGCACCGGAACAATGTTGGTGACGATCGCGGGGCTCAGCTCGGCAACAATCGGCAAGAACATGACAAATCAACAACAATCGGCCACAGCGAGCAATGACCTCGATCTCCTCGATCGCTACTGGCGCGCCGCAAACTACCTCTCCGTCGGGCAAATCTACCTGCTCGACAATCCCCTGCTGCGCGAGCCGCTGCGGGCCGAGCACATCAAGCCGCGTTTGCTCGGCCATTGGGGCACGACGCCCGGCCTGAACTTCATCTATGCCCATCTCAACCGCGTGATCCGCGCGCTCGATCTCAACGTGATCTATGTCTGTGGCCCCGGCCATGGCGGGCCCGGCATGGTCGCCAACACCTATCTGGAAGGCAGCTACAGCGAGATCTATCCCGAGATCGCGCGCGATGCGGACGGACTGCGCAAGCTGTTCAGGCAGTTCTCCTTTCCCGGCGGCATCCCGAGCCATGCAGCGCCCGAAACGCCGGGCTCGATTCACGAAGGCGGCGAGCTCGGCTACGCGCTGGTGCACGCCTATGGCGCGGCGCTGGACAATCCCGATTTGATCGTCGCCTGCGTGGTCGGCGACGGCGAGGCGGAAACCGGCCCGCTCGCTGCATCCTGGCACTCCAACAAGTTCATCAATCCTGCCCATGACGGCGCGGTGCTGCCGATCCTGCATCTCAACGGCTACAAGATCGCCAATCCGACCGTGCTGGGGCGGATGCCGGATGCTGAAATCCGCGATCTCTTCCGCGGGTTCGGACACGAGCCGCTGTTCGTCGAAGGCGACGATCCCAAATTGATGCACCAGGCCATGGCGGACGCGCTGGACGTCGCGCTCGCCAGCATTCGCTCGATCCAGCAGCACGCACGCGACGGCCGCGGCAGCGTCGAGCGGCCGCGCTGGCCGATGATCGTGCTGCGCAGCCCGAAGGGCTGGACCGGGCCGAAAGAGGTCGACGGCAAGAAGGTCGAGGGCTTTTGGCGCGCCCATCAGGTGCCCGTGGCCGGCTGCCGCGAAAACCCGGCGCACCTGAAAGTGCTCGAAGACTGGATGCGCAGCTATGAGCCCGAAAAACTGTTCGACGCGAGCGGCGCCCTCGTTCCCGAGCTTCAGGCGCTCGCGCCCTACGGCAACAGGCGCATGGGCGCCAACCCGCATGCCAATGGCGGCCTCCTGAAGAAAGAGCTGAAGCTGCCGGACTTCCACCGTTTCGCAATCGAGGTGCCGCAGCCCGGCGGCGTCGTGGCCGAAGCGACGCGCGAGCTCGGCAAATTCCTGCGCGATGTCATCCGCCTCAACGCGAAGGAGCGCAACTTCCGCATCGTGGGCCCGGACGAGACCGCGTCAAATCGTCTCGATGCGGTGTTCGAGGCGACCGAACGGGTCTGGATGGAGCCGATCGAACCTTACGACGTTCATCTGGCGCAGGACGGCCGCGTCATGGAGGTGCTGAGCGAGCATCTCTGCCAGGGCTGGCTCGAAGGCTATCTGCTCACGGGCCGGCACGGCTTCTTCTCCTGCTACGAGGCCTTCATCCACATCGTCGATTCCATGTTCAACCAGCACGCCAAATGGCTGAAGGTCACGCGCGAGCTGCCATGGCGGCGCCCGATCGCCTCGCTCAATTATCTCCTGACCTCGCATGTCTGGCGCCAGGACCATAACGGCTTCAGCCATCAGGACCCCGGCTTCGTCGATCTCGTCGCCAACAAGAAGGCCGATATCGTCCGCATCTACTTCCCGCCCGATGCCAACACCCTGCTGTGGATCGCCGACCACTGCCTGCGCACCTACAACCGCATCAACGTCATCGTCGCCGGCAAGCAGCCGGCGCCGCAATGGCTCTCGATGCAGGACGCCGCCACGCATTGCGACGCCGGCATCGGCATCTGGACCTGGGCGGGGACGGAAGAGCCAACGGGCGAGCCCGACGTGGTGATGGCCTGCGCCGGCGACGTGCCGACGCTGGAGACTCTCGCCGCCGTCGATCTCTTGCACAAGGCGTTGCCGGACCTGAAGATCCGCGTCGTCAACGTCGTCGACCTCATGACGCTGCAACCGAAGGAGCAGCATCCGCACGGCCTGTCCGACCGCGACTTCGACAGCCTGTTCACGACGGACAAGCCTGTCATCTTCGCCTATCACGGCTACCCCTATCTGATCCATCGGCTGACCTACAACCGCACCAACCATGCCGGCATGCATGTGCGCGGCTTTGCCGAGGAAGGCACCACGACCACGCCGTTCGACATGGTCGTGCTCAACGAGCTCGACCGCTACCACCTCGCGATCGAGGCGATCGAACGCGTGCCTGGACTGGCGGCCAAGGCCGCGCAGGCCAAGCAGCAATTCCGCGACAAGCTGATCGAACATTCTCGCTATGTGCGGGAGCACGGCGAGGACATGCCGGAGATCCAGGGCTGGGTCTGGCCCAACAGCTCCGGCGGCAACACGCCGACTGAGGCCGGCGACTAGCCATGTCGGACACGGTCCTCGTCCTCAATTCGGGATCGTCGAGCATCAAGTTCGGCCTGTTCGACATCTCGGCGGCTGAGCCCGCCCTGCTCTGCAAGGGCCTGCTCGACGAGCACGAGGCAAAACCTCGCCTCGTCGTGAAGAGTCCGGCGGGCGAGGACCTGTTCGCGACACGGAGAGAGGCGCCGGATGCCGACGGCGGCGATTTGTTCGCCGACGTGCTCGCCTTCATCGAGGAGAGGTTCGACAACCACAGCCTGCGCGCCGTCGGTCACCGGATCGTCCATGGCGGGCCGGACTATTCAGGCCCGGTCGTGCTGACCGACGATGTCACCGCGAAGCTGGACGCGTTGACGCCGCTGGCACCGCTGCACCAGCCGCGGTGCCTTACGCCCGTTCGCGCGCTCGCGGCTATCCGGCCTGCGCTGACGCAGATCGCCTGCTTCGACACCGCCTTCCACCACGGCCTCGCGCCGTCCGCGCGCCGCTTTGCGATTCCACGGCGCTATGAGCAGCGCGGCGTCCGGCGCTACGGCTTTCACGGCCTGTCGTTCGAATATGTCGCGGGACGCCTTGGCGAGATTGCTCCGGAGATCGTCGCCAAACGCACCGTCATCGCACATCTCGGCAACGGCGCCAGCCTGTGCGCGTTGCACCAGGGCCGCAGCATCGACACCACGATGGGACTGACGCCGCTCGACGGCCTCGTGATGGGGACCCGCTGCGGCACCATCGATCCCGGCGTGCTGCTCTATCTGCAACAGCACGAGAAGATGTCGGCGGAGGAGATCCAGCACCTGCTCTATCACGAGTCCGGCCTGCTCGGCGTCTCCGGCATCTCGGCGGACATGCGAACGTTGCTGGCGAGCGGCGAGGCCGCCGCGCGTGAAGCTGTCGATTTGTTCGTCTTCCGGGCGGCGCAGCAAGTCGCGATGATGGCCACCACACTCGGCGGCTTGGACTGCCTGGTCTTCACCGGCGGCATCGGCGAGCATGCCAAGGAAATTCGCAGCGCGATCTGCGAGCGCATCGGCTGGCTCAGCGTGCGGATCGATGCTGCGGCGAATGACGCGACGCGCGAGCGGATCAGCGCGGACGCGAGTGACGTCGAAATATTCGTCGTTCCAACGAATGAAGAGCTGACGATCGCACGGCACTGCAAGATGGTGCTCGTGGGGTGAATTGCCATCGGCGGCCCTTCCCTTCTCCCCTTGTGGGAGAAGGTAGCGCGAAGCGCCGGATGAGGGGTATCTCTCCGCGAGTCTAAATTGCGAGCTGGAGTCGCGGAGACAGACCCCTCGCCCGAGTGAGATTGCATTTCCCAGCAGAGCTGCCCTCTCCCACAAGGGGAGTCGGCACAGTCACGCGCAGCCCTCTCGCTGCACTAATGTGTGCCCGACCATATCTGAAAACACCCGATCGCGACCTCGATCACGATCAGCACCACGACCGCGATCTCGAGGCGGAGCGAGCGCTGGGTGTCGATGATGTCGGTCAGGGCGTTGGCGGTCTCCGACACCGCGGTGAGCTTGCGCTCGAGCGTGTCGAGACGCTCCTTGAGTTCGTACTCGTCCTCGAGACGGGAATAGAGCCGGTCGAGCTCGGGCTTCTCCCAGAGCACGTCGGGCTTCTCGGCGATCGCGACGCGGCCGGCGACGCGCTGCTGCACCAGCAATGCGTTGCCGATCAGTTGCAGGATGGCCCTGCGCCGGCGCGGCGTGCGGCCGTGTTCGGCGAGCTCGCGCGCAAAAGGTTCGATCACGTCGAAGACGGCCGCGACGCGGCGCTCGTCACGTGCCAGCGACGTGCTCTTGGCGAGCGCATCCGCAACCAGCAGCAGCCGGTCGTCGGAGAATTTGGCAAGGCAGATCGGTCCGCCCGGCTGGATCGCCTCGGCGGCCTCATCGTTGCAGAGCTGCGCCTGCGCGATCTCCTCCTCGATGGGGCTGAGCTCTCCGGTCACGCGTGACTTCAAATTGTCGATGAGAACCTTCTCTTCCGAAGGGAGCAGACCGATCAGCACCACGACGCCGTAGCGGAAGATCACGGCAAGACCGGCATGGACGCGGAAGGCCGCCGGGGTGGACGAGACCAGCGTCCCGATCTCCAGGCCGGACGCATTGATGCGGTCGCCCAGCATCAGCGCCCGGATCCGCAAGCTCGGCGCAGCCTCCTGCGTCGGCGATGTTGGCGCCGTGCCAACGGGAAGTTGATCGGCGTTCATATGCGGCCTCCGCCGGCACCAACGTCACACATTTTCCTGCTCGGGTCTTTCTCGCAAGGCGCATCGCCTTCGACGTTTGTTGTCGCGCGCTGCGCAGCGTCGCCGTAAAATTACGGTGAATGCCGCTGGAATGAGCTCGTGCCGAAACATTCGACAATATTGACGGCGTCGCCGTGACACATTTGGCTCCGATGACCGGCTGCGGTTTACCATCCACGCCGAAGCGCCGCCAGAAAGTTGCACTCGGCAATGCTACCGGTTTATGACAGCCTCACAATGAACTACGCTTCTCCCGAAGTGCGGACAGTGAAGTCTCAATCATGCTGAGCGTCATCATCCCGACCGAAGGCGTCGAGCAGACGGCGGTGGCAAGTCTGGCCGCGCTGGTGCCCGGAGCCGCCGCCGGCATCGTCCGGGAAGTGCTTCTGGTCGACGGCACCCGTAACGGCGTCATCGAGCGCGTGGCCGACGTTGCAGGCTGCCGTTTCGTCGGCTTCGAGGGGACCTCGCCGGGGGCCGCACTCGCCGCCGGCGCGCTGCAGGCTCGTTCGCCCTGGTTGATGTTCCTGCCCGCAGGGGCCGTGCTGGAAACCGGCTGGATCGAGGAGACCACCCAGTTCATCCAGGCCGTGGCGACCAGCGGACGGGATCGTGCGGCAGTGTTCCGCTATGCACGCTCGCCTTATGCGGATACCGGATGGCGCGACATCCTCAGGGCCGTGGCACGGGGGCTGGCTGGCCCGTTCGGCGATCAAGGGCTCTTGATTGCCCGTGACCATTACGACCGGGTCGGCGGCTACCCGCCGCAGGCCCGCCGTTCCGAGGCGCAGCTGCTCCGGCGCCTCGGCCGTTCGTCCCGCACCATGCTGCGCAGCCGGATCGTCATGGTCGGCTGATGCCGGCAGATACTTGCCAAAGTCAAATAATTATTTGACAATGGCAAGTATTGAGGTGATCCATGCCCATCGACAGTACCGACGACCATGTTGCCGCGGTCCGCGCCTTCAACCGCTTCTATACTCGCAAGCTCGGTGTACTCGACCAGCATCTTGGCAAGACCTCGTTTTCGCTCAGCGAAGCCCGGGTCCTGTATGAGCTCGCGCATCGCGACGACCTCGCGGCAAAAGAGATCGGAAACGAGCTGGGTCTCGACCCCGGCTATCTCAGCCGCATCGTCCAGAACTTCGATGACAAGGGGCTGATCACGCGCAGGCCCCTGCCCGCGGATCGCAGGCAATACCAGCTCAGCCTCACCGCCAAAGGCCGCCAGACGTTCGCCAAGCTGAACCTGAGCTCGCAAAATGAGGTCGCCGCAATGCTGGCTCAGCTTTCGGCCGGCGATGCATCGCGGCTCACGCAGGCGATGGCGACCATCGAGTCCGTGCTGGAGCAACGCCGAACAAGGCCCGCAGCTTTCATGCTGCGCAGCCATCGCGTCGGTGACATGGGCTGGGTGATCTCCAGGCAGGGTGCTGCCTATGCCGCGGACTACAATTGGGACATCAGCTACGAGGCGCTGGTCGCCGAGATCTGCGCGCAGTTCATCAGGAATTACGACGCCGCGCGCGAGCACTGCTGGATCGCGGAGGTCGATGGCGAGCCGGTCGGCTCGATCTTTCTGGTCAAGGCCACGGACGAGATCGCCAAGCTACGCCTGCTGCAGGTGGAAAAGAAGGCGCGAGGGCTCGGCGTCGGCCGCGCGCTGGTCGAGCAGTGCATCCAGGGCGCACGCGAGCGGGGCTACAGCAGGATGACGCTGTGGACCCAGAGCATTTTGGTCGCCGCGCGCGGCATCTATAAGACCGCCGGCTTCAAGCTCGTGAAGGAAGAGAAGCACCACAGCTTCGGTGTCGATCTGGTCGGCGAGACCTGGGAGATGGATCTCTAGCACTGTCGCAAGGCCGTCGGCGTGGGAGATACGGGTCAGCCATCCGCACCTACGCCGTCGCGCCCTGCGCCTTCGGCCTTCGCAGATGTTCGTCCAACCGCGGCATGATCTCGACGAAATTACAGGGCCGCGTCCGGTAGTCGAGCTGGGCCGCCAGGATGCCGTCCCAGCCGTCGCGGCAGGCGCCGGGGGAGCCAGGCAGGCAGAAGATGTAGGTCGCGCCCGCGACGCCCGCGGTGGCGCGACTCTGGATCGTCGACGTCCCGATCTTGGCGTGGCTCAGCATGTGGAAGGCGATCGAGAAACCGTCCATGCGCTTTTCGAACAGCGGCTCGATTGCCTCCGGCGTGACGTCGCGCCCGGTGAAGCCGGTGCCGCCGGTGGTGATGACGACGTCGACGCCGGCATCCGCGATCCAGCGCCGAACGACGTCACGGATCGCCTCGACGTCGTCGGTGACGATCTCGCGCGCGGCAAGACGATGGCCGGCAGCGGTCAGACGGTCGGCCAGCGTCTGGCCGGACTTGTCGTCGCTGAGCGCGCGCGTGTCCGACACGGTGAGGACCGCGATGTTGAGCGGGATGAACTGCTTGGATTCGTCGATGGAAGCCATTGATGCGTCTCTCATGTCCCGGACAAGGTGCGGCGCATCAGCGCCGCACCGCAGAGCCGGGACCCATCTGGAGACTTGGGAGACCGGCATTGTGGGCCCCGGCTCTGCAGCGCTCCGCTGAAGAAGCGCTGCGCTGCGTCCGGGGCACGAAGTCTTGTTTGTTACCCCCCGCCGCCGAACGTGTTGCAGGCCTGGACCGTGCCCTGCTGGTAGCCGGTCATGAACCATTGCTTGCGCTGCGCGGCCGAGCCGTGCGTGAAAGAGTCCGGCACGACGCGGCCCGTGGCCTGACGCTGCAGCGTATCGTCGCCGATCGCGCTCGCGGTGGTCAGCGCGGCGTCGATGTCGCCGGCTTCCAGGAAGTTCGGACGCTTCTTCGCCTCGCGATTGACCCAGACGCCGGACAGGCAGTCGGCCTGCAGCTCGACCTTGACCTGGAGCGCGTTGGCCTCCGCCTTCGAGCCCGCCTGCTGCTGCAGCCGCGTCACGCGCGGGATGATGCCGAGCAGGTTCTGGATGTGATGGCCGGCTTCGTGCGCGATGATGTAGGCGGTGGTGAAATTGCACGCGGACTTGCCGGAGCAGCCGCGGAAGCGCGTCTCGACCTCGCGGAAGAACGAGGTGTCGAGGAAGATGGTGCGGTCCGGCGGGCAATAGAACGGCCCCATCGCCGACTCCGCCCGGCCGCAGCGGCCGCCATTGGTGACGTTGCGGAACAGCACGACCTTCGGGCCGGTATAGGACTGGCCCGAGGCCTGGAAGATCTCGCTCCAGCGATCGTCGATCTCACCGAGAATGCCCGAGATCATGCTGCCCATCTCGTCGGTCGGCGCGCCGCGCTTGCCTGACGAGGATTGGCGATCCGTCTGGTAGCTCGGTGCCTGGCCACCGCCGGTGAGAATCTCGGCGCCGCCGATCAGGATGCGCGGATCGATGCCGAAGGCGTAGCCGACCAGACCGAGGATGATGATGGTGCCGATGCCGAGCCCGCCGCCGCCCATGGGCAGGCCGAACCCGCCGCCCCCGCCGCCGCCAAAGCCACCACCTTCGTCGCGACGATCCTCGATGTCGTCGCTGCGGCGGAAGTCATCGTAACGCATGGCGGCCTTTCCCTCCGGTGTCCCGATTCGCGGGGCCCTGCTTCGATGTCGTCGGCTCGATGAGCGCACAGGTGCGAAAGCTCAACGCGCCACACACGTAAAATTTCCGTTGCCTTTATCAATATCGTGGCCGGCAAAAATTGCCTAGTGCGGCAACCTGCCGACGCCAGCAATATTTTCCGAGGGTCGAGCAATTTTTTCCGAGAGAAATTTGCGGTCTTTTTGCAGCCATGATGGCGTCCGCGGCCCAGGCAATCGCGAAATCCTCTGTAAAACACGGCGAATGCGCACGATGACATGCACGCAGAACGGGATAAGCGACTTGCTCACCAAAGCGGCGGATTAAGTCGATTTTTACTTTGCCGCTTCAATGTAACGGTCAGTCGGTTGTTTGGTCCCGCGTCGCCGACAGCGTCGCCTGAGTCAGAGTTCTTGAGTCATGGTAGAGTCGCGTCGCGGGGCGTCTGCAAGGGCGCCCCGCACAAATTTTGAGTCTCCGTCGCATCGCATCATCCTCGGCGATTGCGTCGCCGAGATGTCGAAGCTTCAGGCTGGTTCGGTCGATCTCGTGTTCGCCGATCCGCCCTACAATCTCCAGCTCAAGGGCGATCTCAAGCGCCCCGACGAATCCCACGTCGACGCCGTCGACGACGACTGGGACAAGTTCGATTCGTTCTCCGCCTATGACGATTTCACCCGCGCCTGGCTGCTTGCCGCGCGCCGCGCGATGAAGCCGTCGGCGACGATCTGGGTGATCGGCTCCTATCACAACATCTTCCGCGTCGGCGCGATCATGCAGGACCTCGGCTTCTGGCTTCTGAACGACATCGTCTGGCGCAAGTCGAACCCGATGCCGAATTTCCGCGGCCGCCGCTTCACCAACGCGCATGAGACCATGATCTGGGCCGCGCGCGACGAAAAGGCCAAGGGCTACACGTTCAATTACGAGGCGCTGAAGGCCGCCAATGAGGACGTGCAGGCACGGTCCGACTGGCTGATCCCGCTCTGCACCGGCGAGGAGCGCCTCAAGGGCGCCGACGGCAAGAAAGTGCATCCGACGCAGAAGCCGGAAGGCCTGCTGGCGCGCGTGCTGCTGTCGTCATCGAAGCCCGGCGATCTCGTGATCGATCCGTTCAACGGCACCGGCACCACCGGCGCGGTCGCAAAACGCCTCGGCCGCTCCTATATAGGCTTCGAGCGCGACAAGACTTACGCCAAAGCCGCGGAGCAGCGCATCGCCAGGGTCGAGCCGCTGCCGGAAGCCAGCCTCGCCCCGTTCACGACCGCGCGCGAAGCGCCGCGAGTCGCGTTCTCCGAGCTGATCGAGCGCGGCATGATCATGCCCGGCACGAAGCTGTTCGACGCCAAGAAGAAGCTCGGCGCATTGGTCCGCGCTGACGGCGCCATCATGTTCGGCGACAAGGTCGGCTCGATCCACCGCATCGGCGCGGTGGCGCAGGGCGCCCAGGCCTGCAACGGCTGGACCTTCTGGCACGTCGAGACCAAGAAGGGTCTCAAGCTGATCGACGAGCTGCGCGCCGAGATCCGCGCCGGCATGGCGGCGGAGTAGCTCCCTTCGCCGTCATTCCGGGGCTCGCGAAGCGCACCCCGGAACGACGGCGTCAATGGTTGAATGCCGCCGCCGCCAGGACTAGACTCCCCCGATCAGCCTCCGTCCTGGCCGGGCCGCTCCCATGCGACGACAGTCCGAGACATTGCTGTTGGTGCCGCTGCTGCCGATCTTCCTGGTCGGCATGTTTCCGATGTTCCTGATCGCCCTGCTCGGCTTCGCCGGCCTCGCATTGTTCGGCGTGCTCGTGATCTCCGTCGGGCTCGCCAGCAGCAACGAGGCGCACGACAATTTCAATCACGACGTCATCGTCCACGGCTACGCCCGCGGATCGGAGCGCAAGGCGCGGGCCTGCGACATGCATTTGGCCACCCGGCTCGGACTGCGCCTGGAGGCGGCCGGCGTGGCGATGGTCCTTACGGCGGCGATCGGCCTTTGTTACGCCGGCTGATCTGCGTACCGCGCAGATACCGCCCGGCAAACTCGCCGGTTGCCCTCTTCGACGCTGTTCAGGCAAGAGAGGCGGCGCGGCAATGACGCTGCATTCGCGCCTGGCAACAAACCCTGGGGAGACCGATGCTCAAATTCTATTTCAACGGATCGCCGAACCCGACCAAGGTCGCGCTTTATCTCGAAGAGTCCGGGCTGCCCTACGAGCCGGTGAAGATCGACACCCGCAAGGGCGAGCAGTTCACGCCGGACTATCTGAAGATCAATCCGAACGCCAAGGTGCCGGCGATCGACGACAATGGCACCATCGTTTTCGACTCGAACGCCATCCTGCTCTATCTCGCCGAGAAGACCGGCAAGTTCCTGCCCTCCGCGAGCGTGCGCGGCGAGACCCTGTCCTGGCTGATGTTCATCGCCACCGGCGTCGGACCCTATTCGGGCCAGGCGGTGCACTTCAAGCATTTTGCGCCGAAGGACCAGAACCACGACTACGCCCATAACCGCTACCAGTACGAAACCGATCGCCACTATAAGATTCTCGACGGTCACCTCGAAGGCCGCCGCTACATGGTCGGCGACGACTATTCGATCGTCGACATGGCGCTGTGGGGCTGGGCGCGGATGCTGCCGTTCAAGCTCGGCGACGACGCCGTTGCGCGATACCCGAACGTGAAGCGGCTGGTGGACGAGATCTCGGCGCGCCCCGCAGCGGGCCGTGCGATCGCGTTGAAGGACAAGTTCACCTTCAAGGCCGAGATGGACGACGAGGCGCGCGCCAACATGTTCAAGCACATGACGACCAAGGTCGCCTGATCCCACGACAAAGCCGGTCGGGCCACGCGCATGCGCGTGGCCCTTTTGCTTTCAAGCCTCAGGCAGCGTGGACCGAGCTGAGGAACTTGGCGACTTCCTGCTTCAGCCGGTTGCTGTCCGCCGAGAGCAAGCGCGCCGCCGAGAGCACCTGCGACGAGGCTGAACCGGTTTCGGACGCCCCGCGCTGCACGTCGCCAATGTTCGTCGAGACCCGCTGGGTGCCGTGAGCGGCCTGCAGCACGTTACGGGAGATTTCCTGCGTGGCCGCGCCCTGCTGCTCCACCGCAGCGGCGACCGCGGAGGAGATCTCCGACAACCGCTCGATAGTGCCACTGATCTCCCTGATGGCGCCGACCGATTGCTCGGTCGCCGTCTGGATGCTTGCAATCTGCTGGCCGATCTCGCCGGTGGCCTTCGCGGTCTGCTCGGCCAGCGCCTTCACCTCGGTGGCGACGACGGCAAAGCCGCGGCCGGCATCGCCCGCACGAGCGGCCTCAATGGTGGCGTTCAGCGCCAGGAGGTTGGTCTGACCCGCGATGGTGCTGATCAGCTCGACCACGTCGCCGATCCGGGCCGCGGCCTTGGAGAGCTCGCCGACGCGATCGTTGGTCCGGGTGGCCTGGCCGACGGCTTCGCCCGCAATGCGTGCAGACTCCTGCACCTGGCGGGCGATCTCCCCGACCGAGGACGACAGTTCCTCGGTCGCGGTGGCAACCGCCTGGACATTCGCGGTCGCTTCCTGGGACGCGGAGGCGACCTCCGTCGACAGGTCCTGGGCCCGGGAAGCAGTCGTGGTCAAGGTGCCGGCAGAGGCTTCGAGCTCGCTCGAGGCCGTCGACACGGTGTTGACGATCTCGCCCACGGCCTGCTCGAACTGGTTGGCGAGCCTGGCCATGTCCTTCTTGCGGCTTTCGGCCTGCCCTGCCTCGAGCTCGGCCTGCTCGGCGCGCATGCGCTCGGTGTCGATCATGTTGTCCTTGAACACCTGGATCGCCTTGGCCATGTCGCCGATCTCGTCGGTCTTGCCGCGACCGGGGATCTCGACCTCGAGATTGCCGCCGGCAAGCCGCCCCATCGCGCTCGTCATCGAGGCCAGGGGCCCGACGATGCTGCGGGCGATCAGGAACGCGACGATGGCGCCGAACAGGATGGCAAGGCCGCCTGCGATCTCCTGAATGGTCGTCGTGCTCGCGATCACGGCTTCGGCCTGGCTGCGCGAGTCCTGATAGTCCTTCTTCAGGGTCGTTTCCGCGGCCTTGAGCCTGCCGATGCTGTCGACGATGAGGGGCGCGAGGTTCTTGTGATAAATCTCGTCGGCCTGAAGCATCGCTGCGGATGTCGTCTCGAACGCCGATTTGTAGAGGCCGAGCGCGGTCTTCACCGGCGCCAGTGTCGAGCGCAGTTCCGTCGCCTGCGGGCTCTTCTCGAGCGCCGCGAGCCGTTGTGCCGCCCTGTCGACGCTGGCCCGGAAGCTCGCCGGCCCCTGCACATCGCGCAAAGCCAGGAAACGCCAGTTTGCGATTCGGACCAGGAGGATCCTGGATTCGAGGTCGGCGACGAGGGCCGCGGTGTCTTCGTCCACGGCCGCACGCGCCACATCGACCAGCTTGCCGGTCTTGGTGGCGAGATCCTCGCCGCTCGGCAGCAACGTCGCCTTGCCGGTTCTCGCCTCGTTGACGGCGTCGCCGAGATTGTCACGCAGGCGTCGCATTTTGCCGATGTCGTCGATCAGGCCGTTATAGAGCGCCCGCCGCTCCTCGGAGGCCGTTCCTTTTGCACCAACCCGCAACAGCTCGGTCGCCGCGGTCTCGCGCTCTTGCGCCTCCTTCATCGCGGGTTCGTTGGCATCGTAGACATAGCGCAGATTGGCGCGCTGGATGGCCTGAAGGTGGGTAGAGATCTCCAGCACCCGCGCCGTGCTGTCCGAGAGCGCGGACTGTCTTGCGACCTGATCCTGGACCGCCCACAAATTCCAGACGGCGACCACCGCCATCACGAGACCAACCGCCACAAGGGCCATGAAGCCTGCGTACAGGCGTCCCCTGATCCGCAAACGAAACTTCGGCATTCCCACTGTCCACCAAGATGCATTTCACTTCGGGCAGCCGACCGAGTCCGGCGCTCTTTGCCGGCCACCTGGCAGCCGCGCGTCGCGTCCTTGCGACCCACGCTGCACCGCGACACAATGGAGGACACTCGTTAATTGAACCTTCAAATTCTTCGCGCGTGCACGCCTCGTCGCACATCGACTTGCTGATTTTATCGGCAGCTATGCGAAGCTGTGCAAGAATCCGCAGCGGCATGCATAGCGTCGCACGCGAACCCTCAGAGAACGCTGGCTTGCTGCAGTTTGCCGAGGGCGTGGTCGACCACTTCGAGCGTGTAAGGCTTCTGGATGACCGGCACCGAGGCAAGCTCGGCCGGAAGCGGCGCGCGCTCGCCATAGCCGGTTGCGAAGATGAAGGGCACGCCGATCTCTTTCAGCTTCTGCGCCACCTTGATGCTGCTCTCGCTGCCGAGGTTGAGATCGAGCAGGGCAAAACTCGGCCGCGTGCGTTCAATCGAACGCAGCGCCTGATCGACGCTCGCGGCGGTGTCGACGTGGCGTGCGCCGAGATCGAGCAGGATGACCTCCGCCGCCATGGCGATGATCAGATTGTCCTCGACGATCAGCGCGGTCTCGGACAGCCGTGGACGGCTGGACTGTTGCTCCTCGATGCGCATGGCGGCTCCTGCTATTGATGGCACGATTTCTACGAAATTTGCGGGGATGACGAAGGTCGCCTGCACACCCAGAAGATCGAAGCGGATCTCGGCGTCGCCCTTGAGATCGAACGGCACCGAGCGCTCGATGATCGTGGTGCCGAAGCCCCGCCGCGACGGCGGCTGCACCGGCGGGCCGCCGCTTTCCTTCCATTCGATCACCAGGCTCGACGAGGGATCGAGGCGCCAGACCACCTCGACGCTGCCGGTGGAATCGGCGAGCGCGCCATATTTGGCGGAATTCGTCATCATCTCGTGGACGACGAGCGCCAGCGTGGCGAACGCCTTGGGATCCAGCGCGACGTCGGGCCCGCCCATCTTCACCCGGCCTGCGCGCGCCCCGAGATAGGCGCCGGCCTCGGATTCGACGAGGGTTCGCAGCGCCACCGGCGCCCAGTTCAGATTGGTGATCTGGTCGTGGGCGCGCGCCAGGGCCTGGATGCGGCCGCCGAGAACGCTGGCGAACTCCTCGACGCTCGTCGCGGTGTCCTTGCTCTGCGCCACCAGGGCGCGGACCAGGCTCAGGATGTTGCGGACGCGGTGGTTGAGCTCGGCGATCATCAGCTCCTGCCGCTCCTGCGCGCCGCGGCGCTCGCGCGCGGCGAGGTCGGACAATTGCAGGATGACTTCCAGCAGCGTGACTCGCAGGCTCTCGGCGATGCGGATGTCGGCCGCCGACCACGGCTTCGACTGGCCCGCCACCGTCTCCTGCCACAGCTCGAAGCTCTTGCGCGGCGTCAGCCGCGGCCCGTTCGGACCTTCATCATAGACCTTGTCGGGAGCGCCGGCCCAGTTCACGGACCGCACGACCTCGCGGCGGAAGAAGATCAGGCAATCGCGCGGGGTTCGCGAGATCGGAATGGCGAGAAAACCCGCCGCACGGTCGCGGAAGGACTGGCCGGCGGCATAGACCTTGGCGATCTCGGCGCTCGCCAGGATCCGCCCGGGCGAGGTCCGGTTGATGAAGGCGACGAGGTCCTTCACTTCCTCCTCGGTCGGCGTGTCTCCTTGAAGCGCGATCTTGTTGTCCGACCACACCGCGACGCCGTCGCAGTCGACCATCTTGCGATAGTCGCCGAGGAAGTCGACGATGGCGCGGCGGCTGTGCTCATGCGCAGCCGCGATCTCGATCAACCGCTCCTGAACCTGGTGGGCACGGGCTTCATAGGCGACGTCGCCCTCGCGCTCGCGCCCCTCGACGATCCAGGAGAACATCTGCCCGAACAGCTCGGAGGCCGTACGCTTGTCGAATGAGATGTAACGCGGCGAATAATGATGGCAGGCAAACAGTCCCCACAGCTTGCCGTCGCGCAGGATCGACACGGACATCGAGGCGGCGACACCCATGTTGCGCAAATATTCGATGTGAATCGGCGAGACCGAGCGCAGCACGCTCATCGACAGGTCGAGCAGCCCGGCATTGTGTGTGGCCGTGGACACCAAGGCTGCCGGTACGGCATTGACGTCGGCGATGATACGCAGCCAGTTGCGCTGATAGAGCGCTCGGGCCTGCCTCGGGATGTCGGAGGCGGGATAACGCAGGCCGAGGAAGGATTCGAGTCCCGCCTCCGCGGTCTCGGCGATCACCTCGCCCGATCCGTCCGGGTGAAACTGATAGACCATCACCCGGTCGAAGCCGGCCAGCGCCTTGAGCTGGCGCGCCGCCTCGCGCGCAAGATCGGTCATGCCGCGCGTCTTGCGGATCCGGTCGAGCATCAGGCGGACCAGC
This sequence comes from Bradyrhizobium sp. T-12, assembly GCF_058314695.1. Taxonomy (NCBI): domain Bacteria; kingdom Pseudomonadati; phylum Pseudomonadota; class Alphaproteobacteria; order Hyphomicrobiales; family Nitrobacteraceae; genus Bradyrhizobium; species Bradyrhizobium sp. T-12. The sequence continues at coordinate 1,834,160 of NZ_CM177756.1, read as the reverse complement.
TCGCCGGAGTTGACACCCGGCTCGTGGACGCTCGGCTCCGCCTCGATGATGAGGTAGACGCCGGAGAAATGGATCGAGAGATCGTATTGCGGCTTGCCGGCCTGGAGCTCGATACCGAACAGGCGCTCGGTCGCATCCGGCCCGCTCAGATGATCGACGCGGCTGCGGATGGTCTCGACGGCCGCTTCGGAGATGACGGTCGCCAACGGCCGCTGGAGGATGTCGGCAAGATCGCTTCCGAGAAAGCCGCCGACATTGTCCGAGGCCATGCAGATCGTGAAATCCGAGAGAACGACGAGCATGAAGCCAAACGGCTGCACGCTGCCGGGAATGTGGATCGGCTCGCGATCGCAATTGGTGAGATTGACGGCCTCGTTCATGCGCGGTCCGCCGCCTGCTCGAACGCGGCGAAAGCCATGCGCGCCGCCGCGATCACCTCGACCTCGTCGCAGGCCTCGCTTTCGAGCTTCGCCAGGAAGCTCTGCCAGAGCCGCTTGCCTGTGCCGTGACGGAGATAGAGAGTGGCCGCGCTGATGCGCGGATCGGCGGCCTCCGCGACCTCTTTCAGCAGGAACTTGGCCCCGAGCCGGGAGCCCTCCAGCACGTACATGGTCCCGAGCAAGCCCCCGGGCGTCAGCGGCAGCACCGATACGGGAGATGGCGCGGCGCTGCCGAGCCGTCCAAGATCTGCCGCGATCGCCGCGCTGCGCGCCCGCTCCGGCCAGTCGGGAAACATGAAGGTGACGCCAGCCGCCTCGAGCGCGGATTCGAGCGGAAGCAGCGCGCCGGCGCTGGCCTGGAGAAAGCGGCGATAGCCGGTCAGGACGGTGAGATCGAACGACGACAATTGCGCATCGAGCTCCCGGTGCGCCGCCGCGGTCGCGTCTCTCAATCGTCCACGGAGTCCGGGAAAGCTGCTGTCTACCTGTGTGGAAACGTCCGAAACCCCAGCCAGCATGAACTTCCCAAACGCGCGCGATGCCGCGGCGCAATTGCCCCGGAAGCGAAGAAAACGCCGGCGGAACCCAAAGGGTTCCACCGGCGCTGCAAAATTGGCGCGGGTGACGGACCATGCCCCCGGACCTCTATTGCCGGAGGCGGGGCTTGTGCAGCTCGTACGTGATCTCCGCCCTGGTCATTCCGCAGTCCAGAAGCTCCCGCTCGGTCATTGCAGCGAGTTGATTTCGGACCCGGGACCCTTCGCGCTTGTGCCGGAGCATCTCGACGAGCGCCTGCCAGGCCCGCATGACCCTCGCCGGCTCGGCCCGATGACACCGGCCGGCGGAGGTGACGCGCACGCTCCTCAGCTCGCAGCTCTCACCGGCGCCTGCGGAAAAGGACCAAGCGCCCGCTCCGTCAGGATCGAGTCGCAGTACTCGCGGATTTCCTTGATCTTGCCGCCCTCGAGACGAAACACCAGGCAATAGTCGTTGTCGTAGCGCACGCCCTCAGGCGTGACGTTGTCGCCCTTGGCCTCCACGACGACTACGTCGCCGTCGGCGATGAAGCGGTGCGCGACCGTGCGCGTGCGGTCGCGCAGTCGGCTGCGCACATAGCCGTGCAGATCGACAAGGATTGCCTCCTTGCCCGAAAAGGTGCGCGACCAGGAATATTGGCCGGTGACAACCCATTTGGCGTCCTCGGCAAGGCTTGCGGCGAACAGGGCACGATCGCGCGCGGCAGGATCGGGATTGGCGGCGGCGGCGAAAATATCCTGCATCAGTTTCTTGTTGGCGGCGGCGCTCATGGCGGCATCTCCGTTTGGTGAGAACACGGAGATCATCGCCGCGCGAAGACAATTCTTCAAATCGATAGAGAATATGATATCTATTCGTTTGATGAATTTGACTTCGCTCGACCTCAATCTGCTGACCGCCCTCGACGCGCTTCTGCGCGAGGCCAGCGTCAGTCGTGCCGCCATGCGGATCGGGCTGTCGCAACCGGCGACGAGCCACGCGCTGCAGCGCCTGCGCGACATCTTCGGCGATCCGCTGCTGGTGCGCACCGGCGCGCGGATGGAGCTGACGCCGCGGGCGCAGGCCCTGCGCGCGCCGCTCGCGCAGGCGCTCGACCAGGTGCGCGGGTTGTTCGTGCCCGACGATTTCGACGCCGCGCGCAGCGAACGACAATTCCGCCTGATGATGCCAGATCTCGCAGTCGAGCTGCTGATGCCGCCGCTCATGGAGAAGGTGACGCGGGCCGCGCCCAATGTTCGCATCGACATCGTGCCGTGGCGGGGACCTGCGATCTTCCACGCCGAGTTCGCCCAAACCATCGACCTCGTGATCTCGATCGGCAATGCCTTCAAAGGCTTTCACCGCCAGCTGCTCTACACCGACAGCGACGCCCTCGCGGTGCGGCGCGGCCACCCCTGGGCCGCGAAGCTGAAGCGGCGCGAGACCTTCCTGGCCGCGCGCCATGTCGGCGTGATCATCCGCGGCAGCAACGAGGATCTGATCGACACCTGGCTGCAAGCCAAGGGCATCGAGCGGCATATTTCGCTGGTCGTATCAGGATATCTCGAAGCACTGCACGTCGCCGCCCGGACCGATCTCGTCGCCTTCGTGCCGCGCCGGCTGATCGCCGCATTGTCGAAACAGCTCGGCCTCGTCACGGTGACGCCGCCGCTCGACCCCGGCATCGACGAGCAGTTCATGTTCTACCCGACGCGGGCGCAGATGGACCCGGGCTCGATCTGGTTGCGGCGGTTGATGCTGGAAACGGGCCGGGAGCTGGAGAACAAATCTTCGTAGGCGGATCAGCGAAGCGTAATCCGCCTACCTCGTCGAGATCGCTGAGCATGGTGGGTTACGCCGAGCAAATGCGCCTTGCGCATCTGCTCAGCTAACCCACCCTACAAGAGCTGTCACGCCTTCTGCGCCGCCATCACCTTCGCCACCGCCGGGCGGTCCGACATGCGCTTGAAGTGATCGGCGATCTTCGGCGTGGCCTTGATGTCGACGCTGTCGCCTTCGAGCCAGGTCGAGAGCGTGTAGAGATAGGGATCGCAGATCGTGTACTGCTCGCCCATCACCCACGGCCCCTTGAACATTTTCTGCTCCATCAGCGCGAAGCAGGCGGCCATGGTCTGCGGAACCTTCGCCTTCATGTCGGCGAACGAGCTCTCCTGCGTCGCCCAGCGCGCACCGCGCATCTTGTGGGCGTGATTGATGTGCACGGTCGAGCACAGATAGGAGTTGAACGACTGCACCTGGGCGAAGTCGAAGGGATCGTCGAGCGGCGCGAGTTTAGCCTTGGGGAATGTCTGCGCGAGGTAAGCCAGCATCGCCGGCGTCTCGGTGAGGACGCCGCGATCGGTCACCAGCGCCGGGACGCGGCCCTTCGGGTTGATCTTGAGGTAATCCGGGCTGTTCTGCTGGTTGTCCTTGAAGCTCAGCCGCTCGGCCGTGTAGTCGGCGCCGGCCTCTTCCAGCGTGATGTAGGTGGCGAGCGCGCAGGTGCCGGTGGCGTAGTAGAGCTTGAGCATGTCGGACCTCATGGGAAAACCCGAGGTTAACGGCCCCCCGCCGCGCCGTCCATAGGCGACCTCTTCGCAGTTGCCCACCGCCGCCCTGCCATGCGAAGACGCGTCAATCGGAGGGGGATTGTCATGACCGTACTCATCGCCGGTGGCGGCATCGGCGGCCTGACGCTTGCGCTCAGCCTGCACCAGATCGGCGTTCCCGTAAAAGTGTTCGAGAGTGTCGCCGAACTGAAGCCGCTCGGCGTCGGCATCAACGTGCTGCCGCATGCGGTGCGCGAACTGATCGAACTCGGGCTTTTGGACAGGCTGGACGCCAGCGGCGTGCGGACGCGCGAGCTCGCCTATTTCTCCAAGCACGGCAAGCCGATCTGGAGCGAGCCGCGCGGGCTGGAGGCCGGCTACAAATGGCCGCAATTCTCGATCCACCGCGGCACGCTGCAGCAGCTCCTGCTCGACACCGCGGTCGAGCGGCTCGGCCGCGGCAACATTCTCACCAGCCATCATCTGACCAGTTGGACCGAGACCGCAGACGGCGTGCGCGCCGACTTCATCGACCGGGCGACCGGTAGTGCCGCCGGGACCTATGATGGCGCGATCCTGATCGCGGCCGACGGCATTCATTCCGCCGCGCGAGAAAAGCTCTACCCGAACGAAGGCCCGCCGATCTGGAACGGCCGCATCCTCTGGCGTGGCGTCACGCCGGCGAAAGCCTTCCTCAGCGGCCGCACCATGATCATGGCCGGGCATGAGATCCTGAAATTCGTCTGCTATCCGATCAGCAAGGAGCCGGATGCATCCGGCAATCACCTGATCAACTGGGTCGCCGAGCGACATATGCCCCCGACCTATCAGTGGCGGCGCGAGGACTATAACCGAACCGCGCGGCTGGAAGAGTTCCTGCCCTGGTTCGAGAGCTGGCAGTTCGACTGGCTCGACGTGCCCGGCCTGATCCGAAACTGCCCCCACGCCTATGAATATCCGCTGGTCGACCGCGACCCGGTCTCGCAATGGACTTTTGGCAAGGTCACGCTGATGGGCGATGCCGCGCATCCGATGTATCCGATCGGCTCGAACGGCGCCTCGCAGGCGATCCTCGATGCCCGCACCATCACCCGCGAGATTCTCGCGCATGGCCCGACGAGCGCGGCGCTGCTCGCCTATGAAGCCGAGCGCAGGCCCGCGACCACCGACCTCGTCCTGCTCAACCGCAAGAACGGCCCCGAGCAGGTGATGCAGCTGGTCGAGGAGCGCGCGCCCGACGGGTACCAGGTCGTCACCGACGTGTTGTCGCAAAAGGAGCTGGAAGACATCGCGGCGAACTACAAGCGCGTGGCGGGGTTCCAGGTGGAGGCGCTGAACGCCAAGCCGCCGATCGTGAGCAAGGATGCGCGGGCGGGAGCTTAGGACTTCGCGCGAAGCGAGATGCGCATGAATGCGCCCTGAGGGGTTTGTCCCCCCGCGCTCAACTCGCGATGAGAGTTCGCGGAGAGATACCCCTCATCCGGCGCTTCGCGCCACCTTCTCCCGCAAGGAGAGAAGGGAAGAGGAGCGCGCGGCCCGGCCTATTTCCCCACCACCCTCGCCGCCTCCAGCAATCGCTCGCTCGCGCTTGCCGTTGCCAGCACCGTGCCGTCTTCCGCCATCAGCTTCGCCTCGACGAACGCAATCGTCTTGCCGAGCTGCGTCACCTTGGCCTCGCCGACAATCGTCCCAGGCTTGGCCGGCGCCAAAAAGTTCACGGTCATGCTGATGGTGGTGGTGTAGAGCCGGCCCTCGCTCATCACCAGCACGGCCGGGCCCATGGTGTCGTCGAGCATGGCCGAGAGCATGCCGCCCTGGATGAAGCCTGCCGGATTGCAGAACTCGGGCCTGGCTTCGAAGGCGAGCTTGATCCAACCGTCCTCCGGACGCGCATCGAGTAGCCGCCACCCCAGCAGCTCGGCACAGGGCGGTCTTGGAAAGTTGTCGAGTGCGGTCTTGACCATTGGCAGCCTCCGTTTCGCAATCCCCTAGCGCAACGCTGCTGCCAGCGTGCTGTCAGGAGGATCGGCTTGGTGGAAGATCCAGCGCATGCGCGATCACCTTGCGCATGACGTTGGGCAGCGCTTCACCGGCCAGGGTCGCAGTCGGCACCCAGCGCATACCCTCGGGTGCACGCGTGCGCGCCTCCGCCTTCGCGGTATAGACCACGAGCTCCAGCGGAAAATGCGTAAAGACGTGGGTGACGACGCCCACCTTGCGCTGCCAGCGCGACAACCCCTTCAACTCCGGCGCCTGCTGCTTCGCGGTCGCATCGTCCTGGCCGGCGAGCCAGTCCGAGCCCGGCACTTCCGTCATGCCGCCGAGCAGGCCTTTTTCCGGCCGCGAACGGACCAGCAGCTCGCCGCCGCGCGTGACGACAAAGGCGGCGCCGCGCCGCAACGTGCCGCTCTTCTTCGGCGCCTTGCGCGGAAAGGTTTCCTGCGTGCCTTGCGCACGCGCGATGCAATCCTCATTGAGCGGACACAGCGAGCAGGCCGGCTTCTTCGGCGTGCAGATCGAGGCGCCCAGATCCATCAGCGCCTGGGCACTGTCGCCGGCGCGCGAATTCGCCAGCAGCGTCGCCGCCAATTGCTGGATCAGCGGCTTCGCCTGCGGGAGTTCTTCTTCAACCGCAAAGAGCCGCGACACCACGCGCTCGATATTGCCGTCCACCGGCATGGTATGGCGGTCGAAGGCAATCGCCGCAATCGCCGCCGCCGTGTAGGGCCCGATCCCCGGCAGCGCGCGCAGGCCCTCCTCGGTGTCCGGAAAGACGCCGCCGCGCTCGCGCGTGACGGCAACGGCACAGGCGTAGAGATTGCGCGCACGCGAATAATAGCCGAGGCCGGCCCACATTCGCAGCACGTCGTCCTGCGAGGCGTTCCCCAACGCCCTGACGTCAGGCCAGCGCGCGACGAATTTCTCGAAGTAAGGCCCGACCGCCTTCACCGTGGTCTGCTGCAGCATGATCTCCGACAGCCAGACGCGGTACGGGTCCGACGCCTCTCCGGGCGCCGCCCGCCAAGGCAGCCGGCGCCGGTGGCGGTCGTACCAGGCGAGCAGCAAGGTGGGGCGAGCCGACGACGTGGTGGACGTCGTGCTCCTTTCTTTCTTGCGCGCCGTCGTGGAGGACATTCGCCTTTACTAGAGGAGGATTTCGCCTGTGGCCAGCGCGACCGGACCGTTGCGAGCTATAACGCCTTGCGTTATACACAAGCATGATCCAGAGCTTCGCCAACTCCGAGACCGAGTTGATCTGGTCCGGGCGGCGAAGCAGGAAACTGCCGCCCGACATTCAGAATGCAGCGCTGCGAAAACTGCGTTTGCTGAACCAGGCGCGGGTGGCCGATCTCAGGGTTCCCCCGGGCAACCGGCTCGAAGCCTTGAGGGCTGATCGCCGGGGTCAGCATTCAATCCGGATCAATGATCAGTGGCGCATCTGCTTTGTTTGGGATGACGGAGGTCCGAGAGATGTCGAAATCGTCGACTACCACGACTAGGAACGGGCTCCTCCGCAACCCGCACCCCGGCGAGATCCTGCTGGAGGAGTTTTTGAAGCCGATGGATCTCAGCCAGAACGCACTGGCCCGCGCCGTTCGCGTGCCGCCGCGACGGATCAACGAGATCGTGCTTGGCAAGCGCGACATCACCGCCGACACCGACCTGCGGCTGGCCCGCTATTTTGGTCTGTCGGAGGGCTTTTTCCTGGGGCTTCAGATGGATTACGACCTGATGCAGCGGCGACGCGAGATCGATCGCGACCTCAAGGCCATTCGGCCGCGTGCAGCGGCCTAGATCCGGTCATGTCCAAATTTCCTCCCAAACCCGGCCCGATCAGCGCCAAACCGCTCGGCATCCTGCTCGACGACGTCTTTGCCGAGGCCTATGCCAAGCAGGGTTTTGCCGCGCGCGAGCTGGTGACGCGGTGGGCGCAGATCGCAGGGCCTGAGATCGCGGCCCATGCCGAGCCCTTGAAGATGCAATGGCCGCGGCCCGTAGAGGGCCAGCCGCAGGAGCCGGCGACGCTGGTGCTGCGGGTCGAGGGGCCGATGGCGCTGGAGATCCAGCATTCCGCCGACGTGATCCTGCAGCGGGTCAACCGCTTCTTCGGCTGGAGCGCGGTCGGCAAGCTGGCTTTCCGCCAGGCCCCGCTCTCGCGGCCACGGACCCGGAAGCGGCCCGGCCCGCCGGACCCCAAATCGGTCGCCAAGGTGGCGGAGAGCCTGGGGGCGATCGAAGACGAAGAACTGAAGACGGCGCTGGCGCGGCTTGGGGCGGCCATCAAGCGAAATTGAGCCTTATTTTGCGGCCAATCTGGACCCGTCCCTGCCGCTCGCCATTGCTTCAAACCACGTTTCAAGCTAGCGACAGGCCGCCCGGCGGGAACTCGATATCCCCCTGGGGCAAGACCACGCCAATCCGGGAGCCGACCTTGATCATCACCCGCCGCGCCTTCACCACGATGCTGTCGCTGACCGGGCTTGCCGCGGTCGCCGGGTTCTCGCCGCTCCGGTTGATTTCTGACGCCATGGCGCAGTCGGCTGGCGATGTGGCCAAGCCGGTGTCGCTGCCCGACATGGCGCTCGGCCCGAAGGACGCCGCCGTCACCATCACCGAATACGCTTCGATGACCTGCCCGCACTGCGCCGCCTTCAACGAGCAGGTGTTCCCGAAGATCAAGAAGGAATACATCGACACCGGCAAGGTGCGTTACATCTTCCGCGAGTTCCCGCTCGACATCAAAGCCGCGGCCGGCTCGATGCTGTCGCGCTGCATCGCGAAGGACGACGGACCGAAATATTTCGCGGTCACCGACATGCTGTTCCGCCAGCAGAACGACTGGGTCGTGAAGAACACCACCGAGACCCTGACGCGGATCGGCAAGCAGGCCGGCCTCACGCAGCAGCAGGTGGAAGCCTGCCTGAAGGACCAGGCGCTGCTCGACAAGATCGCCGCCGACCAGAAATACGCCAGCGACGTGCTCAAGGTGGATTCGACGCCGACCTTCTTCATCAACGGCGAGAAGATCAAAGGCGAGGCCTCGTTCGAAGAGTTCGCCAAGAAGATCAATCCGCTGCTCAAGAGCTGATTCGCGCGTCAAGACTCTGATTCGCATCTCGAAAGCCGTATCTTTCCCGGCATAAATCCCTTGGGAAAAGCGGCTTTGGCCGGTTGCCCTCGCGGCATACCGCGGCCATTGTCCAGCCGCATGAGGCGCCTCGCGCGACTCGCCCGGATAGCGACATTGCCTTCCATGGTAGTGTCCCGGCAGGGGGATTCGCGCCTGCCAACAGAGATGCGTGCTTATGAAAATCACCCGCCTGCGACTTCACGGCTTCAAGTCCTTCGTTGAGCCGACCGACTTCGTCATCGAGCCCGGCCTGACCGGCGTGGTCGGCCCCAACGGCTGCGGCAAGTCGAATCTCGTCGAAGCGCTGCGCTGGGCGATGGGCGAGACCTCCTACAAGAGCTTGCGCGCCGCCGACATGGACGCGGTGATCTTCGCCGGCTCCGGCAACCGTCCCGCGCGCAACCACGCCGAAGTGACGATGACGATCGACAATGCCGATCGCACCGCGCCGGCGGCGATGAACGACAGCCAGCTGCTCGAAATCTCTCGCCGCATCGAGCGCGAAGCGGGCTCGGTCTACCGCATCAACGGCCGCGACGTGCGCGCGCGCGACGTGCAGATCCTGTTCGCCGATGCCGCCACCGGCGCGCGCTCGCCGGCCCTCGTCCACCAGGGCAAGATCGGCGAGATCATCCAGGCCAAGCCCGAGCAGCGCCGCCGCGTGCTGGAAGACGCAGCGGGCGTTGCCGGCCTGCACGCCCGCCGCCACGAGGCCGAACTGCGGCTGAAGGCTGCCGAAACCAATCTCACGCGCGTCGAGGACGTGATCGGCCAGCTCTCCGGGCAGATGGAAGGCCTGAAGAAGCAGGCCCGCCAGGCGGTGCGCTATCGCGAGGTCGCGGCCAAGGTCCGCAAGGCCGAAGCCACCCTGTTCCACCTGCGCTGGATCGGCGCGCATGCCGACGTCAACGAATCCGGCCAGACCCATGATCTCGCCGTCCGCGAGATGGCCGAGCGCACCCAGCACCAGGCCGAGGCCGCTCGCATCCAGGCGATTCGTGCCGCCGAAATGCCGGCGCTGCGCGATGCCGAAGCGCGCGCCGCCGCCGGGCTGCAGCGCCTGACCAATGCCCGTGAGCTGCTCGACCGCGAGGAAGAGCGCGCCAAGGAGCGCGTCGCCGAGCTCGAGCGCCGCCTCGCGCAGTTCGAGGGCGACATCTCCCGCGCCCAGCAGCAGACGATGGATGCCGATGTCGCGCTGCAGCGACTCGACACCGAAGACGCCGAGCTCAAGGAAGAGATCAAGTCGCGCGTCGAGAAGCGCTCCGGCGTCGACGAGCGCGTCGCCGAAGCCGAGGCGGTGCTGACCGAGACCGAGCAGCAATTCGCCGAGCTCACCACCGCGCTCGCCGACCTCACCGCCAAGCGCAATCAGCTCGAGGCCAATGTCCGCACCCACCGCGACAAGCTCGCCCGGCTCGACCAGGAGATCGCGAACGTCGCCGCGGAAGAGCAGAAGCTTGCCGCCGAGACCGGCGGCTTCGGCGACCTCGACGAGCTGACCGCTCTGGTCGAGACCGCGGAGCAGACGCTGGCGGCTTCGGAAGCCGCGGCGCAGGCCAGCGAAGCCGCGCACGTCGCCGCGCGCCAGACGCTGGAATCCTCGCGCTCGCCGCTGGTCGAAGCGGACAAGCGTGTGCAGCGGCTCGACACCGAGGCACGCACGATCTCCAAGATCGTCAACGGCGAGACCAAGAATCTGTGGCCGCCGATCATCGACGGCATCACCGTCGACAAGGGCTTCGAGAAGGCGATCGGCGCCGCGCTCGGCGACGATCTCGACGCCCCGATCGACCCGTCGGCGCCGATGCGCTGGACCAATGTCGGCCACACCGAAGGCGATCCGGAACTGCCCGAAGGCGCCGTGCCGCTCTCCAATCACGTGCAGGCGCCGGCCGAGCTGGCCCGACGTCTGGCCCAGATCGGCGTGGTGCCGCGCGAGCGCGGTGCCGAGCTGGTCTCGCAGCTCAAGACCGGCCAGCGGCTGGTGTCGCCCGAAGGCGACGTCTGGCGCTGGGACGGCTTTGTCGCTGCCGCCCATGCTCCAACCGGCGCGGCCCGCCGCCTCGCCGAGCGTGCCCGTCTCGTCGACATCGAGAACGAGCTGGAGCAGGCCCGCATCGACGCGCAGATCAAGCGCCAAGCGCTGGAGAATGCCGAGTCCGAGCTGCAGATGGCCGCCAGCACGGAAGGCGCCAGCCGCGAAGCCTGGCGCGCCGCGCAGCGCGAGCTGAACGTCGCGCGCGAGCGCCATGCCACCGCCGAGCGCGAGATCAGCCGCCATGCCGCGCGCAAGGCGACGCTGTCGGAAGCGCACAGCCGCCTCGCCGCCGACCGCGCCGAAGCCGAGGCTGCCTATGAATATGCCGAGGCCGGCATCTCCGAGCTGCCGTCGAGCGAGGACACCGAGACCCGTCTCGCCGCCGTCCGCAGCGACATCGAAGGCCACCGCCGCATGGCCGCCCAGGTCCGCGCCGAGGCGCAGGCGTTGGCCCGCGAGGCCGAGCTCGCCGACCGCCGCGTGCAGGCGATCCTCGCCGAGCGCACCGAGTGGCAGTACCGCAAGGAAAGCGCGGCCTCCCACATCGACACCATCCAGGCCCGCATCGCCGAGCTCACGATCGAGCGCAGCGAGCTCGAAAACGCGCCGCAAGTGTTCGCCGAGAAGCGCAGCGCGCTGATCACCGAGATCGAATACGCGGAAAACGACCGCCGCATGGCCGCCGACGCACTCGCCACCGCGGAAAGCGCGATGGCCGAGACCGATCGCGTCGCCAAGCTGACCCTCGAAGCCCTGTCGAGCTCCCGCGAGGCCACGGCCCGCGCCGAGGAGCGCATGGAAGGCGCGCGGCGCCGGCTCGAGGACATCGAGCGCGAGATCCGCGACATGCTCGAGGTCGAGCCGCAGGCCGTCGCCGGCCTTGCCGAGCTCGAGCCCGGCGCGGAGCTGCCGCCGCTGCACGACATCGAGGAAGACCTCGAAAAGATGCGGCGCGACCGCGAGCGCCTCGGCGCCGTCAATCTGCGCGCCGAGGAAGAGCTGCGCGAGGTCGAGACCCAGCACACCGGCCTCGTCACCGAGCGCGATGACCTCGTGGAAGCCATCAAGCGGCTGCGCCAGGGCATCCAGAGCCTCAACAAGGAAGCGCGCGAGCGCCTGTTGACCTCGTTCGAGGTCGTCAACAACCACTTCAAGCGCCTGTTCGTCGAGCTGTTCGGCGGCGGCGAGGCCGCGCTGCACCTGATCGAAAGCGACGATCCGCTCGAAGCTGGTCTCGAAATCATTGCCAAGCCCCCGGGCAAGAAGCCGCAGACGCTGTCGCTGCTGTCGGGCGGCGAGCAGGCGCTGACCGCGATGGCGCTGATCTTCGCGGTGTTCTTGACCAACCCCTCGCCGATCTGCGTGCTGGACGAAGTCGACGCGCCGCTCGACGACCACAACGTCGAACGATACTGCAACCTGCTGAATGAGATGACCAGCTCGACCGACACGCGCTTCGTCATCATCACGCACAACCCGATCACGATGGCGCGGATGAACCGTCTGTACGGCGTCACCATGGCCGAGCGCGGCGTGTCGCAACTGGTGTCGGTCAGCCTGTCCGAGGCCGTGGACATTCTCGACCAGAACGTGGCGTGACGTGGCTGTCATTCCGGGGCTCGCGCAGCGAGAACCCGGGATCCATTCCTCGACCGACTCTGCCGCGCGATGGATTCCGGGTTCGATGCTACGCATCGCCCCGGAATGACGGTGGGCAAAGATGATCTCCCCCACCCTCCCCGCCGAACTGAAGGCCGCCCTCGACGGCAAGCTGCAGGGCTTCTCCCGCACCGACGCGGCGCAGCGCTCGCAAAAAATCTCGACCGCCTATCGCGCCGGCGGCGGCTCCGGCACGATCAAGTCCGAAGCCGATGCGCTCGCCTATGCGCTGGCGCGCATGCCCGCGACCTACGCCGCCGTCGCGGCCAGCCTGAATGCGCTGACCGAGATCGCACCAAGCCTCGCACCTGAAACGCTGCTCGACGTCGGCGCAGGCCCGGGCACCGCGAGCTGGGCGGCAGCGGAGACCTTTCCCTCGCTGCAGGATTTCACCCTGCTCGACGCCAACGCCACGTTGAGCCGGCTCGCGCTCGAACTTGCACGCGGCAGCTCGCGATTGGCGGAGTGCCGTTATCTGCCCGGCGATGCCGGTGCGAACCTCGCGGAGGCCTCGCAAGCCGATCTCGTGATTGCCAGCTACATCATCGGCGAGCTCAGCGAGGCCGACCAGCGCAAGCTCGCGGAAACCATGTGGGCCAAAGCGCGCCACGCGCTGGTCGTGATCGAGCCCGGCACGCCCGCGGGTTACGCGCGCATCCTCGCGCTGCGCCAGCAACTGATCGCGGCTGGCGCCTACGTCGCCGCGCCCTGCCCGCACGAAAGGCCCTGCCCGCTCGTCGCGCCCGACTGGTGCCATTTCTCTCAGCGCCTCCCCCGCTCGCAGGCGCACCGGCAGATCAAGGGCGCCGAGGTGCCGTTCGAGGACGAGCGCTTCATCTACGTCGCCCTGACTCGCACAGCGCCGGCGAGCCGCGCCGCACGCGTGCTGGCCCCGCCGGATGTTGGCAAGGCCGAGATCGCGGCGAAACTCTGCACCGAAGAAGGTGTCGCACTGACAAAGGTCCCACGGCGCGACAAGGCCGCCTACGCGAGTGCCCGGCGTTGGCGCTGGGGCGACGCCGTCATTGCCGAAAGTTAACCTCATCGGGAGCTTTTGCCTTGAACTCGGGCGGCTCCCCGTTCGACCAAGTCCTACCTCTCCTCTGCGCCGGGGCTCTCGCTCTGCGCCAATTTGGTCTAGGCTAGGCCCGCCTTCTTCCCCCTTCAGGAGTTCTCCATGTCGACCGGCTGGATCGTTCTCGGCGTCATCGTCGTCCTCGCTTTCCTCGCGTTCAGCGCCTACAACCGCCTTGTGGCGCTGAGCCAGCGCGTCGGCCAGGCCTTTGCCGATATCGACGTTCAGCTCAAGCAGCGCCACGATCTCGTGCCCAATCTGGTCGAGACCGTGAAGGGCTATGCCTCGCATGAGCGCGGCACGCTCGACGACGTCATCAAGGCGCGCAATTCGGCGATGTCGGCGCAAGGCCCCGCGCAGGTGTCCGCGGCCGAGAACCAGCTGTCCGGCGCGCTCGGCCGGCTGATCGCGCTGTCGGAGGCCTATCCGGACCTCAAGGCCAACGCCAATTTCCAGCAGCTCGCATCCGAGCTCTCCGACCTCGAGAACAAGATCGCAGCGAGCCGCCGCTTCTTCAACAACGCGGTCCAGGAATACAACACCGGTATCCAGCAGCTGCCCGCGGCGCTGTTCGCCGGCATGTTCGGCTTTACCAAGAGGGATTTCTTCGATCTCGGCGCCAGCCGCACCGAGGTCGAGGCGGCGCCGCAGGTAAAGTTCTGATCTTGAGCCGCTAGGTCGCAGGGCAACCGCGTCATGGCCGCGTATGGTCTCTACACGCACATCGCCTCGAACAAGTTTCGTTCGATGCTGTTGCTCGGCGGCCTGTTCGCGCTGGTCTATGTGCTGGTCTATGCTGGCGCGCTGGTCGCCGAGGTCGTCATCAACAGCAATGGCACGGTCGCCTATTATCTGAACCGCGCCTTCCACGACCTCATCGTCGCCGCGCCCGTTGCAACGGTCGTGGCCGCGGCCTGGATCGTGATCGCCTATTTTTTCCACCAATCGATGATCGATGCGGTGACCGGCGGCCACGACGTCGACAGGAAAGAAGAGCCGCGGCTCTACAATCTGCTCGAAAACCTCTGTATCTCGCGCGGCATCACCATGCCGAAGCTGAAGATCATGGACAGCCCGGCGCTGAACGCGTTCGCGACCGGCCTCAATCCCAGGCAATATTCCATCACCGTCACCACGGGTCTCCTCGATACGCTCAATGACAAGGAGATCGAGGCGGTGCTGGGCCACGAGCTGACCCACATCAAGAATGGCGACGTACAGCTGATGGTGGTCGCCGTCATCATCGCCGGCGTGGTCGGCTTCTTCGGCGAATTGTTCTTCCGACTGTTCACAAATTTCAATTGGAGCTCCGGCTCCGGCGGTTCGTGGTCCTCGGGCTCCTCCTCGTCGTCGCGCTCGTCTTCCTCGTCGTCGAGCGACAGCAAGAGCTCCGGCGGCGGCGCGGTGATCGTGATCATCATCGCGATCGTACTGATCGTGGTGGCCTGGCTGCTGTCGCAGGTGGTCAAGCTCGCGTTGTCGCGCTCGCGCGAATATCTGGCCGACGCAGGCTCGGTGGAATTGACCAAAGATCCCGATGCCATGATCTCAGCACTGCGCAAGATCGAGAATCGTGGCGAGCTGCCCGGCGCGACCTCGGCCGTGATGGAGCTCTGCGTCGACAATCCCCGCGAGGGCTTTGCCGACCTGTTCGCAACCCACCCCTCGGTGCAATCGAGGGTGGATGCACTGGTCAAGTTTGCCGGCGGCCATGATCCGGGCCCGCTGCTACCAACCGAGGAAACGGGCAAGCCCGGGGCGCCAGCCGACCCGCAGCATGCCCCACCGCCGCTCCATCATGGTCCCTGGAACGATGCCAGCGGCCCAGCCGCTCCGCCGCCCATGCCTGCCCCCGGAACCGCGAACAGCAACCCCGCGGGCAATCCCATGGGCCCTTGGGGCCGTCATTGAGCGCGCGATATGCCGTCACGCGCGGCAGTTTCGTCGCGCTTGGGAAAAACTTCGGGAATTGCCGTATCGACGGGCTGCGGAATTGAATTCTCCCTTGTTTCTGCCATGTTCGCGCCCAACAGCAGACTCGGGACATCCTTGGGACCATCCTCGGGACATCGATTTGGGACCCGGCCGATCGCGACCTCGCGATCGGGGGGCGCGCGTTAGGGGACAGCAATGGCAAAGCCGGCAGTGGTTGTGGTGGGCGCGGACAAGGGCGGGGTCGGCAAGACCACGGTGTCGCGCACCTTGCTCGATTATTTCTCAGCCAACAACGTGCCGACGCGCGCCTTCGACACGGAGTCGCCCCGCGGAACCCTGAAGCGCTTCCACCCTGACATCACCGAGATCGTCGACATGACGACGACGGCCGATCAGATGAAGATCTTCGATACGCTCAACGCGACGAGCCCGTCGGTCACCGTGATCGACGTCCGCGCCGGCCTGCTCTCGCCGGCGCTCGCATCCTTGCGCGACATCGGTTTCCTCGACGCCGCCAAGGCCGGCCAGATCACCTTTGCCGTGTTTCACATCCTCGGACCCTCGATCGCCTCTCTGGACGAAATCGCCGAGACCGCGGGCTTCATGACCGGTGCCAAATACTTCCTGGTGAAGAACTTCATCAACGACACCCAGTTCTTCCAGTGGGACCAGGCGACCTATAATTCCTACTTCCACCGCATCAAGGACGCCACCGAGCTGACCATCCCCAAGCTCAACGAAATGGCCTATGAGCAGGTCGAGGTGTCGTCCGTCCCGTTCCTGAAATTCGTTGCCAACAAGGGCATCAACGACGAGGCCGCGAACTATTCCTTCGTGCTGCGCGGCTATGTCAGGCACTGGCTGGCCAACGTCTGGAGCGAGTTCGACCGCATCCGCCTGACCGACATCGTCGGTTCGAAGTCCGTGACCCGCAACAGCGAAAAATAGTTGCGCAAGCCGGGCTGATACGGCTGGATTGGTCGCCAAGTTCGACTGATATAGCTGTCGATGCCCGCAACGCCCGTCTACATCATCTGCTCGCCCCGCCCGCAGGTCGGCAAGACCCTGCTGGCGCGGCTTTTGAGCGAATTCCTGCTGCTCAAGAACGGCAATGTCGCGGCCTTCGACGTCAATCTGAAGGAGCCGTCGCTGCTCGACTACCTGCCGGGGGTCACAGAGACCGCTGACGTGATCGACACCTACGGCAAGATGCAGCTGATGGACCGCGTCATCATCGACGATGGGCTTCCCAAGGTGATCGACCTCGGCTTCCACGCCTTCGACGAGTTCTTCAAGATGACCGACGAGATCGGCCTGTTGAAGGAGGCGGCGCGCCGACACGTCGCGCCCCAGATCCTGTTCGTCGCCGACACCGACCGCGTCTCGGCCCGCGCCCACGAGATGCTGCGCGGGCGGATCCCGCGGATGAACCTGATCACGGTCGACAACGAACATGTGGTGCGCGGCGAGCTGCCAGCTGCGATGGCCGGCGGCCGGCTGTTCCGCCTGCCCGCCCTGCCCGGCTTCCTCAAGACCTATATCGACCGGCTGAACTTCTCCTTCACCGGCTATCTCCGCCAGGAGAAGGACGCCTCGACCGAGCTGCACCAATGGACCCGGCGCAATTACCTCGCTTTCCGCGAGCTCGAGCTCAGCCTGATCCTGCAGCGGTCCTGATTGCGCTGGTTTTTTACCCGGATAATATTGACGACGGGCTGAAGCCGATTTATTGAGACGGGCATCGACATCCCCTCAGCAAGGCCCATCCCCCGTGAGCATCGACCGGAAAGCAGCGATCGCCGCCTACAAGGAGCGCAAGACCGTTGCAGGCATCTACGTTGTCCGCTGCGCGGCCTCGGGCGAGGCCTGGGTCGGCCAGGCGCCGAACCTCGAGACGATCCGGAACCGCATCTGGTTCTCGCTCCGCCAGGGCAGCCATACCTGCCGCAGCCTCCAGGCCGCCTGGAAAGCCCACGGCGAGGCCGGCCTGACGTTTGACGAATGCGAGCGTCTGGAGGACGAAGAGAGTGCCTATGTCAGGAACGCGCTCCTGAAGGAGCGCCTGCTGCATTGGCGGGCCGAGCTCAAGGCCGAGGCGATCTGACCGCCGACGGCGGCTCAGTGCCCCTCGAACGTCATCAGCGTGCGCACCGGCACGTCCATGGCACGGAGCTTGGCGGCGCCGCCGAGCTCCGGCAGGTCGATGATGAAGCAGGCGGCGACGACGTTGGCGCCGATCTGCCGCAGCAATTTTACGGCGCCTTCCGCGGTGCCGCCGGTGGCGATGAGGTCGTCGACCAGGATGACGCGCTCGCCGGGCTGGATGGCATCGACATGCATCTCCATCTCGTCGATGCCGTATTCGAGCGAATAGGCGATCCGCACCGTGGTGTGCGGCAGCTTGCCTTTTTTCCGGATCGGCACGAAGCCGGCCGAGAGCTGGTGTGCCACCGCGCCGCCGATGATGAAGCCGCGCGCCTCCATGCCGGCGACCTTGTCGATCTTGTTGCCGGCCCAGGGATTGACGAGCTCGTCGACTGCACGGCGGAACGCGCGCGCGTCCGCGAGCAACGTGGTGATGTCGCGGAACATGATCCCGGGCTTGGGATAGTCGGGGATGGTGCGGACGCTCGCCTTGATGTCGTGGTCAAAGGTCATTGGTGCCTCTCAATCGACACGCGCATCCAGCCGGAACGCGTTTTCAACAATACGTAGTCCCACCTCGTTGCCGAGCGACATCAGCGATTCCGGGTGGAATTGGACGCCGGCGACCGGCAGGGTCTTGTGCTCCAGCGCCATGGCGACGCCGTCCTCGGTGCTGGCGGTGACATCGAGCACCTCCGGCATGCTGTCGCGCTCGACGAAGAGCGAGTGATAGCGGCCGATGACGATCTCGTTCGGCAGATTGCGCATCAAGCGCCCGCCGCGCACCTGCACCCGTGAGGGGCGGCCGTGGGCGGGATGGGTGAGCTGGCCGAGCTCGCCGCCGAAATATTCTCCGATCGCCTGCACGCCCAAGCAGACGCCGAACACCGGCAGCTTCTTCTCGAGCGCCGCATCAATCGTCTTCTTGATCGCGAAATCCTCAGGACGCCCGGGCCCCGGCGACAGCACCAGCAAATCCCAAGTCTTCTGCTTGAGCATGTCGAGCGCGTGCACATGGCGGACCACGGTGACTTCGGCGCCGACCTGGCGGAAATAATCGGCGAGCATGTGCACGAAGCTGTCGTCGTGGTCGATCAGCAGCACCCGCTTGCCCGAGCCGGTCGCATCCGGTGCGAAGGTCGACAGCGGCTTCGGCGGATCGCCGCGCAGGGCCTGGAATAGGGCTGCGGCCTTGACCTGGCATTCGCGGTCTTCTGCGGCGGGGTCTGAATCAAACAGGCAGGTCGCACCGACGCGCACTTCAGCAAGACCATCCTTCATGCGGATGGTGCGGATGGTGAGGCCGGTGTTGATGCTGCCGTCGAAATTCACAGCTCCAATGGCGCCGGCATACCAGCGCCGCGGCGAGCGCTCGTGATCCTCGACGAACTGCATCGCCCACAGCTTCGGCGCGCCTGTCACGGTGACCGCCCAGGCATGGGTGAGGAAGGCATCGAGCGCGTCGAAGCCGGGGCGCAGCATGCCCTCGACGTGATCGACGGTATGAAACAGTTTTGAGTAGGTCTCGATCTGGCGCCGCGCCAGCACCTTGATGGTGCCGGGGACGCAGACCCGCGCCTTGTCGTTGCGGTCGACGTCGGTGCACATGTTGAGCTCGAACTCGTCCTTCTCCGAGTTCAGAAGCTTGCGGATCTGCTCGGCATCGCCGATCGAATCCGTGCCGCGCGCGATGGTGCCCGAGATCGGGCAGGTCTCGACCCGGCGGCCGTCCGAGCGCACGAACATTTCCGGTGAAGCCGAGACGAGAAACTCGCCCTCGCCGAGATTCATCAGCGCGCCGTAAGGAGACGGGTTGATGACGCAGAGGCGCTGGAAGACTTCGGCCGGCGAGCGGTCGCAAGGCTCGGCGAACAGCTGTCCCGGCACCGCTTCAAAGAGATCGCCGCGCGCAAAGGCGGCGCGCGCGGTCTCGACGGTCGCCTGATATTCGCCGGGCGCGTGATCGGCGAAGCCCTGGCGCGGCGTCTTCAAATAAGGGCTTTCGGCGGTCTCGCGCGGCAGGCCTGCGGTCGACTTGCCCTTCCAGGCGAAGTCGTAAGCGAGCACGACGCCGCGGCCGGTGGCGCGGTCATAGGCCAGCAGGCGATCGGGCACGTAGAGCACGATGTCGCGCTGGTCGGCCTCGCGTGCGCGCTTCTGCTCGAGATCCTCGATCTGGAACACGAGGTCGTAGGCGAAGGCGCCGAACAGGCCGAGCAGCCCGTCGTCATTGGCGGAGAAGGCTGCGATGATGTCGCGCACCAGCGACATCACGCTGGCGCGGCGGGTGCGCTGGTCCTCTTCGACCGGCGCGTCGCCGCGGACGATGTGGCCGGCAAGATGCGTCGCGCTCTTCTCGGAAATCACGACGCAGGGCTCGCGCAGGACATCGGCGAGGAAGGCGATCAGCACCTGGCCGCGCCCATTCAGCGCTTCCAGCTTGAAATCGACGCCAGTGGTCTCGAGCTTGAGCGGCGGATCGGAGAAGCCGAGGTCAAAACTCTCGTAGCGGCCGGGCACGGTGGTGCCCGAGGACAGCACTACGCCGCGGCGGCGGTCGAGCAGGTTGATGAGATCGTCGAGCCGGTTGGCGCCGCCCGTGAACTGCTCGGCCACGCGCGTGATCGCGAGACCTGCGCGGGTCAAGTAATCGCTTCGGGCCGGGAGGGCAAAGACTGTCCTGTTCATGTCGTCCTCTTACGAAACTTGCCGAGGGAACGCCACACAGGACAAACGAGAAGGCCGCCGCACTGTGCAGGCGACCTCAGACGATTTTGGGAGAATAAATCGCACCGGCCACCTCTTAGGAGGTGCGCCACCAAAGACGGGCTGGGCGGACGGCCGTGCTCATGGGCGGATACTCACCATCCGAGAGAGGCCATGTCAAGAGACGGAACCACGCCCCTGCCCGTCCGGGCCCTCTTTCGAGGCTTGAAAGCGTGAAAACAGCCTGACGGTTGTTCAGCCCTCGCGGACATATAGCAGGTCGATGGCGCCTTCTTCCTCGTTCATCCATCGATCGCGCTCGCGAAAGCCGTGTTTCTCGTAGAACGCACGCGCAGCGAAATTCTGCTCGAATACATTGAGCGTGAACCGGCCATGAGCACTCGCATGCGCACTCGCGATCGCTCGCTCCAGCAGCGCCGAACCGGCGCCGCGCCGGTGACACGATGGATCGACGAAGAGCTGATCGACATGCCGGCCCTCCAGCGCAATGAAACCCGCCATGGCGTCCGCCTCGAATGCTGCGAGTGTCCAGCTCCATTCGGCGAATTTAGGCGAATACCAGGCCTCGACCTCCTGCAGCGAATACGACCAGTTCATGAATTGATAGGCGATCAGGCAGGCGCGGTAGTGCACGAGACTGATCGCCTTGAGATCGTGCGTTTCGAGCGGCCGGAAGCTGAGGTTCGGGCTGCCCGTCATGCTACCCCAGATGCTTCCTGAAAAACTCCGTCGCCCGGCCCCAGGCGAGTTCAGCAGCTTCGCGGTCGTGTACGGCCTGGCGCTGCTCGTTGACGAAGGCGTGCTCGGCGTCATAGCGGAACAGCTCGAGCGACTTGCCGGCGGACTTCATGGCCTTTTCGAAGCCGCTGACCAGCTCCGGCGTGCACCAATCGTCCTTGTTGGCGAAATGAGCCTGCAGCGGGATCTTGACGTCGGCGGGTTTGGCCGCCTGCTCCGGTGGGATGCCGTAGAACACGACGCCGGCAGCGAGTTCAGGCACGTGCACCGAACCGATGATGGTCACGGCGCCGCCGAGGCAGAAGCCTGTCAGCCCGACCTTGGCGCCGTTGCGCGCCAGATATTGCGCGGCGCCGCGCACCGTCTGCGTGGTGGCGTCCATGAAGTCGAGGGAGTTCATCTCCTTGTTGGCGCTGTCCGTGTCGTGATACGGCA
The DNA here is from genome assembly GCF_058314695.1 of Bradyrhizobium sp. T-12. Classification (NCBI taxonomy): domain Bacteria; kingdom Pseudomonadati; phylum Pseudomonadota; class Alphaproteobacteria; order Hyphomicrobiales; family Nitrobacteraceae; genus Bradyrhizobium; species Bradyrhizobium sp. T-12. Next base: position 1,812,769 of record NZ_CM177756.1, on the reverse strand, counting down.
CCACCTTGCCCTTGTAGAGATCGGGCGCCAGCGCATCGAAGCCGGCCAGCGCAAAGCGGTCGCACAGGCCCTTGATCTGGTCCGACAGGCCCCACCATTCCTGGATCACGACCACGCCCGGCGCGTTGCCGCGCGCGGCATTGGCGAGATAGCCCGAGGCGTCCTTGCCATCCGGGCGCTTGAAGGTGATGGCGGTTCCCATGGTGTCCTCCGATGAGTTTCTGGCAGAGCGATTGACGTGCATTTTGGCGGCTGGGACCGCGAGGCGCAATCCACACTCTCGTCATTTCGGGGCGCACGACAGTGCGAACCCGGAATGACCGAGAGCTGAGCTCAGAAAAAAAGCCCCCTTGCGGGGGCTTCTCATCTCTCGTTTCGCGCGCGCTGCTCAGTGCGAGCTGGCCCAGACCTTCTTCTTGGTGAAGTACATCAGGCCCGCGAACAGGATCAGGAAGATGAAGACCTGGAAACCGAGGCGCTTGCGCGCTTCCATGTGCGGCTCGGCGGTCCACATCAGGAACGTGGTGACGTCCTTGGAATACTGCGCCACCGTGGTCGGCGAGCCGTCGTCATAGGTCACCTGGCCGTCGCTGAGCGGCTTCGGCATCTTGATGGCGTGGCCCGGGAAGTACTTGTTGTAGTACGAGCCCTCCGGAATGGTGACGCCCTCGGGGACGTGATCGTCAAAGCCCTGCAGCACCGCCGAGACGTAGTCCGGACCCTGCTCCTGGTACTGGCTGAAGAAGTCGACGATGAACCAGGGGAAACCGCGCTTATAGGAGCGCGCCTTGGTGATCAGCGACAGGTCGGGCGGCGCCGCGCCGCCGTTCGCGGCACGTGCGGCCTGCTCGTTCGGGAACGGCGAGGGGAAATAATCCGCCGGCCGCCCTGCGCGCTCGAACATGTCGCCCGCATCGTTCGGACCGTCCTTGACCTTGTATTCGGACGCGAAGGCTGCCGCCTGCGCCACCGAATAGCCGGGCCCACCGGGCTCGGCGAGGTTGCGGAAGGAGACATAGGACAGCCCGTGGCAGCTGGCGCAGACCTCCTTGTAGACCTTCAGGCCGCGCTGCAGCGCGCCGCGGTCGAACTTACCGAAAGGGCCGGAGAACGACCATTTGTTGCCGGGAGGCGTGTCGCTGCCTTCAGACGCCTTCGCGCTGTCGACCGAGCCCGCGAACAGCGAACCCGCCAGTGCCAGCATGATCGCGGTCGACACCATCGGCGTCGATCGGCTGCCGGTCTTGGCCAGAACCGCATCGGAGATCGAGTTCGGCACGGGCCGCGGCTTCTCGATGCGCGAGAGCAGCGGCAGCACGATCAGGAAGTAGGCGAAGTAGCAGACCGTCAGAACGCGGCCGGCAACGACGTAGATGCCTTCCGGCGGCTGTGCGCCGAGATAGCCGAGCAGGATGCAGACCACGACGAAGATCCAGAAGAACTGCTTGGCCAGCGGACGATACTTCGACGACTTGGTCTTCGCGGCGTCCAGCCAGGGCAGGAAGCACAGGATGATGATCGCGCCGAACATCGCGACGACGCCCGCCAGCTTGTTCGGGATCGAGCGGAGGATCGCGTAGAACGGCAGGTAATACCATTCCGGCACGATGTGCGGCGGCGTCACGCCCGGGTTCGCCGGAATGTAGTTGTCGGCGTCGCCGAGATAGTTCGGCATGTAGAAGATGAACCAGGCGTAGAGCAGCATGAAGCAGGCGACGCCGAACATGTCCTTGATGGTCGCGTGCGGCGTGAACGGCACCGTGTCCTTTTCCGTCTTCGGCTCGACGCCGTCAGGATTGTTCTGGCCGGCGACGTGCAGCGCCCAGACGTGGAGCACAACGACGCCCGCGATCAGGAACGGCAGCAGGTAATGCAGCGAGAAGAAGCGGTTCAGCGTCGGGTTGCCGACCGAATAGCCGCCCCACAGCAGCGTCACGATGCTCTCGCCGAAATAGGGAATGGCGGAGAACAGATTGGTGATGACGGTGGCGCCCCAGAAGCTCATCTGGCCCCAGGGCAGCACGTAGCCCATGAAGCCCGTCGCCATCATCAGGAGGTAGATGATGACGCCGAGGATCCACAGCACCTCGCGCGGCTCCTTGTAGGAGCCGTAATAGAGACCGCGCAGCATGTGGACGTAGACCGCGAAGAAGAACATCGACGCGCCGCAGGCGTGCATGTTGCGCAGCAGCCAGCCGTAGTTCACGTCGCGGACGATCAGCTCGACCGACTTGAAGGCGAGATCGGCATGCGGCGTATAGTGCATCGCCAGGATCACGCCGGTCAGGATCTGCATCCCCAGCATGAAGGAGAGGATGGCGCCGAAGGTCCACCAATAGTTCAGGTTACGCGGGGTGGGATAGGCGACGAACGAGGAATGCATGAGGCCGAAGATCGGCAGGCGCCGCTCGATCCATTGCAGGGCCGGATTGCTCGGCTGGTAGTCGGATGGTCCGCTCATGATGCGATCCTGAGGAAATAAAACGACGAGACGGCGCGAAGCTTCGGACGTGCGTCCGAAGCTCAGCCGATCTGGATTTTGGTGTCGGAAACGAACGTGTACGGCGGCACCGGCAGGTTCGCGGGCGCGGGCCCCTGGCGGATGCGGCCGGACGAATCGTACTGCGAACCATGGCAGGGGCAGAAGAACCCGTCGTAGCTGCCTTCATGAGCGATCGGGATGCAGCCGAGATGGGTGCAGATGCCGATCACGACCAGCCATTGCTCGTGGCCGGACTTGACCCGGGCCTCGTCGGTCTGCGGATCGGGCAGGCTCGCCACGTTGACGGCGCGCGCCTCGTCGATCTGCTTCTTGGTGCGGTGGCTGATGTAGATCGGCTTGCCGCGCCAGAACACCTTGATGTCCTGCCCTTCGGCGACCGGGCTGAGATCGACCTCGATCGGCGCACCGGCGGCGATGGTCGAGGCGTCAGGATTCATTTGCGAGATGAAGGGCCAGAGCGCGGCTGCGCCCCCTACTGCGGCAGCTGCCCCCGTTGCAACGAATAAGAAATCACGGCGTGTCGGATGGTCCGCCGAAGACGCTGTCGTCACGATTCCAACCCTTTCTTCTTACGCAGCCGGCGGAACCGCTCCAGGAGGCGCCCATGAGGTCCCCGGAAAGGCTGCCGGCGCCCGCGGCCCCCCGCGGCGGCAGAACTTCGCTTATTCGCCTCTAAACAGGCGAAACAGCAGTCCAGAATCGTTCTATTGGCACCCTTGCCGGGCGAGCGCAAGCCCGCTATCGGCGCGGGGGCGTGCCATGCACGAATTCCCGGCCATGCGATGTTTTATTGAGACATTTCCGACCCGCAACCAACCCGCCACCCCCGATGCAGATAGCGCTTTTCCAGCCCGACATCCCACAGAACACCGGCACGATTCTCAGGCTCTGCGCCTGCCTCGGACTGGACGCCCATATCATCGAACCGGCGGGGTTCCCGGTCTCCGACCGCGCGTTCCGCCGGGCGGGAATGGATTACCTCGGCCATGTCAGCATCGTCAGGCACGACTCCTGGCTGAAATTCGAGGACTGGCGCGCCGCGCATGGCCACCGCCTGCTGCTGTTCACCACCAAGGCCGCCACCGACTATCGCGATTTCCGTTACCAGACGTCGGACATCCTGCTATTCGGGCGCGAGAGCGCCGGCGTCACCGACGCGGTGGTCGAGGCCGCGGATGCGCGGCTGGTGATCCCGATCAAAGCCGGGCTGCGGTCGCTCAATGTGGCCATGACCGCGGCGATGGCCGCAGGCGAGGCGCTGCGGCAGATCCGGAACCCGCAAGTTTGAAGGTTTGAGGAGAGACGATTGAGTTACGCGGTCAAGGAAATCTTCCTGACCTTGCAAGGCGAAGGCGCCCATGCCGGGCGCGCCTCCGTGTTCTGCCGCTTTGCCGGCTGCAACCTCTGGAGCGGGCGCGAGGCGGATCGGCTCGAGGCCACCTGCAAGTTCTGCGACACGGATTTCGTCGGGACCGACGGCACCCTCGGCGGCCGCTACGCCTCGGCTGCCGAGCTCGCCGATACCATCGCCGCACAATGGCGCGCCTCCACAGCCAACCGCTATGTCGTGCTCACCGGCGGCGAGCCCCTGCTCCAGGTCGATGCCGCATTGATCGAGGCGCTCCACGCCCGTGGCTTCGAAATCGGGGTGGAGACCAACGGCACCATCGAAGCGCCCGATGGCCTCGACTGGATCTGCGTCAGCCCCAAGGGCGGCAGCGAGCTGGTGCTGCGCCAGGGCCACGAGCTGAAGCTGGTCTATCCGCAGGCCCTCGCCGCCCCTGAAGCCTTCGAGCACCTCGCCTTCGAGCGCTTCTCGCTGCAGCCGATGGACGGCCCCGAGGTCATCGAGAACACCGCGCGCGCGATCGACTACTGCCTGCACCACCCGCAATGGCGGCTCAGCGTGCAGACGCATAAGTCGCTCGGCATCAGATAGAACGCGACCGGGAATGCAGATGGACAGTTCGACGATCGAAGACCGCAAGACCCGCGCCCGCACCTGGTTCGAAGCCTTGCGCGACGACATCTGCGCGAGCTTCGAGCGGCTCGAGGACGACGCGCCGCCAAGCCTTTATCCGGGCGAGGCCGGCCGCTTCAAGCGCACGCCCTGGCAGCGCACCGACCATACCGGCGCGGCCGGAGGTGGCGGGGTGATGTCGATGATGCATGGCCGGCTGTTCGAGAAGGTCGGCGTGCACTGCTCGACGGTGCACGGCGAGTTCGCCCCCGAGTTTCGGGCTCAAATTCCCGGCGCCGCGGACGATCCGAAATTCTGGGCCTCGGGCATCTCGCTGATCGCGCATATGCGCAATCCGAACGTGCCCGCCGTGCACATGAACACGCGCTTCGTCGTCACCACCAAGGCCTGGTTCGGCGGCGGCGCCGATCTCACGCCGGTGCTCGACCGCAGGCGCACGCAGGACGACGCCGACACCATCGCCTTCCACGCCGCGATGAAAGAGGCGTGCAACCAGCACGGCAGCGTTGCCGACTACGACAAGTACAAGAAATGGTGCGACGAATATTTCTACCTGCCGCACCGCAAGGAGGCGCGCGGCATCGGCGGCATCTTCTACGACTGGCACGACAGCGGCGACTGGGACGCCGACCTCGCCTTCACCGGGGACGTCGGCCGCGCCTTCCTGAAGGTCTATCCCGAGATCGTCAGGCGCAATTTCGAAAGCGCCTGGACCGCCGCCGACCGCGAGGAGCAATTGATCCGGCGCGGCCGCTATGTCGAGTTCAACCTGCTCTATGATCGCGGCACCATCTTCGGGCTCAAGACCGGCGGCAATGTCGAGTCGATCCTGTCGTCGATGCCGCCCGAGGTGAAATGGCCGTGACGACGATGAAGCCCGCCTTGAAGCCGCTGCCCCGCGCCATGCTGATCGACATGGACGACACCATCCTGTCCGCCTATGGCCGGCCCGAGATCGCCTGGAACACGATCGCGAACGAGTTTGCCGAGGAGCTCGCGCCGCTGCCGCCGCCGCAGGTCGCGGCCGCGGTGCTCGCCTTCGCGCGAAACTTCTGGGCGAACGCGGAAGCCGCATGGCGGATGAAGCTCGGCGAGGCGCGGCGGCTCACGGTGCGCGGCGGCTTTGCCGCGCTCGCCGCAAGCGGCCATCGCGCCTTGCCCGACGATCTCGCCGATCGCATCGCCGACCGTTTCACCACCTACCGCGAGGAAGCGATCTTCGTCTTCCCCGGCGCCCATGATGCGATCGACGCGTTCAGGGCCAGCGGCGTCAAGCTCGCGCTCGTCACCAACGGCGCCGCCGAGATGCAGCGCGCCAAGGTCGAGCGGTTCGAGCTGACGCATCGGTTCGACCACATCCAGATCGAGGGCGAGCACGGCTTCGGCAAGCCCGAGGAGCGCGCCTATCTGCACGCTATGGAGGCGCTCGGCGTCACGCCTGAGGACACCTGGATGATCGGCGACAATCTGGAATGGGAAGTCGTGACGCCGCAGCGGCTCGGCATCTATTCGATCTGGATCGACGTGCATGGTGACGGCCTGCCCGAAGGCTCGACCGTCAAGCCCGACCGCATCATCCGTTCGCTGACCGAGCTGGTGCCGGGCCGCTCCTGAGCAGGGGCTCCAAACAAAAAATGCGAAAACAACCCCATGCACAGTAGACGGCCCTAGCAGAATCAAAGGGTTACGGATTCTCCAAAAAAGGCCTTCTGATCCGTCGGGCAAAACAGGGGTATGATGCCATCGTCGAAACTTGCGGCGGGGAGATTTTGGCGCGAGTTGCAGTCATCTGCCGGCCTCGAACGGCAGCAGCCGCCAAAATTTCTTCGCCTGCTGACGTAACGACCTGCCGAGCTTGCACGTAGATGACCCCGCGGGCGCGTTTCAGCGCCAACGGGAGGCACGGCATCGTGAGTGGAGAATTGAACATCCGAAAAGCCGAGGCGAGCGACTATGCCGCCGTTCGCGCTCTTGCGGACGCACTGGCGGCTCATATCGAAGAGCCGCCGCCGCCTCTGACGCTGGACCGCTATGTCGCCTTCTATGCGCGCGAGCATGCGCCCGTGCACCTTTTCGTCGCGCTGCTTGGAGATCGCGTCGTCGGCATGATCGCGTGGATCCTGACGCACGAGCTCTATAGCGCTCAGGCCGCGCTCTACATCAGCGACATTGCGGTACACGCCGATGCGCGCGGGAAGGGCATCGGCAGAGCGCTGATGATGAAGGCCAAGGAGTGGGGCTCCGATTACGGCGTCACGAGGCTCGGCTGGGATGTCTGGAAGCACAACGCGTCGGCCATGCGATTCTATGAGCGCCTCGGCGCCACCGTCGACACCGAGGCCGTGCCGCATCTTCTGCGGCTGACGAACGACTAGCTTCATCATGGCTGGTTGGCGACTGCGGGCGTCGCGGCCTGACGACATCGAAGCGATGTACGAGGTGTGGCGTGCTGCCGTGCTGGCCACCCACGACTTCCTCAGCGAATCCGATTTCGCGGACATCTGCATTCAGGTCCGGCGAGACTATCTTCCGCATCGCGACTTCACCGTTGCGGTCGACGAGGACGATCGGGTGATCGGATTCATGAGGATGGAAGGAACGGAGATCGACGCGCTCTACATCGCGCCGGCGTTTCGCCGTCAGGGACTGGGACGGCGGTTCGTGGCCGAGGCGGCCTCTCGTGGCGAGAACCTCGAGGTCGAGGTGAATGCCCAAAACACCCAGGCCGTCACATTCTACGACGCGATGGGTTTTCGCGTCGTAGAATCGAAGCAAACCGATCGTGATGGGCGGCCTTATCCGCTGCTGCGACTACGGCGGAGTTTGCCTCGCGATCTCCCCTGATTTGCGTCGCCCTGCTCTCCACCTCTGCGTCGGCGGAATTCCCGCCTCGGCCGGCCGTGATCGGTCTGTCATCTCCGCTTGCTAGCTTGCCTTCCGGATCGATCACGCGAAAGGAACACGCGATGGACTTGAAAGCCGGCGATGTCGTGATGCTGAAATCCGGCGGCCAGCCGCTGACGGTTGCGGACGTGAAGCAGGACGAGGTGCTCTGCCTCTGGATGGGCATGGAAGGCGATCTGTTCCGCGAGACGCTGCCGCTGGCTGTGCTCGACCGCGTGGAAATCGAGGAAGAGGACGACGAGGACGAAGACGAGGACGAGGAGTAAGCACCGCCTAAGATCGCATTCCGGTCAGCCCGGCCTGCCCCGGTCCCAGTGCGTCCGATGTCCGCTTCTCTGCCCATCATGGCGCAACGGCGGACATCGCTGAATGTCGCAGAAGGGCCAACAGCGGACGTTCGCGATCTGGAACGGGGCCGCCAACTAATTGCGTCACCTTACTCATTTGATAAGGAGTTTCCGTGCATCTTCCGCCGCTCGGTCCAAGCGCATGCGGCTCTTCCCTTGGCCTAGTTCGTCACGATATTGGCTAAGAGAGAAAACACTGAGTTCTTTGACGGTCAGCGCCCCAGCAGTGCGCGGAATCTCAAAAGTAACAACCGACCGGTCATCGATAAGCACGGTGTATATGTCTTCGTATTGTTCTGTAATGGTTTTTAGCACGTGAAAAACCGTGCCGCGTAGGCCATTGGCCGCCATGAGGCTTATCAAGTCCGCGTCTTGACTACTTTCATGTTGCTGCAAGATGCGAGACTTGTATTTGTCGTGGAGCCGTTGCGGTGACATCCGTCTAATCCTTCCCGTCCCTTCGAGGAAAATGACAGCGGAGACCGACGTCTGCAATGGGTCAAAAGCTGCCGCGGACAATCGAGTTCAGCGACTTCCGATTGGCCCTCGGCAGCCGACGTTATGATAACGACCCGGATCGCGGAAAGCCGCGAATGCCCGATCGGGCCCAGGCAAGCTACGCCAAGAGCTGCCGCGCCGCCGCCGAGATCATCACCAGCCCGCCGGTGATCACCGCGACATCCAGGATCACCGTGTGGATATGCACGGGCATCCGCTCCACGAATGCCTTTGCCAGGAACGCGCCGGGGATCGCGATCGCGCCGATCAGGAGGGCTAAGGCCAGCACCTGCGCGGTGACGGCGCCGGCGAGGCCGAACACGGAAACCTTGATGAGGCCGGTGCCGAGCGAGATCATCGCGTCGGTCGCGATCACGGCGGCGCCCTCGAGGCCCGCGGCCATCAGGAGCGAGAGCAGGATCACGCCTGAGCCCGAGGTGCCGCCGACGAGAACGCCATAGCCGACCGAGCCGGCGGCAAGACCGCTGTCGGAGATCTTGACCTCGCGGCGGCGAAGCACCCGGCGCAGCGGCACGCTCAGGATCAGCATGGTGCCAATCACGAGAGCTGCGCCCGCATTGGTCAGCCGCGTGTAGCCATAGGCGCCGAGCGCCGTCGTCAGTGCGGCGCAGGCGAGCACGATAGCTGCGCGGCGGCGGTCGGCGTAGCGTAGATAGGCAATCGCGCGGCTGCAATTGGTGAAGATGGCGGAGATCGCGATGATCGGCACCACGGGCTCGGCGCCGACCAGCGGCACCAGCACCAGCGGCATCAGGGCGCCGGTGCCATAGCCGGCGAGACCACCGATGACCGAAGCAAACAACGCCATCAACGCGACCAGCAAGAGCTGAAAGATCGAGATGTCGGCGAAGGCTGAGACGATGGTCACGTTCTCTCGTCGCGGCTGATGCGGGCCGCAGCTTGATCGGCGATGGAAGCGAGCGCGGCATCATCTAGTGGAAAATCCGCCGCAAGCCAAGCGTCCTCGGCGAGCGTCAACACATGCCCGAGCGCGGGTCCTTCGGACAATCCGCGCGCGAGGAAATCGGCGGCTTTCAGCGGAAATTTCGGCGCAGTCCAGCGCTGCGGCAGCTCGGCGAGCGCGCGCCAGCGCATCGAGGTGACATCGCCGCCGTTCCTCGCCCAGCCGAGCAACACGCGATCGTGATAGCGCTCAGGCCCGAGCCGGTAGAGCAGCCGCCGGGCATTGGCATCGTCCTTGGTGGCGAGGCGCCACCAGCGGTGGCCCATCGAATCCAGCGCCTTGGTCTCGGCATTGGACAGCCGCAAGCGCGTGGCGACGCGCTTGGCATCCTCGGTCACGGCGACGGTCAGCGCGGCGAGGCGCCGCGTGCTGCTCGCGGCGAGGCAGAGCTCGCGCTCGATCGCGATCATCGTCGCCAGCGGCCCGGTGTAGACGACGCCGCCGACCAGCGCCTGCAGCAAGCCGCCCTCGGCCATGGCCAGCGCGGCGGCCGCGGCGCCCGATGCCACCAAGAGCTTCAGCATTTCCATACGCACCCGCTCGGCCGAGAGGCTGGCGAGGCCGTCGCGCCCGCGGATGCAGGCGAGCGTGCCGTCGCGGTCGGGCTCGCCCGCGCCGAACGCGGCGTGGATGCGGAAGAAGCGCAGGATGCGCAAATAGTCCTCGGCGATGCGCTGGTCGGGATCGCCGATGAAGCGCACGCGGCGCGCTCTGGCATCCGCGATGCCGCCGACATGGTCGTAGACGACGCCCCTCGCATCGACCGACAGGCCGTTCATGGTGAAGTCGCGCCGCTCGGCGTCCTTCACCCAGTCGCGGCCGAACGCGACCTTGGCCTTGCGGCCGAAGGTCTCGGTGTCCTCGCGCAGCGTCGTGACTTCGTAGGGGTGGCTGTCGATGACCAGCGTGACGGTGCCGTGATCGATGCCGGTCGGCACGCTCTTGATGCCGGCGGCCTTGGCGCGCCGCATCACCTCCTCCGGCCGCGCCGTGGTGGCGATGTCGATGTCGCCGGGCAAAAGGCCGAGCAGCGCATTGCGCACGGCGCCGCCGACCACCCGCGCCTCCTCGCCGTCGGCATTGAGCAATCGCAGGACACGCGCGGTCCCGCCCGAGATCAGCCAGGGCGCATCGGCGAGTATCGGCGCAACCAGGGGCTCCTGGCTCATCGTGCCGCCCCTATCTTTCCACGCCAGGCACCAGCCTGCCGTTCTCGATATGGGCGGGAATATAGGTCGAATCCGGGGCGGCGCCGGAGAAATGCGCGAAGCCGATCAACCCCGCGATGACGAGCACGAGCGCTGCCAGGACGAGGCGCGCCACGACGGTGACCGGCCAGGACGAGCGCGCGAACAGGCCGGAGCGCGTTGCGGCCAGGAACAGCGCATAGACGGCAAAGGGAATGAGGAAGATTCCGATCTCGGTCAGAACCGGCCGGATCATGACGAATAGATCCGCTCATACAGCACACGCAGCATTCCGGCCGTCGCTCCCCAGATGTAGCGTTCCGCGAACGGCATGGCGTAGTAGAACCGCTCCATGCCGCGGAATTCCTTGCTGTGCACCTGATGGTTCACGGGGTTCATCAGGAAGGATAGCGGCACCTCGAAGGCGTCATCAACCTCCGAATGGTTGATGCTGAGCGAAAAGCCGGGCCGCACCCTGGCGACCGTCGGTAGGATGCGGAAGCCGAACGCGGTGCCATAGAGATCGAGATAGCCGAGCGGCTCGACGAAATCCCTGGACAGCCCGACCTCCTCCTCGGCCTCGCGGAGCGCCGCGTCCAGCGGCGAGGAATCGGTCGCGTCGATCTTGCCGCCGGGAAAGGCGATCTGGCCGGCATGGTCGTTGAGATGGGCCGAGCGCTGCGTCAACAGGATGGTCGGCTCCGGATGATCGACCACGGCGATCAGGACCGCCGCGGGCCGCACCGGCTGCTCGCGCGCGACGATCTCCAGCATCTTGTCGGTGCCGGGATCGCCCGAGGCGGGAATGATGTTGGGATCGTAGAGGCCGGCCGGCACGTCGAAGCCCAGCTTCGCCTTCGAGCGGGCGAAGAAATCCGCCGCGCCAATCGCGACTGGATCTTTCTTCAGGATTGGCTTGTTCAAAGCGCGGCCCTCACCTGCTCCGCATCGGCCATGGCGAAGAATTCGCCGGATGATTCGACGCCGAACATCGGCTGGCCATCGACCATCCGCTCCTCGCCCATGTCAACCAGATCGTAATAGAGCGCCCGCGTGACCTTGGCCCAGAGATCGGCGCGGACATGCAAATAGGGCGTCAGCCCGCCGTCCGCCGCCTGCTCGAAGCGCAGCCGGTGCGCGGCATCGCAGGTGACCCAGTCGTCGACATTGGTGCGGAAGCTCAGCACCCGCTGGCGGCCCTCGCCATGCGTCAGCATCTCGACCGCCATGAACGGCGCATCGTCGACGCGGATGCCGACCTTCTCCACCGGCGTGACCAGGAAATGCTTGTCGCCCTCGCGCTTGAGGATGGTCGAGAACAGCCGCACCAAAGCGGGACGTCCGATTGGCGTGCCCAAGTAGAACCAAGTACCATCGGAGGCGATTCGGATGTCGAGATCGCCGCAAAACGGCGGATTCCACAGATGCACCGGCGGCAGGCCCTTTTTGGCGCCTTCGGTATTGGCAGCGTTTTTGGCAGCGGCCGTTAGCCCTTCGAGACCGTGATTGGCGCTCTGCCCTTGGTTCGCCATGGTTTGCCCTGACTTTGTCCTTGGCACGTTTGGTGCAGGTCTACGTTGTACTCGGGTGCACGGTTCCACCCCGGATGAGCCCGGTGTGGGAGGTCGCCACTTCGTGATGCCGTACATAACCCGAAGCCGATAAGGTGGGGATAGGTTAATTCAACGAATACATGGCCTTCCTGCAAGTCTAGCATGGGGCCCATGATCTAACGTGATGATCTGACGTGATGCGATGACATGACGGCCTAGGCAAGCCGCATGGCGGGCTGAAGGAGCGAACGGATGGCGGAGAGTGTCGAGAAACTCGAGGACGGGATCGTCCGTTCGGCCGAGCAGGTGTCGGGCCAGATTCGCGCCGCGAAGGAAGCGATCGCGTCCGTCATCTTCGGGCAGGATCGCGTGATCGAAAACACGCTGGTCACCATCCTCTCCGGCGGCCATGCGCTGCTGATCGGCGTGCCCGGCCTTGCCAAGACCAAGCTGGTCGAGACGCTCGGCGTGACGCTCGGCCTCGATGCCAAGCGCATCCAGTTCACGCCGGACCTGATGCCGTCCGACATTCTCGGCGCCGAAGTGCTGGACGAGAGCACCGCGGGCAAGCGCGCCTTCCGCTTCATTTCGGGTCCGGTGTTCGCGCAGCTGCTGATGGCGGACGAGATCAACCGCGCCTCACCGCGCACGCAGTCTGCGCTGCTGCAGGCCATGCAGGAGCAGCACATCACCGTCGCCGGCGCGCGCCACGATCTGCCGAAGCCGTTCCACGTGCTCGCGACGCAGAACCCGCTGGAGCAGGAAGGCACCTATCCGCTGCCCGAAGCGCAGCTCGACCGCTTCCTGATGGAGATCGACGTCGACTATCCCGATCGCGACGCCGAACGCCGCATCCTGTTCGAGACCACCGGCGCCGAGGAAACGCTGGCGAAGGGATCGATGACCGCGGACGCGCTGATCACCGCGCAGCGGCTGATCCGGCGCCTGCCGGTCGGCGATTCCGTCGTGGAGGCGATCCTGTCGCTGGTGCGTTCGGCCCGTCCGGGCGCGGAGAGCGGCGAAGCCGGCAAGTTCATCGCCTGGGGCCCCGGCCCGCGCGCCAGCCAATCCTTGATGCTGGCCGTGCGCGCGCGTGCGCTGATCGACGGGCGCCTCGCGCCCTCGGTCGACGACGTGCTCGACCTCGCCGAGCCCGTGCTGAAGCACCGCATGGCCCTGACGTTCCAGGCGCGCGCCGAGGGCCGCACGATTCCGGACGTGATCAAGCAGCTCAAGACACGGATCGGTTGATGGCAGCGGAGAACGGGCACACGGCGAAGGAGATCATCGCGATCCGACGTGCCGATGGCGAAAGCCGCACGCTCGCCGCGTCCTTGCCACGCCTGGTGCTCGAAGCCCGCCGTATCGCCGCCAACGTCATCCACGGCCTGCACGGCCGGCGCCGCGCTGGCTCCGGCGAGAATTTCTGGCAGTATCGCCGCTTCGTCTCCGGCGAGCCGGCGCAGAACGTCGATTGGCGGCGCTCGGCGCGGGACGACCATCTCTATGTCCGCGAGCTCGAATGGGAAGCCTCGCACACTGTGTGGATCTGGCCCGACCGCTCGCCCTCAATGGCGTTCGCCTCGAAGACCGCGCGCGAGTCCAAGCTCGAGCGGACGCTGATCGTCGCCTTCGCGCTGGCCGAGCTCCTGGTCTCCGGCGGCGAACGCGTCGGCATTCCCGGGCTGATGGCGCCGACCGCGAGCCGCAGCGTGATCGACAAGATGGCGCAGGCGATGCTGCATGACGATGCCGATCGTCTCAGCCTGCCGCCGTCCTTCGTGCCTGCCGCGCTCGCCGAGACGATCGTGCTGTCGGATTTCTGGTCGCCGATCTCCGAGATCAGGACGACGCTCGCCGGACTCTCCGGCTCGGGCGCGCACGGCACGCTGGTGCAAATCGTCGATCCCGCCGAAGAATCGTTCCCCTATTCCGGCCGCGTCGAGTTCGTCGAGCCCGAAGGCTTCGGCGTGATCACCGCCGGCCGCGCCGAGAGCTGGGCGCAGGACTACACCACGCGGCTCGCGCTGCACCGCGACCAGATCCGCGCCGAGACGGGCAAGCTCGACTGGCTGTTCACCACGCACGCCACCGACCGCTCCGCTGCTGAACTCTTGCTGTTCCTGCATGCCGGCATGCAGGTGAGCAAGTCGGGCGCCCGCGCCACGACCATCAAGGCGGGGCCTGCCGCATGATGGGACTGCCGCTCGCCTTCACCGAACCGCTGCTGCTGATCGGCCTCGTCAGCCTCCCGGTGCTGTGGTGGCTGCTGCGTGTGATGCCGCCCCGGCCGCGCCGCATCGAGTTTCCGCCGACGCGCCTGTTGTTCGACATCGCCCCGCGGGAAGAGACGCCGTCGCGGACGCCGTGGTGGCTGACCGCGCTGCGTCTGCTTGCGGCTGCGCTGGTGATCTTCGCGGCCGCAGGCCCGATCTGGAATCCGCAGACCGGCCTCGCCGGCAGCAAGGCGCCGCTGATGATCATGTTCGACGACGGCTGGAGCGCCGCATCGCACTGGGACGTCAGGGTCAGGGCCGCCGACGAGCTAATCGCCAATGCCGACAACGACCGCCGCGCAATCGCGCTGGTGCCGCTGTCCGAGCCGAACCGCGACATCACCCTGATGCCGGCGGGCGCCGCGCGCGTCGCGCTGCGGCATCTCGCGCCAAAGCCCTATTCCATCGACCGCGTCGACACGCTCGCCGCGATCGACCGCTTCCTGAAAGCGACCGGCGATTGCGAGATCGCCTGGCTGTCGGACGGCATCGACACCGGCCGCGGCGAGGAGTTCGTGACCGGGCTCGGCAAGACCGTCGGCGAGCGCAGCCTGACCATCTTCGAAGGCGGCACCTCCTCGCCACTGGCGCTGGTCGCGGCCGAGAACGCCGCCGCACGGATGACGGTGAAAGTGCTGCGTACCGACAGCGGAATCGCGATCGGCACCGTGCGGGCGCTGGACCAGAAGGCCTCGCCGATCGGCGAGGCGCGCTTCTCGTTCGGCCCGCAGGACAAGGAGACCGACGCGGCGTTCGACCTGCCGGTCGAGCTGCGCAACGACATCACGCGGCTCGAGATCTCGGGCGAGCGCTCCGCCGGCGCGGTGCAGCTGCTCGACAAGCGCTGGCGCCGCCGCGCCATCGGCATCGTCTCGGGCGCGACCAGCGAGACCGCGCAGCCGCTGCTGGCGCCGACGTTCTATCTCACCCGCGCGCTGGCGCCGTTCGCCGACGTCAGGCTTGCCGACAAGGGCTCGCCGCAGCAGGGCATCACGCAGTTTCTGGACCAGAAGCTGCCGATGATCATCCTCGCCGATGTCGGCACCATCGCCCCTGAGCTGCGCGAGCGGCTCAACGCCTGGATCGACCAGGGCGGCGTCCTGGTCCGGTTCGCAGGTCCCCGCCTCGCGCAGGCCGAGGACGATCTGGTGCCGGTCAAGCTGCGCAAGGGCGGCCGCACGCTCGGCGGCAGCCTGACCTGGGAGAAGCCGCAGCATCTTGCGACCTTCGCCGCCGACGGCCCGTTTGCCGGCGTGATGGTCCCCAGGGACGTCACCGTGAGCCGCCAGGTGCTGGCCGAGCCCGACGCGGTGCTCGCCACCAAGAGCTGGGCCTCGCTGGAAGACGGCACGCCGCTCGTCACCGGCGAGCATCGCGGCAAGGGGCTGGTCAGCCTGTTCCACGTCAGCGCCGACATGCGCTGGTCGGACCTGCCGATGTCGGGCACCTTCGTCGAAATGCTGCGCCGGGTGGTCGACATGTCCGGCTACACGTCCAAGCCCGGCGCAGGCGTCGCCAGCGAAGCGACCACCGAGACGGTGGCGCCGCTGCACATCCTCGACGGCTTCGGCGCCTTCGGCCCGCCGCCGGCGACCGCAAAACCCCTGCCCGCGGACTATCGCGACCGCGCCACGTCAGATCATCCGCCGGGCTTCTATGGCCCGGCCGAAGGACCGCTCGCCGTGAACACGCTTGCCAGCGCCGACCGCATCGCGGCCCTCAACACCGCGAGCCTGCGCGCCCGGCACGCCACCTACACCAACGCCGAGCCGCAGGACCTGCGCGGCTGGCTGCTGTCGACCGCGCTCGCGCTGTTCCTGATCGACGCCATCATCGTCGCGGTGCTCGGCGGCGGGATCGCCGCGCTGCTGCGCCGCCGCGCCGCGCCCGCCATGATCGTGCTTGGCTTTGTCCTTGGCCTGCTGTTCGCATCGCTCGTCCCGGCGCCATCTCGCGCCGACGATGCCACCGACGATTTCGCGATGCGAGCGACGGCGCAGACCCGCCTCGCCTATGTCGTGACAGGCAATGCCGACGTCGATTCCATCGTCAAAGCGGGGCTGAACGGGCTGACGCTGTTCCTGGCGCAGCGCACCGCGCTCGAGGCCGGCGACCCCGTCGGGGTCGATCCCGCGCGCGACGAGCTCGCCTTCTTCCCGCTGATCTACTGGCCGATCGTGCCGGGCGCGCCCAAGCCGCCGCAGGACGCCATCAACAAGATCGACGCCTACATGAAGCAGGGCGGCACCGTGCTGTTCGACACCCGCGACGCGATCGAAGCCCCGCCCGGCGCGAACGGCGCCGCGCAGACGCCGGCCATGCAGACGCTGCGCCAGATCCTGTCCTCGCTCGACGTGCCCGAGCTCGAGCCGGTGCCGCGCGAGCACGTGCTGACCAAGACCTTCTATCTGCTGCGCGACTTCCCCGGCCGCTTCGTCACCGGCCAGACCTGGGTCGAGACCCTGCCGCGCGACGAGGACGAGGACAGCGCGCAGCGGCCGGCGCGCGGCGGCGACGGCGTCTCGCCGATCATCATCACCTCGAACGATCTCGCCGGCGCCTGGGCCGTGCGGCCCGACGGCCAGGCCATGCTGCCGGTGACCGGCGGCGACACCCGCCAGCGCGAATTCGCCTACCGCGCCGGCGCCAACATCGTGATGTACACGCTGACCGGCAATTACAAGGCTGACCAGGTGCATGCACCGGCGCTGATCGAACGGCTGGGGCAATAGGATCGTCATGAACTACGGCATCGCCTTCACGCCGCTGGTCCCCACGATCGTGCTGTGGCTCGCGCTCGCCGCGATCGTCGTCATCGCGCTCGTGCTGCTGGTTGCGCGCGCGCGCGGCGCCGCCGTGCGCGTGGCCGCGCTGGCGCTGTTCCTGCTCGCGCTCGCCAATCCCTCCTTCACCCGCGAGGACCGCGAACCTCTCACCTCGGTCGCCGCTGTCGTCGTCGACAAGAGCCCGAGCCAGAATTTCGGCAGCCGCAATCGTGAAGCCGCGCAGGCGCAGGAAGCGCTGGTCGACGGCCTGAAGAAGATCAAAGGGCTGGAAGTGCGCGTCGTCGAGGCCGGACAGGCTGACGGCGAGACCGACGGCACAAAACTGTTCGGCGCCCTCGCCTCGGCCCTGTCCGACGTGCCGG
This sequence comes from Bradyrhizobium sp. T-12, assembly GCF_058314695.1. Taxonomy (NCBI): domain Bacteria; kingdom Pseudomonadati; phylum Pseudomonadota; class Alphaproteobacteria; order Hyphomicrobiales; family Nitrobacteraceae; genus Bradyrhizobium; species Bradyrhizobium sp. T-12. Next base: position 1,795,387 of record NZ_CM177756.1, on the reverse strand, counting down.
TCGACCGCGTCGCCGGCGCGTTCCTGATCACCGACGGCCGCGTCCACGACATTCCGGCGAACGCCGCCGCGCTCGGCTTCCAGGCGCCGGTACACGCGCTGATCACCGGCCAGAAGGACGAGCGCGACCGCCGCATCGCGATCACGGCCGCGCCGCGCTTCGGCATCGTCGGGCAGACCCAGACCATCAGCTACCGCCTCGACGACCAGGGCGTCACCGGCGAACGCGCCAGGGTCACGATCCGCAGGGACGGCGAGGTCATCAACGAGCGCACGCTGTCGAGCGGCCAGGCCGCGAGCGTCGACGTCGACATCAAGCATGCCGGCCCGAACATCGTCGAGATCGAGGCCTCCCCGCTCGAGCGCGAATTGACGCCGGTGAACAACCGGGCCGTCGTCGCCATTGACGGCGTGCGCGACAAGCTGCGGGTGCTGCTGGTCTCTGGCGAGCCGCATTCCGGCGAGCGCACCTGGCGCAACCTCTTGAAGTCCGACGCCAGCGTCGACCTCGTGCACTTCACCATTCTGCGTCCGCCGGAGAAACAGGACGGCACGCCGATCAACGAATTGTCGCTGATCGCGTTTCCGACCCGCGAATTGTTCCAGCAGAAGATCAACGAATTCCAGCTGATCATCTTCGATCGCTACGCGCGCCAGGGCGTGCTGCCGATCGCCTATTTCGATAACATCGCGCGCTATGTCCGCGGTGGCGGCGCGGTGCTGGTCTCGGCCGGACCCGATTACGCCTCCAACACCAGCATCTGGCGCACGCCGCTGGATACGGTGCTGCCGGCTGAACCGGTCGGGGTGACGGAAAAGCCGTTCTATGCGCATCTGTCCGACATCGGCAAACGCCACCCCGTGACGCGCGCTCTCGAGGGCTCGGCCTCCGAGCCGCCGCGTTGGAGCCGTTTCTTCAGGACGGTCGACACCCGCAATTCCGTCAACCCGCCTGTCATGACGGGCGCCGACGGCAAGCCGCTGCTGTTCCTGTCGCGCTTCGGCGACGGCCGCGTCGCGCTGCTGCTCTCCGACCACATCTGGCTGTGGGCGCGCGGCTATGAGGGCGGCGGCCCGCATCTCGACCTGCTCAGGCGGATGTCGCACTGGCTGATGAAGCAACCCGATCTGGACGAGGAGGCGCTGCGCCTGCAGGTGCAGGGCAAGGACCTCGTCGTGGTACGCCAAACCATGGCGGACAGCGTCCAGCCGGTGAGCGTGACCTCGCCGTCGGGCGTGTCGAACGATTTGACGCTGAGCCCGGGCGATCCCGGCGAATGGCGCGCCAGCCTTCCCGCGAGCGAGCTCGGCCTGTGGCAGGCCACCGACGGCACGCTGAAGGCACTGATCAATGTCGGCCCGACCAATCCGAAGGAGTTTTCGGAAGTCACATCGACGGTCGATACCCTGAAGCCTCTGGCCCAGGCGACCGGCGGCAACGCGGTGCGCGTGGCAAGCAGCGCCAGCGTCGAGCTGCCGCGCATCCTCCCGGTGCGTTCGGCCAGCGTCTTTGCCGGTGACGGCTGGATGGGCGTGCGGATGCGCGATGCCAGCGTCGTCAAGGGCGTCGGCGTGCTGCCGATCTTTGCCGGCCTGATCGGACTTCTGCTGCTGCTCGGCGCGTTCGCGGCGACGTGGGTGCGCGAGGGGCGCTGAGCGCTCCGTTGCTCGAACGCCACATCGGCCCGCCACCCCTCGCTGCTTGGTTCGAGAACCGTTGACATCTACTCATGGGTCGAGTGATGTTACATTATAACATCGCGACGCCCTCGGATCTGGCGCCTTGCGATGTGGGGGTAGCTTGTTCCGATGAAGTGGTTCCGGTCGAATATCAGGCACGGCGCCCGGCTCGCGTTGTTCGCGATGCTGGTGCAGTTCGCGCTGACGTTCGGGCACAGCCATTGGTTCGCGCAGGCTGCACCGCTTGCCCAGGCCACACTGCAGCAGACCGACGGCGGCAAAGACAGTGCCAAAGACCAGGCTTCGGCCGACCGCTCCGCGATTCACAAGCCATCGCCCTCGACCCCCGATGGCGACCATCCGGCTGACGACAATTGCGCGATCTGCGCCGTCGTCGCGATGGCGAGCACGATCCTGTTCGCGACGCCGCCTCTCTTGCAGCTGCCGCAGGCGATCGACCTGCTCTACCGCACCACTGACGCCGAATTTCTCCATCTGAAATCGGCCGGCACGGCGTTCCAGCCGCGCGCTCCTCCCGCGTCCTGATCTCCAACGATTGATCATGCCTGGGCTCGCCGCCGATCGGCGCATGCCCGGGATCCGTTGAAGTCGAATTCCGTCGCGCCGCGACGGCAGGCCGCCTCCGATCAGCAGACCATCATGCGGACGGCGCCTGACTGGAATCAGGACATGTCATTTCAATCGCGACGCGCGCAGCGTCTTGGCGGAGCAAGCCTGCTCCTGCTCGGTGCCGCCGCCACACCGGCTTTCGCCCAAACGCCTGCGCAAGACAAATCGTCGACCGAAATCCCCGCTGTCACCGTGACGGCCCCGAGCCCGATCGTGCGCAGAGCGGTGGTGCCGTCCCGCAATCCCGGCCGCGGTACGAGAACGGCACGTGTGCGCAACCGCGAGCAGGCGGCGGAAGCAACGCCGGCAACGGCCGCGCCCGCCATACCCCAGCAGGGCGTGCTGCCTGTTGTGACCAACCAGTTCGCGACGGTCACGGTGGTGCCGAACGAGGAGATCCGCCGCGAGGGCGGCGGCCAGCTCGGCGATCTCCTGTTCTCCAAGCCCGGCATCACCGGATCGAGCTTCGCGCCTGGCGCCTCCAGCCGGCCGATCATCCGCGGGCTCGATGTCAACCGCGTCGGCATCGTCGAAAACGGCACCAATTCGAGCGGCGCATCCGATCTCGGCGAAGATCATTTCGTCCCGATCGATCCGCTCGCCACCAACCAGATCGAAGTGGTGCGCGGGCCTGCTGCGCTGCGCTACGGCTCGACCTCGATCGGCGGCGTCGTCAGCGCCACCAACAACCGGATTCCAGATGCGGTGCCATCCTGCGCGCCGTCATTCCAGGCTTACGGCCTGCCGACCAAGGCCCCGCTCGCAAGCGCCTCGACCTCGCCTTGCGTCACCGCCGAGACGCGCACCGCGTTCTCTTCGGTCGACCGCGGCGTCGAAAGCGGCGTGCTGCTCGACACCGGCGGCGGCAATTTCGCGTTCCACGCCGATGCCTATGGCCGCACGACCTCGGACTATTCCATTCCGGGCTATCCTTATCTGAATGATCAGTCGCGCCCCGTGAATGGCCGCCAGCCGAACTCGGCGACGCGTTCGGACGGTGCCTCGATCGGCGGCTCCTACTTCTTCCAGGGCGGCTATATCGGCGCGTCGATCACGCAGAACGACTCGCTCTACCACATCCCCGGCATCGACGGCGCCGACCACCACACGCGGATCGACGGCCACCAGACCAAGATCAACGTCAAGGGCGAGTACCATCCCGATGCGGCCGCGATCGACACGGTGCGCTTCTGGGCCGGCGCGACCGACTACCGTCACAACGAGATCGGCCTTGCCGATCCCGCCGATCTCAACAGCGACGGCATCCGCCAGACCTTCACCAACAAGGAGCAGGAGATCCGCACCGAGGTGCAGCTGATCCCGTTCAACGCGCGCTTCGCCGAGGTGACGACCGCGCTCGGCTTCCAGGTCGGGCATCAGGAATTGAGCGCGCCGAGCCCGGACAATCCCGGCACGTTGTTCAACGGCCTGTGGGACCCCAACAACAGCACACGCGTTGCCGGTTACGCCTTCAACGAGTTCAAGTTCACGGCTGCGACGCGGGCGCAGGTCGCCGGCCGCATCGAGCATGTCGAGCTGCACGGCACGACGCCGGACTTCCCGGCGGATTACCTCCCCGACGGCGCGCCGCAGGCGGCGATCGCGCGCAATCCATCGTTCACGCCGAAGAGCGGCAGCATCGGGCTGTTGCAGGACCTGCCCGGCGGTATGGTCGGCAGCATCACCGCGCAATATGTCGAGCGCGCGCCGAAGGCGGCCGAATTGTTCTCGCGCGGTGGGCACGACGCGACCGCGACGTTCGACATCGGCAATCCCAATCTCACCATCGAGACGGCGAAATCGGTCGAGCTCGGCGTGCGCAGGGCAACGGGGCCGTTCCGCTTCGAGGCGACCGTCTACTACACGCATTTCGACAATTTCATCTATCGCCGCCTCACCGGCGTGTCCTGCGACGACGACTTCGCATCCTGCGGCACCCCGGGCGCCGAGCTGAACCAGGCGGTCTACTCGCAGCGCAACGCGAACTTCCGCGGCGGCGAATTCCAGTCGCAGCTCGACGTCGGCGCCTTCCAGGGCGGCATCTGGGGCATCGAGAACCAGCTCGATTTCGTCCGCGCCACGTTCAGCGACGGCACCAACGTGCCGCGCATTCCCCCGATGCGCATGGGCGGCGGCGTGTTCTGGCGCGACGACAACTGGCTGATGCGCGTGAACCTCCTGCACGCCTTCGCGCAGAACAACGTCGCGGCGATCGCGGAGACGCCGACGGCAGGCTACAATCTGCTGAAGGCCGAAATCAGCTACAAGACCAAGCTCGACCGCAACTGGTTCGGCGCACGCGAGATGATGGCCGGCATCGTCGGCAACAATCTCCTCAACGAGAACATCCGCAACTCTGTGTCCTACAACAAGGACGAGGTCTTGATGCCCGGCATCGGAGTGCGGGCATTCGCGAACTTCAAGTTCTGAGGCGGAATGCGGTCGGGGCCTTTAGGGCCCCGACATATGCCTGTTCAGCGGTGGGCTATAGCCCAGATGGAGCGCAGTGAAATCGGGGCTGCGGACTCACGCCGAGCGCGCGAGCCGCTTCTCGAAACGCCATTGATCGACGGGAAATGGCCCGATCGAGGTCTCCGACATCATGACGAAGGTGCCGACGTTGTCCCAGCCGCTCTTTTCGTAGAATCGCGCGGCACGCATGTTGCCGACCGCGCATGCGAGCCACGCCAATTCGACACCCCGCGCCGCGAGGCGTTTCTCGGCGTCCGCGATCAGTGCGGCAGCCACCCCCGTCCCGTGGGCAGCCTGCGACACGAAGAGCTGATACAATTCGTCAGACTTGATCGCGCAGAAGCCCGAGGGCGTGCCGACCGGGCCCATGACAATGATGGTGTCGAGCATGGCTGCGAGGCGATCACGAAAGTTCGGCAACGTGCGGAGGCGGACGAGCTCGGGCGGTGCGAGCGAGGCGTGCGAGCCGTGCCAGGCGTCGTGCCACACCTGCGCGAGGTGATCGATCTCGGCGGGGTCGGCGGGACGCACCTGCATGGTCGTGACTCCAAGAGATCGCCGTAGCCCGGAGCTATATCCCTATCCTGCCCGCGCCTTGCTCCAGTCCGGGCCGACCGGGCCCGACACGCCCTCGAAGGCGCCATCGACGAGCTCGAACACCAGGATGCGGGCGGCATCGACCGGGCCCGGCATGGTGACGCGGCCCTTGGGGACCTGCTTGAAGCCGACGCGGCTGTAATAGGGCTCGTCGCCGACCAGCAGCACGATGGAATGGCCCTTGGCCTTCGCGTCCTTCAGCGCGCGCTCCATCAACTGCCGGCCGATACCGCGATCGCGGAATGGCGGCTCGACGGTAAGCGGCCCGAGCAGCAAGGCCGGTGTCTCGCCGACCAGCACCGGCAGTTGCCTGACCGAGCCGACCAGCAGCGTGCCGATGCGGGCGGTGAACGACAATTCGAGCAGGTGATCGACGTGCTCGCGGATGCGATAGGCGCTGAGCACGAAGCGGCCGGGGCCGAACGTACGTTCGTGCAACCGTTCGATCGCCTGGGCATCGCCGGCAGCTTCGGGAAGGATGGTCAGTGAGAGATCGGTCATGTCGGCATGCGTCTTCGAGCGAAGAAGTCCCAATTCGCGTTCGGAAAACGCGTCAATGTCACAAGCGGGATAACATCTCGGCGGGCCGCGGTCCATCGGCCTCGTGGGCGATGGACCCCCGGACCGGGCCGCGGGTGAGGACGACCGCGAACAGCAGCGTCCAAAGCGACTGCATCAGGATCGGAATGACATAGTACGGCGTGAAGACCGGATGCGTGGCAAAGAAAGCCAGGTTCAGCACGAGATTGCCGGCGACGAGCAGCGCGAGCTTCCTGACGCCGGGATGGCCGGCGAAGCGCCACAACAGCACGGTCGACGCGCAGGCGATCACGATCAGCGGAAACTGCGTGTCGCGGAGATAGGCCAGCAGCACTTCGGGATCGAGGCGCGGCGGCGCGGTATCCTGACCGCCGTAGGCCGAGACCAGGGGATGGCCCGAATTGACGAGGTTCGCCGCGAACACCGGCAACAGCCCGACCAGGAACGCGAGGCCCAATGCGAGCCCTGCCGCGAAGGTCTCGCGGCTGCGCCAGATCAGGAAGGACAATCCGAAGAACAGGAAATAGCCCGCGGACAGAACGACGTTGGCAATCCTGAAGCTCGCGGACAGGCCGAGCAGAATGCCGATGGCTGCGATCATCAGCAGCCGGCGCCGGTCCTCTTCGACGAACAGCCTCGCCGTGAGCAGGCCCGTCAATGCACAGACGACCATGGTCGGCGCCATCGAATAGCTCGCCTTGGTCGGATTGATCATGAAATAGATCGAGAGCGCGCCGAACAATGCGGCAAGCGTCAACGCGCCCCTCTCGCGCGCCCGCCACACGCCGTAAAGCGCAAGCGCTGCGATGATCGAATTCGCCAGCACATAGAGCGGAACGACCTGGAACCCTTCCGGGAACAGCGCCAGCACGAACCCGGTGCCTGGCGGCGGCGTCATCACGCTCTTGCTGCCGTCAGTCGTCAGCGTGTGGCACGGCGCCCGGGTCCGATCGCTCCAGTCGGGATAACCGATACTGCGCAATTTGCTCGCGAGATAACCGTCGGTTTCGCGGGCGAGGCTGGTGTCGAGCCCCTGCCATCCGAAGCGCTGGAACAGATGCGCCTGCCTGAGATAGCAGATGTCGTCATAGACGCCGCGGCTCTCGCTCCAATGCGAGATCAAGCGAATATTGCTGGCCAGCATTGCCAGAAACAAAATCGAGACAAGGACTTTTGCAGCTCTCATGGAGGTCTGCCGGGCGGCCCGGCGCAGCTGGGGAAAAGGCAGGCCGCCTGTACAGGAAAAGCATCGGCAAGTATAGCAAGGTGGGGGATTTTGGAGGTGAGGCTGACGTGGCCGAGTTGGGCATGGATATGGGCTTGGATTCGGTCGCGGCATCGAATTCAACCGACGCGTGCCACGACGGTGCCGCCGCACCGCGCATCCTGCTCGTCATCCCCTGCTTCAACGAAGAAGCCTCGATCGGCAATCTCCTCGATGAGATCGCCGCGACCCGCCGCCGCTATCACACCCTCGTCGTCGACGACGGCTCGTCCGACGCAACTAGCGCGGTCGCAGCTTGCCGCTCACCGGTCGCCCGCCTCGCGCACAATCTCGGTATCGGCGGCGCGGTGCAGACCGGCATCAAATATGCGGCGCGTCAGGATTTCGATTTCTGCATCCAGATCGACGGCGACGGCCAGCACGATCCACGCGCCATCGAGACGCTGCTGAACGCCTATCGCAAAGACCCCGCCAACATCACCATCGGAAGCCGCTTCATCGACAATGCCGGCTTCTGCTCGACGCGCATGCGGCGCGCGGGCATCAAGCTGATCGTGCTGGCGCTCAACAGCCTGTTCTCCGGCGGACGCATCACCGATCCGACCAGCGGCATGCGGCTGCTCGACCGCTCCGCCATCGCCTTCTTCGCGAAGGCCTATCCTGCGGATTTCCCCGAGCCGATCTCACTGGCCTGGGCGATGCGCGCCGGCCTCACGGTCAACGAGGTCCCGGTCGAGATGCGGGCGCGCGAAACCGGCGTCAGCTCGATCGACGGGCTGAAATCGGCGAGCTACATGATCCGCGTCCTCGGCTACATCCTGCTCGCGCGTCTGGTGAGATCGCCATGACGCGCTGTTCCACATCGTCCTGCCACTTCACCAGCTCGTCGAACATCCCGAGGGGACCGCGATGACGGACGTTCTTCCCAGCTTAGAGACGGTCATCGTCATCTCCGTCTTCGCACTGATCTACATGCTGATGCTGCTGAAGAGGACGCTGCGGGGCAGATTGGATCTCTACGATTTCCTGATGCTGTCCATGGTGGCGATCATCCCGGCGGCGTTCGCCTTGTTTCCGAGCATCGCCTATCTCGTCAGCCATTTGACCGGCGTCGTATTTCCATTCGTGGTGATGTTCGGCGCCCTGTTCCTGGTGGTCTTCGCGTTCATGCACAACATGACGGCGCGGCTGCACAGGCTGGAGCGGCAGAACTGCGCGCTGATTCAGGAGCAGAGCCTGCTTGCGCTGGAGCTGCAGGCAAAAAAGAGCGGCCGGTCCGACGGTTGAGCTCGGCCGCCAGATTGCCTCAACGCCGGATCGCTTCACCGCCAGATCACCTTACCGCCAAGTCGCAATCAGGGGCTTGCCATCCAGCACTTCCGCAATGCGCAGCCGCGTGCCAACCGTGGTCCCCTCGGGCAGCGCATTGATCGCGAAGAATCCGCATTCGACGATCTCGCGGTTGGGCTCAGGGATGCGGTCCTGCCGGAAATGCCTGACCACGTAGACTGCGACGTGATCGCGGCGGGAAACGTGGCTGTTGAGGAAGATGCCATGCAGCTCGGCAGCACCGGTGAGGTCGATTTCGCCCTCCTCCTTGAGCTCGCGCCGCATCGCCTGTTCCATGGTCTCGCCGAGATCGACGCCGCCGCCGGGCAAATACCAGCCGCTGACATAGCTGTGCCGGACCAGGAACACGCGGTTGTCGGCATCCAGCACCACGGCGCGGACGCCGAGCGTCATGCCGCGGACGATCAGGAAATAGGCGTGGAAGAATCGCCGCAGCAGCGGCTCGGCTTTCCGTCGGACACGGTTCAGACGTTCTCCCATCAGGCTTCCTCGACGCCGCGGTTCAGGCTCTGCTTGCGCGTTCCTTGCGAGCTTGCCATTACAGCAGAGCAATAGCGAGGCAATCGCGCCCCATGGCTCCCAACACGATGGCTCCCAACACGCTGGCTCCCTTCACGCTCGCCCATCTGTCCGATCCGCATCTGGCGCCCCTGCCGAAACCGCGGCTGATCGAGCTCGCGGGCAAGCGCGCGTTCGGCTACGTCAACTGGACGCGCAACCGCCACAAGTACCAGCGCCGCGAGGTGCTCGACGCGCTGGTTGCCGACATGAAGGCGCAGGCGCCCGACCACATCGCAGTGACCGGCGACCTCGTCAACCTCGCGCTCGAAGCCGAGTTCGCGCCGGCTCGCGCCTGGCTCGACGAGGTCGGCCCGCCCGACCGCGTCACGACGATTCCTGGCAATCACGACGCCTATGTCCGCGCGACCTTCCACCGCTTCGGCGAAACCTTTGCTCCCTATCTCTCGGGCGACGACGGCCGCATCGGATTTCCCTCGGTGCGCCGGCGTGGGCCTCTCGCGCTGATCAGCCTGTCCACGGCGGTGCCGACGCTGCCGCTGATGGCAACGGGCACGCTCGGACGCGATCAGCTTGCAGCCCTCGAAGCGCTGCTCGATCGCCTCGCGGCCGAGGACGTCTTTCGCGTGCTGCTGGTGCATCATCCGCTGAAATCCGACGCGCGCCAGAAGCGGATGACGGACGCAGCCGCGCTGCTGGCGCTGCTCAAGCGCCACGGCGTCGAGCTGATCCTGCACGGGCACGACCACATTCATTCGACGATGTGGTTCGAAGGCCCCAACGGCAACATTCCCGCGCTCGGCGTGCCCTCGGCCTCCGCGCTCGCGCACGGGCGCTACCCGGCGGCGGCGTATAATCTGCTCAGAATCGAGAAGGACAATGCCGGCTGGCGCTGCGAGCAGACGGTGCGCGGGCTCGGGGCCGGTTTTCAGGTCGGGCAGATCAAGCATGTGAGGCTGATCTAGCTCGCTATCATTCCGCAGCATGAGCGACTGTGCGCAATTGCGCACCTGAGAATCCATCGGGCCGCAGTGCGTGGCGATGAATGGATTCCGGGTTCGCGCTTCGGGCGCCCCGGAATGACGTGAAGAAAATTCACCAGCTCCGCAAGGCCGCCACCACGGCAAGCCCGAACAGCGCGGCGGCGCCGAGCACGAATCCGAACACGAACGGCCAGAGGCGCGAGCGACGCGGCGGCGGCTCGGCCACCGGCATGGGTTCGGGCGGGACCACCATGGCCCGCTCGCGCTCGACCATGCGGCGCGCGACATAGTCGGTGACGGCCTCGACGATTGCCCCGGTGTCGTGCGATTCGGCGAGCACGATGCGGCCGAAGCGGGTGTCCTGGACGAAGCGGTACATCCGCTTGTCGCGTCCCATCACGATGTGGGCGACGACGTCGATCCACAGCCGCGGCGTATCGCCCTGGCTGACGCCGCGGTCGAACAGGTCGATCTGGTCGGGCACCTGAGCGAACAGCGGGTCGAGCGCATCATTGAGGATTTCGAGCCGCGCCACCTCGGCGTCCCTGAGATCGACCACGACGCCGGTCCGGTCCGCGGCCTCGATCCGCGCACGCAGCAGCGCATCGCGCAGCCGCACCGGGCGCGGCTGGCCGGGAGGGGTCCCGCTGGTCTCGGGCTCTGACATGGTCGGCCTCGTCCTCGACTTATCCTCATTAACCTATCAGCAACCACACCCTCAGCAAAGACCCACAATTCCAGATACTTACGGCGCCCACAGCCGTTTCGCCTGTGCCAAAAACAGACGATCCCACCCAGGCAGAGCCTGGATGGGACCATCCGTCCTTGGACGTCTTCTTAAGTGAGGGCGATCAGGCCGAGACCCGCGAGGGCTCCTCCACGATCGAGAAGCGGACGCCGGCCTTGTGGCGGCTCTCTTCCGAGACTTCCTTCCAGCAGTCCTCCGCTTCCTTGCGGGTCTTGAACGGACCCTTGACCTGGGCGGAGCCCTCCACGAGCTTGTGGAAGTTCATCGAGCCGAACTCGCCGCCGATCACCCAGAAATTGCTGCCTTTGGTCATTGTCAGTCTCCTGTCCAATAGCGTGCTGCGTTAGCCGAACTGGTTCATCGTGTTGTGGGCGCCGCCCGCCTTCAGGGCAGCCTCGCCGGCGAAGTACTCCTTGTGGTCGTCGCCGATGTCGGAGCCGGCCATGTTCTGGTGCTTCACGCAGGCGATGCCCTGACGGATCTCGGCGCGCTGGACGTTCTTGACGTAGCCCAGCATGCCCTGCTCGCCGAAATACTCGCGAGCGAGATTGTCGGTCGAGAGCGCCGCCGTGTGGTAGGTCGGCAACGTGATCAGGTGGTGGAAGATGCCGGCGCGCTTGGCCGAATCCGCCTGGAAGGTACGGATGCGCTCGTCAGCTTCCTTGCCCAGCGGCGTATCGTCGTACTCCGCCTTCATCAGCTCGGCACGGTTGTACTTGCTGACGTCCTGGCCCGCTTCCTTCATCGCGTCGTAGACCTGCCAACGGAAGTTGAGCGTCCAGTTGAACGACGGCGAGTTGTTGTAGGCGAGCTTGGCATTCGGCACCACCTTGCGGATGCGATCGACCATGCTGGCGATCTGCTCGATATGCGGCTTCTCGGTCTCGATCCAGAGCAGGTCGGCGCCGTTCTGCAGCGAGGTGATGCAGTCGAGCACGCAGCGGTCCGCACCGGTGCCGGGACGGAACTGGTAGAGGTTCGAAGGCAGGCGCTTCGGACGCATCATCTTGCCGTCGCGGTTGATGATGACGTCGCCGTTGCGAGCGTTCTCCGCAGTGATCTCCTCGCAATCGAGGAAGCTGTTGTACTGGTCGCCGAGGTCGCCGGGCTTGTGGCTGACGGCGATCTGCTGCGTCAGGCCGGCGCCGAGCGAGTCGGTGCGGGTCACGACGATGCCGTCTTCGACGCCGAGCTCGAGGAAGGCATGGCGGCAGGCGCGGATCTTCGCCAGGAAGACCTCGTGCGGCACGGTGACCTTGCCGTCCTGATGGCCGCACTGCTTCTCGTCCGAGACCTGGTTCTCGATCTGCAGCGCGCAGGCGCCCGCCTCGATCATCTTCTTGGCGAGCAGATAGGTCGCTTCCGCATTGCCGAAGCCGGCATCGATGTCGGCGATGACGGGCACGACGTGGGTCTGGAAGTTGTCGATCTTCGCGATCAGCTCCTTCTCACGGGTCGTGTCACCTTCCTTGCGCGCCTTGTCGAGCAGGCGGAAGATGTCGTTGAGCTCACGGGAGTCCGCCTGACGCAGGAAGGTGTAGAGCTCCTCGATCAGCGCCGGCACCGAGGTCTTCTCGTGCATCGACTGGTCGGGCAGCGGACCGAACTCGGAGCGCAGCGCCGCGATCATCCAGCCGGAGAGGTACAGATAGGTGCGATCGGTCTTGCCGCCGAAGTGCTTCTTGACCGAGATCAGCTTCTGCTGGGCGATGAAGCCGTGCCAGCAGCCCAGCGACTGGGTGTACTTGGTGGGGTCCTTGTCATAGGCCGCCATGTCGGCCCGCATCAGCGCCGCGGTGTAGCGGGCGACGTCGAGGCCGGTCTTGAAGCGGTTCTGCAGGCGCATGCGGGCGACGGCCTCGGCCGACACGCCGTTCCAGGTGGGCTGGGTCTCGAGGAGCGCCTGAGCCGCCTTGACCTCGTCCTGATACGAGGACGGGCCCTGGAGGGTGCTGATGCCGCGCGGCTGATAGTTCATGTGCCTAATCCCTTTGCTGGCGATGGCGATGGCAGGCCATCGACATTCTTGACAGTGCATTGCGATATGCGTGTCAGGAGCTAAACGCGAAAACGGAAACTTCGTATAGATGGCTTGTTTTTTATTGGTGATGTCATGTAACATCAGAACATGTAATAGATGTTATTTTGTAAATATTGTAAAATAATAGGTCAGCAAGCCTGTCCTTGTACGACTCTGGAGATCCGAGACATGCCCGCCAGTTCCGGCAAGAAACTCTTCGTCGGCCCGCGCTTCCGGAGAATCCGGCAGCAATTGGGGCTGTCGCAGACCCAGATTGCCGAGGGGCTCGGGATCTCGCCGAGCTATGTCAATTTGATCGAGCGAAACCAGCGCCCGGTGACCGCGCAGATATTGCTGCGGCTGGCCGAGACCTATGACCTCGATCTGCGCGACCTCGCCACCGCCGACGAAGACCGCTTCTTCGCCGAGCTCAACGAGATCTTCTCCGATCCCCTGTTCCGCCAGATCGACGTGCCCAAGCAGGAGCTGCGCGACCTCGCCGAGCTCTGCCCCGGCGTCACCCATGCGCTGCAGCGGCTCTATGCGGCCTATACCGAGGCCCGCCAGGGCGAGACGCTGGCCGCAGCGCAAATGGCCGACCGCGACGTCGGCACGCGCTACGAAGCCAACCCGGTCGAGCGGGTGCGCGAGCTGATCGAGGCCAACCGCAACTATTTTCCGGAGCTGGAGCAGGCCGCCGAGACGTTGCGGGATGAGCTGAACGTGCCGGCCGAAGGACTCTATGCGGCGCTGGCCGCCCGGCTGCGGGAAAAGCATTCGATCCAGACCCGCGTCATGCCGGTCGACGTGATGCGCGAGACGCTGCGGCGTTTCGATCGCCACCGCCGCCAGCTCCTGATCTCCGAGCTGGTCGACCCGCCCGGCCGCGCCTTCCAGCTCGCCTTCCAGCTTGGCTTAGGGGAATGCGCGCAAGCCCTGGAGAGCATCATCGGCCGTGCCGGACCGCTCGACGACGCGCCGCGCCGCCTGTTCCGCATCACGCTCGGCAATTACTTTGCGGCGGCGGTGATGATGCCCTATCCGGCGTTCCTCGCCGCCGCCGAAGCGCTGAACTACGACATCCACGTGCTGGCGCAGCGCTTCAATTCCGGCTTCGAGCAGGTCTGCCACCGGCTCACGACTTTGCAGCGGCCGAACGCGCGCGGCATCCCGTTCTTCCTGCTGCGCGTCGACAATGCCGGCAACGTCTCCAAGCGCTTCTCGTCAGGCACCTTCCCGTTCTCGAAGTTCGGCGGCACCTGTCCCCTGTGGAACGTGCATTCGACCTTCGACACGCCCGACCGCCTGCTCAAGCAGGTGATCGAGCTGTCCGACGGCACGCGCTATTTCTCGATCGCGCAGATGGTGCGCCGCCCGGTCGCGCCGCACCCGCTGCCGCAACCGCGCTTCGCCATCGGCCTCGGCTGCGAGATCCGCCATGCCGCGCGCCTCACCTATGCCGCCGGCATGGACCTGGAGAAGACCGAGGGCACGCCGATCGGCGTCAATTGCCGTCTCTGCGAGCGCGAAAACTGCGCCCAGCGCGCCGAGCCGCCGATCACGCGCACGCTGATTCTGGATGAGACGACGCGAAGGGTGTCGAGTTTTGCGTTCTCGAATGCTCGGGAGTTGTGAGGGAGTATCTCTTGCGGGAAGCGAGCCCACTCACACCGCTGTCATGCCCCGCGAAGGCGGGGCATCCAGTACGCCGCGGCCCATTGGCTCCATCATAACTGTCACGGAGTACTGGATCGCCCGCCTTCGCGGGCGATGACAGCGGAGAATGTGGCGCGACTGACCCGCCAACGCCTCACGCCAGCGTATGCACGATCACGGGGCCCGCGGCGGCGCTCGCATGCCCGGCGAGCAGCGGGCCGAGATCCTTTTCGATCCAGGCGATCGCGCGCCGGTTCGCTTCCTCGGCCTGCTCGAACTTGTCGAAGATCGAGATCGCGGTGACCGTGTCGTCGCCGGCATAGACGACGTAATAGGCGCGGAAGCCGTCGACGTCGCTGATGATCGGAACGGCGCCGTCCTTGATGCGGCGCGCCAGCTCTTCCGCACTCCCGCTTTTCGCCTTGGCCTGACGGATGGCGGCATACATGGCATCCTCCCTTCCGGCTCGTGATGAGGGGCTTGTTGCCCGGAACGATGTTACGCCGAAGCGCCCCGCCAATCCATGCTTGGTTAACCCTGCCCTAATCCGCTGCGGCGTTCTGCAACCAACGGTTAAGCACGCCTCAACATCGGTGCCTTAGTCTCGCCCCACTCACTTTTCGCAAACAACGGTGACCTATTGTGCCGGGCGAAGTGACATCAGGGGGTTCATCATGCGCATTGCGTTGCTGCTGACCGCAATCATCGTCGGCGCGCTCTTCGCCAGTCCGTCCCATGCCGGATCGCTCGATGCCGATGCAGCACAGCCGCTGCCACCGGGCTTCCAGAGCTACCGCGGCTACATGTTCGACCTGTCGGAGAATTCCGACCGCAAGGACGTCGACAAGCTCACCGACAATCTGAAGCAGCAGATCGACCTCGTCGAAGGCGCCGGCCTGTCGCCGCGCGTGCTGCGCTTCTTCCATACGGTGCCGATCGTCGCGAGCGAGCTCGCCTGCCTCGACGAAGGCGCCGCGACCGCGTGCTACGGCCGGGTCACGCCGGACATCCGCCGCACCGCGCCGCGGACGCTCACGGTGTGGGATCCGGACAAGCAGCGCTGGACCAATCCGAACGCCGTCGACCTCGCGGTCGATTCGGGGCTCGGCGTGATCATGCTGCGCCCGGACATGATGCGCTACGAGAAGGAGGCCGTGCTGCTGCACGAGCTGCTTCACGCCTATCATGCGCGGCTGCTGCCGGACGGCTATTCCAACAAGGGCGTGATCGCCTACTACGCCCTGGCGAAGTCCAAAGACCTGCTGCCCAAGGACAGCTATGCGATGAAGAATCCCATGGAGTTCTTCGCGGTGACCGCCAGCATCTTCCTGGCCGGAAAGAGCGAATTCCACGACCCGAAGTCGCGCGAGACGCTCAAGGAGAAGATGCCGGACTATTACAAATATCTGGTCGGCGTGTTCGGATTCGACCCCGAGCCGGCGGCGGCGAACGGTCCGGTTGCCTCGCTGAAATAAGGCACCCCGCCGAAACATTGGAAAGCCGCGCGCCATGCGCGGCTTTTTTGGTTTTGGCCGGCCAGAAGCTGCGGATGACACCCGGCCGGGAATTGCCAAGGCGGGGCCCGATCTGCATAGTCCCGCCCGCATCGATACCTGATTTCAAGAGGATAGAACAACATGGCGGACGCCGACCTGGATGTCGTGATCCGGCAACTGGCCAGACAGCTGCATACGGGCCTGATGACCCGCGCCAAGGAGCGGCGGGATCGCTTCAACGGCCTTGCGGCCAAGGCCAAGAGCAAGGAGACAGCCGAGCGCTTCAAGATGATGGCCAAGGCCACTCTGGAGCAGGCCACCGCTGCCGCCAAGCGCCTACAGATGTCCGCCGACAACGTCGCCGACAGCTACGCGCGGTCGATGCGGATCGCCGCCAGCACGCCGGTTGCGGTGAAGGTGGAGAAGAAGGCCAAGGACGAGAAGCCGGCGAAGAAGGCTGCCAAGGCGAAGAAGGCGAAAGCCAAGAAGGCGAAGTAAGCGCTGGAATTCTTCCCTTCTCCCTTGTGGGAGAAGGAGGCGGCCATGGGCCGCCGTTCTGAGGAACGCCGAAGCAAAGCTTCGGCTATGGCGCCGGATGAGGGGTTGCCTCCGCAAACTCAACGCAAGAGATTCACGCGCGGAGAGATACCCCTCACCCGTCTCGCCGCTACGCGGCGAGCCGCCCTCTCCCACAAGGGGGAGAGAGGGTACAGAGAGCAAGATCCACGAGAATTTTATCGCCTCGGCACGGACGCCTGCGCCGGCTCGGCGCTCGCGAGTTCGGCGAGCTTGGCGCGGGCGGCTTCGCGCGCGCGGCCGTCCTTGCCTGATGGCAGCGCCAGCGCCGCCTCGAAATCGGCGCGCGCGTCGTCGGCCTGGCCGCGGGCGAGGAACGCGAGGCCTCGGTCGAGGCGGGCCTCGGCATTGCTGGGATCGAGGCGGACCGCCGTGTTGTAGCTCAGGATGGCGCGATCGAGATCGCCAGTGGCGGCGAGCGCGAGGCCGCGCTGGTGATAGGGCGCAGCGAGCTTGGGATCATGCGCGATCGCCTCGTCATAATCGGCGATGGCGAGCTCGAGGTCGCCGTTCTGGCGGCGCGCGAGCGCGCGGTCGCGATAGAGCGCAGCGCGGTTGGGATTGAGGTGAATCGCCTCGTCGAAATCGGCGATCGCCCGCCTGAAGTCGCCATGGCGCAGCGCGATCCGTCCGCGCCCTTCATAGGCAAAGGCGATCAGCGAGCCGCGCAGCGGCGAGAAGCCGATCACCGCCGAACAGATGTCGGGATCGTCCTCATCGCCGCAATTGACGACCATGTGCGTGGACAGGCCCAAGAGCACGCAAAGGACGATCAGCAATGGTATGGCAAACCTGGTCATCTTCGACGGTGACCGGCAGTGGGCCGGCCACACATCCCCTTTCGAAGAAAGCATCACCCGCGCGTGTTAGCACCCGATCAGGCGATCCTGTGTGCGCCAGGTCACAAAACCGGCCTCGATCCGGGCCGGCTCCGTCAGCCCCAAGGACCACGTGAGGGGCCACGCGACGGACCTCGCGACGACGAGCGCCCCCACGGTCCCGCCGGCGGATAGTTCTCGTTGGCACCGACCGACGGCGCCGCCCGCGTGCCGAGCTCGGCCGCCAGCTGCTGGAGCGCGGCGATGCGGTTCTGCGTCGAGGGATGGGTGGCGAACAGATTGTCCACGCCATGGCCCGACAGCGGGTTGATGATGAACATGTGCGCGGTCGCGGGGTTTCGCTCGGCCTCGTAATTCGGCACCTGATGCGCGGCACCCTCGATCTTGACCAGCGCGGAGGCCAGCCACATCGGTTGTCCCGCGATGCGCGCACCGAGATTATCCGCGGCGTATTCGCGCGTGCGGCTGATCGCCATCTGCACCAGCATGGCGCCGAGCGGAGCGAGGATCATCATCAGGATCGAGCCGACGATGCCGAGACCATTGTTGTTCTCGCGATTGCCGCCGAAGAACATGCCGAACTGCGCCAGCATGGAGATCGCGCCGGCGATGGTCGCAGTGATCGTCATCAACAGCGTGTCGTGATTTTTGATATGGGCGAGCTCGTGCGCGATCACGCCGGCGAGCTCCTCGCGGCTGAGTTGGCGCATCAGGCCCGTGGTGACGGCGACCGCGGCATTCTCCGGGTTTCGCCCGGTCGCGAAGGCGTTGGGCTGCACCTCGTCCATCAGGAACACGCGCGGCATCGGCAAGCCGGCGCGGCCGGCGAGCTCGGCGACGAGCCCGACCAGCTCCGGCGCAGTCGAACGGTCGACCTCATGGGCGCCGTACATCGAGAGCACCATGCGGTCGGAGTTCCAGTAGGTGAAGAGATTGGTCGCCGCAGCAATGACGAGCGCGATCATGGCGCCCGAGGCACCGCCGATCAGATAGCCGACGCCCATGAACAGGGCAGTCAGGCCTGCAAGCAGCATTGCGGTACGAAGATAGTTCATGGCCGTCTCCTGGGCCGGCCGCGGGCAAACCTTCGGCCGCCGCTCCAGAACTATGAATGCCGCCAGATCCCGCAAGGTCGTGCGTCGCCCGGCCGCAGATCCATCTCGCATCAGGACTGGGGCAGCAGCCTTGCTGGCCCCGCTAAACCTTGATCGGGATTTGCGCAAAAACGCGCACGGACGCTTAGCAATCTGGAAAGCGCATCTCCGCTTAAGTGGCGGTAGCCCGGCACACCCCGCGGTGGTTGCGCATTGACCGCTTCCGTTGGCACCCGTCAGCAAGGTGACCGCCATGATGGACCGCTCGCCCGCTTCCGTCGATCCCGCATCCGCTTCCTCTCCTCACGACACCAGGACCGACGCGAAGGGATTGCAGGAAGCGCTGTACGAGCAGATGTTCGCCAACGACGAGCCCGGCCGCGCACCCGAAGCGCCGATCGCGCCGGACGCGCCGCGTCGCTGGTCCCGCCTGCGGCGGAGCACCAAGATCGTCATCGGACTTGCCATCATCGCGATTTTCGGCTGGCTGCCGCTGCGCGCGTTGTGGGAGAATTCGAGCGTCGAGGCGGTGCTGAATTCGCGCCTCGTCACCCTGCGCACGCCGATTGGCGGGCGCGTATCGGCCGTCCGGCACGTCACCGATCAGGCCAGGCTCGATGCCGGAACCGTGGTCCTGCGCGTCGTGAACTCGCGCGGCGACCGCACCCGGCTCGACGATCTCCGGCGGCAGAAAGCGCGCCTCGAGAACGAGCGGCCGAGCCTTGCCGCAAAACTTGCCTTGGCTCAGGCCGCGCAAAAGGATCTGGCGCGGCAGGCCGCGCAATTCCGCGAGGGACGCGTGCTGCAGCTCGAGGCCCGTATCGCGGAGATCCAGACCTCGATCGAAGCAGCGGCCGCGCGGCGGGACGAGGCCAGCGCCGCGGTGGAACGTGCCTCCTCGCTGGCGAAATCCGGCAATGTCTCGACCGTCGAGCTGGCCCGCCTGACACGCGAGCTCTCGGTGTCGCAGCAGACCGAGCTCGGCGCGCGCAAGCGGCTGGATGCCGCCAAGGTCGAGCTTGCCGCCGCACAGAATGGCTCGTTCCTCGGCGACAGCTACAACGACCGGCCCAGCTCGGTGCAACGCGAGGAGGAGATGCGTCAGCGCGCCGGCGACCTCGAGGCCGATCTTGTCCGCGGCGACACCGAGATCGCCTGGCTCGGCAACGAGATCATCGTCGAGGAGGTTCGCTTCGCCGATCTCTCCGAGGCCAACATCACGACACCCGTCGCGGGCCGCGTCTGGGAGATGATGACCTCACCCGGTGAGGACGTGCAGGCCGGCCAGCCCCTGCTCAAGGTGCTCGATTGCAGCGGCGCCGTCATCACCGAAAGCGTCTACAACCGCTTGCAGCTCGGCGACCGCGCGACGTTCGAGCCGAACGACGGCGGCGAGGCGATCTCCGGTGCCGTCGTCAATCTGACCGGTGCCGCCGGCGCGCCCGCCAACCTCGCCATCAATCCCGACGCGCTGAGCAAGGAGCCCTATCGCGTGACCGTCGCGCTGGGCGATATCGCCGCGCGCACCTGCACCGTCGGTCGCACCGGACGCGTCGTGTTTGCAAGGCATGAGCCCGCGTCGTGATGGCGGCGCTGACACCCGGCCTGATCACGCTCGGCGCCTTCATGGCTATCGTGCCGCTGTTGCGGCGCGACAGCACGAAGGCGCGCTCGTTGCTGGCCATCGTGTCACTCGTTTTCCTGCTCCGCTATCTCCATTGGCGCGTCACGGCAACTCTTCCGCCGCCGCATCTGACGGCCGATGCGGTAATCGGCTATCCCTTCATGCTGCTGGAAGTGGCCTCGCTCGTCGCGGTCACGCTGTCGCTGTTCTTCCTGAGCCGAACGGTCGACCGTACCGGATCGTCCAGGATCGACGGCCGCGCCACCGATCCCGCCGCGCCGCTGATCGACGTTTTCATCTGCACCTACAACGAGGAGCGATCGATCCTGGAGCGCACGATCATCGGCGCGACCGGAATGGAGTACGGCAATTACCGGGTCTGGGTGCTCGACGACGGCCGCCGGCCGTGGCTGCGGCGCCTGTCGGGCGAGCTCAACTGTCACTATCTCACGCGCCGCGACAACCATCACGCCAAGGCCGGCAACATCAACCATGCCCTCAGGCATGTCGGCACACTATCGGAGCGGCCTGACTTCATCGCCATCCTCGACGCCGACTTCGTGCCGCGGCCCGACTTCCTCGCGCGAACCGTCTCGCTGATGGACGATGCCTCGGTGGGCGTGGTGCAGACACCGCAGCACTTCATCAATCCCGATCCAATCCAGACCAACCTTGCCGCAACCGACGTCTGGCCGGACGAGCAGCGGTTCTTCTTCGACATCCTGATGCCGGCAAAGGACGCCTGGGGTGTCGCCTTCTGCTGCGGCACCTCATCGCTCATTCGATACGACGGACTGGTGCAGATCGGCGGCTTTCCAACCGAGTCCGTGACGGAAGACTATCTCGTGACGTTGCGCCTGAAGGAATTCGGCCTCACCACGGTGTATCTCAACGAGCGGCTGACGATCGGACTCGCGCCGAAGGGGCTGAAGGAATACATCACCCAGCGCGCGCGCTGGTGCCTTGGCTTCATGCAGATCGTCCGCGGCCGCAGCGGACCGCTCTCGCAGGGGTCTAAACTCTCCTTCATCGACCGACTGTCCCTTGTGGACGCCTTCATGAGCTGGTCGGCAGTCTACGTTTCGAAGGTGGCCGGGCTCGTGGTGCCATGGCTGTTCCTGCTGTTCGGCATCAAGGCCGTGCAGGCGAACCTCACCGAACTGCTACGCTTCTTCCTGCCGTTCTACGTCTGGCACGGTCTCACCATGGCCTGGCTGTCGCGCGGCCGTTCGCTCGCCATGATGACGGACGTGTCGCAACTCATCGCCGCGCCCGCGGTGCTCAAGGCCGTCGCCACCGGTCTGACGAAGCCGAAAGGGCATAAATTCAGGGTGACCGCGAAGGGCGGCGACCGCGACAGGCGATTTGTCGAATGGCCGCTGCTGCGGCTCTATGGCTGCGCCCTTCTCATCACGCTCGCCGCCATCGCCTATGCCTTCATCCTGCACCTTCGCGGCGAGAACATCGCCTATGGCGGACTGGCGCTGGCCTGGAGCCTCTACAACGCGCTCATCCTCACCGTGGTCTGCTTCGTCTGCATCGAGCAACCGCGCAAGCGCAAGGCGGAGCGCTTCGATCGCAACGAAGCCATCCTCCTGCGTCAGGCCGGCAAGTCGCATCTGGCGCGGCTCGCCGACATCTCCATCACCGGCGCCCGGCTGATCGATCCCGATCCGCCGCTCCCCGGCAGCACGATCGAATGCAAGATCTACGGCCGCTCGATCGCGGCCGTCGTGGTCCGACGCACCACGGATGGATTTGCCGTGCGGTTTGAGGAGGGGATGGACACGCGCGTGCATGCGATCAGAGCGTTTTATGCCGGCGAATATGTCCGCGCGTATCGGGGCGTCAGGGCACTTCCGGTCGGGAAGGCGCTGCTGATGCGGCTGTTCGGCTAATCCCCGCGACAGCGGCTCGCTCGCATGCCAAGCGGCACGGCATGGAAAGTATGGTCTGGAGCCGTCACTTCACCTAGACTTCGGGCGAATCCACGCCTGCCCTCCCCGCCGGAACCCCCATGCTCCAGATCCGATTTGCGATTGCGGCCGCCGCGCTCCTCGCATGCCCCGCCAGCGCCTCCGCCCAGCTCGCGCCGCCGCCCGCCAGGCCTGTCGCGCCAAGAGCCTCCGTGCCCTCGCCGCGCGCGGCTTCTTGTCATAATGGCGCGAGCTTCGATCGCTTCCTGGCCGACGTGAAGAGCCAAGCGGTGGCGGCCGGCGTGTCGCAGCGGACGATCGCGGAGGCCTCGCCTTATCTCATCTACGACCAGGGCATCGTCAACCGCGACCGCGGCCAGCGCGTGTTCGGCCAGCTCTTCACTGAATTCGCCGGACGCATGGCCGCGCCCTATCGCATGCAGAACGGCCAGCAGCACATCAAGCAACATGCGGGCGCGTTCGCGCGCGCCGAGAAGGAATATGGCGTACCGCCGGCGGTGATCGCCGCATTCTGGGGGCTGGAAAGCGACTTCGGCGCGAACATGGGCAATCTGCCGACGCTGAAATCGCTGGTGTCGCTCGCCTATGACTGCCGCCGCTCCGAGATGTTCGTGGGCGAGACCATCGCCGCGCTGAAGATCATCGACCGCGGCGATCTGCATCCCGACGAGATGATCGGCTCCTGGGCCGGCGAGCTCGGGCAGACCCAGTTCCTGCCGGTGCATTACGCCAACTACGCCGTCGACTATGACGGCGACGGGCGTCGCGACCTGTTGCGCTCGCCGGCCGACGTGATCGGCTCAACCGCAAATTACATCGCCAACGGCTTGAAGTGGCGGCGCGGCGAACCCTGGCTTGAGGAGATCAAGGTGCCGCCAAACCTGCCGTGGGACAAGACCGATCTCACGGTGAAGGAGCCGCGCTCGACCTGGGCGCAACTCGGCGTCACCTATCCCGACGGCCGTCCCCTGCCGAACGACAATCTGCCGGCGTCCGTGCTGCTGCCGATGGGACGCTTTGGGCCGGCTTTCATGGCCTATGCGAATTTCGCGGCCTACACCGAGTGGAATAACTCGCTGATCTATTCGACCACGGCGGGCTATCTCGCCTCACGCATTGCGGGTGCAGCTCCCATGCGCAAGCCGGCCCAACCGGTCCCGCAGCTGCCGTTCAACGAGCTCAAGGAATTGCAGCAGCTCCTGGTGCGTGCCGGCTTCAATGTCGGCAAGGTCGACGGCGTGATGGGCCAGCAGAGCCGCGCCGCCGTGAAGGCGATGCAGATCAAGTTCGGCCTGCCCGCGGATTCCTGGCCGACCGCCGAGCTGCTGGCACGGCTGCGCGGCAGCACGGCGCAGGCGCAGCCGGCGGGCGTGGTGCGATAGAATTTTCGCACCGCACAAGCCCTCCCCGCGATTGTATTTTTCCATGAGCCTCCCATGTGAGTGGATCAGGTTTTCTCCTGAGGTTTCCCATTCACAAGCGAGCATCACATGTCCTTCTACGACGCGGTCGTCCCTGCCTATTTGCAAATGCTGAACAGCGTGACCGGGCTGCTTACCAAAGCCGAGGCGCATTGTGCGGCCAAGAAGATCGATCCCAGCGTCCTGCTCGGCTCGCGCTTGTTTCCGGATATGCTGCCGCTGTCGAAGCAGGTCCAGCTCGTCAGCGATTTCGCCGCCAAGGGCTGTGCCCGCCTGACGCATAGCGAGGTCCCCTCGACGCCCGACACCGAGACGAGCTTCGCGGAGTTGAAGCAGCGGCTGGCGAAGACCATCGACTACGTGAAGTCATTCAAGCCGGAGCAATTCGAGGGCGCCGAGACCAAGGACGTCACCTTCCCGGCCGGCCCGGACAAATCCATCACCATGAAGGGCCAGCAATTCCTGAGCGCCTTCTCGCTGCCGAATTTCTATTTTCACGCCACGACGACCCACGCAATCTTGCGCCACAACGGCGTCGAAATCGGCAAGCGCGATTTCATGGGCGCGAACTGATTTGCCAAATCGCACGGTTGCGTGGTGGAATTCTCCTGCCGCAGCCGGAATTGCACATGAATCATGCTACGCGGCCCGGCCGCGTAGCTAGCCTGCGCTTTGAGTATGGCTCCGCCCTTGCGCCTGATGTCGCGATGCACAAGTGTTCCTGACCTTTCACCGTCTGGAACATCGCAAATGAGCCGTTCGACCAAATTGTTTGAGACCTACAAGCTCGGCCCGATCACGCTGGCCAACCGCCTCGTCATGGCGCCGCTGACGCGCAACCGCGCCGTGCCCGGCACATTCGTACCCGGCGCGCTCGCCGCCGAGTATTACGGCCAGCGCGCCTCCGCAGGGCTTCTGATCACCGAAGCGAGCCAGGTCTCACAGCAGGGCCAAGGCTACCAGGACACCCCCGGCATCTACAGCAAGGACCAGGTCGCCGGCTGGCGCAAGGTTACCGACAAGGTCCATGAGCGTGGCGGCAAGATCTTCATCCAGCTCTGGCATGTCGGCCGCATCTCGCATGTCGATCTGCAGGCGAATGGCGCGGCCCCGGTGGCGCCGAGCGCGATCCGCGCCAAGGGCAAGACCTTCGTGAACGGTACTTTCGCCGACGTCTCCGAGCCGCGCGCGCTGGAGCTTGCCGAAATTCCCGACATCATCGACGATTTCAAGCGTGCCGCCAAGAACGCGCTGGAGGCCGGCTTCGACGGCGTCGAAATCCACGGCGCCAACGGTTATCTGCTCGACCAGTTCGCCAAGGACGGCGCCAACAAGCGCACCGATGCCTATGGCGGCTCGATCGAAAACCGCGCGCGGCTGATGCTCGAGGTGTCCAAGGCCGTTGCGACGGAGGCCGGCGCCGATCGCACCGGCATCCGCATCTCGCCGGTGACGCCGGCCAACGACATCTCCGACAGCAATCCGCAAGCTTTGTTCGATCACATCGTCGACGGTCTCAGCGCGCTGAAGCTGGTCTATCTCCACGTCGTCGAAGGCGCCACCGGCGGCCCGCGCGACTTCGCCCCGTTCGACTATGCGTCCTTGCGCAAGCGCTTCGCCGGCGCCTACGTCGCCAACAACGGCTACGATTTCGATCTCGCCACCAAGGTGCTGGATGCGAACGCGGCCGACCTCATCGCCTTCGGCAAGCCCTTCATCTCCAATCCCGACCTCGTCGAGCGGCTGAAACAGGGCGCAGCGCTGAACGACTGGGACAAGAACACCTTTTACGGCGGCGGCGCGAAGGGATACACGGACTATCCGGCGCTGGCGGCCGAGCCGGCGGAGTGATCTTCTCCCTCTCCCCGCAAGCGGGGCGAGGCTAAGAAAAAAGGCCGGGATCGCTCCCGGCCTTTCGCATTTGGTGACGCTATTCGCCGCTTACTTGGCTTCCGCGCGCTTCGGGGGGGTCGCCGGCCACGACTTGATCAGGGTGTCGTAGTCGACCGTCTCGCCCTTCGGCTTCTCGTTGGCGAGCTTGCGCTGGGGCGCGATGGTGCCGTCCTTCTCGGCCTTCGCGAACCAGTACTCCGGCTTCTCCTTCTTGTGGAGCTTCGGACCGCAGGCGCCCTGCACGTTGGACTTCTCCAGGCGCTCCATGACGGAGTCCTGAGCCGCCGCGAGAGCATCCATCGCCTGTTGCGGCGTCTTCGCACCGGACGACGCATCGCCGATGTTCTGCCACCACAGCTGAGCGAGCTTCGGATAGTCGGGCACGTTGTTGCCGGTCGGGGTCCACTGCACGCGCGCGGGCGAGCGGTAGAACTCGATCAGGCCGCCGAGCTTGGGCGCACGCTCGGTGAACGACTTGTCCCAGATGTCGGATTCACGGATGAAGGTGAGACCGACATGGCTCTTCTTCAGGCTCACCGACTTGGAGATGATGAACTGGAGATAGAGCCAGGCCGCCTTGCGGCGGTCCGCCGGGGTCGACTTCAGCAGCGTCACGGAGCCGGCGTCCTGATAGCCGAGCTTCATGCCTTCCTTCCAGTACGCACCGTGCGGCGACGGCGCCATACGCCATTTCGGCGTACCGTCCGCGTTCATCACGGCGATGCCCGGCTTCACCATGTCGGCGGTGAAGGCGGTGTACCAGAACATCTGCTGGGCGATGTTGCCCTGGGCCGGGACGGGGCCTGCTTCGGAGAACGTCATGCCCTGCGCCTGCGGCGGCGCATACTTCTTCAGCCACTCGAGGTATTTGGTGATCGAGTAGACCGCGGCCGGACCGTTGGTGTCGCCACCACGTTCGACCGAGGAGCCGACCGGGCGGCAGCCTTCCATGCGGATGCCCCACTCGTCGACCGGCAGACCGTTCGGAATGCCCTTGTCACCGTTGCCGGCCATCGACAGCCAGGCGTCGGTGAAGCGCCATCCGAGCGAGGGGTCCTTCTTGCCATAGTCCATATGGCCGTAGACCTTGACGCCGTTGATCTCCTTGATGTCGTTGGTGAAGAACTCGGCGATGTCCTCATAGGCGGACCAGTTCACGGGCACGCCGAGCTCGTAGCCATACTTGGCCTTGAACTTGGCCTTGTAGTCGGCGTTGGTGAACCAGTCGTAGCGGAACCAATAGAGGTTCGCGAACTGCTGGTCGGGCAGCTGATAGAGCTTGCCGTCCGGACCGGTCGTGAACGACTTGCCGATGAAGTCGTTGACGTCGAGCATGGGATCGGTGACGTCCTTGCCCTCACCGGTCATGTAATCCGACAGCACGATGGTCTGGCCGTAGCGGAAATGCGTGCCGATCAGGTCGGAATCGTTGATCCAGCCGTCATAGACGTTCTTGCCGGACTGCATCTGGGTCTGCAGCTTCTCGACGACGTCACCTTCCTGGATGAGGTCGTGCTTGAGCTTGATGCCGGTGAGCTCGGAGAACGCCTTGGCCAGCGTCTGCGATTCATATTCGTGGGTCGTGATGGTCTCGGAGACGACGTTGATCTCCATGCCCTTGAAGGGTTCGGCGGCCTTGGCGAACCACTCCAGCTCCTTCTTCTGGTCTTCCTTCGACAGCGTCGAGGGCTGGAATTCCGCGATCCATTTCTGGATCACGGCGTCGTCGGCGGCGCGGACCGGCGCCGAGACGGCGAACGACACCGCGATGATCGCGGCGGCGCTGGACATGGTCAGAAAACTGCTCTTGGTCAATGGACCTTTCCTTCTCCTAAACTGTCGCATGTTGTTCCTCCGTTGCAGCGACAAACTTTTATACAGACCCGGATTGCCCCCGGGCCTGGCCGTCCCTTCGCGAGCTTCAGACCGTGCGGAATATGAGCACGGCCGTCACCAGCGAAATTCCACTTGCGAGCCACAGGCGCGAGATCTCGACGCCGTCCTCGCCGATCGGCAGCGTTGCGATCGCATCGGTGCCGAAGAAGCCGATCCAGAGAAGGTGGATAACGGCCGCCGAGATCAGCGAGATGAACAGGCGATCGCCGCGCGTGGTCGGGATGCGCAGCACACCGACGCGCTCGGCCTCGGGATAGACCGCCGCAAGCCACGTCATCACGGCGAGCGTGCAGGCGAGCGCGGCGAAGAAGATCGCCGTCGGCGGCGTCCAGGCCATCCATGCGATGGTTTCCATTGATGCCTCCCTAGACCCGACCGAGCGCGAAACCGCTCGCGATGTAATTGCGGACGAACCAGATCACGAGCGCGCCCGGGATGATGGTGAGCACGCCGGCGGCGGCCAACAGGCCCCAATCCATGCCCGACGCCGACACCGTGCGCGTCATGATCGCGGCGATCGGCTTGGCCGAGACCGAGGTCAGCGTGCGCGCGAGCAGCAGCTCGACCCAGGAGAACATGAAGCAGAAGAAGGCGGCGACGCCGATGCCGCTCGCGATCAGCGGCACCAGGATCTTGATGAAGAAGCGCGGGAAGGAATAGCCGTCCAGGAATGCCGTTTCATCGATCTCGCGCGGCACGCCGGACACGAAGCCTTCGAGGATCCACACCGCCAGCGGCACGTTGAAGATGCAGTGCGCGAGCGCAACGGCCCAGGGCGTATCGAACAGGCCGATCGCCGAATAGAGGTTGAAGAACGGCAGCGCATAGACCGCGGCCGGCGCCATGCGGTTCGACAGCAGCCAGAAGAACAGGTGCTTGTCGCCGAGGAAGCGGTAGCGCGAGAACGCATAGGCCGCCGGCAGCGCCACCGAGATCGAGATGATGGTATTGAGGACGACGTATTCCAGCGAGTTGATGTAGCCGGAATACCAGCTCTCGTCGGTGAAGATGCGCTTGTAGTGCTGCAGCGTCGGCGTGTGCGGCCACAGCGTCATCGTCGAGACGATCTCGGCGTTGGTCTTGAAGCTCATGTTGACGAGCCAGTAGATCGGCAGCAGCAGGAAGATCAGGAACAGCCCCATGATGAGGCGGCGGCCGGGAATCGAGTGCATCACGCGGCTCCTTCCTGGGGCTTCCGCTCGGCGCCCGCATTGGTCATGACGGTGTAGAAGATCCAGCAGACGATCAGGATGATCAGGTTGTAGACCAGCGACAGCGCCGCGGCCTTGCCGAGGTCGAACTGGCCGAGCGCGATCTTGACGAGCTCGATCGACACGAAGGTGGTGGAATTCCCGGGGCCGCCGCCGGTGACGACGAACGGCTCGGTGTAGATCATGAAGCTGTCCATGAAGCGCAGCAGCACCGCGATCAGCAGCACGCGGTTCATCTTCGGCAGCTGGATCGCCTTGAACACGGCCCAGCGCGAGGCGCCGTCGATCTGGGCGGCCTGGTAATAGGCTTCCGGGATCGACTTCAGGCCGGCATAGCACAGCAGCGCGACGAGGCTGGTCCAGTGCCAGACGTCCATCACGATGACGGTGACCCAGGCGTCGATGTCGTTGGAGACGTAATTGTAGTCGATGCCCGCGGCATTCAGCACATAGCCGAGCAGGCCGATGTCGGGACGGCCAAAGATCTGCCAGATCGTGCCGACAACGTTCCACGGAATCAGCAGCGGCAGCGCGAGGATGACGAGGCAGGCCGCCACCGTCCAGCCCTGGCGCGGCATCGACAAAGCGACGACGATGCCGAGCGGCACCTCGATGGCGAGGATCACCATCGAGAAGAACAGGTTACGGCCGAGCGAGGCGAGGAAGCGGCCGCCCAGATCGGTCGAGGGATCGAGCAATTCCTTGAACCAGCCGACGCCGTTCCAGAAGAACTGGTTGTTGCCGAAGGTGTCCTGCATCGAATAGTTCACCACCGTCATCAGCGGCAGCACCGCCGAGAAGGCGACGACCAGGAACACCGGCAGCACCAGGAACCAGGCTTTTTGGTTGACGGTCTTGTCCATCAGGCGGCTCCCTCCACCAGAAGGCTGTCGGCATAGACGTGGACGTGCGACGGATCGAATTTCAGTCCGGCCATGCCGTCCGGACTGGTAAAGCCCGCCGGCGCACGCGCCGCGAGCTTGGCATCGCCGAAGCGCGCGCGCGCGAAACGGATGCGGCCGAGATCGTCGAGGCGCTCGATCTTCGCCGTGAGCAGGCCCGGCGCGGGCGCGACGACCTCGACGAATTCGGGGCGGACGCCGATCTCGATCTTGGCGCCGGCAGGCAGATTGTCGTAAGCACGGTCGAGCGCGATGACGTGGCCGCCGACGATGGCCTCGCGTCCCCTCACCTCCGCCGGCAGGATGTTCATGCCGGGCGAGCCGATGAAATAGCCGACGAAGGTGTGCGCCGGCTTGTCGAACAGCTCGGCCGGGGTGCCGCTCTGCACGACGCGGCCGTCATGCATGACGACGACGGTGTCGGCGAAGGTCAGCGCCTCGGTCTGGTCGTGGGTGACGTAGATCATCGTGAGGTCGAGCTCGCGATGCAGCGCCTTCAGCTTCGAGCGGAGCTGCCATTTCAGCTCGGGATCGATCACCGTCAGCGGCTCGTCGAACAGCACCGCGGCGACGTCGTTGCGCACGAGGCCCCGGCCGAGCGAGATCTTCTGCTTGGCATCCGCCGTGAGACGCGTCGCCTTGCGGTTGAGGTAGGGTTCGAGGTCGAGCAGACGGCCGATCTCGGCGACGCGCCGGTCGATATCCGCCTGCGGCACGCCGCGGTTCTTCAGCGGGAACGCCAAATTCTGTCCGACCGTCATGGTGTCGTAGATCACCGGAAACTGGAACACCTGGGCGATGTTGCGCTTCTGGGTTGACAGCGGCGTGATGTCCTTGCCGTCGAACAGGATTTTCCCGCGCGACGGCGTGATGATGCCGGAGATGACGTTGAGCAGTGTGGTCTTGCCGCAGCCGGAGGGGCCCAGCAGCGCATAGGCGCCGCCCTGCCGCCAGGTCATGGTCACAGGCTTCAGCGCAAAGCTTTCCTGCGGCGCATCATTGCCGCCGTAGGAATGCGCGAGATCGACGAGGTCAATGCGGGCCATGGCGCACCTCCCCCTTAGGAGCCCGGCGCGGCGACCAGGCGGTCAGCCGCGTCGAACACAAAGAGGTCGTTGGGATCTAGCACGGCATCGAGCGTCTGGCCGGGCTCGAACTCGTGCACGCCGTGCAGCACCGCCACCCAGTTCGATCCGTCGCGGGTCAGATGCACGAAACTCTCCGAACCGGTGATCTCGGTCACCGTAACAGTGGCGTGGAAGGCGTGACGATCGGCCTCGCCATTGGCGAGCGCAAGCTGATGCGCTCGGAAGCCGACGCGATAGGCGCCGTCGGCAAGGCTCG
The DNA here is from genome assembly GCF_058314695.1 of Bradyrhizobium sp. T-12. Taxonomy (NCBI): domain Bacteria; kingdom Pseudomonadati; phylum Pseudomonadota; class Alphaproteobacteria; order Hyphomicrobiales; family Nitrobacteraceae; genus Bradyrhizobium; species Bradyrhizobium sp. T-12. The sequence goes on along the minus strand of NZ_CM177756.1, from coordinate 1,764,735 downwards.
AATAGAGACCGGAGGCGGGCGATGCCGTACCGCCGGCATATTGCACGGAGCCGTTCTTCTTCTCGATGCCGACCAGGTTGAGCGGCGGGTCGGAAAACACCTGGGCGACCCGCAGCGTCTGCGGCCGGCGATAGACGTTGGCGGTCTCGCCCATCTGCAGCGCCTGTCCCTCCCACATGCAGACCGTGTTGCCGCCGAGCAGCAGCGCCTCGGTCGGCTCGGTGGTGGCATAGACGAAGATCGCGCCCGAGGCCTCGAAGATCCGCGGCAGCTCGGCGCGCAGTTCCTCGCGAAGCTTGTAGTCGAGATTGGCGAGCGGCTCGTCGAGCAGCACGAGGTCGGCGCCCTTGACGAGCGCGCGCGCGATCGCGGTGCGCTGCTGCTGGCCGCCGGAAAGTTGCAGCGGGGTGCGCTTCAGGAACGGCTCGAGCCGCAGCAGCTTTGCGGCCTCCGCCACCCGCGCCTCGATCTCGTCGCGCGGCTTGCCCTGCACGCGCAGGGGCGACGCGATGTTCTCGTAAACCGTGAGCGAGGGGTAGTTGATGAACTGCTGGTAGACCATGGCGACCGAACGCTGGCGCACGTCGGCGCCGGTGACGTCCTTGCCATTCACCACCACCTTGCCACTGGACGGCTTGTCGAGGCCGGCGAGCAGCCGCATGATCGAGGTCTTGCCCGACAGCGTCGGCCCGAGCAGCACGTTCAACGTGCCGCTCTCGAGCGTCAGCGAGACGTCGCGGATGTGCTCGACACCCTCGACGGTCCGGGTCACGTGGTCGAGTGTCACGGTCATGAGCGTCCTCCCGCTTCCAGCAGGGGACTTTGCGACACCGCGTGGCTCCTGATCCAGTCGTCGAGCACGGCGATCTCGTCGGCAGATAGTCGCAGGCCAAGCTTGGAACGGCGCCAGACCACGTCCTCGGCGGTCACGGCCCATTCATGGGCGATGAGATAGCGGACCTCGCGCTCGGTGAGCGTCGCACCAAAGGACTGGCCGAGATCGGCGGCTGCCTTGGCATCCCCGAGCAGCTTGGCGGCCCTTGTGCCATAGGCGCGGGCGAGACGCCGCGCATGCTCATGGCTGAGGAAAGGATAGCCCCGCTGAAGTTCGGCGATCAGGCCGTCGATGTCGGACACGTTCATGTCGCCGCCGGGCAGCGGCCATTTGCCGGTCCAGCCCTCGCGCGCCTTCGCGCTGCGCAAGTAAGGCGCGAGCCGCTCCAGCGCCTCCTCGGCGAGGCGGCGATAGGTCGTGATCTTGCCGCCATAGATCGACAGCAGTGGCGCCCCGCCGGGCGTGTCGAGCTCGAACACGTAGTCGCGCGTCGCAGCCTTGGCCTCGCTGGCACCGTCATCATAGAGCGGTCGCACGCCCGAATAGGTCCAGACCACATCGTCCGGCGTCACCGGCTTGGCCAGATATTCGCTCGCCGCCGTGCAGAGATACTGGATCTCCTCGGGCGTCGCCTTCACCTTGGCGGGATCGCCGTCATAGTCGCGGTCCGTGGTGCCGATCAGCGTGAAATCATCTTGATACGGGATCACGAAGATGATGCGCCCGTCGGCATTCTGGAACATGTAGGCACGGTCGTGGTCGTAGAGCTTTCGGACCACGATGTGCGAGCCCTGCACCAGCCGCACCTTGGCCTTGGCGTTGACGCCCGCGCCGCGGCCGAGCACGTCCTCGACCCAGGGGCCGCCAGCATTGACCAGCGCCTTCGCCTGGATCTGCGAGCGCTCGCCGGTCAGCGTGTTGACCATGCCGACGGTCCAGAGGCCATCGGCCTGGCGGATCTCGGTGGCGCGGGTGCGGGTACGGATCTCGGCGCCCTTGTCGGCGGCATCGCGTGCGTTGAGCACGACGAGGCGGGCATCGTCGACGAAGCAATCCGAATATTCGAAGGCGCGGGTGTAGCGGTTCGGGATCAGCGGCTTGCCGACCTCGTCACGCCCGAGATCAACCGAGCGGGTCGCGGGCAGCAGATGCCGGCCGCCAATGTGATCATAGAGGAAGAGGCCGAGGCGCAGCAGCCAGGCCGGGCGTAAGCCAGCGTGATGCGGCAAAACGAAACGCAAGGGGCGGATGATGTGGGGCGCGATGCCCCAGAGGATCTCGCGCTCGATCAGCGCCTCGCGGACCAGGCGAAACTCGTAATATTCGAGATAGCGCAGGCCGCCATGCACCAGCTTGGTCGACCAGGACGACGTCCCGCTCGCCAGATCGTTCATTTCGCACAGGAAGACAGTGTTACCGCGACCCACCGCGTCCCGCGCGATGCCGCAGCCATTAACACCGCCTCCGATGATGGCGAGGTCGAAGATACGCTCCAACAGACGCTTCCCCTGACGGCCGCCCGTTCCTTCGGTCGGCTACTTTCGTTTTTGATTAGATCACACCGAAAAACGAAAGCAAGATGAAAGAGAGGCGAAAAGAAGCGAAAGCGGAACTTTTTCCACGTCCATAAGCCGAAGAAATCGGCCGAAGAACGGGCAAATTTGGCGGCAGACTGCCCAAGAGACGGCCAAGCCATACCCCGAACGCCACCGTCCGCCTTGAATGTAGCAACATAACTACATATTCTGGGCTGGAGACATTGCTACGGCGAAGGACGCACTGACGATGGTGACGACTCTGACCAGCCGAGAATTCAACCAGGATACCGGCGGAGCCAAGAAGGCTGCCTGGCAGGGCCCGGTCTTCATTACGGATCGCGGCCGCCCGGCCCATGTCCTGCTAACCATCGAAGACTATCTGCGCCTGAGCGGCGGGCATATGAGCCTCGCCGAAGCTCTGGCTCAGGGGAACGCGGACTTCGATTTCGATCCGCCTCGCATCGAGGGCGGCATCTCCAGGCCCGCCGATCTCGACTGATGTTTCTGCTGGACACCAATGTCATTTCCGAACTGAGGCGGCCGGACAAGGCTGATCGCAACGTTCTCGCCTGGGCCAATGCAGTGCCCGCGGCACATTTCTTCATGTCCGCCATCTCGATTCTTGAAATTGAACTCGGGGCGCGACTGATCGAGCGGAAAGACGCAGTTCAAGGTGCTATCCTGCGAGCCTGGATCGACGATTACGTCCTGGCCCGCTTCGAAGAGCGGATTCTGGCCATCGATACGGCGGTCGCGCAGTGCTGCGCGCAACTTCACGTTCCCAATCCTTGGGCTGAACGCGATGCCCTGATTGCAGCGACCGCGCTTGTTCACGGCTTGACCGTCGTGACGCGCAATGTCGCGGATTTCGAACCCACTGGCGTGGCGCTGCACAATCCGTGGGGCGACGCCTAGTCTTATCGCAGACGCACCACCGGCGCGGCCTCCGGTGCGGCATCCTGGCTATCTGCCGGCGCATCGTCGATATCCGCGCCCTTCGGCATCGCCGCCATCACCTCGATGCCCTTGCTGTGGCAGATGGTGGCGAGGCGCTCGGGAAGCTCCTGGTCGGTGACGAAGGTCTGGATCTGCGTGATGTGGGCGATGCGCACCGGCGCGCTGCGACGCAGCTTGGTGGAATCGGCGACCAGCATGACGCTGCGGGCGTTGGCGATGATGGCCTGTGCGACCTGCACCTCGCGATAGTCGAAGTCGAGCAGCGCGCCCTCCTCGTCGATCGCGGATGCGCCGATGATGGCGTAGTCGACCTTGAACTGGCCGATCAGCTGCGTCGCGGTCGAGCCGACCACGGCGCCGTCGGCGCGCCGCACCGTGCCGCCGGCAACCACGACCTCGATGCGGGGGTGGCGGTAGAGCAGCATCGCGACGTTGAGATTGTTGGTGATGACGAGGAGATCCTCATGCGAGGTGAGCGCGCTCGCGACCTCCTCCGTCGTGGTGCCGATATTGATGAAGAGCGAGCACCCGTTCGGGATCAGGGATGCGGCGGCAGCTCCGATCGCCTTCTTCTCGTCGGCGGCGACGAAGCGGCGCGCCTCATAGGCGAGGTTCTCGACGCCGGAGGCGATGATGGCGCCGCCATGGATGCGGGTCAGCGAGCGCCGCTCGCAGAGGTCGTTGAGATCTTTTCGGATGGTCTGCGCCGAGACCTCGAAGCGGCGCGCGAGCTCCTCGACCATGACGCGGCCCGAGGCGCGCGCGATGTTGAGGATTTCGGCTTGGCGATGGGTCAGTCCGGTCACGGCAAGGGCCTCAAATCAGGAAGCGGCATGGTGCGGCGGTTCGCAGCGGCGGTCAATGCGCGCCTCGATCACGGTTAACGGATGAGGTGGGCTCACCATGCCATCGCGGCGGCAAGGCGCACGAGCAGGTCCGGATCGTCGAACGCGCTCGCAGAGGCAATTGCGCCGGCACCGACAAGGTCGGCGTGGCTGAGGCTGGTCCGGATTCCGATCGTCGGAATGCCGGCGGCGGCGGCCGATTGCACGCCGGAGCGGGAATCCTCGAACGCAACCGAAGCCGCCGCACTGGCTCCGACGAAGCGCAACCCCTCCTGATAGGGCAGCGGATGCGGCTTGCCGTGCGGCAGCTCGTCGCCGATCACGATCGCCTTGAACCGCGCGGTGATGCCGAGGCCCGACAGCAGCAGCTCGGCGTTGAGACGCGGCGCATTGGTCACGGCAACCATGGGAACGCCGGCCGCGTCTGCGCGGTCGAGCAATGCCATCAGCCCCGGCAACGGTTCGATCTGCCCTGCCACGAGGTCACGGAAGATCGCTTCCTTCTCGGCGAGGATCGCGGCGCGCCGCTCCGGCGTTTCGTCGGGCAGAAAGCGGTCGCCGATCGATACGTTGGCGAAGCCTTGCAGCTCCCTGGAGAAGCGCGCGTGGTCGAACACATGGCCGCGGGGCCCGAGCACCTGGTTGAAGGCCTCGAGATGCAGCGGGTCGGTGTTGGCGAGCGTGCCGTCGATGTCGAACAACAATGCCCTGCCGATTGCTTCGATCATTTCCCTACTTTCCCAAAACCGCGGCGCATCAATGCGAAAGGCGTATCAATACGGGCTCGAGCGCGCAATGGCGCATCCACATGACGACAATGCAGCACTCGACAAAGTCGCGCGCGACTGCAACACTCCTTGCAAGATCAAAAAGGAGGAAACGATGATCAACCGACGCGACCTTGCTCTTTCGACTCTTGCCGTCTCCGCGCTTGCGCTCACCGCACCGGCGCTCGCCGCCTCGGCAGACGAAGAGGCGGTGGCGAAGAAGGTCGAGGCCTTCCGTCTCGCCCAGATCGCGGCTGACCCGAAGGCGCTCGGCGCGCTGTGCTGGGACGATCTCAGCTACAGCCATTCCAGCGGCAAGGTCGAGGACAAGGCGACGTTCATTGCCAACGCCACCGACGGCAAATCCAAATTCCTGTCGATCGAGTACAAGGATCCGACCATCAAGGTCGTCGGCCCCGCCGCGATCGTGCGCTTCCACTGGCTGGGCGAGCAGGAGATGGCGGCCGACGGAAAGAAGGTATCCACCAATCTTCACATCCTGATGAACTGGCAGAAGCAAGGCGACGAGTGGAAGCTGCTGTCGCGAGCTGCAACGAAGTTGTGATGACGCTCTTGCCCCTCTCCCCTTGTGGGAGAGGGCGGCTCGCCGCGACATCGGCGAGACGGGTGAGAGGTTGCCTCAGCGAGTTAGTCTCTTAGGTTTTGAATTCACCGATAGACCCCCTCATCTGGCGCTTCGCGCCACCTTCTCCCGCAGGGGAAGGCAGTATCAAGGGCGGCAAAAAATTCCGCCCACATTTCGCGGGCCGATCGACCGGCGGGCGCTTACGCCGCTTCCTTCACATCTCCGTTCACCAGCTTGCGCGCGGCGCGCTCGGCTTCACGCGCGTTGCGGAAAAGCTGGCCTTCGAGACGGTTGAATCGGTGGGACGAGGCGAAGAAGCAGTAGCCTCCGGAAGAACGAACGACGATACCTGCGGTCTGCGAATCGACTTCGATGATGTAGCTGTCCGGCATAGTCCGTGGATTCCTCAGTGCGGGCAAATAACGGTGCTCCTGCCCAAAGGTTCCCAGGGCATTTGAGGCCGTTTCCACCTCGAATCGACACGCAATTGAGTACGCCGTGACCTCATCCGTTTTATGACTGGTTCTTGACTGGTTCTTGGCGAAGCCGCGACGCAGGAACACGTGATCGGTCATCATTCACGAAGCGGACGATGCAATATCAATGAGGCACGTCGTTACGTCGCGATGGTTGCGTCGGCCGGACGAACCGCCTGCGGGCGACCGTGTTCGTCGATCGAGACGTAGGTGAAGTTGCCGTCGGTGACGAGGAAAGGATGCTCCTCCCCGCGACGCAGCGCCCACGCTTCCAGATGCACGGTGAGCGAGGTGCGGCCCACGCGCACGATGTTGGCGTAGACCGACACGAGATCGCCGACATAGACGGCTTTGCGAAAGTTCATCGCCTCGATCGCGACCGTCACGGTCCGCGATTTCGCGACCTTTGACGCAAACACGCCGCCGCCGACATCCATCTGGCTCAGCAGCCAGCCGCCGAAGATGTCGCCATTGGCGTTGGTGTCGGCAGGCATCGCCAGCGTGCGGATACAGAGATCGCCGCCTGGCCCGGTGCCTGAGCTGTCAGGGGCGTGGATTTGCGTATCGGTCATATGGCTGGTCTCCCGCGGCTCTCAGCTCTCGATACAAAGCCGCGGCGCCTTGCGCAACATCGACACGAGACAAGCTTGCGCTATCCAATTGGCCACGGCGCCCCAACGAGGCCGCCGGCATCGTTCAGTCTGCGTTGCCACTCCGCATCGTCAGCCCGCGGCGCGCGTCCGGTCACCGCCGTCACCAGCCGTTCCAGCCTGCTCCAAATCCGGAGACGGTCGCAGGGATAGTTGGCCCATCCATTGATGACACAATAGCGGATGGTGTGGTCATGGTGATGACGCCAATGATGCTCGGGTGAGCAGACCAGATGCAGCCGTTGCGCGATGCGCAGGAGCGGCGGGCGGTGTGACCAGTGCGCGAGATTGTGAAAGCTCATGCCAAACAGCATGCAGATCGCGATCACGAACCAGACGATCATCAGCGCATAAGTGAACGTGGAAACCGGAAACGACGCCGTGACGGCGGCCGCAATTCCGACCACTACGGCGCTCGGTGCCGCACCGAGCGATGCCTGGTCGAGGAAGTCGTAGAACAGGACGTGGCCGGGATGGGTGTGATGCTCGCGCGTGATCGCGATGCCGCGGCCGAGCATCCCCTCGTCGAGCCAGGTGTCGACCACCCAATGCACCAGCCCGGAAAACAGGTCAGCGAGGAAATACCCGGCCAGGAGCGCCGCGATCAGCCACGGCCAACGCAATCCCGCCGCGGGATAAGTCCCGACGAGATAGCCTGCGCAACACAGGATCACCACGACGTCGGCCCCGCAGCACAGCCGCGTGATGATGATCTCGCGCGGGGTCGCGTGCTTGAAGAACGGGATCGTCGGCATCGGCGATGCTCCCTGGGCTCTACCACCCATGATAGCATCTTTTGCCGACGGCTCCCTATCGCAAACCGTCCCAGCCCGCATCCGGCGCAAAACGTCCGCCGAACCTCTCGGCGAGCCCGCGCAAGGTGGACACGACATTCTCCACGCCGCGCGTGCGCGCATAGTTCAGCGGACCGCCGCGGAACGGTGCATAATCGGTGCCGAAGATCATGGCGCCGTCGACAGCATCGGCATCAGCGACGATGCCTTCGCGAAGCGCCGCAACGCAGACGTTGGACATTGGCAGCACCAGGCGGTCGATCATCTGGTCGGTGACGCGCGGACCGGTCTCGGGGAGCGGCGCCTTCTCTGCCTTGCCGTCCTTCCAGGTGTAGAAGCCCTTGCCGGTCTTGCGGCCGAGCTCGCCCCTGGCGACCTTGTCGCGCAGCCAGGCGGGCGTCGGCGGCAGCAGGTCGCCGAACTTCGTCCGCAGCATGTCCCCGACGTCGAGGCAGATGTCGAGCCCGACCTGGTCGGCGAGCTCGATCGGCCCCATCGGCATGCCGAACTGCTCGGCTGCGGCGTCGATCAGGCGCTGGTCGATCTTCTCGTCCAGCATCACCATGGCTTCCAGCATGTAGGGCGTCAGCGCGCGGTTGACGAGGAAGCCGGGCGAGCTCTTCACAGACAATGGCAGGCGGTCGATCGCACCGACGAAAGCAAGTGCGTCCTTCAGCGTCTGCGCGTCGTTGCCGTCGTGGCTGACGACCTCGACCAATTGCAGCCGCGATACCGGATTGAAGAAATGCAGGCCGACCAGGCGCTCCGGCCGCGCGAGCGTAGTGCGCAAATCTTGCAGCGGAATGCTCGACGTGTTGGTCGCAAGGATCGCGCCCGGCTTCATGCGCGGCTCGATCCCGGCATAGACCTTCTGCTTGAGCTCGAGCTTTTCCGGGACCGCCTCGATGATGAGATCGGCGTTGCGCACCCCCTCCCCGTCCATGTCGGGGATGAGGCGATCGAGCGCGTCGCGCACCTCGGCCGGCTTGCGGATGATCTTGCCGTAGAGCTCGGCGGCGCGCTTCACCGCGCCCGCGATCGGCTCGGCCTTCATGTCGGCGAGCGAGACGCGAAAGCCCTGCCCGGCTATCCAAGCCGCGATATCGCCGCCCATGGCGCCCGCGCCGATGACGTGGACATGCTTGATCGAGTTGCCGGAGCCTGCCGCCTTCTTCATCTGCTCGCGCAGGAAGAAGACGCGGATCAGATTCTGCGCGGTCGGCGTCACCATCAGCTTGGCGAAGGACGCCTGCTCCGCCTTCAGCATCGCGGCCTTGCCGCCGCCATGGGTTTCCCAGAGGTCGATCAGCGCATAGGGTGCGGGATAGTGCTCGCGAGACGCGGCCTTCGCCGCCTCCGAGCGCATGCGCTTTGCGAGCAGCCCGCGGACCGGGCCGAAGTTCGTCGCGTGAGTCAGGAAGCCAGCGCGCGCCCGCTTCATCCGGCCGAACAGCGCATCCTTCACCGCGCCCCGGACATGGCGCTCCTGCGTGACGGTATCGACGAGGCCGATCGCCTTGGCCCGTCGCGCATCGATGGTGCGGCCGGTCAGCATCAAGGCCATCGACTGGGTCGGGTTGACCAGCGCGGTAAGCCGCGCGGTGCCGCCGAGACCGGGATGCAGGCCGAGCATCACCTCCGGGAAGCCGAAGCGCGCGCCGTCGACGGCGACGCGCGACTGGCAGGCCAGCGCAACCTCGAGCCCGCCGCCGAGACAGAAGCCGTGGATGACCGCGACCGTCGGCAATTTGAGCGCTTCGAGATGATCGACCACCGCATGCGCGGCCCGGATACGGGTCTCCACCACCTCCGGGTCGGACGCGCCGCGGAATTCGTTGACGTCGGCGCCCGCGATGAAGCCGGACGGCTTTGCGGAGCGGATCACGAGGCCGGCCGGACGCTCGGTCTCGATCGCCGCGAGCGCGGCGTCGAACTCCTCCATCACGTCGGACGAGAGCGTATTGGCGCTGGCATCGGCGCGGTCGAACAGCAGCCAGGCGACGCCGTCTTCATCGCGGGTGAGCTTGAAATGCTTGTACGGACTGTCCGGCGCGGGCTTGGGCCCCAGTTCCAGGACGCGGTCGCCGAGCGCGGTCATGATCTTGGAATCCATGGTCACACCGCCTCGATCAGCATGGCGCCGCCGAGCCCGCCACCGATGCATTCGGTGGCGACGCCCCGCCGCGTGCCGAGCCGCTTCATCGCATTGACGAGATGCAGCACGATACGGTTGCCGGAGGTGCCGACGGGATGGCCCAGCGAAATCGCCCCGCCATCGACGTTGAGCTTGTCACGGTCGATCTCGCCGGCCGCGCCGTCGAGACCAAGGATCTCACGGCAGAATTTGTCGTCGTTCCAGGCCGCGAGACAGCCCAGCACCTGGGTGGCGAAAGCCTCGTTCAGCTCCCAGGTCTCGACATCCTTGATGGTAAGGCCGTTGCGCTGGAGCAGTGGTGTTGCCGACATCACCGGACCGAGCCCCATGATAGCAGGGTCGAGCGCGGCCCAGTGACTGTCGACGATCGCGGCTTTCGGCGTGAGCTTGTACTTGGCGACCGCGGCATCGGAGGCGAGGATCACCCAGGAGGCGCCGTCGGTGATCTGCGAGGAATTGCCGGCGGTGACCTGGCCCCAGGGGCGCTCGAACACCGGCTTCAGCTTTGCCAGCGTCTCCGCCGTGGAATCCGGCCGCACGCCGTCGTCATGGTCGAAGAACTTGCCATCGCGCGAGAACGCAGTTTCGACCTCGCCCTTGAGATATCCCGCGCCTTGCGCGTGCGCGAGCCGGCGATGGCTCTCGGCAGCATAGGCGTCGGACTGCGCGCGCGTGATCCCGAAGAGATGGCCGACGACCTCGGCAGTCTGGCCCATGTTGAGGTCGGTGACGGGATCGGTCAGCCCGCGCTCGAGGCCGATGATCGGCTTGAGATCGCGCGGGCGCAGCTTGAAAGCCGCGGCGAGCTTGGCGGCCACGCCCTTGGCGGTGGCGAGGCCGGCGAACCAGCGCACGCCGGAATTCGGCCAGACCAGCGGCGCGTGGCTCAGCGCCTCGGAGCCGCCGGCAAGGATCATGTCGGCATGGCCTTCACGGATATAGCGGTAGGCCGTGTCGATCGACTGCATGCCCGAACCGCAATTGATCTGCACCGTGAAGGCGACCATGTCCTCGCCCATGCCGAGCCGGAGCGCCGCGACGCGGGCCGGATTCATCTCGTCCGCGATCACGTTGACGCAGCCGAGGATGACCTGGTCGAAGCTGTCGGGCGAAAACGGCTGGCGCGCCAGTAGCGGCCGGCCGCATTGCACGGCGAGATCGACCGGCGTGAACGGGCCGGGGCCCGAACGCGCCTTCAGAAACGGCGTCCGGCTGCCGTCGACGATGAATACCGGTCGTGCCATCAGCTCGCCGCCCTCTGGTCACCGAGTTCCTGGAAGAACTGATGCACATTGACGGTTTTCTTGTAAATCGGCGACAGCGCTTCCGGCGCAAAATCGTCGACCTCGATCACTTCGGTGACGGCGCTATGAGCAGCGGCCAGTTGCTCGCCCTCGGCCTGCGTGATGACACCCTTGGTGACGGCTTCCTTCCAGTCGCGGATATGCGCCGCGCGCATGCGCTTGGCGATCGCATCGGTGCCCACGACCAGCTTGAACGCACGCTCCAGCCGGGCAAAGCCGCCGTCGTCGTCGACATGGGCCAGATCCGGCGTCAGGCGCTCGCGCGCCGCCGACGGCTCCAGCACGATGGCAGCGCACTGGTGCACGACGCGGTCGGACGGGCCGAGCACGCGCGCGCCGAACGGCTGGACGACGAGCTTGAGGAAGCCGGCGACGAAGCGGTTCGGCAGGTTGGCGAGGATTTCGGCGAGCCGGTTCTCGATCGTCCTGAAGCCGCTCGCCATGCACCATTCCAGCGCGGCAAAGTCCTCCTTCTGCCGACCTTCGTCCTGCCAGCGCTTCAGCGCGGCGGAGAGCAGATACAGCTCGGACAGGATGTCACCGAAGCGCGCCGACAGCATCTCCTTGCGCTTGAGCGCGCCGCCGAGCGTCAGGAGCGCCATGTCGGCGCAGAGCGCAAAGGCCGCCGAATAGCGCGAGAGCTGGCGGTAGAACGGCGTGGCGTCGCCGGCGTCAGGCGCCATCGCGAAGGCGCCAAAAGTCCAGCTTCGACCGAAGGCACGGAATAGCGTCTGGAAACTATGCCCGACATGTTTCCAGAACGCCTTGTCGAATGCAGTCAGCCCACGCTCGCGATCGGTGTCCGCGAGCGCGTTCATCTCGTCGAGCAGATAAGGATGCGCGCGGATCGCCCCCTGCCCGAACACGATGAGATTGCGCGTCAGGATGTTGGCACCTTCGACCGTAATCCCGACCGGCACGGCGCGGTGCAGATTGCCGAGATAATTTTGCGGACCGTCGATCACGGCCTTGCCGCCGTGGATGTCCATGGCGTCGTCGATCGCGGTGCGCATCCGCTCGGTCGCGTGCAGCTTCATGATGCCGGAGATGACGGCGGGATGCACCCCGGCATTCAGCGCCGCGCAGGTCAGCCGGCGCGCCGCATCGAGCTGGTAAGCGGTCGCCACGATGCGCGCGAGCGGCTCTTCCACGCCTTCGAATTTCGAGATGGAGATGCCGAACTGCTCGCGGATCCGAGCATAAGCGCCGGTGGTGCGCGCCGCGTAAGCGGCCCCCGCGGCAGAGAGTGACGGCAGCGAGATGCCGCGGCCGGCGGCAAGCGCGGTCATCAGCATCTTCCAGCCCTGCCCCAGCCGCTCCTTGCCGCCGATGACGTAATCCAGGGGGATAAAGACGTCACGTCCCCGGTTCGGCCCGTTCTGGAACACCTGCATCGACGGCAGATGGCGGTGGCCGATTTCGACGCCGGGCAGATCGGTCGGGATCAGCGCCACGGTAATGCCGAGCTCTTCCTGATCGCCGACGAGATGCTCGGGATCATAGGCCTTGAAGGCAAGGCCGAGCAGCGTCGCGACGGGCCCGAGCGTGATGTAGCGCTTGTGCCAGTTGAGCCTCAGCCCGATGACCTCGCGGCCGTCGAACTCTCCCTTGCAGATGACGCCGCTGTCGATCATCGAGGCGGCATCGGAGCCGGCTTCCGGGCTGGTGAGGCCGAAGCAGGGAATGTCGCGGCCATCGGCGAGGCGCGGCAGCCAGCGTTCCTGCTGCTCCTTTGTGCCGAAGCGCATCAGGAGCTCGCCGGGGCCGAGCGAGTTCGGCACCATCACGGTGACGGCGGCCGCGATCGAGCGGGTCGAGATCTTGCGCACCACTTCCGAATGGGCGTAGGGCGAGAAGCCGAGACCGCCGAATTCCTTCGGAATGATCATGCCGAAGAATTTCTCGCGCTTGACGAAGTGCCAGACGTCCTGCGGCAGGTCGCGCCATTCCCAAAAGATCTTCCACTCGTCGAGCATGGCGCAGAGCTCGTCGACGGGCCCGTTGAGGAAAGCCCGCTCCTCCTCGGTCAATTTGGCTGGCGCAATTTTCAGCAGCTTCGACCAGTCGGGATTGCCGGTGAAGAGATCGGCGTCCCACCAGACGTCGCCCGCCTCCAGCGCCTCGCGCTCGGTGTCGGACATCGCCGGCAGCACGCCGCGCGCCCAGGAGAAGATCGGCTTCGTGATGTTGTCGCGGCGGAAGCTCATGGCTGACCTCGTGCATCGGCGCGGTTATCGGGCATTTTAGCGGAAACTGGCTGGCGGAGGCGAACATCTCGCCTGCAAAATTGACGCGGCCGGGCGGGCCCCGGACCATAACGGCCAGGGTGCGCGAGCAGTTCCGGGAGGGGAATGGGGCTAGATGTCTCCCCACGTCGTTCCGGGGCACGCGAAGCGTGAGCTCTGGTGCGCAATTGCGCACCTGAGAATCCATCGCGCCGCAATGTTTGTCGATAAATGGATTCCGGGCTCGCGCCTGACGGCGCGCCCCGGAATGACGGCGTGGAGAGCGAAGCGGCGGCCTTAATCCGGCCGCACCATCTCGAACATGTTTTCGGGCTTGATCTCGAAATAATCGCCGCGGCGGCCGGCGCGGACGATCGGGCGGGCGGCGGCGGTCTGGTAGACGCCGTCCTTGATCATGGCCTTGTCGATGTGGACCGCGACGACCTCACCCAGCGTCAGCCAGGCGTCGGCCTCCTTGCCGTCGGCGCCCTTGAGCCGGATGATGTCGGACACCTTGCATTCGAAGGCGACCGGGCTCTCGCCGACGCGCGGCACGTTGACGAGCTTGCCGGGCACCGCGGTGAGGCCCGCGACCTTGAACTCGTCGACCTCGGGCGCGACATGCGCAGCGGTCGCATTCATGTGCTTGGCAAGGTCCATCGTGGCGAGATTCCAGACGAATTCGCCGGTCTGCTGGATGTTCTCCACCGTGTCCTTCCAGTTGGTGGAGGAGAAGCCGATGATCGGCGGCACGTAGCAGAAGGCGTTGAAGAAGCTGTAAGGCGCGAGGTTGACGTGGCCCTTGGCGTCACGGGAGGAGATCCAGCCGATCGGCCGCGGCGCGATGATGGCGTTGAAGGGATCGTGCTTGAGGCCGTGGCCCTTGGAGGGCTCGTAGAAATACAGGTCTTTGTCGGTCACGCGCTTGCTTCTCCGCTATCCGTCATTCCGGGGCGATGCGAAGCATCGAACCCGGAATCTCGAGATTCCGGCTTCACGCTACGCGCGACCCGGAATGACGGCAGCCGTTATAGGGAGAAACGTCCCGCCTGTCAGTGCCGCGGCGACAGACCCGCGATGACGAAATCGATCATCTGGTCGATGTTCGGGCCCGGCTTGGTGGCGCATTGGGCGATCATCTGGGGGTGGAAGAAGCGCATCATCGCGGTGCACGAGCAGAGCGCGGCCAGTTGCAGATCGGGCGCCTCGAACTCACCGGTGGCAACGCCTTGCGCGATCATCTGGCCGACCATTCCGGCGACGCATTCCATGTGGTTGACGCAGACGTCCCAATCCTCCTGCATCGCGATCTCGACCATCTCATGCAGCTTGTTGTCGCCGACATAGCGCTCGGTGTTCATGCGATGGATGGTGGTGAGGAGCTCGCGGAAGCGGTCCAGCACGGGCCCCGGCCTTGCCACGATCCGCTGCGCTTCGAGCTCCACCTCGCCCATGAGCGAGCGGGCCACCGCCTGATGGATCGCCTTCTTCGATTCAAAGAAGCGATACACATTGGCGGGGCTCATCCTGAGCTCCTTGGCGATGTCGCCGACCGTGGTCTTCTGGTAGCCGATCTGGCGGAACAGCCGTTCGGCCACCTCGAGGATACGATCCCGGGTGTCGCCTTCGATATGTTCCGAAATAAGGGCCATCGATCAGGACTCGTTCGTCAGCAGTCTTCTCATTTATTCAGCCGCTTCAGCAAGCGGAATTGCGTGGGGGTCATCGCTCCCATGCTGCGGCGCGGCAGGCTGCTCGGGGGTGCCCGCCTCGTCCAGGCTCTTCCTGAACCACAGCGCATAGAGGCCCGGCAGGTACAGCAGCGTTAGGAACGTCGCGACGAACAAGCCACCCATGATGGTGATCGCCATCGGACCCCAGAAGGCCGATCGGGACAGCGGGATCATGGCGAGAATGGCGGCGAGCGCCGTCAACACCACCGGACGGGCGCGGCGGACGGTGGCTTCCACGATCGCCTCGCGCCGGGTCAGGCCGTGGGAGACGTCGGTCTCGATCTGGTCGACCAGGATGACCGTGTTGCGCATGATCATGCCAGCGAGCGCGATCAGGCCGAGCAGCGCCACGAAGCCGAACGGGGCATTGGCGACGTTGAGGCCGAGCGAGGCGCCGACGATGCCGAGCGGCGCGGTCAGGAACACCAGGATCAGGCGCGAGAAGCTCTGCAGCTGGATCATCAGCAGCGTCAGCATCACCATGACCATCACCGGGAAGAGGATGAAGATCGAGGCGTTGCCCTTGGCGGATTCCTCGAACGCGCCGCCCGCCTCGATACGGTAGGCCGGCTCGAGGTGGTCCTTGATCGCCTTCAGCTTCGGCGTGATCTGGTTGGTGACGTCGGGCGCCTGCACGCCGTCGACGACGTCGGAGCGCACGGTGATCGCCATGTCGCGGTTGCGCCGCCACATGATCGGCTCCTCGTGCGCATACTCGATCTTGGCGATCTGCTGCAGCGGCACGGCAACGCCATTGCGCGAGGTGATGGTGAGGTCGCCGACGCCGCCGAGGTCGAGGCGCTCGGACGAGACCGCACGGGCGACCACGCCGACCTTTTCGATGCCGTCGCGCACGGTCGTGACCTGCGAGCCCGAGATCAGCATCGCGAGCGCCTGTGAGACGTCCTGCGGCGTCAGGCCCATGGCGCGGGCACGGTCCTGGTCGACGACGAGCTTGAGGTAGGGCGACTGCTCGTTCCAGTCGAGCTGGACATCCTTGACGCTCTTGTTCTGCCGCATGACGTCGCGGACCTGGTAGGCGATCTCGCGCACCGTGTTGGCGTCGGGGCCGATCACGCGGAACTGCACGGGGAAGCCGACGGGGGGACCGAAATTGAAGCGATCGACGCGCACGCGCGCCTCGGACAGGAAGCCCTCGGCAGCCGCGTTCTCGATCTTGGCCTTGATGCGCTCGCGCGCCTCGACGCCCTTGGCCACGATGACGATCTCGGCAAAGGCCTCGTTCGGCAGCTGCGGATTGAGGCCGAGCCAGAAGCGCGGCGAGCCCTGGCCGACATAGGACGTATAGGTCTCGATGTCCTTGTCGTCCTTCAGCAGCGTCTCGGCCTTCTTCACCGCCTTTTCGGTGACGTTGAAAGCGGTGCCCTCGGGCAGGCGCAGCTGGAAGAACAGCTCGGGCCGCTCCGACAGCGGGAAGAATTGCTGCTGGACATGGCCGAACCCGACGATCGAGGCGACGAAGACGCCGACGGTCGCGGCCACCACGGTGATGCGGTGGTTGACGCACCATTGCACGATGGCGCGCAGGCCGCGGTACATTCGGGTCTCGTAGACCGCGTGCGGATCGTGGTTGTGGTGCACCTTCATCTCCGGCAGCAGCTTGACGCCGATATAGGGCGTGAAGATCACCGCCACGAACCAGGAGGCGACCAGCGCGATCGCCACGATCCAGAAGATGCTGCCGGCATATTCGCCGACCGCGGAATTGGCAAAGCCGATGGGGAGGAAGCCAGCGGCCGTGACCAGCGTTCCCGTGAGCATCGGAAACGCAGTTGATTCCCAGGCAAACGACGCCGCACGCATGCGGTCCCAGCCCTGCTCCATCTTCACCACCATCATCTCGACCGCGATGATGGCGTCGTCGACAAGCAGGCCGAGCGCGATGATCAGCGCGCCGAGCGTGATGCGGTGCAGGTCGAGCGACATCATGTTCATGACGACGAAGACGATGCCGAGCACCAAAGGCACCGACAGCGCGACCACGATGCCGGTGCGCCAGCCCAGCGCCAGGAACGAGACGAACAGCACGATGACGAGCGCTTCCATGAAGGAGTGCACGAACTCGCCGACGGCGTGCTCGACCACCTTGGGCTGGTCGGCGATCAGCTTGACGTCGATGCCCTGCGGCACCGCCTTCATGAAGTCGGCCGTCGCCTTCTCGACCTCCTTGCCGAGCTCGAGGATGTTGGCGCCCTTGGCGGTGACGACGCCGATTCCGATCGCGGCCTTGCCTTCCTGGCGGACGACGAAGCTCGGCGGATCGACATAGCCGTGGGTGACGGTGGCGATATCCCCCAAGCGGAACACGCGACCGTTGCTCTCGACCGGCGTTTCGGCGACGGCCTTGGCACCGTCGAGCGCGCCGGTGACACGCAGCGGCACGCGCTGCGCGGAGGTCTCGACCGTGCCGGCGGGGGTCACGTTGTTCTGCTTGGCGAGCGAATCGAACAGCGCCTGCGGCGTGATGCCGAGGGTGGCGAGCTTGGCGTGGCTGAACTCGACGAAGATGCGCTCGTCCTGGTTGCCGTAGACGTCGACCTTGGTCACACCGGGCACCTTGAGCAGGCGCTGACGGAAGCCTTCCGAAACCTTCTTGAGCTGGGCGTAATCGGCGCCGTCGCCGGTCATCATGTACAGGATGGAATCGACGTCGGAAAACTCGTCGTTGACGACGGGTCCGAGAATGCCCGACGGCAGCTGGCCCTGCACGTCGACCAGCTTCTTGCGCAAGAGATAGAAGAGATAAGGCACGTCCTTCGGCGGCGTCGAGTCGCGGAAGGTCACCTGGAGCGCGGTGAAGGCGGGCTTGGAATAGGTCTGCACCTTCTCGAAATAGGGCAGCTCCTGGATCTTCTTCTCGATGGGATCGGCGACCTGCGTCTGCATCTCCTGCGCGGTCGCGCCCGGCCAGATCACGGAGACGTTGACCACCTTCACCGTGAAGAACGGATCCTCGGCCCGGCCGAGCTTCTCATAGGAGAAGAATCCGGCGACGCCGAGAATGATCATGAGGAAGAGAACCAGCGTCGGATGGCTGACGGCCCAGGCCGAAAGGTTGAAGCGCTTCATCGCTCTCTCCGAAAAGACGATCCAGTTGCCAAAGACACGACAGCCACTCTGTTCATTCCGTCGTCGCGAGGCAGCGAAGCAATCCAGGGGGCTGGGCAGGTTCTGGATCGCTTCGCCGCTTCAGCCTTTGCTTAGGGACAAGGGCCGAAACTCACCTCACACGACGTAACTCATTCTCTTGTCACTCCGGGGCGCATCGCCCGGAATGACGAAAGTTAAAACGACAGTGACGACACGACCCGCACCCGCTGGCCCGAATCTAGCTTCTGCACACCGAGGGCAACGATCTTGGCGCCCTCATCCACGCCGCTGGTGATGAGCACATCGTTGCTCTCGTAGGACTTCACCGTCACCGGCTTCAAGGTGAGCGCGCCGTTGTCGTCGACGACGTAGAAGGACGGCTTGCCGCCCTCGTTGAACAGCGCCGACAGCGGCAGTCGCGCGACGCGCTCGGTCGCAGCGTCCGACAGCGTCAGCGTCGCGGTCATGCCGAGCGCAACCTTGTCGTCGGCCTCGGGCAGCGAGAATTTCGCAAGATAGGTGCGCGTGGCCGGATCGGCCGTCGGCGCGATCTCGCGCAGCTTGGCCGCATATTTCTTGTCCGGCTCGGACCAAAGAGTGACGCTGGCGACGCCCGACTTGGCGCGTCCAACCAGCGTCTCAGGGATCGCGACGACCGCTTCCTTCTCGGCAAAGCGGGCGACACGGATCGAAGCCTGGCCCGCGGCGACCACCTGGCCGGGCTCGATCAGCGTTGCGGTGACGACGCCCCGGGCGTCGGCAGCAAGCGTCGCGTAGGAAAGGGAGTTCTTGCTCAGCTCGAGCGCGCGCTCGGCGCGGTTCAGGCGCGCGCGGGCTTCGTCCGCAGCGGCGCGGCTCGAATCCATCTGCGCATCCGTGGTCCAGCCCTTGGCCTTCAGATCCTTGGCGCGCTGCTCGGCGGCGGCGGCCTGGGCCAGCACACCGGTCGCGGCGGTCTGCTCGGCCAGCGCCTGCTCGGCCTGCAGCTTCAGATCGACTTCATCGAGGGTCGCGAGCGGCTGGCCGATTTCGACGGTCTGGCCGACTTCGACGAGGCGCTTGGCGACCTTGCCGGCGACGCGGAAGCCGAGATCGCTCTCGATCCGGGGCCTGACGGTGCCGACGAAACTGCGTTCCGGGGTCTCGGCATCATAATGCGCGGTTGCGACCAGAACCGGCCGCGGCGGCTCGGCCTTCTCGGCAACGGTATCATTGCACCCAGCCAGGGCCGCGGCCATCAGAGCCAGCGACACGCCTGCCAATAGCCTGGAATAGCTCGACAAAACCGACCGGACGAACATCGAAGGACACTCCTGCAGCTCGAATGAGAGGAATGTCGACTAATCACTGATAAAAGTCAATAATCGTCAGTCATCAGGAATGCGTGATCGTTAAGGGAGTGGGACGACTTGATGATGACGACCTGTCGCGCCTCAACCGCGCTATGTTGGTGTTTTCGGGATTGGCTGGCTCACAGAGAAGCGCCGACGCAGATTAGCCGGTAGCGCGGACGGTGCGCTCTACCGCCCCTGCCCGGCGAACTCGTGCTTGGTCTCGTGGCCGCCAATGAACACCAGGATGCCGGCGAGAAGAGGCAGCACGGCGAGCACCAGGAGGCCGGTCGAGGTCTGTCCCGTCGCCTCCTTGACCCAGCCGATCAGATACGGCCCGCCGAAGCCTGCGAGGTTGCCGATCGAGTTGATCAGGGCGATGCCGCCGGCGGCGGCGGTACCGGAGAGCCAGGCGGTCGGCAGGGTCCAGAACACGCCGAAGCAGCAGAACACGCCGATCGCGGCCACTGTCAGCACCACCATCGTCATGGTGGGATCGGTGAGGTAGCTGGAGACGGCGAGCGCGACGGCGGTGAGCAGCAGCGGCGCACCGACATGCATGACGCGCTCGCGCGTGGCATCGGAGTGCCGCGCCCACAGGATCATGGCGATGGTGCCGAACAGATACGGGATCGCGGTGACGAAGCCGGTCTGCGCGTTGGTCAGCCCGAACGCCTTGACGATCTGCGGCAGCCAGAACTGCATGCCATAGAGCGCCCCGACGAAGCCGAAATAGATCAGGCTGAGCGCGATCACCTTCGGCGAGGACAGCGCTTCGCCAAGCGAGACATGCTTCACGGCCTGCTTGGCCGCGATTTCCGAATCGAGCTTCGCCTTGAGCCAGGCCTTCTGCTCGGCCGAGAGCCAGTCCGCCTTCTCCGGCTTGTCGGTGAGATAGAACCAGGTGACGATGCCGAGCAGCACGGAGGGGATACCCTCGATGATGAACAGCCACTGCCAGCCCTTCAGGCCCATCATGCCGTCGAGCCCGAGCAAGAGGCCGGAGATCGGCGCACCGATCACGGTCGAGACCGGCACCGCGATGGCGAAGGCCGCCAGGAAGCGGGCGCGATATTCGGCCGGATACCAATAGGTGAGATAGAGGATGATGCCGGGGAAGAATCCGGCTTCAGCGACACCGAGCAGGAAGCGCAGGACGTAAAAGCTCGTCACGCCGCTGACCACCGCCATCAGGGCGGAGATGATGCCCCAGGTCACCATGATGCGGGCGATCCAGCGGCTGGCTCCGAATTTCTCCAGCGCCAGATTGCTCGGCACCTCGAAGATAAAATAGCCGATGAAGAAGATGCCGGCGCCCCAGGAGAAGATCAGCGGGGTGAACTTCAGCTCGGCATTCATGGTCAGCGCGGCGAAGCCGAGATTGACGCGGTCGAGATAGGAGAAGAAGTAGGCCAGCACCAGGAAGGGAATCAGGCGCCAGGAGATGGCGCGGATCGTCGATGTTTCGATTTCGCTCTTGGCGTTGTTGGCGCCGCCGGCGGAACCGGCATCGATGGTGGTCTGGCTCATGGCTTCCCCCTGGTTGTTGCTTTTGTGGGCTGGTGTGCGGTTTTCAGCATCGCAGGCGAAGAGTCAATGGAGCGAGCAATGCACGGGACGCAGCCGGATCAAGCCATTGCGCCGCTCCGGACATCGCTGATCCGCGCGGCTCTCGCATTGATCGTCATCGCCTGCGGACTGGCCTTGCGCTGGTACGGCTTTCCACTCGGCCTGCCCGCCTTCGTGGTGAAGTATGGCGGCTCGCTCTTGTGGGCCACGATGGTGTTTCTGCTGGCCGGAGCTTTACTGCCGCGACTCACGCGGACGCAGATTGCAGCCGTCGCGGCCATCATCGCCATCGTCGTGGAATTCTCCCGGCTGGTGCACACGCCATGGCTCGACGCATTCCGGCTGACGACGGCCGGCGCGCTGCTCCTGGGGCGAATCTTCTCGCTGTGGAATGTGGTGGCGTATGGGATGGGGATTGCATTCGGCGTGTGGATCGATCGGTTCGCCGAAAGGCGTAGGGCGGATTAGCGGAGCGTAATCCGCCTCATCTTCTCTTCGTCGCGACGGCCGTGGCGGATGACGCCTTCGGCTAATCCGCCCTACGAAGGCGCAGTTACTCCGCCAGCTGAAACCGTTCGAAGCGATCGAGCTCTTCCTCGATGCCCTGCTTGAGCGCCTTGCGCCCCGCCGTCCTATTGCCCTGCCCGACCCAGGTCCATTTCTGCATCAAGAGCTTCCTGGCCTGCCGATCGGTCTTCAGATCGAGTGCGGCGACGATCTCGTCGCCGACCAGCACGGGCAGCGCGAAATAACCGAGCTTGCGCTTGGCCTTCGGCACATAGGCCTCGAACAGATGGTTGTAGCCGAAGATGAGATTGGTGCGCTTGCGCTGGATGATAAGGGGATCGAACGGCGAGAGGATGTGGACGAGGTCTGGCGAGACCATCTCACCATTCCCCTCGAGCGCGGCCGGCGCCGCCCAATGCTCCTGCTTGCCGGCGCCGTCGATCGCAACAGGCACGAGCTCGCCGCGGCGTACGCGCGAGGCGATCAGTCCGGCCACCGCCTTCTTGCGCGGCGCATCGAGATGGCAGATGGAATCGAGACTCACCACACCTTGCGAGCGCAATGCGCGATCGAGCAGATAGGCCGTGATCTCCCTGGCCGAGGCCGGCCTCGGCAGCTTGTCCCAGCCGAAATGGCGCGTCATCAGCTCATAGGTCTTGAGCATGCCCTGTCGCTCGCTGATGGTGACGGCGCCGGTATAGAAGGCGAGCTGTAGCGCCCGCTTCGAAGGCTTGCGGCTCTGCCACAAATGCTCCTTCTCGGTGAGCACGTCATCCTCGATGTCGCGGATCGTCAGCGGACCGGCTCGCACCAGCCGCATCACCTTGCGCGTGTCGGCCGGCTTTACCGAAGCGAACCATTTGTGCCCCTCGCGCTGATGCTCGCGCATCGCCGGCAGGAATATGCGGAAGTCGCCGGTCGGCACGTAAGCGAGCGCATGCGTCCAATATTCGAACACGCTTCGGTCGACGCTCTGGGCATGACGCAGATCGGCGCGGCGATAGGACGGGATCCGGCTGAACAGGATATGATGATGGCAGCGCTCGATGACGTTGATGGTGTCGATCTGCACATAGCCGAGATGAGCGACCGCGTCCGCAACGGCCTGCGCTCCCTCGCCGAACGGGGCGCGCTCATCCAGCCGCTGGGCGTGCAGCCAGATCTGCCGGGCCTGTTTCGTCGTGAGGGGATGGGGTTTGGGCGTGCGTGACATTGCAGAACGCAATGTAGCGGGATTCGCGCCGGGAGAAAGCAGTGGGCCAGAACCGACAAAGAAAAAGCCGCGCTGCCATCTGCTGACAGCGCGGCTGTTCGATGTCGCCGAGGCCTACTTCGCCATCATGGCCTTCTGCGACTTCATGTAGTGCATGCAGGCGCTCTTCATCTTGCCATTGCTCATGTCGGTGTTGGCCATGGCCATTTCCTTGTTCGACGCCATCTTGGCCGGTGTGTCGGGCGTGCCCCCCATCATCGCGGCGGACTTCATCATGTTGTCCTTGGTGCACGCCATCATCGCGGCGGACGCGGGGGACAGCGAAAGGGTGAACGCGACAAAGGCGGCGGCCGTGAGCAAGATCTTCATCTAAAAGTCTCCTCCGTAAAACGAAACCGGCGTCATGCCGGCCTTCGCAATTACGTATTCTCGCGCGCTGACGTTTCGCGGAGAAGATAATTTTCTTGCTGCGGTGCGAAAGCGGACGGTCAGGGCGCGCACCGGGCCGATTTCCTGCTCACGACTGGACCGCGCGACGACGCGGTCCAAGAGCCTGCGCATCGCAAGGTGATTTCAATCACATCGGGCCCGGCGCCGCGTGAACCTATCCCGGAGAGAATGCGACCACTCTATTGGGACGAACGGCTCCGCTCCCGGAACGGCTGCCAAACGTGCCCGTTCACCGCCCGAACGCCGGAAAATACACGAGAACAGGCCTGGACGCGGTGTCGTCACCGTGACCAAGATCACATCGGGCCCTTTGAACCCGACCTATGCTCGCAGCATCAAATCGCTATCAGGCGTAACAGCGAGGATACGACAATGACCCATTTTGATAAGTTCTTTGGACTGAAGGCGATAACTCTCTCCGCCGCGCTGTCGATGACGGCAGGCCTGGCTCTGGCCGGCGACAGCAATGTCACCACTGGCCAGATCCTGGATGCACTGAAGCCGAAGCCGGCAACCCGCGGCCTGTCCGTCGGTCCGCAGGCCGACACGGCCGTGCAGGCCAAGGAAGCGACCTTCCTGAATACCGTGCGCAACCGCTCGACCCGCTCGCTCTCGACGGGCGAGCGTGAGCAGATCGCCGAGCTCGCCGCGACCAAGCCGAAAATCGACCTGGAAATCCAGTTCGATTACAACTCGGCCGATATTGCCAAGACGTCGGTGCCCTCGGTGCAGGCGCTCGGCAAGGCTCTGTCCGATCCGGCGCTCAAGGGCTCGACCTTCGTGGTCGCCGGCCACACCGATGCGACCGGCGGCGAAGCGTACAATCAAGGCCTGTCCGAACGGCGCGCCGACACCATCAAGAAGTACCTGGTGCAGAACTACGGCCTCAACGGCACCGATCTTGTCACCGTCGGCTATGGCGAGACCAAGCTGAAGGATACCGCCAACGGCGCCGACCCGATCAACCGCCGCGTCCAGGTCGTGAACATGGACACCAAGACCGCGTCGAAATGATCTGATGACGACCATCGCCTGCCGGCCCTCCGGCAGGCGGACCGTCGCTCAGACCGGCACCGCTCCGGCGAGCGCCTCCCGGACCAGCCGCGCGAGCTCGGCCTTGCGGTAAGGCTTCTCCAGGATCAGGGCGCCCTGCCGGACGTGGCCGTTCGCGGCCAGCGTTTCGAGGGCGTAACCCGAGGTCAGCAATACGTGCAGCTCGGGCCTCTCCTTCCGGGCGAGACCCGCGAGTTCCCATCCGTTGACGCCCCCGGGCATGACGACGTCGGTGAAGAGCAGGTCGACATGCGGCGTTACGGCAAGCGTCTGCAGGGCTCCCTTGCCGTCGACGGCGGAAATCACCTTGTAGCCCAGGCTCTCCAGGCTCATCACCGCATAGGAGCGGACGAACGGATCGTCCTCGACGACCAGCACGATTTCCGAACCGCTCTGTGCCACCTCCTTCTCGACCGCCAGCGGCGCGCCCTGCGACTTGCTCAGCACGGCCGGAAGATAGATCCGCACCGTCGTTCCCAGGCCCGGCTCGCTGTAGATCGTCACGTGGCCGTTGGATTGCTTGACGAAGCCATACACCATGCTGAGCCCGAGCCCGCTGCCTTTGCCGACCTCCTTGGTGGTGAAGAAGGGTTCGAACGCGCGTTCCAGCACCCGCTTCGGCATGCCGGTGCCGGTGTCGGTCACAGCGATCACGACATATTCGCCCGGCCCGACATCGGGATGCGCATTGTGATCACCGGCATCGAGCGATGCATTCGCCGCCGAGATGGTCAGGCGTCCGCCTGACGCCATCGCATCCTGGGCATTCAGCGCGAGGTTGAGGACCGCCGCCTCGAGCTGCGCCGGATCGGCAAAGGCCTGCCGGAGCGCAGGATCGGCCTGCGTGGCGATCTCGATGTCCTCGCGCAGCGTTCGCCGCAACAGCATGTACATGGACTCGACGAGCTTGTTGCATTCGGTCTCGACCGGCCGCAGCAGCTGCTTGCGGCTGAAGGCGAGCAGGCGTTGCGTCAGCTCGGCGCCACGTTCGCCGGCGCTGCAGATGTCGTCGGCAAGGCGCTTCAGGTCCCCGCGCGGCACCAATTGCTCGGCGAGATATTCGGCATTGCCGACGATCACGGTGAGGAGATTGTTGAAGTCGTGGGCGATGCCGCCGGACAACTGTCCGACCGCCTCCATCTTCTGCGCCTGGATCAGTTGGGCCTCGGTGCGCTTGCGGTCGCTGAGATCGTGGATCATGCCGACGAAGATGGACGAGCCGTCCTGCTGGGCCTCGCCGACCGAAAGGTCCATCGGGAAGGTCGTGCCGTCCTTGCGCCGGCCCAGCACCTCGCGGCCGATGCCGATGATCTTCTTGTCGCCGGTCGCGATGAAATTGCGGATGTAGCCGTCATGCTCGGACCGGTAGGGCTCGGGCATCAGCATCCGGACATTGTGTCCGAGCACCTCGTCGGCCTCGTATTTGAACAGCCTTTCGCAGGCCGGATTGAATTTCAGGATGATGCCGTCGGAATCGATCAGGATCACGCCGTCAACGGCGGTGTCGACTACCGCCCGCAACCGCGCAGCGCTCTCGCGCAGCTCGCGCTCGACGCGCTCGCGTTCGGTGAGATCGTGAATGATGCCGGCGAAGATCGAATCACCGGCAACCTGCTTGCTCTCGCCGACCGACAAATGCATCAGAAAGGTCGAGCCGTCCTTGCGCCGGCCTACCACTTCTCGGCCGATGCCGATGATCTTGCGTTCGCCGCTGACGTGGTAATTGTGAAGATATCCGTCGTGGGCGTCGCGGTAGGACGACGGCATCAGAACCTTGACGTTCCGCCCGATGACTTCCTCGGCGGCATAGCCGAACAGCTTCTCGCAGGCCGGATTGAACATCAGCACGCCGCCGCGCGCATCGATCAGGATCACGCCGTCCACTGCGGTGTCGACGACGGCCCGCAGCCAATCAGCGTTGGACTGGTCCGGACTGGCGATGCGATCCTCCATGCTCACCCGAAGGCTCCTCAGACCCGAGGATGACGGCCAGTCCACACGCGCAGATTGATTCAGGCAAGATAATTCTACCAAACATATGCACGCAAGCGGGCACTAGATCCAGCTTTGGAACACCATCAGCCGGCCGAAGCTCCGCATCGAGGTCCCGATGAAGGCTGCCGAAATCGGCAGCATGACCGCAAAGCCGATCCCGGCAACGCCGACATAGGCCCACAGCAGCCAGCGCGGCAGACCGTCCCGGCGCAGCACATAGACCAGGGCGAGCGACGCCGCGGTGGCGGCGGGCAGATAATAGTAGATGAAACCCAGCGTGCGCGGCAGCAGGGCCCAGGCAAGCCAAGGACCGAAATAGAACGCCGCGATCAGGAACGCATCCCAGCGGCGCTCGACGACGAAATCGCGCAGCACGAGCGCGAGCGCGAGCAGCGCCGGCCACAAAACCAGCGGATTGCCGAGGAAGACGACCGCGGAGACGTTGTCTTCCGCGACCTTGTCGAACAGGAACCAGACCGGGCGCGCGAGTAGCGGCCAGGACGGCCATGAACTCATATAGGTGTGGCCGGCAATCGCGGTCGTGGTGTTGTCGGCAAAGATCCGGCGCTGCGCCTCGATCAGCTCCGGCAGCGACACCCCGTAAAGCGGAACGAAAGCGGCAAGATAGACCACGCCCGGCAGAATCGCGAAGCTGAGCACGACATGATGCAGCCGGAGGCCGGGCCAGAGGTCCGGCCGATACCAGTCCTGCGGCTTCGCGTCGGCGAACAGCGTACGCCAGCCCTGCATCAGGCGGATCACCGCGACGATGACGATGCAGACGCCGAGCGGAAACAGGCCGCTCCATTTGCAGGCCGCAGCGCAGCCGAACAGGCTGCCGGCGAGCGCGAACAGCGCCTGCGGACGCTGTCGTCGAAACCCGTGCATGAAGGCGGCGGTCGCGAGCAGACCGAAGGAGAGCGCAAAGATATCGAGCATGGCGATGCGTGCCTGCACGTAGAGCATCTGGTTGAAGGCGGCGATCAGCGCCGCGGCGACCGCGGGGCCTTGCGCCGCGAACAGCGCGAGGCCGCACAGATAGATCGCGACGACGGCGAGCGCGCCGAACAACGTCGCGGGGTAGCGCCAGCCGAGCGCATTGTCGCCGAAGGTCGCGATCGAGGTCGCGATCAGCTCCTTGGCCAGCGGCGGATGCATCGGATTGAGCATCGGCTGCGACATCGCCGGCGCCAGCATCTGCCGCGCCGCCGGCACGTAGTGCACCTCGTCGAAGACGAACTTCTCCGGCGTCGTCAGTCCGATCAACAGCGCGAGATGCGCAACCAGGAAGATTGCGACAGCAATCACTGCGCTTCGCGACATCATCGGAACCGCGGACAATTCGAGCGGCTGCTGGGAGGCTGTTTTGCGTGGCAAATTGGCGTCACCGCGGACAAAAATAGAAGTCTCGTTTTTCATTGAACGCATTCTGCCGCAACTGTCACTAAGCATGACGCACGTCCCGCGCGGCTTGTGATAATTCCGCCACATCGCAAGCTTGCGCGATCCGGTACGATCAGGGACACATCGATCGGTTGCGAAAATGAATTTGCGTTTCTGGTTTTTCCCCACCCTGTTGTCGGCGGCGCTTGGCGCCGCGCCCTGCGCAATGGCGCAGACGCGCGTCGGCGAAGCCGTCGTGATCCAGAACGAGGTGGTGCGCGTCGCTGCGTCCACCACGCCGATCAATGTCGGCGACAGCATGCTGCGCGACGAGACCGTGCGCACCGGCGCCGACAGCGCGGCGCGCTTCGTGATGGCCGACAGCACCAATCTGTCGCTCGGCCCCAGCGCCACGCTGAAGCTCGACCGCACCGTCTTCAACGACGAACACAGCTATCGCGATGTCGCGATCCGCATGACCACGGGCGCATTCCGTTTCGTCACCGGACATTCCGAGAAGACCGCCTACAAGATCACGACGCCGCTTGCCACCATCGGCGTGCGCGGCACCACGCTCGACATCCTCTCGCAGCGCGGACGCTCCGTCGTCGTGCTTCAGGACGGCGCAGCCAGCGTCTGCACGACGAGCTTCCAGTGCGTGCAGCTCACCCAGCCTGGCGACACCGCAATCATCACCTCGAGCGGCGGCAAGGTCGGCATCACCAAATCCAACTCGCCGCCCTGGACCTTCGCCGCCAACTGCGCCGCGAGCGCCGGGCTTTGCGCCGTAAACCAATATGCCGACGCCTCGCCGACCATCACGCCCGCCGTCCATGACGACGGCATGCTGTGCGGGCGCTGACGATGGCGAAATTCAACTTTCGACTCTTCGCCCTCGCCGGCCTGCTGACCGTGGCCGCCGCGCTTGCGTTCGTCGCGCTCGATGTTCGCCCGGTTGCAGCTCAGGCTTCTTGCGAGATCGAATGTGGTGAGCCGACGCCTTACCCGACCTATTCTCCGTCCCCATCACCGACATCTTCGCCGTCGCCTTCTCCCTCTCCTTCGCCCAGCCCCTATCCCTCGCCGTCGCCGTCGCCGAGTCCATCTCCATCACCGACCTCGGCGCCGACGCCGACCGGTGCGGATTCCAGCGGCAATTCGATCGGCGGCCTCGCGGGCCAGCGCTTCAACCAGATGATCACCAACCGGGTGCTCGGAACGGTGTTGCTGGGCGTCAACGAGCAAGTCAATTGCAGCGATTGCATCAGCGCATTCGGCTCGGCCGGCTCGTTCTCGGCCGGCATCCACGGCCGCAAGGAATTGACCAACAATTTGTCGCTGCTCGCCGGCATCGCCTACACGCAATACAACGAGGGCGGCTACAAGATCACGAGCGCACCGATCGGCGCCTTCGCACTGCGTTACGACTTTACCGACTGGGGCTCGTCGCGTCCGTTCTTCGACGTCGGCACGATCCTGACGCCGTGGGAGAAGGCGCGCTACACCCGCAGCTACAACACCAGCCTCGGGCCGGTGAGCGTGACGAGCTCGACCAACGCCTCGAACTACGCGGTCTACGGCCGCGCCGGCTGGATGAGCCGCCTGTCGCCGCGCGACGAAGTCGCAGCCTCGATCGAGGTCTGGCAGCTCTGGCAGCGCGTGTCCGGCTACAGCGACAATGCGGTGGCATTCAATCCGTTCGACGCCACCATCGCTGATGGCACCGACCGCACCAGCCTGGTCAAGATCGGCGGCCAGTGGACACATCTGTTCGGTAGCAATTTCGAGACGAACATCAATGGCGGCTGGGTGCAGTCGTTTGCCAGCCGCAGCGGCATCGTGGCGACCGTGACCGGCCAGGGCGTGGTGGTGCCGACCATGGGCAACCAGGGCTGGTTCGAATATGGCGGCCGCCTCGGCTTCCGCGTGCAGAAGGGCTGGATCGTGGATCTCTTCGCCAACGGCACGCTGGGCCCGCAGCCGGTGGGCAACACCATCCACGGCGGCGTCGGGCTAAGGATAAATTACTAGCTGCGGGCGCAGTTTCGTAGGGTGCGCATAGGGAAAGCGTGCCCACCACCTCTCGATATTGGAGACAAAGGGTGGGCACGGCGCAAACGCGCCTTTGCCTACCCTACGGCATCCGCGCTGATGTCACGCCGCCGACTTGCCCTCGAACGCGCGGCGCAACGCATCGACATCCAGCTTCACCATCTTCATCATCGCCTGCATCGCGCGCGCGGCGGCCGCCTTGTCGGGGCTCGACAGGAATTCGAACATCACCTTCGGCACCACCTGCCAGGCCACGCCCCAGCGATCCCTGAGCCAGCCGCACTGCTCTGCCTTGCCGCCATCCGCGAGAAAGGCATTCCAGACGCTATCGACCTGGGCCTGGTCGTCGCAATGGATCATCAGCGAGATGGCGTGGGTATACTCCATCTTCATGCCGCCGTTGAGCGCGACCAGGGGCTGGCCGGCCACCGTGAACTCGACCACCAGCACCGAGCCCGTCTTGCCGGAGGGGCCGTCCGAAACGTTGCGCTGGACGTGCGTGATCTCGGAGTTCGGAACGAGCGAGGTATAGAACTTCGCGGCCTCTTCGGCATCGCCGTTGAACCACATGCAAGGCACGAGCTTGGACATCTCGAGTGCTCCTCTTCGAATGTTGGATATTTGCGGATTTCGATCAGGCGTCGGCCATGGCCGGCTGCGCGGGCGCGGCCGCCAGATCCATCCAGTTCACGCCCCACATGTGGCCGTCCGGATCCTCGAAGCTGCGGCCGTACATGAAGCTGTATTCGTCCTTCGGGCTGGGATCGGCCACCCCGCCCGCGGCCTCGGCCCTGCCGACGATCTCGTCGACGTCGCTGCGGCTGTCCGCCGACAGGCAGAGCAGCACCTGGTTCGAGGTTCTGGCATCCGCGATCGGCTTCGGCGTGAATTGACGGAATTTGTCGTGCGTCGTCAGCATGACGAAGATGGTCTCGGAAAAGGCCATGCAACTCGCCGTATCGTCGCAGAATTGCGGGTTCCTGACCGCGCCGACCGCCTCGTAGAACGCGGTGGCGCGCGCGAGGTCGGTCACCGGCAGGCTGACGAAGATCATCTTGGGCATCGGAGGCTCCTTGGGGCGGGTTCTGCCCAAGGACGGATGGCCCACAGGCCATCCGACACGGCCTCCGAATTTTTTTTTCGAGTCCCGGGGGACGATCGCGCCGCCCCCCGGGCCAGTCCTACTTCTTCTCGTTCGGGTCCCGGTGTACCGGATCGATCCACAGCACGGTCTCGGGCTTCTCGATTGGCTCGATGTCGAGGTTGATCGCCACGGCTTCGCCGTCGCTGCGCACCAGCACGCATTCCAGCACCTCGTCCGGGCTGGCGTTGATCTCCTGGTGCGGCACGTAGGGCGGGACGAAGATGAAATCGCCGGGGCCAGCCTCTGCCGTGAATTGCAGCTTCTCGCCCCAGCGCATCCGGGCCTTGCCCTTCACGACGTAGATGACGCTTTCGAGATGGCCGTGGTGGTGCGCGCCGGTCTTGGCATCGGGCTTGATGCTGACCGTGCCGGCCCACAATTTCTGCGCACCGACACGCGCGAAATTGATCGCGGCCGCACGATCCATGCCGGCCGTGGACGGCACGTTGGTATCGAGCTGGTTGCCGGGAATGACCCGCACGCCGTCATGTTTCCAGCGATCGTCATGACCGTGGTCATGGTGAGAATACGAATGGTCATGGCCGGTCATGGGACTTGCTTTCTGTTGGTTCCGTGCGCGGCAAACTAACCCGAAGCCGCGCCCGTGAGCCATACCAAAATTGGAACCCTCATAGCCCCGGGACGTTGACTACACGACCAGATGAAAAGGAGAGTTTCATGGGCAGCACCAGCGACAAGATCAAGGGCAACGCGAACGAAGCAATCGGCAAGGCCAAGCAGGGCGTCGGTGAAGCCACCGGTTCCGAGCGCTTGAAGGGCGAAGGTGTCGTTCAGGAAGTGAAGGGCAAGGGCCAGCAGGCCATGGGCGATGCCAAGGACGCCGCAAAGGATGCGATCGATCGCGCCGCGGCCTCCGCAAAGCGCGCGACGGAATGACGCGCAAAGGAGCTGAATGCGAAAAGACCGGCCGAAAGGCCGGTCTTTTTGTTTGTCCAGTCATTCCAGGGCGGCTCGAAGAGCCGAACCCGGAACGACAGCTGCGCCGTCATTTCACCGCGAGCAATTCCACGTCGAACATCAGCGTCGCGTTCGGCGGAATAACGCCGCCGGCGCCGCGCGCGCCGTAGCCGAGCTGCGGCGGAATGATCAGCGTGCGCTTGCCGCCGACCTTCATGGAGGCAACGCCCTCATCCCATCCGGCGATGACGCGGCCCTTGCCGATCGGGAATTCGAACGGCTCCTTGCGATCGACGGAGCTGTCGAATTTCTTGCCCTTCTGGCCGTTCTCATAGAGCCAGCCAGTGTAGTGCATCACGCAGATCTGGCCGGGCTGCGGCGAGGCACCGGTGCCGACGGTGGAGTCGATGATCTGCAAGCCTGAAGCTGTGGTCATGGTCTTTCCTGCGGTCTGGGCCGAGGCCGTGGTGGAAACGAAATGCGACACGCCTGCGATCACGGTGATCGCGAGCGCCGACATCAGGGTGAGGAGCGCGCGCTGGAAACGCTGCATAAAGACACCTTCCGTTTGTGGCGGAAGGTGTCTAGCGCAACGCGGTTGGGGTTTCCACCCCTCACACCTCGATATTTTCCAGCCGGACCGGGAGCTTGCGGATGCGCTGGCCGGTGGCGTGGTAAATCGCATTGCAGATCGCCGCATTGGTGCCGACATTGGCGAGCTCGCCGACGCCCTTTGCGCCGACGGGATTGATGCGGTCATCCTGCTCGGACAGCAAGATGACCTCGACGTCGGCCACATCGGCATTCACGGGCACTAGGTAGTCGGCAAGATTGTCGTTGACGTAGCGGGCATTGCGCTCGTCGATCTCGGTGGCCTCCAGCAGCGCCGACGACATGCCCCAGATCAGTCCGCCCATCAGCTGGCTGCGCGCGGTGCGCGGGTTCATGATGCGGCCTGCAGCGAAGGCGCCGACCAGGCGGGGGCAGCGGATCTCGTGCGTGAAGCGGTTGACGCGCACCTCGACGAACTCCGCTCCGAACGCATAGGCGATCTGATCCTTCATTTGGTGTCCGCCCACGAGCCGCACCTGCCCGCTATGCATGGCGCGGAAGGAATCCAGCGGCGCGCCTTCCGGCTTCCACTCGCCATATTCCTCGACGACGCCGACCCCGAGCGCGTCGAACGCCTTCTCCAGGTCGAGCGGCCGATCGCCCTTTGCTGCCTGCGTGGCCGGCGTCTGGCCGAGGCCGACGGTCTCCTTGGCCTTGTCCGTCAGGCTTTGGCCCGGCATCGCCGCCTTGAACAGGCGCTGCCGGATCTGATCGCACACCATCGTCACCGCCGAGCAGGTGCTGGCCGTGGAGTTCGAGCCTCCGGCAACGGGCGCCGGCGGCAGATCGCTATCCCCGATGAAGACGGCGACCTTCTCCAGCGGCACGCCGAGCCTTTCGGCCGCAGTCTGCGCAATGACGGTATAGGCACCTGTCCCGATCTCGTGGCCGGCGATCTCGACGCGGGTACGGCCGTCGCGCTGCAGCCGGACGCGTGCTGCAGCGGGGCCCATCTGCGTCGGATAGCAGGTTGCGGCACAGCCATAGCCGATCAGCCAGTCCCCGTCCGACATCGATTTCGGCTGCGGCGAGCGCTGCGTCCAGCCGAACGCCTTGGCGGCCTCGTCGAAACAGGCCATCAGCGAGCGCGAGGTGTAGGGCTTGCCACCGATAGGCTCGTTGGTGGTGTCGTTCATACGTCGAAGCTCGACCGGATCCATGTTCAGCTTGACCGCGAGCTCGTCCATTGCGCTTTCCAGCGCAAACAGATACGGCACCTCCGGTGGCGAGCGCATGAAGCCGGGCGTGTTGCGGTCGGCCCGCACGATGGAGACGAGGCTGTCGACATTCGGACAGGCATAGAGCCGCGTCGTCGTCTTGGTGCCGCCGACGCAATAGGCATCGGGCCGAGAGGACACTTCGGCGCCCTCATGTCTGAGCGCGACCAGCTTGCCGTCGCGGCGCGCACCGAGCTTGATCTCGTGGCGGGTCTCTGCACGGTGGGTGGTGATGGTAAAGCCCTGGTCGCGGGTCGGGACCAGCTTGACCGGCCGGTTCAGCCGCCTGGCAATACCGGCGATGATGGCGGTACGCGGCGTCATGGAGCCGCGCGAGCCGAAGCCGCCACCGACATAGGGGTTGACCACGCGCACCTTGTCGGCGTCGATGCCGAGCTGTTCGGCGACCCCATATTTCAGGCCGTAGACGAACTGGCTCGGCTCGTAGATGACGAGCTCGTCGCCCATCCAGGCGCAGCTTGTCGAAAACAGCTCCATCGGATTGTGATGCTGCGCCGGCGTCTCATAGGAAGCGGTCAGCTTGACCTCCGCCTCGTCGAACGCCTTGGCGAAATCGCCGACCTTCGGGTCTTCCTTGAACTGGGCATTCTGCCCCTTCGCAGACGCACTGGTCGTTCCCGGGGAGTCGAAGGTCGCGCTTGGCGTGGCGGCCGTGTAGCTGACCTTGACGCGGTTGGCGGCCTCACGGGCCGCCTCGTAGGTTTCGGCAACGACCACCGCAATGATCTGGCCGTCATGGGCGATCTCGGCGGATTTCAGCGGCTGGATCGTCGTGCCCGCATAGCCGCCATTGCTGAAGAGCTTGGAGTCCTTCAGCTTCGGTGCGTTCTCGTGGGTGACGATATCGATCACGCCGCGGACGCGCCTGGAGTCATCGAGATCGAAGCTGTCGATCCGTCCCTTGGCGATGGCGCTGGTGACGAGAAACGCATAGGCGGGGTCGGCGAGCGGCATGTCGGACGCATAGGTCGCTCGTCCCGTCACTTTTACGACCCCATCATAGCGCGGCACCGGCTGGCCCATGTTCGTCTTCGGCTCGGGAGCAGCAACGGTCATGATCAGATCTCCATCGTTACGGCTTGCTGGAGCGCGCGTGCCACGACGCGCTTGCCGAGCTCAATCTTGAAGCTGTTGTGCTGCCGCCCCTTGGCGTCCGCGAAGGCGGCATCGGCAACACGCTGCGCCAGGCCGTCGTCGAATCTCTGTCCTTTCAACAGCGCCTCCGCCTCACGCGCCCGCCAGGGCACGGTGGCGACGCCGCCGAGCGCAACGCGCGCGTCCCTGATCATGCCGTCCTGCACGTCGAGCGCGACCGCCGCCGAGGAGAGCGCAAACTCGTAGGACTGCCGGTCGCGCGCCTTGAGATACACCGAACGGGGCCAGCGTCCGGAAATGGAGAACGCCGAGATCAGCTCACCCGGTTGAAGACTGGTCTCGATGTCGGGTGTGCTACCGGGCGCCTTGTGCAGCTGCGCAAATGGCAGGCTGCGGACGCCGGATTTTTCGGTGATTTCGACGGTTGCATCCAGCGCGATCAGGGCCTGCGCGAAATCGCCGGGATAGGTCGCGATGCACTGGTCGGAGACGCCGAGCACCGCGTGCATGCGGTTGACGCCGTCCATGGCGGCACAGCCGGAGCCGGGATTGCGCTTGTTGCAATTCTCATAGGACACATCGCGGAAATAGCTGCAGCGCGTTCGCTGCATCACGTTGCCGCCGAGCGTCGCCATGTTGCGCAACTGGGCGCTGGCGGCGAGCTTCAGGGAATTGGCGATCACCGGGTAATTGCGCTGGATCTCGTCGTGCGCGGCAACATCCGACATCTTCGCGAGCGCGCCGAGACGCAGGCCGTCGCCCTTCGGCTCGATCGCCGACCAGCCGCGCGCGAGCGCATTGATGTCGACGATCGCGGCGGGCCGCATCACGTCGAGCTTCATCAGATCGATCAGCGTGGTGCCGCCGGCCAGCGGCTGCGCCTGGGCCTGGGTCAGCGGACTATTGGCGGCCGCAGCGGCGCTGAGCGCCTGCACGGCAGCGTTCGGGTCCGTTGCCCTTTGATACGTGAACGGTCGCATGCGCCTAGCCTTTCATGATCTCGGGCGCGGCCTGCTTCACGGCGGCGACGATGTTGGGATAGGCGGCGCAGCGGCAGATGTTTCCGCTCATATATTCGCGGATGTCGGCCTCGCTGCCCGCATGACCCTCCTTCACGCAGGCAATCGCGGACATGATCTGGCCGGGCGTGCAATAGCCGCACTGGAACGCGTCGTTGTCGATGAAGGCCTGCTGCATCGGATGCAGGCGATCGTCGGTGGCGAGGCTCTCGATCGTCGTGATCTCCTGCCCCTCGGCCGCGAGCGCGAGAGTCAGGCAGGACACCACCCGCCGATCGTCGATCAGCACCGTGCAGGCGCCGCATTGGCCGTGGTCGCAACCCTTCTTGCTGCCCGTGAGCTTGAGATGGTCGCGCAGCGCATCGAGCACCGTGGTGCGCGCGTCGATGTGCAGGCGCTTGTCCTTGCCATTGACCCGCAGCGTGACATCGACAGGGAGTGACGGGTCCTGTACCGCGGGGGCCCTGGCCTCCTCTGCGGCCGCGCGCGCCGTGATCGGGACGAGCGCACTGCCGGCCGCGCCGGCCATGAAGGCGCGCCGATCGAATGCTGATTGTTTGGAACTTGATATGTCGGACATCCAGGCCTCCGCCGCTGATCTCTCGAAGCAGCGCACGCCTGCACCGCTCATCGCCCCTTAACCTGAAGCAATGAGCTCCGTTCCGAACGGAAAAGGGCGATGCAGCAAATGCCGCATCGCCCTTCGTCAACTTTTCCTGATCTCGCGCGCGAGGAACTTGCGCTGGCGATCAATAACCCAATGCGCAGCCGTCCTTGCGCGGATCGGAACCGCCGGTCAGCGTACCCTTGTCCCAATCGATCCAGATCGCTTGCGCGCCACCGAGCGGGCCGACCACGCTGGCGGTCTTGTGGCCGAGCTTCTTCAGCCCTTCGACGATCGCGGCCGGCACGCCGTCCTCGAGCTGATACTGGCCCTCGTAGTGCAGGCCGCGCGGCATATCGATCGCCTCCTGCACGTCGCAGCCGTAATCGAGGATGTTGGTCAGCACGCGGGTCTGGCCGACCGGCTGGTACTGCCCGCCCATCACCGCGAACGGCATCACGGAGCGGCCGCCCTTGGTGAGCAGGCTCGGCATGATCGTGTGCAGCGGACGCTTGCCGCCTTCGATGCAGTTGGGATGCCCCGGCTGGATGCGGAAGCCGCCGGCACGGTTCTGGAACAGGACGCCGGTCTTGTTCGAGACGATCGCCGAGCCGAAGGAATGCGCGATCGAGTTGATGAAGGAGCAGACGTTGCGGTCCTTGTCGACGACGGTGATGTAGATCGTCGACGGGTTCATCG
Source organism: Bradyrhizobium sp. T-12 (assembly GCF_058314695.1). NCBI lineage: Bacteria > Pseudomonadati > Pseudomonadota > Alphaproteobacteria > Hyphomicrobiales > Nitrobacteraceae > Bradyrhizobium > Bradyrhizobium sp. T-12. The sequence goes on along the minus strand of NZ_CM177756.1, from coordinate 1,727,877 downwards.
GCGGCGCGACATTAGGCAGATCGAGCATGCCGTCCATGCGGATCTTGGCGATGTGCTCGTCGCAGAACTCCTTGGCGAGGATCTTCGCGACCTCGACCTGCATGTGCTCGGGATCGGCGACATGCAGTTCGCGATGCATGTAGGCGATGCGCGCGGCTTCTGCCTCGAGATGGAAGCGCTCGACGCTGAGCGGAGCGAACTTCGTCAGGTCGAACCGCGACAGGATGTTGAGCATCAGCAGCATGGTGAGGCCGGGCCCGTTCGGCGGGCACTGCCAGACGTCGTAGCCCTTGTACATGGTGCCGATCGGCGTCGTCGTCTCGGTCGTGTGCGCGGCGAAATCGTCGAGCGTGTGCAGGCCGCCGATCCCGCGCAGCGTCTCGACCATGTCTTCGGCGATCGGGCCCTTATAGAAGGCATCGCGGCCATCCTTGGCGATCGCGCGCAGGGTCTTGCCGAGCTCGGCCTGGCGGATGACGTCACCGGCCACCGGCGGCTTGCCGCCCGGCAGCAGGTACCGCACCGTGTTGGTGCCGGCCTTCAGCTTCTCGAACTGGTTCTTCCAGTCGAACGCGATGCGGGGCGCGACGACGTAGCCTTCCTCCGCCGCCTTGATCGCGGGCTGGAGCAGCCGGTCGAAGCCGAACTTGCCGTGATCGCGCAAGACGGTGGCGAAGGCATCGACCACGCCGGGGATCGACACCGCATGCGCCGAGGTCAGCGGCACGGAGTTGATCTTGCGTTCGAGATACCAGTCGGCGTTTGCGGCCTTCGGTGCGCGGCCGGAGCCGTTATAGGCGATGATCTTGCCCTCGCCGCGCGGCTGGACCAGTGCGAAGCAGTCACCGCCGATGCCGGTCGATTGCGGCTCGATCACGCCGAGCACGGCCGAGCCGGCCACCGCCGCGTCCACCGCCGTGCCACCCTCGCGCAGCACCTCGATCGCCGCGAGCGAGGCCTGCGGGTGCGAGGTCGCAACCATCGCGTTGGTGGCGTGGACCGTGGACCGGCCGGGGAAATGGAAGTTTCTCATCGAATTTCTTGCTCTCTTGGCCGTGGGCGCAGGTGGCGCGCCATCTCGGAAAAACCGGGTCTACATGACACATTCCCGCCCGCAGGGGCAATGCTGGCATGCCAGTGAAATGGCTGCCATCCGCTGGGCGTATAGACCTTCGGGGCAGGCGGCTCATGCGGGTTTTCCAGGCCGCACGCGCCTGCTAAACGAGCCGCCATGTCTGATCCGAATTCGGTCACCAAGGTCGCCGCCTTCTACCAATTTGCCGCCCTCCCGGATTACCGCGAGCTGCGCCAGCCCCTGCGCGCGTTCTGCGACGGCCTCAAGCTGAAGGGCAGCGTGCTGCTGGCGCAGGAGGGCATCAACGGCACGCTCGCCGGTGCGCCGGGTGCGATCGACGCCCTCGCCCATGAGCTGGTGCACGGCGACATGTTCGGCGGCAGGCTGAACAATCTCGAATTGAAATTCTCGGCTGCCGAAGCGATGCCGTTCGGACGGCTCAAGGTGCGGCTGAAGAAGGAGATCGTCACGCTCGGCGATGCGGCTGCCGATCCGACCCGCCAGGTCGGCACCTATGTCGATGCAAGCGAATGGAACGCGTTGATCTCGGCGCCCGACACGCTGCTGCTCGACACCCGCAACGCCTTCGAGGTGGCGATGGGAACGTTCGAAGGCGCCGTCGACCCCGGCATCGGGAGCTTCGGCCAGTTCAAGGATTTCGCCGCCGAGCGGCTCGATCCGGCCAGGCATCGCAGGATCGCGATGTTCTGCACCGGGGGCATCCGCTGCGAGAAAGCGAGCGCGCATCTGCTCGCGCGCGGCTTTGCCGAGGTCTATCACCTCAAGGGCGGCATTCTCAAATATCTGGAAGAGGTGCCGGAGGCGCAGAGCCACTGGCGCGGCGAATGTTTCGTGTTCGACGAGCGTGTCGCGCTTGGCCATGGCTTGCGCGAACGGAACAAGGACGCAACGCGTGACGAATGACATCAAGACGCTGGGCGAGCGCATCGACACGCTGGAGACACGCATCGCCTATCAGGACGACACGATCGAGACGCTGAACCAGACCATCACGGCGCAGTGGAAGCAGATCGATCTGTTGACGCGGAAGATCGCGGAGCTCGGCGAGCGGCTGCAGGACGCCGAGGCCCATGCGCCGGGACCCGCCAACGAGCCTCCGCCGCATTATTGACCCGTCCTACTGGCCGGACGCCTTCGGCAGCAGGTTCATGAGCTCGCCGGACATCATCAAGCGGTCGCGGCCGGCGTCCTTGGCGGCGTAGAGCGCCCGGTCGGCCGCTTCAACCAGCGAGGCCACTCCGGCCGTGCGCTCCAGCGCCGGCCGGCAGGTCGCACCGCCGACCGAGACGGTGACGCATCCGGCTGCCTGATTGCTGCTATGAACGAGGCCGGCCTCGTGAATGGCCTGGCGGATCCGTTCGCCGACCTGGGCGCAGCCGGCGGCATCGGTGTTCGGCAGCAGCATGGCGAATTCCTCGCCGCCATAGCGCGCGGCCAGATCGCCGGCGCGCTGCGTCTCGGCGGCGATGATCTTCGCGACCAGGCGCAAGCAGGCATCGCCCGCGGGGTGACCGTATTCGTCGTTATAGGCCTTGAAGTGATCGACATCGATCATCAGCAAAGCGAGGCTGGAGCGGTCGCGATAGGCGCGCGCCCATTCTTCCTTCAACCGATCGTCGAAGCGGCGGCGATTGGCAAGCCCGGTGAGGCTGTCCTCGATCGCCAGCGTCTCGAGCCTGGTTTCCAGCTTCTTGTGCTCGGTGATGTCGCGGGAGATCGCGACCACGCCGTCGACGCGGCCATTGTCCTTGCGCGTCACCCGCATGGTCGATTCCAGCCAGACTTCGCCGTTCTGCCGGTGCGAGTTGCGGTAGATGAGGCGCGCCTCCTCCCGCTCGCCACGCTTCATGGCGTCGACGATGGCCTGGACCTCCGGCAGGTCCTCCGGATTGATGCCTGCCAGCGCCGGCGTGCCGATCAATTGATTGGCGCGCCAGCCGACGACGCGCACGGACGAGGGCGAGACATAGCGCAGCCGCTCGTCGAGCCCGATGCGGGTCACCATGTCGCTGGAGCCTTCGGCGAGCAGGCGGAAATGCGCCTCCTTCTCGACCAGGGCGGCGGCCATGCGCTGGCCGCGCTGCAGTTGCCGCACCAGCACGGCGCCGATGACCGCAATCAGCACCACCAGTGCCATGACGTAGAGCATGCGGGAGATTGCCGCGGCGCGCCAGGGCGCGAGCAGTTCCTCCTTGTCGAGCGTCGCCAGCAGGACCAGCGGATAGCGGCCAGAGCGCTTGAAGGAGCTGACGCGCTCGGCGCCGTCCAGCGGCGACTTGAAATGATAGGCGCCGCTCGGCCGCTGCAGGCTGGCGTCGCGGAAGAGCGGAGTGTCGGCGACGCTGCGGCCGACGAACTTATCGTTGCTGGGATTGCGCGCGATGATCAATCCGTCGCCATGCACCAGCGTCGCGGAGCTGTTGCGGCCGATCTCGAACTGCTCGTAGAAGTGCGCGAGATATCCGGAGTTGATGGTCGCGAGCACCACGCCGCCGAAGCTGCCGTCCGGCTTGTTGAAGCGGCGCGACAGCGTGACCACCCATTGGCCCTCGAGGAGGCTCTTCACGGGATGGCCGACATAGGGCTCCCGTTTCGGCGAGAGCTGATGATGGCGGAAGAACGCATCGTCGCTGAGCGTCGAGCCGGTCGTGCCCGGCGAGGTCAGCCAATTGCCTTGGTCGTCGATGATGGCGAGGCTGTGGATGCGCGGGACGGCCTTCTTGCGCGCCTCCAGGACGTTGCCGAGCTTGGCGATGGTGGTGGGACCGGTACCATCCATCTCGAGGCGGCTGACGACGCCGACGACGCCGGAATCGAGGAGATCGAGGCTGTCTTCCGCATGCTGGGTCAGCGAGCGGGCGACGTTCGCCATCTCGGTCTCGGCACCCCTGAGCACCGCATCGCGCGCCGCCCATTCGCGCCAGCCGCTGACGCCGAGGATGGCCACGCAGGTCAGCACGACGAACGCCGCCGCGCGCAGCGGCAGGCGGCTCCATCCAGCTCGTTGGTTAGCAGCGCTCATGCGGCAGAGGTCTCCGATGTTTCGGAACCTCTGCCGCTTCTGTTAGTGAACTCTGAAGTCGCCACCGGGATACCCGGTAATCTGGCCCGGTTCCAGTAGTCCTACGGAGGCCGCAATCGGCGCATTGCTAACAGGATATTAGCAAGCCGATCGGAATCCGGCGTGCCTGCCCGCTAGCTGAAGATCGCCTTGACCTTGTCCCAGAGCGAGGGACTGTCGGCCTCCGCGTCGGCCTTTGAGGGCGTCGGCTGCGCCGCGCTCACGGGATCAGACGCTGGGAAGGTATCCTTCAGCCCGGCGTCGAGCTTGGACTGCCGGTCGGCAGCGAGCGCTTCGTGCAGATCGTCAGCGTGCTTGTCATGCGGCGCGGGATTGAATGTCTCAGCCATGATCTTCCTCCATTGGCTGGTCAACGCGGCCCTGTTGCGCTGGTTCCCCTGTTCCGCTGGGGGCCGAGCCGGTGTATCAGGGGCCATCACCCTGTTCAGGACCGTTCGTGCCCCAATCTGCAAAAATGCCCTTCATCGACGTGCTCTCCGGCCAGCGCCAGAGCATCCCGCCCATGTGGATGATGCGGCAGGCCGGCCGCTATCTGCCGGAATACCGCGAGGTGCGCGCCAAGGCCGGCGGCTTCCTCGATCTCTGCTTCAACCCGGAGCTGGCGGCCGAGGTGACGCTGCAGCCGATCCGCAGGTTCGGCTTCGACGCAGCGATCATCTTCTCGGACATTCTGGTGATCCCCTATGCGCTCGGGCGCTCGGTCCGGTTCGAGGTCGGCGAGGGCCCGCGGCTGGAGCCGCTGGATGATCCCGCCAAGGTCGCAACGCTGGCGCCGCGCGCCGATCTCGGCAAGCTCGCGCCGGTGTTCGAGGCGCTCAAGCTCGTGCGCAGCGCGCTCGACCCCAAGACCGCGCTGATCGGCTTCTGCGGCGCGCCGTGGACGGTCGCGACCTACATGGTCGCCGGCCAGGGCACGCCCGACCAGGGGCCGGCACGGATGATGGCCTACCGGCATCCGGAGGCATTTGCTGAGATCATCGACGTGCTGGTCGAGAGCTCGATCGAGTATCTGCTCGCGCAACTCGCAGCCGGCGCCAATGCCCTGCAGATCTTCGACACCTGGGCCGGCGTGCTGCCGCCGGCCGAATTCGCGCGTTGGTCGGTCGAGCCGACGCGGCGCATCGTCGAGGGCGTGCGGGCCAAGATGCCCGATGCCAAGATCATCGGCTTCCCCCGCGGCGCCGGTGCGCTGCTGCCGGGTTACGTCGAGGCGACCGGCGTCAATGCGGTCAGCATCGACTGGACCGCGGAGCCTTCCTTCATCCGTGAGCGCGTGCAGAGCAAGGTCGCGGTGCAAGGCAATCTCGATCCGCTGGTGCTGATCACGGGCGGCGCCGCGCTCGATCGCGCGGTCGACGACGTGCTGGCCAATTTTGCGCCAGGGCGCTTCATCTTCAATCTCGGCCACGGCATCCAGCCGGAGACGCCGATCGCCCATGTCGAGCAGATGATCAAGCGCGTGCGGGGCTAGCTCCGCCCCGCCCCCGAGGGGGCGGACTTAAAAACGCGAAAACAACCCCATGCACAGTAGACAAGTCGTTGAAAAGGCTGGGCTGCCATGATGCGACTTGGACGCGCTTTTGACGCGGGGGCAAACAGGCGCGGCGTTTCGCAGCGAGGCCTAGCGCGGCCGGCTGCGCTCGATGATCTCGGCGGCGCCCTTGGCCAGCAGATCGAGACCCACCGCACGGCCGAGCTCGCGCGGGCGATTGGCCGGGCCTTGGCGCGAAGCCTCGATGATGGTGTTGCCGGAGAGGTCGAGCACGGATGCGGTGAGCGACATCTGATCGCCTGATATGGTCGAGAAGCCCGCCACCGGCGAATTGCAGTGGCCGTTCAGCACCCACAACACCTCGCGCTCGGCATCCGCGCTGGCGTGCGCGGCGGGATCGTCGATCGATGACAGGATTTGTCGCGTCTGCCAGTCCTGCGCCGCGCATTCGACGGCGACGATGCCCTGCCCCGCGGCGGGCAGCATCTCCGCGGCCGTGAATTCGTAGGTGAGGCGATGAGAAAGGCCGACACGATCGAGTCCGGAACGCGCCATGATCAGTGCATCTGCCGGTCCGACCTCACCGCCGTCAGGCAGCCGCTGCTTCGTCTGATTGTCGAGCTTTCGCACGCGCGTGTCGGCGGCACCGCGGAAATGAATGATCTCCGCTTCTGGAAATAACCGTCGGGCATACGCCGCCCGCCGCACGGCGTTGGTGCCGATCTTGAATCCCTTGCCACCGAATTGGCGGAAGGCATCGAGCGAAACTCCGTCGCGCAGCACCAGCGCGTCACTGGACGGATCGCGCGACAGCGTGGCACCGATGACGAGGCCCGGCGTGTCCTCGTTGCCCGGCATGTCCTTCAGCGAGTGCATCGCCGCCTGCAATTCGCCCGAGAGCACGGCGGCCCGGATCTGCGCCACGAAGGCGCCGCCCTTGCCGCCATGCGGCAGCAGCTTGCTGATCTGGTCGGTATCGCCCGTGGTGTCGAACTTGACGATCTCGACGTCGAGACCGGGCACGGCGGCGGTCAGGCGGCGCGCGATCTCTTCCGTCTGTGCCAGCGCCATCGCGCTCTTGCGTGTGCCGATCTTCAATCGCGTAGCCAAGTCCTGTCCTTTCGAGAGGCGTTCGTTTTGAGCATGATCTTATCGGAAAACCGGTCCCCACTTTGCGCTAACGCGGCCCTCCGGGTCCGGATCATGCTCTACCGCGCATCCTCCAATATCATGTCGGAGGCCTTTTCGGCGATCATGATGATCGGCGCGTTGGTGTTTCCCGACACGAGGTCCGGCATGATCGAGCCGTCGACGACCCGGATGCCTTCGAGCCCCCTCACCTTCAACCGCTGATCGACCACCGCGAGCGCGTCGTTGCCCATACGACAGGTCGAGGTCGGATGGTAGATGGTGCTGCCGCGCTCGCGGCAATAATCCAGAATTTCGGCATCCGTGGATACCTTCGTGCCGGGATCGTATTCGCTGACCACGAACGGCTTCAGGGCCGGCGCATTCAGGATCCTGCGCAGGATCTTGATGCCCTCGACATTGGTGGTGCGGTCGGTCTCGGTCGACATGTAGTTGATGCGGATTTCCGGCGGCGCCGCAGGGTCGGCACTCCGGATGCGCAGGGAACCGCGACTCTCGGGGCGGAGCTGGCACACCGAGGCCGTAAAACCGGAGAAGTCGTGCAGTTTCTCGCCCATCTTGTCGGTCGAGAACGGCAGGAAGTGCACCTGGATGTCGGGCGAGGCGAGGCGCGGATTGGTCTTGAAGAACGCGCCCGCGGTGCCGGCCGCGATCGTCAGCCACCCCTTCCGGAACAGCGCATAGCGCGCGCCGGCGAGTGTGCGGCGGAGCGGATGGTTGACCGTGTCGTTCAGCGTGATCTTCTGCGAGCAGCGCATGACGATGCGGACCTGCATGTGGTCCTGGAGATCGTGGCCGACGCCCGGCGCGTCCAGCACGACGTCGATGCCGAGCTTGCGCAGGAGATCGGCGGGACCGACGCCGGAGAGCTGGAGCAGCTGCGGCGAATTGTAGGCGCCGCTCGACAGCACGATCTCTCTTCGCACGCGGGCGCGACGGATTTGCGCGCCTTGCCGATATTCGACGCCAACGGCGCGGCGGCCCTCGAACAGCACGCGCTGGCCGAGCGCCTCGGTCTCAATCCTGAGATTGCCGCGTGCCTTGGCGGGGCCGAGATAAGCGACCGAGGTCGAGGCGCGGCGGCCGTTGCGCGTCGTGGTCTGGAACAGGCCGACGCCTTCCTGCGTGGCACCGTTGAAGTCAGGGTTATAGGGCAGACCGGTCTCGACCGCGGCGTCGATGAAGGCTTTCGACAGCGGGTCAGTCACCACCATGTTGGAGACCGGCAGCGGACCGCCCGTGCCGTGATACTGATCGGCGCCGCGCGACTGGTTCTCGGCTTTCTTGAAGTAGGGCAGCACGTCGTCATAGCCCCAGCCGGTATTGCCGAGCTGGCGCCAGCGATCGTAATCCTCGTGCTGGCCGCGGACATAGAGCAGACCGTTGATCGAGCTCGAGCCGCCCAGCGTCTTGCCGCGCGGCTGGAACACCTGGCGGCCCTTCAGCTCCGGCTCGGGCTCGGTCTGGTACATCCAGTTGACGGTCTTCTCCTTGAAGAGCTTGCCGTAGCCGAGCGGCACATGGATCCAGATGTTGGAATCCTTCGGCCCGGCCTCGAGCAGCAGCACGCTGTGCTTGCCGTTCGCGGAAAGCCGGTTGACGAGCACGCAGCCGGCGGAGCCTGCGCCGACGATGATGTAATCGAACTCAGGGTCGGACGGCGTGAGGGAGGAGTTTGCGTTCATGCGCTACGGTTCTTCTTGTTGTGTGGGCGTTTCCATTTCGTCACTAGCACGATCATGGCTTGGCGCGCAGCGCCTCGACCAGCGACTTGAACGCACGGGCATATTCCGCGCCCGCCCTTGCGATATCGGCCCGGCCGGCGCAGGCGACGGCGGCTTCGGTCACCGCGCCGAGCAGCAGCCGCGCCAGTGGCTCGACCGGCTGCTTTGCAATGAGACCGGCCTCCATCGCCGCCGCCAGCGCGCGCGGCATCTTGCCGCCAAAGTGTCTTGCGTCGATCTCGCGCCAGCGCTCCCAGCCGAGCACCGCCGGGCCGTCGCGCAAAATGATCTGGCCGGTCGGTCCCTTCGCGGTGGCGGCGAAGTAATGCTGGGTGCCGGCGACCATCGCGGCCAGCACATCCTTCTCCGCGCGCGCGGCACCGTCGATCTCGACGACGAGGTCGCGTGAGACCTCGTCGAACACGGCTTCGAACACCGCCTCCTTGGTCTTGAAGTGATGATAGACCGCGCCCTTGGCGATGCGGGCTGCCTCAGCGATCTCGTCCATGGTGGTAGCGGCAAAGCCTTGCGTCCCGAACAGGCGGCGTGCCGCCGTCAGGATCGCCTCCGATGTCGCCGCCCGCCGTTCCGCCTGCTTGGCCATGGGTCTCGTCTAATCCAATCATAGGCGGGCCGCCAGTTGACTTTTCGACCATCGGTCGGTATTTACCGACCATCAGTCGGTTTTATCACAGGATGCATCATGCCGAGCCGTGACATCGTCGAAGCTTTTGCCAAGCGCCTGGAGGACGGAGATTTCGTCGGCGCGATCGAGCACTTTTATACGCCCGACGCCGCGACCTACGAGAACAACGCCGCCCCGACCGTCGGGCGGGAAAATTTGGTCGCGAAGGAGCGCGGCGTGCTGGCCGCGACCAAGGAGGTCAAGGCCGTTCGCGTCGGACCGAGCCTGATCGAGGGAGACCATGTCGCGACCCGCTGGACCTTCAGCTTCACGAATGCCGAAGGCGTCACACGAACGCTGGACGAGATCGCATGGCAGACCTGGCGCGGCGACAAGCTGATCGAGGAGCGGTTCTACTACGATCCGAAGCAGCTGGGGCGCTGAGCAGGATCGGACCTACCGGTACACCAGGACCACGACCATGCCGACCAGAGGCGCAAGAAACCGAACGGCCTGCCACCGAGATCCGTCGATCGACCAGCGTCCGTAGACGATGGTGCCGCAATGCTGGGAGGGCGAGCCCGGTTGATCCCGAAACGCCTTCCAGCGCGCCTCGGCAGGCCCGAGAAAATCTTCCGGCTTGACCGTCATGTCGGCGCTGTTCAGCACCACCTGCATCATCTCGCCTTTCGGCTGGAACATGGCTTCGGCCCCGGGTGGCGCGAAAAAGCTGCGCTTCGGAGCGATGTGCCGCTCATGGAAATCCCGACCGACCGTGACGGCCGCGGCATATGGACTTACGAACGGCACGCCCGAGATGCCGGGAACGACGAGATGGCCCACCCCACGCACCTCCTGCCAGGGAATGAAGAGACCCTTGAGCCACGGCCTATGAAACCGGATGCCCGCGGCAGACATCGAGACGACTGCCCGATCCGCATAGAGGTGCCGGTAAGCTGAGAACAGGATCCATCCGAAACCCAGATAGAGCAACATCCAGCCGAAGACGTTCAGCGATGGATTGACGAGGTGGCTCCAGTAGAGACCGCGCATGACGCCGACATAGCTGGAGCGGCCATTTGGTCCACCGACCAACACGCTGATGAAACCGATCAGGCCGGAAACGACGATCAGGACAAGGACGCCGATCAACAATTCAAGAAGCAATGGCAGGCCGGACCGTCCGATCAGCGTCGTCAGTGCATAGGCTGCGAACGCCAGACCCAGGAGAGCAAGATAGACGGCGGCCAAAACCGCTCCGCTCTGGGCGCGGCTCTCGGCGTGGAGGGCAATCGCAAGCCCGGCGACGCAGGCCCACATGGCCCAGGGAAGGCGGTCCATCCGCCATTTATCCATCGTGTATTCGACCGTCGCCGAAACATCGGCGGAAGGCTCGCTCATGGCCAGGCCCTCGGGATCGCAAATGCATCCGTTGCCGACGCGGCGCACGGGAGCCTCGTCGATGCACGAAACGTATCACGCCGAAAAGCGGCGGCGTACTGGATGCCCCGCTTTCGCGGAGCATGACAGCGGGAATTGGCGCCACCATTCCCCTCCCATCCCGCATTTGTATCGATTTGTTATCGATACCCTCGCTTGAACACGCAGAAGTGGTCACGCCGCCAGCCGCAAACGGGGATAATTCATAGTTCGTCAAAGGTTTGCAGCGAATTCTCCGGACCGAGCTGGACGAACGCCCCCTTGTGCTAGGCTCTGGAATGCGGACTCAACTGACCACCTATTTCGCGCGGCTGTTTGCCGGCGATCTGTCGGCGTTCGGCGGTCCCGTGACGGACGAAGCCGTGGCCGGCCATATCCGTGCCGAACAGATGGCGCTGGTGCTCGGCTATTCGGTCGGCATCATGCTCGCCAATGCCTGCAACGCCCTCGTGCTCGCCATCGCGCTGTGGCAGTCGCCCGACAGGATACCCGCCCTGGTCTGGGCCGCCGCCGTGGCCAGCGCCGCGATCGCGTTCGGTCTGCAATCCCGCGCCGCGCGCCGCATCACCAAGCCGCAATTCGTCTCCCGCCGCACCATGCACCGCCTGGTGCGCAATGCCTTCGTCCTCGGTGCCGCCTGGGGCATCGTCCCCGTCGCCTTCTTCACCGATGCTTCGACCGGCGGCCAGCTCGTCATCACCTGCCTGTGCTCGGGCATGCTGGCCGGCGGTGCGCTCGCCTTTGCCACCATCCCGATCGCGGCCATCGCCTTCACGGCCCCGATCTTCGTCGGGATCGCCATCTGCCTCGGCAGGAACGGCGATCTGGCCTTTCTCCTGATCGCCTTCCTCGTCGTGGTCTATGGCAGCGTGCTGATCCGCGGCGTGTTCGTCAATTCGTTCTCGTTCGCGCGGCGCGTCACGCAGCAGATCGAGGCGGAGCGCACGGTGCGCCTTGATCCCCTGACCCACCTGCCCAACCGCGTCGCCTTCAACGAGACGCTCGAGGCTGCGCTGAAGCGACTGGCGCTCTCCGGCGAGGAGTTTGCGGTGCTCCTGCTCGATCTCGATCGCTTCAAGGAGGTCAATGACAAGTTCGGCCATCCCGCCGGCGACGAATTCCTGGTCCAGGTCGCAAGCCGCCTGCAACGCTGCACCCGCGCCGCCGAGCATGTCGCGCGCATCGGCGGCGACGAATTCGCGCTGGTGATGGCCAATCTGGCGCGCCCCGAAGATGCCCTCGAGATCGCCGAACGCTTCGTCGCGGCCTTCGAGGAGCCGTTCCGCATCGAGGGCCGCCAGGTCGTGGGCGCAACCAGCGTCGGCATCGTGCTGGCGCCGCGCGACGGCACCACGCCGCTCGACATCATGAAGAATGCCGATGCAGCGCTCTACCGCGCCAAGAAGGCTGGCCCCGGCACGATCCGCTTCTTCGAGGAAGCCGACGACAGGGTGTCACGCGATCGCAAGGCACTGCAATCGGACCTCGAGGGCGCGATCGCGCGAAACGAGCTGTTCCTCGTCTTCCAGCCGTTCCTCGATCTCGACCAAAGCCGGATCACCGGCTTCGAGGCGCTGCTGCGCTGGCAACATCCCGAGCGCGGACTGGTGCCGCCGAGCGAATTCATCCCGATCGCGGAAGAGACGGGACTGATCCACGAGATCGGCGAATGGGTCATCCGCCGCGCCTGCGCGACGGTTGCCAAATGGCCTGACGAGATCAGGGTCGCCGTGAACTTCTCCGCGGCGCAGTTTCACAACGCCGGCATCCTCCAGATCATCGTGCAGGCGCTCAGCGACGCCAAGATCGCCCCGCACCGGCTCGAGATCGAGATCACGGAATCGATGCTGCTGTCGAAATACGGCTCGGCCGAGCCCGTGCTGAACGCGCTGCTGCAGCTCGGCGTCACCGTGGCGCTCGACGATTTCGGGACTGGCTTCTCCTCCCTCACCTATTTGCGCAAGCTTCCGTTCAGCCGCATCAAGGTCGACCAGTCCTTCATCCGCGACATGCTGGTGCAGCCCGACTGCGCGGCCATCGTGAAGTCGGTGGTCTCGCTTGCGCGCGACCTCGACATCGGCGTGGTCGCCGAGGGCGTCGAGACCGCCGACCAGCTCGAATATCTCAGGCAGATCAATTGCGACGAGGTTCAGGGCTATTTGATCAGCCGCCCGGTGTCGGCGGACGGCGTGCTGGCGCTGCTGGAGACCAAGAAGTATCGAGCGACGTTCGCGGCGTAGGTTTTCCCGCACGGCCATCCTTTGGGACGAAGTAGCCCGGATGGAGCGAAGCGCAATCCGGGACAGCGCGCGACGGAGCAAGACCGCCCCCGGATTTCGCTTCGCTCCATCCGGGCTACGATCCTTCCTACCTCATATCGCATCCGCCCGCAGCAGCGTATCCACGGTGATGGTGCCCCGCGCACGGGAGACGCAGGCGCAGATCTTCTGGTTGCTCTCTTTCTGATGGTCGCTGAAGAAGACGTCGCGATGGTCGATCTCGCCGTCGACCTCGACCACGTCGATCGCGCACAGGCCGCATTCGCCGCGCTTGCAGTCGTACATCACGTCGTGACCGCCGGCATTGAGCACATCCAGCATCGAGCGCTCGCGCGGGATCTCCAGCTCCACATTGGAGCCCTTCAGGCGCACACGGAACGTTTCGGTCGGGAGCGCGCCGCTGGAGCCAAAGGTCTCGTAGCGGAGATCGGGCAGCGCATGGCCGGCACCGATCCAGGAATGGCGCGCGGCATCGAGCATGCGCATCGGGCCGCAGAACAGCGCGAGCGCGCTTTTGGGCACCGAGGCGAACAGCGCGTCGAGATCGAGCCGCTTGCCTTCGTCGCCGGCATGAACGACCAGGCGATCGCCGAGCAGCGCTGCGAGGTCATCAAGATAGGCGGCCTCTGCCCGGGAGCGCACCGCATAATGCAGCGCGACGTCGGCGCCGCGGCGCGCCAGCGCCTGCGCGGCGCCGAGGATCGGCGTGATGCCGATGCCGCCGGCGATCAGGCAATAGCTTTCGCGCGACCAGTCCACGGCAAGGAGCGAGGCCGGCTGCGTGATGTCGAGCCGCGCGCCCGGCGCGAGCTGCCACATGTAGCGCGAACCGCCGCGGGAATCCTCGGCGCGGCGCACGGCGATCTTGAAGCCGGCCGGGGAGGCCTCGCCCACCAGCGAATAAGACCGCGTCTCCGGCAGGCCGTCGATGGTCACGCTGACGTTGATGTGGCTGCCGACCGGATAGGCGACGCCGTCATACTGATCCGGCCGGATCAGAAATTCGCGGATGCCGGGAGCGAGATCGCGCGTCGACACGAGCGTTGCCGGAGTCCAGGTTTCGATGAAGCGCATGGTGATGGCCCTCAGTCGGCTGCAGACTTGATCAGCGCGAGCGCCGGCAAGAGGTCCAGATGGGTCCGGTTGCGCAGCGCGAGCCGCAAGTTGCGCACGGCGAGCCGCGCGTGCTCGCGCATGATCGCCTCGGCGCGCGCGCCTTCGCGGTTCTCGATCGCGTCGATCACGACGCGATGGTGGTCCTGCCCGATGATCAGGATCTGCTGCGCCTCGGGCAGCGCGGATTGCGCCATCACGAAGCCGCTGGGCGAGGCAAACGGCAGAGCCGAGGCGCGGTCGATCTGGCGGATCAGCGGCGGACTGCGCGACAGTTCCGTGAGCAGGGCGTGGAAGCGCGCGTTCAGCGTGACGTAGGACGAGAAGGCTTCGATCGAGATCGGCACCTGGCGCAGCAATTCGTCGATCGCGGCCAGGCACTCCTTCAGGGGCTCGAGCTCGCGCGCGGAGACGCCGCGCTCGGCCGCAAAGCGCGCGGCGAGGCCTTCGAGCGTGCCGCGCAGCTCGATGGAGTCGGAGATGTCGCGCTCCGAAAACGCCTTCACCATGAAGCCGCCGGAGGGGATCGCCTCCAGGAGGCCCTCCTCCTCCAGCCGCACCAGCGCCATGCGCACCGGTGTGCGCGAGGCGCCGGTGGTCTCCACCGCCTGGAGTTCGGAGATGCGCTCGCCCGGACGCAAAGTGCCCGACAGGATCTGGTCGCGCAATGCGAGCTGCGCCTTCACGGTTTGCGAGACGGAACGGTCGACCTCACGCTCGGCCATGGCCGGTTACTCCGCGGCCTGGAGGCGCTGCGGCGCGGTTTCCTTCGCCACCATCTTGTCGATCAGCTTGCGCGACCACATCGCGCCGGCGTCGATGTTGAGGTTGTAGAAGATGCGGTCCGGGTTCTCGTCCATGGCGCGCTGCTGCGCTTCGAGGATCAACTCGTCCTCGTGGAAGATGCCGGAGACGCCCTCGCGGATCTCGGAGGTGATGCGCTGCTCACCGAGCTGATAGTTGCGCACGAAGGCCCAGAAATAATGGCAGGTCTTCTCGGTTTCCGGCGTGATGGTGTTGAGCACGAAGCCGTTGACGCCCTGGGAGCGGTCGCCTTCCGGCGCGCCGGTGCCCGTCGGCGCCACGCCGACGTCGATCGCGATGGTGCATGGCGCTTCGAAACGGATGATCTGCCAGCGATCGACGAGACCGGGCTTGCCGAGCTGCTTGGCCCAGAACGGCGGCGGCTCGATGCCGCGCATCCAGCGCGTCACCGTCACCGTCTTCTCGCCATGGGTGACGTCGAACGGCGCTTCGGTGACTGCTTCGTTGCCGATCGAGGAACCGTGCACGAAGGTCTCGTGGGTGAGATCCATGAGATTGTCGAGCACGAGGCGATAGTCGCATTTGACGTGGATGGTCTTGCCGTCGCCGGCCCAGGCCGGATCGTGATTCCAGTGCATGTCCGGAACGAGCGCGGGATCGGCCAGCGCGGGATCGCCCATCCAGAGCCAGATGTAGCGGTGACGCTCGACCACGGGATAGGAGCGCACGCAGGCCGACGGGTTGATGGTCTCCTGCGAGGGCATGAAGGTGCAGCGGCCCTGCGCGTTGAACTTGAGGCCGTGATAGCCGCAAACGACGGTGTCGCCTTCGAGCCGGCCCTTGGACAGCGGCACCAGGCGATGCCAGCAGGCATCCTCCAGCGCAGCCACCGAACCGTCGGCCTTGCGGTACATCACGACATGCTTGCCGCAGATCGTCCGCGGCAACAGCGCCGGCTTGACGTCGGCATCCCAGGCGGCGGCGTACCAGGCATTCATCGGGAAGGGTTTTGTCATCGGTCTCACTCCCACGGATCATGTATGCGTTATGTATACAATAACAGGGAGGTCGCGTCATTCAAGCCTTATTTATGACTACCATAGTACCTATATGACAATTTATGTATACACACCGCGCCCAGGTCGTTTCCTCTCAGATGATGGCGCGCATTACCCTCCCCTAGAGGGGAAGGGCCACTGCGCATGAAGCGAAGCAAGATGCGGAGCGGGTGGGGTGATCCCTCCCCTCGGGCACTGTTAGTCGCGGAGGAACCTTCACCTCCCCCCGCTCGCGCTAACGCGCGATCGACCCTCCCCCTCGAGGGGAGGGTAAGAGAGGCTAGCGGCTACAGCGCAAACACCTTCGCCAGGCCGGCCTGCGCCTCTTGCTGGATCCGCTTCAGGTGCTCGGGGCTGCGGAAGCTTTCGGCGTAGATCTTGTAGACGTCCTCGGTGCCGGACGGCCGAGCCGCGAACCAGCCGAAATCGGTCTCGACCTTGATGCCGCCGAAGGGCTGGCCGTTGCCGGGCGCCTTGCTCAGGGTGGCACGGACGGGATCGCCGGCGAGCTCCTTCAAGCCGAGCTGCTCCGGCGTGACGGACTTCAGGATGGTCTTCTGCGGCCCGGTCGCGGCGACGTCGATGCGGGCGTAATGGGGCATGCCGAACTCGGCGGTGAGATCGCCGAACAGCTGGCTGGGATCGCGGCCGGTCTTCGCCATGATCTCGGCGGCAAGCAGACCGAGGATGATTCCGTCCTTGTCGGTGGTCCAGACCCCGCCGTCGCGGCGCAGGAATGAGGCCCCCGCACTCTCCTCGCCGCCGAAGCCGAAGCCGCCCGTGAGCAGGCCGTCGACGAACCATTTGAAGCCGACCGGCGTCTCGACCAGCTTGCGTCCGAGCTTCTTGGCGACGCGGTCGATGATCGAGCTCGACACCACGGTCTTGCCGATCGCGGCATCCTTGCTCCAGTTCGGGCGGTGCGCGAACAAGTAAGATATCGCGGTCGCCAGATAATGGTTCGGATTCATCAGGCCGCCGGTGCGCGTGACGATGCCGTGCCGGTCGGCGTCGGTGTCGTTGGCAAACGCGACGTCGAAGCGGTCGCGCATCCCGATCAGGCTCGCCATCGCGTAAGGAGACGAGCAGTCCATGCGGATCTTGCCGTCCCAGTCCACCGTCATGAAGCGGAAGGTCGGGTCGATCGCCTCGTTCACCACGGTGGCCTTCAAGCCGTAGCGCTCGATGATCGGATGCCAGTAGTGCACGGCGGCGCCGCCGAGCGGATCGATGCCGATGTTGATGCCGGCGGATTTGACCAGCTCGAGGTCGACGACGTTGCCGAGATCGGCGACGTAGGGCGTGACGAAGTCGGTCGGATGGACGTTCGATGATTTCAGCGCCCTGGCATAGTCCACGCGCTTCACGCCCTCGAGGCCGTCGGCGAGGTAGGCATTGGCGCGCTTCTCGACGACGCCGGTGACATCGGTGTCGGCCGGGCCGCCATGCGGCGGATTATATTTGTAGCCGCCGTCTTCCGGCGGGTTGTGCGATGGCGTGATGACGACGCCGTCGGCAAGGCCGCTCGTGCGCCCTTTGTTGTAGGTGAGGATCGCGTGCGAGATCACGGGCGTCGGCGTATAGCCGCCGTCCTTGTCGATCATGATGTCGATGCCGTTGGCGGCGAACACCTCGACCGCGCTCACCAGCGCCGGCTCGGCCAGCGCGTGGGTGTCGATGCCGATGAAGAGCGGGCCGGTCAGCCCCTTTTCCTTCCGGTAGTCGCAGATCGCCTGGGTGGTCGCGAGGATATGGCCTTCGTTGAACGTGTTCTTGACAGAGGTGCCGCGATGGCCGGAGGTGCCGAACGCCACGCGCTGCGCGGGATCCGCTACATCGGGCTTGCCGGCGAAATAAGCCGTCACCAGCCGCGGAATATTGGTGAGCGCGTCCGGCGAAGCCTGCTTGCCTGCCGCGGGATGAACATCAGCCACTGAACTATCCTCGTCGTTGTCGAATTGAGGCCCTGCCGCACCATAGCATTGGGCTTGCACACGCCAACTCAAAAGCCATCGGCCGACGCCGGCAACAAATGGCCGCATTTGGGTCCATGAATGGGGACATGACCATTCTCGCAACGGCCCTGCTGCTCGCCAGTTCCTTGGTGCTGTCGTCTCCCGGATACGTCGAGCAAACCGGTATCGAACTCAACCCGATGCTGCGCAACGCAGCCGTGGATCATGACCTCGCCAAGGTGAAGCGCCGGTTCGAGCGGGAGCTCCGTAGCGACAGCACGGACAGCCCCGGCGCATCCACCGGGCGCTAGCGCCGCGCGTCGTACTGTCGGCACCGCAATGCAAATTGCGGGATCATGCTATGGTCGAGGTCTTCCGGCTGTTCGAATCGCCTCATGGCTGTCCTGCGCAAGCTGCTCCCCCTGCTGATCGCCTGGCTGATCCCGGCGGGCGGGCCGTCGTCTGCGGTGGCGGCGGAGTTTTACACCGAGGATCTCCGCATCCCCATGGCGGAGGCCGGGCCGCAGGGTCTGGAGGCCTTTCTGGTCCGCCCGGCCGGCGCGAAGCGCTATCCGCTCGCGCTGCTCAGCCACGGTTCGCCGCGCAGCTTCGACGACCGCGCGAGCATGTCCGCGCACCGATATTACGGCATCGCGCTGGAATATGCCCGGCGCGGCTTTGCGGCACTGATTGTGATGCGGCGCGGCTACGGCACCTCGCCCGGCGGACGCGTCGACAGCGTCGGCGGTTGCGCCAAGGCCGCTTACCTCCCCGCCGCCACGGTCGCGGTGGCTGATTTGCGCGCCGCGATCGATGCGATGGCGCGGCGGAGCGACGTCACGACATCAGGCATGATCGCGGCCGGCCATTCCGCCGGCGGGCTCGCGACCATCGCGCTGACGGCGCAGGCGCCGCCTGGTCTCATTGCCGCGATCAATTTCGCCGGCGGCCGCGGCTCGCGCGACGATGACGACGTCTGCAACGAGGATGGGCTGGCGCAGGCTTTCGCCACCTTCGGCAAGACCTCGCGCGTGCCGACACTGTGGGTCTACGCGACCAACGATTCCTATTTCGGCCCTGACCTCGCGCGCCGCCTCCA
Organism: Bradyrhizobium sp. T-12; assembly: GCF_058314695.1. Lineage (NCBI taxonomy): Bacteria > Pseudomonadati > Pseudomonadota > Alphaproteobacteria > Hyphomicrobiales > Nitrobacteraceae > Bradyrhizobium > Bradyrhizobium sp. T-12. Next base: position 1,709,000 of record NZ_CM177756.1, on the reverse strand, counting down.
TGACGGGTTTCGCGCCGGTGGCGGCAACGCGACATTCATCGCTGCGCCGCCCTTCGGCGACGACGGTCACTATCTCTATTCGGTGGCGAGCCGTCCGCAATGGACGCCCTATGTCGACGCCTTCCTGCGCGAGCGCGGCCTCCTCGGTCGCGACATCCTGGGCTTGCCCGAGACCTTACCGCCGCCGCGCCAGCTCAACGAGGCCGCCAGGGGCGAGTTCGCGCGCTATCTCGCCAGCATGCTGCCGCACAAGGCTTTCGCGGTCTCGCCGAACGGCGGCTATGGCTGGCGCGCGGGACGCGTCACGGCCGAGGAGGCCCAGCGCGACTCGCTGGCTGCCTGCCTGAAATGGTCGCAGACCTGCACGCTCTATGCGATCGACGACCATCTGGCCGGGCCGTTGCAAGCGCCCCCCACCGATCAGAGCGCCCGCGCGCGGCAGTGACCGCGCGGGAAGCCGGTTGTTAACTCCGGCGATTTATGACGGAGCAATGCTGTGGGATCGGGCACGCTTCAATCTCGGCGCAACGTGGAGACACGTGGCGGTCGTCCTGCTGTTGTCGGCCCCGCTCGGCGCGCACGCCGCAGACGGCGCCACGGAGCTCGGCGCCGGCGAGACGCCGTCATCCCGGGCCCTGATCCGGAAGATCATCGAGCGAGAAACCGCGAAGACCGACTTACCGGCCGACATCGCCGAAGCGGTCGTCTTCGTCGAAAGCGGCTACAATTCGGCCGTCATCGGCAGCGTCGGCGAGATCGGCCTGATGCAGGTGCGGCCCGAGACGGCGGCGATGCTGGGCTTCCGGGGCAGCGATGCGGAACTCGCCGAACCCGACATCAACATCCATTATGGGGTGCTTTATCTCAGCCAGGCCTGGCGTCTGGCCGGCGGGGACATCTGCCGCGCCCTCATGAAATACCGGGCAGGCCATGGCGAGGAAGCCATGACGCCGCGGTCGCAGGTTTATTGCAACCGGGCCCGCAACCGTCTCGCCGCCTTGAACTCGAAGGCGCCCGAGGCCGCGGTCGCGACCGTACCGGAGCCGGCGCCGGCGCCCCGCCCCACTCCCGCCGCGCCCGCAGCGGTCCCGGCAAAACGGGTGAACACATCGAAGGTCGCGGCGCAGCCCAAAACCGTCTATGCCCGCTATCGTCAGGGCACCGCGGCGGCCAGCCGCGCCTATTGGGCTGCTCACGAGGCCAGGGTCAGCCGGATCAAGGCGCGCATCGAGGCGAAATGGAAGCGGGTCGCTTCGCGCTGACGAGGTTGCGTTACAGCCGCTCGCTGAGCGCGAGCTTGTAGCCGACCCCGGTGACGGTCGCGATCACCGGCGTGCCGCTGCCGACGAGCTTGCGGCGCAGCCGCGCCACCAGCGCGTCGACCGTGCGGATGTCGACCTCGGCCTGGCGGTTGCTGACGACTTCGATCAGATAGTCACGGCTGAGCGGCCGTCCGTCGGCGCCGACCAGCGCCGCGAGCAGGTCGAACTCGGCACGCGTCAGCGCCACCGGCTTGCCATCGCTGCCGAGCAGCTCGCGCCGGGTCAGGTCGATGATCCAGTCCCCGAAGGCGATCGAATTGTGGTTGCGCGCCGCCTTGCGGTCGAGCGAGCGCCGCCGCAGCACGCTGCGGGCGCGCGCCAGCAGATCGCGCAGATTGATCGGCTTGGTGACGTAGTGGTCGCCGGCGATCTCGAGGCCGAGGATGCGATCGACGTCGGTGTCGCGGCGCGTCACGAAGATGATGCCCGCGTTGCTGGTCGTCTGGATCTCCTTGGCGAGCTCGAAGCCGTCGCCGTCGGGCAGCTGCAGGTCGAGGAAGACGAGATCGGTGCGCGCGCGCAGCGCCTGACGGCATTCCGCGCAGGAGCCGGCGCCGACCACGTCGAAATTGTTGTCGCTGAAATAGCCGACCAGCATCGTCCGCGTCACCGGATCGTCCTCGACGACGATCAGCCGCTCGCGGCCGGCGGGACGCAATTCCCGAAGTGCGGAATCAACCACGGTCTTGGGTGTCCTGTTTGCCTGCGGCCCGCCTTGCAAATTCAAGCCGCCGCGCAATGCGCTGTCATGTGAACGGACATTCACGACTTGTTCGAGCCCCCGAAATTAGCCGCCGCAATAATAGGCGCGTTGCGACGCGCAAACAATATTGCTCATGGTCTCCACACATTAAGTATGAAGTGGCCCACAATTCTCATCGCGCGCATCAATGTGCAGGGTGGGCCCTGTCGCCGGCATTGCACCCAGCCTCGGCCACCGATCCCGAACATTCGAAACCGGGCTCAACCCCCGGTTAAGGTAAAAAAGGCGTTCGGCTTCGGAAAGCCCGGCGCCGCCACTATGGTCGCGCCAGCACAAAACCACGGAGCAGGCGTGATGCAGGGGCAGGCCCGGTTGGCTGCCGGTCGAACCGAGCAAGGCACAGTGCCGTTCGCTCGTTCACACACGCTCGATGTCCTGCGCGGCCTCGCCATCGCCGGCGTGATGGCGATCCATGTCTCGCAGGCATTTCCGTCGAATATCCGCGCCATCGATTTCGCCTTCATGTGCGGCTGGACCGGCGTCAACGTGTTCTATTTCGTCAGCGCCATGACGATGTGCTTGATGTGGACGCAGCGCACCGAAACCAGTCCGACGCGCAAGTTCTATATCCGCCGCTTCCTGCGTATCGCGCCGCTGTTCTGGCTCGCGATCCCGATCTATCTCATCATCAACGGCACCGGACCAAGCGACAATGCGCCCAATGGTATCGGGCCGCTTCAGGTGATCCTGACCGCGACCTTCCTGCACGGCTTCTGGCCGGACAGCGTCAACAGCGTGGTGCCCGGCGACTGGTCGATCGCAGCGGAGATGACCTTCTATCTCGTCTTCCCGCTTCTGATCACCGCATTCGGGTCGCGCCGTCATCGCTATCTCGCGCTGGCGATCGTGCTGCATCTCGTCAATGTCTTCCTGTTCAAGCCGTGGGCCTTCGCGCTGTTCTCGGCCTATTACGGCCCCGGCCACGGGGCGTTCGTCTGGACCACGCTCCACCTCAGCTTCCTGAACCAGCTTCCGGTCTTTCTGGTCGGATGCGCTCTGTTCTTCTCGCTGCGCGACGGCTTTGCCAAGTCGGACGCCGCGATCTATGCCGTCTTCATCGCGCTGTCCTTCATCGCCGACCGCGTCACGGGCTCACACGAGTTCAACTATCTCATGATCAACCTCGTGCTCGGCGCGCTGGTTGCCGGTTGCATCAAGCTTGCCATCCGCTTCCAGCCGCTCGAGGCGCTCGGCCGCAATTCCTATTCGATGTACCTGTCGCATTTCGCGGTGGTCTACGGCCTGCGTCAGCTCTGGCCGCTCGCGGACGGGCTGGTTTCGCTGCTCATCGCCTATGTCGCCACCGCCGCGCTGAGCTATCTGATCGCACGCGCCACATGGCATCTGGTCGAACGGCGCGCGCAGGACCTGGCGCATCGCCTGACATCAACGGGATCGGACCGGTCAAGCCTCCGGCCAACCGTCGCCGCCACGGCGACCAGCATGCGCTGAACGACCACCACCCGCTCCCCGCCGATCAGGTGCGGCTTGCTTCATTGCCGCCTTCGACTCTACTGTGAAGACTCTTCACACGGGAGTGGGCACCATGGAGGTCATACTGCTCGGCACCGGCGGCCCGCGCCCGGACCCGCGGCGCATGGCGACGACCACGCTGATCAGGCTCGGCGACGAGAACATCCTGTTCGACGCCGGCCGCGGCGTCGTGGTGCAGCTCAGCAAGGCCGGCGTTCCACTCGGCGCGATCAACACGGTCTTTCTCACGCACCATCACTTCGACCACATCGGCGACCTCTACGACGTGATGCTGAATTCATGGATGCACGGACGCAAGGACGCGTTGCGCGTCCATGGTCCCCCGGATACCGAACGGCTCGTCAACACGCTGATCACGCAGGTCTACGACAAGGACATCGCCTGGCGCGATCAGGGCGAGCCGAGCCTCGGCGGCTGGAAACCCGTCGTCGCAGCCGACATCATACCGGGTCCCGTTCTCGACACCGGACGCTGGAAGATCAGCGCCGAGCTGGTCGAGCATGGCGACGGTCTCGACATGCAGCCGGCCTTCCTCGCGCGGTGGATGTGCCTCGGCTACCGCTTCGAAGCCGAGGGCAAGGTCATTGCGATTTCCGGCGACACCGTCCCCTGCCCCGGGCTCGAGCGGCTGGCACAGGGAGCCGACCTGCTCGTCCAGTGCTGTTTCCTCGCAACGCCGGAGATCACCAACGAGCACCTTCGCCGTCTTGCGAAATTCACGATCGCCTGCGGCGACACCGTCGGCAAGGTGGCGGCCAAGGCCGGCGTCAAGAAGCTCGCGTTGACCCATCATCGGCCGCGTACCAACGACGCCATGCTGAACGCACTGCTCGAAGATGTCAGGCAGGACTATTCGGGTCCTGTCGTGCTCGGCGAGGATCTCACGCGGATCGAACTCTGAGGGCCGTCGCCCGGCCCGCAACGGGATGTGCGCGCGGCCTTCCGGCATCAGGACGATCCGACCTCGATCCGGAACGACAATTGCTCTTCCGCGCCTGCTGCGATGTGCATCAGGCCGGGCTTGTCGCTGAACTCGCCGTCGAACCCGGCTGGACTGGCGTAACCGCGCCAGGGCTCGATGCAGAGGAAGGGTGCGCCGGATGGTTTCGACCAGACGCCAAGCTCGCGAAAGCCGCGCCAGGACATTGTGAGCCAGGGACCGGTGGGCGCGGCATAGCGGACCGCGTTGCTCTCGATCCGGTCGAAGATGACGGCATCGTCGGTGAAAAGGGATTCGGACAAGGGGAGCACCGCACCTTTGACCGGGCTCGGCTCCGTTGCCGGGCGCAGCAATCCGCCATCGAGACGGCGGACGGGAGACGATTCCGCGCTCGCGAAAGTCAGCGAATAGCTCTCCTTGGCAAGCCCCGGCTGGAGCGGCCAGTTGAACGCGGGATGACCGCCGATCGAAGCCGGCAATGTCTCCTTGCCTTTGTTGGCGATCGTGAGAGTCAGATCGAGGCCGGCGCTGTCGAGCGTATAAGTTGCGGTCAGCCGGAATGCGAACGGGTAGAGCGCACGCGTCGTCTCGCTGTCTTCGAGCACCAGCACGCAGCGGCTCTCGCCGCGCTCCCTCCACGCAAAACGGTTGTCGCGCGCAAAGCCGTGCTGGGTCAGCCGGTAGGTCTTGCCCCGGTGCCGCAATTCGTCCCTGGCGAGGCGCCCGACGATCGGAAACAGCAATGGCGCATGGCGCAGCCATTCCGGCCCCGCCTGCCAGACGAATTCGGTGGTGCCGTCCTTCAACGAGCACAGCTCGGCGCCATGCGCCTTGATGGTCGAGACAAGTCCGCCGCTGCGGAGAGTGTGGGTATCGTCACTCATGGCCGACATCTACACTGCGCCTCCAACCGCAGCAAGGCGGGCACCAGCCATGCGCGGAGCGTCGGCACCGTGCAGAGCTGCGTCATATTTCTGTACCTAACGGTTGCTCCTTTACGGGTTCGTCCACCGCCTGCGTCTCGCAGCCCGGGCGAATTCCGATCAACCATTGTGGTAGCCAATTGAAATTCTTCATCAACGGCCGCTTTTTATCGCAAAAACTCACCGGCGTTCAGCGCTACGCTGCCGAGATCGTCAAGGCGATCGACGCGCAGCTGGCATCGGAGCAAACGCCGGCGTCGCTGCGAAATGCAGACTGGCAATTGCTGACGCCCGTGGATGCAAGCGAGGACCTTCACCTCGAGCGAATCAAGGTCCGCAACGTCGGCCGCTTGCGCGGGCACGCCTGGGATCAAATCGATCTGGCGCGGGCCGCGGCGGGAGGCCGCTTGATCAGCCTGGCCAATGCCGGCCCGGTGTTCCATCGCGACCACATTGTCGTGATCCACGACGCGCAGGTTTTTCGCAGGCCCGACTTCTTCAATTGGCGTTATCTGGCCGTTCACCGCACGATGGGCCGGCTGCTGGCCCGACATGCAAGCATCGCAACCGTATCCGCTTTTTCGCGCAAGGAGCTTGCCGAAGTGCTGAATCTGTCGGCAACCGCGATCCCGGTTTTTCCCAACAGCGCAGAGCATTTCGCCAAGACGAAGCCTGATCCGGACATCATTGCCCGACTCGGCCTCCAGCCCCGGAAGTTCTTTCTCTATGTGGGCTCGCGGACCAAGAACAAGAATCTTTCGGTCGCGATCCGAGCGGTCCAGCTGCTCGATCGGGCCGACGTTCCGCTGGTCATCGTCGGAGGCGATAACAGCAAGGTCTTTCAGGACAATTCAGGCGATGGAGCCTCCGGCCTGCTGCTGGCCGGGCGTCTCACGGACAGCGAGATCGCGGCGCTCTATGCGCACGCGTCGGCGTTCGTATTCCCTTCGCTCTATGAGGGTTTTGGCGTGCCGCCACTCGAAGCCATGATCTTCGGTTGCCCGGTCATTGCCTCGACGGCCGATGCCGTCGTGGAGACATGCGGCGACGCCGCTGCGTATTTTAGCGCCAGCGATGCCGAAGCGCTGAAGCAGCTCATGCTCGAAAGACTGGCAACGGGTGCCGTCTCCGATCAGGAACGCATGCGGCAGCACGATCGCGTTGCATTCTATTCGTGGAAGAAATCGGCGAAGGCCCTGCTCGATCATCTCGCAGGCCCGGCAAACGTCGCCAGCGCTGCTTGAAATTCGACACGACTCGCCCGTTGCGCGCAATGGTTCCTGCACAAACCTTTTGCAACTTGCTGCCTGATGCATGGTTCCATGACATTTCTTTCGCTTTTACAGCGATCGCACGCACGCGAATGATCATGGCGCAACATCACCACATCGCTGCCCCATTATCGCTACGTATTCGAGGAACTGTGTTTCGCACTAGCGAACACAGAACAGGGATACACGATGTCCGGCTCTCCGACGCAGCCTTATGCGAGGCAAACGATGAAAGTGCTGCACATCGCCGAGACGATTCGGGGCGGGATTGCGAGCTACCTGAACGAGTTGCATCCCCAGCAACAGGCAAGCTTCGGCGCGGACAATGTGCATTATGTCGTGCCGTCGGATCATCGTCGCGATCTTCCAGGGGTCGATGACAATCACATTACGACGTTCGAACGACCCAGCCGCGGCGTCGCCGGACTCTTCCAGATGCTGCGCGCGAGCATGCAGGCCCTGGATGCCTTCCGTCCTGATGTCGTGCACCTGCATTCCTCGTTCGCGGGCCTCGTGCTCCGCCCTGCGCTTGCGGCCCGCTCGGACGGACCGCGCGTCGTCTATTGTCCGCACGGCTGGGCGTTTTCGCGCCAGACCGGCCGGCTCAGTCACGTGGTGACGAAGGCGGCGGAGAACCTGCTCGCACGAACGTCGGACCGAATCATCTGCATCTCCGGCGACGAGTTCAACGAAGCCGTCCGGGCGGGAATTCCCGCCGACCGCCTCACGCTCGTCCATAACGGCATCTCGAAGACGCGCTCGCCGCAGCCCGTCGCGGCAGACTGGACCTCCAAGAAGGTCAAGGTTCTCTTCATCGGGCGCCTGGACCGTCAGAAGGGCTTCGATCTCCTGATCGAGGCGGCGCGCGAACTCGAAGACGTACTTGATGTCCGTATGATCGGCGCCTCCGTCGTCAACAAATATGAAGGCCCGAGCGTCCCGCCTAACGTGTCCCTGCTGGGCTGGCTCGACCGCCCGACCATCGAGACCCAGCTCGAGGCTGCCGATCTCGTCGTGATCCCGTCACGATGGGAGGCCTTCGGCCTCGTTGCCCTGGAAGCGATGCGCGCAGCAAAACCCATCCTGGCGTTCCGCAGCGGAGCATTGCCCGAGATCGTCGTCGACGGCGTCACCGGCGTGCTTTGCGAGCCCGTCGCCGTTCAGCCGCTCGTCGACGGTTTTCGGCGGGCGCTCGATTTCGATCTCAAGGTGCTGGGACAGCGCGGCTACGACCGGTTCAAGCAACTCTATGACGTTCAGAAGACGCATGGGCAGTTGCAGCAGGTCTATCTCGAGCTGCTCCAGAACGAAGGGACGCCGGTCGCGGCGAAGGCGGGACTGCAATCGGATCTCTCCAAGAATTTCTGATGGCTCGACTATTCGCACGCACCTTGGTTCGCGACAGTCTCCGCCTCGCGAGCCTCATCGCATCCGTTTTCCTGCCGGTCTCCGTCTGCGCACAGCAGGCGCAGCCGCTCGATGCCCGATTCCTGCTGGGGGTCGGCACGCATCAGGGCCTGGGTGGCCCGGTGAGCCCGCGCGGATACGTGCCTGCGGAGAACGTCACCCAGATCAAGCAGCTTGGCCTCAACGCCTTCCGCGACGATTTTCCCTGGTCCGATTTCGAGGTGGGGGGACGCCGGATGGGGTTCACGTCCAGGCTCAGCCGGCTGGAATCGCAAGTCAGGTCCGGCGTCGCCCGCCCCCTTCTGATCCTTGCGTTCGGCCATCATCTGGTCCCGAATTCCACGCCGCCGACGACCGATGAGGCGCGGCAGCGGTTCGCCGATTATGCGGCGGCGGCGGCGCAATCGGTCCTGCCGCAGCACCCACTCTTCGAACTCTGGAACGAATGGAATCTGGCGGCGAAGAAAGACGCCGCGTTCTCGCCGGAGAACTATCTGGCGCTCGCGCAAGTCGCGCGGCCGGCGGTCAAGCGGGTTGCACCGAATGCGCCTTTCCTGGTCGGCGCGCTCGGCGACGATCCGGGCTGGACATGGACGGAGAAGATGCTGCGAACCGGCATCCTTCAATATGCCGACGGCGCTTCGATCCATCTCTACAATTTCTGCATGGGCCCGAGCAAACGCACCTCGGCCGAGATCATCGACCGGCTCACGGCGTTTCACCGCCTCGTCGGCCAGGCAAGCGGAAACCCCAACTTCCCGATCTATGTCACCGAGACGGGCTGGACCACAGCCAGCAACAAATGCGGCGTCAGTGAGCAGGCCCAGGCCGACAATACAGCGCAGCTCATCCTGTGGGCGTCGACCGCGGCCCGCTGGCTCAAGGGCATGTGGCTCTATGAGCTCAAGGACAGTGGAAAGAATCCGTCCGAGCTGGAGGACAATTTCGGGCTCTATCGTTTCGACAATTCGCCAAAGCCGGTCGCCTGCGCGGCTCAAGGCGCCTGGGCCTTCATTCGCTCCAGCCTGAGTGCCGAGCGACGCGAGCTCGCCAGCGGCGTCGTGTCGATCAATGCATCGACGGCCTCCGGCGGCAGAATTGCCGTCTGGTCCGAGGCTCCGGACCGGCGCTACGAAATTCGGCTCAAGGGAGATCAGCAAGGCGCAAGCTTTGCGATGCCATGCGACCAGGCGGCGAAGCCTGCGTCCGGGGTCTGGATTCCCGTCTCGAGCACACCTGTTCTGATTGCAGCCAATGACAGTGCCGTTCCCACCCTGGAGATCAGGCCGGCGCGGTAGAGCCGATTTTGCAGACATGAGGTTGACGCGATGAAAGTTCTTTTGACATCCACGCTTTATCCGACGCCTCAGGCACCCAAGATCGTCGGCGGCGCGGAGATCTTCGCCCGCCGTTTCGCCGAAGGCCTGGTGCAACGCGGTGACGAGGTGGAAGTGATCCGGGCCGCATCCACCCCCGAGCAGGCCCCGGAAACCTGCGACGGCATCAACATCTACTCCGCTCCGGTGCGGAACGTGTATCTGCCCTTCACGGAGCAGAAGAACATCGCATTGCGCAGCATCTGGCACGCAATCGACGACTGGCAGATGCAGGCACCCTTGATCGCGGAACGTATCCGGGCCTTCAAGCCGGACGTGCTGCACTCCAACAATCTGTCGGGCCTCACCACCGCGATCTGGCGCGTCGCCGCCCAGCTCGGCGTTCCCGTGCTTCATACGCTTCACGACTATTACCTGACCTGTCCGCGCTGCTCCCGCTTCGACCACGGACGATCCTGCGAGCACACCTGCACGAGCTGCGGAATTCTGACCTTTCATCGCAAGCGTGCCACGCACTGGCTCAGCGCCGTGGTCGGCGTGAGCGAGCGCGTCCTGTCCATTCATACCGATATGGGCATGTTCGCGGAGACGCCGATCCGCACCGTGATCCGCAATGCCTCGACCGAGCCGCCGCAGTCGCCCTATCCCCGTCCGATTTGCACCACCGAGGTGACGTTCGGATTCATCGGCCGCCTCACCGAGGAAAAAGGCATCGACAATTTGATGCGAGCTCTGGCGCTGCTGCCCCCGGATCGCATCCGCATGATGATCGCCGGCCGAGTCAGCGACGAGGAGCAGCGACGCCTCAGGACGCTCGCGCCGGATGCGCGAATCGAGTTCATGGGCTTCGTGGCGCCGGACGATTTCTACAAGCAGGTCGACGTGGTGGTCGCGCCCTCCATCTGGCACGACCCCGGTCCCCTGGTCGTCGCAGATGCCAAGGCGGCCGGCAGGCCGCTGCTCGGAACGCGCTTCGGCGGCATGCCCGAGGTCATCCAGCACGGGGTGACCGGCTGGCTGACCGAAGCCGATCCGCAATCCCTGGCCAAGAGCATGCTCGCGGTCGCAGCCGACCCGCACAAGATCGACGAGATCAGCCGGCGCCTGATCGCCGATACCAACAAGTGGATCTTCTCGGACGTGCTGTCTTCATACAAGAACCTGTATGAACAATTGCGCGAGCAGCGGATGTCGCAGGTGCGCGCAGCAACGGCCGAAGCGCCGCAGGGAGCGGCGATCGTCGGTAAGGAGCGCCTCATTCCGCGATGACACGCCTGTTCGCGATGGCGGGCTACGTCTATCAGAGCGCCGCGGCGATCATCCTGATCTTCGCGATCAGCCATCTGCTGCCCGCCGCCGACTACACCAACTTTTCCCTCGCGCTGGCCTCGAGCCAATTGCTCTGCGTGCTGATGTTCGAATGGCTGCAGCTGGCCGGACTGCGTTTTCTGGCGGCAGCCAAGGAGGACGAGGCGGCCCGGCTGAGGTGGTCGCTGCTTGCGGCCGGCCTGACGAGCGCGGCCGCGCTCGTCGTGGTCGGGAGCTGCGCGTCGCTGACCAGCGTGCTGCCGAGAGGGATTATCGCGCTGGGCCTGAGCATCTCCGTCCTCCAGGGACTGACGGATCTCTATTTCCTGTCGATCCGCCTGTCCGACCGGCTCGGCATCGCCTCCGTGCTTCTGGCGCTGCGTGCCACCGCCCTTCTGGCCGGTGCCGTCGCCGGAGGCGTGATCTCGGGAACGGCCGAAGCGGCGCTGCTCGGCATCGCGTCGGGGCACGCTCTGGGCCTCCTCGCCGGCCTTGCCGCCTATCGCACGCCGATGGAGCGCGTGTCGTTGCAGAGGATGCTGGCCGACTGGAAGGAATTCTCCCGCTACGGCATGCTTGCGGCGGGCGCGTCCGTCATCCATTTGTCGGTGCCGGTGCTGCTCCGTGTCATCGTCATCGGCCGGCTGGGCGCGACGGGGGCCGGGGCCGGATTTTCGATGGCGCTCGACCTGCTGCAACGTCCCTTCTGGGTTCTCAATGCGGCGATCCACACCGTGAGCTATCCCGAGGTGGTCCACGATTTCGAGCACGCAAGCGGCGCAAAATCGGTGCAGTCGGCGCGGCGGATGTTCGAATTCATGATCTGCACCACCCTGGTGCTGCTCGGCGGACTGATTGGATTCATTCCAGATGCAGCCCATATCCTGGTGCCGCAGGCGAGCCTGGCCGGCTTTCTCGAGACGGCGCCAATGGTCGCCGCCTTCTATTTCCTGCACACCCATCTGCAGGCGACGATCGCGGTCGTCCCCCATCTCGAGAAGCTGGCGACCAGGCTGGTCCTCGTCGCGGCCGGCCAGCTCGCTCTTGTCGTCGCCTTCGCGCTGGTTGCGACCTCGGTCGGCCTGTCCCCGCGCGGCGCAGTCGGCTGCGCTGCGGTCGCCACGCTCGCGACCATGCTGGTCGCACTCGGTCCGACCCTGCGCTTTGAGGCATTCCCGCGCTGGCCGCTCGTCATGCAGGCCCTGGTGGCCGCGATCCTGATCGGATCGCTCGGCTCGATGCCGACGGAGCCCGCGACATGGCTCGCCGGCAAGATCGTGATCGCAGCGATTGCGACCGCGGTCATTGGATGGCGCGGGGACTTTCTGATGCCGGCCCGCCGCGGCTGATCCTCGCACCTCTTGCGATGCAGATCGGGTTCCGGTGCGGAACGGGCCCTCAGCAACGCGCTCCTGCCGCATCCCTGAGCATCCACAACTCCTACGGGTAAATCATGGGGTTTAACCGCCCATGGAAGCGGCATCCACGAACTTCCCGTGCAGGACAGAGTGCGAGCTGCGCGAAAGCACGAGGCGAAGATACTCCGAACGGCGGACACGAGCGCCACATCGCGGCGTCGCAACACCCGTCGTACGAAATCCTTCGCGCCGCCTGCGCATACATTCAGCAGTGCAAATCGCGAAAATCTTGAAAGCGCCTTCCTCGCGCCACGCTGAACCGGCATCGCATCGATATTCTGCTGCTGCCGAGCAAGTCTGTTCCTGCACAAGGAACCGCGTTTCGCTCGCGATTTGCAGCTTCGTTTTTATCTGAAATTCACACTCGACAGAGAAGCTTGAACGCAAATCCTGCGAGCAATTTCGTTCGCGCTGAAATCGAGTGTGCAATGTCCGATCAAACCATCCTGTCCGCCAGCGGCTTCATCAACTCCATTGGCGTCAACACCCACGCCGGCTTCGGGTGGACCGGCTACAACAATCTCGCGCTGATGGTCGACGACCTCGAGTATCTCGGCGTCACCCACCTCCGCGACGCGATGGGGACCAGCCCGGCTGCGCAACCCGTCGTCGATGGCCTGGCCGCCGCCGGCTACAAGTTCGACTTCCTGGTGTCGTCCGCCCTGCCCCAGACCGGCACAACCGGACTGCAGAACTACATCGCCTCGCTCGAGAAGTTCGCGGTGAGCCATCCGGGCAGCATCAGCGCCATCGAAGGGCTCAACGAGGCCAATCACCAGCCCTTCAGCTACAATGGCAGCTCGAGCCTCAGCGCCGCGGCCCAGTTCCAGAGCGCGCTCTACCAGGCCGTCAATGCCAACGCCACGCTCGGCAGCATCCCCGTCTACAATCTGTCACTGGCCTACAACGATCCGCAAGGCTACAGCCAGCTCGGCAACATGTCGGGCTCGGTCGACTACGCCAACGCCCATGCCTATGTCAGCACCAGCCTGACGACCGGCAGCTCGATTTCGGCAACGCTGAGCGCCGTCATGACCGCGGCGCCGGGCAAGCCCGTCGTCATCACCGAGACCGGCTACACCACCCAGGCCAACACCCAATATCTCGGCGTCGACGAGACGGTGCAGGCCAAATCGATCCTCAACACCCTGGTCGATGCCTACAAGGCCGGCGTGAGCGCCACCTATCTCTACGAGCTGTTCGATCGCGACTCGTCCGCCGGCAATACCAATCCCGAGGCCAATTTCGGATTGTTCAATTCCGACGGCTCGCCGAAGCTCGCCGCCACCGCCATCCACAATTTGACGACCATTCTGGCCGACGACGGCAAGGGCAGCCTGCAGCCGACTGATCCGTTGAACTACACCCTGAGCAACATGCCGGCGACCGGCAACAGCATGGTGCTCGGCAAGAGCAACGGCGCCTACGAGCTCGTCGTGTGGGCGGAGCCGAAGCTCTGGAACGATTCCACCGATAGCGAGGTGTCAAACACCGCCCAGACGGTCACCGTGAATCTCGGCGGCGTGCATCATTCGGTGAAGGTGTACGACACCCTGACGGGAACCACGGCGATCGCCAGCTACACCGACGTCAGCTCGATCACGATTCCGGTCAGCGACCACCCGCTGATCATCGAGATCGACGCGCCCCCGGCCACGTCGACTCCGCCGGACACGAGGACCACCGTCAGCGGCTCGGCCGCCGAGATCGTGCCGCAACTGTCCGACCTCAGCGAGTCGACGGCACTGCAGACCATCACGCTGACCGGCTCGCACGTCCTGCCCGTCGCCTCCAAGGCGACCATGGACTACATCATTGCCCATTACGGCAGCGCCCTCTCCAAGATCCAGGGCGGCTACTCGTTCTCGGTGACGAACTCGGCCGCGACCTGGAGCAGCACGAAGACTTATAGTTCCAGCGGAGCGCTCGTGTCGAAGTCGGATACCGGCCTGAATTCGAGCGGGCAGCCGACCTCGACCACCGTGGCCTACACCGACGGCTCCAAGGACCTGATCAGCTACACGGGCGGCGTGAAGACGAAGTTCGTTCACGTCGGCACCGACGCAACCAGGACCACCGACACCTACAACACCGCCGGCACCCTTCTGAGCGAAGTCGTCCAGAAGTCCGACGGCTATTACTCCACCACGCTCTACACGAGCGGCGTGAAGACCGCCGCCTATGTCAAGAATGCCGACGGGACGCAGGACAATTACACCTACGGCATCACGGGCAAGAGCTTCACCACCCAGGTTCAGCATCTCGACGCCTCGGGCAAGGTCACCTCGGTGACCCGCAGCCATGCCGACGGCTCGCTGGACTCGACGCAGGTCTACAACAGCGACGGCAGCAGCGTGATCACCACCTACAGCGCTGCCGGCGTGAAGCTGGTCGAGACGGCCTATCACGCCGACCACAGCAAGGATGTCTGGACCTACAACATCACGGACCAGAACTACACGACCGAGCACGACGTCTACAGCGCCACCGGCTTCCTCACCAGCCTGACGCGCCTGCACAGCGACGGCAGCCTCGCCTTCAAGCTCACTCAGACCACGGACGGCACCAAGACGACCGATTGGTACAATGCCGCCGGCAGCCTCACCAGCGAGGTGGTGCAGAAGGCGGACGGCACTACGTCGACCACGACCTACAGCAACGGCGTCAAGACCAATACCTATGTGAAGAATGCCGACGGCAGCCAGGACAATTACGCCTTTGGCATCACCGGCCAGAGCTACACCACGCTGATCCAGCACGTCGATCCCTCGGGCAAGGTCACGGCCGTGACCCGCAAGCATGCCGACGGCACGCTCGACTACACCCAGATCATCTACGCCGACGGCGGCAGCGTCGTCACCAATTACGACGCTGCGGGGACGCGGACCAAGGAAACCGACTTCCATGCCGATGGCAGCAAGGACGTTTTCCTCTTCAACATCACTGGCCAGAGCTACACGACCGAGCACGACATCTACGATGCGACCGGCTTCCTCACCACGCTGATCCGCAAGCACGCCGACGGCAGCATGGCCTTCAAGCTGGTGCAGACCGCCGATGGGACCAAGACGACCGACTGGTACGACGCCAACGGCGTCCTCACCAGCGAGGTGTTCCAGAAGCCGAGCGGTTACAGCTCGACGACGGTGTACACCAACGGCGTCAAGACAGCGGCCTACATCACCAATGCCGACCAGAGCCACGACAATTACAGCTACAACATCACCGGTCAGAGCTACACCACGCAATACCAGCACCTCGACCCCACAGGCCAGACGACCGAGGTGACCCGCTGGCATGCGGACAACTCGCTCGACTACACCCAGATCATCAACAGCGACGGCAGCAGCGTGGTCACCAACTACGATGCGTCGGGCGTCAAGAAGACGGAGACCGACTACCACGCCGACGGGTCGAAGGACGTCTTCCAGTTCAACGTCGTCGGCCAGACCTACGCGAACGAGCACGACACCTACGATTCGACCGGCTTCCTCACCAACATCGTTCGCACCCACGCCGACAACAGCCTGGCCTTCACACTGGAGCAGAGCGCCAACGGCACCAAGACCTCCGACTGGTACGACGCCCACGGCGTCATCACCAGCGAGGTGACCACGAAGCTCGACGGTTACAGCTCCACGACGGTCTATACCGGCGGCGTGAAGACCGCCGCCTATATCAAGAATGCCGATGGCACGTCGGATAACTGGAACTACAACGTCACCGGGCAGTCCTACACCACCCAGCATCAGCACCTCGATGCCTCCGGCAAGCTGGTCGACCTCACCCGGACCCACGCCGACGGCACCCTGGACTATACCCAGGTCATCCACGACGACGGCAGCAAGCTGACCGATATCTATAGCAGCGCGGGCGTGAAGACCCAGGAGATCGCCAACAACACCGACGGCTCGAAGGACGTCTTCCTGTTCAACTTCAACGGACAGACCGGCACCACGCAGCACGAGAACTACAACAGCGCCAGCGCGCTGCAGTACTTCGATCAGACCAAGACCGACGGTACCCACAATGTCACGGCCGTCGCCAGCGGCGTGACGATCCAGGGCGGGGCCGGCAACGACGTGTTCTCGGCCTCACCGAACGCGACCACCATTGCCTACGACCACGGCCAGGACCAGATCCTCAACTTCCAGGCCGGCGACGGCACGACTCACGACGTGGTCCAGATCTCGAAACTGCTGGCGGCGGACTACAGCCACCTGCAAATCACGCAGTCCGGCACCAACGCGCTCATCACGTTCTCCGCCACCGACTCGATCCTGCTGAAGAACGTCTACGTCTCCAGCCTGACGAGCCACGACTTCCTGTTCGTCTGAGCACGGCGAATTCGAGCCCAGAGGGCCGGGACCATGTCGGTCCCGGCCCCGTCGTTTGTTGGGCGCCTGCCTGATCGATGAGCAGTACGCCGGCTGCCATTCGCAATGGGATGGCTCCCATGAATGCGGGCGAGCTGCCCCGATTGCGCCGCATCGGCCAACGCGCAGCGAACTTGCGTCACAATTCGCCGTTAGAAACGGAGACGAACCGCGCAAGGACTCCGAGGCCCGATGGAAGCCAGTGAAGCAAGACGTTTCGTCGTTCTCGACTTCTACCGCTTCGTCGCCGCGCTCGGGGTCTTCATCTTCCACCTGAAGCTGATCGACACGGGCATCTCGCCGGCGTGGAACGGGTCCTATGGCCTGTTCGTGGACATGTTCTTCATTCTGTCCGGCTTCGTAATCTCCTACTCTTACCCGTCCGACGCGCGCGGTGTGGCCGCCTATTCCCGCTTCATGATCCGGCGTATTGCGCGGATCTATCCGCTGCACCTCTTGAGCCTGCTCGTCTTCGTGGTGCTCATCGGCGTCGGGCTGGAACGCACGGCCCGCTCGACCCCGCTGGACTTCCTGTACAATATCCTGCTGCTACAGGCCTGGGGCGTCACCGATCACCTCAGCTTCAACTCGCCGTCCTGGTCGATCAGCGCGGAGTTCTTCTGCTATCTGGTGTTTCCGCCCTTGATGCTGTTCGCGCGCAAGGTCCAGCCGATCGTGCTCGCTGCGATCGTTGCGGCGCTCTATCTGGTTCTCGCCCACGGCCATCTGCCGATCTGGCAGGAGCGGTCGCAGATGTATGGCGCCAATTTCGACTACGGAATGCTCCGCGCACTGCCGAGCTTCCTGAACGGCATCCTGCTCGCCATACTGTTCCGGATGTCGCATCCTTACCGGAACAAGCGGATGATCTTCGCCGGCATCGGCATGTTCGGCGTCTCGGTGCTCGTCCTCAACGTCTTCGCCAAGCCCGACCTCGCCATCCTGCTGTTCTCCTGCGCCATCCTGCTCACGGCGGTCGGCGAAAGCGCCTTCAAGCAGTTTCCGGGCGCCCGCCTGCTCGGCCGGCTCGGCAACACCTCATATGCGATCTACATGCTGCACGACGCCGTTCTCATTGCCGTGTTCAAGCCGCTCTGGACCTGGCTCGGACTGCGGCCCGATCAGTTCGGCCTGTTCGCCCTGGCGTGCTGCGTGGTCCTGACCGTCATCGCGGACCGCACCTACGCTTATTTCGAGAATCCCGCGCGGCGCCTCATCAATCGCTGGGCCGACACCGGCGCTCCCTCCTCGCGCAAGGTCCAGACGGCCACCGCCGAGACACCCATGCGTTTCGACAACACCGAGCGGGCAGTCAACTGACTGCCCTGCCGATGACGTGAGCGGCGTTCAGGCGACCTTACCGTCGGCCGCCGGCACAATCCGCATCGCGCTCTCGCCCAGCAGCGGCGCGACATTGGCGCGGGACAATTCCATGACGCCAGGCAGAGCCTGACGGACCTGCTGGCCGACGGCTTCGTGCGCGCCGAGGAAATGCTGCAGAAACGTCTCGAAGCTGTCGCCGACGAGAAACTGCGCGGGCGACAGCAACAGCTGTTCGCTGACGCCGAAATGCGCGAACAGGCCCTGGAATTTGTCCTGATAGGTAATCGCTGCGACGGGCGTTCCCTGCCCGAGCGCCGCAATCGCCAGATGCATGCGGCCGGTGATCACGCCATCGACCAGACCGACGACGGCCTTGATCTCGCCAGCCGACAGCACCTGATCGACGTGATGCACGCGGTCGCCCAGCGCGGGCTTGAGACGGGCGGCCAGCGGCCGGAGGCAATTGTCGTCGGCGATCTCCGGGCGGTAGTCGTGCGCCAGCAACAACCAGCTTGCATTGTGCTCGCGAGACAGAAGCTCCATGGCGCCCGCCGCGCGGTCTATCATTTGCCGCAACTTGGCCGGCTCCGGCTTCTTGAACAGCATCGGATGGATGTTGAAGACGAAGACCTTGCGGCCCTGCTCGCGCTGCCGCGCGATCGCGGCCGCGATCTGCTTCACTGCGGCCGTATCCGTCCGCGGCGTCAGCATGAATGCGGCGTCAGCGACCAGATGGGCGCGCTTGCGGGCGAAATCGTCGAAGCGCCGAAGGGAGATCGCATCACGCAGATTCAGGACCACGCCCGGATCGAGCAGCCGGAATACCTCGCGTAGCGCTTTCGCCGGGCGGGAGTTGAAGCTGAAGCCGAGCACGCTGACCTTGGCGCCGAACGCCGCCATCAGATCGGCAACCAGCAGCATGCGCGCGGCATCCACCGGAGAATAGTAGCCGTCGAGCACGTCGGCGCCCAGGACCAGCCCGAAATCCGGCCTGGTGAGCGACAGCTCCTGCGCCACCGTCTCATAGGAGAACGGCTGCCTCCAGAGCTCGAGCGGCTCGAAGCCCATCGCGCGCACGTCCGCGCTCGCCGTTGCGGTCGCTGTGATGATGTAGACCTCGAGGTTGGGATAGGCCCGCCTCATCTCCCCGGCCGCCGCTTCGATCATGGCCTCGTCGCCGCGCGACTGATGAACGCTCCAGGGATCGGAGGGAAGCACGACCAGCCGGCGAGGATTGTTGCGCGGCGCGCCGTTGACGCCGACGTCCTTGCGGGCGATCTGCCACCTGCGCAGCTCGAGCAGATCGAGTGCCAACGGCGTATTCTTCGCGCTGTTGAGCCAGCCTCGGAGCTGCCGGCGTACGGGCACGGGGATCAATTGCTTCACGACATCCTCCTCGTCTTCATCAGGCGGTCGCACCGCGCTTCACGACGAACTCGATCAGGGAAAGGACCTGCTTCCGCCAGAACAGCAGAAGGCCGGTCAGATAGGTCACGCCAAAACAGGACGACAGCAATCCCATCCGCAAATAGGGATTCATGCCGGGCGTCGCCTCGCGGCACAGCGCGACCGCGCCGTAAGCCAGGACGATGGCGCACAGGCAGCCCGCAATCGGACGCAGGAACTGGCCCCAGCTCAAGCCCAGCAGCCGGAGCGCCAGCGTGAACGTCACGGGTGTCACCACGAGCTGGGAGAACGCGAAGATCGTGGCCAATTGGCCGATGTCGCGCGACGGAAGCAGGAACATCGCCGGCACGACCGTACAGAACTTCAGGATGTTGAGTACAAAGACGTAGTTTGGTTTGCCCAGAGCGCCGAAATAAGCGCTGTTGACGAACTGTACCGTCTGCACCGCCCCGATCAGCATCAGCGGCCGCATCACCGCTTCGCTGCCGCCCCACTTGGCACCGAACAACAGCAGGGAAAACTCCGGCGCGATCGCCGCGAGGAGCACGAAGACCGGAGATCCGATCAGCGCACCAAGGCTGACGCTGCGAAGATAGGCGCCTGCGATGCGGTCTCGCTCATGTGCAATCTTGGACAATGCACTGAGCGCGACGTCCATGACCGCCTGGGTGAGCAGCTGCATCAGGATGATGTAGACCCGCGCACCGACCGTGTAGATGCCGAGCGCCGCGACGCCATAGAGCGACAGGATGATCATGTCGATCGTCCGCACGATGGCGAAATCCAGCAGCCTGTTCAGCACGACATGGATGCTGTAGCCCGAGAGCTCGCGAAAACTTGTCATGTCGTGGCCGCGCATCGGCAGCCATCGCGGCTGGCTCCAGAGCCACAAGCCGCTGATCGCGCTCTGGACGACGACCTGGATCACGAGGCTGAGAGCGCCAAACCCGGCATAGGCGCAGGCGATGCCCACGACGCCGGACACGGCGGTTGCCACCATAGTCCTGACCGCGAGCACGCGAAAATCCATCTGGCGCTTGTAGAGCGCCTCCTGGAACAGGGTGGCGGTGCCGATCGGCAGCGCGAGAGAGGCAGCTGTCAACAGCGGCGCGAGCCCCTTCACGTCGAGCCAACGCTCGATGTCGGTTGCGAGCAGCGCAATCAGGACGGCCAGAAGCGCCGAGGCTGCAAACGAGCAGAAAAAAGGCAGCGTCACGTCGGCGGGCTCGAGCGTCCGCCGCTGAATCAGCGCGTCACCGAAGCCGAATTCGGCGATCGAGCTCAGAAGCAGCAGGATGAAGGCGACCAGCGCGGCAAGGCCGAAATCGGCAGGATTGAGCAGCCGCGCCAATACCAGGAACAGCACGAACGACAGTGCGCGGCCGCCCCAATTCTGTGCGAGCGACCAAAACAACGCCACCACGACCTGATGTTGTTTGCCCTGCGTGACGTTCATCAACAATTCGACCCAATTCCGACAGATCCAACCACAATCGCAGACTAGACGACGTGGCACGATGCGGCCGTGACGTCACCATCTCCGATCACGGCGGAGTACTGATTGCTCGCTACGTTACGACGGAGTGATGGCAATCAGATGAGTGCCGTCACGTTTCCGATTTAGAGTGGAAGTGAGTTCAAATCGTGGACTACACTCCAATCAACCTTTGCAAAGTGATGCAAAATGGATGCCTTGATGAATTCGCCTGCCCAGCGTTCTCTCCGCAACTCCAGGCGCTTGCGTGTAGCGATCTACGCACCGCATTTTGCGGAATATTCCTACCGGCTCGCATCGGGATTGGCGCATCATTGCGACGTTCGCCTCGTGCTCAACCGCAAGGATGCCAACCAGCAATGGGAACTGGCCGATATCGCCGTGGCGGCGCCATTTCAGACCCGGATTCGCGACCTGAGCCTGCGCCGTGGTGGCGCGATCGGCATCCCGGCCTCGTTCCTCGACATAATTTCGTTTCGTCCGGACGTGATTCATTGTCACGAAGTTCCGGAGATCTACACGTCCAAGCTGATCCAGTTCCTTCGTCCCCTCGGCATCCCTCTCGTGTTGACGGTTCACGATGCGATTCCGCATTCGGAAGGCGGCTCCGGCACCTCGCCACGCGAGGACAGCTGGCGTGAACGCATGCGCGCCGCCGCGTCGGTCGTTACGACGCACGGCGAGAGCTGCATTGCAGATTTCCGCCGCGCGTCACCCGACTTCAAGGGCGAGACGGTTTCCAGCATGCACGGCGTGCTCATGGTTCCGCCGGCCAGGGGTACGATCACCGCGCCCGAATCCACGCGCATCCTGTTTTTTGGACGGATGTGGGCCTACAAGGGCCTGGACGTCTTCATCGACGCGATCGACATCTTGGCCCGGCGCGGCGTGGCGCACGAGGCGATCGTTGCCGGCCGCGGTCCCGAGATGACGCGGCTCGGCGCGCGGATGGCGGCGATGCCGACGGTCAAGACCATCAATGCCTACATTTCACCTGCCGATACCGGGCGACTGTTTCAATCCGCCGCCGTAGTCGCCTTGCCGTACAAGGATGCGACGCAGAGCGGCGTGCTTGCATCGGCTTACGGCAATGCGCGTCCCGTCGTCGCCAGCGCCACCGGCGGCATTCCCGACGTCGTCACCGACGGTGTCAACGGGCTGCTTGTTCCTCCCGGCGATGCCACGGCACTGGCAGATGCGCTCGAACGCGTGCTGACCTCGAAACCTCTTGCCGCGACATTGACCGACGGCGCGCGGCAGACCGCGGCCGGCATCTTGAACTGGGACCGCATCGCCGAAGGATTGCTGGGCTCCTATCACAAGCTCGCGGGTCGTACCGTGAGCTGACCGCGACGGCACCGCGGTGTCTCAAACCGATTGTCCGACCTTCAGCGGCCGAAAGAACATGCCCCGGATCGCACCGTCGAGCAGGCGCCGCAGCCTGACCTCGATCAGCTCATAGCTGATCGCGCTCGCCACCAACGACATCACCAGCCCAAGCGCGATGAAAGCGGCCCACAACAGCCAGCGATCGACACCGACGGCGACCAGCTTGAGGCCGATCACCTGCAAGGGGAACAGCACGAAGGGATGCACGAGATAGAGGCTGTAGCTGATCTTGCCGACATATTGCAGCGCCGGCGCACTCAGGGCCCTGCCGAGGCCTGACTCCGGGGCAAGCACCATGCCGAACAGCAGGAAGCCGGGAAGCAGCGCCACGAACGGGTGAAACAGCACAAGGCTCGCATACATCGCCACTCCGCAGGCTAGCCCCACGACCAAGCCGAGACGCCCCGGAATCGCGATGCGAAAGCCGGTGGCGCTGAAGAGCATGCCGATGCAGAAGAAGGCCGTGATCGGCCAATGCAGCAGACAGGCGACGCCCAGCAGGATCAGAGGCGCTGCCAACATCTTGCCGCCGATGCGCAGCATCGAGAACGTCGCGGCAAACCAGATGTAGAATGCCCATTCATAGGTCAGCGTCCAGGCGTTCTGCTGGGCAATGGGCAAGCCGAGCGCGTCCTGCACGAAGAACAGGTTGGCCGCGAATATCCCGAGATAGCTCGGCAGATCGATCCCACGGAAGAACTTGTAAGCGACGATCGGACCTATCGCGAACAGCGCGAGATGCAGGACGACGAATACCGGCATGATGCGCAGGACGCGATCGAAGAAGAACCGCGGCAGCGATCCGTGCCGTACCAGGCTGGCCGGGATCAGGAAGCCGCTGATCATGAAGAACAGCTCGACGCCATGCCCGCCGACATTGATCACCGATTGCAGCCAGGTCCAGAGCGGCGGCAGGAATCCGGGATCCGGAATGTCGTACATGCCGCCCTTCGGCATGTCGTAGAAATGATCCATCAGCACGCTCAGCGCCGCAATGCCGCGAAGCCCCTGCACCGACGGAACGAACGATCCGTCATAGGCGACGCCCGGCTGGTGCGGAAGCTTGGTCACTCTGCGGCGCCCTGGGTGCTGAGCGCAGGCTCGAGAACCACTTTCTTTCGTCGCGCCGAGCGGAACCGTTGTCCAAAGGCGATGCTGGGCTTCTCGACGAACGTGAACGTCATCCAGCTGACGATAAGTGACAGCGCCAGGATCAGCGCCAGGAAGATCGACCATCCCAGCGGCCCATCGCCGAACCAGACGAGGCGATGGATGAAGACGATCACGAAGGGCGACATCAGGTAGACCGAATAGCTGATCACGCCGACGAATGCCATCGGGCGCCACGCCATTCGCTCGCCGAACACGGCGAAGCCGATGAAGACCAGCGCGGCGCCGACATAAGCCGATCCGATCGAATAGCTGTAGAAGAAATTCTCGTGATACACGCCGCCGAAGCGCCGGTCGGACAGGGTGATGGCGAAGATCGCATACAGCAGCGTGCAGACCGCCACGTGGGTCCATCGCAGCTTTCCGCCGATGACGGTATCGCGGATGATCTTGCCCAGGAACATCGCCGACAGGTTCAACCCCACCTCCATCACCGAGGAAACGGTCCTGTTCTCCGCCAGAAGTGCAGCGGTCGTTCCGACCAGCGCGGCGGCAATGACGATCGCCACGGCCGTGAAGCGCTGGTTCAGCAGCCCCATCGCAAACAGGATGGTGCATCCGACATAGAACAGCAGCTCGATCGCCAGCGTCCAGTAGAACACCCAGAGGTTCGGGATGTTCACGAAGGTCTGCAGCATCGTCACGTTCGCAGCAACCTGCCCCAGCGGATAGACCTTCGAGTCCATCAGCTGCATCGTCACGAGACCGATCACGAGCGAGGTCCAGTAGGCCGGATAGAGCCGGAAGAAGCGGCTGATCGCGAAATCCCGAACCGGCGTGGCGCTGTCCGGAAAGCTGAACGGAATGACGAAGCCGCTGACGAAGAAGAACAGCACGACGCCGAACCGGCCGAAATTCATATAGTAGCCGAACACGTCATGGAAGGGCCAGTAATAGGCACCCGTCGGATGCTTTTCGACGATGATCTCGAATACGTGCTGGACCAGGACCGACAGCACGGCAATGCCGCGCAGCGTGTCGATGAATGCAAGCCGTTTATGCATCGTTCGTTCTCACCTGCTTCCGCTCGCCGCCGGTATATCCGGGCGGAAGCCTTCCAATGACGGCACCGGCGGCCGCATGACGATTGGCACTGCGTCTCCCGCCCGCGCGGAGGCCGCACGGCGCGAGAACACCTCGCTGAAGCTCAATGCGATGATCAGCAGGCCGGACGCCGGGCCGTAATTCAGCACCGTGATCGTGAACAGATTGACGACGAAGATCAGCGTCAGCTTGTAGACGTCGGTCGCTCCGAATGTCGCCCGGAATACCATCACCATGAATGCGGCGAACGGGAGACCGAACATCAGGTAAGTCCCGATGTAGAAATTGTCGACGGGCACCCAGAAATGCGCGAGCGGCGAGAACAGCTTCTGCGGATAGTTGAAGCAGCCCGCGCCGCAACCGGTCACCAGACCGATCGGCATGAGCTGGTTCATGTAGACGAACGGCAGCTGCCAGCTGTTGTTGATGCGATCGACGATGCTGAACAGGGTCGAGTGCGGCACCGCGGCGGTCCCCGATGCCACCACGATCATGAAGAACGGCACGAAGATCGCGGCGAAGGACCATTGCGCGATCAATCGGATTGCGGGGAAGCGCGATTTCTCCGGCAGCATCCGCACGAAGACCAGCAGAACAAGATAGAGCACGAGGACGATCATGGTCGTCTTGCTCGTGGTCAGCTTGATGGCATAGATCGCGATGGAACCAAATATGAGGCACCAACTGGTGCTCATGCGAATGGACGTGATCGCGAACGACACCAGGATGAAGAAGGCCGCCATGGTGTTGTCGGCGGCAAAGCCCATGAGGCGCTGGTCGTCGCCGCCATAGGCCCACCACAACCGGCCGGCCTCGCGCACCGCGCCGAAGGATTCGTATTTATAGCCCACCCAGGGCATCAAATAGAACTTGGTCAGGAAAACGCCGATCACGGAGAGATAGAAGGTCACCGCGATGACCGACAGCAGCTTTCGGTACGAACCAAGACTGGAATCGCAGAAGCAGAACCCCACGAACACCGGGAGCATCATCTTGAACGACGAGATCGCCGCGTTCATCGTTCCCATGAAGAGGTAGCCGAGCACGAGCGACAGCATGATCTGGACCAGCACCAGCAGCGCGAGGGTGCTACGATTGCGCAGGATGCAATGCACGAAGAACTGGGCCAGGCACAAAAGCGCGACGCCGTCAGGCAGGTACCAGAGCGGATCCACGTGATAGATGCTGGTGTAATAACGGATCACGCCGCCGAAGGCGTCGCGGACCAGATAGACCCCGAGCGCGATCGCCTCGATGTTGAGGCTGATCAGCGTGATCCGGGGACGATGCAGCGCAAGGATCGTCATGCCGGGCTCAGTTCGTCTGCCGCGCGGGGGACGCCGAGAAATCGGGCCGGCTTCCGAGCGCGTTCCGCATGAGCTTTCCGCCTGGGATTTCGACGTAGAGATAGGTGAAGTGGGAGACCGCCAGCACGGCGGCCAACGAGACCACGAGATTCAGCGAGGCCGGCAGACCGGCCCAGACCGAATCCAGCGCGGCGATGCGCCCCGCCCCGACCGCCCGCACAAAATACTCGGCCAGCAGCACCACGAGGGCGTGCACCATATAGATCGAGTAGGAACGTTTCCCGAGCCAGACCAGCGGCTTGGCCACCAGAATCCGCGGCACCAGCAGCGCATCCGGAAAGGCGAGCAGGCTGCCGAGGAAGATCGCAAACGTCACGGGCGCGAGGAAGGTCGACGCAGGACTGGTCTCCGCCAGGGACACCAGCACGATGCTGGCGATCATGGCGACGAATTGCAGCGCGCCCTGCACGGCAGGGCCCGGCTTGGCCGGCAGGCGGTCAACGATCCTGACCGTCAACACGCCCAGAAAGAAGCTCACGAAGCAGCGCAGGATGCCGAAATCGGTCTGAAGCCCGAGGCTCCTCTTGTCGAGCCCGAAGATGATGAAGACCAGGCTTGCGACCGCAAGCGCGCCGCAGAGCACGTAGAACCAGAGCAGGGACCGCATGCGCTGGGCAAAGAGGACGATCAGGCCAAACACCAGATAGGTGTAGAATTCGACGCTGATGCTCCAGCTTGGCGCGTTCCAGCTGAGATAGTCGATGAACCCCATCGAATGCAGCAGCAGGACGTTGAGACCGAAGGAATAGGCATTGTTCACTTCGAAGGCGGCCGGCGCGGCCACGACGACGCCCGCCATGACCAGGCTGATGCGCAGGAGGCGAAACAACAGATTGGCCATCAGCATGACGATGTGCAACGGATAGACCCTCGCCAGGCGCCGCACCATGAACTCACGCAGCGAAAAGCGGCCGAAGTCGCTCTCGACGTAGCTGAGCGACATGACGATCCCGCTGAGAACGAAGAACAAATCGACCAGCAGCCAGGAGCTTCTGAAGAAGGAGCAGTTGATCCACGCATTGTGCGGGAACGCTGCGAGGAACGTCGGCATCAGCAGCAGATGGTGAATCACCACCGACGTCGCAGCGATGCCCCTGATGCTGTCGAGCGGCAGGACATGCGCCTTCTCACGATGAACCAACTCCGTCACATCAACATTCCCAACTATTGCACCGCAGCAGTGTGTATCAGGACTCGCGCGTGTTCAATCTCCGCGATCGCGGACTCGCATTCGACGCATGACGATCGACGATATTTTCAAAGCTCGCAGTCATTCGGACATGCGAGCGCCAAGTTCACGCCATTATTTGCTTGAGATCGCCGCGCGTCGGCGCGCAAATCAATTCGGGCATGATGATTGCGATTTGCGTGCAAAGTGTGCGCGAAATTCGGCGCTGTTGCGATGATGGCGACGACAACGGCGCTGATATCTCGATGCGCACCTGTCGCAAATGTCGCGACGATAATTTTCCGCGGGTCGGGAACCAATGTCGCACGCGGCGACTTGTGTCGGTTTTGCGACGCTGTCTTGCGACTCCTGAACGTGCGAACGCCTCATATGTTTTCAAGTTGCAACATTCCTGGGCGCCAGCATGCCGATCTCGCAGGCATTGCATATCGTCATTTTGCAACCGATCGGAAAACAGGCAATGCATCGGTTGTCATCGACGACGCGCACTCGGCTTTTGCGTCGCACAAAAATTGACACAGTTACCTGTCAGGTTTCGCGTGTTCTCCTAATGCAACAGGAAGCAAGGGACACGGATGGGCTGCGGACCAATGATTCGTCATGCAAGGCTACGATGGCTACCGATCGTCTTGGCAGGCTTTGCCTTGGTCGTGTCGAGCATCGATGTTTGCCGCGCTCAGTGCGTCGAATTTTCGGATCGTGCCTCGCAGCTCGAGCTCGACACGTTCGTCAAGTCGCCCTCCTCGCTTCTGGAACGACTGCGCAATGACAAGGAGAAGCTGAGATACCGGCTCTCCACCCTTATTGCGACCAATCCGTCGGTGTTGCCCTCCGTGCAGACCCTGATTTCGGCCTCGGCGGCAACCGACCGTTCGGCCATCGGCGCCGCGCTGAAGATTGCCGAAGGGCGATGCACCTCGACGAAGCCGGACGCGGCGCGCAAGATCAGGGATTTCACGCAGCGGATCGGCGATCTCAACGTGCAATCAGGCTATGCCGCCGCGGGCGACGACGCCTCCGGCATCCAGGCTCAATCGCAAGCCAAGAGTTCGACGCAGCCGTCCCGAGGCGGGGCGCTGCTCGAAGGCGAATGGAAGACCAAGCTGGCCAATCCTTTCAAACCCGTCCCCCTTCCGAACTGATCAGCCATCGTCAGAGGCAGCGAAGCAACCAATGTACCAACCCAGAGAACATTTCCAGTCGGGACACAGATTCGGCATCGAGTTTGGCGGAGCGGTCCTCAGCTTCGAGCGTGTGGCCGACGTGCTGCGCCGGCAGTGGCCGATCATCGCGGCGTGCACCGGCGCTGCGCTGGCCCTCGTCATGATCTATCTGTTGACGGCGCAACCGATGTATACGGCGAATGCCCGTATCATGATGGATACGCGTCAGGCGCAGGTGCTGGACAAGGACAGCAACGCCAACAGCGCCCTCATCGATACCGGCTACGTCGACAGCCAGGTCGAGGTCATCAATTCGGACGACCTGATTCTCTCGGTCGTCCGTCGCCTGAAGCTAACGGACGATCCGGAATTCAATGGCTCCAGTCCGGGCCTGCTGTCCGTCGTCCTCGGCAAGGTCATGTCGCTGTTCAGCTCCGGCGAAGCTGCGTCCCAGGAGCGTCTCGAGCACGCCGTGGTGGAGCAGGTTCAGAAGAACCTGAGAACGGAACGCGTCCTGACGACGTATGTCTTGTCGATGAACTATCGCTCGCGGAGCCCTGACAAGGCGGCCAAGATCGTCAACGCCATCGCCAATGCCTATCTCGTCGGCGCGCTGGAAGCCAAATATCAGTCCACCAAGCGGGCAACCGAATGGCTGCAGCAGCGCAGCTTCGAGCTGAGCGAGCAGGCAACCGCCAGCGACCGCGCCGTGCAGACCTTCAAGGCCGAAAACAACATCGTCGGGACCAGCCGCGGCCTGATGTCCGAGCAGCAATTGTCGGACCTCAACACCCAGCTGGTTCAAGCGCGGGCATCGACGGCCGAAGCCAAGGCCCGGCTCGACCGGATCAACGCGATTTCAGACCAGGACGTCGCACAATCGACGGTGACCGACGCTCTCAACAACTCGGTCATCACCCGCCTGCGCGCGCAATATCTCGACCTCCAGGCCCAGTATGCCGATTGGTCGAGGCGCTATGGCAAGCAACATCTTGCGGCGGTCAATCTGGCCAACAAGATGGAGGAGCTGCGCAAGAACATCGCCGACGAGCTGCATCGGATCGGCGATGCCTATCGCAGCGACTATGAGATCGCAAAGAGCCGGGAAGCCTCGCTCGAGAAGAACGTGAAGGAGCTCGTCGCCCAGGCCGGCGATACCGGCCAGGCCGCGGTCAAGCTGCGCGACCTCGAAAGCGCCGCGGACACCTACCGCAACCTCTACAACAGCTTCCTCGAGAAGCTGCAGAGCGCGACGCAGAATCAGAGCTTTCCGCTCAGCGAGGCGCGCCTGATCAGCACCGCCACCAAGCCGGATCGCAAGAGCTCGCCGCGCACGGTGCTGGCGCTGGTGGGAGGCCTGGTCGGCGGCCTCTGCCTCGGCTTCGGCGTCGCATTCGGACGCGAACTGCTCAGCGACGTCCTGCGGACCCCCGGCGAGGTCGAGGACGAGCTCGGCGTCAAGTGCCTCGGGGTCCTGCCCGACATTCGTCCGCCAACGACGACCGGCGCGTTGCTTTCGTCGACGTCGGCCAAGACGAGCTCAGCGGATCTGTCGCGCTACGTCGTCGATCATCCGTTCTCGCGGTTTGCCGAGACATTGCGCAACATCAAGGTGTCGATCGACGTTGCGCGGCTGACCCGCGAGATCAAGGTGATCGGCATCGTGTCTTCCCTTCCCAAGGAAGGAAAGACGACGGTGGCGGCCAACTTCGCGCAGTTGGTCGCCCTCACCGGACATCGCACGGTCCTGATCGACGGCGATCTGCACACGCGCTCGCTGACCCGAGAGCTCGCTCCCAACGCCAAGAGCGGATTGGTGGAGGCTCTCAGTGATCCGGCGAGCCTCGGCTACCATGTGCAGCGAAGCAAGGAGACGGGCCTGGACTTCCTGCCCTCCGTGGTGGCGTCCCGCATGGTCAATTCGGCCGACGTCATCGGATCGAAGGCGATGGCCGAGTTGCTCAAGGTGCTGAGAGAGCACTACGAGTACATCGTGATCGACCTTGCCCCGGTGATGCCGGTGGCGGACTCGAAGGCCGTCAGCATGCTGATCGACGCGATGGTCTATGTGATCGAATGGGGGCAGACGACACGAAGCGCGCTCCAGGAATCGGTTTCCGGGTCGGAAGTCCTGCAGAAGAAGCTGCTCGGTGCCGTGCTCAACCGCGCCAACCCGAAGATGCTCAAGCGCATCGAGGCGTATAAGGGCAAGCATCACAACAGCTACTACGTCGAGCACGCCTAGGCCGAGGCGCGGCGCAGCGCCCAGCCGAACAGACACGAATTCGGGCCCGTTGCCATTTGGCAGCGGGCCTTTTTCATGCCTTGCGGAACTGTCGTCTGAAGGCGATCACGTGCGCCTTCGCATCGGGCCGGAGATTGCGCCAAGCCGCCCCCAAGCCACACGCAAGCCACACCCCGATGGCTCAGGCCTCCGTATTCGCCCGGAATCCACAACTTGCAGCTATTGCTCTAGCCAAAAGCAAGGATTGACGAGGACGACGATGGCTAGGACAGTGCGCCGATTGGCAACCATCCAGCGATAAGACGAGACAATCCGGTCTTCGACGCCTCAAACAGCCGAGCTTTGGGCATCTTTCTTTCCGGGTTCCCTGAGGCTAAGCTCGGCGCATATTTGTAGTTCTTTTCCGGCGGGCTCGGAATGCTGATCGTCCTGACGATTTTGACTATTTGGGTTCTGCTCAACATCCTGTTCGTGTTGATCGTGGTTCCTCCGCGCAAGGTGCGTCGGCAGCCGATGGCGACCACGCTCTCGCCGGCGCCCATCGACCCGAGCCGACGGGACATCGAGCAGGACGAACCTTTCTCGATCCGCCATGTCATCGTTTCCGTTGCGATGGGGGCATTCTTCGTGCTGGTACCGCCGTTGCTCGCCTTGCGCGCCGCAATCATGCGGCTCTTCGGCAGGTCGTCGCGAGATGGAACCTGACCTCTCGCGTTCGCAATTTCAGATCATCGGGAAATTGGACGGTCAGTAGGCTTCCTGGAACATCACGGCGGACGCCGTGCGGGCCATGATCTTCAGGTCGAGCCAGATACTCCAGTTGCTGACGTACCAGACGTCGTACTCGACCCGCTTTTCCATCAGATCGATCGTCGGCGTCTCCCCTCTGAACCCGTTCACCTGGGCCCAGCCCGTCAGCCCCGGCTTCATGTGGTGCCGGTAAACGTACTTGCTGATCAGCTCGTCATAATAATTGTCATGGGCCAGCGCATGCGGCCGCGGGCCGACCAGCGACATATCACCGCGCAGCACGTTCCAGAGCTGCGGCAGCTCGTCTATGCTCGTCATGCGAAGGAAGCGCCCGATCTTGGTGACCCGGGCATCCCGTTTGGTCGCCTGGGCAATCGTTTCGCCGTTCTCGCAAACGGTCATGCTCCGGAACTTCCAGATCTCGAACGGCCTGCCGTTGAAGCCGCGGCGCGACTGGCGGAATATGACGGCTCCCGGGGAATCCAGCTTGATCAGCACCGCGACGGTCAGCAGCAGCGGTGTCAGCATCACAAGTGCGAACAGGGCCACGCCAATGTCGAGACAGCGCTTTTGCAGCCGCTCGAGAATGGTGAGAGGCGGCCGCTGGATTTCGACCGCGACGGTTCCACTGACCGGCAGAAACGGACGGGCCACGAGATCTGCGACCGGGTCGTCCGGCAGCAAGCGTATGGGCTGCGGGACGGCGCGTAAGTAAGGCCCCAGCTTGCGGAGCATCGGCAATTCGTTCCAGTCGATCGCAAGCAGATATTCGTCGACGTCAGCCGAGCGCGATTGACGGATCACGTCGCGAATCTGCCGCTCCCAGTGGCCGTCATCCCGATCGTCTCCCAGCACGAAATGGCGCATCACGTCGAAGCCATTCCTCCGCAGGTCCTTGAAGCGGCTCGAGGTGAAGTCGAGCGGCTTGAGGCTGAGCAGGATCACCTTGCGATCGACCAGCCGGCTTCTCGCAAAGCTCGTGCCGAACACCGCCTGCCAGACGAAGCGAAGGCTGATCAAGCCAAGTCCGCCGATCACAGCGAACACGATGACGGTGCCGCGGGATAGGTTGTCCGTCGATTTCAGCAAGAAGGCCGCAACGGCAAGGATCGTCAGGGACGTCAGCCAGATAAACACCGCCTTACGCAGCTGCCAGACGATGTTGAGCAGACGGTGCGTGGCATAGACGTCCCGGAAATAGGCGACCGCCACGAACACCACACCGACGAACAACCCCGCTCCCACCGAAGCCCCGTCATTGGGCGAAGCGACGGCAGCACCGTACAGCGAGGCCCCGGCGGCATAGCTCAACAAGATCAGCAGAAAGTCAGCCGCCATGACGACGATCTGAAATGGCCTCTGAAGAGCACTACCGCGCGTCGACGACAGCGTGTGAGCGTTTTCAGAACCATAAGTTGCAACAGCCATTCGAACCTCTGCCTATCGAGAGAGTGTCTGACGCTCATCGTGATGCTGAAGACTCGTCACTTCCCCGCGCGGAAGGTGTTGCGTGATCGCAGCGACATTGTGGCGCTGCACGCAAAACTTTTGCGGCGCACGGATCATGCGCCACGTTGAAATGCGCAGCGAATTTCGTTGCGCTGAAAATGTCGTCACAGTGATGACATATGAGCGAGCGCGTTGCCCTATTTTGAATCAAGTTCCACGTCGAGCGCGATGCGTGATCGTCGCGCGAGCGCTTTGTCGCTCATCTTTCGGGCGACGCGATTGCGCGATGAAGCGCGGCGAATCATTTGCGAGAATTCCGACGGATTTCTATCTGGGCGTGCGTCCGGAAAAATTGGCTCAGGCATGCAACTTTGCCGTCCTCCCGCACTCAGCAATGCAATCGTGCGGACCGACCGTCGCCTGCCAGTCCCACAACCAGGTAGGCAAAAAATGCAGCGCCCTTCTTTTGGCGTGATCGAGCCGGAGAACAAGCACGCTCCCTCGCCGAATTCGCTTTGTTCGTGTTGGATGGAAGCTCTCCGGTGCCGGCGACTTGGGGAAATTTTTCGACCACCCGATCGATTGAGCGCCATGATATCTCTCGCCCGCCCCCGCCCGCCCGTTCCCAAACCGCAATTGCCGGAGGGAGTCCGCATCTATGCGATCTCGGATATTCACGGATGCGCGCATCTGCTCGAGCCCATGCTGCGGGTGATCGACGCCGACGTGACCCGGAGCCGGCCGCGCTATGCGATCGAGGTCTTCATGGGCGACTACATCGATCGCGGCCCGGACACGCGCGCCACCCTCGACGTCCTGGTCGAACGGAGCCGGCGGGGAAACGCGGTCTTCCTCAAGGGAAACCACGAGGCGTTTCTCGTGAGGGTGTTCGAGGATCCCTCATTGTTCGAGGATTGGATTGCCGTCGGCGGAGCCCAGACGTTGATGTCCTACGGGCTCGCCCCGCCGGACCTGAAGCGCGACGAGCCGGCGTCGATCATGCGCGATTTGATTCGGGCAATGCCTACCGAACATCTGGAATTCCTCGACGATTTGCGGCTGAGCTTCAGTTGCGGGGACTTCTTCTTCGTTCACGCCGGCGTTCGCCCGGGCGTTCCACTGGCCGAGCAGACCGAGCGCGATCTGCTCTGGATTCGCGAAGAATTCCTGCGGAGCGAGGAGCAGTTCGGCAAATATATCGTGCATGGTCATACGCCGGTCCGCAGTGCGGAATTCATGGCGAACCGGGTCAACATCGACACCGGCGCCTATGCGACCGGCAACCTTACCCTGATGAGTATCCAGGGCAGCCGCATGCTCGCAGTGTGAGGTGACGACGGCCTGCCGCTGACGCGCGAGGTGGTTGCACTGGCGCGGACTGGTTGTACGCCGCTCCGGGCAAGCCCTAGTTGAGCAATTGCGGCTTCTCCGGCCGCGCGCGCGTCTGCGCCATCCAGTCGCTCCAGGCTCGCTCGTGCTTGACGTAGAGCTCCAGCCAGCGCTCTCCGTGCCGAGCCTGACGGACGCGCCCCATTTCGCCGATCGAATCGGCGTCAGGCTTGTCCAACGCTTCGAACTCGATGGTCTCCGAGATCGTCAAACCAACGAGCACGCGCTGTCCGGCGCCATCCGCAATGTAGCGTCGTGGAGCGTCCTTCTTGGGCTCGCTCATGTCATCATGCCCCTTCGTTTCAGCGTGAAGTTGGATGCCGACAGAGAACTAGACGGCATCTAAAACGCTCGTCGGGCGTGGCCGAAGGTTGTGGTGGGAGTCGGCCCGGCCGTTCGACGCGAGGCGCCACGGGATGAGTTCGCAGGACTTCGTTGGACGCGCCAAGCGCGCAACGCGTATCCCGAGATGAGGCCAGCGCTGAAAATCAAAGCGGAGACGAATGCAGAAGTCATGGGAGTTGCCTTGGATAGTCCGCGACCTATCAAGAGCGAGCAGTGTGTCGACATCATGATTCTTTCCGACTGTGGGCGCCGAAAGATTGTTCATGCCTGACCTCTGGCGTGCATGCAGCGCAGTCTCGCGTGCATCGATCGCAGCGATCAGGATTTTTCCATGAGACGCACTCTATATAGAGAAATGTTCTCGCAGATCCGGACCCGCCAAGCCGGTTGCAGTCGGCAAGCCCGACGGCCTTCCCTCACACGGGAAATTTCGGGCAACCGGCCAGCCCACGCCCTTGCAACCGTCCGGCAGCCGTCGCATTATTTCGCATCGCATTTCAGAGGGATTCAAATCCAATGAACTTCCGCGCCCTTATTCCATCCATTGCCCTCGCCGCCCTTGGCCTCGGCGTGACGGGCTCCGTCGCGCCGGCCGCCGAGCTCGCGCTTGCTCCGTCACACCGGGCGGCCGCCGTCCAGGGCGGCGTCGTGCTGTGGGATGATGTTTACCCGCCCGCGATCTATGGTCCCCAGCTCCGTCCGGTCGAAGAAGTTGCAGCCATGAAGGCGCAGGCACGGCCCGTATCCCATCGCTGGTGGGGATATTGGTACGTCCGCTGAGTTCGACTGCGCCCCGCTGAGCTAAGCCTAACAACTGCCGCCCCACCGGCCAACGGGGGCGGCGGTTTTGTTTGAGAGAGGCGGATCCGCCGCGGCCCTCGAGAGCACCCACGCGTTTGGGCTCCAGGGCTGGAAGCACCGGCCCCGGAGCCAGATGGACCGGGGCCCTCCAAGGTCGATGGCCGCTAGCTGACCAAGAAGTTCCCATTGTGCAGCGTGCCGCTGGCATTCTGCAGGTTCACGTCCATGTCACTCGTTCCATCGCCATCGATATCGATCTGGAGATAGTCGTTACCCGGCCCGAAGCTCTGCAAATGAGCCGAAGCCTGGTTTCCGCCGAGAAGGGCCGCCCCGTCCACATACTCGATGTGACCGCCGGCGACGCTGATGCCCGAGAACGTAAAGCTGTCATTGCCCGCGTCGAAATTGTGGATGGTGTCGGCAGCACCGGCGGCGGAGTCTGCTGTGCTGACGAAGCGGAAGTTGTCATGGCCCGCGCTGGCGTAAATCTCGTCCGCACCCGTTCCGGCCGTAACCGTCGTGTTGCCCGACGTGTTGCCGATCGTGATCCGGTCGAAATTCGCGGCGGCATTGACGGTTTCGACATTGGTCACGGTGATGTCGTAGACATTCGAATTGAAGTTCAGCGTGTCGTTGCCGTCGCCGAGATCGATCACGTTCGCCGGGCTGCCCTGCAGCGTCAGAACGTCATCCGACGAACTGCCGTTGAGCAGGTTCACGTTCCACAGATTGTCGAACGAATTGCTGCCCTCGGCGAGATTGAGGACGTTGGCCGTCCCTTCTCCGAGATTGACCGTCACGCCGGACACGGTGTTCAGCAGCGTGACCATATCGTCCGACGGATGGAGATTGCCGGTAAAGTCGCTGCCGTTGAGGTTCTCGACGCCATTGATGCTGAGCGAATTGACGCCATTGGCGAGGGACACCCAATCGGTTCCGCCGCCCATATCGATGGCGATGCCGTTGACGTTGTTGGTCAGGCTGACCGAATTGTCGCCTGCATTGCCGATGATGTGCTCGATGCCCATCGCGGCGAAGGACGCGAAGTTTCCGTTGAAGGCGACCGTATCATCGCCATCGCCGAGGTCGATCACGACGCCGTTGGCCGCGCCGATCGCACCGGTAACGGTCAGGATGTCGTCACCCGCCATGCCGTTCACGTGGTTGACATCGTAGATGTTCACGAACGAATTTGCTCCGGCAGCGAGGTTCATCGTGTTGTCGCCGTTGCCGAGGCTGATGTTCAGGCCCGTGACGGTCGTCGACAGGGTGAGCACGTCGTTGACGCCGGGCGTCGCTCCGAAATCCGTTCCCGCGATTCCGTCGACGCCGATCAGGCTGAGAGTATTTGCCCCGCCCGCGAGATTGAGCTGATCATTGCCGCCGCCGAGGTCGACGACCAGGCCGTTGGTATTCATCGTGAGGTTGACGAACTCGTCGTTGCCGGTGCCAACCAGGTTTTCGACCCCCGCGAGATTGAGCGTGTAACCGTTACCAAAGGTGCCGTTGAGCAGGACGGTGTCTGCAGTCCCCGCTCCCAGATTGAGCTGGTGCCCGAAGATGTTGGCTCCGACGCGAAGATAATCGTCTCCGGCCGTTCCGATCACGGGCGCCGAGTTGGAGAATTGCTGCGCGGAAAGATCGATCGGACTCCCCGATGTGCCCGAGGACAGCAGCACGATGCCATCGCTGAACTGCAGCACTTCGACATTGGTCAAGGTGTCGGTGCCGTCACGGCCCGCAACTGTATCTTGAACCTGGATGGTTGAGGCCATGGTGACGTTGTATTGCGATTGCGCACCCGAGAAGATCACCATGTCGGTGCCGGCGCCCCCGTCGATCACATCGTCGCCGCCCTGGCCGGTGATGCCGTCGTTTCCACCACCCGCGTTGATGGTGTCGCCACCGCCGCCGCCGAAGAAGAACTCGTTGTTTGAGCCACCGACCAGCGTATCGACCTGGTTCGAGCCCTGCACGCTGTTGACGCCGCCCGTGATGACGTCGGCGCCAGCCGCACCGCTCACAATTCCGGTCGACAGGTCGACGGAGACGCCGCCGCCACTCGCCTGGGAATACGAGACCCGCGTATTGCCATTACCGGTGATGGTGTCGTTGCCGAGCAGCCCCTCGAACAGGTTGAAGGTGCCGAACGATCCGGCCGAGGTCACGCCGGTGAAGCCTGTGGCATTGTAAGTGTCGTTCAGGTTGCTGCCGGTGGCACTGTTGACGCCGACATAGCTGTCGGTGCCGATCGAGCTGCCGCCGGTCGCCGTCCCCGCCTGCAGGTTGATGGTGACTGCATCGGTCGCGCTGGAATAAATGATACGGGTGTTGCCGTTGCCGGTGATCGTATCATTGCCGGCCAAACCTTCGAACTGGTTGAAATTGCCATTGTTGCCGACGTTGTTGGTCGCGGCATTCTGGAAGCCGACGGCGCCGAAATTCGTGGCCGTGAAGACATCGTTGAAGTTGGTGCCCTGGGCCCCCTCGATCCCGCGGAGCGTATCGGTGCCGATCGAGGCGTCGCCGGTCGCGGTGCCCGCCGTGAAGTCGATGGTGACAGGTCCGGTCGAGAAGTAGAGGTTGTTGTAGCTGGCGATGTCGAATCCGCCGCGGCCGTCGATGAAATCGTCGCCGGCAAAGCCGGTGAACGTCTCCGTTGCCGTTGTAATGTTGCTGCCGCGGATGGTGTCGTTGAACATCGACCCCATCACGGCGTTGACGCCGCTGAACGTATCGTTGCCCGTGGAGAGGTCGCCACTCGCGGTGCCTGCCAGCAGATCGACGATCACCCCGCCGGTTGCGTTGGTGAAGGCAATGCGCGTGTTTCCGTTGCCAATAATGTTGTCGTCACCTCCCATGCCGATGAATTCGTTGAAGGTGCCGTTGGAACCGGCATTCTGGCTGATTGCGCTGAAGCCCGCAGCGTTGAAGACGTCCGCAGCGTTCGAGCCGCGCACCGATTCGACCGATCGCAGCGTGTCGGTGCCGACTGTCGTGGCATCGCCCATCACGATTCCCGAGGCCAGCTGGACGTTGATCCCGCCCACGGCGGCCGGGTCGAGCGCGTAGTCTGCCCGATCGAAGCCAGTCCGACCGTCGATGAAGTCGTCGCCGGCGCGGCCTTCGAAGATCTCCACGGTGCCGGGGCCATTGCTGCTGCCCAGCAGCTGGTCGGCAAATCCGGAACCCACAACACCGCCAAAGCCCGAACCGACCAAGGTATCGGTGCCGACCGAACCATCTCCGATCGCCGAATGGGCCGCCAGATCGACGGTCACGCTGCCCGTTGCGCTGGCGTAGGAAATGCGCGTCAGCAGCGCACCCAGGCTGTTGGTCGCGCCCGTGATGCTGTCGTTCCCGCCGCGGCCCTCGAACTCGTTGAAGCCCACGTTGGTGCCGGCAATTCCGGTGTCGCCGGTGAAGCCGGTCGCGTTGAACGTGTCGGCATAGTCGCTGCCCACGATGGCCTCGACGTTCACCAGAGTGTCAGTGCCGACGCCTGGTCCGGTCACGGAGCCTGCCGCGAGATTTGCGGTAATGCCTCCGGTTGCCGCGACATAGTCGGCGCGGTCGAAGCCGAGGCCGCCATCGAGCAGATCGTTACCGTCGAGGCCCTTCAGGCGGTCGTTGCCGGCGAGACCACTCAGGTTGTCGGCGTAGGCGGTGCCGACCAGCGTATTTGCGCCGGCGTCGCCGGTGAGATGCACGCCCTGGCCGAGGATGAAGTCGGCAGCCGTGAGGTTCGACAGCGTCACGTTCAGCAGCGTGAGGGTGTCGCCATTGCCGAAGTCGATGACCATGTTCGGTCCCTGCTGTGTGGCGAGCGCCTGAATGTCCGCGAGGGTCGAGATACCGGGCACCCCCGTGAGGTCGATCTTGTCGGCGTCCGCCTGCAGGAAATCGCCGATGACATCGGCACCGCCGCCGGTGGTATAGACAAAGGTGTCCGCACCAATGCCGCCGTTCAGGGCGTCGTTGCCGGCACCGCCGCTGAGCAGGTCGCTGCCGCCGTTGCCGACCAGCTGGTCGTTGCCGCTGGACCCGGTGATCGTGTCGTTGAAGTTCGAGCCGGAAACGTTGGTCACCCCTCCCACGATGGTGTCGTGACCCACCGAAGCGTCACCGTCCGCGGTCCCGTTCGCGAGGTTGACGATCACGCCGGCCGTCGCATTCGCGAAAAGGATCTGCGTGCTGCCGTTGCCGGTGATGGTGTCGTTACCACCCTGGCCCTGGAAGGAATTGAAACCGATGAAGCCGGTCGCGTCGTAAGTGTCGGCGAAATTGCTGCCATAGACGCTGTTGACGCCTGCGAAGGAGTCATGCCCGACCGACACGTCACCCGTGACCGAGCCGGCATTCAAGCCGACCGTGACGCCGCCGGTGGCGTTCGTATAGAGCAGGCGTGTGCTGCCGTTACCGGTGATCTGATCGTCACCGCCCAGGCCCTCGAACTGGTTGAAGCCACCGTTGTTGCCGATATTAAGCGCACCGGCCTGTCCGTAGCCTGTCGCCACATAGCTGTCGGCATAGCTGGTGCCCTGAATGCCCTCGATCGAGCGCAGCGTGTCGGTCCCGATCGAGGCATCGCCGGTTGCCGTGCCCGCCGCCATGTCGATGGTGACGCCACCCGTGACCGTGCTGAGGCTGTTGTAGATCGCGGTGTCGAAGCCGCCGCGGCCGTCGATGTAGTCGTCGCCGCCAAGACCCGTGAAGTTGTTGTTGAAGCTGCTGCCGAGCAGCGCGTCGGAGAAGGTCGAGCCCTGCACTGCATTGACGCCGGTGAAGGTGTCGGTGCCTTCGGTCGCACCGATCGCGCTGCCGGCCACGGTGAGCGCCGTGGTGCTTCCCACGACGCTGGTCTCGAGGTCGACGCTGACGCTCGAGGCCGCGATCTGGTAGTTCAGGCGGGTGGAGCCGTTGCCGATGATGGTGTCGTTGCCGCCGGCGCCGGCGAAGTCGTTGAAGGCGCCGGACGAGCCGACATTGGTCGCCCCGGCCAGACCGAATCCAGTCGCGTCGAACGTGTCGTCGAAATTGGTGCCGCGGGCGGCCTCGACGTTGCGGATCGTGTCGGTGCCGACCGTCGCATCGCCGTTCACGGTGCCCGCGGCGAGGTGAACATAGATGCCCGAGGTGGTCGTCGTATCGGAGTTATAGGTGACCTGGTCGTAGCCGCCGCGGCCATCGATATAGTCGTCGCCGCCGCGCCCCTCATAGGTCTCGTAAGTGAAGGCGGCATTGTCGCTGCCGTAGAACGTGTCGTTGGAGGCCGAGCCCCAGATCGTCGAGACGTTGGAGAAGGTGTCGTGACCGACGGAGGCATCGCCATCCGCGGTCCCCGCGCCGATGTCGACAGTGACCGCACCGGTTGCGCTCAGATAGGACAGCCGGGTGACCGCCTGCCCCAGAGGGTTGAGATCGCCGACGACGACGTCATCACCGCCGCGCCCTTCGAACTCGCTCTGGCCGGCGGCGACGCCCGGCAGGCCGGTCGAGCCGGTGAACCCGGCCGCGTTGAACATGTCGGCATAGTTGCTGCCGAGGATACCCTCGACATTCGTCAACGCGTCGGTTCCAACACCCGGGCCGGTCACCGAACCGGCCGCGAGATTGGCGGTAATGCCTCCCGTCGCATCACCATAATCGGCGCGATCGAAGCCCTGGCCGCCGTCGAGCAGGTCGTTGCCGCCGAGGCCTTGCAGGACGTCGTTGCCGCCAAGGCCGCTCAAATTGTCAGCATAGACCGTGCCGACCAGCGTGTTCGCATTGGCGTCGCCGATCAAGTGAACGCCGGGCGCGAAGATGAAATCCGCAGCCGTGAGGCTCGCCAGATTGACGTTCTGCAGCGTCAGGCTATCGCCATTGCCGAAATTGATGAAGGTGTTCAATCCCTGCTGCGAGGCGATCGCCTGAACGTCGGCGAGGTTGTAGATGCCAGCGCCCGAAAGGTCGATCTTGTCGGCTTGCCCATGCGAGAAGTCGCCGATGAAATCCGCACCGCCGCCGCTCACATACACGAAGGTGTCCGCGCCGCCGTTGCCCAGGAAATTGTCGGCGCCGATCCCCCCTTTCAGCGTGTCGTTGAAGCCCGATCCGGACACGCCGTTCACGCCGCCAGTGATGGTGTCATGCCCG
This sequence comes from Bradyrhizobium sp. T-12, assembly GCF_058314695.1. Taxonomy (NCBI): domain Bacteria; kingdom Pseudomonadati; phylum Pseudomonadota; class Alphaproteobacteria; order Hyphomicrobiales; family Nitrobacteraceae; genus Bradyrhizobium; species Bradyrhizobium sp. T-12. Next base: position 1,667,777 of record NZ_CM177756.1, on the reverse strand, counting down.
ACCGAGGCATCGCCACTGACAGTGCCGCTGGCGAGATCGACGACAACGCCACCGGTGGCGTTGGCGAACAGCAGCTGCGTGCTGCCGTTGCCGGTGATGAGATCGTTGCCGGCGAGGCCCTGGAACGAATTGAAGCCGACAAAGCCTGACGCGTCGTAAGTGTCGGCGAAATTGCTGCCATAGACGCTGTTGACGCCTGCGAAGGTGTCATGCCCGACCGACACGTCACCCGTGACCGAGCCGGCGTTCAAGCCGACCGTGACGCCCCCGGTCGCGTTCGTGTAGAGCAGTCGTGTGCTGCCGTTACCGGTGATCTGATCGTCGCCGCCGAGGCCCTCGAACTGGTTGAAGCCGCCGTTGTTGCCGATATTGAGCGCACCGGCCTGTCCGTAGCCTGTCGCCACATAGGTGTCGGCGTAGGCCGTGCCCTGAATGCCCTCGATCGAGCGCAGCGTGTCGGTGCCGATCGAAGCATCGCCGCTCGCCGTGCCCGCCGCCATGTCGATGGTGACGCCACCCGTGAGCGTGCTGAGGCTGTTGTAGATCGCGGTGTCAAACCCTCCGCGGCCGTCGATATAATCGTCGCCGCCGAGCCCCGTGAAGTTGTTGTTGAAGCTGCTGCCCAGCAGCGTGTCGGAGAAGGTCGAGCCCTGCACCGCATTGACGCCGGTGAAGCTGTCGGTGCCTTCGGTCGCACCGCTCGCGCTGCCGGCAACGGTGAGCGCCGTGGTGGTTCCCACGGGGCTGGTCTCGAGGTCGACGCTGACGCTCGAGGCGGCGATCTGGTAGTTCAGGCGGGTGGAGCCGTTGCCGATGATGGTGTCGTTGCCGCCGGCGCCGGCGAAGTCGTTGAAGGCGCCGGACGAGCCGACATTGGTCGCCCCGGCCAGACCGAATCCGGTCGCGTCGAACGTGTCGTCGAAATTGGTGCCGCGGGCGGCCTCGACGTTGCGGATCGTGTCGGTGCCGACGGTCGCATCGCCGTTCACGGTGCCCGCGGCGAGGTGAACATAGATGCCTGAGGTGGTCGTCGTGTCGGAGTTATAGGTGACCTGGTCGTAGCCGCCCCGGCCATCGATATAGTCGTCGCCGCCGCGACCCTCATAGGTCTCGTAGGTGAAGGCCGCATTGTCGCTGCCGTAGAACGTGTCGTTGGAGGCCGAGCCCCAGATCGTCGAGACGTTGGAGAAGCTGTCATGACCGACGGAGGCATCGCCATCTGCGGTCCCCGCGCCGATGTCGACCGTGACTGCGCTGCTCGCGCTCAGATAGGACAGCCGCGTGACCGCCTGCCCCAGGGCATTGAGATCACCGACGACGACGTCATCACCGCCGCGCCCTTCGAACTCGCTCTGCCCGGCGGCGACGCCGGGCAGACCGGTCGAGCCGGTGAATCCGGCCGCGCTGAACGTGTCTGCAAAATTGCTGCCGACAGCGCCCTCGATGTTGACGAGCGTATCCGTGCCGACCCCCGGTCCCGAGGCGGTGCCAGCCGCGAGGTTGACGGCGATGCCGCCGGTCGCGTCAGTATAGATGGCACGGTCGAAGCCTGAGCCGCCATCGAGGAGATCGCTGCCGCCGAGGCCCTGGAGGCGGTCGTTGCCGCCGAGACCGCTGATGGTTTCGGCATTGGCGGTGCCGACGAGGTCGTTCGCGTTGCCGTCGCCGACGATCGGCGCGGCCGGCGTGCCGAACAGGAAGTCGCTCGCCGTCAGGCTGCTCAGATTGACGTTCTGAAGCGTGAGGCTATCGACCGAGCTGAACGTGATGACCGTGTTGGGACCGCTCTGAACTGCATGTGATTGCAAATCGGTAAGGCTGAAGATGCCGTAGACGCCGGTCAGATCGATCTTGTCCTGGCCATGGACGAAGTCCTGGACGAAATCGAAGCCGCCGCCGGTCGCGTAGACGAAGATGTCCGCGCCGGCGCCGCCGCTGAGGAAGTCGTTGCCGGCACGGCCGTCCAGGGTGTCATTGCCGTTGCTGCCGGAGAGACTGTCGTTGCTGCCGCTGCCGATAATGGTGTCGTTGAAGTTGGACCCGAGGACGTTGAACACGCCTCCGGTGATGGTGTCATGGCCGACCGAGCCGTCGCCGTCGACCGTGCCTGCAGTGAGGTTGACGCTCACACCGCCGGTCGCGTTGCCAAACTGGATCTGCGTATTGCCGTTGCCGGAGATGACGTCGTTGCCGCCGTTGCCCTGGAATGAATTGAAGTTCGCGTTGGGGCCGGTGAACCCCGTCGCGTCGTAAACGTCGGCAAAATTGCCGCCGAGCGCGCTGTTGACACCCGTGAAGGTGTCCTGACCGGTCGAGCCGTCGCCGGTCGCGGTGCCGCCCGCGAGGTTGATGGTCACCCCGCCGGTCGCATTGGCGAAGATGAGGCGCGTGTTGCCGTTACCGGTGATGACGTCGTCCCCACCGAGGCCTTCGAACTGGTTGAAGGTTCCGTTGTTGCCGGTATTGGCGCCGGTCACGCCGTAACCGGTCGCATCGTAGGTATCGTTGAAGTTGGTGCCCTGAATGCCCTCGATCGACCGAAGTGTATCCGTGCCGTTCGACGCATCTCCGGTGACGATACCGGCCGCCATATCGACGGTGATGCTTCCCGTGATGAAGAAGATGTTGTTGTAGGACGAGACGTCGAAGCCACCACGGCCGTCAATGTAATCGTTGCCCGCAAGGCCGGTGAACGTGTCGTTGGTCGCACCGCCCAGCAGCGTGTCGTCGAACATCGACGCCTGGACGGCGTTGACGCCGGTGAATTGGTCGGTGCCGACGGATGAATCGCCGGTGGCAATGCCGGTGACGAAGTCGACCTGGACCCCGGCGGTCGCGTTGTTGAACCCGAGCCGCGTGAAGCCGTTGCCGGTGATGGTGTCGTCACCGCCATTGCCGGTGAACTCGTTGAACGTCCCGTTGGACCCGGCATTGGCGCTGCCGGAGCCGAAACCTGTGGCATTGTAGGTATCGGCAAAGTTGGTGCCGCGGATCGCCTCGATCCCGCGCAACGTATCGGATCCGATGGTCGCATCGCCGGTCACCGATCCGGCGGCGAGATTGACCGTAATTCCCGTCGTGGTGTTCGGATCGACGTTGTAATCCACGCGGTCATAGCCGCCGCGGCCGTCGATGTAGTCGTTGCCCCCAAGACCCGCGTAGACCTCAGCGGTGAACATTGGATTGTTGCTGCCCAGAATCGTGTCGTTGTAGGCGGATCCCCAGGCGCCGTTGAAGCCGGACCCGACCAGGGTGTCGTGGCCCACTGACGCATCACCTTGCGCATAACCGGCGGCGATATCCACCGTTACCGCCCCGGTGGCGCTGACATAGGAGACGCGCGTCAGCTCCGCGCCCTGGCTGTTGGTGTTGCTGATGATGGTGTCATCGCCGCCTTTGCCTTCGAACTCGTTGTAGCCGACGGGGCTACCCGGGACATGGGCGTCGCCGGTGAAGCCGGCTCCGTTGAACGTATCGTCAAAATTGCTGCCGATGGCTGCTTCGATGTTGACGAGTGTGTCTGTGCCCACGCCTGCGCCGGACGCTGTTCCCGCTGCGAGATCGATCGTGACGCCGCCGGTTGCGTCGGTATAGACGGCGCGGTCGAAGCCCGGGCCGCCGTCGAGAATATCGTCACCCGAGCCGCCGCTGAGATAGTCCTTGCCGGCGCCGCCAAAGAGGATGTCGTTTCCGTCGCCGCCGTTGAGACGATCGTTTCCGTCCTGCCCGTCGATCAGATCGTTGCCGATTCCGCCCGAAAGGACGTCGTCGCCGAGCGAGCCGAACACGGCGTTCCCAACCGGGGTCAGCACGGCATTCGAAACCTCCGTGTCGAGATTGTCGACAAAGCGGTCCGTCAGCAGATCGATGGAACCTTGATCCGAAAAATTGGTCGCAGCCAGTTGGTCGGCGGCAGCGCCTTGGGCGACCTGGCCGGCTTGCGCCAGCTCGGTGACGTTGGTGGCCGACTGAATGCTGTCGTTCGCGGCAGCAACGACCTCCACAACCGTCGCGGCGGCGGCCGCACTGACGCCGGCCGACGAGACGACGCTCTCCACCGTTTCCTGCGAGCTGAGATTGAAGGGCAGCGGATTGTCCGGATCGGCCTGAGCGGTCGCAACGGCCTCCGCGATCGCGGCGATCACCGCGTCCGGCGCGACCCCGACAGCCGCGATCTGCGCCACCGTGCTCTGGACCTGGATGGCCGCCGCAAGCACCGCGGTCGCGGTCGCATCGCCCCCCACCGCGGCGGGCACCGGGTCGTACGACAGCAAGTCAATGGGATTTTGGGGATCAGCGGCGAGATCGACGTTGAACGCGGCCGCAATGGCGTTGATGGCCTGGTCCACCGTCAGCGGGTGCTCGTCATTTGCCGTGCTGTCGACCAGTGCGACGATCAACGTCGTGAGCGGCGTGATGACGGTGGACCCTTCCGGCGCCCTCAGCACGCCGGCGACCTGCAATCCCGTCGAAATGTCGACACCGCCGATACTCACGAGCGGACCGGACCCGCCCGCCAAAGTAAAGCTGCCGTCAGCCCGCGTCGTCGTGAACGCCTCGCCCGCGTCGAGTATTCCATTGTTGTTGGCGTCGGCAAACACGGTCGCGCCGCCGATATAGCCGTCGATATCCAGCGCGTTGATCTCGTTGGCACCGGGTGTCACGCTCAGCGAGAGCTCGGCCGAGCTCACCGCCTGATGAACGCCGTCGTCGGAGATGGCGGTGACGTGCAGGGTGAACGGATCGGGGCTGCCGACGGCATGGCTCGGGATCAGGACGACGTTCTGAATCGAATCGCCGGTCAACAGCCAGGTGCCGTCGCCGAGCGCTGCGCCGTTCTGAACCGCAAAGCTCGACGGCACACCCTCGATCTTCAGCGACAAGGTGCTGCTTTGGTCGATCTTGGCCGCCGCGATATTCAGCGTGATGTTGCCGTCCGCAGCGCCCGATGAGTCCTGAACGTTCAGAACCGGCGCGTCCTGCGCGCCGTGGATGTCGAAGCTGATGTTCTTGGTCGTGCCGTCGACGGAGGTGACCGTGAAAGTCTCCGTCTTGAGGTCGTTGGCGCCGAGATACTGGATCGCGGAATTGTCGACGGAATAACTGTAGTGGCCATCGGCCTGCAGCGTCACCTTGCCGAGGTTGCCGGCTGCCGTGATCTCATCGGCCTGGAACGCGGCCTGGTTCTGGTCGGCATCGCTGATAGATAGCTGGCCGGATGCGGTTAGCTGGCCGTCCTCAGTGACGTCATGCTGGGTCGGGCCACCGATGGCCGCCGCATCGTTCACGCCGTGGATCGTGAACGTCACGTTCTTGGTCGTGCCGTCCAGAGCCTTGACTGTGAAGGTCTCGTCGCGGGTCTCGCCCTGGCCGAGATATTGAACGGAGCCGTTGGCGACCGAATAGCTGTAGTCCCCGTTGGCGCCGATCGTCAGCGACCCGAGATTGCCGGGCCCCGAAGCGACAACGGTTTGGAACGAATTCTGGTTCTGATCGACATCGTTGATCGACAGCGTGCCGGACGCCGTCAGGACGCCGTCCTCAGTGACATCGTGTTGAACGAGATTGCCGATCACGGCGGCATCGTTGGTGCCCGTGATGTTCACCACGATGTCGCGGGTGGCGGTGCCGTCGGCGGAGACGACCGTCAGGGTGTCGGTGACCTGCTGCCCTGCGGTCAGCGGGTTCGACTTCAAGGGATCGAGCGTATAGGTCCACGCGCCCGTCGCCGCATTGAATGTGAAATTGCCATAGGTGCCGGCGAGCGAGGCCGGGACCGCGAAATGGGCTTGGCCGCTGTCGACATCGTTCACCGCAAGCTGGCCCGACGCGTTGGGATCGCCGGCACCGCTCCCGGCCTCGGTCACTGAAATATCCTGACTCCCCGATACCGTGATCGTGGCCGCGTCGTTGCTGCCCGTGATGGCCACCGTGAGCGTCGACGAGCCCGTTCCACCGTGATTGTCGGCATTCGTATAGGTGAACTGCTCCGTCACCTGCTGGCCTTGAGCGAGCGCCTGCACGGCGGCGCTGGAATTGTTCAGCGTGTAGGTGTAGGCGCCGGTCGCCTTGGTGACCACCAGCGTTCCATAGGTACCGGCGACGGTGATCGTGGTGCCGTTGTCCGCGCCTCCCGCCACGGCCGACACGGTGTGGGTATCACCGGCATCGGCGTCCGTGTCGTTTGCGAGCAGATTGCCGCTGGCAACCGTCGTCACGTCCTCCTTGACGGAGGCGGTGTCCGCGACTGCGACCGGCACGTGATTGGTCGGGCCCTCGATGACGATTTCGACCTTTTCGATCGAGGCGACGGCGAGGTCGAAGCTCCTGAACGCATAGTCCGCGCTGCCATAGCGCGCGATGAGGGCCTGGATGGCCGCAAGATCGGACCTGAACGAAGCCGAGTTCGCCATCGCTTGCGTGACAACGAGGCGGAGCGTGTCCTGGCCCTTGCCGCCATCGTAGATGTCGACAGAGCCCACGTTTTCCGACACGCGGTAGATCAGGATGTCGTTGCCATTGCCGCCGCTGATGATGTCGGTGCCGGCGCCGCCGTCGATGATGTCGTCGCCGTTGTCGCCGGAGATCAGATCGTTGCCCGCCCCACCGAGCAGCGTATCGTTGCCGTTGCCGCCGAAAATGATGTCGTTACCGGTGCCGCCATCCACGGTGTCGTTGCCATTTCCGGCGTCGACGATGTCGTTGCCCGCACCGGCATTGATGTTGTCATTGCCGTTGCCGCCCTGAACGAGATCATTCCCTGCCCCAGCGCCGACGGTATCGTCGCCGTTCTTCGCATTGATGATATCGGTCGAGCTGGTGCCGGCGATCTGATCGTTTGCATTGGTGCCGTTAATGATCATGGCAATTCATCTTTCTCGATATGGCAACAGGCATTGTTCGCGAGCGCGCGGAAGCGGCGTCGCGTTGTGCGGATGGAGAGATCTTCAATCGTCGAAAGCAGAACGCGATATGGACCAGACGCGTGACGTCGTGCGGTCGCTCATGGTGAGCCCCCTCCCGTAACCTTTTTGATTTCTTGGGTTCGCCGTCAGCCCCACGGCGTGAGTTTGAAATGACGTGGTCTTGTTATCGTTCGACGCTTCGCCCCGTTGCTCGGCGTCGCCTGAATTCTCGAAATTGCTATTTCCGAACGTCGAAAAAGCTTTTCTGATAATTGCAAATTGTTTCCACTGTTGCGTGACTGCGTCAAGACAGCACAGCGGCTAACCTTAAGAGGAGTGTGGACTGGACAGCGCAGCCTGGAATGCGCGCGCACCCTACCGGCGGTCGCGCCCGATTTCAGCAAAACGGGGAATCGAAGCTTTCCCGGACTACAGCACAATAAGGGCCGGAACGAAGCGATCGCCCTTCGCGTCGCGACCGGCGCGAGGAGATCGCCCAAGATGCCGAGCAAATGAGCTACCACCGCTGATGGCGCCGGGATGCGAGGCTCGCCCTGTCCCCCTGCGGTGCCTGCGACACTCTGCCGCACCCAGATCTCACTGCGGATCGACGCTGCAGGCGGAGAACCTGCGCCGAAATAAATCTGGTTCGAGCAGAGCAACGTCATTCTCAATTCCCGGGACGAAAGCTTTCCTGCTCCATGGAATACCCCCGCACGTCTTGACGCATGACCCGAATGGGTCATCCAGGTGCAGGGGACAGCGTCTCGGCAGACATTATCCGCTAGACTTTGGTCGGACGCCGTTTTCAGGAAAAACAAGCAAAGGGGCTTGCGTCGGGCCGCCTCCTCACGAAGCATGACGCGGGGTGTCTGCACGGAATGCAGCAAGAAAGGATGCGCGCCGGCTCGCAGCGAATGCCCCGGGGCTCAGCGGAGGGGGAACCGCTCGTGAAGACCAATGGAATCGACAATGAGGAGCTGTCGAAGGTCCTCAATCGACTTGGCGAGGCTGCCGTGAATCCGGAAGCCTGGCGCGGCATCATGGATGACATCTGCAAGGCCGTCGGAGCGTCGGCGGCCCTGCTTCTTCAGAGCGATATCAGAACCCCGGACGTTCCCCGCACGGATTCGATTGCCGAAGCCACCGATCTCTACTTCAGGAACAACTGGCATTTGAGAGACCCGCGCGTCAGGGGCTTTCCCCGCATGATGGCGGGCGAGGTCGTGACCGACTTCGATGTGATGACGCCTGAGCAGATTCGTGCCGATCCCATGTACAACGAGGTACTGTTCCCGTTCGGATACCGGTGGTTTGCCGGCATCGGCTTCTGGGCCGACAGCGCGGCGTGGGCATTGACGCTCCAACGGACCGGCCGCGAAGGCACGTTCGAAGCGCGCGACAAGCAACTGCTTGCCCAATTGGCGCCGCGCCTGACCGAGACCGCCACGCTCGCGACGGCGGTTGGACGAGCCGCGTTGACCTCGATGACCGACGTCCTGGACCGGGTTCGACAACCCGCCCTGGTCCTCAATCGGGAAGGCATGGTTCTGCGCACGAACCAGATGGCCGATCACGGCTTCGACGCCGAGATCCGCATCAGGGGGCGGCGCCTGCTTCTTCGCGACAAGCATGCGATGACGCGATTCGATCAGCTGGTCAGCATGATCCGATCGACGCCGGATGCCGCCGCCATCGCCGCCTCGCCGATCCTTGTCCGCCGGACGACCAAGCCACCGGTCGTGTTACGGCTCCTGCCGGTGGACGGCGCGGCGCGCTCCGTTTTCCTCGGAGCGCGCGCCCTGCTCATCCTGTCCAATCTCTCCCCGCGCCCTGCGCCGGACCCCGCGCTGATCGGCCAGGCCTTCGATCTCACCCCGGCGGAATCCCGACTGGCTGCCCTGCTCGCGACCGGCACATCGATCGCCGACGCCGCCGACCATCTGCGCATCTCGCGCGAAACCGCCCGCAACCACCTGAAGTCGATCTTCTCGAAAACAGGTATCCACCGCCAGTCGGAGCTGGTCACGCTGGTTTCGCAGTTGGGGTGACATCCGGCTTGTGTCCATCGGCACCCCCAAATTTCCTCCGAGCACGAAGCAGCACTTCAGCGCCTTATGCGCGCGCCCCCCTCACTTCCGGCTCCGAGCCGCCACGGACACGTTCATCAGCAAGAGAAACAACGCGCTTGTCGCCTGATATCTCGCCACCACGCGTTTCCTCGCTCGTCCTCGCATGATGGCCTTTCCGTCGCGTGAGCCAATACGCCACGCCCAGCCCCGTGACCGCTTGCGCATCTCGAGCTCGAAGAACGAAAAGTCATCGAGATCCACCAGATTGTCTCCCAACGGTTTGACGTCGCTTCGCGACTTGACGACCGGCCCGCACGCATCCCAAACCAACGCAAAAACGCTGCCGAGAAACGGACCGTCGCGTAAGGCGATAGGCCACCCGCTTCGGGTGCGCCTCCCCCAAATGGGCTATGTCGGGAGAAAACATGCCCCCCAAGGAGGCGAGGCGTCCATCGCTGGCCGCAGGGAATTTTCGAAGATCGTGCCGAAGAACAGGCATGGCTTGCCGGTTCTGGAAGCTGCCAATGAAAATAGAGCCCTGTTTGCCGCGGGTCATGCATCGAGAAGGACACTTTCCTGATCGTGCAAAAAACAGGCTGCGAACAGGGAAATTGCTTGCCCCATACCTGCACGGAGCCAGCAAAGAACAGGCGACAGATTGAGTGAGGGCTCTTCCCACCGACCGCTCGTAGTCGGCAACGGCTGCCATGCAGAGCTTCGCAGCCGTGCAGAAGCCGTTTGCGGTGTCTTTTTCCTGACTTTCGGTCCGCAAGGTGAACGGCATGAGACCAGACAGTTGACCGGCTGCGCTATCGCAGCTCTCCATCGCTTACCGCCTGGCCAACGACCTTACGCCCGATCCCCGCAACGCGCGGACTCATTCGAAACGTCAGATCGAGCAGGGCGAAACGCGACCCTTCGGAAAGCGACGCAACCGTAGGAGCCGCTCTCGCTGTAGATTAATTTGACTCTGCCTGAAGTTAAATTTATATATTATTTGTTATTTAATTTTTATTTTGACTGCCTAACTCTTCGAAAGAGGCGTGACTATGCGCCCAATCGATACTGCGCCAAGGGATGGTGAATTCATCTGGGTTGAAGGTGCGGCGGGGGCTGTTGAGGCCGTCCGGTGGTCGTCAGACATGGATGGATGGGTTCGGAAAGACGGCACGCCAATCGATATTGCTCCGACTCATTGGTATCCAGCAGCCGAGTATGGCGATCCGGACGACGAACCATCAGGCAGCTCGGCCGCAGCCGCCCTCATCCTGATCCCTGCAATTTTCCTTGGAGCAGTCCTGCTCGCCGCGTTCGACCCATTTAGTTCGGGAGCGGGTCAAGACGCGGTCTGGAGCGATGGCAGAACTATTTTTGGCCTCCATCGACAAGCCGAGATCGAAACCGGCTCTCAAGCGGCACTTCAGCAGGAAACGACCGCAGCGTCGATGTTGGCGGTGCCGCCAGGCTTTGGGCGGCAGCAATTCGATGAAGAGCAAGCACTCGCCAGCGGGTTGGCTGGCGCCCGGAACGAGTTCGATATCACGGTCCCGCGCGCGCAGGCGGCAGAAGCGGCCGCGGAACGGCTGCGGCAGTCGCTTCGACAGGAGCAAGCAGGCAAGGACGCGCTCACGGTAGAACTTGCCAGATCTCGCCGCGAGCTCGAGACCCGTGACGAAGACTCGCGCAATGCCGCCGATGTCGCCGAGCAGCAGAGGAAGGCAATGGCTCACGAAATCGCGGAATTGCAGCAGTCTCTCCAAGAGGAGCGAGACAAGAACGCCGAGCTCGTCGCAGAGGCCAAAGCTGCGCGGGCTGAAACGGCGAATGCCGAACAACAAAGTCGTGCGGTACAAGATACCCGAGCGCATGCGGCCGCGTTGGCCTCGGAACTTGCGGAAGCGCGGCGTGAGATCGAAGCCCGGAACATTCAATTGCGCGATGCGAATGATGCGATCGCGCAGCAAAAACAGGCGGCGAGCCGAGAAATAGCCGAACTGCGACAGGCGCTGCGACAGCAGCGGAGCGGGACGGAGGCTCAGGCAGGAGACCGTAAAGCGTCCTCAAGCCTCACTGAGGACGTTTCGACCGCTCCGGCCACTGAACGCTTGGTCCCGCCAACGACGCAGAACGGGGGGACGATGGTAGCGGAAGGACCCGTAGCCGCACGTCAAAGCGAGGCAGAGACTCGACTCATTCCGCGGGCCAGGGCCTTGCTCGATCAGGGGGATATTGGAGCAGCGCGGATTGTGCTTGAGCTCGCGGCTGAGAAGGACGTCCCGCAGGCAAGTTTCATGCTCGCCGAGACCTACGATCCGGCCGTGCTGTCCGCCTTAGGAACCTACGGAACGCGCAGTGAAGTGGCGAGGGCGCGCGAGCTGTATGCCAAGGCTCAAAAGGGCGGCATTCGCGGCGCCCAGGAACGGCTTGATGCACTGCCTCGCTGAAAAGGGACTCGTCGCAGTCCTGCTCGAGAAGGGATCGACATGAAGAAGGTGCCAAGGTCACACTCGTTGCTGCTGCTCGCTGGATTCATGCCAGTCGCGATGATGCTGCAGACGGCCTGCCTTGAGGCCCAAAGCGCGAAGAGCACCAAAGCTGATGTCCAGGTGATCCGACGGTCGCTCCCTCAGGAGAGTGAGAAGGACCGCGTCAATGCCTGGACCGTCGGGCTCGCCGGCGGCCTGCTTGAAGGCGCACCGATCCGTCTCGCCTCGGAAATGGCACGCGTCGTCGATGACGGCGCAGATCTGCATCTCCTACCGATTGTCACGCGCGGGGCCACCGACAATTTGAACGCGTTGCTCTATTTGCGCGGCGTCGACACGGCGATCATCAATTCCGACGCGTTCGAGGAATACAAAATTCAGGCACCTCAGGTCCGAAGCCGCATCACATATCTGCTCAACCTCTTCCCGTCCGAGCTGCATGTTTTCGTGCGGCCGGAGATCACAAATCTGCAAGATCTTGCCGGTAAGAGAGTCAACTTCAACACCTTGGGCACCGCAGCCGCCTACTCCGGACCGCTGATCTTCAGCCGCCTCGGCATCGAGGCCGACAAGACATTTATTCCGCATCAGGTTGCCTTGGAACAGATGCGCAAAGGGGAGATATCGGCCGTCGTATTCATTACGTCAAAGCCGGTCGACGCCTTCGTCCGCGGTCGCTGGGAGGCGGGCTTCAAATTTCTTCCGGTTCACTATGACAGTAGATTCGAGGACTATTACCTACCGGCGACATTGGAGCCAAATGAGTACCCAAACCTCATCAAGCCGGGTGAGCGAGTTTCAACGATCGCGGTTTCGACAGCGTTGGTTGCTTTCAATTGGCCGCCACGCTCAAACCGCTATCAACGCGTGGCTCGCCTCGTCGAGTATCTGTTCTCGCGTATTGATCGGCTTCAGGCGCCGGGCTTTGACGCGAAGTGGAGGTCGATCAATCTAGCAGCCACCGTTCCTGGTCTCACCCGTTTTCACGCCGCCCAGGAATGGCTAGATCGCAACTCGCGGAGAGCAGAGTCACCATGAATCATGCGGCCGCTCCTCTGGTCGTAGCCGTCAGCTTCGCCTGCCAAATCGCGCACGCGCAAAGTGCGAAGGACCCCATGGGGATAGCTCGAGCGTGTTCGGTGGCGGAGGGGTCAGGGCGGCGAGACTGCCTGCATAATTCGCCACGCGAGGCTCCATCGCTCGGCCGACAAGCATCAGACAACCGATGGCTTGTGAGCGAGACTACGTCACCGATCGACTATTCCCCAGTCGTCGCCGCTACCACCTCCTCGGTCAGCGCTGCCGATGGCGCCGCCATGCAACTCTCGATTCACTGCCGAGCCGGTCGCACAGAAGTTACGGTCGCAGGAGCTTTGCTCTCACGCAGCGCCAAGGAATATGTAATTTCGTATCAAGTCAACGCGGATCCGCCAGTTCAACTCGCGGCCGCCTCGCCGTCGTTCGGGTCCGGCGTCTCTTTCGGCGGCGATGCCATTCAATGGCTGAAGGCACTACCGGACGACGGCAATATTGTTGTGCGTCTTTCGCCTCGCATCGGCGCGGTACAGGAAGGACATTTCCAGCTCGATGGATTCGGGCACGTGCGCGAGAAACTGGCGGCGGCATGCAAATGGCCACATAGCGTCGCCAGACCAGGAGGGTGATGGTCATAGAAACGGGCAAGGAACAAGATGAGCAAATTGAAGTCGGCAATGGCAGCCATCATCAGCGGCCTGGCGATGATAGCCCTGGTTAGCGCGAACGTCCGTGCCGAGATAGACAACCATGTGATCTCACAAGCGAATGATAGCTCAGCAAATTCTCAGACGCAGAGCAGATTGAAGCCGGCGAGAAAGCAGGGCCAGCACCAAACAAGGCACCCCGCCGCTCGGGCTGAGCCGATGCTGGCTCAGGCGACAAAAGCCGCCTCCGCCGCGAAGTCGCATAGGCTGATCCTACAGGTGAACTCCAATGAGCCTGCCATGATGAATCTGGTGCTCAACAATGCGACCAACGTCGCGCAATATTACAACGATCGGGGCGAGCCCGTGTCCATCGAGGTTGTCACCTTCGGCCCTGGCCTTCACATGTTGCGCGACGACACCTCGCCGGTAAAGCCTCGCATCGAGGTGCTCGCGATGAGCCATCCGGAAATATCTTTCAGGGCCTGCGCGAACACCCAGGAAAACATGCGTAAGGCGGAAAGCAAGGACATTAAGTTGATTCCGCAGGCCACGGTTGTTGAATCCGGCGTCGTCCGCGTTATGGAGCTGCAAGAGCAGGGCTGGAGTTACGTAAAACCCTGACTTCGTGGGCGGCTAGATCATCAATGGACCGTAGCTCGGCGCGGCGCGAATTACCGATGACATTCGTGCGGTCGCCCCCAAGAGCCGTTATTGGAGTAGCAAGCTTGACACACTAGAGGCCTATCGCGGCGCCGGACTGAGCAAGCCATCCAAAGCCCGACTTACGATAATGGCGGTCCATGCGCAGGTCGCCACGGTCCAAAACGGGGGACTGAAAGCGCCGATCTCCACGTCATGCTCGTACTTTCGAAGTGCAAAACGTTCTTGGACGTCCGCCGACCCTCACCAAGCGCAGCAGCCTTTTACGTTTGTGCGGCACGATTGTGCAGCACGATGCGCCGATCGTGGAGACGACCTACTCCAATACTAACACCTAAGAGACGGCCCCGGCTTTGGGGCGGCTGTTGAGGTGGCCGGGGCCGCTCTGCCAGCTCCGCGGTAAGCTGGCGACTCTCAAGCTAAGAAAGCCCGCCTTGTTCCTCCAGCGGCTCCGCCTTGGCAAAAGAAAGCGAACGATGCAATAACGGCACAGATGGTATATTCTCCACCATCCAGGCTTCGTTTGGATGCCGGGTCATCGCGGTCACTCCGTTAAGCGACGCAAATGCCTTCATAGTCGGCGAAACTCGGCTACCCGCTGCTTCAGCGAAACTCTGGCCTCAAAGCCTGCGAGCAGCCAGGCCATAGACTGCGTGTGACCTTTGCGCGATGTCTGATTTCCCCACCACGCGCTGAACCTGGAGGCTGACGGCGGCAATGGTCGACGAAGAATGTCTTCGATTTCCGAGAAGCTGAGGCGGATCGTTTCTGCCTTGCGGCGCTGCAGCTCCTTCCGCAGGGGGTCGTAAACGGACATCAAATCCAGCTCGTCACGGCATCACGGGAAAACACAGGTTTCCCATTTCAATCTTCTCAAAACGAAATATGATTACGACATAATCATTTTAATTCCTCATTCGGGAAAAAGCTAGTTTAAATTGCCATCGCGTCCGTCAATGCACGGGCAGCTGAGGCACGGTCCGCAAATTATCTTCGAAGTCCTATGTCTATTCTAGGTCAAAAGCTTTGAAGGCCTCTCAAGTTCAGTACCACTCTTGCGGGTGCGAGCGTGTACATTGGGGAGAATAGACGGTTGTGATTGTGCTCAGCGCGCTTGAGCGCGAAAGGCGCGAAATTGTGTCTGTCCGAAGCGAGCTTCAACTAACGCCAGTCGGATTTCTTTCAACCATTTGGAGCGTCTTACCATGGCGATGGGGACGGTTAAGTGGTTCAACGTGACGAAGGGTTACGGTTTCATCCAGCCTGACGCTGGCGGGCCGGATGTATTTGTGCATATTAGCGCGGTGCAAAAGGCCGGTCATGATGTATTGCGCGAAGGAGCGCGTGTCAGCTACGAGCTTAGAACGGGTCGATCCGGGAAAATGGCTGCCGAGGATCTGCGCGTTGATTGAAACGCTACATGCAAAGCCCGGCCTGTGCCTAGCAGAACGAAAGAAGCCGCCCTTAGGCGGCTAGTTTCAGTGGTCTCTTCCTCTACTTATTCTCGCGAGCGCGTCGGCAGTGTCTCGCGCGGCGTCCTTCACGTCTCCTTTCCTTAAAGATTGGCCGTAGCAGCAACGGATTCGGCTCTCAAATCGGTGGCAAACAGGTGTGCTGAGGCGCTCCAACGGGCAAAATGCCGCCCTAGAGGACAAGCCTCGATGCAAACCAGAGGACGACACAAAAGCAGATGCCGATTCCCACATAGGGCAAAACAAGGCGCATCGCTCCCTCCTTAGCTCTGAGACGCTACGACCATCGAACTGTGACGAGCAATCGCGGGCTAGCCGCGGGACGGTTGCGATTCTCTGCGTTACGCACGACGCTGGGCTGAGATGGGACGGGGACGAGAATCCTCCTTAGGCCGCGGCAGAGCTGAGAAGTGCTGCGGCCGTTCAGGCCGCATCGTCAGATTAGCAGGCTCATCGCTAAACTCCTCAGAACATCGATTTAAAATATTAATTCCCTTGATTTAAAACGTGATTTATATATGGCAACGAAGCGTTGTAGATGTTCACCGCGCATCTTCACGTGAAGCATAATAAACGGAGGGGCCCATGGCGGTTCTATTCGGCGATACGACTGGGTCGCTCACGGGACGACAGCATGGCGGAAGCCAAACTCTGATTGGTTCTGAACCGATGAACCTATTATTCGGGGACGCGGGTTTGAACTTACTCGACCACGCAATTGGCGGTAACGACACATTGGTAACTTCCGGCGCAGGAAGTCTGTTCGGCGACGCAGGCGGTAATATTTCCGATCATGCACGGGGCGGCGACGATACGTTGTCAGCGCAGGTGCTCGCGTCTGTTGTCACCATTGGTGAGGCTTTCATCCTGAATATGTACGGCGATGCTGGCGGTGATATCTCGGCTTGGGCTATTGCCGGCGATGACACCCTTAATCTCGAACTGCCCCCGACCTTTACACCCGGGGTGAAGGTGAATGCCTACGGCGATGCCGGCGGAATCTTGTCCGGTCACGCCCGTGGTGGCGACGACCATTTTAGCGTTTCCGGTGGTGGGCATCAGACCGTCACCGTATACGGAGACGCTGGCGGCAACTTAATCAATTGGGCGGCGGGGGGCAACGACACGTTCGTTGGCCACGTCGGACCGGACAGTAATGTAGTGTTCTTTGGCGACACGGGCGGTAGCTTGCTCGGGCTTAGCCGTGGCGGTGATGACAGCTTCACTGTGAGCGGATCTGAGTACAACAGTTATCTCTATGGCGATGCCGGCGGCGACATGGCTGGTCATGCGGCTGGCGGCAACGATAGCTTCGCCGTGAGCGGAGCCAATCCGTTCAATTTTGTCTTTGGCGATGCCGGTGGAAACATGTCCGCCTTCGCCGCCGGTGGGAATGACACCTTCAATGACTCAAGCGATGTAACCCTGACCGATCGAAATGTCTTCGCCGGCGACGCTGGCGGGAACATGTCCGGTTCCGCCCGAGGCGGGGATGACACCTTCAACAAGACCGGCCTAGGGGGAAGTACATTCTATGGCGACGCCGCAGGCGATATGTCCGACCGTGCCCACGGCGGCGACGACATTTTCCAGGCCTCAAACACCCAAGACCAAGATATCTTTTATGGCGATGCCGGCGGCAATATGGGTGATCGAGCTGTTGGCGGCGACGACATCTATATCGGTGGCAACGTATTCCCCGGGCTGGTCAATCAGGCGTATGGGGATGCGTCGGTCATGTCCGGCCACGCCGACGGCGGTAATGACACGCTGGTTGGTGGCGATGATCCGAATCCGCATCCGGCGGGCAGCTACGAGACCATTCTCGTCGGCGATGCCCGATCCATGTCCGACCACGCATGCGGCGGCGACGATAAACTAGTAAGCGGCACCGGAAATGATGATGTCTGGGGCGATGCCCAGGTGATGCTTGGCTTGGCCAAAGGTGGCAACGACACGTTTGTGTTCAATTTCGACAACGGCCACGATAAGGTCGAGGATTTCGGGCAGAGCCTCTCGAATTTGGGAGCCGATCACATCGATGTCTCCGCGCTTCACATAGAGACCTTCGGTGATCTGAGTATCTCGCTATTTGATCCTGTAACACACGAGAGCTCGATCACGTTTGGTCTGGGAAACGACGTGGTGGTGCATAGCGAGGAAGCACTCAGCCCTCAGGATTTTATCTTCACGCCACATCAGGAGGGTTTGTTGGTCTGAGCCGACGCTCACGGCCACCCGCGCACGCGACAAACAACCTCGTGCTCAGGGCGACGAGGTCATCGGGTAGTCTTCGGCTGCCCCGGACGCGCGGGGGGAACTATCCGAGCCGTATTACACTTCGGAAGCTGTGGAGGCCCCTCATGAGTAAAGAGTGGAATAGCCACCGCACCTCAGTCGTACTTTTCGCTAGTGCGGTAATCGTTGCGATCCTCGCGGCGCTCGTCACGACACTCGATGGGGTCGACACAAGGACGGCGAGCAACGAAACGCGGCCCGGTACGACGGGCCTCGCAAGGCCACATCCGCCACTGGACCTAGCACCAGGCGAGCCGGTACTTGGCAACAGGAAGCTGCCGCATATCCCGCCTACCCGATGATCGGACTGAACCGGCAGCTCGTAAGAGATCAGCGCTCCGTCTGCCGCAGGCTGAAGGTTGGCGAGTTGCGCAGTCGGAAATGGGTTCAAACGGTTTTCCAGTACGCGAGCCGAGCTTTCGCAACACGATCGTTTTCATGCCGCCGCATCCGCAGCGAATCACAGCCTGCTTCAGCGTTTCGAAGGGCAGTCGAGCCAACCAAGCGGTACAGCCAACGCCTCAAAGGACAAATCGTCACTCACGTGCCCGGAAGGCGGCGCAGGAGGTCCCCCACCAATGAATACCAACTGAAGGCGACACCTAACTTGCCTCGGGTCGCATTCTCGTGATCACACCATCAGTGAACTTATTTAATTTGATTTAATTCTATTTAGGCGCTTTAATCCTTCAGCCGGCGCGGAGGACACCATGCCCGAGCAAGATGACGACCGTCGCGAATTTCTGAAGACCTGCGGAAAGTTCGCGGTGGTGACGCCACCCGCGATCACAGCCTTGCTTTCGACCTCTCTGACCAGCACAGCCATCGCCCATTCCGGCGGCGGCTTGGTGCACCACCGCGGCAACAATGGTTGGGGCAATGGTGGCGGAGATGGCAGCCCTAACGGCAAGGACGACAGGGGCCGTTGAGGTTCTACTAGTTCGACCGCGGGCGTGGACCGATTGGCCGATGGGCTAGGTTCGCATGCTCTTCGGCGAAGTCTGATCAAGCTGCCTTGGCCCCCCGGCCAGCTGGATCAGGCCCCAGCTCCAGGCCGCCCTGGAGCTGGGGCTTTTGTAGTGATGCCTTGACGGAAGTGTGCCTCTGCCCTGAAGGGAGCGAACTTCGCTGGTCCGCTTACGCAATGCAGCTTGAGCAACAGAGCGGCTGCTCATTCGGCATTTTCGTTGGTGGCCTAACCAACCAAATCCTGCGTCATCACCTTATCGCCTGTGGAGACCAGGCCGGCCATAGTGTCATAGCCAGAGTGGCCATCGTCGCCCTTCCGGGTTCAAGGTAATTGGGGCGATCCACGAACGGGCTCCGCGTGACTGTCCTGAAAATTGAAGCCTGCTGCAATCAAAGCATGCGATCTCGAAACAGGGAAATTTCTGCGCAGCGTTAGCGGGCAACTGGCAAGTGTTCGTCTCGTCACCTGCTTGTGCTCTCGTAAGCACCGCGAAAAGAGGCGCGCCCTCCGCCTATAAACCTAATTTTGGCCGCCCCGGAACGCGTCGGGGGGAGACAATTGTCCGTCGCCCGACCTGCGCCTTGGCGTCCAGCACCTTGTCTCCAGCTCGTGCAGCGCGCGGAAGGCTGATCTGGTCCGAAAGGCTCGTGCCTCTCCCTGAGAGACCTTCTGAATCAACATTGGTATTTCCTTGGGCCTGTGTTGCTGGCCCGGATCTATTTCGGGAAGACGCTAGGCCGATGGAGATTTGATCCTCCTTGCTCGTGCCGCTTCCGACCGCACCGATCGGCAGGCCATTTTGCGCGTGGCCAGCCCCTGCATTTCGTGCGGCCTGGGCTGCCGCCCGCGACCTCGCCCGCGTGGCGGGCTGAACGTTCGAATTGCTCGGCTCGGCGTTGATGCCTGGATTTCCGCTGGTGACAGTATCTTTCGTTCCCATTCCCGGAGTTGCTGACGAACCAGCGTTACCTGCACCCGTCCCCATTCCAGAGGGTGCCGACGGGCCAGCGCTGGCGCTACTCGGGCCTGTCCCGGTGCCTGCGCCTCCGGACCCGGCATTAGCCATGCCGTCTGACGCGAGGACCACTAGAAATGAGCTTGCGACGATGGCGGCAATTAATTGCGGCTTGGCGGGCATCTGACGATCTCCTTCGCCAAATTTGCATTAACCCCCACGCCGCAATCCAGTTCCTGTTGATGCAACACACACTCGTCCTCGAGCCACGCACTTCTCCACCGGTAATTGACCTAGTTCGCCGAGACGAGCGGTATATGCTGACTCGTCAGCGCAGCTGGGCCAAGACCAGCCTTTTTCTCAAGACCACTCTTTTAAAGGCGGATGCCCATTTCGGTTGAGGTCGCCCACGAGGGCGCGTACTCATTAATTTCGACCTGTCTGCTTCGCTCCGAAAGCGGCCGAGATCATGCGGTGGCGCAATATGTCGCACATCGCATGCGCAGACATTAACTGCAATTAGCGAGCTCGCTCCACGCCTGTGCCATTGGATCGAAAACGGCAGGGTTTTTCCGTACGGTGACTGACCATACTGGCATCGTGAACGTGGGGTCTAGGTTCGAGACACGTTCGGCGGCCGATCTCGCCTCTTCGATTCGACCGAGCCGGACCAGGGCAATCGTTTGAAGGACGTGCGGCACACTGAATGAAGGATTGGCTTCGACTGCGCGAGCCGCTGCCTTCAGAGCTTCATCAAACCGATTGGCATAGAGCTCAGTCACCGCGATCGCCATATGAGCAATCAGTGTATCGAAAGGACTTACCTCGAGCGCGTGTTGCGCCAGTTCAAGCGCACTTTGGCGGTCGCCCATGAACGCATGCGCGAATGCACTATTCCCCAAGGCAACGACATTTGAAGGACTGATCGACAGAGCCCGGCGAAACACCTCGAACGCGTCACTGAAGTCAGGGTCAGCGAACCAGATCACCAGACCGGCAGCACCGAGTGCGGTCGCGTCATCACTTCTCGTCGCAGCGCGAGCATAGCGGACGGCGGTGGCGCGATCGGCCTCGCTCAGTCCACCGCGGCTGAATCTGATCTGAAAACATCGCGCCAGCTGTGCCTGAGCAGCCGAATAATCGGGCTCCAGCTCCAATGCCTTCTGCAAAAGTGGAATGGCTTCCCCAGCGCCCGTCGGCATGGTCGTGCGCATTGATGAGATCGCCCGCAAGACGAGATCATAGGCATCGAGACTGTTGGGACGCTCTCGTCGGACGCGGCCGATTTCGACCTTGCGCAGATTCGGTTCGAGTGCCCCGATCAGGCTCATCGCAATGGCGTCTTGAACTTCGAAAATATCGTCAAACCGGCGATCGTACCGCTCGGCCCACAATGCAGCACCCGTGTCAGATTCAACCAGCCTCGCCGTGATCCTTATGCGATTGTCGGCCTTGCGCACGCTCCCCTGCACGAGATAGCGGCACCCCAGCTTCCGCCCGATACTTGCCAGGTCGCCGGTGCCGGCTTCGAACAGCAAACTCGACGTGCTGCCGACCACCGATAGACCGGTGATACGGGATAGTCCCGTGATGATGTCCTCTACGATACCATCGGCGAAGTAATCCTGGCTGGAATCCCCACTAAGATTGGCGAACCGCAGCACGGCGACCGTAGTCCCGCGCGCCGGGATGTCTCCAGAGCCCGAATACGCCAGCATGTCTGGACCATTCTTGACTCCCACGAGGCGATAGCCTCGTCCCGGAACGGTAACGACGTAGCTCTGACCGTCACTTCCGAGTTCAAGTGCCTTGCGCAAGGCGGACACGTGCACCTGGATCGCGTTCTCCTCCACCACGCGGCCCGCCCCAGATTTTTTCCATCAGGCGATCCTTGCTCACAACCTCGCCTTGGACCGAAGCCAATTCGCAGAGGATATCGAGCGCGCGGCTTGGGAGCTTGACGGGCTGTCCCGAAAAGGTCAGCCGCCGCTCGACAAGATCCAGCACAAACTTTCCAAATCGAACAGTGTCTCGATCCGGTTTCGGATTGACCGCCATGCCTGTTCAGAACTCTTCAGACCCTGAAACAAGGACCTTAAGGGTATCGCTCCGTAGTGTCCATCGAGCCCGACAAACCGCCGTGCCGGCGATCGGGACGAGGAGATTCCGTCATGCGCACCACGCATTTAGCTTTGGGACTGCTGACAACGATCGCTCTTTCGTTTGCCGCGCTTCCGGGCAACGCCCAGTCGTGGCCAACCCAAGTCGTGAAGATCATCACGCCATTTCCGCCTGGCAGCGGTGGCGACGTCACGGCGCGTCCGTTCGCCGAAAAGCTTGCGGAGCGGTGGGGGAAGCCCGTCATCGTCGAAAATCGTCCAGGCGCCGACGGCATCATCGCCGCGACCGCGGTGCTCAACTCGAACGATGGTCATACTCTCCTCTATACGAACGGGGGACCGCTCACGAGCAACCTGCTCGCGCACGCGGGCAGCCTTCCGTACAATCCCGATGATCTGCTGCCGGTTGCGGCGGCCGCTGAAGTCTACGTAGCGATAGGGGTGCCTGCTTCCCTGGCGACAAGCTCGCTGTCCGAATTTGTGGCGCAGGCACGCCTCAAGCGGGGCCAGTTCAATTGGAGCGGAACTCCCGGCAGTCTGGACTATCTAGTGCCGGGGTTTTTGAAGCGCGCCGGCATCGATCTCCCGCGTGTCCCATACCGAGAGGTGAGCATGGCGATGCAGGACCTCTCGGAAGATCGACTCCAATTCTATGCTGCTGCCCTCGCGACCCAGTTGCCGATGGCGCAAACCGGTAAGATCAAGATTATCGCGATCACGAATAGTCAACGATCCCCCTTCTTACCGGACGTTCCCAAGGCGCGCGAGTCGAGTTTTCCGGAGCTTGAGTACGAAGCGTTCCTGGGCTTTTTCGCGCCCCGCGGGATGTCGGCGGAGCTGCGTGAACGCATCGGTGCCGACCTGCACGCGATCGGCGCAGGCGCGGACTTGGCGGGACGCTTCAATGCGATCGGCATGCGGGTACGAGTCACCTCTCCGGCAGAACTGCAAAAGATCGTCATGGACGAGCGCGACGCGCTCGCCCGTTACACCCAGGCGCCGCCGAAATAGGGACGCGCAAAGCACCGAGACAGGAGAAATGTCCCATGACCCGCGAACATCCGCGTACCGATCGGCTTTTCGAGATCGGCAGCGCCTATCGACAGGCGAAAGTTCTATTGAGCGCGGTCGAACTCGGAGTTTTTTCCGAGCTCGCAGCCGGCCCGCTCGATGCGAGGGATCTCGCCAGCCGCATTCGGGTCCACGGTCGCTCAGCTCGCGACTTCTTCGATGCACTCGTCGCCACTGGTCTTCTGACGCGAGATGACGAAGGGCGATATCGCAACACCGAGGAGAGCGATTTTTATCTAGACCGAGCGAAGCCGACGTATCTCGGCGCCAGCTTCGATCAGTACAACCGCCGCGAATACGTCTTATGGGGGTCGCTGACGCAGTCGCTGCAGACCGGCAACCCGGCGGCCGAAACGCATGGCCATGATCATTTTGGGTCTTTGTACAACGACGCAGCGAGATTCCGGACCTTCGTCACCGCGATGACGTCCGGCAGCTTGCTCGCCGCTCAAGGTATCGCTCACCAGTTCCCCTGGGAGAACTATCAGACACTTTGCGACGTAGGCACCGCTCAAGGTTGCCTACCGGTCCAGGTTGCTTTGGTTCATCCTCACGTCCGCGCGATCGGATTCGATCTCCCGATGCTGTGCTCGGCATTCGAGGAGTACGCGGTCAAACGCAACGTCGCTGATAGGGTGAGTTTCGCGGGAGGCGATTTCTTCAAGGATCCGTTGCCTCAGGCCGATGTCATCGTGTTGGGTCGCGTCCTCCACAATTGGGACCTTGAAGCCAAGAAGATGTTGCTGGACAAGGCGTATCGATCGATCCAGACCGGCGGGGCTGTCATCGTCTATGATATGCTGATCGATGACGACCGGCGCACAAGCACAACTGGCTTGCTCTCCTCTCTCAACATGCTCCTTTGGACGGCGGGTGGGTTTGGATATACGGCAACGGATTGCACCGGTTGGATGCGTTCGGCCGGGTTCACAAAGACGATGGTTCGCCACCTTCCAGGTGGAAACTCCATGATCATCGGCGAAAAATAGACGGCGCCATATCTTCCGGTGCGGACACAGGATCATTTTGACTGATCCAGCCGGACAGTCCCTTGGTTGATGTCCGCTCCGCTCAAAAAGCAGCAGTGACGGTGGACAAATTAGGCGCATTATGTTTGGTCGGATGCCTGTGATTCAAGCTGTCAAAATGGAGCTTCGAATCATGCGCTATGAACTTGCCGATTTTGAATGGGCGGCCCTCAAGCCGATGTTGCCCAACAAGCCGCGTGGCGTTCCTCGGGTAAACGATCGTCGTGTCCTAAACGGCATCTTTTGGGTCTTGAGATCGTGAGCACCCTGGCGCGATCTGCCTGAGGCGTTCGGCCCGTACACCACTTGATATAACCGCTTCGTTCGCTGGCGGAGGGCTGGGGTCTGGAGCCGTATCATAGACGCACTTGCCGCTGCTCATGATGCCGCTGTCCAAATGATCGACACCTCGATTGTCCGCGTGCATCAGCATGGAGCCTGCATCATGCGAAACCAGCGCCAATCGATGGGGCGGTCACGCGGCGGCTTGACGAGTAAACTTCATGCGGTGGTCGATAGCAATGGTCTGCCGGTACGGCTGGCGTTGAGTCCTGGCGAGGCCCACGACGTTCGACTTGCGGGAAAACTGCTGTCTCGTCTGAAGTCCGGGTCAATGTTGCTTGCCGACCGTGGCTATGACGCCGGCTGGATCAGAGCGCTTGCCATGAAGAAGGGCGCGTGGGCCAACATCCCGCCGAAAAGCAATCGCAGCGATCCTATCTGCTTCAGTCCCTACCTCTACCGGGCTCGTAACCGGGTCGAGCGGCTCTTCAACAGGATCAAACAACGTCGCCGGGTGGCGACGCGCTACGACAGGCTCGCCGCCAACTACCTTGCCTTCGTTCAACCCACGTCAATCAGGCTATGGCTGCGCCTTTAATGAGTCCGCGTACGAGATGCGGCTCGAGGCAGCCGATCCTTCCGAGATCCGCATCGTGCAGCTCGTGTCGGCAGCGAGCCCTGCTTCACGAGCCTGCGGCTGCTTCCGCCAGACCACTGCGCCGGCCCCGGTCTTGAGACGATCCAAGCAGATTGCAACAACCCCTCTTAAAGGGCTGGCCACCCGTAAATTTCCCAAGTGTCAACCACCAAGCTCGCTGGTTTACTGGTTCGAGCCGAGTGCTCGCAGCATGAAAACACCGAAGCCAAAGCAATGGGCTAAAGAGGAGACCCAACGATTGGGAAGGCTTGCCCGGCAGGGAGTTGGCGCCGGCAGGATCGCCGCCGAACTCGGCCGCTACGCGGGGTCCGTGAGGCGAATGGCCCGGAAGTTGGGGCTGTTACTGAAGAAATAGCATCGAGCGAGAACCGGTCTGCCACGCCAATGTGTCGCGCGGCCGAAAGTTACAGCTCAACGGTTCAGCCGATTTCCCGCAACAAACGCGGCCTCGATGTGGCGACCACAGAAGACCGCGCGGTCCAGCCGAGAAAAGATGGTCATTTCAAATAGCGGGATGACAATCCCTCCAAGCACGGTTCTAGACCGGAATTCGATGAGGCTTTGAAGCAATGATCCCAGCCGCAGGATGGATCACCGCCGTCGCCAGCATACTCATTCCAGATGTCGCAACCGCCGTTGAATTCGCCTAGCGCTTTTGCACTGAAGCCCGCTCGATTAGGAAATCGTCTAACTTCCGACCGCCTCGGAGCTGCGGCTGCAGCCACCGCGGCAGCCTGCCACGACCGGACCATGTCTCCGACGGGTTCGTGGGATTGCGGTATTTGGGACGAACGGGCGGGTATGGACGGCGTTTACGATCGAACCGTGTAGCATTCTCGGCTAGCCCAATCCTGTGAAGTCGTTCCTCCAAATGTGCTTTTTGCACCAAGAGTTTCTGAGTAAGCCTGGCAGTGACCTGCTGGTGAAACATCCAGAGCTCATCAAGGGAGAGCGAATTGAAATGCGCGGTGTCCATGGCGAGATCCGAGGTTTAGGGACGAAAGCCTAGGCACAAAAGTCTGAGATGAAGAAGCAGGCAAGGCATCAGACCGATGATAATCGCACAATCCACATTTAAATGCGGGATGCGGCGCGGAGAATGGCATGACAGCGGTAACATCATGGCAGGGCATTTAATTGATCATCGACGCAACGCTCGCTCGCCGCAACCAAAGCGAGATTATCCAAGAAACTCGCTCGTCAGCTTCGCCCCCAGCTTGGCCAATTGAGCTAACCCTGATGCAACCGACGCGAGCTGGATAGGTATTTTAATTCCACTGACCAGGAACACATTTAATTCATTGCCCTGCCGGATTTTAGTCGTATCGGGGCCAATATCGCCGCGAAGTCTCGGGTGGGGCACATCACCGAGAGTTTTCGATGTCCGATCATTTGCGATGTCGTTTCGCCAGCTTGGTTCTCCTTGGAGATCTTGCGGCGACACCTGCGCTCTCCGCCCCGTTTACTGACTTGTTTCATCCTGCACCTCGCGAACCTGCTACAAGCTCGTCAGCGCGACCGGAATGCTTGGCACAGCCCGGCAACCCGCCCGGCACCAGCCAGCGCTGGGTGTATCGGCGGGAAGGCCGCAGCAAATGCTGGTTCTTGGCCGAGGGAGTCGCGACGGCGCGACAACCGGGTCATCGTCGCATCGCTACCCGCACCGTCAGGCCCGACGAGAACGAGAACATGCGGCAAAGGCGGAGCCCGGTAAGCGATGCGCACGCGGAGTTACCAAGCTCTGCGAAGGCTGACGAGCCTCAACCGATGCCGCCGGCACGCGAAATGAAGGTGGCGAATGCTGCTTCTGTGTTCGATTCCGGCACGTCGACCCCAATTACGGCGGCTCCCCTCTCTGATCTTCCCAGCGGCCAGCTCACGGCCGAGCATTCCGTGCCGTCCCAAGCTGAGGTTGAGAAGCTTTCCGCTGCCGCGCGAGGCGACTTATCTCTTGTTATGCCGACGGCTGCGCGCGACGAACAGGCGCCGGGCGAGGTGCGCAGCCGAGCGGTAACCTGGCTCGGTGCGGCATTGATGATGCTGGGAGGCTTCTCGATACTAAGCGCGACTCGGGCACTTCGGCACGCGGTGAGATTTCGCCACTGAAAACATGCTGGTAGATCACCCAAAGGCTCGGTGAGTTTCTGGCGCGCTGGATCTACCGGATTGCAACACTTATAATGTTCCACGCGCCTGCACTTCATCTCATACTGCCTCAGCCCAACATTCGATTATGATGCAGTCCTCTCTTGAGTTTGGGACTGCCATCGTGCGGTACAGAGTGTTCATGGTGGACGGGAATCGGCGAGTGATCTGCGCTGCAAAGCTCGATTGCATTGACGAGCAAGCGGCGAGACGTCGAGCCCAGCAGATGAACGGCCAGCACGACGTGGAGCTTTGGGAACGCGATCGACTTGTTGCAGTGTTCCGAAGTGTAACGAATGAGACTCTGGGGCGAGCCCGCAATCCTGAATAGAGGCCCGGGCTTCGCCGCTGAGTGTTCTAAAGAATAGCGAGGTACGTCGCAGTGGCTGGCGGGCTGTGCGTCGCAGAGACATACTCGCGGAGGTTATTCCCCCGCGGGACGAACGGCGACCTCCCCACTTAGTTGGGGATTCGAATATCAAGCTTCGGACCAGGCGAGTCTCGAGCCTAAAGGGCTCTCGCTTTGCCGTCCGCCCTGATCCGACGTCTTCGGCTGATTGCTCTCGCTTCTACATGGCGGAGCTTACTTCGGAGCTTCTCCACCTCTCTAAGCTCCGTCACCAGCGCCTGCAGCCGCGCTCTCAGAACGGCACAAGTATAAGTCTGGGTACGCAACATCACATGCCTCGGAAAATGAATTGAACTAAAAAACCGCCGAAAAAGAGAAACACGAACAATCACTCGACCGAAGCTCAATGAGCTAAAGCCGCAGCCGCCAGATGCTCCCAGTACTCCGCCTCTGCAAGCAGCTGCCAGCTTCTGCCCGGTTGAAGCGCGGCAGTCTGTCGACAAAGCAATGCCATGGCGCGAAAGCGGCGAGCAGCTTCCATTGCAACCTCCCATTTTCTCCAAGCATATTTTTCATTTTTGCGATGGAGTCATCATAATTATATATTATAACAAAATTTGTCATTAAATCGCGAGCTTTTAAAGTTCCATTCGCGCTTATGAGCAACGGCTTTCGGTTTAGGCTTCGCAAGGGTTTCGAATGCTGGTCGTCGGCGCTCTATTGCGCGTCAAAACGCACGAAGAACGTGCGGCACACCACACGAGACGCGAAGCTCGGATATCGCGCTCCCAGCTTCTCGACCGCCTGGCTGCACAAGGGGCTCTTGGTCGTCGCGCTCCGGGGCCACCTGCGCCGGCTAAGCAGCGGCAATCACCGGAGCCCGAACCAGTTTGAGCTAGCCACACCTCGTTTTAAATAGATGAACTAAATATTTTGGTCGCGACAAAGTCTCGACAGGACCGTCGAAGGCAACCAATACAATCCGCGGCGCTCTTGGCTTAGGGCTGAGTAGATTACGAGCATTGACCTAGGTGAACGAAAGTAATTTTTGCAACTTTTTCCCGTGCGAAGTCGGCAACCTAGATCTTATTGGGATTTTATTTTCAGGGATATTGCGATGGGAAAACCTGTCGTTCCCGTGAGGCATTCCGCGGGTTATTCGCATTTTTCGCAGCGAAAGCTCATCACGACCATGAGTCGGCGGGCGAACAGTGCTTGCTCAGACTGTTCGAATCCGTGAAAGACATTCCCGATCGTCTACTGCAGCAGCGGTCGGACAGAGTTGAACTTCTGGGCCCCGAAACCGTGGGCCGGATAATGGAGCCGCAAGCCCACCAGGTCAGAAGCGGCAACGCGCAATACGACCATGCCAGCGATTTTCTTCACGCGGTGCTGAAAGATCTCGGACGGAAAGTCCCGTAATCAAAATTGCCCGTTGTGCCGGTGCAACCATCCGAGATGTAAATATTCTGGGCTGCTAGCTCACTCCTAGATGGCCCCTGCAGGAGCTTATGGGTAGCCATAGCAAGACACCACTCCGCAGTACACGGTTGTGTGTACGAAGCCATATTGGCGCCAAAGCGAAACAATACTGAAACACTTCCGTCCGATGCTGAGGCGAGTGAGGAAGGTTCAAATGGCCAGCGTATTTTCCGGAGTTGTGTTCATAGCGCTCGCAGTGATCGGCTTTTCCTCGTTCATTTCGACCGCCCTTTCAGCATCGCGGGATGCGAGGTCCGCAACGTTATCAGTGCGGTCCGCGCCCGCACCCAACGTTCCCACCTGCACTTTGCCCCTAGGCCGCGGCCCGTCTCGCGTGTGAGTTCATAACCGGCTGCCTTCCGTACCAATCAGTATTCCGCTGTTCGAACAGATGCGGCTCGCGCGGCCGACATGGAGAAACTGCACGCGGGATAAATCCGGACTGGCTGTTGTTGGGATGCCCTGCCTTTAGGTCAACGGATCTGTATTTTCCGAATCAACGTTTCATGGCCCTCACTCATGCGTCGATTTGCGGGTATAGGTGTGAGTCGGTTTCTATCGATGCACTGTTAACAACAGCAGTAATTTTAACTGTTTGCTTCGGAGTGCGGCCTGGCGTCTCTCTGACGAGAGGGACGACGCCACTGGCCAGATCGCACGCCAGGCCTATGGGTGGAGAGGGACGCCGGCCAAATAATTGCGGTTGCACTCACTGGCATGGTTCTTGCGACTCAAGCCACATCTCCGTCGGTCCTGGCAGGGAGCCGTTTCGCGATGAGGCAGAAATCTCGAGTCCGAAAACTGCGCAAACCCACTCTGGCACACATCGTCTCCGAATTGACGAGATTGCTTAAAGCAATGGAAGACCTAGAGAGGCTTAGAGAGAAGGTCTGGCTGGCTGAGAACAACCAGAGACGCCGTTGACTCGAAACGGTGTATGAGTTCGAAGCAGGCTAGTGATGTCCCCGGCCCCGGCTATGGAGGAAGGCTGGGCAGGGGTGCCGCGGCGGCCACTCGGTCCGTTCCGGAAGAGCCACGCATCACCAATTTTACCGTGGAGACCGACGTCTTAGCCCGCTCGCTTCAGCGCAAGCTTCCCCTGACCAGTATCGAACGGAGCTCGCTTCATACACTGCTGTGTCATCCGCCCGAGTGAGGCTGTTCGTTTGTCGCTCCTCCTAGGTGTTACCTTCAACTCCAGTCCCATCGCGGTCAGCACGGCCAGGACTGTCGAAAAATCGGAAAGCGCGGTGGAAGCTTGTATACGCTGACTGAGGAAGCTTGGCTCAAAAGTTGGTGGGCCGACGGCGCGCCTCCTGAGCAAGTTGGAGGCGTCAAGTCCTTGATAAACGCAACGCCGCTTCCAAAGACTGACGGGACTCGTCGATGCGGATAGACGCAATCAACCGTCATTCCCGCTGCTAATCTTTCGTGAATTGCCGCCGTGATGCGCTTGCGAATACTACCAGGGTATGGTGGTAGGGCTTTTGATTACTGGCTGCGTCGGCATCTTAGCCGTGGGGGCCACATTCGCGGCGATCATCTACTACGATGCTCGGTCTGAGCGCCGGCGATAGCAGATAGCTACGAAAGCGCAACGGGTTTGCGATGCTATGCGGGCGATCTACCAATCGAACGAAGCCTTCGTTGGTCCCCAGCTCCATTTGCCCGGCAGGTAAGGATCAGCGTCCCCCTCCGCCTTGATAGCTTCCGCGAAATGCACGCCGGACGGATGAGGAGTCGCCTGAGAATTGACCTTTGAGTGGTCTTCGTCTCGTTCTGGTCTGTGAGCGATATCGGCTGACATGCTGCGCCTCCGTTGCCCCAGAACTGCTTAGCAACGCTCTTCGGCAAATGCTGTAACCGAAGTGTTACATCCCAGATCGATGTTCCGAAGTGGCGCAGGTGGACGCCGCTCCGCATTAGCTGCCCGAGCAAACGGCCTGGATGACATATTCACGCCCGGATGTAACCTATTGCACGGGCGGAGCTTGATTCGTCATGCTGGAAGCTATTCTCATGCTGTTGGGAATTGGAGCCGTGGCCCTTCTGCTAATAGCGTTTTGGGGGCTGCATAAGCATGTGTAAGCGGGTCGGCGCCTTGTAAGGGCAGCCCGAGGGTCATACGGGCCCACGCACGAAGGCCGCAGCGGAGGTTCATTTCGCTGCGGCCCGCGCCGTGCCAAAAAATCCGGGTGAAAAGTTCTAGGGGAAATATGAAGCCAGCCCCGGTGAGCAGGAGCCTATTCGGGACAAATCGGTAAAGCGAATCATTTTTCGTAAGTTCCGAAAATGAAACCGGTGTAATTGCTAACATATATCCGGGGTAATGAACCGTGCTGGCGGACCACGCCCAAAAGAAAGCCCCAGCTCGCAGGGTTGGGGGGCGGTGAGCTGGGGCCACTTCACTTGGGGTTTACCCTTGGGGCAAAGGGCGTCGGGATAACTTGGCAACCGCAGAAGCGTTCCCGCCTATGTCCGATTATCGTAAGTGAAAGACAATGATCGTTTATCGCTGCAGGCTGCGGGGCATGGCTAGGGTCTGACCTCCCGGCGTTGACGACTGCGCACAGTTCGGGCCTGTCCTAAATCCTTCGGCCCGTTTCTCCTCGCCGCGTCGATCTTCGATGCCGGGAAAGGCAAGCTGGTTTCGGGCTTTCAGTGCCGGTGCGGAAAGCTCGTGTGAGACGACTAAGGAACCCGATCGCCTATCATAAGTTGGCCTCTCGCGCTGCATACGTGGGAGAGACCCGTGTTGCGTACAGATCGGAAATGGCTGGATGAGTATCTCGCCCGGTCGTAAGGCAGCAGTGCAAAGATGGGATGACGC
Source organism: Bradyrhizobium sp. T-12 (assembly GCF_058314695.1). Taxonomy (NCBI): domain Bacteria; kingdom Pseudomonadati; phylum Pseudomonadota; class Alphaproteobacteria; order Hyphomicrobiales; family Nitrobacteraceae; genus Bradyrhizobium; species Bradyrhizobium sp. T-12. The sequence continues at coordinate 1,636,309 of NZ_CM177756.1, read as the reverse complement.
GCAAGATGCTGCACCGCTCCTACGACGCTCTAGAGCGGTCCTATGTTACTGGCACAGCCCCTCCCTGTGGTCTGGCATCCTGAGCTGTCGAACAAATCTCCGTAGTTCTCCGTCCGGAGAACAAAATCCCAGAGTCTGTAGTTCTCCGGGGCAGAACAGAATTTTCGTGCTGTTTTGTTTCGCGCTCGCTCCTGGCGATCTTTTGGCGATCTTTCCGCCTCCATCTTGCTGCCAGGCCGCTGATTGAACTCCGTCCTGAGTTCTCATCGAACTGCACGAAGGTAGAGACGCGAACTTCATAGGGGTGGTTCAGGCCGCCATCATCGGAGCAGATCGGGCGAACGTGGGTATATGGCTAGGGCATGCGGCTATCGAGACAAGCTGCGCTCGAGAGTCAGTTATCCATTCCGAGCTGCATTTGACGCGTGAGACCTACTGCGTGTGGCGGGCTGGAAACTAGGGCACACCGCTCGCTTATTCGACTGCCTGTGGCGGGGCGGGATACATTTATCGTTAGACTCGCAAGCGGTTCGCCAGGCTCCGCCTCCGAAGGGTGCGCGCGCAAGAGCCCCGCTGCCCTAGCGATACGCCTGCCAAAGGCTTGGGAAAATCTGGGTCACTCGGAACGTTCGAGAAGTTGGCTGCGTTGAGCGGTCATTGCTGCGTGCTTCTGTCTTGTTCAGACACGTAAATCGCAACAGGGCCGGAGCATGGTGCGCGATGGACAGGACAGCGCCGTTTGATGAGCTCAGGCAGATTGAACGCGATGTGGTCGACGGAGAACGACGGCTTGCCGAGCAAGAAGCTCGAATTATTGATTTGAAACGCCAACACTTGGATACAGCCAAAGCTGAATCCGAACTTGAACGAATGCGCGAAGATCAGCGACGTCGCGACCTCGATCGACAACGTCTCCTCTCGCGGCTGCAGCCCTAAGGTGGTCCTCCCGGCCTTATCCAGCTTCTCTCCTCCCTGGCGCGCTCGATATGGCTCGGCGAGCTTTCGCTAGTGGTCGTACGGACAGATCATCTATCTAGTCGTCAAACAGCGCGAACCTCACAAATCCTTTGATCCGGATCGCAGATCCAGATCAAATCGACAGGCGGTGACACTCGCTACAACTTCTCGCCGTCTTTAACAGCGAAACGCATTCAGAGGTCGTTGATGATTGTATAGGAGGAACAGCATGAACCGACGAACCGTCCTTGCTTTGGCGCTGCTATCTGCTGCATTCACCAGCGCAGGATCGCAGATGGGACTGACGCAGAGCGATCTTCTGATAGGAACGTGGAAGCTCAACCTCGAAAAATCAAGATTTAGCCCTGGCCCACCCCCGAAAAGTCAAACCCTCAATTTTCAACGGGTCGGGCAAGATCTCCAGAATACTGCGGAAACGATCGACGCACAGGGGCAGGCCTCTAAAATTGTCTTCATGCATATTTACGATGGGAGGCCGCATCCCACGACAGGCAATCCCCTATTTGACGCAACGACGTACACGCGGGTCGATGATCACCACGTGAGGTGGGTCCGATCCAAAGCCGATAAGCCCATTCAAACCGGCTCAAACGAGATATCCGCTGAGGGCAAAACCTTTACCGTTAGTACTGAGGGCGTCGGTGCCAACGGTCAGCCAATCAGTAGCGTTGCCGTCTACGACAGGCAGTAGATCAAGGCCGCCTTATAGCGCTGCGCCGGTACTGGGCCGGTGCAGCGTATTGCACCTAAGGACCCGCCTGCCGCGCGCGTACCAACCTCACAAGGCTCGGCCGGCCTTATCCTTCTGCGGCTGGATTTGATGCGGCAATGAGACGTTCAAGCACAACATCAGCGATTGGATGCAGCAGCGGTCCAGCTCCGAGTTCACTCTTGAATCGCGTTCATTGATGTCATGCTGCGGGACTGCACACGCAGGAGTCAGCCGTAAGGTCATCCTCCGGCAAGACGACATCCTGACAGGGTTTCTTTGCACGGGCCCTTGCTTCATCCCGTAAAGCCTAGCGGGAGCAGACCTTCAAGTCATGCAGGTGATCGAGACCAAGGCTCCAATACAGGCGCCTCCTATCTTCATTTAGGTCTAGCGTGCGCGCTCTGCTCCGCAATTGAGCATCAATTGCCTCACAATTGTCATAGCGATTCCACCGCATCGCAATATACTTCCTCTAGCAATCAGAAATGTCAGGCGAACTTTCGATGATCAGGCATGCGGTCCGCATGCTGGCCATAATGTATTGCGTTTGCGGCCAGCCCGCCTATTCGAGCTACAAATCCCAAGCGGTGACGCCACCGCTGTCGTTCTCGCAGTTCTGCATCCAATATCCCGAGGACTGCGAACGCCACGACGATCGCAGGATCCGAGATTTCCGCTCCTCGATTCAGCGCTGGAGAGAGCTTGCGCAAATCAACTCAACGGTGAACTTTGGCATAGCCCCAAGGGATCCGCCGGCAAGCAGGCGAGACGCGGAATGGCAGATATTCCCTTACGAAGGCAATTGCGGCGACTATGCCGTCACCAAGCGCCATCTGCTGCTGCGATCCGGCTGGCCTAGCTCGGCGCTCCTTCTCGCAGAGGTCGTCATCCGAGCGACCGGCGAGCACCACCTTGTGCTGCTCGTGCGCGAGGGAAAAGCGGTCCTCGTGTTGGATAACCTCAGTCCGGTCGTTACGCCGCTGGTTGATGCGCTGGATCGATTTAGCATCGTGCGCGCGGAAGCCGGAACAGAACCCCAGCGTTGGACACGCGAAGTTACTGCCTTTTAGCAATTAATCGGCCGACGGCTAACGGTCTGGGTATCTTCTCATTTGTTGGCAAGTGGCCGCAGGGTAACCATAGCGCAGATTCCGAAGCATCCGGCCGGCCACCGGAAGGCCGTTAATCTAAGCGCCACTTTCGGGCGATTTCACCCTCCCTAACCAAATCAATTTCATGTAAGCAAAAGTCTTAGATTTTGGGATCGATATGACAAAGAAACGAGCTCTAATTACCGGCGTTACTGGCCAGGACGGCGCCTATTTGGCCGAACTTCTCTTGCAGAAAGGATATGAGGTCCACGGCATCAAGCGCCGGACCTCGCTGTTCAACACCGATCGCATAGATCATCTGTATCTCGATCCGCACGAGCCTGATCCGCCCTTCAAGCTCCACTATGGCGATCTGACGGACTCCTCGAGCTTGATCCGGATCGTCGGCCAGGTGCAGCCAGACGAGATCTATAATCTCGCAGCGCAGAGCCACGTTGCCGTTTCGTTCGAGGAACCGGAATATACTGCGAACTCCGACGCCCTTGGTGCGTTGCGCATTCTTGAAGCTATCCGCATTACAGGCTTGGAAAAGAAGGCGCGGTTCTACCAGGCTTCGACGTCCGAGCTCTACGGTTTGGTCCAGGAGATCCCCCAAAAGGAAACCACGCCGTTCTATCCGCGCTCCCCATACGCCGTCGCCAAGCTTTACGCCTACTGGATCACGGTCAACTACCGCGAAGCCTATGACATGTATGCCTGCAATGGCATCCTCTTTAACCACGAGTCTCCGGTTCGCGGCGAAACCTTCGTGACCCGGAAGATCACGCGCGCTTTAGCGCGCATCCATTTGGGACTGCAGGAGCGGCTGTACCTCGGCAATCTGGACGCGCTGCGCGATTGGGGACACGCGCGTGACTACGTCGAAATGCAATGGCTGATGCTGCAGCAAGACAAGCCGGAGGATTTCGTCATTGCTACTGGCGTACAACACTCTGTCCGAGATTTTGTGAATGTCGCGGCGAACGAAGTCGGCATGACAGTTCGCTGGGAGGGAAGCGGCGTCGAGGAAAAGGGATATGACGCCAAGACCGGAAAGTGCATCGTTTCGGTCGATCCGCGCTATTTCCGGCCCACCGAGGTCGCGACGCTTCTTGGTGATCCGTCCAAGGCCAAGCAGAAACTCGGCTGGGAGCCGAAGACGTCGTTCGAAAGCCTGGTTCGGGAAATGATGAAGGAAGATCTTGAATCCGCAAAACGGGACGAACTCATCAAGCAGCACGGCTTCAGATATTATCCGCGCCATGAATAGTTCTTACAGATCAGCCAGAAAAGCGATCTAGCCAAGCAAGTGAGCGCCCATCGGGGCGCTCTTTTTTTGAGATGACGTCACGTATCCCACTGCTGTCGAGTGCCTTAGGACGACCGAACAGCGTCCTCAACGGGAAGCCCAATGTTGGTCGCAGCGTCCGTCAGGCCGGCATTCGTCTGCCCTGCCGCATTGCCCTGCCCTGTCATAGCATCCGACCACCGGCGCACGATCGTACGCCTGTCCCAACGATCAAGGGCTCGTTTTCTTCCTTCTTCGCCGTAGTGCTCCCGCAGGGCAGGCGCTTCGCTGAGCTGGCAAATTGCGAGCTCGAGAGCCGACGAATCTCCGGGCGGAATCACAAGGCCCGCATCGGTGACTTCCGCCGCAAGACCCGTACCTTCTTCGGCCATCGCGATGACAGGCCGAGCGGACGCGAAGATTGCGCCAAGTTTCGAGGGCAACACCAGATCGGCGGCCTCAGCCTTCTGCGGAATCAGATGAAAATCGGCCGTGGCCATCAATTGATTGAAGCTATCCATCGGCTGAAGCCCGAGAAAATGGATGTTACCATGTCCGGTGGCGAGTTGCTCGAGCCTCATTTTATGAGGCCCCTCGCCTGCGAGGATGAAGTGGATGTGCGGATGGCTTTTCTCTAATCCAATCGCTGCCTCGATCACGAGTTCGAGGCCTTGCTTGTTGGACATTGTTCCGGAGTAAAGTGCAACAATTTCGCTCTCGCCCAGCTTCAGCTCCTGACGGTATTTGGTCATTCGCGATCCCGGGCAGATCGCATTGGTGTCAATCCAGTTTCTCACCTCGGCTGTCTTGTCGGGACGCAGCCCTTTGATTCTCAGCCGCTCGACCATTGCTTGAGAGATGGTTGAAACATGATCGAACGATCTGAGGATCGCCGCCTCGGCCTTCAGCATCCATTTTCGCAAGTTAGGATTGCGCAACAGGCCAAGATCGAACGCCGCATCGACCTCGAAATCCTGAATGTGGAGCCACGACTTTGCACCGACGCGACGGGCTACGAACGAGACGAAAGCAGCCGACATCAGCGATGGCGCGACGGCGATCATAATATCGGGTCGCCAGGATACCGCCTGAAAGAGGACCGGCGCCGCGCTCGTGACCGCGAATGAAGCATGATGGACCAACCGTTTTGCGCCCGAGGGATGTCCCGGCACATAAATCGGCGTGCGCGTCACTTGAACGCCGCCAATATCTCTTGATCTGAAGTAGGACGACTTGAACGCCGGGGGAATCTTCCAGGCCGGATAATAGGGCGGCGCCGTAATGACCTTAACTTCATGCCCCTCCGCGGCCAGACTTTCGCAGAGCTCGGCGTTGTATTTCGCCACGCCGATCAGATCGGGCGCATAGTTGATGCCGACCAGAAGAACACGCATTAAGCCCCGCCCAAATCAAAGTTCAGAATAAAAAATCTTTTTGCAGTCCAAGTCGTTTACTCAGTGCGTTGCGCTGACTTCCAAATGGCGTCCGTAGCCCTTCAAAAAATCTTCGTAGGCGGCCGCAAGACCGGCCCGCAGAGCAACGTTCGGGCGCCAGCCAAGCCCAAGAAGCCTCGAACTATCGAGCAGCTTGCGGGGCGTTCCGTCTGGCTTTGAGGTATCGAACACAAGCTTACCTTCATAGCCCACGACTTCCGCAACCGCTGTTGCAAATTGGGCAATCGACAACTCGTCGCCGCTGCCAACGTTAATCGGCAGGTCGCTTGAATAATTCTTCAGAAGGAAAATGCAGGCGTCGGCAAAATCCTCGACGTTGAGGAATTCGCGGAGCGGCGTGCCCGTGCCCCACACAGTGACCGTCGGCGCCTTGGCGATCTTGGCTTCGTGAAAGCGCCGGATCAAAGCTGCCGGAACATGGCTGTGATCCGGATGATAATTGTCGCCGCGGCCGTAAAGATTCGTCGGCATGACTGAGATGAAATCATCGCCATATTGCCGACGATACGCCTGGCACATCTTGAGGCCGGCAATCTTGGCGATTGCGTACCATTCGTTGGTCGGCTCAAGCGGCCCTGTCAGTAATTCGCTTTCGGCCATTGGCTGCTTGGCGTGCTTGGGGTAGATGCAGGACGAGCCGAGGAACAGCAGGCGCTGCACACCGACCGCATGGCTTGCGCGGATCACGCTCAATTCCAACGCAAGATTGTCGCAGAGAAAGTCGACCGGGAAATTGTTGTTGGCTGCGATACCACCGACCTTTGCGGCAGCGTGAACAACGACCTCGGGGCGATTGGCCTCGAGCCATCTCAGCGTGGGCTCTTCCTTCGTCAGATCCAGTTCGCGCCGATCGGCCGTCAGTACAGTGCAATTCTCGGACGCGAGCCTGCGGACGACAGCCGACCCGACCATGCCTCGGTGACCCGCGACAAAGACACGTTTGCCCGAGAGATCGTAAGTAGCAGCCCCTGTCATCATATCCTCTACCAGCGTTCAGATCGGCGGACCTCACTCCTGTGAGTTCAGCGACCGTCGCATTACGCAATCACGCTGCCGATGCAGCCCCGCCAGACAGGTAACACAATCTTCACCATGCGACAGCCTGTCCCGGCTAGGCAAAGATATTCATGGTGAACCCGCACCGCGCGCACAAAAGGTCGGCACAAATGAAACAAAAACGAGCAAGGCAGCCGCATCGGCCGTGCGGCTGCCTTGAAGATCGATGAAAACGGCAGCCGCCGCCCGGGTTAGGCTAACGTCAGTACGCCCGGCGCAGGACGGGGCCAAGAGGCGCGCAAACCCGGTCCATATACCAGCCATAGGGCGTCTCGACACGCACCAGCGGGCAACGGCGCCACGGCGCGTAGCGGTAGGGATAAGGCTGCGCCCAGAACGTCACAGGCGTCGCCTGGCTTTCGCCCGTCAGCAGGGCTGCCGGGGCAGGCATCTGCATCGCCGCGTTCGCGCCGCTCACTGTGCAGAAGGTAACAGTTGCGGCCAAAAGGCCTGCGCGGATCAACGTCTTAAACATCCAAAATAGCTCCTCGCCCCTGCGGAGTTGATTCCCAACCATGCTCGTCAGATTCCCGCCGACCGACGTCGCCGGTTCGCCAGTTCACTCCGCGACCAGCCCAAATAGTGAACCGAAGTTTACCAAGGCCACCAGCGGAAATGCAACTGATGCCGAGGCAGCCGGGGGGCTTTTGGGACGATATGGCGCGCAAGTGTGGCTTCTTGGTCCTATTTTTCTTCGCTCCAGGCGCCCGGGGCGGCGAGATCGGGCGATCGGCGGTAGACATCCCGAAGGAATTGGTAGTTGACAGTTTGGGCCAGAGGGACGTCTTCCTCGCCGAGTTTGGCGAAGAGAAGGATATCCCGAAGCGTGCGCCAGCGGCTCTCGTCGTAGTCGCCGATCCGGCCGCCCGTCGGAAGTACCAGCGGGCGCTGCTGCTGCAGCTCGAATTTCAGTCGCTCAGGGGGCAGCTTGGCCGGTACGGCGCCAGCGAGAACGGGCACGCTCCGTGCATAGTCCGCGTAGGTGAACTGCCATCCCCGAATGACGCCCTGAAGGACATCGGCAATCATGGATGGCTGTCCATGGACGAGGGCATTGCTCGCGAAGTAGACCAAGCCAGGAACATGGATCCCGTAGTCTTGCGGTTTGATGACATTCAGCTTCACAAAAGCCGAACTGGAGGGATCCGGTTGCTCGTCGATGGCTGTGATGACGGCATCCACCTCTCCGGCCCGCAGAGCCTCGAAGCTGTCGCGATCGGGCACCTTGGTAATCTGGCTGCGGGGAAGGCCGAGCTGCGCCATCATGGCATCGAAGACGACGTCTCCCTCGCTCGCTCTGTGGTACCCAACCCGCTTTCCGACCAGTTCAGCCGGCCGCCGCAAGCCCGAGCTTTCGAGCGTGAAGATCGCGACGGATGTATCGAGGAAGCTTGCGGCAAACGCTGTGACGGGAGCGCCGCGCCAGGTGGCCAGCAGGAACTTGTGGCCGCTCGTCACGCCGATGGCATGTTGACCTGCAACAATCTGGACGAAGTTCGGGTCGGGTTGGGCCGCCAGCTCGATGCGGGACGAGAAATAACCCTGCCTCGATGCTGCGAGATCGCCGGCAAAACGCGCCCCATATGGCCCGTCCAACAAGAACCTGACTGCGGCGGCCGTTGGGGCCGTCGGCGCCCGTACTGGAGCCACATCGGGACTAAGAAAGAGGAGCGCGGTTCCGACCAAGGCCAAGGCAACAAGGCCAATGGCGAGGTAGCGCTTCCCTCTCGACCGGGTTCGCCGCCGAGACTGGGTTCGAGGCAATGAAAACTTCCTAACGGGTTGCGAAATTTAACATATCAGAGAAGGCGAGATGAGCTACAATACAGCTTGTGGGGTAAGGTTAATTTTTCCTTCGCCTTGTTTTATCAGCGATTTTGACCGATAGCACGGCTTGTTCGGGTAAATGAATATTGCGTCAATGGGTTTGGCAGGATGACGATTCTTTCCACTCGACCGGTACCCGTCGCTGATTCTACGACGGAAATCCGCGTGGTCGCGCCAGGTGCGGAAACGACTACAGGTTTTGCGCCGAAGTGGATGCGACCTGCGGTCGTCGAGCGGGCGATGGCTGTCGTTGATGCAGCGCTGGTTCTGGTCAGTGGAATTGGCTGTGCGGTCGGCTATCACGTCGTCACCGCCGGCACGCTCGGCAAGGCGGATGTCTATGCGGCCGCGAGCGTGCTGGTCGCGATCAATTTCGTGCTGCTGACGGTGGTGCAGCACGGCTACCGCCTGAAGAACATCACCAACCTGCCCCGCACGTTCCGGCTGACGCTGACGACGTGGACCGGGCTGTTCGGGGCGCTGCTGGCGATCGCCTTCACGATGAAGGTCAGCGAGGAGTTTTCGCGCGGCACCACGATCTCGTTCTACCTGGTCGGCCTCATCGTCCTGCTCGCCTGGAAGACTTTGGCGGCGCGCTGGACCGCTTATGCGTTGCGCACCGGCGCCTTCGCCAACGGCCGCGCCATCATGATCGCCGAGTTCGGCCTTGCCAGTTCCTCCAACGCGGTCGACGACCTCGGCCAGCACGGCTACCGCCTGGTGCGGGTGATGGAGATCCCGCCGAAGGACCTCGCCTCGCCGCTGCTGCTGTCGCAGCTGGCGCCGCGCTTCGAGGAGCTGATCGCGTTCGCGCGCGAGCACCGGATCGAGCACGTCTTCCTGCTGATGAACTGGAGCCGGCAGCACGCGATCGACAGCATTTTGGACGCGTTGAAGATCCTGCCGATCCCCGTGCACCTGGTGCCGGACCCCAACGCGGCGCGGTTCCTGCGCTATCCGCTGGTCTCCACCGGCAACACATTTACCGCCGAGCTGCGCCGCGCGCCGCTGTCCTGGAAGGAACGCGCGCTGAAGCGGACGCTCGACCTCGCCGGCGCCAGCGTTGCGCTTTTGGTGTTCGCGCCGGTGATGCTGGTGACCGCGATCCTGATCAAGCTGAGCTCGAAGGGCCCGGTGCTCTTCCGCCAGACCCGCCACGGCTTCGGCGGGCGCGCGTTCAAGATCTTCAAGTTCCGCACCATGCGCGTGCTGGAGGACGGCTCGACGATCAAGCAAGCAGAGAAGAACGACCCGCGCGTCACGCCGATCGGCAAATGGCTGCGCAAGACCTCGATCGACGAGCTGCCGCAGCTCTTCAACGTGCTCAAGGGCGACATGTCGCTGGTCGGCCCCCGCCCGCACGCGGCCGCCCACAACGACGAATATGAGCAGATCATCGGCAACTACGCCTTCCGCCACCACGTCAAGCCTGGTATCACCGGCTGGGCCCAAGTTAATGGTTACCGCGGAGAAACCCGCACGCTCGACCTGATGCAGAAGCGAGTGGAGCATGACCTGTGGTATATCAATAATTGGAGCTTGGGGTTGGATATAAGAATCGTCGTAAAGACCGCACTCCTTTCGTTTTCGCAAGCGACCGCTTATTGAGCCTTGAACGCCACGTTGTTCATCTCAGTCCCGATGGTGTTTTACACAAACGATGTGAAAGACATATGACAACAGTAATCACGTACGGCACTTTCGATTTGTTCCACATTGGCCATCTGAACGTGCTCGAGCGCCTTCGCGGGATGGGGGACCGTCTCATAGTCGCTGTCTCTACGGACGAGTTTAATGCGGGAAAAGGGAAAAGTTCTTGCTTTTCGTTCGAAGAGCGCGTGAGAATTGTTTCAGCTCTCCGATGCGTAGATCTGGTAATTCCAGAGAGCAACTGGGAGCAGAAAGTTCACGACGTGAAGGCGCATGGAGTGGACATCTTCGGAATGGGCGACGATTGGGTCGGGAAATTTGACTTCTTGAAGCCTCACTGCCGAGTTGTTTACCTGCCCAGGACGCCCGCGGTTTCCTCGACATCGATCAAGCTCGACATATTCGAGACACATAGCCAGAAGCAAGCACAAGTGCAGCGCGAGCAAGGTGTTCGTTCCATTGCTTGATAGGAGGTTGGTGGTAGACCTTGCTAGTAGATGTTTAACAGCCATACTTGCCCTGGTGCCGCCAAAGCCTAGGCAAGTATGCTTTATTAGCAGTCCAGATCTGAGTGATAATGCGTGGGCCCTCTTTCGCTATCTTGCCGAGCGCGCGTCGCCCGAAGTCGAATGGGTTTGGCTTGTTGCGAATATCCAGGCATCGAGAGAAAAGCTGCTCGAAATGCACGGGACCGAACGGAACGTTCGAATCGCACGCAAACGCACATTGGAAGGCCTCTTCCTATTTCTACGAAGCAAATACACCTTTCATACACATGGACACTACTATTTCTTTCGGGGTTCAAAGACGCGAACGATCGTAAATCTTTGGCATGGCATGCCCTTGAAGACGATCGAGCTCTTAGATCCGAAAGCTCGGCGTACCCCGTTCTACTCAGACTATGCGATCGCTACTTCGGCCTTCTTTCAGAAGGTGATCGCGCAAGCGTTTGGGATGCCGGAGTCACGCGTTCTCATTAGCGGACTTCCACGAAATGATGCGCTCAGGGTCAAGAGATCCATCCCGCGATATTTGGCGCTGCCAGAGCACACCCGCGTGGCGATGTGGATGCCAACGTTTCGAAAGTCGTTCTTTGGGGATGTCCGAGCCGACTCAAGCTTGGACGTTATCACGTCGGACCTTCTAAGAACGGTCGACCATCTCCTCGATGATACACACACGGTTTGCATTCTAAAGCTGCATCCGATGGATCACTTGAACGGATACTTAAATGAAACCTTCAAGAACATTCGTGTCCTTCGAGCTGCAGATGACAACGGAAAGCACGATTACTATGAAGAACTCTTGGCAGCTGCGGACTGCCTCGTCACCGACTTTTCGTCTGTCTTCATTGATTTCGCTCTCACCCGCCGTCCAATCGGCTTCTATATTCCCGACCAAGACCGATACATTCGGGGGTTTATTGACGACGTCCTAAAAAACGTAGGGTTTCCTGGTGCCCGCCTCAGTTCTGCTGTCGAAATTGCGAACTTCATGGCAGGAGATTTATCTACAGAGTTACCAGCTTCATCATTTGGATACATGCACGCTGATGCCAACATGGAAGCCTGCAAGACCCTACACACGAGCCTCGTTCAGCGCGGACACTTGGCTGAGATCATGTAGCTCAGGACGCTGATTGGATCGAGAAAATGGTTTCGAGGCGCAGTTTCATCCGCGGCTCCATTGCTGCGACTGCCTTTTCATCAGTTCCGGCAGAGAGGCAAGCGTCTGCAGCGCCAACAAGAGCGCTGTGGCTAAAGGGCAGCTGGGGCTTAATGGTTCATTGGATCGCACCAGGTCCAGCCCCACGTGCCGGACAGTATCAAGCGAAACTCAATGACGCAGTTAACTCTTTTGATGTCCAACACTTGGTAGACCAAATAGCGCAAACCAAGGCCAGATGGCTTATATTCACAATAGGCCAAAACACCGGCTACTACGCTAGTCCGAATCAGTATTTAGACTCTCTAGCGGGTCCGGGCCATACGTCCGAGCGAGACCTAATTCTGGAATTGGCCAAGGCATTGGCTAAGATAGGAGTGCGATTCATCGCCTATCTCCCAGGGGAAATCAAAGCAGTAACGAGTCTTCATCAAGTATTTAGCTGGAACCCGGACGATCAGCGCGAATTTCAACGAAGATATACCGCCTTTATACGAGAGTACTCTGAACGATATAAATCTTTATGCAGCGGCTGGTGGATAGACGGCTGTTACAACTGGCGCGCTTTTCCGAACTCGGCTCGTGATTGGCCCTTGTGGAGTTCGGCACTGCGAGCCGGCAACCCCCAAGCTGCACTTGCGTTCAACGACGGCTGCTTTTTGGTTAAACATCCTTATCCGTTGACCTCCGATCAAGATTTTCTGTCGGGCGAAGCTGATGGCTTGGATCCAACTGGACCATTGGCGAAGGACAAAGGCCGACTAGAGCCTATTCATCTGACTGCCGAATTTTTGGACCATCTTCCGTGCGTCGGCCACGTACTTGCTCCAATTGACGACAACGGACGTTGGGGGCATCGGGGTCCAGGAGAAATTGGTCCCGCCCTATATTCGCGCGAGCAAATGGAATCGACAATAAGCAGCTATTCCCGACTGGGCATAGGATTGACGATGAACGTCGGCATCTACCAAGAAGGAGCTATCGGAGACGACACCCTCAGGTTGCTAAGCCAGCTGCGCTGATCGAGAAACTTAATATGTCCACGAAATACATCATGTCTCACAATTACGCCTATATCCAGAATCCGGGCGGCGTAGCTGACATGGCGAATAACCTGGCATCAGCACTTCATCAAGCAACAAGCGATGTTATTGAGGTGTTCCCAGCTGACCGAACAAAGGGAAGAACACTCTGGCGCTTCCTTGCTGAGATAGAGCTGAGCCTTCGCCATTTCTCCGATCATGTTGTACTTTTGTTTCCAAACTATTTTGCTTTGCCTTTGCCTTGGTCCAAGGCCAAGTCGATCGTGGTAGTGCACGATCTCCAGTTTAAGTATTATCCAGGCTTCCAATCGATATGGAAGCGCCTCATCTTGGAGTTTTCGTACCGGTTGGCTCAACGCAGAGCTGCGGGCGTTGTTTTTATCAGCGAAGCAACGCGGAGCGATTTTGTTAAATTCTACGGTCATCCCAGTCGATCAGCAGTGATCCTCACACCGATCGAGGTTGCCGGCACCAGTCACTCAAGTCACAGCGCCAGCAAATACGCCCGCGTTCCATACGCAATCGCCAACTTCCACTCTTATCCGCACAAAAATCTGGAAAAGGTCTTCGACCTTTTTCGTCAAATGCGCTCGGTTACGCCGGAGCTCAAGCTAATTGTCACGGGACGGCAACCGAAGCGCAGTGACCTGATCTCTAAGGTTGGCCTGGATCAGGATTCAGTAGTCTTCACCGGTTTCATTGACAAGCAAGAAGTACTTAATTTGATTGCCGGCGCAGAGTTCTTTATCTCAATGTCGCTCTTTGAAGGCTTCAATATGTCTGCCGCTGAGGCAGCAAAGCTCGGTCGGCCTCTCTTACTCTCAGATATACCGGTGCATCGGGAGCTATTCAGCGGATACGCCTTTCTCGCTGATCCAGCGGCAAAAAGTTTCGACGTTGAACAATTTCAGTTCTATCTCTCCAACTTTCCGTCTCGCGGTCCTTGGGGGCTAGCAGAGAAGACAGAGCCCAGATTCGCAGCCGAACGCTACATTCAGTTCTTTGAAGATGTGCTTGGTGCGCCAACCTAGTTCAGAGCCACCTGTTTAGGTTTCAACGCGTAAGAATGGCCGTTCCGTAGACGTCCGGAAGCGGAACGAACGATATCTTTCGCGCTTCAGCAAACGTCTGAACTGCGGCCTTCGCACCCGGAAATTGCGAATTATTGTAGTCATGTACGAAGATGTATCCGCCTGGACTCAGCCGGTCATAGAAAAAGTTTAGGCCGGCCAGAATCGGATCATGCAAGTCGGTATCGATAGAAACAAAACAGAACGCCTCACTTTCCAAACCCACAGCTGTCGAAGGAAACAAGCCTTTCCGAACCACGCAGTGACTTGGTGAAGGCATCCTAAGCAAGACGTCTCGCTCGTTCGTATCCGAAAAGTCGCGCTTGTGAACTAATCCCCTATCACGATCAGCCTGCTCTTCGGCCGCATCAAATCCTTCGAACGTGTCGAAAAGGTAGAGTGTACGCTCGGGAAACGCTTCATTGATTCGTCGCGCAAAATATCCCTTGTATACTCCTAGCTCCGCGACCGCCCCTCCTACCTGCTTTCGAGCGATTTCGTCGGCTATCAAATCAAGCGTCGAGAGGCGAACATATTCATTCGTATAGAGATTCTCAAATACGTCAATCCGCCGCGGTCGCCCGAGATTGGGCATCGTTGCAATGATAGTGCGGTTTCTTCTATTAAGCTCTCGACGAACCATCTCAACTAAAGAGCTTTGCAGACCCATAGCATCCCCCAAATGTTAAAGGAATTTGGCGGTCACCCGCCAGACCGCATCGAAGCTAATCTTGGTCGCCGCCACGAAGCGTAATCACGGATGCCAGATCTCGCTCCTGGAAGACATCGGCCTCGCCGCCATTTTCGAGACGCCACACGCTTGGTCCAGCCCACGTCAAGCCAACTCGCTTGCTGACAAGCCGCTGAACCTTCGGATCCAGTTTGCGATCATCCGCCGGAGACAATATTGCAGATATCCTCATTCCACGCATCATCCTGTTCTCCGCTCTAGCAGGTGCCGAGAATAGCGTTCTGCAGCGTTCGAAATGGGCTCCTTCAATCTCAAGCCCAATACACAAACAGTCCAGCCAAGCATGAAGAAGATTAAGACCGGACTGTTACCTAGAAATGGACCACGGTTAAGAGAAAGCCAATTTGCGCTAATGATTGCCGAAACACCCAATAGCCAGAGGCTCGGCGATTGATAGTAAACTCTTTCCTGAAGTTTTCGTAGCGCCGCGAATAGCGCGTACGTCATGATGACCACACCAATCCACCCGAAGTCCACGAAGAATTCGACAAAGATAGGAAGAGATATATTGGTCTGACTATATATGGCCTTGAGTCGGCCCGAGGCGAGGAGATGCTCAGCCTGAAATAACTTTAAGTCCGATGGCAACACCGTAGAAAGTGACGCAAGCAAATGAAGACCAAACCTATGACCTTCGAGTTCGACCAACTGCATCGCTAGGGCGATATTCTGATGAACATCAAAATCGGGCGCGAAGGGAAAGACGTCATTACGCGCCTCGTACCTCGTAATGTTAGAGATTGCCGGCGCTATAACCAAGGAGACAAGGGGCAGACAAATCAAAATCCATTTGCGATCGACGATGCGAAAGCGAGACGATATAAAGATCACCGCGAGAAAGCCTGTCAACAGCAATTGACGCGAGATCGCAACCGGATTGAAGAACGCGACACCGGGCAACGCAAGCATCAATTCCGCAAGCGGCAAAGCCCTTTGGCGAGCTATCCGTCCACAAGCAGAGATCGCAAGAGCGATCAAGTAGCCGCCGGCTAATCCGCGCGGAGCGGTGACAAGCAAAAGTTGGCGAAGAGCACCCCCTTCTTGACCCACCTGAGTCCGCACCTCAGCCCGGGTTTGTAGCAAGATGCTGGGAAACAAAGCAGCAAAGACGATCAGACTGAGCATGACAAGCCCAAGAACGGGAAGACGCAATCTTACCACAGGAAGAGCTGCAAACTCTCGTGGCATACGGGTTCGCCAGAGCGTTGGAAACGTCGCAGTAGCCAAAAACGCTCCGCACATCAACAATACAGAACCATTTGGATTGTTGAATTCCGACGGCGCGTTCCAAAAATAGTATTGTGCTTCCGACAACATCGGCTCGGGAAGCAAAACGTAGAATGCAACGAACATCACCGAGAGCGCCAGAAAGTCCTCAGTTACGTCGCCCTGAACGAGCCAGAAGCCTAGGGTCAGCAGGTACATTGCAAAAAGCGCGTAATATGTCAGCGGACCGACACCCACTGCTAGCAAGAGTGGGATCGTACCTAAGTTGACAACGAGCACGCTAAGCGAAAACGGCGCGAATCCCTGAGTTCGCTTCGGCATAGACCGCTGCGCTAAACGGCTATAAGAGAGGCGATTCATCCCAGCAGCCATCTCAAGAACGATATTCCAACATGCTTCCGAACCACAGTTTGAACTATGGCAACATCAATCAAGCCAAGAAGAGGATAGACTACTAGCACGGCGCTACCCAACATCTGCGCGCTCGCCAATAGTATGCTGATCTTGAGAATAGCCGAAGCCCCATAGACTACCGTCAGAAGTTTCGTCCTACCATCCATGACTAATGCCTGGTCCAGCGGCAGGCATAACACTCTAAAAAAGTAATAGGATAGAAGATAAGGCATTTGAGACAAGAAGTCGTACTTCTCGGAAAAGTATTGCTGAAATGCGAAGGCCCCGCATAGCGCGGTAAAGCTAAGCAGCAATACCAAGGCGCCGAGGCTTAAAGCGAGTCTCCGGCGGCTCCCCATATATCCAAACTCGAATGCCGCCGAGTACTTATACATGATGGCTTGAACAAACTGCATAGGCGCTTCTGAAAGCACCAGAGCTATTTTGAAACTTCCTAGTTCTGCATTCCCCAGACTACTAGATAGAAGCAAGATGTCGCTCTTACGAACAGCAAAGCTGAGAAGCGCTGAGAAAAGCAGCCAGCTTTGCTCCCGACGATCAACTCCGTCCATCCTCCATGAGAGCTCACGCCCCCTGAGGCTCGCCCAAGAATACACAATTAAGATCACACAGTTCGATGCCGCAATGGCAAAAAGGAAATCTCTAAGATTGTGGACAGAGCAGAGCCAGAGGAAGCTCGCTGAGGCTGTGTATAGGAAATATCGAATGACCGGATCTAGAGTAAATAGCGTCACCGATCCAAAGCCACGAAACGCATTTATCACCAACTGGGTCGCACCAAGCGGGAGCGCGATACTCAAAGCGAAAAACAGCTGCTCACTTGTAAATCTTGGAACGCTCAAAAGAGCGAGGAGTAATAGTAGCGCAAGTACCGCGCCTAGCCCGAGACTTGTCGCAATCTGAGCGGCGGGCATGACCCCTGTACGCCTCGCCTCACGATAGACCAAGAGTCCACTTCCCAAAGTGACAGGAACCAGCAGCAACTCCCCGATAGCCATCAAAGTAGCAAATGCGCCAAATTGGGCCGGCGAAAGAATGGATGAGAATACAAGATTGTACAGGAATCCTGATGCGTAGACCGACGCCCGCCCGGTCAGCAACATGAGATTGCTAAGCCACCGCGGAAACTGCAGCAGTCTGGGCACTTTGTTCATTGCCCCGTCGATGACGAGTTTCCTACCTGCCGCCTTCGGGCGAGCTTTGACCTACCTCTCCGCAATGCACTGATCAGCTGAGCGGTGACAACAGGAAGAAATGACCTTCCTGCAAGCGTGTCCGCCATTATCATCTTATACTTGCCCTGAAAATGAATGGCGTAGGGATAGACCAATTGCCCTGAGTGAGTCCGGAACCAAAGATCTGCACCGTCCCGAACAAGTCGCTTGATGCCCCAACGCATTTGGAATTGATTAGCGCTTTGGTGAGAGGACATCCCAACGTTGTGATCGATGGTCTTGCTGTCTCGTATAGTCGTTCCGTTCTCAATTTTGAGACCGCACTCCTTTTGCCACATCGCAAGCAGCGTCATGTCGGATATTCCAGAGCGCGGATCGAGCCGGCGATTTCCTTCGAAGACCGCTTCCAGAAGCGCTTTTCCAGTGGCAGTGCCGTAAATCTGCTGAACGTAGTCCAAGAACGAGGCAAGGGAGTTTTTGCGCCAGAACGAAAAATGCGGTGACATTTCTAGATAGGTGGAAGGAGCTCGTGTCGCTGTCGTAGCTCCGCTTAGGAGAGCATCGACATCACCGACAAAGCTTTCGATCTCACGAAATTTCGACTGGATTAAAATGTCCGTATCGGACAAGAAAAACTTATCCACCGAAGAGCGCTTTAGGTGGTCGGCTATTGCGAAGTATCGAGCAAAACATGCGATCTCAAATGCCGGCGGATTCAGCGATTTGTGAATATAGTTCTGGAGGAAAACTGAGTAACCCTTATTGCTCTTATCAGGCGGCGTTGAGAGCAAAGTGACATGAGCGCAGGCACGTTTACCGCTTTCCATGAAGGCATCAACATGACCTGCGTTTCGCGTTTCATATGTGAATATAGGCAGCAAGTTTCGCCTCAGGTTTACTTTTGAAATATGACGTATCTGAATACTTTGACGCCGGTCATTGTACCCAGGATAGTGTCTACTCTCTTGTAGCCAAGGAGATCGATCGCATTACATTTCTCAGAGCCATAGTAGCAAACTCTGACGTTTATTTTGCGAGGGCAGTTATTCTTGATACTCACGACATGATCGAATATCTTCGGATTAACCGCATGGCTACGAGCGGCGGCCTCGATGTCCAGGCAAGGACGACCCAGCCCGTCTCGCATTATAGGCTGGTTTGAGCTTTCGGCGGGTCCTTGCAAGGTTATCGTTGAGCTTGACTGACCTTGAGCTTCCGAAACCCAAATTGAAGCGGAAACTAAAAAGAGACCAAAAATTGCTCTGCGGGACAAACGAGATGAATTTACCAAGGTCTGTCGTCCTTCTTAACCCCCGGGATATCCACCTTGAAGCCGTCGCGCGCTAACCGACGACTAAGACCTTCTCTTGAGAGCAAATCAGCCTTCTGTAGTCCGGCAAGTAGCCGTTGTCGGTGTGGCCAGCCGGTGCTGATTAGAGCCTGCGCAGCATCCTCGATGAGATCAGCATCCGTTATCTGCGCAAACTCTGCGACTATACGCTCCTGAACGGCTTCGCTGAGCAAATCAAAGATCGTGAGCGCCAACCGGTGACGCCGCAAGCATATCCAACCCTCATAAGGTCCGAGTTCGTACGAATAATTGAGGTACCTTAGGTTCCTGGAATCGTAGCCGAGACGTCGTGTTTCGAGTGAGTAACGCAAAAACCAAAGGAATGAATCGCTCGGGTTAAGAGCTAGAGAAAGCTTGATCTTCTCCGCTGCCACATCGATTTGCTTATCAATCTCATCGGTGCCTCGTTGGCGGTCTACGTTCTCCGCTAAGCTAACTCTAATTAATGCTTCGGCTCTTATCATCGTTGATGGAGGCATGCTCGTCGCAGGCGACGCGCCCAACCGCTCCAAAAACTCGGAGAGCGTTACAGGCCTAAAGCGTTGGCCAGACAGAATTTGAGAGGCCGCATTTGCTGCAGCGGTCGCGGATTGGAATGATGGTAGAGTAAAGGCGAACCACAAAACTGCGATTACTCCAGCCAATAAAAGACCACATCTGACCGGAAACTCGCGCATCTAACATTATTCCACATACCCATATCGGGCATAATACTTCTGATAGTAATATCGGCCGTGATACGCCTCATACCGAGCGAGCGCCTTGGTGTCAGCCTTGTTCAGAACCACACCGAGCAGCCTGTCTTGGATCTCTGGTGACCCACGCAGGTTGTGCCTAACGACATCGATGTTAGTTTTGCCCCACTCCACGACAAAGATATACGAATCAACATACGACGAGGTAACTCGCACGTCGACGACCGGGGCCATAGGGGGCATATCAAGCACGACGTAGTCAAATTGTGACCTCAGCTGAGTGATCAAGGCGTGCATCGCTTGAGAGGCGAGTATCTCATTAGTGTGCAACAGCTTGGACGTGAGTCCGGCAGGGAGGATCGACAATTTAGTTTGAGCGTCGACGATCACTGCGTCAGCAAGCTGAGCTTTCTTGCCAACCACGTCGACGAGACCGAGCTTCGCGTCCGGGACGAGAGCACGAGAAAGAGATGGATTTCGCAGATCGGCGTCCACCAGGATGACTCGAGCGCCTCCGTGGGCCATAAGCTGCGCGAGGTTAGTTGAAAGAGTGCTCTTACCTTCGTTAGGTAGGGTGGAGGTCGTCGCCAGGACGCGATTTTCGCGAACGATCGAATTGAGGTCAACCGCGACCTTCAATGAACGAACGGCCTCCGAAAAGCGCGATAGCGGATTGTCGACCACGTAACGAAGAAGATCCGGCTCCGGATTTGCCTTTTTTGAAAACTTGTTGCTTAGCCCCTTCGCGAAATCCTTTCCTTTAGAGGTCGTGGCGCTCAACGTTGGCAGGATCGAGATACAGTTTGCGCCCAGAATCTCTTCCACTTGCGACGTAGTGCGGAATACTTTGTCAGAAAGCTCCCGAGCCATTGCCGCCCCAAAACTTACAATCAAACCTCCACCAAGGGCGGCAGCTAGGATGATTAAGGTTTTTGGATAGCTCTTCTTAAGAGGCGTCGTGGCCGCGCTGATTACACGCGCTTCTGTGATCGGGAAGGATTGCTGCTGCACGCTTTCCATATAGCGCTGCAGGAAGTTGTCATACATTGCCTGATAAGATTGCGCGTTGCTCTCTAGCTCACGCAGTTGCACCTGCGCCTGGTTTGTGAGTTGCGATTCCGAAACGACATTGGCGAGACTGGACTTAATCGCATCTTCGCGTGTCATCGCGATGTCGTAGTCGCTCTTGTAGGACTCCTGGATCCGCTTCAGCTCGTCGATGATGTTCTTCTTGATCTCAGCCATCTGCCGGCGGAGGTTCACCGCGGCGAGGTGATCCGAGCCATATTTCATCGACCAGATCGATTCCTTCGAGGCCATGTCGACATATTGGCCGCGCAGCTTGACGATGGTGTCGTTCTTCAACGCGTCGGCGACGCTGGCATCCGGAATTTCCTGCTTAAGGATATCGTTGATGCGGTCCATCCGCGCCTTGGCCTCGGCAGTAGCGGCGTGCGCCATCACCAGTTGGCTGTTGACCTCGGCGAGCTGCTGCTCGTTCATCAGTCGCCCACCGGTGTCGACGATGTTGTTGGCGGTCTTGAAATCCACCACTGCCTTCTGTGCCGCGGAGGCTTGGGTACGAAGCTCCTTAATACGATCCTGCAACCACACGCTGGCGCGGCGCGTGGCTTGATACTTGGCCTCAAGCGAGTCAACTATGTAAGCATCGGCTATCGAATTGGCGATTTTCGAGGCCTTAGCTGGATCCTTCGAGGTAAAGCCGATTTCCATAACATAAGTGAGTCCGAGCCGCTTAATCAGGCGGTTCTTCTCGAAGCGCTCCAGCGCCTTGCGGGTGAGCTCAAATTCTGACGGCGCATGCCCATCCGAAAAAAGCGTGCCGACGAAATCAACCACCGATCCAAGAAATCCGCCGCCGCTGCCTGTAAATTCGGGATCCTCAATCAAATGAAGATCGCGGATTACCGCAAGGCTGATGTTTTCCGATTTCAGGATTTCGACCTGGGTCTCAACCGTCGCGGAATCCACCGCGATATCCCCGAGCACGGACTGCTGTTGGAACAGCTGCACCTTTCGCGTGTCGATCACCATCGAGGCGGTCGAGGTGAATTGCGGAGCGGCGGTGAAGAGGTAGAGCAGCGCCAGGATCACGCAGGCCGAGACGATCGCGACCATGGTCGGGAACTGGCGCCTGACGATGTCGAGATAGGAGGTCAGCGTCTGCGACGGAGAGCCGTCGGCCTCGGCGAAATCACGGTTGATCTCCGAGGTCGGCTTGTTCACCTGCAACATCTAGCAATTCCTGAAAATGGATCGATCTGTCGTCTTGGGATCAATGCTGGCCAAAGGCCTGACGGCAATCCGGAGCAAACCGGATGCCAAGGTACCGCGCTGCGCGTCACACTAGCACAAGCCAGCCTGCAATTGAACGCGATCGATGCAGTGCAATGCGCGCTTCACGCGACTTTTTGCAGGAAGCTTAACGGCGCAAAAGCAAAGCGGCGCCCGCTGGCGCCGCTGCCGTAAGGTGTCATGGGCCGGCCGCGAAGGCCGGTTCCGGTCAGCGGGGGCTGACGCTGTTGGTGGTGCCGCCGACGCCGCCGCTGCCGCCGTTCGGCGCGTTGTTGGCCGTCGTGTTGTTGCCGAAGGTGAAGCCGCCGCCGCCATTGCCGCCGGTGGCGAAGCCGCTGGTGCCGGTCGGACCACCCGCGCCGGTGCCGCCGCCGCCCGCGCCGCCGCCGGTCGCGGCGATCGCGACGTCGCCGGTTGCGGCCTGGTAGGCGGCGATCACGTCGGCGTTGCCGGTGTTGGCGATCGCGGCCTGGATTTCATTGGCGTAGGCCTGGTCGGTCTGCGCAGCCATGCGGGCGACCTGGGCGAGGCCGGCGACGATGCCGCGCATCTGGTCCTTGGTGGTCGCGGGATCCTTCAACAGCGCGATCAGGCCGGGAAGCGTGGTCGGATCGGAGGCGCCGAGGTCGCGCACGCGCGAGATCAGCTGCGGGCCGCCGGTCGGATATTGCTGCAGCAGGCTGTTCGGCGACGCCTTGAAGTCGGAAATGACGGTGGCCGGCAGCTGGCGCTGCGGCGGGTAAACGGCGGCGCTGGCGGCCGTGGTGATCGTCGCGGCGAGGGCCGCAGCGGCAGCCATGCGAAGCGCAATCTTCATAACGCTCATAAACAAACCTCCAAAAATCAGCTGCCCCAATGTGCGTCCTCGGCCCGGGCAAATGGCTGTTCAGTGCAGGAACCTAGCGGAAGAGAAAAGGGCTGTCCACTTATTCTAAAGACTTCGTAAACGTCGCAACTGCTTCAAAACTAGACAGTTTTGTGAAATTCGGGGACCCGGCTCGCAGCAGCTTCAGCGGTTGTCCGACGGCCCTCGCCTCGCCGGCTGGTGGCACCCGCCTCCGCCATCTGGCGCCCCTCCTTGGTGCGGAAGGATTGCGCCAGGCCCGCGCCGAAAAGCGCAAAGAATGGAATGCTGTAGCCGGGCACCTGCAGCGTGAAGTCCAGGGAGGAATGCAGCAGCGACAGCGTCGCGGTCGCCACTGCCGCCAGCGGGATGATGACGTCGCGCCGGCGGCCGATCACGCCCCTCGCCAGCACCAGTAGCATCACAGCCCAGCCGAGCGCCACCAGCAGCGCCATGGGGATGCCCACCTCGGAGGCAAGCTCCAGCGGCGTCGAATGCGCGGCGTCCCACACGCCGCGAATCGAGATGTTGGGGCTGCGATACGGCGGGAACGCCCATTGGAAGGTGCCCATGCCGGTGCCGAACCAGGGATTGTCGCCGATGATCCGAAGCGTCGACTTCCAGGCCTCGATACGGCCCTCGTCGACCAGGCCCTGGCTGTCGAAGCGGCTGGAGACACGGCCGCCGAGCAGCTGCAACAGGCCGAGCGCGACCGCGGCGCCCGAGCCCAGCGAGATCCAGATGCCGGTGCGCGGCGGCAGGTCCTTGCGCAGGAACAGCGTGAACGACACGATCATCGCCAGCAGCGACAGGCCGACGCCGGCGCGCGAGGTCGTCATGAACATCGCCATCAGGCAGATCAGGAGGCAGCCGAGTTGCGGCAGGATTTCCCGTGGCGGGATGGTGCGCAGGTCGAGCGACAGGCGTCGCCATTCGATGTGCCGCTCCGGCAGACGGCGGCGGACGTCTTCCAAAATCAGCAGCATCCAGATCACCGCGCAGGAGCCGAAATAGGCCGCCGCCGTGTTGCGGTTGATGAAGGTGCCGGTGACGCTGCCGAGATAGGCGGTCTTGTCCCGCCACAGGATCATGGTCGGCTCGATCAGGAACGAGAGCACGCCGTAGAGCGCGTAAGCCGCGCCTGAAATTGCGATCACCCACAGCATGCGACGCGCGCGCTCGCGGTTCGCACCGACGGTGATGCCGAGAACGATGGCGAGGATATTGGCGAGCGGCGCGCCGAGCGCGAAGAACGCCTCGTTCTTCACGATCGACGCCGACGGCGCGATCGGCACGCCCAAGAGATCCGAGGCCTGCTTCCAGATCGGCTGGAACGGCGCCACCCAGGGATGGTCGGAGAGCTGCTCATGCAGCACGAAGGCGTAAGCGGCAACGATCATTCCGATGCCGGCGAGCAGCCACAGATGCGGCGCCCGCAGATCGCGCGTCGGCGCGAAGATCACCGCGATCCCGAGACACAGGCACCAGAACGCGATCGACAGATCATTGGTCGAGCCGAACGGGAACGGCGCGCCGGCCACCACTGAGAATAGGATGAAGGTCGCGGGCAAGCTCCATGACCAACGAATCCTGGACCAGCTGAGGTTGGGAGACCAAAGGCGCATCGTCGTTCTTGCGAGCCTTGCTCTGGGCTTAGAGGAAGCAATCGATCGGATAGATCTTCAGGTCCACGTTGAGGCGGCTGTTCCGGGTCTGCGCCCGGAACGCGTAGAATAGCCCAAAGCTATCACTCCCCTGATCGAGTTTTATTCCAGGGGTTAATTCATCGGGCGGGACCAGAACGCCGATGTGTCTGACGATGGCGGAAATCTCGATCCGCCCCTCCCCCTCGCCAAAATGCCCGCCGAGCTGGGTCACGGTGACCTTCGGCAGGCCGCGGCGCTGATGGCAGACCTCCTCCTCCCACAGCTTGGTCTGCTGCACCAGCGGTTTGCCCGCGCCGTCAGGCACGACGATATCCGGGAAGGACGGACGCAGCATGCCGAAGAACTTGCTCTCCTTGGAGTTCGCCGACAGCCGGACCGTAAACGACAGCTCGCCTTTGGCTCCCCTGAGGCGCGACAAGATCGGGGCATCGGGCTCGGCGGAGACCGTCACATCGATGCGGTGGCGGACGCCGAGCTCCGCAGGGGCGCCGAGAGCCGTCCCGGCCGGCGCAAGTCCAAGCCAAAGGCACAGCAAGACGAGAGCCGGAAGGCGCCAGACTGTTCGAACGCGCATGAAGCGAAAGCCTCTTGCATTAATGCGGGGTGAGCGACCGGCGCGACGTGCCGAATAGCGCCTTGATCCCAACGGCGATCCGTGGCCGCGACAATATCGCCTGGATCGCACAACGAAAATGGCACCGGGACGAAGCCCCGGTGCCATCGCTGTTGGTCGATCAAGTCGGCGTCTTACGGCGCCAGCTTGACGTTGTTGCGGAAGATCAGGGCGTCGTTGCTGAGGTTCACGGCATCGCTGCCGGTCGCCATGATCACACGCATGTAGTTCAGGAACTTGGCAACTTCGACGTTGCGCGAGTTCGAGACATAGATGATGTCGCCGTTCTTCATCATGACCTTGGTGGCCAGGAAGAAGCCGCCCGGATCGCGGAAGTTGACGTTGAAGATGACCGGGATCGTCTCGCTCGTGTACTTGCTCACGTCGATGCCGAGCTGGGCAGCAACCTCGCGCGGCTCGCGGCGATAGAGATACACGGCAGCCGGATCGGCCTGACCATCGAGCAGACCACCGGCCTTGCCGACAGCTTCGCCGAGGTTGATGCGCCAGGCATCGAAGTTGAACTCGCCGCTCTGTCCGCTGGCGCCGAACGCCATGAACTTCTGCTGCTCGCGATAGACATAGATGCTGTCGTCAGGACGCACATAGACGTTGTTTTCGGGCGCCATCACGAGATTCTCGAACGGCACGGTGGCCCGACGTCCGCCACGCTCCAGCATGACCCAGGTCTCGAAGCCCTGGCCCTTGATGCCGCCGGCGCGGGTGATCGCGTCGAGCACCTTGTCCTTGGCGCCCGCCGCGCTCGCCGGGTAACGCGCCGGCGAATTGACTTCGCCGAGCACGCTGATGAGCTGGGTGCGCTGCGACGACA
Source organism: Bradyrhizobium sp. T-12 (assembly GCF_058314695.1). Taxonomy (NCBI): domain Bacteria; kingdom Pseudomonadati; phylum Pseudomonadota; class Alphaproteobacteria; order Hyphomicrobiales; family Nitrobacteraceae; genus Bradyrhizobium; species Bradyrhizobium sp. T-12. Next base: position 1,610,590 of record NZ_CM177756.1, on the reverse strand, counting down.
TCGAGACCACGGCCTGCGGCTCGATGGCGCGGTTGCCGATCTTCTCGATGATCGAGCGCTGGATCTCCACCGCCGTGCGGCCCGCGGCCTTGATCTGGCCGGCATAGGGCACCGTGATGAAGCCGTCATTGTCGACCGACTGATCCGGGATCGTCACATAGTTACCGGGACGGACGCCGGCTTCCGCCGGAATGAACAGACCGCCTGCCGCGGCTTCGAAGATGGTGACGCTGACGACGTCGCCGATGCCGAACACGATGCTGGCGGGCGGACGGCGGTCGGTGAACACACCGGCGAGCCCCTTGGGCTCATGGGTGTGCAAGATCTTCACGGTGGCCGGATTGAGCGGCACCAGCTCATAGGCCGGCGCGCTTTCGGTCTGGATCTTGTTGTTAACGTCGTCGGTCAGCGGACCGGAGCCGGGATTGGTCGAACAGGCGCCGAGCGCCAAAGCTGCTGCCAGAAATGCCGGCTTGAAAAGATATGACTTGGCAAAGGAATGCATCAATCGCGCCCCAGGAGACCCCAATTAGACTCGATTGGTACGGCGCTGGGGGCGGTGCGACAAGGGTTCCTGAATGGTTAACGGTGCAATCACCGGTGACTGTTGCGTGCGGGTCACGCTTTGGGGCTTGGTTTAACCCTTTGTGACTATTTGTTGTATTTCGTGTGCCCGGTCCGCGGGCAAACCGCCCAAGCGGAGGGCCCGGCACGCCAGCACCGGCCTTTTTGACCTCGCGTCCGTCTGCTAAGGCTGGAACCCATCAGGATAGGATTCCCCCGTGTCTGGCCTCCTTCTGTTCGCCTTTTTGGCAGGATCGCTCCTTGGCGGCGCCGATCGCGCCGCGGACGGGGCTACCTCCTGCGCACAGCCCTCGTGTCCGATCGCCCCCGTCGTCGAAGTGGCGACCTCCACTCCCTCCTCCGTCTGGAAGTTCAGCCGCACGCAAGGGGGCAAGGACGGCGAGAGCTTCGCGGCCATCACGAAGACCGCGGATACCACCCAATCCGACCCGGACTTCGCCGGTCTCATCGTGCGCTGTGCCCCAAAGGGCAAGATCGACGTGCTGGTGGCCTTGATCCGGCCCTTCCCGCCCAGGAGCCGTCCAAAAGTCACCATCGCCGCGAGCGGCGGCGGCACCCTGACCGTTGACGCCAGCATGGCCGCCGCAGGGGCTGCCGTGCTGCTGCCCGACGAGGTCTCGGCCTTTGCCGCCGGCAAATGGCAGACGACGGCCTCGCTGTCGGTGGTGGTTAAGGAAAGCGACAGCGAGATCAAAGGCCTGGTGGCCCTGAACGGCTTGCGGGAGGCCTATCATTCGCTGCTGGCAAATTGCGGCCTATAGGCCAAATTTAGCCATACAGCTTAAGGGTCTTTTTAGGGTGGGGAACCTAGGGTCCGAAGCACGGAGTGTTTCGGATGACCGCGTTTTTGATTTTCAGCTTTCTGGTAGGTGCCGTGCTGGGCCAACGCTTTCGCGTGTTGGTGCTGCTGCCGGTCACATTCGCCCTGATGCTCACCGTGCTGCCGGTCAGCCTCGTGACCAGTCTTGGCGTCCTCGAAGGCCTGAAGGCTGCGGCCTTTGCAGCCATTGCGCTCCAGGCCGGCTACCTCTTTGGCTCGGCCGCTCGCTTCAGCCTTGCCGCCGCCCGGGCCGCGCGCGTGTTTGCCCGTCCGGTCAAGAGCGCTCGCTGATCTCCCTCAGCTAATCTCTTGCGCTCGACCGTTCGCACGCATGCGGAGGATCACAGTCAAGTTGTTGGCCCGCGCCGACCTTTGCTTGAAAACCACCCGCTCGCTTGTATGGTGACCTGATCGTTTCAGGAATCCGCATCGAGCGCGCCGTTTGTCCCTCGCTTATTTTGCCCTCATCGTTTCCATCGTTTCCGCATCCGCTCTCGAAATCGCCGGCGCCAAGTTCGGTGCGCAGCTCGGGATGATGGCTGCCGCGCTGAGCTTGCTGGCAGCCACGCTCAGCGCGCGAAAAGCCGACTACGACCACTATGTCCGCGCGACCTCCTGGGCCCGCTGGATCCTGATCGCCATTCCGCTGCTGATCGCCGCGCAACTGATGCCGCTTCCGCTGGGCTTCGGGCATCCGATCTGGGCGAGCGCTCGCGACGCACTTGGTGGCCTCCCGTTCGGGCCGGTCACCGCCGATCTTGGCTTGACCCTGAACGCGCTGATGCTGGCGCTGGCAGCAACCGCGCTGCTCGGCGTAACCATTGTGGTCGTCCGCGATCGCGGCCGCGCCGAGCTTGTCCTGTTTGTCCTCGCTGGCATCACAGCGGTCTCCGCCTTGACCCTGGATCTGCACCGGCTCTCGCCGGCCATTGCGGGGGCGACCGCAACGTCCGAGTTCGCGACGACCCTGGCAGGGTTCGGCCTCGTCCTGAATCTTGCCGTGATGCAGCTTGCCGCGGAGCGGGCCGAAACGCATCACTCGCTGCTTCGCTCGATCATGCTTGGCCTGCTCGGCCTTGCCGGAGCCCTGATCAGCGCAGCCGCGGTGTTCGGCCTTTCCGGGACCAACAACGCGATCGCCGCGGGCTTCGGCGTCGTATTGATCCTTCTGATCCTCGTCATCCGCCGGCTTGATCTGTCGCCCTTGGCGGCGAGCGCGCTCGCCGCCGCCGCGCTGATCGGATCGGCCATTGTCTTGACCTTCCTGTTCGAACAGAGCTCCGGGCCGATCCTCCTGCGGCTCAACCCCGACATCGGCGCGGAAACGCGGGCTGCGCTGGAGCGGATGTTGGCGGACACACGCTGGTTCGGCGCGGGCGCAAGGACGTTTTCGGCGGTCGGCAGGATCTATCAGAGCGATGCCGGAGCGGCCTTGGCGGCGCCGTCGACGGCAACAGCGATCTTCGCCGGCATGGGAGCGATCGGTCTTGCTCTTGCGTTGCTGGCAGCCCTGATCGCTTTGGTACGGCTGTTCTTCGGTGCTTTGCAGCGCGGACGCGACTCGTTCTTCCCTGCGGCCGCCGCGGCCTGTGTTCTGTTTGCGCTGGTTCAGAGCTTCGCAGGTCCCGGATTGCTGCGGCCCGCAGCAATCCTGTGTCTTGCGGTGATCGTGGGACTGGGCCTGTCGCAGAGCGTCGGCCAGTCCGGATCACGATAGAGCGCGGGTGATCAGACCGCGCGATCGCCGAGGGAAGCCCAGTAGTTCGGGTTCTTGGGCGACTGAATGCGGACCCAGCGATAGGGCTTCTTCGACCACGGCAGGATGTGACCGGAGAGATTGTCGAGCACGAGATCGCCGGAGAAAGTCCGCACCACGACCACGAGATGATGCTCGCCCCAGGTGGTCACGACCTCGCTGAGCAGCACCGAGCGCGCCGGAAAGCCCATGGCGATCAACTCGTGGCGTTTTGTCACAGCGTAGTCGTTGCAGTCGCCGCTGGTCGGATGCAGCAGCCATTTCTCGCCGCGCAACCCTTCGAGATTGGCCTCCGGATGAATGGCGGTATTGACCTGCCGGTTGACCTCTTGCATTTGCGCCATCCGCTCCGCCGTGAGCTTCAGCCGGCCGCCACGGAACACGATCTGCTGCGGCCGCGGCTTGCACTCGTCCTTATACTTCAGGCAAAACAGCGTGTAGGCCATCGGCGCCAGCGTCGGCTGGTCGAACTTGATGTACTGGATGGCGCCGCGCAGCCCCAAGGGCGCACCGACGAAAGCGGCTTCAGCACGCTGCTGCACCCCTGCAGCACCGACGATCGCGGCCACGGCCGCCAGGAACTTTACAATCTTGCGCATGTCGCGCTCCCCGTTCTTGTTGAGGAAACGCTACGCGAGACGTCTTGAAATACGGCTCAAAGGCCGCACGATCCTTTAATCAAAATGCGGACGACTTGGTCGGAAACAATTAAGAATACCGATGTGTAACTTGTTCTGCTAAGAGCGGTCACGACGTTCCGCTCGTGACGCTGGATGCGATTCGACCGACCTGATGGGCCTTTCCTCGCGCTTTCGAAAGAAAACCAAGCCTCGGCTCCCCGATGGCATTCGCGTCTATGCAATCGGCGACGTGCACGGCCGCGCCGATCTGCTTCAATCGCTGTTAACCGTCATCGACGCCGATCTTGCCCGCTCCGCCCCCGAGCGGGCCATTCAGGTCTTTCTCGGCGACTATGTCGACCGCGGCCCGGACTCCCGCGCCGTTCTCGATCTGTTGATCGCGCGCTCGAAATCGCACGAGACGGTTTGCCTGAAGGGCAACCACGAGGTCTTCCTGCTCGAGGTCCTCAAGGACCCCGCCCGCCTCCAGGAGTGGCGCCACTATGGCGGCCTGCTGACGCTGGTCTCTTACGGCATCACGCCGACCATGAACCCGTCCGCGGAGCAGCAGGTCGAGCTGATCGACGGACTGAAGCGCGCGCTGCCGCCGGAGCACCTGACCTTCCTGCAGCAACTGCCCTCGTCCTTTACCTGCGGCGACTTCTTCTTCGTCCATGCCGGCGTCAAGCCCGGCGTCGCGCTCGAGCGCCAGAAGGATGAAGACATGCTCTGGATCCGCGAGGAGTTCCTGGCGTCCGAGGAGCGCTTCGGCAAATATATCGTCCACGGTCATACGCCGGTCAGCGTGCCCGACATTCGCCCGAACCGCATCAACATCGACACCGGCGCCTACGCGACCGGCAACTTGACGCTGTTGACGATCCAGGGCGATAGTCTGATGGCAATTTAAGGTCCCCGCTTTCCCTTCAATCGCGTATTTGCTTTGCCCTCACAGGCCGCGTCGATTCCACCATGAACCGCATGATCCTGCTTCGCGTTATCGGCATTTGCGCCGCGATCCTGCTGGCGCTTCATGCCGCCATGGCCTTCTACGGCGATTTCGTCCGACCGGATTTTCGCGCCATCGATTTGTTCTCGGGCGAGATCCCGCCCGAGAAGGCAAAGCTGGCGGCCGGCGGTGCTCTGGCATCGTTTTCGCTGGATGGGGACCTGCTCGCGAACTACGCGGCGGCGAAGGCCGCTGACGTTCTTCATCGGCCCGCAGTCGATGCGGACGGACGAGCCCGCGAGAACAAGGCCGCCCAGGCCGCCGTGGTCTCGGCCTTGAAGGTTTCGCCGATCAGGCCCGCGCTCTGGCTCACGCTCGGCACGCTGCAGGCCCAAGCCGGCGAAGCGGCAACGCCGGCGGTGAAGATGTCCTATTTGACCGGATCGGTGCCGATCGACGTCGCCTTCGCCCGCGTCCGGACCGTGACCTCGGGCGCCGCCGCGACGGATGAGGAGATCAAGCTGCTGGCGCAGTCCGACATCCGCTCCGCGCTGGCCAATCGCTCCCGTTACGAGCCGCTGCTGATCGCGGCCTATGTGCAGGCCACGCCGCAAGGCAAGTCGCTGCTGCTCGACACCACGAAATTGACCGATCCCAAGTTCAACGAGATCCTGCGGCGTTACTGAGCCTCAGCGCACCGATTTCGGGTTGACCGGCACAAAATCCTGATCGCGGCGCGGCTGATCGGATCGACCCTGGTAGACGAACATGCCCTTCTTGGTCGTGACGATGTCGCCTCGCTGCAGGCTGTCGTCGCGGAGCAGACGTTCGGTCGCGACGAGGTCCGGATCTTCCGGGATCGGCTTGTAGAGCTCCGGATGCTCCCGCCGCTCGCGCGAGACATCCTTGGCCCGCCGCCGCGCCTCCTCGATGCGTTGCCGCCATTCGTCGCGCGAGACTTCCGGCTCTTTGGGCGGAAGATAGTCGCTGATAGAAGGCTCCGGATCGGTCTGAGCAAGACACAGGGACGGACTGGCAAGACAAAGACCGACCGCACCGGCCATGGTTGCGACTGCTCCAGCCAGCGCCACAAGCCGGCGTTCGCCAGCTGGCAATTGGTCAGGTCGAACGGTTCGCATATCGATAAATCCAAAGACACATCACAACAACGGCGATTGGCCGCAAACGCTTGGGCGCAAGGCTTTCAGTCTATCGCTTTGCCGATTGCAAGGAAGCGAATTCGCGGGCAGGATTTCGTTTTTGGTCTGAGGATTTTGATCGTGGCTCGCATCATTGCTTTGCTGATTTTGATGATCTGCTTCGGCGTGCAGCCCGCGAGAGCCGGCCAAATCGAATACCCGCAAGTCATCCATACTCAATATGAGGCTGTCGATCAGAAGACCGGCGGGCACTTCGTCCTGTGGTCCGAGCGCGAGAAGATCTTCTACGGCCTCGACCAGAAGCTCTTCCCTGGAGCACGTTACGTCGAGATCACCCAGGTGACCCCGAGCGTCGGTTCGATCACGCTGACCTATGTCGAAGTGCGCACGGTTGGCAGCACCACCTCGGACTATCTCTATTTGGCTGGAAATGTCCGCTTCCGCGTCTCCGGAATGACGCTCAAGTCCAGCAACTTCCCTGCCGGCGGCGGGATGACACCAAACGGGCAATAACCGGACCTCGGCGCCGTCCCCTCAAAAATCGAAAAACAACCCCATGCACAGTAGCCGGCTCCCATCAAATCAATGGGTTACGACTTTCCGAAATCGAGATTGACTTCCCGGGCAAAACAGAGGGCAGACCGGCGTGGCCCGGAGAGGGGGCCCGGCTGATGGCCGATGAACCCGCGATCCGCGCCGGAACCGACAACGGCTCTCTTCTAAGACCTCATTAGCTCCTTGCTGCTAGCTTCGGCATCCCTCCGTGGAGTTGCCGGGCATGCGTGCAAGACCCTTATTGCTGTCAGGTATTGCCGTCGCGGCTTCCGTGGTGTCGGGCCTCGCGGCGCACGCCAGCCCCCTCTGCATAAAGGAACGGACGCCGTTTGCCCTGTCGCACGATACGGTGAGATGGACGATGTCGATCGCGCCTGGCGCGGAGTGCATCCAGGGCCTGCGCTGGTCCTACATGCAGATCTTCAACGTGTCGGTCGTCAGCGCCCCCTCGCGAGGACAATTGGCCGTGGTCGGGTCCGGCTTCCGCTATTCGGCGGAAAACGAAACGCGCGGCACCGACAAGTTCACGCTGCTGATCTCGGGCAAGAACCGACATGATTCGGGAACTTCGACCCTGGAGGTCGAGGTCAACCCGCAACAGCCAGGAGGCTGGCGAACGGTGAACGGCGCGGCTAGCGGTGGCTCGACGCGCTGCCCCGGGTTCTGCTCCCATAGTATGGGCGGGCGCGTCCGCTCCCGGTGGTGACCGGCGGCTCGATCCGGCTTGGGATGTTCCGCGTCGCATTGGGTGGCGCGGGCTGCGACGGATTGACGATGGTCACGTTGCGGTTGGGCGTCGAGGGGTCGTTGACGCCCTGCGCCCAGGCAGCGGCGGGCACAAGCAACGCAATGGCGATCAGAACTGGTCGTTTCATATGATATCTCCCGAGCGTGAACGTCAGGGAGGCGATCACCGTTCCTTCACGCTTCGTTGGGTCGCAGCCTCAGCGGGGAACGGCGACCAGCTTGCCGTCGCGCCAGACGCCTTGCGCCGACTTTCCGGCCGGAAGCCCCGTCACATGCCGGACCGCGGTCGGCCGGGACGCCGCCTGGGTGGTTTGCGCCTTCTTCGTCGGCGTCGTGATGATGCTGGAGCTCGTGGTGTTGGCCTGATCCTTGATCCCCTGCGCAACGGCAGGCGAGGCCAGGAAGGTCAAGACCGAGAGGACTGTCAGAACGCCGCGCATGGTTGAACACCGGAAAGAGGAGCTTGGCGAAATGTCACAGGTTTTCCCCTAAAAGCAAGCGCCTTCAAGGGACCGAGAGGGACGTCGGCAGACCCGTTCATCCGCGGGAGAGCTGCCTCGATCGCGAGGTTTCAGGCGGAAAAACCTAGCGAAATGGCCTTATCCGGGCTACTTGATCGCCTTGATGACCGACTCCGGTGAAACTGCGGCCAACGCCCCCTCGGCGCAACAGATCAAAGCCGGGTTTATCCGTCTCCTGTCGAGCCGCATCCGCGCCGTATCCGACGATCCCCAGCAGATGCGGGAGATCGTCTATGAGTTGGCGCGCGTCAAGCTGCTGGAGCAATTCACCCACACCGAGGCGCGGGAATCCCGCGAGCTCCAGCAGGTCCTCGAACGTGCCATCAAGGAGGTCGAACGTTCCTTCGAGCGCAGCGCCGCGGCGGAACAGCAGAAACTGGTCGCGGCAACCACCGCTCCGGTGACCCCGGCGGTCCAAACTTCGACTCCCCCACCCGTTCCGGTGCCGTCACCGGTTTCGGCTGCGCCGTCCAGCCCGAAGGACACGGGAGCACCGCGCCGTCCTGCGGATTCGCTCGACCGACCCAAACGAAGCGGCGCCTTCAAGTCTCTGGTTCGACTGGCAATCATCCTCCTGCTCATTGGCGGGGGCGCGACCGCGGCTGTCTATTGGCCTCGGCTGAAGTCACAACTGACCAACTTGTCGCAGACGGTGCCGCCGCCCGAGCGAGCACCGAACGGCCCGCAATCTCAGCCGGGCGCCAGTCCGCCTCCCGCCGTGAGCGAGGCTGTTGAACGGACCCCGGATAGTCAGAAGGAGCCGGCGCAGGCTGCACAACCTTCGATGCCTCTGCCGACGACGTTCGGCGTCTACGCCTTGAGCGAGGGCCAGCTCCATGAGCTCAAGTCGGTACCGGGCAAGATTCCGGACCGCCGCGTCGCGATCTCGGCGGCCATCAACACGCCGAGCGCGACCACGCTGATGGACGGCGACGTCAAGTTCATCGTGTTCAGGCCCGACGGTGGTGTCGATGCAAGCGGGACCGAAGTTCGGGTCGTGGCGAAAGTCTCACGCGCCATGGGGGTCGATGCCACCGGGAAAGCCGCGATGGTCAGCGCGGGCGATTCCTGGGTCATTCGCAGCATGTCCTATCCCTACAAGGTGGGACCGGTCGAGGATCAGCAGAGGATGCTGTTGCTGCAACCGGAGCAGGACGGCTTTACGCTCACTCCCGGCCGCTACGTCGTGGTGATCAAGGGCATGGGCTACGACTTCACGGTGGCTGGAACGGTCACCGATCCCAATCAATGTGTCGAACGCATCAATGCTGCGAACGGCGCGTTCTACTCGCCCTGTCCGCCACCGCGGCGCTAGCCGAACCCTGATTTCTCACTTTGACGGCTTGCTGTCCTTGGGCGCGTCCGCCGGAGCGTCATCGACCTTGCCGTTGTTCGCGACGCATTTCTCAAAATATTGGCGCCGGTCCTTGGAGGTACCCTTGGTGCTGCCGGCCGCCGGGTTGCCAATTTGCTTGGGCGGAAAGGCCTTGGCCACCGCCGCATCGCATGCGCGCGCCACTTCCGCGGTGATGGCCGATGCCGTTGCCGGCGCAGCCAGGGTCAACACGCACGCCAATCCAACCAACCTCTGTATATTTCTGACCGGCACCTTGTTGCTCCCATGAACCGTGAACGTTTGCCGGAACCATAGCAAAAAGGATCGAGGCGCCAAGCGGCAAAGCGGCGCCGATTGTCACGCGGTCAACTTTGCTTGCGGAGACATCGCATACAGCAGCACCGCGGACAGCGTCGAGATACTTGAGACACCCCAACATGGGTGCGCTGGTTCGACACCGCAGAGGGTTTGGTCCGATGACGAACTATTGCAGCTAGGGGACTACGATGAAAGTGCGACTGCCGGAAAATGCCTCGATCTGAGAAGCAATGGTCAAATCAACACTTTTCACCCCGTCCTGGATGTAGACGTCGAAATCCAGAAATGTGTTGGTGGGCGCGGGCGCGAATCGAACAATATAGTTTGTGACGATCGTCTTCGACGTCATGTCTGCCGGGTTGATCTGCCAGAACTGCGGATCGAAGCTTGATGCCAGCGACTGTTCCCGGTCAACAAACGCGTGCCATGGTCGAATGAGGCCCGGGATATTTCGAAGCTCTTTCGGACCAGAACCGTTTGCATGCGCGCTATTCCACTGTTCAATGGTCCCCCGGAAGGGATCTCCCCTTGTCTCGGGGACCGGCTGGACCTCTGTGTCTGAAGTTGTCGGATAGCCAAACCATCCCGGCGTTCGCACCAGCGAGACATGAGTGGTTTGATCCAGAGAAAGCGTACGCTTCGATTTTACCGAGTAGAAAGCTGCGGCCGTGTCAGCATTCCGGAAATTGTTCATGAAGCCAAGCTTGAGCCTCGAGCCGAACTGACGTCGGCTAATCCTCACACAGGGATCAAGGACGTAATAGCGTCCAGAGGCACTCAGTAACAACGTCCCCAGGTTTACCGTTCTCGCATCCTCGATCGGCTTGGGCGACGAAAAACATTCGCCCCACGCTTCAGAACACAAAGCGAAGAGGAGCGACGCAAGAATCACGTACTTCTTCATGCTGACGCTCCCGGGTCCACAGCCTTGTCGCTCAAGGCGCTCAGCGCAATTTGCGAGATGATGAGGGTCCAAAGAATGGGAAGAACGGCCGACATCGCCGACACGATCGGATTCACGTTTTCGGTAGGAATGTGGAGGGCGCCAATCGCGTCGATCAAGACTGATGCCAGCTGGGCATTGGCAAGCGAAATCGCGAACACGGCGGAGGTGCCCACTAAAAAATAGCGATGCCAGCGATTTGCTATCTTGGTCACGTGCCGAAAATAGAGGGGGCTGAGGCAAAGAATGACGAGGAAGCTAATGACGACCGGGTAATTCTGCTCCTCAGGAGCCTGGAAGGCACTCCCCAAACTAGCCTTGGTGCTGATGAATGCCGCTGTCACGTCGGCAGGCAACATTTTGCTAAATCGATCTAACCCGGTATCGGACGACTGAATTGGGGCCGGCATCAATATCTCCTACGCGAGCGCCAGACCAATGGCTCGTTGAATGATGTCGGCAATCGCTGCTGCCGCCTCGACGTTCTCCTGGAACTCTTTCGCGGAATTGATCTCGCTTTGGATATCCGCATTTGCTGATTTGAGGTCGGCAATTGCCCGTTTGAGTTCTTCCGATTCATCAGCGGCCTGAAGTTGGGCGTTCTGCAGTCCGAACAAATATTCGCGGAGCCGCCTTATGGCGGTTGCCATTGCCGCCCTTGTCTCGGGCGGCGCCACGTTTTGGTTTTGGTAGTCCGCCTCGAGCAGATTGATGTAGTTTTGGAGGCTCGGAATGATTAGAGTTCCGGCTTGAGCGAATTGCTGGCTGTTTGCCATCATCAAGCGCCCTTCTTCACGGCCGCATCCAGCGCCTGTGCCTTCTCAAGGAAGTCGAGCAGCAGACCGGCAGCATCGGTAAACGAATAGGTCGGATCCTTAGCCGCGCGGACGACGGCTCTGTGAGCCAAAAGAAGGGCTCTGAACGGGACGCGCGAATCCGCCGTTGCCAGTTCGTTCAGGCTTTTCTCTTGAAGGCTTAGCTCGTTGGTCAATCGCGCCTGCTCGGCAGGATCCGTGGACCTCCTAAGGGCTTCAGCCTGCTCTTGAAGATATCCCCTCTCAACACCGATAACGATGCCTTGAAGCTGATAGGACGTAGCCCCCAAGGACGTTATCGCATTCTCGATACGATATCGGTTTCTGATGATCGCCGCTCTTAGAGCCTCGACACGCTGCGCCTCAATAACCTCGCTTGCTACAAATCCTACAAGATCTAGCGCCGCAAGCACTGTAGCGGACTGCCGGACTTGCGATCCGAATGATTTGACGCCCGCGCGCGCCGCGGAGTCGATTTTTCCGACGGCTTTCTGGATCGCTTCGGTATCTTTGGCAGCGGCCAGCTCTGCAAGCCCGTTGCTGTAAGCAGTTACTTGCGCCATGTAGAGAAGAGCATTTGGTATGGTCGACTTCGGTGGCGGAAGCCCTTCGAACGTGCAGCCTCTTCCTATTTCGCAAGTCCCAATTCTAAGATTCTTGAGCTGCGCTCGGATCTGGATTCTGCGCTTTATCTCATTGTTGCGTTCATCAAGCTTAGCGAGTGCCGACTGGCTCGCGACGACCCCCTTCGCGAAAGTACTGATCGATTCTTTGTAAGGCTCTGTGGTGCAAGCTCCGAGCCACAGCGTGCAAACAACGGCTACCGCGCAACGCACGGAACGCATCGGCCCCTCTCCCCATCCAGCTCCTGAATCGAGTTGATCACGCAAATTTCTGACAATCAATCAGATTGTGCTGTGAGATAAACACCACCACCAATGTCGGGCGACCGCACCAAGTGGTCAGGGTAAGGCGCCTGCACCCTCGGTCATTTGTGCGGCGCATTATTTCGTCCGATGAAAACGTCGAGTGAAACGCCCACCTGAAAAATCCAGGGCTGGATCCGCTAGTTTCGTGAGGACTGATAGGCCGAGGCGGTTGCGCCAACTGCTAGGACTGTCTCCGAAAAACCTGGGACGGGCTCGGAATAGCCTCGTTATGAACTGCCGCGGGTTTGCCGAGGCTCCAACTCTTGGGCGGATGGAGCCATGATAAGCAAGACGACGAACAATTTTGTCTGAAGGTCTGGGCCGGATAATTCTGGATCGCGCCAACAAGCTCCCGTCGCGGTGGGCGGCGGCGACCTCGCGGCCAAGATCCGCTGCGCGCCGCAGACGCTGCGTGACTGGGCCAAGAAGGTCGAGTGGTTCAGGCCTCTCGACTTTGACCGATCGACTCCAAAAGCCAATCCGCTCTAGCTATTGAGCTGCGGCGGCTTGAAGTCCGGGAAGCGCGTCAGCATTGCGGTCTTGACGAACTTCAGGTGCGCAATGCTGGTCGCCAATTCCTTGAGCCGGCGCTGGCCGTTCGAGATGTCGGCCGCAAAAAGGTCCTGGTGGTGATTGTCGAGCGCCTCGCGCTCGAGATACTCGTCGGTGCCGTTTCCGAAGGTGACGGATGCACGCGCAAGTGCGTCGTCGACACGCCGGTTGAGGCCGGCCTGCTCTCTCTCCGCTTCCTGCAACGCCGTTTCGATCGCCGCCATGACCGCACCGATCCGCGTGCGGTCGGTCTCCGCGTCACGCTCCGCGGAGCGGGCCTTGAAACCCTTGTCCTCGCGGCGGGAGCCGAGAAGATTGTGTGCGCGCGCTCTCAGGAACAGCTGAAACATTTGGGCCATCCCCACATTCGAGATTTAGGCGGCTACCATCGGTCAGACATAGTTAACAAAGCCTAAATCAGGCGTCCGCTCCGCCTGGCTCCGTGCGATCCACACCCGCCAGGCGCCTTCGTGCTTGGAGTAGAGCTCAAGCCATCGAACGTCGTCAACCGCGGCGGCAGCCTTGCCCATGCCGGTCTCGGTCACGATTTGCGGCCTCTCTGCTGCGACATCCAGCGCTTCGAATTCCGCCGTCTCCTGCAGCGACAGGCCGATCAGAACACGATGCCCTTGCGCGTCGACGAAATACCTGCGGGGGGCGTTGTGCCGTTGATCAATCATTTGAATGACCCTCGTTCATGATCCACGGACCCGGAAGATCTTTCAGACGCCGGCCATAGCTGCAAACAAACGCAATCGAAATGAGGACGCAGATCGTCGCGCCCAGCAACGCAATGAGATACGTCATCTATGCCCACCTGCGCGCCCCGGAAAAATGGAGCGGCCAAACTTTCGCTATCAATTGTTCCGTCTTAGGCTGCCTTTCCAAAGCGCTCAAGGACGGCGACGGATTAACCTAACCGCCCATGGTTATTTCGGCGTCGCCCCGACGTCCATTCATCGGGGTGGCGTGCCCTGATTACGATGGCCTCTGAGCTCGACCGGCCTCCATCGAGGCCGGAGTATAGGGTGCGTAAAGACGATATCGTGCCGATCGCCTCCACGAGCGCCACGCCCGCACACCATAGCCGCAGCAAAAGCCCGCTGCGAAAATCGAAATCAAAACCAAGACAGCCAACATCTGGAATGTTCCCACGTTTGCCGGAACGCTCCTCCCGCGCTCATTTCATCTTTTCGGTGTGTCGACTTCAAGCTCGGCACCGCTGAAACTTTTGTCAGACGAACATGAAGTTTGTGCAACGTGGTGCTTGAAGATTGGTCGGCACGCGAGGGCACCAAGCGCGGAGAAGAGGCTCTCTTTCTTCTTTTTACCAGAACTCGACGCGGCGACGCCATGAACCCTCGTTCATGGCGCGCATGATGACGACCGTCTTCGGCGGGCTCCAGACAGCCCGCGGCGACTGACGGAAAGCCTCCGTCGTCGGTGCGACTTCGTCGGCTCCAACCATCGCCACCGGCAGCGCAGTGCATCGGATTCGCCACGAAATACCGTGGTTATACGGGGCGCCCCGTGCCGACTTCATCGCAGTAAGGTTGAGCAGTTAGCTTAATCCGCGTTGCTTGTTGCGAAGTCTCGCGAAACGCATATCCATCTTCGCACCAGGCTCCCCCAAGCCTGGCCCCACCCAAGCAAAGCCGTCGAGCGAACATGGGTCGCTTGGCGGCTTTGTCATTGTGTCGAAGAGGATGGTTTCGGTTATGGCGCGCAAGCCCTGGTCGTTCAAGGAAGACCGCCGGCTCATGGAGCTGGCCAAGTCTTCAGCCTCGCTGGAGGAGGCGGCGAAACTTCTCGGCCGTTCGCCGGATGCGATCAAGCGCATGGCCTTGCGGCTTGGTCTTTCGTTAAAGTCGAAGACGGGAAAGAAGACGTAGGCCTCGGCAATGCGGCCACGCTCGCCGTGAGCCTTGCAGAACGATTTCCCGCTTCGGCGCGCCAGCGGGCGCAGAGGCTCGTGGCGGTGACGACGAACGACCTCAACGACAGGACCGGCAGGTCACCCCAGAGGCCCACGGTCACCTCGCAGATGCAACATTAGTTTCCGGCGCCATTACCTCGGCGGGACGGAACCAAACCCACGCTTGGAGGTTGATTCCGGTCCCACAGCGAGGTCTGGCAGTGCTCCACTTTGCCATTTCCGCGGTCCTGGTCTGGCTGGCGATCAACATCGCCTTCGTGGTGCTCCGGTTGCGGGCCACCCACCACCCCGGCCCCTACATCCACAATTCCAGCGCCACTTATCCGGAGGCGATCCCCCTGAGCCAACGGCCCGGACGGTGAGACTCGATCGGCCGCTTTGCAGCCGATCAGCCGGCGCCTCAGGCTAGTTGCGCGTCTTCTTCTGGGACCCCATCCCGGGGCTGGTTCCATAGTTGGGGGTCCCTGTCCCCTTGAAAGCACCACCCATGCTGTCCGAACCGGAATTCGTCGCCGTGCCGCTGCGTGTGGTGGGCTGATTGCCCGCGGGCTGGTCTTTGGTCCCCTGCGCCAAGGCCACGGAGCTTCCGACGACCAACGACAGGAGGAGGAGGCTTAACGTCCTGATCATACTGCTCAACTTTCATGCTCGGGCCGCGTGACCATCGGTCAGGCAACCACTCGGTCGCCCATCCGCGCCGGTCGGCCCGTTAAACCCTATCTTAGCCCCCGCTGGCTAGGATCAATTCCCAAGATAGCGCTCAAGATAGTTCTCAAGATAATTCGCTAGCCTAGTCCCCTGCCTCTCCTGAATTCCGCCCGGACCGGATGAGACACCAGCGACCGAACCTTCCGTTTGTAGCGCTCGTGCTTGCGAGCATGATGGCGTTTGGGCTGGCGGGCCATTTTGCGGCAGAGGCAGTCATTCGCCACCAGCAGGCGCACCAGCTGAACGAGCTGACCGAGGTGGTTCTGCGCCGCTCCGAACTCGCTGTCGATTTTGCAGCGGCTAGCCTCGACGAACTCGCCAAGCGCGATCTTGCCAGCTGCGCACCGGCAGCGCTGCAAGCCATCCGGCTCCACGTCTACCAGCGCTCGGCGATCAAGGACGTCCGTCTCGTCAATCCGGACGGATCGGTGATCTGTTCGGCCTATTCCGAGACGCTCGAGTTCGACAAGGGATGGGCGGATCGTCGCGACATGCTGCCCTCGCAGGACAAGAGGCTTTCCCTGTTTCGCGTGGAGCAGTTCGGCGGCGACGCCTTGGGCGTGCTCAGTGACGTCAATCGCAGCTCCGCACTGGTTGCCATCGTCGGCATCAACGCCAATCTGTTCGATCTCATGCCCGCCGAGCTGCGCGCGCACAGCGAGGTGATCCTCGCCTTGAGCAATGGCGAGAAGCTCGGTGAATTCCGGCTCGATGCCGACAGGCCCCTGCCAGGGCCGATCAGCTTCGAGCGGCATTCCACGCGGTTGCCGCTTCATGCCACGATCCGGCTCGAGCACGCAGTGCTCTCGAGCTGGAACAACGAGGCTTACTGGCCGGCACTCGCGGTGGCCCTTGGACTTGGTGCACTCTTCGGCATCCTGCTGGCACGCAGCCGCCGGATGGAGGGGCCGGTCGCCGATCTCGACCGCGCCCTCGCAGCCGGCGAATTCAGACCCTATTACCAGCCCATCTTCGATCTCAGGACGGGCCGGATCACGGGCTGCGAGATTCTGGCGCGCTGGGTTCGTCGAGACGGCTCGGTGGTGCCGCCCATGAATTTCATTCCGCTGGCCGAATCCAGCGGGCGCATCCAGGTGATGACCTGGCAGATCCTGGGATCCGCGCTCTCCGACCTGAAGGCCGTGCTGAGGGCGGACAAGACCTTCAAGATGTCCGTGAACGTCGTGCCCAAGCACCTGCTGAGTGCCGGCTTCATCGAAACGCTGCGCCGCACGGTCCTGGCGGCGAGAATCTCCACGCGCCAGATCGTGGTCGAAGTGACCGAACGCGACGAGCTCGACGATCTCGCACGCGCCGCTTCCGTCGTGGCCGAGCTGCGTGACCACGGCTTCCGCGTCGCCATCGACGACGTCGGTGTGGGTCATAGCGGACTGTCGCGGCTGAAGGGGCTCGGCGCCAACACGATCAAGATCGACAAGTTCTTCGTCGACACCATCACCGTGGATGCATCGACCACGACGATCGTCGAGATGCTGGTCGCGCTCGCCAAGGACTTCCGGATGACGGTCGTCGCCGAAGGCATCGAAACCGACGAGCAGCGCCGTGCGCTGATCGCCTCCGGCGTCGAAGAGGGACAAGGCTATCTCGTCGCCGCACCGCTTCCCTTCGCCAAATTCAACGAGCTCGTCGCGTCACGCCGCCATACCGCGTCCGCGGCGCCGGCCGGCGATGTCCTGGTCGCCTGACCGGATCCCGCCGGGGATGCTTTAACGATATTCTCGTCTTTCAAAGCGGGATCGCAGCCGAGGGGCTATGCTGGGCCATGCGCCGAAATCACCTCATCGCAGCCGCGGGAATCTGCCTCGCCCTTATCGTCTATGCCACCCTGGCAAGACTGGCGGGACGGCCGGCGCTGATGGGGCATAGCGAAGCCTACTGGATCGTCGTGATCGAGCGCTTCAGCGCCTATGGCCTGCTCGGCTTCCTGCTGTCCTTCCTGTTGCCCGGCCGGCTCGTTTTGGCCTGCTCGCTCGTCGTGGCCGTCGCAATGGGGCTGGAAGTCCTGCAAGCGCTGACCCCCGATCGCGATCCGGGCTTCCTCGACGTGCTGCAAAAGGCGACGGGCGGGACCGTCGGCGTCATCCTCGCCCAGACGATCCTGGCCTTCCTACCCCGGCCGCCAGCCTGACAATCACGGCGCTGACAATTTGTTCAGCGCCGCGGGGACATCATCCCTACTTCATTATCTGCCCGCGCAGCTCGCCGCCCGGGTTCGCGGCCGTATGGATGTTCGCGTACCATTTCCCGGCCAACAGATCGGCTGCCTGAGCGTCGGTCAGCGTGGCGCTGCCCTGGATCGGGCTTTGGACCGTCTTGAACGGCAAAGCGATGCCGGCGTTCTTGCCCGCTTCGCTCGGACCATGGAAATGAGCTCCCATCGCCGGACCAGAGAGATCGGCATAGGTGACCGTGTAGGTCAGGACTTTCGTCTGGGTATCGAATGCGGCCTCGGCCTTGCCTGAACCCGTGGAGTTGTTCGGAGGCACTTCATTGCTGCCCTTGAGGTCGGCCTGCAGCTTGACGACATCCGCATGTGACGGCGCGGCTGTGACGATCAGCAGCCCACCGAGCATCGCCATTCCCAACGAAGTCACGCCGATCCGATACTTGGCTTTCCTCATGGCATTCTCCTGCGGGCACCAAGACCCGTCTCGGTTGAAACCCCGGCTCCGGCGATATCTTCCGGAAGACGAGACTATGCCTGATTCGCGATGAGCTATCGGAGTTCCGAGCGCGAAGCGCTTATGCCGCCCCGCGCTCGCGGAACCCGGTCGGTGCCAGCAGCTCGGCCATCTGCCGGTGTGTGCTCTGGAGCGCGGCGATGGCACCGTCGAGATCGAAATCCGCGTCGCGGATCGATGCGAAGAACTTCGCCGTCAGCGCCAGGTCGAGCTTGACGCGCGTTGCGCCGTCGCGGCTCTTGCGGCGGTCGAGCGACAAATGCAGGGCGCGCATCCTGGCTTCTGCCGGCGTGCAGCCGCTGAGTGTGGCCAGCTCGTCGTAGGTCATCCAGATCTGAGGCATGTTTTCGTCCGTCCTTTACAGCGGCCTCTTGCTAGCCTCGTGCACCTGAATGCTACGTTGCCGCGCCGCACGCACGGCCCGTTTCACGCGACAGCGTCAACGCAAGACTAAGATGCGGAAGGCTTCGAAGGTGCCGGGAACTGGCGCGGCCGCGAACGACTGTCGAGGCCCTTGGGCAATTTGTCGTTGAGCTTCACGACGGCGCCGCGAGCCTCCGCGGCCGGCACCGCGTCCTGGCTGTAGATCAGCGTCACCTCGAACATCACGTCGGGCGCCTGCCTGGCCGTTCCGGAACAGGTCGCCATCGCACCGCTGCACACGCCCGCGAGCTCGACTTCGACCTCGTCCAGACCGAACACGGTCGGCGGACCATCGGCGTGGCGCCGCGTGGTCAGAACCGCCGTGAAGCGCTGCTCGTCATCGAACCGATAGGAGCCGCCATAGGTGAAGAAGCTGTCGCTGCCGGAGATCCGCCCTTCCGTCAGATGCACGATGCCCGTGCCCTGCGCGCGCGGGGTCCTGAACCAGGCCGCGTATTTGCCGTCTCTCATCATGGTAACATCCACCGTAGAATTGACCGGTATTTGCAGCCAACTGTGCGGCGCGACAATGACCGATGCGGCGAGCATTCCGCCACGGTTAACGCCCTGCAAAACCAACACATCAAATTGCCGCCGCCGCGCGAGGCGGTGCCGGCGGCGCCGTCAGAACAATTCTATGCCGTCGTCCGCAGTCTCGACGGCCTCGACCCGGCGCGAGGCGGCGGCCGATACCAGTCCGAGCGCGTGCAGGAATTCGCGATGAACGTCACGCTCGCGCTCCATCGTGTAGCGCGCGAAGAGATCGTCCAGGATCGCCTGATCCTGCAGCTCCACCTGGAGCCGCTGCGCACCCGCACTCGCCGTCTCGAGCCGCGTGGCGACCGCAGGCAAGGCCGCCGAGCTTTCGCCGAGCGTGGTCATCTGCCCTTGCGCCGAATTCATCAGCCGCTCGAATTCCGCCCCTTCGTTCACGAGCCGGCTCATCAGCTTGCCGAGCCGTTCATTGCCGGCCTCGACCTCGCGCAGCGCCACAAGGATCTGCGGCTCGAGCTTGGCAAGCTGCGTGGGGTCACCCTGCACGCGCAGCTCCTTCAGCTCATTGGCCGAGCGCTCGATGCCGTCGAGCACCGGCCGCAGGCGCCCGGCGCCCGCCGAGACCTGGTCGGCGGTCGCCTTGAGCTCGTTGGCGATAACGACGAAGGCGCTGCCACGACTGCCGAGATGGCTCGCCTTGAGGCCGGCATTCATTCCGATCAGCGTGATGTCGACCGTCGCCTCGGCAAGCCCGGCGATGGCCTGGCGAAATTTTGCCAGCGTGTCCTCGACGATCGCGAGCGCCTCGTCGACCGAGCGGCCCGCACTTTCGCAGGTGGCGATCAGGTTCGAGGCGTGCGCCAGCGTCTGCTTGATGCGCGTCAGGAACGACGAGCCGTCCTCCTCGCCGCCGAACAGCGTGCGGCCGTGGCCGGCGACGCTGCCCGCGTCGCGCAGGATGGCGGTCAGCGCGCCGACGATCCGGCCGATGTCGCCGCCGAACTCGCGCTGGGCATCCCTCAGCTGCGCGGCCTGCAAATGGCAGATCACGCGCATGCCGTGATCGCTCGTCACGGGTTCGGGGACGAGGCTCGGCGCGGTGGCCGACGCGAGGCCGAGACCGTGAGACACGTGTTCGAGACGCTGACGCGTGCTGTCGCCGGCCTGCAGCGAGATGATCGCGCTGCCGACCGCCTCGGCGATCTTCCTGGTGCTGGAGCTGGCGCGATCGGCCAGATGGCTGCTCTTGCTGCGCTGGTCGCGCAGCCCGGAATAGGCCGCGCCGAGTTCGTCGCTCTCCGACATCAATTGGGCCCGGTAGCGGCTCTCGAAGTCCTTCTGCCGGCCGGAGGCGGTGGCGACCGCTTCCGACAGGCGCTGCTGGTCGCGCGCGCAGCCTTCGATCGAGCGCTGCACCGCCTTGCCGAGATCATAGGCTTCCTGCGTGAAGGCGAGAAAGCCTTCGCGGTCGCCGTCGAGCGAGGCCGCCTCGATCCTCGCGCTGCGCGCGATGATGGTGATCATCTGGATGTGCTTGAACAGCGGCTTGAGCAGCGAAGACGCTTCCGCCGTGCTCTTGCCGATCGTCTGCAGCAGCGCGCTTTCCGCCGGCAACGCCCGCTCCAGCTCGCTCAGCCGCGCGGCGATCTCCTGCAGCGCGGTCGCGGCGCCTTCGATCTCGGCGCCAGAGAGCTCGCCCGAGAGCGTCGCCAAGCCCTGGTTCAGCTCCTGGAAGATGAGGTGACCGCGCCCGAGTTCGTGACCGACGCGCGCGAAGACGTCCTCGATGCGCGAGGAGACGTCCTCGATCGCCGCGGTCGCCTCAGCGAGCATGTTGGCCGGAACGGTGGACATGGCCATCAACCCGCCACCGCGGCGTGGCCGGCCTGATACCAGAGCATGATCTCGCGCGGGATCTGATGCAGCGAGACGACCTTTTCGACGCCGCCATGGGCGATGGCTTCCTTGGGCATGCCGAACACCACGCAGCTCTCTTCGTCCTGGGCCCGCGTCGAGGCGCCGAGCTTGCGCATCTCCAGCATCCCGCGCGCGCCGTCATCGCCCATGCCGGTCATGATGACACCGAGCGCGTTGGCGCCGGCGTGCTGGGCCGCCGAGCGGAACAACACGTCGACGGAGGGGCGATGCCGCGACACCGGCGGGCCGTCCTTGATCGCGATCTGGTAGCGCAGACCGATGCGCTGGAGCAGCATGTGCCGGGCGCCGGGCGCGATATAGGCGCAGCCCGGCAGCACCGGCTCGCCATCCTCGGCCTCCTTGACCCTGATCTGGCAGAGGCCGTCGAGCCGTTTGGCGAACGCGGCGGTGAAGCCTGCCGGCATGTGCTGGACGATGACGATCGGCGGGGAATGCGCCGGCAGCATCTCCAGAACGTCGTTGAGCGCTTCGGTCCCGCCGGTCGACGCGCCGATGCAAACGATGCGCTCCGTCGTCGGCCGGACCCTGCCCTGCACCGGCGGCGGGATGATGGCGTCGGCGGTCAGCTTCTTCTCGATGGCGCGACGTTCCGCGCGTGGGCGCACCCGCGCGCGCGCCGCCGACTTCACGGCCTCGCGCAGCCGCGTCGAGCATTCGAGCAGCGCCTGCCGCGTGTCGATCTTCGGCTTCGGCACGATGTCGACCGCACCGGCTTCGAACGCCTCGAACATCACGTTCGAGCCTTCCTCGGTCAGCGACGAGCAGATGATCACCGGGATCGGTCGCTGCGCCATGATCTTGCGCAGGAACGTCATGCCGTCCATGCGCGGCATCTCGAGGTCGAGGATGATGACGTCGGGAATCTCGTCCTGGAGACGACGCGCCGCCACGAACGGATCGGAGGCCGTCGCCATCACCTCGATATCAGGGTCGTCGTTGAGGATCGTCTGCAGGATTTGGCGCACCGACGCCGAATCGTCCACGATCAGTACGCGAACTTTCTCCTTCGGCATCTGGTGTGGCTCCAATCAGACCTGGAAAATCGTCGGCTGAACTTGCTTCAGATCCGGGACGGAACTGTGAATCATCGATTCCGAATGCCCGACCAGCAAATATCCACCCGGCCGCAAATGGCTGCAGAGCTGCTGGACGACCTTGCGCTGGGTCGGCTTGTCGAAATAGATCAGGACATTGCGGCAGAAGATGATGTCGACGTCACGATCGACGGGATAGGACGCGTCCATGAGGTTCATCCTCATGAAATGAGTCATGCGCCGCAATTCCGGCACCACCCTCACCTCGCCGCGCGACTTGTCCCGCGACGACAGGAAATATCGCTTCACGAAGGGCTCCGGCACCGGGGCGACCACGTCCCTTGTGTAGATGGCAGTCTTGGCGAGGCGCAGCACGGCGGTCGAGATGTCGGTGCCGAGGACGCGGTACTGAAAGCGCGAGCCGTTCCGCGTCATGTCGTCCAGCACCATCGCGGTCGTGTAGGCTTCCATGCCGGTGGAGCTTGCCGAGCTCCAGATCTTCAGGTTCGCATTCTTGCGTCCGTGGGACTTGAGCAAGGCGGGGATCGCGACATCGCGCAAGAAGGTGAAGTGCTGCGGCTCCCGGAAGAAGTCGGTCTTGTTGGTCGTCACCACATCGATGAGATGCGTGAGCTCGGTGTCGAAATGATCGGCCTCAAACAGGTTCTCGACATATTCGTTGAGGTCGGAGAAATTCAGCGCGCGCACGCGCTTGTGCAGCCGCCCCTCCAGCATCAGCCGCTTGCCCTGCGGCAGCTTGATGCCGACCTGCCCCTCGATGAGCTCGGCGATGGTCCGGAAGTGCCGGTCCGACAGGTGGACGGCGGTATCCTGCACGGCGGGCATCATGGATGCCGGCTCCAGTCACCAACGGTCGCTTGCACTGAATGTCGGGCCATCCTGGCCATCTGCAATCCTACGCTTCTACTGGAAGAACGGGGGCGGATCGGCAGGCCCTTGGCTGCGCGCCGATCCGCCGCGACACATCAGCGCTGGAAGTCGGCGTCCCGATCGTCCTCGCCGTCGTTCATGTCGAAGGCAAAGCCACCGCCGCCGGCGACCTTCACGGCGCGCGCCGGCTTGGCCGGCACGACCTTCTTCGCCGGACGCTCGGCAGCCGCCATGGTCACCGCCTTGGCGCGCAGCTGGCTCACCGCCCGGTCGATCTGCGCCGGCGCCTGGCTCCTCGCGCCCTGCTCGATGCGGAAATAGGCGATCGTGGACTGCAGCTGCTCGGCCTGCGAGGCGAGCTCTTCCGAGGTCGAGGACACCTGCTCGGACGCGCTGGCGTTCTGCTGGCCGACCTTGTCGAGCTGCTGGATCGCCTGGTTGATCTGGGCCGAGCCGACGTCCTGCTCGCGGCAGGCCGCGGTGATCTCCTCGACGAGCTCGGCGGTCTTCTTGATGTCGGGAACCAGCTTGGAGAGCATCGCGCCGGCCTCCTGCGCCACCTTGACGGTGTCGGTCGACAGCGTGCCGATCTCGGCCGCCGCAGCCTGGCTGCGTTCGGCGAGCTTGCGCACCTCCGAGGCGACCACGGCAAAGCCCTTGCCATGCTCGCCGGCACGCGCGGCCTCGACCGCCGCGTTGAGCGCCAGCAGGTCGGTCTGGCGCGCGATCTCCTGCACGATCGTGATCTTCTCGGCGATGGTCTGCATCGCGTTGACGGCCCGGCCGACGGCTGCGCCGGAGGCTTCCGCATCCTTGGCCGATTGCGCGGCGATCTTCTCGGTCTGGTTGGCGTTGTCGGCATTCTGCTTCACGTTGGAAGCCATCTCCTCCATCGAGGAGGACGCTTCTTCGGCGGACGAAGCCTGCTCGGTCGCGCCTTGCGAGAGCTGCTCGGCGCTGGCGGAGAGCTCCTGGCTGCCGGCCGAGACGTTCTGCGCCGCCGTCAGCGCTTCCGACACGATCTGGCGGAGCTTCACAACCATGCTCTCGAGCGCAAGGCCGAGCGTGTCCTTGTCCGAGAGCGGCTTGGCTTCAACCGTGAGGTTGCCCTGCGCGATCTCGTTGGCGAGGGCCGCGGTTTGATTGAGGTTCACCGTCATCGCATTCAGCGACTTGATCAGATCTCCGATCTCGTCATTGCTGGATGAATCGATCTTCTTGCTGAGATCGCCGATCGCGACG
This sequence comes from Bradyrhizobium sp. T-12, assembly GCF_058314695.1. Taxonomy (NCBI): domain Bacteria; kingdom Pseudomonadati; phylum Pseudomonadota; class Alphaproteobacteria; order Hyphomicrobiales; family Nitrobacteraceae; genus Bradyrhizobium; species Bradyrhizobium sp. T-12. The sequence goes on along the minus strand of NZ_CM177756.1, from coordinate 1,586,615 downwards.
GCATCGGCCAGCCCGACAGCGTGCGCCAGCGCCCGGCTGATATTGAGGGCGATCCAGACCGCGGCGACCACGGCGATGACCAGAGATGCGGCCACCAGCGCCAGCAGCATGGTGATCGCCTTGCTGCCTTCGTGCCGCGCCTCGGCGCTCTCCTCGGCCATCGCCTTCTTGACGTAGTTGATGTAGTCGTTCGCCGCGTTCAGGGCCAGCGTCGTCGACTTCAGCCCCTCGTTCATCGAGTGCTCGGCGGCCTTGACCTTATCCTGCTTGACCATCCTGATGGTTTCGTCCTGCACCTTGTTCGACGCGGCATAGGTGCTGGCGAAGGTATCGATCATCTTCCTGCCGGCCTCGCTCGCGCCGGCATAGACCTCATCCTTGATCTTCAAGGCAGTCTCGCGAAGCTGCGCGATCTGGCTGACGAACTTTTCCTGGTCCGCTTCGGTCGCCGCGAGGATCGTGTTCTTCTCCGCGCGGACCTGAAGAAGCACGCTCTGCTGCAGGTCGCCGACCTTGGCAAGACGGGCTGCCCGCGCCGACAGGTGCTCGGTTGTATTGACCGTATCGTTGAGCTTCAGATAGGCGACCGCGCCGGCGATCATCGAGAGCAGGATGACGACGCCGAATGCGCTTGCGAGCTTGGCCTTGACAGTGAATCTCATGGTTTTCTCATCGGTTCTAATCGGGTTTATTCACTTGGCAACGCATTACGCTCTTCAATTCACGCGGCGCGGAATGCATCCGCATCGCTTCCTTCCGGGATCTCGTCATGTGCCATCAGCTTGGCGAGATCGAAAATGATGACGAACTTTTCACCCTTGCGTCCGATGCCGGCCGCATAGTCGGACTGCCACTTGCCACCGACCTCCGGCACGGGCTCGATCGCCTGCTCGTCGATGTCGGTGACTTCGAAGACGCAATCGGCGACGAAACCGACGCCAACCAGACGGCCCTTCATCGGCACGTCGAGAATGATGATGCGGGTCGCCTCGGTGGCCGACACGCCGGGCAGGCCGAGCTTGGTCCTGAGATCGACGATCGGATAGCCGCTGCCGCGGACGTCGATCATGCCGAGCAGGAAATCCGGCGCGTGCGGCAGCCGTGAGATCGGCCGCATGTCCAGGATTTCCCGGACATTGCGAATGCTGATGCCGAACGTCTCGCCGGCGAGACCGAGCGTCAGGTATTGCGAGGTTGCGGCCATGGTGCGTTCCGGGGTTCCGAAGGTTTGGAAGCAAATGCGGTCCGGCGCGACGCCGGACCGGTTGATCAGCGTTGGAACTCGGCGTCGCGCTCGTCTTCGCCGTCATGCATGTCGAAGGCGAAGCCACCGCCACCGGCGACCTTCATCGCACGCGTCGGCCTGCGGGCGGGCACGGGCTTCTTCGCACCACGATCGACCGACGCCATGTGCGCGGCCTTGGCCCGGAGCTGACCGACGGCGCGGTCGATCGGCTCGACCACCGCTTTGTCCTTGCGGGCAGCATCCTCGATCCGGAAGAACGAAATGGTGGACTGGAGCTGCTCGGCCTGCGAGGCGAGTTCCTCCGAGGTCGACGACACTTGCTCGGACGCGCTGGCGTTCTGCTGGCCGACCTTGTCGAGTTGCTGGATCGCCTGGTTGATCTGGGCCGAGCCGACGTCCTGCTCGCGGCAGGCCGCGGTGATCTCCTGCACCAGTTCGGCGGTCTTCTTGATGTCGGGCACAAGCTTGGACAGCATGTCTCCCGCTTCCTGCGCGACCTTCACGGTCTCAGTCGACAACGTGCCGATGTCGGCGGCAGCGGCTTGGCTGCGCTCGGCGAGCTTGCGCACCTCGGAGGCGACCACCGCGAAGCCCTTGCCATGCTCGCCGGCGCGGGCGGCCTCGACCGCGGCGTTGAGGGCGAGCAGATCGGTCTGGCGCGCGATCTCCTGCACGATCGTGATCTTCTCGGCGATGGTCTGCATGGCCTGGACCGCACGACCGACGGCCACGCCGCTGGCTTCGGCGTCCTGAGCCGATCGCGCGGCGATCTTCTCGGTCTGGTTGGCGTTGTCGGCGTTCTGCTTCACATTGGACGCCATCTCCTCCATCGAGGAGGAAGCTTCCTCGGCCGAAGAGGCCTGCTCGGTGGCACCCTGCGAGAGCTGCTCGGCACTCGCGGACAGCTCCTGGCTGCCGGCCGACACATTGTTGGCCGCGGTGAGAGCCTCTTCGACGACCTGGCGAAGCTTCTCCACCATCGTGTTCAGGGATTTGACGAGATCACCGATCTCGTCGTTGCTGGAGACCTTGATCGTCTGCGTCAGATCACCGCCCGCCACGGCGCCGGCGAGGCCGACCGCGCGGCCGAGCCCGCGGGAGATGCTGAGGGAGATCCAGATCGCGGCGATCAGGCCGATCACGAGCGATGCGACGACCGCCGAGACCAGCATGACGTGCGCGCGATTGCCGTCCTCATGCGCCAAGGCGGCGCGGTCCGCCATGTTCTTCTTGACGTTGTTGACATAGAGGCTGGCGGCGTCCATCGCCTCGCGAACCGCCTTACGCACCTCGACCGCGGACTGCTCGACGGCTTTCGGTCTGTTCGTCCGGGCGGTCTTGAGCGCGTCGTCTTGAACGGCATTCATCCGCGCGTAGGCGGCGCCGAAATTCTCGATCAGCTTCTTGCCTTCCGGGGAGGCTGCGGCGTGAATCTCTTCTTTCAGCTTGAGGAGCGTCTCGCGCTGCTTTGCGATCTCGGCGACGAAGCCGTCCGCTTCGCTATCGGGCGCCAGAAGCAGATTCTTCTCGGACCGGACCTGGGTCAGGATTCCCCTCTCGATCTCCGCCGCGCGCTCCATCCGGCCTGCGCGGGACACCAGATTGTCGGCGGTATCGATCATCTCGCTCAGCTTCACATAAGCGAGGCCGCCCGCCGCCATCGAGAGCAACAGAACCACACCGAACGCAATGGCAAGCTTTGCCTTGACCGTAAATCTCATTTCCAGCCCCTACCCCGGTCTCGCCCGAGACCACTTGTCAGTTCAGAATGCGTTCCATGTTCGGAACGATGACAAACTCTTCACGCCACTTCGCAATGAAGCGAATGAACTCCGGCTTCCAGTGCATGCCGACGCGCGGCGTCTGCTGCACGTCGGTCTGCGAGATTTCGGTGACCTCGTAGACCTTGTCGGCGGTGACCCCGACCAGAACCGGCTCACCGTCCAGCTCGAGCTCGATGACGACGATGCGCGTGTCGGCGGAGTCGTCGAGCTGCGGCATGCCGAAGCGGATGCGCAGGTCCGCGAGCGGAATGACGTTGCCGCGCACGTTGATCACGCTGGGAACGAAGGCCCTCGCGCCGGCGACCTTGGTCACGGGAACGGGGTCGATGATCTCGCGGACGAGGCCGGCATCGAGAGCGAATTTTTCCTCGCCGAGACCGATCATCACGACCTGCATCGCGCCCGTCTGACGCTCGCCAGTCAAACCATCGTTCATCACGCCGCCTCGCTGATATGCTGCTTTTCGACCTTCGACTGCGCCAACGCGACGAGCTGGGCGACGTCGAGGATCAGCGCCGCCGTGCCGTCACCCAGGATCGTCGCGCCGGAGAAGATCGTGACGTCCGAGTGCAGCTTGGAGAGCGACTTGATCACGGTCTGGTGGTTGCCGATGATCTGGTCGACGACGAGACCGACGTGGGTCTCGCCGGTCGAGATGATGATGGTCTTCTGGTGCTGGTCGGGCGCACCGGAGGCGGTCATGATCTCGCGCAGCCGGAGGAAGGGCACGAGATTGCCGCGCACGTTGAGGAAATTGCGGCCGCGCGAGCGTTCGTCCTCGGCGGTCAGCTCGATGCATTCCTCGACCGCGGACAGCGGGATGATGTAGCGGCCCTCGCCGACGCGGATCAGGAGGCCCTCGATGATCGCGAGCGTCAACGGCAGGCGCAGCGTCACCGTGGTGCCCTGGCCGGGCCTCGTCGAGAGGTCGATCGAACCGCGCATGTTCTCGATGGTGCGCTTGACCACGTCCATGCCGACGCCGCGGCCGGACAAGGCCGAGATGGTTTGCGCCGTCGAGAAGCCGGGGTGGAACAGGAATTGATGGATCTCGTGATCGGTGAGCACGGCGCCAGCGGCGATCAGCCCCTGCTCTTCCGCTTTCGCACGGATGCGCGCGGTATTGAGGCCGCCGCCATTGTCCTTCACGGTGACGAGCACCTGCGCGCCGGAGTGAACGGCGGCCAGCTCGATGCGGCCCTGCTCGGTCTTGCCGTTGGCGGAGCGCGTGGCCGTATCCTCGATGCCGTGATCGATGGCGTTGCGGATCAGGTGGACCAGGGGATCGGCGAGACACTCGATCATGGTCTTGTCGAGCTCGGTGTCCTCGCCCGTGGTGACGAATTCGACCGGCTTCGAAAGATCGCGCGACAGGTCGTGCACCAGGCGGCGGAAGCGGCCGAACAGCGAGCCGATCGGCACCATGCGCGCACCCATCGTGGTATCGCGCAGGGACGAGGCGAGACGTTCGATTTCCTCGGCGATCATCTTGATCGAGAGGTCGGAGCCGGACGAAGCGAGCTGGCTCAGGCGCGCCTGCGCGATGACAAGCTCGCCCACGCGGTCCATCAACTCGTCGAGGCGCTCGGCCTGGACGCGGACGGTGGCAATGCCGCGATCCTGCTTGGCCTCCTCGCGGCGCGCGGGCGCCGCCTCACGCTTGATCTCGGGTTTCGATTCGGATGCGGCTTCGGATTCCGTCTTTGCGGCGGGCTGTTCGACGACGGGCGCGGGCTCGACCACCGGCGCAGCCATCTCGGAGACGAGCGGCTCCTCGTCGAGCAACTGGAACAGCGGCGTAGGCGCGGGCGCCTCGGCCTGCGCGAGCGGCGAGAGCGTCAGCTTCATCTCGTCCTGGACGAACATGAAGACGTCGTCGATCGCGTCCTTGTCGCAGACCGCGTGCAGCTTGACGTCCCACTTCAGATAGCAGTCTTCCGGCTCCATCTCGTCGAGCAGCGGAATGCCGTCGGTGACGGGCACGACGAAACAGGGACCGAGCTTGCAGAGATCTTCCAGCAGGTCGAGCGGGTTCGAGCCGTTGCGCAGGATGTGTGATTCGAATTCCAGGTACAGGTGCCAGCCGGCCTGCTTGCTCTCGGCCGGGGCCAGCGGCGGCGCCTCGGCGATCGCGACGACCGCAGCGGCAGGCTGGTCGGCCGTGACGAAGCGCTTGAGGTCGTCGAGGATGGCCTCGCCGATGACGTCGTCGGTCGACTGGGGATCCTCGATCAGCGCGCGGATATAGTCCTTGGCGGCGAGCGCGACCGAGATCAGCTCCTGCGTCGGCTTGATCTCGCCCTTGCGGACGCGGTCGAACGCGGTCTCGAATTCGTGGGTGAAGGAGGCGACCTTGTCGAAGCCGAACATGGCGCCCGAGCCCTTGATCGTATGCAGGGCGCGGAATGCGGAATCGACCAGTTCGCGGTCGTCGGGACGCAGGCCGAGATCGAGCAGGGCTCCTTCAAGAACTTCGAAGAGCTCGGCGGCTTCCTGACGGAAGATCTCGGTCGGGTCCATCGCGCTCATGCGCGCACCAGCTTGCCGACCACGGCCAGCAATTGCTCGGGCTTGAAGGGCTTGGTGATCCAGCCGGTGGCGCCGGCGCTCTTGGCTTCCTGCTTCACCGTGTCGTTGGATTCGGTCGTCAGGAACACGATGGGCATGCCGACCGCGCTCGGCAGCTTGCGCAGCGCCCGGATCAGCTCCAGCCCGTTCATGACGGGCATGTTGAGGTCGGTGATCACGAGATCGAGCTTGCCGGCCTGCGCCTTGGCGAGCCCTTGCGCACCGTCGCCGGCCTCGATCACGCTATGACCGGCCGGCTCGAGCACGACCTTGATCATTTGCCGGATGCTTGGGGAATCGTCGACCGTGAGAATCGTGGCCATTAGGTGCCATCTTTCTTTTGCGGGAAATGCTGATCGATCATCGCCTCGCTGGCGAAGCCGGCGCGGCGAAGGGTGTTACGCAGAGACTGGGAGAAGGAGGTGAGGACCACCGGGCGGCCTTGGGCCTCGCCCGTCTTGGCGGTCGACAGCAGAAGCTGGATCGAGGTGACGTCGGCCTTGTCGACGTTCGAGCAGTCGATCTCGAGCCGCTGCTGGCGGCCGAACGCCTCGCGAATGAGATCATAGACACTGCGAATGGCCGCTATGCTGCAATCGGCGGGCAACCGCAACGACCACTTCGGCTCCGTCGGATTGAGCGCCATCGCTGCCCCGCCTCTGCTAAATTCCGATACACGTTTGACGTGAATCAAATGAGCAAACTCCTAACGGAGTGGTCCGTACAACTACGGGTCACATTCTCTCGGAATTCGCGCAAGTGCATGCAGACGTGCACAGCTCCGTGAAACTACGTGCGCGCCGTGGCGAGTGATGCGCCGCGTGCCGCGCATTTGCTTCGCGTTAAATTGGCACGCGTATGCATGAGTTCCTGCCTTTGCCAGCGAAGAGAGCTCGGCCCCTTCATGCTGACCCAAGCGCTCCTGGTTGACGACAGCCGCTCCGTCCTCAACTTCCTGAAACTTCACATCGAGGCCGAAGGTCTGGTCGAAGCCACGACCTTCCTCGATCCCGTGGAAGCGCTGACCTGCGCGCGTGAGCGCGTTTTCGACCTCGTGCTGGTCGACTACGAGATGCCGCATATGGACGGCATCAGCTTCATCCGCGTCTTCCGGTCCCTGCCCGGCTGTGCCGACATCCCGATCGCGATGATCACCTCGCGACAGACCGACGACGTCAAGATGGAAGCGCTGCAGGCCGGTGCAACCGACTTCCTGCCCAAGGCGCCGCAAAGCGTCGAGATGACGGTGCGCCTGCGGAATTTGGTTCAGCTTGGTGCAGCCGTACGCAAGCTCAGCGATCGTGCCGCGCACCTGGCGAGTGAAGTCGCAGCAGCGACACGAAAGCTCGGCGAGCGCGAGGAGGAGATCATCCTGCGGCTCGCGCTCGCGGTCGAATACCGCGACAACGACACCGGCGAGCACACGCTGCGGGTCGCCCGCTACAGCCGCATCATCGCCGAGCAGCTCGGCCTGCCGGCCCGGCTCTGCCGCGACATCTATCTCGCCGCGCCGCTGCACGACGTCGGCAAGGTCGCGATTCCCGACAATATCCTGCTCAAGCCCGGCAAGCTCACCGACGCGGAGATGGCGGTGATCCGGACGCATGCGACGATCGGCGAACGGATTTTGGCGGATTCCGGCTGCGAGCTGATCCAGCTCGGTGCGCAAATTGCCGCAGGTCATCATGAACGCTGGGACGGCGCGGGCTATCCGAACGGCCTCAAGGCGAACGAGATCCCGGTTGCCGCACGTGTCGTCGCGGTCGCCGACGTGTTCGACGCCCTGACGACGCGACGCCCCTACAAGGAGCCGATGCCGCTCGAGACGGCGCGCCATTACCTGATCGAGAATCAGGGGCGGCAATTCGACCCGGCCTGCGTGGATGCGTTCCTGTCGCGCTGGAGCGAGGTGGTGGAGATCGCCGCGGGGCAACGGGCGACGCCGTTTCAGACGGCGGAAGCCGCGCCCGTTGCCGATATAGAGAGGGCAGCGGAGAGCGATCCGGCCGAAGCCGTCCCGGCCGCCTGACTGTTCGACCAACGGCTTGCCGCGGCTCCGGTTTCTCCGGTCGCCGGGTTGAACCTGTTCCTGCTAGAGTGGCACCAACGAAAAAGAGTGATTCTGGTCACACTTGCCTGGACGCCGTGCTGCTAAGCATCGAACCAGGACGGGGACCGGTCATACGTCGGTCGAACTGGATGAGAATTCCCATGAAGAGCCTGATCGGCGCCGCTGTCGGCGCATTCTGTGTTGCGGCCCCCGCCCTGGCGGAGACCCCTGCGGCGATCGTCGAGGATGTGCAAGGCAAGGTCGACGGCATCGAATTCATGGACTATGTCGCGGCGGGCAAGATCATCAAGCTCGGACCCAAGGCCAGCATTACGCTCAGCTATCTCAAATCCTGCCTGCGCGAGACGATCAGCGAAGGCGTCGTACTGGTCGGCGCCGAGCAAAGCACCGTGCAGCTCGGCGACGTGCAACGCGCCAAGGTGCCCTGCGACACCAAGGCGGCCCAGCTCTCCGAACGCGAAGCGAATCAGAGTGCCGCAACCACGTTCCGGACCATGCGGTCCGACGCCAAGGCCGCTCCGTCCAAATTGCCGACGATCTACGGCGTTGCGCCGATCGTTCAGGCCAAGAGCGGCAGCACCCTGGTGATCGAGCGCACCGACGGCAAGGAGCCCACGATCAGCGTACCGCTCAAGAGCGACGTCATGACCCGTGGCAAGTTCTATGATTTCGCCAAGGCCGGGAAATCACTGACCCCGGGCGGCAGCTATCTCGCAAGCCTCGGCGCCAAGCGCTACACCTTCCAGGTCGACGCCAGCGCCACGGCATCGCCGACCCCGATCATCGGCCGCCTGCTGCGGCTCGAATAGCGGCCTAGCGACGGGGCGATGCGGCGGATCGGGGGACGGGACATCGTTGCAGCGGTTCTGATTGCGCTCGTTGCGGGCGCGATCTTCACGTCCCCGCCGCTTCAGGTCCTGCAAGGCCTCTCGCTCGACATCCTCACGGCGCTGCGCGGCAGGATCATCGGCGACCGCCGCGATCCCGCGACATCGCCCGTCGTCGTCGTCGCAATCGACAATGAGACCTACGAGACACCGCCCTTTCAGGGATCGCCGACGCAGACCTGGACCCGCGAGATCGGCCGGGTGCTCAACAGCATCACCGAAGGCGGCGCCAAGGTGATCGGCTTCGACGTCATCTTCAAGAACTCGATCGAGCAGTCGGAGATTCCCTTTGGCGACACCGCCCTCGGCGGCCGCATGAAAGGTTTCGATCGGGACTATCTGATCGCGCTGCGGCAAATCTCCGACGGCGGCAAATTGGTGCTCGGCGAAATCCTCAGCAACGACCATCCGGAAGTGCCCTACCGCGCCCAGCAAGTGGCCGTGCGCAACACCGTCCGGGCGCTCAACGTCCACACCGACCACGACGACGTCATCCGGCGCATGCCGCTGAGCTTTGCCATCGAAGGGCGGCCGGTCCCCGCGATGGCGGTCGAGCTCGCTGCGCGCGCCACCGGTGCAAAGCCCGAGATTGCGCCTTCCGGCGCGACGGAATTGTCCGGCTACGCGATCCCGAGCGCAGTGCCGAATACAATGGCGCTCAATTTCCGGGGGCTGGGACGCGACATCCCGACCTTCTCCTTCGCTGACCTGCGCGCCTGCGTTGAAAAGGGCGACCGCGATTTCTTCCGCCGCGCGTTCGACGGCAAGGTTGTGCTGCTTGGGACGGTGCTGAATTTCGAGGACCGCAAGCTCACCTCGATGCGCCTGTCCGGCGGCCATGATGGAACGCCGGCCGCACGATGCGCCCTGCCCGCGCCGGCAAGCGCGCCGCAGAAAGCCCGCAGCGACGTCGCAGGCGTGTTCGTCCACGCGACCGCGGTCCGGAACCTGATGGAGCACGACGCCGTCACCGAGCTCGGCTTTCCGATGCGGACCATTCTCACGATCGTGTTCGCCGCACTCATTGCCTGCGCAGCCTCGATTCTCGTGCCGACCGGTGCGCTGGCCGTCTGGCTCGTCCTCACCGCCGCTTACACCGCAATGGCCGTTGGCGTCTTCGTTCATGCGACGGCGCTGCCGCTCGCCGAGCCTGCGCTCGCGAGCCTTGCAGCCCTCGCCTCGATGATCGGCTACCGCTTCGTGCTGGCCGATCGCGACGAGCGCTTCCTGCGCAGGAGCTTTGCCTATTATCTCGCGCCCGAAGTCATCGAGACCATGGTCGCATCCGGCAAGATGCCGGCGCTCGGCGGCGAGATGCGCAACGTCACCATGTTCTTCTCCGACCTCAGCGGCTTCTCGTCCATCGCCGAGGCGATGACGCCGGTCGAACTGGTGACGCTGATGAACGAATATCTGTCGGCCATGACCGACGTCATCCAAAGCCACGGCGGCTATGTTGACAAATATATCGGCGATTCCATCGTCGCCATGTTCGGCGCGCCGGCCGACGATCCCGCCCACGCCACGAACGCGGTTCGTGCTGCGCTGAGGTGCCACGAGACGCTGGCGGAGCTCAATGCCGGCCACCCTGCCTTCGCCGGCCACGGCTTGTCGCATCGCATCGGGCTGAACAGCGGCGAGGCCGTCGTCGGCAATATCGGCTCGCGCCGCCGCTTCAATTATACCGTGATGAGCGACACCGTGAACGTCGCCTCGCGGCTCGAGGGCGCCAACAAATATTACGGCACCGCGATCATGGCTTCCGAAACGACGATGGTGCAGACCGGCGATACATTCGCCTGGCGCGAGCTCGACGCGATCAGGGTGCTCGGCCGCGGCGAGGCGATCAAGGTGTTCGAGCCTTTGGCGGCCAGGGGCGCGGAGAGCGCCGATCAGACGAAGCTGGCCGCCGCCTATGCCGACGGGCTCGCCTGCTGGCGCGCGCGGGATTTTGCGAAAGCGGCTGACGCATTCGGGCGGATGGCGGAGACCGATCCGGCGTCGGCGCTGTTTGCCAGGCGCGCGCAGGCGTTCGCCGCGAGTCCGCCGCCAACAGATTGGACACCGGTCAATACGCTGGAAGGGAAGTGACGTAGCCAGCCAAGCGCGCCGACGCCATTACCCTAGAACGGCAGCCCCACATAGTTCTCCGCGAGCAGACGCTGCGCCGTCTCGGAGGAGAGCAGATAGTCCAGCTCGGTCTGCTGCAGCCGATCGTCGTAGTCGAGCCGGTCGGGAAAGCGGTGCAGGAGCATCGTCATCCACCAGGAGAAGCGCTGCGCCTTCCAGATCCGCGCCAGCGCCTTGGCCGAATAGCCTTTGAGGCCGGCATCATCGCCGCTCTGATAATGTGCGAGCAGAGCATGATAGAGATAGTAGATGTCGGACGCGGCGCTGTTCAGCCCGCGTGCGCCTGTGGGCGGCACGATGTGGGCGGCATCGCCGGCGAGGAACAGCCGGCCATAGCTCATCGGCTCGGCGACGAAGCTGCGCAGCGGTGCGATGCTCTTCTCGATCGACGGCCCCGTGATCAGATTGCCGGCGACCTCGCCCGGCAGGCGGCGCTTCAGCTCGGTCCAGAATGCATCGTCGCTCCAGTCCTCGACCTTGTCGGTCAAGGGCACCTGGATGTAGTAGCGGCTGAGCACCTGGGAGCGCAGCGAACACAGCGCAAAGCCGCGCTCGTGCTTCGCATAGATCAGCTCGGGCGACACCGGCTTGGTGCGTGACAGCACGCCCAGCCAGCCGAACGGATAGACCTTCTCATATTCGCGCAGAACGTCCTTCGGGATCGACTTGCGGCTGACGCCGTGAAATCCGTCGGCGCCGACGATGTAGTCGCAATCGATGCGGATCGTCGCGCCGTTCGACTGGTAGGTTACGTAGGGCCGGTCCGACGTCAGATCGTGCGGCATCACGTCTTCCGCATTGTGCACGACCTTGCCGCCGAGGCGGTCCCGCGCCTCGTAGAGGTCGCGCGTCAGTTCGGTCTGGCCGTAGACCAGCACCGAATTGCCGCCGGAATGCTTGTGCAGGTCGATCTTGGACAGCACGCCGTCATGGGCGATCTCGAAGCCGGTATGAATCTCGCCCTCGCGGTCCATCCGCTCGCCGCACTGCGCCTCGCGCATCAACTTTGCGAAGCCATGCTCGAGCACGCCGGCGCGGATCCGGGCGAGCACATGGTCGCGGCTGTATTTCTCCAGCACGATCGTGTCGATGCCCTTGAGGTGCAGGAGCTGGGACAACAATAGCCCGGACGGCCCGCCGCCGATGATACAGACCTGAACCTTCATTTTTGCGTCCTCCCGTCGGCACTTTTTTGCAGATTTGACGCCGCAGACCGATGGAGGGTTTCGCCATTGTCTTGTACTATTCGAACATGAAGCGCACAGCCCCGGCGATCCGCATCTATAATCTGTTCGGCGAGTCCGGCGATTTGCCCGACGTCGTGCATTGCGAGACCATCGCGTCCCGCTCGGTGCTGCACGATTGGACCCTGGCCGTGCACCGCCACGCCCGGCTGCACCAGGTGCTGCTGATCGAGCGCGGCGGCGGCGAGGCGACGCTGGATGGACACGTGGTGCCGTTGAAGCCGATGCAGATCGTCAACGTGCCCGTCGGCCACGTCCACGGCTTCCGCTTCGTGCCCGATACGCAAGGATGGGTGCTGACCATCGCCGCGGAAATTCTGGACGAGGCGCTGCTCGCCGCTGAGGGCCTGCGCGCCGCGCTGTCGCGCTCGGCCGTGGTCCGCGGCACGCCGCAGATCCGCACCACCATGAAGCAGATCTTCGCCGAACATGCCGCGCGCGATTTCGGCCGCGCGCATGTTCTGCGCGCGCTGTCGTCCGCCATGATCGGGCTGGTGGCCCGCGCAATCACGAGCGAGAGCGGCGGCAACGGCGCGGTCGAGTCCAGCCTGTTCCGCCGCTTCGAGGCGCTGCTGGAGCAGCATCATCTGGAGCGCTGGAGCGTGGCGGACTACGCCGAGGCGCTGGCGGTGACACCGACGCATCTCAATCGCATCACGCGGGCAGCGACCGGCGACACCGCCTCGCACCTCATCCTCAACCGGCTGATCCGCGAGGCGCGGCGCAACCTCGTCTATACCAATCTGCCAGTGTCGACGATCGCCTACACGCTCGGCTTCGAGGACCCCGCCTATTTCAGCCGGGTCTACACTGCCGCTACGGGCGTGTCGCCGCGCGCCTTCCGCGCGCACCTCCATGGCGAAGAGACCTAGCGGCCTCACACGTCGAAGAACACCGTCTCCTCCGGCCCCTGCAGATTGATCGTGAACGAATACACGATCTTGCCGCCGCGCTCGGTCCGTTTTGCGATCAGGGTCTGGCGCCGGGACGGCTGTTCGATCAAATTGAGTACGGGGTCGGCGGCGTTGGCCGCCTCTTCATCCGAGAAATAGAGCCGCGTGTTGAGACCGATATTGATGCCGCGCGCGACGATCCAGACATTGACATGCGGCGCGCATTTGCGTCCCGCTCTGTCGGTGATCGCGCCCGGCTTGATGGTCTCGAACGTCACGAGGCCGCTCTCGAAATCGGAGCCGGCGCGGCCCCAGCCGCGAAACTCCTCACTTAGCGCGCCGGCCGAACGATCGGCCGGATGATTGTAGCGGCCGCTCGCATTGGCCTGCCAGATTTCGAGCAGCACGTCGCGCAGCGGCGTGCCGGTGCCGTCGAGCACCCTGCCTTCCAGCGTGATCCGCTCACCTTCGGTGTTCGGCGTTGTCAGCACGTTCGAGAAGTTCTTCTCGAAAATGTCGAAGCCGGCCATCGCCGGGATCAGTCCGATATGGACATAGGGACCCGCGGTCTGCGAGGCGGTTTCCTTGAGATAGTTGAGCGGCTGCGGCATGGCTCAGTTCCCCGCGGTGCGATTTTCAAAATAGGTGGAGCGCTGGCCGCGCAGCACGATGTCGAAGCGGTAGGCGAGCGAGTCGAACGGCGTCGAGGCGTTGAGATCGAGCGGCGCCACGAGACGGTCGAGCGCATCCTTGTCCGGGATCGTCGTCAGGATCGGACAGATCGGGATCAGGGGATCGCCCTCGAAATACATCTGGGTGATCAGCCGCTGCGCAAAGCCCGAACCGAACACGGAAAAATGGATGTGGGCGGGGCGCCAGCTGTTGACGTAGTTGCGCCAGGGATAGGGCCCCGGCTTTACGGTGCGGAAATAGTAATAGCCGGTGTCGTCGGTCAGTGCGCGGCCGCAGCCGCCGAAATTCGGATCGATCGGCGCCAGATAGGTGTCCTTCTTGTGCCGGTAGCGGCCGCCGGCATTGGCCTGCCAGAACTCGACCAGCGTGTTCGGCACGCCGCGGCCGGTCTCGTCGACCACGCGGCCGTGCACGACGATGCGCTCGCCGACGGGATCGCCGTCCTTGGCGTAGTTGCGGATCAAATCGTTGTCGAGCGGACCGAGATCGTTGTGGCCGAACACCGGCCCGGTGATCTCCGAGACCGAGTTTTCGAGCGACAGCAGCGCCTGGCGCGGCGAGCGCAGGACCGAGGATTTGTAGCCCGGCGCGTGCGCGGGCGGATGGATGGAGCGGTCGCGCTGGAAGAAGCCGCCGTCGCCGAGCGGCGGGGTCAGGGGCTCGGGACGGTTGAGGCGGGGATCCCGCAAGGCAGGCGCCTGGGCATTCATCGTGTCTCTCCCTTAGGCGCCCAATCCGGACGCGCGGCTTATCGGGAGATCATGGTCCGGTCTATTCCCCGGATAAATAGATCGATTATAATATATTGCATGAAAGAAATCGATCATTTGGCGCTCGACGGCCACGCGCTCGAACTGTTCCTCGCCGTGCTGGAGGAGGGATCGGTCACCGCGGCGGCAACGCGGCTCGGCCTGACACAATCGGCGGTCAGCCACGCCCTGAACAAGCTGCGGCGGATCGCAGGCGATCCGCTGTTCGCGAAATCCGGCCGCGGCATCGTCGCCACCGCGCATGCGCAGGCCCTCGCCGCAAAGGCACGCGCGCTGATCGACGAGATGCGGAGCTTTGCCGGCGGCGTCACGTTCGAGCCGCCACGCGCCCAGCTTTCGCTGACGATCGCCGCCAACGACTTCCAGCGCGACCTGCTGCTGCCACGGTTCTTCGACCATGTCGCCGCACAGGTGAAGAGCCTGAACCTGCGCGTGATCCCCTCGCAATCGCCCTCGCCCGCGATGCTGCGCGAGAACCGCTGTGATCTCCTGATCACCCCGCTGCCGCCATCCGGCGTCGACATCGTGCAGAAGCGCCTCTTGAGCGATCATTACGTCTGCTACTACGATCCCAAATCGCGCGCCGCGCCCACCAGCCGCGGCGCCTATCTCGCGGCGCGCCACATTACCGTCGTCTATACCGACAATGAGCGGCTCGACTTCGACCGCCGGCTGGCGGCTGGCGGCCTTCACCGCGACATCGCGATCTCGGTGCCGAGCTTTTCCGGCGTGCCGTCCTTCCTGCGCGGCTCGCAGATGCTGGCGAGCATGCCGAGCCTGCTGGCGTCCGGGATCATGCGCGATTTCGCGCAAACACGCATTCCGCTGGCGTCCCGCACGCGCACGCTGGCCGAGCTGCCGATGTTCATGGTGTGGCACCAGCGCTATCAGAAAGATCCGGCCCATCGCTGGGTCAGGAGCCAGCTCGAGACGGTCGCAGCAACAGCCGCCAGGGCCTGATAGCGGTACCGTCTTTCGGAAGACCAGCCCTCGCCAAATCCACTGGTTGCGCGCGGGCCGCCACGCTAGAATTCCCCCATGACAGTGACCGACATTGCGAGCCGGACCTACAATCACAGCTGGCGGCTGGATCCCATCATCCGCAGCCTGCTTGATACCGACTTCTACAAACTATTGATGTTGCAGATGATTCGGGAGGACTACCCGGATCAGCAGGTGACCTTCTCGGTCATCAACCGCTCGCGCCATGTGCGGCTCGCCGAGATCATCGACGAGGGCGAGCTGCGCGCCCAGCTCGACCATGCCCGCACCATCCGCTTCAGCAAGAAGGAGCTGATCTGGCTGGCCGGTAACACCTTCTACGGCAAGACCCACATGTTCTCGGCGGATTTCATCCGCTGGCTGGCCGAATTCCGCCTTCCCGAATACGAGCTGCGCAAGGTCGAAGGCCAGTACGAATTGCATTTCCACGGACCGTGGACCCACACCTCGATGTGGGAGATTCCGGCGCTCGCGATCCTCAACGAGCTGCGCTCGCGCGCCGCGATCAAGGGCCGCGGCCGCTTCGAGCTCGACGTGCTCTATGCCCGCGCCAAGGCCAAGCTCTGGACCAAGGTGGAGCGTCTTCGCAAGCTGGAGAACCTCCGGCTCTCGGACTTCGGCACCCGCCGCCGTCACGGCTTCCTCTGGCAGCGCTGGTGCGTCGAGGCGGTGAAGGAAGGGCTGGGGTCGTCCTTCATCGGCACCTCCAACGTGCTGCTGGCGATGGACAATGATCTCGAGGCCATCGGCACAAATGCGCATGAGCTGCCGATGGTCGCGGCCGCGCTCGCCAAGGACGACGAGGAATTGCGCTGGGCGCCCTATCGCATTCTCGACCAATGGCGCCAGACCTATGGCGGCAACCTCCTGATCGCACTGCCCGATGCCTTCGGCACAAAAGCCTTCCTGCGCGATGCACCGGAATGGGTCGCCGATTGGACCGGCTTCCGGCCCGACAGCGCGCCGCCGATCCAGGCCGGCGAGGAGATCATCGCCTGGTGGGAGAAGAAGGGTCGCAACCCCAGGGACAAGCTGCTGGTCTTTTCCGATGCGATGGATGTCGGCTCGATCGAGGAGACCTATCATCATTTCACCGGTCGCGTCAGGCTCTCCTTCGGCTGGGGCACCAACCTCACCAACGACTTCGTCGGCTGCACGCCGGACGGCTCGTTCAACCTCGATCCGATCTCGTTGGTCTGCAAGGTGTCGTCGGTCGACGGCCGCCCCGCGGTCAAGCTCTCCGACAATCCGGAGAAGGCGACCGGCATGCCCTCGGAGATCGAGCGATATCTGCGCGTGTTCGGCGACGCCGGCCGCGTGCGCAAGCCGGTGCTGGTCTAGTCGCGGCCCCCGCTCTTCATCGAGTAAACCGGGCACGACGAATGCGAGGTATTGGTTTTCCGATACCGCGCCAGTTCCGATTTACCGGCATTTGAAGCGATCTGCAGGCATTCATTTCACGACGCCTTCACCCTGCGATTCAGACTTTCGCGCTTTTCAGGTCGAGTTAAGCAACCGTCGCTTCTACTTCGCGTTGCAGGCGTAGCGCTCCGCTGGGGGCTTTGCGCGATTTGGGGAACGGCAGGGTGTTTCGCAAAACAGCGACGTCGAGGAAGGGAGGCAGCTTCCTTCACGTCATCAAGCTCGTCTCGCCTTTCGTGATGGTCGTCGTGCTCCAGGCGGCGATCGCGGGATTCAGCCTCGAGGTGATGTCTTCGGTCCGCGCCTATGTCGCGGGCGAAGCGCTGTGGTCGCGTTCGCAAAAGAACGCCGTCTATTTCCTCAATCTCTATCTGCATTCCGGCGACGCCAGCCAGTTCACGCAGTATCAGGCCTCGCTCGCCGTTCCCATCGGCGACGAGTTCGCGCGCTGGGCCCTCGAGCGCGATCCGGTCGACCTCGAGGCCGCGCGCATCGGCTTCCTGCAAGGCGGCAATCATCCCGACGACGTTCCGGGATTGATCTGGCTGTTTCGCTATTTCAACCGCGTCAGCTTCCTGCAGGAAGCGATCCGCGAGTGGACGGCGACCGACCCCATGCTGCTGGAGCTCAGCGTCTTCGGCGAGGTCATCCGGTCCGAGTGGAAGAACGGTCCGGTTCGGGACGCGGGCCGCCTGCAAGTGCTGTCGTCACGCCTCTCCGAGCTCAACGCCCAGTTCACGGTGCATGCCAACCGGTTCTCGACCGTCCTCGGCGAAGGCTCCCGCGCCATCAAGCTGACGCTGACCGGCATCAACATCGTCACCGCGGCGACGCTGATCCTGCTCCTGGTCTGGCACACAAGACGGTTGGTGCTGCAACGACAGGCATTCGAAGACGCGTTGCATGAAGAGAAGGAACGCCTGGCGTGGCAGGCTTCGCACGACTGGCTGACCGGCCTGTCCAACCGCCGCGCCTTCGAGGCGCGGCTGCAAAGCGAGCTCGACGTTGCCGCGGCCGATTCGCTCAGCCTGATCCTGCTCGACCTCGACCAGTTCAAGAACGTCAACGACAGCTGCGGTCACCTTGCCGGCGACCGCCTGCTCTGCCAGATCTCGTGTCTCCTGCAACAGGACCGGCGTCCGCACGATTTGGTGGCGCGCCTGGGCGGCGACGAATTTGGCCTGATCCTGCCGCAGTGCCCGCCCGCGAGCGCGGTCGATATCGCCGAACGGCTGCGGCGAGCGCTGGAGCTGTTCACCTTCGCCTGGGACGATCGTTGCTTTGCGGTGACCGCCAGCATCGGTGTCGCCTGCATCGCAGACAGCGCCACCACGCTCGAGGACGCAATGCGCCGCGCGGATGCCGCGTGTTATCGCGCCAAGGAGAAGGGACGTAACCGCGTTCAGGTCGACGGCGGAAAACCGGACGTCGTCCTCGTTGCAGCCCGGCCGCGCGAAGCGGCTCGGGCCTGAGGCTGGCCGCCCCTCACCGCACAGACGGAATCCCGAGACCCGCGAGATGCACGTCGATGAACTGCTCGACCTGCTGACGAAGCATTTGCGGCGGCACGGCCACCATGCGCTCCTCGAGGCCGAGCGAGATGATGCCGTGCACGGCGGAGAACAGCGTGCGCGACAGCAGCGCGATCTTCACGTCGTCCGCATCCGGCAATAGCCGCACCAGAGGCGGATGCATCAGCGCGAAAGCATCCATCACCATCTGCAGGATGTCGTCGGGGTAAGGACGATCGTCCTCCATCCGGTGCTCGAACAATGAGCGCAGCAGATTGGCGTGCTCGGCGAAGAACTCGAGATAGGTGCCGGCAAGTCCGTACAGTTGCCGCACCGGGTCCTCGTCCGGAACCTCGCGGAGCCGGGCCGTGAGCGCCTGAACGGTCTCCCGATTGACGGTCAGGATCACGCCGTCGAAGTCGCCGAACTCGTTATAGACGCTGCCGACGGAACAGCCGGCGGCCTCCGCAACATCGCGAACCTTTAATGATCTCAGGCCTTTAGTCGCGATGATGCCGCGGGCGATCTCCAGGATCTGGAGCCGCCGCCGATTTTTTTTGCGGTCTCGCAGCGATTCTTCTTGAACATTGTTCATTTTCAAGCTACTCATGTGAACATTGTTCAAATTAACCCGGAGACCCGCAAAATGCAAACCCTTGCTGTTGATATCGCCACCACCTTCGTCGATGACGCTGCCGCCCTCGTGACTGGCTCCGGCCGGGCCCTGCTGCGGTTCGCCATGGGCCCGATCAATCGAATCGCCAACGCCTGCGACGTCGCCGGCGTGCTCGCGGAACGTCGGGCAGCCTTCCGGATGTGGCGGGCCAGCCGCGATCGTGCGCGTCTCGAAGGGCGCAAGTTCAGCCTTCTTGGCCGCTGCTCGCCGTTTCGCCGCCTCTCCCATCTGACCTGAGACGCGTGCAGCCATGAACCCTAGGTTCAGCCCGAATCCCGGATCAGGTCGCAAGGAAGGACTCACCATGTCCCGACATTCGCGGTCGATCCCGCTGGCCACCGTGATGCGGTTCAGGTTTTCATCATGGCCCGGGCCATATCCGGCCCAGCGCGGCCGACGCGGCCGCGATCAGATAATTGCGAACCTAACGAGACCAATTGGAGACCAACAGGATCGGAGGAACCGAGGGGACAAAGCCGGCCGGCGACATCCTCGCCGTGCAATTTGCTTAACCCCATGCGCTTCCGGTCGTGACGCCTCACCGGCAACGTAACAACCTCAGGCTGCCTTTCCAAAACAGGACTAGTCATGATCAGGGAATTGATGTCGTCACGCCGCTTTGCGCCGCTGTTCTGGGCGCAATTCTTCTCGGCGCTCAATGACAATGTGCTCAAGAACGCGCTTGTCATCATTCTGCTCTACAGTGCCGCGACCGGCCACGGCGATGCGCTGGTGACGGTGGCCGGCGCCGTCTTCATCTTCCCCTATTTCATCCTGTCCGGGCTCGGCGGCCAGCTCGCCGACAAATATGTCAAATCCGTCGTCGCAAGGCGGCTCAAATTCGCCGAGATCTTCGCAGCGGGCTTTGCCGCCGCCGGCTTCTTCATGCACTCGGTGCCGCTCCTGTTCGCGGCACTCGCCCTGTTCGGCGTCATCGCCGCGCTGTTCGGGCCGGTGAAATACGCCATGCTGCCGGACCAGCTCGAACTCGGCGAGCTCGCGACCGGCAACGCGCTGGTCGAGGGCGCGACCTTCATGGCCATCCTGCTCGGCACCGTCGCCGGCGGCCAGTTCGTCGCCGGCTCCGCGCATATGGGCTGGGTCGCATCGGCCGTGGTCGTGCTGGCCCTGCTGTCCTGGGCGTTCGCGTCCCGCATTCCGCAGACCACGCCCTCCGCGCCCGATCTGCCCGTCGATGCCAATCCCTGGGCCTCGACGGTGAGCCTGCTCAGGACGTTGCACGCCGACCATCGGCTGTGGGACGGCACCGTGATCGTCTCCTGGTTCTGGCTGGTCGGCGCCATCGTGCTGTCGCTGCTGCCGGCGCTGGTCAAGGAGGTCGTCGGCGGCACCGAGGGCGTGGTGACGCTGTGCCTTGCGATCTTCGCGATCGGCATCGCCATCGGCTCGCTATTCGCCGCCAGCCTCAGCCACGTTCGCCCGAACCTCGCGCTGGTGCCGATCGGCGCGATCATCATGGGCTTTGCCGGCCTCGACCTCGCCTTCGCGATCGCCGTGACCGCCAAGGGCCAGGACATCACCGCGTCCGGTTTCGCGACCTCGTTCGCGGGCCTGCGCATGCTGGCCGATTTCGTCGCCTTCGCATTCGGCGGCGGCCTGTTCGTCGTCCCCTCCTTCGCCGCCGTACAGGCCTGGTCGGCGCCCAACGAGCGCGCCCGTATCATCGCCGCCGGCAATGTGCTGCAGGCTGCGTTCATGGTGGTCGGCTCGCTGTTCGTCGCGCTGCTGCAGGCGGCCGGCCTTCATGTCGGCTGGATCTTCTTCGGCCTCGGCGTCGCCAGCTTCGGCGCGGTGTGGTTCGTGCTGACCAAATGGGGCAAGGAAGGCGTGCGCGATTTCGGCGGCCTCCTGTTCCGCGCGCTGTTCCGCACCGAGGTCCGCGGCCTCGAAAACCTGCCGCCCCCGGGCACGCGGATGCTGATCGCGCCGAACCATGTCAGCCTGATCGATGGTCCGCTGCTGCACGCCGTGCTGCCGATCGATGCCAGCTTCGCGGTCGATACCGGCATCGCCAAGGCCTGGTGGGCCAAGCCATTCCTGCGCGTCGTCAAGCACTACACCATGGATCCGACCAAGCCGCTGGCCGCCCGCGACCTGATCAAGCTCGTCGCCGCCGGCGAGCCCGTGGTGATCTTCCCGGAAGGACGCATCACCGTCTCCGGCTCGCTGATGAAGGTCTATGACGGCACCGCGATGATCGCGGACAAGGCCGACGCCGTGGTCGTGCCGGTGCGCATCGAAGGCGCGCAGCGCTCGCATCTCAGCTACCTCAATTCCAGCCAGATCAAGCGCTCGTGGTTTCCGCGGGTGACGGTGACGATCCTGCCGCCGGTCAAGCTTCCGGTCGATGCCGCGCTGAAGGGCAAGGCACGCCGCAATGC
Source organism: Bradyrhizobium sp. T-12 (assembly GCF_058314695.1). Classification (NCBI taxonomy): domain Bacteria; kingdom Pseudomonadati; phylum Pseudomonadota; class Alphaproteobacteria; order Hyphomicrobiales; family Nitrobacteraceae; genus Bradyrhizobium; species Bradyrhizobium sp. T-12. The sequence continues at coordinate 1,565,316 of NZ_CM177756.1, read as the reverse complement.
CGCCGGTGCCGCGCTCCAGGACGTGATGATCGATGCCATGGTGAAGAACGCCATGCTCGACCACTCGCTGTTCGAGGCGCTCGGACACGCCTATCGCGACCGCGACACCGGCAAGGTCATCATCGAGGATGCGCTCGGCACCAAGCTGACCTATCGCAAGCTGATCCTCGGCGCGCAGGTCCTCAGCCGCAAGCTGGAGGACGGGACTGCCGTCGGCGAGAATGTCGGCGTGCTGCTGCCGAATTCCGCCGGCGTCGCCGTCGTCTTCATGGCGCTGCAGAACATCGGCCGGGTGCCGGCGATGCTCAACTTCTCCGCCGGCCCGGTCAACGTGCTCGCCGCCATGAAGGCCGCGCAGGTCAAGACCGTGCTGACCTCGAAGGCGTTCATCGAGAAGGGCAAGCTCGACAAGCTGATGGCCGCGATCTCCGCGGAAGCGCGGGTGGTCTATCTCGAAGACGTCCGCGCCTCGATCGGCCTGGCCGACAAGATCAAGGGCCTGCTCGCCGGCACGACGCCCCGCGTCGTCCGCCAGGCCAACGATCCCGCCGTCGTGCTGTTCACGTCGGGTTCGGAAGGCACGCCCAAGGGCGTGGTGCTGTCCCACCGCAACATCCTCGCCAACGCGGCGCAGGCGCTGGCGCGGGTCGATGCCAACGCCAATGACAAGGTGTTCAACGTGCTGCCCGTGTTCCACTCGTTCGGCCTCACGGGCGGAATGATGATGCCGATGCTCGCGGGCATTCCGATCTACATGTACCCTTCGCCGCTGCACTACCGGATCGTGCCCGAGCTGATTTACCAGACCGGCGCCACCATCCTGTTCGGCACCGATACGTTCCTTACCGGCTATGCCCGCTCGGCGCATGCCTACGACTTCCGCACGCTGCGCCTCGTGATCGCCGGCGCCGAAGCGGTCAAGGATCGCACCCGGCAAGTGTTCATGGAGCGCTACGGCATCCGCATCCTCGAAGGCTATGGCGTCACCGAGACGGCGCCGGTGCTGGCGATGAACACGCCGATGGCCAATCGCCCCGGTACCGTCGGTCGCCTCTCGCCGCTGATGGAAAGCCGCCTCGATCCGGTCCCCGGCATCGAGGAAGGAGGCCGCCTCTCGGTGCGCGGGCCGAACGTGATGCTTGGTTACCTCAGGGCCGAGAATCCCGGCGTGCTCGAAAAGCTTCCCGAGGGCTGGCACGACACCGGCGACATCGTGGCGATCGACGCCGCCGGCTTCATCACCATCAAGGGCCGCGCCAAGCGCTTTGCCAAGATCGCAGGCGAGATGGTCTCGCTGTCCGCGGTCGAAGCCATCGCGGCCACGCTGTGGCCGCAGGCCGGATCGGTCGCCGTGTCGATCCCCGACCAGCGCAAGGGCGAGCGCATCGTGCTCCTGACGACGGAGAAGGGTGCCGAGCGCAGCGCGATGCAGGGCCAGGCCAAGGCGATCGGCGCGTCCGAGCTGACCGTGCCCGCGGCGATCATGGTGGTCGACAAGGTGCCGCTGCTCGGCACGGGCAAGACCGACTATGTCACCGCAACGACGATGGCACGCGAGCAAGCCTCAGCGCCGGAGCGCGAGGTGGCGTAGGAGAGATGCACGAGGCGCCGCGATCAGGCGATGCGCGATGCCCGGGAGTGGTTCTGCTTCACGGCATCGCGCGGACCTCGGCATCCCTGAAGAGGCTGGAACGGGCGCTCCGTGCAACCGGCTTCGCAACGCTGAATATCGACTATTCCAGCCGCAAGAAGCCGATCGCGGCGCTTGCTGACGACATCCACCCGGCGATCGCCCGCTTCGCCGAGCGCGACGCACCGCTGCACTTCGTCGCGCATTCGATGGGCGGCCTCGTCGCGCGCGCCTATATCGCAAGACACCGGCCGGCCCAGCTTGCCGGCGTCGTGATGCTGGGTACGCCGAACGGCGGCAGCGAGGTCGCCGATGTCCTCAGCGGATCCCGGCTCTACCGCGCATTCTATGGGCCCGCCGGGCTCGAGCTCACGACAGCGACCCGGCCGGACGCCCTGCCAGCCGTGGACTATCCCGTCGGCGTGATTGCGGGGAGCCGTTTCATCGATCCCGTCGCCGGACTGTTGATTCTGCCGAGGCCGAATGACGGGCGGGTGTCGGTCCAGAGCTCAATGCTGGCCGGCATGGCCGATCATATCGTCATCAGGGCATCGCATACCCGGCTTCCACGTGACGCCGGCGCGATCGAACAGACCATCGCCTTCCTGCGCGACGGGCGCTTCCGGGCCCGCTAACCGTCACGCCGCCGTCCGTCGCTCCTGCGCATAGCGCACCAGCGCAGCGAAGCGATAGATGCCGTGCACGAATTTGCCGTAGGGCATGGTGACGAACAGCGCGAACACCGCGCCGAGATGCAGGGCGAGCAGCGGGCCCATGGCGGCGGTCTCGCGCAGGACGAGGAGCAGCATGCCGGTGAGCCCGGTCAGGAACAGCATGGCGATGAAGCCGACATCCATGCCGTAACTGAACTCGTCGAGCAACGCTGGATCGCGCTGCATCTTGGCCGTGAACAGACCGATCGGGCCAACGATCAATCCGATGCCGCCGAGCGTGCCCAGCACCACCGGCAGGTCCCACCACGGATACGGCGCCTCGCGGCCGAGCAGATAGTGATAAAGCGTCGCCGCCGACGTCGCGGCAAAGCACAGGATGAAGCCGTAGAACGTCAGGTGGTGATAGAGCTTGCGCCGGTCGGTCGGCTTGTCGTCCTCGTTGTAGCAGCCGACGCCGCCGCCATGGAGATAGCGCAGCTCACCGGCGTCGCGGATCGCCTGGAAGATCGAGCCGCCGTCGGCGCGGCCGCCGATAGGCGGACCGATATCGCGCCAGAAGGCGCGCACGCTCATGACCAGGGCAAGAACAGCATAGAGGAAGGCAGCGCTGAACAATGCGGCCATCGCGTTGTGCGGCATCAGTCTGTAGAACGCACCGGGACCGGTGTGCACACCGAACAGCACGTTGCGATCATTCAGGGCAGCGAAGCCGAGGATGAAGGCCGCCATGCTGAGCGCAGCGATGATGCTGATAACGAGCCCGTTGCGGGCGAAAGCGCCGGACAGCGCGCCCGGCCAGGCATAGGCCGCATAGGATTCGGCGCGCGCGACCGCGAGCGTCTTCGGCACGTTGACATTGAATTCGTGCGGCGGGGAGAACTGGCAGTCGACATAGCAGGCGCCGCAGCCATGGCAGAGATTGGCGAGATAATTGAGGTCGCCGTCGGAGAAGGCGCGGCGCATCTCCATGGCGGGAAACACAGCGCAAAGTCCCTCGCAATAGCGGCAGGAATTGCAGACCGTCATCAGGCGGTCGGTTTCGTCCAGAATTCTGGTTCCGTGCATGGCGCTACTTCGTCAGGCCTTTGCCCTCGAGCCATTTCTGGATCAGGGCGGCGACCTCGAGGTTGTTCTTGTCCATCATCACCATGTGCGAATTGCCCTTGATGCCGGCCTGCGGGAGGTCGACGACGTCGATGCTGCCGCCGGCCGCCTTGATGGCATCGGCAAAGGCGATACCGTTGCCGCGGATCTTGGGCCAGCGCGAATCGCGCTCGATATAGTCGCCGTAGATGATGAGGGTCGGAATGGACTTCAGCACATCCGCCTTGGCGGGATCGCCGATGCCGGCCGGCTCGATCGCGATCAGCGCCTTGACCTTGTCGGGCCGGGCCTGCGCCACCTTGAAGCCGAAGCTGCCGGCCTGGCTGTGGAACAGGATCACCGAGGGGCCGACACGATCGAGCTCGGCGATATAGGCGGCGACGGTCGCGTCATCCGTCGTGGTCCAGCGCGGCACGTTCTGCTTGACGAAGTTCTCATAGCCCTCGACCGGAAACTGGTTGCCCGGCAACAGCTTTCGCTTGGCGGGATCGGGATCGTAGGAGCCCGGACCCTCGCCGATGCGGAAGCGCTCGAATGGATTGGCCGTGGTGAGGAAGACCGGCTCGCCCTTGAAGATGTCAGGGTATTGCGCCCAGCCCGCGCGTCCCCGCTCCACCGCGTCGGAATTGTAGACCGCCCAGCCCTTGCGCAAGAAGTAGTTCAGCCAACCCTCGCGCCCGTCCGGCGTGGTCTCGTAGGTGACGCCGGTCAGTCCGCCGCCGTGCCACATCAGCAGCGGATAGGCGCCCTTCTCGTTGGCCGGCAGGAAATATTGCACGTACATCTGCTCGACCTGGTAGGTGCCGTTTGGATCGACCTTGGCCGGCACGCCGCCGGGCGTGAACACGACCTCCCTCACGGGCTTGCCGGAGATTTCGACAAGCCGCCCGCCGACATGGAACGAACCCATGTCGCGCAGGGTAATCGGCTCGGCGGCGTGGGCGTGACCTGCGATCAGCAGCGCCGTGAGCGAAGCGATGACAATGCGCGACATGGTTCCTCCCTGACTTTTCTTCGTTCTAGTTTTTCGCATGACGTGCCGCTTCCCGGCCTGCGATCCGTCCGAACACACTGCCGATGGTCATGCCCATGCCGGCGGCATAGCCCTTGCCGAGCACGTTGCCGGCCATGATCTCACCGGCAGCGAACATGTTGGCGGAGGGCTTGCCGTCAGCCATCAGCATCCGCGCTTCTTTGGTTACGCGCGTGCCGAGATAGGTGAAGGTGATGCCAGGCCGCACCGGATAAGCGAGATAAGGCGGCGTCTCGATCTTGCGCGCCCAGTGGGTCTTGGGTGGCGTGATGCCCTCGGTCACGCAATCATCCAGGATGGTGTGGTCGAAGGTGCCGGGCCGCACCGCGGCGTTGAATTCTGTGATGGTCTTTTCCAGCGCAGCCGGATCGAGCTCGAGCTTGCCGGCAAGCTCGGCAATTGTTTGCCCGGCGATCGGCGGGAACAAGGTCGGCATGAAACTGGTGACGACCGTGGAATCGAAGATGATGTAGGCGATCTGATCGGGCTGCGCCGCGACCAGCCGGCCCCAGATCGCATAGCGCTTCGGCCAGATGTCCTCGCCTTCGTCGTAGAATCGCTGCGCGTGCTTGTTGACGACGATGCCGAACACGACGGAGTCGTGCCGCGTGATGATCCCGCCGTCGAATTTCGGCGCGCGGGCGTCGATCGCGACCGCATGACACTGGGTGGGATCGCCGACCTCCTGCACGCCCTTGTCGAGCAGCATCTTCAGGATCGATCCGCGGTTGTAGGGCGTGCCGCGGATCAGGAAATTGTCGGCGGCCTCGCCCCAATATTGCTTCAGCCATTCGATGTTGGCCTCGAACCCGCCGGCGGCAGCGACCAGCGAGGTCGCGCGGATCTCGGTCGCACCCTTGACCGGCCGCTTGAGGCGCGCGGCCAGGAACATGCCGTCCTCGATCACGAGATCGGTGACCTCGGCATCGTATTCGACGTCGACACCGAGCCGCTCCGCGGTCAGGTACAGCGCGTTCAGCATCGCGCGGCCGCCGCCGAGGAAGAAGGAATTGGTGCGGCCGAGGCTCAGCGTGCCGCCGAGCGAGGGCTGCCAACGCACGCCCTGCTCCACGATCCAGTTCAGGATGTCCTTGGACTCCCGGATCATATGCCGGGCGAGCACCTCGTCGGTCTGCCCGCCGGTGACGCGCAGCAGATCCTCCCAAAACTCCTCTTCGGTGTAAGGGCCGGTGAGGATTTCGGTCGCCGCGTCATGGGCGCAGCGCATGTTGCGGGTATGGCGCGTGTTGCCACCACGGTAGAACTTTGGCGCGCCTTCGAGCACCAGCACTGACGCGCCGCTGCGCCGCGCCGCGATCGCCGCGCACAGCGCCGCGTTGCCGCCGCCGATCACCAGCACGTCGTATTTGCTGCTCATGCCGTCTGCCCGATGCGACGAAGTTGGAAATATTCTGCGCGCCGGCGGCTGCGGTCAACCAGGCCGCCATTGCGTACCTTTGTATACAAAGATATACGTTGGCGGGACAAGCGCCATCTTCGCATGGGCAGGATGCACTTTGCGTTCCGAGGACAAATGGCCAGACGACCGGCAAAGGCAGGCGGATCAATCACGCGTGGCGGGGGCGTCGCGCTGGGTGAAGCAGTGTTCCGCTCGCTCTGCGAGGCGCTCCAGGCCGGCAGCTACCGTGCCGGCGACCGATTGCGCGAGGAAGAGGTCGCCCAGCGGCTGAAGGTCAGCCGCACGCCGGTTCGCGAAGCGTTGGGCCGGCTCGCCGCACGCGGCTTTGTCGAGCCCGCCGGCGGCCGCGGCGTGATCGTCCGCAACCTCGACATCTCGGAGGTGCTCGAGCTCTACGCCATGCGCGAGATCATGGAAGGCGCCGCCGCGCGCCTCGCCGCCGAACATGCCTCGACGCCGGAGATCGACGCGCTCAGCGATATCGAGCAGGCCTTCGTCGAGGCCTCCGAGACCAACGCCGCGGAGATGGCAGGAGACATGGCAAGGCTGAACCGCGCCTTCCACGAGGCGATCTGCCGCGCCGCGCGCAACCGCTATCTCGACAACGCCTCGCGCGAATTACAGGACTGGATCGCCCTGCTCGGTCCGACCACCTTCACCGTATCGGGTCGCCCTTCGACCAGCCATGGCGAGCACCAGGCCATCATCGAGGCCATCGCAGCACGCGACGGCGACAAGGCGGAGCAGCTCGCACGCGCCCATATCCGCGAGGCGCTGCGCTGCCGGCTGAAACTGTTGCAGAAGCAGTAGGCGCGACCCGCCTCAGGCCAGCACGTCCGCGACGACCGCTTTGACGACGTCCCTTACATCGGCAGGCTTGAGCCGCACCTGCAGGCCGCGCTGGCCACCATTGAGATAGACGAGATCATGCGCGAGCGCGCTCTGCTCGATCACGCTTTGCACCTGCTTGCGCTGCCCGAACGGGCTGATGCCGCCGACCTTGTAGCCGGTGACACGCTCGGCCTCGGCCGGCTTCATCATCTGCGCCGACTTGCCGCCCGCGGCCGCCGCGAGCTTCTTCATCGAGACTTCCTGGTCGGACGGAACGACGACGCAGACCGGCTTGCCGTCGACCAGCGCCATCAGCGTCTTGAGGACGCGCCGCGGGTCTTCACCGAGCGCGGCGGCGGCCTGGAGGCCGATGCTCTCGGCGTCAGGATCGTAGTCGTAGGCGTGGACGGTGAAGGCGACACCTGCGGCGGTGAGCGCGCGGGTGGCTGGAGTGACTTTGGACATAGCTGATGTCTACCATCGTCATCGCGGGGAGCGAAGCGGCGAAACAATCCAGACTGTCTCCGCGGAGGGATTCTGGATTGCTTCGCTGCGAAGCAATGACGACGTGGGCACATTTGCCCACCGCGCCCTCGGCGTCGTCCCCGCGCACGCGGGGACCCATAACTACAGGAAGTAGTTTTGCGAAGACCAATTGTTCGGGACCAAGACCGTCCACAACCGCGAGATCACGCAGTATGGGTCCCGGCGTTCGCCGGGACGACGCCAGTTGGTTGGCGGCACCGAGCCGCCAACTAACGCCTTCCCCTACTCCGCCGCGTCCCGCATCTCCGCCCGCTCGGCCCTGGCCGCGCAGAACTTGAACTCGGGGATCTTGCCGAACGGATCGAGCGCCGGATTGGTGAGCAGGTTCGCCGCCGCCTCCGCGTAGCAGAACGGCATGAACACCATGTTCTCCGGCACGTCGCGATCGGAGCGCACCTTGACCTCGACCGCGCCGCGGCGGGTCTCCAGGCGAATGAAATCGCCGGGCGCGAGCTTCTTCTTGCGCATGTCCTTCGGCGACATGAAGGCCACCGCCTCGGGCTCGATCTGGTCGAGCACCTGGGCGCGGCGCGTCATCGAGCCGGTGTGCCAGTGCTCCAGCACGCGGCCGGTCGACAGCACCATGGGATATTCGTCGTCCGGAATCTCGTCCGGCGGGATCACCTTGGCCGGCACGATCTTGCCGCGGCCGCTCGCGGTCGGGAAGCCCGTGGTGAAGATGATCTCGTTGCCGGGCTTGTCCGGAGCATCGACCGGATAGGTGACTGCGCCTTCACGCACCAGCCGCTCCCAGGTGATGTTCTTCAGCGACGGCATCAGCTGCGCCATTTCGGTGAAGACGTCGCCGGGGCCGGCATAATTCCACGGCAGGCCCATGCGCTTGCCGATCTCCTGGATGATCCAGAGATCCTGCCGCGCATCGCCCGGCGGCTTGATCACCTGGCGCGCGAGCTGCACGCGGCGATCGGTATTGGTGAAGGAGCCCTCCTTCTCTGCGAACGCCGAGGCCGGCAGGATCACGTCGGCGTGGAACGCGGTCTCGGTGACGAAGAGATCCTGCACCACGAGATGATCGAGCATGGCGAGCGCGTGTCGCGCGTGCTGCAGATCCGGATCGGACATCGCGGGGTTCTCGCCCTCGATATACATGCCCTTGATCTCGCCGGCATGGATCGCGTTCATGATCTCGACCACGGTCAGGCCGCGGACGGGATCGAGATCCTGCTGCCAGAGTTTTTCGAAGCTGCCGCGCAGATCGTCGCGGCCGACGGGCTGATAATCCGGCAGGAACATCGGGATCAGGCCGGCGTCGGACGCTCCTTGCACGTTGTTCTGGCCACGCAGCGGATGCAGGCCGGTGCCGGGACGGCCGACCTGGCCGGTGATCAGCGCCAGCGCGATCAGGCAGCGCGCGTTGTCGGTGCCGTGGACATGCTGGCTGATGCCCATGCCCCAGAAGATGATTGAGGATTTTGCCCGCGCATAGGTGCGCGCCACTTCGCGCAGCGTCTGCGCCGGGATGCCGCAGATCGCCTCCATCTTCTCCGGCGTGAATTCCTTGATCTTCTCCTTGAGGTCCTCGAAGCCTTCGGTGTAGCCGGCGATGTACTGGTCGTCGGTCAGGCCTTCGGTGATGATCGTGTTGATCATCGCGTTCAGCATGGCGACGTCTGAGCCGGGCTTGAACTGCAGATGCTTGGTCGCGTGCCGCGACAGCGTCTGCCGGCGCGGATCCATCACGAACAGTTTTGCGCCGTTTTGCTTCACGGCGTTCTTGATGAAGGTCGCGGCGACCGGGTGGTTCACGGTCGGATTGGCGCCGATCACGATGATCACTTCGGCATCCATCGCAGCTGCGAACGGCGCCGACACCGCGCCCGAGCTCAGGCCTTCGAACAGCGCCGCCACCGAAGAGGCGTGGCATAGACGGGTGCAATGATCGACATTGTTCGAGCCGAAGCCGGTGCGCACCAGCTTCTGGAACAAATAAGCCTCTTCGTTCGAGCCCTTGGCCGAACCGAAGCCGGCCAGCGCCTTCACGCCCTTCTCGTCGCGGATCTTGACGAGGCCCTTGGCGGCGATGTCGAGCGCTTCTTCCCAGCTCGCTTCGCGGAAATGGGTGAAGGGATTGGCCGGATCGACCTGGTCGTTGGCATCCTTCTTCGCATTCGGCAGCCGCACCAGCGGCTTCGTCAGGCGATGCGGATGGTGGATGTAGTCGAAGCCGAAGCGGCCCTTGACGCAAAGACGATTGTGATTGGCGGGGCCGTCCCGGCCTTCCGCATAGATCACCTTCTCGTCCCTGACCTCGTAGGTCACCTGGCAGCCGACGCCGCAGAACGGGCAGAGCGAGTCCACCTTCTTGTCCGCGTAAGTCACGCGGGTCTGCTTGTCGTCCAGCATCACGGCCGGCATCAGGGCGCCGGTCGGGCAGGCCTGCACGCATTCACCGCAAGCGACGCACGTGGACTCGCCCATGGGATCGTCGAAATCGAACACGATCTTCGAGCCGTGGCTGCGATAGGCCATGCCGATGACGTCGTTGACCTGGACCTCGCGGCAGGCGCGCACGCACAGGCCGCACTGGATGCAGGCATCGAGGTTGACGCGCATCGCCGGATGGCTGGCGTCGGTCGCCCAGCGCTCGGCGGCGGGGAAGCGGCTCTCGGTGACGCCGGTCGCCTCGGCCCAGTGCCAGAACTTCGAATCCGGATCGTGCGAGGTCTCGCGCGCCGGCTGGTCGGCGACGAGCAGCTCCATCACCATCTTCTGCGCAGCCGTCGCGCGCGCGCTCTCGGTCTTGACCTTCATGCCGACCGACGGCGTGCGCTTGCAGGATGCAGCGAGCACGCGTTCGCCCTCGATCTCGACCATGCAGGCGCGGCAATTGCCGTCCGGGCGATAGTCGGGCGCCGGCGAATAACAGAGATGCGGAATGTCCCGCCCCTGCCGCTTGGCGACTTGCCAGATGGTCTCGCCGGGTTTGGCTTCGACCTGCTTGCCGTCGAGCTCGAACGTAATCTTGGTCATTCGGCCGCTTCCTTGAACTCGTCAGGGAAATATTTGATCACGGTGGCCAGCGGATTCGATGCCGCCTGTCCAAGCCCGCAGATCGAGGCATCGCGCATCGCCTGGCTCAATTCCTCCAGGAGAGCGCGGTTCCAGACCGGCTTCTGCATCAGCTGCGCCGCTTTCTGGGTTCCGACGCGGCACGGCGTGCACTGGCCGCAACTCTCGTCCTCGAAGAATTTCATCAGGTTCAGCGCCGCCGCGCGCACGCTATCCTTCTGCGACAGGACCACGATCGCGGCCGATCCGATGAAGCAGCCGTATTTCTCCAGCGTGCCGAAATCGAGCGGAATGTCGTCCATCGACGCCGGCAGGATGCCGCCGGACGCACCGCCCGGCAGGTAAGCATAGAACTGATGGCCGTCGGCCATGCCGCCGCAACATTCGTCGATCAGCTCGCGAATGGTGATTCCGGCTGGCGCCAGCTTCATGCCGGGATTTTTCACGCGGCCCGAGACCGAGAAGCTGCGCAGGCCATGCCGTTCATGACGGCCATGGCCCTTCCACCACTCGGCGCCCTTCTCGACGATGTCGCGCACCCACCACAGCGTCTCGATGTTGTTGATCAGTGTCGGCAGGCCGAACAGGCCGACCTGGAACGGGTAAGGCGGCTTGTGCCGGGGCAGGCCGCGCTTGCCCTCGATGCTTTCCAGCAGCGAGGATTCCTCGCCGCAGATATAGGCGCCGGCGCCGCGGCGCATGTGCAACGTCGGACCGCCCGGCGGGAGCTTCGCGATCTCGCGCTCCAGGATCTCGCGCGAGGCCGGATATTCGTCGCGCAGATAGATGTAGACATCGGAGGCCTGCACCACATGCGCGCCGATCAGCATGCCTTCGATGAAGCGGTGCGGATCGCTTTCGAGATAGACCCGGTCCTTGAACGTGCCGGGCTCGCCCTCGTCGCCGTTGATCGCCATCAGCCGCGGACCGGGCTCGCCGAGCACGGCGCGCCATTTACGGCCCGTGGGGAAGCCGGCGCCGCCGAGGCCGCGCAGCGAAGCGTTGTCGAGCGCCTTCAGGAGATCGTCGGTCGACAGTTCTCCCGAGCGCAGGCGACCCAGCAACTTGTAGCCCCCATCGGCGAGATAGGCGTCGTAGCCGATATATTTGGGCAGATGGGCGTGGGTATCACCGGCCTTCGCGGCCGCCATCACGTTGGAGACGGTCGCGTGATCGACGAAATTGTGCCCGACTTCCGCGGCAGGCGCAGTGTCGCAGCGGCCGACGCAGGGTGCCCGGACGACACGGATGCCGGGACCGCCAGCACTTTGCAGATCCTCGAGCAGCTTCTCGCCGCCGAGCATCGCACAGGTCAGGGAGTCGCAGACGCGGATCGTCAGCGGCGCGATGTCGGGCTCGCCCTCCTTCACCACGTCGAAATGCGCGTAGAACGTCGCGGTCTCGAACACTTCGGCGAAGGCGAGCTTCATCTCGTCGGCGAGCGCGGCGAGATGCGCGGCCGAGATCTGGTGATATTTGTCCTGGATCAGGTGCAGATATTCGATCAGGAGATCGCGCCGCCGCGGCCTGTCGCCGAGCAGTTGTTCGATCTCGTGCGCGGCGGTGGGGTCGACCTGGCGCCCCTTGGGCGTGGCCTTGGCTCGCTTGCGTCCCTCGCCCGGGTGTTCGAACGAGCGGACCTGATGCACGTCATGGCTCATCGATGAATCTCGTAGCCCTTCTTTAGAACAAGTCCAACCTTAGCCGTTGGCATACCAGATGCCAAGAAAATTCTGGCGTTCCAATAAGCGTTTAAGGGGCACGCGGCCAACGAGCCCCATGCCCCCATCGAACGGGATAGTGCCCCTTCTCAGCTCTTGTTCATGCACTCTTCGATGTAGAACCAGCGGTCGTCGCCAGCGAGGCCCTTGGACTTCACCTCGGCGCGGCAGGCCTTCAGCTTCGGCTTGTTGGCCGCCCACTTGGCCTTCATGTCCTTCAGCTTTTGCATGGAGAGCTTGATCTTTCCCGGCTTGGCCTCGGTCGTAGCAGCGGGTGCAGCGGGCGCGGTCTGTGCAGATGCGGTGTGGAGGCCCGCGGCCAGCAGCATGGCGGCGAGGCAGATACGAGTGCGAAACATGAAAATCCCCCTAGGTCCCATTCTCGATGATTCTTGAAAGACGAATGTCGCGGGACGCCGACCATCGGCATCCCGCGACCGTGTCGACTGCGATCAGAAAATCTTGACCGCGCTCTCCAGCGTCTTCCAGACTCCCCAAGCCAGGGGAATGCCGACGAAGGCCCAGAACATCGCCGCCTTTGCGTCGAGGCCGCCAAAGCCGATACCGTAAGAGCCGTGCGGCCCCGCGGCTGCAGCGCTGGCGCTCGCCGCCTGCAGCTTGGCGACATCGGCCTCCTTCATGTGCCACTTCGAATCGACCGGCTTGATCAGGTAGTTGCAGATCAGGCCCGCGATCAGCATCGCGCAGAGGATGTACATGGTGGTGTTGTAGAGCTGGTCGCGCGGCACGCCGGCCGCGAGCTGGAACTCGCGGATGTAGTTCACCACGACGGGGCCGATGATGCCCGCCGTCGACCACGCCGTCAGCAGCCGCCCGTGGATGGCGCCGACGAACTGGGTACCGAACATGTCGGCGAGATAGGCCGGCACGGTGGCGAAGCCGCCGCCATACATCGACAGGATGATGCCGAAGCCGAGCACGAACAGCAGCTTCGAGCCCATCGCCGCGAAGGTCGGCGCCAGCGCGTAGAGCGCGATGCCGAGGATGAAGAACGTGTAGTAGGTGTTCTTCCGTCCGATCTTGTCCGACAACGAAGCCCAGAAGAAGCGGCCGCCGATGTTGAACAGCGACAGCAATCCAGCGAAGCCCGCGGCGATCGCGGCGATCTGCGCCTTCTGTCCGGCATCGAGCGCGTTGAAGCCGACATCAGGCAGGCCGATCAGCTTGCCCGCGAAGATCTCCTGAAGCATCGGCGAGGCCATACCGATCACGCCGATACCCGCCGAGACGTTCAGGCAGAGCACCCACCAGATCAGCCAGAACTGCGGCGTCTTGTGCGCGTCGTTGAGATGGACGTTGTTCTTCGAAATCATCGCGTTGGCCTTGACCGGCGGGGTCCAGCCCTCGGGCTGCCAGCCGGGCGGCGGCAGGCGATAGCGGAACGCGCCGATCATCATGAACACGAAGTAGATGACGCCCATCGCGACGAAGGTTTCCCAGACGCCGACCGAGGTCGGGCTCTTGAAGTAGTTCATCAGCAGGTTCGCCAGCGGCGCGCCGATCATGGCGCCACCGCCGAAGCCCATGATCGCCATGCCGGTCGCCATGCCGCGACGATCGGGGAACCATTTGACGAGCGTCGACACCGGGGAGATGTAGCCGAGGCCGAGACCGATACCGCCGATCACGCCCGAACCCAGCCACAACAGCCAAAGCTGATGGGTGTAGATGCCGATCGCACCGAGGAAGAGACCGCCGCACCAGCAGAGCGCCGAGACGAAGCCCGCCTTGCGCGGCCCGACGCGCTCCAGCCAGCCGCCCCAGACCGCAGCCGCGATACCGAGCAGCACGAAGAACAGGGTGTACATCCATCCCATGCTGGCGACCTTCCAGTCGCAGCTGGTCGTGAACAGCTCCTGCCACAGCGACATGTCGGGACAGGCCTTCGGCGCAGTCAAACCGATCGCGCGCGACAGCGGCAGCCAGAACACCGAGAAGCCGTAGGCCATGCCGATGCAGAGATGGATGCACAGCGCCGCCGGCGGCACCAGCCAGCGATTGAAGCCGGCGGTCGCGATGGTCCGCTCGCGATCAAGAAAACCCGCGCCAGCACCTGAAAGTGTCCCAGCGCCTTCGATTGCAGTCATGCATTCCTCCCCTCAGCCACCCTTCTGAGCAGCCTGCCGCTACTATCCTGTTCCTCAGCTCGCTGCGGTGCAGACAATTGCCCCTGCTGCCCCGCACCATCATCCGACGCGCGCCAGGATCGTCACGCGCATCCTTAGTGTTAAACCCCTCGCGCGGGGCGCTATGCCCGATACGACGTGCAGGCTTCGTGAGCGGCCCGTTGATCCGCGTATCGCAGACAAGACTCAACCTCCGCGCCTGCACGGAGAAAGTCAATTTGGGCAGAAGCCATGATCGATGTCGATAGACAAAAGGTCGGTATCAGTGAGGTAACGCTCACGAATGCGGTGCACCATTGGCGCCACCTATCGAGCCATTTGCTTTTTCTATCAAGAACACGATGCGCGCGTCGTTGCGCTCGGTGATCTCCACCGTGTCGCCGGTCTCGCGAATCAGGTTCGGAATGTCAATCACCGACAAGGGATCGGTGCAGTGAACCTCGAGCTGATCGCCCGGTTGCAACGGCTTGAGCGCCTTGCGCGTCTTCAGCGCAGGCAGCGGGCATTTCAGTCCGGTGAGGTCGAGCGTCGTTCTGGTCATGGGCGCAACATGGCGAGGTGAGGCAACGACGTCAACGCAGCCGCTCAGAGCAGATCGGCATAGGACAAGAAACCTACGCTGTGCCCCGGCTCAACGCCCGTGACGCTCTCACCGAGCTCGACCAGGCCATCAGTCTCGACCAGCGAGGACAGCAGCCCCGCCCCTTCGCGTGGAAACTTGATGGCCTCGAGCCGGCCGTCCTGCGCACGCCGCAGGGATACACGAACGTATTCGCGCCGACCTGCCTTCTTCTTGTAGGTAAACGCCGCGCGCAACGGGATCGGTGTCAACGGCTCCGGCAGGCCGCCCGCCAGCGCCAGCACCGTCGGCCGCACCACGTGGACGAACGTCACGAAGCTCGCGACGGGATTGCCGGGCAGTCCGATCAGCGGCGTGCCGTCGATGATGCCCATCGCCACCGGCCGGCCGGGCTTGATCGCCATCCGCCACAGCACCAGCGAGCCGATGCTCTCGACCGCGGCCTTGACGTGGTCCTCCTCGCCGGTCGAGACGCCGCCGGTGGTGAGGACCAGATCGTGGCGCCCTGCAACCTGCTTCAAGCCGTTCGCGAGCGAAGTCCGCTCGTCGCGGAGAATGCCGAGATCGCTGACCTCGCAGCCGAGACGGCGCAGCATCGCCATCAGCATGAAGCGGTTGGAATCGAACAGCTGCGCGGCGGCGCGTGTCTCGCCGGGGGACGCCAGCTCGTCACCGGTCGAGAACACGGCGACACGGATGCGCCGGACGACGTCCAGTCTTGTGAGGCCGAACGCGGCGGCGAGAGCAACATGCTGCGGCCGCAGGCGCTGGCCGGCGTGCAGCGCGATCTGTCCCTGAGGGATGTCCTCGCCGGCGGGGCGCACATTCGCGCCCGGCTTCAGCCCCGGCGGCAGCACGATCCGACCGGAATCGTCGATGCGGACGTCCTCCTGCATGAAGACGGTTTCGGCCTCCGGCGGCATCGGCGCGCCCGTGAAGATGCGCGCGGTGTGGCCGGGCTTGATCGGTGCCTGCGCGAGCCCGCCGGCCGGGATGCGACCGTCAAGCGGGAGCGCTTGCTCGGCGCGATCGGGAACATCGGCATTGCGCACGGCATAGCCGTCGACGGCCGAGTTGGTGAAGGGCGGCAGCGGCAGCGGCGCCGCGACATCGCGCGCCAGCACGCGACCGTCTGCATCGACGAGAGACACCGTCTCCAGATCGGCGATCGCGTTGACGCGCGTCGTGATGAGACCAACGGCCTCGTCGACCGACATCATCGGGCCGCCGAAGGCAAAGCAATCGTCCGAGAGTTGCGCCATGGTGCCTCGTCAGCGTATCGCGGCGCTCTTCGCAACCGCTTCCTCGACCGGCATCGCCGCGCGCAGCAGCAACGCCGCGGCCGCCTCGATGTCGTCGAGATGGACAGTCGGCAGCCGGGTGTCAATGGCGGTGTCGGCCGCGATGCCGGCAATGCCGGGATCGTCGGGAAACAGCAGCGGTTTGCCGTTCGCCGCGCGATGCACCTCGATCTTGCGATGCGGCTCGCGCTTGAAACCCTCGACCACGACGAGATCGACCGCGGACAGCTTGCCCAACAGTTCCGGCAGCCGCGGCTCCGCCGCCCCGCGCAATTCGTGCATCAGGGCCCAGCGGTTCGACGACGCCACCAGCACCTCGGAGGCGCCGGCCTCGCGATGGCGCCAGGAATCCTTGCCGGGCACGTCGACGTCGAACTGGTGGTGCGCATGCTTGATCACCGAGACGCGCAGGCCTTGCGCGTTGAAATGCGGGATCAGCCGCGCCAACAGCGTGGTCTTGCCCGCACCGCTCCAGCCTGCAAGGCCGATAACTTTCATTCCAGCTCTCTTTTCGCAACCAACGACCGCTGACGGAACCTCCGGCTCCACCCCGTCATTGCGAGTGCGGCGAAGTAATCCAGACCATCTCCGCGGATGTATTTCTGGATTGCTTCGCTGCGCTCGCAATGACGCCGAGGCAGCATTTCGCTCTTTCGCCGCCATGCTTATATCGGCTTGGCCCGAATGTCATGCTAACCTCGCCGCCATGATGCAAATGGACAAAGCCCCGGTGCCCCTGATCATCCCTGACCCGGACGACCCGCGCCTGACCCAGAGCGTGACCGGGACCGACCAGACCGGCGCCAGGGTCGAGATCAAGGTGCCGATGGAGCGGCCGCTGACGCTCTATTTGAACTCCCAGGAGATCGTCACCATGATGACGATCGGCGACTACCCCGAATATCTGGCGCTCGGCTATCTGCTGAACCAGAACATGCTGAAATATAATGACGCCGTCACCGAGGTCGAATACGACGACGATCTCCAAGTGGTCGTGGTGCGCACCGAGCATCACACCAATTTCGAAGCCAAGCTGAAGAAGCGCACGCAGACTTCGGGCTGCGCGCAGGGCACGGCTTTCGGCGACCTGCTGGAGGCCGTCGAGAGCGTCGCGCTGCCGAAGGCGGAGCTGCGCACATCCTGGCTGTACCAGATGACGCAGACCATCAACACCATGCCCTCGCTCTATCTCGAGGCCGGCGCGATCCACGGCTGCGTGCTGTGCAAGGAGGGCACCCCGCTCTGCTACACCGAGGATGTCGGGCGTCACAACGCCGTCGACAAGATTGCGGGCTGGATGTATCGCCACCGCGTCGATGCTTCCGACAAGATCCTCTACACCACGGGGCGCCTCACCTCGGAGATGGTGATCAAGACGGTTCGCATGGGCATTCCGATCCTGGTGTCGCGCTCCGGCTTCACCGCCTGGGGCGTCGATCTCGCGCGCCAGGTCGGGCTGACGCTGGTCGGCCGCACCCGCGGCAAGCGCTTCATCGTCCTCGCGGGCGAAGAGCGCATCGTCTACGACCAGGACCTCGCTTACGTCGAGGAGGAATCGGCCAAGCACAAGCGCAAGGGTGAAGGTGGTGACGACTGAATTTCCAACCACGACTATTCCGCCAACTCTTGGCGTGCTGCTCGCCGGCGGCCTCGCGCGGCGCATGGGTGGCGGCGACAAGCCGATGCGCACCATCGGCGGCCGCACCATTTTGGAGCGCGTGATCGCGCGCCTGAAACCTCAATGCACCGGACTGATCCTGAATGCCAACGGAGAGCCCGCGCGCTTCGCTTCCTTCGGCCTGCAGGTCGTCCCCGACGACGTGCCCGGCTTTCCCGGCCCGCTCGCCGGCATTTTGGCCGCGCTCGATTGGACCGCGGCGAACCGGCCGGACGTCGACTGGGTGCTCAGCGCCGCCGGCGATTGCCCGTTCCTGCCGCGCGATCTGGTGGCCCGGCTGCATGACGCACGCCGGCGCGAGAACGCGCAGCTCGCGGTCGCCGCATCCGGCGAGCAGTCGCATCCCGTGATCGGCCTGTGGCGGGTCGCCTTGCGCGGCGAGCTGCGTCACGCGCTGGTCGTCGAAGACCTCCGCAAGATCGACCGCTGGACCGCACGCTATCCACTCGCAACCGTGACGTGGCCGGCCGAGCCGCTCGATCCGTTCTTCAACGCCAACACGGTCGAGGACATCGCCGAAGCCGAGCGGTTGGCCGCGCTGGACGACGCGGCCTGAGGGTCTCTCCTGGCCGGTGAACCGGACCAAGGAAGGCAACGACCAATATTGGGACGCTGCCCCGGATGAGCCATGGCCGACTCTCTCTTGGACATCATTTTCGATGTCGTCGACGTCGCGTTCGATGTTTCGGACGTGATCGATCGCACGAAGCAGCTGAGCAAGCCTGACACCGTCGAGGTCCCGCAGGATCCAAAGCCGTTGCCACCCGCCGCACAGCGCGCGCTGGCGGAAGCCGAAGAGCGGCAGCGCAGGCGCGAGCAGGTCGATCAAGCCGCCAGCGGCACTGACCCGGTATCGTAGCGAAAGCCCGGTGCGCGCGCTCGAACGGCGCGAGGACATTCTAAGCAGGTCGAAATCCAGCCCGCTCCAGCGCTGTGCGCGCCTCGTCCGAACCAAGGGCATCGAGAAAAGCCTGCACGGCCGGACGCTGTTTGCGCGCCGTCACCAGCGCGAAGTCATAATGCTCTTCCGCGAACGGAATGAAACCGAGGCCGACCGCGTGGGCGACCGGCGCAATGGTCATGCCCCAGTCGGCGCGGTGCTGCGCGACGGCCGCCGCGACTGCGTTGTGCGACCGCGGCTGGTTCCAATAGCCTTCCGGCCGCGCCCCGCCGAGCAGCCGGTCGATCAGGATGCGCGTGCCGGCACCCTGATTGCGGTTGACCATGATGCAGGCCGGATCAGCGAGCGCGGCAGCGACGGCCTGCTTCGCATCGAGGCCGTCGAAACGCCTGTCGCATTTGCGGTAGACGATGCCCTGCATCCGCCGCCAGCCGGGCACGAGTTCGAGCCCCTCGACGAGATAGGGCGAATTGTAGGTCTCGCTCTTGTCGTCGAACAGATGGATCGGCGCGAGATCGCATTCACCCCGCTTCGCCGCGGCAAGCCCACCGAGGCTGCCGACCGCGATCGAGCGCACGGCGAGGCCCGCATGCGCAAGCTGCGCCGTGACAAGATCCAGACCTGTGCAATGGCTGCCGACGATGACGACATCGGGGACCCGCACATGAGGTGTGAACAGCGTCACCTCGGCTTCGGTCCCGGCCGGCATCTGGTCGGCGAGCGCATCGATGCGCAGGAAACCATCGGCCTGCGCGAAGGACGTAATCGCGCCAGACCCCTTGCCGGAGGGATAGGCGATCAGGCCATCCCTGCCCTCGACCAGCGAGACCATGACGAATTCGGTGCGGCCGAGCTCGGACGCAATGCGCACCGGCACGGTCGCGTTGACCTTGGCATCGGCGCGCGGCGGCAGGCCGGCCAGCTTGCGCAGCACCGGCACGATCATGTCGTGGAAGGTGAACATCGCCGAGGTCGGAAAGCCCGGCAGGATCACCACCGGTCTGCCGTCGCACACCGCAAGACACAGCGGCTTGCCGGGCTTGAGCGCAACGCCATGCGCGATGATGCCGGGCGCGCCGAGCCGGCCGATGATGCGATGGGACAGGTCGCCCGCGCCTTTGGACGTGCCGCCTGACAGCACCAGCATGTCGGCATCGGCGAGCGCGGCACGCATGGCAGCTTCGAGCTTGGCTTCATCGTCGGGAATCGCGCCCAGGAAGATCGCCTCGCCGCCGTTCTCGTCGATCGCGGCCGCGACGATGGCGCCGTTGGTGTCGTAGATCCCGGCAGGCGCGAGCCTCTGGCCCGGCTGCACCAATTCATCGCCGGTCGAGATCACGGCCACACGTGGCTTGCGCGCGACCTTCACCTCGGCGATGCCGCACGCGGCCAGCATGCCGATCTCGCGCGAGCCGATGACGGTGCCGGCACGCAGCAGCGCCTCGCCGCGCGCGATGTCGGATCCGGCATAGGAGACGAATTGCCCGGGAGACGTGGCGCGACGAACCTCGATGGCATCCGCCCCCGCCGGCTGGGTGTGCTCGACCATGACGACGGCATCGGCGCCACGCGGCAGCGGGCCGCCGGTGGCAATCGCCGTTGCGGTTCCAGCCGCCACTTGCAGCGCCGGCGCGGTGCCGCAGTGGATGGTTTCGCCGTTCAGCCCAAGACGCACCGGCTTGCCTTCGCCGGCCGCAACGAGATCCCCCGAACGCACGGCAAAGCCGTCGACATTGGAACGGTCGAACGGGGGAACATCGATAGGCGCCGTGACGTCTTCGGCGAGCGCCGCGCCAAGCGCAGCACCAAGCTTGCGCGTTTCGCACGGCAGCGCGCGCGGGAACAGCGCCGCCTCGAAGCGCGCCAGCGCCTCCTCGCGCGAGAGGATCTTGAGGAACTGCTCCTGTTCGAGCGCGCTGCGGTCTGGTGGCTTCGGGATCATCGTCATGCCGGAACCCATATCACTCCCGCATCAGATAGGCATCGACGGGCTCACCTGCCGCAAATCCCTCGTGATTGCCTGATATGAGCAACCAGGCATCCGCGCCGGCCATCGCCTGAAACGGCCATTCGCCCACGGCAAGCGGCCTCCACGTCTTGTGTTCCTCAGCCAGCAGCGCGATCTCGGCGATGCCGACGCTGGAGGCAATCTTGCGTGATAGCGGCAAGGTGATCTGACGTCGCCGTTGTCGCGCCGACAGGCGATCGACGAGCGGCAGCACGAGCGCGAGCCAGGCCGCGAGCGCTGCATCGGGCGAGCCGGGCAAGGCGACGGCGGGAACATTGCCGAGGCGCGCAACCGCGGCGGTGAGCCCGGGCCGAAGCGCGAGACCATGAGCAAGCACCTCGCCGCGCTCGGCCAGCGCCGTGACGGCTGCGTCGTGGCGGCCGACACCGCTGCCGCCGATCGTCACGACGAGATCGCAGGCGTCATCGGTGACGGCCTCCGCGATCGATGCAGCAGCACGCGCACCGGCTTCATGCATCTCAACATGCAGTCCCGCGGCACGCGCGATCTCGGCAATCAAATGCGTCGTCGCCGTCGCACCGGGCACATTGACGAGACGCAGCCGCGGTCGGCGCACGCTCAGCTTCCCGACACCTGCAACGCGCGCGAGCAACAGAGTGGCGGGGGTGACCGGGCGCCCCGCGACCACAACGGCCGTATGTTCTCCGATGTCGCCGCCGGCGCGCCTGACGCCCTGCCCCGGCACGCCCTCCGCCAGCACCTGCACGAGCGGGCCCGATACCTCCACCGCGTCGGCATCGAGCACACAGTCGCATCCTGCCGGCATCGCTTCGCCGGCCTCGACCCATTGCGGCTCTTTCGTCAAGGGCAGCGGCGAATAAGAGGACGCGCCGACGAGATCATTGGCACGGAGCGCCCAGCCGTCCGTGGCGGCAATGTCGTGCGGCGGATGGGCCGCAAATAGCGGAGTGCCCGCCGCGATGCAGCCGGCCGCGTCCGACAGCGGCAACTCCACCGGTGCAAGCGGCTCGAGCCCGTTCAGCAACGCGGCGAGCGCGATCTCGAGCGGCGTGAGCGAGGATGGCAGGCGCTGGGTCATGCGCCATGGTGGACCATGCATCGGCTGCTTTGGCAACCGCCGGGACTGCGGGCCGTCAGCCGCCGGACCTGTCCGAGTTCGGAAAGAACAGCTGCTGCCCGTCGACCTTGTAGGCGGCGATCGCCGCCTGCCCCTCCGGCGAGGTCAGCCAATCGATGAAGGTCTGCGCGAGATCCTTCTTCACGTTCGGAAACTTCTCGGGATTCACCAGCATCACGCCATACTGATTGAGCAGCCGCCGGTCGCCTTCGACGACGATGTCGAGATCGCCGCGGTCCCTGAACGAAATCCAGCTGCCGCGATCCGACAGCACATAGGCATTCGCGGCGCGCGCGGCGTCGAGAGCCGAGGCCATGCCGCGCTCCGCCTCGCGATACCAGGCGCCCTTGGCGCTCGCGATGTCGATGCCGGCGACGATCCAGAGCGCGAGCTCTGCGGCGTGGGTGCCCGAGCGATCGCCCCGCGTCACGAACGGCGCGCCCTTGGCTTCGATCGCCTTCAGCGCCGTCACGATGTCCTTGCCCTTCACGCCCGCCGGATCGCTCTTCGGCCCGATCAGCACATAGTCGTTGTACATCACGTCGAAACGCTTCACGCCAAATCCGTCGGCGACGAATTTCTCCTCCTGCGGCCGCGCATGCATCAGCACGACGTCGGCCTCGCCTCTTCGCGGCCCATTGAGCACCTCGTCGGCGCGCCGCGCGATCACGGTCACCTCGATGCCGGTCTTGTCGCGGAAGATCGGCAGCAGATTGTCGAGCAGGCCGGACTCCTGTGTCGCTGTGGTCGAGGCCAGCACGATCGCGTGGTCCTCCGCGGATGACGCCACAACGCCCGCGGTGAGACCGCAGAGGAGCGCGAATGCAACGGACAGGCGGCGCATGGATCAGGTTCCCATTGGCTATGACGCGATCATGATGATCGATTGCGCCGCACTCGTGACGCGCTTGCATCGATGCGTCCTCCAAATCGGGAAATTTCGGCAAGGCTCAGCACCCGTTGAGATCGTTCACCAAAGCAGGAATCGCCTGCGAGGATGTGTTGCAAAGCAGCGAGATGATCGGGCATGGTTCCCGCTCACACGACAATTGAAGTGCAGATTCCACCTGCGTCGAACGTCAAAAAGAAGCAAGAATTTGCATAGGAATGCAGGATGGAATTCCTGACGACCAGCGAAGCCGCCGACTATCTTCGGCTCGGCGAACGCAAGCTCTACGAACTCGTCACCACCGGCGCGATCCCCTGCACCAAGGTGACGGGGAAATGGCTCTTCCCTCGGCACGAGCTCGATCTCTGGGTGCTGTCGGGCCTCGCGCGTCCGGCCGGCATGCTGATCGCGGAGCCGCCGCCGGTGGTGGGCGGCAGCCAGGACGAGCTGCTGGATTGGAGCCTGCGCGAATCCGGCTCGGGCCTGGGATCGATGAGCGAGGGCAGCATGCGCGGGCTCGAGCGCCTGCAGCGCAACGAGGTGATGGCGGCGGCGGTGCACTTCCACGGCCTGGATGCTGCCGGCGATCTCGCGGGCGATGCCAGCGTCGAAGCGCTGCGCGCGGCGCCCGACCTGCATGATGCGGTGCTGGTCGCATTCGTGCGCCGCGAGCAGGGGCTCGTGCTGCCGCAGGGCAATCCCAAGCAGCTGCACGGCCTGACCGACGTGCTCGCGCTCGGCGCCAGGATGGCGATGCGGCAGCAGGGCACCGGCGCGCAGATGCTGCTCGACGTGCTGTTGAAGCGTGCCGGCGCCTCGACGCGCGATCTGCGCCGGGTCGAGCCGCCGGCTTTGACCGGGCCGGATCTCGCCGAGATCGTCCGCGCCGGCCAGGCCGATTGCGGCATCGCGACGCGCGCCGCCGCGCGCTCGGCGGGTCTGGATTTCGTGCCGCTGGTCTGGGAGAATTTCGACCTTGCGATGCGGCAGCGCAGCTATTTCCGCCCCGCCATGCAGGCCCTGCTGCGGTTTCTCAGCGAAAGGCGGCTGCGCCAGCGCGCCGAGGAGCTGACCGGCTATGATCCCTCGGCCGCGGGGCAGATCCGGTTCGCAGCCTGACATTGACGCCCGCCCCCAAATAGTTGCAAAAGAAACCAATTCAGCCGGGGGCACACCCGGGGCAACACCGGCCAACGCGCCGGATCAGGGGAGGACAAGCGTGAATCCAACGAGATTTGGACTGCCGGTCGCGGCCGGCTTTGCGGCAACCGTCTTGGCGGCGACGCTGACGTCGGGTGCCGCCATGGCGCAGCTTTCCGACGACGTCGTCAAGATCGGCGTGCTCACCGACATGAACGGCCCGGCCTCCGCGCCGACCGGCCAGGGCTCGGTGACGGCGGCGCAGATGGCGATCGACGATTTCGGCGGCACGGTGCTCGGCAAGCCGATCAGCGTCGTGGTCGGCGATCATCAGCTCAAGGCCGACATCGGCGCCTCGCTCGCGCGGCGCTGGTTCGACGTCGAGCAGGTCGACCTGATCGTCGACGTTCCGGTCTCGGCGGTCGGGCTCGCGGTGCAGAACATCGCCAACGAGAAGAAGCGGCTGTTCATCACCCACTCGACCGGCACCGCGGATTTCCACGGCAAGTTCTGCTCGCCTTACGCGATCCAGTGGGTGTTCGACACCCGCGCGCTCGCGGTCGGTACCGCGGACGCGGTGGTCAAGCGTGGCGGCGACAGCTGGTTCTTCATCACCGACGACTACGCCTTCGGCCATTCGCTGGAGCGCGACGCCTCCGCGGTCGTCACCGCCAATGGCGGCAAGGTGCTGGGCTCGGTGCGGCCGCCGCTGGCAACGCCCGATCTCTCCTCCTTCGTGCTGCAGGCGCAGGCCTCCAAGGCCAAGATCATCGGCATCGCAGCCGGCCCGCCCAACAACATGAACGAGATCAAGACCGGCTCGGAGTTCGGCGTGTTCAAGGGCGGCCAGCAGATGGCTGCATTGCTGGCGCTGATCACCGACATCCACGGCCTCGGCCTGCAGGCCGCGCAAGGCCTGCTCCTGACGACCTCGTTCTATTGGGACATGGACGACAAGACCCGCGAATGGTCGAAGCGCTACTTCGCCAAGATGAACAAGATGCCCTCGATGTGGCAGGCCGGCGTCTATTCGAGCGTGATGCACTATCTCAACGCCATCAAGGAAGCCGGCACCGACGACCCGCTCAAGGTCGCCGCCAAGATGCGGGAGAAGCCGATCGAGGATTTCTTCGCCCGCAACGGCAAACTGCGCGAGGACAATCTGATGGTGCACGACCTCTGGCTGGTGCAGGTGAAGACGCCGGAGGAGAGCAAATATCCGTGGGACTATTACAAGATCCTCACCACGATCTCCGGCGACAAGGCGTTCGGCCCGCCGGACCAGGCGTGCCCGCTGGTGAAGAAGTGACGATGTAGCTGCGCTGACGATCCACCCTCGCCCCTTGTGGGAGAGGGTGGCTGCGCGAAGCGCAGCCGGGTGAGGGGTTCTCTCCGCGAGTCGAACTCTCAATTTGTACGCGCGGAGAGAACCCCTCATCCGGCGCTTCGCGCCACCTTCTTCCACAAGGGAGAAGGAAGAAAGCGCATTCGCTACTTCACCACCCCGATCTCGCGAAAATACTTCATCACGCCGGGATGGATCAGTTCCGGCCTCGGCGCCGCGGCGACCGTGTTCGACGCGGTGGTCTCGCAGGCCTGGGCGAGCTTCTTGCAGAAATTCGCTTCAACGCCGTGCAGCGCCTTCGCCAGCCGATAGGCGACGTCGTCAGGCAGATCCTCGCGTGTCAGCACGAAGCTCCACGAGCCCAGCGAAGCGATCGGCGCGTCCTGTTTCGGATAGCTGTTCGCGGGCACCAGCAGCGGCTTCAGGAAGGTATGCTTGGCGCGGATGCGCGTCATCTCGTCCACGCTGGGGGCAATGAAGCGCGCACCGGACGCGCTCGATGCCACCGCGGCAAAGCCGGGCCAGCCGATGCCGGCCCCCCACAGCGCGGCGACGCGGCCGTCCTCGACCATCGCGGGGCCGTCGCCGGCGCGGTCGAGATAGATCGCCTTGAAATCCTCGTCCTGCTTGAGCCCGAGCCCATCGAGCACATAGCGCGCCAGGATCGGCAGGCCCGAGCCCTTGGCGCCGAACGCGACGGGCTGGCCGACGAGATCGCGGATGGTCCTGTAGGGACTGTCTGCGCGCACCACGAACATGCCGGGATTGGAATAGATCGCCGTCAGGATCTTCAGCGATACCTTCGCGCGGCCGATGCCGGCGAAGGCCTCATAGGCCGGCTCGCCCGCGACCAGCGCGAGATCGAGCTCGCACTTCTCCAGCAGCGGAATGTTCTCATTGCTGCCCTTGGTGTTGCGCGGCGCGATCGTGACTTGCGGATCGGCCGCATTCATCACCTCGGCAAAGGCGTTGCCATAGAGCGGAAAGCCGCCGCCGGGCGTCGCGGTGCCGAGACTGATAGTATGGCTGATCGTATGTGGCGTGGTCGGAATGGCGTTGCCTCCGGTTTGAGCCGCAGCGGGGCTCAGGAGCAGCGCTGCGCCGAGAACGATGATCGCGAATCTCATGGTCATTTCCAACAGGCCTGCGTCAACACCGACTTGCGGCGATGTAGGCAGCCGTCCGTTTTTGTGAAAGCATGCCCGCAACGACAATAATGCAATGGGAGGCGTCATGTTGCGAATTTTGCGGTGCGGTGTGTTCGGGCTCGCAGTCCTCACAGGTCTGTTCAGCGCCACGCCTCGCGCCTCCGCCGCCTATCCCGACCGTCCCGTGCACTGGCTGATCGGCTTTGCCGCGGGCGGCCCGGTCGACATCGTCGCGCGGATCATGGCGCAGTGGCTGTCGGACCGGCTCGGCCAGCAATTCATCGTCGAGAACCGCACCGGCTCCGGCGGCAACATCGCCGCCGCCGCCGCGATCAACTCACCGCCGGACGGCTACACGCTGCTGTTCGTCGCGCCCAACAACGCGATCTCGACCTCGCTCTACAAGAAGCTGCCGTTCGACTTCATCCGCGACACCACCCCGGTCGCGAGCATCATGCAGCTCACCAACATGCTGGTCGTCTCCAACGCGTTTCCGGCGAAGACGGTCCAGGAGTTCGTCGACTATTGCAAGGCCAACCCCGGCAAGATCTCCTTTGCTTCGTCCGGCAACGGCACCTCGGTGCACATGTCGGCCGAGCTGTTCAAGGTGCTGACCAAATGCGACATGGTGCACGTGCCCTATCGCGGCTCGGCGATCGCCTTCCCGGACATCATCTCCAACAAGGTGCAGCTGATCTTCGACAACCTCCCCTCGGCCATGGAGCAGGCCAAGGGCGGCAATGTCCGCGCGCTGGGCGTGACCTCGCCGCAGCGCTGGCCGACCGTGCCTGACGTGCCCGCGATCGCCGAGACCGTGCCTGGCTTCGAATCGGTCGGCTTCTACGGCATCTCCGCGCCGAAGGGCACGCCGCCCGAAGTGGTCGAGACGCTCAACAAGGCCGTCGGCGAAGCGCTGAAGGACCCCAAGCTGGTGGCCAGGCTCACGGAGACCGGCGGCATCCCCAAGCCGATGACGCCGGCCGAGTTCGGCAAGCTGGTCGCTGACGAGACCGAGAAGTGGCGCAAGGTGGTGGAGTTCGCCGGGGTCTCGGTGGATTAGCGGGGCTCGGCCACACGGCGGTTACGGCATTGGAGGGGGCGGTTGGTCCCCCTCCATACCCAAAAGTCGCAAAACAACCCCATGCACAGTAGACGAGGCTAGCAAATTCAATGGGTTACGGGAGCCGAAAACCGGGCCTCCGCAGCTCCGCTGCTTCCCAAGGCGGTTTGCTTCGTCGGGCAAAACAGGGTATACATGCATCATCGGAAAATTCGGTTATTCGAAATGACGGGCGTTGCCGCGCCGACGTTCCCGCCCGCCCGCGCCAGCATTGCACCCCCGCCGCCATCCCTGTAAACGAACCGCGCACCGTTGCCGGCCGCGTTCCCGCGAGCTGCCTCGCGGCGGGGCCTGTAGCTCAATGGTTAGAGCCGGCCGCTCATAACGGTCTGGTTGCAGGTTCGAGTCCTGCCGGGCCCACCACGCTTCGCCCTGCGGGCTACGCGTGGCGCTGCCAAGCGGAGAACGCAGGGCGAAGCGTGGTGTCCGGCGTAGCTGGAACAAAGTGAAAGCGAAGACGGACTGCTTCGCGAACTTCGGCGAGCAAGCCAGTGCCATGAACTCCATGAACTCCCAGCGAGGTCAGTGAGGTCTCCCGCCCCGAAGCGCAGCGCCAAGGCGGGCTGCAGCCGACCGCTGCGCATCGCTTAGCCACGCATGCCTGAAGAGCGAAGTATTTCCAACTTAGCTTGAACACGCCGGATGCGAAGAGAAATTGCACACGCCGAGACTCACTACCGAGTCCCTGCTCAGCCCACCTGAGTTTTGTGCACTGTCACCGCAATCCCCAAAAAATTGTATGCTGGGAGCGACTCGCTTATAGGAAAACAATGGCCGACTGGATGCCGGTTTTCCTAATCCCGAACCTCCGTGTAGCTCATGAGGTTATCTCGGAGGAGGTGGCGATTGTGCCTTGCACAGACGACCGCCTCAAAGCCTATGAATCCATCCACCCTGAATTCAAAAAATTCGTTCAGAAATTCACCGACCCGTTCGGGGCACGTGTCTCTCCGGGCGTTCTTTTGCTTCGGTCTGACGCTCCTAAGACCTTTAGATCGATCGAAGCCGTCTCAAGCTTTCGGGACCTCCTCGCGCTGTCTGTCATTCCGCTTCAGCGCGCCAGAGGCATCGTGCATGACGGCTCTCACTACATCCAATATTCGGATTACTTTGATTTCTACCCATGGGTATATCACGAGAAGCATAAGCACCTAGTCTGCCACACGCCGGGCCAGGTCGCACTACATGAGGTTTGCGTTTTTCGTGGTCAGACTTCCCCGATTCTGTCGGCGCTAGACTTCGACCATATGGATACGGACAATCCTCTCCTGACGGCCCTGATTCAGCGCTGGCGGCAGCGATACAGTACCAAGCGTCCCCTGTGGACTGACCGGGCCCTCTTCCGGTCTCTCAACATGGCAGCGGCGGCGTCAAAGATGCCCGCGGGCGCGGACCTCACGACCTTCTCACTCGGTCGCAATATCGGACTTTGGGTCAGCGCGTTCGAAATCTTGACCCACACCGGTCAGGACAAGGTCCGCTTGTGGGACGTGTACGACCGCCTTGGTGCTGCGCCATGGAGGCACAAGAAAATGAAGGCTCGGAGGTTCAAGCCGACAAGCTCGAAGACGAAGCGCAACCTCGGCTGCTGGATTTATGGCGAAATCTACCGAGTTCGAAACGATTTCCTGCACGGGAATCCAGTCGACGAAAAAAGCCTGATCGTGAAGCGCTCCGGCCGTAACCTCTTCTCGTACGCCAGCATCCTTTATCGAATGGCTCTAACAGGCTTCCTCGACCTGAAGCCGCCGGACCCGACAACCCCTTCTGAATGGTCACGTGCAAGGTTCGACTTCTACTCCAACCAAGGAGATGTTGAAGAAGCCCTGTTGTCCGTTCTTGTATCTGATGCAGCGTTCAAGGCCGAACGCGCCGCCAGGCTGGCGCGGGTGCGCATGGTATCGCGTCGAGCTATCCGTGAAGGTTGATCGTGCACATCTTCATTGACGAGACTGGTACCTTTACGGGGGTAGGCCAACCGCTCAGCATATCCATGATCGGCGCGTTGATCGTGCCCAACGCTCGCAAGCGAAGCCTAGAGCGGGAATACGGGAAGCTCCGAAAATACCTCCCCATTGAGAAAGGCGAAGTCAAAGGCAAGCGCCTGTCAGAAAGTGACATCGCAAAGCTGATGCCGATCCTTAGGCATCACGACGTTATCTTCGAAGTGGCGGCCATCGATCTAGGAATTCATACCGAGGAAGGCATTCGGCGCAACCAGGCCGCCCGAGCCGAGGGAATGACTTCGAGCCTAACGGACAAGCACCACCAGTCTCTGATCGATGCCATTTGGAAGGCCCGGAGAGAGCTGGAGGCTTACAGCTTACAGCTCAACATCCAGAGTGCCGTGATCTTCGAATTGATCGACCGCGTCATCGAGCATGGGACAATGTATTATTCCCAGCGTCGCCCGGAGGAGCTTGCCAACTTCCATTGGGTCATCGACGCCAAAGGCGACAATTCGATTCCAACACCTTGGGAGACCTGGTGGACGATTTTCATCAAGCCAGCCCTCCAAAGCAAGATGGCCCGCGATCCCATGCGATCCATCAAGATTGGTGATTACTCGCACATGAGGCGCTTTGAGTTCGACGAAATTTCCGACTTTATGAAGAACCTGCTCAAACCAAAACCTGACGGGCCGAAACCCATGAACCTCGGTCTCGTGCTTTCGGAGAGCCTGAGATTTTCTACCGCCCCCGAGCCGGGACTGGAACTCGTCGACATACTGACCAATGCCACACGCCGAGCTTTGCGGGGAAACCTCCAGGCCGAGGGTTGGCGAGAGATTCCGTCGATTATGATCGCTCGAAATCCAAACACCATCCAGATGCTGTCGCTAGATACCAACATCCCAGAAAGTATGAAACTGCCCTACGGAAAAACGGTCATGGCGTTTCACAAGGGAGCCAAGTCAATGCTCACGGCGAAGAACCGTAAGGCAGATTGGTGACCGACGAGACTCAGTGTGTTGCTAGTGTTGCGGTGACTGTGCACTCAATTCTGCGTCCGCCCTGCGGATACCGAATGAATTAAGCACACTGTTACCGCAGCGCTCCACCTGCCACGGTTGTGATTTCACTCGCAGCGAGTGCCATGCCGGTTATACTACGCATATTGCAATTACCTGCGCGTTCAGACCATGAAACCGATTACACCGATGCAATGGAGCTTTCTTAAGCGCTATCAAGGCGCCCTAGATAGCAAAGAGTGTCTGTCCAAGCGTTTTGGTGGGGACGGCTGCGATGGAAGAATCGTTCACGCACACATGATCCCTCGCTCGCAGCTCGCACAAATTGCCGTGCAAGGTCACGTCCACGCCGTTCCTACTCGCCTTTCACCTATTGCGCAGATGAAACGATCCGGCTTTCAAGCGGAAGATATCGGTATCGGCAATTTCTCAACATTGCAGTGCTTCTGCGCACGTCATGATAAGAATCTCTTTGCGCCTTTGGAGGACGCAGCCCTCACCTTCACACGAGAACAACTTACCTTGCTGCATTATAGAGCGATGGCAGCAGAAGTTTATATTCGAGGAAACGCGGAGGATGCAGCCGCGAACGAGGCAAGAAAGTACCTAAGCAGTGATCCACGACGCGAACCATTTTACCAAGCGTTTCAGATCCATTCACTCGCCGCGATTGCAGCGGAAGAAAACTTCAAACGCACCGAGAACATGATCAACCTGTCCGGGTATGACGAAATCCGGGCCGCGATTATCCGATTTGATGCGACGCCTGTTCTGCTGTCTGTTGGCGCCTTTCGTCCACTTTACAACGTTGTCGGAACGAAGCTTCAGAATTTCTCTGAAGAAGCTGCCTACATCGGAATGCATATTCTGACCGCCGACAAAATGCCAGTCGCTATATTCACATGGCTGAAGGGCGAAAGGCCAAGCAAGCGTTTTGCCAAATCATTTTGCTTGCAACCATACAAGGAGCTCACAACGCTCGCGGTTCAAATCGCGTTTGAATACGCAGAGCACACCTGTATGCGCCGTGATTGGTGGATGTCGATCTCGAAAAGATGGCGAGCGCTCCTGCTGAATCGAGTTGAGACGGCCAACAGAGCGGCTTGGGTGCCCGATGAGGACTTCTTATCGTTTGAATCTCTGCTCGATGATTGGAAATGCCGGAGTATTGATTTCGTTAACTAGCGCAGTGGCACAGGAGAGCATCCAAAAACCGCTACCGTTGTCCCCAGCGAGCAGCGATACCCAAGTTCGCAAAGACTTCCATGAGATTTGGCTCGAATCCAGCGTTCTCCGCCAAGCGTCACAACACGCAGACCCCTCCGCCCATCCCTCGCACTCTCCACAGCCCCCGGGAACACGGGGACAAGCCCGGCCCTGCCGTTTGGGAATCCCTGCCCCGTGCTAAGCGCTGGGAACAAGCGGGGGCGGCGCGGATTCGTCCCGGCGAGGAGCGATCTCGATGCTGATGACGAGGACAGGCGGCCGGCGATCCGCACGCTGCGTGGATGGGCGCTCCACGTGCTGCAGGAGGCTGGCGCCATCCACGAATGCGAGGAGCATGGCTGGGCCAGGGATCGGGCCGACCCGCACGCGCGCGATCACGCGCTCGCGCTTGCGCGGCAGCATCCGCCGGAGGGCGTCTCCGCCGATCAGGCGGACGCGGAGATCAACGACGTCCTCGATTCGATCGGCGAGACGTGTCCGGAGTGTCCTGACGAGGGCCTTTGACGCTTGCGGCAAACACCTTCGCGTACCAGGCGGCATAAGGCGTGTTCTTCGCCATATGGCGATTGAGGTCCGGCGCGCCGTCTTTCCACCAGACCGGCCCCCGCTCGCCCAGCGCGCGCTTGATCTCGTCCACTTCGCGATGCGCGGCAGCCTCTAGCTCCGGGGCCTGGTCCGCCTTGGCGTCGCGGACCGCGCGCCGTGCCGCCATCAGCCGCTTCACCAGGCTTGCGCGCTCGTCGTCCGAGAGATCAGGATTGGCCATCCGCCACAGGCGACCGCGGACGACGAAGTAGCGGCCGTCCGCCGTCACCGGATGCTTCATGCCGATTTCCGCCGCGCCCCTGACGCCTGCTTCTTCGCGGACGTCTCCTTGGCCGCCTTCTTGCCCGCGATCGGCATCAGCATCTCCTTCTGTCCGGCCGCCGCCTTCTTCGGCTTCCTGGCGGGTTTGCCGGCCTTCGCAGGCGCGGCCTCCTTCCTGGCCTCCTTGCCGACGCTGCGGCGCAGCGCCTCCATGAGGTCGACGACGTTCTCGCCCTTCGGCCGCTCCTTCGACTGGATGACCTTGCCGGCGCGCTTTTCGTTGATCAGCTCGATCAGCGCGGTCTCGTAATGGTCCTCGAACTTCTCGGGCTCGAAGCGGCCGGCCTTCTGGTTGACGATGTGCCGGGCGAGATCGAGCATGTCCTTGGTGACCTTCACGTCCTGGATATCGTCGAAATAGTCCTGCTCGCTGCGCACCTCGTAGGGGTAGCGCAGAAGCGTGCCGACGAGGCCCTTGTCCATCGGCTCCAGCGCGATGATGTGCTCGCGGCTGGTCAGCACCACGCGCCCGATCGCGACCTTGTCCATCTCGCGGATGGTCTCGCGGATCACCGCGAACGCGTCGTGGCCGACCTTGCCGTCGGGGCGGATGTAGTAGGGGCGGATCAGGTAGCGCGGGTCGATGTCCGACCGGGCGACAAACTCGTCGATCTCGATGGTGCGCGTGGACTCCAGCGCGATCTCCTCAAGCTCTTCCTTGGACACCTCGATGTACTGGCCCTTGTCCAGCTCAAAGCCCTTGACGATGTCCTCGTTTGGCACCTCGTCGCCGGTCTCGGCGTCCACCTTCAGATATTTGACGCGGTGGCCGGTCTGCCGGTTGAGCTGGTTGAACGAGATCTTCTCGCTCTCGGACGTGGCCGGATAGAGCGCCACGGGACAGGTGACGAGGGACAGTCTCAGGAAGCCTTTCCAGTTGGCGCGGGGGGCCATTTACGCAGAACTCCGGTTCGAGGCGGCTCGGATTCAAGACGAACGGCGGCCCTGGGTTCCGACATGGCTTGTGGAGAAAAAGGCAGCGTAAGTGTAGGATTAATGTCGCATCGCTCCGCCCCTTCGCCGAGCACCCCCTTCGGGGCCGCCGTTGGGCGGCAGGAGAATGTCATGACCAGTGAAAAAGGCCCGAATATCAAGAAGAAGCAGAAATGCAAGAATTGTGAGGGCAAAGGCTTGGTCAAGAAAGGCGACAAGGTGCTGAAGTGCCAGCGCTGCAAAGGCACGGGCGTGCGCTGACCTTGCGCTGATGACCCTGCCGCATGCGGTTTCTCGGCAACGAGAAGGCTGCAAGCGGCATCAATCGGGAGAAAGCAACCATCCGTCGATGAGCTCGCGGACGAGCCGGCGGTCGTGATCGAGGTCCGTCGAGCGATACTGCTTGGCATCCCTGCTGACCAGGGAATCGGCCACGCGCGCACCGGATGGTGTTCGCTCCAGGCGAAGCGCAAATATCATGAACCTGGTCCAGCTCCGGCAGAAATACACCCAGTCGCCGTCGCAGCAGACGGACCATTTCTGCTCCATCTCGTCTGGCTGGAAGCCGCGCAGGATCAATTCATGCTCGGCCGCGGTGAAGTCGGCCTGGAAGCCGAGCGGCTCGATCTCTGCGGGCGGACGACAGTGCTTGCACGGCCGACCGGTCGATATGGCGCAAGTCATCGTCATCTCCTGCCGCGGATTGCGGGCAATTTGAGCGCGCTACGGGACAGGTCGCGTCAGCATCATTCATCGACGGCGGCCGACCAACATGACCCAAAGGGGTCATTCAACGCTCGCTTCGGCGTGATATATTGCCCGCCGCCTCGCGGGCCCCGCAAGCGTCATGTCGGCTGCGAGTCGAGATCGATCCCCCCCGATGGCCGAGGGGTGGTGCTCGAGGGCGAACGAACCATCGCGGCAGTCCCCTTTGCCTCACCCACCTTGTCTGTCCAAACAGCCCCGCTATTCTGGCGGCATTGCCCCACTGAAGGACATTTGCATGCGTGCCCGCGCCCTCTGCCTCTTACTCGCCCTTGCCGCCAATCTCGCCCCGGCCGCGGCGCGCGACACCAAGCGCTGTCCGCCGGACTTCAGTGTGGAGCACCGCCTGGACGCCGAGCAGAAGGCGGCCCTCAATCTCAATGCCCGCGAGCGCGCCGCCATCGAGGACCTCAAATACGCCACCATGGCGCCGATCAGGGAGAAGTACGACAAGCGGGAGATCGATCGCGACGAGTACAACCGCATCACCAAGCAGCGCGACGACGCGCTGCGCTGCATCGACGCCGACAACAACCTGAAGGACCAGCAGTCCTACTACACCGAGCAGACCAAGCTGATCGAGGCCGGCTGCAGCAAAGCTCCGGTCGACAAGATGTATGTCGGCTGGCTGAAGGAGGGCGAAGAGCGCAAGGCCAAGGCCTGCGCCAAGGCCGATCTCGAATATCTGGCCCAGATGGTCAAGCAGCTCAAGGAGATCCAGGCCGACAAGCTCGCCAAGGAGGAGAAGTCGACCCCCGCCGTCAAGACCGTCGATGCCAGCCAGAAGAACGCGCCGTTCTGCGAACAGATTCGCGCCGTGGCGGGCCACGCGGCCGACCTGTTCGCCGGCATCACGAAGGAAAAGAAAGAGAAGTGGTTCATCGAGCCGGGCACCCTCGGCAGCAAGGGCGTCAAGATCAGCGACATGGCGGCGATCGACGAATACGCCACCCCGATCACCGTCTCGCAGGACTTTCTTGCATCCAAGCCGGAATGCGCCATCGAAGTCGGCACCGAAAAGGACATCACGCTCCGCATCGTTCCGACCTATGAATGCGATTGGCGATACGACAAGACCAACCGCCGCGAGCTCGAGCAGCGCACCGACCGCCTGCTCAATCTCGTCCGCGGCTGCTTCGGATCGATCAAGGAGGACGGCGAGTTCTACCGGCACCAGTTCGTCGGCGACGAGATGGTCGCCGTGTCGGGGGATCTTCATTTTGGCGAGGGCAAGCCGTCCCGCATCTATCTGAAGATCGCCAAGCACACGCCGGCCGAGGACCGGGCCTGCATCAACTACGGCTTCCAGCACAAGGAGCAGGACAAGAAGCTCTGCATGTCCCGGCTGAAGCCCTGAAAGCGGGCGAACGATTGAAGGCATCGGACAGAGGATGAGCGGGTGAAGTCGATCATTTCGCTCGCGACGGTCCTCCAACAGGAGGAGGCGCGGCGCGAGCGATGTGCTATCGTCCGCACAGCCCCTCACCGGAGACCCCCCCATGCCCACCAGCGTCAAGCAAATGCTCGAAGCCGCCAACGCGGCGGTGCCCAAGATCACGTCGGAGCAGGCCGCCGAGATGATCAGGAACGGCAACACGCTCGTCGTCGACGTTCGCGACGCGCCGGAGGTCGCCGCCAGCGGCAAGATCGAAGGCGCAGTGCACGTCTCGCGCGGGATGCTGGAGTTTCGCGCGGATCCGGAATTGCCCTCTCATGACAAGGCGTTCGACAAGAGCAAGAGCGTCATTCTCTATTGCGCGTCCGGCGGACGGTCTGCGCTGGCCGGCAAGCTGCTGAAGGATCTGGGCTACGAGAAGGTCTACAACCTCGGAGGCTTCAAGGACTGGACGGGGCCGGTCGAGAAATAGCGGATCACGCGCCGCGGTTCGTGGCAACGATTGGCCTTCAGGCGTGTTGTTCCCCAGGAGAGAGGGACGCAGCGAGGCGCGCCATGACCAAACCTACCATGACCAAGCCTATCGCCAAGGATACCGGACTGACACCCGACGACTTCCCGATCGAAGCCGACAAGGACAAGCTCAGGACGCACAAGGGCGATCCGGTCGCCTCGGCCGAGTCGGAGGAGATCGCCGACCAGATCGCCGAACGGCTCAACGAGCACGCGCACCGGGAAGAGCAGGACCGCTGGTCGGCGTAAAGCGCGCCGAGGGCAACGGACAAGAATAGGAACAGAGCCGCGCGCCAGGCATTGAGCCGCGCCGGGTTTTTGGAATCCCGGTAAACGGCAGCCTCGGCGCGAAGTCCCGCCCCCTAACCAGCCGCCGAGGCCGCCTGATCCCAGGCACAGGAGCGGAGCGGCAGACGCAAGGCGGCCCACAGGCCGTGCCGGGCTCCGGTTCGACGGGCGCAAACCGCAAATAGGAGATTCGGTCGGCCTGCGCGTTGCGCCCAGCCGCGCCCTACTCCATCGACATCGTCTGCCGCCGGCGCAGCTCGGACGGGCTGTGGCCGAACTTCCGGCGAAACACCGTGCTGAAATGCGACGAGCTGCTGAAGCCGAGGCGATAGGCGATCTCGGTCACCGACAGCGCGCGCAGCTCCGGGCGCATCAGCGCGTCGTAGCAGCGCTGCAGGCGGCGGTTCAAAATCCATTCCGACACCGACATCTCGGTCGATCGAAACAGATAATGCAGATGTCGGAGCGAGACGCCGTTGGCCCTGGCGATCTTCTCCAGCGACAGGTCAGGCTCGGTCAGGTGCTCCTCGATCCAGGCCTTGACGGAACGCAGCCGCGCGTTCCGCGCCGTCGCATCTTCCGAGAACTCGTCCTTGTCGCCCATGTCGAGCGCGAGCGCCAGAACGTCCATCAGCTCGTGACCGAGCCGGCCTCGCGCAGCCTCCTCCAGGCTTGAAGCCTCCGCGGCAAGCAGCGCGCAGAACTCGGCGGCGATCCGCCCCAGGCCCCGCCCCGTCGCGATCGTCGCCACGAGCGGCATCTTGCCTTCGGCGAAGCGCGACGAAAATTCCTTGCGCGGGATTTCCAGGTACAGCGACCGAAACTGGTTCGAGCATTCGAGATCGTAGGCATCGGACGCCGAAAAGATCGCGCCGATGCCCGGGCTGGTCACGAGGGTCTGGCCGGCCTGGAGCACGTCCATGCTGCCCTGTTGCAGAAACTGGACGTAGTAACAATCCTTGTCGAGCTTGGCGATGTGCCGCTCGCGCCGCGAGATGCGCTGCTCCGACAGGAAGACGTCGCTCATCGTAACCGGGCCAAATTGCGCCTCGCGGATAAAGCCCTGGTAGTCGGCCGGCTTCACCGCGTTCACGTCGACATGAACGTAGTGGTCGCAGATGGCATCCTGCCAGGCGGCGAAGCGCTTGGCGGGGTCCAGCTCCTCGGTCGTGAACACGAGATCCATCGGCGGCCCGTCGCAGCGAGGTTTACCTGTGCAGCGCACAAAAGCTTGTTGGCCTCGATCTTAGGTTCCCGTCAGCTTCACGCAAGACTCTTTGCGCGCCAGCGCAAAAGGTTTGCGCGTTCAAGCAAGCCGCGCTGAGGCCTCTCGCCTATCAAGCGCAAAACAAATCTTGGACGGGGGGAGGCACGCGCGCGGGAAGACGGCGGTCCCGCACGCGCGATGCCGATCCCTAGGGGATGGCAAGCGATGACGCGCGTTCGGATCAGCCAGCAGGAGATCGTGTTTGCGGTCTTCGCCGTCCTCTTCCTGAGCTTCTCGATCTTCCTCAACGGCTTTCTCTCCGCCGACAACATGCTGACATTGCTGCAGAACGTGGCAGTGCTCGGCATCCTTGGCCTTGCCATGGCGATCGTGGTGATCGGCCGCGGCATCGACCTGTCGCTGATCGCGGCGCTCGCGGTCCCCGGCGGCCTCGTTCTGCAGATGGTGCAGAATGGCCATTCGCTGCCGGCCTCGCTGCTGTCGGCCGGCCTGCTGTCGATCGC
The DNA here is from genome assembly GCF_058314695.1 of Bradyrhizobium sp. T-12. NCBI lineage: Bacteria > Pseudomonadati > Pseudomonadota > Alphaproteobacteria > Hyphomicrobiales > Nitrobacteraceae > Bradyrhizobium > Bradyrhizobium sp. T-12. The sequence goes on along the minus strand of NZ_CM177756.1, from coordinate 1,527,280 downwards.
GATCGGTCTCGTCAACGGCTGGCTGATCGCCTATGCGGAAGTGCCGCCTCTGTTCGCGACGCTGGCAACCGGCCTGTTCGTCGCGGGTCTCGGCCAGGCCGCGCTCTTCCAGCTCGACGTCGTGCAATGGAGCGACCAGATGGCCGGGTTCGAGCGGCTCGGCCAGGGCAGCATCCTCGGCATCCCCACATCGATCGTCATGTTCGCGATCGCCTGCGTGGTGGTTTTCATCCTGCTGCGCAAGACGCGCTGGGGCGCCTATATCTACGCGATCGGCGACAACCCGTTCGCGGCGCGCGTCACCGGCATCCCGACGCGGCCGATCATCGTGCTGCAATACGTCCTTGCGGCGCTGATCGGCTGCTTTGCCGGCCTCGTGATGGCGGCGTCCGTCAACTCCATGCCGACGCGCATCTTCAACTCGACGCTGATCTACGACGTCATCCTCGTCGTCGTGCTCGGCGGCATCGGCCTGTCGGGCGGACGCGGCGGTGTCGTCAACGTCATCATCGGCACGCTCTTGATCGGCACGATGCTGAACGGAATGACGATCCTGAACATTCCCTATGCCGGCCAGAATCTCATCAAGGGCCTCGTGCTCCTGATCGCTGTCATCACCGACACGTTCCTCAACCCACGCAACGAAGAAACGGCCCAACAGGGCGACATCTGATCTGCCCCAACAAGGAGGAAGACAATGGCCTGCATGAATAAGTTCGCGCTTGGAAGTCTCGCCGCATTGGCGCTTGCAGCCGGCACGGTCCCGGCCCTCGCCCAACAGGGGCTCGACGAGCCGTTTCAGAAGACCTTCCGGGAAGCGCTGGCCGGCAAGACCGTCGCCTACGTTCCGGTCGCGATGAACTTCGACCTGACGGAAGGCTGGTACGCGGGGCTCAAGAAGGAGCTCGAGCCGTTCGGCGTCAAGTTCGTGATCCGCGATCCCAACTGGAATACCAATGCGGGCGCACAGGCCGTCACCTCGCTGATCTCGGAGAAGCCGGCGGTGATGGTGATCCACAATCCCGACGTCCAGACCTACGCAAAACTGCTGCAGCGCGCGGAGAACGAGGGCATCTACGTCATCCAGATCAACATGGGCTCGGCCTATCGCAGCTCGGCCTTCGTCGGCGCCAACTGGATCGAGATCGGCGAGCGGCAGACCGAAGGCGTGGTGAAGGCCTGCCAGGGCAAGTCGAACAAGATCGCCATCATCCAGGGCGCGCTCTCCGCGGCGGCCAGCGCCTATACGCTCAAGGGCGTCGAGAACATCCTCGCCAAGCACCCCGAAATCAAGGTCGTCTCCAGCCAGGCCGCCGATTGGGATGCCGCGAAAGCCAAGGCGATCACCCAGACGGTGCTGAAGCAGAACCCTGATCTCTGCGGCATCGTCGGCTTCTGGGACGGCATGGACATCGGCACCGCCGCGGCAATCAAGGAAGCCGGCCTGACCGGCAAGGTGTTCCTGGCGACTTCAGGCGGCGGCGAGCGCAAGGGCGCGTGCGAACTCGTGAAGAACGGCTCGTTCGATCTCAACATGAGCTACGACGTGCCGACGCAGGCAGCGCAGATGGCCGGCACGATCAAATGGCTGTTGTCCTCGGGCGCCAAGCCGGGTTCGGTCAAGGGCTCCGAGTACACCACGCTGATTCCGATCACCAAGGAGAACGCCGACACCCAGACGGCGTGCTGGAATCTCTCCGACCTCAAGAAGTGATCGCAACCGACGGCGCGCGTTCCGCCCCTTCGGGCGCGGAGCGCGCAACCCTGCTCATGGAATCATCGGAAGGCAGATGCGCGAGACACTGACGAGGCTCCGATATCGCTACTGGCCGGACCATCTCCTCGGCGAGATCCTGTCCAAGCGATGGACCGAAACCGCCATTCCAGTGATCCTGCTGCTGATCGTCGGCTTCGCGCTCAGCCGTTCGCTCGAGCACTTCCTGTCGCCGTCGAGCCTCGCCGACACCGCGCGGCAGGCCGGCGAGATCGGCTTCATCGGGCTCGGCATGGCGCTGGTCGTCATCGTCGGCGGCATCGATCTGTCGGTCGGATCGATCTTCGCACTGACGGATTTTTGCGCGCTGTATTTGCTCGACGTGCTCAATTGGCCGGTCCCCGCCGTGGTGGTCGTCACCATGATCGTCGGCGGGCTGCTCGGCGCCGTGAACGGCGTGCTGATCGGCTATCTCAGGCTGCGCGCCTTCATCACCACGCTGATCACGCTGATCATCTACCGCTCGGCCTACGATCTGCTGATCCAGCGCTATTCCAACGCCATCGCCTCCGCCTTCCCCGACATTCCGACATGGGACTTCATCGGCGGCGGAACCGTGGTCGGCATCCCCAGCGTCGCGCTGGTCTACATCGTGATCGCGATCTTCGGCCACGTCTTCCTGACGCGGTTGCGGCCGGGCTGGCACATCACCGCGATCGGCGGCTCGCGGCGTTCGGCCTATAATTCCGGAATTCCCGTCCGCCGCACCATCGCGCTCTGCTATGTCGCGAGCGGCGTGCTGACCAGCATCGGCGCGCTGTTCTTCGCCGCCCGGCTCGGCACCGTCGGCGGCGACATCGGCGTCGGCCTCGAGGTGATCGTGCTGACCGCGACGGTGCTCGGCGGCATCACGCTCGGCGGCGGCAAGGGGTCGGTGGTCAAGTCGATGGCCGGCGTGCTCGTCGTCCTCCTCGTCACCAACGGCCTGACCGCCATGAACGCGCGCGGCGGCGTCAACCGCATGGCGCTCGCGACGATCCTGCTGGCGGCCGCGATGGTCGACATCCGCTGGCAGAAGAACCGCACCCGCATCATCAGCAAGGTCTATGTCGCCCCGACCTACCATGCGCTGCCGCCACCGCCGCCGACCGAGATCGGCAAGGGCGGACCGTTCGAGCAGAACGACAGGCTGCGCGACGTCTCGCTGATCGGGCTCGGCCGGATCGAGGCGCCCGAGGACGTCATCCTCGATCGCAACGACGTGCTCTACGCCGGATCGCGGCACGGCGACATCATCCGTTTCTTTCCGCCGGACTACGAGCGGATGGAGGTGTTCGCGCATATCGGCGGCCAGCCGCTCGGCATGGCCTTCGACAAGCACGACAATCTCTATGTCTGCATCGGCGGCATGGGCCTCTACCGCATCAAGCCCGACGGTACCGTGGAGAAGGCCACCGACGAGACCAACCGCAGCCTCTATTCCGTGAACGACGACAGCCGGCTGCGGCTCGCCGACGATCTGGACATCACCGACGACGGGCTGATCTTCTTCTCAGAGGCCACCGTTCGCTACGAGATGGACGAGTGGCCGGTCGACGGGCTGGAAGCGCGCGGCAACGGCCGCATCATCTGCTACGACACCAAGACCGGTGCGACCCATACCGCGCTGCGCGGCCTCAAATTCCCGAACGGCGTCGCGGTCGCGAGCGACGGGCAATCCATCCTGTTCGCGGAGACGTTCGGCTGCTCGATCAAGCGCTACTGGTTCGCAGGCCCGAAGAAGGGCGACGTCGAAATCGTCATGGACAACCTGCCCGGCTATCCCGACAACATCAACCTTGCCTCGGACGGCAATTATTGGCTGGCGCTGGTCGGCATGCGCAGCCCGTCGCTCGACCTTGCCTGGAAGATGCCGGGCTTCCGCCGGCGCATGGCCAAGCGGGTGCCGGTCGACGAATGGCTATTCCCGAACATCAACACCGGCTGCGTCGTCAAGTTCAACGAGCAGGGCAAGATCCTGGAATCGTTCTGGGACCTTAGGGGTCTCAACCATCCCATGATCACCTCGATGCGCGAGCATCGCGGCTATCTCTATCTCGGCGGCATCGCCAACAACCGGATCGGCCGCTTCAAGCTCGACAACGCCGATCCGAACTTCGTGCAATATGACAAGCGCTGGGGGACGTCATCGTGATCGCCGCACTCAGCGAATTCGCCAACCGATTCCTCGGCCGCGGCGAGGCGGCCATCACCGTCCCGTCGTTCGACGGGGCGTTGAAACCCAACCAAGCGCTCGAGCATGCGGAGACCCTGCTCGAATGCGAAGCGCCGGAGGATCTCGCCACCGACGGCACCTCGGTGCTGCTTGCCGATGGCGTGCGGCTGACACGCCTTTCCGGCAACGCGGCAACGACGGTTCGGACCTTTGAGCGGCCAATCTCTGCGCTGGTATCCTTGCCCGGGGGACGCCTCGCCGTCGCGCTCGGCGGCACGGAAGTCCGGCTCTACGACAATGTCGCGGCGGAGACGCCCACGGCCACATTCTCGCAAGGGCTGCACGCCGTCAACGCGCTCGCGCCCGCGGCCGACGGGACGTTGATCGCAACGGACGGATCGTCGTTGCGCGGTGTCGGCGACTGGGCGCGCGACCTGATGGAGCTCGGCAAGACGGGCCGCGTGCTGCGGCTCGATTCGAAGTCGGGCGCGATCACGCAGCTTGCCGGCGGATTGGGCTACGCTTTCGGCGCGGTGGCGAGCGACGGCAACATCCTCGTCAGTGAAAGCTGGCGGCATCGCCTGGTCTCGATCGCGCCGGACGGAACCCGCGAAGATCTGCTGCGGCACCTGCCCGTCTATCCGTCCCGGCTTTCGCCGGCGCCCGGCGGCGGTTTCTGGCTCACCGCCTTCACCGCACGCACCCAGCTGGTCGAGTTCGTGCTGCGCGAGCCCGCCTATCGCCGCCGCATGATCGCGGAGATCGACCCGGAGTTCTGGGTGGCGCCGCGCCTGCGCTCCGGCCATTCCTTCAAAGAGCCGCTGCAGGGCGCACACATCAAGACCATGGGCGTGATGAAGCCATGGGCGCCGCCGCGGTCATACGGCCTCGTCATCCGCCTCGCAGCCGACGGCTCGCCGCGCACCTCGCTGCATAGCCGCGCCGACGGCGTCAACCACGGCATCGTCGCCGCCGTCGAATGCGGCAGCGATCTCGTGATGATCGCAAAGGGACCCGGGCGCGTCATCAGGCTGCCGCTGGCCTCGCTCGGCGAGGAGGCCCGCTCATGAACGACCTGGTCCTGTCGCTGTCGAAGGCGACCAAGCTTTACGCCGGCGTGCCCGCCATCGACGGCGTCGATTTCGACCTGCGGCGCGGCGAGATCCATGCGCTGGTCGGCGAGAACGGTGCGGGCAAGTCGACGCTGACGAAAGTCATGGCCGGCGTCGTGACGCTGACATCTGGCGGCATGAGCGTCGACGGCGTCGAGGTCACCCCGAGGACTCCGTTGGAGGCGCGCAATCTCGGCATCGCCATGGTGTTCCAGGAGAACAGCCTGGTGCCGACGATGACGGTGGCGCAGAACCTGTTCCTCGGCCAGGAGAAGTTCTACAACCGCCTGCGCGGCATCTACATCGCGGCCCAGCAATTCCTGCAATCGCTCAATTTCGACGTGACGCCGACGGCGACGGTCGGCGGCCTGGGGGCGGCCAAGAAGCAGATGGTCGAGATCGCGCGCGCCGTCCTGCACAAGGCCAAGGTGATCATCTTCGACGAGCCGACGGCGACGCTGACGCCGGAGGAGAAGAAATACTTCTTCGACCTGGTCAAGGACCTGAAGCGGCGCGGGGTCTCCATCATCTTCATCTCGCATGCGCTCGAAGAGGCGCTGTTGCTTGCCGACCGCATCACGGTGCTGCGCGACGGCAAGCATGTGGTGACCGACGATGCCTCCCGCTTCGACCGGGCGCGCATCGTCCAGGCGATGGTGGGGCGGAATCTCTCCAACACGCTCTACGGCGCGCGCAAGACGCAAATCCGCCCTTCGGGCAAGCGGGTGCTGACGGTGCAGAACCTGAAGATGGCGCCGATGGTGAAGAACAATTCGCTGTCGGTGTTCGCGGGCCAGATCACCGGCGTGTTCGGCCTCGTCGGCGCCGGGCGCACCGAGACCTTCAAGATCGTCGCAGGCGTCATGAAGCGAGACTTCTTCCATGGCGGCGAGGTGATCCTCGGAGACAAGCCGGTGCGCTACCGCGTTCCCGCCCCGGCGGTGCAGGCGGGCATTGCCTACGTGACCGAGGACCGCAAGGTCGAAGGGTTCTTCGAGACCGCATCGATTGCGCGCAACATCTATCTCGGCCTGCTTGCCAAGTTTCCCAGGGGACGCGCCTGGCTGTCGCGACGCGAGAGCACGGCGACCGGAAAATCGTGGATCGAGCGCCTCAAGGTGCGCGCCATCGGCGACGAGGCCAAGGTCGTCGAGTTGTCCGGCGGCAACCAGCAGAAGGTCGTGATCGCCAAATCGCTGATCCAGGATCCGGAGCTGATCATATTCGACGAGCCGACGCGGGGCGTCGATGTCGGGGCCATCGTCGAGATTCACGAGCTGATCAACTCACTGGCCGACAAGGGCAAGGCGGTGGTCGTGATTTCGTCCTACCTGCCGGAGATCATGGCGCTGTCGGACCGCATCCTGGTGTGCCGGCAAGGCAAGGTCGTCGAGGAGTTCTCCGCGCTGGAGGCGACGGAGGAAGCCATCATGTACGCGGCGATCCATTGACGGTTTCCCGCGCGGGCGTCGCGACGCGACCGGATCAGGCGGAACGCGGCCTCGCGGCGGGCTGCGCATGTCGCTCGTTCAGCAGCCTGCCGGTTGCGCTGTTGACGAAGTGCAGCGACATGCAGGCCGGGCATCGCACGGGCACATAACTGTCGGCCGACGCCGAACTCTCGGATCGCTCGTCATCGATCCGATGCTGGACGTTTATGCCGGTGCGCGGGCACCTGAAGAGGATCTGGCGGTGCATGCTCCTCTTATCCTCCGGAACCGCCGTCGGCGAAATTCCGGACGATTCCCTACGGAGCTTTCCCAGGTTTGCGATGGGTCAATGCGAGCCATCCGGCCGCGCCTATGATCAAGGTGGTTTCGGGCGCGCTGTCGCCCGGTGCCGCACGAAGCGGGGCCCGGACTCCTAGGCACTCCGGGCGCCGCTTCGGAAGAAGGGGTGCGGGCAATCGCGATCAGGAATCCGGCTCCGAAAGGAGCGGCTTTGCCGGCGGGTGCGATGGAACGAGAGCTGGGACCGCGGGTTGAATGGCCCAGCCGCTGGACAGAGCAGGCACGCCCGCAAGCAACAGGCCACCATCGGGACCGCCTCGACCAGGAGAGCAGCCATGATGTCCGCCAATCTCGACGATCTCTCAGCGGCCGTGCGCTACGCGCTCGAGACGACGCGTGCGACCACAGCCTGCCCTTTTCATGATGAGGTGGTCATCCGCGTCGGCGACGACGCCGCCGAGAGCCATGCCTACGAACGCGCCAAGCGAATCCTGAAGAGCGACGGGACGCCGTTCGAGGCCGACGCCCTCAGGGAAGAAATCGGCCACCAGCTCGCGAGCGCCGCGGACGGCCGATGCCCGAAATGCGACCGGACCGGTCCGGCCGGCTAGAGCGCTCTGCGCCGCGTTCGCCGTTCAGGATGCCGCTCGCCTTCGCGCGTTCTTGCCGGGCCTGGACGGCACGAGGCTGCCGGGCCGCCCGATCAGATATCCCTGCATCTCGTCGCAGCCTTCCTGGATCAGGAGCGACATCTGCGTGTCGGTCTCGATACCTTCCGCCAGGACCGGCACGCCGAGCCCGTGGGCGAGGCCGATCACGGCCCGTACGATGGCCAGCGATCGCTCGCCCTGGCCGAGCGAGGCGACGAAGGATCGATCGATCTTGATGCGATCCAGCGGGAACGCTTCGAGGTACGACAGCGACGAATATCCGGTTCCGAAATCGTCGAGCGCGATCAGGATGCCCAGCGCCTTGAGCGATTGCATCGTCCTCTTGGCCCGCGGCATGTCCTCGATCAGGACGCCTTCGGTGATTTCGAGCTCGAGACGCGCGGCCGGAAGCCCGCTGTCCCGCAGCGCCCTGCGGACCTGGCCGTCGAGGTTTTCCCGACGAAACTGCGCCGCGGAGACGTTGACGGCCACCCGGAGCGGCTGATCCCATGACGCCGCCTCCCGGCACGCTTCCATCAGGACCCAGTCGTCGATCTGCGCGATGGAGCCGCTCTGCTCCGCGATCGGAATGAACGCGCCGGGAGGAATGCTCCCGCGCACCGGATGCCGCCAGCGCACCAGCGCCTCATAGGCCATGAGCGTGCCGTCCCGATGCTGCTGCGGCTGATACTCCAGATAGAGCTCGCCGCGCTCGACGGCATTGCGCAAATCGTGCTCCAGCGCGCGGCGATCCCGCAGCTGCTGGTCCATCGCGCTGGTGAACAGGCGGATGGCTCCCCGGCCGTCGTGCTTGGCGCGATACAGCGCGGCATCCGCGTTCGCAAGCAGGGAAGCGGAATTGTCGGCGTCTCTCGGATACAGCGCGATGCCGACGCAGAGATCGATCTTCAGCGCATGGCCGTCGACCTCGATCGGATGCTCGAACTGAGCGCGCATCCTGGTGGCAAGCAGCTCTGCCGTTGCCGGCAGCGGCGACCGGTCGATGATGCCGATGAACTCGTCGCCGCCGACGCGCGCGACGTAGGAGCCTTGCGCGGCGTCCTGCAGGCGCCGCGAGGCCTCGCAGAGCACGGCGTCGCCGACGGCATGGCCGAAACGGTCGTTGATCGCCTTGAAGTGATCGAGATCGATGCAGAGCACGGCGAAGGGGCTGTCGGTGATCTCCGCGCGTTCGATCGCCGCGCCGAGATGCTGGTCCAGAGCGGCCCTGTTGGGCAGTTCCGTCAGCGCATCGTGACACGCGAGATAACTCACCCTCTGCTGCGCCCGATTGCGCTCCGTCACGTCGAAGGCGACGCAGACATGGGCGGACTGTCCCTCATAGGCGAGCGGCCGGGATTCGATCACGACCTCGATCGCCTCGCCGCCGGCGGTCCTGTGCAATTCGCAGTCGCGCTCGGCTCCGGCTTGCTGCTCGCCATAGGCGAGCTGATGCTCGGACAGCGCGAGGAGATCCTGGCGGGAATAGCCGTAATGCCGGCACATCGCACCATTCACGGCAATGAGCCGGCGCGTCTTCGCATCGACCACCCACATCGGAAGCGGGTTCTCTTCGAAGAGCAGGCGGAAAGAGGCTTCCGCCTCAGCGAGTGCTCTCTCGGTGCGATGGCGCTCCGTGATGTCCTCGTGGGTCGCGACCCAGCCCTTCCCCTCCATCGGGCGATGCCGGATCCGCACGATCCGTCCGTTGGTCAATTCCACGGTCGTGTCCGAATTCGCAGCGATCACCGGATCGCTGTTGCGCCAGGCCAGATAGTCCTGCTTCGACATCTTCGGTGCGCTGCCGGCCGAATAGCGGAGATCGACGATGTCGTTCAGCTTCATGCCCGGCCGGACCCGTTTCGGGTCGAGATCGTAGACCTCGAGATATTGCCGGTTGCAGACGATCAGGCGCTGGTCGTCGTCGAAGAAGCAGAGGCCCTGGGACATGTTGTTGAGCGCCCTGTCGAAGCGCTCCGCGAACGCGGTCGCAATCTGCTCTGCGGCCCGGGCGCGGTCACCCTCTTCGGACAGCCGTCCGTGCGTCTCGACCAGATTCACGAAGGAGCGGAAATTGGTGTTGATCATCCGGGCGAGCAGGACGAGCAGCGCCAGCAGATTGATTCCGACCGAGACCAGCATCCCGTCGCCGGAGAGCAGCAGCAGCGTCGCGATCGGTGCACCCGCGATCAGCATCGTCAGCCGGGACGATGGCGGGAAGCTGCCGAGGCAGTAAGCCGTTCCGACGCAGCCCATGAAGAGAAGCAGGGAGACCGACACGCGCAGGCCGGGATCGACCACCATGAACAGCGCCAGGATCCAGATCACGAAGCTGGAGCTGAGCACCACCGTGGCGAGACGAACCTTTGCGAGCTCCCGGTACGCTTCCTCGGCGGTGAAATCGGCCTTCTTCAGCCGGAGCCACTGGGCCAGCCGAAACAGACAGGCCGCCAGCAGAGCGGCTGGCAAGGCAAATCGCAGCCACGCCGAGACCGTGTCCGGAAGCAGCAGCCCTACGCTGATGCTGTTGACCAGAAGCGCGGCATAAAGCACCGGCACCTGCTCGCGGAGCACGCGGAACTGCTCGACGAGCAGCGAACGGCCGAGCGGATCGGTCGTATCACCGATCGCGAAAGCGTCACCAAGCCGCGCGAAGAAACCCATCGAGATTGTCCCAGCCACATCAAAGGCTAGAACAGAGAGGCGAAGGACCCGTAAAGGCGCTTGGTGTCTCCGACCTTAACGCGGCGATCGCGAATCCGAAGAAGCCAGTCGCGTCAACGAGTTCCGCGCGCGGCGCGAGGGCTTCGTCGGTTCCACTCAATCCTCGACCCGGTACAGCCGCCACCGCGCCGGAACGCCCTTGAGCTGGTGCACGCCGTGGTCCCTGAAGCGGATCTCGGATCGCGCCATCAGGTCCTTGACCGCGCTCGAGACCAGGACCTCGCCGGCGCGCGCCTTGGCGGCGACGCGCGTGCCGATGTGAAACGCGAGACCGACCATCTCGCCCCCGCTCATGCTATACTCGCCCGCATGCAGCCCGACCCTGATGTCGAGCCCCAGCGTGCGCACGGCCTTCTGGATCGCGGTCGCGCAACGGATGCCGGATGCCGGCGCCTTGAATGTCGCCAGCACGCCGTCACCGGTCGTCACCACTTCCTTGCCGCGCGTGCTCTTCAACTCCTTGCGGACCGCCGCGTAATAGTGGCCCATGATTTTCGTCCAGCGCGCATCGCCGAGCTTTGCGGCCTTTTCGGTGGAGCGGACGATATCGACGATCAGGATGGTGGCGAGCGCCTGCTTGAGCTCGGCGCTGCGCTCGGCTGATCGGCGCCGAGGCGCGATCGGTCCGGCCAGCGGTTCGTAGCGATGACTGCGGCGCCGGGCGATCGCGGCCTTGGCATAGTCCTGGGCGCGCTGCACCGTGCCGCAGCGAACCGTCTTCTCCTGCGGCAGGCGCGTCCAATAGACCCTTCGCCCGTCGCCGGCGCCATGGACCTCGACGGCTCCCCACTTCAGGAAGACCACCGAGCCAGCGCGCCGGACGCACCACGCCTTCGACGTGTATCCCGACACGTTCGACTGAAGGACTCCGATGCGTAGGAATTTGGGCATGTCGGTGCGGACAATCGAAGGACCATGGGCACTAGCTGGGCCAAAGCGTAGTTGCACATGTCCGCGTTGGCAACAGACGAGCCGCCGTGTGCCCTCGCCGGGGCAGCGGCTCGCAGCCTGACGAGGGGCTCTTCGATCATCGACTTCGCGTCGTCGCAATCGTCAGGCGGATTCCGGTCGCGGTCAGAGCCACCCCTGCGACGAGAGACGCATTGATCGGCTCGTTCAGCACCCAAGCGGAAATCACGAGCCCGACGCTGGGTGTCGCCAGCAGCGCCATCGACATGGTGCTCGCGGCGAAGCGACGCCCGGCCTCGACCACGGCCCAGTAGGCGAATGCGGTTGCGACCGGCGCCACGTAGACGAGCGTGGCCGCACCAAGCGGCGATATCGCCGGGGTCGCTCCTTCGGCGAAGATCGCGATCGGCAGCAGCAGGATGGCGGCGATCAGCATCTGCCAGGGCGCGAGGCTCAACGCCCAAGAGGTGAAGCGATGCGCCCGCACGGTCACGATGGTGACGGCCCAGGCCGTGGCGGCGCCCATCAGCATGGCATAGGCCAGCGTCTGCCTGCCGACGACGGCAAAGGAGGGCGAGGCGATCACGGCGGTTCCTGCACATCCGATCAACACGCCCGCCAGCATCTTCGGTCCAAGATCTTCGCCCAGCCGCTAGGCCGCGAGCGGCGCGACCACGATGGGCGTCGAAAAGGCCAGCACGGACGCACGCCCCGGCGGCAAGATCGTCAGGGCAAGACCCGTGAGCGCCGAATACGCCGCCATCTGAAGCGTACCCGATATGACGACGACCGTGACATCAGCAAGCGGCGGCAGGGCAAGCTCACCGCGCGCAACAAGAACTGCGAACAGGATGAGCGCCGCGATCGCATAGCGAAGGCAGCCATACCAGATCGGCGATATCTGGCCGACACCGATCTTGATGACCGGCCAGCTCACGGCCCAGATCAACACCAGTGACGCCAGCAGCAGCCAGTCGCGCGGCCTGGGGTGGGCGGCTCGGACCGAGGCGGCGGCCGGCAAGCTAGAATCTTTCACTTGACGGCCGCAGGTCGAGCTCATGGGTCCAGGCGCTGCTGGCCTGCCGGTACAAATGATAATAGCTCTCCGCGATCGCCGCCGGCTGAAGCAGCGTCTCCGAGGGATCGTCGTCCCGCGCGATCATGCCGTCGAGTATGACATGCGCCACGTGAATGTTCTTCGGCCCCAGCTCGCGAGCCATCGATTGTGCCAGCGCCCGCAGGGCGAATTTCGGAGAGGCAAAGGCGGCAAACCCGCCGCCGCCCCGGATTGATCCGGTTGCACCGGAGAAGATGATCGTCCCGCCTCCGCTTTCCAGCATGGAAGCTGCAGCGGCCCGGCCGACCAGAAACCCCGCAAGGCAACCGGTGCGCCAGGCCTGCTCGAACAGTGCCGCGGAGATGTCGAGGATTCCTCCCCGGTCCCAGATGCCGACATTGAACACCACGAGGGATGGCGCCCCGATTTCCGTTTCGACGCGGGCGAACACGTCCTCGACCTGCTCCGCGATCGTCGCATCGCAGGAGTAACGACGAACCAGATCGCGGTGGGGCTCACCTGCGCCGCCGCTGCGCGAGATCGCAGCAACATGCATGCCTTCATCCGCAAAGCGCGCAACGAGCGCGTTGCCCAATCCGGGACCCGCGCCAACGACGACGGCAACCTCATGTGAGTTCACGTCCGTACCTCCGGGGGTTCAGCTGGCCTCACCTGGATTTCACGTAACGGACGAAGCCGATCACGTCCTCAACGACCAGCCGGCCGATCGCGCCGCTGGAATAGACCGCCGTGATCACCCTTCCGCCTGGGTCGAGAACGAAGCCGGTGGATTGCAGATAGCGCGGGCCCTCGTTGATGTAAGCGCCGGTCGTCGCGGCGATCGCCTCTGCATCGACGCGATAGCCGACCGGAAAATTCAGCCGATGCTTTTCCACCAGCGTGCTTGCGTCGATCTTGTCGTCGACGGACATGGCGACGACCCTGATCCCGAGCTCATCAAGCTTCTCCTTTGCCCGTGCAAAGGCCGCGAGCTGCGCATTGCAATACGGGCACCACGACCCGCGATACATCAGGACCACGCCGTAGTGACCGGCCAGGTGGTGGGAGACGGAAACCGTACCGTCGGCGACCGTGTCGAGAGTCAGGGCCGGAAAGGCATCACCATTGTCGAGACGAGGCATTCTTGTCTTCTCCAAAAACTGGACTATTTAGTCCAATTACTTGCCAGCATCATCCCTGTCAAGTACGGTGACGGCGATGAACAAAAACGTGACTGCATTGTCCAGGACTCCGGTGCCAAAGACCTCAGCGCCCAACACCTCAGTGCCAAAGACGGCACGGGGCGCGGCAACACGCGCGCGCATCGTCGATGCGGCAACCGAGCTCGTGCGCGAGCGAGGCGCCGCGAACACGACGATCGATGCGGTGATCGAGGCCAGCAAGGCCAGCAAGTCGCAGGTGTATCACTACTTCGCCGACAAGGATGAGCTCGTGCTGGCGGTGATCCAGCGACAGGCCGAGTGCGTGCTCGGAACGCACGAGGGTCTGCTGCGAAAGCTCAATTCCATCGCCGGACTTCGCCGATGGCGCGACGCGGTGGTCGAGCTGACGGACCAGACCAATTGCGCTGGCGGCTGCCCTCTCGGCTCACTGGCTGCCGAACTCTCGGAGACGCCGCGCACGCGCGCGGCGTTGGCGGAGAGCTTTGCACGCTGGGCAGGCTATTTCGAAGCGGCATTCGCCAGAATGCAGTCACGGGCGGGGAGAGCCCCTGCCGGCGATTTGAGGGAGCTTTCGGAGGCAATGCTCGCCAGCCTGCAAGGAGGCCTGTTGCTGGCGCAAACCTTGCGTTCGACACGACCGCTGGAGCTGGCGCTGGACATGGCGATCGATCACGTCGCGGCCCGACTTGGGCTCTAGCTTCACCGGCGCGTCCGGCGCAGCCTGCCTCAGCCGTGATAGGCAAACAGCTCGATTGGATCGCTGAAGCCGCGCACCTCATGCTGACCGACGTGCTCCAGCTCGAACTTCGGCTGCACCAGCTCCGCAAAGTCGCGTGACAGCAGCACCGTTCGTCCCAACTTCTTGGTGAGGGCTTCGAGCCGGGAGGCCATGTTGACGGCCGGGCCGATCACGGTGAAGTCGAGCCGGCTGCTCGATCCGATATTGCCGTACATGACGTCGCCGACATGGACGCCGATGCCGTAGTTCAGCGGCGCGCGGCTGGTCATCTTGTTTCGCTCGTTCAGGGCGGCCATGGCCTGCCGGGCCTCGGTCACGGCATGCAGCAGGTTGGCGCAGGCATTGGGCTGGCTCAGCGGGAAGATGGCGAGCAGGCCGTCGCCGATGAATTTCAGGATCTCGCCGCCGTGCCGTGCGATCGGCTCCGACATCGCGTCGAAATAGTCGTTGAGCAGATCGATGACGTCGTCGCGCGGCCAGTTGTCGGAAATCTTGGTGAAATCCCTGAGGTCGCAGATCATGATCGCGGCGCGCACCGTCGTGCCCGTGCCGCGCCGGGTCGCCCCGGCCAGGATGAGCTCGCCGGCATGGGAGCCGACATAGGTCTCGAGCAGCGTCCGCGCCAGGCGATTCTTGACGCGGATCTCGCTGACCAGCGCCAGCACCGGCAACACGTTCTTGAGGGCGGCGACATGCGCATCGTCGAAACCGCCGGGCCGGTCGGTCGCGAAGGTGACGAGATGCCGCTTGCCGAGCGTGTGATGCAGCGGCCAGGCCACATAGTCGGTCAGGCCTTTCGCGCGCATCTCGTCATAGAGCGCATGCTTGCGGCCGAGCGACGGGTCACGTTCGAGATTCTCGCGCACTTCGGCCGCCCCCTCGAATATCTCGTGGGCGGCGCTGCCGATATATTCGGAGCGCTGCTGCACATCGAAGTCGACCCGCGAAATCTCGGCCTCGCGCTTGCCGTCGGACCACATGATGCGGGCCCCCAGCCATTGCGGGTGCTGGATGCGGACATGGAGCGTCGACCGCGCGAGCGGAATGCCGGCCTGCTGGAGACGGATGCACATCTCGGCAAAAATGTTGTCGATGAAGCGCTCGTCGCGCGTGCCATTGGTCAGCCAATCAACGACGCCGTCGGACAATGTGGCGGGGAGATTGTGGTCTGGCGCGGTCATATCCTGCCCGTTCATATCGTATCTTGCGCGGCGGTCTGCATCAGGACAGATATCGTGCTCCGGCCTCGCCCCGTCAACCTAGCCAGTTGCATGGATTATGCGCATCGGATGGCCGGGGCCATCGCCGGCTAGCCGATGAGCCGAATCGATCCCAGCACCGCCAGCCCTGACACAAGCGCGAGCTTCGACGCCGCAGTGAGCTCCACTTTCAGCGTGTCCTCGTGCGAAAGCGAGAATTCCTCGTCATCGATGCGGACGCGGCAATCGCCGCGCGCTGCGTAAACCAAATGTGTGCCGGCGACAAGCTGCCGCGTGCCCGGCTCGCGAAGCGCCACGAGCTCGATCTCCGCCGCGCCGCGCCGGGCCATCAGGTTCACGACCTCGACCGGTCCCTCTTCGAGCGCGGTCACAATCTCCATCTCTCCGGTGAAGCGCACCGTCGTAAAAGGTTCACGCTCGTCGAACTCCTGCGTGGGTGACTTCAGCACCAGCCCACGCCCGTTGACGACCATCTGGAGCCGGTCGATGCCGGGCATATGGGAGAACGGGCCGGGCGCCACGATCGGCGTGGAGGCAAGGCGCCAGAGCAGGCTGCTCCAATCCTTCGCCACCGCGTCAGCGCGCCAGGCGCCCGCAATGTCGGTGAAGATGCCGCCGCCGTTCTTCCAGGGCGAGCGGGTGTAGTCTTTCGGTCTCAGCAACGTGATCTTCATGTCTGTTCGGGAATCTCAGGTGGGCCGTGTTATCCAGCCCATCAT
Organism: Bradyrhizobium sp. T-12; assembly: GCF_058314695.1. Taxonomy (NCBI): domain Bacteria; kingdom Pseudomonadati; phylum Pseudomonadota; class Alphaproteobacteria; order Hyphomicrobiales; family Nitrobacteraceae; genus Bradyrhizobium; species Bradyrhizobium sp. T-12. The sequence goes on along the minus strand of NZ_CM177756.1, from coordinate 1,511,307 downwards.
GCGCGCGATCAAGCGACTTTGCCAACTGCTTCGCAGGCGCCATGGGATGCCGGCCGATACTGACGCTGCTATTTCGACGTCAGTGTCGCCACCGCCCGCCAGGCGGCGTCCGGCGCAGCCGACATGAGCTGCCGGCAGCGCTCGCGCATCAGCTCGGCGGGGCGATCGTGGCCGCGCCGCTTCAACACGGCCTCGAAATCTGCGAGCGCCTCGGCAAAGTGCCGCGTGCGATAGGCTTCAAGGCCACGCTCGTAATCCGCGATCCAGCCGATTGTCTCGCCGTCGATGGTGCCCTCGTTCGCGATCCCGATCAGTTCGTGGACGGAGAGTCCCTCCTCCCGTCCGTAGACCGCGATGCTGTCGACCTCGCGCGTGATGACGGCGCCGCGCGCCAGACGTTCGGTCGTCTCGCCGATCAGGATCTGCGTGCCGTAGGATTTGTTGGCGCCTTCGAGCCGGCTTGCGACGTTCACGGCATCGCCGATCACGGTGTAGTTCAGCCGCAGCTCCGAGCCGATATTGCCGACCAGCATGCGGCCCGAATTGATGCCGATGCGGATCTGGAGCGGCTGGCCGAGATCGTCGGCGAGGCCGGACTCCTCCATCGCCCTGCGGCAGGCGAGCGCCGCGCGGCAGCAGCGCGCGGCGTGATCGTCCTGCGGCTGCGGCGCGCCCCAGAACGCCATCACGGCGTCGCCGATGAACTTGTCGATGGTGCCGCCATTGGCAACGATGATCTCCGAGGTGACGTCGAGATAGCGCGACAGCAGCGGCACCACGCGGTCGCCCAACCGCTCGGACAGCCCGGTGAAGCCGGCAATGTCGATGAACATCACGCTGAGCTCCTGGACGCTGCCGCCGGGCCTCGCCTCGACGCCCTGGCGCAGCAGATCGCGCACCAGATCGGCCGGAATAAACTTGCGGAATGCGGACAAGCCGGACGCCATCTCGGCGATCGCGCCGGACAGGCTCGCGATCTCCTTGAGCCGCGAGGGGTGGCGGCGGACCTGCTCCAGCGCGAAGGCTTCGACATGGCGGAGCTCGCCGACGACGCGCGACAGCGGCGCAGCAATGACGGACCGCGCCAGCATCGCCGAGGCCAGCGCCGCGAGCACGGCGCCGACGGCGAGGCCGAGGATCAGTCGCCGCAGCGTCGTCTCGACCGGCCCGAGAAATTCGGCCTCCGGGATCACGGTCGCGAGCGACCAGCCGGCAAACGGCAGCGGTGTCAGTGCAATCTCATAGGCTGCGCCGCCGGACGTCAGCCGGTTTCGCCAGGCCTCCTTGCGGCCGGCCTCCCCCGCCTTGTCGAGCGCCAGCCGCGCCAGCGGCAGCAGCGTCGTGTCGCCACGCGCCGGATGGAGCTCGTCGGCCTCCTTGTCCGGCGCCGCGATCAATTCGCCGCTGTCATCGACGATGAAGGCGGTCCCCGTGCGCCCGACCTCGAGCTGCGAGAGAAAACGCGCAAGCCTGGTGTATTCGATGATGACGGCCAGAACGCCTTGCCGCTCCTGATAGACGTCGATCGGCCCCGCGAAGGCGATCGAGGGCCGCTCGCCGGTGGCATGGTCCATCACCCTGAACCATTGCGGATCGTTCGCGTCGAGTCCGGCCTTGAACCAGGCCTGATCGGCGACATGGAATGCGGTCGGCTCGAAGCGGCGATTGGCGAACTCGATGTCGCCGGGCACCACGTCGTATTCATCGACGCGGCGCTGGCCGGGATGATCGGTCAGCGAGATCTCCATCATCTCCAGGCGGCGATCGCCAAGCTTGTGCGCGGCGAAGAAGGAGCCGTCGGGCCAGCCGAAGGCGACCCAAGAGATCGTCGCCTGCGACTGCAATTGCGAGAGAAACACGAACTCGCGCTTGTCGGCCTCGCGGGTGTCGAGCACATTCTGCAGGAACAGCGTGCGGATCGCGGTGTGCGCGGCGCGCGCCTCGTCGACGATGGCCGAGACCTCCTTGCGCACCGCCGCCACGATCTGCTCGTTGATGGTCGAGGCGAGCTGCCGGCTGGTCGCCTCCGCCGTGCGCCACCAGAGCAGGCTGGAGAGCGCGGCCGTCAGCAGGATCGCAGCCAGGACCAGCGCGGACACCGCGAGGCGGATGCTGACCGTCAACCTTGCGATCGCACGAAGCCGTCGTTCGGGATCAAGCTTCATCGCCCTCTTCGCCTGCCGGTCCACGCGAGCCACTGACATTGCTCTACGCCGCCGGCGCTCGCCCGTTACATCTGGCAGAAAACGGGGCGGCGCCGCCAATGCCCGGTGGCTACCGTGTCGATAGACCCCAGGCATTGGCTTTGGGCGGACGATTGCCCGCTAATGCCAGCCCAAGCGCACCGGCGGTGCGCCCGATCCAATCGGTCTCACGGGTTCGTGAGCGGCCCGCGGTAACGCCGGCTGCGCGCGCAGCGAAGGAGACCATGCGCGCATCGCCTGCCAGGCGATGCCATCTCGAACAGGAGAATCCCGATGTCTGCCAAACACGTCGTCACCTCGCTCGTCCTCGCCGGCGCCGTCTCGACCGCGCTCGCGACCCTCGCTGCCGCCGGCCCGCTGACCAAGGCCGAGGCCGAGGCCGCCGTCGCCGCCAAGAAGGAGAAGTGCTTCGGCGTCGCGCTGAAGGGCCAGAACGATTGCGCGGCGGGACCGGGCACGACCTGCCAGGGCACTTCGACGGTCGACTTCCAGGGCAACGCCTGGAAATTCGTGCAGGGCGGCACCTGCACCAGCATCGACCTGCCGGGCGGCAAGAAGGGCTCGCTCAAGCCGGTCTAACGGCCGGCGCGACCTCGCCGGCAAGGATGAACGGAGCAGCACGATGAGCACGGTGATCAACCCCGCCCGACGAGCAGCCATGCCGCTCCGCTATCCAACGCCCATCGGCGGCGTTGCCGGGACGAGCTTCAAGCCCGAGCATCTCTCCAATATCCTCGAGGCCGGACCTCGGCGTGGCTTCTTCGAAGTCCACGCCGAGAACTACATGGGCGATGGCGGCCCGCCGCATCGCGCGCTGGAAGCGATCCGCCGCGACCATCCGCTGTCGCTGCATGGCGTCTGCATGTCGATCGGCGGGCCGCGGCCACTCGACAAGGCGCATCTGGCGCGCTTCCGCGGCCTCGTCGCGCGTTATCAGCCGGCGCTGGTGTCCGAGCATCTGGCCTGGTCGACACATGAGGCCAGCTTCTTCAACGATCTGTTGCCGCTGCCCTATACCGAGGCGACGCTCGCTTGCGTCTGCGACCACATCGACCAGGTGCAGGAGGCGATCCGTCGTCCGCTGCTGCTGGAAAACCCGTCGACCTACGTCGCCTTCCGCGAATCCTCGATGCGCGAGACCGAGTTCATTCGCGCCATCGCCGAGCGCACCGGCTGCGGGCTGCTGCTCGACGTCAACAACGTATTCGTCTCCGCCACCAATCACGGCACTTCCGCGCTCGACTATCTCGCGGATTTCCCGCTGTCGCGCGTCGAGGAAATTCACCTTGCCGGCCATGCCGAGCAGGCTGACGACGAAGGCGGTCTGCTGTTGATCGACAGCCATGACGGCCCGGTCGCGGACGCCGTCTGGAGGCTTTACGAGCTGGTGATCGGACGCTGCGGCGCGGTGCCGACGCTGATCGAATGGGACAGCAAGATTCCGGACTGGCCGGTGCTGCAGGCGGAAGCCCTTGCCGCACAGGCGATCCTCGATCGTCATCAGACCACAGCAATGGCAGGAGAGCGTCATGCAGCCTGAGACCGGCTTGTCGTTCGCCGCTGCGTTCGCGCCGGCGCTGCTGGACCCAGCGCGCAAGACGCCGGGGATCGTGACCGGACCAAACGGCAAGGCCGCCGCCCGGCGCTACGACGTCTATCGCAACAACGTCACCGTCAGCCTGATCGAGGCGCTGGCCGCGATCTATCCGGCGGTGCAGCGCATCACCGGCACCGACTTCTTCCGGGCCATGGCGCGCTTTCATGTGCGCAGCCATCCGCCGAGCTCGCCGCTGCTGTTCCAGTATGGCCGCGACTTTCCGGATTTCATCGACGCCTATGAGCATGCTCAAGATATGCCCTGGCTCGCCGACGTCGCCCGCATCGAGCGGGCCTGGCTCGACGCCTATCATGCGCGCGACGCCGCGCCGCTGTCCCCGGCCCGGCTGTCGGCGATTGCCCCGGAGCGTCTGGCGGATACCGTCTTCATCCCGCACCCGGCGATGCGGATCGTTCGTTCGCAATTCTCCGCGGTGACGATTTTCGCCGCCAATCGCGGCAGCACTCCTACCGCGCGCATCGATGCGTCGAGGCCGGAGGACGCATTGATCACGCGGCCCGAATTCGACGTCGTGGTGCGGCACCTTTCGCCCGCCAGCGCCGTCTTTGCCGTTTGCCTCGCATCCGGCCAACCGCTCGGCGAAGCTGCCGCGACGGCACTGGATGCATCGCCCGACTTCGACATCGCCTCGAACATCACCGGCCTGATCGAAGCCGGTGCATTCACCTCTGCTGCTGGAGACGCATGATGATCACGGACCAACGCATGGCGAGCGGCGGCCTGCCGTCGCCCTGGCTGCTCATCGACCGGGCCAATCACCTGATCCAGACGCTTGCCACCCCCTCGCTCGTCCTGCTCGTGCTGCGCCTCGCGCTCGCGGTGCCGTTCTGGCGTTCCGGCATGCTCAAATGGGGCGGATTCCTCAGGCTCAACGACACCGCCGTAACGCTGTTCAGCGAGGAGTTCATGCTGCATCTGCCGGGCGGGCCTTATCACTTTCCCGCGCCGACGCTGATGGCGTTCCTGTCAGGCTGCGGCGAGATCATGTTTCCGATCCTGCTCGTGCTCGGGCTCGGCACACGATTCGCGGGGCTTGGACTTCTGTTCATGACCGTCATCGTCGAGCTCACGGTGCCCGACGGCTGGCCGATCCACCTCACCTGGGCCGCGATGGCACTCGCCCTCATGGCGTACGGACCCGGCAACGTCTCGCTCGATCATTTGCTCTGCCGAATTCGTAGCCCGGATGGAGCGCAGCGCAATCCGGGGCAGCTCGTGGGATGATGCTGCGGTCCCGGATTACGCTTGCGCTCCATCCGGGCTACAGGCCTCACATCCCGCTCAATCCGCTATCCACCGCGAGCGTTTGCGCGGTGACGTAGACGCTTTCGTCGGACAGGAAGAACAGCACGGCATAGGCGATCTCCCACGCCGTCGCTTGCCGGCCGAACGGAACGTGGCCCTTGCCGCGATTCGGCCGTCCGGCGCCGGCTTCGCGGCCGTTGGGGGTGTCGACGAGACCTGGATAGACGAGGTTGGCCCGGATGCCCCGGCGCGCGCCGAGATGGGCGATGTTGCGCATCAGGCCGCCGAGCGCGGCTTTCGACGAATCATACACCGCCATCTGCGATCCCGCCTTCAGCGCGGCGATCGAGGAGATGAAGACGATGGCGCCGCCATCATCGAATTTCGGCAAGCCTGCGCGGCAGCACAGCATGGGGCCGCGGACATTGACGTCGTAGATCCTGTTCCACTCCTCGGGGCTGACGGCATCGAGGCCGGTCTTGCCGAAGGTGCCGATGTTCAGCACCATACCGTCGAGGCCGCCCATGGCGCGGTGAGCTTCTTCGATCATGCGGACGACATCCGCTTCCGACGTGACATCGGCGGCAATGGCAAAGGCCTCGCCGCCTTCGTCGGTGATGCGCTTCACCGTCTCTTCCGCCGAAGTGCGATTGAGGTCGGCGACCGCGACCTTCGCACCCTCGCGTGCACACAGAATGCTCATGGCGCGGCCATTGCCGATCGGATCGGTGGCGGCATCGAACACGCGCTGGCCGCCGCCGACGACGAGGATACGGCGCCCCTTCAGTCGCCCCCTGCCCGGCGCGTCGCCTGATGACTCGGCGCTCGGAGGGCGAACATAGCGCTCCGGCTTGCTCTCGGTGTCAGCCATCTCAACCGCCTGATTTCTTGCCGCCGTCATAGACCTTCATGCCGGCTGCCGGATCGAGATCGGTTTCGGTTGCCTCGGTGACGCGCGCCATCATCATGTAGAAGCCGAGCGCGACGATGGACTCCACGATCTCCTGGTCGCTGAAGTGTTTTCGGGCGGCAGCAAAGATGGCCTCGGGGACGCGGACGTTCTCGACGACCTCGCGGCCGAATGTCAGCAGCGCGCGCTCCGCCTCATTCAGCGCGGCAGCATTGTAGTCGCCGCGCTCCACCGCATCGACCTGCGCCTGCGTGCAGCCGACGCCGAGCGCGATCGGCACGTGCTGGCGCCACTCATAGGCGCCGCCCTCCAGCTGGGCGGCTTGCAGGATCAGCAGCTCGCGGTTGACGGCAGAGAGCTTCTGCTTGTGCAGGATCGAATTGCCGAGCCGCATCGCCGGGATCATGTTGGCCTCGGCATGGGCCATCATGCGGAAGATATTGAGCTTGACCGGCATGCGGTCGAACGAGGCGCGGATGTCGCCGCTCGTCGTCTCCGGATCAATCAGAGGCAGCCTTGCCACGCGTCTCTCCCTTTGGCTTTCGCTTCTTGTTGTCGGTGTCATTGCCTGCCGCGATCAGCGACAGGAAGAAGGACAGATAGCGGTCGATCGCCTCGATCACCTTGGCCCGCGGCGAAGGCGCCGCGCCCATCACGTAATGCTCGAGACGGATATAGATCAGCCCTGCCGCGAACAGCCGCGCGGTCTCGCGCGGATCCGGCGTCGATACGAGGCCGGCGAGCGCGAAGCCGCGGAAATAGTCGGTCATCAGGCTCTGCTCGCGCGCATAGAAATGATCGGCGAATTTGGCGCGGATGCCGGGGACGCGGTTGCGCTCGGCGGTGATGACTTTCTGGAACTGGTGCTCGCGCGGATCGGACCATTGCGCGACGAGGTCGAGTGCGAACTGACGGCAGAACGCGGCGGGCTGGCGCGCGAGCTGCCTGTAGCGCGGCTCCTCCAGCCGACTCGCCGAACTCGCCGGGCCATGCTCGCTGACGATCGCTTCCAGGATCGCGGCCTTGCCGGGAAAGTGGTTGTAGAGGCTGCTCTCGCGGATGCCGACGCGACGCGCCAGCTCGCGCATCGAGGCGCCGCCATAGCCGCTCTGCGCGAACAGATTGAGCGCCTCGGTGAGGATGCGCTCCCGCGTCGTGGGCGGGGCCGCTTCCGCCGCGCTGGAAGTGTGGACAGCCATGATGGCTTGACTAACGAACGATCGTTCGCTAGTCAACCGTACGAACGATCGTTCGTCTTTAATGTCGTATGCGACGATCCTCGGCCGCGATGCAGCGACAGCGCTACATGAGCGGATAGCATTCAACTCCGCTCGATAAACGGAGAGCAATTGGGAGACAACGCCATGGCACGCCTCGCCCGCTTTTTGCCCGCGTGGCAAATCACCATGACGCTTCGCTTCGTCGCATCCTCACTGCTGATCGCGTCTGCGGGAATGCCTGCATACGCCGAGGATCCCGCCGCCTATCCCACGCACAAGATCCGGATGCTGCTACCCTATGCGGCCGGTGGCGGCGGCGACGTGGTCGGCCGGCTGCTCGCGGACAGGATGGGCAAGACGCTCGGACAGAGCATCTATATCGAGAACCACACCGGTGCGGCCGGCACGCTCGGCACGCAGATGGTCGCGACATCGCCAAATGACGGCTACACCATCACCGTCGGCGGCATGACCACGCATGTGCTGGCCCCCGCGATCTATCCAAAGCTGCCTTACGATCCGATCAAGGATTTCACCACCATCGGCCGCGTCGGCACCTCGTCGATCATGCTGGTCGCGACCAGGAACTTTGCCGCCAACGACATCAAGGAGTTGGTCGCGCTGGCCAAGAAGGGCGAGCCGATCCAGCACGGCAGCTGGGGCGTCGGCTCGACCGGGCAATTCTGTGCCGAGATCCTGATGCAGCAGACCGGCATCAAGATGGACCACGTGCCGTTCAACGGCATCGCGAAGCTGGCCGGCGATTTGCTCGGCGGCCACATCTCGCTCGCGACGCTCGATGTCGCGACCGCGACGCCGCTCGTCAAGGACGGCTCGATCAAGGCGCTGGCCGCCTGCGGCGAGCGCTCGCCGAGCATGCCTGATGTCGCCAGCTACAAGGAGCAGGGCGTGCCGTTCGACCGCAGCCTGTCCTGGGCGATGTATGCGCCCGCGGGCCTGGCTGCGCCGATCGCGCAGAGGCTGTCGGCGGCGCTGAAGGAGGCGCTCGGCGATGATCTGGTGAAGGGAAAGCTGCTCGCACTCGGCATCACGCCGCAATTCGTGCCCGGCGAGGAGCAGCGCGACATCAACGCCCACGACATCGCTGCCTGGAAGCAGGTTGCCAAGGACGCCGGCATCGAGGTGAAGTGAGGAAGTGGCGGGCAGCTCGCGTGCGTCCATCCTTCGAGACGCCCGCCTGCGGCGGGCCCTCAGGATGAGGTCCGTTGTGAATCGGCAGAGAACGGGAGCGCGGGCATGAGCCGCATCTTCGGCGCGGTGCGCCAGAACGGATATGTGGTGCGGGACATCCACGCCGCGATGAAGCACTGGATCGAGGTGATGGGCGTCGGTCCCTGGTACTACATGGACCGCGTCAAGACCGACTGGTTTCGCCATCGCGGCCAGGACTCTGCCGTCGAGATGAGCATTGCGCTCGCCAATTCCGGCGACCTCCAGATCGAGCTGATCCAGCAGCGCAACGACGCGCCTTCGCTGTACAGGGAGTTTTTGAACGCCGGCCACGAAGGCCTGCAGCACATGTCCTACTGGAGCCACGACTACCAGGCGCTCTACGATAAGGCGATCGGGCTCGGTTACCGGATCGGCCATGAGGGTCAGATCGGCGGCGAGAAGGGACGCTTTGCCTATTTCGACACGCAGGCCCATCCGGGCACGGTGATCGAGATTTCGGACATCAGCGGCACCAAGGGTCCGTTCTTCGAGAAGGTCCGGCAGGCGGCTCTGACCTGGGACGGCACGCGGCCGATCCGTGAGGTCGTCACGAAGCCGTAGGAGCCCTCGCCGCTGGCGCGATTGCCGGCAATCCGTGTAACATGCACCCCGCATCCGAACCTGCAGCGAGGCAGACATGTCCGACACTGACAAGGTTTTCGCCGGCTCGATTCCGAAAATCTACGACGAGTATCTCGTCCCGATGATCTTCTCCGTCTACGCGGAGGACATCGCAAGACGCGTCGCCGCGCGCTCGCCGTCCGTGCTGCTCGAGATCGCCGCGGGCACCGGCGCCGTGACGCGCGCCGTGGCGGCTGCGCTGCCCTCTGGCATCCGTTACGTTGCGACCGATCTCAACGAACCGATGCTTGGCGTCGCCGCGCAGCGGCAGGCGGACGACGATCGCATCAGCTGGCGGCAGGCGGACGCAATGGCCCTGCCCTTTGGCGATGCCGGGTTCGACGTCGTCTGCTGCCAGTTCGGCGCGATGTTCTTTCCGGACCGGGTCAAGGCTTACGGCGAGGTGAAACGAGTCCTGAAAGGCGATGGCACGTTCGTGTTCAACGTCTGGGATCGCATCGAGGACAATGTGCTGACGCACGAGGCGACGATCGCGCTCGCAAAACTGTTTCCCGACGACCCGCCGCGCTTCATGGTCCGCACGCCGCACGGCTATTACGACAAGGCCGTCATCAGAACCGACCTCGAACGTGCCGGCTTCCGCGACATCGCGATCGAGACGCGATCTGAAATCAGCCGGGCACCATCGCCCGAATACGTCGCGCTCGCGCTCTGCCAGGGCACGCCGCTGCGCAGCGAGATCGAGGCAAGGGACGCCGGCAAGCTGCAGGCCGCAACCGACATCGTCGCCGAGACGATCCGCACGCGTCACGGCTCCGGAGCGGTGGAAGGCAAGATTCAGGCTATCGTGATCGAAGCGCGACTGTAGGGGCTGGAGCGGAAGCGCCGCGGCTCGTTCACCTCTCCCGCTCGCGGGAGAGGTCGCGCCCCGCGCGCTACCACCAGTTTCGCTGCATCGGCTGCGTCGATTGATAGTACTGGTACTGGCCGCGCTGCCGGCGCGGATTGGCCGGCTGCACGTAGGGATCGCGCTGGTAGAAGAAACCAAAACCGTTGCCGCCGTTGTCCCAGCCGTCGTCGCTGGCGATCATGGCCGGCGCGGTCGGCTTGCGCGTGATGAAGCCGCCTTGCGGCTGGTCGCTCAGCACCGCGACGAACTCGGTTCGGTAATTGGTCTCGGCGCTCAGCGGCTCGTCCGAGATGATGATCGAGGAGCGCGGCAAGGCGGTCGGCCCGATGCGATCCCACACGTCCTGCGGGATGGTGATGCGGTCGAGTGCATTGCGGGCCTCGTCGCCGTTTTCGATCGTGACCACGCTCCAGCGCAGGCCCGTATCTGTCTTCGCCATCGCCGTGAAGATGTGGGTGCCAAGCGGCTGCTCGGGATTGCGGATCGTGACGGGAATCTCGATGCTGGTGTCGAACACCTCGCCGCCGCCGTCGGGCGCCGGCTTGTGGGTGTTTCGCCGCACATAGAGCTTCTGCGTCGAGCGGCTGATGTAGACCGAGACAGGCTCGCCCGCGAGCTTGGCGTCGGTCGCGGCCTTCACCGCCTCCGTCTTTCTTGCCGCCGCGGCCTTCGCGGCGTCCTTGGTCGCGGCCACGGCATCGCGCTTCGGCTGCGCGGCGGCCTTGGCGGTGTCGAGCAGCGTTGTCGCGTCGGCAGCCTTGGTCGCGGCCTTCTGCTTCAACTCCTCGGCCTTGGCGCGGGCCTGATCGGTCTTGGCGTTCGCGAGCATCTTGTCGGCAAAAGCGAGCTCGGCATCGGCGCGGGACTTCTGCTGCTCCAGCTTGCGCAGGGCTGCAGGAAGCGAGGCAGCTTCCTTTGCAGCGATGGACGCAGCCTTCTTGGCCTCGTCGGCGGCCCTCGTCGCCTCCTCGGCCTCGAGGGAGAGCTTGTCGGCCTGCCGCGGCACGGCCGCGATCGCTTCCGGCTTCGGCACGAACAGCGAAGGATGAGAGATCTCGGTCGGGACCGAATCGTGGGGCGAGATGATCACACGCATCCCGATATAGGTCTTGTCGAACAGGTTCTCGGCGAAGCCGAACGGCATGCGCACGCAGCCGTGCGATGCGGCATAGCCGGGCAGCGGTCCGCCATGCAGCGCGATGCCGTTCCAGGTGATGCGCTGCATGTTCGGCATCCAGGCATCGTCGTACATGGTCGAGCGATGGTCCTTGTCCTTCTCGACGATGGCGAAGACGCCCGCCGGGGTCTCGCGTCCCGTGGTGCCCGTCGAGACCGGCGCGCGCAGGATCCAGCCGTCGGCATCGTAGAACGTGACCTGCTGGCTCTTGATCGACACGATCGCCATGATCGGCTCGCCGGCCTGCCGCTGCGCCACCGCCTCGGCCGGCTGGCGCGCCTGCTTGGCCGCGCTCGCCGGCGCGACCGCCGCAAGGACGGCCATTGCCGCCAATGTCACAATTCCGGGAGGCCCCCGACGCCGCATCGCCTTGGTGGGTTGCGCCATCGTCATCAGGTGTTTCATGCCATCCTCGGTCGAAATGCCGGCCCGCTCATGCCGATCATGCATCAGATTGCGATCATTGAATTAAGAAACCGCAGCCGCCTTACGTTCCGTCTGTGGCGATATTCGGCACGTCCGGGCGACAAATCCCTCTTATACGACGGCCGGAGCCGGCGGAAGGTCGGTTACCCCCGGGCCGCTCCGAAGCCGGTGGCGGCCGCTGCGGCAGAATGTCCGCCTGGTGCCGGCGAAGACGCGCCCGTCAGACGCCCAGGGCCTTGCGGTTGAAGGTCCGCAGGAAACGCAGCGAGAGGGTCCGGACATTGGCGACGTTGAGGAGCCAGGCCGCCGCGGCATAGGCCAGGCCGCCGGCCAGGCTGACGATGATGAGCGCCACGAGGCCGGTGCCGCCGGCCTGCGAACGCGCAATGAGGATGGCGGCGGCCATCGCCGCGGCCGAAACCGCGACCCCGGCGAGCCGGTTGAGATCGAACGGGACCGGGTGGGCGCGATGCATCAGGACGACGGCAACGAGGAAACCGATCGCCTCGGTGGCGAGCGTTGCCCACGCCGCGCCGTAGATGCCGTAACCGGCGACCAGCGCGACCATCAGCACCACGCTGACCGCCAGCGTGAGAAAGGATTGCGCCGCCAGCATGAAGGGGCGCTCGGCGAGCTGGAAGCTGATCTGAACGTAGAACTGATTGGCGATCCCGAAGAAGCGGGCAAGCACCAGGATCGGCAACAATGCCGACACGCCGGCGCGGAAGTCGACGCCGACGAGCGTGCCGGCAACCTGATCCGCCGCGAGCGCGAGCCAGACGGCGACGGGCGCGACCACGACGAGCAGGAGCTCGAGGCTTTCGGTCAGCCGCTCCCGCGTCGTCTCCCTGTTGTTCTCGGACGAGGAACGGAAGACCAAGGGCACGGTCGCCGCGGCGACGCTGGAGGCGATCATCACCATGAACTGGCGCGGCAAATCGGCGGCGACGCCGAAGATGCCGGCAGCGTCCTTGCCGAGCAGATAGGCGACGATGAGCCGGTCGCAGGCCGAATAGACCGCAACGGAGAGTCCGGCCAGCGTCAGCGGCAGGCCATAGCGCGCCAGCTGCATGAACTGGCTGCGCTGGAAGCGCGCGATTTTGCTGCGGTCGCCGACGAGATTGAGAATGATGCCGGTGAGCGAGCCCAGGCCGAACGCCGCGAGCAGCCCCAGTCCGCCCCAGCCGAACCAGATAGCGACGAGGCCGAATCCGACGCTCGACACGCTGCGCACGATCGAGATCGCGGCGAACCGGTAGGGACGCAATTTCGCGCGCTCGAACTCCTGACCGACATCGACGGCATTGGCCATGATCGCGACGAACATGCTGGCAAGCAACAGCTCGACGCTGACGTCGCTGCGGAACAGGAAGACCAAAGGCGTCGTGGCGCAGAGCACCGCGACCGTGAGTCCGAAGGCGACCATCGCCGTGCCGCGGAAATCCACCTCCGCCGACATCGCCTGATAGCGCGACACCGACAGCTTGATCCAGGCGAAGAAGATCGCGCCCAGAATGCCGGCGAGGCTGAGGCCGACGACATAGACGCCGTACTCCGCCGGCGTCAGCAGCCGCGTATAGGCCGTGACGGCGAAGAAGCCCACCGCCGCGGGCAGGATGTAGGCGACCAGATAAATCGAGAAATGGCGGTTCAGCATGCGAGCACGGGACCGGCAGCGGTCTTGCGAAAATGACGGCTGTTAATCAATGGGACCTTGGCGGGGCGAACGAACTGCGCCGCAGCATCGCGCAAGAGTGTCACATAAGTCTGCAGATCGGGCGGCAAATGAGGCTTTGCAGCCGCTTTCACGCGTTAGCGTTAAATTTGCCCTTCCGGGAATGACGAGGCGCGATCATGGAAGGAAACCATGACGAGCGGACGGCAGAGGTTAACCCAACGAGGTGAAACCCGGGCGTTGCAGGGCATCGCTTGGTACGATGCTGCGTTGGTTCGAAAAGGACTGCCGTGACCAGGCTCGATAGACGCGAATTTCTTCTCGGCGGCGCCGCAGCCCTCGCGGCGGGCGCTTCTGCGTCGGCGGCACCGGCATCAAAGCTTTCGCAGCGCCGCCCCGGCTTTGGCGCGGCCGCCACGCTCTGGGACCTGCAAGCCGACCCCAGGCTCGGCGAAGCCATCAGCACCTATTGCACGCAGGTCGTGCCGGTGCTCGAGCTGAAATGGCCGATGCTGCGACCGAACGCGCACACGTTCAATTTCGAGCGCGCCGACGCGATCCTGGATTTCGCGCGGGACAATGATTTGACGATGCGCGGCCACGCGCTCGCCTGGTATCACGACATTCCGGACTGGACCAAAGAGATCAAGAACACGCGCGGCGTCGAGCGCGCCTATGTCGACCACATCGGCACCGTCGTCTCCTACTACAAGGACAAGCTGACCTCGTGGGACGTCGTCAACGAGCCGATCCCGGACAATCCGCGCAGCCCCAAGGACCGGCGCGACACGTTCTGGACCCAGCATCTGGGCCAGGGCTGGATCCCGCTGGCGTTCCGCACGGCGGCCGCGGCCGATCCCTTCGTCAAGTTCGCGATCAACGAATATGACATCGAGTCGGCCAAGGACTCGTTCATTGCCAAGCGCGCGGCGTATCGCAACCTGATCATGGACCTGCTCGACCAGGGCGTCCCGCTGCACGCCGTCGGACTGCAATCGCATCTGCATGCCGAACTCGAGATCGACACCCATGGCCTCGCCGAATTCGTCACCGAGCTGCGCTCCTGGGGGCTCGAGGTGCTGGTCACCGAGCTCGACGTCGACGATCAGAAGCTGACGGGAAATCCGGCACAGCGAGACGCCATCGTCGCCAAGCGCGTCGACGATCTCCTCACCGCGATCTCGACCAGCGGACCGGTGCGTTCGATCCTGACCTGGGGACTCTCGGATCGCTATAGCTGGATCAACGGCGTCTTTGCGCGCGCCGACAAGCAGCCGAACCGCCCGCTGCCGCTCGACGGCGAATTCAAGCCGAAGCCGTTCATGGACGTGATCAGCAAGTTCACGAAGGATGCCTGACGGCGCCGGATCTCAGCGCGCCTTCGGAACCACGAATTCGACCGCATCGTCCATGTGGTCGGGTGCGAGGCTCGGAGCCCGGCGATCGCGCGAAGAGAGGCGGAACACGTCGCGGATGTCGTCGACCGAGGTCGAGGAATAGGACTGGATGCAGAGCGCGACCTGCCCGGGCGACGCGGCGCGCATCATCGCTTCGATGGCCGGTCGGTCGAGCGGGGTGTCGTCCCAATGCGAGACCGCGATGCTGTCTTCCGTGACCCGGTGGGTGGCCAGGTGCGCGGGCGAGTTCGCGACGAAATGGCCGTACATCAGATATTCCGAGAACTTCTTCTTCCGGCACAGCGCCAGGACCCAGTTCAATCCCGTCGCCGATTTGATGGCGTCGGTCATGGCGCGCGCGGTGTCCTTGTCCCAGACCAGCGCGTTGCCGACGTAATCGTCGGCGGGGAAGGAGCGATCCTTGATGCCGAGCAGCTGATCGACGGTGCGCAGCCACAACCCATGCAGCGGGTGATCAGCGCCGATGTCGGCCGGCGTGACGAACAGCGGCGTCTTCTCGGCGCCGGCATATTGGCCGACGTCGAATTCGCGGAAGAACAGATTGTCCGAATCCAGGATGCAGACGCGCTGCTCGGGCGCGTTGAGGACGCCGGCGATCTTCAGGATCTGCTGGATGTGCCAGCCGTGCACCGGCGAGGACAGCAGCGACAGCCAGACACGCCGCTTGCTGATGAACTGAAGTGCCGGCGGCAGGGCGAACAGCCATTTCGGCAGGTAGCGCGAGGCCGGAATGATCACGCGCTTGTCGGAGGCGAAGCGCTCGAACAGCGGCACGTCCTCATCGTTAACGAGAACATAATGCTTGGTGTATCCCGTCAGCCAGGTGTCGATGCTCTCGCTGAGCAGCGAAAAGCGCTCGATATCCTTGGCATAGCTGGCAGTCAGCAGGGCAACGGAATGCATGGCGCGCGCTCGGATGGCAATCAGGCCGCACTCATAGCCCCACCGGAAGACGGGGGAAACTCACAAACGGAATCAAGGTAAAATGAAACGAAGTGTTAGCGATCCGGCGGCAGGTCCCGCCCGGTCCCGCGAAAGCGCAGCGGCGAGGTCGGCGGTGGGTTGCCACCAAACGGCGACGCAGTCGTCGAGGACGGACTGCGGTCAGATCACGGATGACTACGGGTTCACCCGCCAAAACTATGAATGATCAAGTTGCGGCTTGATTATTCGACGTCACCGCGCAAGATATTCGCACGTTTTGATTTGGACGATTTTTTTCAAGGGGGGAGTGTTATGGGTTTGAGCAAATTTACCAAGGGTACCTCGTCGGGCGACAGGGACCGCGAGGCTCTCCAGAAGCCGCTGGGGACCAGGAAGAAGTAGAATTCACCGGCCGGGACGCCGTACGAATCCTCAGGCTTCACTTTTCGGAAGATCGGTCGCTTGCGTGTCGAGTTGGGGTCTCGCACAAGCTTGCGCCTGTAAGCCGGCCTGCAAATCGACAAGAATTCGCCCGGGTGGGCCGCTAGAAGCGGCTGCTTGGTTGATTCTTGCTCAGTTGTTTCTTCCGTCGGGACGAGGGATTTGCCCTGCCTGACGCAAAAGGCCCAATTGATGGCGAACGACAGAATTGAACTCTTCGTCGGACTGATCGAGTCCATTGACGCGCCGGGCGCGGTCGAGACGTGCCGGCGGCTGCTCTCGGTCGACGAACGGATCCGGGCCGATCGCTTCATGTTCGAGCGGCATCGGCGGCAGTATATTTTCGCGCATGCCATGCTGCGCCTGGCACTGTCGCAGGTCGCCACCAACGTCGCGCCGTCCGACTGGTCCTTCGGGGCCGGCCGCTACGGGCGGCCGTTTGTCGCAGCGCCTGCAACCTCGACCGCGCTGCATTTCAGCCTGTCTCATGCCGACGGCTGCGTCGCCTGTGTCGTGTCGCGGCATGAGACCGTCGGCATCGACGTCGAGACCGTCTCGCGGCGGGTGGCGCCGCTGTCCACCGCGCATCGCTTCTTTGCGCCGGAGGAAGTTGAGACGCTGCGCGGACTGCCGGAGCCCGCCGCGATCGAGCGCTTCTTCGATTACTGGACGCTCAAGGAAGCCTATCTGAAGGCCAGGGGCTTTGGCCTCAATCTGCCGCTCGACGCCTTCGCGATGCAGGTGTCGCGCGAGGCCATCGAGATCAGCTTCAAGCCCGATATCGCCGACGATCCCGACGGCTGGCGCTTCTCGCTGTGCTCGCCATCGCCCTCGCATCGCCTTGCGATCGCCGACGGCTCCCGCGCGAACGGCGGCCTTCCCATCAGCCGCAATGCCTGGCCGCTGCAGCAAGCGGCCGAATGACGCGCGCGGAGGCGGGTCTCACCTCGCCTCTTCGAATCCCGCCAGCACCGAGGTCAGGTTCGCACCCAGAATATCCGAGAGATAGCCGCCCTCCTGCACGAGCACGGTCGGCAGGCCCATCCTGGCGATGGCCTGGCCGATCCGGCGGAAGCCGGGCGTGGTGACGGCGAGGCCCTTGAGCGGATCGTGTTCGGAGGCATCGAGGCCGAGCGCGACGACGAGCGCGCCGGGGGCAAAGGATTCGATCGCCTTGCGCGCGGCGTCCAGCGACTGCATGTAGCCGTCATCGCCGGTGCCGATCGGAAGCGGAATGTTGAGATTGGTGCCGAGGCCCGGCCCTTCGCCGCGCTCATGGCCATAGCCCCACACATAGGGATAGTACGCAACGGGATCGGCATGGATGGAGATCGTGTAGACGTCGGGCCGGGCGTAGAAGATGCCTTGCGTGCCATTGCCATGATGGACGTCGACGTCGAGGATCACGACGCGCTCGTGCTTCTGCCGCAGATGCGCCGCCGCGATCGCGCTGTTGTTGAGGAAGCAGAAGCCGCCGGCCATGTCGCGATAGGCGTGATGCCCGGGCGGACGGCAGAGCGCGTAAACCGCGCCCTCGCCGTCCATCACCATCTGCGCGGCGGTAACGGCGACGTCGGTCGCGGCACAGGCCGCAGCCCAGGTGCCCGGACCGATCGGCGCGGCGGTGTCGGCGGTGTGCCAGCCGAGCTTGCCGACGATGTGGGTCGGGTAGGTCGCGGGATGCCGCACCGGGTGGATGTTGCCGATCATCTCCGGGCCGGAATCGCCGAGCGCGGTCCATGCGTCCCAAGCCTCGCTCAGGAACGACAGATATTCCGGGCTGTGGATGCGTGCGCGAGGTCCCTGCCCGAATGCGGTCGGCTCGACCAGCTGGTGCTTGCCGTCCTTCAATCCCTTGAGCAGGCGGTCGGCGCGCTCCGGCTGCTCGGTGGTGCGCTTGACGACACCGCGGACCAGGAAGAATTGCGGATCATGGCTGCGGTGCAGTTCGGTATGGACGGCTTTCACTCAAACACTCCGTGCTCGCATGCGCTTCAGGGGCAGCAGATGTCTTGATCCCCGTGGCGGCCAGATGCAAGCAAGAACAATGCCGTCTCGACCGCCCTGCGCCGGAAGCAGGGCGCCGCAGGGCTCAGCAGCGCCCGCGCTGCAGACAGTGCTCGCGGCCCTGCTGATCGGTGCGGAAGGACTCGATGAAGCCGCCCTGGCGCTGGGTGACGAAGACGGTCTTGCCGTCGCTGCCGCCGAAGGCGAGGTTGGTCGGCTCCTTGGCCTTGAGCGCGATCTCGCGCTCGACCGCGCCATTGGGCCTCATCAGCGCAACCGTGCCCTTGAGAATGCGCGCGACATAGAGGCGACCGGCAACGTCGGTGCGCAAGCCATCGACGGTGTCGGGCTGGAATGTCTTGACGAGCTTAGCCGCCGTCAGCTCATTGCCATTGATCGCATAGGACCAGATCTGGCCGCTGCTGGATTCCCCGACATAGAGCGTCTTGCCGTCTGGGCTGAGATCGATGCCGTTGGTGGTGCCCATCGCGCGCGGTGACGCCATCACTTGTCCCTGCACCGTGCCGTCGGCGGCTTTCGCAATCCGCCAGATATAGCCTTCCCTGCCCTTCCAGTTCGGATCGCTCGCATAGATCGTGCCGTCGTGCGCGACCGTGATGTCGTTGGGCTGGTTCATCTCGTCGGAGTGAAACCAGATGCCCGGCTCCGTCGTCCCCTTCGGGATCGCGAAGATGTTGTGCTTCTTGTAGTCGGCGACGAACATGGTGCCGCTGCGGTCGAAGCGGATGGCGTTGCCGACGCTGCCCTCGGGCAGTGCCGTGAACGGCTCCGACGCCGCACCGCCCGCAGGCAGCCGGCCGATAGTGCCGGGCTTGCCGAGATTGACCACGAACAGATTGCCGTCGAGGTCGGCTGCCGGGCCCTCGATGCCGAAGGTGTACTCGCCGGCGGGCGTCACCTGCGCGCTTTCGAACAGCTTCGTCTCCGCTTGCGCGGACGTCGTCGCAACGACGAACAGGACGCTACTGCACAGGCACCAGAAATTCCTGCCGGATGTAATAGCCATCGCCGTCGCTGCACTCGCCATTCAAATAGGGATCGGCCGGCCGGAAGAATCGGCTGAACCCGGGTTTGTCTACAGCGCTGCTTTGTGTCACGACGACGACCTTCCCAGCCGGTATTTCGCCGCATTCCTTGTTGGTCTTGCCAAAGAACTTGCGCTGCGGCGGACCGGGCTTGATGCGCATCCGCGTGCCCGGAACCATTTTGGCAACGAGCAGTTCCATTGTGTCGAGCAGGCGCGCATAACCGGGCTCGGTCTTCGGCAGGCTCTCGCCGCCCGGCGGCATCAGCTTCTCCGCGCCGATACCGCGCAGGCGCGTACGCAGCTTGCCGGACGCGGGATCGCCCGGATAGATCCAGCCGTCCTGCGCCAGCATGAAGCCGAGCACCGCCCTGTCCTTCTCGGCCTCCGATTGACCGCTCTTCAAACCGAAATCCGAATGACAGCCGACACAGTGCCGCTCGACGAGGCCCTTGCGCAGATTGGTCAGCCGGGCGCTGTTCGGCGCGTCCCGGGCGACGAAGGCCGCGAGCTGGTCGATCATCGCCTGGCTGCGCGTGTCGCAGGGCAGCGGCGGCGGGGCTTCGCCTGCGGCCCGATCGATGCGGATCACGCTCTGGTTCTTGTCCTCGACCAGCCAGATCGCGCCGTCCTCCGCGACCGTCATGCCGACGGGCGCGCCTTGCGGCCGCGCGCCGTTGACGCGGTGCCAGCCTGCGATCAATTCCTCGAACGGCGCGGCGGCGACTTCGCCGGCGTCGGTGTGAAAGCTGCGGGTCGGGTCGGCCGCGCAGCTGACGTGATAGCGCACCGGCGCCGGGCTCGGCTTGGGGAAGCCGTGGTCATTGACGTCGTAGACCAGCAGCCGGCTGCCGGTCGGGCGATAGCCGTGCAGGCCGACCAGCAGCTTGCCCTCCAACTCCGGGAATTTGCCGCCGTGATAATAGAGCATCCCAAGCGGCGCCCCGTGCGGAGGCAACAGCGAGAGCGGCGGCTTGTAGAGCGCGCCTGCCGTGCAGAACGATTTGTAGGCACCGGATTGCAGCACGCCCCTGAATTCGGGACTCGGCGTCGACAGATCGTAGCAATAGGGCCAGCCGTAATGCCTGCCCTGCTCGATCGCGTTGATCTCCTCGTTCGGCTTGAAGATGTCGGGCAAGTCGCGGGCGTTCTCGGCCTGCAGGAAGGCGTAGCCGGCCTCGGGGAAATTCGGATGCAGCGCCAGCGCCATCGAGTTGCGCAGGCCGCGCGCATAGACGGTGTGCGGCGGATCGGGATCGCCGGGCTTCAGCACCGGGAAGACGCCGCCCGCAGGCGGGGTGAACAGCCAGATCGAGGCCATGGCGGAAGCGCCCTCGGCCGCCGCGCAAGGCTTCGTGATCGGAGCCGGCGTGATGCAGTCGTCGCTGTGCGAGCCGACATTGACGAACAGCCGCCCGTTCCTGTCGAACACGAACTGCTTGAGCGGGTGCGCGCTCTCCTCGACCCTTGTGCCGTCGGGCAAATTGGCCCGGCGGCCGGGCATGTGACGGATGATGGTTTCGACCGTACTGCGCGGATTGTCGGCGAGCGGATCGAACCGGAAGATCGTCTCGGCGGTCGAGGCGTAGAGCTTCCTGTCCGGGCCGATCGCGAGGCCAAAGGGATATTCGAGCCCCGCAAGCAGCTCCTTGAGCCGCTGCCCTTGCGGCGCGCGCGGATCGAGCAGCAACAGCCGGCCGTCCGCGTGGCCCCAGCCGCCCATATCGGCCACCACGAACAGGCCCTGGCCCGGCAACTGGGCGATCGACCGCGGGAATTTGAGGCGATCCTCCTCGCTGGCGACGAGCCCGGCGCAAAATCCGGCCTTCATGTCGATCTGGATCCTGGGAAAAGCGAGATCGCCGTGGCCGCAGGTGTCCGCGCCGATGGCATAGCCGCTGCGGCGAAGCGGCTGCGATGACGCCACCGAGACAAACCCAAGCAGGGCCGCCAAAACGCCCGCCAGGCCGCCCGCATATGCGCGCAGCCTTCCGCCCTCGCGCCCGGATGTGAAGTAGCTCACGGCGGCCCCCCGGACTTCCAGCGAAAACGTCTTCCATGCCGTCCGAACGCAGTCCAGTCGAACATCACTCGCCTGTGATTAAACCTGTAACGATCTTCGTGCCGACCAATATCCGTACATTCCCTTACCGGGTTCGACCCGAATGTTTCGCGAAGGCTCCGGGTGGTATCGATTTGCCATCCCAGTTGCTCCATCAGGAGGCGCATATGGTCCAGGTCTATTTTCACTGCTCGAATACCGAGGGCACCCTGATCGACCGCTACGGCGCCGCCGTGTCCAATCTCACCGAGGCGCGCGACCGGGCCTCCCAGATCATGCGCTCGATGATCCTGACGCCCAGCAACGAAGACTGGCGCGACTGGGTGATCCACGTCAGCGACGACGACGGCGAGGAGATTTTCGATCTCCCCTTCACCGCCATGCTCGGCAAGCCGCATTGAGGTGATGCCATGTTGATCGCTTCCCTGAGCCTCCTCCGCCAGCCCCTGAGCTTCGTCGCCACCAAATGGCAGACGCTGATCCGGGTCGCGGGTGACCCCTACCGTCCCGAGCTTCACTATATGCGCGGGCCCGGCCCCAAATGGCGCGCCAAGTATCAGGCCAGCCGGCTGAACCGCTCGCTCTGAGCGGCTCTGTTTTCCAACCAGCAGTCTCTCCACTCGTCATGCCCGGGCTCGTCCCGGGCATCGACGTATTTGGATCTGTCTGCAGAACGTGGATGGCCGGGACATAGGCGAGCGCAAGCGACGCCGTCCTTCGGACGGCTATGCCCGGCCATGACGGCGAGGTAGCGAGCCCCTTCTCACCTCCCCGTAAACCTTGCCTTGCGCTTCTCGACAAAGGCGTTGCGGCCTTCGACGGCGTCGGCGCTCTTGCGGATCACCGCCTGGAGCTCGATCTCGCGGCGGAACTGCGCCTCGTAGGTGGCGTGCTCGCTCTCCTCGACCAGCAGCCGTGTTGCCACCAAAGCGCGCGTCGGGCCCTCGGCGAGACGGCGCGCCAGCGTCAGCGCCTCGTCCATCAGCTTCGAATCATCGACGACCTGCCGCACCAGGCCGATCTCCTGGGCGCGCTCGGCCGTCAGCGGCTCGGTCAGCAGCATCAGCTCGAGCGCACGCTGCCTGCCGATCAGTCGCGGCAGCAGCCAGGTCGAGCCGAGATCGGGCACCAGCGCGATGCGGCTGAACACCTGGATGAAGCTCGCCGATCGCGCCGCGACGATGATGTCGCCGGCCATGGCGAGGCTGAAGCCGCCGCCGGCGGCCACCCCGTTGACGGCGACGACGACGGGCACGCAGCATTCGCGCAGGGCCTTGAAGGCCGGCCAGTAGAACCGCATGACGCCGGCCGCGATGTCTTCGCCGAGCGCCTCCGAGGCCTTCAAATTCTGTCCTGAGCAAAATCCGCGCCCGGCGCCGGTGAGGATCAGCGCGCGGATACCTTCGTCACCCGCCATCTCAGCGACGGAGGTGGCCAGCGCGCCGAGCAGGTCCGGCGTCATGGCATTCAGGCTCGCGGGCTCGTCGAGTGTCAGGATTCCGACCGCGCCATCCCGCGCCTGTTTCACACCAGCCATGTTGCGCCTCCCTTTGGATGTTCTCGTTGGCTGCAATGTGCCATTGTCCGCGCGCTCCGCCAAATGCGGGGCCTCGACGTCAACGCAGCACACAAGACGACATCATGCCTCATCAGTTCAGCCTCAACCAAACCGTCCGCAAGCCCGCCGTCACGTCCAAGGGCGGCATCGTCGCCTCGCAATCGCGGCGGGCGGCCGAGGTCGGGGCAGAGGTGCTGGCGGCGGGCGGCGACTGCGTGGACGCGATCGTGGCGACGACCATGGCGCTGAACGTGCTGGAGCCCTGGAACAGCGGCGTCGGCGGCGGCGGCGCGATGGTGCTCTACCGCGCCAAGGAAAATCGTACCGAGGTGATCGATTACGGCATGTGCGCGCCGCAAAGCCTGCGCGTCGCCGATTATCCGCTCAGCGGCGAAGGCGCCGCGTCCGATCTCTTTCCCTGGCCGCGGGTGAAGGACGATCGCAACATCCACGGCCCCGGTTCGATCGCCGTGCCCGGCGTCGTCGCGGGAATGGAAGAGGCGCATCGCCGCTACGCCAGGATGCCGTGGAAGGATCTGGTCGCGCCGGCAGCCAGGCTCGCCGGCGAAGGCCTGCTGGTCGATTGGTGGACCACGGTGACGATCTCGGGCTCGGCAGCCGATCTCAGGCGCTATCCCGCGAGCGCTGCGGCGTTCCTGAAGGACGGCCTGCCACCGAGCGCGCCGTGGGGCATCAAGGCCGAGACCCGGCTGCCGCAGGACACGCTGAAAGCGACGCTGTCGCATCTCGCCGAGGCCGGGCCGCGCGACTTCTACCAGGGCGACCTCGCCAAAAGCATCGCTTCCGACGTCAAGGCCGATGGCGGATCGCTGTCGGTCGAGGACCTCGCCGCCTTCCGCGCGCATCTGCGCGAGCCCTTGGCGATCCCGTATCGCGGCGGCAAGGTGTATGCGACGCCCGAACTCACGGCCGGCCCCACCATGGCCCACGCGCTGCGGCTGTTGCAGCAAAGCTTCAAGCCCGGACGCGCGCCGGACGCGGCCGCCTATGCCGAATATGCACTCGCGCTGCAGGCGGCCTTCCGCGAGCGGCTGAAGGACATGGGCGATGCCGACGGCAAGCGCTCGCTCGGTGCCGAATATCTGGCGCCCGCCTGCACTACGCATTTCTCCGTGGTCGACCGGCACGGCAACATCGCCGCGGTGACGCAGACACTGCTCTCGTCCTTTGGCTCGCGCTATGTGACGCCGCACACCGGCATCGCCATGAACAACGGCATCATGTGGTTCGACCCGACGCCGGGCACGACCAATTCGCTCGCGCCCGGCAAGCGCTGCCTCTGCAACTACACGCCCGTGATCGCCGAGACCAAGGACGGCAAGCGTCTCGCGGTCGGCGCCTCGGGCGGCCGCCGCATCCTGCCGTCGGTGATGCAGCTCGTGTCATTCGCGATGGATTTCGGCATGGATCTCGACGCCGCCATCCATCAGCCGCGCATCGACGCCAGTGAAGGCGCGGTGGTGATTGGCGACGCCCGCTTGCCGGAGGACGTGCGCAAGGCGCTGGCCGCGCGCTTCGACTATGAAGAGACCCGCGTGCAGGCCTTGCCGCAAAAATTCGCCTGTCCGAGCGTGGTGATGCGTGAGGGCGACGTCAATTCCGGCGCGGTCGAGATCTTCCAGCCCTGGGCCGACGCGGTGGCGGAGGGTTGAGCGCGAGCATCGCTGCTTCGATTCTGCCAGCGCGCGTTGAGCGCTCGCGCGATTACGCGTCGAGGCGAGCATCACGCCCCCTCCACATTTGCAGGGAACTTAGCTGCGCACCGTTCGTTCGTTGAACGGACAAATGCGCTTATTCCGGTGGAGGACATGATGAAGAAACTTGCGCTCGCTGCGTCGCTGGTCATTGCGGCCGGCTTTACATTGACCGGCCCTGCACTGGCCAAGGGCGGCCATGGCGGCGGTCATGGACACGGTCATGGTCATGGTCATGGGCATTCGATGGGCCATCATCACCATGGCACGCCGCCTGGATGGTCGCGCGGGCGCAAGGTCGGCTGGCGCGGTCACGGCTGCCCGCCCGGCCTGTGGAAGCAGGGCCGCTGCTGACGCCCAATATCGACCGATGATGCAAGGCGCCGCTCCTCGCCGGGCGGCGCCTTCTCATATGCCGAGCCGGTCCCGCACGCGCCCCGCGATCACGGCGGTCGTCACGCCCACCGGCCAGAACGCGTGCATCGGGATCGGCTTGATGCCCGTGATGGGCATGTCGATCTCGGCCTTCGGGCCGCCGATCAGCCGCCGCGCGAGCTGAGCCCCCATCGCGGTCGCGAGCGCAACGCCGCGGCCGTTGCAGCCGAGCGAGATCAGGACGCCCTCGGCGGGCTCATGCACATGCGGGTAGTGGTCGCTCGTGATGGCGAGCCGGCTGTTCCAGCCGTGTGTCCAGGACACGCCTTTGAGCTGCGGCCATAGCCGCTCGGCATAGCGCATGAGATAGGCGACGTCGTTCGGCGACTTGATCCAGCGCATCGGCCCGCGGCCGCCCATCAAGAGGCGATTGTGCTGATCGATGCGGTAATAGACCGTGATGTGACCGCTCTCGTACAGCACGGGCCGCGTCGGCATGATCGCGCGCGCAACGTGGTCCGAGAGCGGCGCAGTGGCGGCGATCGAGGAGAACACCGGCACGATGGTGCGGCGGAGCGCCGGCCAGAGATTGTCGGTGAAACCGTTGGTGGCGAGCAGGACCTTGTCGGCATGAACGACCGCCCGCGGCGTTTCGATGCGCCAGCGCGAGCCGTCGCGCCGGAGCGACAATGCCGGCGTCTCGCCATGCACCTTCGCGCCGGCCGAGACCGCGGCGCGCGCGAGGCCGCGGGCATAGCTGAGCGGATGCAGATCGCCGCCGCGGGTATCCAGCATGGCCCCGATGTAGCGGTCGGTGCCGGTCATCTCGCGGAGCTGCTCGCGGTTCAGATACGACACCGGCATGCCGCGGCGGATGCATTGCTGCGCGGTCTTCTCGATCGCGGCGGCGCTGGCCTCGTTATAGGCCGCACGCAGCGTGCCGTTCTGCCGCGCCTCGCACGGGATCTGGTAGCGGCGGATCAGGTCGTGGGTGAAGTTCGTGGTGCCGTAGGCGAACGCGATCATGCGGCGGCCGAGTTCGGCACCGAAGTCCGCCTCGATCTGGTCGGGGTCGTGCTTCAAGCCGGGGTTGGTGTGGCCGCCATTGTTGCCGGATGCGCCCCAGCCGGGCTCCTGCGCCTCCAGCACCAGGGCATCGACGCCCTGCTCCGCCAGGTGCAGCGCGGTGGAAAGGCCGGTATAGCCGCCACCGACGATCGCGACCGGGACGGTCTTGTCCGTATCGAGCGGCGGCGTGGCAACCGGCGCGACGGCGGTGTCGGCGTAGAGCGAGGGCGGCAGCGGCAGACGCGTCATGGCGAAGACCGGTCAGAGCGGATGCAGCACGCGGCGCAGGAAGTCCTGCGTCCGGGGGTGCTGGGGTTGATTGAGGACGGTCTTGGCTGCCCCTTGCTCGACGATGACGCCGCCGTCGATGAACAGCACGCGATCGGCCACGTCGCGGGCAAAGCCCATCTCGTGGGTGACGACGACCATCGTCATGCCGTCGTCGGCGAGCTTGCGCATCACGCCGAGCACATCGCCGACGAGCTCGGGATCGAGCGCCGAGGTCGGCTCGTCGAACAGGATCGCCTTGGGCTGCATCGCCAGCGCCCGCGCGATCGCAACGCGTTGCTGCTGGCCGCCGGACAGTTGCGGCGGGTGTGCGTCAGCCTTCTCGGCGAGCCCGACCTGGGCGAGCAGCGCGCGGCCGCGCTCCAGCGCCTGCGCACGCGGCTCCTTCTTCACATAGAGCGGCCCTTCGATCACGTTCTCCAGCGCGGTGCGATGCGGGAACAGGTTGAAGCGCTGGAACACCATCGAGACCTGGGTGCGGATGTTCACGATCGACGGCGCGTCACGATCGACCTTGAGGCCCTCGACGCTGATCTCGCCGCGGTCGTAGCTTTCCAGCCCGTTGATGCAGCGCAGAATGGTGGATTTGCCGGAGCCCGAGGGACCGACGATGCAGACCACCTCGCCCTTCTCGACCGAGGCCGTGATGCCCTTGAGCACCTCGACCTTGCCAAAGCTCTTGTGGATGTCGTTCAGCTCGATCATCGCTTGCCGGCCCGCTTCTCGAAGTGACGGACCAGCAGGATCAGCGGAATGCTCATGGTGAGATACATCAGCGCCACCAGCGTGAACACATTGGTGTTCTTGAAGGTCGAGGACGCGATCAGCTTGCCCTGCAGGGCGAGCTCGGCGACCGTGATGGTCGAGGCTTGCGAGGAATCCTTCAGCATCATGATCATGACGTTGCCGTAGGGCGGCAGCACGATGCGCACGGCCTGCGGCAGCACCACGCGGCGCATGGTCAGCCACCAACCCATACCGATCGACTGCGCCGCCTCGATCTGCCCCTTGTCGATCGCCTCGATGCCGGCGCGGAAGTTTTCAGCCTGGTAGGCCGAATAGGCGATGCCGAGCCCGAGGATCGCGGCCTGCAAAGCACTGAGCGTGACGCCGAGATCGGGCATCACGAAGTAGAGATAGAACAGCAGCACGATGATCGGGATGCCGCGGATCACATTGATCAGGCTGGCGCTGAGCATCGACAGCGCCTTGATGCCGGAGACCCGCATCATCGCCCAGATCAGGCCGAGCACCGTCGAGAGCAGCAGCGAGCCGATCGTCACGATGATCGTCAGCGCGACGCCGTTCATCAGGATCGGGAAGAACTCGGCGGCGTCGTGCCAGAAACCCTTCATCGAACAGCCTTCATCGATCCAACTAGCCCTGTGCCTTCAGGCCCCATTTATCCAGGATCTTGGCGATGGTGCCGTTGGCCTTCAGCTTCGTGAGCGAGGCGTTGATCTTGCCGAGCAGCGCGGTCTCGCCCTTGCGCACGCCGATGCCGACCGAGCCGACGGTAACTGGCTTGTAGCCCTCGACGAGGCGCACCTCGGGGAAGCCGCCCTGCTTCAGATTGTAGGCGAGGATCGGATAATCGGCGTAGCCGGCCTTGAGGCGGCCGGTGTTCACGTCGCGCAGGATGTCCGGAATGGTGTCGTAGGCCTTCACGTCGGCGAACAGGCCGGTCTTCTTCAGCGCGTCGACGAAGGCGGTGCCGACCTGTGCACCGACCGTCTCGCCCTTCAGATCGTCCTGCGTGGCATAGGCCTTGGTATCGCCCTTCGGCACCACCAGGCCCTCGCCATAGGTGTAGATCGGGTCGGAGAAGTCGACGACCTCCTTGCGCGGCGGCGTGATGAACATCGCGGCGGCGATGATGTCGATCTTGCTCGAGGTCAGCGAGGGGATCAGGGCCGAGAACTGCATCGGCTCGATCTGCACGTTGAAGCCGGCATCCTTGCCGACCTCGGTGATGAGATCGACCATGATGCCCTGGATGGTGTTGGTCTTGGTGTCGAGGAAGGTGAAGGGAATGCCTGTCGGGGTCGAGCCGACTTTCAGCACCTGCTGCGCCGACGCGGGCGCTGCGGCTGCAATTGCGAGTGCCGCGACCGCGGCCAGACCAAAACGCTTCATCGCATCCCCCTGTTGGGCTCGGCCGATGACGGCGCTCCGGGCAAGTCGTGATCAGACGTTGCGGGCCGCGCCGTTTCAGCCTATTTTCACCAATATGAAAATTTGGTCACACTTTCGCGGCCGATGCAAGCGGTTTTCATGCACATGAAGGAAGCGGTTTGACGTGAGCGGTGGCAAAAGAATGCGCAAACCGGCCGCCGCAAAGCCGGCGAAGCGGGCGAGGACCAAGGCCGTGACCAAACCGGCGGAGCCTGCGATGGACGTCGCGGTCGGCCGCCGCATCCGGGATCTCCGGCGCATCAGGCAATTCTCGCTGGAGACGGTCGCGGCGCGCACCTCACTGTCGATCGGCTTTCTCAGCCAGATCGAGCGCGGGCTGTCGTCACCCTCGCTGCGTGTGCTGGCCACACTCGCCGACGTGCTCGGCGTTGGCATCGCCGCCTTGTTCGGCGCCAGCCCTAGCGCGGACGACACGTCCGACCAGGTGGTGACGCGTGGGTTGCAGCGGCCGGAGTTGAAGCTGTGGCGCACCGGGGTGTCGAAGCAGTTGCTGAGCCCGGCGAGCGCCGACAACAAGCTCAACCTGTTCCTGGTCCATCTGGAGCCCGGCGGCTCCACCGGCGACGAGCTCTACACCCATGACGGCGAAGAGGCCGGCCTCGTGCTCGAAGGCGAGATGATGCTGACGGTGGACAGCGAGACCTGGTCGCTGAAGACAGGCGACAGCTTTCGCTTCGCCAGCCGCCGGCCGCACCGGTTTTCCAATCCGGCGCAGGATGCGAAGGCCGTGGTGCTCTGGGTGAATTGCGTGACGGGCGGGAGCTGATCGTCATTCCGGGGCGATGCGCAGCATCGAACCCGGAATGACAGCGTCAATCATCCAAACCGGTGATTATACCGGTCCACCGTCAACGCACTGACATCGATGTCCGGGTTCCTGCCCGACAGCAAATCCGCGAGCACGCGGCCCGAGCCGCAGGACATGGTCCAGCCGAGCGTGCCGTGGCCGGTGTTGAGGTGCAGGTTGGCATATTGCGTCGGGCCGATCACGGGCGGCCCGTCCGGGGTCATCGGACGCAAGCCGCTCCAGAACGTCGCCTTGGCGAGATCGCCGCCGCGCGGGAACAGATCGGTCAGCGAGTGATCCAGCGTGGCGCGGCGCGCATCGTAGAGCTTGTCCGAATAGCCGGAGATTTCCGCGGTGCCGCCCACGCGGATGCGATCGCCCAATCGCGTGATCGCGACCTTGTAGCTCTCGTCCATCACGGTCGATTCCGGCGCGCCGGAGGCGTCCTTGATCGGCACCGTGATCGAATAGCCCTTCACCGGATAGACCGGCAGCGAAATGCCGAGCGGCGCTGCGAGCCGCGACGACCAGCTGCCGAGCGCGAGCACGTAAGAATCCGCCTGCAACGTGCCGGCGCTGGTCACGACACCACTGACGCGCGCGCCGTCGGTGACGATGCGGTCGATCGAGGTGTTGAACATGAAGCGCACGCCGAGCGCCTGGGCATGCTTGGCCAGCGCCTGCGTGAACATGTGGCAATCGCCGGTCTCGTCCTGCGGCAAGCGAAGCCCGCCGACGAACTTCTCCTTCACGCCTGATAGCGCCGGCTCGACCGCGATGCAGCCCTCGCGGCTCAGCACTTCGAAGGGCACGCCATATTGCTTGAGCACGGCGATGTCCTCGGCCGTGCCGTCGAGCTGCGCCTGGTAGCGGAACAGCTGCAGCGTGCCCTGCGAGCGCTCGTCATACTGGATGCCGATGTCGCGGCGCAGATCGCGCAAGGAATCGCGGCTGTATTCCGCGATCGGAATCATCCGGCTCTTGTTGACCGCGTAGCGCGCGCTGGTGCAGTTGCGCAGCATCTTGAGCAGCCAGACCCACATGACGGGATCGAGCTTCGGCCGGACCACCAGCGGGCCGTGCTTCATCAGGAGCCACTTGACGGCCTTCACCGGCACGCCGGGGCCGGCCCAGGGCGAAGAATAGCCGGGCGAGACTTCGCCGGCATTGGCAAAGGAGGTTTCCAGCGCCGGCTCGGGCTGACGGTCGACGACCGTCACCTCGTGGCCGGCACGGGCGAGGTAGTAGGCAGAGGTGACACCGATGACACCGCTGCCGAGGATCAGGACTTTCACGCTTCGTCAAACTCCCGCGGCATCGCGCTCGCCGCTGCAAGGACACGAACTCGCAACGGCGAGAGCAATTATCAGGCCACCTTCTTGATGGCGTCGCCGAGGATCGAGACCATCTGGTCGATGTGGCTCTTCTCGACGATGAGCGGAGGCGACATCGCGAAGGAGTCGCCGCTCATGCGCAGGTAAAGGCCGGTGTTGAAGCAGTCGACCATCACGTCATAGCCGCGCGCGCCGACAACGCCCTCGCGCGGCGCCAGCTCGACCGCGCCCATCAGGCCGCAATTGCGGATGTCGACGACGTTCGGCAGACCTTTCAGCGAATGCAGCGCATCGCGCCAATATTCGGCGATCGAGGCACCGCGCGTCAGCAGGCCTTCGTCCTTGTAGATGTCGAGCGTCGCGATGCCCGCGGCGCAGGCGGTCGGATGCGCCGAATAGGTGTAGCCGTGGAACAGCTCCATCTGGTTCTCGGGGCCGACCATCATGCCGTCATGCACCTTGCGGCTCGCAAACACCGCGCCGCAGGGAATGGTGCCGTTGGTGATGCCCTTGGCCGTCGTCATCAGGTCAGGCGTGACGCCGAAGAACTGGGCGGCGAACGGCGTGCCGAGACGGCCAAAGCCGGTGATGACCTCGTCGAAGATCAGGAGGATGCCGTGCTTGTCGCAGATCTCGCGCAGGCGCTGCAGATAGCCCTTCGGCGGCGGCAGCACCGCGGTCGAGCCGGGCACCGGCTCGACGATGACGGCGGCGATCGTCTCGGCGCCGTGCAGGCCGACCAGACGCTCGAGATCGTCGGCGAGCTCGGCGCCATATTCCGGCTGATCCTTGGCGAAGGCGTTGCGGCTGAGATCATGGGTATGGCGGATGTGGTCGACGCCCGGCAGCAGGGTGGTGAAGGCGCGGCGGTTGGCGACCATGCCGCCGACCGAGGTGCCGCCGAAGCCGACGCCGTGATAGCCGCGCTCGCGGCCGATCAGGCGGGTGCGGCTCGCCTGGCCGTTGGCACGGTGATAGGCCAGCGCGATCTTCAGCGCGGTGTCGACCGACTCGGAGCCGGAATTGGTGAAGAAGATGCGATCGAGGCCCTTCGGCGCGATCTCGGCGAGCCGCTCGGCGAAGTCGAACGCCAGCGGGTGGCCCATCTGGAACGAGGGCGCGAAATCCAGCGTCATCAGCTGGCGCTCGACGGCGGCGGCGATCTGCTTGCGGCCGTGGCCGGCATTGACGCACCAGAGGCCGGCCGAGCCGTCGATCACCTGGCGGCCGTCGACGGTGGTGTAGTGCATGCCCTCGGCCGAGGAGAACAGGCGGGGCGCCTTCTTGAACTGCCGGTTGGCCGTGAACGGCATCCAGAACGAGTCGGTCTTGATAGTGTTCGGAATCTGATGAAGGGTCACGGCCGCGCTCCTTTGCTGACCCCATAGCAGAGGCACGGCTTGGAATGCGCAACAAGTCCTTTTCTACCCTGCCGCAACCCATTGATTTAACTGGGGCCGCCGGTCCATATTTGCCCGATCCGCAACACCTGCAACACGAGACTTGGGCATGAGCGTCGACATCGGTGGACGGCTGCGATTCATCCGGGCGCGCCACAAGCTGTCGCAGCGCGAGCTGGCCAAGCGCGCCGGGGTCACCAATTCGACGATCTCGCTGATCGAGTCCAACCAGATGAACCCGTCGGTGGGCGCCCTCAAGCGCATCCTCGACGGCATCCCGATGGGACTCGCCGAATTCTTCGCGCTTGAACCGGAGTCACGACGCAAGATCTTCTATCGCGCCGAGGAACTGACCGAGGTCGGCAAGAAGCCGATCTCCTATCGACAGGTCGGCGACAATCTGTTCGGCCGCAGCCTGCAGATCCTGAAGGAGCGCTATGAGCCCGGCAGCGACACCGGTCGCGTCCACCTCGTCCATGACGGTGAGGAAGGCGGTATCGTGATCTCGGGCAAGCTCGAAGTCACCGTCGAGGACGAGCGCCGCATCCTCAACCCCGGCGATGCCTATTATTTCGAGAGCCGCCGCCCGCACCGCTTCCGCTGCGTCGGCGGCAAGCCCTGCGAGGTGATCTCGGCCTGCACGCCACCGACGTTCTGATGCAAGATCGGCCGCCCATCGCATGTCCTGCGCAGACACCGATATTTACGGAGCTTGAGCCATCTCAATTTCCGCAACGCCCAGGCGCGATATATTACGAAACGTAGCCGGCAGCCTGGCTTAGAGGTGCTGAGGTTATGGCCTCGGACTCCTAGGCTCTCCGGGGCCGCTTCGTAGACGGAGCTCGCGCATGAAGACCACCCCAGCCAATGCCCAAGCTGAAGCCTTGCGCAGCGTACCTCTGCGTGATGCCGACAAGCTCCACTCGCGCGAGCTGCGCAAGGCGATCGCCGAGTACATCGAGCTGCAGAAAGAAGCGGTGAAGGCGCTTCGCAGGAAGCTGAACTACCCCCCCGGCACGACGGCCTTTTCTGAACCTCAGTAACGCCGCGGACGACCAACGGGCAGGCACGATTCCGCTCCAGCCAAGGGCCGTCAATGTTCGCCCCCTTTCGCCTCGCGCTCGTCACTGCGACGGTCCTGCTCGCTCCCCTCACCTGCCACGCCATGGACGATTACCTCCGCGCCGCCAGCAGCGCGCCGACCGCGATCACGCTATGCGGCGAGACCAACGGCAACGGTACCGGGATCAAGCCAGCCATTTGCAGGGAAAAGGGCTACGACAAGCTCGTCGCCGCGATCGACAAATCGTTCGACACGGCGCTCGCTAAAGCGCCCGCAAGCATCCGGCCGCTCCTCAAGCGCGACGAGGCCTGGTTCAAAGAGATGATCGCGCAGGCCGGCGAGACCGTGCAGGAGGTCGATGAGGCCGAGCTCAGCGACAACTTCGTCGCGACGCTGCGCCGGCGCAAGGAAGCGCTCGACGAGATCGCCGGCGGCTTCGGCCACTACGGGCTCTCCGGCAAATGGGGCAATGCATTCGGAAACCTCACCATCTCACCGGATGCGAACGGCGCGCGGCGCATTGCGGTCGACATGAGCGCCTATTACGGCAGTGACAAGCATCGCCAATGCAAGCTGAGAGCGACGGTGACCAAGGCCGGCAGCTGGCTGAGCGGGACGATCCCACCGCCGGATGCCGGCCCAGCGAAGACCGCATCACCAGCAAGCCAGGAGCATGCCAAACCGGCAAAACTCCCGACGATCAAGCTCCGTCGCCAGGGCGAAACCCTGCGTGTCGTCATGACCGATGGCGACGATACGATCGGGGATCGTGACGAATGCGATGATCCCTCGCAGATCACCGGCACTTATTTCGCGAGCGGCAGCGGCGATATGGCCGACAAGGTCGAGACCTCCTTCGTCGCGCCGACCTTCGACTGTACGCGTCCGGAGACGGCGACGGACGAGGAAATCTGCGCCGACCCCGATCTCGCCGAGAACGATCAACGCTTGAACCGCGCCTGGAAGGCGCTGCTGCCGCGGCTCGACGATCCGACACGGCGCGCCTTGATGGAGGACCAGCGC
Source organism: Bradyrhizobium sp. T-12 (assembly GCF_058314695.1). Taxonomy (NCBI): domain Bacteria; kingdom Pseudomonadati; phylum Pseudomonadota; class Alphaproteobacteria; order Hyphomicrobiales; family Nitrobacteraceae; genus Bradyrhizobium; species Bradyrhizobium sp. T-12. Next base: position 1,477,403 of record NZ_CM177756.1, on the reverse strand, counting down.
AACTGGGTCCGCACGCAGACCGAGGAATTCGCCGAATTTCTCCATCCGGCCTGGGAGAAGCGGACCTCGGAGATGCACTTTACGGCCAGCGCGCGTGATCATGTCGGAGCCCTTCAGCGTGAGCGAATCGCGCTGCTGGAAGGTTTTGACGACAAGCGCGCAGGCCTCGCCGGCATCTGGCTTGCCTACAACGCGATACTCGAGATCACCGTCGACAAGGACGGCCGGCTGACCGCGCATGGCTGGAAATGGGAGCAGGGCGACTGGAAGGCCGGCTGCGACTACGACATGACCGGCAAGATGGCCGGCGCCACGTTCCGCGCCGACGAACAGCGCAAGAATCCTGACACGCTGGAGCGCGACCACGCCATGCTGATCGTCAACCGCCTCGACGATGCTTTTGCGAAGAAGCGCAGCGGCAAGGATGAGGACGACGAGGCGAAGTGCAAGCGACGGCTCGACAACTCCTCGACTGCACGGCTGTTTCCGGCGCGGCCCTCAGCCGACATCGACAACTTCTCCGGCTCGATCCGCTGAACCGAATGGCTTTTGGCCGAATCGGTGCCGCGGGTCGTCGACCTCTCCCGCTTACGGGAGAGGTCGCGCCAAAGGCGCGGGTGAGGGCTTTCTCCTCTAGGGGACCCCAATGCGGATACACCCTCTCCCCAACCCTCTCCCGCAGGCGGGAGCGCACCTCCGTCGTCGCGACGATCAAACTTCAACCCTTCAAGACGACGTCAGCAATTCCTCGATCCGGATCGGGAATTTGCGAACCCGTACGCCGGTCGCATGCCAGACGGCATTGGCGACGGCGCCGGCGCTGCCGGTGATGCCGATCTCGCCGACGCCCTTGATGCCGAGCGCATTCACATGCGGATCGTGCTCCTCGACCGTGATGACGTCGAGCGGCGGAACGTCGGCATTCACGGGGACGTGGTACTCGCCGAGATTGGCGTTCATGATGCGGCCGGTCCGGCGATCAGTAATTGCCTCTTCGTGCAGCGCGAAGGACAGGCCCCAGATCATGCCGCCGAACAGCTGGCTCTGCACCATCCTCGGATTGACGATCCGCCCGGCAGCGAAGGCGCCGACCATGCGGCTGACGCGGACCTGACCGAGCTCGGGATCGACCTTCACCTCCGCGAATACCGCGCCGTGGGCATGCATCGCGTACTCCTCCATCGCCGCCGGGTTCGGTGCGCCGGTGCCCCGCGCCTCGACCTCGGTGACGCCGGCACGCGCGAGGATCTCGGCGTAGCTCTCGCCGCGACGCTCGTCATCACGCCGGATCAACCGGCCGTCGCGCGCGATCACGCCGGCATTGCCGGCCCCGAACAGCGGCGAGCGCTCATCGCCGGTGGCGAGATCGGCGAGCTTGGCGATCACGGCCGCGCCCGCACTGTGGATTGCCGCGCCCGCCGTTGCCGTGTGCGCCGAGCCGCCGGCGATGCCGGCATCGGGCAGATCGGACGTCCCCGCCTTGAACTCGACGCGATCGATATCGAGCCCGAGTTCGTCGGCTGCGATCTGCGCCAGCGCGGTCCAGGCGCCCTGCCCCATGTCGTGCGCGCCGATCTCCATCACGCCTGAGCCGTCGCGCCGGATCGCCGCGCGGGCTTCCGCCTGAAACATCAGCGCCGGGAAGGTCGCGGTGCCCATGCCCCAACCGACCAGAAGCCCGGCATCGTCGCGCATCTGCCGCGGCTGCAGCGACCGCTTGGCCCAGCCGAAGCGCGCCGCGCCCTGCTCGTAGCATGCAAGCAACGCCTTCGACGAGAACGGCTTGCCGCTGATCGGCTCGACCTCGGCGTAGTTCTTCAGGCGGAAGGCGAGCGGATCCATGCCGCAGGCCCAGGCCATTTCGTCGATCGCACTCTCCAGCGCGATCGAGCCTGTCGCCTCGCCGGGCGCGCGCATGAACAGCGGCGTTCCCGTGTTGACGCGCACGGCGTCATGCGAGGTGCGGATGGCCGGCGCCGCATAGAGCGTGTGCGAGGCATCGGCCGCGGGCTCGTAGAAATCGTCGAACGTGCTCGACACCGTCCGCGCATGGTGATCGAGCGCGGTCAGGCGCCCCTCGCCGTCGGCGCCGAGGCGCAGGCGTTGGCGCGTCGGCGCGCGATGGCCGACCGGGCCGTACATCTGCTCGCGGCGCAGCACCAGCTTGATGGGCCTGCCGACCAGCTTGGCCGCCATGATGCCGAGCACCGGCGGACCGCCCATCAACCCCTTCGAGCCGAAGCCGCCGCCGAGGAAAGGACTGCGAATGTGGATCTTGTCGTGCGCGATGCCGAACAGTTCGGCAATACGCGCGAGCGACAGCATCAGGCCCTGGGTCGGCATGTCCACGGAGAGCCTGTCGCCGTCCCATTGAACCACGATCCCATGCGGCTCCATCGCGTTATGATATTGCGGCGGCGTCTCGTAAGTCGCATCGATCTGTTTCTCCGCCGAGGCAAGGCCCGCCTCGACATCGCCGCGGTGGTTCTCGGTGGGGTTGCCGACGCCGACGACGGGCGGCACGAAACTCTTGCCGGCGTCGAGCCCGACCAGCGGCGGCAACGTCTCGTAGCGCGGCGCCAGCAGCACCGCGCCTTCCGTCGCCGCTTCCAGCGTTTCCGCGATGACGACCGCGATGGGCTGGTTGGCGTAGCGGACTTCGTTGCTCTGCAACGCTTCCATCCGGAACACGAACGGGTTGGTCTTGATCTCCGGATCGATCGCGAGCTGTGGCTTGTGGTCCGGCGTCATGACGTCGACGACGCAGGGATGCCGCTTGGCGGCGGCGACATCGAGGAAGGTCACGCGGCCGCGCGCGATGCTGGAGACGGCGATCACCGCGTACAGCATGCCGGGCGGGTGATTGTCGGCGGCATAGGTCGCCTGTCCCGTGACCTTGAGGACGCCGTCACGGCGGGTCAGCGGCTGGCCGACGTTCGAGCCGTGCCGCAGATGCGCGGGGGTGCTGGTGAGATTGAGCTCAGGCATGGATGGCTCCGGAGGTCGAGGCAAAGGGAGAGGCCGGCAGCGCCGGCAGGCGCGCGGGCGTGCCCGCGGCGGCAAGTCGCAGCGCGCGCACGACGATGCGGCGCGCGAGCTCGATCTTGAAGGCGTTGTCGCCGGACGGTTTTGCATCGGTGAGCGCGCGCCAGGCAGCTTCCTGAAAGGCATCCGCCGTCGGCGCGACGCCCTTGAGTACATCTTCCGCCGCGCGGGCGCGCCAGGGCTTTGCGGCAACGCCGCCGAGCGCAAGCCGCGTCTCCGCGATCTTGCCGTTCTCGATCCGCAATGCAGCGGCGGCGGACACCACGGCGAAAGCGTAGGAGGTGCGTTCGCGGACCTTGAGGTAGCGCGCATGCGTCGCAAAGCCGCGCGCTGCCGGCGGCAGACGCACCGCGACGATGAGGTCGCCGGGCTCGAGCACGGATTCGCGCGCGGGCGCGTCGCCGGGCAAACGATGCAGCTCCTCGAGGGCGATCTCACGCCGGCCGCCTTTGCCCTCGATCTCGACGACGGCCTCGAGCGCGACGAGCGGCACGCAGAAATCCGAGGGGTGCGTGGCGATGCAGCTCTCGCTCCAGCCGAGCACGGCGTGGCCGCGGTTCTCGCCCTCGCGGGCGTCGCAACCGCTGCCGGCCTCGCGCTTGTTGCAGCGGCTGGCGGTGTCGTAGAAATATGCACAGCGCGTCCGCTGCAGCAGATTGCCGCCGACCGTCGCGGCATTGCGCAATTGCGCGGACGCACCGGAGAGCAGCGCCTCGGCGACGGCGGGATAAGTCTTTGCAAAGGCCGGGTCATGCGCGAGATCGGCATTGCTCACCAGCGCGCCGATGCGCAAGCTACCGTCGGCGAGAGTCTCGATGGCATCGAGCCCGTCGAGATGGGTGACGTCGACGAGGCGATCCGGCCGGCTGATATTGCCCTTCATCAGATCGAGCAGATTGGTGCCGGCGGCGAGATAGACCGCGCCCGGCTGGGACGCGGCGGCGACGGCCTCAGCAACCGTGGCGGGCCTGACATAATCGAACGGTTTCATGCCGAACGCCTCTGGTTGGTTTCGTCCATACGTCCTTGCGCGTCGAGCACGGCATCGACGATGCCCGCATAGGCGCCGCAGCGGCAAAGGTTGCCGCTCATGCATTCGCGGATGCGCTCGGGGTCGTTGCCGGCCTGCGCTTCCTGCATCATGCCGATCGCGCTCATGATCTGGCCGGGCGTGCAGAAGCCGCATTGAAAGCCGTCATGGGCAATGAAGGCGGCCTGCACCGGGTGCAGCTGGTCGCCCCGTGCGAGGCCTTCGATGGTGAGGATGTCGGCGCCGTCATGGCTGATGGCGAGCGCGAGGCAGGAGTTGATGCGCTTGCCGTCGACCAGAATGGTGCAGGCGCCGCACTGGCCGCGGTCGCATCCCTTCTTGGTTCCGGTGAGATGGAGGCGCTCACGCAGGAGATCGAGCAGCGTGACGCGCGGATCGTCGAGGACGAAATCGCGCCGCGCACCGTTCACGGTGAGGCTGATGGAGTGGTTCATACAAGGCTCCGATCAGATTTGGACATGAGTCATCGCGCAGCGCGCCACCGCCGTGGCCGCTGTCAATATGCGCCAGCCAGGCGGAAGCCGGCCAACATCAGGACGAAGATACGGAGGCACCCTCCGCTTAACAAGGGCCGCCGAAAAATATTTGGAATTCGTCAAAAGCCCGTGCGCCGACAACGCGATGCAGCCCTGCGGGGGTCCGACAAGGGTTCAATCTAACCAATTCGTGATCTACATTGGCCGCATGGACGACCACACCGACCCCATTCGAAAGCCCCGTGCCGACGCCGTGCGCAATCGCGAGCGCGTGTTAGAGGCGGCCAAGCTGGTGTTCAATGCCGGCGGCCCGGAGGCCAGCCTGGAAGCCGTGGCCAAACGCGCCGGCGTCGGCATCGGCACGCTCTATCGGCATTTTCCGACGCGCGAGGATCTGTTCGAGGCGGTGTATCGGCGCGAGGTCGAGCAGCTCAGCGAGCTCGCCGAACATTTACGAACCGCTAAGGACCCGGTCGACGCGCTTCGCCGCTGGCTGCGCTCAGGTGTCGAATTCGTCGCCACCAAAAAGGGGATGGTGGCAGCCCTGGCGCTTGCGGTGCAAAGCGGGTCCGAGCTGCACGCCTTCTCGTTCGATCGCCTGACCAAGGCGACCGGCTCGCTGCTCGACCGCGCAGTTTCGGCCGGCGAGTTGCGCGCCGACATCGGTCCGGAGGACCTGCTGCGCGCGTTCTTCGGCATGTGCTACATCCACGACCAGCCGGGCTGGCAGTCAACCGCACTGCGGCTCCTCGACGTGTTCGTCGACGGCCTGCGGGTGCAGCCGGCGGGCAAGGCCAGGACAGGGCTCAGCAAGGCGCGCACCGCCAGGCCCGCCAAACCCGCGGTGAAACCCAAGCGATAGCGCCGCCGTATTTCCCTGAGGTCATGCTAGGATCAGCATCGCCGGGATTTCAACGCGGAGCCTGTCATGCGCATTGCCGCCTTGCTCGTCGCCATCAGCCTTGTCTTCGGCTCTACCGCAACCCTCGCCGACGATGTCGCCGCTGCACAGGGCGTCATCCGTGCCCAGGAGCAGGCTCTTGCGCGTGACGATGCGGCCGCGGCCTATTCCCATGCCGCACCGGCGATCAAGGAGATTTTCTCCGCGCCCGACGTCTTCATGTCGATGGTGCGAAGCGGCTACGCGCCGATCTACCGGCACAAGAGCTTCGAGTTCGGCGAGAGCAAGATCGAAGGCGGCTGGATCGCGCAGCGCGTTCATATCATCGACGCCAATGGCGAAGCAGGGATCGCGCTGTACACGCTCGAGCAACAGCCGGACGGCAGCTACAAGATCACCGGCTGTTCGCTGCTGAAGGCGGGACAGGCGGTCTAGGTCGCGAAACCCGGGCCGGTTCTGACCGAGCCCATCCGTGAGCGGATCAAGAGCAGCACGACGATGGCGATGTTCAGCGCGTTCCAGGCCACGCCGTTGGTGAACGCCGCGGCATACGAGCCGGTGGCATCGAAGATCACGCCCGACACCCAGCCGCCGAAGGACATGCCGAACACGGAGGCGAAGATCACGATGCCGACGCGCGTCGCCGCCTCGCTCGCCGGCATCGCCTCGCGCACGATGATGGCATAGCTCGGCACGATGCCGCCCTGGAACAGGCCGAACATCGCGGAGATGAGATAGAGCGAGGTGAGACTGTCGAAGAACAGATAGAACACCAGCGCGAAGCCCTGCGCCAGCGATCCGACCAGCAGCGTGCGGATGCCGCCGATCTTGTCGGCGAGATAGCCGGAGCCGATCCGGCTGATGATGCCGCAAGCCATCATCAAGGACAGCATCTCGGCGCCGCGCGCCACGCCGTAGCCGAGATCGCCGCAATAGGCGACGATATGCACCTGTGGCATCGCCATGGCGACGCAGCAGGAGATGCTGGCGATCGAGAGCAGCACCGTCAGCGTGTTGGTCGAAAGCTTGAGATCGACGCGGGGCGGCGGCGCATTGGCGTGATCGCGGACATGGTCGTCGCCCATCTGCGCGCGCAGCACGAGGACCAGGAGCGCCATCGTGCTGGCGCAGACGATGCCGATGCCGATATGGGTGTAACGCCAGCCGATCGTTTCCGTCCCCCAGCTCACGATCGGCGGCCACATCGTCCCGGCGACATAATTGCCGCTGGCGACGATGGTCACGGCAAGGCCGCGATAGCGCTCGAACCAGTGCGAAGCTTCCGCCATCAGCGGCGCGAAGGTCGCGGAGGTGCCGAGGCCGATCAGGAAATAGGCGGCGACGAACTGCCAAAGCTGGGTCGACAAGCCTGCGAGCACATTGGCGATGCCGAGAAAGGCGATGCTGATCGCCATCGCGAGCACGATGCCGAACCTATCGGTGATCTTGCCGGCGATCACGCCGCCGAGCCCGAAGCCGAACATCATCAGGGTGAAGGCCAGCGACACCGCGCCGCGCGTGGCACCGAATTCGGCCTGCACCACGGGAATCACGACCACGACCGCCCACATGCCGACGGCACCGATCGAGCCGATCACAAGCGCAAGGACGAGACGCACCCAGGCCTGACGCGAGTCAGGGGTGAAGGACGCAGGTGTTTGTCCTGAATGATTTGGTGCGTGCACGGGGCGGACCATGACCCTCAGAATGTCGCATGGTCAAGCATCGTGGCGCGATATTGGGCATGCGCGGTGCACTGCGGTAATAAGCTCTTGGCGAATGCGTCTTTTGCCATTAGTTTGCAATCAGCGTGTGCAATTGCCGCGCGGAACACTTGTCGGCCGAATGTTGCTGCGATTGACACGATCGATGCGGATCAGGGTGGGGCGGATCATCGCCCTCGCCTATCTGTTCTGCGTGCTCGCGCCGGCGGCAAGCCTTGCCTGGGGCAGCGGCCCGGCGCCGTGTCTTGATGAATCCTTGCTGGCGGATGCCATGCCGGTGCATCACCAGATGGCGGCGGCTCACACGCATGGCGGCGCGATACACGACCATGCACACGCCCAGCAGCAGACCGCCGCGCAGGATGCACCCGCCTCGCATCATCACGGCGGCAAAGGAGCCGTCGGGCCCTGCTGCGCGATGATGTGCGTGAGCGCGTTGCCGGCCGATCTTCCCACCGTCGCCAAGCCGCTTCTGCCCGTCTCCGCCTGCGCGCCCGAGATCGTGGCCAGCCTGCACAGCGCGGCGCCGCCCCTGCACTACCGCCCTCCCATCGCCTGATCTGACGCGTCGATTTCGGGCCGTTGCGCGCGTTTGCGCGCGCGGACCTGTGGTCTTTCAGATCAGGGATAAATCATGCTTACGCTTTCCGGGGCGGAGTCCGCCGCATCATCTGCGGTGCGTGGACGACACTTTCGATTCCATTGGCCGCTGCTGGCCGCAACTGCGCTGGCGCTGTCCGGCTGCATGCCGGCGACCACGCAGGTCGCGGCCGCCGATCCCGCGGCGAAGGTCGCGCCTGTCGGCTATCGGTCGACCATTTCGCCCTACACCGGCCTGCGGCCTGCGGCGCCGGCCCCGTGGCGCGGCCGCAACGACGCGGTGACGCGGCAGCCGAAGCAAGACAAGTAGGAGCGCGCCATGACACGCCATCTTGCGCGAGGCCTGCTTGTCCTCACCGCGTTCAGCGTCTCCGGCTGCGCCGCTTTCTCGCCCGACAGCGGGATGAACGCGGTCTCCGAGCTGACGAGCCAGACCATCAACAAGGACGTCGCCTTCGTGCGAACGGCGGAGGGCGCCGGCGCGGTCGACGCGCGCGTACACCAATTGCTGGCGCGCACGCTGAGCGTCGACAGTGCCGTGCAGATCGCGCTGCTCAACAACAAGGGACTGCAGGCCGCCTATAACGAGCTTGCCTTGGCGGAGACTGATCTGGTCGAGCAGAGCCTGCCACCCAACCCGGTATTCTCGATCTCGCGCATCACAGGCAATGGCGCCAGCGAGATCGAGCGCCAGGTGGTCGGTGACATCCTCGCGCTCGCCACCCTGCCGTTCCGCTCCGACATTGCCCGCGAACGCTTCCGCCAGGCCCAATTGCGCGCAGCTTTGGCGACGCTGCGCCTCGCCGCCGACGTCCGCCGCACCTATGTACGCGCCGTCTCAGGCAACGAGATGGTGGGGCTGCTGACGGACGCGAAGGCGACGGCGGAATCGACCGCACAGCTCGCCGTCAAGCTCGGCGAGACCGGCTCCCTCAACAAGCTGGACCAGGCCCGCGAGCAGGTGTTCTACGCCGAGACCACCGCCGACCTCGCCACCGCGCGACAGACGGCGGCGAGCGCACGCGAAAGGCTGGCGCGCCTGATGGGGCTGTGGGACGGCGGCCTCGACTTCCGCCTGCCAAACCAATTGCCGCCGCTGCCGCGCCGGCCGCAGGCCCTGCCTCGAATCGAAGCCGACGCGGTCGGCCATCGCGTCGACCTGCAGATCGCGCGGCTCGAGCTGAACGCGCTGGCGAAAGCGCTTGATCTCACCGAGGCGACGCGTTTCGTCACCCTGCTCGATCTCGCCGGCATCTCCCGTCGCACCCAGGACCCCGAAGGAGCGCCATTCCGTGAGCGCGGCTTCGACGTCCAATTCCAGATCCCGATCTTCGACGGCGGCGAGGTGCGGGTGCGGCAGGCGGCGGAGACCTACAATCTCGCCTTCAACCGCCTCACCGAGCGCGCCGTCAACGTGCGCTCCGAGGCGCGCGATGCCTATCGCGTCTATCGCTCGACCTACGACATCGCCAGCCACTACCAGCGCGAGATCATCCCCTTGCGCAAGATCATCACCGAGGAGATGCAGCTGCGCTTCTCCAGCATGCAGGTCGACATCTTCGCGCTGCTCACCGAGGCGCGGCAGCGCCTCGCGTCGCTGCGCGGTGCGATCGACGCCAGGCAACGATTCTTCCTCGCCCAGGCCGACTTGCAGACCGCCGTCAACGGCGGCGGGGCGCCGGCCGCCGGCGGCGACAATCCAACCACCATCGCCGCGGCAGCACCTGCCGATGGCGGCGGCCACTGAGATGGAGACCAGGATGTTTTCCCGCCGAGGATTTTTGGGGACTGCCGCGCTGGTCGGCGCATCCGCGGTTCAAGGCCGCGTGCAGGCCGCGTCGATTCCGGAAGCCCCAACCATGGACAAGGTGGTGATGCAGCCGCCGCTGCACCCGATCAGCGGGCCCGACTATCGCCCCGTCGTCACGCTGAACGGCTGGTCGCTGCCGTTCCGCATGAACGGCGACTGGAAGGAATTCCATCTCGTCGCCGAACCCGTGGTGCGCGAATTCGCGGAAGGAATGAAGGTGAATTTGTGGGGCTATAACGGCCAGTCGCCGGGCCCGACGATCGAGGCGGTAGAGGGCGACAAGGTCCGCATCTTCGTGACCAACCGCTTGCCCGAATACACCACCGTGCACTGGCACGGCATGATCATCCCGAGCGGCATGGACGGCGTCGGCGGCCTGAACCAGCCGCACATCGATCCCGGCAAGACCTTCGTCTACGAGTTCGAGATGAGGAAGAGCGGGACCTTCATGTACCACCCGCATTCCGACGAGATGGTGCAGATGGCGATGGGGATGATGGGCATGGTCGTCGTGCATCCGCGCGACCCCGGCTTCCGGCCCGTCGATCGCGACTTCGTCTTCGTGATGAGCACCTATCGCGTCGACCCCGGCACCTATCTGCCGCATGTCAACGAGATGACCGACTTCAACATGTGGACCTGGAACGCGCGGGTGTTTCCCGGCATCGATCCCTTGGCGGTGCGACTCGGCGACAAGGTGCGCGTGCGCATCGGCAATCTCAGCATGACCAACCATCCGATCCACCTGCACGGCCACAGTTTTGCGGTGACCTGCACCGACGGCGGCTGGGTGCCGGAGAGCGCGCAATATCCGGAGACGACGACGGACGTGCCGGTCGGTGCCGTCAGGGTGTTCGACGTGCTCGCCGACAATCCCGGCGACTGGGCGTTCCACTGCCACAAGTCGCATCACACCATGAACGCGATGGGACACGACGTGCGCAATTTGATCGGCGTGTCGCGCAAGGATCTCGCCAAGGCCGTCGGCAAGCTCGCGCCTGACGGCATGGCGATGGGCTCGACCGGCATGGCGATGGGCAACATGGAGATGCCCGCGCCCGACAACACGCTGCCGATGATGACGGGCACCGGCCAGTTCGGCGCGATCGAGATGGGCGGCATGTTCACGGTGATGAAGATCCGCGAGAACCTTGCGCGCGACGATTACCGCGATCCCGGCCCGTACAAATTCCCGCAAGGCACCGTCGCCTACGAGGTCGCGGCGCCGGCCGCGGAGCCGGCACGGCAGCGGCCGGACAGCCCGCCGATGAAACACAAGATGTGAGCGTTTCGATGAACCACCAACTGGAGATGACGATGAAGACGATCAAACTTGGCCTCGCGCTGCTTGCGCTGTCCGCTGCGCCGGCCCTTGCGCACGACAAGCACACTCATGCGAATTTTTCGGCCGGCGAGCCCGGCGATCCCAACAAGCCCGCGCGCACGATCGAGATCCTGCTCAACGAGATGGACTACGCACCCGCCCGGATCGAGGTCAAGCGCGGCGAGCAGATCCGCTTCGTGCTGCGCAATGTCGGCAAGGAGGACCACGAATTCCTGCTCGCCACCACCAATGAGAATCTCGCGCATGCGGTGGAGATGAAGAAGCATCCGCACATGGAGCACGACGATCCCAATGGGGTCAGGCTCGCGCCGCAAAAGACGGCCGAGGTCCTCTGGAAATTCAGCAAGCCCGGGACGTTCGAATATTCGTGCCTCATTCCCGACCACCGCGACAACGGCATGGTCGGCCACGTCACCGTCAAGTAACGACAAGGAGCTCCCATGAACCGCATCATCAACATTACCGCCGCGCTGGCGTTGACGCTGAGCGTTACCACCGCAGCTTTGGCGGCCGGGGCTGCTGCGATCAGCGGCGAGGTCAAGAAGATCGACGAGGGCGCCGGCAAGATCACACTCAAGCACGGGCCGGCCAAGAGCCTCGGCATGGATGACCCCATGACCATGGTCTATCGCGTCAAGGACCCCGCCATGCTCAAGCAGGTCAAGGTCGGCGACAAGGTGACCTTCGAGGCCGAGGAAGCGGCGTCGGGGTATACGGTGACCAAGATGGAGAGGGCGAAGTAGGGCCCTCCTCCCATTGTCATTCCGGGCGCGCGCAGCGCGAACCCGGAATCCATTCATCGACCACCTCTGCGCCCCGATGGATTCCGGGTTCGCCCTTTGGGCGCCCCGGAATAACGGGCTAAATCGGCCCGGTCCGCTCCTCTTCCCGCCCCTCCGTTAACCCTTTGCTAACCATACACCCGGCAAGAATTGCCGGGTGAAGTCGAGTGTCGTCGGCCGCGTAGAACGGGAGGAACCCCGTGGACGCCAGTGCGGTGCCTCACTTTCGAAACGGCGGCCCATCGGCCGCCGCGCAGACGTTTGGGGCGCGCGGACGGCAGTCGCGCGGGGAGGCAGCTACCATGGTCGACGTCACCGCGGGACAGGGCGTAGGCACCGCAAGACCTGGCATCCCCTCCCTCAACGAGATCGTCACCATCCTCAAGCGCGGCGACATCGCGCTGGCGCTCGGCATCCTCACTATCCTGGTGGTGCTGATCCTGCCGCTGCCCGCGATCGTGCTGGACCTGTTCCTGGCGATCTCGATCACGCTCTCGATCCTGATCCTGATGACGTCGCTGTTCATCCAGACGCCACTGGAATTCTCGGCCTTCCCGACCGTGCTGCTGATCTCGACCATGCTGCGGCTGTCGCTCAACATGGCCTCGACCCGCCTGATCCTGTCGCACGGGCACGAGGGCACGGCGGCCGCCGGTCACGTCATCGAGGCCTTCGGCAGCTTCGTGATGGGCGGCAATTTCGTCATCGGCATCATCGTCTTCGCCATCCTGATCATCGTCAATTTCGTCGTCATCACCAAGGGTTCGGGCCGTATCGCGGAAGTCGCCGCCCGCTTCCACCTCGATGCCATGCCCGGCAAGCAGATGGCGATCGACGCCGACCTGTCCGCCGGCCTGATCGACGAGAACGTCGCCAAGCACCGCCGCAAGGAGCTGGAGGACGAGAGCGGCTTCTTCGGCGCCATGGACGGTGCCTCCAAATTCGTCCGGGGCGATGCCATCGCCGGCCTTTTGATCGTCTTCATCAACGTCGTCGGCGGGATGATCATCGGGGTAGCGCAGCAGGGCATGTCGTTCGCCGACGCGGGGCGCAGCTACACGCTGCTGACGGTCGGTGACGGCCTCGTCACCCAGGTGCCGGCTCTGATCGTCTCGACCGCGGCCGGCCTGCTCGTCTCCAAGGCCGGCGTCTCGGGCGCTGCCGACAAGGCGCTGATGAAGCAGTTCTCCGGCTATCCGCAGGCGCTCGCGATGTCCTCCGCGGTCATGCTGGTGCTGGCGGCGCTGCCGGGCATTCCGACCCTCCCGTTCCTGGCGCTCGGCGCCGGCGCCGGCGCGCTGGCCTGGAATGCCCGCAATCGCAACCGCGTCACCGCCAAGGCCGAGGAAGCCGCCAAGGCCGCACCTGCGGCCGGCCAGCCCGGCGCACCAGGCGCTGCCGCGACCGAGGAGCCGATCTCCGCCGCGCTCAAGATCGACGACCTCAAGATCGAGCTCGGCTATGCGCTGCTGCCGCTCGTCAACGGTCCCGACGGCACCGACCGCCTCACCGAGCAGATCAAGGCGCTGCGCCGCTCGCTCGCGATCGAGATGGGCTTCGTGATGCCGGCGGTGCGCATCCTCGACAACGTCCAGCTCGAGGCCAACACCTACATCATCAAGATCAAGGAGGTCGACGCCGGCACCGGCAAGATCTGGCCGAACCAGTTCATGGTCATGGACCCCGGCGGCAGCCAGGTGCAGGTGCCCGGAATCCACACCACCGAGCCGACCTTCGGCCTGCCCGCGACCTGGGTCGATGCCAGCCTCAAGGAGGAGGCCTCGCTCAAGGGCTACACCGTGGTCGACGCCGCGACCGTGCTCTCGACCCACCTCACCGAGCTGCTCAAGGCCAACATGTCGGACCTGTTGTCCTATGGCGAGGTGCAAAAGCTGCTCAAGGAGCTGCCGAAGGAGCAGAGCGAGCTGGTCAAGGACATCGTGCCCGGCCAGGTCACGGTCTCCGGCATCCAGCGCGTGCTGCAGCTCTTGCTCGCCGAGCGCATCTCGATCCGCGACCTCTCGACCATCCTCGAAAGCATCGCCGACTCGCTGGCCTTCTCGCGCAATCCCGCGACCATGGTCGAGCACGTCCGCGCCCGCCTCGCCCGCCAGATCTGCGCGCAAAACACCTCCTATGCCGGCTACCTGCCGCTGATCGCGCTGTCGGCGAAATGGGAGCAGGCCTTCGCCGAATCCATCATCGGCCAGGGCGAGGAGCGCAGCCTTGCGATGCAGCCCTCGAAACTGTCGGAATTCATGACCGCCGTGCGCGAAGCCTTCGAGCGCGCCGCGCGCGAGGGCGAGGCGCCGGTGCTGGTCACCTCCGCTGCAATTCGCCCGTTCGTCCGGTCCCTGGTGGAGCGGTTCCGGGCCCAGACCACGGTGCTGTCGCAGGCCGAGATCCACCCCAGGGCGAGGTTGAAAACGGTCGGAAGCGTCTGATTTGCCTTAAGAAGCCGTGTGTTTTTCGGCCACAGGCAAATGGTTTTTGAGTTCCAGGTGCCTTGTGGACCAAACGACGACAAGGCGCCCCACCGGCACATTACAGCTTTGAAATAATTGCCGAAATGCGCGATCAAGGGTCTCTCTTGATCGCGATCTTTCACGTCCTGTCACGCTCTTGTGATGGCCACTTGGGAACGAATCCCCCCAATACTAGGTTGTTGGGCACCGGAAGCATGAACCTGCCCAACGACGCAGGCGACTACTTCGGGTAGATGGCGGCAGGAGCCTTCCATGAACCACTCGATTTACAGCGCAGATCGCTCGACCCATTTGAAGATCGTGGTCGTTGCCCTTGTTGCCGGTATCGCGGTTGCGGGCCTTGGCATCACTGCGCGCACGACGAGTTCGGACGAAGGCCTCACCCAGACCGCACGCGTCATGAAGGCCGGCAAGCCGGTCACCATCACCAGCGCGAACACCTCGCTCGTTCGCTGAGGAGACACGAGTTTTTTGAATTCACGCGGCTCTTTACCAGCCCCCCAAAGTCGCCACGTGGATATGTAGACGACCCCAACCCCAAGTCGACTACAGAAAGCGCCCGCCCCCCCACGGGCGCTTTCTCATGTCTGGGGTGCCGATCCATTTCCGTTGCGCACCTCTTAACCCCATCATCGTGAGCGTCCCTCTCGTGTCCCGGACGCGCTGCAACGCCCTTTGCGTTGCTGCGCAGAGCCGGACCTAGGAAGCTGCACGGTTCGCTGCCACATGGGCCCCGGCTCTGCAGCGCACCGTCGAATGGACGCTGCGCTGCGTCCGGGGCACGAGATCCGGGAGTCTCGCCCAGACGCACAAAGGTCCCGGATTGCGCTGCGCTTCATCCGGGCTACGCGCGCAGAACTCGTCCGCTCACGCCTCGCGCAATTCCGACGGTGTCGCGCCAAAGCGCTTGCGGAAGGCGCGATTGAAATAGGAGAGATCGGCGAAGCCCGAGGAATGCGCGATGTCGCTGATCTTGCGCGCCCGGGCGCGGGGGTCGCCGAGCAGCTTGCGCGCCTGCAGGAGGCGCTGCTCCAGCACGAATTCGGTGAAGGTGGTGCCGGCCTGCTCGAACAGGCGCTGGGCCTGGCGCGGGCTGAGGCCCGAGCGTGTCGCGATCTCGGACAGGCAGAGATCGTTGCGGCCGAGCGCGGCCATCACGTCGGCGCGCATGAGGTCGAGGCGCGCCGCCGCATGGCCGCGGCCGCGGGCAAGGCTTGCATGCTCGGCATCGGTGCCGAGCAGGAGGCCGACGAGATCGACCATGTGCTGCGCGGTGAGACGCTGGCCCACCGCATCGAGATGCGGCGCGTGATTGGCGGCGAGCGCGTGGTAGCGAAAGATGGTCTCGGCGACGGCGCCGTCGACGAGCAGCTGCGAGAGCTTGTCCTCGGCGCGCGGATTGATCTCAAGCAGCGCGCGGCGCGGCATGCGGATGGTGGTGAAGCGGTTCTCAATGGTGTGGCCGACGGTGCCGGTGATGCTCATGTCGACGAGCACCATCTGGGCGGGCGCAAGCTCCACGGTGTGGCCATTCTGCCCGACGCGGACGAGGCCCGCATGGGCGGCGATCAGGACGAGGTCGTCGCTGCCGTCGGCGAGGTGGCTCTGGGTGCGGGAATATTGCGCGGAGGCGCCTTCCGGAATGGCGAGCGTGATGTTGTCGACCACGCTGACCTGAAGCCGGCAATCGATGCTGTCGCCCTGGCTCGGCCCGATATCGAGGCCGCAGGCACCGAAGGCCCGCTCGCGCCAATGCTCGAACGCCGGGCCGTGCGGCAGGCCGGTGTAGTGGTGAACGAAGATGCCGGGCGTTTTCGCTGCATCCATCTGATTTCCAGCCCCTCTTTCGGCTCCGCGATCGGCGGCGCCGACTGCAATTTCCGGGGATTTGACGCCGCAAATTGCCGCGAGGTTCAAATCAGGGACGGTTTCGGGGGGAGTTGTCGGGATACGACGGCGGGATGGACCGTGGCGACAGGACGAACCTGGTCGCTTGTCGTTCCGCAGGCTCCATCCGGGCTACGGCACCTACTGCTTCGCGGGGGCCTGCGGCTGCGACGGCGGCACGGTCTCGATCAGCTTGCCCGAGAACACCGGGGCGGAGGTCGGCCGGCCGTCGGGCGAGCCGCCTGATTGCTCGACGGTGACGGCGTAGGTCGCGCCGTTGACGACCTCGGCATCATAGGCGGCGAGCAGCGGACGCGCGGTGAAATCGCTGGAGCCGATCACGCCGAGCGAGCGCGGGCGCGGCAGCTTGTCGGAGATCAGCCAGAGCTCGAAGCTCTTGCCGGGCTCCGGCGTCGCGCCGACCTTGCGCACCGTGAAGTTCTTGGTCGCACCGTCGACGGTGAGAATGAAGGCGGGGCCGCCGGCCTGGCCCTGCAATAGCGCGACATATTGCGCCGACGCGGTGAGCGGCGCGCCCGGCGTCTTCACTTCCACGGTCTGGATGCGCGGCGCGGGACGCAAGGCGCCCGGCAGCGCATCGGGCAGGAAGATCTGAAGCGACAGGGTGACGAGCAACGCCGCGGCGAGCGCGCCGGCGACGGATGCGATGGAGCGCCAGCGCTTCACGCGGCCCTCGAGGCGGATCACGTTGCCATCGTCGACGACCGGCGCCTGCGGCGCGCGGACCAATGCGAGATCCGGCGCATGGACTTGCGGGATGAATTGCGGCGCGACGTCGGCAAGCGCGTCGGATTCGGGGCGCGGAATTTCCGGCGGCGCGGCTTCGGCAGGCGGCACCGCCGGGGCCTGAGCGGCCTCGATCGCAGGCTCCGCCCTCTCCGAAGCGGGCAGCTCCAGTGCAGGCGGAGGCGGCGGCGAAGTCTCCGCAAGCGCCGGCGGCTGCTGTGCCGGCGCCGTGCGCGCGATCTCGGACCTGATGTTCTCCCATACGATCGGACGCGGCTCGACCGAGCCGACCATCTGGTTGAGGACGCCGAGCCGATAGGACCACGCCTGCACGATCGCGGCGAACGCCTCGTCCACCGCCATCATGGTCTCGACCTGCGCGCGCTCGTCGGCGTCGAGCGTGCCGAGCGCATATTCCGCGGCGAGCGCGATATGGTCCTCCGAATAGGCCATCATATGCAGTCCAGAACCACCCTCACAATGAACACCCTCATAGTCCGAGGCATTCGCGAATATCCAACATGCTGCGCCGCAGCCACGTCTTCACCGTGTTGACCGGGGCTGAGAATTTCTCCGCCAATTGCTCGCGGCTCCAGCCGTTGTAATAGGCAAGAAGCACGAGCCGCTGACGGTCCGGCTCGAGCCGGCCGACGCATTCCAAGAGCCGCTTCAGCTCTTCGGTCATCTCCCGGCGCGCCAGCGGGTCGGGGCTGTCGGCCGCGACCTCCATCGCCTGAGGCTCTTCCTCGATGGAGACCTCGGACTTCTTGCGCACGATGTCGATCGCACGGTTGCGCGCAATCGAGGCCATCCACGTGATCGGCGACGACAGCGCCGGATCGAACCGGCCGGCACTGTTCCAGATCTTGACGTAGGTCTCCTGAATGACCTCCTCTGCGAGATCCTGTCGGCGCAAGATACGGAGCACGACGCCAAAGAGTTTCGCGCGCGTGGCGGCGTAAAGGCGCTCGAACGCGGCCTGATCGCCCTTCGCCACCGCCTCGATCAACCCGACCAGCTCTGCTGGCGTCAGCATTCAGCCCCCCGACACGCGGCCCGTCGCGTTCCGCGAAAGCCCGGGCACCGCACCACCATAGCGCGCGACAAAGCCGACCACCAAGGGGCGCGGCGCCACGCTGTGGACAGCGCAAGCGAAAACCCGGACCTTGCGGGTCCGGGTTTGGCAAATTCCAGGATGATCTGGCGGATGGTGCCGTTAGGCGACGGCGCCGATGCGGGCGCGCATCAGGCCGATGCTGTCGAGGTCGGCCTGCTCGCGGGCGTTCTCTTCAGCGCGCTCGCGGGCCTGGTCGCGCTCGTCGAGCAGCTCGACCTTCTTCAGCTCCTCGAAGGCCTCGGCCAGCGCGGCCTTGGCTTCGTCGAGCTGGCCCTTGAGCTCGTCGGCCGAGCGGGTCAGGTTCTCGCGGCGCTGGATCGCCGCCTTGGCATAGGTCGGGTAGGCGAAGTGCGAGGGATCGTTGATCCCGGCACGCTCTTGCTCGGTCTGGATCTCGCGCTCGAGATCGACCGACATCCGCTGGAAATCGGCAATCATGGTCTCGATCTGGGTGACCCGGCGGCGCTTCTCGTCGACCTGAAATTTCTTCAGGCGAATGAGGGTATCTCGTGACTTCATCGACTCATACTCCCCAGAAGTCCCCCCGCTGCACGTGGGACGATACCGGTCACCCCACGGGCCCAATGGGGGCCCAGACCGGTTCTGCTACTCTGTGGGATCGGATGATGACCGGACAAAGTTAGCGTTCCGTTTCCAAATTACCGAGGATGTGAGCCAACTGGCGGTAGCCGTCCGCCAGTGATGCATTTTCGTCCTTGCGCTGGCGCAGGAAGGCCTCCAGCGGCTCGTGCAGGCGGATCGCCTCGTCAACCTCGGGGCTGGAGCCGGCCCGATAGGCGCCGAGCCGGATCAATTCCTCCATGTCGGCATAGGTCGCCATGACCTGGCGCGCCCGCTGGATGACGGGCCAGAATTCCGGATCGGCCGATTTCGGCATGGTCCGGGAGACGGATTTGAGGATGTTGATCGCGGGATAGCGGCCGCGCTCGGCGATCGAGCGCTGCATCACGATGTGGCCGTCCAGGATGCCGCGGACGGCGTCCGCGATCGGCTCGTTGTGGTCGTCGCCGTCGACCAGTACCGTGAAGATCGCGGTGATGGCGCCCTCCCCGAGGCCGGGACCGGCGCGCTCGAGCAGCTTCGGCAGCTCGGTGAAGACGGTCGGCGTGTAGCCCTTCGCGGTCGGCGGCTCGCCGGCGGACAGGCCGATCTCGCGCTGGGCCATGGCAAAGCGCGTCACCGAATCCATCAGGCAGAGAACGTCCTGGCCCTCGTCGCGAAAATATTCGGCGACCGCAAGCGTCAGATACGCCGCCTGGCGGCGCATCAGCGCCGGCTCGTCCGAGGTCGCGACCACCACGACGGAGCGTGCGAGGCCCTCCTCGCCGAGGTCGTCCTGCAGGAATTCCTGCACCTCGCGGCCGCGTTCGCCGATCAGCCCGATGACGCTGACCGCGGCATCGACGTTGCGCGCCAGCATCGACAACAGCACCGATTTGCCGACGCCGGAGCCGGCGAAGATGCCCATGCGCTGCCCGCGGCAACAGGTGAGGAAGGTGTTCATCGCGCGCACGCCGAGATCGAGCGGGCTGCCTACCCGCTTGCGCGAATGCGCCGGCGGCGGCGTGTTGCGGAACGGCATCGGGGACGCGCCTTGCGGCAGCGGGCCCTTGCCGTCGATTGGCTCGCCCAGCGCGTTGACGACGCGGCCGAGCCAGGCGGACGAGGGTCGCACCAGATTGGCGGCGTTGGCGATCACGGCCTTGCAGCCGCGGCGCACGCCATCGAGGCCGGCGAACGGCATCACGACAGCATTGTTGCCGGAGAAGCCGATGACCTCGCAGGGAATGGAACGGTTGGCGCCGGTCTCGATCACCAGCCGCGCGCCGACCGACATCGCGTGGATGGGACCGGCCACCTCGACCATCAGGCCGCGCACGCCGACCACACGGCCATAGATATTGATGCCGTCGATATCGCCGATCTGTTCGGCAAGCGCCTTCATAGCGGGGCCTTCATTAAGGGGCGCACCTTCGTAATCCCCGGGGTCGCCATGCGCGATCCCGGGACTTCACGGTGAAAACCTTAAGTTTCGCCATATTTCTGAACGGCGCTTAACTTCGTGTTTACCCGCATCATTAATCATTGCGTCACTGTCTTTGAGACTGAGCGTGACTCCCCTTCAGAAGAAGGCCGAGTCGCGGGAGTCGGTTAGGCCCGTCTCTTAAAGTGGAACTTGAACGGAGCTGGGTGACGAAAGCTGCTTCTCACGCAAGACCTTAGGGCGATTCGATAAAAATTGCACCCGGGGGACTTGCGTTCCAGAATCAGGATTTGTTAACCATCTGTTGTCAGGATCCGAATCAGTTGTTCAAAGGCGTTTTGTTGAGTGCCGCGAATGCGGCCGACCTGACGCCCAGGAGCGGCGACTATGGGGAACTGGCATGCGCGTTTTGCTGATTGAAGATGACAGCGCCGTCGCGCAGTCGATCGAGCTGATGTTGAAGTCTGAGAGCTTCAACGTCTACACGACCGATTTGGGGGAAGAAGGCGTCGATCTCGGTAAATTATACGATTACGACATTATCCTTCTCGACCTCAACCTGCCCGACATGTCCGGCTACGACGTGCTCAAGCAGCTTCGGGTCTCCAAGATCAAGACACCGATCCTGATCCTCTCCGGCCTCGCCGGCATCGAGGACAAGGTCAAGGGTCTCGGCGTCGGCGCCGACGACTACATGACCAAGCCCTTCCACAAGGACGAGCTGGTGGCCCGCATCCACGCGATAGTGCGCCGCTCCAAGGGCCATGCCCAGTCGGTCATCCAGACCGGCGACCTCGTCGTCAACCTCGACACCAAGACGGTGGAAGTCGGCGGCCAGCGCGTGCATCTGACCGGCAAGGAATATCAGATGCTGGAGTTGCTCTCGCTCCGCAAGGGCACGACCCTCACCAAGGAAATGTTCCTCAACCACCTCTATGGCGGCATGGACGAGCCCGAGCTGAAGATCATCGACGTCTTCATCTGCAAGCTCCGCAAGAAGCTCGCCAACGCCTCCGAAGGCCGCAATTTCATCGAGACCGTGTGGGGCCGCGGCTACGTGCTGCGCGAGCCGCACGAGCACGAAGAGCGCATTCCCGCCTGATCTCCTTTCGTTTACGTCGCGAGCCCGACAGGGCTCGCTCCTCCCAGCCTGGACCCCGCCGCAAATGGCGGGGTTTTGTTTTTTGGGGCATCGCCTCATCTCTGGCTTAACATTTGAACCGCTATGCTTCCCCCGCCGACGAATGGTCGCTGCACGATGGGGGAATGATGATCCTGCAATCACTGGCCGGCCTGCCCGCCTTCCTGGTCTATTTCTGCACCGGGCTGATCGCGATCGTGGCGTATCTGTTCGTCTACACCCGCATCACCGCGCATAACGAGTTCCAGCTGATCCGCGACAACGAGCCGGCCGCAGCGATCGCGCTCGGCCTTAGCCTCCTCGGCTTCGTGGCGCCGCTGGTCAGCGCCATCGCGCATTCGGCCAATGTGCTGGACTGCCTGATCTGGGCCATGATCGCGCTGATCGTGCAGGTCATCGTGTTCTTTCTCGTACGCGTGCCGGTGCCGAACCTGTCCGAACGGATTGCCGCCGGCGAGCTTGCGCCGGCAATCTGGCTCGGCCTGTCCTCGCTCGCGGCCGGCCTGCTCAACGCCGCCAGCATGATCTATTGAGATGGTCGACAAACCCTCCAAAAAGGACTTCGGCAAGCGCCGGCCACGCCTGCCACAGCCATTGCCGCTGCCGACCAAGCCGCCGGTGAAGCGCTCCGGCCATGTCGCGCTGTTGGTGATGGGCACGCTCGCGGTCGGCACCACCGCCTACACGATGATGCCGCGGCAGACCTGCGAGCCGACGCCCGGCGCCGTGCCGGGACAGACCACCACGACCTGCACCAGCAGCAGTTCATCGGGCAGCGGCAGCAGTTCGCACTCGTCGCGATCGAGCTTCTTCAGCAGCGACTCGTCGAGCCATTCCTCGTCGGGGACGTCGTCCGATTCCGGCCACAGCAGCGTCAGCCGCGGCGGCTTCGGCTCGTTCGGCCACGGTTTTTCGGGCGGCGGCTAGCGCATGATCCGGAAAAGTGGCCACCGGTTTTCCGACAAGATCATGCGCAGGAAATAATATGCAGCGCATCACCTGCCTGGAGCGCGACGACTGGCGAGAGACCGCTGCGCAATGCGGCTTCGTCTTCCACACCATCGACGGCGAACGCTATTGGGACGAGCGTGCCTATTACGGCTTCACGCTGGACGAGATCGAGCGCGGCATCGAGACGCCGACCGGCGAGATCGACGCGATGTGCCTGGAGCTTGCCGGCCGTGTCATCGGCGAGGAACGCTATTTGCGGCGCCTGCAGATTCCGGAAGCGTTCTGGAGCCTGATCGCCGAGAGCTGGAAGCGCGACGACCGCAGCCTCTACGGCCGCCTCGACCTGAAATACGACGGCAAGGGGCCGGCGAAGCTGCTCGAATACAACGCGGATACGCCGACCTCGATCTTCGAGGCCGCGGTGTTTCAATGGACCTGGCTCGAACAGGCGATCGAGCGCCGCATCGTCCCGGTGCGGGCCGATCAGTTCAACTCCATCCATGAACGCCTGATCGAGGCATGGAAGACGATCGCCGCGGGCCGTCACCTGCACCTCGCCGGCGCAATTGAAAATGCCGAGGACGCCGGCACGCTCGCTTATCTCGAAGACACGGCACGGCAGGCCGGACTCTCGACCACGCTGCTCGACATCGGGCAGGTCGGCTGGCGCGACGAGGGCGGCGGCTTCGTCGATCTCGACGATGCCGACATCGCGCTCGCCTTCAAGCTCTACCCCTGGGAATGGATGTTCCAGGACGCGTTCGGCGCCAAGCTGAAGGGCGCAGCGACGCGCTGGATCGAACCGCCATGGAAGGCGGTGCTCTCCAACAAGGGCATCCTGCCGTTGCTCTGGGAGATGTTTCCGAACCATCCCAACCTGCTGCCGGCCTTCTTCGAGGACGACGCGCGGGCCGCGGAGCTCGGAACGTCCTATGTCCGCAAGCCGCTGCTGTCGCGCGAAGGCGCCAATGTCACGCTGGTCTCGGGCGGCACGCCGCTCGACGAGCAGGCGGGCCCTTATGGCGCTGAAGGCTTCATACGGCAGGCGCTGTCGCCGCTGCCGAATTTTTCCGGCAACTACGTGGTTGTTGGAAGCTGGCTGGTGAACCACGAGCCGTGCGGCCTGTCGATCCGCGAAGACGAGAGCCCGATCACGGGCAACGGCTCTCGGTTCCTGCCGCATGCGATCTTGTAGGAAGAGCTATCTCATGAAAGTGCCCCCGAAGCAGATGGCGGCGGTGATTGCACTGCCTGGCGCGAAACGCTTCGAGCATTTCATCAAAGTTGTTGCAGATCAGCAGCTCGTGTGGGGTCTGCACCGGGACGGATGGGCTCTTGCAGCGACGGATGATGGAAAGACCGTGTTCCCGCTATGGCCCGCAAAGGAATACGCCGACGTGTGCGCCTCAGGCGAGTGGAGTGGGTATGTACCTCGCTCGATATCCTTGAGCGACCTCCTCGAGGTACTCCTACCGAAGTTGCAGATAGATGGTGTCTTGCCAGGCGTCTTCTTCACGCCTGCGAGCAAGGGCGTTACGCCATCGGCAGAAGAAGTGAAGTCCGCCCTCGAGACCGAACTGCAAAAATACTGATGCACGGCCTATGCCTCTCCCCGCAAGCGGGGCGAGGCAAGAGAGCTCACCTCGCCGCGGCGACCTTCAGCGACGGCGGCATCAACCCGCCCATGGGGCAGCCGGAGCGTGCGGGGTTGAGCTGGTAGAGACCGCGACGCTCGGTGATGGGACGGAACGCATCGGTGATGCCGACGACGGATTCGGCGGCCCCGAGCAGCAGCGTGCCGTCGGCTTCCAGGCCCTTCGCCATCCGCTCGAAGATCACGGCCTTGGTGTCCTGGTCGAAATAGATCAGGACGTTGCGGCAGAAGATCACGTCGAACGTGCCGAGATGGGAGAAGTCCTGCAGCAGATTGAGCTGGCGGAACTGGACCATCGCGCGAATGTCGGCGTTGAGCTGCCACAGCTCGCCGGTTTGCGTGAAATACTTCATCAGGTGCTGGATCGGCAGGCCGCGCTGCACCTCGAACTGGCTGTAGATTCCGGCCTTCGACTTCTCCAGCACCTCCTGCGACAGGTCGGTCGCGACGATCTCGATGCGCCAGCCGGCGAGGGCCGCGCCCATCTCCTTGATACACATCGCGATCGAATAGGGCTCCTGCCCCGTCGACGACGCCGCCGACCAGATGCGCAAGGATTTGCGCGCCGCGCGGGCCCGGATCAGTCCCGGCAGGATGGTCTCGCGCAGATGATCGAACGGAATCTTGTCGCGGTAGAAGAAGGTCTCGTTGGTGGTCATGGCTTCGACCACGTCGGTGGCAAGCCGGCCGTCACCGTTCCTGATCTTCAGCACGAGATCGGGAATGCCGGGAAGGTTGGCCTTGCGCGCCAGCGGCAACAGCCGGCTCTCGACCAGATATTGCTTGTCGGGCGACAGATCGAGGCCGGAGCGCTCTTTCAGGAACTTGCGCAGATAGTCGTAATCGACCGGCGTCACGAGCGGTCTCCCGCGAACAGGCGGTTGACCTTGGCGCCGATCTGGTTGAGCGGCAGGACCGCCGCGCAGATGCCGGCATTGGCCGCCGCGCCCGGCATGCCCCAGACCACGCTGGAGGCTTCGTCCTGCGCGATCACGCTGCCGCCGGCGGCTACGATGTCCTTGCCGCCGCGCATGCCGTCCGAGCCCATGCCCGTCAGGATCACGGAGAGGATGCTGCCGTGCCAGATGTCGATGGCGGAGGTGAAGAGCGGATCGACCGCCGGCTTGCAGAAATTGACGGCGGGGCCGTCGTCGAGCGCGATCACGGTGTCCACGCCGCTGCGCGCGACGCGCATGTGCTTGCCGCCGGGCGCGAGATAGATCCGTCCCGGCTTCACCGGCTCGCCGTCGACCGCCTCGGCCGCCGGCTTGCGGCTCGAACGCGCCAGATGCTCGGCAAGGATGGTCGTGAAGGTCGGCGGCATGTGCTGGGTGATCAGCACGGGGACGCGGTCGATCACGGGGCCGAGCTCGGTGACCAGCGCCATCAGCGCCTGCGGACCGCCGGTCGAGGAGCCGATCAGCAGCACCTTGGGGGCCTGATTGGAGAACGGGCGCAGGCTCAGCGCCCCTGACGATGCAGCCGGCGCGGCGGAAGCCGATGCGGGCGCGACCGGCCGTGCAATCGGACTGCGCAGGGCCGGAGCCGGGCTCGCAGGCACGAGCGGCGGACTTGCAACCGCGGGCTTGCGGCGCAGCCGCGCGCCGAGATGACGGATCTTCTGGATCAGGTCGTGATGAAAGATGTCCGCGGCCGACGCCTCGCGCGTCGATTCCGGCTTCGGAATGTAATCAGCCGCGCCGAGCGACAGCGCCTTGAAGCTGATCTCCGCGTTGCGGCGGGTCAGCGTCGAGGCCATGATGATGACGAGATCGCGCTTCTTCGCCAGGAGTTGCGGCAGCGCCGAGATGCCGTCGAGCTCGGGCATTTCGATGTCGAGCACGGCAACGTCGGGATTGATGCGTTCGAGCTGGTTGACCGCCTCGAGCCCGGTGCGCAGCGAGGCTGCGACTTCCATGTCGTGCTCGGCGCCGACCCAGCGCGAGATCAGACCGCGGATGACGACGGAGTCGTCGACGATCATCACCCGCAGCGGCCCCGCTTCGCGCGAGCCGGTCGTGGTCGAATTACCTGCGAACGCAACACTCATTACTCACCAACTCAGACTGAAAGGAGACAGTTGAAAACAGGCGCCGGAGGATCCGTTCGGCCTCCGGCCGATCGCTTAGATAAGGCCGACTTCCTGGAATTTCGCCGTCACGATGTCCTTGTCGAACGGCTTCATGATGTACTCGTTGGCGCCGGCATGCAGCGCGCGCGCGATATGCGCGACGTCGTTCTCGGTGGTGCAGAACACCACCTTGGGCTGGTCGCCGCCGGGCATGCGCCTGAGATGGCCGAGGAACTCGTAACCATCCATCACGGGCATGTTCCAGTCGAGCAGCACCGCATCGGGCAAGCCGCGCTTGCAGGCCTCCAGCGCCTTCTCACCGTCCTCGGCTTCGAGAATCTGGAAGTCGAGGCCCTCCAGGATGCGGCGCGCAACTTTGCGGATGACGCTGGAATCATCAACGACGAGACAAGTGCGCATGTGAACCTCTGCTTCCTCCCCCTTTTGCGGGGGCACTTCCAATTACCAGCACGTCGGCGGCGAGGCCGTGCTATCAGGCCGCCATCATCTCGGGCGCGAGCTCGAGGACGCGATCGACATCGAGGACGACCATGAGCTGACCGTCGAGGCGGTGGACGCCGCCGGCGAGCTTGGCCATGCGGGGATCGAGGTTGACGGGGTTCTCTTCCATGCCGGCCTCGGGCAGGCGCAGCACCTCGCCGATCTGGTCGATCAAGAGGCCATAGGATTCGCCGCGCAGGTCGACGCCGACCGCCATCGGCACCTTGCCGTCCTCAGGCTGCGGCAGGCCGAGACGGGCGCGCATGTCGACCACGGTGACGATGCGGCCGCGCAGGTTCAGCACGCCCGCGATCTCGCGCGAGGACAGCGGCACGCGGGTGACGCGCTCCGGCATGAACACGTCCTGGACGCGGGAGATCGGCAGGCCGAACAGCTGGCCGCCGATCATCGCGGTGACGTATTCGACCATGGCGCCTTCGGCGGACTGGGTTTTGTTGGTGGCCATAAGCGTATCTCCTGATCCCGTTGGTTACGCCGCTGCCCGGCTCAGCTCGGAGGCGCCGGCGGCGCCCGCGGTCTGCTCCTTCAGCGCCGCGATCAGACCGGGACGGTCGAACTTGGCGACATAGTCGTGGAAGCCGGCCTGACGGCCGCGCTCGATCGCCGCCGGCGACACCAGCGCGGAGAGGCCGATGATCGGCATCGAGCCGAGATTGTTGTCCGAGCGGATCACCTCGGCGAACTCGAACCCGTTCATGTCGGGCATCTCGATGTCGGTCAGCACCACGTCGAAGCTCTGCGCGCGCAGGGCAGCCAGGCCCTCCTGCGCGGTCGGCGCGGTGCGGACGCGGTAGCCGGCGGCTTTCAGGACCGGGGCCAGCATGTTGCGGAAGAACGCAGAGTCGTCGACCAAGAGCACCGACTGCGAGTGCAGCGACGGCTTCATCTCCTTGCGGGTGAACCAGTCGGAGAACGCCATGGGCAGGAAGTGGCCGACGTCGATCACCTCGGTGGCCTGGCCCTTGATCACGGCCGAGCCGAGGATGCCGGAGGAGGAGCCGCCGACCTCGATGTTGAGGCGTTCCTCGACGATGTCGATGATCTCGTCGACGACGAGGCCCATGGAGCGGCCGTCGTCGGCGAACACCAGGATCGGCTGGGCGCCCTGGCTCGCAATGGTGACGCCGTCCATGGCGACGAGCGGCATCAGCTGCTCGCGGTACTGCACCATGTAGCGGCCGTTACTGAACTCGATCTTGTCGGCGGGCAGCTCTTCGAGGCGCGTGACGAGCCCGAGCGGGACCGCCTTGGGCTGCGCCGAGCCGGCGCGGAAGACGAGGAGCGAGGTGGTCTGCTCGCCCGAGCCGATGTGGTGCGCGCCGTTCTCGTCGCCCATGTCATGGGCCGAGGAGCCGGCGGCGCCGAGCGCCTTGGCAATGCCGTTGGGGTCGATGATCATGATCACAGCGCCATCGCCCAGGATGGTGTTGCCGGAGAACATGTCGATGTGACGCAGTTTCGTCGACATCGGCTTGACCACGATTTCTTCGGTGTGGAACACGCCGTCGACGACGATGCCAAAAGTCTGGCTGCCGACCTGGGTGACCACGATGAAGCCGTTCTCGGGATCGGAGGCCGCGCCGTCGTCGATCTTCAAGAGCTTCTTCAGGTGGATCAGCGGCAAGAGCTTGTTGCGCAGACGAAGGACCGCGGTGTCCTTGATGCGCTCGATGCGGTGCTCGGAGTTGGCGCGGGCACGGACCAGCTCGACCACCGAGAGCTGCGGGATCGCGAAGCGGTCGCCGGCGGCTTCCACGATCAGGGCGGAGACGATCGCCAGCGTCAGCGGGATCTTGATGGTGACGGAAGAACCTTCACCGGCCACCGACTTGATGTCGATGGTGCCGCCGATCTGGTCGATATTGGTACGCACCACGTCCATGCCGACGCCGCGGCCGGAGACCGAGGTGATGGCGGCCGCGGTCGAGAAGCCCGGCGCGAAGATGAACTTGTGGATCTGGGCTTCGCTCATCTTCTCGAGCTCGGCCTCGGTGACGAGGCCTGAGGAGATCGCCTTGGCCTTGATCTTCTCGGTGTTGAGGCCGCGGCCGTTGTCGGCGATGCAGATGATGATGTGGCCGCCCTCGTGATAGGCGGACAGGCGGATGGTGCCCTGCTCGCCCTTGCCGCTGGCGAGGCGCTCGGCGGGGGTCTCCAGGCCATGATCGGCGGAGTTGCGCACCATGTGGGTGAGCGGGTCCTTGATCAGGTCGAGCACCTGGCGGTCGAGCTCGGTGTCGGCGCCATGCATCTCGAGTTCGATCTGCTTGCCGAGTTCGCTCGAGAGGTCGCGGACGATGCGCGGCAGCTTCTGCCAGGCATTGCCGATCGGCTGCATGCGCGTCTTCATGACGCCCTCCTGCAGCTCGGCGGTGACGTTGGACAGGCGCTGCAGCGGCACCTTGAACTCGGTGTCCTCGTTGCGGCGGGATATCTCCAGAAGCTGGTTGCGGGTCAGGACCAGCTCGGAGACCATGGTCATCAAATGCTCCAGCGTATCCACGTTGACGCGGATCGACTGGTTGGCGATGCGGTCGCCTTCGGAGGCGCCCTCGTCGGCCATCGACTTCTTCGGGGCGGCCTTCTCCTTGGCGGGCTTGGCCGCTTCCTTCGCAGCGGGTGCAGGAGCCGGGGCTTCAGCGGCCGGCGCCGGCGCAGCCTCGACCTTGGCAACGGGCGCGGGCGCTTCGATCGCGGTCTCGCGGAAGGCGCGCTCAAGCTCGTCGAGCGAGACTTCGCCGGGGCGCAGCGGACGCTCCAGGGTCTGGTCGATCAGCGTGCCCATGGTCAGGTCCTTGGCGGGCGCGGCAGCAGCAACAGGTGCCTCCGGCGCCAGCGGCGGGGCCTCGGTGACAGGAGCAGCAGCACCCGCCGCCATTGCGGCCATACCCTGCTCGACCATCGCTTCCAGCTTGTCGATGAGATCGCGGTCGTTCCCCTCGGGCTCGGCCTCGGTCGCCTCCAGGCCTGCCAAAATCTCCTTGATGCGGTCGATCGAGGACAGGATCACCGTGACCGCCTGGCCCGTCACCGGCATGCCGTCGCGGAATTTGCCCATCAAGGTCTCGCCGGCATGCGCCAGCGCTTCGAGCCGGGGCAGTCCGAGGAAGCCGCACGTGCCCTTGATGGTGTGGACCAGGCGGAAGATGTTATCCAGGATCTTGGCGTTGTTCGGCTCCTGCTCGAACTTCACCAATTGATTGTCCACGGTGTCCAGGCTCTCGCTGGTCTCCGTCAGAAACTCCCGCAACAGATCATCCATGAAAACAGGCCTTCATACAGCGAGGGCGCGCACGAGGCGTGGTGCGCCATTTCGGAATGAGGCCAGCTTCACCGCAAAGCGTTTAATATTGGTTGAGTATGTGCAAAAGAACGGAACCAACAAAGAGATAAGGCGCTCCGGACAAGCCGAAGCGCCTTGTAAAGATTCGATTAAGAGGCCGGACGCGACGCGTCGTTTACGAAGCGGTAACGGTGATGGCTTCGCCTTCCGGCGCAAGCTTCACGGTGAGCCCGCAGGCCTGGGCCAGCAGACGCGTATAATAAGGCTGGATCGCGTGCGCATCCGCGGCGGGGCCGCGCTCGCCGCTCAGCAGCTCGGAGATGTTCTGCGGCAGGCGCGCATTGTGGCCGGTCGCGGTGATGCGAAAGCTCATCGTCTCGCCCTCGCCGATCGGGTCGATCGTCAGCATGCCGCCGCGCGGGATCGTGTGCTGGGCGACGACCAGCATGTTGAGCAGCAGCTTGACGCGGTTCTTCGGCAGGAGGAGCCGCGGCAGATTCCAGGTGATCGAGCACTTGCCGTCCTCGATGTGGCCTTTCGCCATGGTCTGGGCATCGCCGAGATCGATCTGCGCGCCGGAGGAGCCGGCCGCGCCGAAGGCGAGACGGCAGAACTGCAGCCGGGCGGAGGCGGTCTTGGCGCTCTTGCGGATCAGGTCGAGCGCGAACTCGCGGTCTTCGGGCTTGGGATCGTCGTCGAGCACTTCGAGGCCGTTGACGATGGCGCCGACAGGGCTGATGAGATCGTGGCAGACCCGCGAGCACAACAGCGCGGCGAGTTCGAGCATATCGGGAGCAGTTGCGGTCGCGGGCGACGAGGCGTCAGACATATAAAGGGGTCCTGGAGGGTTCCTGGAATTGCACGGCGCTGGACGCCGCGAATCACGCATGCTTGACGGATGCTGCGGGTTCTAACATTCGCCAGCCCGCGGCAGCTAGCTTGCGATCACGTCCGGGCGGTCATAAGCCCAATCGAATCGTTCGGGGGCGAATCAGTCGAGAAGGAACGAATTGCCGATGATTGAGGCATCCAGGTGAAGCGGATCATCGACAGCGCGGCCGCATCCGGCCTGATGGAGCCGCTGACGGCCCTGGTGGTGAAGGCGGGCGAGGCGATCCTTGCCGTCAACCGCGCGGCGATGCGGGTCGACGGCAAGCAGGACGGCTCGCCGGTAACCGAGGCCGACCTTGCCGCCGACCGCATCATCGCGGAGGGCCTGGCGCAGCTCGCAGGCGACGTGCCGACGCTCTCGGAAGAGCGGACCGAGCTCGCTTCTGCGCCGTTCGAGGGCAGCTTCTTCCTGATCGATCCGCTCGACGGCACCAAGGAGTTCGTCGCCGGCCGCGACGAGTTCACCGTCAACCTCGCCCTCGTGACATCGGGCGCGCCGCTGCTGGGCATCGTCAGTGCGCCCGCGCTCGGGGTGCTCTGGCGCGGCATCGTCGGCCGCGGCGCCGAGCGCGTGAGGTTTGACGGTGCGACCATCGGCGCGGCCGAGCCGATCCGCACCCGCAAGCTGCCGGCGCGGGGCGAGCCCTGGGTTGCAGCAGTGAGCCGCTCGCATGGCGATCCCAGGAGTGAGGCGTTCATCGACGACAGGCCCAATGCCGTGAGAAAGACCTGCGGCTCGGCCGTGAAATTCGGCCGGATCGCCGAGGGCAGCGCCGACATCTACCCCCGCTTCGGGCCGACCTGTGAATGGGATGTCGGGGCCGGTTCCGCGGTCGTGACCGCGGCCGGCGGCAGGGTGACCGACAGCAAGGGCGGCGAGCTCCGCTTCGGCCAGCGGCCGGCCAGTGGCTTCATCATCCCGGAGTTCATCGCCTGGGGCGATCCGCAGGCGGCGGAACTCTGAGGTAAGCCGCTACTGACCGAGCTGCTCCAGAAGCGCCGGCCAGCGCTTGCCCACCTCATAGAGGAACCGTTCGGGGTCGGCGGCGAAGGCGTCACGATTGGCTTCCCGGCTGAACAAATAAAGCCGCTGCGCCGCGATCACGAAGAAACGGGGATTGCCGGCGACGGTGACGCCGCGGGCGATATCGGCGGGATCGTAGCCGCCGAACTGCGGCCCATAGACCTCGGGATGCGCCAGGAAGGAGGCCCGGTTGCCCTCGTTTCGGAAGCGCCAGACCGCGCCCCAGAGGTTCGCCTCGAATTCCGCCGTCCCCTGCACCGCCTCGCCATCGACGAAATAGGCAACGGGGTCGAAGCCCTGGATGGCGACGCCGGTGAAGCGGTTGACGACGACCCGCTCGGTGGTGGCAGCCTCGGTCGGCAACCCCGAGCCCGTGATCCATATGCCCGCCAGCAGGCCGACGAGGAGGCGGATCAAGGCAATTCCGGGGCGCAAAGGGCTATCTTCCTGCCGTTGTGCCGTCATAGTTGCTGCGGATAACATCCGAGTCGAGGGGACATCCGGCGCAACCTAGAGCCATGCCTGTTGGCGTCAGGTTAAGGAAGCGACCGGATTCGGTACCAGGGGTTCTTTCATGACTTTCGCATCACGCCTTGCTGCGCTCGCGCTTGCCGCGATGGTCGGCTGGATCGTGCCGGCTTCAGCGCAGACCGCGCCGCCGCCGGACCTGCCGCCGCCGCAGCGGACCCCAACGCCCAACACCTACGGGCCGGACGAGCTCGTCGGTGCCGGACACCGCTTCTTCGGCAACGTCTCGCGCGGGCTTGCCTCCATCATCGAGAAGGCGATCAGCCAATGGGGCCTGCCCAACGGCTACATCCTGGGTGAGGAAGGTTCCGGCGCGTTCGTTGCCGGCCTGCGTTACGGCGAAGGCACGCTCTACACCAAGAACGCCGGCGATCTCAGAGTCTACTGGCAGGGCCCCTCGCTCGGCTTCGACTGGGGCGGCGACGGCGCGCGCACCATGACGCTGGTTTACAATTTGCCCGCCACCAACGCGATCTACCAGCGCTTCGCCGGCCTCGACGGCTCGGCCTACATCATCGGCGGCTTCGGCATGACGGCGCTCACCGCCAACAACATCGTGCTGGTGCCGATCCGCTCGGGCTTGGGCTTACGGCTGGGCGCCAATATCGGCTATCTCAAATACACGCCGCGCGCGACCTGGAACCCGTTCTAGGTCTCCTCCTCCCATCCTGTTAGGGATCAAGGTTAACGACAGGCCGGGGCTGGCTTTTTGCCGGCCCGCCATGGCATGGTCGTTGGTGAATTTTTCCTTAAGCTTGGGAGTTCTGCCCCATGGTCGAACCGATCATGTACCTGGCGATCGGTTTCCTGCTCTCGATGCTGTGCGGGCTCGCCATCGTGCCGCTGGTGCATAACCGCGCCGTGCGCCTGACCACGCGCCGGCTCGAAGCCGCAACGCCGCTGTCGATGGCGGAGATCCAGGCCGACAAGGACCAGCTCCGCGCCGAATTCGCCATGTCGGCGCGGCGGCTCGAGATGAGCGTCGACCAGCTCAAGAACAAGACCACGAGCCAGCTCGCCGAGCTCGGCAAGAAGAGCGACGCCATCAACCGCATGAAGATCGAGCTCGGCGAGAAGAACGCCACGATCTTCGCACTCGAGGCGCGCGAGAAGGCGGTGAAGGAGCAGCTCCGCGCCACCGAAGAGGAATTCAACGCCAAGACCCAAGCGTTGCGCGAAGCCGAGATCGCGCTGACCGACAAGCAGGCCGAGCTCGCCAAGATCAACTCCGAACTGTCCGACCGCTCGATGATGGCGGAGAGCCGCCAGGTCGAGCTGGTCGCCGTGCGCGCGCAGATCGAGGAATTGAAGAATCGCGTCGGCGATGCCGAGAAGGAGTTCGCGGCGACGCAGGCGCGGCTCGCGCAGGAGCGTCTGGAATCGGAGACCGCCTCGCGCGAGCTCGGCGATGCCCGCGGCCGGGTCGAGAATCTGAGCCAGCGCGTCACCGAGCTCGATCGCCAGCTGCTGGTGCAGGTCAAGGAAGCCGAGATGCTGTCAGGCCGCGTCGCCGACCTCGAAGGACGCCTCGCGACGCAGGGCAAGCTGCTTGCCGAGCGCGACTATGAGAACAACCAGCTCCGCCAGGCCAATGAGGCCAATGAGCGCACCGTCAAGGAGCTGCGCGTCGAGATCGCGGGCCTCAGCGGCGGCAAATCGTCGGCGGCTGCGGAGGCGCTGCGCGCGGAAAAGACCGCGCTGGAAGAGCAGCTTCGCACCGCGCGCGACGAGCGCGCAAAACTGCAGCGCGACCTCAACGCGATCCAGCAGCAGGCCGAGAGCTCATGGGCGACCGAGCGCATGGAGAATGCGCTGTTGCGCGAGCGCATCAACGACATTGCCGCCGAGGTGGCCAAGCTCGCGATGCAGCTCGAAGGTCCGAACTCGCCGATCGAGGCGCTGCTGGCGGCCGAGGCCGGCCAGCCGCCGAAGCCGGCGCCGCGCCCGGCCAACGACGCCGCCACCAACGGCACGCCGAGCCTGCCCGAAGGCGGCGGAACGCTGGCCGAGCGGATCCGGGCGCTGCAGGCCCACGCCTCCCGCGCCCGCCAGCAGGGCGCGTAAGCGGCCCGAAACCGCCCTTTCCGCCGCGCATGGCGCGGTTGCCGCAAGCTTTTCCGGCTTCGAGCCACCTGGAAACTTGACACCTCAAGCCCGCACTTCTAAATCGCGGGCTCCGATGCGCCGGCCGGCCGACAAGGTCCGGCCGTTGGCATGATGGTCCCGGGCGCATAGCTCAGCGGGAGAGCGTTCCCTTCACACGGGAGAGGTCCAAGGTTCGATCCCTTGTGCGCCCACCATCCATTGTCCTGCTTGATCTGCCAATTGCCGACGATCTCGCCCGACGGCTGTCGGCGACCGCCCGAACAAGAATCTCGAAAACAACCCCATGCACAGTAGCCGACGTCAGTCGGATCAAGGGGTTACGGCTTTGCCGAAGTCATCGGAATCAGGGCCGGCCCATCATTGACGCGCGGCCTAATCCTCGGCCGGTTCGCTCCTCCGTCGGCGCAATCGTCGCGCGACGACTTCGCCCAGGGGACGGTCCGGCGATTTGCGAAAGGCGCTGAGCTTCTTGATCCGGCCTTTGCGCAAGACATCCGACTGCGCTTCGTCGGCGACTTCGTCCCGAACATCGCCCTGCGCAGGGATCAAGGCCTGGCGCACTGCCCGGCGCTCGTCCCGGTGCGAGAGCTGCTTGCTGCGCGGAATGTTCTTCCGGCTGCTTTTCTGATTCTCTCCATAGGTATTGCGCCGGTCGTGCTCATAGCTCAAGCGCTTCTTGTCCTGTGGAGTTTTGACCTTGCTCAAACATGCCTCCAGATTGACCTGCCGCTGCGGGCGTTTCGCGGAACGCAGCTCAAGACTAAGTGTTG
Organism: Bradyrhizobium sp. T-12; assembly: GCF_058314695.1. Taxonomy (NCBI): domain Bacteria; kingdom Pseudomonadati; phylum Pseudomonadota; class Alphaproteobacteria; order Hyphomicrobiales; family Nitrobacteraceae; genus Bradyrhizobium; species Bradyrhizobium sp. T-12. Next base: position 1,442,486 of record NZ_CM177756.1, on the reverse strand, counting down.
AGCGCGGTGACCTTGGGTCGATCGCCCAAGGATCGGAAGAGAAAAGCGGCACCAGAGAGCGCGTGCCGAGACATTCGCAAGGAGCAGCCCATGGCGACCATCTTCATCACCGGCAGCACGGATGGGCTCGGCCGGGCGGCGGCTCAATCGCTGCTTGATCAGGGACACCGCGTGGTGCTGCACGCGCGCTCGGCCGATCGTGCCAAAGCGCTCGGCGAGGTGAGGTCACGAGCCCAGGGGATCGTGGTCGGCGATCTCAAGAGCGCGGCCGAGACCAAGGACATCGCCGACCAGGTCAACGCGATCGGGCGCATGGACGCGATCATCCACAACGCCGGCGTCTACACGCGGCCCGGCCGCGGCACAACGCCGGAAGGCCATGCCGAGACGTTCGCCATCAACACGCTTGCACCGTACATGCTCACCGCGCTGATCGAGCGGCCCGGCCGGATGGTGTATCTCAGCAGCGGATTGCACAGGGGTGGCGAGGGCTCGCTCGACGATCTCGACTGGACCAGGCGTCCCTGGGATGCCGCCAAGGCCTACGCCGAGAGCAAGCTGCACGCCGTCGCGCTGGCCTTCGCGCTGGCGCGGCGCTGGCCCAACGTCCTCTGCAACGCCGTCGATCCCGGATGGGTGCGCACCAGGATGGGCGGCGCGGGCGCGCCTGTCGATATCGACACCGGGCAACGGACGCAAACCTGGCTGGCCGCGAGCGAGGAGCCCGCCGCCCTGGTGACGGGGCGCTACCGGCATCACCTCGCGCAGGAGCAGCCGGCGCGTGAAGCGACCGATCCGACATTTCAGGAGGCGCTCATCGGTCAATTGAGCAAGCTGACGGGCGTTGCGCTGCCGGAGGCGTAAGGGCCGATGACGAAGTTTCACGCCGCCCGCTGTGGCCACCAGGCCGCGTAAAGACCGACCAACGTTCCGATGGCGACCAGGGCTGCCGCGAGCAGCACCTGCAATTCGCCGTCATCGGTGGGGCCGACGGACGACACGAGCCTGGTCACGATGACGAACAGGATGCCGACGGCGGCCGCTGCACCCACGCAGAGATAAGCGAGCTCTCGCGTCAGATTGCGGCCGAGCAGTCCGAGCGCCGTGAAATACATGGCGCAGGCGTTGGGATGCACGAACAAGGCAATACGCGCGTAAGGGCCGTAGGCGTCGAACAGAGACTCGCATCGGCGCAAGGCCGCCTTCGAGGCAACACGCTGCAGGAACGGCCTGAAGAAACGCGCCTGTCCGTAGCTGAGAACGGCGCCGAGGATGATGGCGAGCCACGCCACGGTGAAGACGGAGCCATCCACCGCCTTCGGATTGAGCGCCACCGACATCAGGATCAGGGCGGTGCCGGGAAAATAGCCGAAATACGGGAACACCGCTTCCAGCAGCACGCAGACGAACATGAAGGCCGGAAACCACGATGAACCGGTCGCGCCCTGAACGATCGCGTTCAGGTCGAACAGGCTCGTCCTGTAGAGAACGAGGTACATGCACATGGCAAGTCCCGCCAGCGCGTAGAACGGCAGCGCTCCCGACAGAAATCGTTTCATTCAACCATCAAGGTTTGTTCGGCGGAGACGACGGCCTCGCGCTGCTGCGGATCATGCTTTAGGCGAATGGGATTGCTCCTGTCGATAGCGCCCTTTGCCACGCGATTCTCGATGCGGCCCTGCGCCTTGCTACGCGATCGACAGGATCTCGATCTCCTGCGCGCCCGTCCCGACGACATCGCCGACCGCCTTGCCCATCAGCGACTTCGCGACCGGCGCGACGAACGAGATCGTCCCCGCCTTCGGGTCGGCTTCGTCCTCGCCGACGATGCGATAGGTCTGCACGCGGCCGTCAGCGCGGCTGAATGTTACCGTGCTGCCGAAGGCGACGACATCATTTGAGGCCGGATCGGGAACGAGCTGCGCGGTGCGCAAGCGCTCCGTCAGATAGCGGGCGTCGCGCAAGGGCACGGCCGATTGCCGGCGCTTCTCGTTGACGTCCTCGATGGCTTGCGCGGCTTCATAGGCCTTGCGGGCCTCTGCAAGCTGCGTTTGCAGCGCCTGCAGGCCGGCTTCCGTCACGAGGTTGGGATGCGGCGAGATCGGGCGATCCGGCAACAACGTCTCGGACGCGGTCTCGGCGCTTTCTTCCTTGGTAAAGGCGACGCTCAATGCAGGAATCCTGTCGAACTGTTCCGGTTGGCGACGCCAGGCGCCGCCGCTTGTCCCGGATTATATCTCAAGTTCGACGAAACGACGGAGCTTGAAGACAATATCCGGCAGGGCCTGGCGGAACCGCGTTGCGTTCTGGAAATTGGTCGAGAACGGCGCGAAGGTGATCATCGCGTTCCAATGCCGGTAGCCATAGACCGTGACCGAGACGCCGGTTGCCGGAAAATCCTCCAGCTTGCGCAGCTCGCCCAGCACGAGATCGGCAATCGCTTCGGCCGGCAGCAGCTGTTTGCCGTCCCGCGTCGTGACAATCTTTGCGGGCTGCTCGACCGGCTCCGCGGTGGCCGGTGCAGCGTCGGACGCATCCTCCTGCTCTTGCCTGATCGGCGCTGTCTCGGCGGTCGGCGCCGAAACCGCATCCGCTCCATTCGAGGGCACTGTCGGCGGCCCCTCGGTGAGCGGCGGCGGTGCAACATTCTCTGCGCGCTTGTTGCCACCGAGGATGCTGCTGATCATGGCCACGAGGCCAGCATCCTTCACGTCGTCACTCATCATTCCCCCCACGCTTCGGCCTACTCTAGCATTGCGCTGGCAGACCGCCATCGGGGATCTCTGGCCGGACTCCGTCCGGCAGAGACGGTTCGTCGCAGGCGTTGGACGGAGGGCGCTTCGAGAGCCCGCTCCTCGAAAGCAGCAGCGGCGCGAAGCGGGGCGTCCCGCGCCGCCATGCGATCCGTCACTGCTTATCGAACGGAATATATTGCTGGTACTGCTTGGGCACGGAGCTGCGATAGCGCGCGGGCACGGTGCCGGTGTCGACGGAGTGATCGATTTCCTGCTGCCGCGTCATCTTCTTCTTCGCCGGTTTCTTCGAGGCACTCTTCTTGGAGTCGGTCGGCTGACTGGAACTGTCGGTGGTCGCAGCCGGCACCGCCGTCGTTGCCGGCGCGGTGGTTGTCGCCGCAGGCGCAGCGGTTCCGCCGGCAGCGGGCGCCGTCTGGGCCAGCGCGAGCGGTGTTTGCATGATGAACGCCAGCGCCGCTGTCGCGGCCAGCAAGTATGACTTTTGCATCAGAACCTCCAAAATTGCCTGATCCGAACGAGGCCAACCTAGGCCCGCGGCATCGACGCGTGCAAGTCTGTCGACATTAGGTCCGATCCCACGCGAGAACTGTGGCCGAGATCACATTGCTCGCCACCGGCTGCGTCACGATATACCTCGCCTCGAACGCATCCGGTATCGCGAAAGACCAACACAACATGACCATGCGTCAGACAGGCCACGGGAACGCCAAGGCCCGGCGTTCCACCCCACAATCGAAGGAGACTGAAATGCGTCGCACCATCCTCACGTTTGCATCATTCGCAACCTTGATCGCCGCGTCGTTGTCGGCCGCCCCGGCCCAGGCGGGCAGCGACCGGTATTGCCTGCAAGGCCGCAGCTGGGGCTATCCCGGCAATTGCCAGTTCGCCAGCTATCAGCAATGTGCGGCGACGGCATCCGGCACCTCGGCCTATTGCGGCATCAACCCGCGCTACGCGTATTCGCAGCCGTACTCCTACTGACGACATCGCGGCTGAAGGTATGGCGGCGTGCGCAATGATCGCGCACGCCGCATTGTTCTAGACGGGGCTTCCGAGGCCGATCTCCTCGAGCCGCGACGAGAACCAGCGCGACAGCGCATCGTCGACGGAGCCGCTGACATAGACTTCGGACGTCGTCACCCGCTCCTTGTCCAGCACCAGCAGCACGCCGAGCCAGTAGGGAAACCAGACGTGGACGTCGGTCAGCGCCCGCAGCTTGTGCTGGTCGTGCTCCAGCGGCGTGTGATTGCTCGCCTTGCGGATCTCGACACTGAGCAGATTGTTCGGGATCTCGCGCTGATGCACGACGACATCGGGATAGATCGACTTCCCCAGATGATCGTCGGTCGAGATGATGGTGCCGTGCGGCAGATGCAGCGTGCGCTCGCCGAGCCGGTCGTAATTGCAGTCGACCGACCAGCCGGAGAACTGCTTTTCCAGATGCACGGCGAAGCGGTGCGTGACCGCGCGCTCGCCGATGTCCTTCTCGAACAGGAAGCCTTCGTGGGCGTAGAAGTCCCGGAGCGCCGCAATCACCTTGTTCAGCTCGGTCTGCATCGTGCCTCCGGGCTCTCGGCGCTCCGCGTTGCGTAAACCCTTACATCACGACTTCGATCAGCCGCGGGCCGGGCTCGGCGACGGCTTCGGCCAGCGCCTTGTTGAACTCGTCGGCATTGGTGACGGCGCGGCCGGGCACGCCCATGCCCTTGGCCAGCGCCACGAAATCCAGCGTCGGTCGGTCGAGCCTGAGCATGTCGTTGGCGCGCTGGCCGGGCTCGCCGGCGCCGACATTGTCGAACTCGCCGCGCAGGATCTGGTAGATGCGGTTGGCGAACACGATGGTGACGATGTTGAGGTTCTCGCGCGCCTGCGTCCACAGCGACTGGATCGTGTACATCGCGCTGCCGTCGCCGACCATGGTGATCACCTTGCGGTCCGGACAGGCGATCGCGGCACCGATCGACAGCGGCGTCGAGAAGCCGATCGAGCCGCCCATGTTCTGCAGCCAGTCGTGCGGCGCGGCGGCCGCCGTCGGCGGGAAGAAGCCGCGGCCGGTGGTCAGCGACTCGTCGACCATGATCGCATTCTCGGGGATCGCACAGGCGATCGCCTGCGCAATCGAGGCGAAGGTGAGCGCGCCGGTCGGCTTGACCAGTTCCTGCACCGCCTGCGGCTTGACGTCCTTGGCGCTGGCCTTCACCGCGCCGGCGAGCGCTTCCAGCGCTGCGACCGAGTTCTCGCCCCAGGAGGTCATGCGATGGACGTCGCAGCCCTCGGGCTTGAGCATGCTCGGCTTGTTCGGATAGGCGAAGAACGCCACGGGATCGTCGGACTCGACCAGCACGATGTGACGGAACTTGGCCAGCATCGGCAGCGCGTTCTCGATCACGTAATGGATGCGGTCGATCGAGAAGCGGCCGCGGCCTCGCGCCATCTTGGGGCGGAAGGTCGGGCCCATCACGGTGCAGCCGGTCCTGGCGGCGATGCGCTCGGCCAGCGCCAAGCCCTGCTCGCTGAGGGCGCTGCCGGTCATCAGGAGCAGCGTGCCCTCGCCGTCGCCATGCAGGATTTTTGCGGCCTGCTCGACCGCCTGCGGCGAATAGCTCGCGCGCTGCTGCTCGGCCGGAACCTCGGCGATGCCGTCGGCCTCGTTCCAGGCGGTGTCGGCAGGCAGGATCAGCGTCGCGATCTGCCCCGGTGCACTTTTGGCGGCGGCGATCGCCGCGGCGCCGTCAGCGGCAACCGACTTGGAATTCGGTGAGGTCCGGACCCAGGACGACATCGGCCGGGCCAGGCCCTCGATGTCGGAGGTCAGCGGCGCGTTGTAGTCGATGTGGTAGACGGCATGCTGGCCGACGATGTTGACGATGCCGGAATTGGCCTTCTTTGCGTTGTGCAGGTTGGCAAGGCCATTGGCGAGGCCGGGACCGAGATGCAGCAGGGTCGAGGCCGGCGTGCCCTTCATGCGGTAATAGCCGTCGGCGGCACCGGTCACCACGCCCTCGAACAGGCCGAGCACGCAGCGCATGCCGGGGACGCGGTCGAGCGCTGCGACAAAATGCATCTCGGAGGTGCCCGGGTTGGAGAAGCAGATGTCCACTCCGCCCTTGACCATCGTCCGCACCAGGCTTTCCGCACCGTTCATCCCAAGCTCCCGCAGCATATCCAGAGTTCCGACCGATCAATCATTGTTCGCGCGTCCGGTCAAAGCAATAGCCGCCATCGCGGCCCTGCCCCGCGCGATGATGCGCCGATTTGGCTAACGCTTTTCGGCAAGCCGGCATGGTTGCCGATTTGATAACGCCTGTGCGGGATGATGTCCCTCACGGGCCCGTGGCTTGCGAAAAGCCCGCAAATATGGCCTGTGGCCTATGTTGAAGCGATTTTTTGCTGGGGGAAACAATGATCCGGTTTTTTGCCGCGCCGATTGCCGCCATCGCATTGCTGTCGGCCGTTGCGGGCGGCGCGCTTGCCGAAGAGTTCGACTCGCGCGACATCATGGGCGGCGGCCCGAACTTCTTCCGTTCCGGCGCCAATCCCGTCCCCCGCACCACCGTCATGTATAACGGCAATTACGCCCCCGGCACGATCGTGGTGAACACCTCGGAGCGGCGGCTGTATCTGGTGCTCCAGAACGGCCAGGCGCTGCGCTACGGCATCGGCGTCGGCCGCGACGGCTTCCGCTGGGGCGGGGTGCACAGGATCACCGCCAAGAAGGAATGGCCGGACTGGACGCCGCCCTCGCAAATGCTGGCCCGCCGCCCCGATCTGCCGCGCCACATGAAGGGCGGCGTCGACAATCCGCTCGGCGCGCGCGCGATGTATCTCGGCTCGACGCTCTACCGCATCCACGGCTCCAACGAGCCGGAGACGATCGGTCAGGCAGTCTCCTCGGGCTGCTTCCGCATGACCAATGACGACGTCACGGACCTCTATAGCCGCGTTGCGGTCGGTACCACTGTGGTGGTGCTGAACAACTAGGGCGCGACTGCCGTAAGGTAGGCAAAGTCGGAGGATCGCGCGAAGGCGCGGTCCGCAGGCGTGCCCACGATCTTGAGATGGTGGGCACGCTCCGCTTTGCCTACCCTACGATACTGTCGCTCTCCTGCGACAGACAACGCAGGAACCCGCACGCCGCGTGAATCTGCGGCCTTGTGCGCGCCACGTGAATACGGCAGCGTCGCACGACGATGAGCGCATTGAATCCGTCCTCGACTGCCCTTCGCTCCGCCTTGCTGGCGCTCGCCGCGCTCACATGCGTGCCTGACACCGCACCCATCGCCGCCGCGGGCGAACTGCCCGCGATCTCCTCGCGCCAGCGCGCCGAGAAGAAGAGCTTTACCGACGGCGAGATCGTCGACGGCTTCCTGAAGACGGCGTTCGGCGCCGAATACCACCTTGCCGGCCGCGTCGACCGCATCCGCAAGTTCGACGGACCCGTGCGCGTGTACGCCGAGAGCGACCGCGCCGACCGCAAGGCGCAGCTCGCCAAGGTCGTGGCCGACATCGGCAAGCGCGTGCAGCATCTCGACATCGCCATGATCGACAGCAACGAGGCGGCGAATGTGCGCGTGAAGCTGGTGCGCGACCGCGATCTGTTCCGCACCATCTCGAGCTTCTATGGCGCGGAAAAAGCCCGCGAGATCCGCACCTCGCTCGACCCGCAATGCCTGTCCGGCTTCCGCAAGAACGACAATTTCGAGATCGAGCATTCCGACGTGATCCTCACCGTCGACAACGGCGATTTCACCTTCCTCGACTGCGCCTATGAGGAGCTCTTGCAATCGCTCGGGCCCATCAACGACACCGCGAGCGTGCCGTGGACCATGTTCAACGACAACGTCTCCATGGGCTATTTCGACGTCTACGACCAGTACATCCTCAACCTGCTGTACGATCCCCGCATCAGGGCCGGCATGACCGTCCAAGAGGTCAAGGCGGTACTGCCCGAAGTGCTCGCCGACGTGCGGGCGTGGGTGAAGCAGGTGAATGATTTGAAGGAGTGAAGGCCTTCCTTCTCCCCTTGTGGGAGAAGGAAGAAGCAGTGGCGATTATGCCTTCCTCGCCTTCGTCATCAGGAATTGCTGGCGCATCACGTTGTTGCTTCCGTCTAAATATTCGGAGATCAGCGCCTCGAGCTCACTGCGAAGACTCCGCAGTCTGTCCGGTTCGTCCTTGTACTGGGCGACGAGCTTGATCAAAGGCCCGATCGTGGTTTCCATGGTGCGGCGGAAATGCTGCGGGCTGAGCGCGGACGGCGTCATGATGTCCATCTCGAAGGAGATGTCCTTCGCCTTCCCTGCGAGACGTTCGGCGACGATCTTCGGATCGCCCCACGACACCGGCGATGCCACGCCCTCGGGCGGCGGCAGATGGCGGCCGATCAACGCGAACATCCGTCCGACATAGAGATGCGGCGGCCAGGTGGAGAAGGCGATGGTGCCGCCGGGCTTCAGCACGCGCAGCATCTCGCCGATGGCGACCTCCGGACGCGGCGCGAACATGTGGCCGAACTGGCTGAGCACCAGGTCGAACTCGTTGTCGCCATAGGGCAGGCTTTCGGCGTCGCCTTCGACGAAGTCGACATCGAGGTTCGCCAACTGCGCGTGCTCGCGGGCTCGTTCGATCAGGACCGGAGACAGGTCGAGACCTCTGACCTTCGCACCACGGCGCGCCGCCGTGATCGCAGCGACGCCGGTACCGCATCCGACGTCGAGCAGCGCTTGGCCGGTAGCGACCCCGGCGAAACTCACGAGCTTGGCGGCCGAGGGTGTCGTGAACACCTCCATCGGCGTGAACAGCGACCAGGCTTCCTTCTGGACTGCCTTGAAACCAGCAAACGGGTCCTGCAACGGGGCTTGCGCGGTCATGGAACTCTCCCTTCGCTCGACGTCAGTTTTCATGAGGCTGACGACGAATGCCAAAGGTTCAACGCGGGCTCACGACGGCCACGGCAGCTTCGCAATCCTGGCGGCCCTACTGCACGAGATCGGCCACCGTGGTCGCCGCCTTCAGGCCCGTGCCGGTGAGAACCGCGACCGTGGTCTCATTTGCCTTGATCGCACCGGTCGCGGAGAGCTTGTCCAGCGCCGCGGCCGCGCCGGCGCTGGTCGGCTCGGCGAACAGGCCCTGGCGCGCGAGACGGCGCAAGGCAGTGACGATCTCGTCCTCGGTGAGCGCGACCGTGCCGCCGCCGCTCTCGCGCAATGCGGCGATGATCTCGCGCAGGCGCAGCGGATGCTTGATCGCGGTGCCTTCGGCGATGGTCTTGCTCACCTCGCGCGCAACAGGCGTGTCGACGCCGGCCTGAAAACTCGCATCGATCGGCGAGCAGTTCAGCGGCTGCGCCGCGAACAGGCGCGGCAGCTTCGATATCTGTCCGGCTCTCAACAACTCGCGGAAGCCGAAGGCACAGCCGAGCAGGCTCGAGCCGGCGCCGACGGGAACGATGACGTTGTCGGGCGCGCGGAAGCCGAGGTCCTCCCAGATCTCGTAGGCCAGCGATTTTGTCCCCTCGAGGAAGAACGGCTGCCAATTGTGGCTGGCATAGAAGGTCTGGCTCGACTGCCGGATAGCCTCGGCCTCCGATTCCTCGCGCGGGCCCTCGACGAGCTGCACGGTGGCACCGTAAGCGCGCACCTGCGCGATCTTGGCCGGCGAGGTCGAGGCAGGCGCCAGGATCTTCACGCGCATGCCGCCGGCAGCACCGAGCCCCGCCATCGACGAGCCGCCATTGCCGGAGGAGTCTTCGAGAATGGCGTCGACACCGATCTGGCGCAGGAAGGACAGCATCACGGCCGAGCCGCGGTCCTTGAAGCTGCCGGTCGGGTTGAACCATTCGAGCTTGAACAACGGGCGCAGCTCGCCCCAGTCCTGCTGGAGCAGCGGCGTGCAGCCTTCGCCGAGCGTGATCGGATCCTTGATCTCCACCGGCAGCGCGGCCCGATAGCGCCAGAGCGAGCGCGTGCGCGCATCGATATCGTCGCGCGAGATCCCTGCCCCCGGCGTCACCAGCAGCGGCGTGCGCTCGTCCGAGCACCAGCGCGGCTGGTCGAGGGGATAGAGCTGTCCGTTGCGGGGATCGATGTAGCTGGCGGGCATGGGGGTCTCCGGGACAGGCCGATCCGGTCGATATGTCCGAATATGCAGGTTTTATCCAGTCACCTGTCCGGACAGCGGCGCCGCCGCCCACCCCTTCAAAAATCATAACAATTACATAGATATAGGGAACATTCTGGCATCGTCCCCCGATCGGGACAAGCTTGGGAATGGGCCGCGGCGGCCGCGCACGATTAACTTGTCTGTCGCGCGCCGGGGTTACAATATGTTGGATTGAGCTTGCGTCGCCGGCGTTTCGAAAGAGTGCCGCAAGCGAGCCAGGCCCGTCCGAGCGGCGGGCCGTTGGCGTTTTGGGAGCCTGGACATGAGCCGCGCGAACCGTACCGACCACATCCGCCTCACCTCGCATCCGGAGCCGGGCAAGAAGTCCGCTTTCCCGATCCATTGGGGCGCGGCCGATGCGCGCGCGCGCGGGCCGATCATCGGCACGGTGTCGCGCGCGGGCGACCGCAACGTGATCGGCAGCCATGGCGGCTCCTACGCGATGTACCGCGCGCTTGCGGTGTCCGCCGGCGCGCTCGACCCGATTCGCAGGCCCGACCTCACCAACACGTTTCCGGCCGCGACCATCGGCCCGTTCGAGCAGTGGACCGATCCCACCAAGATCGTCGCGCTCGATCCCTGGGGGCATCTGGTCGCCGAGAACTTTGGCAAGGACATCGCCGAGGGCGTCGACATCCGCCCGAGCATCGCGGTGACGCGGGCGCGGCTGGACCTGCCGGAGATCCGCGAGGCGCTGGCGGCAAAGCGGCTGCGCGCCGACGGCGAGGTCGTGCATGCCAATGGCAGCGTCTCCGTGGTGAAGATCGCGATCGATCCGGTCTGGTACCTGCCCGGCCTCGCGGCACGCTTCGGCGCCGGCGAGACCGAGCTGCGCCGCACGCTGTTCGAGCAGACCGCCGGCATGTTCCCCGAGCTGGTCACGCGTCCGGACATGAAGGTGTTTTTGCCGCCGATCGGCGGCACCACCGTCTACATGTTCGGGGATGTGACGAAGCTGCCTGATCATCGCACCAGGATCACCTGCCGCGTACATGACGAGTGCAACGGCTCCGACGTGTTCGGCTCCGATATCTGCACCTGCCGCCCCTATCTGATCCACGGCATCGAGGAATCCGCGCGCGGCGCGCAGGAAGGCGGGCTCGGGCTCGTGGTCTACAACCGGAAAGAGGGCCGCGCGCTCGGCGAGGTCACCAAATTCCTGGTCTACAATGCGCGCAAGCGCCAGGAGGACGGCGACGCGGCCGCGGCCTATTTCGAGCGCACCGAATGCGTCGCCGGCGTGCAGGATGCCCGCTTCCAGCAATTGATGCCGGATACGATCCACTGGCTCGGCCTCAAGCGGATCGACCGCTTCCTGTCGATGAGCGACATGAAATACGACGCACTGACTTCGCAGGGCATCGACATCGTCGAGCGCGTGCCGATCCCGCCGGAGCTGATCCCGGCCGACGCCTATGTCGAGATCGCCGCCAAGAAGGCCGCCGGCTATTACTCGACCGACATCGCGCCCGAGAAGGACGTCGACGGGGTGGTCGGCCGCTCGCTGGAAAAATACTGATCGCGCGATGGCGGACGCTTTGGAACAACAGGCCCGCTCCCTGCTCAGCGCAGGAGCGGTTCGCGCGCGGGCCGACAAGATGCTCGCACTCGGCCTTGCCGGCGGGTTGAGCCACTTCACTGTCGATCTCGACCGCATGGACGGCGTCGCCGAGGCCGTGCTTGCGGTCACGCGAAAAGCCTATCCGACGCTGGAGATTCCCTTCCATGCGCGCTGGCGGCATTTTGTGATCGGCGGCGTCGATCGCTGGGCGCGGCTTGCAGACGCGACATCATGGCCGGATCGCGCGGCACGGGCGCGCGCCGAGTTCGACCTCGCCATCGTCAGCGTGCTGCTCGATGCTGGCGCTGGCGCTGCGTGGCGATATCGGGACGCGGTGACGGGCGAAAGCATCGGTCGGTCCGAAGGACTTGCGATCGCGAGCCTCGACATGTTCGCGAGCGGGCTGTTCTCGGGCGATGCACGCGCGCCGTTCAGGGCCGATGCCGAGGTTCTGGCAGAATTGCCGCTCGCCGCGCTCACATCGGCGTTCCAGGTGAATGATGCCAATCCGCTGCTCGGACTTGAGGGGCGCACCGATCTGCTGCGGCGCCTGGGCAAACTGGTTGCCGGGCGTGCGGAGGTTTTCGGCCTGCGTGACACGCCGCGGCCGGGCGGCCTGTTCGAGCATATCGCGGCGCAGGCGAAGGGCGGGGCTGTCGCTGCGCCCGTCATCCTGTCGGCGGTGCTAAACCAGCTCGGACCGATCTGGCCCTCGCGGCTCGAGCTTGCCGGCATCCCGCTCGGCGATTGCTGGCGCCATCCCGCGCTCAAGACGGACGACGCAACGACAGGCCTCGTGCCGCTGCACAAGCTGTCGCAATGGCTGAGCTATTCGCTGATCGAGCCGCTGCAGCGCGCCGGCATCGATGTCACGGACATCGACGGCCTCACGGGCCTTGCCGAATATCGCAATGGCGGCCTGTTCGTCGATCACGAGGTGCTGCGCCTGCGCGATCCCGCCGATGGCGAGCGCGCGCATGCGGTGGATTCACAGCTGGTCGTGGAATGGCGCGCGCTGACGGTGGCGCTGCTGGACCGGCTCGCCGAACAGGTTCGTGTCAAGCTCGGCCGCACGCCTGAGACCTTGCCGCTCGCCAGCATTCTGGAAGGCGGCAGCTGGGCCGCGGGCCGCGCCATTGCCTTTGCGCGCCGCCCCGACGGCTCGCCGCCGCTCAAGGTGATCAGCGACGGCACGGTGTTCTAACCCTCTCCCCTTGTGGGAGAGGGTGGCTTCGCGAAAGCGAAGCCGGGTGAGGGGTTGTCTCCGCGGGCATATCTCTCGCTTGAGTTCGTTGAAGCAGACCCCTCATCCGGCGCTTCGCGCCACCTTCTCCCACAAAGGGAGAAGGAAGAAAGGCATCCCATGGAAGGCGTCACGATCGTCGATCATCCGCTGGTGCAGCACAAGCTGACGCTGGTGCGGGACAAGTCCATCTCGACAAAGTCGTTCCGCGAGCTGATCAAGGAGATCGGCATGCTACTCTGTTACGAGGTGACGCGCGATCTGCCGCTCGCCGACACCGTGATCGAGACGCCGCTGGCGACGATGCATTCGGCCAAGATCGCCGGCAAGAAGCTAGTGTTCGTGCCGATGCTGCGCGCCGGCACCACCTTCGTCGACGGCATGATGGATCTGGTGCCGACTGCGCGCGTCGCCCATATCGGGCTCTATCGCGAGCCGCACAGTTTTGCCGCCGTCGAATATTTCTTTAAATCGCCGTCCGATCTCAGCGAGCGACTCGCCATCGTGGTGACGCCTGTGGTCGCGACCGCCAACACGGCGGTGGCCGCCATCGACCGGCTGAAGGAGCGCGGCGCGAAGGACATCCGCCTCGCCTGCCTGATCGCGGCGCCGGACGGATTGGAACGGCTGCGCGGCTTGCACCCGGACGTGCCGATCTGGACCGCGGCGGTGGACGAAGGTCTCGACGACAACGGCTTCATCCTGCCCGGCCTCGGCGATGCCGGCGACCGCGCCTACGGGACGCGGTAGGTGAGGCGCGCGCTTTTAGGAACAGGCGCCATCGCACAAGGTTCTCCTGCTCTAACATGGAGAGCACGATGACCTATCCGAATGATGACCGCAGGACTGACCGTGCGCGCCGCAACAGCCCGGTGGGCTGGGCGATCGGCGCGATTTTCGTGATCGCCGTGGTGGCGGCCGTCTTCTTCTACAATGGGCGCGACATCGGCCCGCAGGCGACCTCGACCAGTCCGAACAATGCGCCGAGCGTCACCACCGGCTCGAACGCGCCGGCTGCGCCCGCGAAGTGAAGCGGTTCGCCGTCAGGTTGGCGGCCGCGGCGGCAAATCCTTCGCATCAGACGGCGCCGGGTGCGCCTTCAGGTCGGCGATCAGACGTTCCATCTCGCCGATCTCCCGCACCTGCGCCTCGATGATGTCGTCGGCCAATTTGCGGACGCGGGGATCCCGGATGTGTGCACGCTCGCTCGTGAGCACCGCGATCGAATGATGCGGGATCATCGCTTTCATGTAGGCGACGTCGGAGACGGTCTCCTGGCTGCGAACGAGCCAGAGAGAGGCTGCGAACACGGCGGCACCGGCCACCAATATGGCGATGTTCGCCGCGCGGTTCCGGTACATGCCCCACATGAAACCCAGCATCACGACAGCCATGACGGCACCCATCAGCAGCGCCATCCAGGTCCGGGTCTGGCTGTACCAGACATGGTCCAGGGCGAACGTGTTGAGATACATCAATCCGAACATGATCAGCGTGGAGACCGCGATCATCGCGGCGAAGCGACCATAAGACATGACTACATCCTGTCGTTGCTCGAGAGGATATGCCTGTTCAGGGCAATTGTTCCTTTTCCGCCGGCCCCTTACACCTTCCCGCTGCCGCAGATCAGCTTCAGCGACTGCCACTCCTTGTCCGTCAGCAGCGGCGGGCCGCCCACCGGGCGATCTTCCCGGGTCATGCGGGCGAGGCGGTCTTCGGTCAGCGGGTGGCTGGCGAGGATCGTCGTGAGCTTCGAGCCGCCTTCCTTGCCGGTGATGCGGAACATCAGCTCGAAAGCGGGCTTTGGCGAGCGGCCGAGCTTGTGCATGACCTCGATCGCGAACGTATCGGCGGCGGTCTCCGCCTCGCGCGAATAGGAGGCTTCGACAACGCTGCGAGAGGCGAAGATCACCGCGGATGAGCCGGTGACGTCGCCGAACAACAGGCCGATCAGGAACGAGGTGCCGCCGTTGTAGATCAGCCCGCGCATGCTGTCGTAATGCTTGAGGTGGCCGAGCTCGTGCGCGAGGATGCCGGCGAGCTCGTCGGGACTTTCGGCCTTGTCGAGCAGGCCCTTCAACACGAACACCTTGCCGCCCGGCAGTGCAAAGGCGTTCGGCACCGAGGTCGGCAGCACGCCCGCCATCATGGAATCGTCGTCGAGGCCGGCGGCATCGCGCAGGCGGTTGACGAGCTTGGTGAAGGCGGCCTTGCCCGCTGGATCTTCGCACACATTGCGGCCGAAGATGGTCTTCATCTGCACTTCGGCAGCGTCGCCGATGCGCCGTTCGACGGGTTTCGGCACCAGCGGCGCGAGACGGTCGGCGGCGAGCGGCACGCCGAACAGCACGACGCAGACGATGGAGATTGCGGCCGCCGCCGACCAGCCGACGATTTTTACGACACCGCGGCGCGAGGTCCGGTGCTCGTCGAGCCGCAGGCAACGTGCGGTCACGTCGGCCGCAAGCGCCGCGTCGCGGATTTCCAGCCGCGCCAATGGCGGTGCGGTGATGCTCGAAAGGCGCAGGATCCCTGGCGGACTGTCGGCGCGGCGGATATCGGCATAGGACCAACGAACCGGCGCCCCGCCCTCCTCCGCGATCTCGAGCGCATCAGCGAGCGTCAGCGTGACCTGCCGCCGGCGGCTTGAGGTGCCGTCGAAGAAGATGGTCGGCTTGGTGGACTGCGCCGGCGCGTAGGCAGATATGTCACTCACAGCTTAGAATCCCGCGACATCGAGCCCATCGGCAAAACCTTCGCCGAGCGCGCTGGCAAGCTGGCCGCTGCCGCGCACATCCGCCGCCGCCGCGATGTCGTGCACCTCGACGGTTTCCAGCACCTTGGCCCAGAGATCGCGCTGAAGATAGACGCGCATCACGATGTTGATCGCGAGCGCCAGGGCGAGATAGCCGATGACCATCATCACCACCATCGGGATGCTCGTGACGGCATTGTCGGAGCCGAGCATCTGCTCAGCCGGAACGCCGCTCAGCTGGACCAGCAACAGCGCGCCGCCGCCCATATAGGCCGAGAAGGCCATCGTGAGCAGCATCCACCAGCCGATCATCTTCCAGTACAGGCCGTAGAAGGCGTCATGAGGCAGGTTCGAGGACAGGCTGACGCCGCCGATGCGGATGCCGTTGAGCCACCAGCGCCATTCGCGCGCCTTGAACTCGGCATAGAAGAACGGCGCGAGCGGAAAGATGAAGAGCGCGATCGGGCTGAGCAGCCACAGCCACCAGGCACGCTTGAAGAAGGTCCAGCCGTCGCCCTCGAAATCGCCGCGGAGATCGCCATAATGGCTGTGCTGCATCTTGTAGCGCTCGAGCGCGGCCTCGCGCCACGGCAGCGCCAGGCCGAGCGTCAGCAACACCAGCAAGCCCCACGCCATGGCGCGGAACGAATAGGCCCAGCCGGAGCCGTCCATCCAGAATCGCACGCCGCGCCAGACCGTGCGCGTCAGCCGATAGCGCCGCGCGCGAAAGATCGCGAACTGGCCGAAGGCGTAGAAGCCGATGAACAGCGGTGTCGAGGCAAAGCCCTGCCAGCGCTCGAACTCGATACCAACAAGGAAGTAGGCGAGGTAGATCGGCACCAGGATCGCGAGCGCAAACAGGAAGCCGACCAGAAGCTCCTTGGCCCGGCCGGTATATTCGGCGGCATCGCCGTCGATCGCGGTGTTCGCCCACAAATGGCGCCGGATGTCGGTGACGAGCCAGAACCGGTAGAAGCCGAAGGTGACGAGCTCCAACATGGCACCCTTGGTGACCATTCTCCGGAACTCGGAGCGATTGCCGGAAAAATCGACGCGCGTGGGCGGCAGCGGCGGCGGAAGCGGCTCGGAGCCGATCGGGGTCCATTGCATGTCGTTCACGGCGGCAACCTCGGGGTGTCGGTCTGTTGCAATCAAACTATAGATCAGAGGCTTGGTCGACCCCCGGGCCGGCTGGGTTCGATTTACCTCGATTCCAGTCGGTTTCTGTCACGATTTCACGACAAGCGATGTGCGGGGGATCACGCTCGCGGACGGCCCGCAGCCCTCTCGCGAAAGTTGGATGTGGCAAAACTCTCCCTTGCTCCGGCGCAGACAACCGGCTGTAATTGCAAATCAAATACCGCAGCGCAGAATTCAACGAGAACGCGCGGTTCATGCCCAGGGAGAACGGTCATGCATGGGACCATCGAGAGCGCGGCCAAGCTCGACGCACTGCGCGAGCGCGCCAAGTCACTGCCGCTGGAGCAGTTCGATCCGGGTGACCCCGAGCTGTTCAGGACCGATACGTTCTGGCCGTATTTCGATCGGCTGCGCCGGGAAGACCCCGTGCATTATTGCAAGGACTCGATGTTCGGGCCGTATTGGTCGGTGACGCGCTACAACGACATCATGGAGATCGAGACCAACCACGCGGTGTTCTCCTCGGCCTCCTCGCTCGGCGGCATCACCATCCGCGATATCGACCCGGACCTGCGCCGCGAGAGCTTCATCTCGATGGACCCGCCGCGCCATGCGGCGCAGCGCAAGACCGTGGCGCCGATGTTCACGCCGACGCACCTGGACAATCTCGCGCTCAACATCCGCAAGCGCTCGGCCGAGTGCCTCGACAATCTGCCGCGCGGGAAGGTGTTCGACTGGGTCGACCGCGTCTCGATCGAGCTGACCACGCAGATGCTGGCGGTGCTGTTCGACTTCCCCTGGGAAGACCGCCGCAAGCTGACACGCTGGTCCGACATTGCCACCACGATTCCCGGGCCCGACGGCCTCGTCGCCACCGAGGACGAGCGGCAGGCCGAGCTGACGGAATGCGCGGCCTATTTCTCCCGCCTCTGGAAGGAGCGCATCGAGCAGCCGCCGAAGAGCGACCTGCTCTCGATGATGGCGCATGGCGCCGCGACGCGCGACATGGATGCCAAGAACTTCCTCGGCAATCTCGTGCTTTTGATCGTCGGCGGCAACGACACCACGCGCAACACCATGTCGGGCTCGCTGCACGCGCTGAGCCAGCATCCCGAGCAATATCGCAAGCTGCGCGAGAACCCCGCGCTGCTCGACAGTTTCGTCCCCGAAGTGATCCGCTGGCAGACGCCGCTGGCGCATATGCGCCGCACCGCGCTCTCTGATTTCGAGTTCCGCGGCAAGCAGATCAAGAAGGGTGACAAGGTCGTGATGTGGTACGTCTCGGGCAACCGCGACGAGGAGGCGATCGACAAGCCCTACGATTTCATCATCGACCGCGCCCGCCCGCGCACCCACCTGTCCTTCGGCTTCGGCATCCACCGCTGCGTGGGCTTGCGCCTTGCCGAACTCCAGCTCAAGATTATCTGGGAAGAGATCCTGAAGCGGTTCGACCATATCGATGTGGTGGGCGAGCCGAAGCGGGTGTACTCGAGTTTCGTGAAGGGTCTCGAAGAGCTGCCGGTGAAGATTGCGGCGTGAGTTACTTCGCCTTTCCCCGCACGCGGGGCAGAGGCGAAGAAAGAACAAACGGAGCCACGACGATGAACATCCAAGCGCCGGTTAAGGTGGACAAGGCCGAACGCATCCGTCGGGCCAGCGAGGAGGCCTATGCGACGCCGCTGTCGCAATTCCACCCCGGCGCGCCCCGGCTGTTCCAGGACGACACGCTGTGGCCGTGGTTCGAGCGGCTGCGCAAGGAAGAGCCGGTGCATTACTGCACCAACGCGCCGATCGAGCCCTATTGGTCGGTGGTGAAGTACAACGACATCATGCATGTCGACACCAATCACGGCATCTTCTCGTCGGACTCGACGCTCGGCGGCATCTCGATTCGCGACGTGCCCGAGGGTTACGACTGGCCGAGCTTCATCGCGATGGACCAGCCCAAGCACTCGTCACAGCGCAAGACGGTGTCGCCGATGTTCACGCCGACGCATCTGGACGAGCTCGCGAAGCTGATCCGCCAGCGCTCGCAGACCGTGCTGGACAATCTGCCGCGCAACGAGACCTTCAACTTCGTCGAGCGCGTCTCGATCGAGCTGACGACGCAGATGCTGGCAACCCTGTTCGACTTCCCCTGGGAGGAGCGGCGCAAGCTGACGCGCTGGTCGGACGTCTCGACCGCGCTGCCCAAGAGCGGCATCGTCGCCTCGGCCGAAGAGCGCCGCCGCGAGATGGACGAATGCTACGCCTACATGTCCAAGCTGTGGAACGAGCGCGTCAACTCGGCGCCGCGCAACGATCTGCTGTCGCTGATGGCCCATAACGACGCCACGCGCCACATGGACCCTGACAATCTCATGGGCAACATCATCCTGCTCATCGTCGGCGGCAACGACACCACGCGGAACACCATGACCGGCTCGGTGCTGGCGCTGAACGAGAACCCGGAGCAATACGACAAGCTCCGCGCCAATCCGGAGCTGATCGATTCCATGGTGCCGGAGGTGATCCGCTGGCAGACCCCGCTGGCGCACATGCGGCGCACCGCCTTGCAGGACACCGAGATCGGCGGCAAGCACATCAGGAAGGGCGACCGCGTCGTGATGTGGTACGTCTCGGGCAATCGCGACGATGAGATGTTCGACAGGCCGAACGAGTTCATCATCGACCGCCCCCGGCCGCGCACGCATCTTTCCTTCGGCTTCGGCATCCACCGCTGCGTCGGCATGCGCCTCGCCGAGCTGCAGCTCAAGATCATCTGGGAGGAGATGCTGAAGCGCTTCGACCGCATCGAGGTGGTCGGCGAGCCCAAGCGGATCTATTCGAGCTTCATCAAGGGCTACGAGACGCTGCCGGTGAGGATACCGGGCTGAGCTCTCATTGCCGGTGACAGCATCTTGTTCGCTCGTGTCCCGAACGCGCCGCAGCGCGTAGCGGTGCGGCGCAGAGCCGGGACCCAGCAAGCAACGGCCTCGCAACGACATGGGCCCCGGATCTGCAGCGCATCACACCGGACGATGCTTCGCATCGCCGGGCGTGCTGCGCTGCGTCCGGGGTACGAGACCGGTAGATCACCGACCCAGCTATAAAATTCCGGCATGTCAGCTCGCGCCAGATGCGAAGGCAAGTCGGCGCCCGACTGTTCTACCACACGACATCTAACTCAACTTGATGTCCCATACGCCGTCCTTGCGGCAGGCGGCGACCTCCTCGCGCAGGAGGGTCGTGACGGCCAGGGACGCCGTCGAGACCGGGCGGTCGATCGGAGAAGCGAAAATGAGCTCGCGCGTCATCGGCTTCGAGACGGCCGTCGTCTCCAGCCGCCCCTCCGCGACCTCGCCATGGACCGACGAGGGCGGCAGCAGCGCGAAGCCGAGGCCTTCCTCGACGAGACTGGTGAGCACGCGGAACGAATCCGCCTCGAGCTGGACGTTGAGCTTGATCTTGCGCTGGGCGGCCGCGTGCTCGATCAGCGCGCGGAGGCCGTGGGAATGAGAGGGCAGCACCAGCCGCTGCCGCAGCAGCCAGCCGATATCGACGCTCTTCTTGCGCGCGAGGCCGCAGCCGCGCGGACCGACGGCGACGATGTTGTCGCGCCCGAGGCTCTCGACGTTGAGATGCAGATCTGCAGAACGGCCGTAGAGGATGGCAAGGTCCATCTCGCCGCGATGCAGCCATTCGACGAGATGGCCGCTGTAGCTCTCGACGATGCGCAGCGAGATGCCGGGAAATTTTTCGACGCAGCGCCGCGCAAAGCGCGCCGACAGCACGCAGCTCACCGTCGGAACGAGGCCGAGCACGACCTGGCCGGACGGCGGTCCCTGAGACGACTGGATGTCGTCGCGGATCTGGTCGATCTGCCGCACGATGCCGGAGGTGCGCGCCAGCAGCAGCCGGCCGGCTTCGGTCAGCACCATGCCGCGGCCGTTGCGGGTGAAGAGTTCGGTGCGCAGCTCGTGTTCCAGCAGCTTGATCTGCCTGGAGAGCGCGGGCTGCGCCACGCGCAACGTGTCGGACGCCTTGGACAGGCTGCCGAGCTCCGCCACGCAACTGAAGGTCCTGAGCTGCCGGAAATCCATGCTTGCCAACCCTGGAAGGCTACTTCATACGCTATAACAAATGAGCATAGGGGGCTGGCGTTGTTTTCACAACGCCGGAGGATTGACCGGCGTTATCTTAACTGCCGCCAAGAACTGGAAACGCCATGAGTCAAGAACACCACACCGAAGATTACGCCGACATCCGCGACGCCGTCGCAAAACTCTGCGCGCAGTTCCCCGGCGAATATTGGCGCAAGCTTGATCGCGAGATGGCCTACCCCAAGGCCTTCGTCGACGCCTTGACCCAGGCCGGCTATCTCTCGGTGCTGATTCCCGAGGAATATGGCGGTGCGGGCCTGAAGCTGTCGGCCGCGGCGGCGATCCTGGAAGAGATCCAGCGCGCGGGCTGCAACGGCGGCGGCTGTCATGCCCAGATGTACACGATGGGCACCGTGCTCAGGCACGGCAATGCCGAGCAGAAGGCAAAATATCTGCCGAAGATCGCGAGCGGCGAGTTGCGCCTGCAGGCCTTCGGCGTCACCGAGCCGACCAGCGGCACCGACACCTCCTCGCTGAAGACCTTCGCGCGCAAGGAAGGCAACGACAGCTACATCGTCAACGGCCAGAAGATCTGGACCAGCCGCGCCGAGCATTCCGATTTGATGGTGCTGCTGGCACGCACCACGCCGAAAGAGCAGGCCAAGAAGCGCACCGATGGCCTGTCGGTCTTCATCGTCGACATGCGCGAGGCCAAGAACAATGGCCTCGAGATCCGCCCGATCCGCACCATGATGAATCACGCCACCACCGAAGTGTTCTTCACCGACATGAAGGTGCCGGCGGAGAATCTGATCGGCGAGGAAGGCAAGGGCTTCCGCTATATCCTCTCAGGCATGAATGCCGAGCGCATCCTGATCGCAGCCGAATGCGTCGGCGATGCCAAATGGTTCATTGCGAAGGCCACCAATTACGCCAAGGACCGCGCCGTGTTCGGTCGTCCGATCGGCCAGAATCAAGGCATCCAGTTCCCGATCGCCAAGGCCTACGCCTCGATGCGCGCGGCCGAGCTGATGGTGAAGGAAGCCACGCGCAAATACGAGGCCGGGCTCGATTGCGGCGCGGAGGCCAACATGGCCAAGATGCTGGCGGCGGACGCATCCTGGGAAGCGGCGAATGCCTGCATCCAGACCCATGGCGGCTTCGGCTTTGCCGAGGAATACGACGTCGAGCGCAAATTCCGCGAGACGCGGCTCTATCAGGTCGCGCCGATCTCGACCAACCTCGTGCTGTCCTACGTCGCCGAGCATGTGCTCGGCATGCCGCGCTCATACTGAGGCCACGTCATGGGAGCACTGGACGGGATCAGGGTGATTGCGGTCGAGCAGGCGGTGGCGGCGCCGTTCTGCTCCTCGCGGCTGGCGGACGCCGGCGCGGAGGTGATCAAGATCGAGCGGCCCGAGGGCGATTTCGCCCGCGGCTATGACGCGGCGGCCAAGGGCCAGAGCAGCTATTTCGTCTGGCTCAACCGCGGCAAGCAATCCGCCGTGGTCGATCTCACGACCAAGGAAGGCCGCGCCGAGCTGGAAACGCTGATCTCAAATGCCGACGTGCTGATCCAGAACCTGAAGCCGGGCTCGATGGACAAGCTGGGATTCTCGCGCGAGCGGCTTTTGAAGGACTATCCGAAGCTGATCTCCTGCACCATCACCGGCTACGGCGACGAAGGCCCCTACGCGCACCGCAAGGCCTATGATCTGCTGATCCAGGCCGAGAGCGGGCTTGCCTCGATCACCGGCAACCCCGATGGCGCCTCGCGCGTCGGCATGTCGATCGTGGACGTCGCGACCGGCGCCACCGCGCATGCGGCGATTTTGGAGGCGCTGATCGCGCGCGGACGCACCGGCAAGGGCGCCGACATACGCATCTCCATGTTCGACGTGATGGCGGACTGGTGCACTGTGCCGCTGCTCAACTCCGAGGCCGGCAACCCGCCGAAGCGCATGGGCCTGCGCCATCCCTCGATCGCACCCTATGGCGTGTTCACCTCCAGGGACGGCAAGGACATCCTGATCTCGATCCAGAGCGAGCGCGAGTGGAAGACGCTCTGCGCCAAGGTGCTCGACCAGCCCGACCTGCCCGCCGATCCCCGTGTCGCCAACATGGTCGAGCGCGTGCGCAACCGCGACTTCACGGACACGACGGTCGCAAATATCTTCGGCAAGATGACGCGCGACGAGCTCTTGAAGCGGCTGTCGGACGCCGACATCGCCTTTGCCGAGGTCAACACCATGGCCGACCTCACCAACCATCCGCATCTGCGCCGCATCGAGGTCGACACGCCGAACGGGCGCGTCAGCTATCCTGCGCCGGCGCCGATCATCGTCGGCGAGACGCGCAACTATGGCGCCGTGCCGGCGATCGGCGATAAGCCAAAGTCCAAGAAGTAACAGAGCGAGGCGTCATGACCGAGAAGCTCGATATCGATCACTTGCGGCAATGGATCGGCCGCAGCACGGAGGCGACCGACATCGTCACCGCGCAGCTCGTCATGGGTTTGCGCGCGACGCTGTTCCAGGACGTCGGCGAACCCCGGAAGGGCGATGCCGCCCCGTTCACCGTGCATTGGTGCCTGGCCCAGCCGGTGTTTCCGATGTCGATGCTCGGGCCCGACGGCCACCCCACCCGCGGCGGCTTCCTGCCGCCGGTGCCGCTGCCGCGCCGGATGTGGGCCGGCGGCGAGATCGAGTTCCTGCAGCCGCTGCAGGTCGGCGATGAATCGACGCGGACCTCGCGCATCGCCGACGTACAGGTGAAATCAGGCTCGACCGGCACGCTGTGCTTCGTCTCGGTCGAGCACAGCATTTCCTCGCCGCGCGGCATCGCGATCCGCGAACGGCAGGACATCGTCTATCGCGAGATGACGAGCAGCGCACCCGCGAGCGGCAAGGCTCCACCTCCGCCGCCGAAGGCGCAGCACCGCGAGACCCATGTCTCCGATCCCGTGCTGCTGTTCCGCTATTCCGCCCTGACCTTCAACGGCCATCGCATTCATTACGACCGCGACTACGTCACCAAGGTCGAGGGCTATCCGGGCCTGATCTTCCACGGACCGTTGCAGGCCGCGCTGATCATCGAGATGGCGGCAAAGCTGCGCGGCGGCAAGGCGCCGAAGAAGTTCACCTATCGCGGGCTGCAGCCGCTGTTCGAGGGCGGCGAGTTCTCGGTGAATGCCAACGAGACCGAGGCTGGCATGGAGCTGTGGACTGCGAACGCGGAGGGGCAGCCGACGATGAAGGGGACGGCGGTTTGGTGATAAATACACCGTCATTCCGCGGTGATGCGAAGCATCGCGCCGGAATGACGGCTCAATAAAAGCATTCGGGGACGGAAACCATGGCCAAGAACGGCAAGACCGGCAGCAAGTCCGTCACCGTCAAGCAGGCGACGCTCGACCTGCTGCGTGCCTTCGGCATCACAAAAGTGTTCGGCAATCCCGGCTCGACCGAGCTGCCGTTCCTGTCCGACTGGCCCGGCGACATCGACTATGTGCTGGCGTTGCAGGAAGCCTCCGCCGTCGGCATGGCCGACGGCTACGCGCAGGCGACGCGCAATGCGGGCTTCGTCAATCTGCATTCGGCGGCCGGCGTCGGCAACGCGCTCGGCAACATCTACACCGCGCATCGCAACCAGACTCCGCTCGTGATCACCGCGGGCCAGCAGGCGCGCTCGATCCTGCCGCTGCAGGCGTTCCTCTATGCCGAGCGCGCCTCCGAGTTTCCGCGGCCTTATGTCAAATACAGCGTCGAGCCGGCGCGGCCCGAGGACGTGCCGGCCGCGATCGCGCGGGCCTATTACACCGCGATGCAGCCACCGTGCGGGCCGACCTTCGTGTCCATCCCGATCGACGACTGGGCGCATGCGACCGCGCCGGTGGATGCGCGCAAGGTCAGCCGCGAGATCGGGCCCGAGCCTGACGCCATGAAGGCGCTGGTCGCCGCGCTCGCCGGCGCAAAGCACCCTGCCCTCGTCGTCGGCCCCGGCGTGGATCGCGCCGGCGCTGTGGACCTGATGGTGCGCGTCGCAGAGAAGGCCAAGGCCAGCGTCTGGGTCAGCCCGTTCTCGGCGCGCTGCTCGTTCCCCGAGCGGCATCCGCAGTTCGCAGGGTTCTTGCACGCCTCGCCCGCGCAGCTCTCCGACGCGCTGCGCGAACACGATCTCGTCGTCGTGATCGGCGCGCCGGTGTTCACCTTCCATGTCGAGGGCCATGCCGCGATCTTCGACGGCGGCGCGACCATCTTCCAGATCACGGATGATGCGGATGCCGCCGCGGTAACCCCGGTCGGCACTAGCATCATCACCACGATGAAGCCGGCGCTGAGCCTGCTGCTCGAGCTGCTGCCCGAGAGCAAGCGCGCCGCGCCCAAGGGCCGCACGCTGCCGCCGGCGCCGCCAGCGGCCGATCCGCTGCCGGTCGAGTTCCTGCTGCACTCTCTGTCGCAGGCGATGCCGGAGGGTACGTCGGTCGTCGAGGAGGTTCCCTCGCATCGGCCGGCGATGCAAAAATTCATGCCGATGCCGGGCCAGGATTCCTTCTACACGATGGCCAGCGGCGGCCTCGGATATTCGCTGCCCGCTGCGGTCGGCATGGCGCTCGGCAAGCCGAAGCAGCGCACAATCTGTCTGATCGGCGACGGCTCGGCGATGTATTCGATCCAGGCGGTGTGGACCGCCGCACAGCGCAAGCTGCCGCTCACCATCGTCGTCATCAACAATTCCGGCTACGGCGCGATGCGCTCCTTCAGCCAGGTGATGCAGGTGCGCAACGTGCCCGGGCTGGAGCTGCCGGGCATCGATTTCGTGCGGCTCGCGGAGGGCATGGGCTGCCATGCAGTTCGGGTGACGAAGGCCGCGGAGCTCGGCGAAGCCCTCAAGCGCGGCTTGGCGCATGAAGGGACGAGCCTCGTCGAGGTCGTCGTGGATTCGGCGGTGCCGGTACTGTACGGGCAGAAGCATTGATCATGTCGTCGCGCTACGACGCCAGGAATCCCCCGTCCGCCGCCAGCACGTGCCCGACCACATAGGATGACGCATCCGAGGACAGCCACACCACGGCTTCCGCCACCTCCTCCGGGCTGCCCATGCGCCGTAGCGGCAATCCCGCGCTGACCGTTGCGACGTCGCCGACGCCGGCGCGCAGCATCATGTCGGTGACGACGCGGCCGGGCGCGATGGCGTTGATGCGGATGCCGCGCGGGGCGTTCTCCAGCGCCGCCGAGCGCGTCAGCGAGATCGCGGCCGCCTTCGAGGCCGAATAGAGCGAGAAGCCGGGATTGGGATTGCGCACGCCGCTCACCGAGGCATTGACCACGATGCTGCCGCGCCCCTGCGCGAGCATGACCGGCAATTGGTGGCGCAGGCACAGGAACAGCGCGCGGACATTGGTGTCGAACACGCTGTCGTAGATATCCGTGCCCTGCTCCTCCAGCGGTGCGCGGCGCTCCTGGAAGCCGGCATTGTTGAAGGCGACGTCGAGACGACCGCAACGTTCGATAGCGGTGCCGACGAGGCGTACGACCTCGTCCTCTCGGGTGATGTCGGTCTGACACGCGATTGCCTCCGCGCCAAGCTCGCGGCACGCTGCGGCGGTCGCCTCGATCTCGGCCTCGCGCCGGCCGGCGACGATGATCGCCGCGGCGCCCTCGGCGGCCATCCGCAGCGCGGTGGCGCGGCCGATGCCGCTGCCGCCGCCGGTGACCAGGCAGACCTTGCCCGTCATCCGCATTCCCGTCGGCAAGGCTCCGCTCATGGTCCACTCCAAAACCCTTGCGCGCACTGTTGCGCACATATAGTTGTATGATACAACTATATGCCGGGAGTCAAGGGATGGCCGAGCTTGCGCTGATCGACGACATTCGCGCCGCCTCGCGCCTGATGGTGCGCGAGCTCGGCTTCATGGATGCGACGGTGGCGGCATCGGACTATCCGCCGTCGGCCGTGCACACCATTTTGGAGATCGGCATCCGCGGCTCTATGACCTCGGGAGAGCTCGGCGATTTCCTGCGTCTGGAGAAGTCCAGCGTCAGCCGTCTGGTGCGCAAGCTGATCGACTGCGGCGAGCTGCGCGAGACGCCGGATGAGAATGATGCCCGCAGCAAGCGGCTGTCGCTGACGACGAAAGGCCGGCGCACGCTGGAGGCGCTGCACGCCTTCGGCCGCCAGCAGGTGCGCGGCGCGCTGGCGGCGCTGACGGAGGCGGAGCAGCGCAAGGTGCGCGAGGGGATGATGCTCTATGCGCGGGCGCTGCGGGCGAGCCGGATGGAGGATGAGGCGATCGCCTAACCACCGGTGCCGTCCCCGCGAACGCGGGGACCCATACCGCGTGATCTATCGATAAGCGGAGGTGCGTGTACCGCGGGAAGTAACACTACCAGTCTTCGCCCAACTTCTCTCTGGGGTTATGGGTCCCCGCGTTCGCGGGGACGACACCTGTTATGGGGCGACAGTGTGCCGGCAACTCCCCTATGCTACTTCCCGAACTCTTCCCGCATCCTGGCCTGGATCTTGGCCATGCCGCCGATCCAGCGGTCGTAATTCTCGGTCTTCTTGCGCATGTAGCCGAGCACCTGGGGGTGCGGCAGGATCAGGAAGGTCTCCTGCTCGAGGCCGGCGAGCACGTCCCTGGCGACCTGCTCGGGGGTGAGATCGCCGTCGCCGGATTGCGGGCCCTTCGGGATCGAGCGCAGCATGTTGGTGTCGACGCCCTGCGGGCAGAGGATCGAGACCTTGATGTTGTCCGCCTTGTGCGAGATCGCGAGATTCTCGGCAAAGCCGACCGCGGCGTGCTTGGTCGTCGAATAAGCGGGGCTGCCGACCTGCGACAACAGGCCCGCGGCCGAGATGGTGTTGAGGAAATAGCCGCCGCCGCGCGCCTTCATGCGGGGGACGAGATGCCGCGCCGCGTAGACGTGGGCCATGACGTGGATCGCCCAGCTGCGCTGCCACGGCTCGTCGGAGGCGCCGCCGGCATTGACCGACATCGGATCGAAGCCGCCGCCGATGCCGGCGTTCGAACAAAACAGATCAATGGGCCCGAACTGCCGCTCGGTCTCCTCGATGACGTGCACAATGTCCTTTTCCTGCGCGACGTCGCATTTGAAGGCCGCGCCATCCACCATGGCTGCGACCGCCCGCGCATTGGCGGCGTCCATGTCCGCGACGACGACCTTGGCCGCGCCCGCGTTGTAAAACGCCTCGCACAGCGCCTTGCCGATGCCGTTTGCGCCGCCCGTGACGACCACGACCTTGCCGGTCACCTGCATGCGACGTCTCCTCTCGTCTTATACCGCTTGAGACCGCGCCCGCTTGTTCCGCGGCGCGGAGCCTGCTCAGCTCAACACGAGGTCGAGCACCGCGGTATAATGGCACGCCGCGCCGGCCAAGACAAAGCCGTGCCAGATCGCGTTCTGGAAGCGCAGCCGCCGCCAGGCGTGGAAGATCACGCCAAAACTGTAGAGCAGCCCGCCAGCCAGGATGAGGCCCAGCACCACCGCGGGCAACGCCTGGACCACGGCGTCGTAGAGCATCACGCCGCTCCAACCCATCGCAAGGTAAATGCCGACCGAGACGCGGTCGAACCGGCCGGGATAGAACAGCTTCAGCACGATGCCTGTGATGGCGACGCACCAGACGCCGGCGAGCAGCACCAGCGCGAACCCGCTGTCCTTCACCTCCAGGATGAACGGCGTGTAGGTCGCCGCGATCAACAGATAGATCGCGGAATGATCGAACCGCCGCAGCAGCCATTTGGCCGGCGACACCGGCCAGAGATTATAGGTCGCCGACAGCACCAGCATCGAGAGCAGGCCGGCGACGTAGATCGAGACACCGACGACGTCGGTCGCATCGGCATAGATCGCCGTCAGCACCACCAGCACCGTCGCGGCAATGAGGCCGGAGAGCACGCCGATCGCGTGAATGATGCCGTCGGCAATGAGCTCGGCGCGGTCGTAGTGCCAGCCGATCACGTCGGCCGCGGCGTGGACAGAATTGGACGCAAGCTGTTTCAGTTGGAAGACGGTCATGGCAATCCGCAAAATGAGGTAATGCCCTCTTCTATGGGCGTTTCGGGACCGGCGCGTCGTTCAAACGGCTGATTTTCCGATAAAGACGGTGGAAGTATGGAGCTTGATTTTCCTCACGCAATTGCCACTTTTGTGATCGGTCTCACACATTTCCGCCCGCCCACGGTCCTTCAACGTTCACATGGCATTCAGTTTCCAGGATATGGTCGAAGAAGCGCGCTTGTCCGCGCAGGCGCTGATCGACTATGGCGAGCACTTCTTCAACCCGACGGTGCGGCTCGGGGTGACCGGCCTGTCGCGCGCCGGCAAGACCGTGTTCATCACTGCGCTGATCCACGGCCTCACACGCGGCGGCCGGTTTCCGGTGTTCGAGGCCTATGCCTCGGGCCGGATCGCGCGAGCGCATTTGGCGCCGCAGCCCGACGATGCCGTGCCGCGCTTTGCCTATGAGAGCCATCTGCGCGCACTGGTCGAGGAACGGCGCTGGCCGAACTCGACCGTCGACATCAGCGAGCTCCGCCTCGTCATCGACTATCAGCGCCCGAACGGCGCCGACCGCACGCTGACGCTCGACATCGTCGACTATCCCGGCGAATGGCTGCTCGACCTGCCGCTGCTGCAGAAGAGTTTCGAGCAATGGTCGGCGGAAAGTCTTGCGCTGTCGCGCGAGGCGCCGCGCGCGCATCTTGCGGGCGAATGGCACGCGCATCTCGCAACGCTCAAGCCCGACGCGCGCGAGGACGAGCAGGCAACGCTCACCGCCGCGAAGCTGTTCACCGATTATCTGCGCGCCTGCCGCGACGAGCGCTTCGCGATGAGCCTGCTGCCGCCCGGCCGCTTCCTGATGCCCGGCAATCTCGCAGGCTCCCCCGCGCTGACCTTTGCACCGCTCGACGTGCCCATCGGCAGGCAGGCGGGCGAGGGATCGCTGTGGGCGATGATGGTGCGCCGCTTCGAGGCCTACAAGGACGTCGTGGTGCGGCCGTTCTTCCGCGATCATTTCGCCCGGCTCGATCGCCAGATCGTGCTGGCAGACGCGCTGTCCGCGTTCAACTCCGGTCCCGAAGCGCTGCATGATCTCGAAGCCGCGCTCGCCGGCATTCTCGATTGCTTCAACATCGGCCGCAGCACGATCCTCTCCAGCCTGTTCCGGCCGCGCATCGACCGCATCCTGTTCGCGGCGACCAAGGCGGACCATCTGCATCATTCCAGCCACGACCGGCTCGAGGCCGTGCTGCGCCGCGCCGTCTCCGGCGCCGTCGCGCGCGCGGAGACGACCGGCGCTTCCATCGACGTGGTGGCGCTGGCCGCGGTGCGTGCCACGCGGGAGGCGCAGGTCGCGCGCGGCCGCGACAAACTACCGTCGATCCTGGGAACGCCGGCCGCGGGCGAAAGTGCCGGCGGCGAGTTCTTCGACGGCAATACGGAAGTGGCGACCTTTCCGGGCGACCTGCCGCTCGATCCCGAGCCGCTGTTCAACGGCCGTGATGCGTTCCGCGGCCTCTCCACCGAGACTGCCGGCAAGAGCGATTTCCGCTTCCTGCGCTTCCGTCCGCCAAGGCTCGAGCGCGAGGGACATAGCGAGCCCGCGCTGCCACACATCCGCCTCGACCGCGCCTTGCAGTTCCTGATCGGAGACAAGCTCGCATGAACGACCGATCCCCGCCGCGGCGGCCGGCGACGTTCCGGCTCGACGATCCAGGCGTCGTCGTCACCGAAGCCGACGAGACCAGCCGGCTCAGCCGCGCCACCATCCAGATCACGCCGGAGCACGATCCGCAGGCGCTTCCGGTGCCGATCGCGGCCGCGCTGCCGGCGCGGCGTGGCTTTCCCTGGGGCACGCTGTTCTGGTCTGGACTTGCCGGTCTGACGCTGCTCGGCACCGGGCTCGGCGTGGTCCATCTGGTCGAGGATCTGTTCGCCCGCAGCGAGACGCTTGGCTTCGTCGGCCTCGCCTTCGCCTCCGTCACCGCGCTGGCGCTGGCCGTCGTGATCGGGCGCGAGGCGTTCGGGCTCGCGCGCCTCGCAACGATCGAGAAGCTGCATGCGCGCGCAGCCGCCGTGCTAGTCAACGACGACCGCAAGGAGAGCCGCGTCATCGTGCAGGATCTGCTCAAGATCGCGCACCAGAACCCGCAGCTGGCGCGCGCCCGCGCCACGCTTGAGAGCCACACCGGCGAGATCATCGACGGCGCCGACATGATCCGGCTCGCCGAGCGCGAGCTGATGTC
The DNA here is from genome assembly GCF_058314695.1 of Bradyrhizobium sp. T-12. Lineage (NCBI taxonomy): Bacteria > Pseudomonadati > Pseudomonadota > Alphaproteobacteria > Hyphomicrobiales > Nitrobacteraceae > Bradyrhizobium > Bradyrhizobium sp. T-12. Next base: position 1,411,515 of record NZ_CM177756.1, on the reverse strand, counting down.
GCCGCTGGATGCAGAGGCGCGGCGTCTGGTGTCGTCTGCCGCGCAGAAAGTTTCGATCGTCACCGCCGTGAGCCCGCGTGCGGCGATCGACGTGCTGTTCGTGTTCGTCGCCGCGCTGCGCCTGATCCGCCAGCTCGCCTATCTCTACGGCGGCCGTCCCGGCGCGCTCGGCATGATCCGCCTGCTGCGCCACGTCATCGCCCATCTCGCCATCACCGGCGGCATGGCCGCGAGCGACAGCCTGGTGCAGCAGATGCTCGGCCATGGCATCGCGGCGAAGCTGTCGCAACGGCTCGGCGAAGGCGTGCTGAATGGATTGCTGACGGCGCGGCTGGGGCTGGCCGCGATCGACGTCACGCGGCCGTTGCCGTTCGCGGCGCTGCCGCCGCCGAAGCTGTCGGATCTGGCGAGCGATCTGCTGCGGAAGAAGGATGGGGAGGAGTAGCATCTCGCCACGCGCTCGCTGCCCCCTTTCCCCTTGTGGGAGAAGGGAAAGCGGAGCGTGCCGCTCTATCCGAGCGAACGCTCTTCAAACTCGCCCGCCAGCACCTTCCACTGGAACAGCGGCGAGTCCCTTGGCGGTGACAAGTCCGGGGTCCAGCCGGAAAGCTTTTCAATCGCGTAGGTGTCCATCACGAGGCCGCGCCACTGCCGTTCGACCTTACCGAGCTGGTCGCGTTTCGCCGGGATGTTCTCCCACAGCGACGACCGGTTGTCCGGCTCACGGCCGACATAGATGCCGGCGCGGCCCTTGATCCGGTCCATGCCGGGATCGGCAAAATCCTGGAAGCGGCCGCGCTCGTTGATCTCGATGACGGGCACGCGCCCCCTGAACAGCCAGCGCATCATGGCATAGGTGCGATAATCCGTGGTGGCGATCCAGGTCGCGCCGGTTTCGTCGAGTGCCGCCTGCGCGCGCGCGGCGACCTGCTCATAGCCGGCCTCGGCGCCGATCGGATCCATCTTGCCGAGGAGATTCCACGGCGCGACGACGTAATAGAGGAACACGATGACGACGAAGGCGATGCCGGTGGTGACGGCCGTCCTCGCCCAGAACAGCGACGATCTCAGCATGCGCGCCGACCAATTCTCCTTCATCATCGCTGCGAGGTTCACGGCGGCAGCGGCGAAGCCGACCGGCCACATGAACATCGGCCAGGTATCGCCGACCCGCAGCGTGGTCGACTTGAAGAGAAAATAGAGGAATGGCACCAGCACCGCCGTCGACAGCAGGATCGCGGCCGGCTCACGCGTGCGAGCACCTCGCCATGCCGTCAGCACCAGTCCAGTCAGCACCACCGGCAGCATGACGAAGCCGACCAGGCCAAATTGCAGGCCGATGTAGTCGCCAATCGTCCGCAGAGAGATTCCGTAATTGGCGGTGGCGCGCACGCCCTGGAAACGGAACGAGGCCCAATCGTGCTGCACGTTCCAGATCAGCACGGGCGAGAACACCAGGATTGCGACCAGCACGGCGAGATAAGGATATGGACTGCGCAGCCAGCGCCAGCGCCAATCCGGTACCAGCAGAAAGGCGGCAACCGCCGGCGCGAACATGATCGCCGTGAATTTCGACAGCATCGAGAGGCCGGCGAACAGGCCGGCCGCCAGCCACCAGCGTCCGTCGCCGCTCTGCGCCAGCCGTACCAGCGACCACATCATCGCCGCCGCGAAGGGGATCATGGCGACATCGGGCGCGACCTTGGCCATCAGCAGGCCGTAATAGAGCGCGGCCTCCGGCATCAGCACCGCGAGCACGATCGCGCGCACATCGTGAGTAAGGCGGCGGACGATGTCAGCCAGCAGCAGCTGCGTCAGCAGCATCGCGACGATCCCGCCGAAGCGGACCCCGAGCGGCGTGTCGCCGAAGATCGCGGTGCCGAAGCGGATCAGCCAGGCAATGCCCGGGGGGTGATCGAGGAAGCTGAGCGCGCCCTCCTTGGACCAGGTCCAGTAATAGGCTTCGTCGGTGCGCAACTCGATCGCGGAGGCGTAGACGATGCGCAGCAGCGTCATCGCGGCGATGACGAGCACGGCCATCAGGATGAGACGGCGGTCGGAGCCGCCGGGCTTCACGGAGATATCGGGAGCGATCGTCACGGCCGCGCTTTTCGCCAACCTGGGAGGGGGAGTCAATGCGGGGGCAGCACAGCGGTGGGTATGGCGGGCGCCTTCACCCCCTACGGTTTCGTAACCTTGCGCGCATGTGATCCCGCCAGCTGTCCACCCCGGGAATTTAGCGCTACGCTAGCTGTTCTCCTTGGTGAACTGATACAACCGAATCATGGCCGCCACCGCATCTTCACGATTTTCCGAGCTTTCCCGCGCGACCAGCGTGCGGCAGGTGCGGCTCGTCTGCGGCTTGATCCTGTTCTCTTATGTGATCAGCCATTTCCTCAACCATGCGCTCGGCAACATCTCGGTCGAGGCCATGGAGGCCGGGGTCTATTACCACACCGCCTTCTGGCAGTTCCTGCCCGTCTCGATCGTGTTCTACTCCGCCGCGCTCACGCATATGGGCCTTGGCATCTACGCGCTGTACCAGCGCCGCCAGTTCCGCTGGCGGACGGTCGAGCCGCTGCAGCTCGTGCTGGGCTTGAGCATCCCAGCGCTGGTCATGGCGCACGTGGTCGGGGTGCGGCTCGGCTACACGCTGTACGATCACCAGAAGCTCTATCCGCAGGAGCTGTATCTGTTCTTCGTCGCCGCGCCCGGCCGGCTCTGGCAGATGACGATCCTGCTGCTCGTTGCCTGGGTGCACGGCTGCATCGGCATTTTCTTCTGGCTGCGCCTCAAGCCGTCCTTCACGCGCGCTGCGCCCTATCTGCTCGCCGCCGCCGTGCTGATCCCGACGCTGTCGCTGCTCGGCATCTATCAGGGCGGCCGCAACGTCGCGTACGAAGCCGATGACGGAGAATGGCGCACGCACAATCTCACGCGCCGCCAGGTCGGCACCACGGCCGAGGCCGCGACGCTCGATCGCATCACCGGCGCCTTCACCATGACCTATTTCGGGCTGCTGGGCCTGGCGCTGGCAGCGCGCGGCGTGCGCGCCTGGCGCGAGCGGCGCGGCGGCATGATCGCGCTGTCCTACGGCAACGGCAAGACCGTGCGGGTCCCCAAGGGCCTTTCCGTGCTCGAAGCGAGCCTGCGCCACAATATGCCCCATGCCAGCGTCTGCGGCGGCCGCGCCCGCTGCTCGACCTGCCGCATCCGCGTCATCGGCGATCATGCCACCCTGCCCGAGCCGTCGCAGCGCGAGGCCTTCGTGCTGACCCGCGTCGGCACCAACGATCCCTCGATCCGGCTGGCCTGCCAGTTGCGGCCGACGTCGGATCTCTCCTTCTTCCAGCTCTTCACCCCGCAGACGTCGTCGGCGAGCGCGCACGCCTCGGCCCCGGCGAGCATCGGCCAGGAGCGCTATCTCGTCAGCCTGTTCGTGGACATGCGCGGCTCGACGCAGCTCGCCGAGAAGCGGCTGCCGTTCGACACCGTGTTCATCGTCAACCGCTTCCTCGGCGCGGTGTCGCAGGCCGTGATCGAGAACGGCGGCCAGCCGAACCAGTTCGTCGGCGACGGCATGCTGGCGCTGTTCGGGCTGACGGCCGACCCGCAAACCGCCTGCCGGCAGGCGCTGAAGGCGGCAAGCGGCATCGCCAGCCATATCGACGAGCTGAACCAGCTCCTGAGCCATGACCTTCGTCAGCCGATCCGCTTCGGCATCGGCATTCACAGCGGCGAGGTCATCATCGGCGACATCGGCTATCGCGATCACATCGTCTTCACGGCGCTCGGCGACGCCGTCAACGTCGCCGCCCGCCTGCAGGACATGACCAAGACGCTGGCCTGCGAGGCGATCGTCTCGGACGAAATCCGAAGCACGGCGGGCCTCGCCGACGATGCGTTGCCGCACCAGGAGGTCGCGATCCGCGGCCGCGACGAGCCGATGGCGGTGCGCGTGGTGGCGGATGCGCGGGAGCTGGCGGCGCTGGTCGACCGCAGCGAGCGCGTCGCGGCGTGATGTTCGCCTCTCCCCGCCTGCGGAGAGAGGCCGACGCGCGCAGCGCGGCGGGTGGGGAGGACTCTCCGCGAGTCCAACTGCTTACTCCTTGCGGAGACTCCCCCTCACCCCAACCCTCTCCCCGCAAGCGGGGCGAGGGAGCACACTGCCGTCGCGGCTACGCTTTCGTTCTGTCTCGTCACGGGCGTAACACCGGCCTGCTGCAACGCAGCGGCATGGGCCTGCTGCGAAAGCACGAATTGACTTCGCCGGGATCGTTGCGACAGATGAGCGCGGGTCCGCGGTGATGACCGCAGGCCGAAGAAAAGCTCCGGGAGGGGACGAGAATGTTCGACCGACGCGACCTGCTCAAAGGAGCGGGGCTTGCCGCCATGGCGGCCACACTGAATTCAACCAAGGCATTGGCCCTCGACACCGTCACGTTGCCCTTTGCCAATGGCGAACGACCGCTGGTGAAATATCCGCAGAAGCGGCCGATGATCGGCCTGACCAGCCGGCCGCCGCAGCTCGAGACGCCGTTTGCGATCTTCAACGACGGCCCGATCACGCCGAACAATGCCTTCTTCGTGCGCTATCACCTCTCCGACCTGCCCTACAATCTCGATCCCGACAAGTTCGCGCTCGAGGTCAAGGGCAAGGTCGACAAGCCGCTCAAGCTGTCGCTGAAGGACATCCGGAAGATGAAGGCGACGGAGATCGTCGCCGTCGCGCAGTGCTCCGGCAACAGCCGCGGCTTCTTCGAGCCGCGCGTCGCGGGCGGCCAGCTCGCCAACGGCGCCATGGGCTGCGCGCGCTGGCGCGGTGTGCCGCTGAAGGCAGTGCTGGAGATGGCCGGCGTGCAGAGCGGCGCCAAGCAGGTCACGTTCAACGGCATGGACGGCCCGGTCAGCGACAAGACGCCTGACTTCATCAAGGCGCTCGACATCGACCACGCCCGGGACGGCGAGGTGATGCTGGCCTACGGCATGAACGGCGAGGACTTGCCGTTCCTCAACGGCTTTCCGCTGCGCCTGATCGTGCCCGGCTATTACGGCACCTACTGGGTCAAGCATCTCAACGAGATCAACGTCGTCGACAACGTCTATGACGGCTTCTGGATGAAGTCGGCCTATCGCATTCCCGATACACCCGACCATTCGATCGAGCCGGGCACCGCGCCGAAGGCGACGATCCCGATCAATCGCTTCACCATCCGCTCCTTCATCACCAGCGTGCCTGACGGCGCCAGGCTGAAGGCCGGCGCTGTGACCCTGCGTGGCATCGCCTTCGACGGCGGCAAGGGCATCAAGGAGGTCCAGGTCTCCACCGACGGCGGCAAGAGCTGGGTGAACGCCAAGCTCGGCAAGGATCTCGGCAAATACGCCTTCCGCGAATGGAAGCTGCCGGTGAAGCTCGCGGCGGGCAGCGTTGAGCTCAAGGTGCGCGCCACCGGCAATGGCGGCGAGACGCAGCCGGACACGCCACGCTGGAACCCGGCGGGTTATCTACGCAACGTCGTCGAAACCACCCGCGTGACCGTGGCCTGAGGGAGAATGATCATGCAGCGCACCGTTCTCCTCGCCGTCTCGCTCGGCCTCGCCGCTTGGGTGGGTTCGGCACTGGCCGCGCCGGTCAATTACAAGACCCCTGACGAGGTCGCGGCATTCAAGCCGGGCCCCGATCTCGAAGTCGTCAAAGGCAATTGCAGCGCCTGCCACTCGGCGGACTACATCAAGACGCAGCCGCCAATGAAGGACAAGAAGGGCTTCTGGCAGGCCGAGGTGACCAAGATGATCAAGGTCTATGGCGCGCCGATCGACGATGCCGATGTCGGCAAGATCGTCGATTACCTGGCCGCGACGTATTGACCGACGGCGCGCGGCCCTCCGGCCAATTGACCGCGAAACGGGCAAAACCGGCAAAAGCGCCGCGAAGTTGAGCGGAATTCGGCGAAATGCCGATGTGGTTTGAGCTACCAAGCCCGCCACATTCCGCGTATCCTGTTAGGACCGAACCGGCCGGTTGGCGGGGACTGGCGGTTCGCGATCTCGGAGGAAGACCCGCGGAGAAGTCGTGATGGCTAAAGGTACGGTCAAGTGGTTCAACCCGACGAAGGGTTATGGATTTATCCAGCCTGCGTCGGGTGGCAAGGATGTGTTCGTGCATATCTCGGCAGTGCAGAAAGCCGGTCTGTCGACCCTGAACGAGGGACAGACGGTGGAATACGAAGAGATCGCAAACCGGGGCAAGACTTCCGCAGAGAACCTCAAAGTATAAGCCCGCCAGCCTTTGCTGCCTCCCGGAGCACATTCCGGGAGCGGGCCAAGAAAATTTCAGAAGACGGCCAGTGCATTCGACGACAGGCGTTGCGATTGCACGAGGATAGCTATTTTTCCTGAGAAGACCGCTTGTTCAACGCCGCAGCAATGACAATCGCGACGACATGTCGTCAGCCCACCGGCAACGGTGCGTCGCGCTTGATCTCTTCCATCACCGCATAGGTCCGCGTCTCGCGCACGCCCGGCATCGACAGCAGAGTCTCGCCGAGAAAGCGTCGATACGCCGCCATGTCGGCAAGCCGCGCCTTCACAAGATAGTCGAAGCCGCCGGCAACCATGTGACACTCCAGCACCTCGGGCGCGAGTTTCACCGCACGCGCAAACCGCTCGAAATTGTCGGGCGTGGTCTTGTCCAGCAGCACTTCGACGAACACGAGCAGGCCGAGGCCCAGGCGATGCGGGTTGAGCCGCGCGCCATAGCCTTCGACAAAACCCTCGCGCTGCAGGCGCTTCAGCCGCTCGCCGATCGAGGTCGGCGACAGCCCGATGCGCTCGGCGAGCTCGACATTGGCGATCCGCCCATCCTCCTGCAAAATCGAGAGGATTTTCCGGTCGATGCGATCGAGTTCCATATCTTATGAGGCCAATAGATGCTTGAGCTTAATTTTCTAAGGCAAATTTGCTAGATTGTCTATCGAACTGCGGTAACGGGGGCCTTATCCTGGATTTCAGCCACAGGACACGCCATGCCGAACATCCCGCCTGCCTTCACTGCCCCCTACGCGCCAGACGATGCCGAGATCGCAGCCAAGCTGTTGCCGGCATCGCATCTCAGTCCGCCGCAGGAGGCGCGGATCGACCGCACCGCGACGCGGCTGATCGAGGCGGTCCGCAAGCGCGACGACCGGCTCGGTGGGATCGAGGACATGCTGCGGGAGTTCGCGCTCTCGACCAAGGAGGGCCTCGCCTTGATGGTGCTGGCCGAGGCGCTGCTGCGCGTGCCCGATGCGCACACGGCCGACCAGTTCATCGAAGACAAGCTCGGCGAGGGCGATTTCATCCATCACGAGACCAAGTCCACCGCCTTCCTGGTCAACGCCTCGGCCTGGGCGCTCGGCCTGTCGGCGCGGGTGATCCAGCCCGGCGAGACGCCCGACGGCACCATCGGCCGCCTCGTCAAGCGGCTCGGCGCGCCGGCGGTGCGCACCGCGACGCGCCAGGCGATGCGGCTGATGGGCAACCATTTCGTGCTGGGCGAGACCATCGAGCAGGCGCTGGAGCGGGGCCGGCCGCGCTCCGGCCAGAAGCCGCGCTATTCCTTCGACATGCTCGGCGAAGGCGCGCGCACGGCGGCGGACGCGAAGCGCTATTTCGACGCCTATGCCAGCGCGATCGAGACCATCGGCAAGGCGGCCGGCGATCGCCCCCTGCCCGACCGGCCCGGCATCTCCGTCAAACTCTCGGCGCTGCATCCGCGCTTCGAAGCGATCAGCCGCGACCGCGTGATGGCCGAGCTGGTGCCGCTGCTGCTGGACCTTGCGCAGCGCGCCAAGGCCTACGACCTCAACTTCACCGTCGACGCCGAGGAAGCCGACCGGCTGGAGCTGTCGCTCGACGTGATCGCCGCGACGCTCGCCGATCCATCGCTTCAGGGGTGGGACGGATTTGGCCTCGCGATCCAGGCCTATCAGAAGCGCGCCAGCGCGGTGATCGACTATGTCGATGCACTCGCGCGCGCGCATGACCGCAAGCTGATGGTACGCCTCGTCAAGGGCGCCTATTGGGACACCGAGATCAAGCGCGCGCAGGAGCGCGGGCTCATTGGCTATCCCGTGTTCACGCGCAAGGCGATGACGGACCTGAACTACGTCGCCTGCGCGACGAAGCTGCTGGCGCTGCGGCCGCGCATCTTCCCGCAATTCGCCACCCACAACGCGCTGACCGTCGCGACCGTGCTGGAGCTCGCGAAAGATGGCGGCGGCTTCGAATTCCAGCGCTTGCACGGCATGGGCGAACCGCTCTACGAGCAGCTCGCCAAGGATCATCCTGAGATCGCCTACCGCACCTATGCGCCTGTCGGCAGCCATCGCGACCTGCTCGCCTATCTGGTGCGGCGGCTGCTGGAGAACGGCGCGAACTCGTCGTTCGTGGCGCAGGCCGCCGATTATCGCGTGCCGGTGACGGCGCTGCTGCAACGTCCGGCGGATGCTGTTCTCCGGCCGCAAGCGGCGGCCCATCCCAAGATTCCGCTGCCCGGCGATCTCTTTGCGCCGGAGCGGCGCAATTCACGCGGCGTCGAATTCGGCTCACGCCTCGCGCTCGACCAATTGCTGGCAAGTGTCAGAGCCGAGCCGGCCGACCTCAAGCCGATCACCGACGCCACGCCGGATCAGGCCAACGCAGCGGTCGCCGCGGCACGCGCCGGCTTTGCCGCGTGGAGCCGGACGCCCGCAGGCACACGCGCGGCGGCGCTGGAGCAGGCCGCGCATCTTATGGAGAGCCGCAGCGCCCATTTCATCGCGCTCTTGCAACGAGAAGGCGGCAAGACGCTCGACGATGCGCTGTCGGAGCTGCGCGAAGCGGCCGATTTCTGCCGCTATTATGCCGCACACGGCCGCAAGCTGTTCGGCAACGATACCGCGATGCCCGGCCCGACCGGCGAGAGCAATGCGCTCGCGATGCGCGGCCGCGGCGTCTTCGTCGCGATCTCGCCGTGGAATTTTCCGCTCGCGATCTTCCTCGGTCAGGTCACGGCGGCCCTGATGGCCGGCAACGGCGTGGTGGCGAAGCCGGCCGAGCAGACGCCGCGCATTGCGCGCGAAGCCGTCGCCCTGCTGCACGAGGCCGGCATTCCCAGGAGCGCGCTGCACCTCGTCACGGGCGACGGCAAGATCGGTGCGCTGCTGACGGCACACCCTGGCATCGCCGGCGTCGTCTTCACCGGCTCGACCGAGGTCGCACGCCTGATCAACCGGACCCTCGCCGCCAAGGATGGACCGATCGTGCCGCTCATCGCCGAGACCGGCGGCATCAACGCCATGATCGCGGATGCCACTTCGCTGCCCGAGCAGGTCGCCGACGACGTCGTGACCTCCGCCTTCCGCTCCGCCGGCCAGCGCTGCTCGGCGCTGCGGCTGCTGTTCGTGCAGGAGGACGTCGCCGACCGCATGATCGAGATGATCGCGGGCGCCGCGCGCGAATTGAAGATCGGCGATCCCTCCGACATCGCGACCCATGTCGGCCCTGTCATCGACATGGAAGCCAAGCAGCGCCTTGATGCGCATGTCGCGCGAATGAAGAGCGAGGCAAAGCTGCACTTTGCAGGCCACGCGCCGGACGGCTGCTTCGTCGCGCCGCACATCTTCGAGCTCCGAGAGGCCGGCGAGCTCACCGAGGAGGTCTTCGGTCCGATCCTGCACGTCGTGCGCTATCGTGCGGAGAACCTCGAGCGTGTGTTGCAGGCCATCGAACGTACCGGCTACGGCTTGACCCTCGGCATTCACTCCCGCATCGACGACACGATCGAAGCCATCATCGACCGCGCCGAGATCGGCAACATCTACGTCAACCGCAACATGATCGGCGCCGTGGTCGGCGTGCAGCCGTTCGGCGGCAACGGCCTGTCCGGAACCGGCCCCAAGGCCGGCGGCCCGCACTACCTCGCGCGGTTCGCGACCGAGCAGACGGTGACGATCAACACGGCGGCCGCTGGCGGCAATGCGGCCCTGCTTGCGGGGGAGGAGTGAGGCCCTGCGCCAGGCGCCGTTGCATCCCGGCAAAACATCGGTCTAATGCTCCCAACACCAGCCCGCGGCAATTCCAGCGCGCGGGAAACGACCGAAGCCAAGGGAGCGACGCCGCGATGGATAAGGGCATTTTTGCCGGCCTGAAGGTTCTGGACTGCGCGAGCTTCATCGCAGCGCCCGCAGCCGCGACCGTGCTGTCGGATTTCGGCGCCGATGTCATCAAGATCGAGCCGCCCGGCGCCGGCGACCCCTATCGCAACCTGCCGAACCTGCCGGGCTATCCCACTGGCGAGCACAATTTCGCCTGGCTGCTGGAAGCCCGCAACAAGAAAAGCATCGCGCTCGACCTCGCCAAGCCCGAGGCACAGGCGGTGCTCTACAAGCTCGTGGAAGAGGCCGACGTCTTCATCACCAACATGCCGCCGCCGGTGCGCGCCAAGCTCGGCATCACCTACGACCATCTCGCCCATCTCAACGACCGGCTGATCTACGCCTCCTTCACCGGCTACGGCGAAAAGGGCGAGGAGGCCAACAAGCCCGGCTTCGACAGCAACGCCTATTGGGCGCGCTCCGGCCTGATGGATTTGGTCCGGGCCGACACCGACACCACGCCGGCCCGCTCGGTGGCCGGCATGGGCGACCATCCCTGCGCCATGGCGTTCTATGGCGCCATCGTCACCGCGCTGTATCAGCGCGAGAAGACCGGCAGAGGCTCGCATGTCGCCTCCAATCTGATGGCGAACGGCGTGTGGGCCGCGAGCGTGCTGGCGCAGGCAAAACTCTGCGGCGCCAAGTTCGGCGAGCGGCGCCCGCGCGAGCGCGCGCTCAACGCGGTCGCCAACCATTACCAGTGCAAAGACGGCCGCTGGCTGATCCTGTCGCTGCTGAGCGAGGAGAAGCAGTTTCCGACGCTGGCCAAGTGCCTTGGGCGCGAGGACCTGATCAACGACCCGCGTTTCGCCACCAAGGCCGACCGCCACGCGCGTTCGGTCGAGCTGATCAAGATTTTGGACGAGACGTTTGCCACCAGGGATCTTTCCGAATGGCGAAAGATCCTCGACGGCAATGGCCTCGTGTTCGGCGTCGTCGCCATTCTCGACGACATCCCGAACGACAAGCAGATGCTCGACAACGAGGTGCTGGTGCCGTTCGAGAATGACACCATGCTGACCATCAACAGCCCGATCTGGATCGACGGCGCCAAGAAGGTGCAGCCGCGCAAGCCGCCCGCGGTCGGCGAGCACAGTGACGAGATTTTGCGTGCCGCGGGATACGACGAGGCGGCGATCAAGCAGCTGCGATCGAAGGGGGCGGTGGGGTAAGGGCCAAACGCGCCAAAAACTTCGCTGTCGTCCCGGCGAACGCCGGGACCCATAGCCACAGGGAGTGGTTTGGCGAAGATACGTCGTTCGGTACGCCTACCGACCACAATCGATAGATCACGCGGTATGGGTCCCTGCGTTCGCAGGGACGACACTGAGCAAGATGCATTGCTGGATTGCTTCGCTGCGCTCGCAATGACGATGCAGGACCATCCCGCTATAACAATTCGCAGAACATCAATGCCGCGAGTTCCATGCCCATCTACCGCCTGCACTACTTCCCCGAATCCGGCAACAGCTACAAGCTGGCGCTGATGCTGACGCTGTGCGGCGAGAGGTTCGAGCCGGTGTGGACCGATTTTGCCGGCGGAGTCACGCGCACGGCGGAGTGGCGCAAGGCGGTCAACGAGATGGGCGAGATTCCCGTGCTCGAGATCGACGGCGTGAAGATGACGCAGACCGCACCGCTGCTGCTCAAGCTCGCCGAGCGATATGGCCGCTTCGGCGACGAGACCGAGGAAGAGAAGTTCGAGCTGCTGCGCTGGCTGTTCTGGGACAACCACAAGCTCACCGGCTACATGGCGACCTACCGCTTCATGCGGGCCTTCACCGAGAACAGCGACCCGCAGGTGCTGAAGCATTTCCGCCGCCGGCTCGAGGACTTCCTCGGCATTCTCGACGGGCATCTCCAGCACAACGCCTTCGCGATCGGCGCAAAGCCGACGGTCGCCGATATCTCGATGATGGCTTATCTGCATTATCCGAGCGACGAGCACGGCTTTGACTTCGCCACGAGCCATCCCGCCATCCACGCCTGGCTCGGCCGCATGGCCGCGCTGCCCGGCTGGAAGCCGGCGTACGAGTTGCTGCCGGGCAAGCGGATGACGAATTACGCGAAGTGAAAGCTACCGGAGCGACAGCCAGCCCAGCGTGAACAGGACACCGCAGACGATGACGGCCATCGCGATCGCCCAGATGCTGACGCGGGCGCTGCCGGTGACCTGCTTGGCTTCCTCATTCTGCGCGATCTCGCGATTGCGCGCTTTGTTGGCGTTGCCCGTGTCCGTCATGGATCATCCAAATGTTGGTTAGGTCTAACGCGTCTTGATGAAGCACATGCCGATGCGGCGCGAGGCCGCGGCGGCTTGACAGGTGAGACCGTTAGCACAGGTCCATGACGTAAAACTCGCATCTCGCGTTCCCGATCCCGCATCGGCCAAGGAACAATGCGCGCCCCAGCCATCCTGATACTCGCTTCCGGCGAGCTCGCTGCTGCCGCGGGTCTGCGGCCGGCTGGCAAATCCGCGTGAGAAATCAGGGCGTTTGCCCGTGGCGAAGGCGGTCAGGATGTCGCGGCGGCGGAGCTGATCGCCCAGGAAATGCGGCGAGGCCGGCACGATGGTCGAATTGGACGGCTTGTCCGCCAGCCAGTCGACACCAGGGAAATGGAAGCCGCCGATGCCGCGGGTCTGGTGGCAGCCTGAGCAGGTGACGTCGTTGAGACGGCGCTGGAAGCCTGCGACCGAACGGATGTTCTGGGGGTCCCCGCGCGCGGCGGCCTGCTTCAACGCGCCGACCACGTCGCTGTCGGCGAAGACGGAATCGTTGCTGCCCTCACCCTTTCCCTCTCCCTGCATCATGCCGTACTCCGGCTGCAGCGCGGAGGCATCGAGGCCGGCGGGCGTCGGCACCACCGCGGCCCTGGCCAGGAATCTTTCCGGGATCAGCACCGTGCCGCGGTCGAATTCGCGCAGATTCTCGGGTGCGAGCAGCCAATCCCTAAAATCGCGCCGCAGCGCTTCGCTGGCGAGGATGCGATCGCGGTCGATCTGATTTTCCAGCGTCCCTTCCGCGAACGTCTTCGTCGCGGCGTCGTATTTGAACACTTTGAGCAGATAGTCGGAGCGGAAATCGTGCAGCGGCGATTTCGGCGCGATCGAGATCTGGATGTTGGTCTCGATGCGATCGAGCGTGGCATCGTCCTGGCCGCCGATCAGCTCCTGCCAATTGCCGTTGTCGAGCCAGCGCCGCGCGATCTCGGCGCAGCTGATCGGCTTGCCGTTCCCATCCCTCTGGCGCGGATCGCGCGCTTTCATCACCAGGTTGAGCGTCATCGGCAGCCGCGTTGCGGTCTTGCCGCCGTCCGGCTTGTTGTCGAAACGCGCGAGACGATAGATCAGCCGGATCTCGCCGCAGGCTTCTTCGGCGGCGTAGGCGCGGTCCATGCGGTTGACGATGCCGACCAGCACGAAACGCGCGTCGGGGGAATTCAGGTTGGCTCGATCGAACAGCTGCACGTCAAAGCCTTCGCCGACGCCGATCGTCTCGGTCGGCCAGGCCGCCTTCTGCTTGGCGACATAGCGCTCGAATTCTGCCTCGATCGCCGGCGGAATGTCCTTGAGCTGCGACAGCCCCGAAAACAACAGGTCCGTCGTCAGCGGACGATCCGCCTTGCGCTCCGGCGCCACCAGGCGCGAGATCGTGAGAACGTCGCTCTCATCGAGCCGGCGCAGCAGATCGGGATCGGTGATCGCCGTGCCGCGCATCAGCTGCGTCGTCTCCGCGGCCCGAAGCGAAGGAGCACCGCCGAACAACACGGCGGCAGCAACAAGAATTCGCAATGCGCGGCTCATGCCTTAGGTAACACCGCGCCGGCATGCCTATTCAAGCAAAAAGGCGCCTCACATCGTGGTGAAGCGCCTCTTCGAAAGTCGGATATCGAACGCTCAGCGCGAGACGATCAGCCCCTTGCTGGTGACGACGACCCAGCGGCCATCCTGGCGACGGATCGCATCGACGCGACCAACGCCAGGGATGGGATCGCCGGGATAGACCTCGTAGAGCCCGTCGCGGCCCTCGATCAGCGCGCCGCCATTGGCGGCGTTGCGCAGCCGCCAGCCTTCGACCGTCGGCAGACGGCCGACCTCGGTCTTGGGCGCGGCGGCCACCGGGGCCGGTGCGGCGGCAGCGGTCGCAACCTGGGTCGGCGCGATCGAGCCGGTGGTTTCCTTCGCGGGCGCAGCAGCGGCCTGCGCGGGAGCGGCGGGCGGCGTGGCGCGAAGCTTGTCGACAGTCTCCGACAGCTTGGCGATCTTGGCGAGCGGCTCGCCTTGCGCCTTCTCGAGCTTGTCGAGGCGGTCATTGGCCCGGTTGAACTGGCTGACGCCCGTCTTGGCGCTGTGCTCGACATTGGCCTTGAGCGCGACGAGATCGGCGTCGATCCGCGCGACCGACGCATCGAGCGCGCTGGTGTCGGCGACCTGGACCGGCGCCTGCGCCGGGCTTGCGAAATGCATCATGCCGGCGGTTGCGAGCGCGCCGCTGATGGCGCCGACGCTGGCGGCGATCGCCACCACCGCGGCCATCGCCGACAGGCGGCGCTTGCCAGCGGCTTCGCGCGGCTCGTCCGCCTTCACATGCGGGGCGAAATTCTCGCGGTCCCAGTTGCGCTCCGAGGGCGCCATGACGATGAGCTTGCCGGGCTTCGGCTCGGGCTGGGTTTCAACCTTGGGCTCAACCCTGGCTTCGATCTTCGGCGGCTCGACCTTCACCGGGTCGGGTTTGGGCGGCGCCTCGTGGTCGGGCGCGATCGAGGGGGCGTCGATCCCGGCAGCCTCGACAGCCTGCGGCGCGGTCGTCCCGGCTTCGACGACGCTCTTGTCCTGGGCAGCCTGCTCAGCCATTGGTTCGCTCACAGTTCAAATACTCCGCTCTGGATTGACCTTTTGGTAACTTTCATTGCTTGCGAAATCCTTACCTTGGGACCCGCTTACCGAAATTTTAGGAAGTCATCCGGGGCTGAATTGAGCCGGGAAGATGGAACCGGTGTGGCGGGCGTGAAACAATTTGTAATCGGGGCAAATGAACGGCGGCGGAATGCGAGCCAGGCGCCTTCACACATCACACTCCGTCACATCACGACCGGCGCATCCGGCAGCTCGTTCGGATGCGACGTGCCCGGCGGGAAATGCCGCGCCAGCTCGCGCGACACCGCTTCGATGCCGGTGATGACGCCGCGCTCGAACTGGCCGGCAGCGAACTCGGCCTCCATGGCGCGGCAGATGCTTTCCCAGCCCGCAGCGCCGACCTTCGCGTCGATGCCGCGATCGGCGACGATCTCGACATCGCGGTCGGCGAGCAGGAGATAGATCAGGACGCCATTGTTGTGCGTGGTGTCCCAGATGCGCAAATGCGAGAACACATCGAGCGCACGCGCGCGCGCCGGCTGGTTGCGGAACAAGGGGCGGCCGTCGAGTGCGCCTTCGACGACGAAGCGGACCTGGCCGGAATGGGTGGCTTCGCCAAGCTCGATCGCCTGCTCGATGCGGGCGAGCACGGCTGGCGGAAAGATCTGTTTGGCCTGCCAACGATGCTGCACGAGATGCCTAGCGATGCGTTTGATGCTCATGACCGCTACCAGCTCCCCGAGGCGCCGCCGCCGCCAAAACTGCCTCCGCCACCGCTGAAGCTGCCGCTGTCACTGCTGCTCGACGAACCGCTGCTCCAGCCGCCTCCCGAGCTCCCGCTCGACCAGGCGCCGCCGCGCGAGCGGCCCGTGCCCGGCGTGATCGCCGAAAACAGATCGGCGATGAAGCCGATGATGAAGCCGAGACCGCCCAGCGCGAGGGCCAGACCGAAAGATCCGAGAATGAACCAGGTCAGCGTCGCAATGATGCCCCCGGTCACCAGCGATCCGAGCAGCCGTCCCAGCATGGCGCGGAACGCGCCCCCGATGCCCACCGAGACGAACAGCGTGACGATAGCGAGCGGTGCGAGATCGTCGAGGTTGCCGAAGTTCACGGTCGGCGAGGGAACGGGCAAGGGTTCGCCGTCGATCACCCGGATCATCCGCTCGACGCCATCCGAGATGCCGCCGGCGAAATCGCCGTTCCTGAATTTCGGCGTGATGATCTCGTCGATGATCCGCCGCGAGGTGACGTCGGTGAGCGCACCTTCCAGGCCGTAGCCGACCTCGATACGCAAATGCCGGTCGTTCTTGGCGACGACGAGGATGGCGCCGTCGTCGATTTTCTTGCGGCCGATCTTCCAGGCCTCCGCGACGCGGATCGAGAACTGCTCGATCGTCTCCGGCTGCGTGGTCGGCACGATCAGGACCGCGATCTGGCTGCCCTTGCGCGTCTCGAAATCGCGCAGCTTTTGCGTGAGCAAGGCGACGTCGCTGCCGGAGAGCGTGCCGGTCTGGTCGACGACGCGGCCGGTGAGCTGGGGAACGGCGACGTCGGCGAAGACGGGGAACGCGAGGGCGAGGAGGAGTGCGAGAGTGAGGACGCACGAGGCGAGCACCGAATACGCCCGCCACAATCTCGCTGTCGTCGCCCGGCTTGACCGGGCGATCCCGTATTCCGGAGACGCCAGCGGGATACGGAGAAGCCGTGGCGTACTTGATTCCCCGCCTTCGCGGGGAATGACAGCAGTGGGTGAGGCCTGGCGCATTCGTGAAGCGGCGCGCTTACTTCGACGGCGCCGGCGCCGGATTGAAATCCACCTTCGGCGCGGTCGAGATCTCCTTCTCGTTCGCCACCGAAAAATTCGGCTTCTCCTTGTAGCCGAACATCATCGCGGTGAGGTTGCTCGGGAACGAGCGGATGGTGACGTTATAGTCCTGCACCGACTTGATGTAGCGGTTGCGCGCCACCGTGATGCGGTTCTCGGTGCCTTCGAGCTGCGACATCAAATCCTTGAACAGCGCGTCGGACTTGAGCTGCGGATAGTTCTCGGTGACAACCAGCAGCCGCGACAGCGCGCTCGACAACTCGCCCTGGGCAGCCTGGAACTTCTGGAAAGCGGCGGGGTCGTTCAGCACCTCGGGCGTTGCCTGGATGCTGCCGACCTTGGCGCGCGCATTGGTGACGCCGAGCAGCACGTCCTTTTCCTGCTGCGCAAAGCCCTTCACCGAATTGACGAGGTTGGGCACGAGGTCGGCGCGGCGCTGATACTGGTTCACGACCTCGGACCAGTTGGCCTTGATCTGCTCGTCCTCGCTCTGGATCGCGTTGTAGCCGCAATTGGTGAGGCTCAGCGAGGCCAGGGCCGCCAGCACGGTCAGGATCTTGCGCATCAAATTTCTCCCGGTGGAATCCGGCGCAAACTACCAGATGCGACCCGCAAGGCGCCAGACATCTTGCATCCCTCCCAAGGCGCGAAAAGCAGCCGACTGACGCAAGCCTCTTGCCTATCCCTGACCGACATAGTCAACTTGACGAAACAATTAAGACAGAACTGGGGGAAGCGCGATGACCTCGTTCGAGACCATCCTCGTGGAGCGGCCCGAGCCCGCTATCACAAGGGTCGTGATGAACCGGCCCGAGGCGCGCAATGCGCAGAACCTGCAAATGACCTACGACCTCAACGCCGCCTTCGACGCGGCGGTGCAGGATGATGCGGTCAAGGTGATCATTCTCGCCGGCAGCGGTCCGCACTTCTCCTCCGGCCACGATCTGCGTCCCGGGGGCAAGAACACCGCCGGGGTCGATTTCCCGCCGATCGGAAATTGGGGCGGCTTTGCCGAGCCGAATGCCCATGGCCGCTTCGCGCGCGAGCAGGAAATTTATCTCCAGATCACGCGGCGCTGGCGCAATCTCGCCAAGCCCACCGTCGCCGAGGTGCACGGCAAATGCATCGCCGGCGGGCTGATGCTGGCCTGGGCCTGCGACCTCATCGTGGCCAGCGACGACGCGCAGTTCTGCGACCCCGTCGTCACCATGGGCGTCTGCGGCGTCGAATGGTTCGTGCACCCCTGGGAGCTCGGCCCGCGCAAGGCCAAGGAGTTCCTGTTCACCGCCGACAGCTGGAGCGCGCAGGAGGCGCACCAGCTCGGCATGGTCAACCAGGTCGTGCCGCGCGCGGAGCTATCGTCGCGCGTGCTGGAGCTGGCGCGCCGGATCGCGGCGAAGCCGTCCTTCGCGCTGAAGATGACCAAGGAAGCCGTGAACCGTTCGGTCGACGTGATGGGCCAGCCCGCAGCGATCGATCAGGCCTTTGCTCTGCATCAGCTCTGTCACGCGCATAATCTTCAGGAGTTCGGCATGATCGTCGATCCTTCCGGCTTGCATCCCTCCGTGCGCAAGCCGCCGGCGGCGGAGTAAGAGCATGGACCTCAATCTCAGTGACGAGCAGAAGCTGCTGCGCGACAGCGCGGAGCGCTTCGTGGCCGGCAGCTACCATGCCGATCACCGCCGCAAGATGGCGAACGATCCGCTCGGCTTCAGCCCTGCGGTGTGGAAACAGTTCGCCGAGCTCGGCTGGCTGGCGCTGCCGATCCCCGAGGAGTTCGATGGGCTCGGCGGCGGCGCGGTCGAGATCGGCATCCTGATGGAAGCGTTCGGCCGGGGGCTGGTGTCGGAGCCCTATGTCGCGACGGTGGTGCTGGGAGCCGGGCTGCTTGAAAGATGCGGTACGGCCGAGCAGAAGCAGGCGAGCCTGCCCAAGGTCGCCGACGGATCGCTGAAGCTTGCGTTCGCGCATTCCGAGCGCGCCGCACGGTTCGATCTCGCCAAGGTCGCGACATCGGCGACCAAGACCGCGCAAGGCTGGCGCCTGTCCGGCAGCAAGATTGCGGTGCTCGACGGCCATGCCGCCGACGAGATCATCGTCTCGGCGCTCGTCCACGACCATCACGGTCCTTCGGGGCGGATCGGCCTGTTCGTGCTGCCGGCGACGGCGCCGGGCCTTGCGATCTCCGACTACGCGCGCCTCGGCGGCGGACGGGCCTGCAACATCGAATTGTCGGACGTGCACCTGCCGGAAGACGCGCTGCTCGGCGACGGTCACGATGCGCTGCCGGCGATCGAATGGGCGGCCGATCGCGCCATGGCCGCGCTGGGCGCGGAAGCCGTCGGCATCATGCAGACGCTGCTAGAGACCACGCTCGACTACACCAAGATCCGAAAGCAGTTTGGCCGGCCGCTCTCCGCCAACCAGGTCATCCGCCACCGCCTCGCCGACATGGCCATGCAGGTGGACGAGGCGCGCTCGATGGCATTGCGGGCCGCGCTAAAGGTGGATGCTGCGCCGACCGAGCGCGCCCGCGCGGCTTCCGGCGCGAAGGCGAAGATCGGCAAATGCGCGCGCTTCGTCGGCGAACAATCGATCCAGCTTCACGGCGGCATGGGCGTCACCGAGGAGCTCGAGGTCGGCGCCTATTTCAAGCGTCTCGTCGCCTTCGACACGCTGTTCGGCGGCAGCGCGCATCACTATGCCCGCCACGCCGGGCTCGGCCGCAAAGCCTGACCCTGGGAGAGCCTCATGGACCTCACCTTCAATGCCGACGAGCGCGCCTTCCAGAGCGAGGTGCGCGGCTTCATCGCAAAGAATCTCACCGAGGAGATGAAGCGCGCGACCGCGCTGACGCCGTCGGTGTTCTCCGACCCCGATATCGGCATGGCCTGGCAACGCGCGTTGCACGCCAACGGATGGGGCGCGCCGGGCTGGCCGGTCGAATACGGCGGGCCGGCCTGGACCCCGGCGCAGCGCTGGATCTTCGAGACCGAATGCGCGCGGGCCGGCGTGCCCAATGTCAACGTGATGGGCGTGAAGATGGTCGGGCCCGTCATCATCGGCTTCGGCTCGCCGGAGCAGAAGAATTTTTACCTGCCACGAATCCTCTCCGGCGAAGACTACTGGTGCCAGGGTTATTCCGAGCCAGGCTCCGGCTCCGATCTCTCCTCGCTGAAGACGCGCGCGGTGCGCGACGGCGACGACTACATCATCAACGGCACCAAGATCTGGACCACGCATGCCCACCACGCCAACCGCATGTTCGCGCTGGTGCGCACCAGCGACGGCGAGCGTCAGCAGGACGGCATCAGCTTCATCCTGATCGACATGAAGACACCGGGCATCACCACGCGCCCCATCCTCACCATCGGCGGCGACCACGAGGTCAACCAGGTGTTTTTCGACGACGTCCGCGTGCCCGTGGCCAACCGCGTCGGCGACGAGGGCAAGGGCTGGACCTACGGCAAATACCTGCTCGAGTTCGAGCGCGGCTCGGGCATCGCATCGGCGAAGCTGCGCGAGGGGTTGAAGGCGATCGCGGACCTCGCCGAGTCTGATCTCACCGGCCGCGCCATCGACAGTCCCGATATCGCCAGCCGCATCTCCGAGGTCGAAATCGACATCGACGCGCTGGAGATGACCGAGCTGCGCGTGCTCTCGGCGCTGCAGACCGGGCAAAATCCCGGCGCGGTGTCGTCGATCCTGAAGCTGTGCAACAGCGAGATCAGGCAAGCCGTGACGCGGTTAGGCGTCGATGTGATCGGCCACGACGCCCTCGCCGTCGAGCCGATGCGTCCGCTCTACAGGCTCAATCACGAGCCGGCGACGCCTGAGGAGATGCTAACGGTGGTGCCCGAATATCTCAACGGCCGCGCCTACACCATCTTCGGCGGCACCTCGGAGATCCAGCGCGACATCATTGCGAAGATGATGCTGGGGATTTGAAGGCGGGCTACGCCGCGGAGTATTTTGCGAACTCTCGCGCTCCGATCTCCGCTGTCGTCCCCGCGAAGGCGGGGGCCCATAACCACAGGGCGATGTGGTTAGGGGGACTCGGAATTACCAGCCACACGCCAAACGCCGCCCTGTGGTTATGGGTCCCGGGTTCGCGCTACGCGCGCCCCGGGACGACAGCTGCGTTTTGGGGCCACGGCGAAAGCTAACCAGCCTTCGCATCCCTGATCGCCTGCCACACCTTCTGCGGCGTCAGCGGCGTGTTCAGCTGGGTGATGCCGAGCTCGGCGAGCGCGTCCATTACGCCGTTGGTGACGCAAGGAGGGCCACCGATGGCGCCGGATTCGCCGCAGCCCTTGGCGCCGAGCGGATTGGTGCGGCAGGGCGCGGTGTCGTCCAGCGTCACCACGATCGGCGGCACGTCGTCGGCGCGCGGGATGCAATAGTCCTGGTAGCTCGCGGTGAGGAGTTGGCCGTCGGCATCGTAGGACACGCCTTCGTACAGCGCCTGACCGATGCCCTGCGCGACGCCGCCATGGATCTGCCCTGTCACCAGCATCGGGTTCACCGCGACGCCGACGTCGTCGACCGTGGTGTAGCGCACGACCTTGGAGACGCCGGTCTCCGGGTCGATCTCGACCTCGCAGATATGCGTGCCGTTCGGCCAGCTCGGGCCGTCCACTTCCCCTTCGGAATCGACGCTGAGCTTGGCGCCGCCCTCCTTCTCGGCGAGATCGAACAGGCTGATGCGGCGGTCGGTGCCGACCACGGTGAGCATGCCGCCCTGATACTCGATGTCCTCGATCGAAGTCTCCAGCACGTTGGCAGCCTTCTCGCGCGCCTTCTGGATCAGATCGTTGGAAGACACCGCGACCGCCGTGCCGCCGACGAACAGCGAGCGCGAGCCGACGCTGCCGAAGCCCATGGCGAGATCCGTGTCGCCTTGCACGACGTCAATCTTGTCCATGGCGATGCCGAGCGTGTCGGAGATCATCTGGGTGTAGGTGGTCTGCAGCCCCTGCCCCATCGCCATGGTGCCGGAATGAAGCACGATGCGCCCCTGAGAGGTCGCGTGCAGGCTGACCTTCTCGGTGTGGGCGCGGCCGCCGGTCCATTCGATGTAGGAGGTGAGCCCGCGCCCGTAGAGCAGGCCCTTCTTCTTCGCCGCCTTCTTGCGCGCGGCAAAGCCGTCCCAGTCGGCGAGCTTCACAGCGCGGTCGAGCATGTGCGCGAAGGCGCCGGAATCGTAGACCTGGCCGGCCGCGTTGGTGTAGGGCAGCTGCGCCGGCTTGATGTAGTTCGCTTTGCGGATCGCACGTGGGTCCATGCCGATCTTTCGCGCGGCGGCGTCGAACAGGCGCTCGACGATGAAGACGGCCTCCGGGCGGCCCGCACCGCGATAGGCCCCGACGGGCGCGGTGTGGGTCATCACCGACTGCACCTCGAAATGCACCAGCGGCAGGTCGTAAACGCCGGTCTGCACGAACGGCCCGAGCACCAGCGGGATGATGTTGGCCGCGCCCGAGGAATAGGCGCCGGTGCAGCCGATCGATTTGACGCGATAGGCCAGCACCTTGCCCTTTTCGTCGAGCGCGAAGGAGGCGGTCGAGGTCAGATCGCGGCCATGGGTGCCGCCGACGAATTCGTCGGTGCGATCGCCGCGCCAGCGGATTTTCTTGTTCAGCTTGGTCGCGGCATAGGCGACGATGCCGTCCTCGGGATAGAGATTGGTCTTCTGGCCGAAGCCGCCCCCGATGTCGCCGACCAGCACGCGCACGCTGTCCTTCGGGCGCTTGAGCACGGCCTCCGCCAACACGTCGCGGGTCGAGGCCGGCGTCTGCGACTGCACGTGCAGCAGGAGACGACCGCTCTTCTTGTCGATCTCGGCAATGGTCGAGCGCGGCTCCATCGCGGACGGAACGAGGCGCTGGCTGACGAGATCGAGCTCGACCGTATGCGCGGCCTTGGCGAAGGCCTCGTCGACCTTGGCGGCATCGCCGTAAGACATCGCGCCGACGATGTTGTCGGGCGCCTCAGGCCACACCACGGGCGCGCCGGGCTTGACGGCCTCGACCGGATCGACCACCGCGGGCTGCACGTCGTATTCGACCACGATCGCTTCGGCAGCGGTCTGCGCTTCGGCGCGCGAGGACGCCACCACGGCCGCGACAGCCTCGCCGGCGTAGCGCACGACCTCGTGGGCGAGCAGCCGGCGCGGCGGCACCGTCATCGGCTTGCCGTCGGGGCGCTTGAAGATGCTCAAGGTCGGGATGCTGCCGATATCGTCCTTGACGAGGTCGGCGCCGGTGTAGATCGCGGCAACGCCCGGCAGCGACGCTGCGGCGCTGGTGTCGATCGAGACGATCCTGGCGTGGGCATGCGGCGAGCGCAGCACATACAGCCACAGCGCACCGTCCTCTGGCTTGTCGTCGATGAACTGTCCCTTCCCGGTCAGCAGCCGCTGGTCTTCCAAACGCTTGACGGGCTGGCCCGCTCCGAAACGCAAATTGCCGGGAAGAATGTTCATTCCGTGAGGTCCTCAGGGTCTTTTCGAAACTGCGGGCAGCCTTTTAGCGGATCGATCAAAGGCATGCCAGCCGCGGTTTTGGGCGGCGAACCCACGGATTTGTCATGCCGGGGTAGCGGCTATGCCAGCTCCTTCAACGCCGCCTCGACGACCTTGCGCGCCTCTGCTGTCAGGGGGGCCTGCGGCGGGACGGGATCGCCGACATCGTAGCCCTGGATGGCGAGGCCCGCCTTGATGCAGGCGGCGAGGTTGAAGCGGGCGAAGGCCTCGTTGATGCGCCACAGCCGCCGCTGCAGCGCCATGGCCTCGTCCCAGCGGCCGGCCTTGCCGAGCTCGTAGAGCTCAACGCTCTGGCGCGGGATGATGCAGGCCGGGCCCGCCATCCAGCCGAGCCCGCCGATCAGCATCACCGCGGCCGGGATATGGGCGGAGGCCGAGAACACCCGCAAGGCATCGCCGCAGCGATTCATGATCGAGAGCAGCCGGCCGGTGTTGGTCGAGGCGTCCTTGATGTAGCCGATGCGCGGATGCTCGGCGAGGCGCGCGATGACGTCGAGGGTCAGGTCTGAACGCTGGAATTGCGGGTTGGTGTAGATGACGACGGGAATGTCGACGGCATCCGCAATGGCTCGGAAGTAGGATTCGACCTGGGCATCGGCAAGCGGGAAATACGCCTCCAGGATCGCCAGAATGCCGTCGGCGCCGAGCTTCTGATAGGCCTTCGCCTGCGCCACCGCGTCCGCCGTCGAGGTCGAGGCGACGCCGGCGATGACAGGCACCCGGCCTTTCGCGGCCTCGATCGTGGTCTGCACGACGGCCATCCGCTGCGCGGCACTGAGGTAGGCGAATTCGCCGGTCGAGCCCAGCGGCGTCAAGCCGTGCACGCCGGCGCCGATCAGATCGTCGCAGAGCTTGGCGAGCACTTCGGTGCGCACGCTGCCGTCGGCATCGACGGGAGAAACGAGGTAGGGGAAGACGCCGTGGAATTCGGACATGTCGGGGGCTCCGGAAGCTGGCACCCGACGGCTATTAGCAATGCCCGCCCCGGCGATCAAACCTTGAGCAAGCGCACTCGCGTGCCCCAGGGATCGACGGCCTCGAGGCCGCCCGCCAGCGCCGTGACCTTCACGCCCCCCTTGCGCAGGCGCTCTTCCTGGGCGGCGAGCAGCTCCTGCTTCGCCATCACCAGCGAGAACCAGGCGAGGCCGGTCGTGGACTCGTCGCGCTGGCCGGCACCCTGGCTCTGCCAGACATTCATGCCGAGGTGATGGTGATAGCGGCCCGACGACAGGAACGCCGCCCCGCTGCGGCTGCGGGTCGGATCGAGGCCAATCGTACCATGATAGAAATTGCCGGCCTGCGCGAGATCGCCGACCCGCAGATGCATGTGGCCGATGCGCAAGCCCTCCGGCGCCCCGGCATAATCGGGCACGCGCGTATTGGTCAGCGACAGCAGGTCGGGGATGTTGAGCTCGTCGGTCGCCATCTTGACGCTGCCTTCGCTCCATTGCCATTGCGAGGGATCGCGGTCGGCATAGACCTCGATGCCGTTGCCTTCGGGGTCGTCGAGATAGACGGACTCAGAGACGAGGTGATCGGCGAAGCCCGACAGCTTCACACGGTGCGAGGCGGCATGGACCAGCCAGCGCGCCAGATCCTTGCGGGTCGGCATCAGGAAGGCGGTGTGGTAGAGGCCGGCGGCGTTGCGCGGCTCGATGGCCGCATCGGGACGGGCCTCCAGTACCAAGAGCGTGATGCCAGATGTGCCGAGCTTCGCCGCGGTCGCCGAGCGCTCCATCACGGTGAGACCGATGACGTCGCGATAGTAGTCCGCGACCGTGTCGAGGTTCTTCACCCGCAGCGTCACCATGCCGACCCGCATCGGCGTGCGGCTGGCATAGGTCGGCCCGCCCTGCGGCGTGCCCTCGGCGAGCGCCGCCGCCGCGGCCGCCATGGCAAGCGAGGTGGCGCCGGCGAGTTGCAGCAGGGTACGGCGGGTGAGGTCGACGGTCATGAGGGCTCGCTGAAAACGTTTGAGGCCATGGGCGCAATTTTCGGATTGCTACACGTTCCCGTGAGGCGCTCCCAATCACATATTCGTCGGCAATGGTCTTGAAGAGGCCCGTCCGGTCCTGGCCACCCGGCCAGTTTCGCAATCGCCCGCGACATCCCAGATTGAGGACAACTTACAGGAGCCCACCATGACTGATCCTAGTCCCCTGTCCTCGCTATCGTCCGCCCTCGTGGACGTCGTGGCGCGCACTGCGCCCTCGATCGTCTCTGTGCATTCCTACCGCTCCCGCGCCACCGGCTTTGTCTGGAAGCGCGGCCTGATCATCACCGCCGACGAGGCGCTCGCCGACGAGGGCGAGGTCGAGATCGGCCTTGCCGACGGCAGCCGGGTCGCCGCCACCATCGTCGGGCGCGACCACACCACAGATATCGCGCTGCTCCGCGCCGACGTCGCGACGGTGGCGGTCAAGCTCGCCGCAACCGTCCCGCCACTGGGCGCGTTGGCGGTCGTGGTCGCCACCAACCGCGAGACGCCGAGCGCGGCGCTGGCGATGGTGTCGGCGTCCGGCAATGGCTGGCGCTCCTTGCGCGGCGGCGAGATCGATGCGCGGATCGAGCTCGACGTTCGCCTGCGTCCAGCCCAGCAGGGCGGCCTGGCGCTCGATGCATCGGGGCAAGCCTTCGGCATGGCCGTGCTCGGCCCGCGGCGCGTACTGGTGATCCCGGCCGCGACGATCGAGCGCGTCGCGGCACAGCTCGAGACGCGCGGCCGTATCGCGCGCGGCTATCTCGGCCTCGGGCTGCAGCCGGTGCGGCTCGACGACGGCGTCGGCGCGATGGTGATGAATGTCGACAAGGCCGGACCTTCGGCCGCAGCCGGCATCCGTCAGGGCGACGTCATCGTCGCGGTCAACGACCAGAAACTATCAGGCGTGCGCGCACTGTCGCGAACACTCGGTCCTTCGAGCGTCGGCGCGGTGGTCGATGTCGCGGCGCGCCGCGGCGGCGAGCCGGTCAGCTTCAAGGTAACGGTCGGCGAGAGGCCGGAGGCGTGAGCGAGGACAAGGCGCCGGAGATCGTGCTCGCCCTGGAGATCGACGACCCCGCCCTCGCCGATCGCCTGGCGGCCTTGCTCGGCAATGTCGCCGAGCTGCGCCTTGCCGTGCCCGGCGAGCAAGCCGCGGCAACGATCGTCGCGCGCCATCCCCGCGTCATGCCCGACGACATCGCGCTGACGCAGCGCGAGCTCGACGTGCTGGCGCTGATGGCCGAGGGCGCCTCCAACAAGATGATCGCGCGCCGGCTCGGCATCTCCGTGCACACCGTCAAATTCCATGTCGGCTCGCTGCTCGACAAGCTCGATGCCACCGGCCGCACCGATGCGGTGGCGCATGCGGCGCGTCGCGGCGTGATCGAGCTGTGACGGACTCTATGGTGCTGATGCCTTGGGGAAGCCGAGCTCGACAGCGAGCCCCGGTGCATTGTCGCGCAAGGCGATTTCGGCGCCATGAAGACGCGCGACCGCGGCGACGAGGCTGAGGCCGAGCCCGTTGCCCGGCGTGTAGCGGCTCTGTTCGAGCCGGTAGAAGCGTTTGAAGACGTGATCGCGCTGCTCGGCGGGAACGCCCGGGCCATCGTCGGCGATGGCGATCATCGCGCCGCCGCCGGTGCTCCGGCAGGTCACGGTCACCTGCCCGCCTTTGCAGCCATGCTTGATCGCATTGTCGACGAGATTGGCGATGGCATCGAACAGCAGGTCGCGATCGCCGGTGATCGGTACCTGGCGGTCTCCGGCCAGGCTGAGCTTGGTCGCAACCTGCTCGGCGGCGGCATCGTAGAGCTCGACCACCTCGCCTGCGATCTCGGCGAGGTCGAGCACGCGGAAAGCCCCTCGGCGGGCGCGGGTCTCGATCTCGGAGATCCGGGTGATGGACGCGAACATGCCGAGCACGGCATCGAGATCGGCGATGGTGTCGCCGATCAGCGCGGCATCGGCCTCGCTGTTGCGCGGCCCGTGATAAGCCTTTTCCAGCCGGCCGCGCATCCGCGTCAGCGGCGTGCGCAGATCGTGGGCGACGTTGTCGCTGACCTGCTTGACCTCGCCCATCAGCGTCTCGATGCGGTCCAGCATCTGGTTGAGGTTCTCGGCGACGCGGTCCCATTCATCGTTGCTGCCGCGCAAGGGGATGCGCTGGTCGAGGCCGGACAGCATGATGGCGCGGCTGGTGGCATTGATCTGTTCGATCCGCCCCACCGTGCGCCGTGTCACCAGCACGGCCGCGAGACCCGCGAGCACCAGCAGCAGCACGGCAACCGCCGCCATTGCGAGCTCGATCATCCCGGTGAAGCCGTCATGATCGACGGCGTGGCCGATCCGGCCCTCCACATAGGCGAGCGTGCCGAAATAGACATAGGCCATGATCGCTGCGACGATCAGCCCGAATGCCGCGATCGCGATCAGCGCCAGACGGAAGGTCGAGGAGCGGAGCGTCTTAGCCAGGAGCACGGAGGCAATATCCGATGCCGCGGATGGTGTGGATCAACGGATAGGCCTGGGCATCGTCGACCTTGCGGCGGACGCGTCCGACATAGACGTCGATGATGTTGGTGGAGGGATCGAAATGCAGGTCCCAGACGTGCTGGAGCAGCATCGCGCGGGAGATCACCCTGCCCTCGTTGCGCGCGAGATATTCGAGCAGCTGGAATTCGCGCGGCAGCAGCGAGATCGTGCGGCCACGGCGGCTCGCGCTGCGCGCGATCAGGTCGATGGCGAGATCGCCGACCCGCAGCAGCGTCTCCTTGGCGATGGTCTCGCTGCGGCGGCCGAGCGCCTCGAGCCGCGCCAGCAATTCGATGAAGGAGAACGGCTTGACGAGATAGTCGTCGCCGCCGGCGCGCAAGCCCCGCACGCGGTCGTCGACTTCGCCGAGCGCCGAAATAATCAGGAACGGCGCGGCGACGCCGTCATCGCGCAATTGCCGCATCACGCTGATGCCGTCGATGTCGGGCAGCATCCGGTCGATCGTGATCACGGCATAATCGCGCGCGGCGCCGTGGCTCAGGGCTTCGCGCCCCGTCGCTGCAAGATCGACGTCGTAGCCGGAGGTCGTCAATTCCTCGACGAGCTGGCCTGCGGTTTCCGGATCGTCCTCGACGACCAGGATGCGACGGTGACCTCCGGTCATGCAAAACTCCGCGCGACGATCGCCACCAGACTATCCCGTTCCGGGGCTGGACGGAACCGCCCGGTGGCGACCGCGACAATGGTGCGGTACGGCAATGCGACTACCAATAGTCTCCGCACACATTGACCCATTGCCATCCATAGGGTGTCCAGCTCCGGCGCCAGCAACCATCATTGTAGCCCGCGTAGAAATAGGGAGCGCCGAAGACGGCGAAATGGCGGAAGTGATGATGGCGGAAGGCGTGATGTCCGTGCCAGCCGGCACCAGCGAAGCGCGGCCCGATCGCGGCATGCGCAAAGCGTGCGCCGCCGAAAGCCGGACCGCCGGCATGGGCGAAGCGCGCGCCGCCCATCCCGCCGACATGCATGCCGCCGGCGAAATGGCCACCGCCACCGAAATGTCCGCCGCCGAAGCCGCCATGCCCGCCGCGTGCGAACACGGGTGAAGCGACCGCCATCACCGCGGTGATCGCCGCCGCCGTGAGACCCGTGAGAAGCCTGTTGTTCATCGAACCATCCTCCTTGCGGTGCGGCGGTCTTGACGCCGCACGAGGACAATCAGATGAAAGAAAGGGACTGGCCGCTTCAACTTACAAACGCGCCAGATTCTGACGCGGATGTCAGGGAGAGAGCGCGCTCCGACCTCTTCCCGCAGAAGGGCGGGGAGAGTTAAGAAGCTACACCCTTTTCCCGCCGTTCTTCTCGGCTGCGCGGCGCAGCGCTTCGGCGAGGGCGCCGCCGCCACCGGACGACTCCTGCTTGCGCGGCGCAGACGAAGTCATCCGGCTCGCATTTCGCGAGCTGTTGTCGCGCTGCATGCCGGGGGCGTCCTTCTTGGCGCCGACTTCGTCGTCGAGGCGCAGCGTCAGCGAGATGCGCTTGCGGGCGACCTCGAAGTCCAGCACCTTCACCTTGACGATGTCGCCGGGCTTCACCACCTCGCGCGGATCCTTGATGTAGGTCTTGGACATCGCCGAGATGTGCACGAGGCCGTCCTGGTGCACGCCGATGTCGACGAAGGCGCCGAACGCGGCGACGTTGGTCACGGTGCCCTCGAGGATCATGCCCTTCTTGAGGTCCTTGATCTCCTCGACGCCCTCCTTGAACACGGCCGCCTTGAACGCGGGACGCGGATCGCGGCCCGGCTTCTCCAATTCCTTCAAGATGTCGGTGACGGTCGGCAGGCCGAAGGTCTCGTCGACGAAATCCTTCGGCTTCAGCGTGCGCACGATCTCGCTGGAGCCGATCAGCGCCTTGATGTCGCTCTTGGTGGCCGCGAGGATGCGGCGCACCACCGGATAAGCCTCCGGATGCACGCCCGAGGCATCGAGCGGGTCCTCGCCGCCGAGGATGCGCAGGAAGCCCGCGCACTGCTCGAACGCCTTCGGCCCGAGCCGCGGCACCTCCTTCAGCGCCTTGCGCGACTTGAACGGGCCGTTGGCGTCGCGGTGCGCCACGATGCTCTGGGCCAGACCTGAGCCGACGCCCGACACGCGCGCCAGCAGCGGAGCGGAGGCGGTGTTGACGTCGACGCCGACGGCGTTCACGCAATCCTCGACGACGGCATCGAGCGACTTGGCGAGCTTGGCCTGGCCGAGGTCGTGCTGGTACTGGCCGACGCCGATCGCCTTGGGCTCGATCTTGACGAGTTCGGCCAGCGGATCCTGGAGCCGGCGCGCAATCGAGACCGCACCGCGCAGGGTGACGTCGAGGCCCGGCAACTCTTCCGAGGCGAAGGCCGAGGCCGAATAGACCGACGCACCGGCTTCCGACACCACGATCTTGGTCATCTTCAGCTCAGCGAGGCCCTTGACGAGATCGCCTGCGAGCTTGTCGGTCTCGCGCGAGGCGGTGCCGTTGCCGATCGCGATCAGCTCGACTTTATGCTTCATCGCGAGTCGCCCAAGCGTCGCGAGCGACTCGTTCCATTGCCGCTGCGGCTCGTGCGGATAGATCACGGCGGTATCGACCACCTTGCCGGTCGCGTCGGTGACGGCGACCTTGACGCCGGTGCGGTAGCCGGGATCGAGCCCCATGGTGACACGGGTGCCGGCCGGCGCGGCCAGCAGGAGGTCGCGCAGATTGGAGGCGAACACCCGCACCGCCTCGGTCTCGGCGGCGTTCCACAGCCGCATGCGCAGGTCGATGTTGAGATGCACCTGGATCTTGGTGCGCCAGGCCCAGCGCACGGTGTCGATCAGCCAGCGATCCCCGGCGCGCTTGAGATCGGCGATGCCGAAACGCTTCATGATCTTCAGTTCATAGGCGCTCGGCACGCCCGGTGGCGGCGCCTCGGCCTCGGCCTGGATTTGCAGGTCGAGGATCTCTTCCTTCTCGCCGCGGAACATCGCGAGGATGCGGTGCGAGGGGAGTTTCGTCAGCGGCTCGGAGAAGTCGAAATAATCGGCGAACTTTTCGCCCTCGGTCTTCTTGCCGTCGCGCACCTTGGAGGCCATGCGCGCATTGGTCCACATCTCCTCGCGAAGCGCGCCGATCAAATCGGCGTCCTCGTCGAAGCGCTCGACCAGGATGGCGCGGGCGCCGTCGAGCGCAGCGGCGGCATCGGCCACGCCCTTCTCGGCATTGACGAAGCCTTCGGCCACGACCTTCGGATCGTTGGTCGGCTCCGCCATCAGCTGGTTGGCGAGCGGCTCGAGCCCGGCCTCCTTGGCGATCTCCGCCTTGGTCCGGCGCTTCGGCTTGAACGGCAGATAGATGTCCTCGAGGCGCGCCTTGCTGTCGGCGGCCATGATCGAGGCTTCCAGCGCGGCATCGAGCTTGCCCTGCTCGCGGACTGATTCGAGGATGGCCTTGCGGCGGTCTTCGAGCTCGCGCAGGTAACCCAGGCGCTCCTCCAGGGTGCGCAATTGCGCGTCGTCGAGCGCACCGGTCGCTTCCTTGCGGTAGCGCGCGATGAAGGGAACCGTGGCGCCGCCGTCGAGCAGCGTCACCGCCGCCTCGACCTGCTCCGCCCGAACCCCAAGCTCCTGCGCAATTTTCTGGTTGATATTTGCCACGCGAGAATCCCTCTATCCAAGCCCCCCGTGCGGCGGCGAACCACCGGCCACGGGACGCCGCTTATGGACCAACCGGGGTTGATTCATCAAGGTACGGCGGAGGGCCGTCGACAAGGGATTTTTTGTCGAGATGATGCGATCTCGCCACATTCGTGGGGACGGCGGCGCAAGCGTTGCTGTGCTCGCGTGTCCCGGACGCGCTGCAACGCCCTTGGCGTTGCGGCGCAGAGCCGGACCCAGAAAGCGGCCCGGCACGGCGACATGGGCCCCGGCTCTGCAGCGCACCGCACCGGACGATGCTTCACATCGCCGGCACGCTGCGCTGCGTCCGGGGCACGAGAGAGGATCTGGCACTCGCTCTGTCCACGCCGTCATTGCGAGCGCAGCGAAGCAATTCTCCCGTCGTGAAGGATCGTAGACAGCCCTGCGCTTTGCCCACCCTGCGATGCCCGCAGTTGTGACACGCAGACACGGCCTCCTCGTGGCCCTTCCGACGCCGGCCGGGTTGCAACGATCGCACCACTGCCGGATCGAGACGCAGTCTCGCGACCCCTCCGCCCTGCGCAACCCTGCCCCTCGCGCCCGCTCAGTTGATTCAGGCGGTCCCTTGCGAAGAAGGTGGCGCCGCACCTTGAGGAGATCAGGACTTCATGACCTTGCCGATGAGCTGGACGGAATGGGCACAGCACGATGGCGTCGCGCTGGCGGGGCGCGTCCGCAAGGGTGAGCTGACGGCGCAGGAGCTGGCGCGCCAGGCCGCCGCGGGGGTCGCCAAGGTCAATCCGGCGCTGTCGGGCGTGGTCGAGCTGTTCGAGGACGTGATCGCCGATCCCGCGAAGGACGGCGCCAATCTCGCAGGTCCCTTCGCCGGCCTGCCCTTCCTGATGAAGGACCTCGGGCCGACCATGAAGGGCCGGCTGCAGGAAATGGGCTCGCTGTTGATGCGCGGCAATCGCGCCGCGGCCGATACCTTCCTCACCGGTAAATTCCGTCAGGCCGGACTCAACCTGATCGGGCGCACCACCACGCCGGAATTCGGCGTGTGCTCTTCGGCCGATAATCCCGCCGTTTACGTCACGCGCAATCCCTGGAATACCGATTACACCACCTGCGGCTCGTCGGCGGGCAGCGCGGCGATGGTTGCCGCTGGCGTGGTGCCGATCGCGCATGCGACCGACGGCGGCGGCTCGATCCGGATTCCCGCCGGCGTCAACGGCAATATCGGATTGAAGGTCTCGCGCGGCGTGTTCTCGCTTGCGCCGCACATGTCCGATCTCACCGGCCTCGTCTCGATCCAGGGCTGCCAGTCGCGCAGCGTGCGCGACACCGCCGCCTTCGTCGATCACGCGCGAGGACCCGCGCCCGGCGAGTTCATGCCGTTCTGGACCACGGCGCAGCCTTATACCGAGATGATCAAGCGTGATCCGTCGAAGCTGCGCATCGCGCTGTCGCACACTTGGGGCGACTACAAAGCGACGCCGGAGCTCGCGGCCGAGCTGGAGAAAGCCGGCCGCTTCCTCGAAGGCCTCGGCCATCACGTCGACCATGCGCTGCCGGAGATCGACCTTCCCGCCGCCTTCGCCGCGCAGACCACCTGCTACATCAGCAATTTCGCCGTGGTGATCTCCAACATGCTGGCCGCACGCGGGCTGGAGAAGCCGCCGGAAGATCTGATCGAGCCCATGAACATCCGGATCTGGGAAGCCGGCCGGCACACGACCTTCGCCGAGCGCGCGAAGATGCAGGGCGTGTTCAACACGACCTCGCGCGGCTTCGGCGCCTTCTTCGAGCAGTGGGACGTGATCCTGACTCCGATCACCGCGCTGCCGACGCCGAAGGTCGGCACGAAGGAATATCTCACCATCTCCGACAATCCCGATGTGCGCGACTGGTTCGACAATCTCTGGCGCTTCTTCGCCTTTACCCCGCTCGCCAATCTCTGTGGCATGCCGGCGATCTCGATGCCGATGGCAGCCCAGGAGCACGGCCTGCCGCTCGGCATCCAGGCCATCGCCAAGCAGGCCAATGACGGCCTGCTGCTGCAGCTCGCCGCCCAGATCGAGCGCGCACTCGACGGCAAGTGGAACGGCGGCAAGAAGCCGAAGGTGCATGTGGGCTGAGGCGGAGCCGGTCCACCTCGCGTCGTAGCCCTGATGGAGCATGCTCCATCAGGGCTACGCCCCATCAAAAACGCCGATCTCAGTTCTTCACCGCCGGAATCTCCTCCGCTGCCGGCTGCTGCTGGCCCTGCTTGTACATCGCCAGCGCTTTTTCGAGGGCCTCACGCAGCGCCAGCGCCGCGGCGACGCTGCAACGCAAGTGAGCGGTCTGGACCACGTCGACCCTGACGGCGGCGCCGACCGGCATCAGGAGGTTTGCGGCGAGCTCGATCTGGATCGCACCGTTGTGATGGCCGAAGCAGGACGCGCCGTCGAAATAGATGATCGGCGCCCGCTCCGAGCTGGAGGTCGAAATGGTGACGGGCCCCTGATTGGCGGCGGGCGTTTCGGGGTCGGCCATGGGCACTCCTTGCAGCTAACGACGAACGAAGCACCCACCATCGGCGCTTCGGTCCGCTCTGTCGAGGCCCATTCGGGGTTTTGCGCGGCGGCCGACACTGGTCTAGAACGTTCCCATGAGCACCATATCGACCACGCTCCCATTCGACGAACTCGCCGAGGCGATCAAGGGCCGCCGCTCCGATTACGGCCACATCAGCGGGCTGCAGCTCGACCGCTTCGCGCCAGCCGAGGCTTGGTCCAGCCTGCCCTATCGTCCCGTCTTCGTCGGCGACACCGAGACCGGCGTGCTGCACGGAGGCGTCGTCACCGCGATGCTGGACGAGAGCTGCGGCATGGCGGTGCAGCTCGCGCTCGACGGCACGCGCGCGATCGCGACGCTCGATCTGCGCATCGACTACCAGAAGCCGGCGACACCCGGCCTCGACATCAAGGCGCATTCGGTGTGCTACCGCACCACGCGCTCGATCGCCTTCGTGCGCTCCACCGCCTATCAGGAATCGGAAGACGATCCGGTGGCGACCGCGACCGCCTGCTTCATGATCGGCGCCAACCGGACCAACATGCTCGCCGATCGCAGGATGAACGCGCTGGACATACCGGCGCTGGAGACGCCGGAGGATCCGGACGGGCCGTTCGCGCGCAGCCCGTTCGCGCGTTGGCTCGGCATCCGCGTCAACGCCGACGGCACGCTGACGATGCCGTTCTCGCCAAAGATCATCGGCAACCCGATCCTGCCCGCGATCCATGGCGGCATGACCGGCGCCTTTCTCGAGACCACGGCCGTCATCGGCGTCGGGCGCGAGCTCGGCACCGCCGCGCCGCCCAAGCCGATCGGGCTCACCGTCAACTACCTGCGCTCCGGCCGCGCGCTCGATACGTTCGCCAACGTCTCGATCGTGAAGCAGGGCCGTCGCATCGTCGCCTTCGAGGCGCGCGCCTGGCAGGACGATGCGGACAAGCCGATCGCCACCGCCTTCGGTCATTTCATGCTGCGCCCGACGCCGGGAAGTGACGAGGAATAAGCGCCTTTTGACTTGACGTCTGCGGCTGCGGCCACAACGATAGCGCGTCCCCGCGAGAGGTATTGAATTGCGGCATCCGCTCGACATCGTCGCCATGTTCGCCGCACTCTGGCTGCTGGCCTCGATGATGCTCGATGCGTTGACGCCGAAGGAGCTGACCGCGATCATGATCGCCGTCGCGATCGGCCCCGCGATCATCATCACCGCCGTATTCTACTACTTGCGCTGCCCGCGAACCGACTTCGCGGTGATATTCGCCGCGCTCTGGCTGATCTCGGACATCGCCATCGCCTTCATCTCGCCGAAGGAGCTGCCGCATCTCCTGATCGTGCTCGGCTTCGTGCCGGCCCTGCTGATCGGCAGCGTGCTGCACTGGCAGCGCTTCCAGCGCCGCCACGAGCAGCTGCCCGCGCCGTCGGTGAAGCGGGGCTAGCGCGGCAAGAGGTTCGTCTTCGCAAGATCAAGCACCTCGTCGCCGCGGCCGTTCATCACCGCGCGCAGCACCCAGAGGCTGAAGCCCTTGATCTGCTCGGTGGTGATGGTCGGCGGCATCGACAGCTCCTGCTTGGCGGTGACGACGTCGAGCAGGGCCGGCCCGTCATGCGCCAGCATCTCCTTGACCGCGCCGGGAAGCTCGCCCGGGTCCTCGACGCGTTTCGCAAAAATGCCCATCGCGCGCGCCATCGCGGCGAAGTCCGGATTCTTGAGATCGACATTGGTGTCGACGAAGCCCGCCGCCTTCATCTCCAGCGCGACGAAGCCGAGCACGCCGTTGTTGAAGACGACCACCTTCACCGGCAGCCTCTCCTGCGTCAGCGTGATCAGATCGCCCATCAGCATGGTGAAGCCGCCGTCGCCGGAGAGCGAGATCACCTGCCGGCCGGGCTGCGCCGCCTGCGCGCCGATCGCCTGCGGCATCGCGTTGGCCATCGAGCCGTGCACGAACGAGCCGATCAGCCGGCGACGGCCGTTCATGCCGAGATAGCGCGCGGCCCATACCGTCGGCGTGCCGACATCGGCGGTGAACACGGCGTCGTCGCCCGCGTGGTCGCTGACGACCTTGGCGAGATATTGCGGATGGATCGGCTTGCTTCCCGGCGTGCCCCTGGCGAGCGAGTCCAGCCCCTCGCGCGCCTTCTTGTAATGGGCGACGGCATCGTCGAGATGCTTGCGCAGCGTCTTTGATGTCAGCAGCGGCAGCAGCGCCTCGATAGTCAGCTTGACGTCGCCGACGAGGCCGAGATCGATCCTGCAGCGTCGCCCCAGATTTTCCGGGCGGATGTCGATCTGCGCGACCTTTGCATCATCGGGGAAGAACTGCTTGTAGGGAAAATCGGTGCCGAGCATTACCAGCGCGTCGCAGGCGTGCATGGCGGCATAGCCCGAGGAGAAGCCGATGAAGCCGGTCATGCCGACGTCGTAGGGGTTGTCGTATTCGACATGCTCCTTGCCGCCAAGCGCATGCACGATCGGGCTCTTCAGCGTCTCGGCGAGCTGCATCAAGGGCGCATGCGCGCCGGCGCAGCCGCGCCCGCAGAACAGGGTGATGCGCTCGGCACTGTTCAGGAGATCGGCCAGCGCCTGCAGCTCATCCGCCTGCGGCACCACTTTCGGCGCCGCCACGCTGAGGCCGCGCGTCGTCGACGGCGCGCGCTTGGGTGGGCTGCGGAACGCAACGTCGCCGGGCATGGCAACGACGGCGACACCGCGCAGTCCTACCGCCGCGCGGATTGCATTCTCCAACACGAAAGGAAGCTGGCTGGGATCGGAGACCAGCTCGCAATAATGGCTGCATTCGCGGAACAGATTTTGCGGATGGGTCTCCTGGAAATAGCCGCCGCCGATCTCGGCCGTCGGGATCTGCGCCGCGATCGCCAGCACGGGGAGGCGGCTGCGATGCGCGTCGAACAGCCCGTTGATCAGATGCAGATTGCCGGGACCGCAGGAGCCCGCGCACACCGCAAGGCTCCCGGTCACCTCGGCTTCGCCGGCGGCGGCGAACGCTGCGACCTCCTCGTGGCGGACGTGGATCCATTCGATGGTGCCGCGGCGGCGCAGCGCCTCGGTCAGGGCGTTCAGGCTGTCGCCGACGATGCCGTAGATGCGCTTGACGCCGGCCTGTTCGAGCGTTGCCACGAACAGATCGGCTACGTTGTTGATCGCCATGTCGGTCTCCTGCTTCGGCCGGTCACATACCACGACGCGCGAATGTCAGCATCGCGGCACGATGTGGCACAATAGGCCATGTCAGGATCACAGCTAGTTTATTGCCGGCTCAGTCTTTCGCAATCGCCCGATCGTAGGCTTCGGTCGTCGCCTTCGCGCGGGCAGCGACTTCGGCTGCCGTCATGCCGGGCTTGTAGAGGCTGGAGCCGAGCCCGAACGCGGTCACCCCGCCCTTGATGTACTCGGCAAAATTCTGGTCTGACACCCCGCCGACGGCGGCGATCATCACGCCTGACGGCAGCACGACGCGGATCGCGGCGATGCCGGCGACCCCTAGCACGCTTGCCGGAAAGAATTTGAGGCCCGATGCGCCGGAGCGCGCGGCCACCAGAGCCTCGGTCGGCGAGAACACGCCGGGCAGCGTCACCATGGCGTATTGATGCGCGCGCACGAGCACCTGCGTGTCGACATTGGGCGAGACCATCAACTTGCCGCCGACGTCGTTGAGGCGATCGACATCCGCGGTGGTCAGCACCGTGCCGGCGCCGATCAACACGCCTGGCGGGGCCTGCTTCACGGCCGTTGCGATGGAACGGAACGGATCGGGTGAATTCAGGGGAATCTCGATCGCGGTCATGCCGGCTTCGATCAGCACGCCGACGATGGCCTCGGTCTCCCCGGGCTTGACGCCGCGCAGGATCGCGACCAGAGGCCGCTGCATCGGCGGAAAGGGAATGGTCATCTCAAAATCCTTCTACCTGGTCCAGATCGTGGCAGCCGCCATCGACAGTCCGCGGCGGACCGCTTCATCCGCATCGACCGGCTGCACGGTGACCGACAAGGCGTCGAAGGCGTGCCGATACAGCGTCGCGAGCCGGCCCGACGCAATCAACGCAACACCCGCCTGCGGCACGGCGCCGGACAGCCCTGCCGCGAGCTCGACGCCAATCAACGTGCCCGACAGCGTCTCGCGCGCGGCGGCCGGCGTGCCGCCGAACAGCAGCTGACGCGAGCGCGCACCGAACAACAGATTGGCGGCGAAGGCCGGCGCCGCATACGCGGCCTTGACCGCCGCCTTGAAGCTCGCGACATCCTCGGCCTCATCGGCGCCCGCGACCGCGAACGACAGGATGGTCTCGCGCGAGACCACGCTGAAGAGCTCGCCGGTCATGAAGGTGGAGAAGCGTTCGACGATGCCGCCCCTGACACGCACCCATTTCGAATGCGTGCCGGGCATGCAGACCAGCGCCTCGCCGGCGGCTTCGAAGCCCAGCGCGCCGAGCAGTTGCGTTTCCTCGCCGCGCATCACGTCCGGCGCGCTGGCGTCGCGCTGCGCGATGCCCGGCAGGATGCGGATGTCGCGCGCCTCGCCGGGGACGCGCACGGCCTGTTTCAGGACGGCCGCGAGCGGCGCCGGCGTGTCGACATAGCCGGCTTCGACCCAGCCGGTCTTGGCACCGGCCATGCCGCAGACGAGAACCGGCAGATGATCCGGCGCCTCGACCGCCGCGAGATGCGATTGCAGCACCGCGGGAAAGCCGGTCTTCGCCGCGGCCAACATGCCTTCATCGCTGCGGCGTTCAGCCAGCACCTGGCCGGCATGATCGACCAGCCACAGCCGAAAACTGCTGGTGCCCCAGTCCACCGCGACATAAGCGGGTTCGGTCATGCGAAACTGTCCTCGTCTCACGGCCAAGTTCACGTCTCACCTGCAAGACGCCGTCTCGCGACAATGAGACGGTCTCCTGCGGGTGTTCGTCGAGATACCGGCTATTGCGCGGGCAAACCAGCCCTTTCTCGCCAATTTCAGGCTGCAAGGCGCTGGCACAGCGCTTGCTGAACCCTTCCCCACTCAACGCCGTCAACGCGCGCCAAGACGCGTCAACATCAGATGAGGAAACCCATGGAGATCGGCTATTTCACGATGCCTTCGCATCCGCCGGAGTGCGGCCTGAAGGAAGGGAACGACTGGGACCTGCAGGTCATGCGCTGGCTCGACGAGCTCGGCTACCAGGAGGCCTGGGTCGGCGAGCACCACACCGCGCCGTGGGAACCCAATCCCACGCCGGACCTGTTGATCGCGCAGGCCTTGATGCAGACCAAGAGACTTCGCATCGGACCGGGCGGCTTCCTCTTGCCCTATCATCACCCGGCCGAGCTCGCCAACCGCGTCGCGATGCTGGACCATCTCTCCGAGGGCCGGCTCAATTTCGGCGTGGCCGCGTCGGGGCTGCCGAGCGACTGGGCGATGTTCAACGTCGACGGCATGAGCGGACAGAACCGCGACATGACGCGCGAGGCGCTGGAGATCATCCTGAAGATGTGGAGCGATCCCGCGCCCTGGACCTACAAGGGCAAGTTCTGGACGGTGACCAAGCCGGACACGATGTTCGACTTCCTCAAGCCGCACATCAAGCCGCTGCAGGCGCCGCATCCGCCGATCGGTGTCGCGGGCCTCTCGAAGAACTCGGACACGCTGAAGCTCGCCGGCGAACGCGGCTTCATCCCGATGAGCCTCAACCTCAACCCGGCCTATGTGGGCAGCCACTGGGATTCGGTCGAGATCGGCGCGGCCAAGACCGGACGCAAGCCGAACCGGGCGGACTGGCGCCTCGTGCGCGAGGTGTTCGTCGCCGACACCGACGAGGAGGCCTGGAGGCTCTCGACCGGCGACATGATGGGCCGGATGATGGGCGAGTACTTCCTGCCGCTGCTCGGCCATTTCGGCTTCAAGGACTATCTGAAGCACGCGCCCGACGTGCCCGATAGCGACGTCACCGTCGAATATTGCGCCAAGCGGAACTGGATCGTCGGCTCGCCGACGACGGTCGCCGAGAAGATCGAGAAGATCTATGACGAGGTCGGCGGCTTCGGCGTGCTCTGCGTGTTCGGCTTCGACTACAAGCACAAGGCCGAAGCCTGGCACCACTCGCTCTCGCTCTTGAAGAACGAGGTGATGCCGCGTCTTGCGCATCTCGGCTCCGCGAAGAAGGCGGCTTGACGCATCGCGGGTGCGGCGCAATCGTGCCGCACCCGCTTCCATTTTCGGAGATGTCCGCGTGAGCGTCGACACGAAGGATTTCAAGCAGGCGATGCGCCAATGCGCCGGCGCCGTGGCGCTGGTGACGGTGGGGGCCGAGCACGGCAAGCGCACCGGCCTGACGGTGACCTCGGCCTGTTCGCTGTCGGACAGCCCGCCCTCGCTGATCGTCTGCGTCAACCGCAACGCCAGCGCCCATGCGCGCATCCGCGAGGAAGGCGCGTTCGCGATCAACTTCCTGCACGAGGATCACGCCCTGCTCGCGCTCACCTTCAGCGGCCAGAAGGGCGTCAACGGCGACGACCGCTTTGCCTTCGGGCAGTGGACGCGCGGGGTCACAGGCGCGCCGGTGCTGACGGACGCAGTCGCCGCGTTCGACTGCGTGCTGACGCGGGAGTTCGAGACGACGACGCATTCGATCTTCATCGGCGAGGTCCGCGGCGCAACGCATTCCGACCGAGCCGCGCCGCTGGTGTACTTGCGCAGCAGCTTCCACGCGCCTCGCGAGATCCGCGGCACCGTGACAGTGGGCGACCTTGATTCACGGCATCTGAGCTGGAGTGATTTTTCCTGAACTTCACCCTATCGCGCGACGAAGCAATTTGTCTGAGGCTCCCATGAGCGCGGACGCGTAGGTCGGCTCCTTCGACGACGGGCTCGACAAGATGGCCTTCGCCTTGTTGTTGAACATCGCGCCGCTGCGGCCATTGAGATCGTGCGACACCAGCAGCGGTACCAGCCGCTCGGCATAAATGTCGGGCTCAACCATCATGAAGCTGGTCAGCCGCTCCACGACGGCGAACAACATGCGCGACCCGAGCAGATTGGCGCGGCCACAACACTGATGACAATAGACGCCCGCACCGCGGACGCTGTGCGGGCCGATGAATGTGATGACCGCCGTCCTCAAACGGCAGCCGTCGCGCCCAATGCGGGATAGTCGGTGTAGCCCCGCGCGGCACCGCCGAAGAACGTGGTCCGATCGGCCTCGTTCAGGGGCGCACCGGATTTCAGGCGTGCGATGAGGTCTGGATTGGCCAGGATCATCTGGCCGTAGGCCTCCAGATCGGCCAGTCCCGCGCCGACGTCTGAGCCGATACGATCGCGCGGACGCCCGGGCCTATTCACGATCAGCTTGCCGCTCCACAGCTTGCGGAGATCGGCCAAAAGACCGTCGTCGCCCTGATGCATGATGTGCAGATAGGCGAGCGAGAGCTTGTCGAGCTCGCCGACCAGATAGCGATAGAGGTCCGGTCCTTCGGCGCCTTCGTTGATGCCCCACATCGTGATACCCGGTGACAGGCGGATCGCCGTCTTGTCCGCACCGATCTCCCTGGCGATGGCGGCCGCAACCTCGATGGCGAAACGTGCGCGGTTTTCGATTGAACCGCCATACGCATCAGTGCGGGTATTGGCGCTCGGCGCGATGAACTGCTGCACCAGATAACCATTCGCTCCATGGATTTCGACGCCATCAGCGCCTGCCGCAATGGCGAGACGCCCGGCGTCGCGGAAGTCGGCGACGCTTCGGCGCACTTCGTCGGTCGTGAGCGACCGCGGCTGCGGAATGTCCTGCATGCCCTTCGGCGTGAACATCGGCACGCCCGGTGCGATCGCAGACGGGGCCACGCCCTGCCGGTGATGCAGCGTGTTGTCGGGATGCGACATGCGGCCGGCATGCATGAGTTGAATGAAGATGTGCCCGCCCTTGTCGTGCACGGCATCAGTGACCTTGCGCCAGCCGGCGACATGCGCGGCTGTGTAGATGCCGGGTGTGTTCATATAGCCCTGACCGTCGTCGGATGGCTGCGTGCCCTCCGTGACGATCAGACCGACGCCGGCGCGCTGCGCGTAATATTCGGCGGCAAGCTCGCCGGGAACGCCATTCGCGTCGGCGCGCGAACGCGTCATGGGCGCCATAACCAGGCGGTTCGGAAGCTCAAGGCCGCCGAGGCGGACCGGACCGAATAACGGGTTCATAGAGTGTTCCTTCTCGATGATATCGAGAAGGGTAGATGGATCTTCTATTTGATGGAATAAATGCCATATGATGGGAATGATTGATCTATCTATGGAATAATTGAATGGAATTGTTGAACGACATGGCGCTCTTCGTGGAGGTCGTGAAAGCCCGAAGCTTCCGGGGCGCCGCCACGACGCTCGATATGCCAAACTCGACCCTGTCGCGACGGATCAGCCTGCTCGAGAAGGAGATCGGTCTTCGCCTGCTGAACCGGACCACACGCAAGATCGAATTGACGGAAGCCGGCCAGCTGTATTTCGAACGTTGCAAGCGTATCGTCGACGAAGCGCGCCTCGCCCATGAGCAACTCGGCGAGATGCTGACCCACCCGACCGGACTGTTGCGCGTTTCACTGCCGGTGGACTTCGCGAATACTTATCTGGCGCCGGTCATCACCGAGTTCGCACAGCACTACCCCGGCGTCGATTTCGAGTTTGACCTCACGCCGCGACGCGTCGACCTGGTCGCGGAACCATACGATCTGGCGATCCGCAATGGAGAATCCCAGGCCTCCCACATGATCGCCCGGCCGCTTGCCCGCCTGCATGGCTATCTCTACGCCTCGCCGCGCTATCTCGAACTCAATGGTGAGCCACGCGAACCCACAGATCTCGCGCGCCATCAATGCCTTTGCCAGACGAGGGTGAGCAGTTGGACGCTGCACAACGGAGTGGAATCGGTGGAGGCGCCCGTCAGCGGCCGTTTCCACCTCAACAGCATCGGCATGCTCCGCCGCCTCGCGACGCTCGACATGGGCATCACCTTCGTGCCGCAGGA
Organism: Bradyrhizobium sp. T-12; assembly: GCF_058314695.1. Taxonomy (NCBI): domain Bacteria; kingdom Pseudomonadati; phylum Pseudomonadota; class Alphaproteobacteria; order Hyphomicrobiales; family Nitrobacteraceae; genus Bradyrhizobium; species Bradyrhizobium sp. T-12. The sequence goes on along the minus strand of NZ_CM177756.1, from coordinate 1,368,406 downwards.
AATCGTCGCCGACGAAGTCGCAGCCGGCCGGCTGCGCCGCATCATGCCGCAATGGCAGGGCTTGCCCATGACCATCTATGCTGTCACCGAGACCAGACTGCTTCCAGCAAAGACGCAGCGCTTCATTGAATTTCTGCGCGAACGGTTGAACCGGGGATAGATCGGGCTGAACGCTACTGCGCCGTCTCGATCTTCAGCTGCTTGATCTTGCGATACAGCGTCGCACGGCTCAGCTTCAGCGCGCGTGCCGCTTCCGTCACGCGGCCACCATGCTTGCGCAGCGCGTCGACGATCGTGGCGCGCTCGGCTGCTTCGAGATCAGGCTCCGCGCATCCCCCGAACGGCGGTAGATCGAGATCGGCATCGGTGATCACGCCGCTCTCCGCGGTGCAGCCTGCGAGCCGCAGCACGTGGCGAAGCTGGCGCATGTTGCCGGGAAACGGGTAGCCCGCCAACTGCGACCTCGCCTCGTCCGAGAGCCTGCAGCCCGGCGCCTCCTCGCGCGCGATCTGGCGGATGATGTCGTCCCGATCCGCCCGCTCGCGCAAGGGCGGCAGCCGCACCTCCATGCCGCGCAGGCGGAAGTAGAGATCGGCGCGGAAGGCGCCCTCTTCCGCCAGGCGGCCGAGATCGCGGTGGGTGGCGCTGATCAGGCGGATGTCGACGGCGACGGGCTTGAGCGCACCGAGCGGCCAGACCTCGCGGTTCTCCAGGACGCGGAGCAGTCGCGTCTGCAGCGCGATCGGCATGTCGCCGATCTCGTCGAGGAACAGCGTGCCGCCGTCGGCCTGCACGATCAGGCCCTTCGAGCCGTCGCGGCGCGCGCCCGTGAAGGCGCCGGCCTCGTAGCCGAACAGCTCGGCGTCGATCAGGCTCTCCGGCATCGCCGCGCAATTCAGCGCGACATAATTGTTGCGTGCCCGGTGGCTCGCCGCATGAATGGCGCGCGCGAACACATCCTTGCCAACGCCGGTCTCGCCCTGCAGCAGCACCGGCAGGTCGTGATCGACGACGGCCCCGAGCCGCTTCACGCTTCTGATCAGCCCGGGATCGCGGCCCGCGAGCCTATGCAGCGCATCGAAACGATCGACGGGCGGATCGCGGCGCCTGATGAGCGGCCGCGCGCGCTGGGGCGGCGCGATCCGGCCCTGCCCCAACGGCCTGCCGTCGGCGCGGCGCAGCTGGACGATGTCGTCCGCACCGCGCACAGCGTGGTGATCGAACTTGACGTAGCGGGACAGGTCGATGCCGGACGCAATCAAACCGTCGGTGAGGCCCAGCAGGGCGCGCGCGGACTGGCATGCGCCGACAACGCGACGATCATCGTCATAGGCGACGAGGCCGCTGCCGCCATCGCCCGGCACGGTGGCGATCCAAGCGTTGCGGAAATGCTCGCGAAAGATCGCGCCTTCGATGCGGCGCGTGGCCTGCATCGCGACCGCGAGCGCAAGCTGGTGCGCGGCGCGGCTGAGGTCGTCACGACACGAGGTGATGTTGACGGCGCCGGCGATGCGGCCGGCAGCATCGAACAGCGGCGTCACCGCACAGGAGAAGATGCCCCACTGCTCGCGAAAGTGCTCGTCGCGATGAACCAGGATCGGCTTTTGCTCGGCAAGGCAGGTGCCGAGCCCGTTGGTGCCTTCCTGGGCCTCCGAAAAATTCGAGCCGGTATAGACCTTCCAGCGCAGGAAGATCTCGGTGTCGGCCTCGCCCGGCAAGCGGCTGAACAGCATGGTCGCGTTGGCATCGGCGAGATTGACGCAATAGCCGGCGTCCCGCAGCACGCGCGCGAGATCCTCGAGCTCGGAGGTGGCGAGCTGGATCGTCTCCTCCATCGGTTCGGCGACATGCCGAACCTCGGCTTCGGTGAGGGTCTGCGGCGGTCCCCGGCGGGCGGGATCGAGCTTGTGGCTGATCAGGGAGCGCCGCCAGGAATTGGCAATGCGCGAGGAGGCGTCGACGTCGGCCACATGATTGGCGACGGACAAGACACGGGCGACATGGTTCGAGGCCGAAAGGCTGGCCATCGCGGACGTCTCCACCCTGTATTATTGTGCAAAGTCTGGCACCACAGGCGGGGATGTCAATCGGGAACCGGAAAGGAGCTATTGCTGCACCGCCCTCACCACGTATCGATACACGGCCGCTTTTTCCCCGCCCTGGCCGGCGGCTTCGGCACGGACCGCAAGCCTGCCATGATCCAGCGCCGCGTCTCGGCGGGGTCGATGACGTTGTCGATCTCGAACACCGAGGCGATCGAGACCGCCTTGCCGTTGGCATAGAGCTCGGCGACCTTGTTGCGGTAATACGTCTCGCGCTCTTCGGGATCGGCGATCGCCTCCATCTCCTTGCGGAAGCCGAGGCGGACATAGCCCTCCAGGCCCATGCCGCCGAACTCGCCGGTCGGCCAGGCCGCGGTGAAGAACGAGGCGTGGAAACCGCCGCCGATCATCGACTGCGCGCCGAGGCCATAGCCCTTGCGCAGCACGATGCCGAACAGCGGCACGGTGAGGCTCGCGCCTGTCACGAACATGCGCGAGACGTGGCGGACGATCGCGGTCTTTTCGGCCTCGGGGCCGACCATGAAGCCGGGCGTATCGCAGAGCGAGACGATGGGGAGGTCGAAGGCGTCGCAAAGCTGCAGGAAGCGCGCGGCCTTGTCGCCGGCATCGGCATCGATTGCGCCGCCGAGATGGCGCGGATTGTTCGCGATCAGGCCGAACGGCTTGCCCTCGATGCGGATCAGCGCGGTGATCATGCCGACGCCGTAGTCGCGGCGCAGCTCCAGCACGCTGTCCTTGTCGGCGACCAGATCGATCACGCTGCGGATGTCGTAGACGCGTAAGCGATTCTCGGGGATCGCGCGGCGCAGCAGACGCTGGTCGGTCGCTTCCCAATCCGTCACCGCGCCCTGGAAATAGGACAGGTATTTTTGCGCGACGCGCGTTGCCTCTTCCTCGTCCTCGACCAGGATGTCGATGACGCCGTTCGGCGATTGGAACGAGACCGGGCCGACCTCGGCCGGATGATAGACGCCGAGCCCGCCGCCTTCGATCATGGCGGGACCGCCCATGCCGATCGAGGCGTTCCTGGTCGCAATGATGACGTCGCAGCAGCCGAGCATCGCAGCGTTGCCGGCGAAACAATAGCCGGAGACCACGCCCACGACCGGGACGAGGCCGGACAGCCTTGCGAATTGCACGAAGGACGGGCCGTCGAGCCCGGTCATGCCGAGCCGGTCGGTGTCGCCGGGCCGGCCGCCGCCGCCCTCGGCGTAGAACACCAGCGGCACGCGCCAGTCTTCCGCCAGCGTCAGCATGCGGTCAATCTTCTTGTGGTTCATATGGCCCTGCGTGCCCGCGAGCACGGTGTAGTCGTAGGCCACGACGATGCAGCGCGCGCCTTCGGGCCCGAACTTCTCGCCATTCACTGTGGCGACACCCATGACGAGGCCGTCGGCCGGTGTGTTCTTGATGAGGTCGTCGAGCTTGCGCCGGCGCCGCTGCGCCGCGATCGCGAGGCTGCCATACTCCATGAACGAGCCTTCGTCGACGAGTTGCGCGACGTTCTCGCGCGCGGTGCGCTGGTTGGTGTTGCGGCGACGCTCGACCGAGGCCGGGCGATTTTCGTCAAGCGTGTTGGCCTGACGGGCGATCAGCTCGGCGAGGTCGGGGCGGATGTGGTCGAGATCGACGTCGGCCTCCGCAGCCGTGTGGTCGGCCGCAACGTCGAGCGGCTCCAGATACATGATGGCTTCGCCATGCAGCAGCGTGACGCCATCGCCGGCCACGAGCTTCATGACACGACCGCCCTGCTCGGCCATGACGAGATGCTCCATCTTCATGGATTCGATCACGGCGAGCTGTTGGCCGGGGCGCACGATCTCGCCCTCCTTGACCTGGATGGTGACGATGGTGCCCTGCAGGGGAGCTGCGACCATCACCGTGCCTTCGGGCACGACCTGTGCGACATGCGCTTCGATACCGTGACCGCCGCTTTGCTCGGTCGCGGCGAAGTAAAGCGGCTTGGCCGCCCCATCGGCGGCATCGACGAGCTTTGCGATGTTGCGATCGATGAAGTCGGTCGCGATGCGGTTGGTCTTGAAATCTGGATGCGCGAGCACCGCCTGGAGGAAGGCGATGTTGGTGACGACGCCGTCGATCCGGAATTCGCGCAGGGCGCGCGACGCCTTGGCGACGACGTCGTGCCAGGCTTCGCCCGGCGTATGCACGATGACTTTTGCCAGCAGCGAGTCGAAGGCCGCGCTGGTCTTGTAGCCGGCATAGCCGAAACTGTCGACGCGGACGCCGGGCCCCGACGGCGGCTCGAACACGGCGAGCACGCCGCCGGTCGGATGCGTCGCGCCGCCGGCGTCCAGCGTCTCCATGTTGACGCGGAGCTGCATGGCATGGCCGCGCGGCTTCGGGATCGACCCTTGCGCGATGCCGAGCGAAGCCAGCGTCGCGCCCGCGGCGACCGCGAGCTGGGCGCGGACAAGATCGAGCCCGAGCACCTCTTCAGTCACGGTGTGCTCAACCTGCAGCCGGGGATTGGCCTCGATGAAGGCAAAACTGTCCTCGGCGGTGCCGTCGACCAGGAATTCGAACGTGCCGAGATTGTCGTAAGAGGCCGCCGTCGCAAGCTGCCTCGCCGCCTCGATGATGCGGCCACGCAGGGAATCGCTCAGCGAGGGGCTCGGGGCGACCTCGACCAGCTTTTGGTGCCGGCGCTGGATGGTGCATTCACGCTCCCAGAGATGCGAGATCGCGCCATGCTTGTCGCCGATGATCTGCACCTCGATATGGCGCGCCTGCCGGATCAGGCGCTCGGCATAGACGCCGTCGAAGCCGAAGGCGGCCTTGGCTTCCGACTGGCAGCGCGCATGGGCCTCCGCGAGATCGGCCGCGCTCTCCACCACGCGCATGCCGCGCCCACCGCCGCCGGCCATCGCCTTGATGACAATGGCCGCGCTGCTGCCGAGCGAGGTGAAGAACGCCGTGATCTCTTCGAGACTCGATGGCCCGCTGGTGCCGGCGATGATGGGGACGCCGCAACGTTTTGCGAGTTGCCGTGCCGCGACCTTGTCGCCGAACAATTCGAGTGCAGCCGGTTTCGGTCCGACGAAAGTGAGGCCTGCGTCGGCGCAGGCCTTAGCAAACGCCGCGTTCTCGCTGAGGAAGCCATAGCCGGGATGGACGGCATCGCAGCCGGCGCTCTTCGCCGCCGTCACCACCGCCTCGATGTCGAGATAGGCCCGGGCGCCGCGGCCGGGGATTTCGATCGCGTCGTCGGCTACACGCACGTGCAGCGACAGCGCGTCGTCGGCCGGATGGATCGCGACCGTCGCGATGCCGGCATCGGCGGCGGCGCGCGCGATGCGGATGGCGATCTCGCCGCGATTGGCGATCAGGAGCTTTTTGAACGACATCGTCTCTCTCATTCAGACGGCAGGAGGCACATTGGGATTGAGGTCCTGCTTCTTCACCTTGCCCGTCGCCGTCAGCGGCAGGGCGTCGATCATACGCACTTCCGGAACCTTGTAGACGGCCATGCGTTCGGCGCACCAGGCGCGCAGGTCTTCCGCGGAGATGGTGCCGACCGCCTCCGGCTTGAGCTGGATATAAGCCACCGGCACCTGGCCCTTGTCGGGATCGTCCCGCCCGACCACGCCCGAGCCCAACACCTTCGGATGCTGGCCGAGCAGGGCCTCGATCTCCGGCGGAAACACGCTCATGCCCTTGACCTTCAGCATCTCCTTGCGGCGGCCGAGGAAGTGCAGAAAGCCGTCCTTGTCGATGGCGCCGATATCGCCGGTGCGCAGCCAGCCGTCGACGAGCGACTCGGCGGTCGCCTCCGGCTTGTTCCAGTAGCTCTTGAGCAGCGAGGGCGTCCGCACGCGGATCTCGCCTTCGGCGCCAAGCGGCAGCAGCGCGCCGGTCTCGAAATCCGTGATCTTGAACTCTGCGCCGGGAACCGGCAGGCCGACGAAGATCGGCTGGTTGTTGAGATCGAAATCGTCGTCCTGGAAGCCTGCCGTGAAGGTGTTGGAGGTGTGGGTCTCCGTCATGCCCCAGGCCGCCTCCATCAGGATCGTGCCGGTGAGATCCTTCCAGCGCTTGCGGTAGTCGGCATTGAGCTTCTTGACGAAGGAGACGACGCGGACCTGCGTCAAGGACGACAGATCGAACTCGCGAAAGCGTGGATGGTCCATCAGTTCGACCGCGCTGTCGACCGGCATCGCGGTCATGGTCACCTTGTACTTGTCGATCGCGGCCATCGCGCCGACGGCGTCCCAGCGCGCGAGCAGGACCAGCGTGGCGCCGGAGAACAGCGGGAAGATCAGTCCAGAGTTCTCGCCCGCAATCCAGAACTCCGGGAAGAACGACAGGAACACGCTGCTCTCGCCGGGCGGCATCGAGATGCCGTAATTGGCCGCGGCCGTGTAGACCATGTCGCCATGGGTATGGACGCAGCCCTTGGGCATGCCGGTGGTGCCGCCGGTGTAGTTGAGCGCGGCAACATCATCGAGTCCGGGCGGCGGCAGCGGCGGTGACGCGGGCATCGCCGCAAGCGCGGGCAACAGATCGGTCGAGCCCGGCACCGCAACGCGCGGCGTGCGGATCGAGTCCGGAACGGGGAACGCGGGCGTTGTCGGCACGACGTCGGCAAAGCTGGTGACGATGATTTCGCGCAGACGTACCTCGCCCCTGACCTGCTCGATGACGGGCATGAGTTGGTCCAGCGACACGATCACCTCAGCCTGGCTGTCGTTGAGCGCGTAAGACAGCTCGAACGCGCGCGACAGCGGGCTGACCGGAACGTGGATCGCACCGAGCTTCAAAATGCCGAAGAACACGATGTGGAATTGCGGACAGTTCGGCAGGAAGACGGCGACGCGATCGCCCTTGCGCACGCCCTTGGCCGCCAGCAGCGCCGCGAAGCGGTCGCTCTGCCGGTCGAGATCCGCATAGGTCGTGACGTGGCCGTAGAAGATCACCGCGGGACGTTCGGGGCTGCGCTTCGCCCAGGCGCGCAGATATTCCGTCAAGGGAACTTCGCCGTGCAGGTAGTTCGGCGAACGCGGCAGGCCCTTCGGCCAGGCCTTGTCCCACAGGCCGCGCAAGGTGGCGAGGTAGTCCTGTTCGTTGAGGCCTGCGCTCATGACGTCTTCCCGTGCTGCTTTTTTTCTTCGCGCAGGCACGCACGTGCCGTCGCTCGACGTCATTACACGTCGAGCACGGCAGAGGTCATGTCAAGGAAAACAGCATCCGCGCCGCAGCCGATGCCGCGACGCGGAAATACCAGGAAGGTGCAGCGCGTTTCGTTACGCGGCGCGGACGCCCGCGACGAAGACGCTGACCTCGTTCTCGAGGGTTTGCAGTTTCTGGGTCAGGCGGCCGCTCGACTGCAGCACGAGGCCGGCGGCCTGCCCTGTCTCTGCGGTCGCATCGGTCACGCCGGAGATGTTTTGCGAGACCTGGTCGGTGCCGGAAGCCGCCTCCTGCACACTGTGGGCGATCGCCTGCGTCGCGGCGCCCTGCTCCTCGACCGCGGCGGCGATCGACGAGGAGATCTCGTTGACCTCCATGATGGTGGCACGGATGCTCTCGATGTTGCCGACGACCTGATTGGTCTCGGCCTGGATCGCGGTGATCTGCGCGCCGATCTCGTCGGTCGCCTTCGCGGTCTGGCTCGCCAGCGACTTCACTTCGCTCGCGACCACCGCAAAGCCCTTGCCGGCTTCGCCGGCCCGCGCCGCCTCGATGGTGGCGTTGAGCGCGAGCAGATTGGTCTGCGAGGCGATCTGGTTGATGAGGTCGATGACCTCGCCGATCTTGTGCGCAGCCGCAGCCAGCCCCTGCACGGTGTCGTTGGTGCGCTGACCGTCGGCGGCGGCCTTGTCGGCCACGGTCGCGGCCTGCGCGACCCGCTGGCTGATCTCCGAGATCGAGGACGACAGCTCGCCGGCCGCGGAAGCGACCGTCTGCACGTTGCTCGACGCCTGCTGGCAGGCCGTGGCGACGAAGCTCGCGCGGTCGCTCGCCTTGTTCGCGGTCTCCGACATGCCCTGCGCGGCCTGCTGCATCGCGCGCGCCTCGTTGAAGACGTCGCGGACGACGGCCTGGACGCTCGCCTCGAACTTGCCGGCGAGATCGGCCATCGCCTTGCGCTTCTCGTCGTCGGCCTTGTGCTTCATCTCTTCCTGCTCGGCATGCATCCGGCCCACGGCCGACGCATTGTCCTTGAACACGGCGAGTGCCTTGGCAAGCGCACCGACTTCGTTGCTGCGGTCGGTGTAGGGCACCTCGAAAGCGCTGTCGCCGGCGGCGAGGCGCTCGGTCAGCGCCGTGATCGTGGCCAGCGGCCGGGTGACGCTGCGTCCGATCAGGAACGAGGCGCCGAGAACCAGAAACAGCACGGCGAGGCAGACGTAGCCGAACGTCATCGCGTTCTGGCGGAACACGGCGTCGACGTCGTCGAGATAGATGCCGGTGCCGATGATCCAGCCCCAGGGCGCAAAGCCCTTCACATAGGAGATTTTCCCGACCGGCTGGTCGAAGCCGGGCTTGGGCCAGAGATAGCCATAGAAGCCGGCGCCCTGCTTCTTGACGACGTCAACGAAGCCCATGAACAATGCATTGCCGGCGGGATCCTTCATGCCGGACAGATCCTTGCCGTCGAGCTCCGGCTTGATCGGATGCATGACCATCTTGGGGGTCATGTCATTGATCCAGAAATACTCGACCTTGTCGTAGCGCAGGCTCTTGATCTCGGCCATGGCGGCGGCCTGGGCCTGCTCGCGCGGCAGTTTCCCCTCGCTCTCGAGCTTCTGATAGTGGGCGAGAATGCCGTAGCCGACATCGACCATGTGCTGCGTCTTGGCCTGACGGTCGGCAACCATCTGGCTACGCACGGTCGACAGGGCGATCGGCGCCAGCGCGATCATGCCGAGCAGGCTGATGCCGACAATGAGGACCAGCTTGAAACTGATGCGGGAGAAAATCATCGGAGCTCGCAAAATTGGCGGTACAGACATGCCAATTTATCCCGATCCCCTTAGCAAAGCCTTAAGCATTCCGGTTCCCGGAATTCAGGCCTCCCTCAGGCCGCGCGGACAGAGGTGAGGAAGGAGCTGACCTTCTGCTTCAGGCTTGCGCTGTCGGCGGCGAGCGAGCGTGCTGCGGACAGAACCTGGGACGATGCCGCCCCGGTCTCGGACGCCCCACGCTGCACGTCGGCGACGCCCGTGGACACCTGTCGCGTTCCGTGCGCGGCCTGCTGGACGTTGCGCGAAATCTCCAGCGTCGCCGTGCCCTGCTCCTCCACCGCCGCGGCGATGGCGGAGGCGATTTCCGAAAGGCCGCCGATGGTGTCGCCGATCTCCTTGATTGCCGCGACGGACTCGCCGGTCGCCGCCTGCATCCCGCTGACCTGCTCGCTGATCTCGCCGGTGGCCTTGGCGGTCTGCTCCGCCAGCAGCTTCACCTCCGAGGCGACCACGGCGAAGCCGCGACCGGCTTCGCCGGCGCGCGCAGCCTCGATGGTGGCGTTGAGCGCCAGTAGATTGGTCTGTGCCGCGATCCCGTTGATGAGCGCGACGATGTCGCCGATGCTGCTGGCAGCCCGCGCCAGCTCGTTGACCCGCTCGTTGGTTTTGTGCGCCTGCGCGACGGCATCGCCGGCCATGCGGGCCGACGTCTGCACCTGCCGGCTGATCTCCGTGATCGAGGAGCTGAGCTCCTCGGTCGCCGCCGCGACCGACTGGACGTTGGTCGAGGCTTCGCCGGAGGCGGCGGTCACCGTCCTGGCAAGGTCCTGCGACCTGTCGGCGGTCGAGGTCAGGGTGCCCGCGGAGCTCTCGAGGTTGCCGGCGGCCTGCGACACCGTCTCGATGATCGCACCGATCGCGTGCTCGAAATCGTCGGCGAGACGATACATGTCCTGCTTGCGCTGGGCTGCGGTGTCCAAGCGCAATCTCTCCTGCTCGGTGCGCAATTTTTCGCTCTCCGCCATCCGGTCGCGGAAATATGTCGTCGCGCGCGCCATCTGCCCGACTTCGTCGGCCCGCTTCGCTTCGGGCAGGTCGATCGACAGATCGCCGTCAGCCAGCGCCTGCATCGCGGCGCTGACGCCGCGGATGCTGCGGCTGACAGCAAAGCCGACGAGGCCGACGAGCCCGATCGCCGGAAGCGCGAGCAGCGCAATGATGCCGACGATCTTCCAGACCATCGCCATGAAGTCGGTCCAGATGTCGTTCACGAACACGCCCGTTCCGATGAAGACCTTCCAGGGCGCGAAACCCTTGACGTAGGACAGCTTCACCGCCGTCTTCGGATCGTCCTGCCGCAACGGCCAGTCATAGGCGTAGGTGCCTTCGTTCTGCTTGCGCACGATGTCGAGCAGAGCCGGGATGACGGGAACACCGTTGCTGTCCTTGATGCCGGAGACGTCCTTGCCCATCAGCTTGGGGCTTGGATGGGCGAAGCCGACCTGATCGTAGGTATGGGCAAACAGATATTCGTCGCCGGAATAGCGAATCTTCAGCAACGCGTCCTTGAAGCGCGCCTGTGCGTCCTCGCGGGTCAGTTGGCCCGCCACGGCCGCGGCCTCGTACTTTTCCGCAAGGCTGTAGCCGGCGTCGACCATGGCCTTCAGGACGTTCACCCTGTCCTGGTACATCCGCTGGTACATCGACCACAACGCAATACCGGTCACGCAGCAGATCGCCACCGCCATCGCCAGGACGGCACTCAAGAGCTTGGTACGGATCGAGATCTGGTTCAGCACAGTCGTTCTCTCTGGAGACGGGGCGCAGCAACACGCGAGCGCCGCATGAAATCAATGTCTGAGGCAATTCGACCATCGCCCGAATAGGCCCGGTATGACTTGATCGGCTTAAGGCGTCGTAAATCGAACCCCGCGCCGCGCCTTTCCATGGCATCTTCGGCAACATGGTACGGTTCGAAGGATTCAAGATTGGATTCGTTCAACGTGTTTTTACGGCGTTCGTCACTCGGCTCTGATGCGAAATCCTGATTGCAATTCTAGAACACCTCGATATCGCGCCCGCGAGCGTTGACTTGCGAGACGCTCTGGCGGAACGATAGCGCAGATCAAAGGCGGCGTGCGCGCTGCAGACGCCAGAGGCTCCATGCATCAATCGATACAACACCGGTCGTTGGACCTGCCGGCGCTGAGCGCGGCCGAACGGCTCTTCATCTGGGGCTTCCGCGCCAAGGCCCGCAGCGGAGGCGCGGTTCCTACCGCAGCCGACATCAAAGAGGTGTACGACCATTTTCGCGTGGGCGATGCCGTGCACTCGCTGGAATCCATCATCGAGATCTTCGCCTGCACGGCCCACACCGCCATCGAGGTGCACTGCCCGACCTGTCCGCGCGTGTCGGACAGCGAGCAGGGCATTTTGCACGCCGTCGCCGCGGCACAACAGGATCGCATCGACATCGTGCGCGAACAATTCGAGAGCTGGCTGCCGCCGGTCGGCGCCGATTGGGCGCTCGCGCCCGTGCGCGGGCTCGCGACGATCTTCCGCATGGCGGGTCTCATCCTGCCCGACCGGCAGCTGCGGTCTTTCGACCACGACCGGACCATGGCGATGAAGAGCTGGCTCGTCGGAAGCCCGACATTACACTGACGAGATCGTTCATGCCCCCGGATATTTGCGGTTCTGTCACGATCCCGAACGCCGGCCAGCCGCGGCTCTGTCCGCTTCAGGCCGCGCTTGCGGCGCGTCCCTGCGTCGAGAGCTACGATGACTTCTGCCGCGTCGCGCTGTCGTTGTTCCGGTTCATCGGGGCGGCCTATACCACCGGCGCGTCGGATTGCTGGGAAGCGGCCTATCGCTTTGCCGACGAGGCGCCGGGCATCTCCGACAGTCCGCTGCTGGTGGCGCGGGCTGCCGCACTCGTCAGAATCCTGCGCAGTGGCCGGCCGTGCGATCTGTGCTTCATGCCGCCGTCCTGCCGTCGCCTGTCGAAGGACGAGGCCGAATTGATGCAGCTGCTGGCGGTCGCGCGCCGCAAGCAGCCGGGCGAGCTCGAATCCATCGTCGGCCAGCTGGTCGGCTCCGGCAAGGAAGATGCGGCGACACGCGCGGTCAACGCGCTTGCACTGTGCTGAGGCTTAGGCGCCCTTCCTGCTCAGCACGAGATCGATCGTGTGCGCGGCGATCTTGCGCAGCTGCGGCTCGTCGCCGAAGGCACGTTCGAGCACCGCGAGGCCGCGCGTCACGGTGATGATGTGCAGCGCCGCGGCCGCGGGATCGCCGTTGAACTCGCCCCGCGCCGCGCCTGCCGACAACGTGTCCTCAACCAGTGCGGTGATGCGCGCAATGAGGCTCGCAAAGGCCTGGCGCGCTTCTTCGTCGAGCCCTTCGCTTTCGGCCGAGCCGAGCTCCATCAAGCCGCGCGTGGTCGGACATCCCCGCGACGGCTTGCCTGCGCGAAAATTGCTGATGGTCAGATCGAAGAACGCGGTGAGGCGCTTGCGCAACGAGCCCGTCGCGAGCGCCTTCTGCAGCGCCGCAAGATAATCCCCGGCATAGCGTTCATACGCCTGCAGAAACAATGCCTCCTTGCTGCCGAAAGCATTGTAGAGGCTGCCGCGCTGGACGCCGGCATCGCGCGCGATGTCCGACAGCGAAGTGCCGCGCACGCCGTTGCGCCAGAACTGGTCGAACGCGATGCGCAGGACCTCGTCATGATCGAATTCACGTGGCCGCAAACTCTGCTCCTGCAGTATTTGACACGATGTCAAGAACGTGCTTTCTAGACATCGTGTCAAAAACTGATCGGAATTGATAGCCCATTTCGTCAATGGGCCGAGCCGGCGGCGTACATTCGCCTTGCCGGATCGGCCCGCATGCAAAGGGACCAACCATGCCTCTGCTTCATATCGCCATGCGCGCCGGCAAGTCTGAAGCCTACCGGCAGGCGATTCTCGACGGGCTTTATGGCGCCATGCGGGAAGCGCTTGACGTGCCCGACGGCGACGCCTTCATGGCCATCACCGAGCATGAGCGCGCGAACTTCCGCTGCGGCAACGCCTACGGCGTCGTGCGCAGCGACGATGCGGTGCTGATCCAGATCACCGTATTCGCTTCGCGGACCGCCGAGCAGAAGAAGGCGCTCTATCGCTGCGTCGCGGATCGTCTCGGCGAAAGCCCCGGCATCCGGCCCGAGGACGTGTTCGTGAACGTGCTCGATGCGCCCAAGGAGAACTGGTCGGTCGGACATGGGCTGGCGCAATTTGCGTGAGTTGGCTCCGGTTTCAATCCGCAACGCACGCCGCCATGATGCCGTCGAGCTCGGCGCGCGAGAGCAGCCCGAGCTCGGCGATGAAGACGATCCGCGCGCGTGGCACCCCCGGTGCGGACACATCGCCCGGGGCGAGCGTGGCGCGGCCGGCGGCAAATTGAAACACCATCTGGCGGCCCGGCTGCTCGACCGTCTCGAACAGGCCTTTTGCACGCGCCAGCTTCGGCGCCAGCTTGCCGATCGCCTGCTGCAAGCGCGGTAGCGAGAGCGGGCGCTCCGAGGTCCAGCTCAGCGTCTCGAAGCGGTCCTCTGCCGGCCGTTTCGGACCGGGCTCGCGCGGCGCTTGCGCGCGAGCGACATGCGCGGGGAACAGCAGCGCGGACGGAATTTCGCCATGCTTCGCATCGACCACCACGGCGGGAACGCGCTGGGCGCGAATGGCCGCACGCATTCGCGCACCCGCGCCCTCGTCCGCCAGATCGAGCTTGCTGAGCGCCACGATGTCGGCGACGCGGAGCTGCGAGCGCTGGAGCGCGTCGTCCAGAGCTGACGGCGGCGTGCCAGCGTCCAGCACGCAGAGCACTGTCTCCAGCGGCGCCTCGAGCAGAATCACGGGGTCCATGAGATTGCGGACAATATCGGAGGGGTCGGCGACACCGCTGGTCTCGATCACGATATAGTCGGGTCTCGGATCGCGGCGCAGCAGCGTCGAGAGCGTGCGCAGGAGATCGCCTTCGAGCGAGCAGCAGATGCAGCCATTGGCGAGGCTGACCACGCCGTCGCTCGCGCCCGCGATCAACTCCGCATCGATGTTGATGGCGCCGAAATCGTTGACGATTGCGGCGATGCGCCGTCCCTCCGCATGCGCCAGCAGATGATTGACGACCGTGGTCTTGCCCGCCCCCAGAAAGCCCGCCACCAGGAGAATGGGGACCGGCATGACTCAGCCCTCGACGACGGGACGGCGCACGGGTTTGCCCGGCCGCGCGGCGACATCGAGAATGCCGTCGCTGATCAGCGGCTGGCCGCTGACGACCAGATGCCGCACGCCTTCGGACGGGCGGTTCATCGCCGTGAAGGTCGCACGGTCCGAGAGCTTTTCGTAATCGAACACCACGATATCGGCATCGGCGTCCTTGGCAAGCCTGCCCTTGGCGCGCATCGCGGGCGTGCTCTGCGACAGGATTTCCGCCGGGATCAGCGCACATTTGCGCACGCCTTCCAGCAGCGAGACGGTCTTGCGCTCGCGCACCCATTCGCGGATGAATTTCGTGAAGCAGCCCGCCGAGCGCGGATGCGAGGTGGCATCGTCGGGCAGCGGCCAGGCGTCGCCGGTGTAGGTCTTGCCGTCCGACGTCGTCCACGGCATCGCGTCGGAGGCGATCGCGCCGCCGGGATACAGCACCGACATGTCGAGCAGGTCGCGGTGATGCGCGTTGTGCTCGGTGTCGAGGATGTGCCAAAGCACCAGCGAGGACGGCTCTTCCGCCTGCGCCTTCAACAGCTCCTCGCGGTCGTGGAAGCGATAGCCGTCGGTGACGCGCTGCACGGAATCGTAACCGGTGCCGTTGCGCTCGACGAATTCGGGATCGCTGAAGAAGGCGGCGGCCAGCACGGTCGAGCCGGTGCCGTAGGGGTAGGCTTCGACCGTGATCGGCAGGCCCTGTGCTTGCGCTTTCGCGATCAGCACGCGGCAGCGTTCGACGTCGGTCTTGCTCGACGAGTTGAAATGGCAGATGTGCATGTGCGCGCCGGTCGCGCCGGCATAGCCGATCAGGCGGATATAGGCTTCCACCGCGCTTTCGGGGTCGATCCGCGACATGAAGGCGACATGGGTGAAAGTCGGCACGTCCTTGGCTGCGGCGAGCTGGCAGACCGCGGTCAGCTCCTGCACGCCGGCGCCCGGCGCGTAAGCATTGAGAATGCCGATGCCGATACCGCCTTCGTTCAGCCCGCGCGAAAGACGTTCGAGAATGCCCGAGACCTCGGCGTCGGTCGCGACATTGTCCATCCAGCGGCGGTCGCGCATGGCGTTGCCGAACGCCTCCAGCGAGCTCTCGGCGTTGGAGCCCGTCATCGCGCCGATGCGCGCGAACGCCCAGTTGGTGGCGGCGCCGTAATTCAGCACGCGGCCTTTTCTCGCCTGGCGCTCGTACCAGGACCCGACCGGCAGCACGCCGGCCTCGAGATCGAGCGTGGTCGTGACGCCGTCGAACGCCTGCATGCGGTCGGCGGGAATCGACTGGCCGTGCGCGTGCAGATCGATGAAGCCGGGGGCAACCACGAGCCCGGTGGCGTCGATCACCCGCTCGGCGCCGCCGAGCGACGAGCCGACCGCGGCAATCTTGCCATCCACCACCGCCACGTCGCCGATCGCATCCATCCCGCTCGCGGGATCCACCACCTGGCCGCCAGAGATCACCAAGCCGCTCATATCGTCACTCCCTCCACCTCGAAATCGCATCAAGGCAGATTCCGGAAGCGACCACCACCTCCACTGAAGCCGACGCAGCATGCTCATAGGGAAGATCATCCGGCGGGCAGATCGCGGACAAGCGCGCGCATCCTCGCGGCATGATTTACCCGAGTGATGCTTTTCTCCTCACCCTCTCGAAGGAAAGGGCGCAGGGAAGGCCGGGCGCCGCCTGGCACCCGTAAAGCCCCCCGTGCTGAACAGATGCGCACGCAATGCCCAGGGGAGACACAGGGCAGCCGAAACCAGGCCTTCCCTGCGCGATGGGTTTGACGGCCTATGCCGCGCTCTCCCGGGAGCCGACCTTTCCTTTGGCCTCCCTCGCCCCGCGAATTGGATGATGCAGTCTGCCCGGTCGGGCTCGCTGGCATCTCCGCAAGAGGCTTGACCGTAGCAACGACGGCCAGGACCACGCGGTTTCGCCGTACGCGAGAGGCGCCGTTCGTCTTTGCGGGTCACGCATGCTCACGAGGTGATCTCGCCCTGCACGCGCAAGCTCCGCCTTTATGGCCGCCCGCGTCCATCGCAACTCCCAGCCCGCGCTCGAAACGACGTACGACCGCCCCTTTGGTGGGCTGGGATGGCCGACAAGTACGATAAATCCGAATTTCGGTAAAGTGGAATATTTTTTGGTAGAGGGGTTGACAGTGGCCCTGGGTGTTTTGCTCGCGGCGAAACTCGGCTCTACTCCCACATTGAACGTAGGAGGAAGAGATCAGCATCGAGGACTAGACGGCCCTCTCTTTCGCCATCGCGTGGAAGGCTGGCGATGGTTTCGCCGGGACCTCAACCTATTCTGCGCGCCGCCGTCATCTCGCCCCCATTGTCATTCAGGGAGCTGACGGGGCAGCGCAATCGGGGGCAAAGTTCCAAGGTTCCCAGTGATAGGCCGAAATCCACTTCAAGCAAATTCATCGATGTCGCGTCGAGCTCTGCTCGGCGGGCTCATGTCGGCCGGCAGCGCGCTCGCGCTCGGCGGATGCGCCGGGCTGGGTGCGACAGGCGCGCGCTATGACGCATCGTCGCTCTCGGTCGATCCCACAGTTCTCGTCGCCACCACGCGCAAGCCCGTGAGCGGCGGTCGCGCAAAACCCTGGTTCGGGCCGGAGCGTGCGACGCGCATGACGATCGCGCGCGCCAGGCTGGTGGCGCCGGACGAGAGCCGCCTTTCTCTCGCCTCGGTCGGAATCGGCGACTGGCGCCTCGACCGGCTCGAGCCGGTGTCGGCCGATGCCGGCGATCTCGCTGCCGAGGCCGGCGGAGGGGACGTGCTGATCTATGTGCACGGCTTCAAGCAGACATTCGAGACGGCCGTATTGGACGCCGCCCATCTCTCGGAACGGATCCGGTTCCGCGGACGGACAATCGCGTTCTCATGGCCGTCCAGGGACGGACTGTTCGACTACGCCTATGACCGCGACAGCGCGATGTGGTCGCGCGACGAATTTGAGCGCGTGCTCTCCGCCCTGGTGTCGGCACCCGGGGCGGGGCGCGTGCACATCGTCGCGCACAGCATGGGAACGATGCTAACGCTCGAAAGCCTGCGTCAGCTCTATGCGAAATACGGCGACACCGTCACGGGCAAGATCGGCGCCGTGGTGTTTGCCGCGCCCGACATCGACATGGACGTGTTCTCGTCGGCGGTCCAGCGCATCGGCCCGCTCGCCGGCAAGATCACCGTGATCGCCTCGACCAACGATCGCGCCTTGGCGCTGTCTGGGCAGCTCGCCGGCGGCATGACACGGGTCGGCGCAGCCGAGAAGGCCGCCATCGCCCGGCTCGGCGTGCGCGTGGTCGATGCGTCGGCGGAAGGCTGGGGCATCGTCAACCACGACCTGTTCCTGTCGAATGCGGATGTGCAGAAGGTGATCCGGCGGTCGATTGATGGGACGACGGCGTGAAGAGGGCGCGTGCTCGGCCTCGGTCCACGCAGATCAAACGCCGAGTCATTTGGCTACACCCCGGATGGCAATACGTCCGCAGGGATAAATCCATCGATGACCTCGCCGGGACAGAAGAGAAAGGCCGACTTGCTGAGCGAGTTAAAGAGCTTGGGTCCTCCGAAAGGATCCGCTCGCTGGTCCATGGTGGATCGATAGCAAGCAAAGCCCCTCCATGCAGATACTAGCTTCCTTTTAATAACTCGAGCAACAACGCCTCGGTGGCCCTGGCGGCTACAGACGATCCGTAGTGGTGTAGATCATCGTCCTTGTCTGAATCAGCTAGATCAACGACACACTTAGCCGAGAAATAGTGCTGCAATCCTGCGGGAGCCTCATGAGCAACAAAGTATAACCCGAACGTCTCCATGTCCAACGCGGCCACCTTTCGGTGCTGCTTTTCGATATGTTCTAGTCTCTTTGCGTCCGCCATTACTGCCGAGCCAGTCACAAATGGAGCCAAGGTCGGCTTCGATTGCAAAGAGGGTCTCCGGTGGCCTGCATCAATGCGAGACTCGAGCTGCTGCACAAAGCCATCTCTCGAAAATACATGATCAATGATTGCCCGTGTTTGGGACTTTAGCGGAATCTGAGTCGGCGCGATTTCAAAACCATTCTTGGACCATTTTCCAGCCTGATACTCCCAAGCCGGAGAGCCAACAACTATCTGACCTAAGTTTACTTCCTTGCTGAAGCCTGCACAGATGCCACTCATGCAAAGGACTTTTACGCGGAACACATTCAAAGCCCATGCAGTCTCGTAAGTTGAAGCAACCAGTCCCATTTGACTAAGACGAACTATTCCGCCGAAGTACTCACGTTCTCCCGGAAGTCGAACATAATGGACATTCAGCCCGCCGACCACAACTTCGGAAATCTTGTTTAAGCTTGTGAACTCAAATCCCTGTCTCTCCTCTTCGAGGGCGCAGATAACAAGAAAATCCAGATCCGTCCTTGGATCACCTTTTGCGCTAACATTCTCAAGAACACGCAATAGCGCGCGGCTCCAAGCACCTTTATCATCAAAAGTTGTAATTAGAACTCCCAGCTCATCAAACTTATCTCGATAAGCTGCCACTTCTTCAGGAAACGCCGATATACCAATAACCGACGTTGTCCGATTCTTGCCTTCCACGGAACGCAACTGCCGAAGTAATTCGAGGCCTGCACGACTATCGGCGGCTCCGTCGGGCAGATAAGGAAGCATCAAATCGAGAATAATGAGATCGAATGAGATCTCACCAAGAACGCGCATTGCGTTCGACAAGGTATTCGCAACGGTTATTCCCCGCTCCCGCACCCCACCTAAAGACGATTCAATGGCCGTGACAATCGCCGCCGTCTTAGCCGCATCATCATCGACAACCAAAACTCTCATCGACCATCCTCCCGCGTCTCTATGGCCAACTGACGGAGATGCTCACGAAGAGGCGCCCGCCAGTTATCGCGATCAAACTCATAGAGCAAGCAAGCCCTAACGTTCACGCCGAACCGGGTGCGTAACGCCTTGGCTGCGGTTGACAGAGGTATATCGCTTCCGTCCAACTCAATATCTGGATATTGAGTTACAACGATAAAGGGGGACAAGTGTCGAAGCCGCCGCGCCAAACGGAGCACCTCGAGTCCGCCTTGACCTTGTGGAGAACCGCCTCCTCCCGGACCAGACATCTCAAAGGTCGGCAGCGACATATCCAGAACAACTAATGCGAATGTCTCACTGTTGATCGCCTTCATGGCAGACGTTACGGACATGGCGCGAAGCACTTCCGCCTCTGCAAGCGATTCTTCGAGAACCTTTAGAATGTCCGTTGCCTTGAATTCGTCATCCTCAACTAACAAGACCTTCATTTAGCCTCGCATTCTTGTAACCGTAATCTCAGATGGGAGGATTAGTGAAAAATTGATCTTGAGGCTCTCTTCATCGCCGGTCACCTGAAGCTGTACATCGGGAGATCGAACGCGTCTCATGACTCCGGCCAACTTCATCAAGCCGCTGAATCCCTCTTGGACAGCTGCCTGTGCAATCGCCTGATAATCATTGGTGAGTGCAGTATCAATTCTAGCGCGAGCGTCTAGATACCGCTCCCTACTATCTACTTCAGAGGTAATATCGAGCTTAACGACATTCTTTTTCCCGGGTAAAATCTGCGCATCAACATGTATGTTTCCGTCTCGCTTCCCATGCCTAGCCGCATTTCCGAGTAACACGAACAAAGCGTCTCCAAAGACATCGAAACTTCCTCGGTTCAGTGAAATGTCGTCGGAAACCACTACATCTTCTGTAAACGCGTATTCGTAGTCCAACTCTCTAACAATAGAGAGTGTCGTAGAGATAAGCATCTTAAGGTTGTAGCGATCGCGCCGGAAGACAGGTCGAATAAACCATCCACACACCTCCTGCACTCTAGCCTCAAGGGTGTCTCGACATTCGTGTAGATATGGAAAGACTAAAGCTCTGTCAGCGGAGGAAAGATGCTCGTACAGTTCAGAAAGCTTGCGGGTCGCCGCAGGCGCAAACTCTCTCAACATGTACAAGCGCAATTGGGCCAAGTCTGACTCTAAGCAATCCCAACAGAACGAATAGATATCGGGAAAGATATCATATGAACCACCCGTCTCGATGACCCTTCCTCGAACTCTGGCTATCATCGCGTCTAGGTGCTGGATATTTCCAGCAGTACGCCATTGCGCCTGAATTAATCCCTGCGGGTGTTCGGGGCTTCGAATTTGAATCACATCTTTTCGAGCGTGATCAAGTTCAGAACTCAAGAATTCACGAAACTCCTGCGCAAATACCAAAGCTCCCGAGTGATCGCTCGAGTCGTGAGCTCGGCCATGAAGCTTCACGTGATCCGTCAATTGCCCCAACACCCGGGTTATTGGAGTCATGACGTGACCGTTCAGAGTGCCATGTCGTATCCGGCGGCTTAGATATGCGTCTAAACCAAATGTGCGATCCGATACAAATGCCTTCAATGTCGCGTCTACGATTGCGACGAGCAGAAATTCTGAGCCTATTTGTGTTTCTGCTGTAAAGTCATCAACTGCTTTCTCTACCGTTGAAAAAAAGGTAAGCAAGCTTCCAAAGGAAGTGACAGGCCCCTCTGCTAAAGCAGTCTGCTTGTACCTCGTCACGCTTGTCGCATGCAAAGTTTCGAACCATTCCCTAATCGACTCCTCGTCAACGTGGACTCGCGTGCTATCAAGGTCCGACCTTGCCTCAAGATTAGCCAACTCTCGAACGAGAGCCTCCGACTCCTCTTGCAGATTGTCTGAAGATGGATCTTTACGGTCTATGAGCCAGCGACAGATTGAAAGTCTAGCTTCGAGAACATCCTTTACCGAAGACATCATCATGAACAGTCGCTCGAGAAAGGTTCGCGAGCATGTCTTCGCTAAAAGAGTTGCGGCAGAGGGATTTGCTACGGCGATCTGGCCCAAGACCTCTACTAAAGGTGAATTACCAGCGAAGAGCCTCATGAATGCAAGGCGACGGTCTAATTCGTTGTCTTGCGTTCTGTCCCGTCGGTAAATTAGCTCCCACAATACAAAAGTTAGAAGGAGCGAATTGCACGCCAAATCCGAGTCACGCAACTGCTTCAACGTTCCGCTCGAAGTGAAGAATTGGATATCATCTGTGTCCGCAAGCAGTTCAGCGATTTCGCTCGGATCGCCTTGCGGGTTGCGGCTTAAGCGGCGAACACTTTCGGCAACCACTACCGCCAACAGAAAGGAGCGACGCTCGACGTCCGGATTGTCACCAAGGAAGCCGTTTTCCCAATCGGCTAGGCCTTCGATGATGCGGTTCATTCGAGTTGGATCCGCTGCAATCTGATCCGCGGCATCGCTCAACCGACGACCGTTGGAATCGATATTTACTGGTACTCCTTCGTATCTTTCGGCAAATATCAGACCGTGGAATTCGGAGCGCCACTGAACAACAGAAGCGATATCGTCGAAGAAAAAGCTAGTTCTGTAAATCTCGACATCAGGGAGCCTCGCCTTCCGGCTATACATTCGAGATACTTGGATAGGTTGGGCGGTAAATCGGTCCTCCAGTATGCTCTTTAATGGGCTCGCTAAATTGGAGTAGGCGTCCTGGACGGCTTGCTCCCTTGAATGAATGTTCCGTTTTCGCCAAACCAGAATGGCTAGATCTAGCAGAGAGGTTGCGCTGTATCGCAATAGTGAGCACGACATAGCGGGCGCGCCCTCAATCCGCGTCAGAACTTCGTCTTGCAGAATGCGCGCAAACCAAGGGTGTTCCGCAACTCTCCTCTCTGCGAGCCGGAGCCACCGCTGCACGGCCCGAGTGGGATTGTACGTCGGATCGATCAGGTCATAGACGTAGTGGGCCAAGAGTGCCCAGGCGGTACTTTGTGCGTGCGCAGTTAGAACCTTGTATCTTCGGGACAAGCCAGGAAGGCCACTGCGCTCCAACGCAGCCAAGAGATCTTTCTTAAGAACAATCAGCGAAAGTCCATGACTTTTCTTGTGAGCAGCTAAAGCTGCTTCAACTTCCATCAGTCGTCCTGCGATCAAGTGATCGTTGATGGCCGCCAGGCTTTCGAGCGCGGGCTTCACCCTAGAGGCATGATGGTTGAGACGGGCGACCTGTAGTCCAAGCTCGTTCGCGAGTTTAAGCGGCCTTAGGTGCCCAAATTGCGGATTCGGAGTCTTACTTTCTTCCGTCGGAAACGTATTTCCCAAGCCAGGAAACGGATACGCTCGGTTATCCTCAACTATGCTGAGAATAGCAGAGTAGTCATTTTTTCCCGCTTCTTGCCTGACGGCCTGTATCTGCTTCCAGAATGTTGGTGTTGTGCGTGACCGAAAGGTCTGCTCCTGGCGCATGTTGTAGAACGGTCGCAGGCTGTTTCTCACCCTGCTGATCGCCGACGGCAGTTTTGCGCGCGACACTGAAATCTCTCCGGAAGCCGAAACGAACTTATGATAACTACCATCAAGTGAAGTGACAGCAATTACCACTTTTAGTATGGGGACTTAGAGGAGGAAAGCCTCGATGATCGGGTATTACAGGCCGACCACTCCTCAGAGCGGCTTCCTTACCGAGCATAGAATTTCTGTGCTGAATGCACGGAAGTGATGACTGAGCGATCGGAAGAAGATGTGAGTGTCGGCGCTTCCAAAACAGCGAACATGCAGCTGTTTCCCGGCTAACCCGGCAAGACAAATGGCGCTCCCTAGGGGAATCGAACCCCTGTTTCAGCCTTGAGAGGGCCGCGTCCTAACCGCTAGACGAAGGGAGCGTGAGGGCTAGCCAATAACCTCGAAATTTGTCCGCCGCAAGGACCCCGACGGGCCTTTTACGGCTCATTGGCGAATTTCAGCCGTCCGGCGGGCTTCAGGGTGTGGGCGTCGAAGGTCCTGACCTCGATGACCCCGCCGAGATCCAGGGTGATCACGAGGCGGTCGCCGGCGACCCCGGTCGAGACGATCCTGGCGCCCTTGGGCAGGGTGGCGGTGACGTCGCCGGCGGGTTCGGCCGCCCTTCCCTCCGACTTGAAAAGGCGGTAGCCCACCGCGATCAGCACGGCGCAGATCGCCAGCGCCGTGGTCAACCCCGCGATCAGCATCATGCGCCGCACCCGCGCGAACAGCGCGGCCTGCTCGGGGCTCGGTTCGGGAACAGCGGTATCAGACGTCGTCATGGAAAATTCTGGCTCTGCGCAAAGGTTGGAGGTTGTCGTCGGCGGTGACGAGGGCTCGGCCCGGCTCGACCGCGTGCTGGCGGCGCGCCTCACCGAGCTGTCACGATCGCGGCTGAAAGCCCTGATCCTGGCGGGCGCAGTCCAGCTGAAGGCCGCCGCGGTCCGCGACCCCGCTTATCACGTAAGTCCCGGCGATACGATCACAATCGACGTGCCGGAGGCAGCGCCCGCCGAGCCCAAGGGCGAGGAGATCGCCCTCGACATCGTGTTCGAGGACGACGACATCGTGGTCCTCAACAAGCCGAAGGGGCTGGTGGTGCATCCCGCGGCCGGCCACGAGACCGGCACGCTGGTGAATGCGCTGATCGCCCATTGCGGCGCTTCGCTGTCGGGCATCGGCGGGGTGCGCCGGCCCGGCATCGTGCACCGGCTCGACAAGGACACCACAGGGTTGATGGTGGTCGCCAAGAACGACATGGCCCACGCGTCGCTGTCGGCCCAGTTCGCCGATCACGGCCGCACCGGCGAGATGCGGCGCGGCTACATGGCCTTTGCCTGGGGCGTGCCCGGCCGGCACCGCGGCACCGTCGATGCGCCGATCGACCGCCATCCGCATGCACGCGAGAAGATGGCGGTGCGCCAGGGCGGTCGCGAGGCGGTGACGCATTGGGAGATTCTGGAGAGTTTTAACGGCCGCGACGGCAAGCCGATCGCGACGCTGCTCGCCTGCGAGCTCGAGACCGGGCGCACCCACCAGATCCGCGTCCACCTCGCCCATATCGGCCATCCCCTGATGGGGGATGCCGTCTATGGCCCGCATTTCAAGACCAAGGCGAACCAGCTCGGCCCCGAGTCGCAAGCCGCCCTGACCGCGCTGGGGCGGCAGGCCTTGCACGCTTACTTGCTGGTATTGGAGCACCCGAGAACTGGAGAATTACTGCACTGGGAGGCGCCCTTGCCGGAGGATTTGCTTCTCCTTCAGGGCGCCCTGAAAGCGGCGCTATGACGCAGAGGCTTTAAGAAAAGCGTTACATTACAAAAGATTATAGCTGCCACACGGGGACGTGACGTCAGCAATCCTTCCCTTTTTGCCCCCCCATGGGGTATATTGCGCCTGCGTTGGAAATGACCGACGCGGAACATCGCAGCCCGACCGGCTTTGACACAGCGGTCGTCTGCCTGGCCCGCCGCTATCGGGGGCCTGAACCTTTGGAGGGCGCACTATGGCCCGTACCGCTGCTTTGCCGGTCCTCAATGGAGAATCCGGCCTATCTCGCTACCTCGCCGAGATCCGCAAATTCCCGATGCTGGAACCCCAGCAGGAATACATGCTCGCCAAGCGTTGGCGCGAGCATGACGATCGCGACGCGGCGCACCAACTCGTCACCAGCCATCTCCGGCTCGTCGCCAAGATCGCCATGGGCTATCGCGGCTACGGCTTGCCGATCTCCGAGGTCGTCTCGGAAGGCAATGTCGGCCTGATGCAGGCGGTGAAGCGTTTCGAACCCGAGAAGGGATTCCGTCTCGCCACCTACGCCATGTGGTGGATCAAGGCGTCGATTCAAGAGTACATCCTGCGTTCCTGGTCGCTCGTGAAAATGGGCACCACCGCGAACCAGAAGAAGCTGTTCTTCAACCTGCGCAAGGCGAAGAGCAAGATCAACGCACTGGACGAAGGCGATCTGCGTCCCGACCAGGTGAAGATCATTGCCAAGCGCCTCGGCGTCACCGATCAGGACGTGATCGACATGAACCGCCGCCTCGGTGGCGACGCGTCGCTCAACGCACCGATCCGCGACGACGGCGAGGCCGGCGAATGGCAAGACTGGCTGGTCGACAACACGCCCAACCAGGAAGCCATGATGGCGGAGCACGAGGAGTATGATCATCGCCGTGACGCGCTGAACGGCGCCATGGGCGTGCTCAACCCGCGCGAACGCCGCATCTTCGAGGCGCGCCGCCTCGCCGATGAGCCGATGACGCTGGAAGACCTTGCCGCCGAGTTCGGCGTGTCGCGCGAGCGCGTCCGCCAGATCGAGGTCCGCGCCTTCGAGAAGGTGCAGTCCGCGGTCAAGGGCACGATCGCAAGAGCCGAACAGGCCGCGCTGGAAGCCGCGCACTGAGCGGGGCTTCGCCGCGAAGAGAGATTGGCGGATCGAAAGAGACAGAAAGCCGGCGGCGACGCCGGCTTTTTTGTTTGTCTGGTGCAAAGCGCGACCCGACGCCCGCGATCACAGCGGTGATTGTGCTGGAGTGCGAGACATCACAGTCGCCTCCCCTCGTCCGACGTAGCATCAAACCCGGACTTGACCCGCGCTGCCGGTCGACCGGCCGACGGCATCGCTAGGACGGACGCCATGTCGATCATTCTGCAATCCACCGTCGGCGGTTTCTCAACGCAGTTCATGCGCAGGCTGCCGCTGGTCGAGCAGGCGATGCGCGAGCACGGATTGGAGCCGTCCGAATTCGTGATCTCCAAGGACTATGCAAGCACGGCGACGATCCCCATCATGGGCCCGTTCTTCTATGCCTACAGCGTGTTCTTCGGCGAGGAGACATTCACCGTCACCGAGCCGAACGACATGGTGTTCCTGGACTATTTCTACAAACGCGTGCTGGCCGCGGACGAGCCGCCGGAATTGCCGGGGCGGCCGGGACCGATGCAACGGTTCTTCCGCTGGATGTCGCAGCCGGTGTGACGCCGGCCGTCTACTCTCCCCACATCCGCGCCAGGGTTGCGAGCCAGCAGCCTTCGCAATAGCGCGCGTCCTTGTAGTCGATCCAGTTGTGCGCATAGACGTGATCAAGCGGGATGTCGTAGCGCGTGCGCAGCACCTTGACGAGGATCTGCCACGCCGCGACCTGCGCCTCGGTCGGGCCCGTCGTCACGTCGGGATAATTGCCGGCGAATTCGACGCCGATCGAATTGTCGCGCACGACCTGGCGGTAGGTCGGGCGATTGTCGATGTACTTGTTGTCGTTGCGGTTGGCGCCGTCGCCATGGGTCGGCACCAAGTTCTCCGCGACCGCCCAATAGACCGTGCCGTCGGTCTCGACCCACACCGTGACGCCGCGGCGCGTCGGCGCCTTTGCCTGCGCCTGCGCGCCGCCGCGCGCCGAGCCTGCGGGTCCTTCGGTCTGGTGCACGATGATGTTGCGCCAGGGCCTTGCGTTGGCGACGTCGCCCCATGGTGCGAG
This sequence comes from Bradyrhizobium sp. T-12, assembly GCF_058314695.1. Taxonomy (NCBI): domain Bacteria; kingdom Pseudomonadati; phylum Pseudomonadota; class Alphaproteobacteria; order Hyphomicrobiales; family Nitrobacteraceae; genus Bradyrhizobium; species Bradyrhizobium sp. T-12. The sequence goes on along the minus strand of NZ_CM177756.1, from coordinate 1,341,849 downwards.
CCAAACGATCTTCAGGCCGGGAATCTCGGGCGTGCCGGAGGCGCGCGCCAGCTTGGCGAGTTCGGCATCCTCGGCGATGGCGGGGACGATTAAGAGAAGAGCGGCCAGGGCGGCTGCGAGCAGGCGGGCAATCATCAGGCGGGATCCAATCACGGACCCCCGATGTAGCACGGCCTTACGCGAAGGTGCGCTGGCTGTGGTCCGGGCCGATCGCTGCGGGCGACAGCGGAGGCACCGGGTCGTAGACGGCAAAGTCGTTCTTGCCGTTCTTCTTGGCGGCATAGAGGGCGTGGTCGGCATTGGCCATCAGGCGGTCCGGGAATGCGCCGATGCCGCGATCCCACTGCGCGACGCCGATCGAGATCGCGATCGGGATGTCGCTGCCGGTGCAGGCCTCGGCATCCTGGCGGCAGACCTCGAGCACGCGGCGGGCGATCGCGGCGGCCTCGCGCAAGGACGAGGACGGCAGCACGACGCAGAACTCGTCGCCGCCGGTGCGGGCGAGCATATCGCCGGGCCGCAGGCGCGTCTGCGCCATCAGCGTGAAGTGCTTCAGGCAGGCATCGCCGGCGGCATGGCCGTGGGTGTCGTTGATGGTCTTGAAGCCGTCGAGATCGATCACCAGCAGCGAGAACGGCGCGCCGCTGCGCTCGGAGCGGGCGCATTCCTCGGTCAGCCGCTGCAACAGATGCCGCCGGTTGGCGACGCCGGTGAGATCATCGAGCAGCGCGAGGTCGGCGACCTCGCCCCGCAGCCGGTCCATCGCCATCAGCAGGAAGCCGAAATTGAGCGTCATCGACAGGAACAGCAGCCCCAGCACCATGACGGCATGGGTCTGGCCGCCGGCCTTCGCCGACAGATCGTGGCCGAGCAGGTTGCCCACCGTGCGGGCCACGAGAATCGCGATGATTGTGAGAATGACGATGCCGGACAGCCGTGCGCCCGGGCTGGCGCGGCCTTCGGGCGGCCACAGCAGCAGGCGCAGCGCCAGCACCAGCGGCAAGGCTTGACCCAGCGTGTAGCTGAGCATGCGCAGCTGCATGTGCTCGAAGCCGACCATGAAGACCACGACACCGGCAAGGCTCAGGCATCCCGCAACCGTCATGAGGCGCCAAGAGACCGGCCGGTCATAGAAGCGCTGAATGCCCATGGCGGCGAAGCAGCTCGCGGCGATGACGCCGGCGGCGCCGAGCAGCAGCGGCAAGGGCGAGGCGACGAACAGGCGGACCAGCGCCGTCATTGCACCGGTGGCGCCGACGAAGGACGATGCCATCCAGAACCGCGCGGCGGCGAATTTCGGATAGGACCGCGTCACGTAGGCCCAGATCACGCCGAGCGCCAGGAAGTTGACGACGAAGACGGTCCACAATGTCGGGACGTTCAGCATGACGCGTGCAGCACGCGCAGCGTCCCGCCTCCCGTCCCTGGCAACCGTCCGTCCATGACCCATCCCCGTTTTCTTGCGGTGATCATGCGCGCGACGCGCTTAATGGAGTCTCACTGCGACCTTCGAAAGTTCCGCCTTTGGTTTTGGATTCATGAATGCCGGGGCCGTTGGCGGATCGTTAAGTCTGTCGCGGGCGATGGCATCGCCGACAGGGCGATGCGGATTCGCGGACCAAAATCACCTGAAAATGCATCTGAGCTGTGGATAACGCGATGACACGTATGTGACAGTGCGGGGCAGAGCGCTGCGAATCTGCTGAGTTTGTCGTCGAGGATGTTGCGAGGCTGGCCCTCCGCCTAGCATCCCTCGTGTCGCGTTTCACCATTAACCCTGAAGAGGATCCTATGGCTAAGAAAGCGAAGAAGGCGACGAAGAAGAAGGCGAAAAAGGCCAAGAAGGCGAAGAAGAAGTAACGAGGCTTGTTCTTTGCCCGGGTGGAGCCTCGCTCCGCCCGGGCGTCGGGTAAGAGGTGGCGGGCGCGAGGCCCGCTTTTTTATTGGCCGGAGAAGACTACCGCTCCGCAAACGCCAGCTTGGCGCCGAGCGCGGCGAAGCCGGCCGCAAAGCTGCGGCGCAGCCAGGCCATGACGCGCGGGCGGGAGATGACGTGCTCGCGCACCGAGGCGGCGCACAGGCCGTAGACGGCGAACACCGCGAAGGTCATCGCCATGAAGGCGCCGCTCAATTCCAGCATGCGCGCCAGCACATGGGCCTCGTCCACGGCGATGAACTGCGGCAGGAAGGCGAGGAAGAAGATCGACAGCTTCGGATTGAGGATGTTGATCAGGAAGCCTGTCACGATGACGCGGCCACTCGAACGCTCGCTGATGTCACCCTCGACCGAAAGCGCCCCGCTCTCGCGCAGCGCCTGCCAGGACATGTAGAGCAGATAGGCGACCCCGCCCCATTTCAGCGCGGCAAAGGCGAGCGCGCTGGTGTGGAGCACCGCGGCGAGCCCCAGCATCGCGGCACACATATGCGGCACGATCCCGAGCGTGCAGCCGAAGGCGGCGGCGAGGCTGGCGCGCGAGCCGCGCGTCAGCGCGGCGGCCAGCGTGTAGAGGACGCCAGTGCCGGGCGAGGCGACGACGATGAGCGAGGTGAGCAGGAAGGACCAGGACATGGGCGGACGCTATCACCGCCCATCGCGGCAGGGAAGTCACGCCTCAGCAGGGCCTTCAGTCTCTCTCCATCACCCCCGCGCAACGGCGAAGCGAGGCCTCACGACAGCTGTGCGATCTCGGCTTCGCGCAGCACGTCGAGCGGCGCCCAGGGCTTGGCCCAGAATTTTGCGCCCTCGGGCAAAGGCTGCATCAACGGTCGGCCGGAGGTGACCACGACGTCGAGGCCGGGATTGCGATCCTTGGCGACATGAGCGAGCTCGACCCCGTTCATGCGGCCGGCCAATTGCACGTCGGTCAACATCAGGCAAAGCGCGCCGGCGCTCTTCTCGAGCACGAGCTCGGCGGCCTCGGCGCGTTCGCACTGGATGACCTGGTAGCCGCTCTCTTCGAGCAGGAGGCACAACATCTCACGCTGCATGACATCGTCTTCCACGATCAGCGCGGTGGCACGAAATGGTTGCGCTTGTCCCATCTGCGTCTCCAATGCTCGCTTGCGTAACGTACGTTAAGGAGCAAATTCCCATGTGGTTCGGTTCCATTCTGAAAAAATGTAAAGCATAGTTCCATCGATCGGGCCTTGACGGGGGACATCATGACAGCGATTCGCGGCGCGGCCGCCATTACGGGAGCGGCCAGTGGCATCGGCCGGGCGCTGGCCATCGAGCTGGCGGGGCGCGGCTGCGATCTCGCGCTCGCCGATCGCGACGAGGCCGGGCTGAAGACGCTCGCGGCCGAGATCGGACGAGGCCGCAAGGTCAGCGTGCATCGCGTCGACGTCGGCGAGCCCGCCGACATCGCGCGGTTCGCGAGCGAGGCGACGGCCGCGCATCCGGAGCTCGGCATCGTCGTCAACAATGCGGGCGTGGCGCTGATGGGCTCGTTCGAGGAGATCGACCAGGCGCAGATGGACTGGCTGTTCGACATCAATTTCTGGGGCGTGGTGCACGGCACGCGCGCCTTCCTGCCGCATCTGAAGACGAGGCCCGAGGCGCATATCGTCAACCTCTCCTCGATCTTCGGCATCATCGCGCCGCCGGGACAGTCGGCCTATGCGGCGGCGAAGTTCGCGGTGCGTGGCTTTTCAGAGAGCGTGCGGCATGAGCTCGTGGTGGCAGGAAGCCCCGTGAAGCTGTCGGTCGTGCATCCCGGCGGGGTCGCCACAGCGATCGCGCGCAACTCGCGCACCGGTGTCGGCGTCACCGACAATGCCCGTCGCGCGCAGTCGATCGAGCGGTTCGAGAACGCGGCCAAGACCACGCCGAAGGACGCTGCGCTGCGCATCATCAAGGGCATCGAGAAGAACGAGCCGCGCATCCTGATCGGCAACGACGCCCGCTTCATGGACCTGCTGCAGCGCTTCCGCCCGAGCACCTATTGGGCGCCGTTGCAACGGAAGCTGGAGAAGATGGCGAAGGGGAAGTGACGCCGGGGGCGTGACGGCATCACTGCCCCGCCAGCCGATCGGCGAAATAGCCGATGGTCTTGCGGTAGACCACCGCCCTGTTCCACTCGCGCATCGCTTCGAAATTGGCGGTGCCTTCGCCATAGGGCTGGCCCATCTTGAAGCCGTTGGTGTGGAGCAAATTGGCGGTCGAGGCCAGCACGTCGGGGACGCTGTGGCGGAGGTCGACATGGCCGTCGCCGTCGAAATCGACGCCGTATTTGATGTAGGACGACGGCAGGAACTGAGTCTGGCCGATCTCGCCGGCAAAGGCGCCGATGAGGTCGCGAAGCGGCAGGTCGCCACGCTGCACGATCTTCAAGGCGGCGAGCAGCTCGCCCTGGAACAGATCGGTGCGGCGGCAATCATGCGCAAGCGTCGCCAGCGTGCGGACCACAGGCATCTTGCCGATGTCGCCCTTGCCGAAATCGCTTTCCAGGCCCCAGATCGCGACCAGGATATACCGTGGCACGCCGAACTGCTGCTCGATGCGCGAGAGCAGCGCGGCGTGGCGCTGCAGCAGTGCGCGACCGCCATTGATGCGGCCCGGGCCGACCCGGGTCGAGACATACTGCTCAAAGCTCTTGTTGAAGGTGTGGCGCTGGCGGCGGTCGAAGGCGAGCACCGCGCCATCGGGGGTCACGCCGCTGAGCGCCGCGTTGGTCACGCTTGCCGAGACGCCGGCGGCCTGTGCCTCCTGCGCCATGGTGGCGACGAAGCTGTTGAAGTCGCCGCCGCAGCGCGCGGCCTGCGCCGAGCCGCCGGCCAGACACAGGACGGACGCGGCGGCGAGAAGCAGTCTCAGCATATGGAAAAATCCCTTGGAGAAAAGCGCGAAGCAGCGCGCGGATCATGCCCGGGAAAGCCGCAAGGGTCAAAGCGCAAAGCCTGAAAGCGCAATGCTTGATCCGCATCAAACTGTCTCACGCCCTTCTTCCTAGATTGCAGGCGACCAGGAAAGCCTCCGAGGAGACGCGTTCATGACCGGAATTACCTTGACCGCCGAGCAGATCCGCAATGCGCCCGCAGCGGTGCGGCAATGGATCGAGCAGGAGGTGATCTCTTCGCTCGGCCTCCGCCCCCGCGCGCCCGCGACCATGCCGCCGCACGCCTCTCATCTCGTCGCCTGCAGCGTGGAGGACGTCGCCGGCGTGCTCGAGCACATCAGGGGCGTGCTGCCGGCGGTCAACGTGCTGCTCGAGCTCGGCCGTCCCGGCATCAGCTTCGGCCAGCCCGCGGTGATGACGTTCCGCCTGATGGACATCCTGCATCACACCCGCCTGCCTGACATCAACGCGGTCATCACGTGCCTCGAGATGATCAACCAGGCGCTGATCGAGGTGAAGAAGGATCCTCTCGTGCGGTTCTGCGGCTTCGACAATGAAGGCCATTGCCTGATCGCGCCGCAGACGCAAGTGAGCATCGCAGCGCTGTGGCAGACCATGATGGAGCGCCAGCAGGCCGCGCAGGAGCGCACGGCCGCCGGCCGGGCCGCGCCGGCCGCGTAAGGCAGACGGCAAGTTCCGGCGCAATGGAAGCGGAAACGGTCCGTCGGTTAGAACCGGCAGGGCGGCGCGCGAGACTAACGTCTTGCGCCCCAGCCCCCGCAACCGACAGAGAGTGCCGATGCCCGCACCGCAAAACGTCCCGGGAATGCTCGTCCTTGCCGCCCTGCTCTGCCTGTTCACCATCCCCGCCTCCGCGCAGACGCGCGACGTGGCGGGCGCGCGCGACTATCCCGGCATCGGCCGGTTCGCCGGCAGCGTCGTCACCGGCTATGTGGTGAAGGATTTCGATGCGACGCGGATCCAGGCGGCCGCCTTTAGGGACGGCCAGCCGACCGACGCGCGGCGGCTCGAGGGCCGCATCGTCCGTATCGCCTACCGCACCAACCCCGGTCCCTCGATCCTCGAAGTGTCGCGCAATTTCGAGACGCAGCTTGCCAAAGCGGGCTTCGAGACCCTGCTGGCCTGCGACACCGAAGCCTGCGGCGCCATTCCCTTCACCGAAAGCATCGACACGCTGCCGGTGCCGCAGATGTGGGTCGACGGCTTCAACTACCGCTATGTTGCCGGCCGCAAGGTCGAAGGCGGACGCGAGACCTATGCCAGCGTCATCGTCAGCCAGAACAACCAGGACATCACCGCGCAGGTCACCGTCGCCGAGCTCGGCGCCATCGCGAACAAGATGGTCGACGCCGCCGCGATGGCGAAGGGCCTTGGCGAGACCGGCCACATCGCGCTCTACGGCATCTATTTCGACACCGACAAGGCCGTCCTGAAACCGGAAAGCCGTCCGACGCTGGAGCAGATCGCAAAGCTGCTGGCGAGCCAGCCGCAGCTCAATGTCTTCATCGTCGGCCACACCGACAGCCAGGGCGCCTATGAATACAATCTCGATCTGTCGAAGCGCCGCGCGGAAGCGGTCGCGGCCGAGCTTACGAAGAGCTTCCGGATCGCCCCGCAACGCCTGCGCACCGCCGGTGTCGGCCTGCTGGCACCGGTCGGCCCGAACGCGACGGATGCCGGCCGCGCGCTGAACCGGCGGGTAGAGCTGGTGGCGCCGTAAAGCATTGCGTGCGAGTTTGATGCGGGTCAATATCGCGGTACGCACGACGTGAGAGGGATGGACGCACACATCCTCTCTCGGCGTCATTCCGGGCTCGACAAAGTCTGAGGCAACAGGCCATGCCCGACCATCAGCACAAGCCAACGCGCGCCCTCCTCCGCATCCCCCTGCTTCGCCTGCTCGCCATCAACCTCGCGATCGGCGCCTGCGCCGCCGCGCTTCTCGTCGGCGGGCTGCTCTGGCTCAATCCAGGACATCTGCGCGAGCTGATCTTCGCCGACAGCTCTCCCGGCATCGCGCTCGCGCTGCTGCTGGCCTCCTTCCTCATCACCTTCGGCTCGGCCGCGATGGGCAGCGCGATCATGGCGCAGGGGCGCAAGGAGAACAACGACAAGGGCGGCGGGCACGGATCGCGGCTCGCCGTGCAGGAGGTGGCGCAGCGCCCGCGCATGCAATGAGAACCGCGCGGCGATGGAACTCGCCTCACACGCTGATCACATCATCTGCACGCACGCGGGAGCATGTGCAGGCCGGCGCACTCGTCCGGCAATGGCGCGCTCCACATGCGCTGCATCGCGCGCCCGCGAAGATGAACAAAGTGGTTTGCCAATCCGAATAATTGCTTCGATGTGGCGACACATCACACATCGTAGCCAACGCATATCTGATGCGCTCGCTGCGACATCGGCATCATCTGATTTGCCTTGCCATCGCAGCGCGCTTTCTATAACATTCTATTTTAGGTTGTCGCCCCGCCAGCCCCGGGCGACACTGAAGACCAAAAATAGACGGCGGGCTTCGGCCCGCCGTTTATTGAGGCGAGCGCCTCTCGATCCCGGGTTTGTGACACGGCGGGTCCGCGGCCACGGCTTCCCACCGCCCCCGGGGCCCTGCGCAAAGTCATTTGACTATGGCGCCTCTATCGACGACAAGCCGCCATGGCCAAGAAACCCGGAACCAATCCCAAAGGCGAATTCGCCTTTTTCAACGTCTTCTATGAAGACGATTCCCAACGCTCCAACCGCCGCGTGCCCTCCGAGTTGCTCGGCGGCCTCGACGGCGACGAACCCGCGCGCGGCTTCATCATGGAGCAGGACCGCGAGATCGCGGAGAAGAGCGGCCGGCCCGCGCTGGAGATCAAGCGGATCGAGCGGGTGGGGGTGAAGAAGAAGTAGGTGCGGCGAAAATGGACCCTTGGATTGAACGAAAGAGCCGCGCATCCGTCAGTTCGCTGCTAGAAAATCTGCCACCAAACCACGTACCTTCTGCGTCAGCCCCGTTTCAGTGATGCCGCTAGTTACAACTTCATAGTCCGCTACTTCCAAGTTTAGCTGGGCGTCACGTTCCATCGGTGAGGCCATAATCGCATCGAATACCGCATCGTCCTCTTGCTTCCCGTTTCTTAACCTGTCTCTGCGCGTCGCATCGTCGCAACGAAGATAGATCAAGAGCGAAACAGAGAAACGCGCCTGGAGGTAGCGAACAGCTTCAGGCGGCCTAATTCCATCAAAAACGACCCGCCCCGAATTATCTGCCTCGGCCAAGAGGCGCTTTGCGAATTCGTCTACTCCAAATTTCTGCAGGTAATCCTCAGCAAACTTTATCAAGCTTATTCTGCCGGCGTTAGAACCCGCTTCTCGCGCAAGATCCTCCATAACCTTTCCAGCAGAGACCACCTTGAACTTGTGGGCTCTAAGCGCGTTCGAGACCACGCTCTTACCACTTCCCGGCATCCCACAGATGAAGACGGCCACCCTACGCGAGCCCGGCTCCGCGCAAAGTGTTTCAATGGCGCGCAAGAGGTAGGAAGATGAAGGAGTGTCACGCACTGAACAGATGAAGGTCTCGCCGTCGAGGTGATATCGATACAGGAATGCTTTGGTGCCTCCAGAGAAGCTGATTATCGAACATCGGATATTCTTGGAGTCATTGAACGTAAAGTGCCGGAACAATTCAGAAAACAGATCTTGTCCTATTGCCTCCCTAACCACATCTCTATCCTTTGACGAAATCAGAGTTATCTTGTCGGCGCGCGCCAAGCGACGAACGTGAGCGGCTAACTCTTCACTATCTGCAAGCCAGCTGAAGTCTCCGGCGTAGACAACTATACGTTCGGCCTCTTTGTAATAGCGCTCCAGAACTGAATATTCCTCGTGCTTTGTGCGAGTGGCATATTTTCCAAGCAATGAGTCGCGATCATCCTTCCTCAGCTTATCTCTCGTCCAGTTGCCGATGAATACAGCGAATGGCAACGCCGTCACGAGGACAGCGAAGAAAATAGACAGCGTATTGCTGATTTGGTTCAGCGAACTCAAATACGAGTCTGGGGAGATCCGAGAACGATCAATTCCAATTAAGTCGAGGACATAGTTCGACGTTATTGAGAAAAAGCGAGAGGGCTCGGAATTCGTCGCTGCTGAGATTGCAGTTGCCGTAAACGACCAAATGAGAAGGATCGTTAGAGACAACAATAGAGTACAAAGAGCCAAGAACGCGGCCATGGTCCATTCGAATAGACGATGGCGCCCTCCCCCCTGCGACAACATCTTGCATCTCCCCCCGTCGGCACAACCGCTTAAACAATCAATTATTCAAGACGGAACAATCTCTGGTCAACCCCCACTGCTTCCACAGCTCTCGCGGAAGCTCCAGAACTCAGCGACCTTGACCGTGGTTCAGCTTCGGTAGCGCCTTTGCTTCGATCTGGCGAATAGCGAGCGACGGAGAACTGCAGCGCACGTAAGATCTTAGCTTCCGGACCTGCGCTAAGGTGCCCGCCCGAAGTAGAGACGAAAGAAACGTCAGCGCCTACCAGCGTAGCGTTCAAGACCAAAAATAAACGGCGGGCTTTCGGCCCGCCGCTTTCGTTTGGATAGTTGCCCGGACAGGTCCGGCCACGACGATCCGGATCAATTATCCAAGAAGCTCCGCAGCTTCCGCGACCGAGACGGATGCTTCAGCTTCCGCAGCGCCTTCGCTTCGATCTGGCGGATACGTTCGCGGGTCACCGAGAACTGCTGGCCGACTTCTTCCAGCGTGTGGTCGGTGTTCATGCCGATGCCGAAGCGCATGCGCAGGACGCGTTCTTCGCGCGGGGTGAGCGAGGCGAGCACGCGCGTCGTGGTCTCGCGCAGGTTCGACTGGATCGCGGCGTCGATCGGCAGGATCGCATTCTTGTCCTCAATGAAATCGCCGAGATGCGAATCCTCCTCGTCACCGACCGGCGTCTCCAGCGACAGCGGCTCCTTGGCGATCTTGAGAACTTTTCGCACCTTCTCCAAAGGCATGCCGAGCTTCTCGGCGAGCTCTTCCGGGGTCGGCTCGCGGCCGATCTCGTTGAGCATCTGGCGGCTCGTGCGCACGATCTTGTTGATCGTCTCGATCATGTGCACGGGGATGCGGATGGTGCGCGCCTGGTCGGCGATCGAGCGCGTGATCGCCTGCCGGATCCACCACGTGGCGTAGGTCGAGAACTTGTAGCCGCGGCGATACTCGAACTTGTCGACCGCCTTCATCAGGCCAATGTTGCCTTCCTGGATCAGGTCGAGGAACTGCAGGCCGCGGTTGGTGTACTTCTTGGCGATCGAGATCACGAGACGGAGGTTGGCTTCCACCATCTCCTTCTTGGCCTGGCGGGCTTCGCGCTCGCCCTTCTGCACGGAGTGCACGATCTTGCGGAATTCGACGATCTCGAGCCCGGTGAGGGCGGCGAGCTGATGCACCTCGTGGCGAAGGTCCTTGATGCGGTCCTTCTCGTGGTGGACGAAGTTCTTCCAGCCCTTGGCCGAGAGTTTTGACACCCGGTTGAGCCAGCGCGGGTCCAATTCAGAACCGGTATAGTTGCGCAGGAAGTCCTCGCGCGCGACTCCGTGGCTGTCGGCAAGGCGCATCAGGCGGCCCTCATGCGAGACGAGGCGCTTGTTGATGTCGTAGAGCTGCTCGACCAGTGAATCGATACGCGCCTGGTTGAGGCGCAGCGACTTCACCTCGACGATGATCTCGTCCTTGAGCTTGCGGTATTTGCGCTCCTGGTGCGGCGAGAGCGAGGGCCCATGCGAGGTGCTCTCGAGCTGGTTCTGGATGTCCTGCTCTTGCAGCTTGCGCAGTTTCTTGTAGCTCTCGGCGATCTTGTCGAAGATCTCGACGACCTTCGGCTTGAGCTCGGCCTCGATCGCCGCCAGCGACATCTGGTTCTCGAACTCGTCGTCCTCGTCCATGTCGGCTTCGGCGGCGGATTCGCCGGGATCCTTGCCTTCGCCGACATTGCCGGCGGCGGGCGCGGCGCGGAACGGGGTCGGCGACGGCGGCGCGGCGGGCGGAGCGACATGCGCAGGCGCGCCGACGGCCGCGGCGGCCGCCTGGCCGCCCTCGGCGGGAGCTTCGCCGTTCTCTCCGGTGGGACCGGCGATCATCGCGTTGTTCATGCCGCCCTTGGCGTCGGGGCCGGCATAGGTGGCTTCGAGATCGATGATGTCGCGGAGGAAGATCTTGCCTTCGTTGAGCTCGTCGCGCCAGATGATGATGGCCTGGAAGGTCAGCGGGCTTTCGCAGAGCCCTGCGATCATCGCCTCGCGGCCGGCCTCGATGCGCTTGGCGATGGCGATTTCGCCTTCGCGGGAGAGCAGCTCGACCGTGCCCATCTCGCGCAGATACATGCGCACGGGATCGTCGGTGCGCTCGCCCGGCTCGCTCTTCTTGACCTCGGTGACGGCCTTCTGGGTGACTTCGACGAGCTCGTTGTCGGTCTCGTCCTCGCCGCCCTCGTCCTTCTCTTCCTCGCCTTCGCTATCGTCGGCTTCGGTGACGTTGATGCCCATGTCCGAGAGCATCGACATGATGTCCTCGATCTGTTCGGGCGAGGTCTGGTCGGACGGCAAGACTTCGTTGAGCTGATCGAAGGTTACGAAGCCGCGCTTCTTGGCCTGCTTGATCATCTTCTTCACGGCGGCGTCGGACAGGTCGAGCAAGGGCGAGGGCGCGTCCTGGGAATCCTTCTCCGGCGCGTCCGCTGCCTTGTCGTCTTTTTCCTTGTCCTTCGCCTGCAGCGTCTTTGCCTTGGTGGCCATCCATTGCTCCTAAACGCGCTTCATGCAGGACGCTGCGCCGCGTCCGCGTGAATTCACATGAACCTGTTGCCCGACGCTCTCGCTTCGGCAGCTCTCGACACGGAAAGGGCGGCGCGCATGTCTATCGCCACCCCCAACCTTCTCTCGCCGGAATTGCCTAACGCTTCGTCAGCCTCTTTGTCGCAGCGGATGCAGGTGAAGTGCCAACAGCGATTGCGCGGATTCATTCCTGACGCGTCTGTTCTGCCTGCGGCCGCCTGATGGCCAAAGTGCTACAAGACCGTTAAGCCTCGATTAACCCTGTTTTTGCCGCCAAACCCAAGATTTGGCGAGTCTTTTAGCGGTTCCGGCCCCGGCCGTCCGCATGATTCTTTTCTTCACACGCTCTTCTGGAACCGGCCCGACAGCTCGCCAAAACCCTCGATCAGGGCTTCGGTGCCATCGACCTCGGCCATCCGGGCCTTGACGTCACGCAGCCACGCCAAATTGGCCTCGCTGGGGTCCTCCCCCAAGGCCAGCTCGGCGTCCTTCAACTCCCTAAGTAGTGAATGCCATTGCCGATGCAAGGCAACGAGCTGATGCCAGGTGGAGAGAACGTCGTCCCGTGCTGCGCCCTCGCGCGCGCCCCACACCGCTGCGGTGGTGATACCGCTCTCAACCCTTTGAAGGACTTGCGCAAATCCGCCCTTTTCGAGATCGGACCGCATCTTCTCGGCCTGCTCCTCGGGGTCGGGCGAGTGGTGATGGTCGTTGGCGAAGGCGGCGATGATGCCGGCCCGGAGCTTGTGGACCTCGGGATGGGCCAGCTCCAGGGCCGCGACTTCCTCGAGATGATCGTGCAGCAGCCAGGGGTGGTTGATCAGAATTTGCAGGATCAGGGCCTCACGGCGCGAGATGGCGCTGCGCTGTCCCCTCATGATCGGGCTGGCCGCCAGCTGGGGGCTGGCCGCCTGATAGGGGCCTGACGGTAGCGGGGTGGGGCCGGCCGGACCCCGGCGGCCTCCACCGAATCCCTGACCGCCGAATCGATTCGCGCCGCCGCCCCTGAGCGGGAATGGCCGGCCGCCGCCGCCCTGGCCTTGGCGGAAATTGCCCCGGCCGCCGAAGCCGCCGCGCCCGCCTTCGGGGGCAAAGGCGCGCTGCAGCCGCTCGACAAATTCGTCGCGGTAATAGCGCCGCACCACCTCGTCGCGGATGCCGTTGGTCAGCTCCTTGATGCGCGCTTCCAGCGCGGCGCGGCGTTCAGGGGTAGCGAAATTGCCGCCTTCGAGCTCGCGCGACCAGATCATGTCGGCGAGCGGACGGGCCGCTCCAATCACCTCCTCGATCGCGCCGCGCCCGCCGGAGCGTGCGAGATCGTCGGGGTCCTGCCCTTCCGGCAGCAGCGCGAAACGAAGACTCTTCCCGGGCGCGAGATAGGGCAAGGCAAGATCCGCAGCGCGATACGCCGCCTTCTGGCCGGCGCGGTCGCCGTCGAAGCAGAGGATCGGCTCGTCCGCCATCTTCCAGAGCAGCGCGAGCTGGCTTTCGGTGAGCGCGGTGCCGAGCGGCGCGACGGCGCCGGGAAAACCGGTGGTGACCATCGCGATGACGTCGACATAGCCTTCGACCACGATCAGCGATGCGCCGTCATGGGTCGCCTTGCGTGCGGTCTGGTGGTTGTAGAGATTGTCGCCCTTGTGGAAGAGCGGCGTCTCCGGCGAATTCAGGTATTTTGCCGGTACGTCCTTCTCCAGCGCGCGCCCGCCGAAGGCGATGACGCGGCCGCGCAAATCCGTGATCGGAAACATCACGCGATCGCGGAAGCGGTCGTAAGGCACGGGGATGTCGTCGCCGGCGACCAGCAAGCCGGTCTCGACCATGTCGTCGACGGACACGCCGAGCTTGCCGAGATGCTCCTTCAGCGCGAAGCGATCCGGCGAGGCATAGCCGAGGCGGAACTGCAATTGCGTCGCCGGCGAGATGGCGCGGTCGGCGAGATAGCCGCGCGCCTTGGCACCCAGGCGCGAGGCCAGCGTCTCCGCGAAATAGGTCGCGGCGAGGTCCATGACGTCATGCAGCGTGCGGCGCCGCTGCTCCTGCCGCGCCGCATCCGGCGTCACCGCCGGCAGCGCCAGGCCCGCCATGCCCGCGAGCCGCTCCACGGCTTCGGCGAACGGCACGCCGTCGGTCTCCATCACGAAGGAGATGATGTCGCCGTGCTTGCCGGAGGAGAAGTCGTGGTAAAAGCCCTTCTGGTCGTTGACGTAGAAGGACGGCGTCTTTTCCTGCTGGAACGGCGACAGCCCCTTCCACTCCCGCCCCGCCTTCTTCAACTTCACGCGCTTGCCCACGACTTCGGAGACCGAAAGCCGGGCACGAAGCTCGTCGAGGAATTGGGGCGTGAAGCGCATTATGCTGATTTCTGGGCTGAGTCGGACGTTATGGCCAACCGGATAGGCATATAGGGACGGCCCCGGGAAATACGAAGCATGTGTGGCTTCTCCCGGCTATTCACAGGTGAAAGTTTCGACGGAAAGCTTGAACCGCGCCCGGTTCCACGCTTCCATGGGCCATGTTCAGGACGTTTCGCGGCGGCCAGAGCGGGGGCTGGCGGGTGACCTCGGTCGCAGCAGTGACGGGCGAGCCCCTGCCCTTCGTACCGGCGCTGTCGGTCACCGACAGCGAGGCGGTCTCGTTGCCGCTGGTGCCCTCGCGCAATGCCTGGCGGCTGGTCGGCGTCGCCAGCAGCCTGCGCTACACCGAAAGGCCTGAGAAGCAGCAGCTCGTGGCCGTGCAGGCCGGGCTCGGCCGGGTAGAGGCCACCAGCGCGGCACTGATCCCGATCCGCAAGTCGCAGGCGTGGTGGGATCTGACACAGGACGAGCGGCGCCAGATCTTCGAGGACAGATCGCACCACATCGCGAGCAGTCTTCGTTTCCTGCCCGCCATCGCGCGCCAGCTCTATCATTGCCGCGACCTCGGCGGCCCCTTCGACTTCCTCACATGGTTCGAATTCGCCCCGGCGCACGCCTCGCTGTTCGAGGAGCTGGTCGCGATGCTCCGGCAGACCGAGGAGTGGCGCTACGTCGAGCACGAGGTCGACGTGCGCATGGTGAAGGAAGCGCTGTCGGCTTAATGCTCCAGGAATCGCCCGGATTCGATGCGCGGCAGATCGGTGACCGGCCAGTTGTAGACGTAGGTCCAGGCCTTCTCCGTGGCACCATCCGGCAGCGTCACGTCGACCAGCCGGCGCAGATATTCGGTCGGCTCGGGAAAGCCCTCGCCGCAGGCCTCATACATGTCGAGCTCGGCCAACAGCTCCTCAGGCACGCGCATCCGGAAGAGCTCGCCATGGACGATGTCGGTGGCCGTCTCCGACAGCAGCAATCCCGGATAGTGCTTCACCAGAACCAGCCGGCCGCGGCAGGTCGCCTCGCCCAGAAAATCCGCGTGCCCCGCCAGCAGCCGCGCCATCGGATGGTCGAAGCCCCGCATCAGGGTGCCGTAGACGAAGAGGCGATCGGAGGTCATGCTGTTCTAACGTTGCGACGTCGGTGCAATATCGTTACTCGTTTCAACACGCAATCGTTTCATAGGCAATCAGGATGGACCTGCATACGGCCGAGGCGACCGATCAACTGCTCGGCGAGGGCGACATTGCGCCCGTGCATGAGGTGAATGCGGAGGGACGATCGCCCTTCCTGCTCACCTCGGATCATTACGGTCGGGTGCTGCCGCGCGCGCTCGGAGACCTCGGCATCGCGGAAAGCGAGCTCGTCAGGCACATCGGCTGGGACATCGGCATTGCCGGCGTCGCCGACGGGCTTGCCAAGTTACTCGACACCCATCTGATCGCGCAGAGCTATTCGCGGCTCGTGATCGACTGCAACCGCCCTCCTGCCGCGGCAGGCTCGATCCCGGTCATCTCCGAGGCGACGGCGATTCCGCGCAACGAAGGCATCTCGGATGACGAGCGCGAGGCGCGGCGGCGCGAGATCTTCGAGCCCTATCATGATCGCATCGATGCCGCGATCGACGCCCGCCTGCACGCCAAGCGGCCGACCGTGCTGGTGTCGCTGCACAGCTTCACGCCAGTCTATGCCGGCGTCGCGCGGCCCTGGCACATCGCCGCGCTCTACAACCGCGACACCGTGCTGCCGCAGCTCCTGCTCAGGCATCTGCGCGCGGAAGGCGATCTCGTCGTCGGCGACAACGAGCCTTATGCGGTCAGCGACCTCACCGACTACACCATCCCGGTCCACGGCGAAGGACGCGGCCTCGTCAACACCGGCATCGAGATCCGGCAGGATCTGATCACGGACCCCTCCGGCCAGCGGCAATGGGCCGAACGGCTGGCGCGGATCCTTGGCGAGATCGAGGCGGAGCTGCGGCCGGAGCTGCTGGTCGGTTAGCCGCCTCGCGTTGCGACGAACAGCGCGAGCGCGGCGAAGATCGCGGCGATGCCCCATAGCAGCCAGGCGATGCGGCTCGCGCCGTTTGCATCGAGCGTTGCCTCGACCGGGTTGTCGGGATTGACGCGGACCTCGACAATCGCGCCGTCCTGGTAGCGCGCCATGAGCTTCTTTAACATCTTCTCAGACCCCGACGGGGTGCCGGCCGCAGCGCGCGCGCATTCATTGGTGTAGCTGACGTTCTGGTAGCGATAGGTGTAGGTCACGCGCCTGCCGAACATCTCGGTACCGCGGCGCTCGCCCGGCTCGCTGGCCTCGTAATAATGCTCGGGCGCCGACAGCTTGATCGTGCCCTGCACGACCGGCCAGCGTGCGGCCATCGACGCCTGACGTCGCACCCCATATCCCATCAGTGCGATAACGAGGGCGAACGCGCCGAGGCCGACGACGAGGCCCGCGAGATCGGGCCGGGCGATGTGGTGCGCGAGGTACGCATAAGTCTGGTTGAGCCCGAACGCCGAGCCGAACACGATGCCAAGCACGATCACCGTGCCGATGCCGAGGCAGCCCCACAGTCCCTTGGGCAGGTCGCGCTCCAGCACGGCCTGCTCGGGATGGCGCGGATTGTAGTAGACGGTGACGATGCTTCCGGCGGGATACTTTGCGAGCTTCTCGGCGACCTCGAAATTGCCGAGATCCTCTCCGATCGAGATGCGGCCACCGCGCAGCTTGCGGCCGCCGACCGCATATTCGTAAGTCACGTTCGCAAAATTGCGTTTCTCGAGGCGATAGCCGTCCTCGCGGTCGCTGTCGGAGACCCTGACCTCGCGCACCTCTGCAGCCGAGACAACGACCTTACCCGGCGCCAATAGCCAGCTTCGCGCCTCGCGCACCTGCCAGGTCTTGACGATGGCGGCAACCAGGAGGAGTCCAAGGGGCGCGAGCAGCATCGCATAGACGGTCCAGGGCAGATCGGGCACGGCAAAGACCTTCGTCAGCGGCAATGTCCGATTGGACGCATCGCCGCTGCAAATGGTTCAAGCCGAGACGTGTCTGCGGAGGTTATTTCGCCCGGGTCAGCGCCAGCCAGATGCCGCCGCCGATCATGAAGCCGCCGGAGATGCGCGACATCATCCGCGTGCGGCGCGCCGAGAAGAATTTTCGCGCGCGGCCGGCGGCGATGGCGTAGAGCGCATCCGTCATCACGGCGGTGACCATGAAGGTCGCACCCAGGAGCGCGACTTGCGGAAAGTGCGGCTGGTTCAAGTCCATGAACTGCGGGATGAAGGCGCCGAAGAACACCAGCACCTTCGGGTTCGACAGCAGCACCAGAAACCCTTGCAGGAAGAAGCCGCCGCGTGGCGGCGGAGGCGGCGTATCGACATCGACGCCCTCGACCGGCGCCCAGATCAGCTTGATGCCGAGCCAGACGAGGTAAGCGGCGCCGGCAAAGCGCACCCAGTCGAACCAATAGCCCATGGTCGCCATCAGTGATGTCAGGCCGATCGCGACGATGCCGATGACGATGGCAAGCCCGGCTTGCGCACCGGCCACGTTGGTGAGCGCGGCCCGCGTGCCGTGGCGCAGGCCGTTGGCGATGACGAGAGTGACGATCGGCCCCGGCAGCAGCGCAAGCGCAATGCAGGCGGCGAGGAAGGCGAGATAGGCTTGCATGGACATCATGGGAGGGACTCGGCTGAAAGCGGTTTGAAGGTATTAATGCATGGGACGAGCGGGAACGGAAGCTCACTCATCCATTCTTCGCCAGGCCGGCAGCCGCGCGCGCCGCTCCGGTCAGCTCGAGGATGTGCAGGCCGGTATTGGCGCGGTCGACGATGTAGATGTAGCCGCGGTCGTCGGTCTCGACATTGTTGGTCTGGATCGCCACCTTGCAACGCTCGCCGCCTTCGATGGGAATGCAGCGCTTGTCGGTCGCAGCCGTGATCGCGGGAATGAAATAGCCGACTTCCCGGGGATGATAGGGGTCGCGGATGTCGAGAGCGCGCACGCCGGCATTGAAGAAGGCGATGAAGGCCATCTTCTTGTAGTAGACCGGCGCCATGCTCTCGTTCGATGAATGCGCGCCGAACCGGCCGCCGCGCTGGCAGAACTGCCCGCTCGCCTCCGGCACGGTGTAGCTCGAGATCATCATCGGCCGTGTCTCGGTGGTGACGTCGGCGAACCACACCATCTGCCTGGCTTCACCGCATTCGTTGAGGATCGCCTCGTCCACGATCATGACGATATCGCGGGTCTTGCCGTCCTTGTCCTCGGAAAATTCGGCGATGGGCATGTCGAGCATCGGAAATGTCGTGTGCGCGCCGTTGAAGGCGGACATCGGCAGGCGCGCAATCTCGGGATAGCGCAGATTGTCCGGCGTCGGCTGCTTCGGTCCGCTCAGCAGCTTGTCGCGGTCGACGATCTGCAAGATGCCGCCCTTGTTGGTGCCGTAGCCGAAATAGACGCGGTTGCCATCGGGCCCGGTCGAGATCGGCCCGTGCAGCTCGGTCGGCACCGCGCCGGTCGAGCCCGGCTCCTGACCCGGCAGGCCGAAGTCGCGGATTTTCTGCGGACGCGCGGGATCGGAGAGATCGTAGACTTGCGTCATACGCCGGGTGCGCCAGTCGGGCGCGCCCGAGACGAGATAGGCGATGCCGGTGTCGCACTCCCACCA
Source organism: Bradyrhizobium sp. T-12 (assembly GCF_058314695.1). Classification (NCBI taxonomy): domain Bacteria; kingdom Pseudomonadati; phylum Pseudomonadota; class Alphaproteobacteria; order Hyphomicrobiales; family Nitrobacteraceae; genus Bradyrhizobium; species Bradyrhizobium sp. T-12. Next base: position 1,323,136 of record NZ_CM177756.1, on the reverse strand, counting down.
GCTCTTGTGCGTGTCCTTCAGGCCGCCAATGCGCGTGATGAGCACCGGACTGGCGGGATCGCTGACGTTCCAGATCTCATGCGCCTCGCTGCCGAAAGTCCTGAGCATGTAGACCGCGTTGGGATCGCCCTTCGGCAACGCCTTGCCGTCGCAGACCCGCACCATCTGCGCGCCGCCGGATTCGTACTTGCCCTCCTGCCCCGGCAGATGCCGCAGATATTTCGGGCGCGCGGGATCGGTGACGTCGACGATCGAGGTGCCGTTCGGCTCGGCCTTGCCCGTCATCGGGTTGACGGGAGCGGGCACGTCGTCGGTGCCGCCGTGATGGCCGATATAAGCGATCCAGCGATCGCCTTGATGATGGATGGTCGGCTGATAAGCGCTGCGCGCCTGCAGGTCGCTGGTGCCCACGAGCTTCATGTTGGACGCTTCGGGCGGCGCGCCGATGGTTTGCTTCTGGGCGTGGACCGCCGTGCTGCAAGCAAAAAGGACGAGGCTTGCAGCAGTCAGGACGCAACGAAACATCAAAGTCCTCCCGGAACCAATCTGTGTTGGCTGAGATCAAAGGCTAACACAGCCGAATGCGGGCGACCAAAACACGATTTCGCGGCTCGCGCTTGACATGCAACCATTTGGTTGCGTATTGTCGTCGCCATGGATGAGGTCTTCAAAGCGCTCGCCGATGCATCACGACGCTCGCTCTTGGACCGGCTTCACGCCAGGAACGGCCAGACGCTGAAAGAGCTCTGCGAGGGCCTCGCGATGACGCGGCAGGCCGTGACCAAGCACCTTTCGATTCTGGAGGAGGCCAGTCTCGTCACGACCATCAGGCATGGCCGCGAGAAGCTGCACTACCTCAACCCGGTGCCGATCCATCAGATCGGCGAACGCTGGATCAAGAAATTCGAGCGCGGCAAGTTAGCTGCGCTCAGCGAGTTGAAACGCCAGTTGGAGAAGCGCGATGAGTAAGCCGGAATTCGTCTACGTGACCTATATCGAGACCACGCCGGAAAAGCTGTGGGAGGCGCTGACGTCGAGCGCGTTCACGCGCCAGTACTGGTTCGACACCGAGGTCAGGTCCGACTGGAAGGTCGGCTCGCCCTTTGCCCTCGTGATGGGCGGCAAGGTCACGGACACCGGCGAGATCCTCGAGGCCGACCGGCCGCGGCGACTATCCTACACGTTCAAGCACGAATTGATGGAGGAGATGCGGAACGAAGCGGCGACGAAAGTCGTCTTCACTCTGGCGCCCTTTGGCAATCTCGTGAAGCTGACGGTGACGCACGAAGGATTCGCCGCGGGCAGCAAGCTACTCGACGGCATCTCCAAGGGCTGGCCGGCCATCCTGTCCGGACTCAAGAGCCTGCTGGAAACCGGCAAGGCGCCGACGATCCCGCCCGCCGCGCTCGGCATCGAAGGATTTGCGTGATGAATATCGAACAATTCAAGCCGCTGACCGTCTACACCATCTACATCGCCTCCACGCCGGAGAAGGTGTGGGAGGCGCTGACCTCGGCGGAGTTCAGCCGAAAGTATTTCTCCGGCTTTGCGGTCGAGATGGAGCCGAAGCTCGGCGGCCGTTTCATCGTGCGCGCACCCGACGGCTCCGAGCACATCAGCGGCGAAGTGTTCGAATACGATCCGCCGAGGAAGCTCACGGTGAGCTGGAACGTCAATTGGCCGGGCCTCGTCGCCAAGCTCGGCTCCACGCTCGTCACCTACGAGATCGAGGCAGCCGGTGAAGCCGTCCGTCTCACCATGAGCGAGCGCCACGACCGCGAACTCAGCGACGACATCCTGTCCGGCGGCCGCACCGGCTGGCCCGCGATCCTCTCCGGATTGAAGAGCCTGCTGGAGACAGGCAAGGCACCGCAGATCAAGATGTCCCCGCCGGCGAAGATGCTGGACGCGCTGAAGGCGATGGGGATCAAGACGCCGTAGGTGCGGAGTCATTCCGGGGCGCGCGTAGCGCGAGCCCGGAATCCACCTCGCAGCAGGGTTGGTGGATGAATGGATTCCGGGCTCGCCCTTCGGGCGCCCCGGAATGACGACTAGGCGGGCACCGGCGCCACCAGCCGCCGGTAGAGATGCCAGGTCGCGTGACCGAGCACCGGAAGCGTCACGATCAGCCCGAGAAAGTAAGGCAGCGCCGAGACGATCAGCAGCATCACGATCACGGCGGCCCAGGAGATCATCGGCAACGGGCTCATCACCACCGCGCGCACGCTCGTCACCATCGCTGTGACGAAATCGACCTCGCGGTCGAGCAGCAGCGGAAACGACACCACGGTCAGCGAGAACAGGATCAGCGACAGCACGGCGCCGACCGCGTTGCCGATGCCGAGGAACAGCAGGCCCTCATTGGTCGTCAGCACCACCGTCATGAATTCCTGAAGGCTGGAGAACGAGGCGTGCAGGCCGAGCAACAGCGCGATCAGGAGCCGCACCTGGTACATCCAGACCACGAACACGAACAGCGTGACGAACGCCATCCAGCCGATCTCGCTGCGCGAGCGCACGGCGGACCAGACCGCGCCGAAGGAGACCGGCTCGCCGCGCTCGCGGCGGCGGCTGACCTCGTAGAGGCCGATGGCCACGAACGGTCCGATCAGCGCGAAACCTGCCGCCAGGGGATAGACCAGATAGACCATGCCGAAGGCGGTGAAGCACAGCATGATGGCGATGCCGCCAGCCGCGTAGAGGACGCCGAAGCAGAGACCGTACAGCGGCAGCGCCTGGAAATCGCGCAGGCCCTCGACCAGCGCCTCGGCGATGTCGGTCACCGCGACGGGACGGACCACCGGATCGACCTTGCCCGAGATGGACATCAGCTTTCCTCCCCACATCGGCGCGATCTTTCGTCGCGCGCAGATTGAACGCGATATTAGCGTTGCCGCCCGCGGGCGCAACTTGACGGCTGATGGCGGGGCGAGAACGGCGCCGGCCTGCGGAGGTGACGCGGCGGCGGCTCGAATTCTTTAGTCTTCTGTGCGATTTTCGAGCAGATTCCTATGGACTGCGTAGACAATCGTCCGCAAATTTTACCTTCAAGCCGCGCGCGTGACGATCAAAACGGACCGCCCAACAGATGAGCCTGCGTACCCGGTTACTGATCCTTGTCATCGCGGCCATGCTCGTGCCGGCGATCCTGGTCGGGCTGCGGTTCATGCAGAACCGGGCCAGCGAGATCGACGCCGCGCTGGCCAATCTGGCCGCATCCGCCGACGACATCGCAAGTGATCTCGGCGAGAAGATCCAGGGCACCGCCCAGCTCCATTACGGGCTCGCCCGGGCCCGCGACCTCGACACGCGCGACAAGGCGGCGTGCTCGGCATTCCTGTCGGATGTCCGCGAGGAATATCCGCAGTTCACGGGTATCCTGACCATCGATCCCGACGGCCACCTGTTCTGCGACTCGCTGCGGACCAACCGCACGCTCGACCTGAACGACCGCGGCTATTTCAAAGAGGTCAAGACCCTTCAAGGCGTCGTCGCAGTCGAGCCGGTGTTCGGCCGCCTCACCGGCCTGTCCGTGCTCCAGATCGCCTATCCTGTGCGATCGGAGACGGGCGCGTTGAAGTTCGTGCTGCTCGCGTCCTTCAACCTGAACAAGTTCGCCGAGTTTCACGACAAGCGGCTGCTCGCCGAGAAGGACATCCTGTTCGTCGACGCCAAGGGAACGGTGCTGGCCGCCCCCAAGGGCGGCGGTTGGAGCGTGCCCGTCGGCGGATCCATCGCCGGCTCCGACCTGTTCCGCTTCGCTGCAGCGCCCGATGGCGAGCCATTTCGAGAGGTCACCGCCGGCGGGGGCCGTACGCGGATATGGGGCGTTGCCCGCTCGCCGGCGATCCGCAAGGCCGGCCTCTACATCCTGGTCGGGCGATCCAAGGACGTCCTGGTCGCGGCGGCGAACCGCAGACTTTACGAGGACATGGCGATTCTCGCGGTGGCCTCGCTGCTGCTCCTCGGCGGCCTCTGGATCCTCACGACCGTGAGCATCGGACGTCAGGTCGGGCGGCTCGCTGCCATGGCGAAGCGCCTCGGGCGCGGTGATCTCAGCGCGCGCATTCCAGAGCCTCACCCGGGCGGAGAGCTCGGCGGGTTGATGACCCTGCTCAACAGCACGGCCGAATCGCTCGAGCAGCAGCGTGCCGCAATCGCCGATCTCAGCCACAAGCTCAGCCAGTCTCAGAAGATGGAAGCGATGGGTCAGCTCACCGGCGGCGTGGCGCATGATTTCAACAATCTCCTGACCGTCATTCTCGGCAATTCGGAACATCTCGCCGACAGGCTGGCGGGCAACAAGGAATTGCACCGGATCGCCAACGATATTGCGACCGCCGCCGAGCGCGGCTCCGACCTGACACGAAGCCTTCTCGCCTTCGCGCGCAAGCAGCCGCTGAGACCGCGAGAGATCGACATCGCCGAGCAGGTCACCGGCATGAAGCAGCTTCTTCGGAGGACGCTGGGCGAGCACATCGAATCGAGCTTCACATTCGCGCCCGATCTGTGGCTCGCCAGCGTCGATCCCGGCCAATTGGCCACCGCCGTGCTCAACCTCGTGCTCAACGCGCGCGATGCGATGCCTGACGGCGGCAAGCTGATGGTCGAGGTGAGCAACGCATCGCTCGGTGAGACCGACATCGACGTCAACGGCGAAGCGCGTCCGGGCGATTACGTCATGCTGTCCGTGAAGGATACCGGAAGCGGCATGAGCAGCGAAGTGTTGGGACGCGCATTCGAGCCGTTCTTCACGACCAAGGAGGTCGGCAAGGGGACCGGCCTCGGCCTGAGCATGGTCTACGGGTTTGCACGACAATCCGGCGGACTCGTGCAGATGCAGTCCGAGCCGGGACAAGGCAGCGTCGTCAGGCTGTTCTTTCCCCGTCTCGCAACACCGCCGAGCGAAGATCCGCCTCCCGCGGAGCAGACCGTCACGCAAGCGGACCACGAGACCATTCTCCTCGTCGAAGACGACGACATGGTGCGCGCCTATATCGAGAACGAGCTCAGGACGCTCGGCTACCGCGTCATCACGGCTTCGAACGGGCCCGCGGCGCTGGAATTGCTGCGGCAGAGCGACGACGTCCGGTTGCTGTTCACCGACGTGGTGATGCCCGGCGGCATGTTCGGGCCGGAGCTCGCAAGACAAGCCACCATGCTGCGGCCCGATCTCAAGGTGCTCTTCACCTCGGGCTACAGCCAGGATCCCGTCAAGACGCCGGACGGGATCGACGCCCGCATTCTGACAAAGCCGTTCCGAAGGCAGGATCTTGCCGCGATGCTGCGGTCCGCCCTGGCGGCGCGGCCGCGATAGTCAGAAGCGCGACGCGAGCAGAATCCCCACGGCGAGATTGGCCGCAAACAGACCCGCGTCGATGACGAAGATCCGCAGCATCGGACCCTTCAGCACCGGCCAGTAGGCCACCCCGACGCGGCCGCCGCGCATCAGCACCGGAACGTTGTAGACGAACTGGCTGAAATGGCAGGCGGCAAAGAACAGGAATAGCACGATCTGCGCCTCGACCGGCTGGAAGAAGGACGGACGCGCCGCCAGAAGGTAGAACGACAGCAGACCGATCGGCAGGTTCATGCCGCCGAGGAACGCAACGCTCGCCGCCAGGGTCGGCGCGATCGGATTGCTGCGCTCCTCCCGCGGCAGCAGGATCTTCAGCGTGTTGGTTTGCGCGATGCTGAACTGGACAAAGGCACCGACGAACCAGAGCGTGTTGAGGAGCAGGACGATATCGGAAAGACGCATGGTTATTTCCCGTAAAAGGCTTCGCTGCGTACGACGCGGCCGGCATCGTCGAAATCCATGAACTCGCTTGCGCGGGTGTCGCCGAGCTGCCACCAGACGACCAACCGCGCGATCGTATCGTCCCAGCTCCAGCTCAATACCTTGAGGTCGGCGCTTTCGATGTGGCCATAGGCTTTCCGCCAATAGGCGCGGATGTTTTCGGCACCGCTCACGACCGGCGAGCCGGTCAGCGTCAACGCCAGAGGACTGCGCATCTGCGCGTCCTCGGCGAAATGCGCGACGACGGCGTCGATATCGACCTTGCGCCAGCTCGCGCACCATGCCGCGACAAAGGCTTCGGCGGCCGCGCGATTCATCGTCTGTCCGCCCATGACGCGGCCCTCCCCTCGCTCGATGGCGCGGAGAATGGCAAAGCACGATCTTCATGTCAACTACGTTGACTTGAGACTGTCAGTTATGGTCGGCAATCGCCTCCATGACGGCCATCCATGCCGCCTTACTGGTCGAACCGGCGCGATCGAACGCCTTGCGCATGACATTGCGCTCGTGGTCGGAGGCGCGCTGCTCGATACGCTGGCCGGCGGCCGTCAGGCGCAGCAGCTTCGAGCGATGCTGCTCGGGCGAGCGCTTCGACGTCACGAGCTTGCGCTCCAAGAGCAGATTGAGCGGCCGGTTGAGGGCCTGCTTGGAAATGCCGAGGACCTCGAGCAGCGAGCCGATCGCGATGTCGGGCCGGCGCGCCACCACGTAGAGGATGCGATGGTGCGGACGCGACAGGCCCTGCTTCGCGAGGTATTCGTCGGCTTCCAGCGTCATGCCGCGCCAGCCGTAATACATGAGCTCGAGCGCCGCATCGAGATCGTGCAGCTTGTCGAGCGAGGCGCGATGAAGTCCCGCGGCTTGAGAAGTCTTTGCCATCGTGGACGTCAGCCCTTGGCTCGCAGCTCGCGCCGCAGCACCTTGCCCGTCGCCGTCATCGGCAGCGTCTCGGCGAATGCGACGAAGCGCGGATATTCGTGTGCGGCAAGCTGCACCTTGACGAACTCCTGAATCTCGCGCGCCAGCGCGTCGCCGGCGCTGAAGCCGGGCCGCAAGACGATCCACGCCTTGATCGATTCGGTGCGGATCGGATCGGGAATGCCGACCACGGCGGCCATGGCCACCGATGGATGCTTCATCAGCGTGTGCTCGATCTCGGACGGGCCGACGCGATAGCCCGCGGTGGTGATGACGTCGTCCTCGCGGCTGACGTACCAGAAATAGCCGTCCTCGTCCTGCACGCCGAGATCGCCGGTGAGCAGGAACGCGCCGGCATATTTCTTCGCCGTCGCATCCGGATTGCGCCAGTATTCGAGCATGGTGACGGGGCACGGCTGGCGCACGCCGATGACGCCGCGCTGGCCGCGCGGCAATTCCTCGCCCTTGTCGTTGACGATGCGGACGTCGAAGCCCGGCGTCGCCTTGCCCATCGCGCCGGGGCGGATCGGAAACAGATTGGAGTTGCTGCCGATCACGAGATTGCACTCGGTCTGGCCGAACACCTCATGCGCGTCGATGCCGAAGGTCTCGCGCACCCAGCCGAGCAGTTCGCCGCCGAGCGATTCCCCGCCGGTGAAGATGCTGCGCAGCTTGACGCCCGGATGCTTCGCGCCGGCCTGCCGCATCAGCTTGAGTGCCGTCGGCGGCAGGAAGACGTTGCGGACGCCGAGATCGGCCATCATCTGCATCGCCGCCTGCGGCTCGAACTTGCGTGCGCGATGGCCGACGAGGGGGATGCCGTGGTACCAGAACGCGAGCAGGCCGTTGACGAGGCCGCCGATCCACGCCCAATCCGCCGGCGTCCACATGAGATCGCCGGGCCTCGGCAAGAAGTTGTGACACATCTCGACGTTGGGGAGGTGACCGAGCACGACGCGGTGCGCGTGCAGCGCGCCCTTCGGGTTGCCCGTCGTGCCCGAGGTGTAGATGATCAGCGCGGGATCATCCGCGGAGGTATCGACCCGCGCGAAGTCGGGCGAAGCGGCCTTGATTGCACCCCAGAACGACGTCGTGCCCGCAGGTGCACGCTCGCCGACGACATAGACGGTCCTCAATTGCGGCAGGCGATCGCGGATCTTCGCAAGCTTCTCCCAGCCGCCCTCGTCGGTGATGATAGCCTTTGCCTCGGAATTCGACAGGCGAAACTCGAGCGCATCCTCGCCGAACAGCGCGAACAGCGGGATCGAGATCAGGCCGGAGCGGAATGCCGCCATATGCGCGACCGGCAATTCCAGCGACTGCGACAGGAACACCGCGACGCGATCGCCGCGCGACAGCCCGTCCGCTTTCAGCACATTGGCAAAGCGGCGCGACATCTCGGCGACCTCGTCGAAGGAGGTGCGGCTGGTCGCGCCATTGTCGTCGACATAGACCAGCGCGAGGCGGCCCGAGCCGTCAGCATGGCGGTCGCAGCACGCCTCCGCCATGTTGAAGCGCTCAGGGATGCCCCAGCGGAAATTGCGGACGAGTTCGTCGTAGGTTGCGGCTTCGGTCAGCATGGGCCGGATCGTTTCCCGATGTCTTGTTGTTGTGTAGTCTAGAGCCACAGGGGCGCGGAACAAAGTCCCGTCATTCCGGGGCGTCCGCAGGGCGAGCCCGGAATCCATCGAGCCACAGGAAACGCCGCCTGATGGATTCCGGGTTCGACGCCAGCGCGTCGCCCCGGGATGCCGTTACCGCACCGACGCGAAAAACTTCCTGACCTCCCGTACGAACAGCTCCGGCTGCTCGAACGCGGCGAAATGGCCACCCTTCTCCATCTCGCTCCAATGCGTGATGTCAGGAAAGTTCGGCTCCATCCAGCGCCGCACCGGCGTGATGATCTCCTTGGGAAAGGTGGCCACGCCCGTCGGCACCTTGACGACCGGCGTGGTGCGGCGCTTGCCAAAACTTTCCCAATAGAGCCGCGCCGAGGAGGTCGCCGTCTCCGTCGCCCAATAGAGCATGACGTTGTCGAGCAGCTCGTCCTTGGTGAAGATGTTCTCGGGGTGGCCGTTGCAATCAGTCCAGGCCCAGAATTTTTCCAGGATCCAGGCCGCCTGCCCGCTCGGCGAATCCGTCAGGCCATAGCCGAGCGTCTGCGGGCGCGTCGATTGCTGCTTGGAATAACCGGAGTCGAGATCGACATAATGCTTGAGGCCGGCGAGCGCCCGCTTCTCTTCCGCCGTCGGCTCGCCCTCGATGCGCGGTGGCGAGTTGAAGGACAGCGTGATGTGGATGCCGGCGCAATGCGCCGCGTCCTGCGCGCCGAGCGACGTCGTCACCGCCGAGCCCCAGTCGCCGCCTTGCGCGCCGTAGCGCGCATAGCCCAACCGCTCCATCAGCCTGGCCCAGGTCGCGGCAATGCGGTCGACGCCCCAGCCGGTCTCTTTGGGTTTGGCCGAGAAGCCGAAACCCGGCAGCGAGGGACAGATCACGTGAAACGCGTCGGCGGGATTGCCGCCATGCGCGGCGGGATCGGTCAGCGGCGCGATCACCTTCTGGAATTCCACGATCGAGCCGGGCCAGCCATGGGTGATGATCAGCGGCAGCGCGGCCGGCTCCTTGGAGCGTGCGTGAATGAAATGGATGTCGAGCCCGTCGATCTCGGTGGTGAACTGCTCGAAGCGGTTGAGCTTGGCCTCACGCGCCCGCCAGTCATAGTCATTCCCCCAATAGGTGCAGATCTCCCGGATCCATTTCAGCGGCGCGCCCTGGCTCCAGTCGTCGACCAGCTCCGCCTCCGGCCAGCGCGTACGCGCGAGGCGCGATTTGAGATCGGTGAGGATGTCGTCGCTGATGGCGATGCGGAACGGTTTGATCGCGGTCATCGTGCCTCCCAGTTTCTTTTTGTCATTCCGGGGCGTGCGAAGCACGAACCCGGAATCCATTGAGCAACAGGGCTGGCGGCCTGATGGAGTCCGGGCTCGACGCTTCGCGTCGCCCCGGAATGACGGCCTAGCCCGACAACGCCGCCTTCACCAAACCGCTGGCCTTCCCAAAATCCATCTGGCCGGCGTATTTCGCGCGCAGCACGGCAATCACCTTGCCCATGTCTTTCATGCCGGCTGCGCCCGTCTCGGCGATCGCATCCGCGATCGCCTTCTTCACCTCGTCGTCGGCCATCTGCCTCGGCAGGTATGCCGAGATCACCGCGATCTCCTCGCGCTCCTGGGCTGCGAGCTCGGCGCGGCCGCCCTTGTCGTAGAGCTCGACCGATTCCTGGCGCTGCTTGATCATCTTCTGAAAGACGCCGAGCAGATCGGCATCTGACAGCGGCGGCTTGCCCTGGCCGCGGGCCTCGATGTCGGCGTTCTTGATGGTCGAGTTGACCATGCGCAGCGTGGACAGCTTGCGCTCGTCCTTGGCCTTCATGGCCTCCTTGACCGCATTGTTGATCTCGTCGCGCAGCATGATCGTGATCCCTTCGAATATCTGAGGCCTGATCTAGGCCGTTCGTGGCCCCTAGACAACCTCGGTTCCGAGCCATTCGGTGAGCGCACGCACTGTCGCGTCCGGCTGCTCGGCTTGCGGCAGGTGTCCGCAGCGCTCGAGAACCTTGAGCCTTGCGCCGGCGATGCCCTCGGCCATCTCCTTGGAGAACGCGTTGGGAATGGTGTTGTCGACATCGCCCGTCAGCACCAATGTCGGACAGCTGATGGCGGAAAGCGTCGGGCGCGAATCCACCCGCGCGATGATCGCGGTCTGCTGCCGCAGATATCCCGCGACGCCGACATCCTCGTCGTGCGCATGGACGAGCTCGAGAATCTCGGCATCGTCGCGTCGCGACGGATGCACAAGCTCCGCAAAGCTCTCCTCGCGGATGGCGCGGAGCTCGCCGCGCCTGGCGCGCTCCATCAGGCCGCGGCGGCGTGCGGTCGCCTCGGCGGTGTCGGGCCGGGCCTGGGTGTTGATCAGTGCGAGTTTCACAACCCGCTCGGGTGCCTGACGCATGATCTCGAGCGCGATGTAGCCGCCCATGGAATGGCCGGCGAGCGCGAAGCGCTGCGGCGCCTCGCTCAGCACCCGGGCCGCGATCGCCGCCATGCTGTCATCGCGGATATGGTTGGCGATCATCACCGGGCCGAACCGCCACAGGGCCGGGACGACGGGGGCATAGATCCGGGCCGAGGAGGCCAGCCCCGGAACCAGCACGATCGGGGTGGTCTGGTCCATTATTGCCTCGCAAGCCCCTCAAATTGCCGGAAATTATGCGACCGAGCTTAAGCGGCCGAGGAGGCCTGTCAAATATGCAAAAACGCATGTGAATCGGGCCTCTCCCGCTTTGACGGCGGCGCCTTCGGAGACTATGAAACGCGCTCATGACACAACATGACAACGATCCCGCCTGGCCGGACCAAAAACCGACCGCGCTGTTGGTGCTTGCTGACGGCACGGTGCTCGAAGGCTTTGGTCTCGGCGCCGAAGGCCACGCCGTCGGTGAAGTCTGCTTCAACACCGCGATGACCGGCTATGAGGAGATCCTCACCGATCCCTCCTATGCCGGCCAGCTCATCACCTTCACCTTCCCGCATATCGGCAATGTCGGTACCAACGAGGAAGACATCGAGACGGTGAACATGGCGGCAACGCCGGGCGCGCGCGGCGTGATCCTGCGCACCGCGATCACCGATCCCTCGAACTACCGCGCCACCAAGCATCTCGACCAGTGGCTGAAGGCACGCGGCATCATCGGCCTCTCCGGCATCGACACCCGCGCGCTGACCGCACTGATCCGCAGCAAGGGCATGCCCAACGCCGTGATCGCGCACGCCAAAAACGGCGAGTTCGACCTGCATGGCCTCAAGGAAGAAGCGCGCGAATGGCCCGGCCTCGAAGGCATGGACCTCGTGCCGATGGTCACGAGCGGCCAGCGTTTCACCTGGGACGAGACGCCCTGGCTGTGGGACAAGGGCTTTGGCCGCCAGGACAAGCCGGAGTTCAACGTCGTCGCCATCGACTACGGCATCAAGCGCAACATCCTGCGCCTGCTCGCCGGCGTCGGCTGCAAGGTGACGGTGGTGCCGGCGACGACCTCGTCCGAAGACATCCTGGCGATGAAGCCGGACGGCGTGTTCCTGTCCAACGGTCCGGGCGATCCGGCTGCAACCGGCAAATATGCCGTGCCTGTCATCCAGGACGTCATCAAGTCGGGCACGCCGACCTTCGGCATCTGTCTCGGCCACCAGATGCTGGGCCTGGCCGTCGGCGCCAAGACCAAGAAGATGCATCAGGGCCATCACGGCGCCAACCACCCCGTGAAGGACGAGACCACCGGCAAGGTCGAGATCACCTCGATGAACCACGGCTTTGCGGTGGACGAGGCCACGCTGCCGAAGGGTGCGACGCAGACCCACATCTCGCTGTTCGATGGGTCCAACTGCGGCATCCAGCTCGACGGCAAGCCGGTGTTCTCGGTGCAGTACCATCCCGAGGCCTCACCAGGTCCACGCGACTCGCACTATCTGTTCCAGCGCTTTGCGGACCTGATGCGGCAGAAGAAGAGCGCGTAGGGCGCGCTCTTCCGCAACTGCCTTGACGACATCGAGCCCGGGCCTTGTCCCGGGCTCTTGTCATTCCGGGCTCACGCGTCGCCCCGGATTGACGGAGGACCGAGGAACGCCGCCTCACGCCCCTCGTTGATCCCTGCTAGATTCGCGCAGGAGCCCCGCCATGTCCGTCGTCCGCGACAACGCCGAGCCACTCGCCATCGTGTTCGAGGACGACGGCCTTACGCCGAACAACATCCGTCCGTTCCTGGTCTACCAAGCCGCGGTGAAGCTTGATCCGAAGCAGCCGGAAGCGACCATCGAAGATCTGTTCGAGGCGAACGGCTGGGGCGGCACCTGGCGCAACGGCGTCTACGATTATCTGCATTATCACGCGACGGTGCACGAGGTGCTCGGCGTCGCGCGCGGCAGCGCACGGGTCCGCTTCGGCGGCGACCACGGCCAAGAGCTGGACATCAAGGCCGGCGACGTCGCGATCCTGCCTGCCGGCACCGGGCATCAATGCATCAAGGCGAGCAACGATTTCTGCGTGATCGGCGCCTATCCGCCAGGCAGCAAGATGGAGATCACGAGGGCGACGCCGGAGAACCACGCCAAGGCGCTGAAGACGATTCCGCAAGTCGCGCTGCCGCCGGCGGATCCCGTCACGGGGAAGGATGGCGCGTTGATGAGGCTGTGGCGATAGCCAGGAGAAGGGTGCCGTAGGGCGGGCAGAGCGGCTTGTCCGCCGTAGCTCGAAGAGCGAAGGCGGAAGCGTGCCCACGCATTTTTGCGATCGAGAGAGATGGTGGGCAGGCGCGCGAACAGCGTGCCTTTGCCCACCCTCCGACAGCTCGGCCTACGCCTCGTTGCCACCTTCCTGCCGCGTCGCCTCGAACAGGAACCACGTCCGCCGCTCGGTCTCGTCGATGAAGACTTCGAGGATGCTGGCACTGGCGACGTCGCCGGCATCGTCGCAGACCTCATGGGCTTTGCGCATCGCGGCGGCGACATGCTTGTTGTCCTGCATCAGCTCGCGCAGCATCTCGCGCGGCGGGACGTAGTCCTCGTTGTTGTCCTTGATGGTCTGCAGCTTTGCGACCTGGCCAATCGACTTCAGCGTGGTGCCGCCGATCTTGCGGACACGCTCGGCGAGCTGGTCGGTGGTGGCGAAGATTTGGTCCGACTGCTCGTCGAGCAGCAGATGGTAGTCGCGGAAATGCCGACCGCTGATGTGCCAGTGGAAGTTCTTGGTCTTCAGATACAGCGCGAAGGCGTCGGCCAGAAGCACGTTGAGCGCCTCCGAGACCTTCTTGACCCCGTCGGGCGACAGATCGGTGGGAGTATCGAGATCGGGCGAGACCTTGTTGGTTTTGCTCACGGGAGACCTTCCTGTTAGGACGCGGACATTGACGGCGCGCCGTCGCACCCCTAACGCAAGGCGGGCAGCGCGGTTCCCAGACAGGAACCGCTGGGCGGGATACCATGGACGATTGGATCGATTATTACGACTCGACGCATACGATCTATGTCAGCAAGCTGCATCGCGACTTGCACTTCCAGATCATCGCGCGGGACATTATCGGCTACATCGCCTCGCCCGAGGCGACCGTGCTCGACTACGCCTGCGGCGAGGCGTTGTCGGCGAACCAGGTCGCGGCCGCATGCGGCAAGCTGATCCTGGCCGAGCCAGCGCCCGGGGTGCGCGGCCGGCTGATCGCGCGCTTTGCACCGAACACCAAGATCCGCGTCCGCTCGCTCGACGACGTCCGCAATATGCAGGACCAGTCCATCGACCTCGTGGTGATGAACTCGGTCGCGCAATACATGGCGCCGGAAGAGCTCGATGCCGCGTTCCTCAACATCCGCAGGATCCTGCGGCCCTCCGGCAAGCTGGTGCTGGGGGACATCCTGCAGCCCAATGTCGGCATGTTCAGGGATGTCATGGCGCTGCTCGGCTTCGGCCTGCGCCACGGCTTTCTGAAGGACGCGCTGATCGGGCTGATCAGCACCGCGCTGTCGGATTACCGCCAACTGCGCACGCGCATCGGGCTGCAGCGCTACAGCGAGGACGAGATCACCGCCAAGCTGAGCGCAGCCGGCTTCGCGGTCCAGCGCGCCCACACCAATATCGGCCACAATCGCTGGCGCATGACCTTCATCGCGCGGCCGCCCCTGGTTCGTTAAGCATAACAATTAGCCGTTGTGGCTTGTGGCACCGCAATCGGACATGATCGCTGCGGCCCGGTGGCGGAAGCGTCTACGCGAGGGCGGTGCAACGCTCTTCATCCTGGTTCAAATCCAGGCCGGGTCTCCACGCTTCGCCCCTACGGGCTGCGCGTGGCGCAGTCACGCCAGTCCCGAATGGACGAAGCGTGTACGGCGTAGCTGGAGCGAAGCGCAAGCGAAGACGGACTGCCCGCCCGAACCTCAATCCGCCTCGACCACATCCCCCTCCGACAACAAGTGCAGCCGCTCGGCATCCTTCGCCGCGGAGCCAATCACCGCGTCCAGCAGGCCCGGAAAGCGTGCATCCAGATCCTCGCGGCGCAATCGCATGAAGCGGTTGGTGCCGGCCACGCGCGTCTGCATCAGGCCGCATTCGCGCAGCTTGGCGAAGTGATAGGCCAGGTTCGACTTGGCCCCGAGCCCATTGAAATCGCCGCAGCAGAGTTCGCTGCTGACACGTTCCTGCGCTGCGAGCTGGTACACGATCGCCAACCGGATCGGATCGCTGAGGCAATCCAGAACCATCGGCAGCTCGATCTGCTCGCGGGTGGGGTGGAGAGGCGTGCGGCTCATGACCAGGAAATCATAGCGATGCGGCAGCAATGTTCAATAGTTCTTGAACCGATTGACATCGCCACCTTTGTACATTCAATTGTTCAATAAGCGTTGAACATAGGATGTGGTCCAATGAGCGTGTTCTGGCTGGCCTTGGGAGCCTTTGCGATCGGTACTGAAGGCTTTGTGATTGCTGGGCTTTTGCCTGCAATCGCGGGTGATCTGTCAATTTCGGTCCCGGCCGCCGGCCAGCTCGTCACCGCCTACGCCCTTACCTATGCCGTGGGCTCCCCGATCCTGGCGGTGGCGCTGAACAATATCGACCGCCGAACCGTGCTGGCCCTGGCGCTGGCGACCTTCATCGCCGGAAACCTCGCAGCGATGGTGGCTTCGAATTATGCCCTGCTGCTCGCCTCCCGGATGCTGATGGCGCTGGGCTCGGGCCTGTGCATGCCGACGGCCCTCGCCGTGTCGATCGCCATCGCATCGCCCGAACGGCGGGGCCGCGCGGTGGCGCTGGTCACCTCCGGACTCACGGTCGCGACTGTCATTGGCGTTCCCCTCGGCAATCTCGTCGGCAGCCTGCTCGGCTGGCGCGCGACCTTTGCCATGGTTGCCCTGATCGGCGCCGTCGCGCTCGCGGGCCTCCTGCTCGGCCTGCCCCGCGGCCTGCCGCGCAACACGGCTTCGCTCAGCGAGCGGCTCGCGGTGGCGCGCCACGGCAATGTCGTGGTCGCACTTTTGATCACGATATTATGGGCGCTCGGCGGCTTCACCGTCTTCACCTATTTCGCGGTTCCACTGCGCAATCTCGGCTTCGACGCCTCGCAGATCAGCCTGGCATTGCTGGTGTTTGGCGGCGCGGCGGCGATCGGCAACATGATCGGTGGCGTCCTGGCCGACCGGCTCGGCACGCTCACCACCGCAGCGCTCGGGCTCGCCGGCATGGCGAGCGCCCTCATCCTGCATTCACTGGTCCTGAAGCTGATGCCCGGCCAGGCCCATTACGCCGTGCTGGGCGCGATCTTCCTCTGGGGCATCTCGGGCTGGGCGTTCTATCCGGCCCAGATCGCCAGCATCATCCGGATCGAGCCGCAGGCCTCGATGATCGCCCTCTCGCTCAACGCCTCCGCCATGTATCTCGGCTTCGCCATAGGCGGGGCCCTCGGCGGCGCGGTGCTGGCCACCCTGTCGCCCAACGACCTCGGCTGGATCGGCGGTGTGAGCGTAGCGGCCTCGCTTCTGGTGCATCTCGCCCGCGGCTGGCAGGCCCGGCCAAAACCAGTCAAAATTGCCGGTTGATGGGCGTTTTTCGGGGTTTCGCCGCCCCAAAAACTGGTCTAAGACCCACCCGCGCGCGAGGGAGACCACCGCGCTCTCGGCCACAGGGACGCGCAGCAGCGCGCCCTTTTTTTGTGCCCAAATTCCAGTCCGGCGAGAGTTGATGCCCAAACGTACAGACATCACCACCATCCTGATCATCGGCGCCGGTCCCATCGTGATCGGCCAGGCCTGCGAGTTCGACTATTCGGGCACCCAGGCGGTGAAGACGCTGAAGGAGGAGGGCTATCGCATCGTCCTCGTCAATTCCAACCCGGCCACCATCATGACCGACCCGGAATTGGCCGATGCGACCTATATCGAGCCGATCACGCCCGAGATCGTCGCCAAGATCATTGAGAAGGAACGTCACGTCATCCCCGGCGGCTTCGCCCTGTTGCCGACCATGGGCGGACAGACCGCGCTGAACTGCGCGCTGTCGCTGCGACGGCAAGGCACGCTGGAGAAGTTCGACGTCGAGATGATCGGCGCCACCGCCGACGCCATCGACAAGGCCGAGGACCGCCAGCTGTTCCGCGAGGCCATGACCAAGATCGGGCTGGAGACGCCGAAGTCGCGGCTCGCCAATGCTTCCGACCTGAAGAAGTCTTTCCGCGACAAGTACCAGGCGGCGCGCGAGAAGGCGTCCGGCGCGGCGCTCGAAGAGCTCGAGCGGCAATGGACGCTGGGCGAAGGCGACCGTCGCAAGCGCTATCAGGAATATGCGATGGGACAGGCGATGATGGCGCTGTCCGAGATCGGCCTGCCCGCGATCATCCGCCCCTCCTTCACCATGGGCGGCACCGGCGGCGGCATCGCCTACAACAAGGAAGAGTTCCTCGACATCATCGAGCGCGGCCTCGATGCGTCTCCCACCAACGAAGTGCTGATCGAAGAATCCGTGCTCGGCTGGAAAGAGTACGAGATGGAGGTGGTGCGCGACAAGAATGACAATTGCATCATCGTCTGCTCGATCGAGAACCTCGATCCGATGGGCGTGCACACCGGCGATTCCATCACGGTGGCGCCGGCGCTGACGCTGACCGACAAGGAATACCAGATCATGCGCGACGCCTCGCTGGCGGTGCTGCGCGAGATCGGCGTCGAGACCGGCGGCTCCAACGTGCAGTTCGGCGTCAATCCCGAAGACGGCCGCATGGTCGTCATCGAGATGAATCCGCGCGTGTCGCGCTCCTCCGCGCTTGCGTCCAAGGCCACCGGCTTTCCGATCGCCAAGGTCGCCGCCAAGCTCGCGGTCGGCTACACCCTGGACGAGATCGCCAACGACATCACCGGCGGCGCCACGCCGGCCTCGTTCGAGCCGACCATCGACTACGTCGTCACCAAGGTGCCGCGCTTCGCCTTCGAGAAATTCCCGGGCGCCTCGACCACATTGACCACGTCGATGAAATCGGTCGGCGAGGTCATGGCGATCGGCCGCACCTTCCAGGAAAGCCTGCAAAAGGCCCTGCGCGGGCTCGAGACCGGTCTCACGGGCCTCGACGAGATCGAGATCGAGGGTCTCGGCCGCGACGACGACAAGAACGCGATCCGTGCCGCACTGGGCACGCCGACGCCGAACCGGCTGCTCCAGGTCGCCCAGGCCATGCGGCTCGGCTGGTCGAACGAGGACATCTTCAACTCTTGCAAGATCGACCCGTGGTTCCTCAGCGAGATGCGCGGCATCGTCGACATGGAGGAGAAAGTCCGGAAGAACGGCCTGCCCGGCAACGCCTTCGGCATGCGCACACTGAAGAGCATGGGCTTCTCCGACGCGCGGCTCGCGGTGCTCGCCCAGACGACGGAGGCCGAGGTCACCGCGAAGCGCCATGCGCTCGGCGTTCGACCCGTCTACAAGCGCATCGACACTTGCGCGGCCGAATTCGCCTCGCCCACCGCCTACATGTATTCGACCTATGAGGCGTTGTTTGCAGGTGCGCCGGCGGACGAGAGCACCCCGTCAGACAAGAAGAAGGTCATCATTCTCGGCGGCGGGCCCAACCGTATCGGCCAGGGCATCGAGTTCGATTATTGCTGCTGTCACGCCTGCTTCGCGCTGCATGATGCCGGCTACGAATCCATCATGGTCAACTGCAATCCGGAGACGGTGTCGACCGACTATGACACGGCCGACCGGCTCTATTTCGAGCCGCTCACCGCCGAGGACGTGCTGGAGATCATCGCCAAGGAGCGCTCGAACGGCACGCTGCACGGCGTGATCGTGCAGTTCGGCGGCCAGACGCCGCTGAAGCTGGCACGCGCGCTGGAAGCTGCCGAAGTGCCGATCCTCGGCACCTCGCCCGACGCCATCGACCTTGCCGAGGACCGTGACCGCTTCAAGCGCGTGCTCGACAAGCTTCGCCTCAAGCAGCCGAAGAACGGCATCGCCTATTCGGTCGAGCAGGCAAGGCTCGTCTCCGCAGATCTCGGCCTGCCGCTGGTGGTGCGCCCGTCCTACGTGCTCGGCGGCCGCGCGATGCAGATCATCCGCGAGGAGAATCAGCTCAACGACTATCTGCTCGGCACGCTGCCGGAGCTGGTGCCGGCGGACGTCAAGGCGCGCTATCCGAACGACAAGACCGGGCAGATCAACACCGTGCTCGGCAAGAACCCGCTGCTGTTCGACCGCTATCTGTCCGACGCCACCGAGATCGACGTCGACTGCCTCTGCGACGGCAAGGGCACCTTCATCGTCGGCATCATGGAGCACATCGAGGAAGCCGGCATCCATTCCGGCGACAGCGCCTGCTCGCTGCCGCCGCACTCGCTCGATGGGAAGATGATCGAGGAGCTGGAGCGGCAGACCCGCGAGCTCGCGCTCGGCCTCGACGTCGTCGGCCTGATGAACGTGCAATATGCCATCAAGGACGGCGAGATCTACGTGCTCGAGGTCAACCCGCGCGCCTCGCGCACCGTGCCCTTCGTCGCCAAGGTGGTCGGCACGCCGGTCGCCAAGATCGCCGCGCGCGTCATGGCCGGTGAGAAGCTCGCCGATTTCAAGCTGAAGAAGGCGAAGCTCAAGCACGTCGGCGTCAAGGAATCGGTCTTCCCCTTCGCGCGCTTCCCCGGCGTCGACACGGTGCTCGGCCCCGAGATGCGCTCGACCGGCGAGGTCATGGGCATCGACCGCAACTTCGAGGTGGCCTTCGCCAAGAGCCAGCTCGGAGGCGGCACGCGAGTACCGCGCAAGGGCACGGTGTTCGTCTCGGTGCGTGAAAGCGACAAGACGCGTATCGCGGAAGCCGTGCGCGAACTGCATTCGCTCGGCTTCAAGGTGCTGGCGACCTCCGGCACGCAGCGCTTCCTGACCGATCAGGGCATCCCGACCGAGAAGGTGAACAAGGTGCTGGAAGGACGGCCGCACATCGTCGACGCCATCACCAATGGCGACGTTCAGCTCGTCTTCAACACCACGGAAGGCCCGCAGGCGCTGGCCGACAGCCGTTCGCTGCGGCGCGCGGCCCTCTTGCATAAAGTGCCGTATTACACCACTCTTTCCGGGGCCGTGGCGGCCGCGCAGGGCATCCGCGCCTATCTGGGCGGGGACCTTGAGGTTCGTACCCTGCAGAGCTACTTTTCGGAAACCTGATCGCTAGCGGCGGTGAAACCGCCGCTAAGTGATTGGCAATGAAGCCACAATGGCCGGAGGAACTGATCCGGCCATGCGGTTGTTCTGTTCCGGCGCCAGACCCACATAAACTCCCGGCGGGCGCGTGTTCAGCCCCGGGAATATCGACGAATCAAGGTTGCCGCGCCCCGCGGTCTTTGTGAGGCGCGCAGCTGAAGGACGAGAGAAGAGATGGAAAAGGTTCCGATGACCCAGGCCGGCTTTGTCGCGCTCGGGGAAGAATTGAAGAAGCGCCAGTCGGAAGATCGTCCGCGGATCATCGAGCATATCGCGGAAGCGCGCTCGCACGGAGACCTGTCGGAGAACGCGGAATATCATGCCGCGAAGGAAGAGCAGTCCCACAATGAGGGCCGCATCGCCGAGCTCGAGGACAAGCTCGCGCGCGCCGACATCATCGACATCTCGAAGCTCTCCGGCGACACCATCAAGTTCGGCGCCACCGTGACTTTGGTCGACGAGGACACCGAGAAGAAGGCGGTGTGGCAGATCGTCGGCGAGGTCGAGGCCGACGCCAAGAAAGGCCGCATCTCCATCACCTCGCCGCTGGCCCGCGCGCTGATCGGCAAGAAGAAGGGCTCGACCGTCGAGGTCAACGCCCCCGGCGGCGCCAAGGCCTATGAGATCACCAAGGTGGAGTGGCGGTAAGGATTTGCCGCCTGCCCTGATGTTTCGAAAAGGCCGCGCAGTGCGTAGCCTTTTTGTTTCGGCAGATGACCTGCGGGAGTGGACACGCGCTCTTACCGCACGTCATTGCAAGGAGCAAAGCAACGAAGCAATCCGCACTGCCGCTGCGGAAAGACTCTGGATTGCTTCGCTACGCTCGCAATAACGGAGTGCGCAGCAGCGACATCCACCACCCTCGTGTCTCGGCTCTGCAGCGCACCGCCGAAGTGGCGCTGCGCTGCGTCAGGCGCACGAGAGCGGCGCTCTACCTCCGCCCCTTCACCTCGAGCGGCACGGCGGCCTCGTATTTCGAATTATGCAGCACCAGCGAGGTCCGCACATTCCGCACATGCGGCGCGGCGGTGAGATGGGTGACGAAATCCTGAAAGGTCGCCATGTCGGGGGCGACACATTTGAGGATGAAATCGACCTCGCCCGACAGCATCCAGCATTCGCGAACCAGCGGCTCGGCGCGGACGAATTCCTCAAAGGCGCGCAAATCGGCCTCGGCCTGGCTGGACAGGTGCACGGCGGCAAACACGGTCACGTCGAAGCCAAGCTTGCGGGCGTCGAGCAGGCCGCGATAGCCGTGGATATAGCCCTCCTCCTCCAGCGCCCGGACGCGGCGCAGGCAGGGCGGCGGCGAGATGCCGACGCGCTTGGCCAGCTCGACATTCGTGATTCGACCGTCGGCCTGAATCTCGGTGAGAATCTTCAGGTCGATCTCGTCTAGGTTCCGCGACACGTGATTGGAACTCCTGGCCTTGAACGGCGGTATTGGTGGGCTTATCGCAATCCTCATACCCAGTCTGCACGACCAGCGCAATTTTATTGCGCGTGCACCGCAATCGACTTTTGTTCCCTGTTGGAAAAATCCGCCGACAGGGAATGCAATTCTTGCATAGCTCACCAGAACGCTTAGATTAGCTCTGATATTTCAGCGCCTCCGCGACGCCTCCCGGCATGTTCCGCGCCCGCGCTGCAGATCCCCCGTGAAAGGCGTCCATCGAAATGTCCGCTCCTGTTCATGCAAAGGTCGTCATTATCGGCTCCGGCCCCGCCGGTTACACCGCCGCGATCTACGCCGCGCGCGCGATGCTCGAGCCGATCCTGATTCAGGGCATCCAGCCTGGCGGCCAGCTCACCATCACGACCGATGTCGAGAACTATCCGGGCTTTGCCGACGTGATCCAAGGCCCCTGGCTGATGGAGCAGATGGAGAAGCAGGCGGTCCATGTCGGCACCAGGATCGTCACCGATCTGGTCATCAAGCTGGATACGGCGCAGCGGCCGTTCCGCCTCACCTGCGACTCCGGCGACGTCTATCTCGCCGACGCCGTCATTCTCGCCACCGGCGCGCAGGCGCGCTGGCTCGGGCTTCCGTCGGAAGTAAAATTCCAGGGCGGCGGTGTGTCGGCCTGCGCCACTTGCGACGGCTTCTTCTACCGCAACAAGGAGGTCGTGGTGGTCGGCGGCGGCAATACCGCGGTCGAGGAAGCCCTGTACCTCACCAACCATGCCTCGCAGGTCACCATCGTGCATCGCCGCGATCATTTCCGCGCCGAGCGGATCCTGCAGGAGCGCCTGTTCAAGCATCCGAAGATCAGGGTGATCTGGGACTCGGCCGTGGACGAGATCTGCGGCACCGAGAACCCGAACAAGGTCACCCATGTGCGCCTCAAGAACGTCAAGACCGGCGCGCTGACGGACGTGAAGACCGACGGCGTCTTCATCGCCATCGGCCATGCGCCGGCGACCGAGCTCGTGAAAGACCAGATCAAGCTGAAACCGTCGGGTTACGTCGAGACCGCCCCGAACTCGACCGCCACCTCGGTGCCCGGCCTGTTCGCCGCCGGCGATGTCGCCGACGAGACTTATCGCCAGGCCGTGACGGCCGCAGGCCTCGGCTGCATGGCAGCGCTCGAGGCCGAACGTTTCTTGGCCCTGCGCGCCAGCGAGCGCGCGGCAGCGGAATAACGATCATGCCTCGAACACGCGACGGATTTACGGATATGGACTGGGACAAGCTGAAGGTGTTTCACGCAGCGGCGGAAGCGGGCAGCTTCACGCATGCCGGCGAGCAGCTCGGCCTGTCGCAATCGGCGGTGTCACGCCAGGTCTCGGCGCTGGAGCAGGAGCTTTCGGTCTCGCTGTTCCACCGCCACGCCCGCGGCCTGATCCTCACCGAGCAGGGCGACCTGTTGTTCCGCACCGCGCATGACGTGTTCATGCAGCTGCAGGCGGCGCGCGCGAAGCTCACCGACAGCCGCGAGCGGCCGAGCGGCGACCTCAAGATCACCACCACGCCCGGCGTCGGCATCAACTGGCTGATCCCGCGGCTCGGCGAGTTCACCGCGCTCTATCCCGAGATCCGGATCTCCCTGATCGTCACCGACGAGGAGCTCGACCTGTCGATGCGCGAGGCGGATGTCGCGATCCGCACCCGCAAGCCGACGCAGCCGGATCTGATCCAGCGCAAGCTGTTCGCGATGGGCTTCCACGCCTATTGCTCGCCGGAATACATCAAGCGCTTCGGCACGCCGCGCACGCTGGAGGAGCTCGACTCCCACCGCATCATCACGCTCTCGGACGGCAACTTCGCGCCGCACCTGCAGAACCGCAACTGGCTGGTCGAAGCCGGCCGCAACGGCTCCGGTCCGCGCGAAGCCTATTTCCGAGTGAACAACATCCTCGGACTCGTGCGCGCCTGTCAGCAGGGTCTCGGCATCGCCGCGCTGCCCGACTACCTCGTCGAGGAACAGAGCAAACTCGTGCAGCTGTTCGGCGAGTCCGATTCGATCCAGCTCGACACCTACTTCGTCTATCCCGAGGAGTTGAAGACCGTCGCGCGCGTGCAGGTGTTCCGCGACTTCGTGGTCAGCAAGGCGCAGCGCTGGCCGTCCTGATTTCCGCATGACTGACATGCGGCCTCGGCTGTTGCTGCAGGCCGCTCGTCAAGCCCATACTGTTTGCACGCTGAGCCTTCGCGTTGCGCATTTGTCCCCCTCCTCCAGTGGCGCGGGAGTTCAGTAATCCCTCTTGGAAGGTGATTGTGTCGGCCTCACGTGGCCAATACCTTAAGCCGGGCTCTTTGGGCCCGGCTTTTTTTCTGCCAAATCGGCGTTCGCCCTCCGCGTGTATTGACAGTTCCGCGCATACCCCGCATCATTTGCAAATGATCACGAAGTTGTGCGCAATCTCGTTCAAGGCGATCGCCTCGAAAAAAGGCCCCCATCCCGGGGCCTCGGATGTTTGCGCGCGCTAGCTAAGCTTCGTCATCGCTGCAAATCTTCGAAAACCCCGCCGCCTGGACGGGGTTTTTTCATGTGCCCTCCGTCTCAGGTTTTTCCCGAGAAGGAGATGAAAACATGACTGGTCTACAGGAACAATTGCACGGGCTGTGGCTGCCGCTGGTGACGCCGTTTCGCGATGGAGCGCTCGACGAGCGCTCGCTGCGGCGGCTGACGCGGCACTACGCCGGGCAAGGCATCGACGGCCTTATTTTGGGGGCGACCTCCGGTGAAGGCATGACGCTGCGCGAGGCCGAGCTCGAACGTCTGGTCGCCATCGTGCGCGACGAGATGGCAGCCGGCCGGCGTACCGTGCCGATCTGCCTCGGGCTGTCGGGCGCCGACACCGCGCGGCTGCAGGAGCGTCTCGACGAGACCGCGGACTGGCCGATCGACGGCTATCTGATCGCGAGCCCCTATTATGTGCGGCCCTCGCAGCGCGGCCTCCTGGCGCATTTCGAGACGCTCGCCGATCACGCCGCCTGGCCGCTCGCGCTCTACAACATTCCCTATCGCACCTCGGTGAACATCACCAACCAGACCATGCTGCGGCTCGCCGAGCACAGGAACATCGTCGGCCTGAAGGATTGCGGCGCGAGCCGCGAGCAATCCATCGCGCTGCTGCGCGATCGCCCGAAGCAGTTTCGCGTGCTCACCGGCGAGGACGCGAACTATTTCGAGGCGCTCACCGACGGCGTCGACGGCGGCATCGTGCTGTCCGCCCATGTCGAGACCGCGACCTTTGCGGCCGTCCATGCCGAACTGAAGCGCGGCCATCACGACGCGGCACTGGCACGCTGGCATGAGGTCGCCGAGCTGACGCGCCTGTTGTTCACCGAACCGAGCCCGGCGCCGGCGAAGTACTGGCTGTGGCGATGCGGCCTGATCGACAGCCCCGAGGTGCGCCTGCCGATGGTGGAAATCGGCAGCGAGCTTGCGGCGACGATCGATCGCGAGATCGAGCGGCGGACGAAGGTCGCGGCGTAGCGGCTCGTCACTGCTTCCGCATGTCATTCCGGGCGCGACGAGGTCGCGAACCCGGAATGACCGTGGTGAGAGACCGCCCCGTGGTTAACATCGCGCGAACAGCCTTCGCATCCGCGGCATTGCGCATCCACGCCTCGTTTACGCTCTGGTGCCTATCGTAAGCCTCGAAAGGCTTCTCACAGGGGGAATGACCATGGGGCATCACACACGGCCGACGGCCGCGAGCCAGTTCGCGCCGGCCGATCTTTTGCAGGGAATTCTCGTCGTATCGTCGTTCGGGTTCTGGGCGGTGATGCTCGGCCTGATGCCGGCGCTGCTGTTTCGGGTCTGGCTGGTCGGCTGACACAGACGAGCCCGGATGGTTAATCCGAAGGGCAGAGCTGTGTTCAAATACGTGGCAGCCTGCAAGCCGGAATTTTAAAACATCCCGGGTATCGTCCACGCCCATAAGCGAAGAAATCGCGGGGGCGTTTGTGAATAGTCATAATGAAATGGCGTCGCATTTCGACGCTGATTACGAGAAGCTGTCCACCGAGCAGGGTTTTACCACCGAGGACATTCTCTGGGCCGTCGGCATCTGGTCGGTGATCCTGACGCTGTCGCCGGTCATCGTGTTCTACATGCTGATGGTGGCGTAAGCTTCGGCTTGCAGGTCAGCTCTCCTTCCTCGTCGCCATGGCCGGGCTTGTCCCGGCATGACGGACCATCATTCAGAAACGCAAAACGCGCGGGCGTCCGCGCGTTTGTCGTCCGGGGAATGATTTATGAAAAATTAGGCTGCCTGCTTGTGCATTGCGCCGGATGCCGACGCCGTGCCGCGAATGGCCTTCACTGAACGCTCGATTGCCGCCCACAGCCTTGCGATTTCCTGGGCCGCACGGCTCTCGGCCTGATACTCCCGCGCGCCCTCGCCATGGCTCAACGCCATCAGGAGATCCGAACGGTTGGTGATCTGGCCGCCCCACACCGGCGCACGGAATTTCGCCAGGGCTTCGCGGGCGATGGTGACGATCGGGCTTTCGGCTTCGTCGCGCTTGGCCGGCGCACCGTTGAGCACGACCGCATAGGGCTTGCGCGCGGCGCGGCACATCTGGATGGTCTCCTGCACCGCGTTGACGTCGAACACGCCGGGACGGGCGGGAATCACCACCATGGTGGCGTTCTTGATCGCGTCGTCGACGACGGCCGACAGGTTCGGCGGCGTGTCGATCAACACCCATTCATAACCGTCGCGCTTGGCGGCGGAGACGATGCCGCTGACGGAGTTCACGGCCGCCTTGATCGGCGGTTCGTTGGTGCCGCGCAGCTTGTGCCACAGCGTCAGCGAGCCCTGCGGGTCCGCGTCCACGAGCATGACCTGCTTGCTCGCCTTGATCTGTGCGGCAAGATGTGCGGCGAGGGTACTCTTGCCCGAGCCGCCTTTACGCGATGCAAAAACAATAACGTTCATACCTTCGGCCTCCAGATTGACCCCAGGCTGCGAAAATGAATCACCGCGCTGATTCGTGAAAGATAAATTTATCGAGAGTTGCGCGGCGGTCACGAAATAACAAGGCGTGCTGGCTTTTGAGTCACACTGCGATGTGCAAGGCGCGACACGAACTGCAATGAAACGCAGTGCATCCAGGCTTGTGTGCGTTTTTTGAGCAGTCGTTCGGGAAAAACAGGATGCAACCTCGCCGCGCAGAGCGGCACCCAACTCTTTTCCGTTGCGCCTGTCCGTCAACGCCGCAAGCCTCGCGCCAGTCTGCGCGAACAAAAGGAGTCCGTTACCTTACGAGGTTTCGAAAGAGGAACGCAGGCCCCCGCGCTCAGCCGTCGCTGGTCTTCTTCTTCTTGCTCGCCGGCTTGGTGGTCTTCTTCGCCGTTTTGGGCGCGATGTTGGTCGGCCTGCCGGCACGCTGCTCGCCCGGCTCCGGTCCGCGGCGGAAGAACACCGCGCATTGCGGCGAGAGCTGCGCCTTCTTCTTGATCATGCAGGCGGTGATGGCATCGACGTTCGGCACGAACTCGCCGCACAGTCGCATCGCATCCGGCGTGCAGGCCTGCTGCTCCTCCTGGGTGTAGGCGAAGCCGGCACCGGGCTGGACCAGCATGGCCAGAGCCATCCCGAGGGTTGCAGCAGCCAAGGATGTCTTGAAACGAAGCGCCGGCATCTCGTCCCCCACAGGTCGAACAGGAAGCGGATAGTGGGTGAACCGCGGTTGGTTGGCAACCGATGGGAGATGCGAAAGGTCGGAGCTGTGCGGTCTCGGCAACAGGCGGACAGCCTGGCACCAGCAATCGACGGTTCCTGAAGGCCAACCCAAAAAACGCGAAAACAACCCCATGCACAGTAGCCAAGTGCCGGTAATCCCTCAGCAATTTTTAGGATTAAACGAAGCCTCGTTTGACTTGTCGGGCAAAACAGGGGCATCATGTCACATCCAAGAAGATGCGCGTGGGGTGGCCGGCTTGTCTCCTGCGCCGGTCGACAAGCGCACGTGAGGAGAAGTCACATGGAGGGGAATGAGGCGGAGCTGCCGCTGTCTGGCGTTACGGTGGTCTCGCTCGAGCAGGCCATCGCGGCGCCGCTGGCCAGCCGACATCTGGCGGACTGGGGCGCGCGGGTCATCAAGATCGAGCGGCCTGGCGCGGGCGATTTCTGCCGGGACTACGACCATGTGATGAACGGGATGTCGAGCCAGTTCGTCTGGACCAACCGCTCCAAGGAGAGCCTTGCCATCGACATCAAGAGCGAGGACGGCCGCAAGGTGCTCGACGCCCTGCTGCCGCAGGCCGACGTGTTCATCCAGAACCTCGCGCCGGGCGCGGCTGAAAGACTCGGCCTCGATGCGGCGTCGCTCCTCAAAAAGCATCCGCGCATCATCGCCTGCGACGTCTCGGGCTATGGCACCGGCGGTCCCTACAGCGACAAGAAGGCCTATGACCTGCTGGTGCAGTGCGAGGCCGGCGTGCTCGCCATCAACGGCACCGAGGCGGAGCCGGCCAAGGTGGGGCTGTCCGTGGTCGACATTGCCACCGGCATGTACATCCTCAACGGCGTGTTGATGGCGCTGTACCGCCGCCAGCGGACCGGCAAGGGCACGGCCTTCCAGGCCTCGCTGTTCGATTCCATCACGGACTGGATGAGCTATCCCGCCTTCTACACGCAGAGTACCGGCCGGCCGCTGCCGCGCACCGGCGCAAGGCACGCCACGATCGCGCCCTACGGCCCATTCCGGGTCGGCGACGGCGCGACCGTCTTCTTCGGCATCCAGAACGACCGGGAATGGCGCTCGCTCTGCCGCATCGTGCTCGGCGATGCCGCATTTGCCGACGACCCGCGCTTCCGCACCAATCCGCTGCGCATGCAGAACCGCGACGAGCTGCAGGCCCATATCGAGCAGCGCTTTGCGGCCCTAACCGGCGAGGCGGTGTTGCGGCTGCTGGACGAGGCCTCGATTGCCAACGCGCATCTGAACTCGGTCGAGGCGTTCCTCGCGCATGAGCAGCTCCATGCGCGCTCGCGCGTGCAAAGCGTGGGCTCGCCCTGCGGGCCGGTGATGAGCTTCCTGCCCGCTCTGACCATTCCCGGCCTCACGCCGCGGATGGATCCGGTGCCCGATGTGGGGCAGCACAACGAGGCCATCATCAGCGAACTTGGCCTTGAGAAGGACGCGTGACGATGGCGCATCAGCAGCCCGTGCGGGCCACCCTCGCCGTCCCCGCGCATCGCGCCCGTCTCGTCGCCAAGGCAGCTAGCTCCATGGCGGATGCGGTGTTCATGGACCTCGAGGACGCGGTGCCGCCGTCCGAGAAGAGCCTTGCCCTGGGCGAAGCCGTGCAATCGCTCGCCGCGCTCGACTGGGGCAGCAAGCGCGTGACTGTCAGGATCAACGCCGTCGACAGCCCGTTCATCGCCGAAGAGCTCCGCGCGCTGGCGGCGCTGCCGCGGCTCGATGCCTTGATCGTGCCGAAGGCCGAGAACCCGAGCGACATCGTTGCGATTGCCGATCAGCTGCGCGCGGCCGCGCCCGATCGCGCCGAACCGGTCGCGCTGGACTTGCTGATCGAGACCGCGCTCGGCCTCGTCAATGTCGACGCGCTCGCTGCGTGCCACGCCAGCGTCGCCGCGCTGCACCTCGGCGTCGGCGATTTCGCCGCTTCCATCGGCGCGCGCTCCTCCGACATCGGCGTGTCGCCGGACGGCTACCGCCATGTCGGTTCAGTGCAGACCGGCTATGCCTCAGCGCCGCTCGACCTGTTCGCCTATCCCATGATGCGCCTGCTGGTGGCCGCCCGCGCGCGCGGCCTCATCGCCATCGACGGCCCCTGCGGCGCGTTCCGCGACGCGAGGCTGACGGAAAGCAGCGCGCAGAAGGCCGCGGCGATGGGGTTCGACGGCAAGCAGGTCATCCACCCCGACCAGATCGAGCCGACGCGGCGCGCGTTCATGCCGACGGCCGCGGAGCTGACGCAGGCGCGGCGCATCGTCGAGGCCATGGAGCAGGCGGAGGCGAACGGCCAGGGCGCGGTGACGCTGGACGGCAAGATGATCGACTATGCCAATGTGCGCATGGCGCGCCGCATCATCGGACTGGGATCGTAGCGGCGATTGAAAGCCGTTCCCGACGCCGATCCTCCGAAGGCCGGTGGTTCAGGGCCCGCGCAACACGAGCCGGCCAAGCAGCGCTGCGAGTTCGCTCTGCCTGGATATGCCGAGCTTCTGAAACACGCGCTTCAGCACATTGCGCGCCGTCTCTTCGGCAATCCCAAGGCGCCCCGCAGCTTGTTTCGGCGGAACGCCCGACCCCACCAGCGAGGCGATCCTGGCCTCCCCGAGCGTCAAGCCCAGGATGTCCCGCACGATGGCGGGATCCGGCGGCTCGGCAGATTTCAACTCGATCGCGAGCACGATCGCTCGCGTGCGGGTCAGAAAATGACTCTCCGGGTGTGCGCCGGCGGTGATCGGCAGGAGGTAGATGACGAAACGCCGGCCAGTTGCGCTCGCCTCGACGAGAATGGGTCTCGGCTCGGCCAGCAGATCGCGCGCCTCGGCGCGAAGCGTTTGCGTCATCGCGGTCTCGAACGGCGCCCGGCTCGCTGCCATGCGAACACGCAGACGATCGTTCACGAGGTCGAACACCTCTCCGAGAAGGCTCTCCCCGACCGGATTGGCGAACAGCACACGGGCCGACGAGTCCAGCGCGAACACGCCAATGCCGATCCGCGCGAGGGCGTCGCCAAGGCCCAGATTGGCCAGTTCGGTATCAAGCAGCCGGATCGACAGCCGCAACGATTTCTCGGCATGGCGCCCGAGCGTCGCTATCAGGTCCAGTTCAGCGTCGGAGAACTGCGGCTTGGCGAAGGCTCGCTGCACGCTGAGCGCCACGAGGATCCGTGCGTCGGGTGACACCCCGATCGATCCGAACCAGCCCAAACCATGCCTAGCAAGGAATTCCTTGCTGAAGGGATGGTTGAGGTAGGCGTCGTCGATCGGGCCGATGTGTCGATCGGTGAAGGGCTCGCCGCTGACGTAAAGGCCGGACGAAACGCAACGTTCGGCCTTGAAATCATGCTGCGCCCAACGCGCCCCATAGTCGGCGAGCGCAGGCGCGAGGCGTTCGGAGGCAATGGCTCCGAACGCCCCATCGTCCCTTCGCCACTGCAGGATCGCGCCGGTGTCATCGAAGCAGTCGGCGATCTTGCCAAGAGCGGATGGCCAAAGTGATGGGCTCGCTGCGGCATCGTAGATCGCTTCGATGGCAGGGAGGAGACGGTCGGCGGCAAGGGCCATGGGTTCCCAATCGATCAGAGAATACATTAGGTTAAAAGAAGCTGCAGGTTACACGAGATTGCCCTTCGGCAATTGCGATCCGGCCGCTCTCCCAAGACTTCCACCGGATTTCTGAGTATGAAATCGATTACGGTGGCGGTGCACAAAATTGTCTTTGGTCGGCCCTGCCGCTATTTTGCACTCGCGTTGCGGGAGTTCCTGTCAACTCTCGCCATCATCGAGCACTATCATCGTCATCAGCGGCGGAGACGCTGGAAGGCAGGAATGATTGGCTACTCCCAATGTGCAGATCGCGCGCGGGATCATCGAACTGGGATCGTAGGCGCGCATGGCCACACTGCTGATCGTCGCTCCGGTGTTTGCGCTGATCGCCGCCGGCTACGCCGCGGTGCTGTTTCGCTTCGTCTCGGAAAGCGCGCACAAGGGCATCAGCGAATTCGCCTTCAGCATCGCGATCCCCGCCCTGCTGTTCCGCACCATCGTCGTCTCGGAATTCCCCGATGTCAGCCCCTACCGGATGTGGGGCGCCTATTACGGAGCGCTCGCCCTGACCTGGATCGCGGCGCTTCTGATCTCCGCGCTGATCCGCGCGCGGCGCGAGGACCGCGAGGACGGCGTCGTGTTCGCGATCGGCTCGGTCTACGGCAACATCGTGATGCTCGGCATTCCCCTCGTGCTCTCCGCGCTCGGCAACGAGGCGGCGGGGCCGATGGCGCTGATCCTGTCGGTGAACACGCCGCTGCTCTGGCTCTGCGGCATCCTGCAGATGGAGCTGGTCAGCCGCAAGCGCACCGGCTCGGCGCTGTCGGTGATCCGCCCCGTGCTCACTGATCTCGCCCGCAATCCGCTGATGCTCGCGATCGGCTTCGGCGTGGTCTGGCGCTTCACCGGTCTCGGTCTCACCCCCGTCATCGACCGCACCATCGAGCTGCTCGCACAGGCGGGCTCGCCGACGGCGCTGATCGCCCTCGGCATCAACCTGTTCCGCTTCGAGGTGAAGGGCGAGAAGCTGAGCATCTTTGTCATGTGCGCGCTGAAGCTGGCAGCGATGCCGGCCGCCGCGTTCGCGTTCACAAGACTGCTCGGCCTGCCGCCGATCGCCGCCGGCGTCGTCGTGCTATTCGCGGCGATGCCGACCGGCGCCAACGCCTATATCTTCGCGGTGCAGTATCAACGGCTGGTGAACCCGGTGTCGGGCGCGGTGGCGCTGGGCACGCTGCTGGCGGCGGTGACGCTGCCGGTGGTGGTTTGGGTGGTGGCGCGCTGAGCACCTGCACCATGATCGCGACGTTTTGCCTTTACCCGTAGAGGTCGTTAAGCTGCCCTGATACGTCTTGCAGGGAGGCTGACATGGCACAACGCGAAGACATGCTCGCATTGATCAAGGCCGCCTACGCCGCGCGCGACAGCGGCAACACCGATAGCCTGGTGACGGCTTTTCACCCCGAGGGCGCATTCACATTGATGGGCAACAAGGGCGCGCTCGAACTGGCAGGAAGCATGCAAGGCCACCCGACCCTGCACGCAGGTTTCACTCAATTGACCGCCGGCTTCGGCTTCGAAGGCCGCGAGATCCTGGCTGAGCTGGTCGACGGCGATCGCGTCGCCGTCCATTGCCGCCTCAACGTGCGATACCATCCGACCGGGAAAACGGTCAGCACCGAGATTTTGGACCTGTTCAGATTCCAGGACGGCAAGATCGCGGAGCTGATCGAGTTCGCGGATACGGCGCAGATCAAGGCGATGATTGGCTGAGGCGGGATGCAGCTCCGCGAGGAGTTACCGCGCATTGTCACCGTAACTCGGCAATAGGCTTGCCCGCGCGCCAGCCCATCTCCCAGAAGTCCGCCTCGAGCCGGGTGGCTTCCTTGAAGATTGCGGTCAGTTCGGCCTCGCGGGCCGGCGTGACGTAGCGATCGGCGAGCTTCTCCAGATGCGCCTGCGCGTTGGCCGCGACCTCCTGGTAGGGCGCGCCGGCATACTCGGCGATCCAGACGCGATAGGCGTTCGTCGCAGCGTCAGCGCCGGGCCGCGCGGCGAGCCGCGTTGCGATCTCCGCATACCCGATCACGCAAGGCGCAAGCGCCACCTTGAGCGCCAGCAGATCGCCGCGCATCCCGGCGTCGAGCACGTAGCGTGTATAGGCCAGCATCTCGGCCGCCGGCGGGGCCTGTTCAAGGTCAGCCGGCGACAGGCCCCAATCGGCACAGAGTTTTACATGCAGGTTCATCTCGACATCGAGAATGGCCGACAGGCCGGAAGCGGCCTCGCGCATGTCGGCAAGCGAGGGCGACTTGTAGACCGCGAGCGCGTAGGCGCGGGCAAACTCGATGAGGAACAGGTAATCCTGAACAAGGTAGTGACGAAATGCAGCTTCGGGGAGCGAGCCGTCCGCCAATCCGTTCGTGAAGGGATGTTCGGTGTAGGCCCGCCACTCACCGGATGCTGCTGTCTTGAGACGCTCGAAGAAACTCACGATGTTGTCCGCCTGGCTTGCTTGTCCATGAACGTCTTTGGCTCGCGATCGATAACGCATTGCGAACGGGGGAGCCACGGTAACAGCGCAGAAAATTGGCTTTGACCAGCGTTGTGAAGAGGCACTTCCCGGGTAGGGCACTCCCTGCGGAGTTTTGTGCACTAGAATGCACCGTAATTCCGAATGTCTTAGAGCTCGATAGGGCGAAGTAGCCGCCGGCGACGCCACCATTTCGGCCGGTGCAGATAGATGGTAGGATGTCGCGAACCAGCCAGTGGGACAATGTGCCAATCATTGGCCGCCAACTTCAAATTTTGATTCCCATGTTCGCGGTCTTCTGATTCAGTGTCTCAATGGCGGAAACTTCAATTGAATGGACCGACGCAACTTGGAATCCCGTTGCCGGGTGCACCGTGCTGACGGCTGGCTGCACCAATTGCTACGCTATGCGAATGGCGGCTAGGCTCGATGCGATGGGGCTCGACAAATACGCCGGGTTGACCCGCAAGAGCGGCGGCCGAGCTGTTTGGACCGGAAAGATCCGGCTGGACGCCAAATCTCTCGAAGCGCCGCATGCCTGGAAGAAGCCGCGGAAGGTATTCGTCAACTCAATGTCCGACCTTTTTCATCCGAAGGTCCCGAAAACGTTCGTTTTGCAGGTGTGGAAGGTGATGAAAGAAACACCGCGGCACACCTATCAAATTCTGACAAAGCGACCTGAGATTATGGCGGAGATGCTTTCAGATTCCCGCTTCAGTGTTTTGCCTAACGTCTGGCTGGGCACAAGCGTTGAAGACACTCGGGTACTCTCGCGACTGGACGCACTGCGAGCCGTGCCGGCGGCGGTGCGCTTCGTTTCCTTTGAGCCCTTAATCGGCTCTGTTGCGGCCGGAGACTTATCCAGCATCGATTGGGCGATTGTCGGTGGGGAAAGCGGACCCCGAGCGCGTGAGATGAAGCCCGAATGGGTGGAGGAGATCGAAGCCATGTGCCAGCGCGCTGGAACGGCATTCTTCTTCAAACAATGGGGTGGCAAAAATAAGAAAGCTGCCGGTCGCCTACTCCACGGCCGCACTTACGACGCCATGCCGCCGGCTTTGAGGATGTGATTCCCAACGCGGCTGGCCAGCCCTATCGCTTTCCGATCATCGTTCGAAACGCAGAAGAACAACGAGAAGCGCTGCGGCCGATCGTGTAGCGGCAACGGCAGTGGCTTGAGTACAGCAGCGAAGATGGTTTCCAGCCGCTTTTTGGCGTACGCCTCAAGGCCGGCAACGTCCGCCGATCGCTGCCGCGGTTCCTCTACGATACCATCAAACAGATCTTCTCGAACTGTCTTTGGGTAGAGTTCTTCTTCCCATGCGTCAGAACCAAACATGCGAGTGAGGGCGGCTCGTTTGTGCTGGTCGATATCGGCCAAGTCGCGCGTAGCTTGGCGGTACAGTCCAGATAACGGAAATAGAAACCAAACATCGATGGCCTTTGTTGCCGCCACCTTTTCGAGGGTCGACCAATCCAACTGCATTCCGTACGGATCAAGGAACAGGACGGCGCGCTTAGAATGCCAGCTGTTACCAGCGATGAGTGATTGGAGCGCATCGTTGGCGTCATCCTTGATCACCGCGATGCGCCTACCCGAATGGATTGCTCTCAATTCTTCCAGAGCCGCAAAATACGTCGGCTTGTTTTCAATGAATACGATAAAGTCAAAGGCCGGTCGCACGTCGATAGCAATCTTGGCAGAGCCGCGGCGACGCTCTACTCTTTCCGGTTCGCCACCGTCTAAGAGGCCAGCCGGCCGTTCTTCATGCCGAACCGTTCGCGAGCCAGTGCCTGCAAAGGCGTCAATATACCAAAGCTCGCCAAACTTTCCTCTCAGCGCCGTAGTGAAGAAGTGCAGATATTTTTCGACTATAGAGAGCTTTAGCTCTGTGTGTTGATCGCCGAACTCGTGATCGACTGGCATCGCGGCAAACTCATTTGGAGCGAAAGATCATTTCAACCACGAGTCGTGGTCTGCCAGCAATACGGCCCATATCTTGGATTCGCCGCAAATTAGCGGAAGCGCATGCCGGAGTTTGGATTGAAGAGTTCGGCTCCTTCCCCTCGGAGGTGGGAAGGGAGGGCGCAGCGCACCTGCATTCAACCAACAAGCCCATGTTGAGCAGCCGCGACCACGGAGCCAACCTGCGAGCATGGTAGCTAATTGGTATCTAGGCCCTACCGCTAAAAAGACCGTCGAACGCTAACCGCTGGTACAGTTGGGTGGGCTCGAACCACCGACCTCCTGTTCCACAGACAGGCGCTCTAACCAACTGAGCTACAACTGCATCCTGGCGAGCCGCCCTCAAGGGGTGCCTGAAAAGGCCTGTTGCCGAGGGGGGCTGGACGGGGCGGAAACTAGGTGCAACGGCCCGGTTTGGCAAGGCCGCATTGGGGTGAAAAACCGGCTGAAATCGCGTTCGGTGCGGGGAAATCGGGTGCGATGGCGGGCATCGGGGTGTTGTGCGCCCGATGCCGCCTGCCGAGGCAGTCCCCGGGCGGTGAGAGCCCTCACCCGTCGCCCGGCGATGCTTCGCATCGTCTGGCGCCGGCCTCTCCCGCAGGCGGGAGAGGCGAAGAAAGAAAAAACCCGGGCCGCTCCGCCCGGGTTTCTCTCAACTCAAATCCGGCCTGACCGCTCAGGCGGCGGGCGGCATGTACTTCGAGGCAGAGGCCTTGATCGGCTCGGCGGTCTCGGCGGCGACGCGCTGGGCGAGCTCGGCCAGCTCCTTGGCCTGGGACTGGAAGGTCTCGAGCTGCTTGCGGGAATGGTTGGTCCACAGCGCGAACGCGTCCGACGGCGACTTCACGCTGAACAGCTCCTGGGCGAAGTCCAGATGCGCGCTGGTGTTGGCCTTCATGAACTCGACCAGCTTGGCATTGTACTCGCTGGCGCCCTTGGAGGCCGAGGTGAACACGGCCTCGACGGTGCCGTTATGGGTCTCGGCCGCGTCCTTGAACTTGGCGTAGTTCTCGCGGGCCTGCGACACGCCCTTTTCGGCGAACGCACGCATCTGCTCGGGAACCTCGAACGGAATGATCGAGGCAGAAAACGGATCAGTCGCACCTGTCATGGTCGTCCCTCACGATAATGAAAAAATGGAGTGAGCCTTCTGGCGCGCCCGCCGGCCAACCGGGGCCTTGTCTCTGCTTTGAAGACTGGCGGGAACGAAGACTGGAAACGCGAAACAACGAGATGGCTCGCCCAGCCCCCATAATATTGCAGCCTATCGTGTCAACATTGTGCAGCGCAATGCGCCTCGAGGGTGCGGCGCGCAAATTTAATCTCGGGCAGGGTGAGGTTCCGGTAAGGGGGAACCGGGGGTTGAGAAAATTCCCCTCCTCGTCATTCCGGGGCACGAGCGAAGCGAGGGAGCCCGGAGTCCATCGGGCAGCAGAGCCGGAGGATAGATGGATTCCGGGCTCGCGCTACGCGCGCCCCGGAATGACGGCGGAGTAAGTCGACCGAATCCCTTGGATGCACCCCGGCTCCGGCTTGCCTGGGTGGCGGGATTAAGGTTATCGCGGCTTTGGGGGTCCTCCCAATGGCGGGGCCGTGGACCTATGCGCGGGTGCGCGCGATACTAACCCTTTCTTAAGGCTGCCATTCCGGCAGCTGCCAGCTGCCAGCGTGAGACTTAAAGCCGGTCGGATGACGAGTTCGGATTTCCAGTTGCGAGGGGTGGGCGATCCGCGGCTGGCCGTGCATGCGACCTCCCCTTTGCCGGCCTGGCTGTGGTCGACCGACGGCGCGCGTGTGCTGTGGGCCAATCCGGTCGGCGCAAGGCTGTTCGGCGCGGCGCATAGCGCGGCGCTGGCGGACAAGGCGTTCGGCCCTGCCGACCCCCATCGCCGCCAGATCGTCAGGCTCGCGCGCCAGCTGCCGGCGAACGGCAGTGTGCGGCTCGAACGCCTGCGCGGCTTCGGCGCCAAGCTCGGCACGCTGATGACCTGCGCCTGCGCCCGGCTCGAATTTGCCGACGGCAGCCATGCGGTGCTCGTCGCCGCGATGGACCCGAGCCTGCGCAGCATGCCGCTGGTCGAGCGGCTGCATCGCCTGGTCGAAGGCGCCGACATGCCGATGGCGGCGTTCGCGCCCGACGGCCTGTTCGTCGGCGCCAGCGCCGCCGCCCGCGCCCTGCTCGGCTTTCGCGATCTCGGCGAGGCCGGCCTCGAGCAGGCGCGCAGCGATGCGCTGCGCGACGGCCGCGTCGAGACGCCGATCGGGATCGGCCACATGGTGCTGCAACGGGTCGGCCGCGGCGCCGATGTCGGCCTGGTCGCGCTGATCGAGCCGACGGCCGCGGCGCAAGAAAGGCCCGTCGAGCAGAGGCCTGCCGAGCCCATGCCCGAGAGCACGGCGGAGAGCACGCGCGAGGCGCCGGTCGAGCCCGCGCAAGACGCGGCGTCCATGCCGAGCGAGCCGCTGCCATCGCAGGACGTCTCGGCCGGAATCTCCTTGTTCGATGCGTTCGCCGAGCCGGTCGAGGCGCCCATAGCAAACGAGACCGCGCCCGAACCGCAAGACACGGTTGAGGACACGGTCGAACAGACCGATCGAGATCCGGTGCGTGACGTGGCCGAGCAGGCCGCCGACATCACGGCAAAGACTCCGGTTGAAAACCCACCGGAAGCCATGGTGTCGCCGCAGGCTGCGCCGATCACGTCTTCCATGGTCGAGCCGCCGCCGGGTCAAGACTTGTCGGGTCAAGAGCCGCCCGCACCGCGTCAGCATCCGCTGCGCTTCCTTTGGCAGACGGATGCCGAGGGCCGCTTTGTGCTGCTCTCCGACGAATTCATCCGCCTGATCGGCGCGCGCACCGCCGGGGGTTTCGGCCGTCCCTGGCACGAGATCGCGGACACATTCGCGCTCGACCCGCAGGGGCGCGTCGCACAGGCGCTGGCGAGCCACGACACCTGGGCCGGGATCACATTGAACTGGCCGGCCGATGGCGGCGCGCTTCTGCCGGTCGAGCTCGCGGGCCTGCCGACTTACGATGCCGCGCGCGAGTTCGCGGGCTTCAAGGGCTTTGGCGTTTGCCGCGATCTCGACGCTCTCAACCGGCTCGATGCGCTCAGGCGCTTCGAGCTGCTGAGCGAGCCGCCGGCGCAGCACGGCCTGGCCACCGAGGTGGTCGAGCCGGAGCCATTGAAAGAGGCCGAGCCGGTGGAAGAGCCCGAGCCGGTGGCGGAGGTGCCGCCTCCACCGATCGAGCCGCCCGAGCCGACCGCCGAAGCCGAACACACCGAACCGACCAGCGACGCGAATTCACAGCCAAAAGATCCGGACAGCCCAGTGGAAACGCCAGTCGAAACCCCTCCCAATGTCGTGCCGTTCCGTCTGGCCGGCGATGCGCGATCGTCGCCGACGCTGACGCCGGTCGAGAACAGCGCGTTCAACGAGCTCGCCCGGCAATTGTCCGAACGGCTGGAGCGCGAGCGCGAGGCGATCGCGGAATCGTCCGAGCCCGCGGCGGAGATCACTGCTGAAGCGCCGGCGCCGGAGCCTGCGCCGCCACCCGCGGCAGAATGGCTGACCGAGCCCGCGCCGCCGCCGCGCGGGATGAGCGCGCGCGACCGCACTCTGCTCGACCTGTTGCCGAGCGGCATCCTGATCTACCGGCTCGACCGCCTGCTCTACGCCAACCCCGCGTTTCTCGCGCGCATCGGCTATGCCGACCTCCATGCGCTGGAAGATGCCGGCGGGCTGGATGCGCTCTATGTCGCGCCCGGCGTGTCCCCGGCGAGCAGCACCTCGCAGGCCGGCACGCCGGTTGCGATCAGCGCGACGGTCGCGAACGGCGAAGCGCCGCTTCCGACCACGGAAGCGCATCTGCACACGATCGACTGGGACGGCGAGAGCGCGCATGCGCTGATCTGCGCGCTGCCGCCGGCGGCGCCCGCCGCCGTGATCGCAGAGAGCGTCGTTGCCGAAGCCATCGTCCCGGAGTCGTTCCCTTACGCGCCCGAGCTCGAGCCCGCGGTCGGCGAAGCCGAGGCGGAAGATCTCGCCGCGATCCTCGACACCACGGCCGAGGGCATCGTCATGTTCGATGCCGAAGGCAACATCCACGCCTGCAACCGCAGCGCGGAAGCGCTGTTCGGCTATGACGGCGAGGCGCTGCTCGAGCAGAACCTCGTGACGCTGTTCGCGCCCGAGAGCCAGCAGATCGTCGTCGACTATCTCGAAAGCCTCAAGAGCCAGGACATTGCGAGCCTGCTCGACCACGGCCGCGAGGTGCTGGGGCGCGAGAAGAAGGGCGGCGTCATTCCGCTCGCGATGATCATGGGCCGCACGCGGCCGGACGGGCCGAACTTCTTCGCCGTGTTCCGCGACCTCAGCCAGAGCAAGCAGGGCGAGAGCGAGCTGACGCAGGCGCGCCGCCTCGTCCACGGTGCGGCCAACGCCAAGGCCGACATGCTGGCGCGGATCAGCCACGAGATTCGCACGCCGCTCAACGCCATCATCGGCTTTGCCGAGGTGATGATCTCCGAGCGCTTCGGCACGCTCGGCAACGAGCGCTACGGCGAATACATGAAGGACATCCGCGCCTCCGGCGAGCGTGTCATCGCGATCATCGACGATTTGCTGGAGCTGTCGCGGATCGAGACCGGCAAGCTCGACCTCAACTTCGCCAACCTCAACCTCAACGACCTCGTCGAAGCTTGCGTGACGGTGATGCAGCCGCAGGCCAATCGCGAGCGCATCATCATCCGGACCTCGCTGGCGCATGCGCTGCCGCAGGTGCATGTCGATGCGCGCGCGATGCGGCAGATCACCATGAATCTGATCTCGAACTCGATCCGGCTCGCCAGTGCCGGCGGACAGGTCATCGTCTCGACCGCCACGACCGACCGCGGCGAGATTGCACTTCGCATCCGCGACACCGGCCATGGCCTTTCCGAGCGCGAGGTCGCCGCCGCCATGGAGCCGTTCCGCACCCCGCCGCCGGGCGATGCCGCGGACAATGCGGCGCTGAACCTGTCGCTGACCAAGGCCCTGGTCGAAGCCAACCGCGCCCGCTTCAACATCAAGAGCGCGGGCCACGGCACGCTGATCGAAGTCGTGTTCGCACCGGCGCTGGCGGGGGCGTGAGGCGCCCACCGTCATTGCGAGCGTAGCGAAGAGGCAGCGCGCCCCTTAGCTCACGCCGCGCGCACCGTCTCCAGGAACCTGCTGACCTCGATCTTCAGCCGGTTGCTGTCGTTCGACAGCGACTGCGCCGCGGACAGCACCTGCGAGGAGGCAGATCCCGTCTCGGTCGCGCCCTGGCGCACGCTGGAGATGTTGGCGCTGACCTGCGTGGTGCCGGCGGCGGCGTTCTGGACGTTGCGCGAGATCTCACTGGTCGCAGCGCCCTGCTCTTCCACCGCGGCCGCAATGGTCGATGAGATTTCGGACAGCCGCTCGATGGTGCCGCCGATGGTCTTGATCGCGCCGACGGAATCCTGCGTTGCGACCTGGATGCTCGAGATCTGCTGGCCGATGTCGCCGGTCGCCTTCGCGGTCTGCTCGGCCAGCGCCTTCACTTCAGAGGCCACCACGGCAAAGCCGCGCCCCGCTTCGCCGGCGCGCGCGGCCTCGATGGTGGCGTTCAGCGCCAACAGATTGGTCTGGCCCGCGATGGCGTTGATCAGCTCGACCACGTCGCCGATGCGTGCGGCCGCCTTCGACAACTCGCTGACGCGGTCGTTGGTCTGCCCGGCCTGGCTGACGGCCTCGCCGGCCATGCGGGCGGAGGCCTGCACCTGGCGGCTGATCTCGTTGACGGAGGCGGTGAGCTCTTCCGCCGCGGACGCCACCGACTGAACGTTGGTCGCAGCCTCCTCGGACGCCGCCTCGACCAGCGTGGCAAGCTCGCTCGACCGGCCGGCCGTCGTGGTCAGAGACGTGGCCGAAGCCTCGAGCTCGTTGGCGGCGGACGATACGGTCTCGACGATCTCGCCGACGGCGCCTTCAAAATCGTCGGCCATCCGGATCATGTCGGCGCGGCGGCGCTCGGCGGCGAGCTTGTCCTGCCTGATCTTCTCTTCCGCCTCTTCCTTCGCCTTGCGCTCGGCATTGATCTTGAACGTCTCGACGGCCTGCGCGATCTCGCCGATCTCGTCGGGACGGCCGAGCCCGGGCAGCACGATGGCGAAATTGCCGTTGGCGAGCTCGATCATCGCCGCGCGCATCGCGGTCAGCGGCTTCGACACCGAGCGGCCGATGAAGATGCCGAGGCCGAGCACGGCGGATGCGATCAGCGCGATCGCGACCGCAATCCAGAACTGGATGCCGCTACGCTCGGCCTCGTTCAGCCGGTCGGCCTCGATGCGAATCTGGTCGACCGACTTCGAGATGTGCTCGATAACGGGCTCGACCGCGGAGAAGGCTTCGGACATCGCCTTCAGCTCGGCCGCGAGCTTCAGCGCGGTCTCCATCCAGGCGGAGAAATCGCGCTGGTAATCGGCGAGCTTCTGGCGAAGCTCGGCTTTCGCGTGGTCAGGAATGGCGCTGGCGTTGAGGGCGGCTGAAAATTCGGTCCCACGCTTCTTGATGTCATCGCCATATCTGGCGTCGCGCCGCAGCATGAAATCCTTTTCGTGCCGGCGCATCATCAGCATGATCACCTTGAGAGAGGAGTCCTGCAGCTGGTCGACCTGGCTCTCGATGCCGTGCACGGAGGCGCGCAGGCGCCCTTCGAGCCCGGATTTCTCGTCGAGGCCGAGCCGCTGCCGTTCCTCGACCACCGCGGCAAAGCGCGCCTGGTAGGTCTTCAGCGATGCGTTCATCGCGTCGATCTTTTGCGCCAGCTCGGGCTTGCCGAGGCCGGAGATCCTGCCGCGAAGCGTGTCGATGTCGAGCGCCACCTGCCGGCTGATCTCGGCCTGGCGCTGGGCCCTGGCCGGATCGCTGCGCAGCAGGAAATCCTTTTCGGCCCGGCGCGCTTCCAGCAGCTCGACCGCGATCCTGTTGTTCAGCTCGAACACCGTGCGCGCCTCTTCGGCGGCGTTGCGATAGGCGGCTATTGCTTTCTCACCGTAGAGGTGAATGCCGCCGATCAGGACGACGCCGATCACGCCGATCGCGGTGATCTTGTGGGTGAGACGAAGAGAGAGAAGCCGCATCTGACGAAAGACCCGATGGTGACAGATACGGTTGATGAAGCGCTAAGGCATCAAACCTTCCGTTAATTTGCGGGCACGTACAAATACGTGTATTTGTTGTATCACTCGCCTTTGTGCACGATTGAGTGCACAAACCAGTTCCGAAAATGAAACACGGCGCCTCGCGGCGCCGTGCTCGGAATATCGAGGTCGTCGCTTACGGATCAGCTGTAGATCTCGAACAGGCCGGCGCCGCCCTGGCCGCCGCCGATGCACATCGTCACCACGCCCCACTTGGCTTTGCGGCGCGCGCCTTCCTGCAGCAGATGGCCGGTGAGACGGGCGCCGGTCATGCCGAAGGGATGGCCGATCGCGATCGAGCCGCCGTTGACGTTGTACTTGGCGGGATCGATACCGAGCTGGTCGCGGCAATGCAGGCACTGGCTAGCGAAGGCCTCATTGAGCTCCCACAGATCGATGTCGTCGATCTTGAGGCCGGTGCGCTTGAGCAGCTTCGGAATGGCGAACACCGGGCCGATGCCCATCTCGTCGGGCTCGCAGCCCGCGGTGGCCCAGGCGACGAAGCGGCCGAGCGGCTTGAGGCCGCGCTTCTCGGCGTCCTTGGCTTCCATCAGCACCACGGCGGCGGCGCCGTCGGAGAGCTGGCTGGCATTGCCGGCGGTGACGAACTTGCCGGGCCCTTTCACTGGCTCAAGCTTGGCAAGGCCTTCCATCGTGGTCTCGGGGCGGTTGCACTCGTCTCGATCGACGACGTAATCGACGATCGACTCGGCCTTGGTCTGCTTGTCGACGACCTTCATCCTGGTCTTCATCGGGACGATCTCGTCCTTGAACTTGTTCGCCTGCTGGGCCGCCGCCATGCGGCGCTGCGATTCCAGCGAGAACTCGTCCTGGTATTCGCGGCTGAGCTTGTAGCGCTCGGCGACGATGTCGGCGGTGTCGATCATCGCCATGAAGATATCGGGGGCGACCTTGAGCAATTCAGGATCGATCGATTCCTTCGGCGTGCCGCCGCCGGGCATCGAGATGCTCTCGACGCCGCCGGCGACGATGCAGTCCGCGCCATCGGAACGGATCGAGTTGGCGGCCATCGCGATGGTCTGCAGCCCCGAGGAGCAGAAGCGGTTCACCGAGACGCCGGCGGTGGTCTTCGGCATGCCGGCGAGCAGCGCGGCCTGGCGGCCGATGTTCGGCGCGCCATGGGCGCAATTGCCGAGATAGCAATCCTCGACGTAGTCCTTGTCGACGCCGGCGCGGTCGACCGCGTGGTGGATGGCGTGCGCCGCGAGCGACATCGGCGGCGTAATGTTGAACCCGCCGCGGCCGGATTTTGCGAGGCCCGTGCGCGCATAGGAAACGATGACGGCTTCACGCATTGTTTTCTCCCTTGTCGAACGATTGGTACGAAGCGTCCTGGACGCCATTGGTACACAAAGTCGGCAGGCTGCGGGAGAAATAAAAACGCCGCCTCCAGATGATGGAGGCGGCGTTGTTCCGTGGGTCGGAATATATGTTGTTCGTCATTCCGGGCGGCTCGAAGAGCCGAACCCGGAATCTCGAGATTCCGGGTTCTCGCTTCGCGAGCCCCGGAATGACAAGAGCTAGAACGTCAGCGCCTTGGCCTGCTTGACCTGCGGCAGGGCCTGCACCTTGGCGAGCAGGTCCGCCGGCACCGCGCCGTCGACCTCGACGAGCGCGATGGCATCGCTGCCGGGCGCGACGCGGCCGAGATGGAAGGTGGCGATGTTGAGCTTGGCATCGCCGAGCAGGCTCGCGAACTTGCCGATGAAGCCCGGCTTGTCTTCGTTGGTCACGTAGATCATCGACTTGCCGAATTC
The DNA here is from genome assembly GCF_058314695.1 of Bradyrhizobium sp. T-12. Lineage (NCBI taxonomy): Bacteria > Pseudomonadati > Pseudomonadota > Alphaproteobacteria > Hyphomicrobiales > Nitrobacteraceae > Bradyrhizobium > Bradyrhizobium sp. T-12. The sequence goes on along the minus strand of NZ_CM177756.1, from coordinate 1,278,951 downwards.
GGCGTCGACCCGGATGCCCTTGATGTCGACGAGGCGCGGCTTGCCGTCGGCATAGACGGTGCCCGAGACCGACCGCTCCTGCCGCTCGGTGGTGACGGTGACGGTGATCAGGCTCTCATAGTCGCTCTGCGCGGCGCGTACGATCTCGTCCACCACCATGCCGCGCTCCTTGGCGACGACGGGCGCGGACACGACGTTGACCTCGCCCAGCATCGGGCGCAGCAGGCCCGACAGCACGGCCGAGGTGATCGCCTTGATCTTCATCTCGGCGACATGGCCCTCATAGGTGATCTCGACCTTGAGGATGCCGCTCTCGGTGAGCTGGCCCGCGAACGAGCCGAGCTTCTCGGCGAGCGAGATGAACGGCTTCAGCTTCGGCGCCTCTTCCGCCGTGATCGAGGGGAAGTTGACCGCGTTCGAGATCGCGCCGGTGAGCAGATAATCCGACATCTGCTCGGCGACCTGCAGCGCAACGTTCTCCTGCGCCTCGGTGGTGGAGGCGCCGAGATGCGGCGTGCAGATCACGTTGGGATGACCGAACAGCACGTTCTTGTTCGCGGGCTCCTCGACGAAGACGTCGAAGGCGGCGCCGGCGATGTGCTTGGAATTGAGCGCATCCACCACCGCCTGCTCGTCGACCAAACCGCCGCGGGCGCAATTGATCAGGCGCACGCCCTTCTTCATCTTGGCGATCGCGGCCGCGTCGATGATGTTCTTGGTCTTCTCGGTCAGCGGTGTATGCAGCGTGATGAAGTCGGCACGCTTGAGCAGATCGTCGAGCTCGACCTTCTCGACGCCGATGTCCTTGGCGCGCTCCGGCGACAGGAACGGATCGAACGCGATCACCTTCATGCGCAGACCGAGCGCGCGGTCGGCGACGATCGAACCGATATTGCCGCAGCCGACGACGCCGAGGACCTTGCCGGTGATCTCGACGCCCATGAAGCGGTTCTTCTCCCACTTGCCGGCCTGGGTGGAAGCATCGGCCTGCGGAATCTCGCGGGCGAGCGCCAGCATCAGGGTGATGGCGTGCTCGGCGGTCGTGATCGAATTGCCGAACGGCGTGTTCATCACGATGATGCCCTTGGCCGTGGCGGCCGGGATCTCGACGTTGTCGACGCCGATGCCGGCGCGGCCGATCACCTTGAGGTTGGTCGCCTTCTCAAGGATCTTGGCGGTCGCCTTGGTCGCCGAACGGATCGCAAGGCCGTCGTAATTGCCGATGATCTCGGCGAGCTTGTCCTTGTCCTTGCCGAGGTTGGGCTGGAAGTCGACCTCGACGCCGCGGTCTTTGAAGATCTGAACGGCGGCGGGAGAGAGCGCGTCGGAAATGAGAACTTTGGGTTTGGTCATGGGATGATCCGTGGTGCGAGCTGCATTTACGGAACGTCATCCGCAGGGCTGAAGCGCGAAGCACGTCTTGGCGCTAGAGACCCGCGGATCCATCTGCCTTGATTGATGGATGGCCGGGTCGAGCCCGGCCATGACGAGATGAGATAACGCGACGAGCGAAGCCTGCTTACGCTGCCTTGGCGAGCGCGGCCTTGGTCTCGGCGAAGGCCCAGTCGATCCACTGCGTCAGCAGCTCGACGTCCTTGGCTTCGACGGTGGCGCCGCACCAGATACGCAGGCCCGCCGGGGCATCGCGGTAATAGGCGAAGTCGTAACCGGCGCCTTCCTTCTCGATCAGCGCAACCAGCTTCTTGGAGAAGTCGGCCTGCGCATCCTCGGACAGCGAGGTGATCGCGGGATCGGTGAACTTGAGGCACACCGAGGTGTTGGAGCGGATCGCCGCGTCCTTGGCCAGGAAGTCGATCCAGGGCGTTTTCGCCTTCCAGTCGGCGAGCACCTTGGTGTTGGCGTCGGCACGCGCGATCAGCGCCTTGAGGCCGCCGATCGACTTGGCCCAGTTCAGCGCGTCGAGATAATCCTCGACGCAGAGCATCGACGGCGTGTTGATGGTCTCACCGACGAAAATGCCTTCGTTGATCTTGCCGCCCTTGGTCATGCGGAAGATCTTCGGCAGCGGCCAGGCCGGCTTGTAGGTCTCGAGCCGTTCCACCGCGCGGGGCGACAGGATCAGCATGCCGTGCGCGGCTTCACCGCCGAGCGCCTTCTGCCAGGAGAAGGTGACGACGTCGAGCTTGGCCCAGTCGAGCGGCTGCGCGAACGCTGCAGACGTCGCGTCGCAGATGGTCAGCCCTTCGCGGGTCGCACTGATCCAATCGGCGTTCGGCACGCGCACGCCTGAGGTGGTGCCGTTCCAGGTGAAGACGACGTCGGACTTCGGATCGACCTTGGAGAGATCGGGGATTTCACCATAGGCTGCGTTCAGCTTGGTGACGTCCTTGAGCTTCAATTCCTTGACGATGTCGCTGACCCAGCCCTCGCCGAAGGATTCCCAGGCGAGCGTGGTGACGGGCCGCGCACCCAGCAGCGACCACAGCGCCATCTCGACCGCGCCGGTATCGGAGGCCGGCACGATGCCGATGCGGTAATCGGCGGGCACCTCGAGCACCTCGCGCGTCAGATCGATCGCGAGCTTGAGCTTGGTCTTGCCGACCTTCGCGCGATGCGAGCGGCCGAGCGCTGCGTCCTTGAGATTTTGGGCGTTCCAGCCGGGGCGCTTGGCGCAGGGGCCGGAGGAGAAATGCGGCACGTTGGGCCGCGAAGCGGGCTTCGCTACAGTCATAATCTACCCTTCCAGATAGTAAGCCTCCCGTTGGGGGGAGGTGTCCCGCCGCGGCTGATACGGGAATCGGGAAGGGCAGTCAAGGAAGTTCCGGCGTCTCACGCTGGAGTGAAGGCGCTTCCGCTGCGATATCAGGGGATTGCACGACCGCCAGTGCATTCAGCAAGCCCGTGGCTTCGCTGATCAATTGCGCGGCCCGGCGGCGGCTGCCGACTTTCAAAATGCATTTGTCGTTGGCCTGCACGACATAGTCGTTGCCGACCTTGATGATTGAATAGCTTGTCATCGAAATCCCCGAACCGACCGAGCCCGGTTTCTGACGCTGCGTAGCACCGTTCGTTCCCGCGGGAACATGAACGAAGGACGGGTAGTTTATCAGCCCTTAAGATGAACGAACGTGCGATCCGATTCTGCTGATCAAGCAACGCATGCGGCCAGAGGCCCATTCCGATACATCGCAGGGGGCTGTGGATTTCCTGATTGACGCGTTTTCTTCCGCGAACCGGTATCCGCTTCGCGCGAGGACATCTGCGTCAAAAGCGGACAGTCATACCGACGTGGCTCGCTGTGGATCCGAGCCGCGCGTAGAAGCGCTGCGCGTCGGTTCGCGTGTGGTGCGTCAGCAATTCGACCAGGCCGCAGCCGCGTGCCTTTGCTTCCGTCACTGCCCATTGCACCAGCTGCTCGCCGATGCCGCGGCTGCGGCAATCAGTGGCAACGCGCACGTCTTCGAGCAGGCCGCGACTGCCGCCTTGCGAGCTGATGCCCGGCAGGATCGCGAGTTGCAGGCAGCCGACCACCCTGCCCTCGCTCTCGGCCACCACGAGCGTGAGATTCGGATCGCGCTCGACCCGCGCGAAGGCATCGTAATAGGCGGCCGGCAACGGATCCTCCACGCGCTCGCGCGCGCGACCGAGATGATCGTCGGCCAGCATCGCCACGATGGCGGGAACGTCGTCGCGGCGCGCGATGCGAATAGAGACGGACACGGCGTTCATGTTAGGCAACTCCAACCTCAGCGCGCCGGCGGAAGACCGAAAAGCGCTTCAACTTCGCCGATCCAGCGGCGGACGGAAGCATAGCGGCCGAGATCGAAGCCGCCCTCATGCGCCAGGCGGGTATAGGCGAGCAGCGAAACGTCGGCGAGCGAAACCACCTCACCGGCGAAGAAGCGGCTGGCCGAAAGATGCTGCTCCATGCGGTCGAGCGCCGCATAGCCGCGCTTGACCTTGTCGGGATCGAGCTCGGAGACGTGCTTGCCGAGATAGACGAGGAGGAAGCGGCACACCGCGACATAGGGCTCGTGGCTGTACTGTTCCCAGAACAGCCATTCGTCCATCTTCGCGGCTGTAAAGGCGTCGCGCGGAACCAGCACGCTGTCGCGGGCGAGATAGCGGATGATGGCGTTGGACTGCGCCAGCGTGCGGCCGTCGTCGAATTGCACAGCGGGCACCTGGCCGGCGCCGTTCATCGCAAGGAATTGCGGGGTGCGCGTCTCGCCCTTGCGCGTGTCGATCTCGATCCACTGATAGGGCACTGCGAGATGATCGCAGACCCATTTCACCTTCAGGCAGTTTCCGGAATTGCTGTCGCCGTAGATCTTCATCGCTGCCGCCCCGCCATGGAGCGACAGAGCATCAGGACGGATGAGAACTGTCAACCGCGGCGCGGCTGCCCCGTTTCAGAACTTGTAGCCGAGGCCGGCGCGAACGGAGTGGATGTTCGATTCGATGTCCGCCGTCACGCGTTGGTATTCATATTCGGCACGGGCGAACAGTCCCCCGACCAGCATGACGTCGACGCCGGCGCCGGCCGAATAGCCATAAACCAGCTTGGTCTTGGTCGCGAACGTCGTCGCCGGCCGTGCCGGCGAGGGCCATGCCGCGGCGTAACGGTCGACGGTCTGACTGCCGAGGCCACCGCCGAAGAAAGCGTAGGGCAGGAAGCATCCCCAGGCATAGCCGGCACGCATGCGCAGCGAGCCGAAGTCCGGTATCGCGACGACCGCGGAGGTCTTCGTGGTGGCGGCGACGGTATTGTTGTCGAACGCCAGTCCCGTCGAGCTCGAGGTCGACTTGAAGCCGCCATGGATGTAATTCGCCTCGATGCTGAGAACCACGTCGTCCCATTGCCCGTTATATCCGGCAAACACGCCGTAACCGGCCGTGCTGCTCTGCGCGGCGCCAAGCGGCTGCCAATTGTAGCCTGGCCCGGGAGTGACGAAAGTCGATTGCAGATCGCTGTTGATCGTCGAGGAGACTTTCGAGGTGATCGTGCCGTAGTCACCCTGACCACCGACGTAGTAGCCCTGCCAATTCGGCCGGGCATTGGTCAGGCCGTCGGTGAAGCTGCCGCGCAGGATCGGCAGATCCGGCATGTCGGCCGCGTGCGCAGCTGACACCGTCCCCAACATCACTGCTGCCAACAAAAGCCCACGCATCGCAACGCTCCATCGAACTCGAACTTTTCGCTCGTGATCATGGCTCGTTAACCTTAACCAATGGTTGCGTAAGCCGCCTTCGCCGCCACTCGCCATGAAAAATACGCAAAGCAAAACGGCGCGGGATGATCCCGCGCCGTTAAGAGAGTTTAACCGGTGAGGCTGCTGATCAGCCCTTGGTGACGAGCGGCGGCGGCGCGTAGGCCGGCGGGCTGTCGAGGTTCCAGCGCACGCCGAGCTTGAGGTCGTGCGAGGTGATATCCTTGAATTTGAAGACGTTGTTGGTCGTCGCGCCGGTGTAATCCGACAGCACTCCGGTCTGGCCCGGGCCCAGATCGACATAGCTGTAGGCGAGTTCGAGGACCAGGTTCGGATTGACCTTGTAGGCAAGACCCGCATGAGCCGCCCAGGCGAAATTCCACTGCGAGCCGGTCGGAGCCGTGGCGAAGCTCGTGGTGGAGAACGGCAGGCTGTTGGTGCCCGTGTCGGTGAAATTCGAGATCGAGACCCGCGCGCCGCCGACGCCGGCGCCGACGAACGGCGTGATGCACCACCACGTACCGAGATCGACATACGCGTTGGCCAGGACCAGCCATTCGGACTTGCTGGCGCCGTAGTTGTCGATTCCGTTATAGGCAACACCGCCCGCGGTGCCGGTGAAACGATCCGTGCCCTTGAAATTCGAGTTGCCGCGATATTGTCCGGTCACGTCGGCGCGGAACCAGTTGTTGAAGCGGTAGCCGACGCCCACGCCGTAGATGCCGGCGGTATCGAACGACGTCTTCTGATCGAACGACGTGAGCTGCGAATAGGCGGACTCACGACCGTAGTGAAGATCACTGGTCTTCTGATTGCTGAAGCCGATGTCGCCGCGCAGATACCAGCCTCCGAAGTCGGCGGGCGGAGCCGGCGGCGCGTACATGGGAGGGGGCGCCGCGATCGGCATATCGGCGGCGAACGCCATCGACGAGATCAGGGTTGCCGCACCCGCGGCAAGGAGAGACTTAACGCTACGCATTGGCTTCGTCCTTTTGGCCGGTGAGGCAAATACGCAGGCCTCACGTTCTGGAAACTCACGGAGCGGACGATGCCAGCAAATGTTTAAGCGCCACTTAACCCTAATTTTTAAGGTTGATTTTTTCTGACTGCTCGCGCGCGCGGCGCGTGAGCGTTGCAGGAATGCCGCATCAATTGCGACGCCCCGGCCGCAATTGCTAACGATCCGTGAAAGTGCGCTGCAGCGAGAGAGGAAGTGTTAACGCGTGTGCCGCGGCAGCCTGGGCAGAAACACCGCAAGCAGGCCGATCGCCGGCAGATAAGCGCAGACCTGATAGACGAACTCGATCGAGGTGTGGTCTGCGAGCTTGCCGAGCACGGCGGCCCCGAGGCCCCCGATGCCGAAGGCGACGCCGAAGAACACGCCGGAGATCATGCCGAAACGGTGCGGCACCAGCTCCTGCGCGAACACGATGATCGACGACGTCGTCGAGGAGATGATGAGGCCGATAATCACGCTGAGCACTGCGCTCGCATGGAGCCCGGCATAGGGCAGCGCCAGCGTGAACGGCAGCGCGCCCAGGATCGAAATCCAGATCACGATCTTGCGGCCGAAGCGGTCACCCAGGGGCCCGCCGAGAAATGCGCCGACCGCATTCGCCGCGAGGAAGATGAAGAGGTAGATCTGCGCGGCCTGCGTCGACACGCCGAAGCGGTCGATCAGATAGAAGATGTAGTAGCTGGACAGGCTCGAGACGTAGAGCTGCTTCGAGAACAGCAGCGCGACCAGCACGAGCAGTGCGACGACGACGCGGCGCGAGCTCGGCGCGTCCGGATGAACCTGAACGGCAGCCGTCTTCTTGGCCTTGATCTGCGGCGCGTACCAGCGGCCGATACGCCAGAGGATGAGGATCGCGAGGAATGCGATCGAGGAGAACCAGGCGATGCTGCCCTGCCCGAACGGCACCACGATCAGCGCCGCCAGCACCGGCCCCATCGAGGTGCCGAAACTGCCACCGAGCTGGAACACCGATTGCGCAAAGCCGTAGCGGCCGCCTGAGGCGAGCCGCGCGATGCGCGCGGACTCCGGGTGAAACACCGCCGAGCCGAGACCGACGAAGGCCGCAGCGACGAGGATGACGAGATATTGCTGCGCGACGCTGAGCAGCAGCAGGCCGAAGAAGGTCGAGGCCATGCCGATCGCCAGCGAGTAAGGCTGTGCCTTCTTGTCGGTGTAGTGCCCGACCACGGGCTGCAGCAGCGAGGCGGTGAACTGGAAGGCCAGCGTGATCATGCCGATCTGCGCGAAATCGAGCGCGTAGGTGTCCTTCAGGATCGGATACACCGAGGCGATCAGCGACTGCATGGTGTCGTTGAGGAAGTGCGAGACGCTGATGCCGGCGAGCACGATGTAGGCCGGGCCTGCCGCCTCGGCAGCTGACTTGGCGCCGGGTGCGACGTCAGCGACGACGACGGGCTCGGTCAGCGTTTCCTCTGAGACGACGACAGGCTTGTTCAATGCAGCGATCCCGGCAGGCGCGGCGAACCGCCGCATCCGCTCATTACGATGCAAGCGGATGCGGAACCAGCGTCAATCGCAAATGGCTGGGATGCGCGGGCGCTCTCGTCGCTTACCCTCCAGGGGAGGGTAAGAAAGTCTTACGCCGCCGCCTGGCCCAGCGCCGTAACGATGGTGTCGACGACGTCCTCGACCAGGATGCGGTCCTCGCCCTCGCCCATCACGCGGATCACGGGCTCGGTGCCGGAGGAGCGGATCAAGAGGCGGCCGTGGCCGTTGAGCCGCTTCTCGCCGTCGGAGATCGCCGACTTCACATCGGTATCGTCGAGCGGCTTGCCGCCCTTGTGGCGGACGTTCTTGAGGATCTGCGGCAGCGGATCGAAGCGATGGCAGACCTCGGATACCGGGCGGCGCAGCTTCTGCACCACGGCCAGCACCTGCAACGCCGCCACGAAGCCGTCGCCGGTGGTGGCGTAGTCGGACAGGATGATGTGGCCGGACTGCTCGCCGCCGAGATTGTAGCCGCCGTTCAGCATCTGCTCGAGCACGTAGCGGTCGCCGACCGGCGTGCGGACGAGATCGAGCCCCTGCCCTTTCAGGAAGCGCTCGAGGCCGAGATTGGACATCACGGTGGCGACGATGCCGGGCCGCGACAGCCGGCCGTCTTCCTTCCAGCTCTGCGCGATCACCGCCAGCAGCTGGTCGCCGTCGACGACATGGCCGCGCTCGTCGACCAGGATGACGCGATCGGCGTCACCGTCGAGCGCGATGCCGATGTCGGCGCGCATCTCGCGCACCTTCCGCGACAGCGCTTCCGGCGAGGTCGAACCGCAATCCTTGTTGATGTTGAAGCCATCGGGCTCGACGCCGATCGGCACGACGTCCGCGCCCAGCTCCCACAGCGCTTCCGGCACCACCTTGTAGGCGGCGCCGTTGGCGCAATCGATCACGACGCGCAGGCCGTCGAGCGAAAGGTCGCGCGGCAGCGTGCGCTTGGCGAATTCGATGTAGCGGTCATGCACGCCGTCGATGCGGCGGGCGCGCCCCAGGCTCGCGCTCTGTGCGAGCCGCTTGTCGATGGGCTCGTCGAGCAGCTGCTCGATCTGCCGCTCGACGTCGTCGGAGAGCTTGAAGCCCTGCGGGCCGAACAGCTTGATGCCGTTGTCCTCGAACAGATTGTGCGACGCCGAGATCATGACGCCGAGATCGGCGCGCATCGACTTGGTCAGCATGGCGACCGCCGGCGTCGGCATCGGGCCGACCAGCAGCACATCCATTCCGACCGAGGTGAAGCCGGCGACCATCGCGTATTCGATCATGTAACCGGAGAGGCGGGTGTCCTTGCCGATCACGACACGGTGGCGATGGTCACCGCGCTGAAACGCAAGGCCTGCGGCCTGGCCGACCTTGAGCGCGAGCTCCGGCGTGATCAGTCCGTTGGCGCGGCCCCGGATCCCGTCCGTCCCGAAATATTTGCGGCTCATATCGTCCCCCAACGCAACAATCAGGGACTCCCCTGAGACAACCACGGGGTGCCCGAACAGACCCCGCATCCCTGATTTGCTGGGGTCTTATAATGCCTGAGCGGCTAACTTGGCTTCAAAAAATATGATGAATCATTACGGAACCGGGCCGTCAGCCATTCAGATAAGGTGTTGTTAACGCTTCATTTCCTGCCATGGCGCCGGAGTCGGGCGGAACCTGCCCTAGCTGCTCCGCTTCACATGGCTGTCGCCGCGGCTCGGCGCCGGCTGGGTGACGTTGACGGGATCGGACCCCGGAAAGGTCTCTTCCAGCCCCTCTTCCAGGGCTTCCTCCAGATCATGCTTTTCCTTGATCTCTTCCGGGGACGGTGCGGCGTGCGGCCTCGTCATGGCGCTCTCCTGCAAAACGTTCTGCAAACGATTTGGCTGTGCATCCAACCATGCTAGATGACCTCAAAATGTTCTGATGCAAGTCTCTTGAGACAAGAACTCTTGAGACAAGACGGCCGGGGGACACGAGCATGAAGCATATTACCTGTATCGACGATCTTCGCGCCCTGCATAAGCGCCGCGTGCCGAAGGCGTTCTTCGACTATTGCGACCGCGGCTCCTATGCCGAGGAGACGCTGCGCGCCAACCGCGAGGACATGCAGGCGATCAAGTTCCGCCAGCGTATCCTGGTCGACGTCTCCAAGCGCGACACCTCGACCACCATCCTCGGCGAGCCCTCGACCATGCCGCTGATGCTGGCGCCCGTCGGCCTGCTCGGCATGCAGCATGGCGACGGCGAGATCCACGCCTGCCGCGCGGCGCAGGCCGCGGGTATCCCGTTCACGCAATCGACCATGTCGATCTGCTCGATCGAGGACATCGCCGCCAGCGTCGAGAAGCCGTTCTGGTTCCAGCTCTACGTCATGAAGGACCGCGGCTTCATCAAGGAATTGATCCAGCGCGCGATCGCGGCCAAGTGCAGCGCGCTGGTGTTGACCGTGGACCTGCAGGTGATCGGCCAGCGCCACGCCGACATCAAGAACGGCATGACGGTGCCGCCCGAATGGTCGCTGTCGAAGCTTTTGGATTTCGCCAGCAAGCCCGCCTGGGTCTCCGGCGTGCTGCAGGGCAAGCGCCGCACCTTCGGCAACATCGCCGGCCACGTGAAGAACACCGAGGATCTCAACCGCCTCGCCGAATGGACGGCGTCGCAATTCGACACCTCGCTGAGCTGGAAGGACGTCGAGTGGGTCCGCAGCATCTGGCCCGGCAAGCTGGTCATCAAGGGCATCCTCGACGTCGAGGACGCCGAGGAAGCCGCCAAGACCGGCGCGCAGGCCCTGGTCGTCTCCAACCATGGCGGCCGCCAGCTCGACGGCGCGCCGTCCTCGATCGAGGTGCTGCCGGAGATCGCGGACGCCGTCGGCGACAAGATGGAGATCATGTTCGACGGCGGCATCCGCTCCGGCCAGGACGTGATGCGCGCGCTCGCGCTCGGCGCAAAATCCTGCATGCTCGGCCGTGCCTATGCCTATGGCTTGGGAGCCGGCGGCCAGGCCGGCGTCGCCAAGGCCATCGACATCATCCAGAAGGAGCTGCTCACCACCATGGGCCTGTGCGGCGTCAACCGGATCGACGAGATCGACGATCATATCATCGCGGTGTAGCCGCAAGAGCGGTGCCGTAGGGTGGGTTACGGCTGCGCCTAACCCACCCTCCGGGTTCGGTGCCTGGTCCTCACATCGGCGGCATAATTCCGTCCCGCCCCACATTCACCCGGTTCGCTTCCAGCGAGCCGTCGTCCTTCTTCGCCGCGCCGAAGATGATCAGCTTGGCGCCCGGCTTCACTTCCGACTTGTCGCCGGCGACGAAGGTGACGATCGGCGTGTCCGGCGGCACCACGACCTTCTTCTCGCCGTCCTTGTATTTGACCGTGATGTTCTGGCCGTCGGTGCCCTTCACCGTCTGCGCCACGGTGGCGTTGGTCATGGTCGAGTTGGCGCGGGCGTCCCACGGGCGAAAGCCTTCGGCGGCGCCGCGCTGGTTCTCCGGGAAGATGTGCACCGCGATCGCCTTCTGGGTGCCGTCGGGCTCGGGCAGGCCGGTAACGCCGATATAGGAGCCTTCCTTGATCTCGGACAGCTGTGTCTTCACCACGGCGAACACCGCGACATTGTCGGTCATCTTCACCTTCACGTCGCCGCCTTCGCGCGTCTTGATGGCGAGCGTGTTGCCGTCGACGCTCTCGATGGTGCCGCGGATGCGCACCGTCGGCGCCTGTTGCGCGATTGCGCCGCCGATTGACAGAGCCACCATCGCGACGGCGATCAGCGGACGTGTGAAAGTTGCACGTTGAACAGACATGACGGTCTCCGATTGTCCCCACGAATGGAGAACTCCGGAAGACCTGCGCTATTCTCTCAAGTCTTTGTGAGATCGGCCTCGACCAATGCGCGCAGCTCGGCCGTGACCTCCGGCCGCCGGCCGAACCACAGCTCGAAGCCGCGCACCGCCTGATGCAGCAGCATGCCGAGCCCGTCGGCGGTCCTCAGACCCCGCGCCGTCGCGGCGGCGAGCAGCGGCGTCACCAGCGGAACATAGACGAGATCGGCAACCACTGCCGCCGGCGACAGGCGTGTGACATCGACCTCGAGCGACGGCTGGCCGTGCATGCCGAGCGAAGTCGTGTTCACGAGAAGTTTTGCGCGCGGCAGCGCGTCGTTGATCGCGTCCCATGCCAGCGGATGCACGCTCGGCCCAAACTGGCTTGCCAGCGCCTCGGCCCGCGCGGTGGTGCGGTTGGCGAGATGCACGCGCTTGATGCCGCGTTCGAGCAGCCCGAACACGACCGCCCGCGAGGAACCGCCGGCGCCCAGCACCAGCGCCTCCTCGACCGCCTCCCAGCCGGGCGCGCTGGCGTCGAGATTGCCGATGAAGCCTTCGACGTCGGTATTGGTCGCGCGCAACTCGCCATCGGCGAACCACAGCGTGTTGGCCGCGCCCACGGCCTTGGCGCGGGCGTCGGGCACCGACAGCGCCAGCACGCCCTCCTTGTGCGGGATGGTGACGTTGGCGCCGACGAAGCCGCGCAGCGACAGCCGCAGCACGAAATCCCTGAGGTCCTCGGGCGGCACCGCCTCGATGACGTAGCCGCCTTCGATGCCCAGCGTGCGCAGCCAGTAATGATGGATCAGCGGCGAGCGCGAATGCGCGGCCGGCCATCCGATCAGACAGGCTGCAGGCGTCTTGAGCGCGGTCATCTTTCCCTCGGAGTCGTCTTCCCGAGGCGATCCATTTCGCGTCACGCCCGCTCTGTCAAGCGCGCGGGCGCCGCGGTGGCGGCTGGAGAACGGCCCCCTCAGCCCGCCGCAGCCTCCTCGCTTGCGCCGCCCTTGATGTCGGCGATCGCGCGCTCGAGGCTCGTGCGATAGCGCGCGCGAGGCGGCGTCACGCCATGGGTGAGCAGCGCGCGGCGGACCGCGGGCGAGGCCCCTGTGATGAACAGCTTTATGCCCTGGCGGTGCGCCTTGGCGGCGACGCGGCCGAGCACGTTGGCTGCCGTCGAATCCAGGAACGGGACCGCGGCGAAATCGACCACGAAGGCCTTGCGCTTGTCGGCGACCTCGTCGAGCACGCTTCCGATGGCGGAGGCCGCGCCGAAGAAGAACGCGCCGGTGATGCGATAGACCAGCACGTCACGATCGACCGCCAGCGCGGGATCGTAGGGCACGCGCTCGCCATTGCCGTCGTCGGGACGATCGGCCGCGACCAGCGGCGAGCGTTCCTCGATGCCCGTCATCTCCGCCATGCGATGGATGAACAGCACCGCGCCGAGCGCGAAGCCGACCAGGATGCCTTCCGTCAGGTCGCGGAAGACCGTCAGCAGGAAGGTCGCGAGCAGCACGACGGCATCGCCCCAGGACGAGCGAAGCAACGTGCCGAACTCGTGCTTCTCCGCCATGGTCCAGGCCACCACGACCAGCACCGAGGCGAGCGCGGCGAGCGGGATGTAGCTGGCCAGCGGCGCCGCGATCAGCATGAACAGCAGCAGGAAGACCGCATGCAGCATGCCCGCGAGCGGCCCGCGAGCGCCGGCGCGGATGTTGGTGGCGGTACGCGCGATCAGCCCGGTGACGCAGATGCCGCCGAACAGCGCCGAGCCGATATTGGCCGCGCCTTGCGCCACCAGCTCGCAATTGGAGCGGTGACGACGCCCGGTCATGCCGTCGGCGACCACCGCGGACAGCAGCGATTCGATGGCAGCCAGCAGCGCGAACGCGATCGCGTCCGGCAGCACGGCGGTCGCCTTCGCGAGCGAGAACGCCGGCAACGCCGGCGAGGGCAATTCGCGCGGAATGCCGCCGAAGCGCGAGCCGATGGTCTCGACCGGCAGCGCGAACACCGCACAGACGACGGCCGCGAACACCACCGCGATCAGGATCCCCGGCCAGGACGGCCGCCAGATCCGCAAGGCCGCGATGATGGCAATGCTGACGATGGCGACTGCGACGGCGGACGGATTGATGGTGTTGAGGCCGCCGGCAAGCGCCAGGAGTTTCGGTACGAATTCGCTGGGCTCCTTGCCCGCGAGCGTGATGCCGGAGAGATCGCGGAGCTGGCTGGCGAAGATGATCACGGCGATGCCGGCGGTGAAGCCGACCGTCACCGGATAGGGAATGAACTTGATGTAGGTCCCGACCCTGAGCAGGCCCGCCGCGATCAGGATAAGGCCCGCCATCAGGGTGGCGAGGATGACGCCGTCGACGCCATGGCGCTCCGCGGTCGCCGCGACCAGGACGATGAACGCGCCGGCAGGGCCGCCGATCTGGAACCGGCTGCCGCCGAGCAGCGAGGCAATGAAGCCGCCGACGACCGCGGTGTAGAGGCCGCGGTCCGGCGTCACGCCCGAGGCGATCGCGATCGCCATCGACAGCGGCAGCGCCACGATCGCAACCGTCAGGCCTGCAAAGACGTCGGCGCGGAAATCCTCGAGCCCGTAGCCTTCACGCCAGACGGTGACCAGCTTCGGCAGATAGAGTTCGGCAAAGCTCGGCCGACGCAGCTGGTGCAGCCGGCTCGTGTGATCGCTTGTGATGCTCATCAGCAAAGTGCCCCACGATGCTCCGATGCATCGTGCGTCCCGTGTTGCCGAGGTGCGACGATGCGCTAGCCCATTTTGATCCCGGGCACGATCACCGGCTGATCATGCTCCGACGCGGCGCGGCGGCCCGGGCTCCTTGAGGCGAACGCCACGCCCGCCGCTGTCGCTGCGGACCTGCTCGCCGATCAGCTCGACGCCGGCCCGGTCGAACGCCTCGACCACCTTGATCAGGGTCTCGACCACGCCACGCACGTTGCCGGTCGAGGCCTCCATCCGCTGGATGGTCGGCAATGACACGCCGGCAAGCTCGGCCAAGGTTTTCTGGTCAATGCCAAGCAGCGCGCGGGCTGCCCGCATCTGGAATGACGTAATCACCGCGGCCTCACTTACCAGAACTGATAAATGATATTTGAGACATATACAATGATGTAAAATACATCATTCCGCGGTAAGTGCAAGGGCCGCGTCCGTGATGCAGTTGTGCGTGGAAACACCGCTGTCGTGTCCCGGACGCGGCGCAGCACGAAGTGATGCGCTGCAGAGCCGGCCCAAGCAGCGGCGAACTCCGTGGTTTTCTGGGTCCCTGTGTATCGAAATCCTGTCATGGTGGAGTGGGCGGGAAGCCGTTGGGTCCTTGGCGCTTGACGCCGTGAGCCGGCTCGGTCTCCCGCCCGTTCCATTTATCAACCTGAACAGTTGCACGAGGCTGCGCCAACAGACCTCGCATCACAGGGACAGGCACCATGATCATACGCCCTCGTTACGTCGGAATCGACGTCTCCAAACGATATCTCGATATCTTCGATGAGAGCCTGGGCGTGCCGGAGCGCATCGCCAACGCGCCGCAGGCCATCACACAGATCGCGGCGCGTTGGCGATGCGATGTGCTGGTCGTCTTTGAAGCCACGGGCGTCTATGACCTTGAGCTTCGTGAGGCGCTCAGCCAGGCCGGCATCCGCTTTGCCCGGATCAACCCGGCCCGGGCCCGGGACTTTGCGCGCGCCAGCGGCCAGCTCGCCAAGACCGACCCGATCGATGCCCGGATGCTGGCGAGCTTTGCCCGGGCCATGCAGCCTGCCGCTGAGCAGGCTGCCAATCCTGCCCGCAATGCCCTGGCGGGGCTTGCAAAACGGCGGGATCAACTGGTTCTCATGCGTGCCCAGGAGAAGAACAGGCGCAGCGAGGCCGAGGACCGCGCCATGGCCGATCGCATCGGTCGGCTCATTGAAGTCCTCGACAATGAGATCGCCGCAATCGAGGCCGATATTAGCGCACTGATCAAGACTGAGCCGGAGGTCTCCGATGATGCGCAGTTGATGCGGTCACTTCCCGGCGTGGGCCCCGTAACCTGCATGCAGCTGATCGCGCAGATGCCGGAACTCGGAAAAGTGGGACCGAAGCAGGTGGCCGCGCTCGCCGGCCTGGCTCCCTTCAACGTCGACAGCGGCGCTTACCGCGGCAAGCGGAAGATCGTCGGGGGCCGAAAGCGCGTCCGCGATGCCCTCTACATGGCCGCTCTCAATGCGGTCCGCCGGGCCGATCCATTCAAGGCCTTCTACGCTCGACTGCGACAGGCCGGTAAACCTGCCAAGCTCGCTCTCATTGCCGTTGCCAGGAAGCTGTTGACGGTCCTCAACGCCATCATCCGCGATCGAAAGCCGTACCTGTACACTAGGCCAACATAACAGTTGCCGGCTCTGCGCAGCAATGCTGCGCATTGCAGCGCGTCCGGGACACGCTGCAGGGATCATCGCAGCCTCCCCCCGCGAGCGCAGAGAGAGTTGCGTCTCGACAGCTCACGCCGCGTGCTGATGCGCGGCGATGATCTGGTCGGCAGCACGGCCGGTGACTTCGGCCATGTGGTCGAACTGGCGCGTGAAGCTGCCCGCACCAGCCGTTGCCGAACGCAGCTCGACGATGAGCTCGCCGATCTCGGCTTCCGGCATCATGGCGCGGACGCAGTCCCAGCCGCTCCAGCCATCGCGGGTGTCGAAGCCGAGGATCTG
This sequence comes from Bradyrhizobium sp. T-12, assembly GCF_058314695.1. Classification (NCBI taxonomy): domain Bacteria; kingdom Pseudomonadati; phylum Pseudomonadota; class Alphaproteobacteria; order Hyphomicrobiales; family Nitrobacteraceae; genus Bradyrhizobium; species Bradyrhizobium sp. T-12. The sequence goes on along the minus strand of NZ_CM177756.1, from coordinate 1,262,722 downwards.
GCCGCGCCGCGCCGACAGGATCGCGTTGATCTTGGCGGTGGCCTCGGTCGGGCAGACGATCTCGACCACGTGGATCGGCTCCAGCAGCACGGGCTGGCATTGCGGCAGGCCTTCGTTGAGCCCGATCCGCGCCGCCGTGCGGAAGGCGAGGTCGGAGGAGTCGACGCTGTGATAGGAGCCGTCGGTCAGCGTCACCTGCACGTCGGTGACGGGGAAGCCGAGCGGACCGCGCGCCAATCCGTCGACGACGCCTTCCTCCACCGCGCCGATGTAGTTACGCGGCACGGCGCCACCCACCACCTTCTCCGTGAATTTGAAGCCGTCGCCGCGCGGCAGCGGCTTGATGTCCAGCACGACGTCGCCGAACTGGCCGTGGCCGCCGGACTGCTTCTTGTGGCGGCCGCGCTGGGTGATCGGCTTGCGGATGGTTTCCTGATAGCCGATCCCGGGCGGATGCGAGGTGAGCTTGATACCGAAGCGGTCGCGCAGCCGCTCGCTGGCGACGCGCAGATGCATCTCGCCCTGCCCCCACAAGACGGTGTCGTGGGTCTGGGCGTTCTGCACGACGATGAGCGAGGGATCCTCCTCGTGCAGCCGGGCCAGCGCCTGGCCGAGCTTGACGTCGTCCTTGCGGTCGGTGGCGGCGATCGAGATCGCAAGCACCGGCGGCGTCGGCTCCGTGACGGCCAGCGCGGCCGGCGGAGCCTTGCCGTTCGAGACCGTGTCGCCGGTCTTGACGGGATCAAGCTTGGCGAGCGCCACGGTGTCGCCGGCCTCCGCCGCGGCACGCTTGGTGTCGTAGGCGCCGTTGACGGCGAGGATGCCGGAGATGCGCCCGGAGCCGCCAGAGGCGGATTGCAGCGTCGCACCGTCGTCGAGATGGCCGGCAAGCAGCCGCGTCAGCGACAGCTTCCCGCCATGCTGCGAATGCAGCGTCTTGAAGACGTAGCCGAGCGCATCCTTGGTTTCGGGCACACCGAGACGCTTTGCGGTCTCAGCGATGCCCGGCGCCTCGTGACGCAGCGCCTTCATCAGGCGCAGCACGCCGTTCTCGCGCGCCGCGGCACCCAACAGCACGGGACAGATCAGCCCGTCGCGCAATTCGCGGGCGAGATCGTCGAACACGGCATCGCGCGGCGGCTGGATGTCTTCGAGCAGCTGCTCCATCAGCGCATCGTCGTGATCGGCGAGCTTCTCCAGCATCGAGAAGCGGGCTTCCTTCTCGCGATCGAGATTGCCGCCTTCGAGCGCGACCACTTCGGAGGCTCTGTGCTCGCGATAGACAAAGGCGCGCTCCAGCGCGAGATCGACGAAGCCCTCGATCAGGTCGTCCTTCCAAATCGGGATCTGACGCAGCACCAGCGGCACGCGCGAGGCGGGCTGCAGCATCGCGAGCGACTCGCGGATACGCTGGCTCGCCCGGTCGATCTTGTTGAGGAACAGGAAACGCGGGATCTTCAGCTCCTCCAGCTCGCGCAGGATGATCTGGAGCTGGGGCAGCTTCTTCTCGTCGGCCTCGCAAACCACGATCGCCGCGTCGACCGCGGGCAACGCGGCGCGCATGTCATGGGCGAATTCGACGGAACCGGGACAATCAAGGAAGGTGTAGCTGTCGCCCATGAAACTCGTGGTGGCGGCAGTCAGCCCGACGGTCATCTTGTGATGACGGGCCTCTGGCGCGGCGTCGCCGACGGAAGTTCCGGCATCGACACTGCCGGCGCGGGGGATTGCGCCCGTTCGCGCCAGTATTGCTTCGAGAAGTGTGGTTTTACCGCTTTGGAAAGGGCCCACCAGCGCGATGCACCGTGGACCTCGGGGACTTCTGACGTCTTGTCCCATTCGCCGCCTCCTTGGTGTGGAGCTCGGCCCATGATTGGGTCGGCAAACGCAGATGCTCTGCCCGTCGCCGAGATTTGGCAAGCGTCAAACGTCGCTGCGGTGCGTCGTCAGTTAGATCAAGTCTTATAATTCCACGGCTTGTCGGCTCGGCGTTCCACCTCACCAAAGGGAGAGGTGGAACGAGAGTTCGTCTCACATCGTTAGCGGCCCGGGCGAAGTTCCAGGCTCTCGAGGCCGGCGGCGACGTTGAGACCGACCTGGCCCTGCACGCTGAGCGGCTGCAGCGCGATCGAATTGTTGGAGCCGCCGACCAGCACGTTGCCCCCCAGGCCGACACCGACCGAGGCGCTGCCCTGCGCGCCGGCATAATTACCGGAGAGGTCGCCCGGGCCGAGCCGGTCGACCGGTGCGAACACGCCCCACGCCAAAGCCGTCTCCTGCGTGATGCCGATGTCGAGACCCACTTTCCGGATCGTGGCGACGTAGCGATCGTCGGGCAGGCCGTCGGCGCGCAGCACGCAGCCGAGATGGGTCACCGATCCGACGATGAAGCCGACGCTGGCGCCGCCGCGGCATTCGAGCACGCCGACCCGCGCCATCCGCTGCTGCGCGCTGCCGCCGACGCTGGAGGCAACGAGGCTGGCAGCGGCGAGCCCGGCGAAGATGAACGAACGACGCATGACATATCTCCGGCGATGATGTGATGCGAGCAGAGAGAGCGCCCCACCCGCGTTGCGCGTCTATGCCACAAGAGCCGTGGTCGTGCCAGATCGTGCACGGCGGTTGGCCTGCAAACAAGAAAAGGGCCCGCCAATGGCGGGCCCTTTCGCAGAGGTCGCAAGGTGGGCAAAGCGAAGCGTGCCCACGCTTTTTTCGCGATCGACGGAGTGGCGGGCACGGCGCAAGTGCGCCTTTGTATACCCTACGATTCCCGACGCGCGGAGAGAACTCGGCTTGCCGCTTAGCGCAGATTGCCACAGAAGCGCTGGATGCGCTTGCAGGCGTCTTCGAGATCCGAGGTCTTGGTGGCATAGGAGATGCGGAACGCAGGTCCAAGGCCGAAGGCCGAACCCTGCACCACCGCGACGCCTTCGGTCTCCAGCAGCTCGGTGACGAAGTCCTCGTCATTGGCGATGACCTTGCCCGACGGCGCGGTCTTGCCGATCGTGCCGGCGCAGGACGGATAGACGTAGAAGGCGCCCTCGGGACGCGGGCACTCGATCCCCTTGGCCTGGTTGAGCATGGAGACGACGAGGTCGCGCCGCTCCTTGAACACCTTGTTATTGGCGGGGATGAAGTCCTGCGGACCGTTCAGCGCTTCCACCGCGGCCCATTGCGCGATCGAGGACGGGTTCGAGGTCGACTGCGACTGGATCGTCGACATCGCCTTGATCAACTGCGCGGGGCCGCCGGCATAGCCGATACGCCAGCCGGTCATGCAATAGGCCTTCGACACGCCGTTCACGGTGAGGGTGCGGTCGTAGAGTTTCGGCTCCACTTGTGCGACCGTGGTGAACTGGAAATCGTCATAGACGAGGTGCTCGTACATGTCGTCGGTCATCACCCAGACGTGGGGATGCTTGACCAGCACGTCGGTAAGCGCCTTCAGCTCGGACTTCGTGTAGGCCGCACCGGTCGGGTTCGACGGCGAGCACAGGATGACCCATTTGGTCTTCGGCGTGATGGCGCGCTCGAGCGCCTCGGCCTGGAGCTTGAAACCGGTCGCGGCGGTGCAGACCACCGGCACCGGCTCGCCACCTGCGAGCGCCACCATTTCGGGGTAGCTGACCCAATACGGCGCGGGAATGATCACCTCGTCGCCCGGATTGATGGTGGCCATCAGCGCGTTGTACAGCACCTGCTTGCCGCCGGTGCCGACGATGATCTGGTTCGGCTTGTAGGTGACGCCGTTCTCGCGCTGAAACTTGGCGATGATCGCCTCCTTCAGCTCGGGAATGCCGTCGACCGCGGTGTATTTTGTCTTGCCGGCTTCGATGGCGCGGATCGCCGCCAGCTTGATGTTGGCGGGCGTGTCGAAGTCGGGCTCGCCGGCACCGAGGCCGATGACGTTGCGGCCCGCCGCTTTCAGCGCACGTGCTTTATCCGTGACCGCGATGGTCGCGGACGGCTTCACACGGTCGAGCGCAGCGGCAAGGAAGGACATCGTCATCTCCTGACAAGCGTCGTGAAACCTTTCGTCTCACGACTCCGATTGTGGGAATGCAGCCACCCTAAAACGTGAGCCGCTGCACCGCAAGAAACTTCGGCCCGATCCCGCAAAAGTTTACGAATTTGGCGCGGTCCAGCCGCGCATTCCGGCAATTTTCCGCAAACTTGCCGCGCAAACCCCTCATATCCGGCAAGCCTTGTCCTCGGAGCAATTTTACGCGCTCAACGGTCTCAACATGAGGGGGCGTCATGCCCGCGCTTGCCGTCTTCGCTGAAGCTTCGCCGGCCCGACATCGAGTACCCGGCGTAGCTTTGGCGTAGCCCGGTCCCGGGCATCCACGCTCTTGTGCCGCAGTTAAGACGCGGACGGATGGGTCAAGCCCGGCCATGACGACGTGCAGATTTGAGCGGCCGTCTTACTGCCGTCAGCCTGCTGTCAGGTCTTCACACAAACGCATGCCGCGATACGTACGCTCGTTGACGCAAGCGTGATCTGATTTGCCTGGCCACGCAGAAATGATCTTCCGCCGCATTGCAATGCGGTAGGGTTTTCGAGTTTTTCTATTGGCTGGCTCTTGCGGCGGATTCGCATCGGCATCATTGTTTAGCCGCGCTGCGGGGCAGCGAGCGCCGCGTCTTCCCGTCCTCGGAATCGAACTCCTGGAATGTACAAGCTCTATTCGATGCAACGCTCGGGCAACAGCTACAAGGTCCGCCTTGCGCTGGCGCTGCTCAACGTGCCCTACGAAGCGATTGAGGTGGACATTTTGCGGGGCGAGAGTCGCACGCCGGATTTTCTGAGCAAGAATCCGTCGGGACAGGTGCCGCTGCTCGAGGTCGGCGGCGACCGTTATCTGGCCGAGTCCAACGCCATCCTTTGGTACGTCGCCGTCGGCACCCCGCTTGCGCCCGAGAATCGCATCGATCGCGCCGAGGCGCTGCAATGGATGTTCTTCGAGCAGCACGCGCTCGAGCCGAATATCGGCGCCGCCTATTTCTGGCTGTCGCTGGTCAAGGGCGGCCGCGACCTGCAGACCCATTCGCTGGAGGATTGGATGGAGCGCGGCTATGCCGCTCTGCAGGTGATGGAGAACCACCTGAAGACCAACGCCTATTTCGCCGCGCGCCAGCTCACGGTCGCCGACATCGCGCTGTACGGCTACACCCATCTGGCCGAGCGCTGCGACTTCGACCTCCAGACCTTCCCGGCGATCCGGGACTGGCTACAGCGGGTGGAAGCCGCGCCCGGCTTCGTGGCGATGGACTGGCGGCCGGCCGACATCGACGACCCCGCCAGCATCGCTGCCGGCGCATGACCCGGACCGCGCCCCGTTATGGGGAATAGCGGGTATAAGGTAATATTTGCCGCATTCTGGCCATTTTCAGCGCGGTAGCCGCCGCAATGTTGCCGGTTGAAACTGGGAAATTCTGGAAAGTCGCGGGTGATTCGCTCGCGTGTTGAAGGATTTAGACCAATGACACGGGCGTTCGGCACGGCAGGCTTTCAGGGCCATCCCGCTACCGTCGCGTCTTCCCGGCTGACCAATGCGGTCGCGGCCTCGCTCGCCGTCGCCGCGCTCTCGCTGTGCCTGATCGTCACCCTGACGGTGCTGTCGACCAAGGCAACCATGGCGATGGGTCTGCCGGTCTGATTCCCGTTTCATCCCGGACCAGCCTTCAAGGCGCCGCATGCCCCGCGTCGGCCGGCATCGCGACAGGACGTCGATGAAATCACCTGTGGTAGTCGTTGCAATCACCCTGACTGCGGCCATTCTGGTCGCGGCGTCCCTGTTGATTGTCGTCACGCGCAAGGGCCCGGGCATTTCGACGCTGAATGCGCCGGCGCTGCGACAGCCCCTCAAGCACGCGCACTTGGTTTAAAATCATTCGAAAGCCTTAGGCTTGCACGCAGGCGCGCCTTAAGCACGCCGCGCAAAAGCGCATCGCAATGGCGCAACGATCAGTCAGAGTTGCGGTCTTACCTCGTTCGGGAGGAGCGAGACTGGTCCATGCGGTTCGGATGGCGCGCCATCTCCGGTCCGGTACTGACGGCAGCAACTCTGCTGCTGGCGATGCTCTTCGATCGCGTGATCCCCATGCCCTCGCCGGCGCCGCTGCTCGTCGGCATCGTGGCGCTCGCCGGCGTGTTGTCGGGCCTCGCCTCCGCCGTCACGACCGCAGCCATTGCGGTGATCGGTGCGACGCTGTTCCTGCTCAGCCGCCACGGCGTGTCCCCCTCTTTCGCCGATCTGGTCCAGCTCGGCCTGCTGGCCATCACCGCTGCCGGCACCGCCGGCATCACCGGCCTGATGCGGGAGCGGCTGCTCGGCACCTTCGCGGCCGAGCGCCGCAGCCACGCCACCGCCGCGCGGCTGTCGGCCGCGCTCGACCAGGTCGATATCGGCATCGTGCTGCTCGATGCCGAAACACGGGCCGAGTTCATCAACCGCGCGTTTCGCGACTATTTCGGCCTGCCGGACGAGATCGCCGACGGCAAGCCGCCTTTCATCGCGCTGATGTATCACGGCCGCGACACCGGCGCGTTCGAGCTGCCCGAAGACGAATTGGGCACCTTCATCGCGCAGCGCATGGAGATGGTGCGGACCGGCGATGCCACGCCGATCAACATCGCCCTGCGCACCGGCGAGGTGCTGCGCTTCGTCTGCGCCGCGCTGCCGGACGGCGGACGGATGCTCAGCTACACCCCGGTGACCGACCTCGTGCGTCACACCGACGCGCCTGCAAGCGCCGACTACTACCGCTCGCTACGCGACCCCGCGGGCCGCGGGCTGATCCGGTATCTGCGCGTCGCGGAGTGATGTCACGGCGCGATTGATCGGCAATGCGATCATCACGTATGAAGGAGATCATTTCGTCGTGCAGCACCGAGATCGCGGAAATCCACATGTCGCTCACCGTTCGCTCCGTCACCAAGCAGGACTATGATCAATGGCTGCCGCTGTGGGACGGCTACAATGCCTTCTACGGCCGCTCCGGCCCGACCGCGCTTGCACCCGAGATCACGCACATGACATGGCAGCGCTTCTTCGATGCCTATGAGCCGGTGCACGGCCTCGTCGCCGAGAGCGAGGGCAAGCTGCTCGGCATGACGAACTATCTGTTTCATCGCAGCACCACCGCGATCGAGCCGTCCTGCTATCTGCAGGACCTGTTCACGCTCGAGGCCGCGCGCGGCAAGGGCGTCGGCGCGGCGCTGATCCATGGGGTGTACGAGCGGGCGAAACTGGCGGGATCGCCGCGCGTCTATTGGCAGACGCACGAGACCAACCTCACGGCGCAGCGCCTGTACGACAAGGTCGCCGAGCGCTCCGGCTTCATCGTCTATCGCAAGCTGTTTTGATCCCCGCGCGCATCCTGTGGATAACTTCCGCTGTCACCCGCGCGTAACATAGCGGGACTAGGCTGCACCTGCGTCTGATCAGGCCCCCCGTCACCGATCAAGCGCCCCAAAGCGGTCCCCGTCAGTCGCCGCGTCTGACTGGGGCCGCGTTTTTTTGTCCGCCTTGCCGGCATGGCAGCAGCGCGGCGCGGGCCTTGCTGCTGCGGCGCACGGTGGTCAGAATGCCGCCCTCATCGCTGACAGGATCTTCCATGGAAATTCGCAATCTCGGCGCCTCCGGCCTTCGCGTGTCCGCGGTCGGGCTCGGCTGCAACAATTTCGGGCAGCGCACGGACCTGGAGACCTCCCGCAAGGTCATCCATCGCGCGCTCGACCTCGGCATCACGCTGTTCGACACCGCCGACATCTATTCGAACATGGGAGGCTCGGAGACGGTGCTCGGCACGGTCCTGGGCGATCGCCGCAAGGACATCGTGCTGGCGACGAAATACGCCAAGCCCATGGCGGAAGACGGCACCAAGCAGGGCGCCTCGCGCCGCTACATCATGGCGGCCGTGGAAGCGAGCCTGAAACGGCTGAAGACCGACTACATCGATCTCTATCAGCAGCACGATTACGATCCGCTGACGCCGATCGAGGAGAGCCTGCGCGCACTGGACGATCTCGTCCGCCAGGGCAAGGTGCGCTACATCGGCAATTCCAACTTTCCGGCCTGGCGCATCGCGGAAGCGGAGTACGTCGCCCGCGCGATGAACGTGAGCCGCTTCGTCTCCTGCCAGGACGAATATTCCCTCGTCATGCGCGACATCGAGAAGGATCTGCTGCCGGCCGCGACCGAATACCAGCTCGGCCTGTTGCCGTTCTTTCCACTCGCGAGCGGACTCCTCACCGGCAAATACAGGAAGGGCGAGGCCGCGCCCGGCGACACCCGCTTCGGCCAGACGCCGCGGCTGCGCGACCGCTACGTCACGCCGCGCAACGAGGACATGGTCGAGAAGCTCCAGGCCTTTGCCAAAGCACGCGGCCACAGCATGCTCGAGCTCGCCTTCTCCTGGCTCGCCGCGCGCCCGCAGGTGTCGAGCGTGATCGCCGGCGCCACCCGCGTCGAGCAGATCGAGCAGAACGTGAAGGCGATCGCCTGGAAGCTCAGTGCCGAGGACATGGCGGAGATCGACAAGATCACGCTGGGCTGATTTTCGGCGCAGATCTCCGAGGCGCGGCGCTATTTGGCGCCGCGTCCGACCGTCTGCATCACCTCGAAACCTTCGAACTGGGGATGACCGAGATAGGCCGGCTTGGTGTCACCGGCCCGCGCATGCGCCGCGCGAAACGCCTCCGACTTGGTCCAGGCCTCGAACGCCGCGTAGTTCGTCCACACCGTATGCGAGGCGTAGAGCGTGTGGTCCTCGGCTTCCGGCCCGCGCAGCAGATGGAATTCGACGAAGCCCGGCACCTTGTCCAGATGCGTGTCGCGCGTGAGCCAGACCTGCTCGAAGGCGGCCTCGGAGCCCTTGGCGACGCGGAAGCGGTTCATGGCGATGTACATGGGGATTCTCCTGATGCTCGGCCCATTATCTCGTCATTCCGGGATGCGCCGCAAGGCGCGGGCCCCGGAATGACGGCGCTTGTGGGTTAGGCAACCAGCCCCTTCATCGGCTTCGCGCTGGCGCTATCAGGGAACACCGTCTGCGCCAGCACGCGGTCCGACAGCCCGAACTGATCCTGCAGCACGCCCTTGATCACCGAGCGCAGATCGGCGGTGGGCTTGAGGTCGCGGCCTTCGTGGAGGTTGGCGAGCTTGAGGCCCGGCCAGTCCGAGATGACGCGGCCGCCCTTCACGGCGCCGCCGGCGAGCAGTGCGATCGTGCCAGTGCCGTGATCGGTGCCGTCGGTGCCGTTGATGCGCGCGGTGCGGCCGAATTCGGTGGCGACGACGACGACGGTGTCGCGCCAGCGCTCGCTGAGGCCGCTTTCGAATTCGGCGAGCGCGCCGTCGAGCCCGCCGAGCAGGAAGGCGAGACGGCCGACCGGGCCGCCTTCATTGGCATGCGTGTCCCAGCCGTCGAAGGCGAGCGCGGCGATGCGCGGGCCGTCGTCCGCCGCCATCAGTTTTGCGGCGCCGCGTGCCACCTGGCGCATCTGTGCGACGGCGTTACCGGGCTTGCGTTTCATGTCGTCGCCGCTCGCGGCCTTCTCGAGCTGCAACCCTTGCGACAGCGCCGTCGCCAGCGCGGGGTCGCGGTGACGGTAGAGATCGACGAGGCGCATCGCGGTGTCGTCATCCGCCTGCGGCAGCGCCACCGGCGCCCAGCCGACGGTCGGCGCATTGCCGCGCAGCACCAGCGGCGTCGTGGGCCCGATCGCAAGGCCGCTCGACACGCGCTCGCCGCGCGGCAGCGCTTCCAGCGCGCGGTTGAGCCAGCCGGATTGGACGCGGCCCGGCCCGGCATAGCCGCTTTCGAGCACGTCCTGGCCGTCGAAATGCGAGCGGTCGCGATAGGGCGTCGCCACCGCATGGATCACCGCGGCGCGCTTGTCGCGGTACATGCGCGAAAATTCCGGCATCGCCGGATGCAACGCGAAGAAGGAATCGAGCATGATCGCGGGATGGGCGCCGTCACTCGCGAGCGCGATCGAGCCGTGCAGGCCGGCATAATCGGGGTCACCGACCGGGGCGACGGTCGCAAGCCCGTCGAGCGCGCCGCGCAGGATCACCACGACCAGCCGGGGATCGCGCCCATCGGCCGCGCGCGCGAATTTCGGCAGGTAGGCCCAGGCCGCGAACGAGGCGCCGCCGAGCAAAAGACCGCGGCGCGAGGTGAGGAGCCGGTTCTCGACACAGTCGATCATCATCATCTCCTCTGCATTTCCGGTGACATCAGGAGCAGCGCGAGCGCCTGCTGCCGCGACTCCGCACGCTCGATGGTTCGCCGCGTCTCGATCGAGGCCGCATCGGCCGCCGCGAACTCCAGCAGGTCGAGCGGATCGATGTTATTGCCGAGCCGCGCGCCCATCTGCGCGGCGATATCGAGCCTGAGCTTCATGCCTTCCGGCGCAGCCCAAGCCGCGCTGGTGTCCGGGAAACCGTTTGGCCCTGCCGGCGACCACAGCGGCTGGCCCAGCAGATTGAGATTGTTGAGGTAGGCGCCGGGATCCTCCGGCACGCGCGCGAGCAGCCGGCCGCTCGCGACGAGGAAATCGTAAGGGCTGCGCATCTTGGTCAGCGGCGCTTTCCACGCTTCATCGGAATCGACCAGCGTGGTCGCCATCGCCTTGAGATCGCCGTCGGTCTTGACGAAGACATCGCGCAGCCGCGCAACCAGCGCCGGCGGCGGATCGTCGGCCACGAAGTGGCGGACGAATTTGGTGGCGATGAAATTCGCGGCGGACGGATGCCGCGCGATGTCGGCGAGCGCGGCCTCGCCCTGCGCGAGTCCCACTGGCTCGTAAGTCTTGCCAAGCAGCGTTTGCGGCCCGGGCTGATGCGCATTGGCGTTGAACACGAAGGAGCCGGGAGGGCCCAACTGCCCTTGCCTGCCGGCGAAGGTCCAGCCCGTGATGATGCGCGCGAGCGAGGTGACGTCGTCCTGCGTATAACCGCCGCCGACGCCGAGCGTATGCAGCTCCATGATCTCGCGCGCGAGATTCTCGTTCAGCCCGCGCTTGCGGTTTTGCCCAGCGCGCGAGTCCGGCCCGAGCGATTGCTGGTTGTCGAGGAAGAACAGCATCGCCGGATGCTGCTCGACCGCTTTCAGCATGTCGGCGAAGCGTCCGAGCACGTGCGGCCTGATCGCCTCGCGCTCGAACGCGCCGGCCCAGATCCGCGCCAGTTCGCCCTTGCTCGCGGAGATGCAGAAATGGTTGGACCAGAACACGACGAGCCGCTCGGTGAAGCCGCACGTGGTCAGCGTCGCGCGCTGCAGCCGCGCCAGCGCTTCAGCGCGGAAGGTCTTCTGGATCACGTTGAGCGGCTGCGGCGCGGCCTTTGCCGCCGGCGCGGCAACGCCCGGCTGCATCGTCTCGAGCTTCGCTGCATTGTCGGCCGGTTTGCCATCGGTCATCTGGCCGGCGATCTCGGTCGCGACCGCGTTCAGCGAGAGATTGCGGCGGAGCGCTGGCTTCTGTTCGGCCGGCGCCGGCGGGTCGGCAGGTGCGGCAGCCTTCGCCGCCTCGCGCGCCTGCTTGACCTGATCCTGATAGGCGAACACGGCCTGCCCGAGTTGCTGCGTCGATTGCAGGCCGGGCGCCTCGAGCAGCACGCCGCTGGGCCGCGCAAGCTCCGCCTTCACGAAGCCGCGCGGATCTGAGCTTGCGTTGATCAGATCGCCCGAGGCACCACCGCGAGCACCGAAGCCAAAACGGTTGAGCGCAATGAGCGCGGCTTGCGAATCGCGGGCCATCGATTTGTCCTTGGCGTGCCTGGAGCCGCTTTCCGAGTCCGCGCGCGACGCCTAATATATCGCAACGACCGATGAACCCGACATGAAAATCACGGCGAAGCTTCGACGCAAATCATGACAAATCCGCAAGAAACCTCGACCCCGGAACCGCGCCGCCTGACCTGCTCACGCTGCGGCGCCGAGTTCGGCTGCGATCTCTCGGGCAATTGCTGGTGCGCGGAGGAAACAGCAAAGCTGCCGATGCCGGTCGAGGGCGAGGACTGCCTGTGCCGCGAGTGTCTGAGGAAAGCGGCGGCGGAGGCAGTGAGCGCAGCGGATAGGATGCAACACCGTGGGTGATGGCAGAACCCTTGCCGCACTCTCAGTGTCGTCCCGCGAACGCCGGCAACTGTTATGTTGGCCTAGTGTACAGGTACGGCTTTCGATCGCGGATGATGGCGTTGAGGACCGTCAACAGCTTCCTGGCAACGGCAATGAGAGCGAGCTTGGCAGGTTTACCGGCCTGTCGCAGTCGAGCGTAGAAGGCCTTGAATGGATCGGCCCGGCGGACCGCATTGAGAGCGGCCATGTAGAGGGCATCGCGGACGCGCTTTCGGCCCCCGACGATCTTCCGCTTGCCGCGGTAAGCGCCGCTGTCGACGTTGAAGGGAGCCAGGCCGGCGAGCGCGGCCACCTGCTTCGGTCCCACTTTTCCGAGTTCCGGCATCTGCGCGATCAGCTGCATGCAGGTTACGGGGCCCACGCCGGGAAGTGACCGCATCAACTGCGCATCATCGGAGACCTCCGGCTCAGTCTTGATCAGTGCGCTAATATCGGCCTCGATTGCGGCGATCTCATTGTCGAGGACTTCAATGAGCCGACCGATGCGATCGGCCATGGCGCGGTCCTCGGCCTCGCTGCGCCTGTTCTTCTCCTGGGCACGCATGAGAACCAGTTGATCCCGCCGTTTTGCAAGCCCCGCCAGGGCATTGCGGGCAGGATTGGCAGCCTGCTCAGCGGCAGGCTGCATGGCCCGGGCAAAGCTCGCCAGCATCCGGGCATCGATCGGGTCGGTCTTGGCGAGCTGGCCGCTGGCGCGCGCAAAGTCCCGGGCCCGGGCCGGGTTGATCCGGGCAAAGCGGATGCCGGCCTGGCTGAGCGCCTCACGAAGCTCAAGGTCATAGACGCCCGTGGCTTCAAAGACGACCAGCACATCGCATCGCCAACGCGCCGCGATCTGTGTGATGGCCTGCGGCGCGTTGGCGATGCGCTCCGGCACGCCCAGGCTCTCATCGAAGATATCGAGATATCGTTTGGAGACGTCGATTCCGACGTAACGAGGGCGTATGATCATGGTGCCTGTCCCTGTGATGCGAGGTCTGTTGGCGCAGCCTCGTGCAACTGTTCAGGTTGATAAATGGAACGGGCGGGAGACCGAGCCGGCTCACGGCGTCAAGCGCCAAGGACCCAACGGCTTCCCGCCCACTCCACCATGACAGGATTTCGATACACAGGGACCCATAACCACAGGAAGAATTTTGGCGAAGGCCCATCGTTCCGGTGCTGCGACCACCAACACTCGATAATCACGCGGTATGGGTCCCCCGCGTTCGCGGGGACGACCCGAGGAGATGTCGCGCCCTACACTTGATGCCCCGGCGACTTCCGCGCCATGGCGTCGAATGCGTCGAGCAATTTTTCCCGCCAGGCGTAGACCGGATCGTCCGCTTCCAGCAGCTTGAACGGGCTCACCACGCGCGCCCATTGGAAGCCGCCGAACACGATGTAGTCGGCGTAGTTCGGCGCCTCGCCGCCGAGATAGGGCTGCTTCTTCAGCGTCTGCCGCATCACCTCGAGCGACTTGCGGAACGTGACCACGCCGGTGTCGCGGCTCGCCATCACCTCTTCCAGGCTCTTGCCGCCAAAGCGCGCCTCGCGCGATTTGCGGAAATAGGCGGCGTCGATTTCGGCGAGATTGTTCGGGATGTCGGCGACGATCAGCGGGAAGATTCCGCCGACGATGGCGATGTCGCCGAAGGCGTTGATCATGCGCGCCATGGCGCGGCCGCCCTCGCCGCCGAACAGCGACGGACGGCCCGGGAAAGTGTCTTCGAGATAATTCGCGATCGTCCAGGAATCGACCACCGGCTTGTCGTCATGCAGCAGCACCGGGACCTTTTCCGAACCGTGCGGCGCAAGCGCGCTCTTCTCGGTGAAGCGCCAGGGAAACGATTCCGCCGACAGGCCCTTGTGCGCCAGCGCCATCCGCGTGCGCCAGCAATACGGGCTGAACGGGCGCGAGGGGTCGGTGCCGACGAGTTCGTAGAGTTTGAGCGACATATGCTGTTCCGTCATTGCGAGCGCAGCGGAGCAATCCAGACTGCCGCTGCGAAAGACATTCTGGATTGCTTCGCCGGCGCTCGCAATGACGATGTGGAGCGGAAGTGCCGGTCACCGCCCGTTGGTGCGCAGCAACCTCTCGCCATGCTCCGTCACCGCGATGACGAGCCCGAGGCCTGGCAGTGTCTCACGCGTGACAAGCCCGCGCTCGCTGGCGTCTTCCCAGATGGTGAGGCGCGGGCACGAGGTTTTCCAGGTCGCGACCACCTCGGCATAGGCGCGCGGCTCGCGCGCGACCCATTCGACGAAGTCTAGCACCAGCGGATCGGCAGTTTCGCTCATTGCAAACCTCCCTTGTCGAAGGCGGCCAGCACCGGCGCACGCAGCAACAGCCAGCCGCCATAGGCGATGTAGTAGCAGGCAATGGTGGTGATCAGCTTGTTCGACCAGGCGACGAATTGCTGGTCGGTCATGGCTTCCAGGATGCGCCGCGCCAGCGTGGTGCCGAGCATCGAGGCTGCGATCGCAACGCCGGCGAGCACGGGATCGAGGCTTGCGGCCTGATCGATGATGCCGCCGAAATAGATCAGCTTGGTGAAATGGCTGACGAGCTGGCACATCGCTTTCGTCGCCACCTTCTCGCGCCGGCCGAAATTGCCGCCAAGGAAGAAGGTGTCGAGCAGCGGGCCGGAGACGCCGGTCATCAGCATCAGGCCCATGCAGATCGTGCCGTAGACCGTGCCCTGCCAGAGCCTGTCAGGGTCCGGCTTGATGTTGGCGGGCAGCAGCCGCGCCATGAACGGAGTGATGCCGAGCAGCAGCAGCGCCATCGGCTTGTCAGGCACGTAGCGCGTGAGCGACCAGGCCGCGAGCGCGACGGCAGCGCCGACCATGTAGTTCGCAACCGGCCGCCAGCGGATATGCGCCCGCCACAGGAACGCGCGCCAGCCGTTCGAGGCCATCTGCGTGATCGCGTGCAGCACCATCGCGGTCGGCAGCGGCATCAAGGCGAGCAGCACACCGATCAGGATCAGCCCGCCCGCCATGCCGAACAGCCCCGACAGGAACGCGGTGGCGACCATCAGCAATCCGAGGGCAGCGATCATGATGGGCGTCACGTGAGGTTCTCCTGCCGGCAGGTAAGGGATGCGAGATGCCGATTTTGCCCGCCCACTTGCGGGGAAAAGCAAAAGAAGCCGCGCCCGCGTTCAACAAATCAGCCCAAATCTACATCGCAAAACCTGCCTCGCTTGCCGCCGCCGCGCAAACTGAGTTATCTTGCCCTGGCCTCAGCTTTCCTGAGGGTCTGGCGTAGGGATCTGCATTTGCGGCGGCTGCTGTTTCTCAACGGCATCAAGGCATTCGAGGCGGCGGCGCGGACCGGCAGCTTTGCCGCGGCCGGGCTCGAGCTGAGCGTGTCTGCGGCCGCCGTCAGCCGCATGGTGCATCTGCTCGAAGAGCGGCTCGGCGTCGCGCTGTTCGAGCGCAAGGCCAATCGCCTGGTGCTGACGCAGGCCGGCCGCGCCTATCAAAGCGGGCTGACGCCGATCTTCGACGCACTGGCCAGCCTCACCGCGCAGGTGACGGCGCCTGCAAGCGTCCGCGTGCTCACCATCGGCGTCGGCCACACCTTTGCGATGCGCTGGCTGATCCCGCGGCTGTCGGAATTCCGCAACGAGGAGCCCGATATCGAGGTGCGCTTCACCACGGGCGGCGCGTCGGTGCCGTTCGGCGAGGACTGGAACTGCGGCATCAAGCTCGGCACCGGCGACTGGCCGGGCCTCGTCGCCGAGCCGCTGTTCGCCGGCGACCTCACGCCGGTCTGCGTGCCCCGCCTCGCGAGCGGCCTGAAGCGCCCGGCCGACCTGAAAGGCCCAAGCCTGATCCGCGTCGCGCATTCACCTGAAGACTGGCCGATCTGGCTGAAGGCGGCGGGCGTTGCGCGGGTCAGCGCGCGCGGGCCCGAGTTCCAGTTCTACGGCCAGGCGCTGCAGGCCGCGGCCGACGGGCTCGGCATCGCCATGGGCATCCGCCCCTATATCGACGACGACCTCGCCGCCGGCCGGCTGGTCGCACCGTTCGACCTATCGGTGCCCAAGGGCATGCGCTGGTACCTGCTCTATCGCAGCTTCCAGACCGAGCAGCGCGACTTCGCCGCGTTCCGCCGCTGGATCATGCGCGCGGCGGCGGAACCCGCCGCCCGGCCGGTGAAGCGGATCGGCCGTACGGCCGCGCGGAACTGACGCGAGAGCAAAAAAGCCGGCCGCTTGTGAACGGCTTCACATCCCGAAATCCGCAAACGTGGTCCCCTGACTCTCCAACAAGACACGTACGGAACACTCGGGGACGACCATGACGACGCTCTACGACGGTTTTGACATCGAATCCTTCGAGGCCGGCAAAGGCCTCTGGCACGCCCGCATCCGCCGCGCCGATCTCAGCCCCCTCGCCATCGACGGCGTGCTGTTTCCGGCCATGGAAGTCGGTTTTGCCTGGCCCGATCAGAACGCCGCGATCGCCGACGCCAAGCACCACATCGACCGCTTCCGCCGGCGGACCGACAGCGACGACGAATAGACGGGCAGGACGGCAAGCGAAGCAGGGACAGCACAGCGCAAAAGGGGGCAACCGGTCATGTCATTCATCGAATTCGAGGATGCATCGCGGCCGAGGATCTACAGCCGCACGGTGCTGTCGAATTGCCCGGAATGCGACGGCGATCTCGCCGTGCTCCGCGTGATCGGCGGGCGCGCCGGAAGCGAGTATTGGACCATGCGCTGCACCGATTGCGGCGGCATCCATCTCGACATCCTCACGCCAAATCAGGCGGGCGAGGACGACGAGGGTCCGCCGCCGGCGGCGTGAGGCCCTACCCTGCTGCCAACCTGCTGTCAGCAGCCTGCATAGCGGGAGGCATTCGCCCTTTATTGCGCGACTGACTCGTCCCATATTCGCCTCATGGCGAAGAAACCTGCATCCTCCGAAAAATCCGGCAAATCCCCCAAGACCAAGACCCCGAACTCGAAGGCGCACCGCCCTGACGTGCAGCCGATCGGGCCGGCGCTGGCCGAATTGCTCAATCCCGCAATCAACCGCGGCGATGCCGGGCTGGGATCCGGCACCGGGCTGCAGCCGCCGCCGGATAATTCGCGCGACCGGCGATCCGGGGGCGAGGCCGCCGCGCATCGCGCGCGGGCTTCGACGCCGAAGGAGTTTCCGCAGGATGCGGCGCGCCCGATGCCGCTGCGGCCCAATCCGCAGCCGCCAGGCGCCCGGGCGTCGACCGAGGGTTTCGACGAGGCGCCGCAGGCCAATTACGGCACCGCGGCCACCATCCCGACGCTCGATCCGGAACTGGCGCGGCAGCTTGGCCTGCCCACCGAGGAGGACGATGCCGAGGCGCTGGCGCGGCCGCCGCGCAGCAAGATGGAAGCGCTCGGCGTCAAGGCGACCGCGGACGCGCTGGAATCGCTGATCCGCGAGGGCCGGCCTGAGTTCCGCAAGAATGACGGCTCCACCAAGGTGTGGACGCCGCACCGGCCGCCGCGCCCGGAAAAGTCCGAAGGCGGCGTGCGCTTCGAGATCAAGTCGCACTATCAGCCCAAGGGCGACCAGCCCACCGCGATTGCGGAACTGGTCGAAGGCGTCCAGCGCAACGACCGCACCCAGGTGCTGCTCGGCGTCACCGGCTCGGGCAAGACCTACACCATGGCGCAGGTGATCGAGAAGACGCAGCGCCCGGCGCTGATCCTGGCGCCGAACAAGACGCTCGCCGCCCAGCTCTACGGCGAGTTCAAGAACTTCTTCCCGGACAACGCGGTCGAATATTTCGTCTCGTATTACGACTACTACCAGCCGGAAGCCTATGTCCCTCGCACGGACACCTACATAGAAAAGGACTCCTCGATCAACGAGCAGATCGACCGAATGCGCCACTCGGCGACGCGTGCGCTGCTCGAACGCGACGACGTCATCATCGTCGCCTCGGTGTCCTGCATCTACGGTATCGGCTCGGTCGAGACCTACACCGCGATGACCTTCGCGCTGAAGAAGGGCGAGCGCATCGACCAGCGCCAGCTCATCGCCGACCTCGTCGCGCTGCAATACAAGCGCACCCAGGCCGATTTTACCCGCGGCACCTTCCGTGTCCGGGGCGACGTCATCGACATCTTCCCGGCGCACTATGAGGACCGCGCCTGGCGGGTGAATTTGTTCGGCGACACCATCGAGACCATCGAGGAATTCGATCCGCTCACCGGCCACAAGCAGGACGAGCTCGAATTCATCAAGATGTACGCCAATTCGCACTATGTGACGCCACGCCCGACGCTGGTGCAGGCGATCAAGTCGATCAAATCAGAGCTGAAGCAGCGGCTCGACCAGCTCAACAACCAGGGCCGCCTCTTGGAAGCGCAGCGTCTGGAGCAGCGTACCACCTTCGACCTCGAGATGATGGAGGCGACGGGAAGCTGCGCCGGCATCGAAAACTATTCGCGCTACCTCACCGGACGCCGGCCCGGCGAGCCACCGCCGACGCTGTTCGAATACGTGCCCGACAACGCGCTGATCTTCGCCGACGAAAGCCACGTCACCATCCCGCAGATCGGCGCCATGTTCCGCGGCGACTTCCGCCGCAAGGCGACGCTGGCCGAGTACGGCTTCCGCCTGCCCTCCTGCATGGACAATCGCCCGCTCCGCTTCGAGGAGTGGGACATGATGCGGCCGCAGACGGTCGCGGTGTCGGCGACGCCGAGCGGCTGGGAGCTGAACGAGAGCGGCGGCGTGTTCGTCGAGCAGGTCATTCGCCCGACAGGCTTGATCGATCCGCCCGTCGATATCCGCCCGGCCCGAACCCAGGTCGACGATCTCGTCGGCGAGGTGCGTGCCACCGCGCAGGCCGGCTATCGCTCGCTGATCACGGTTCTCACAAAACGCATGGCGGAGGACCTCACCGAATATCTGCACGAGCAGGGCATTCGCGTCCGCTACATGCACTCCGACATCGACACCATCGAGCGCATCGAGATCATCCGCGACTTGCGGCTCGGCGCCTTCGACGCGCTGGTCGGCATCAACCTGTTGCGCGAAGGCCTCGACATTCCCGAATGCGCGCTGGTCGCCATTCTCGACGCCGACAAGGAAGGTTTTCTGCGCAGCGAGACCTCCTTGATCCAGACCATCGGCCGCGCCGCGCGCAACGTCGACGGCAAGGTGATCCTCTACGCCGACCAGATGACGGGCTCGATGGAGCGCGCCATCGCAGAGACCAACCGCCGCCGCGAGAAGCAGGTCGAGTACAATACCGCCAACGGCATCACGCCGGAGAGCGTCAAGAAGCAGATCGGCGACATCCTGAACTCCGTCTACGAGCGCGACCACGTGCTGGTCGAGGTCGGCGGCCACGACATGACCGACGATGTCATCTCGATCGGCCACAATTTTGAAGCCGTGCTCGGCGATCTGGAAACGCGGATGCGCGAGGCCGCGGCCGATCTGAATTTCGAGGAAGCCGCCCGCCTGCGCGACGAAGTCAAACGCCTGCGCGCCACCGAGCTGGCCGTGGTCGACGACCCCACCGCAAAACAGCGAGCGGTCACGGGCAAGGCCGGCGCCTATGCCGGCAGCAAGAAGTACGGCGACGCCGCGAATTTGCCGGTCAGCGCGATGAAGAAGAAAACCGTCAGCTCCGCGTTGAAAGCCAGCGG
The DNA here is from genome assembly GCF_058314695.1 of Bradyrhizobium sp. T-12. Lineage (NCBI taxonomy): Bacteria > Pseudomonadati > Pseudomonadota > Alphaproteobacteria > Hyphomicrobiales > Nitrobacteraceae > Bradyrhizobium > Bradyrhizobium sp. T-12. The sequence continues at coordinate 1,242,929 of NZ_CM177756.1, read as the reverse complement.
CGGCGGCAGCGGGTCCAAGGTGCACAAGCCGCATCTCGACGAGATGCACGGCCCGGAATCGCTGCCCTACCGGGAAGGCCGCGCGTTGCCTTCAAAGCCGTTCGGCGGCGAGAGCCGGATCATCCAGCCGACGGACTCAAGGCAATCGGGCCCGGAGTTCGGGCCGGCGCCGAAGTCGACGGGCGGGATGCCGGGACGGCGCGGGGGGTGGAAGAAGAGGTAGGGGCGGCGTCGCTGTTCATTTTTGTTCGGGGTTATGGATTCTCGGATGCGCAATTGCGCATCATAGCTCGCCGCTTTGCGGCGCCCCGGAATGACGAGAGCCCCCTCACCCCACGCTCGCCGTCACCACCGCCATCACCGACAGCAGCAGCACGATCGTCACCAGTTGCAGCGAGGCGACGGGCTGGGTGCGCCATGCCGTGATCTTGTCGGACAGCGACAGATGGGCCTCGAAGAACTTTGGCTCGTAGACGGTCTTGAAGAACGCCGGGAAGCTCGGGCCGAAGCTCACCGCGAACATCGCGTGGGCGAGCGAGGCGATCGCGACGAAGATGGCGACGCCGGGATCGCCGACGAGATCGTGGTTGCCGCAGAGCTTGAGCAGGAAGGCGGCGGCGGCGAAGGTCGGGAAGCTCTGCAGGATCGCGGTCAGCGCGAGGCCTTCGATCGCGTTGTGCAGGCGGGACTTTCTGACGGTGGCGATGGCAGCCATGGCACGTCTCCCTGATGACATTGGGATGACGATAGCTGCGCCGGGACGGGCGTGATGTGAGATGGGTCACGCGCCTATTTGGCACCGGCCCAAGGGGCAGGATGGCGCCGGGTTCGCGGCTTCGCGGCGTCCCGGAACGACTACAGCTTCCCCTGCCGGTTCATCTGGCTCTGCTGCTGTTGCCGCTGCTTCTCCTGTTCCTTGGCGTGGTGCCGGCCGTAGAGGCAGCCGGCGGCGGCGCCGAGCGCGCCGTGATGGCCGGCATAGTGGCCGGCAACGCCACCGACGATGGCACCCTTGATGCAGCCCTTGGCATTGGCCGCGGAGGTCGCGCCAAGCATGAGCAGTGCGGCGGTCACGGCGAGAAGCGGCGATTTCATGGATCGATGTCTCCAGATGCGATGTCGGACCTTCAACGATTGCGGGCGGGTCCGGGTTCCAGCACCTGGGCAAGGCGCGCCTCGCAGGTAAGCATGCGGCGTCATCGCCAATCGAAAAGCGCGCACCCAAGCCAGCAGCGCCGCCCGCGCTTGCACCCCATGAACGCGGCATGGCGTTCGCGCGTCATAGTTGGCAAGCACCCTGTGTTTTTGCGGATTGATGGACCCGCGAGGCCCGCGGTAGCGTTTGCAATCCACGGCCGACGAGGGCGGGAGCAGCAATGACGGTTGAATCGCTGAACAGGCAACGCGTGCTGCATCTGCTCGACGCCTTCGCGCGTGGCGGCATTGAAGCCGCGCTCGCGGGCTGCACCGAGGACGTCGACTTCCTCACCCATGCGCCGATCGACGTGCTGCCGCATCTGGTGCCGCGCCACGGCAAGGCCGAGCTGCGTGAACTCTGGCAGACGGTCTGGTCGCGCTATTCGGAGATCCGCTACAAGGCGCCGCACATCCTGGCCGAGGGCGAAACGGTCGCGACCTACATGCAGGCCTATTTCAAAAAGCGCAGCAACGACCGCATCGTGCAGTTCGACATGGCCGTGTTCTACACCTTCCGCGGCGGGCTGGTGGCGGAGATCCGCGAGATCATCGATTCCTACGATCTGGTGCAGCAGGTGCTGGAGCGCGAAATCGGGCCGTTGATCACCGGCGCGCGGGCGGATTAAGCCTGATCTCGGCGCGAGGACCCCACTGGGGCTCGCGCCCAACCCCGGAAAATTACGGGGTCATGTTGCAAATCTCACATTTCGCAATCAATTGTGCATTGCGAAAACGTGAATTGCGTTTTGGCCAAAACGTCCTATTTTGTTCGTATACAAACGATTTGAGCCCCCGGCGCCTGACTGCGCATGGGGTTGTTTTCCGTTTTTTTTCGCAAGCCAGCTTCAGGACTGCCCAAAATGACAGAGCATAGCCTCTGGCGTTTCTCGCGCGCGTTGCACCGCGCGATCAACGACCGGCATTTCCAGGACATCGAAGCCCTGATCGACGACGACGTCGAGTGGGCGCTTTACGGCCCGATCGACATGTTTCCGTTCCTCGGCGCGCGCCAGGGCAGGGACGCCGTGCTCGACGTCATCCGCCAGCTCGCCGACAATTTTACGGTTCGCCGCTTCGACCGCGAGAGCATCATGCTCGGCGTCGATTCCGCCGCCTCGATGGTGCGTTATTCGCTGACGGCGCTGGATTCGAACAAGCCGATCAGCTTGCGGGTCGCGCAGTTCGCCCAGTTCAGGGCGGGCAAGCTCGTCAGCATGCGCGTCCTGATCGACACGTTCGACCTGGTCGAGCAGGCACTCGGCCGCGCCATTCATCTGCCGAAGATGACCCGCGTCGGCTGACGCATGCAACAACAACCTGAAGCGCGATGAGGATCATCGCGCTTCTGAGGGACACCAACGGGCCCCATTTCGGGACCGATCACGATGCCGGCTGCGACGTCCTGGCCTCCAGCCCCGCCGGATGCCGTCGCATCGAGACGCTCGTGATCGGGCGCGCCTGTCGCGCGGCCCGTTGGTTCGCTGCCCTGAAATGCCGCCACAATTTCGCAACGATGGATCAGCATTTTGCGCGCGGAATGGCGCATGGTCTTTGCTGACGGCCGATATATATTCTCGGACAGCATGCGCCGGGGTTCGCGGGCAGGACGATGGAATTCTCGACAGGTTTCGGCTGGACCCGGCTGCCAGTGCTGGCGGCCGCATTCATTCTGGGCTCGGTGCTGACAGTCTCGGCGCAGATCATTCCGCCCTTCTCACCCCCCGCGGCCGCGCCTGACGACGAGACCGAGGCCGTTGCGGAGGCCCCCGACGTCAACGACCCCGACGTGCTCAAAGGCATCGACGTCGACAAGCTCGACTGGAGCCAGCTGGCGGTCGATGCCGGTACCGGCATCGACCCCATGGCCGCGAAGAAGCGCGCCCAGGCCGCCGCCAAGGACGGGCTGGACTGGTCGTCGAATGCCAATGCCAACGGCTCCTCGGCGGTCACGGTCAAGCAGTCCGTGTTCTCATTCTGGGATACGCGGATCGGCGCCGACATGACGGTGACCAGCGAGCCGCGAACCATGTCCGAACTGCTGGCACAGAAGGCCACCAACGGCGGCAGCCTGCCGCAATCCTCGGGCAGCGCCTGGGCGACGGCAACCGCGCCCGGCGCGGGTGTGATCTGGGACAAGACCGCGGTGGAAGCCCGCGTCAATCCCGCCTCGGAACAGAGCAAGCTCGGGGCCTCGCTGACCAAATCGGTGCCATTGTCGGGCGACACCTCGCTGACGCTGCAGAACGGCTACAGCGTTAACCAGCAGGGCACCAGCGCGGTGCCCGGCATCGGCGGTCACGTCACCCGCAATTACGAAACCGACCAGTCCGCCAAGGTCACCCTCACCGACACCGGCACCAGCATCACCGCCGGCCAGACGCTGTCGACCACCGACGACAAATGGCTGCGCAAGGTCGGCGCCGAGCAAAAGCTGTTCGACAACGTCACCGTCTCCGGCTCGGTCGGCGAGACCTCGCAAGGCGCGATCAACAAGAGCGTGTCGGCGGGATTCAAGAAGAGCTGGTAGCGACCTCGGCGCCCTCCCTCGTCCCGAAAGCGCATTGCGGCGTTCACACTCTCCTAACCATACGCCACGGCAAAGCCCCCGAATCGTCCGCCCTTGCCGTATCTCGGCCAAGTTGCGGTCAAATTCCGACGCCCTAGTCGGGCTGACCGAATTCGTCGTGCGGGGGACACTCGCGCTGCACTCAACGCGAACAGGGGAACAACGATGAACGCCATGCGCCCGGAAAAGATCGAAGGCACCGAGACCGAGACGGTCGACACCAACCTCGCCGCCGTGACGGAAGTCGAGGCCGGCATCCGCGACTTCGTTCGCAACGACATCGCCTATCTGCGCCGTCCGGCGTCGACCACCACCGACGCACCGCCGCTCGACCCGAGCGCGGAAGCCACCGTCAACAACGTCAACTCGCTGATCCAGCGCGTCGCCGGCACCTCGCTCGCCGAGATCGAGAACCTGATCTCCGAGCTTGAGAGCCTGCGCGATCTGCTCCATGCCGAAGGCCAGCGCGTCCAGCGCGAGATCTCCGGCTATGCCCAGCTCAGCCAGGCCGCGATGAAGTCGACCCGCATGATCGCCGACAACGTCGCGCAGTGGAAGCGCGCCGCCGACGGCCTGCGCAACAGCTGATCGCTCAACCAAGCATCACCGGACCGCCGCGTTCCGCAAGGAGCGCGGCGGTTTTGATTCTGGCGGTCTCGTGCCCCGGACGCGGTGCGGCACGCAGTGACGCGCCGCAGAGCCGGGGCCCATGGTCCGGCGGATGAGCGGCGAGATGGGTCCCGGCTCTGCGCAGCAGCGTTGCACGCTGCAGCGCGTCCGGGACACGAGCGTTCACCTTTGAACCCCCATCCCTTCCCCGGCGACCAATGCCAGGCGCCCATGGCCTCTTCGGCCGGGCCTGGGGAACATTTCACATGGAAAGCATTCGGCCCGACACCACGGACCCGATCCCGTTGCGGCCCGCGCCGAATCAATTCGGCACGATCATGCTGCGCTTTGTCGGGCTGCTGGCGGTTGCGATCGCCATATTGGCGGTCGTCTATAGCCGATGAGTGCGGCGGCCGGATGCCGGCCGCGAAAACTTAACGAACTCTTACCGGCTCGCGTCGACGGCCGAGGCTTCCAGGGTGTAGGCGCCATCGGCATAGCCCTTCACCACCATGCCGGCGACCAGCATGACGGCCAGCGTCGCGGTCGCGAAGATAAATCCAACAAATTTGAGTGCGCCGCGATCAGCCATGGTTCTCGTCCCCTGTCGTCTGCCCAATTCGTTTCAAATAGACAGCGACAGGTTCATAATTAGTTAGCACCTGAGTGGTTCCGCCAAACTGCTTCGCGGTAACCATGTTGCGCAGGCTTATGGCAGCCGCCCGGAATCGCGTCCATAGCGCGCGGGCAACACTCGCCCACGGATTTGGACCGTTCATCTTGGAACAGGTCTAAGCGCTCTTCGCACGCATCGGCACGAAGGCCGAGGCCGTGATGGAATAGACGTCCTCACCGCGCTGGTTGGTGCCGGTGGTGCGGGCGGTCAGGATGCCCCAGCCGGGGCGCGAGGCGGACGTGCGCTTGTCGATCACGACATTGACGTAACCGACGGTGTCGCCGGCGAGCACCGGCCTGATCCAGCGCAGGTCGCGAAAGCCCGGCGACGGGCCCCACACCGCGACCTCCTCGCCGCGCGAGGCGGCCTCGCGCGCCAGACGCTGGCCGTCGGCGACAAGCAGGCTCATGCAGGCCGAACCGACATGCCAGCCCGACGCGGCGAGCCCGCCGAACAGCGAGTTCTTGCCCTCCTCCTCGTCGAGATGAAAACGCTGCGGATCGAACTTGGCGGCGAATGTCTTGATGGCTTCGGCCGTGAACGTATAGGTGCCGATCTCGCGGCGCTGACCGATCTCGATGTCGTCGAAGAACCGCATCAGACCGCTCCCTCGCGCCGCTTGATCAGGATCGGCGAAGTCATCTCGGCGAGCGCCTCACCCTTGGCGTTGCGCGCGGTGCATTTGAACTTGACGATGCCGAGCTCGGAGCGGCTCTTGGACGTGCGCGCCTCCAGCACGTCGACCTCGAGCGTGAGATCGTCGCCGGGCCGCAGCGGCGACAGCCAGCGCACCTCGTCGACGCCGGGAGATCCCAGCGATGCGGCGCGGGTAATGAAACCGTCGGCCATCATCCGCATCATCAGCGAGCAGAGGTGCCAGCCCGAGCCGGACAGGCCGCGCAGCATGCTTTTGCCGGCGGCCTCCTCGTCCAGATGCATGGGCTGCGGATCGAACTCGGCGGCAAAGGCCAAAATCTCGTCGCGCGTGACGTGGCGCGGGCCGAACGTGCCGAACCGGCCGGGCGGGAAATCTTCGAAGGTCAGGGTCATCTCGGGAAAGCTTTGCGGGAATGACAGATTGTGGCCGCACTTTGCGGCAATCTCAACCCGCCGGCCCGCATGGCTCGTGCTACATACCGGGTGGCGGCGTTGATCCGAGTCGGATCGACCGAGGACCGAGATCCATTTACCAAGGCCCAATGCCCTGGGGAGAGCAATGTTTTCATTCAGCGACCTGTTTCAGTGGGACCGCTTCATCACGCCGACGATCATCAAGACCTTCTATTGGCTTGTGATCGCGCTGATCTGCCTGTTCGGCCTCTCCGGCATCTTCTCCGGCCTGGCTGCGATGGCGATCAGCCCGTTCGGCGGCTTCCTGGTGCTGCTGTCGTCGATCGCGAGCGTCGTCGTCGGCATCGTGTTCTCGCGCATCGTCGCCGAGCTGATCCTGATCGTCTTCCGCATCAACGAGCATCTCGGCGCGATCCGCGACCAGGGCGGCGGGATGCGCTAGCCCGTCGTTCCGGGGCGCCTCGAAGAGGCGAACCCGGAATCCATTCATCCTTTGGTTCTGGCGCCCGATGGATTCCGGGTTCGCGCTCCGCGCGCCCCGGAATGACAGGCCTTACGTATTGAACCTGAAATGCATCACGTCGCCGTCGGCGACGACGTATTCCTTGCCTTCGAGCCGGAGCTTGCCGGCATCGCGCGCGCCGGCCTCGCCGCCGAGCGCGACGTAATCCTCATAGGCAATGGTCTCGGCGCGGATAAAGCCCTTCTCGAAATCGGTGTGGATCACACCCGCCGCGCCCGGGGCCTTGGTCCCGCGATGGATGGTCCAGGCGCGCGCTTCCTTCGGGCCGACCGTGAAATAGGTGATGAGGTCGAGCAGCGTGTAACCGGCGCGGATCAGGCGATCGAGGCCGGCTTCCTCCAGACCCAGCGTCTCCAGGAAGTCGGCACGCTCGTCACGCGAGATCGTTGCGATCTCGGATTCGATCTTGGCGGAGATGACGACGGCGACCGCGCCTTCTTTGGCGGCCTGGTCCTGCACGGCTTTCGAGAACGAATTGCCCGTGGCGGCCGAGCCTTCCTCGACGTTGCAGACATAGAGCACGGGCTTGGACGACAACAGGCCGAGCATCCCGAAAGCACGTTCCTCCTCCGCCTTGCGCTCGACGAGACGTGCGGGCTTGCCCTCGCGCAGCAGCACCAAGGTGCGGTTGACGAGGTCGAGTTGCTCCTTGGCGTCCTTGTCGTTGCCCTTGGCCTTCTTGGTGAGGTTGTCGACGCGCTTCTCGAGGCTGTCGAGATCGGCGAGCATCAGCTCGGTCTCGATGGTCTCGATGTCGGCGAGCGGGGCGATCTTGCCCTCGACATGGGTGATGTCGGAATCCTCGAAGCAGCGCACCACATGCGCGATGGCGTCGACCTCGCGGATGTTGGCCAGAAATTGATTGCCGAGGCCTTCGCCCTTGGAGGCGCCGCGGACGAGGCCCGCGATGTCGACGAAGGTCAGCCGGGTCGGGATGATCTGTCCGGACTTGGCGATCGCCGCGAGCTTGTCGAGCCTGGGATCGGGCACGGCGACCTCGCCGACATTCGGCTCGATGGTGCAGAACGGATAGTTCGCCGCCTGCGCCGCGGCCGTCTCGGTCAGCGCATTGAACAAGGTCGACTTGCCGACATTGGGCAACCCGACAATCCCGCATTTGAATCCCACGAGCGTTATTCCTTGCCGTTGTCGTCCTTGGTCAAAAATCCCTTCGCCTGCATCGCAAGATGCACCCTGTTGGCGAAGGTCGCGTCCGTGCCCTTGGCGACCAGGCCTGCGTGCTCGGCCACCGCCTCGCACAGCGTCGCCACCCAGTCATTGTCGGCCTTGGCGAAGTCCGACAGGACGTGGCCGTGCACCAGTTCCTTGACGCCGGGATGACCGATGCCGAGGCGCACGCGGCGATAATCGTTGCCGATATGCGCCGAGATCGAGCGCAGGCCGTTGTGGCCGGCGATGCCGCCGCCGATCTTCACCCGCACCTTGCCCGGCGGCAGCTCGAGTTCGTCATGGAACACGGTGACGTCGCCAGGCGCGATCTTGAAGAAGCTTGCAGCTTCCTGCACGGCGCGGCCGGACTCGTTCATGTAGGTCGTCGGCTTGAGCAGGATCACGCGCTCCGTGCCGAGCGTGCCTTCCGAGGTCTCGCCCTGAAAGCGGCGGCGCCACGGCGCAAAGCTGTGACGGCGCGCGATCTCGTCGACCGCCATGAAGCCGATATTGTGCCGGTTACGTGCGTATTTCGCGCCGGGATTGCCGAGCCCAACAAAGAGTCGCATGACGCGGCGCGCCCCTCAGCCAGCGCGCGATCAGGGACCGCGCGCCAGCTCTTTCGAGAGATTACTTCTTCTTGTCGCCGCCGGCGGGAGCCTTGGCAGCAGCAGCCGGTGCAGCAGCACCCGCAGCCGGAGCCGCAGCGCCAGCCGCCGGAGCAGCCGCAGCAGCGCCAGGGGCAGCAGCCGCAGCCGCGGCCTTCTGCTCTTCGGCGTAGCCGGACGGCGGCACGATGGTGACGAGGGTCGCGTCCTCGCGGGTCAGCGCCTTCACGCCGGCCGGCAGCTTGACGTCCGCCAGATGCAGCGAGTGACCGATTTCCAGCGCGCCGACATCGGCCTCGATGTACTGCGGAATGCTCTCGACGCCGCATTCGAGCTCGATCGCGTGGGCGACGATGTTGACGGTGCCGCCGCGCTTCACGCCCGGGGAGGTTTCCGCCTTCACGACATGCAGCGGCACGCTGATGCGGATGGTGGCGCCTTCGCCGAGCCGCATGAAGTCGACATGGATCGGGAAGTCCTTGACCGGATCGAGGTGATAGTCGCGCGGAATCACGCGGTGCTTCTTGCCCTCGAGATCGATGTCCACCAGCGTGGTCAGGAACCGGCCGGCGAGGATGCGCTGGCGCAGTTCGCGATCTTCGATCGAGATCGTGACGGGGGGCTGGTTGTTGCCATAGATCACTCCGGGCACGCGCCCGGCGCGACGCTCAGCCCGGGCGGCCCCCTTGCCGCTCTTCGGACGTGCGGTCGCCTTCAATTCCTTGACGGTCGTCGCCATGTCGTTAAGTCCTTGTTTTTGCAAAAGTTAATGGGCCGCAGCGCGGCCCATGGCATAGCTCGCAGCAAGCCTCCAGGGGTGCGGGGGCCACGAACTTGGCGGGCTTTTACCCGGAAGATGCGGAAATGACAAGGAGAATGGGCTGGCGGAAGGTACCGGATCTGCCGTCATTCCGGGGCGATCGCGGCAGCGGCCGAACGATGGTGCGCAATTGCGCACCTGAGAATCTCGAGGTTCCGGGTTCGGTCCTGCGGACCGCCCCGGAACGACGCCGGTCAGGACGTCGGCGCGCCCGCCAGCTTCGCCTCCAGCGCCGCGATGCGTGCCTTCAGCGCCTCGTTCTCCTCACGCGCCAGGCGCGCCATGTCCTTGACTGCCTCGAACTCCTCGCGCTTGACCAGATCCATGTCGCGCAGGAATTTCTCGGCTTGGGTCCGCATCACCGTGTCGAACTCGCGCTTGACGCCCTGGGCGGCGCCTGCGGCATCGTTCATCAGGCGGCCGATCTCGTCGAAAAACCGGTTGTTGGTCTGGGTCATTTCGGCCTCCTGGCAGCTCAGATAAACTTTACGCGAACGCTCGGAAAGACAATGGCAATCCGCGCGAGGCCGTTCAAGTGCCCATCGGCGGTATCCTTGTCATGACCCGGTTTCCTTGCAATCGTATTCGACGTCCCTGCATAAGAAGAATCACAAGGCGCAAGTAAAAGATCGAACAGATGATCGACCAGCAGATCGCGATCCCCACCAAGGACGGCCACACCGCAACCTTCATCAGCCATCCCGAACGCGGTGGGCCGTTTCCGGTCATCCTGTTCTACATGGATGCGCCGGCGATCCGCGAAGAGCTGCGCGACATGGCACGCCGGCTCGCGACGTCCGGCTATTACGTGATGCTGCCGAACTTGTACTACCGCTCCGGCGTGATGGAGCTCGGTGCGCTGCCGGCCGACCCGAACGCGCCGGAGCGAAAGCGCATGTTCCAGCTGATGGGCTCGCTCACGATTCCCATGATCATGGACGACACGCGAGCGCTGCTCACCTATGCCGAGGGCCAGGCGGAAGCGAACACCAGGCTGGTCGGCACCGTCGGCTACTGCATGAGCGGCCGCTACGCCATCAACGCCGCGACGCACTTCCCTGCGAATGTCAAAGCGGCCGCCTCGATCTACGGCGTGCAGCTCGCGACCGATCAGGACGACAGCCCGCATCTCGCCGCAAGCAAGACCAAGGCCGAACTCTATTTCGGCTGCGCGGAGACCGACGTCTATGCGCCGCCGGAGATCATCGAGAAGGTCAAAGAGGGCATGAAAGGCGCGAAAGCCGAGGTCGAAATCTATCCCGGCACGCATCACGGCTTCGCCTTCCCCAAGCGCCCGGTCTATGACCGCGACGCTGCCGAGCGGCATTGGGAGCGTCTGCTGGCGCTCTATCGCCGCAATCTCGTCTAGGTATAGAAGGCGCGATGCCCTTTTTGCTCATCGACTTCCCCGCCTTCAAGCCGATCGCGCTCGAGATTGGTCCGTTCGCGATCCGCTGGTATGCGCTCGCCTACATCTGCGGCATCGTGTTCGGCTGGCTCTATGCGCGTTCGCTGCTGAAGAACGAACGCCTGTGGGGCGGCCCCGCGCCGATCTCGCTGCTCCAGGTCGACGACTTCATCCTCTGGGTCACGCTCGGCATCATTCTCGGAGGCCGCACCGGCTACGTGCTGTTCTACAACCTTCCCTTCTTCATCGACCATCCGGCGGCGATCTTCAGATTGTGGGAGGGCGGCATGTCCTTCCATGGCGGCTTCCTCGGCTGCGTCGTCGCGGTGATGTGGTTCGCCTACCGCAACAAGATTCCGATCCTGTCGCTCGGCGATATCACGACTGCTGTCGCCCCGGTCGGGCTGCTGCTCGGGCGGCTCGCCAATTTCATCAACGGCGAGCTGTGGGGCCGCGCCACCGATGCGAGCCTGCCCTGGGCGATGATCTTTCCCAACGATCCGACGCAGTTGCCGCGACATCCGAGCCAGCTCTACGAGGCCGGCATGGAAGGCATCCTGCTGTTCACGGTGCTTGCGATCATGATCCGCCTTGGCGCGCTGAAGCGGCCCGGCATGATCCTCGGCAGCTTCATCCTGATCTACGGCCTGACCCGGATCATCGGCGAGCATTTCCGCGAACCCGACGCCCAGCTCGGCTTCCTCTGGGGCGGATTAACCATGGGCATGCTGCTGTCGATCCCGATGCTTATCGTCGGCCTCGTCCTTATTGTATTGGCCGTCAGGCGCGGTGCGCCGAAGCCCATTGAGGCTATTCGTTAATTCATTTCGAGAAGATGGCCGTGACCGACCAGCCCTTACTCAACGAGATCAAGGCATTGATCAAAGCCTCAGGCCCCATGCCGGTCTGGCGCTACATGGAACTGTGCCTGATGCATCCGCGCTATGGCTATTACCTCTCGCGCGATCCGCTCGGACGTGAGGGCGACTTCACCACCGCGCCCGAGGTCAGCCAGATGTTCGGCGAGCTCTTGGGCCTGTGGACGGCCTCGGTGTGGAAGCAGATGGGCTCGCCGCAATTCTTGCGGCTGATCGAGCTCGGCCCCGGCCGCGGCACCATGATGGCGGATGCGCTGCGTGCACTGCGCGTGCTGCCGCCGCTCTACCAGGCGCTCCATATCCACATGGTCGAGGTCAATCCCGTGCTGCGCGAGCGGCAGGGCGCGACGCTGTCCGCCGTGCGCAACATCACCTGGCACGACAGCATCGACGACGTGCCTGAGGGACCGAGTATCATCCTCGCCAACGAATATTTCGACGTGCTGCCGATCCACCAGATGGTCCGTCTCGAGAACGGCTGGCACGAGCGCGTGATCGAGATCGATCCCAACGGAAAGCTTCAATTCGGCGCGGCGCCGGAGCCGACGCCGCGCTTCGACGTGCTGCTGCCGCCCCTGGTGCGCGCCGCGCCTGTCGGCGCCGTATTCGAATGGCGGCCCGACGGCGAGATCATGAAGCTCGCCACGCGCGTGCGCGACCAGGACGGCGCGGCCCTGATCATCGACTACGGCCATTTGCGCAGCGATGCCGGCGACACCTTCCAGGCGATTGCACGCCACACCTTCGCCGACCCCCTGAAGGCGCCGGGCCTGGCCGACGTCACCGCCCATGTTGACTTCCAGGCGCTGGCGCGCGCGGCCGAGGATGTCGGCGCCCGCGTGCACGGACCGGTGACGCAAGGCGACTTCCTGAAGCGGATCGGCATCGATACGAGGGCGGCCGCCCTGATGCAGAAGGCAACACCGGAAGTGGGCACCGACATTTCGATCGCGCTCAAGCGCCTGACGGACACCGGGCGCAGTGGCATGGGCTCGATGTTCAAGGTGCTCGGCATCTCCGAGCCGCGGCTGACGGGCATTGCCGGCCTCAGCGATCTCGAACAGGCCGGAGACGATTGATGACGGTCACGTCCTCGCTGCTCGCCGCGGTGCCCGGCCTGCGCCATGCCTTCTTCACCCGTGAAGGCGGCGTCTCAAGCGGCATCTATGCCGCGCTGAACGGCGGGCTCGGCTCCAACGACGATCAGGACCTGGTCGCGGAGAACCGCCGCCGCATGGCCGAGCATGTCGGCGTCGCCGCGGACCGCTTCATCAGCCTGCACCAGATCCACTCGCCCGACGTGCTCGTGGCCGAGACACCGTGGCCGAGCGGACCGCGGCCGAAGGGCGATGCGCTCGTGACGAAAACGCCCGGCATTGCGCTCGGCGTTTCCACCGCCGACTGCGGACCGGTGCTGTTCGTCGATCCCAATGCGCGCGTGATCGGCGGCGCGCATGCCGGCTGGAAGGGCGCGCTCACCGGCGTGCTGGAGGCGACGATCTCCGCGATGGAGAAGCTCGGCGCCACGCGTAGCGGCATCATCGCCGCGATCGGCCCCTTGATCCGTCAGGACAGTTACGAGGTCGGCAACGAGTTCGTGGCGCGCTTCATCGAGGCGGATGCGGACAACGCCATGTTCTTCATCCCCTCGGTGCGCGAGGGACACGCGATGTTCGATCTCGCCGGCTTCATCCGCAGGCGCCTCGACGCCGCCGGCATCCTGATGATCGACGATCTCGGTCTCGACACCTATGCCGACGAGCGCTTCTTCAGCTATCGCCGCTCGGTGCATCGCAAGGAGCCGGATTACGGCCGCCACGTCCACGCGATCGCGCTGGAAGGGTGAACACAAGAGCAACCTTTACAATCGTCATTCCGGGGCAGTCCGCAGGATCGAACCCGGAATGACGGGTGCATTGACGCGACGACAGTGAGTTGTGTCGCCCCTGCCCTAGACCTTAACCGATTTTAACGATATCGCTGCCCTCCATAATGAGGGACGCGTCATTCATCCTGGGCCGTGCGGGTTCGCGCGTGCTGGCGGTCATGCTGCTGGCGGCTGCGACCGCGCTTGGCGGCTGCGCCGGCGGTGGCGGCGGCGCCGCCAACTCCTATGCGATGGCGCCGAGCACCGGCTCGGGCGCGACGGTCGCCTTCGAATCGATCGACGGCCCGCCGCCGCCTGTATTCGACCGTATGGTCGGCGTGCTCGACAGCGAATCCAAGCTGCGCAGCCTGTCCGTCGTCTCCCGCGAGGGGACGGCCGCGTACCGCGTGCGCAGCTACTTGTCGGCCCAGGTCGTCCGCGGCAAGACCGTGATCGCCTGGGTCTGGGACGTCTATGACGCCAACCAGCAGCGCGCGCTGCGTCTCTCCGGCGAGGAACCGACCTCGGCCAAGGGCGGCCGCGATCCCTGGAACGCCGCCGACGACCTCGTGCTGCGGAAGATCGCCCAGGCCGGATTCAGCGGACTTTCCAACATGATCAACGGGACTCCGGATGGCTCTAGCCCGGCCCCAGGCTTGCGGGGACCGGCGGTGGCGAGCGTGATCAAGGACGTCCCGGCGCCCGAGATGCCGAGCTCGGCGCTCGGCTATGCCGAGCGATAACCCCCGCTAAACCACGGCCTCAAGTTGCGGCCAAGCCGTTGGCCCGACTCAGGATTTTCGAAGGGAAAACGTATCATCCCGGGTTGCCATTGCAGCCTCCCGCCTGATATTTCCTCGCCCGTTGTAACCGTGCTTCCAGTGGGATCTGAGATGTTGAACGTCGTATCCAGCAAAGCGCGGGAGGAAGCGTCCATGTCGGCCAAAAACGGCTCCATCAAGCTCGTCGCCGGCAACTCCAATCCGGCTCTCGCGCAGGCGATCGCGCAAGGCCTCGACCTGCCGCTGACCAAGGCGGTGGTGCGGCGCTTCGCCGACATGGAGATCTTCGTCGAGATCCAGGAGAACGTCCGCGGCTCGGATGCCTTCATCATCCAGTCGACCTCGTTCCCCGCGAACGACCATCTGATGGAATTGCTGATCATCACCGACGCGCTGCGCCGCTCCTCGGCGCGCCGCATCACCGCGGTGCTGCCCTATTTCGGCTACGCGCGGCAGGACCGCAAATCGGGCTCGCGCACGCCGATCTCGGCCAAGCTCGTCGCCAATCTGATCACGCAGGCCGGTGTCGACCGTGTCATGACGCTGGACCTGCACGCCGGCCAGATCCAGGGCTTCTTCGACATCCCGACCGACAACCTCTACGCGGCGCCGCTGATGGTGCGCGACATCAAGGACAAGTTCGATCTCTCCAAGACGATGGTGATCTCGCCAGACGTCGGCGGCGTGGCGCGCGCGCGCGGCCTTGCCAAGCGCATCAACACCCCGCTCGCGATCGTCGACAAGCGCCGTGAACGTGCGGGCGAGTCCGAGGTCATGAACGTGATCGGCGACGTCGCCGGCTACACCTGCATCCTGATCGACGACATCGTGGACTCCGGCGGCACGCTGGTGAACGCGGCCGACGCGCTGATCGCCAAGGGCGCCAAGGACGTCTACGCCTACATCACCCACGGCGTGCTCTCCGGCGGCGCGGCCGCCCGCATCACGAACTCCAAGCTGAAGGAGCTCGTGATCACCGACTCGATCCTGCCGACCGAGGCGGTGACCAAGGCGCCGAACATCCGCACCCTGCCGATCGCGAGCCTGATCTCCGACGCGATCGCGCGCACGGCGGCGGAAGAGTCGGTGTCGAGCCTGTTCGACTGACACCGTCATTCCGGGGCGGCGCGCAGCGCCGAGCCCGGAATCCATCTTGCAGCGATCCGTTTCGATAAATGGCTTCCGGGTTCACGCTGCGCGCCCCGGAACGACCAGACCTACCCCACGATCCCCGCCGCGACCTGGCCGCGCAAGCGTTCGAGGCCCAGCAACGTCTCCGCGCAGGCGGCCGCCACCTCGACGCCCTTGATGGCAAAGTGCCTGCGGAAGAAGTCGTAGTGCACCTCGGTCTCGTGGAATTGCTGCGGCGTCAGCACGGCCGAGAACACCGGCACCTCGGTGCGGAGCTGCACATCCATCAGCGCCTTGATCACGGTGTCGGCGACGAATTCGTGGCGATAGATACCGCCGTCGACGACGAGGCCGGCCGCGACGATCGCGGTATAGCGCCGCGTCTTGGCGAGGACCTGCGCGTGCAGCGGGATCTCGAAGGAGCCCGGCACCTCGAACACGTCGACATGGGTGAGGTGCCGCGCCGCAGCCTCCTTCATGAAGGCGATGCGGGCCTCCTCGACCACGTCGCGGTGCCAGCAGGCCTGCACGAACGCCACCCGCTGCGGTTTGGCGAAGCGCGGGTGCTCGGCCGCAGGTCCTTGCGGAACCGGCGGATGGGGGACTTCAGTTTCGACTTGGGAAGCTTCGACTTGGGGATCTTGCAACATCTGATTCATGGCTTTCCTTTTCGAGGACCAGAATCAGGGCACACGGAACGACAAACAGCCGCACCTTGCGATGCGTCTGCCACCGACCGTTCTCTTTCATCCGGACTTTAACCGTCGGCTTCGGAGTTGCACCGAATCTGCTGACCCTTCCGTTCGGGATACCCCTCGCGGAAGGCGCTCGCGGGCTTAGGCCTTTCGGCCCTTACCGCCGGTGGGGACTTTCACCCCGCCCTGAGAACATCGGCCGCCCGGAATGAACGGCCTGTTCGGAAATATGCCGCCGGCGCGGCGGCGCGGCAAGTATGTTCCGCATGGGCAAATCGCATGGTCCCATGCCGGCGTTGGGGTCCTCTTGGCGGTCCGGCCCCGCGGGACGGAATTAACGATTGGCGCCCCTGCGTGTTTGATTCTGATTTGTTCTCCTCGCTCGGGACCAGCGACTTCCGGCGTTAAGAATTGTGGCGGAGATGAGCTGTGGACGAACGAGTCCTGGCTTGTGGACGGACTCGGGACCCCGTTGCGCAGATTCCGCAAATCACATCACTTGATCCGCGAAAGGCCCGCGCTGATCCGAGGATCGCGAGAGCGACTCCAGGGATCGCGGTAGCGTCTAGGGAGCGCGCGCCGGGCCCAACCGCGTGCGTATCAAAGACAACAAGAAGGCAAGAGGTCGAGACGGCATGTCCCTGCTCGAAAGCACCATCGATTCCAAAAGCCATCCGCTCGCGGTGGTCGAGGACATCGCTGCCAGCAACAACTGGCCGTTCGAACGCTCCGGCGAAGACGAACTCACGATTGTCTCGAAGGGACAATGGACCGACTACCAGCTCTCCTTCACCTGGATGGGCGAGATCGAGGCGCTGCATCTGGCCTGCGCGTTCGACATGAAGATTCCGCTCGCGCGGCGCGGCGAGGTGCAGCGGCTCGTCGCCGCCGTCAACGAGCAGCTATGGGTCGGTCATTTCGACCTGTGGACCAGCACCGGCATGGTGATGCACCGCCAGGCCCTGGTGCTGCCGGGCGGCCTCACCGCCTCGACCGCGCAATGCGAAGCCATGCTCGCCGGCGCCATCCACGCCTGCGAGCGCTATTTCCCGGCGTTCCAGTTCGTGGTGTGGGCGGGCAAGTCCACGACCGAGGCGATGGACGCCGCGATGTTCGATACGGTCGGAGAGGCGTAGGGCTCAACTCCTCTCCGCTGTCGCCCCGGACAAGCGAAGCGCGGATCCAGGACCCATACCGCGTGATTCATCCTTGGGCACGCGGCTTGTTGCTCTGCTCTCCATCCACTAGAACCGCCTGTGGTAACGCGACGAGCAAGCGCTCGCGCGGGGGTCCCTGCGCCCGCGCGCAATTGCGCACCAGGCAGGGACGACACCTTTGTTGATGGTGAGCACAGTGGCAGACAACAGCACACTCCAAAACATCACCGGCACCATCCTGCTCGCCGGCGCCGGCAAGATGGGCGGCGCGATGCTGACCGGATGGCTTGCGGGCGGGCTCGACCCGCGCCGCGTCGCGGTGATCGATCCGCACATCTCGCCCGAGATCACCGCGCTTGCCACCAGTGGCGTCGCGCTCAATCCCGACGCAGCCACGGTCGGCCGGGTCGAGACGCTGGTCGTCGCGGTGAAGCCGCAGATGTTCCGCGAGGCCGGCGCGAGGCTGAAATCGTTCGTCTCGGAAAGGACCTCCGTGGTCTCGATCATGGCGGGAACCACGATCGCTGCGCTCCAGGACGTCTGCGGCGGCGCCGTCGTGCGCGCGATGCCGAACACGCCGGCCGCGATCGGCCGCGGCATCACCGTAGCCGTCGCAGCGAACAACGTCAGCACCGCGCAGCGCGCCGTGGCCGACGCGCTGCTGCGCGCCACCGGCTCGGTCGAATGGGTAGAGGATGAAGGGCTGATGGACGCGGTCACCGCCGTCTCCGGCTCCGGCCCCGCCTATGTGTTCCTGCTCGCCGAGGAGCTCGCGCGCGCCGGCGTCGAGGCGGGCCTGCCGGAAGCGCTGGCGACCAAGCTTGCGCGCGAAACCGTCGCCGGCTCCGGCGAGCTGCTGCATCAATCGGAGCTGCCTTCCGCCACGCTGCGCCAGAACGTCACCTCGCCCGGCGGCACCACCGCCGCAGCGCTCGGTGTGCTGATGGGCGAACCGGGCCTGCGCGATCTCATGATCCGCGCGATCGCAGCAGCCACGCAGCGGTCGAAGGAATTG
Organism: Bradyrhizobium sp. T-12; assembly: GCF_058314695.1. Taxonomy (NCBI): domain Bacteria; kingdom Pseudomonadati; phylum Pseudomonadota; class Alphaproteobacteria; order Hyphomicrobiales; family Nitrobacteraceae; genus Bradyrhizobium; species Bradyrhizobium sp. T-12. The sequence continues at coordinate 1,224,756 of NZ_CM177756.1, read as the reverse complement.
GCGAAGTAGGCAGGGAGTGCTTGGGGCCGACTTGGGCGGGCCGATGCGAAGCGAGCTCGGCGGTTGCCGAAAGGGAGAGCGATCGTGAACCTGTACGCGAAACTTCTCGAACGACACGCCAGCGGACGCCCGATCAGAATCGGACTGATCGGAGCAGGCAAATTCGGTGCAATGTACCTTCATCAGGTTCTGCGCACACCGGGCGTCCATCTCGTCGGCATTGCGGACCTGTCACCGTCGCGTGCTCGCGAGAACCTGAACCGGGTTGGCTGGCGCCCGGAGCAATTCGCCGCGCTCTCGCTTGAGGATGCCCTCAAGAACGGCACGACCTTTCTGACCGACGACTGGGAAGCGCTGGTGAAGTGCGAAGCCGTGGAGGTGATCGCCGAGTGCACCGGCAATCCCGTGGCGGCGGTGGAACACTGCCTTGGCGCCTTTTCTGCCGGCAAACCTGTCATCAACGTGACCGTCGAGGCCGACGCATTCTGCGGACCGATCCTCGCACAACGAGCGAGGCAAGCCGGGGTGATCTACAGCCTCGCCTATGGCGATCAGCCGGCCCTCGCCTGCGACCTCGTCGATTGGGCAAGGGCCTGCGGTTTCCCGGTCGTCGCAGCGGGCCGCGGCCACAAGTGGCTACCGCACTACCGGGAGTCGACCCCCGAAACGGTCTGGGATCACTGGGGCCTCACTGCCGAGCAAGCTGCGCACGGCGGCATGAATCCAAAAATGTTCAACGCGTTCCTCGACGGCTCCAAGCCGGCGATCGAATCCGCCGCGATCGCGAACGCAACCGGGCTGGAGGCGCCCTCGCAAGGCCTCGCATTCCCGCCGGGATCGGTCGACGACATCCCGACGCTGATGCGCCCTCGCTCCGAGGGCGGCGTGCTGGAATCCAAGGGCCAGGTCGAAGTCGTGTCCTGCCTGACGGCCGAGGGCAAACCGATCCCCAACGATATTCGCAAGGGCGTCTGGGTCTGCTTCGAAGGCGACAGCGAGTACATCCGCAATTGCTTCAAGGAATACAGCGTCGTCACTGATCCGAGCGGCCGTTACATGAGCTCCTACAAGAAGTGGCATCTCATCGGTCTGGAGCTTGGAATTTCGGTGGCCTCGATCGCTCTGCGCAAGGAGGCGACGGGGGTCGCGACAACGTTCAACGCCGATGTTGCCGCGACGGCCAAGAAGGAGCTGCGCGCGGGGGATACGCTCGACGGAGAAGGCGGCTACACCGTCTTTGGCAAGCTGACGCCGGCCGGCACGTCGCTTGCTAAGGGCTATCTGCCGCTCGGACTTGCGCACAATGTGCGATTGACCAGAGCGGTTGCCAAGGACGCCTGCATCACCTGGGCCGACGTGGCAATCGACGAGACGCTGCCTGCCGTGCGCATCCGCAGGGAGCAGGAAGCGTTCTATGCCTCTTCGACGGTACGTTAGGCAGGTTGAGCGAGGTGGCGCCCGGCCGCAGCGCTACGCGCCAAGCCGCTTGTTGAACATCTCGACATTGACCAGCCCGCGCGCGTGGCGGCCCTCGCCGAGCTTGCGCGTGCCTTCGAAGGCCTCGACCTCGAAGCGGATGACGCGGCGCTCCACCGCGACGACCTTCGCATTGGTCCGTACCGTCGCGCCGACGAGGGCGGCTGCGAGATGGCGGATATCGACCTCGGTCCCGACGGTGATCCAGCCCGGCTGAAGCGCGGCGCGGATCGCATCGCCCGCCGTCATCTCCATTTCCAGGATCATCATCGGCGTCGCGTAGACCATGGGCATGCCGGGCACGAAATGCCCGACCGTGCGCTCCGCCGGCACCACCAGCGTGCGCTCGGCGCTCATGCCGATCGTGATGAAATCGCGTGCGTCCATGGGGCTTGCTCGTCATTCCGGAGCGGCGCATAGCGCCGATCCCGGAATCCAGAAGTTTGCGGCACGAGAGTCCGGGTTCGCGCTTCGCGCGCCCCGGAATGACGCTAACGCGTCACTTCTTCGCCGCCGCCGCGCGCTCCACGAAGGTCTTGCCGCCCTTCATCTTGTGACGGAGCGGGGCTTCGTTGATCTGGATGACGACGGCATCGGCATCGACGCCGAGATTCTTCACCAGCGCCTGCGTGATGTCGCGCATCATGCCGGCCTTCTGCTCGTCGGTGCGGCCTTCGGCCATGCTGACGGTGATCTCAGGCATTTGTCTCTCCCTTGCGGCCGGACGCCGGCCATTGACGGTCGCCATCAAACAAGACGTGGCTGCCCGGGACAAGCCCGGGCACGACGGCCTCTCGGAATGGCTATCCCCACTTTACGTCATGGCGGGCCAAAACCTCGCGCACCTTCGCAACGAGATCGGCTTCGCTGCACGAGAACTGCGCCGGCCGGCTCTCGCGCCATTCCTGGTTGGACGCAATCGCGGCGGCCGCCTTGGCGCCTTCGATCAAATCCTTGATCTGCAACTCGCCGCGCGCCTTCTCGTCGGAGCCCTGGATGATCACGCAAGGCGAGTTGCGACGGTCGGCATATTTGAGCTGGTTGCCCATGTTCTTGGGATTGCCGAGATAGAGCTCGGCCCGGATGCCGGCGTTGCGCAACGACGCCACCATCTTCTGATAGTCGGCGACGCGGTCGCGGTCGAACACGGTGACGACGACGGGGCCGAAGTCCGGCTTGATGTCGAGCTTGCCGAGCAGCGTCAGCGCAGCCTGAAGCCTGGACACACCGATCGAGAATCCGGTGGCCGGCACCGGCTCGCCGCGGAAGCGCGAGACGAGACCGTCGTATCGCCCGCCGCCGCCGACCGAGCCGAAGCGCACCGGGCGGCCCTTCTCGTCCTTGGTCTCGAGCAGCAGTTCGACCTCGTAGACCGGGCCGGTGTAATATTCGAGGCCACGCACGACGGAGGGATCGATCTTGATGCGGTCCGCACCGTAACCCGACGCGGTCACCAGCTTGGCAATCTCTTCCAGCTCGCTAACGCCGGCCTGGCCGACCTGGCTCTTGGCGAGGTAGGTTTCTGCGGCGGCAATCGCCTCTTTCCAATCCTCGCGCGGTTTGGTGATGGCGAGAACGACGTCGGCTTCGGCTTCGCTCAGATTGGCGCCCTTGGTGAAGTCGCCCTTGCCTTCTTCGCCGCCGTCCCATCGTCCGGGACCGAGCAGCTTGCGCACCTCGTCGGCGGAAAACTTGTCGAGCTTGTCGATCGCGCGCAACACCGTCAGCCTGCGGCCGGCGTTCTCTTCGCCGGCGAGCCCGATGGCTTCCAGAACGCCGTCGAGCACTTTTCGGTTGTTCACCTTCACCACGTACTGGCCGCGCTGAATGCCCAGCGCCTCCATCGTGTCCGCCGCCATCATGCAGATCTCGGCGTCCGCCGCCGGCGTCGCCGATCCCACCGTGTCGGCGTCGAACTGCATGAACTGGCGGAAGCGGCCGGGGCCGGGCTTCTCGTTACGGAAGACATAGCCGACGCGGTAGCTGCGATAGGGCAAGACCAGCGCGTCGGTGCCGTAGCGCTCGCCGACATAGCGCGCGAGCGGCGCTGTCAGATCGTAGCGCAGGCTGATCCACTGCTCGTCGTCGTCCTGGAACGAGAACACGCCCTCGTTCGGACGGTCCTGGTCGGGCAGGAACTTGCCGAGCGCGTCGGTATATTCCATCGCCGGCGTCTCCACCGGCTCGAAGCCGTAGAGCTCGTAGACGGCGCGGATCTTCTCGACCATCTCGCGCGTCGCCCGGATCGCTGAGGGGTCGCGATCCTCGAGCCCGCGCGGCAGGCGCGCCTTCAGTTTCTGGGGTTTTTTGGGTTTCTCGGCCATGCGCGGCGTTTACCAGCCGGGGCGCGAGGCGGCAACTGGTGCCTTTTCCCTCTCCCCTTGTGGGAGAGGGTGGCTCGCCGCGAAGCGGCGAGACGGGTGAGGGGTTTCTATCCGCGCGAGAAAATCTCACGATGAGATTCGCGGAGATAACCCCTCATCCGGCGCTTCGCGCCACCTTCTCCCACAAGGGGAGAAGGAAGAAGAGAACCTACGGCTGCTCCATCCGCGCCCGCAGGGCATCGGCATCCGCCTTCGGCAGCGACTTCAGCGTCGGCTTGATGGTTTCGCCGCCGACGATCTTGCCGTTGCGCATGAACATCCAGTCCGAGATGTCGGCTTCGCCGAACGAAACCTTATCGCCGGCGTGCTTGCCCGGCAGGTCGCGCGGTTCGTTGGCGAACAGGCCTGAATAGGTCCCGCCGGGCTGCTTCTTCACCTCGCCGATCCAGATGTGCTCGCCGCCCTTGCGGGTCGAAAAGCGCACCTTCAAGGCGTGCCCGGTCTCCGACGACTTCGGCGCCTCGTAGGACGCCCAGAAGGTCGGCAGCGTGCCGCGGGCCCGCGCGATCGCCGCATTCATCTCGGGATCGCTGGTGCGCACGTCGACGATCGGCGAGCGGTCTTGCGCGACGACCTCGTGCGTCGGACCGATGGTCAGGATGCCGAAAACGGAGACGCCGGTGATGGCGGCGAGAACGACCCATTTCACGGGTTGGGAGAGTTTGGTTGCCATGATCGCGATATCCGGGATGCTCGTTGTATCCGGACTTTGTCGCGGGATCGTGGCAGGGCGTTCATGGCGCTAAACGGCAGCAGCGTTCCCCGGATGCTGCGCAGCGCGGCGCCTCTTGGCGGCGTGGTGCGCTGCTGATCCGGGGTCCAGCCACTGGCACTCTGGGTCCGGCTCGCGCTTTGCGCGTCCGGGACACGAGACCTCAAAACACCTTGCGGATCCAGTTGTGCGGATCGTTGGTGCGGCCGTACTGGATGTCGACGAGCTGCTTGCGCAGGCCCATGGCGACGGGGCCGGCGGCGCCGCCCGAGATCTCGAAATCGCCGCTCACCGAGCGCACCTTGCCGATCGGCGAGATGACGGCGGCGGTGCCGCAGGCAAAGGCCTCCTTCAGCTTGCCGCTCGCCGCGTCCTTGCGCCACTGGTCGAGCGAATACGGCTCCTCGCGCACGGTCTTGCCGGCGTCCTTGGCCAGCGCGATGATGGAATCGCGGGTGATGCCGGGCAAGATGGTGCCGAGCGGCGGCGTGAGCAGCGAGCCGTCGTCGAACACGAAGAAGACGTTCATGCCGCCGAGCTCCTCGATATAGCGGCGCTCGATCGCGTCGAGGAAGACAACCTGGTCGCAGCCGTGCTGGATCGCTTCGGCCTGCGCGCGCAGGCTCGCGGCATAATTGCCGCCGCATTTGACGGCGCCGGTGCCGCCGACGGCCGCGCGCGTATAGTTTTCCGACACCCAGATCGAGACCGGCGCGGGACCGCCCTTGAAATAGGAGCCGACCGGCGAGGCGATGACCGAGAAGATGTATTCGGACGACGGCTTGACGCCGAGGAAGGTCTCGCTCGCGATCATGAAAGGCCGCAGGTAAAGGCTGCCCTCGCCGCCCGGCATCCAGGCGCGATCGATGCGCACGAGCTGCTCGACCGCCTCGATGAAGACGTCCTCGGGCAGCTGCGCCATCGCCATGCGGTCGGCCGAGTCCCTGAAGCGCCGCGCATTGGCGTCGGGACGGAACAGGTTCACGCCGCCGTCGTCGCGCTTGTAGGCCTTCAGGCCTTCAAAAATCTCCTGCGCGTAATGCAGGACGGCGCCGGCCGGATCCATCTGGAAGTTGGCGCGCGCCTCGATCTTCGCCTCGTACCAGCCGCCCTTGGCCTGGTTGTAGCGGACGATCGCCATGTGATCGGTGAAGACCCGGCCAAAGCCGGGGTCCACCAGCTTAGCCACGCGGTCCTTCTCGGACGTCGGATTGGTGGCGGGCTGGATGTCGAATGTCATGCTCATGTCCTTGGCTCCCGCTGCCGGTATCGGCGCTGTTCTGGCGCCCGCCCGCCCCGTTCCGGGGCCAGCTGGCTCGATTGGTTTCTGGCTGGACCACCGCCAGCCTTGTTACGGCCGGTTTCCCGTGGCCAGCATGTCGGGCAGGACATGCTTTTGCGCGAGACGGAAGTCCAGTATGTTTTGCCGAAATGCCGCTCGACAATCGCACGGTAGATCTGATCCGGCTGTCGTCGCCTGTCCGGCTCTTTCCGCCGTCCCTGCATCGACGCCGCCCGCCGCGAAACGATCTAAAATTTCGTGCGGGCTGATCGTTTTGTAACATTGAACCCAAGATACGTCAATATGCCTGACATAAATTTCGCGAGTCCCTCTCAAGACGCCGCCGAGCCTCGGCGGGCCGCAGGCGATGGAGGCAATTTGCGCTGGGATATCATCGAGCTGCTGTTCTTCGCCTATCGCGACTTCGTCGGCGATCCCGACCAGGAGCTGGAGGCTTTCGGCTTCGGGCGGGCCCATCACCGGGTCATGCACTTCGTCTACCGCTATCCTGGTCTCAAGGTCGCCGATCTGCTCGACGTCCTGCGCATCACAAAACAGTCGCTCGGCCGCGTGCTCAAGCAGCTCCTGGACGAGGGCTACATCGTGCAGAAGACCGGCGACAACGACCGCCGCCAGCGCCTGCTCTACGCGACGCCGAAAGGCGAGACGCTGGTGCAGAAGCTCGCGGGTCTGCAGACCACGCGGATCACCAAAGCGCTCGCCGAGATGAGCCCGCAGGATGCCGAGACGGTCAAGCGCTTCCTGCGTGCGATGATCGATCGGGACGATCCGGACAAGGTGCTCGAGACGATCTTCGCCTCCGTCAACCAAGACGCCAAGGAGTAACCGTGACGCTCGCCGCCACTCTCGCCCGCGCACCGGCGCGCCCGGCCGACGATGCGCCGCATCTGTTGCTCGTCGACGACGACCGCCGCATCCGCGATCTGCTCTCGCGTTTCCTTGCCGGCGAGGGCTACCGCGTGACCACGGCCGCCAGCGCCGGCGATGCGCGGTCGAAATTGCTGGGTCTGCATTTCGACTTGCTGATCCTCGACGTCATGATGCCCGGCGAGACCGGCTTCGATCTCGCGCGCTTCATCCGGACCTCCTCCTCGGTGCCGATCGTGATGCTGACGGCGCGCCATGAAGCGGAGGCCCGCATCGAGGGCCTGCAGATCGGCGCCGACGACTATGTGGCAAAACCGTTCGAGCCGCGCGAGCTTGCGCTGCGCATCAACAACATCCTCAAGCGCGCCGCGCCGCCGCCGCAGGCCACGACGATCGAGAAGATCGCCTTTGGTCCCTACATATACCATCTCGATCGCGGCGAGCTGCGCCAGGGCGAGGAGGTCATCCACCTCACCGACCGCGAGCGCGAGATGCTGCGCATTCTCTCGGAGACGCCGGGCGAGACCGTGCCGCGCAGCGCGCTGACCGGCAATGGCAGCGTCAACGAGCGCGCCGTCGACGTGCAGATCAACCGCCTCAGGCGCAAGATCGAGACCGACCCCGCCAATCCGCTGTTCCTCCAGGCGGTACGCGGCATCGGCTACCGCCTGGTGGCCTCGCCATAAATCAAGTGAAGCGCGCCAGATGAGCACGATCGACACCGGCCTGACGCTTCTGAAGAGCGCCGCCGGCCGCGTTTCGGCGGCCAATGGCTGGATGGGCAACGCGTTCAAGGGCTGGATGCCGACCGGCCTCTACGCTCGCGCGCTCCTCATCATGATCGTGCCGATGGTGGTGCTGCAATCGGTCGTCGCCTTCGTGTTCATGGAGCGGCACTGGAACACGGTGACGCGCCGGTTGTCGGCCGCGGTGGTGCAGGACATCGCCGCGCTGATCGACGTCTACAAGGGCTATCCGCAGGACAAGGACCGCACCGAAATCCGCCGCATCGCGCAGCAGCGGCTCGGCCTCGTGGTCGACTTCCTGCCCGCCGGCGACATGCCGCCGCCGGGACCGAAGCCGTTCTTCTCGCTGCTCGACCAGACGCTGTCGGTGCAGCTCGGCCGCCAGATCGGCCGCTCGTTCTGGATCGACACGGTCGGCCGCTCCAATTTGGTCGAAATCCGCATCCAGCTCGACGATGCCGTGATGCGCGTGTTCGCGCAGCGCAGCGCTGCCTATGCCTCGAACTCGGAGATCTTCCTGTTCTGGATGGTCGGCACCTCCTCGATCCTGCTGATCGTCGCGGTGCTGTTCCTGCGCAATCAGATCAAGCCGATCCTGCGTCTTGCGGACGCCGCCGAAAGTTTCGGCAAGGGCCGCGAGGCGCCGAACTTCCGCCCGCGCGGCGCGCGCGAGGTGCGGCGCGCCTCCGTCGCCTTTCTCGAGATGAAATCGCGCATCGAGCGCACGATGGAGCAGCGCACCGCGATGCTCGCCGGCGTCAGCCACGATCTGCGCACCATCCTGACCCGCTTCAAGCTCGAGCTGGCGCTGATCGGCGACAGCCCCGAGCTCGAGGGCATGCGCAAGGACGTCGACGAGATGTCGATGATGCTGGAGGATTACCTCGCCTTTGCGCGCGGCGATTCCGGTGAGCAATCGCAGCCGACCGACATGGCGCAGGCGCTCGAGGAGCTGCGCGGCGATGCCGAGCGCCATGGCCATGCCGCGACCGTCGCCTTCCACGGCCTGCCCGTCGTCACCGTGAAGCCGGCCTCGTTCAAGCGCTGCCTCGCCAACCTCGTCACCAACGCGGCGCGCTACGGCAAGAGCATCGCCATCACCGGCCAGCGCGATCACCGTTATTTGACCGTGACGGTCGACGACGACGGACCCGGCATTCCCACGCATTTGCGCGAAGAAGTGTTCAAGCCGTTCCTGCGGCTGGACAATGCCCGCAACCAGGACGAAGGCGGCACCGGCCTCGGCCTTGCCATCGCCCGCGACATCGCCCGCTCCCACGGTGGCGACATCACGCTCGGCGACAGCCCGATGGGCGGCTTGAGGGCGAGCGTGCGGATTCCGGTGTAGGTCTTACTTCACCTCCCCCCTAAGAACGGGGCGAGGAAGCGCATCGATTTTGCAGCTACGGCAATCCTACTTCGGCAGCAGCGCCTTCAGCTTGTCCATGTCGCGCACGTTCATCTTGAAGCCGCCGGGCATCACGATGTCGCCGGGCTTCTGCTCCGGCTTGCAGGCGCCGAGCCATTTCGCCTCGAGAGTCATCGAGGTGTCGCGGCCCGCGGCACCGGCGGCGCCGCCCTGCGCGTGCGAGGTGGTCTTCACCGTATAGGCCGAATTGAAATCGCCCGTGATCTCGGCATGCGAGGTCGTGCTGATGCCGGCGACGCTGCACTCGGAATCGCTGACATAGCCGGTCGCGGTCTTCTTGATCTCCTGCTTGGCGCAGACCTGCTTGGCCATCGGCGAGACGTTGTTGTTCATCTCCCTGTCGACGGTCTCGTCGGTGCAGTGCTGCATGGTCATCTCAGGCACCGGCCCGCCGGTGCGGACCATCTTCAATTCCCAGAGGCCGGCCTTGCGCACCGGCAGATCGTCGGCGCTGGCAATCCCCGCTGACACCACGAGACAAAGCGTCGAGCCGAGCAAAGCGAGTTTGCGCGTCATGCGAGAAGCTCCCGGCTTATTGGATTGCGGCGTTACGACAACGCCTCAGTAGAGCGTGCGGATCGGCTGCTCGGCGGCGCCATAGGGCACCCAGCGGCAGGAGAACGAGATGTAGCCGCCCTCATAGGCCTGCACGCTGAGGAACTTGACCACCTTGCGGTAGCGCGCGCAGTGATCGACCGCGACCTGACGTGCATCGACCTGGGTGGCCATCGAATAGGCAATGATCCCGCCGGTGTCATTGCCCTTGAACGGCGGCACGATGTCGGCGCGCGCCGACTGGCTCGCCGTCATACCCGAGACAACCAGGCTGGCGAGAAGACCCGCGGCCGCAATGATTCGCATTCCCGTCACTCCAATTGGCTGGCCCCCAGTTTACGGTGCCGGGATGGAAGTGGAAAGAACCGAAGCCCTGCCGACCACGATGTTGTGGTCAACTCCTGGCGAAGTGTTGCCGCGCTGCACTTGACCTCCCCCGGCCTTCACGGCACCGTCCGACCTTCGCAAGACCTTAGCTGTCCGGATTGACCATGCGCGCCCCCTCCCTGAAATCGCTCCGCTTTGCCGCTCTGCTCGGCCTCATGTTCGGGGCGGTGACGCTCGGCGAGGCCAGGGCCGCCAATCCGCTGGAGCTGAATTTTTGGCTGAGCGGACCCCGCTATGACGGCAACGTCGCCAATTGCGACTGGGCTCTGCCGAGGATCGAGCGCGAGTTCGCGGAGAAGGAATATACGTTCTGGAATTCTTCGCTGAAGATCACCGGCTTCTCCGCCGTGCACGAGACCGCGTACCGGCCCTGGCAGTCCGACAACATTCCGCGCCGCTATTGCAGCGGAGAGGCCATGCTCACCGACGGCAAGGTGCGCAAGGTGCACTTCTCGATCATCGAGGACGGCGGGTTCGCCAGCTACGGTAACGGCGTCGAATGGTGCGTGGTCGGGGTCGACCGCAACTGGGCCTATAATCCGGCCTGCCGCGCCGCCAGGCCTTGAGCTCGAGGCGCCCTGATTCGGGCGCTGTCAGCCGCCAAATGGCGGCCGCCTGAATTTTGTTCTTGAAATGTTCTTTTCGCCTGCTAGGCTTCCTGCACAGTCTAGTTGAGGGGCGTTGCCATGTTTCATTCCAGATTGCATTCCTTCTCCCGCCTCGTGATCTCGCTGGCCCTTTCCCTGATCCTTGCGGCTAGCCTCGCCTCGTTCGCCGGCGACGCAAAGGCCCAGGACAAGCGGCAGAACGCGCCCGGCGAGTTCGATTTCTATGTGCTGTCGCTGTCATGGTCGCCCTCGTTCTGCGAGGAGGCGGCCGAGCGTGGCGGCCGCTCCCAGATCCAGTGCGGCGGACGGCCCTACGCCTTCGTGGTGCATGGGCTGTGGCCGCAATATGAGAACGGCTTCCCGGAATATTGCCAGCGGCCGGCGCCGCGGCTGAACCGCAACATCGTCTCCTCGATGCTCGACCTGATGCCGGCGCCGGGGCTGATCTTCAACGAATGGGACAAGCACGGCACCTGCTCGGGCCTCGAGGGCCGCAGCTATTTCGAGACGATCCGCAAAGCGCGTGCCGCGATCAAGATTCCGGCCGAATATCTCGATCTGTCGCAGGCCAAGTCCGTGGCGCCGGCAGAGGTCGAGGAGGCCTTCATCAAGGCCAATCCGGGCTTGAGCAATGCCGCCGTCTCGGTCACCTGCAACCGCACCCGGCTCTCCGAGGTCCGCATCTGCCTCAGCAAGGACCTGCAATTCCGCGCCTGCGAGGAAGCCGACCGCCGCGCCTGCCGCCGCGAGCAGGTGACGATGCCGCCGATCAGGGGCGGTTGAGGCCGAGGCTCGCGCAAGAAACCGGGCCCCCGGCTCGGCGGCGCAGCGTTACACGCTGCACCGCGTCCAGGACACGTGATTGTGCCTCTTTGCTCAAGCCATCACGTGGCGTAGTCCTACCCCATGAATTACCGCCACGCCTTCCACGCCGGCAGCTTCTCCGATGTCATCAAGCACATCGTGCTGGCGCGCATCGTCACCTATCTGCAGGACAAGCCGGGGGCGTTCCGCGTCATCGACACCCATGCCGGGGCCGGCCTCTACGATCTCGACAGCGACGAGGCGCGCCGCAGCGGCGAATGGCTGACCGGCATCGCGCGGCTGATGCAGGCCCGGCTGTCGAACGAGAGCGCGGCGCTGGCCAAGCCCTATCTCGACATCGTCCGCGCCTTCAACCCGAAGGGCGAGCTCAAAACCTATCCGGGCTCGCCGTTGATCGCGCGCGGTCTGCTGAGGCCGCAGGACCGGCTGGTCGCCTGCGAGCTCGAACCGAAGGCGCGCAAGGCACTGATCGACGCGCTGCGCCGCGACGAACAGGCCCGCGTGGTCGATCTCGACGGCTGGGTAGCTCTGCCGGCCTTCGTGCCGCCAAAGGAGCGGCGCGGCCTCGTGCTGATCGATCCGCCCTTCGAAGCCAAGGACGAGTTCGAGCGGCTGGGCGAAGCCTTCGCCGCCGCCTTCGTGAAATGGCCGACCGGCATCTATCTCATCTGGTATCCGGCCAAGAGCCGGCGTGCCACCGACGCGCTGGCCCAAACGGTGGCCCGGCTCGCAGCCGCAGCAAAACAACCGGGAAAATGCTTGCGCCTCGAATTCAGCGTCGCGCCCCAGCTCGATGGCGGAGCTCTGGCCTCCACCGGGCTGCTGATCGTCAATCCGCCCTACACGCTGCAGGGCGAGCTGAAGACCATCCTGCCCGAGTTGGAGATACCGCTCGGCCAGGGCGGTGCTGCCAGATTCCGATTGGAGGTCCCCAAGCCTTAATCCCCAAGCCTTAAGGAGAGACCGTAACACTCCGGCATTCTTGGGAAAAATATGCAGGAGCGGTAGTCAATCTGCAGAGAACCGTATTATGCTGTTTCCGTGACTGGCTTTACGTTCCGCTTCCGCGAATGGTTGCGGCGGAGTGAAGGCCTAAGAAAGATCCGGCCGGACCGCTTACGGTCCGCCCAAGGATGGCCAGCTCTCCCGGGCTTCGTATCGCCCGGTCATGTCGCGACGTGAGTCTGCGTCGCGGCGGAGGAGCAATGAGGGGGAGTTTCCCGATGGCCATGACGGGAACGGTTAAGTTTTTCAACGGCGAACGCGGCTACGGTTTCATCAAGCCTGACGACGGCGGCCGCGACGTCTTCGTGCATATTACTGCTGTGGAGCGGGCCGGACTGAAGGACCTTGCGGAAGGACAGCGCATTACTTTCGAAGTCGAGCCGGACAAGAAGGGGAAGGGACCGAAGGCGGTCAACCTGGTCATCCTCTCCTAGCGGGCCTGACGCAAAATACCTCGCGAAAATACTTGGCGTAAAAAGTACTTGGCGAAAAAAAATCCCGGCCGCGAGCGGCCGGGAGTTGTTGTCCGGTATTTTCTTCTTCAGCTATCAGAAGCGATAATTCACGCCTGCGCGAACAACGCTGGCGCTATAGCCGTTTGACACGCCCGTAATTGCGAACTGACTGGTCGACAGGTCGATGTAGAGATATTCGAGCTTGGCGCTCCAGTTCGGAGCAAGGCCGACTTCTGCGCCGGCACCGATGGTCCAGCCCGCGGTGGTGTGCGATTCCGACCAGCCGAAGGTCTGCGCGCGCAACTCGCCGAAGGCGAGGCCGGCGGTGCCGTAGAACAGCACGTTGTTGAAGGCATAGCCCGCGCGGCCGCGCAGGGTGCCAAACCACGGATTGGAGAATTTCCACGGGGCGAAGGTATCGTCGGCACCGGCCGCCTGGATATCGCCCTCGACGCCGAACACGAACGGGCCGTTCTGGAAATTGTAGCCGGCCTGCACGCCCCCGACGAAGCCCGACGGCTTTGAGGGATTGTTGTCGACCGAGCCCCATTCGTAGCCGATGTTGCCGCCGAGATAGGGACCTGCCCAGCTATACGCATTGAGCGGCTGGTTGACGGTATAGGGCGCACGCTGGCCGTAATTGAAATCCGCGGCCTCTGCCGAAGCTGTCCAGCCGGCTGCGACCAACGCGGCCGCGCCCAAAATGAGCCCCCTCATCACTTAACTCCAACGCAACTGCCGTCGCCGGTGCGGCGCCCGCGCACCCCGCGCGAGGCAAACCGCATGGTTACGGAACCACCATCTTTTCGCGTAAGATTTATCGAGAGTTTTAAGTTAAAGGGCTGTTAAGCTGGGTTACCGCGCGCTTAACACCCTTAAGGAAGCGTTACCGGGAACCGCGCCGCCGTCCTGTGCGTGCCGCACGGCCGGAACTTCAAATCGGCACCCCCAGCGCCTAAATTCGTCCCATGGTTCACGATTCCCCCGACAATCCGGACGACCGCGCGCGCAAACCGCCCCCGACTGCCGCGAGCGACACGCCGCCCGACCTCGATCCCGCGACGACCGGCGGTGACGACGAGGACGAGGCGCGGCTGCCCGACATCCTCGAAGAGAGCGGCGCGGTCGGCGAGGAGCCGCTGGCGACCGGTCACGAGGCGATCGAGCGCGCGGTCCGCCTCGCCCCGACCTCGCCCGGCGTCTATCGCATGCTCAGCGCGAATGCCGACGTGCTCTATGTCGGCAAGGCCAAGAACGTCAAAAAGCGCCTGTCGAACTATGCGCGCCAGAGCGCGCCGCAGCCGGCGCGCATCCTGCGCATGATCGCCGCCACCGTGACGGTGGAGATCGTCTCGACCAACACCGAGACCGAAGCGCTGCTGCTGGAAGCCAACCTGATCAAGCAGCTGCGTCCGCGCTTCAACGTGCAGCTGCGCGACGACAAGTCGTTCCCCTATATCCTGATCACCGGCGACCATTGGGCGCCGCAGATCCTGAAACATCGTGGCGCGCAGAGCCGGCCCGGGCGCTATTTCGGCCCATTCGCCTCCGCCGGCGCGGTCAACCGCACCATCACGGCACTGCAGCGCGCGTTCCTGATCCGCTCCTGCACCGATTCCTTCTTCGAGAGCCGCACCCGACCCTGCCTGCTCTATCAGATCCGCCGCTGCGCCGGTCCCTGCACCCGCGAGATCGACTTCGGCGGCTATACGACGCTGGTGCGCGAGGCGAGCGACTTCCTGTCCGGCAAGAGCCATGCGGTGAAGCAGGAGCTTGCCGGCGAGATGGAGAAGGCGTCCGGTGAGCTCGAGTTCGAGCGCGCCGCGCTATACCGCGACCGCCTCGCCGCGCTGTCGGCGATCCAGTCGCAGCAGGGCATCAATCCGCGCACGGTCGAGGAAGCCGACGTGTTCGCCATCCACCAGGAAGGCGGGTTCTCCTGCGTCGAAGTGTTCTTCTTCCGCACCGGCCAGAACTGGGGCAATCGCGCCTATTTCCCGCGCGCGGAGAAGTCGTTCACCCCCGAAGAGGTGCTCGGCTCCTTCCTCGCCCAGTTCTACGACGACAAGCCGCCGCCGAGAAACATCCTGCTCTCGCACGAAATCGAGGAGAGCGAGCTGCTCGCCAACGCGCTGGCGATCAAGGCCGGCCACAAGGTCGAGGTCGCCGCACCCAAGCGCGGCGAGAAGAAGGAGCTGGTCGCTCACGCCCTGACCAATGCGCGCGAGGCGCTCGGCCGCAAGCTCGCCGACACCGCCACGCAAAGCCGCCTGCTCGACGCCATGGCCGCGACGCTGAGCCTGCCGCATCCGCCCAAGCGCATCGAGGTCTACGACAACAGCCATATCCAGGGCACCAACGCGGTCGGCGCCATGATCGTCGCCGGCCCCGATGGTTTCGTGAAGAACCAGTACCGCAAGTTCAACATCAAGTCGGAAGGCATCACGCCCGGCGACGACTTCGCCATGATGCGCGAGGTCCTCGAGCGGCGCTTCAAGCGCCTGATCAATCCGCCCGAGGACGCCGGCACCAAGGCCAAGGACGACGATTTCCCGCAATGGCCGGATCTCGTGATCATCGACGGCGGCCGTGGCCAGCTCAACGCCGTCCGCGAGATCTTCGCAAATCTCGGCCTGACCCAGGTATCGCTGATGTCGGTCGCCAAGGGGCCGGACCGGGATGCCGGCCGCGAGACCCTGTTCATGCCGGAGCGCGAAGCCATCAAGCTGGAGCCGCGCGACCCCGTTCTGTATTTCATCCAGCGCCTGCGCGACGAGGCCCACCGCTCCGTCATCGGCTCGCACCGCAAGCTGCGCAAGAAGGACATCCGCGAGGCCGGTTTGCAGGAGATTCCGGGCATCGGCCCGTCACGCAAGCGGGCCTTGCTGCATCATTTCGGCACCCTGAAGGAGATCGAACGCGCCTCGATCGCCGATCTCGGCAAGGTTCCGGGGGTCAGCGCCGAGAGCGCCCGCAGGATTTTCGACTATTTCCATCCCCAGCCGGGATGAACTAAAGGGGCTGCGGTCATATGGTCGTCGCACCCCGCACCCCATCTGGGGAGCGGAACGGTTGACCTTCAGGCTTGAGCGGTATTGGTAGGACGAATGAACATCGCCACGACACGAGGGACCACCAGCCGCGCGATGTCCCTCCCGAACATCCTGACTTATGGCCGGATCGCCGCGATCCCGGTCGTGGTCGGATGCATCTATGCGCAGTCGATCCTGGATCAGCCGCTGTGGCTGCGCTGGGTCGCGGTCGCCATCTTCATCGCCGCCGCGGTGACCGATTACCTTGACGGCTATTATGCGCGTATCTGGAATCAGCAATCGGCCTTTGGCCGGATGCTCGATCCGATCGCCGACAAGCTCCTGGTCGCCTCGTGCCTCTTGATGCTGGCCGCCGACGGCATCATCCACGGCTGGTCGCTGTGGGCCGCCATCGTGATCCTGTGCCGCGAGATCCTGGTCTCGGGCCTGCGCGAATATCTCGCCGCGCTCCGCGTCAGCGTGCCCGTGACCAAGCTTGCGAAGTGGAAGACCACGGTCCAGCTGGTCGCGATCGGGTTCCTCCTTGCCGGCCCCGCCGGCGACGAGGTCGTGCCCGTCGTCTCGATGCTTGGCCTCGCGCTGCTCTGGGCCTCGGCGATCGTGACCATCTACACCGGCTACGATTATTTCCGCGCCGGCATCCATCACCTCATCAAGGAGGACGAGGGATGAAGGTGAAGTATTTCGCCTGGGTGCGCGAGCGCGTCGGCAAGGCGGAGGAGACCATCGAGCCGCCGGCGACCGTGCGCACCGTAGAGGAGCTGATCGCCTGGCTGTCCGGCCAGAGCGAGGCCTACGCCTACGCGTTCGAGAAGCCGAAGGTGATCCGCACCGCGATTGATCACACCCACGTCAAATCGGATGCCGCGATCGCGGGCGCCCGCGAGATCGCGTTCTTCCCGCCGATGACCGGCGGCTAGACCATGACGTCCCCTGTCGCCAGCTGCCCCGTCACTATCCGTATTCAGGAAGACGATTTCGACATTGCGCGCGAGATCGCGATCCTGACCGAGAGCCGCACCGATATCGGTGCGGTCGTGAGCTTCTCCGGCATCTGCCGCGCCGACGACGACAGCGCCAGGGTCGCGGCGCTGACGCTCGAACATTATCCGGGGATGGCCGAGGAAGAGATCAGGCGCCACGCCGACGAGGCCACATCGCGCTGGCCGCTCAACGGCGTCACCGTGATCCACCGCGTCGGCCGCTTCATGCCGGGCCAGAACATCGTGCTGGTGCTGACCGCCTCGCAGCATCGCCAGGCCGCGTTCCAGGCGGCCGAGTTCCTGATGGATTATCTCAAGACCAGCGCACCGTTCTGGAAGAAGGAAGAGAGCGCCTCCGGCACCGGCTGGGTCGAGGCCCAGGCCCGTGACGACGAGGCCGCCGCACGCTGGACCAAATCCTGATGGCAAGAGCTGCAAAAAAGACCGCGCGCGGCCGCGCTACGCCGAAGCTCGCGAAAGTGGGACCCGGCGAGCTTGTCACGCTGTTCGATTTCGTCCGCTATGCCGTGAGCCGCTTTGTCGAGGCCGAACTCGCCTTTGCCCACGGCACGACCGACCCGGTGGCCGAAGCCGCGTTCCTGGTCGGCGAAGCGCTGCATCTCGATCCCGAGCAGTTCGAAGCCTTTGCCCACGCCCGCGTCACGGCTGCCGAGGGCAAGACCGTCCTCGATCTGATCCACCAGCGGATCACCACGCGCAAACCGGCCGCCTATCTCGTCAACAAGATCTACATGCGCGGCCTGCCCTTCTATGTCGACGAGCGGGTCATCGTTCCGCGCTCCTTCATCGGTGAGCTCCTGGATTCGCATTTCGGCAACGAAGGCGCTGCCGGATCGCTGATCGACGATCCCACGGAAGTCGGGCGCGTGCTCGATCTCTGCACGGGGTCGGGATGCCTCGCGATCCTCGCCGCACATCATTTCCCGAACGCCATGGTCGACGCCGTCGACATCTCCAAGGGCGCTCTCGAAGTCGCTGCACGAAATGTCGGGGAGTTCGGGCTCGAGGACCGGGTCAGCCTGTATCGCGGCGATTTGTTCGCCCCACTCGGCAACAACAGATACGATCTGATCATCGCCAACCCGCCTTACGTCGATGCCGAAGGCATGGCGGCATTGCCGCCGGAATGCCGGGCCGAGCCAAAACTCGCCTTCGATGGCGGCGCCGATGGTCTCGACGTGGTGCGCCGGATCCTGCGCGAGGCGCCAGATCACCTGACGCCGAACGGCGGGCTGATCTGCGAGATCGGCCGCGGCCGGGACTTGGTCGACGAGGCCTTTCCGGAACTGCCGCTGCTCTGGCTCGATACCGAGGAGTCCGAGGGCGAGGTGTTCTGGATCGCGGCCGCCGATCTCGGCTGATTCATCAGGACGGACGGAGCTCCGTCGGAACAAGTCAAATTCGGCCACGTTCATCCTCCGAACGAATTTTCTCGCTCTCGGAGGATGTCCAGATGCTCGCGCCATCGGGCGAATTGCTGCGCGCCGGCATGGCGCTCAAGCTCAATCACGTCAAACGCGCCGCGCAATCCTATCTGCGTGACCAGACCAGCCAGGCCACCGGCAAGGTGACATCCTACGCAATGGCTGGCGGGCTGTTCGCGGTGGCTGGCCTGTTCGCCATCGCGGCATTCTTCGTCGGGCTGATCGCCCTGTACCGCTGGGTCGCCATCACCTACGGCCAGTTCTGGGGTTTCGGTGCCGTCGCGGGCGTGCTGCTGGTGCTGGCGGCGGTCTGCGCCGGTGTGGCGATGGCGCAGATGAAGCGCAAGGCCAGGCCGATCGTGCCACTTACCAGCCGGTTGCGCGTTGCCATCGCGACGCCGCGGATTCCGCGCGGAACGGTCAAGCAGGCCGTCAAGGAGGTCGCCACCACGATTCCCCTTGCGCCGCTCGCGCCCGGCGAGCGCCGCCATGGTGCAAGCGCTCGGCCGGCGTATACCAACCGCCCCGTGCAGCTCGGTCTGATGCTCGCGGCGATTGGATTGGCGGGGTTCACGGCGGCGCGGCGCAGGCGTCACGGTCATAGATTGGATGCCTGATGCTGGTGCGGCGCTCCGAGCAGATCGACTCCTGGCTGCTGGTGGCGGCGACAGCCGTCTTCGTGCTGACGGCGGAGCGCTACTTCCAGGACTCTGACCTGGTCAGATCGGGCCCGCCGCGAGACCACCGCAAGGGCGAGGCAAACTCACCGGAGACACACCCGGCGCGCGCCGCCGTGCAGCCCGGCCGCGGCCGTCATGCGAAGAGCCCTTTCGCAATCCCCTGGGCCGGCTGGAAGGACATCTTCTGGCGGACCTATCAGCGCGTCGACGAGGATCGCCTGCTCGCGACTGCAGGCGGTGTCGTGTTCTTCGGGCTGCTTGCGATCTTTCCGGCGGTGACGGCGCTGGTGTCCTCCTACGGCCTGTTCGCCGATCCCGCGACGATCAGCGCCAATCTGCACACGCTCGCGACCATGCTGCCTGAGGGCTCGTTCCAGATTGTCGAGGACCAGGTGGCCCGCGTGGTGTCGCATGGCAACACGACGCTCGGTGTCACCTTCCTGTTCGGCCTCCTGCTGGCGGTCTGGAGCGCCAATGCCGGCGTCAAGGCGATCTTCGATGCCCTCAATGTCGCCTATGAGGAGCGTGAGAAGCGCGGCTTCATCAAGCTCAACATGGTGTCGCTCGCCTTTACAGTCGGCGGCATCGTGGCGCTGCTGCTGATGGTCGGGGTTGTCGTCGCCTTCCCGCTGGCGCTCAATCATCTCGGCATGGCGCCCGAAAGCAAGCTGATCGTGGCGCTGGCACGATGGCCGCTGATGTTCCTCATCCTGCTCGTGGCGCTCGCGATCCTCTACCGCTTCGCGCCGAGCCGCGATGCACCGCGCTGGCAATGGCTGAGCCTCGGTGCGGTGGCCGCGGCGATCCTCTGGATCGCCGGTTCGGCGCTGCTGTCCTGGTATCTCTCGGAATTCGCCAATTACAATGCGACCTACGGCTCGCTCGGCGCAGCGATCGGCCTGATGACGTGGATGTGGATGTCGGCGATCGTCATCATGTTCGGCGCGGAGCTGAATTCGGAGATCGAGCGGCAGACGCTGAAAGACACGACCGAGGGGCCAGCCAAGCCGCTCGGCAGCCGCGACGCCGTCTCGGCCGACACCGTCGGCGCCGCCGCGCCGTCTTGACTCCCCGCGGGCCTGAACTTGCAGGCCCGAGGCGCTATCCCCTCGAATCAACAATGATGTTAAGGTTGCGCGGCTTGGGGAAGCACGAGGCGTGACGCGATCGCATGGCGACCCGTGTTTTCCCGGGTGAGGCAGTCAGCTCTTAAAGGCGTAACGCGCGGCATGATTCGCATTTCGACGATCTTCATCGCCATCTGCATGGTTCTGGTCGCGGCCTCGCTCGGCCTTGTCCTCTACGCCGTCGCCGGCATCAGCGGAACCGAATCCGCGATCGTGGCGCTGACCGCGCTGACCTTCCTGATCCTCTACAATGCGGTGTCGATGCGGCTGCGTGACCGCAGCGACGTCGGCGGCCAGATCGCCGACCTGTCGCGCGGCACGGCCGACCTCGCCCGCCAGGTGGCCGAGTTCGGCCGGCGGCTCGCCGCGATCGAGGGACGCATCGCCTCGTCCAATTCGACCAACTCCGACCGCATCCAGTCGGTGGTCGGCGAGATCAACGAGCTCGGCGGATTGGTCAGACAGCTCGCCACCACCGTGTCGGCCCATGAGGACATGCTGGCCGGCAGCGCGCCGGCGCCCGCCCCGGTCGCCAGATCCGAGTTCAAGTCCGAGCCGGAGGCGCCGATCGACCTGGTTGCGCCGTTCGAGGAGCAACCAGCCGCTCCTCCCCCGCTTCCCCCAGCACCGCCGCCTGCGCTGGCGCAGCCGCGGCCGGCGCCAGCGGTCCAGCACCCGAGCTCCAACCCGGTTCAGACGGCAGGTGGGCGCAACCAGACCCAATTGCTGGCGACGCTGCGCAACGCCATCGACGAGAACCGCATCGACATCTTCCTGCAGCCGATGGTGACGTTGCCGCAGCGCAAGGTGCGGTTCTACGAGGCGGTGACGCGCCTGCGCGACGAACGCGACCAGTTGATCGCAGCCGAGGAATTCATCAGCATCGCGGAGGCCTCCGGGCTGATCGGGCGCATCGACAACATGGTGATGCTGCGCTGTGTGCAGGTGCTGCGGCGCCTGATGGTGCGCAACAAGGAGGTCGGCGTGTTCTGCAACGTCGCCGCGTCCACGCTCGGCAATTCCACCACCTTCGCACAATGCCTCGACTTCCTCGAAGCCAACCGGGCGCTGGCGCCATCGCTGGTGCTGGAGTTCAAGCAATCGACGTTCCGCAATCTCGGCCCGGCCGAGACCGAGAATCTCGCCGCGCTGGCCCAGCGCGGCTTCCGCTTCTCGATCGACCATGTCACGGATCTCAGGATCGAGCCGCGCGAGCTGGCCGATCGCGGGGTGCGGTTCATCAAGGTGCCGGCGACGCTGCTGCTCGACCCCAGGCAGGCTTCGGCCTCGGACATCCATCCTTCCGACCTCTCCGACCTGCTCGGCCGCTTCGGCATCGACCTGATTGCCGAACGGATCGAAGGCGAGCGCGCGGTCGTGGACCTGCTCGATTACGACGTGCGGTTCGGCCAGGGCTTCCTGTTCGCGCCGCCCCGGCCATTGCGGCCGGAGGGGGCATCTGCTACCGGCGGGGCCTCGCCGAACCAGGACATTCAGGGATCCAATGGCTCCGCTTCCCCCAGCCAAGGCACGCAATCTGGCACGACGTCAGCCGCTTCTGCGGCCCAACGCATCACCGGCAACGCCGCGCTTGCGCGCCGCATCTGATCGGCCCCGCGCATCATGACCACGCTGCATTTCGCCGAAAGCCTGCGTGAGCTCGTGGGCGGCGTCGACGTCGTGCTGAGCGACATCTGGGGCGTCGTCCATAACGGCCTCGAATCCTTCCCCGAAGCCTGCGAAGCCTTGCACACTTATCGCAGCCGCGGCGGTACGGTGATCCTGATCACCAACGCACCGCGGCCGGCCGACTCCGTGCAGCGGCAATTGCGCAAGCTCGGCGTCGCCGACGAGACCTACGACGCCATCGTGTCTTCGGGCGACCTGACGCGGCTCTATGTCGCCGAGCATCCCGGCCGCAAGATGTTCTGGCTCGGGCCCGAGCGCGACAACTCGATCTATCGCGGCCTCGATGCAAAGACCGCTCCGCTGGAGGACGCCGATTACATCGTCTGCACCGGCCTCTATGACGACGAGACCGAGACGGCGGAAGACTATCGCGGCATGATGCTGAAGGCCCGCGAGCGCAAGCTCACGCTGGTCTGCGCCAACCCCGACATCGTGGTGGAACGCGGCGACCGGCTGATCTACTGCGCCGGCGCCATCGCGGAGCTCTACCGGGAGCTCGGCGGCGAGGTGATCTTCTACGGCAAGCCGCATCGGCCGATCTACGAGCGCGCCATGGCGCTCGCCGGCGAACGCCAGGGCCACCCGATCGACCGGAAAAAGGTGCTGGCGATCGGCGATTCCGTCCGCACCGACTTAACCGGCGCGCGCGAGTTCGGCATCGACTGCCTGTTCGTGACCCGCGGCATCCATGCCGAGGAGTTCGAGGGCCTCGACCAGCTCGACCCGGCATCGGTGATGGAATTGTTCGGCCACCCGCCGAAGGCCTTGATGCGCGAACTGAAGTGGTGACGATCTAGCGTCATCCCGGGATGGTCCGAAGGACCAGACCTCAGATACGCAATTGCGCATCGGGGGATCTCGAGACTCTCAGGTGTGCAATTGCGCACCATAGCTCGGTGCTCGCGCACCGCTCCGGAATGACGAATCCAACGCAAAAAGCCCGGGACCAGCCCGGGCTTTTCCGAATCACCTGATGGCTTCGAAGCGCGTTACGCGCTCGCCATGTCCGGGAAGACCGCCTCGATCTTGGTCTTCAGCGTCGCCGCATTGAACGGCTTGACGATGTAGTTGTTCACGCCGGCCTTCTTGGCCGCGATCACGTTCTCGGTCTTGGATTCGGCCGTGATCATGATGAAGGGCGTGGTGGCGAGGTTCGGATCCGCGCGCACTTCGCGCAACAGGTCGTAACCCGTCATCGGCTCCATGTTCCAATCGGAGATCACGAGCCCGTACTTCTTGCCGCGCATCTTGTTCAGCGCTGCCGAACCGTCGCTGGCATCATCGATGTTCTCGAAGCCAAGCTGCTTCAGCAGATTCCGGATGATACGGATCATGGTGCTGTAGTCATCCACCACCAGAACCGGCATCGACAAATCAACCGCCATCTCGACTCCCCCAACGCATACCCAGGAATATTACGATCGGACCTGCCGGGCCGGAGCCCGCCTGTTCCAGATGCAAGGACTAGCACCAAGGCGTTAAACAGCGCGTTAATTGGGGGCGCCCCGAAAGAACTGAAATTGCGTTCGATACGCCCCGCCCCCTTCCGCTTGACTTCATCGGGCCCGTCGCGCCACGGTCCCGGACGGTCCCGCCGGTTCGAGAATTCCCCTGATGGCCCCGCATTTTAACGTTATCCGCGACACCACGCCGAACTCCGCGATTCCAAGGGGCGCCGTGGTCGCCATGGGCAATTTCGACGGGGTCCATCTCGGTCACCGCGCCGTGATCGCCGCCGCCCTGGAAATGGGCCGGGCGCATGGCCGTCCTGCGCTGGCGCTGACCTTCGAGCCGCATCCAAGGCGGTTTTTCAGCCCCAACACCCCGCAGTTCCGCCTGACGGACGAACGGGCCAAGCTGCGGCTCCTGGCCGGGACAGGGCTTGCCGGCGCCGTGGTCATGACCTTCGACAAGGCGCGCGCCGGGACCAGCGCGCAAGATTTCATTCACCATGACCTGATCGGGCGGCTCGGCGTCAGCGGGATCGCGGTCGGCTACGACTTCCATTTCGGCAAGGGACGCGTCGGTTCGCCCAGCCTGCTGGTCAACGAGGCGCCCCGGCTCGGCATCGAGGTCGACGTGCAGCCGCATGTCGACATCGACGAGCGGCCGGTGTCCTCCAGCGCGATCCGGATCGCCCTCGCCGAAGGCCAGCTCGACGAGGCCACCACCATGCTGAGCGCGCCCTGGTTCATCACCGGCGAGGTGATCCACGGCGAGAAGCGCGGCCGCGATCTCGGCTACCCCACCGCCAATATCCGCCTGGACGCCAATTGCGGGCTGAAGCACGGCATCTATGCGGTGCGGGTCGGCCGCGGCCAAGGAAAGGATCAGGTGCGGCTCGACGGGGTCGCCAGCTTCGGCCGCCGCCCGACCTTCGACAACGGTGCCCCGCTGCTGGAAATCTTCCTGTTCGACTTCAAGGGCGACCTCTACGGGCAGGTGCTGGACTGCGCCTTCATCGGCTTCATCCGCGAGGAGCTGAAATTCGAGGGTATCGAGGCCCTGATCCGGCAGATGGACGACGATTCCGCCCGCGCCCGCGCCATCCTGGCCGCCGCTCCGGACGCGTTTCCGCGGCTCGGCGCCCTCGATTGAGGGCTGATCCCGGCCTTTCCCGAACCTTTGCGCTTCCTTTGGCCCCCTGCTATGGAGAGCCCATGTTTGCGCGGCGCATCATAGGGATTAGCGGCCCGGCTTCCGCCTGAGCCTAAAGGCTCGGCGCAAGACCGGGATTTTGGTCGTTTCACCCCCGCGATTCCGCATCGCCATCCGTTCCCGCGCCATTCCGAGCCAGTCAGCCCCATGTCCGAAAAGCCGCAAAAGTCCGACACCAAAGACTATTCGAAGACCCTGTTCCTGCCGCAGACCGAATTCCCGATGCGCGCCGGCCTGCCGCAGCGCGAGCCGGAGATCCTCAAGCGCTGGTACGAGATCGGCCTCTACGAGAAGCTGCGCCAAACCGCGAAGGGCCGCGCCAAATTCGTGCTGCATGACGGCCCGCCCTACGCCAACGGCAACATCCATATCGGCACGGCGCTGAACAAGATCCTCAAGGATCTCGTCACCAAGAGCCAGCAGATGCTCGGCTTCGACTCCAACTACGTGCCCGGCTGGGACTGCCACGGCCTGCCGATCGAGTGGAAGGTCGAGGAGGAGCACTATCGCAAGAAGGGCAAGCAGAAGCCCGACTTCCGCGACAGTGCCGCGATGATCGATTTCCGCCGGGAGTGCCGCGCCTACGCCACGCATTGGCTCGGCGTGCAGCGCGAGGAATTCAAGCGCCTCGGCGTCATCGGCGACTGGGACCATCCCTACGCCACCATGAGCTTCCCGGCCGAGGCCCAGATCGCGCGCGAGCTGATGAAGTTCGCCGCCAACGGCACGCTCTATCGCGGCTCCAAGCCGGTGATGTGGAGCGTGGTCGAGAAGACCGCGCTGGCCGAAGCCGAGGTCGAGTACGAGGACTACACCTCCGATACGGTGTGGGTGAAATTCCCGGTCACCTCCCCCGCGCACGGTGCCCTCGCCGCCGCAAGCGTCGTGATCTGGACCACCACGCCCTGGACGCTGCCCGGTAACCGCGCCATCTCGTTCTCGCCGAAGATCGCCTACGGCCTGTACAAGGTGACGGACGCGCCCGCCGACAATTGGACCAAGACCGGCGATCTCCTGATCCTCGCCGACGCACTGGCCGAAGAGGTCTTCAAGCAGGCGCGCGTGAGTGCTTACGAGAAGGTTCGCGACGTCCCCGGCGACACCATGGACGCGATCGAATGCGCCCATCCGCTCAAGGGGCTTGCCGGCGGCTACGACTTCATCGTGCCGCTGCTGCCCGGCGACCACGTCACCGACGACACCGGTACCGGCTTCGTGCACACCGCGCCCGGCCATGGCCGCGAGGACTTCGATGCCTGGATGGCGCAGGCGCGCGACCTCGATGCGCGCGGCATCAATACGGCGATCCCCTACACCGTCGACGAGAACGGCGGCTACACCGATCATGCGCCGGGTTTTGCCGGCAAGCGTGTCATCAACGACAAGGGCGAGAAGGGCGATGCCAACGAGGCCGTGATCAAGGCGCTCGTCGAACGCGGCATGCTGCTCGCCCGCGGCCGGCTGAAGCATCAATACCCGCACTCCTGGCGCTCCAAGAAGCCGGTGATCTTCCGCAACACGCCGCAATGGTTCATCGCCATGGACAAGGACGTGGCGCAGAGCGGCAAGGCCAAGAGCGGCGACACGCTGCGCGCCCGCGCGCTGCACGCGATCTCGGTGACGCAATGGGTGCCGCCGTCGGGCGAGAACCGCATCAACGGCATGATCGAGGCGCGGCCCGACTGGGTGATCTCGCGCCAGCGCGCCTGGGGCGTGCCGATCGCCGTGTTCGTGCGCGAGAAGGGCGACGGCTCCGCCGAGATCCTGCAGGACGAGGCGGTCAACGCCCGCATCGGCGAAGCCTTCGAGAAGGAAGGCGCCGACGCCTGGTACGCGACGGGCGCGCGCGAGCGCTTCCTGGGATCGCGCGCGAGCGAGGATTGGCAGAAGGTCGACGACATTCTCGACGTCTGGTTCGATTCCGGCTCGACCCACGCCTTCGTGCTCGAAGACCCCGTGCAGTTTCCCGGGCTCGCCGGCATCAAGCGCAAGGTCGACGGCGGCACCGACACGGTGATGTACCTCGAGGGCTCGGACCAGCATCGCGGCTGGTTCCACTCCTCGCTGCTGGAAAGCTGCGGCACGCGCGGCCGCGCACCCTACGACATCGTGCTGACCCACGGCTTCACCCAGGCCGAGGACGGCCGCAAGATGTCGAAGTCGCTCGGCAACACCATCGAGCCGCAGGCGGTCATCAAGGAATCCGGCGCCGACATCCTCCGGCTCTGGGTCGCGTCCTGCGACTACACCGACGACCAGCGCATCGGCCCCGAGATCCTGAAGAACACGGTCGAGACCTACCGCAAGCTGCGCAACACCGTGCGCTGGATGCTCGGCACGCTGCATCATTACAAGCCGGCTGAGGCCGTCGCCCCCGCCGACATGCCCGAGCTCGAGCGGCTGATGCTGCACGAGCTCGCGATGCGCGCGGCCGCCGTCGACAAGGCCTATCGCGAGTTCGACTACAAGACCGTGGTCGCGACCCTCTCCGCCTTCCTCAACAGCGAGCTCTCCGCGTTCTATTTCGACATCCGCAAGGACACGCTGTATTGCGATCCGCCGTCCTCGCTGACGCGCAAGGCGGCGCTGACCACGATCGACCTGTTGTGCACCTCGATCCTGAAGTGGTTGGCGCCGATCCTGAGCTTCACCGCGGAGGAAGGCTGGCGCATGTACCGGCCCGACGCCGAGCCGTCGGTGCACCTGACGCTGTTCCCGACGGATCTCGAAGGCTTCCGCGACGACAAGC
Organism: Bradyrhizobium sp. T-12; assembly: GCF_058314695.1. Classification (NCBI taxonomy): domain Bacteria; kingdom Pseudomonadati; phylum Pseudomonadota; class Alphaproteobacteria; order Hyphomicrobiales; family Nitrobacteraceae; genus Bradyrhizobium; species Bradyrhizobium sp. T-12. The sequence continues at coordinate 1,197,620 of NZ_CM177756.1, read as the reverse complement.
TCGCCGCGAAGTGGGAGACGATCCGCAACGTGCGCCGCGTCGTCACCGGCGCGCTCGAGCTCGAACGCGCCGCCAAGAACATCGGCTCGTCGCTGGAGGCGTCGCCCGTGATCTATGTCGCGGACCGCGCGATGCTGGCGACGCTGTTCGACATCGACCTGGCTGAAGTCTGCATCACCTCGAATTACGAGGTGCGCGAGGGCGAGGCGCCGGCTTCGGCGTTCCGTCTCGATGCCGTGCCCGGTGTCGCGGTCGTGGTGGAGAAGGCGGTCGGCACCAAATGCGCCCGCTCCTGGAAGATCTCCCCGATGGTGGGCGAAGACGCTGAATATCCCGACGTCACCCCGCGCGATGCCAAGGCGCTGCGCGAATGGAAGGCGTTGGGGGTAGCGGTCTGATTCCGGCCATGTCCCCGCTCGGCGCCGGCATCCTCGCGGCATTGGCGACCCTCGTGGCCGACCAGGCCTCGAAGCTCTGGCTGCTGAACGGGTTCGACCTCGCCCGCCGCGGGGTCGTGAAGGTGACGCCGTTCTTCGATTTGGTGCTGGCCTGGAATATCGGCATCAGCTTCGGCTGGCTGCAGAACGACGGCCAGGCCGCGCAGCTCGCGCTGATGGCCGTCAAGGTCATCGCCGTGGTCGCCCTGGCGATCTGGATGGCCCGTTCGCAAACCCGGCTTGCGACCGTCGCCCTGGGGCTGATCATCGGCGGCGCCATCGGCAACGGCATCGACCGCCTGGCCTATGGCGCGGTGGTCGATTTCGCGCTGTTCCACATCGAGATCGGCGGAAATACCTATAATTGGTATGTGTTTAACCTCGCGGACGTGGCGATCGTTGCTGGGGTGGCGGGGCTATTGTATGATTCCTTCCTGGGGGTACCCGCCGCAAAAGCGCCCTGATCCCGGCCGATACGGACCGGCAGGTGGAACCCGGCTTTTGCGAGGGGGCGGCCGCGTTTGAGCGGCAATCTGCCACAATATGGAACAGGTACAGTAATGCGCAGCTCGAAGACCAGCGGTTCGATGGTTCGAGACCCCCAATCGGGGTTCTGGCAGGCGTTGAAATTGTCCGCTGCCGTACTCGGCGTCGGTCTCGTCGTCATGTCGGCTGGTGCGGCCCGCGCCGGTGACGACGACGATGAAGATGACGGCATGACCTTCGAAGAGAAGATCATCGACAATCTGATGTCCGGCATCGGCGCCAAGAGCATGGAGAAGAAGGGCATCGAATACCGCGAGCGCTCGCCGCTGGTCGTGCCGCCCAAGCTCGATCTGCCGCCGCCTGCGACCGAAGCCAAGGCTGCGCCGAACTGGCCCAAGGATCCCGAGGAAAAGCGCCGCAAGGAAGCCATCGCCGCGCGCAGGAAGGCGACCAAGGAAACCGAGAACTGGCAGGCCGCCCGACAGCTGACGCCCGCCGAGATGAAGGCCGGCCAGGTCGCCGCCGCCCCCCGGACCAGCAATGATCCGATCCAGCCGGGCACCAACGGCAATCCGTCGCTCAGCCCCGCCGAGCTCGGCTTCTCCGGCGGCCTGTGGAATATGATGAAGGGCGGCAACGCCACCGAAGAGAAGAAATTCACCAGCGAACCGCCGCGACAGTCGCTGGTCGAGCCGCCCGCGGGCTATCAGACGCCTTCGCCGAACTACGCCTATGGCGCCGGACCGGACAAGACACGGCGGACCTATTTCGACATCATGTCGGGCAAGGACAAGGAACAATAGCGTTCCTGTCTCATAGAAGCGGCCCCGAAGCCGGCGTGTCATGCACGCCGGCCGCAGTCCATAAATTGCCTATCAGTAACTTGCCACCGCGTTGAGTTCTCTGCTTCGTGACGCGAAGCCTCAGCCGCACGGTGTACCATGCCGTGCCTTTCGAGCCGGACATCCGGACTCGGCCTTTCACTAGGGATCATGATGTCCGCAAACCGATCGGCTGCCTGCCTCCTTGCCGCGCTGCTTTCGACCAGTGCCCTGACAGCGGGCGCGGCCCTCGCCCAGACCACGGTCACATCCGCCCCGCCCGCCAGCTTCACGCTTCCCAACGGCATGCAGGTCGTGGTGATTCCCGATCACCGCACCCCCGTCGTCACTGAGATGATCTGGTACAAGGTCGGCTCGGCCGACGAGACGCCGGGCAAGTCCGGGCTCGCGCACTTCCTCGAGCATTTGATGTTCAAGGGCACCTCGAAGCATCCCGTCGGCGAATTCTCCCAGACGGTGCTCCGCGTCGGCGGCAACGAGAACGCTTCGACCTCGGTCGACTACACCAATTACTACCAGCGTGTGCCGAAAGAGCAGCTGCCGACCATGATGGAGTTCGAGGCCGACCGTATGACCGGCCTGATCCTCAAGGACGAGAACGTGCTGCCCGAGCGCGACGTGGTGCTCGAAGAATACAACATGCGCGTCGCCAACAATCCGGACGCGCGGCTGAACGAGCAGATCATGGCCGCGCTCTATCTCAATCATCCCTACGGCCGTCCGGTGATCGGCTGGCATCAGGAGATCGAGAAGCTCGATCGCGAGGACGCGCTTGCCTTCTACCGCCGCTTCTATGCGCCGAACAACGCGATCCTGGTGATCGCCGGCGACGTCGAGGCCGCCGACATCCGCCCGCTGGTCGAGCGCAATTTCGGCGCGATCCCGGCGCAGCCTGCGATCCCGGCACGCCGTGTCCGCCCGCAGGAGCCGGAGCCCGCTGCCCCGCGCACCGTCACGCTGGCCGACCCGCGCGTCGAGCAGCCGAGCATGCGCCGCTATTATCTCGTGCCCTCGGCGACCACGGCCGCGGCCGGTGAGAGCGCGGCCCTCGACGTGCTGGCGCAGCTGATGGGCAGCGGCAGCAATTCCTATCTCTACCGCGCGCTCGTCGTCGACAAGCCGCTCGCGATCTCCGCCAATGCCAGCTATTCGAGCATCTCGCTCGACCCGACCCAGTTCGCGATCTCCGCGGCGCCGAAGCCCGGCGTCAGCTTTGCCGACGTCGAGCAGGCGGTCGACGGCGTCATCGCCAACGTCGCGCAAAACCCGATCCGCGCCGAGGACCTGGAGCGTGTGAAGACCCAGCTCATCGCGGAAGCGATCTACGCCCAGGACAACCAGGCGGTGCTGGCACGCTGGTATGGCGGCGCGCTGACCACGGGCCTGTCGATCGAGGACATCAGGAGCTGGCCCGACCGCATCCGCGCGGTCACCGCCGAGCAAGTCCGTGCCGTCGCGCAGAAATGGCTCGAGAAGAAGCGCTCGGTCACGGGCTATCTGATCAAGGACACCGCGACGACCAAGCGCGAGGAGAAGCGTTCGTGACCTATCCCTTCCTTCGACGCATTGCATTCTCTCTCGCCACCGGCGCGGCACTCGCGCTGGCCGCGGTGACGCCGTCGCTGGCGGCTGCCAAGATCCAGCACCTGACCTCGCCGGGCGGCATCGAAGCCTGGTTCGTGCAGGACGCGACCGTGCCGCTGATCGCCATGGAATATTCCTTTGCCGGCGGCTCGGCGCAGGATCCCAAGGACAAGCCGGGCGTCGCCAATCTGGTCGGCGATCTGCTCGACGAAGGCTCCGGCGACCTCGATTCCAAGACCTTCCACGAGCGGCTCGACCGCCGCGCCATCGAGCTCTCCTTCAGCGCCACCCGCGACACCTTCCGCGGCAGCCTGCGCATGCTGCGTGACAACAAGGACGAGGCCTTCGACCTCTTGCGCAGCGCACTGACCTCGCCGCATTTCGACACCGCCGATGTCGAGCGCATCCGCTCGCAGGTCATCTCCGGCCTGCGCCGCGAGACCACCAATCCGACCTCGCTGGCGAGCCGCAAATTCCTCGAGGTCGCCTTCGGCGATCATCCCTACGGCCGGCAGAGCAACGGCAACCTCGACAGCGTGCCGACCATCACGGTCGCCGACATGAAGGACTATGTCGGCCGCGTGCTTGCCAAGGATGGGCTCAAGATCGCAGTCGTCGGCGACGTCGATCCGGCGACGCTCGGCAAGCTGCTCGACCACACCTTCGGCAGCCTCCCCGCCAAGGCCAACCTCACGCCGGTCCCCGACGTCGAGGCCGCAAAGCCGCCGCAACGCGCCTTCGTGACCCTCGACGTGCCGCAGACCGTGATCACCTTCGGCGGTCCCGGGGTGAAGCGCAGCGATCCCAACTTCATGGCCGCCTATGTCGTCAACCACATCCTCGGCGGCGGTGGATTGTCCTCGCGCCTCTATCGCGAGGTCCGCGAGAAGCGCGGCCTCGCCTATTCCGTGTTCGAATCGCTGCTCTGGATGCAGCATTCGGCGGTGTTCATCGGCAATACCGGCACGCGCGCCGACCGTGCCAGCGACACGATCGAGGCCATCGACAAGGAAGTCCGCCGCATTGCCGAGGAAGGCCCCACGCAGAAGGAGCTCGACGAGGCCAAGTCCTACCTCAAGGGCTCGCAGATGCTGGCGCTCGACACCTCCTCCAAGTTGGCGCAGGCGCTGCTGCAGTACCAGCAGGACAAGCTGCCGATCGACTATATCGAGAAGCGCAACGCCATCGTCGACGCCGTGACGCTGGACGACGCCAAGGCCGCCGCCAAGCGCCTCTGGGGCCAGGGCCTCCTGACCGTCGTCGTCGGCCGCGCCCCGCAGGCCGCGGCACAGCCGGCCGCTCCGGCGACGAAGTCGAACTGAGACCTCCAACGTCGACTGCAATGGCCGGGCTCGCCCCGGCCATTTGCGTTTTCAGCATGCACCATTGCCGAAATCTGACGTCCGCGATATGTCCGGACATCACAGATGGTGCCATCATGCTGCGGATATCCCGCGATCTCGTCATCGACGAGGACGACATCGAGATCGGCTTTGTCCGCGCCTCCGGCCCGGGCGGGCAGAACGTCAACAAGGTCTCGACCTCGGCCCAGCTGCGCTTCGACACGCGCAAGCTGACGATCCCGGAGGACGCGGCGATCCGGCTCGCCCGCATCGCCGGCCAGCGCATGACCAAGGACGGCGTGATCGTGATCCACGCCCAGCGCTTCCGCACCCAGGAGCGCAATCGACAGGACGCCATCGATCGGCTGGTCGACATCCTGAGCGAGGCGATGGTGCGGCCGAAGCCGCGGCGCGCGACAAAGCCGACTTTCGGGTCCAAGCAACGCCGGCTCGACGGCAAAAAGCGCCGCAGCGACGTCAAGGCCGGACGCGGCCGGAGCTTCGACGATTAGCAGGCGCAGCCGAAAAAACTCCGGCCGCGAAGCGACCGGAGTTTAGCCGCTTCACCGGCGGGATCAGTAGCGCTTGGATGGAGCTGCGCCGCCCGTCGCCGCATCGTCGGCGGTTCCCTTGTGCGCAGCGCTGCCCGTGGTGCCGACCGTACCTTTGGTGCCCTTGGTCGACTTCATGCCGGTCTTCTCGCCCGCGGCGCCCGGCTGAGCATTCATCTCGTCGTCGCCGCTGCCCATCGTGCTGCCTTGCATGGGTTTGCTTTGCACGGTGCCGCCCGGCTTGGCGGTCGGAGGCGCGCTCTGCGCGAGAACGGGCGTCGCAATGAGAGCCGACACAGCGCATGCGATCATCGAGGTCTTCACCAACTTCATCCATTTCTCCTGGATTTTCGCGCGATGAATGGCTCGGCGATTCTCCACGCCGCTCCTCCGGACCGGACCATCACATCGCGCAAAGTATGCGAACGGCGTACCCGCGATGCAAACCGTCTGGTGTGTTGATCGTTTAGGGATTTCGCGGCGGTTTCGCGGAATTGCGCTCCTTATATGCGGCGCCCGAGTACGCACGTCGGATTGCGCCGGAGCTGCCCGAGGCTTGGATTTCCCACATCTGGTATGTGGGAAGCGCGAGCTTCCCCATGCATTTGTTGCGGGTCGGCGTTACACTGGGACATTCGCCGAGTGAACCCATGCCCGTCCGCCAATTGCCAGAACAGGTCGTCAACCGCATCGCCGCCGGCGAGGTGGTCGAGCGGCCTGCGAGCGTGGTCAAGGAACTGGTCGAGAACGCGATCGATGCCGGCGCGAGCCGGATCGACGTCTTCACCGACGGCGGCGGACGGCGGCGAATCGGCATCACCGATGACGGCGGCGGCATGACCGCGAAAGACCTCGCGCTCGCGGTCGAGCGCCATGCGACCTCCAAGCTCGACGACGAGGATCTCTTGCAGATCCGCACGCTCGGCTTCCGCGGCGAGGCGCTGCCCTCGATCGGCTCGGTCGCGCGGCTCTCCATCACCACGCGGCATGCGAGCGAACCCCACGCCTGGGCGCTGACAGTCGAGGGCGGCGAGAAATCCGAGATCATGCCGGCGGCGCTAGCCCATGGCACCCGCGTCGAGGTGGGCGACCTCTTCTATGCGACACCGGCGCGGCTGAAGTTTCTGAAGACCGACCGCACCGAGGCCGAGGCGATCCGCGAAGTGGTGCGGCGCCTCGCAATGGCGCGGCCCGATATCGCCTTCACGCTGGCGGGCGAGGAGCGCGCGCCGGTGACCTGGGCCGCGGCGCTGCCCGGCGCCGCCGGACGGCTGACTCGGCTCGGCGATATCCTGGGCGCGGAGTTCCGCAGCCATGCCTTCGAGGTCCATGCCGAGCGCGACGGCGTCGTCGTCGCCGGCTATGCCGCGGCACCGGCGCTGACCAAGGCCAATGCGCTCGGGCAATATCTCTTTGTCAACGGCCGCCCCGTGCGCGACAAGCTGATCTTAGGGGCAGTGCGCGGGGCCTATGCCGACTATCTGCCGCGCGACCGTCATCCGGTGCTGGCGCTGTTCGTCACGCTCGACCCGCGCGAGGTCGATGCCAACGTGCATCCGGCCAAGACCGAGGTGCGCTTCCGCAATGCCGGACTCGTCCGCGCACTGATCGTGCACGGGCTGAAGGAAGGTCTCGCGCGCGAGGGACGTCGCACCGCCGCCAACAGCGGCGAGAGCGCGCTGTCTTCGTTCCGGCCCGCCTTCACGCCACAGCGTCCGGCGAGCTGGGACTGGCGCGCCTCGCCCTCCGCTCCGGTGGCACCGATGCCGTCATTCGAAGGCGCCGCCGCGCCCGCCTTCGCCGAGCGGGCGCAGGCCGCCTTCGACGTCGGGGCGCCCAGCGCGGACGTGAGGATCGAGACGCAGCCGGCGAGCGACCTCGTCGACCGCCCGCTCGGCGCGGCGCGCACGCAGATCCACGAGACCTATATCGTCTCGCAGACCCGCGACGGCCTGATCATCGTCGACCAGCATGCCGCGCATGAGCGCATTGTCTATGAGCGGCTCAAGGCCTCGCTGGCCGCGAACGGCGTGCAGCGGCAGATTCTCTTGATCCCCGAGATCGTCGAGATGGACGAGGCTACGGTCGAGCGCCTCCTGGAGCGCAGCGAGGAGCTCGCCTCGTTCGGCCTCGCCATCGAATCCTTTGGCCCCGGCGCTGTCGCGGTGCGCGAGACGCCCTCGCTGCTTGGCAAGACCAACGCGGGCGGATTGCTGCGCGATCTCTCCGAGCACATGGCCGAATGGGACGAGGCGCTTCCTCTCGAACGCCGCCTGATGCACGTCGCTGCGACCATGGCCTGCCACGGCTCGGTGCGCGCCGGCCGAAGGCTGCGTCCGGAGGAGATGAACGCCCTGCTCCGCGAGATGGAGGACACGCCAAACTCCGGCCAGTGCAATCACGGCCGCCCGACTTACGTTGAGCTGAAGCTGAGCGATGTGGAGAAGCTGTTCGGGCGACGGTGAATTCGTAGGGCGGGTTAGCTTAGCGTAACCCGCCTCTTCTGCATTTGCCGAGACGATGGCGGATTACGCTTCGCTAATCCGCCCTACGCAAAAACACGAACTCGGTGTCGTCATACGCCCGCCGCTCCAATTCCTCAAAGCCGTCCGGCGTCACGAACTGCGCGGCCTTGGCCTCCTCGACCACCAGCAGCGCCCCCGGCGTCAGCCAGCCGCCATCGCGCAAGGATGCCAGCGCCTTCTCCGCAAAGCCCTTGCCGTAGGGCGGATCGAGAAACACCAGCGAGAACGGCTCGACGGGATGCGCAGGCCCGAGATCGGTCGCGTCGCGGCGATAGACTTTTGTGACGCCACCTAAGCCGAGTGACTCGACGTTGTTGCGCAGCAGCGCACGCGCCTCCGCGCCATTGTCGACGAACAGCGTGAACTTCGCCCCGCGCGACGAAGCCTCGATGCCGAGCGCGCCGGTGCCGGCGAACAGATCGAGCACGCGCGCGTCCTCGATCGGATCGTCATAGGCATGCACGAGGATGTTGAACACGGACTCGCGCAGCCGGTCCGCCGTGGGGCGGATGTCGCGCGAGGACGGTGAGGCCAGATTACGCCCCTTCAAACGACCGCCGACGACGCGCAAGCTAGTCCTCCCGCGGCGTCAGGTCGCGCTTGCCGTGATAGCCGCGCTTGGGACGGCGCGGCGGGCCGTAGCCGCTCGCCTCTTCCTCGTTGCGCTCGCGCGCCTCTTCGCTCCCAGTGCGCTGCACCAGCACGCGGCGGCCCTTGCGGTCGTTGATCACGGCGCGCTTGCTGACGGGCTTCTTCTCGCTCGGTGCGTCATCGACGCGTGCGGATTTCGAGGGCACGTCGAACTGCGCACCCGACTTCTCGATCACCTTGTCGCCGAGTTGCTCGCGCAGCACGCGCGAACGGATCTCCTCGACCTGGCCTTCGGGCACCTCGCCGAGCTGGAACGGTCCGTAGGAGACGCGGATCAGCCGGTTCACCTCGAGGCCGAGATGGGCGCAGACGTTGCGCACCTCGCGGTTCTTGCCTTCGCGGATCGCGAACACCAGCCAGACATTGGCGCCCTGATCGCGCTCCAGTGTCGCTTCGATCGGACCGTACTTGACGCCCTCGACCTCGATGCCGTTCTTGAGCTCGTCGAGCTGGGCCTGGGTGACGTCGCCATGGGCGCGAACGCGGTAGCGGCGCAGCCAGCCGGTATCCGGCAATTCGAGCGTGCGCGCGAGCCCGCCGTCATTGGTGAGCAGCAGGAGGCCTTCGGTGTTGAAGTCGAGCCGGCCGACGCTGATCAGCCGCGGCAGACCTTCCGGCAGATTGTCGAACACGGTCGGACGCCCCTCGGGATCGTCATGCGTGGTCATCAGTCCGCGAGGCTTGTGATACAGAAACAGCCGCGTGCGCTCGCGCTCCGGCAACGGCTTGCCGTCGACCAGGACGACGTCGTTCTTGGTGATGTCGAGCGCAGGCGAGTTGATGACGCGGCCATTGACCGTGACGCGGCCCTGCGTGACCATTTCCTCGGCGTCGCGGCGCGACGCGAGGCCTGCGCGTGCCAGCGCCTTGGCGATACGCTCGCCGGCCTTCTTCGGCTTCGGCTCTTCGTCCCGGCGCGGCCGCCGGTCGAAATCACGATCGCGCTCGCGATAGGCACCGCGGCCGCCGAAGGCCGGACGTTTCTCGAAGATCCTGCTCTCGTCCTCGTTTTCGCGGCGCGGGCGATCGCCGAAACGGCCTTCGCTGCGCGGATGCTCGTGCCAATCGGAACGGCCTTCCGACCGCTCGCGCGGACGATTGAATTTCGGCCGGTCACCACCGCGCCCGCCGCGGTCGCCGTCGCCATCACGTCGGGGCCGATCGAATTTTGGACGATCCTCGCGCGGCCGGTCGAATTTGGGCCGCTCGCGGAACGGGCGATCGCCCGACGCGCGATCGTCGCGCGAACGCGAGAACCGCGGACGATCATCGCCGCCGCCTTGCCGATCGTCGCGCTTCTGCCAGGGCTTGTCCTGGCCGCGATCACGGTCGCCGAAATCCTTGCGCGGACCCTTGCCAAAATCCTTGCGCGGCGGCCGGTCGCCGCGCGGAGCCGCGTCACGCTTCTGCCAGGGCTTGGAATCGCTGCGCTCGCCGCGATCCCGCGGACCGCCACCGCGATCACCCCCGCGCGAAAACTTGCGCTCGCCGTCGAACGGGCGCTCCGGACGGTCGCCACGCGGCGCATAGGGCTTCTTGTCGCCGAACTTCCTGTCGCTCGAGCGGCCGGCCGGACGGGCATCGTCGCGGTCCCGGCGCGGCGGACGGTCGTCACGGCCATAGGACGGACGATCGCCACGCGGCTTGAAGGGACGCTTCTCGCCATCGCGCGAGGAGCGATCGGAAAACGGACGGTCGCCGCGCGGCTTGAAGCTGCGCTCGCCGCGGGCTTCACTGCCGCGATCGTCGCGCTTGAAGCGCGGACGGTCGGAAAAATCGCGGCGCGGGGCATCGCCCTCCTCGCGGCGGCGGAACGGACGGTTCTCGCGATCCCCGCGCGGTGGACGGCTGTCGCGATCGCCACGGGGCGGGCGGCTGTCGCGGTCGCCCCTGCCCTCGCTCTTTCCCGCGCTCTTGCCCTCGAAACCGCGCTTGGCGAACTTCTTCTCGGGGCCGCGCGCCTTGCCGCTGCGGCCGCCTTTGGGCGGGCCTCGCCGGCCGCGGGAATCGTTGTCTTTGTCGCTGTCGCGAGGCATGGATAATCTCACTCGAGGGGGTGGCCGTTGAGCATTGTGCGCGCTCGTTCCGAGCCGCATGCTCAGGCAATTTCGGTTAAGCACTTCTGCTGAAGGCGCAGCTACTAGCAGGTTTCTGGCGATGATACGAGGCTTGAAAGCCCCCTCTTTCATGGATTTGGCGCTCAAAACGGCCGAAAGTGCCGGAAAGGCGGGCGAAGTTCCTGTTGGATGCGTCGTGGTCCGCAATGACGAGGTCATCGCCACCGCGGCGAACCGGACGCTGACCGATTACGACCCGACGGCTCATGCCGAGATCGTGGCGCTGCGCGAGGCCGCGAAAAAGATCGGCAGCGAGCGCCTCGTCGACTGCGACCTCTACGTGACGCTGGAGCCCTGCACCATGTGTGCGGGCGCGATCTCGTTTGCAAGGGTCAGGCGGCTCTATTACGGCGCCGCCGACCCCAAGGGCGGCGCGGTCGAATCCGGCGTGCGGTTCTTTGCATCCCCGACCTGCCACCACGCGCCGGACGTCTATTCCGGCGTCGGCGAGAGCGAGGCGGCGCGGCTGCTCAAGGAGTTTTTTCGGGAGCGGCGCTAATCCCCCACAAAGAACTCCCGCAGCGCCCTCGCCGTCACGTCCGGATTCTCCTCGGTGAGGAAGTGCCCGGACTCCACCGGCATGCCCTCCACATTCGTCGCCCATTGCCGCCATGTATCCAGCGGCGTCGCGGCGGCCTGGGCCACGCCGGCATTGCCCCACAGCGCCAGCATCGGAATGGTGATCTTCTTGCCGGCCTCGAAATCGGCCTTGTCGAGGTCGTAGTCGAAATAGGCGCCGGCGCGGTAATCCTCGCACATCGCATGGATGCGGGCGGGATCGCGGAACGGGGCCAGGTAATGCTCGAGCGCGCGCGGGTCGATCGCGTCCAGCGTCTTCGACCTGGTCTGGCTCGCCATCTTGAAGCGCAGGAAGAACTCGCCCTGCCCTGAGATCAGCGTCTCCGGCAGCGGATAGGGCTGCGCCAGGAAGGTCCAGTGATAGATCTTCAGCGCATAGGCGCGGTTCATCCGCTCCCAGTAATTATAGGTCGGCAGGATATCGAGCACGGCAAGCTTCGACAGCCGGCCGGGGTGGTCGAGCGCCAGCCGATACGAGACACGGCCGCCGCGGTCGTGGCCGGCGAGCGCGAAGTGGACGTGGCCGAGCCGCTCCATCACTTCCACCATCGCCTTCGCCATCGCGCGCTTGCTGTAGGGGATGTGCAGCGCATCGCTCTCGGGCATGTCGGACCAGCCGTAGCCCGGCAGGTCGGCGATGATCAGCGTGAAGGCCTCGGCAAGCTCGGGCGCCACCTGGTGCCACATCACGTTAGTCTCGGAGAAGCCGTGCAGGAGCAACAGCGGCGGGCCGTTGCCGCCGACGCGGGCGAAGATGCGGCCGAACGAGGTATCGATCCATTCGGAGGCAAAACCCGGATAGAGGTCGGCGAGATCGGACATCTTGTTGCATCCTTGGTTGGTCAGTCCTGGAGGTCGTCCCGACAAACAAAAAGTCGAAAACAACCCCATGCACAGTAGCGGTATTATCTGCGGGGTGCCTAACCCCAACAGCTGATTGCACATTCTGGAATGCCGATGTGGCGGCGCGGTGACAACAACGCGCGATTCCGGCCTTGGCGCGCCGTCCGGGATCGCGAGCTCGGGCCTGTCGGCGGCGTCTCAGCCCTTGGCCTTCTCCGCCTCCACCGCCTGCCAGCCGATGTCGCGGCGGCAGAAGCCTTCCGGCCATTTGATGCGGTCGACGGCCTGGTAGGCGCGGGCCTGCGCTTCGGTCACGGTCGCACCCAACGCGCAGACATTGAGCACGCGGCCGCCATTGGCCAGGATCGCCCCGTCCTTGGCCACCGTCCCCGCGTGGAAGATCTCGACATTGTCGACCTTGGCTGCGTCATCGAGCCCCTCGATGCGCGTGCCCTTCTGGTAGTCGCCGGGATAGCCTTGTGCCGCCATCACCACGGTGATCGCGGCTTCCTTGTGCCAGCGCAGATCGAAATTCTTCAGCTGGCCATCACAGGAGGCCAGCAGCGCCGGCACGATGTCGCTCATCATGCGCAGCATCAGCACCTGGCACTCGGGGTCGCCGAAGCGGACGTTGAACTCGAACAGCTTTGGCCCCTGCGTCGTCAGCATGATGCCGGCATAGAGGATGCCGCGGAACGGCGTGCCGCGCTGCTTCATGCCCGCGACCGTCGGCAGGATGATCTTGGCCATGATGGCGTCGTGGACGGCAGGCGTCACCAGCGGCGTCGGCGAATAGGCGCCCATGCCGCCGGTGTTCGGGCCGACGTCGTGGTCGAACACGCGCTTGTGGTCCTGCGCGGAGGCCAGCGGAATCGCGGTCTCGCCGTCGCACAGCGCGAAGAAGCTGATCTCGCGGCCGGGCAGAAACTCCTCGATCACGACCTCCGCGCCGGCCTCGCCAAAGGCGCCCTCGAACATCATGGCGATGGCGTCCTCCGCCTCGCGCACGGTCTTGGCGACGACCACGCCCTTGCCGGCGGCAAGCCCGTCGGCCTTCACCACGATCGGCGCGCCCTGGCTGGTGACGTAGTCTCGCGCGTCCTTGGCGTTGGTGAACCGCTTGTAGGCGCCTGTGGGAATGCCGAACTCGGTGCACAGCGCCTTGGTGAACCCCTTGGAGCTTTCGAGCTGGGCCGGAATTTTGTTCGGCCCGAACGCCTTGATACCGGCCGCCGTGAGGTCGTCGACGATGCCGGCCGCCAGCGGCGTCTCCGGCCCGACCACCACCAGCTCGACCTTGTTCTGCCTGCAGAAATCGATCACCGCCGCATGGTCGGCCACATCGAGCGCCACGCATTCGGCCTCCTGCGCGATGCCGGCATTGCCGGGCGCGCACCAGAATTTGGTCACCAGGGGGGAGGCTGCGATCTTCCACGCCAGAGCATGTTCGCGGCCGCCGGAACCGAGGAGGAGAATGTGCATCGAGGGCTCGGGATGAGGGGTTTTGCTGGGGCCGGACGTCGCACGAATCGGGGTGGGTGTGAAGGGGTGCGACATCCGATTCCCCCGTCATTCCGGGGCGCGGCGAAGCCGCAAGCCATCCCGCGAGAGGCAGCCGTTCACCGAGCCCCCTTGGGAGCCTAGATATCGGTCTGCTCCTTAATCTCGGGGTGTGGCGCACCGTTATCGCGAAGAACTTTCGCCAGCTTCATGAATAGGTTGGGATGCCCGCGCTTACTAGAGGCATCCGGACTGACCGTCGTATGGAAGCCTGGGACATTCTTCGCAGTTACGTGAATATGGCCCTGATCCGGATCCCACCAAACACCGACCTCCATATAAACCGACTTACCTGGCTTGCTTATTTCCGGCATCGTTCCCTCCTGCATGGCGTCAGGATCATAGCCATTCGCCACGAACGTCTCATCTCGAAACTACTACCGATTGACGATTTGTCGAACCACACCGGCCGCACCTTGATGCGGTCATAGCCACCCTCGCCCAACGCCGCGAACAGGCATCGCCTGAGTCAGAAGAGAGAGGAAGCTAGAAGTGAGTACGCAAGGACCGAACGAGCACGTAGTGAATTATCTTCGCTACTACTGCGAGCCTGCCAACAAATTTGATTTCGCGGTTCTTATTACCGGGCCGTGGGGCGCCGGAAAAACGACACTCGTAAAGCGATTCATTGATGAAGCGAAAGATCAAGCCCAAAAAGAAGACCGGCCGTTTCGACCTTTGCGTGTTTCCCTATATGGGATGACCTCAACCCAAGAAGTAGATGATGAACTTTTTCGACAGCTTCACCCAGTACTCTCTTCCAAAACGATGAAGATCGGCTGGAACATTGTGAAAGGAAGCCTCAAGGCAGGACTAAAGATAGATCTAGACGGCAAAGACGAACTGAAAGTGGATTCATCAATTCCCGACATTGATCTTTCAAAATACCTAAAAACCCCCTCTGACGCTCTTCTAGTTTTCGACGATCTAGAACGATGTTCGATGCCCATTTCGGATGTTCTCGGCTACATAAACAGCTTTGTTGAACACAACTCTTTCAAGACGATTATAATTGCAAATGAGGCTGAGCTATATGCGCGCGAAAAGCTCCACTCGCAAAACAAGAGCGATCAAGAGACCGAGAGCCAAATTGAAACGAACATTGGCGCAAAGAGCTACACGCTAATCAAAGAGAAATTGATCGGTCAGACACTCGAAGTCAGATCCTCGGCTGAAGAAGCGCTGAAATCTTTCCTCGTAGACATTCGGCACGAGCGCGCCAAATCGCTTCTGCAAACTCAATTGGACGCCGCGTTAGATATTCACATCAGATCGAACACCAACAACTTACGCCTGCTGAAGCATGCATTATGGGACTACGAGAGATTGGCAGGATGCTTGAGCGAAGAACACTGGTCGAACAATCATGCAATGGAAGCGCTATTCAAGGTAGTCCTCATGCTCGCCATCGAAGTCCGAGCAGGTCGCATCAGCAGAGATGAGTTTCCCTCGTTGGCTGTCAGCGAGGTCGTCCGCCTGATGAGGGAGCGCGACTCGAAGGACACTAGCGTCGCTGGGAGAATTGCTACGCAGTACCCCATGACTGGAGTAAGCAAGTCCCCCCTGAACTTGAAACAACTGGAAACTATGCTGTTTGAGGGCTGGCTCGATCAAGCCGACGCACGCAGATCGATCGACAACAGTCGATACTTCACGTCCAAAAGCGAACCACCATGGCTCACGGCATGGAAGGGATGGGAGGTCACAGACGAGCAGTACTTGGAGGCGATCTCAAAGATCGAAAACCAATTCCGGGAAAAAAAATTTGGCAACAACGATGAGATGCTCCACATCTTTGGTCTTCGACTTTTCTTCAGCGAGATACATGCAATCAGTCTTCCAAAAAGCATCATCGTAGAAGAGTGCAAGAACTGTCTGGATGACCTCATGAAGGCCGAATTAATCGAAGAAAGGAACCTACGCGACCTACTCAAATCAGGCAGCGTCTATTGCTTCGATCATCAAGTAACCTTGGCCGACACTCCGGAATTTCGAACGATTTTTGCGCGCTACGAACAGCTCGTTGAACAGGTGAAAGCCAAGCGCCTACCTGTACATGGCGAGGCATTATTGGAGAAGATGAAAGTTGACCCCTCTTCATTCCTCCAGCTCATTACCGCAAATAATGTACAAGCTGCGATCTATTGGGATACTCCAATCTTAGCAGCCATCCCGGCTAAGAAGTTTGTTGATGCATTGCTGAGCCTGTCGCCCGATGCTCAGGGCACGGTCTTCTCGGCACTTAAATTTCGTTATGAAACAGGCTTGCTTAGAAATAAATTGGAGCCGGAGTGCGACTGGCTGAATGCCGTGGCGGCGGAATTAATGTTAGCGGCTGAGAATTCGCCTCCTTTGTCTCGGTTCCGAATAAGGCAACGCGCGTCACAGAACCTTGCACCGTTTCTGCGATCAACAGATGAGGAAGAAGAGGCAGAAGAGAGTTGATCTCGCCTGGCCGGCTCGAGCCGTCAGTTTGCGGCGCCACGATCAGCCATTACAGCTATTACGGTGACAGTGCACTAATTTCCAAGCCGGCGCAGTTGATGCCAGTTAGTGCATTGTCGCCGTAATTACCAGCTTGGAAGTGTCATTGATGGTGCGGGCTCATGCCGCCGATGGTAGCAGAACGCGGCCGAACAGCTATTTAGCGTTCCTCGTCGCTTTAATACCGATGGCGATGGGCGTTTTTAATCACATCAACGTCGCCCGCCTCAACCTCAATATCGGAACTGACATAAACCGACTCGATTTCGGTGTCGTTCGGTTTTGCTGTGTCGAAACGAACAACGACGACTGGGTACAAGTATAAGATTACGGGCTCGGTCTCATAAAGCGTGTAACTGGGGTCGTAGTCCTCGAACCCGGATCGTCTGCTGACTTCGACGGTGAATTCGATATTAAGGCAGATTTCGACTTCAATCTCGCATTCAAAGGCGTTCTGCTCTTTCGAGATTACGTTTAAATGGATGATGCTAAAATCCGTCACGTCCCTGACTATTCCGGATGCGTCATCAATATCGTCCATCCAGTACAACTTTGTAATTTTGACCTTACTACCCATGAGTTCGTCTGACAGGCTCAACGCAAGATGTTCACTTTCAGCAAGAAACTTCAGCAGATCGTCATGGACCTGCTTTGTAACTGTCGCCATTGAGATTACGTCAGCAAGCCGCTCGACGTGGAGCAAGTCACTGCCTTCGCCACAAGCGGCCTTCATGTCTGGATCGCCGGAAATTACGTAGATCTTCTGATGACGGTCCGCTCTCCATTTGCGCAGAGATATTAGAACGACCGCGTCGGGGAATTCTGATTTTTTCCCACCGCTAAATGGTGGCGTCTGTGCAAAGTAATCGTCGAACAGTTTTTCGAGGTCAGCTTGCAGTGGAATCTCGCGCGCTTTGACATCTTCGAGGAACTTCTCGAACAACGCCTCCAATGCGGCTGCGGCGCTTGGCGAGTTGATTGCTTCTGTCGCTACCGAGCCCCCTAATTGGCCGAGTATGACTTCGTGCTTTTTTACAGATTTTGCCGCGTTATCCAGCGCCTCCTGTTGCTTTCTTGCCACCTCCTTTTTTGTAATGCTCGTTGTCAAAACGCGCAGATGCCCTGCCTTGACAAGCTCCTTGAGCCGAGAGAACGCAACGGAATTCCAGTCAAACTTTTCCCGAACAAAGGTTTCCGTGTCGATAAAGATAATATCGGTGTCGAGCTGTGCTTCGCCGCTATCGGTCATGCGTCTCGGTCTCGATTGTCGTGCTGGCTTTGCTTAAACACTTTGTTGAAGCGACCGCGTCAGCCTTCATCGCTAGACGTGGCTTCTACGTCGGCGTCGGGCTCCAGCAAGAAGTCGAGCTGATCTTTTTCAGGCGGCAGTGGCAGGGCCGCCAATCGAATGACCTTGATCTTAGCTTGCTCGCCGAGAGCCACGACGTCGTCATCGTCCGAATAGATTTCAGTCGCGCCGTGGACCTTGGCTATGGCGACGATCTGACGATCAAACTTCACCTTTTGCCATGGTGCCGTTGATTTCCCTTTCTTGTTGCCACCAGCGAGGGCCGCGCGTGACATCGCCGACGCCTCCAGCGCGGCGCGCGTGTCGAAAGGCTCGATGCTGAACACGGCGTGTTTCTGCAGCTCCTCGACGATCTGCAGCGACGCGGCGGCTCCCGCCTTCACGAGAGCCTCGCTGAGCGCTGGCGCCGGGATGATGATTCGCGCCTTCGCCTTGCTCAACCGATGCACCAAGTATTCGATGCGCTCCTTTGCGCGTTCTACAGCCTTGCCGTCGCGACCACCCGGTACGGGGGTCCCTGGCCGGAGAAGCAGCAGCAGATTGGTGGAGTCAATGACCACCATTCTTGTTGCTCCCCGGTCCCTTCCGTCCTGCGACCAGCTCGTTGTAAGCGTCGTCACCCCATTCCGTTGGGATGTCGCGAAGTGTCGCGAGGGCATCGGTCAATGAGCTGTCCTGAAGCGCCTCGAAGCTCTCGATGCGGAAATGTTCGAGCGTCCACTCGCCATCGCCATCGCGCACCCAGCGGCCCTTTCCGAAGAGCCTCACAGGTTCGAAGAGCTTTGCCCCGAGCTGCTTTGCGACGGCGCGCGTGGTCTCGCAGCCGCTGATCTGCCTGCCTTCGGACTGCAACGTGACGTGGATGGTCGCATCCCTGCCGCGAATCCCGGTGACAAAACCGTCAATCGAGCCTTGCTGACGAACGATGAACTTTTCTTCCGTCTGATCGCGGCCGGGAAAGCGGATGACGACCGCGCCACGCGGCGCTGCATCGCGCAGGACTCCGACAGCGTTGTCCGCCCGGAGGAGCGTGTTCAATGCGTTGAAAGCCCGCTGGGCTTCAACGCTCGCGTCTCCAGCTCGCACCGCGACGACCCGGTCGTGAACCTTGGGTGCGGCCTCTCGATCAACGCGCGCATTTAGGACGGTGCTGCCCTTGGTGAGGCCGCGAAAGTGTACGCCATCGCGCTCACCGAGAAGCGCCGCCAACTGCTCCATGTATTGAGCGAGGCGCGCCATCGGAATCGTCGCTGGGGTGTAGGCGTCGATTTTGAACCGATAATGCTCGGTGCCATCGATTCGACTTTTGCGCTTGCGGGGCATCGCCATCGGGAGAACTCAGGATTTCGGCCGGAGGACCTGTAGGACTCCAGTAAAGCAGAGCGACCCTAACAATACTACCAACGCGGGCACCGACTTTGGTCGGCGCCAGGGGTAACCAGGTTTTCTCGTTGGGCGGTGTAACCCCTCTCTACGTCACGCCCGGGGGCAAGAGGGGCTTGCCGGGGATCGCGTGCCACTCGCTATGCCCTCTCCCCTTGCGGGAGAATGGGGTTCTATGTAGCCTGCCTCCCCGCAATAATCTCCTGCAACGTCGCCACATGCCGCGCGAACGCCCCGCGCCCTGCCGCCGTCGCCGTCACCGTCGTCTGCGGCTTCTTGCCCACGAACGCTTTCTCCACCGAAACGTACCCCGCCTTCGCCAGCGTCTCGATATGCGCCCCTAAATTGCCGTCGGTCGCGCCGGTCAGCTTCTTCAGCCGCGCGAATTCCAGGCCCGTGCCCACCGGCAGCGCATTCAGCGCCGCCATGATCTTCAGGCGCAGCGGCTGGTGGATGATGTCGTCGAGCTCGGCCATCGCGCTAGATCCGCCGCATCCAGACGCCGCCGAGGATCAGGCCGCCGCCGTTGACGAAGGCCATCCAGAGCGGGAAGGCTTCACCGATGTAGAAGAAGCCGATCAGGGTCAGCGCGGAAATGCCGAGGCCGATCGCCAGGAAGGCATGGCCGAACCACAGGCCCGCCATCGTATAGAACAGCATGAAATAGAGCGGCCAGAACGTGCCGAGCTGGCGCGGGCCGAAATGGCCGATCACGTCAGTGCAGAGGTAGCCGAAGGCGAAGAACAGCGCGAGCACCAGGAGCATCCTGATGCCGGCCGCGCTGCCGTTGGGATGTTGCGGCGGATTGAGCACACGCAGCACGACGAGACCGCCGACGCCCACGACATCGGTGGCGACCCAGGCGTAGCCCGCATAGGCCGGCCACAGCCAGGTGACGAGATTGGCCGCGAACACCAGCACGCCCCACCACACCGCAGCCAGGCTCGCAAGCTCGTAGAGCTGCGATTGCTTCAGGCGCTGGACGATGTCGTCGATATCGGCCAGCGCCGCGGACGCCTCCTTGCTGTCGATCATGACTGGCCTGCTCCGCGCGTTGCGACGTCCTCGGCGATGACGGAGATCGCCTTGGGATTGGTGACGATGCCCATGTGGTTGATGCCGTCGATGATCTTGACGTCGACCGACGGCTTCACCGCGTGCACGGCTTCCGCGTATTTGTCCGAGATCATCATCTCGTCCTCGGCGCCGCCAAAGATCGTGATCGGGCGCGTCGTCAAGGGAAGATCTATGCGATAGCCGCGCGTTGAGAAATTGCGGGTCAGGCGATCGGAATAGATCGAGGTGAGATATTTCGCCGAGGTCGCCGGCACCGCCAGCGCCAGCACCGGAAGCTGCGCGCAGCAGTCGATGCCGAGCTTGCGCAGCGCGCTCAGGCCGAAGAAGCGCGGGACGTTGAAATTGGCCCAGCCGCCCGCATTGGGCCGGTTGGTCGGTGCGTCATAGCCGAGATAGGGCGCGAGCAGCACGGTGCGCACGAACATGTCCTGCATGATCGGGGTCGCGGCGACGCGCAGCGAGAAGCCGGCGCCGGCGGAATGGCCGACCAAAGTGAGCGGCAGATCCGGCGCGGTCTTGCGAACTTCCGCGACGAAATCGACGAGATCGTCCTCGAGCTGGCCGACATAGCCGATATCGCCGCGAGTGCCGGAGCCGCCATGGCCGCGGATGTCGAGCGCCCAGGTCTCCACCCCATGCGCTGACATCGCGTGGGTCAGCGCGTGGTTGACGGTGCCGCTGGAGCCGGAGGAGCCATGGATGAAGATCGCGCCGCGGCCTGCCGCAGCGCCGATCGGTGCGTAATGGCGATAACCGATCCAGGTGCCGTCGCGTGCCTGGAAGCGCTCGAGTTGCGGCAGCGTGGACCAGTCGATGCCCTTGGTCGATTCCGAGACCGAGCGCATCTCGGGCGGCCGCTGCAGCGGGGTTGCGATCATCGCGGTCAGGATCAGCGCCACGCCGCCGACCGCACACAGGGCCCATTTCACGCCGCTCAAAACGCCGCGCAGCAATCGCATTGCCATGACGCAAACTCCCAATGGATCAAAATCAATAGAGAACTCTATATTACAGAGTACTCTTCCGATCAAGCCCGGGATTGGCGCCGCGCGGTGAAAATCCTTAAACGTGGGTCTGACCCCAAAATGCCGAATCGTTTGCCCGATGCTGCCCGCGGAACAACTGAACAACGCCTTCGAATTCACGGTGTCCGAGCTCTCGCAGTCCCTGAAGCGGACGGTGGAGGACACCTATGGCCATGTCCGGGTCCGCGGCGAGATCTCGGGGTTTCGCGGGGCGCACTCCTCCGGCCATTGCTATTTCGCGCTCAAGGACGAGAGCGCCAAGATCGAGGCGGTGATCTGGAAGGGCGTGCACGGCCGCATGCGCTTCAAGCCCCAGGAGGGGCTGGAGGTGATCGCCACCGGCAAGCTCACGACCTATCCGGGCTCCTCGAAATACCAGATCGTGATCGAGGCGCTGGAGCCGGCCGGCATCGGCGCGCTGATGGCGCTGATGGAGGAGCGCAAGAAGAAGCTCGCCGCCGAAGGCCTGTTCGACGAGGCGCGCAAGCAGCTGCTGCCGTGGCTGCCAGAGGTGATCGGCGTGGTGACCTCGCCGACCGGCGCCGTCATCCGCGACATCCTGCATCGGCTGGAGGACCGCTTCCCCCGCCGCGTGCTGGTGTGGCCGGTGAAGGTGCAGGGCGAAGGCTCGGCCGAGCAGATCGCGGCCGCGATCCGCGGCTTCAACGCGCTGCCGGAAGGCGGCAGGATTCCGCGGCCCGATGTGTTGATCGTCGCGCGCGGCGGCGGCTCGCTGGAAGATCTCTGGTCGTTCAACGAGGAGATCGTGGTCCGCGCGGCGGCCGAGAGCATGATCCCGCTGATCTCGGCGGTGGGACACGAGACCGACATCACGCTGATCGACTTCGTCGCCGACAAGCGCGCGCCGACGCCGACGGCGGCGGCCGAGATGGCGGTGCCGGTGCGCAGCGATCTCTTCGTCGAGGTCGCCGATCTCGGGCGCCGCACCCGCGCCTATTGGATGCGCGCGCAGGAAAGCCGCCGCAGCGAGTTGCGCGCCGCCGCGCGCGCGCTGCCGGCGGCCGGCGATCTGCTCGCCATTCCCCGGCAACGGCTGGATTCGGCGGGCGCCTCCCTGCCCCGCTGCCTCAAGGCCAACACGCATGCGCATTTCCGCAGGTTCACCGCGGCCAGCGCGAAGCTGACGCTGCGCGTGCTGCACGGCCAGATTTCGCAGGCCGATCATCGCCTGACCGTGTGCGGCGAACGGCTCGGCCTCTCCGCGCGCTCGCTGCTACGCCGGCGGCGCGACCGCTTTGCGGGGCTCGAGGTGCGCCTGCGCGCCTCAAAGCTCTCCAATGCGCAGGCGCTGCGCAACGCGATTGCGCGCCAGCGCGAGCGCACGCATCGCCTCTCAGAGCGCGCCGGCCGCGCGCTGCTCACGCTGCTGCAGCGGCTGGAGGCCCGCGTCGAGAACAGCGGCAAGCTGCTGTCGGCCTTGTCCTATCGCAGCGTGCTCGCACGCGGCTTTGCGCTGGTGCGCGACGAGGCGGGCCATCCGCTGCATGCGGCTGATAGCGTCGGACCGAACGCGCGGCTCGAGATCGAGTTCGCCGATGGACGTGTTGCGGCGACCGCGGATGCGGATCGGCCGGCGCCGGCGACAAAGCGCGCGCCGGCGCAGGCGAAGCCGGCTGCAACGGACGCAAAGCCTGCGCCGAAGCGCGTGGCCAAGCCGGTGGATCAGGGCAGCCTGTTCTGAGGCGATGACCGTTTCACGCTCAGTGTCATTCGCCGCCAATAGCGGCGCGCGTGGACACGGCGAGCCCTAGCGGCAGGACAATCCCGCGTCGATCGTGGTCCAGAAGCCGCAATGCTCCGATGCGCGCTGGGGGGCGCCGGCGTGGGCCTCGTACAGGAAGATCGCGACGGTGAAGGCGACGAGTGCGGAGAAGAGCGTGATGCGGTTGCGCATGGAGCTTTCGTTTAATCGACATCGTGGTCGAACTAAGGCGCCGTCACGCGCTGAAACCGCTGGCACGCGCGATCCGTAGATTCCCGGTCGGCCATTCCTAGTGCAGGGCGGTGGTCGATGCGGGGCTGTCCGCTCGACGTTGTTCCTCGGGCGGCCCCGCTTCACGTGGGCCGTAGCCCAGATGGAGCGCAGCGCAATCCGGGGATCGTGCCCTACGTTGCACTGTCCCGGATTTCGCTGCGCTCCATCCGGGCTACGAAATTACCGCGCCAGCCACTCCGCCACCTCTTTCTGCGATTCCGCGCGCGCCTGCGCGTTGGTGCCGAGATGGCCGCGCTCGGGCGCGCCGGCATCATTGCTGCCAGCTGCGTGCAGCGGCGTGTTGGCGCGGTCGAAATCGTGATAGGCGCCGGGATAGACCACGATGCGCGCGAGCGCGCTACGGCCATGCGCGCCCTCCACCATCTGGCGGCAGGCGGGCGGCGACGAGACGTCGTCATCGGCGCCGATCAGCACCAGGGTGGGCACGCGCGTGCTCCAGCCGAGGCCGGCCGAGATCCGGCAATCGGGATAGAACGCGACGGCAGCACGGAAATCCGGACCGAGATCCCGCGCGGCACTCTGCGGACGCACGGCCCAGAGCAGCGCGCTCGCGCCATTGGCCCAGCCCATCAGGCTGACGCGGTCGCGCGCCACCCAGCTCTGCTGCATCAGCCAGGCCCGGCTCGCCGCGATGTCGGCGACGCGCTCACGCCGCGCCTTGACGTGCATCTCCTTGACGCGGCATTGCGGCCCGAGCTCGCGCGAGCCGTAGCTGTCGGGCCACAGCACGGCGTTGCCGGCCCTGAGCAGGCGCTCGGCCCAGTCGCGATAGCGCGGCAGGATGGAATCGGAATGGCCGCCGAGCCCGCCGCAGCCGTGAAGCGCGATCACGGTCGGAAACGGGCCTGCTCCCTCGGGCTTGTAGAGCTGCGCATGGAGGACGCCCGACGCCAGCGGAATCTCGACTGCTAGCGGCGCCGGCGCGGCATGCGCGGCCGACATCACGAGCATCACGAACAAGGCGGTCAGTCGAAGGCGCATCGGACTCTGCCGTAGGGAGCTGCCGGAACCGGCGATCCTTCGCGCCAGAACTATCATGCGGAAACGGCGGCAAAACATCACAAACCGGTGGGTTTACCGGGCGGACAAGCCGCCCTATCTATGCTACATCCCGGCCAACACATCGTGCCCTCCAGGGGTTTCCTCGAGGGCGGCCTTCCACGGAGACTTTCGACCGTGCTGAACAAGTTCGGCCCTTCGGGCCATGGCGAAGCGCAGGTGCAATATCTCGACGGCGATTTCCGCGTGATCTCGCCGGGGACCTTCGTGCGCTGCGCCATCACCGACGCGCGGATTCCGCTCGACGAGCTGAAATACTGGAGCGTCGACCTGCAGGAGGCCTACGCCACGCCTGCCGCCGTGCTGCAGCGGCATTTTCCCGGCGCGCCGAGACCGCAGGACTCGTGATCCCGTCGTCAATCTCGTTCGCCTATTGCGACTCGGGTGCATCGCCGCCCATGCAAGTCTTGATCGCGCTCTTCCTGGATTCACCGACGATCTTCTGATCGATCGCCTGCTTCAGGCAGTCGACGCGCGCCTGCGCCAGGCAGAGCTGCAGCTGGTCGCGCTTGTCCTGCCCTTTCAGGCTCGCCGTCGTGGCAAGGCACGTTACGCGCTTGGTCGCGGGAACCGGCACGGTGGCGGTCGGAGCGGCGGCAGGTGGTGCGGATGTCTGAGCAAGGGCGGGCACCACCGGCAGACACATGAGGCTGGCGGTAAGAAGCGCGGACCGCAATTTCATCTGACCTCTCCTTGGACGCAGCTCTATCGATAAGAGCCTGGCCATGAATGCCGGCTGAATGGCGGCGTGCGGCAACCAGGTCGACACGAGCATCGATAAGGGTGTGTCAATTGCGACGATATGCGCGCGCGTGATTTGCCAGCCTCACCGCCGATGATCTCCGCCACGCCGCTCCGCGTTGCATCGAGCAATGCGCGCACTCAGTGGTTAGTCATTTCGCGCTGTGGTTGGATTCTTCGTTGCGATTCGGCGCCCTTAAGTTGTTCGACGAAGTCTTGGTGAAACAGAGGGCTGCTATAGTTGCGTGTTAGGTAACTGGCCCTGCTCCTTTTATCGCGCAGACAATCAAGCCAACCAACCGACCATTGAGCTTTGGAATTGGCGCAGTCTGTGAACGGGCTCATATCGAAGCGCCATCTGGACGGCTACGTTCACCAAGAAAATTCGCGGCGGAATATCAAGCCAAACGATGGGGATGATCATGCCCGCCATATTAGAGTTGCTCTATCGTGAATATTGTCGCGCCCGTCTTGCTGAAATGCGGAAACAGCTTCTGATCGCGACTGAACGCGCTCAGGCTCCGGACGCGGATCATCATCCTGCAGATCGGAAGGACGATGACAAGATGCACATGCATCGCAAACCCGATTACCGCGCGCCGCACTGAAGCGGCCCGACCACGGGCAACCTCTCCCGCGTAGCAATGACCAAGCAATTGGCAACAGTTTGGGAGCCTGCAATGAATACACCCGAATACTATACTGTCATGGTGGCCTGCCTCTCGTGCCTGACCATTATCGGAATGATGGCCGCTGGGGCGTGGTGAGCATAACTGACTGCTGAAGCACGATCGCCGCGGAGAACCGCGGCCGCTGGCAAGCACGTTTCAATCCGACCCATGGCACCGGACGCAGCACGCATCGTATTACATCGTTCGTCGATGGACGCCAGACCTTCGGCTTGCAGACGTGATTGATCCCTTGATGTGAGCGTTGCCGCCGCCTGCAACGCCTGCGGCGGCTTCGCTCGAGATCCGGAGTCAGCCTCCGGGCGGAGTATATGAAGCACGCAGCTTCGCCGCGTTCTGGCGGACCTGCTTGATCTCGTCCTGCGTGAACAACCGGGTCAGCTTCACGTTCTGCAGGGTGCCTGCCGTAACGGTCAGTCCGGAAATGGCCGGAGCCACGCCCGGATCAGGCACATCGAAAATCACCAGAACGCCTGGGCCGTCGGCCGCAACGCTGTACATCGAAATCAGCTTTCCGCCGGCGGCTTCAATGAGCTTCCTGGCGGCCTCCTGGCGATTGGTCGTGGGATTTTCCAAGATAGCGTTGAGCGCGCGTGGTGTGTATTGTCCGGTGAGGCAAAAATGCATGGCATGTTCTCCTCTGAACTCTTAGCAATACCTCTTCATGCCGTTCCGAGCTGGTCGTTACGGCCGTCGCACCTGAAATGATGAAGATACATGCCCGCCGTGGGCATAAACGCCGTCGATAATTTCCGGGAGTTCGGCACGTCCCGGTGACGGCTCTCATGAAAGGCTACATCAACTCCCGGACGTGCGGAAGAGACTTTGTCGCCCGCGACATGACAGCTCGGTTCACACATCGCATCGCGCCAGTTCATTCGCCATCACACGTTGCGTTCGCGCAGGAAAGCGCGAGGCGCAATCTTCGCGGAATAGCCTTGCCTTCCTAGGAGATCATCGCCTGCCGAATCTTCGCTCGCGCGCCTTGTAGAGCTGGTCGCCGATCAACTGGCGCAGCGCGGCGGGATCGTCGAACTCGAGATGGACGGCAAACGGCACGATGTCGTCAGGCACGCCCTCTCTGCCGCGCAGGCGTGCGAGATCTTTTTCCGTCGTCACCAGCGTGAGCTGCTCGCGCAGGGCCTCCGCCGCGAGGGCTGCGATCTCCTCGCGCGAGAACATGTGGTGATCGGCGAAGGCGCGCGTGCGCGCGACGTCGATGCCGCCAGCGCGAAGGGTGCGGAAGAAGCGTTCGGGATCACCGATGCCGGCGAAGGCGAACACCTTCCGGCCGAGCAGTTGCGCGAGCGAGCCCGCATCCGGCTTCAACCGTGCGCGCAGCTCGGGCTTGTTGCGCTTGGCGAGCTCGGCGGCGACATCGTTGGCGGCGCGGCCGTCGCCGATCAGCACCAGCGCGTCGGTGCGCGCAAGCTGGGCCTGCAGCGGCGCGCGCAACGGGCCTGCCGGGAACACCTGGCCGTTGCCGAGGCCGCGCTCGCTGTCGATCACGATCAGCGAAGCATCCTTGAGCAGGCGCGGGTTCTGGAAACCGTCGTCCATCAGGATGACGGTGGCGCCTTGCGACTTCGCCAGCGCAACACCGTCGACGCGGTCGCGCGCGACCACGACCGGGACGTCGCGCGCCATCATCAAGGGCTCGTCGCCGACATCGGCGGCGGTGTGACGGTCGCGGCCGACCATGACGGGGCCTTTCAGGCGCCCGCCATAGCCGCGGCTGAGCACCACAGGCGTTTCGCCGAGCCCGCGCAACAGCTTCGTCAGCGCCAGCACGGTCGGCGTCTTGCCGGCGCCGCCGACATGGTAATTGCCGACGCAGATCACGGGGATGCCGGCATCCTTGCCCTCGCGCAGCATGCGCCGTTCGGTGATCGCGCCGTAGAGCGCGCCGAGCGGCCATAACGCATAGGACGGAAGAGAACGTGGCCGGTACCAGAAGGCCGGCTCACGCATTGGCGGCCCCCATCTCGATGCGCAATTGCAGCAGATAGGGCTCGAGCGCCGTCATGGTGCGATCCAGTGCGCCGCCGAGCCGCTCGACCACGCCGGTGCCGGCGCGCTGCATTGTCTCGCGCAAAGCGGGATCGGCCAGCAGCTGGCCGAGCTGCTTGACCAGCGCTTCCTGATTATCGGCCTGCCGCGCCGCGCCGCTCGCATCGAGCGCCTCGAACACATCGGTGAAGTTGAAGACGTGCGGACCATGGACGATGGCGGCGCCGAGCTTGATCGCCTCGATCGGATTCTGTCCGCCGTGGCGGATCAGCGACCCGCCCATGAACACGATCGGCGAGAGGCGGTAGAACAGGCCGAGCTCGCCCATGGTGTCGGCGACATAGATGTCGGTGGTCGCGCCCGGCAGTTCTTCGCGCGAGCGCAGCGCCGGCGTCAGGCCGGAGGCCGTGATCAGGCCAGCGATCGAGGAGCCGCGATCGGGATGCCGCGGCACGATCACCGTGAGGAGCTGCGGGAAGAAGCCGACGAGGCTGCGATGCGCGGCGACCAGCATCTCGTCCTCGCCCGGATGGGTCGAGGCCGCGACGATAATCGGCCGCCCGCGCGTCATCGCCATCAGCCGCTCGAGCTTGGCGGGATCGGCCGGCGGCGCCGGCACGTCGAGCTTGAGATTCCCTGTCGTGGCGACGTCGCGGCCGCCGAGCGCGGCGAAGCGCTCGGCATCGATCTTCGACTGCGCCAGGCAGATGTCGAACCGCGACAGCAGCGCCGAGATGGTGCCGTGCATGCGCCGCCAGCGCGGGAAGGAGCGCGGCGACATCCGTCCGTTGATCAGCACCATCGGCACGCGGCGCGCGGCGCCCGCCAGGATCAGGTTCGGCCACAGATCGGATTCGATGAACAGCGCCAGCGACGGCTTCCAGTGATCGAGGAAGCGCGCGACATAACGCGGAGAATCATACGGCACGTATTGATGGATGACGTCGGGCGGAAAGCGCTTGGCGACCACCGCGGCCGAGGTGACGGTGCCCGAGGTGAGCAGGATGCGCAGATTGAGATCGCGCAAACGCTCGATCAGCGCCGCCGCGGCCAGCACCTCGCCGACGCTGGCACCGTGGATCCAGACCAGCGGGCCGTGCGGCCGCACGTCCCGCGACAGACCGCGCCGCTCGCCGACGCGCGCGGGATCTTCCTTGCCCTGCTTCAGCCGCCGCTTGATCAGCGCGGGCGCAAGCGGCACCAGGCCGGAGGCCAGGCGCCGGTACATCCGCAGCGTGATCGGCAACGCAATGGGCAGCGATTTAGGCATCTTGAGGCCCCGGACGGCCGAGTTGCGCATAGGCGCGCCGGGTCGCCTCGTTCAAGGTCTCTTCCAGCTCCAGCCGCAGCGCTTCCATCGTGGCGGCATCCGCATCCGGTGGCACGTGGATTTCCTTGATGCCGACCAGGACGCCCCGCCCGAACGGCAGATTGATGGTGGTGCGGTCCCAGTTCTTCAGCCGGATGAAGCGGCTGGTCGCCATCGCGAAAGGCATGATCGGCCGCCCGGATTCCCGTGCCAGCATGATGATGCCGAGTCCCGCCACGCGCGCGCGCTTGGGGACATCGGCGGTCAGCGCGACATTACAACCGTCCTGCAGCGTCCGCACCATTTCCTTGAAGGCGCCGACGCCGCCTTTGCGGTGGAAGGCGCTGCCATGATCGCCGGAACCGCGGATCAGGCCGATGCCGAGCCGCTCCACCGCGATGGCGTTGAACTCGCCGTCGCGATGCCGGGAGATCAGGACCTTGGCCCGGTAGGAGTCCTTGTTCTTGATGAAGGGCGTGAGGAAATGCTGGCCGTGCCAGAACGCGAAGATCGCCGGGATCTGCGGCTCGACGATGTCATAGACATCGGGCGGATCGAACGTGAACTTGTTGGTGCGCCAGACCAGACGCAGATATTCGGCCGCCAGAAATCCGACGGCACGCTGAAACCAGCTGCTTCGCAGCGTATTGCGAAGCAGTTTTTTCAACGTGCCGGTTCTTGATTGGGGTCGAGCAGCCGATGGAGATGGACGATGAAATAGCGCATCTGCGCATTGTCGACCGTGCTCTGCGCCTTGGCCCGCCAGGCGGCGTGGGCGGTCGCATAATTCGGGTAGAGGCCGACGATCTCGACGTCGTCGAGATTCTTGAAGACGTTCTGCTCGAGATCGACGAGCTCGCCGCCGATGACGAGGTGGAGCAGTTGTTGCTGGGCACTATCTGGCATGAGTTCTGTTCCTAGCGGGCGGCCCGGCAAAGCAGTGTTCGACGAGCACGACGACGGGCGCTTCAGGCCAAGGGGCGATCTCGAAAATGCGCGACAATGCCCGCATGACGATCGCGCCCCGCTGCCACCAGCACCCCGTGCGCCACTTCCCGGCGGTTATAGAGGATGGGTTCTCCGGAGAGGTCGCTCATCCTACCATCGGCTTCCTGCACGATCAAATCGGCCGCCGCAAGGTCCCAATCATGGCTGTTGCCGCCCGCAAAAGCCGCATCCAGCGCGCCATGGGCGACCCGGCACAGGCGCAGCGCCAGCGAGCCGATTCGCGGATGCAGCTGGATGTCGCCGAGCGAGGGCTTCAGGCGCTCGACCAGGGGTTTCGGCCCGGCGACGCGGGCGAAGTCCAGCTCGGCTCCGCCCGTCGCCCGCACCGGGACGTCGTTGAGCGTCGTGCCGCGTCCGCGCGCGGCGAAGAAGAACTCGCCGCTCACAGGCGCGAACACTGCACCGAGCACGGGCGTTGCATCCTCGACCAGCGCGACGCTGACGCACCAATCGTCATGGCCGTTGAGGTAGTTGCGCGTGCCGTCGATGGGATCGACGATCCAGGTCAGCCGCCGCGACAGCCGGGCTGCGTCGTCGGCGCTCTCCTCCGAGAGCCAGCCATAATCCGGCGTCGCACTGCGCAAGCGCGTTTCGAGGAGATCGTTGACGGCGATGTCGGCTTCCGACACCGGCGAGGATGCGCCCTTGATCCACTTCTTCAGCTCGGTGCGGAACATCGACTGCGCCAGTGCGCCCGCTTCCCGCACCGTGTCCTGCAGCAGCGCGGCATCGCGGGTCAGGATCGTGTCGTTCGCGTCAGCGTCCGCCAAGCGTCAAGCCCTCGATGCGCACCGTCGGCGCATTGATGCCGTAGCGGAATTCGAGATTGTTCGCCGGCTGCATCGACTTGAAGATCTCGAACAGATGGCCGGCGATCGTCACCTCGCTGACGGGATAGGTGATCTCGCCATTCTCGATCCAGAAGCCGGAGGCGCCGCGGCTGTAATCGCCGGTGACGCCGTTGACGCCCGAGCCGATCAGATCGGTGACGTAGAAGCCCTGCTTGATGTCTGAGATCAATTCGGCCGGCGTCGGCGTGCCGGGTTCGAGATGCAGATTGTAGGGGCCCGGCGAGGGCGAGGAGGAGACGCCGCGATGGGCGTGACCGGTGGTGGAAAGGCCGAGCTCGCGCGCGGTGGCGCAGTCGAGCAGCCAGGTCGTCAGCACGCCCTCGTCGATCAGCGCGATCTTCTTCACGGCGACGCCTTCGGCGTCGAAGGTCTGCGAGCGCAGGCCGCGCTTGCGCAGGGGATCGTCGATGATGCGGATGTTCTTGGCAAACAGCTGCTGGCCGAGCTTGTCCTTCAGGAAGCTGGTCTTGCGCGCGATCGAGGCGCCGTTGATGGCACCGACGACATGGCCGACCAGCGAGCCGGCGACGCGCGGATCGAACACCACGGGCACCTTGCAGGTCTCGACCTTGCGCGGGTTGGAGCGCGCCACCGTACGCTCGCCGGCGGAACGGCCGACGACCTCCGGTGACAAGAGGTCGGCGGCATGCGGCGCCGAGGTGAAGTCGTAGTCGCGCTCCATGCCGGTGCCCTCGCCCGAGATGGCGGTGGCGGAGATGCCCTGGCTGGAGCGCAAGTAGGAGCCGTGGAAACCGGTCGAGGTGACCAGCACCATGCCGCCCATGCCGGCGGAGGCCGAAGCGCCGCCGGATTTCGTGACGCCCTTCACGGCGAGCGCGGCGGCTTCGGCCGTAAGCGCGCGGCGCTCGAGCTCGCTGGTCGCGGGAATGTCGGGATCGAGCAGGTCGAGATCGGGGAAGTCGCGCGCGAGCAGCGCGGGATCGGCGAGGCCGACATATTTGTCGTCGGGCGCCACGCGCGCCATCGCGACCGCGCGTTCGGCAAGCTTGGTGACGGCATCGCCGCTGACGTCGTTGGTCGAGACCACCGCCTGGCGCTGGCCGACCAGCACACGCAGGCCGACATCGTCGCCCTCGGAGCGCTCGGATTCCTCGACGCGTCCGTCGCGCACCTCGACGCCCTGCGAGACGCCGCGCACGGCGACCGCATCGGCCGCGTCTGCGCCCGCGCGCCTGGCCGCCTCGACCAGCCGCTGCGCGAGATCGGAGAGCGCGGACTGGTCGAACAGGTCGCGATTGGCTGTGGTCGAGCTTGCGGATGGTGAAGAGTTCACGAACGAAATCCTGTTGGGGCGGGGGTTCGGGACCGGAACCCACAGATGTGCCCTGATCGCGCGGACTTCAAGCATTTTCAGCCCGCCAAAAGCTCAGATTCGCACCATCGGCGCAACGTCTCGTCAATCATGCGTGCCAAGGTCTTGTCAATCATGAGGAGCAGTGACGGTGGGTTAACCAGCCTTTTTAAGCGGTTTCGGAGGGGCGCGCGCTAAGGTCCTCGCATCGACCGGGAACATAATCCCGGCGGGGAGAACGAAAGCCGTGAGGCGTCAAACAGCAACATGCGGGGTCGCTCCCGCCGGGTCGAGCCGCTCTCTGCGGCTCGACCCTCTTTCCCTCCCGGTCCGCTTCGATGCGCACGATCCGCGCGCCGACGGATACACGAGGCAGATCGAGCTTCATCGCGAACGTGTCGTGCTGCGCCGTGCCGTCCGCGGCATGCAGATGGCGATCAACGTCCGCGTCAGCGACTTCACCGGCGTCGCGCTGCGCGGCAATGACGAGGCGCAGGCCCTCGTCCTCGTGCATCGCGATCCCTCGTTGTCCGTGCCGCTGCTGGTCGGGGCCGATGGCGACGAGCTCAATGAAGCCTGGGCGATCTGGAGCGAGATCTTCGCGCTGCCGCAGCTCGACGAAGGCGCGCGCAAGCCCGCCGCCCGCCGCCGCCGCGCCAATGCGATCCGCGCCCGCCGTCCGAAATTCCTGATGCGCCGCCGCGTTGCGATGGCGCGCGAGCTCACCGTTCATCGCGAAGAACGCGAGATCATCGCGCGGAATTGAGCGGCAGCCACAATTGCCGCAGGGCGGGTTAGCCGTAGCGTAACCCGCCTCTTTGCGTTCTACTCGGACAGAATTTGGCGGATTGCGCTTCGCTGATCCGCCCTGCGCATCCTACGAGAGCTGTGCCCGCATCGCCGCGTCCGCGAGCAATCCCGCGAACAGCAGCAGGCCCGCATATTTGTTCGACTTGAACAGCCGCAGGCACAATTCGGGATCGTCGATCCGCAAGCGCATGATCTGCCACGCCAGATGCGCAGCGAAGGCGGTGAGCCCGAGCCAGGCCGGCCAGCGCGCATCGCCCGAGGCCAGCGCGATGCCGATCAGCATCACCGCGACGCCATAGAACAGGATCAGCGCCTGATGCGTATGGGCGCCGAACAGGCGCGCGGTGGATTTGACACCGATCAGCGCGTCGTCCTCGGCGTCCTGATGCGCATAGATCGTGTCGTAGCCGATCACCCAGGCGATCGAACCGGCATAGAGCACCAGCGCAGTGACGTCGATGCGTCCGAAGGTGACGGCGAAGCCCATCAGCGCGCCCCAGGAGAAGGCGAGCCCGAGAAAGACCTGCGGCCACCACGTGACGCGCTTCATGAAGGGATAGATGGCGACGACCAGGAGCGAGGCGATGCCGGTCATGACGGCAAAGTGGTTGAACTGCAGCAGCACGACCAACCCGACCAGCGCCAGAGCGACCAGGAAGGCCAGCGCCTGCGTCACGGTGATCTGCCCCGCAGGCAGCGGCCGCGAGCGGGTGCGCTCGACCTTGTCGTCGAGATCGCGATCGGTGATGTCGTTCCAGGCGCAGCCCGCCCCGCGCATCGCGAAGGCACCGATGAAGAACAGGACGATGGTCAGCGGCAGGCCGCGGACGTCATGCGCCATGCCGCTCGCGAGCGCTGCCGACCACCAGCACGGCATCAGCAGCAGCCAAGAGCCGATCGGACGATCGAAGCGGGACAAGCGGAGGTAAGGCCGCGCCCATTGCGGCGCGCGTGTATCGACCCAGTTGCCGGTGGAATCGGCAACGCGGGCGGATGTGTCGCTCATCGGGTGAGGACGTTGCCGTTGAGTGTGTCGAAGGTGCTACCGCCCTTCTTGCCGGCATTGGCCTCAGGCGCCGAGCCCGAGCCCAGCACCTCGCTCAGCGACGGGCCTGCGGGGCGCGCCTGCTGCTGCTGCATCTGCGTCGCGACGTTGCAGACCTTGGTCGCCATGGCCTCGGTGTTCTTGTGGCCGTCCTTCATCTGCGCGCCGACCTGCGGCGGGATTCCGCATTTGGCGGCGTGCGTGTCGATGTACTTGATCATCTTCGACTCGGCCTGGCTGAAATTGCGGATCAGCTTGCAGGCCTCGTCAGGCGGCGCGTGACGGTCGCTCGCGGCCTTGATCAGCTTGCCGCGCTTCTCGGCCTCTTCGCGCAGGGGCATGAACGCCTTCATGCAGTCCTCGCCGGGACCGGCCTGCGTCGGCGGCGCCGCGCTGAAAGCACCAGCGCCACCGATCGGGGCGGCGCCGTTCACGGGAAATGACGATTGCGGAGCCGCACCGACCGACGCGGTCGGCGCCGCACCGTTCACCGGCGGAAACGCCGAACTGGCGGGAGCCTGATTGGGCAGCGGCGCCGGGAACGCGCTTTGCGCGTAAGCACCTGAGGCAACCATGGTGACCATGGCCGCAGCGATCGGAACCATCAAACGACGGATCATCAAGAAATTCTCTCCGGCAGGAGCTGACGGGGTCCGGCGTCTTCCCAATAGAAGCGCAACCAGCGTGCTCGCGATTTTACGATTCCCGCCGGCGCTTAACAACCCGCCGAATAGGGCAAGAGCGCGGCGCGCCGACGCAGCGGTTCGGCAATATTTACCCCCGGAAGGGCTGCTTTCGGTTAATAACGGCGCCAAATCGGACTTTTGAACGATGCCCGCCCACGATTTTCGCGCTCCCCGCCTGTTCGTCGATGCC
Organism: Bradyrhizobium sp. T-12; assembly: GCF_058314695.1. Classification (NCBI taxonomy): domain Bacteria; kingdom Pseudomonadati; phylum Pseudomonadota; class Alphaproteobacteria; order Hyphomicrobiales; family Nitrobacteraceae; genus Bradyrhizobium; species Bradyrhizobium sp. T-12. The sequence goes on along the minus strand of NZ_CM177756.1, from coordinate 1,163,097 downwards.
TCCCTTGCCCAGGACGCCAGGGTCGCGCTCGACCGCGACCAGAGCAATTATCTCGGCAACGTGCTGCGGCTCGCCGCCGGGGCCGAGGTTTTGGCCTTCAACGGCCGCGACGGCGAGTGGCAGGCCGCCATTGAAGGCCGCAAGCGGCCGGACGGCCTCGTCATCCTCCAGCAGACCCGGCCGCAGGACCGGCTTGCCGACCTCGCCTACGTCTTCGCCCCGCTGAAGCATGCCCGGCTCGACTACATGGTCCAGAAGGCCATCGAGATGGGCGCCGCCGCCCTGCAGCCGGTGCTGACCCGGTTCACCCAGGCCTCGCGGGTCAATACCGAGAGGATGCGGGCCAATGTCGTCGAGGCGGCCGAGCAGTGCGGTATCCTGAGCATCGCCACCGTCGCCGAACCGGTCGCCCTGGAGCGCTTTTTGAGCCAGCGCCCGGCCGACCGGCTGCTGATCTTCTGCGATGAGGCCGCGGAAGTCGAAAACCCGGTCCAGAGCCTGCAGGCCGCCCGCGAGGCCGCCCAGGGTATCGACGTCCTGATCGGCCCCGAAGGGGGCTTCGCCGAGGAAGAGCGGGCCCTCCTGCTGCGGCAGCCCAAGATCCTCCGGCTGGCCCTGGGTCCCCGGATCATGCGGGCCGACACGGCCGCCGTGGCGGCGCTGGCGCTGGTCCAGGCGGTGCTGGGCGATTGGGGCGGCCGGACCACCGAAGCCAAGTCCAGCTGATTCCCCGTTAAGCGATTGATCCTTTGGAGGTCGAAACCGCGCATCGGCCATGCTAAGGGCTGCGCAATTCTTGTCCTTCCCCTTGCCCTGCCCGGTTCCACCGGGATGATGGACCCCTGTTATGACCGCGACTGCCACCTCAAATGCTGCCGGCTCCGCCGCCTGGGCGGATACGCTGCTCTTGTCGTTCGCGCAGGCCGGCTATGTCAGGGCCGAGCCGGCGATCCTGCAGCCGGCCGAGCCGTTCCTCGACCTCTCCGGCGAGGACATCCGCAAGAGCCTGTACCTGACCACGGACCTCACGGGCGAGGAGCTGTGCCTGCGCCCGGACCTGACCATTCCGGTCGCCCGCGACTACCTCGCCTCCAGCCGCGCCGGCCAGCCGGCCGGTTTCAGCTATCTCGGCCCGGTGTTTCGTTACCGCAGCGGCCAGGCCAGCGAATTCCTGCAGGCCGGCATCGAATCGTTCGGCCGCCAGGACCGCGCCGCGGCCGATGCCGAGACGCTGGCCCTGGCGCTGGAGGCGACCGCGGCCTTCGGCGTCCGCGACGTCGAGATCCGCACCGGCGACGTGGCGCTGTTCAACGCACTGCTCGACGCGCTCGACCTCTACCCGGTCTGGCGCCGCCGCCTGGTCAAGGATTTCAACCGCAAGATCAGCCTGGAGCAGGATCTGGAGCGGCTGGCGGCCGCGACCACCGCGACCCGCAGCGAATATGAGGGCGTGCTCGCAGCCCTCGCCGGCTCCGACCGCAAGGCCGCGCTCGCCTTCGTGACCGACCTGATGTCGATCGCGGGCACCACCAATGTCGGCGGCCGCACCACCGCCGAGATCGCCGATCGCTTCCTCGAGCAATCGACGCTGAAGGGCGGCGCGCTGTCGCGCGAAGCGATCACCGTGCTCAAGCGCTTCCTGTCGATATCGGGCAGCCCCGACGATTCCATCGCCGCGCTGCGCGCGCTCACCAATGATGCCAAGCTCGACCTTGCCGCGGCCATCGACCAGTTCGAAAGCCGGGTCGGCTTCATGGCCGCGCGCGGCATCGACGTGAAGCAGGCGCGCTTCTCGACCGCGTTCGGACGCGGCCTCGACTATTACACCGGCTTCGAATTCGAGCTGCATCACCGCGGCAACGGCGCCGAGCCGCTGGTCGCCGGCGGCCGCTATGACGGGCTGATGACCCAGCTCGGATCGTCTGAACCCATTCCCGCGGTCGGCTTCTCGGTCTGGGTGGATGCGCTGACCAGGATCGGCCGCAAGGTGGGAGCTTAAGTCATGAGCGCGCCATTCGTTCTGGCCGTTCCCTCCAAGGGCCGCCTGCAGGAGAACACCGAAGCCTTCTTTGCCCGCGCGGGCCTGAAGCTGTCGAAGGCCGGCGGCGCGCGCGACTACCGCGGCACCATCGCCGGCCTCGACAATGTCGAGGTCGCCTATCTCTCGGCGAGCGAGATCGCATCGCAAGTGTCGCGGGGCGTCGCGCATCTCGGCGTCACCGGCGAAGACCTGGTGCGCGAGAACATCGCCGATGCCGACAACCGCGTGTCGCTGATCGACGGGCTCGGCTTCGGCTATGCCGACGTCGTCGTCGCGGTGCCGCAGGCCTGGATCGACGTCCGCACCATGGCCGATCTCGACGACGTCACCACCGGCTTCCGCGAGCAGCATCACATGCGGATGCGGGTCGCGACCAAGTTCGTCAATCTCACCCGGGCGTTCTTCCAGACCCACGGCATCACCGATTACCGCATCGTCGAAAGCGCAGGCGCGACCGAAGGCGCACCTGCGGCCGGCAGCGCCGAGCTGATCGTCGACATCACGACGACCGGCGCGACGCTTGCCGCCAACGGCCTGCGGGTGCTCGACGACGGTATGATCCTGCGCAGCCAGGCCAATCTCGTGGCGTCGAAGGACGCGGACTGGTCGCCGCAGGCCCGCGAGACGGCGCGCGTGATCCTCGATCACATCGCGGCACGGGCGCGGGCCAACAAATACCGCGAGGTCCGCACCCGCTTCCGGCAATGCGACGCCGCCCTGCTCGGCGAGGCCCACAGCCGGTTCGGCGTCGAGGCCCCGTTCGGCGGACCGACCTCGTCAGGCATGCTGACGTTGCACTGCCCACCGGGGCAGCTCTATGCACTGGCGAGCTTCCTGCGCGAGCATGGCGCCGAGACCGTCTCGGTGGTCTCGCTCGATTACGTGTTCGACCGCGAGAACCCGCTGTTCGCAAAGCTCGAAGCGTTCCTGCGGCGGTGAGCCCAGGTCCGCTCGGCTTTTTCGTTCAGCTTTGCGACAGCAAACGGCAGCTACCATATGCTGTTGAGATGACTTAGACCGCCTCTGGAACCTCGACCGATGACGCTGGGCTCTGACGTATCAGGCATGACGACCAATGCGGCCAGCGCCGCCGCGAAGGGACTGTCGATCGTCGTCCCCGTCTTCAACGAGGCGGCCGGCCTCGGCGCCCTGCATCAGCGCGTCTGCGATCTCGCAAGAGTTTTGCGGGAGCGCTACCGGCTGTCTTGCGAGATCGTCTATGTCGACGACGGCAGCAAGGATGCGACGCTGGCCATCGCACGCAGCCTGCCGGCAGATGCGATCGACGTCCAGGTGGTGTCGCTCTCGCGCAATTTCGGCAAGGAGGCGGCGTTGATGGCCGGCCTCGACCACGCCCGGCTCGGCGCCGTCATGTTCATGGACGGTGACGGCCAGCATCCGCCGGCCCTGATCGAACAGCTGGTGCGGCACTGGATCGAAGACGGCTATGACGTCGTCTACACCGCCAAGGCGCATCGCGACAACGAGACCTTCCTGCGCCGCGTCGCCGTGCACGGCTTCTATGCGCTGATCAATTGGGGCGCACGCCAGAAGATTCCCGAGGACGCCGGCGATTTCCGCCTGCTCTCCCCGCGCGCGGTCGCAGCCCTCAGGCAATTGCCCGAGCGCAACCGCTTCTTCAAAGGCCTCGCCAGCTGGATCGGATTCCGCCAGATCCGCGTCGATTACGAGCCCGCGGCGCGCTCCCATGGCGTCACCACCTTCAACGCCGCAAGCCTGCTCGGCCTGTCGATCGAGGGCCTGACCTCGTTTTCGGTGGCGCCCCTGCGCTTCGCCAGCCTGCTCGGCGTCATCCTCGCCGGAGGCGCCTTCCTGTTCGGCCTGTCGATCCTCTGGGAGGTGCTCACGACCGGCAAGCAGGTGCCCGGCTATCCCTCGCTCGTGATCGGCCTGATGACGATCGGCGGCGTGCAGCTCATCATGATCGGCATCGTCGGCGAATATATCGGCAAGATCCTCTCCGAGCTGAAGGCGCGCCCGATCTACTTCGTCGCCGAGCACAGCGAGAAGCGCTTCGAAACCGACAAGGCTGACGACGCCGCGAAGAGGACGGCGGCCGAATGAGCGAGGCCGCGGACCTGCGGCGGATCTGGCTCTGCGCCGACGATTACGGCATCAGCCCGGGCGTCAACCGCGCCATCCGCGACCTGATCGAACGCGGCCGCCTCAACGCCACCTCGGTGATGATGGTGGGCCCGGCGATCGAACGCAGCGAGATCGAAGCGCTCCAGGCGTCCGCGGCAGCGAGCCCGCGCTGCGCGATCGGATTGCACGTGACGCTGTCGGCGCCGTTCCGCCCCCTCACCATACATTTCCGTCCGCTCGACGGCGACATGTTCATGCCGTTTCCGAAGCTGCTGCGCGCGGGCGTCTTGCGGCGGCTCGATCGCGAATTCTTCCGCAACGAGGTGAAGGCGCAGCTCGCCGCCTTCACGGAGGCGTTCGGCCGCGCGCCCGATTTCGTCGACGGCCACCAGCATGTGCAGCTTTATCCGCAGGTGCGCGACGGCTTCGTCGATGCTGTCGTAGATGGCGCGCCGAACGCCTGGGTGCGCCAGGGCGGCCGCGACCTGCCGCTCAAGCAGCGGCTGGCCTCTCCCAAGGCCCTGGTGCTCGATGTGCTCAGCACGCAATTCCGCCGCCGCGCCGGCAGCGCCGGTCTGAGCTTCAATCCCGGCTTCGCCGGCGCCTATGACTTCGCGCGGGCGACCGATTTCGGCGAGCTGATGCGGCAGTTCCTGGAAGGTCTGCCGGATGGCGGCCTCGTGATGTGCCATCCCGGCTTCGTCGACGACGTCCTCGCCGGACTCGATCCGATGACGGATGTCCGCGAACGCGAGCAGGCCTATCTCGCGAGCGACGCCTTCCCGCGTCTGCTGGCGGACAGTGGCGCCACGCTGAGGTGACAAAGGCGGACAGCAAGCCGCAGAGGCAGCTTGTCGCATACCGAAATTTAATCCGGCCGGCACTGTTGGGGCCACAATGGAACCCTACATCTGCCTCGCGCTTGTTTTGCGCGAGGGAGATTGATCATGACGCCGCAGGAACGCCAGCTCGTCGACGACCTGTTCGACCGGCTTTCGAAACTGGAAAATGCACCGCGCGATCCCGACGCGATCGCCGCGATCTCCGACGGGCTGCGCAAGGCGCCCGGCGCGGTCTATGCGCTGGTCCAGACCACGTTGTTGCAGGACGAGGCGTTGAAGCGCGCCCATAACCGCATCCAGGAGCTGGAGGCGGCCCATGCACCCGAGCAGGCACAGTCCGGCGGCTTCCTCGACACCATGCGTGACACGCTGTTCGGCGGAGGCCCCTCGCGCGGCTCGGTTCCGAACGTGCCGCCGCGTGAGCAGCGGCCTGTCTGGAACACCGGCGGAGCAATGCAGCAGGGCCAGCCGGGTTACGGCGCACCGCCGCCTTATGGACAGGCCTACGGCCAAGGTCCGGGCCAGGGTTATGGCGCTCCGCCCGTCGGCGGTGGCGGCGGCTCGTTCCTCGGCACGGCGGCGGCGGCCGCGGCCGGCGTCGTCGGCGGCTCGCTGTTGCTCTCCAGCATCCGCGGCATGATGGGCGGATCGCACCAGCAAGGTTTCGGCGATAGCGCTGCGCTCGGTGACCGCGGCGCTGGTGGAAGCCCCTGGGGCGGCAGCGACCAGTCCGGCGGCTCGCTCGCGCGCGATGCCGGTCTCGACGACATCGGCTCGAACCGCGAGTCCCGCCAGGGCTTCTTCGACCAGGCGTCGAACGATCGGAGCAATGACAACAACGATCAGAACTACGACAACGGCGACGGCAATATGGACATGGCCGACGACAGCGATTTCGGCGGCGACGACGATGGCGGCAGCGATTACGCGTAAGTCGCGGTTCTTTTAAAAAACAACGGCCGCTGATGAGGCGGCCGTTTTCATTTCGAGCGTCTTACTCAGGGTTCACATCACCACGACCTTGGTGCCGACATTGACACGGCCATAGAGGTCGATGACGTCCTCGTTGCGCATGCGGATGCAGCCGGAGGAAACGTTGGTGCCGATGGTCCAGGGCTCGTTGGAGCCGTGGATGCGATAGAGCGTCGAGCCCAGATACATCGCGCGGGCGCCGAGCGGGTTCTCGGGGCCGCCTTCCATGTGCCGGGGCAAATCGGGGCGACGGGCGATCATCTCCGCCGGCGGCGTCCAGTCCGGCCATTCGCGCTTGGCCGTGATCGACTTCACGCCTGACCAGGTGAAACCGGGGCGCCCGACACCGATGCCGTAGCGCATCGCCCGGCCGTTACCCTCGACGAGATAGAGGAACTTGTTCGGGGTATCGACCACGATCGTGCCGGGAGTTTCCTTGCCGCTATAGTCAACGAGTTGTTTCTCGAATTTCGGATCGAACTGACGCTGCCGCGGATCGACCGCATCCTGCTGCAGTCCGCCTTGCTGATATCCGCCTTGCTGATATCCGCCCTGCATCTGCAGCTCGCCCATCGGCGGCAGACGGCGCTGATCGTAATAACCCGGCTGCTGCTGATACACCGGCCGCTCGGGCGCGTAGGCCGGACCGCGGCCGGGACCATCACCGAACAGGAACTCGATGAAGCCGCCGCCCATGTTGGCATTGGAGGCGACGCGCACCGGTGCCGGCGGCACCTGCGGCGCATAGAGCACCGCGGGCGGATCGTTCGGCACGGTGTTGTCGAAGGCGCTGGCGTCGTTCGCGCCGGCAATGAAGGTGCAAGCGCTGGCGAGCAGCGCGACAGGCATTTTCTTGAACATCGACGTACTCTGTACTGTTTCGTCTAGATCACATGCGTCGTGGAAGGCGCCTGGCTGATCCGCCGCCGCGACGTGGTCAATAAAAAGCAAAAGCCGTTTTGTTTGGTAAACGGAACGCGGGTTTGGATTCACCACGTCGTCAGGCGCACGGCAATTTGGCGATCAGCGTTTATTTTCGATGAACGCGGCGCGGCCATGGTTAATCGCTTCTTTGCACGGCGTCGCGCGAGCCCGCACAACAGTTCCTGCTGTGAACTTCGTGTTAAATCGCTTCTGCCTACAAAGACGCGTGAGTGAGGTGGGGGGAGTATCCTGATGGCTGTTCACCGCAAACGTTTTCGCGTTGAGGATATCGCTGGTGGCGAGATGCCGATTTTGGACGTAACTGAAGAGGCAATCCCGATGCATAGCGAGATCATGGCCGAGCTACGTGCGATCCGCGCCCAGATGGCGAAGGGCGTCGTAGCGGCACCGCTGTCCGGCAGCGCGGCCATGGCGGCGATCGATGCCTCCACCGCCCACGAGCTTTCCGAAGCCCGCACCATGCTCGAAACCTATCGGGCGCAGATCGAACAGTGCGAGAAGCTGAAGGTCGAGCTCGACCTCATTCACGACGCCATCGATCGCACCAAACGCGAGATCGCGACGCTGCACGGCAAGAGCTTCGACGGCGGCGAGATGGCCAAGGTCAATGGCGAGCTCGGCGCGGTGGTCGGCGGTACCGAGCAGGCGACCCAGCAGATCCTCGAAGCCGCGGAATCGATCGACCAGGCCGCCAGCGCGATGTCCAAAGTGGATTCGATCGACCAGCAGAAGCGGCTCGCCGACGACATCCAGGAACGCGTCATCTCGATCTTCGAAGCCTGCAACTTCCAGGACCTGACCGGCCAGCGCATCAGCAAGGTCATGACCACGATGAAGTTCATCGAGCAGCATATCAATGCGATGATGGACATCTGGGGCGGCGTCGACGCCATCAAGTCGCATGTGCCGGCCCCAGTCGACAATCGCACCGAGGACGAAAAGCTCCTCAACGGTCCGAAGCTCTCCGGCGACGTCGGCCACGCCTCGCAGGACGACATCGACGCGCTGTTCGACTGAGCGGACGGGATACGGAAAAGCGAAACGCCGGCCCTGGGGGCTGGCGTTTTTGCTTTTGGATCCACCATCTCCGCTGTCATCGTCCGCGAAGGCGGACGATCCAGTATTCCAGAGACAGCAATGATTGAGCCGAGAGGCCGCGGCGCACTGGATGCCCCGCCTGCGCGGGGCATGACGGCGGAGCGAGTGCTACGCCCTCGGCGCGCAGCGGACGTAGACCATGTTGCCGTAGCGGGTGGCGGCGTCCTTGTCGATGAAGCGGGTGATCAGGACGCGGCCGTCGAAGGAGACGATTTCGCGGTCCTGCTCGCCGGGGGTCGGGCCCGCCGGTCCGATGTAGTTCTTGCCGCTCGGCGAGCCCTTCAGCCGCAGCTCCTGCGGCGTCGCCTGGTCGGCCAGATGCATAATCACGCCGCCGGAGGAACCGGCGGTGATCACGTAAGGGTTCTTGCACTGGGCCCGGGCGGCCGCCTCGGTGCGGGCGCGGTCGGCCGGGTTCTGGAACGAGGCCAGGCCCCAGCGGCCCACGATCTCGTCGGCGCGAATGGTCGCAGGCATTTCGGGAGCAACGCCCGGCTCGGCGTCGGGCGGCGGCGAGGACGACGAGAAGGACGGCAGGCTCATGCCGCCGCCGCAGGCGCCCAGCAGCAGCGCCAGACAAGAGGCGGCCGCCAGATTGGCAACCGTGCGCGCGTGAGCTGAACTGATCATGGCATTCCCCCGGACAAAACCATGGCCGCACCCCTCCCGCAGCCAAGCGCAAAAAAGCTGCCGGAGCAATGACGTCCTTTGATACGTCTGTGCCCCGAACAAGTTTCCAATGCCAACATCCTATATCCGCCTCAACAACCGCTTAACCACCTTTGCTTGACAGGATCGCGGCCAAGCCATATTTCCGGGCCCACTATTAGCACTCGGAAAGCCCGATTGCTAAGCGCGCCGTTCGATCCTCGGGATAGGGGCCGGACGGAAGCGCCGCCCCACCCACTTCCACACCTTCCGAAGCGAGCCTCCAAAGGGAAACGTCATGGCTAAATCCAAATTTCGTCCGCTGCATGACCGTGTCGTGGTCAAACGTATCGACGCCGAGGAAAAGACCAAGGGCGGCATCATCATTCCCGACACCGCCAAGGAAAAGCCGTCCCAGGGCGAAATCGTCGCCGTCGGCCCCGGCGGCCGTGACGAGGCCGGCAAGCTGGTCCCCATCGACCTCAAGGTCGGCGACCGCGTGCTGTTCGGCAAGTGGTCGGGCACCGAGGTCAAGATCGACAACGAAGACCTCCTGATCATGAAGGAGTCGGACATCATGGGCGTTCTGGCCTAAGGCCATCCGCCTGAACAGCCGCTGAATGTGATGCCCGGATCCAGGCGGTCCGGGCATCCATCATTCCGCCCGACAGCACAAAACAAGACACATCACGAAACACGAGGGACTGCAGACATGGCTGCCAAAGACGTCAAGTTTTCCGGAGACGCACGCGATCGCATGCTGCGCGGCGTCGACATTCTCGCCAACGCCGTCAAGGTGACGCTCGGCCCGAAGGGCCGCAACGTCGTCATCGAGAAATCGTTCGGCGCTCCCCGCATCACCAAGGACGGCGTCACCGTCGCCAAGGAGATCGAGCTCGAGGACAAGTTCGAGAACATGGGCGCCCAGATGGTGCGTGAGGTCGCCTCCAAGACCAACGACCTCGCCGGCGACGGCACCACCACCGCGACCGTGCTGGCCCAGGCCATCGTGCGCGAGGGCGCCAAGGCGGTTGCTGCCGGCATGAATCCGATGGACCTCAAGCGCGGCATCGACAGCGCCGTGGCAGCCGTCATCAAGGACATCGAGAAGCGCGCCAAGCCGGTCGCCGCCTCCTCCGAGGTCGCCCAGGTCGGCACCATCTCGGCCAATGGCGATGCCGCCATCGGCAAGATGATCGCCCAGGCGATGCAGAAGGTCGGCAACGAGGGCGTCATCACCGTCGAAGAGAACAAGTCGCTCGACACCGAAGTCGACATCGTCGAGGGCATGAAGTTCGACCGCGGCTATCTCAGCCCCTACTTCGTCACCAACCCCGAGAAGATGACCGCCGAGCTCGAGGACGCCTACATCCTCCTGCACGAGAAGAAGCTCTCGGGCCTGCAGGCCATGCTGCCGGTGCTGGAAGCCGTGGTGCAGTCGGGCAAGCCGCTCGTCATCATCGCCGAGGACGTCGAGGGCGAGGCGCTGGCCACCCTGGTCGTCAACCGGCTCCGTGGCGGCCTGAAGGTGGCCGCGGTGAAGGCGCCGGGCTTCGGCGATCGCCGCAAGGCCATGCTCGAGGATCTCGCGATCCTCACCGGCGGCCAGCTCATCTCCGAAGACCTCGGCATGAAGCTCGAGAACGTCACGGTCAAGATGCTGGGCCGCGCCGGCAAGGTCGTGATCGACAAGGAGAACACCACGATCGTCAAGGGTGCCGGCAAGAAGCCGGAGATCGAGGCCCGCGTCGGCCAGATCAAGGCCCAGATCGAGGAGACCACCTCGGACTACGACCGCGAGAAGCTCCAGGAGCGCCTCGCCAAGCTCGCGGGCGGCGTCGCGGTGATCCGCGTCGGCGGCGCGACCGAGATCGAGGTCAAGGAGAAGAAGGACCGCGTCGAGGACGCGCTCAACGCCACCCGGGCCGCGGTGCAGGAAGGCATCGTCCCCGGCGGCGGCGTCGCGCTGCTCCGCGCCAAGAAGGCGGTCGGCCGTCTTAGCAACGCCAATGCCGACGTCCAGGCCGGCATCAACATCGTGCTGAAAGCGCTGGAAGCTCCGATCCGCCAGATCTCCGAGAACGCCGGCGTGGAAGGCTCGATCGTGGTCGGCAAGATCCTGGAGAACAAGTCGGAGACCTTCGGCTTCGACGCCCAGAACGAGGACTATGTCGACATGGTCGAGAAGGGCATCATCGACCCCGCCAAGGTGGTGCGCACCGCGCTGCAGGACGCCGCCTCGATCGCCGGCCTGCTGGTGACCACCGAGGCCATGGTCGCCGAGTCGCCGAAGAAGGAAGCCGCGCCCGCCATGCCCGCTGGCGGCGGTATGGGCGGCTTCTGAGGCCGACTTCACCTGACACGATTGCGAAGGCCGCCTCCGGGCGGCCTTCTTTTTGGGAACGATGGGTACCGCTTTCCAATTCAATCCACGGCCAAAAACCACTACGGTGGCGCCGATTCTATTGTTTGAGCATGATCTTTTCGGAAAAACGCTTCTCACTTTTCCGGATCATGCTCGTTGCTCGAGGATGTCGTCGATGCGCGCGCTTCTGGTTTGTTCGACAGCCCTGTTGGCAGTTCTGCTGGCAGTTTCACCGGAGGTCGCCTCCGCCCAGATGAAGCTGTCGCCCAAGGCCACGGCGCCCGGTGGCGTGGAGACGCGCTATTTCACCTCGATCGACGGGTTGATGGACGGCAATGCCGACGTGATCCTGAAGGAGACGCGCCAGGGCAAGACGGTCACGGCGGCGGTACTCGACGTCTGTTACCCCATCGCGAAGAATTCCGACCGCAAGGACCGCTTCGTCGTCAATCTTCAGGTCGCGGGCCAGAACCTGACCGGCACCACGCAGAGTGTCGGTGAGAAGGCCCCCGTCAGCGTCAAGCTGCTGCGCAAGCAGAGCGGCGACACCTTCGAGTTTCGCGGCCAGATCAGCATCGGCCAAGTGGTGACCGAGGTCACCTCGCCCGATAATTCCGATCTCAGCGAGAAGGAATTTCAGGACAATCAGACCTCCGACGACGGCATCACGCCGCAGCCGAAGGATTTCACCGACGTCTCGCCGGAGGCGATTGCGGTCAAGGTCAAGCTCGACGCTGCAACCGACTTCCTGAAGAGCCTGAAGGGCCAGGACGTCGAGGTGACGCTGGCGAGCCTCAATGTCGGCTGCGATGCGCTGCGCGCAGGCGAGCAGACCATCAACATGTCGGTCGATCCCGAGCGCGCCGGCGCGCTGCTGGCGAAGTTCAAGGCGACGCCAGGCGTCACCGCCGCTGGCTGGACCGCCGGGATGACCGAGATGGACCGCACGATCCGCTTTCCCGCGGCCGAGTGGCGCGAGGGGGACAAGATCAACCGCAACAAGCTCGCGAGCACTGTTGCGAACGTCCTGAGCCGGACGCTCGCGGCAAAGCCGGTCTCGCAAAGCTTCAACCCCGCCACCGGCAAGCTCAAGCTGGTGTTCAAGCGGCCGAACCAGGATTTTCCCGCGCTCGAGCTGACCGACACGATCGAGGTCGCAGGCCTTGTCTCGCCGGACAAGCCGGGCACCACCGACAAGCTCATGCTCTGGATCGGCAGCCCCGCGACGACGACCGCCGACGAGAGCAGCGGGTCTAAGCTCAATCTCTCCGACGACGCCTCGGTGGACGAGGAAGGCGAGCAGCCCGACGACAACGGTTCGATCGAGGCGCTCGCCAAGGAGCTCAGGGGCCAGCGCTGGGACGCCGACAAGTCGGTGTGGAAGTGATACAACACGCACACCACCCTTGGTCATCGCCCGCGAAGGCGGGCGATCCAGTACTCCGAGATGGTTGTGATTGGATCGATGGGGCTGCGGCGTACTGGATTCCCCGCCTGCGCGGGGAATGACAGATCCCTAATTCCCCGTCGTCCTGAAGCGCAGCGACTTCGGGCCGATCAGCGTCAGCACGTCGCCCTGGCGCTTCCAGGTCTCGACGCTGGAGAGCGCCGCGACGAGCTCGTCGTCTGCCTGGGCTCTCGCCGGCGGGCAGGAGCGATCCTGGATCTGCCCGGGCACGAAGATCACGGTGTTGCCGGCGACCGAGAACTGGCCCTTGCCGCCCTTGCACCAGAGCTCCAGCAAGACCTCGCCATGGTCGCCGATCTCGATGTTCGGAATCCGCTTGGAGCCTGCTTGCGGCAACGCTTCCAGCGTCATCTCGGTGCCGAACGGAAAACCGTCCTCGGCACGCGCGAGCGTGGACATCGCGAGCATTGCAACCGCCGCACACACCATCTGCTTGAGCGAAACCATGAGACCTCTCGTCCGACCCGATTTGCGGCACCTTCTATAAGACGGCGGCCCCATTGAGAAGGTTCGCCCGCACGCAAAAATCCCCGCGGGGGCGAACCTCGCGGGGATTTGTCGAAGCCGGACGTGGCCCGTTACTTCAGGACCAGCGCCGTGAACGGATAGACATAGGCCTGCAACGTCACGAGCACACCGACGAGGCAGGCCAGCACGATCGAGTGCCAGAACACGAAACGCAGGATCGTGCCCTCGTGGCCGTACCAGTTGGTGGCGGTGGAGGCGACCACGATCGACTGCGCGTCGATCATCTTGCCCATGACGCCGCCGGACGAGTTCGCCGCCGCCATCAGCACCGGCGACAGGCCGAGCTGCTCGGAGGTGATCTTCTGCAGGTTTCCGAACAGCACGTTGGACGCCGTGTCCGATCCCGTCAGCGCGACGCCGAGCCAGCCGAGCAGCGTGCCGAAGAAGGGATAGAGCACGCCGGTTGCGGCGAACGCCAGACCCAGCGTCGCATCGACGCCGGAGAGCCGCGTCAAGGTGCCGATCGCGAGCATCGCGGAGATCGTGATCAGCGAGATCGCGCACAGGCGGATGGTGCGGCCGTATTCCGTCAAGAGCCGGCCGGGACCGACGCCCATCAGGACACCGGAGATGATCGCCGCGATCAGCATGCCGGTGCCGGTGAACGACAGATAGGTGAAGCCGAACACCGCGCTCTCTTTGGTCGGCCCCGGCGCCACCGGCGGCATCTTGTTGATCATCTGATGCAGCTCGGGCACGGGGTAGTTCCAGACGAAGATCGAGTTCGCCCAGGTCTTGAAGGCGCCGTTGCCCCAGATCAGCATCACGATGCAGACGATGATCCACGGCAGCAGCGCGCTGAACAGCTCGCTCTGCGTCAGGGGCGTCTTGTCGAGCGGCTTCGCCGCCGCCATGGTGGCCGCCGATTCATCGCGGCCGCGGAGCGCCGGCGACAGCCAGAGCTGCCTGGGCTGCCAGACCTTCAGGAACAGGATCAACGCGCCCATCGAGATCAGCGACGCGCCGATGTCGACGATCCAGGGATTGATGTAGTTGGAGATCACGAATTGCGGGACCGCGAACGAGATGCCCGTGACCAGGATCGCCGGCCACACGTCCTTCATGCCCTTCCAGCCCGCGAAGGCCCACACCACCCAGAACGGCACGATCAGCGAGAAGAAAGGCAATTGCCGGCCGACCATCGCGCCGAGAATGTAGGGATCGAGCCCGGTGACCGAGGCGAGACCCTGGATCGGCGTGCCCAGCGCGCCATAGGCGACCGGCGCGGTGTTCGCGATCAGGGACAGACCCGAGGCCGCCAGCGGCGAGAAGCCGAGGCCGATCAGAACGGCGCCGGTGATCGCGACCGGCGTGCCGAAGCCCGAGGCGCCCTCGAAGAACGCGCCGAAGGAGAATGCGATCAGCAGCAATTGCAGCCGCCGGTCCTCGGTGACGCCGCCGATGGCGCGCTTGAGCAATTCGAAGCGTCCCGTGCTCACCGTCACCTGGTAAAGGAAGATGACGTTGAGCACGATCCAGCCGATGGGGAAGAAGCCGGTGACGATGCCCAGCACCGAGGCCCGGATCGACATGTTGGCCGGCATGGTGAAGACGAAGATCGTGATCAGATTGGCCACGATCACGGCGATGATCGCCGCGATATGCGCCTGGACGCGGCCGCTCGCGATCAGGACCAGCAGCGTGACGACCGGCACCGCTGCCGCAATCGTCGACAGCACCGGGCTGTGCAAGGGATCATAGATTTGATTCCACATGGTCTTCCTCCCCCACGCATGTTTGCGGCAGGCGGCCCGCGTGGAGAGCCGAACCTGCTTGACGCTGAAGCGATAACCCCCGAGCTGGACGCGAATTCCTCGCGACTGTGGCGGTTCCCATCCGCTCACAAGGTCGCGAAATCCCGGAGCACCCCTACTCCGCGCCGTCGAGCACCATGCTAGGGTTGCCGGGTGCGACAAGACAACGCAAATTGCAGACCTTGCGACTTTAGTCTAAGCGCGCCGCTTTTCGCCATGGCTTCAAGTCCTTGGCTCCGGGCACTTGTCCACATTCCCCCGAGGAGACCCGCTCTGTGAAGAACATCAGCGCCACGCTCGCGATCGTCTGGCGAATCGCCGTCCCTTACTTCCGGTCGGAGGACAAATGGGCCGGCCGCGGCCTGCTCGCCGTCGTCGTCGCCATGGAGCTGGTCCTGGTCGCGAT
The DNA here is from genome assembly GCF_058314695.1 of Bradyrhizobium sp. T-12. NCBI lineage: Bacteria > Pseudomonadati > Pseudomonadota > Alphaproteobacteria > Hyphomicrobiales > Nitrobacteraceae > Bradyrhizobium > Bradyrhizobium sp. T-12. The sequence goes on along the minus strand of NZ_CM177756.1, from coordinate 1,147,924 downwards.
CAACGTGCTGCTCAATCAATGGCAGAACCGGTTCTACAGCGCGCTGCAAGCCTACGACCTGCCCGAGTTCATCAAGGAGGTCTGGATCTTCCTCGGCCTTGCCTTCACCTTCGTCGCGCTCGCCGTCTACAAGCTCTATTTGAACCAGTGGCTGCAGATCCGCTGGCGGCAATGGCTGACGCAACATTATCTCGGCGAATGGCTGGACGGCGCCACCCATTACCGCATGCAGCTCAAGGGCGACGCCGCCGACAATCCGGACCAGCGCATCACCGAGGACGTCAAGACCTTCGTCGAGCAGACGCTGACCATCGGCCTTGGCCTTCTGTCCTCGGTCGTGACGCTGGCCTCCTTCGTCGTCATCCTCTGGGGCCTGTCCTACAAAGCCCCCTTGTACATTTACGGCACCGATATCGTCGTCCCCGGTTTTCTGGTCTGGGCCGCAGTGGCTTATGCGATCGCCGGTACCGCGCTGACGCACTGGATCGGCGCCCCGCTCATCAATCTGAACTTCGAGCAGCAGCGCTTCGAGGCCGATTTCCGCTTCAACCTGATCCGCGTCCGTGAGAACTCCGAACAGATCGCCCTTCTGAAAGGCGAGAACGCCGAGCGCGGGCGTCTGCTGCAGCGCTTCGGCTTCGTCATCGGCAATTGGTACGACATCATGAGCCGGACCAAGCGCCTGACCGCCTTCACGGCCAGCTACAGCCAGGCTGCCACGTTATTTCCCTATGTCATGGTGGCGCCCGCCTATTTCGCCAAGCGCATCCAGCTCGGCGACATGATACAGACCGGCTCGGCGTTCGGCAGCGTGCTGGACGCGCTGTCCTTCTTCGTCACCGCCTATCGCTCGCTCGCCGAGTGGCGTTCCGTGATTGCCCGCCTCGACGGCTTCGAGATGTCGGTCAGTTCGGCAGCCCACGGCGCGGCGCTTGAGCCGACCATCGACGTCGCGCCATCGCAGGGCAAGGCGATCGCGCTTGAGCAATTGCTGGTCAAGCTGCCGAACGGCACGCCTCTGGTCGCAGCCGACGGCTTCACGATCCAGCCTTCGGAGCGGGTGCTGGTGACCGGCCCCTCCGGTTCCGGCAAGTCGACACTGTTCCGGGCCATGGCCGGCATCTGGCCGTTCGGCACCGGAGCGATCGCCATTCCTGAGAAGGCAAAGCTGATGATGCTGCCGCAGCGGCCGTATTTCCCGATTGGCCCGCTCGGCGACGCCGTCATCTACCCGGCCGGGCACGGCTCCATCCCGCCCGAGAATATCCGCGACGCCCTGGTTGCGGTCGGCATGCCCCGACTGGCGGAGCGGCTCGACGAGGACGGTCACTGGAACAGGACATTGTCGCTCGGCGAGCAGCAACGCCTTGGGCTCGCCCGCGCGCTGCTGCATGGGCCGGACTATCTCTTCCTCGACGAGGCGACCGCCTCGCTGGACGAGCCGTCCGAGGACCGGCTCTATCGGCTGCTGACGGAGAAACTGCCACAGGCCACCATCGTCTCGATCGGCCACCGCTCGACGCTGGACGCCTTCCATACCCGCAAGGTGGCGTTGGTGCAGGACGACGAGATCCACGTCCTCGGCAAGGCCGGCGAGCCGGCCCGGGAGCCGAGCGCGGCGCGGTAAGCACCCGCTCTCAAAAACAGAAGGGCGGCAGATTGCTCTGCCGCCCTGGTAGATGGTCTCGGGACGAAACTTACTTCAGGTTCGTCATCGCCGTCAGGTCGAAAGACAGCTTGGCAATGCCGGTCGCACCGCACCACTTGGAGCCGACGCCCGACGGATTGATGCTGCTGAAGCTGCCGCTGAAGGTGGCGGTGTTGTCGCTGGTGAAGGCGTTGCAGTTCGCCTTCGAAAGATCGGTGTCGGAGTAGCGAAGATCCAGCGTCGCGACCTTGTAGGTGAAGCCGACGCCGATGTTCCAGGTGTTGTAGTCGGCGTATTTGATGCCGTTCGGGAACGGACCGCCACCCAGCGGGCTGGCGATGCCGGTGCCGTAGAAGGAATCGGAGGTACCGAACCACTGACGGCCGAATTCACCCGACACGTACATGCCGACGCCGCTCGCGCCGAAGGTCGTGCTCGGCGCGGTCCACTTGGCGGTGACCGAGGTGTAGTTGCCCCAAGCGCCGGTGTTGAGGAAGTTCGGCGAATAGTACTCGTTGAGGCCGACACTCCAGTTGTCGTTGATGGTGTAATTCACCTTGCCGTAGACTTCGAAGAAGCTGACGTCCTTCTTCATGACGTTGCCGTTCACCAGGGCGTTGGTGGCGCACTCTGCGCTGAGCGCGTTGCCAGCGGTGTCGACGGGCGCGCCGTAATAGCAGGTCCCACCCGGATACAGGTAACCCCAGACGCCGATATCGAAGGCGAAGGCGCCGAAGGTCGGGCGGATACCGCCGTAGATGTCGATCTCGGCCGCGGCGCGGTTCGGGAAGGAGATGCTCTCACCGGCCACGCCGATATAGAGCTGGAAGTCCTTGGTGACGTTGTAGCGCGGCTCGAAATAGGCAGCGACCGACGGCTTGTGGTTCGACTGGGTGATACCGCGGAAGACGTAGTCGTTCATGATCGCGGCGCCGAAGGCGACATCCCACGGATCGAAAGCAACCACCGGCGGGGCCTTCTTGGCCTTCACCGCCATGTCTGCCGCGAAAGCCGAACCCGTCGTCACCATTGCCAGCGCCGTTGCCAACAAAGCTACTTTCTTCATTTCGATCCCCATCACCAGTTCTTACCCAGTCGGATCCCGGAAGCCCCCCGGGGCGAACGACCCGCGCAAAATCGCGTTACCGCGACAATTTGGATTGAGGGATGTGGGCCGTGAAGCAAAAATCACGGGCATCTGCCGACTTTTTGGGCGTTTTGGCGATTCCACGAAAGGTTGTCGGGCTGTGTGTCTTCTCGATCACATTATATGCCTTCCAAAATGCACGGAGGGACCGTGCAAGTACGGGGAAGGCAGCCAGCCGTGGCAGCCGGGCTACGAATCAGCCACGCAACGGAAAGGGCGACTTCCGGGGGTAACCCGTGGCGATGCAAAAAGGCCGCAGCGTCACCGCAGCGGCCCTCCCGTTGGCGATCGGCGTCGCTGACTGGGACCTAGCTCTGCCCCTCTGCCGGCGCCGCTTCCGCAGAAGACGAAGGCATCGCCCAACTTGTCTCGGCTGCCGGCTCGGGAGCGGGAGCCGGAGCAGGCGGCGGTGCTGACGGCTTCGGCGCGGGAGCTGCCTTCGCCTTCTTCGGTGCCGCCTTCGTCGGTGCAGCCGGCCTGGCGGCTTTCTTCACGGCCTTCTTGGCGGCCTTCTTGGCCGACTTCTTCGGAGCCTTCTTGGCGGCCTTCTTCCCAGCCTTCTTGGAGGCAGCCTTCTTCGATTTCTTGGCAGATTTCTTGGTAGATTTTTTGGCAGACTTCTTCGCGGACTTCTTGGCTGCCTTCTTTGCGGTCTTCTTCGCCGCTACAATCTTCTTGGCCTTTTTGGCCTTCTTGCTTTTCTTCTTCTTCGCTTTCGCCATCGTGGTCCTCCTGTTGCCGCCGAACAATGGTCGATCGGGCGTCTTCAGTCGTCACCCCGGGAGGAAAGTTCAGGCCCTGAAAGCTCAACCTTGCGCGTTCAGTGCCGGCCGCGACCCGCCCGTAGCCCAATCGAGAAGCTCAATCGTGTGTACGACCGGAACTGACGTGCCACTGGCTATCTGCACCATGCAGCCGATATTGCCCGCGGCAATCATGTCCGGCTCGACGCTCGCGATGTTGGCGACCTTGCGATCGCGCAACCGGCCCGCAAGCTCGGGTTGGAGAATGTTGTAAGTCCCCGCCGAACCGCAACACAAATGGCTCTCCGGCACATCTTTCACCACGAATCCATTCTTGGAAAGCAATTCTTTCGGAAGGCTCGTGATTTTCTGCCCGTGCTGCAACGAACATGCGGAGTGATAGGCGACGACGATGTTGTCCTGTCGCGCAGGCGATTCCAATCCGAGGCCGGCGACGTATTCGGTGATGTCCTTGGCGAGCGCGGACACCTTCGCCGCGTCGGCCGCAAACGCCTTGTCCTCGCGCAGCAGGTAGCCGTAGTCCTTGATCACGGTGCCGCAGCCGGACGTGGTGACGAGGATGGCGTCGAGCCCCTCGCCTGCCGCTTCCTTTTGCCAGGCGGTGACATTGGCGCGGGCGCGGGCCAGGGCGTCGTGGTCGTTGCCGAGATGATGGGTCAGCGCGCCGCAGCACTGCTCGTCCCTGACCAGGACGACCTCGATGCCGTGGCGGGTGAGGAGGCTGATGGCGGCCTGGTTGATGCGCGGCGCCAGCACCTGCTGGGCGCAGCCCTGGAGCAGCGCGACCCGGCCGCGCTTCTTGCCGCGCGCCGCGAACACGCTGCCCGGCAGGGCGCCCCGCGCGGGCAGGCGCTGAGGGGCCAGCGCCAGCATTGCCTTGATGCGCTGGATCAGGCCGGGCGTAGCCGAGGGTCGCGGCGTCGGCAGGAACACGGCAAGCGGACGGGCCAGCCGCGCCAGCACCATGCTGATGCGAAAACGCTGCGGGTCCGGCAGCACGAAGGCCAGCACCTGACGCAGCAGCCGCTCGGTCAGCGGCCGCTGATAGCGCTGCTCGATCCTGACCCGGGCCTGGTCGACGAGGTGCATGTAGTTCACCCCCGAGGGGCAGGTCGTCATGCAGGCCAGGCACGACAGGCAGCGGTCGACATGCTTGACCACTTCCGCCGTCGGCGCCTGGTCCTTCTCGAGCATCTCCTTGATCAGATAGATGCGGCCGCGCGGGCTATCGAGCTCGTCGCCGAGCAGCACATAGGTCGGACAGGTCGCGGTGCAGAAGCCGCAATGGACGCAGGCGCGCAGGATCTTGTCGGCCTCGGCAATGTCGGGATCGGCGAGCTGCGTCAGGGAGAATTCGGTCTTCATGCCGTGGCGCCCCGCGTCAGCCGCCCCCGGTTGAGGATGGTCTTCGGATCGAAACTGGCGCGGACCCGCTCGCTCAGGGCGGCAACACCCGACGCCTGCGGATGGAACGCATCGACATTGTGCCTGACGTCATCGGCCGCCCGGATCAGCGTAGCGTGCCCGCCGAGCGCATTGGCACGCGCGCGCACCACCGGGCCGTGCGCGTCATCCCTCGGCGGCAACGCGGCCCAGATCAGGCCGCCGCCCCAATCGTAGATCACCTCGCCCCCGGTCTCGCGCGCCAATTGCGTGCCGAGCACCGCACCGGAGGCCGGCGGACACACGATCCGCCAGACCGGCCAGGCGCCGAGCGCGCCGCTGACCGCGAACGGCAGCACGTCGCGGATCGTGGCCCACAGCGCCGCGGAAGCCGCGTCCTCGATCAGCGTCGCGGTGCCAAACGGCGCCAGCAATTCGCGCAGCGAGCCGGCGCGATGGGCGGCGGAGGCCGTGATGCCTTCGAGCCGCAGCATGGTCAGCGCCTCGCCCTGGCCTGCGATGTCGCCGAGCCCCTCGGTCTCGGCCCGGAGCGCCGATTTCGGCAGATGCGCGGCGGCCGAGACGTCGAAGGGCGAGCCGAGCGCCGCGGTCATGGCCTTGTTGGCGATGGCATCGTCGAGGCCGCGCAGCAGCAGCGTCCGCTCCGCCTCGGGCTTCGGCATCACCTTCAGCGTGACCTCGGTCATGACCGACAAAGTGCCCCAGGATCCCGCCAAGAGCTTGCAGAGGTCGTAGCCGGTGACGTTCTTCACCACCTTGCCGCCGGTCTTGAAGCTGTCGCCGAAGCCGGAGACGGCGTGCGCCCCCAAGAGGTGGTCGCGCGCCCCGCCTGCCCTGATCCGGCGCGGACCGGCGAGCCCGGCTGCGATCATGCCGCCGATTGTGCCTGATGGCGGCATGCCGAGCAGCGGCGCCGTGTCCATCGGCTCGAAGGCGAATTGCTGGTTCTTGGCATCGATCAGCGACAGCACGTCGGCCAGCGGCGCGCCGGCCTGGAGGGTGATGATGAGCTCGTTCGGCTCATAGGAGGTGATGGCATTCAGCGCGGAGAGGTCGAGCACCGCGTTGGTTGCCATCGCATGGCCGATGCTGCGCTTGCTGCCATGACCGATGATCTCGAGCGGCTGCTCGTTGGCAATCGCCGCGCGCACCACCTCTTCGACGTCTTTGGCGTCTCTGACTTTAAGCGTATCCACGGTAGAGGCGGTACCCAAGTTCAGAATGAAAAGCAATTCGACGCTTGCAGCGATCGCGTTAGAACCGCGGCAGATCCGGAAACGCGAGCTTGCCGGCATGGACATGCATGCGGCCGAGTTCGGCGCAGCGATGCAGGGTCGGAAATACCTTTCCGGGATTGAGCAGACCCTGCGAATCGAAAGCGCATTTCAGCCGCTGCTGCTGGTTGAGGTCGATCTCGCTGAACATATCGGGCATCAGGTCGCGCTTCTCGATGCCGACGCCGTGCTCGCCGGTGAGCACGCCGCCGAACTCGACGCAGGCGCGCAGGATGTCGGCGCCGAACGCCTCGGCGCGCTCGATCTCGCCGGGCTTGTTGGCATCGTAGAGGATCAACGGGTGCAGATTGCCGTCGCCGGCGTGGAACACGTTGGCACAGCCGAGCTGGTATTTTTCGCCGAGCTCGCGAATGCGCGCCAGCGCCTTCGGCAGCGCGCCGCGGGGAATGGTGCCGTCCATGCAGAGATAATCGGGCGAGATGCGGCCGACCGCCGGAAACGCGGCCTTGCGGCCGGCCCAGAACAGATTGCGCTCGGCCTCGGAATTGGAGATCTGCAGCGTCACCGAGCCGCAGCCTCGCGCGATGGTCTCGACCCGCGTGATCAACTCGTCGACCTCGATCTTGGGGCCGTCGAGCTCGATGATGAGCAGCGCCTCGACGTCGAGCGGGTAGCCGGCATGCACGAAGGCTTCGGCCGCGTGGATCGCGGGCTTGTCCATCATCTCCATGCCGCCGGGGATGATGCCGGCGCCGATGATGCGCGCCACGCATTCGCCGGCCGCCTCGACCTCGGCAAAGCCGACCATCAGCGCGCGCGCCGTCTCCGGCTTCTGCAGGATGCGCACCGTGATCTCGGTGATGACACCGAGCAGGCCTTCGGAGCCGGTGATGACACCCATCAGGTCGTAGCCGGCGTTCTCGCACCCCTTGCCGCCGATGCGCAGGATCTCGCCGCTCATCAGCACGATCTCGCAGCCGAGCACGTTGTTGGTGGTCATGCCGTATTTGAGGCAGTGCACGCCGCCGGAATTTTCCGCGACATTGCCGCCGATCGAGCAGGCGATCTGCGAGGACGGATCGGGCGCGTAGTAGAAGCCGGCATGAGCGACCGCCTGGCTGATGGCGAGGTTGGTGACGCCGGGCTCGGTGACGACGACGCGGTTGTCGAAATCGATCTCGCGGATGCGCTTGAACTTGCCGAGTCCGAGCAGCACGCCGTCTTCCAGCGGCAGGGCCCCGCCTGACAGCGATGTGCCGGAGCCGCGCGGCACCACCTTGATATTCTGCTCTGCACAATATTTCAGGATGAGCGCGACCTGCTCGGTCGTCTCGGGCAGCACCACGACCATCGGCGGCTGCCGATAGGCCGTGAGCCCGTCGGATTCATAGGCCCGCATTTCGGCCGGCGTATCGATCACGCCCTCGCCGGGGACGATTGCGCGCAGCGCGGCAACGATCTCAGCGCGCCGCGCGAGCACGGCCTGGTCGCTCGCGGGCATCATAATGGCCATGACTTATCCTTCCGGCTCACGCCGCATGATCGATTTTGTCTCGGCAAATCAATCACGTCCGCGCCCGTTTGGGTAGGCTATCCGAAAGTCGGATCGACGATCCTTCACCAGTTCGCTCTGGGACAAGTCGGAAATGATGAAACCTGTCATGGTTTGGTGGCTTGTCCAAGCTGAGCAGGCCTGCCAAAACCGGCAGGTCGGGCGATTGCCGATCCGGCAAGAGACCGACCAGGCCAGACCCACCAGGGAAGAGACGAAGAGCATCCGATGACAAAATTGACCTTTGGCGCACTGACGATCCTCACCATGATTGCCACCGCACCCGCCGCGATGGCGCAGGATGTCGCGGCCGGCAAGACATCGTTCAACAAATGCCTGGCCTGCCACGCGATCGGCGAAGGCGCCAAGAACAAGGTCGGCCCCGAGCTCAACGGCCTCAACGGCCGCAAGTCGGGCACCGTCGAAGGCTACAGCTATTCGGACGCGAACAAGAATTCCGGCATCACCTGGAACGAGGCCGTGTTCAAGGAATACATCAAGGACCCCAAGGCCAAGATCCCCGGCACCAAGATGGCGTTCGCCGGCATCAAGAACGAGACCGAGATCAACAATCTCTGGGCCTACGTCTCCCAGTTCGACAAGGACGGGAAGACCAAGCAGTAAGCCCGCAAAAGACAGTCGCTGCAGCTTCGGGCTCTGACCCAATCAGGACCGAAGCTGCAGCTTTTTGTTTTGGCGCCCGCTCTCCATGGCGTCATCGCGATAATCCGGTGCACGTCCCGGCTGCAGTGCCGTAGCGTGAGCAAAGGCGCAAAGCGCCGTGCCCACGATCGCAGCCCGGAGCAGCGTTCACTCGAAAGCGCTCTAATCGGCCGCCGCTTGCGCCGGGACGATTCTTCCGATCAACGCCTCGATCTCCGTCTTCACCAGATCCGGCACCGCGTTCTGCACCATGTGGCCTAGATCGGGCAGCACGATCAGCTTCGCATTCGGCACCATGGCCGCGAACGGGCGGGCGTGGATGGCGGTCCTCACCGTCTTGTCGGGCTCGCCGGCGATGATGGTGACCGGGGCTTTGATCTCGCCATAGCGCGGAGCCTGCGCGGCGACGGCTTGCTTCAGCGTCACCAGATCATAGGCGTTGGCGATGAATTCGCGCGGGCGCAGCAGCAGGGGCGTTGCGGACTCCCGCACGAAACCATCAGGCATCACCTGCGGCAGGAACACGCTGCGCGCACCGGCGTCAGTGAGGAAATACCCGAGCGGCAGAGTGATGGTGTAGGCGAGCAGCGGCCCGATCACCGGCGTCGCGATGATCTCGTTGTAACGGCCGACACCGCCGCGCCAGGGATGGGTGACGGGCGCGAGCATGACGAGGCCCGCGACGCGGGTCGGATGATCGAGCGCCAGCCGCGCGCCGAGCGCGCCGCTCCAGGAATGCACGACGAAGACCGCGCGCGCGATCCCGAGCTTGCCAAGCGCCTCGTCGATCATCCGCGCCTGGACCTGCGGCGTGGAATCCTCGCGCCGCGCGCGCGTGCTCCAGCCATGGCCGGGACGATCCACCAGGATGACGCGATGGGTCCTGGCAAGGAGGTCGCCCAGCGGGCGCCGCATCGCTTCGAGATTGGCACTCGCGCCATGCAGCATCACGATCGGCACCCCCCTATCGCGCGGGCCGATGTCAACGACGTGAAGCACAGCGCCCTCGACCTCGACCATCTCGCCCTGCGGCGGAAAGGCGCGCTGCACGGCGACGATTCCGGCCTGCGTGACCAGCGCCAGGACAACCAGCGCCGTCACGACTGACATCACGATCATGGAGAGAATCCGGGAGATCCAGGGCACAGGGCAGCTACGGGTCCGATGGGTGGCAGTTTCGCAGCCTCGGCTTTCGTTGCGTCCACCGAAAAGGCCGGGGCTGTGGATATGTGCATAATTGCGGAACGTAAAAACTCAATGGAATCAACAATATTCCAAGAGGACACGCAAGCCTCGGAACAGCTTCATGCGGCCGTCATCGCGGCTTCCTTATAATCGCCATGGTCGGTTCCGCCATCTAGGCGCGGGTGGGCGCCGATCCTCCTCGCAGGCCTTAGGGGATGTGGGAAAGATCGGCAGAAATTGTCCTGGTTTGAACCGGAGGAATTTCGATGAGCTTCAGATCAAACGACACTGCGATCGACGAAATCGTCGCGAGCTGCAACGGCGACCTGCGCGGTGCCGTGCGGGCGCTGCTGCTGATCAACGAGCATCTCGAGACGGAGCTGGCAAAGGCTTACGCCGCAGCCGCCGATCGCGGCCTCGTCGAGCGCGGCGGCAGCGTCTTGCATTAGCTCGTCCTGCATCAGCTCGTCTTGCATTAGCTGCAGGCTAGTTCGTACCGTCCTCGTCCTTTTCCTCGTCCGGCGTGAGCGCGGGACAGACGCGAATTGTCGAACGGGCAAGCTTGGCATCGGCTCTGGATTTGTAGGGACCGTCGCCGAACCAGATATCGCCGATGATGACCGGATTGCTGGTCACGATGTTGCACTTTCCGGTGGCGCGGTTGCCGACCACCCAGAACAGTCCGTCGGCGAAGCTCACCGTCCCCGACGCCAGCAGCAAGCACCCCGCAAAGATCAAACGCTTCATGGCTTTCGCTCCTGCCATGCAGGTAGGCCTGCGGCGGCGCCGGCAATAGTGCTCACGATGCCGCGCTTCCGATCGTGGTTAATCCATGCGGGCTGCAATCGCTCGAAAGCTGATCGAGTTGTCGGCTAGATATCGCGTCCCTCGACCTTCTCGGTCAGCGCCTTGACCTGGTCGGGGATCTTCTCGAGATGCGGATTGACGGCGAGCGCCTTGCGGTAGGCGTCGAGCGCGCGCTTCTCGTCACCGACCTCCTGCATGATCATGCCGAGACCTGCGAGCGCGCCGAAATGGCGCGGCTCCCGGACCAGCACCTGCTGGATATCCGCGAGCGAGCGGCCATAATCGTTCTGCATGTAGTAGAGCGTGGCGCGCCGGTTCCAGGCCTCGATGTAGTCGGGCCTGAGCTTGATGACCGAGTCCAGGAGCTTGATCGCGACCTCGATCTTCTTGGCGTCGACGGCGGTCTTGGCGCGCGCCATCAGCAAGGACGCGGTGTCGCTCGGCGTCTGCAGCCAGATCGCCCAGATCCGCGCCTCGACATGCTTGGCGCTGGCCTCGTCGGGCGCCGCCTTCAGCGCGCCGAACAGGAAATCGAGATTCTTGGTGCGATCGACCTTCGGCAGCTTGGCCGGCGCTTCGGGAAGCTTCTTCTGCTTGCCGGGGGCGTCAGCCGGCTGTGCTAAGGCCGGCGCGAGCCCAGCGGTTCCCAGCACGAGGGCCAGACACAGGGTGCGCGCAAAAAGGAATCTCACTGCCATGGTGAAAGTCTAAACGCGCAAAGCCGCCCTTGCAAAGCAAAGGCGGCGTCAAACTCGTGTGAGCCGTGGTCTTGCGGAGCGCGTCAGGCGTCCGGCAGGGCAATATCAGCCTTTGCTGATCAGCCCTGGCGAGCCTTGAAGCGGCGCTGCACCTTGTTGATCACATAGACCCGGCCCTTGCGGCGGACCAGGCGGTTGGCGCGATGGCGACCGCGCAGCGATTTCAGCGAGTTACGGACCTTCATGGCGGAATCCTGAACGTTCGAAAGGCCGTGTTCGGCACTACCGTTGCGGCACGCGCGAATGTGGCAAAATGAGATTTTTCCCGCTGGCGGACGACCGCCCGGGACGGGGCGGTTCTTAAGGCATGGCGGGAGGTCATGTCAATGTTAACTGCCGCGTCCCAGCCGGCAAATTCTGGAAAACAACCCCATGCACAGTAGATGCGGCCGGATCGGCCCGATCTGGCCCGTCCGGGGTCGACCGAGCCAAGGGTTTTTGCGGACAGCGATTTCGCCGCCACCGATGCTTGCCAATTTCGTTATATCATATAATCAATTTGGCAACCCGTCGGGAGGACACCCATGCCGAAGCTGAAGCTGCCTGATATCGACAAAGTCGTCGCCATCGACATCCACACCCATGCCGAGGAGCCCTGCGGCTGCCACCCCGACGACGGCTATGACGATTTCCAGGCGCAGATGGCGGAATACTTCAAGTCGCCGAACAAGCATCCGCCGACCGTGCCGGAGACCGCGGCCTATTACCGCTCCAAGAACATCGCCGCGGTGATCTTCCCGGTCGATGCCGAGCGCGAGACCGGCTTCCGCCGCTACAACAATTACGAGATGATCGAGGCCGCCTCCGACCATCTCGACGTCCTGATCCCCTTCGTCTCGATCGACCCGCACAAGGGCAAGCTCGGCGCCCGCGAGGCGCGCAAGCTGATCGAGGAATACGGTGTGCGCGGCTTCAAATTCCATCCGACCATGCAGGGCTTCTACGCCAACGACCGCATGGCCTATCCGCTCTACGAAGAGATCAACAATGGCGGCGCGATCGCGCTGTTTCACACCGGCCAGACGGGGGTCGGATCGGGCATGCCCGGCGGCATGGGGATGCGGCTGAAATATTCCAACCCGATGTACATGGATGACGTCGCGGCCGATTTCCCCGACCTCAAGATCATCCTCGCCCACCCCTCCTTCCCCTGGCAGGAAGAGGCGCTGTCGGTCGCGACCCACAAGCCGAACGTCTACATCGATCTCTCGGGCTGGTCGCCAAAGTATTTCCCGCCGATCCTGGTGCGCTACATCAACTCGATCCTGCAGGACAAGATGCTGTTCGGCTCGGACTGGCCTGTCATCACGCCGGACCGCTGGCTGTCGGACTTTGCCAAGATCGAGATCCGCGACGAGATCCGGCCAAAGGTGCTGAAGGCGAACGCAAGGAAGATCTTGGGGATCTGAAGGGCGAAGCAGGCTTGAGTTGAATCGAGCAGGCGGGCTCGGTGCACCTCTCCCGCCTGCGGGAGAGGTCGCGCCGAAGGCGCGGGTGAGGGTTCTTTCCTCTAGGGGATTATCCCGCTGTGGAGACACCCTCTCCCAGCCCTCCCCCGCAAGCGGGGGAGGGAGCACACCTTCATTGGGGCGGCATTCGACCGAATCTCAGACTTGCGCGAGGCCTCCGTCGACGAAGACCTCGCCGCCGGTCATGTAGCTGCTGTCCGAGGACGCCAGGAACGCGGCCACGGCGCCGGTCTCGCTCGGGGCGCCGACGCGTCCGATCGGCGTGGCGCTGCCGAGTGCATCGAACGCTTCCTCGCCGACGATCTCGAGTGCCAGCTCGGTCTTGGTCGGCCCCGGCGACAGCACATTGACACGGATGCCGGTGCCGCGCAGGTCCTGCGCCCAGCTGCGCGCGAGATTGCGGATCGCGGCCTTGGTCGCGCTGTAGATGCTGAACTGCGGCGTGCCCATGACGCCCGTGCTCGAACCCGTCAGGATGATCGACGCGCCCTGCTTCATCAGCGGCAGGGCCTTCTGCACGGTGAAGACCAGCCCTTTCACGTTGACGTCGAAGATATGATCGTAATGCTCGACCGTGATCTCGCCGAGCGGCGCGAACAGCCCGGTTCCTGCATTGGCGAAGAGAACGTCGAGCGTGCCTCGTTCCTTCCGGACCGTCTCGTAAAGCCGATCGAGATCGGACAGATCCGTCACGGAACCCCTGACGGCGCGCGCCGAGGATCCGAGCTTCGCCGCGGCGGCATCGAGCTGCTCCTGCCGCCGCCCGAAAATGTAGACGAACGCACCTTCATCGACGAACCGTTTCGCCGCGCCAAATCCGATGCCGGTGCCGCCGCCGGTCACCACTGCCGTCTTGCCTTGTAGTCTGCTCATGATGTGCTCCTTCACTGAGGTTGCACTGAGCTGGCGGCGTACCCACCTATCGACAAGTATGCACCTTTTGGTAAGTACCCAAAAAAAATGTCAGACTCGATTTCTCCTGCGTCGACGTCACCACCGGTCCAGAGCTGCACGCCAACCCTGCCCGGCTTCACCTGCGGCCTGGACGCGACCCTGCGGGTTGTCTCCGGCAAGTGGAAGCCGCTGATCCTGTACTTCGTCGCCCAGGACGGCCCGACCCGCTATGGCGAGCTCCGCCGCGCCATACGCGACGTCAGCGACAAGGTGCTGATCCAGCAATTGAAGGAGCTGGAGGCCGATGGTCTCGTGAAGCGCACCGACTACAAGGAGGTGCCGCCACGGGTGGACTACAGCCTCACCCCTTTGGGCCATAGCCTTGCCCAGGCGCTCGTGCCGCTCTGCACGTGGGGCACGGAGCACATGGCGGAGGTCAGCCGGGTGTTCGCCGAGCGCGAGGGCTGGACGGCAAAGCGAGCAGCAGGCTGACGCGTTCCGATCAGTTCACGCTTGCGAGATAACCGGCCAGAATCGTCCGGCTCTGGCTGAGTGTCTCGATGCGCTCATTGATCAGATCGACTTGCTCGGCAAGTATTTTGCGTAGCTCGTTGCACGGCGTGAACGCCGGATCGTTATTCCGCACGCATGGCAGCAGGCGCTGGATGGTTTCGAGCGTCATGCCGGCCGCGCCAAGCATCTTGATGCGCCGAACGGTTTGCTCTTCCGCCGGGCCATAGTCACGATAGCCGGAGGTGGTTCGCTGCGGCGCCAGCAGCCCTTCCCCTTCGTAGTAGCGCAGCATTCGGACGCTGACTCCCGTCCTTCGGGACAGCTCGCCAATCTTCATCTGAAAACCTCTTGACCCTTACAGCGCTGTCAGACCTTACAGGGTCCGCTCATCCAAGTGAATGCCGCTTGAGAGGGCGCAACGATGAAAGCCTATCGTTTGAATAGCCATGCTGGTGCCGGCCGCCTCGCGCGCGCCGACGTCAACAAGCCCGAACCCGCGAGTGGCGAGGTTCGCATCCGGGTCGAAGCCGCGAGTCTGAATTATCGCGATCTCATCACCCTCGACCGCGCGGGCCAGAACGAGCTCAACGGCCGCGTGCCGCTCTCCGACGGCGCGGGCGTTGTCGACGCCATCGGCTCCGACGTCGTGCAATGGCGGCCCGGGGACCGCGTCGCCGCATCGTTCTTTCGCGACTGGATCTCCGGGCCGTTCAAGTCGAGCTATGTCCCGTCATCCCTCGGCGGCAACGCGACGGACGGAATGCTGGCGGAGTATGTCGTGCTGCCGGCAAACGCGCTCGTCGCCGTGCCGCCGCATCTGTCATCGGTCGAAGCCGCGACCTTGCCTTGTGCGGGCGTCACGGCATTCCACGGCCTCGTCGTACGCGGCGGCATGGGCAAAGGCGACATGTTGCTGGTGCAGGGAACAGGCGGCGTCGCCTTGTTCGGGCTTCAATTCGCAGCGGCGCTCGGCGCCCGCGCCATTGTGATCTCGTCCTCGGACGAGAAGCTCGCACGTGCCAGGGCGCTCGGCGGCTCGATCCTCATCAACTACCGAGATACGCCCGACTGGGACGTCGACCTGATGAAGGCGACACACGGCGAAGGCGCCAGTCATATTCTCGAACTCGGCGGTCCCGGCACCTACGACAGGTCGCTGCGATCGGTCGCTTCGGGCGGCAAGATCGTCCAGGTCGGCGTCTTGACCGGCTTCGGTCCCAAGCCCGACCTGTCGCGCCTGCAATGGGAGAATGCGGACATCATCGGAGTGACGGTCGGATCGTTGGACCATTTCACGGCGATGAACCGGTTCTTGACCGAACACGCGATTCATCCCGTCATCGATCGAGTCTTTGGGTTCGACGAGGTCCCCGAAGCCTATGCGCATCTGCGCAGCGGCGCCCATTTCGGCAAGGTCGTCGTGAGGCTTTAGCTTGGTGGATCGATCTCGCGTTGCCGGATATAGTCCCTGTGCCCGCAACGATCCGGAAGGACACCCCATGAGCGTCAACGCCGTCGTCTTCGACGCCTATGGAACGCTCTATGACATCCAGTCGGTGGCTGAGATCACCGAGGACACGTTTCCGGGCTATGGCGAGATCATCACGCAGGTCTGGCGCATCAAGCAGCTCGAATATACCTGGTTGCGTTCGCTGATGGGACGCTACCAGGATTTCGCGGCCGTGACGCGCGACTCCCTCGCATATACGCTGCGCGTGCTCGGGCTCGCCTATGAGCGCGAAGCCTTCGAGCGCGTGATCGAGAAATATCTGCACCTCGATCTTTATCCGGATGCGACCGCAGCGCTCACTGCGCTGAAGCCGCGCAAGCTTGCGATCCTCTCCAATGGCAGTCCTGACATGCTGAATGCGCTGGTGCGCAATTCCGGGCTCGACCGCCTGCTCGATGCCACCATCGGCGTCGATGCAAAGAAGATCTTCAAGCCGAGCCCGCAGGCTTATGAGCTGATCGGCGAGGAGCTCGGGACCGCGCCGAATGAGGTCCTGTTCGTGTCCTCCAATCCCTGGGATGTCGCGGGGGCAAAATCGTTTGGGCTCAAGGTCGCCTGGATCGAACGGGTGACGCCCGAGGCGATGGCGCTGGCTTGCGTCGAGAACGAAGTCGTGGCACCGCTCACCATGTTCAAGGCGATCCGCACCCAGATGGACGAGCTCGGCTTTGCACCGGACCACCGTGTCCGCGCGCTGTCCGAGCTGCCGGGGATTGCCTAGAGATCGTCGCCCGCCCGTGAGAAGTGAATGAGCCTGGAATCCGTTCGCGCCTTCTTCGCCGAAAAAGCCCCTGATATCACCGTGATGGAATCGCCGATCAGCTCGGCCACCGTGCCGCTGGCTGCCGAAGCCTATGGCGTCGAGCCCGGAATGATCGCCAAGACGCTGTCCTTGCGCGTCGGCGAGCGCGTGATCCTGATCGTGGCCGCCGGCACCTCGCGGATGGACAACAAGAAGGTCAAGGCGCAGTTCGGCGGCAAGCCGAAGATGCTGGGGCTGGAAGAGGTCGCCGACATCACCGGCCACGAGGTCGGCGGCGTCTGCCCGTTCGGGCTGAAGGCGCCGCTGCCGGTCTATTGCGACGTCTCCCTGAAGGCGTTCGACGTGGTGGTGCCGGCCGCGGGCTCGACCCATAGCGCGGTGCGCATCACGCCGGAGCGGATGGCCGAGCTGACCGCCGCCGAATGGGTCGATGTCTGCGAGGTCAGGCCGTAAGGCGGCCTGCACGATGTCTGATGCATTTGCCGGTCAGGGAGGCTAGCATGGCGGCCATGACCGACGACAAAGTGAAGCGACGACTGACCACCGTGCTGTGCGCTGACGTGTACGGCTATTCGCGTCTCATGGAAGCGGACGAGGCCGGAACGCTGGAGACGCTCCGCCGCTACCGCACGGCCATTGCGCGCCTGGTCGAGCGCCATGACGGCCGCATCGTCAATACCTGGGGCGATGCCGTGATCGCCGAGTTCGCCAGCGTCGTCGAGGCCGTGCAATGCGCGGTCGAGATCCAGCAGGAAATCTCGAGTCAGGCTTCGCAGACGCCTCAGGCGAGCCCGATGCAGTTTCGCATCGGCATCAACCTTGGCGACGTCATGGTGGACGGCTCCGACATCTATGGCGACGGGGTCAATATCGCATCGCGCTTGCAGGAGCTCGCCGAGCCCGGAGGCGTCGTGATCTCGAGCTCCGTCTACGATCAGGTCTACAACAAACTGTCCGTCGGCTTCGACTGCCTCGGCCAGCGCCCGATGAAGAACATCGCCCCCTTGACCAGCTATCGGTTGACCCTGGGTGGCCAGACAGCCGAGCCGGGAAGCGTCCCGATCGCGGCAAGCGCGCCGTCCTCGGAGCGCGCGCATGCTCCGCGGATGGACGAGCGGCGCGTGTCATTCTCGGCGACGAATGTCGTCTCGGAATGGCTTACAAGGGTGCCCCGCCCGGTTGCAGCGGCCCTCACGGTGTCGGCCTTCCTGATTGTGATCAATCTTTTCACCAGCCATAAGATCTGGTTCCATTGGCCGGTCGCCGCCATTCTGTTCGGAGTGGTGATGCGGATGGTGCTCGGAAACCGACCGGAATCGGACAGCAGAACAGAACGCTGAACGAAGCGGCACGGCCGCAGTTGCGGCCGGGCAGCCCTCCGGACCACGCGCTCAACAGAGCCTACGCTCAATAGCGCCTAATCGTCGTTGTCGTCATAAGGACGCGGTTGCATCTGTGAAGGTGGCGGCGGCGCGTTGTTATAGCGCGGCGGCGGTGCGACGCGGTTGCGCGGGACCTGCTGCTGCGGCGGCATCTGGTTGTTGGACTGGAAGACGGCACGACAGCCGCTCGATAGCTGCGGTGTGTTCTGCTGCAGACAGGCCGTGATGCGGCTCACGTCCGGAATCTGATCGCTGCACAAGCGCCACACATCCGGTGTGCAGGCCATCTGTTGTTCCATGGTCCCGCGATATTCTTCGGCGAATGCTGCGCCCGGCGCAACGGTGCCGCCGATCGCGAGCACGACACCCAGCGCAATCCGCTCTGTTCGCATGTCCGATCCTTCCCAATCCTCTCGAATTCTCATCAATCAATGAGGCGGCAGCCGGTTCTGACCCAACAACAAAATGTGAAAATGCCGGCCGGAACCGCGGGATCGCCTGGCGCCGCAGTCCGTGGCGCCGCCGCAACAAGGCTGGCGCAAACCAGCGCCTTTCGCCATAAGCCATTTCGCATCACGCCAAGAAGCGCGGCGAGCTTCCCGCTAGCAATGGGGCTGGAATGAGGACATCGTCGATGCCGACTGCAAGACCGGCTTGTGCGCCAAACGTCACATATGACCGGCATACGCTGCGGGGCGTGGTCCGCAGCGAGTTCTGAACGGGCGCCCTACTCCACCTTGCCGATCTTCTTCACCGCCGCGATCAGCCGCGTGCTGTCGGTCGCGACGAATTCGGAGAAGGCCGGCGCGTCCTGGTAGGCGACCAGACTGCCCGAGGTCTCGAAGGCCTTGAGCACGTCGGGGCTAGTCATCACCTGCGCCATCGCCTCGCGCAGTCGGCTCGCGATCGGCGCGGGAAGAGCGCTCTGCGCGAACAGTCCGGCCCAGATGTACATCTCGACGTCCTTGTAGCCGAGCTCCTGGAAGGTCGGCACGTCGGGGAAGCTTGCGATGCGCTGCGCGCCGCAATTGCCGAGCACGCGCAGCTTGCCGTCGTCGACCTGCGGCTTCAGCGTGCCGGGTGCAGCGGCGATGGCCTGCACGGTGCCGCTGAGCAGCGCGGTGAGCGCGGGACCTGCGCCGCGGAACGGCACGTGCAGCAGCTTGATGCCGGCGCTATTTGCGAACATCTCCATCGCCACATGCAGCGTGCCGTAAGGCCCTGACGAGCCATAGGTGATCTGGCCCGGACGCTTCCTGGCATCATCCACGAAATCCTGTGCCGTCTTCCACGGCGCGGACGCCGGCACCGCCAGCAGCGTGGGATCGGCGAGCACGCGCGCGATCGGCATGAACTGCGACACCTCGTAGGCGGCGGGACGGTCGAACAGCCGATCGGCCTCGGGCAGCACCGCGAGCGAGGACAGCGTCATCAAGAGCGTGTAGCCGTCGGGCTCGGCGCGCGCCGCCGCGGCATTGCCGACCGAACCGCCGCCGCCGCCGGCACGGTTGTCGACGATGACGGGCTTGCCCAGGATCCGCTCCAGCGCCATCGCCACCGGGCGCGCCGCAAGATCGGCCTGGCCTCCGGCCGGAAACGGCACGATCAGGGTGATGTTGCGTACCGGATAGGTTTGGGCGAAGGCCGGATCCGGCAAGGCCGCCCGCAACAGCGGCAATGCCGCAGCGGCGCGCAAGAGATCGCGTCGATCCATGATGGGCCCCCTGATTTTCTTATGTCGCTGCCAGCCTAACGCGCCAGGCGGCAAGAACAAGGCGTTTACGAAGCGTTCACCATGTCCGCCTCCGCCTGGAACGCATGTCTGGACCCGCTGTTGGCCTCTCAAGGAGAGTGAGCGATGCGGAATCTGGCGACCATCGACGTCGCGCTCGACGAGATGCTGGTGAATCTCGCGGCGATCGTTTTGCGGCTTTCAAAGCCCGAATTGACGCGGACACCGGAAGCGCGGCGCGCCTTGACACAATCCATCCATCAATACGGCGTGTGCGCCGCACGATCGCGCGACCCGCGCGTTCACGAATTGAAGACGCAGCTCGACGAGACGCTGAAGCCGAGCCTGCGCATCGTGGCGATCAACGGCGTGAAGGTGTCGTAGGTCGAACACCGCGCGGCCGCCGCTTGCACGTGCCCGGCAGCTGGGCCGCGAGGAAATCGCCGAGTGCTTCGACGCGGGCGGGACGCGGGCCGCCGGGCGGGGTCACCAGGTGCACGGCGCCTTCGGGCTGCTTCCAGTCTTTCAGGATGACTTCGACGGCGCCTGAGGAGATCGCTTCGCCGACGATGAACTCGGGCAGCTCGGCAATACCGAGGCCGGCGATCAATGACGGCATCACGGCTTCGCCGTTGTTGACGCGGAGCTGGCCACCCGGCCGCACGCTGGCCTGCTCGCCGGCTGAATTGGTGTAGTGCCAGATATTGGGCGTCGACATGTAGGCGTAGCTGAAGCATTTATGCTCGGCCAGATGCATCGGATGCGTCGGGCGACCATGCTTCTTCAGATAGGACGGTGCGGCCACCGTGAAGCGCGGCATGGTGAAGAGCCGGCGTGCGATCAGCGAGGAGTCCGGCAGGCGCGCAATCCGCACCGCCATGTCGAAGCCCTCGCCAATCAGGTCGATCGTCGCATCGCTCAGGTGCAGATCGACCGAGACTTCCGGATAGGCCGCGAAGAATTCCGGCAGCAGCGGCGCCACCGCCTTGATGCCGAACGTCATGGGCACGGCGAGCCGCACCAGGCCGCGCGGCGCCACCGATTGCGCCAGCGCCTCGTTCTCCGCCGCCTCGCCGTCGGCCAGAAGACGCGTCGCGCGCTCGGCGAGCTTGTGGCCGGCATCGGTCAGCGCGAGCCGGCGCGAGGTGCGGTTGAACAGCCGCGCGCCGAGCCGCTCCTCCAGGCGCGTGACCGCCTTGGACACGGTCGCCTTGGACATCGAAAGCTCGCTCGCGGCCCCCGCAAACGACCGCAACTCTACGACTTTTGCGAAAATCGCAAGGGCCTCGAAATCCGGGAGTTTTGCCATGGGACCGATCCGTCTGGGTTATTTATGGAAACAATGCGTTTCAACAGTTTCTATTTCTATACCACAGGCGGAGGCTTATCCAAGAGGTCAATCGCAGACCCAAGCAATGGAGAAATCCAAATGACCAAGAAGCTCTCAGGCAAGGTCGCCCTCGTCACCGGCGGTTCGCGCGGCATCGGCGCGGCAAGCGCCCGCGCCCTCGCCGACCAAGGCGCGGATGTCGCCATCAGCTATGTCGCCTCGCCGGACAAGGCGGAAGCGGTCGTCGCTGAATTGAAGGCCAAGGGCGTCAAGGCGCGCGCCTTCAGGGCCGACCAGGCCTCGGCCAAGGACGTCACGCAGCTCGTGAACGAGGTCGCCAGGGAATTCGGCCATCTCGACATCCTCGTCAACAATGCCGGCGTCGCCGCCGGCGCGGCCATCGACGACGCCAAGGCCGACACGGATGCGCTGGCGCGCCAGGATCAGATCAACGTGCATGGCGTGATCGCGGCGATCCGCGCCGCCTCGCAGTTGATGGGTGAAGGCGGCCGCATCGTCACCGTCGGATCGATGCTGGCCGACCGCGCCTCGTTTCCCGGCCTTGCCGACTACGTCGCCACCAAGGCCGCTGTGGTCGGCTACACCAAGGGCGCGGCCCGCGACCTGGGCCCGCGCGGCATCACGGTCAACGTGGTGCAGCCCGGCTCGATCGATACCGACATGAACCCGAAGGACGGCGGCGAGTTCGCCGAGACCCAGCGCAAGCAGCATGCACTGCAACGCTTCGGCCGTCCTGAGGAAGTTGCAGCCGGCATCGTCTTCCTCGCAAGCCCCGAGGCCTCCTTCGTCACTGGCACCGTGCTCAACGTCGACGGCGGGTTCGGCGCCTGATCAAGGCGCCGACCGTTCAACTCAAGGAATCACGCAGATGATCGAACTCAGACCTTTCGACAAGCTCGGCGGCGCCGACCATGGCTGGCTGAAAGCAAAACATCATTTCTCCTTCGCCAGCCATTATGACCCCAACAATATGGGCCACGGCGCCTTGCGGGTGTGGAACGACGACGAGATCGCGCCGAACACCGGCTTTCCCGCCCATCCCCACGCCAACATGGAAATCATCACCTATGTGCGCGAGGGCGCGATCACCCATCAGGACAGCCTTGGCAACGAGGGCCGCACTGAAGCGGGCGACGTGCAGGTGATGAGCGCCGGCAGCGGCATCCGCCACTCCGAGTACAATCTGGAGCCGACCAGGACGCGCATCTTCCAGATCTGGATCGAGCCGACGCAGCGCGGCGGCCAGCCGACCTGGGGCTCGAAGCCGTTTCCGAAGTCGGACCGCTCCGGCAAGCTCGTGACCATCGCAAGCGGCGTTGCGGGTGATGCCGACGCGCTGCCGATCCGCGCCGATGCACGGGTGCTCGCCACCACGCTGAAGGCCGGCGAGAGCGCGGAGTATGCGCCCGAGAGGTCACGGCACCTCTATCTGGTGCCCGCGGCGGGCGCGGTCGAGGTCAACGGCGTGCGCGTCAACGCCCGCGACGGCGCCGCGATCCGCGACGAGGAGAACCTGAAGATCACCGCGCTGGAAGACAGCGAGCTCGTGCTCGTCGACGCGGCGTAACCACACTCACCGTCATGGCCGGGCTTGTCCCGGCCATCCACGCCTCTCCACACCGAAAGCAAGAACGTGGATGCCCGGGACGAGCCCGGGCATGACGGCCCCAACCACTGCAATCCCCCCTAACGGAGACCACCATGACCAAAGTTCTCGTCCTGTATTATTCCGCCTATGGCCACATCGAAGCGATGGCCAACGCCGTCGCCGAAGGCGCGCGCGAAGCCGGCGCGAGCGTCGACATCAAGCGCGTGCCCGAGCTGGTGCCGGCCGAGGTCGCGAAAGCCTCCTATTACAAGCTCGACCAGGCCGCGCCGGTTGCCGAGATCGCGGACCTTGCCAATTACGACGCGATCATCGTCGGCACGGGCACCCGCTTCGGCCGCATGGCCTCGCAGATGGCAAACTTCCTCGATCAGGCCGGCGGCCTCTGGGCCAAGGGCGCGCTGCACGGTAAGGTCGGCGGTGCCTTCACGTCCACTGCGACCCAGCATGGCGGCCAGGAGACCACGCTGTTCTCGATCATCACCAATTTGCTGCATTTCGGCATGGTCGTGGTCGGCATGAATTACGGCTTCGCCGGCCAGATGAAGCTCGACGAGGTGACCGGCGGCGCGCCCTATGGCGCCACCACGATCACCGGCGGCGACGGCAGCCGCCAGCCCAGCGCCAACGAGCTCGCCGGCGCGCGCTACCAGGGCCGCCAGATCGCGGAGACCGCCAAGAAGCTGCACGGCTGAACTCCATGGCTGCTCCGTGGCTGAACTTCATGACTGAGCTGTAGGCTGATGCGATCGCGGCATTCCCCTTCGGGAATGCCGCTTCAGCGTGTGCCTTTGCCCATGGCCCGTGCGGCAAGGGCTGCGGCCGCGGGATAGCGGCGCAGGCCCTGCGCGGCGTGGTCGCGCCAGGCGTAGGGCAAGCCCCGCCAGGACAGCGCGACGCTGACGTCGGTCAGCGGCACCCTCTCGGCGCCGAAGCGCCGCTTGTAGTCCTGATTGCCGATGCTGAGGTCGAAGCGGCGCACGCCCTCTGCATGCAGCGCCGCCATGGTGCGCTCGCTGACGAGCAGTCCCGGCGAGCAGCTCGACCATGAATCGCCGGCGTGACTGATGCGCAGCAGGTAATAGGTTGCGCCTTGCCTGATGCCGAACGACGTGCCGACGATACCCTCGTCGCAGACCAATGCCGACACGACCGCATGGCCTTCCGTAACGCCCTGGCGCACGACATCGCGATAAAATCGCGCATGAGTCTCGTCGTTGAGGACGAACCGCGAGCCGAGCCGGCGCATGCGCGCCTGCTGCTGGACATCCATCACGTCCATCAGTTCATGTGCCCGCGCGACATCCGCGGCGATCTCGAACCGAGCGCCCGGGTGCCGGCTGAAGACGCGCCAGCAGCGCGGCATCTGCATGCGCTTGATCGAAGCTTGATAGTCCCTGTAGTCGTTTCCCATCAGCACGAGATTGCCGTTGAGCGAGGAGGACCCGATCCGCCCGAGCGACACCAGCGGATTCGGCTTGCCGCCGATTTGAGCCGGCATCTTCCTGAGCCGAAGCAGATCGAAGCGGTCCGGCAAGGCGCGCAACGCCTCGACCAATGCCGTGCTGATCGCATGCGCCGCCGCAGCGTCCAACGCGACATCGGACGCCAGGATCGGCGCGTTGTTGTCGGAGACGCCGAGATCGGCGAATTCGACGATGCGGATGCCGCGCCTCACATGGCTGATCATCGGCACCATCGCGATCGCCTTGCCGGTGGCAGCATCGGAGATCAGGGCGATCAACGGTGCGACGTCATCGAACGCCTGGTACCAGGGACCGAGCCAGTCGCCATGCTGGAAGGCAGTACGATGTCCGACAGTCAGGCGCGACGCAGCCTGGCGCCAGTCGCGCACGAAATCGATCGCGATGTCCGAGGTGCCGGACACAAGACCATCCAATTGCTCGACGCCGACAACCGACATCGGCGGGGCATACGATTCCTGAGTGTTTCCGGATAGATCATGTTTTGTCGCAGACCGGCTTATCGTTAAGCTATCGCCACTGCCGACAGACGCGAAAGCTCTCATGGCGCCGGTTCCGTCTGCGCGACGCATTGGAACCGCGCCAGAAAGTGCAGGCCGGCCACGGCCAGAGCGAACATGAACCAGATCGGATTCTGCCGTTCGAGCAGGAAGGTCTCGGTCGCCCCGTAATACAGGCCGAACAGCCACACGGTCAGGAACAGCTTGGCCAGCGCGCCACTGCGGCTGTGAGCCTGGGCTGACTGGAAATTGCCGAGCGGTGCGAGCACGAAGGCGAGGATCACCAGCAGCAGGCCCGGCAGACCGATGGTGACCGCGAGGTCGAGATAGCTGTTGTGGCTGTGCGCTGCGGACGTCGCCCATTCGGCGCCTTGCGCGGTCTGCCGGGCCGTGACGTCGTCCCAGAAAGCCGCATAGCCGTGCCCGATGATCGGCTTCTCGGCGACGGCCGCGAGCGCGAACTCCCAGATCGCGGAGCGGCCGGTGAAGGTGGGATCAAGCGGCAGCAGCCGCGTCAACGCTCCGAGCGCGGGACTCATCACGCTGCCGACCGTCAGCAGGTTCATCACGAGCAGCGGCACGAAGCAGATGATCCGCTTCAGCGACAGGCCGGGCGTGACATAGGCCAGCGACGCGAGCGCGTAGATCGCAAGGCAGAGCACCGAGGAGGTCTTGCCGCCGGTGAAGATCAGGAAGATGCCGGCGAGCGCCGCAATCGCCGGGCCCATCACGAACGAGCCCACGGCACACAGATAGATGCCGACATAGACCAGGATGGTCATCACGGGCGAAGCGACGTTCTTGTGGCCGAAGCTGCCGCGCCAGTCGCCGGCGAGCTGCGGCTCGGCGATGTCGAGCGCGGAGTGGATCGAATATTGCGGTGCGAGGAGGACGCCGAGATAGCAAAGCGCGAGCAGCACCAGCGCGGCCGCACCCAGGCACAGATTGAAGCTGCGCTGCGTCGGCGGCAGCAGCGGCAGCAGGATGGCGAGCGACGTCACGCTTGCGAGAAGCGCGAAGCGCTGGATCGACACACCGCGGCTCTCGGACAGGACGATGTTGATCAGCAGCCAACCGACGAGACAGAGATGAAGCGGCGTCACCAGGCTCTTCAACGCCGGCCCATCCGTGGTCGCGACGAACAGCACCGCAACCGCAGCCAGCAGGCCCCAGGACAGATAGGCCAACGCCATTCGTCCACCGCCGACGGTGGTGACATCGGCATTGCGCAGGTCAGGGAAGGGATCGAGCGTCACCAGCACCAGCAGCAGCGACGCGACGGCGACGAGACAGCGCGCGGCCTGCACGGCATTCAGCTGCGCAAGACCCTCGCGCAGCATCCGGCCCAACGATCGGGCCTCGAGGTCGCTCATGTCGGCGGCGCTGCGGTCCATGGTTCAAGACATCTGGTGACGCCGGTGAAGCTCTGGCTCAGGGCGCGGCTCCGCTGAGAGACCGTCAACGGGCGCGCCGGAACTCTGCGCCGCCGGCTGTCGCACGATGCTCCGCGCGATTTCGTAATATTGCAGCGCGCGTTGCTCGAGCGTGAGGTTGTCCAGGATAAAGCCGCGCGGATCGAACGAACCGGCGGCGCACCCGGCCCAGAAATTGTCCCAGCCCGCCTCGAACCCCGCAATGTCCGCAAATTTGGCCCCGCAGCGGTCGTCCCAATAGGGCACCGACGACACGGGCGCGAACTGCACGCGATGCGGATAGTAATCGGGGTCTCGCCACGGTCCGCCCGGATCCCAGGCGAACACAGGCACGCCGCAGGACAGGGCCTGCTGATAGGCGATGCCCTGGCTTTCGTTCTGGCACAGGAAGATCATCGCGCGCGAGGCCGCCAGCGCGGCCTGAAAATCCTCTTCCTTGTAGCTGCCGTAACGCAGCTCCGTGAAGGTGCGTCCCTCTTTTCGTAGGCGAGCGCGGACGGGCTCGATCAGCTCCGGTGCGTAGCGCTCGCGGTCCCAGTGCACCTTGTCGTAGATCAGCACATCGAAGGTCTTCTGGGAGGCGTGCGCCGGCGCCCACATATTCGTGTCGATGCCGATCGGCCAGGCCTCGGTCTCGGGCCAATGCGGCCGGTACATGTCGACGTACCAGGGGCCGGGTACCACGACCTTCTTCACGGGCAGACGCTTGAACAGGTCAGGATCGTCGAGCGGATGATTGTGGGCGGCGACGCCGAGCAGGATCGGATTCTTCCACGCGAACTTGTCGAGCAGGAAGGTGCGGCCGATGATGCAGGCCAGCTCCTCCGGATGCTGTGCGATGTAGCCGTAATCATTGACACGGTAGCGGATGCCGAGCCGGTCGAGCCCCGCACAGAGATTGAGGAACACGCGCAGCTGGCCGCTCATGCGCGGCTCGCCGAGCAGCAAGCGGCGCGCCATGCGCCGCAGATGCCGGTCGCCGGGAAACCAGCGATCGTCCTTGTCCTCATAGAAGAGGTTGAGGATCATCGCATCGGGGTCGTGTTCGAACGTCTTTGCGGGCACTGGATCCATCCGCGGCAGCCAGATGCGCATTCTCGCATGGGACCGGCCGTCGCACTCTTCCGAATTTGCCACAGGCTTAATGCCAGCGGCTTAACGCTAATTGACGAAACTGCTCCGACGCGCGCCTTCGCGGCGACGATCCGGCCGCAATGCGGAGTATCATTCGCACGCAGCCAATGCTGCGATCGACCGCATCATCCCCTCAGCAGATGCGCCCTGGTTAACAGACTCTTAAAGGCGAGCCGTGGCCCAGATCACCGCCGACGACGTTCTCGATTTGCCGGCCTCCACACGCATCGTTCCGGCGGTGCGCCAGCCGCTGCCGTCGCGTTCGACCCATTCGGTCTCCGTCGTCATTCCCGCCAAGAACGTTGCGGCCTATATCGGTGAAACCCTTGCCAGTGCTTTGGCTCAGGGTGAGGTGAGCGAAGTGTTCGTGGTGGACGACGGTTCCACCGACGACACCACTGCGATCGTCCGCGCCATTCGGGACCCGCGGCTGCGCCTGATGACGAATGATTCCGCCGGCGTGTCGGCTGCGCGAAATCTCGGCGCGCACCATGCAAGCGGCGAGTGGCTGCTGTTCCTCGATGCCGACGACCGCCTGCGCTCCGGCGCGGTGGCCTCGCTGCTGGCCGCGGCACGCGGCGCGCCGCGCGCGGTTCTCGTCTATGGCGACTACAATACGATCGACCATGAGGGACGCCAGATCGGCCGGCGCGACCTCTTGAGGGGACGCCGCAAGCCGTCCGGTGACGTGCTGACGCGGCTCGCGGCCGGCAATTTCATCGTCAACGGCGGCATCGCGCTCGCCCGCGCGGAAGCTTTCCGCGCCATCGGCGGCTTCGACACGTCGCTGCGATATTGCGAGGACTGGCATTGCTGGTGCCGCCTCGCCGCGATCGGCGAATTCGAATTCGCACCAAAGCTGCTGCTCGATTATCGGCTGCACACCGCCAACACCATGAACGCCGCGGTCCGGACGCCAGCAGACTTCTTTCCGGCGGTCGAGCGGGTGTTCGACGACGGGTTGATCCTGGCCAGATTGCCCGAGGGCATGGCTCCCAGGCTGCGCCTCGCCGCCGAGCTTCATCTCATCACCTATGCGGCGATGCAGGCGGTTCGCTTCGGCCGCTATCGCCAGGCCCTGGGCTATCTCGGAATGATCGGCCGGCGTTCGCTCAAGGCGCTGCCGCGTGCCACGGCGAGAACCGCCCTCGCCCGCTTCGGCATCTGACCGTCACGACACGATCTTGGAGGCCTCGTACGGCTTCGGCGCGAAGCCGAACGCCGCGAGCATGGAGCCGAGCGCGACCAGCGCCGGATGCATGGCGACGACGGCCTTCGACGTCGCCAGCAGGCGTGCGGAGCGGACCAGCGCGAGCGGCAGCCGTCCGAGCATCTGCGCGAACACCAACGCGCGCCCGCTCAACCCTTGAGCCGCCTTGGACTGCACGCGGTAATTGATCGCGCCGATGCGCAGGCCGCGCTTTGCGATCCAGCCGAGGCTGGTGCGGCTTTGCGGCACGGTCTCGGTGATGACGGCCTCCGCCGTCCAATGGAAGATCATGCCGGCGTCGCGGCACCGCACGAAGAAGTCGCAATCGCCGCCGCCGAGGAAGTTGAAGCGCAGGTCGAAGGCAGGACGATCGAACCGCTCGAAGGCGGATCGTGTGATCAGGCAATTGCCGCAGCCATAGATCAGCGGCACCGCGCCGGAATAATCGTAGGCGGGCGCAAAGGCGGGATGATTCGACAGCCAGGGCTTGCTGTCGTCCTCGAAGTCAGGCAGCACCGGCCCGCCGACCACGTCGGCACCCGTTGCTTCCGCGGTGCGCACCATCAGCTCGAGCCAGTCGGGTGATGCAATCTCGTCGTCGTCGATCATCAGGAAACGCGTCGCGGCGGGAAACAGCGCCTGCGCCGTCTCGAATGCAGCGTTGATCGCCTGGCAATTGCCCTGCCGCTTCTCGACGAGGCAGACGCCCTGCAGCCTGCCGGCGGCCAGAAACTCCGCAGCGACCGGCGCGCTTTCGCGCCGCGCAGCATCGTTCTCGACCATGACGACGGCAAAGGACCGCGGGGTCCGCTGGTTCGCGAGCGAGTCCAGCGTCAGCCGCAAATGTTGCGGACGGCGGAAACAGGGAATGCAGACGACGATGCCGACCGACAGGTCGATCACGCGGGAGCTCGCCGCGATCTCCCGGTTGGGATCGCGCACGGCATCCGAGATGCGCGTGGCGGACAGGTCTGTCGGGATCAATGTCATGACGTCCTAGATGTCCGAGATATGTTGAAAAAGCCCTGCTTCGATCACGTATCCCGCGACGGCACATCGCCGCGGGACAGATGCGCCCCAAAATGAGCAGCCGACCGAAGGCGCGTGCCGAGGCCTCGCGCCGATCTGCCGGCCGTCCCCAGACATCATCATGCGCTTGACCGCTTTCGCCTGTTTCTCCCGCGAAATCATGCGCACGTGATACTGCAATTCGCGGTCCATGCGACTGCAGCCATCCAACATGAACAATACCGTAGTTAATGCGCATGCGCATTAACCGGACCCTAAGCACTGCGATCGGTGACAGCGCCCGGCATCAGATTTGCTCTTCGGGCATGCGAGATTTTTCCTGTAAATTTGAATAGAACAAGCGCGGTCAAGAAACATGAACAAGCCAGCCACGATCGATTTCGCGACAGCCACGGCGATCCAGATCCCCGCGGCCACCGCACCCGTCCAGGCGTTGCACGATCTCGTCCCCGGCGAAGCCCGCGACAGCCTGCTCACCGTTCACGACCTGCTGCGCCGCGAGTTGCCGAAAGGCCAACTCGCCATCTACGAAGCCGGTGGCGGCTCGTGCAGCGTCCTGCCGCCGGAATTGCTCGGCCGCAGCAAGGTAACCGTCGTCGATATCGACGAGGACCAGGTCCGCAACAACGGCTATGCGGACGAGGCGATCCTCGGCGACGTCCAGACCTACCGTTTCGCGCAACAGACCTTCGATCTCGTGATCTGCTACAACGTGATCGAGCATCTGCCCCATGTCGACGCCGCGCTCTTGAACTTCCGCGATGCGCTCAAGCGCGGCGGCATGATCCTGATCGGCGCGCCCAATCCGCGTTCGCTATCCGGCGTCGTCACCAAATATTCGCCGCACTGGTTTCACGTCTGGTTCTACCGGCGCATTCGCGGCATCAAGGATGCCGGTCTGCCGGGCGAGCCGCCGTTCCCGACCTTCTTCCATCCGCTGGTGACGCTGCCCCGGCTCGAGGCGTTCGCGGCCGCCAACGGCCTCGAGATGATCTACCGCCGCGAGGTCGAGAGTCCGCGCTATCCCGAGATGCGCCGGCGCAAGCCGCTGTTCGCGGCCCTCGTGGACGCCGGCGCCGCCTTGCTGAACACCATGCTGTCGCGCGGCACCGACGTCCGCCGCGGCGACTATCACGTCATCCTGCGCAAGAGCTGACGATCATGGTGCGCAAGCGGCTCATCATAGGACATGCGGAGACCCGCAGCCGAGCCGAGCGCGGTAACGAACCGTTAATGTCCAGGGAGCCCTCGCGACCCCGGCGTCACGAGGACGCATCGCGGAGCGGCAGGCGCTTAAACGCTTTGTTTGCCATTTCAGTGAATAGTCCCTCAATGAGTATGGTTAATTTTCCCTGTTGCGTTGATTGGGCACCTATATCCCGGGTGCATGGCGTAGAGCGAAGAGTAACCCCTCAGCCTGCGGCAGTTGGAATGGAAGCTGGGGATCATGCTTGACTATAACCAGCCGATAGATCGGGCGAGACCCGAGTCCCCGCAACAGAAGTCCCAGGCCGGCTTCAACGTGCTGGAGCTCGCCAATCTGCTCTGGCGGCGCAAGGTCGCGATTGCCGCGGCTGCCCTGCTCGGCGCAACGCTTGCCGTCACCATCGGCAAGAGCCTGACGCCCCGCTACACCGCCACCGCCCAGCTCTATGTCGATCCGCGCGAGCTTCAGCTCGTCGACCGTGAGCTCACGCCGCGCGCGCAGGACGTCTCCGGCATGTCCATGGTGGTGGAGAGCCAGGCGCGCCTGATCACCGCCAATAGCGTCCTGCTCAAGGTGATCCAGCAGGCTGGTCTCGACAAGGATCCGGAATTCGGCGGCGGCGACGGCAAGAGCCTGATGTCGTCGCTGCTCGGCCTGATCGGCCTTCAGTCTCCCCCGCCCTCCGCCGCGGCCAACAGCGAAGTGCAGCTCGCGGCGCTCGAGGCGCTGAACCGGCACATCACCATCCGCAAGACCGAGAAGAGCTTCATCGTCGACATCGAGGTGTGGTCGACGGATCCGGCGAAGGCGGCGATGCTCGCCAACACGCTGACCAACGCCTACCTCACGGAATCCCGCAACTCGCAGGCGTCAGCCGCCCGGCGCGCCACCAACGATCTCTCCGGCCGCCTCAAGGAGCTGCGCGAGCGGCTGCGCAACGCCGAGACCGCGCTCGCCACCTACAAGGCCCAGAACAATTTCGTCGGCACCCAGGATGCGCTGATCAGCGACCAGCAGCTCTCCGCCAGCAACCAGCGGCTTTCCGCGGCCCGCGCGGCGACGATGGATGCCCAGGCACGGCTCGACCAGATCGAGGCGAGCCGCCGCACCGCTGCCGACGCCGGGGCGATTCCGGAAGCGCTGCAATCGCCGACGATCGCGAATTTGCGCGCGCAATATGCCGATGCGCGCAAGAAGTACGCGGAGCAGGCCGGCGAGCTCGGGCCACGCCATCCGGCGCTGCGCCAGACCGAGAAGCAGGTCGAGGACCTCAAGCGTACCATCAGCGAAGAGATCGACCGCTTCGCCCAATCCGCCAAGAACGATCTGACGCGCGCCCGCGACTTCGAAGCCTCGCTCAACCGGGCGCTGGAGGCGCAGAAGCGGCAGAGCGTCCAGCTCAGTCAGGCCGCCGTGCGCCTGCGCGAGCTCGAGCGCGAAGCCGATGCCAGCCGCGACGTCTACCAGTCCTTCCTCAAGCGCTCCCGCGAGACCGAGGAGCAGGAGAGCCTGAACACCTCGGCGGCCCGAATCATCGGCGAAGCGACAGTGCCGCAGCGGCGCTCGTTCCCGCCCGCGATGAGCCTGTTCGCCATGATCGGCTTCATCTTCGGCGCGCTTGCGGCGTCGAGCTGGTTCGTCGCGGCCGAGTTGCTGTTCGCCGGCGCAACCGCGCCAGCGCCCGCGCCGGCCCGCCGCGACCGCAAGCCGGTGCCGGAGAAGACCCGCGTTCCCGAGGTTGCACGAGAGCTGGAAGCATCGCGGCCCGAGCCGGCGTTGCGAGCTCCCGAAGTCGCGCAGCTCCCGCCCGAACTTGCCGCACCACCGCTGCAACCCGCGATGGTCGAAAGCCCCTTGATCGAAAAGCCGCTGATCGCGCGCCTGCAGGAGGCCGACGTCATTCACACGCTCGGCGCCATTCTCACCACCGGCGGCGGCGTCGATCTCACCCGGCTCGGCTGGCCGACCTTGCGGCCCGGCTTTCCCCTGACGAAGCTGCTCAACGCCTGGCGCGACATGCGCGCGGCCGTGGCCCGCCGCGCCGGCGGCAAGGCGATGCCCGTCATTGCGCTCGTCGGCACCGGCGAGACCACCGGGCGCAGCGTGAGCGCGCTGAACTTCGCGCTCGCGGCTGCGCGCGATGGCGCCCGCGTGCTGATGATCGACGCCGACCATCAGGCCCACGCGCTCTCGAACAAGGTCAGCCGCCCCGGCAAGAACGAACCGAGCAGGCTCGGCTGGCTCTCGATCGGCAGCAAGGCCGCACGCGAGATCAAGACAGTCAACGGCATTTCGGTGCTGCCGGCCGGCGAGGGCGATTCCGGCAAGGCCGCCGAGGCGATCCGCAAGGCGATCGCGCAGGCGCGCGCCGCAGGCGGCTACGACCTCGTGATCCTCGACGGCCCCGCGATGCCGCTTGTTGCCGGCGACCGCAAGCTGCTCGACGACACCGACGCGCTGGTGGCGGTGCTGCCGACCAGCCACGACATCAACGACAGCCTCGAAGAGGTCCTGACCGCGCTGGGCCGCGCCGAGCGCAAGCTCGTCGGCGTCGTGCTCGACGAGCTCACCCCTTCAGTCGAAGCGCGCCAGCGAGGCAGACAATATGCTTGAGCGCCGCGTCAACCTCGATGGACGGGCAGCGACTGCCGACGTGCCGCGGATCACCGTCGGCGGGCTTCGCATGGCCGCGCTCGACCTGGAAGCCACCGCCGATTTCATGATCGAGGCGACCGATCCCAATCACCGTATCGGCCGTCCGCTGTTCCTGACCTCGGCCAATGGCGAGGTGCTGGCGCGCTGCTCGACCGAGCCGCAGACCGAGCATCTGTTCCGCGCCGCCGATCTGATCAATGCGGACGGTCAGCCGCTGGTCGCCGCCTCGAAGCTGCAATCCTGGTTTCCGCTGCCCGAGCGCGTGGCCACCACGGACCTGTTCCACGTCGTCGCGCGCAAGGCGGAAGCGGCCGGCCGCACCTTCTACATGTTGGGCGCCAGCGAGGCGGAGAACGCCGCGGCCGTCGAGAACGTCCAGAAGATGTATCCCAATCTCAGGATCGTCGGGTACAGCCACGGCTATCTGCGAGGCGAGGCGCTGCGCGCAAAGGTCGATGAGATCAACGCACTTGCGCCTGATTATCTGTGGGTCGCGTTGGGGGTGCCCAACGAGCAGGCATTCGTGAAGGAATTCACGCCGCACCTCACCAATGTTGGCGTTATCAAGACATCGGGCGGGCTGTTCAACTTCCTGTCAGGAAGCCGTTCCCGCGCGCCGCAATGGATGCAGAAGATCGGACTCGAATGGGTCTGGCGCACCTTGCTCGAGCCGCGGCGCCTGTTCTGGCGCTATTTGACCACCAACCCCCGCGCGCTCTATCTTCTCTTCAGCCGCAAACGACCCCTCCGCTAAGAGAAGAGCAGAAGACACGACATGACAGACCGACCGACCGTCCTCGTCACCGGGGGCGCGGGCTACATTGGCTCGCATGCCTGCCGCGCATTGACCGCCGCCGGCTATCAGCCCATCGTTTATGACAATCTCTCGACAGGCCATCGCAGCTTCGTTGCCGGCCCCCTGGTCACGGGCGATCTGCTCGACGGCGCGGCGCTGGCACGCGCCTTCGCCGACCATGAGATCACGGCGGTGATGCATTTCGCGGCGGCGAGCCTGGTCGGCGAATCCATGACCGATCCGCAGAAATACTATGTCAACAATGTGCAGGGAACGCTGTCGCTGTTGCAGGCGATGCGCAACGCAGGCTGCCAGCGCATCGTGTTCTCCTCGACCGGCGCCGTCTACGGCAATGCCGATTCGAAGGAACTGCCGGAAGACTTTCCCTGCGCACCGATCAACCCCTACGGCGCATCGAAATGGATGATCGAGCGGATGCTCGCCGACTACCGCTCAGCCTATGGCTTCGGCGCGTTCTGCCTGCGTTATTTCAACGCCAGCGGTGCCGATCCCGCCGGCGGCATCGGCGAGCTGCGCGACAATGAAACCCATCTCATCCCCCGCGCCATGATGGCGCTGCAGGGCCATGTCGACTTCGCAGTGTTCGGCGACGACTACGAGACGCCTGACGGAACCGCGATCCGCGACTACATTCACGTCACCGACCTTGCGGCGGCGCATGTCGCGGCCCTGAAGCTTCTGGAAGGCGGACATGCCGGCGGCAGCTTCAATCTCGGCACCGGAGCCGGCTTCTCCGTGCGCGAGATCCTCAACGCCATCAGGCAGGAGACCGGACGCGAGGTGCCGCACACCGTCAAGCCGCGCCGCGCCGGCGATCCCACCTATCTGGTCGCAGATCCGTCTGCCGCGCGAAAGGTGCTGAACTTCGTGCCGCGCCATTCCGACCTGGCTACGGTGATCCGAACCGCCTGGGCCTGGCACCAGACGGCACATCCGTTCAGGCCGCGTTAGGCAATCAACGCAGCCGCAGCCGTCAGACGACGGCGCGTTTCAGCCGTGACGCCGCGGCGTCCGTGGCGACGGCGTCCGGCTCCGGCTGCAGCGGCGGGGCGATCGGCAGCACCATCGGCCGCAGCAGCTCGGCCATCTCGCGCGCCGGTACCGGTTTCGAGATCAGGAAGCCCTGCATCTCGTCGCAGCCATGGGTGCGCAGGAAGGCCTCCTGCTCGGCATTCTCGACGCCTTCGGCGACGACGGTCATGCCGAGCGCCTTGCCCATGCTGATGATCGCCTGTGCGATCGCCTGGTCTTCCGAATCCTGCGGCAAATCCCGCACGAAGGAACGGTCGATCTTGATGGTGTCGATCGGGAAGTGCTTCATCAGCGACATCGACGAATAGCCGGTGCCGAAATCGTCGATGGCGAGGCGAATGCCGCGGCTCTGGATGGCGTCGAGCACCTTGAGCGCGCGGCCGACATTGCGCATCATCATGCTCTCGGTGACTTCGAGCTGCAGCAGCACCGGCGACATGCCGCTGGCCGCCAGCGCCTCGTCGACGTCCTGCAGCAGATGCTCGTCAGCGAACTGCCGCGGCGACAAATTGACCGCCATCGACAACGGCAGCAGGCCGCGGCGCTGCCAGGCCATAGCCTGCGCGCAGGCCTCGTTGAGCACCCAGCGGCCGATCGGCACGATCAGCCCGGTTTCCTCCGCAAGCGGAATGAACTGCGCCGGCGAGACATTGCCGAGCTCGGGATGGTTCCAGCGCAGCAGCGCCTCCACGCCGGTGATCTGGCCGGTCGCCATCTCCACCTTGGGCTGGTAGTTCAGCGAGAACTGCCCGCGCTCCAGCGCCCGGCGCAGCGCGCTCTCCAGCGACAGCCGCTCGATCGACTGCGTCCTCACTTCCTTGGAGAAGAAGCGATAGCCGTTCTTGCCGTCTTCCTTGGCGAGATACATCGCCATGTCGGCGTTCTTGGTCAGCGTCTGCGCGTCGGAGCCGTTGGCCGGATACATCGCGATGCCGATCGAAGCCGTGGTGTGGCACTCGTGCCCGGCCAGTTCCATGGGCTGGGCGAGCGCGGCCAGGATCTCGGTCGCGATGTGCTGAACGTCGTCGATCTCGCCGCACTGGTCGAGGATCACCACGAATTCGTCGCCGCCGAGCCGCGCCACCACGTCGCTTGCCCGCAGCGCGCCGCGCAGGCGGTTGGCCACTTCGAGCAGGAGCAGGTCGCCAGCCTCGTGCCCCAGCGAATCGTTGATGACCTTGAAGCGGTCGAGATCGATGAACAGCACGGCAAAGCGGTGATCGTGCCGCTCCGCCGTGGCGATCGCCTCGCGCAGCAGCGCGTTGAAAGTCTCGCGATTCGGAAGGTCGGTCAGGCTGTCATGCGAGGCGAGATACTCGATCCGCTCGTCCGCCTGGTTCTTGGCGTCGGCGCGATCGAAATTCTCCACCGCGAAGGCGACGTTGTCGGCGAGTCGCTGCAACAGCTCGACGAACTCGGTCGTGAAAGTCGCCGGCTCGGTCGACATGTAGATCATGACGCCGACGGCCTGGTCGTGCACGATGAGCGGAAATGCCGCGCCGGAGCGCGCGCCGTCGCCGCGCACCACGGCGTGGAAGGCGCTCACGCGCTGGTCGTTGAGATAGTCGTTGCTGATGCAGGGCTGGCGCGTGCGGAACGCCGTGCCGCTCATCCCGCGTCCTTCGGGCCGCTCGGGGTCGATGGAGAGGCGGACGTTGCGCGTAGTGTCGGCGGAGGGGCCGGCGCTCGCCACGATTTCCAGCTGATCGCTGTCGGCCCGTGCCAGCGCGATGGTGGTCGAGGTGAACTTGGCACCGTTCGACGCCGCAAGACACACGAGATCGAACAGCTCGGCGCGCGACTTCGCCCGCATGATCGCCTCGTTGGTCGCGCTCAGCGCCGCGAACATGCGCCTCAGGCGCTCCTTCTGCGCCTCGGTGCGGGCCTTCTCCTCGGCACGCTCGAAATTGTCGAGTGCGAACGAGACGTTTTCCGCAAGGCGGGCCAGCAGCTCGACCAGGTCGGGCGTGAATGTGTCCTCCTCCGGAGCGAGGAACAGCAGGATGCCGATCGGCTTGCGGCCGTCGCGCAGCAGCGGGAAGCTTGCAGCGGCACGAGTGCCGTCCTCGACGGCCTTGGAGCGCCAGTGCGCCGAGCGCGGGTCGTGCATATAGTCGTTGATGACGCTCGGCCGGCACGTCCGCAGCGAGATTCCGATGATTCCCTGGCCCTCGGGGTGATCTGCGGAAATCGCGCAGGTGCGCCCGACCATCCGCTCCTGGAGCCGCCCCTTCACGGCGACGACCCGGACCAGCTCGGATGCCTCGTCGATGATTCCAATCGTCGCCGAGGCGAACATGTCGCCCAGCACGGCTGCCTGACATGCAACGTCGAACAGCTCCTCGCGGGTCTCGGCACGCATGATGGCTTCGTTGGTGGCGCTCAACGCCGCGAACATGCCGCTCAGCCGGTTTCGCTGCTTGTCAGCCTTGGCCTTCTCCTCGGCGCGGTCGAGATTTGCGATTGCGAATGACACGTTGCGCGCAAGACGTTCCAGCAGCTCGACCAGCTCGGGCGTGAACGTGCCGATCTCCAGGGAATTGAACAGGAACACGCCCTCGGTGCGATCGCCGTTGAGCAGCGGCAACGCCGCGGAGGATTTGACGCCGGTGCGGCGCGCGCTGTCGTACCACGGCTTGAGACGGTCGTCGGCCAGCAGGTCGTTGGTCAGGCACGGCTTTCGCGTGCGGAAACACGTTCCGGTGAGGCCTCGTCCTTCCGGCACCTCGTCCGTCGTTGCAAATTTGAGGCTGCGCACTTCGTCGGAGTTCGGCCCTGCGGAGGCGACGACGCGCAGCAGCTCGGAGGCGGGCTCAGCGAGCGCGATCGTGGCCGAGCCGAATTTGCCGCCTTGCACCGAGGCTTCGCAGACGAGATCGAACAGCTCGGCGCGCGACGTCGCACGGATGATCGCTTCATTGGTGGCGCTGAGCGCGGCGTACATGCGCGCCAGGCGTTCCTCCTCCGCCGAGATGCGGGCCTTTTCGGACTCCCGGCCGAAATTCTCGATGGCGAACGAGACGTTCTCCGCCATGCGCAGCAGCAGCGCGACGATCTCCTCGTCCTTGGCCCAGGAGCGGCTGATGAAGAACAACAGCACGCCGACACTTTCGCCGCGCTTGACCAGTGGCGCGACCACGCAGGCGGCGACGCCGGTATTGACGTTAGCCTGCTCCCAGGGCGAGCCCCTGGTGCGGCTGGCGAGGTCGTCCTCGACGATGGCCTTCTGCGTCCGGAACACCTCGCCTGAGATGCCTCTGCCAAAAGGATTATCCGGGTCGACCGAATAGCGTGCCTGGGTGACGAGCTCCAGGTTCTGTCCAGTGGCGGCGACCGGTTTCATCCAGTGGGAATCCGGCTCGCGGAGCAGCACGATGGTCGCCAGCGACTTGCCGCCGTGGACGGAAGCGTCGCATACGAGCTGGTACAGCTCCTGCTCGGTCTTGGCGCGCAGAATGGCCTCGTTGGTGGCGCTGAGCGCGCCGAACATGCGATTGAGCCGCCGCGCAGCCCGCTCGGTGGTCTGCTGCGCGGTCGCGCGCGCGAAATTGTCCAGCGCATAGGAAATGTTCGCCGACATGCGCTCGAACAGCGACACCATCTGCTCGTTCAGCGAGCCGGCTTCGCGGCGGGTCACGTAGAGCACGCCGACGCTCTTGCCGTTGCAGAGCAGCGGCAGCGCGGCAGCCGCGCCGATGCCGGCCGAGGCCGCGCCCTCGCGCCACGCCAGCGAGCGCGGATCGTTCAGATAATCATTGCTGACGCACAGCTTCTGGTCGCGAAACGCCTCGCCGCCGACGCCCGACCCTTCCGGGGTGCCGGCTTCCGTCGTGATCACGATCGAGCGCAGTCGCGGAATGTCGTCGCCGCAGCCGGCGGCGAATTGCAACAGACGGCCGTCCGGTTCGGCCAGGAACACGGCCACGGCCAAAAAGTCCCCGCTCGAAAACCCGGCGTCGCAGACCTTCTGGTACAGCTCGTCCGGCGATTTCGCATAGAGAATCGCTTCGTTGATGGCGCTCAACGCCGCAAAGGTGCGCGCGAGTGTCGTCGGCACGATCTCAGCTCCCGAGGCATTCTGCCAGTTTCTCCCGGGTGACTTTATGAATGGCCATCGCCTAAGTGGTCGTTATTGCGCGCCGCAAACCGTCAATCAAAGTGAACGAGCTGCGAACGGGATGCGCCAAACTGCCGAAAATACCGCCGCGCGGGACGGGTCTTCGACCAAAGGCGCGTTCTCTTTACGAATCTGCAGCCCTGTATTGGTTTACGGGAGATTGATATCGCCGCCGCGCTTTGAGACGATGGCCTTAACAACCAGCGCCCGCCAAGGGCACGAACCTCGGGGAACGCCATGCCGATCGTCAAGGCCGATCGCCTCACGCGCGTCAGCGCCGCCCTGCTCCGCGCCGCCGGAGCCTCCGAGGAAGAGGCCGACGCCGTCGCAAGCGGTTGCGTCAACGCCAATCTCGCCGGCCACGATTCCCACGGCGTCATCGCTATTCCCACCTATATCGACCGCATCAAGGCCGGCCACATCGTTCCCGGCGCCGAATGGAGCATCGTCCAGGAATCGCCGACGACGACCGTGATCGACGGCCATTGGGGCTTTGGCTTCCACGTCAACGCCAAGGCGATGGCGCTGACGATCGAGAAGGCCAAGACGGCGAACGTCGCGGCGTGCACCGTATTCCGGCAGAGCCATGTCGGCCGCCTCGCCGCCTATCCCCTGATGGCGATGCGCGCAGGCATGATCGGGATCGCGACGGCGGATTCCGGCCGCTCGCCGAAGCACGTGGCGCCGTTCGGGGGCAAGGAGGCGCGGCTCGGCACCAACCCGATCTCGATCGCGGTGCCGTCCGATCTCGATGCGCCGTTCTATCTGGACATGGCGACCTCGGCGGTCGCGGCCGGGAAGATCCAGCTTGCGGTCGCGCGCGGCGAGGACATTCCAACGGGATGGATCATCGACGCCGCTGGACGGCACACCACCGATCCCACGCAATACCGCAAGGGCGGCGCACTGCTGCCGCTCGGCGGCACCGAAGGCTACAAAGGCAGCGGCCTCGCCGCCATGGTCGAGGTGCTGTGCGGCTTGCTGACCGGTCTCGGCTTCGGCGTCGAGCCGACGGGGCGGCACAATGACGGATGCTTCATGGCGGTGTTCAACGTCGCCGCGTTCCGGCAGCTAGCGGCGTTCAAGCGCGAGGTCGCCGAGTTCGCGCACTATCTGAAATCGACGCCGCCGTCCGAGGGCAGCACGGGCGTCTACTATCCCGGCGAGATCGAGGGCCTGCGCGAGCAGCAGCGCCTGCGCGACGGCATCGAGATCGAGGATGCCACCTGGGAGAAGCTGCGCGCGCTGGCGCGGGACTACCGGCTCGACACCGTGCTCGATCTGGCCTGACGGAATGGAGAACAGCAGCATGAATCGACAGATGGTCCTGGTCGGCTTCCTCCAGGCGCAGAACTGCACCAATTTGCCGAGCTCCTGGCGGCATCCGGACTCGCGCGACGATTCCATGTCGGCGGACTACTATCAGGCGATCGCCGGAATTCTCGAAGCCGGCAAGTTCCACATGGCCTTCTTCGACGATCGCCTGGCGATGCCGGACCGCTATGGCAACGACCACGCCCACACCGTCGAATACGGCATCCGCTGCGTCAAGATGGATCCGCTGATCGTGCTGACCACGATGGGCATGGTCACCGAGAAGCTCGGCTTGGGCGCGACATGCTCGACCACCTATTACGAACCATTCGACGTCGCGCGCCGGTTCGCGACGCTCGACCTGATGTCCGGCGGGCGCGCGGGCTGGAACGTCGTGACCTCGCTCAACGACGGCGAAGCCCTCAACATGGGGCGCGACTCCCATCCCGAACATGATTCCCGCTACGACAAGGCCGACGAGTTCATGGAGGTCGTGCTCGGTCACTGGGACACCTGGGAGGACGGCGCGCTCATCATGGACAAGAAGACCGGCCGCTTTGCCGATCCGACCAAGGTGAAGCGGCTCGATCACAAGGGACCGGCCTTCAAGTCGCGCGGGCCTTTCACCGTGCCGCGCTCGAGCCAAGGCCACCCCGTCATCATCCAGGCCGGCGCCTCCGGCCGTGGCCAGCGCTTTGCGGGGCGATGGGGCGAGGTGATCTTCACTGCTGCGCGCAATCTTCAGGCCGCCAAGGACGGCTATGTAGCCGTGCGCAACGAGGCCGCCAAGGCGGGCCGCGACCCCGACCAGATGTTCCTTTGCAATCTGACGACGCCGGTCTGCGCCGCGACCAAGGCGGAGGCCGAGGACAAGATGGCGCTGATCAACAAGCTGCCTCTGCAGATCGATGCGCTGTCGTTGCTCGCCGAAGCCCTCAACTATGACTTCGCCTCCAAGGATCTCGACGAGCCGCTGACCACGGACGAGCTGAAGAGCATGCAGGGCATTCTGGGCATCCGCGACGGCGTGCTGAAGGCTTCGGGCAAGAGCAATCCGAGCGCGCGCGACTTCGTCACCTTCTCCGGCCGCGGCCAGGTCCAGGACGCGATGGTCGGCGGCCCCAAGGAGATCGCCGACAAGCTCGAGGAAATGTTCGTCGAGCGCGGCTGCGACGGCTTTGTCATCGCGGCAACCTACGTCCCCGGCTCCTACGCCGATTTCGTCCAGCATATCGTGCCAGAGCTGCAGCGCCGAGGCCTGTTCCAGAAGGATTATCGCGGCAAGACGCTGCGAGAGAATCTCGGACTGAAGCGGCCGGCGGCCGGCGCCTGGAAGGTGCAGCCGCGCGATGCCGCGGAATAACGACGAGGACACAGCATGCGCTGGTTGAAATTCACGGCTGCGGGCAAGACCTCGTGGGGGATCATCGAGGGCGACAAGGTCGTCGCGGTCGAGGGCGAGCCCTTTGGTGAATGGCAGCGCTCGTCGCGCACGCATGCGCTGTCGGATGTGAAGATCGAGCTGCCGCTGATCCCCCGCACCTTCTATTGCGTCGGCTTGAACTACCTCAAGCACCTGAAGGAGGCCGCCGACAAGGCCGCCACCGTACCGGCTGTTCCAGACCGCCCCGAGATCGGCTATCGCGCCCAGAATGCGCTGGTCGCGCACGACGAGGACGTGGTGATTCCGTCCTTTGCGACCGAGAAGATCCACTATGAAGGCGAGCTCGTCGTCGTCATCGGCAAGAAGGTGAAGCATCTCACCGAAGAAAGCGCGATGGATTGCGTGTTCGGCTACACCATCGGCAACGACGTCAGCGAGCGGAGCTGGCAAAAGGCCGACCGCAGCCTGTGGCGTTCGAAGAACGCCGACACGTTCAAGCCGATGGGCCCGTGGATCGAGACCGAGGTGGATCTCGCGAAGATGGAAACGGTGGTTCGGGTCAACGGCAAGGAGACCAACCGCTTCGTGACCGGCGACATGATCTTCGGCGTGGTGCCGTTCCTGGTCGAGCTGACCAAGTATTTTACCTTGTGGCCCGGCGATGTGATCTGGATGGGCACCGACGGCGCCTCGCCGGACATCAAGCACGGCGATGTCGTGGAGATCGACATCACGGGCGTCGGGACGTTGCGGAATCGATTTGTGCGGGAGGAACCGTAAGCAACGGTGCCGTAGGGTAGGCAAAGCGAAGCGTGCCCACGTCTTTCTTCGACGCGTCAAGAGATCGTGGTCGCGGCGCAAGGGCGGCTTTGCCCACCCTGCGAGACCTCCTTCAAAACGGCAGCGCCACGCTCGACTTGATCTCCTTCAGCACCACATTGCTGCGGACATAGCGGATGCCGGGGATTCGAAACATGAACTCGTCGAGGAAGCGGTTATAGGCCGCCATGTCCTGCACGACGACGCGCAGATGATAGTCGGCGTCGCCCGTGGTCGCGAAGCACTCCAGCACCTCGCGCCGCCTCGTCACCCGCGCGACGAACTCGTCGACGAACTTCGCGTCATGCCGCTCCAGCGAGACGTGGAGGATGGCCGACATCGCAAAGCCGGCCTGCTCGCGCGCGACCAGCGCCGCATAGCCCTGGATGACGCCGGCCTCCTCCAGCGCGCGGACCCGGCGCCAGCAGGCCGAGGTCGACATGCCGACCTCATCCGCCAGTTGCTGGTTGGTGGCACGACCGTCCTTCTGGAGATGGCCGAGAATCCGGGTGTCCTGGTCTTCAATCATGGAGTTATCCCAATTCAGTCAAATCTACCAGATTTCACCACGTTGCGCGAAATTCTACCAGAAATCGGCTTTCGTGCGAGAAAATAGGTAAGAACTACCAGTGCCCCGGGCATACCCTTCCACCATTCGGCAGGGTGCCGCGCGAGGTCTGCCATGGACGCCATTCCGTCACTCGACACCTATGAGCTTTCCGACCGCTACGACCGCGAAGAGGGCCGCGTCTTCCTCACGGGCACGCAGGGCATCGTCCGCATCGCGCTCGACCAGATCAGGCGCGACCGTGCCGCGGGGCTCAACACCGCCGGCTTCATCTCCGGCTATCGCGGCTCGCCGCTCGGCGGCGTCGATCTCGAGCTGTGGCGGATCCAGGAGCGTCTCAAGAGGGACGGCATCGAATTCCTCCCCGCCGTGAACGAGGACCTGGCCGCGACCGCGGTGCTCGGCTCGCAGCAGGTCGAGACGCAGGGCGACCGCGAGGTCGATGGCGTGTTCGGACTCTGGTACGGCAAGGGCCCCGGCGTCGATCGTTCCGGCGATGCACTGAAACACGGCAATGCCTACGGCTCCTCGCCGCATGGCGGCGTGCTGGTGGTCGCCGGCGACGACCACGGCTGCGTCTCCTCCTCGATGCCGCACCAATCCGACGTCGCCTTCATGAGCTGGTTCATGCCGACGCTGCATCCGGCCAGCGTCAGCGAGTATCTCGCGTTCGGCGAGTATGGTTACGCGCTGAGCCGTTTCTCCGGCATGTGGGTCGGCTTCAAGGCGATCTCGGAGATCGTGGAATCAGGCGCATCCGTCGCGCTGCGCCCGCCGCGCGCCTTCCGCACGCCTGACTTCACGCCACCGCCTGATGGACTGCACTACCGCTGGCCCGATTTGCCGGGCCCGCAGATCGAGGAGCGGCTGGAAGCGAAGAAGCACGCGGTCTACGCCTTCGCAAAGGCCAATCCGATCGACCGCCACATCTACGACATTCCGGATGCGACCTACGGCATCGTCACCACGGGCAAGGCGCATCTCGACCTGATGG
This sequence comes from Bradyrhizobium sp. T-12, assembly GCF_058314695.1. Lineage (NCBI taxonomy): Bacteria > Pseudomonadati > Pseudomonadota > Alphaproteobacteria > Hyphomicrobiales > Nitrobacteraceae > Bradyrhizobium > Bradyrhizobium sp. T-12. Next base: position 1,103,844 of record NZ_CM177756.1, on the reverse strand, counting down.
AAGCGCTGCGGCTGATGGGCCTCGATGAAGCCGCCTGCCGCAGCATCGGCATCGACATCTACAAGGTCGGCATGGTGTGGCCGCTGGCGCTGCATGACGCCATGGCCTTCGTGAAGGGCAAGCGCGAGATTTTGGTGGTCGAGGAGAAGCGCGGCATCATCGAGAGCCAGTTCAAGGAATATTTCTACGATTATCCCGGCAGCAAGCCCGAGCGCATGGTCGGCAAGCACGACGAAACCGGGGCCAGGCTGATCTCCTGGATCGGGGAATTGTCGCCGCGCGCACTGGCGGGCGTCCTGGCGCGCCGGCTCGACCCGATGTTTCCGGGCCTCAATCTGGCCGCACGCGCAGCGGCCCTGATGCCGGAGGCGGCGCGCAGCATCAACGTCGCGGGCACGACGCGCACGCCGTATTTCTGCTCGGGTTGCCCGCACAACACGTCGACGAAGGTGCCCGAGGGATCGAAGGCGCTGGCCGGCATCGGCTGCCATTTCATGGCGAGCTGGATGGACCGCGAGACCTCATCGCTAATCCAGATGGGCGGTGAAGGCGTGAACTGGGCGGCGTCGTCGCGGTTCGCCGGCCGCAAGCACATCTTCCAGAACCTCGGCGAAGGCACCTACTACCATTCCGGCTCGATGGCGATCCGGCAGGCAATCGCGGCCAAGGCCAACATCACCTACAAGATCCTGTTCAACGATGCCGTCGCGATGACCGGCGGCCAGCCGGTCGACGGTCCCGTCAGCGTGCATGCGATCGCGCACAGCGTTCGCGCCGAAGGCGTGACGCGCATCGCGCTGGTGTCGGACGATCCCGCACAGTTTTCGCCCGCCGACCTGCCATCCGGCGTCACCATCCATCCGCGCGAGGAGATGGACGCCGTGCAGCGCGAGCTGCGCGGTATTCCCGGCGTCTCGGTGCTGATCTATCAACAGACCTGCGCCACCGAGAAGCGGCGCCGGCGCAAGCGTGGCGAGATAGCCGACCCCAAGCGCTTCGCCTTTATCAATGATCTCGTCTGCGAGGGCTGCGGCGACTGCTCGGTGGAATCCAACTGCCTGAGCGTCGAGCCGAAGGAGACGCTGTTCGGCCGAAAGCGGCAGATCAACCTGTCGTCCTGCAACAAGGATTTTTCCTGCCTCAACGGCTTCTGCCCGAGTTTTGTGACTGTCGAAGGCGCGACGCGCCGGAAAAAGGCCGCGAGCCAGATCGACGCGGTCGGCCATGCCGCCACGCTTCCCCTGCCCGCGACCGCAACGCTCGACCGCCCCTACGACCTGCTCGTGACCGGGGTCGGCGGCACCGGCGTGATCACCGTCGGCGCACTGATCGGCATGGCCGCACATCTCGAGCGCCGTGGCGTCTCGGTGCTGGACTTCACCGGCTTTGCGCAGAAGTTCGGGCCCGTGCTGAGCTATATCCGCCTCGCACCAAGTCCCGAGGCCCTGCACCAGGTGCGCATCGACCAGGGCGCGGCCGATGCGCTGATCGGCTGCGATCTCGTCGTCAGCTCTTCGCCAAAGGCATCGGGCACCTACCGCCGCGGCACACGCGCCGCGATCAACACCGCGGAGATGCCGACCGGCGACGTGGTCCGCTTCCGCGACGCAGATCTCGCCTCCGCCGCCCGCCTGCGCGCGATTGGTCGGGTCATCGGCGAGCACAATCTCGGCACGATCAATGCCAACGCGCTGGCCGAACGGCTGCTCGGCGATGCCGTCTATGCCAATATCATCATGCTCGGCTTTGCCTGGCAGCGCGGCCTGGTCCCGATTTCATTGCAGGCGCTGCTGCGCGCGATCGAGCTCAACGGCGTCGCGGTCGAGCGCAACAAGCAGGCCTTTGCCTGGGGCCGGATTGCCGCTTCCGATCCCGACTTCCTGCCGAAGGCGAGCGAACAGCCTGAGGTCGAGACGCTCGACCAGATCATCGAACGCCGCGCCGACTTTCTCACCGCCTATCAGGACAGCGCCTACGCAGAACGCTACCGAACGACCATCGCCGGCGTTCGCAGCGCCGAGGCTGCCCTGAACAGCGAAGCCCTGACCGAGGCCGTCGCCCGCGCGCTGTTCAAGCTGATGGCCTACAAGGACGAATACGAGGTGGCACGGCTGCACATGCAAAGCGGCTTCCTCGATGAGCTCAAGCGTGAATTCGAGGACGGCTTCAGCGTGCAATATCACCTCGCCCCGCCATTCCTCCCCTCGAAGCGCGACGCACGTGGACGTCCGCGCAAACGTGCGTTCGGCCAGTGGATCCAGATGCCGCTCGCCATGCTCGCGCGCTTGAAGAGGCTGCGCGGAACGCCGTTCGATCCGTTCGGATATACGGCGGAGCGGCGTACCGAGCGCGAGCTGATCGCGTGGTATGAAAATCTGACCAAACGGATGCTCGCCGAGCTCGATGCGGCATGTCTTCCGGATCTCGTCACCATTGCAAAGGCGCCGATGGAGATCCGCGGTTATGGCCCGGTCAAGGACAGCGCGATCGGGACGACGACGACGGAGGTCGAGCGGCTGTTTGGCAAACTCCACACGCCATCACCGGCGAGGATGCGCGCCACTGCTTGACGCGACCGGCGAGGCCTCAGCCTCTAAGTCCGAAGGGGCGCGGCTTCAGCTGGCAGGACAGGGCGAAGATCGCGGGCCCGATCCCGATATTTCGATCGGGGTGGGCGCGCCTTCCTCGTCGCCGTCGAACATGATCAGGACACGCAATCCGGATGACGTCTTGTCCAGCGGCAGAAGCCCCTCCGGCTTTCGCTCCGGATCGAACGGCAAGTCCTTGAGCAACTCGACGGACTCCGACGTGCCGTCCCACGCATAAACGGAATAGGCTCCGGGTCCGTCGGCAACGGGACCCGCCAAGACAAGAATGCGGTCCCCGAATGATGCGAGATCGCGCACGCCACGACCGTCGCCGAGCGGCAGCCGGTACAGGCGATGGTCCGTGCTATTTCCTTTGCCAAACAACGAAGTCAGCTCGACCGACAGAACGACGGCGCATTTGCCATTCAGCACGGGGCCCCGAAACCCGGCCAGCAGCGTCCGGTCGTCCTTGATCGCCACGCCTTCGATCGTCAGCCCGTTCGTCTCCAGCCGCATGTCCATGAACGGGCGGAGAGCCGGATCGCTTGCGATCACGTCTCGTAGCCGCGGCGTACGCTCGAGGCTCGACACATTGCCGTCTGCTCCCGTCGTGCGAAACCGGACGATCTGGCTGTTTGCGGCGATCTTCGCCTGAATCTTGGCGGCATCTGCCTTGGGATCGAGCTTGTGCTTCTTGTCCCGCGGATGCCCATGCGAGCCGATGACGTAAAAGTACTCATATTCCCCTTTGGAGAAGGCGACGCCCTCGCCGTCGAGTTCGAGTGCTTTGCCATCGAACGTGTTGTCGATCAATTTGACCGGGCTGCGGGCCACAAGCTCGCCGTCGGTCAATTCGATGAACTGGGCGTCCTGGAGATTGTCGTCGATGACGAGGCATGACCGGGGAAACCCTTCCGTGGTCGTGCAGGCGATGCCGCTGACATCCTTGGACTTGCCGCCGTCCTCGCCGAGCAGTCTCTTCGTGACCGGCCACGCATCGTCGGCCGCAGCAAGAGCGGGCTGCATGCCGCCCGCCGCCACGAGTCCGAGCAGCAAAGTCGCAATCCATCCCGTCCTGGCGAGGGTCATTGAAGCCTCCGATCAGCGTTTGCCGGTTCAGATGTGGCCAGGTCCCGCTTCACCGCAATCTGATGCCGCCAACCCCTGCGAAGCTCACGCAATCGAACGCCGATCGGCTTGCCGCCTGTCGATGCGCCGAACAAAGCAGAGCTTGAGAAGCAGAGCCGGAAAGCCGGCGTTTGCAAAACATCACATCGAAGAAACAGGATCGGGCCGAGCCAACTCGGTCCAAAATAGATCACTCATATCTTAAGTTGTATTTTTCCAGATGCCTTGGCGATGTCAACTCACTTCCCAGCGACAAGGCGTCGCCGGTGAGCAGCCTCAGGAATACGGATTGATCAGCTTCTGTTGCTCGGCACTGTGCTGCACGAGCATGTCGATGAAGGTCCTGACCTTCGCCGACAAATGATGGCGATGCGGATAGACCGCATTCATCGACATCTCGACCGGCCGATATTCGGGCAAGAGCCGAACGAGGTGACCGGCTTCGAGATCGTCCCGAACGAGAAAGCCGGCCATCAGGCAGACCGCAGCGCCTTCCAGCGCCACCTTCCGCAACGCTTCGCCGCTGTTGGTGATGAAACTGCCGGAAACGCGCACCGATGCCGGCGTGCCCTTGCGATCAAGGAAGCGCCAGTCGTCGCCAAACGGGTAGTTCAGATGACGGCCGCAATTGTGCGCGCTGAGCTCATCGAGCTTCTGCACGCGACCATGCCGTTCGAGATAATCGTGCGAGCAGCACAGCACGTGGCGCCAGGTGGCGAGGCTGCGGACGATCAGGCTCGAATCCGGCGGCGAGGTCATGCGCAGGGCAACGTCATAGCCTTCCTCGATGAGGTCGATTTCGGCTTCGCCCATGCGCAGATCGATCTTGAGCTCCGGATAGGCCGACAGGAGCTTCGCCACGACAGGCGCGACGAACGGCACCATGTGTGTGGCGACGTGGACGCGCAACGTGCCGCGGGGCACCGACTGCAATTCGCTCGCGATATCGTCGGCTTGCTCGAGATCGGCCAGGATCTGGGTCGAGCGGTCGTAATAGGCCTTGCCGATCTCGGTGAGGCTCACCTTCCGCGTGGTGCGGTTGAGCAGGCGCACGCCGAGCCGGTCCTCCAGCGCCTGCACGTGGTTGCTCACCATGGTCGTCGACATGTTGAGCCGGCGGGCGGCGGCGGAAAAGCCGCCGTTTTCAACCACTTGGACGAACGCAGTAAGGCCGGTGAAGCGATCCATGGCTCCGATTATCCGTTCCTGCTGGATAATGCTTCCATAAATTCAGAGATTATCACAACGAACGGGACAGCGCATCTTGCAGATACCAGCGGCGCACCGTTCAGACGGGCGTCCGGGAAATCCGAGGATGCCATGTCGAACGCTTCTTATGCCCCTGAAACCAATGAAAAAATCAGCCTGCGCCCGTCCCGTCAGGCACTCAGGCGAGCGGCGATCGGCCTGGCGCTGGCGATCGGCATCGCGGTCGCCGGCGACTATGGCTACGACTACCTGAATACCGGCCGCTACCTGGAATCCACCGACGACGCCTATGTGAAGGCGGATTCGACGATCATCGCGCCGAAGGTCTCCGGCTACATCACCAAGGTGCTCGTCGCCGACAACGAGAGGGTCAGGGCGGGCCAGACGCTGGCCAGGATCGACGACCGCGACTTCAGGACCGCGCTTGACCAGGCCAAGGCCGACGTCGCTGCCGCCGAAGCCACGGTGCGCAACATCGATGCCCAGCTCGAACTGCAGCAACCGGTCATCGAGCAGAGCACGGCCGATGTCACTGCTGCCGACGCCAATCTGAAATTCGCGCAGGAGGAGCGCGCCCGCTACGACGACCTGATGAAGTCCGGCTCCGGCACGATCCAGCGTGCGCAGCAGACCGACGCGGCGCTGCGCGCCAGCAGCGCGCAAGCGCAGCACGCGAAATTCGGCCTTCTGGCCGCACAGCGCAAGATCGACGTGCTCACCACCCAGCGCGCGCAGGCCACCGCTCAGCTCGCGCGGGCCCGCGCGGTCGCGCAGCAGGCGGCGCTGAACCTGTCCTACACCGAGATCAACGCGCCGGTTGACGGCACGGTCGGCGCCCGGAGCTTGCGAGTTGGGCAATACGTCCAGGCCGGCACGCAATTGATGGCGGTGGTGCCGCTCGACGCGGTCTATGTCATCGCGAACTTCAAGGAGACCCAGCTCACGCATGTGCGGCCGGGACAGCCGGTCGAACTGCACATCGACAGCTTCCGCGACAAGACCCTGCGTGGTCATGTCGACAGCCTGTCGCCGGCAAGCGGGCTCGAATTCGCGCTGCTGCCGCCTGACAACGCCACCGGCAATTTCACCAAGATCGTGCAGCGCGTCCCCGTGAAGATCGTGCTCGACGACCACAGTCTCGCCGGCCTGCTGCGCCCGGGCATGTCGGCGGTGCCGACCGTGGACACCAAGCAGGCCGTGCTGGCCGCACGCGAGACGGCCAAACGCCTCGCCGACAACACCTCCCGCGCGCACGGGGGCTGAAGCCATGAGCACGCTGCAACCGACCGTCGACGCCGCTGCGGGCCTCTCCGCCCCCGCTGCGCCCGCTGCGCCCGCCGCGCCGGCGGTGTCCGCAAGAACCTGGATCGCGGTGATCGGCGCCACGCTCGGCGCCTTCATGGCGGTGCTGAACATCCAGATCGTCAATGCCTCGCTCGCGGACATCCAGGGCGCGATCGGCGCCGGCATCGACGACGGCGGCTGGATCTCGACCTCCTATCTGATCGCCGAGATCGTGGTGATCCCGCTGTCCGGCTGGCTGGCGCAGGTGTTCTCGATCCGGATCTATCTTCTCACCAACGCGATCCTGTTCCTCCTCCTGTCGGCGGCCTGCGCGCTGGCACAGGATCTGTCGCAGATGATCGTGCTGCGTGCCGTGCAGGGATTCACCGGCGGCGTTCTGATCCCGATGGCATTCACGCTGATCATCACGCTGCTGCCGCGCGCCAAACAGCCGGTGGGCTTGGCGCTGTTCGCGCTGTCCGCGACGTTCGCCCCCGCGATCGGCCCGACCATCGGCGGCTATCTCACCGAGAATTTCGGCTGGGAGTACATCTTCTACGTCAACCTCGTCCCCGGTGCGGTCATGGTCGGCATGCTCTGGTACGCGCTCGAGGCCAAACCGATGAAGCTGTCGCTGCTCGCGGAGGGCGACTGGGCCGGCATCATCACCATGGCGATCGGGCTGTCGGCATTGCAGACCGTGCTGGAGGAAGGCAACAAGGACGACTGGTTCGGCTCACCTTTCATCGTCAAGCTCTCAGTGATCGCGGCCGCCGCACTGACCGCCTTCCTGGTCATCGAGCTGACGGTGAAGAAGCCGCTGCTCAACCTGCGCCTGCTGGTCCGCCGCAATTTCGGCTTCGGCATGCTCGCGAACTTCCTGCTGGGCATTGCGCTGTACGGCTCGGTGTTCATCCTGCCGCAATATCTGGCGCGCATCCAGGGCTACAACGCCGAGCAGATCGGTATGGTGCTGGCATGGACCGGACTGCCGCAACTGGTGCTGATCCCGCTGGTGCCGCGCCTGATGCAGAAATTCGATGCGCGGCTCGTGATCGGAATCGGCTTCGTGCTGTTCGCAGGCTCGAACTTCATGAACATCACTATGACCAGCGACTATGCCGCCGACCAGCTGCTGTGGCCCAATGTCGTCCGCGCGATCGGCCAGGCGCTGGTGATGGCACCGCTGTCGGCGGTCGCAACCGCGGGCATCGAGCCGGAGAACGCAGGCTCGGCCTCCGGACTGTTCAACATGATGCGCAATCTCGGCGGCGCCGTCGGCATCGCGCTGCTGCAAACGGTGCTGACCAAGCGCGAGCAATATCACTCCAACGTGTTGACGCAATCGGTGTCGGTGTTCGAGCAGGCGACGCGGACGCGACTGGAACAATTGACGCAATATTTCGTCAATCACGGCATCCTCGACCGTGCGGACGCCGCGCATCGCGCCTATGTCGCGATCGGACATACCGTGCAGAAGCAGGCTTACATCCTCGCCTTCAGCGACACTTTCTATCTACTCGGCATGGCGCTGATCGTGGCCTTGGTTGCCGTCCTTTTCCTGAAGAAGCCCGGCCAGACCTCGGCCGGCGGCGCCCACTGACGTCAACCCAACCAGCAAGGAGAACGACCATGAAGCCCCGCATGAGTTTCTATCAGGCCGCCCCTGACACGATGAAGGCGCTGATGGCACTGGAAGAGCAGATCCAGTCGACCGGTCTCGAGAAATCACTGATCGAGCTGGTCAAGATCCGGGCGTCGCAGATCAACGGCTGCGCCTTCTGCATCAACATGCACACCGAGGATGCCCGCAAGCGCGGCGAGACCGAGCAGCGCATCTACCTGCTCGATGCCTGGCGCGAATCTCCGCTCTATTCCGACCGCGAGCGCGCGGCGCTGGCCTGGACTGACGCGGTGACGTTGATCTCGCAGACCCACGCGCCCGATGATGTCTACGAGCAGGTCCGCGCGCAGTTCTCCGAGGAGGAGACGGTGAACCTGACCATGCTGATCGGCGCCATCAACGCCTGGAACAGGATCGCGATCGCGTTCCGCGCGGTTCATCCGGTGAAGGTGAAGGCGTCGGTAGCGTAGGCCCCAGCGAAGGTGCCGTAAGGTGGGCAAAGGCGCACTTGCGCCATGCCCACCATCTTTTCATGGTCGCAAGAATGCGTGGGCACGCTTCGCTTTGCTCACCCTACGATAGCTGCCTATGCGGCCTAAACCGCCGTCGCCTTGGCGAACTCCACGTAGATCTCGCGCAGGCGCGTGGCCATCGGGCCCGGCTTGCCGTCGCCGATTGTCTTGCCGTCGATCGCAACCACCGGCTGGACGAACAGTGACGCCGAGGTGGCAAAGGCCTCCTTGGCGGCGAGTGCCTCGGCGACGGTGAAGGAACGTTCCTCGACGCGGAGCTGGCGCTCTTCGGCGAGCGCCACCACGGCCTTGCGGGTGCAGCCCGGCAGGATCGCGTTGGAGTTTTTGCGGGTCACGATGACGTCGTCCTTGGTGAGGATGAACGCCGAGGACGAACCGCCCTCGGTGACGTATCCATCCTCCAGCATCCAGGCCTCGCCGGCGCCGGCCTCGGCGGCGGCCTGCTTTGCCAGCACTTGCGCGAGCAGCGCCACGCTCTTGATGTCGCGGCGCTCCCAGCGGATGTCCGGCACCGTGATGACGTTGATACCCGTCGTCGCCGCGGCGGCGTTGATGATGTCCTTCTCCGAGGTGAACATCACGAGGCTCGACTTGACGTCGGCCTTGGGAAACGGAAAGTCGCGGCCCTTGTCGGCGCCGCGCGTCACCTGGAGATAGACGAGACCGTTCACGAGCTTGTTGCGCGCGATCAGCTCCTTCTGCAGCTCGGTGATGCGCTCGACCGTCTCCGGCAGCTTAAGCTTGATCTCGCCGACCGAGCGCTCCAGGCGGGCCAGATGCGAGGCGTTGTCGACCAGCTTGCCGTCGAGCACGGCCGAGACCTCATAGATGCCGTCGGCGAACAGGAAGCCGCGATCGAGGACCGAGATCTTGGCATCCGAGAGCGGGACGAATGAGCCGTTGACGTAGGCGAGCGGGTCCAAGGCAGGTCTCCTGGGGACTGAAATGGGGAATTGGCGCGCTTATACGCCAGTTAGAAGGACGGATCACCCTCTATTCGTCTTTCCGGGCGTTGCGAAGCAACGAGCTATGGTGCGCAATTGCGCAACTGAGAATCCATTTCGCTCGGCGTACGCGGCCTGATGGATCCCGGGTTCGCGCTTCGCGCGCCCCGGGACGACGACCGGTCAGTGCGACAGGATCTTCGACAAGAACTTCTGCGCGCGGTCGCTGCGCGGCTTGCCGAAAAAGTCTTCCTTTGCCGCGTCCTCGACAATCTCGCCGCGGTCCATGAAGATCACGCGATTGGCCACCTTGCGGGCAAAGCCCATCTCGTGGGTGACGACCATCATGGTCATGCCCTCATGAGCGAGGTCCACCATGACGTCAAGCACCTCGCTGACCATTTCCGGGTCGAGCGCCGAGGTCGGCTCGTCGAACAGCATGACGATCGGATCCATGGCGAGCGCACGGGCGATCGCAACACGCTGCTGCTGGCCGCCTGACAGGTTCGCGGGAAACTTTTGCGCCTGCTCCTTGAGGCCAACGCGCTCCAGCAGCTGCATGCCTTTCGCCATCGCCTTGTCGCGCGACCGGTTCAACACCTTCTCCTGCGCGAGGCAGAGATTGTCGATGATCTTGAGGTGCGGGAACAACTCGAAATGCTGGAACACCATGCCGACGCGCGAGCGCAGCTTCGGCAGATTGGTCTTGGGATCATTGACCTTGGTGCCGTCGACGCTGATGTCGCCGCTCTGGAACGGCTCGAGCGCATTGACGCATTTGATCAAGGTCGACTTGCCCGAGCCCGAGGGGCCGCAGACCACGACGACCTCGCCCTTGGTGACGCTGGTCGTGCAGTCGGTCAGCACCTGGAAGCTCGGCGTGTACCATTTGTTGACGTGGCTGATTTCGATCATGAGCGGGGAGCCCTAGCGAATGATGGCGATGCGCGCCTGCAGGCGGCGGACGCCGAAGGACGCGATACAGGAAATGGTGAAGTAGACCACGGCTGCGAACAGGTACATTTCGACGAGGCGCCCGTCGCGCTGGGCCACCTTGCTCGCCGCACCCAGGAAGTCCGTGATCGACAGGACGTAAACCAGCGAAGTGTCCTGGAACAGCACGATGGTCTGCGTGATCAGCACCGGCAGCATGTTGCGAAACGCCTGCGGCAGCACGACGTAGCGCATGGTCTGGGCGTAGGTCAGTCCGAGCGCACTGGCCGCGGACGGCTGGCCGCGCGAGATCGACTGGATGCCGGCGCGCATGATTTCGGAGAAGTACGCCGCCTCGAACATGATGAAGGTGATGAGCGAGGACGCGAACGCGCCGACGCTGATCGGACGCGAGGCGCCGGTCACCCACTGCCCGATATAGGGCACCAGGAAGTAGAACCAGAAGATCACCAGCACCAGCGGCAGCGAGCGCATGAAGTCGACATAGACCCCGGCGATGCGGCCAAGGATCTTGAAGCCGGAGAGCCGCATCAGGGCGAGCGCCGTGCCGAAGATAAGGCCGCCGAGGGCCGCGAGGCCCGTCAGCGTCAGCGTGAACGTCATGCCCTCGTAGAACAGGTAAGGCAGCGCGCGGCGGATGACGTCGAAATCGAGATTGGCGAACATCGCTTATTTCCCCGTGATGTAGCCGGGGATCGCGACCCAGCGCTCGAGGAAGCGCATCGCGGTCACGACAACGGCATTGACGAGGAGATAGAGGATCGTCGCGGCGGTGAAGGCCTCGAACACCTGGAACGAGAATTCCTGCATCGAGCGCGCCTGTCCGGTCAGCTCGAGCAGACCGATGGTGATGGCGACCGCCGTGTTCTTGATGGTGTTGAGAAACTCGGAGGTCAGCGGCGGCAGGATGATGCGGAACGCCATCGGCAGCAGCACGTAGCGATAGCCCTGCGCGGTGGTCAGGCCCAGCGCCGTTGCCGCCATCTTCTGCCCGCGCGGCAGTGAACCGATGCCGGCCTGCAGCTGCACGGCGACGCGCGCCGACATGAAGAAGCCGATGCCGATCGCCGCCGTCCAGAACGGCGCGTTCGGCAGCTGCTTCAGCCAGGTGCCGGCGCCTTTTGGCAACAATTCCGGCAGCACGAAGAACCACAGGAAAAGCTGCACCAGCAGCGGCATGTTGCGGAAGAATTCGACGTAGGCGAAGCCGAACCAGTTCGCCCCCTTCGACGGCAGCGTGCGCATCACGCCGACGAGCGAGCCGGTGATCAGCGCGATGATCCAGGCCAGCGCCGCGGTCTTGAGGGTCAGCACCAGGCCCGACAAGAGCATGTCGAGATAGGTGCCGGTGCCCATCGGGTTCGGCTGGAAAAAGATTCCCCAGTTCCAGTTATAGTTCACGTGTCCCCCGCGCGAACGCGCCAGTTATGGATGTCCCGGCGCCTATGCAAATGTCCGGCCACCCCTGTGTCAAGAGTGGCCGGACATGATTCCTATCGAAAGATCGAAGTTATCTTACTTATAGTCGTCCGGGTTCGGCGAGTCCAAGGGCTTGGCGAACTCGTTCTTCAGCTCGGCCGAGATCGGGGTGTTGAGATTCAGCCCCTTCGGCGGGATCTTCTGCGTGAACCACTTGTCGTAGATCTTCTGCGCCTCGCCGGAGGTGTAGAGCGCCGCAGTCGCGGCATCGACCACCTTCTTGAAGGCTGCGTCGTCCTTGCGCAGCATGATGCCGTAGGGCTCCGGCTTGGAGAACGCATCCTTGGAGATCTCGTAGTCGCCCGGCGACTTCGAGCCGGCGACGAGGCTCGCGAGCAAAATGTCGTCCATGACGAAGGCGACCGCGCGGTCGGTCTCGACCATCAGGAAGGCTTCGGCGTGATCCTTGGCCGGGATGATATTGGCGCCGAGGCCCTTGGCAACGTTGGCTTCGGTGAGCTGCTTGATATTGGTGGTGCCGGCGGTCGAGACCACCGTCTTGCCCTTGAGGTCGTCGATCGACTTCAGGCCGCTCGACTTCTTGAAGACGTAGCGGCTGGCGGTCAGGAAGTGGGTGTTGGTGAAGGCAACCTGCTTCTGGCGCTCGGCATTGTTGGTGGTCGAGCCGCATTCGAGATCGATGGTGCCGTTGGCCATCAGCGGGATGCGGGTCGCGGAGGTCACCGGGTTGAGCTTGACCTCGAGCTTGTCGAGCTTGAGCTCCTTCGTCACGGCGTCGACGATCTTGTAGCAGATGTCCATCGCGAACCCGACGGGCTTCTGGTTGTCATCCAGATAGGAGAACGGGATCGAGGAGTCGCGGAAGCCCAGCGTGATGGCGCCCGTGTCCTTGATGTTCTTCAGCGTTCCCGTGAGTTCCTGGGCCATCGCCGGCCCGGCGGACAACGCGCCAGCAAGCAGACAGAAGCTGATCCGACGGTATTTCACGAAATTCTCCCTCTTTTGGTTATTGACTGACGATACTTCAGCGACTCGATCTCGAAGGCCTGGCAGGCGATTTGACCGGTCCTTTCGCAACCTTCCCCGTACGCCCGTCTGCGGCATGGGCCGCATTATTCCTGCGCAGTTCGGACCAAAAGAGATTTAGCGATCGCTGGCTATTCGTCCGGTCCTTGAATGCGACTAAAGATAGCGGCAACGCCCACTTGTTGCCCCCGATGGCCGCCAATCCCTTGTGGCCATGCGCCGCGGCGGTACCTTCCGTAAGCCAGGCGACGCCGCGTCCGGCCAGCGCCATCTCGCATAGCACATCGGACATGTCGCTTTCGATCACCCGCTGGCCGGTGATCGGGGCATTCTCCAGGATGAGATCGACCAGGCGCGCGAAATAGACACCGGGCGAATACATCAGCAGCGGCACCGGATGCGACGCCTTGCCCGGCAGCGATATGCCTCCCTTGGCGGCCAGCGCCTCGCTGACATAGGGCCGCAAATACTCGGTGCCGAGGCTCACGCGCTCGTAGCGATCCGGATCGAGATGGATTGGCTGCTGAGCGTGGTGATAGCAGATCATCAGGTCCGCGTTGCCCGACACCAGCGAGGTGACGAGATCATGGATGTTGCCGACCACGACCGAACAGCTCATGCGCCGCTCGGCGGACCAGGCTTGCCACCACTGCGGCAGCTGCGCCGTCGCCATGGCGAACGGCAGTGCGATCCTGATGTGCTCATGCGAGCGCAGCGGCTTGCCGCCAAGCTCGTCGCGGCTGTCTAGCATCTGCCGCAGCAATTCCCCGGCATGCTCGCGAAAGCGCTCGCCTTGCGGCGTCAATTGCGTCGGATAGACGCTGCGATCGATCAGATCGAAGCCGAGCCAGGCCTCCAGCGACTTGATGCGGCGGCTGAACGCCGCCTGCGACGTGTTGCGCCGCTCGGCCGCACGGGTGAAGTTGCCGGTCTCGGCCACCATCAGAAAATCCTGCAGCCAGCGCAGTTCCATCACGCGACCTGTCTTGATGCCGGACGCTGCGGCAGGTTCCCCGCGATACCCAGCTCCCGACGGCGCAGAACGGCGCGCGTCGACCGGCCATGCTTGCTGCCACGGTATTGGTTGCCCCATGGCGCGCAACCTAGCGAAGCGGCATATGGCCCGACCAATGCAAGCTTTGCATCAGGCCCTTCCGACGCCGATTCCCGCCCAATCCCCTTCAAATCCCAGCCTTTCATGCGCCGATCAGCATTCGCCCGATGCCGCCCGACTGCTCCAGCGTGCTACGGCGGGGCCCATCATGCAAGTTTTGCATGATGCAGACATGGCATCGCCGGGGGCGATCAGGCCGCCCTAGGTTGGCGGCCGCAACGCCACTCCTCGTCCCGATCGGCTCTGTTGCCGCATCGGGCGACAGTCCAGAATGAGTCCTTACATGAAAATCTGTGTCCTCGGCGCCGGCGTCATCGGACTGACGACGGCATGGTGCCTCAGCGAGGCCGGACATGACGTGATCATCGTCGACCGCCATGCCGAGACCGGCGCCGACGCCAGCGCCGCCAACGGCGGCCAGCTGTCCTATGCCTTCGTGACCCCGCTGGCATCGCCTGCGACACTGTTGAAGCTGCCCTCGCTGCTGGTCGCCAGAGACTCGCCGATGCGTATTCGCCCCGGCCTCGATCCGCATCTGATATCCTGGGGCGTTCGCTTCCTGCTCGCCTGCCGCTCGGCCGCCGTGCGCGACACCGTTGCCGCGCAGCTCGCGCTTGCCGCCATCAGCCGGGACGAATTGACACGCCTGTCGCAGACGCTCGATCTCGCGTTTGGATTGCGAACCGCCGGCAAGCTGGTGCTGTTCCGTTCGCCCAGCGAATTCGACGCCGCACGAAGCGCCGTCACCGGCAAGGCCGGCGCTGACAATGCGCAGCAGGTGCTCACACCGGCCGAGTGCCTCGCACTGGAGCCCGCGCTCAAGCTCGGAGCACGCGAACTCGCCGGCGGCATTTTCACCGCCTCCGAACAGGTCGGCGATTGCGCCGCGTTCTGCGCCGCGCTTGCCGACCGCCTGACACAGCGAAACAATGTCGAGTGGCTGCTCGACACGCCTGTGACCGGACCGGTCCGGTCCGGCGGCCGTCTTGTTGGTGTGGACACCGCTAAGGGACGCGTGCAAGCCGACCGCTTCGTTCTCTGCATGGGAGCATCCTCGAGCGCCTTTGCAAGAGCTTGCGGATTTTACCTGCCGATCTACCCGGTCAAGGGCTACAGCATCACGCTGCAGCCCGCGGGCGAAGTCAGCGCGCTTCGCCACAGCGTCACCGACTTCGAACGCAAGCTGGTGTTCGCGCCGCTCGCGCGCGACGAAGGCACGGCGATCCGGATTGCCGGGATTGCCGATCTCGACGGCAACGATGCAAGCCTTGATCCGGGCCGTCTCGACATCCTGCGCCGCGCGGCGGCGAAAATGCTGGGGATGGCGACTGACGGCGACGTCGAGCCATGGTGCGGGCTACGCCCAATGACGCCCGATAGCCGGCCGATCATCGGGTGGTCGCCGCTCTCCGGGCTGTTCATCAATTCGGGCCACGGCATGCTCGGCTGGACGCTGGCCTGCGGCAGCGCCCGCCTCACCGCTGACCTGATCGACGGCAGGCCGGCGGCGATTGAAGCCGGCGCGTTTGCGGTGCGGCGCGCGGCGTGACGGTTCTATCAGGTACGTTTCCCTTTCTCGCCGAGATCCCAGAACAGGTCCGCCATGAGCGCAAGGGTCGGCTTTGTTGGCGAGGAAGAGCTTTTTGGGTGCCCGGGAGATGCGCCTCCAATGCAAAGCTTGCATTGGATGGCCGGGAGAACGCGAACTAGCCTGCTGCTCGCATGACGGAGACTTTTCAGATGAAATGCCTGCCTGCCCTTCTTGCCGCCATTTGCTTTGGTCTCGTCCCAACTGCCCCTGCCATCGCCGCCGGCACGGCCGATCTCATCATCAGCGGAGGGACGATCTACACCGGCGCCGACGAGGCTCCGTTCGTCGGCGACGTCGCGGTGAGCGGCGACAGGATCGTCTATGTCGGCCCGCATGCCGGCGCGCCGGCGGCAAAGGCCAGCATCGACGCACAGGGCATGATCGTCGCGCCCGGGTTCATCGACGTCCACACCCATCCCGAAAGCTATATCCGATCGGGCGATGCGGCCAAGCGGCTGAATGCGCCATGGCTCATGCAGGGCGTTTCGACCATCTTCATCGGCGTCGACGGCAGGGGTACGCCCAACGTCGCGGCCGATCAGGCCGAGCTCGAGGCGCAAAAGGTCGGCACCAACATCGTCAGCTATGTCGGTTTCGGTGCGGTCCGCGAGGCGGTGCTGGGCCATGATGCCCGCGCGCCTTCGCCTGATGAACTGGAACGCATGAAGGCGCTGGTTGCCCAAGCGATGTGCGAAGGCGCCATCGGCCTTTCCGCCGGGCTGTTCTACGCTCCGCAGAGTTTTGCCAGGACCGAGGAAGTGGTGGCGGTGGCGAAGGAAGCCGCGCGCCGCGGCGGCATCTACGACACCCACCAGCGCGACGAGAGCTCATATTCCATTGGTCTGATGAATTCCGCGAAGGAGGTGCTCCAGATTGGCCGTGAGGCGGAGATGCCGGTGCATTTTGCGCATCTGAAGGCGCTCGGCGTCGACCTGCAGGGCCAAGTGCCGGAAGTGATCCGCCTGATCGAGGCGGCGCGCGCGGCGGGCCAGAAGGTGACGGCGGATCAATATCCGTGGCTGGCGTCGAGCACGAGCCTCGATGCGGCGCTGGTGCCGCGCTGGGCGGTCGATGGCGGCTATGCGGCGATGATCAAACGTTTCGACGATGCGGCACAGATGGCGAAAATCCGCGACGAGATGATGGAGAATTTGCGACGCCGCGGCGGCGCGGACTCGATCCTGCTGACCAGCGTCGATCGGGAATGGACGGGAAAGCGGCTGTCGGAAATGGCCGAGGCGTGGAAGGTCGAGCCCGTCGACGCCGCGGTGCGCATCCTGCGCGCCAACCCGCGCGACTCGATCGCTTCCTTCAACATGATCGACAGCGATGTCGACCTCGTGATGAAGCAGCCATGGGTCGTCACCGGCTCCGACGGCACCGACGGCCATCCCCGGCAATTCGCCACCTTTCCGCGCAAATACGCCGTCTACGTCAGGGAGCGCCAGGTCATCGATTTGAAGACGTTCATCCGTCAGTCCACCGGGCTGTCGGCCGACATCTTCAAGCTCGACCGCCGCGGCTATCTGCGGCCGGACTATTTCGCCGATGTCGTGGTGTTCGACCCGGCCCGCTACGCGCCGAAGGCGGACTATGTGCGCCCGCGCGAGCTGACCGTCGGCGTGCACACGCTATTGGTCAACGGCGCGCCGACGATCCAGGACGGCCAACTGACGACGGCGGCCAGCGGCCGCGCGCTCAAGCGCACGCCGGCGCCGGGGACTTGTCCGTAGAGATCGCCCGAGGGCCTTTCAAATGACGACCTGATTATGAACGTTGTATCAAAGGAGCGCGCCCAACAGAGGTACCGGTCGCTGCGCGCCGCCCCCTGATCATCACCAAGGAACAGATCGCCGATATCTTTGCTGCCATCGGCCGTGCATTGAACAGCATCAGCTGACGGCCGACCTCTCAAAGCGCCGCCACCGTTGCAAGGCCGTGCTCCGCGGCCTCGAGCGCAGCGGCGATGTCGGTTTCGGTATCAACGGCGCAGAGGGACATGTTGTGCTTGGGATGGAAGTAGGCTCCCCTTGCAAGCACCAGCAGCGGCATGTTGCGGAAGAATTCGACGTAACAGAAGCCGAACCAGTTGGCGCCTTTCGACAGCAGCGTGCGCATCACCCCGACGATCAAGCCCGTGATGAGTGCCCCGCGCGAACGCGCCAGTTATGGATGTCCCGGCGCCTATGCAAATGTCCGGCCACCCCTGTGTCAAGAGTGGCCGGACATGATCCCGATCGAAAGATCGAGGTTTTATCTTACTTGTAGTCGTCCGGATTGGGCGAATCCGTCGGCTTGGCGAACTCGTTCTTCAGCTCGGCCGAGATCGGGGTGTTGAGATTCAGCCCCTTCGGCGGGATCTTCTGCGTGAACCACTTGTCGTAGATCTTCTGCGCCTCGCCGGAGGTGTAGAGCGCCGCGGTCGCGGCATCGACGACCTTCTTGAAGGCCGCGTCGTCCTTGCGCAGCAT
This sequence comes from Bradyrhizobium sp. T-12, assembly GCF_058314695.1. NCBI lineage: Bacteria > Pseudomonadati > Pseudomonadota > Alphaproteobacteria > Hyphomicrobiales > Nitrobacteraceae > Bradyrhizobium > Bradyrhizobium sp. T-12. The sequence continues at coordinate 1,085,938 of NZ_CM177756.1, read as the reverse complement.
GATGCCGTAGGGCTCCGGCTTGGAGAACGCATCCTTGGAGATCTCGTAGTCGCCCGGCGACTTCGAGCCGGCGACGAGGCTCGCGAGCAAAATGTCGTCCATGACGAAGGCGACCGCGCGGTCGGTCTCGACCATCAGGAAGGCCTCGGCGTGATCCTTGGCCGGGATGATGTTGGCGCTGAGCTTCTTCTCGACGTTGGCCTCGGTGAGCTGCTTGATGTTGGTGGTGCCCGCGGTCGAGACCACCGTCTTGCCCTTGAGGTCGTCGATCGACTTCAGGCCGCTCGACTTCTTGAAGACGTAGCGGCTGGCGGTCAGATAGTGGGTGTTGGTGAAGGCGACCTGCTTCTGGCGCTCGGCGTTGTTGGTGGTCGAACCGCATTCGAGATCGATGGTGCCGTTGGCCATCAGCGGGATGCGGGTCGCGGAGGTCACCGGGTTGAGCTTGACCTCGAGCTTGTCGAGCTTGAGCTCCTTCTTCACGGCGTCGACGATCTTGTAGCAGATGTCCATCGCGAACCCGACGGGCTTCTGGTTGTCATCCAGATAGGAGAACGGGATCGAGGAGTCGCGGAAGCCGAGCGTGATGGCGCCCGTGTCCTTGATGTTCTTCAGCGTGCCGGTCAGCTCCTGGGCCCCAGCCTGGCTGACAGCGAAAGTCGCGGCGAGCGCGAGCCCAATGCTACGGAAATGTTTCACTTTTTTGTCCCCTTTCAGAATGATGCGTGCGGGATGCAAGCACAAATCGGCTTGGATTAGAATGTGACTTTCGGCGAGATCGAGGCTCAAGTTAACGGCTCAGTTTAGCGGGGTTTTGCCAGGGGTCCTGGCAACTGGCCGAGATCCCAGAACAGCCCGGCCATCACCGTCAAGGCCTCCTCGGTCAGAGGCAGCAGGATGTGCTCATTGGGCGCATGCTGGGAACAGCCGGGATAGGAGTGCGGGACCCAGATCGTCGGCAGGCCCAGGATCTCGGAAAATACGTCGTTGGGCAGCGAGCCGCCGAAATTCGGCAGCACCGCGGGCGTCTTGCCGGTGGTCTCTTTCACCGAATCCGCCGCCCATTTGATCCAGGGACTGTCGAAATCGGTGCGCGATGCAGCAAAGCTCTGCGCCGCCCGCACCTCGACCATCGGAAAGCCGCGTTCGACCAGATAGGCGCGGATCGCGTCGATCAGGCCATCGATCTTGGTGCCGACCACGAAACGCAGTTGCAGCACGGCGTTGGCGTGGCCTGGAATGGCGTTGGCCGGCTTCTCGATATTGCCCGACGACATCGCCAGCACTTCCAGCGTATTCCAGGCATAGAGCCGTTCTGCGGCCGAAAGACCTTCCTCGCCCCAATTCTCGGCCAGCGCGGGCTCGTCCGCACTCGGCAACACCTGCACGTCGGCGAGATAGGAGCGGATCTGGTTGGTGAGGCGCGGCGGCTTCAGGGCGTCGAGCTGGAGGCGGCCGTGACCGTCGACCAGCGTGGAGATCGCATTGACCAGAATGGTCGCGGGATTGGCCAGCACGCCGCCCCAATTGCCGGAATGGTGACCGCCGTCGCGCAAATTCACATCCAGATGGATACGGATGCCGCCGCGGCAGCCCAAGAACAATGTCGGACGTTCCGCGGACAGGCGCGGCCCGTCGGAGGCCATGAACAGATCGGCCTTGAGCGCGTCGCGGTTGAGATCGCAGACCTTGCCGAGATCGGGCGAGCCGATCTCCTCGCCCATCTCCACGATGAATTTGGCATTGAAGCCGAGCTTGCCGCCGCGGGCATCGCGCACCGCGCGGAGTGCCGCCATGTTGATGCTGTGCTGACCCTTGTTGTCGGCGGTCCCGCGGCCATAAAGGCGCGTACCCGAAACCGTGGTGCGCCAGGGATCGCGGCCGTCGCGCCACTCGCCTTCCATCCCATCGACGACGTCGCCATGGCCATAGACCAGCACGGTGGGCACTGAGGCGCTCTCGTGATGCTCGGCGAACAGGAACGGCGCCTTGCCGCTCGGGGATTCGACGATGCGGCTGATGAAGTCGAGCGCGGCGAAAGCCGGCTGCATCTCCTGTTCCAGATAGGCACGCAACTCGGGGCCGCGTGACGGATTCTGGCTCTCGGTCTTGAAGGCGACGCGGCGGTCGAGCTCGGCGAGGAAGGCGCCGGATGTAAAATCCTCACGGGCGCGGGCGATGGCGTCGGCTCTGGTCATGACTTGCTTTTCGAGACGTTGAGAGAAAGGACCTTACCCGACACGGGTTGGCCTTCGAAAGTGGCGGGGGCTTGGACAGTTCTTGCGGTTGGCTTGTACTTCTCTTGTCGTTCTCTTGCACTTCCCTTGCACTTCTCTTGGGATTTCGTCCTTGCACCCCCGGGATTGGCTTGCCAAGCGCAGCAGCGCCGCTGATTTTGGCCTTGCCAAGCGCAAGCGATATGCAAGAACTTCGCCAAGTAGGACATCAAGTTGGGCGTCAAGTTCGAGGCGCACATCTACCATTCGAAGAGCGCTCAGTACAGGGCGCCGGGGAGCCAGCATGGCCAAAGAGATCAGACTCAACGCATTTGCGATGAATTGTGTCGCGCACCAGTCACCCGGCCTCTGGACCCATCCGCGCGACCGCACCGCCGAATATAATCGCCTGCCCTACTGGATCGATCTCGCCAAGACGCTGGAGCGCGGCCGTTTCGACGGCCTGTTCCTCGCCGACGTGCTCGGGGTCTACGACGTCTATGGCAACAGCCCTGACGCGGCCTTGCGCAACGCGGCACAGACGCCGTCAAACGAGCCGCTGCTGCTGCTCTCGGCAATGGCGGCCGTCACGCAAAATCTCGGCTTCGGCGTCACCAGCAATCTGTCGTTCGAGCCGCCCTATCCGTTCGCGCGGCGAATGTCGACGCTCGATCACCTCACTGAAGGGCGGATCGGCTGGAACGTCGTCACCGGCTATCTCGACAGTGCCGCGCGCGGCGCCGGCAAGGACAAGCAGACCGGACACGACGACCGCTACGACATCGCCGACGAATATATGGAGGTCGTCTACAAGCTCTGGGAAGGCAGCTGGGAGGACGACGCCGTGCTGCGCGACCGCAAGCGCGGCATCTTCACCGATCCGAGCAAGGTTCACCGCATCAATCATGAGAGTGCGAACTACCGCATCAACAACACCATCCATCTCAGCGAGCCCTCGCCGCAGCGCACGCCGGTGCTGTACCAGGCCGGCACCTCGCCGCGCGGCCGGCAGTTCGCGGCCAAGCACGCCGAATGCGTCTTCATGTCGGGACCGTCGACCAAGATCATCGCGCCGCGCGTCGCCGCGATCCGCCAGGAAGCCGCCGCACTCGGCCGCAACCCGGCGGAGATTTTGATGTTCAACATGATGACGATCATCCTCGGCAATACCGAGGCTGAAGCTGAGGCGAAATATGCCGACTACCGCTCGCACATCAATCCGGAAGGCGCGCTCGCCCTGATGTCGGGATGGACCGGCATCGATTTCTCCGGCTACGAGCTCGACCAGCAGGTGCGTCACGTGCAGAACGATGCCGGCCGCAGCGCCCTCGACAACGTCACGCGGGGCGATCCGGACCGCGTCTGGACCGTGCGCGACGTCATCGAGCATGTCGGCATCGGCGGCGCCGGTCCGGTCGTGGTCGGCACGCCCGAAAGCGTCGCCGACAAGATCGAGGACTGGTTCGAGAAGACCGACGTCGACGGCCTCAACGTTGCGTTTGCGATCTCGCCCGGCGATTTCGAGGACATCGCCGACATGCTGGTGCCGGAGCTGACGCGGCGCGGAAGGTACAAGTCCGAGTATGCAAAGGGCACGTTGCGGGAAAAACTGTTCGGCGGCCGCGCGAGGCTCGATGCACCGCATCCGGCGGCGGGATATCGGGTGGGGAAGAAGGGGTAGGTCCCCGGCGTCGCACACCCTCGACATCGTCCCGGCCTCGTACGCAATTGCGCACGGGCGCCGGGACGACAGCGGAGCAGAGTGGCTACACCTTCCCGTCCACCATCACCTCGATCAGCTTCGTCCCCGGCCGGCCAAACGCCGAGGCCAAAGTCGCCTTCAGCTCACGGGGGTCGCTGATCCTGATCGCCTCGCAGCCGAGCGCCTTCGCCACACCGGCGAAATCCACGGGCGGATCGACGAAATCCATGCCGACATAATTGTCGTCGCCGTGAAAGGCCAGCAGGCGCTGCTTGATGATGCGGTAGCCGCCATTGTTGGCGATGACGACGTTGAGCGGCAGCTTGTGATGCGCCGCCGTCCACAGCGACTGGATCGAATACATCGCGCTGCCGTCGCCGGAGAAGCACACCACGGGGCGATCCGGGTTGGCGATGCTGGCGCCGACGGAGGCCGGCAGGCCCCAGCCGATGCCGCCGGAGGCAAGGCCGTGATAGCCGAAGCGGTCGCGATGCGGCCGCAGCGCCGTGACCTGGCGGCTCGAGGTGAGGCCTTCGTCGACCAGGATGGCATTCTCCGGCATGGCCTCGACCATCTGCAGCACGAGATAGTCGGGATCAATCGGCGCGCGGCCCGCGCTCTTGCCGATCTGCTCGACCAGCCCTGCGCGGCGGGCGCTCCAGTTCTTCGGCGCGAGCTCGGCGAGACGCTGCTTGGCGCGGCCCGTGAGCGTCGCGCCGCCCATCTCCTTCAGCACCGGGATCAGCGCGCGCAGCGTCTCCTTCAGGTCCGCCTTCAGCGCGATCTCGGCGCCGTAATTCTTGGCGATCTCCCAATCGACGAGGCCGACCTGCACGATGCCGAGCCCGTCCGGCAGCGCATCGACCTCGCTGTAGACCGACATCCGCAGCGGATCGCCGCCGAGCGCGATCAGCAGGTCGTAAGGCGCCAGCGTATCGCGCGCGACCTTCTGCACGCGCGCGAGCGTGCCAACGAAGCTCGGGCTCTCCGAGAGGAAGTGCGAGCCGTAGGGCGTCGAGGACTGGTAGGCGGCAGCGCCGAGCAGCTCGGCGAGTTCGGCCGCCTCCTTGAGCGCGTCGCTCTTCACCACCTCGTCCATGGTGACGATGACGGGGCGCTCGGCCTTCAGCAGCCGCGCGGCAAAGGCTTTCAGCGCTTCGTCCGACGGCTTGACGCGCGCATCGATGCGGGTGGAGCGGCCGAGGTCGATGCCGGCCTCGCTGTTGAGAATGTCGCCGGGCAGCGAGATGAACACCGGGCCGGTCGGCGGCGTCATCGCCACCTTGGCGGCGCGGCGCACGATGCGCGGCAGATCCTCCAGCCGCGTCACCTCGACCGCCCATTTCACCAGCGGCTCGGCCATGCGCACCAGCGGGCCATACAGCACCGGCTCCATCAGGCCGCGGCCCTGCTCCTGTTGTCCCGCGGTGAGGATCATCGGCGTGCCCGTGAATTGGGCGTTGTAGAGTGAGCCCATGGCATTGCCGAGCCCGGGCGCGACATGGACGTTGCAGGCGACGAGTTTGCCGGAGGCCCGGCTGTAGCCATCGGCAATTGCGACCACCAGGCTCTCCTGCATCGCCATCACATAGGTGAGGTCGGGATGGTCCTTCAGCGCATGCATGATCGGCAGCTCGGTGGTGCCGGGATTGCCGAACAGATGCGTGATGCCTTCGTCCTTGAGCAGCGCGAGAAAGGCGGAGCGGCCGGTGATCTTGTTCTTCATGTTTCCTCCAGGAGCGGACGTTGCCGCAAGGACGGAAGGCATGATGGCCGAATTTTCGCGGGGCGCGCAAGGAAGAGCGGTCATGGCTGCGTTGCGTGGGAGCGGCAAACTGCGCTCTCGTGTCCCGGACGCGACGCAGCGCGCAGCGGTGCGGCGCAGAGCCGGGACCCAGATTCGCACCGAATTCGCCGACGCATGGGCCCCGGCTCAGCAGCGCATCACCGCGCCGGACGATGCTGTGCATCGCCGGGAGGCGCTGCGCTGCGTCCGGGGCACGAGAACTGAACGCGGCTCGCGCTACATCTCCTCGCGCCCCAGCTCGAACGGATCCTCGCCGCCCGCGCGCTTCTTCTTTTTCGAGCGCTGCCAGACCACGCCCGGAAAGCCCTTCAGCGGCACCAGCGGCTCGCCGGTATAGGCCCATTCCTGCAGCTCTTCGATCCCTATGTGATAGAGCGGCTGCCGGCCGGTACGTTCTCTGAACAGAGCACGGGGGATGTTGACCATATGCGGCCCGCGCGGACGCTCATAGGCGATCGGCGTGCCGCAATGCGAGCAGAAGCTGCGGGTAGTCTTGGTCGCCTTGTCCTCGTAGCGCGTCAGCGCCGTTTTCCCTGACGTGATGCGAAAGCGCTTCTTCCAGCTACCGACATAGGTCGCATACGCCGCGCCATGGGCACGGCGGCTCGCGGCGGAATGATCGTGCCAAGCCCAGCGCGCGGGGATGTCGATCTCGAAGCTGACCTTGCCGCAGAGACATCGGCCGGTGGCGATCCCTGCGGCGGCGGCTTTGGCCATGGACGTCTCTCCGTCGTCATGTACGCGATATACGCTTGTCATTCCGGGGCACGACGACGTCGCGAGCCCGGAATCCATCGAACAGCAAGCCAGGACGTGAGATGGATTCCGGGCTCGACGCTTCGCATTACCCAGGAATGATTGGTCAGGCCGGCGTCAGCTCGTCATAAACAGGGTAGTCCGTATACCCCTTCTCCTCGCCGCCATAGAACGTCGCGCGGTTGTACGGCGTGATCGGGTAGCCGTGCGCGAGGCGCCGCGGCAGATCGGGATTGGAGATGAAGATGCGGCCGAACGCGATGATGTCCGCATGGCCTTCGGCAATCGCGGCATTCGCGGTCTCGCCGGTAAAGCCGCCGGCGGTCATCAGCACGCCGCTGTAGAGCGGTCGGAATAGCACCATGGCCGACGGCACGTTCTCCCAATGGACGTCGGCTCGGCCGGCGCCGCTCGAGCGCGGCTCGATGAAATGCAGATAAGCGAGGCCAAGCTTGTCGAGCGCCTTCACCACATGGGTATAGAGCGGCATCGGATCGGGCTCGCCGGAATCATTGGCGATGCCGTGGGGCGACAGCCGCACCGCGACGCGGTTCGCGCCGCAGACGTCGATCGCGGCCTGCGTGACTTCGAGCAAGAGCCGCGCGCGATTCTCGATCGAACCGCCATATTGATCGGTGCGCTGGTTGCTGCGCGACTGCAGGAACTGCTCGAGCAAATAGCCGTTGGCGCCGTGGATCTCGACACCGTCGAAACCGGCGGCGAGCGCGTTCTTCGCGCCTTGCCTGAAGGCCTCGACAATCCCCTTGACCTCCTCGGTTTCCAGCGCGCGCGGCGTCTCGTAGTCCGAGATCTTGCCGTCGGCGGTCATCGCCTTCATCCCGGCCGCCTTGATCGGGATCGCCGAAGCCGAAACCGGCAGCTCGCCGCCATGGAACGAGGAATGCGAGACGCGGCCGACATGCCAGAGCTGGAGGAAGATGATGCCGCCCTTAGCGTGCACCGCCTCGACCACCTTGCGCCAGCCGTCGATCTGCCCCTGCGAATAGATGCCTGGAGTCGCCGGGTTGCCGCGGCCGTGCGACAGCACCGGCGAGGCTTCGGCAATGAGCAGGCCGCCGGGCGTTGCGCGCTGGGCATAATATTCGGCGTTGAGCGGCCGCGGCGAAAAGCTCTCGCGCTCAGCCCGCATGCGGGTCAACGGCGCCATCGCGACGCGATGCGCAAGCTTGTAAGGACCGACCTGCAACGGCTTAAACAACGCTTCGAATTTCATGCTGGCCCCGGATGTGTATGAAAGAATGCAGATCATAGTGCGAGGGGCGGCACCGGAAAAGGTACCGCCCCCAAGCAGATATTCTCCCTCGCGGAACGCGAGAGCGCGCCCTTACGCCGTCTTGATCCAGACCGCCTTCACGTTGAGATATTCCTCGACATGCTGCTTGCCGGACTCGCGGCCGTAGCCGCTCATCTTGTAGCCGCCGAACGGCACGGCCGGGTCCATCGCCTGGTAGCAGTTCACCCACACTGAACCTGCGCGCAGCGACTTTGCAACCGCATGCGCCTTGCTGACGTCGCGCGTCCACAGGCCGGAACCGAGCCCAAAGGTGGTGTTGTTGGCGCGCTTGACCAGCTCGTCCATGTCCTTGAACGCGATCGCGGAGATGACGGGACCAAAGATCTCCTCCTGCGCGATGCGCATGTTGTCCTGGACGCCCGCGAACACCGTCGGCGAGACGAAGAAGCCTTTCGAAAGCGCGCCTTCAGTCACCCGGCCGCCGCCGGCGAGAGCGCGTGCGCCTTCCTTCTGGCCGATGTCGAGATAACCGGTGACGCGCTCGAGCTGCTGCTCGGAGACCAGCGGGCCGATCTGCACGTTGGGATCGAGACCGTTGCCGACCTGCAGCTTCTTGCCAAACTCGGCGACGCGACCGACGAACTCCTCGTAGATCGCCTGCTCGACGAACAGACGCGTGCCAGCGCTGCAGATCTGCCCGGAATTGGCGAACACCGCCATCGCCGCGCCGGGCACGGCGGCATCGAGATCGGCGTCGGCAAACACGATGTCCGGTGATTTGCCACCCAACTCCAGCGAGACGCGCTTGAGATTGCCGGCGGAGGCGCGGATGATCGACTGGCCCGTGACGTGCGAGCCCGTGAAGGCGACCTTGTCGACGTCATGATGCGAGGCGAGCGCGGCACCCGCGGTCTCGCCATAGCCGGGGACAACGTTGACGACGCCCGGCGGAATGCCGGCTTCCATCGCCAGCTCGGCGATGCGCAGCGAGGTCAGTGGCGCTTCTTCCGCAGGCTTGAGCACCACGGTGCAGCCGGTCGCGATCGCGGGACCGATCTTCCAGATCGTCGCGGTCAGCGGGCCGTTCCAGGGAATGATGGCGCCGACGACGCCGATCGGCTCCTTCAGCGTATAGGAGAAGATTTCGCCCGGCAGCGAATTCTCGATGGTCTCGCCGTGGATCGCGGTGGTTTGGCCGGCATAATAACGCAGCATGCCGACGGCGCGCAGACGATAGGCACGGGTGCGGCTGAGCGGCGCGCCCATGTCGAGCGTGTCGAGCTGCGACAATTCGTCAAAATTCTTCTCGACGAGGTCGGCAAGCTTGAGGAGCAGGTTCTGCCGCTCGAACGGCTTGACCTTGCTCCAGGGGCCTTCGAAGGCACGGCGGGCGGCAGCGACCGCACGATCGATGTCTTCCTTGTCACCCTCGGCGACGGTTGCGAGCAGCTCGCCCGTTGCGGGATTGCGCGTCTCGAAGCGCTTGCCCGAGGCCGCATCGACCCATTTCCCGTCGATCAGCATCTGCTTGTAGGACCCGTTGGCGAACGGATGGCGCGTGATCGGAATAGCCTGCGACACAGCCATGGCTGCACTCCCTGTCAAATGATTGATTGGTTCGATCTGGGCGGGATCGTTGCGTCGAAGGATACCGCGGTGCCGGATAGGCGTAAAGGCAGCGCGGAACGAAGACCTCCCATGCCGGCTTGTGCAGGGTCGCGCAGCCGCCATGTTATAGCTCGCGCAAATCCCTCTTGCGGAGACGCACCATGCCCCATCCCGCCATCGTCAAAGACAATGTTGCTGTGATCACCGGCGGCGCGTCCGGCATCGGATTTGCCGCTGCCGTCGCTTTTGCGCGCGCGGGAATGAAGCTGTGTATCGTCGATGTCGACGAGCCCCGGTTGGCAGAAGCTGCAGCAAGACTGTCATCCGTCACCACTGCCGCAGATGTGATGACCTTCGCCGTCGATGTCAGCAGCGCCGAGAGCGTGACGGAACTGGAGGGCGCGGTGCGCGAGCGGTTCGGCGGCACCGATATCCTGATGAACAATGCCGGCATCCAGCCAGGCAGCACATTGTTCGGCGAGCCCGACCATTGGCAGCGCATCATCGGCGTCAACATGTGGGGCATCATCAACGGCTCGCGCATCTTCGCGCCGGGCATGATCGCGCGCGGCAGGCGCGGCCTCATCATCAACACCGGCTCGAAGCAGGGCATCACCACGCCGCCCGGCGATCCCGCCTACAATGTCTCCAAGGCCGGCGTGAAAGCGTTCACCGAGGCGCTCCAGCATGAGCTGCGCAACACGAAGGACTGTCGCATCACGGCGCACCTGCTGATCCCCGGCTTCGTGTTCACCGGCCTCACCGCGAAGGGCCGCACCGAAAAGCCGGCCGGCGCCTGGACGCCGGAACAGACGGTCGATTTCATGCTGGCGCGGCTGGAGGCCGGCGATTTCTACATCCTGTGCCCGGACAACGACGTGCCACGCGCGCTCGACGAGAAGCGCATGCTGTGGGCCGCCGGCGACATCGTCGAGAACCGCCCGCCGCTGTCACGCTGGCATCCGGATTACGCGGATGCGTTCAAGAGGTTTGTGGAGGGGGAGTGACCGCCCTCCCTCTCCCTTGTGGGAGAGGGAACAAGCCTACAGCGTCTCCTGCTGGTGCCCGCAATTCTTGCAGGCGAACTTGACCCGGCTCTGGCCCTTCTCCGCCTGCACCCGGTTCGGCGCGCCGCACTTGCCGCAGACGGCCTCGATGCGGGTCGTGCCCTGCTTGACGACGATGGACTTCTTTTCCATGGATTCGCGGATCAGGCGCTCGGCCTCCTCACGCAGCGATTGTTTCGACAAAGCTCGTCTCCGCCTCTGGAAAGCGCGCGAGCCATATCGCACCTGCAGCCGGAGCACAATGCGGGATGCGGATCGATGACGCCGAAAGCCGCGGGGCGCTGCTCCGCGGCTCTCTTGCGCGTCGTCAGGATCAGGCGCTCCGCTTACGCGGCCTTGGAAACCTCCATCAACAGCCGCTCGGCCTTCGCGTCCTCGATGCGGTTCACCAGCCGGCTGCTCTCGTGATTGTCTCGCACGGTCTTGGTCAGGGTGATGCAGGTCTGGATCAGCATGACGATACCCATGGTGAGATAGCCTTTCATCCAGAAATCGATCGGCAGGAAGAAGACGCCGATGGCGACGAGGAAGGCGGAGGCTGCGAAGGACGCATAGGTGAAGGTCACCCAGGCGCTGCTGTGGGGCTGGCCGTTCTGGTTCATGATGGTCTCCTGTGTTGCTGCGATGATGATGGGGGTTGGATCAGGCTGCCGGCGCGCGCCTGGATTTCAGCCGCGCGAGCACATCGTCCGCCGTGGTTTTCAGCCGCGGGCCAAAGCCCTGCTCGGCGAGCCTCTCGGCGGTCGCGATGGGACCTGTGGCCGCATCGAGCTCGACCAGCGCATCGTCGGCGGCCTGGGCTTCCATCTGCCGATCGCGCAGACGCCGCAACGTGCTCTCGGCCTCCGGCAGCGTGGATTCGTAGGGACGCGCCGCCTCGATGCCGCTGCGGCGAAGCGAGCGCACGGCTTCCGAAGCGCGGGCCAGACGGCGGCCGCGATCGAGCTCGGTGATGCGGGCCTGCGCGTTGGCAACATGCCGCTTCAGGCGGGCGATCTCGGTCGCGAACAGCGCACGGGCCGTCATCGCGGCATCGCGGTCGGCCTCCAGGCCGGCGATGGCTTCGGCGGCCTCCTTGGCGAGATCCTCACGACCGCCGTCGAGCGCCGCAACCGCGCGGGTTTCGAGATCGGTAATGCGGGCAATTGTCGCGTCCAGCTTGCGGCCCTCCTGCTGGTCCTGCGCAATCGCCAGCGCCAGCGTTCGCTTGCTGCGCTCGACGGCGGCGGCCGCATCGCGCATCTGCTGGTCGAGAATGAGGAGGGCCGTCCGGTCCTCCAGCTCCTCGCCGGCGGCGGCGACGCTACCGCGGAAAAGTGTCACGACGGTCTTGAACATCTGCTGCTCCCTGTTATGAGCGTTGCTCACAAACCGTTTGTAGCAGCAAACTTGAACATCGTTCAAGAATATTTTGAGCGACGCTCAAAGAATTTTGCATTGATGTCTAAGGTACTGGAACGACGAGAGAAATTTCGATCATCTCTGATCCTGGCGGCGGAGCGGATGATCGCCGACCGTGGCTTGCCCGGCCTGAAAACCCGCGATCTCGCCCGCGAGATCGGCTGCGCCAATGGCGCGGTCTACAATCTCGTGGCTGACATGGACGAGCTGATCCTGCGTGTGGGCTCGCGCACGCTGCTCCGGCTCGATGGGGCACTCAGTGCCGCGGTCAGCGCCGGCGAGCCATCCCCGCAGGAGACGCTGGTCCGCATCGCCATCGCCTATTGCGATTTCGCGGCCGAGAATCTCCAGCTCTGGCGCGCGCTGTTCGAGCACCGCATGGACGCCGACAAGACCGTCCCCGACTGGTCGGTCCAGGACCAGTTGCAACTGTTCCGCCACATCTACCAGCCGCTGGCCATGCTGTTTCCAAAGCGCAACCGCGAAGAGCTCGGCATCACGGCTCGCAGCCTGTTCTCGGCAGTGCATGGCATGGTCGCGCTGGGACTGGAGCAGAAGCTGGTCGCCGTGCCGCTGCCGGCGCTGCGCGAGGAGATCGCGGGCCTCGTGCGCGCGATGGTCGACGGATTGATCGCACGCCAGCGGTAGCGCTTCACGCAGGAATCCGACCACCCCGCGCGCCTCGGCGCGCGGGGCGGTCACGTCGCAAGTCTCAAGCCGCCTTGCCGGCCCGCAGGCGATCCAGCACCGGCAACAGTTCCGACGGATCAGGACGGCGCGTGTAGTCGGGATTCACCTCCGCATAGGCGATGATTCCGTCGCGGCCGATGACGTAACGCGCCGGCATCGGCAGCACCCAGGCCGGATCGTCGTTGAACGTCGGCAGGTCATTCTTGAACGCTTTGTAGAGCGCGACGAGCTCAGCCGGCAGCGCGAAGCGAACGCCGAAGGCCTCCGCGACCGCACTCCTGACGTCGCTCAGAATCGGGAACGACAGCTTGTTGTCGCGCTCCGATTTCCGGCTGTTCGGCGCAGTCTGCGGCGAGATCGCAACCAGGCTGGCACCGCGGGCGACGATCTCCGGCAGCGCCTCCTGCAGCGCCTGGAGCTCGAGATTGCAATAAGGACACCAGGCGCCGCGATAGAACGACACGACCAGCGGTCCCTTGGCGAGCAGCTCGCGCAAGGCGACCTGCTTGCCCTCGTGGTCTTTCAGGGTGAAATCCGGCGCGGCATCACCGGCCTTTTTTGCGCGCTGCACCTGACCGCTCGCGATCAGCTCGGCGGTCGCGCGGTGCATGATGTCGAGCACCTCGCGGCTGGGCTTGAGCGGCAGGCGGCCGCCTTCGAAATCGGCTTTGAAGGCATCGAGCTTGTCTTGCAGGGCCATGGCGAAACTCCATCGATTGCTGTTGGCCGGCCCTATCTGGATTATTCGGCAGCGCGAGGGTATACCGCTCGGACGCAGAAGATTTATTTGGAATACAAATGAGTGATCGGCTTCAGGAAATGGCGGTGTTCGTCCGGGCCGCCGAATGCGGCAGTTTTTCCAAGGCTGCCCGCGAACTTGGCCTGTCTCAGCCTTCGGTGTCCCGCATCATCAGCGAATTGGAGGCGCGGCTCGACGTCAAGCTGCTGCTCCGGACCACGCGCCGCATCACCGTGACCGACGCCGGGGCGCTCTTCCTCACGCGCGCGCGTGAGGTCCTCGCCGACATCGAGGACGCCGAGGACGCGGCGCGCGGAATCGACTCGCTGCGCGGGACCATCCGCATCGCAATGCCCATCATGTACGGCATGCGGCAGATCATTCCGCATCTGCGGAAATTCCTGGCGATGCATCCGTTACTCCACGTCGAGCTGTCGGTGGTCGACGAACGCCAGAATCTCGTTGCCGAAGGCGCCGACCTCGCCATCCGCCTCGGCGAACTCGACGATTCCGCGTTCGGCGCACGCAAGCTCGAAACCTTGCAGCGTCTCCTGGTGGCGTCCCCGTCCTATCTCGCCGCGCGCGGCACGCCGAAAACGCCGGCCGATCTCGCTTCACATGATTGCATCTTCGGACCCGGTCATTCCGGCCGGGCGAGTTGGGTGTTCACGCGCAACGGCGCGGAAACGTCGGTGGACGTGCGCGGCCGCATCCACACCGACTCGGGTCCGGGCGTGTTCGCCTGCGCCCTGGCGGGGCTCGGCATTTCGATGGCAACGTCGGTGATGGCCGCCCCCGAGATCAAGTCGGGCGCGCTGGTCCCGTTGTTGAAAGGCTACAAGGCCTCGCCGCTCGCCGTGCATGCCGTCTTCCCGGGTGGCCCACGTCCTTCCAGCAAGATACGGGCCCTGGTCGACTACCTGGCGGAGGAGTTGAGATAGGCGGCAAAGGCCTAGACCTCGCTCGACATGCAGGAGAAGCTAATGCGTACCGACGATGCGGATCACGCCTGAGGCCGCGCGCGCCTGCTCGGTCGAAAAGCCCCGTGCCAGCCGCGCCGCGCTCGCATGCAGCATCATGGCATCGAGCTTGCCCTGCCGCGCCCCGTCCAGGGCGCAGGCGAAGACGCGGTAGAACTGCGCGCCGTCATAGGCGACCAGCAGCAAATCGACGCCGGCATTGACCGCTTCGACCACGGCCTTGCAGACGTCGTTCTGGTAGATCGCGCCCATCACGAGGTCGTCGGTCATCACCACCCCCTGATAGCCCCATGCCTGCCGGAGGACGCCTTCGACGACGCGTTTCGAATGTGATGCGGCGCGATCGGGATCGACCGCGGTGAGCGTGACATGGCCAACCATGAGCGCGCTGCGCGAATGCGACAGCACCTCGCGGAACGGAAGCCAGTCGGATGCCTCGAGCTCCTTCACCGGCGTGTCGAGATTGGCGCTGAAATGATGCGTGTCGGTGCGCACGCGGCCGATGCCGGGAAAATGCTTGAGCGTGGCACCGACGCCGGATTCTTCCAGCCCGCGCACATAGGCGCCCGCAATCGTCGAGACGACGGCCGGGTCGGTCGCGATCGCGCGCTGGCCGATCAGCGTGTGGAAATCGAGCCGGTTGCGCCGCGCCGGCGGCTTGAGATCGAGCACCGGGGCGAGGTTGAGGTTGACGCCGAGGCCGGCGAGCTCGCGGCCGTGGATCCGGCCGAACTCTTGCGCCTTGGCCTGCTGGTCGTCGGGAGCAAGCCCGGCGAGCGTCGCCAGGGCCGGCACTTTCGTCAGCGGCGGCGCGAGATGGCCGACGATACCGCCCTCCTGGTCCGCAGCGACGATCAACGGCGGCCGGCCCGCTGAGCGCCTGATGTCCTGGAGCGCCGCGATCTCGGCCTGCAGCGCCTCGACGGTCCTGCCGCGGATGTTGTGGCGGGTCACGTAGACGCCGCTGATCAATCCCTGCTTGGCAAGGCGCGCAACCTCCGGGAAGGAGGAATAGCCGACCATGAAATGAGGCCCGAGCTGGCGCGCCTCGGCGGCACTGGCACCGAGAACCTCGTGCTTGCGCCACTCGAACTTCAGATGCGCCGCGGTCATCAGGACCGGCGGCAGGCACCAGAGCATGACGAGCAGCTTGCCCGCAATGGTGCGCCAACGTCCTTTGCGCAGCAGAAGGATGACGATCGCGATGCTTGCGACGACAAGCACGACGTTTCCAGCGCCACGCATCACGAGCAGATAAGGATCGTTCTTGTTCGCGGCAGCGAATGCAAGGGGAGGCGCAGCCAGCCAGAGCAGGATGAGACCGATACGACCGAGGAATTGCATGATGCATCACATGTGAGGAGCGGCGAATGCTTCGCACCTATCAAAGCGATTTGCCCCGCGCGAGGGGCAAACGCATGCCTGCACGAAAACTGCAAAAGACTCCTGAAACCATGCAGACGGTGATCCCGCCTTCTGCACAAACGACGTTCAGACTTCGTGATGCCAACCATCACGAAAGGTCTTACCGATATGACAAGTCTGGCTTCGACGATCGTGGAAGAGATCAAGCCGATCGGTCATTCCTCGATCCCGGCCAAGGTCGGCCTCGCGCTTCTGCTGGCCGCACTCGCCGACTGGCTGTTCTACGGGCAGCGGATCGGGCTGTCGCTGACGCTCTTTGCGATCGCGCTCGCCGGCGTATCGGTGCTCTTCAATCGTGCGGCGCTGGATCTGCGCCGCGCCATGATCGGCTCGGCCGTTCTCGCCGTCGGGCTGGTGCCTGTTGTCGAGGAGCTCAACTGTTTGTCGTTCCTGATCCTTGTCGCCTCGATGGCCATTGCGTTGCAGCTCGTGACCAACGCGGAAGCGACCGGCCTCGCCGACCGCGTTCGCGCATTGCGCAATTTCGTCCTGCTCGGTCCCTTCAGGTTCTTTCTCGATGCGCCCCAAGCGTTGAACGCGTCGGCATTCACCCGCGGCATCGCGCTCTGGCTGATGCCGGCGGCGCTCAGCGCCGTCTTCGTGGCGCTCTTCGCCGCGGCCAATCCGGTGATCGAGCAGTGGCTGTCCCTGCTCAATCCGAAACTCATCCTCGGATATATCAGCATCCCGCGCGTGCTGTTCTGGGCCTTGATGCTGGCGCTGGTCTGGCCGTTCATCCATGTGCGCTGGCGGCGCAAGAAAATCACCACCGCCGCCGAAGCCGTAGAGCCGCCTCCGCTTCCATCGCTCGTCTCGGTGGAATTTCTTGGTCCCTCCACCATCCTGCGCTCTCTGATCCTGTTCAATCTGTTGTTCGCGGCGCAGTCCGTTCTCGACGGCATCTATCTCTGGGGCCATCTGGCGCTGCCCGACAATCTGACCTATGCGAGCTACGCGCATCGCGGTGCCTACCCGCTGATCGTAACCGCCCTGCTCGCCGCGGCCTTCGTGCTGGTGACGATGCGGCCGGGCGGGCCGGCCGAGAAATCGAAGGTCATCCGGCCGCTGGTGTATCTCTGGGTGGGACAGAACGTCCTTCTCGTCGCCTCCTCAATCCTGCGTCTCGACCTCTACGTCGATGTCTACATGCTGACATACTGGCGAATCGCGGCGTTCATCTGGATGGGACTGGTCGCGCTCGGACTGATCCTGATCGTCGCCCGCATCGTCCTCGACCGATCCAACCAATGGCTCGTGGGCGCCAATTTGATCGCGCTCGCGATCTCGCTTTATGGCTGCTCGCTGGTGAACTTCGACGCCTTCATTGCCGACTACAATGTGGCCCACAGCCGGGAAGCTTCGGGCAACGGCCTGCAGATCGACATGAACTATCTCCTGACGCTCGGACCGCAAGCGCTGCCCGCCATTGACAAGGCGATCATGCTTCGACCCGGCACTCCCGAGAGCTGCCTTGTGTCGCGACGCGACCGCCTTGTAGAACAGCAGCGCCAGGATCTGGCCTGGCGGAGCTGGGGCTTTCGGAGCTGGCGGCTGCAGCGCCGGCTGGACGCGCTGGCGAAAGACCCGTCCGGCAGCCGGCCGGTCGGGTGAGCGGAGAGTTTCTTGGCGCATCGCATCCTCATCGTCGACGACGAAGGCCACATCCGCGAGGTCATCCGCGTCGCCTTGAAGAAGGCCGGCATGGACGTGATCGAGGCCCGCGACGGCAAGGAGGCGCTTCTCCGCGTCGCCGCCGACAAGCCCGACCTGATCGTGCTCGACATCGGCATGCCCGAGTTCGACGGCCTCGACGTCTGCCGCGAGGTGCGCAAGACCTCCGACGTGCCGATCCTGTTCCTGTCGGCGCGCGACGAGGAGATCGACCGCATCCTCGGTCTCGAAATCGGCGGCGACGACTATGTGACAAAGCCGTTCAGCCCGCGCGAGCTGGTCGCGCGGGTCAATGTCATCCTGCGCCGCCTCAGCCCGCGCAACGGCGAGGTCAAGGCTGACCCCAGCACGCTCTCCCAGGGCGGTCTGCTGATCGATCCCGAGCAGCACGTCGCGTCCTTTGCCGGCACGCCGCTGAAGCTGACCGCGATCGAGTTCGGCATCCTGCGTGCGTTCCTGACGCGGCCGACCTCGGTGTTCAACCGCGAGCAGCTGATGCGGGCAGCCTATCAGCTCAACATCCAGGTCTCCGACCGCACCATCGACAGCCACATCCGCAACATCCGCGCCAAGCTCGCGGCGCAGGATTGCGAGAGCGTGATCGAGACCATCCACGGCGTCGGCTTCAAGCTCGGCCGCTGCGAGAAAGAGGCATGAGCGCGGCGCCCGACAAATGGCGGCCGTCGCTCGCCCTCGTGATCTTCACGGTGCTGGCCACCGTCGCCGTGCTGCCGCTGGTCGGCCTGTTCTTCTTCCGCCTCTACGACAACCAGCTGATCCGCCAGACCCAGGCCGAGCTGATCGCGCAGAGCCGCGTGCTCGCGACGATCTATGCGCAGGAGGTCACGGCAAGGCTCGACAACGGCCTGACGCTCGGGCCCGAGGTGCCGCCGAACGTGCTGCCCGACCCCGGCGACCAGGTCACGCCGATCCGGCCCGCGCTCGATCTCACCGCCAACGACCTGCTGCGGCGGCGACCGGATGCGCTGCCCGCGTCCCAGCCCGCGCAGCCCGGCTATGTCGAGATCGGCGCAAGACTGACGCCGATCATCCGCGAGACCCAGAAGGTGACGCTGGCGGGCTTCCGGATCCTCGATCCCCAGGGCGTCGTCGTTGCCGGGCGGCAGGAGGTCGGGCAGTCGCTCGCCCATATCGAGGAGGTCGCGGACGCGCTGCACGGGCAATACCGCGCGACCTTGCGCAACCGCGTGCCGGACAAGCCGCCGCCGCCGATCTACTCCTTCAGCCGCGGCCTTGGCGTGCACGTGTTCTCGGCGATGCCCGTGATCGTCAACAACCGCGTCGCGGGCGTCATCTACACCACGCGGACGCCGAGCAACATTTTCGATCATCTCTACCAGGAGCGGGCCAAGTTCGTGCTGGCGGGACTTGCCGTGATCCTCGGCACGATCGCGATCGGCCTGGTGTTTTCGCGCACCATCACCCTGCCGATGCGCGAGCTGATCGACCGCGCCGCCCGGATCGGCCGTGGCGACCGCGAGGCGTTTCGGCCACTGCGGCATTACGGCACGCGCGAGTTCGCCCAGCTCTCGCACAGCTTCCTCGGCATGGCCGAGCAGCTGGCGCGGCGCTCGGACTATATCGCGACATTCTCGGCCCACCTCACCCATGAGCTGAAATCGCCGCTGACCTCGATCAAGGGCGCGGCCGAGCTGTTGCAGGATTCGGTTCAGGGCAAAGCGGGCAGCCTGACGCCGGCGGAGCAGAACACGTTCATCGCCAACATCCTGTCCGACACGCAGCGGCTGGAGGCGATGGCGCAGCGCTTGCGCGAGCTCGCCCGCGCCGAGAGCCTGCCGCAGAACGAGCGCACCGAGCTCGCGCCGGTGATCGCCGACCTCAAGAGCCGGTTTCCCGCGAGCTCAATCGAGGCGAGCGGCGTCCTCGACCGCGCCATCGGCATGTCCGGCGAAAAGGCGCTGATCGTGCTGTCGCATCTTGCCGACAACGCTGTGCGGCACAAGGCGCGGTCAATCCGGCTGGAGGCGAGCTTCGAGCGGACGACCCTGCGTCTGACGGTGAGCAATGACGGCGAACCGATCTCGACGCCGAACCGCGACAGGATTTTTGACGCGTTCTTCACCACCCGCCGCGACCAGGGCGGCACCGGGATGGGGCTGGCGATCGCACGCGCGGTGATGGCGAGCCATGGCGGCTCGATCAGCCTCAGGCCGACCGACAAGGGGGCCGCCTTCGAGCTTCGGTTTCCAACGGCCTAGATCGCGAACACCCAGGCCGCGACGATGGTGCCGATGGTGACCAGACCGGCGATGGTCCAGCCGGCGGCATATTCCAATTCGGGGTGACCGGTCGCCCGCATGATCTCTGCCGGATCGGCGGTATGCTTCTGTGCCATAACAGCCTCTCGCACGTTCCTTCCCGCGTCCTATGTAAGTCGCTTGGGCCGGCAAAAGGTTCCGTCACGGAAATGCGAGGAATGACGCAGCTCGGATTATTCGCTGAGCCGGAAGCTGGGCCTTCCGGACTTCGCTATGTCGACAATTTTATCGAAGCCGCCGTCGAGCAGGATCTGATCGGCCGCATCGCAGCATTGCCGCTCGAGCGTTTCCAGTTCGGGGCGTTCGAGGGCAACCGTCGGGTGGCGTCGTTCGGCTACCGCTATGACTATTCCCTGCAACGGCTGGCCGAGGCGGAGCCGATCCCGGACTGGCTCCTGCCGATCGCGCGGCGGGCCGAGGCGTGGGCGGGCTGGCGGAGGCCTGTGTCCGGCAGGTGCTCTGCACCGAATACGAGGTCGGCGTCGGCATCGGCTGGCACCGCGACAAGCCGCATTTCGACAAGGTCCTCGGACTGTCGCTCGGCTCGGCCTGCAAGTTCCGCTTCCGCCGCCGCAGCGGCGACAAATGGCAGCGCCACACGCTCGAGGCGCAGCCGCGCTCGCTCTACATGATGGACGGTGAGGCGCGCTCGCAATGGGAGCATAGCATCCCGCCGGTCGAGGCGCGCCGTTACTCCGTCACGTTCCGGACCATGAAGCGGACCTGACAGGCCGCCCAAAACAAAACTTCGAAAACAACCCCATGCACAGTAGACCGCCCAGCAGTGGCGTTTGACGGTAACGGGGGCGGCCTTTCTAAGCCTGAACTAAAATAGCTATCGATAATCGGCAGCGCTTGAGCGCCACGCAGGTCCGCCGGGGACCAAGGCGCACGCTCCGACAGCCTTGGGCGGGATGACTTTGCAACTTGCATTTGGGTGAGCTTCGGACCCTGGCATACCCCGACGAGCGCGGCACGCCGCGAAATTGCCTCAAGCCGACACAAAACTATAAAGGCGAATTGAAAAGACAGGCCAAACGCGAGAGCCGATATGAGAGCGCAACGCTAGCATCAAAATGAAGAATCATCTCGCATTTCTCCTGGTTCTCGCCGCGACGGCAGCTTCCGCCCACGGTCCCTCGCCGGCCCGGCTGCCTCTGCCCTCCGATCTCGTGCAAGCGGGCCTCACCGATTCCGACACCACCGCCGGCGGCACCGCGCGGCTCTGCGAGCAAGTCACCTTCTCGCGCGGCCTGCGCTACGGCGAGAGCGAAGCCAATGTGCTCGATGTCGCCACCAGCGCCACCAAGGCGGACACGCCGCGGCCGGTGCTGCTGTTCGTGACCGGCGACACCTTCACCGGCGACCGCGCCGCGCCGGAATTGTCGCGCCAGATCCAGGACCAAGCGATGTGCTTCGCCGCGCGCAACGACATGATCGGCGTGCGCGTCAACTATCGCCTGGCGCCCGCGGCGACGTGGCCCGCCGGGGCGACCGACGTGGCGGCGGCGCTGTCCTGGGTTCACGGCAATATCGACCTGTTCAACGGCGACGCCCGCGAGATCGTTGCGGTCGGCTACGGCGCGGGCGCTTTCCATGTCGCCACCCTGCTGGCGCATCCCGAGTTGCAGACCGACCGCGCCGATGTCGCCGCCGTCGTGCTGGTGTCCGGCATCTACCGCGCCGGCAAGGAGGCGAGCGACAGCGAGAAGGCCTATCTCGGCAGCGACGTCAGCCAGTACAACAAGCGCTCGGTTTTCCCGGGCATCCTCAACGTCGATGTGCCGATCGTGCTGGCCTGGGCCGCGGACGATTCCACGGGCACCGTCGCGCAGGGCGAGACCTTGAAGAAGACGCTCTGCGGCGCTGGCCATTGCCCGCGCAGCGCGCTGCTGCGCAGCCGCGACGGCATCGCGAGCGCCTTCGGCCTCGACGGCTCCGGCGACAGCCTGGCCGAGCCGACCTTGCTGCTGGTGCATCAGCTGGAGGCGCGGGGGCTGCCGTAGCGGTTGCGCCGGCAGCGAGGCGTCTCACACACAGGCGCATAACCCGCTGCGACAGCCGGTCAACATGCCTGCCGTTTATTCGCCCCGTGCACTCGCCTGAACCCCTGCCAAGCCACACGATTGCCAAACGCTTGACCTAGATCAACCGCCCTGGGTGCGGATTGAGCCGACCTCGTTGGGGGCCAACGACTAAGGTGTCGAGCATGCGCGTCACCGGAAAAGTGCTGTTCGTTCTGATCGCCGCTCTCGCCTCACTGGGGGCGATGTCGCAGCAACGCGCCGAGCAGGCGGCGGACGACAAGGAAATCCGCATCGGCAATGTCATGCCGTATTCCGGACCGCTGTCTGAATTCGGCGCGATCGGCCAGGCGGAAGCCGCTTACTTCGACATGATCAACGCGCGCGGCGGCATCAACGGCCGCAAGATCCGCTTCATCACGCGCGACGACAATTCCGATCCGTCGGCCGCGCTGGAGCTGACGCGCAACCTGGTCGAGAAGGACGACGTGCACCTGATGTTCGGCTCGTTCGGCACGCCCGGCAATCTCGCCGCGCGCTGGTATCTGAACGAGAAGAAGATTCCGCAACTGTTCGTCGCCTCCGGCGACGAGGAGCTGAGCCAGGCCAGGGCGTTCCCCTGGACCATGGGCTGGCAGCCGTCGATCCGGTCGGAAGGGCGCATCTACGCCAACTACATCCAGGCCTATTATCCCAGGAAGAAAATCGTCGTGCTCTGGCAGAACGACCAGTTCGGACGCATGCTCTACAAGGGGATCCAGGACGGCCTCGGCGACCTCAACCGCCATGTCCTCGTCGACATCGCCTTCGACATCGGCGACGAGCATCTCGACGGGCACGTCTCGATCCTCAAGCGCGCCGGCGCCGACATCTTCGTCTTCCTCGGCGTGCCGTCGACGGCCTCCAAGGTGATCAAGCTCGCGGCTTCACTCAACTGGCGCCCGGTCTTCATCGTCAACGACACCTCCGCCTCGATCGCAAATGCGATGGCGCCCGCGGGCCTGGAGAATTCGGCCGGCGTGATCTCGGCGGCCTTCCTGAAGGACCCGAGCGATCCCGCCTGGAAAGACGATCCCGCCATGAAGCAATGGTTCGCCTTCATGGAAAAGTACCATCAGGTCGAAAGCACCAACAACAACGCCGCGGTCTACGGCTATGCCGCGGCCGAGGCGTTGACGCAGGTGCTGAAGCAATGCGGCGACGACCTGTCACGCGAGAACATCATGCGCCAGGCGGCTTCGCTGAAGGGTTACAACCCCTCCGTCGCGCTGCCCAACATCAGGATGAATACCTCGCCGAGCAACTATCTGCCGATCAGGCAGATGCGGCTGGTGCAGTTCGACGGACGGTCGTGGCAGCCATTTGGGGAGGTGATCGAGACGGCATTCACGGAGGGGGCGGCAAGGTGAGATGATGGGTGCGCGCGGTGACGGGGAGGGTCGGAAGATTCACGCCGGCTTCAGCGAGGCCAGCGCGCTCTCCAGCAGCGCGCGCACCCGCGCGGCATCGCCTGACTTCACCACCGCCGGGTCGAGGTACAGCTCGAGCCCCGGCGCGCGCTCGGTGATGATGCCGCTGTTCTCCCCCGCATCGTTCAGTGCGTCGACCGAATAGGGAATGACCTCGCGGCTGATGCCCTTCATCGTGATCGCCGGCAAAGCGTGGGCGCGAACGATGTCGCTGACCAGGGCAAAAGTCTCGTAGCTCAGCACGATGCCGCCGGGCTCGGCGATCGACTGCAGCCGCGCGGCGAGGTTCGCCTCGGCGCCGATGATGGTATAGTCCATGCGGTCGGAGCTGCCGAAATTGCCGACATTGCAATAGCCCGAGTTGATGCCCATGCGCGAGCGGAACGGCTGCTCGATGCCGGACGCCCGCCATTTCGCATTGAGCTCGGCAAGGCGCTGCTGCATGTGCCAGGCCATCTGCAGACAGGCCTGCGCATCGGCGCGGTCGCCCCTGGTCTCGGGATCGCCGAAGAAGATCAGCATGGCGTCGCCGATGAACTTGTCGATGGTGCCGCCATGATCATGGGCGATCGCCGACATCTCCGTGAAATATTCGTTGAGGAGCTGGGTCAGCTGCTCCGGCTGCAGCCGTTCGGCGGTAGCCGTGAAATTCTGGATGTCGGAGAAGAAGATGGTGAGCTTCTTGCGCTCGGTGTGGATGGTGACGTCCTTCTGGCCGGAGAAGATGCTCTTGTAGACCTGCGGCGGGATGTAGCGCGAGATCTTCATCGACAGCGAGGCCAGGAAGTCGTTGGCGGATTCGAGCTCCCGGTTCATGGTCTTGATGCGGCCGGCCTGCCTTCGCTGCAGCGAGAGAAACGAAAGGCCGCTGCCGGCGGCGATCAGGAAATAGGCCAGCAGGAACTTGAACGAGAAGATGTTGGCGGCGATCGGCTGCGCGATGATCACCTCCTGGATGCCTCTGACGTCGCCGACCTTCCAGTCCTTCTTCGGACTCTCGGGATGGCTGTTGTGACAGCTCACGCAGGCCGGGCCCATCGTGACGGGCGCGACCAGGCGAACCTTGTCCGAGAACAGCGATGTCTCGGTGTCCAGGATCTTCTGCTCGGGATCCTTGCGGAGCGCGTCGAGCGCGTCCTTCTCGAACTTGTCGAGCTGGTGCGACGCGCGGTTCTGGAACGGGAAGTCCGAGACGAAGCGATAAGTGATGTTCTCCTGCTGTGCGCCGATGACCCGTCCGAGCTCCAGCGACAGCGTCGCCGGAATCGGGATCGCGCCCGGCACGGACTCGTAATTGTGCACCACCTTGGTGGTGCCGTCAGGGTTCGCCAGCACGCGCCCGACCACGTTGGAGGCGTAATAGCTGCGCACGCTCGTGATCACCGAGTTGAGATCGACCGCCTGCCGACGCAGCGCGGTCTTGGAGAGCTCGGTCAGGTCCAGCCACACCGCGAGCGGCAAGGCGAGCAGCAGGAAGGCGATCACGGCCCCAATGAGGATCCCGTTCTTGCGCTGTTCTTCGGAGATCTCTTGTTTCACGCCATGGCTCCGTTGTGTACCTTTTTGTCGCAAACTCCTGGAATTTGCGGCAAGGAATGCGGCGGCACAGAGCCCAGAAAACGCTGACACGCGCAACCCCCTTTCATGGTGGTCGGACCGGGCGCCTTTTAGTTTCATGACGAATGTTTAAGATCGGCATCAATCTGCATTGATCGGAGCCAGCGCCCATGACCGAGACCATCCGCATCAAGCGCTTTCACGCGCGACCCGTGATCGTGCCGATGAACCTGCCGCTCAAAACCTCGACCGGGGACGTGGCGAAGGCGCCGCTCGTGTTGATCGACTGCGAGACCGACCATGGCGCGCGCGGGCACGCTTATTTGTTCTCGATCAGGCCGTCGGCCTTGAAGCCGCTGACCTCGATGGTCGCGGAAATGTCAGAGCTGCTCGCCGGCGACGAGCTGCTGCCGTTCGAGATCGAGCGCAAGCTGACCCAGCGCTTCACGCTGCTGGGCCTCGCCGGCCTGCAGCGACTGGCGCAATCCGGCATCGACATGGCGGCCTGGGATGCGCTCGCCCGAGCCAAGGGGCTGCCGCTGGCGCGCCTGCTCGGCGGCGCCCCGAAACCGGTCAAGGCCTACAATTCGAAGGGGCTCGGCATCATGCCGGCGGGCGCCGCCGTGGACGAGGCGCACAAGCTGCTGGCTGAAGGGTTTCGGGCCGCCAAGATCCGCGTCGGCCGTACCGACGCGCGGGAGGATCTAGCCGTCGTCCGCGCGGTACGGAAAGCAGTCGGCGACGAGGTCACCCTGATGTGCGACTACAACCAGGCGCTCACGGTGACGGACGCCATCCGTCGCGGCGAGATGCTCGACGACGAGGGCCTCAGCTGGATCGAGGAGCCGATCCGCCACGACGATTATGCCGGCTGCGCCCGCATCGCCGATGCGCTGCATACGCCCGTCCAGATCGGCGAGAATTTCGACAGTGCGTTCTCGATGCAATCGGCGCTCGCGGCGGAAGCCTGCGACTACGTGATGCCCGATGTGCAGCGGATCGGCGGCGTCACCGGCTGGCTGCGCGCCGCCGCGCTCGCGCAGGCCGCGGGCATCGAGATGTCCTCGCATCTGTTCTCTGAAGTCAGCGCGCATTTGCTCTGCGTCACGCCGACGGCGCATTGGCTGGAATATGTCGACTGGGCCGATGCCGTGCTGTCGACGCGCCTCGAGATCAAGGACGGCTTTGCGCTGCCGGGCGAGGAGCCTGGGAACGGGATTGCGTGGGACGAGGCAGCGATCGCCAGATATCTCGTCACATAGCGACGCCTGCTACGATCGAACGGCGGCAATCATGTTCAATTCGACCGGAGCCCCTCGCGGCAACTCGGCGACGCCGACGGATGTCCGCGTGTGGCGGCCGCGATCGCCGAGGCGTTCGATCAGCCGGTCGGAAGCCCCGTTCATGACTTGCGACTGCTGGGTAAATCCAGGCGCTGACGCGACGTATCCCACGACCTGCAGAACCTGGACGATCCTGTCCTCTCCGCCTGTGGCGTGGTTGATGGCGGCGATGCAGAGATCGGCGCAGAGGGCCGCAGCCTCCTGCGCGGCCGCGATATCGACGCCGGCACCGACCTTGCCTGCACACAGCAGGTCCTCGCCGCGACGGGGTAGCTGGCCGCTGACATAGGCAATTCCATTGTGGATGATGACCGGCAAATAGTTGCCGCCGGGCTTATTCACGCCGCTCATCTCGGTTGCTCGCCTCTTTTCGCATCGGCAAACGACGCATGGGCATCGTCGCCGTGGTGGACGCGTGGACAATGGCAGGCGGCCCGTCGCGGATCAAGGTCGCGACGCTCTTGCATGCCGGGGGTGTGGCGGATCCGGCCTGACAAGACTTCACCTTCCGCGCATTGCGCAGCTTGGGCGAGCGCGATAACGATTCTCCATGACCATTTGGCGCCCTCACTCCCATATCCGCGTCGTCGCGCTCGGCCTGCACTGGCGCGGCGGGCGGCTGCTGGCGGCCGAGGTGCGCGATGATGCGGGGCGGATCAAGGGCGTGCGCCCGCTCGGCGGTGAGATCGAGTTTGGCGAGAGCTGGCAGACCGCGCTGGTGCGCGAGTTCAGCGAAGAACTCGGCATCGACGTCGCCATCACGAGCGAGCCGCGGATGATGGAGAACATCTTTGTGCACGAGGGATCGACCGGCCACGAGGTGATGTTCATCGCGGAGATCGCGTTTCCGGACGGCGCATTCGCCGGCCAGGACCGCATCGACTTCCGCGAGGACAACGGCGAAGAGATCGTCGCGCGCTGGTTCGACCTTGCCGATCTCGATGTCGCGGGCGGACCGCACCTCTATCCAACCGGGCTGAAGGACGTGCTGCTCGGGCGGAAGAACCGGTCCTGATGGACGCTCTGGCTACCACATCTCCGCGCCGGGGATTTTCCTGCGCACCGCCATGCGCTGGATCCAGAGGCAACGGCGAACGGATCTGCTGGAGCGGCCGACGGCGGAGATCCCCTCGCCGGCCTGAAGCAACGGCGCCACGTTCTGGCGCAGTTCGCGGCAGCGCTGGAGCTCGGCTTGCCAATCGACGATCCCAGCCTCAGCGCGCAGGGCGATCGACGCCAGCAACACCATGGCAGGGCAGATCGCCCTGATCATTGCCTTCATGGCGCTCCACCCTTATCGCGCCGGTAGCGGAAGTCGCAACGATCGGCGCCTTGCATGATCGTCTGCGTGCGCGTGAGCCGGACGTCAGCGCCAAACCCTTCCGCGGTCGCGAAGTCGGCGGTGCAGACCAGCAGGAAGCCGAGCTCCGGCTCGCCCAGCGCCTTGTAGAACTCGGCATAGGCGCAGCGCGTCACATCGAACGCGAAGGCGTCGTGTGACTGCTCGATCACGTCATAGGCGAGCGCGTCGTCGCGGGCGTAGGTTCTGAAGGCCGAGGACACGGCCTTGCCAAGGTCGCTCTCTTTCTTGGCCTTCCAGAATTCCTCGCCGAAGCCGCGATAGAGATCGCCGAGCGCCTTGCGCACCAGCGCGTTGGCCCGCGCCGCGCCGAGCTCGGCCTGCAGCGCCTTGACCAGCGGCACCAGCACCTGCGCCTGGATCTTGGCTTGCTCGATGACGGATATGCTCATGGGCGGTCTCACGTCAGAGACGGCATCGTAGCCCGGATGGGACGCAAGCGTCATCCGGGACGGCGCGATTCGTTCGGAGATACCGAGCAAGGCACCTAGGTCCGTCTTCGCTCTGCGAGCTACGCCGGACACGCTTCGCCTTTATTGGGCGTGGTTGCGCCACGCGACGCCTTTTGGCGAAGCGTGGTGGGCACGACAGGGATCGAACCTGTGACCCCTACCATGTCAAGGTAGTGCTCTCCCGCTGAGCTACGTGCCCTAAAAGTCCACTTGGGTCGGGTGGGGTCCCTATAACGGCTCAGGGGACCCGGCGCAAGGACGGAAGGAGGCCTATTCAGGCCGCCAGCATCTTGTTCACTTCGCTGACCAATTCGCGCAGGTGCACGGGCTTGGACAGCACCTTGGCATTCTTGGGGGCGTCCGAATCCGAGTTCAGGGCGACCGCGGCGAAGCCGGTGATGAACATGATCTTGATGTCGGGGTCGAGTTCCGAGGCCCGGCGGGCGAGCTCGATGCCGTCCATCTCCGGCATCACGATGTCGGTGAGCAGCATCTCGAACGGCTCTTCGCGCAGCCGCTGATAGGCGGCCATGCCGTTGTCATGGGACGAGACCTGAAAACCGGCGTTTTCCAGCGCCTTGACCAGGAAACGGCGCATGTCGTTGTCATCTTCGGCGAGCAGGATCTTTGGCATGGCAGGAATCGTCGCATCCCCAGAGGATATCAGCAGAGATCACTAAGCCCGACAGAGGGTAAATTTGGGGTGAAAATCTTTACCCTGGGCCGGCTCGCGCTGCCGCACCCTTGTGAACCGGAAAACGGCTCGAAGCAATCGAACCGCGCCGGCGCATCCCCGCCTCCCTGCCCGCACGGTTAAGACGTGTTCCAAGGGACCGCTACATCTTTTCGCTTGGCAG
The DNA here is from genome assembly GCF_058314695.1 of Bradyrhizobium sp. T-12. NCBI lineage: Bacteria > Pseudomonadati > Pseudomonadota > Alphaproteobacteria > Hyphomicrobiales > Nitrobacteraceae > Bradyrhizobium > Bradyrhizobium sp. T-12. The sequence goes on along the minus strand of NZ_CM177756.1, from coordinate 1,057,259 downwards.
AATGGTTGCGATTCCGGACAATGACGACACATAAGAGCCGCATCCATCGGCCGAATCACTGCGGTCTGGCCCCTGCCAGATGCCGGCGCGAAGGGACGAAGCCTGAGAAGATGACCCGGTTTGACGGCGAGACGTCGCCAGCCTTCGAGATCGTAGAGCCCGCGCAATGGCGCGCGCCGGTCATCTTCAACTCGCCCCATTCCGGCTCGACCTATCCGGACGAATTCCTTGCCGCGTCCAGGATCGACCTCACGACGCTGCGCCGGTCCGAAGACTCCTTCATGGACGAGCTGATCGGCCATTTGAGCGAGCGCGGCTTTCCAACCGTCAGGGTCAACTTTCCCCGCTCCTATGTCGACGTCAATCGCGAGCCCTATGAGCTCGACCCGCGCATGTTCACCGGCCGCCTGCCGAGCTTCGCCAACACCCGTTCGATGCGGGTCGCCGGCGGTCTCGGCACCATTCCGCGCGTGGTCGGCGACGGCCAGGAGATCTATCGCGACCGCATCCTGGTCGACGATGCGCTGGGGCGGATCGAGACGCTGTACAAACCCTACCATCGCGCGCTGCGCCGGCTGATCAACAAGGTGCACCAGATGTTCGGCACCGTGGTGCTGGTCGACTGCCACTCGATGCCGTCGGTCGGTGTCAGCAGGGACGAGCCGCGCCGGCCCGACGTCGTGATCGGCGACCGCTACGGTACCAGCTGCACGCCGCTGCTGCCCGACCGGGTCGAGGAGACCATGACCGGGCTCGGCTATTCGATCGGCCGCAACAAGCCCTATGCCGGCGGCTTCATCACCGAGCATTACGGCAATCCCGCGAGCGGCCTGCACGCGGTGCAGCTCGAGCTCAACCGCGCCATCTACATGGACGAGCGGCGACGCGAGCGCAGCCCGCGCTTTGCACAAGTGGCGGCCGACTTCGGCGTTCTCGCCGACGTGCTGGCGACCACGATTCCGTTCGCCGACCTCGGCCCGTTCCAGGCCGCGGCGGAATAGGCGCCGGCTTCTCTCCCGAACGACGATGCCCCAGGCGCGAGCGCGCTTTCGCTTCGCAAGCTTGCGCGCCCCGAAATGAAAACGACTGCGGCAAGAAAAAAGGGCCGCTCGCGAATGACGCAAGCGGCCCAAGTCTAGGGAGGAAACGCCCAAGGAGGGCAGCGGTAACGCCAAGCGCTACCGCACCGCAACAATATGCGACCGCGCCGCACAAAGCGCAAGGGCTTTTGAGCCATTTCCCATGCAATATGCACATGGCTCAGTTGCTTCCATGGAAACCCAGATTCAGTTTCTTTGATAAGGAAATTCAATGGCTTGATAGACGTTTGCATACGAACGAGGCACGGTCGGAACTAAGTTTTCAATGCCGTGATCGATATTTGTCCAGCGGATGACTTGAATGGGGCAATCCGCTTCGGCATCCAAAATACCAGGGTGCAAATCAAGACAGCGCTGCACGCGGGAGGCGAATTGAGCTAGGCAGGAGCCGAGCTTCACCCAACTTTCGCTTTGAGGATTGGCCTGTGACGGTGATCGATTTCTCCGCCTTCATCGGACGGCTCGCCACCGCCTCCGGCGAAACCATCCTGCCGTTCTTCCGCACCTCTCTGTCGATCGACGACAAGAGCAAGACCAAGGATTTCGATCCGGTCACCGAAGCCGACCGCGCCGCCGAGGCGGTGATGCGCCGGCTGATCAAGGCCAACTTCCCCCAGCACGGCATCGTCGGCGAGGAATTCGGCAACGAGGGCGAGGACGCCGACTATGTCTGGGTGCTCGATCCCATCGACGGTACCAAATCCTTCATCGGGGGCTTTCCGATCTGGGGGACGCTGATCGCGCTGCTGCACAAGGGCGCGCCGGTGTTCGGCATGATGCACCAGCCCTTCATCGGCGAGCGCTTCTCCGGCGACAACGGCTCGGCCAATTACAAGGGCCCCTCCGGCGAGCGTCGGCTGCAGGTTCGCCGCTGCGCCTCGCTTTCGGAAGCCACGACCTACACCACCAGCCCCTTGCTGATGAACGAGCGCGACCGCGCCATCTTCGGCCGCATCGAGCAAGGCGCCCGGCTGTCGCGCTATGGCGGCGACTGCTACTCCTATTGCATGCTCGCCGCGGGCCACGTCGACCTCGTGGTCGAGACCGAGTTGAAGCCGTACGATATCGCCGCGCTGATCCCGATCGTGACCGGCGCCGGCGGCGTCGTCACCACCTGGGAGGGCAAGCCGGCCCAGGGCGGCGGCCGCATCGTCGCGGCCGGGGACGCCAGGGTTCACGAAGAAGCACTGAAGCTCTTGAACCAATAACAAACGCGAGCGGGAGGCTTGCATGACCATCTCACGCCGGCTTCTTCTTGGCTTGTTCCTGCTGCTGCCGTCAGCGGTGGCGGCGCAGAATTTCCCCGCCAAACCGATCAAGCTGATCGTGCCGTTCCCGGCCGGCGGGCCGAACGACATCATCGCGCGTGTGATCGGCCAGCGCATGTCGGAGCTGTCGGGCCAACCGGTGCTGATCGACAATCGCGGCGGCCAGGGCGGCGTGCTCGGCACCGACGCCGTCTCCAAGGCTCCGCCCGACGGCTACACCATCGCGATCTCCTCGGCCGGCGCGCTCGCGATCAGCCCGAGCATGGAGAAAGTCGCCTACGACACGCAGACCGATCTCACGCCGGTGACGCTGGTTGCGACCGTGCCGGAAATGCTCGTGGTCGCCACCAATGTGGAGGCGAAAAATATCGGCGAGCTGATTGCGCTGGCCAAGGCGCAGCCCGGCAAGCTCAATTTCGCCTCCTCCGGCCCCGGCAGCCTGCCGCACCTCGCCGGCGAATTGTTCAAGCTGACGGCCGGGATCGACATCGTGCACGTGCCTTATCGCGGGGCCGCGCCGGCGGTGAACGACCTGTTGGGCCAGCAGGTGCAGATGACGTTCCTCGATCTCCCCGTGCTGCTGCCGCAGGTCAAGGCGGGGGCGTTGAAGCCGATCGCGATCGGTTCGGCCGAGCGCGCGCCGACCGCGCCCGACGTGCCGACCCTTTCGGAAGCCGGCTTTCCCAATCTGCGCGTCGAGAATTGGTACGGCATGGTCGCGCCGAAGGGCACGCCGAAAGACATCGTCACCGCACTCCATGCACTCGCGACCAAAGCCATGGCGGATCCCGCGGTGAAGGAGAAGCTCGCAGCCCAGGGCGCGACGCTGGTCGGCGACGCGCCGGAGCATTTTCGCAGCTTCATCGCGGATGAGACGACGAAGTGGGCCAAGGTGATCAAGGACGCCGGGGTGGAGACGACGAAGTAACTCTCGGAAGCCCCGCTCACACCGCCGCCGCCCGCAAATGCTCCACCAGCATCTTGGCCGGCCGCGGCAGTGCCTTGAAGCTGCGCGCGCAGATCACGAGGCGGCGGTTCGCCCAGGCATCGCGCAGGCGGACCATGGCCAGCGGCATCAGCTTTGCGCAGCGGCGGGCGGCGGATTCCGGCACCAGGGCAACGCCGACGTCGGCGGCGACCATCTGGCAGATCGCGTCGAAATCGCGCAGGCGCGCGCGGAAATGCGGGCGCATGCCGAGCCGGGCCGCATGTTTCGAGATGTGCATCTGCAGCGCGGTGGCGCTGGTCAGGCCGACGAAGTCGCAGGCCCCCGCCTCCTGGAAGTCGATCTGGCGCCGGCCGGCGAACGGACCACGGCGCGCGGTCACCAGCGTGAGGCGGTCCTCGCTGAACACGAAGCGCTCGATATGCTCGGCCAGCGCGTGCTCGGCGGCGAAGCCGAGATCGGCGGCGCCCGCGGTGATCGCGGCGGCGATGTCGGTGCTCTCGCGCTCCTCGATGTCGACGGCGACGTCGCGATGCTCGCGCAGGAAGCTCGCCAGCGCCTTGGGCAGATGCTCCGACAGGCCCGAAGTGTTGGCGAGGAAATGCACGCTGGCGCGCACGCCAGAGGCAAAGCCCGCGAGATCGCCGCGCATGGCGTCGACCTGGTGGATGACGAGCCGCGCATGGTCGAGCAGGCTCTCGCCGGCCGCGGTCAATTCGACGCCGCGGCGGCCGCGCTTGAGCAGCGCGACGCCGAGCGCGTCTTCGAGCCCCTTGATGCGCGCGCTGGCCGAGGCCAGGGCCAGATGCGACCGCTCCGCGCCGCGGGTGATGCTGCGCTGGTCGGCGACCGCGATGAAGAGCTGGAGGTCGACAAGGTCGAAGCGCATGGACAGGTCTCCCAGCCTTCGTTCCAAGCGAAGGCTTACTCCGTAACCTCCAGATTGTGCGCCCGCGCAGCTTCGGTCAATGTGCAGGCATGATCGACCCGCTCCTGATCCTCATCGCCGCCGTCTTCCTGCTCGCCGGATTCGTCAAGGGCGTGGTCGGGCTCGGCCTGCCGACGGTCTCCATGGGCCTGCTCGCGGTGAGCATGGCGCCGAGCCGCGCCATCGCGATCGTGATCGTGCCCGCCATCGTCACCAACATCTGGCAGACCTTCGTCGGCCCGTATTTGCGCGACATCCTGCGGCGGCTGTGGCCGCTGATGATCGGCACCGTGATCGGCTGCTGGCTCAATGCCGGCGCGCTGACCGGCCCGCATGCGCGCTACGGCACGATCGTGCTCGGCGTCCTGCTCGTCATCTATGCCGTGATCGGGCTGAACAAGTTCCAGTTCCACGTCTCGCCCAGGAACGAGAAATGGGTCGGCGGCGTGGTCGGAATCATCACCGGCATGATCTCGGCCTCGACCGGGGTGCAGGTGATCCCCTCGATGCCGTTCATGCAGGCGATCGGCATGGAGAAGGACGAGCTGGTGCAGGCGCTCGGCGTGTTCTTCACGACAGCGACGCTGGCGCTCGCCTTCAACCTCACCGCCGTCGGCCTGTTGACTCCAGCCAATGCCGTGCCGGGCGCCGTCGGCATGGCCATGGCCTTTGCCGGCATGTTCATCGGCCAGTCGGTACGGGCGCGGATGCCGGCGGAAGCCTTCCGCCGCTGGTTCCTGATCGCGATGATTTTGCTGGGCCTCTATCTCGCCGGCAGCGCGCTGGTGAAGGAATTCGCCTGATCCTACGATTTCGGCTCGTAACCAGGCACCCATTTTTCGTGCTGAGGCAGATCGTCCGCAATCGTCCACCATGGCGCGCGCGAGGATGTGAAGACGTGCAGGCGGGGCCGGGTTTGCGGATCGTCGTCGAGCAGGCCGGCGGGAACGCTGACGGTCGGAAGATAGCTTGCATTGCCCGGCGTCAAGCAGCCGCAGGTCTTGCAGCGATAGCGGAAGCTCCCCGGCGCAGATTCATAAGCCACGGTCGCGTCCTCGCCGGCCACGAAGCGAAACTTGTCGGCATCGACATGGGCGTAGGTGGCGAATGCGGCTCCGGTCAGCTTGCGGCAATTGGCGCAATGGCAATGCGTCAGCGCGCGCACCTTGCCGATCTCGAAACGCACGGCGCCGCACAGACAGCTTCCACGAATCATCGAAACCTCCCGAACGCCGCCCCGATCGGGGCAGCTTCCCTCATTCGTTCGAACGAGCTACCGGCTCTCCAGCATGGCGACGCGGATGCCGAGATAGATGAAGAGGCCGCCGAGCGCGCGGTTGACCCAGGCGATGGCGCCCTCGGATGCGCGCAGCCGGTGCGCGGCTTTCGCCGCGAACGCTGCCAGCACCAGGCACCACAGCGTTCCCGTGAAGATGAAGATCAGGCCGAGCGTCAGGAAGGCCAGCGGCTTGTGGGCCGAGTCGGCTGCGACGAATTGCGGCAGGAAAGCCAGGAAGAACAGCGCGACCTTGGGATTGAGCGCGTTGGTGAAGACGCCCTGGAGGAAGACCCGCCGCAGCGAGCTGCGCTCGGCGTCGTCCCTGACCGCCGCCAGCACCGGCCGTGACCACAGCATCTGAAGTCCGGTAACGACCAGATAGGCCGCGCCGACCAGCTTCAGGATCGAAAAGGCAGTGGACGAGGCCATCAGCAGGGCCGAAAGGCCGATCGCCGCGGCCGCGACATGGACGAAACAGCCGCAACTGATGCCGAATGCGGCCGCGGCTCCGCCCCGCCAGCCCATCTGCATGCTGCGGCCGATGACGTAGACGGAATCAGGCCCCGGCGTGATGTTGAGCAGCACCCCCGACAGGATGAACAGCCAGATTTCGTGAATGCCCAGCATATGCGACGTGCCCCCGCCTCGGGAGCACGGGCATAGTCCGTTCGTCCCGTCCCGTCCACCGCCGGAATTGCGTAGGATTTACCTCGAATTTGCAATGCGGATACTACTATCGCCCGGCCGCTTCTGCTCTATAAAGGCAGGGTTCTTGAAATGCGGGATTCGAGGCGACTGCCATTTCGTGGCCGGTCTGTCCTCCCTTGGAGCTGCGAGAATATGGAAAGACGTCTGGCCGCCATTGTCTGCGCCGATGTCGCCGGCTATTCGCGCATGATGGGCAGCGACGAGGCCGGCACCCATGCCGCCTTCAAGGCCCATCGCAGCGCGATCCACCCCATCATCCTCAATCACGGCGGCCGCGTCGTGAAGAACACCGGCGACGGCTTCCTGCTCGAGTTCCCCTCGATCGTCGGCGCCACCGAGGCCGCGATCGCGATGCAGACGCTGATGGCGGAGCGCAACCACCATCTGCCCGCCGACCGCGCCATGCAGTTCCGCCTCGGCATCCACATGGGCGACGTCATCGCCGACGAGGACGAGGTCTTCGGTGACGATGTCAACATCGCCGTCCGCCTCGAATCGGTGGCGAGCCCGGGCGGCTTCGCGATTTCGGCCAAGGCCTATCGCGAGGCCAGCAAGCATCTGTCCGTGCCGCTGACCGATGCCGGCAACCACCGCTTCAAGAACATCAAGGATCCGATCGGGGTCTTTACCTGGATGCCCGACGGGGCACCGGCGCTGGCCCCCGAATTGCGGGAAGCATCGGCGCTGTCGCAACAGTACCGCACGGCGATCGTCGGCGTGCTGCCCTTCGCCAATCTCAGCGACGCCCAGGACGAATATTTCTCGGACGGCCTCACCGAAGATCTGATCCACGCGCTGTCGCTGCAATCCTTCTATCGCGTGCTGAGCCGCAACTCGACCTTCGCTTTCAAGGGCAAGAACACCAGCACCCGCCTGATCGCGCGCGAGATCGACGCCACCTATCTGATCCAGGGCTCGGTGCGGCGCGCCGGCGCCAAGATCCGCGTCACCGCCGAGCTGATCGCGCCGGAGACCGGCGAGCAGCTCTGGACCGGCCGTTACGACCGCGACATCGGCGATTTCTTCGCGATGCAGGACGAGATCACGACCAACCTATCCGCCGCCATCGCCACCGAGATCGTCCGGGCCGAGGCCTCGGCGCCGGCGCGGCTGTCAACCGACGTGACGGCCTGGGACCGCTTTCTCAAGGGACTGTCGCACTACTATCGGCAGACCAAGGAAGACCTCGCCGCCGCCGTCGATCTGTTCCGCCAGGCCATCGAGGTCGATCCCAAACTGTCGATCGCGCACGCCTATCTCGCCACGATCCAGATCCAGAGCATCCAGTTCGGCTGGGTCAAGGGCACGCGCGAGATGTGGGCCGAGGCGATGAACCTCGCCGAAACCAGCGTCCGGCTCGATCCGCGCTCGTCCTTTGCGTTCTCCATCCTGTCCTGGGCTCATGCCATGGAAGGGCATTACGAGGCGGCGATGGACGCCGCCAAGCGCGCGGTCGCGCTCAACCCCTACGACAACGGCGCGCGCGGCGTGCTCGGCATCTGCCATTTCGTGATCGGCGAGCACCGCGAGGCGATCGAGCTGTTCTCGATGGCCTCGCAGCGCGACAACAGCGACCCGCGCTACCAATGGGCGGCACTGAACGCCTTCAGCCACTATCTGTTGCGCCAATATGACGCGACCTTGTCGTGGGCGCGGGAGCAGCTCTACATCAACCCCAACCACATGCAGGCGCTGGCGATCCGTGCCGCCGCTCTGGCACAATTGGGACGAAGCGACGAGGCGAGCGAAGCCGTCCACGTGCTGATGAGCAACTACCCGACCCTCAATGTCGATCGTCACTTGCGCAACTTCCACTGGAAGAAGCCCGAGAATCTCGCCCATTATCGCGAGGGCCTGCTGAAGGCCGGCGTGCCGCTCGGCAAGCTGACCCTGGTCCAGAGCGACGTCAAACGCGTCGCCGAGTCCTGACCGGCGGGCGCGCGCTCCCCTCGGGGCGTTCTGCTACGTCTTGGCCAGGACGCGCCTGCCTTTATTGACAGAACAGTGAATTCGGCCACACTTCGCCACACGCTCAAGTAGTATAGCTTGCTGCCGGTTTGTTAGGACTTTCCGCGCTTGATCGGCGCGCCATTTCGCGATTCGCTGTTTTCAGGATTTGGGCCATGCATCACCCCGCCTCGAAGCCCCCCTTCGATCCCTCGATCCCGGTCTCGCCGAACAATCCATGCCCGTTCCTGCGCGGCCTCGTCGGCGAAGGCTTCGTCGAGGGCGGTACCGTGCCGCTCAACACGCTGTCGCAGACCATCGCGAATGCGACCGGCGAGACGGGGCTGAAGAAGGTCTCGGCCCGCATCCAGGTCCGCGGCGTTGCGCTCATCGCCAACGGCTTCAAGCACATCCTGAAGAGCATCTGGTCGGGCGCGCAGCTCGACGCACTGCGCGGCGGTCCGCTCGACAAGCGCGGAGCCGGCTCGCGCATCCTCGGCGTCGACGGCAAGGTCAACGAGGACGAGATCGCGCGGCTCGCGAGCTACGGCCGGACCTACACCGACCCGAACACCGGCGGCAGCGAGCCCGGCCTCAACGCCGCGGAAATCAACACCTTCATGCGCGACAACCTCAAGCGCGCCGGCAGCGACGCCCGCTGGTACTACCCGCTGCTGATGAAGTTCGAATGGCCCATCCTTTTGAAGATCATCGGCAAGGGCAAGACGGACGCGGAGCGTTATCTCAGCGTCGCCGACGTGCGCACCCTTTTCAACGAGCGCAGATTCCCCGACCGCATCAATCAGCGGATCGTGTCGCAGCCGCTGCTGTCCACCTGCCAGCTCCGTTTCCGCTGGGCGGTGGCACTGACGGCGTTCGTCCTCGGCCTAGGCCTCGTCGCCTTGGTGGCCATCGCCGAATTCCCCAACCAGGTTCGCGCCATGCTGCCCCAAAAGGGCATCCTCGTGAATCTGCTTCCGCCGCCTTTGCCTGCGGTGCCGGAGACGAAGGCCGCCTTTTGGCTCGAGCAAAACTGGTCGCTGAAGGACCGGCACTGGTTCCATCATGCCAGCCAGGGCACCGCGACCTTCCCGGTGCCCTATGAGTGGTTCATGGCGCTGGAGCAGCCGCGCCTCCATCTGTTCTCGAAGCCGGGCATGATGAAGGACAGCGCCTATCTCGAAAGCTTCGGTTTCATCCCGAGCCCGCAGTCGATCCAGACCGACACGACGACATTGCGCCGCTTCGGCTACGCCAATGTCTACGAGACGACGCAGGTGCCTGACTGGTCGACCAGGTGGACGCCGGCGGAGAACGTCGACGGCCTGCCGGTCGGCTTCGCCCGGATGACGGGCGTCGTCGATCCCGCGACTGGCCGTCGCGAGGAGGACAAGATCGGACTGACCTGCGCGGCCTGCCACACCGGCCAGATCCACTACCAGGGCGTGGACGTCCGCTTCGACGGCGGCCCGGCCATGACCGACCTGAAGAAGCTGGAGCTCTCCACCGGTCTGTCGATCGCCTACACGCTGTACGTCCCGTTCCGCTTTCAGCGCTTTGCCGATCGTGTGCTCGGCCCCGATGCCAGCAAGACGGACCGCGCCGCGCTCAAGCAGAATCTCAGCGCAACCGCTACGTTCCTGATCGACTGGGCGCAAACCCAGGAAAAAACGGTTGAAGGCAAGAAGACCTGGGACGGCCAGCAGCAGAAGGACACAGAAGAAGGGTTCGGCCGCCTCGACGCGCTCAACCGCATCGGCAACCAGGTCTTCTCGCAGGATCTCGCGCTGAGCGGGGTCAAGGGATTCGAGAAGAATCTGCACGCCCAGGACGCCCCGGTCAGCTATCCCGCGATCTGGACCGTGCCGTGGTTCAAGTTCGCCCAATACGACGCTTCGATCGAGCAGCCGTTGATCCGCAATGCCGGCGAAGCGCTCGGCGTGACCGCGCTGCTCAACCTGTCCGACGCCTACCCGGAGGACAGGACTTGGCGCTCCTCGGTGAACATCAGGACGCTCGGCTGGATCGAGGACATGCTGAGAGGCCCCGATCCGTTCAAGTCGCCCGATCCTTCCTCCGGTCCGAAGTTCGGCGGCCTGCTCGCGCCGAAATGGCCGTCGCAGATCCTCGGCGATGCATGGCGGCTGAGGCCCGATCGCGTCGAGCGCGGCCGCGCCATCTATGCCGAGATGTGCTCCGGATGCCACCTGCCGGCCACCGACACCCCGGCCTTCTGGTCATCGAAGCATTGGGAGCCGAGCGGTGACAGCCAGGTCCTGAACGCGGTGACGATCCCCCTCGACGAGATCAAGACGGACCCCGAACAATCGCTCGTTCTCAGCAACAGGGTCGTCGACGTGCCCGGCTTCCTGAAGGTGAATACGGCCGACCTGCAGAAATGGTGGCAATGCGAGATCCCGACCGCGAGCAAATCGCCGAACGAGACGGTGTATGCGCTCGGCCTCATGACCGTGGTCGACCTCGTCGCCCGCAAATGGATGGACGACGAGAAGGTCCCGGAGGCCGAGCGGGCGAAAATCTGGAATCTCGCGCGCAAGAACTGCCTCAATCCCGCGCCCGATCCGCGCTATCGCGCGCGGCCGCTGAACGGCATCTGGGCCACGGCGCCTTACCTGCACAACGGTTCGGTGCCCTCGCTGTATTGGCTGCTGAAGCCGGCGGGCGAGCGACCGCAAAAATTCTGCATGGGCCGCCGCGACTATGATCCCGAGACCGTCGGTTTCGCGGTCAGCGCAGACGAAAAGTGCAAGACGGGTGAGACGGAGTTCTCTGCGACGGGATCGGACGGCAAGCCGGTCCAGGGCAACAGCGTGCTCGGCCATTCCTTCGAGCGCAAGGACGGCGAGCCGAAACGCCCCGGTGTGATCGGCCGCATCTTCAAGGACGACGCCGAGCGCTACGATCTGATCGAGTATCTGAAGACGCTGTAGCGGGCCAGGTCTCGTCGTCGTCATGGCCGGGCTTGTCCCGGCCATCCACGCCTTGCTTCGGCGGCGCAAAGATCGTGGATGCCCGGGACGAGCCCGGGCATGACAGAGTCTGTGGCGCGATAACGCGCTCTCTCCTCACTTGAACAGCGGCGTGCCCGGCACGAAGGCGTCGAAGGCGGCCCAGAACTGGGAGCGGTAGCGATCCTGCTCCTGCAGGATCTCGTGCTTGGCGCCGGCGATCACGAGATGGGACCCGGCGCGCAAATGATAGGCGAACTCCTCGATCGCCGCGGTCGAGACCACGGTGTCGTTGGAAGCCGCCAGCATCAGGATCGGCTGGCGGATCTGGGAAGGGTAGTTCTTGCCCTTGAACGTGTGCATCGCGCGGAAGGCGGTATCGGCCCAGGCGACGGTCGGCGACGCCAGTCCGAGCGTGGGATCTTCCTCCAGGATCGCGGCATTGCGCGCATAGCGGACCGGATCGCTGGTCACGGGATTGTTGATGAAGGGATCGAGCCCGGTGAGGCGGTCGCTGCCGCCGGGAACGTAGCGGCCACCCTGCCCGAGCAGGCGCATCGTCTTCAATAGCGCCCGTACCGGAAACGACGTGGTGCGGCCGGGCAGGTCGATCATCGGTGCCGACAGCACCATGCGGTCGAACCAGCGCTTGCCCGCATGCGCCACCCGCAGCAGCACCGTGCCGCCCATGGAATGAGCCAGCGCGAAGAACGGCGGCGGGCAATCCGGCAGCACCACCTGCTGCACGAAGGCCTCGACGTCGATCTCGAAATCGGAGAAATCGCGGACATAACCTTTGCGGGGATCGCGCAGGCGGCGCGAGGAATGGCCCTGCCCGCGCCAGTCGATCATCGCCACCGCAAAGCCGCGGTCGCGCAGGTCGCGCACCGTCTCGAAATATTTCTCGATCTGCTCGCTGCGCCCGGTGAAGACGCAGACGGTGCCCTTGCGGCCAGCCGGCGGCGCCCAGCGCGCAAAGCGCAACTCGACGCCATCGGGAGTCTTGATGGTACCGCTGACGACGTTTTCGGGAACGGGATTGGACGGGATCGAGACCAGCGTCATAGGCGGCAAGTACTGCAAATCAAGGGGCTAAAGCGCCGAAAAGGCGCCAATGCCGCCCTCTTGAACGCCGTCTCGTTCCACCCATATCACCTTCGTGCAGGCCGCTACCAGTGTTTCGGAACCGGAACATCAGGCTGCACACAGACTAAAGCCCGGCCCGATTGGCGGGCGGGTTACCAACAGTCGCTCAATGGAGGACTTGACCATGCGTAGCTACGATCTCACCCCGTTCTATCGTTCCACCGTCGGCTTCGACCGCCTTTTTAGCCTGCTCGACCAGGCCAGTTCGGACGGCAGCCCCGGTTATCCCCCCTATAATATCGAGCGCACCGGCGAGAACGCCTACCGCATCACCGTCGCGGTTTCGGGTTTCGCCAAGGATGAGCTCTCCATCGTCGCGAAGGAAAATACGCTGACGATCAAGGGCGAAAAGGTCGCCAACGAGAACAGCAAGAACGAAGTGCTCTACCGCGGCATCGCCGCGCGTGCCTTCGAGCGCGCCTTCCAGCTCGCCGACTTCGTGCAGGTGAAGGACGCCTCGCTCGAGAACGGGCTGCTCCATGTCGACCTCGTCCGCGAGATTCCCGAGGCGAAGAAACCGCGCCAGATCGCGATCAACACCAGCGCGAAGGCGCAGGTGATCGAGAACTCGGCCGCGCAAGTCGCCGCGTAATCAGCGCGCGTCATCTCCAGGTTACGAAAACGCCCCGGTGCCCCGGGGCGTTTTTATTTGCGCTGCATCACAGAGCGGTGAGGCCGCGTAACAGGGTGGCCGCGCTCTCCGTCCTTTGGGCATCGACCCAAGAACAAGACGGAGAACGATCATGACTTTTTGGCGCAGCCTTTTCGTCGCCGCGAGCCTGCTGGCGGCTCCTATCAGCCTCGCTCACGCACAGACACCGCAGACCGTGAAGGCGACCAACGTCGTGCTGGTGCACGGCGCCTGGGCCGACGGCTCCAGTTGGTCCGAGGTGATCCCGATCCTGCAGGCCGCGGGCCTGCATGTGACGGCCGTGCAGAATCCGCTGTCATCGCTCGCCGACTCCGTCGAAGCGACCAAGCGCGCGCTGGCCGAGCAGGATGGTCCGACCGTGCTGGTCGCGCATTCCTGGGGCGGCACCGTGATCAGCCAGGTCGGCACCGACCCGAAAGTGACCGGCCTCGTCTATGTCGCAGCCCGCGCCCCCGATGCGAACGAGGATTTCGTCGCGCTGTCGAAGCAGTTTCCCGCGGGCCCTGCTCGTGCCGGCATCGTCGAGCGCGATGGCACCACAAAACTCTCGGAAGATGCCTTCCTGAAGTATTTTGCCAACGGCGTGAAGCCGGAGCAGGCGAAGGAGCTCTACGCCGTGCAATGGCCGACCGCGTCTTCGATCTTCGCCGGCCGCACAACGGAAGCGGCGTGGCATGCGAAGCCGAGCTGGTACTCGGTCTCGAAGAACGACTACACCATCAACCCCGATCTCGAGCGCTTCCTCGCCAAGCGCATGAACGCCACCACGGTCGAGCTCGATGCCGGCCATCTCTCGCTGGTCTCGCACCCGAAGGAAGTGGCGAACCTGATCCTGGAGGCGGCGGGGTATCCGCGGAGCTGAGGTGATTGCTGAAATGCGGGAGGCGCCTGAATTGCTCAGGCGCTTTTTGCTTGGCCCGACTTCTCCGCAATTACCGCTGTCGTCCCTGCGAACGCAGGGACCCATAACCACAGGGAGCAGTTTGGCGAAGACCAGCAGACCGGTACTCGCACCTCATCCCCACCGATAGATCACGCGGTACGGATCCCTGCGTTCGCAGGGATGACAGCGTTGGGTGCGGCTGACGCCGTCGCGCCAAACGGACAGCGCTAATCCAGCCCCTGCGCGGCAGGCATGTCCTGTGTCGGCAGGATCGCAGGCGCCGGCTTGGCTTGACCGACAGTCGGCGCGGCGGCCGGCGGTGCGGCCTCGACAGGCTTTGCCTGCACGGCAGCGGTCTGCTGTGCGGGAGCTTGCGGGACCGGTGCCTGCTGCTGCGTCACTGGCTCGGCCGGCTTCGCCGCGGCGACCGGCGTCTCGCTGCGCCGTGGGGCTGCCTTGGGCAGCGGCACGGCGCGAGATGCGACATGCGGGATCGCAGCCGGCGGGCGCGGCGGGCCGCTGCGGACCATGGTCGGCGGCGGCAGCGCGGTTTGCGGGCCGAAAGGGGCGACCGCGCGGTCCTCATAGGCGGGCGCCATGCCGTAGGCATCGGCGGCCGGCAGGAAGCGGATGATCCGCCCGTCGCGGGCATCGATCACGAGCCGCCCGTCGTCGCCGCGGCGGTCAATCACCGCGATGGTGTAGACGCCACCGCGCAAGCGCGGAATGCCGAGTGGCGAGAAGCCGTTGTCGCGCAGAACCGCATAGACCTCGGTGGCCGGCAACGGCGCGGGCGCCGGGCCGCGCTCCTCATAGCCATAACCGTAGCCGTAGCGCGGCGGCGGTGGCGCGGCGGCTTCAGGCGGCGCGGAGGGGCCGTCGAAATCCGACACCGCGATCATGCCCCCTCCTGCGATACCGTTCGCGGGAACTTGGGCTTGAGCCGCGCTTGCGGCCAGCGCCAGCGTGGCAGCGGCCACACATCCTGTGAAAAACTTCATGGTCGATACGCTCCTGTCGGCCCTCGAATGCCTCGCGCTCTTTCGCTTCTTGCAGCGTGGCGCTCGGTTCGAAGGGCTGAGGCGAAGCTTCATTTGGGATTTCGGCGCCCACAGGGCCGGATCGGGGCGCGTTTGCTCCGAAATCGAGGCTGCGCAACTTTCGGAAAGCGATTGATTGACATATCGGGAATCGGGACTTCCGCACGCTTGTGTGCTAGACAAAAATTTGGCAAGGTGATGGTTAGGACAGGAAGACTGTCTCAATTTTGCTTGCGGTTCCGGCATAGGGATTGCAGCGAAAGTCGGTGCTCTCGAGCACCAAGAAGGCAACAGGCAAAGCCGTTCTCGGGGACGAAGAACGCCTAGGCCTGAATTTAAGAAAATGCGGCTCGCTAGCGGACGAGCGGTGACCCAGAGGCGGGTGCCGCGGAACGCCCAAGGTGCGCCGAAGATGGCGGTGAGGCAGCTTGCCGCATGGAGAGGATTGGAACAATGAACGGGTCGCAATTCGAGCGCGCAAGCATCGTGGCAGAAGAGCTGTCGGCGACGGTCGCCTCGAAAACGACCGATCCGATCCAGGAGCATAATTCGCGCCCTCCGGCCGAAGGCCTGTACGATCCGAGCCTGGAGAAGGATAGCTGCGGCGTCGGCTTCATCGCCAACATCAAGGGCCAGAAGTCGCACGCGATCGTCGCGGACGCGCTGAGCATCCTCTGCAACCTCGAGCACCGCGGCGCCGTCGGCGCCGACCCGCGCGCCGGTGACGGCGCCGGCATCCTGGTGCAGATCCCGCACGCCTTCTTCAGCCGCAAGGCGAAGGAGATCGGCTTCGCGCTGCCGGAGCCCGGCGAATACGCCATCGGCGCGCTGTTCATGCCGCGCGACACCGCCTGGCGCAACGTCATCAAGAGCATCATTGCCGACCAGATCAAGGAAGAGGGCCTGACCCTGCTCGGCTGGCGCGACGTGCCGACCGACAATTCCTCGCTCGGCGTCACCGTGAAGCCGACCGAGCCTGCCTGCATGCAGGTGTTCATCGGCCGCAACGGCACCGCCAAGACCGAGGACGATTTCGAGCGCCGGCTCTACATCCTGCGTAAGTCGATCTCGCAGGCGATCTACCAGCGCCGCGACCGCGGGCTTGCGGGCTATTACCCCTGCTCGATGTCCTGCCGCACGGTGATCTACAAGGGCATGTTCCTCGCCGACCAGCTCGGCAAGTACTATCCCGACCTGCACGAGAAGGATTTCGAGAGCGCGCTCGCGCTGGTTCACCAGCGCTTCTCGACCAACACCTTCCCGGCCTGGTCGCTGGCGCATCCCTATCGCATGATCGCGCATAACGGCGAGATCAACACGCTGCGCGGCAACACCAATTGGATGGCGGCGCGGCAGGCCTCTGTAAGCTCCGAGCTGTACGGCAAGGACATCAACCGGCTCTGGCCGATCTCCTACGAAGGCCAGTCGGACACCGCCTGCTTCGACAACGCGCTCGAATTCCTGGTGCAGGGCGGCTACTCGCTGCCGCACGCCGTCATGATGATGATCCCGGAGGCGTGGGCCGGCAATCCCTTGATGGATGAGAAGCGCCGCGCCTTCTACGAATATCATGCCGCGCTGATGGAGCCATGGGACGGCCCCGCCGCGATCGCCTTCACCGACGGCCGCCAGATCGGCGCCACGCTCGACCGCAACGGCCTGCGGCCCGCGCGCTATCTCGTCACCAAGGACGACCGCATCGTGATGGCGTCCGAGATGGGCGTGCTGACGATCCCCGAGGACCAGATCATCACCAAGTGGCGCTTGCAGCCCGGCAAGATGCTGCTGGTCGACCTCGAGCAAGGTCGTCTCATTCCCGACGACGAGATCAAGGCCGAGCTCGCCAAGAGCCATCCCTACAAGGAGTGGCTGGAGCGGACCCAGATCGTCCTCGAAGAGCTGCCGAAGGTCCCGACGACGGGCGTGCGCTCGAACCTTTCGCTGCTCGATCGCCAGCAGGCGTTCGGCTACAGCCAGGAAGACATCGCCATCCTGATGACGCCGATGGCCGCCACCGGCGAGGAAGCCGCGGGCTCGATGGGCAACGACACGCCGATCTCGGCGCTGTCGGACAAGGCCAAGCCGCTATTCACCTACTTCAAGCAGAACTTCGCGCAGGTCACCAATCCGCCGATCGACCCGATCCGCGAGGAGCTGGTGATGAGCCTCGTCTCGATCATCGGGCCGCGGCCGAACCTGTTCGACCTGCAGGGCATGGCCACCACCAAGCGCCTCGAAGTGCGCCAGCCGATCCTGACCGACGCGGACCTCGAAAAGATCCGCTCGATCTCGGACGTGGCCGACACTCACTTCAAGTCGCGCACGCTGGACACCACCTTCCACGCCGGGCTCGGCGCGGCCGGCATGGACCAGGTGCTGGACGAGCTCTGCGCGCGCGCCGAGAGCGCGGTGCGCGAGGGCGTCAACATCATCATCCTGTCCGACCGCATGGTCGGCACCGACCGGGTGCCGATCCCCTCGCTGCTGGCTTGTGCTTCGGTGCATCATCACCTGATCCGCACGGGCCTGCGCACCTCCGTCGGCCTCGTCGTCGAATCCGGTGAGCCGCGCGAAGTGCATCACTTCGCCTGCCTTGCCGGCTACGGCGCGGAAGCGATCAATCCATACCTCGCGTTCGAGACCATCATCGCGATGAAGGACCGCCTGCCCGGCTCGCTCGACGACTACGAGATCGTCAAGCGCTACATCAAGTCGATCGGCAAGGGCCTCCTGAAGGTGATGTCCAAGATGGGCATCTCGACCTACCAGTCCTATTGCGGCGCGCAGATCTTCGACGCGGTCGGCCTCAAGGCCGACTTCGTCGCAAAGTTCTTCGCCGGCACGCATACCCGCGTCGAGGGCGTCGGTCTCGGCGAGATCGCCGAAGAAGCCGTGCGCCGTCATGCCGATGCGTTCGGGGACGCGCAGGTCTACAAGACCGCGCTCGATGTCGGTGGCGAATATGCCTATCGCAGCCGCGGCGAGGACCATGCCTGGACCGCGGAATCGGTGTCGCTGCTCCAGCACGCCGCGCGCGGCAATTCGCAGGAGCGCTATCGCGCCTTCGCAAAGATCCTCAACGAGCAGTCGGAGCGTTTGCTGACGCTGCGCGGCCTGTTCCGGATCAAGAACGCCGAGGAAGAGAAGCGCAAGCCGATCCCGCTCGACCAGGTCGAGCCGGCCAAGGACATCGTCAAGCGCTTCGCCACGGGTGCGATGAGCTTCGGCTCGATCTCGCGCGAGGCACACACCACGCTCGCGATCGCCATGAACCGGATTGGCGGCAAGTCGAATACCGGCGAAGGCGGCGAGGAAGCCGACCGCTTCAAGCCGATGCCGAACGGCGATTCCATGCGCTCGGCGATCAAGCAGGTCGCCTCTGGCCGCTTCGGCGTCACCACGGAGTATCTCGTCAACTCCGACATGATGCAGATCAAGATGGCGCAGGGTGCCAAGCCCGGCGAAGGCGGCCAGCTGCCCGGCCACAAGGTCGACGCGACCATCGCCAAGGTCCGGCACTCGACGCCGGGCGTCGGCCTGATCTCGCCGCCGCCGCACCACGACATCTACTCGATCGAGGATCTGGCGCAGCTCATCTACGACCTCAAGAACGTCAACCCGGCGGGCGACGTCTCGGTCAAGCTGGTCTCGGAGATCGGCGTCGGCACGGTCGCCGCGGGCGTTGCGAAAGCGCGCGCCGACCATGTCACCATCGCGGGCTTCGAGGGCGGCACCGGTGCTTCGCCCCTGACCTCGATCAAGCATGCCGGCTCGCCGTGGGAGATCGGCCTTGCCGAAACCCACCAGACGCTGGTGCGCGAGCGGCTGCGCAGCCGCATCGTGGTCCAGGTCGACGGCGGCTTCCGCACGGGCCGTGACGTCGTGATCGGCGCGCTGCTCGGCGCGGACGAGTTCGGCTTCGCCACCGCGCCCCTGATTGCGGCCGGCTGCATCATGATGCGCAAGTGCCATCTCAACACCTGCCCGGTCGGCGTCGCGACCCAGGACCCCGTCCTGCGCAAGCGCTTCACCGGCCAGCCCGAGCACGTGATCAACTACTTCTTCTTCGTCGCGGAGGAAGTCCGCGAGATCATGGCCTCGCTCGGCTTCCGCACCTTCAACGAGATGGTCGGCCAGGTGCAACTGCTCGACCAGACCAAGCTGGTCGCGCATTGGAAGGCCAAGGGGCTCGACTTCTCGAAGCTGTTCGTCAAGCAGAAGGAAGAGAAGGGTCAGAAGATCTATCACTCCGAGCGCCAGAACCATCATCTGGAGGCGGTGCTCGACCGCTCGCTGATCGAGAAGGCGCAGCCTGCGCTCGACCGCGGCGCGCCAGTGAAGATCGAGGCCACGATCAACAGCACCAACCGCTCGGCCGGCGCGATGCTGTCCGGCACGGTCGCCAAGATCTACGGCCATGCCGGCCTGCCGCATGACACCATCCATGTCAGCCTCAAGGGCACCGCGGGACAAGCCTTCGGCGCCTGGCTCGCCCACGGCGTCACCTTCGAGCTCGAAGGCGAAGGCAACGACTATGTCGGCAAGGGCCTCTCGGGCGGCAAGATCATCGTCAAGCCGCCGAGAAATTCGGCCATCGTGCCTGAAGAGAGCATCATCGTCGGCAACACCGTGATGTACGGCGCGATCGAGGGCGAGTGCTACTTCCGCGGCATCGCCGGCGAACGCTTCGCCGTGCGCAACTCGGGCGCGGTCGCCGTGGTCGAGGGCGCGGGCGATCATTGCTGCGAATACATGACCGGCGGCATCGTGGTCGTGCTCGGCAAGACCGGGCGCAACTTCGCGGCCGGCATGTCCGGCGGCATCGCCTATGTGCTCGACGAGACCGGCGACTTCGACAGGCTGTGCAACATGGCGATGGTCGAGCTCGAGCCGGTGCTGTCGGAAGAGCTGATCAACGCCGGCACCTATCACCACTCCGGTGACCTCGAAGCGCATGGCCGGGTCGACGTGTTCAAGAACCTGCTCGCCTCCGACGTCGAGCGGCTGCACGTCCTGATCTCGCGCCACGCGAAAGCCACCGGCTCCAAGCGCGCCGCCGACATCCTCGCCAATTGGAAGGACTGGCTGCCCAAATTCCGCAAGGTGATGCCGGTCGAGTACCGGCGCGCGCTGCGCGAAATGGCCGCCAACGCGGACGCCGAGCCGAAAATCGCGATCGGGGCGTAATTCTCACCTCGCGTCATTCCGGGGCGCGCGAAGCGCGAACCCGGAATCTCGCAAAGATAACCTCCAGGTTCCGGGTCAGCGCGCGGCGCGCGCATCCCGGAACGACGGAAAAGAAACCTAAGCGGCAGGGACTTCGGGTTTAATGGGCAAGATCACGGGTTTTCTCGAAATCGAACGGCGCGACCGCAAGTACACCCCGGTCGCCGAGCGCGTGAAGCATTACAAGGAATTCGTCGTTCCCCTCTCCGAGAAAGAGGTGCGCGACCAGGCCGCGCGTTGCATGAATTGCGGCATTCCCTATTGCCACGGCACCGGCTCGGTGGCGCCCGGCACGCCCGGCTGCCCGGTCAACAACCAGATCCCCGACTGGAACGACCTCGTCTATCAGGGCAATTGGGAAGAGGCCTCGCGCAACCTGCACTCGACCAACAATTTCCCGGAGTTCACGGGGCGCATCTGTCCTGCGCCGTGCGAAGCGTCCTGCACGCTCAACATCGACGACAACCCGGTCACCATCAAGACCATCGAATGCGCGATCGTCGACCGCGCCTGGGACAATGGCTGGCTGAAGCCTGAGGTCGCAGCCGTCAAGACCGGCAAGAAGGTCGCCGTGATCGGCTCGGGCCCGGCCGGCATGGCCTGCGCGCAGCAGCTCGCGCGCGCCGGCCACGACGTGCACTTGTTCGAGAAGTACGCCAAGGCCGGCGGCCTGCTGCGTTATGGCATCCCCGACTTCAAGATGGAGAAGGGCGTCATCGACCGCCGCGTCAAGCAGATGGAAGGCGAAGGCGTCACCTTCCACTACAACAGCCATGTCGGCGCCGACGGCAATGTCGATCCGCGCGAGATGCTCAACGAGTACGACGCCGTGGCGCTGACCGGCGGCGCGGAAGCCCCGCGCGACCTGCCGATCCCCGGCCGCGAGCTGTCCGGCATTCACTACGCCATGGACTTCCTGCCGCAGCAGAACCGCCGCGTCTCCGAGGAGCCGCTCGGCGGCGTCCAGGAGATTTTGGCCGGCGGCAAGCACGTCGTCGTCATCGGCGGCGGCGACACCGGAAGCGACTGTATCGGCACCTCGCTGCGCCAGGGCGCGCTGTCGGTAACCCAACTCGAGATCATGCCCGCTCCCCCTGAGCGCGAGAACAAGGGCCTGACCTGGCCGAACTGGCCGCTGAAGATGCGGACCTCGTCCAGCCAGGCCGAAGGCGCGGTGCGCGAATACGCGGTGCTGACCCAGAAGTTCTCCGGCGAGAACGGCAAGGTCAAGAAGCTGCACTGCGTGCACGTCGACGACAAGTTCAAGCCGATTGCCGGCACCGAGTTCGAACTCGACGCCGAACTCGTCCTGCTCGCGATGGGTTTTGTGCACCCCGTGCACGAGGGCCTGCTCAAGCTGCTCTCGGTCGAGCTCGACCCGCGCGGCAACGTCAAGGCCAACACGCTAGACTACCAGACCTCGCGCCCGAACGTGTTCACCGCCGGCGACATGCGGCGGGGGCAGTCGCTCGTGGTGTGGGCGATCCGCGAGGGCCGGCTGTGTGCACGGTCGATCGATACGTTCCTGATGGGGAAGACGGATCTGCCGCGGTAGAGTAGGCATTCCGGCGCGCGCCACTTGGCGCGAGCCCGGAATCCATCGAGCCTCAGGGTCGGTGTTTAAATGGATTCCGGGCTCGCGCTTCGCGCGCCCCGGAATGACAGCGGAAAGAGCGGTGCCTTGCATCGTGATCGCGCTGAATGCGCTGCGCAGCAGGCGACTCTAATTCTGCAACCGCACCCCGAGCATCACCACCGTCCCCTGCGAGCTAGACCCCGCGACATTCGAATCCAGGATGTCATGCCGCAGCGTGCCCTTGACCCAGATGTTGCGGTTGAGCTTGTAGATCAGGTTGTTCTCGAACGAGTAGGTCTTGTCGTTGCGGTTCTGGCCCTGGTAGTCGAGCGTGCCGTAGGTGAACTTGCCGACGGCGGTGAGCCAGCGGCGGAAGTCGTGGTCGACTTCGGCGGAGTAGGTGCGCACGAGAACGCCGGAGGAGCCGGGCACGGTGGTCTCGGCGATCTGCGTGTCGGTGAAGAATTTCACCGTGGTGAGGCCGCTCGCATTCCAGATCAGCGAGCCCGTGGTCAGGAAGCCTGCGAGCTGGCTCAGGCGCGGATCAGTGTAGTTGCGCGCGGAATAGCCGACGGAGATTTCGCCGGTGAGGATGCGCGAGAATTCGAAGGACGAGCCGACCTTGGCATAGCCGCCGTTGGAATCGCGGAAGTAGCCGTTGCGATCGGCGGCCTGGTCGTGGACGCGGGTGTCGCCCTGGATCTCGACGAACGGCTTCAGGCCCGGCTTGAGATCGTAGGAGAAGCGCCCCACGCCGCCATACTGATTGAAGTTGCGGTCGTCGTTGCTGAAGGTCGAGCCGTCGGTGAGCCTCGAATCCGTGTAGGCGGTGCGATCGATTGTGGCTCCGGCGGCGACCTGGAAACGATTGAAGGTCTGGTCGAAGCCGACCGTCGTGCCGTAGGCGGCGTAGACAGGATATTTCTGCAGGCCGGCTTGCACGTTGGGGCTGCCGGGATTGTCGGTGGCGAGGCGCAGGCGCAGCTGCGAGGTCAGCTTGAGATCGCGGTCGACGTCGAGCCGGCCGTCGACATGGCCGGTGAAGTCGGGGCGATCGGCCTCGACCGGCGAAGGCGAGGCAAAGCCGTTGATCGTCGCCGGCATGTTGGTGGTGTAGCCTGAGAACGAGCCGCGCAGGTCAGCGACCAGCGCGTGGCGCTCCCAATCGGACACCACAAGGAGATCCGGTGCGACGACGTAGACCGGGGAGCCGACCGGCTTGTTCAGACGCGTCGGGTTGGTGTCGTAGCCGGCGGAGAGCTCGAGCCCGCCCTTGATCAGGAAGCTGCCGGCATAATCGCCGACGGCTCCGAACGGATCGTCATCGGCCTTGAGGCGGCGGCGCAGCGGTTGGCCGGGCACGGTGCCCGCCATCGCCGCAGGCACGGGTGACTTGTTTGCGGACGCCGATGGCGGCGGTGCAATCTTCGGCAGGCCGAGCGTGGACGGCGGCGGCGCTGTGGTCGGCGCCGGCGAGCCGGGACCGGCCGCGCGCTTCGGCTTCGGCTGGCCGGGATAGAGCTTGGGTTGCTGCCGCTTGCGGTTGAGGGCGTCGTAGCCGGAGCTGCTCGCGCCGCTCGCGGCGGGCAATCCATATGTCGGGACCTGGCCGATGCGCGAGGTCGCCGGCGTTTGCTGCCGCTTGCGCGGATCGGCGTTGGGGTCTGGCAGCGCCGGCAGCGCATCCGACGGCGCCTGCGGCACGCCCGCCGTGCGGCGCGTCGGCAGCGTCTCGGGCGAAGCGAAGCCGCCACGGTTGGGATTGAACAGGTCGGGCGTGAGGCTCTGGGCGGCCGCGGGGGCACTTCCGAGGGTCGTCAGCGCAAGACAGGGGACAAGACACGGCAAAGCCGCGCGCAGAATGAGCGCGCGCTTGCTCCGGCCGGTGCCTGGAGACGACCCCACGATGGAATAACTCCAACGAAATCAAACACTTTCACGATCGTCCCCACCGGCTGGCGGGAACCATCGTTAATGGAGTTAAAACAATTATGGTTAATGACCCGTTGAGGGCCGCGGCCGGCGCGTCGCCTCCCTGCCCGGGCCGTGCTAAGCAGGCGCCAACGGGCGAACGCCCTACCCTTCCCTGGACGAAAACATGCCGAGCTCGAAACCGCTGATGACCGCATCATCCGGCCCCATCCCCGACAGCGTCGAATCCGCGCTCCGCACCCTGGAGACGGAGAGCGGCGGCATCAACGCGCTCGCAGCCGCCCTGCGCGGCCCGCTGGGCGAGACCTTCGCCAGGGCGGTCGACCTGATCCGCAACGCCAAGGGCCGCGTCATCGTCACCGGGCTCGGCAAGTCAGGCCATATGGGGCGCAAGATCGCGGCGACATTGGCCTCGACCGGCACGCCCGCCTTCTTCGTGCATGCGGCCGAAGCCGGCCATGGCGACCTCGGCATGATCACCACCGACGACGTCATCATGGCGCTGTCCTGGTCCGGCGAGCAGCCGGAGATGAAGAACCTCGTGAACTATTCGGCGCGCTTTG
Source organism: Bradyrhizobium sp. T-12 (assembly GCF_058314695.1). Classification (NCBI taxonomy): domain Bacteria; kingdom Pseudomonadati; phylum Pseudomonadota; class Alphaproteobacteria; order Hyphomicrobiales; family Nitrobacteraceae; genus Bradyrhizobium; species Bradyrhizobium sp. T-12. The sequence continues at coordinate 1,033,096 of NZ_CM177756.1, read as the reverse complement.
CGATTCCCATGATCGCGGTGACGTCGAACGCTGGATCCTCGCTGGGACAAGCGGCCGACATCGTGATCGAGCTGCCGAGGGCGCGCGAGGCCTGCCCGCACAATCTGGCGCCGACGACGTCGACGCTGATGCAGGCTGCGATCGGCGATGCGCTCGCGATCGCGTTGCTCGAAGGCCGCGGCTTCACCGCGCTCGAATTCGCGCATTTCCATCCCGGCGGCAAGCTGGGCGCGATGCTGAAATTCGTCCGCGACTACATGCGCACGGGCGCGGAAATCCCGGTCAAGCCCGAGGGCACCGCGATGTCGGAGGCCGTGGTCGAGATGTCGGCCAAGGGTTTGGGGTGCGTCTGCATTGTCAACGAGGCGAACGAGGCCGTCGGCATCATCACCGACGGCGATCTGCGCCGCCACATGCGTCCCGACCTGCTGACGGCATCGGTCGACGACATCATGACCCGGCAGCCGAAAACGGTGCCGCCCTCGATGCTCGCGACCGAGATGATCGAGGTGCTGAACACCCGCAAGATCACGACGCTGGTCGTGACCGAGGCCGGCAAGGTGGTGGGCATCGTGCACCTGCACGATCTGCTGCGGGCGGGAGTGGCTTAAGGCAGGCCCGTTTCTCTCCGCCGTCATTCCGGGGCGCGCCTGCTTGGGCGCGAGCCCGGAATCCATTTATCTCGGTGGACGCTGCACGATGGATTTCCGGGTTCACGCTTCGCGTGCCCGGGAATGACGAGGGGGGAAAGGCGCTCCTCGCAATGACGGGGAGAGACTTATCCTGGAAATCTTGCCGCGTTCTCCTCCAGCGGCAGCCGCAGCCCATTCGCCAGGTACGACACCGTGCGATAGAATCCGCACAGCAGCATGATCTCCAGGATCTGCGCCTCGTCATAATGCGCCGACAGCGCGGCGAACTCGGCGTCATCGAGCGTCGCGCGGGTGTGCAGCGCGTCGACGGCTGCGATCAGTGCCTGCTCGGCCGGGGACCAGCAGGCCGAGCTCGCATCGCCTTGTACGGTCGCACGTACCTCGTCCTCGGTCATCTTCGCCGGCCCGGCGAAGATCGCGACATGCACGCCCCATTCATATTCGCACCTGTTCAGCGCGCAGGTGCGGTCGATGACGATCTCGCGCTGGCGCAGCGACAGCGGACCGGGATCAAGCAGGCCGGCGGCACGAAACTTGTCCCAGGCGCGGCCGTGGCGCGCCATCACCTGGAACAGCGTCAAAGGCGGCGCACCGCGCATGATGCGGTCGAACTGCGCCTTTATCTCCGGGGGATAAGGCGGGGTGAGCGGCGCAATGCGCGGCGAGGATTGGGACATGCGCTGTCTTTCGTTGCTACAATTACCGTAGCAACACGCTACATTATTTGTAGCAATTCGCAAGAGGGTGACGATGGCCAGGCAAGCAGGCACGACGACGCGTCCGGTGCGGGGATCGCGCACGGGCCGGCCGATCATGGCGCTGCTCGACCTGCTCGGCCGGCGCTGGAGCTTGCGGATCCTGTGGGAGTTACGCGAAGGCCCTCTCACCTCCCGCGCGCTGCGCACCGCCTGCGACGAAGCCTCACCGACGGTGCTGCAGACGCGGCTAATGGAGCTGCGTGAGGCGGGCTTCGTCGAGCTTGGCGATGCCGGAGGTTACGGGCTGACGCCGCTCGGGCGGGAATTGTGCGAGATGGTCATGCCGCTGCACCGGTTCGCGGAGAAGTGGAAGAGATAGCGCTTCTCTTACCCTCCCCTGGAGGGTGAGAGCGATCACGCCGCGGCGACGGTCAGGTTCGCACCATCCACCTGTACCACCTTCACCCGCGTGCCCGCCGGCGTGTCGGGACCGGCGACACGCCACACGGTATCGCCGATGCGCACGGTGCCTGAGCCGTCGATGATCGGCTTCTCCAAAGTGAACTCGCGCCCGAGCAAGGCCTCGGTGCGCTTGTTGAGGAAGGGGCTGGCGCTCGCGTCCGGCTTCGGCCGGGCGAGGCGCCTCCACACCGGCACGGCGGCGGCCGCGAACACCGCGAACATCACGAGCTGGATCTGCCACGATATGACGACCGTAAACGAGATCAATCCCACCAGCAGCGCGGCGAGCCCGAGCCAGAACAGGAAGATGCCCGGCGCCAGCACTTCCAGCGCCATCAGGATGAAGCCGAAGATCAACCAGTTCCAGGTGCCGAGCGATACGAACATGTCGGTCATGACACGACCTTCTATCATGGTGCGCGCCCCTGTCGGAGAGGCACGCCGGTGACTATCCCTGCCGCGGCGGCACCGCCGGCGGCGTGCTGCCGGTCGGCGGCACGGAGCCGGGGCGGCGAGCGGCGGCAGCCGCAGAAGCCGCGCTCTCGCCGAACGTCGCCTTGGCGATCTCGCCGATGCCGGCGAGCGAACCGAGCATGCTCGTGGCTTCGATCGGCAGCATGATGATCTTCTGGTTCGGCGCTTCCGCGAACTGGCCGAACGCCTTGATATACTTGTCGGCGATGAAATAGTTCAACGCGGCGACGTCGCCCTTGGAAATGGCTTCGCTCACCATCTGGGTGGCCTTCGCTTCCGCCTCCGCAGAACGCTCGCGGGCCTCGGCGTCGCGGAACGCGGCTTCCTTGCGGCCCTCCGCCTGCAGGATCTGGCCCTGCTTGGCGCCCTCGGCGCGCAGGATCTCCGACTGGCGCTGGCCTTCGGCGGCGAGGATGTCGGCGCGCTTGACGCGCTCGGCCTTCATCTGACGGCCCATGGCTTCGACGAGATCGGCTGGCGGCACGATATCCTTGATCTCGATGCGGTTGACCTTCAACCCCCAGGGCGAGACCGCGGCATCCACGACGCGGAGCAGGCGCTCGTTGATCTCGTCGCGATGCGACAGCACCTGGTCGAGATCCATCGCGCCCATCACCGAGCGGATATTGGTCATGGTCAGCACGGTGATGGCCTGCGTCAGGTTGGAGACCTCGTAGCTCGCCTTGGCCGCGTCGAACACCTGGTAGAAGGCGACGCCGTCCACCGTCACGGTCGCGTTGTCCTTGGTGATGACCTCCTGCTCGGGAATGTCGATCACCTGCTCCATCATGTTGATCTTGCGCCCGACGCGATCGAAATAGGGCACGATCAGATTGAGGCCGGGGCTGAGCGTCTGGGTGTATTTGCCGAAGCGCTCGATGGTCCAGTCATAGCCCTGCGGCACCGTCTTCACGCCGGCCAGCAGCGTGACGATGACGAGCAAGACCAGAACAATCGCGAAAATGTCGAAACCGCTCATATTTCCTCCAAGGCGGGAAAGAAGCCGGGAAAAGGCCTTTCCCGCGCTGTCATTGGTCGGGAGCGTAACCCTACCGGTTCAGCGGTCGCAATTCACGTCGGTATCGGCGCAATTCCGCACAAGGCGTCCAAGGCAGGGAATGGTCTCGATATGTATTTGCGGGCTGGCTCTTGAAAGCGGGCAGGCGCAGACCTAGCGGGAAAATTAACGAATTCCGGCCAGCCCCGCCGCAGACGACGTTACTCGATGACGTCGTCGGCGAGTGCGAGCAGATCCGGCGACAGCGTGACACCCAGAGACTTCGCCGTCTTGAGGTTGATCGCGAGCTCGAACTTGGTGGGATTCTGGACCGGCAAGTCGGCCGCCAGCGCTCCCTTCAGGATACGGTCGACGTAGGAGGCGGCGCGGCGGAGCTGCTCGGTGCTGTCGGTGCTGTAGGACATCAGCCCGCCTTCCTCGACGAAAGCACGGCTCCAGAACACCGCGGGCACGCGCGCCTGCGCAATGGCCGCCAGAAGGTGCGCGCGGTTGGCCATGGTGAAGAAGTCAGGCAGGACGAGCAGCCCGTCGGCCTTCCGCGAGGCCAGCGCCACGATCGAGGCTGTGTCATGCACCGGCGCGGGCTCGACCGTCACGTGAAGGGTCCGGGCCGCATCCTCGATGGTGCGCAGCATCAGCGGTGCGAACGGCGCGGTGGCGGGATTGTAGACGACGGCAACGCGGGACACTTTCGGCGTGACCTGCGTCAGCATCTCCAGCCATTTGCCGGCCAGGGGGCCGTCGTAATCGGTGAAGCCGGTGACGTTGCCGCCGGGATGCGCGAGGTTTTCGACAAAGCCCTGGCTGACGGGATCGGTGACGACGGCGAACACGATCGGGATCGTCGTGGTGCGCCGGCGCAGCTCCTCGACCGAGGGCGTACCGACCGCGAGCAGGATGTCGGGCTTGAGCGCAATCAGCTCATCGGCCAGCTGCGCGATGCGGGCGCGGTCACCGCCGCCGCTGCGCCAGTGGACCTTGAGGTTGTCGCGCTCCTTCCAGCCAAGGCCGGCGAGCGCCTCGACCAGGACCATGCTGCGCGTGCGGCCGATCGCATCATCGGCAGCCGTGACCGAGAGCACGCCGAGCCGGCGCAGCGCGTTCGGCTGCTGCGCCAGCACCGGCGCCGGCAGCGCCGCGATCATCCCAAGCGTCAGGAGCTCGCGGCGATTCACGGAACTAGATCCAGCCCTGGAGCTCGCGCAGCACCAGGGTGCGGATTACATCCATCCCGGGCTCGCTGTCGTTGAGGCAGGGGATCGCGGAAAATGCTTCGCCGCCATTGTGCTTGAATATCTCGGCGTTCTCCTGCGCGATCTCTTCCAGCGTCTCCAGGCAGTCGGCGGAAAAGCCGGGCGTCACCACCGCGATGCGGCGCACGCCTTCCTTCGCGAGCCGCTCCATCGTCTTGTCGGTGTAGGGCTGAAGCCACTCGGCATTGCCGAAGCGCGACTGGAAGGTCAGCAGCAGCTTCGTCTCGTCCATGCCGAGCCGGCGGCGCAGCGCTTGCGTGGTGGCAATGCAGTGCTGCTGATAGGGATCGCCGTTGTCGACATAGGATTTCGGCATGCCGTGGAAGGACGCCACGATCAGCTCCGGCGTGAACGGCAGGCTCGCCAGATGGGTCTCGATCGAGCTCGCGAGCGCCTCGATATAGGCGGCGTCCTCGTAATAAGGCGGCGTCACCCGCAGCGTCGGCTGGTTGCGCAGGCGGGCGAGCACGCGGAACACTTCGTCGCAGACCGTCGCCGAGGTCGAGGCGGAATATTGCGGATAGAGCGGGACCGCCAGGATGCGCTCGCAGCCTTTGGCGATCAGCGCATCGATACCCGACTTGATCGAAGGATTGCCGTAGCGCATCGCCCAGTCCACCACGACGTGGGCGCGGTCCGACAGTGCGGCGGCGAGCTTGTCGGCTTGCGACCGCGTGATGGTCTTCAGCGGCGACTCGTTCTTCTCGGTGTTCCATATCTTCTGATAGTCCAGCGCCTTGGTGCGGGGGCGGCTGCGCAGGATGATGCCGTTCAGCACGGCTTTCCAGATCAGGCCCTGGTCCTCTATGACGCGGGCGTCACTGAGGAACTCCTTGAGATAGACCCGCACGCCCGGCGCATCGGCGGTGTCGGGCGTTCCGAGATTGATCAGGAGCACGCCAACGCGCGGCAAGGCGGATAGGGCTGCTGGTCTTGCGGTCTCGATGGGGACGACGCTGGTCATGGCTGTGTGGGTCGCGCGTTGGTCCGAACTTGTCAAGATGAGGCCGATTTCGATAGGGTCGCACCCAGGCGGGGGAAAGAAGATGACACTCGCGGAATGGTGCGTCTTTGGGGCGCTGCTGCTCTATCTGTCTACGATCGCCGCGGTCAAATGGATCAGGTTTCGCCGCTTCGACAATTCCCGGCCGCGCGATCCTGCCTTCTATGAGGACGCACTGTCGCAGCGCGCGCTCGGCGCGCACCAGAACGGCATCGAGACCTTCCCGTTCTTCGCCTTCGCGGTCCTGCTCGCCGAATACAGAGATTCGCCGCAGCGGCTGATCGACGAGCTCGCGGCCCTCTTCCTCATCGTCCGCCTCGCCTATGTGCTGACCTATCTCGGCAACCGCCCGACGCTGCGCTCGATCCTCTGGAGCGTCGGCTTTGCGATCAATCTCGGGATCTTTTTCATGCCGGCCTTGAAGCGGTTCCTGCCGGTGTGACGTTCCCTTGCGGGAGAACGGGAGAAGGTGGCGCGAAGCGCCGGATGAGGGGTTCTATCGGCAAGCTCGCCTGCGAGACGCTCATCCGTGGAGGGAGACCCCTCACCGGTCTCGCCGCTATGCGGCGAGCCACCCTCTCCCACAAGGGGAGAGGAGAAGAGCTCAGAAACACGTCGTCCGTTCAGCCGCGATGTAGCCGAGCAAGAGGCCCGCGCCGAACAGCAGCACGACGCCTGCGGCCGCGAATTCGATGCCGCGCATGAACAGCGCGCCGCCGCCGTCGCGCCCGGCGCTGAGGCGGGCGGCGATGTCCTTGGCGGAAACGGCGATAACGGCGATGGCCGCGACCGTGATCGCGGTGCCGAGCCCCATCAGGAGGGTCGCGGCAATGCCGGCCCAGAACAGGCCCTGGGCGAGCGCGAACACCAGCACCAGGATGGCGCCGGAGCAGGGACGGATGCCGACGGTGAGGATCGCGGCAAAGCCACGCCGCCACCCGCCGGGGCCGGCGAGCTCGCTCGGCGTCGGACCGTGGGAATGGCCGCAATGCTCGTCATGGACGTGGTCATGGCCGTGATGGGCATGGGCGTGCGCATGACCGTGATCGTGGTGATGGTGATCATGACCATGATGATCGTGGGCATCATGATGATGATCATGGTGGTGCGGCACGCCGGCGATCGCCGGCACCGGCTGGGCCGTCTGCAGCGCCCGGATGAAGGTGCGGCCCTTGACCCAGACGAGGCGCAGCCCGAACAGCGCGATCAGGGCGTAGCTCGCGATCTCGATCACCCCTTCCGCCTTGCACATGGTCTTGGCGGTCGCATTCAGGACCCAGGCCGAGATGCCAACGATGAGGATCGCGACCAGCGACTGCATCAGCGCCGAGGCAAACGACAGCGCGATGCCGCGCCGGGCGGTCTCGCGGTTGGCGACGAGATAGGAGGCGATCACCGCCTTGCCATGGCCGGGGCCGGCGGCATGGAAGATGCCGTAGGCAAACGAGATGAACAGCAGCGTCCACACCGCAGAGCCGTCGGACTTCGCGGCGCGGATCGTGGACGACATCTGCCGATAGAATTCCGACTGCTTTGCCACGAGCCAGCCGATGATGCCGCTGGATTCGGGCGCGGCGGCCTGCGCCGGGCGGGGCGCACCAAACGGGTTTTGCGCGAGGAGATCGTGCAGCGCGGCGTCGGCCAGGCCGACCGTCAGCAGGACGGCGGCGCAGGCGAGCAGCCCGCGCGCGAGCGGAGGGAGTTGCGGCTTCAAGGGCAATCCACCGTGATCTTGTTGGCGAACATCATGCCGAAATTGGTGTTCTCGCCGCTCATGAAGGTCTGCTCGTTGAGCTTCTGCGCGGTCGCGGTGCCGTCGCTGGGACGATCAAGCTTCATCTGGCAGCCCGCGGGCGCGCCGACCAGCTTGACCGGATTGTCCTTGGCCATCTGGAAATCGATGAAGAAGGAACGGTCGAACACTTCGAGCACCAATTGCTTCGGCTTGACCGGGTTCTTCAGCGGCAGCGTGAAGTGCAGGGTCAGCACGCTGTCCTTGTAGTCGAGGAAATAGTCGACCGGCTCCTGGAATCGTTCCTTCTTGCCGTCGGCTCGCGCAAAGGTGAAGTAGGCATATTCCTTCAGCGACTCGACATTGGTCTGTGCCAGCGGGCCGAGCTCCTCGCGCGTATAGGCGCCCTTGGTCTTGCTCTCGAGCCCCTGCACCGCATAACTCGAAAACATGTCGTCGAATGTCCAGGCATGGCGGACGCCGGTGATGCTGCCGTCAGCAGCATAGAGCAGCTCGCTGGTCGCTGTGATCCAGACATGCGGATGCGCGCTCGCCGTGCCCGCCACGAGTGACAGGCCGGCGGCGAGCAGCCATCCGATCAGTGCCCGCATGCCCATCAGGCCGCCTTGGCGTCGTCGAGCAGGCCGCGGCGGCGCAGCAGCGCGTCCGGCTCCGGCGGGCGGCCGCGGAAGGCCTCATAGGCCGCTTCCGGATCGAGCGATCCACCGCTCGAATAGATGTCGTCGTGCAGGCGCTTGGCGACGGCGGCATCGAAGATGTCCCCGGCCTCCTCGAACGCGCCGAAGGCGTCGGCGTCCATCACCTCCGACCACATGTAGCTGTAATAGCCCGCGGCATAATGGTCGCCGGTGAAGATGTGACCGAACTGCGTGGGACGGTGACGCAGCGCGATCTCCTCGGGCATGCCGATCTTCTCCAACTCCTTCTTCTCGAAGGCGCGGACGTCCTGCGCGGCAGCGGCCGGCTGGGTGTGGAACTCGAGGTCGATCAGGGCCGAGGAGACGAACTCGACCGTGGCAAAGCCCTGGTTGAACTTTCGCGCGGCAAGGAAACGCTGCAGCAGGTCGTCGGGCAGCGGCTCGCCGGTCTGGTAGTGACGGGCGAACTTCTGCAGCACCTCGGGCCGCTCCTGCCAGTGCTCGTAGAGCTGCGATGGCAGCTCGACGAAGTCGGTGAAGACGGAGGTGCCAGACAGCGACGGGTAGGTCACGTTGGAGAGCATACCGTGCAGGCCGTGGCCGAACTCGTGGAACAGGGTGCGGGCATCGTCGGGCGACAGCAGGCAGGGCTCGCCATCGGCGCCCTTGGCGAAGTTGCAGATGTTGAGGACTAGCGGAGCGACCTCGCCGTCGAGCTTCTGCTGGTCGCGCAGCGAGGTCATCCAGGCGCCGGAGCGCTTCGACGGCCGGGCGAAATAGTCGCCGTAGAACAGCGCCTTGTGCTGGCCGTCCCTTCCCTTCATCTCCCAGACCCGGACGTCGGGATGCCAGACCGGAACGTCCTTGCGCTCCTCGAAGGTGACGCCGAACAGCCGCGTGGCGCAGTCGAAGGCGGCTTCGATCATGTGGTCGAGCGACAGATAGGGCTTGATCGCGGAATCGTCGAAATTGGCGCGCTGCAGGCGCAGCTTCTCGGCGTAGAAGCGCCAATCCCAGGGAGCGAGCTTGAAATTGCCGCCCTCCGTCGTGATCAGCGCCTGCATCTCGTCACGGTCGGCGAGCGCCCGGGCGCGCGCCGGCTTCCAGACCCGCTCCAGCAGGCCCCGCACCGCGTCCGGCGTCTTGGCCATGGAATCCTCGAGCCGGTAGGCGGCGTAGGTCGGATAGCCCAAGAGGTTCGCGCTCTCCTCGCGCAGCTTCAGGATCTCGACGATGGCTCCGTTGTTGTCGTTGGCATTGCCGTTGTCGCCGCGGGCGATGAAGGCCTTGTAGACCTTCTCGCGCAGGTCGCGGCGGGCCGAGCTCTTCAGGAAGGTCTCGACCGAGGACCGCGACAGCGTGACGATGGCCTTGCCTGCCATGCCGCGCTCTTCGGCCGCAGCCTTGGCGGCGGCGACGAAGCTCTCCGGCAGGCCCTGGCGGTCGGCCTCCCCGAGCTCCATGACCCAATCCTGCTCGTCGCCGAGCAGATGATGGCTGAAGCTGGTGCCGAGTTGGGCGAGCCTCTCGTTGATCTCGGCCATCCGCGTCTTGGCCTCCTCGGTGAGGCCGGCACCGGCGCGGTGGAAGCGGGTATAGGTGCGTTCCAAGAGGCGGAGCTGCTCGGGTGACAGACCGAGATTGGCGCGGTTCTCGTGCAGCTGGGCGATGCGACCAAACAGCACGGCATTCATCACGATCGGATTCCAGTGCCGCGCCATCCGCAAGGAGACTTCCTTGTCGATCTCCAGGATGGCCGGATTGGAATGCGCCGAGACGAGGTCGTAGAACACGGCCGCGACCTTGCTCAGCAGCTTGCCGGAGCGCTCCAGCGCCGTGATGGTGTTGGCGAAGTCGGGCGCGGCCGGATCATTGGTGATCGCCGCGATCTCGGCGGAGTGGTCGGCAAAGGCCTGCTCGAAGGCCGGCAGGAAGTGCTCCGGCTTGATCTCGTCGAAGGGCGGGGTCGCAAACGGCGTCACCCAGGCCTTCAGCAGCGGATTGATCTCGGAGTCCGTATTTTGGCGGGGTTCTGACATCGCAAGTCCCGGTTTTCATGGCTCGATTGTGGCGGCCAGCTATAGCATGCGATGGGGCTTTTTTGGGCCATTTGGCCTTGCTCCCGGCCGCCTTTTCGGGGAGATTGCGGCCCTCGAAGCCTAGGGACCCCTTGAGCTCATGAACGCGCCTTCCTCGTCTTCCCGTCAGATCGTCTGGCCCAGCGTCATCACCGTCATCAGCGCCGCCATCCTGATCGGTGCCGAAGTGTTCGGCGCGGCGTTCGCCGGCGGCTGGGCGCTCGCGATCCTGTTCGGGCTCGGCGATCAGGGCACGCACATCCTGCAGGCCGTGCTGTTCGCGCTCGGCGTGCTCGTGATGACCGCCTTCATCCGCGCGGCTCAGCGCGTCGAGCCCTTCACCAAGCGCGGCTGACGCGCCTCGCGCGCGACAGACGCGCGCGCTGCCACGGAAAACTTAACGCCCGTTCATCTTCCGCGTCGCTCGCGCAACACCGCGCAAGCAGATGTTAGGCAATTCTGTTCGCAGCCTAAAAAAATTCTTGCGAAGCCGAGTCAAAACACTTATGTGCGGACTTGCCCAATTTCGCACGTGCCTGTGGTCGTGTGTCAGTCGGTAGGTATCCGGACAAGAGGCCGGACAGCCGCCAAGGGGTGAGGAAGCCGAGGGGCTCTTCGGAAGTGTGGACGTCGGAAGGCTCTTAGCCGGAAGACCAAAGCAAACCCGGAGCGTCCAGCATCTCTCTCAAGAGATGCCTTGTCGAAGGTGACTTCACTTTTTGCAACCGTGACTGGCAGCCGGAGGCGAACCGGCGCACCCCGCTCTCAACGGGGGACGCGACTTAAAGCAACGACGGATCGGGCTTTTTTGGTCTCTACCGGCAGTCCAACGCCGGCGCGGGCTACTGAAAAGGCTTGTCCTTCATTGCCAGGTGTGCGGGCGGGAACACTCCCGACCAATCCACGGCAGCACAGTCTGATTTGAGTCTTTGGCTCGTCGCGCCTCCATCGCGCGATCTGGCCGGGGCGCTTATCCGACGACATTTTTTGAACGGATCCCCGTCGCTGGGCCGTTTGGGAGAGTGCTATGACCGACCGTATCCAGGAATTCCTGCGCAACCGCCGCAAGGATGGCCTCGACACCGAGCCGTGCCTCGTCGTCGACCTCGAGGTCGTGCGCGACAATTACCAGACCTTCGCCAAGGCGCTGCCCGACAGCCGCGTGTTCTACGCCGTCAAGGCGAACCCGGCGCCGGAAGTGCTGGCGCTGCTGGCGTCCATGGGCTCCTGCTTCGACACCGCGACGGTCGCCGAGATCGAGATGGCGTTGGCTGCGGGTGCGACGCCCGACCGCATCTCCTTCGGCAACACGATCAAGAAGGAGCGCGACATCGCGCGCGCCTTCGCGCTCGGCATCCGGCTGTTCGCGGTCGATTGCGGCGCCGAGGTCGAGAAGGTCGCCCGTGCCGCTCCCGGCGCGAAGGTGTTCTGCCGCATCCTCTATGATTGCGCCGGCGCCGAATGGCCGCTGTCGCGCAAGTTCGGCTGCGACCCGGAGATGGCGGTCGAGGTGCTCGACCTCGCCAAGCGCCTCCGGCTGGAGCCGTGCGGCATCTCCTTCCATGTCGGCTCGCAGCAGCGCAAGGTGAAGGCGTGGGACCGTGCGCTGGCGATGGCCTCGCAGGTGTTCCGCGACTGCGCCGAGCGCGGCATCAACCTGTCCATGGTCAACATGGGCGGCGGCTTCCCGACCAAGTACCTGAAGGACGTTCCGCCGGTCGTGACCTACGGCCGCTCGATCTTCCGCGCGCTGCGCAAGCACTTCGGCAACCAGATTCCGGAGACCATCATCGAGCCGGGTCGCGGCATGGTGGGCAACGCCGGCATCATCGAATCCGAGGTCGTGCTCATCTCGAAGAAGAGCGACGAGGACGAGGTGCGCTGGGTGTACTTGGACATCGGCAAGTTCGGCGGTCTCGCCGAGACCATGGACGAGTCGATCCGCTACGCCATCCGCACCCGTCACGACGGCGCGGACATGACGCCGTGCGTGCTCGCAGGCCCCACCTGCGACAGCGCCGACGTGTTGTACGAGAAGAGCCCGTATCCGCTTCCCGTCACGCTCGAGATCGGCGACAAGGTGCTGATCGAAGGCACCGGGGCCTATACGTCGACCTACTCGTCGGTGGCGTTCAACGGCATCCCGCCGCTGAAGACGTATCACATCTGATCCGCCTCTCTCTTCTAGAGGCCTGACGAACCCGGGAGCCGGCTTGCCGGCTCCTCCCTGACATTTCGATCTGACGACGTCTTGCACAGGCGCGCCTTCGGGCACGTCCGTTCAAGCGGGGACTGACGCGCCATGACTGCTCCTCGGAAGCCACAAGCCGCCCTCACCTCGAAAGCCGCTCCGTTCGCGATCCGCAGCGAGCGTGCTGCCGACGTTGCGATGCGTGAAGCGCTGCTCGATGCCTGCTTTGGCGAGAACCGCCACGGCCGCACCTGCCAGCGCCTGCGCGAGGGACGTGCACCTGCCGCAGGCCTTGCCCTGTCGGCGATGCGCGAGGGCAAGCTCGTGGGAACCGTGCGGCTGTGGCATGTCAGCGCCGGAGGCAGGCCCGCTCTGGTCCTCGGACCGCTGGCGGTGGACCCTGCCTGCCGCGAGCTCGGGATCGGCGCCGCGCTGATGCATCAAGCGCTGGCCGCCGCCCGGGCGCGCGGGCATGCCGCCGTGATCCTGCTCGGCGATGCCCCCTATTACGCCCGCTTCGGCTTCTCGGCCGAGAACACCGGTGCGCTGTCGCTGCCCGGCCCGTTCGAGCGCGACCGCCTGCTGGCGATCGAGTTCGCGGAAGGCGCGCTCGACGGCGCCGAAGGGATGATCGTCCCGACCGGCGCGGCCCTCGCCAAACGGAGGGTAGTTCGCGCCGTCCAGGCGCGCGCGGCCTAAAGCATCGCTTTCATCCCGACGCCTCGAACCGCGCTGAGCGGCAACGCCCAAGCGCGCCTGCGCCACGCCCGTTCCTTAGGGGTTGCGCGGGCGCCAGAAACGCCCTTTAACCCCGCGAAACGCCCTTCAGTCGAGGTCCAAACCATGCCCCGTCGCCTGATCTCCACCGGCTCCCCGTTCGAGAAGACCGCCGGCTACAGCCGTGCCGTGATCGACGGCGAGTTCGCCTTTGTCGCGGGAACCACCGGCTATGACTACAGCACGATGACGATGCCATCAGACGTCACGAGCCAGTCACGTAACTGCTTCAAGACCATCGAAGGCGCCCTGAAGGAGGGCGGATTCGAGATGGCCGATATCGTCCGTGCGACCTATTACGTCACCGACGCCAGCTACATCGACGCCCACTTCGCCGTCTGCGGCGAAGTTCTCGGGGACATCAGGCCGGCTGCGACCTTGCTGGTCGTCAGCGCTCTCGCCAAGCCCGAGATGAAGGTCGAGATCGAAGTCACCGCCAAGCGCCGCAGCGTCTAAAAAAAGCGCCGCAGCGTTTGAAAAGGCGCCGCAGCGCCTAATCCACCCACCCTTTGCCAGCCAGCACGTTCCGGAGAAACCGTTCCATGAGCCTTCCCTCGCAGATCTACGCGAAGATCACCGGTCCCATCGTCATGGTCGGCTTCGGCTCCATCGGCAAAGGCACGCTGCCGCTGATCGAGCGGCATCTCGATTACGACAAGTCGCGCGTCACCGTGATCGACCCCAAGGACGAGGGCCGCAAGGCGCATTGCGAGAAGCACAATGTCCGCTTCATCCAGAAGGCCGTCACCAGGGACAATTATCGCGAGTTGCTGTCTCCGCTGCTTACCGAAGGCGGCGGCCAGGGTTTTTGCGTCAATCTCTCGGTCGACACCGGCTCCACCGACATCATGGAGCTCTGCAACGAGCTCGGCGCGCTCTACATCGACACCGTCAACGAGCCCTGGCTCGGCTTCTATTTCGATTCGTCGAAGGGCCCGGAAGCGCGCTCCAACTACGCGCTTCGCGAAGCGACGCTGGCCGCCAAGAGGGCGCGCCCCGCCGGCTCGACCACGGCCGTCTCCTGCTGTGGCGCCAATCCCGGCATGGTCTCGTTTTTCGTCAAGCAGGCACTGCTCAATGTCGCCGCCGACCTGAAGCTCAACGCCCCCAAGCCGAAGACCAAAGCCGAATGGGCGGATCTGATGCGGCAGGCCGGCATCAAGGGCATCCACATCGCCGAACGCGACACCCAGCGCTCCAAAAAGCCGAAAGAGCCTGACGTCTTCGTCAACACCTGGTCGGTGGAAGGCTTCCTTTCGGAGGGCGTGCAGCCGTCCGAGCTCGGCTGGGGCACCCACGAAAAATGGATGCCCGAGAATGCACGGACCCACGAAGCCGGCTGCGGCGCCGCCATCTATCTGATGCAACCCGGCGCCAACACGCGCGTGCGAACCTGGTGCCCGACCCGCGGCGCGCAATATGGCTTCCTCGTCACCCACAACGAGTCGATCTCGATCGCCGATTACTTCACGGTGCGTGACGCATCCGGCACGGCGGTCTACCGGCCGACCTGCCACTATGCCTATCACCCGGCCGACGATGCCGTGCTGTCTCTGCACGAGATGTTCGGCCGCGCCGCCAAGATGCAGGAGAAGCACCACATCCTCGACGAGAACGAGATCGTCGACGGCATCGACGAGCTCGGCGTGCTGCTGTTCGGCCATGACAAGAATGCCTATTGGTACGGCTCGCAGCTTTCCATCGAAGAGACCCGCGCACTCGCGCCCTATCAGAACGCCACCGGCCTGCAGGTGACCTCGGCCGTGCTCGGCGGCATGGTGTGGGCGCTGGAAAACCCGACCGAGGGCATCGTCGAAGCCGACGAGATGGATTTCGATCGCCTGCTGGAAATCCAGCTGCCGTATCTCGGCCCGGTCAAGGGTTTCTACACCGACTGGACGCCGCTGACGGATCGCCCGGGCCTGTTCCCGGAGGATATCGACACGTCTGATCCGTGGCAGTTCAAGAACGTTTTGGTGCGGTGAGGTAGGCTCTCTCCTCCGTCATTCCGGGGCGACGCGCAGCGTCGAGCCCGGAATCCATCGGGCGGCAGAGTCCGTAGAGAAATGGATTCTCAGGTACGCAATTGCTCACCGTAGCTCGCGCTTCGCGCGCCCCGGAATGACAGCAAGCCTACTTCCTCTCAATCGACGGTGCGATTTTTCGCCGCCACGGACCGCGCTTACGGGCTCGACGTCGAAGGCCTGCGTCCCGCCAGCCTACTGGAGGAGAACCGGCAGATTGAGCGGGCCGCGGAAACCGAAGCCGTGCCAGCGGACGCTCGCGGGATCAGGCAGGGTCATACGGGGGAAGCGCTCGAACAACATCGGCAGAAGGATGGCGCCAACCGTCCGCCGCGAAAGGTGCGCGCCTGCGCAGTGATGCGGGCCGTTGCCGAAGGCTTGATGAGGATTGGGTTCGCGCAACGCGTCGTAGCGCTCGCCATCCTCGAAGACCTCCTCGTCCCGGTTGGCTGAGGCCTGTATCGTCATCACCGTGTCGCCCTTCGGGATGAAGCAGCCGCGAATCTCGGTGTCTTCTATGACGAGACGCGAACTCGCCTGGATCGGCGCCACCCATCGTACGCCTTCCTCGAAAGCGGATCGCCATTTGCCGCCTTCTCGGACGGCTTCAAGCTGGTCCGGGTTAGTCAGCAAGCCGTAGATGATCGTCAGCAGAGCGTCACGCGGCTCGTTGATGCCACCCCCGATCGCGATCTTGACGTTGGCAATCATCTGACTCTCGGCAATCGGGCTTGCTGCGTTCACCATGAAGGACAGCGCGGAGG
Source organism: Bradyrhizobium sp. T-12 (assembly GCF_058314695.1). NCBI lineage: Bacteria > Pseudomonadati > Pseudomonadota > Alphaproteobacteria > Hyphomicrobiales > Nitrobacteraceae > Bradyrhizobium > Bradyrhizobium sp. T-12. Next base: position 1,017,310 of record NZ_CM177756.1, on the reverse strand, counting down.
AATCCTGTTCGGTGCGAACGCGTTCGAAATTGCCACGGATACATCGATCCATCTCCGCATTGGCAAGGTCGGTTGCTTCGAAGGGTCCTGGCGTCCAGCCAAAATTGCCGGCGCCGTCGATCAGGGTCTGGGACCATCGTTGCATGTCCTCGTCGCTCGCGTCCGGAACGCCAATGGCATGGGCCAGAATCCGCGCTGCGATAGGGCCGGCGAGCGTGGGGAAGAGGTCAACGACCTCGTCGCGGGGCAACCGGTCGAGATACACAGCGGCCAGTTTCGCATAGAGGGGTGCCCAAACGGCCTCGATCGTCTTCGGCATCAGAGCCGGCATCATCGCCATCCGCTCGCTGCGGTGCTCGTCGTGGTCCTTGCGCATCAAGGTATGGGCCAGGAAGGCCCGCTTCATCGGCGTGTTCGGATCGTCGGAGCTGAACAGCGCCGCGTTGTCCTTCACATATTTGGTGTCGGCAGCCTTGGTGAGGAAGGTGCGGCCCACGGATTTCACTCGTAGCACGGGCGCCTCGCGTCGCAGCCGCCGGTAGATCGGATAAGGATCGCGCGTAAGCTCCGCGATCGAAATCGTCTCATCGAGGGGCGCCAGGCTTGCGGTCGGCATGGAGTGATCCTGTGGGATGCAGGTCAGTTTCCGCTCCGGATCATACCGGCGCAAGTGAAGCAGAACAACGGCTCACCACCACGCCGGCGCAGGGTTGCTATCGCAGCGGAAGAGCTTGCGGTTGCGCCCTACTTCTTCTCGATCGGCGGCGCGATCTTCTCGGCCGGTGCCGGCGGCAGAGCTGGCTTGGCCGCGCCCGCCGCGCCCTGCGTCTGCGGGTCGGGGCGTGCCGGTTCAGGGGCCGGCGTGGTCGGGCGATCGCCGCCGGGCTTGGCTTCCGCCGGTTTGTTCTGATCCTCGGACGGCGTGCCCTGAAGCGGTGGCGTCGCCTGCGCCAGCTGCGTCCGGCCCTCGGCGCGAATTTGCGCGATCGATACGCCTGACACCACGACACCCGCTGCGAACAGCGAACAGGCGATCATCAGGTCGAGCTTCAGTCTGCGCTTGTCATTGCCGGTCATGTCGATCACCGCGTTTGTCCGCGGAATCAACGAAATGGCACGACCGGGGTTCCATCCCCGGCAAGACGGGAACTGCCCGTCCGCGCGCCAAAACGACGCGCTTATTCCGTCGTGCTGGCTTCCCAGGTGGCATGGCGCACACCGGGCAGATGCTGCAGGTCGGTCGCCAGCGCATTCAGCTCCTTCGGATCGACCGCGCTCGCGACCAGCTTCGCGACGATCTCCAGCATGTCCTCGCCGATCTCGACCACCTCGATCCCCGCCACGGGATATTTCGCGGCCTCGAGCTTCTCGACGAGGCGGTCGCGCATGTCGGGCAAGGCATCGGCCGCGACCGCGAGCTTGAAGTAGTAGGTCGCCTCCAAGGCCTTCTCGTTCAGCGGGATGCGATTGATGGCATTGACCAGCGGACGCAGCATGGTGTTGCCGGCGATGACGAATACGGTCAGCGCGGCTGCCTGCGCGACCATGTCGGCACCGGCGCAGGAGCCGACTGCGGCCGAGGCCCATAGCGTCGCCGCGGTGTTGAGCCCGCGCACGTCCATGCCTTGCTTCATGATGACGCCGGCACCGAGGAAGCCGATGCCCGAGACGACATAGGCGATCACCCGCACTGCGCCGTCGGCATTGTCCAGCTGCATGGCGAGATCGACGAAGGCGGCCGCTCCCACGGCGACCAGCACGTTGGTGCGCAGGCCCGCGGTGCGCTGGCGGTATTGCCGCTCGGCGCCGATCAACGTGCCCAGCACGAAGGCTGTGGTCAGGCTGATCAGCGTGTCGGCGAAATCGCCCAGCTGGAAGGTCGTGAGAAACCGCATGGTCCCCTATACGGCCGGAACCATGACAGATTAAAGCTCCAGCAGGCCGCCATCCCCATTTTCGTCCGCGAACGCGAGCAGCGTGCCCTTGGCGTTCCAGGCGATTGCAGCCACCGGCGGCGTGCCGTTGCGGCGAACCAGGATCTCCGCACCGTCTTCCAGACGCACCATCAGCACGGTGCCGTCGCTATAGCCGCAGGCCAGAATGTCGTTCTTCGGATGGCAGGCCACCACCGCAACGCGCGCCTGCAGCGGCGCGAGCATCGCGGGCTCCTTGCCCATCGGGCCGTCCTTGCTACCGAACGGCCAGATGATGACGGTGTCGGCGCCCGAGGTGGCGAGGCCCTTGCCGCCGGCGCTCCAGGACATCGAGCGGACGCGGCCGGGATAGCCGGTCATGCGCATGTGCCTGTTATCGGCGAGCCGCCAGCCGTGCAGCGCCGGCTCGTGCATCGCCGTGACCAGGAACTTGTTGTCCGGGCTGAACGTGACCGCGTGATGCGAACCGGCCCAGGGCAGGAATTCGGCCGAGCCCTCCATGTTCGGAAACCACAGCGTCGCGCCGTTGTAATGCGCGATCGCGAGCCGCAGGCCCTTCGGCGCGAAGGCAAGGCCGCCAACGGTCGAGGGCACCTCGAGCGACTTCTCCTCGTTCTTGCCGCTCTTGACGGTCGCGACCTTGCCGGCCGACCAGGCGAAGGCGCCGTCAGCATGGAGCGCCACCGCGTCGATCCAGCGCCGCTTCGGGTCGGTCGCGAGCAGCGTCACCTCGCCCTTGGCGCCGAGCGAGACGACCTTGCCGTCGTCGCCGCCCATGATGATGCGCTTGCCGTCGCTCGCGGTCGAGAGAATGCCGCCGCCATGCACGGCGACCTTGCTGATCTCGCCATTGGCATCGACGAAGGCGACGTTCTCCTCGCCGCCGACGAAGGCGGCGCGATCCTTGAGGAAATGCACGGAGGTCACGCCCATGCCGAGGGTCACAGGCTTGACGCGATCGGTGACGGAGACGATCGAGGCGGAATCCGGGGCCGGCGTAAACTCTTTCATCACGAGACGATGCAGCTCTCGAAGCCTTCGCGAATGGCCTTCTCCGGCAGTTCGCGGCCGATGAAGACGAGGCGGCTCTCGCGGGGCTCGCCGTCCTTCCATTTCCGCTGGTGGTTACCCTCCAGCATCATGTGGACGCCCTGGAAGACGTAGCGGTCGTCGTCGTCGTGGAAGGCGAGGATGCCCTTGGAGCGCAGGATCTTGCCGCCCTCGACCTGCACCAGGTTCTGCAGCCAAGGCATGAACACGTTGGGATCGAGCGGCTTGTCGGTCTTGAGCGACAGCGATTGCATGTCCTCGTCGTGATAGTGCTTCAGGCCGTGGCCGTGATCATGGTGGTGATGATCGTGGCCGTGATGATGGTGATCATGGTCGTGATCGTGATCGTGATCGTCGGCCTCCAAAAAGTCCGGCTCGATGTCGAGGATGCGGTCGAGATCGAACGCGCCGCGGTCGAGCACGTCGGCCAAGGCCACCGAGCAGCGCTCGGTGCGATGCAGCTTCGCATAGGGGTTGATGGCGCGGATCCGGGCCTCGACCTCGGCGAGCTCGCCCTTGCTCACGAGGTCTGTCTTGTTCAGAACGATGACGTCGGCAAAGGCGATCTGGTTCTTGGCCTCGGGCGCATCCTTCAGACGGTCCGACAGCCATTTGGCGTCGGCGACCGTGACGACGGCATCGAGACGGGCGTTCTTCTGCACGTCCTCGTCGACGAAGAAGGTCTGGGCGACAGGGGCGGGATCGGCAAGGCCGGTGGTCTCGACGATGATGGCGTCGAACTTGCCCTTGCGCTTCATCAGGCCGTCCATGATGCGGACGAGGTCGCCGCGCACGGTGCAGCAGATGCAGCCGTTGTTCATCTCGAACACTTCCTCATCGGCACCGATGATGAGGTCGTTGTCGATGCCGATCTCGCCGAATTCGTTGACGATGACGGCGTATTTCTTGCCGTGGTTCTCCGACAGGATGCGGTTCAAAAGCGTGGTCTTGCCGGCGCCGAGATAGCCGGTCAGGACGGTCACGGGAATTTTGGAGGAGGTCGCTTCAGACATAAGAACTCCGACTTCGGGCTTTTCGCGCGACGCGAGGCGGGGTGGCCCCTGCCCTAGTGGTCAAGCGCGCTGGTCAGGGCCTTTATATTGTGCCTGACCATATCAATGTAAGTGGGTGCGGACCCCTTTTCGCCGGTCAATCCGTCCGAAATCAGGGTCCCGCCGACCTTTGCCCCGGTCTCCGCGGCGATCCGCCGGATCAGGCGGTCGTCGCTGATATTTTCCAGGAAGACGGCGGGGATTTTCTGGGCCCTGATCTGGCCGATGATGGCCGCGATGTCCCGGGCGCTGGGCTCGGTTTCCGTGGAGACGCCCAAGGGGGCGACGAACTGGATACCGTATTCGGCGGAAAAATAGCCGAAGGCGTCATGGGTGGAGATCACCTTGCGGCGCTCGGTTGGGATTTTGGCCACGGCCTCGCGGACCTCGCGGTCGAGCGTTTTGAGCTTTTCCAGATAGGCCTTGGCCTGAGCGCGGAAGACATCAGCGTCGTCCGGGGCGGCCGCGGCCAGCGCGTCGGCGATGTCGGTCACGTAGACCCTGGCGTTGGGGACGGACTGCCAGGCGTGAGGATCGGCGGCCGAGCCGAGCTTCAGCGGCACGATGCCGGAGCTGGCGGTGACGACCTGCGCCTTACTGCCGGAAGACTGCACGAGACGCGGCAGCCAGCCCTCCAGCCCAAGTCCGTTGACGATGACGAGCCTCGCCTCCGCGACCCGCTTCGCATCGGCGGGCGCCGGCGTGTAGACGTGAACATCGCTGTCGGCGCCGACCAGCGTGGTCAGATTGATCCTGTTGCCGCCGACATTGCGGACGAAATCGGCAAGGATCGAGAAGCTCGCGACGACGTTCAGCCGCTCCGCCGCCTGAAGCGGCGAGGCGATCAACAGGAGCATGCAAAGCAGGAAAGGCCGCATCATCACGCTTCCAGATGCCGGCCGGGAAACAATTGCCGGACGATACCGCCGACGCGGCCGAACAGCACGGAGACGATGTAGAGCACCGTCGCGACGAGAATGACCGCAGGCCCCGACGGCACGCGGGTCTGGAACGACAGCACAAGCCCGGCATAGCCGGAGACCGCGGCGGCGATCACGGCGATGCAGATCATCGCGGTGAGATCGCGCGACCAGAACCGCGCGATACCTGCCGGCAGGATCATCAGGCCGACCGCCAGCAGCGTGCCAAGCGCCTGGAAACCGTTGACGAGGTTGATCACGACCAGCGCAAGGAAGGCGAGATGTGCAGGCCCGCCGGCACGGCTCACGGTGCGCAGGAACAAGGGATCGACGCTCTCGATCACCAGGGGACGATAGATCACGGCAAGTACGAGCAGCGTCACGGTGGCGTTGAAGGCGACCACCAGCAGCGTCTGGTCGTCCATCGCGAGGATGTTGCCGAACAGCACGTGCAAGAGGTCGATATTGGTGCCCCTGATCGAGACGATGGTCACGCCGAGCGCCAGCGAGGCCAGATAAAAGGTCGCGAGCGACGCGTCCTCCTTCAGCCCGGTCGAGCGCGCGACCACGCCGGCGAGGATCGCGACGGCAAAGCCTGCGACCAGGCCGCCGGCCGTCATCGCAAACAGATTGAGGCCTGAGAGCAGGAAGCCAATGGCGGCACCCGGCAGGATCGCATGCGCCATGGCGTCGCCGACGAGGCTCATCCGCCGCAGCATCAGGAACACGCCGATCGGCGCGCCGGCCAGCGCCAGCGCGATCACGGCGGCGAGCGCGCGCCGCATGAACTCGAATTCGGTGAACGGACCGATCAGCGCGTCATAGAGCATCGGATCTCAAGCCGCCCGCGAACGGGTATCGTCAGCGGCACAGGCCGCCGCGCTGTCGTCAAAAGCTTCGCACATCCGCATCGCGACCAGCAGGTTTTCCGGCGTCAGCACGGCCGCCGTCGGTCCCCACGCTACCGGGCCACGCGCCAGCACCAGCGTCTCGCTGAAATGATTGCGCACCATTTCCATGTCGTGGAGCGCCGCGAGCACGGTGCGGCCCTCGCCGTGCCATTGCTTGACCAGCGCAAGCAGGTCGGCGGTGGTCTTGCTGTCGATGGCGTTGAATGGCTCGTCCAGCACGATCAGGCTCGCGTCCTGGAGCAGCACCCGCGCGAACAGCACGCGCTGCATCTGGCCGCCCGAGAGCGTGCCGATCGGACGGTTCTCGAAGCCATTGAGGCCGACGGAGGCGATCGCGCGCAGAACCTTTTCGCGCGCGGCCTTGCCGATGCCGCCGAACAGGCCGGTGGCCCGCCACAGGCCGGTCGCCACGAAGTCGAACACCGAGATCGGGAAGCTGCGGTCGATCTCCGCGCTCTGCGGTAGATAAGCGATGTCCCTGCTGTCGAGCCCGCCGAGATGGATGCTGCCGTCGAGCGGCTTGAGGATGCCGACGATGCCGCGCAGCAAGGTCGACTTGCCCGCGCCATTCGGACCGATCACGGCGACCAGCGCACCTCGCGCGACTTCGCCGTTGAGGTGGTGCACGGCCGGATGCCGGTCATAGCCGAGCGTCACGTTGTGAAAGTGCAGTGCCGCCATGGTCACCTCATCGCCAGGAAAACCACGCCCCAGAGCACGGCACAGACGGCAAGCGCCGCCGCGAGGCGCGCGGCCATGGTCATGCGCAGGATCGACCAGGGCGCCTCCTGGGCGGGATGCGGCGAGGCGGCATCGTGGACATGGGCGTGGGTGTGGTCGTGCCCATGTGAATGCCCGTGGGCGTGCGAATGACCATGGGAATGGCCATGAGCATGGTCGTGATGATGGGCGTGGGACACGGCGGGAACCATGGCAAGACGTTATATTATAACATTACGTCTGTCCACGCCGCCTCAAGGCTTCCCGATCACCATCGCGATGGCGGCCGCCACGAACGGGAACGGCACCGAGACGGCACAGCGGAACCAGACGAACCGGGCCGGCATGAACGGGATTTCCCACAGGATCACCCGCTGGAAGGCGAACAGGGCCCAGGCGACGACATAGGCCACCACCTGCGGCACCCCGCCGCCCGACTTCAGCGCCACGGTGCCGATGGAGAAACCGACCACGGGGCCGCCGGGTGTCGCCGCGCCGGCGACCACGGCGGTCGCAACGCCGAGCCAGCCGCTGTCCGGCCCGAGCCAGCCTGTGATCACCTCCTGCGGGATGATGGCCGCGATGTAGCCGGAGCCGATCACCCCGAGCGCGATCCGCGGCACGATGTTGATGAAGTCCATCGTGCCTTCGCGCAACGAGGCCCTGAATACCGGCGGTCCGCGGCGGAAGGCGATCAGCCCGACGCCAAGCACCGAGCCCCACAGCAGGATGTCGATCAGAAGCGCGGCGCTCATGCCGCGTCCTCGTCGCCGGTCCGCTTCGGATACAGCCTGACATAGACGAAGCGCCCGAGCGCACCGGCGAGCACCGGCAGCGGCAGCGAGATCAGGACGCGCCACAGCGTGAAATCGGTGCCCATGATCGGAATTTCCCAGGCCACCGCGCGGCCATAGCCGATCAGGGTCCAGCTCACGACCATGGCGATGGTGGCGCCGAAATCAGCGCCGACCGCGAGCAGCGCGCTCGCCACGGGATAGGCGGTGAAGGGCCCGCCCGGCAGGATCGCGCCGAAGGCGGTACCGATCAGAAGCCCCATCAAGCCGGATTTCGGCCCAAGCGAGCGCGAGACTTTTTCGTGCGGCAGGATTTCCGAGATGAAGGCGCCGAGCAGGCAGCCGGCGAGCACGCGCGGCAGGATGCCCGAGAACAGCGAGAGATCGTGGGTCAGGATGTCGAGAACGCCGTCGGTGCCGTCACGCCGCCAGACCAGCGCCGCGCTCACCGCGACCAGTGCCGCGATGATGATGGTCGACCAGCCGATCGGCTTGCGCACACGGCCCGGCCGCGGCTCGGACTCCGCGTCCTCGGCCGGCGCAGGGGTTTTCGGGGAAGGTTCTGACAACGGGCTCGGTGGCTCGAGGGTGATGCCCGTCCTGATTAAGCGCGCCACCGAAGCGATGCAAATGGTGTGATGACAGACCCGTGCGCGCACCGCGCAGGGCAATTCCGCACAGCAAAAAGGCGGCCGCGCGAGCGACCGCCTCTTTCTGTTATTCCGGGTTCGCGCTTCGCGCGCCCCGGACTGACGCTTACGCCTTGTCGAACAGGGACTCGACGTATTCCCAGTTCACGAGGTTCTCGACGAACGCCTTGAGATAATCCGGGCGGCGGTTGCGGTAATCGATGTAGTAGGAGTGCTCCCAGACGTCGCAGCCGAGGATGGGCGTGGCGCCGTGCACCAGCGGATTCTCGCCGTTCGGGGTCTTGGAGATTTCGAGCTTGCCGTTCTTGACCTGGAGCCAGCACCAGCCGGAGCCGAACTGGCCGACGCCGGCCGCCTGGAAGTCGGTCTTGAACTTCTCGAAGCCGCCGAGGTCCTCGTTGATCTTCTTCTCGAGCTTGCCGGGCAGCTTGGTGCCGCCGCCATTGGGCTTCATCCAGCTCCAGAAGTGGATGTGATTGTAGTGCTGGCCGGCATTGTTGAACACCGCGGGGTTCTTGCCGAACGAGCCCTTGACGATCTCCTCAAGGGACTTGCCTTCCCATTCGGTCCCCTTGAGCGCGTTGTTGCCGTTGGTGACGTAGGCCTGATGATGCTTGTCATGGTGGAATTCCAGCGTCTCCTTCGACATGAACTGGCCAAGGGCGTCATAGGCGTAAGGGAGTGGGGGCAGCGTAAAGGTCATGGGTTCTTGTCCGCGACTGATGGGGAACTGGCTTAACGGGGAGTCTTATAGAAGGTTCCGCGGCCGTTAAATACCGCCAATTTGCGAAAACACGTGATGGGGCCATCCGGCCGGATTGCACCAAATCGACGCAAGCGCAGACGTTCTGCCGCAGGCGAGACGGACGGCGTAAAAATATCATTGCCTTTGAACCGCTTATGACAGAACGAATGCGCCACGAAGCGGAGCTCCGAAGAACCAGGCCATGAGCATCGAGATCGATATTTTGAACGGCGACGCGTCTTGGCCGATTGCGGAGCCGCTGCATCAGGCGGTCTGGGGACCAGAGCTCGTCGCTGAGAAGCCCTGGGCCCACGTCAAATGGGCCAATGCCGATCTGCGCGTGCTGATCGAGACGCCCGAGGACGGCCTCGTCTGCCATGTCGGCATCTACTTCCGCACCGTCACCTGGAATGGGCAGAAGGTCCATATCGGCGGCATCGGCGGAGTCTGCACGCGCCAGGACCAGCGCGGCCGCGGCTATGCGACCGTGGCGATCGACGCGGCGGTTCACACCATCAGAGCCAACGAGGCCGCGCGCTTCGCACTGCTGTTCTGCGAACCCCACAATTTCTCGTTCTACGAGACCCGGAGCTGGCTGCCCTTCAAGGGCGAGGTCTATTGCGAACAGCCGGAGGGGCGGATCCGCTTCGACCATATGGCGCCCTACGTGTTCCACATCGTCCGCGCGCCGACGCTGGGCACCATCGACCTATGCGGCCTGCCCTGGTGAGCCCTGCGTGAGCGAGGGCTGGCCGGGCGCCTTGCGCCCTATAATATGTCGATCATCATTTGATATTCCGCGCGGTGAACATGACGATCGACGCCCCCGTAGACGCCGTCCCGCCGCTCGCGCCGGTCGCCTACCCCATCGCCAGCCTCCTGACCGCGCCCATCCTGCCGACGCTGCTGCGGCTCGCGATTCCCAACATGATCGCGATGGTCGGCAGCACGCTGGTCGCAATCGCCGAGACCTCCTATATCGGCCGGCTCGGCACCATCCCGCTCGCCGCGATCGCGCTGGTGTTTCCGTTCGCGATGCTGACCCAGATGATGAGCGCGGGTGCGATGGGCGGCGGCGTATCGTCCGCGATCAGCCGCGCGCTCGGCGCCGGCGATCGGGACCGCGCCGCGACGCTGGCGCTGCATGCCGCCATCATCGGCCTCTGCGGCGGGCTGTTCTTCACGGTGATGATGCTGGTCTTCGGCCGCTCGTTCTTCACCCTGCTCGGCGGACGCGACCGGGTGCTGGAGGAAGCCTGCGGCTATTCGCAAATGCTGTTCTCCGGCGCGGTCGCGATCTGGCTCGTCAATACGCTTGCCTCGGTGATCCGCGGCACCGGCGACATGCGCCTGCCCTCGATGACGCTGATCGGAGCGAGCGTGCTGCAGATCGCGCTCGGCGGCACGCTGGGGCTCGGCCTGTTCGGCGTGCCGCAATTCGGTATGCCGGGCGTCGCAAGCGGCCAGTTGATCGCGTTCAGCTGCGCCGCGATCTTCTTCCTCTGGTATCTCTTGTCCGGCCGCAGCCGGCTGCAGATCGACGTCCGCGCCTTCCATTTCGAACGCGCGATGTTCCTGGACATCCTCAAGGTCGGCGCGGTGGCCTGCCTGTCACCGCTCCAGACCGTGCTCACGATCTTGATCTTCACCAAGATCCTGGCGACCTTCGGCACCGAGATGCTGGCCGGCTACGGCATCGGCTCGCGGCTGGAATTCCTGCTGATCCCGATCACCTTCGCCTTCGGCATCGCCTCTGTGCCAATGGTCGGCATGGCGATGGGCGCCGGACATGTGAAGCGGGCGCGGCGTGTCGCCTGGACCGCAGCTGCGGCCTCGGGACTCACGGTCGGCCTGATCGGGCTCGTCATCGCGCTCGATCCCGCGCTGTGGGTTGCGCTCTTCACCCGGGATCCCGGCGTCACCGCCGCGGCGCACAGCTATTTCCATTGGGCCGGCCCGGCCTTCGTGTTCTTCGGCATCGGCGTGTCGCTCTATTTCTCATCCCAAGGCGCGGCGCGCGTCGGCGGACCTGTGCTGGCGTCCACCGCGCGACTTCTGATCGTCGCGATCGGCGGCATCGGCCTCATGATGGCGCAGGCGCCGGCCTGGACCTTGTTCGCGCTGGTCGGCGGCGCCATGGTCGTGTTCGGTCTTGCGACTGCGGGCTCGGTCGCATTTGTGCGCTGGGACAAATGAGCGCAGGCATATAAACGCACATCGATAAACGCAGGAATGTGATTCCGGCCAGCGTTGCACTATCTCGCCGGCCTGCTATGGAGGCGCTCCATTTTCGGGGCCTCTTCCATGACTTCCAGATTCGCCGCTCTCATCGTCCTCCTCGCTGCGCTGCTTGGCGCGTCCGCCGCTCATGCGCAGAACGTCGACGGGACATGGCTGACCCAGGCGGGCGATGCGCGCGTCAAGATCACCAAATGCGGCGGCGGCATCTGCGGCGTCGTCGCCTGGCTGCGCGAGCCCTACGACACCGCGACCGGCCAGCCCGCCACCGACAGCAAGAATCCCAATCCCGCGCTCGCCAAGCGCTCGATGATCGGTCTGCCGCTGTTCAGCAGCATGCCGCCCTCCGGTCCGAACAAATGGTCGGGCCAGATCTACAATGCCGACGACGGCAGCACCTATGCCAGCAGCGTCACCGTGACGGGAGCGGATTCGCTGCGGGTCGAAGGCTGCGTCGGCGCGCTCTGCGGCGGCGAGACCTGGACGCGCGCGGGGCGGTAGCGGGCCTACGAGGTCTCGTGCCCCGGACGCAGCGCTGCACGTAGTGATGCGCTGCGGAGCCGGGGCCTATCTCACTCTGGGTACCGGCTCTGCGCAGCGTCACTGCGTGCCGCAGCGCGTCCGGGACACGAGATCCCTCACGCCGGCATCGCCTTCAGCGCCGTCGCGGCCGAGGCATAGCCACCCCGCGCGCCGTCGATGAAGTGCACATGGTCGCTGCGCAGCGCCGACGGTGTGAAGCAGGTCATCATGGCGGCGTCCTGCTGATGGAGGCCGTAGCGCACGACGCCTTCGCGCGCGGCGGCCGCGAGGCGATCGCTCAGCGCGCGCTCGAGCTGCGGGGTGCAGTCGAGAATCATGCGCAGGCCGTCGTCATACTTCCTGAAGTCCGAGTTCTCGACGACCTGACGCCGGTAGAGGTTGGGCACGAAGCCGCCGACCTTGAGGTCGAAGCGCATGATCAGATAGACGAACAGCGTATAGGCCAGCACGCTCGCCCTGCGCGCAAGCAGCGGGCCGCCCCGCCTGGTGCGGGCTTCGTATTCCAGGCCCTGCGGCGGCCATTTCAGCGGCGGTCCCTGCGGCGGTACCGGACGGGCGCCGTCCGGGCTGCGCTCGACGAGATGGATGATGTCCTCGATCACCTTGCGGAAGGCATGCGGCTCGGCGCCGCGCGCCGGCATCACCAGGACCGACAGGATCAGCCCGCGCGAGGCCGGCATCATCTCGAAGCGGCAGGACAGGCCGGACAGGTCGGGCTGCGTGCCCGCCGGCGCCTCGGCGACCGCGAACTCGCCGCGCTTCATCGCGGCGTCGGCAAAGGCGAGCCCGCCGCCGGAGAACATCGCATAGGACAGGTTCGCCGACGGACCGAAGCGCGCGACGCGCACGTCGAGGCCGTGCGCGCGAATGGCGCTCACCGGCACCAGCGCGACGCGCATCCTCAGGTCGAGATCCTCTCGCACCCAGGTGGCGGTCGCGGCGAGCGCGTCGCGTGCCGCATCGAGATCGCCGGGCGCGACCGCAAAGCTCGCGCCGTCGCCGCCGAACACGAAGGGGAATTCGCGCCCCGCCAAGGCGTTCGTCACGGCCGCGATCACGGCCGCACCGGCCATGTTGACCGCCTTGTAGCGCTGCGCCGCGATCGCCTTGGTGGAATCGACGATATCGGCAACGCCGATGCTCCAATCGTCCGGCAGGGGCGCATAGAGCGCAGGATCCATCAGGCTGGTGAAGCCGCGGAAAACGGGAATGCCGCCGTAGAAGGATTCGCCTGAGGTCATCGGGGACGCCGGATGGTTGGAATGCAAAACAAATACGGGGCAGGATCGATCCGGGTTCGCCGGCCGGCGGCCCCTTCAATCATTGGCCGAAACGGCCTCGGACAACAAGACGCCGCCGCGTTGCATTGCCGCAGCGGGTCAATTGATCGGCATCAAACGGCAGTCCGGGAGTTGCGGCTATCGTCCCTCAGCTCCACGGCCTTACATGGGATGATCGAGGTGTCCGACTTCGGCAACAAGGACTCCACCTCTCCGGTCCGCCGGCGCACGGGTGTCGACCCGATCAGCGCGGTGAAAATGCCCGAACGATTGACGGAGGCTGTCGATGCCTGGGCTGAAGCCTATCGCCTGACCCGTGCGGAGGCGATCTGTAAGCTGATCGAGCTGGGCCTGAAGATCGCGCCGCCGGTGCCCGGTTCGGCGCATCCGATCGCCTCGGAGGCCACCAGGATCGAAGAGATCGCAGTCCACGAGATCGAGACGCTGCTCGATCCCGCATTGCCGGCGGACGAGCGCGAACGCCGCATCCGCCGCCTCACCGAAGGGCCGCCGGAATTTTCCCACGAACGGATTGACTTATCGAAGGACTCGCCGAAGCACCGGTCGTGACGGCTAGTGCAGCTTCTCGTCCTGACGCTTGCGCAAGGTATCGAGCGACGCGTCATGGCAGCCGACCAGGCGCACGAATTGCTGCGGGTACATTTCGTAGCCGTGACTGCCGGAATTCTGATGCGTCATCGGCGGGCAGTGGACTTCATCCAAATCCGGCTTCGCGCGCGATGGCTCCGTCCGGCCCTGATTTGAAGCGGTCATGTTGGGCATGGCCATGGACTGCTCCCTGTCGATTAGGGCAGATCGATTGACGTAACCCAATCGATTGCGGGGCATCTTACGACCAAATCCGGCTGAATGTCATTGTGCCGGATCAACACAATGATGCCGGCCGGGTTCCGCCTATGCCGTATTCCCCGCGTCGATGGTAAACACGGTGCCGGTGACGTTGCGGCCGCCCTCCCCGAGCAGATATTCCACCATCCGCGCGACGTCGTCCGTCTCCGGCAGGCGGCGCAGCGCGCTGCGGCCGGCAATGCGCTTGCGCGCCTCATCGGACAGATTATGCGTCAGCTCGGTATCGATGAAGCCCGGCGCGATCGCATTGACGGTGATGCCGACCTTGCCGACCTCGCGGGCCAGCGAGCGGGTGAAGCCGGTCGCAGCCGCCTTGGTCGCACCATAGACGGACAGGCCGTTATAGCCGGTCGTCGCAATGATCGAGGAGATGTTGATGATGCGCCCGGTGCCGTCCGCCATCATCTGCCGCGCCACATATTTGGTGAGGATGATCGGCGACAGCACGTTGAGCTGCACCAGCGCCTCGATCGCGGAATTATGCATGGTGGCGAGCAGGCCTTCGGTGCCTAGGCCGGCATTGTTGACGAGGCCGTAGACCGGGCCGAACTCGTCGCGCACGAGCTTTGCGAAAGCCGGGATCGCGTCGATCACCGCGAGGTCGCAGGCGCGGAAATGCAGCCGTCCGCCGGATTCGGCGATCGCCGCCTTCAGCTCGTCGCTTTCGCGCCGCGCCGCCGCGATCACGTTATAGCCGGCGCCCACGAGGCGCTTGCCGATCGCAAGACCGATGCCGCGGCTGCCGCCGGTGACGAGGACATTATGCATCGGTTCGCGCCAGTTTTCCGGCCGGAGTGACGTCGAGCGCCTCGACGAAGCGCATCACCGCCGGCACTTTGTGCGACGCGAGCTGTGTGCGGCACCGCGCCAGGATCTGGTCGCGGATCTCTTTCGCGCGCGCCGGATCAGTGCCCTCAGTGAGGATCACGTCGGCAACCACGATGCCGCCGGTGATCGGGCTCTTCCGCGACTTGGCGCGCGACATCCGCACGTCGGGATGGCGGTTGATCACCGCCTCGATCTCTTCGGGGTGGACTTTCAATCCGCCGATATTGATGATGCCGCCGCGGCGGCCGACGAAATAGTAGCGGTCACCGCGCAGCTCGACGATGTCGCCGCTGTCGACGAAGCCGTCGTCATCGGTGAGCGCCGCGGCGCTGCGGCCGACATAGGCATGCGCGGTACGCGTCGAACGGATCCGGAGCGAGCCGTCGACCACCTTCATCTCGACGCCGTTGCGATTGCCGAGATAGTCGGCCGGAAAGCCCTCCAGCCCGTCATTGACGGCGAAACCGACGCCGGCTTCGGTCGAGGCATAGGCGTGACCGACGGAGGAATTGGGGAATGCCGCCTTCAATCCGTCGAGCACCGCCTGGTCGGCGATTTCACCGGAGAGGCGGACGTAAGCCGGGGTAAATTGCGCGGCCGAACCGCTCATCAGCAGCTTGCGCCAGTGCGACGGCGTGCCGGAGATGTGCGAGACACCCCGCGCCTTCAGCCGCGCGACGTGATCGCCGAGCACCTCATGCGGGTCCGACAACACCATCGAGCCGCCGGAGAGGATTGCGCGAAGGAATATCTGCAGGCCGCCATAGCGGCGGATGTCGTAGAACGTCGCCCAGACCGGCACAGGTCCGCGCGCGGGGCCGTCGGCGACGATGGCACCGGTCAGCGCTTCCAGCGTATGACCGACGATTTTCGGCACGCCCGAGGTGCCCGAGGTCAGCATCAGCCATTCCGTGGCGCGTTCGGTCTTGGCCGGCGCGGTGGTTTCGAGCGGCAATTGCGCGGTCACGACGAGCGCAACGCCCCAATTGGCCCAGCGATCGGGCTCGTCGGTGACGACGGCATCGATCCCGGCATCCGCGATCAGCGCGTCGAGATGATCAGGGTTGAGATCGGGCGGGCACAGCAGCATGCGGCGCGCGATGCCGTCAAGCTCGATCATGGCGAGGCCCGACCGGAGCTGGTCGGACAATTTGAGCAGCACGGAGCGGCCCGACAATTCATGCAGGCGGCCACCGAGGACCGTCTGCGACAGGATGTCGGTCAGCGACACGACGTGATGCGCGTCGGAGATCGAGCGGCCTTTCAGCTCCGCGCCGAGATGGTCGCGGAGTGCAAAGATCTCACGCGGGGACATTTTCGTAGGCCCGCACGAAATCGCCCACGGTGGCGGGGAATGCTGCGTCCTCGGAGATGGTGAAGGGGTCGACGCCGGTGTCGTCCTCGAGACGGGCGACCAGAATGGCGAAGGCGAGCGAGTCGAAGCCCGTCTCGTGCAGCGACAGATCGTCCGAAAGTGCGGGAAGCGTGACGTTCTGCTCCTTGGCGATCTGCTGGATCGCCTCGATGACCTTAGACCTTACCGACATGGCTGGCTCGCTTTGTTATTCGTTGGTGTTGCGGCGGCTCTTGCTGGCCGCCTCCCCATGGCGGCTTGTTTACCCGAGAGAAGTAAATGGCTTCTTGGACAATTCAGATAAAATTGGACCTATCTGCGGATTTTGCCGGGTTTACAGCCTGATGGAGCCGTCCAGGATTCGTGCATAAGCCTCGCCGTCCAACGGGACGTAGGCTCCGGATCTCGGGTCGACCATGAACAGCGGATCGGAGATCGCAGCGGGATCGAAGCCTTCCCGCGACAGGTCGCCCTTCTTCTGCTTGAACGTCTCGGTCGCATCGAGCTCGCGCGAAATGCGGATGAAGACGGGATGTGCATAGGCCGGCAGGCGCTGCGCGAGATGCGCGGGCAATGCCGCAATGTCAAAACCCTCGTTGACGACGATCGCGCTCATGCCGGCACGGCCGTCGGCACCTGGGATGCCGACACCATAGGTGGTGGCGTCGACCACTCCGGTGAAATCGCGCATCGCGTCGTTCACCTCGGAGGTCGCGACGTTCTCGCCCTTCCAGCGGAACGTGTCGCCGATACGATCGACGAAATGGAAGAACCCCTTGTCGTCGATCCGCATCAGATCGCCGGTGCGAAACCAGGCATCGCCTTTGGCAAAGACATTTCGAAGGATCTTCTTCTCGGTTTCGCCAGCATCGGTATAGCCCTCGAAGCGGCCGCCGCCTTCATCGGCAGTGCCGATGCGGCCGATGGCTTCGCCGGCCTCGCCACGGGCGCAGGCGAGGCAAAATCCCTCGTCGTTGCGCAGCGGCAAGCCGCTATCAGGATCGAGCTTGACGAGATTGGCCGGGAAGCGATGTGCGAGCAGCGGCGGGATGCGCCCAATCGCGCCCGGCTGTCCCTCGACGTTGAACAGCGAGAAATTGCCTTCCGTCGCCGCATAGAATTCGAGGATGCGGGGGATGGCGAAACGATCCTGGAAGTCTTCCCAGATGTCGCCGCGCAGGCCGTTGCCGCAGACGAGGCGGAGACGATGGCGGTTCTCGTATTCCGACGGCGCAGCCTTCAGCAGGTAGCGGCAGAGTTCGCCGATATATTGAAACAGCGTGCAGTCGTGCCGGACGATGTCGGACCAGAAATGAGAGGCCGAGAATTTCTCGGCGATCGCCACCGAGCCGCCGGCCGCGAGCATGCTGCAGGGCGCGACGATGCCGCCGACCGAATGGAACAAGGGCAGGCAATCATAGAGCCGGTCCTGCGGTCCCGCGCCGGTGAGACCGGCGAACCAAAAGCCCCAATTGAGGATACGGCGGTGGCTGATGCTGGCGGCCTTCGGCAGGCCCGTGGTGCCGGAAGTGTAGATCAGCAGCGCACGGTCGTTGATGGTGACCTCGCCATGCTCCTCCGGCGAAAGGGGAGCATCGTCCAGCGCCGCCAGCGCGACATCGATGGCTCGCTCGCTGCGGGCATCGCCATGCGTCCAGACCTTGGCCTGCGTTTTCAGATGCGGCGCTGCGCCCTCCAGCATCTCCGTCAGCCGATGCGCCACGATGATATGCGAAGGCTTGGCGACGTCGATGCAATGCGCGAGCGAGAGCCCGACCAGCCTGGTGTTGAGGAGCGCGACCACACCGCCGACCCGACTGATGCCGAGCCATGCGGCGACGTAGTCGATGCCGTTCGGCATGATCAGCGCGACGGTCTCACCCTTGGTCACGCCGGCCGAGCGCGCCCATCGCGCGTAGCGGTTGATGCGCTTCGACAGGCCTGCATAGTCGAGACTTGCGTCATCCATCAGCAGCGCGACGCGGTCGGGCTGGCGCTGCGCCCAATCGTCGACGACGTCGGCGAACAAACGGCCTGGCAGAGTCTCGATCCGCGCGGTGAGCTCGATGGCCTTCAACCAGATCTTTGAAGCCGACGGCGCGCGCGCGACTTTCGGCTGCTCGATGACACCGGTGGTCATATTGTTCACTCTTCGGGCCGTCCGCTGATGTCCGGCAATCTAACCCGCGCGCTTTGCCCAGGTGTTAAGGGACAAGGTAAAACTCCGTTAGTGCGCGATTAACTCTAGTGATCCTTTACCAAGCCCATGGGATCGGCGTGCGCCGCAGCGCAATTCTTGCGATAGCAATTCCAATTGTCAGGCGCGCTGCGCGTGCCCCCCGCCCCGCAGGCGGGACGAGGTGAAGCGGAGACCGCCATGATCACCAGACGACATTTCATTCAGACCGCGGCCTGCGCCGCGGCTGCGCTCGCCGCGCCGCGCGCTTTTGCACTCGGCAATCCCTCCTATCCCTCGCACAGCGTGAAATGGGTGGTGCCTTATGCCCCGGGTGGCGCAACCGACCTGCTGTCGCGACTGCTCTGCCAGCGGCTGTCCGATCGGTTCGGCCAGACCTTCGTCGTCGAGAACAAGCCGGGCGCCGGCAGCAATATCGGGACGCAGGCGGTCATCACCTCCGCCCCCGACGGCTACACGCTGCTGCTGACCTCGACCGCCAATGCGATCAATGCCTCGTTCGATCCGGCGCTGCCCTATGATTTCGCCAAGGGCATCGCGCCGGTCGCCGGCGTCGCACGAATTCCGCTGGTTCTGGTCGTTAACAACGACCTGCCGGTGAAAACCGTCGCCGACTTCATCGCCTACGCCAAGGCCAATCCCGGCAAGATATCGGTTGCCTCCTCGGGCATCGGCACCTCGCTGCACCTCTCGGGCGAATTGTTCAAGTCGATGGCCGGCGTTGAGTTCACCCACGTCCCCTATCGTGGATCGGCACCGGGCTTGACCGACGTGATGAGCGGGCAGATCCAGGGCATGTTCGACAACGTCACCTCGTCCTTCGAGCTGGTGCGCGCCGGCAAGCTGCGCGCGCTCGGCGTCACCACGCGCTAGCGCTCGGAGATCCTGCCCGACATTCCCGCGATCGCCGACACGCTGCCCGGCTTTGAGACGAGCTCGTTCTACGGCGTCGGCGCCCCGCGCGACACGCCGCGCGAGATCGTCGACCTGCTCAATCGCGAGATCGACGCTGCGTTGTCCGATCCCGGTATCAAGGCCCGCATCGCCGAACTCAGCGCCATCCCGCTCCACGGCAACGCCAGTGAATTCGGCGGCATGCTGACGGCCGAAACCGACCGCTGGCGCAAGGTGGTGGAGTTGTCGGGGATCAGGAGGAGTAGCCGTTCCCCGAGCACCGACCAACTGCGATAGCCGAGTTTCGCGCCGCCTCAATCCGCCGTGAATTCGAGATCGAACCGGATCGGATTGATGGGCTTCGTGACGAACTGGACCGTCTTACCGTTCAGCCCGGCAAATGGACCGGATGCGAACTTGACGAGTCCCTTGCCCGAGGATGCGACCCCGACGGGCTTGCCGTCCTTCATCACGGCCTGGGCGGAACCTTCGGTGAGCTGCGTGATGAGGCGTCCGCCGGGAATGCGGTGGACCCCGCTACCGATCAGCATCGTTGCCTTGGGACCGTCCCACTCGACGACATTCGACGCGGAATAAACTGCGCCTTTGAAGATTCCCTCGACGCCGACGCAGACATAGTCCTGCGCCACCAGATTGTGATCGGCCCGGTCGCCAATCGGCTCCTGGGTGAAGAAGCCGGCTATGCTGCATTCGTAGCGCGCGAGCACGTCCGCGCGGGCCGGCTGGAAGGCGATCATGACAAGGGTCGAGCCGATGAGCGCCTTGAGGGTGCACCAGTTCATGGAAATCTCCTCGCTTCATGCGCCCGATCCGACAGGGCCGGCATGATGCCGGACTCCTGACGTCGGGCTACGCGATGAGGATGCCCAGAAACGCATTGCGCGCGTTGACTTGGCGCAACGTTGCAGGCGACGAGAGCGGGGAGGCTAGCGGCCGCGCGGCTTGCGGGAAAGATGTGATGCCGGCGCCTCGACCGGATAATACGGATTGAGATCGCAGATCGCGGAGCGGCCGAAAGCGGTGGCGCGGCACTGTGGAATTGAGGTGAAGGAGCAATCGTACCATTCCCCACCTCCTCCGTTCGCACCTGAATAGACGTGCATGCAAACGGGGTAACGCGGATCAAAGGTCTGCGCGTGAGACGGCGCGGCCGTGAGCAGCGCGCCGGCGGTCATGATCAAGCCGAACGAGAGACGCATGAACGATATTCCTGGACGCTGCATCGGGATTGTTACTGGACCTTCTTGTGGCGCTTGCGCGGCGGCGGCTGGTCAAAGGCATAATAGGGGTTGAGGTCGCAGCTGGCCGAGCGGCCCGAGGCGGTCGCACGGCACTGCGGAAGCGAGGTGAAGGAGCAGTCGAAATAGTCGCCGCCGCCACCGCCGAAGCCGCCGCCGGGCGTGTAGACGTGCATGCACACGGGATAGCGCGGATCATAGGTCTGGGCACTGGCATCGGCCGCGACGAACAGCGCGGCAATCGCAGTGAGCGTCAAGATCGACAGGCGCATGGACTTAATCCTCGAATCGACGGCGTCGGCGGGTCTGATGCCGACGGCCTGCTATGGCATAACACGAGGCCGGCGGCGACTGTTCCTAGGCACAGATGACGGCAAGGTGAGCGCTGGCACCTGCGGTGCTATGCGCCGAGCCCTTGCAACACCAGCCGGTTCAGCCGCGCGGCAAACGCCGCTGGGTCTTCCGGCAATTCTCCGTCGAGGATCTGCGCCTGTTCGAGCAGGAGCAGGCTGAGATCGTCGACCACATTCGAGCCGGCTTGCGCCTTGGTGAGCGCGGTCACCAGCGGATGGCGCAGATTGATCTCGAGGATCGGCTTGGTGCGCATGCCCCGGTTTTGCTGCGACAGGATGCGCTCGAGCTCGCGGCTCGGGCCTTGGCTGTCGGCGACGAGGCAGGAGGCCGAGCTGGTGAGGCGCGTCGAGGCCTTGACGTCGCCGACGCGCTCGCCGAGCGAGGCCTTGATCACGGCGATGGTGGCGGCCTCGTCCGCGGCCGGCTCTTCCTTCTTCGCCTCGTCCGCCTCGTCGACGCGCGGGATCAGGTCGAGATTGAGATCGCCCTGGCTTAGCGACTTCAGCGGCTTGCCTTCGAACTCCGACGGCATCGAGGTCCAGAAGGCGTCGACGGGATCGGACAGCAGCAGCACCTCGATGCCGCGCGCGGTTGCCGCCTCGAGCCGAGGATTGGACTTCAGCCGCTCGATGCTGTCGCCGACGAGATAGTAGATCTCGGTCTGGTTCGGCTTGAAATCGGCGATGACCTGCTTCAGCGACCGCTTCTCGCCCGACGTCGTGGTGAAGCGGGACAGCGCCAGCAGCTTTTCGCGCCGTTCGAAATCCTCGTAAATGCCCTCCTTGAGCACCGCGCCGAACGCGTCCCAGATCTTGGCAAAATTGTCCGGATCCTTCTCGGCGAGGCTTTCGAGCTCGGACA
The DNA here is from genome assembly GCF_058314695.1 of Bradyrhizobium sp. T-12. NCBI lineage: Bacteria > Pseudomonadati > Pseudomonadota > Alphaproteobacteria > Hyphomicrobiales > Nitrobacteraceae > Bradyrhizobium > Bradyrhizobium sp. T-12. Next base: position 995,856 of record NZ_CM177756.1, on the reverse strand, counting down.
CGACGCGGGTCGCCACCGCCTTGCGGATCTGCGCGAGCTGCGGATTGTTCTGGAGCATCTCCCGGGAGATGTTGAGCGGGAGATCCTCGCTGTCGACGACGCCGCGGATGAAGCGCAGATAGCCCGGCAGCAGATCGGCATCATCGGTGATGAAGACCCGGCGGACGTAAAGCTTCACCCGGCCCTTGCGGTTCGGCTCGAACAGGTCGAACGGCTTGGTCGAGGGCGCAAACAGCAGCACAGCGTAGGAGTAGCGGCCTTCGGCACGGTAATGCAGCGTCATCGCGGGATCGTCGAAGGCGGACGCTATCTGCTGATAGGCCTTCTTGTAGTCCTCCGCCGTCAGCTCGGATTTCGAGCGCTGCCACAGCGCGCTCGCCGAATTGATCTGGCGCGGATCGCCTTCTTCCGGCACGAGTTCGATGGGAAACAGGATGTTGTCGGAATAGGCGTGGACGATGCGCTCGATCTCGTAGGCCTCGAGATATTTCTTGGCGTCATCCTTCAGGTGCAGGACGATCTCGGTACCGCGGGTCACGCGTGCCGCCTCTTCCTCACTGGCACGGGCGATCTCGAAGCCGGAGCCGCCGGAGGACGTCCAGGTCCAGACGTCACTCTCGCCGGCGCGCCGGCTGACCACGACGATCTTCTCGGCGACCATGAAGGCGGAATAGAAGCCGACGCCGAACTGGCCGATCAGGCCGAGCCCGTCCTTGGCCTCCTTCAGCTTCGACACGAACGCCTTGGTGCCGGAGCGGGCGATGGTGCCGAGATGATCGATCAGCTCCTGCCGCTCCATGCCGATGCCATTGTCGGCGATCGTGAGCGTCGCGCCTTGCTTGTTGGGAATGATGCGGATCTTGAGCGCGTCGCCCTCGCCCAGCAGCGCCGGGCTGGCAATTGCCTCGTAGCGCAGCTTGTCGCAGGCGTCGGAGGCGTTGGAGACGAGCTCGCGCAGGAAGATATCGGTCTCGGAATAGACGGAGTGCACCATGAGGTGCAGAAGCTCGGAAACCTCGGCCTGGAAGGGCTGCGTATGCACAGCCGTATCGGACGTCGTCATGCGTTTACCCGGTCAAATGAAAGGGAAGAAACCCGGGATATAACGCGAGGCGACAGGGGATCAAGTGGACACGGAGAATCGCCCTGCCGGCGGAAGGGCGATCTGTCCGATGGCGCGGCGGATCAGGTTACACAGCGACCGGGCTGAAGCAGCTTTGCGACCTCGGTCAGCGAGCTGACCATTGGCTCGCAGGCGATCGTCGGCCTGCTGCGCACCTTCTTCTGGTTCTGCAGCAGCGTCGGCGGCTTGGCGTTGCCGGTCTCGATCACCGCGGGGACCCGCAGCAGCACCGAGGTGTCGGCGAGATCGTTCAGCCGCATCGAGACGGTCCGGGTGGGAACCGCGGCCGGCTTGAGCTCGGCGAGGCGGTCGGCCTTGCCGGCGCGATTGACGTTATGGCTTGGGACGTTTTGACCTGAGACGTTTTGGCTCGGGGCGTATTTCGAGCCCAGGGTGGGCACATCGGCGACCGCCTGCCAGCGGTCGGCCAGATCATGGCCGGAGGCCAGTTGCGCCGCGCAAAGGGTTGCGGCAACCGCGACGGCGCCCAAAAATACCTTATGAATCTGTGACATGACTGTCTGTCCCTCGCCCCATGGCGATCGCGGGAACAACGCGAATAAAGGATCGGGGGTTCTCAGTGATTGCGATCACTTAACCGTGTGCGGAAAATGCAGCAGGGTGCGCAAAATATTTCGCAAGGCCTGGAACGACTCCCGCGGACAGGAGTCGTCTCTGCAGCCGGCTATTCCCCCCTGCCCCATAAGCCGGCGACGTAGGGCGCGACTGTGGTGATGCCAGTCGCGCCTTACTTTTGTCTGGGGTTCACTTGGGTCACGTTATTTGCCCGCCAGCCAGTCCCGCCCCTCGCCATAGAGCTTCTCGACCTCGGGCCCGGTCAGGCCCGGCATGTCGCGCTTGACCTTGTAGCCGATCAGCTCCTGCATGTAGGCGAGGTGGCGATAGCCTTCGGGCAGCGCGGCGAGCGCCGTCTGGTCGAGACGAAGGGATGCTGCGGGGTCGACCGGGTCGATGCGGTCCTTTTCATAAATCGGCTGGCGGCGCACGATCCCCCATTTCCCAACTCCTGATGGGTCCTGCCGCTTCTCCAGGAAATCGTAGAACCGCCCTGTGCAGACGACGTCGCACAGCACGTCATGCACAAGAGCGCGCTGCGAAATCGTCATCTTGGTCTGGGCGATGGCCCGCTCGCCGGCAAGGTCGATGCTGGTGCCGCCGAGGAAATGCAGGATGCGCACACCCTTGGCGAACCCCTCCTGGCTGACGCGCATGAAATCCCGCGCCGGTCCCTGAAACCAGGTGGCGGACATCCAGCCCTCCTCGTGCCAGACCGTGGCAAACCGCTCCCAGTCCCCGGCATCGCGCCAGACCGCCCAGTTCTCGACGAGATCGCGGATGGCGAGACGATCGAGCAGTTGCTGGTCCATGGCATGTCTCCGACGAGGATCATGCAAGTGGTATGAGCGGCGCAGCCGATGCGCGTCAAGCGCTGCAGACGGCACGAAAAAGTCCGGCGTGCCTTGCGGCACGCCGGACTAAATCATTCCACGAACGGCGCTTGCCTTACGCCGCCGGCGCCTTCGGCGTGCGGTTGCGCGAGTTGCGCTGGAAGAACAGCGCCTGGCTCGCCACCGCCGACACCATCGCGGGCTGGAACGGTTTCGAGATCAGGAACGCCGGCTCGGGGCGCTCGCCGGTGAGGAAGCGCTCCGGGTAGGCGGTGATGAACACCACCGGCACCTCGAACGTGCGCAGCAGCTCGTTGACGGCGTCCAGGCCCGAGGAGCCGTCGGCGAGCTGGATGTCGGCGAGGATCAGGCCGGGCCGCTTGTTCTTGGCCAGTGCGACCGCATCGGCATGGGTGCGCGCGACGCCGACGACGTTGTGGCCGAGATTCTTCACCAGGCTCTCGAGGTCCATGGCGATGAAGGTCTCGTCCTCGATGATCAGCACGTCGGTCGCGATCTCGGCCGCCATCTCACGGCCCGCAGCGTCTGCAAGCCGCCGGGTCTCGGCGACGTCGGTGCCGAGGATGTAGCCGACTTCTTCCTCCGAGAATCCCTCCAGCGAGAGCAGCAGGAAGGCCTGCCGCGGCAGGGGCGTGATGTTCGACAGCCGCCGCTCCGGCGGCATTGGCAGGGTCGTCACCTCCGAATCGTCGTTGACGGAGACCGAATTCCAGATCTGGGTGAATAGGCGGAACAGCCCGGCGCGCGGCCCATGGCTCTCGTCGAGTACCGACGGGTCCCCCAGCATGGCTTCCAACATGGCGGCGACATAGGCGTCACCGGAGGCCTGGCTGCCCGTCAGGGCGCGCGCATACCGGCGCAACAACGGCAAGTGTTCAGCAACGAGCTGTGAACGGGACATCCCCACTCCATTCATCTTCGGGCCATCCTGGCAACGCGGGGGGCCCGGTTCCCCTGCTGGGCTGTTTACGCCTCAGCCCAACAAAAGTTCCGCTGGAGGCGGAACTTTTTCTCGAACCTGGAATTGAGCCTATCCAGGGAACGGCTCCCGGTTGAGAAAACTTCTCGATTTTACAGTCACTTAACTCGGGGAAACGTGGAACAGGTCATGAAAGATCTCAAGTCACAAGCAACCAGAAGCACGACCCCCGGCAAGGGAGGGCTCACTCCGGAGATTCAATCCCGGATCGGGCATCAGCTGCGCGCCATGTATGATGACGTGGTGCGGCAGGGGGTTCCGGATCGGTTCGCGGAACTGATCAAGAAGCTTGATGCCCAGGGAGCGGCACCCCAAGTGGAAAATGACGGGGGATCTAACGACAACAACAATGGGAGGGATTAATGCCTCTCACGGACTCCCTGCGTAACGACATCCTGGCGGCCGTACCCAGTCTGCGTGCGTTCGCCATTTCGCTCAGCGGCAATGCGGACCGCGCCGATGATCTGGTGCAGGAGACGCTGCTCCGCGCGCTTGCCAACATCGACTCGTTCCAGCCCGGCTCCAACCTGCCGGCGTGGCTGTTCACGATCCTGCGCAACCTGTTCCGCTCGGACTATCGCAAGCGGCGGCGCGAGGTCGAGGACGCCGAAGGCAACTACGCCAAGACGCTGAAGACACAGCCGTCGCAGAACGCGCATCTCGAGTTCGAGGAGTTTCGCACGGCGCTCGAGAAGCTTCCGCAGGACCAGCGTGAGGCGTTGATCCTGGTCGGCGCCTCCGGCTTCTCCTACGAGGACGCGGCTTCGATCTGCGGCTGCGCCGTCGGCACCATCAAGAGCCGCGTGAACCGTGCGCGCTCGAAGCTCGCCGCGCTGCTCTATGTGGACGGCGCCGAGGATTTTGGCCCGGACGAGACCGTACGGGCCGTGATCGGCGGCAGCGGCGGCTGACGGCCGGCGTCAATCGGGCTCAAATGAAGATGAAGGCGGCCGTTCCCACGGCCGCCTTCGCGCGTCTGCAGGACGGATGACGCTGCCGATCACTCGTCCACGAAGGTCACGGTCTCGGCCACGCTCGCCCGCGAGGTGCGGTAGCTGTTGACCTTGTGCGCGTGGTCGGCATAGCCGAACGAGATGCCGCAGACGACGCGGCGGTCGTCGGGCAGATCGAAGTGGCGGCGGATCAGGCCGGAATGCCGCGCCAGCGCTGCCTGCGGAATCGTGCCGAGCCCGAGCGCCTGCGCGGCCAGCATGAAATTGGAGACATAGGCGCCGCAATCGATCGCACCGTAGATGCCGAGCGGCTCGTTGGTGTGGATGATGGCGACATGCGGCGCGCCGAAGAAATTGTAGTTCTCCAGCGCCTGCTTGGCGTATGCGCTTTTGTCGCCACGGGCGATGCCGAGCGTATTGTAGAGCTGGAAACCGCTTTCGCGGCGGCGGTCGAGATAGACGCCGACATACTCGCGCGGCGGCGTGAAATCATAGTCGTCGCCGAGGCCGCCTGAGGCTTCCTGGTAGATCGCCTTGCGGAAGCGCTCCTTGGCTTCGCCGCTGGCGATGATGACCTGCCAGGGCTGGCTGTTGCACCAGGACGCAGTGCGCTGTGCCGTCGTCAGCACATGCTCGATGGTCGCGCGATCGACCGGCTTGGGGAGGAAGGCGCGGACGGAATAGCGCTCGTTGAGCAGCTCTTCGAGCACGCCGATGCGGTTTTGGGTCTGGCTCACTTTTGCGTCCATGGATCTACTCGCTATTGGCCTCGCAGGGGTGCGTTAGCCCGAAGGCGTAACCACCCCGCAAAATGGCAATCACCGCCCCTTGGTCGGGATCTTGTTGTACGGCACGTCCTTGTCGACGCGGATGTCGCCGGGCAGGCCCAGCACGCGCTCGGCGATGATGTTGCGCAGGATCTCGTCGGTGCCGCCGGCGATGCGCATCGAGGGCGAGGACAGCAGCATCTGCTGGAACTGGCCCTGCACGGTCTCCTCGTCGTTGCCGGTGAGCACGCCGGCCGCGCCCTGCAGGTCCATGGCGTAGGTCGCGATGTCCTGCAGCATCATGCCCGAGACCAGCTTGCCGATCGAGTTCTCCGGACCCGGACGCTCGCCCTTCGACAGTGCCGAGATGGTGCGGTAGCTGGTGAATTTCAGTCCGTTCGACTTCGCCGCCCAGCTCGCCAGCCTCGAGCGCACGGCGGGATCGTCGATGGCGAGCCCGTCCTCCAGCATCAGCGTTGAGCAGAACTCGAACATTTCAGGGACGCCGGTGGCGAGCCGCGCGCCGATCGACATGCGCTCGTTCATCAAGGTGGTCAGCGAGACGCTCCAGCCCTCGCCGACGGCCCCCAGCCGCTGGCTGTCGGGAATGACCACGTCAGTAAAATAGACCTCGTTGAACTCCTGCATGCCGTTGGCCTGCTTGATAGGCCGCACCTCGACGCCCGGGCTCTTCATGTCCAGGAAGAACATGGTGAGGCCTTTGTGCTTGGGCACGTTCGGGTCGGTGCGCGCGATCAAAAGACCATAGTCGGAATAATGCGCGCCAGAGGTCCAGATCTTCTGGCCGTTGACGACCCAATTGTCGCCCTTCTTCTCGGCACGGGTGCGCAAGCCGGCAACGTCCGAACCGGCGGACGGTTCGGAGAACAGCTGGCACCAGATCTCCTCGCCCGAGGCGAGTTTCGGCAGATACCTGCGCTTCGCATCCTCGCTGCCGAAGGCCATCACGGTCGGACCGCACATGCCCTCGCCGATCTGGAACGGCTGCGTCAGCTTGCCATAGACGCCCTCCTCCTGCTGCCAGATCACCTTCTCGATCGGCGACGCGCCGCGCCCGCCATATTCCTTCGGCCAGTGCAGGCACGCCCAGCCGGCATCAGCCTTCTTCTTCTGCCAGGCCTTGCCGACATCGACGATGTCGTGGCTGGCAAGGCGGATGCGGCCAAGCGAGGATTTTGACAGCTCGGCATGCAGCTCCCTAGGCGCATTGGCGTCGATCCATTTGCGCGCGGTCTCGCGGAATGCGGCTTCCTGCGGGGTGTCGTCGAAATTCATCTTCGAACTCTCCTTTCTCGTGCCCCGGACGCTGCGCAGCGCGAAGCGGTGCGCTGCAGAGCCGGGGCCCATTTTGGCTTTCTGGGTCCCGGCTCTGCGGAGCGGTACTTCGTACCGCTCCGCGTCCGGGACACGGCTAGCCTCTTCCCTTCGTCGGGATCTTGTTGAACGGCACGTCCTTGTCGACACGGATATCGCCGGGCAGACCCAGCACCCGCTCGGCGATGATGTTGCGCATGATCTCGTCGGTGCCGCCTTCGACGCGGGTGCCCGGCGCGCGCAGCAGCATCGCCTGGAAACGGCCGGCCAGCTCGCCATCCTCACCGCTGACCACGCCGCCCGCGCCCTGCAGATCCAACGCGTAGGTCGCGACGTCCTGGATCATCGATCCCGCCACCAGCTTGCCGATGGAGTTTTCCGGCCCCGGCCGCTCGCCCTTCGACAGCGCCGAGATCGCGCGCATGCTGGTGTATTTCAGCCCGCTCGCCTTCACTGCCCAGTTCGCCAGCTTGGAGCGCACCGCGCGATCCTCGATCGCCGGGCCGTCGTCGAGCATCAGGCTGGAGCAGTACTCGAACAATTCAGGGAAACCGGTCGAGACGGCCGCGCCGATCGCGCTGCGCTCGTTCATCAGCGTGGTCAGCGAGACGTTCCAGCCGTCACCGACCTCGCCAAGGCGCTGATGGTCGGGAATGCGGACGTTGGTGAAATACACCTCGTTGAAGTCGGACGCCCCGCTCGCCTGCTTGATCGGCCGCACCTCGACGCCGGGGCTCTTCATGTCCAGGAAGAACATGGTGAGGCCCTTGTGCTTGGGCACGGTCGGATCCGTGCGCGTCAAGAGGATGCCGTAATCGGAATAATGCGCGCCCGAGGTCCAGATCTTCTGGCCGTTGATCACCCAGTCATTGCCGTCCTTCTCGGCGCGCGTTCGCAGCCCCGCGACGTCCGAGCCGCCGGCCGGCTCGGAGAACAGCTGGCACCAGACTTTTTCGCCTGAGGCGAGCGGCGGCAGGTAGGTGCGCTTGTGCTCCTCGCGCGCGAACGCCATCATGGTCGGCCCGCACATGCCGTGACCGATGATGAACATGCGGGAGAGCTGGCCGAACGGCCCCTCTTCCTGCGACCAGATCACACGCTCGATCGGCGACGATCCGCGGCCGCCATACTCCTTCGGCCAGTGCAGACAGGCCCAGCCGGCATCGGCCTTCTTCTTCTGCCACGCCTTTGCGACTTCCAGGATATTGGCGTTCTTGAGCACGGTGCGGCCAAGCGAGGATTTGCGCAGCTCCTCCTCGTATTGCTTCGGAGCGTTGGCGCCGATCCAGGCCCGCGCGGTGGCGCGGAATTCGGCTTCCTGCGGAGTGTCGTCGAAGTTCATCTGTTTTCTCTCGGTTCATTCCCCGGACGCTGCGCAGCACGAAGTGATGCGCTGCAGATCCGGGGTCCATTGCGCCCCTGGGTCCCGGCTCTGCGAAGCGGCACTACGCGCCGCATCGCGTCCGGGACACGCACATCGGCTTAAGCCGCGTTCTTCTTGCGCATGCGGTCGATCAACTGGTCTTCCCAATAGCTGAGACTGCCGAGCCCCAGCGCCATCGCGTTGGCGCGGCGGTAGTACATGTGGCAGTCGAACTCCCAGGTGAAGCCCATGCCGCCGTGAACCTGGATATTGTTCTTGGCGCAATGCTGGAACGCCTGCGTCGCGCTGATGCGGGCGGCAGCCGCTGCTTCCGGCAACTCGGCCGCGTTGGTCGAGAGCGCCCAGGCGCCGTAATAGCTGTTGGAGCGCGCCAGCGTCGCCGAGACATACATGTCGGCGAGCATGTGTTTGACGGCCTGGAACGAACCGATCTGGCGGCCGAAGGCGATGCGGTCGAGCGCGTAGTCGCGGCCCATCTCCAGCGCGCGGTCGGAACCGCCCACCTGCTCGAATGCGCAGAGCACCGCGGCGCGATCGAGCACTTGGGTCAAAATACCCCAGCCCTCACCCGCGGCGCCGAGCGGCTCGGCTTTGGCGTCCCTGAACGTGATCTCGGCCTGCCCGCGGGTCGGATCGAGATTGGTGAGGCTCTTGACCTCGACACCCCCGGCCTTGAGGTCGACCAGGAACAGCGAGATGTCATTGTCGCGCCCACTCGATCCCGTGCGCGCGGCAACCACCGCGAAATCGGCGATGGCGCCGTCGGCAACGGGCTTCTTGACGCCGTTGAGCACGCCGTTCGCAGCGGTGAGCTTGACGTTCCTCGGCGACGGATTGCCCTTGCCCTCGAAGAGTGCCAGCGTGCCGATGGCTTCGCCCGAGGCAATCGCCGGCAGCCATTTCTTCTTCTGCGCGTCGCTGCCGGCGATCAGCAGCGCTTCGGCGGCAAGATAGACGGTCGAGGAGAACGGCACCGGCGCATTGGCCCGGCCCATCTCCTCCGCGATCACGCAGAGCTCGAGATGGCCGGCGCCCGCGCCGCCGAACTCCTCGGGAATGGCAACGCCGAGAAAGCCCATCTCGGCGAGGCCTTTCCAGAGCTCCTTGTCGTAAGGCGCCTTGCCGTCGAGCACGACACGCACCGCCTTGGGTGGGCATTTCTCAGCGAGGAACTTGCGCGCCTGGTCGCGGAGCTGTTTCTGGTCGTCGGAGAAGTCGAAGTTCATGGCGGGCTACCTTTTATTGTTTGTCGCTTGTATTGATGCCGTCATTCCGGGGCGCCGCGTAGCGCGCGCCCCGGAATGACGAGGTGAGAGAATTGCGCAACTCATCTCAGCACGATCACATCCTGATCCGGCTTGTCCGCATAAAGCCGCTCCACCAATTCGGCGCGCCGTTCCAGACCGGCGCGCTGGTTGATGTAGCCCTTGTCGGTGAGCTCGTTGCCGTCGATCGAGGGCGGCTCGGCCATCAGCATCGCGCGCGCGATGATCCGGCTGCTGGCGCCTTCGCACTCACGGTTGTGCGTCTCCAGCCCGCGCCTGAGACAGGCGATCACCTCGGGATGCCTCACCGCGTCCGCGAAGCTGAGATCGGGATTGCCGACGAACTGGCGGCAGGCATGCAGGTTCGGCCACGCCAGGAGGCCGATGAAGGCGCGGTCCTGTCCCGCTACCAGCGCGTCATGCACGACGGGCGTTGCCGCCGCAATCGCATCGGTTCGGAGCGAGCCGACATGCACGAAGGTGCCGGTGGTGAGCTTGAAGTCTTCCACGACACGGCCGGCGAAGATGATGCCCTTCACCGGATCGGAATCGTCGACGAAAATGCCGGCATCACCGATGCAGTAGAACCCTTCCTCGTCGAACATCTTCTTCGTCAGCTCCGGCTGGCCGAAATAGCCGGGCGTGACGTTGACTCCGCGCAGCCGCAGCTCGTATTTCGAGCCGCACGGCACCATCTTCAATTCGACGCCAGGGAACGGCAGGCCGATCAGGCCGACGCGCTCGGTGTCCCAATAAGTGCCGGTCGAGGTCGGCGCGGTCTCTGTCGAGCCCCAGCCGGTATAGAACACGATGCGCTCGCCGGTGGTCTTCACGGCGAGGGCCTGCATGCGGTCATAGAGATCGTCCGGCAGCCGCGCGCCGCCATAGGCCATGATCGAGAGATTTTTGAAGAAGGAGCGACAGAGCGCGTCGTCCTTCTCCATGGCCGCCGCGAGCGCGGCATAGCCGGCCGGCACGTTGGCGTAATAGGTGGGTGAGATCTCGCGCAGATTCCGCAGCGTCTCCTCGAACTGGCCAGGCATCGGCCGGCCGTCGTCGATATAGAGCGTGCCGCCATCGACCAGGATCGGGTGGAACGCCGCATTGCCGCCCATCGTGTGGTTCCACGGCATCCAGTCCAGCATGGTCGTAACAGGACCATTGGGATCCCTTGGGCGAACCTGCATCATCATCGCCGCATTGGCGCACATCATGCCTTGCGTGTTGATGACAGCCTTGGGCATGCCGGTCGAGCCTGACGTAAACAGCAGCTTGCCGACGGTGTCCGGCGTGATCTTCGCGATCGACGCCTCGACATCCTTCGTCACCGGCGTTGCCGCAAGCTCGGCGAAGCTGACGCTTGTGATGCCGTCGCAGGGCCGGGCGACGTGCACCACGGTGACGCCGGCGAGATCGAGCGCCTTCAGCGCCTTCTCGAAGGTCGGGCCGTCCTGCACCATCAATACGGCCGGCTTGATCAGGTCGAACAGGTATTTCAGCTTGACGTGATCGTGGCTCATCAGCGAGTAGGCCGGCGACACCGGCGCTGCCGGGGCGCGCGCCTGCATCGCCGCCTGCGTCATCAGTGCGTGCTCGATCGAATTTCCGGAAAGGATCGCAACGGGGCGGCCATCCAGCCCGAGATTGAGCAGACCTTGCGTCAGCGCATCCACGATACGCTTGGCTTCGGCATAGGAGACCTTGCGCCATTCGCGATTGGGACCGCCGCGCTGCGCCAGCCAGATGCGCTCGGGGGCTTGCGTCGCCCACTTCGCCAGCGATGCCGGAATGTGTTTCTCGTAAGGCTGCAGCGGAATGCGCGACTTCAGCACCACCGTGCCGTCGTTGCGGCGCTCGACGTCGATGTCGCGCGCAAGCCATTCGATCTTGCGAAAGGCGGGCTTCGTCATCACAGCCGCCGCGCTTCCACTCATTTTGCGTCTCCCGGAATTATCGTCCTTTGCGGATCGTTCTGGTTCAGCGCTTGATATAGACAGGCTTTCGCTTCTCAAGGAAGGCCCTGATGCCTTCCGAAAATTCCTCGGAACGGCTGCACAGCACCTGGTTGCGATCCTCCATCGCGATCACGGCTTCCAGCGACCCGGCATCGACGCTCATGTTGAGGCACTCCTTGGAGAGACGCAGGCCCACGGGCGAAGCCGTCATCATCGCCTCGACATAGGGCTCGGCCGCATCATTGAGCTTGTCCTCGTCCACGACTTCGGAAACGAGGCCGACCGCGAGCGCGCGCTCGGCGCCGATGAACCGTCCGGTGAGGATCAGTTCCGACGCGACGGACACGCCGACCAGCCGCGGCAGGAAATAGCTGGCGCCGATGTCGCAGCCGCCGAGGCCGAGCTTGATGAAGGCGCAGTTCATCCGCGCCGATTTCGAGGCAATGCGGATGTCGGAGGCTAGCGCCAGCGCAAAGCCGCCGCCGGCCGCCGCGCCCTGCACCAGCGCCAGGATCGGCTGCGGGCAGCGCCGCATCAGCATCACGATGTCGGCAATGCGCCGCTGCGAATCCAGCGACTCCGTGACACCGGGCGGCTCCTGCTGCCCGGCCCGGCGCGCCATCGCGGCCTTGAGATCCAGGCCGGCGCAGAAATTCTTGCCGGCGCCTCTGAGCACCACGACGCGCGTGTCGCGATTGCGCTGCAGGCCCAGGAAATAAACGTTGAGCGCGTCGATCAGCGCCGGATCGAGCGCGTTGAGGTGTTCGGGACGATTGAGCGTTACCCGGTCAACGCCATCGTCATGCTCGATCAGCAGCGGTTGGGACATGCATGCCTCTCATATCCGCGCGGAAGATGGCTGTTACTGCGCCCTCTCCCCTTGTGGAAGAGGGCACGTATCTCGTTGCAACATGCTCGCTTGGGTGAGGGGTCTGTCTCCACAGATGAGACTTCGGAGAGAACCCCTCATCCGGCGCTTCGCGCCACCTTCTCCCACAAGGGGAGAAGGAAGAAGCTACCTTGGCGCCATCCGGATCGCACCGTCGAGACGGATGGTTTCGCCGTTGAGCATCGCGTTCTCGACGATGTGCACGGCGAGCGCGCCGTATTCCTTGGCATCGCCGAGGCGCGAGGGATGCGGCACCTGGGCGCCCAGGCTCTTGCGGGCCTCCTCGTTCAAGCCCATCAGCAGCGGCGTGAAGAACAGGCCGGGCGCGATGGTGTTGACGCGAATCTTCTGGCTCGCGAGGTCGCGCGCGGCCGGCAGGGTGAGGCCGACGACGCCGCCCTTCGAAGCCGAATAGGCGATCTGGCCGATCTGGCCTTCGTAAGCCGCGACCGACGCCGTGTTGATGATGACACCGCGCTCCTCGCCGACGGGCTCGATCGTGACGAGGCGCTCGGCGAACAGGCGCAGGCAGTTGAAGGTGCCGATCAGATTGACGTTGATGATGCGCGCGAACTTCTCCAGCGGATAGACGCCGTCGCGGCCGACGATGCGCTGCGAGCCGCCGATGCCGGCGCAGTTCATCAGCACGCGCGCGACACCGTGCGCGGCTTCTGCTTTCGCGATTGCCGCCTTGATCTGCTCCTCGCTGGTGACGTCGGCATGCAGCGCGACGCCCTTCACCTCGGCGGCGACCTTCTCGGCGTTCTCCTTGTTCTGATCGATCACGCCGATCTTGGCGCCTTTGGCCGCCATGGCGCGAGCGGTGGCTTCACCGAGGCCCGAACCACCGCCGGTGATGAGAACGGCTACATCTTTCAATTCCATGACAGGCACCTTTCCTTGGGCGTTTCTTCTCTAGACTTGAGAGTGATGGCCGGATTATCCGGCCGCGGCAGCTTCCCCGGCTTGCGTGAGGATGCCGCCGCAGATCAGCGTTTCCATGTGCTTGATATATTGCCGGCAGACGTCGTCGGTAACAGGGCCGACGCCGGTCGCGCGGGACATCGCGTGCCGTCCGAAGAACAAATGATCGCAGGCGCCTATCAGGCTGGTGTAGAACAGCACCGGATCGGTCTGGCGGAATTCGCCGCGGCTCACGCCTTCCGCGAGCAGCCGGCGGTGGAAATCCAAGAGCGGGGCGACGAAGAATTTCGAGACTTCATCGGCTGAGCTCCCGCTGGTCTCGTGCAGGAGATAGTGGATCAGCCGGTTCATATAGGGGAAGCGGTGATAAGCGCGGATGATGCCGGCGATGTGCAGCTTCAGCTTCGCCGTCGAATTGATCGGCTGCGCCAGCAAATATTCGAGATTGGACATTTCGGTCGCCGCATCGCGCGCGAGCAGCGCCAGCAGGAGGCCGTCCTTGTTGCCGAAATGATATTTGACCAATGCGGCGTTGGCGCCCGACTTCTGCGCGATGTCTGACAGCGAGATCTCGATCGAGGAGCGCTCGATCATCAGCTCGCTCGCGGCCACGAGCAATTTCTCCGCCGTGGAATTCTTCCCGCTGGGGAGCCTGTTCGGTACGCTGGTCGCCACGGAAGATCCCTGTTTGCCGCTCGAAGCGGGGCGCAGATAAGCCCAAGCAGCGCCTCATCACAAGAGTTAATTGATCGATTGACTAAACGATCTCCCGTCCCTTAAATCCGTCCCCGACAACCAACCCAAGCAAGAATTCAGGGAGAAACCGACATGGCCGAGGCTTACATCGTCGCCGCCGCGCGTACCGCCGGCGGGCGCAAGGGGGGCCGCCTCGCCGGCTGGCATCCGGCTGACCTCGCCGCGAAGGTGCTGGACGAGTTGGTCGATCGCACCAAGGTCGATCCCGCCCAGGTCGAGGACGTGATCATGGGCTGCGTGATGCAGGTCGGCGAGCAGTCCAACAACGTTGCGCGCAACGCGATCATGGCCTCGAAGCTGCCGGAGAGCGTGCCCGGCACCTCGATCGACCGCCAATGCGGCTCCTCGCAGCAGGCGCTGCACTTCGCAGCCCAAGCGGTGATGTCCGGCACGATGGATGTCGTGATCGCCGCCGGCGTGGAATCGATGACGCGCGTGCCGATGGGCCTGTCCTCGCAGCTTCCGGCCAAGAACGGCTTCGGCAATTACAAGAGCCCGGGCATCGAAGCGAAGTATCCCAACATCGTGTTCAGCCAATTCACCGGCGCCGAGATGATGGCGGAGCGATACGGCCTCTCCAAGGATGAGCTCGACCAATATTCCTTTAACAGCCATCAGCGCGCGATCGCGGCGACGCAGGCCGGCCACTTCAAGAAGGAGATCGTGCCGCTCGAAATCACCCGCGCCGACGGCTCCAAGGACACCCACCACATCGACGAAGGCATCCGCTTCGACGTCACGCTCGACGGCATCAAGGGTGTCAAGCTGATCGCAGAGAACGGCAAGCTCAGCGCCGCCAGTGCCAGCCAGATCTGCGACGGCGCTTCCGGCGTCATGGTGGTGAATGAAAAGGGCCTGAAGCAGCTCGGCGTCAAGCCGCTGGCGCGCATCCATCACATGACCATGATGGGCGGCGATCCCGTGATCATGCTGGACGCGCCGCTGCATGCGACCAAGCGCGCACTGGAGAAGGCCGGCATGAAGATCGGCGACATCGACCTGTTCGAGGTCAACGAGGCCTTCGCCTCGGTGCCGACCGCCTGGCTGAAGACCACGGGCGCCGATCCCGAGCGTCTCAACGTCAACGGCGGCGCCATCGCGCTCGGCCATCCGCTCGGCGGCTCCGGCACCAAGCTGATGACGACGCTGGTCCACGCCCTGCACCAACGCGGCAAGCGCTATGGCCTGCAGACCATGTGCGAAGGCGGCGGCATGGCCAACGTCACGATCGTCGAACGACTGTAAGAAGAACAAAAGCAAGCAGTGAATGGCGAGTAGCGAATGGTGAGTAGGCGAAGAGCGATTGCCCTTCTCCCCTATTCGCCATTCGCTGCTCGCCATTCGCGTTGTGAGGAAACGCCATGACTCACCCCTCCGTCCACGCCCGCACCACGCCGAATAAGATCGCCTATCAGATGGCCGGCACCGGCAAGGCGATCACCTATCGCGAGCTCGACGAGCTCTCGAACCAGGGCGCGCACCTGTTCCGTTCGCTGGGCCTCAAGGCCGGCGACCACATCGCGCTGTTGATGGAGAACCGGCTTGCCTTCATGGAGCTGTGCTGGGCCGCGCAGCGCAGCGGGCTCTATTATACCGCGATCAGCCGCTACCTGAAGCAGGACGAGATCGACTACATCATCGCCGATTGCGGCGCCAAGGTCGTGATCACCACACCGAAATGCGCCGACCAGATCAAGGGCCTGATCAAGGGCGCCGCCGGCGAGCCGATCTTCTACATGATGGACGAGCCTCTGCCGGGCTTCCGCTCCTATGACAAGGAAGCAGCAAGCCAGCCGGTCACGCCGATTGCCGATGAGATCGCTGGCTACGACATGCTGTATTCGTCGGGTACCACCGGCCGGCCCAAGGGCGTCAAGAAGGCCTTCGAGGGCAAGACGATCGACGAGCCGAATCCGCTGCTGCGCGTGCTCTGCGCCGACATGTGCGGCATGAACGCGGAGAGCACCTATCTGTCACCGGCGCCGCTCTATCACGCAGCTCCCCTGCGCTTCAACATGATGGCAATCGTGCTCGGCGGCACCTCCATCATCATGGAGCACTTCGACGCCGAAGAGTTCCTGAAGCTGGTCGAGAAGTACAAGGTCACGCAATCACAGCTGGTGCCGACCATGTTCGTGCGGATGCTGAAGCTGCCGAACGACGTTCGCACCAAATACGACGTCTCCACGCTCAAGGGCGCCATTCACGCCGCAGCTCCGTGTCCGGTCGACGTCAAGGCAAAGATGATCGAATGGTGGGGGCCGATCCTGATCGAGTATTACGCGGGCTCGGAGGGCAATGGCGTCACGGTCTGCAGCTCCAAGGAATGGCTGGCGCATCGCGGCAGCGTCGGCCGCGCCGTGGTCGGCAAGATCAAGATCCTCGATGAGAATGACGAGGAGCAACCGACGGGCGAGATCGGCACGGTCTACTTCGCCGACGCACCGGCGTTCACCTATCACAACGACCCCGAGAAGACGAAGAAGGCCTACAACGCAAAGGGCTGGTCGACGCTCGGCGATGTCGGCTACCTCGACAAGGATGGCTTCCTCTATCTCACCGACCGCAAGTCCTACATGATCATCTCCGGCGGAGTGAACATCTACCCGCAGGAGACCGAGGACGTGCTGATCACCCACCCCGACGTCGCCGACGTCGCGGTGTTTGGCGTCCCGAACGAGGAAATGGGCGAAGAGGTCAAGGCGGTGGTGCAGCCGCACGACATGAGCCGCGCCGGCAAGGCGCTGGAGGCCGACCTGATCGCCTATTGCAAGGGCCGCCTCTCCGCCATCAAGTGCCCGCGTTCGATCGATTTCGAGCCCGAGTTGCCGCGCACGCCGACCGGCAAGCTGGTCAAGCGGCATCTGCGCGACAAATATTGGCCGAAGACGACGGCGAAGATCTAGGTGAGGATTCGTGTCCCGGACGCGGTGCAGCGCGGAGCAGTGCACCGCAGAGCCGGGACCCATCTCGCCAAGATGCTGGCCCCCGGCTCAGCAGTGCAGCACTTCGTGCCGTACTGCTGAGCCGGGGCACGACACCTTGAACCTCAATCGAACAGACTCGGCGTGTGGTTCACCAGCGCGCCTTCGATCTCGAGCATCTTCAGCTTCGTCACCACGCCGCCATTCGCCGAGAAGCCGCCGGGCTTGTTGCCGGCCGCGAGCACCCGGTGGCAGGGCACCACGATCGGGCATGGGTTGCGGCCGAGCGCCTGGCCGACATCACGCGACAGCTGCACGCCGCCGAGCTGCTTGGCGATGTCGCCATAGGTGATGGTCTTGCCTGGCGGAATGGCGCGGGCGATCTCGTAGACGCCGCGATTGAACTCGGGCACACCGTCGAGATCGAGCTCGATATCGGTGAGG
The DNA here is from genome assembly GCF_058314695.1 of Bradyrhizobium sp. T-12. NCBI lineage: Bacteria > Pseudomonadati > Pseudomonadota > Alphaproteobacteria > Hyphomicrobiales > Nitrobacteraceae > Bradyrhizobium > Bradyrhizobium sp. T-12. The sequence goes on along the minus strand of NZ_CM177756.1, from coordinate 978,728 downwards.
TCGTCCGGCTCGCCCGCGAGCAGCTTGACGATGCGGTCGATCGCCTCTCGCACCTCCGCGGTCGGCTCGGTCTCGACGGCGTCAGCGTGGCGCTGGCTGATGCGGGTGCGGATCTTCTGCTCGCCACCCATGGGCAATTGCGTGCCGTTGATGCCGCGCGGGCCCCAGGCGACGGCGCAGAGGCCGATCCTGGTGTCGAACAGGGCAAAATGCTGGTCGGTCATGGCTTGGTTCCTGAGCTAGCGTCCTTGTCGCATGCCCCCATTGTGTGCTGAGCCACAATCTAGGCTTGGAAATAGTTGCGATCCACCCGGTTTCCGGGAATCTTGCACAGCAGTTCCGCCTGCCTCGCGAGTCCCGAATGCAAAGCCTCCACGTCAACGGTTACGACATGCCCTATCTCGACGCGGGCGAAGACCGAGGCCGGCCGCCGCTGGTCTGCGTGCACGGCTCGCTCAACGACTTCCGCGTCTGGGGTTGCGTGCTCGGGCCGCTGACGCAGCAGCGTCGCGTGATCGCCGTCAGCCTGCGGCATTTCTTTCCGGAACGCTGGGACGGCATGGGCGACACCTATTCGATCGCCCAGCATGTCCAGGACGTCATCACCTTCATCGAGACGCTCGACCTCGGGCCCGTCGACCTGATGGGCCATTCCCGCGGCGGACACATCTGCTTCCGCGTCGCGCAAGCCCGCCCTGATCTGTTGCGCCGGCTCGTCCTGGCGGAGCCCGGCGGCGAGCTCGATGCGAGCCTCGATCCGGATTACGTCGGCGGCCCCTCGCCGCTGCTGGCGCGCTTCACGGCGTCGGCCGAGAAGATCGCCGCCGGTGATGTCGATGGCGGCCTTGCCGTCTTCGTCGACACGCTGGAAGGCGCCGGCACCTGGCCGCGGCTGCCGGCCATGGTGAAGCAGAATTTGCGCGACAATGCTTACACCCTGATCGGCCAGGTCCGCGACAATCGCCCGCCTTTCTCCAGGGCGGATGCGGAATCGATCAAGATGCCGACGCTGTTCATCCTGGGCGCGCGGACCAAGGGCCTCTTGCCAAAGGTGCTGCATGCGCTCGCAGCGCATGTGCCCTATTCCAAGACCGCGATCATCCCGAACGCGACGCATCCGATGTTCGAACAGGCGCCGCAGAAATACTCTGAAATCGTCCTCGATTTTCTGGCGAGCTGATCATGCAGTCATTCCGCGTCAACGACTACGACATGGCCTATCTCGAGGTTGGAAGCGGGCCGCCGCTGGTCTGCGTGCACGGCACGCTCGGCGACTTCCGCACCTGGTATTCGGTGCTCGGCCCATTGTCGAAGGCCCATCGGGTGATCTCGGTCAGCCTGCGGCACTTCTTTCCCGAGCATTGGGGCGCCGTCGGCGACGACTACAAGATGGCGCAGCACGTTGCCGATGTGATCGCGTTCATCGAGCAGGTGAGGCCTACACCCGTGGATCTGATGGGCCATTCGCGCGGCGGCCACATCGCCTTCCGCGTGGCGCAGGCACGGCCTGATCTCTTGCGGAAACTGGTGCTGGCCGAGCCGGGCGGCGATCTCGATGCCAGCCTGCCGCTGCCCGAAGGCACGCCCGCACATCCGCCGCTCGCGGCGCGCACCGCGCGCTCGGTCGAAATGATCCGCGCCGGCGATATCGAGGGCGCGCTGCAGAATTTCTATGAGGGCATCGAGGGTGACGGTTCATGGCGCCGCGTGCCGGCCGCCGCCAAGCAGCAGCTGCGCGACAACGCCCTGACCTTCCTCGGCCAGATCAACGAGCAGCGCCGGCCCTACACGCTGAACGATGCGCAGGCGATCCGGACGCCAACGCTGCTGATCGGCGGCGGGGCCACCACCGGCAGCCTGTCGGTAATGTGGCGCGTGCTGGCCGAGCATATCGCGGGAGCTGAGACGGCGGTCATTCCCAACGCCGGCCACTGGATGTTCGAGCAGGACCCGCTGGGGTTCGGCGAGGTCGTGAACAGGTTCTTGGCGGCGTAGCTTGTAACGGGGTCGGCGCCAGCGGCCGGCCTCTCCCCGCAAGCGGGGAGAGGCGAAGAAAGAAAACCTATACCTTCCACACGCCGACCGGCATCTTGATCGCTGCGTTCAGCCGGTTCCAGACATTGATGGTGGCGATCGAGAGGATCAGCGTTGCGAGCTCGCGTTCGTCGAAATGCTTGTCGGCCTCGCTCCAGACCGCATCCGGCACCGGATCCTCGCGATCGGCAAGACGCGTGACGGCCTCCGCCAGTGCCAGCGCGGCGCGCTCGGCATCGGTGAAATAGGGCGCATCGCGCCAGGCGGACACGGCGAACAGGCGCTCGTCGGTCTCACCCAGCTTGCGGGCGATCCTGGGATGCATGTCGACACAGACGCTGCAACCGTTGATCTGGCTGGCGCGCAGGTGCACCAGTTCCAAAAGCTTTTCCGGCAGGCCCTGCTTGGTGAGATTGCCGAGGGACTGCAAGACATTCATGGCTTCGGGAAGGACCATCACGGGGTGATTCATGCGGGCGTGCATCTTTTTCGTCTCCATCGCTCGAATTTCGAAGGTTCCGGTCACATTGGCCGGATTGGCTTCGTCATGTGCATGACGGATCGCGACGAGGGAATGTGACCGATGACTGAAGAAAATCTTCTCACTGAGCAATTCGAGGCCAGCAGGGACCATCTGCGCGCGGTGGCCTACCGGATGCTCGGCTCCCGCGCCGAGGTCGACGATGCCGTGCAGGAGGCCTGGCTGCGGGTCAGCCGCTACGACATGTCTGATATCGCGAACCTCCGCGGCTGGCTCACCACCGTGGTCGCGCGCATCTGCCTCGACATGCTGCGCCCGCGGAAATCGCGCAAGGAAGAGCCGATGGGCCCGGATGTGCCGGAGCCGGCCGACGAGGGGCCGCTGCGCGAGGCCGAGATGGCTGACTCCGTCGGTGCGGCGCTGCTCGTCGTGCTGGAGACACTGCAGCCTGCGGAGCGGCTCGCCTTCGTGCTGCACGACATGTTCGCCGTGCCCTTCGAGGAGATCGCGCCGATTGTCGGCCGATCGGTCGACGCATCACGGCAGCTCGCCAGCCGGGCGCGGCGACGCGTGCAGGGCGCGCCGGTGCCCGAAACGGACCAGTCGCGCCAGCGCGCAATCGTCGATGCCTTCCTCAAGGCGTCGCGCGAGGGCAATTTCGAGGGGCTGCTGGCCGCGCTCGATCCCGACGTCGTCTTCCGCGCCGACCAGGCCGCGGTGCGGCTCGGCACGCTGGCCGAGATCCGCGGCGCGAACGCGGTGGCGCAGCTCTACAAGGGCCGTGCCCAGGCTGCACGAACGGCGTTGGTCGATGGCAAGATCGGAGTGGCCGTCATCCTCGGCGGACGGCTGCGCATCGCGCTGCGCGTGATGTTCAGGGACGACCGTATCGTTGGGATCGAGGCGTTGGCCGACCCGGAGCAGGTCGCCGCACTGGACGTGGAGGTGCTCGAGGGGTGAGGCTGGCGCAATTCTGCGAAAACAACCCCATGCACAGTAGACTGACCTAGGAATATCAATGACTTACTCGAACAGGCGAGAAGTCATTCCGTCACCCTCCGATACCGCTTGACCGCCCCACCTCACGAAGCGTAGCTTCGAATACGGAATTCCGTATTCCCATTGGCTGTCGGAGCTACCGGCGTGATCCCCCTCGACCCGCTTCCGAACCTGATCGACCAGGTCTATGCGCGCATCCTGGAGGCGATCTCCGACCGCACGCTGGAGCCCGGCCAGCGCATCCGGCAGAACGAGCTCGCCGACAGGCTCGGCGTGTCGCGCCAGCCGGTGTCGCACGCGCTACATCTGCTGCATCGGCAAGGCCTCGTCGCCGAAAGCGGCAAGCGCGGCTTCGAAGTCACCCAGCTCGATCCCTCACGGATCCGCCAGCTCTACGAGGTGCGCGGGGCAATCGATGCGCTCGCCGCGCGGCTTGCGACGACGCGCGCGGGATACGACGCAACAGGCCGCGCGCGGTTGGAAGCGGCGCTGGCCGCCGGCGGCCGCATCGACCGCGCGACACCACTCGCCGAGCTCATCACGCTCGACGTCGATTTTCACCGCGCGATCTATCAGCTCGCCGGCAATCCCGTGATCGAGGAGACGATCGCGCCGCAATGGCCGCATATGCGCCGCTCGATGGCGACGGTGCTGTCGGAGCTCGACTATCGCGGCAGCGCCTGGGCGGAGCACGCGGAGATCGCCGGGCACATTCTCGCAGGCGATGCGAGCGCGGCCGAGCGCGCGGCGCTGGCGCATGCGCAGACGGCGGGGCGAATGACTGAGGAGAGATTGAGGACGACGGAGGCGGCGGCGTAGTCGCGCCGTCATTCCGGGCCCGTGCTTCGCACGCCCCGGAATGACAACAATAAGCAGAATGACAAAATCAAGGAGGACGACCCATGAAACTGTCGCAAGAGCAATTGGAGTTCTTCCACCGCGAGGGCTGGCTGTTCCTGCCCGAGCTGTTCGCCCAGGAGGAGGTCGATCTGCTCGCGCGCGAGGCGGTCGGCATCTACGACACCAACCGGCCGGAAGTCTGGCGCGAGAAGAGCGGCGCGCCGCGCACCGCGTTTGCCGCGCATCTCTATAACGAGGCGTTCGGCATCCTCGGCGCCCATCCGCGGATGATCGACCCGGTCGAGCAATTGTTCGGCGAGCCTGTCTACATGCACCAGTTCAAGATCAACGCGAAATCGGCCTTCACCGGCGACGTCTGGCAATGGCACCAGGATTACGGCACCTGGAAGCGCGACGACGGCATGCCGGAGCCGCGGGCGATGAACATCGCGATCTTCCTCGACGAGGTGATGCCGATCAACGGACCCCTGATGCTGGTGCCGCGCAGCCAGAACGCCGGCGATCTCGAGGCCTCGCACGACCTCGCCACCACCTCCTATCCGCTATGGACGCTGGACGAAGCAACGGTGACGCGGCTCGTCGCGCAGGGCGGCATCGTCGCGCCGACCGGCAAGCCCGGCGGCATGCTGATGTTCCACGGCAATCTCGTGCATGGCTCGGCAGGCAACATCACGCCCTATCCGCGCAAGATCGTGTACCTGACGCTGAATGCGGTCTCGAACTACATTCGCACCCCGACGCGACCGGACTACATCGCCCATCGCGATTTTGCGCCGATCAAGACGGTGGATGACGATGCGCTGGTGCGGCTTGCCCGTGCGCCGCGGCAGGCGGCGGAGTAGACAGGTCTCGTGCCCCGACGCAGCGCAGCGCTTCTTCAGCGGTGCGCTGCAGGGCCGGGGCCCATACTGTATCGATGATTTTCTCTCCAGGTCCCGGCTCAGCGGAGCGGCACTTCGCGCCGCACCGCGTCCGGGACACGATAGCTCCGCAGGACATCCCCCATGAATCTCTTCCGCCTCCTCCAGGCCCGCGCGTCCGCCGGCAAGCCTGTCCGTGTCGCATTGATCGGTGCGGGCAAATTCGGCTCGATGTTTCTGGCGCAGGTGCCGCATACGCCGGGGCTGGAGGTGCCGATCATCGTCGATCTCGACCGCGACCGCGCGCGCGAGGCGTGCCGCACCGTCGGCTGGAGTGCCGAGCTCATCGCGAAGACGGTCTTCACCGACGACGGCGCGCGGGCCATTGCCGGCGGCGCGATGGACGTGGTGGTGGAAGCGACCGGAAATCCCGCCGTTGGGATCCGCCACGCGCGCGCCGCGATCGCCGCGGGCAAGCACATCGTGATGGTGAATGTCGAAGCCGACGTGCTGGCAGGTCCGCTGCTCGCCGAGGAAGCACGCAAGGCCGGCGTGGTCTATTCGCTCGCCTATGGCGACCAGCCGGCGCTGACGGCCGAGATGGTCGACTGGGCACGCGCGACCGGTTTTCGCGTGGTCGCCGCCGGCAAGGGCACGAAATATCTGCCGGCCTATCACGACGTGACGCCTGACGGCGTCTGGCATCATTACGGCCTGACCGCAGGCGAAGCGCAGTCGGCCGGCATGAATCCGCAGATGTTCAACTCGTTTCTCGACGGCACCAAATCGGCCATCGAGATGGCTGCCATCGCCAATGCCTGCACGCTCGACGTGCCCGCCGACGGGCTGCTGTTTCCGCCCTGCGGCGTCGACGATCTGCCGCATATCATGCGGCCGCGTTCGCGCGGCGGCGTGCTGGACCGGCCCGGCGTGGTCGAGGTCGTCTCCTCGCTCGAGCGCGACGGCCGGCCGGTATTCCGCGACCTGCGCTGGGGCGTCTATGTGGTGCTGGAGGCGCCGAACGATTATGCCGCCGACTGCTTCCGGCAATATGGCCTGAAGACCGATGCCAGCGGACGCTATGCGGCGATGTACAAGCCCTATCATCTGATCGGGCTCGAGCTGAACATCTCGGTGTTGTCGGCGGCACTGCGCGGCGAGCCGACCGGACAGGCGAGCGGCTTCCGCGGCGACGTCGCTGCGGTAGCCAAGCGCAATTTGCGCGCGGGCGAGATGCTGGACGGCGAAGGCGGCTACACGGTGTGGGGCAAGCTGGTACCGGCAGCCGCGAGCCTGAAGGCGGGCGCCCTGCCGATTGGCCTCGCCCACCGCGTGAAGCTGAAGCATGACGTGGCGCACGGCGCGGTGGTGCGCTGGAGCGATGTCGAGTTCGATCCCGGCAACGAGACGGTGAAGACGCGCAAGGCCATGGAGGCCGCGTTCGCGAAGGAGCAGTGAGACCTCCGCCGCGTCATGGCCCGGCCATCCACGCCTCCTTGCGGCGCAAAATACGGGAATGGCCCTGGACAAGCCCGGGCATGACGGCTTTTGCGGAGAGACAGTTGCGCCGCCATCACAACAAGCGTTACGGCAACAATCTCTCTTGCTTCGCTTGCCGAAACCACTTCCTGAACATGTCTTCCGTGTCCATCATCTCGGTGAAGCCAGCGCGGTTGATCTTCACGGTGGAGACGATCGAGGGCGGGCCGGATTCCGTGTGGCCGTAGCGCATGCTGTAGTCGGCGTACTGGAATGAGAGGCCGACGAAGTCAGCGAGACCGGGCGAGACGAGGTTGTGCCTGGCCCGCAGCTCGTCCCAAACGTCGATCCAGTTCGGATACTCCTTTGCAAGTGAGAGCGGCACCGGCTTGCCGGGCTTCATCTCCAGCGCGTCGGCCACGGCGGGCCAGATGTTTTCCCAGGTAAAGACATCGCCATTGGTGACGTTGAAGGCCTCGTTCCGCGCCGTCCCCGCTTCGCCCGACCAGGCGATCGCGCGGGCGAGGAGATCGACATCGACGGCCTGCCCCACACGCGGGGCGCCGCCGGGAAAATCCAGCGGCCGGCCCTGCTCGCGCAGCATCGCGGCGTAGACGCCGAGAGGCGGGATCAGATCCATCGCGCCGCCCATGGCGAGACCGACGATCAGGACGGGGCGCAAAATGCTCCAGTGCCAGGCCTTTCCCTTCTGGAGCTCGCGCAGGAAGTCTTCCTGGGCCCAATAGAAATTGGGCTGCTCATACATTTCGGAGCGGCCCTCGCGCGCCGGCACGGTCAGGGGGCGGACATGGACGCCGTATGCCTTGGTCCCCTGCAACAGGGCGACATGTTTGAGCCCGGGCGCCGCCGGCTCAAGCTCGCCCATCAGGTTGCGCAGCATCTGGTCGTTGATCTTGATCTGTTGCTCATCGCGCCAGCCATCGACGAGCTGCGGCGCTTCGTAGAGCGCGGCGTAGACCAGATGGGTGGCGCCCGCGAACTCGGCCGCCGCGCGGCGGCAATCCGCGGCACTGGTGAGGTCAATCGGGACGTGGCGGGCGCCATAGAGGTTGCGCGGTCTTCGCCGCGACAGCGCCACGATCTCGCAAGGCTCCGACGCGCCGAAGTGCCGCAAGGCGGCGTTGCCAACGAGACCGGTCGCACCGGCGACCACCACCTTCTTGCCCGTCATTGCGCGCTTCCTCTTTGATAATTGCGTCATGGTCTAGCAGGCTGCTGACGGTTCCGACTTGTGTCTGGCACGCTTCGCAGTCGCGAGATGCAGATCGCTTGATTATCGGGCAACGAACGGTCATCCTTGCTGACGGAACCGCAACGCTCGGATTCCAGCAACAAGAGCCCCTCAGGGCCATTCGGGAACGCCTAGACCATTTCAACAAAAGAACGTCGATCCTCGACGAAACGACATCAAGATCGCTTCTGCTCGACGCATCGACGCAATGGAAGGGATACGCATGAAACGTCGTGATTTTCTCAAGGTGACGGGCGCCAGCCTGGCCGCCAGCACCGCCGTCGCCGCGCCCGCGATCGCGCAAAGCTCCCCCGAGATCAAGTGGCGCTATGCCACGAGCTGGCCGAAGTCGCTCGATACGCTCTACGGCGGCTGTGAATATTTCTGCAAGCAAGTAGCCGCCATCACCGACAACAAGTTTCAGATTCAGCCGTTTGCAGCCGGCGAGATCGTCCCCGGCCTGCAGGTCCTGGATGCCGTATCAAACGGCACCGTCGAGATCGGCAACACCGCGCTTTATTACTATTGGGGCAAGAACCCCGCCTTCACCTTCGCCACCGCGCTGCCGTTCGGCTTGAACACGCGCCAGCAGATCTCCTGGCTGCTCTGGGGCGGCGGGCAAGAACTCGTCAACGACCTCCTCAAGGAATACAACGTCTACGGCATTCCGACCGGCTCGACCGGCGCGCAGATGGGCGGCTGGTTCAGAAAGGAGATCAAATCGATCGACGATCTCAAGGGCCTGAAGATGCGTATCGGCGGCTTTGCCGGCACCATTCTCGCCAAGCTCGGGTGCGTGCCGCAGCAGCTCGCCGGCGGCGACATCTACCCGGCGCTCGAGAAGGGCACGATCGACGCGGCCGAATGGGTCGGTCCCTACGACGATGAAAAGCTCGGTTTCGCGAAAGTGGCTAAGTACTACTATTATCCCGGCTGGTGGGAAGGCACGAGCCAGGGCCACAACATCATGAATATCGAAAAGTGGAATTCGCTGCCCAAGCACTATCAGGCGGCGATCGACGCGGCGTCTCGCGACACCTTCACCTGGATCACCGGAAAGTATGACGCAGTGAACGCTCCGGCCCTGAAGCGGCTCATTGTGGGTGGCGCCATTCTCAAGGCCTTCCCCCAGGAGGTGCTCGAAGCCTGCTACAACGCGTCTAACGAGATCTATGCCGACCTCTCCAAGACCAACCCGCATTTCGGCAAGATGCTCGCCAGCATGAATGCTTTCAAGAACGACTCGCTGCCCTGGACCCAGGTCGCCGAGCTCAGCTTCGACGGCTTCATGGCGCGGATGCGGGCCAAGACGTAAGGTCACCGCCTCCACGACTAAAGTCGGAGAAGCCCCGGGGATAGCTCCGGGGCTTCTTCCGTTGAGCGCAGCTCTCGTAGGCATCGGCGCTGATCGCCGCCTTCGCAACTGCGAGCGATGCCGCAACGCTTGCTTATCGCAAGACGACCCGCCATCCTCCCCGCCGGAGCCGCAACGCACGGAATCCACGAAGAAGCCCTCAAGGGCCGCCGCATACATTCCTATCGTCACAAAACAACGTCGATTATCGGCGAAGCCAAGACGACATCAAGATCGTTCCCTAAGTCGAGCAATCGGCACATTGGAGGGATACGCATGAAACGTCGTGATTTCCTGAAAGCAACGGGCGTCGGTCTCGCTGCGAGCACAGCGGTAGCCGCGCCGGCCGTTGCGCAATCGATGCCCGAAGTGAAATGGCGGTTGGCTGCAAGCTGGCCGAAATCGCTCGATACGCTCTATGGCGGCTGCGAATATTTCTGCAAGCGCGTTGCCGAGATCACCGACAATCGATTCCAGATCCAGCCCTTTGCGGCCGGTGAGCTCGTGCCGGGTCTGCAAGTGCTCGACGCCGTCTCGAACGGCACCGTCGAGATGGGCAATACGGCGCTCTATTATTATTGGGGCAAGAACCCGGCGTTCACCTTCGGCACGTCGCTGCCGTTCGGTCTCAATACGCGCCAACACATTTCCTGGCTTATATGGAACGGCGGCCAGGACATGCTCAACGATCTCCTGAAGGAGTACAATACGATCAGCGTGCCGACGGGCTCGACCGGTGCCCAGATGGGCGGCTGGTTTCGCAAGGAGATCAAGACCATCGACGATCTCAAAGGCCTGAAATTCCGTGTCGGCGGCTTCGCCGGCACCATCATCGCAAAACTCGGCGGCGTGCCGCAGCAGATCGCGGCCGGCGACATCTATCCCGCGCTGGAGAAGGGCACGATCGACGCGGCGGAGTGGGTCGGCCCTTATGATGACGAGAAGCTCGGCTTCGTGAAGGTCGCAAAGTACTATTATTATCCGGGCTGGTGGGAAGGCACCGGCCAGGGCCACAACCTCATGAATCTCGAAAAGTGGAACGCGCTGCCGAAGCACTATCAGGCGGCGATCTCCGCGGCCTCGCTCGACACCTTCACCTGGGTGACCGGCAAATACGACTCGGTCAACCCGCCGGCGCTGAAGCGACTCCTGGCGGCCGGCGCGACGCTCAAGCCGTTCCCGCAGGAGGTGCTCGAGGCCTGCTACGGCGCGGCCAACGAAATCTACGCCGATCTCGCCAAGAGCAATCCGCATTTCGGCAAGATGTATGCGAGCCTGACGGCATACCGCGCCGACTCGCTGGCCTGGATGCAAGTCGCCGAGCTCAGCTTCGACAGCTTCATGATGCGGATGCGGACACGGACATAACTGCAAGGCACAGCGAAGTCCAAAACGACGAAAGCCCCGGAGATGTCTCCGGGGCTTTTGCCATTGAACGGCTCACGCAGGGTCGGCAAAGGCGCGACAGCGCCGTGCCCACGTTCTTTCAACTTAGACAGACGCCCGGGCACGCTTCGCTTTGCTCACCCTACGAGACTGGGGATGACGAGAAACAGTTTCGTACGGGGGGCATGCGCGGCGCGAACAACGCACCACAAGTATCTTCAGTTTTCCTCGTCTCCGAGCGCGGCGACCAGCTTGTCGTAGTACTTGGCGACGAGATCGATATTGCCTTTGTTCTCGACCTGAGGCGCCGGCGTCTTCAGCGCTTCGTTGAGCTCGTCGAGCGCTTCCTTCTTGTCCTTGGCCGGCATCTTCTTGTCGGCCTGGACTTGCGCGATCTGAGCCTTGATCACGGCGTCGGTACCGACATATTTCTTGGTCGCGGGATCGAAGCCGCCGATCACCAGGCTGATATTGTCCACGACGTTGTTGTACTCGTCATAGCCGGCAAAGCCGTGCTTCTTG